>NZ_CP192019.1:0-4800000 GCF_050948395.1 Micromonospora sp. CA-244673 | reverse complement strand
TCAGCACAGACCCCGGCGGCAGGGGCTGGCGATCGCCGTTACCGGAGGTCGGCGCCGTTTCCGTCCGTCACTAGCCGGGCGGCCGTGTCGGGTGGCGCCACTTCGTGCCCCTGCGCGCACTTCACCACGACGCCGAGCGGGCTTCCACAGCCGGCGTGCACGAGTTCGACGCCGCCCTCCCGGCCGAGTCGCTCCCCCCACTGCATCAGGGCGACGAGCACGGGGAAGAGCTCTCGGCCCAGCTCGGTGGGGACGTACTCGTACCTGGTCCGCTTGCCCGGCTCCTGGTAGGGCCGCCGCCGCAGCAGGCCGTCGGCGACCAGTTGCTTGAGCCGTTTGGCGGCAACCGCCTCAGTCAGGCCGGTACGCCGGGCCAACTCGTCGAAGCGCCGGCCACCGTAATAGATCTCCCGCATGAGGACCATCGCCGACCGGGTGCCGATCAGCTCCAGCGCGTGCTCGATGCGGCACCAGCCCTCCGCCTGCCACGCGTCGCGATCGGCGAAGCGGCCGGTCAACGTGATGATGGTGTCGGTGTCGGGCCCGGCCGGCCCTGCTGGCCGTGTCATGGCTACCACACCCCTCTGGCTAGGCATTTGCATAGCCAGGGGTGCTACCGTTCTGGCTATGCTTTCCAATAGCCAGCTTATCACCGCGGCAGGGCGCCACCCCGCCCCCACGATCGAGAGACGCCGACGATGGTTCGCCCTGTTCGTCGTCTGCCTGGGCGCGATGATGACCTTCGTCAACGTGTCGTCGACCATCTCGGCGCTGCCGCCGATCCAGGACGACCTGCACATGTCCGCCAGCACGCTGGTCTGGGTGAGCAGCGCCTTCAGCCTCGCCGTGGTGAGTCTGGTCCTCTCCGCCGGCACGCTGAGCGACCTGTTGGGGCGGCGGCGGGTCTTCTGCTACGGCGTCGCTGTGTTCACGCTCGGCAGCGCCTTCGCCGTCGCCGCGCCGAACGTGGGTCTGCTCATCACCGCCCAGGCCGTGATGGGGCTCGGCGCCGCGGCCGTGTTGCCGTCGAGCCTGTCGATCGTGAGTCACGCCTTCCCCGACCAGCACGAGCGGACCGGCGCCATCAGCGTATGGGCCGGCTGCTCCGGCCTTGGGCTGGCGATCGGCCCTCTGGTGGCGGGAGCGCTCCTGGGCCGAGCCTCCTGGCACGCGGTCTACCTCACCAACCTGGTCCTCGGGGTGCTCGCCCTCGTGCTCACCCCGCTGTTCGTGGCGGAGAGCAAGCATCCGACCCGGCGACTCGACCCCGCCGGCGTGCTGCTGGGCACGACCGCCATCGCGTCGGCGACCTACGCCATCATCCAGGGCGGCGCCAGCGGCTACGGCCGGCTGCCGACCGTCGTGGCTTACGCAGTCTTCGCCGTCTCGCTGGCGGCCTTCGTCCGGCTCGAACTCCGCCACCACGACCCCATGCTGGACCTGCGGCTGTTCAAGAACGCCTCGTTCGCGACCGTGATGACCATCGGCGCCGTGACGATGTTCGGCTTCGTCGGCATCTGCCTGCTCACCGTCCTTTACCTGGAGCGGATCGCTCACGCGAGCGCCCTGGAGACCGGGGTGAAACTGCTCCCCATGTTCGTCCCCTACATCGTCGTCAGCGCATTCGCCGGACGCCTGGCCCGCCGGGTCGGCATCGCCCCCGTGCTCGCTGCGGGGCTCGCCCTCATGGGCGCCGCGGCCCTCGCGCTGCTGCTGGTCGGCCCGAACAGTGGGTACGGGGTGATGTGGCCGGGGCTCTTCGTCGCCGGCGTCGGCTCGGCGCTGCTCGTGGCGCCCTCGACCGCTGCCGCCGTCAACAGCGTGCCGCCGCTCCAGGCCGGCATGGCCGCCGGCTCGGTCAACATGTTCCGTCAGCTGGGTAGCGTGCTCGGCCCGAGCATCCTCGGCACCCTCGCGACGACCCGCTTCCCGAAGTACCTGCACGAGCAGCTCACGTCGGCCGGAGTGCCGTCCGGCACGGCCGAAGCGGTCGTCGGGGGAGCCGCCCACCACAGCAGCGCGGGTCAGCTCCCGGCCCCGCTGGCACACACGCTTTCCCTGGCCGTACCGCGGGCCTTCACCGACGCCCTGCACCTCGGCTGGCTCGTCGGTGGCGTCGTCCTGTTCCTTATGGTGATCCCGACGGTGCTGTTCGTCCGGCAGCGCCCGGCAACTCCCTGATCCACGGTTGGCTCGGCCCGTCACCGGCAAGATGCCGCCGTCGCCGCGCCGAGCGTGAGCCTGCGCAGCGCCCTGCTCCGCCGCCCGGGAAGGCGCGGTTCAGCGTCGATCACGGTATGAGGATGCGGGCAGGAGCACCCTCAAGTGCGCCTGGACATCGTGCCAGGACCGAAGGCGGCCGCGAAAGGATGATCCCGCTGCGTCAGCGCACTGCGACCTCGCCCGCGTGGACGGCACGCATGGCGCGCTCGACGGACTCCTGGTTCTCGCCGACCGGAGCCACGTAGTCGATGACGTCGCGCGCAGCGCCTTCCCCGAGCATCCGGGTGATCACCCACGTGGCGAGATACTGGGACGCCAGGCAGCCGCCTGCCGTGGCAATGTTCCCCTCGGCGTGGAACGGCGCGTCCAGCACTGTGACGTCGCAGGCTTCGACAAAAGGCCGGCTCTTCATGTCCGTGCAGGCCGGCATGCCATCCAGCAGCCCGAGCCGGGCAAGGACCAGCGCGCCGGAGCACTGCGCACCGATCAGCTGTCGCGACGGATCGAGCAGCAGCCTGGAGATCAGCCGGTCGTCGGCGACCACCTCGCGCGCCTTCACTCCGCTGCCGATCAGCACAACGTCGGCGTCGGTCACGAACTCGATCGGGCGCTGCCCGGTCACCTCGACGCCGTTCATCGATGTGACCACGGGCGTCGGCGTCGTGATGAAGGCTTCCAAGCCGTTCTTACGACACCGGTTGATCAGCGCCGAAGCGATGAAGCTGTCGAGCTCGTTGAACCCGTCGAAGGTGACCACGGCTACCTGCATCACAACTCCCTGAGTACGGCACCAGGATCCCCACTCTCCCTGGCGCGCCGCTCCGGGCCGAGTGCCAATCGGCGGCTCGCGGCATGCAGACCTGCGCTCCGCGTCTCGAGACGCACACGCTGAGAAGTGGGCTTTGAGAGGTGCGAGCCGGAACAAGAGCTTCACCCGTTAGAGGGTAAATATGATAACGCCGAGACGATCTGGGCAGTTCTGCGTGGACCCATCCTGATCACCAGATTTCTCAGCACGGACGGCGTCGGTGAACTCGTGGATTTCATGCCGGTCGCGGGGGATCAGGCTGTATCGCGCATGGCGCAGCATGACTGGGCCGGAGCGGACCGCGTCAGGCGGCACCGTGGGCGGTATGTAAGGCCATCGTTGTTCAAGCTCCGTGAACGCCATCCGGCGCGCGGCTCCATGGCGCGCTCGCGAGGAGTATGGCGCTGCCGGCGTCGGCCGCGACACCGGAGATGTCGAGGATCGGGACGCCGGCGGCCTGATTGGAGAATGGTGGGCGAGCCGAGCGTGGTTCATCAATGACGAGGCCCCGGGTGGCAGCCCGCTTCGGTGTGGTCAGGGGCGGCGTCCGGACGGATTTCGGCCGTTGCGGCCTTCTGTAGGTGAACCTCAGCGGCGCGGCCGGGCAGGGGCTTCCTGGACCCGTCTCGTGCGACGCGTCCGGTACTGGCGTGAACCGCCGCGGAGCGGCGAGATCACACGGTGATCCGGGCCGCGTGCTCGGCGGCCTGTTCTGCGGCAGGTGGAGGTCGTCGGCGTTGGTAGATCAGCAGGACCACGAGCAGGAGCACGAGTAGCAGCGTTCCCTCGATCAGCCACAGCAGCCAGGACGGCAGAGCCGGGCTGCCGTCCGCCGCGCCCGGCTTTCCCAGCCAGCGCAGGTCACCCGTGATCACCAGCGGCTGACCGGCGACCGTTGCGTGCACCGTCCAGTCACCGATCGGATGGGGATGGCGGGGGTCTGCGGCGACCACCGGCGGCCGGGCCTGGCCCATCCAGTGGATGCGGTGGTCGTGCCAACGCTTGGTGCCGCTCGTGCTGGTCGTCTTCCAGGCCGGAGCCAGCGTGCCGCCGTCCTGCCCGGTGGGCACGCTGTCGGCGAACAGGCTGCGGTTCAGGTACGTCGTCTGGGAGAGTTCGTTCTCCTGCACGGCTGTGGCGGTGATCCGCAGGTACGGTTCCCGCGTGTAGCCGAGAACGATCAACTCGTCCGGACCGTTGTTCGTCAGCTCGATCCACTCGCCGCCAGGATCGACCCGCACCTGGATGTCCGGCCGGGCCGGCGTGACGGCATGCAGCTCGGCTCGGTAGTAAGCGGCATCCGGGATCGGCTGGCCGCCGATGTGTGCCTGAGCGACGCCCGGCGTGAGCCCACCCAGCAGAACGGTCAGCCCGGCCAGCAATACGGCGGACAGGCGCTCAGGTCGGTCCATAGCTGCGATTCTGACCACCGTGACCCTGCTGCGGCTCGCAGATGACCAGACTGTCATCGGCCACCCCCATGCCGGCAGGCGAGCCAGGCCGGCGCATCGGGCGGTGGAGTTCGGTTCCTGGGCGGTACTGCCGAGGGGCCGTTCCTATCCGGGCCCCCGTACGTCCGCCCTTCGGACTGGCTCGGCAGCAGCAGGGCTGCGGTCTGCGCTGTCCTGCTCGCCGGCTGCGGCGAGAAAGGCGTCATAGCGGGCCAGGCCGTCGTCCTCGTCGCGGTCGGCAGCGCGGTCGAGGCGGCGTTGCTTCCGCCGGTCGGCGTCGATCCATCGGCGGACGAGGAGGATCATGACGAGGGCGGCGGGGATCTCGCCGGAGGCCCAGGCGATGCCGGCGCCGAGCTTCTGGTCGTCCAGCAGGGACGACGCAAGGGCGTCTCTTCACCGCCAGGGTCAGAGACCCTGTGCGAGCCGGTGGTAGGCGTTGTTCCACCTCAGCTCCCGGGCGAAGCCGCGCGTTGTGGTCGTCTCGTCGATGTAGGCGAGCTCGACGCCCGCCATCTCGGCGAAGTCCTCCAGGTGTTCACGGGTCAGCGCGGTGGAGAGCACGGTGTGGTGGGGGCCTCCGGCGGTGAGCCAGGAGGTGGTCGAGGTACGCAGGTCCGGACGGGGCGCCCAGACCGCTCGGGCGACGGGGAGCGCGGGGAGTGCCTCGAGCGGCCGGACGAGGTCGATCGCGTTGCCCACGAGGCGGAAGCGGTCGCCCATGTCGGCCATGCCGACGACGAAGCCTTCGCGGGGGGCGGCGTCGAACACGAGCCGGACGGGGTCCTCGCGGCCGCCGATACCGAGCGGGTGGATCTCGAGGCGGGGCCGGCCGGCGGCGATGGACGGGCAGACCTCGAGCATGTGTGCGCCGAGCACGAGCTGACGGCCGGGCTCCAGGTGGTAGGTGTAGTCCTCCATGAAGGAGGTGCCGCCGGGAAGGCCGTCGGCCATCACCTTCAGGGTGCGCAGCAGGACGGAGGTTTTCCAGTCGCCCTCACCGCCGAAGCCGTAGCCGTCGGCCATCAGCCGTTGAACGGCCAGGCCGGGCAGCTGGCGCAGGCCGCCGAGGTCCTCGAAGTTGGTGGTGAACGCCCCGTAGCGGCCCTCGGTGAGGAACTGCCGCAGGGCCAGCTCGATCCGGGCGCCGTAGCGCAGCGACTCGTGCCGCTCCCCACCGGCCCGCAGCTCGGGGCTGACGTCGTACAGCTCGTCGTACTCCTTGACGAGGGTGTCGACGTGGGAGTCGGTGACGGCGTCGACGACGGCGACGAGGTCGTTGACGCCGTGGGTGTTGACCGAGACGCCGAAGCGGCGCTCGGCCTCCACCTTGTCGCCCTCGGTGACCGCGACGCCCCGCATGTTGTCGCCGAAACGCACCAGCCGGAGGCCGCGCACCTCGGCGAGCCCGACGGCCGCGCGTGCCCAGGCCGCGACGGCGGCAACGGTGTCGGGATCGGAGACGTGGCCGGCCACGGTCTTTCGCACGACACCGAGGCGGGACTGGATGTAGCCGAACTCGCGGTCGCCGTGTGCGGCCTGGTTCAGGTTCATGAAGTCCATGTCGATCGTGCGCCAGGGCAGGTCGCGGTTCGCCTGGGTGTGCAGGTGCAGCAGCGGCTTCTGCAGGCGTTCCAGACCCGAGATCCACATTTTCGCGGGGGAGAAGGTGTGCATCCAGGCGATGATGCCGGCGCACGCGTCGTCGCTGCTGGCGTCGAGCAGGACCCGGCGGATCGCGTCGGCGTCGGTGAGCACCGGCTTGGCGACGACGTCGGCGACGATCTCCTCGCTGGCCGCGAGGGCGTCGGAGATCACCTTCGACTGCTGGGCGACCTGGGCGAGGACGTCCTCGCCGTAGAGGCCCTGACTGCCGGTGAGGAACCAGATCTGGGGGCGCGCGCTCATGGGACGGCGTTTCCCTTCTGTCCGTAGACGTTCTGATAGCGGTCGTAGAGACTGTCGATCGCGGCGGGGGCGAGTCGCGGCGTGACGCCGAGCTGCTGGGCGATGTGGACGGTGCGGGCGACGTCCTCGAGCAGCACGGCCGCCTTCACCGCGTCGCGCGGAGTCGCGCCGATGGTGAACGGGCCGTGTCCGCCCATGAGCACGGCCCGCGAGCGGCTGTGGCGGAGGGTCTCGACGATTCCGCGGCCGATCGAGTCGTCGCCGATGAGCGCGAACGGCCCGACCGGAATGTCACCGCCGAACTCGTCGGCAACCATGGTGAGCACGCACGGGATGGGCTCCCGCCGCGCGCACCACGCGGTGGCGTAGGTCGAGTGGGTGTGCACCACGCCGCCCACCTCGGGCAGGTGCCGGTAGACGTAGGCGTGTGCCGCGGTGTCGGATGACGGTTGGTGCTCGCCGTGCACCAGACGTCCCTGGAGGTCGGTGACGACCATCGTCTCGGCCGACAGTTCGTCGTAGGAGACACCCGACGGCTTGATCACCATCAGGTCGGCGTCCGGCACCCGGGCCGAGACGTTGCCCGCGGTCCAGATCACCAGCTCGTTGCGGGTCAGCTCGGCGTGCAGCCGGACCAGCTCCTCGCGCAGCACCTCGATGGCGTGCCGCACCGCCGCGGTCGTGGTGGTGGTCACCGGAGGGCCCTCCTGCGGATCGCCTTGAGCCGCCGCATGACGTCGGTGCCGCCCCGGCCGAAGTGGTCGTGCAGCGCGCGGTACTCGGCGTAGAGCTCGTCGTAGGCGGCCGAATTCTCGGCCACCGGCCGGTAGGCGCCCACCTCGCGGCCGCCCATGGCAGCCGCCGCGTGGCGGATGTCGGGGTAGGCGCCCGCGGCGACCGCGGCGTGGATCGCCGACCCGAGCGCCGGGCCCTGGTCGGAGGTCACCACCGACAGGGGCATGCCGAGCACGTCGGCGTAGATCTGCATCAGCAACGGGTTCCTGAGCAGGCCGCCGGCGACGATGAACTCCGCCACGGGTACGCCCGCGTCGCGGAACGCCTCGACGATGGTGCGGGCGCCGAATGCCGTGGCCTCCAGGAGCGCCCGGTAGGTGTCCTCGGGGCGGGTGGCGAGGGTCTGGCCGACGACGAGGCCGGAGAGTTCGTGGTCGACGAGTACCGACCGGTTGCCGCTGTGCCAGTCGAGGGCCATGAGCCCGTGCTCGCCGATCGCCTGCTTCGCGGCGAGGTTGGTGAGGTGCTCGTGTACCGAGATGCCCTGCTCCCGGGCCGCGGCGTGGTACTCCGGCGGCGCGCCGGTCCGGACGAACCACCCGAAGATGTCGCCGACACCCGACTGACCGGCCTCGTAGCCCCACAGGCCGGGGACGATCCCGCCGTCCACGACACCGCACATGCCCGGGATCTCGCGCAGCACAGCGCCGCTCATCACGTGGCACGTCGAGGTGCCCATGATCGCGACCATCTGGCCCGGCTCCACCGCCTGCGCGGCGGGAGCGGAGACGTGGGCGTCGACGTTGCCCACCGCCACCGCGATGCCCTCCGTCAGCCCCGTCCACGCCGCGGCCTCGGCGGTCAGCCGACCGGCCGCCTCGCCGAGCTGGCCGATCGGCTGGGCGATCTTCTCCGCCACGAACCCGGCGAAGTCCGGGTTGAGCGCGGCGAGGAACTCGTGGGACGGGTACGACCCGTCCTGGTAGATCCCCTTGTAGCCGGCCGTGCACGCGTTGCGGACGTACCGGCCGCACAGCTGCCACACGATCCAGTCCGCGGCTTCGACGAACCGGTCCATCGCGCGGTATACCTCGGGGGCTTCCTCGAGGATCTGAAGGCCCTTGGCGAACTCCCACTCAGAGGAGATGAAGCCGCCGTACCGGGCCAGCCACGGCTCCCCGCGCTCGGCGGCGAGGGCGTTGATCCGGTCGGCCTGGCTCTGCGCCGCGTGGTGCCGCCACAGCTTGACGTACGCGTGCGGGTTCGCGGCGAACTCCGCCGTCTCGCACAACGGGGTCCCGTCCGCGAAGGTCGGGACCATCGTGCACGCCGTGAAGTCCGTCGCGATCCCGATGACGCCGGCCGGGTCCACGCCCGCGGCGCGCACCGCCTGCGGGACCGCGGTCCGCAGCACGTGCAGGTAGTCGGCCGGCACCTGCAGCGCCCACTCCGGCGGCAGCTTGTCACCCGTGCCCGGCAGCACCGTGTCCACCACGCCGTGCGGGTACTCGCACACCGCCGAGCCCAGCTCCGCACCGTCGGACACGCGCACCACCACGGCGCGACCGGACAGCGTGCCGAAGTCCACGCCCACCGTGCAGGTCTCGGTAGGTGTTGTCATGACTCCTCCGAGCCCGGGCCGGGGTTCGGTTGCGCGGCGACGGGCAGCCACACGCGCATGGTGGACGGTCCCCGCTCGGCCCAGTCGTGGTACGGGATCAGCGGGACGTCGAACGCCCTCGAGGGCACCGGCTCCAGCGAGTGCCCGGCGTAGGGCCAGGGGAGATCGGGCCCGGGTTCCGCCGCCGCCACGAGACGTACCCGTGGTCGGCCGTCGTGGTCGTCGAGGCGGGCTCCGGCGTCGATCCGGACGTCGGCGACGTCGGTGACGGTCCCGTTGCTGACGACGTCCAGGTCGATGGATTCGAGGCAGTAGACCTCGGGCCCCCGTTCGACGGCGACCTGACCGCGCACCGCGTCGATGCGGGGATCGGGATGGGTCAGGCGCGGTCGCATCGGCAGGACCAGCTCGACCACGTCCCCGGTGTGGAAGGACCGACGCGCGGTGACCCACCCGGGTTCGGCGTCCGTGGTGCTGACCTCACCGGCTGCCGTGGTCACCGTCAGCCGGGCCCCACCGGCCCACTGCGGCACCCGGATCGAGAGGGTCCACGGGGCAGCGGCGTCCCGGGTGGCGGTGAGGCGAACGGACCCCGAACGGGGGTAGTCGGTCTGCACGTCGAGGGCGACGAGTTCCCCGTTGTCCAGCCGGGTCCGGATGCGGCAGCTGGCGAACTGGTGGATCTGGACGCCCTGTGCGTCCGCGGTGGCGACCAGCGCGTCGAGGCTGGCGAGCGTGCGCGCGACGTTGGGCGGGCAGCAGGAGACCGAGAACCAGGGCGCCCGGAGGGAGGATTCGGCGCGCAGTGAGACGGTGTCCGGGTCCGGTACGGCCCCAGGACTGCGCTGGTGCAGGGTGTTGGCGTAGTAGAACGCGGTGCCGGACGCCGAGGGGGACGTGGCGACCACGTTGTAGAGCGTCCGCTCGATGAGGTCGCCGTGGCGCGTTTCGCCGCAGGCCAACAGCAGGCGCCAGCTGAACATGATCGAGGCGATGCTCGCGCAGGTCTCCGAGTAGGCCCGGTCGGGTGGGAGCACCCAGTCCTCACCGAAGGCCTCGTCCTGATGGTGGGAGCCCTGGCCGCCGGTCAGGTAGGTACGCCGGGCCACCGTGTTGTCCCACTGGGTGGCCAGGGCGGAGAGAAGCTCGTCGTCGCCGGTGTCGACGGCGACGTCGACCGCGCCGGCCGCCAGGTAGTTGGCCCGGACGGCGTGCCCGCGCAGCACCTCGGCCCGGCGCACCGGGATGTCGTCCTGGAAGTACTGCTGGCCCCACTCGATGGGGCGCAGCGTGCCGGTGCCGCGGCGGGCGATGAACAGCTCGGCCTGCCGCAGGTAGCGCTGCTCTCCGGTGACGCGTGCCAGCTCCGCGAGCCCGGCCTCGATCTCGGCGTGTCCGCACACGCTCCGGATGCCGTCGTCGCCGAAGACCTCGCAGACCAGGTTGGCGGCGCGGCAGGCGATGGCCAGCAGGTCGTCGCCGCCGTCCGGTCGCGTGCGGGCTCGGGCTACCGCGGCCTGGAACAGGTGCCCGAGGCAGTACAGCTCGTGGCCCCACTCGAGGTCGGACCACCGTGGTGCCTGCCCGGGCCGCCCGAAGTTGGTGTTGAGGTACCCGTCGGGTTCCTGCGCCGGGGCGATCCGGCCGACCACGTCCCGGAAGGCGGCCTCCAGCGTGTCGTCACCGGTACGCCCGATCTCCCAGGCCAGCGCCTCGAGGTACTTGTAGATCTCCGAGTCGGCGAACTCGCGCCCGCGCCGGCCGTCGGGCAGGGAGCCGGCGGCGGCGAGCTCGAAGTTCCTGATCCAGCCCTCCCGCTCGAGCCAGTGACCGATGTGCGCCAGGGTGCGCTCGCCGTTGACCGACTGGCGCTCGGCCCAGAAACCCTCGGTGATGCGGACCTCGTCCAGGCCGAGCGGGCGCAGCCGTCCGGCCCTGGGGGCGGCGGGGACGAACCCGGTCCGACGGCGGCCGGTCGTGGGATCTGTGATCGTCATCGTGGGGTTCATCCTTTGAAGGCGCCGGACATGAAGCCGCGGACGTAGTGGCGTTGCAGGAGGAGGAACAGGACGATGCAGGGGAGGGCCAGCACCACGACCCCGGCTTCCGTGGCGCCGTAGTCGATGACTCCCTGCACCTGGACGCGCAGGTTGGACACGGCCAGCGGGAGCGTGAACTTGTTCGAGTCGTTGATCAGAATCAGCGGGGCCATGAAGTCGTTCCACGCCGTCAGGAAGGCGAAGAGGCCCACGGTGATCAGACCGGGCTTGACCGCCGGCAGCAGCACCCGCCACAGCGCGGCCCAGGAGGAGCAGCCGTCGACGAGGGCCGCCTCGTCCAGCTCGCGGGGGATGGCCTCGAACGAGATCCGCATCATGAAGGTGGAGAACGGCAGCTGGAACATCGTCAGGACCAGGGCTACGCCGATGAGCGAGTTCTGCAGGCTGAGCTGGTTCAGCAGGACGTAGAGCGGGATCAGCATGGTCGCGTAGGGGACCATGAGGATCGCCAGGGTGGTCAGGAACAGGAGGTTCTTGCCGGGGAAGCTGAACCGCGCGAACGCGTACCCGCCCAGCAGGGAGATCGCCAGGGTGAGGAAGACCGTGGTCAGGGAGACGAAGGCCGAGTTGGCGAGGTACTGCCAGATGCCGGCCTGATAGTGGGTCAGCGTGCGGTAGTTGCCCAAGCCCCACCCGTCGGTCTGGTTGGTGCCGGCGTGCGGCGACACGGAGGCGATCGCCGCCCAGGCCAGCGGGAACAGGAAGATGACGGCCAGGCCCCCGGTGAAGATCCAGTACGGCGTACGGAGGACCAGGCCACCGATGCTTGTCGTGCGAGGACGGCGCTCGGGGCGGCGACGCCGGGTTGCCGTCGTGACGGCGGTGCCACCGCGTGCCGGGGAACGGTCGGGCCGGCGCGTACCCGGGTCCGTTGCGGCATGAGCGCCGGCCGGCGTCGGTGCATGGGTGCTCATGTCGCTCTCACTTCCCGTCCGGGTTGTGGAAGGCCCGTAGCTGCACGGCGTTGATGACGACCAGGGCGATGAGGGCGATGACCGACAGCGCGGCGGCCACTCCCAGGTCGTTCTGGCCCTGGAAGGCCATCGTGTAGATGAGTTGGACGACGGTGATGGTGCTGTTGTCCGGGCCGCCCTTGGTGAGGATGTAGAACTGCTCGAAGGCCAGCAGGGAACCGGTGACGCACATGATCGTGGTCAGCGCCAGCGTCGGCCGCAGCAGCGGAAGGGTGATCCGGCGGAAGGTCTGCCAGCGGGACGCGCCGTCGATCCGCGCCGCCTCGAAGATCTCGCCGGGGATGCCCTGCAGGCCGACCAGCATGAGGAGCATGTAGAAGCCGGCGAAGCGCCAGACGATGAGGAACACCGTGGAGAACAGGGCAGCGTTGGGGCTGCCCAGAAACGTCCAGCCGAGCTTGTTCATGAGATCCGCGGCGGGACCGGCGATCGGCGAGTACAGCACGTAGAACAGCAGGGACGCCGAGGCGAGCCCGAGAGCGCTGGGGATGAGGAACGACGCCCGCAGCAGGCCCTTCCACCGGGTGGATTCCTGCACCAGCAGGGCCAGTCCCAGGCCGAGACCGATGAGCAGGACGGTGGCCACGACCGTGTACTTGACCGTGAAGATGACCGAGTCGGCGAAGAAGCGGTTGTCGAGAACCTTGCGGTAGTTGTCCGGGGCGTTGACGCCCTGGTCGCCGCTGAGCAGCGGCCAGCGCGAGAGCGACATCTTGACCACCAGCAGCAGCGGCAGGATGAACAGGATCGCCACGAACACCGCGGTGGGCGAGACGTAGAGCCACCCCTTGACCGCCTCACCGCGGCGCGCGGGTGACGCCGCGTTCGAGCGTCGGCGGGAGCGTCTGGCTCGGCCGGACATCAAGGACATATTCACGGCACGGCCCTCCAGTAGACGTGCTCAGCGCGGGGGAGTGGGTCACCCGCTGCCGGACCCGGTCGCGCGACGACCGAGTCCGGCACCAGGGCGGTGGACTACTGGGACAGCACCGAGGTGATCTGCTCGTTGTTCGACTGCAGCTTGGTTCCCTCGCCGAGGACGGCGTCGCGGACCAGGCTGAGCCACGGGCTGTTCGCGGCGTTGTACGCCTGCTGGAAGTTCAGCGCGACGGGCGTCTGCCCCTTGCCGGCCACCTCGTTGATGGTTACCAGCCGCGGGTCCTTGACGGCGTACTTGTTGCTGGCCAGGTCGCCGCGGGAGACCACGTCGTTGTCCTTGGCCAGGACCTCGACCTGGGCCTCCTCCGACATCATCCAGTTGAGGAAGTTCCAGGCCTGTGCGGCCTTCTTGGAGTCCTTGGAGATGCCGAGGCCGTCACCGCCGACGAACGTGGACGCCCCGCCGCCGGGTCCCGGGATGCCGGCGACGCCGACGTCGAACTTGGTCGACGACAGCAGCGTGGCCGGGTAGAACATCAGGCCCACCTTGCCCTCGGTGAATCCCGCGGTCCAGGTGGCGCCGGTCTCGTCCTTCGACGAGGGCAGAACGGCGCCGGACTTCCAGAGGTCGCGCCAGGTGTCGAAGATCTTCTTGCTCTGGTCGCTGGTGTAGTTGGCCTGCGTGCCGTCGCCGTTCATCACCTGGCCGCCGGCGGCCCAGATGCTGGGGAACCAGGTGAAGACGAGGCACCCGCCGCAGTTGAGTCCGGTCGCGGTGCCGTACACGTCCTTCTTGCCCAGGGCCTGGATCTTCTTGGCGGCGGCGGCGTACTCCTCCAGGGTGGCGGGCGCCCTCTCCGGGTCGAGCCCGGCTTCGGTGAACAGCGCCTTGTTCCAGAAGAGCATCGACAGGTCCAGCACGAACGGCAGAACGTGTTCCTTGCCGTCGACGGTGCCGGCGCCGAGGTGTCCCTTGTTGATCGAGTCCTTGAAGCTCAGCCCGTCGACGTTGGCGCTGATGTCGCGGAACAGGCCCTGCTTCACCCAGTTCGGCACGTAGACGATGTCGGCGGCGAACAGGTCCGGAAGGCCCTTCGACCCGGCTGCGGCCCCCACCTTGGCGACGTAGTCGTCGTTGGGGACGACGGTGAGGGTGACCTGGTTCTTGTGGCTCTTGTTGTAGGCCTCGACCAGAAGCTTGGCCTGCTTCTCCAGGGGTGCTCGCGTCCAGAGCGTGAGCTGGCTGCCGTCGTCGGTGCCGTCCGGGCCGACGCTGACCGCTGCCCCCGGCGACCCGTCGCTCCCGCCGCCACACGCGGCCAGCGCGAGGACCGCCGCACTGAGGCCGGCTGCCAGGACGGCGCGGAGACCGCCCCGCCGGTGGAATATCTTCATCGCTACTCCTCTGCCCATCGATGAGCGGGAGCCGCTGCACGGCCCCGGTGGTGGTGTGGTGAGAGCCTTGCCGTGTGCTTTTGTCGCTGACAGGTCGACGCCGGGTACGGGTCGTGGCCCAGGAATGCGTCCGGGTCCCCGTGGTGGTGGGAGGATCGCGGGACAGGCGGTGACTGAGGTGTCGCTGTGAAAAGACCGAAACCCTTTTCGTTGCGTGTAAAGTAGTGGCCGACGTCACCGTCGTCAAGCACTTGGTGCGGCGGCTGACGCAGGCTCGGCCCGTTGGCGAACCGTGGGCCGGAACGATGGAGGGGTGCGCATGGCGGGCAGGGACCAGGTCGGCGGGAGCAAGGCGGTGACCCTGACGGAGGTGGCCCGGCTGGCCGGCGTCTCGGTGGCCACGGCGTCGAAGGCCCTCAACGGGCGCAGTCAGGTTGCCGCACGCACCCGGGCGCGCGTGCTCCAGGCGGCCGAGCAACTGTCCTTCGTGCCCAACACGCTCGCGCAGGGGTTGCTGGTGGGCCGCACCGGAACCGTCGGTCTGCTCACCAGCGACCTCCAGGGCCGGTTCGTCCTCCCGATCCTCATGGGCGCCGAGGACGCGTTCGGCGCGGGCCGCGTGAACGTCTTCCTGTGTGACGCGCGCGGGGACACGATCCGCGAGCAGCACCAGCTCAAGGCGTTGCTGAGCCGGCGGGTCGACGGTCTCATCGTGGTGGGGAGCCGGACCGACTCGCGCCCCTCCGTCGGTCACGACCTCCCCGTCCCCGTCGTGTACGTCTACGCGCCGTCCGACGACCCGGAGGACCTGTCGCTCGTCCCCGACAACGTGGCGGCGGGGAGACTCGCGGTCGAGCACCTGATCAGCTGCGGGCGGAGCCGCATCGCGCACGTGACCGGTGACCCCTCCTACGCGGCCGCGCAGGACCGGGTCACCGGCGCCCGGGCGGCGCTCGACGCCGCCGGGCTGGAACTGGTCGGCGAGGTGATGTACTCGGAGTGGTCCGAGCGCTGGGGTCGGGACGCGACCGCGGTGCTGCTCGAGCGCTACCCGGACATCGACGCCGTCCTGTGCGGCTCGGACCAGATCGCCAGGGGAGCGTTGGACACCGCGCGTGACCAGGGGCGGAAGGTTCCGGGCGACATCGCCGTCATCGGGTTCGACAACTGGGACGAGATGGTCACCAACTCCCGGCCGGAGCTGACGAGCATCGACCCCAATCTGCAGCTGCTCGGCCGGTCCGCGGCGCAGCGGGTGTTCGCCGCCCTGGACGGCGAGGAGCTGGGCAGGGGCGTGCACACCCAGGCGCCCCGCCTGGTCATCCGTGGCTCCACGGTGGCCCGGCGGTGAGCTGAGCCTTCACCCGTTCGGCTGGGTCGCCCGACCGGCTCGGGTGCCCTCGGTGGATACCCACCGGCCCACCGCAAACCCTTTCGGACGTCGTTCGTCGGCGGTCCGGCCGGCAGCCATGAATTGACCTGGCCCGACATCTTGCCGAAAAGGTTTTCGTAGGTCAGGGTGGGCGCTAGTGACCGGGGTCACGCCAACCAGCCGGAGATGACGCACGTCAGCTTCCGACCCCACCGGCGGCTGGCCGGTGACATCTCCGCGGGACCGCACCGCCACCAAGGAGATTGAGCATGATCAGTAGACGCAGAAGGAGACTGCCCGTCTGGTCGGCCGTGGCCGCGCTGGTGCTGGGAGGGGTGGTCGGCCTGCCGTCCGCGGCGCACGCCGACACCCCGATCCTGCCGGGCAACGAGGGCGACATCGGGCTCTACACCAACGGGCAGAACCACGTCATGGAGATCGGGGACCCGGCCTACACCAACGTGGGCGACGTTGCCGCGCAGCTCGCGCCCGGTGTGCCGTTCACCGCGAAGAGCATGCACCAGTCCATCTTCGACAAGGACGTCGCGGCCGGCGGCACCGACTACTACCTCGACCGCGTGCTGGGCGTGCGGGGCACCATCGGGTCGGCGGTGCTCATGACCAGGGGCCGCTCGCTGTACCTGCGCGGCGCGAGCAACAACAACTTCACCACCATGGGCTTCGCCGGCAGCACCTACGTCGGCGGCCCGAACAACCTCGGCAACCTGTACACGGTCACCGTGCCCGGGCAGACCGTCACCGAGGTCAGCGCGAACCGGTTCAACGCGCCGAGCCACGCCAAGGGCCGCTACACGATCGGCGCCACGGGAGTCACCGCCGATCTGACGAAGTTCATCACCTACGACAACGTCGCGGTCACGGCCATCGACTTCACCAACCCCGGTGGCTCGGCGGCGACGTTCACGGTCCGGGCCGCCTCGCCACTGGCCACCCAGGCCGGAGACGGCGCGGCCGAACTGACCGGCACCCGCACCATCACCAGTGGCGCCAACAACGGCCTCATCGACACGCCGTGGAACACCGTCACGATCGACCTCACCGGCGCCGGCTTCACCCGCAGCGGCGCCAACCTCGACCGTCAGATCACCGTGCCCGCCGGCGGCTCGGCGGCGCTGTCGGTGGTCGGCGCCGTCTCCTCGGCCACGCTGCCCGACACGGTCGAGAGCTACCAGGAGTACGCCGCGATGCCGCCGGCCCAGGCCGTGCGCACCGGCATCACCGGGTTCAACCGCCGCTGGGCCGAGGACATCCCCTACATCGACGTCCCCGACCCCGCCCTGGAGAAGGCCATCGTCTACCGCTGGTGGGGCGAGCGCTACAACACCCTCGACGCCAACGCACCCGGCTACGCCTACCAGTACCCCACCACCGTCGAGGGGTCGAACCTCTACCAGAACGCGATCGCGCTCACCCAGCCGATGCACCTGCAGGACACCAAGTGGCTGCGTACGCCCTACCTGCCGTACGGCCAGATCCTCAACATCGGCGAGCTGTCCGGTTCCTCGGCGTTCCTCGACAGCCCCGGTCACACCAGCTGGAACAACCACTACTCGCAGTACATCGGCACGGCCGGCCTTGAGGCCTACAACGTGCACGGCGGGGGCAAGGAGATCGCCGGCAGGTTCGCCCGCTACTTCGAGGGCGACGGGGTCGGCCAGCTCGAGCACTACGACGGCAACAAGAACAAGCTCATCGCCTACGACACCAACTTCATGCCGGGCAACGACGCCGACGCCATCTCGTTCGGGTTCCCGAAGGCCAGTGCCGGCGCCCCCGGCGCACGCACGATCGAACGCCCCGAGTCGGCGTACGTGTGGGGTGCGCTCGACGCCGCCCGGCAGCTCTACCAGATCGCCGGCGCCGGCCAGGCCAAGGTCAACGAGATGGCGACCGCAGCCAACGGCACCCGGGACGCGATCCTCAGCCAGCTGTGGAGCCCCGACATGCGGATGTTCCTGGCCCGCACGTCCTACGGCGCGACCAGCGCGGCCAGCTCCAACGGCAGGGCCAACCCGTTGCCCGCGTCGGCCCGTGCCCTGATCCCGGCCAAGGAGTCGAACCTCTACGACGTCTACGCCGAGGACCTCATCCCGTTCGACCAGTGGCAGAACTACGTCGACGGGTTCCGGTTCCTGACCTACGGCGACAACTTCCCGATCTTCCCGTTCTACACCGCCAACCAGTACGACCGTGCCGCCTACGGGATCGGCGGCTCCAACAACTTCTCCAACATCAACTTCACCGTGCAGTACCGCGGCGTCCGTTCGGCGCTGCGCCACTACGACCCGGAGCAGAAGTACGTCACCCCGGCGTACGCCAAGCGGCTGCTGGACTGGATGGCCTGGAGCATCTACCCGAACGCGGACCTGCGCGCGCCGAACCAGGCCGAGTACTACTCCAACTGGAACCCGACCGCGAAGACCTACAACCGCAACAACCCGAACCACGTGATGCTCGGGAACATGAACTACATCTTCGTCGAGGACATGGCGGGCCTCCAGCCGCGCTCCGACGACAAGATCGAGCTGTGGCCGATCGCCTTCGGCTACGACCACTTCATGGCCAACAACCTGCGCTACCACGGGCACGACGTCACGATCGTCTGGGACCCCGACGGCAGCAGGTACGGTCTGGGCGCCGGCTACAGCCTGTTCCTGGACGGCGAGAAGAAGGTCAGCACCGACAAGCTCGGCAAGCTCACCTACGACCCGAACACCAACAACGTCCAGGCCGAGGACGGCCTGACCGTCACCTTCACCGCGACGGCCGCGACCACCTTCCCGAGCGCGGTGGACACCGCCATCAAGGACGACCGCGTCGTCGGCTACCTCAAGACGGCCGGCATCGACCTCACCGAGGACGCGCCGAACCTCGCGACGGGCGCCACCCCGCACTCGTCGTACACCCAGCAGGGCGCACGGCCGACGCCGTGGCGCCAGTTCCACACGCCCGGCTGGAGCACCACCACGATGAACTACACCCCCGGCGCCATCGCGGAGACCGAGCGGCCGGTGTCCCTGGCCGCCGTGACCGACGGTGGCACCGCCAACGAGCCGTACTGGGGCAACTACGGAACCACCGACAAGAACGGGTACGTCGAGCTCGATCTGGGCTCGGCCAAGGCGTTCGACAACGTGAAGGTGACCTTCGTCAGCGACCGTCAGGCCGGGGGCTACCACGAGCCCTCGCGCTGGTGGGTCCAGGTGCCCGACGGCAGCGGGGGATGGAAGGAGGTGCCGAACCAGTTCAAGAACCCGACGGTTCCGGCAGCCAAGTTCAACGAGGCGCTCTTCAGGACCGTGAGGTCGAACAAGGTCCGCATCGCCTTCACGAACAGCCCGACCTTCTACACCGCGATCGCCGAGATCCAGGTGTTCGACTCCGGCCGCGAGGTGCCTCCCGTCGCCAACCAGGCGCCGGTGGTCACCGCCACGCGCGACGGCTCCTCGGACGGCAACCTGTCCACCCGCCTGGTCGGTACGGCCTCCGACGACGGCATCCCCTACGACAGCGAGCTCAGCTTCGGCTGGGAGACCGTCTCGGCGCCCCAGGGCGCGGGCGTGATCTTCGCCGACCCGAAGGCGCTGGCGACCCGCGTGACCGGCACGGTCGCCGGTGACTACGTGTTCCGATTCGTCGCCAACGACGGCGACAAGCGGTCGGAGGCAACCGTGGCGGTGACCCTCACCAAGCGCGCGGTCGCCGCGGAATTCGGCTCCTCGGCGACGGTCACCACCAGCGGCACCGCGTCGTGGGAGAACCACCAGCGCGTCAACGAGGCCAGCAACCCGAGCAGCTCCAACCCGGGCACCGGCAACGGCTGGGGCAACTGGGGCCAGACGCAGAACGGCACCAGCGTCGCGCGGGAGGCGTGGATCCAGTACAGCTGGACCTCGCCGGTGCGGCTGTCGTCCACCGACATCTACTGGTACGACGACAACGGCGGCACCCGCCGGCCCACCGCCACGACCTACGCCGTCGAGACCTCCTCGGACGGCACCACCTGGACGCCCGTCACCCTCACCAAGGGCTCGACGTACGCGGGCGGGGTGGCCGTCAACGCCTACAACCACTTCGACTTCGCACCGATCACGACGAGCCGGTTGCGCATCCGCATCTGGGGCGTCATGGGTGCCGGCGCGGGCACCGGCGTGCTGCGCTGGCGCGCCAACGGCGAGACGGTCGACTCGGTGCGTTCGCCGGTGCTGATGCGGACCGGCGTGGGCCAGGTGCCCACCCTGCCCAGTGAGCTCGACGCGGTCTACGCCGGCGGCGCCCGCGGGAAGGTCGGGTTCACCTGGCAGGAGATCACGCCCGAGATGGTCGCGGAGCCCAACGTCGATCCGTTCGTGGTCTACGGCACGAATGACGCCTACGGCCTGATCGCCGAGGCCCGCGTCTACGTGCGGCCCGAGATGTCCCAGGGCGGCATCTCGATCCAGGGCGCCGAGACGTTCGAACAGACCCTGGAGGTCGGCGAGCTGCCCTACCTCCCCGACAAGGTGGCGGTCTCGTACAACGACGGCTCCCGGGACAACCAGGCGATCGGCGTCGACTGGAACTTCGACGAGAACATCGTCAAGACCCCCGGCCGCCACACCGTCGTCGGTGACCTGATCCTGCCCGACTACGTCAGCGAGGCCGGCACCACGCGGACCACGCTGACCCTCACGGTGGGCACGGACACCGTGGCCCCGACGACGACCCTGACCTGGTCACCGGCGGAGCCGAACGGCGACAACGGGTGGTACACGACGGCCCCGTCCTTCACCCTCCAGGCGCAGGACGCGTTCGCCGTCGCCAGCACCCAGTACCGGCTCGACGGCGGTCAGTGGACGGCCTACCCGGGTACGCCCGTCACGGTCGACCGGGACGGCACCACCCGGCTGGAGTTCCGCTCGACCGACACCAGCGGCAACGTCGAGGAGCCCAAGGAGTCCACGGCCAAGGTCGACACCACCGCCCCGACGGCGACGTTCTCCTCGGCGATCGGCGAGGTGTACTTCGGCTCGGTGCCGCCCGCCCCCACGTGCACGGCGAGCGACGCCCTCTCCGGTCCGGCGGGATGCGTCGTCAGCGGCTACCGCACCGACGTCGGCACGCACATCCTCCTTGCCACGGCGACCGACGCCGCGGGCAACGTCGGCACCGCCGTGCAGTCGTACACCGTGCTGCCCTGGACGCTGAAGGGCTTCGCCAGCCCGGTCGACATGGGCGGGGTGTACAACACGGTCAAGGGCGGCAGCACCGTGCCCATGAAGTTCGAGGCCTTCTCGGGCGCCACCGAGCTGACCGACCCCGCGCTCGTCACGATGAACGCCAAGCAGGTCACGTGCGCCACCGGCGCGCAGGCCGACGACATCGAGGTGCTCGCCACCGGTGCCACCTCGTTGAGATACGACCCGACCGCCGGCCAGTTCGTCTACAACTGGAAGACCCCCGCCACACCCGGCGCCTGCTACACGCTCAGCGCCACGACACGTGACGGGTCGAGCCTGACCGCACTGTTCAAGCTCCGGTAACCGCCGACGAACGCACCGGAGGGGCTGCTGTCCGCAGCCCCTCCGGTCCGGGGGCGGTGCGGGACCGCCCCCGGACCGGTCACCGGCAGGTCCAGCGCACCGGCCGGACCTGGTCGTCGGACTCGAGCTTCCCGCCGAGCACCCGGCCGTCGTCGCTGAAACTGGTCACCGCGCCCTGCCGCTCGCCGCGCCAGCCGTCCGGCACGGGCAGTTTCACCGACCTCGTACCGATGATCACGCCGGGCACGTCACCCGAGACCGCACCGGCCAGCCAGCCCTGGCCGTTGCTCGCGCCGACCCAGCGGACGCCCGACAGCACCTCCGCCCGACCGGTCCGCAGGTCGATCCGCACCGCGTACCTGGGCAGGCCGTCGCGGGGGACTACCGTGACGTCGCGTTCCGCGGTGCCGGTCACCCAGCCACCGGCAACGGACGCGGGAAAGAACCTGGTGGCCTTCCCGCCGGGCACCGTTGGCAGCGGCAGCAACTCCGGCCGGGTGGCGCCCGGACGCCACACCACCGCGCGGGTGGGCCCGTCCGGGCTCCCGTTCGACATCGCGGCCAGGACGGTGCCGTCGGAGTCGACGTCGACGGCCGTGCCCTCCCACTGCGGGCCGGGCAGTGGCAGGTCGACCGGCTGGCTCCGGTACGAGTCCCAGACCACCGGCCGTTGGATCCAGGGTTTCTCGGGAACCAGATTGCGGTAGCCGACGATCCGGCCGGCGTCGTTGACGGCCGTCGCGCCCCCGGACCTCACCACGGGCAGACCGATGACCTCACCGTCGCGTACCGCCCACGCCCGCCAGTCACGGCCGGACGCTGACGACGAACCCACCGCCAGGCCGGCCCGGTTCACATCCGTCAACCTCTGCAACGAACCCGGCAGCTGGACCTCCCGGGCCCGGTCGCCCTCCCAGATCAGCAGGCCGAAATCCGTGCGGCTCTGCCCCTGCGGGGCCCGACGGCCGACCAGCCACCGGCCGTCCGGGTCACCGCCGGTGACCGCGCCCTGTGGATCGCCCGGCACGGGCAGCAGTGTGGCCGTGCACACCCCCTGCCACGGACCGGTCGGCGCCGGCGTCGACGGGCTGGGGCTCGCGGCCGGCGCAGGCGCCGCCCGACCGTCCCCGCCCAGCACCGCCGGCAGCGCGGCCATCGTCAGCACACCCAGCGCGGCCGCCCCGGCCGCCGCCACCCGGCGGTTGCGCCGCCGCCGGCGGGCCTCCCGGATCGCTCCCGGCAGGTCGATCCGGGGCGGGCCGGCCGGCTCGTCGTCCAGCCAGCGCAGCCGGTCGGCGACGTGTTCGTCATCGGTCCTCATGCCCATCGCTCCTTTCCGGTCCGGCCGGCCATCTCGCGGTCCCCGAGCAGCCGTCGCATCGCCGCCAGGCCGTGCGAGGTCTGGCTCTTCACCGTGCCGGGCGAGCAGCCCAGCGTCCGGGCCACCTCCTCCACCGGCAGGTCGTGCAGGAAACGCAGCACCAGCACCGCTCGCTGGCGGGGCGGCACCCTGGCCAGGGCGTCGCGCAGCACGGTCTGCTCCTCGACGCCCCGGTCCTCGGTGGACCGCACATCGGGTGGCCCGCCGAACAGGTGCACCCGCCACCAGCCGCGCCGCCGGGTGTCCAGGAAGTGCCGGACCAGCACCGTACGGACGTACGCGTCGAGCTGCTCGACCTCAGCGATCCGCGCCCAGCGCAGGTAGAGCCGCGTGGCGGTCTCCTGCACCAGGTCGTCGGCCAAGTCGCGGTCGCCGCAGAGTCCGTACGCGAGCCGCCGCAACGCCGGCAGGCGCGCCGTGACGTACTCGACGTATTCCTGGTCCGATGCATCCGGCATCCGGCCACCTCCCCTGGGGTTCACCGTTCCAGACGGCAGTGCGCCGGAAACGGTTGTACGCGATCACGGAACAGGCCCCGGGAATGGCCGGACGGAGGTGCCTGAGAGCCTGTGGTGGACCGACCAGCTGACAGTCGAACGGCGCCCGTGTGGCCGCCGAGTTCGGAGTTCCGGCAGTGCTCTTCGATGTCACCCGCAGCGAACTCGTCGACATCTTCGGCGAGGACCGGCTCACGACCCTGCCCGCCACCGCCTTCCCGCCCGCCGCCGCGGGCACCGAGGGCGCCCGCCTCCTGCAGACCGTCGGCGTCCCGACCGGGACGCTCTGGCTGCGGGTGCCCGACGAGGACTCCGGTCGGCTGCCCCTCGTCCAGGACGTCGTCGACGTCGAGGACTTCGAGGACGTCTCGGAGGACGCGGGCGATTGGCCCGTCATCGGCTGGCTGCTCAACGCCCACCTCGCCCTCGACCCCGGTTCCGGCAGGGTGCACGCCTTCGACGCCGACGAGGCGACCGCGCAGGAGGTCCACACGGACGTCTCCTCCCTCGTCCGGGTCACCGTCCGGCTCCAGCGCCTGCTCGACGAGTTCACCTTCAGCGGCGACGACGGCGACGAGGAAGCCGACTTCGAGCGCCTGGATCGCGAGGTCGAGCGTGTCCGTCAGGAGACGAGCAGCATCGACCCGTTCCCTTTTTGGGACGACGAGACCGTCTGGTCGGTGGTCGGCGACGAGATCGCGGCGGGCCAACGCTTCACGGGCAACAGCCCGGCAGGCCGCTCGCTCCACGGGTGACCGCCGGCAGCCGTCGCCCCCGCACCGCGCGGTCCGCGCGAGCGCCGCGCGCCGCCCCCGATCGGGTGGCGGACCGTGACGTCAATCGCCGGAGTATCCGGAGAAGTGGATGTGGTCGGGCTGACCGTCGCGGTAGCTGATCACATACGTGCCGGACCAGCGCTCCCGCAGACCCCCACCGGCCCGCATCCATTCCTGGACCTGAGCTGACGGCGGCATCGTGCTGCCGAAGGCCCTGATCAGCTCTTCACCGGTCAGCGGGGCCACCGTGGCGAAGCCGGGGCTGTCGGACCGGCCGTTGATCATGTCGATGATCGAGTGTGTGCCCGAGTGCGGTTGCGCGGCAACCAGGGTGTCCGGGTCGACGGGCACCGGGCGGCGTTTGCGTTCCCGCCAGTCCTCGATGATTGCTTCGCTGAAGCCGTCGTCGTCGTCGCGCGGATCCAACCGGGCCCGAAACTCCTCCTCCGTCAGGTCCAGGTCGGAGTCGCGCTCGACGGACTCCCGGTAGTACTCGCCGCGGTCGTACACCTCTTGGCGCAGTTGTTGGAGGGCGGCGCCCACGTCCGCCTGGTAGGCCACCACGTAACGCCACTCCGAAGCACCCATTGGTGTGTCCTTCCCCGGCCGATCCGCAGGACGGCATCCTGGCATGGGCATACGACGCTTCCGGCCCTGGTGCCCGGTCGCCGCCACGCCGGCTCGCTTGCCGTTACCGGCCGCCGGCGAGTTCGGTCAGGTCGACCGCGGCGACGAGCTGGGCGAGGGCGGGTTCGGCGGCGAGGTCCAGCGGGAGCAGTTCCCCGGTCCGTGCGCGGGCGTTGAGCAGCAGTTCCCGGTTGGTGTCGTGCACGATTGCCGTGGCGTCGGCGTTCTGCCACCGCACCCCGTGCAGGGCGGCACGGTCGAACGTCGCCGCGAGCAGGCAGGACATCCGCGGCCGGCCGTAGGCGTCGTGGCCGTCCTGGCGCAGGACCGCCACCCGCGCGGCGGCGATGCCGGGCGCGACGGCCAGAGCCTCCCGCACGGTGACCAGGACCTGGCCGCAGACGAACTGCTTGTAGTAGGCGGCGCGGTCGCGCTGGGGCAGCTTGCGCAGCGTCAGGTTGCCGGCCTGCGTCGTGGCGGGCATCCGCTCGGGCACCACCTGCTCTACGCCGGGTACGAGCACGGCCAGGGAGACCTCGTCGGCGCTGACTCCGACGGCGGCGCTGGGCGCCTCGTTGTCCTCGAAGGCCTCCTCCAGGGTTTCCAGCACGACCTCGGGCACGTTCGTGCGGAGTTGGTGCCACCGCTGGTCGAGGTACTGCTGCCACCCCGCCTGCTGCTCGAGCCGGCTGGCCCACTGACGTTGCATTTCCGCCTCGGTCCACTGCGCCGCCTGCTGCTTCGCCTGGGCCCGGCGGCTGCGCTCGAACAGCCCGATGCCGGCCAGCGCGTGGTTCTCATAGTGCTTGCGGATGCTGTCCCGATCAGGTGGCGCCGGTTGCGGCGCGATCGGCCGGGCGGCGGCGGGGAAGTCCACCCGGTGCAGCTCGAGGATGCGCTGGAACGCCTGGGCGAGGCGCTGGGCTTCCTCGGCTCGCTGCGCCTGCGCGGCCTGGCGCTGCTGCGCGGCGACCTGCCGCTGGTAGCTGGCCGCGGACGAGGACCGGCCACCGGATCGGCGGCCGCCCCCGAGGGAGCTGTAGAAGCCGACCGGTCCGACGCCGCTGGAGAAGCCGGTACGGCCGCCCCCGACGTGGATCCGGGCGGCGCGCGGCCCGACACTGGTGCGGATCCCTCGGGAGGAGGCCCGGATACGCACGCCCGGCGCCAACTTGATCGAGAACCCCATTCGCTGACCGTAGACCGCCACGACCTCGGCCCTGTTCATCCGGCGATCCGAGGTTGCCTCGCCGGTCGGGCCAGCTGGACCGCCAGGTCGGCGTCATGCAGGGTCAAAACGGTGACATGTGGTGGACGCGTTGGGTGGACGTGCGCCGCGCGATGCGCGTCAGCGAGCGGTGCCGCGGTGCGGCCGCCCGGCATCGCGACGGGGGCGGCGTCCGGCCCGGCCGGCGAGCAGGTTCAACCCCAGGGCGTACGCCGCGGCGCTCACCAGGAGGGCGGCGCTGGCGCCACGCCCCCAGTCGCCCACCAGCACGGGCGGCACGACCCAGACATCCATCGAGAGCCCCGCCAGTGCGATTGCCGTGCCGGCCGCGATCGGTGGGACGGCCCACAGCAGCACGTATGGCGCGTTGAACTGGTCGTCCTGCAGCAGCCCGGTCATGGTGGTGACGGCCCAGCCCGCCAGGAGTAGGAGCGCGAGCGACCAGCGCACTGCGGGCCGCCGCCCCTTGAGCAGCGCGCCGAGGCCGACGCCAGCGGCGGCGTAGAGGGGGTAGGCGGCCAGCTCACACAGGAGGACCCGGGCCAGGACCGGGGCGTCGAGTGGCGGGGTCGTCCAGAAGGATCCCTCGCGGGCCCGGGCGAGGGGGTACGCGACGGCGAAGGTTGCCCCGGCCAGGAGTGCCGCAAGCGGGACTGCCACCGCGAGCGCCCTTGCCTGCGTGTTGCGGCGGGCGAGGGCGGCGCCGGCCAACAGCGCCAGAACCTGCCCGCAGAGGGATCCAGAGGTGTACCGGAAGATCCGCGTGGCGTGGAGCGACTCATGCTGCTGTGCGCCGCCCTGCGCGTCGTAGTTGACCCAGAAATTGTAGAAACCGTCGTTGAACGGCATGGCGACGAGCGCGAGCAGGGCCACGGCCGGCAACGACCAGACGGCCGGGTGCGTCACCGTCCGCCGCAGCGCCGGCAGATCGACGCCGGCCATCCCCCGAAGCATCTGCCAAGCCTCGCCCGTCCTGGTCACGGTTCGGCCACGCCACCGCCACCGATCGGGGTGACCCGCTGATCCGACCGCCAGCGACTGTCGATGCCTGGCACCCAGGCTGTCGGCCCGGGGAACGTCCCGCCCGGCGTGTCGGCCGGGGACGGGTGCTTCTCAGCAGGCCCGACGGCGGGCGTGGCTACGATGAGGCCGGTCGACACCGGGCGTCGCCGGCACGAGGGAGGCCACGTTGACCCCGAGCACCGCGTCGCGGACGGTGGCGGACGCCCGCCGCACCGACCGGGACTGGCGGCGCCAGGTGCCCCGGGCCTTCGCCACGCTGCTCTGGGTGATCGCGGTGGTCTGCGCGCTGGCCGCGCTGAGCAGCGCCGTCCGCTCCGACATCCAGCCGGTCCGCACCGCCATCGACGCCCTGCTGCTACCCGCCCCGGCGAACCTGGCGTACGCGGTCTTCCTCGGCACCCTCGCCTCGGCGGTGCTGCGCCGCAAGCGGCTGGCGTACTGGGTGCTGGTCGTCTACTTCACCCTCAGCCTGGCCGTCGGCGTGCTGGCCGGCGTGCTGCTGCTGGTGGTCGGCAGCAACGACCTCACCGACGACGCCGGGGAGCGGCTGTTCAACTCGCTGGAGACGGTCGGCGTGTGGATCGGCATCGCCTTCGCCGCCGGGGCGCTGGCCCTGCTGCTGGCCGCCCGGCGGGAGTTCTACGCCCGGGTGCGCAGCGGCAGCACCCGACGCGCCCTGGGGGTCTTCCTCGGGCTGGCGGCCGTCGCGGTCGGGCTCGGCTACCTGCTGCTCCTGGTCGAGCCCGGCAGCCTGCGCACCTGGGTGGACCGACTCGGCTACGCCATCGAGAAGGTGTTCGGCGGCGCGATCACCCTGGACGTCACCCGGCAGGGACAGGCGCCCGGCTGGGTCAACCTGCTGCTCGGGGGGTTCGGCGCGATCGCCTTCGTCGCCGGCCTGTTCACCCTGCTCCGGTCGCAGCGGGCCGCCGCCGTGCTGCACCCCGACGAGGAGGAGCGGATCCGGGAACTTCTCGCCCGGCACGGCGGGCGCGACTCGCTCGGCTACTTCGCCACCCGCCGGGACAAGGCGGCGATCTTCTCGGCCAGCGGTAAGGCGGCGATCACCTACCGGGTGGTCAACGGGGTCAGCCTGGCCAGCGGGGACCCGGTGGGGGACCCGGAGGCGTGGGGGCCGGCCATCGAGGCGTGGCTCGACCAGGCCAGCACGTACGCGTGGACCCCGGCGGTGATGGGCACCAGCGAGGCGGGCGCCAAGGCGTACCACCGGCACGGGCTGAAGGTGCTGCACCTGGGGGACGAGGCGATCCTGTTGGCCCGCGAGTTCGACCTGGACGGCCGGGACATGCGCCCGGTCCGCCAGGCCGTGCACCGGGTGGAGCGGGCCGGCTACACGGCCCGGGTGCGCCGGCACGCGGAGATCCCGGCGGCGGAACTGTCCGAGCTGGCCCGGCTGGCCACCGCCTGGCGCGACACCGAACACGAGCGGGGCTTCTCGATGGCACTGGGCCGGCTCGGCGACCCGGCCGACGGCGACTGCGTGCTGGTCGAGGCGCGGGACGCGGGCGGCCGGGTGCGGGCGCTGCTGTCGCTGAGCCCGTGGGGCGCCGACGGGCTCTCGCTGGACCTGATGCGCCGGGACCGGTCGGCCGAGAACGGGATCACGGAGTTCCTGGTCGCGGCACTGATGGGCGCGGCACCCCGGCTCGGCGTCGAACACGTGTCGCTGAACTTCGCGGTGTTCCGGTCGGTCTTCGAGCAGGGTGCCAGGATCGGTGCCGGCCCGGTCATCCGACTCTGGCGGCACACCCTGCTGTTCTTCTCCCGCTGGTGGCAGCTGGAGTCGCTGTACCTCTCCAACGCCAAATACCAGCCGCACTGGACGCCGCGCTACCTGTGCTTCGCGGAGCGCCGGGAGTTGGCGCGGGTGGGCCTCGCCGCGGCGGTCGCCGAGGGCTTCGTCGCCCTGCCGGGCGGGCGGCCCACCCCGCTGCACGGCGTGCCGCCGGCCGGCGGCGGGGTGGGATACGTGCCGCCGGCCGCCGCGACGGTCCGGGCCGTGTCGCCGGAGCCGCCCGCGGTGCGCCTTCCCGAGCAGAGCCGGGTACGCCTGGCGAAGCTGGACCGGCTGCGCGCTGAGGGCGTCGACCCGTACCCGGTGGGCTTCGCGCGTACCGACACCTGTGCGGCGGTGCGGGCGCGGCACGCCGGGCTGGCGCCGGACACCGGCACGGGGGAGACCGTGTCGGTGGCCGGCCGGGTGTTGCTGGTCCGCGACCACGGGCACATCTGTTTCGCGACGATCCGGGACGGCAGCGGCGACCTGCAGTTGATGCTGGAGCACGACCTGGACCGGTGGCGCGCCACCGTCGACGTCGGCGACCACGTGGGCGCCACCGGCGAGGTGTACGCGACGCGGCGCGGCGAGGTATCGGTGCGGGTGACCGACTGGCGGCTGACCGCCAAGTGCCTGCGCCCGCTGCCGGACAAGCACCACGGGCTGGCCGACCCGGAGGCCCGGGTCCGGCAGCGCTACCTCGACCTCGCCGTGGATCCGGCGGCGCGGGACCTGCTGCGGGCCCGCGGCGCCGTCCTGCAGAGCCTGCGGCGCTCCCTGGCCGACCGGGATTTCCTGGAGGTGGAGACGCCGATCCTGCAGCGGGTGCACGGCGGCGCGAACGCCCGCCCGTTCGTCACCCACAGCAACGCGTACGACCTGCGGCTGAGCCTGCGTATCGCCCCCGAGCTGTATCTGAAGCGGCTGGCCGTGGGCGGGATGGAGCGGGTGTACGAGCTGGGCCGGGCGTTCCGCAACGAGGGCGTCGACCACAGCCACAACCCGGAGTTCACGGTGCTGGAGGCGTACCAGGCGTACGCGGACTACCACGTGATGCGCGAGCTGGCCCGGGAGCTGATCGTCGCCGCCGCGATCGCGGTGCACGGGTCGCCGGTGGTGCGCCACCCCGGGACGGGCGAGACCGTGGACGTCGGCGGCGGGTGGCCGGTCCGTACGGTCAACGAGGCGGTGTCCGCGGCGCTCGGCGAGGAGGTCTCCGCCGACACCGACCTGGCCGCGCTGCGCAAGTTCTGCGACGCCGCCGGGGTCGCGTACGACCCGCGCTGGGAGCGCGGCGCGGTGCTGCTGGAGCTGTATGAGCGGCTGGTCGAGGCGCGCACCGAGGCGCCGACCTTCTACCTGGACTTCCCGACCGACGCCTCGCCGTTGACCCGACAGCACCGGAGCGACCCGCGGCTGGCGGAGCGGTGGGACCTGGTGGCGTTCGGAATGGAGGTGGGCACCGCGTACTCGGAGCTGGTCGACCCGACGGAGCAGCGGCGCCGGCTCACCGCCCAGTCGTTGAAGGCGGCCGGCGGCGACCCCGAGGCGATGGAGCTGGACGAGGACTTCCTCACCGCGCTGGAGTACGCCATGCCGCCCACCGGCGGCCTGGGCCTGGGCGTGGATCGGCTGCTGATGCTGCTGACCGGTCGGTCGATCCGGGAGACGCTGCCGTTCCCGCTGGTCCGGAAGTCCTCGTGAGCCGGGTCGGCCGGGTCGGGGCGCTGCCGGGGCTGGCGCTCGGGCTCGCCGGAGTCCTCTACTCGTCGTGGCTGATCGGGCCGCTGCTGAACCCGGCGTTCGGCCTCCTCGACGGGTACGCCAGCGAGCTGGCCGCCCGGGACCAGCCGTACCACCTGGTGTTCGGCCTGGGTGACCTGGTCGTCGGCGCGCTCGCGTCAGCGACCGGGTTGGCGCTGGCCCGGCGGGCGGGGGGCTGGCCGCGGTGGGCGTGGTGGGGGCTGGTCGCCTTCGGCGTGGCCACCGCCCTGGACGGCACGGTGAGCTCGATGGACTGCGCGCCCTCGGCCGACGCCCGCTGCGCCCGGCTGGCGGAGCTGGGCGCGCTGTCCTGGCGCGACCAGGGGCACTCGGTCAGCTCGGCGGTGGCGATCGCCGCCGCGCTGGCCTCACTGCTCGCGATGCTGCTGGGCCAGCGCGAGCACCGCGTGTCGTTCCGCTGGGGGCTGGCGGTGGCCGCGGTGCTGCTGGTGGGCACGGCCGGCACCTTGCTCGAGCTGACCCGCCCGGGCGCGGCGCTGGGCGCCTGGCAGCGGGTCCAGCTGCTCGGCCTCTCCGGTTGGCTGCTCTACGCCGGCGGCATTGTCGCCACGCAGGGTGCGTCCTCGCCCAGCTCAGCGTGCTGACCGGCTACGGACCAACCCCCTTGACCCAGGTGGCGGCGCCCGCCGGGACCCGGCGGTCATGGTGCGGCTGTCGCCGCGCGCGCCGGACCGGCCGGTTGGAACAGTTCGATCAGGTTGCCGGCGGGGTCGGCCAGCAGGATCTGCTGCCCACCCGGGCCGGCGACGACCTCGCTGCGGAACGGCAGCCCCGCTGCCCGGTGCCGCTCGACCTCGGCAGCCAGATCGTCGACGGTGAGGTGGATGCGGTTGCGGCCGGGTGCTGCGGCGTCCTCCGGCGTGGCGCGGGCGCCCGAGCTGGCCGGCCCGGACAGCAGCAGTCGCAGGGGGCCGCGGAGCACCTCGGCGAAGGCGGGTGCGGCGTCGGCGCCCAACTGGAAGTCGAGGTGGGTGGTGTAGAAGTCGACGGCTGCCGCGACGTCGTCGACCAGGTAGCGGACGCTGGCGTACTCATGGCTTCCGGTCATGGCGCGAACCTCCTTGCTCAAGGATGGGTAGCAGATGGCGGATGCGGGTGTCGATGTCGGCCGCGGTGCGGGTGAAGGACCGCTGGCCGGCCTCCTCGCTGTCACCGGCCGACGCGGGGTCGGGAATGCTCCAGTGGATGCGGCGCGGGTGCTGCGGGAACTCGGGGCAGACCTCGCGGGCCCGGTCGCACAGGGTGATCACATAGTCGAACCGGCGGCCGGTCAGCGTGTCCAGGTGGCGTGGGCGCTGACCGGCGACGTCGATGCCGTACCGGTCGCGGAGCACCCGCACGCCGCCGGGATGCAGTCGTGGCCCCGGCCGGCTCCCGGCGCTGATCGCCTCGACGTGTCCCGCCGTGTGCTGGCGGAGCAGGGCTTCCGCGATCGGTGAGCGACCGGTGTTGCCCGTGCAGACGAACAGCACGCCGAGGCGGCGCGACCGCTGCGGGCGGACAGGAGGCGGCGGCGTGCCGATGCCCGGACGCAGGGCCGGGTGCAGCGCGGCGCCGGCGCCGGCGAGCGCTTCGGCGCAGCGGTCCAGATCGAGGTGGTAGTAGCTGTCGCGGCCGTCGAAGCTGCTCCGGGTGGCGGCGACCAGACCGCCGTCCCGCAGCAGCCGCAGGTGGTAGGAGACCAGGTTCTGCGGCTCGCCGGTGAACGTGGCCAGCTCGCGAACCCGCAGGTCGCTGGCGGCAAGCTCGGTCATCAGCCGCCAGCGCAACGGATGAGCGGCCAATCGGAGGAACGCTGGGGCGGCTTGCCCGGACGCACTCATGACCTGGAGAATACATCAAACCGCTTTGATCGATAGTGCGATCGCGGCAGCTCGGGGCCGCTCCGCGTCGACCTGCGTGGGTTCGACGGTGGCGAGGTGGCCGGGCGACCCCGAGGTGCCCGCGTGTGGCTAGCGTGCGACTCGCCGTTTCGCGGCGCGTTCGTGGAGGAGCCGCATCTCCTCGTCCAGGGGAGCGACCGGGCCGGCAACCGTGAGAGCCGGCGCGACGGTGGTGACAGGAAGCACGGCCACGGGGCCATCCGGCAGGCCCCACTCCGCCCGCCAGGTGGCGAGCTGCGCGCTCGACGCGGCGTAGACGATGCGGCCGAGTCCCACCCAGGCATGCGCGGCCGCACACATCGGGCAGTGCTCGCCCGAGGTGTACACGGTCGCGGTGGCCCGCACCGCCGGCGGCAGATGTCCGGCCGCCCACTGCGCGAGGGCGAGCTCAGGATGCGCCGTGGGGTCCGCCGAGGACGTCTCGCGGTTCCGGGCCTCCGCGAGCACGTCTCCGCTCGGGCCGACCAGGACGGACCCGAACGGGTCGTCCCCGGCCGCCAGGGCTTCTGCGGCGAGCGCTACGCAACGCCGCAGATGAGTGATGTCCCGTTGGTCGGTCGTCATGGCCGGCCCTCCGTTCGACTGGGTGATCATCGCCAGCTTCGCAGACTCGGCGACCACCACGCTCCCGCTCGCCCGCCGCCACCGAGCCGGGCAGGTCCGCCTGCTCGCGGACCACGCCGCGGCCGGATGGGGGGTGCCCGATGATCTTTCGGGTGAGCGGTGCCTATCCGTTACGCTCTGTCGGAATGACCGGCGTCCCGATCGGCACGCCTGCCGCGGGAGAAGCAGGCACAGGGGAGTCTCGACGGCCGTGAGGCGGAGTCCCGGATTGCCACGCCGGTCACCCGGTACGGCAGAGGGGCGGACCACGACATGACGGCGGTAGCAGGCCAGCAGCCCACTGCTGCGGATTCCGCGATCGCCGGCCATGGGGCGGAGGAGGATCTGCGGTCGTTGTTCGGGCAGTCCATCGCCGTCTTCGCGTCGCTGGCGGGGCCGACGCACCGGGTGGAGAGCGCGAATCCCGCGTTCTTCGCCGCCATCGGCGAGGAGCGGGCTCGCACCGGAGCGGCGCTGGTGGACCTGATGCCCGAGCTGGCCGGTCAGGGCTTCATCGCCCTGCTGGACGAGGTCTACCGCACGGGCGAGGCCTATACCGGCCGTGACGTCCGGGTGGTGCTGGGCGCCGGGCCGCAGGCGCGGGAGGCGTTCTTCGACTTCACCTACGAGCCACGGCGGGACGCCGACGGCACCGTGACCGGGATCCGTGTGATCGGCGTGGAGACCACACAGGTCAAGCATGCCCAACGACTGATGGCCGAACACCGCGCCCTGGTGGAGCAGATCGCCCGTCAGGCGCCGCTGACCGAGGTGCTCGACGGGATGGCCCGGTGTATCGAGAACCTTGCCCCGCAGGAGGTTCTGGTCTCCGTTCTGCTCGCCGATCCCGACGGTCGGCACCTGCGCCACGGCGCCGCACCCAGCCTGCCTGACTTCTACAACCAGGCCATCGACGGGATCGCCACCGGTGAAGGCGTCGGCTCGTGCGGCACCGCCGCCCACCGGCGGGAGCCGGTCATCGTCACCGACATCGCCACCGACCCGTTCTGGGCCGACTTCCGGGACCTGGCCGAGCGGGCGGGACTGGGCGCCTGCTGGTCCACGCCGATCCTGGCCCGTGACGGCAGCCTGCTGGGCACCTTCGCCATGTATCACCGCGTCCCGCGCATCCCGCAGGACGCTGACCTGGCCCTCGCCCGAGTCTTCACCGGCACCGCGGCCCTGGCCATCGAACGCCACCACATCGAGCAGGCGAAGGCGGCCGCCGACGCGCGGGCCAGAGCGGCCCATGACGAGCTGGCCAAGGTGGTGCAGGCGGAGCGGGAACTGCGTGCCGAGGCCGAGCAGCGCGCCGCCGCCGCGGCGGAACTCACCGCCCGGATGCGCGCCGCCGCCGCCGCGCAGGCCGCCACACCGCGCCCCGAGCAGTGCCAGCTCGGCGGCACCGGCGGGTGCACCGCACCGGCCGAGATCAAGCTCGCCGATTCGTGGGGCGACTCGGCGTGGGGCTGCCCCACCCACGTCGAGGAAGCCATCATCAACGTGCGCTCGGTGTTCATCGCCAACGAGGAACTCGGCGGCCTGGCCGCCTACCTCCGCCGTTGAACCTCGTCCGGGCCGCCGACGGCGGGCGCACGCGGACCCGTGAGCGGGTCAGCGCCACAGGTCGACGCCATGACGTTCCCGGGTGATCGGGTGATCGGGTGATCGGGTGATCACGCTGCCACGCTCGCCGGCCTGGGTGACGCTCGGCTCCGTGTTGCTGGTGTTGGCGGGTGGCGCGTTGCTGTGGCTGCCGTTCCACACCCAGAGCGAGCTCGACGACTGGACGACCGAACTGCGAGCCACCGGCGTACCGACGCGAGCCGTCGTCTACGACCGGGTGACGAAGAGCGGCGGCAACCGGACCAGCCCGTCGACCACCATGTATTTCCGGTACGAGCTGGCTGGCCGGACGTACGAGCAGGAGGTCGGCTGCGTCGAGGTGTGCCGGTCAACCGGCGAAGAGGTGTCGATCTGGGTGAACCCGGCCGACTCCGGTGACTTCGTCACCGACTTCGACCAGCTCAGCGGCCACCGGGGCCGTGTACAGGGAGGGCTGGGTGTGGCCGGGTTCGCGACCCTGGTCGTGGTGATTCCTCTGCTGCTGTCCCGCATCCCGTTCCAACGGTGGTTTCCTCCGCGTGGGCCGCGGCGCCGGTCCGGTGCGCCGGTCCGGGGAGGTGGCGAGTTCACGATCCGCTCCAAGCACAAGCGGGGCGCTCGCAACCCGCAGCGGTAGGTTCACGGTCGTGGGCAGCGGATGATCTGCCCGGCGTAGGACAGGCCGCCGCCGAAGCCCAGCAGCAGCACCGGTGCGCCCGGCTCGAGTTCCCCGCGTTCCAGCAGCTTCGACAGCGCGATCGGGATGCTTGCCGCCGAGGTGTTGCCCGATGTCGTGACGTCACGGGCGATGACGGCCTTCGTCGCCCCGATCCGCTGCGCGACCGGCTCGATGATGCGCAGATTGGCCTGGTGCAGGACGATGCCGCCGAGGTCCTCCGGCGTGACGCCGGCGGCGGCGCAGATGCTGCGGGCGATGTCCGGCAGGGTGGTGGTGGCCCACCGGTAGACGGTCTGTCCCGCCTGGGTGAACGGGCGGTCACCCTCGATCACCACGGCGTCGCCCAGGTGCGGGTAGGAGCCCCACACCACCGGGCTGATCTCGGGCTGCTCGGCGGCGGTGAGCACCACCGCGCCGGCTCCGTCGCCGATCAGCACGCACGTCGTCCGGTCGGTCCAGTCGGTGAAGTCACTCAGCCGCTCCACACCGATCACCACGGCGTTCGTGGCCGAGCCGAGCCGAACGGCGCCGTCGGCAAGGGCCAACGCGTGGGTGAACCCGGAACAGGCGACGTTGACGTCGATCGTCGCGGGTGACGGCAGTCCGAGCCGGCGCGCGACCCGCGCGGCGATGTTGGGACTGCGGTCGACCGCTGTGCAGGTCGCCACCACCACCAGGTCGACCGCCTCGGCGGCCACGCCGGCACCGCGCAGGGCCTCGGCCGCCGCCTCGGCCGCCATGAGGTCGAGCGGCTCGGCGGGCCCGGCGATCCGCCGTTCCTGGATGCCGACCCGGCTGCGGATCCACTCGTCGCTCGTCTCCACGACAGTGGCGAGGTCCTCGTTGGTCAGCACTTTCGTGGGCTGGTAGTGACCTGCGCCGACGACTCTCGAACCGCGCACCAGCGCCTCCCTTCGGGCCCCGGTCAGGAGCAGTGGATGGACCTTGCCTGTCGGTCAACGTAGCCGTCGCAGGCCCGGTAGACAATGTCTACGGCCGCCTGGTAGACACTGTCTATGCACGTTGACGAGGGCCTCCGCGATCGCCTCATCCGTGTCGGCGGCGAGCTGCTCGACCACCAGGGTCCGTCCGCCGTGTCGCTGCGAGAGATCGCCCGACGCGCCGGCGTCTCCCACGGTGCGCCGCGCCGCTACTTTCCCACCCACCTGGAACTGCTGTCGGCCATCGCCCGCGACGGGTTCACCGACCTCGCCGCCCGCGTGAACTCCGCCCTGGCCGAGGCGCCCGGCCACCCGCGCGCCCGGCTCGCCGACATCGCCCGGGTCTACCTGGACTTCGCCGCCACCCGTCGAGGCCGGTACGAGCTGATGTTCCGCCACGACCTGCTGGAAAGCGGCCACCTGAGGCTGCGCGACACCAGCCTGCCACTGTTCCGGCTCCTCACCGACCTGGTGGCGCAGGCCCGGCCCGAACCCGAGCCGCCGGCCCAGGTCGTGGCGGGAGCACTGTGGGCCAACCTGCACGGGATCGCCCAACTGTGGAACTGGGGCAGCCTCACCCTCGCGACCGGCGCCACCGATCCGAACCCGCTGCTCGACGCCGCTCTCACCGCCCACCTCGGACCGGCCGCATGAGCCGCACCCCGCCCCTGTACGCCCTGGCCCGGCACACCATCGGCCGGTACCTGCACCACTCCTGGCGTCCCACCGTCACCGGGCTCCACCACCTCCCTGACGCCGGCGGCGCGATCCTGGCCGCCAACCACCTGTCGGTCGCCGACCAGTTGTTCCTGGGCGTCCTGACGCCCCGACACATCGCCTTCTGGGCCAAGGCCGAATACTTCCGCGCCCCGGGGCCCCGCGGCTTCCTCACGCGGCGCGTCGTCACCGGCATGGGCGCCATCCCCGTCGAGCGGGGCGGCGGCCGGGCGGCCCTCACGGCGTTCGACGCGGCCGTGCCCGTCCTCCGCTCCGGTGGCCTGGTGGCCGTCTTCCCCGAGGGCACCCGCTCCCCGGACGGCCGCCTCTACCGTGGCCGCACCGGTGCGGTCCGCCTCGCCCACCAGGCCGGCGTCCCCATCATCCCGGTCGGCATCCGCGGCACGGACCGGGTACGCCCTCCCGGCTCCCGCCTTCCCCGCCGTCACCCGATCAGCATTACCTTCGGCCCGGCCATCCCGGTGCTCATCGAGACGCCGGCGGACATCCGCCGACACACCGAGACCCTGATGGCCGCCATCCAGTCCCTCACCCGCCAGGAGTACGTGCAGCACTACGCCCGGCCCTGACCGCAACGTCTACCGCGGGCCCCGTCGAACATGCCGCCGATGCCTGCCTCCCGTCGCCCTGGGAGGCGGCCGTGGTGGAAGCGGGACCGATTGCGCTGACGAGTCATGCTGAGGCAACCCCGCCGTCGATTGGAGCGGACCATGACGATGCCCTGGCTCTTCGTCCTGGGCGGCGTAGCGCTGCTGCTTCTCGTCACGTCAGCTGTTCTCGTTGTGCGGCACCGCCGGGTGGCCCGCGCGTCGTTGGCGGGTGACCCCGTCATGCGCGACGCGCGGCGAGCCATGGCCGAGATGCAGGATCAACGCCGGCGTTCCGGCAAGGGCACGATCCGGGGCCAAGGCGGCGGCGGGAACGCGGGGACGATGTATGACGCCGCCTATGGCTCGGACACGTCCGCCGGAGCGTAGTCGGACCCTCTGGGGTCGGTATCGCGCCCGTCCTTCGGCCGGGTCAGGTTGAGACGCGGGCTTCGATGCCGGCGGGGACGGGCAGCGCGCGGACGCCGGCCTGGCCGGCGGGTGCGTCGACGGCCAGGGACAAGGCGGCGGCTACCGGGTAGACAGGGCAGTACACGACGGCCGCGGCCTCCGTGGTGCCCGCGTCCTTCGTCTCGAACTCCTCCCGCGCCCGGCCTAGGCTGGCGAGCAGGTCCGAGACCGAGGACTCCGCGGGCGCGGGCGTGGACGGGGCCTCGACAGTCGCGGCGCCCGGCGTCGGCAGGTGCGAGACGCCGAGGCGGCTCGCGGCGGCGCGCAGGAGTTCGGCCGGCAGAACCGCCGGCAGCGCGGCCAGCCGCTCGATGGCCGACTGGGCGAACGTCCGATCGGCCGGCAGGGCCGGCAGGTCGAGCCGGTTGCCGTCGAGCGACCCGAACGGGGCGTCCAGCACCGCGCGCTCCCAGGCCGTGGAACCGATCAGCACGTTCCGCCCATCGAAGACGTCGGCGTACAGGTTGGCGGCGATGATGTTGCGGTCAAACCCGAGGTTCTGGCCCGCGAGGGCGGCCCGGACGGCGATCCCGTCGGCGAAGCCGAGCACATTCGACTCGACCCGTACGAGGGCCCGTCCGCCGACTTCGAGCAGGCATCCGCTGGTCGACTGCCCGGTCGACGCCCGATCGGTCGGGTCGGCGGCGAACAGGACCGTGTTGTCCCGCACGACCCAGGGGCCGGCGCCGGGCGTCTGCACGCGTACCGCCGTGCCGCTCGTGTTCACCACCACGTTGTTCTGGAACACGCCGGAGCCGCTACTGATCTGCACCGCCGCGTACGCCGCGTTGGCGAAGGTGCAGTTGCGCACCGTGATGGTGCCGCTGCCGCCCCGCAGGTCGAGCATGGCCGCCGACTGCGAGTTGCCGATGTCGAGGGCGCCGCTGTCGGAGTACGCGTTGTAGGTCGATCCGTCGAAGACGAACCCGTCCAGCACCAGGCCGTCGCAGGAGTCCTCGACCGTCAGAATGGGATCGCTCGGAATGCCCTTGGCTTTCGTCTCCGGATTCAGCACGAAGCGCACGGCACGGCGCCAGGGGTCCCGCGTCGCGAAGTCGGCACTGTAGCCGCCCAGCATCGTCAGGTGCTTGACGGGGATGCGCCAGGCGCCCGAGCGCAGGCGGCCGGAATACTCGCCCTCGGCGACGTGGACGCGGTCGCCCTCCGCGGCCTTCTCCAGCGCCTGCCACGGATCGCGGAAGGGCGCCTCCCTGCTCCCGTCGCCGCCGGACGTGCCGGCGCGCACGAACCAGTCGCGGCCAGCCGGTGGCGGCGGAGTTGTGGCGGGCAACCCGAGCGCCGGTGCGATCGAGTCGAGGACGAGCGTGGCCGCCTGCCGGGCACCGGCGGTCAGGTCGGCCCGGTAGGTGCCGCGTAGCAGGTAGGTGATCTCGACATCCAGCCCGCGCTGGTAGCGGGTCGCCTCCTCGATCAGGCGGTGGGCGAGTGACCACCGTCCGCAGAGCACATGGAGCGGACGGTCGTCCTTACCCGGCTCGTAGATCGCGACCCCGACGTGCGTGGCCGAGCCGGCATCGGGCAGCAGTTCGATGTTCTGGTCGAACCCGAGGCCCGCCCGGACCTCGACCGCGGTCCCCGACAGGCCCTGTTCGGGCTGAGCGAGCCGGGTCCACTCGATGGACTGGTAGGTGGGCAGCGCCCGTCGCGCCTGGAACGCCTCCGTGGCCGGCAGTTCGGCCGGGTGGCAGCCCTGCGTCGCGTCGCTGCCGATCGCGAGCACCTCGGACGGGGTCAGCCGCCACATCGCGGGAGCCTGCGCGTCCCCGCCACCGCTGCCGGCGGGCAGGTCGCCGAGCCCGACGGTGGCTCGCAGCGCGTTCAGGGCGGCCACCGGCGGGCGAACGTAGGTCGCAACGGTGTCGAGGGTGTACGAGTCGATCCACCGGGCGGGCAGCCCCGACAGGTGCGGATCGCCAACGGTGTTGCCGCCCGCCGACTGCAGACCGACGTCCTCGAGCTCTTCGACGTACTCCTCGGTGATCTCCGCCTCGGCGGAGGTGGCGCGGCTGCGGACGACGTCGCGCAGGGTCAGGAAGAACAGGTTGCGATCGACCGCGACGCGGTCGATGTCGCGGTAGCAGGCGATGGCCGCGTTGCCGCAGCCGACGAAGAGGTTGTCCTCGATCACCGCGGCGCTGTTGACCCGGACGCCGATCGCCCTGTCGGCGCCCGCGCCGCGCGGCGGATCCGCGTCGTCGTGGGCGAAGCAGAAGGTGTTCCCGGCGACGATGATCGGAGCGCTGCTGTCGCTGTCGCGGACCGTGAGCAGCCCAGATCCGAGGAAGTTGACGACCAGGTTGTTCTCGAACCGGCCGCCGTTCCCGGCGATCTCGGCGGCACCGGCACTGCCGTTGGCGAACACGCAGTTGCGTACGGCGATCCGCTCGCCGCGGAGGCTGATGATTGGGCCGTCACCGTAGTGGGACCGCCGCAGTGCCCCCTCCTCGTCGTACTCGTTGCGACCGGCGGCGTCGAAGAACAGCCCGTCCAGGACGGCGCCGTCGTGCTCGCCGAGGCCCTGGATCATGTTCGGCTCGCGCTGCACCCGGAGTCCCGGCCGCGCGCCCAGGATCGAGGGCGTGCGCCACGGCGTACGGGTGGCGAAGCCGGGACCGTAGCCGCCGAGGACGGTCAGGTCGGGGCAGTCGAGCACCCACGACGAGCGCTCGTGGCGGCCGGTGTAGGTGCCTGCCGCGAGATGGATGCGGTCGCCCGGTTCGGCGTACTTCAGGGCGAGCCAAGGGTCGTGGAAGGGGCGCTCGCGCGAGCCGTCCCCGACCTGGAGACCGGCGGCCACGAAGAAATCGGTCATCGGCTCACCGCTTCACTTCGTCGTCGGCGTCCTTGGTACGCGACGTGGCCAGCGCCCAGCTGGCCTTGACCGACGTCCACACGGTTGCGAGCGTCTCCTGGGCCGCCTGCTTGCCGGCTCCGTCGACCAGCTCATCCTGGAACTGCTTCTCCCCTTCGAGCAGGTCTTCGAGCGACTCGAAGGTGTCCTTCAGGTCGTTGTTGAAGCGTTCCAGCGTGGCCGGGTCGTCGGTCAGTGCCCCGAAGGCATTCGTGCTCTCCTTGACGAAGGTGGGCAGCAGTTCGTCGTAGATCTTGCGGGACTGCTCCTTGGCGGCCTCGGACCGCGTGTCGAGCGCCTCGATGCAGGCGTTCTTGAACCCGTCCCAGTCGGTGGCCTCGTAGTAGCCGGTCCGGCCGGCGCCCTGCCAGCCGGCCGCGGCCTCCGCGCCCCGGGCGAAAAGCTTGTCGACCCAATCCTCGGAGAGCTGCTCCCTGGCGTCATTGAGCAGCTTGACGTTGTCGAGCACGACCTGTTTGGCGACGCGCTTCTGTTTGGCGGCGTTGTAGTTCTCCTCGGCCAGCTTCTCGATCGCCTTGAGCGCCTCGGTGGCCGCTTCCTTGGCGGAGGGGTCCTTCATCAGTAGCACCAGCAGCCGTGGGACGCCGGTGACGGTGTACTTGACGAGGAGGTTCTTGGCCGTGGCGGTGATGGAGCCGAAGTTCTTCACGATCAGGGCCTCGACAACCTTGTCGTTGTTGCGCGCCTCCTTGAGGTCCTCCTCGCACTTCTTGATCACCGCGAGATCGGCCTCCAGCACCTTGCCCATCAGCGTGGCCGCGTCGGGGACGTCGCCCTTGGCGACCTGCTGCCAGATCCTGCGCTCCCCGGCGAGGAGATCGACCGGGCCGACCGCGGCCATGCGCTCGCTCGCCGACATGGCATTGGCCTGGCTGTCCCCCAGGACATCGAGCATGTCCTCCTCGAGGCGGTCCAGCAGGGCGTCGGCCTGCGCGCAGTTGGTCGACCACCGGTCGCGAAGGCCGTCGTAGCCGGACGCCTCCAGCTTGTCGAGCATCTCCTCGAACAGCTTCTCCCGGTCGGTGTCGAACCGCTCGAGCAGGTCCGTGATCCGATCGAAGATCGACTCCTCCATGCCCGTGGCGCGCATTCGTTGCTCGACCAGTTCGCGGGCGTCATCGACGTCTTCCACCGGGCCGCCTCCTGCTCCGTGCCCGGTGCGCGACGCGACCGGGGGCCCAACAAGCACCGCCTGGATCGTATGGGCCGCAGGTGTGCCCCGGCCGTCGCGAATTGGTGCGAAGGGCGTCGTGAAGTTGACGTAGCAACGTGATCGCGGGCGAGCGACCGTACGCGCGACCCGGCGTCGGCGGCATGGACCGGGCGCGCGACCTTCAACGGCGGCAGCGCCACACCAGCGGCCGGTGCACCTGGTTCTCGTAGACGGCACCGACCAGGGTCAGACCGTCGTCGCTGATCCCGTTGGCCGTGTACGTGCCCGCCTCGGTCGCCCGGACCTCTGGCCGGCCCGGCAGCCGGCGGGACGTGCCGTCCGGGGCGACGACCAGCGGCGCACCGTCGCCGACCAGCAGGTCGCCGTTGCCGGCGATCCCGGTCGCCCCCGGGAACGGCAGCAGGCTCACTGCCCCGGTTGTGAGGTTCCACCGTACCGGCAGCATCTGCACGGCGCCGCCCTGCCGGACGCCGGGGACCGTGCCGATCGCCCATTCGCCGCGCGCCGATTCGACCGAGGCGCGCGGGTAGCCGTCGGGCACCGCCAGTGGCGCCCCGGTGCCCTGCGGCGTCCATCGGTAGGGCAGTTGGCCCGTCGCGCCGACAACCGTGCCGTCCTCGGTGATCCCGGTGGCGGTGGATCCCGGCTGGCCGACCAGCCGGTACTCCTGTGGACGGTCCGCCGACCACAGCACGGCGTGGTGCGAGTCGCCGGCTCCGCTGGCGGTGCCGGCGATGTCGCCCCGGCCGTTGACCGCGTTGATGAGGACCGCGTGGTAGCCGGGCGGGGTGGCCAGGAAGCGCAGCTTCCCGTCCCGGTAGAGCCAGCCGGTGCCGTCGCCGTTGGTGCCGACCACGACACCGCCGGCGTTGACCGCGGCCGCGTGACGCGCGCCGGCCGGCAGGACGTCTGCCTGGCCGTCGGTCCACAGCACGACCCGCCCGTCCTCCTGCCCGGTGCCGATCTCACCGACGACGTACCGCCCGGTGGGGTCGACGCCGCTCGCCACCGCGACCGGACCACCGATCGGTTGCGGCAACCACGACGCCTCGCAGGTGACCGGCGAGGCCGGCGCGGTCGACACGGTCCCGGATGGTGACGCCGCGAGGACCGGCGTGTCCGGAACCGGCCGGCCGGCCGCCCCGCTGAGCTGGACGGCGCCCACGACGCCGAGCCCGCCCAGCACCGTCACCGCAGCGATCCCGCCGACGCGGCGGCGCCGGCGGCGACGCCGGCCGTCCCGGACCGCACGGCCCACGTCAACCCGCGGCTCGGGAACCGGCGCCGCCCGCAGCAGCGCGGCAATCCGCTGGTCGTCCAACGTGCTCATCTCGAATTCCTCCCGGCCGTCTCGGTGACGTCGAGCACCTGGCGGACCGCCACCAGCGCCCGGGCCGTCTGTGACTTCACGTTGCCTTCGGAACAGCCCATCGCTGCCGCCGTGTCGGCGAGCGACATGTCGCACAGGAACCGCAGGACCAGTACGGTGCGCTGGCCGCGGGGGAGATGGGCGAGCGCGGTGACCACGCTGTCCCGCTCGGCCAGCGCGTCATGCGGCGTGACCGGCGGGCGCTCCGGCTCCGGCACCGACCCCAGCAGCCGGACCTTCGCCCAGCTCAACCGCTTCTCGTCGACCAGCTTGTGGACCAGCATCCGGTGCACGTACGCGTCGACGTTGTCGGCCCGGCTGACCCGGCGCCAGTTCACGTACAGCGCCGTAATCGTCTGCTGCACCACGTCATCGGCCAGGTGGGCGTCGCCGCACATCAGGAATGCGGTCCGGTGCAGGCTCGGCAGTCGCGCGGAGACGTACTCCACGAACTCATGCTCGGCATCCGCCATCGAGGCTCCCTCCTCCGCTCGCTTGACGGGTCCGGACGACCATCGGGTTGCGTCATCGCCGTGACGAGATGATCCGCGAGATGTGGGAGCCGGACGGCATGTCGCCTGCACTGCTTCAGTCAGCCACGGCCGGCTGTTCACCTCGTGCCCGCTCATCATGCAGCCGGGATTCAGACGTCTCGCCGACACAGCGTGGGAGCTGCCCTCAGGGCGGCCGCGGCCGTTCCCCTTCCGCCGCCGAGGCCGAAGGGGAACGGGCCGCGGGCCGCAAGGATGTGATCACCTAACTAGCCTCGGCCGCGGATCATCGACATCAGCAGCCCGTGGGTCTCGGCGTCCCCGGCCACCACAAGCCCGCGGCCTGCCGGCCCCGTCGGGGCGCCGTCGATCCCGGTGACCACGCAGCCGGCGGCCCGGCACAGCGCGATCCCGGCGGCGAAGTGCACGCTCCCGGTCAGGTCACCGCCGTCGGTGACGTACGCGGCGCGCTTGCCGGCCGCGACCCAGGCCAACGCCAGCGTGGTGGACACGACCCGCGGCCGGAACCGCTCGACGAACCCGGGGTGGGCCAGCAGGTCGACGGCCCGGAATCCGGGCGCGCTCGGAAACGGCGGATCCAGGTTGACGTCCACCAGCTGGGTGGCGGGAGTGGGCGTCAACCGCGCGTCGACACCGTCCTGCCGTACCCAGGCGGTTTCACCGTCGGTGCAGAAGACCTCGCCGCTGAACGGGTCGGCCACCGCCGCCGCCCTGTCGCGCAGCGCGACGTTGACGGCCACCAGCATGTTGCCGACCGCGTAGTTCAGCGTGCCGCACAGCGGATCCACCAGCCACTGGCGGGCGGCGTCGGCCGCGCCCTGCTGCCCGCCTTCCTCGCCGAGCACCGCGTCACCGGGGCGAGCGGCGCGGAGGACGCCGAGGATCGCCTGCTCTGCCTCCACGTCGGCGGCGGTGGCGAAGTCGCCCGCGCCCTTCTCGATGCGGCTGAGCCGTTGGCCGTACCTGGTGCGCAACACGTCGGCGCCGGCACGGGCCGCGGCGATCGCGACCCCGGCATCGTCGAGGCCCGCATACGAGTTGATCATGTTGGGCACAATATCGGGGCGAGGCTGTCTCCCGGTCGGTCAGGGCAGCGTGGCCCCGGACTCAGTGGGGTAGGAGTCAGCGCTGCCCGGAGGCGGGTGGGGGCACTATCGTTCGGGCGTGCACATCCGTTTTGACGTCCCCGCCGATCCCGCCTACCCGGGCCGTGTGGCCGCCGCGCTCAGCAGTGTTCGGCTACGCAGGTACGGCTATGTCGGCGCGGTGCTGGCGGCGGTCGGGGCGATCGGCTTCGCCGTTTCACGGGGGTTCACGTGGGGCGACAAGATCTCGTCGCTGTGCACGGCGCTGGTCGCGGGTGGCCTGCTGTCGATGCTGTACGCGCCGTGGGTGCGGTGGCGCGCCCGGCGCCGCTCCGGTCGCTACGCCGTCGAGGGCGCCTACGAGATCACCGACGACAACATCATGATGCGCAGCGGGTCGGAGTCCGGCGGCATCGCCTGGGACGGGGTCGCCCAGGTACGGGACACCCCGGACTTCTGGATCGTGTACGTCGGCCGGATGCCGGCGACGGTGATCCCACGCCGCTTGATGTCCGCCGAGGACGCCGAGACGTTGCGAGCCTTCATGGCCGAACGCGGGCTGCTCCAGCCTCGGTGAACCGGTCTGCCGCGTGGACGCTCGTCACGGGCCGCGGACAGTGCCGGGCGGACCTGCTGCCACGGGCCGGACGGAGAGCGGCGCGCAGGCCAGCCGGGGAACTCAGATCATGCGTCGTAGCGCGGTCTCCACGGCGTCGATCAGCGGATCACCTCCGGTCCGTGGGTGCCGTGCGAGACCGAGCTCGACGTCCGGCAGGGCGGGCAGGGCGTCCACGTCGTGGCAGGCCATGGCCGGTTCGAGGTTCGCTGGCATGAGCGCCGAGACGCCGAGCCCGGCCCGTACCGCGGCGAGCACGCCGAGCAGGCTGTTGCTCTCGAACGCCACCCGCCAGCGCCGATCGGCGCGGTCCAGCGTTTCCAGCACCGACGTACGCCAGAAGCACGGGTTCGAGAACAGCACCACCGGCAGCGGATCGGCAGCCACGTCCACACCCTGGCCGATCGCCCAGACCAGCGGGCGGCGTACCGTCCAGCGCGGCGGCCCGGGGAGGTACGGCACCTCGTCGAGCACGAGTTGGACGCGGCCCGCGTCGTAGGCCTCGCGCATCGCGGCGCTGGGAAAGGTGAGCACCTCCAGCGTCGCGCCGGGGTGCAGCCCGGCGAGGTCGGCGAGGGCCTGTGGAAGCTGGGACGCGGCGAGGTCTTCGAGCAACCCGACGCCGCAGCGGCCGGTGAGCGCGTGGCCGGTTGCGGTAAGTGCCTGTGCGGAGAGCGAGAGAATGCGCTCGGCGTACGGCAGGAGCTCCTCACCCGCCCGGGTCGGCGAGACGCCGGACGGCGACCGGTAGAGCAGCGGGCGGCCGACGGCGCTCTCGAGCTTGCGCAACTGCTGGCTGAGCGCGGGCTGGGTATGCCCGAGCGCGGTCGCGGCGCGGCTGATGCTGCCCGCCCGCACGGCGGTGACGAACGACCGCAGCAATGCCGTCTCAAGATCCCTCGCCATAAGCATTCATTATGCCGGACCAAACAAATCAGCCAGTTCCTACGAGCTGACGGATGACCTAGCGTCCGGCAGGTGACCGGATACCGCCAGGTGCTCGCCGTGCCAGGGTTGGCACCGCTGCTGGGCGTTTCGCTGCTCGCCCGCACCGCGATCACGGCCGACGTGATGGCGCTGACGATGTATGTCGTGCTGGGCCTGGGCATGAGCTACGCGGCGGCGGGTGGTGTCGCGGCGGCTCTGACCGCCGGGGTGGCGCTGGGCGGGCCGCTGCTTGGTCGCCTGATCGACCGGCGGGGCCTGCGCACCGTGCTGCTGGCAACCGTCGCGGTGCAGGTCATGTTCTGGCTGAGCGTGCCGATCCTGCCGTACGGGATCCTGCTGGGCGCCGCCTTCGCGGCGGGTCTGCTGATGGTGCCGGCTCAACTGGTGACCAGGCAGGCGATCACCGCGATGACGACGACGGGGCAGCGCCGGGCCGCGTTCGCGCTGGAATCGGTGCAGGGCGAGCTGTCGTACATGGTGGGCCCGGCCGTCGTGATCCTCGGTGCGGCGACGATGTCCCCCGGCCTGGTCGCCTGGGGCGTCGGCGCCGCGATCGTGGCCGGCGGGGCCGGCATTGCCTTGCTCAACCCGCCGCTGCGTACCGAGGACGAGGCGGATGCCGGCACGGCGGGACGGCCCCCGCGCCGGGAGTGGCTGGGCGCCCGCCTGATTGCCGTACTGACGATGGCGTTCGGTGCCACGATGCTGCTCAGCGGGGTCGACCTCGCCATCGTGGCCACGCTCAGAGAAGCAGGTCAGGTGTCCTGGGCCGCCGTGGTCGTCGCCGTGTTCGGCGTGGCCTCCGTCGCCGGCGGGCTGATCTATGGCGCGCAGTCCCGGCCGCTGCCCACGTGGCTGCTGCTCGGCCTGCTCGGACTCGTGACGATTCCCGCCGGGCTTGCCCACGACTGGCGCTGGTTGTGCGTGGCAGTCGTCGGCGCCGGGCTGCTCACCGCGCCGACCCTCGCCACGGTGGCCGACGCGGTGAGCCGGCTGGCGCCGGCCAGCGTGCGGGGTGAGGCGACAGGTCTGCAGTCCTCGGCGCTGAGCGCGGGGTTCGCGCTCGGGTCCCCGATCGTCGGGCTGGCGATCGACGTCTCCGTGCCGGCGGGCGGCTTCGCGGCAGCCGGGCTGGCCGGCCTCACTGCCGCGCTGGCCGGATGCCTGCTGTCGCGCCGACCGCCCGCTCGAACGCGGCCTCCCGTGGGGTCTCGCACGGCGGTGCCGGCCACGACCACCCAAGGGCGCTAGTAATAGTTGTCGATCGGCTGGCGTGCCTCGTCGAACAGTGCCGGCCCCTCGTACCGTACCGGGGGCAGCGGCGGGGCAGCCGGCTTGATCTCTTCGAACTGTTCGGCGGACAGGGCGTACACTACCCGGCCGAGGCCGGACCGGTCGATTGCGGTCGCGCACATCGGGCAGGGCTGGCAGCTGGTGAACATGGTGGTCCGTGCGGCCACGTCGGGGGCGAGTTCCCGAGCGGCCCAGCGGGCCAACTTGAGTTCCGGATGAGCGGTGATGTCCGAGTCGGAGACCACGGTGTTGTGGTCCTCGATCAGGACGGTGCCGTCAGCACCGGCCAGCAACGAGCCGAACGGCCGTTCGCCGGACGCCCCGGCGCTGTTGGCGAGTTCCACGGCACGGCGGAGAAGCTTCTCGTCGTCGGGGGTCATCGGTCCTCCTGGGTTTTGTGGTACGCGGCCACGGCCGCAAGGGTCTGCCAGGCGCGTTCGGGCTGACGGATCTCGGCCAGATCGCCGTTGAACGGGTCGAGCACCACCGTCTGCGCGCCGAGCAGACGGATCTGGTCGAGGTCGGCGATGATCTGGTCGATGGTGCCGACACCGGCGAGCCGGTCCGGGGCGGTGACCGCTTCCCGGGTCTCCTGGAGCTTGATACGCGGCGTCAGCGCGGGCGCCGGGCGGCCCAGTTCCTCGGCGGTGGCCTTCAGCCGCCCGGCTGCGTCCGCGAGCCATCCGGCCGTGACCCGCAGCGGGTGCCAGGCGTCACCGAGCAGCACCGCGCGACGGATGCCGGCGTCGCTGTTGCCGCCGACCCAGATCGGGATCGCCGCCGTGTCGTAGTCGTCGGTGTTCCGCCAAGCGTCGCGCATGGCATGCAGGTACTCGTCGGTCAGCGCGCCGCGCCGCCGGAACGGCACGGCGAGCGCCTCGAACTCCTGCCGGGCCCAGCCGACACCGACACCGAGGACGAGCCGGCCGCCGCTGAGTCGGTTGAGGTTCGCAGCCATCCGGGCGGTGAGCAGTGGGTGCCGGTACGGGACGATGAGCACCGTGGTGCCCAGCCGGACCCGGCGGGTCACCCCGGCCAGCCAGGACAGCGTGGTGAACGGCTCGTAGAACGGCGCCGGATACTGCTCGGCGACGTCCGGGGTCACCGCGATGTGATCGGAGACCATCAGCAGATCGAAGCCGAGGCCCTCGACCGTCTGTGCCCACTGTCGCAGCACCTCGGGGTCAGTACCCGGGCCGAAGTTCGGTACGTTCACGCCAATTTGCACGGCTCCCACGCTAGTCACGGCGGGTGCGGGCTGTGAACAACGTCTTCCCGGCCTTGGCTGGTCTGCGCCGTGAATCCGCCGGTAGGTTGGCCCCATGGCCGAGGATCTTGATGCCATCGATTGGTCCATCCTGACCGAGCTGCAGGGCGACGGCCGCCTGTCCATCACCGAGCTGAGCCGCCGGGTCAAGCTGAGCGCATCGGCCACCACCGAACGGGTGAGGCGGCTGGAGGCGACCGGTGTGATCACCGGTTACCGCGCCGAGGTCGACCTGCCCAAGGCGGGCTTCGCCGTGCTCGCGGTGGTCCGGCTGAAGTATCCCGGCAGCCGGCACGACCCGCTGCACAAGCTGCTGGAGCGCCGGCCGGAGATCCTGGAGTGCCTGCGCACCACCGGAGACGACTGTTACGTGCTGAAGGTGGCCGCGACCTCGATGGCGCACCTCGAACAGGTCGTCAACGAACTCGCCGCGTTCGGCAGCACCACCACCAACGTGTCTACAGCGCCACCCTGCCCTATCGCGGCCCGCGCCTGGCACCGCCCCACTCCTGACCCTGATCGAGGCCCTCAGCTACCACCGATGACGCGCGGGTCCGGTCAGGACGGTCCCGAGGAGGCCGCGCCCAGCCGGTACGGCAGGTCGGCCCGCCGCCGGACCCGCAGCTTGCGATAGACCCGGGTGAGGTGCTGCTCCACGGTGCTGACGGTGACGGACAGCTGGTCGGCGATCTCCCGGTTGGTCAGGCCCTGGGCGGCCAGGGTGGCGACGCGGCGTTCCGCCTCGCTCAGCGCGGCGACCTGCTCGGCGTCGACGCGGAGCGTGGCGGTGCCGCCGCCGTCGTCGTGGGTCCGCCGTCCGGAACCGGGGAACCCGCCCTGCTCGGCCACCTGCCGGGCGCGCCGGGTCGACATCCGGCCCTGGATGGTGTTGCCGACCGCGTGGTGCGCCGCGGCCTCGTCGTTGAGGGCCCGCACCAGGGCGAGGCGGTCGCCGGCCTCCTCCAGGATGTCCACCGCCTCGCGCAGCAGCGGCAGCCGCTCCGGCAGCGGGCTGACGGCCGCGGCGACCAGCAGGGTGAGCCCGCGGCTGCGGCTGCGCCGGTCGCCGACCATCCGCATCTGCTCGTCGGCGAGCCGCGCCGCCTCGGCGGTGCGGCCCAGCGAGAGGTAGACCCGGGCCGCCTCGGTGCGCCAGGGGACCAGGGCGGGCAGGTCGACCTCCCAGACGCGCATCAGCTCCCCGCACGTGTGGAAGTCGACCAGTGCGGCGTCGGGGCGTTGGGTGGCGGCGTAGTAGCGGCCCCGGGCGTGCAGGAAGTGCAGGCCGAACGGGGTCTGGAAGGTCGCCGGGGGCAGCGGCTGGTTGACCACCTGAGCGGCCTCGTCCAGGTGCCCCGTGGACACCAGCGTCAACACCCGGGTGGAGACCGGCCCGCCGACCGCCACCCCCCAACCGTCCCGGTCGACCAACGCCAGCGCCCGCTCGGTCTCGGCGGCGGCGACCCGCAGGTCACCCTGCCGGCGGGCCGCCTCGCCGTGCAGGGCCGCCAGGATCGCCTGCCAGGTCGGCGGGAACCGCCTGCCCCGTCCGGCGGCCAGCCGTGCGGCCCACCGGGCCGCCCGGTCGGCCCGGTCGTCGCACACCAGCGCGATCAGCGCCGCCGTGAGGTCCACCGGGTTCAGCCGGTCGTAGCGCTGTTCGAGCAGCCGTTCGAGCTGCCGGTGCCGGCCGGTCACCCCGTCGACGGCGGCGAGGAGCAGCTCCGCCGGGTCGCCGTCCGGGGCGGCGTGCGGCGCCGGCGCCGCACAGGGGTCGCCGAGCAGCGTGCGCAGCCGCCGCCCGACCGCCGGGTACGCGTACGCCAGGAGGTTGCGGGACCGCGACAGCAGGCGGGCCGTGCGCGGGTCGTCGACGGTGAACCGGGCGTGCCGCAGCACCTCCATGGCCTCGTCCACCCAGCCGTGCCAGAGCAGCTGCTGGGCGGTGGCCACCCCGGCCCGGGGCCCGAACCCGCCGTCCCGGGCCATCGCCGCCAGCCCCTCCAGGTGCCGGGCGGCGAGGGACGGGTCGAGCTGCCACTCGACGCTGCTCATCAGCACCTTGAGCCCGATCCGGTCGCCCGCCTCGGTGGCGCCGGTGTGGGCCAGCTCCAGCAGGTCGATGGCGCCGTGCAGGTCGCCGTCCACCACCGCCTGCCGGGCGGCCTCGCGGAGCACCGGCACCGCCCAGTCCTCCGGGGGCGTGCCGGCGGCGACCAGCTGCCGGGCCACCTCGGCCGGAGCCGCGCCCTCCCGGTGCAGCAGCTCGGCCGCCCGCCGGTGCTGCTCCGGCCCCTCCTCGGCGATGAGGTGACGCAGCACCACCTCCCGGGCGGCTGGGTGGCGGAACCGGCCCTCCCGCAGCAGCCCGGACGCGGTGAGCAGGTCCAGCGCGGACCGGGTCGAGTCGGCGTCGGCGTCGGCCAGCCAGCTCAGCGTGGTGGGTCGGCTCGCGTCACCCAGCACGGCGAGCGCCCGCGCCACCCGCAGCGTGGTCGGCGTGCCCTGGTAGAGGCAGTCGAGCACGGCCTCGGTGAAGGCGTCCCCCACGACGACCGACCCGGGCCGGCCGCCTGGGCTGTTGCGGGCGTCCTCGACGAGGGCCTTGACCAGCAGGGGATTGCCCCCGCTGACGGCGTGGTGGTCGGTGGCCAGGGCCGCGTCGATCAGCCCGTCGGTGTGCTGCGCCAGCAGTGTGGCGACCCCGTCGACGGAGAGCGGTTCGAGCGGCAGCAGCTGCCGGCCCGGCGCGTCGATCAGGGGCGCGTACGCCCCGCCGGCGCCGGGCGAGGCGGCGAGGAACAGCAGGATCCGGTGGTCCTCGAGCCGGCGCCCCAGCTCGACCAGGCAGTGCACGGAGGCGAGGTCGGCGTGGTCCACGTCGTCGGCGGCGATCACCAGCGGGGTGGACCGCGCGGCGCGCAGCACCTCGGCGCAGATCCGGTCGACCAGCGACGGGTCGGCCCGCTCGGGCGGACCGGACATGGTGCCGAGGGCGATGGTGCCGTCCAGGAAGCGGGCGGCGGAGGCGAGTGCCGGGTCCTCCGCGCCGCTCGCGAGCAGCTGCCGGATGACGCCGTAGGGGAGTCCGGCCTCGCGCCGCGAACCGGTGGCGAGCAGGACGGTGGCGCCGGCGGCCCGGGACTGCGCGGCCAGCGCGGACAGCAGCGCCGTCTTCCCGGTGGCCGCCGCGCCGACGGCGACCACCTGCCGGCCGTGGCCGGCCAGCGTGTCCCGCAGCGCCGCCCGCAGCCGCGACAGCACCTCGTCCCGTTCCACCAGCCCCACGGCAGCCCCCAGGTTCCGCTCAGGCGGGGGGAACGGTTCGGCCGGCACGGGTGCTCAGCCGCCGGGAGGCGGCGCCCCCCGGAAGGCGTTATTCACCTCCCCCTCTGCGGCGCAATTCCGGACACCATGAAGCGATCCGCAGCTCGGTGAATGCGACTGAACTGCGGGCGGCAAAACAATTCCTCCCCAGGGCGATCATTTTGCCACCGCGCCAGTTGGCGGGCAACCGACGTCGGATTGTTGTCGCTGCCCAGTATGTGGACGACAAATCGGCGGGCGAGTGGACCTTTGCCTCTACAGTGGACACGCTTCGTTTCGCGGCGCCGGGCAGGCGTCGGCCGGGTGGTCAGTCCCCCTCGCCGGGTGCGGCGTGGGCGACGCCCTGCCGGGCGCCGGCCGCGGCCAGCGACCGGCGCAGGGCGCCGAGCAGCACCGGGGCCGAGTCGCGCAGGAAGAAGTGACCGCCGGGGATCGGCTGGAGCTCGAACCCGCTCGTGGTGTGCCCGGCCCACGGCATGGCCTCGGCGGGCGTCATCAAGGGGTCCCGGTCGCCGACGAACGCGGTGATCGGCGTGGGCAGCGGTGCGTCCGGGACGTGCCGGTAGCTGTGGCACACCCGCAGGTCGTCGCGGACCAGGTCGATCGCGGCGTCGCGCCACTCGGGGTAGTCGAGCAGCATCTCCGACATGCCGCCGATGCGGACCAGCAGCGCGGCGAGATCGTCCGCCGCCATCCGGGGCACGTCCGTCATCAGTCCGGGGCGGTCGGGGGCGGGATAGGCCCCGACCGCGAGCAGCGTCGGCAGCGCGGCGCCCCGGTCGCGCAGCCGCTGGGCGACGGCGTACGCCAGCAGGGCACCCATGCTGTGCCCGTAGAACGCGAACGGCGGGCGGAAATGGTCCCCCAGCTCGCGTACCAGCTCGTCGACCAGCCTGGTCATGTCGGTGGCCCGGGGCTCGGACAGCCGTCCCTCGCGGCCCGGCAGCTGCACGGGCAGCACCTCCGCCCGGGGGCCGAGCCCGCGCTGCCAGGTGGCGAACGCGGCGGCCGAGCCGCCGGCGTGGTGGAAACAGAACAGCCGCAGCCCGTCGGCCGTGGGGGTGGGGGCCCGCAGCAGGTACGGGGTCAGCATGTCCGCTCCGTTCCGCCCCGGGGGAGCGGCCACGCCCCGCCCGGGATCCACGACGAGTCGAGGTCGGTCACCGGACCGCCTCCTTCCCTGTCGGTCGACGTCGGCCAGCCGATGGTGGCCCGGCTCGCCAAAGCCGCCCCAAACGGGCCGCTGCGGGTCCACCCTCGACGGCCGGCGGCGGCACCTCGCAGGGTGTCCGCACCGCTACTTTGCGGTAGTCAGTACTTGTTGACGAGCCCACAAATTCGCCATAGGCTGACCGCATGGCGGCAATTCGTACGTTCGGCCCTTAGTACGTCAGCCAAACTATGAATTCACGGTCTTCGTCCGCAGTAAACGCCGAGGCGTGGCAAATGGGGCGGCCGCGCAATCGGGACCATCCAGCGCCGTGTCGAATGGTCGACTGACGGTGCGCGGTTGCGCCTGCGGACCTGGTGGGGAACTGCCCGGCCACGATTCCCGCGGTCGGAAGGAGTCCCTCCCACCGAGCTGGCACCGCCGGCCCTCCCGTGCGCACCACGACGGGATGTCCGGCAACGCCCCCGACCGGCGCGCCGGTCACCACCGTCTCCGCGAGCGGGTCGACACCGCCCGGGCCGCGACCGGCGGGGTGTGGCCGCGTGGGAACAGGGGAGGACTGGCATGGCCGACATCCGCGCCCGGTGGGACGGACGCATCCGGTGGGCGGGCCCGGCCCGGACGACCGGTGTGGATGGAGCGCTCCGCCCAGGGCACGGGTCGTGAGGCCGGGCCCGGTCGAACTGGACGAGGTGATGGCGCGGCTGGCCGCCGGTCGGCTCTGGGCGGTGCGCCGGCTGCCGTCGGCGGCGAGCGCCGTCCTGGCCGTGATCACCGCGGTGTGCCCGGCGCCCGACGTCGGGACCGGCAGCGCCGTCCAGGATCCGCGCCCGACGGCCTTCCCGGCTGATCCCCGCTGGGTCGCGTACGTCGACCCGGTGACCGTCCTGCTCACCCCGGTCGAGGAACTCGGGTGGTGGCTGCTCCACCAGGTGGGCCACCTGCTGCGCGGGCACGCCACCCGGTCGCCCCTGCGGTCCGGCCCGGCCGCCGGCACCGATGTGCGGCTCGGGCGCCGCTGGCGCGTGGCCGCCGACGTCGAGGTGAACGAGGATCTGGCCGACCACGGGCTGCGCCCGCCAGCCGGTCAGCCGACGGCTGCGTCGCTCGGGCTGCCGCCCGGCCGCACCGCGCAGGAATACCTGGCCCTGCTCGTCCGCGACGACCGGGACCCGGTGCCCGCCACGGACTGCGGCAGCGCCGTCGACGGTGTCCGGCGCCGCTGGGACGACGCCCGGATCGACGGTCTCGACGCGCTCACCCGGGCGGCGCTGCGGCGCACCGGGCCGGGCCGGCCGAACTAGACCGCCCTGGTGCGGCGCGCCGGGCCGGCTGAACTGGACCGCCCCGGTGCGGCGGGCCGGGCCGGCCGAACCGGACCGCCCCGCTCACCCCCGCCGACCGCCCTCGGTCTGCAGCTCCCACGGCAGGTCGGTGCGGCGCCGGACGTTGAGCTTGCGGTAGACCCGGGTGAGGTGCTGCTCCACGGTGCTGATCGTGACGAAGAGCTGGTCGGCGATCTCCCGGTTGGTGTGCCCGGACGCGGCCAGGCCGGCGACGCGCCGTTCCGCGTCGCTCAGGTCGGTGACCCATTCGTCCGGCACGGTCGGCAGCGCCTCCTCGGTCACGTCCACCCGCACCGTCGCCGGCAGCAGCCTCCGTACGCTGGCCTCCGCACCGCACTCGCGCGCCCAGAGCTGCGCCTGGCGGGCGGCGGCCTCGGCCTGCGGCCGGGCGCCGAGCAGCTCCTGGGTTCGGCTGATGTCGGCGAAGACCAGGGCCAGGTTCAGCCGGTCACTGCACGCCTCGAAATGGGTCAGCGCGTCGTGGAGCAGGGCGGGCCGCTCGGCCGGCGCGACGGTGCCCGCCAGCACCCGCAGGGTCAGCCCCCGCGCCCGGTGCTGCCCGGGCGCGAGCAGGTCCAACTGCTCGCGCAGCAGCTCCCGGGCCCGCTCGGGGCGGTCGAGCGCCAGCAGGGCCAGGGCGGCGTCGCTGCGCCACGGCAGCATCGCCGGTTGGTCCCGATTCCACCGGCGCAGCATCTCGCCGCACCGCTCGAAGTCCGCCAGGGCGGCCGGGAAGTCCCGCGCGGCCAGGTGGTAGCGCCCCCGGGCGTGCAGGTAGGTCAGGCCGAACGAGGTCTGGAACAGCCCCGGCGGCATGGCCACGCCGAGGCACGCGGCCGCGTCCTCCAGGTTGCCCAGCCCCACCGCGGTCAGGATCAACGTGGCGATGGGGATGGCCAGCGCGACGCCCCAACTGGCGGCCGGGAGCAGCTTCAACGCGTCGCGGGCCTGCCGCTGCGACTCCCGCAGGTCGCCCTGCCGGCCCACGATGCCGGCCCGCATCGCGGTGAGCAGGGCCTGCCACATGGGCGCCCGTCGGCCGTCGAGGGCACGGAGCAGGCGGTCGCACCACGACCCGGCCTTCTCCAGCTCGTCGGCGTACATCAGGGCGGCCAGCGAGGTCACGATCGTGCCGAGGGTCAGCTCGTCCGGGTCGCACTTGGCCAGCAGCTGCTCGGACCTGGCCACGTCGTCGCCGCGGGGCGCCGCCCCGGCCAGAGCGTCCACGCCGTGCAGGGTCGGGTCGGCGAGGACGCGCGGCGGGCGCAACGCGGCGGAACGCGGCTGGCGGCTCTCCAGCAGCTGCCCCAGCTCCGGGAAGGCGTGGCCGAGCCACGGGCGGAGCGCCGCGATGGTGACCGCCGCCTCGCCGGTGGGCGGCCCGGGCCGCTCCACGAGCCGGGTCAGCGCCGCCCGTGCGGTGTCGATCTGGCCGGACCAGAGCAGGAACTCGATGACGATGGCCTCGTGCCGCCCGCTGATGAGGCCCTGCCGCAGCGCGTCGACCAGGTCCGGCAGGTGCCGGCTGGCGGTGCCCGGGTCGATCCGCCACTCGATCGCGGCCAGCGTGGTGCGGATGGCGGCCCGCTGCCGCGCGTCCGAGCACTGGTCGTCGGCCAGGCGCAGGCAACTCAACGCCAGGTCCAGCTCGCCCTGCGCGAGGGCCTGCTCGGCGCCGTCGGTGAGCACCCCGATGGTCCATCCCGCGCTCGGATGGCCGGCGGCGACCAGGTGCCGCGCGACGGCCAGCGGCGGGCCGCCCTGCCGGTGCCGCAGGACGGCGGCGCGGGCGTGCAGGTTCACCAGGTCGTCGGGGTCGAGCGTCTCCAGGACGGCGGCCCGGGCGCGGGGGTGCCGGAAGCCGCCGGGGCCGAGCAGGCCGGCGGCGCGCAACGCGGTCATCGCCTCGTCGACCAGCACGGGATGCACGTCCAGCAGGTCGGCGACCAGCGCCGGGTCGCCGTCGTCGCCGAGCAGCGCCACGCCCTGGCCCACCCGGCGGACGATCCCGTCGGTGCGGTGCAGGCAGGACACCACCGCGCGGGTGAACCCGTCACCCACCACCAGCCCGGGCCCCGCCTCCGCGCCGAGGCGCCGGTTGTCCACCAGCAGACCGCGGGCCAGCAGCGGGTTGCCACCGGTGAGCGCGTGCGCCTCGGCGGCCACCGCCGGCGGCTCCCGCACACCCGACACCTCGCCGAGCAGGGCAGCCAGACCGGCAGGGGACAGCGGGGCGAGCCGGAGCCGCCGGCAGTGCGGCAGCCGCAGCAGCTCACCGCGGAGTGCGGACCGCCCCGGATCGGCGTCGGCCGAGAGCGTGAACACCAGCATCACCCGGCCGGTGCTGGCCCGGCGAGCCAGGAACAACAGGGTGGTCAGCGACGGAACGTCGGCGTACTGGAGGTCGTCGACCACGACGACGATCGGCCGGGCCCGGGCCAGGGTGGCGAGTTCGGTCCAGAGCCCGTGCAGGACCGCCGGACGGACGTGGTGCGCGTCGTCGGCGCCGTGCATGTGCAGCGTCGCGGTCAGCACCGCGTTCTCGGTGAGCTGCCGCAGTTGCGCCGAGTGCGGCTCGGCCTGCCGCATGAGCTGGGCGACCAGCCCCAGCGGGCGGTCCCGGTGGCCGCGCGTGGCGGTGGCCGAGAGCAGCACCGCGCCGCGTTCACCGGCGGCGCGGGCGAAGGCCTGCACCAGCTCCGTCTTGCCCACGGCAGTCGGTCCGCTCACCAGGACGACCCGCCCGTCACCTCCCGTCGTGCTGCACAGCTCGCCGATCAGCGAGTTCATCTCGTCGGTCCGCTCGATCAAGGTCATCGTCGAACGCCCCCGGTCGACCCGTCGTTGTTCCCCCGCGACGGCTCCGAAGAGTGACCGCGCGACAGTGCCGAGTGAAGTTTGCCCGCCGCGTGTTTCCACCGCAATACCCGTCGATGGCCGCCGCGGAACGGCGGATCGGCGCCACGGTGACCCGCCCGCCCCTCCTGGCTGGCCGCCCGGCGGCGACGAGGGCGGTTGGGTCCGCTTTGTGGATCCTTCAGCTCCCGATGGTCGGCTCGACGGCGACACGCGGCCAACGGGCGAGGGGCGGACGGGCATGGAGGTGGTGGGACGGGGCTTCCTCGGCCGCGGCCTCGCCCGCCTGGCCGACGCGTACCCCGACGTGACGGTCCTGGCCGCCGGCGTCTCCAGCACCCGCACGGCCGCCGACGACGAGTACCGCCGCGACCGGTGCCGGGTGGCCGAGGTCGCCGGGCGGTGCCGCCGCGACGGCCGGCTGCTGGTCTACCTCTCCTCGGCCGCGGCCGACGTGTACGGGGCACCCGGCTGCCGTGGCCGCGAGGACGAGCCGGTCACCCCGCGCTCCGCGTACGGCCGGCACAAGGTCGGCCTGGAACGGCTGGTGCGCGATTCGGGGGTGCGCCACCTGATCGTCCGCCTCGGCTACGTGGTGGGCCCCGGCCAGCCCGACCACCAGCTGCTGCCGGTCCTGACCCGGGCGGTCCTCGCCGGGCAGGTCGACGTCTTCCGGGGCGCGTACCGGGACCTCATCGCGTTGGACGACGTGGTGCGCATCCTCGACCGCCTGCTCGACGCGCGGGTGGACGGCCAGGTGGTCAACGTGGCCTCCGGCCGGGCGGTGCCGGTGGAGGACATCATCGACCACCTGGAACGGCGGCTCGGCGTGGTCGCCCAACGGCGCTTCGTCGACGGCCACCAGCGATACCAGGTGTCGCTGGCGAAGCTGCGCCGGCTGGTGCCGGACCTGGCCGGGTTCGGCCCGCACTACTACCGGGACGTCATCGATCGGCACCTCGCCCTGAGCCGGTCGGCCTGACCGGTCGCCCCACCGAGGAGGTACCCGTGCGAGTCCTGTTCATCCCCATGGGCTGGTCCAGCCACTACTACCCGATGGTCCCGCTGGCCTGGGCGTTCCGCGCCGCCGGCCACGAGGTGCGGGTGGCCGGGCAGCCGCCGGTGGTGGAGCCGGTGCTGCGCTCCGGGCTGGTCGTGGCGCCGGTCGGTGCCGGCTACGACCTGATGGCCGGCGTGGCCGGGCTCAACGACCGGATCCGCCAGGCCCGGGGCCGGATGCCGGCCAGCGTGGAGGGCATGCGCGCGCTGCCCCCCGAGGTGCTCCGCGACTTCCGCAACCTCCAGTACACCCCGCACGTGGCCGCCGCGACGGCGATGGCCGACGAGGTGGTCGACCTGGCCCGTCGCTGGCGCCCCGACCTGGTGGTGACCGACCCGGTGACGCTGGTCGGGCCGGTGGCCGCCGCGGCGGCCGGCTGCCCGCTCGTGCACCACCTGTGGGGCCCGTACATGCCGGGGCTCGACCACTTCCCGGGGCTCGGCTCCGACCCGGCCGACTGGCCCACGGACCTGCGCGCCCTCTACGCCCGGCTGGGCGTAACCGAGCGGACCCGGTACGCGGCGGCCACCGTGGACCCCTGCCCGGCGAGCCTGCAGAGCGTCGGCGTGCCGGACCGGATCCCCGTGCGCTACGTGCCGTACAACGGCTCGGGCGCCGTGCCGTCCGGGCTGGCCGAGCCGGCCGGTCGACCCCGGGTGTGCGTGTCGTGGAGCATGTCGAACACCCTCGCGGTCGGCGCCGACGGCTTCCAGGTCCCGGAGATCATCACCGCGCTGCGCCGGCTCGACGTCGAGGTCGTGGCCACGGTGAAGGAGTCCGACCGGGCGGCGCTCGGCGACCCGGGCCCCGGGGTCCGGCTGCTGACCGAGACGCCGCTGCACCTCATCCTGCCCGGCTGCGCCGCGGCGGTGCACCACGCCGGCGCCGGCACCATGCTCACCGCCGCGGCCTGCGCCGTGCCGCAGGTGATGGTCACCCCGGTGCCCGACCAGACCTTCAACGCCGAGCGGCTCGCCGCCACCGGCGCCGGCATCGCCCTGAAGGCCGACGGGACCACGGTGGACGACATCGCCACGGCGGTCTCCACGGTGCTCGCCGATCCGGGTTGGGCGGGCGCGGCCGCCCGGCTGCACGCGGAGATCGTCGCGCAGCCCAGCCCGGCCGAGGTGGTGTCCGCGCTGGTCGGGCTGTGAGCCGCCGGCGCACCCAGATGTGGAGCTGGTCCGCGGCCGCACGCCCGGACCGAGGAAGGGGTTGACGTGACGGAACGACAGGTCTTCGCGCCGGACGCGCTGGCCGGCCAGGTCGCGGTGGTGACCGGCGGCGGCACCGGCATCGGGTACGGCATCAGCCGGGCCCTGCTTCGCCACGGCGCCACGGTGGCGATCGCCTCCCGCAACGCCGAACGGCTCGCCGCGGCGGCCGAGGCGCTCAAGGTCGACACCGGCGGCACCTGCGTGGCGGTGCCCTGCGACGTACGCGAGGAGGGGGCCGTGCGGGCCCTGGCCCGCGGCGTCCGCGATCAGCTGGGCCCGGTGTCCCTGGTGGTGAACAACGCGGCCGGCAACTTCCGGATGGCGGCCGAGAAGGTCAGCGCGCGGGGCTTCCGCACCGTGGTGGACATCGATCTCTTCGGCACGTTCCACGTCAGCCAGGCATTCGTCCGCGACATGATCGCCGCCGGCGGCGGTTCCATCGTCTCGATCCTGATGCCGGACCCGGAGCGGGGCTTCCCGCTCTACTCGCCGGCCGGGGCGGCGAAGTCGGCCATCCTCTCGCTGACCCGCTCCTGGGCGCGGGAGTGGGGGCCGCACGGCATCCGGGTCAACGCCATCGGCCCCGGCCCGATCCCCACCGAGGGCGTGGCCGTGAACATGATGGGCATGTCGTCGCAGGAGAGCGCCGACGTGTTCGGCAACATGCGCGACACCCTGCCGCTGCGCCGGCTCGGCACCGCGGACGACGTGGCCGCCGCGGTGGTCTTCCTCGCCTCGCCCGCCGGCTCCTGGATCACGGGAAACCTGCTCAACGTGGACGGCGGCGTCTCCCTGCCCTGACGGGGACGGCTCCCGCCGCCCGGCCGGGCGGCGGGAGCCGTCGCCTCACAGCGGGATGTTGCCGTGGTGGCCGCGACGGGCCGGCGCGGCCGCGATCGCCTCCGCCACCCGGCGCCGGGTGTCCGCCGGCTCGATGATCTCGTCGACCACACCGAGCGACAGCCCCCGGTCCAGCCCGCCCGCCTCGACCTCGTGGGCGGCGACCAGCCGGGTCAGCAGGGCCGGCCGTTCCTCGTCGGAGGCCGCGGCGAGCGCCCGGCGGTGCAGGACCTCCACCGCCGCCTGCGCGCCCATCACCGCCACCTCGGCGTCGGGCCAGGCCAGCACCGCGCTGGCGCCGAGCGAGCGGGAGTTCATGGCGATGTACGCGCCGCCGTACGACTTGCGGGTGATCAGCGTGACCCGGGGCACCACCGCCTCGCCGAAGGCGTGCAGCAGCTTCGCGCCGCGCCGGACCACCCCGCCGCTCTCCTGGCCCACCCCGGGGAGGTAGCCCGGCACGTCGACGATCACCAGCAGCGGCACCCCGAACGAGTCGCACATCCGCACGAACCGTGACGCCTTCTCGGCCGACAGCGAGTCCAGGCAGCCACCCTTGTAAAGCGGGTTGTTGGCGATGACGCCGATGGCCCGCCCGCCCAGCCGGCCGAGCCCGGTCACGATGTTGCGCGCCCACCGGGGCTGCGACTCTTCGAAGTCCCGGTCGACGATGGCGCGGACCAGCGGCCGCACGTCGTACGCCCGGCGGGCCGTCTCGGGCAGCAACGCCCGCAGGTCGCGTGGCTCGGCGACGGCGGTGGGGTCGACGACGCCGGGATGCGCGAGGAGCGCGGTGAACCGGCGGGCCCGCTGGTAGGCGTCGGCCTCGGAGTCGGCGATGACGTGGGCCACCCCGGACGACCGGCTGTGCGTCCCGGCGCCGCCGAGGGTCTCCATGTCGACCTGTTCGCCGGTCACCCGGCGGACCACGTCCGGCCCGGTGACGAAGAGCCGGCCGTTGGTCGCGGAGAGGATGACCAGGTCGGTCAGGGCCGGCCCGTACGCGGCCGCGCCGGCCGCGGGACCGAGGACGACGGAGAGCTGCGGGACCCGGCCCGAGGCGCGGATCATCGCGGCGAACATCTGCCCGACGCCGTCCATCGACTCGATGCCGTCGGCGAGCTTCGCGCCCCCGGAGTGCCACAGCCCGACGACCGGGCAACCCCGGTGCAGGGCCAGGTGGATCGCCTCGACGATGTTGCGGGCCCCGCGCGCCCCCAGCGCGCCCCCCATCCGGGTGGCGTCGGTGCAGTACGCCACCGCACGGGCGCCCGCGATCCGGCCGGTCGCCACGGCGACCCCGGCCTCGTCGGCGGGTCGGAACACCGACATGGTGCCCGGGTCGAACAGTTGGCCGAGCCGGACCAGGGGATGCCGCGGATCGGTGGTCGCCTCGACGCCGACGGCGGGGGACACGACGGTGACGGTCATGCGCACTCCTCAGCTTCAGCGCGGCGGACGCGGCGATCGACGCCGGAAATGTGGTCGGACAGTCGCCGCACCCGCGCCAGCATGAGGCGGCGGACTAAAGCCGCGGCAATGCGCGGCCATCGACCGACCAGCATTTCCGGTAGGGGTGCGGATAAGGGTTGGCGGGGCTGTGTGATCTGGCTAACTTGAGCCCTGGTCGGGGTCGGACGAATCCGGTCCGCCCCGCCGCCGACAGCCCGCTGACCACGCGTTACCCGTGGCTCGACCACCGTCGTTCGAGGTTCGTCCCCGTCCGGGAAAACACGTCCACGTCACCGGTCCACACATTCGGCGAATTGCCGCCGACGCCGCCGAATGCGGTGCGGCGACATTGAGGTGAAAGGTTCTCGTGATGACTGACATTTCGCAGCCCACCAGCACCTGTCCCGCCCCGTACGACGGTCTCGACCCCATCGGCCGGGCGGCGGAGGCAGCCCGGCTCATCGACGTCGTCCTCGAGGGCGGACCGCGGCACCTGCCGCCGGAGTGGCGGTCGCAGCGGCTCGCCCCCACCGACCAGAAGGTCAAGCTCGCGCACAACGGCGGCTACGAGCACTTCGAGCACGACGGTGTCGTCCCGGCCGACGGCGAGCCGGTGGTGTTCCGCTGGACCCGCCGCACCCGGGTCGCCGAGTAGCGTGTCGTCCGTGGCGCGTGGACCCGCCGCGCCCGCCGTCCAGGGAGCCTGATCCGCATGCTGCTCGACGCCCTGCACGCCGGCGCCGACCACCCGGCCGCGCTGCGCCTGCGCGGCCGGGACCTGTCCCGGCAGGAGCTGCTCGGCTGGGCCGGGTCGGTGGCCCGGGACATCCGCGGCGCACCGGCCGTGGCGGTCCGGGCGGAGCCCACCGTGACCACCGCCGTCGCGGTGGTCGCCGGGCTGCTGGCCGGCGTGCCGGTCGTCCCGGTGCCGCCGGACGCGGGCCCCGCCGAGCGGGGGCACATCCTCCGCGACTCCGGCGCGGCGCTGCTGCTCACCGGCGACCGGGAGCCGGCCGCCGACGGCGAGCCGCCGGGGCTGCCCATCGAGCGGGCTGGCCGGGCCGACGTCGACTGGGCGCCGCCCGGCCCGCAGCAGCCCGCCCTGATCCTCTACACCAGCGGCACCACCGGCGCGCCCAAGGGCGCGGTGATCCCGCACGCCGCCGTCGCGGCCGGCCTCGACGCCCTCGCCGAAGCCTGGCGGTGGACCGCCGACGACGTGCTGGTCCACGGGCTGCCCCTGTTCCACGTGCACGGTCTGGTGCTGGGCCTGCTCGGCCCGCTGCGCATCGGCTGCCGGCTCGTGCACACCGGGCGGCCCACCCCGCAGGCGTACGCGGCAGCCGGCGGCTCGCTCTACTTCGGCGTCCCCACCGTGTGGTCCCGGATCGCCGCCGACCCCGCCGCCGCCCGGGCGCTGCGCCCGGCCCGCCTGCTGGTGTCCGGCAGCGCCGCCCTGCCGGTGCCGGTCTTCCACCGCCTCGCCGCCTGGTGCGGCCAGCCGCCGCTGGAGCGGTACGGGATGACCGAGACGCTGATCACCGTCAGCGGACGCGCCGCGGGCGACCGCCGCGCGGGCCAGGTCGGGCTGCCGCTGTCCGGCGTGCGGACCCGCCTGGTGGACGACGCGGGCACGCCCGTGCCGGCCGACGGCAGCTCCATCGGCCGCCTCCAGGTCCGCGGGCCGACCCTGTTCAGCGGCTACCTCAACCGCGAGCCGGTGCCCATGCCGGACGGCTGGTTCGACACCGGCGACATCGCGGTGATCGGGCCCGACGGCTGGCACCGGATCGTCGGGCGCGCCTCGATCGACCTGATCAAGACCGGCGGCTACCGGGTCGGCGCCGGCGAGGTCGAGGACGCGCTGCTGGCCCACCCGGCGGTCACCGAGGCCGCCGTGGTCGGCGCCCCGCACCCCGACCTGGGCGAGGAGATCACCGCGTACGTGGTGGCCGACGGGGCCGAGCCGCAGCAGCTCATCGACTTCGTCGCCCGGCACCTGTCCGTGCACAAGCGACCCCGCCGGGTGCACCTGGTCGACCGGCTGCCGCGCAACGCGCTCGGCAAGGTGCAGAAGACGCTGCTGCGGGACCCCGCGCCGGTTAGGGGCGACTAGGGGGTTGGCGCGTCGCACCCCCGTCACTAGCGTCGGGACCCACCACAGCACCGGGAGGTGAACGACGTGGGGCGACCCCGCACCGGCAACCTGCTCGCGGTCAGCGACCTGCACGTCGCGTACCAGGAGAATCGCGACGTGGTGGCCGGCCTGCGTCCGGAGACGGACGACGACTGCCTGATCGTCGCCGGCGACGTCGGCGAGCTCTTCGGCGACGTCGAGTGGGCGCTCACCCTGCTCAGCAGCCGGTTCGCCACGGTGGTCTGGGCGCCGGGCAACCACGAGCTGTGGACGCCCCGGGAGGACCCGGTGCAGTTGCGCGGCGAGGCGCGCTACCGGGAGCTGGTGCGGCTCTGCCGCGAGCTGGGCATCCGCACCCCGGAGGACGACTACCTGATCTGGACCGGTGCGGGCGGCCCGGTGGCCCTCGTGCCGCTCTTCCTGCTCTACGACTACTCGTTCCGCGCCCCGGGCGCCACGACGAAGGCCGACTCGCTGGAGCGGGCGTACGCCGCCGGTGTGGTCTGCACCGACGAGATGCTGCTGCACCCCGACCCGTACCCGAGCCGGGAGGCCTGGTGCTGGGCCCGGGTGGCCGAGACCGGACGCCGGCTGGCCGCGCTGGACCCCGCCGTCCCGACCGTGCTGATCAACCACTTCCCGCTGGTCCGGGAACCGACCCGGATCCTGCGCTATCCCGAGTTCGCGCAGTGGTGCGGCACCGAGCTGACCGCCGACTGGCACCTGCGTCACCACGCCGCCGCCGTGGTCTACGGCCACCTGCACATCCCGCGCACGACCGTCCACGACGGCGTGCGCTTCGAGGAGGTCTCGCTGGGCTACCCCCGCGAGTGGCGGCGGCGCGCCACCCCGCCCCGACCGGTGCGCCGGGTGCTCCTGCCGGAGCCGGTCCGGTGATCGGGGAGCTGCTGCCGGCCGGGGTCGCCGCGGCCGAGGCGTACGGGGACCCGCCGGACGCCCGCCTGTTCCCGGCCGAGGAGGCGCTGGTGGCCGGCGCGCTGGAGAAGCGGCGCCGGGAGTTCACCACCGGCCGGCATCTCGCCCGCCGGGCCCTCGCCGAGCTGGGCGTACCCCCCGTCGCACTGCCGGCCGGAACGCGCCGGGAACCCCTCTGGCCGGACGGCACGGTCGGCAGCATCACCCACTGCACCGGCTACCGGGCCGCCGTCGCCGCCCGCGACGGCACCCTGCTCAGCGCCGGCATCGACGCGGAGCCGAACGAACCGCTCCCCACCGGGGTGCTCGACTCGATCTCCCTGCCCGGCGAGCGGGCGCGCGTCGCCGAGCTGCTGCGGCACGACCCGGCGGTGTGCTGGGACCGGCTGCTGTTCAGCGTCAAGGAGTCGGTCTACAAGGCCTGGTTCCCGCTGACCGGGCGCTGGCTGGACTTCGAGGAGGCCGACGTGAGGATCGAGGCGGCCGGCACCTTCCGGGCCCGGCTGCTGGTGCCGCCGCCGACCCTGGCCGACGGCCGCCCGCTCACCGGCTTCACCGGCCGGTGGCTCGCCCGGCACGGCCTCGTGCTCGCCGCCATCGCCGTACCCGTGGCCACCCCGACCGTGCCGCACCGCACGGCCCACCCGGCGGGCGCCCGCCGCGGGTCCGGCTGACCTCCGCGCGACCCCAACGCGCGCTTCAAGCTGCCTTTGGCCCGGTCCCGCACGATGGCCCCCTACGCCGCCCGGTCGAACCCGTCGCCCGGCACGGATTGGAGGCCCACGATGAGCGTGGACGGTAAGTGGAACCTGGTGATCGAGTCGCCGATGGGTCGCCAGCAGGTGTCCGTCGATCTCGTGGAGGACGCGGGCACGGTGACCGGCACGATGGTCAACACCGGCCAGAACCTGTCGACGGAGATCTTCGACGGCACGGTCGACGGCGACGCCCTGCAGTTCAAGGCCAAGCTGCCGCACCTGAAGATGACCGTCACCTTTCACCTGGCCGTGCACGGCACCGAGCTGTCGGGCAAGGTCAAGGCGGGCAAGTTCGGCGGCTTCAAGGTGTCCGGCGAGCGTGCCTAGTGAGCCGCCCGAACCGGGTCTCTTCGGCGCTGCGCGCCTGGTGGCGCGAGTACTGGGCGGCCCTGCCCCACTTCGCCGTGACGATGAGCGGCTGGGTTCCGCTCGCGTCGCCCGGCGGCATCGTGGCGGGCCCGCCCGACGGGTGGACCACACCGGCCGGCGGCCCGCCGCCCGGCTGGGCTCCTCCCGCCGCGGGCCCGGCCGGGCGGAACTCGCCCCCGACCGTCCCGGCACCGCGCCGCGATCCTGACGGCGGGCGGTACACGCCCGACCCCCGTCCCGGCTACCGGCCGGCGCCGCCGCTGAGCCGCCGGGAGCGGCGGGCCTGGGCGGCCCTCACCGGCTCGACGCGGCTCACCTCCGGTGAGGACCCCGGGCGGGCGGACCCGCCCGTGCGCCGCTGAGCCGGAGGTCCCGCACGGCGACATCAGGCCCGGGGTGGCGACACCCCGGGCCTGACCGTGTACGGGGGCTGCGCGCCCCCGCCACCGTCACCCCACCTTCCGGCCCAGCTCCTGGTCGATGAAGTCGAAGATCTCCGTGGTCGACGCGGTGTTGATCCGGCCGTCCAGATCGCCGTCCTCGGCGGCCTCCCACCGCTTGCCCAGCAGCGCCAACCTCCGCTGCAGGCGGTTCCGCACCTCCTGGAAGGTGGCCTCGTCGAGGGTGGCCTCGGCCAGCACCCGGTCCAGCCGGGCGAGTTCGTCGAGCACGTCCCCGGGGCGGCCGTCCCCGGTCACCGGGATCCGGGCCAGCAGGTACGTGGCCAGGGCGTCCGCCGTGGGGTGGTCGAAGACCAGCGTGGCCGGCAGCCGCAGCCCGGTGGCGGCGTTGAGCCGGTTGCGCAGTTCGACCGCGGTGAGCGAGTCGAACCCGAGGTCCTTGAACGTGCGCTGCGGCTCGACGGCCTGCGGATCGGTGTGCCCGAGGACGGTCGCGATCTGCTCGCGTACCAGCCCGAGCAGGTAGGGCAGCCGCTCGGGCTCCGCCAGTGCGCCGAGCCGATCGGCCAGCGCCACCTGGGGGGCCACCGGGCGGCGGGACTCGGGCAGCAGGCCCCGCAGGATCGCCGGCACCGGGCCGGTGCGCAGGGCGGCCAGGTGGAGCGCGACCGGCACCAGCGCCGGCTGCCCCGACGCCAGGGCGGCGTCGAGTAGGGCGTGGGCGTGGTCGGTGGGTATGGGGAGGAGTCCGGTGCGTGCTAGCCGGTGTTGGTCGGTGGTGGTGAGGTGGTTGGTCATGCCGGTGGTTTGTTGCCAGTAGCCCCAGGCGAGGGCGGTGGCGGGGAGGCCGTGGGTGTGGCGGTGGTGGGCGAGGGCGTCGAGGTAGGTGTTGGCGGCGGCGTAGTGGGCTTGTCCGGGGCTGCCGAGGGTGCCGGCGGCCGACGAGTAGAGGACGAACGCGGCTAGGTCGAGGTCGAGGGTGGCGTGGTGCAGGTGCCAGGCGGTGTCGATTTTGGGTTGGAGGACGGTGTGGATGTGTTGGGGGGTGAGGGTGGTGAGGGTGGCGTCGTGCAGGGTGCCGGCGGTGTGGAAGACGGCGGTGAGGGGGTGTTCGGTGGGGATGCCGGCGAGGAGTGATTGCACCTGGTGGGGGTCGGTGGTGTCGCAGGCGATGGTGGTGACGGTGGCGCCGAGGTTTTGCAGCCGGGTGGTGAGTTCGGGGGCTCCGGGGGCGTGGGGGCCGCGGCGGCTGGCGAGGAGGAGGTGTCGGGTGCGGCCGGTGGTGGTGAGGTGTTCGGCGAGGAGGGCGCCGAGGGTGCCGGTGCCGCCGGTGATCAGCACCGTCCCCTCCGGATCCAGCGCGGCGGGAGCCGCGGCCTCGACGGCCCGGTACCGGGCCAGCCGGGGGGCCAGCAGCGCGCCCTCGCGTACCGCCAGTTGCGGTTCGTCGGTCGCCGCCGCCGCCCGCAGCGCCTCCGCGCTGCGCGGGTGGTCGTCCGTGTCGACCACGACGAACCGGTCCGGGTGCTCGACCTGGGCGCTGCGGAGCAGCCCCCACAGCGCCGCCCCGGCCAGGTCCGACACCGCGTCGCCGGGACGGGCCGCCACGGCCTGCCGGGTCAGCACGACCAGCCGGCTGTCGGCGGCGCGGTCCTCCCGCAGCCACGCCTGCAGCGCGGCCACGGTCCGCTCGACCACCTCGTGCACGGCTGCCGGCTCACCCGTCGCCTCCTGAGCGGTGGCCCGGACGAGGACGGTCTCCGGCACGGGCTCGGCCGCGGCCAGGAGAGCCGCCAGGCCGTCCAGATCGAGGACCGGCGGCACGGCCGGCGGGAGCGCGCCGGTGGTGACCGCCGGCGACCAGGTCACCCGGTGGAGCAGATTCTGGCTGCCGGCGTGCCGTAGCTGCTCGGCCGGCATGGGGCGGACGGTCAGCCCGGCCACCGTCACGACCGGCGCGCCGGCGGGGTCCGTGGCGGTCACCCGGACGGTGTCCGGTCCCGTGGCGACGAGCCGTACCCGCAGTTCCCGGGACCGGGTGGCGTGCAGGGCGACGCCGGTCCACGCGAACGGCAGCCGGAGGCCGTCGGCGTCGCCGGTCAGCGCGAGCGGGTGCAGGGCGGCGTCCAGCAGCGCCGGGTGGATGCCGTACCCGTCGACGTCGACCTCGTCGGGGAGGCGGACCTCGGCGTGCACGTCGTCGCTGTCCCGCCAGACCGCCCGGACGCCCTGGAACGCCGGCCCGTACCCGAGACCGGCCGTCGCCAGGTCGGGGTAGGCGGTCGTCACGTCGACGGGGGTGGCCGTGGTGGGCGGCCATTCGGCCGGCCCGGCGCCCGGTTCCGCCGGGGCGGGGGTGGTGGTGAGGATGCCGGTGGCGTGCCGCGTCCACTCCTGACCGTCGCACCGGGAGCGGATGGTGACGGCGCGCCGGCCGGTGTCGTCGGGCGCGCGCACCTCGACCTGGAGCTGCACGTCGCTGTCGGCGTCGAGGGTGAGCGGCGCCTCGATGGTCAGCTCGTCCAGGTGCGGGTGTCCGGTGTGGTGGCCGGCGTGCAGGGCCAGGTCGACGTACGCGGTGCCGGGCAGCAGGACGGTGTCGGTGACGGCGTGGTCGGGGATCCACGGCTGCCGGTCGAGGGTGAGCCGGCCGGTGAACAGCACTCCCTCCTGGTCGGGCAGCTCGATCGCCGCGGCGAGGAGGGGATGGTCGGCCGCGCCCTGGCCCAGGTCGGCCGGCTCCCCGGCGGCGGCCCGGGTGGTGAGCCAGTAGCGCCGCCGCTGGAACGGGTACGACGGCAGGTCGATCGGCGGGATCACGGCGGGCAGCAGCGGCTGCCAGTTCACCGGGAGGCCGTGGGTGTGTGCGGTGGCCAGGGCGGTGGTGAGTTGGCCGGTGGTGTCGCGGCGCATGCTGGGTAGGGCGATGATGTCGCGCTGGTCGGCGGTGTCCTCGATGGGTTGGATGAGGACGGGGTGGGGGCTGAGTTCGATGAAGGTGGTGTGGCCGTCGCGCAGGAGTGCTTCGGTGGCGGTCTGGAACTGCACGGGGTGGCGGAGGTTGTCGTACCAGTAGTCGCTGGTGAGGGTGTCGGTGTCGATGCGGTCGCCGGTGTAGGTGGAGTAGAAGGCGACATCGGTGGGGGTGGGGGTGATGCCGTCGAGGGCGGCGAGGATTTCGTCGTGCAGTGCTTCGACGTGCGGGGTGTGGGAGGCGTAGCCGACCGGCAGGATCCGGGCGGGGATGTCGCGGTCCTTGCAGTGGGCCACGATCGCGGCGACGGCGTCGGGGTCGCCGGCGATGACGGTGGCGTTGGGTCCGTTGACGGTGGCGATGTAGGCCCGAGGGGTGGCGTCGGGTCCGTCGGCGGTGACGGCGGATTCGTCGGCGGTCGTGATGGTGTGCAGGAGTTCGGTGACTTGGTCGGCGGGTAGGGCGAGGGAGGCCATGTCACCGTGTCCGATGAGTGCCGTCAGTGATCGGGCGCGTAGGGCGACGATCTTCGCGGCGTCGTCGAGGGTGAGCGCCCCGGCGGTGTGGGCGGCGGCGATTTCGCCTTGGGAGTGGCCGATGACGGCGTCGGGGGTGATGCCGTGGTGCCGCCAGACGGCGGCGAGGCCGGTCATGACGGCGAACAGCACGGGTTGGACCACGTCGACGCGGGTGAGCCAGTCGGGGTCGTCGTCGTGCAGCACGGCGTGCAGGTCCCAGTCGACGTAGGGGCGCAGCGCATCGGCGCAGGCGTCGAGGTGAGCGGCGAACACGTCGCTGTGGGTGGCGAGTTCGCGGCCCATGCCGAGCCATTGGCCGCCCTGGCCGGGGAACACGAACACGGTCCGGCCGCTGTGGGAGGCGGTGTGCTGGAGCAGCGCGGGATGCGGCCGGTCCTCGGCGAGCGCGCGCAGCGCCTCGGTCGGGTCCGGGGTCGGCAGCACGGCGGCGCGGTGCGCGAACACCGCCCGGCCGCCGGCCAGCGCGGCGCCGATGGCCACCCGGTCCACCTCGGGCCGCCGGGCGACGTACCCGACGAGTCGCGCGGCCTGGTCCCGCAGCCCGGCGGGGGTCTTCGCGGAGAGCAGCCACGGCAGCGGCACGGACGCCGCCGCTGCGGCCACCTTTTCCGGCTCCGGGGCCTGCTCCAGGACGATGTGCGCGTTCGTGCCGCTGATCCCGAACGAGGAGACGGCCGCGCGGCGCGGCCGGCCCTGCTCCGGCCACCGCCGGGCCTCGGTGAGCAGGGCCACCGCGCCGGCGTCCCAGTCGACGTGGCCGCTGGGCCGGTCGACGTGCAGGGTGCGGGGCAGCACCGCGTGGCGCAGCGCCTGGACCACCTTGATGATGCCGGCGACCCCGGCGGCCGCCTGGGTGTGCCCGATGTTCGACTTGATCGAGCCGAGCCAGAGCGGCTCGTCACCGGCGCGCTGCTGGCCGTACGTGGCGAGCAGCGCCTGCGCCTCGATCGGGTCGCCCAGTGTGGTGCCGGTGCCGTGCGCCTCCACGGCGTCCACGTCGGCCGGGCCGAGGCCGGCGGCGGCGAGCGCCTGGCGGATCACCCGCTGCTGGGACGGCCCGTTCGGCGCGGTCAGCCCGTTGCTCGCGCCGTCCTGGTTGACCGCCGAGCCGCGGATCACGGCGAGGATCCGCCGGCCGTTGCGGCGGGCGTCGCTGAGCCGCTCCAGCAGGATCAGCCCGGCGCCCTCGCCCCAGCCGGTGCCGTCCGCCGCGTCCGCGAACGACTTGCACCGGCCGTCCGGCGACAGGCCCCGCTGCCGGCTGAACTCGAGGAAGATCTCCGGCGTGGCCATGACGGTGGCGCCGCCGGCCAGCGCGAGGGTGCACTCGCCGCTGCGCAGGGCCTGCACCGCCAGGTGGGTGGCCACCAGCGACGACGAGCATGCGGTGTCCACGGTCACCGCCGGCCCCTCCAACCCCAGCGCGTACGCCACCCGGCCCGAGGCGACGCTGGTGGTGTTGCCGGTCATCAGGTAGCCGGCCACCTCCGAGGCGCCGTGCTGGGTGGTGGGGGCGTAGTGCTGGGCGACGACGCCGGTGAACACGCCGGTGGGGGTGGCCCGCAGGGCCGCCGGGTCGATGCCCGCGTGTTCGAGGGTCTCCCAGGCCGTCTCCAGGAGCAGCCGCTGCTGCGGGTCCATGGCGGCCGCCTCCCGCGGGTTGATCCCGAAGAAGTCGGCGTCGAACACGTCGGCGTCGTGGACGAAGCCGCCGTGCCGCGTGTACGTGGTGCCGATCCGGTCCCGGTCGGGGCTGTAGAGACCGTCGACCGGCCAGCCCCGGTTGGTGGGGAACGTGGACATGGCGTCGACGCCGTCGGCCACCAACCGCCACAGCGCGTCGGCCGAGTCCGCGCCGCCGGGGAACCGGCAGGCCATGCCGACCACGGCGATCGGCTCGTCGGTCGCCGTGGTGACCGGGGCCGCCGTGGTGGCCGGCCCGGTGCCCGGGTCGGTCAACTCGTGCAGGTGCCCGGCGAGCGCCTCGGCGGTCGGATGGTCGAAGACGAGCGTCGCCGGCAGCCGCAGCCCGGTGGCGGCGTTGAGCCGGTTGCGCAGCTCCACCGCGGTCAACGAGTCCAGCCCGAGGTCCTTGAACGGGCGCCGCGGGTCGACCGCACCCGCGTCCGGATGCCCGAGCACCGCGGCGATCTCGGTGCGGACCACCCCGAGCAGGTACGGGCGGCGCTCGTCGGCGGCGAGCCGGGCCAGCCTCCCGGCCAGCCCGTCGGATCCACCGGCGCCCGCGGCGGCCCGCCGGCCCGTGCCGCGGACCAGGTCGCGCAGCATCCCCGGGAGCGGTCCGGCGGCGGCCCGGGCGCGCAGCGCGGCGAGGTCGAGCGCGGCCGGCACCAGCGCCGGCCGGCCGCCGGCCACCGCCGCGTCGAGCAGGTCGAGCGCGGCCGGCGCGGAGAGCGGGCGCAGGCCGCTGCGCGCGATCCGGGCCTGGTCGGTGGCGTCGAGCTGACCGGTGATGCCGCTGGTGTCGGCCCACAGCCCCCAGGCCAGCGCGGTGCCCGGCAGGCCGGCCGCCCGGCGGCGCTCCGCCAGCGCGTCGAGGAACGCGTTCGCCGCCGCGTAGTTGCCCTGCCCCGGGCCGCCCAGCGTGCCGGCGATGGATGAGTAGAGGACGAACGCGGCCAGGTCCAGGTGCCGGGTGGCCCGGTGCAGGTGCCACGCGGCGTCCACCTTGGGCCGGAACACCGCCCGCAGCTGCTCGGGGCGCAGGGTGTGCAGCGCGGCGTCGTCGGTCACGCCCGCGGTGTGGTAGACGGCGGTGAGCGGATGCTCGGCGGGCACCCCGGCGACCAACCCGGCGACCGCCGCCGGGTCGGCCGTGTCGCAGGCGGCGACGCTGACCGTCGCCCCGAGCGCTTCCAGTTCGGCGACCAGCTCCGGCGCCCCGGGCGCCGACGCGCCGCGCCGGCTGGCCAGCAGCAGGCGCCGGGCCCGGCCGGTACGCACGAGATGGGCGGCGAGAAGCCGGCCGAGCGTGCCCGTGCCGCCGGTGACCAGCGTCGTGCCGTCCGGGTCCGGCGGCGCCGGCAGGGTGACCACCACCTTGCCGACGTTGCGCGCCTGCGCCAGGTGGCGGAACGCGGCGGGCGCCTCCCGCACGTCCCAGGCGGCGAACGGCAGCGGCCGCAGCGCGCCCCGGTGGAAGAGGGCGGTGAGCTCGCCCAGCATCTCCTGGATCCGGTCCGGGCCGGCCTCCATCATGTCGAACGCCCGGTACGCCACGCCCGGGTGCGCGGCAGCGACCTCGTCGGGCTGCCGGATGTCGGTCTTGCCCATCTCGATGAACCGGCCGCCGCGCGGCAGCAGCCGCAGCGACGCGTCGACGAACTCGCGGGCCAGGGCGTCCAGCACCACGTCCACGCCGCGCCCGCCGGTGGCGGCCAGGAAGGCCGGCTCGAAATCGAGGGTACGGGAGGAGGCGAGGTGGTCCTCGGCGACGCCGAGGCCCCGTACGGCGGGCCACTTGCCGGGGCTGGCCGTCGCGTACACCTCGACGCCCCAGTGCCGGGCCAGTTGCAGCGCGGCCATGCCGACGCCCCCGGCGGCGGCGTGCACCAGCAGCGTCTCGCCGGGGCGCAGGCCGGCCAGGTCGACCAGGCCGTAGTACGCGGTCAGGAAGGTGACCGGCACGGTGGCCGCCTCGGCGAAACTCCACCCCGGCGGCATCCGGGTCAGCAGCCGCCGGTCGGTCACCGCGTACGGGCCCATCCCGCCGGTGACCAGGCCCATCACCCGGTCGCCGGGGGCCAGGCCGGTGACGTCGCCGGCCACCTCGACCACCACGCCCGCCGCCTCGGTGCCGATCAGCGCGCTGCCCGGATACATGTCGAGCGCCAGCAGCACGTCACGGAAGTTGAGGCCGGCCGCGCGGACGGCCAGCCGAACCTGCCCCGGGGCGAGCGGCTGCTCGTCGGCGTCGCAGGGCACCAGCTCCAGGCTCTCCAGGGTGCCCGGCGCCGGCACGTCCACCCGCCAGGCGGCCACCCCCGCCGGCGGGGTGAGCCGCTGGCCGTCGGTGAGCCGTCCGAGCCGTGGCGCGTACGCCTCCCCGTCGCGGAACGCGAGCTGCGTCTCGCCGACGCTCAGCGCCGCCGGGAGCGCCTGCCAGGACGATGGCAGGCCGTCCAGGTCGGCGACCACCACCCGACCCGGGTACTCCGACTGGGCGGTGCGGACCAGCCCCCACACCGCGGCGCCGCCCAGGTCGTCGACGGTGTCCCCGGAGCCGACCGCGACCGAGCCCACGGTCAGCACCAGCAGCGGCACGTCCGGGTACCGCTCGTCGGCAAGCCCGGACCGGAGCAGGTCGAGGACCTGCCGGACCGATTCGTACGCGCCCTCCGGCACGTCCGTCCCGGTCGGCGTGGGGGCGGCGAACGCCAGCACGTCCGGCAGCGGCGCCCCCTCGGCGAGCGCCTCGTCCAGCGCGGCGAGGCTGTCGTACCGCAGGTCGGTGACGCCGTCGGGGACGGCGGCCGGGCCGACCAGCGCGATTCGGGACGGTCCGGGGCCGGCCGGCGGGCCGAGCGGCGTCCAGTCCACGGCCAGCAGGTCACGGGGGCTGCCGCGCCGCTCACCGGGGCGGGGGGCGGCCCGCATGGCCAGCGCCTCGACGGTGACCACGGGCTGCCCGGCCGGGTCGGCCACGGCGACGGCGACCGCACCACCCGGGGCGGGAGCGACCCGGACCCGCACCTCCCGGGCCCCCGTCGCGGCCAGGCTCACCCCGGACCAGGCGAACGGCAGCCGCACCGCGGGCGGCGCGCCGGGCGGGGCGTCCCGCAGCGCGCCCAACGCGATCGGGTGCAGGGCGGCGTCGAGCAGGGCGGGGTGCACCCCGTACCCGTCGTCCGTCACCTCCTCGGGGAGGACGACGTCGGCGTAGACGACGTCGCCGTCGCGCCACGCGGCGCGTACCCCCTGGAACGCCGGGCCGTACCCGACGCCGGCGTCCACCAGTTCGGCGTAGAGCGTGTCCACCTCGACCGGTGCGGCGCCCGGCGGCGGCCACGCCGCCGGGAACGGCTGCTGCGCGACCGGGGTACGGCTGAGCGTGCCGCTGGCGTGCCGGGTCCAGGTCCCGTCCTGTTCCTCGGCGGCGGGCCGGGAGTGGATGCTGACCGGCCGGCGGTCCCCGTCCGGCGGCCCCAACTCGATCTGGAGGTCGACGGCGTGGTGGCCGGCGAGGGCGAGCGGCGCCTCGATGGTGAGGTCGTCCAGGTGGGGGTGTCCGGTGTGGTGGCCGGCGTGCAGGGCGAGGTCGACAAAGGCGGTGCCGGGGAGCAGGGCCGTGCCGGCGATGACGTGCTTGGCGAGCCATGGGTGGGTGGCGGTGGAGATCCGGCCGGTGAAGAGGTGGGTGTCCGCGTCGGCGAGGCTGAGCGCGGCACCGAGCAGCGGGTGCCCGGCGCTGTTGAGGCCGAGGTCGGTGGCGTCGGTGACGGTGGCCGGCGGGGTGAGCCAGTACCGCTCGTGCTGGAACGCGTAGGTGGGCAGCGGAATGGTGGGTGCGGGTTCGCTGGGGAGCAGGGGTGTCCAGTCGACGTCGATGCCGGTGGTGTGGGCGGTGGCCAGGGCGGTGAGCAGTGTCGTGGTGCCGTCGTGTCCGCGCTGCTGGGTGGCGATGGTGGTGATGTCGGTGAGGGTTTCCCCGGTGAGGGTGCTCAGCGTCGCGTCCGGTCCGACTTCGATGTAGTGGGTGACGCCGAGGCTGTGCAGGGTTTCGGTGCCGGTGGTGTAGGACACCGTCTCGCGGATGTGGCGGGTCCAGTAGTTGGGGTCGGCGAGTTGTTCGTCGGTGGCGAGGTGTCCGGTCAGGTTGGACACGATGGGCAGCGCCGCCGGCCGGTAGGTGACCCGGGCGGCGGCTTCCCGGAAGTCATCGAGGATCGGGTCGGTGTGGGCCGAGTGGAAGGCGTGGGCGACGTGCAGCTTCCGCGCTCGCACACCCTGCTCGGTCAGCTGGGCGGCGATGGACTCGATGGCGTCGGTGTCGCCGGCGAGGACGAGTGAGGTGGGGCTGTTGTGCCCGGCCAGGCTCACGTCGGGGTGGGCGCTCAAAACCGGTTCGATCTGGTCCAGGGGTGAGGTGACGGCGAGCATCGCGCCGGCAGGCATGGCGTGCATGAGCCGGGCGCGGGTGGTGACGAGCTGGGCAGCGTCGTCAAGATCCAGGACGCCGGCGACGTGCGCGGCGGTGAGTTCGCCGATGGAGTGCCCGATGAGGTGGTCCGGTCGGACGCCGAAGCTGTCAAGGAGCCGGACCATGGCGACCTCGGCGGCGAACAGGGCCGGCTGGGTGTAGCGCGTCTGCCCGAGGAGGTCGGTGGACGCGCCGCACATGACTTCCCGCAGTGGGTGGTCCAGGTGCGGGTCCACCGCGGCGCAGACCTCGTCGAGGGCGGCGGCGTAGACGGGGAAGCGGGCGTACAGGTCGGCGGTCATGCCGGGGTGCTGGGCGCCCTGGCCGGTGAAGAGGAACGCCACCTTCCCGACGGTCCCGGCCGCGCCGGTGACCAGCGCCGGGTGCGAGCGGCCGGCGGCGAGCGCGTGCAGGGCGGCGATCAGGTCCGCGGCGGCGTGCGGCTCGGTGCCGGTGGGGCGCGACGCCGCTGGGACGATCGTGGCGCGGTGGGCGAAGGTGGTCCGGGTGGTGGCGAGGGCGTGCGCGACCTGGGCCGGGTCGAGGTCGGGGTGCTCGTCGAGGTGTCCGGCCAGCCGGGCCGCCTGGGCGCGCAGCGCCGCCGGCGTCTTCGCCGACAGCAGCCACGGCGCGGTGATCTCCGGGGCGCCGCCGTCCGCATTCCGCCCCTCCGGCGTGGTGCCGACCGCCAGCTCGCCGACCGCCGGCTCGCCGGCCTCCGGCGACCGGCTCCCGGCCCCGGCCGCTGTCGGGCGCGGTGCCGTCGAGCGGGCTGCCGTCGCACCGGTTGCGGTCGGTCGGCCGGGCTCCGGGTCGTCGATCGGGTCGGACGCCGGGGCTTGTTCGATGATGACGTGGGCGTTGGTGCCGCTGATGCCGAAGGAGGAGACGGCGGCGCGGCGGGGCCGGTCGTGGTCGGGCCAGGTGGTGTTCTCGGTGAGCAGGGCGACCGCGCCGGATGTCCAGTCCACGTGCGACGAGGGCGCGTCGACGTGCAGGGTCCTCGGCAGTGTCCCGTGGCGGATGGCCTGGACCATCTTGATGATCCCGGCGACGCCGGCGGCGGCCTGGGTGTGGCCGATGTTGGACTTGATCGACCCGAGCCGGAGTGGCGTCTCGCGGTCCTGCCCGTAGGTGGCGAGCAGGGCCTGGGCCTCGATGGGGTCGCCGAGGGTGGTGCCGGTGCCGTGGGCCTCGACGGCGTCGATGTCGGTGGGGGTGAGGCGGGCGTTGGCCAGGGCCTGGCGGATGACCCGCTGCTGCGACGGTCCGTTGGGGGCGGTCAGTCCGTTGCTGGCGCCGTCCTGGTTGACCGCCGAGCCGCGGATGACCGCGAGGATCGGGTGGCCGTTGCGCTGGGCGTCACTGAGCCGCTCCAGCAGGATCAGGCCGACTCCCTCGGCGAAGTTCGTCCCGTCCGCCGTGTCGGCGAACGCCTTGCACCGGCCGTCGGGGGCGAGCCCGCGCTGCCGGCTGAACTCGATGAAGGCGCGCGGCGTCGGCAGGACGGTCGCGCCGCCGGCCAGCGCCATGGTGATCTCGCCCTGGCGCAGCGCGTGGCAGGCCAGATGGGTCGCCACCAGCGAGGACGAGCAGGCCGTGTCCAGTGTCACCGCCGGCCCCTCCAGCCCGAGGGTGTACGCGATCCGGCCCGACGCCACGCTCGTCGTGGTGCCGGTCAGCAGGTAGCCCTCGTACGACCGGGCCTGCTCGTGGGTGCGCGGGCCGTAGTCCTGCGCGATCACGCCGGTGAAGACCCCGATGGCGGCCCTGGCCAGGCGGGTCGGGTCGAGCCCGGCGCCCTCGAACGCCTCCCAGCTCGTCTCCAGCAGCAACCGGTGCTGCGGGTCCATGGTGAGCGCCTCACGCGGGTTGATCCCGAAGAAGTCCGCGTCGAACCCGCCCGGGTCGGTGAGGAACGCCGACTCGCGGACGTAGATCCCCCCGGCCCGGTCCGGGTCCGGGTCGTAGAACTCGTTGACGTGCCAGCCCCGGTCGGTCGGGAAGGGACCGACGGCGTCACCGCCCGCGACGAGCAGCCGCCACAGGTCGTCCGGGGTGCGGACCCCGCCCGGGTAGCGGCAGGCCATCCCGACGACGGCGATCGGCTCCTGCCGGCGTGACTCGACCGCCTGCAGCCGCTGTCGCGTGCTGTGCAGGTCGGCGGTCACCCGCTTCAGGTAGTCGCGGAGCTTTTCCTCGTTGGACATGTGGGGCCCCTCGCGGCGGTCGGTGATCAGAGTTCGTTGTCGATGAAGGCGAAGAGGTCGTCGTCGCTGGCCGTGGCGAGCTGCTCCGCCACCGCCTCCGGCGCGTCCGGGCCCGGTGTGTCCGCCTCCTCGAGCCGGGCGAGCAGGTGCTGCAACCGGGCGGCCAGCCGGCTCCGGGACTCCCCGTCCGCGGTGAGGTCGCCGAGCCGGCTCTCGGCCTGCTCCAGCTCCACCAGCAGCGCGTCGACCGGCGACGCCTCGGCCGGCGCGAGCTGCTGGCGCAGGTACTCGGCCAGCACGTCGGTCGTGGGGTAGTCGAAGACCACCGTGGCGGGCAGCCGCAGCCCGGTCGCCCCGTTGAGGCGGTTGCGCAGCTCCACCGCGGTCAGCGAGTCGAAGCCCAGTTCCTTGAACGCCCGGCCGTCGTCGATCCCGTCCGGGGAGGCGTGGCCCAGCACCGTGGCCACCTGCGCGCGGACCAGCCCGCGTAGCTGCTCGTGCTGTTCCTCCCGGGACGACCCGGCCAGCCGCCGGCCCCAGCCGTCGGCGCCGTCCCCGGCCGGCACCTGCGCCCCGGCGGCCGCCCGCCGCGCCGGGGCGCGGACCAGGCCGCGCAGGATCGCCGGCAGCGCCTCGGGGTCGGCGCCCAGCGCGCGCACGTCAAGACGGGTCGGCACGACGTGCGGCAGGGCCAGGGCCCGGGCGGCGTCGAACAGCGCCAGTCCCAGCTCGGTGGGGATCGGGCTGACCCCGGCGCGGGCCATCCGCACCAGGTCGGCCTCGCCGAGGTGGCCGGTCATCGTGCTGGTCTGCGCCCAGAGGCCCCAGCCCAGAGCGGTGGCCGGCAGGCCCTGCCCGTGCCGCCGCACGGCGAGCGCGTCGAGGAAGGCGTTGGCCGCCGCGTAGCTGCCCTGCCCGGGGGTGCCGAGGGTGCCGGCGGCCGACGAGAAGAGGACGAACTCGGCGAGGTCCAGCCCGCTGGTCAGCTCGTGCAGGTGCCACGCCGCGTCCACCTTCGGACGCAGCACCGCGTCGACCCGCTCCGGGGTGAGCGCGGCGATGACGCCGTCGTCGATGACTCCGGCGGCGTGCACCACCATGGTCAGCGGATGTTCGGCCGGCATCCGGTCCAGCAGGGCGGCCAGCGCGTCCCGATCGGCGGCGTCGCACGCCGCCACGGTCACCCGGGCGCCCAGCGCGGTCAGCTCCGCCCGCAGCTCCTCCGCCCCCGGGGCGGCCGCCCCGGTACGGCTGGTCAGCAGCAGGTTCCTCATTCCGTGCCCGGTGACCAGGTGCCGGGCCAGGTGCCCGCCGAGGACGCCGGTGCCGCCGGTGATCAGGACGGTGCCGGCCGGGTCCGCCTGCGGCGGCATGCTCAGCACGACCTTGCCGACGTGCTGGGCCGTGCTCAGGTAGCGCAGCGCCTCCGGCGCCCGGCGGATGTCCCAGACGGTCACCGGCGGCGGCCGCAGCGCGCCGCTCTCGAAGAGCGCGGCGAGCGTGGCCAGCATCTCCTGCACCCGGTCCGGGCCCGGGTCCATGATGTCGAACGCCTGGTAGAGGACGCCCGGGTGGGCGGCGGCGACGTCGCCGGCCGGGCGGATGTCGGTCTTGCCCATCTCGATGAACCGGCCGCCCTCGCCGAGCAGCCGCAGCGACGCGTCGACGAACTCGTGGGCGAGGGCGTTGAGGACCACGTCCACCCCGCGGCCGCCGGTGGCCGCCCGGATCCGCTCCTCGAAGTCGAGGGTCCGGCTGGAGGCGATGTGCCGGTCGTCCAGGCCCTGCTCCCGCAGCGCCGGCCACTTCGGCGGGCTCGCCGTGCCGTAGACCTCGACCCCCCAGTGCCGGGCCAGTTGCAGGGCGGCCATGCCGACCCCGCCGGAGGCCGCGTGCAGCAGCAGCGTCTCGCCGGGCTGGATCCGGGCCAGGTCGGCGAGCCCGTGGTACGCGGTCAGGAACACCACCGGCACCGCTGCCGCCTCGACGAACGACCAGCCGGAGGGCATCCGCGCTATCAGCCGGTGGTCGGCCAGCGCCAGCGGACCGATGCCACTGATCATGAGGCCCATCACCCGGTCGCCGACGGCCACCGTGGTGACGTCCGGCGCCACCTCGACCACCACACCGGACGCCTCACCCATCACCGGGCGGGTGTCGGTGGTGACCATGCCCAGCGCCAGCAGCGCGTCCCGGAAGTTCAGGCCGGCGGCCCGCACGGCGACGCGTACCTGGCCGGGTGCGAGGGGCTGCCCGGCCTCGTCGTGCGGCACCACGGCGAGGCTGTCCAGCGTGCCGGACCCGGTGAGGACCAGCCGCCACAGCTCGTCGGGCAGGGCGAGCATGCCCTCGGTGCCGGCATGCGCGAGCCGCGCCGCGTGGACGACGCCCCGGCGGATGGCGAGTTGCGGCTCGCCGGTGGCCAGCGCTGCGGGCAGCGCCGGTGCGGACGCCTCGTGCCCGTCGAGGTCGGCCAGGACCAACCGGTCCGGGTTCTCCGCCTGCGCCGTCTTCAGCAGGCCCCACACCGCCGCCCCGGCCAGGGCCGCGGCGGTGTCGCCGGGCCGGGCCGCCACCGCGTCCCGGGTCAGCACCACGAGCCGCGACCCGGCCAGCTCCGGGCGGCCCAGCCACGTCCGGACCAGGTCCAGGGACCGGTGGGTCGCGGTCCGGGCCAGGTCGGCGCCGGCCGGACCGTCCGCGTCCGCGGTCACCAGCACCGCCTCGGGTACGCCGGCGCCGCCGGCCAGCGCGGTGGCCAGGGCCTCCAGATCCGGGTACGCCTCGACGGGCACCCCGAGTCCGGGCGGCACGGCCCCCAGCGCGGCCCACCGCGGGCCGGTGACCCCGGGCAGGTCGGTGACCGGCGCCCAGTCGAGCTGGAACAGGCTCTCCCGGACGGCACGGTCGCCGCCGAGGTGTCCGGCGGGCAGGGGCCGGACGGTGAGGGCGTCGACGGTGACGACGGGCGCGCCGGTGGGGTCGGTGGCGTGCAGCCGGAGGGTGTCGTCGCCGGTCGCTTCGAGCCGGACCCGCAGGTGCCGGGCGCCGACGGCGTGCAGCGTGACCCCGGCCCAGGCGAACGGGAGCCGGATGCCGTCAGCGCCGCCGGCGAGAGCCATCGGGTGCAGGGCGGCGTCGAGCAGCGCCGGATGGACGCCGTGGCCACCGGCGGCCACGGCGTCGGGCAGGTGGACGTCCGCGTGCAGGGTGTCGCCGTCGCGCCAGACCGCCTTGACGCCCTGGAACGCCGGACCGTAGTGCAGGCCGGTGGCGGCCAGGGTGTCGTAGAGGGCGTCGATGGCGATCCGGGTGGCGCCGGGTGGCGGCCAGGCGGTGGGGTCGTCGCCGGCCGGGGTGGGCCCGCCGGTGGTGAGGGTGCCGGTGGCGTGCCGCGTCCAGGTCTCGTCGTGGGCGGGCCGGGTGTGGATGCTGAGTGTGCGACGCCCGTCCCGGTCGGGTCCGACTTCGACGTGCAGTTGCAGGTCGCTGTCGGTGTCGAGGGTGAGTGGGGTTTCGATGGTGAGGTCGTCGAGGTGGGGGTGTCCGGTGTGGTGGCCGGCGTGCAGGGCCAGGTCGACGTAGGCGGTGCCGGGCAGGAGGACGGTGCCGGTGACGGTGTGGTCGCGGAGCCAGGGTTGCCGGTCGGGGGTGAGTCGGCCGGTGAAGAGGTGTCCCTGGTGGTCGGGCAGCTCGATGGCGGCGGCGAGCAGCGGGTGGACGGTCGGGTCCTGGCCTAGGTCGGCGGCGTCGCTGATGGTGGTCGGGGCGTGCAGCCAGTAGCGCTGCCGTTGGAAGGCGTAGGTGGGTAGGTCGACCGCCGGGACCGCGGCGGGCAGCAGCGGCTGCCAGTTCACCGGGAGGCCGTGGGTGTGTGCGATGGACAGGGCGGTGGCGAGTTGGCCGGTGGTGTCGCGGCGCATGCTGGGCAGGGCGACGATGTCGCGCTGGTCGGCGGTGTCCTCGATGGGTTGGATGAGGACGGGGTGGGGGCTGACCTCGATGAACGTGGCGTAGCCGTCACGCAGCAGGGCCTCGGTGGCGGTCTGGAACTGCACGGGGTGGCGCAGGTTGTCGTACCAGTAGTCGGTGGTGAGGGTGTCGGTGTCGATGCGGTCGCCGGTGAACGTGGAGTAGAACGCGACGTCGGTGGGGGTGGGGGTGATGCCGTCGAGGGCGGCGAGGATTTCGTCGCGCAGTGCTTCGACGTGGGGGGTGTGGGAGGCGTAGCCGACCGGCAGGATCCGGGCGGGGATCTCCTGCTCCTTGCAATGGGCGACTGCTGCGGCGACGGCGTCGGGGTCGCCCGCGATGACCGTGGCGTTGGGTCCGTTGACGGTGGCGATGTGCGCCCGTCCGTCGAAGGCAGCCAGGAGTTCGGTGACCTGGTCGGCGGGCAGGGCGAGAGAGGCCATGTCACCTTGGCCGATGAGTGCCCGCAGGGCTTGGGCGCGCAGGGCGACGATCTTCGCGGCGTCGTCGAGGGAGAGTGCCCCGGCGGCGTGCGCGGCCGCGATCTCGCCCTGGGAGTGGCCAATCACGGCGTCAGGGACGATCCCGTGGTGCCGCCACACGGCGGCCAGCCCGGTCATGACGGCGAACAGGACGGGTTGGACCACGTCCACCCGGGTCAACCAGTCCGGGTCGTCGTCATCCAGCACCTCACGCAGGTCCCAGTCGACGTGCGGACGCAGCGCCCCCGCGCAGGCGTCGAGGTGGGCGGCGAACACCTCGCTCTGCGCGGCCAGTTCGCGGCCCATGCCGAGCCATTGGCCGCCCTGGCCGGGGAACACGAACACGGTCCGGCCGGTGTGGGTGGCGGTGTGCTGGAGCAGGGCGGGGTGCGGCCGGTCCTCGGCCAGCGCGCGCAGCGCCGCCATCTGCTCGGCGCCGGGCAGCACCGCCGCCCGCTGGGGGAACGCTGCCCGCCCGGTGACCAGCGCCGCCGCGACCGCGGCCGGCTCGACCTCCGGGTGCCCCTGCGCGTACGCCATCAGGCGAGCGGCCTGGTCGCGGAGCGCGGCCGGGGTCTTCGCGGAGAGCAGCCACGGCAGCGGCACGGCGGGTGACGGCTGGTCGGGCTCGGCGCCGGCCGGCGTCCCGACCGCGACTGCGCCCGCCACCACCGGGCCGGACCCGGACGGTGCCGGCCCGCCGGCCGGGGCCTGCTCGATGATGAGGTGGGCGTTGGTGCCGCTGATGCCGAAGGAGGAGACTCCGGCGCGGCGGGGCCGGTCGGTGTCGGGCCAGGGTTGGGCGTCGGTGAGCAGGGCGACGGCGCCGGCGTCCCAGTCGACGTGGGAGCTGGGTGTGTCGACGTGCAGCGTCTTGGGTAGGACGCCGTGGCGGATGGCCTGGACCATCTTGATGATTCCGGCGACGCCGGCGGCGGCCTGGGTGTGCCCGATGTTCGACTTGATCGACCCGAGCCACAACGGCTCGTCGCGGTCCTGCCCGTAGGTCGCCAGCAACGCCTGAGCTTCGATCGGGTCGCCCAGGGCCGTGCCGGTGCCGTGGGCTTCGACGGCGTCGACGTCGATGGGGGCGAGGCGGGCGTTGGCCAGGGCCTGGTGGATGACGCGTTGCTGGGCGGGTCCGTTGGGGGCGGTCAACCCGTTGCTGGCCCCGTCCTGGTTGACGGCGGAGCCGCGGATGACGGCGAGTACGTGGTGGCCGTTGCGGTGGGCGTCGGAGAGGCGTTCCAGCAGGATCAGTCCGGCGCCCTCGCCCCAGCCGGTGCCGTCGGCGGTGTCCGCGAAGGACTTGCAGCGGCCGTCGGCCGACAGGCCCCGCTGGCGGGCGAACTCCACGAACGTGGTCGGCGTGGCCATGACGGTCACGCCGCCGGCCAGCGCGAGACTGCAGTCGCCGTTGCGCAGGGACTGGATCGCCAGGTGGGCGGCGACCAGGGACGAGGAGCAGGCCGTGTCCAGGGTGACCGCCGGCCCCTGCAGCCCGAGGGTGTACGCCAGGCGGCCGGAGGCAATGCTGCCGGCGCTGCCGTTGCCGAGATAGCCCTCGAAGCCCTCCGGCACCTGCTGGAACCGGGTCGCGTAGTCGTTGTACATGACGCCGGTGAAGACGCCGGTGGCGGACGCGCGCAGGCCGTCGGGGTCGATGCCCGCCCGTTCCAGGGCTTCCCAGGCGGTTTCGAGGAGGAGTCGCTGTTGGGGGTCGGTGGCGGCGGCTTCGCGGGGGCTGATGCCGAAGAAGTCGTTGTCGAACTCGTCGGCGTGGTGCAGGAACCCGCCGTGCCGCGCGTACGTGGTGCCGGGGTGGTCCGGGTCGGGATGGTAGAGCCGGTCGAGGTGCCAGCCACGGTTGGTGGGGAATCCGCTGATCGCGTCCGTGCCGTCGGAGACCAGTCGCCAGAGTTCGTCGGGAGTGGTCACGCCGCCGGGGTAGCGGCAGGCCATCCCAATGATGGCGATCGGCTCGTCGGCGGCGAGGCCCGCCGCGGCGGCGCGGGCGGCCGCCCCGTCCCCGGCAGGCCGGAGCTGCGCGTGCAGATGCCCGGCGAGGGCCTCGGCGGTCGGGTGGTCGAAGACCAGGGTGGCGGGCAGCCGCAGGCCGGTGGCGGTGGCGAGCTGGTTGCGCAGGTTCACGGCGGTGAGTGAGTCGAAGCCGAGGTCCCGGAACGTCCGCCGTGGGTCGACGGCGTCGGCGTCGGCGTGGCCGAGCACTCCGGCGATCTCGTCGCGGACCAGGTGGAGCAGCAGGCGTTCCTGCTCGGCGTGGGTGAGCGTGGCGAGCCGGTCCGCCAGCCGCCGGCCGCCGGCCGGGGCGTCCGCCGCCGTACGCCGCGCGACCTCGGGGTTGAGCAGGCGCAGGGCGGTGGGGGTGAGTTTGGCGGGGATGAGGGTGGGGTGGCCGGTGTGCAGGGCGGTGTCGAGCAGTCGCAGGGCTTCGTGGGTGGGCAGGGGGAGGATGCCCGCCTGTGCGATCCGGGTCTGGTCGGTGGTGTCGAGGGTGGCGGTGATGTCGCTGGTGTGGGCCCAGAGTCCCCAGGCGAGGCTGGTGGCGGGTAGGCCTGCGGTGTGGCGGTGGTGGGCGAGGGCGTCGAGGTAGGTGTTGGCGGCGGCGTAGTTGGCTTGTCCGGGGCTGCCGAGGGTGCCAGCGGCCGACGAGTAGAGGACGAACGCGGCGAGGTTGAGGTCGAGGGTGGCGTGGTGCAGGTGCCAGGCGGCGTCGACTTTGGGTCGGAGGACGGTGTGGACCTGTTCGGGGGTGAGGGTGGTGAGGGTGGCGTCGTCGGTGGTGCCGGCGGTGTGGAACACGGCGGTGAGGGGGTGCTCGGCGGGGATCCCGGCGATGAGTGAATCCACGGCGTTGGGGTCGGTGGTGTCGCAGGCGGTGATGGTGACGGTGGCGCCCAGGTTCTGAAGGCGGGCGGCGAGCTCCGGTGCCCCGGGGGCGTCCGGGCCGCGGCGGCTGGCGAGCAGGAGGTGCCGGGTGCGGCCGGTGGTGGTGAGGTGTTCGGCGAGCAGGGCGCCGAGGGTGCCGGTCCCGCCAGTGATCAACACCGTTCCCTCCGGGTCCAGCTCGGGGACCGGGTTCTCCGCCGTCGTGGTGACGCGGGAAACCCGGGGCGCCAGCAGCCCACCATCCCGGATCGCCAGCTGCGGCAGGCCCGTGGCGGCCGCGGCCGCGACCAGCTCCTCCCCGGCGGCGTCGACGTCGACCAGCACGATCCGGTCCGGGTTCTCCGCCTGCGCCGAGCGGACCAGCCCCCACAGCGCGGCGGTGGGCAGGTCGACGTCCTCGCCGGCCCGCGTCGCCAACGCGCCACGGGTCAACACGACCAGGCGGCCGGCGGCGGACCGGTCGTCGGCGAGCCACTCCCGCAGGGCCGTGGTGGCCCGCTCGGCGAGATCGTGGGTCGCGGCGACCACGTCCCCGTCCCCGGCCGGCTCGACCCGCACCACCACGAGCTCCGCCCCGTCCGCGACGGCACCCGCCGCGAGGCCAGCCAGGTCCACGACGGCCGGCAGCGGGCCGTCGGCCCGACCATCCGGTACGGCCACCCAGACGACCCGGTGCAGGTCCCGGCTGCCGCCGGAGTCGCCGATCACGGCCGGGCGGACGGTCAACGCCTCGACGGTCACCACCTCCGCCCCGGCCGGGTCCGTGGCGGTGAGCCGGACCGTGTCCGTACCGGCGGCGCTCACCCGGACCCGCAACGTGGTGGCATCGGTGGCGTGCAGGGCGACCCTGGTCCACGCGAACGGCAGGCGTACACCGTCCCCCACGAGCAGGAGGGCGAGCGGGTGCAGGGCGGCGTCGAGCAGGGCCGGGTGGATGCCGTACCCCCGGGTGCTCACCTGCTCCGGCAGCACCACCTCGGCGTGGACGGTGTCCCCGTCCCGCCACGCGGCGCGTACCCCCTGGAAGGTGGGCCCGTAGTCGACGCCCGCGTCGGCGAACGCCGCGTACAGGGCGTCCACGTCGACCAGCTCCCCGGCCGGCGGCCACACGGCGGCCGGCGAGCCCGCGGCGGGTGCGGTACGGGACAGGACGCCGGACGCGTGGAGGGTCCACTCGCCGTCCGGGTCGTCCTGCGCCCGTGACCGGATGCTCACCGGTCGCCGGTGGCCGTCCGCCGCACCCAGTTCCACCTGTAGGTGCCGGGTGGTGTCCGGGCCGAGGGTGAGGGGCGCCTCGATGGTGAGGTCGTCCAGGTGGGGGTGCCCGGTGTGGTGGCCGGCGTGCAGGGCGAGGTCGACGTACGCGGTGCCGGGCAGCAGGGTGGTGCCGGCGATGGTGTGGTCGGCCAGCCAGGCGTGGGTGTGTGGGGACAGCCGTCCGGTGAAGAGGTGTCCCTGGTCGTGGGGAAGTTCGATGGCCGCGCCGAGGAGCGGGTGTCCGCTGCTCCGCAGGCCGAGGTCCTCGGCGTCGCTGACCACGGATTCGGCGTGGAGCCAGTAGCGCCGGTGCTGCCAGGGATAGGTGGGCAACGGGACCGGCGGGACCGGGGTGGCGGGCAGCAGGGGCGCCCAGTCGACGGTCAGGCCGCTGGTGTGGGCGGTGGCGAGGGCGGTGAGCAGCGTTGTGGTGCCGTCGTGTCCGCGCTGTTGGGTGGGGATGGCGGTGGCGTCGGTGAGGGTTTCCTGGGTGAGGGTGCTCAGTGTCGCGTCGGGTCCGACTTCGATGTAGTGGGTGACGCCGAGGTGGTGCAGGGTTTGGGTGCCGGCTTTGTAGTTGACGGTTTCGCGGATGTGGCGGGTCCAGTAGTCGGGGTCGGCGAGTTGCTCGTCGGTGGCGAGCTGTCCGGTCAGGTTGGACACGATGGGCAGCGCCGCCGGCCGGTAGGTGACCTGGGCGGCTGCTTCCCGGAAGTCGTCGAGGATCGGGTCGGTGTGGGCGGAGTGGAAGGCATGCGCGACGTGCAGCTTCCGGGCTCGCACCCCGTCGGCGGCGAGCTGCGCGGCGATGGTGTCGATTGCCTCGGGGTTGCCGGCGAGGACGAGTGACGTGGGGCTGTTGTGCCCGGCCAGGCTCACGTCGGGGTGGGTGCCGAGGATCGGTTGGATGCGGTCCAGGGGTGCGGTGACGGCGAGCATCGCGCCGGCGGGCATGGCGTGCATGAGTCGGGCGCGGGTGGCGACGAGCTGGGCGGCGTCGTCAAGATCCAGGATGCCGGCGATGTGGGCGGCGGTGAGTTCGCCGATCGAGTGGCCGATGAGGTGGTCGGGTCGGACTCCGAAGCTGTCGAGGAGCCGGACCATGGCGGTCTCGGCGGCGAACAGGGCGGGTTGGGTGTAGAGCGTCTGTCCGAGGAGGTCGGTGGAGGCGCCGCACATGACTTCCCGCAGTGGGTGGTCCAGGTGCGGGTCCAGGGCGGCGCAGGCCTCGTCGAGGGCGGCGGCGTAGACGGGGAAGCGGGCGTAGAGGTCGGCGGTCATGCCGGGGTGCTGGGCGCCCTGGCCGGTGAACAGGAACGCCACCTTCCCGACCGTGCCGGCCGCGCCGGTGACCAGCGCCGGGTGCGACTCGCCGGCCGCGAGCGCCCGCACCGCCGTGGCCAGCGCGCCGTCCGCCGCGCCGTCCGCCGCGTCGAGCGCCGGCACGAACGCCGCCCGGTGGGCGAGGAACGCCCGGCCCGTCGCGAGGGTCCGGGCCACTGCCGCCCGGTCCAGGGCCGGGTCCGCCTCGAGCAGCTCGGCCAGCCGTCCCGCCTGGGCGCGCAGCGCCGCCGGACTCTTCGCCGACAGCAGCCACGGCAGCGGCGCCACCGGCTCGCCCGCCGGCACGGCCGACCGCGCCGGCGCCTCCTCCAGGATCACGTGGGCGTTCGTGCCGCTGATGCCGAACGACGACACCCCGGCCCGGCGCGGCCGGTCCGCGCGTGCCGGCCAGGGCCGGGCCTCGGCCAGGAGCGCGACCGCGCCCGCCGCCCAGTCGACATGCCGGCTGGGCGCGTCGGCGTGCAGCGTCGGTGGCAGCTCGCCGTGCCGTAGCGCCTCGACCATCTTGATGATCCCGGCGACGCCCGCGGCGGCCTGGGTGTGCCCGATGTTGGACTTGACCGACCCGAGCCACAGGGGCTCGTCGCGCTCCTGGCCGTAGGTGGCCAGCAGCGCCTGGGCCTCGATGGGATCGCCGAGGGTCGTACCCGTGCCGTGTGCCTCGACCGTGTCGATGTCGGTGGGGGTGAGGCGGGCGTTGGCCAGGGCCTGCCGGATGACCCGCTGCTGCGACGGCCCGTTCGGGGCGGTCAGGCCGTTGCTGGCGCCGTCCTGGTTGACCGCGGAGCCGCGGATGACCGCGAGCACCGGGTGGCCGTGGCGGCGGGCGTCGGAGAGCCGTTCCAGCACCAGCAGGCCGGCGCCCTCGCTCCAGCCCGTGCCGTCGGCGGTGTCCGCGAAGGACTTGCACCGGCCGTCGGGGGCGAGCCCCCGCTGGCGGGCGAACTCGACGAAGGTGGTGGGCGTGGCCATCACCGTGGCCCCGCCGGCCAGGGCCAGTTCGCACTCGCCGTTGCGCAGCGCCTGCATGGCGAGGTGGGTGGCGACCAGCGACGACGAGCAGGCGGTGTCCACGGTCACCGCGGGGCCTTCCAGCGCCAGGGTGTACGCGAGCCGCCCGGAGGCGATGCTCGGCGCGCTGCCGTTGCTCAGATGACCCTCGTAGCCGTCCGGGATGTGGTGCTGCAACCGGGTGGCGTAGTCGTTGTACATGATCCCGGTGAACACGCCCGTGTCACTGTGCCGCAGCCCGTGCGGGTTGATCCCCGCCGACTCCAGCGCCTCCCAGGCGGTCTCCAGCAGCAGCCGGTGCTGCGGGTCCGTGGCCGTGGCCTCGCGCGGGCTGAGGCCGAAGAAGTCGGCGTCGAAGCCGTCGGCGTCGTGCAGGAAGCCGCCGTGGCGGGTGTAGGTGGTGCCGGGGTGGTCGGGGTCGGGGTGGTGCAGGCGGTCGAGGTGCCAGCCGCGGTTGGTGGGGAATTCGCTGATGGCGTCGATCCCGCCGGCGACGAGCTGCCACAGCTGCTCGGGGGAGGCGACCCCGCCGGGATAGCGGCAGGCCATGCCGACGATGGCGATCGGTTCGTCCACGGCGGCCGCGGTGGCGACGGCCCGGCCGGCGGTGGGCCCGGCAGTGGGGTCGAGCTGCGCCAGCAGGTGGGTGGCGAGGGCCTCGGCGGTGGGGTGGTCGAAGATCAGGGTGGCGGGTAGCCGCAGGCCGGTGGCCGCGGTGAGCCGGTTGCGCAGGTCCACGGCGGTGAGCGAGTCGAACCCGAGGTCCTTGAACGCCCGCTGCGGCGCCACACTCCCGGCGCCGGAGTGACCCAGCACGGTGGCGATCTCGACCCGGACCAGGTCCAGCACCAGCCGCAGCCGCTCCGCCGGCCCGAGCCCGGCCAGCCGACCGGCCAGCCCCTGCGCGGCGGCGGCGGTGGCGGCGTTGCGCCGTCCGGCGGCCGGGGACAGCCCGTACAGCCCGCTCAGGGTGAGGTTCGCCGCGACGACGGCGGGGCGCCGCTGGTCGAGCGCCACGTCGAGCAGGGCGAACGCCTCGTCGGCGGCCAGCGGACGCAGGCCGCCCCGGCCGATCCGGGCCTGGTCACCCCGGCCCAGACCGGCGGTCATCCCGCTCTCCTGCGCCCACAACCCCCAGGCCAGGGACGTGGCCGGCAGCCCCTGCGCGGCGCGGTGCCACGCCAGAGCGTCGAGGAACGCGTTCGCGGCGGCGTAGTTGCCCTGACCCGGGCTGCCCAGCGTCCCGGCGACCGAGGAATACAGCACGAACGCCGCGAGCGGCAGGTCCCGGGTGGCCCGGTGCAGATGCCACGCACCGTCCACCTTGGGCCGCAACACCGCGTGCAGCTGGTCCGAAGTGAGGGTGTGCAGCGCCGCGTCGTCGACCACCCCGGCCGTGTGGAAGACGGCCGTGAGCGGGTGCCCGGCCGGGATCCCGGCGACCAGGGCGGCCACCGCCTCCGGGTCGGTGACGTCGCACGCCGCGACGGTCACCTCGGCGCCCGCCTCGGCCAGCCGGTCGAGCAGGTCACCGGCGCCGTCGCCGCCACGCCGGCTGACCAGCAGCAGCCGCCGGGCCCGGCCGGCGCGTACCAGATGCTCGGCCAGCATCCCGCCCAGCGCGCCGGTGCCGCCGGTGATGAGCACCGTGCCGTCCGGATCGAACGATGGTGCCGGCGGGGCGGCCGGCGGGGCGAGCCGGGTCAGGTGCGGGGCCAGCAGGTCGCCGTCGCGGACGGCGAGCTGCGGTTGCCCGGCGGCGACCGCCGCGCCGATCCGCTCGTCGCGGACGTCGTCGGCGTCAACCAGCAGGAACCGGTCCGGGTGCTCGGCCTGGGCGCTGCGGACCAGGCCCCAGAGCCCCGCCCCGGCCAGGTCGGTCACCTCGTCCTCGGCCCGCGCCGCCACCGCGCCGCTGGTCACCACGACCAGGCGGGCCGCGGCGAACCGGTCGTCGGCGAGCCACCGCCGGAGCAGGCCGAGGGTCTCCTCGACCCGCTGGTGGGTCGCGGCCACCGGCTCGTCGCCGCCGGTCGTGGCGTGCAGCAGCACCGTCTCCGGCACCGGCCGCCCGTCCGCGTCGAGCAGCGCGCCCAGCTCGGCGGGGGAGAGCAGGTCGCCCGCCGGCGCGGAAACCCCCGACGGTACGGGGCTCCAGGCCACCCCGAGCAGCTGGCCGGCCCGGGCGCCGGTGAGCTGCTCCGGCACGGCCCGCACGGTCAGCGCCGCCACCGTCACCACCGCAGCGCCGGCCGGGTCGGTGGCGGTGAGACGCACCGTGTCCGGGTCGACCCGGTGGAAGTCCACCCGCAGCGTCCGGGCGCCGGTGGCGTGCAGGGCGACCCCGGTCCACGCGAACGGCAGCCGCATCCGGTCGTCGCCGGTGAGGGCGATCGGGTGCAGCGCGGCGTCGAGCAGGGCGGGGTGCACGCCGTACCCGGTGGGGTCCACCTCCTCGGGGAGGGTGACCTCGGCGTACAGGTGGTCGTCGGCGCGCCAGGCGGCGTGCAGGCCGCGGAAGCTCGGCCCGTACGCGACGCCGGCGTCGTGCAGCCCGTCGTAGAAGTCGGCCAGGCCGACCGGGGTGGCCCCGTCCGGCGGCCACTGCGTCGCACCCGCGGTGGCCGCCGGCCCGACGGGGTGGAGGGTGCCGGTGGCGTGCCGGGTCCACGGGCCGTCCGACCCGGCGGGCCGGGAGTGCACGCTGACCGACCGCGCCGGGCCGGCCGGCGTCACCTCCACCTGGAGGTCCAGCGCGCCCTGCCCGGGCAGGGCGAGCGGCGCCTCGATGGTCAACTCGTCCAGGTACGGGTGTCCGGCGTGGTGGCCGGCGTGCAGGGCGAGGTCGACGAACGCGGTGCCGGGGAGCAGCGCCGTGCCGGCGATGACGTGCTCGGCGAGCCAGGGGTGGGTGGCGGTGGAGATCCGGCCGGTGAAGAGGTGGGTGTCCTGGTGGGCCAGGGTGAGGGCCGCCCCGAGCAGCGGATGCCCGGCGCCGGCCAGGCCCAGGTCGCCCGGCTCGGTCAGGGTGGTCCCGTGGTGCAGCCAGTACCGCTGGTGCTGGAACGGGTAGGTGGGCAGCGGGACCGGTGGGACCGGGCCGGAGGGGAGCAGCGGTGACCAGTCGACGGTCAGGCCGCTGGTGTGTGCGGTGGCCAGGGCGGTGAGCAGCGTGGTGGTGCCGTCGTGTCCGCGCTGCTGTGTGGCGATGGTGGTGGCGTCGGTGAGGGTTTCCTGGGTGAGGGTGCCCAGCGTCGCGTCTGGGCCGACTTCGATGTAGTGGGTGACGCCCAGGTCGTGCAGGGTTCTGGTGCCGGCGTTGTAGTCGACGGTTTCGCGGATGTGGCGGGTCCAGTAGTCGGGGTCGGCGAGTTGCTCGTCGGTGGCGAGGTGTCCGGTCAGGTTGGACACGATCGGCAGCGAAGCCGGCCGATAGGTGACCTGCGCGGCGGCTTCCCGGAAGTCATCGAGGACCGGATCGGTGTGTGCGGAGTGGAAGGCGTGCGCGACGTGCAGCTTCCGGGCCCGGATGCCGTCGGCGGTGAGGCTTGCGACGATGGTGTCGATTGCCTCGGGATTGCCGGCGAGGACGAGTGACGTGGGGCTGTTGTGCCCGGCCAGGCTCACGTCCGGATATGCGGCCAGGAGAGGTTGGATCCGGTCCAGGGGCGCGGTGACGGCGAGCATGGCCCCGGGCGGCATGGCGTGCATGAGTCGGGCCCGGGTGGTGACGAGACATGCGGCGTCGTCAAGGTTTAGGACGCCGGCGATGTGCGCGGCGGTCAGTTCGCCGATGGAGTGCCCAATGAGGAAGTCGGGTCGCAGCCCGAAGCTGTCGAGGAGCCGCACCATGGCGGTCTCCGCCGCGAGCAGGGCCGGCTGGGTGTAGCGGGTCTGTCCGAGCAGGTCGGTGTGCTCGCCGCACATGACCTCCCGCAGCGGGTGTTCCAGGTGCGGGTCCACAGCGGCGCAGACCTCATCCAGAGCGGCGGCGTAGACCGGGAAACGGGCGTAGAGGTCGGCGGTCATGCCGGGGTGCTGGGCGCCCTGGCCGGTGAACAGGAACGCCACCTTGCCGTCGCGCACCGATCCCTGTACCAGGGTCGGGTGGGAGCCGCCGGTGGCCAGGGTGCGCAGGGCGGCGATCAGGTCCGCCGTGGTGTGCGGCTCACCGTCCGGGCCGTCCACCGGCGGAACGATCGCCGCCCGGTGGTCGAACGCCGCCCGGCTGGTCGCCAGCGCGTGGGCGACCTGGGCCGGAGCCAGGTCCGGTCGCTCGTCGAGCAACTCCGCCAGCCGGGCCGCCTGGTCGCGCACCGCCGCCGGGGTACGCGCCGACAGCAGCCACGGCATGGGTGCGGGCGCCTCGGTTGGCGCCGACGCCGCCGTCTCCGGCGCCTCCTCGATGATCAAGTGGGCGTTGGTGCCGCTGATGCCGAACGACGACACCCCGGCCCGGCGCGGCCGGTCCACCCGGCGCGGCCATGCCCGCGGCTCGGTCAGCAGCGCCACCGACCCGAGCTCCCAGTCGACCCGGCTGCTGGGTGTGGCGGCGTGCAGGCTGCGCGGCAGCAGGTCGTGTTCCAGGGACAGGACGAGTTTGATGATGCCGGCGACGCCGGCCGCGGCCTGGGTGTGGCCGATGTTCGACTTGACCGACCCCAGCCACAGCGGCTCCTCGCGCTCCTGCCCGTACGTGGCGAGCAGCGCGTGCGCCTCGATCGGATCGCCGAGGACGGTGCCGGTGCCGTGCGCCTCCACCGCGTCCACCTCGGCCGGCGAGAGCCGGGCGGCCGTCAGGGCCTGCCGGATCACCCGCTGTTGCGCGGGCCCGTTCGGCGCGGTCAGCCCGTTGCTGGCCCCGTCCTGGTTCACGGCCGAACCGCGGATCACCGCGAGCACCCGGTGCCCGTTGCGGCGCGCGTCGGAGAGCTTCTCCAGCACCACGAGCCCGGCGCCCTCGCCCCAGCCGGTGCCGTCGGCCTCCGTCGAGAAGGACTTGCACCGCCCGTCGGTGGCCAGGCCCCGCTGCCGGGCGAACTCCACGAAGATCTTCGGGGTGGCCATGATGGTCGCCCCGCCGACCAGGGCCAGCGAGCACTCGCCGTCGTGCAGCGCGCGGATCGCCAGGTGCGCCGCCACGAGCGAGGAGGAGCAGGCCGTGTCGATGGTGATCGCCGGGCCCTGCAACCCGAGCGCGTACGCGATCCGGCCCGACGCCACGCTGGTGGTATTGCCGGTCAGCAGGTAGCCGGCCAGGTCGGCCGGGGGCGCCAGGGTCGCCGGGGCGTACTCCTGGGCGACCACGCCGGTGAACACCCCGGTCACGCTGCCCCGCACCGACGACGGGTCGATGCCGGCGTGCTCCAGGGCCTCCCACGCGGTCTCCAGCAGGAGCCGCTGCTGGGGGTCGGTGGCCAGGGCCTCCCGCGGGCTGATCTGGAAGAAGTCGGCGTCGAACCGGTCGGCGCCGGAGAGGAAACCGCCGTGCCGGGTGTACGTGGTGCCCGGCTGGTCCGGGTCGGGCGAGTAGAGGGTGTCCAGGTGCCACCCCCGGTCGGTGGGGAAGTCGCCCATGGCGTCGGTGCCGTCGGCGAGCAGCCGCCACAGCTGCTCCGGGCTGTCCGCGCCGGGGAACCGGCAGGCCATGCCCACGATGGCGATCGGCTCGTCGGCGCCGGCCGGGCCGGTGAGCGTCGCGACCGGTCCGGCCGGCTCGGCCCCGGCCAGCAGGGTGACCAGGTGCTGGGCGAGCGCGGCCGGCGTCGGGTGGTCGAAGGCGAGGGTGGTGGGCAGCCGCAGCCCGGTCGCGGTGGCCAGCCGGTTGCGCAGCTCCACAGCGGTCAGCGACTCGAAGCCGAGGTCCTTGAACGGCTGCGCCGCGCCGATCTCCGCGGGGTCGCCGTGCCCGAGCACCACGGCGATCTCCGCGCGTACCACCTCGAGCAGCGCCTGCCGGCGGCCCGCCGGGTCCAGACCGGCCAGCCGCCGGCCCAGGTCGTCGCTGCCGGCGGGGGCCGGCCCGGCCGGGGCGTCGGCAACCGGTACCAGCGGGCGCAGCAGGTCCGGCAGGTCACCCCGGCCGGCCTGCTCGCGCAGCGCCGGCACGTTCCACAGCGTCGCCACCACCTGCGGAAGCCCGCTGTCCAGCGCCGCGTCGAGCATGGCGAGACCCTGGTCGTCGGGGAGCGGCAGCAGCCCCGACGCGGCGATCCGGGCGTGCTCCTCCGCGCCGAGGTGTCCGGTCATGCCGCTGACCCGGGCCCAGAAGCCCCACGCCACGCTCGTGCCGGGCAGGCCGAGGGCGCGGCGACGGCGGGCCAGGGCGTCCAGGAAGCTGTTCGCCGCCGAGTAGTTGGCCTGGCCGGCGCCGCCGAGGGTGCCGGCGATCGACGAGTAGACGACGAAGGCGTCCAGCTCCAGGCCGGCGGTCGCCTCGTGCAGGTGCCAGGCCGCGTCGACCTTGGGGCGCAGCACGGCGTCGACCTGCTCGGTGGTCAGCGTGTGGACCGCCGCGTCGCGCAGCACGCCGGCGGTGTGGAAGACCGCGGCGAGCCGCCGTTCCCGGGACGCCTCGGCGACCAGCGCCCGCACCGCCTCGCCGTCGGCGGTGTCGCAGCCGACCACGCGTACGCCGGTTGCGCCGGCCGCCATCAGCCGGCCGACCAGCTCCTCCGCCCCGGGAGCCTCGGCGCCGCGGCGGCTGGCCAGCACCAGGTGCCGGGCCCGCCCGGTGGCCACCAGGTGTTCGGCGAGCAGCCCGCCGAGGGTGCCGGTGCCGCCGGTGATCAGCACCGCGCCGTCCGGGTCGATCCCGGTCGGCGCGCCGGTGGGTATGACCCGTTCGATCCGGGGCAGGAGCATCCGGCCCTCGCGCAACACCAGCTGCGCCGCGCCGGACTCCACGGCCACGCTGAGCAGATCCCCGCTCGCCGGCGTGCCGTCGGTGTCGACCACCACGAACCGGTCCGGGTGCTCGGTCTGCGCCGACCGCAGCGCACCCCAGACGGCCGCGCCGGCCAGGTCCGCCACGTCCTCCCCGTCGTGCGCGCCGACCGCGCCGCGGGTCAGCACCACCAGCCGGGTGCCGGCCAGGTCGGCGTTGCGGCACCAGGCGCCGACGACCCGGACCACCTCGGCCACCACCGCGTGGGTGGCGGCCACCGGGTCACCGTCCGCGCGGGGCGTCCAGACCACCACGTCGGGCGCGTTCCAGGGGGCGGCCAGCACCTCCTCGACCTCACCGGTCGAGAAGACCTCGACGTCGTACGCCGCGGCGCGGTCGACGGACTCCGCCTCCACCCAGACGAGCCGGTGTACGGGCGGCGCGCCCAGCGCGGCGGTGTTCAGTGGGCGGGTGTGCACCGCCGCCACGGTCAGCACTGGGCTGCCGTCGGCCGCGGTGAGCTGGAGTGCGGTGCGGCTGCCCTCGGTGCGGGCGGTGCTGCGCAGGCTGCCGCCCGCCTCGCCGTGCAGGGTCACCCCGGTGAAGCTGAACGGGATGTCGATCGTGCTGCCGGCGGCCGGCGTGCTCGTCGTGGCCGCCGAGTGGATCGCCGTGTCGAGCACGGCCGGGTGGATGGCGTACCCGGCCGGATCGAGGTCGGCGTGCCGGGTCAGCTCGGCGTACACGGTCCCGGTCCCGCCGTGCCAGGCCCGGCCGATGTTGCGGAACGCCGGGCCGTAGTCCAGTCCCGTGTCGCGCAGCGCCAGGTAGAACGGCGCGGTGTCGTACGCCTCGGCGCCGGCCGGCGGCCAGCCCGACGGGGGCGCGACCGGCGCGACGGCGGCCGTACCGAGGGTGCCGGTGGCGTGCGCGGTCCACACCCCGTCCGGCTCGTTCTCCGGCCGGGTGCTGACGGTGATGGTCCGCCGGCCGGCCCGGTCCGCCGGCTGCACGTGGATCTGCAGATGGACCGGCACGTCCGGGTCGAGGGTGACCGGCGTCTGGATGGTCAGCTCCTCGACGTGCCGGTGGTCGGTCCGCGCGGCGGTGTGCAGGGCGAGTTCGAGCAGCGCGGCGCCGGGCAGGACGGCCCGCCCGTTGATGGTGTGCTGGGCGATCCAGCGGTGCTCCCCGACGGTGATCCGGCCGCTCGCCAGGTACGTCCCGTCCGGCGTGGTGACGGCCGCGCTGACCAGCGGGTGACTCGTGGAGGCCAGGCCGTGCAGGGTCGGCGCGCTGCCGCGCGGCGAGCCGGTCAGCCAGAAGCGCTGGTGCTGGAAGGGATAGGTCGGTAGTGGGAGGTGGGTCCGCGGCGTCGGGAGGTGCCAGTTGACGGTGAGGCCGTGGGTGTGGGCGGTGGCGAGGGCGTGCAGGAATTGGCGGTGGCTGTCGTGGTCGCGTTTGAGGGTGGCGTAGGCCCGCGGTTCGTCGGCGCCGTCCCAGGTGTCGAAGGTTTGTTGGAGGGTGGGGGTGAGGATCGGGTGGGGGGTGGCTTCGATGTAGGTGAGGTGTCCGTCGGTGAGCAGGGCCTTGGTGGCGGTGTGGAGTTGGACTGGTTGGCGGAGGTTGTCGTACCAGTAGTCGGCGGTGAGGGTGGTGGTGTCCCGCTCGGCGCCGGTGACGGTGGAGTAGAAGGCGGTCTGCGAGGGCCGGGGTGCGATGGTGTCGAGTTCGGTGAGGAGGGTGTCGCGCAGGGGTTCGATGTGGGGGGTGTGGGAGGCGTAGTTGACGGCGATGAGGCGGGCTCGGACGTTCTGGTTCTGCAGGGTGTCGACGAGTGCCTGCACTTGGGTGGTGTTGCCGGCGATGACGGTGGTGGTGGGGCTGTTGTGGGCGGCGATGTGCAGGTCGTCGTGCCCGGTGAGCAGGGGGGTGACCTGGTCGGCGGGTAGGGGGATGGAGGCCATGGTGCCGGTGCCGTGCAGCGTGGTGATCTGGCCGGCGCGGGCGGCGGTGATGGTGATCGCGTCTTCGAGGGTCAGTGCGCCGGCGTGGTAGGCGGCGGCGATTTCTCCTTGGGAGTGGCCGAGGACGGCGTCGGGGGTGATGCCGTGGTGGTGCCAGAGGGCGGCGAGGCCGGTCATGACGGCGAAGAGGGTGATCTGGGTGGTGTCGTCGCGGTCCAGCGGTGTGCCGCTGGTCAGCGTCTCCGCGATCGACCAGTCGAGGCCGTGGGTGGTGAGGGCGGTGTCGCAGGCGTGGATGTGGGCGGCGAAGACGGGGTGGGTGAGCAGTTCGCGGGCCATGGCGGGGTGTTGGGAGCCTTGGCCGGCGAAGATGAGGGCGATGCGGCCGGGGTCGGTGGCGTGGCCGGTGACGACGTCGGGGTGCGGCTGGTCGCTCGCGAGGTGTTGGAGTGCGTCGGCGGCGTGGGCGTGCGAGTCGGTGATGATGACGGCGCGGTGGTCGAGGTGGGCGCGCTGACTCGCCAGGGTGCCGGCGAGGTCCGTCAGCGCGGTGTCGGGGTGGGCGGTCAGGTGCGCGGCGAGGCGGGCGGCCTGGTCGCGTAGCGCGGCGGCGGTCTTGCCGGACAGCAGCAGCGGCACCGGCGTGCCGCCCTCGGCCGTGCCGCCCTCGGCCGTGCCGCCCTCGGCCGTGCCGCCCTCGGCCGTGTCGGCCGGTGGGAGGTCCTGTGCGGCCTCGGCTGCGCCCACGGTCGCGGTTCCGCTCGTGGTTGCGCCGGTGGTGCCGTTCGTGGTGTCGGTGCCGCGGGAACCTGCGGCGTGAGCGGGGGCACCGGTCCCGGGCGCCGTGTTGTCTGCCGGGGGTGCTTCGAGGATGAGGTGGGCGTTGGTGCCGGAGAGGCCGAAGGAGGAGATGGCGGCGCGGCGTGGCCGGTCGGGGTGTGCGGGCCAGGGTTGCGGTTGGGTCAGCAGTGCCACCGACCCGCCCGACCAGTTGACGTGGCTGCTGGGGGTGTCGACGTGCAGGGTTTTGGGCAGCTGGCCGTGGTGTAGGGCTTGGACCATTTTGATGATGGCGGCGACGCCGGCGGCGGCTTGGGTGTGTCCGAGGTTGGATTTGATGGAGCCGAGCCACAGGGGTTGGTCACCGTGGCGGTGGCGGCCGTAGGTGGCCAGGAGGGCTTGGGCTTCGATGGGGTCGCCGAGGGTGGTGCCGGTGCCGTGGGCTTCGACGGCGTCGATGTCGGCGGGGGTGAGGCCGGCGTTGGTGAGGGCGTGGTGGATGACGCGTTGTTGGGCGGGGCCGTTGGGGGCGGTGAGTTGGCTGCTGGCGCCGTCCTGGTTGATGGCGGATCCGGCGATGAGGGCGTGGATGGGTAGGTGGTGTTCGTGGGCGTAGGACAGTCGGGTGAGCAGGAGCAGCCCGACGCCTTCGCCCCAGACGGTGCCGTCGGCGGCGTCGGCGAATGCCCGGCACCGGCCGGTGGGCGACAGCGCCCGCTGCCGGCTGAACTGGGTGAAGGCCTTCGGCGTCGCCATCACGGTCGCGCCACCGGCGAGGGCCATCTCGCACTCGCCCTTGCGCAGTGACTGCGCGGCCAGGTGCACGGAGACCAGGGAGGAGGAGCAGGCGGTGTCGACCGTGATCGCCGGACCTTCGAGGCCGAACGTGTACGCGACCCGCCCGGAGGCGATGCTCGGCGCGCTGCCGCTGCCGATCAACCCCTCGAAGCCGGCCGGCGGGGCGTGCTCCAGCCGGGACGCGTAGTCGTCGTACATGACGCCGACGAAGACACCGGTGGCGCTGCCGCGGACGCCGGTGGGGTCGAGGCCGGCCCGCTCGAACGCCTCCCACGCCGTCTCCAGCAGCAGCCGCTGCTGCGGGTCCGCCGCCAGGGCCTCGCGCGGGTTGAGCCCGAACGGGGTCGGGTCGAACAGGGTCGCGTCGTGCAGGAACCCGCCCTCGCGCACGTACGTCCGGCCCGGCGCGTCCGGGTCCGGGTCGTACAACGCCTCGACGTCCCAGCCCCGGTCGGTGGGGAACCCGGAGATCGCGTCCCGGCCGTCGGCCAGCAGCCGCCACAACTCCTCCGGCGACCGCACCCCACCGGGCAACCGGCACGCCATCCCCACCACCGCGATCGGCTCGCGCGCCACCGCCTCCACATCGACCAGACGCTGCCGCGTCTGCTGCAGCTCGGCGGTGGCCCGCTTCAGGTATTCGCGCAGCTTGGCTTCGTTGCTCATGGTGTCAAACCCCTAAAGCCCGTTGTCGATGAGGCTGAAGATCTCGTCGTCGGTCGCGGCGTCCAGGTCGGTGCCGGCGGATCCGCCGTCCGTCGCCTGCGGCGGCGTGCCGGTGAGCCGGCCGAGCAGGTCCTGGAGCCGGGCGACCACGTCCCGGTGGTGGTCGGACCCGGTGGGCAGCTCGTCGGCGGCGGTGGCCAACCGGTCGAGTTCGGTCAGCAGTGGCGCGAACACCGCCGCCGGGTCCGGCGCCAGCTCCGCCTTGAGGTGGTCGACCAGTGCGATCGGCGTCGGGTGGTCGAAGACCAGCGTGGTGGGCAGTTGCAGCCCGGTGGCCGCGTTGAGCCGGTTGCGCAGCTCGACCGCGGTCAGCGAGTCGAAGCCCATCTCGATGAAGCCGCGCCGCAACTGCACCGTCGCCGGGGTGGCGTGTCCGAGCACCCCGGCCACCTGCTGGCGTACCAGATCCAGCAGGAGCCGGTCGCGCTGCGGGCCGGGCAGCGCGGCCAGTTGGCCGGCCGCGGCGGGCGTCGCGGCGGTGGCGGCCGGACGCCGTGCCGGCGTGCGGACCAGACCCCGGAGCACCGCCGGCACGTCCGGGCCGCGCAGGCCACGCAGGTCCAACCCGACGGGTACGACCACGGCGTGGTCCTCCGCCAGCGCCGCGTCCAGCGCGGCCAGCGCGGCGGCGCTGTCCAGCGGGCGGATGCCGGCGCGGGCCATCCGGGCCCGGTCCGCGTCGTCCAGCCCGCCGGTCATGCCGCTGGACTCCGCCCAGAGGCCCCAGGCGAGGGCGGTGCCGGGCAGGCCCCGGGCCCGCCGGTGCCCGGCCAGCCCGTCGAGGAACGTGTTGGCGGCGGCGTAGTTGGCCTGGCCGGCGCCGCCGAGGATCCCCGCCGCCGACGAGTAGAGCACGAACGCGGCCAGCGGCAGGTCCCTGGTGGCCTGGTGCAGATGCCAGGCCGCGTCCACCTTCGGCGCGAGCACGGCGTGGAGCCGTTCCGGGGTCAGCGTGTGCAGCGTCGCGTCGTCGACCACCCCGGCGGTGTGGAACACCGCGGTCAGCGGGTGCCGGGGATCGACCCCGGCGACCAGGGCGCGGACCGCCGCCGGGTCGCCGAGGTCGCAGGCGGTCACCTCGACCTCCGCGCCCAGGGCGGCCAGCCGCGCGACGAGGTCCACGACGCCGGGGGCGTCCGGGCCGCGCCGGCTGGCCAGCAGCAGCCGCCGCACCCCGTACCGGCCGACCAGGTGACCGGCGAGCAGCCCGCCGAGGGTGCCCGTGCCGCCGGTGACCAGCACCGTGCCGGCCGGGTCGAGCGTGACCGGCGGGGCGTCGGCCGCCGGGCCGCGCACCAGCCGCGGCAGCGCGGCCACGCCGCCCCGCACCGCGAGCTGTGGCTCGCCGTCGGCGACCGCGGCGTCGACCACCGCGGGCAGGGCGGCGAGGGTACGCGGGTCGTCGTCGTGGTCGAGCAGGAGCAGCCGGTCCGGGTGCTCGCTCTGTGCCGCCCGGACCAGGCCCCAGAGCGCCGCGCCGGGCAGGTCGGGTACGTCGTCGCCGTCCCCGACGGCGACCGCACCGCGGGTGAGCACCACCAGCCGTCCGCTGCCGTCGCCGGCGTCGAGCCAGCCGCGCACGGCCGCGAGCACCTGCTCCACCGTCCGGTGCGTTCCGGCGGGCACGTCGCCGTCGACCGGGTCCGGCCGCAGCAGCACCGTGCCGGTGGGCATGGTCCCGTCGGCGAGCGCCGCTTCCAGGGCCGCCGGGCCGACCGTCGGGTACGTGCCGGCCGCCGGAGCCGGATCGGCCAGGGGCACCCAGTCCAGCAGGTACACCGGCGCCGGTTGCGCGGCGCCGGCCAGGTCGGCGGGGAGCGGCCGGACGGCCAGCGAGGTGACGGTGAGCACCGGTGTGCCGGCCCCGTCGACGGCGTCGAGGCTGACGCGCTCCGGACCGGTCCGGCTCAGCCGGATCCGCAGCGAGCCGCCCGCCGGGGCGTGCAGCCCGGCGCCCGCCCAGGAGAACGGCAGCCAGGCGCGGACACCGTCCACCGGGTCGAGGAACGCCATGGTGTGCAGCGCCGCGTCCAGCAGCGCCGGGTGGACGCCGTACCCGCCGGTGTCGGTGCCCTCCGGCAGGCTCAGCTCGGCGTGGATGGTGTCCCCGGCGCGCCAGGCCCGCTGCACGCCCTGGAACACCGGCCCGTAGTGCAGGCCGGAGGCCGCCAGGTCGGCGTAGAGGCCGTCCACGTCGACCTCGACGGCGCCGGCCGGCGGCCAGGCCGGTTCGGGGGTGGCCGGCGCGGGCGCGACCGCGCTCAGCGTGCCGGTGGCGTGCCGGGTCCAGTCACCCTCGGTGCGCGCGGCGCGGGAGCGTACGGTCAGCGGCCGCAACCCGGCGTCGTCCGCGGCGCCGACCTCGACCTGGAGCCGTACGGGGGTGCCGCCGTCGAGCGCCAGCGGCGCCTCGATGGTCAGCTCGTGCAGGTACGGGTGCCCGGTGTGCGCGCCGGCGTGCAGCGCGATGTCCACGAACGCCGTGCCGGGCAGCAGGTGCGCGCCGCCGACGGTGTGGTCCCCGATCCACGGGTGCGCCGCGGCGGAGAGTTGGGCGGTGAAGAGGTGCCCCTGGTCGTGGGGGAGTTCGATGGCGGCGCCGAGGAGGGGATGCCCGGCGCTGCTGAGACCGAGGTCCTCCGCCTCACCGACGGCGGCGTCGGCGTGCAGCCAGTACCGCTGCTCCTGGAAGGCGTAGGTGGGCAGCGGGACGGTGGGTGCGGGTCCGCTGGGGAGCAGGGGCGCCCAGTCCACGTCGATGCCGGTGGTGTGGGCGGTGGCCAAGGCGGTGAGCAGCTGGGTAAGGCCGTCCTGTCCGCGCTGCTGGGTGGGGAGGGCGGTGATGCCGGTGAGGGTTTCCTGGGTGAGGGTGGCCAGCGTCGCGTCGGGTCCGACTTCGATGTAGTGGGTGACGCCCAGGTCGTGCAGGGTTCGGGTGCCTTCGGTGTAGTCGACCGTTTCGCGGATGTGCCGGGTCCAGTAGTCGGGGTCGGCGAGTTGTTCGTCGGTGGCGAGGTGTCCGGTCAGGTTGGACACGATGGGCAGCGCAGCTGGCCGGTAGGTGACCCGGGCGGCGGCTTCCCGGAAGTCATCGAGGATCGGATCGGTGTGGGCCGAGTGGAAGGCGTGGGCGACGTGCAGCTTCCGCGCTCGCACTCCCTGCTCGGTCAGCTGGGCGGCGATGGACTCGATGGCGTCGGTGTCGCCGGCGAGCACCAGTGAGGTGGGGCTGTTGTGCCCGGCCAGGCTCACGTCGGGGTGGGCGCTCAAAACCGGTTCGATCCGGTCTAGGGGTGCGGTGACGGCGAGCATCGCGCCGGCGGGCATGGCGTGCATGAGTCGGGCGCGGGTGGTGACGAGTCGTGCGGCGTCGTCAAGGTCGAGGACGCCGGCGATGTGGGCGGCGGTGAGTTCTCCGATGGAGTGGCCGATGAGATGGTCGGGTCGCACCCCGAAGCTGTCGAGGAGCCGGACCATGGCGGTCTCTGCCGCGAACAGGGCGGGTTGGGTGTAGCGGGTCTGTCCGAGCAGGTCGGTGTGCTCGCCGCACATGACCTCCCGCAGCGGGTGTTCCAGGTGCGGATCGAGGGCGGCGCAGACCTCGTCGAGGGCGGCGGCGTAGGCCGGGAAGCGGGCGTAGAGGTCGGCGGTCATGCCGGGGTGTTGGGCGCCCTGGCCGGTGAACAGGAACGCCACCTTCCCCGCGCTGGTCTGCTGCTGCTCCTCGGCGGGCGTCCGGACGAGACCGGTGTGGGAGGCGCCGGTGGCCAGGGCACGCAACGCGGCGATGAGGTCGGCGGCGGTGTGCGGCTCGTTGCCGGGTGTGCCGGCCGGTGGGACGATCGCCGCCCGGTGGGTGAACGTGGCCCGGGTGGTGGCGAGGGCGTGCGCGATGGTGGCCGGTTCCAGCTCGGGGTGCTCATCGAGGTGCGCGGCCAGCCGGGCCGCCTGGGCGCGCAGCGCGGCCGGCGTCTTCGCCGACAACAGCCACGGCAGGGGGCCGGACGCCGGCGCGACGGCCGGCGGGCGCGCCCCCTCGGCGGGCGCCTCCTCCAGGATGAGGTGGGCGTTGGTGCCGCTGATGCCGAACGAGGAGACGCCGGCCCGGCGCGGCCGGTCCGCGTGAGCCGGCCACGGCTGTGCCTCGGCCAGCAGGGCGACCTCGCCCGCGTCCCAGTCGACGTGGCTGCTGGGCGTGTCGGCGTGCAGGCTCGGCGGGAGCAGCCGGTGCCGCAGCGCCAGGACCATCTTGATGATGCCGGCGACCCCGGCCGCGGCCTGGGTGTGCCCGATGTTCGACTTGATCGACCCGAGCCACAACGGCTCGTCGCGGTCCTGCCCGTAGGTGGCGAGCAGGGCCTGGGCCTCGATGGGGTCGCCGAGGGTCGTGCCGGTGCCGTGGGCCTCGACGGCGTCGACGTCGGTGGGGGTGAGGCGGGCGTTGGCCAGGGCCTGGCGGATGACCCGCTGCTGCGACGGCCCGTTCGGGGCGGTGAGTCCGTTGCTGGCCCCGTCCTGGTTGACCGCCGATCCCCGGATCACCGCGAGCACCGGGTGGCCGTGGCGGCGGGCGTCGGAGAGCCGCTCCAGCAGCAGCAGGCCGGCGCCCTCGGAGAGGGCGGTGCCGTCCGCGCCGTCGGCGAAGGGCTTGCAGTGCCCGTCCGGCGCGAGCCCCCGCTGCCGGCTGAACTCCAGCAGCGAGTGCGGGGTCGCCATCACGCTGACGCCGCCGGCCAGCGCGAGCGTGCACTCGCCGTTGCGGAGCGCCTGGATGGCCAGGTGGGTGGCGACCAGCGACGACGAGCAGGCCGTGTCCACGGTGATCGCCGGCCCCTCCAGGCCCAGCGTGTACGCCAGCCGCCCGGAGGCGACACTGGGCGCGCTGCCGTTGCCGAGGTACCCCTCGTAGCCCTCCGGAGTGTGCTGGTGCAACCGGCTGGCGTAGTCGTTGTACATGACACCGGTGAAGACACCCGTCGGCGTGGTCTTCAGCGACGTCGGGTCGATGCCGGCGCGCTCCAGGGCCTCCCAGGCGGTCTCCAGCAGCAGCCGCTGCTGCGGGTCGGTGGCCAGGGCCTCCCGGGGGCTGATGCCGAAGAACTCGGCGTCGAAGCGGTCCGCCCCGTGCAGGAAACCGGCGACGCGGGTGTAGACGGTGCCGGCGTGGTCGGGGTCCGGGTCGTACAGGCCGTCCAGGTCCCAGCCGCGGTTGGTGGGGAAGTCCGACATGGCGTCCCCGCGCTCCACCAGCAGCCGCCAGAGTTCCTGCGGATCGCGTACCTCACCGGGGAACCGGCAGGCCATCCCGACGATGGCGACCGGCTCGTCGACCGGTCGCGCCGCCGGCAGCGGGGCGTGGCCGGGCGCCGCCTGGTCGGGCAGCAGCCGGGCCAGCAGCTCGCCCGCCAGGGCGTACGCGGTCGGGTGGTCGAAGATCAGCGTGGCCGGCAGCCGCAGCCCGGTGGCGGCGTTGAGCCGGTTGCGCAGCTCGACGGCGGTGAGCGAGTCGAAGCCCAACTCCTTGAACGCCCGCTGCGGGTCGATCGTCTCCGGTACGCCGTGCCCGAGGACCGCGGCGACCTGACCGCGGACCACGCCGAGGAGCACCTCGCGGCGCCCCGCGTCGTCCAGCGCCGCGAGCCGGCCGGTGAGCCCGGAGTCGGTGGCCGCGCCGGCCGCCGCCCGTGGGGCGGCCGGCCGGACCAGGCCGCGCAGCAATGCCGGGACCGTCCCGCCGCGCAGGCCGACGAGGTCCAGCCGCATCGGTACGGCCGCCGGCTGCCCCGACGCCAGGGCGGCGTCGAGTAGGGCGTGGGCGTGGTCGGTGGGCATGGGGAGGAGTCCGGTGCGTGCAAGTCGGTGTTGGTCGGTGGTGGTGAGGTGGTCGGTCATGCCGGTGGTTTGTTGCCAGTAGCCCCAGGCGAGGGCGGTGGCGGGGAGGCCGTGGGTGTGGCGGTGGTGGGCGAGGGCGTCGAGGTAGGTGTTGGCGGCGGCGTAGTGGGCTTGTCCGGGGCTGCCGAGGGTGCCGGCGGCGGAGGTGTAGAGGACGAATGCGGTGAGGTTGAGGTGTTGGGTGGCGTGGTGGAGGTGCCAGGCGGCGTCGATTTTGGGTTGGAGGACGGTGTGGATGTGCTCCGGGGTGAGGGTGGTGAGGGTGGCGTCGTGCAGGGTGCCGGCGGTGTGGAAGACGGCGGTGAGGGGGTGTTCGGCGGGCACTGCGGCGAGGAGTGATTGCACCTGGTGGGGGTCGGTGGTGTCGCAGGCGATGGTGGTGACGGTGGCGCCGAGGTCCTGAAGCCGGGTGGTGAGTTCGGGGGCTCCGGGGGCGTGGGGGCCGCGGCGGCTGGCGAGCAGGAGGTGTCGGGTGCGGCCGGTGGTGGTGAGGTGTTCGGCGAGGAGGGCGCCGAGGGTGCCGGTGCCGCCGGTGATCAGCACCGTCCCCTCCGGGTCCAGGGCCGGGACGGGCCCCTCCGGCGTACCCGCCCGGGCCAGGCGCGGCACGAGCAGCCTGCCGTCGCGGACGGCGAGCTGCGGCTCCCCGGTCGCCAGCGCCGCCGCGAGCGCGCCGGTGCCGTCCCCGTCGACCAGGACGAACCGGTCCGGGTGCTCGACCTGGGCGCTGCGGAGCAGCCCCCACAGTGCCGACGCGGCCAGGTCGGTGACGTCCTCCTCCGGGCCGGCCGCGATCGCCCCCGAGGTGAGCACGACGAGGCGGGCGGCGTCGTACCGCTCGTCGGCCAGCCACGCCTGGAGCGCCTCGGTGGTCCGGGTGACCAGGTCGTGGGTCGCCTCCGGTCCGCCGTCGGTCCCGCCGCCGGGCGCCAGGATCACCAGCTGCGGGGTGGCGTCCGAGGCGAGCAGGTCGGTGAGGCCGGTCAGGTCGAGCACCGGCGGTACGTCCACCGCCGCCCCGCCCGGCGCGTCGATCGGGGTCCAGCGGACCCGGTACAGCGGGTCACCGCCGCGCGGGCCGGCGCTGAGCTGCTTCCCGGCGAGCGGCCGGACGGTCAGCTCGCCGATGGTGACCACCGGCTGGCCGAGCGGGTCGGTGGTGTGCACGGCGACCGAGTCCGGGCCGGTACGGGTCACCCGCACCCGCAGCCGGGTCGCCCCGACGGCGTGCAGGGTGATCCCGCTCCAGGCGAAGGGCAGGCGTACGCCGTCGTCGCCGGCGGTGAGCGCCATGGGGTGCAGGGCTGCGTCGAGTAGGGCGGGGTGGATGCCGTGGCCGGTGGTGTCCTGGTCGTCGGGGAGGTGGATGTCGGCGTACAGGGTGTCGCCGTCGCGCCATACCGCGTGGACGCCCTGGAAGGCGGGGCCGTACTGGAGGCCGGTGCCGGCGAGGGTGTCGTAGAGGTCGGTGAGGTCGACGGGGGTGGCGCCGGGTGGTGGCCATTCGCTGTGGGTGGTGGGTTCGGGTGCTGGTGCGGTGTTGGTGAGGGTGCCGGTGGCGTGTCGGGTCCAGGTGTCGTGCTGGTGGCTGTGGATGGTGATGGGGCGGTGTCCCGGCTGCTGTTCGGGTCCGACTTCGACGTGTAGTTGCAGGTCGCTGTGGGTGTCGAGGGTGAGTGGGGTTTCGATGGTGAGGTCGTCGAGGTGGGGGTGTGCGGTGTGGTGGCCGGCGTGCAGGGCGAGGTCGACGTAGGCGGTGCCGGGGAGCAGGACGGTGTCGGTGACGGTGTGGTCGCCGATCCAGGGTTGCCGGTCGAGGGTGAGTCGGCCGGTGAAGAGGTGTCCCTGGTGGTCGGGGAGTTCGATGGCGGCGGCGAGGAGGGGGTGTTCGGCGGTGGTTTGGCCGAGGTCGGCGGCGTCGCTGATGGTGGGTGGGGCCTGGAGCCAGTAGCGCTGGCGTTGGAACGGGTAGGTGGGTAGGTCGATTGGGGTTGCCTGCGCCGGCAGCAGGGGTGACCAGTCGACGGGCAGCCCTCGGGTGTGTGCGGTGGCCAGGGCGGTGGTGAGCTGGCCGGTGGTGTCGCGGCGCAGGGTGGGCAGGGCGATGATGTCGCGCTGGTCGGCGGTGTCCTCGATGGGTTGGATGAGGACCGGGTGCGGGCTGACCTCGATGAAGGTGGTGTGGCCGTCTCGCAGCAGGGCTTCCGTTGCGGTCTGGAATTGGACCGGGTGGCGGAGGTTGTCGTACCAGTAGTCGGCGGTCAACGTGTCGGCCTGGATGCGGTCGCCGGTGAACGTCGAGTAGAACGCGACGTCGGTGGCGGTGGGGGTGATGCGGTGCAGGGCGGCCCGGATCTCGTCACGCAGTGCTTCGACGTGTGGGGTGTGGGAGGCGTAGCCGACGGGGAGCACCCGGGCGGGGATGTCGCGGTCCTTGCAGTGGGCCACGATCGCGGCGACGGCGTCGGGGTCGCCGGCGATGACGGTGGCGTTGGGTCCGTTGACTGTGGCGATGTAGGCGCGGGGGGAGTCGTTGGGGCCGTTGACGGTGGCGCGGTGTGCCCGGGCATCGGGTCCGCTGTCGCTGCCGTTGCCGCTGCGGTTTCCGTTACGGCTGCCGCTGCCGCTGCCGCTGCCGCCGCCGCTGCCGTCGACGTCGCCGTTGCCGTTGTCGTGGGCGCGTCGGCCGTCGTCGGTCGGGGTCGGCTTGTTGGCCTGCAGGGTGTTGAGGAGTTCGGTGGCCTGGTCGGCGGGTAGGGCGAGGGAGGCCATGTCACCGTGGCCGATGAGCGCGCGGAGCGCTTGGGCGCGCAGCGCCACGATCCTGGCGGCGTCGTCCAGGGTCAGGGCTCCGGCGGCGCAGGCGGCGGCGATCTCGCCTTGGGAGTGGCCGATGACGGCGTCGGGGGTGATGCCGTGGTGCCGCCACACGGCGGCGAGCCCGGTCATGACGGCGAACAGCACGGGTTGGACCACGTCGACGCGGGTCAGCCAGTCGGGGGTGTCGTCGTGCAGCACCTCGCGCAGGTCCCAGTCGACGTAGGGGCGCAGCGCATCGGCGCAGGCGTCGAGGTGGGCGGCGAACACGTCGCTCTGCGCGGCCAGTTCGCGGCCCATGCCCAGCCACTGGCCACCCTGGCCGGGGAACACGAAAACGGTCCGGCCGGTGTGGGTGGCGGTGTGCCGGAGTAGGGCCGGGTGCGGCCGGTCCTCGGCCAGGGCCCGCAGCGCCTCGGTCGGGTCCGGAGTCGGCAGCACGGCGGCGCGGTGCGCGAACGCCGCCCGGGACGCGGCCAGCGCCGCGGTCAGCGCCCCCGAGGACAGGTCGGGTCGCCCGTCGACCAGCTCGGCCAGGCGGGCCGCCTGCTCCCGCAACGCGGCCGGCGCCTTGGCCGACAGCAGCCACGGCAGGGCCACCACCGGCTCGGCCGCCGGCCCGGCCTCCGCCTCCGGGGCCTGCTCCAGGATGACGTGCGCGTTCGTGCCGCTGACGCCGAACGAGGAGACGCCCGCCCGGCGGGGGCGGCCGTGCTCCGGCCAGGGCCGGGCCTCGGTCAGCAGGGCCACCGCCCCGGCGGACCAGTCCACGTGGGGGCTGGGCTCCTCCACGTGCAGCGTCCTGGGCAGCGTGCCGTGCCGGAGCGCCTGGACCATCTTGATGATCCCGGCGACGCCGGCCGCGGCCTGGGTGTGGCCGATGTTCGACTTGACCGACCCGAGCCACAACGGCTCCTCGCGCTCCTGCCCGTACGTGGCGAGCAGCGCCTGCGCCTCGATCGGGTCGCCGAGGACGGTGCCGGTGCCGTGCGCCTCGACGGCGTCCACGTCGGCCGTGCTCAGGCCGGCCGCCGCCAGGGCCTGGTGGATGAGGCGTTCCTGGGACGGCCCGTTCGGCGCGGTGAGGCCGTTGCTGGCCCCGTCCTGGTTCACCGCCGACCCGCGGATCACCGCGAGCACCCGGTGGCCGTTGCGCCGGGCGTCGGAGAGGCGTTCCAGCACCAGCAGGCCGACGCCCTCGCCCCAGCCCGTGCCGTCGGCGCCCGCCGCGAAGGACTTGCACCGGCCGTCCGGGGCCAGCCCGCGCTGCCGGCTGAACTCGATGAACGTGGTCGGGGTGGCCATCACCGTCACGCCGCCGGCCAGCGCCAGGGTGCACTCGCCCTTGCGCAGGGCCTGCATGGCCAGGTGGGTGGCGACCAGCGACGACGAGCAGGCGGTGTCGACGGTCAGCGCCGGCCCCTCCAACCCGAGGGTGTACGCGAGCCGCCCCGAGGCCACGCTGCCGGCGCTGCCGTTGCCGAGGTAGCCCTCGTAGCCGGCGGGCACCTGGTGCTGCAACCGGCTGGCGTAGTCGTTGTACATGACGCCGGTGAAGACACCGGTGAGGCTGGAACGCAGCCCCTGCGGGTTGATGCCGGCCCGCTCCAGGGCCTCCCAGGCGGTCTCCAGCAGCAGCCGCTGCTGCGGATCCGTGGCCGCCGCCTCGCGCGGGCTGATGCCGAAGAAGTCGGCGTCGAAGGCGTCCGCCTCGTGCAGGAAACCGCCGTGCCGGGTGTACGCGGTGCCCGGGTGGTCCGGGTCCGGGTGGTACAGGCCGGCCAGGTCCCAGCCCCGGCCGGTGGGAAAGTCCCCGATCGCGTCGACGCCCTCGGCGACCACCCGCCACAGCGCCTCCGGCGAGTCGACCCCGCCCGGATAGCGGCAGGCCATCCCGACGATGGCGATCGGCTCGTCCGACGGCCCGCCCGCCACCGCGGACGGCCGGGCGGTCGCCACCGCGTCCTCCGGCACCAGCCGGCCGCGCACGTACCGGGCGAGCGCCTGCGCGTTCGGGTGGTCGAAGACCAGCGTGGCCGGCAGCCGCAGGCCGGTCGCCGTGTTCAGCCGGTTGCGCAGCTCCACCGCGGTGAGCGAGTCGAAGCCCAGGTCCTTGAAGGACCGCTGCGGCTCGATCAGCTCCGGGCTGCCGTGCCCGAGCACCCCCGCCACCTGGGTGCGGACCAGGTCCAGCAGCAGCCGCTGCCGTTCGCCGTCGCCGAGCCCGGCGAGCCGGCCGGCGAGACCGGTGTCCACCGCCGCGCCCGCCGCGGTGCGCCGCGCCGGGACGGTACGGACCAGGCCGCGCAGGATGGTCGGGACGGTGTCCGCCCGGCGCAGCGCGGCAAGGTCGAGCAGCACCGGCACCGGCGCCGGGTCGTCCCCGGCGAGCGCGGCGTCCAGCATCCGCAGCGCGGGCGCGCTCTCCAGCGGCAGCACCCCGTCCCGAGCCATCCGGGCCCGCTCGCCCGGGTCCAGGTGGCCGGTCATGCCGCTGGCCTCGGCCCAGAAACCCCAGGCGATCGAGGTGCCGGCCAGCCCGTACGCGGCGCGGTGCTGGGCGAGCGCGTCGAGGAAGGTGTTGCCGGCGGCGTAGTTCGCCTGCCCGGCGCTGCCCAGCACGCCCGCCGCGGAGGAGTAGAGCACGAACGCGGCCAGGTCGAGGTCCAGGGTGGCCCGGTGCAGGTGCCAGGCGGCGTCGACCTTGGGGCGCAGCACGGCGTGGATCTGTTCGGGGGTGAGGGTGTGCACGGCGGCGTCGTCCAGCACCCCGGCGGTGTGGAACACGGCGGTGAGCGGGTGGGCGGTGGGGATGCCGGCGATGAGGTCGGCGACGGCGTCGGGGTTGGCGGTGTCGCAGGCGACCACGGTGGTGGTGGCGCCCAGTTGGGTGAGCCGGTCGACCAGGTCGGTTGCTCCCGGTGCGTCGGCGCCGCGTCGGCTGACCAGTAGCAGGTGCCGGGCCCGGCCGGTGTGGGCCAGGTGCTCGGCGAGCAGCGCGCCGAGGGTGCCGGTGCCGCCGGTGATCAGCACCGTGCCGTCGGGGTCGAGCGGCCGCCGCGCGTCCGGGTCGGGTCGCCCGGCGCGGGCCAGCCGGGGCACCAGCACCCGGCCGGCGCGTACGGCGACCTGCGGCTCACCCGTCGCGACCGCCGCGCCGAGCCCCGCCACGCTGGCCGGGGTGCCGTCGGAGTCGACCAGGACGAACCGGTCCGGGTGCTCGGACTGGGCGCAGCGCACCAGCCCCCACAGGGCGGCAGCCGGCAGGTCGGTGACGTTCTCCTCCGGGCCGGTGCCGACGGCGTCGCCGGTCAGCACCACGAGGCGGCTCGCGGCGTACCGCTCGTCGGCGAGCCAGTCCTGCAGGAGGCGGGCGACCTGCTCGGTCAGCCGGTGGGTGGCGGCCACCACGTCGCCGCCGGAGGCCGGTACGCCGAGCACGACCAGCGGCGGCGCGGGCGCGTCGCCGGCCAGCAGGTCGGCCAGCCCGGACGGGTCGACCGGGGACGGCAGCTCCGCCGAGCCACCCACCGGCACCGGCGTCCAGTCGACCCGGTACGAGGGGTCGCCACCGGTGGCGACCGGGAGCTGACCGGCCGGCAGCGGCCGTACGGTGAGCGAGCCGATGGTGGCGACGGGCGCGCCGGTCGGGTCGGCGGCGGTCACGGTGACCGCGTCCGGGCCGTCGACGGTGAGGCGTACCCGCAGGGCCCGGGCGCCGGTGGCGTGCAGGCCCACCGCCGACCAGGCGAAGGGGAGCCGGACGGTCTCGGCGCCGGCGGCGAGGGTGATCACGTGGAGGGCGGCGTCGAGCAGGGCGGGGTGGATGCCGTACCCGGCGTGGTCGATCTCGTCCGGCAGCCGCACCTCGGCCCAGAAGTCCCGGCCGGCGCGCCAGGCGCGGTGCAGGCCCTGGAAGGCCGGCCCGTAGCCGAGGCCGGTGGCGGCCAGTTCGGGGTAGAACCCGTCGAGGTCGACCGGGGTGGCGTCGGCGGGCGGCCAGGCGCTGAGGTCCGCGGCTGGGGGCGCCGCCGTCGCCCCCAGCGCGCCGGTGGCGTGCCGCAGCCACTCGCCGTCCTGCCCGGCGCGGGAGCGGATGGTGACCGGCCGGTGGTCGGTGGCGTCGGGGGCGCCCACCTCGACCTGGACCTGGACGGGCCCGGTGCCGGTCAGGGCCAGCGGCGCCTCGATGGTGAGGTCGTCCAGGTGCGGGTGTCCGGTGTGGTGGCCGGCGTGCAGGGCGAGCTCCACGAACGCCGTGCCGGGCAGCAGGACGGTGCCGGTGACGGCGTGGTCGGCGATCCACGGCTGGCTGGTGGTGGTGAGCCGGCCGGTGAACAGATGGCCCTGCTGGTCGGGCAGCTCGATCGCGGCGGCCAGCAGCGGGTGGTCGGCGCCGCCGAGGCCCAGGTCCGCCGGCTCGCTGAGCGCGTCCCGGGTGGTGAGCCAGTAGCGCTGGTGCTGGAAGGCGTACGTGGGCAGCGGCACCGGCGGGGTCGCCGCGGGCAGCAGCGGCGACCAGTCGACCGGCAGCCCCCGGAGGTACGCGGTGGCCAGGGCCGTGGTGAGTTGGCCGGTGGTGTCGCGGCGCAGGGTGGGCAGGGCAATGATGTCGCGCTGGTCGGCGGTGTCCTCGATGGGCTGGATGAGGACGGGGTGGGGGCTGACCTCGATGAACGTGGTGTGGCCGTCGCGCAGGAGTGCTTCGGTGGCGGTCTGGAACTGCACGGGGTGGCGGAGGTTGTCGTACCAGTAGTCGGTGGTGAGGGTGTCGGTGTCGATGCGGTCGCCCGTGAACGTGGAGTAGAAGGCGACGTCGGTGGGGGTGGGGGTGATGCCGTCGAGGGCGGCGAGGATCTCGTCGCGCAGTGCTTCGACGTGGGGGGTGTGAGAGGCGTAGCCGACCGGCAGGATGCGGGCGGGGATGTCGCGGTCCGTGCAGTGGGCCACGATCGCCGCGACGGCGTCGGGGTCGCCGGCGATCACGGTGGCGTTGGGTCCGTTGACGGTGGCGATGTAGGCCCGAGGGGTGGCGTCGGGTCCGTCGGCGGTGACGGCGGGTCCGTCGGCGGTGGTGGCGGGTCCGTCGGCGGTGGTGGCGGGTTCGTCGGCGGTGGCGGCGGGTTCGTTGACGGTGGTGAGGTGGGCTTTTCCGCGTCGCGCGGCGCGGCCGATCTTCGTGCGGTCGTCGCCGACGGTCGTGATGGTGTGCAGGAGTTCGGTGACCTGGTCGGCGGGCAGGGCGAGGGAGGCCATGTCACCGTGTCCGATGAGCGCCCGCAGCGCCTGAGCGCGCAGCGCCACGATCTTGGCGGCGTCGTCCAGGGAGAGGGCTCCGGCGGCGTGGGCGGCGGCGATCTCGCCCTGCGAGTGGCCAATCACCGCGTCGGGGGTGATGCCGTGGTGCCGCCACACGGCGGCCAGGCCGGTCATGACGGCGAACAGGACGGGTTGCACGACGTCGACGCGGGTGAGCCAGTCGGGGTTGTCGTCGTGCAGGACGGTGTGCAGGTCCCAGTCCACGTAGGGGCGCAGCGCCTCCGCGCAGGCGTCGAGGTGGTTGGCGAACACGTTGCTGTGGGTGGCGAGTTCGCGGCCCATGCCGAGCCATTGGCCGCCCTGGCCGGGGAACACGAAAACGGTCCGGCCGGTGTGGGTGGCGGTGTGCTGGAGCAGGGCGGGGTGCGGCCGGTCGGCGGCGAGGGCCCGCAGCGCCTCGATCGGATCGCCGCCGGGGAGCACCGCCGCGCGCTGCGCGAACGCGGAGCGGGTGGTGAGCAGGGCGGCGGCGACCGCGCCTCGGTCCAGATCCGCGTGCTGGTCGACGTGGGCGGCGAGGTTGGCGGCCTGGTCCCGCAGCGCGGCGGGCGTCTTCGCCGACAGCAGCCACGGCAGCCCGACGACCGCTCCCGCGTTCACCGCGGGCGCTGCTTCCCCGTTCGCTGCGGCCGTCGTTTCCCCGTTCACCGTGGGCGCCATGACCGGGGCCTGTTCGATGATGAGGTGGGCGTTGGTGCCGCTGATGCCGAAGGAGGAGACGCCGGCGCGGCGGGGCCGGTCGTGATCCGGCCACGCGGTGTTCTCCGTGAGCAGGGCGACGTCCCCGGCCGACCAGTCCACGTGCGACGAGGGGGCGTCGGTGTGCAGGGTCTTCGGCAGGACGCCGTGGCGGATGGCCTGGACCATCTTGATGATGCCGGCTACGCCGGCGGCGGCCTGGGTGTGGCCGATGTTCGATTTGATCGACCCGAGCCACAGGGGTTGGTCGTCGGTGCGCTGCTGGCCGTAGGTGGCGAGCAGGGCCTGGGCTTCGATGGGGTCGCCGAGGGTGGTGCCGGTGCCGTGGGCTTCGACGGCGTCGATGTCGGTGGGGGTGAGGCCGGCGTTGGCCAGGGCCTGCTGGATCACGCGCTGCTGGGAGGGTCCGTTGGGGGCGGTGAGTCCGTTGCTGGCACCGTCCTGGTTGACGGCCGACCCGCGGATGACGGCAAGCACCGGGTGGCCGTTGCGGCGGGCGTCCGAGAGGCGTTCCAGCACGAGCAGCCCTGAGCCCTCGCCCCAACCGGTGCCGTCGGCGGCCTCGGCGAACGGCTTGCACCGCCCGTCCGGGGCCAGCCCGCGCTGCCGGCTGAACTCGACGAAGATGCCCGGGGTGGCCATGATCGTGGCGCCGCCGGCCAGCGCCAGGGTGCAGTCGCCGCTGCGCAGCGCCTGCACCGCCAGGTGCGTCGCGACCAGCGACGACGAGCACGCCGTGTCCACCGTGATCGCGGGGCCGACCAGCCCCAGCGCGTACGCGATCCGGCCGGAGGCGACGCTCGTGGCGTTGCCGGCGAGCAGGAAACCCTCCAGCTCCCGCGGCTTCTGCCCGGCACGCGGCGCGTACTCCTGGGAGATGACGCCGGTGAAGACGCCGGTCGGGGTGGTCTTCAGGGTGGTCGGGTCGATGCCGGCGCGCTCCAGGGCCTCCCAGGCGGTTTCGAGGAGGATCCGCTGCTGCGGGTCGGTCGCCAGGGCCTCCCGGGGGCTGATGCCGAAGAAGTCGGCGTCGAACGCGTCCGCGTCGTGGACGAAGCCGCCCTCCCGGGCGTACGTGCGGCCCGGCTGGTCGGGCCGGGGGTCGTAGAGCCCGTCGAGGTCCCAGCCCCGCCCGGTCGGGAAGCCGCTGACCGTGTCCACCCCGTCGACCAGCAGCTGCCACAGCTGCTCCGGGGTGTCCGCCGCCCCCGGGTAGCGGCAGGCCATGCCGACGATGGCGATCGGCTCGTCGGCCGCCGCGGTCACCGTGGTCGGGGCCGCCGCCCCGGCCGGCCCGGTGCCGGCGACCTCCGCCCCGATCCGGTCGGCCAGCGCGGCCGGCGTCGGGTGGTCGAAGATGATCGTGGTGGGCAGCCGCAGCTCGGTGGCCGCGTTGAGCCGGTTGCGCAGCTCGACGGCGGTGAGCGAGTCGAAGCCCAGGTCCTTGAACGCGCGGTCCGGGCCGATGCCGTCCACGTCGGCGTGCCCGAGCACCAGGGCGACCTGCGCGCGGACCAGGTCGAGCAGCAGCCGGGCGCGGTCGGCGTCGCCGAGCCCGGCGAGCTGCCGGCCCAGGGAGGAGGTGGCTCGCCCGGCGGACGCGCCGGCCGAGCGCCGCCGGGGGCTCCGCACCAGGCCGCGCAGGATCGCCGGCACGCCGACCTCGGCGGCCTGGGCCCGGAGCCGGGCCAGGTCCAGCGTGGTCGGCACCAGGGCCGGCCGGTCCTGGGCGAGTGCCGCGTCGAGCAGGGCGAGCGCGTGCTCGCTGGCCAGCGGCACCAGCCCGGTACGGGCGATCCGCGCCTGGTCGGCCCGGTCGAGGTGACCGGTGATGCCGCTGGTCTGCGCCCAGAAGCCCCAGGCCAGGGCAGTGGCCGGCAGGCCGTGCGCCCGCCGGTGGTGGGCCAGCGCGTCGAGGTAGGTGTTCGCGGCGGCGTAGTTGCCCTGCCCGCCGGTGCCGAGCGTGCCGGCCACCGAGGAGTAGAGCACGAACGCGGCCAGCGGCAGGTGGGCGGTGGCCGCGTGCAGGTGCCAGCCGGCGTCGACCTTGGGGCGCAGCACGGTGTGGATCTGTTCGGGGGTGAGGGTGTGCACCGCGGCGTCGTCGACCACGCCGGCGGTGTGGAACACGGCGGTGAGCGGGTGGGCGGTGGGGATGCCGGCGATGAGGTCGGCGACGGCGTCGGGGTCGGCGGTGTCGCAGGCGACCACGGTGGTGGTGGCGCCCAGTTCGGTGAGCCGGTCGACCAGGTCGGCCGCTCCCGGTGCGTCGGCGCCGCGTCGGCTGACCAGCAGCAGGTGCCGGGCCCGGCCGGTGTTAGCCAGGTGTTCGGCGAGCAGCGCGCCGAGGGTGCCGGTGCCACCGGTGATCAGCACCGTGCCGTCCGGGTCCACCGCGGCCGGACCGGCGGCCGGCGTCGCGGCGCGGGCCAGCCGCGGGGCGAGCGCCGCGCCGTCGCGGAGGGCGAGCTGGGGCTCCCCGCCGGCCACGGCGGCCGGCAGCAGGTCGAGGCTGCCCGGGGCGCCGTCGTGGTCGACGACCACGATCCGGTCCGGGTGTTCGGACTGCGCCGACCGGAGCAGACCCCAGAGCGGGGCGGCGGCGAGGTCCTGGACGTCCTCGTCCGGGCGGGTGCCGATCGCCCGGCGGGTCAGCACCACGAGCCGGGACGACCCGGTCCGCTCGTCGCCGAGCCAGGCGGTGAGCAGCGCCGCCGTGCGCTCCACCAGGGCGTGCGCGCCCGCGACGCCGGGTTCCGGCGCGGCCGGTGCGACCACCAGCACGTCGGGTACGGCGGCGGCCGTCCCGAGCAGCTCGACGGCCCCGTCGAGGGTGCTGACCGGCCAGGGGTCGGTGTGCGCCGCGGCGGTCGGCACCGCCACCCAGTCGACCTGGTACAGCGCGTCGTCGGCGCGGGCCGGCGCCGGCGTGCCGCGCTCGACCGGGGTGAGGGTGAGCGCGTCGACGGTCACCACGGGCCCGCCGGCCGGGTCGGCCGCGTCGAGGCGGTACGTCCCCGCGTCGCTCGGCGTCAGGCGTACCCGCAGGTCGGTGGCGCCGCCGGCGGGCAGTGCGACGCCCCGCCAGGCCGACGCCGTCCGGGCGGCCGGCGCCGGGTCGGCGAGGGCGACCACGTGCAGCGTCGCGTCGAGCAGGGCAGGGTGGATGCCGTACCCGGTGGGGTCGACGTCGTCGGGGAGCCGGACCTCGGCGTAGAGGTCGTGGCCGGAGCGCCAGGCGGCGGTGAGGGTCTGGTACGCGGGCCCGCAGGCCAGGCCGGTGTCGGCGAGGCCGGTGTAGCAGGTCGTGGTGTCCAGCGGCACCGCTCCGGGCGGCGGCCACGCGGCCGGCTCCGGCTCCGGACCGCCGGCCGGCGCGGCGGTGAGGCGCCCGGCGGCCAGCTCGGTCCACCGGTCGGCGGCCCAGTCGTCGTCCGCGCCCTCCGACGGCCGGGAGTGCACGGCCACCGGCCGGTGCCCGTCCGGCCCGGCCCCGCCGACCTCCACCTGGAGGTGGACGGAGGCGCCGGCGGCCAGCGCCAGCGGCGCCCGCACGTCGAGTTCCGCCAGGTACGGCAGGCCGACCTGTTCGCCGGCCTGCAGGGCCAGCTCGACCAGGGCCGCCGAGGGCAGCAGCACGTGGCCGTCGACGGTCTGGTCGGCCAGCCACGGGTGGGTGCCGGTGGCGAGGCGGCCGGTGAACAGGTAGCTGTCGTGGTGCGCCAGCCGGGTGGCGGCGGCGAGCACCGGGTGGCCGCTGGCGTGCAACCCGGCGGCGCTCACGTCGGCGCCGTTGCCGGCGTGGAGCCAGAAGCGCTGGTGCTGGAAGGGGTAGGTGGGCAGCGGCACCGGTGCGGGGGCGGGCACCGGGTGCAGCGGCGACCAGTCCACGGGCAGGCCGCCGGCGTGCAGTGCGGCCAGGGCGGCGAGCAGCGTGTCGGTCGGCTGCTGCCCGCGTCGCTGGGTGGCGGTGGCGCGGGCGTGCCCGGGCAGCGTCTCGTGGGTCAGCGTGGTGAGCGTGCCGTCGGGGCCTAGTTCGACGAAGTGGGTGACGCCCAGCTCGTGCAGCCGCCGGGTCCCGTCGGCGTAGCGGACGGCGTGCCGGATGTGTCGGGCCCAGTAGTCGGGGTCGGCCAGCTCCTCGTCGGTGGCGAGCGCGCCGGTGAGGTTGGAGACGATCGGGATCCGGGCCGGGTGGAAGGTGACCGCCGCGGCGGCCTGCCGGAACTCGTCCAGGATGCCGTCGGTGTGCGCGGAGTGGAACGCGTGCGCCACGTGCAGCCGCCGCCCGTCGTGGCCCTGTTCGCGCAGGGCCGCGGCGAGCGCGTCGATCTCCGCGCGGTCGCCGGCGAGCACCAGCGAGCCGGGGCTGTTGTGCGCGGCGAGGCCGACCCCCGGGTGCCCGGCGAGCAGCGGGGTGACCTCGTCGAGGGTGGCCGCCACGCTGAGCATGGCGCCCGGCGGCATGGCGTTCATGAGCGCGGCCCTCGTGGTGATCAGGGCGGCCGCGTCGGCCAGGGTGAGCACCCCGGCGAGGTGGGCGGCGGTCAGCTCGCCGATCGAGTGGCCGATCAGGTGGTCGGGGGCGATGCCGAAGCTGCCCAGCAGCCGGAACATGGCGGTCTCGAAGGCGAACAGCGCCGGCTGGGTGTAGCGGGTCTGCCCGAGCAGGTCGGTGTGCCGGCCGGACATCACCTCGCGCAGCGGGTGTTCCAGGTGCGGATCGACGGCGGCGCACACCTCGTCCAGGGCGGCGGCGAAGACTCCGAACCGCTCGGCCAGCTCCGCGCCCATCCCGGGGTACTGGGCGCCCTGGCCGGTGAGCAGGAACGCCACCGCGCCGACCGGCACGGCCGTGTCCCGCACCACGGTGGGGTGTGGCTCCCCGGCGGCCAGGGCCCGCAGGCCGGGCAGCACGTCGCCACCGGCGAGGACGGCCGCCCGGTGCTCGAACGTCGCCCGGGTGGTGGCCAGCGCGTAGCCGACCCCGGCCGGGGCGCACCCCGGCTCCTCCTCGACGTGCACCACCAGTTGCGCGGCCTGGGCACGCAGCGCGGCGGGCGTCTTCGCCGACAGCAGCCAGGGCAGCGCGACCTGGGCGACCGGCGGCTCCGGGGTGGCGGCCGGCGGGGCCGCGGTCGGTGGGGCCTGTTCGATGATGAGGTGGGCGTTGGTGCCGCTGATGCCGAAGGAGGAGACGGCGGCGCGGCGGGGCCGGTCATGGTTGGGCCACGCGGTGTTCTCGGTGAGCAAAGCGACGGCCCCGGTGTCCCAGTCCACGTGGGACGAGGGCGTGTCGACGTGCAGGGTCTTCGGCAGCGTCCCGTGGCGGATGGCCTGGACCATTTTGATGATCCCGGCGACGCCGGCGGCGGCCTGGGTGTGGCCGATGTTGGACTTGATCGACCCCAGCCAGAGCGGCTCGTCACGGTCCACGCCGTAGGTCGCCAGCAACGCCTGGGCTTCGATGGGGTCGCCGAGGGTGGTGCCGGTGCCGTGGGCTTCGACGGCGTCGACGTCGGTGGGGGTGAGGCCGGCGTTGGCCAGGGCCTGCTGGATGACCCGCTGCTGCGAGGGTCCGTTGGGGGCGGTGAGTCCGTTGCTGGCGCCGTCCTGGTTGACCGCGGAGCCACGGATGACGGCGAGCACCTGGTGGCCGTTGCGACGGGCGTCCGAGAGCCGTTCCAGCACGAGCAGCCCCGAGCCCTCGCCCCAGCCGGTGCCGTCCGCGCCGTCGCCGAACGACCGGCAGCGCCCGTCGGGCGAGAGCCCCCGCTGGCGGCTGAACTCCACGAAGATGCTCGGCGAGGCCATGACGGTCACGCCGCCGGCCAGCGCCAGGGTGCACTCGCCGTTGCGCAGCGCCTGCACGGCCAGGTGGGTGGCCACCAGCGACGACGAGCAGCCGGTGTCGATGGTGATGGCCGGCCCCTCCAGACCGAGGGTGTACGCCAGCCGCCCGGATGCCACGCTTGTCGTGTTGCCGGCGAGCAGGAAGCCCTCGACCTCGTGGTGGCGCTGCCCGGCGCGGGGCGCGTACTCCTGGGAGATCACGCCGGTGAAGACGCCGGTCGGGGTGGTCTTCAGGGTGGTCGGGTCGATGCCGGCGCGCTCCAGGGCCTCCCAGGCGGTTTCGAGGAGGATCCGCTGCTGCGGGTCGGTCGCCAGGGCCTCCCGCGGGCTGATCCCGAAGAACTGCGCGTCGAAGGCGTCGGCGTCGTGCAGGAAACCGCCCCGCCGGGCGTACGTGCGGCCGGGCTCGTCGGGGCTCGGGTGGTAGAGCGCCTCCAGGTCCCAGCCCCGGTTGACCGGGAAGTCGCTGGTGGCGTCGGCCCCGTCGAGCACGAGCCGCCACAGGTCCTCCGGGGTCCGGGCGTCGCCCGGATAGCGGCAGGCCATGCCGACGATGGCGATGGGGTCGTCGGCGGCCGAGGCCCGGGGGCGGGGCGCCGGCCCGGTGCTCACCGGGGCGCCGAGCAGTTCGGTGCGCAACCGGTCCACGACGGACTGCGGGTTCGGATGGTCGAAGACGACGGTGGCGGGCAGCCGCAGCCCGGTGGCCGCGTTGAGCCGGTTGCGCAGCTCGACCGCCGTGAGCGAGTCGAAGCCGAGGTCCTTGAAGGTCCGGTGCGGCTCGACCGCCTCCGGGCTGCGGTGCCCGAGAACGACCGCCACCTGCGCGCGGACCAGGTCGAGCAGCATCCGGTCCCGGTCGGCGCCCGCCAGGCCGGCGACCTGCTGCGCCAGGTCCGAGCCGGCGACCACCGCCGCGGCCGCCGCGCGGCGGGTCGGCGTGCGGACCAGCCCGCGCAGCACCGCAGGTACGCCGGCGCCGCCGGTGTTGCCGCGCAGCACCGCCAGGTCCAGGGCCAGCGGCACGAGGGCGGGCCGGTCTCCGGCGACCGCGACGTCGAGCAGGGCCAGCGCGTCGTCGGTGGGCAGTGGGCGCAGCCCGGCGCGGGCCATCCGGGCCTGGTCGGCCTCGTCGAGGTGCCCGGTCATGCCGCTGGCCTGCGCCCAGTAGCCCCAGGCGAGGCTGGTGGCGGGCAGGCCGTGCGCGTGCCGGTGCTGGGCGAGCGCGTCGAGGAAGGTGTTGGCGGCGGCGTAGTTGCCCTGACCGGGGCTGCCCAGGATGCCGGCGGCCGAGGAATAGAGCACGAACGCGGCCAGGGGCAGGTGGGCGGTGGCCCGGTGCAGGTGCCAGGCGGCGTCCACCTTGGGCCGCAGCACGGTGTGCAACTGTTCCGCGGTCAGGGTGTGCAGCGTGGCGTCGTGCAGCACGCCGGCGGTGTGGAAGACAGCGGTGAGCGGGTGGGCGGACGGTACGCCGTTGACCAGGGCGCGGACCGCGTCCGGGTCCGCGGTGTCGGAGGCGACGACGCGCACGGTCGCGCCGAGTGCCTCCAGCCGGGCGGTCAGCGCCGGTGCCTCCGGTGCGGCCGGGCCGCGGCGGCCGGCCAGCAGCAGGTGCCGGGCCTGGCCGGTGCGGACCAGGTGCTCGGCGAGCAGCGCGCCGAGCGTGCCGGTGCCGCCGGTGACCAGGACGGTGCCCGACGGGTCCAGCGGCGAGGCGGTGGGCTCGGACGGCGTCCGGAGACGGGTGAGCCGCGGCGCGAGCAGGGTGCCGGCCCGGAGGGCGAGCTGGGGTTCGCCGGTGGCGACGGCCGCGGCGACGAGCCGCGGGTCGGCCTCGTCCGCGTCGATGACGGTCACCCGGTCCGGGTGTTCGGACTGGGCCGAGCGGACGAGCCCCCACAGGGCGGCGGCGGGCAGGTCCGTGACGTCGTCGTCGGCCCGGGCGGCGACGGCCCCGCGGGTCAGCACCACCAGCCGGCTGCCGTGCAGCCGCTCGTCGGTCAGCCAGTCGCGCAGCGCGGCGGCCACCCGGCCGGCCAGCTCGTGGGTCGCCGCGGCCACGTCGTCCGTCGGTGCGGTCACCTCGACGACGACCACCTCGGGCGGGGGCTCCTCCCCGGCGAGCAGCGTGTCGAGGCCGGTCAGGTCGGTCACCGGCCAGGGCCGGCGGGCCGGTGCGGCGTTCACCGGCCGCCACTCGACCTGGTGCAGCGAGTCCCGGGCGGAGCCGGCGCCGGCTCCGGCCGTGACGGGGGCCAGGGTCAGCGCGTCGACGGTCACCACGGGGGCGCCGGCCGGGTCGGCGGCCGACAGGGTGACGGTGTCCGGGCCGGTGCGGGCGATCCGCACCCGTAGGGCGCGGGCGTCCACCGCGTGCAGGGTGACCCCGGTCCAGGCGCGCGGGAGTTGCGGCAGCGCGGGGTCACCGTCGACGGCCAGGGCGTGCAGGGCGGCGTCGAGCAGCGCGGGGTGGATGCCGTAGCCGCCGGCGTCCACCTCCTCGGGCAGGTGGAGCTCGGCGTACGTGGTGTCACCGGCGCGCCAGACCGCCCGGACCGCCCGGAACGCCGGGCCGTACTCCCGGCCGGCCCGCGCGAGGTCGGGGTAGAGCCGGTCGGCGTCGAGCGGCTTGGCGTCGGCGGGCGGCCAGGTCGCCCGCCCGGCGTCGGGGCCGGTGCCCGGCGCCGCGCCGGCGCTGAGCCGGCCGGTGGCGTGGTGGGTCCACTCGGTGCCGGGGCTGATGCCGGTACGGGAGTGGATGGTGATCGGCCGCCGGCCGGACTCGTCGTCCTCGCCGACCTCGATCTGGATGTGCACGGCCCCGTGCTCGGGGAAGGTGAGCGGCGTCTCGACGGTCAGCTCGTCGAGGCGGGCGTACCCGACGTGGCTGCCGGCGTGCAGGCTCAGCTCGACGAAGGTGGCGGCCGGTACCACGGTGCCCGCCGCGACCACGCTGTCGGCCAGCCAGGGGTGGGCGTGCAGGGACAGCCAGCCGGTGAGCAGGTAGCCCTCCCCGTCGGCGAGTTCGACGGTCGCGCCGAGCAGCGGGTGGTCCGCGCCGCTGAGGCCCAGCTCGGCGGGTTCCCCGCCCCGGGTGCCGGCCTGCAACCAGAACCGCTGGTGCTCGAAGGGGTAGGTGGGCAGCTCGACCGGCGGCGCCGCCGGCAGCAGCGGCCGCCAGTCGACGGGCAGGCCGTGGGTGTGCGCGGTGGCCAGGGCGGTGGTGAGCTGGCCGGTGGTGTCGCGGCGCAGGGTGGGCAGGGCGACGATGTCCTGCCCGTCGGCCGTCTCCTCGATGGGTTGGATGAGGACGGGGTGGGGGCTGACCTCGATGAAGGTGCTGTGGCCGTCCCGCAGGAGTGCTTCGGTGGCGGTCTGGAACTGGACGGGGTGGCGCAGGTTGTCGTACCAGTAGTCGGCGGTGAGCTGTGCGGTGTCGATCCGTTCGCCGGTGTAGGTCGAGTAGAAGGCGACGTCGGTGGGGGTGGGGGCGATGCCGTCGAGGGCGGCAAGGATCTCCTCGCGCAACGCCTCCACGTGGGGGGTGTGGGAGGCGTAGCCGACGGGCAGGACGCGGGCCGGGATGTCCCGCTCCGTGCAGTGGGCCACGGCGGCGGCGACGGCGTCGGGGGCGCCCGCGATCACCGTCGCGTTCGGGCCGTTGACCGTGGCGATGAATGCCCGGGCGGTGCCACGGTCGCCGTCAGCCGGGGCCGGCTCGGCGACGTCGAGCGCGGCGAGGAGGTCGGTGACCTGGTCGGCGGGTAGGGCGAGGGAGGCCATGTCACCGTGGCCGATGAGCGCCCGCAGGGCTTGAGCGCGCAGCGCGACGACCTTGGCGGCGTCGTCGAGGGTGAGGGCGCCGGCGGTGTGGGCGGCGGCGATTTCGCCTTGGGAGTGGCCGATGACGGCGTCGGGGGTGATGCCGTGGTGCCGCCACACGGCGGCCAGGCCGGTCATGACGGCGAACAGAACGGGTTGCACCACGTCCACGCGGGTGAGCCAGTCGGGGTTGTCGTCGTGCAGCACCTCACGCAGGTCCCAGTCGACGTAGGGCCGTAGCGCCTCCGCGCAGGCGTCGAGGTGGGCGGCGAACACGTCGCTGTGGGTGGCGAGTTCGCGGCCCATGCCGAGCCATTGCCCGCCCTGCCCGGGGAACACGAACACCGTCCGGCCGCTGTGGGAGGCGGTGTGCTGGAGCAGGGTCGGGTGCGGCCGGTCCTCGGCGAGGGCCCGCAGCGCCTCGACCGGGTCGTCGTCGGGCAGCACGGCGGCCCGGTGGTGGAAGGTCGCGCGGCTGCCGATCAGGGTCGCCGCCACCCGGTCGTGGTCCAGGTCCGGGCGTTCCTGCGCGTACCCGGCGAGGTTGGCCGCCTGCGCGCGCAGCGCCGCCGGGGTCTTCGCCGACAGCAGCCACGGCAGCGGCACGGCGGGCTGCGCGTCGGCGCTGCCGGCCTGCTCGTCCTGGCCGGCCGGCTCGTCCGGGGCCGGATCCTCGCCGGCCGGATCGGCGACCGGGGACTGTTCCAGGATCAGGTGCGCGTTGGTGCCGCTGATGCCGAACGAGGAGACCCCGGCCCGGCGCGGCCGGTCCCGCTCGGGCCAGGGGGTCGGCTCGGTCAGCAGGGCCACCGCGCCGGCCGACCAGTCCACGTGCGAGCTGGGCGCGTCGACGTGCAGGGTGCGCGGCAGCAGGCCGTGGCGCATCGCCTGGACCATCTTGATCACCCCGGCGACGCCCGCGGCGGCCTGGGTGTGACCGAGGTTCGACTTGACCGACCCCAGCCACAGCGGCCGGTCCGCGGGCCGGTCCTGCCCGTACGTGGCCAGCAGCGCCTGCGCCTCGATCGGGTCGCCCAGCCGGGTGCCGGTGCCGTGCGCCTCGACCGCGTCGACGTCCGCACCGCCGAGGCCGGACGCGGCGAGCGCCTGCCGGATGAGCCGCTCCTGGGACGGCCCGTTCGGGGCGGTGAGGCCGTTGCTGGCGCCGTCCTGGTTCACCGCCGAGCCGCGGATCACGGCGAGCACCTGGTGGCCGTTGCGGTGCGCGTCCGACAGCCGCTCCAGCAGGACCAGGCCGACGCCCTCGCCCCACGCGGTGCCGTCGGCGGCCTCGGCGAACGGCTTGCACCGCGCGTCCGGTGCCAGCCCGCGCTGCCGGCTGAACTCGACGAACATGCCCGGCGAGGCCATCACGGTGACGCCGCCGGCCAGCGCCATGGTGCACTCGCCCTGCCGCAGCGCCTGGGCGGCGAGGTGGATCGCCACCAGGGAGGAGGAGCAGGCGGTGTCCACGGTCACCGCCGGGCCCTCGAAGCCCATCGTGTACGCCAGCCGGCCCGAGGCGACGCTGGTGGTGCTGCCGGTCAGCAGGAAGCCCTCGTAGCCCTCCGGCGCCTGGTGCAGCCGGGGCCCGTAGTCGAGGAACGTCGCACCGACGAAGACGCCCGCGCGGGAGCCGCGCAGCCCGGTCGGGTCGATGCCGGCGCGTTCCAGGGTCTCCCAGGCGGTCTCCAGCAGCAGCCGCTGCTGCGGGTCCATCGCCGCCGCCTCACGCGGGCTGATCCCGAAGAAGCCCGGGTCGAAGTCGCCGGCGCCGTAGAGGAAGCCGCCCTCGCGGACGTAGCTGGTGCCGCCGCGCTCGGCGCTCGGGTCGTAGAGCGCGTCCAGGTTCCAGCCCCGGTCGGTGGGGAAGCCGGAGATCGCGTCGACCTCCTCGGTGAGCAGCCGCCACAGCTCGGTCGGCGACTCGGCTCCGCCCGGGTAGCGACACGCCATGGAGACGATCGCGACGGGTTCGTCGGTCACCGTGGCCGGGGCGTCGATCGCGCCGGCCGGCACGGCGCCGACGAGCCGGGTACGCAGGTGCGCCGCGAGCGCCTCCGGGGTCGGGTGGTCGTAGAGCAGCCCCACCGGCAGGCTCAGGCCGGCGGCGGCGGCCAGCCGGTCCCGCAGCTCCACCGAGAGCAGCGAGTCGAAGCCCAACTCCTTGAAGGTGCGGCCGTCCGCGACCGTCTGGGCGGTGACGTGCCCGAGGACGATCGCGACGTGGGTGCGGACCAGGTCGAGCAGCACGCGCTGCCGGTCCGCCTCGGCGAGCCCGGCGAGCCGGTCGGCCAGCGGGTTCCCCGGCGCGCCCCCGGACGGCGCGGCCGGCGCGGGTGCCACCGCGGCCGGCGTGGCGGCCGGCTCGGTCCGGGCCCGGGTGGCCACCCCGTCCAGCCAGTACCGGCGGCGCTGGAACGCGTAGGTGGGCAGCGGCACCCGGCGCGGCGCCGGACCGCCCGGCCAGGCCAGCACCGCCGGCCAGTCGACCGGTACGCCCCCCACGTACGCGGCGGCCAGGGCCAGCAGGACGGAGCGGGTCTCCGGCAGCCGGGGCCGGAGCAGGGGCAGGAAGGTGCCCCCGCCCTCGGGCAGGCAGTCCCGGCCCAGGCCGGACAGCACCCCGTCCGGGCCCACCTCGACGAAGGTCCGCACGCCCTGTTCGTGCAGGGTGCGTACGCCGTCGACGAAGCGGACCGCCCGGCGGACGTGCCGCACCCAGTAGTCCGGGTCGGTGAGCTCAGCCGGCTCCGCCACGGCGCCGGTCAGGTTGGACACGATCGGGATGGTGGGCGGGGCGAAGCTGAGCCGTTCCGCCACGGCGCGGAAGTCGTCGAGCATGGCGTCCATGTGGGGCGAGTGGAACGCGTGGCTGACCCGCAGCCGCTTGGTCCGCCGGCCACGGTCGCGCCACTGCCCGGCGAGGGCGAGGACGGCGTCCTCGTCGCCGGCCACCACCGTCGAGGTGGGACCGTTGAGGGCGGCCACGTCGACCCGCCCGCCGGCGGGCAGGCTCGCCCGGACCTCGTCCTCGGTGGCCTGCACCGCCACCATGGCGCCGCGCTCGGTGAGCGCCTGCATGAGGCTGCCGCGCGCGGCCACCAGCGCGCAGGCGTCCGGCAGCGACAGGACGCCCGCCACGTGCGCGGCGGCCAGCTCGCCGACGGAGTGGCCGAGCAGCAGGTCCGGGGTGAGCCCCGACTGTTCGGCCAGCCGGTACAGCGCCACCTCGACGGCGAAGAGCGCCGGCTGGGTGAAACCGGTCCGGTCGAGCAACGCGGCGTCGGCGGAGCCCTCCGGCGCGGCGAGCAGCTCGCCCAGCGGCCGGGGCAGGTGCGGGTCCAGCTCGGCGAGGACCTCGTCCAGGGCCCGGGCGAAGGCCGGGACGGCGGCCCGCAGCTCCTGGCCCATCCGCACCCGCTGGCTGCCCTGCCCGGAGAAGAGGAAGGCGACCCGGCCGGGGTCGGTGGCCGTGCCCCGTACGACGCTCGCGGTGGGCTCGCCGTCGGCCAGCGCGGCCAGCCCGGCCCGCAGCGTCTCCGGGTCACCGTCGTCGGCCACCACCACGGCCCGGTGCGGGAACGCGGCCCGGGTGGTGACCAGCGAGTACGCCACGTCGCGCGGCGCGTCCCCGGTGCCGTCGGCCAGCCGGTCGAGCAGCCGCCGGGCCTGCCCGCCCAGCGCGCCGTCGTCCCGCGCGGAGAGCACGTACGCGTTCGCGGCGAGCGCCGGCGTGCGCCCGCGCTTTCCCCGGCGCCCGGCCGTGCCCCGCCGCGCCCGGTCCGGACCGGCGGCCCGGCCCCGGGACGCGGGCGGCTCGGTCAGCACCACGTGGCAGTTGGTGCCGCCCATGCCGAAGGAGCTGACCCCGGCGACCAGCGGCGCCGCCGGGTGGGGCCAGTCGCCCAGCTCGGTCTGCACCCGCAGGCGCAGCTCGTCCAGGGGGATGTCCGGGTTCGGGGTGGCGAAGTTGAGGCTCGGTGGCAGCTGCCGGTGCCGGATGCTCAGCGCCGCCTTGATCAGGCCGACCACCCCGGCCGCGCCCTCCAGGTGGCCGACGTTCGTCTTGGCCGAGCCGACGGCCAGCGGTGTCCCGGTACGCCCCGACCCGAGCGCGGCGCCCAACGCCGCCGCCTCGATCGGGTCGCCGACCGGGGTGCCGGTGCCGTGCAGCTCGACGTACTGCACCGTGGCCGGGTCGACGCCCGCGTTCGCGTACGCGTCGCCGAGCACCCGTCGCTGGGCGTCCACGCTGGGCACCGTGAGCCCCTCGGTGGCGCCGTCGTTGTTGACGGCGCTGCCGCGGATCACGCAGTAGATCGGGTCGCCGTCGGCCAGCGCGTCGGCGAGCCGCTTCAGCACGACCACCGCGCCGCCCTCGCCCCGCACGTAGCCGTTGGCCCGGGCGTCGAAGGTGAAGCACCGGCCGTCGGGGGAGAGGCCGCCGAACCGCGCCGACCGGATGGTGCTCTCCGGAACGATCATCAGGTTCGCGCCGCCGGCCAGAGCCAGCGAGGACTCGCCGCTGCGCAGGCTGGCGCTGGCCATGTGCACGGCGACCAGGGAGGACGACTGGGCCGCGTCGATGGTGAGGCTCGGCCCGTGCAGCCCGAGAGTGTACGAGACCCGGTTGGCGATGATGCTGCGGTGCGTGCCCGTGACGCTGTGCTGGCCGATCACCTCCGTGCCCTGCCGGGACAGCAGGGTGGCGTAGTCGTCCCAGATCGCGCCCACGAAGACGCCTGTCCGGCTGCCGCGCAGGGTGCCCGGCACGATGCCGGTGTCCTCCAGCGCCTCCCAGGCCAGCTCCAGCACGAGGCGCTGCTGCGGGTCCATGGCGCTGGCCTCGCGGGGCGAGATGCCGAAGAAGTCGGCGTCGAACTCGTCCACCCGCTCCAGGAAGCCGCCGTGCCGGACCGCGCCCGGGTCGTCCCAGCGGTCCGCCGGTGTCTCGCCGATGGCGCTGCGCCCGTCGCGCAGCAGCCGCCAGAACGCCGACGGGTCCGGGGCCAGGGGTAGGCGGCAGGACATGCCGATCACGGCGATCGCCGGCCCGCCCGCGTCGACCGGCTCCGGGACGACCGGGTCGTGGTCATGCTTCATGCGGATCACTGCCCCTCACTCGACCTCGTGCGGACGCCACCGGCGCACCCCTCGGGATGGCACCCACGCCCGGCGCGCTCGACAGCGTGACCAGAGCCCCCAACGGCGGCCTTGTCGGTCGTTAAAGCCGTTCCTGACCGGTGCGGGCCGGGCCGGGCAGCTTTGCCTCCCCTTTAGCCGCCGCGCCGACGATGGCGGGATGACGCCGTCACCCGAGCTGAAGTCGAAACCCCCGAGCCTGACCGACGCCCCGGTCCTGGGGCGCACCGCGCCGGTGCGGCAGATCGCCCTCCCGCACGGCGCTCTCGCCTGGCTGATCACCAACGGAGACGAGGTCCGTCACGCGCTCGCCCACCCGCACCTGATCAAGGACGGCCCGCTGGAGGGCGGCTTTCCCGGCCTGCCGCCGGAGCTGGCCCTGGCGATGAGCAGCGACGTCCTGCACAGCAACCCGCCCGACCACGGCCGGCTGCGCAAGCTGGTCAGCGCCGCCTTCACCCGCCGGCGGACCGAGGCGCTGGCGCCGCGGATCCAGGAGCTGACCGACGAGCTGCTGGACGCGTTCGCCGACCGGGACCAGGTCGACCTGGTGCCCGCGCTGACCTTCCCGCTGCCGTTCAAGGTCATCGCCGAGCTGCTCGGCGTGCCCGCCGAGGACTCGGAGATCTTCCAGGGCTGGGCCAACACCATCACCCAGGGCACCCTGGCCCGCCCCGAGGAGTTCATCGGCGCCGCCACCAAGCTGGTCGAGTACGCGCGCACGCTGATCGAGTTGAAGCGCCGGGAGCCGGCCGACGACCTGCTCTCCGGGCTGGTCGGAGTCAGCGACGGCGGCGACCGGCTCAGCGAGGACGAGCTGACCTCGATGGTGTTCCTGATGCTGATCGCCGGGCACGCCACCACCACCAATCTGATCGGCAACGGGGTGCACGACCTGCTCACCCACCCCGAGACGCTGGCCGCCGTGCGGGCCGACCCGGAGCGGCTGCCCACCGCGATCGAGGAGTTCCTCCGCTACGAGGCGCCCCTGCGGATGGCCACCCCACGCCGGGCCGCCGAGGACGTGTCGATCGGCGGGGCCACCATCCCGCGCGGGGACATGGTGTTCATCTCGCTGGTCGCGGCCAACCACGACCCGGCGCTGTTCGCCGAGCCGGAGCGGTTCGACATCGGCCGGGAGAAGAACGCCCACCTCTCCTTCGGGCACGGGCTGCACCACTGCATGGGCGCCCCGCTGGCCCGGCTGGAGGCGCGGATCGCCATCGGCACGCTGCTCGCCCGGTTCCCGAAGCTGCGGCTGGCCGTGCCGCCGGAGCAGTTGACGCGGCAGACGAGCATCCTGATGAACGGGTGGGAGTCGCTACCCGTCGCGCTGCGCTGACCGTCCCCTACCGCCGGAGAAGCCCGGCCCGGACATCCGGGCCGGGCTCTCGCGTGGCTCAGGCGTTCGGGACGGGGGCCCGCAGCGTCCCCAGGTACGGGTGCCACAGGTGGTCGGGGTTCTTCTCCACGGCCGCCACCGCCTCCCGCATGGCCACCAGCGCCTTCGGCTCCTCGTCGTCGTAGACGTCGCCCTGGAGCATCTTCAGCACGTCGATGCGGTAGCGCGGGTCCTGGACGAAGGCGGTGAAGAGCACGTTGAGCCGGTAGTAGATGGAGATGAACTCGTACCAGTAGCGGACGCCCCGGCGCAGCTTCCGCTCGTACTCGCCGAAGCGGGCCCGCGAGTAGTCGCCGGCCGCGTGGGCGGCGATGATGTCCTTCGCCGCGATCCGGGCGCTGTTCAGCGCGACGCTCACCCCGCTGGAGAAGATCGGGTCGACGAACCGGGCGGCGTCCCCGATGAGCACGAACCGGTCGCCGCAGATCTCCTTCATCGAGTAGCTGTAGTCGCCCTCGGCCTTGAAGGGGCGGACCTGCCGCGCGTCCTGCAACGCCTTGTGCAGGTCGGGCCGGCTGGACAGGAACTCCCAGAAGAACGCCTCGCGGTCGGTGTTGGCCTCGGCGAAGAGTTTCTTCTGGGTGACCACGCCGACGCTGGTGATGGTGTCGGTGATCGGGATCTGCCACACCCAGGTGTCCTGGATCGGCAGGAAGTGGACGAAGATGTAGTCCTGCTTCTCCGCCGACGGCGCCACCGCCGCCCGGTCCAGGTCCTCGAACCAGGTGTGCACGGCGTACTGGTTGAAGACCGGGTCGGAGACCTTGTACTTCAGCTGCCGGCCGAGCAGCGTGCTCCGGCCGGAGGCGTCCACCACCATCCCCACCCGGAACGGCACCTCCCGAGGGCCGAACCGCACCCTCAGCTCCACCGCCTCCGGGTCGTCGAAGTCCACCTTGAGCACCCGCGCACCGGAGAAGACCTTGGCGCCGCGGCCCTCCGCGTGCTTGAGCAGGATGAGGTCGAACTTGCCCCGGTCGACGTGGAACGTGTAGTCCCGGTCGACGCCGGGCTGGTCCCGCTCGACGAACATCACCTCGGCGGCCCGGAAGTCGTGGTCCAGGCCGGTGAAGCCGTTGTGCGGCACGTTGCGCGACTCGGCCGACGTCCAGGCCGCGCCGTACTTGCGGGGGAAGCCCGCCGCCTCGATGTCGTCCAGCACGCCGATCTCGGACAGCACCGGGGTGGTGGCCGGCACCAGCGACTCGCCGACGTGCTCCCGGGGGAACAGCTCGCTCTCGAACAGCACGACCGACAGGCCGGCCCCGGCCAGGTAGGAGGCGACGGTCGAGCCGGCGGGCCCGCCGCCGATCACCGCCACGTCATAGTCCACGCTCATGCCGGCCCCCTCAGTTCCGTGTGCTCGTCAGGCCGCCGACGAGCGCGGCGATGGTCCGGATGCTCCGGAAGTTGGCCGCGTCGATCAGCTGCGGCGGCACCGGGGTGCCGAGCCCGTCGCGGATGTAGTTGAGCAGCATCGCCGTCTTCAGCGAGTCGAGGATGCCCAGCTCCAGCAGCGGGGTGTCTTCGTCGATGTCGTACGGCGCGTCCTGCGCGAGGTTCTCCTTGATGAAGGTCGTCAACGCGGCGCTGACGTCGTCCTCGGACACGGTTCTCTCCTCTCCTGGTGGTGCCGGTCGCGCCCCGGTGGGGCGGGTCGGGGATCGGGGGCGGTCACGGCTGGGCGCCGGCGGGGGCGGCGGTGAGCGCGTCGACCAGGTGCTCGGCGATCGCGGAGACGGTGGGCTGGTTCCACAGCAGGGTGGCCGGCAGCGGGCGGCCGAACCGCTTCTCCAGCCGCCGCCGGATCACCAGGGTCATCACCGAGTCGAGCCCCTGCTCCAGCAGGGACCGACGGGTGTCCAGGTCGGACACCGGCAGCCGCATCTCGGCCGCGATCTGGGCGCCCACCTCGCTCTGCACGGTGGCCCGCAGCTCCTCCGGCGGCAGGTCGGCGAGCCGGGCCGCCGGTGCCTGCTCGGCCGCGCCCTCCCCGGCGTCCTCCCCGCTGGGCAGCTGGGCCAGCAGCGGCGGGCGGTCCGTGGCCGGGCCGGCCGCCAGCACCCGCAGCACCGGCAGGTGACCGCCGCCGTGGCGGTGGGCGTGCTGCCAGGCGGCGAACGCCTGCTCGGGCTCGATGGCGGCCACGGCCCGGGCCTTCAGCTCGTTGTCCACCACGGCGTTGACCGCCATGCCCTGTCCCTGCCAGGAGGTCCACCCGAAGCTGGTGGTGTCGTCGGCGCCGAGCGTGCGGCGGTGGGTGGCGAGCGCGTCGAGGAACGCGTTCGCCGCGCCGTAGCTGGCCTGTCCGGCCAGCCCGAGCAGCTGGCCGCAGGAGGAGAAGAGGGTCAGGAAGTCGACGCTGCCGGGCGGGAAGAGCTGGTGCAGCACCCACGCCCCGTCGACCTTGGGACGCAGCACCCGGCGCAGCGACGCCTCGTCCAGGCCGGCGGCGAACCGGTTGTCCAGCACGCCGGCGGCGTGCACGACGCCGCACACCGGGGGCAGGCCCAGCGTGTCCGGGTCGAGCTGCCGCCGGACCGCCTCCGCGTCGGCGATGTCGACCGCGAGCACGCGTACGGTCACCCCGCGCGCCTCCAGCGCGCGGACCCGGGCGATCCGGTCGCGGGTGGCCGCGTCCGGGCCGCCGTCGCCCGCCGGCCGGTCCCAGCGGCCCCGCGGCGGCAGCCCGGCCCGTCCGGCCAGCACGAGGCGGCGGGCCCCCTGGTCGGCCAGCCAGTCGGCCACCGCCAGGCCCAGGGTGCCCAGCCCGCCGGTGATCAGGTACGTCCCGTCCGGCCGGCAGCGCAGCGGCGGCCGTACCGAGGGCCGGTCCAGCGGGACCAGCCGGGCCACCGACGTGCCGGTGCCGCGCGGGGCGAGCACGTCGTCCGGCGTGGCGGCGCCCAGCAGGCCGGGCAGCGCGTCCAGCCCGCCCTCGTCGGCCGGGTCCAGGTCGACCAGGCCGCCCCACAGTTCGGGATGCTCGGTGGCGAGCACCCGGCCCAGCCCCCACAGCGGCGCGTCGGCCAGCGCCGCCGGGTCGGCGGACTCCCGTACGCCCCGGGTCACCGCCCACAACCGCGGGAAGGCGTTCCGGTCGCCGGCCGCGAGGACGTGCGTGACCCCGGTGAGCAGCCAGGCCTGCCGGGCGGCCGCGGCCGGCACGTCGGCGTCGTCGCCGGGCAGGACCAGCACCGCGCCGGACGGGTCCGGCGGCGGGTCGAGCCCGGCCAGCCCGGCGGCGTCGGCCACGGCACGCAGCGGTACGCCGGCGCCGCTGATCCGCCCGCGGATCGCCGCCGCCAGCGGCCCCGCGCCGCCGACGAGCACCACCTCCCGGGGCGCCCGGTGGTCCGCCGGGGGCGCCGGGCACGGCGTCCAGGCGATCTCGTACACGAGGTGTTCGGGCCGCACGGGCGCGGTGACCGGCCCGTCGAGCACGCCGAAGCGCACCCCGCGCAGCCGGGCCAGCACCGTGCCGGCGGGATCGGCGACGGTGACGTCGGCACGGTCCGGGACGCTGCCGTCGACCCGCACGTCGACGACCACCTCGGCCGGCGGTTCACCGTCCACCGTCACCTCGTCGACGCCGGCCACGACGCGCAGGACCGGCGGGCCGCCGAACGCGGCGGGGGCGGCGGAGAGCGCGGCGTCGAACACCGGCGCCCAGGTCGGCGCGGGGGCGGGCTGGTCGACCCGGACCAGGGCGCGCAGCACGCTGTCGCTCTGGGACAGCTCGCGCACCTGCCACGAAAAGGCCATCGACGGTACGCCGACGGTGGCGAGGTGGTCGGTGACCAGGCTCGCCGCACCGGGCGTCAGGTCGTCCCGGGCCGGCGCCGGCCCGGCGGGCCTGGGCGCGGCGGCCGGGCGTAGCGCCGCCGAGGCGTGCTGCTGCCAGGCCGCGTCATCGGCGGCGAGGGTCCGCGAGGCGAGTCGTACCGTGCCGTCCTCGGCGACGACCTGGATCTCCCGGGGGTCGGCCGTGGGCAGCGGGACGCGCAGCGCCACGTCGGTGAGCACCGGCGGGAGACCCTGCTCGGCGCCCGCACGCAGGAACGTGCTCAGCAGCACGGCCGCCGGCACCACCTCGGTGCCGTGGATGGTGTGGTGGCCGGGGTAGGGACGGCTCTCGTCGTCGAGCCGGGTACGCCACACCCCCAGCCCGGCGCCGGCCACGCTCACCGGCGTGCCGACCAGGGTGTGGCTGTCCGGGTCGTGGCCCATGCCGCCGCCCGGCCCGCCGGACGGCGCGTCCCGCCAGTGCCGGCGGTGCTGCCAGGGGGTCAGCGGCAGGTCGACCAGCGTGCCGGACGGCTGCAGCCGGGTCCAGTCCACCGGGACCCCGTGGCAGTGTGCGGCGCCCAGGTTGGTGAGGAAGGTGGCCCGCTCAGGGTAGTTGCGCCGCAGCGTCGACCCGACGTACGTCCGGTCCTCATCGGCGAGGGTCTCGCCGATCGAGTGCGCCACCACCGGGTGCGCGGAGATCTCCACGAACGCCCGGTGGCCGTCCTCCGCGGCCGCCGCCACGGCGTCGCCGAGGCGCACCGGGTTGCGCAGGTTGCCGGCCCAGTAGGCGCCGTCCAGGGGCGCGGCGCATCGCGGGTCGGCCAGCGAGGTGCGGTACATCGGCACCACCGGCACGGCGGGGGAGAGGTCGCCGAGGGCGGCGGCCAGGTCCGGGCAGAGCGGGTCCATCTGCGGGCTGTGGAACGCCACGTCCGAATTGACCTGCCGGACCAGCACCCCCTCGGCCTGCCAGTGTTCCCGCACCTCGGCCACGGCTTCCGGGTCCCCGGCGACCACGGTGGACGCCGGCGAGGCGGCGATCGCGGCCACCACGTCGGTCCGGTCGGCCAGCCGCCGCGCCGCCTCGTCGAACGGGATGGCAGCCATGGCCATGGCGCCCGCCCCGGCGACCCGGCGCAGCAGGATCGACCGCCGGCAGCTCAGCCGCGCCCCGTCGGCGAGGCTGAGCCCGCCGCAGGCCACCGCCGCCGCGATCTCGCCGACCGAGTGGCCGATCACCGCGGCCGGGGTCACCCCGTATGCCCGCCAGACGGCGGCCAGGCCGACCTGGGTCGCGAAGATCATCGTCTGGATCCGGTCCACCGCGCCCAGGTCGCCGGAGGTGAGCACCTCGCGCGGCGTGAAGCCGATCTCGGCCTGGAAGACCGGGGCCAGCTCGTCCATGACGGCGGCGAACGCCGGCTCGTCGGCGAGCAGCCCCTGCCCCATGCCGGGCCACTGGGAGCCGTGACCGGAGAAGACCCAGACCGGACGCCGCTCGTGCTCGCCGGACCCGGGCAGCGCCCGCCCGGTCGCGACGTGCTGCGCCTGCTCGCCCCGGGCCACGTGGCGCAGCCGGGCGACCAGCTCGGCCCGGTCGGTGGCCACCACCGCGGCCCGGTGCTCCAGGTGGGCGCGGCGCCGGGACAGGGTGTGCCCGAGGTCGGCCGGCGACAGTCCCTCCGCCGACTCCAGCAGCTCGACCAGGTCACCGGCGTGCCGGCGCAGCGTCTCCGGCGACCCGGCGGAGAGCGGGAAGAGCAGCCCGGCCGGGCCGGCCGGCGCCGGCGGCGCGTCGGGCGGCTGTTCGAGCAGGACGTGCGCGATGGTGCCGCCGTAGCCGAAGCCGGAGACACCGGCCCGGCGCGGGCCGGATCGCCGCGGCCACGGCCGGTGCTCGGTGACCACCCGCAGTCCGGCGTTGGCCCAGTCGATCGCCGGGTTCGGGGTTTCGAGGTTGAGGCTGCGCGGGATCTCCGCGTACCGCAGCGCGAGGATCGCCTTGATCAGGCTGGCCACCCCGGCGGCGGCCTCCAGGTGGCCGATGCTGGCCTTGACCGACCCGATCAGGCACGGCTCGCCGGGCTGCCGGCCGGCGCCATAGACCGCGCCGAGCGCGCCCGCCTCCAGCGGGTCGCCCAACCGGGTGCCCGTGCCGTGCGCCTCGACGTAGTCCACCGAGGTCGGCGCGACGCCCGCCTGCCGGCAGGCGCGCACCATGAGCTGCTCCTGCGCGTCCCGGCTGGGGGCCATGATGCCGTTGGTCCGCCCGTCCTGCTGCACGGCGCTGCCGCGGATCACCGCCAGCACCCGGTCGCCGTCGCGTTGCGCGTCGGCCAGCCGCTTGAGCACCAGCACGCCGCAGCCCTCACCGCGGCCGTAGCCGTCGGCGGCGGCGTCGAACGACTTACACCGCCCGTCCGGCGAGGTCGCGCCGGCGGCGTCCAGGGTGAGGGTGAGGCCGGGCGCGAGGATCAGGTTGACCCCGGCGGCGATCGCCAGCGAGCTCTCCCCGGTGCGCAGGCTCTGGCAGGCCAGGTGCACCGCGACCAGCGAGGCGGAGCAGGCGGTGTCCACGGCGAGGCTGGGCCCGCGCAGGTCCAGCGCGTACGAGATGCGGTTGGCGACCGCGCACATGGCCGCGCCGATGCCGGTCCACGCCTCGATCCGGGGCAGGTCCTCCAGCAGCCGCCGGCCGTAGTCGTCGGACCCGACGCCCACGAAGACGCCGGTGTCGCCGCCGGCGAGGCGGCGGGCCGGGATGCCGGCGTGTTCCAGCGCGTTCCAGGTGACCTCCAGCAGGATCCGCTGCTGCGGGTCCATCAGCTCCGCCTCGCGGGGCGTCACGCCGAAGAACTCGGCGTCGAAGCCCTCGACGTCGCGCAGGAACGCGCCGTGCCGGGTGGCCCGGCGCAGCGCGGCGGCGAACTCCGGCCCCAGGTCGCGGTAGTGGTCCCAGCGCTGCCCGGGCAGCTCGCCGATGCCGTCCCGGCCGTCGCGCAGCAACGCCCAGAAGCTGTCCGGGGAGTCCACGTCGCCGGCCAACCGGCAGCCCATCCCGACCACGGCGACGGCCGCGGGCGGCGTGCCGCTGTTCGCATCGAACACCGGATTGCTCTCCTTCGGGGTGGACCGGTCGGCGGCGTCGGTCACGGCCAGGCCGGTGGGTGGATGATCTGGACGACGGCGCAGGAGACGGTGACGCCCGGCCCGACGCCGAGCATCAGCAGGTGGTCCCCGGGGCCGAGCTGTCCGGTGGTGACCAGGTGCTCCAGCGCGACGACCTGGTCGCTGGCGCCCAGATGCCCGAGGCCGCGCCCCCAGTCCCAGGTGGACGCCGACAGCGGCAGACCGAGGGCGGAGGTGCACCGCTGCTCGACGATCTCCCGGGAGTAGTTCATGTAGGCGACCCGGGTGACGTCGCCGATGTCGATGCCCGCCTCCGCGAGGGTGCGGTCGACGACCTGGAGCGTCTGCCGCTGAATGTCCATCAGCACGGCGGTGCCGGCGCCGCCGCGCAGGGCGGCCCGGCGGAACTCGGCGCTGCGGGCGGTGAAGTCCAGGGGCCGGGCGGCGGTCGGCCCGGGCGGGAACAGCGCCTCCCCGGCCCGGTGCAGCTCCTCGGCGAGGGCGACGGTGACCGAGCCGACGGCGAGCAGCCGGGCGAAGCCGGGCCGGGTGGTGAGCACCAGGGCGCTGCCCGCGTCGCCCATCAGGTAGCCGGGGCCGCCCAGCCAGCGGTCGATCATGGGGGTGCCGAAGTTGTCGGCGGCGACGAGTAGGGCGGTGTGTCGGTCGGGGTGGGCGGTGAGGTAGCTGGCGGCGAGTTCGAGGGCGGTGAACATGCCGTTGCAGCCGTGGTGGAGTTCGACGGCGAGGCAGGTGCCGCCGGTGAGGTGGTGTTGCAGGTAGTACTGGGGTTGCCAGCCGTCGGGTCCTTGGTGCCAGCTGTCGGCGTAGAGGAGGAGGTCGACCTGGGTGGGTGGGTGTTCGGCGCGGGTGAGGGCCTGGGTGGCGGCGTGCAGGGCCATGTGGGGGGCGGGGGTGTCGCCGGCGACGGCGGCGCCGGTGAGGCCGTGCAGGTCGACCTGGTCGGCGGGGTAGTGGCCGTCGGCGACGGCCCTCTCGACGCTGACGATGTCGGGCAGCCAGACCCCGATTCCGCTGATGAACGTCTCCGGCGTACGCACCGTCCGGTCCCTCCCTGCGCCGTTCGTCGGTCGTGTCCGGCCCGGTGCCGTCGGCGCCGGGCCGCGGGGTCAGTCGCGGCCCGGCCGCAGCCGGTCGGCCAGCCGGCCGGCCCGGGCCAGCCCGCCGACCAGCGCCCGTCGGGGCCCGCGCTCGCCGCGCAGCCGCAGCAGCGAGGAGAGCGTCCAGAGCTGGGAGCTGACCACGTGCCGGGGCGAGCCGTGGGTGTCGTCGTTCTCGACCAGGTGCAGCCGGCGCAGCCGCTGGGGCAGCCGGGCCGCCTCGGCCGGTGGGATGATCTCGTCACGCCGGCTGGCCAGGTACGCCACCGGGATCCCGACGGCGGCCAGCTGGGCGTCGGTGAGCGCCCAGGCGTCGAGCCCGGCGACCAGCTCGGCCCGCTTCGTGCCGGTCAGGTGGGCGAGGGTGTCCATGGTGACGTCCGGCACCCGGGCCTGCCAGGCCTGGTCGGTGAAGAACTCCCGCACCGGCGCCCCGGCGGTCACGATGCCGGCGAGCCGCGGGTCCTCGGCGGCGGCGCGCAGCGCCAGATGCCCCGCGAAGCTGAACGCGATGGCGTAGGTGCGCGACACGTCGGCCCGGCCGGAGAGCCGGTCGAGCAGGTCGGGCAGCATCCGCCAGCTCTCCGGGCCGTAGCGCAGGGTGTTCTCCCCGGCCCCGGGCAGCTCGGTGCCGACGGCGGCGAACCCCAGTTTCGCGAAGAGCGGCAGGGTGGGGGCCCACTGCTCCTTGACGCTGACGATGCCGCCCAGCACCAGCAGCAGCGGCCGGCGCCCGGCGCCGTCCAGCCCGGCCGTCCAGCAGCCGACCCGGCCGCCGGGCAGCTCCAGGTCGAGCCGCTCGACGCCCCCGTCGTCGTCGCGCCAGCGGTCGAAGGCCGCCACGCAGCGGCGCAGGGCCTCCGCGCGGGCCGGGCCGTCGACGTACGGGAAGCGGGCCATGGCGAAGTGCCGGGCGGCGTCGAGGGGCCGGCCCTCCCGCTCCAGCCGGTCGCCCCGGTCGCTCCACTCCCGGACCCAGGAGCCCGGCTCGTCCCCGGCGTCGGTGCGGATCCGGGCCAGCAGCGCCGGCAGGTCGGGGATCCGCTGGCCGCGGGCGTGCACGGTGATGTAGCGCTTCAGTTCGTCCAGGTCGTTCATGCCCGCTCCAGGTCCGGCTCGCGCGTCGGGTCGGCTTCGTGCGCCGGCGCGTCGCGGGCCGGTGCCGCCGCCGGCCCGGCGCCGAAGCTCTCCAGGCCGGTCTTGATCTCGGTGAGTACGTCGGCCGCCTCGGCGCCGTCGATCACGCGGTGGTCGAAGGCGAGGCTGAGCCGCATGAGCGGGGCGATGGCCAGTTCGCCGCCGCGGACCACCGGCCGGTCGGCGATCTGCCCGACCCCGAGGGTGACCGTGGTGCCGCCCACCGAGTGGAAGCTGTCCACCGGGCGGTGGCCCAGCGAGGTGACCGCGAAGGTGCCGAAGGCGTCGCCGCGCCGGCGCAACGGCCGGGTGCCGAGCCGGAACACCGCCCGGCCGAGCAGCGAGGGCGCCTGGTGCAGCTTGCGGAGCGTGGCGAACTCCGGCATCCGGTCCGGGTCGCCGTCGCGGTAGTGGTCCACCTGGCGCTGGATCTCGTCCAGGGTCGCGGTGTGCAGGTCCGGCAGGACCGCCGCGAGCACCACCCGCTGGCCGTCGACGGTCTTGTCCAGGGTGAGCTTGCCGTTCACCCGGTCGTAGCGGGCCACCCGGGCGCGCAGCCGGCCGCTGATCGCGGCGTTGGCGTCCGGGTGCGCGGCGAGCACCCGGCCGGTCACCCGCAGCAGGTACGTCACCACCGAGTACCGGTGGCCGTCCACGCGCGCCGCCGCCCGGTGCCGGCCCACCGCCGTCATGTCCACCTCGGTGTCGAGGAAGACCGGCGAGAAGTCCCGGATCTGGTCGAGGAAGAAGAACGTGTGCCGGCGCTGCCGGGCGACGGGGGTGATCCTCATGCCGTCACCGCCAGGTCGTAGATGTCGGCGAGGCTGCGGGCCTCCAGCACGTCGGGCAGCGCGAGGGTCCGCCCGGTCCGCTGCTCCAGCACGGTGAGCAGGGTGAGCAGGTGCACCGAGTCCCACCCGGCGACCTGGTCGAGGTCGCCGCGGGCGTCCTCGGCGCTGACCGGGATGCCCACCTCGTCGGTGACGAGGTGGAGGAAGTCGTCGAGGCTGTTCATGCGGCGTCCACTCCAATGGGGTCGGTCAGGCGGATGTGCTCGGGCACCGCGGGGATGTCGTGCAGGTCGTGGCGGAAGGTGGTGGCGCCGGCGTCCTCGCCGAGGGGCGTGAAGCCGTACCGGGGCCACAGGTCCGCGACGATCCGGTTCTTGGCGGTCGGCCGGTAGCTCGCCAGCACGGCCGAGGCCCCGCCGGCCCGGGCGTGGCGCAGCACCGCGGCCAGGCACGCCTGCTCGATCCCACGGCCGAAGACCCGGCAGCTGAGCAGGAAGTTCTCGATCCGTACCAGGTCGCCGTCGCGGCGCAGGAACAACGCGCCGACCAGCCCGTTCTCGCCGAACCGGTCCCGGCTGCGCACGGTGAGCACCCGCGCGTACGGGTCGTCGAGCAGGTCGCTGACGTCCCGCGGCTGCAAGCGCCAGGTGGTCGGGTTGAACTGGTTGGTGCGCAGCGACAGCTGGGACACCCGGGGCACCTGCTCCGGCCCGGCCTCGCCCAGCTCCACCTTCACGGCCAGCTCGGCCAGGTAGTCGGTGAGCGAGGAGAACGACCGGCGGAAGTCCTGCCGGGCCAGCTCGTCGCGGTAGCCGGCGGCCCGGTCCCGGTCCTCGGCGGTGAGCTGGCGGGTGGTGAACCAGCCGTCACGCAGGAGCTTCACCACGTGCAGCGCCGGTTCGTCGTCGACCTGGACCACGGCGGTGCCGGGCAGGGCGTGCCGGATCAGCCCGCACTCGAAGGGGCTGTCGTCGACGAAGACGAAGCTGTCCGGGTGCAGGTTGAGTGCCTGCGCGAGCTCGGTGAGGTTGTCGTGCTTGGGCCGCCAGTTGGCCACCACCCGGACGAAGTCGTCCTCGCGCAGCGTCATGCCGGGGTGCTCGCGCAGCACCTGCTCGACGGCGCTCGCCTCGTTCTTGCTCACCGCGGTGAGCAGCACCCCCTGCGCGCCGAGCTGCCGGGCGACCCGCTGGAAGGCGCGGTGCGCCTCGCCGCGGTAGCTCTCGGCCACCTCGATGCCGTCGATGCCGTCGTCGCCGAGGATCCCGCCCCACACCGTGCCGTCCAGGTCCAGGGCCAGGCACTTCTTGGTCTGCCCGGTCAGGTTCCGGGCCAGGTGGCCGACCTCCCGGGCGTACCCGGCGAGCAGCGGCTCGGACAGGTGCGCCTTGGCGTACACGGTCAGCCGGGGGTCGCAGGCGGGGGACCCCTCCGCGAGTAGGGGGTCGAGGTCGATCACCACGAGGGCGGGGTTCGCCGCGGCCAGGCGCAGCAGCCGGGCGTTGGCCTCCCGCCAGAGCGCGCCCAGCTCGGCCCGGGAGGTCAGGTCGAGGAGCTGGGCGGTGTGCCGCCGCGGCAGCGGCAGCGTGTTCAACACCAGGGTGCCGCGCGAGGTGGACCGGAAGGTGGCGGCCAGCCGCTCGACGAGGTCGACCTTCTCGGCGAGCACGCGGGCCACGTCGGCGGGCCGCCACGGCACCGGCACCTCGTCGAAGACGACCATCGGGTCGAGCACGCAGAGCACCAGGTCGGGCGCCGCCCGGTACAGCTCGCTGTCGGGGTCGGCCAGGTCGAAGACGTACGAGTCGAACGGGGACAGCCGGGCGCGCAGCAGCAGGCCGTGCCGGGCCAGCTCGGCGGTGAGCGCGGGCAGCAGCGGGGCGAGCGTGCCGTGGCCGGTCACCGCCACGGCGACCGTGGGGACGTTCGGGTGCGCGGCGCGTACCTCGTCGGGGTCGAGGCGGGCGAGCAGCCGGCCGGCGCGGGCGAGCTCGTCGTAGTCCAGCCCGTCGAGCAGGGCGCGGACCTCCGGGTAGCGCGCCACCAGCTGCCCCGACCGGTGCAGGTCGAGCAGCGTCCCGGCGGCGGGGGTCGGGGTGTCCACTCAGACCGCCTCCAGCGCGAACCCGGCCTCGATCCACTTGCTGGACTCGATGGCCACACCGACTGCGCGGTCGCCCGCCGCCATCTTCGGCAGCACCTGTTCGAGCTGGAAGAAGGGGAGCGCGTTGCCGGTGTTGCCGATGTCGGCCACGCAGCTCACCTCCACCGCGCCGGTGAGACCGAGGGCCGCGGTGATCCTGGTGGTCATCCGCCCGGACAGCTGCGGTGGGAGCAGGTAGTCGACCTCGTCGTCCGGCCAGTCCAGCTCGTCCAGCACCCGTCGCAGGGTCCGCTGGGCCATCGGCGGCACCGACTCCTCGATCGCCTTGTAGTCCTCGACGACGGGGGCGGTGGGCGGGCCGTCGCCCGCGCCGAACCACTCGACCACCTGGCCCGGCGCCCGGCCCCGGCCGACCAGGCGCAGCTCCACGTGGCGCACCTCGAGCGCGCCGGGCACCGGGTCGGTCCGCAGCACGGCGGCGCCCGCACCGTCGCCGAAGAGCACGCCGTTGACCTGCTCGGCCGGGTCCGCCCCGCTGGTGTTCGCGTGCACGTCCAGGTGTTTGGCGCAGCTGTCCGCGCCGAGCACCAGGGCGGTGCGGTAGGGCCCGACCAGGAGCAGCTTGTGCGCCACGTCGAGGGCCTGCACCGCGCCGGTGCAGCCGGACTGCATCTGGTACGTGGGGACGCCGTCGATGCCCAGCCGGTCGGCGACCATGTTGACCGTCGCCGGCATCAGCCGGTCCGGCGAGGAGGTGCCCAGCACCACCAGGTCGACCTCGTCGGGGCCGACCCCGGCGGCGGCCAGGGCCCGGGCGCCGGCCGTCTCGCAGAGGTCGGTGAGGGAGTAGCGGACCTCGCCGGTGTCCAGATCCCGGGCCAGGTGCCGGTTGCGGGTGCCGATGAAGGTGTCCACCCACTGCTCCCAGACGCCGGGCAGACCGAACCGCCGGGCCAGGTGGGCGTTCGACAGGGCCGGCCCGGGCAGCGCGGTGCCGACGGCGAGGAGGTAGGCGGCACGGCCGTCCATGGGGGTCCTTTCTGCAGCGGCGATCCGGCGGCCATCATCGGCACGCCGGCTAAAGCGAGGCTTTCCCCCGGCCGACATTTCCCGTGGTCCGCCACATTGGCCGGGGCGGATCGGTACCCCGGTCACCGGGGTATAGGGGTTGGCCCGCCCGCGGTTGTGGGGTTGGCCCCCCATCCGCCGGTGGATATCTTTCTGCCGAGCCGATTCGGCGGGGGACGACAGGGACCGTCGCCAGCCCGACCAGCAATTTCCGGATCGCCGGTTCCCGGTGTACGGAATTGGTCAGCCGAATTGGTGCTCGTCGGTGCCGTGTCCGGGGGAGGGCCGTCGACCCGCCCCTGCGTCGCGCCGCCGGCCACGACGAAGAGGTGAACGCATGACGCTGTCCTCCACCCTGGCGACATCGACGTACCGTCCGGTCGTCGACGTCAGCGCGATCCGCTACGGCCTGCTCGGGCCGTTGCGGGTGTTCGGCGGCGCGGGTGACACCACCATCGGTGCCCGCAAGATCCAGATCCTGCTCTGCGTGCTCCTGATCCGGTCCGGCCAGGTGGTCTCCATCGACCAGTTGACCGCGGAGCTGTGGGGCGACAACGCGCCGCGGCGCTCGACGGCCGCGCTCCAGGTCTACGTCTCCCAGTTGCGCAAGTTCCTGCAGCGTCCGGAGGACGCGCAGAACCCGATCGTCACCCGGCTGCCCGGGTACGTGCTCAACGCCGGCGCCGAGCAGGTCGACGTGCACGTCTTCCAGAACCTGGTGCGCCAGGGCCGGCAGGCGGCCCGCGGCCACGACCACGAGGCCGCGGTGGCACTGTTCGAGGAAGGGCTGGCGCTGTGGCGCGGGCCCGCCCTGATGGGCCTGCGGGACAGCCCCGCGGTCAGCGTCTTCGCCACCTGGCTCGACGAGTTCTACCTGGAGTGCGTCGAGGCGATGGTCGAGTCGAACCTCGCTCTCGGCCGGCACCGCGACCTCATCGGCACGCTCCAGGCCCTCGCCGCGGAACATCCGCTGCGGGAGGCGTTCTACCGCCAGCTCATGCTGGCCCTGTACCGCTCCGAACGGCAGGCCGACGCGCTGCGGGTCTACCAGAACGCACGCGCCGTGCTCAGTGACGAACTGGGCCTGGAGCCGTGTCGGGGCCTGCGCGATCTCCAGGCGGCGATCCTCTCCGCCGACGACCGGCTGGACTTCCGGCCGGCCGCGTGATCGCGCGATTCCGCACCCCCCTCGCAAGGAGGCTCCATGACCGACCTCGACAGCTCGGTGACCGGCCTGCCCGTCGCCCGGCGCTGCCCCTTCGACCCGCCGGAGGAACTGGCGGCCCTGCGGACCCGGGAACCGATCACCCGGATGCGCTACCCGGACGGCCACGACGGCTGGTTGGTGACCGGGCACGCGCTGGCCCGGGCCGTGCTGGCCGATCCGCGGTTCAGCGCCCGGCACGAGCTACGGCACTCGCCGGTGCCCACCCCCGCGAAGCCGATGGCGGCGATGCCGGGCGTGTTCATCGGGATGGATGCACCGGACCACACCCGGTACCGGCAGCTGATCAACCGGCACTTCACCGTCCGGCGGGTCCGTGAGCTGGAACCGATGATCGAGCGGGTGGTGGCGCACCGGCTCGACGCCATGGCCGCCGCAGGCCCCACGGTCGACCTCATGCGGGCCTTCGCCCTGCCGGTTCCGGCGCAGATCATCTGCGAGCTGCTCGGTGTGCCGGAGGAGAGCCACGAGGAGATCCAGCGGCACCGGATGGCCACCGTGGACCCGGAGTCCAACCCCCAGGCGGCCATGGCCGCCACCCGCGCGACCATGGCGTTCATGCTGGAACTGGCCCGGCGCAAGCGCGCCGAGCCCGGCGACGACCTGCTCAGCGGGCTGATCGCCGACGGCGGGCTCGACGACCAGGAGCTGGCGGGCATCGCCCTGCTGATGCTCATCGCGGGTCACGAGACCACCGCCAACATGCTGGGGCTCGGGGTGTACCTGCTGGTGGAGCGGCCGGATCTGGCGGAGGGGATCCGTGGCCGTGACGGCGCGCTGACCGAGACCGCGGTCGACGAGTTGCTGCGGCACCTCGCCGTGGTGCAGTTCGCCTCCCGCGCGGCGCTCACCGACGTCGAGCTCGACGGGGTCACCGTCCGGGCGGGGGAGACGGTCACCGTCTCGCTCTCCGCCGCCAACCGGGACGCGGCGCGGTTCGACGACCCGGAGGAGTTCCGGGCGGACCGCCCGAGTGGCGGGCACCTCTCGTTCGGCCACGGCGCCCACCAGTGCCTGGGCCAGCACCTGACCCGCGCCGAGCTGCGCATCGGGCTCTCCGCGCTGCTGCGGCGCTTCCCCGGCCTGCGGCTGGCCGTCTCCCCGGCGGAGATCGCCTTCCGTGAGGCGGTGCCGACCGTCGGGGTGACCAGGTTGCCGGTGAGCTGGTAGCCGTCCGGCGACCTGCCGGTCAGACGCGGTGGACGGGAGCCACCGCGTCTGACCGTGCGCCCAGCCCGGCCGCCACGGCCGCCCCGGAGCGCACGGCCGTCCGGGGCCGCAGCCCGAGCACGGCGCGCAGGATGGTGAAGAACTCGGCGGGTGCGTCCCGGACGAAGAAGTGACCGCCCGGCACCCGGTGCAGCCGGAACCGCCCGTCGGTGTACCGTACCCAGCCGGCGGCCTCGGCCAGGGCCATCAGCGGGTCGCTGTCGCCCGCGAAGGCGTGCAGGTCGCAGGGGATCGGCACCGGTCCGGGCGTGTAGCTGTGGCAGACCAGCAGGTCGTCGCGGGTCAGCCCGGTGGCGGCGTCCCGCCAGGCGGGGTAGCGCAGCACCAGCTCGGACATCCCGCCGATGCGCCGCAGCAGGCGGGTCAGGTCCTCCGGTGACATGTCCGGCACCTCGCGGATGAAGCGGTGCTGGTCCGGCGCCGGATACGCCCCGACCAGCACCGCCTCCGGGAGGGCGCGGCCGCGGGCGTGCAACGCCTCGGTCAGCGCGTACGCCACCAGCGCGCCCATGCTGTGCCCGTAGAACGCGAACGGCGGGCGCAGGTCACCGGCCAGCTCGGCGATCAGCTGGGCGACCAGGGTGTCCATCCGGCGCAGCCGGGGCTCGCCGATCCGGCCCTCCCGACCGGGCAGCTGGATCGGCAGCAGGTCCACCTCGTCGCCCAGCGCCCCGGCCCAGTCCGCGTACGCCGACGCGGCGCCGCCGGCGTGGTGCAGGCAGAACAGGCGCAGCCGGCGATCGGGCGCCGGGGCCCTGGTCAGGCAGCCGGTCAACACAGCACGATCGTCACGTCGTAGCGGGGCGACTCGTCGTCGCCCTCGGTGAGCACCAGCGTGCGGAAGCCGCTCCGGCCCGCGTACCGGCCGCTGATCCCGGTGACCGGGATGGTGGCGGTGAGGCCCTGCACGATGGACGTGGCGTCGACCACCCCGACCGCCTCGAGGCTGCCGTCCGGGAGCTCCGTCACATTGCGGTGCAGCTGCCACATGTGCGGCATCATGTCGAGCACGACGGCCCGCCCGGTGATCGTGCCGACCCGGCGGCCCTCCGCGTCGAGCAGCGCGTCGGTGTACTCGGCGATCGTGCCGGGGCCGGGCCCCGCCTCGCCGGCGTGGATGACCATCTTCTCCACGACCTCGGTGAGCCCCTCCAGGACGACGCACTCGGCCAGCACGTCCGCGCCGGCCACCTCGTGCGGCTGGATCCGGCCGGCTGCCAGCGCCGCGGCCGTGGCCAGCGCGCGGGTGCTGATCGGGTTGGCCTCGGACTCCTTCTCCTGCTCCTTCGCCAGCTCGGCGCGGATGTCGGTCAGTTCGGTCTCGGGCATCGCGCGGTTCCTTCCGCCGGAGCCGGCCGTGGTCGACCGGCCGCGCCGCCAGCCGGCGCGAGCCCATGGTCGGCGGGCGCCCCAAAGCCGGCCCAAACTCCGGCCGCCGTCCGATGTGGGCCGCTCGTGGCCTTGTGCCCGACGCGTGACGTTGGTGCCGCCTTGTCGGCGGTTCAGCCGGAACTGCTGCGCTGGCCCTCCCTCGCAGCCGCCCCGACCGAGAGGAGCCTCCCGTGCGCGTCCTGTTCCTGCCGATGGCCTGGCCCAGCCACTACTACCCGATGGTGCCGCTGGCCTGGGCATTCCGCGGCGCCGGTCATGACGTCCGGGTCGCGGTCCAGCCCACCGCGGCCGCGTCGATCACCGCCTCCGGGCTCACCGCCGTCCCGGTCGGCGGCTCGTACGACCTGATGGCCGGGCTGGCCCAGGTCAACGACGCGGTACGCCGCCAGGGCGGCCAGTTGCCGTCGAGCTTCGAGGCGTTGCGGGCGCTGCCCCCGGCCGAGCTGCGCCGCTTCGTCGAGCTGCGCACCGCCCCGCACGTGCACGCTGCCGAGGCGATGGCCGACGATCTGGCGGCGCTGATCCGGGTGTGGCGACCCGACCTGGTGGTCGCCGATCCGATGGTGATGGTGGCGCCCCTGGTCGCCGAGCTGGCCGGCGCGCCGCTGGTCCGGCATCTGTGGGGTCCGCAGGTGCCGTCGCTGCTCGGGTCGCCGGGGGCCGGGGCCCCGGTCGACCAGTGGCCGGAGGACCTGCGCAAGCTCTTCGACCGGTTCGGTGCCGAGGTACGCGAGGAGTACGGCTCGCGCACCGTCGACCCCACCCCGTCCAGCCTGCAGAGCCAGACCGTGCCGCAGCGGCTGGCCACCCGGTACGTGCCGTACAACGGCCCGGGGGAGCTGCCCGGCTGGCTGCTGCGCCCCGCCGAGCGGCCCCGCATCGGCATGTCCTGGACCACGTCCAACCGGGTGCAGCTCGGTGCCGGGCACTCGCCCGTGCGCGACGCCGTCCTCGCCCTGTCCGCGCTCGACGCGGAGATCGTGCTGACGGTGCCCGCGGCGTCCCGGCCGGGGCTGGGCGAGCTGCCGGAGCGGGTACGCGTGGTGGAGGAGGTGCCGCTGCAACTGCTGATGCCCAGTTGTGTGGTGACGGTGCACCACGGCGGGGCGGGTTCCATGCTCACCGCGGCCTGTTTCGGCGTGCCCCAGGTGATCGTCCCGCAGGCGCCCGACCAGATGCTCAACGCCGAGCGCCTCGCCGCGGCGGGCGCGGGGGTGACCCTGCCCGCCGAGGCGGCCGCGCCGGAGGCAATGCTGGCCGCCGTGGAGGGGATGCTGACCGACGACCACTGGGCCGCCGGGGCGGCCCGGCTCTGCGACGAGATCGCCGGCCAGCCGTCGCCCGCCGAGGTCGTCGCGGAGCTGTCTGCCGGCCGCTGAGCCGGCGCGTCGTCCCTGCTCAGGGGCCGTCGGCGCGCGGATTTGTCAGCTAAGGTTGACGCCGCGCGCCGGCGCTCCTAAGCTGGAGGCATGGAAGTCACTCGGCTGGTGAGTCTCGTGAACGCCACCGACGACGACGACCCCCGGGTCGCCCTCGCCGCCACCGCGGAGGCGGCGAAGGAGTTCGAGCGGATCCAGACGGTCCTGGTCCGCCGGGCGCGGGCGCAGGGCGTGACCTGGGCGGAGATCGCCGCCGCGCTCGGCGTCAGCAAGCAGGCGGTGCACAAGAAATACGGCGGCCGGGGGCTGTTCCGCAAGGAGGACTGAATTCCGGTCCCGCCCATCATTCGTCGACACTTCACCTGAAATTGTCCTGAACGACGTCGTGCCCATGTGCGAATCGTCGTTGTAACAACCTGTCAATAAATTGACGATTCCTCGCTGCCCGAAGGATGGCAGGGGCGGCAATTCCTGCCCGGAATCAGGCCGTACCGGTGGGTCGTGACTATGACGAGGAGCAATGCGATGGGAAAGCTGTCGGTGGTACGAGAGGCGGTCGCCGTGGCGGTCTCGGCGAACCTGCCGGTGATCCTGTGGGGTTCCCCCGGCACCGGCAAGACCTCGTCCGTGCTTGCCCTGGGTGAATCGCTCGGCCTGCCCGTCGAGGTCGTGGTCGGCTCCATCCGGGAACCCAGCGACTTCGCCGGGCTGCCGGTGCTGCGCGAAGGGCACACCTGGTTCGCCCCGCCGCGCTGGGCCGAGCGGCTCGCCGCCACCGGCTCCGGGCTGCTCTTCCTCGACGAGCTGACCACCGCGCCGCCCGCCGTGCAGGCGGCCATGCTCCGGGTCGTGCTCGAACGCACGGTGGGAGACCTGGTCCTCCCCGCCGACGTGCGGATCGTCGCCGCGGCCAACCCCCCGGCCGAGGCCGCGGACGGATGGGACCTCTCCGCACCCCTGGCCAACCGCCTGATCCACCTGCACTGGGAGGTCGACGCCACCGCGATCGCGGAGGGCTTCACCCACGGATTCGGCGTGCCCGAGCTGGCCCACAAGGAGCCGCCGGGCACCGACGAGATCGCCCGGGCGCGGGCCCTGGTCGGCGCCTTCCTGCGCATCCGGCCGGAGCTGCTGCTGGTGGTCCCGTCCACACCCGACCAGGCCGGCCGGAGCTGGCCCAGCCCGCGTACCTGGGAACTGGCCGCGGTGGCGCTCGCCGCCTGCGCGGCCGCCGGGGTCGACGACGCGGTCCGCGCCCAGCTGGTCGTCGGCGCGGTCGGGGAGGCGGCCGGCTTCGAGCTGCTCACCTGGATCCGCAACCTGGACCTGCCGGACCCGGCCACCCTGCTGGCTGATCCGTCGGCGCCGCTGCCGTCCCGGATGGACCAGCTGCACGCGCTGCTCGGGGCGGTCGTGGCGTACGTCCGGTCCGACGGCACCGCGCAGACCTGGCAGCAGGCCTGGACCGTGGTGGCCCGGGTGGCCGGCACCGCCCCGGACGTGGCGGCCAGCGCGGCCAAGGGGCTGGCCCGCTGCCGCCCCACCGGGACCAGCCTGCCGACCACGATGCTCGACCTGGTTCCGATCCTCAGAGCCGCGGGACTGCTGCGGTGAGCCGGCCCGTCGCCCCGTACAGCGAGGAGCTGGCCACCCGCCTCGCGGCGGCCCGGGTCTGGGCCGCGCACCGGGCGCCGTACCTGGCGAACGCGGTGTTCTCGCTGGTGATGGAACCGCTCGCGCCGAGCACGGCGGAACGCACCGGGGAGCTGGTCGCCGATCCGGAGTTCGCCGCGTTCCCCACCGACACCCGCTGGGTGATGCACGTCGACCCGGGCACCGCGCTGACCACCCCGGTCGAGGAGACCGGCTGGTGGATCCTGCACCAGATCGGGCACCTCGTCCGCGGTCACGCCCAGCGTTCGCCGGTCCGGCCGGCCTCCGGACCCGACGCCCCGCTGCACGCGGTCGGCTACGCCGGCGCCCGGGACGAGGACGCCCACCGGTGGAACCAGGCCGCCGACGCCGAGATCAACGACGACCTCGAAGCGGAGGAGCTGGCCGGGCCGGCCGGGGTGATCTCCCCACCGGCGCTGGGCCTGCCGTCGAACCGGCTCGCCGAGGAGTACCTGCCGATGCTCGACGAGCTGGTGGAGCTGCTGCGGGGCACCGGCCGGGACCTCTCCGCCGGGCTGGACTGCGGCAGCGGCGCCGACGGTATCGACCGGCGCTGGGACTCCACCGGCGCCGGCGGGCTCGGCGAGCTGGAGCGGGAACTGCTGGAACGCTCGGTCGCGGTGGGCATCCAGGAGCGGGTCAGCGCCCGCAGCGAGGTGCCGATGGGATGGCAGCGGTGGGCCGAGGAGCGGCTGCGGCCGCGGGTCGACTGGCGGGCACGGGTCGGCTCGCTGGTCCGCAAGGCCGCCAACCGCAGCTCCGGCCGGGTCGACTACAGCTACCGCCGGCCGTCGCGGCGCTCCGCCGGGCACCCCGACATCATCACCCCGCAGCTGGTCCGCCCGGTGCCCGACACCGTCCTGGTGCTGGACACCTCGGGCAGCGTACGACGCCCGCAACTGGACCAGCTGGTCGCCGAGGTCGCCGAGATCCTGGCGAAGGTCGGCCGGCGGCGACTCCGGGTCATCTGCTGCGACCTGCAGGCACATCCGGTGCAGGAGATCCGCCGCGTCGAGGAGCTGCGCATCGTCGGCGGGGGCGGCACCGACATGCGGGCCGGCCTCGCCGCCGCGACGGAGCTGCGTCCCCGACCCGACCTGGTGGTGGTGCTGACCGACGGGCACACGCCCTGGCCCGACCGCCGGCCGCCCTTCGAGTCACTGGTCTGCCTGGTGGGTGACGGCGGCGAGGCGCCGGACTGGGCGTCGTCCGTGCACATCCCCGAGATGGGAGCGACATCATGACCGTGTTCGCCACGGGCGAGGAGGAGCCCCGCCCCAACCCTCTGCGTGAGTGGCTCGACCGGGGATTCACCCTGGCCGAGGCCCGCCGCTGGCGGGAGGCCGGTTTCGCGCCGCAGGGCGCCGAGCGGTGGCGGGAGGCGGGCGTGTACCGGCCGCGGACCGCCGCGGAGTGGCGTACGGCGGGAGCGACGCCGGCCACCGTGGACACCTGGATCCGGGCCGGCATGTCCCCCCGGGACGCGGTGCGCTGGCGCGAGTTCGGGGTGTCGCCCGAGGACGCGGTGCAGCGGTACCTCGCCGGTGAGGAACCGGGCCTGCGCAGCTTCGTCTCCCGGGTGCTGCGGCACCGCTCCGTGCGCGCCGCGGGGCGAGCCTTGGAGCCGAAGAAGTCCGAGGCGATCCGGCGGCTGCTCAAGGCCGGGGTCAGCGCCGAGAGGGCCCGGGGGTACGTGGAGAGCGGCTGGGACGGCAAGACGGCCCTGGAGTGGGCCCGGCGCGGCGTGGCGCCGGTGGACGCGGCCGTCCTGCACGCGCTCGGCTTCACCGCCGCCGAGGCGCAGCGGGTGCTGGCCGACGACGTCCCGGCCACCGAGGTGATGACCACCTGGTGGCGTGCGGGCGTCCCGATCGACGAGGTCGCGGCCTGGTGTGCGGCGGGTTTCACCGCCGAGGAGGCGGCCGAGCAGCGCCGACAGGGCGCGGACGTGGAACGGGCCAAGGTGCTGCGGGCCCTGACCGAGGACGAGCAGTGAGCAGTTCCGACAGATCCGACCGGCGAGCAGAAGGAGCAACCATGAGCACGGCACCGCAGCCGGCGGCCGGTGCGCCGCAGGCGTCGATAGGCAAGCTGGCCCTCGTCATCCTGCTGGGCGGCGTCATCGTCCAGCTCGACTCGACGATGACCAACGTCGCGATCAACACGTTCATCCAGGACTTCCACTCCACCATCTCCACCATCCAGTGGGTCGGCACCGGCTACCTGCTGGCCATGACCCTGGCCATCCCGGCCACCGGGTGGGCGATGGAGCGGTTCGGTCCGCGTACCCTCTGGACCGTCACCGTGCTGGTGTTCCTGCTCGGCTCGGTCCTGGCCGGCTTCGCCTGGTCGGCGGAGAGCCTGATCATCTTCCGGATCCTGCAGGGCCTCGGTGGCGGCATGATCGTGCCGATCGCCCAGGCGGTGCTCGCCCAGGCCGCCGGGCCGGACCGGCTCGGCCGGCTCATGGCGGTGATCGCGGTCCCCGCCATGCTCGCCCCCGTGCTCGGGCCGGTGATCGGCGGCTGGCTGGTCACCGATGTCAGCTGGCGCTGGATCTTCTTCATCAACGTGCCGATCTGCCTGCTCACCATCGCGCTCGCCTGGCGGTACATGTCGGGGGAGAAGGCGGTCGTCAACGGCCGGCCGTCCCGCCTGGACTGGATGGGTCTCGCCCTGCTCTCACCGGCCTGCGCCGCGGTGGTCTACGGCCTGGCCCGCGCCGGCAACAAGGGCACCTTCGGCGAGTCCGGCGTCATCGCCTTCGTGATCGCCGGGGTCGTGCTGCTCATCGGTTTCGTGCTGCACGCGCTGCGGGACGACGAGCCGCTGCTGGACCTGCGGCTGTTCCGGGCCCGCAGTTTCGCCGCCTCGGCGTCGGTGGTGTTCCTGTCCGGCATCGTGCTCTTCGGCGCGATCATCCTGCTGCCGCTCTACTACCAGCAGGTGGCCGGGCTGACCCCGCTGCGGGCCGGCCTGCTGCTCGCGCCGCAGGGCCTCGGCATGGCGATCGCCCTGATCATCGCGGGCCGGCTCAGCGACAAGATCGGCCCACGGCCGATCGTGCTGGTCGGCATCGCCCTGGCCGCGGCGGGTGCGCTCGTCTTCACCCAGGTCGAGGCCGACACCAGCCGGTGGCTGCTGAGCGCGGCGCTGGGCGTCAGCGGCGCGGGGCTCGGCGCGGCGACCGTGCCGGTCCTCGTCGGCGCGTACCGGGGACTGCGGCAGGAGCAGATCCCGCGGGCGACCACCGCGATCCGGATCTTCCAGCAGCTCGGCGGAGCCTTCGCCGGCGCCGTGCTGGCGGTGGTGCTCCAGCACGCCAGCGCCAGCGCGGCGACCGCCGGCCGGGGCGTACGGCCGGACCCGTCGGCGCTGGCCGACGCGTACGGGCAGACGTTCTGGTGGGTGCTCGGCTTCGCCGCCGTCGCGCTCATCCCGGCGCTGCTGCTGCCCGGCAGCCCGCCGGAGAAGCGGACCCCGCCGCAGACCCCGGCCGCGGAGGAGACGCCGGTCGCCAGTTGACCCGGCCACCCGCCCGCCGGCGGCCCCGCGACCGCCCCTCCGGTCGCGGGGCCGTCGGCGTACCAAGCCGGCACAAATGCGGGCTTGGTACCGCTTAAGCCGCCCGGCCCACAGTGGGCGGACCCGAGCGGGAGGAGACGTGGTGCGTACGCCGGAGACGTTCATCAGCGGAATCGGGGTCTGGCTGCCCGACATCGTCAGCGTCGAGAGGGCCGTCGCCGACGGCCACTACCCCGCCGACCAGGTCGACCTGCACGGCCTCACCGGCGCCGCCGTCGCCGGCGACACCCCCGCCCCCCACATGGCCCTGCACGCCGCCACCCAGGCCCTCACCCGCGCCGAACACCCACCCACCCAGGTCGACCTGCTCCTCTACGCCGACAGCTGGCACCAAGGACCCGACGGCTGGCAACCCCAGTACTACCTGCAACACCACCTCACCGGCGGCACCTGCCTCGCCGTCGAACTCCACCACGGCTGCAACGGCATGTTCACCGCCCTCGAACTCGCCGCCAGCTACCTCACCGCCCACCCCGACCGACACACCGCACTGCTCGTCGCCGCCGACAACTTCGGCACTCCGATGATGGACCGCTGGCGGTCCGGGCACGAACACCTGATCGGGGACGCCGGCAGCGCGGTGGTGCTCACCACCCGGCCGGGCTTCGCCCGGCTGCTGGCGGTGGGGGCGGTCGCCGTACCGGAGGCGGAGGAGCTGCACCGGGCCGGCGAGCCGCTGTTCCCGCCCGGGGCGACGCTCGGCCGGACCGTCGACTTCGTGGCCCGGGGCGAGGCGTTCCAGAAGCAGCTGGCGGACAGCCCGGACGCCGCCGCGATGGCGAAGATCGGCGGCAACCTGGTGGCGCTGATCCACCGGACGCTGGACGAGGCGGGCCTGGGCATGGGCGACGTCACCCGGGTCGCGCCGATGAACTTCTCCCGGGCGCTGATCGAGCGCCTGATGGGCGGGCTCGGCCTGACCATGGCGCACTCCACCTGGGACTGGGGCAGCACGGTCGGCCACCTCGGCGCCAGCGACCAGGTGGTGGCCCTGGACCACCTGCTCGCCACCGGCGGGCTCGGCCCCGGGGACCACCTGCTCATGCTCGGCATCGGGCCCGGCGTCACCCTCTCCTGCGCGGTGGTCGGCATCGAGAGTCTCCCCGGGTGGCTGCCGTGACCGGGGCCGGGACGGCGCCCCTCGCGGCGACCGCCCCGGTCCCCGTGATCCCCGCTCACAGCCTGCTCGTCTTCCTCCTCGGGCTGGGCGTGCTGCTGCTCGTGGCGCTGCTGCTCGGCCGGCTCGCCCAGCGGTGCGGCCTGCCCGCCGTGGTGGGGGAGCTGACCACCGGGATCCTGCTCGGGCCCACCGTGCTGGGTGCCGTGGCCCCCGGCGTGTCCGACTGGTTCCTGCCCCGGCAGGCGGAGCAGTTCCACCTGCTCGACGCCGTCGGGCAGGTCGGCGTGCTGCTGCTCGTCGGGCTGACCGGGGTGGAGGTCGACCTCGCGTTCGTCCGCCGGCGGGGCGGCGCCGCCGCCCGGATCAGCCTCGCCGGCCTGCTGCTGCCGCTCGGGCTCGGCATCGCGACCGCGTACCTGCTGCCGGGGTCGCTGCTCGGCGCCGACACCGACCGTGACGTCTTCGCGCTCTTCCTCGGTGTGGCGATGTGCGTCAGCGCGATCCCGGTCATCGCCAAGACGCTGCTCGACATGAAGCTGCTGCACCGCAACATCGGTCAGCTCACCCTGGCCGCGGGCGTCATCGACGACATCTGCGGCTGGCTGCTGCTCTCGGTCGTCTCGGCGCTCGCCACCACGGGGGTGCGGGCGGGAACGGTGCTCTTCTCGGTCTGCGCGGTGATCGGCTTCGTCGTCTTCGCGGCGCTGGTCGGCCGGCCGGCCGGCGCCGCGGCGCTGCGGGCCGCCGGGCGCGCCGAGGGCTCCGGGCCGCTGGTCGCGACCACGGTGGTGCTGATCATGCTCGGCGCGGCGCTCACCCAGTCGCTGGGTCTGGAGGCGGTGTTCGGCGCGTTCGTGGTCGGCTTCGTGATCGGCTCGGTCCCGGGGCTCGACCGGGCGCGGCTCGCCCCGCTGCGCACCACCGTGCTGGCCGTGCTGGCGCCGATCTTCTTCGCCAGCGCGGGCCTGCGGATGGACCTGACCGCGTTGGCCGACGCGCCGGTGCTGGCCGCCGCGCTGGCCGTCATCGCCGTGGCGATCCTGGGAAAGTTCACAGGTGCGTTCCTCGGCGCCTGGAGCAGCCGGCTGAATCGGTGGGAGGCGCTGGCGCTGGGCGCCGGGATGAACGCCCGGGGCGTCATCGAGGTGGTGGTGGCCACCGTCGGCCTCCGGCTCGGTGTGCTCAACACGGCGACGTACACCATCGTGGTGCTGGTCGCCGTGGTCACCTCGGTGATGGCGCCACCGATCCTGCGCCGGGCCATGAGCCGGGTCGAGCAGACCGCCGAGGAGGAGCTGCGCCGGCTCGGCGCCGGCGACCGCTCCGGCGTGGCCGACCTGCGCGGCGGCTGAGCGCCGCGAATCCTGGGAGGATCCCAGGAACCTCGGGACCGTGTCCAGCTTCGCCGGGAAGGCTGTTGCCGTGATCGAGACGACCCACCTGACCAAGCGGTACGGCCCGACGACGGCCGTCGACGACCTGACCTTCGAGGTACGCCCCGGGCTGGTCACCGGCTTCCTGGGGCCCAACGGCGCGGGCAAGTCGACCACCATGCGGCTGATCCTCGGCCTGGACGCCCCGACCAGCGGCTCCGCCCGGGTCGACGGGCGGCGCTACACGGACCTGCCGGCGCCCATGCGGCACGTCGGCGCCCTGCTCGACGCCCGGGCGGTCTACGGTGGCCGGACCGCGCACCAGCATCTGCTCTGCCTGGCCCGGAGCAACGGCATCCCGCGCTCCCGCGTCGCCGAGGTGCTCGGCCTGGCCGGGCTCGAGGCGGCGGCCGACCGGCAGGTGGGCGGCTTCTCGCTCGGCATGAGCCAGCGGCTGGGCATCGCCGCGGCCCTGCTCGGTGACCCGGCGGTGCTCATGTTCGACGAGCCGGTGAACGGCCTGGACCCGGAGGGGATCGTCTGGATCCGCTCGCTGATCCGGAACCTGGCCGCCGAGGGGCGCACGATGCTCGTCTCCAGCCACCTGATGAGCGAGATGGCGCTCACCGCCGACCACCTGATCATCATCGGTCGCGGCCGGTTGATCGCCGACACCGGCGTCGACGCGTTCCTGCGGTCGCACACCGAGCAGAGCGTGCTGGTGCGGACCGAGCGCGGCGAGGAACTGGCCGCGCTGCTGGTCGAGGCGGGCGCGAGCGTCCGGACGGGCACCGAGGGCGCCCTGCTGGTCTCCGGACTGGACAGCGCCACCGTCGGCCTGGTGGCCGCCGGCCGGTCGATCCCGCTGATCGAGCTGACTCCGCAGCGTACGTCGCTGGAGGAGGCGTTCATGTCGCTGACCCGGGACAGCGCCGAGTTCAGCTCGGCCCGCACGGAGGAGCTGGTCTGATGAGCACCGACACCGACCTCGCCGCCCCGCGGCCGACCACCGTCGCACCGGAGCGGCGACCGACCTTCGCCGACGTGGTCCGTTCCGAGTGGACGAAGTTCCACACCATGCGCTCCACCCGCATCGTCGTCATCGCCGTGGTGGTGGCGATGGTCGGGCTGGGCGCGGTGATCAGCGCCGGCACGGCCCGCGGTTTCGTCCGGCTCACCCCCGAGGAGCAGGCCGCGTTCGACCCGACGCTCGTCAGCCTCCGCGCCTACTTTCCCGTGCAGTGGCTCGTCGGTGTGCTCGGCGCGCTGGTGATGACCGTCGAGTACCGCACCGGCATGATCCGGTCCACCCTGGCCGCCGTACCCCGGCGTGGCCGGCTGCTGGCGGCGAAGGCCCTCGTGTACGGCGTGGTGGTGGCCGTCCTCGGCCAGGCGGTCGCGTTCGGCGCGTTCCTGGTCGGCCAGCCGATGCTGGCCGCCCAGAATGCGCCGACGGCCGCCCTCGGCGACCCCGGGGTGACCCGGGCGGTCTGCGGCGCCGGGCTCTACCTGGCCGGGATCGGGCTGCTCGGGCTGGCCCTGGGCACCCTGGTCCGGGCCACCGTCGGCGCGTTCGCCATCCTGGTCGCGCTGCCCCTGCTGCCCACCGTGCTGCCGTTGCTGCCCGCCGGGATCGGCGAGGACATCGCCGAGTACTGGCCGACGGTGGCCGGTGAGCGGGTGATGTTCGTGGTGGACACCGACGGGGGCCTGGCCCCCTGGCCCGGTCTGGCCCTGTTCCTGGGCTTCGTCGCGGTGATCCACGTCGCCGCCTACGCGGCGCTGCGCGTCCGGGACGCCTGAAACCCGGGTCCCGCCGCTACGGTGGGGGCGAAGCCTCGACGGTCGGGACGGTGGTGCGGGTGACCCAGCCGGAGCGCGGCGCCGGCCAGCCGGCGGAACGGCTGCTGGTGGTCGACGACGAGCCGACGCTGCGTGAGCTGCTCTCCGCGACGCTGCGCTTCGCCGGCTTCGAGGTGACGTCGGTGGCCACCGGCGCCGAGGCCATCGAGGCGGCGCGCAGCCGGCAACCGGACCTGGTCCTGCTCGACGTGATGCTGCCCGACCTCGACGGGTTCGAGGTGGCCCGCCGGCTGCGCGCCGGTGCCCGGGGCGCCGGCGCGCACCTGCCGCTGCTCTTCCTCACCGCCCGGGACACCACCGAGGACAAGATCAACGGCTTGACGCTGGGCGGCGACGACTACGTGACCAAGCCGTTCGACCTGCACGAGCTGATCGCCCGGATCCGGGCGGTGCTGCGCCGCTCCGGCGCTGCCGTGCCGGGCCGGCTGCTGGTCGGCGACCTGGAGCTCGACGTGCCCGCGCAGCGGGTGTCCCGCGGCGGCCGGCCGGTACGCCTGTCCCCGACGGAGTTCCGCCTCCTGCACCACCTGATGGCCAACGCCGGCCGGGTGGTGCCCAAGGCGGAGATCCTCGCCCACGTCTGGCGGTACGACTTCGGCGGCGACCTGAGCATCGTCGAGACCTACATCAGCTACCTGCGGCGCAAGCTCGACACCGGCCGCCCGAAGCTGATCACGACGGTGCACGGCGTGGGCTACGTGCTGCGCGCGCCCGGGCCGTGATCCCCCGGCCGGGGCGGCTCTCGCTGGCCGCCCGACTGCTGCTGATCACGGTCACCCTGCTGGCGGTCGGGCTGGCGGTCGGTGGCGGCGTGGTGCTGCACACCCTGCGCGACCACCTCGTCGGCCAGGTCGACGCGCGGCTGGAACCGATCGCGCAGGCGGTCTCCCGGCTGCCGTCGGTGCCGGCCGGCGAGGCCGGCGCGCAGGTCGGCGCCGGCCGGCTGGACCTGGCCCGGGATCTGCACCTCATCTACCTGGACGGCGGTGGCCGGACCACCCGGGTGGTCACCCTCGGCCCGGGCGGGAGCGCCCCGGACGTCGGGGCGACGGCGCTGGCCCACCGGGACGGCCGCCCGTTCGAGCTGCGGCAGGGCGGCCACGACTGGCGGGTGGTGGCGCTGCCGCATCCGGCCGGTGGCGACCCGCACGACACGGTCGCGGTCGCCGCCTCGCTGGACGACGTGACCGCGACGGTGGGGCAGAGCAGCCGGGTCGCCCTGCTGACCGGGCTGGGTCTGCTCGTGCTGCTCGCCGTGACCAGCTGGGCGGCCATCCGCGGGAGCCTGCGGCCGCTGCGCCGGGTCGAGCAGACCGCGGCGGCGATCGCCGCCGGTCACCTGTCGCGCCGGGTGCCGGAGGTGGGCGGCCCGCGTACCGAGGTGGGGCGGCTGGTGGCCGCGCTCAACGGGATGCTGGGCCAGATCGAACGGGCGTTCACCGCCCGGGCCGAGTCGGAGGCGCGGATGCGCCGGTTCGTCGCCGACGTCAGCCACGAGCTGCGGACCCCGCTCTTCGGGATCACCGGCTTCACCGACCTCTACCGGATGGGCGGCCTGCCCGAACCGGCCGACGTGGACCGGACCATGGCCCACATCGCCGCCGAGTCCAGCCGGCTGGCCCGGCTGGTGGAGGACCTGCTCCTGCTCGCCCGGCTGGACGAGTCGCTCGGCCGGTCCACCCGGGACGGCGACGACCACGGCCTGCCCGTGCGGGCGGCGCCGATGGACCTGCGTACCCTCGCCGCCGACGCCCGCCACGATCTGACCGCGCTCGACCCCGGGCGGCCGATCACGTTGACCGGGCCCGGCGGCGGGCCGGTCGGCAGCGCACCGGCGCTGGGGGACGAGGCCCGCCTGCGCCAGGTGGTGCTCAACCTGGTCGGCAACGTCGTGGCCCACACCCCGCCGGGCACTCCGGTGCGCATCGGGGTCGGCACCGTCGGCGGCGAGGCGGTGATCGAGGTCGCCGACCGGGGACCGGGGCTCTCCGCCGAGCAGGCGGCGCGGGTGTTCGAGCGGTTCTACCGCGCGGACAGCTCGCGCAGCCGGGCCGGTGGCGCGGGCGCCGGGCTGGGGCTCGCGATCGTCGACTCCCTGGTGCGCGCGCACGGCGGCCGGGTGGAGCTGGCGACCGTGCCGGGCGAGGGGGCCACGTTCCGGGTGGTGCTGCCGGTGCCGGCGACCTGACCCCCGCCGCGAGGCGGGCGCCTTGCCGGCGCCCCCGCGGCGGGGGTCAGCGGATCCGCCGTCAGCTCCCGACCGCGGCGACGGCGGTCGCGGCCGGGCCGAACCAGGTGGCGAGGGCGCGCCGCAGTCCCTCGGTCGGTTCCGTCCGGTCCGCGCCGGCCGGCTGCGCCCAGGCCACCCGCCCGTCCGGGCGGAGCAGCACCAGGCCCGCGTCGATCTCCTCGGACCCCGCCGCGGCCACCACGTCGACCCGGTCGGCCCACCCGGGCAGCGCCACGGGCTCCGCCTCGCCGCCCAGGTCGAGCAGGATTCCCCGGCCGGGGTGCAGCAGCTCGGCCAGCGACGTCTCCCCGGCGGCCGTCCGCAACGGCACGTCCGGCAGCCGCCGGCCCAGCAGCGGATGCGTCTCGCCGGCCACCTCCTCGGCCGGGATCTGATAGTCCACGTCGAGCGCGTACGCCAGCTTGACCAGGAACTCGTTGACCTGGTCCAGCTCCACCATCTCGGTCAGCAGCTCGCGCAGCGGAGCGACGTGCCCGAGCGGGTGCAGCAGCACCATCTGGGCCAGCGTGGTGCGGCCGGCCCGGGCGCCCACCGGGTACCGCTCCGCCTCGTAGGTGTCGAGCAGCCCGGTGGGGGCGTGGCCGCGGATCGTGGCGGCGAGCTTCCAGCCGAGGTTCACCGCGTCCTCGATGCCGGTGCTCATCGACTGCCCGCCCAGCGGGAAGTGCACGTGCGCCGCGTCGCCGGCGAGCAGCACGTTGCCCTCCCGGTACCGGTCGGCCTGCCGGGTCGCCGCGTCCCACCGGCCCAGCCAGCGCGGTGTGGCGTCGCCGAGTTCCGCGCCGTCCAACCGGCGGATGCTGTCACGCAGCTCGTCCACGGTGACCGGTGCGGTCCGGTCCGGCGGGCGCAGGTCGAACTCGGCGGTGGCGATCCGCACCACGCCGGGCTCCAGCGGGCCGACCGTGAGGAGGCCACCGGGGAACTCGCCGGCACCGAGGTACGCCAGCAGCGGGTGGTCCTCGCCCACCTCCAGGTCCCCGACGATGCCGAGGAACGGCAGGTCCTGGCCGGGGAAGTCGATCCCCGCCAGCCGCCGGACGCTGCTGTCCGGGCCGTCGCAGCCGACCAGGTAGCGGCCCGCGAGCACGTCCTGCCCGCCGTCCGGGGCGCGGACGGTGACCCGTACGCCCGCGGCGTCCTGGGCGAGGTCGACCACCTCCCGCTCCCAGCGGATCTCCGCGCCCTGCTTGGCGGCCCGCTCGGCGAGCACCCGCACCAGGTTGGTCTGGCTGATCACGAAGTTGTAGCCGTGCCGGCCCGGCACGCGCACCGGGTCCAGCCAGATCTGCGCGAAGTGGGCGCGGGGGAACTCGAAGCCGTACTCGCCGACGTGCTCCATCAGCCCGCGCTGGTGCAGCAGGTCGACGACGGTGGCGTTGATGGCCATGCCGGGCAGGGCGTCCGTCGGCCCCGACCGCCGCTCGACCACGACCACCGGCACCCGTTGCAGGGCCAGCTCGTGGGCCAGCATCAGGCCGGTGGGGCCCGCGCCGGCGATGATGACGGTGTCGGTCATGAGGAACTCCCTGTCGGTTGTGGTGTCCGGTCGGATCCGGTGGTCTCGTCGCGCAGCAGGGTGCTGAGGTGCCGGGCCAGGTCCAGCGGGGTGGGGTGGTCGTAGAAGAACGCCGGTTCGAGCCGCAGGCCCAGCGACTCCAGCCGGTTGCTCAGCTCCAGCACCGTGAACGACGAGAACCCCAGCTCCAGGAAGTTGCCCGCCGGGTCGATCGGCTCGGCGTCGTCGTACCCGAGCACCAGCGCCGCCTCCCGGCGCAGCAGGTCGAGCAGCACGGTGTGCTCCTCCCCGGGCGGCGCGGCGGCCAGCCGGTCGCGCAGCGCGGCGAGCGCGGGAGCGCCGTCCGCCTCCTCGACCGGGCCGGCCGCCGCGTCCGCCGGCACGCACGGGCCGGACCGCCGGCGGTGCCAGCCGGCCAGCGACGGCAGCACCGCGTGCAACGCCGCCCGCGCCTCCTCGTCCGCGCCCAGGAGGGTGGCCAGGGCAGCCGTGTCGGCGTTCTCCACCGCCGTCCAGAACGCGGCCTCCTCCCCGGTGCGGGCCGGGCCGGTCGCCGCGGCGGGCTGGTCCGGCCAGAAGCGGACCCGTTCGAACGGGTACGTCGGCAGGTCCGCCACCGGTGCCCGGCTCGGGCGCAGCGGCGACCAGTCCACCGGGGCGCCGGCCACGTGCAGCCTGGCCAGCCCGGTCAGCAACGTCCGGACGGCCGGCCTGCGCCGGGCCGCGAGCGGCACCAGCGGCGGGGAGCCGTCCGGCGCGTGCGCGCGCAACCACTCCTGGGTGAGGGTGGTGAGGGTGGCGTCGGGGCCGAGTTCGACGTACCCGGTGGCCCCGAGCCGGTGCAGCGCCGCGGTGCCGTCGGTGTACCGGACGGTGTGCCGGATGTGCCGGGTCCAGTAGTCCGGGTCGGACAGTTCCGCGTCGGAGGCGACCTGGCCGGTGAGGTTGGAGACGATCGGGAGTCGTGCCGGGTGGTAGGTCACCGTGGCGGCGACCTCCCGGAACCGGTCGAGGATCGGCGCGGTGTGCGCCGAGTGGAAGGCGTGCGGCACGTGCAGCCGCCGGGTCCGCACGCCGTCCTCGGCGAGCCGGGCCGCGACGGCGTCCAGGGCCGCCGGGTCGCCGGCGAGCACCAGCGACGCCGGGCTGTTGTGAGCGGCCAGGTCCACCTCGGGGTGGTCGGCCAGGACCGGCTCGACCCGGTCCAGGGGCGCGGTGACGGCGAGCATCGCGCCGGCCGGCATCTCGTGCATCAGCCGGGCCCGGGTGGTGATCAGCCGGGCCGCGTCGGCCAGGTCGAGCACCCCGGCCACGTGGGCCGCGGTCAGCTCGCCGATGGAGTGGCCGATCAGCAGGTCCGGGCGGATGCCGAAGCCGGCGAGCAGGGCGTGCATGGCGGTCTCGTACGCGAACAGGGCCGGCTGGATGTAGGTGGTCTCGCCGAGCAGGTCGCCGTGCCGGCCGGACATCACCTCCCACAGCGGCCGGTCCAGGTGCGGATCCAGTTCCGCGCAGGCGGCGTCGAGGGCGGCCGCGAAGACCGGGAAGCGCTCGTACAGGTCGGCGCCCATGCCGGGGTGCTGCGCGCCCTGTCCGGTGTAGAGGAAGGCGAGCTTCCCGCCGGTGGTGGCCCGGCCCACCACCACGCTGCTGGCCGCCTCACCCCGGGCGAGGAAGCCGAGCCGCTGGCGGGCCTCGGCCCGGTCGTCGGCTATCACCACCGCGCGGTGCGCATGCAGGGCGCGCCGGCCGGCCAGCGTGTCCGCCACCGCCGACGGGTCCAGACCGGGGTGCCGGTCGAGGTGGTCGGCGAGCCGGGCGGCCTGGGCGCGCAGCGCCGTCGGCGTCTTCGCCGACAGCAGCCAGGGCAGCGGTACGGCGGGCGCGGTCCCGCCGTCCGGCGCGTCCTCCGCCGGGGTGTCCGCCGGCGCCTGCTCGACGATCAGGTGTGCGTTGGTGCCGCTGATCCCGAACGAGGAAACCGCGGCCCGGCGCGGCGCGCCCTCCCGCTGCGGCCACGGCCGCGCCTCGGTGAGCAGGCCGACCGCCCCGCTGCTCCAGTCGACGTGCGGGCTGGGCTGCTCGGCGTGCAGCGTCTTCGGCAGCACCCCGTGACGCAGCGCCTCGACCATCTTGATGATGCCGGCCACGCCGGCGGCGGCCTGGGTGTGCCCGATGTTCGACTTGATCGAACCGAGCCACAACGGCTCGTCGCGGTTCTGCCCGTACGTGGCGAGCAGCGCCTGTGCCTCGATGGGGTCGCCGAGGGTGGTGCCGGTGCCGTGCGCCTCGACCACGTCGACGTCCGCCGGGGTCAGGCCGGCGGAGGCGAGGGCCGCCCGGATGAGCCGCTCCTGCGACGGCCCGTTCGGGGCGGTCAGCCCGTTGCTGGCGCCGTCCTGGTTCACCGCCGACCCGCTGATCACGGCGAGCACCCGGTGGCCGTTTCGCCGGGCGTCGGAGAGCTTCTCCAGCACCAGCAGGCCGACACCCTCGCCCCAACCCGCGCCGTCAGCGCCGGCGCCGAACGACTTGCAGCGGCCGTCCGGGGCGAGCCCGCGCTGGCGGCTGAACTCGACGAACACCCCCGGGGTGGCCATCACGGTCACCCCGCCGGCCAGCGCGAGGGTGCACTCGCCGGCGCGCAGCGCCTGCGCCGCCAGGTGGGTGGCGACCAGCGACGACGAGCAGGCGGTGTCCACCGTCACCGCCGGCCCTTCCAGGCCCAGCTCGTACGAGATCCGCCCGGACGCCACGCTGCCGGCGCTGCCGGTGCCCACCTGCCCCTCCAGCCCGGCCGGAGCCAGGAACCGCAGCCGCGCGCCGTAGTCCCCGTACATCACCCCGACGAAGACGCCGGTGCGGCTGCCGGCCAGCCGGTCCGGGTTCAGCCCGGCGTGTTCCAGCGCCTCCCAGCTCGCCTCCAGCAGCAGCCGCTGCTGCGGGTCGATCGCCAGCGCCTCGCGCGGGCCGATGCCGAAGAAGCGGGCGTCGAAGTGGTGCGCGTCGTAGACGAAGCCGCCGGTGCGCGCGTAGCTCGTCCCCTCCCGCGCCGGGTCGGGATCGGAGAGATCCGCCACGTTCCAGCCCCGGTCGGTGGGGAACTCGTCGATCGCGTCGGTGCCGGTGCTGACCAGCTCCCACAGGTCCTCCGGCGACCGCACGCCACCGGGGTAGCGGCAGCTCATCCCCACGATGGCGATGGGCTCCTGGCCGGCCGACTCGACCTCGCGCAGCCGCTGGCGGGTCTTGTGCAGATCAGCCGTGACCCACTTCAGGTAGTCGATCAGCTTCTCTTCGTTCGTCATGTCGGCACACTTTCCGTGAGCTGCGGCAGGGTCAGCCTCGACCCAGGTCGTTGTCGATGAAGGCGAAGATCTCGTCGGCGCTGGCGGCGTCCAGGCGCTCCCGCACGTCGGCCGCCGCGGGCCGGTCCGTACCGTCCAGCCGCGCCAGCAGCGCGCGCAGCCGGCCGGCGATCGTCACCCGGTCGTCGTCGGCGGGCCCGCCCCCGGTGGCCAGCACGGCCGTCTCCAGCTCGTCGAGGTGGCGCAGCGCCGCGGCGGCGCCGCCGTCGCCCGGTCCGGCGGTCCGCGCCACCAGGTGCTCCACGAGCGCGGACACGGTCGGGTGGTCGAAGACCAGCGCGGCCGGCAGGCGCAGTCCGGTGGCCGCGGCCAACCGGTTGCGCAGCTCGACGGCGGTGAGCGAGTCGAAGCCGAGGGTCCGGAACGCCCGGTCGGGCGCCACCTGGTCGGCGTCCGCGTGACCGAGGACGGCGGCCACGTGGCCCCGGACCAGGCCGGTCAGCACCCGCCGGCGCTCGGCCTCGGCCAGCCCGGTGAGGTCGGGCGGCGGGGCGGCCACCCGGGGCCGGGCCGCGGGAAGCAGGGACCGCAGCAGCGGCGGGAGACCTGGGTCGTCGGCGTGGGCGCGCAGCGCCGCCAGGTCCAGGGCCGCCGGCACGATCACCGGCTGCTTGTCGCCGGGCAGGGCGGCGTCGAGCAGGTCCAGGGCCAGCTCCGTCGCCATCGGCCGCATGCCCCGGGCGATCCGCGCCCGGTCCACCTCGCCCAGCGTCCCGGTCATCGCGCTGGTCTCGGCCCAGTAGCCCCACGCCAGCGCGGTGGCGGGCAGGCCGGCGGCGCGCCGGTGGTGGGCCAGCGCGTCGAGGAAGGTGTTCGCGGCGGCGTAGTGAGCCTGACCCGGGCCGCCGAGGATGCCCGCCACCGACGAATAGAGCACGAACGCGGCCAGGTCGAGGCCCTGGGTGGCCCGGTGCAGGTGCCAGGCGCCGTCCACCTTGGGCCGGAGCACGTCCCGGATCTGCCGGTCGGTGAGGCTGTGCAGGGCGGCGTCGTCGAGCACCCCGGCGGCGTGGAAGACGCCGGTCAGCGGGTGGTCGGGGTCGACCGCGCCGAGCGCCGCGGCCACCGTCTCCGGGTGGGCGACGTCCCCCGCCACCACCGTCACCCGCGCGCCCCGCTCGCCGAGGTGCCGCACCAGCTCCGCCACCCCGGGCGCGTCGGCCCCGCGGCGGCTGATCAGCACCAGCCGCCGTACCCGGTGGCGGTCGAGCAGGTGGGCGGCGAGCAGGCCGCCGAGGGTGCCGGTGCCGCCGGTGATCAGGACCGTGCCGTCGGGGTCGAGCGGGGAGACCACCGGTTCCACGTGGGAGACCGCCCGCACCAGCCGGGGTACGACCACCGCGCCGTCCCGGACGGCCGCCTGCGGCTCGGCCAGGGGTACGCCCGTGGGCTCGCCGTCATGGTCGAGAAGCAGGAACCGGTCGGGGTGCTCCGACTGGGCGCTGCGGACCAGCCCCCACAGGGCGGCCGCGACGAGGTCGCCGATCTCCTCGTCGGGCCGGGTCGCCACGGCCTGCCGGGTCAGCACCACCAGCCGGCTGGTGGCGAACCGGTCGTCGGCCAGCCAGGCCCGCAGCGCCTCGGCGGTCCGGCTCACCAGCTCCGCCACCGCCCGCGGCGGGGACCCGTCGGGGACACCGGGCGCGACGAGCACCAGGGCCGGGGCCGGTCCGTCGGCGGCGAGGAGGTCGGCCAGGCCGGCGAGGTCCCGGACCGGTTCCCGGCCCGTCAGCGCGGTCACCGGGGCGGGGCTGGGCTTCCAGTCGAGCTGGAAGAGCGCGTCGCGGGTGCTGTGCCGGCGCAGGTGGGCGGCGGGGAGTGGGCGGACGGTGAGCCCGTCGACCGTGACGACGGGGGCGCCGGCCGGGTCGGTGGCGTGCAGCCGGACGGTGTCGTCGCCGGTCGGGGTGAGCCGTACCCGCAGGTGCCGGGCGCCGGTGCGGTGCAGGGCGACTCCGGTCCAGGCGAACGGGAGCTTCAGCTCGCCGGCGGTGGCGGCGACGGGGTGCAGCGCGGCGTCGAGCAGGGCGGGATGCAGGCCGTACCCGTCGGCGCCCACGTCGTCGGGGAGCTGGACCTCGGCGTACAGGGTGTCCCCGTCCCGCCAGACCGCCCGGACCCCCTGGAATGCCGGGCCGTAGTGCAGGCCGGCGGCGGCGAGGGTGTCGTAGAGGTCGGTGCTGTCGACAGGGACCGCCCCGGCGGGCGGCCAGGCGGTCGGGGAGTCCGCGCCGGCCGGCGACGGTTCGCCGGTGAGCGTGCCGGTGGCGTGGCGGGTCCAGGCGCCGTCCTCGGCGGGACGGGTGCGGATGGTGAGGGTCCGCCGGCCGTCCGGCTGGTACGGGCCGACCTCGACGTGCAGTCGCACGTCGCTGTCGGCGTCGAGGGTGAGCGGAGCCTCGATGGTCAGCTCGTCCAGATAGGGGTGTCCGGTGTGGTGGCCGGCGTGCAGGGCCAGGTCGACGTAGGCGGTGCCGGGCAGCAGGACGGTGCCGGTGACGGCGTGGTCGCCGATCCAGGGTTGCCGGTCGAGGGTGAGCCGGCCGGTGAACAGGTGTCCCTGCTGGTCGGGCAGGTCGATGGCGGCGGCGAGGAGGGGATGTTCGGTGGTGGTCTGGCCGAGGTCGGCGGCGTCGGTGACCGTGGCGGCGGCGTGCAGCCAGTACCACTGCCGCTGGAAGGGGTAGCTCGGCAGGTCGACCAGGGGCGCCCCGGCCGGCAGCAGCGGCGACCAGTCGACGGGCAGCCCGTGGGTGTGCGCGGTGGCGAGCGCGGTGGTGAGCTGGTGGGTGGCGTCCCGGCGCAGGGTGGGGATGGTGACTGCGTCCCGGTCGCCCAGGGTGTCCTCGATGGGTTGGATGAGGACGGGGTGGGGGCTGAGTTCGATGAAGGTGGTGTGGCCGTCGCGCAGGAGTGCTTCGGTGGCGGTCTGGAACTGCACGGGGTGGCGGAGGTTGTCGTACCAGTAGTCGCTGGTGAGGGTGTCGGTGTCGATGCGGTCGCCGGTGTAGGTGGAGTAGAAGGCGACATCGGTGGGGGTGGGGGTGATGCCGTCGAGGGCGGCGAGGATTTCGTCGCGCAGTGCTTGGACGTGTGGGGTGTGGGAGGCGTAGCCGACGGGGAGCACGCGGGCGGGGATGTCGTGCTCCTTGCAGTGGGCCACGATCGCCGCCACTGCCTCCGGGTCGCCGGCAATCACGGTGGCGTTGGGTCCGTTGACGGTGGCGATGTGCGCCCGTCCGTCGAAGGCGGCCAGGAGTTCGGTGACCTGGTCGGCGGGGAGGGCGAGGGAGGCCATGTCACCGTGGCCGATGAGTGCCCGCAGGGCTTTGGCGCGCAGGGCGACGATCTTGGCGGCGTCGTCGAGGGTGAGGGCTCCGGCGGTGTGGGCGGCGGCGATTTCGCCTTGGGAGTGGCCGATGACGGCGTCGGGGGTGATGCCGTGGTGCTGCCAGACGGCGGCGAGTCCGGTCATGACGGCGAAGAGCACGGGTTGGACGACCTCGACGCGGGTGAGCCAGTCGGGGTTGTCGTCGTGCAGCACCTCACGCAGGTCCCAGTCGACGTAGGGCCGTAGCGCATCGGCGCAGGCGTCGAGGTGGGCGGCGAACACGTCGCTCTGCTCGGCCAGTTCGCGGCCCATGCCCAGCCACTGGCCACCCTGGCCGGGGAACACGAAAACGGTCCGGACGGTGTGGGTGGCGGTGTGCTGGAGCAGGGCCGGGTGCGGCCGGTCCTGGGCGAGGGCCCGCAGCGCCTCGATCGGATCGCCGCCGGGGAGCACCGCCGCGCGTCGCGCGAACCCGCACCGGGTCAGCAGCGTCGCCGCCACCCCGTCGACCTCGACGTCCGGGTGCTGCCCCGCGTACCCGATCAGGCGGTCGGCCTGGTCCCGCAGCGCGGCCGGGGTCCGGGCGGAGAGCAACCACGGCAGCGGCGCGGCCGGGACCCGCGCCGGCCGGGCGGCGGGGGCCGGGGACTCCTCCAGGATCAGGTGGGCGTTGGTGCCGCTGATGCCGAACGAGGAGACGCCGGCGCGGCGGGGCCGGCCGCGCTCCGGCCACGCGGTGTTCTCGGTGAGCAGGGCGACCGCGCCGGACGCCCAGTCGACGTGCGGGGTGGGCGCGTCGACGTGCAGCGTCCGGGGCAGGACGCCGTGCCGGATGGCCTGGACCATCTTGATGATGCCGGCGACGCCGGCCGCGGCCTGGGTGTGGCCGATGTTCGACTTGATCGACCCGAGCCACAGCGGCTCGTCGCGGTCCTGCCCGTACGTGGCCAGCAGGGCCTGGGCCTCGATGGGGTCGCCGAGGCTGGTGCCGGTGCCATGGGCTTCCACGGCGTCGACGTCGGTGGGGGTGAGGCCGGCGTTGGTCAGGGCCTGGCGGATGACCCGCTGCTGGGACGGCCCGTTCGGGGCGGTCAACCCGTTGCTGGCCCCGTCCTGGTTGACCGCCGATCCCCGGATCACCGCGAGCACCCGGTGGCCGTGGCGGCGGGCGTCGGAGAGCCGCTCCAGCACCAGCAGCCCCACGCCCTCACCGAGCGCGAAGCCGTCCGCCGCCGCGGCGAACGGCTTGCACCGCCCGTCGGGAGCCAGCCCGCGCTGGCGGCTGAACTCGGCGAAGATGCCCGGCGCCGCCATCACCGACGCGCCACCGGACAGCGCCAGGGTGCACTCGCCGTTGCGCAGGGCCTGCACGGCCAGGTGGGTGGCCACCAGCGACGACGAGCAGGCGGTGTCCACGGTGATCGCCGGCCCCTCGAACCCGAACGCGTACGCCACCCGACCCGAGGCCACGCTGGTGGTGCTGCCGGTCATCAGGTACCCGGCGACCTCCGGGTGTGCGTCCACCGAGGCCGGCGCGTAGTTCTGCGCCACCACACCGGCGAACACCCCGGTCGCGCTGCCCCGCAGCGCCGCCGGGTCCAGCCCCGCCTGTTCGAGCGCCTCCCACGCCGTCTCCAGCAGCAGCCGTTGCTGCGGGTCGGTGGCCAGCGCCTCCCGCGGGTTGATGCCGAAGAACTCGGCGTCGAACCCGCCCGCGTCGGGCAGGAACGCCCCACGCGTGGTGTAGGTGCGTCCCGCCTGCGGCTCGGCCGAGTAGATGCCGGCGATGTCCCAGCCCCGGTCGGTCGGCATGGTGGAGGTGGCGTCGAGCCCGGCCTGGATCGCCGACCAGAGCTGCTCCGCCGAGTCGGCGCCCGGGTACCGGCAGGCCATCCCCACGATGGCCACCGGCTCGTCCAGCCCGGCCGCGGCCGGTGCCGCCGTCGCCACGGGCAGCGGCGCGCCGCCGCCCAGCTCGGCGACGAGGAACCGGGCCAGCGCCTCCGGCGAGGGGTGGTCGAACACCAGCGTGGCCGGCAGCCGCAGCCCGGTCGCCGTGTTGAGCCGGTTGCGCAGCTCCACCGCGGTCAGCGAGTCGAACCCCAGCTCCTTGAACGGCCGGCCCGCCGCCACGCCGGCCGGGGTGTCGTGGCCGAGCACGGCCGCCGCCTGCGCCCGTACGAGGTCGAGAAGGCGGTCGCGGCGGCCCGCGTCGTCGAGGGCCGCGAGCCGGTCGCGCAGCGTCGGCCCGCCGTCGAGCGCCGACGCGACCCGGCGGGCGGGCGCGCGTACCAGGTCGGCGAGGACCGCCGGCAGCCCCGCGCCGGCGGCCTGGCGCCGCAGCCCGGCCACATCCACCACCACGGGTACGAGATGGGGCTGCGCCCCGGCGAGCCCGGCGTCGAGCAGGCGCAACGCCTCCTCGGTCCCGAGCGGGCGCAGGCCGCGGGCCAGCCGGCCGGTGGCGCGCTCGTCGAGCCCGCCGGTCAGGCCGCTGCGCTGCGCCCACGGGCCCCAGGCCAGGCTGACCGCCGGCAGGCCACGGGCCGCGCGGTGGTGCGCCAGGGCGTCCAGGAACGTGTTCCCGGCCGCGTAGTTGCCCTGCCCCGCGTTGCCCAGCGCACCGGCCGCCGAGGAGAACAGCACGAACGCCGCGAGGTCCAGGTGCGCGGTGGCCCGGTGCAGGTGCCAGGCCGCGTCCACCTTCGCGCGCAGCACCGCGTGCCACTGCGCCGGGCTGAGCGACCCGATGGTGGCGTCGTCCAACCCGCCGGCGGCGTGCACCACGCCCGTGAGCGGGTGGGCGGCCGGTATGCCGGCGACGAGGTCGGCGACGGCGGCCGGGTCGGCGGTGTCGCAGGCGACCACGGTGACCGTCGCGCCGCCGTCCCGCAGCCGCTCGACCAGCTCGTCCGCGCCGGCCGCGGCGGCGCCGCGGCGGCTGGCGAGCACCAGGTGCGCGGTCTGTCCCGTCCACACCAGGTGGGTGGCGACCAGGCCGCCCAGCGTGCCCGTCCCGCCGGTGATCAGCACGCTGCCGTCCGGGTCGAGCGGCCGGCCGTCGCCGGCGCGCAGCCGGCGTGGCACGGTCACCGCCAGCTTGCCGACCGTCCGGCCCTGGCCCAGCTCGCGCAGGGCGGCCGGCGCCAGCCGTACGTCCCGGGCGGTCACCGGGAGGGGCCGCAGCCGGCCGGAGGCGAAGAGCCCGGACAGCTCGACGAGGATCTCCTGGATCCGGTCCGGTCCCGCCTCGGTCACGTCGAACGCCCGGTACCGCACCCCCGGGTGGCGGGCCGCCACCTGCTCGGCGTCGCGGACGTCGGTCTTGCCCATCTCGACGAACCGGCCGTTCGGAGCGAGCAGCCGCAGCGACGCGTCGACGAACTCCCCGGCCAGGGCGTTCAGCACGACGTCCAGCCCGCGCCCACCCGTCGCGGCCCGGAACGTCGCCTCGAAGCGCGTGTCCCGGGACGAGGCCACGCGCTCACCGGTGAGGCCCTGCCCGGCCAGCGCCGCCCACTTGCCGGGGCTGGCCGTGCCGTACAGGTCGAGCTGCCAGAGCCGGGCCAGCTGCACGGCGGCGGCGCCGACCCCACCGGCGGCGGCGTGCACGAGCAGCGACTCGCCGGCCCGGACCTCCGCCAAGTCCCGCAGCGCGTGGTACGCGGTCACGAAGGCGACCAGCGCGGTGGCCGCCGCCACGTCCGACCAGCCCGGCGGCACCGGCGCCAGGAACCGCCGATCCACGTCCGCGACCTGGGTCAGCGCCCCGGTGAACAGGCCCATCACCCGGTCGCCCACGGCCAGGTCGGTCACCCCGACCCCGACCGCGGTCACCACACCGGCCGCCTCGCTGCCCAGCTCCACGCTGCCCGGGTACGTCCCGAGCGCCACCATGGCGTCCCGGAAGTTCAGGCCGGCGGCGCGGATCGCGACCCGGACCTCGCCCGGTCCGGGCGTCTCCGGCAGCGCGTCGGCCGGGGCGAGCGCCAGCCCCGCGTACGACCCTTCCGCCGCCACGGCCAGCCGCCAGCGGCCCTCCGCGGGCGCGACCAGGTCGGCCCCGGCCCGGGGCCGGCCGAGTCGCGGCACCAGCAGGGTGCCCTGCCGGACGGCGAGCTGCGGCTCGCCGGTCGCGACGGCCACAGCGAGCGCGTCCCGGCTCGCCCGGTGGCCGTCGTGGTCGACGAGGACGAACCGGTCCGGGTGCTCCGACTGCGCGGCCCGGACCAGCCCCCACACCACCGAGGCGGCCAGGCCGGGGACGTCCTCCCCGGGGTACGCGGCGACCGCGCCGCAGGTCAGCACGACCAGCCGGCCCTCGTGCCCCTGCTCGTCGGCGGACCAGGCCTGGAGCAGGCCGAGCAGCTCCTCCCCGGTGGCGTGCGCCGCCGCCGGCAGGTCCGGGTCGTCCGACGCCGGCACCGCGATGACAACCACCTCGGGCAGCGGCCCGGCGCCGGCCAGCAGCAGCCGAGCCCCGGCCACGTCCAGGACCTCGGGGACCGGGTGCTCGCCGGCGGGCGGGGCGACGGGCTTCCAGTCGAGCTGGAACAGGCTCTCCCGGACGGTGCGGTCGCCGCCGAGGTGTCCGGCGGGCAGGGGCCGGACGGTGAGGGCGTCGACGGTGACGACGGGCGCGCCGGTGGGGTCGATGGCGTGCAGCCGGAGGGTGTCGTCGCCGGCGGGCTGGAGCCGGACCCGCAGGTGCCGGGCGCCGGTGGCGTGCAGGGTGATCCCGGTCCAGGAGAACGGCAGCTTCGGGTCGGTGGCGGTCGCGGCCATGGGGTGCAGGGCGGCGTCGAGCAGGGCGGGGTGGATGCCGTGGCCGGTGGTGTCCTGGTCGTCGGGCAGGTGGATGTCGGCGTACAGGGTGTCGCCGTGGCGCCAGACGGCTTGGACGCCCTGGAAGGCGGGGCCGTAGTGGAGGCCGGTGCCGGCGAGGGTGTCGTAGAGGTCGGTGAGGTCGACGGGGGTGGCGCCGGGTGGTGGCCATTCGGTGTCGGCGGCGGATTGGTGAGCCGGTGCCGTACGGATGAGGGTGCCGGTGGCGTGTCGGGTCCAGGTGTCGTGCTGGTGGCTGTGGATGGTGATGGGGCGGTGTCCCGGCTGCTGTTCGGGTCCGACTTCGACGTGTAGTTGCAGGTCGCTGTCTGTGTCGAGGGTGAGTGGGGTTTCGATGGTGAGGTCGTCGAGGTGGGGGTGTGCGGTGTGGTGGCCGGCGTGCAGGGCGAGGTCGACGTAGGCGGTGCCGGGGAGCAGGACGGTGTCGGTGACGGTGTGGTCGCCGATCCAGGGTTGCCGGTCGAGGGTGAGTCGGCCGGTGAACAGGTGTCCCTGCTGGTCGGGGAGTTCGATGGCGGCGGCGAGGAGGGGGTGTTCGGCGGAGGTTTGGCCGAGGTCGGCGGCGTCGCTGATGGTGGGTGGGGCCTGGAGCCAGTAGCGCTGGCGTTGGAAGGGGTAGGTGGGTAGGTCGACCTGGGGTGTCGTCGCCGGGAGCCGCCAGTCGACGGGGAGGCCGTGGGTGTGTGCGGTGGCGAGCGCGGTGGTGAGTTGGTGGGTGGCCTCCCGGCGCAGGGTGGGAATGGTGACTGCGTCCCGGTCGCCCAGGGTGTCCTCGATGGGCTGGATGAGCACCGGGTGGGGGCTGACCTCGATGAAGGTGGTGTGGCCGTCGCGCAGCAGCGCTTCCGTTGCGGTCTGGAACTGGACCGGGTGGCGGAGGTTGTCGTACCAGTAGTCCGCGCTCAGGGTGTCGGTGTCGATGCGGTCGCCGGTGAACGTGGAGTAGAAGGCGACGTCGGTTGCGGTCGGGGTGATGCCGTCGAGGGCGGCGAGGATTTCGTCGCGGAGTGCTTCGACGTGGGGGGTGTGGGAGGCGTAGCCGACGGGGAGCACGCGGGCGGGGATGTCGCGGTCCTTGCAGTGGGCGACGGCGGCGGCGACGGCGTCGGGGTCGCCGGCAATCACGGTGGCGTTGGGTCCGTTGACGGTGGCGATGTGCGCCCGTCCGTCGAAGGCGGCCAGGAGTTCGGTGACCTGGTCGGCGGGTAGGGCGAGGGAGGCCATGTCGCCGTGTCCGATGAGCGCCCGCAGGGCTTGAGCCCGTAGGGCGACGATCTTCGCGGCGTCGTTGAGGGTGAGGGCTCCGGCGGCGCAGGCGGCGGCGATCTCGCCCTGGGAGTGGCCGATGACGGCGTCGGGGGTGATGCCGTGGTGCCGCCACACGGCGGCGAGTCCGGTCATGACGGCGAACAGCACGGGCTGGACCACGTCGACGCGGGTCAGCCAGTCGGGGTCGTCGTCGTGGAGCACCGTGTGCAGGTCCCAGTCGACGTAGGGCCGTAGCGCATCGGCGCAGGCGTCGAGGTGGGCGGCGAAGACCTCGCTCTGTTCGGCCAGTTCGCGGCCCATGCCCAGCCACTGCCCGCCCTGGCCGGGGAACACGAACACGGTCCGGCCGCTGTGGGCGGCGGTGTGCTGGACCAGCGCCGGATGCGGCCGGTCGGCGGCGAGGGCGCGAAGTGTCTGGGCGGGGTCGTCGGTGGGGAGCACGGCGGCACGCTCGGTGAAGGCGGTGCGGGTGGTGAGCAGGGCTGCGGCGACCGCGTCCGGGTCGAGGTCGGGGTGCTGGTCGAGGTGAGCGGCGAGGTTGGCGGCCTGGTCCCGCAGCGCGGCGGGCGTTTTCGCCGAGAGCAGCCACGGCAGCGCGAGCGTTGCTTTTCCGGTCGTCGCGGGTGCCGCTTTCCCGTTCCCCGCGGCCATTGCTTCGTTCCGCGCGGGCGCTGCTTCCCCGTTCGCTGCGGCCGTCGTTTCCCCGGTCACCGTGGGCGCCGTGGCCGGGGCCTGTTCGATGATGAGGTGGGCGTTGGTGCCGCTGATTCCGAAGGAGGAGACACCGGCGCGGCGGGGCCGGTCGTGATCCGGCCAGGGTCGGGCGTCGGTGAGCAGGGCGACGTCCCCGGTGTCCCAGTCCACGTGCGACGAAGGGGCATCGACGTGCAACGTCTTCGGCAGCGTTCCGTGGCGGATGGCCTGGACCATCTTGATGATCCCGGCGACGCCGGCCGCAGCCTGGGTGTGCCCGATGTTCGACTTGATCGACCCCAGCCACAACGGCTCGTCGCGGTTCTGCCCGTAGGTGGCGAGCAGGGCCTGGGCCTCTATGGGGTCGCCGAGGGTGGTGCCGGTGCCGTGGGCTTCGACGGCGTCGACGTCGGTGGGGGTGAGGCCGGCGTTGGCCAGGGCCTGCTGGATCACTCGCTGCTGCGACGGTCCGTTCGGTGCGGTCAGCCCGTTGCTTGCGCCGTCCTGGTTGACCGCGGAGCCGCGGATGACGGCGAGGACGTGGTGGCCGTTGCGGTGGGCGTCGGAGAGGCGTTCCAGCAGGATCAGTCCGGCGCCCTCGCCCCAGCCGGTGCCGTCGGCGGCCTCGGCGAACGGCTTGCACCGGCCGTCCGGCGCCAGCCCGCGCTGCCGGCTGAACTCCACGAACGTGGTCGGCGTGGCCATGATGGTCACGCCGCCCGCCAGGGCCAGGGTGCATTCCTCGTTGCGCAGCGCCTGGATGGCGAGGTGGGTGGCGACCAGCGACGACGAGCACGCCGTGTCCACGGTCACCGCCGGCCCTTCGAGCCCGAGCACATACGAGATGCGACCCGACACGACGCTCGCGATGTTGCCGGTGGCCAGAAACCCCTCGACGTCGGGGACCGCACCGGAGACGTGCTTGACGTAGTCCTGGCCGTTCGTCCCGACGAAGACGCCCGTGCTGCTGCTGCGAAGCCCGGCCGGATCGAGACCGGCACGTTCCAGGGTCTCCCAGGCAACCTCCAGCAGGATCCGCTGCTGCGGGTCGGTCGCCAGGGCCTCCCGGGGGCTGATGCCGAAGAAGTCGGCGTCGAACTGGTCGGCATCGGTGACGAACGCGCCGGTGCGGACGTAGGAGCTGCCAGGGTTGTCGGGATCGGGATCGTAGAGCCGGTCGGTGTCCCAGCCGCGGCCGGCCGGGAAGCCGGTCACGGCGTCCTGTCCCGCCACCAGCAGCTCCCACAACCGCTCCGGCGAGGTGCTGCCGGCCGGGAAACGGCAGCCCATGCCCACGATGGCGATGGGCTCCCGCGCCCGCTCCTCGTACTCGCGCAGGCGCCGCCTGGTCTGCCGCAGGTCGGTCGTGGCCCGCAGCAGGTAGTCGTGCAGCTTCTCCTGGCTGACCGTGACCTCGGCCCGCTGGGTTTTGGCGTTCATCGCAGCTCACCGCCCTGGTGGAGTCCGAGTTCGTTGTCGAGCACGTCGAAGAGCTCCTCGGTGGTCGCTGACAGCAGGTCGTCGTCGCCCGGTTCCGGGTTCCGGCTGCCGAGGCCGGCCAGCAGGGAACGCAGCCGCGCGGCCACGATCTCCTGCCCGGTGTCGCCGCCGGGGATCGCCGCGATCAGCGCCGCGAGTTCGTCGAGCTGGGCGAGCGCCCGGGCCGACGGGGCGACGACCGGGGGCGCCAGCCGGGTGTGCAGGTGCGCGGCGAGCGTGCCGACCGTCGGGTAGTCGAAGACCAGCGTCGCCGGTAGGCGCAGGCCGGTCTGGTGGTTGAGCCGGTTGCGCAGTTCCACCGCCGTGATCGAGTCGAAGCCGAGTTCCTTGAACGCCCGGTCCGCGTCGACCGACTGGCCGGAGGTGTGTCCGAGGACGGCGGCCACGTGGTCGCGTACCAGATCCTGCAGGACCTGTTCCCGCTCGCCCTCCGGCAGCTGCGCGACCCGGTCGACCAGCGCCGCCGGGTCGGCCGCCGGGCCGGCCGGCGCGGCCGGCACCAGCGGGGCGAGCAGCGGCGGGATCGACGCCCGCTGCGCCGCGTCCGGCGGTGTGGACAGGTCGAGCCGGGCGGCCACCAGCACCGGGGTGCCCGCACCGCCCATCACCCCGTCGAGGACGGCGAGGCCGTGCCGGACGGGCAGCGGCAGGATCCGCGAGCGGGCCATCCGGGCCCGGTCGGCGCTGCCCAGGTCACCGGCCATTCCGGCGTCGTGCGCCCACACCCCCCAGGCCACCGAGGTGCCGGGCAGGCCCGCCGCGCGCCGCTGCCCGGCCAGCGCGTCGAGGAAGGTGTTGGCGGCGGCGTAGTTGGCCTGGCCGGGGCTACCGAGCAGCCCCGCCGCCGAGGAGAAGAGCACGAACGCGGTCAGGTCCAGGTGCCGGGTCAGCCGGTGCAGGTTCCAGGCCGCGTCCACCTTGGGTCGCAGCACCCGCTCCACCTGCTCGCGGGTCAGCGTGGGCGCCAGGCCGCCGTCGTGGACGCCGGCCGCGTGGATGACCGCGGTGAGCGGCCGGTCCGCCGGGATGTCGGCGATCACCCGCGCCAGCGCCCGCTCGTCGGCCGTGTCGCACGCGGCGACGGTGACCTCGACGCCCAGTTCCCGCAGCTCCGCGGCCAGCTCGGGCGCCCCGGGCGCCGCCGGTCCGCGCCGGCTGACCAGCAGCAGGTGGCGGGCGCGGCGGCTCCGGGCCAGGTGCCGGGCGACGAGCTCACCGAGGGTGCCGGTGCCGCCGGTCACCAGGACGGTGCCACCGCCGTCGGGCGCCCGCTCCGGCTCGGGTACGTCGACAGCGGCCCGGACGAGTCGCGGACGCAGCGCCGTCCCGGCGCGCAGGCAGAGCTGCGGATCCTCCCCGGCCAGCGCGTCCGGCAGGGCCCGCGCGGACGCCTCGTCGTCGTCCAGGTCGATCAGCGTGATCCGTCCCGGGTTCTCCGACTGGGCGGTGGTGACCAGCCCCCAGGCGGCCGCGCCGGCCAGATCACGTACACCCTGGTCCGCGCCGGCGGCCACCGCGCCTCGGGTGACCACCGCCAGCCGGACGGCGGCCAACCGTTCGTCCGCGGACCAGTCGCGCAGCAGGGTGAGCAGCTCGTCGAGGACGAGTCGGACCCGCGCCGGCGGCTGCCCGTCCGGGGCGGCCGGGACCGGGACGATCAGCAGGTCGGGGGCGGGTCCGCCGCGCTCCAGACGGTCGCCCAGCACGGCGAGGGAGGCCAGGCGCTCGGCGCCGGGCAGGGCGCCGACGCTGTCCCGGCCGTCCGGGTCCAGCACGGCCCACCGGCCGGCGTCCACCGGCTCCCCGCGCCGGCCGTCGACCGGCTCCCCGCGCTGGCCGTCGACCGGCTCCCCGCGCTGGCCGTCGACCGGCTCCCCGCGCCGGCCGTCGACCGGTGTCCACTCCACTGCGAAGAGCGAGTCCGCCGGGATCCGGGTGGCCGCCGCGCCGAGCTGCGCGGCCCTCAGCGGCCGGGCGGTCATGGTGTCCACGGCCACCACCGGGGCGCCGGTCGAATCCCACGCGGTGAGCCGGACGGCGTCGGGGGCCGGGCGCTGGATGCGTACCCGCAGCGCGGCCGGGGCGTCGGCGTGCACCGACACGCCCCGCCAGGAGAAGGGCAGCATGACCGCGTCGTCGTCCGCGACGAGCGCGGCGGGGTGCAGGGCGGCGTCGAGCAGGGCCGGGTGGATGCGGTGGCCGCCCGGGCTGAGCGCGGCCGGCAGTTCCACCTCCGCGTAGACGTCGTCGTCGCGCCGCCACGCCCGGCGCAGGTTCCGGAACGCCGTCCCGTACGAGATGCCGGCCGCGTCGAGCCCGTCGTACAGGCCGGCGGTGTCGACCGGGGTGGCATCGGCGGGCGGCCACGACGCGGGCGCGGCGTCGACGTCGGCGGGTTCGCGGGTGAGGGTGCCGGTGGCGTGGGTGGTCCAGCCCGGCGCGGCGCTCACCCTGGAGCGCACGGCGACGGCACGGCTCCCGTCCACCTGCTCGGGTCCGACTTCGACGCGGAGGTGCAGGTCGCTGTCGGTGTCGAGGATCAGCGGGGTTTCGATGGTGAGGTCGGTTAGGTGGGGGTGTCCGGTGTGGTGGCCGGCGTGCAGGGCGAGGTCGACGTAGGCGGTGCCGGGTAGGAGGACGGTGTCGGTGACGGTGTGGTCGCGGATCCAGGGTTGCCGGTCGAGGGTGAGCCGGCCGGTGAAGAGGTGTCCCTGGTGGTCGGGGAGTTCGATGGCGGCGGCGAGGAGGGGGTGGCCGGCCGGGTCCTGGCCGAGGTCGCTGGCCTGGCTGATGGTGGCGGGTGCCTGCAGCCAGTAGCGCTGCCGTTGGAAGGGGTAGGTGGGTAGGTCGACCTGGGGTGTCGTCGCCGGGAGCCGCCAGTCGACGGGGAGGCCGTGGGTGTGTGCGGTGGCCAGGGCGGTGACGAGTTGGCCGGTGGTGTCGCGGCGCAGGGTGGGCAGGGCGATGATGTCGCGCTGATCGGCGGTGTCCTCGATTGGCTGGATGAGCACCGGGTGCGGGCTGACCTCGATGAAGGTGGTGTGGCCGTCACGCAGCAGGGCTTCGGTGGCGGCCTGGAACTGGACGGGGTGGCGGAGGTTGTCGTACCAGTAGTCGGCGGTCAGGGTGTCGGTGTCGATGCGGTCGCCGGTGAAGGTGGAGTAGAACGCGATGTCGGTTGCGGTCGGGGTGACACCGTCGAGGGCGGTGAGGATCTCGTCGCGCAGTGCTTCGACGTGCGGGGTGTGGGAGGCGTAGCCGACCGGCAGGATCCGGGCCGGGATGTCCTGCTCCTTGCAGTGGGCCACGATCGCCGCGACGGCGTCGGGGTCGCCCGCGATCACCGTGGCGTTGGGGCCGTTGACGGTGGCGATGTATGCCGGGGGAGTGGCGTCGGGTCCGTCGGCGGTGGCCGCGGGGCGGTCGGCGGTGGCGGCGGATTCGTTGGCGGTGGCCGCGGGGCGGTCGGCGGTGGCCGCGGGGCGGTCGACGGTGGCGTCGGGTCCGTCCCCGATGGCGGCGGATCCGTCGGCGGTGGCGGCGGGTCCGTTGACGGTGGCGGCGGATCCGTCGGCGGTGGCGGTGGGTTCGTTGACGGTGGTGAGGTGGGCTTTTCCGCGTCGCGCGGCGCGGCGGCTCTTCGTGCGGTCGTCGCCGGCGGTCGTGATGGTGTGCAGGAGTTCGGTGACCTGGTCGGCGGGCAGGGCGAGAGAGGCCATGTCACCTTGGCCGATCAGGGCCCGCAGCGCCTGGGCGCGTAATGCGACGACCTTGGCCGCGTCCGCCAGGGGCAGGGCGCCGGCGGCGCAGGCGGCGGCGATTTCGCCTTGGGAGTGGCCGATGACGGCGTCGGGGGTGATGCCGTGGTGTCGCCACACGGCGGCGAGGCCGGTCATGACGGCGAACAAAACGGGTTGCACCACGTCCACGCGGGTCAACCAGTCGGGGTCGTCGTCGTGCAGCACCTCGCGCAGGTCCCAGTCGACGTAGGGCCGTAGCGCGGTGGCGCAGGCGTCCAGGTGGGCGGCGAACACGTCGCTCTGTTCGGCCAGTTCGCGGCCCATGCCGAGCCATTGGCCGCCCTGGCCGGGGAAGACGAAAACGGTCCGGCCGGTGTGGGTGGCGGTGTGCTGGAGCAGGGCGGGGTGCGGCCGGTCGGTGGCGAGGGCGCGCAGTGCCTGGGTGGGGTCGTCGGTGGGGAGCACGGCGGCGCGTTCGGTGAAGGCGGTGCGGGTGGTGAGCAGGGCTGCGGCGACCGCGTCGGGGTCGAGGTCGGGGTGCTGGTCGAGGTGGGCGGCGAGGTTGGCGGCCTGGTCCCGCAGCGCGGCTGGGGTTTTCGCCGAGAGCAGCCAGGGCAGCGGGAGCGTTGCTTCTCCGGTCGTCGCGGGTGCCGCTTTCCCGTACCCCGCGGGCGCTGCTTCCCCGTTCGCTACGGCCGTCGCTTCGTCGTCCATCGTGGGCGCCGTGACCGGGGCCTGTTCGATGATGAGGTGGGCGTTGGTGCCGCTGATCCCGAAGGAGGAGACGCCGGCGCGGCGGGGCCGGTCATGGTCGGGCCACGCGGTGTTCTCGGTGAGCAGCGCGACGTCCCCGGTGTCCCAGTCCACGTGGGACGAGGGCGTGTCGACGTGCAGGGTCTTCGGCAGCGTTCCGTGGCGGATGGCCTGGACCATCTTGATGATCCCGGCGACGCCGGCGGCGGCCTGGGTGTGGCCGATGTTCGACTTGATCGACCCGAGCCAGAGCGGCTCGTCGCGGTCCTGCCCGTAGGTGGCCAGCAACGCCTGAGCTTCGATCGGGTCGCCCAGGGCCGTGCCGGTGCCGTGGGCTTCGACGGCGTCGACGTCGGTGGGGGTGAGGTTGGCGTTGGCCAGGGCCTGCTGGATCACTCGCTGCTGGGAGGGTCCGTTGGGGGCGGTCAGTCCGTTGCTGGCGCCGTCCTGGTTGACCGCCGAGCCACGGATGACGGCGAGTACCCGGTGGCCGTTGCGGCGGGCGTCCGACAGGCGTTCCAGCAGGATCAGTCCGGCGCCCTCGCCCCAGCCGGTGCCGTCCGCCGACTCGGCGAACGGCTTGCACCGCCCGTCCGGAGCAAGCCCGCGCTGCCGGCTGAACTCCACGAACGTGGTCGGCGTGGCCATGACGGTCACGCCGCCGGCCAGCGCGAGACTGCAGTCGCCGTTGCGCAGCGCCTGGATGGCGAGGTGGGTGGCGACCAGCGACGACGAGCACGCCGTGTCGATGGTGACCGCCGGCCCCTGCAGCCCGAGGGTGTACGCCAGGCGGCCGGAGGCGATGCTGCCCGCGCTGCCGTTGCCGAGGTAGCCCTCGTACCCGGCCGGAGCCTGGTTCTGCAGGCGGCTGGCGTAGTCGTTGTACATGACGCCGGTGAACACCCCGGTCGCGCTGGCGCGTAGCCGGTTCGGGTCGATGCCGGCCCGTTCCAGGGCTTCCCAGGCGGTTTCGAGGAGGAGTCGCTGTTGGGGGTCGGTGGCGGCGGCTTCGCGGGGGCTGATGCCGAAGAAGTCGTTGTCGAACTCGTCGGCGTGGTGCAGGAACCCGCCGTGCCGCGCGTACGTGGTGCCGGGGTGCTCGGGGTCGGGGTCGTACAGGCCGGTCAGGTCCCAGCCCCGGTTGGTCGGGAAGCCGCTGATCGCGTCGACACCGCCCGCGACCAGCTGCCACAGCTCCTCGGGTGAACCCACCCCGCCCGGGTAGCGGCAGGCCATCCCGACGATCGCGATCGGCTCGTCATCGGGTGCGCTGGCGGCGGCCGGCGCGACGGGGCCGGAAGCGGTCGGCGCGAACAGGGTCAGCAGGTGGTCGGCGAGGGCTTCGGCGGTGGGGTGGTCGAAGACCAGGGTGGCGGGCAGCCGCAGGCCGGTGGCGGTGGCGAGCTGGTTGCGCAGGTTCACGGCGGTGAGTGAGTCGAAGCCCAGGTCCCGGAAGGCCCGCCGTGGGTCGACGGCGTCCGCATCGGCGTGGCCGAGCACGGCCGCGACCTCGGTGCGGACCAGCTCTAGGAGGTGACGGGCCCGCTCGGTCTGGTCGAGGCCGGCGAGCCGGCCGGCGAGGCCACCGGCTGCGACGGCGGCGGCCCGCCGTTCCGGGGCGGGGTTGAGCAGGCGCAGGGCCGTGGGGGTGAGTTTGGCGGGGATGAGGGTGGGGTGGCCGGTGTGCAGGGCGGTGTCGAGCAGCCGCAGGGCCTCGTCGGTGGGCAGCGGAAGGATGCCCGCCTGTGCCATCCGGGCCTGGTCGGTGGTGTCGAGGGTGGCGGTGATGTCGCTGGTGTGGGCCCAGAGTCCCCAGGCGAGGCTGGTGGCGGGTAGGCCTGCGGTGTGGCGGTGGTGGGCGAGGGCGTCGAGGTAGGTGTTGGCGGCGGCGTAGTTGGCTTGTCCGGGGCTGCCGAGGGTGCCTGCGGCCGACGAGTAGAGGACGAACGCGGCGAGGTTGAGGTCGAGGGTGGCGTGGTGCAGGTGCCAGGCGGCGTCGACTTTGGGCTTTAGGACGGTGTGGATCTGTTCCGGGGTGAGGGTGGTGAGGGTGGCGTCGTCGGTGGTGCCGGCGGTGTGGAACACGGCGGTGAGGGGTTGTTCGGCGGGGACGCCGGCGAGGAGTGATTGCACCTGGTCGGGGTCGGTGGTGTCGCAGGCGGTGATGGTGACGGTGGCGCCGAGGTCTTGCAGGCGGGTGGCCAGTTCGGGGGCTCCGGGGGCGCCGGGGCCGCGGCGGCTGGCGAGCAGCAGGTGCCGGGCGCGGCCGGTGGTGGTGAGGTGTTCGGCGAGCAGGGCGCCGAGCGTGCCGGTGCCACCGGTGATCAGGACCGTTCCCTCCGGATCCCACGCGGCGGCACCGCCGTCCCCGGCGGCCGTGGCGCTCATCCGGGCCACCCGCGGAACGAACAGCGCGCCGTCGCGGACGGCCAGTTGAGGCCGGCCGGTGGCGGCGGCCGCCGCGAGCAGTTCGTCGCCGGCCAGGTCGCTGTCGACGAGAGTCACCCGCTCCGGGTTCTCCGACTGCGCCGAGCGGACGAGCCCCCACAGCGCCGCCGCGGGCAGGTCGGTGACGGCGTCGCCCGGCCGCACGGCGAGCGCGCCGCGGGTCACGACGACCAGGCGGCTCGCCGCGGCCCGGTCGTCGGACAACCAGCGGCGCAGGGCCGCCAGGGTACGGTCCACCAGGTCATGCGTCCCGGCGATGACCTCCTGACGCGGCGTCGTGGGGCGCACGACCACCACCGCCGGGACCGGCTCCGGGCGGTCGAGCAGGTCGTCGAGGCCCGGCAGGTCGACGGCCGGCGGCACCGCTGCCGGAGCCGGCGTCGGCACCGGAACCCATGTGGTCCGGTAGAGGGCGGCGGCATGCGGGTCGATGTCGCCCGTGGACGCGGCACGCAGCGTCAGCCGCCCGATCCGCACGGCAGGAGCACCGGCTGGGTCCACGGCATCCACGGCGACGCTCTCCGGTGCCGTACGGGTGAGCCGGACCCGCAGCGAACGGGACCCTCCGGCGGGCAGCGAGACGTCCGACCATTCGAACGGCAGCCGTACGCCCCGGTCGGCGTCATCGAGCAGGACGAGGGGATGCAGGGCGGCGTCGAGCAGGGCCGGGTGGATGCCGTACCCGGCGCTGGCGAGGTCCTCCGGCACCTCGACCTCGGCGTAGACCGTCCCGCCGTCCCGCCAGGCGGCCCGTACGCCCCGGAACGCGCGCCCGTAGTCCACGCCCGCATCGGCGAACCCCGTGTACATCAGCTCGACGTCGATGGGCGTGGCGCCGGCGGGCGGCCAGGCCGGGAACGGATCGGCCGCCACCACTGACCCGTACGACAGTCCACCGGTCGCGTGCACGGCCCACTCGCCGTCCGGGTCGTCCTGGGCGCGGGAACTGATCACCAGGGACGCCTGTCCCGACTCCCCGGCCGGCCCGACCTCGACCCGCAACTGCCGGCTCGTGTCGGGGTCGAGGGCGAGGGGGGTCTCGATGGTGAGGTCGTCCAGGTGGGGGTGTCCGGTGTGGTGGCCGGCGTACAGGGCGAGGTCGACGAAGGCGGTGCCGGGTAGCAGGGTGGTGCCGGCGATGGTGTGGTCGGCGAGCCAGGGGTGGGTGGCGGTGGAGATCCGGCCGGTGTAGAGGTGTCCCCGCTGGTGGGGGAGTTCGATGGCGGCACCGAGGAGGGGATGCCCGGCGCTGCTGAGGCCGAGGTCGGTGGCGTCGGTGACGGTGGCGTCGGCGTGCAGCCAGTAGCGCCGGTGCTGGAACGGGTAGGTGGGCAGCGGCACCGGCGGGACCGGGCCGGCGGGGAGCAGGGGTGTCCAGTCGACGTCGATGCCGCTGGTGTGGGCGGTGGCCAGGGCGGTGAGCAGTGTCGTGGTGCCGTCGTGTCCGCGCTGCTGGGTGGCGATGGTGGTGGCGTCGGTGAGGGTTTCCTGGGTGAGGGTGCTCAGTGTCGCGTCGGGTCCGACTTCGATGTAGTGGGTGACGCCCAGGCTGTGCAGGGTTTCGGTGCCGGTTGTGTAGGACACCGTCTCGCGGATGTGGCGGGTCCAGTAGTCGGGGTCGGCGAGTTGCTCGTGGGTGGCGAGGTGTCCGGTCAGGTTGGACGCGATGGGCAGCGCCGCCGGGTGGTAGGTGATCTGCGCTGCGGCGGTCCGGAAGTCGTCGAGGATCGGGTCGGTGTGTGCGGAGTGGAAGGCGTGGGCGACGTGCAGCTTCCGGGCGCGGATGCCGTCGGCGGTGAGCTGCGCGGCGATGGTGTCGATGGTGTCGGTGTTGCCGGCGAGGACGAGTGAGGTGGGGCTGTTGTGTCCGGCCAGGCTCACGTCGGGGTGGGTGTCGAGGATCGGTTGGATGTGGTTCAGGGGTGCGGTGACGGCGAGCATCGCGCCGGCGGGCATGGCGTGCATGAGTCGGGCGCGGGTGGTGACGAGGCTTGCGGCGTCGTCAAGATCCAGGACGCCGGCGACGTGCGCGGCGGTGAGTTCGCCGATGGAGTGCCCGATGAGGTGGTCCGGTCGGACTCCGAAGCTGTCGAGGAGCCGGACCATGGCGGTTTCGGCGGCGAACAGGGCCGGCTGGGTGTAGAGCGTCTGCCCGAGCAGGTCAGTGTGCTCGCCCGCCATGACCTCGCGCAGTGAATGTTCCAGGTGCGGGTCCACCGCGGCGCAGACCTCGTCGAGGGCGGCGGCGTAGACCGGGAAGCGGGCGTACAGGTCGGCGGTCATGCCGGGGTGTTGGGCGCCCTGGCCGGTGAAGAGGAACGCCACCTTCCCGCCGCGGGCGGTGGTGCCGCTCAGCAGGTTCGGGTGCGAGCCGCCGGTGGCGAGGGCGTGCAGGGCGGCGATGAGGTCGGCGGCGGTGTGCGGCTCGTTGTCGGGTGTGCCGGGCGGGGGGACGATCGCCGCCCGGTGGGTGAACGTGGCCCGGGTGGTGGCGAGGGCGTGCGCGATGGTGGCCGGTTCCAGCTCGGGGTGTTCGTCGAGGTGCGCGGCCAGCCGGGCGGCCTGGGCGCGCAGCGCGGCCGGCGCCTTCGCCGACAACAGCCACGGTGGGACGAGGCCCGGCGCGTCACCGCCCGCAGCCGACCGGCCGGCCTTCGCCGTCGCGTCCGGGGCCGCTGCCTCGGCCGCTGCCAAGCCGGTTGCTGCCGAGCCGGCCGCGGTCGGTCGGCCTGCCTCGGGGTCGCCGCCGGTCGGATCGGGGGTGGGGGCCTCTTCGATGATGACGTGGGCGTTGGTGCCGCTGATGCCGAAGGAGGAGACGGCGGCGCGGCGGGGCCGGTCGTGGTCGGGCCAGGGGGTGTTCTCGGTGAGCAGGGCGACCGCGCCGGCCGACCAGTCCACATGCGTCGACGGCGCGTCGACGTGCAACGTCTTCGGCAGCTCGCCGTGTCGTAGCGCCTGGACCATCTTGATGATCCCGGCGACGCCGGCGGCGGCCTGGGTGTGCCCGATGTTGGACTTGATCGACCCGAGCCAGAGCGGTTCGGTCCGGTCCTGCCCATAGGTGGCCAGCAGCGACTGCGCTTCTATCGGATCGCCGAGGGTCGTACCCGTGCCGTGTGCCTCGACGGCGTCGATGTCGGTGGGGGTGAGGCGGGCGTTGGCCAGGGCCTGGCGAATGACCCGCTGCTGGGCGGGCCCGTTGGGGGCGGTCAACCCGTTGCTGGCGCCGTCCTGGTTGACCGCCGACCCGCGGATGACCGCGAGGATCGGGTGGCCGTTGCGCTGGGCGTCCGACAGCCGCTCCAGCAGGATGAGGCCCACCCCTTCGCTCCAGCCCGTGCCGTCGGCGGAGTCCGCGAAGGACTTGCACCGCCCGTCGGCGGCCAGCCCGCGCTGGCGGGCGAACTCGATGAACGTGCCGGGGGTGGCCATCACGGTCGCCCCGCCGGCCAGGGCGAGCGTGCAGTCGCCGTTGCGCAGGGCCTGGATGGCGAGGTGGGCGGTGACCAGGCTCGACGAGCAGGCGGTGTCGACGGTGAGCGCCGGCCCCTGCAACCCCAGTGTGTACGCGAGCCGCCCGGAGGCGATGCTGCCGGCGTTGCCGTTGCTGAGGTGACCCTCGTAGTCGGCGGGCGTGTGTTGCAGGCGGGCGCCGTAGTCGCCGTACATGATGCCGGTGAACACGCCGGTGTCGCTGTGCCGCAGGGCGTGCGGGTTGATGCCGGCGCTCTCGATGGTCTCCCAGGCGGTCTCCAGCAGCAGCCGGTGCTGCGGGTCGGTCGCGGCGGCGTCGCGCGGGCTGAGGCCGAAGAAGTCGGCGTCGAAGGCGTCGGCGTCGTGCAGGAAGCCGCCGTGGCGGGTGTAGGTGGTGCCGGGGTGGTCGGGGTCGGGGTGGTGCAGGCGGTCGAGGTGCCAGCCGCGGTTGGTGGGGAACTCGCTGATGGCGTCGACCCCGCCGGCGACGAGCTGCCACAGCTGCTCGGGGGAGGCGACCCCGCCGGGATAGCGGCAGGCCATGCCGACGATGGCGACAGGTTCGTCGACCGGCGCGGTGGTGGCGGTGGCCGGGTCGCTGGCCGGCCGGCCCGCGGGGGCCAGTCCGGCGAGCAGGTGGGTGGCGAGGGCGTCCGCGGTGGGGTGGTCGAAGATCAGGGTGGCGGGCAGGCGCAGGCCGGTGGCCGCGGTGAGCCGGTTGCGCAGGTCCACGGCGGTGAGCGAGTCGAACCCGAGGTCCTTGAACGCCCGGTCGGGCTCGACGTCGTCGGCGTCGGCGTGGCCGAGCACCGCGGCGACCTCGGTGCGGACCAGCCGGGACAGCATCCGTGCCTGCCCGGCGCGGTCCAGCCCGGCCAACACACCGGCCAGGCCGGTGGCGTCGGCGGTGGTCGCCGTGCTGGGCCGAACCCGGGACGGCCGGAGCGCGGGCAGGGTCCGCGCGTCCAGGTCGGCCGCCACGAGCAGCGGCCGCCCGTCCGCCAGCGCGGCGTCGAGCAGGGCGAGGCCCGCCGCGTCGGTCAGCGGCCGTACACCGTGGCGGGCGGCCCGGGACCGGTCCCGCGCGTCGAGGTGCCGGGTGATGCCGGTCTCCCGCTCCCACAGGCCCCAGGCGAGGGAGGTGCCCGGCAGGCCGCGGGCCGCGCGGTGCTGCGCCAGGGCGTCCAGGAAGGCGTTCGCCGCGGCGTAGTTGCCCTGCCCGGCGCTGCCGAGCGTGCCGGCCACCGAGGAGTACGTGACGAACGCGGCGAGGGGCAGCTCCGCCGTCGCCCGGTGCAGGTGCCACGCCCCGGCCACCTTCGGGGCCAGCACCCGGTCCAGCTGCGCGCCGGTGAGGGTGTGCAGCGCCGCGTCGTCGACCACCCCGGCGGTGTGGAAGACGGCCGTGAGCGGGTGCCCGGTCGGGATGCCGGCGACCAGGGCGGCCACCGCCTCCGGGTCGGTGACGTCGCACGCCGCGACGGTCACCTCGGCGCCCGCCTCGGCCAGCCGGTCGAGCAGGTCACCGGCGCCGTCGCCGCCACGCCGGCTCGCCAGCAGCAGCCGCCGGGCCCGGCCGGTCGCCGCGAGATGCTGGGCCAGCAGCGCACCCAGTCCGCCCGTACCGCCGGTGATGAGGACCGTGCCCTCCGGGTCCAGGCCGGCGTCGGCGCCGGTGCCCGGCAGCGTTCGGGTGAGCCGCGGCCGGAGCGCCCTGCCCTCGCGCAGGGCCAACTCCGGCTCGCCGGTGGCGATGGCGTCCGGCAGGGCGGCCCGGCTGGCCGGGTCGGCGTCCCAGTCGACGAGGACGAAACGTCCCGGGTGTTCGACCTGCGCCGAGCGGACCAGCCCTCGCACGGCCGCCCCGGCCAGATCGGCGACCTCGTCGTGCGGGGTCGCGGCGACCGCGCCGGTGGTCAGGACCACCAGGCGGCCGGCGCCGCACCGGTCGTCGGCCAGCCAGCGCCGCAGCAGCGCGAGGGTCTCGTTGGCCAGCGCCGCGACGCCGTCCGGTCCGGCCCCGCCGGCGACGGCCAGGACGACGACCTCGTCGGGCGCGGCGTCCGCGTCGAGCAACCGGTCGAGTCCCGCCGGGTCGAGGATCGGGTACGCCGTGGTTCCGGCCGAGCGGGCCACGTCGACGGCCGTCCACGCCACCGTGAACAGACCGGCCGCGTCGCGGCGGGCGGTCTCGGGCAGCGGCCGGAGGGTCAGCGATTCGACGTCGACGACGGGCGTGCCGGCCGGGTCGGTGGCGCGCACGGTCACCGCGTCTTCGCTGATCCGGCGGAAGTGCACCCGCAGGGTGGTGGCGTCGGTGGCGTGCAGGGCGACGCCCGACCAGGCGAACGGGAGGCGTAACCCGCCGTCTTCCGTGGTGAGGGCGAGCGGGTGCAGGGCGGCGTCGAGGAGGGCGGGGTGGATCCCGTACCCGCTGGTGATGACCTCCTCGGGAAGCCGCACCTCGGCGTAAATGGTGTCGGCGGAGCGCCACGCGGCCCGCAGGCCCTGGAAGGCGGGCCCGTAGTCGACGCCCGTGCCGGCCAGCGCGGCGTACAGGCCGGTCACGTCCACGGCGACCGCGCCGGCGGGCGGCCACGGCGCCGGCTCGCGCGCGCCGGCCGGCCCGCCCCGGGCGGTCAGGGTGCCGGTGGCGACCACCCGCCAGGTCGGGTCGGTGGCGTACCGGGTCCGGAAGGTGACGGCCCGCCGGTTGTCCCGGTCGGGGGTGCCGACGTGGATCTGGAGCGGGACGTGCGGCGTGTGGGCGTCGAGGACCAGCGGCGCCTCGATGGTGAGGTCGTCCAGGTACGGGTGCCCGGCGAGGTGCCCGGTGTGCAGGGCGAGGTCGACGAACGCGCTGCCGGGGAGCAGAACGCTGCCGGCGATGGCGTGGTCGCGCAGCCAGGGATGGGCGTCGAGGGTCAGCTGGGTGGTGTAGAGGTGCCCCTGGTCGTCGGGGAGTTCGATGGCGGCGCCGAGGAGTGGGTGCCCGGCGCTGCTCAGTCCCAGGTCCGCCGGCTCGGTCAGGGTGGTCCCGTGGTACAGCCAGTACCGCTGGTGCTGGAACGGGTAGGTGGGCAGTGGGACCGGCGGGACCGGGCCGGCGGGGAGCAGCGGTGACCAGTCCACGCCGACGCCGCTGGTGTGGGCGGTGGCGAGGGTGGTGAGCAGCGTTGTGGTGCCGTCGTGTCCGCGCTGCTGGGTGGGGAGGGCGGTGATGTCGGTGAGGGTTTCCTGGGTGAGGGTGGTGAGGGTGGCGTCGGGGCCGACTTCGATGTAGTGGGTGACGCCCAGGTCGTGCAGGGTTCGGGTGCCTTCGGTGTAGTTGACGGTTTCGCGGATGTGGCGGGTCCAGTAGTCGGGGTCGGACAGTTGCTCGTCGGTGGCGATCTGTCCGGTCAGGTTGGACACGATGGGCAGCGAAGCCGGGTGGTAGGTGATCTGCGCTGCGGCGGTGCGGAAGTCGTCGAGGATCGGGTCGGTGTGTGCGGAGTGGAAGGCGTGCGCGACGTGCAGCTTCCGGGCTCGCATCCCGTCCGCCGCCAGGTGACTGGCGATCGACTCGATGTCGTCGGTGTCGCCGGCCAGCACCAGCGAGGTGGGGCTGTTGTGCCCGGCCAGGCTGACGTCCGGATTTGCGTCCAGGAGGGGTTGGATGCGGTCCAGGGGTGCGGTGACGGCGAGCATGGCCCCAGGCGGCATGGCGTGCATGAGCCGGGCCCGGGTGGCGATGAGCTGGGCGGCGTCGTCAAGGTCGAGGACGCCGGCGACGTGCGCGGCGGTGAGTTCGCCGATGGAGTGACCGATGAGGAAGTCCGGTCGCACCCCGAAGCTGTCGAGCAGCCGGACCATGGCGGTCTCGGCGGCGAACAGGGCCGGCTGGGTGTAGAGCGTCTGCCCGAGCAGGTCGGTGTGCTCGCCGCACATGACCTCCCGCAGCGGGTGGTCCAGGTGCGGGTCCACCGCGGCGCAGACCTCGTCCAGAGCGGCGGCGTAGACCGGGAAGCGGGCGTAGAGGTCGGCGGTCATGCCGGGGTGCTGGGCGCCCTGGCCGGTGAAGAGGAACGCCACCTTGCCGTCGCGCGCGGATCCGTGTACCAGGCCGGGGTGTGGCTCCCGGGCGGCCAGGGCGTGCAGCGCGGTGATCAGGTCGGCGGTGGTGTGCGGCTCGCCGTCCGGGCTGGCCGGCGGTGGGATGACGGCGGCCCGGTGGGTGAACGTGGCCCGGGTGGTGGCGAGGGCGTGCGCGACGGTGGCCGGTTCCAGCTCGGGGTGCTCGTCGAGGTGCGCGGCCAGCCGGGCGGCTTGGTCCCGCAGGGCCGCCGGCGTCCGCGCCGACAGCAGCCACGGCATGGGTGCGGGCGTCCGGACCGGCGCCGGGGCTTCGGTCGGCGGCGCCTCCTCGATGATCAGGTGGGCGTTGGTGCCGCTGATGCCGAACGACGACACGGCGGCGCGGCGGGGCCGGTCGCGGTCGGGCCAGGTGGTGTTCTCGGTGAGCAGTGCGACCGCGCCGGTCGACCAGTCCACATGCGACGTGGGCGCGTCGACGTGCAACGTCTTCGGCAGCTCGCCGTGTCGTAGCGCCTGGACCATCTTGATGATCCCGGCCACGCCGGCCGCGGCCTGGGTGTGCCCGATGTTCGACTTGACCGACCCGAGCCACAACGGCTCGTCGCGGTCCTGCCCGTACGTGGCCAGCAGCGCCTGGGCTTCGATGGGATCACCGAGGGTGGTGCCGGTGCCGTGGGCTTCGACGGCGTCGACGTCGGTGGGGGTGAGGCGGGCGTTGGCCAGGGCCTGGTGGATGACCCGCTGCTGGGCGGGCCCGTTGGGGGCGGTCAACCCGTTGCTGGCGCCGTCCTGGTTGACCGCCGACCCGCGGATGACGGCGAGGATCTGGTGGCCGTTGCGGCGGGCGTCCGACAGCCGCTCCAGCAGGACGAGGCCCACCCCCTCACCCCAGCCGGTGCCGTCCGCCGACTCGGCGAACGACTTGCACCGCCCGTCGGCGGCCAGGCCCCGCTGCCGGGCGAACTCCACGAAGATCTTCGGCGTGGCCATCACCGTGGCGCCCCCCGCGAGCGCCAGGGTGCATTCGCCGTTGCGCAGGGCCTGCATGGCGAGGTGGGTGGCGACCAGCGACGACGAGCAGGCGGTGTCGACGGTCAGCGCGGGCCCTTCGAGACCGAGCGCGTAGGCGAGCCGGCCGGAGGCGACGCTGGTGGTGTTGCCGGTGAGCAGGTAGCCGGCGACCTCCGCGGGCGGCGCCAGCGCGGCCGGCGCGTACTCCTGGGAGACCACGCCCGCGAACACGCCGGTGGCCGTGCCGCGCAGGCTGGTGGGCTCGATCCCCGCCCGTTCCAGGACCTCCCACGCCGTCTCCAGCAGCAGCCGCTGCTGCGGGTCCGTCGCCAGGGCCTCCCGCGGGCTGATCCCGAAGAACTCCGCGTCGAACAGGCCGGCGTCGCGGAGGAAGCCACCCTCCCGGGCGTACGTGGTGCCGGGCCGGTCCGGGTCGGGATCGTGCAGGGTCGTGAGGTCCCAGCCGCGATCGGTCGGGAAGCCGGCCATCGCGTCGACCCCGCCGCGTACCAGCTGCCACAACCGTTCCGGAGAGTCCACTCCACCGGGGAAGCGGCAGGCCATGCCGACGATGGCGATCGGCTCGTCGGCGACCGCCGGCGCGGCGGCGGTGGCGCTCGGCGCGGGTGCCGGCGCCGGCGACAGCAGCGTGCCGAGGTGCCGGGCCAGCGCCAGCGGCGTGGGATGGTCGAACACGAGCGTGGTGGGCAGCTTCCACCCGGTCAGGGCGGTGAGCCGGTTACGCAGCTCGACGGCGGTGACCGACTCCAGACCCAGCTCCTTGAACGGCTGCTGCGCCGGCACGGCCGCGGCATCCGAGTGCCCGAGCACGACGGCGACCTGGGCCCGGACGAGGTCCAGCAGCTGCGCGTCCCGCTCGTCGCCGGTCAGGCCGGCGAGCCGGTGCGCGATCCCGGCCGGGCCGTCGGGGCCCGCCGCGGGCCGGGCCGCCGCCGGGACCAGACCGCGCAGCAGCGGGGGCAGGTTGCCCGTCTCGGCCCGCGCGCGGAGTGCCGGTCGGTGCCATCGCGTCGGTACGACGGTCGGGGCGCCCCCGTCGAGCGCGGCGTCCAGCATCGCCAGCGCCTCGTCGGTGGGCAGCGGGAGCAGCCCGCCCCGGGCGAGCCGCTCGTGGTCGGCGTCGTCGAGGTGACCGGTCATGCCGCTGGCCTGTGCCCAGAAGCCCCAGGCCAGGCTGAGCGCGGGCCGGCCGTGCGCGGCCCGGTGCTCCGCGAGCGCGTCGAGGAAGGTGTTCGCCGCCGCGTAGTTGGCCTGCCCGGCGGCGCCGAGGGTGCCGGCGATCGACGAGTAGAGCACGAACGCCGCCAGCTCAAGGTGCTCGGTGGCGCGGTGCAGGTGCCAGGCCGCGTCGACCTTGGGCCGCAGCACGGCGTGCACCTGCTCGGCGGTGAGCCCCGTGAGCACAGCGTCGTCGAGGACGCCGGCGGTGTGGAACACGGCCGTGAGCGGATGCGCCTCGGGTACCCCGTCGACCAGCGCGGTCACCGACTCCTCGTCGGCGGTGTCGCACGCCACCACCGTCGCTTCGGCGCCCAGCTCCCGCAGCCGGGCCACCAGCTCGGTCGCGCCCGGGGTGTCGGCGCCCCGCCGGCCAACCAGCAGCAGGCGCCGGGCCCGCCCGGTGGCCGCCAGGTGGGTGGCGAGCAGACCGCCCAGGGTGCCCGTACCACCGGTGATGAGGACCGTGCCGTCCGGGGAGAGCGGGGCGGTCACGCGGCCCGGCGCCGGCGCGACCGGCGCCAGGCGCGGGGCGAGCAGCCGGCCGTCGCGGAGCGCGACCTGCGGTTCGCCGGAACCGACTGCCGCCGCGAGGGCGGCCTCGCTCGCCGCCGTCCCGTCGCTGTCCACCAGGACGAACCGGTCGGCGTGCTCGGTCTGGGCGGCCCGCAGCAGCCCCCACAACGCGGCGGCCGCCAGGTCGGTCGCGTCCTCACCGTCGCGGACGGCGACGGCGTTGCGGGTGAGCACCACCAGGCGGCAGCCCTCCAGGTCGGGCTCGCCCAACCAGCCCTGCAGGACGGCCAGCATGCGCGCCACCGCGTCGTGCGTGCCGGCCACCGGGTCGCCGCCGGTCGCCGGCGGATACACCACCACGTCGGGGGCGTTCATCGAGGTACGCAGCAGGTCGGCGAGCCCGTCCTCGTCGACCACCTCGTACCCGTCGGTGCCTGGTGCGGCCGCGACGGGCTCCCAGACCACCCGGTGCAGCGGGGCGGCCCGCAGCGCGGTGGCGTCCAGCGGCCGGGTGTCGAGTCGCTCGACGTCCAGGACCGGCGCGCCCTGCGGCGTCGTGGCCCGTAGGCCGACCGCGCCCGGCCCGGTGCGGGTGAGCGTGACCCGCAGCGCGGTCGACCCGGTGGCGTGCACCGTGACCCCGGTGAACGCGAACGGCACCTCCACCCTGTCGCTGGTACGCAGCGCGGCGCCCACGTGGATCGCCGCGTCCAGCAGGGCCGGGTGGATGCCGTAGCCGGCGGGATCGGCGTCCGGGTCCAGCGCGACGTCGGCGTGGACGCTCTCTCCGTCCCGCCACGCCCGGACCACGTTGCGGAACGCGGGGCCGTAGCGCAGGCCGAGATCGTCCAGGCCGGCGTAGAACGCGGCCACGTCGACCGGCTCCGCCGAGGGCGACGGCCCCGGGAGGACCGGGACGGGCGCCGGGCCCGGCGCGGCGGTGAGCAGGCCGGTGGCGTGCCGGGTCCACGGCTCGTCCGGGTGCCCCTCAGGCCGGGTGCTGATCGTGATGGCGCTGCCGTCCTCGGCCGGCCGGCCGACCTCCACCCGCAGGTGCAGCGGGTCGGCCTCGGGCAGGGTCAGCGGCGCGTGGACGGCCAGGTCCCGCAGGTGTGGCCTACCGGCCTCGGTCCCGCAGTGCAGGGCCACGTCGACCAGGGCCGCGGCGGGCAGGATCCGCTGGTCACCCACCGTGTGGTCGTTCGTCCACGGCTGGTCGTCCACGGTGATCCGCCCGGTGAAGACCCGCGTGCCGTCCTCGGTGGTGATCGTCGCGGCGAGCAGCGGGTGCCCCGCGGCGGACTGGCCGTGGTGGGCCGGCGTCGACGCCACCGGCACCGGGTCGAGCCAGTAGCGCTGGTGCTGGAAGGGGTAGGTCGGTAGCGGGAGGTGGGTCCGCGGCGTCGGGAGGTGCCAGTTGACGGTGAGGCCGTGGGTGTGGGCGGTGGCGAGGGCGTGCAGGAATTGGCGGTGGCTGTTGTGGTCGCGTTTGAGGGTGGCGTAGGCCCGCGGTTCGTCGGTGCTGTCCCAGGTGTCGAAGGTTTGTTGGAGGGTGGGGGTGAGGATCGGGTGGGGGGTGGCTTCGATGTAGGTGAGGTGTCCGTCGGTGAGCAGGGCCTTGGTGGCGGTGTGGAGTTGGACTGGTTGGCGGAGGTTGTCGTACCAGTAGTCGGCGGTGAGTTCGGTGGTGTCGAGTGGGCCGCCGGTGACGGTGGAGTAGAAGGCGGTCTGCGAGGGCCGGGGTGCGATGGTGTCGAGTTCGGTGAGGAGGGTGTCGCGCAGGGGTTCGATGTGGGGGGTGTGGGAGGCGTAGTTGACGGCGATGAGGCGGGCTCGGACGTTCTGGTTCTGCAGGGTGTCGACGAGTGCCTGCACTTGGGTGGTGTTGCCGGCGATGACGGTGGTGGTGGGGCTGTTGTGGGCGGCGATGTGCAGGTCGTCGTGCCCGGTGAGCAGGGGGGTGACCTGGTCGGCGGGTAGGGGGATGGAGGCCATGGTGCCGGTGCCGTGCAGCGTGGTGATCTGGCCGGCGCGGGCGGCGGTGATGGTGATCGCGTCTTCGAGGGTCAGTGCGCCGGCGTGGTAGGCGGCGGCGATTTCTCCTTGGGAGTGGCCGAGGACGGCGTCGGGGGTGATGCCGTGGTGGTGCCAGAGGGCGGCGAGGCCGGTCATGACGGCGAAGAGGGTGATCTGGGTGGTGTCGTCGCGGTCCAGCGGTGTGCCGCTGGTCAGCGTCTCCGCGATCGACCAGTCGAGGCCGTGGGTGGTGAGGGCGGTGTCGCAGGCGTGGATGTGGGCGGCGAAGACGGGGTGGGTGAGCAGTTCGCGGGCCATGGCGGGGTGTTGGGAGCCTTGGCCGGCGAAGATGAGGGCGATGCGGCCGGGGTCGGTGGCGTGGCCGGTGACGACCTCGGGGTGCGGCTGGTCGTCGGCGAGCTGACGCAGCGCGTCCATGGCGTGCGTGTGGTTCGTCGTGACGACGACGGCGCGGTGGTCGAGATGGGCGCGCTGGTGGGCGAGCGCCCCGGCCAGGTCGCTCAGCGGTGTGTCGGGGTGGGTCCTGAGGTGGGCGGCGAGGCGGGCGGCCTGAGCCCGCAGCGCGGCCCGGGTCTTGCCCGAGAGCAGCAGCGGCACGGGCACGGCGTCCGCGTCGACGCCGGCCGGAGCGACCTCCTGCTCGGCTCCCGTTCCGCTCGCGGTTCCGGCCGTGGTGCCGTTCGTGGCTGCGGCTGCGCTCGTGGCCACGACCTCGGCCACGGTTCCGGCCCTGGTCCCGTTCGTGGCTGCGGCTGCGCTCCTGGCCGCAACCTCGGTCCCGACGACGGGCCTCCCGGTGTCGGTGGGGGGTGCTTCGAGGATGAGGTGGGCGTTGGTGCCGGAGAGGCCGAAGGAGGAGATGGCGGCGCGGCGGGGCCGGTCGGGGTGTGCGGGCCAGGGGCGGGCGTCGGTGAGTAGCGCGACGCGTGCGGTGTCCCAGTTGACGTGGCTGCTGGGGGTGTCGACGTGCAGGGTTTTGGGGAGCTGGCCGTGGTGTAGGGCTTGGATCATTTTGATGATGGCGGCGACGCCGGCGGCGGCTTGGGTGTGTCCGAGGTTGGATTTGATGGAGCCGAGCCACAGGGGTTGGTCGTTGGGGCGGTGGCGGCCGTAGGTGGCCAGGAGTGCTTGGGCTTCGATGGGGTCGCCGAGGGTGGTGCCGGTGCCGTGGGCTTCGACGGCGTCGATGTCGGTGGGGGTGAGGCCGGCGTTGGTGAGGGCGTGGTGGATGACGCGTTGTTGGGCGGGGCCGTTGGGGGCGGTGAGTTGGCTGCTGGCGCCGTCCTGGTTGATGGCGGATCCGGCGATGAGGGCGTGGATGGGTAGGTGATGTTCGTGGGCGTAGGACAGTCGGGTGAGCAGGAGCAGTCCGACGCCTTCGCCCCAGACGGTGCCGTCGGCGGCCTCGGCGAATGCCCGGCACCGGCCGGTGGGCGACAGCGCCCGCTGCCGGCTGAACTCCACGAACGAGCCGGGCGTGGCCATCACCGTCGCGCCACCGGCGAGCGCCATCTCGCACTCGCCCTTGCGCAGTGACTGCGCGGCCAGGTGCACGGAGACCAGGGAGGAGGAGCAGGCGGTGTCCACGGTGATCGCCGGACCTTCGAGGCCGAACGTGTACGCCACCCGCCCGGAGGCGATGCTCGGCGCGCTGCCGCTGCCGACCAGGCCCTCGAAGCCCGCGGGGATGTCCGGGAGCAGGCGGAACCCGTAGTCCGCCACCATGATGCCGGCGAAGACACCGGTGCTGCTGCCGCGTACCGCCGTCGGATCGAGACCGGCCCGTTCGAACGCCTCCCACGCCGTCTCCAGCAGCAGCCGCTGCTGGGGGTCCATGGTCATCGCCTCGCGCGGGCTGATGCCGAACAGCTCCGGATCGAACTCGCCCGCCGCGTCGACGAAGCCGCCCTCGCGGACGTACGTGTGCCCGGCCGCGTCCGGGTCCGGGTCGTACAACGCCTCGACGTCCCAGCCCCGGTCGGTGGGGAACCCGGAGATCGCGTCCCGGCCGTCGGCCAGCAGCCGCCACAACTCCTCCGGCGACCGCACCCCACCGGGCAACCGGCACGCCATCCCGACCACCGCGATCGGCTCGCGCGCCACCGCCTCCACATCGACCAGACGCTGCCGCGTCTGCTGCAACTCCGCCGTCGCCCGCCGCAGATACGCCCGCAGCTTTTCCTCATTCGCGGTACCGTCCGTCGGCGCGCCCTGGCTCATTGCGGGATCGCTCCTCACCGTTGGCGTCATTGAACGTCGATGTGCGGGAGGAGACGAGACATCGGAACCGTCGCGCCGACAGCGCGCCACCCTCGGCGTCGACAATTTCTGCCACAGCTAACGATCGCCTTATTCACCACTAAAGCTACTCGGGCGGACCGGGCGACAACGGTGCCGATCGGCATGCTTCGACCACGGGCGCGGGGCCGGTCCGGGCGCCACGACCGGCCCGCCGGCGCTGGTGGCCGGCGGGCTCGGGTCGGTCGATCAGGCGGCCAGCTCCCGGGCGATGCTCATCACGTACCGGCCGTAATTCGAGTTCGCCATCGTCGCGCCGAGCGCGTGGCAGGCCTCCGCGTCGATGAAGCCCATCCGCAGGGCGATCTCCTCGAGGCAGGCGATCCGGACGCCCTGCCGCTCCTCCAGGGTCCGCACGTACTGGCCGGCCTGCAGCAGCGCTTCGGGCGTGCCGGTGTCCAGCCAGGCGAACCCGCGCCCGAGGTCGACCAGTCGGGCCAGCCCCCGGCTCAGGTAGACGTTGTTGACGTCGGTGATCTCCAGCTCGCCCCGGGCCGACGGGCGCAGGTTCTTGGCGATGTCCACCGCGTCGCTGTCATAGAAGTACAGGCCGGTGATGGCCCGGTTGGAGCGCGGATGGCTCGGCTTCTCGTCGATCGCCACCAGCCGGCCCTCCGGGTCGGTCACCCCGATGCCGTAGCGCTGCGGGTCGTTGACCCGGTAGCCGAACAGGGTGCAGCCGTGCAGCTGCCGCGACTCGCGGTGCAGCAGCTGGGAGAACGCGTTGCCGTGGAAGATGTTGTCGCCCAGGATCAGGGCGCACTCGTCACCGTCGATGTGGCCGGCGCCGATGAGCAGCGCCTCCGCGATGCCGCGGGGCTGGGGCTGCTCGGCGTACGTGATGCGCAGTCCCCACTGGGCGCCGTCGCGCAGCAGGGTCTGGAACATCGGCAGGTCCGCCGGCCGGGCGATCACCAGCACCTCGCGGATGCCGGCGAACATCAGCACCGAGAGCGGGTAGTAGATCATCGGCTTGTCGCCGACCGGGAGCAGCTGCTTGGAGACCGGGATGGTGATCGGGTGCAGCCGGGTGCCGGAGCCGCCGGCCAGGATGATGCCCTTCACGCGTCGGCGCTCCTCAGGCCGGCGGACCGGGGTCGCACCGGCTGTCCCGACGATGTCTCGTGTTCGGTGGGAACAACAGAACGCATGGCATCCCCCGGAGCGGTCGGGCCAGGTATGTTCACCCGGACCCTACCGACGGAAACGGTACGCGCAACCCTGGGCGGTGATATCCGGTGCGATTGTTTGGGGCTCCTTTAGGGACGCCTTGTAATTGCTTGAGAGAATCGCCGGGAAGTGTCGTCGAAACGATTATTCCGGGTGCCCGGGAAGCGTAGCGACCGGTAGGATCTGGATTCATGACGAGGATGCTGGTCACCGGAGGCGCGGGCTTCATCGGGGCGAACTTCGTCCACCACACCGTGCGGCACCATCCCGAGTACCGGGTCCGGGTCCTCGACGCGCTGACCTACGCGGGCAACCGCGCCAGCCTCGGGCCGGTCGACGATCGGGTGGAGTTCGTGCACGGCGACATCTGCGACGCGGCGCTGGTGGACACCCTGGTCGCCGGCGCCGACGTGGTCGTCCACTTCGCCGCCGAGTCACACGTGGACAACTCGCTGCGCGACCCGGAGCCGTTCGTCCGGACCAACCTGCTCGGCACCTTCACCCTGCTGGAGGCCGTGCGCCGGCACGACGTCCGGTTCCACCACGTCTCCACCGACGAGGTCTTCGGGGACCTCCCGCTGGACGGGACCGCGAAGTTCACCGAGCAGACCGCGTACGACCCGTCGAGCCCCTACTCGGCCACCAAGGCGGGATCGGACCTGCTGGTGCGCGCCTGGGTGCGGTCCTACGGGGTGGCGGCGACGCTCTCCAACTGCGCCAACAACTACGGGCCGTTCCAGCACGTGGAGAAGTTCATCCCCCGGCAGGTCACCAACGTGCTGACCGGCGAGCGCCCGAAGCTGTACGGGACCGGCGTCAACGTCCGCGAGTGGACGCACGTCGACGACCACAACGAGGCGGTCCACCTGATCCTGCGGCACGGCCGGATCGGCGAGACGTACCTCGTCGGCTCCGGCGACGAACGCAGCAACCGGGAGATCGTCGAGCTGATCCTCGCCCTGATGGACCGGCCGACCGACGCGTACGACCTGGTGCCCGACCGCCCGGGGCACGACCTGCGCTACGCCAACGACTCCACGAAGCTGCGCACCGAGCTGGGCTGGCGGCCGCGGTTCGGCTCGTTCCGCGACGGGCTCGCGGCCACCATCGACTGGTACCGCGCCAACGACTGGTGGTGGAAGCCGCGGAAGCAGGCCGTCGAGGAGGGCTACCGCGCCGCCGGCGAGATCGCGAGCTGAATTCGCGCTCCGGCGAGCGCTGGAAAGAACCTCCAGCTCCGGGACCTGGATGGAAGGATTTCTTTCCGTCCATGCCGTTGGTACTGTGCTGCCGTGCCTGCCCCTCGCACCGTCAGCGCCCCACCGGATGACCGCGCCCCGACCGTGGAGTCCACCCCCGCCGCCGTCCGGCGGGGGAAGCCGGCACGCTTCACCGAATCCGGTCTCGGGTGGCTGCTGCTGCTGCCGTCCGTCGTGGTCTTCGCGCTGTTCGTGTTCTGGCCGCTGGGGCGGACCCTGTACCTGTCCGTCCACGGCAACGACCTCTTCGGCGCCCCGTCGGTGTACGTTGGCGCGGAGCACTACCGGGAGATGCTGTCGGCCGAGTTCGGCAAGGTGCTGGCCACGACGGGCCTGTTCACGCTGTTCTCGGTGGTGCCGGCCGTCCTGGGCGCGCTCTTCGTGGTGCTGCTGCTGGAGGCGCGGATCCGCGGGGTACGGGTGCTGCGCACCGCCTTCGCGCTGCCGTTCGCGTTCTCGGTGGCGACCGCGTCGGTCATCTTCGCCGTCATCTACAACCCGGCGATCGGCGTGGCGAACGGCGTGCTCGGCTCCCTCGGGATCGACCGGGTCAACTGGCTCACCGACCCGTCGATCGCGCTGCCCGCCGTGGCCGCCGCGACGGTGTGGATGAACTTCGGCTACAACGTCCTCGTGCTCTCCGCCGGCGTCGCCGCGATCTCACCCGAGGTGGTCGAGGCCGCACGGCTGGACGGCGCTTCGGGCTGGCGGCTGGCGTCCCGGATCACGGTGCCGCTGCTCTCCCCGCAGTTGTTCTTCCTCGTCGTGGTGTCCACGATCCACGCGTTGCAGAGCTTCGGGCAGATCCACATCCTGACCAAGGGCGGCCCGGACCAGGCCACGACGACGCTTGTCTACTCGATCTACGAGAAGGCGTTCGCCTTCGGGTCCTCCGACTTCGGATCGGCCAGCGCGCAGGCCGTCGTGCTGCTGGTCGTCATGCTCGGCTGCACGGCCATCCAGTTCGGCATCCTCGAGCGGCGGGTCCACTACCGATGAAAAAGTTCAGCCTGGGGCAGGTCGCCGTCTACGTCGTGCTCGGCCTGGCCGCGATCCCGGTCCTGTTCCCCATCTACTACGGCTTCGTGGGGGCCGTGATGGGCCCCGGTGACCTGGCGACCTACCCGCCCGCGCTGGTGCCGCACGAGCTCTACTGGCGCAACATCGGCGACGTCTTCCGCTCGGTGCCGCTCGACCGGTTCTACGTCAACTCCGCCGTCCAGGCCGGGGCCATCACGGTGGCCCAGATCGTCACCAGCATCCTGGCCGCGTACGCCTTCGCGTTCCTTCGCATGCCGGCGAAGGCCGTGACGTTCGCGCTGTTCCTCGCCACCCTCATGGTGCCGTGGGAGGCGATCATCATCCCCAACTACCTGGCCATCTCCGGGTGGGGTCTGGCGCGGGGAGGGCTGACCTACCTCGGTCTCGTGCTGCCCTTTCTCGCCTCGGCCTTCGGGACGTTCCTGCTGCGCCAGGCCTTCCTGCAGTTCCCGACCGAGTTGCGCGACGCCGCGGTGATCGACGGGTGCGGCCACTGGCGCCTGCTGTGGCGGGTCATCGTGCCCCTGTCCAAGCCCTCGATCGCGGCGGTCGGCGTCTACGTCTTCCTCTCGGCGTGGAACCAGTACTTCTGGCCCCTGATCCTGATCCGCGACTCCGAGTTCCAGACGCTGCAGATCGGCATCTCGCAGCTCAACGACGCCGAGGTGGCGCAACCGGGCCTCGTCCTCGCGGGCGTCGCGCTGTCCCTGCTCCCGACCTTGGCCGTCGTGCTCTTCGGTCAGCGCTACATCGTCCGCGGCCTCACCGCCGGCGCGCTGCGTTAACTCAAGAAGAGGAGAACCCGTGAGACAACCCAAGCTCCGTCGGGCCATGGCGGCGTTCGTCGCCCTGGCCGCCGCCGCCGCACTGACGGCGTGCGGCGGTTCCGGGGACGGCACCGATTCGGCCAAGGACGCGCTCGAGGCGCCCGGCGCGGAGGTGCTCGAGAAGGCCACCGACAAGACCACCATCGAGTTCTGGCACGGGATGAAGGGCGCCAACGCCGCGGCGATCGACAAGCTGGTCGCCGACTTCAACGCCCAGAGCGGGGGCAAGGTCGAGGTCAAGGCCATCTACCAGGGCAACTACGACGAGACGATCGCCAAGTACAAGGCCTCGGTGCAGCAGAAGAACACCCCGGCGCTGGTGCAGATCTACGACATCGGCTCCCGGTTCATGGTCGACTCGAAGCAGACCGTGCCGATGTTCAAGTTCATCGACAAGGACAAGTTCAACGCCGGCGACATCGAGCCGAACATCGCCAACTACTACTCGATCGACGGCAAGCTCCAGTCGATGCCGTTCAACACGTCCACCCCGCTGCTGTACCTGAACAAGGAGGCCTTCGTCCGGGCCGGCCTCGACCCGACCAAGCCGCCGGCGAACCTGGACGAGATCGGGGAGATGGCGAAGAAGCTGACGGTCAAGGACGCCGGCGGCAAGACCATCCAGTACGGCTTCGGTGCTGCCATCTACGGCTGGCTGCTCGAGCAGTTGATCGCCACCGACGGCAAGGAGTACTGCGACAACGGCAACGGGCGTAAGGGCCTCGCGACGAAGGTGCAGTTCGACCAGGAGACCGGCGTCCGGGTGGCGCAGTGGTGGGTGGACCTGGTGAAGGGCGGCTACGCGACGAACACCGGCCGCAAGACCGACGACGCCCAGGCCGCCTTCAAGGCGGGCACCGTGGCGATGCACCTGGAGTCCACCGGCGCCATGCGTGGCTACGTCGACGCCGCCAAGGGCAAGTTCACCGTGCTCACCGCGCCGTACCCGAAGGCGAGCAGCTCCGCGACGGGCGGGCCGATCATCGGTGGCGCCTCGCTGTGGATCAACGGCGTCGGGCACAGCGACAAGGAGAAGCGTGCGGCCTGGGAGTTCGTGAAGTTCGCCCTGAGCCCGGTCCAGCAGGCCAAGTGGCACACCGGCACCGGGTACGTGCCGGTCAACGCGAAGGCACTCGACGAGCAGATCGACAAGGACTGGGTGGCGCAGTACCCGCAGTTCAAGACCGCGGTGGACCAGCTGCACGCGCTGCCCCCGTCGGTCGCGTCGGCCGGCTGCCTGCTCGGGGTCATGCCGCAGGCGCGCAAGGCGTCGGAGGACGGCCTGGAGGCGGCCATCGTCGGTAGCAAGCCGGCCGACCAGGCCATGAAGGACGCCGCGGCGAGCGTGCGGCCCGCGATCGACAGCTACAACAAGTCGGTCGGCTGACCAGACGTCACCCCCGAGGGGGAACACCTCGGGAAGAGGGGCCGGCTCCGTGGGGGCCGGCCCCTCGACGCCCGGCCGGGCCGCACGAGGTCGGCTCAGACGATGTAGGCGTACAGGTCGACGAGCGTGCCGTCGGCGCGGTGCAACCCGGCGGAGTCGCCGTGCGTGCCGTTCCAGACAGCGGTGGTGCGGCCGTTGTGGTAGGTGGTCGCGTCATCCCTGCCGGGACCGGTGTGCACCCGCAGCAGCCCGCCCGGCGGGAGGACGTAGCCGTCGCCCACGACGATCCGGGCGGACGACTGGCTCCGCAGGTACCAGCCGCTGACGTCCACCGGCTGTGCGGAGACGTTGCGCAGGACGACATGCTCACCGGCCCGCGGCGGCTCGTCGCCGGGGGAGTGGTGCCGGATGTCCTGCACGACCACGCCCGCGCCGGGCACCGGGTCCCGGCCGCGCAGCATGTTCCTCAGCGCGTACGGGTAGTTGGTGATCATGCCGGCGGCGCCGAGGTCGAGGGCCCAGCGCCACAACTCGGGCGAGTCGACCGTCCACGGCACGACGGCCATGCCCGCCTCGACGACGCGGGCCGCGTCCTCGGGTCGCAGCCGGCGGATGTCCGGGTTGACCGAGAAGGCCCATTCGGCGAGCTCGGTCAGCTTGCCGCTCGTGGGCACGTCGTAGGCGATCAGCGCGACCGGGACGTCGGGCAGCAGCGCGTGGAAATCCCGGACAGCCTGCTCGTCGAAGGACCCGACGACAAGCGGCTGCGCGCCCGGCTCGATCCAGTCGCGACGCGGGCGCAGCCGGGCGGCGACCGCGTGCGCCAGCCCGGGATTCGCCGCGGGCGACTTCAGTTCGAGGTTGAGGCCGACCCGGCCCCCGAGCAGGTCGAGCAGCTCATCGAGGGTCAGGATGCGCTGGCCGGTGAAGTCCTCGTCGTACCATCCCCCGGCGTCGAGTTTCCTGAGCTCGGTGAGGGTGAGGTCGTGCACGTTCCAGGGCGCGCGGTCCGCAAAGGTCAGCCGGGCGTCGGTGGTGCGGGCGAGCGTGACGTCATGGATGATCACCAGCTCGCCGTCGGCGCTGAGCTGCACGTCGGTCTCGATGTAGTCGGCGCCCTCGGCGATCGCGCGCTCGAAGGCGGCCGCCGTGTTCTCCGGCGCCGCACCGGACGATCCCCGGTGCGCGTACGTCGCGGGCCGCCTGCCGCCACGGCCGGCCACTGCCCCGCCGGCAGGTGCGTCAGCCACCAGGGTGGACCTTGACGACTGAAGCGTGCTCATCCGAGAGCTCCCCATGATCGGGACCGGCAGCTACGAACCGACCCTAACGCCCACCGGCGAGGTCCACCTTCCGGCGGCCGGACGGCGGCCCTTGACAGGGGCGACACGATTCAGACGTGAGCCGTCCGCCCACGCACCCGCCCTACCCCGGTGCCGGATCCGCGCCGTCGGGGCGGGCCAGCGCGGGGTGGTGGGTCCTCGGCGCCGTTCTGGTCGCCGTGATCGCGGTCGGCGGCATCGTCGTGTCCTGCGCCGGCTTCTGGATGTACGCGAACCACGACCGGCCCGAGCTGATCGACAACCCGCCGGTCAGCGAGGTGGCGGAGAGCGCGTGCGCCACGATGCGCGCCACCGTGGTGGCGAAGGCCGTACCTCCCGACGCCCCCGTCGACGCGCAGGCGCGCTCGATCCGGGAGCAGAACGCCGCGGTGACCGTCATGGTGGCGCAGGTGCGCGACCTGGACCGCGACCTGCGTTCGGACGACCGTCCGACCGACGCGTGGCTGGCCGACTGGGAAACCCTCCTCGAGGCCCGCGAGCGGTACGCCGACGAGCTGGCCGCGGGCCGCCGGCCGCACTTCGTGGTACCGACCGCCGATGGCGGGCCGCTGACCGACCGGATGAACTCGGTGGGGTTGACCTGCGAGGTCCCGCCGCAGCTCATCGACCTCCGCTAGCCCCTCCAGCGCTGCGGGCCGGTGTGAGATCCATCGCCCGGGGGAAGTCCCGGGTTGGCCGGTGATGTTGTGCCGCACATGCCGGAGACGGATGTGCTGGTTGTCGGCGCCGGGCAGGCGGGCCTGTCCAGCGCGTACCACCTGCGCTCCTCGGGTCTCGACTTCGCGGTTCTGGACGCCGACGCGGCACCCGGCGGGGCCTGGCAGCACCGATGGCCGACGCTGCGCATGGCGACCGTGCACGGCATCTTCGACCTGCCCGGAATGCACTTCACGCCGCCACCGCCGGACGAACCGGCCGCCGACGCGGTGCCGGCCTACTTCGCCGCCTTCGAGCGTGAATTCGGCATCGACGTCCAGCGCCCGGTCGCCGTCGCGGCCGTCCGGAACGCCGGCGACGGCCGACTCCTCGTCGAATCGGACAAGGGCACCTGGACCACCCGGGCACTGATCAACGCGACGGGGACGTGGACCAGGCCGTTCGTGCCGTACTACCCCGGACAGGAAACGTTCCTCGGTCAGCAGCTGCACACCGCCCACTACCGGGGACCGGCGGATTTCGCCGGGAAGCGGGTGGTTGTCGTCGGGGGCGGAGCCTCGGCCGTGCAGCTCCTGGTCGAGATCGCCGACGTCGCGGCGGCGACGACCTGGGTCACCCGCCGCCCACCGGTGTTCCGGGAGGGGCCGTTCACCTCGGACTACGGGCGTGAGGTGGTCGCCAAGGTGGAGGCGCGGGTACGGGCCGGTCTGCCCCCCGGGAGCATCGCGAGCGCAACCGAGCTGGCCTGGACACCGCTGATGCGGGAAGCCCGGGAACGCGGTCTCCTCCGACGCCTGCCGATGTTCGACAGGATCGTGCCCCGCGGCGTCCGCTGGCCCGACGGTGCCGTGCAGGACGCGGACGTCATCCTCTGGTGCACCGGCTTCCGGCCGGCGCTCGACCACCTGGCCCCCCTGCGCCTGCGCGGACCCCGCGGCGGCATCGCCATGGACGGCACCCGGGTGGTCGGCGATTCCCGGATCCACCTGGTCGGCTATGGGCCGTCGGCCAGCACGGTCGGCGCGAACCGCGCCGGGCGGGCAGCGGTCCGCGAGCTGCGCGCGCTTCTGGCGGCGCCCGCCCTCGCCTGACCGCCCCCCGCCGACACGCCCGGTCAGCCGATCTGGTCACTGTCCTTCAGCGCGCCCCATCCGTGCCAGCGGTCGATCTCGATGAGGGCGCTGACCCGCCGGCGGTCGCGCCGCGGGTACGCCCTCCCGCCGTAGTGCTGGGAGAGCCGGTCGATGTCGGCCAGGTCCTCGTCGTCGCGGAGTTCGACGACCCGCCCGATGATCGTGACGTGGGTGTACCAGGCCTGCTCGTCCAGCACCGTGAGGGTGACCCGAGGGTCGTTGCGGAGATGGCTCAGCCGGCGGCGGCCCTCGTCCATGTTCACCAGGATCCGGCCGTCCTCCCACAGGTACCAGGTGGCCGCGGAGACCGGCTGGCCGTCGGGCCGGAGCGTCGCCATCACGGCGGGGTTCGCCTTCCGGAGCATGGTGACCGCGGGTTCGGGCAGCGGCGGCTTCGACATGGTTCTCCTCCTCGCGACAGCGTGACCTCCGCAATGTACGCAACCGTCGGGCCGACCGCCGGGGCTACGGTTTGGCCGCCGCCCGCGCCGCCCTCCGCCGCCAGGGAGCCGCCAGCAGCAGGACGGCCAGAGCGCCGGCGGCACCGAGGCCGAGGGCGGCCACCCACGACATGGACCGCCCGGGTCGGGCCGGCCCGTGCTGCTCGGCCTTGACCTGGGCGACGGGCTGGTCGTGCTTCTTCTCGTCCGGCGTGACCAGGCGGCCGACCGACGCGTCGGGGGAGAGCGCGAAGCCCCAGTTCAGCAGCGCCGCGGCCTCGCCCAGGCTGCCCAGGGGCGCGGTCTCCGCACCGAGCAGGGTGACGGCGAGCCGCCGGCCGTCGCGCTCGGCCACTCCCACGTACGTCTGCCGTGCCAGGTCGGTGAAGCCGGTCTTCCCGCCGAGCGTCCCCGGGTAGTGGTCCAGCAGGGTGTTGTCGTGGGTGAGGGAGAAGCCGGACCGTCCCGGCCCGGCCGGCACCTCCGCCACCCGCGTGGCGATGTACCGCCGGAAGTCCGCGCGGGCGTAGGTGGCGCGGGCGATCAGCGCCAGGTCGTACGCGCTGGTGTACTGGCCGGGGCCGTCCAGGCCGGACGGTGTCACGGCGTGGGTCTGGTTCGCGCCCAGCCGGTGTGCCTCGTCGTTCATCGCCCGCACGCCGCCCTGCCGCCCGGCGGTGCCACCGCCGACGCGGGCCAGCACGTTGGCGGCGTCGTTGCCCGACTTGAGGAGGAGCCCCAGCCACAGGCTCTCGATGGAGTACCGGCCGCCCGGCACCACGCCCATCACCGAGCTGGCCGGGTCGAGATCCTGCAGATCGGCCCGGGTCACCTCGACGACCTGTGTGGGGTCGAGGTGGGGCATCAGGGCCGCGGCGAGCAGCATCTTCTGCACGCTGGCCGGCGTGCGGTGCTCGTGCGGCCCGCACCCGCCCAGCACCGTGCCGCTGTCGAGGTCGGCCACCAGCCAGGAGGTGGCGGTCACCGCCGGGGCCATCGGCGCACCGGCCGGGATGGACAGTCCCGCCGTCGCCAGCGACGCCCCGCCGACGGCCTGGTCGGCGGGGCCGACCGGTGGCGGTGACGGTGCGGCCGGCGGGGCGACCGGCGGCTTGACGGCCGGGCAGGGCACGTACGGCGCGACGGCCCGTATCGGTGACGCGGACACCGGGGCTGGCATGGTCAGGAACGCGCTGAGCCCCACGGCGACTATGCGAATGATGGTCACGTCAATGCACCGTAATCGCTCACCATGCGGGCCCGGCCCGGTTGCCAAAAGTGGTCCCCGGAGGGCAGGGAATTCCGGCCTCGGCCCGGGCAGCACTCCTTCGACCGGCTTGTGCCGTTTCGCGAGGCTCCGATCGCGCGACGAACGGTGTTTTCCGCCGTTCATTTTTGTCGAAACGGTGGCGATCGGATATCGCACGCCGGTTCCTGCCAACCGGGCAACAGGGAAACGCTTCGGGGCGGTGTGACCCGATCGGATGCTCGAAGGAAGCAAAGCGCTCAGGCGAGCCGATCGGGGCAGGCTCAGACCGCCACCTCGGCGCTCAGGACGATGGTGCGTTCCTCGGGCAGGTGGAGGAATTCGACGTGGCTGGCGGCGTTGTGGGCGAGGGCGATGAACAGGCGCTTGCGCCAGACGGCCATGCCGGGCTGGCGCGTGCACCGCAGCGTGATCCGTGAGACGAAGTAGGAGACCTCCTCCAGGTCGAGGTTGATGTCCCTGGTGTGAGGGTGGGCGGCCGCGCGGCGAAGCACCTCGGGGAAGTCGGTGGGGTCCTGGAAGCCGAATTGGGCGTCGATGTGGATGATGCCGTCGTTCGGGTCGCCGAGGTCATCGATGGTGAGGCGCTGATCCCAGGGGATGTGCGGGACGTTCGCGGTGCGACCCGTGATGATCACGATTCTTTCGTGCCGGACGTGGTAGTGCGCGACGTTCGCCCGCAGCGCCAGGGGCGTGGTCTCCTTGTTCGGGTGCGGGAACACCGCGGTGCCCGGCACCCACGGGATGTTCGTGGCGTGCAGGCTGTCGAGGAACTCGGGGAGAGGTCCCTCCCGTTCGATCCGCCGGGCGGTCACCAGTTCGGCCCCGCGTCGCCAGGTCAGCAGGACCGTGAACAGGATGCTCGCGATGAGCAGCGTCAGCCAACCGCCGTGGGTGACCTTGGCCAGGTTCGCCGTGAAGAAGGTCAGCTCGACGCTGCCGAAGACGACCCCGAACAGCGCCAGCCGCCAGGTGGGCCAGCGCCACCGCGCTCGCGCGACGACCAGGAACAGGGTCGTGGTGATCATGAAGGTGCCGGTGACCGCCACGCCGTAGGCGGCGGCAAGGTTCGTGGACGAGCCGAACGCGAACACCACCACCAGAACCGCCGCGAACAGGCCCCAGTTCACTCCCGGGGCGTAGATCTGTCCGTACTGGCGGCGGGACGTCTGCCGGATGCGCAGGTGCGGCAGGAAGCCCAGCCGCATGGCCTCCCGGGACACCGAGAACGCCCCGGAGATCACCGACTGGGACGCGATCACCGTGGCCACGGTGGCCAGGACGACCATCGGCAGCTGCGCCCAGCCCGGCAGCAGCAGGAAGAACGGATTGCCCCGGCTCTCCGGCGTCCGGAGGATCAGCGCGCCCTGGCCGAGGTAGTTCAGGGTCAGCGCGGGGAAGACGATCCCGAACCAGGCGCGGCGGATCGGCGCGCGACCGAAGTGCCCCATGTCGGCGTAGAGCGCTTCGGCGCCGGTGATCGACAGCACCACGGCGCCCATCGCGATGAACGCGATCACCGGGTGGTCGACGACGAACAGGGCCGCGTACGTCGGTGACAGCCCGGCCAGGACGTTCGGGTGACGGATCACCTCGGCCGCGCCGGCGACGCCCAGGCAGGCGAACCAGAGCAGCATGATCGGCCCGAACACGGCCCCGACCCGTCCGGTGCCCCAGCGCTGGATGGCGAACAGCAGGGTGAGGATCACCGCCGACGCCGGCAGCACCACCACCTCCAGCGCCGGGGAGACCACCTCCAGTCCTTCCACCGCCGACAACACCGAGATCGCCGGGGTGATCACACTGTCGCCGTAGAACAGGGCCGCGCCGAGCGCCCCGAGCGCCAGCACGGTCTCGGCGCGCCGTGCGCTGACCTTGAGCAGCGCCCTCCGGGCGAGGGCGGCCAGAGCCATCACGCCGCCCTCGCCCTCGTTGTCGGCCCGCAGGATGAAGATGACGTACTTGACCGACACGATGAGGATGATCGACCAGAAGACCCACGAGATCACACCGAACACGTCGGGAGCGTCCGGTGTCAGGCTGCGGTCGAGGGTGAAGACCGTCTTCAGCGCGTACAGCGGGCTCGTGCCGATGTCGCCGTACACCACCCCCAGCGCGCCCAGCAGCAGGCCGACGCCCGCCGGCGATGGCCGGGACGCCCTCCCGTCATCCGCCGCGGCCTCCTGGGCGCCTGCCCCGGGCTGCTCATCGCTTACGCGCTCCGCCACCCCATAGGCATACCGTCGGGCGGTCGGTCACGGCAGGATTTCGACGTACCCGTCGGTCCCGTGTACGCGAATCCGCTGCCCGTCCCGGATCAGCCTGGTCGCGTGCTCCACGCCGACGACGGACGGCAGGCCGTACTCCCGGGCGATCACCGCCCCGTGGGTCATGAGGCCTCCGATCTCCGTCACCAGCCCCTTGATCGCGACGAACAGGGGCGACCAGCTCGGGTCGGTGTACGCGGTGACCAGGATGTCGTCCGGTTCGAGCTCGGCCTCGGCCAGGTCCAGAATGACCCGAGCCCGCCCCTCGACGACCCCGCCGGACACCGGGAGGCCGACCAGCGCGCCGGCCGGCACGTCGTCGCGCCGGTACGCCCCGGTGATGGCCTCACCCTCCGACGTGAGCACCCGGGGCGGGGTGAGCGCGTGACAGGAACGGAACTCGTCCCTGCGCCGGTGGATGAGCTGATCATCCACCTGGTGGGTGCGTACGACGTCGTGCAGCTCCTGGAACGTGAGGTAGAAGATGTCCTCCTTCTCGCGGAGCACGTTCGCCCGCACGAGGCGTTCGGCCTCCTGCATCAGGGCCTGCTTGTAGACGAAGTAGCGGCTGATGATGGCGTACTTCGGATACTCCCGGTACCCGATGAAGGTGCGGACCCGGTCGATCATCCGCTTGGCCTCCTCCGCCTTGCGCTCGCCGTCCGGCAGGGCCCGCAAGCGCTCCAGGACCTCCTGCTCCTTCTTCTCCGCCTCCTGGCGCCCCTGCTCGAAGCGCCGCTCGCGAGCGCCCGGCTCGAAGTTCCGGACGTTGTCGAGGATGACGGGCACGAGGGTGGTGGGGCGTTCGCTCCACCGCGGCCTCGTGATGTCGATCTCGCCGACGCAGCGCATGCCGTACCTGTCGAGGAAGGCCCGGATGGCGTCTCGCGCCTCCCGGCCGCCCGGAAGCTCGGGCAGCTCAGCCAGGAAGCCCTCGTCCTCGACCTCCTGCAGGAAGGCCACCACCTCCGGATGCGGACGGATGACGTCGGCGACGTCCAGGAGCGCCAACCCCATCTCCGACGTGACGTTGTGGGGCGCGGACAGGGTGAGCGTGTCGGCCGCGTTCTTCTCGCCCAGCCACGCCTGCAGCTGCTCGTTGAGCCACCACGTGGCCTCCATCCCCGCCATGATCGCCTGCATGCTCCGCGGGTCGCCCAGGAGCCGTTTGTGCTCCTGGAACGCCGTCAGGAGGAAGTCGAACAGCGCCGGCCCGGAGGTCGTCGCGATGTCGCGCCGCAGGGCGGCGACGGACGCCTGGCTGTGTGCGATCAGGTCGGTGACGATGGCCGGATCGGTCTCGATCGGTGCCGGCCCGCCGCCGGCGCGCGGTCCGGCCGGGCCCTGGTCGGGGAGCGACGGGATGAAGTCGCCGCGGTCGATGACGGTCTCCAGCGCGTCCCGGACCAGCGGATCGGATCGTCCCGCCATCTCCAGCAGGCCGGCGCGGCTCGACGGCGATGCCAGTGCCCGGGTGGCGTCGACGAACAGCCGCCCACCGGCGGCATGCATCGGCGCCATGGCCGTCAGCTGCCACATGGAGAGCCCCAGGGGCCTCATGGGGTCGGTCATCATCTGCTGATGACCGACCGAGATGAAGACGTGGTTCTCCTCGTCCCCGATCTCGGGAACGGGGAACAGCGTGGTGATCGGCCGGCTCTGGACGATCTGGAAGTCGTCGTCGACCAGGCACCATTCGATGTCCTGGGGGTGGCCGAAGTGGGCTTCGATCCGCCGGCCCAGCTCCACCAGCCGGACGACCTGCGCGTCCGTCAGCGCCGGCTGGTCCTGCCGCTCCGGGTCGATCGCCTGTTCCGTCGTCCCGCCAGCCGGTAGGGCGTGGACGGCAAGCCGCTTGGTGGCGATGGCCTTGTCGACGATCTCACCGTCGCGCACCCGGTAGGCGTCCGCGTTCACCAGCCCGGAGACCAGAGCCTCGCCCAGGCCGAAGCTGGCCTCCACGGAGGCGACCCTGCGGTTGGACGTGACGGGATCGGCCGTGAACAGGATGCCGGACACCTGCGGGAAGACCATCTGCTGCACGACGACGGCCATGTGGACGGTGCGGTGGTCGATGCCGTTCCGCTGGCGGTAGGTCACGGCCCGCTCGGTGAAGAGCGAGGCCCAGCACCGGCTGACGTGCCGGAGGATCGCCGCCGTCCCCATGACGTTCAGGTACGTGTCCTGCTGGCCCGCGAAGGAGGCCGTCGGCAGGTCCTCCGCCGTCGCGCTGGATCGGACGGCGTAGGCGGCCCGCTCATCGACCTGGGTGAGAGCCCGGGTGATCGCCGCGGCCACGTCGTCGGGCAGGACGGTCCCCTCGATGGTCCGGCGGATCTCCGCGCTGAGCGCGCCGACCGCCTCGCGGTCGTCCGGGTTCAGGCGCGCCAGCTGATCGAGCCGGTCGTCGATCGACGGCGCCTCGGCCATGATCCGCCGGAAGGCGTCCGTCGTGACGCAGAAGCCGGCCGGTACGCGGATGCCGCCGATCCGCGCCAGTGCCCCGAGGTGCGCGCCCTTGCCGCCGACGATCGCGACCTGCCGGTCGTCGACCTCGTGGAGACCCCGCACGTACTGCTCGATCATGGTGCCCCATTTCTTCGCACATTTCCGGGTCCGGCCGACGATTCTGCGGCACAACCCGGGTCTTGCGGCAAGCCCCCCGGTGCGATATACGTTGAAGTGGGACGAGGATCTTGGTTGTGGTGACCCGAAGCCGGAATTCCGGCGCGGGTTGTCGAATGGGCGCTCAGCCGCTCAGCGCGTTGTGTTTCGCCACCAGGATCGGGAGTTCGTCGAGCGAATCGATGCGGAACAGGCACCGCTCGGACACGGCGGGCATGTCGAGGATGTGACCCCACGGGCTGCGCCGGATCAGGCACGCCTTCATGCCGGCCGCCACGGCCGGGCGTGCGTCGTTGTCGGGCCGGTCGCCGACGTACAGGATCGACGAGGCATCGCCGCCGCCCGCGCGGATGACCCGCTCGAAAAAGGCCGGTGACGGCTTCTCCGCCCCCCAACCGTCCGACGTGCCGATCAGGTCCACGGTCAGGTCGAGCGCGCGGAGGAGCGGCTCGGCGTGCGCCGGTTGGTTGCCGGCCAGGCCCACGAACAGGCCCTGATCCTTCAAGGCGGTCAGGCACGCTCGCGCGTCCGGGTAGAGGTCCTCTTCGCCGAAGGTCTCCGGCCTGCCGGCGGCTGCCCGGCGCTCGCGCTCGGCCGCGAGATCGAAATCGGGCCGGAAGGCCCGGAACGTCTCCCGGTAGTCCAGACCCCGGGCGATCACCGCACCGAAGACCGCCGACAACGTGTGCCGTGGAACGCCGAGCCAGTCCGCCCAGGTCGCGAACTCGCGGGACTCGTCGAGAATCGTCCCGCCGACATCAAAGAAGACCGCGTCGATCACTGCCGTTCCTCCGTCACCGTCGCGCGCCATCGGATCATAGATCGTCGGAGTTTCCTTCATGATCACCATGGACCGGTGGGTGCCGCCACGGCCGGGGCCCGGCCGGGCGCCGCGGCGAGGCGGCGCGCGGCCCGGACGGAGAGCTGACGCCTCAAAGCTAAGGATCGACTCAAGAAAATTAAGGCTTTGGCATTGACCCCTTGAAAAAGTGAAGATACAAAGGAGTGCAGGAGCGTCATCGAGGCGAGGAGTCGAGGGTGGACTGGCAGGAGCTGACGGACCTGACGCGCGGGCAGCCGTTCGTGGTCGAGCGGGTCCGCCTCGCCGGCAACGGCGTCGTGGTCGAAGGTCAGTTCGAGCCACCGCAGCTCGCTCAGCTCAGCGTCGACGACCAGGTGTTCGTCGCCGCGTTCGTGCGGTCGCACGGTTCGATCAAGGAGATGGAGCGGATCTTCGGGGTGAGCTACCCGACGATCAAGTCCCGGCTGAACCGGATCGCCGAGACCCTCGACTTCGTCGACACCGACCCGGCGCCCACCGGCGCCGACGTCGTCGACCGGCTGCGGCGTGGGGAGATCAGCGCCCAGGAGGCGCTGGCCGAGCTGGAGAGGTCCCGATGATTCCGCAGCTGGTGACCGTCCACCATCGCCGTCCCGACGGCCTCTGGCGGCGACTGTACGTCCCCGTCCTGCCGGTGCTGCTGGTGCTGTCACCGCTGTTGCTGCTCGCCGTGCTGGGGGGACTGGTCGCCTGCCTCACCACCCGGGTGAGTCCGGTGGGCGCGCTGCGCGGCACGGGGCAACTGCTGTGGGCGCTGCCCGGCACCCGCATCGAGGTCGAGCAGGGCCGGACGGCCGTGCTCGTGAGCGTCAGATGACTCAGAGGGGGAGCAGCACCATGAACGAGCAGCGCCGTCAGATCCTGCAGATGCTGGCCGAGGGCAGGCTCACCGCCGACGAGGCCGAGCGGCTGATCGGCGCCCTCGAACGGGAACAGCCCGAGTCGCCCCCGGGAGCCACGCCCCGCCCGAAACCCCGACCCAGATACCTGCGGGTGCTGGTGAGCTCGACGGACGACTTCGACGGGCCGGGCCGGGTCAACATCCGGGTGCCGCTGCAGCTGCTGCGCGCCGGGGTCCGGCTCACGAGCCTCATCCCTCCGCAGGCGCTCACCAGGGCCAACGCGGAGCTGAACAGGTCAGGGGTGCCGTTGGACCTGACCCAGCTCAAGCCGCAGCACATCGAGGAGCTCATCGAGCACCTCGACGACGTCACCATCGACGTCGACCAGCCCGACACCAAGGTGCAGGTGTTCTGCGAGTGACACCGCGCCGGCGCGGACGAGCACCTGACGGTGGGGCGACGGCAGGTGCCTCGACGGCTCAGTGCCGAGGCCCGCCGGCGTGACGGTCCGCCGCGGCGTACGAGGCGGCCGCGGTGAGCGCGGAGACGACCAGCACGGAGGGCCAGGCCCCGATGCGCCTGGCCAGGGGGTGCGACAGGCCGAAGGCCCCGGCATAGGTCGCGAGCAGGGCTGCGGTGACGGCGGGGCTGGTCCGCCGGGCCCACTCGCGTCCCGCCAGCACGCCGCCCGCAGCGAGGACCACGCCGCCGAGGGAACGGTTACCGGTCCGGCGGGCGAGTTGCCAACCGCCGATGAGGGACCCGGCGGTGGTCACTGCGGTGGGGAGGCCCATGCCCCGACCGTACACCGCTGGGCGCCGCCGGGATCCGTGCTGGCGGCGGCCCGCCCGGCCGGGATCGCGGTGTCCGCCGCCGGGTGTTCAACCGGCGGTCGTGCGGGCCCGGGACGTCGGTGCGGCCAGCTCGGCCAGGTGCCGCAGCGAGTTGGTGAGATGCTCCGGAGCGAACGGCGGGAACTGGATGTGCTCCCGGATGGACGGCGGCACCGCCGACCAGTCGTAGGTGAGCGTGACCTCGGTCCCGGACGGGCCGAGCGGCGCCAGGTCGTAACGCCACAGCCAGCCGCCGTCACCGTACGACGGCCACCGTCGCCAGCAGGGTCAGATCGGTGAGGGCGGCGTAGCGGCTCAGGACCGCCGGCCGCGTGTGCGCAGCGCGTCCTCCGACTGGACGTCGATGTCGGCGTCGTCGGGGAACGACCGTCCCGACGGCGCCGGGTCCGGTGGCGCGCCGGGACCCGCCATCGGCGTACGGGTGGGCTCGACCCGCCCGAACCCGTGCCGGCCCGCGCGACCCGACGGCCCGGCCGGCGCGTCGGCCCTGCGCTCGCCGCGCCGTCCCTCGGGTACGGCGGTCTCCTCGCTGCCCTCGTCCATCGGATCGTGCTCGCCCGCGCCCCACGGCGGTTCCGCGTCGAAGCCGTCCCGGGTGATCCACGGGGTCGCCGCCTCCGGCTGCTGCCCGTCTCCCCGCCTGCTGCTGCCCGTCATCGCGCACCTCGCTGGTCTCGTCCGGCCGGTACCCGGATCGATTGCCCGCCCCGGTCGACGTCATTCCCCCCGACCGGCTGTCCCGCGTGCCGCGAACGCACGACCAGGAGATCCGGTCACTCGGGGACGAAGGGCGCGCCAGCGCTCATCTCCGCCACCGGGGCGCCGCCGCGATGGCCCCGCCCGGCCGGACGCGGCCTGGTCAGGTTCCGGTCGAGGCGGGGAGCGTCCCGCTGAGCAGCGCGCTGCCGAGCGCCGTGCGGCGGTAACGGATCTCGTGCCCGTGGCGCTCGCCCACCACCATCCCGGCCTCACGGAGCACGGTGAGATGCTGCGAGACGGTGCCGGCGGCCAGGGCGTGCCGGTGGGCCAGGACGGTCGTGCTGACGGGCTCGGTGAGCCCGGCCAGCAGGGTCGCCCGGCTGCGCCCGATGAGCCGGCCGGCGGCCGCCAGCTCCTGCGTCCGCGTCGACTGCCACAGGGTGCCCAGGCCGCGCGCCGGATAGATCACGGTGGGTTGCCACGGCTCGTCGAGGATCACCAGGACCTGGTCGAACTTGAACACGCTCGGCATCAGCAGCAGGCCCTCGCCGGTGAGTTGGCGGTCCTCGTGGTCACCGCGGTCGCGGGTGAGGACGCCGTCGTGCCAGCGCAGCTGAGGGTGCAGTTCGGCGAAGAGGCGGTCCAGGCCGCCCTCGGCGAGCCGCCGGCTCTGGTGGACCACGTCGGCGTCGAGCAGGGCGCGGACGTTCGGCCACACCGGCCGGATCACCTCGTGCCACACGTCCCGGACCACCCCGGTGAGCAGGCGCAGCGCGTCGGCTGGATCGGCCAGCAGCCGGCGGCCCGTCGCGGTGTGCGCCGCACCGCGGGTGTCGCGCAGCGAGCGGCCGATCTCCTCGGCCACCCGGTCGAGCGGCGTCGCCTCGATGCGGGCCAGTTCCTCCTCGAAGCGGGGCCGCGCGGTCGTCGGCGGCGGGGACAGGAAGTCCGGGCTGTAGCCGCGGCGCGGCTGCAGCAGCGTGACCGGACGCAGGTCCAGCGCGCCCAGGCGATCCCTCATGGCGTGGAGGAAGCCCTGGTGGTAGCCGGGGGTGTCCTCGGGCGTGGTCAGACGGATGGCTTCGATCGTCTCGAGCACCGGCGACACGGCGAACCGGCAGCGCATGAGGTCGGCCGGGCTGAACCGCAGCGTGATCGCCATTTCCGTCCCCCCGGTGATTCGCTCGTGGCCGAATCACTGGCGACACCCTACCCGGGCCGGCAACCATCGCCCCATGACGCCAGCACCGGATTGGGAACGACGCAGCGCCGAGCTGTGGGCCACCATCGACGACCATGAGCCCGAGGAGTTCCGCAAACGCATCGACACGCTCGCCGCCGAACTGCCGGACGGCGATCCGGTGGCCGCGTTCGAACGCGCCTGCGCCTTCGACTCCACCGGCCACTCCGACCGCGCCGTGCCGCTGTACCGCGCGGCGCTGGCCGGCGGCATCTCCGGCATCCGCCGCCGGCGCTCGGTCATCCAGCTGGCCAGCTCCCTGCGCAACGTGGGCCGGGCCGAGGAGTCGGTCGAACTGCTGACGGCCGAGCGGCAGCAGCCCGCCGACGAGCTCGACGACGCGGTCAGCGCCACTCTGGCGCTGGCGCTGACCAGCGTGGGCCGGGAACGTGAGGCGGTCGCCGTCGCGGTCGCCGCGCTGGCCCCGCACCTGCCCCGCTACCAGCGGTCCATGGCCAACTACGCCCGCCTGCTGGTCGAGCCCGAGGAGGCGGAGAGCTAAGAAGCGCGGTAGCGCCGGCCGCCGTCCCCGTGGACGGCGGCCGGTGTGTCGGCGTCATCGCCTCGGCAGCAGCTGGATGATCGCGGCCAGCGCGAGTTCCAGCACGACGAGCGCGACCAGCCCGGCGCGGAACCCGCCGGTCAGATCGGCGGCCTGGTAGAAGACGATGCCGATGAGGGCCACCCCGACCGCGTTGCCGGTCTGGTTGACCGTGGCGAGCACGCCGGCGGCGGCGCCGGTGTGCGACGGGCTGACCCGGGCCAGCACGGTGGTGGTGAGCGGCGCGAGCGCGATGCCCATCCCGATGCCGTCCACGGCGAGCCCCGGCACGAGCCAACCCGTACCGTGCCCGGTCGCCGCCCACATGCCGTACAGGCCGACCGCCATGATCAGCGCGCCGACGGTGACCACCTGGCGACCGAGCCGGGCGGCGATCCGGTGGGCGTACGTCGAGGTGGCCAGGTAACCGGCGCCGATCGCGGTGAACACGACGCCCGACTCCAGCGCCGACAGGCCCCGCTCCACCTGCAGGTAGAGGGCCAGGATGAGGAAGAAGGACGCCTGCCCCATCCAGAACACCTGGGTCGCCACCAGCCCCACCGAGAACGCCCGCTCGCGGAACAGCGCCAGGTCCACCAGGGGTTGCCGGCCGCGCCGCTGGGTCGCCACGAAGAGCGCGAACAGCAGCACCGACGCGGCCAGGCTCAGCCACGTCCACAGCGGCCAGCCCTGTTCGCGCCCTTCCACCAGCGGCAGCACCAGCGCCACCAGCGCCGCGCTGACCAGGACCACGCCGGCCAGGTCGAGCCGGGTCGCCGGGTGGCGGGACTCGGGCACCCGGCGGAGGAGGGCCAGCGCGGCCACGCCGATCGGCAGGTTGATCAGGAAGCACAGTCGCCAGTCCAGGCCGAACAGGTCGGCCCGGATGAGCAGGCCGCCGATCAACTGGCCGAAGACGGCGCCCAGGCCCATCGTCAGGCCGTACCGGGCGAACGCCTTCGGCTGCTCGGCGGGCGCGACGCTGGTCCGCACGATGGCCAGCACCTGCGGCATGAGCAGCGCCGCCGCGAGCCCCTGCAGCACCCGGGCGCCGAGCAGGACCCCCGCGGTGGGCGCCAGCCCGCAGAGCACCGAGGCGGCGGTGAACAGCGCGAGGCCGAGCCCGAAGATCTGGCGGCGACCGTACCGGTCTCCCAGCCGGCCGCCGGTGATCAGGCCGGCGGCCACCGCCAGGACGTACCCGGCGACCACCCACTCCAGGGCGGCCGGGCCGGCGTGCAGGTCGCGTTGCATCGCCGGCAGGGCCACGTTGACGATGAACGCGTCGATCGCGGTCATGAACGTCGAGATGAGCAGCACCGGCAGGAACCCGCCGGGCCGCGCGGCCGGTGCGGTGACCCGCACCGGCCGCGCGCTCAGGACGGTCATGCCGGCACCCGGTCCAGGAAGCCGTGCACGGTGGCGATCCGGCCGTCGGTGACGACCGCGACGTCGAAGCCGACGACGATCGGCTCGGCGCCGCGCGGGCCGAGGTGCCAGGTGAACCGGGCCAGGTCGTGGTGCGCGTCGACCGGGCCGGCGAGGCGGAATTCCAGGCCGGGGAACTGCTGCTGCACGCCGGCGATCAGCGCGTCGATCTGGTCGCGCCCGACGACGGCGGCCAGCGGGTCGGTGTACGTCCCGTCGGCGGTCCAGACCTCGTCGACGAGGGCCCGGCGGGCGGTGGGGTCGGTGGTGTTCCAGGCGGCGAGGTACTTCTCGATCAGTTCCATGGCCACGACGCTAGGGATGATCCAGCGCCCGGGAATCGGTAGCGCTTAGGTACTCCGTACCTGTGTAGGGTGCGGGAATGTTGCACGGCCGCGGCGCGGAGCAGGACCGGATCGCGGCCCTGGTGGCGCGCGCCCGGACCGGGGAGAGCGCCGCGCTGGTGCTGCGGGGTGGCCCGGGCATCGGCAAGACGGCGCTGCTGGACTGGGCGGCCGAGCCGGCGGCCGGCCCGACGCGCGTGCTGCGCGCCAGCGCCGCCGAGTTCGAGGCCGAGCTGCCGTTCGCCGGGCTGAGCCAGCTCGTGCGGCCCGCGCTCGATCGCCTCGACCGGCTGCCCGGGCCGCAGCGGCAGGTGCTCGCCTCCGCGTTCGGGCTGGGCGGCGGCGCCCCGGCCGACCGGCTGCTGGTGGGGCTCGCCGTGCTGTCGCTCCTGGCGGACCTCGCCGAGGACGGCCCGCTGCTCTGCCTCGTCGACGACGCGCACTGGCTGGACACCGTATCCGCCGAGGCGCTGCTCTTCGCCGCGCGCCGGCTGCACGCTGAGGGCGTCGTGATGATCTTCGCGGCCCGGGACGGCAGCTTTCCCGCCCCGGGCCTGCCCGAGCTGACCGTCGGCGCGCTCGCGCCGGCCGACGCCGTCCGGCTGCTCGACCCGCAGCTCGCCCCGGAGGTACGGATGCGGGTGCTCGCTGAGGCGCAGGGCAACCCGCTCGCGCTGATCGAGCTGCCCGGCGTCCTCGCCGCCGGCGGGGCCGGCGGTCCGCTGCCGCTGACCGACCGGTTGCTGGCGGCGTTCCACGGCCAGGTCGACCGGCTGCCCGCCGGAACGCGGGCGCTCCTGCGCGTCGCCGCCGTCGAGGACACCGGCGACCTGGACGTGCTGCTGCGCGCCGCCGCGCCGCTCGGCGGCGGCCCCGCCGACCTGCGCGCGGCGGAGGAGGCCCGGCTCGTCGAGGTCACCGGACGGCGGCTGCGGTTCCGTCACCCGCTGGTGCGCGCCGCGGTGCATGCCGCCGCGCCGTACCCGGAGCGGCTCGCCGCGCACCGGGCTCTGGCGGACGTGCTGACCGCGCCGGACACCGCCGACCGGCGGGCCTGGCACCTCGCCGCGGCCACCACCGGGCCGGACGAGCAGGTGGCCGCCGCGCTGGAACGCACGGCCGAGCAGGCCCGCGGGCGCAGCGGCTACGGCGCCGCCCTGGCCGCGTTCGAGCGCGCCGCCGAGCTGAGCGCGGACGAGGCCGCGAAGGCGCGCCGACTGCTCCTGGCCGCGGAGAGCGGCCTGCAGTCCGGGCACCTCGGCGACGCGGTCCGGCTCGCCGAGCGGGCGGCCGGGCTGGTGGACGAGCCGACCTTCCACGCCCGCGTCGCCTGGGTGGAGGGGCACGCCTGGTTCTGGCAGGGCGGCCACCAGACCGCGTACGACCTGATGACCGGGGGCGCGCAGCTCGGCCCGGGGCAGCGCGACGCGCTGCTGGTGGCCGCGTTCCACCCGGCCTGGTACCTCGGCGAGCCGCACCTGGGCGCCTGCCTCGACCAGCTCGCCACGCTCGACCATCCGGTGGCCCGCTACCAGGTCGCCGCCGTGCGGGGCCGGCCCCTGCCGTTGGCCGCGACCGCCGCCCAGGTGGGCGGCGCACCCCGCGACCGGGTGCAGCTGTGCGGGCTCGGCTTCGTCGCGGGCCAGGACGCCGAGACGTACGAGCTGGCCGGCACTCTGGTCGCCCGCTGCCGCGCGGAGGGTGTCCTCGGCCTGCTGCCCACCCTGCTGTTCTTCCTCGCCGAGGCGGAGTTCTTCCACGGCCGCCACCGGGACGCCACGGTCAGCCTCGACGAGGCGGTCCGCGTGGCCCGGGACGGCGGCCAGCCGCTCTGGGTCAGCCAGTTGCGTGCCGTCCAGGCCGTGCTGGCCGCGGTGGCCGGCGACGAGGCGCGCTGCCTGGACCTGGTGGCCTCGGCGCTGGACGGCGCCGCGGCGGGCGCCGAGGCGGGCGGTCGGGCGTGGACGCTGTGGGCGCTGGGCCTGCTCGACCTCGGCCAGGGCCGGGTGGAGTCCGCCGTGACCCGGCTCGCCGCCCTGCAGGAGAACCCGTACGCCCACCAGGTGTGCGCGTACCGGAGTGTGCCCGACCTGGTCGAGGCGGCCGTCCGGGCCGGCGTGCCCGAGCAGGCCGAGGAGGCGTACGCCCGCTTCCGGGCCTGGGCGGAGCGGGTGGACCAGCCGTGGGCGATGTCCCTGGCGTACCGGTGCCGGGCGCTGCTGACCGGCGACGAGCAGGATCACCTGCTCGCTCTGAAGCTCGGTGGCCGCCCCTTCGAGCAGGCCCGCACCGAGCTGCTGTACGGGGAGTGGTTGCGGCGCGCCCGGCGCAAGGCCGAGGCACGCGGCCAGCTGCACCGCGCCCTGGACACGTTCGACCGGTTGGCGGCGGCGCCGTGGGCGGCGCGGGCGCGCGGCGAGCTGGAGGCGACCGGGCTGCGTGCTCCGCAGCCGGCCGCGTCGGCCGGCGCCGACCTCACCCCGCAGGAGCTGCAGATCGCCAGGCTCGCCGGCAAGGGGCTGTCCAACCGGGACATCGCGGCGCAGCTCTTCCTCAGCCCGAAGACGGTCGCGTACCACCTGTACAAGGCCTACCCGAAGCTCGGCGTAGCCGGCCGCGCGGAGCTGAGCGCCCTGGCCCTGTGAGCAGCCGCGTCAGCCTGCGGCGGTGGTGGCGGGGCCGTCGGGGGTGTGGCCGCGTACGCGGCCGAGGGCCGCGCCGACGGCCGCGCCGCCGGCCGCCCCCGTGGTCCAGAGGACGAGCATGCCGGCGAGGAATTCCGGGCGCAGCACGTCGCGGACCGCCGCCTGCCAGTTCGGCGGCACGGCGTCGCCGGTGCTCAGGTAGCCGGCCTGGTGGTGTGCCCAGACCACGGACTCGGGAATGCCGACCGCGAGCACCGCCAGCAGGGCGGCGAGCCCGGCCAGGGCGCCGGCGCGCAGCCCTGAGCCGAAGGACCGGGTACGCCGGGCCGCGGCGAGCGCGACGGCAAGCAGCAGAACGCTCGGGACGACCGTCCAGAAGCCGAGCACCCCGCCCCGGTCGTGCTCCAGCGACCAGCGCGAGGCGGCGAAGGAGCCACCGGCGACGACGACTGCCACGCCGGCGGCCCGCACCCATGCGCCGCGCGGCCACCCGGACCGCAGGACGGCCCACGCTCCGCCGAGGGCGAACCTGCGGCGCTCGGGTGGCGGATCGATCGCCGCGAGTTCGGCCCGCAGGGCGGCACCCCACGCGCGCCGGTTGTCGGGAAGGTCGGTGGTGGCCAGGTCGAGCAGGAGCTGCCAGCCGTCGCGTACCGGGTGGCGGCGGCCCGCGGGTTCGGAGCGGGCGCCGAGGGCGGCGCCGAGGACGGGCCACGGCAGGGCCCAGATCAGCGCGGCGAGGAAGAACTCGAACGGCGCCAGCAGGTCGCCCTCGGCGAGGTTTCCGACGACGGGGAATCGTTCGGGCTCCGCCAGGTAGGCGGCGCGCAGCGGCAGGTGCGCGGACACGGTGCCGGCGGCGACGGCGACGAGGGCCAGCAGCCCCGCGACGCTGCCGGCTCCGAATCCGCGGGCACCGGCGACGGCGGCCGCCGCCAGGCCGGCGAGCCCGGCGCACACGACCGCCGCGAACAATCCGAGCACGATGGTCAGCAGCACCGTGTCGAAGCCCCAGCGCGGCCCGTTCGGGACGGTGGCGACGTACAGGCGCTCCAGGCCCGCGGTGAGCACCGCGGCCGCGGCGGCGACGGCGATCAGCCCCAGCCACACGGGGCGTCCGACGCCGTTCCGCCCGGCGGCGCGGGTGCGGGCGGTGAATGTGCCCGCACCGCTCCCGGAGGTGGGCAGTCGGACCGCGAGCACCACGATCGCGAGGAGGGGCGCCGGTGCGAGCACCCCCAGGACGAGGAGGAGGTCGAGCATCTGGAGCCTCCGAACAGCACAGGTGCGCCGGGTTCGAGCGGTCGCGGTCAGGTGGTCGTGGGTGCGAGCCGGGCCGTGCGCGGGGCGGGTGCGGCTTCGCCGGCACGCGCCGCGGCGGCAACGCCGCGGGCGAGTTCGGCGCCCGCGGTGGTGAGCCGGTAGAGGTGCCGGGCCGGCCGTCCGCGCGGCGGGTCGGCCTCCCAGGAGGTCTCCACCTGTCCACGCTCGGTGAGGCGGATGAGGATCGGATAGACGGTGCCCGCCTTCAGGCCGAGGGCGCGGCACAGGTCGTAGCCGTGACTCCAGTCCGCGCCCGCCTCGGCGAGGGCGGTGAGCACGGCCGCGGTCTGCGGAGAGGGACGTCGTGCACGTACCATGGCCTCAATATCTACCTAGATAGACTTAAGCGCAAGAGGCACTCCGGGCGGAGGTCGGGTCAGGCGCTGCGGAAGGTGCGACGGTAGGCCTCCGGCGGCACGCCGACGGTCCGGTTGAAGTGCCGGCGCAGCGTCGTGGCGGTGCCCATGCCGGCCGCCTGCGCGACGGCGTCGATGCTGCGGTCGGTGTTCTCCAGCAGTTCCTGGGCCCGGCGGATCCGCTGCGTCGACAGCCACTGCAGCGGGGTGCTGCCGGTCGCCGACATGAAGTGGCGTGCCAGGTTGCGCGAGCTCATGTTCGCCTGGCGGGCCAGGTCCTCCACGGTCAGCGGCCGGTCGAGCCGTTCCATCGCCCAGGGCAGCAGGTCGGCGAGGGGATGGTCGTCGCGGGCGGGCACCGGGGTGGTGACGAACTGGGCCTGGCCGCCGGCGCGATGCGGCGGCACGACCAGGCGGCGGGCGACGGCGTTGGCGACCGTCGAGCCGTGGTCGCGGCGGATCAGGTGCAGGCACAGGTCGACCGCGGCGGCCTTGCCGGCGGAGGCGAGCACGGTGCCGTTGTCGACGTAGAGCACGTCCGGGTCGACCTGCACCCGGGGGTGGCGGGCGGCCAGCGCCTCGGTGTGGGCCCAGTGCGTGGTCGCGCGCAGCCCGTCGAGCACCCCGGCCGCGGCGAGCACGAAGGCGCCCGTGCACAGCGAGACCATCCGCGCGCCCGCCTGGTGGGCCGCGCGGACGGCGTCGAGCAGGTCGGGCGGCACGTCGGCGTCGATGTCCTCCACGGCCGGAATGATCACGGTGTCGGCGCGGGCGAGCCGGTCCAGGCCGTCGTCGGGCTCCACCCGGAACCTGCCGATCCCGACCGGGCCCGAACCGCAGACCACGAGGTCGTACCACGGGTCGGCCAGGCCGGAGGGGTCGTGGGCGAAGACCTCGCAGGCCATGGCGAGCTCGAAGTGCAGCATCCCGTCGGTGGCGGCGAGCGCGATCGTGGCCATGTCCGAAACTGTACGGGGCATGTCGTTCCAGACACTGGTCCGGGTCGACCGTGGCGGAGAGGATCTTCTCAGTCGATCTTTCGAGGAGGAACTCAGATGGGTTCGCAGCAGACCGTGGCGGTGTTCGGGGCCTACGGGCACACCGGGCGGTTCGTGGTGGCGGAGTTGCGCGAGCGCGGGTTCGTCCCGCTCCTGCTCGGCCGCGACGCCGGCCGGCTGCAGGCGCTGGCGGCGTCGCATCCGGGGCTCGAACACCGGGTGGCGTCGGCCGGCGACCCGGCCTCGCTCGACCGGGCGTTGCGGGGTGCGGCCGCGGTCGTCAACTGCGCCGGCCCGTTCGCCTCGACCGCGGCCCCGGTGATCGAGGCCGCCCTGCGCGCCGGGATCCCGTACATGGACGTGGCGGCGGAGATCGAGGCCAACGTCGACACGTTCGCGCACTTCACTGACCGGGCGCGGAGCGCGGGCGTCGCGGTGGTCCCGGCGATGGCCTTCTTCGGCGGGCTCGGCGATCTGCTGGTCACGGCGGCGATGGGCGACTGGACGGCGGCCGACGAGGCGCACGTCGCGTACGGGCTGAGCAGTTGGCACCCCACGGCCGGGACCCTCGCCTCGGGCACCGTCTCCCGGGACCGGCGTGACGGCCGGCGGGTCCGCTACACCGGTGGCCGGCTGGAGTACCACCTCGACGAGGGTGACCTGCCGGTCCTGGAATGGCACTTCCCCGCTCCGCTGGGCACCCGCACCGTCCTCGGCGGGTTCACGATGGCCGACGTGGTCACCGTCCCCAGTCACCTGTCGATCCCCGAGGTGCGCACCTACATGACCACCGACGCCGCCCGGGACCTGGCGGGCCCCGACACGCCCGCGCCGGCCGCGGTCGACGAGCGCGGCCGGTCCGGGCAGACGTTCACGGTCGACGTCGTCGTGCGCTCCGGGGACCGGCAGCGTGGGGTCGTGGCGAGCGGCCGGGACATCTACGCCGTCAGCGCACCCCTGGCGGTGGAAGCGGTCCGTCGACTTCTCGCCGGGCAGACGAGGACGAGCGGCGTCGCCTCCGCCGGCGAGATCTTCGACGCGGCCGACTTCCTCCGCGCGCTGTCCGCCCACATTTCGGTTGCCCCGCGTCCTGGCGTGCTCCAGGCGTAGTTTGTTCCCGGATGGGGAGTATCTTCCGGGCGGATTGAATCGCAGCAAAACTTGATTGATTCCAAAAGAGTGAGCTATGTTCGTGGCATGGCGCCCGACTTCGAGACCCAGCTCCGGGCGGTCTCGTTGCGCGTCACCCGGCCCCGATTGGCGGTGCTCGCCGCGCTCCGCGACCACCCGCACGTCGACACGGACACCGTGATCGCCCTGGTACGGGCGGAGCAGCCCACGGTCTCCCACCAGACGGTGTACGACGTGCTGCGTGCCCTCACCGACGCCGGTCTGGTGCGGCGCATCCAGCCGGCGGGTGCCACCGCCCGGTACGAGTCGCGGGTGGGGGACAACCACCACCATGTCGTGTGCCGCTCCTGCGGCACGATCGCCGACGTCGACTGCGCCGTGGGTCAGGCCCCCTGCCTCACCGCCTCCGACGACCAGGGGTTCCTGGTCGACGAGGCGGAGGTCGTCTACTGGGGCACCTGCCCCGACTGCGCGACCGAACGCACCTCCCAGCGATCCGCCAGTTCGGAAGGAAATTGATGAGCGACACCCAGGACAACGCCCCCTCCAGCGCCCAGGGCGTGGACAAGAAGGCGGCGGCCGGCTGCCCGGTCGCGCACGACTCCGTGACCGCGCACGGCAGCGAGAGCGAGAACCCGGCGATCGACTCGCCGACCCCGAAGACCGGCGGTCGTCCGCGCACCAACCGGGACTGGTGGCCCAACCAGCTCGACCTGTCGGTGCTGCACGCTCAGTCGCCGAAGGGCAACCCGCTGGGCGAGAACTTCAGCTACGCCAAGGAGTTCGCCAAGCTCGACGTCGAGGCCCTCAAGCAGGACATCATCACGGCCCTCACCACCTCGCAGGACTGGTGGCCGGCCGACTTCGGCCACTACGGCGGCCTGATGATCCGGATGAGCTGGCACTCCGCGGGCACCTACCGGATCCAGGACGGTCGCGGCGGCGCCGGCGACGGCGGTCAGCGGTTCGCCCCGCTGAACAGCTGGCCGGACAACGCCAACCTCGACAAGGCCCGCCGGCTGCTCTGGCCGGTCAAGCAGAAGTACGGCCAGAAGGTCTCGTGGGCCGACCTGCTCGTGCTCGCCGGCAACGTCGCCCTGGAGTCGATGGGCTTCAAGACCTTCGGCTTCGGCTTCGGCCGCGAGGACGTCTGGGAGCCCGAGGAGATCTTCTGGGGTCCGGAGGACACCTGGCTCGGCGACGAGCGCTACGCCTCCGAGAAGGAGATGGTGGGCGACGTCGGCGCGACGGAGATGGGCCTCATCTACGTCAACCCCGAGGGTCCCCGCGGCAACGCGGACCCGCTCGCGGCGGCGCACTTCATCCGCGAGACCTTCGCCCGGATGGCGATGAACGACGAGGAGACCGTCGCTCTCATCGCCGGCGGCCACACCTTCGGCAAGACCCACGGCGCCGCCGTCGCCGACGACCACGTCGGCCCCGAGCCCGAGGGCGCCCCGCTGGAGGCGCAGGGCCTGGGCTGGCTGAGCACCCACGGCGCCGGCAAGGGCCCGGACACGATCACCAGCGGTCTCGAGGTGACCTGGACCGACCGGCCGACGGAGTGGAGCAACCGCTTCTTCGAGATCCTCTTCGGCTACGAGTGGGAGCTCAGCACGAGCCCCGGCGGCGCCAAGCAGTGGGTCGCCAAGGACGCCGAGGCGATCATCCCGGACCCCTACGACCCGTCGAAGAAGCACAAGCCGACGATGCTGACGACCGACCTGTCGTTGCGCGTCGACCCGGCGTACGAGAAGATCTCGCGCCGGTTCCTGGAGAACCCGGACGAGTTCGCGCTGGCGTTCGCCAAGGCCTGGTACAAGCTGCTGCACCGCGACATGGGCCCGGTCGAGCGCTTCCTCGGGCCGTGGGTGGCGGAGCCCCAGCTGTGGCAGGACCCGGTGCCGGCCGTCGACCACGAGCTCGTGGGTGACGCCGACGTCGCCGCGCTCAAGGCGAAGGTCCTGGAGTCCGGCCTCACGACCGCGCAGCTGGTCTCCACCGCCTGGGCGTCGGCCGCGAGCTTCCGGTCCACCGACAAGCGCGGTGGCGCCAACGGCGCGCGCATCCGACTCGAGCCGCAGCGCAGCTGGGAGGTCAACCAGCCCGAGCAGCTCGCGACGGTGCTGGCGACCCTCGAGGGCATCCAGCAGGAGTTCAACTCGGCCGGCGGCGCGAAGATCTCGCTCGCGGACCTGATCGTGCTGGCCGGCTCGGCCGCGGTCGAGAAGGCGGCGCGCGACGCCGGCGTCGACGTGACCGTGCCGTTCCGCCCGGGCCGCACGGACGCCTCGCAGGAGCAGACCGACGTCGAGTCCTTCCGGGTCCTCGAGCCGCGCGCGGACGGGTTCCGCAACTACCTGCGTCCGGGTGAGAAGACCCAGCCGGAGGTGCTGCTCGTCGACCGCGCCTACATGCTCAACCTGACCGCTCCGGAGATGACCGTCCTCGTCGGCGGCCTGCGCTCCCTCGGGAACAACGTCGGCGGTACGCGGCACGGCGTCCTCACCGACCGGCCCGGCGTGCTCACCAACGACTTCTTCGCCAACCTGCTCTCCCCGGGCACCCGGTGGAAGGCGTCGGAGTCCGAGGAGCACGTCTACGAGATCCGGGACCTGGCCACCGACGAGGTGAAGTGGACCGCCACCGCGGTCGACCTCATCTTCGGCTCCAACTCCCAGCTGCGGGCCCTCGCCGAGGTCTACGCCAGCGAGGACGCGCGCGAGAAGTTCGTCACGGACTTCGTCGCCGCCTGGACCAAGGTCATGGAACTGGACCGGTTCGACGTCCGCTGATCCGGCGCCAACCGACGAGCCCCGGTCGATCCACCCGGATCGACCGGGGCTCGTTCGTCGCCGGCCGGCGCCGGTTTTCCCGCCGGGCGGGCACACGGACCGCGGGTCCGTGGTGGTTTCCGTGGTCGGCACGGAGGTGGGCCGCGCCCCGCCCGGGAGAGGCTGTGACCACAGTGATCGGCCCGGCGGGCCGATCGTGAGCCACGAGCACAGGGGGCACCATGGCCAGCACCACCACCAGCGGGTACGAGGGATTCACGGCCGAGGAGCGGGCCGCCATGAAGGACCACGCCCGGGAGCTGAGGACCGCGGCGCGTCGGGGAACGCGCGCGGACAAGGAGGCGGAGGCCGAGCGGAGCGTGCTCGCGAAGATCGCCGAGATGCCCCCCGCGGACCGGGTCATCGCCGAGCGGGTCCACGCCGTCGTGACGGCCAGCGCCCCCGTCCTCGCGCCGAAGCTCTGGTACGGGATGCCCGCCTACGCGCTGGACGGCAAGGTCGTCTGCTTCTTCCAGAGCGCGGAGAAGTTCAAGGCGCGCTTCGCGACGCTCGGGTTCAGTGACCAGGCGAAGCTGGACGAGGGCACGATGTGGGCGAGCGGTTTCGCCCTCACCGAGGTGACGGCCGAGGTGGCGGAGCGCATCGCCGCGCTCGTGAAGCGCGCGGTGAGCTGATCCGGCACCGACCGCCAGGTCAGCGCGTACCCGAACCGGCCGTAGCTTGCTCGATCGCAAGCTCCGGCCGGCGGGTCGGCCCGTTACCGTGGCCGCTGTGCGAGCGGAGGCGGGCGACACGGTCGGTTTCTCGGTGCTCGGCGCGATCAGGGTCGTCCGCGCCGGCGCCGAGCTGCGCCTGGGCGCCCGCCAGCAGCGACTCGTGCTCGCGTTGCTGCTGGCCCGGGGCGGGCTGCCGGTCTCCCTGGCCGAGCTGGTCGACCTGCTCTGGGACGACGACGCCCCGGCCAGCGCCGCGAACGTGGTGCACCGGCACGTCGGGATGCTCCGGCGGCTGTTCGAGCCCGGCCTGCCCACCCGGTCGGCGGGCCGGCACATCCTCCGCGATCTCTCGGGCTACCGGCTGCGCGCCGACGAGGAGTCCCTCGACCTGCTGACGTTCCGGTCGCTGAGCCGGCGGGCGGCCCGGAGCCTGCGGGACGGCGACCCGGAGTCGGCGCTGCGGCACTCCCTCGACGGGCTGCGACTGTGGCGCGGCCGGTGCGCGGCCGGTCTGGAACCGGCCTGCCGACAACACCCCGCGTTCCTCGCCGTGGAGGCCGAACGCGCCGAAGCCGTACGCGGGGCCGCCGACGCCGCCGAACGCTGCGGCCGGCTGAACGCGGTGCTGGCGCCGCTGCGGCAGGCCGCCGAGCTGCACCCGTTCGACGAGTCACTGCAGAGCCGGTTGCTGCTGGCGCTCGCCGCCGACGGCCGCCAGGCGGAGGCCGTCGAGAGGTACCGGGCGGTGCGCCACCGGCTCGCCGAGGACCTGGGCGTCGACCCCGGCGAGGAACTGCGGGAGGCGTACGACCGGCTGCTGCACCAGCGCACCGGGCCGGCACGTACCGGGTCGGCCGCGCCACTCCCGCGGCCCGCGCAGCTGCCACCGGACCTGCCCTTCTTCAGCGGCCGGGACGACCTCATCGCGGCGGCCCGCGCGGCGGTGGCGCGCCCGGGCGGGCCGGCGGTGCTCGCGATCGACGGCATGCCCGGGATCGGCAAGACGGCCCTGGCCGTCCACCTCGCCCACGGGTTCGCCGCCGGCTACCCGGACGGGCAGCTGTATGTCGACCTGCGCGGATACGACGGGCGGGAGCCGGCGATGAGCCCGGCCGAGGCGCTGCGCGGCTTCCTCGGCTCGCTCGGCGTGCCGCAGGAGGGCATTCCCGCCGAGCTGCACGCCCAGGCGGGCCTGTACCGCAGCAGCCTCGCCGGCCGGCGGCTGCTCATCCTGCTCGACAACTGCCGGGACGCCGAGCAGATCCGGCACCTGCTGCCCGGCAGCCCCGGCTGTCTGGTGATCGTGACCAGCCGCAGCCGGCTCAGCGGCCTGCTCACCACGGCCGGCGCCCACCCGTTGCCGGTCGGCCTGCCGAGCGTCGAGGAGGCCCGCGCCGCGCTGTCGCGGCCGCTGGGCGCCGGCCGTGTCGCGGCGGACCCGGCCGCGATCGACGCCATCATCGCCGCCTGCGGGCGGCTGCCGCTCGCGCTGGCCGTGGTGGCCGCCCGCGCGGCGGCCCTGCCGGGGACGCCGCCGGCCCGGATCGCCGCGGAGCTGGCCGGAGCGCCCGGCAGTCTGGACGGCTTCGACGGCGACGACCCGCAGACCGGCCTGCGTGCCGTCTTCTCCTGGTCCTACCGGGCGCTGTCCGCCCCGGCCGCCCGGCTCTTCCGGCTGCTGCCCATCCATCCCGGTGCCGACATCTCCATCGCCGGCGCGGCGGGCCTGGCCGGCGTCCCGCTGCGGGGCGCGCGGGCACTGCTCGGCGAGCTGAGCCGCGCGCACCTGATCAGCGAGGACGTGCCGGGCCGCTACCGCACCCACGACCTGCTGCGGGCCTATGCCACGGAGCTCGGCGAGGAGAACGACGGCCCGGCCGAGCGCGCCGCCGCGGAGCTGCGCTGCCTGCGGTTCTACCGGGCCACCGCCTATCGGGCGCACCGGTGCCTGCTGACCTCCGAGTACCACCCGATGATCGAGCCGGGGCCGGGTGAGACCCCGCTGCGCTTCGCCGGGCACGGCGACGCCATGCGCTGGTTCACCGCCGAGCGGCAGGTCCTCATCGCGCTGGTCGGCCGGGCCGCCGGGCAGGGCCGGCACACCGAGGCCTGGCAGCTCGCCCTGGGCATGCAGCACTTCTTCGACCGCAGCGGCCGGTGGGCCGACTGGACGACGACCGGCGAGGTGGCCCTCGCGGCGGCCCGGGCGGGCGGCGACCTGGTCGGGCAGGCCCGGATGCACCGCAGCCTGGCCGGGGCGGCCTACTTCCGGCACGAGCACGACACCGCGCTCGGGCACCTCGACCAGGCCGTCGAGCTGCTCGCCCGGCTCGGCCTGTACGGCGAGATGACCCGGGCCGGCATCAACCGGGCGATGATCCTCAGCGCCCAGGGACGGCACGAGGAGGTCGTCCGGGCGCTCCCCGCGGCCCTGGGACCGTGGGCGGCCGGCGACGACAAGCTGCAGGCGGACGTCCTGGTCATCATGGGCGCGAGCTACGCCGAACTGGGCCGGGGGGACGAGGCCGTGCGCAGCGCCGAGCGGGCGATGGCCCTGTCGCGCGGAGCGCGGTACCGGTTGGGGGTCGCCGAGGCGTGGGAGGTGCTCGGCCAGGGGCACTCCGCCCGCCAGGAGCTCGACCGGGCGGTCGCCTGCTGGCGCGAGGCGGCCGCCGCCTACCAGGAGGCCTCGGCGTCGGCGCCGGCCGCGGAGGTGCTCGCGCTGCTCGGCGACGCCCTCGCCGCGGCGGGCGACCAGGACGCGGCGGTGGGGGCGTGGCAGGAGGCGCTGGCGCTGATCCCGTACGCGCACACGCCGACCGGCCGGCGGCTGACCGGCCTGCTCGCGGCGGTCACGCCGGGTCCGTGACCGGTCGCGATCGGCGACGGCACTCGATTGACACTCGCGCGTCAGTCCATTCGCATCCACCGTCCCTAGGCTCCTGCCTCATTCACCGTTGCCACTGCGGATGGGGGAGAGACCGTGCTCTGGGCACCCGACGGATCACCGGCCGGCCGGGCCGAGCGCATGACCGAGCTGCACGCGGACCACTCCCGTGCCGTGCTGCGCCTCCTGCTCCTGCTGACCCGCGGGCAGCGGCAGACCGCCGAGGATCTGCTCCAGGAGACGATGCTGCGGACCTGGCGGCACCTCGACTCGGTGCCGGCCGAGCCCGAGGCCGCCCGCCGGTGGCTCCTCACCGTCGCCCGGCGGCTCGTCATCGACGGGGTCCGCCGGCGGCGGGGCCGCCCGGTCGAGGTCCATCTCGTCGACATGACCTGGATTCCGGCCGGTGACGACACCACCGGCACGGCGCTGGCGTCGTACGCCATCCGGCGCGCGCTCCGCCGGCTGAGCCCGGCGCAGCGCAGCCTGCTCTCCGAGGTGTTCCTGGTCGGCCGGTCACCGGAGGAGGTCGCGGGCCGGTTGGGGGTGCCGATCGGCACCGTGAAGTCCCGGACCCACCACGCCCTGCGCGCCCTGCGTACCGGCCTCAAGGCGGCCTGAGCAGGGAACCCCCGGCCGCCGGTCCTGCGGCGGCCCCTGCCATGCTGTGACGATCGTGGCACCCACCTCGGTACGGATCGCATCATGATGACCACCCCGCTCTCCTTCGCCGTTCTCGGCCCGGTGCGGGCCTGGCGCGGCCGGTCCGAACTCGACCTGGGCGCCCGGCAGCAGCGGCTGGTCCTGGCGTTCCTGCTCGCCCGGGCGGGCGGCGCGGTCAGCGTCGCCGAGCTCGTCGACCTGCTGTGGGAGTCCGACCCCCCACCCAGCGCGGTCAACGTGGTGCACCGGCACGTCGGGATGCTCCGGCGGCGCTTCGAGCCGGGCCTGCCGACGCGGGCGGCGGGCTCGGTGCTGATCCGCGACGGCGCCGAGTACCGGCTCCTGATCGAGGAGGACGCGCTCGACCTGCTGCGCTTCCGGCGCCTGGTCGCCCGGGCCGGTGGCAGCTCCGGCGAGCCGGCCGTCGCGCTCTACCGGGAGGCGCTGGCGCTGTGGCGCGACCGGTGCGCCTCGGGCGTGCGGTCCGGCCCCCGGGCCCACCCGGAGTTCCTCGCCGTCGACGGCGAATGGTTCGCCGCCGTCCGGGCCGCGACCGACGCCGCCCTGCGGGCCGGGTGCGTCCACGCGGTGCTGCCCGCGATCCGGCTGGCCGCCGAACACGAGCCGCTGGACGAGGCGCTCCAGGCGCGGCTGCTGCTCGCGCTCGCCGCGGACGGCCGGCGGGCCGAGGCCCTCGCCGCGTACGCCGACATCGAGCACCGGCTCGCCGACGAGCTCGGCATCCGGCCGGGCGCCGACCTGCGGGCGGCCCGGGACAGCCTGCTCGACCACGACGCCGCGGCCGACGGGTCCGGGTCGTGGCGCGGCGCCGGACCGGCCCCCACCGCGGCGCCGCCCCTCGGCGTGGAGGCCGGATCATGGCCGCCGGCCGGGGCGCCGCCGACCGGCCCCGGGCCGCCGGCGCAGTTGCCCGCCGACCATCCGTTCTTCAGCGGCCGCCGGGACCTGGTCGCCGCCGCGGAGGAGCTGCTGGCCGGGGACCGGCCGGCCACCGCGCTGGTCATCGACGGCATGCCCGGCGTCGGGAAGACCACCCTGGCGGTGCACCTGGCCCACCACCTGGCCTCCCGCTACCCCGACGGGCAGTTGCACGCCGACCTGCGCGGTTTCGACTCTGGAGACTCGGTGATGACACCGGCGGAGGCCCTGCGCGGCTTCCTGTGGTCCCTCGGGGTCGCGCCGGCCGCCATCCCGGCCGAACCGCACGCCCAGGCCGGCCTCTACCGCAGCATCCTGGCCGGGCGCCGGATGCTGATCCTGCTCGACAACTGCCGCGACTGGGACCAGGTCCGGCACCTGCTGCCCGGCACCGGCGGCAGTCTCGCCATCGCCACGAGCCGCCGCCGGATCACCGGCACGGCCGGGCCGGCGGGCGCCCACCCGCTGCACCTCGACCTGCTGACCGACGCCGAGGCCCGCGAACTGCTCACCCGTTGGCTCGGCGACGTGACGGCCGCCGACCCGGCCGCCGTGGACGAGATCGTGACGCGGTGCGGGCGGCTGCCGCTGGCCCTGGCGCTGGTCGCCACCCGCGCCGTCGGCCGGCCCGCGCTCAGCCTGCCCGCGGTCGCCGGCGAACTGGCCGGGGCCGACGGCCGGCTGGCCGGCTTCGGGGACGCACACGCCGAGCTGGAGGCGAGCTTCGCCTGGTCCTACCGCGCGCTGACCCCCGGGGCGGCCCGACTCTTCCGGCTGCTGCCCCTGCACCCGGCCGGGGAGCTGAGCACGGAGGCGGCGGCCGCCCTGGCCGGCCTGCCCCCGCGCACCGCCCGCGGCCTGCTCGCCGAGCTCGCGGCGCACCTGCTGGTGGAGCCTGGCGACGGCCGCTGGCGGATGCACGACCTGCTGCGCGCCTATGCCGCGGAGCTGGGGGAGGAGCACGACGACGCGGCGGAACGGGACGCGGCCGTCGAGCGGATCCACGACCACCACGAGGTTGTGCCGGCACCGGTGATCCCGGACGCGGCGCCGGCGGGCGCCGCGTCCGGGACCGCTCTCAGTACCGGTAGGCGCGGATGACGGTCTGCTTGACCGTGTTGCCGCTGGTGTCCGTCGCGGCGGCCCGCAGCGAGACGAAGCCGGTGCCGGCCGGGTTGCACACCCAGGCGACTCCCTTCTCGCCGGACCGCTTCACGGTGAGCCGCTGCCAGGTCCTGCCGTCGTCGAAGGACGCCTCGACGGTCAGGGCCCTGGTCCGGCCCGGCGCCGCCCCGACCTGGCGGTCGAGCGAGACCGGAATCGCGAACAGCCGACCGGCCGGCGCCCGGTTGTCGATGTCGAGCTCCGGGGTGTACCGGATCGCCGTCAGCGGCAACTTCACCAGGTCGCCGTCGGGCACGTGCGCGGACGTGAAGGTCCACTCCGCGTCGACCACGGTCGACAGGGTGAACTCCGGGTCGCTGTGGAAGGTCGCGGCCAACCGGTAGTCACCCTTCTCGGCGGGCACGTTCCACACCCAGGGCGTCTCGGTCGCGTCGCCGATCTTGACGCCGTTGCGGTAGAGGTTCACCTCCACGCTGCCGCCACGAACGTGCCGGAAGCCCATGTGCCCGCTGCCGTCGCCGTGCAGCGGCCCCGGCCCGCCGATCTGGTCACCCCAGTAGCGGGTGGCGAACTGCTGGCCGAAGTTCGGCTCCGGGAAGACCGGCCCGGCCACCCCGTTGGCCCACTTCACGTCGTAGGTGCGGCCGGGCCGGAAGCTGGTCCACGCCGACTGGTAGTACGTGTACCTCAGCTGCGACGAGGTCGACTGCCACACCGCCTGCTTGTCCTGGTTGTAGTACTCGGTGATGGTGCTCGGCGCGTCGTAACTGAAGCTCGGCGGGATGTTGCGCTCGTCCCGGTAGATCGGCGAGTTGCCGGGCGCGTGCGCGACAGCGGTCCGCGACACCGGCACGCCGGCCACGTCCGCGCTGATCCGGGAGCGAACGGTGGCGAAGTCGCCCGCCCGCAGCCGGCGGGTCAGGCCGGTCATCATCTTCTGCGGCTCGTAGAGGTAGACCCGGTAGACGTACGGGCTGTTGTGGAGGCTGCCGTCGTCGGCCACCTGACCCCACATCCCGTTGACGTAGGAGACGAAGCCGGGCGTCCGGCCGGCCCCGATCTGCGCGGTCCGGACGTGGTCGAGGGGGATGCCCATGACCACGCCGAACGGGTCGTTGCTGCCCCAGATCTGCGGCTGCTCGGTCCGGATCGTCCAGCCGAACTCCTGGTGGACGGCGGTGGCCTTCGGGTTCGGCACGGACACCGCGATCGGCTTCGCCCGGCGGGTGTCCACGGTGAGCGCCTGGTCGCTGGTGAGGTCGAGGCTCGGGCGCACCAGCGACGTGACGTTCGGGAGGTACGGGTCGCCGGTCAACAGGTAGGTCTGGACCAGGTAGCGGCCCGCGCGGACCCGGTAGGTGGTGACCGCCGGGTTGTCGAGCACCAGGACGGTCTGCCGGTCCAGGTCGGTCAGGAGGGTCACCCAACCCTGCTCGGGCGTGGGCGCTCCGCCGTCCGGCCCGACGAGCTTGAGGCTGAGCTGGTGGCGGGCGATGTCGAGGGCGACCGGGGTCTGCACCTGCACGCCGCCGCCGGTGGCGGTCACCTCACCGCCGAAGTAGTGGTCGGCCAGGTCGGTGCCGGCCTGCACGGTGACGGTCACGGTGGCCGTCCCGCCGGCCGGGACCGTCACGGAGGAGGCGCCGAGGCTGAACAGGCCGGCCGGCGCCGGGGCGCCGTCGGCGTCCTTCGCGTCGAGGGAGACGGCCAGGGTGAGGGGGGAGGAGCCGCTGTTCGCGTACGTGATGGTGCGCTGCTGCGCGGCGGTGGTCCGCTCGAAGGCGACGCTGACCGGGCTCGCCGTGACGCCCTGCCGGATCGCCCGGGCGACGTCGAGGAAGCCGGCGCCCTGCTCGTAGACGCCGATGGCGGCGTTCGGCTTCGCGGCCGCCATCAGGGTGGACTTGATCCGCTCCGGCGACCAGTCCGGGTGCTGCTGGGTCAGGATCGCCGCCGCGCCGGCCACGTGCGGGGTCGCCATCGACGTGCCGCTGAGGCCGGCGTACTGCGGGTTCCCGTCGTCCGGCGGCAGGTCGGAGGTCGAGCTGCGGGCGGCGAGAATGCCGACGCCGGGCGCCGTGACGTCCGGCTTGATGCCGGCGTCCCCCGCACGCGGGCCCCGGCTCGAGAAGCCGGCCAACTCGCCCGTCTTGGTCACGGCGCCCACGGTCAGCGCCTCGGTCACGCTGCCGGGCGAGTTCACCGTGGCCTCGCCGGCCTCGCCGCTGTTGCCCGCGGCGATGACGAACAGCACACCGTAGCGGTGGGTGAGGTCGGCGACGGCCGCCTCGATCGGGTCCGTCTCCGGGCTGTCCGGGCCGCCGAGGCTCATGTTGGCGACCTTCACGCCCTGCTGCGCCGCCCAGGTCATGCCGGCCAGGATGGCCGACTCGGGGCAGCCCTCCTGGACGCAGACCTTGGCACTGTAGAGGGTCGCGCCGGGCGCCATGCCCTTGTACCGGCCCTGCGACGCGGCCGCGCTGCCGGCGATGGTGGAGGCGACGTGGGTGCCGTGGCCGACCCGGTCGAGGGTGTCCGGGTCGGAGGTGAAGTTCGCGGCGGCGGCGACGCGGCCGGCCAGGTCGGGGTGGGTCTGGTCGACGCCGGTGTCGATCACGCCGACCTTCACCCCCGTTCCCGTCCAGCCGGCCTGCCAGGCCTCCGGCGCGCCGGTGAGCGGGACGCTGACGTCGAGGGTGGGGTGACGCAGCCCGTCGAGCCAGACCTTGTCGACCCCGGCCCGCAGCCGCCGCTCGGCGCCACTCGCGCCGGCGGTGAGGTTGTTCCAGAAGGACACCGCGTCCGCCCGGTTCTCCGCGACGGCGCTCGCCCCGGAGAGCTCCCGGGTGGTCCGGGCGCCGGCCAGGCCGGCGGGGGTGGCGCCGCTGTGCTGGACGATCAGCGGCAGGGTGGCCCGGGTGTCGTCGTAGCCGAAGCCGACCAGCGTCGTGATGTCGAAGAGCCGCTCGTCGAGCTTGCCCCGGTTGAGCAGGCCGACGGCGTCGGCGGGGATGACCCGCACCTCCGTGCCGGCGCTGTGGGTGATGAACGGGATCCGCTCCCGTCCCTTGCCCGGCACGACGCTCACGGCGGTCTGGCCGTCCACCGTGCTGACGTGGACGGTGTCGCCGGTGAGCAGAGTGACCGTCCGGGGCTTGGACGCGACCGGGGGTGTGGTCGCCGGCTTCGCGGCTCGGGGCTGCGCCGACACCGGCGTACCGCCCGGAGCCACCACCGAGACGCCCAGCGCCAGCAGCGCCAGCGCCGATAACTTGCGAGATGAACGCATCATTCTCCCTGGATGAATGCGAGGGGTGTCCAGGTGCTCCGGACGTGGCCGGAGGATGACGGTTCACTGCGAGTGACCTGGGTCACATCATGGGGCCGGCGCGGGCCCTCGATCAGGCGCGGGGGACCAGCACGCTCAGGCAGGTGACGCAGCCCTCGAGCTTCTCGTACTCGGCGATGTCGACGACGACCGGCGCGAAGCCGAGGTCCGCCACGAGCGCCGCGGTGCGCGGCGCCGACGCGGCCATCAGCACGAGGTCATCCCCGAGAGGTACGACGTGGCAGCCGGCCTCCTCGTCGACCGCGCGCACCGGCCCCCGCAGCGCGGTCGTGTCGAGCAGCTCCGGCAGCGCGAGGAGGGTGCCGTCGGGCAGCGCCGTCACGGCCGACTTGAGGTGCAGCACCTCGCGCAGCGGGACCGGGACCACCGTGCGCCCGCGGGTCGCCAGGTGGGCGCGCAACTGGTCGATGCCCGCAGCGTTCGTGCGGCCGCCCCGGCCCACGTACACCGTGGTGCCGATCTGCAGCACGTCACCGCCGTCCAGCGTGCCGGGAGCCTCGATGCGCACGACCTCCAGCCCGGCCTCCCGTACCGCCTTCTCCGTGCCGGCGACCTCCGGCCGGCGCTCCGGCGCGCCCGGCCGGGTCAGCACCGCCAGGTCGTCGCAGACCACGACGGTGTCCTCGACGAACACGGCGTCGGGGCAGTGGTCGGCCGGGTCGACCTCGCGCACCTGCCAGCCGGCCCCGACGAGCGCGGCCCGGTACGCCTCGTGCTGGCGCCGCGCCCGCGCGACATCCACGTCGCTGCGCTCGATGTGGGTGACCAGCCCCTCGGCCAGCCGGTCGCCGGGTCGCCGGACCAGGGCGATGCCTCGCGTCATGCCAGCAGTCTGCCTGCTGCCGCTGCCACCGTCCACGGGGCGACGAGGGCGCGCGTCGTGGGTTTCAATGGGCCATGCGCGTCCTGGTCGTCTCCGCGCCGCTGCAGGGACATCTGCTGCCGTTGCTCCCGCTCGCCCTCGCCTGGCGGGACGCCGGCCACGACGTGCTGGTCGCGAGTGGCGGCGACGCGCTCACCGTCGACCTCGGCGGCCTGGCGGCGCACGACATCGCGCCGGGGTTCGCCTTCGGCCGGATCGCCGGCCGGGTGCTGCTGCGCCATCCGCTGCTCGCCCGAAGGGAGCTGGCCGGGCGTGCCGGCACCGCGGTCGTCGGTGAGCTGTTCGGCGCCGCCAACGCCACGTTCGCGGACGCGGTGGTCGCGCTGGCCCGGCGCGAACGGCCCGACCTGATCGTCTACGAGCCGCTGGGCGTGGCCGGGGGCGTCGCCGCCGAGCACCTCGGAGTTCCGGGCGTGCTGCAGGAGAACAACCTGTTCCCCGCCGCCGATCTCGTCGCGGCCGTGGCGGCGAGCCGGCCGATGAGGCGGCACCGGATCGGCACGCCGGCGGCCACGATCACCGTGTCACCGCCGAGCCTGGCCGGGCCGAGACCGGGGCTGCCCATGCGGGCGGTGCCGTACTCGGGCGGTGGAGCGGTGCCGGCCTGGCTGCTGAGCGCCGGAGGGCGGCCGCGGATCGTCGTGAGCCGCAGCACCGTCGCCGGTCCGGGCGGCGGCGACCCGACGGCGGCGATCATCGCGGCCGCGCCCGCGGTGGACGCCGACATCGTGCTCGTCCGGCCGCCCGGCCGGCTGCCGCGGCTGTCGGAGAACGTCCGGGTGGTCGGCCGCGTGCCGCTGGACCGGGTGCTCCCGCACGCGACGGCGTGCGTGCACCACGGCGGGGCGGGCAGCGTGCTGGGCGCCCTGGCGGCCGGCGTGCCGCAGCTCGTCGTGCCCGGCCCGGGCGACCGGCGGCACAACGCCGAGGTGGTCGCGCGGCGCGGCGCCGGTCTCGCGGTGGCGGCCCGGCGCATCACGCCGGACGTCCTGACCCGGCTCGTCACCGACGCGGCGCTCAGGCAGGCGGCGGGCGAGGTACGCGACGAGATGGCCGCCATGCCGCCGCCCTCCGACGTGGTGACCGGGCTGACCGCGCTCCTCCGGTGACCCGCTCCCGGCGCGAGCCACGGTGCCGGCCCGATGCGATCACCGGGAGACGCCGTCGAGCGCCTGCATGATGACGTCGGTGACCGCCTGGGGCTGGGTGACCATGACGACGTGGGAGGCGTCGATCCGGGTGATCGTGGCGCCGGCGCGCTCGGCCATCTGGAGCAGCGCGTCGCTGCCGGCGGCCCGGTCGCCGGTGGCGACGGCGGCCCAGGAGGGAAGCCTCTTCCAGGCGGGGTTCGTCGTGGGTGTGGAGAAGGCCAGCGAGGAGACGGGGCGTTGGGTGACCGCCATGACCGCGGCATCCTTCTCGGCGACGTCGGCGGCGAACGCGTCGTGGAACTTCGCCGGGTCGATGAGGAACTCCGTCTCGGTTCCCGAGGCGGTCGGATACTGCATCGGCACCAGCGCCGAGGTCAGCACGCTGTCCTTCGAGCCGCCCTCGATGTCCATCAGCGTCTCGCCGTCCTCAGGAGCGAAGGCGGCGACGTAGACCAGGCCCACGACGTTGTCGACCCGCGAGGCGGCGCTGGTGATGACCGCCCCGCCGTAGGAGTGGCCCACCGCGAGGACCGGGCCCGGCGTCTGCTGGAGGGCGCTCGCCACATATGCGGCGTCCTCGGCGAGGCCGCGCAGCGGGTTGGGTACCGCCTTCACGGCGACGCCCGCGGCGGTCAACCGCTCCACCACCCCGTTCCAGCTGGAACTGTCGGCGAAGGCGCCGTGCACCAGGACGACCGTGGGCCTGCCGGGACGCGCGGAGGTGCTGGTCATGTTGGGTCCTTTCGATCGACGGCAGGTCAGTCACACGGCGTCACCAGGGGCTGCGTCTCGTCGACCAGGTACGTCGAGAGCATCATGGTGGTGACGTCGGCCGTGATGTTCCGGGCGTTGTGGACGACTCCGGGCGGGATCAGGAACGGCTCCCCGGCGCGGACCGTCAGGGTGGGCCGGTCGTCGAACTCCATGGCGATCACCCCGTGGATGAGGAACCCCACCTCCTCGCCGGGGTGCCGGTGCCGCCCTGACGCCAGCCCGACCGGGATCTCGAACAGGGTCTGCACGATCAGCCGACCCGGTACCGAGGCCGGGTGCCGCTGGAGTTCGGTACGCCGGACGGTGGGCGGCTCCGCGACGCCGGGTTGGTGCGACATGCCCGTCTCCTGTCCAGTCGATCTCCGCGCTCGCCCGCGGTCCGGGAGGCGCGCGGCACCGGGGACGTGGCGTTACCCGCCGCCGGTCGAGACATGCCCGGCCCCGGCAGGATCAGCTCCACGGGTTGACGGGAGGGGAGCGGGTAGACGCGCCGGATGAAGCGGGACAGCGACTCTGTCGACGTCGACGAGCCGCTCGCCGTGGACCTGTCCCCGGCATCCGCGTACCCGTCTGGAGATGGACGAGGAGTCCCGCCGCCGCAAGCACGGAAAGTTCGGCGCGGTGAAGTATGTCTACCCGCGCGAGACGATGACGGAGCTGCGTACCTGGTTCGAGCGGGAGTTGGCCGCCCGGGTGCCGGCGTGCCGGGTGCTGTACTGGACCTGACCCCGGCCCGTGACGGTGTGGGGACGCTCCCGTACGGTCGCGCCCCCACACTTCCGGTCAGCGGTCGGTGAACAGGGCGGCGTACCGGGTGAGGTAGAGCGGCCATCCCTCGTCGTGGCCGACGCCGTCGCGGACGGACTGCCAGCCCGGGCCATGCCGGTCGAGGTGGCGGTGTTCCAGTTCGACCCGGGTGCGGTGCGGGGTCTCGGCCACGAAGCGGACCTCGACCTCGCTGGTGTTGTCCGGGTCGGTCTCGACCTGCCACTGCGGGCTGATGTCCCAGCTGAACACCACCCGGTCCGGCGGTTCGTAGGCGAGCACGCGCGCCCAGCGGCACTCGCTGCCGTCGACGCCCCGGTCGTAGATGTGGCCGCCGACCTTGGGCTCGAACACGGTCTCCGCGATCGCCGCGCCGAGCAGGTTGTGCTCCGGTGGCTTGAAGTCGCCGAACCGCTCGGTGAACACGGTGAACGCCCGTTCCAGCGGCGCCTCGACGACGATCTGCCGGCGGACGACCGCGGCTGTTGGCTCGGTCATGGGGTCTCCTCGGTCGGTTGTTCGACGACGTCCCGGTAGCTGTCCAACGCGCGGTGCCAGAACGTGTCGAGCTGGTCCCGTAGCGCGGCCACGCCCGCCGGGTTGAGCCGGTAGACCCGGCGGGTGCCGGCCGCCTGGTCGCTGACCAGCCCCGCGTCCTTGAGGACCTTGAGGTGCTGGGACACCGCCGGTCGGCTGATCGGCAGATCGTCGGCGAGCTCGCCGACCGCACGGGGTCGCTCGGCCAGGCAGGCGACGATGGCGCGCCGGGTCGGGTCACCCAGGGCGTCCCACCCGTCGCCCGTTCGGTAAGTAGCCACGAACGGTAAGCTATGACTTACGAAGCCGCGAGTCAAGGCCCGCCCGGAGCGCGGTCCTACGCGGTCGCGGTGCCGCCCCCGTTCGGCCCGCCGAGCCAGTCGCGGATGCCGGCGAGCGCGGTGGGTCCGTAGTCGTCGTCGACGTCGCGGGCGAGGTCCGCGATGGAGACGGCCCGGAGGGCGGCGCGCCAGGCGGTGTCGGCGCCGGCCATCGCGCGGGCGATCGGGCACGGCCGGGTGCAGGCCTCCGCCGGTGTGGCCAGGGGGCCGCGCTGGCGGATCTCGGTGCACACGAACGCGGGCTGGTCGCCGTCGACGGCGGCGACCACGTCGAGGATCGTGATCAGTTCGGGTGCCCTGGTCAGGACGTAGCCGCCGGCCTTGCCCTGGACGGAGGTCACGAGGTCGGCGCGGGACAGGGCCTGCAACTGCTTGGCCAGGTAGCTGCCGGAGACGTCGTGCAGCTCCGCCAGCCGGGCCGCCGGCACCGGTTCCGTCGCCGTGGTCAGCACGACGCAGCAGTGCAGCGCCCACTCGACCCCGCCGGACAGCTTCATGTGGACCCCCTCTTGACTCGGACAAAGACTATCCGACTAGAGTCCCGGACAGAAGTTGTCCGAGTTCGAGACGTGATCTCGATGAAGCCGGCGTGCCGGGCGGGTACGTCGTGGAAGGGTGAGAGCCATGAAGCTCACAGTCATCGGTGGCACCGGACTGATCGGCTCACAGGTGGTCCGGAAGCTGGCCGCGGCCGGGCACGAGGCCGTCCCCGCGGCGCTGTCGACCGGCGTCGACCTGCTCACGGGTGCGGGCCTGGACAAGGCGCTGGAGGGCGCCGAGGTGGTGGTCAACGTCGCGAACTCGCCGACCTTCGACGAGGCCTCGCTCGACTTCTTCCGCACCTCCATGACCAACCTGCTCGCCGCCGGGGAGCGGGCCGGCGTCCGGCACCAGGTGGTCCTCTCGATCGTCGGTGTCGACCAGGTGCCCGAGCTCGACTACTACCGTGCCAAGACCCTGCAGGAGGAGCTGCTCCAGCAGGGGCCGACGCCGTACTCGATCGTGCGGGCCACCCAGTTCTTCGAGTTCGTGAACGCGATCATGTCCTGGACCTCCAACGACACCACCGTCCGCCTACCCGCCACCCGCATCCAGCCGATGGCCGCCGCGGACGTCGTCGACGCGGTCGTCGACGTCGCCACCGGCGCGCCGCTGAACGGCATCCGCAACGTCGCCGGCCCCGACGTCTTCACCCTCGACGACCTCGGGAGGATCACCCTGGCCGCACAGGGTGACGAGCGCACCGTCGTCATCGACGACAAGGCCGGCATGTTCGCGGTCGTCGACAGCGACGTGCTCATCGGCGGCCCGGACGTACGCCTGGCCCCCACGCACTACCGGGACTGGATGCGGTCCGCCCACTGACCTGGGCCGCACCCCTCGACCGGGGGGTCAGCGCGGACCAGGGGCCGGCGGCTCGCCGAGGCGCTCGACCAGCTCTTCCACCGCCTCGGTGAACGGCTGCGCGAACTCGGTGGGCCGGTGCCCCTGGATCGGCGGTGGGACGCTGTCGCCGGGTGGGGCCACCACGGCGACCGGGTCCCGCAGCCGGCGGTCCACCGTCGCTGCCGGGTCGCCGGCCCGGTCCGGCGCGGCGGGCGGGTGGGCGGAGAAGATCCAGCCGCCGACGGGGTCGGTGTCCCGCCACAGGTTCAGCCACCGCCAGCCGACCCGGGCGCCGATCTCCTGCAGGGCCTCGTCGTCGACGTAGGCCGGGAAGAGCCGGGCGTAGAGGCGGCGCAGCGGCGACCCGTAGGTGAGCAGCGCGACCCGGCCGCTGACCCGGGGTGGCAACTGCAGCACCGTCGCGGCGGCCAGGACCGAGCCGTGGCTGTGCCCGGTGAGCACGACGGCGTTGCCGCGCTCCACGAGGTAGGTGATCCGCCGGGCCAGTTCCGGCACGGCCCGCTCGGAGTAGCAGGGCGGCGCGAACGGGTGGGCGGCCCGGGGCCAGAACGTGCCGAGGTCCCACAGGATGCCGACATGGCGCCGGAATCCGCTGGTCCGGTAGGCGAAGATCGCGCCGAGCACGAGGCCGACGATGATCGCCGCGATCAGCCAGCTGCCGAACGCGAGGGCGAAGGTGACCAGGTCGGCCGGCACGCCGACGTACCGCTCGACGACGTCACCCGGCCACAGCTTCAACAGGCCGATGGTGGTGGTGGCCGTGCCGATCCCGGCGAGGCCGGCGTAGACCACGGCGAGGGGTATCAGGTTCTCGGTGAACCGGGCCCGGGCGATCGCCTTCCGCACCTGCCGCAGCCGCGGCCCGGCTTCCGGCGGTGCATCGGGGTAGTCACGCGCGACGACCGCCGCCGCGGCGCGGAACCGGCGCGGTCGCGAGATCACGGTCACCAGCCCCGCGACGACCAGGGTGATCAGCACCGTGCGGAAGAAACCGAAGATCGCCCACGTGCACGCCCGCGGCGCCCAGTCGGCCACACCCACCGCGGTCGGCGCGTCGCGGTCCAGGAAGTCCGCCACCCGGTAGACCAGTTCGGCGGAGTACGCCACCGCGAGGCTGATGGCGGCGGCCGCGATCGCCAACGCTCCCAGCCCGAGCAGCGGCGCGGCGCCCGCCCGCCGGCTCCGGAGCCGCAGCCGGAGCAGCGCCGCTCCCAGGGCGGCCAGCAGGGTCGTCTGGGTGACGAACAGCCAGGTGAGGATCGCGTCGAAGCCGGGCAGGCCGCCGCCCTCGGGCCAGGGGGCCGGGCCGGTCAGGACGTGGGCCGCGACGACGGCGGTCAGGACCAGGGCGACCGTCCGCAGCGTGCCGGTGATCCGGTCGAGCCGCCGGTCCGTGGCGGCCCGGTCGATCAGCGGGGGCGCGCAGAGCAGGACCGCGCAGGCGACCAGGACCGTACCGGTGACGACCGCCAGCGCGACGGTGGCGGGCGAGGCGCCGGGCGCGGCCCGGGCGGCGAGCAGCGTGACGTCCAGCGTCGCGAACGCCGCCGCGACGTGGATGGAGCGCAGCCGGCCCACCAGGGGTTCCGCGTCCCACCGGCCGACGGCGCCGAGCCGGTGCCCGGAGATCGCCGCCTCGGGAGGGCGGAACGCCTCGAACACCCGCCCCGGGCGCGTGCTGGCCCGCCAGAGCAGGCCGACGGCGGCGGCCGGCACCAGCGCCAGCACGGCGAGCCGCAGCCCGACCGGCCGCCCACCCAGCCAGGACAACCAACCGCGCCCGGCCAGGCAGTGCGGCGAGCTCATGCACTTCCACGCGATCAGGTCCAGCGCGACACCGGCGGCGGCGAGCACGTACAGCGCGGTGATTGTGAGGGCCAGCAACCGGCACAGGGACCGGGTGGTCGCGTCGGAGCCCCGGTTCGCCGGGCGCATCCAGATCGCGACGTTGACCAGCATGAACGGCAGCAGGAACACGAGCGCCACGGTCCGGGCCATGGTCCCCGCGGGCAGGTCACCCCAGCGGTACGCCTCCAGCGTCACCCGCCCGGTGCGGCCCGCGCCCGGCTCCTGGCGACCGGCCCGGTAGAAGCCCCCGCTGCGGTCGCCCGCGACCTGCTCGATCTGCGGCAGGGCCAGGACCTGGCCGGCACTCGCCCGGGTGGCGGAGGCCCCGTGCACCCGCAGTTCCACCACGTCGTCGGACGGCTCCGGCCCACCCGGCCGCGCTGCTGCATCGGACATCGGCCCCCCGAGCCGTCCTGGGGGATCCGAACCGGGTGGACCCGGCCGAGGAGCGCCCCGCCCATCGCGGCGGTCTACCCCACCCGGCCGGGCCCAACCTCCTCCCGGGCGGCTGCTCGCGTGCCCGGTCAGTCCGAACCCGTCAGGCGCTCCGCACCCAGTCGAGGCCGAACCGGGCGAAGACGATCCCCCCGACCAGCGTCGCGCTCGCGGTGGCGGTGCATCGGCCGGGCCCGGGCCGGACACCGTGCGGGCGGGTCGTAGGGCGGTCAGGCCGCCCGCCGGCCGGGGCGCATCGACAGCAGCAGGCCGGCGCCGGCCAGGGCGGCTCCGACGCCGGCGGCGTAACCCGGGAGGCCGGTAGGAATGCCCAGGTAGACCGTGATGCCGAGGATGCGGGACAGGCCCCAGGGCAGCAGCGCCATCTGGTCGTTCCACACCGTCAACGCGCGTTCCAGACCGATCAGGGCGACCAGACCGGCCAGCACGCCGAGCGGGACGCCCGCGGCGGTCAGGGTCAGCCCGACGACGCGGCGCCGCCGCACGGCGTACCGGTCGCGGAGGACGACGGCGGTGGCCACGAACAGCCAGCCGAACGCGGCGACCGCGGCCGTGACGTAGGCGGCGCGCAGGGCCGGCGCGGTCCAGAACGCGAACCAGTAGGCCCCCGGCCCGCGCCCGGCGAGCGCCGCCAGGAGCAGCACGCTGCGCAGCAGGGCGACGCCGCCCACCACGGCCCACAGGTGGAACGGATCCCGCCGGCCGACGGCGAGGCGGACGACGAGGGCGAACAGCGCCCACCCGCCGAGGCTGACCAGCAGGTGCGCGGGGGCGGCGAACCAGGTGAACACGAGCCGGCTCGCCACCAGGACCACGGCCGGGACCAGCCACACGAGAACCCGGTCCGCCCGGGACGCGGGCGCCGGCAGCGCGGCCACCCGCCACGGCCGGACCGTGCCCAGCAGCAGCCCGCGCGCGGCGGCGCCGCCGGGCCCACGCCCGCGCAGGCCGAGCAGCACCACCACCAGGATCAGCGCGAGCAGCGCCCGCGCGGCCCAGGCCATCGCCGGGTCCCGGTCCGCCCGTTCCGCGCCGAGGTCGGCGGCCGTGAAGTGGTACGCGGGCAGGTCCAGGTCGGCGCCGTAGCGCTGCCGGTGGACGTCCCGCGCGACCCGGTACGCGGACGCGGCGGCCCGCCAGCCGTCGTGGGCGGCCGGGGAGCCGGTGTCCAGCCACTGCGCGTGCCGCAGCACCATGGTCCGGTAGGCGGCCAGCGTCTCGAACAGGTTCACCTGGTAGTCGAGCGTGCGGGCGAAGTGCTCGCGCAGCCCGGCGTCCCGCCAGGTCGCCGGGTCGGTGGCGGCCACCAGGTCCCGCATGCGCCGGGCCAGCGTGACGGCCCGCGCACCCTCGTCGACCGCCTCCTCGACCCGGCCGCCGCTCACCGCGTAGATGCTGTCCAGGGCCGCCGAGTCGCCGGTCGGGATGTCCCACTCGAAGATCCACATCATCGGCGGCGGCTCCAGCCCGAGCGCCCGCACCGACCGGTCGGCGTACGGGCCGATGTAGAGGCCGCCGGTGACCGCCCGCCGGGACAGCGCCATGGCCTGCCCGATGGCGGCGACGGTGTCCGGGTCGGCGGAGAACGTGCGGTACGCCCAGTCCGCGGTGACCTGCGCCGGGTCGGCGTCAGGGTCCCAGGCCAGCCGCGCCACGGCGTACGTGTTGAGGTCGTACAGCTGCCAGAACCCGGTGCGCAGGTAGAGCGACATCGGTCCGGCGCGCAGCGGGCCGCCGTCCTGGGTCCAGTTCCAGACGCCCTCGACCCTCGGGTTGGCGGCGAGGAAGGCCCGCAGCGCCTGGCGGTGCAGCGGGCCGAGGTCGTTGGGCAGCGAACCGAACCCCTCGAACTCGCGCCGGGCCTGGAACTCCACGATGCGGCGGTGCGCGCCGGCCAGCAGGGTGGTGTTCAGCGGCAGGTGACTGTAGAAGTCGCCGAGGGTGTACTTGGTGGACACGATCAGGTGCTCGTCGTCGATCCCGCCCAGCACCCGCGCGTAGGACTCCGGGTTGGTGTGCAGGTCGCCGACGGCGCCCACGCCGACCGTCCAGGTCCGGAAGATGACCTCCCGGCCGGCCCTCCCCGCGGTGTCCACCAGCGCGCGCAGCATCGCGCGCACGGACGCCTCCGTGGTGACGGCGAGCTTCGAGGAGTAGTCCCAGCCGTCGGCGGCGTACACCTCGCCGCCCTCACCGACGCGGACCATCAGCCCGTCGACGAAGGGCATGCTCTCGAACAGCTCGGCCAGCCCGGCCTGGTAGACGGCCCAGAGCCGGGGATCGGCCACGTCGAGCCCGCCGACGGTCCTCGTGAGGTACGCCTCCAGCGGCGGCGACACCGCGAGCATGTCGGTGAGCAGGAAGACCTTCACGCCCATCTCCTCGGCGTACCCGAAGACCGGGCCGAACGCCGCGACCATGGCCCTGGCGCGGTCGACGTGGGTGTCGCCCGGCGGGTACACCGCGTGCCCGTCGCCGACCTTCGCGAACGTCACGTACTCCAGGAAGCCCGGCACGACGACGGCGTTGTAGCCCTGCGCCACCGAGTGGTCGACGAACTGCCGGAACTGCGCGTCGACGCGGGCCACCGCCTCGGCGTCCACCCACGGCGCCCTCGGCAGCAGCGCCGGCCCGACCACGTCGGTGTTCAGGTGGTAGTCGTCGCCCGCGGCGAAGGCGGCCGGGTCCGGCTCGCGGCCCACCGAGCCGGCGTCGGTGAGCCGCAGGCCGAGCCGGGGCGTGACGAGCCGGCCCGCGTCGGCGGCGGGCAGCGCCTCGGCGCCGGAACGGATCCGGTCGGCGAGCCGGTACAGCCCGGCCGCGGCGCCGGCGACATCGGTCCCGTCGACGGCGAGTTCGGCCCCGCGCACGCCGAGCCGGTAGGACTCGGCGGCCCCGGCCGGCGCGGGGAGCACGCCCGCCCGCAGCGTGGTCACCCTCGACAGGTCCGGAGCCCGCGCCGGGAGGGGGGTGCCCGCCGGCGTCGGCGCGGACGTCGTGACGGCCGGGCGGGGCAGGCCGCGCGCGGCGACGGCGTCGGCGACCGCGGCACCGGCCTTGCGGGTGCGGGGCTCGTCGGGCACGACCACGGACGCCAGCGGCGGCGCCGGTGCGGCGACCCGCCGCGGCGGGGCGGCGACGTCCTCGTGCGGCACGGCCGCGGGCGTGTGGCTCAGCCCGAGCGCGTCGCCGACGCCCCAGGCCACGCCCGCACCGAGCAACACCAGGACGATCGCGGCGGCGAGCAGCGCGTACGGCCTCCGCGCCGGAGTGACGTGAATCACGCTCGCATCGTAGAGGTGCCACCGCTGGGCCTCGTCCGCGCCGGCTGCCGGCCGGACCGGGCGAGCCGCAGGGCGGCGGCGACACCGGCGCCGAGCGCGATCGTGAGCAGCGCGGAGATGAGCAGGGTGTGCCGGCCGCCGACCGCGGCGACGACCGGTCCGCCCACCAGGGTGCCCAGCGCGGTGGCGGGGGTGGTCAGCGCGGTGCGGGCGGCGAGCACCCGGCTCAGGGCCTGCGGTGGGGTGTCGCGCTGGAACAGCGCCGTGGAGATGGCGGTGAACGGGCCGTAGACCAGACCGCCGACGGCGAGCCCGAGCAGCCCGGGCGCGACGGCGTCGGTGAGCCCGAGGGGGAGCAGGGCGGCGCCCCAGCCGACGACGATGCCCACCACGACCGGCCAGGGCGGGCGGTGCCGCAGCAGCGCCGCCCCGAGCGCACCGGCCGTCGCCCCGATGCCGAACACCGTCCAGTAGAGACCCAGCAGGCCCGGTGAGCCGTGCAAGCCGTGGGCGACGTGGACCGGCAGGGCCACCTCGACCGGGCCGTAGAGGAAGAAGAACGCGCAGGTGACGGCGATCAGCCCGAGCAGGCGTGGCCGGTCCAGGATGGTGCGCCAGCCGCCCGCCGCCGGCTCGGCCGGCGTCACCCCGAGGGCGGCGGCCCGCCGGCCGGAGACCGTCCACCCCGCCACGGCCAGCACCGCGAAGCTCAGCGCGTCGACCCCGATCACCCAGCCCGGGCCGACCAGCGCGGTCAGCCCGCCGGCCAGCGCCGGGCCGACCACGAAGGCGGCCTGGGCGAACGTGGACAGCAGCGCGTTGCCGGTGAGCCGGTCCTCCTCCGGCAGCACCTCGGCGACGAGCGTGTACGCGCCGGCGTTCCCCCACGCGTGCAGCAGCGAGGACACCGCCAGCAACGCCACGTACGCCACCGGCTCCAGCAGGCCCGCCACCGCCAGGACCGCGACCGCGCCGAGCGCCACGGCTCGCACCGAGGCGTCCGCCGCCACCAGGTGCGCGGCGCGCATCCCCCGGACCAGCCGGGCGAGCACGGCCGCGCCGATCGGGGCCGGCAGCGCGTACGCGGCCACCGCCAGCCCGGTCCAGACACCGGCCTGGCCGGCCGGCGCGATCTGGACCGCGAGCCACGCCACCGCGACCATGCTCATGCCGTCGCCCAGGGCGGAGACCAGCATTCCGGGCAGGAGCCGGCGGAGCACCGGCTGTCTCAGCAGCCGCCCGACCGAGCCCGCCCACGAACGCACACCAGACCCTGGGTTCATCTCCGCCACTCCGTTCCCCGTCGCCGATCTGCCTGCGTTCGAGCCTCGCCCGCCGGTGGCGGGACCGGCATCGGTGCCGACCACGGAAACCACCACGGATCGACGCCACGGGGGTGGGCGAGAATGGGCCCGTGACGGCGACGGGGGAGGTCTCGGCCCGGGAGGCCGAGGTGTTGGCGCTGGTGGGAGAGCACCTCAGCAACGCCGAGATCGGGGCACGGCTGTTCATCTCGGTGCGCACGGTGGAGAGCCACGTCTCCGCGCTGCTGCGCAAGCTGGCGATGCCGGATCGGCGGGCGCTCGCCCAGCGCGCGTCCGAGCTGGGTCGCGCCGGGCGGTCCCACTCGGCGCCGGTCCTGCCGACGCCGCTGACCTCGTTCGTCGGCCGGGCCCGGGAGCGGGCCGAGCTGGCCGAGATCCTCAAGACCCACCGGCAGGTGACCGCGGTGGGCCCCGGCGGCATGGGCAAGACCCGGCTCGCGTTGACGCTGGCCGCCGAGGCGGCCGGCGGGTACGCCGACGGGGTGTGGTTCGTCGACCTGGTCCCGGTCACCGACCCGGGCGCCGCCGTGGTCGCGGCCGCGGTCGCCGGCGCGCTCGGCCTGGGCGAGCAGCCCGGCGCCGCCATCGACGAGTCGGTGGTGGCCGCGCTGGCCGACCGGCACGCCCTGCTGGTGCTCGACAACTGCGAGCAGGTACGGGACGGCGTGGCGCCGTTCGTCGAGCGGCTGCTCGCCACGTGCCCCCGGGTGACGGTGCTGGCGACCAGCCGGGCCCGGCTGATGGTGCCGTTCGAACGCGTGTATCCGGTGCCGCCGCTGTCGCTGGCCGGCGACGGCGAGTCGGACGCCGTCGCGCTGTTCCTGGAGCGGGCGGCCGCGGTGGGCCCGCCGCCGGATCCCGCCCTGCGCGACCACATCGCCGCGGTCTGTGCGCGGCTCGACGGAGTGGCGCTCGCGATCGAGCTGGCCGCCGCCCGCTGGTCCACGCTCGGGCTGGACGGCCTCACCGCCGGCCTGTCCGACCAGCTCCGGATGCTCGCCGGCGGTTCCCGCGCCGACGACCGGCACCGCTCGGTGCGGGCGGCGCTGGACTGGAGCCACGCCCTGCTGGAGCCGGCCGACCGGGCGCTGCTGCGCCGGGTGTCGGTGTTCGTGGCGCCGTTCACCGTTGCGGCGGCGGCGGAGGTCGCCGGGTCCGCGACGGGCGTTGTCGCCGACGGGCTGGCCCGGCTCGCCGAGCAGAGCCTGCTGGTGGTGACCCCCTCGCTCGGCGGCACCGAGTACCGGGCGCTGGAGACCATCCGCCAGTACGGGACGGAGCGGCTCACCGAGGCCGGCGACCTGGACGACGCGCGTACCCGCCACCTGCGCTGGTGCCTGGCCGAGGCCGCCGGCCTGGCGGTCGTCCGCACGGACTGGCGGGCCCGCTTCGACGCGGTGGCGGACGACCTCCGTGCCGCCCTGGCGTGGTCGGCCGACCGCCCCGAGCACCGCGCGGACGCGTACCGGCTCGCCCGGCACCTGGCGGAACTGGCCTTCACCCGCAACCTGGTCGGCGAGTCCCAGCTGCGTTTCGAGCAGGCGGCCGTGCTCGCGGACGACCCGGCCGACGCCGCGTCGATGCTCCGGCAGGCCGCGGCCGTGGCCGGCTGCCGGATGCGCGGCGACGACATGTACCGCTTCCACCGTGCGGCCGCGGACGCCGCCCGCCGGTCGGGGGACACCGCCGGCGCCGCCGCCGACCTGGCGACCGCCGCCACCAACGCCTACCGGTTCTGGAGCAAGTTCGCCCGGCTCACCCCGGAGGCGGAGGCGGTCGCGCTCATCGCCGAGGCGCGCGAGCTGGCCGGCGACGACCGGGCCGCCCGGGCCGCGCTGGCGCTGGCCGAGGCGGGGGTGCTCACCGACGCGTTCGGCGCCGCCCAGGGTCCACCGGAGAACGACGTACCGGAGACGATCGGCCGCGCCGAACGGGCGGTGGAGCTGGCGCACCGCACGGGTGATCCGCTCGCCGAGTCCGCCGCGCTCGACGCGCTCACCGGCGCCCGGAGCTGGGCCGGTGACGCGTTCGGCGCCGCGGCCACGGCGCGGCGCCGGATCACGCTGCTCGCGTCCGCGCCGGACACTCCGGCCGGCACCCACGAGCTGATCGACGCGCTCGGCATGGCCACCGAGGCGGGCCTCGGCGCGGGGGACCTGCCGGGCGCCCGCCGGTGGGGCCGGCAACTCGCGGATCATCCGTTGCTGGCGGAGGTCGGCCACCGTGCCACGAGCTGGCTGCTGGTGGCCGACGCGCTCGCGGGCAACGTCGACGACGTCCTGACCGGCAGCGCCCGGTTCCTCGAGGCGTGGCAGCGGGCCGGCAGCCCCGCCCGGTCGGTGCTCGGCCCGGCGGTCGCCGGTGTGGCGATGATCCACGGCCTGCGCGACGACCACGACGCCCGGCGCGAGTGGGACGCGGTCCTGCGGCGGCTGGGCACCCCACCGGAGCACGTCTACGGCTACGGCGCGGTCTTCGACGCGATGCTCATGCTCCACGACGGGCGGGCGGGGGAGGCGTGGGAGCGGCTGGCGCCCGAGCCCGGCGACGTGTGGAAGTGGGTCACCTGGATCTGGCTCCACTGGTATGTGGCGCTGCGTGCCGAAGCGAGCGTGCTCGCCGGGAACCCCGACGCCGGCGACCGCCTGGCCGAGGCGCGGGCCGTCGTGGCCGGCAACCCGGTCGCCGCCGCCATCGTGGCCCGGGCCGGCGCGTTGTTCGACGGCGACCGGGAACGGCTTCTGGCCACGGCCGCCGCCTTCGACGCGAGCGGTTGCCGCTACCAGGCGGCCCGGACCCTGGTGCTCGCCGGGGGCGAGCACGCCGCTCGCGGGTGCGCCGCGCTCGCTCGCCTCGGCCTCGCACCGATGTCCCCTCGCTGACCCTTCACCGGATTCTTCAAAGAGCAACCGATGGTTGCGTCAGGGCGGCATCCCCGGTAGCGTCATGCGCAACCAAACGTTGCAGGAGGATGTCATGGAGTTCGGGACCATCGAGCGCGAGATCTACGTCGAGGCGTCGCCCGAGATCGTCTTCGAGGTGGTGAGCAGCCCCGATCACCTCCGCCAGTGGTGGCCGGACGACGCCCGGTACGACCCGACGCCCGGGTCGACGGGAGAGATCGTCTTCGGCGACCGCGACGCCGGCGGGACGGTCGTGCCGTTCACCGTCGTCGACGCGCGACCGCCGCGGATGTTCTCGTTCCGGTGGACGCACCCGGCCGGCGAGGCCGCGGCGGAGGGCAACTCGCTGCTGGTCACCTTCGACCTGACCCCGTCGGGCGCCGGGACGCTGCTCCGGATGACCGAGACCGGCTTCCGCGAGATGGGCTGGGAGCTCGCCGTGCTGGAGCAGCAGTACCGGGAGCACGGCACGGGCTGGGACTTCTTCCTGCCGCGGCTGGCGCCGTACGCCGCGACGCTCCAGGTGCGGGCATGAGCACCGGGGTCGTCGAGCAGGTCGACGACGACCTCTGGTCCGCGATCGGGGACCCGACCCGGCGCCGGATGCTCGACCTGCTGCTCGTCGAGGGAGACGGCACCGCGACGACGCTCAGCCAGCAGATGCCGGTCACCCGGCAGGCGGTGGCCAAGCACCTCGGCGTCCTCGACCGGGTCGGCCTGGTCCGGGCGACGCCCGCCGGCCGCGAGAAGCGCTACCGGGTGGACGACGCGCAGCTCGCCCGCGCGGTGGCCCAGCTGTCGTCGGTCGGGTCGGCGTGGGACGCCCGGCTGCGGCGGATCAAGCGGATCGCCGAGGCGATCCAGCACACCCGTACGGACTGACAAAGAGGATCAGGGGGAGTCGAGATGGTGGACATTCTGCACCGGGTCGGGGTCAGGACCCGGACGCCGGACAAGGTGTACGAGGCGCTGACGACCGTCGAGGGCCTCGCCGGCTGGTGGACCGACGACACGAAGGGCAGTGGCGAGGTCGGCGGCGTCCTCGAGTTCCGGTTCCCGCCCGGTGGCTTCGACATGGAGGTCGTCGAGCTGCGGCCCGCCGAGCGTGTGGCGTGGCGGGTGGTGGACGGCCCCGAGGAGTGGATCGGGACCACGGTCGACTGGGACCTCCGCCAGGACGGCGACTACACGATCGTGCTCTTCACGCACCGGGGCTGGAAGGAGCCGGTGGAGTTCATGCACCACTGCAGCACGAAGTGGGGCTCGTACCTGATGAGCCTGAAGTCGCTGGTGGAGACCGGCGAGGGCGCACCGTCCCCGCGGGACGTGCAGATCAGCGACTGGCACTGAGTCGGGGCCACGGCCTCCCCGTGACCGACCGACCCGCGACCGTGCCGTCGGTGCCGCCGTTCGAAACCAGGCCAACCGGGTACACGCCGGCCGCGCCCGCTGTCACCGGGCGGACGGACGGAAGGAACGGCAATGACCAGGATCGGCATCATCATCGGCAGCACGCGTCCCGGGCGTAACGGGGAGACCGTGGCCCGGTGGGTCCACGAGATCGCCGCCCAGCGCGACGACGCCCACTACGAGCTCGTCGACATCAAGGACTTCAACCTGCCCCACCTCGACGAGATGGCACCCCCGTCGCTCGGCCAGTACACCCAGCCGCACACCCTGCGGTGGGCCGAGAGGATCGCCTCGTTCGACGGGTACGTCTTCGTCACGCCGGAGTACAACCACTCCACCTCCGGTGCGTTGAAGAACGCGATCGACTTCCTCTACGCCGAGTGGAACAACAAGGCGGCCGGGTTCGTCAGTTACGGCAGCGTCGGCGGCACCCGGGCGGTGGAGCACCTCCGCCTGGTGGTCGCCGAGCTGCAGATGGCGGATGTGCGGGCCCAGGTCGCGCTCTCCCTCTTCACCGACTTCGAGAACTTCAGCGTGTTCAAGCCCAGCGAGCACCAGGTCGGCGCGGTGAACATGATGCTCGACCAGTTGGTGGCCTGGAGCGGCGCCCTGGCGACCCTGCGGTCCGGCACGACGATGGCCACACCGCAGTCCCGCGCGTAGCGGCCGGGCCGGTGCCCCGGGTCCGACCGATGAGTTCCGGCCGGCGCCGCGGTCTGCCGAGGGACGGACAACGGAGTGGAAGGGGACGCGTCCCATGGGCGAGCTGGTCGTGACGGAGTTCGTGACGCTGGACGGGGTGGCGCAGGCGCCGGGGCAGCCCGACGAGGACCGCGCCGGCGGCTTCGCCCACGGCGGGTGGCAGGCGCCGCTGGTGGACCACGAGACCGGCGAGGCCATGTTCGCGCAGGCCAGGAGCATGGACGCGCTGCTGCTGGGCCGCCGGACGTATGAGATCTTCGCCGGCTACTGGCCGACGGCGCCCGCGGAGATCCCGTTCACCGCGCTGCTCAACCGGGTGCCGAAGTACGTGGCGAGCCGGACGCTGAGCGAGCCGCTCGGCTGGGAGGGTTCGACGCTGCTCGGCGACCTCGCCGCGGAGGTCGCCGAGCTGAAGGACCGCTACGACGCGCTCCACGTGATCGGCAGCCTCGACCTGGTGCAGTCGTTGCTGCGCCTGCGCGTCGTGGACCGGCTGCACCTCTGGCTCTACCCGCTGACGCTCGGCGCCGGCAAGCGGCTGTTCGCCGAGGGCACGATGCCGGCGGCGTTCCGGCTCACCGAGTCGGTCGGCCATCCCAACGGCACGCTGCAACTGACGTACGAGGCCGCGGGACGGCCGACCTACGGCAATCTCGCGGCCTAGGGCGCCGCGCCGAGGGCAGCGGTCAGTCCAGGCAGAACTCGTTGCCCTCGGGGTCGGTCAGCACGATGTGGCCGGCGCTCAGCGGGGGCTCGGGCTCGTGGCGGCGCACCCGCTTCGCGCCCAGCGCGACGAGCCGGTCGCACTCGGCCTCCAGCGCCGCCATCCGGTCCTCTCCCTGCAACCCGGGAGCGGCACGGACGTCGAGGTGGACCCGGTTCTTGGCGACCTTGTCCTCCGGCACCTGCTGGAAGAACACCCGGGGGCCGTGCCCGTCCGGGTCCTCGATGGCCGACCGCGTGTTGCGCTGCTCCTCCGGCACGCCGATCCGGGCCAGGAAGTCGTCCCACGCGGCGAGGGGGTCGGCGCCCTCGGGCAGGTCGACCCCGGGCGGGCCGGGGTGGACGTAGCCCAGCGCGTCGCGCCAGAAGGACGACAGCGCCCGCGGGTCGTGGGCGTCGAAGGTGACCTGGAAGTGGCGGCTCATCGGGTTGCTCCGTTCGTCGCGGTGTTGCCTCTGCGGGTGTCGCCTACTCTGGCACCCCTGGCGGACAGGATCGGTCCGCTATTGGGGACAGGGTGGGGGACATGGGCGTGGCGGGCGGCGACGAGCGGGGCACGACGGAGCGGGTGCTCACCCTGCTCGGGCTGCTCCAGCAGCGGCAGGTCTGGACCGGTCCGGAGCTCGCCGACCGGCTCGGCGTCACGCCGCGCACGATCCGGCGTGACGTCGAGCGGCTGCGCACGCTCGGCTATCCGGTGCATGCCGGCCAGGGTGTGGGCGGCGGCTACCGGCTCGGCCCGGGGCGGGCCCTGCCGCCGCTGCTCCTCGACGACGAGGAGGCGATCGCCACGGCGGTCTCGCTGCTCGCCGGCGCGGGGGGCGCGGTCGCCGGGGCGGCCGACGCCGCGCTCCGGGCCCTGGCCAAGCTCGACCGGGTGCTGCCCACCCGCCTGCGGCACGACGTGCGCGCGCTCGCCGGCTCGGTGGAGTCCTTCGGTGGAGGCCGGCCGCCGGTCGACCCCGAGGCGCTCATGACGCTGGCCAGAGCCTGCCGGGACGAGGTCGAGGCCGGCTTCGACTACCCGTCCGGGAGCGAGGTGCGCCGGCGGCGGGTCGAGCCCTACCGCCTGGTCGCCTCCGACCGGCGCTGGTACCTCCTCGCCTACGACCTGGATCGCGGCGACTGGCGCAGCTTCCGGGTCGACCGGATGACCGACGTGTCCGCACGGACCTGGCGCTTCCGCCCGCGCGCCGCGCCGGACGCGGCGACGCACGTGCAGGAGGGGGTGGCGAGCCGGGCCTACCGGCACCGGGCGCGCTTCCTCGTGCACGCGCCGGCCGACACGGTACGCGCGCAGGTCCCGGCGTCCGCGGCCGTGGTCCGGCCGCGCGACGGCGAGCGCTGCGAGGTGGTCAGTGGCGCCGGCAGCCTCGACTTCGTGCTCATGCACGTGGTGCTGCTGGGCCACGACTTCGAGGTGCTCGACCCGCCGGAACTCCGGGGGCGCTGCCGCGTGCTCGCGGAGCGGCTGCTGGCGGCCGGCGGGACGACCTCCCCGGCGCCCGGCCCGGCGCAGCCCTGAGCCGGCACGCCGGCCCGGCCCGGCCGCGGTCCCGGCGCCCCGGTCAACCGGCCGGCGGGCCGGGGACGGTGGCCCGCAAGCGGTCGGCCAGTTCGCGGACGGCCTCGTTGTGCCGCGGATCCGACGCGCCCGGCAGGTGCCTGACGATCGGGGGCGGGACGGTGTCACTGGGCGGCGCGACCACGTCCCGGGGGTCCCGCAACCGCCGGTCCACCGACTCCGCCGGGCCAGTGGCCGCAGGTGGCCCGTCCGGCCGGTCCGGGGAGAAGATCCACCCCCCGATCGCGTCGGTGTCCCGCCACAGGTTGATCCACCGCCAGCCGACCCGTCGGCCGACCTCGTGCAGCACGTCGGCGTGGACGTAGGCGGGGAACCAGTGGGCGTACAGCCGGGACAGCGGCGACCCGGACGTCAGCAGCGCCACCCGCGCGCAGGCCTCCGGCGGCAGTTGCAGCACCGTCGCGGCGAGCAGGACCGAGCCGTGACTGTGCCCGGCGAGCAGCACGGTGTGCCCCTGCCCGGTCAGGTAGCAGATCCGGCGGCTGAGCTCGGGCACCGCCCGCTCGGCGTAGCAGGGCGGCGCGAACGGGTGCGCCGCCCGGGGCCAGAAGGTGCCGAGGTCCCACAGCACGCCGACGTAGCGGCGGAACTCGGGGGTGCGGTAGGCGAACAGGCCGCCCAGGACCAGCCCCAGGATCGCCGCGGCGATCACGTAGCTGCCCAGGCCGATCCCGAAGTTCACCAGGTCGGCCGGGATGGGCGCCCAGCGGTCGATCACGTCGCCGGGATACCACCGCGCCAGCCCCAGGGTGCTGGTGGCCAGCCCGAGCCCGGCGAGAGCGGCGTAGGTGAGGACCAGCGGGGTCACCCGTTCGGTGAAGCGGGCCTGCGCGATCACCTTCTCGACCTCGCGCAGCCGCTCGGCCGCCTCGGGCGGCGCGTCGGGATAATCGCGGGCCACGATGCCCGCGGCGGCACGCCGGCGGGCGGGCCGGGACGCCAGCGCCACGACGACGCCGGCCACCGCGGCGACCGTCACCGCCAGGAAGAAACCGAAGATCGCCCACTTGTACGCCAGCGGCGGGCTGGTGGCCAGCCGCGCGGAGGTGGGTGCGCTGCGGTCCAGCAGGTCGGCCACCCGGTAGACCAGCTCGGCGGAGTACGCCACCGCCAGCCCGGCGGCGACGGCGTCGATGACCGGGGCGCCGAGCGCACGCAGCCGGGGCCCGCCCGGCACCCGGGGACGCGCCCACAGCACGGCCGCCCCGAGGACGACCAGGAGGACGGTCTGCGTGGCGAAGAGGAGGGTGACGATCTCCCCGTACCGGGGCAGGCCCGTCGCGGCGGCCCAGGGCGCGGGCTCGGCCGCCACGACGACCACGACGGCGCCGGTGAGCAGGCACGCCGCGCTCCGCAGGCGGCGCAGGTTGCGTTCGACACCTGGGGCCGGCGTGGCGCGGTCCAGCAGCGGATGGGCGCAGACCAGCACCACGCAGGTGGTCAGCACCGCCGCGGTGAGCACCAGCAGTGCGGTGTTCACCACAGACGCCCGCCCCCCGGCGGAGCGCGCGGCGAGCAGGACGGCGTCCAGCGTGCCGAAGGCCGCGGCGACGTGGATGGCCCGCAGTCGGGACACCAGCGGCGCGGCGTCCCACTGCCCGACCGCCGTGAGCTGGTGCTCCCCGGATACCGTGGCCGGGCCACGGAACGTCGAGTACGTCCATCCCGGCCGGCTGCTCAGCCGCCAGACCAGCGCCACCGCCGCGATCGGGACCAGGGCGAGCACGGCCAGCCGCAGTCCCGGCGGCCGCTCGCCGAGCCAGGACAGCCAGTTCCGGCCGCTCAGGCACCGCGGGGTGCCCATGCATTTCCAGGCGACGAGGTCCAGCGCCACCCCGGCCACGGCGATCACGTACACCGCGGTGAGCGTCAGCGCGAGCAGCCGGCAGAGCGCCTTCACGGTCGCGCCCAGCAGCCCGGTGCCGGGCGGGTGCATCCAGATCGCCATGTTTCCGAGCATGAACGGCAGCAGGAACACCAGCGACAGCGTGCGGACCGCCTTGCCGGAGGGAAGGTCCCGCCACAGGTACGCCTCCAGCAGCACACCGCCCGGCCCGGTCGTGTCCGGGTAGCCGGCGCGCGGCCGGTAGAAGCCGCCGCTGCGGTCACCGGCCACCTGGCTCACGTTGGGCCGGTCCAGCACCTGCTCCGCGCCGGCGCCCGAGACGCCGTGCACGCGCAACTCCACGACCTCGACCGGCCGTTCGTCCCCGCTCATCGGCGTGTCCGACATCGATCTCCCGTGGCAGTGACCGGCTGCCGGGCGCCGACGCGCCCGTACCCGGAGGGGTGCGGTCTACCCGTTCGGCGCCGGATCAAGGGCGCCGTGGCCGAGCCGGCGGGATGCCGGGAACCGGGCGGCCGGCAGGCGAGCGGGCAGTAACGTGACGGGCGAGAGCCCCTGCCGCCGGACCGAGCCCAGGGAGGCCGCGATGAGCGCGACGGATGCCCGGAGCGACGACGCGAGCGGGAGCATGGACCTGAAGCTCGAGGTGGTCGTCCTCCCGGTGGCGGATGTCGACCGCGCGAAGGAGTTCTACGGGCGTCTCGGCTGGCGGCTCGACCGGACGCCGCCGGGCATCGTCCAGTTCACGCCGCCGGGCTCGGGGTGCTCGATCCAGTTCGGCCCGAGCCTCACCGCCGCCGCGCCGGGGTCGGCGAAGGGGTACCTCGTGGTCTCCGACATCGAGGCCGCCCGCAGCGACCTGATCGCCGCCGGCGTCGACGTGACCGGCATCTTCCACGTGGGCCCCAGCGGCCCGGTCGGCGGCCGGGACCCGGAGCGCCGCAGCTATGTCTCCCGGGCCTCGTTCGCCGACACCGAGGGCAACGAGTGGCTGCTCCAGGAGATCACCACCCGGCTGCCCGGGCGGATGGCGGCGGGCCTGACCTCGTACACCTCGGCCACCGACCTGGCCGGTGCGCTCCGCCGCGCCGCCGCCGCGCACGGCGAGCACGAGAAGCGCATCGGCGCCACGGACGAGAACTGGCCCGACTGGTACGCGGCCTACCTGGTGAGCGAGCAGTCGGGCGCGGAACCGCCCAGCTGACCGCTTTCGCTCAGCCCACGGCGGTCGGCGAGGGCGGCGCGCTGCCGCCCTGCGGCGCCTCGGCGGTCATCAGCCGGATGATCTCGGCCCGGTCGGCGGCGGCCGGCAGACCCCAGCCGGGGCGGTACCCGTACACCTGGTCCAGCGGGGTGGAGGCGGTGCGGCCGTCGAGGACCTCGACGGCGCCGGTGTCGATCAGCCCGGGGTGCTCGACGCCGCACGCCTCGGCGACCTTGACCAGGTCGCGCCGCAGCGTCCGGATGTAGTTGGCGGCCCGCACCGACTTGCGCGCCGGGTCGAGGCCCCGGGCCAGCCACGGGTTCTGGGTCGCGACCCCCGTGGGGCAGGTGTCGGTGTGGCACTTCTGCGCCTGGACGCAGCCGATCGCCAGCATGGCCTCCCGGCCCACGTTCACCATGTCGACGCCGAGCGCGAAGGCCACCACGGCGTTGTCCGGCAGCCCGAGCTTGCCGCCGCCGACGAAGACCACCTGCTCGTGCAGGTCCCGTTCGGCGAAGATCCGGTAGACCCGCGAGAAGCCCTGCTGGAACGGCAGCGACACCGAGTCGGTGAAGATCAGCGGTGCGGCGCCCGTGCCGCCCTCGCCGCCGTCGACGGTCACGAAGTCCACGCCGCGGCCGGTGTCGCGCATGAGCGTGGTCAGCTCCTCCCAGAAGCCCAGGTCGCCCACGGCGGACTTGATGCCGACCGGCAGGCCGGTCTCGGCGGCGAGCAGTTCCACCCAGTCGAGCAGGCTGTCGCAGTCGGAGAACTCGGCGTGGCGGGACGGGCTGACGCAGTCCTGTCCGGGCGTGATGCCGCGGGTGGCGGCGATCTCGGCGGACACCTTCGGGGCCGGCAGCAGGCCGCCGAGGCTCGGCTTCGCGCCCTGGCTGAGCTTGATCTCCAACGCCCGGACCGGTGCGCCCGCCACCAGGTCCCTGAGCCGGGCGAGGTCGAACCGGCCGCGCTCGTCCCGGCAGCCGAAGTACGCGGTGCCGATCTGGAAGACCAGGTCGCCCCCGTTGCGGTGGTACGGCGACAGCCCGCCCTCGCCGGTGTTCTGGAGGCAGCCGGCCAGGGCGGCGCCCCGGTTCAACGCCTCGACGGCGTTGCCGGACAGCGAGCCGAAGCTCATGCCGGAGATGTTGACCACCGACTCCGGGCGGAAGGCGCGGGCCCGGCCCCGGGCGCCGCCGAGCACCTTCGCGCAGGGGAGGGTCACGTCGTGCGCGGCGCCGGGCGAGGAGGGCGGCACCGCCCGCCCGAAGGTGCGGTGCTTGATGATCGGGTAGCCGGGGGTGTACTCGATGTCGTTGTCCGTGCCGAACCCGAAGTAGTTGTTCTCCTGCTTGGCCGACGCGTACACCCAGCGCCGCTGGTCGCGGGTGAACGGCCGCTCCTCGTTGTTGCCGGCCACGATGTACTGGCGCAGCTCGGGCCCGATCGACTCCAGCAGGTAGCGGGCGCGGCCGAGGACGGGGAAGTTGCGCAGCAGCGCGTGGTCGCGTTGCAGCAGGTCGCGCGCGGCGAGGGCCGCGACGGCGGCGACGGCGGCGGGTACGGCTCTACGGGCCCAGCTCATGCCGCCCACTCTTTCCGGGATGGCCGCCGGCCAAACGGCCTCGCGGGGAGCGCCGACCGGCGATGCCAATTTTCTTCAGCGGAACGACAGGCAGTGAAGGGTATCGACATAGACGCTCGTGACGGTATAGCGTCCGCGCCAACGTTCCTCGACCGGTCGCTGAAGGAGTGCCATGCCCACGCCACGAACCGTCTCCCTGCGGCGCCGAGGACTGCTCGGCATCCCCGCCCTGGCGACCGCCGCCCTCGCGGTCGCCGCCCGGCCCGCCGCCGCGAGCGCCGCCCCGGCCCAGCCCGCCGCGCCGAAGCCCGAGTGCCTGGCCGACCTGCTCGGGGACTCCTGATGGCGACCATCCCCTGGCTCGTGGACGTGCTGCGCGGGGCCGGGGTGCAGGTCGTCGTCGAGGGCGACTGGCTCAACCGGATGCGGCCCGGTTCCTTCGACCCCATCGGGGTGCTGTGGCACCACACGGCGTCCACCTCCAGCGCCACCAACCCGCACCCGGCGCTCAACATCTGCATCAACGGCCGGCCCGACCTCGCCGGCCCGCTCTGCCAGGCGCTCGTCGACTACCACGGCGTGTTCCACGTGATCTCGGCCGGACGCTGCAACCACGCCGGCACCAGCGGCGGCAGCGGACCGATCCCGGCCGGTGACGGCAACACCATGCTCATCGGCTGGGAGATCGACTACAACGGGGTCAGCCAGGAGATGACGGCGGCCCAGTACGAGGCCTCCGTCGCCGCCACGGCGGCCGTCCTCACCCGGCTCGGCCGGGACGCCAGCTACGCCCGCGGGCACCGGGAGACCAGCACCACCGGCAAGATCGACCCGTCCTTCATCGATCTGAACGTCATGCGCGCCGACGTCGCCGCCAGGATGGGCGGTACGCCGGCCTGGTCCTCGATCGTGGACAACGCCACCGCCGGGCGCTTCACCGCCAGCGCGAGCTGGGGCGCGTCGTCCTACTCCGGGCAGCGCTACGGCGCGGACTACCGCTACGCGGACCCGGTCGCCGCCAGCGACCCGGCCTGGTACCGGTTCAACGTCCCGGCCGCCGGCAACTACCGCGTGGACGCCTGGTGGCCGGCCAACGCCGGCTACAACGGCGCGACGCCGTACATCATCGCCACCACGACCGGCAACCGGACCGTCTCCGTCGACCAGCGGGCGACCGGCGGCCAGTGGCGCACCCTGGGCACCTTCGCCCTGCCGGCGGGGGACGCCAACCGGGTGGCGGTGAGCCGGTGGAGCACGGCCGGCGGCCTCGTCATCGCCGACGCCGTCCGGCTCACCCGGGTCTGACCACCCACGCCGGACCCCCGGCCGGAAGTGCCCGGCCGGGGGGTCAGCCCGGCACGGGCCGGCCCATCTCCGCCAGGATCCCGGTGCCCTGGCCCAGCTCGATCAGGTATCCGTCGGGGTCGCGCAGGTAGCACCGGATCTCCACGCCGTGGTCCTTCGGTTCGGTCAGGAACTCACCGCCCCGGGAACGCCACAGCTCGTAGACGGCCCGGACGTCGGTGACCCGGATGTTGAGCGCCCCGCTGAGCGTGTCCGACCCGGTCGGCGCCCGCGCCGTCACGGTCGGCTTGTCGTCGGTCGGGCCACCCTCGTCGTTGAGCACGAGATAGCTGTTGTGCAGGCGGAGCACGGCGGGCCGCCGGTCGCGCACCACCGTGGCGCCCAGGACGTCACGGTAGAACTCCCGCGAGCGGTCCACGTCCCGCACGATCAGCAGGTGGGTGACGACCAGGCCGTGTTCGGGCTGGAAGTAGTCCGGTGCCTCATCCGTCACGACATCCCCTCCCTCGGCCCGCCGGTTACCCGGGCGCCCGCGGGCCACACCCGGCCGGCTCCGGGGTTCGCCGTCGTTCGCGGGCCGATGGTATGAATGCACCGTGGCGTCGTCGCAGAACGAAGACCTGATGGGCAACGTCCGCACCCTGGTCGAGGACGCGCTGCCGGCTCGACTGCCGGGCGCGCGCGTCGCGGCCGACCACGACGAGATCGTCGTCGCCGTCCCCGGCGGCCGGGCCCGGGTGTCCCTGGTCCCGCTGCTGCGCAGCTGTCTCGACCAGCCCCGGCAGGCGTGGCCCGACCTGGTGGCCGACTGGGTCGCGGCGGTACGCCGGGAGCTGCCGGACAGCGTCTCCGCCGATCTGGGGCCGGTCGACGTCGCGCAGCTCCGGCTGCGCCTCACCCCGGCCGCCGCGACCACGGAGGCCGACGACTACCTGGCCGTGCCGTACGGCGGGCACTTCACCGCGACGGTGGTGGTGAACCGCCCCGAGCGGTTGGACCTGCTGACCCTCGCCCAGGCCGCCCGGCTCGGCCGCGAGCCCGCGGAGCTGGTGCGCATCGCCGTGCGGCAGACCGTGGAGCACGAACTGGCCACCCTCGACGTGCGCGACCACGAGCTGCCCGGCGGTGGGTCGGTGCGCCTGCTCGCCGCCGACGGCAACCCGTTCGTGACGACCGCCCTCATGTCGGTCAAGCGGTTCCTGCCCGAGGGCGCCGAGCACGGCGCGCTGGTGGCGGCGCCGCAGTACAGCGCGGTGCTGCTGCACCGGGTGGACAACCGGGTGCGGGACGCCGTGGTGGCCCTGCACCGGCTGACCGCTTCGATGTTCGAGGCCGCCCCCGACCCCTGTTCCGAGCGGGTCTTCTGGTGGCACGGTGGCGAGTTCCACCCGGTCCGCGTCGTGCCGGGGGAGCCCGGGGGGGCCGTGCAGGTGCGGCTGCCCGAGGCGCTGGCGCCGGTCGTGGCGCGGCTGGACCGACCTACGGGGTGAGCGCCGCGTCGAGCTTCCGGGCGGCCAGCGCCTGATCCCGTTGCGCGGTCAGGAAGCGGAGCGCGGCGTCCCGCTCCCCGTCGTGCCAGGCCCGCACGAGCTCGTCGTAGAACGCGGCCTGCTCCGCCAGCTGCCGCGCGCCCGTGCCGGAGGACTCGGCCGCCCGCTCCCGGCACAGCTCGGCGAGCTGGGTCGCCGGCTCGACGGGGGAGGCCGTGCCGTTGACGACCCGCCAGCCGGGCAGCTGGTGCCAGTGGGTGCGACGCCGCCGCGGATCCTGGGCAAAGTCGCGCTCGGCCACGTCGGCGAGCCGCTCGGCCGGCCACTTGTCGATCTTCTCCAGGCCGGCGTCCAGCACGAACCGCCGGGCCTGCTCCACCGCCTCGTCGCTGGACAGGTCGACCGTCGGCGGACCGGACCGGACCTCGTCCATCCGGACGCCGTACGTCATGATCCAGCTGGTGAAGGGCGCCACCAGCGGCTGCACCCCGGCGGCCACCCAGCCCACGGGCCGGGTGGGCGAGCCGGACCAGCCGATCCAGGCCAGCGACCACCCCAACGGCTCGCGCGCCAGCACCGTGTCGAGGCCGCCGCCCCGCGGCGTCCACTCGCCCGGCAGGTCGGGGCGCAGGTCGGTGAGGAGCTGCCGCCACCGCCGCGCCGTGTCAACTGAGGACATACGCACCTTTCCCGGGTCGGTGACCGGGCGCGGTCAGTCTACGCTCAGCGGGCGCTGCGTCGGCCGTAGCTCCTCCGGCGGCTCGGGCAGGCCCAGCACCCGCTGCACCTTGTTGGCCCAGCTCGGCTCGATGCCGGTCTTCAGGCCGGTCTTGAGGTCGTAGGCGTGCGCGACCTCCCAGTCCAGCTCGTCGGTCGCCGCGTCCTTGTACTGCCGCTCGAGGATGACGTCCGGCCGGAAGTCCTGGTCGGTCACCTTGGGCGTCTCCACGCCCTGGGCGTCGTAGCCGACCTCGGTGCGCAGCCGGAAGCCCGTCTCCGGGTCCAGCATCGAGGTCGCCTCGCTGTCGATCGCGTTGGCCAGCCCACGGTGGGCCTCGGTGCCCATCGCCGTACGCTCCACGATGAGGTCCGCCACGTCCTCCGGGTAGCCCTTCTCGATGAGCTTCTCCCGCTGCCGCTGGTAGCCCTCCCGCTGGAGGATCGAGTCCCGGTTCTGGTCGACGTGGTCCCACGCGTCGTCGACCATGTCCTGGAGCTGATCGGCGATCTGCTTGCGCGCCTTGGCGATCTCCTCCAGGCTCTTCGGGTCGTGCTTGTCCAGCTCCGGGTCGTTCTGGGGGCGCTGCGCGTCGGCGTCGCCCTCGGTGGGCTTGCCGTCGGTGGACCTCGGCCCGCCGGGCCGGCCGCTCTCCGCCGCCTCGGTGACGGCCCGGTGGGTCTCGGCGACCGTGGTGGGCCTGCCGTGCTGGCCGCCGCCGCGCTGCCGGGGCACACCGCCGTCGCCGACCTCCCCGCCGTCACCGGCATGCCCGCCGTCGCCGACGTTCCCGCCGTCACCGGTGCCGCCGTGCGGTCCCTTGGGCTTCGCCACGATCCCCCCGGTCAGCCGTTGACGAGCTTGGACAGGTTGGTGAGGCTGGTGACGAGCGCCGTGGTGTAGCTCAGGATCCGGCCCGCCCACTTGAGCACGGCGGCGGTGATCTGCGCGGCGATCACCGGGATGGTCACCACGAAGATCGCCTCGACCGCCCAGACGATGACGCGCGCCACGAGATCCGCGATGAGGTCCCGGACGATGTCGCGGGTGAACGAGACGAGGTTCCCGGCGGCCTGGGTGGCGGCCGCCATCGCCGCGGACGCGCCCCCCAGGCCGGCGATCGCGTCCACGTTGTTCTTCATGAGCGACTGGTACGCCTCGGCGGCGTGCCCCCGCCAGTCGGGCAGGTCGCCGGCCAGGTGCGCCTGCAGGTCGGCCGCCATCCGCTGCAGGTGGCCGGCCATGTTGTCCCAGGTCGCCGCGTGCGACGCGACCACGTCGGGCATGCCCGTGAGCCAGTCGAGCATCTCCCGCAGCGGCTCGAAGTATTCCATCGCCCAGCCGATGCCGTTGGCCAGCAACGCGCTGAACGGGTCCAGCACCGTGGCGGCGACGTCCAGCCCGAAGGCCGCCCCGGCGAGCAGGTCGTCCACCCAGCCCTCGCTGCGGATGGCGTCGACCAGGCCCTCGACGCCGTCGGCCAGCGACGAGCCCGTCCACACCTCCCGGGTGGACCGGACGTCGGCGACCAGCGAATCGTCGGTCATGCCCGCAGCCCCCGGCTGATCGCGTCCATCGAGCTCGCCGCGTCACCGTCCGCGCCGTCGTAGTTGTCGGCGGTGCGGCGCAGGCCGTCGGCGACCAGCTTGAGGTTCTCGTCGACGTACGCGACCAGCTCGTCCTGGCGGGTGTGCCGGTCCTCCAGGATCCCCGAGATCCACCCGCAGAGCAGCCCGTACGCCTGGTCGTCCCGCGCGATGTGCGCGCTCGCGCCGCGGACCGCCTCGAACCGGGCGCGCAACCCCTCGACGTACGCGGCGTGCGCGCGGATCTGCTCGGGGTCGGCCGCCCAGCCGGCCGGGCCGCTCATCGCTGCCAGCCGTGGCCGTCGTAGGAGCCGGGCTCGCCCCCGCCGGGGTCCGGATCGGGGCGCAGTTGCCGGCCCACCCGCTCGGCGATGGCCCGGGCGGCCGCCGACCCGGTGCCGACCGTCTCCGCGATGATCTCCTGCGACCGGTCGGCGAGCTGCCCCTTCGCCCGGCGGATCGCGTCCATGACCGCCTGGGCGACGACCTCGGGGGAGACCCGCTGGATCTGCCGGCCCAGGCGCAGGTCCAGCAGCGCGCCGCTGGAGTCGACGGTGACCTCGGCCAGCCCGTTGTCGTCCTCGGCCGTGACCCGCAGCTCCTGGAGGCGGTCGCTCATCGCCTTGGTGTCCGCGGCGAGCTTGTCGATGCGGCCCTTCCAGGCCCGCATCTGGTCCATGGCGCCGTCCGGGTCCAACACACCGCCGCCGCTCAGAGCCCCGCTCACCATGCGCCTCCCCCGAGTCGGCCCGGTTCCCGTGAAGGCTGCTGATCCCAGCACCTCGCAGGGCGGCGTCGATTGTAGAACACGCCTTCACATCCGCGTGCCGCGCCGAAACCACAGTGGACCCGGGGCGGTCACCCGGCCGGGCGGGTGCTCTCCCGGGGCAGGATCGCGTGCGGCGCGGTGATCCGGGCGGGCGGGGCGTCCGGACGGTCCAGCCGGGCGCTGACCAGCGCGACCGCCTCCCGGGCGAGGAACGTGGGATCGGCGGAGACGGAGGTCAGCGTCGGTCGGGAGTAGCGGCCCTCCTCGCTGTCGCCGAACCCCATCACGGCCAGGTCCGCGGGCACCCGCAGCCCGGCGTCGGCGGCGGCCCGCAGGGCGCCGATGGCGAGTCGATCGGAGTAGCAGAAGAGGGCGTCCGGGCGGTGCTGGTGCGCGAACAGCCACCGGGCGGCCTGGTAGCCGTCCTCGTAGCGATGCTGGGCGGTGGCCCGCAGGTAGCCGGCAGGTGGGTCGAGTCCGGCCCGGCGGACCGCCCGCTGATAGCCGAGGGTGCGGGGCTGCGCCGGCCGAGTGGCCTCACCCGGGCGGGCGCCGATGGCGGCGATCCGCCGCCGCCCGGTGCGCAGCAGGTGCTCGACGGCGTCCGTCGCGGCGCGGGCGCCGTCGAGAGCGACCTGGTCGCAGCGCGGATCACGGCTCTCGCCGAGCAGGACGAGGGGAGTGCCGGTGCCGAGGTGGGCCTCGATCAGGCCGGGCGGCACCGTGTCCGTGGCGATCAGGACGGCGTCAACGCCCGGCGGCGCTCCCGGGTGCGCCGAGGGTTCGGGACGCCCGGTGGCGGGGCCGAGATGCTCGACGACGACCCGGAAGCCCTGGCCGGTCGCCGCCCGGACGACCTCACGCGCCAACCCCTGCAGGCCGGGCGCCTCGATGTCGGGAACGATGAGCGCGAGCAGACCGGTGCGGCCGGTGCGCAGGGTGCGGGCCGCGAGGTTGGGGCGGTAGCCCAGCTCGCCGACGGCCGCCCGCACACGGCGACGCACGTCGTCGCTGACGTGCGGGTGGTCGTTGATGACGTTCGAGACCGTCTTCACCGACACGCGGGCGTGCCGCGCCACGTCCCTGAGCGTGGTGGCCACGATCCGTCCTCTCACTCCGCCCTTCTGACACCAGCCAACCGCCTTCGCTGGTGTACACACCCGACGATCCCAGAGCGAGCTACACCGGTCAAGGCACTACGCTGGTGTGGACGGGAGGGAGAACGAGGTGAGCGACGAACGACCGGTGCCGGCCGCCGTGCGGCTGGTGCGCGACTTCGTCAACACCTTCGAGCCGCAGGTCGACGAGGAGTTGCTGACCACGCCGGACGCGTTGCGGGACTGGCTCACCGAGCGAGGGGTGATCCCCGCGGGCGCGCGGCTGGGTTCGGCGGACCTCGCCGTGGCCCGTACGGTCCGCGAGGGCCTGCGGGCGGTGCTGCTCGGGCACGCCGGCCACCCCGCCGACCCCGGGGCGCTGCGCCGCCTCGACGAGGCCCTGGCCGCCATGCCCGTGCGGATGACGCTCGCGGGCGGCGGTCCGCGCCTCGTCCCCGCCCGGACCCGGCCTCTCGACGTGGCGTTGGCCGCCCTGGTCGAGGCGATCCGGCAGTGCGCGCAGGACCAGGTGTGGACCCGGCTCAAGGTGTGCGACCGGGACACCTGCCGGTGGGCCTACTACGACGCCTCCCGCAACCAGGCGCGGCGCTGGTGCTCCATGGCCGGATGCGGCAACTACGTCAAGATGCGCCGGGCCTACGCCGTCCGCCGCGACCGCCGGTCCCGGACGCCGGACACCGGCCGGGACGGCTGACCCGGCAGCCGGGCGCGCCGCCCGGCCGGCCCTGAGCACGGCGAGCGCGGTCACGACCGTGCGGTGCCGCGCCGGCCACCGGCAGCGCGCGGGCGGCATCGACCTCGAAGGGCGGCCCGCGGGTCGCCGACCCGGTCGCTGGCGTGGGCCAGGAAGCCTGCGGCGGGATCGGCGCCGGTGACGCCGGCCGGACGCATGTGACCCGCCGTCGGCGGGAACGCCTCCCGCATGGCCAGGTACACGAAGCCCGAACTCCGGGAGCGGCTCAAGGGGGAGATCCAGGCCTCCGACAAGGGCGGCCGGCCGGGGCAGTGGTCGGCACGCAAGTCGCAACTGCTCACCAACGAGTACAAGAAGCGCGGCGGGGGCTTCGAGGGACCCAGGGACCAGCGGCAGCGGTCACTGCAGCGCTGGGGCGCCGAGGAGTGGCAGACCCGGTCGGGCTCCACCCGGGCGCGCCGTAACGGTGAGACCGCGCGCTACCTGCCGAAACGGGCGTGGGAACAGCTTTCGGACGAGCAGCGGCGCGACACCGACACGAAGAAGCGGCAGGCATCCCGGTCCGGACGGCAGTTCGTGGCCAACACCGGGCCGGCGAAGCGCGCCCGTAAGGAGGCCGACGCCGCCGGATCCCTGTCGGACCTGCCGCTCACGGAGGCGGTCAAGCTGGTCCGTGGCCTCGACACCCGCCAGCTTCGGGCGGCGCTGCGGCGCGAGCGCGGTGGCAAGGACCGCAAGACGCTCGTCCAGCGGCTGGAGTCGGAACTGGCCCGGCGCTGACGAGGGTCGGGCCCGCCGGCAGCGAGCGGCCGGCGGGACGGCGCCGGCCCCCGCCGCGGGCCCGGAGGGCGGCCCGCGGCGGGGGCGGCGGGCCGCGCTACGGCGTCGTGAGACCGAGGCTGATCGTCCTGGTCAACGTCGCGTTGTCGTCGTCGCCGTCGAGCGACCAGACCATCGCCCCGGCCAGGCCGGCCCGTCGGATGTAGAGCGTCTTCTGGAGCACCACCACCGGATCGTCGTACGTCCAGAGGGTCGTGCCGTCGAACAACCAGGCGTGCCCGGCGCGCAGGTCGCGGTGGACGGTGTAGCCCTTCCCGGCGAGGGTCTTGAGCTGCTTGTAATCCTCGGAGCCGGCCTCGAAGGTGGCCGGCGCCGGCCCGGCCGCGGGCTGGAACAGCCCGTCCCCGCCCCCGGTCACGCCGGTCCAGCCGCGCCCGTAGTAGGGGATGCCCAGCACCAGCTTCCCGCGCGGCGCCCCGCGGGCGAGCCAGCCGTCGATCGCCACCTCGGCGGAGAAGTCCGGGTCGTCCGGCGCGCCCGCCGGCACGCGCAGCGCCGACTGCTGGTTGGTCACCGGATCCCAGGAACCGTGGAAGTCGTATCCCTGCACGGTGGCGAAGTCGAGGTACCGGAAGATCTTCCGGCCCTCGTAGCCGGCGTCCATGGTGGCCGGGTTCGCCGGCAGGAACGCGGTCAGCGCGTAGTGCCGGCGGGCCTGCCGGCCGTACGCGTCGAGCTGCCGGCGGAACTCGGCGAGCAGCTTGGTGAAGTTCTCCCGGTCCTCGGGGCGGATCACGTTGCCCGGTTCACCGGGCCAGTTCGGCCACTCCCAGTCCAGGTCGACGCCGTCGAAGACGCCGGCGGCCGCGCCCGGGCCACCGCTGCCGCCGTCCAGGACCGGCAGGTTCCCCTTGAGGTAGAGGTCGATGCAGGAGGCGACGAACGCGCGGCGGGAGGCGTCGGTGCGGGCGGCGTCGGAGAGGTACGTCGACCAGCTCCAGCCGCCCAGCGAGATGAGCACCTTCAGGTCGGGGTGCCGCGCCTTGAGCTTGGCCAGCTGGCCGAAGTTGCCGTTGAGCGGCTCGCCCCAGGCGTCGGCGACGCCGTCGACGCTCTCCTCCGCCGGGACGGTGCGCTGGTAGTCGGCCCAGGCGTCCCCCTCGCCCGGCCCACCGTCCACATAGCAGCGCCCGTCGGCGCTGATGTTGCCGAAGGCGTAGTTGACGTGGGTGAGGCGGCTCGCCGCCCCGGACGTGTCGAGCTTCTTCACCGGGAAGGCCCGGCCGTAGATGCCCCACTGGGTGAAGTAGCCGACCCGGTGGTACCCGGTCCGGCGGGCGGAGCCGTCCGCCGCGCTCGCGGCGCTCGGTGGGCCGGCGGTGATCAGCAGGGTCGACAGGGCGACGAGGGCGGTGAGGCGGCGGTGGCGGAACGGTCGCATCGGCACTCCCACGGCGGACGGAGCGGGATTAGTTAAGAGACCTTTCTGATCGATGAAGCTAAGCCGGTCGGCAATCGAGGTCAAGAGCGCCGCGCGGAGTTGCTAGGCTGGTGGGTGCGCGCGCCGAGAGACCGCGCCGACTCGAAGGAGACAGACATGACGGGCGACGACGACATCTCCGGGTGATCCCGGCCCACCTCGTCGCATCCCTGTCTCGTCATCCGGGCGGCCGTGCCCTGCCCGGCTCAACCCTTGAGGGTCTCTTTCCATGTCCGACACCTGTGTCGTGTGCACCAACCTCTCCTTCTCCTGGCCGGACGACACCCCGGTCTTCCAGGACCTGTCCTTCACCGTGCCGCCCGGCCGCACCGGCCTGGTCGCGCCGAACGGCGCCGGCAAGACCACGCTGCTGCGGCTCATCGCCGGCGACCTCACCCCCACCGGTGGCGCCGTGACCGTGGACGGCGTCCTCGGCTACCTGCCGCAGAACCTGCCCCTCGCCGGCGACCTGACCGTGGCCCAGGTGCTGGGCGTCGACGCGGTGCTCGGGGCGCTGCACGCCATCGAGTCCGGTGACGCCGCCGAGGAACACTTCACCACCGTCGGCGACGACTGGGACGTGGAGGAGCGCAGCCGGGCCGAACTCGACCGGCTGGGTCTGGGGGACGTCCCGCTCGACCGGCGGCTGGCCACCCTCAGCGGCGGGCAGGTCGTCTCCCTCGGCCTCGCCGCGCAACTGCTCCGCCGCCCCGACGTGCTGCTGCTCGACGAGCCGACCAACAACCTCGACCTCGACGCGCGGCACCGCCTCTACACGGTGCTCCAGGAATGGTCCGGCTGCCTGGTGCTGGTCAGCCACGACCGGGCCCTGCTGGACCGGATGGACCGCATCGCCGAACTCGACCGCGGGGAGGTGCGCCTGTTCGGCGGGAACTTCACCGCGTACGAGGAGGCCACCCGGGCGGCCCGGGAGGCGGCCGAGCGCACCGTGCGCGGCGCCGAGCAGGAGGTGAAGCGGGAGAAGCGGGAGATGCAGCAGGCCCGGGAGCGGGCCGAACGCCGGGCCGGCAACGCCGCCCGCAACCTCGACAGCGCCGGCCTGGCCCGGATCGTCGCCGGCGGGCTCAAGCGCAGCGCCCAGGAGTCGGCCGGCCGGTCCCGCCAGACGCACGCCAACCGGGTGAGCGAGGCCCAGTCCCGGCTCGACGAGGCCAGCAAGGCGCTGCGCGAGGACCAGGCGCTGACCGTCGACCTGCCGGAGACCACCGTGCCCGCCGGCCGGACGGTCGTGGCGGGGGAGCGGATGCAGGTCCACCACGACGGGCGGGCCGTCTTCGCCGGGGACGGGGTGGACCTCACCATCCGGGGGCCCGAACGGATCGCCCTGACCGGGCCCAACGGCGCCGGCAAGTCCACCCTGCTCCGGCTGCTCCAGGGCGATCTCGACCCGGAGGGCGGCCAGGTACGCCGGGGCGAGGGCCGGGTCGCGTACCTGTCGCAGCGGCTGGACCTGCTCGATCCGGACCGGACGGTCGCGGAGAACTTCGCCGCGTACGCCCCCGACCGGCCGCCAGCCGAGCGGATGAACCTGCTCGCCCGGTTCCTCTTCCGCGGCGCGCGGGCCCACCTGCCGGTCGGCGTGCTCTCCGGCGGCGAACGCCTGCGGGCCACCCTCGCCTGTGTCCTGTACGCGCAGCCGGCGCCGCACCTGCTGCTGCTGGACGAGCCGACCAACAACCTCGACCTGGTCAGCGCGGGCCAGTTGGAGAACGCCCTGGGCGCGTACCGGGGGGCGTTCGTGGTGGTGAGCCACGACGAGCGGTTCCTCGCCGAGATCGGCGTGCGGCGGTGGCTCCGCCTCGACGCCGGCCGGCTCCGCGAGGTGCCCGCGCCCGATCCGGCCTGAGCGGGTCTGGACGGACTTAAACTTGCGCCGCTAGTTTAAGCCGATGGACCTTCAGCTCTCCGCCGAGCAGGTGGCGGCCCGCCGGCTCGCCGCCGAGTTCGTCGACCGGGAGGTCGTGCCGCACGCGGCGGCCTGGGACCGGCGGGAGGAGGTCGACCCCGACATCGTCGGGAAGCTGGGGCGGCTCGGCTTCCTCGGGCTCACCGTCCCCGAGGAAGCCGGCGGGTCCGGCGGCGACCACCTCACCTACTGCCTCGTGCTGGAGGAGCTCGGCCGGGGCGACTCGGCCGTCCGGGGCATCGTCTCGGTGTCGCTCGGGCTGGTCGCCAAGTCCGTCGCCGCGCACGGGTCGGCCGCCCAGCGGGAGGAGTGGCTGCCCCGGCTCTGCTCCGGCGCGGCGCTGGGCTGCTTCGCGCTCACCGAACCGGACAGCGGCTCGGACGCCGCCGCGCTGCGTACCCGGGCGGTCCGCGACGGCGGCGACTGGCTGATCACCGGCACGAAGACGTTCATCACCAACGGCACCACCGCCGACGTGGCGCTGGTCTTCGCCCGCACCGGCGGCCCCGGGCACCGGGGCGTCACCGCGTTCCTGGTGCCCACCGGGGCCGCCGGGCTCACCCGGAGGCAGATCCACGGCAAGCTCGGCCTGCGCGGGCAGGCCACCGGTGAACTCCGGTTCGACGCCGTCCGGGTGCCCGACTCGGCGCGCCTCGGCCCGGAGGGCGGCGGTTTCCGGCTCGCCCTGGCCACCCTGGCCAAGGGCCGGATGTCGGTGGCCGCCGGCTGCGTCGGCATCGCGCAGGGCTGCCTGGACGCCGCGGTCGGCTACGCCGGGCAGCGCAGCCAGTTCGGCAAGCCCATCGCCGGCCACCAGCTCGTGCAGCAGCTCATCGCCGGCATCGCCGTCGACACCGCCGCCGCCCGCCTGCTCGTGTGGCGGGTGGCCGACCTCGTCGACCGCGGCGAGCCGTTCGCCACCGAGGCCTCGATGGCCAAGCTGTTCGCCAGCGAGGCCGCCGTCCGCGCCGCGAACAACGCCGTCCAGGTCTTCGGCGGGTACGGCTACATCGACGAGTTCCCCGCCGGCAAGTACCTGCGGGACGCCCGCGTCATGACCCTCTACGAGGGCACCAGCCAGATCCAGCAACTGCTCATCGGACGCGCGCTCACCGGCGTCAACGCCTTCTGACCACAGGACGAACCCACCGACCCGGGGAGGGATCCGGCATGAGGAGCTACGCCCGCATCGAGAGGTCGGCCGCGTCGACCGGCCGCCCGTTCCGGAGGGCGGCCCGGTGACGGCGCTGTCCCTGGCCATGGTGCTGTCCGAGGCCGCCCGCCGGCACCCGGACACCGTGGCCGTGGTCGACGGCGACACCCGGGTCAGCTACGCCGAGCTGTGGCGGCAGGCCCGTGGCTACGCCGCCGGCCTGCGGGAGCTGGGCGTCGCACCGGGCGATCCGGTGGCCCTGCTGGCTCCGAACGTGGTCGACTTCCCGCGGGTCTACTACGGCGCCCTGGCCGCCGGCGCGGTGCTGGTGCCGGTGCACCTGCTGCTGACCGTCGACGAGGCGGTGCACGTGCTCCGCGACAGCGGCGCGAAGCTGCTGGTCTGCCACGGCTCGCAGCTCGCCCTGGGCGCGGCGGCCGCCGCGGCGGCGGGCGTCCCGCTGGTGACCGTCGGGCCGGGCGGCACCGGCGTGTCCCGGCTGGAGGAGGTGAGCGAGCCGGTGCCCGCGCTGCCGTCGTACGTCACCCGGCAGGCCGAGGACACCGCCGTGGTGCTCTACACCAGCGGCACCACCGGCGTGCCCAAGGGGGCGCTGCTCACCCACCTCAACCTGGTCATGAACGCCACCGTCAACGTCTTCGACGCCAACGACGCACGCCACACCGACGTGGTGCTCGGCTGCCTGCCGCTGTTTCACAGCTTCGGCCAGACCGTGGCGATGAACGGCACCTTCCGCGTCGGCGCCACCCTGGTGCTGCTGAGCCGGTTCAGCGGGCCGGCCGCCGTCGACCTCATGCTGGCCGAGGGGGTGAACGTCTTCCACGGCGTGCCGACCATGTACGTGGCGCTGCTCGACGCCGCCCGGGACCGGGCCACCCTGCCCCGGCTGCGGCTGTGCGTCTCCGGCGGGGCGTCGCTGCCGGTGGCCGTGCTGGAACGGTTCCACGCCGCCTTCCACACGACGATCTTCGAGGGTTACGGGCTCTCCGAGACCTCGCCCACGGCGACGACCAACCAGCCGCACTTCGGCACCCGGCCCGGCACCATCGGGCACCCGGTCTGGGGCGTCGAGGTGGAGATCGCCCGCGCCGACCTGGACGACCGGATCGAGCTGCTGCCGACCGGCGAGCTCGGCGAGATCGTCATCCGCGGGCACAACGTCTTCGCCGGCTACCTCGGCCGGCCCGAGGCGACCGCGGAGGCGGTGGTCGACGGCTGGTTCCGCAGCGGCGACCTGGGACGCAAGGACGCCGACGGGTTCATCACCATCGTGGACCGCAAGAAGGACCTCATCATCCGGGGCGGCTTCAACGTCTACCCCCGCGAGGTCGAGGAGGTCCTGGCCCGGCACCCCGCCGTCGGCCAGGTGGCCGTGATCGGCGTGCCCGACCCCCGGCACGGCGAGGAGGTCTGCGCCGTGGTGGTGGCCGATCCGGCGGGCCCCGGCCTGCCCGCCGAGCAGGAGCTGATCGACTGGTCCCGCGCACACCTGGGCCGCCACAAGTACCCGCGCCAGGTCCGCTACGTCGACGCGCTGCCCATCGGGCCGAGTCACAAGGTGCTCAAGCGGGAGCTGCGTCGCACGGTGGCGCCGCCGGTGGACTGAGCACTTCGGCGGTCGGCGCGCTCACAGCGGCCGGTTCAGTCCGACGTGGAGATGGCCGGCCCACCGGGTCGGCGTCGCCAGGAACTCCTCGCGGACGGCCCGTACCGTCTCGGCGAGCACCCGGGGGGCCGCCGCGGTGTCCGGCGGGCGGGTGCCGCCGTCGGTCAGCCCGGCGTAGAACGCGGCGGCCATCCGCGCGCTGTCCGGGGTCCGCCAGGTCGTGCCGATCACCCCCCGGAAGCCGGCGAGCTGGAACGCGGCGGCCAGGTGCAGCGGTTCGTCGGTCAGCCGGGGGTGCGTCGCGGCGGAGCCGCACGCGGACAGGAAGGCCAGTTCGGCCCGCTCCAGCTGGTAGGAGCCCACCATGTGCGGGCTGAGCGAGCGCCCGCCGCCGATGCGCAGCCCGCCGGTCAGCATCGAGGCGATGCGCGTGTCGGCCTCGGCGTGGCAGGCGAAGTGCGCGATCGGGTGCGCCCGGAGCGCGTCCTCGACCGCGTCGGGCGCCACCTCGGTCCCCGCCAGCACCGTGGAACCGGGCATCAGCCGGGCGACCTGCTCGACCTCGGCGCGTACCTGGGACAGCGCCGGCAGGTCCCGCGCGGTCGGCACGCCGACGACGGCGGCCGTGGCGGCCGCCTGCCGGGGCGGCCGGTCCGCACCGGCGTGGGCCAGGGCCGTGAGGGTCGGCGTCCAGGACGACACCGCGCGGTCGAGGACGGTACGCCGGCCGCCCGGCTCGCGGTGGTGCCCGGCCGCGTGCAGCGGGAGCCGGGCCAGCGGGCCGGCCGGGCACCACCAGATCCGTGGCGGCGGGCCGTCCACCGGGGCCAGCAGGTCGAGCACCGGCCCGGCGACGGCGTCCCACAGCCAGGCCAGGATGCCGTGCAGCTCCTCCTGGGCGGCGGCGCGCCGGTCGAACGGCACGGTCGGGTCGGTCGCGTCGGCCACCGCGGCGTACCAGGTCACGACGTGCCGCTGGACCGTGGCCGCGCGCAGGCCGGGCAGGGGCACCGGCCGCACGGGCCGCTCCGGGTCCGCCGGGACGAGCAGGGCGTGGCCCCGGTCGCCGTGGGTGGTGACGACGGCGACCGGCATCCCGGCCAGCCGGCGGCGCAGCAGCGGCATCGACGGCGGTCGGAGGAAGTCGGCGAATCCCGGCAGCCGCCGGATCCGCTCGACCACCCGGTCCCGTTCGGCGGCGAGCTGCCGGGTCTGGGCGAGCCAGACCGGTCGGGGGTCCCAGTCCCTGGTGGAGCTGGCCAGCACCTCGCCGGACTCCGTCCGGCGTTCCACCTGGACGGTGAACTTCCGGACCTGCGTGTAGGCGTCCGCCTCGGCCAGCTTCCGGTCGATCCGGTCGAGTTCCGCGGCGAGCCGGGCGTCGACCGCGCGCAGCTCCACCCGGCCGCCGCGGATCCCCAGCGCCTCGTGGAACAGCAGGCCCCGGCCGCGTTCCAGGAGTTCGACGGCCCCGTCGGCGTCGCCCGCCGCGATCGCCGCGGCGGCCGCCTCGGTCGCCACCCCGCCCAGCGCCGCGACCGTGCCCAGCCGGCGGTGCCCCGACGACGACCGGTCGACCGAGGCGGGCAGCTGCCGCACCGCCCGCTCCAGGGCGGCCAGCCGGGCCGCCGGGTCGCCGGCCTCCCGGGCCAGCTCGGCCTGCTGGCGTTCCGCGTCGATCGCGGTCTCCGGCTCCACCACGGGCGACGCGGCGATGGCGGCGTACGTCGAGATGGCCTCCGCCCGCGCCCGGTCGGCGTCCGGGCCGCCCGCCCGGGCGAGCGCGGCCGCGGCCCGGGCGAGCAGCCGGGCCCGCAGCGGCCACCAGTGGTGCCCGGTCGGGGTCTGCGCCACCGCCTCCCGGGCCAGCCGCACGGCGTCGGCCAGCACGTCGGGATCACCGCCCAGCAGGTACCGCTGGAACCGGGTGTCCGCGATCGAGCTGCCGATCCGGGGCTGGTCCGGGTGCTCCGGCGGCAGCAGGGCGAGCGCCTCGCGGAACGTGCGTTCGGCCGCCAGCAGGCCGGCCTCGTCGGCCCGGCGCACCGAGTGCAGGGCCAGGCTGCTCGCCTGGTTGTGCAGGAAGCCGACCCGGCGGGAGTCGCCGGCGGGCAGCGCCTCGGCGGCGCGCCGGCTGGTCTCCACCGCCTCGGCGAGCAGCGCGTCGTCGGGGGCCAGCACGGCCCGGCGGGACAGGATGCCGCCGAGCCGCATGAGCCGCATCGGATACGCATCGTGCTGCGCGGGCGTCTGCTCCAGGGCCTCCCGTTGGTGGCGCAGCGCCTCGTCCAGCAGTTCCAGGTCCTCGGCCAGCCAGCCGGCGTCGGACAGGGCGCCGGCGAGGACCGCGAGCTGCTGCGGGCGCGCGTCCGGCTGGCCGTCGGCCAGGTCGAGCGCCGCGCGCGCCGCGGAGACGGCGACCTCGACCAGGTGCTCGACCTGCCCGTGCACCCCCGCCTGGGCGGCCGCGCCCGCCAGCAGGTTGAGCGCCTCCCGCCGCAGCGGATGCCCCGGCCCGGCGGCGTCCAGGGCCAGCTGAGCCCAGGACGCCGCCCGCGCCGCGCCCGCCAGTTCGCCGCCGTGTTCCCAGCGGGCCAGCTCCGCCTCGCCGAGCAGGAGCAGGGCCCGCGCCCGCCGGGGATCGAAGCCCGGCACCGCGGCGACCAGCACGGCGGCCGACTCGTACGCTTCGGTCAGCGCCGCCGGTGCCGTATCCACCGTGACGCGTCCGGCCGTTTCCTCGGCCCGCCCCAGCAACCGGTCGAGCACCGCCGGCCGGTCGGAGGCGGTGACGATGGTGCCGGCCGGATCGGCACCGATCTCCTGGACCAGGTGGTTGACGACGGTGTTCAGCCGATCGAGGGCCGGGGCCGCCCCCGGATGGTCGGGTGGCATGGTGAGGACCGCGTCGCGCCAGGCGGCGGTCGCCTCGAGCAGGAGCGCCACCGACGCCTGCTCCGGGATGTCGTGCAGCCGGCACAGGGCCGCGCCGAGCCGGGCCACCACCCGCGGGTCGGTGGGCTGCCGCCCCCAGGCGAGCTGTGCGGCGCGGCGGTGGTCGCCGACGGCCAGTTCCAGTGCCTGCGGGCCGGCGCCCCGGTCGAAATACAGCTCGAACAGTTCGCCGCGACGGACCAGCCGGTGCACCCGGTGCGGATCCCGCGCCGAGGTGGCGGCCAGGGCCTGCGACACGGCGTCCAGGGCCTCGTCGTAGGTCCGGGCGTCCCCGCCCTCCTCGGCCAGGGCCGTCAACGCCTCGGCCAGGTCGGTCAGCAGCGCGGCACGGAGCAGGTCCGCCGCCTCGTCGCGGTCGCGGGCCAGGTACGGCAACCACTCCCGGTAGAGCGTGACGAGCATCCGCAGGGCTTTGTCGGAACCCGCCCGGTGCCGGTCCCGGAGCCCCGCGATCCGGCCGGCCTGCTGCGGGCTGAGCAGGACGTCGGACAGCCGCGGGCCGTCGGGCCGGCCGGCCTCCGGCTGCTCGTCCCGGATCAGCTCCGGCACCGCGTCCGGGTCGTCGCGGCACCCCTGCCGGAAAAGCGCGACGGCGGCCCGGCGCTCCCGCAGGCCGTCCAGCCCGGGCAGGTCGAGGTAGCGGTACCAGTGCAGCCGGGCCAGCTCCCGCGCCGCGGACCGGCCGGCGCCGCGGTCAGCGGCCGCCGCGGCGAGGAGGTGCGCGTCGGCCGACAGGTCCGGTCCCGTGAGGACGGACGGGTCGCCGGTGCGCTCGTATTCCGCGAGCAGCGCCGCGACCCGGCGTACGGCGGCACTGGTGGTCCGTCTCGACATCGCCACTCGATCCCCGCGTCGGCCTGCGATCTCCGGTGCCCATCCTGCCCGCCCCGGCCGGTGGGCGGAAGCGGGCCGGCCGACACGCCTCTGGGGACGGTGGCGGCGTGCCCCGGTCGCTACTGTGGCAGCGGAAGCCCATCGGTGCCCGGGGAGCAGGCTTGGAACTCGTCGCGGAGCGCGTCGCCCGGCTGTGCCGGCAGGCCGTCGGTGAGCAGTTGCGCCAGCATGCCGAGCGGTACGGCGCCGCCGACGTGCTCGACCGGATCGCCGAGGCCGTCGCCCAGGGCCGCCTGGACCACCACCTGGAGCAGGACCTCGACCGGCTGGACGACGCCTTCGCCCGGCACGGCATCGACGGGCTGACCACCGGCGTACGCGGGTTCGAGTCGTGGCTCGGCGGCGGCGGGCATCCCACCGTCGTGGCCTGGGGTTGCCCGAGCCCGCTGCCGTGTCCCCGCGCGGTCCCGGAGGGCGACGGTGACCGGCCGGTGTGCGGGTTGACCGGTGCGCCGTTCGGGCAGCGCCGGATCGTGTTGTGAACGCCCTCCTCGCCGAGCTCGGCAAGCAGCTGGTGACCCGGTGGACGGCGGCGCTGCTGCTGCCGGGCGCGCTGTTCGCCGCCGCGGTGGTCCTGGCTCAGGTCCTGGGCCAGCGGCACGCGCTGGACCAGCCCGCCCTGGCGGCCTGGTGGGACGGGCTGGCCGCCGACCCGACCGGTGGATCGGGAGCGGGCCTGCTGATCGGCGCGGTCGCGTTCCTGCTCGGCGCGGCGGCGGCCGGGCTCGTCGCGCAGTCGGTGGGCGTCCTCGTCTCCTGGACGTGGAGCCGGCCCGGGTCCGGGCCGGTGCTGGGCCGGCTCGCCGCCCGGCGCCGCCGCCGGTGGGAGCGGGCGGACGCCGCCGTGCTGGCGGCGGAACGCGCGCTGCTCGCGGACCCCGGTGACGTGGCGCTGCGCGACCGGACGCGCCGGGCCCTCGCCCGCCGGTCGGCGATCTGCCTCGTGGAGCCGGCGCGGCCCACCTGGATCGGCGACCGGCTGCACGCGACCGACGTCCGGGTGCACCGTGGCTACGGCATCGACCTGGCGAGCGGGTGGCCACGCCTGTGGCTGCTGCTCCCCGAGGAGGCGCGGGGCGAGCTGGCGGCCGCGCAGGACCGGTGCGGGGCGGCCGCAAGGCTGGTCGGCTGGGGCCTGCTGTACGCCGTCCTCGGGGCGTTCTGGTGGCCGGCCCTGGTGGTCGGCCTGGTGGCGCTGCCCGCCGCGCGCTACCGCGCCCGCCTGGCCGTGGCGGTCTACGCCGAGCTGGCCGAGGCCGCCGTCGACCTGTACGGGCGGGACCTGGCGGTGCGGCTCGGGCTGCCGTGCCCGGACCGGCTCACCCGTGAGGTCGGCGAGCAGGTCACCGCCATCGTCCGCAAGGACGACGTGGTGCCGCGCGCCCGCCGGGCCGGCTCGGCCGAGCGCTCGTCGGCCCTGCCCTGACCGGTCACGGTCGCCAGGACGGGTTGTGCAGGATGGCGAGGTTCTGCCGGGCGGTGACCGCCAGGGTGTCGTCGCGGGCGCCGTCCGGCAGCGCGTCGAGGACCTCCCAGTAGAGCGCGATCGCCCGCCGCCGGTAGCCGGCCAGCGCCAGGGTGGCGGCCAGGTTGTTGCGCCGGCCGACCGTCTGCCGGCTCAGCTGCCCGTGGGTGCGCTCGCTGTGCCGGATGTTCTGCTCGTGCAGCTCGATGGCCTGCGCGTACTGGCCGGCCTGCTGGTAGCCGACCGCCAGGTTGTTGCGGATGACGAGGGTGAGCTCGGCGTCGGCGCCCTGCCCGTGCTCGGCGGCGGTGACCACCTCCCGCAGCACGTCCAGCCCGTCGTCGACCTGCCCGGCGGCCAGGTAGGCCTGACCGAGCGCGTTGCGGACGGTCAGGGCGTCGGTGTCGAGCGGCCCGAACGCCGTCGCCGCCCCGGCGGCCAGGGGTTCGAGAAGCGCGACGGCCTCGGTGAACCGGCCGCAGAGGCGGTGGTCCTCGGCCAGGCTGAGCCGGTAGGCCAGGCTGCTCCGGTCGGGGACGGACTCCCGGCCGACGCCGGCGGCCCGCCAGATGTCGAGCGACACCCGGACCACGTCGACCGGACCGCGCATCTGCCGGGGCGGCGGTGGGGGCGTGGCGGGCAGCGGCTCGGGCGGCCCCGCCTCCTCGGCCGCCCACGCGGCGAGCCGTTCGCGCAGCTCCGACGCCGGCGGGCCGTCGACGTGCAACCGGCACACCCCCTGGTCCAGGTGCAGGTCGAGGTGCGCCCCGCCGGAACGCAGGCCGTAACCGTCGAGCGCCATGGAGAGCAGGCTCGGGGTGCGGATGTCCAGCCCCCGCAGGGTGGGCCAGGGCAGGCGCAGGAACCGGCGGATCGGCCGGCGCAGGTCGATGCCGGAGCGGTCGACGACGGCGGTCAGCCCGCTCGTCTCGCTGGTGCCACGCGGATGTCCACCGAGGAAGGTGACGTGCCGTAACGCGAGGGATGACACCCGGTCATCCTTCCATCCGGCGCGGGTCCGCGCAGCCCCGGAACCGGTGGCCGCGCGGGACCCGCGCCGGACGGCCCGTCAGTGGGTGACGGCGGCGGCCTGCGCCGCCTCCTCCTGCGCCCGCCGCTCGTCGCCGCTCAGCGTGTGCAGGGGCTTCTCCTTGATGAACAGCACCACGACCATGGCGAGCAGGGCCAGCGGCGCGCCGACCAGGAACAGCTCGGCGGTGGCGTTGCCGTAGACGTCCTGCACGATGCGCAGCACCGGCTCGGGGAGCGTGGACAGGTCCGGCACGGCGGCGGAGGAGCCGCCACCGGCCGCGGCGGGGCCGAGCCGCTCGGTCATCAGCTCGGTGACCCGGTTGGCCAGGACGGCGCCGAGGGCGCTGACCCCGATGGCGCCGCCCATGCTGCGGAAGAAGGTCAGCACCGAGGTGGCCGCGCCCAGTTCGTTGGCCGGCACGTCGTTCTGGGCGGCCAGCACCAGGTTCTGCATCAGCATGCCGACGCCGATGCCCAGCACCGCCATGTAGACCGAGACCACGACGACGCCGGTGCCCGCGCCGATGGTGCCGAGCAGCAGCATGCCGGCCGTCATGACGGCGGCGCCGGCGACCAGGAAGATCTTCCAACGCCCGTACCGCGTGATGAGCTGACCGGCGACGGTCGAGGAGATCAGCAGGCCGAAGATCATCGGCAGGCTCATGAGGCCGGCCACGGTCGGCGACTTGCCCAGGGAGATCTGGAAGTACTGCGACAGGAAGACGGTGCCACCGAACATCGCGACGCCGACCAGGACGCTGGCCACGGTGGACAGCGAGACGGTCCGGTTGCGGAAGATGTCCAGCGGGACGACCGGCTCGGCGGCACGCGACTCGACGAACACGGCCACCGCCAGCACCGCGACGCCGCCGCCGACCATGAGCGCCGTCCAGCCGGAGGCCCAGGGGAACTTGTGACCGGCCAGCGACGACCAGACCAGCAGCAGCGAGACGCCCGTCGTGATGAGGGCGGCGCCGAGCCAGTCGATCCGCACCTCGCGCCGGACGACCGGCAGGTGCAGCGTCCGCTGCAGCAGGAAGATCGACAGGAGGGTGAACGGGACGCCGATCAGGAAGCACCAGCGCCAGCCGAGCCAGGAGGTGTCGACCAGGACCCCGCCGATGAGTGGCCCGGCGATGGTGCCGACGCCGAACACGGCGCCGAAGATGCCCGCGTACCGGCCGAGTTCGCGCGGCGGAATCATGGCGGCCATCACGATGGTGGCCAGCGCCGTCATGCCGCCGGCGCCGACGCCCTGCACGATCCGGCTGAGCAGCAGCACCTCGACGTTCGGGGTGAAGCCGGCGATCAGCGAGCCGATCACGAACAGGGCCAGGGACGACTGGATGAGCAGCTTCTTGCTGTAGAGATCGGCCAGCTTGCCCCAGAGGGGCACGGTCGCCGTCATGGCCAGCAGTTCGGTGGTGACGATCCAGGTGTAGACGGTCTGGCTGCCGTTGAGGTCGGCGATGATGCGCGGCAGCGCGTTCGCCACGACCGTGGACGCCAGGATCGACACGAACATGCCCACCATGAGGCCGGAGAGGGCCTGCAGTACTTCGCGGCGGGACATGCGGGCCGGGCCGACCTCGGCGGCGTCGGCGGGCGCGGTGGGTGCGGACATGCGGTTCCTCAGCTCGGAGTGCGGGTGGGGTGGGGCTTCGGCGTGCCGGGGTCCGGCAGGCCGGCGGCGAGGGTGTCGAACGCCTCGTCGACCAGGTCGGCGAGGGAGCGGGCGCCGGCGGTGGCGGCCCAGCGGAGCGCGGCGGCGCGGAACGCGGCGCCGGTGACGCTGGTGAGCAGGGCCGGGAACACGTGGTCGGTCGGTACGCCCACCCGGGCGGCGACGACGTCGATCATCGAACGCTCCGCCTCGGCGCCCGCCGCGACCAGGCGGGGCAGCAGGGCCGGGTTCCGCATGACCACGTCCATCCGGAGCAACCACAGCTCGCGGTCCTCCTGCATCTCCTCGATCACCTCGCCGAGCGCCGCGCGGATGGCCGCGAGGGCGGGCACGTCCGGTGGCGCCTCGCCGAGCCGTGCCACGAACCGGGCGTTGAGCGCCGCCTGGTCGCCGATGAGGGCGTCGTCCTTGCTCGGGAAGTAGTTGAAGAAGGTGCGGGAGGAGACGTCGGCCGCCGCGCTGATCTCCTCGACGGTCACCTGGTCGAGCCCGTGCTCGGCGACCAGGCGCAGCGCCGCGGTGGCCAGCGCCGTGCGGGTCCGCCGCTTCTTGCGGTCGCGGAGGCCGCCGTCGGCGGGAGGGCGGTCCAGGGTCACCGCGCGACCCTACCGGCGATCTTGCAGGCTGTGCAAAGTTTCGCACACTGAAGTGACGTGGCCGACAGGCCGGTTACCGGCCCGGCTCGAAGACAGCCCGCACACAGCCGTCGCGCCGGTTCGTGAACGTGTCGTAGCCGCGCGGCGCCTCGTCCAGCGGCATCGTGTGGGTGGCGAGGTGTTCGGTGACCAGCTCGCCGCGGGCCATCCGTTCCAGCAGCATGGGGATGTACCGGCGGCCGTGCTGCTGGGCGCCCCGCAGGGTGAGGCCCTTGTCCACCACGGCGCCGAGCGGGAACCCGTCGACAGCGCCGGCGTACGTCCCGAGCAGGAAGACGCTGCCGCCCTTGCGGCAGTGGCGGACGGCCTCGTGGGCGGCGACGGGCCGGTCCGGCTCCGGCCGGAGCAGGTGTCCGAGCCGGTCGCGCCGACGCCGCGGGCCGCCGCCGGGCGGCGCCGCGCCGGCCGCCTCGATGCACACGTCCGGGCCGCGCCCGCCGCTGCGTTCCCGCAGCTCGCCGGCCATCTCCTGGGTTTCCGGGTCGAGGGTCTCGACCCCGAGGTGGCGCTCGGCCATCCGGAGCCGGTCGGCCAGGCGGTCGATCACGACGACCCGCTCCGCGCCCAGCAGCACGGCGGCACGCGCCGCCAGCTGGCCGACGCCGCCGGCGCCCCACACCGCCACCACGTCCCCGGGGCGGACGCCACCGAGGTCGGCGCCCATCCAGCCGGTCGGGGCGGCGTCCGAGGCGAACAGCGCCCGCTCGTCGGTGACGCCGTCCGGCACGGTGAAGGCGCCCTGGTCGGCGTACGGGACGCGGACGTACTCGGCGTGGCTGCCGGCGAACCCGCCGGGGCCGTGCGCGTGGCCGTAGCGGCCGCCAGGGGCGAGGTCTCCCTCACCGGCGCCGCCGTTGTCGCACAGCGAGAACTCCTGCCGCCCGCAGTGCCAGCACCGGCCGCAGGAGACGACGGAGCAGACCACCACCCGGTCGCCCACCCGGTGCCGGCGTACCCGGGGCCCGACCTCGACCACCTCGCCGAGGAACTCGTGCCCCAGCACGTCGCCGCGCGCCGGGAACGGCAGGTGGCCGCCGAGCAGGTGCAGGTCGGATCCGCAGGTGCCGCTCTTGCGCACCCGGACGATCATGTCCTGCTCGTTGCGCAGCTCCGGGTCGGGGACCTGGGTCACGGCCAGCTGGTGCACGCCCCGCCAGACCAGTGCCCTCACGTCGCCCCCCCCGGCGTCCCTGGCGCGTGGCCAGCTGGAGCGGCCGGTCGGTCGCCGTCGTCCGGACCGATGCTTGCATGAAAACCGCTGCCCGGCGGTGGTTCGGAGCAGCTCCCACCTGGCGCGACGGGGCGCGGCGGACGCCACGCCGGTGACCTCCCCCGTCCGGGGTATCGCCCCGTCCGGTTCGTCGTATATGAGCGTTATGTCGGAGTGGGTCATTAAGCTCCACGGTGTCATCCAGTCCTCGACCCGGGGACTCCCGGTGCCGGCCGTAACACGCGGTCGCACCGTCGCGAGCACGCCGATCCGGCGTCGCCCCGGGGCGGCTGGAACCAGGTCGCCGGCACCCACAGGGATGCGTGAGTCACGATGATGGACGCGGACACCATGGTCCTGCCCCGGCTCGGGTCGGGAGAGATCCGGGTCGAGGACCCGTGGGGCGAGGACCGTGCTCTCGGTTCCCGGGCCGGCGGGCACCGGCCACCGGACGACACCTCCCGCTGGCGGCTCGCCGCCTGGCTGCTGCCGGCGCTGCTGGCCGGCGCGCTCGGCGTCGTGGGAGCCGGCACTCCCGGCCTGCGCCTGGCGGAGCTGGCGACCTGGCGGGCCGCCACCTCCCCCTGGCCGGACGGGCTCCCCGGCGGCGACGTCACGCTCGTGCCGTACCACCTGCTGATGCGCGCCTGGGCGGCGGCTTTCGGCACCACCGACCTCGCCCTGCGCGTACCGTCCCTGCTCGCCGTGGCGGCGACCGCCGCGCTCGTCGGCGCGCTGGCCGCCCGGATGTTCGCGTCGGGCACGGGGGTCCTCGCCGGGGTGATCTTCGCGCTGCTGCCGAGCGTCACCCGGTACGCCCAGGAGGCCCAGCCGTACGCCCTCGCCCTGTTCGCCGCGGTGCTCGCCACCTGGTTCCTGCTGCCCGCCCTGGACCGCCCGAGCCTGCGCCGCCTCGCCCCGTACGCCGCCGCGGTGGCCCTGCTTGGCCTGTGTCACGCGATGGCGCTCCTGCTGCTCGTCGGGCACGGCTGGGTCGTGCTCGCGTTCCGCCGCGGGATGACCGGCCGGTGGCTGGCCGCCGCCCTCCTCGGCGTGCTCCCCGCCGCCGGGCTGCTCTGGTCCGGGGTACGCGCCGGCGGGCAGGTCGCGCCGGCGGCCCGCCCCGACCTGGCGGCCCTCGCCGCGACCCCCCGGGAGCTGTTCGGCGTCGCCGCGCTGGGCGCCGTGCTGCTCGGACTGGCGCTGTTCAGCCTCCCGCTGCGGCGCGCCGCGGCGATCTGCACCGCGTGGGCGGTGCTGCCGCCGCTCGGCCTGCTGCTCCTCGCGCAGGCGACGCCGGTCTGGTCACCGTCGAGCCTGCTCTTCACGCTGCCGGCCTGGGCGACCCTGGCCGCGGCCGCCCTGTCCCGGGTGCGCCCCGCCTGGTGGGTGGTGGCGGTGGCCGCGCTGGCCCTGATCGTCGCGCCGGCCCAGGCGGCCGTCCGCGCGCCCGACGGGCACGGGCAGGCCACCCGCGAGGTCGCCGAGATCGTCGGCGCCCGGCGGCTGCCCGCCGACGGCGTGGTCTACGGCGACGCGGACGCGCGGGCCCTGGTGGCCCGCTACCTTCCCGCCGACCGGCGGCCGACGGACCTGTTCGCCGCGGCGCCGCCGCGCGGCTGCGCCGGTTGCCTGTGGGGCGTCCGGCGACTGTGGGTGATCCGCCCCGGCGAACGCACGGATCCCGTGCCGCCCGTCGGCGGCGCGACGGAGCGGCTGCTCCGCACGGGATACGAGGTGGCGCAGGTCTGGCACCCGACCGGGTTCACCCTCGCCCTCCTGGTGGACGAGCACGCCGCCCTCTGACCGAGCACGACCTTTCAACCCCACTGCCCGCTCAGGGTTCGTGGCGAGATCACCATGGGGGAAAACGTGGCCATCGCCGCTGATACACGCCCGTCCCGGGCCAGCACGCCGGGCGCCTCAGGCAACCGTCCGCCGGCGATCGTCCCGGCCGGACCGCCGGCCCGGAAGGGACCCGACCGCCGGCAGCTGAACATCCGGGCCCGCCTGGCGTACGCCCGGTGCGGCGCCACCGCCGGGCCGCTGGCCGCGCCACGGGGCCCGGGGGCGGCGGTGGAGTTCCGGCACGCCGCCTCGCCCGCGGCGCGGCTGGTGCTGACCCTGCTCGTGCTGGTCAACAGCGCGGCCGGGCTGCTGTTCGTCGGCTGGCTGCTGCTGCCCGAGCACGTGCCCGGCGCCGGCGTGTTCGGGGCCGGTGGCTGGCAGACGATCGCGGCCCGGCTGGGCTTCTGCGTGGTCGTCGGCGTCGAGTTGATCCGCCTGGCGCAGAACGTGGTGGTGTGGGTGTTCGCGTTCCACGCCCGGGACCCGGTGCCGGTCGACCCGCCGGTCGGCCTCCGGGTCGCCCTGCTCACCACGATCGTGCCCAGCAAGGAGCCGCTCGACGTGGCGGAGCGGACGCTGCGGCGCCTGCGGGAGATCGTCTACTGCGGACGGGTCGACGTCTGGATCCTCGACGAGGGAGACGACCCGGCGGTCAAGGAGATGGCCGCGCGGCTCGGCGTCCACCACTTCAGCCGCAAGGGCCGGCCGGAGTACAACCAGCCCGGCGGGGAGTTCCGGGCCCGGACCAAGTCCGGCAACCACAACGCCTGGCGCGCCGAGCACGAGAACCGGTACGACGTGGTGGCCAACGTCGACCCGGACCACGTGCCACTGCCCAACTTCCTCGAACGCACCCTCGGCTACTTCCGCGACCCGGACGTCGCCTTCGTGGTGACCCCCCAGGTGTACGGCAACATGCACCAGAACTTCGTCGCGCACGGCGCCTCCGTGCAGCAGTACCTCTACAACGGCCTCATCGCCCGCGGCGGCAACGGCCTGGACGCGCCGCTGCTCACCGGCACCGGCCACCTCTACCGGCCGGCGGCCTGGCGGACCATCGGCGGCTACCAGGACTCGATCATCGAGGACCACCTGACCAGCATCCGCATCCACGCCGCGACCAACCCGGAGACGGGCAACAAGTGGAAGGGCGTCTACACGCCCGACGTGGTGGCCATCGGCGAGGGCCCGACCTCGTGGGCGGACTACTTCAACCAGCAGAAGCGCTGGGCGGCCGGGATCTGCGAGATCCTCGTCCGGCCCGAACTGCGCGCACCGCGCGAGCTGCCGTCCCGGCGCCGCTGGCAGTACCGCCTGCTCCAGTTCTACTACCCGAGCGTCGCGGTCAGCCTGCTGCTGGGCAACCTCGCCACCGCCATGTACCTGCTCACCGGGGTCGGTTCGGCGCAGCTCGACGTCACCGTGTGGTCGGTGCTCTGGGGCTCGACCTTCGGCACCTGGTTCCTGCTGTGGCTCTGGCTCCGTCGCTTCAACATCGCCCCGCACGAACGGGAGGAGATCGGCATGGCCGGCATGGCGCTGGCGCTGTTCGCCGGGCCCGTCTACGTGGCCGCCGGGTTCACCGCGCTGCTGCGCCGCAAGCTCGGGTTCGTCGTGACGGCCAAGGGGAGCCTGCGCACCATCGAATCGCTGCGCACGTTCCGGCTGCACCTGTGCTGGGCGGCCGTCTCCGCCGGCCTGCTCGGCGCGAGCTTCGTGCTGGACAACAGCTCACCCCTGCTGCGGGTGTGGCCCGTCCTGACCCTCCTGACCGGCCTCGGTCCGCCCCTGATCGCGCTCGCGTCGAACCTGCGGGCCAGCCGCCGGAAGGACGACGAGGTGGTCGTGCCCGCGCCCGCCCCCGCTCGCGGGGAGACCGAGGAGGTCCACCCGCCGAGGTCACGGGTCGCGGCCGAGGGGGTTCTGCGATGATCCGATTCACCTTTCCGCGGGTCGTGATGGTGTTGACCGGCGCGCTGCTGCTGACGTACGCCTTCGCCATCGCGCCCACCACCGGCTCCGAGGGCCGGGGCGGGGCGGTGACGGCCGAGGCGAAGGCGCCCCGGCCGCGCGGACCCTTCCCGCCGGCGGGAAAGACGTTCATCGGTGTCATGACGGACAAGGGTCCCCACGACTTCACTCCGGTGGACCGGTTCGCGGCGGCCGCCAGGCACCAGCCGCAGGTCATGCTCTTCAGCGAGGGGTGGGCGTCCGCCACGTTCGACCGGACGCTGTTCGACCGGATCCGCGACCGCGGCATGATGCCGATGCTGGGCTGGGAACCCTGGGACTACCGGCTGGACGAGCGGGCCCGGCAGCAGAAGCTCACCGCCCAGCAGATCGACGCGGTCCGTTCGGATCAGCCCAGCTACCGGTTGTCCCGGATCGCGGGCGGCGAGTTCGACAGCTACGTGCGGTCCTGGGCGGAAGGGATCAAGTCGCTCGGCTACCCGGTGGCCCTCCGCTTCGCCCACGAGATGAACGGCTACTGGTACCCGTGGTGCGAGCTGGTCAACGGCAACCGGCCCGGTGACTACGTGAAGGCCTGGCGCCACGTGCACGACGTGTTCCGGGCGGTCGGGGCCACGAACGTCACCTGGGTGTGGAGCGCGAACGTCCGCTACACCGACCTGACCCCGCCGATCTCCACCTACTACCCGGGCGACGACTACGTGGACTGGGTGGGCGTCACGGGCTACTACGGCAAGTACGACTTCGCGCCCTACCTCTCCTTCGACGGGGTCTTCAAGAAGACCATCACCGAACTCCGCACCGTCAGCAGGAAGCCGATGGTCATCACCGAGACCGGTGGATCCGACCACATCGGGCGCAAGGCCGAATGGATCAGGGATGCCTTCCAGACCCTGCCCAGGTACCCGTTCATCATCGGGCTGATCTGGTTCGAGGTGAACAAGGAACTCGACTGGCGCATCGTCAGTTCCCCGGCCGTGTCCACGGCCTTCGCCGGCGCGGTCGCCGCCCCTCGCTACCAGGTCACCTGGTCGCCCGACATGGTCTCCCGGACGAAGGAGTAGCTGTGCGGAGCTTGACCGCCGGGCGGATCGTGCTCGTCCTGACCGGCGCGCTGCTGCTGACCTACGCGGCCGCCGTGGCGCCGACCGCCATGTTCGGGGACCGGGAGGACGGCCGGTCCGACCGGCCCGTGACGGCCGAGCCGGGATCCCCGCCTCGGCCCGCGAAGGCCGAGCCGGGAGATTCGCCCCGGCCGGCCGCGGCACCCTTCCCGCCGGACGGCAAGGCGTTCATCGGTGTGATGACCGACAAGGGCCCGCACGACTTCGCGGCGGTGGACTCGTTCACGGCGGCCGCGAAACACCAGCCGCAGGTGATGCTCTTCAGCGCGTCGTGGAACCTGGACACGTTCGACCGGACGCTCTTCGACCGGATCAAGGACCGCGGCATGCTGCCGATGCTGGGGTGGGAGCCGTGGGACCACCGGGTCGACCGCGCGGCCCGCGAGCGGAACCTGCCGACGCGGGAGATCGACGAGCTGCGCTCCCACCAGCCCGCCTACCGGTTGTCCCGGATCACGGCCGGGGACTTCGACCCCTACCTGCGGTCCTGGGCCGACGGGATCAGGTCCCTCGGCTACCCGGTGGCCATCCGGCTGGCACACGAGATGAACGGCGACTGGTACCCGTGGTCCGAGGCGACCAACGACAACCGGCCCGGCGAGTACGTCCAGGCGTGGCGGCACGTGCACGACCTCTTCCGCGCGGCGGGGGTGACCAACGTGACCTGGGTGTGGAGCCCGAACGCCAGCTGGGACGCGTCGCTCCCGAAGCTGTCCGGGTTGTATCCGGGCGACGACTACGTCGACTGGGCGGGGGTCACGGGCTACTACGGCATCGGGGCCTACACGGACTACCGGCCCTTCGATTCGATCTTCGGCCCCACCATCACCGAGATCCGCGCGTTCAGCCGGAAACCGTTGGTCATCACCGAGACCGGTGCTTCCGACGCCACCGGGCGCAAGGCCGAATGGATCGCGGAGGCCTTCCGGGCGCTGCCGCGTCACGAGGACATCCTCGGCCTCATCTGGTTCGAGGTGGACAAGGAGCTGGACTGGCGCATCGTCAGTTCGCCGGCCGTGGCGCAGGCCTTCGCCACGGCGGTCGCCGACCCGCGCTACCGGTTCAGCTGGTCACCCGGGATGGTCCCGCGCGCGAAGCTGGCGGACTAGTTTTCCGGACATAAACCAACAATCGGCATAAACTGGCTCGATGTTCGAGCGGGTGGCGGTGGAGAAGGTAGTGCCGTGGTCCGGCTGACCAGGCCGCGTGTCCTCGTGCTGGTGGTCGCCGCGGTGCTGCTGGCCTACGCCGTCGCCCTGGCGCCGGTCACCACGAGCGGGGGCGGGGAGGGCGCCGCGCCCCGGCCGCCCGCGGCAGCCGAATCGGGAGCGGTGGTGCCGGCCGGCGCCGACGGCCCGCCGCTCCAACTGGCCCCGGAACTCTTCCCGCCGGCCGGCAAGGCCTTCGTCGGCGTGATGACCGACAAGGGCCCGTACGACTTCACGGCGGTGGACCGCTTCGCCGCGGCCGCGCGGCGCGAGCCGCAGGTGATGCTCTTCGGCGTGGGTTGGGAGTCCGGCACGTTCGACCGGGTGCTCTTCGACCGGATCAAGGACCGCGGCATGCTGCCCATGCTCGGCTGGGAACCCTGGGACTACCAGGCGGACCGGGCGGCCCGGAAGCAGAAGAAGCTGACCGCCCGCCAGATCGACCGGCTGCGCTCCACCCAGCCGCGCTACCGCCTGTCCCGGATCGCGGGCGGCGAGTTCGACGGCTACCTGCGCTCCTGGGCCGAGGGCGTGAAATCACTCGGCTACCCGGTCGCCATCCGGTTCGCCCACGAGATGAACGGCGACTGGTACCCGTGGTGCGAGAAGGCCAACGGCAACCGGCCCGGCGAGTACGTCGAGGCCTGGCGCCACGTGCACGACCTCTTCGAGCGGGCCGGGGCCACCAACGTCACCTGGGTGTGGAGCCCGAACGCCCGGTGGAGCAAGACCACCGCGAACCTCGCCCAGTTCTATCCCGGCGACGACTACGTCGACTGGGTGGGCACCACCGGCTACTACGGCACCGGGGCCTGGTCGCGGTACTCGTCCTTCGACGCCATCTTCGGCCCCACCATCGCGGAGATCCGCACCTTCAGCCGGCGGCCCCTCGTCGTGACCGAGACCGGCGCCTCCGACGCCGGGGGGCACAAGGCCCAGTGGATCCGGGAGACCTTCCGGACGCTGCCGAAGCACCGGGACGTCATCGGCCTCATCTGGTTCGAGGTGGACAAGGAGAAGGACTGGCGGATCGTCAGCTCCCGCGCCGCGTCGACCGCCTTCGCCCAGTCGGTCGCCGCGCCCCACTACGACGTCCGCTGGTCACCGGAGCTGGTCCCGCGCACCGACCTGGACGAGTAGCCCGGCCGCTCAACCGTCGCGGCGTGGCTCCGGTCCCGCGCCGGGCAGCAGCCGCGCCGCGGCCCGCCGCAGCGGCCGGCCGTCCTTGGCGATCTTCTTCATCCGTCGCCACGCCGTACGCCCCGGGGAGGCGGTCGCCCCGCCCGCCGCGTCGGCCGGTCGCCGGGGCGTCCGGGGCGGCGGTTCCGGCGCCGGCGGCACGGGCGGTACCGCCCGCTCGGCCGTGGTGTCGGCGGTCCCGACCACCGCCTCGACGATCTGCGGGTTGCGGTCGACGGTGCTCAACGCGCGGTCGAGGATGCCGTTCAGCTCATCGAGCCGGACCTCCAGCATCGCCTCGGTGGTCACGCCGCGGATGTCGATCCGGACCGTGCCCAGCCGGGCCTGCACCCCCACGTCGAGCTGGAGCAGGCCGCCCAGCCGGGCGCGCAGGGACACGTGGGCGTCCAGGTCGTCAACCTCGGCGCAGATGTCGTCCACCCGGAGGTGGGGGATCTGGAGGACCACGTCCGGGTCGGACATCGTCCTGGCGCTGTGGTGCGGGTCGGCGGGTCGCGGCCGGTCGTGCTCCGCACCGGGGCGCGACTCGGCCCCTCCCGCGCGCGGCACACCCGGATCCCGCCCCCCGTTGCCCACCTGACCTCCGTCGCCACTCGCCGGCCGTCGGCGTGCCATTCCCGGAAAACGCGGGGGCACACCTGCGGGTCGCGGCGGCCGGGGGCTCACACCAGCCCGCGCACCGCCTCGACCGCGGCGTCCACGTCCGCCTCGCTGTTCGCGATCGTCGCGCCGAACCGCAGGTGGGACGGGTTGTACGGGGTGCTGCTGGCGATGACGCCGGCCGCGTACAGCCGGCCCACCGCCTCACCGACCGGAATGTCGGGCACGGCGCAGCAGACCACCCCGGCGGACAGGTCGGCCGAGCGCGGGGTGACCAGCCGGATCCCGCGGATGCCGGCCAGACCCTCCTTGAGCCGGCCGGCCAGGTCCCGGTTCCGCTCGGCGACCCGCGCCGGCCCGATCCGGTGGTGGAACTCGAACGCGTCGGCGAGCGCCCAGCGGTGCTCGAAGCTGTGGTAGCCGCCCGGGGTGTGCGCGGGCCCGGGAGGCGTCGGCTGCCCGCCCGTGCCCGCGAACAGCCACCGGCCGATGCTGCGCCGGTCGAAGGTGGGGATGACCGGGGTCATCCGGCTCCACGCCCGGGTGCTGCCCCAGACCAGGCCGGTGCCCCGCGGGCCGAGCAGCCACTTGTGGCAGCCGGAGACCAGCACGTCGCAGCCGAGCTGTTCCGGTGTGGCCGCGTCGGCGGCGAAGCCGTGGACCGCGTCGACGCAGACCAGCGCCTCGGGGCTGCGCGCGCGGACCGCCTCGGCGAGCTGCCGGACCGGCAGCTTCACGCCGGTGCTGGAGTGCACCCACGTCAGTGCGACGACCCGGGTGCGGGCGGAGACCGCCGCCGCCAGGTTGCCGGCCATCTCGTCGACGGTGGTCACCGCCGGATCCCGGTAGAGGCGCACCCGGCGTACGGTCACCCCGTCCCGCTCGGCCCGCAGCCGCAACGACTCGTGGGTGGCGTAGAAGTCGTGCTCGGTGGTGAGCACCTCGTCGCCCGGCCGCAGCCGCACGGCCGTGTAGACCAGCCCGAGGCCCATGGTGGTCGAGTCGGTCAGCGCGATCTGGTCGGGGCGGGTGTCGAGGTGGCGGGCCGCCGCCCCGAGCACCGCCCCGTCGAGGCGTTCCTCGTTGGCGCCCAGGTAGCCCATCGCGTCCCGGTCGAGCCCGTCCCGGTGCGTGGCGACGGCGGCGCGCACCGGCGCGGGGTGGGGCGCGAAGACGAAGGTGGCCAGGTGCGCCCGGCCGCGGTCGAGCGCGAACTGCGCCCGTACGCTCTCCCAACTCGCCGGGTCCAGGGTCGGAGCGGCGTCCGGCGCCGGCGCGGCTGGCTCCCGCCGTTCCGGTTCACAGCCGGTGGCCAGGCCGGTCACGCCGGCCGCCGCGGTCACGCCGAGCAGGTTCCGTCGGGTGAGCTGCATCGGCCCATCGTCCACTGTTGACGTCACGGACAGGTCACCGAGCCGGGCCGGGCCGCGCCGCGCGAAGGCCCGCCGCCCGGCAACGACGACCGGTGATTTCGCCGATGCGGTGGCCGTGTGCGCGCTCCAATACTGACGCATGTCGATGGATCTCCCTATCCGACAAGGAGCGACCGACGTGCGACCAGCCACCACCCCCCGTCCCCGTACCCGTCTCCGCGCCCTGGCCCGACTCGCCGTGGCGGCCGTCCTGGCCGTCGGCGGCGCCGTGGCCGTCCCCGCCGGCGCGCAGGCGGCCGCCAACCCCTACGAGCGCGGCCCCGCGCCGACCAGCGCCATCCTGGAGGCCAGCCGCGGCCCCTTCGCCACCTCGTCCTACAGCGTCTCCGCGCTGAGCGTCACGGGCTTCGGCGGCGGGGTCGTCTACTACCCGACCAGCACCAGCGAGGGCACCTTCGGCGCCATCGCGATCTCGCCCGGCTTCACCGCCACATGGTCGAGTCTCAGCTGGCTCGGACCGCGGATCGCCTCGCACGGCTTCGTGGTCATCGGCATCGAGACCAACACCCTCCTCGACCAGCCCGACAGCCGGGGCCGCCAGCTCCTGGCCGCGCTGGACTACCTCGTCCAGCGCAGCACGGTCCGGAGCCGGATCGACGCCACCCGGCTCGCCGTGGCCGGGCACTCGATGGGCGGAGGCGGCACGCTGGAAGCCGCCGCCGCGCGGCCGTCCCTGCAGGCCGCCGTCCCGTTGGCGCCCTGGAACCTGGACAAGACCTGGTCCGGGTTGGCGGTGCCGACGCTCATCATCGGTGGTGAGAGCGACACCGTGGCCCCGGTCGCCAGCCACTCGGAGCCCTTCTACAACAGCATCCCGGCCTCGTCCGAGAAGGCGTACCTGGAGTTGAACGCGGCGAGCCACTTCTTCCCCCAGACGGTGAACACGCCGATGGCCAAGCAGATGGTGGCCTGGCTGAAGCGCTTCGTGGACAACGACACCCGCTACGAGCAGTTCCTCTGCCCGGGACCGAGCGGGCTGGCCATCGAGGAGTACCGGAACACCTGCCCCAGCTCCTGAGCCTCGCCTCCGGGGCGGCCGCCACGGCGGCCGCCCCGCCGCGCGGCGCGGCCCTAGACTCGGCGTGCGTGGAGGAGGCGGGCGGGATGGGCGGCAGCGGTTTCCCGGGCCGGGTCGACGGACGGACCGCGCGGGCCACCCGCACCCGGGCCGCCATCGTCGAGGCCCACCTCGCCCTCGTCGGCGAAGGCGACCTGCGCCCGACGGGCGACCGGATCGCCGAGCGGGCCGGGGTCTCGCTGCGCGCGCTGTGGACCAACTTCAAGGACATGGAGACGCTGTTCGAGGCCAGCGGCGAGGAACTGCTGCGCCGCCAGGACGCCGCCTGGCGGCCGATCTCCCCGGCGCTGCCACTGACCACGCGGGTCGAGGCCTACTGCCGGCAGCGGGCCCGGTTGCTGCACCTCATCGCGCCGTCCGCCCGGGCGGCGCAGCTGCGCGAGCCACTCTCCCCGCAGTTGCACCGCAACCGCCGCAAGCACATCGACCGCGTGCGCGACGAGATCGAGCAGCTCTTCGCCGCCGAGCTGGACCGCGCCGGCCCGGGGCGGGAGCAGCTCGTGCACGCCCTGGTGGCGGCGAGCATGTGGTCGGCCTGGTCGATGCTGCGCGACGGGCTGGGGCTCGGCGTCGGCCCGGCCCGGGCGGTGATGGCCCGCACGGTGGCGGCGCTGCTGGCGGATCCCGAGGGGCAAAGTCTTTTCCGACTGGTTACCGATAGGTGAAACTGGATGCATGGTTACTGCATTCAGAGTGCAAATAACCTTGCGCGGCCGGGACGACGAGTGCCGGGCGGTCCGCGACCTGCTCGACGGGCCCGGCGGCGGCGCGCTGCTGTTCCACGGCGAGCCCGGTTCGGGTCGCAGCGCCCTGCTCGCGTACGCCCGGCAGCACGCCGGTGCGCGGGCGGTCCTCGCCGGCGCCGGGCTCGCCGACGAGGCGACCCTGCCGTACGCGGGTCTGCAACGCCTCCTGGACCCGGTCCTCGACCGAGCCGGGTCGCTGCCCGAGCGGCAACGGCGGGTGCTGCGGCGCGTGCTCACCGGGGGCGGCTGCCCGGACGCCCAGCGGCTGACCCTGGCCACCGCCGTGCTCGGCCTGCTCGCCGTCGCCGCCCGCGACCGCCCGCTGCTGTGCATGATGGACGACGTCGACGCCGGCGACCCCCAGACCGCCGGAACGCTCGCCGTCGTGGCCCGCCGGCTGAGCCGCCTGCCGGTCGCCCTCGTGCTCACCGCGGCCGGCGAGGCGGCGGCCGGTGACCTGCCCGCCCACCGGCTGCGCCCCCTCGACGAGCGGCAGTGCCGTGCCCTGCTCGCCGACCGGCGGTCCGCCCCACCGCCGGCCGCGGTGGCCGCCGAACTGGCGGCGGTGAGCGGCGGCAACCCGCGGGCGCTGGTCGACCTCGCCGGCGCGCTCACCCCCGGCCAGTGGCACGGGGACGAGCCGCCGCCCGCCACCCCGCCGGCCGACGGCGCGCTGGGCGCCGCGTACCGCGCCCGCCTCGACCGGCTGCCGCCGGACACCCGGCAGGTGCTGCTGCTGGCCGCGCTCGACCGCCACGGGGACCCGGCCACGCTGGACCGTGCGGCGCGCGTCGCCGGCCTGGGCGTCGAGGCGCTCGCGCCGGCCGTGGCCGCCGGCCTGCTGCGCGCCGGCCCGGCGGGAGTGACCTTCCCGCACCCGCTGACCCGGACCATGATCGAGGCCGTCGCGCCGCTGGCCGACCGGCGCGCGGCGCATCTGCTGCTGGCCCGGGCGCCGGGTGGCCGGTCGCTGCGCCAGGCCCTCCACCGCGCCGCCGCCACCGACGGCCCCGACCCGGCGCTGGCCGCGGAGCTGGAGGCGGCCGCCGCCGGCGCGGACGACCGGACCGAGGCGGCCGCCGCCCTGCGCCGCGCCGCCGAACTCAGCGACGACCCCGCCCGCGCCGCCGCCCGCACGGTCGCCGCCGCCCGCTGCGCCTGGACGGCCGGCCACCCCGACCAGGCCCGGCGGCTGCTGTCCGCGCCGCCCGCCGGCCCGGCCGCGACCGGCCCGGCCGACCTGCTGCGCGGCGAGATCCAGCTCCGCTGCGACGCGCCCTCCACGGCGGTCGCCACCCTGCTCGCCGCCGCCGAGGCGGTCGCGCCGGCCGACCGGGAGGCGGCCCTGCTCGGCCTGGTCCGGGCCGGCGAGGCCATCTGCCTCACCGGTGACCACTACCGGTACGCGGAGGTGGCGCGGCGGGCGTGGGCGCTGCGCCGGCCCGGGGACCCGCCGGACGTCGAGCTGCTGACCACGTTCGCGGCCGGGGTCGGGGCGACCCTGCGCGGCGACCACGAGCGGGGCGGGCCGGCGCTGCGCCGGGTCGTCGTCCTCGGCGGCCGGCTGACCGGGCCGGTGCTCACCCCGGCCGCACTGGTCTGCGCCGCCGTGGCCGGGCTGCTGGTGGCCGTGGACGGAGCGGCGCACCGGCTCGCCGACCGCGCCGTCGAGCTGGCCCGGGCCCGCGGCGAGCGGTCCCTGCTGCCCCGGGCGCTGGAGCTGCGAGCGGTCGCCGAATACTGGCTGGGCCGGCACGCCACGGCGACGGAGACCGCGAACGAGGGGCTGCGGGTCGCCCGTGCCACCGGCCAGCGGACCTGCGCCCGGGTCCACCTCGGCATCCTCGCCGTGCTGGCCGCGGTGCGGGCCGACCGGGCCACCAGCCTCGCCCGGATCGCCGAGATCGGCGACGGCGCCACCCCGGGCAGCCGCCCCTACGCGTACGCGCAGTGGGCGCTCGGCGTGCTCGACCTGGTCGACGGCCGGCACGCCGACGCGGCCACCCGGCTGGCCTCGCTCGCCCGGACCGGCACCGGCCGCGGCCAGGTCCTCGTGCAGGTGATGGCCACGCCGTACCTGGTCGAGGCAGCCGCCCACGACGGCCGGCGGCCCACCGCGGCGCTCACCGTCTTCGACCGCTGGGCCAGCAGCACGGCGAGCCCGTCGCGCCGGGCCCTCTCCGCCCGCTGCCACGCGCTGCTCGCGCCCCGCGGCAGCGCCGAGGCCGAGCGGGAGTTCCGCGCGGCGCTGCGGCTGCACCCCACCGACACCGACCGGTTCGAGCGGGCCCGCACGGAGCTGCTGTTCGGCCGGGAACTGCGCCGGGCCCGCCGGCCGCGGGACGCCCGGGCCCACCTGCACCGGGCGCGGGAGACGTTCACCCTGCTCGGCGCGACCGTCTGGGCCGAGCGGGCCGGCGCGGAGCTGCGCGCGGCGGGGGAGTCGGTCGGGTCGGCGCAACAGCCGCCGGCGCAGCTGCTGACCGGCCAGCAACTGCACATCGCCCAGCTGGTCGCCGAGGGGGCCACCAACCGGGAGATCGCCACCCGGATGTCGCTGTCCACCCGGACCATCGACCACCACCTGCGCAACATCTTCCACCGGCTCGGCGTGCGCTCCCGCACCGAACTGGCCCGCCTCTTCGCCTGAGGCGCGCGCCACCCTCCACGCGGTACGGTGCTGGGCGAGCCCGTTCCCGCCGGTGAACTCGTTGTCCAGGAGGTCTGGTGAGCGCACGCGACGACGAGGCGCACCGCGACGAGCCCGTCGAGGTCGGTCACGGGCACGACTACGACGAGGTCTACCGCGACGCCGCCGACTCGGGCGGGCCGCCCTGGGACATCGGCGGCCCGCAACCGGCACTCGCCGAGGTGCTCGACCAGGGGGTCACGGGCCCGAAGGTGCTCGACATCGGTTGCGGCACGGGCGACCTCGCGATCGCCCTCGCCCGGCGCGGCCACCAGGTGACGGCGGTCGACATCTCGCGCGTGGCGATCGACCAGGCCCGCGCCAAGGCCGCCCGCGAGGGCCTGGCGGTGCACTTCGAGGTCCAGGACGCCACGGCCCTGTCCCTGCCGTCCGCGCCGTTCGACACGGTGTTCGACTCGGGCCTGCTGCACAGCCTCCACCGCTACGGCGCCGCCATGGACCGCTACCTCGCGTCGCTGCCGGGCCTCGCCGCCCCGGGCGCGACCGCCTACGTGCTGGCGGTGTCACCGGCGGCGGGCCACGGCTGGGGCATGACCGAGCAGGAGCTGCGGGCGAGCTTCGCCGGGCCGGAGTGGACCGGCACCGAGGTCAGGGAGATCGACGTGGTCGCGGAGACCGGCGGCCGCACGCTCCACCTGGCCGGTCACCTGCTCCGTACGGTCCGCGCGCTCGACACCTGACCACGACCGGGCCGGTCAGCCGCTCTCCACCACGCGGTTCTCCCACGCCCACGCGGCGACCTCGACCCGGTTGCGCAGACCCAGCTTGGTCTGGATGCCGGAGAGGTGGCTCTTGACCGTGCTCAGCGAGATGAACAGCTCGGCCGCGATCTCCCGGTTGGTACGGCCCCGCGCGATGGCCCGCACCACCTCGATCTCCCGCTCCGAGAGGTGGGACGCGGCGTTGCCGCCGGGCGGACCGCCGGCCGAGGTCACGTGCCTGAGCAGCCGCAGGGTCACCGACGGCGACACCAGCGCGTCGCCGTTGTGCGCGGCGCGGACCGCCTCCACGAGCAGCGCCGGCCCGGCGTCCTTCAGGATGAACCCGACCGCCCCGTTGCGGAGCGCGCCGTAGACGTACTCGTCCAGGTCGAAGGTGGTCACCACGACGACCCGCATCGGATGGGGGACCCCCGGGCCGGCCAGCGCCCGGGTCACCTCGATGCCGTCCAGGCGGGGCATCCGGATGTCAACCAGGCAGACGTCCGGGCGCAGCCGGCGGGCCTGGGCGACGGCGTCGACGCCGTCGGACACCTCGGCCACCACGCTGATGTCCGGCTGGTCCTCGAGGATCAGCCGAAGGCCGCCGCGGACCATCGCCTGGTCGTCGGCGAGCAGCACCCGGATGGTCATCGTGCCGTCCTGGAGGGGAGGGGGAGGGTGGCCAGCACGGACCAGCCTCCGGCGGCGCGGGGACCGGCCCGCAGCGTGCCGCCGAGGGTCTGGACGCGCTCGCGCATCCCGATGAGACCGTACCCGCCGCGGTGGCCCTTCCGGGCCGGGGCCGGCGGCGCGTCGTCCACCACCTCCACCACGATCCCGTCCGCGTCCCGGTCGACGGTGACGGTGACCGACCGGGCGTGCGGGGCGTGCCGGGACACGTTGGTCAGTGCCTCCTGGACGATCCGGTAGACGGTGGTGGTCACCTCCGGGGGCCACTGCGCGGGCGGCTCGGCCAGGCGCAGCCGCACCGGCGGGCCGTGCCGGTCGAACCGCTCGACCAGGGCGCCGAGCTGTTCCGGGCCGGGCGAGGCGGGCGCCGCGTCCGCGGTGTCGCGCAGCAGCCCGACCACCCGGCGCATCGCCGCGAGGGCCTCCGAGCCGGCCAGCTCGATCCCGGCCAGGGTGGCCGGCAGCTTCTCCGGGTGCCGGCCGGCGACCAGCTGGGCGGCCTGCGCCTGCACCACGATGCCGGTGACGTGGTGGGCGACCACGTCGTGCAGCTCGCGGGCCAGCTCCAGCCGCTCGTCCTGGCGTACCCGCTCGGCGGTCGCCTGGTTGCGGGCGTCGACCAGGCGCAGCGAGAGCCCGACCGCGACGGCGGCCAGCCAGGCCAGCCCGGTCAGTGCGGCCACCGAGGAGATGCCGGACGGGGACGGACGGGCGGCGAGCTGGCTGCCCACCACGAGGGCGAGGCCGGCAGCCCCCACCGCGCCCGCCGGCACCGGCGGAAGGGTACGCACCGCCGCCCCGACCAGCACCGCCAGGGCGAGCGTCAGGGCCGGGCCCGGTTCCGCCGGCAGGTGGGCCAGCCGGGCGACCAGCACGGTCACCGCCGCGGCGACGAGACCGGCCACGGCCAAGCCGCCCCGGTGCCACCGGCGCAGCAGGGCGAACCCGCCCACCACGAGGGCGGCGAGCCCGCCGAACAGCCAGTAGCCGGCGCCCCAGGACTGCGCGACGGCGACGGCCTCGACGGCGAACGCGACCAGGAACGCGACGGCGAACCCGAGGTCCGCGGCGGCGCCGGCGAGCCGGTCCCAGATCCTCACCCGGCCCACGGTACGGAGGTCCGACCGGGACAGTGCAGACCCGGGCCCCGGGCGGCCCGGTCGTAGCGGCCTCCCGTCCCCGTGGCGTCACCGGGTGGGGACGTCGCGGGGGCCGCCCGTGACGGCCGGTTGACGCGGCCTCCGGCAGGGTCGCAGCGCGACGACGTGGTGGCCCGGGCAGCACCGGACACCGCAGCTCCACCGTCTCCCGCAGGCCGTCGAAGGGGACTCATGATCAGGACGATGCTCCGGCTGCGCGCGCGTCAGGGCTGCGAGCCCGCCGTGCGGTCCGCCTGGGGGACGGTCGCGGGGCAGGTCGCCGGGCTGGCCGGCAACCTCCGGCAGGAGCTGCTGCTCGACGCGCTGGACCCGCGCGGGTTCGTCGTCGTCACCGAGTGGGCCGACGAGGCGGCGCTGCGGGCGTACCGGGACGGGCCCGTCGCCGCGCGGCTGGCCGAGCTGGTCCGGCCGCTGACCGAGCCGGCCGGCCCGGCCGACTACCCCGTGCTGCGGGAGCACGGCACGGGTGACTCGACGGTCTACGTGGACGTCGAGCTGACCGTGCCGGCGCCCCGGCTCGCCGAGTTCCACCGCGGCTACCCGGAGGTCCGGGCGCGGATGGCCGGGATACCCGGGTACCGGCGCGAGCAGTTGCTGCGTGAACCCGGGTCGGACGTGCACCACATCTTCGCCGAGTGGAACAGCGCGGGGGAGTTCCTCCGCTGGATCGCCGACCCGGCCCACGCCTCCGCGCAGGCCGGGCCCATCGCGCCGTTCCTTCTCGACATCCGGCGCCGCCTGTTCCACGTCGTGCCCGACGGGGGCGGCCGGCGACAACCCACCACCGGCAGGGAGGCCGACGTGCACAGGACAACGGACGTACTGGTCGTCGGGGCGGGGCCCGCCGGGCTGACCGCCGCCGTCGAGCTGGCCCGGCGGGGCGTCGACTGCCGGGTGATCGACAAGCTGGCCACCCCGGCCGGCCAGGCCGACAAGGCGATCGGCGTGCACTGCCGCACCATGGAGATCTGGGAGGAGCAGGGCGTCGTCCGGGAGGCCATGGACGCCGGCATCTGGCTCACCGGCAACATGGTCTTCGTCAACGGGGCGGAGACCCACCGGATGAGCTGGGAGCTGCCCGGCCTGCCGTACGCGCACCTCGGCCTGCCCCAGTACGAGACCGAGCGCATCCTCACCGCCCGGCTGGCCACCCTCGGGGTGCGCCCCCAGCGCGGCGCCGAGCTCGTCGACTTCACCCAGGACGACGACGGCGTGACGGCCACCGTCACCACGGCCGACGGCGGCACCGAGACGGTGCGCGCCAAGTACCTGGTCGGCTGCGACGGCGCGCACAGCCGGGTCCGGGAACTGCTCGGGCTCACCTTCACCGGCGGGCTGGGCCGGTTCCCCCAGCTGTTCATGCTCGGCGACGTCGACGTGGACTGGGACATGCCCGACGGGCACCTGCTGCGGTTCCTGCACGAGACCGACGGCCGGATGGACGGGATGCTGGTCTGCGTCCCGCTGCGCGGCGAACGCCGGTACCGGATCGCCACCCTGGCCCCGCCCCGGTTCTTCGCGCAGACCGGCGGGCAGGACGCCCCGCCCGGGTTCAGCGCGGAGCTGGGCGCACCGACCCTGGCCGACGTCCAGGCCGCCCTCAACCATCTCGCCCCGCCCGGCACCCGCGCCTCGAACCTGCGCTGGTCGTCGGTGTTCCGGATCAGCCACGGCATCGTGGACCGCTACCGCGACGGCCGGGTGTTCGTGGTCGGCGACGCGGCCCACCTGCACCCGCCGGCCGGCGGCCAGGGCATGAACACCGGCATCCAGGACGCCTGGAACCTGGCCTGGAAGCTGGCCCTCGCGGTCCGCGGGATCGCCGCGCCCGGCCTGCTGGACAGCTACGAGACCGAGCGGCGGCCGGAGGGCGAGGAGATCGTCGGCCGCGCCGTGCGGATGGCGTTCACCGACGAGCTGGACCGCGAGGACCTGAAGCGGCAGTTCCTCCAGGAAATGTCCATGCTGCTCAGCTACGCGGGCAGCCCGCTGGTCGGCGAAACCGTGTCCGATCCGGACGCGCTGGGCGAGGCCCCCCGCCCCGGCGACCGCGCCCCCGACGTGGACGGGCTGCTGCGGCGCGGCGTCGGCCACCCGCTGCGGCTGCGCGACCTCACCCGCGGCACCCGGCACACGCTGCTGCTCTACGCCGACGCGTCGGCCGACGAGGCGGCGCTGGGCGCGATCGCCGAGCTCTGCGCCGACGTGCGGCGGCAGACGGCCGGGGAGGTCGACGCGTACCTGCTGCTCAGCCCGGACGCCGCCGAGCCGCGGCTGCTCGACCCGCCCGCGGTGTGCGACGCCGACGGCCGGTTCCGCGCCGCCTACGGACTGGCCGGCACCGGGCTGTACCTGGTCCGCCCGGACGGGCACGTCGGCTTCCGCAGCCAGCCCGTCGACGCCGACGCGCTCCGCAAGCACCTGCACCTGGTGTTCGGGGGTGCCCGGTGACCCGGGTGCGCACGGTGCTCGCCATGCGGACCCGGGAGGGCTGCGAGGAGCGCTTCGAGTCGGAGTGGCGCACCGCGGCCGAGGAGATCCGCACGCTGGACGGCTGCCTGCACCAGGACCTGGTCCGCGACGCCGAGGACCCGCGTAGCTACCTGATCATCAGCGACTGGGCGGACCGCGAGCGGCTGGACGCCTTCGGCCGCAGCGAGCACCGGGACCGGCTGCTGCGCATCATCCGCGAGCTGCGTGAATCCGCGCAGCGGCACACCTACCAGGTGCTGCACAGCGTGGGCAGCGCACCGGAGGAGGACCGATGACCGAGGACGCCGTGCCGGCGGGCGAGCTCTACACCGATGAGTTCGCCGCCGACCCCTACCCGACCTTCGCCCGGCTGCGCAACGACCGGCCGGTGTGCCCGGTCAGCTCCCCGCGCTTCGACTCCTGGCTGATCACCCGCTTCGACGACGCCCGGACGGCGCTGACGGACCCGCGGCTGTCCAAGGACCTCTACGGTCCCGACCAGCATTACCTGCGGATCTTCGGCCCGAACTCGGAGGGGTTGAACCGCAACATGCTCAACTCCGACCCGCCCGAGCACACCCGGCTGCGCCGGGTGGTGTCCCAGGCGTTCGCGCCGCGGCGGATCGAGGCGCTGCGGCCGCGGGTGGCGCAGGTCGTCGACCACCTGATCGACAAGATGCTCCCGCAGGGCCAGGCCGAGCTGATGCACGACTTCGCCATCCCGCTGCCCATGACGGTCATCTGCGAGCTGCTCGGGGTGCCGCCGGCCGACCACGACCGGGTGCTCGACTGGACCCAGGTGATCCGCACCTCCGGCTCGACCCGGCGGCCGCCCCAGGAGGAGCGGGCGGCCGTGCAGGAGGCCCAGCTGCGCCTGCACCACTACTTCGCGGACCTGGTGCGGGCCAAGCGCGGCGACCCGGCGGACGACATCATCGGGGCGCTCATCGACGCGGTCGACCGCGACGGGACGCTCTCCGAGGCGGAGCTGGTGACCACCACGTTCCTGCTGGTGTTCGCCGGGCACCAGACCACCGCGGACTTCCTCGGCAACGCGGTGCTCGCCCTGCTCACCCACCCCGAGCAGCTCGAGATGCTGCGCGCCACGCCCCAACTGCTGCCGGCGGCGATCGAGGAGCTGCTCCGGTTCGACGGCCCGCTGCCCGTGGCCAGCCCGCGGATCGCCACCGAGGACATCGAGTACGAGGGGGTGTGCATCCCGCGCGGCTCCATCGTCGGTGTGGCGATCAACGCGGCGAACCACGACCCCGCCCACTTCGCCGACCCCGACCGGCTGGACCTGCGCCGGGTCCGCGGCCCGCACCTGGGCTTCGGGCACGGCGTGCACTACTGCCTCGGCGTCTCGCTGGCTCGGATGGAGGCGCAGATCGCGCTCGCCGCGCTGCTGCGCCGGCTGCCCGGACTGCGGCTCGGCGTGCCCCTCGACGAGGTACGCCGGCTGCCGGCCGCGTCGCCGTTCCGCGGCCTGCTGGAGCTGCCGGTCACCTTCGCCACCTGAGCCTCCCACCCGCCCACCCGAACCCAACCAAGGAGCAGCCATGGTCTTCCGGAACGTGATCGTCTGCCACATGGTCCCCGGCAGCGACAAGATCGTCGGAGATGTCTTCGGCCACTACGACCAGGCCACCCGGCCGCAGGACCTCGGGGTCATCGGGCGCATCCTGCTGTCCCACCACGACCTCTACATCCACGTCATCGAGCGCGAGCAGGACCCGAGGATCTCCGGCCAGACCCGGGGGCTGCCCGCGTTCCAGAAGATCGCCGAGGCCATCGGCCCGTACGTGACGCCGTACCCGCGGTACTGGAAGAACCCGTCCGACTCGGTGGCCAAGGAGTTCTACCACTGGGCTCCGGAGGGGGAGCCGCCCGCGGACACCACGCTGACCGTGATCGTCGGGCGGATCAAGCCCGGCGCCGAACCGGACGTGGCGCGGGTCTTCGCCGAGTCCGACGCCGGCTCGCTGCCGGCCGAGCTGGGCGTCACCGGGCGCTGGCTCTACTCGATCGACGACGTCTACGTCCACCTGCTCGAACAGGAGGCGTCGGCCGCCGAGGCGACCCGGAACAACCACGACACCAAGCCGGTCTTCGCGAAGGTGATGCAGGACCTCGCGCCCTACGTCAGCCCGTACCGGCCGGAGGAGTGGCACGGCCCGCAGGACTCGGTGGCCACCGTGTTCTACCGCTGGCAGGCGCAGGACTGAGCGGCGCGGCGGGGGCACCGGGAGGCGCCCTCGCCGTTGCTATCGTCGTCCTCTCCGGACGGCGCCGGGCCGCACCGGGTGGAACGTGGACAGGCGGTCGCCGGTGCCCCGAGCACGCACAGTCGTCCCACCGGCGCTGCTGGTCCTCGTCGTCGCCGCCCTCGTGGCCTCCGGCATCCGGCCGTACGACCGGCTCACCTGGCTGCTGGAGACGGTCTGGGTGCTCGTCGGCGTCCCGCTGGTGCTGGTCACCTGGCGGCGATTCCCGCTGACCACCCTGCTCTGCTGCCTGCTCGCCGCGCACGCGCTGATCCTCGTGGTCGGCGGCCACTACAGCTACGCGCGCACGCCGGTCGGCGACTGGGCGCGGGAGACGTTCCACCTGTCCCGCAACCCGTACGACCGGCTCGGTCACTTCGCCCAGGGCTTCGTGCCGGCGATCCTGGTTCGCGAGATCCTGGTCCGCCGGTCGCCGCTGCGCGGCAGCCGCTGGCTCGCCCCGCTGGTGGTCTGCGCCTGCCTGGCGTTCAGCGCCCTCTTCGAGATGATCGAGTGGTGGGCGGCGCTGGCCGGCGGCTCGGCGGCCGACGACTTCCTCGCCACCCAGGGCGACGTCTGGGACACCCAGTGGGACATGTTCCTGGCGCTGGTCGGCGCGATCACCTCGCTGGCGCTGCTCAGCCGCCTGCACGACCGCCAGTTGCCGGTCCCGGCGCCGGACGCCCCGCCGGGCGCCGCCGCCGATGCCCGGGCGGCCCGGACCGGCCTGTCGCCGGAACCCTGAGCGGGGGGCTCACTCGTCGCCGACGGGCTCCGACTCGCCGTCGTGCTCGTACCGCGGGGTCAGGTGCTCGTCGGGCTGCGGCGCCTGGGCCAGGTTGTGGTGCGGGTCGCCGTCCGCCGAGTACAGGACGTCGTCGGTCTTCTTGCTCTTCTCCTGGTCCTCTTCCGGCTGCGTCACGTCCGCTCCTCGCCAGCTGCCGTCGGTGACCGCCCGCCGGGGCGGGACGGTCGGGTCCGAGTCCCACCCTAGGCGCGGCGGCGGGCGGCGGTAGGCGAATGCCGGCGAGCCCGCCGCCCGGGCGGGCTCGGACGAAAGCGGCCCGCCGGCGGCGGTGATGCGACAGGGTGGGTGCTGCGGACGGCGCGCGCGGGGCGCCACCGGCGGCGCGGGGGTGACGGGTGCCGACGAAGGAGATCATCCAGCACATCGGCACGCTCCTGGACCTGGCCGGGGTGGTGGTCATCGCGGTCGGCGTCGCGGTCGCCACGGTCGTCTTCGCGCTGCGCTGGTGGCGCACGCGGCAGGTCGTCGACCACTACCGGTCCTACCGGCAGGGGGTGGGGCGGGCCATCCTGCTCGGCCTGGAACTGCTGGTGGCCGGCGACATCATCCGGACCGTGGCGGTGTCGCCCACCTTCACCAGCGTCGGGGTGCTGGCGCTCATCGTGCTGGTCCGGACGTTCCTCAGCGTCTCGCTCCAGGTGGAACTGGACGGCCGCTGGCCGTGGCAGGGCAAGGGGCCGGTCGGCGGCTCCGGCGTGGGGTCCCGACCGGAGCGCTGAGAACGCCCTCAGATGTTGGCGGAGTCCGCCGGCACCCCGCCCGGCAGCGACGGCGCGCCGCCCGGCTGCTGCTCGCCCCCGCAGCGCAGCCCTAGGGTGTACGCCGTCATCGACAGCGACCCGTACGCGTAGCCGTCGACCAGCACGTCGGGGCGGTCCCCGGCGGCGCCGGCCAGCCCGGCCAGGTAGAGCAGCGGGATGAAGTGGTCCGGCGTCGGCACCGCGAGGTCGAAGTCCCGGTGCCCGTCCAGCCGGGCCGCCTCGGTCGGCGCGTCCTGGACGGTCTCCCGGGCGGCGTCGTCGAAGCGGCGCGCCCAGTCGAAGCCCTCGTCGGCCAGCCGCGGGTCGACGCCGCCCAGGTTGTGCACCACGTTGCCGCTGGCCACCACCAGCACGCCGCGCTCGCGCAGCGGGGCGAGCCGGGCGCCGAGGTCGAGGTGGTAGTCGAACGGCTTGAACGCGTTGATGCTCAGCTGCACCACCGGGATGTCGGCGTCGGGGAACGCGTGCGTGAGCACCGACCAGGTGCCGTGGTCGATGCCCCAGGAGTCCACGTCGGCGCCGACCCAGGTGGGGTGCACCACGTCGCTTATCTCCTCGGCCAGCTCCGGCAGCCCGGGCGCCGGGTAGCGCACGTCGAAAAGTTGCTGCGGGAAGCCGTAGAAGTCGTGGATGGTGCGCGGCCGGGGCATCGCGGTGACCGCGGTGGCGCCGATGTACCAGTGCGCGGAGACCACCAGGATGGCGCGGGGCCGGGGCACCGACCGGCCGAACTCCCGCCAGGCGGCGCTGTAGCGGTTGACCTCGAGGGCGTTCATCGGGTTGCCGTGCCCGAAGAACGCCGCCGGCAGCACCGTCTGGGTGTTCTGCTCGCTCATGTCACTCCCGGGGCCGGCCCTGCCCCCGAGGCTAACCCGCGGGCCCCTCGGCTGTCCGGCCACCGGGCCGGGGCGGGACCGGGAGTTGGCGCATACCCCCTAGGGGTATATGGTGGCGGCGGAGGTGGAGTTCGATGGACCACGAACACGGGCACCACGGCGCGGGGCACGACACGCACGACGGCCACGACAAGCACGCGGGGCACGACCCCGAGCAGTTCCGCCGCAAGTTCTGGCTGAGCCTGGCGTTGACCGTGCCGATCGTGCTGACCAGCCACATGGTCATGGACTGGCTCGGCTACTCGCTCGACTTCCCGGGCGTCCGCTGGGTCGGCCCGGCCCTCGGCACGATCGTCTTCTTCTACGGCGGCTGGCCGTTCCTGGTCGGGGGCGTCCGCGAGGTGCGCGACCGGGCGCCGGGCATGATGCTGCTGATCTCGATGGCGATCACGGTCGCGTACCTGGCGTCGGCGGCCACCAGCCTCGGCCTGTTCGACCTGGACTTCTGGTGGGAGCTGGCCGCCCTGGTCACCATCATGCTGCTGGGCCACTGGCAGGAGATGAAGGCGATCGGGCAGGCCCAGGGCGCCCTCGCGGCGCTCGCCGCGCTGCTGCCCGACGACGCCGAACGCCTCGACGACTCCGGCGCCGCGCACCGCGTGCCGGTGGCCGACCTCCGCGTCGGCGACCTGGTGCTGGTCCGCTCCGGCGGCCGGGTCCCCGCCGACGGCCGGATCGTCGACGGGGCGGCCGAGCTGGACGAGTCGATGATCACGGGGGAGTCCCGGCCGGTGCCGCGCGCCGTCGGGGACCGGGTGGTCGCCGGCACCGTGGCCACCGACTCGGCCCTCCGGGTACGCGTCGAGGCCGTCGGCGAGGACACCGCGCTCGCCGGCATCGGCCGTCTCGTCGCCCAGGCCCAGTCCTCCGGCGGTCGCGCCCAGGCGCTCGCCGACCGGTTCGCCGCGCTGCTGTTCTACGTCGCGGCCCTCGCCGGCCTGGCCACCTTCGCGGCCTGGCTGGTGCTCGGCGACACCGACCAGGCCGTGGTCCGGACCGTGACGGTGCTGGTGATCGCCTGCCCGCACGCCCTCGGCCTGGCCATCCCGCTGGTCGTGGCGCTCTCCACGGCGCTCTCGGCCCGCGCCGGCATCCTGGTGAAGGACCGGCTCGCCCTGGAGCGGATGCGCACCGTCGACGCGGTGCTGTTCGACAAGACCGGCACCCTCACCAAGGGGCGGCACACCCTGACCGGGGTGACCGCCACCGGCGGGCTGGACGACGACGCCGCGCTGCGCCTCGCGGGCGCGGTCGAGGCGGACAGCGAGCACCCGCTCGCCCGGGCCCTGGTCACGGCCGCGCAGGACCGGGGCCTGCGGGCGTCCGCCCGGGACTTCCGCTCGCTGACCGGCCGGGGCGTACGCGCCACGGTGGACGGCACCGACTGGGCGGTGGGCGGCCCGGCCCTGCTGCGCGAGCTGGGCGCCGACGTCCCCGGCGAGCTGGCGCGGGCGGCGGAGGGCTGGTCGCGGCGGGGCGCCGCCGTGCTGCACCTGGTCCGGCTGCCCGACGCCGGCCGCCCGGAGGTGGTCGGCGCGTTCGCCCTGGAGGACGAGGTGCGTCCCGAGGCCCGCGCGGCCATCGCCGAACTGCGCGAGCAGGGGGTGAAGAAGATCGTCATGATCACCGGGGACGCCCGGCCGGTCGCCGAGGCGGTCGCCGCCGACCTGGGCTTCCGCCCCGGCGTGGACGAGGTCTTCGCCGAGGTGCTGCCCGCCGACAAGGACAAGGCGGTCACCGAGCTCCAGTCCCGCGGGCTGACCGTGGCCATGGTCGGCGACGGGGTCAACGACGCCCCGGCTCTCGCCCGCGCCGACGTGGGCGTGGCCATCGGCGCCGGCACCGACGTGGCGATCGAGTCCGCCGGGGTGGTGCTGGCCAGCTCCGACCCGCGCGGGGTCACCGGCGTGATCCGGCTGTCCCGGGCGTCGTACCGGAAGATGCGGCAGAACCTGGCCTGGGCGGCCGGCTACAACGTGGTGGCCATCCCGCTCGCCGCCGGGGTCCTGGCCTGGGCGGGCGTCGCGCTCAGCCCGGCCGTCGGCGCGGTGCTCATGTCCGCCTCCACCATCGTGGTGGCGCTCAACGCCCAGCTGCTCCGGCGGGTCCGGCTCACCCCGACGGGCGACTAGAACCGCCGCAGTTACGGGTCCCGCGGCCCCTCGCTCCTGGTGGATGCGAGGGGCCGCGCGGCTTCACACCCGCACCTGCGAGCCGCTAGGGTGGCCGCGTGACGGTGTTCCGGATCGGCGAGGCCGCCGAACTGCTCGGGGTCAGCGCGGACACGGTCCGCCGCTGGATCGACGCCGGGCGGTTGCCCGCCACCCGCGACGAGCACGGCCACCGGGTGCTCGACGGCGCCGACCTGGCCGCGTTCGTCCGCGCACCGGGCCACCCCGAGCTCTCCTCGGCCCGCAACCGGCTGCGCGGCATCGTCACGGCCGTCGTCAAGGACACCGTGATGGCCCAGGTCGACATCCAGGCCGGGCCGTTCCGGATCGTGTCGCTGATGAGCCGCGAGGCGGTCGACGACCTCGACCTCCAGGTCGGCTCGGTGGCCGTCGCCGTGATCAAGTCGACCACCGTCGTGGTGGAGCGCGCGCCGAAGGGGAGGACCAGCCCGTGACCGCACGGTGGAAACGCGCCGCCGTGGCCGGGCTGGCCGCGCTGACCCTGGGCGCCGCCGGCTGCGGCGCCGGCGACGACCCGGCCGCCGGCACGGGCGGCACGGTGACCGTCTTCGCCGCCGCCTCGCTCACCGGGTCCTTCACGAAGCTCGGTAAGGACTACGAGGCCGCCCACCCCGACACCCGGGTCGTCTTCAACTTCGCCGGCAGCTCGGCGCTGGCCACCCAGATCACCCAGGGCGCGCCGGCCGACGTGTTCGCGGCCGCCTCGCCGGCCACCATGAAGACCGTCACCGACGCGGGCGACGCCGCCGGGACACCGGCCGTCCTGGTCCGCAACCAGCTCGTCATCGCCGTACCCAAGGGCAACCCGGACCGGGTCGCCGGCCTGGCCGACCTGGCCCGGCCCGGGGTGAAGGTGGCGCTCTGCGCCGAGCAGGTGCCGTGCGGCGCGGCGGCGCGGACCGCCCTCGCCGCGGCCGGCGTGCGGCTCACCCCGGCCACCCTCGAACAGGACGTCAAGGGCGCCCTCGCGAAGGTGAAGCTGGGCGAGGTCGACGCGGCGCTGGTCTACCGCACCGACGTGCGGGGCGCCGCCGAACTGGACGCCGTCGAGTTCCCCGAGTCGGCCCGGGCGGTCAACGACTACCCCGTCGCGGTCCTCACGCACGCCGCCAACCCGGCCGGGGCCCGCGCCTTTGTCGACTACGTCCGCTCCGCCACCGGCCTGGCCGTGCTCACCGCCGCCGGGTTCCAGGCCCCGCCGAGCCGGTGACGCGACCCCCGCGCCGCCGGCAGCGGGTGCCCCTGGCCCTGCTGCTCCCCGCCGGGCTCGGCCTGCTCTTCCTCGTCCTGCCGCTGGCCGGGCTGCTGGTCCGGGCACCCTGGACCACGCTGCCCCGGCGGCTCGCCCAGCCCGGCGTGCTCACCGCGCTGCGGCTGTCGCTGGAAACCGCCACCGCCGCCACGCTGCTCTGCGTCGCGCTCGGCGTACCCCTGGCCTGGCTCCTGGCCCGGGTCGAGTTCCGCGGCCGGCGGCTGGTCCGCGCGCTGGTCACCGTGCCGCTGGTGCTGCCGCCGGTGGTCGGCGGGGTGGCGCTGCTGCTGGTCTTCGGCCGGCGCGGGCTGCTCGGGTCCTGGCTGGACGCCACCTTCGGGGTGAGCCTCCCGTTCACCACCGCCGGGGTGGTGCTGGCCGAGGCCTTCGTGGCCATGCCCTTCCTCGTCATCGCCGTCGAGGGCGCGCTGCGCGGCGCCGACCCCCGCTACGAGGAGGCGGCGGCCACCCTCGGCGCCGGGCGCTGGACCACCTTCACCCGGGTCACCCTGCCGCTGGTCGCCCCCGGGGTGGCGGCCGGCGCGGTGCTCTGCTGGGCCCGCGCGCTCGGCGAGTTCGGCGCCACCATCACCTTCGCCGGCAACTATCCGGGCCGGACGCAGACCATGCCGCTCGCCGTCTACCTGGCGCTGGAGACCGACGTGCAGGCCGCCATCGTGCTCAGCCTCATCCTGCTCACCGTCTCCGTGGCCATCCTGGCCGGGCTGCGCGACCGCTGGGTCGGTGTGACGTGACGGCCCCGCCTCTGCTCGACGCACACCTGGTCGCCGACCGGGGCGCGTTCCACCTCGACGTCCGGCTGCGCATCGGCGCCGGGGAGGTGGTGGCGCTGCTCGGCCCGAACGGGGCCGGCAAGACCACCGCGCTGCGGGCCCTCGCCGGGCTGCACCCGCTCGGCGCCGGGCACCTCACCCTCGGCGGCGTCGACCTCGACCGCCCCGACCGGCGGGTGTGGACGCCGCCCGAGCGGCGCCCGGTGGGCGTGGTGTTCCAGGACTACCTGCTCTTCCCGCACCTCAGCGCGCTCGACAACGTGGCGTTCGGGCCGCGCCGCCGCGGCGCCGACCGGCGGGCCGCCCGGGCCCGGGCGCAGGGCTGGCTGGACCGGGTCGGCCTGGGCGGGCAGGCCCGGCACAAGCCACGCCAGCTCTCCGGCGGGCAGGCCCAGCGGGTCGCCCTGGCCCGCGCGCTCGCCGTCGAGCCCACCCTCCTGCTGCTCGACGAGCCGCTCGCCGCGCTCGACGCCGGGACCCGGCTCGACACCCGCGCCGAACTCCAGCGCCACCTCGGCGCGCACCCCGGCGCCACCCTGCTGGTCACCCACGACCCCCTGGACGCCCTGGTGCTCGCCGACCGGCTGGTCATCGTCGAGCGGGGGCAGGTGGTCCAGGAGGGCGACGCGGCGAGCGTCACGGCCCGCCCCCGCACCGACTACGTGGCCCGGCTGGTCGGGCTCAACCTGCACCGCGGGCAGGCCGACGGGCACGCCGTCACGGTCGGCGGACTCACCCTCACCACGGCGGACACCGTACGGGGAGAGGCGTTCGTCGCGTTCCCGCCGGCCGCCGTCGCGCTGCACCGGGCCCGCCCGGACGGCAGCCCCCGCAACGTCTGGCCGGCCACCGTCACCGGGGTGCAGCGGCACGGCGACAACCTGCGGGTGCAGCTCGCCGGGCCGGTCGACGTGGCCGCCGACGTCACCCCCGCCGCGGCCGCCCACCTCGGGCTGCGCCCCGGCCAGCCGGTCTGGGCGGCGGTCAAGGCCGCGGAGACCCGCGCGTACCCGGCGTGACGCACGCCGCTGGTCGCTCCGTCCCGGCCGGTGGGAGGTTTGACGCCGGCCCGGCCGGTCACTGAACAGGGAGAGCGATCACGAAGGGGGAACGGGGTGCCCGAGACGACACGGTTCCGGTCCAGCCAGGACGTCGACCTGCCGGACGACGTCACCGACCCGCTGCTCTGGCGGACGGCGTACGACGTGGCCGCCGCGCACCAGCCCGACGCGGCGGGGCGCTGCACCAGCCTGCTGTGCGCCGGGCGGAGCGCGCCCTGCGAGCCGATGGACAACGCCCGCCGGGCGATGCGGCTGGCCCGCGGCGGCACGCGGCGCGCCGAGTTCCGCGAAACCCGCGGCCGGACCGCCCGCGACCGGCGCCGGGCGGCCTGAGCCGGTCCGGGGCGCGGCCTCAGTGCTCGGGGGAGAAGGCGGCGAGGAAGCGGTCCCGGAAGGCGTCCATCCGCCACACCGGCGCCTGCGGGCCGGGGCGCAGCCCGTCCTGCCAGCCCCAGTCGGCGACCCGGTCCAGCACGGCCGGGTCCTTCGCCACGATGGTGATCGGCACGTCGTGACCGGCGCCCTCGCCGGTCACCGAGGCCGCCGGCTGGTGGTCGCCGAGCACGACCAGCACCAGGTTGTCCCCGCCGGAGGTCAGCACGTACGACACCAGGGTGCCGAGGCTGTACTCGATGGAGTGCGCGTAGTCGGCGCGGACCTGGGCGGCGTCCCGTTGCCCGATGTCCCGGTTGCCCGCGGTGCTCGTGGACGCCGTGTGGAAGATGGTGCCGTCGCCGACCGCGGCCCAGGGCACCGGCTTCGGGATGGCCGACCAGGGGGAGTGGCTGGACACCAGCGGGATCTCCGCCATCAGCGGGGCGTGCGGGCGGTCCCGCTCCAGCCGCTGGAAGGTGGCCAGGGTGTACTGGTCGGGCATCGGCGCGTAGCTGAACTTCGGGCCCTGATAGGCCAGCTTCTCGGCGTCGTAGTACCGGTCGTAGCCGAAGAACTTCCCCTCCGGCCAGGGCTGGGTGGCGGCGGGGAACACGCCGACGGTCTGCCACCCGGCCCGGTGGAACGCGCCGCCCAGGGTGAGCCGGTCACCGGCCAGCAGGTCCCGGTGCCGCTGGTCGTTGTCGATCCACAGCCCGGAGAGCAGGGTGGCGTGCGCCAGCCAGCTGCCGCCGCCGAAGGTGGGCGAGGTGAGGAAGCCGCTGCGGGCGTCGTAGCCGGCCGCCCGCAGCCGGCGGTAGCCGTCGTCGAGCACCGCGTTCACGCCCGGCGCGAGCGCCGGGTCCTCCACGGCGTCCCGGCCGTAGCTCTCCACGAAGGTGACCAGCACGTCCTTGCCGCGCAGCCCGGTCAGCAGCCGGTCGCCGGACACGTCCCGGTAGGCGTCGGCCGTCAGCTCCCCGGCGAACGCGGCCCGGTCGCGCAGGCCGGCCCGCACCTGGCCGACGTGCGACGCCACCAGGGTGCTCGCCGTCCGGTCGGCGACCGGCACGCCGGCGGCGAGGCGTACCCCGAACAGGGCGCAGCCCAGCCACAGCACGGCCAGCGCGGCGACCACCCGCGCCGCGCCGGTGCGGTGCCGCGCCACGAGCCGGGTCAGCCGCCGCGCCGCGAGCGCCACGAGCACCGGCAGGCCGGCCACCAGCAGCACCACTCCGACCGCCGCGGCGACGGCGGTGGCCCGCCCGGCCGAGTCGGCCAGGTAGCCGTAGCCGTCGTCGAACAGCCTCCAGTCGAGCAGCACGTCGAACGGACGGTCCCGGGCCACGAAGAACCCCGTGTCCAGCATCTTGACCACGGTCAGCAGGCCCAGCACCAGGCCGAGCGCCACGGCGGCCGGCCGGCGGGCCCGGTCCGGCAGGACGAGCAGCAGCGCCACCGCGACCAGGGCCTCCACCGGGATCCGCAGCACCGCCTCCGGCCCGGCCTGGGCCAGCCGGTCCGGTGCGACCAGCGCCGCCACCACCAGCAGCGCGGCCAGCCCGGTGAGGACCCCGGCGGCGGCCCGACGGGTCGGCGAGGCGCGCCGCGTCGGACCGGCGGGCAGCGCCGCGTCGCCGGGTGGCGCGGCGTCCTCGCCCGGTGTCGGCGGGGAAGCCTCGGTGTCCAGGGCGGGGGTGGCCGGTCCGGCCGGCCGGCGGAGACGGATGCGCAGTGCCACGGCGGGGGTCCTTCGGCGAGGGGAGGGAGGGGTCAGGCCGGCTGGTGGGCGACGATCCGGACGGCCACCGGCACCGGACGCGCGGGCGGGTGCGCCGGCGGTGCGCCGGGAGCGCCCGCGCCGGCGGGCGCCCACCGCACCGGGCCGGCCACCGCGGGACCGGGCACCCGGGCCGGCAGGTCGGCCGGACCGGTGCCGGCGGTCCAGGACGGGACGGCGCCCGCGCCGGGCCCGAGGCCCAGCGCGGATCCGCCGCCCAGGACGCCCGGCGCGGCCACCACGGGTCGGACGCCCGGCGCGGGCAGCGTGGTCGAGGTGGGGGTGGCGGCGGCCGCCGCCGGGACGAGCTCGACGGCCGGGACGGGCCGGGCCCCCGGGGCGACCGGGCGGCGCCGCCACAGCCAGGTGACGTCGCGGGCGAACGACTCGACCAGCAGGACCAGCGCGCCGGCGACCAGCGCCCCGGTGGCCGCCGGCGGCAGCAGGCCGCTCGCCGCCACCGCGAGCACCACGCCCTGCGTCGCCGCGACCACCTTCCGCCAGAACCGGGGCGGCAGCGTGCCGCTCATCCAGGGCAGCGGCCAGCTCGCCGCCACGAAGGCGTACCGCATCCCGCCGATGACCAGCACCCAGGCACCGACCGACGGGGCGAGGTGCACGCTGAGCACCAGGAGCAGGAAGGAGTCGACCTCCATGTCGAAGCGGGCGCCCAGCGCGCTCACCGTGCCGGTGCGCCGGGCCACCTGGCCGTCCACCGCGTCCAGCGCCAGCGCCACCGCGGTGAGCGGGACCAGCACGGCCACCGGCGCCGGCCCGCCGTCGACGACCAGGGCGAGCACCCCGCCGACCAGCAGCGCCCGGGCCAGCGTCACCCGGTCGGCCGGGCCGAGCCGGTCCGCGCCGGCCGCCCGCAGGCCGCGCCGGAGCAGCCCGCAGACCACCCCGGCGTACGCGAGGCCGGCCAGCCAGCCCGCCACGCCGAGGCCCACCGTGCCGGCGAGCCCGGCCAGCAGGACGAACTGCACGATCAACCCGACCAACGGGCCATTTCGAACCGTGGACACCCTGCCTCCGTGTCTATGATCGACAACCCTGTCAGTCATCACGGGAAATTCGGCCGTCCGGTTCGGTCCGGATGCGGAAAAGAGGAGAATTCGTGACCGGTGAGGCTCGCGCCTTCTGGCTCCGCGCCCCCGGCGAGGGTGAGCTCCGCCCGGTCGCGCTCGCTCCGCCCGGCCCCGGCGAGGTGCTGGTCCGCGCCCGCTACTCCGGCGTCAGCCGGGGCACCGAGACCCTGGTCTTCACCGGCCGGGTCCCCGCCGACCAGCACGCCGCCATGCGCGCCCCGTTCCAGGAGGGCGACTTCCCGGCCCCGGTGAAGTACGGCTACCTGAGCGTCGGCACCGTCGAGGCCGGGCCGGCGGAGCTGCGCGGGCGTACCGTCTTCTGCCTGCACCCGCACCAGACCGCGTACGTCGTGCCGGCCGACGCCGTGGTGGTCGTACCCGATCAGGTGCCGGCGGCCCGCGCGGTGCTGGCCGGCACCGTGGAGACCGCGGTGAACGCGCTCTGGGACGCCGCGCCGCTGGTCGGCGACCGGGTCACCGTGGTCGGCGGCGGCATGGTCGGCTGCTGCGTGGCCGCCGTGCTGGCCCGTTTCCCCGGGGTCCGCGTCGAGCTGGTCGACGCCGACCCGGCCCGGGCGGCGGTGGCCGCGGCGCTCGGCGTCGACTTCGCGCTGCCCGCCGACGCGGCCGGCGACCGGGACCTCGTGGTGCACGCCAGCGCCACCGCCGAGGGGCTGCAACGCGCCCTGGAGCTGCTCCGCCCGGACCGCACCGTGCTGGAGCTGAGCTGGTACGGCGACCGCCCGGTCACCCTTGCCCTGGGCGGGGCGTTCCACTCGAAGCGGCTGGGCATCCGCAGCAGCCAGGTCGGCACGGTGTCGCCCCGGCGCGCCGACCGCAGCTACGCCGACCGGCTCGCGGTGGCCCTGGACCTGCTCGCCGACCCGGCGTTCGACGCCCTGCTCACCGGCCGGTCCCGCTTCGCCGACCTGCCCGACGTGCTGGACCGGCTCGCCTCGGGCCGGCTCCCCGCGCTCTGCCACCTCATCACCTACGACGAGGAGTGATCTCGTGTTCAGCGTCACCGTCCGGGACCACATGATGGTCGCCCACAGCTTCCGCGGCGAGGTGTTCGGCCCGGCCCAGCGGCTGCACGGCGCGACCTTCGTGGTCGACGCCACCTTCCGCCGGCCGGAGCTGGACGCCGACGGGATCGTGGTCGACATCGGCCTGGCCACCGAGCAGCTCAAGGCCGTGCTCGGCGCCCTCACCTACCGCAACCTGGACGACGAGCCGGACTTCGCCGGGGTGAACACCACCACCGAGGTGCTGGCCCGGACGGTGGCCGACCGGCTGGCCGAGGCGGTGCACGACGGGCGGCTCGGCGAGGGGGCGCGCGGCCTGGCCGGGATCACGGTCACCCTGCACGAGTCGCACGTCGCCTGGGCCAGCTACGAGCGGTCGCTGTGACCGGATGACGGTCGTGCACGTGGTGCTGCCGGGCGACATCGACGACCCGGCGAGCCCCAGCGGCGGCAACGGATACGACCGCCGTGCCTGTCACGAGCTGGCCGCGCTCGGCTGGAGCGTGCGGGAACACCCGGTGCCGGGCGGCTGGCCGCACCCGGGGCCGCCGGACCGGGCCGCGCTGGCCGGGGTGCTCAGCGCGCTGCCCGACGGCGCGGCCGTGCTGCTCGACGGGCTGGTGGCCTCGACCGTGCCCGAGGTGCTGGCCGCGCACGCCCGGCGGCTGCGCCTCGTGGTGCTCGTGCACCTGCCGCTGGAGGACGAGGTCGAGGGCCGGGCCCTCGCCGCGGCGACGGCTGTCGTCACCACCAGCGAGTGGACCCGCCGCCGGCTGCTCGATCGCTACCGGCTCGCCGCCGGGCGGGTGTCGGTCGCCCCGCCCGGGGTCGACCCGGCGCCGGTCGCCCCCGGCTCGCCGGACGGGGCCCGGCTGCTCTGCGTCGCGGCGGTCACCCCGCTCAAGGGGCACGACGTGCTCGCGGCCGCCCTGGCCCGGGTCGCCGACCTGCCCTGGACGTGCGACCTGGTCGGCCCGCTCACCCGCGCCCCGGACTTCGTCGCGCGGCTGCGCCGGCGGCTCGCCGGCGCCGGCCTCGCCGACCGGGTCCGACTGGCCGGCCCGTGCACCGGCGCCGACCTGGCCGCCGCGTACGCCGCCGCCGACCTGCTGGTGCTGCCGTCGCGCCGGGAGACCTACGGGATGGTGGTGACCGAGGCGCTGGCGCGGGGCGTACCGGTGCTGGCCAGCGACACCGGCGGCCTGCCCGGGACGCTCGGGCGCGCCCCGGACGGCGACCGGCCCGGCCTGCTGGTGCCCCCGGCGGACCCGGCCGCGCTGGCCGGCGCGCTGCGCCGCTGGCTCACCGAGCCGGACCTGCGGGACCGGCTGCGCCGCGCCGCCCGGCAGCGGCGGGACACCCTCACCGGCTGGCCGGTCACCGGGGACCGGCTGGCCGCAGCCCTCAAGGAGGCCACAGCGGCATGACCACCTCGCTCCTTCCCCCCGACTTCGCGGACTGGCTGCGGCTGCGTGAACCCGCCGACGCGGCCGCCCGCTCGACGGAGCTGCTCGACGCGGTCCGCGACGGGCTGCCCGCCGACCGGCCGCTGATCGTGCACGACCTGGGCAGCGGCACCGGGTCGATGGCCCGCTGGCTCGCCCCGCGCCTGCCCGGCCCGCAGCGTTGGGTGCTGCACGAACGCGACGCCGACCTGCTGGCGCTGGCCGCCGCCGGGGAGGTCGCCGCCGCCGACGGCAGCCCGGTCACCGTGCTGACCCGCGACTCCGACATCACCCGGCTGGACGCCGCGGACCTGGCCGACGCCCACCTGGTCACCGCCTCGGCGCTGCTGGACATGCTCACCGCCGAGGAGGTCGAACGGATCGCGGCTGCCTGCGCCGGCCACCCCACGCTGTTCGCGATCACCGTGCTGGGCCGGGCCCGGTTCACCCCCGCCGACCCGCTCGACGCCGAGTTCGAGGCCGCGTTCAACGCCCACCAGCGGCGCACGGCCGACGGTCGCGCCCTGCTCGGTCCGGACGCCGTGGACGCCACCGTGCCGGCCTTCCGCCGCCGGGGCGTGGCGGTGCGGGTCCGGCCCAGCCCGTGGCGTCTCGGACCGGAGCAGGCCGCGCTGACCGCGGAGTGGCTGGTCGGCTGGCTCGACGCCGCCGTGGAGGAGCGGCCGGACCTGGCCGGTGTGGCCGGGGCGTACCGGGATCGGCGGCTCGCCGAGGCGGCGGACGGCCGGCTGCGGGTGGTGCTGCACCACGCCGACCTGCTCGCCGGGTGAACCGGACCGGCCCACGGCACGTGACAACAGATGGACCGAGGGAGGACCACTCTTGTCACACGCCGCCGTCGCCGGGCCCGTCCCGGCCGCCGCGTCCGCGCCCGCCCGGTCGTTCTGGGCCTGGGCCCGCCCGCTCGCCGGGCTCGCCGTGCTCGCCGCCCTGGTCTGGTCGGTGGGCACCGGCCCGTTCCTGGCCGGTCTGCGGCTGATCGACGCGCCGGCGCTCGCGGCCGCGCTCGGGATCGGCGCGATCACCACGATCTGCTGCGCCTGGCGCTGGTCGCTGGTCGCCGGCGGCCTGGGCGTACGGCTGCCGCTGCGGGCCGCGGTCGCGCACTGCTACCGCGCGGTCTTCCTCAACTCCACCCTGCCCGGCGGGGTGCTCGGCGACGTGCACCGGGCGGTCCGGCACGGCCGGGACGCCGGGGACGTGGCCCGGGGCGTCCGCGCCGTGGTCTGGGAACGCACCGCCGGCCAGGTGGTCCAGCTCGTCATCGCGGTGGCCGTGCTGGCGGCGCTGCCGTCCCCGGTCCGGCCGTACCTGCCGGCGGTGGCCGCCGGGCTGGCGGCCGTCGCGCTGGCGCTGGCACTGGCCGCCCGGGCGGTGCCCCGCTCCGGGGCGTCCCGCTGGGCCCGCGCGGCACGCACCGCGGTCGCCGACGTCCGGGCCGGGCTGCTGGCCCGGCGCACCTGGCTGGGCGTGGTGGCGGCCTCCGCCGTGGTGGTCGCCGGCCACCTGGCCACCTTCGTGGTGGCGGCGCGCACGGCGGGCGCCGACGCGCCGCTGTCCCGGCTGGTGCCGCTCACCCTGCTGGCCCTGCTCGCCATGGGGCTGCCCACCAACGTGGGCGGGTTCGGGCCGCGCGAGGGGGTCGCGGCCTGGGCGTTCGCCGCGGCCGGCCTCACCGCCGCGCAGGGCGTCGCCACCGGCACGGTCTACGGGGCGCTGGTCCTGGTCGCCAGCCTGCCGGGCGCCGTGGTGCTGCTGATCCACCGGCGTCCGGCCCCGGAGCCCGGCGACTGTCGGTGATCCCGCCTACGGTGAGGGTGCGAGGTGTGCGTTGCCGGTGTTCCGGCAGCCCGGACTGAGGAGAAGCATGGACGAAACTCTGCCCGCCGCGACGGTCCGGACCCAGGTGACGGTCCCCCTGCGGTTCCCGGACGGCTACGTGACCACCGCCCGGGTGCACTCCTTCCACGGCCTCGTCGACGGCCGCGAGCACCTCGCCATCGGGCTCGGTGAGCGGCGGGACCCGGACACCTCCCCGCCGCTGGTCCGCCCGCACAGCGAGTGCCTGACCGGGGACGTGTTCGGCAGCCAGCGCTGCGACTGCGGCCCGCAGTTGCGCGAGGCGGTCGAGCGGATCGCCGAGGCCGGCGGCTACCTGCTCTACCTGCGCCAGGAGGGCCGGGGCATCGGCCTCTACGCCAAGCTCGACGCGTACGCCCTGCAGGACGGCGGCCTGGACACCTACGAGGCCAACGTGGCGCTCGGCCGGGGCCCCGACGAGCGCGACTACACGGTGGCCGCGCAGATGCTCGCCGCGCTGGGCGTGACCCGGGTGGCCCTGCTCAGCAACAACCCGGACAAGGCCGACCAGCTGGAACGGCTGGGCGTCTCGGTGGTGGACCGGGTGCTCACCGGCGTGCACCTGTCCCCGGCCAACGCGGGCTACCTGGCCGCCAAGGTGACCCGCGCCGACCATGCCCTCGACCTGCCGTTCGTGCCGTGACCGCCCGGCCGTACGTGCTGCTCAGCTGCGCCATGTCGATCGACGGCTACATCGACGACGCGACCACGGAGCGGCTGCTGCTTTCCAACGACGCCGACCTGGACCGGATCGACGCGGTGCGGGCCGGCTGTGACGCGATCATGGTGGGCGCCGCCACGGTCCGCCGCGACGACCCCCGGCTGCTGGTGCGCAGCGAGCGGCGGCGGGCCGAGCGGGTGGCGCTCGGCCTGCCGCCGTGCCCGGTGAAGGTCACGGTCACGGCCAGCGGCGACCTCGACCCGACCGCCCGGTTCTTCACCATGGGCGACGGGGCGAAGGTGGTCTACTGCCCCGGTGGCGTGGCCGAGAAGACCCGGGAGCAGGTGGGCGCGGTGGCCACCGTGGTCGACGCGGGTGATCCGGTCACCCCCGAGGCGGTCCTCGCCGACCTGGCCGGGCGGGGCGTCGGCCGGCTCATGGTGGAGGGCGGGGGCACCGTGCACTGCCAGTTCCTCACGGCCGGCGTCGCCGACGAGCTGCACCTGGTGGTCGCGCCGTTCTTCGTGGGCGACGGCCGGGCGCCCCGGTTCGTCGGGGACGGCCGCTTCCCGTGGCATTCCGGTCGCCGGGCCCGGGTCGTCGAGGTACGCCAGATCGGCGACGTGGTGCTCACCCGCTACGCCCTCTCCGACCGCTGCGAGGTGTAACGGCGCGCCCGACCGGTGTGCCGCGACCCCCGTCAGCTCGGTGACGCGCGGCCGGTCAGGATGCCGGCGTCGGCAGGCCGAGCGCCTCGTCGACGCGGTTGAGCACCGCCACGTCGTCGGTGCCGAGACCGCGCAGCAGGTCGATGGCGGTGGACCGCACCTGCCCGATGATCATGACGACGGGCAGCGGCGGGTCGGACTCCAGCAGCTTCGCGCCGAGCCGCACCGCGGCCAGCGCGGCCTCCTCCGCGCGCCCCGCGTGCCGGTCGGCGGCCTGGCCGGTCAGGTCGGTGGCCAGGGCCGCGCCGGCGGCGCGTACCGCCTCGGCGAGCGAGCGGATCGCCGCGCCCAGTTCGCGGGGGACGGCCGTGTGCAGCCGGGCCAGCGTGACCCCGTTGCGGGCCAGCACCCGGATGTTGCGTACCGCGTAGTCGAGCTGCCGGGCGGTGGCCTCGACCTGTTCGAGCTGGCCGAGGTGACGGCGGCGGCGGACCCGTAGCCGCAGCGTCTCGGCGCAGGCCCGCACCGCGGACCGAAGGCGTTCCACGCAGCCGTCCACCTCCCGGGCCCGGTCCAGCGCCGCCTGGGCGGCCTCGGCGTCACAGCGGTCCAGCGCGGCGTTCACCCGGTCGAGCAGGTCGGCGAGGTCGGCGTACGTCCGGCGGGCCTCGGCGACCAGCGGGGCCAGTGGGTCCCGGGCCACCACGAGCTGACTGGCGGCGAGGGCGACCGCCCCGCCGATCAGCGCGTCGACGAACCGGAACGGGGTGAACTCGCCCTTCGGCGCGGCGACCACCACCAGGTAGAGCGCGGAGACGGTGGTCTGGATGACCAGGGTGCTGCTCGCCCCGGCCGCCACCGTGACGCCCAGGGTGAGCAGCAGGACGAGGAGCATGGTCGCCGTGCCGGGGCCGAGGGCGTGCACCACCAGGTCGGCGACGAGCACCCCACCGGCCACCCCGAGCACCAGCTCGATGGTCTGCCGTACCCGCTGGCCCCGCGATTCGCCGAGCACGATCAGCGCCGCGCTCGGCGCGAAGAACGGGTCCGGGTGGCCGATCAGCCGCGCGGCGATCAGCCAGGCCACGGTCGCGGCGAGCGCGGCCTCCACCACCGGCACCCACGCCTGTCGCAGCCGCCCCACGGCGGCCTTCCACCATTCGCGCACCGGCGCCGTCCTCCTCTGACGGACCGGCGCACCCACGGAATCTCCGCTCCGGCCGTAGCTGCTCCTACCCCGGAAGTTGATCGTCGTAACCGGACCGTCCACTCCGGCGACGACCGCTGCGCGGCCGGGACGGGGAACGGGGCCGGGCCGCCGGAGTCAGAGCACCTGGGACAGGAAGCGGCGCAGCCGCGGATGTTCCGGAGCCTCGAAGACGGCGGCCGGCGGGCCGGCCTCCAGCACGACGCCGCGGTCCATGAACGCCACCGTGTCGGCCACCTCGCGGGCGAAGCCCATCTCGTGGGTGACCACCACCATGGTCATGCCGGCGGCCGAGAGGTCGGCCATCACCCCGAGCACCCCCTTGACCAGTTCGGGGTCGAGCGCCGAGGTGGCCTCGTCGAAGAGCATCACCTGCGGCCGCAGCGCGAGCGCGCGGGCGATGGCCACCCGCTGCTGCTGCCCGCCGGAGAGCTGCGCCGGCCGGGAGTCGGCCTTGTGGGCCAGCCCGACCAGGTCGAGCTGGGCGCGGGCGACCTGCGCCGCCTCGTCCTCGGAGAGCTTCTTGAGCCTGCGCAGCGCGAGGGTGAGGTTGCGCAGCACGGTCATGTGCGGGAAGAGGTTGAACTGCTGGAACACCATGCCGATCCGCTGGCGCAGCGCGTCCGGGTCGTCGCCCAGCACGCTGCGCCCGTCCAGCAGCACGTCACCCCGGTCCGGCTCGATGAGCCGGTTGATCGTGCGCAGCAGCGTCGACTTGCCGGAGCCGGACGGGCCGATCACGCAGGCCGTCCCGCCCCGGGCCACCTCCAGGTCGGCGCCGCGCAGCACCTGGTGCTGCCCGAAGGCCAGGTGCACGTCGCGGACGGCCAGGCTGACCGAGGTGTCGGTGGCGCTGGCGGTGGCGGTGCTCATCGCGGGTCCTTTCCGTTCGGCGCCGGCGAGCCGGCGGGGTCGAGCTCGACGTCGAGGTCGGGGGCGGCCACCGCCCGGCCCTGCCGCAGCCGCCGGTCGATCCAGTTGACCGCGTGGGTCAGCGGCACGGTCAGCACCAGGTAGAACAGGCCGGCCAGCAGCAGCGCGGACTCGTTGCCGGTGGTGGCCGCGTAGTCCTGCCCGATCCGGAACAGCTCGCGCTGGCTGGCCACCAGGCCGAGGAAGTAGACCAGGCTGGAGTCCTTGATCAGCGCGATGAGCTGGTTGACCCAGGCGGGCAGCACCCGGCGTACGCCCTGCGGGACGATCACCAGGCGCATGGCCTCACCCCAGGAGAAGCCGAGCGCCCGGGCCCCCTCCAGCTGGGCGGCCTCCACGCTCTGGATGCCGGCCCGGAAGATCTCGCCGATGTAGGCGGCGGCGATCAGCGACAGCGCCAGCACGCCCAGCGGGTACGGGTTCGGACCCCACACCTGCATGCCCAGCGGCGCCAGGCCGACGCCGATGAGCAGGATGGTCGCCGCCGCCGGCAGGCCGCGGAACACGTCGGTGTAGACCCGCGCCGGCCACCGCAACCAGCGGGTACGCGAGATGCCCGCGACGGCCAGCAGCATGCCCAGCACCGAGCCGAGCAGGGCGGCGGAGACCGCCAGGATCAGCGTGTTGGGCAGCCCGACGGTCAGCATCTCGGGCAGCGCCTCGCGCATGGCGTCCCAGTCGAAGAAGGTCTCCCACAGGGTGCTCAGTGGATCCATGTCTCCGTCCGCCCCACTCGTCTCCGTTGTTCCGGTGTCTCCGTCGTGATCCGGTCAGGAGGCCGCCGACGGCGACGGCACGGCGACCGTGCCGCTGCCTGGCTTGAAGTCGGCCGGGATGGGCCGACCCGGGTAGTACTGCGCCTGGAGCCTGCTCCAGGTGCCGTCGGCGATCACCTCGTCGAGGGCCTTGTCCAGCGCCTCGCGCAGCTTGTCGTTGCCCTTGGCCACCGCGTACGCGGTCGGGGCGGGGCTGAGCTGCTTCGCGGCGACCGTGATCTTGCCCTTGCTGTCCGCGGCGGATGTGTCGCCGATCTCGGCCGGGGCGATCCAGGCGTCGGCGGTGCCGGCCTTGAGCTGGTTGATCGCGCCGTTGTAGTCCGGCACCCGGACCGGGTTCAGGTTCTCCCGGGTGGCGTAGTCGTCCTGCACGGTGCCCTGCACGACCACCACCCGCTTGCCGGTGAGCTGGTCGAAGCCGGTGATCGGGGAACCGGCGGGCACGTCCAGCCCGAAGTAGCCGAAGTCGTAGCCGTTGCCGAAGTCGACGGTCTTCTTCCGGGCCTCGGTGATGGTGATGGAGGAGCTGCCCACGTCGAACTTGTGGTTGTTGACCTGGGCGAGCAGGGCGGAGAAGTCGGTGCCCACGAACTCCACCTTCAGGCCGGCCTTCGCGGCGACCGCGGTGAGCAGGTCGTTGTCGAAGCCGGTGAACTTGCCGTCCTTCAGGTAGACGTTCGGCGGGGCGTCGGTGAGCGTGCCGGCCCGCAGCACGCCGGCCTGGAGCAGGCCGTACGGGTTGGCGGCCTCGCTGGTGGCGCCGTCGTCGCCGCAGGCGGTGAGGGCGGTGGCGGCGAGCACGGCGGCGGCGCCGAGCGCGGCGGCGCGGGTCAGGGCGGTACGGAATCGCACAGGAGTCTCCAGGGTCTCAGGCGGCATGGGCGCACGCCGCCGACGGCGCGCCCCGAATCGGGCGGGCCGGAAGGGATGGTGCGGAAGTGGGGGAGTGGCGCTCAGCGCGCGTCGGGGCGGCGACAGGCGTCGCTGCACACCCGCATGAGGTCGACGTGCCGCCGCTTGACCAGCGCGAAACGCGCCGGATAGGCGATGCCGTCGGCGGGCGGGGTGCGGAGCTGAGCAGACATGGTTCCCTCGGGTCGGTGATGACCTGGGTACCAGGCCACGCTTGCACCGGGCGGCTGCCGGTGCCTGGTCCTCACCCGGGGCACCCCACCGCGGAGGAGGGTTGCCGGCCAGCGAGCCGGGGCTTGGCGCTGGCGCTCATGACCTGCCGAGAAGGCTAGCAGGAGGCCGGCCCCGGCCGTCCAGCCGTTATGACCACGCTCACGCCCGGACCTTACCGGCGGGCCGGCATGACCGGCGCGTCCCGCCCGGTGCCGTGCCGCGACGGCGTCCGGTGCTCGTGGTAGTCCTGCTCGACGTTGACCGTCCAGACGTCGTGGCCGGCGTCGTGGGCGATGTTCTCGGCGGCCAGCATCGCGGTGAGCATCGAGTGGTCGGCGTTGTTGTAGCGGTGCATCCCGTTGCGCCCCACCGGGTGCACGTTCGGCACCTCGCGGGCCAGCCAGCCGCGGATCACGTCCACGTTGTGCTGGTAGCGCTCGTCGTAGACCGGGTACGCCTTCGGCATCCGGACCACGTAGCCGGCCTCCACGCAGCCGGGCCGGACCAGGCCCAGCCGCTCCAGTTCGGCGGTGGCGAAGGCGACCAGGTCCGCGTCCGGGGTCCGCCACATCTCGTCGTCCTCGAACACGAAGTACTCCAGCCCCAGGCAGGTCCGCCCGTCCTTGACCAGGTGCGGCGACCAGGAGCCGAAGTTCTGGATCCGGCCCACCTTGGCGGCCGGGTCGTGCACGTAGATCCAGTTGTCCGGGAAGGAGAACTCCTCGGGCACCACCAGCGCGACGGTCAGGAAGTCCCGGTACCGCAGGTCGTCGGCGGCGGCCCGCACCTCGGCGGGGGCCTCGGGGCGCATGGCGCGCACCAGCGCGGAGATCGGCATCGAGGAGATCACGTGGTCGGCCGGCTCGGTGTGCTCGCCGTCGGCGTCGGCCACCGTGACGGCGGTGGCCCGCCGCCGCGCCGGGTCCCGGTGCACCTCGGTCACCCAGGTGTTGGTGCGCACCGTGGCGCCGCGCTTCTCCACTTCCTCGGTGCAGCGTTCCCACATCATCCCGGGGCCGTGCTTCGGGTACTGGAACTCCTCGATGAGGCTGGTCACGTCCTTGCGGTTGCGCTTGGGCAGCAGCGCGTTGAGCACCGCGGTGGAGAGCGACAGGTTCTTGATCCGCTGGGCGGCCCAGTCGGCCTGCAACCGGTCGGCCGGCATCCCCCAGACCTTCTCCGTGTAGGTCTTGAAGAAGATCGAGTAGAGCCGCCAGCCGAACCGGGCCGACACCCATCCCTCGAAGTGCGACTGGTCCTTCGGCGGGCGCAGCCGGGCCCGCCCGTACGACCCGACGCAGCGCAGCGCCTCCAGCAGGCCGAGGTTGCGCAGGGCGTTGCTCGCGTTGAGCGGGTAGTCGTAGAGCGCGCCCCGGTAGTAGATCCGGCTCATCCGGGGCCGGAGCAGGAAGTCCTCGTCGGGCAGGATCTCGTGCCAGAAGTCCTCCACCCGGGAGACCTTCGTGAAGAACCGGTGCCCGCCGATGTCGAAGCGCCAGCCGTCCCGCTCCACGGTGCGGCTGATCCCGCCGACCACGCCGTCGGCCTCGTAGACCCGGACCGGCTCGCCGTGACGCAGCAGCTCGTACGCGGCGGTCAGCCCCGCGGGCCCCGCCCCGATGACCACGGTCCCGTTGCCGTCACCCATGCCGTCCGCGCCCCCCGCTGCCAGCCTGCCGATGAGGCAGCGCCCTTACCCGTCCTGGCCGCCGACTCACCTGCGGCGGCGATCCGCCGCCGCAGGTCACCCGTTAGGGTCGGGCGGGTGTGAACCGGGGCGCAGCGGGGAAGCGCGGACGGTTTCCCGGTCCGGGGGTCGGTCGCGGGGCGACCGGTGGGAGCGGGATGGCGGACGAGCGGCGGGCCGGGACGGCGGACGTACCCGGTCCGGACCTGCGGCCGGACGCACGCGCCCGGCTGGCCTCGGCGGGCCGGCGGCTGGCCGCGGGGATCCCCGCGCCCTGGGGCTTCGTGGTCGCCGTCTTCGTCGGCACGAAGGTCGTGCTCAGCCTGGTCGGCGTGCTGGTGCTGACCGCGTGGGACGGGGTGCCGGGCGCGCCGCCCGCCGACGAGGCGATGATGCGGACCCAGCAGGACCACATCTCGTCCCACCGCTGGTTCTCGCTCTGGTTCGCCTGGGACTCGTTCCTCTACGACCACCTGGCCCGGCTGCCGCTGGACCGGCCGTGGAACGACTTCGGCTTCCCGCTGCTCTACCCGTTCCTGGCCCGGCCCCTCGCGCCGCTTCTCGGTGGGCACACCGCCTGGGCGCTGCTGGTGGTCGCCAACGTGGCGCTGCTGTTCCAGCTCTGGTTCGCGTACCGGCTGGGGGCCCGGCTGCTCGGCGCCGACGACCCGGACGCGGCCGGCGCGGACGGCCGGCGGGCCGTGCGGTACCTGCTGCTCCTGCCGACGGCGTTCCTGTTCCAGGCGGCGCTGACCGAGTCGCTCTTCGTCTGCCTCGCCCTGGCCGCGTTCTGGTACGCCGAGCAGCGCCGGTGGCTGGTGGTCGGGATCGTCGGCTACTTCCTGGCGATGAGCCGCTCGGTCGGCTTCGTGGTGGTGATCCCGCTGGCCCTGGTGCTGCTGCGCCAGCACGGCTGGCGCCTCGACCCGCGAAGCCTCGCGCGCTACCTGCGGTTGGGCTGGCCGCTGCTGCTGGTGCCGGCCGGCTGGCTGACCTTCATGGCGTTCTGTCGCTGGCAGAGCGGCGACTGGTTCGCCTACCAGCACGCCCAGGAGAAGGGCTGGGGGATCCGGGTGCAGAACCCGCTCGGGGTGGCCGGGTCGGCGCTGGTCGGCGACAACTCGGCCAACGCGTTCCGGGTCTGGATCGCCGTGGCGATGCTGGTCGTGGCGGTCGTCGGGCTGCGCCGGCGGGCCGACTGGCCGTACCTGGTCTACACCGTGATCGTGGTGCTCGTGCCGCTGTCGATGGGGCCGCCGGTGTACAAGAGCCTGCTGCGCTACCTGCTGGCCGCGTTCCCGGTGGCGCTGGTGCTGGCCCGCTGGGCCCGCCGGCCCGGCCTCGACGGCTGGCTCACGGCCGGGCTGGCGCTGCTCCAGGGCGCGCTGTTCGCCGTCTGGCTGACCTACTGGACCCACCTCATCATCTGACCGCCGCCCGGCCCGCCCGCGTCGCATGGTCGGGCGCTCCGCGGGTAGCTCGAACCCAGGCGGACGAGCGAGGTGGGCGATGGCCGGCACGTGGTTGATGGGCGCGGGCGCCGCGACGTCGGGGCGGCGGCCGACCGCCGTCCTGGTGGCGGTGCACCCCGAGGACGGGGACGGCAGCGGGCCGGGGAGCGAGACCTCGCTGGCCGAGCTGAGCCGCCTGGCCGACACCGACGGGCTGGCCGTCGCCGAGTCGGTGGTGCAGAACCGGACCCGGCCCGACCCGGCCACGTACGTCGGCTCCGGCAAGGTGGACGAGCTTGCCGCGGTGGCCGAGCGGACCCGGGCCGACGTGGTGATCGCCGACGGTGAGCTGAGCCCCGGTCAGGTGCGCAACCTTGAGGAACGCACCGGCGTGCGGGTGGTCGACCGGACCGCGCTGATCCTGGACATCTTCGCCGAGCACGCCCGCACGAGCGAGGGCCGGGTGCAGGTGGAGCTGGCGCAGATCGCGTACCAGCTGCCCCGGCTGCGCGGCGACGGCCGCGCGCTGTCGCGGGTGGGTGGTGGTCGGATGGCCGGCGGCGCCGGCATGGGCGTCCGCGGCCCCGGCGAAATGAAGCTGGAGACCCAGCGCCGCCGGCTGCGGCAGCGGGCCACCCGGTTGCGGGGCAACGTGCGCGAGCTGGCCCGGCGGCGGGAGCGCAACCGCGGCCGGCGGGCCCGCAACCGGGTGCCCTCGGTGGCCATCACGGGCTACACGAACGCCGGTAAGTCCGCCCTGCTCAACCGCCTCACCGGGGCCGACGCGCAGGTCCAGGACGTGCTCTTCGCCACGCTCGACCCGACGGTGCGGCGGATCTCGACCGGCGACCTCACCTACACGGTCACCGACACGGTCGGGTTCGTCCGGCACCTGCCCCACCAGTTGGTCGACGCGTTCCGCTCGACGCTGGAGGAGGTGAGCGGCAGCGACCTGGTGCTGCACGTGGTGGACGCCGCCGCGCCGGACGCGCTGGAGCAGATCACCACCGTGCACGGCGTGCTGCACGAGATCGGCGCCGGGGACGTGCCCGAGCTGCTGGTGCTCAACAAGATCGACGTGGCGCCTCCGGAGTGGGTGGACGCGCTCTGCCGCGCCTGTCCCGAGGCCGTGCCGGTGTCGGCGCTGACCGGCGAGGGTGTGGACCGGCTGCGCGTCGAGTTGGCCGCCCGGCTGGGCCGCGGCTGACCGAAGCTCAAGTCTTGCTATGCAACTCGTTGCATAGCAAGATGGCCGGCATGTCGCTGGAGCACGCCATCCTCGTCTCGCTCCTGGAGCAGCCCGCTTCCGGCTACGAGCTGGCCCGGCGCTTCGACCGCTCGATCGGCCGCTTCTGGACCGCCACCCACCAGCAGATCTATCGCGTCCTCAAGCGGATGGAGCACGACGACTGGCTCACCGCCGAGGAGGTCGGCCAGGAGGGGCTGCCGGACAAGAAGCTCTGGACGGTCACCCCCACCGGCCGATCCGCCCTGGTCACCTGGCTGCGCGCCCCGGTGCAGCCGGAGGCCGTCCGGCACGAGCTGGCCGTCAAGATCCGCGGCGCCGCGTTCGACGACGCGGCCGGCCGCGCCGCCCTGGTCGCCGAGGTCGAGCGCTACCGCGCCGACCACGCGGCCACCCTCGCCGGCTACCTGGCCGGCGAGCGCCGCGACTTTTCCGACCCCGACGCCGCGGACGCCCGCGCGGCCCTCCAGCACGTCGTCCTGCGCGGCGGCATCGCGTACGAGCGGATGGTGCTGGCCTGGCTCGACGACGTCCTCGACACCCTGCGCCACCTCGACCCCGCCACAACCGGTAGGAAGGCGACCCCGTGACCGACCCGCTGCTGTTCCACCCGCACCGCTACGACCCCGCCCACCTCGACGAGACCTCCCGGCGGCTGCTGCGCGCCACGATCGACTGGTTCGAGTCCCGGGGCAAGCGGGCCCTGGTGGACAGCTACAACCACCACGAGTGGTACGCCGACTTCCTCGACTTCGCCGCCAAGGAGGGGCTCTTCGCCACCTTCCTCACCCCGGCCGCGGACGGCGGCGGCGACCCGGACAAGCGCTGGGACACCGCCCGCAACGCGGCGCTCAGCGAGATCCTCGGCTTCTACGGCCTCGGCTACTGGTACACGTGGCAGGTCACCGTGCTCGGCCTCGGGCCGGTCTGGCAGAGCGGCAACGCCGCCGCCCGGGCCCGCGCCGCCGCGCTGCTCGACGAGGGGCACGTCATGGCGTTCGGCCTCTCCGAGCGGCCGCACGGCGCCGACATCTACTCCACCGACCTGCTGCTCACCCCCGACGGGGACGGCAGCTTCCGGGCCACCGGCGGCAAGTACTACATCGGCAACGGCAACGTCGCGGGCCTGGTGTCCGTCTTCGGCCGCCGCGCCGACGTCGAGGGCCCCGAGGGATACGTCTTCTTCGCCGCCGACAGCCGGCACCCCGCGTACCGGCTGGTCCGCAACGTGGTCAACGCGCAGATGTACGTCAGCGAGTTCCGCCTGGAGGACTACCCGGTGCGCGCCGAGGATGTGCTGCACACCGGCCCGGCCGCCTTCGACGCCGCGCTCAACACCGTCAACGTCGGCAAGTTCAACCTCTGCACCGCCTCCATCGGCATCTGCGAGCACGCCATGTACGAGGCGGTCACCCACGCCCATCAGCGGATCCTCTACGGCCGGCGGGTCACCGACTTCCCGCACGTGCGCCGCGAGCTGACCGACGCGTACGCCCGACTGGTGGCCATGAAGCTGTTCAGCGACCGCGCCGTCGACTACTTCCGCTCGGCCGGCCCCGACGACCGGCGGTACCTGCTGTTCAACCCGATGACCAAGATGAAGGTCACCACCGAGGGCGAGAAGGTCATCGACCTGCTCTGGGACGTCATCGCCGCCAAGGGCTTCGAGGCCGACACCTACTTCGACAAGGCCGCCAAGGACATCCGCGGCCTGCCGAAGCTGGAGGGGACGGTGCACGTCAACCTGGCGCTGATCCTCAAGTTCCTGCCGAACTACCTGTTCCGGCCGGCGGAGCACCCGCCCGTGCCGACCCGGCGTGACCCGGCCGACGACGAGTTCCTCTTCGCGCAGGGCCCCGCCCGCGGCCTCGGCGCCATCCGCTTCCACGATTGGCGCGCCGCCTACGACGCGCACGCCCACGTGCCCAACGTGGCCCGGTTCCGTGAGCAGGCCGACGGGCTGGCCGCCCTGCTCGCCGCCCACGCGCCGGACGAGGCCCAGCAGCGGGACCTGGACTTCCTGCTCACCGTCGGCCAGCTCTTCGCGCTGGTCGTCTACGGGCAGCTGATCCTGGAGCAGGCGGAGCTGACCGGTCTGGACGCCGACCTGCTGGACGAGATCTTCGACCTGCTGGTCCGGGACTTCTCCGCGTACGCCACCGAACTGCACGGCAAGGCGGCGACCACCGAGGCGCAGGCGGCCTGGGCCCTGGCGCACCTGCGCCGCCCGGTCACCGACGCCAACCGCGCCGGCCGGGTGTGGCAGCGGGTGGTGGCCCTTGCCGGCGCGTACGAGATGCGCCCCTGACCGGTGGAAAGGGGGCGCCCTCCGGCGCCCCCGCCCGGTAGGTTGCTCGGATGTTCGCCCTCGCGCTGACCGACGACGCCGAGCTGCGGCAGCTGATGCCGTGGCACGCCGACGAGTTCCTCGCCAACCTCGACCGTTGCCGGGAGCACATCGCCCCCTGGGTGGGTGCGTCCTTCGTGGCCACCGACCCCGAGTCCGCCCGCCGGGTCCTGCGGAACTACGCCGACCGGTGGGCCCGCGACGACGGCGGGATCTGGGGCATCTGGCGGCACGGCACGCTGGTCGGCGGGGTGATGTTCGTGTCGCTCAGCACCACCACGGGCGTCGCCGAGGCCGGTTGCTGGCTGGAGCCCGCCGCCGAGGGGCAGGGCCTGGTCACCCGCGCCGCCCGCGTGATCATCGACTGGGCGATCCGGGACCGCGGCATCCACCGGGTGGAGTGGGTCACCAAGGCCGCCAACGCGCGCAGCATCGCCGTCGCGCGGCGGCTGGGGATGAGCCGCGACGGCGTGCTCAGGGAGGCCGCACCGGGGCGGGACGGCCGGGCCGACCTGGAGGTCTGGTCCGTGCTGGCCCCGGAATGGAAGCCGGCGGGATAAGCCGGGCGGGCTCCGGCTTCGGAGGGACCCCGGCGATCGGCACGCGGCGGAGTTCTGTCGTACCCGGACGTCAACATGTGTCCATGGCTGTCCCCGCACTGGCCGACCGGTCCCCCCAGCCGCGCGCCCTGCCGCTGCGCGAGGTCCGCACCCGGCTCACCCAGCTCGTCTCCCTGGCCGAGCTGACCGACACCGTCACCGTCGTCACCCGCGACGGCGATCCGCGCCCCGTCGCCGCGATCGTGCCCGCCGCGGCGGCGCGCACCGCGGCGCAGGCCCGCGCCGACGCCGACCGGATCGCCGCCATCAGCGCCGGCTGGTCCCGGCGGCTGGAGGAGCTGCACCGGCAGAGCAGCCGGCGGCACGCCGCCGAGCTGCGCACCCTCACCGACGCGCTCGCCGAGGTCTGGGCCGAGCTGGACCGACGCGCCCCGGCCGGCGACCCGGCGCTCGCCCGGCTCCGTGCCGCCCACGCCGACCTGCTGCGCGGCTGACCGCGCGGCCTCCGACCACCTCGGGCCGGAGGCCGCGGGCGCCCGTCAGTCCCGGCCGCGCTGCGCCCGGTAGCGGCGGATCAGCGCGGCCGTGGACGAGTCCACGTCGCCGAGGTCCGGCCCGGCCCCGGTGAGCTTCGGGGCGAGCTGGTTGGCCATCACCTTGCCCAGCTCCACGCCCCACTGGTCGAACGCGTTGATGTCCCAGACCGCGGCCTCGGTGAAGACGATGTGCTCGTAGAGGGCGATGAGCTGGCCCAGCGTCGCCGGCGTCAGCTTCGGCGCGATGATCGACGTGGTCGGGTGGTTGCCCGGCATGACCCGGTGCGGCACCACCTCGGGCGCGGTGCCCTCGGCCTCGACCTGCTCCTTCGTGCGGCCGAACGCCAGCGCGGCGGTCTGGGCGAAGAAGTTCGACATGAACAGGTCGTGCATGTCGCCCAGGTCGTGGTTGGGCTGGCTGAACGCGATGAAGTCGGCCGGGATCAGCCGGGTGCCCTGGTGGATGAGCTGGTAGAAGGCGTGCTGGCCGTTGGTGCCCGGCTCGCCCCAGAAGATCTCCCCGGTCGGGCAGGTGACCGGCCGGCCGTCCCGCGTCACCGACTTGCCGTTGCTCTCCATGGTGAGCTGCTGCAGGTAGGCCGGGAACCGGTGCAGGTACTGCGCGTACGGCAGCACCGCGTGGGTCTCCGCGCCGAGGAAGTCGGTGTACCAGACGTTGAGCAGGCCGAGCAGCGCCGGCACGTTCCGTGCCACCGGCGTGGTCCGGAAGTGCTCGTCCACGGCGTGGTAGCCGGCCAGCAGGTCCCGGAACCGCTGCGGCCCGACGGCCAGCAGCACCGACAGCCCGACCGCCGAGGGCAGCGAGTAGCGCCCGCCCACCCAGTCCCAGAAGCCGAACATGTTCTCCGGGTCGATGCCGAAGTCGCGGACCCGCTGCTCGTTGGTGCTGACCGCCACGAAGTGCCGGGCCACGGCGCTGTCGTCGGCGTCCAGCCCGGCCAGCAGCCAGCGCCGGGCCTGGTCGGCGTTGGCCAGGGTCTCCTGGGTGGAGAAGGTCTTGGAGACCACCACGAACAGCGTGCTGGCCGGGTCCAGGTCGGCGGTCTTGTCGTGGATGTCGGTCGGGTCGATGTTGGACACGAACCGGCAGCTGATCCCCGCGTCCCGGTACGCCTTCAGCGCCTCGTACGCCATCACCGGCCCGAGGTCCGAGCCGCCGATGCCGATGTTGACCACGGTGCTGATCCGCTCGCCGGTGTGGCCCCGCCAGGCGCCGGAGCGGACCCGCTCGGCGAACGCCGACATCCGGTCCAGCACGGCGTGCACGTCGGCGACGACGTCCTGGCCGTCCACGGTGAGCGACGCGTCGCGGGGCAGGCGCAGGGCAGTGTGCAGCACGGCCCGGTCCTCGGTGGAGTTGATGTGCTCCCCGGCGAACATGGCGGCGATCCGGTCGGTCAGCCCGACCCGCTCGGCGAGCGCGGTGAGCAGGCTCAACGTCTCGTCGGTGACCAGGTTCTTGCTGTAGTCGACGTGCAGGTCGGCGACCTCGCCGGTGAGCCGCTCACCCCGTTGTCCGTCCGCGGCGAACAGCTCCCGCAGGTGCGTGCCGCGCATCGCCTCGGCGTGCTTGCGCAGGGCCTGCCATTCGTCCGTGGTGGTGACGTCCACAGCCATCGGGTCGATCTTCTCCTTCACGACGGGTCTGCCGGCGGGGCCGGCGTCGCCCCGCTGCCGGCGACCCCACCAGCCTGCCACCCGCGGCGGGTACGCGCGACGCGACCCGACATCGCCCACCCGCTGGACCCCCGGCGCGTCGCCCGGCGACACGCGCTTGGGACACCTGTTCGACACGCCGGACACGGGGAGACACCGTCTTGTAGCGGACCGTAAGCTCCGAGGGCTGACCGTACCGGAGGAGGCCCCATGTCGGCGGTGATCGGCCCCCGAAACCCGTCCGAGGACGAGGCGGCGGCGGAGGAGTCGCCACTGCCGGAGCTGGCGGACGGGCACTGGATGAACCGGGCCACCGAGTTCGCCCACACCAGCTTCTGGGCGGTGGCCCGCCGGCTGCCCGCGCTGGTCCGCGAGGCCGTCGGCCTGGCCTGGGCGACCAGCCGCCGGGACACCATCGCCTCGATCGGGCTCAACATCGCCGCCGGGATGCTCACGACACTCGGCCTGCTCGCCACCACCGGGGTGCTCCGGCAGCTCTTCGCCGCGGGCCCCACGCCCGACCGGATCCGTGCGGCGCTGCCAGCCCTGCTGCTGGCGGCCGCCGCGGTGACCGTGCGCGGCGCGCTGACCGTCGCCGCCGGCTGGGCGCAGGCCCGGCTCATCCCACAGATCAACTACCAGGTGGAGCTGCGGCTGTTCGAGACCACCACGGCGGTCGACCTGGCCGCCTTCGACGACGCCGGCTTCGCCGAGGACATGGACCGGGCCCGGGATCGCGGCATGGCCGAGGCGGCGTCGATCGTGGACCACACCGTCAACCTGGTCACCGGCCTCGTGGGCGTGCTGGCCACCGCCGCCGCGGTGACGGTGATCCAGCCGGTGCTGCTGCCCTGCCTGCTGCTCGCCGCCGTGCCCGAGGCGGCCACCGCGGTGAAGATGGCTCGCCGGCAGTACCTCGCCCTGCTGGCCTGGATCACCCGGCGCCGCCGGATGTATCTGCTGGCCCGGCTGATGGCCGACCGGCACACCGCCGCCGAGATCCGCTCCTACCAGATGCGCGACTTCCTGCTGGCCGAGTACCACCGGATGATGACCGTGGAGACCCGCGCGCAGCTGCGGCTGGCCCGCTCGCAGAGCGTCACCCGGGCGGTCGGCCTGTCGGTGACCGGGATCGCCGCGTTCGGCGTCTACGCCGTCCTGGGCGGCCTGCTGCTCGGCGGCGTGGTGGCGCTGGCCGCCGCGGCGACCGCGCTGCTCGCCCTCCAGTCCGCCCGGTCCAGCCTGCGCATGGCGGTGTTCGCCACCAACTCGCTCTACGAGGACGCGCTCTACTACCAGGACTACCGGGACTTCCTCGACCGGGCGCGGCACCGGGTGCCGGCCGGCGGCGAGCGGCCCGTCGACGGCTTCGACCGGATCGAGCTCGACCGGGTCAGCCTCCGCTACCCCGACACGGAGGCGCCGGCCGTGGACGAGGTCAGCCTCACCGTCCGGCGCGGCGAGGTGATCGCGCTGGTGGGGGAGAACGGCTCCGGCAAGACCACCCTCGCCAAGCTCGTCGCCGGCCTCTACCGGCCCACCGCCGGCGTCATCCGCTGGGACGGCGTGGACGCCGCCGAGCTGGACCCGCGGCAGACCGCCGCGCAGGTGGCGGTGATGAGCCAGGACTGGTGGAAGTTCCCGTTCACCGCCCGGCAGAACATCCGGATCGGCCGGCACGACCGGCCCGCCGACCGGCCCGGCCCGCAGGTCGAGGACGCCGCCCGCGACGCCGCCGCGCACGACATGATCACCGAGCTGCCGTTCGGGTACGACACCCTGCTGGACCGGCAGTTCAAGGACGGGCAGGACCTCTCCGGCGGGCAGTGGCAACGGCTCGTGGCCGCCCGCGGTCTCTACCGGGACGCCCGCCTGCTGATCTGCGACGAGCCCTCGGCGGCCCTCGACGCGCGGGCCGAGCACGCCCTCTTCCAGCACCTGCGGCGACACCCCGACCGGGCCGTCGTGCTGATCACCCACCGGCTGGCCAACGTCCGGCACGCCGACCGGATCTTCGTGCTGGACCACGGCCGGATCGTCCAGCAGGGCGACCACGACGAGCTGATGGCCCAGGAGGGTCTCTACCGGGAGCTGTTCGAGCTGCAGGCGGCCGGCTACCTCGCGCAGGCCGGGGAGGCGGCTGCCGAGCGTTGACCTCCAGTGCACTCGAACTCCTACGGTGACCGCACCGGCCGCCGCCCGGTCAAGCGCGGCGTCACCCCAGGGAGCCCACATGCGTCACCGCGTCCTCGGCGGCACCGGCATCGAGGTCAGCGTCCACTGTCTCGGCACCATGATGTTCGGCGCGGTCGGCAACCCCGACCACGACGACTGCGCCCGGATCGTCCACGCCGCCCTCGACCGGGGCGTCAACTTCGTCGACACCGCCGACATGTACTCGGCGGGCGAGTCGGAGGTGATCGTGGGCAAGGCGCTGCGGGGCCGGCGGGACGACGTGGTCCTGGCCACCAAGTTCCACTTCCCGATGGGGGAGGGGCCCAACCGGGGCGGGAACTCGCGGCGCTGGATCGTCCGCGCGGTCGAGGAGAGCCTGCGCCGCCTCGGCACCGACTGGATCGACCTCTACCAGGTGCACCGGCCCGACCGCGCCACGGACGTCGAGGAGACCCTCGGGGCGCTCACCGACCTGGTCCGGGCCGGCAAGATCCGGGCGTTCGGCTGCTCGACCTTCCCGGCCGAGGAGATCGTCGAGGCGCAGCACGTCGCGGAGCGGCGGGCGCTCGGCCGGTTCCGCACCGAGCAGCCGCCGTACTCGATCCTGGCCCGCGGGATCGAGACCGCGGTCCTGCCGGTCTGCCAGCGGTACGGCATGGGCGTGCTGGTGTGGAGCCCGCTCGCCTCCGGTTTCCTCACCGGGCGCTACCGGCAGGGGGCAGCCGTCGACCTCACCGCCGGCCGGCCGGCGCGCACCCCGGCCCGGTTCGACCCGGCGCTGCCCGGCAACGCCGCCAAGTACGCCGCCGTCGAGCAACTGGTGGCGCTCGCCGAGGAGATCGGCTGCTCGCTGCCCGAGCTGGCCGTCGCGTTCACCGTGGCACACCCGGCGGTCACCTCGGCGATCGTCGGACCGCGCACGATGGAGCAGTTGGAGGGACTGCTCAAGGGAGCGGCGCTCGCGCTCGACGACGCGGTGCTGGACCGGATCGACGAGATCGTCCCGCCCGGCACGAACCTCTACCCGCCGGACGGCGTCTGGTCCCCGCCCGCGCTCACCGACCCGGCACTGCGGCGCCGTCCCCCGGCCGAGCGCGCCGCCGCCTGACCGCCGGGGCGCACCGCCCGGTGCGCGGGGGCCGCCCTGCCGCCGTCCGCCGGCCGAGCGCGCCGCCGCCTGAGCGCTGGGGCGCACCGTCCGGTGCGCGGGGGCCGCCCTGCCGCCGTCCGCCGGCCGAGCGCGCCGCCGCCTGAGCGCTGGGGCGCACCGCCCGGTGCGACGGGGGCCGCCCCGCCGGCGGTCGTCGGACGGCCGCCGGTGGACCCGGGGTGACCGGTTGCCGCCGGGAGCCGCCCTCGGGCAGGATGCGCGGAATGGCCCGCCTGTCAGTCCGCCGCGCCACCGCCGTCGCGGCCGTGCTCGCCCTGCTCGCCGCCGGCTGCTCCGACCAGGCGAGCCCGCCGGCCACCTCGCGGGCCGCCGCGCCGACGCCGGGCGGCGGGGTCACCGCGACGCCGGCCCCGCCGGCCGCCCCGTCGCCCGTCCCGGCCGCGCGGGCCGGGCTCGGTGGCCGGCCGAGCCCGAGCGCCCGGCCGTGCGGGGTCTTCCCGGCGGACAACGTCTGGCACGCCGACGTCTCCCGACTGCCCGTGCACCCGCGCTCCGCGGCGATGGTCGGCGCGATCGGCGGCGGCGCCACGGTGCACGCCGACTTCGGCTCCGGCAGGTGGGAGGGCGCGCCGATCGGTATCCCGGTCACCGTCGTCCCCGCCAGCCAGCGGCGGGTCCCGGTGACCTTCGAGTACGCCGACGAGAGCGACCCGGGCCCGTACCCGGTTCCGCCGGACGCGGCGGTCGAGGGCGGACCGAACGGCACCGGCGACCGGCACGTGATCGTCTGGGACCGGGCGGCCTGCCGGGCCTACGAGCTGTTCGACGCGCACCGGAGCGGCGCCGGCTGGCGGGCCGGCTCGGGAGCCGTCTTCGACCTGCGGTCCAACAAGCTGCGTCGGGCCGGCTGGACGTCCGCGGACGCGGCGGGACTGTCCATCCTGGCCGGGCTGGTCCGCTACGACGAGGTGGCCGCCGGCCGCATCGACCACGCGCTGCGGGTGACCGTGCCGCGTACCCGCACCGGCTGGACCTGGCCGGCCACCCACTCCGCCTCGTCGGCCACCGACCCGGCGCTGCCGCAGCTCGGCCAGCGGCTGCGCCTCAAGCGTTCGGTGGACCTTTCCCGGCTGCCCCGGCAGGCCCGGATCGTCGCCGAGGCGATGCAGCGCCACGGGCTGATCGTCGCCGACCACGGCTCGGCCTGGTTCGTCTCGGGCGCCCCCGACCCGCGCTGGGACAACGACGCCCTGCACGCCCTCGGCGGCCTGCGCGGCAGCGACTTCGAGGTGGTGGACGCCGCGGGGTTGATGGTGAGCGGCGGGTCGGGCGCCACCCGCTGATATCCGTCGCCGGCACCCCGGCAGGTGGGTCACACTGTCCGGGTGGATCATCGTGATCTGGTCCGGGTGAGCAAGCGGATGTCGCTGGCGCTGCGCCACCGCCCCGACCGGTTCCACCTGGCGCTCGACGGGGCCGGCTGGGTGCCGGTCGCCGACCTGCTCGCCGCGCTGCGGATCACCCGCGCCGACCTGGACGCCGTGGTGGCCGGCAACGACAAGCAGCGCTTCGCCGTCGAACCCGGCCCCGCCGGGGTCGACCGGATCCGGGCCAGCCAGGGCCACTCCGTCCCGGTCGACCTCGGCCTGTCCCCGGCGGCCCCGCCGGAGCGGCTCTTCCACGGCACCAGCGAGGCCGCCCTGCCCGCGATCCGCGCCGAGGGCCTGCACCGGGGCCGCCGGCACCACGTGCACCTCTCCCCGGACGTGGAGACCGCCCACCGGGTCGGCGCCCGCCGCAGGGACACCGTGGTGATCCTCGCCGTCGACGCCGCAGCCATGTCCGACAACGGCTACGTCTTCTATCGCAGCGCCAACGGCGTCTGGCTCACCGACACCGTCCCACCCGCCTACCTCACCCCCACCCCGCCCCGTTGATCATGAAGTTATGACCACCGGCACCGGCGTGTCGGGACAATAACTTCATGATCAACCGCGCGGCGCGCGGGGCCGGGGCGCGGGACCGGGTGGGGTCAGTGCGCCGTCACCGGGTGGTGGACCACCGCGTCGAAGAGGTAGGCGAGCGTGTTGGGGGCGGTCCGGTCGGGTTGGCTCGCGCCCGTGGTGTCGGTGGCGCGGGCACGGAGGGTGCATGGGCCCGGGGCCGGGGGTCGCCAGCGCGCCGTCCAGCGCTGCCAGGCGCCGCCCCGGTCGGCCGCCACCAGGTCGGCCGGGCGCCAGCCGTCGCCCGTGTCCACCTCGACCCGCTCGATGGGGCCGTTGCCCGACCACGACCGGCCGCGCAGCAGCACCTCCTCGCCCGCCGGCACGCGGGCGTCCCAGGCCAGCTCGAACGCGCTCTTCACCGGCTGGGCGCCCAGCACCGTGCCCCCGGCCGGGTGCCCGGGGCCGAACATCCGGTAGAACCGGGTGTTCCACGGCGAGAAGAGGGGCGTGGTGGAGACCTCCACCGGGCCCACCCATTTGATCGAGGAGATGCCGATCCAGCCGGGCACCACGACGCGGACCGGGAAACCGTGGTCGGCGGGGAGTGGCTCGCCGTTCATCTCGTACGCCAGCAGCACGTCGTCGAGGGCCTTGGCGATCGGCAGCGGGCGGCGTACGCGGCCGAGGTTGATCCCGCCGGTCACGTAGTCCGGGTCCAGCCCCTCGGGCATCACGTCGACCGCGTCGTCCCGCAGCCCGGCCAGCCGCAGCACGGTGCCCAGCCGGACGCCCCGCCAGCGCGCGACGCCGACCCCGCCCAGCCCCCAGGCCACTCCCGGCGTCGGATCGCCCTGCTGCTCGGCGAAGAAGCGGCGCCCGTTGCCGGCGCACTCGAGCAGCGCGTCGCTGTCCTCGGCGGGCAGCCGGCGCAGCTCGTCGAGGCTGAACTCGACCGGGGCGTCCCGGGTGGGCGCGTCCCGCAGCCCGGTGCCGAAGAGGCGCAGCCGCCAGGTGTCGGCGTCCAGCCGGGGCGTCTCGGTGTGGTTGCGGACGAAGAACCGGTCGTTCGGCACCACGTACCCCTGACCGGCCAGCGCCGTCCACCGCATCTCGGCGTTGGTGTCCAGCGGGCGCAGCAGCTCCGGCGGCAGTGGCTTGGCGATCGGCGTACCCGGATCGACGCCGACCGGCGCGGCCGCCACCGCGACCGGCTCGCGCTCGGCCGCGGCGGCGGTCAGGGCGGCCATGGCCGCCCCCAGTTCCAGCAGCCGGTCGCGGTCGACGCCCGCGCCCCGGGCCTCCCCGGCGAGCCACTGCCGGCTCCGGCGGGTGTCGTGGTCGGCTTCGGCGTGGGACACGGGTGACCTCCGGAGAGTGGGCGGCGCTGCCACTCCTATCCAATCAGTAGGACTTTTCGCCACGGCAGCGCAGGTCGGGTCAGGCGGTGGGCACGCCGAGGCGGTCGAGCAGCCGCCGCCGCAGCGCGCCGAGGGCGGGGTCGTCGGGGCGGGGGGCGGGACCGAGGTCGACGGGGATCTCCTCGGCGATGACGCCCCCGTCGAGGAGCAGGACGCGGTCGGCGAGCAGCAGCGCCTCCTCCACGTCGTGGGTGACCAGCAGCGCGGCGAAGCCGTGCTCGGCGCGCAGCCGGCGCAGCAGGCCCTGCATGCGCAGCCGGGTCAGGGCGTCCAGCGCGCCGAACGGCTCGTCGAGCAGGAGCAGGTCGGGTTCCCGGACCAGGGCCCGGGCCACTGCCACCCGCTGCGCCTGCCCGCCGGAGAGTTCGGCCGGCCAGGCCCGGCCCCGGTCGGCCAGGCCGACCTCGGCCAGCGCGCGGTCGACCCGCGCCGCGACGTCCGGGCCGGCGAGCCCGAGGGCGACGTTGTCGGCGACCCGCTTCCACGGCAGCAGCCGGTGCTCCTGGAACACCACGGCCGCGGTGCCGTGCACGACGTGGGCGCCGGTCGCCTCGTCGTCCAGGCCGGCGAGGACGCGCAGCAGGGTGCTCTTGCCGGAGCCGCTGCCGCCGAGCAGCGCCACCGTCTCCCCGGCGCCGATGGCGAGGTCGACGCCGGCCAGCACCACCGTGGGACTGAAGGCGCGGCCCACCGCCCGGGCCGTGAGCACCGGCCGGGTCAGGTCGCCCGCAGTCCGCGCCGCCATGTCAGCGTCCTCCTCTCGGCGTACCGGAGGGCGAGGTCGGAGAGCAGGCCGAGCACGGCGTAGATGAGCAGGCCGAGCACCACCACGTCGGTCTGGCTGAACTCGCGGGCCTCCATCATGAGGAAGCCGACGCCGGTCTGGGCGTTGACCTGCTCGCCGACGACCAGGCTGAGCCAGGCCGCCCCGATGGCCAGCCGCAGCCCGAGGAAGAGGGCGGGCAGCGCGCCGGGGAGGACCACGTGCCGCAGCCGGGCCGCCGGGCCGAGCCCGCAGGTGCGCGCCGCCTCCACCAGCCGTTCGTCGATGTCCCGGATGCCGGCGTACGTGTTGAAGTAGATCGGGAAGAACGCGCCGAGCGCGACCAGGGTGATCTTCAACGACTCGCCGATACCCACCCAGATGATCAGCAGGGGGACGAGGCCCAGGTGGGGCAGCATGCGGGCCATCTGCACCGGCGGGTCGACCAGGTCGTCACCGAGGCGGAACAGTCCGGCGGCCGCACCGAGCACCAGGGCCAGGCCGCCGCCGATGAGCAGGCCGAGCGCGGCGCGGGTGAGCGAGTCGACGAGGTGCACGGCGAGGGTGCCGTCCCGGGCCAGCCGCCAGCCGGTGGCGAGGACGGCGCTCGGGGCGGGCAGTTTCTCCGGGGCGAGCAGGCCGGCCCGGGCGGCCGCCTCCCAGCCGAGCACCAGCACGAGCGGGCTGACGAGGCGGCGCCATCGCCGGGCCGCGCCGTCCCGCCGCCGGCGCGGCGCCGGCCCGGCCGGTACGACCGGTGCCGGCGCCTCGGCGAGCGCCGGGCTGGTCATCCGAGCACCTCGTTGAACCGCCCGTCCACCCGTCCGGCGATGTCCACCGGGCCGGGCACCAGTTCCAGCTCGACGAAGCTGTCCGCGATGGCCTGGAGTTCGGCGCCGATCTCGGGGGTGACCGGGGCGAGCGGCCGGGCGCTGCGGGCCAGCGCGCGGGTGGTGACGTCGAGCGGGATCTTCAGCTCGGGCGCGAGGGTCGCGGCGCGCTCCGTCGGGTGGCTGATGCCCCAGTCGGTCACCTGCCGGTACGTGGTCAGGAAGGCCCGGACGTCGTCCGGCCGGTTCTTCACCGCCTCTGGCGCGGCCAGCACGTACTCCCGGTTGCCGGCCAGGCCGGTGGCGTCGGCGAGCACCCGCACGCCGGGCTGCTCGGCCAGGGCGAAGTACGGGTCCCAGATGATCCAGGCGTCGACCTGCCCGTTGTCGAACGCGGGCCGCCCCTCGGCGGGCTTCAGGTACTTCACGTTGACGTCCTTCAGGGTCATCCGGTTCGCCTCCAGCAGCTTGACCAGCAGCCAGTGCACGTTGGAGCCCTTGTTGAGCGCCACGGTCTTCCCGCGCAGGTCGGCGAAGCTCCGGTAGGGGCTGCCGGCCTTGACCAGCACGGCCTCGCCCTGCGGGATGGGGTCCGAGGTGCCGATGACGGCGAACGGGATCTTCCCGGCGGCGGCGAACACCGGCGGCGCCTCGCCGACCTGGCCGATGTCGATCGAGCCGGCCTTGAGCGCCTCGGTCAGCGCCGGGCCGCTCTCGAACAGCGACCAGGTCACGTTCGGCGCGGTGGCCCGGGCCTTGACCAGGCTGAGGCCGCCGAACCGCTGGTAGCCGATCCGCAGCGGGCCGCTGCCTCCGCCGCGGGCGTCGGCCGCGTCGCCGCCGCAGGCCGCCAGGGCCGTGGTGGCCAGGAGCGCCAGGGTGGTGAGCAGCGCGGCAACGGTGCGGCGCCGCCGGGGGCGGGCGGTTCTCGACGGGGTACGCATGGTAGCTCCTCGGAGAGGGGGATGTCCCGGCCGTCGGTGGACGCGAGCAACCTACCAACCCGATAGGATTTGTGGGTAGGGTGTGGTCGCCGTCGTCCCACCCCTCAGGAGGTTTCCCATGCCGCTCACCTTCCACTGGTTCCTGCCGACCTACGGCGACAGCCGGGACATCGTGGGCGGCGGTCACGGTGTGCCGGTCGGCACCGCCGGCGGCGCGCGGCCCGCCAGCGTCGCCTACCTCGGGCAGATCGCCCGCAGCGCCGAGCAGCTCGGCTTCGCGGGCGCGCTCACCCCCACCGGCGCGTGGTGCGAGGACGCCTGGCTGAGCACGGCCATGCTGACCGAGGTGACCGAGCGGTTGAAGTTCCTCGTCGCGTTCCGCCCCGGGCTGCTCTCGCCGACCCTGGCCGCCCAGATGGCGTCAACGTTCCAGCGGCTCTCCGGCGGCCGGCTGCTGCTCAACGTGGTCACCGGCGGCGAGTCCACCGAGCAGCGGGCGTACGGCGACTTCCTCGACAAGGACGCCCGCTACGCGCGCACCGACGAGTTTCTGCACGTGGTCCGCGCGCTGTGGCGCGGGGAGACGGTGGACCACGCGGGGGAGCACCTGCGCGTCGAGGGCGCCCGGCTGAGCCGGCTGCCCGACCCGGTGCCGCCGGTCTACTTCGGCGGGTCGTCCGCCGCCGCCGGCCCGGTGGCCGTCCGGCACAGCGACGTCTACCTGACCTGGGGCGAGCCGCCCGCGCAGGTGGCCGGCAAGCTCGACTGGATCCGGGGGCTGGCCGCCGAGGCGGGCCGGCAGCTGCGGTTTGGCATCCGGCTGCACGTCATCACCCGGGACACCGCCGACGAGGCCTGGGCGCAGGCGCGCCGGCTGCTCGACGGCATCGCCGAGGCCGACATCCGGGCCGTCCAGGAGGGGCTGCGGCGCAGCGAGTCCGAGGGGCAGCGGCGGATGCTGGACCTGCACGGCGGCTCGCGCGACGGCCTGGAGGTCGCGCCGAACCTGTGGGCCGGGGTGGGGCTGGTCCGTGGCGGCGCCGGCACCGCCCTGGTCGGCAGCCACACCGAGGTGGCCGACCGGATCGCCGAATACCACGCGCTCGGCATCGACGAGTTCATCCTCTCCGGTCACCCGCACCTGGAGGAGGCGTACTGGTTCGGCGAGGGGGTGCTGCCGATCCTGCGCAGGCGTGGCCTGTGGCGACACCCGGCCGGCGAGCCGGCCGGGGACGTGCCGGCGAGCGTGCCGTTCACGCCGCAGCCGGTGCCAGCCGCGGCCCGGGGCTGAGCGCGGCCGCCGGGCCCGCCGGCGTACCGGCCGGAGTCATCAGGCGTGCGGGCCCGGGGACAGTCGGTGTGCGGGCCCGGGTCAGTCGGCGTGCGGGCCCGGGTCAGTCGGCGTGCGGGCCCGGGTCAGTCGGCGTGCGGGCCCGGGTCAGTCGGCGTGCTGGCCGGCGAGGAAGTCGGCCAGCACCCGGGTGTGCGTGGAGAACGCCAGCTCGACCGGCTCGGTGAGGACCAGCCACTCGGTGGCCTCCTCGGTGGGCGCCGACGGGGGCAGGTCACCGACCGGTCGTTCGGGCAGCACGCCGAAGACCATCATGGTGCCGCCGGCCGGCGCCCCGTGCACCGCGAACAGCCGCGCCTCCTCGGCCTCGGCGAGCAGGCCGGTCTCCTCCCGCAGCTCGCGGACCAGGGCTGCGGACCACTCCTCGCCGTACTCGATGAAGCCGCCCGGCAGGGCGAGCTGGCCGCGGGCCGGCTCGATGTCCCGGCGGACGACCACCACGCCGAGGCCCTCCGGGGTGCGCACCGGCAGCACGGCCACCGCGACGGGCAGCGGGTTGCGCCACACCGTCTCGCCGCAGGCCGGGCAGACGCGCGGCCACCCGGCCCCCGCCGGGTAGGCCACGCCGCAGAACGAGCAGTGCGAGTACGGAGCGGCGGTCACGCCGCTGCACGTTACCCGCCCGCCGGCCCGGGCGCGCCCTTCACCCGTCCGCGCGGGGTGTCTCCGGGTGCCGCAGCCGTTCCGCGCGGCGGAGCGACACCCGGTGTCCACGAGGACGGGACATCAGTTACCGCCGACGTGGCGGAGGACGGCCAGGACCCGGCGGTTGTCGCCGTCCGAGGACGGCAGGCCGAGTTTCGCGAAGATGTTCGCCACGTGCTTCTCCACGACTCCGGCGGTGATGACGAGAGCCGCCGCGATCCCGGCGTTGGATCGTCCCTCGGCCATCAGCGAGAGCACCTCACGCTCCCGGGGGGTCAGCGACGCCACCCCGGCCGTGTCCTGCCCGGCCCGCATCAGGTGGCCGACCACCTCCGGATCCAGCGCGGTGCCACCGGATGCCACCCGGGTCAGCGCGTCCACGAAATCGGCGACGTCGGCGACCCGGTCCTTGAGCAGGTATCCGACCCCGGCCGGCCGGTCGGCGAGCAGGCGGGTCGCGTAGCGGGTCTCCACGTACTGGGAGAACACCAGCACACCGACGTCGGGATGGTCGCGTCGGATGTCGATGGCGGCGCGCAGTCCCTCGTCGGTGTGCGTCGGTGGCATCCGGATGTCGATGATGGCCACATCCGGTGCGGTGGCGGCGGTCGCGGACCGCAACGCGTCGGCGTCGGCCACCGCCGCGCACACCTCGAAACCGCGATCGGTGAGCAGCCGGACCAGCCCTTCGCGCATCATCGCGGCATCCTCCGCGATCACCACCCGCATGTCGTCGCCTCCGTTCACAGGTGTGGGAGCAGCTCGATCTCGACCCGGGTCGGACCGCCGGTCGGGCTGTGCACACGCATCCGGCCGTCCACGACGGCGATGCGACGGGCCAGGCCGGACAGGCCCGGCCCGTCCGGGTCCGCCCCGCCGACGCCGTCGTCCGTGACGGTCACCGTCAGGCACCCGCCGGATCGGACGACGCCGAGCCCGACACGGGTCGCCCGGCTGTGTTTGGCCGCGTTCGCGAGCAGCTCGGCGGCGCAGAAGTAGGCGATGGTCTCGATGGCGGGCGCGGGGCGGTCGGGCAGCTCGACGTGCACGGCGACCGGGATGGCGCTGCTCGTCGCGAGCGTCGCCAGCGCGTCGCCGAGACCACTGTCGAGGACCGGGGGGTGGATCCCGCGCACCAGGTCGCGCAGGTCGGCCAGGGCGTCCTTCGCTCCGCGGTGGGCGAGCGCGACCAGTTCGCGGGCCTGCGCGAGGTCGGGTGGCGGGCCGTCGGCACCGAGCTTCTCGGTCGCCATGCCGAGGTTCATCGCCAGCGTGGCCAGCCGGATCTGCGCGCCGTCGTGCAGGTCCCGTTCCAGCCTGCGCATCATCGCGGCCGCGTCGTCGATCGCGCGGGCCCGGGTGACCTGCAGTTCGCGGACCCGCTCGGCGAGCCGGCGCGGGCCGAGCAGCCGTCGCATCGCGGCGACGTCCAGTGCCGTACCGGCCCGCATCAGCCAGGGTGCGACCAGCAGCATGGCGAGGCCGGCCGCGGCGATGAGGAACGTTCCGGCGAACGTCCGCGTGCCGATGGCGCCGAACGGCGTCAACGCCCACACCGGGCCGAGGGTCGTTCCGGCCGGGTGGTTGCGGAACAGCGGCCACCACACCGGGTAGCTGAGGTTGACCGCGCCGAACACGTAGCAGAACGCGCCGTAGCCCTCGGGGATCGCCAGTGGCACCTTGAGCAGGCCGTACCCGACGGCGCGCCAGCCCGGTCCGTCGGCGACCACGGCGCTGATCCGCTTCGAGGGCCGCGGCGGCGGGGCATCCACCTGCACGCCGAGCAGCCGGTCGGCGAGCGAGCGGTGCACGGCTCCCATCGCGCGCCCGATCGGGGCGGCCAGCACGACCAGGAGCGCGACGGTGAGCGGAAGCAGGACCAGGAAAAGGGGTGCGACGGCAGGTGCGGGCTGCTCGGCTGTGGCTCCGGTGGCCCAGAGGACGAGGGCTCCCAGGGCCGGCACGATCGCCGGTGCGCTCAGGATCGCGGCCGCACTGACCACGCCGACGACGCAGAACACCGCCCGGCGCAGGGCCAGTGTGGTGAACGGAGCACGCAGCGCGGTCACCAGCCCATTGTCGCCGCTCACGCGTCGCGATGGCGGAGCAGCACTCCGCCGCACAGGATCGCCACCGCCGCGTACCCGCACATCAGCAGCGCGCTGATCCAGCCGGCGAACAGCCCGGGCACCGGCGAGGTCACCGCGATCGAGTTGAGCAGCATCAACAGCGGGACGAAGCGCCCGACCGCGATTCCGCTCTTGCCGAACAGGCCAGCCACGATCATCGGGACGAACATCAGACCGAACAGCGTGCCGATGGCGGCGCCCGAGTGCCGCACGATCGCCCCGATGCCGACCCCGATCAGCGCCGTGACGCCCAGGTACACGCCGGTCAGCACGACCGCGCGCAGGATCGCCGGGTCGGTCAGGGAGGCGGCCGGGATGGCGGTGCCGCGGATCGCGAGCTGCCCGCCCAGATAGCCGGCGAAGCTCGCGGCCAGGCCGACGGCGAGAGCCGCGCCGCCACACACCGCGACCTTCGCGGCCAGGACAGTCCGACGCCGCGGGACGGCGGCGAGCGTCGAGCGGATCATCCCGGTGCCGTATTCGCCGGTCACCATGAGGACGCCGAGCGCTCCGAGGAGCAACTGGGCCACGATGGCGCCGCCGAGGCTGTTGTTCAGGATCTGGGCGGCGGTGGCGACCGGCGTGTGCGAGCGGTACCCGAGTCCCACCCCGGTCCCGGCCGCCGCCATCGAGACCACCGCGGCGACCGCCAGCCACCGCGTCGACCGGACGCTGCTCAGCTTGATCCGCTCCATCCGGGCCGCGTGCCGGAATCCGTACCCGTTCATGACGCTCCCACTCCGCGATAGTCGGTGGCCTCCGAGGTGAGCCGGAAGAACGCGTCCTCCAGGCTGTCGCCGCCGGCGGCGAGTTCGGCGACGGTCGTCTCGGCCAGCAGCCGGCCGCGGCCGATGACCACCAGCCGGTCGGCGGTCAGCGCCATCTCGGCGATCAGGTGACTGGACACGAACACCGTCCGGCCTTCGGCGGCGAGCCCGCGCAGCAGGTCCCGGATCCAGCGGATGCCCTCCGGATCCAGTCCGTTGACCGGCTCGTCGAGCAGGAGGACGCCCGGGTCGCCGAGCAGGGCCACCGCGACGCCGAGCCGCTGGCGCATGCCGAGCGAGTACGTGCCGGCACGTCGCGTCGCCGCGTCGGAGAGACCGACGGCGCGCAGCACCTGCTCGACCCGGGCACCGGGGATGTCGTTGCTCGCGGCCAGCGCGGTGAGGTGCGCACGGGCGCTGCGGCCGGGATGGAACGCCCCGGCATCGAGGAGCGCGCCCACCGTCTTCAACGGCCAGTTCAGGTCCGGGTACCGGACGCCGCCGATCAGTGCCTCGCCGTGGTCCGGGGCATCCAGGCCGAGGATCATCCGCATCGTCGTCGACTTGCCGGATCCGTTCGGGCCGAGGAAGCCGGTCACCACCCCCGGCTGCACCCGGACGCTCAGCCGGTCCACGGCGACCCGGTCGCCGTAGCGTTTCGTCAGCTCACGTAGTTCGATCACACGATTGACGCTAGGCAGCGCCGCCGGCGGTCGGAAGCCGGAAACCAGGCGACTCCGCCTGGGGGTTTTCCGCCCCCACCCCGGCTAGCCGAGGACGTCGGCGGTGCCCGCGCGCAGGGCGGCCCGGGTTTCCATGAGGGCGAAGCCGAGCAGGTTGTCGCCCCGCCACCGCGCCGGGTCCGCGGCGCGCGGGTCGTCGGCCGCCAGCCCGATGCCCCAGACCCGGTCCACCGGGCTCGCCTCGACCAGCACCCGCTCGCCGGTGCCGAGCAGGAACCGGCCCAGCTCCTCGTGCTGGCCGAACTTGGCCACGCTGCCGGCCACCACGATGTCGTAGCGGCGGGCCGCCCAGGTCGCCTCGTCGAAGCCGCGGACCTGCCGGCCGAGCGCCTTGGCCCGGTGCGGGTGTGCGGCTCCGAGGACCCGCTCGGCGATCCCGTCGTCGCCGAAGAGGGTGGCCTTGTGCCACATCATCCAGTGCTCGGCCGTGGCGTACGTGCGGCCGTCCACCGTGAACGGCGCGGGCCACCACTGGCTCAGGCAGCCGGCGCCGGCGCTGCCGTCGCGCTGTGGGCGGTGCCCCCAGAAGTGCAGGTACCTGACCGGCGTTCCCGTCTGGACGGCGGCCGTCAGCTCGGCGACGGATCGGATCGGCATGATCGCCAGTCTGCCCGAGGGCACCGACACTCCGCCCCCGTATTCCCCGCGGGCCGGAACGTCCGCGCGCGCCGAGGGCCGGCCACGCCGTGCCCGTGCCGCCGTCCTGCGGCACGGGCACGGCCGGCGGGGGAGTCAGGGGGTGGGGATGCCGGTGTAGAAGGCGGTCGTCCGGTCGCCGGCGGCGCGCGCCTCGTCGGCCGGGGTGCCGGCGGCGATGCTCGCCTCGGTCCAGCGGGCGCTGGCCTCCGCCATGAAGCGGCGGCCCTCGTCGGAGCCCATCCAGGCGACGGCCTGGTCCGGGCTGATCCCGCTGCCGTCGGCCGCGAGGTGGGAGGCCAGCCCGAGCAGCGCGCCGTCCCAGCCGACGCCGACCGCGCCGGGCCCGAACTCGGCCCACCGCTGGTCGTCGACGTGCGCGACGTGCTCCAGCTCGAACCGGGTACGCCCGGCGCCGGCCTCGGTGAGCCGTACCTCGATCCAGCTCACCTCGCCGCCGAACTCCCAGGTCGCGGCGAAGCTGTGCGGCGGGTCGCAGCGCTCGACCGTGCCCCCGGCGTTGCCCTCCAGCTGGTAGCGGCCGCCGAGCTTCAGCTCGCCGGAGACCGGCAGGAACCAGCGGGGGATCCGCTCGGCGCTGGTGCAGGCGTCCCAGACGTCCTCCACCGGCGCGTCGTACGTCTGGCTGACGGTCATCACCCGCGCCTCGCCGGCGGGGAGCGTGCGGCTGCCCAGCCGGCGCTCCACGTCGCTGATCTGCCCGATTACGTCGATCATGATGTGGTCCTCTCGTCGGATTCGCTCTCGCGCAGCCGCCGTTCGCGCCGGCCCCGGGCCAGTTCGGTGGCGAGCGCCGCCAGCGGCGGCGTCCAGAACCGGCGGAAGCCCGCCAGCCACTCGTCCATCTCGCGCAGCGGGCCAGGGTCCACCGCGTAGAGGCGGCGGGTGCCCTGGGCGCGGACGGTCGCGAAGCCGTGCTCCCGCAGCACCTTGAGGTGTTGCGACACGGCGGGCTGGCTGATGCCGAACTCCCGCTGGACGGTCGCGCCGAGCGTGCCGGCGGGCTGCTCGCCATCGGCGAGCAGCTCCAGGATCCGGCGACGGACCGGATCTCCGAGGACGTCGAAGGCGTGCACGACCTCTTTCTATCAGATCCGACTTATATAAGCGAGCGCTGTATGAGCGGCGCGCCGGCGGGCACGGGGGAGGGGCGGGACGGGTCCCGCCCCTCCGGTCAGCCGCCGAGGCGGGCGGCGACGGTGCTGCGCAGCTCCGGGAGCCGGTCGTGCAGCAGGCCGGGACATTGCGTGCTGTTGAAGTCCTTGTGCCCGTAGATCTCGGTCGGCGGGATGCCGTACTGCTGGCAGGTGAAGGCGCAGAACCACACCAGGCTGTTCCAGAGCGCCTGCGGGGGCTGCACGTCCAGATAGATGCCGTCGTTCTCGATGCCGATGGCCTGGCTGTTCTGCCCGACGCAGTGCGCGCCCTGCACCATGGTCTGCCCGTGCAGCAGCCCGTAGAGGCTGCCGTGCCGGCCCTCCGTGAGGAAGCCGCCCCGGCTGTTGGTGAAGTGCTGCCCGGAGTCGAGCCAGCCGTTGCTGTCCATGTGCAGGTTCTGAATGTCGCGCGAGTTCCGGTAGGCCTGCGCGAGGCTGTAGTCGGTGGTGTTCGGGAACGCCGTGTGGTGAATGATGATCTTGTTGGGCCGGCTCGGCACCACGCTCACCGCGGAGGACGGCGGGCGGGCGCCCCAGGTCGCGCAGTTGGCGATGGTCGGCTGGTCGATCCGGGCCGCGACGGCCCGGGCGTCGCGGCCGGGTCCGACCTGGGTCAGCGCGGTGGCGCCGGCGGCGGCGCCGAGCAGGACCGCGCCGCGCAGCACGGCCCGCCGGGGAACGGGAACGGACATCGGGGCCTCCTCGTCGGGGACGGGCGCCGCCGGTGGCGGGCGGATCCGGGTCGCGGCGTGGAGACGCCGGAGCGGACCGCCCGCCACCGGAGCGGATCAGCAGGGTCCGTTGCAGGCCAGCACCTTGAGGCGGTCCAGGCTGCCGTTCCAGACGTTCTGGTCGCCCGGGAAGACCCCCGAGGACGACCACTGCCAGATCGAGTACGTCCCCCAGCCGGCCGGCAGGGTGCCGACGCTGCTGGAGTAGCGCGCGATCCACAGCGGGTTGTTCGCGGCGAACTGCGAGGTGTTGCCGGTGCAGGTGCTCCACCAGTCGGTGGTGGTGTAGATGGTGGCCCACCGGCCGGTGCGCGCGTAGTACTGGTTGACGAACGAGGCGATCCAGCTGCGCATCGAGGCCTGGCTCAGGCCGTAGCAGGTGGCGCCGTACGGGTTGTACTCGATGTCCAGCGCGCCGGGCAGCGTCTTGCCGTCCTTGGACCAGCCGCCGCCGTGGTCGACGAAGTAGTTGGCCTGGGTGGCGCCGGTCGTGGTGTCCGGCCGGGCGAAGTGGTACGACCCGCGGATCATCCCGACGTTGTAGGAGCCGTTGTACTGCTGGGCGAAGTACGGGTTGGTGTAGTACGTGCCCTCGGTCGCCTTCACGTACGCGAACCGGGCGCCGTTGTTCCAGGCGGCGGACCAGTTCACGTTGCCCTGGTGGCTGGAGACGTCCATGCCGGGCAGGCCGGCCGGGGCGGCACTGGCGGGAGTCGCGCCGACGACGGCCGAGGCGGCCAGGGTGACGGTGGCGAGCAGGGCCGTGGCGGCCGTACGCAGCGCCGATCGCAGGGGACGGTTCATCTTTCCTCCCTGGGGGTGGGGGAGACTGACGAAAGGAACTGTCAACATTAGGTCACAGAGTGGAGAAACTTTTCAATAGACACATGGAAGTTTTTCTTTGTCTCGCGGGGGTTCAGCGGAGGTCGGCCAGCACCTCGGCGGCGGCGCGCTCGCCGGCCACGACCGCGCCCTCCAGGTAGCCGCTCCACCGGGTGGCGGTCTCCGTGCCGGCCCAGTGCACCCGGCCCACCGGCCGGCGCAGCTCCGGGCCGTAGTCCCGCCAGGAGCCGGGCGGCAGCATGCCGCAGAAGCAGCCACGGGTCCACGGGTCGGCCGACCAGTCGTACTCGACCAGGTCGTCGGGGCGGGCGGCGGCCGGCCCGACCAGCGTGCCGAGGGCGTCCAGCAGCGCGGCCCGCCGCGCGTCCGGCGCCATCCGGCGCAGCTGGCGGGCCTCCGCGCCGTAGCTGAACGCGGTGAGCACCCCGCGCGGCGAGCCGGGCACCGAGTTGTCCACCGTCTCGGTGATCGGGCCGTCGTCGGCGGTCGCCACCCCGGAGCGGCCGTCGGCCCGCCAGAACGGCTCCGGGTAGAGGGCGTGCACCTTGATCGCCGCGCCCATCGGCATCCGCTGGGTGAGCCCGTCGCGCAGCGCCGGCAGCGGCGGGTCGTACCGGATCCGTCCGGCCAGCGCCGGCGCCACCGCGACCACCACGGCGTCGGCGGGGTGCACCTCGCCGCCCGCGTCGACCCGCACCCCGGCGCCGTCCTGGGTGATCCTCTCGACCGGGGCGCCGAGGCGCAGGCAGTCCGCCGGCAGGGCGGCGGCCAGCCGCTCGGCCAGCGCCGCCGGGCCGCCCACGATCCGGTCCTGCTGGGCGCCGCCGGCCATCCCCAGCAGGACGCCCGTGCCGCCGCCGCTGCGCAGGTAGAACAGCATCTGCAACAGCGACACCTCGTCCGGCGCGGCGGCGAGCAGCCCGCCGGCCAGCAACCGCCCGGCGTAGCGGGCGGTGACCGGGTCGGGCGCGGTGGCGGCCAGCCAGCCACCGAGCGTGGTCCGGTCCCACTCCGCCGCCTCGGCCGCCCGCCACGGCGCGGCCGGGTCGAGCCGCGCGGCGAGCCCGTCCAGCGTGTCGAGGATCGCGGCCACCGACGCGGGCGCCTCGGCCAGCCGCCGCCCGGCCCAGCGCAGGGTCGGCGCGCCCCGCGCCGGTGACGGGAAGGTGGCCAGGCCGTGGGCGGCCACCAGCGCGTACATCCGGTCCTGGGTCGGACCGATCCACTGGGCGCCGAGGTCGAGCCAGCCGCCGTCGGGCAGCGGCCGGGAGAGTGTCCGGCCGCCGACCCGGTCCCGGGCCTCCACCAGGCGTACGGCGCAGCCGGCGCCGGCGAGCGCGAGCGCGGCGGCCAGGCCGGAGAACCCCGCCCCGACCACGACCACCCGGCTGCCGCGCACGGCGCGGGATACCCGGATCCCGGAGGAATTCTCTCGGCCGGCGTGTCGATACCGGCGTCCGCCGTTCGTGTGGAGGGTGGAGGGGCGGCACGGGGCCGCTGCCGGAGGTGAGGAGACGCGCGTGAGGCAGTACCTGATCAGCATGTACCAGCCGGCCGGCGCCGGCCGGCCGGACCCGGAGTTCCTGGCCGGGGTGATGCGCGAGGTCGACGCCATCGGCCGGGAGCTCAGGGAGGCCGGCTGCTGGGTGTTCGGCAACGGCCTGCACGCACCGGAGACGGCCACCGTGCTGCGCCCGAAGGGGGACGACGTGCTCGTCACCGACGGCCCGTACGTCGAGGGCAAGGAGTACCTGGGCGGGTTCACCATCATCACCGCGCCCGACCTCGACGCCGCGCTCGACTGGGGCCGCCGCTACGCCCTGGCCACCACCCTCCCGATCGAGGTGCGCCCGTTCCAGGGCGAGGAATGACCGGCCCCACCGACGTCGAACGGGTCTTCCGCGCGGAGTACGGCCGCGCGGTCGCCGTCCTGGTGCGCCTCCTCGGTGACATCGACCTCGCCGAGGAGGCGGTCCAGGAGGCGTTCGCCACCGCGGTCGACCGGTGGGCCGTCGACGGCCCACCGCCCAGCCCGGCCGGCTGGATCATCACCACGGCCCGGAACCGGGCGATCGACCGGCGGCGGCGCGAGGCGTCCCGCGCCGACCGGCAGGCCCAGGCCGCCCTCCTGTACGCCGCCGAGCCGCCTGCCGAGGAGGGTCCCGTGCGCGACGACCGGCTCCGACTGATCTTCACCTGCTGCCACCCGGCGCTCGGCCCGGCGGCGCGCGTCGCGCTGACCCTGCGCCTGCTCGGTGGGCTGAGCACCGCCGAGATCGCGAGGGCGTTCCTGGTGCCGGAGCCGACCATGGCGCAGCGCCTGGTCCGGGCCAAGGCGAAGATCCGCGACGCCGGCATCCCGTACCGGGTGCCCCGGGACGCCGACCTGCCCGACCGGCTGCGCGCCGTGCTCGCCGTGGTCTACCTGATCTTCACGGAGGGGCACACCGCCAGCGCGGGGGAGCGGCTGGTCCGCGACGAGCTGTGCGCCGAGGCGATCCGGCTGGGCCGGCTGCTGACCAAGTTGATGCCGGACGAGCCGGAGGTGCTCGGCCTGCTCGCGCTGATGCTGCTCACCGACGCGCGGCGGGGCGCGCGGACCGGGCCGGACGGCGCGCTCGTGCCGCTGGGCGAGCAGGACCGGGGCCGGTGGGACCGGGCGCTGATCGCCGAGGGGCAGGCCCTGGTGCGGCGCTGCCTGCGGCGGGACCGCCCCGGCCCGTACCAGATCCAGGCCGCGATCAACGCGGTGCACAGCGACGCGCCGACCGCCGCGGACACCGACTGGCGGCAGGTCCTCGCCCTCTACGACCAGCTCCTGGCGCACGCGCCCGGCCCGGTGGTGGCGCTGCACCGGGCCGTCGCGCTGGCCGAGGTGGCCGGCCCGGCCGCCGCGCTCGCCGAGGTCGACCGGCTGGACCTGGCCGGCTACCACGTGCTGCACGCCGTCCGCGCGGACCTGCTGCGCCGCCTCGACCGGCCCGCCGAGGCGACGGCCGCGTACGACGCGGCGATCGCGCGCACCGACAACGCCGCCGAGCGGGAGTTCCTCCGCCGCTCCCGCGACCTGCTGAGGAGCCACCCGTGAACGCACCGGAGATCCTGGTCGACGGGCTCGCCTTCGGCGAGTCGCCCCGCTGGCACGACGGGCGGCTCTGGCTGGCCGACTGGGGCGCCGGGGAGGTGCTCACCGTCGACGCGGCGGGCCGGACCGAGGTGGTCGCCCGGGTCGACGGGCTGCCGATCTGCCTCGACTGGCTGCCGGACGGGCGGCTGCTGCTGGTCGCCGGCGGCGTCGGGCGGCTGCTGCGCCGGGAACCCGACGGCACGTCGCGCACCCACGCCGACCTGGCCGCGCTCGTACCGCACCCGTGGAACGAGGTGGTCACCGACGCCCGGGGCAACGCGTACGTCAATACCATCGGCTTCGACTTTCCCGCCGGGGACTACCGGCCGGGGGCGGTGGCCCTGGTCGCGCCGGACGGCGGAGCCCGGCTGGTCGCCGACGACCTGGCCTTTCCCAACGGCATGGTGCTCACCCCGGACGGGCGCACCCTCATCGTCGCCGAGTCGTACGCCGGCCGGCTCACCGCGTACGACGTGGCCGGCGACGGGACGCTGGGCGGCCGGCGGGTCTGGGCGGCGGTCCCGGACTCCGCGCCGGACGGCATCTGCCTCGACGCCGCCGGGGCCGTCTGGTACGGCGACGTGCCGAACCGGTGCGCCGTGCGCGTCGCCGAGGGCGGGCGGGTGCTCGACCGGATCGACCTGGACCGGGGCTGCTTCGCCTGCGCGCTCGGCGGCCCGGACGGGCGCACCCTCCACCTCGTCACCACACAGTGGAGCCCCGCGGCGCTCTCCGGCGGGCCGCGCACCGGCCAGGTCCGGACCGTGCGGGCGCCCGCGCCGGCCGCCGGCTGAGCACGGCGCACCCGCACGGCGGGTGCGACTCCGGCGCGCGCCGGAATCGTGATCGCGTCGATATCCCCGCGGCCCTCGGGAGGCATTGACGAACCCTCGCCGAAAAGTACACTCCCGGTGTAATAAGTTTCCCGCTTCGCCCGAGCCGCACCGCGCACCCCCGACGCCGCGTCCTCTCCCGAGGTGAAGATGAGCCCACCCCCCACCCCCGCGGACGGCATCGACCTGGCGCTGCACGGTGTCGGCGTCCGGTTCGGCGGGCTCGTCGCCCTCGACGACGTCTCGCTGCGGGTCCCGCCCGGCCGGATCGTCGGCGTGATCGGCCCCAACGGCGCCGGGAAGACCACCCTGTTCAACGTGGTCTGCGGCTTCGTCCCGCCGACCAGCGGATCGCTCACACTGGACGGCCGGCCGTTCCGGCCCCGCCCGCACCGGCTCACCCACCTCGGCATCGCCCGCACGCTCCAGGGCGTCGGCCTCTTCCCCGGGCTCACCGTGCTGGAGAACGTGGTGGCCGGCGCCAGCCACGCGGCCCGGGCCGGCTTCGCCACCGCCCTGTTCGGCCTGCCGCGCAGCGACCGCGACGAGCGGCGGCTGCGCCGGGAGGCCCTCGACCTCCTCGCCGAGCTGGGCGTCGCGGCGCACGCCGGCGCCGCCCCGACCACCCTGCCGTACGCGGTGCGCAAGCGGGTCGCCCTGGCCCGCGCCCTGATCGCCCGGCCCCGACTGCTGCTGCTCGACGAGCCGGCCGGCGGGCTGGGCGCCGACGACGTCGCCGAGCTGGCCGAGCTGGTCCGCACCCTGCCCGAGCGGGCCGGCGGCGCCTGCTCGGTGATGCTCGTCGAGCACCACATGGACCTGGTCATGGCCGTCTGCCAGGAGCTGGTGGTGCTCGACTTCGGCCGGGTCATCGCCGCCGGCACCCCCGACGAGGTCCGCGACGACCCGCTGGTCACCGAGGCCTACCTCGGCGCCGACGTGCCGGCCGAGGCCGCGGGGGCCGGGTCGTGACCGCGGTGCTGGAGGTCGAGGCGGTGAGCGCCGGCTACGGGCCGGTGCCGGTGCTGCGGAACGTGACCTTCGAGGTGCCCGCCGGGACCATCGCCGCCGTGCTCGGCGCCAACGGGGCCGGCAAGACCACCCTGCTGCGTACCCTCTCGGGTCTGCTGCGGCCCACCGGCGGCCGGGTCCGCTTCGACGGCGCCGACCTGCGCGGCGTCCGCGTCGAACGGCTGGTCCGGCGCGGCCTGGCGCACGTCCCCGAGGGGCGGGGCGTGGTGGCCGAGCTGACCGTGGAGGAGAACCTGCGCCTGGGCGGGCTCTGGCGCGGCGACCGGGACGACGCCCGCCGGGCCCAGGACGAGGTGTACGAGCTGTTCCCGGCCCTGGCCCGCCGGCGGCGCCACGCCGGGCACCAGCTCTCCGGCGGGGAGCGGCAGATGCTCGCCCTCGGCCGGGCGCTGATCGCCCGCCCCCGGCTGCTGCTGCTCGACGAGCCGTCGCTCGGCCTGGCCCCCAAGGTGACCGCCCAGATCATGGCGCTGCTGCGCCGGCTCTGCGACGAGCGGGGGCTGACCGTCCTGCTGGTCGAGCAGAACGTGCGCAGCGCCCTCTCCGTCGCCGACCAGGGCGTGGTGATGTCGCTCGGCCGGGTCGTGACCGCCGCCCCGGCGGCCCGGCTGCGCGACGACGACCAGCTCCGGCACGCGTACCTCGGGTTCTGACGGCCCGTCGAGCAGGAAGGATCCGCGATTGGACCGGTTCTTGTTCCTCACCTTCGGCGGGCTCTCCACCGGCGCGGTCTACGCCGCGTTCGCCCTGGCCCTGGTGCTCATCTGGCGGGCCGCCCGGCTGGTCAACTTCGCCCAGGGCGCGATGGCCGTGGCCACCGCGTACGTCGGCTACGCGGTGGCCTCCGCGACCGGCTCCTACTGGCTGGGCCTGTGCGCCGCCGTGCTCGCCGGCCTGCTCCTGGGCGCGCTGGTCGAACGGGTGCTCATGCGCTTCGTCGGGCACGCCAACCCGCTCAACGAGGTGATCGTGGCGCTCGGCCTGGTGCTGCTCATCCAGGCGGTGCTCGGCATGGTCTTCGGCAACGGCTACCGGCCGGCCGCCGCCCCGTTCGACACCGACGCGCTCACCCTCGGCGGGGTCGCCGCGCTCTCGCCCTACGACCTGTGGGTGCTCGGCGCCGTCCTGGTGGTCGTGGTGCTGCTCGCGCTGCTGTTCACCCGCACGCCGATCGGCCTGCGGATGCGGGCGGCCGCGTTCGCCCCCGAGGTGTCCCGGCTGCTCGGCGTCGACGTGAGCCGGATGCTCACCCTCGGCTGGGCCCTCGCCGCCGCGGTCGGCGCGCTCGCCGGGATGCTGGTCGTGCCCACCGGGCTGGGGCTGCACCCGCACGCCATGGACCTGGTGTTCGTCGTCGCGTTCACCGCCGCCGTGGTCGGCGGCCTGGACAGCCCGACCGGTGCGGTCGTCGGCGGCCTGCTGGTCGGCCTGATCCTCTCGTACGTCACCGGCTACCTGGGCCCGGACACCACCCCGCTGGCCGTCCTGGTGCTGCTGCTGGCCGTCCTCCTGGTCCGCCCCGGCGGGCTCTTCTCCAGTGCGAGAGCGAGGCACGTGTGACCGCCACCCGCCCCTCCGCCCGGTCCGGGGTGGACCGGCCCGCCGGGCCGTCCCCGCTGCGCCGGCTGCTGCCCGGCGCGCCAGCCACCGCCGGCCCGCGCGGGTCGACCCTGCTGCGCCACCTGGCCGGGGCGGTGCTCGCCGGCACCCTGGTCGTGCTGCTCACCAACCAGCTCGCGCCGTATCAGAACCTCCAGGTGGCCCGGGTGTGCGCGTTCCTCTGCGTCACCGCCGGCTACACCGTGCTGGTCGGGCTCAACGGCCAGCTCTCGCTCGGGCACGGGGCGCTGATGGCCACCGGCGCCTACACGGTGGCGCTGGTGCAGCGGGCGTTCGACGAGCGGGGCGTGCAGGGCCGGTGGATCCTGCCGCTGTCGCTGCTGGCCGCCGTCGCGGCGACCGCGTTGGCCGGGCTGGTCATCGGGCTGGCGGCCGCCCGGCTGCGCGGGCCGTACCTGGCCGGCGTCACCCTCGCCGTGGCGACGCTGGTGCCGGCCCTCAGCACGATCTTCACCGGGGTGTTCAACGGCGAGCAGGGGCTGCGCTTCCCGGCCGAGACCCCGCCGGCGTTCCTCGGGGCCTACTTCCAGCCGGAACGGTGGCTGGCCTGGGTCGCGCTGCTCGCCGCGCTGGTGACCGTGCTGCTCCTGGCCAACCTGGTGCGCAGCCGGTTCGGCCGGTCACTGCGCGCCGTACGGGACGACGAGGTGGCGGCCCGGCTCGCCGGCATCCACGTCGCCCGCACCCAGGTCCTCGCCTTCGTGGTCAGCGCCGGCTGCGCCGGCCTCGGCGGCGGCGTGTATGCGGTGCTCACCGCCACCGTCGCCCCGGGAAAGTTCCCCCTGGAACTGTCGCTGTTCCTGCTCATGGCGATCGTGATCGGCGGGCTCGGCAGCCTCGCCGGCGCGGTCTGGGGCGCCGTGCTGCTGGTCGCGCTCCAGGACCTGCCGAGCCTGCTCACCGAGACGTTCAGCCTGTCGGGCGGCCTGGCCCAGCGGCTGGAGGGCAACCTCGCGCTGGCCGTGTTCGGCCTGATCCTCATCGTCGTCATGCTCGCCGCGCCGGGCGGCCTGCACGGCGCCGTCCGTACCGTCGCCGCCCGGCTGCGCGCCCGTCGCCGCGCGCCGGAGAACTGAGCCACCCCGGTTCCACCCACCCGTTCGCACCGCCGCACCGGAATGGAGAACCATGCGTCCCACCACCCGCCGCATACTCGCGGCCGCCACCGGCCTCGCCCTGCTGGCCGCCGTGCCGGCCTGCGCCGACGACGCGAAGCAGGCCGCCGAGAACGTCCCCGGCGTCACCGACACCGAGGTCGTCATCGGCACCCACCAGCCGCTCACCGGCCCCGCCGCGCCCGGCTACTCGAAGATCTCCGCCGCCACGAAGGCGTACTTCGAGCACGTCAACAGCAAGGGCGGGGTGAACGGCCGGAAGATCGTCTACAAGGTCATGGACGACGGCTACAACCCCGCCAACACCGAGAACGTGGTCCGCAAGCTGGTCCTCGACGACAAGGTCTTCGCGCTCCTCGGCGGGCTGGGCACCCCCACCCACACCAACGTGCTGGAGTTCGTCAAGACCCAGAAGGTGCCGGACCTCTTCGTCTCCTCCGGCAGCCGGAACTGGAACCAGCCCGACAAGTACCCGACCACGTTCGGTTGGCAGCCCGACTACACGGTCGAGGGCAAGGTCCTCGCCACCTGGGTCAAGCAGCAGTTCCCGGGGGCCAAGGTCTGCCACTTCGGGCAGAACGACGACTTCGGGCGGGACTCCCTGGCCGGGGTGGAGAAGGTCCTCGGCGCGGTGGCGGCGAAGCAGACCTACACCACCACCAACCAGCAGGTCGGCCCGGCAATCGGGGCGCTCAAGGCGGCCGGCTGCCAGGTGGTGATCTCGGCGAGCATCCCGGGCTTCACGGCGCTGGCCATGGGCCAGGCCGCCGGGCAGGGGTTCCGGGCGCAGTGGGTGGTGTCCAACGTGGGCGCCGACTACACGACGCTGTCCAACCAGCTCGGCGACAAGAAGGTGATCCTCGAGGGCATGGTCGCCGACAACTACCTGCCGATGGTGGGTGACACGGCCAACCCGTGGATCCAGGAGTTCACCAAGATCCACCAGAAGTACAACTCGGCCAACCCGATCGACGGCAACGCGATCTACGGCTACTCGATGGCGTACACCTTCGTGCAGGCGCTGCTCGCCGCCGGCAAGGACCCGACCCGGGAGAAGCTGGTCGAGGCCGTGCAGAAGGGCGGCTTCCGCGGGCCGGGCCTCACCCCGTTCCGGTACAGCGACAGCGTGCACGCCGGCTACAGCGGCGTGCGGCTGAACAAGGTCCAGAACGGCGCGCAGGCGTACTTCGGCCCGACATACACCACGGACGACGGCGACGCCGCGGTCACCGAGTTCAGCGAGCCGCCGACCGCCCCGCCGGCGGACGCCATCCCGACGACCTGACCACGCGCCGGGCGGCCGTCACCGCGGTGGCGGCCGCCCGCCGACGCGCACGTAGAGTGCACCAGTCCGGCGTGACGCCACCGGGGCGGGCAAGCCGCGCCGGGCAGGAGCTACGCACAGGGGGCGGACGCATGATCGAGGTGGACGCCGACGCGCCGGCGCGGGTGGACGGCCGGTCGGCGCGGGCCGAGCGGACCCGGGCCGCCATCGTCGAGGCGCACCTGGCGCTCATCGACGAGGGCGACCTGCGGCCCACCGGGGAACGCATCGCCGAGCGGGCCGGGGTGTCCCTGCGCACCCTGTGGACCAACTTCAAGGACATGGAGACCCTGTTCGCCGCGACGGGGCTCCGGGTCGGCGAGCGACTGGACGCGCTCTGGCAGCCGATCCCGGCCGAGCTGCCGCTCACCCGGCGCATCGCGGAGTTCTGCGACCAGCGGGCCGAGATGCTGGAGGTGCTGGCGCCCTCGGCGCGCGCCTCGGCGCTGCGGGAGCCGTTCTCGCCGCAGCTGCGGCGCAACCGGGAGGCGGCCATCGCCCGGGTCCGGCACGAGATCGAGCTGGTCTTCGAGCCCGAGCTGGCGCACGCGGGGACGGGCCGCGAGCAGTTGCTGGACGCGCTGACCGTGGCCTGCACCTGGGCGGCGTGGGCCATGATGCGCGACGCCATGGGCCTCGACGTGGCGGCGGCCCGGGCCACGCTGGCCCGCACCATCGGCGCGCTGCTCGTCGACGGCATCGCCGCCGGCCTGCGCTGACCACCGCGGTGCGGCCGGCGCTGGCCGGTCAGTCGTCGCGTAGCCGGCGCAGGATCCGGGTCAGCTCGTCCCGGTCGGCCGGATCGAGAGCGCCGAAGAACCGTTCCGCCTCGGCGGCCCGGGCCACCCGGATGGCCTCGCCGACCCGTTCGCCCTCGCCGGTGAGCGCGACCAGGGTGGCCCGCCGGTCGACCGGGTCGGGCCGGCGCTCGACCAGCCCGCGCTCGGCCAGGCCGTCGACCACCTCGGTGGCGGAGCGGGGCGCGATGCGCAGGTGCTCGGCGAGCGCGCTGAGCCGGACCGCGCCGTGCCGCATGAGCACGGCGAGCGCCCGGGCGTGCCCCGGGTTGATCTCCCAGGGTTCGAGGGTGCGCTTGGACTGGTGGCGCAGCCGCCGGGCCACGGCCCAGAACGTCTCGGCCAGGCTCTCCTCGTCGTCGCTGCCGGTCACCGGAATACGGTAGCAGCACATGCTGTTGCTACCTCATGATGAGGTAACCTCAGCAATGCCCCCGACGAAAGAGAGCACCCCCTTGGACGGATTCCGAGACGGCCGCGGCGGCGGCCGGACCACCGTGACCCCCGCCGAGAAGACACAGGCCCGCCAGGTGTCGCTGCGCCGGATCGGCGGCCTCTTCACCGCCCACCGCGGCCCGCTCGCCGCCGTGGTGGCGATCATCGTGGCGTCGTCCGTGATCGCGATGGCGTCGCCGTTCCTCCTGCGTACCGTGATCGACCGGGCCCTCCCGGAGCGCGACCTGACCCTGCTGGCCTGGCTGGTCGCGGGCATGGTCGGGGTGGCCGCCGTGACCGCCGTGCTCGGCGTGGCGCAGACCTGGATCTCCACCCGCGTGGGCCAGGAGGTCATGCACCGGCTGCGCACCGACGTCTTCACCCACCTCCAGCGCCAGTCGATCGGCTTCTTCGTCCGCACCCGCACCGGCGAGGTGCAGTCGCGGATCACCAACGACATCGGCGGCATGCAGGCCGTGGTCACCTCCACCGCCACCTCGATCGCCGCCAACCTCACCACCGTCATCGCCACGGTGATCGCCATGGTCGCGCTGAGCTGGCGGCTCACCCTCGTCTCGGTGGTCGTGCTGCCGCCCGCCATCTGGCTGACCCGGCGGGTGGCCCGGCTGCGCCGGGAGATCACCGCCCGCCGCCAGCGCGAGCTGGCCGACCTCAACGTCACCATCGAGGAGGGGCTGTCGATCAGCGGCGTACAGCTGGCCAAGACCCTCGGCGCCGGCGCGACGCTGGTCGACCGGTTCACCACCTCCTCGGCCCGCCTCGTCGACCTGGAACTCCGCTCGGAGCTGGCCGGCCGCTGGCGGATGGCCTCCATGACGGTGATCTTCGCGGCCATCCCGGCCGTCATCTACCTCGGCGCCGGCCTGCCCGGCACCGCCGGCACGCTCACCATCGGCACCCTTGTCGCCTTCACGGCCCTGCAGGGCAACCTGTTCCGGCCGCTCATGGGCCTGCTCAACGTCGGCGTCTCGCTCACCGCCTCGATGGCACTGTTCGCCCGGATCTTCGAATACCTGGACCTGCCCGTCGAGGTCGCCGACCCGGCGCGGCCGGTCGAACTCGACCCGGCCGGGGTCCGCGGCCACCTGCGCTTCTCCGACGTCACCTTCAGCTACCCGGGCAGCGACACGGCCGCCGTGGCCGGGGTGAGCCTGGACGTACCGGCCGGCACCAGCCTGGCCGTCGTGGGCGAGACCGGCTCCGGCAAGAGCACGCTCGCCGCGCTGATCAGCCGCCTGCACGACCCCGACGCCGGCCGGATCACCGTCGACGGCGTCGACCTGCGCGACCTGCGCCTGGCGGACCTGGCCGCCGTCGTGGGCGTGGTCAGCCAGGAGACCTACCTGCTGCACGCCACCGTGCGGGACAACCTCCGGTACGCGAAGCCGGACGCCACCGACGCCGACATCGAGGCCGCCGCCCGCGCCGCCCAGATCCACGACCTCATCGCCGCGCTCCCTGACGGGTACGACACGGTGGTCGGCTCCCGCGGCCACCGGTTCTCCGGCGGCGAGAAGCAGCGCCTGGCCATCGCCCGGACGCTGCTGCGCGACCCGCGGATCCTGGTGCTGGACGAGGCGACCAGCGCGCTGGACACCGAGACCGAGCGCGCCGTGCAGCGGGCCTTCGACGAGCTGGCCCGGGGCCGCACCGTGATCACCATCGCGCACCGCCTGTCCACCGTCCGCGACGCCGACCAGATCGCCGTGCTCGACCACGGCCGCATCGTCGAGTCCGGCACCCACGAGAGCCTGCTCGACCACGCCGGCCGGTACGCGGCGCTCGCCGCCTGACCCGATCCCGGAAACCTGATCCGCAAGACGTGATTCCCACGTCCCCGATCGCTAGAGTGGCGCGATGCGGAACGGAGTGCAGGCCCAGGTGCCGGTGCTGTACGTCGCGGACGCCGACGCCGCCCGAGGGTTCTACGAGCTGTTCGGCTACACCGAGCAGCGGAGCGGCGGCGACGGCGGCTCCCGCTGGTGCCACCTCCAGTGCGGAGACCTGACCCTGCTGCTGGCCGCCGTGAAGCCGCGCCTCGTCACCGTCGAACTGCCGCTGCTCGTCTACCTCTACGTCGACGACCTCGCCGCGACGACGGACCGCCTCACCTCCGCCGGGCACCTCGTCGAGCCGGTGGGCCACCCCGCACACGCCCCCGGCGGCGAGTGCCGCACCACGGACCCCGACGGCAACACCGTGCTGTACGGGCAGCGCCGGGCCGTGCCCACGCAGGCGCGCGGCGACGCCGAGGCCCGGTTCTCCCTGATCCGGGAGGCGGCCGAGGCGGTCGCCCGGCGTGACGGCGCCCCGGCCCGCTGCCAGATCGGCAGCCCCCGTGGCGAGCCCTGCCCGGAACCGGCCGAGGTGAAGCTCGCCGACTCGTGGGGCGACACGGTCTGGGGTTGCCTCGCCCACGCCGACGAGGCTCTGCTCAACGCCCGGGGCGCCTTCCTGGCCACCGAGGACGTGATGGGGCTGGCCGGGTTCCTGGCGGCCCGCCGCCCCCAGCCGGACGTCGCCGCGCCCTAGGAGCAGATCCGCCCAACCGTGATGTGCGGGCGGCGGAGTTGTTTGCGGGCGAGTCCCCATCAGATTCCCTGGCGATGAAGAGACACCACGGCGCTCGGTCGCTCTACCCTCCTCTTTGGGCATGGCGATGGCCGCAAAAGAGGGGGACCATGATTCAGCAACGCGGGTACTGGAGGGAGTCCGGAGAGTCCGTCGGTGCCGAGGAGGCCTGGGACATCTGGGGCCGCCACGCGTACGACATCCTGGTCGGAGTGGCGCGGAGGTATCACGCGGTCATCACCTACAAGGAACTCGGAGACCAGGTCCAGGCCAGGTCCGGCATCCGTACGTCGGCTCTCCTGCACAACTGGGTTGGTTCTGTCCTTGGCCGAGTCGTGCATGAGGCACACCGTCGCGGGGACCCACCGCTCACCGCCTTGGTCGTGCACACCGACGACGGCAAAGTCGGGGTGGGATACAAGGAGGTGCTCCAGGTAGCCGGAGAGCCACCGGTCGAAGATGAGATGGACCGCGAGCGACATGCCGCAGATGCCCGTCTCAGCTGTTACCGGACCTTCAATGCGGCAGGACTGCCGCCCGACGGCGGGTCGCCTGCGCTCGCTCCGACGCTGGAGGCAGCGGTGAAGCGCCGACGCGCTCTTGCTCCGAAACCTCGTCAGCCGACATGCCCGACCTGCGGCGTCCAACTGCCTGTCAGCGGGGACTGCGACTCCTGTTGACCCGGCATGCCCCTGGACAGCAGCACCGGTTGCCGGTTGGCCGCCTCATTCCGGGTCGGATGCCACCCCGCAAGGGCTGCATCGCCTCGCCGCCTGTGCCGGTTGCTTGTCAGGCATTCACGTGTGTAGCTGTTTACCTAGCCGAAAGCCGTCACTAGCATCGGTCCGCATCACTGGCGATCAAGAGGGGGACCGATGTCGCTTTCGTTCACCGCCGCCCGGTTGCGCGTGCCCGCGCTGCTGACGGTTGCCGTCGTCGTCGGTGCGCTGACCGGGGTGCAGCCCGCGCAGGCCGCCCGGCCGGGCTTCCGGATGCCGTTCCTGTGCGGCCAGACGTGGCAGGGCAACAACTGGAACGGGCACAGCCCGGCCCACGCCATCGACTGGAACCACTACGACGCGAACGGCAACCCCGACGACCTGGGCCGCCGGGTGGTCGCCAGCGCCGGCGGCACCGTGCTGGAGTCGTACTACTCGACCACCACCGGCTACGGCCACACCATCGTCATGGGCCACGGTGACGGCTGGCGCACCCGCTACGCCCACCTCAGCGAGCGGCTGGTCGCCAAGGGCGACACCGTGAACCGGGGCGCCGTCATCGGCAAGGTCGGCGCCTCCTCGGCGAAGTACGACCTCAGCCCGCACCTGCACTACGAGCAGATCCACGACGGCAGCGTCGTCGTCTCGGTCGTCCAAGGCGTCACCTGGTCCGACTACCTCAAGCGCAACCAGACCAGCACCAACAACTGCTGACCGGGCGGCGGTGAGCGGCACATGCCCGGTGTCCACCACGGCGCCGCTCGCCGGGCACGTCGAGATGGTCGACATCGGCCCGGCAGCTCAGGCGTCGGGCGGCCCCGGGCTGTCCGGGTCACCCGGCGCCGGGGTGGTCTCGCCCGGCTGCGCCGACGTCGGCGTCGTTTCGCCCTGCGGTGCCGGCGCCGGTCGTTGCCCGGGGGCGGGATGCGGAGCGGGCGGCTGCGGGAAGGGTTCGAGCGGAGTCCACTGCTCCACCGGGGAGTCGGGCGGCCGGGGCCCCGGCCGCGCGTCTCCCGCACCGGCCTCCCACTGGCCCGGCTCGCCCGGACGCCGCCCGACGCCGCTCGCCCCGGCCTCCCGCTGGCCCGGCTCGGCCGCGCGTCGCGCCGCGCCATCACCCTCGGCCGTTCGCTGGCGTGGCGGGTGCTCCTCCCGGAGCACCTCCGGCATGCTCGCCTCCGGCCGGGCTCCGTTGTCCTGTCTCTCCGGCGTGCCCGCCTCCGGCCGGGCCCCGTTGTCCTGTGCCTCCGGCATGCTCGCCTCCGGCCGGGCTCCGTTGTCCTGCGCCTCCGGCGTGCCCGCCTCCGGCCGGGCTCCGTTGTCCTGTGCCTCCGGCATGCTCGCCTCCGGCCGGGTTCCGTTGTCCTGTGCCTCCGGCATGCCGGCCGTCGGCTCGGCACCGTCGTCCTGCGTCTTCGTCGGCCGGCGTTTGCGTTCCTCCTCGGCGTACTCCGCACGTCGGCGCTCGAGGTCGCGCTTCCACTCCAGCGCGATGCGCTTGTCCCAGTACGGCCGGAGCAGTTCGCGGACCGGCTCGTCCAGGTGGACGGACACGTCCGGCTCACAGGTGAACCTCACGCCGCCGCGCTCGTAACCCCAGGGGAGGGTGTCGTCGCCGGTCATGGCGTCGTCCAGCGCGAGCGCGAACGCCCGGGGCTGATCCGGCGGAATATCCGCGGCGCACCGGACCGCGATGCGCCGCAGCCGCTGCATCGCCCGGGGCTGGAACTGGTCGACGTACCAGCCGAAGAGTTCCGGCCGCGCGTGGTCGGATGTCCAGGTGAAGGTCGTTCGGACGACGAAGTGGTAGACCTGCCCCTGAGCCGGCACCAGCAGGGTCGGCGCCGCCCGCCGGTCGACGAGCGTCACGGGTGCGGACTCCATCTCCTGCCACCGCAGCTGCTCCAGCACGGGCCGGGCCGCCCTCCACAACCGCTTCGCCCCGCGCCACGCGACCGACCAGAGTTCCCGCGCCCGGGCGAGCCACCCCTCCCACCGGTCCCGCGTCGGTACCCAGCCCCGGCCGCCCTCGACGCTCCAGCCGCGGCCGCCCCCCGGGCTGCCGCTGGCCGTCTCGCCGGCGCGAGAGCTGCCGCTCGTCTCGGCGGCGCGAGAGCTGCCGCTCGTCTCGGCGGCGCGGCAGCCGGTGTCCGTCTCGCCGGCGCGGGAGCTGCCGATCGTCTCGCCGGCGTGGGAGCTGTCGTCTTCGCCGGGCGTCCCGGTCATCGCACCCCTCTCCGGTCGAGCAGCCGCGCGTCGTGCGGCCCCGTCGGGCGGGGTCGGTGCGGCCGTTCGAGGGGTGTGCGGAGGCGCCAGGCCGCCCCTCCGCGGCTCCACGCTAACAAGCCGGCGCAGCGGCGCACGGCAGCCGCGCGGGACCGCGCAGCCGCCGGCGCGCCGCTCCTGGACGTCACGATCGCTGACGGACGGGCGACTGGGCACGCCGACGACCCGGCACCGGCGTGCCGCTCGTGGACATCACGATCGCTGACGGACAGGCGACTGGGCACGCCGAGGACCCGGCACCGGTGTGCCGCTCGTGGACGTCACGATCGCTGACGGACGGGCGACTGGACACGCCGACGACCCGGCACCTGAGCCGTCAACGATCCAGGCGGCCGTAGCAGGTCGCGCGAAGCTTGCGGGGGTTGTCCACAGTCGGTGGTTTTGCACAGGCGGTGGTTCGGGTTGTTGGGGGAGACGGCCGTCGGGCCGCAGGGTCGGGGTGTGAATCCGGTGCTTCGGGAATTGGTGGAGCGGGGCGGCGGCCTGGTGACCCGTGCGGGGGCCGAGCAGGTAGTGCCGGAGTGGACGCTGTGGCGGGCGTGCGCCAGGGGTGACCTGGTGCGGGTGCTGCCCGAGGTGTTCGTGGCGGCGCACCTGCTGAATGATCGACCGGAACATCGCAACGGCCCTGCGACCATCGGCCGGCTCGACCCTGCCCTGGGCCTTCGTGCGGCCGACCTGTGGGCCGACGGGCGGGGCGCGCTCAGCCACCTCAGCGCGCTCGCGATATGGGGGATGCGCCGGCTGCGGGCCGGTGACCTGTTGCACCTGAGCGCCCCGGCCGGCGCGGGCATCCGCAGTCGGCCCGGGGTGGCCGTGCACCGGCGTCAGGGCCTCTTCCTCGTGCCGCCGCACGTGGTGGTCCGGCGGGGCCTCACCGTGACCCGGCTCGAACAGGCCCTCGTCGACTCGTGGCCGATGCTGCCGCCCGGAGAGCGGCGAGCACCGGTGATCCGGGCGGTCAACGATCGGCTCACCACGGCTGAGCGGCTGGTGGAGGCCCTGGGCACCGTGCCCAGGCTGCCGGACCGGGCAGCGCTCCGCACGCTGCTGGTGCGTCTCACCGAGGGCTGCCGCAGCCCGTTGGAGATCTGGGGACACGAGCACGTCTTCACCGGCCCGGGAATGCCGGTCTTCCGCCGCCAGGCGCGGGTACGCGTCGGACCCCGCACCATGTACCTGGACCTGTTCGCCGAGCGGGAGCGCGTCAACATCGAGCTCGACGGCGCCGCCACGCACGGCGACCCCCGGCAGCGGGAGATCGACCCGCGCCGGGACGCGCTGCTGGCGACCGTCGGCATCCTGGTGGTCCGCTTCGCCCACCGTCGCCTGGTCCACGAGGCCGACGAGGTACGCCGGGAGACCCTGGCCATCCTCGCCCGCCGGGCGGACCTGGCCGGCTGAGTCCGCCATCCTCGCCCGCCGGGCGGACCTGGCCGGCTGAGCCACAGCGGAGCGGCGGGGCGACAGGCCCAACGCCGAGTTTGTCGAGTGGCACGTGGACACGGTCTTCAAGGCCGCGTGATCCGCGCCAAGTAGTCGCCCGGCGCCCGTCCGCACTCCAGCAACTGCGCTACGCCCGCATCGACACAGCCCCATCTATGGATGTTCGGCTGGTGTTGATGGTCCACCCGGGCTGGTCGGATGGCAGGACGGACATCGCCGTTCGACGACAGGAGGGACCGTGCGCACACCATCGCGTGCGACGACGGGGGCCACCGCGCTGCTACTCGCGGCCGGAATGGTCCTGACCGCAGGAGCTGGCGGCCAGGCGGCACCCCGCGACGAGACCCCGACCCAGGCGCAGCCCGGCAACCTGCCGGGCGACCGCCACGACGCCAAGACGAAGGACAACCGGAAGGGCCGGACCGCGCCGACCGACCGCCAGCGGGACCGGGCCGCGGTACTCGGCGCGCGGGTCCGCTGGACCGACTTCGGCACCCCCGCCACCCTGACTCCGACCGATCGGCCGCTCGCCGCCGGGCTGCCCACCGACCCGGCCGCCGCCGCGCGGGCCTACGTGGCCGCGAACCGGGACGTGCTGGGGCTGACGGAAGAGGGCGCCGCCGCGCTGGAGCAGTTGACCGTGGCGCCGATGGGCGACGGCGCCACCGTGCTGTTCCGGCAGCGCTTCGGCGACCTGCCCGCCGCGGTCGACGGCATGCTGGCCGTCGGCGTCCGCGACGGGAAGGTCTGGCACGTCAGCTCGTCCCTGGCCCGCGACGGCGGGACCCCCGCCCCAGCCACGATCAGCGCCGACCAGGCGCGCGAGGCCGCGGCGGCCGACGCCGGGCTGACCGGGCCGACCGTCCTGCGTACCTCGCTGGTCGCGGTGCCGACGGCGGACCGGGGGCCGCGGGCGGCGTACGAGGTGGTTCTCGGCGCGGACGTCACGGGCGCGGACCCGGCGGCCTTCGCCACCTACGTGGACGCCCGTGACGGCAGCGTGCTGGTCCGCGAGGACCTGGTCGACCACGACGTGGACAACCCGTCGTGGGAGGTCTTCCCGAACTCGCCGTCGGTGGACAAGTCCTCCACCGACACCCGGGTGCGCTGGTGCGCCGGAGCGGCGGCAGGCTGCGACGAGGTGGTCGGTGTCCCCGGGCATCTCGCGTGGGACGTGGACCCGGCCACCGGAACGTCCACCACCACGACGAACGGCAACAACGCGATCGCCGTGCAGAACTGGTTCAGCAACGACCCGTTCAGCGTGGGCACCGAGACTGCCACCCCGCGTCCGGACCGGAACTACGCGTACCCGTGGACCAACCAGTGGTACGAGCAGAAGTGTAGCCCGGACACCTTCACCTCGCCGCAGGCCAACGACATCGACGCGGCGCGGGCGAACCTGTTCGCGATGCACAACCGCATGCACGACTGGTCGTACCACCTGGGCTTCACCGAGGCGACCTGGAACATGCAGCGGGACAACCTCGGCCGCGGCGGGCTGGCCAGCGACCCGGAGCAAGGGCAACGCGCAGGCCGGCGGCGTCAGCGGCGGCCCGCCGGCCTTCGCCGCCCGCAACAACGCCAACCAGATCACCCCGCCCGACGGCATCGCCCCGACCACCAACATGTACCTGTGGCAGCCGAGCGCGGGCTCGTTCTACGCGCCCTGCGTCGACGGCGACTTCGACATGTCGGTCATCGCCCACGAGTACGGCCACGCCATCAGCGGCCGGATGATCGCCGGCCCCAGCGCCGGGGTCAGCTCCCCGCAGGGGATGAGCGAGAGCTGGTCGGACCAGCTCGCCATGGAATACCTCTACGAGCACGGGTACGCGGCGCCGGGCCGGCGCGGTTTCACCATCGGCGAGTACACCACCGGCGACCCGCGCGCCGGCATCCGCAACTACAACATGAGCGAGAGCCCGCTCAACTACAGCGCGATCGACTACGACTTCGTCGGCCTCCAGGTGCACGCCTCCGGTGAGGTCTGGAGCGCGACGAACGCCGACATCCGGGCGGCCATGATGCGCCGCTACGGCGCCGGGAACGCGGCCCTGCAGAAGTCCTGCGCCGACGGGGCGACACCGGTCACCGCGTGCCCGGGCAACCGGCGGTGGGTCCAGCTCGTCTTCGACTCGTTCCTGCTGATGGCGGTCAGCCAGGTGAGCATGGTCGACGCCCGGGACGCGATGCTCGCCGCCGACCGGATCCGCTTCGGCGGGGCCAACCAGGACCTGCTCTGGAACGCCTTCGCCGCCCGGGGTCTCGGCGAGGCGGCGGCCAGCGTGGGCAACGCCGACACCGACCCGACCCCCGGCTTCACGTCCCCGTACGCCAGGGAGGGAACCCTGCGGTTCACGCCGGAGGGTGACGACGAGGTCGTGCCGGGGGCGCAGCTCTTCGTCGGCCGGTACCAGGCCCGGGCCGTGCCGGTCGCGGACACCGACGCGGCCACCCCGCTGACCGACCGCGTGAGCCTGGTCCCCGGGACCTACGAGTTCGTCGTCCGGGCGCCGGGCTACGGGCACCGCCGGATCGGTCCGGTCACGGTCAAGGCCGGCCAGGTCCGCGACCTGGAGGTGAAGCTGCGTCGCAACCTGGCCTCCACCAGCGCCGGTGCGGTCGTCAGCGGCGACGGGATCAACCTCGCGAAGATCGCCGACGACGACGAGGCCACCAACTGGGCCTCGCTGGGGGCGCCGGTCGCCGGGCGGCAGGTCACCGTCGACCTGGCCGGTGGCGCCCAGCAGGTCCGCCGGGTGCAGGTCAGCGCCATGCCGCGCCCGCCGGTCGCCGGTGACCCGGACGCCGGTACGCAGAGCCGGTTCTCCGCGGCGCGGCAGTTCCGGGTGCTCGCGTGCGAGGCGAAGAAGGCGGTGACCTGCGCCGACGCCGCGGACTTCCGGGTGGTCTACACGAGCCCGGCGGACGCCTTCCCCTCGGTGGCCCCCCGGCCCCGGGCGCCGGAGCTGATCATGCGGTCGTTCGACATCCCGCGCATCAAGGCGACCCACCTGCGGGTCGAGGTGCTGACCAACCAGTGCACCGGCGCGCCGGACTACGCCGGTGAGCAGGACGCCGACCCGCGCGCGGCGACCGACTGCGCCACGGCCAGCCCGCAGGCGCAGAACGTGCGGATCGCCGAGTTCCAGGCGTTCGCCCAGTAGGTGAGGTGGGTGCGGGCGGGTGGCGCCCGCCCGCACCCCTTGCCACGCATCGTCAGGCATCACTACATTGACCGGCGGGCGCCGCCGTACGGCGGCTGAACGTCCCGCCCGAGCCGGGCAGATCCGGTACGCGTCGTCACGCGCGCCGGCACGCGAGGTCCCCGCAGCTTCCCGCACCGCCGGTCGACTGGCCGGCGGTCCGCCGAGAGGACCCCGATGAGGATCTCCCACGCCCGCCTCGCCCCGGTCGTGGCGGCCGTCACCACCCTGGCGGCCGCCGTCGTCGCCCCGCTGCTGGCCGGCCCGGCCGCCGCCGCGCAGGGCTGCCAGGTCGACTACCGCCCCAACGTGTGGCCCGGCGGGTTCACCGCCACCGTCCGCGTCGCCCCCGGCGACACCGCCGTGAACGGCTGGACGGTCAGCTGGACGTACCCCGGCGATCAGCGGATCACCGGCGCCTGGAACGCCGTGGTCAGCCAGTCCGGCGCCACCGTCACCGCCCGCAACGCCACCTGGAACGGCAGCGTGCCGGCCGGGGGCGCCACCGAGTTCGGCGTCCAGGGCACGGTCGGTGCGGCCGCGCCGGCCCCCACCGGCTTCGCGCTCAACGGCGTGCCCTGCAACGGCACGCCACCCTCGCCGTCCGGTACGCCAACGCTTTCGCCGAGCCCGACGCTCTCGCCGAGCCCGACGCTCTCGCCGAGCCCGACGCTCTCGCCGAGCCCGACGCTCTCGCCGAGCCCGACGCTCTCGCCGAGCCCGACGCTCTCGCCGAGCCCGACATCGACCACCTCCCCGAGCCCGACCAGCTCGCCGAGCCCGACCGAACCGCCGCCGGCCGGCTGCGCCGGCGCGGTGTTCTGCGACGGGTTCGAGAACCAGACCGGGTCCACGCCTTCGGGCGACTGGACGGTGGTGCACCCGGACTGCGCCGGCACCGGCGGCGCCGCCGTGGACACCGCCACCGCGCACGGCGGGGGCCGGTCCGTCCGGATCGACGGCGGGGGCGGCTACTGCAACCACGTGTTCGTCCGGGCCAACCGCGATCTGTCCGCGGTGGGGACGGTCCGCTACGGCCGGCTCTGGGTACGCCACACCACCGCGCTCCCCGCCGACCACGTCACCGTCCTGGCCATGACCGACGCCGCCGACGGCAACCGTGACCTGCGCATGGGCGGGCAGAACGGGTCGCTGCAGTGGAACCGGGCCTCCGACGACGCGACGCTGCCCGAGCAGAGCCCGGCCGGGGTGGCCCTCAGCGTGCCGCTGCCCACCGGCCGCTGGTCCTGCGTGGAGTTCATGGTGGACGGGAGTGCCGGGCTGTTGCGCACCTGGCTCGACGGCGTGGCGGTCACCGGGCTGACCGCCGACGGCGTGCCGACCCACGACGTCGACGGGCAGTGGTACGGCCGTACCTGGCGCCCGCGGCTCACCGACCTGAAACTCGGCTGGGAGAGCTACGGCGGCGCGGCCGACACCCTCTGGTTCGACGACGTGGCGCTGGGCGCCAGCCGGATCGGCTGCTGACCGGCCCGGGCCGGGCGGTCCCGTGTGCCGCCCGGCCGTGGTCGATCATCCAGCGTTCACCCGGCATTCGCGGCACGGTCGCGGCACGGCGCCTGTACGTCGGGGAGGATCACCGCCAGACTGGGCGCGGCCGGGTACGGCAGCGGTCGATACCGTCGCGCATTTCAGGGAAGACTCTGACACTGCTCGCGCTTCGCCCAGCTCCACCGGCCCTTAAGCGCTGCTGCTCGCAACCACTGCTGCTGACTGCAGGAGGCGGTTTCACGACCAACTGCTCCGGGCCGCCACGCCACCGCGACGATGGGCAACCGCAGGTCACCTGGTCTGCGCCACATACCTGGTCGGTCCCATCGAGATTCCACTGGTCGATGCGAACCAGCCGAAGGGGTGGCGACGAAGTGACCAAGATCTGACTGTGTGTGGGTCCGGAGTCCGCTTGGCTGGGTCGACGAATCTTGAGACGGCACCGGGGAGAGTGCTCTCGGGGTGTCGAGATTGAGGAGCCCATGCTTATATCCATCATTCTGGAAGGTCCGGAGTCGGCGTGGGCCGCCACCAACCTGGTCACGTGGCTTCGGGGACATCCGGCCGTCAAGCCGTACGGCAGGGCCGAACTGGCTCCTCCGCCTGAGGGCAGCATGGGTGCGGTGGACGTGGTCACGATCGTGGTGACCCAGCTGACCGCTGTCACCAATCTCGCGACTGCTTACCTGCAATGGCGTCACGCCGCGAAGCGCCGCATCACCGGCGTCCGCATGAGAGTGGGCGATGTCGAAGTGGACGTAGACGACGCCAGTGTGCTCGGTTCCGCGGAAGCAATTGAACAGCTCTTGAATCGCATGCGTGCGGTCGCCTCGACGCCGCGTGGTCAACTCCGAGAGGACGAGCGGCTGGTTGCCAATGATGTCGAGCAGGCAGCCGCGCGACTGGAGCGGATTGATGGCACTGCCTGACCCGCTCGCGTCGCGGATGGTCCTCATCGGCGTCAGTGACTATCGTCGTATGCCCGAGCTGCCCGCGGTCCGCAACAACCTGACGAGGTTGCGCGAGCTCTTCACCGACCCGGAGGTGTGGGGACTTCCGCCCGAGAACTGCACGGTGCTGGATGACCCCGAGACCGTCGACGAGGTGCTGGACGCGCTGCACAGGGCCGCGAAGGCGGCCCGGGACACACTCGTGGTCTATTTCGCCGGTCACGGCGTGCTCAACAGCCGGACTGCCGAGCTCAATCTCTGCCTTCCGGGTGGTGACAACGACAACCTGCACAAGGCTGTCGGGTACAACGACTTCCGCGGGGTCATCCTCGACTCGGACGAGTGCGAGCGGAAGATTGTGATCCTGGACTGCTGCAACAGCGGGAACGCTATCGGCGCGATGGGCGACGAGCGGACCCAGGTCGCCGACCAGAGCCGCATCGAAGGCACCTATGTGATGACGTCGGCCGCGATGGACCGGCCGGCGATGGCCCCGGTAGGCGCCCGCTACACGGCGTTCACCGGCGAGCTGATCAGTGCGCTTGAAGCGGGGCTGCCGCATGCCGCTGAGGTTATCGACGTCGACTCGCTCTACTTCCATGTTCGCAACGAACTGACGGCGAAGAACTTTCCGAGCCCGCAGCAGCGCTCGCGCAACGAGGGTCGGAAGCTCGTCGTCGCCCGGAACCGCCATGGCCGATCGGTGGTGCCGGCGCCCCATCCCGCCCGGTCTGCGCGGCCGGAGCCACCGCCAGCGTTTCGCGCCGCGCTCGGAGAACCGCCCGCCAAACTCGTGGAGCGTTTGTCTTCGCTGCTTCGCGAGGGCGCGGTGCCGATGGCCGAAGATCTGCTCTCGGTGCTTGCGCTGCATCGTGCGGAGCAGGAGGTGGCTGCCCTGGCGCTCGAGCTGGTCGGGAACGGCCAGGCCGCTGAAGCCGACCGGCTCTTGAGGGCTACGGTCTCGCGCCCGACATCCGAACTGGCGCCCCTGCTGTCAGCCCTGCTGGAGCTCGACCTACCGGAGCAGGCCGAGGCTCTCATGCAGCATGTCGCGCGGGAGCCGACTGCTGCGGTCTCCGGCTGCGCCCACGAGCTCTACTCCGCCGGTGAGGGCGGCATCGCAGCTGAGCTGTTGGACCACGCGGTGCGGGCTCGCTCGGAGGCAGCCGAACTGGTTGATCTCATCACCGCGCTGTGGGGAGTGGGGCTGCGAGCAGAGGTGGATCAGCTTCTCGAACGCAACTCCAGCACACTGTCGGCTGCCCAACTGGTGGTCATCGGTGACACCTTGCGGGTCGCGGGCCGCGAAACGGAAGCCTTCGACCTCTACGTCCGGGCCCCTGAACAGGTGGCGGCACGGGACGCGGCAGACGTCGCCTCACTGGTGGCCACCCTGCGCGGGGCCGGCCGGGAGCGGCAGGCAGGGCTGATTCTTGCCTCGGCTACGCGACTTGCGGTTGGGGCGCCGGCCAGGGTGGCCGAGTTGTTCCGAGCCCTGCATTCCTTCGATCCTGATGCCGCCGCAGTCATGATCACCGACCATTGGCGGGCCGCCGACCACAATGACGCGGCGGTCCTCGCTCAGCTGCTGCGCGAGGCCGGCTTTTCCGAGGCTGCCTTGCGAATCTGCACCGACACGGCCGCCTGGCTCTCCGGCCCCGCCACGGTGGCGCTGGTCCGGTGCCTGCGCGCTGAAGGACGTCCGATTGATGCCAACCGTGTCCTGACAGCGGCCGGCTCACGGACCGACGGGCATGAAGACCTGGCGGACCTGCTCGCGCAGCTCTGGAGCGCACAGGCTTACCCTGACTTCAAGCGGGTCGTCGCCGGCGTGGCCGACCCCGACATCGTCAATAAGCTGGTCGAGATTCTTCGCTCAAATAGCCTTGGCGAGGTCGCCGACGCGGTGGTGGCGGGCAGCGGAACGTTCCAGGCGAACCTCGTCACACTGATTCCACGGCAGCGCCCGTCGGATGCGGTCGCTCTCGTCGAGTCGCTGGCCGCCGCGTCAGCCACGGATCTACTGGCGAACGTTGGACCGACCGCGGCAGCCCGGATGCTGGCGGCCGTCGAGCCGCGTCCCGCGTTCGTCGCGCTCATGGCCCGTATGCCCCCGGAGTACATCGCGATCGTCGTCCAGGAAGTGCCACCGACGCCGGCGGCTGACTTCCTGGCCGCGCTGCCGGTCGACAAGGCGGCCGCCGCCTTCTCCCTGGTCGAGCCTGACAAGGCCGGCGACGTGCTCGTGGCAATCGGTAAGCGGGAAGCGGTGGCGGGCTTCGTGGCCAGGTTGCCCGCCGAAGCGGTGGCGCCCGTCCTTTCTCGGATGCCGATGTCCGCAGCGTCGTCCCTGGTAGCCAGGCTTCCCGGGGAGCTGCTGGCCGGCGTGCTCGCGCAGGACGGGTTGTCGTCCATGCCTGAACTTCTCCGGCAGGTGCCTGTCGAGCGCCTGGTTGCCCACATGCCGGAGCGAGACCTGCCGAGGTTGGCACCCCACCTGCCTGACGAACAAGCAGCCCAGTTGCTCAGCCTGCTGCCGCATCACCTGACCGGGCGGGCCGCGAGCACGGTATCGAGTGACGTGGTGGCCTCCGCCGCGAGCCGTATGTCGGTTGGCAGTGCGGTTCAGCTGCTGGCCGGCCTGTCCGAGGAGCAGTTCGCTGAAGCGGTGGCCAAGGTGCCTGCCCGCCTCGCGGTGGTCGTCCTGGCGACGGTGCCTGTGGATCTCGCCGCCATCACAATCGTCGACATGTCGGTTGGGCGCGCTGCGCGGGTGATCAGCCTGCTGCCGGTCGAAATCGCGGCGGCGGTGGTGGTGGCTATGCCGGAGGAAGCGGCTGCCAACATCCTGAGAGGAGTTCATCCCGCACGGTCCACCGAAATCCTGAGTGGGGTATCGAAACACGTCCGGCGGCGACTATTCGGCCTCATGCGGTGACGTATCGAGGCTTGCCGCCGACCGGTGGAACCGGATGAATTCGGAGGAACAGTGAGGCTCCCCGATCCCAGCCGCACGCAGCTGGTGCTGGTAGGCGTCAGCAATTACGACCTGTTGCCAGGTCTTCCCGCGGTCAGCCGCAACGTGGATGCGCTGAGCCGACTCTTCACCGATCCGACGATCCTTGGTATTCCCCCCGAGAACTGCCAGGCCATCAAGGACCCGGGCACCATGGACGAGGTTCTCGGGGCAGTGCACCGGGCCGCCGAGGCGGCGGGGGACACACTGATCGTCTACTTCGCCGGCCACGGTGTGCTCGACGGTCAGACCGCCGAACTGCATCTCTGTCTGCCCGGCGGCGACAGCAGCAACCTGCACAAGGCGGTCCGTTACGCCGACCTACGACGAATCGTGCTGAACGCAGAGGATTGCGGGCGGAAGGTGGTGATCCTGGACTGCTGTCACAGCGGTAGTGCGATCGGCGCGATGAGCGACGGGCAGACTCACATCGCCGACCAGAGCCGCATCGAGGGTACGTACGTGATGACCTCGACCTCGCCGTACAACGCCGCGATGGCGCCCGTAGATGCGGAGTACACAGCGTTCACCGGCGAACTGATCACCGCGATCGCTACCGGATTGCCGCACGCCACCAGCTTGATCGATGTTGACGCGTTGTACTTCCACGTACGAACCGAACTCTCCGCCAAGAACTATCCGATCCCGCACCAGCGGTCACGCAATGAAGGCCGCAAGATCGTTCTGGTCCGCAACAGGTTCGGGAACATGGCCCCGACGCCGCCCAAGGCATCCGACATCGACCTGCCAGACGTGCCGGCCGGCCTTGAGCCCGCGCTCTGGATGGCGCCTGCGGAGCTGGCCGCCCAGTTGGTTGAGCTGCGCCAAACCGAGCCGCCGACTGCCGATGCCCTGCTCGACGCCGTAGCCGTCCGGCGTCCGGACCAGGAAGTTGCCGCTCTTGTCGGCGTTCTGGCTGAGTCGGGACGCGACGCTGAAGCCGACCGGCTGTTGATGGCTGCCACGCTGCGACCGCAGGAGGACGTTGCCCTCCTCCTGGCAGCGCTGCGCGAGATGGAGTTGATCGATCAGACGGACACTCTGCTGAGGTTCTTGGTCGACAGCGAGCGATCGGCAGTAGCCGCCCATGCCGCGGAGCTGCGCCTCGCGCGCGAGCACGACCTCGTTCGACGCCTGCTCGACATGACCGTGCGGAGATCTACGGACGCGACCACGCTGGTGGGGCTCATCACCGCCCTTTGGGCGGTGGGGCTCCGTGATGAGGTGGACGCGCTGTTGGAGCGGAACGCCGCCGCGTTCTCCGCTGATCAGGTGGTCGAACTCGGGGACGCGCTGCGAGTGGCGGGGAGAGAGGAGGAAGCCTTCAAGCTCTACGCCCGCGCGGTGGAGAAGGTTGCGAATCGGGAGGCGCGCGAGGTCGCCTCACTTGTCGAGGCGATGCGGAAGGCGGGTCACGACAGCCAGGCGGACGACCTGTTGGAGGCTGCTGCCACCCTGGCTCAGGGCGATCCCACCCGGGGATTTGAGCTGTTCGAGAGTCTCCAAGCGGCGGACGAGGACGCCGCCGGCCGCATGCTGTCGTGGTGGCGGCCGGCCGCTGCCGACGAGGTGGGCACTCTGGCGCGGCTTCTCCGGGGCGCCAGGCATTACCAGCAGGCCCTGGCAGTCTGTGTGCGGGCGGCGACCGAACTTTCGGGTGCCGATGTCCTCCAGCTGATCGAGCGGCTGCGGTCCGAGGGGCGGCCGATCGACGCTCATCGGGTCTTGGAGGCCGCGGGCAGTGGTCTCGCCGATCCGGGCGGGCTGGTCGACCTCCTGGCCGAACTGCACCGGCTGGACCGCGGAGCCGATTTCGATCGGGTGACCGCGGGCGTCAGCGCCCCGGAGACGGCGAACGCAATCGTGTCCGGGCTCCACACGGCTGGGTGCCTCGGCGCGGCGGCGGCCTTCGTCGCCGCCAGCCAGGTCCATCAGGGCAGCCTGAAGGCGCTCATCGCGAAGGATGGTGCGGCGCTAGCGGCCACTCTCGAGTCGCTCAACCCCGTACTCGCAGCCCAGCTCCTCGACGAGGTGGGCGCTGTCGAGGCGAGGAAGTTCCTGTTGGCGGTCCGATACGAATCCGCCGCAGAGATCATCGCAGCTGCTACGTCCGCGGGTGTCTCAGCGGAGACCAGCAACGAGCTGGTCGATTTCCTCACGCTCCGAGATCGTCAGCGGATTCTCAGGATGCTGGCACCGAAGGTGCTGGGCCGGCTGACCGTCGCGGTGCCGGCCTCCAAGGCCGCCACGATGATGGCACTTGTGCCGCCGGAGACGGCTGTCGCCACTCTGCTGTGCATTCCCGTGGAAGCGGCTGCCGAGGTTCTGGCTGCCACGGAGCCCGCGAAGGCTTACCGAATGCTGGTCGCGGTCCAGAACTCGAAGGCCGCCGCTTGGTTGGCCGCTATGCCGACGCAACCCGCTGCCGTGTTGCTGGCGACCGCCCAGGCTGAGCGCATCGCACAGTGGCTCGCCCTGTGGCCACCGGCTGACGTGGGTTCCGTCCTGCTCGTGCTGCCTGCGGGCGCGGGCGCCCAGGTTCTGTCGGCAGTTGAGGCTGGGTTGGCGGCCCGGTGGCTACAGGGCCTCGGATCCCGGGCGAGACCGTTGTTCGCCGGACTTCCCTGGAGTCGCGTGGCCGAGATCCGGCACCACCTCGACCTCGACAGTGCCGAGACGTAACAGAGGAGCAGGACCGCGTAGGTGCAGTGAGGGACTGAAGTTCAACTCTGGTTACCCTCGCGGGCCTGTACGTCGGGGAGGATCACCGCCAGACTGGGCGCGACCGGACAACGACATCGGTCGATATAGTCGCCCAGTTCAGGGAGGATCCCTTGACCACGCTCGCGACCCCGCTCCGCTCCACCGGCGCCCGCGTACGCCGGGCCCTCGGCGCGTGCGCCCTGCTCACCGCCATGGTCGCCGCCGGGCTCGTCGGCCCGCCGGCGGCGTCCACCCGGCTCGCCGAGCCGGCGCAGGCAGCCGTCTACAGCTCCTGCACGATGACCCGCTGCGCGGACGCCCGCACCGCGCGCTCGGGCTGGTCCGCCCGGAGCTTCCCGACCAGCCGCGGCTGGTACTCCTGGAGCGGCGGCCAGTGCAACTTCGCCGGCGGCCGGTTCTACAACTACGAGGGGCAGCTTCCCACGAACGCGACCTACTACGAGTACGACGTCTACCCGCGCGCCTGCGGTGCCGCCCGGGACGCGTACCGGATCGTGGTCAACAAGAGCACCGGGGCGACCTGGTTCTCGCCCGACCACTACGCCAACTTCTACCGGCTCTGAGCGGCGTCGGGGCGGGTCGGGCCGAGGTCCGACCCGCGCCGGCCGGAAAGGATCGACCGATGGGCGCAGCCTCCCCACACCCGCCGGCCTGGCTCGCGTTCGACGACGGGGCGGCGGCCGAGCCGACCGGGGTGGCCCTGGCCGGGGCGGACGCCCGGACCCGGGTCGGCCTGCACGAGGCGCTGGCCGGGGCGCTACCCCTGCCCGGCTGGTTCGGGCGCAACTGGGACGCGCTCGCCGACGCGCTGGCCGACCGGCTCGACGCCGGCCCACTGACCCTCGTCGTGCGGGGCGCGGCGGACCTGCTCGCCGACGAGCCGCCGGCCCAGCTCGGCACCCTCCTCGACGTGCTCGGCGCGGTCGCCGCCGGCGGCCATCACTCGCTGTGCGTGGTGCTGCGCGACCACCCCGACCGCCTGGCCGCCCTGCGGGCCCGGATCACCGCCGCCCTGGGCGGCCGGGTCGGCGCCCCACCCCCGGACGCGAGCTGACCCTGCACCGGCCGCCCGAGCGCCGCCATCCGGCCACTGGCCGACGGGGCGCCGGCCCACCGGCCACCGGCCGACGGGGCGCTGGTCAGTTCGGCTGGTCGAGGATCGCGCTGAATCGCTCCTCGGCGAGGTCGAGCTGGGCGAAGATGTGCCGCTTCACCGGCGCCGACAGCGGCGTGTCCGGCCGGGCGATGAGGTCGCGGAAGACCGGCACCAGCGGCCGGTACTTGGCCGCCGAGCGGGCCACCTTCGGGCCGACCGTGTGGATCACGCCCACCCCGTTGTCGGTGAAGTCCGACACCTTGATCACCCGCGCCCAGGGCTCCCGGTCGAGGCTCGCCGCCACGTGCTCCCGGTACTGGACGTGCCGGTCGCGCCCCGGGTCGTACGCCGGGTTGGTGACCGCACCGACGAGCCGGGCCACCCGCGGGCCGAACCGCGCGGCCAGGGCGTCCAGCGCCGCCGGCGTGGGCTCCCCAGCGGTGTCCGGGCCGGCCAGCTCCGCCGGGTGGTCCTCCACGGCGTCGTGCAGCAGGCCCGCGACGATCACGTCCACGTCCCGCACCTGGTAGTGGTGCATCATCCGGATCGCCACCCGGAGCAGGTGGTTCAGGTACGGCTCGCGCACCCGCCGGTCCTCCCGGTGCAGCTCGGCGGCGAGATCGAGGGCGGCGGTAAGCCGCTCCCGGGCGGGTTCGTCGAACGCCTCGATCTCCAGCCGGAAGCGGGCCAGCAGGCCCGGCTCGCCGTGTATCTCCGTGATCGCGTGCATCGGCATGGTCGCCAGGTACGCCGGGAACTCCATGCGTCCCTTATAGCTGATCTTCGCTAGGTAGCGTGGTCCCCGGTCGGCCTCCCGACCGTGTCGGTCAGCCGCCGCTCAGTCGCTTGACCAGGTGGACCGTGGTGCCCTCCGGCGTGCCGACGATGCTCACCTCGTCCATCACCCGAGTCATGATCATCCGGCCTCGGCCCCGGTCGGCGGGATCCTCGTCGGCGTCGGGCCGCCAGCCGCCGCGGTCGCGCACCTCGATCACGAGGTGGTCGTCGCGCAGCTCGGCGCGGAGCGTGGTGATCCCCTCGGGCGCGTAGCGGTAGCCGTGCTCGATGGCGTTGGCGCACGCCTCGCCGGTGGCGATGAGCACGGTCTCGACGTCCCAGTCGCTCACCCCGTGGCCGCGCAGCCAGCCCCGCAGCCGCTCCCGGGTGGGCGCGAGCCGCGCCGGGTCGGCGGGCAGGTCGACGGTGAACACCGGGGCGGTCCCGGCGGGGTCGTCGCCCGGCACCAGCCCGGCGGCTGTCCCACCCTCCACGTCCGGCCCCCCCCGTCCCGCGCACGTCCCCGGCCGGGGCGCTCGCCGTCACCGTCCCGTCCTGCCGGTCATTGTCCCCGGTCGGGCCCGCCGGTATTCCTCGACCCGGCGGTTCGTCCGCCCGGGTGTCGGGCGCGCCCGGAGCCGGCGCGGTGGCGCCCGGTGGCGGGTCACAATCGGCGGGTGGACCGGGTGCTGGACCTGCTGGTGGCGCTGCCGCCCGCCCTGGTGCTGGCCCTCGTGTTCCTGCTGCCGGCGCTGGAGGCGTCGACCTTCCTCGGGCTGGTCGTGCCGGGGGAGATCGCCGTGCTGGTCGGCGGGGTGCTCGCCCACGAGGGACGCCTGCCGCTGTGGGCGGTGATCCTCGCGGCGGTCGCCGGTGCGGCCGTCGGTGACCAGGCCGGCTACCTGGTGGGCCGCCGGTACGGCCGGCGGCTGCTGGCCCGGGTGCCCCGCCGGTTCGCCCGTTCCGGGGAGCTGTCGCGAGCGTTGGAGCTGGTGCGCCGCCGGGGCGCGCTCGCGGTCGTGCTCGGCCGGTGGGCGGCGGCGCTGCGCGCCCTCGTGCCCGGGCTGGCCGGGATGAGCGGCATCCCGCACCGCGCGTTCACCGTGGCGAACCTGACCGGCGGCGCGCTCTGGGCGGTGGCCGTGACGCTCCTCGGCTACCTGGCGGGGGCGTCGTTCCGGCTGCTGGAGCGGCGGCTCGGCTGGGGCGGCGAGGCGCTGCTCGCCTTGGTGGTGCTGCTGGTGGTCGTCCGGGTCGTCCGGGCCCGGTGGGCCGCCCGCCGCGAACGGGCGGGCACCACCGGGCCCGGCTGATCCCCCGCCGGGTCGGGGAGCGTGGTCAGTCGGCGACGAGGTGGTCGCCGCCGCCCCACTGCGTGCTGCGCTCCCGCTGCCGGCGGACCAGGTACGTGCCGGGGGCGATGCCGGAGCCGCCGTGCTCGGGGTGGATGAGGTACGCCGGCCGGACGCACCGCAGCACGCCGACGGCGAGGAACTGCGGATCCGCGACGTCGGCCGTCCACTCGGCGTCGCCCGGCCCGGCGACCAGGGTGTGCGGGTTCCCGCCGGCCGCCCCGCGGAGCAGTTCGACGCCGCCGGGCGGCACGGGACGCCAGCGTGCCCGCGGCGACGGCTGCACGTCGGCGAGGATCCGCAGCGGGATGACGATGAGGTCGCCCTGGGCTTGGAGGCCGTCGACGACGGGGATGCGGACCTGCTGTTCGAGGTGGTCGAGCACGGTCAGCCCGGTGCGGCCGGCCAGCTCGGCGAGGGTCAGGGTCATGGTCATGGTCATCACCTTCAGGTTCGGCGGAGGAGTCGGGCGTACTGGTCGCCGGTCAGGCCGTAGGACCAGCCGGCGGCGGCGACCGGGTCGTCGAGGTGGTCGGGGACGGTGAGGCCGTACCGGCGGCGCCGGCCGTCGCGCTCGACGGACCCGTTGACCGCCAGCAGCACCCGGGCGGGCCGCCCCCACACCTGGCGGGGCAGGTCGTAGAGCTGGAGCCGGCAGCCCGGGTTGCCGGGGTCCGGCGCCTCGGCGAGCAGCCGCAGCCGGGCCTCGGCCAGGTACGCGTCCCAGCCGAGGTGCTCGATCGCGCAGCGGCGCACCTCGACGTTGCGCTCGCGGGCGATCCGCTCGACCGTCGGATCGTGGACCACCCACTCGGGCACGGCGGTGCCGTGCCAGGCGTGGCCGCCGGTCCCGTCGGCGTACCCGACGGCAGGGCCGTGTCCGTTGTGGCTGCGCCGCTCGCCGTGGTGGGCGCCGGGGACCGGCTCGGTGTGCGCCACGGTGGTGCGTTCGGTGACCACGCAGACGCCCTTCCGAGGCCACCACCAGCCGCAGGAGCGGGCCACCTCGGCCCACAGGTCGAGGTGCCGGTCGTCGTCCGGGTCGTAGCGGCCCGGCCGGAGCTGCCGGCGGACGTCGTAGTGCGCCAGCCAGGCCACGTCGTGCTGGCCGTGCCAGCGCAGCCCGGGCGGTTCGGGGACCTCGGCGACCAGCCCGCTTCGCACCACCGCCCGGATCCCGTCGCGGACCGTCCGGTGCAGTGAGTCGCGGACGCCGGTGTCGAGCAGGTCGTCCAGCCGCGCCCCGGCGTCGAGCGCCTCGGCCGGCGGCCGGGTCGCGACGAGCGGGCTCCGCCCGACCCACCAGGGCGGCTCGCCCGCGCTGCGGGTCCGGTCGTCCAGCCTTCGGCGCAGGCCGTGCACCTCGTCGGCGAGCTGCCGCGCCAGGTGCCAGGGGAGGTCCGGGTCGGTCGGGCCGCCGTACCGGATCGGGGGTTCGTCCAGCAGGTCGACGGCCTGCCGGGGACTGGCCACCCAGCGGAACCGGGGGCGGGGCCGGCCGAGCCGGGCGTAGAGGCCGGTGAGGGCCCGTTCGGCGCGGTCGCGGTCGGCGGGTTCGGTGCTGAGGGCGCTCCGGAGCCAGCCGTCGCGGAGTTCCGCCGCCCGGTACCAGTGGTCGAGCTGATCGGTCAGGTTCCGGTGGCTGCCGGCGCGGCGTCGGGCCCGCTGCCGGTTGCGCGCGCTCATGGCGCGAGGGCGGTCACGCCCTTTCTCTCGATCATGGCAGCGATGGTGGCAGGTTCCGCCCCGCCCGACAACGCGATTACCGGCCGGGCCGGCGCCCCCGGGAAGGGAACGCCGGCCGGACGGCGGTGGGAGATCAGCCGCTGATCTTCCCGGTGCCGGCCCCCGCGGTCACCGTGGCCTTCACGGTGCTCGCCGGGTCGAGCGTGTACGCGTACGGGATGGAGGCCACGCTGCCGGCGGTCTGCGGCGTGCCCGAGTTGACGTAGAGGTTGTTCCGCTCGGCCAGGTTGCCCGTCGGTGAGGAGCCCTCGCCGACGTGCGTCGGGTCGGTCATGTTCTCGAAGGAGTTCCCCTCGACCAGCACCCCGGCGCCGCAGGTGGTGGCGATGCCGTAGCTGTAGGACGGGTTGGCGGTGGTCACGTAGTAGTTGTTGAACACGTGCACCGGGTTGCCGAAGCGGACCCGCGGGTTGCGCTGGAAGCAGTTGCTGAACGCGTTGTGGTGGTAGGTCACCTTCAGCTTGCCGCTGTCCTCGCCGGAGTTGTTGTCGCTGTGCCCGACCAGCGAGCACTTCACGTGGTCGTGCAGCCGGTTCCAGGAGACGGTGACGAAGTTCGACCCGTGGGTGACGTCGAGCAGCCCGTCGTAGTAGTCGGTGCCGCTCGTGGTGTCGCTGGACAGGTCGTTGTGGTCGATCCAGACGTTGGTGGAGTTGTCCAGGTGGATGGCGTCGCCGTTGCCGACGCCGGCGCGTACCTTGGCGATCCGCAGGTTGCGCACGACGATGTTGCGGGCGTCGCGCAGGTTGAGGCCGCAACCGGTCAGCCCCGAGCCGGCGCCGACCCCGATGACGGTCTTGTTCGAGCCGACCCGGATCTCCGTCGAGCAGGTGAAGTTCCCGTTCACCCGGACGGTGGCCGCCGCGTCGCCCTCGACCGCGTCGGCCAGGGCCCCCGCGTCGCTCACGGTCACCGTGCCGCCGCCGGCCCCGCCGGTGGTGCCGCCGTTCTGGGTGGCCCAGCCGACCAGCCCCGTCGTGGGCGGCGGGTTGGTGGGCGGCGGCGTGGTCGGCGCCGGCGTCGTCGGCGACGGCGTGGGGGAGGAGGAGGTGGGCGGCGTGGTCGGGGTGCCGCCGGCGCCGTCCACCGCGACGTCGTCGAAGACCGCGCTCGCGTACGCGGTGACGAGCGCGATCCGGCCGGCCGCGTACGCGGTGTCGGTGCCAGAGGCGATCTGGGTGCCGTTCACGAAGCCCCTGACGGTGCTGCCGGTGGCCTCGATCCGCAGCGTGTACCAGGTGCCGGTGGCGACGGTCAGCGCGGCGGACCCGAGCACGGAGATCTGGCTGCCGTTGACCATCTGAAGCTCGGCCCGGTTGGCGTTGGTGAGCGCCAGCCGGTACATCTTCGTGGAGCTGGTGGAGCGGGACGCCAGGCCGACCAGCCGGTTGGCGCCGTTGAACGACAGCGGCTTGACCCGGGCCTGCACCCGGTAGTCGGTCCAGCCGGTCTGGCCGGCGAAGGCGCGGGCCAGTTCGCTGGCGGCGTTGCCCTGCCGGTACGCCGGTGAGCCGTCGGTGACCACCGACCAGTCGCCGCCGGACTTGGACCAGCCGTCGGCGTTGCCGTCGTCGAAGGTGTCGCCGAACAGGGTGGCCGCCGCGGCGTTGCCGGTCAGGCCGACCGTGAGCAGCAGGGCGGTGAGGCCGGCGCCGGCCGCGGCCAGCGCCCCTCGGTGGTGTCGGAGTCGCACGGTGCTTCCTCCAGGGTGGGTGGGGGTGGGATGGCCGGGCGCCGCGTGGGGGACGGGCGCGGCCCCGGGGTCAGAGGGGAAGCCGGCCGGCGCCCGCGAACGCGCCCACGACGAGCGGCACGAGCGGCGTGGGCAGCACGGGTGCGGCGCGCAGGGTGGGCGTCCAGCCGGCGTCGCCGCCGAGGTCCGGATCGTGCGCCGCGTTGTACGCGCCGAGCAGGTCCACCGGGCGCGCCGGGCCGCCGCCCTGGCGCAGCCAGCTGCCCCGCTCGGTGAGCGCGGTGCCGCCCCAGTCGTGGATCAGGTCGGCCGCGTCGACGTCGCCGGCCAGGGTGAAGAAGTTGTTCTCGGCGTGGATGGATGACCGCACGCCGACGCCGAGGGCGTACGCGAAGCCGGGTCCGCCGAGCCGGTAGTGGTTCTCGTGCACGTCGACCTGGCCGAACCGGACCCGGGGCAGTCGCTGGAGGTCGCCGTCGAAGAGGTTGTGGTGCACGGTCACCTTGAGCCGGCCGACGTCCGGGCCGACCGTGTTGGACGAGCCGATCAGCATGAGCTTGTCCCTTCCGGCGAACCGGTTCCACGAGGCGGTGACCAGGCTCGCCGTGTGCGTGACGTCGAGCGACCCGTCGTGCACCTGGTAGGGGCGGCCGAAGTGGACCGGCTGGCCGCTGTCCGGGTTGTCGCCGTCGGTGAACGTGTTGTGGTCGACCCAGACGTGCTCGCTGCGGCGGACGGAGATCTGGTCGTACTGGGAGTTCCAGTTGCCGGCGTCGCCGTCGGTGGGGGACCAGGCCGGGGAGCAGTCCCGGGCGTCGGTGAGGGTGAGGTTGCGGACGATGACGTTGCTGACCCGGTCGATCATCAGGGTCAGCCCGGTGAGCCGGGCGCCGCGCAGCCCGACGATCGTGGTGTTGGCACCGACGTTGATCTGGGTCTGCCGGGTCTGGTTGGCCACCGAGCGCACCCGGGCCGCCTCCAGGGGCCCGCTCGGGTCGACGCGCCCCCAGATCGCCGGGTCGTACGCGGCCAGGTAGCCGTCCAGCGTGTACCCGGGGTCGGCCAGGTCGGCGCAGTCGAGGAGGGCGCCGTCGGGGCCCTCGAAGCCGTCGACGGTGCCCGCCACGTACACGATCTTGGGGGTGGCGTCGGTGGCGTTGGTGGCGTTGTCCCCGCCGAGCGCGTCGACCAGTTCGGCGCGGGTGCGCACCACCCGGATGCGGTCGGGGGCGGCGGCCGCGCCGCCGGTGGTGCCGGTGCCCTCGGCGGCCCAGCCGTCCTTCGCGGGGAGCGCCTGGCGGCCGATTTCCTGGGCGAGCCGGGACAGGGCCGGGGCGGCGGGCGCGGGGGCGCCGGTGACCGCGAGCGCGGCGGCGACAAGCGCCACGCCGACTGCTGTTTTACGCATGACTCCTACCGTCCTGTCAGCTTCTGGTGGCCGATACCTGACGGTAAAGTCATTGTTTTATATGGGTCAATGCGTAGTGTGTGCAGGTTTGTTGCAATGGAGAGATGCGTGGGGCATTGCCCCGGCTCGGAGCGGCCGGATAGGCGGGCTTCTGTCCGGATCGCCCGGACCCGGCCCTGCCGGGGTTTGCACTACCGTTGCGGCGCCTCCCCGTCCGGCAGCTCGATCCGGTAGGGCGGTACCGCCCACGGCACCCCCGACTCCGACGGCAGCGCGCCGGACGCGGCGGCCCGGCGCAGCACCGCGTCGACGCCCCGGATGACGCGTACCCGCTGCGGCCCGTCGCCCTCGGAGCGGACCAGCGCGCCGCCGAGCAGGGCCGGGTCCGGCGCGTCCCGCAGCGCCGCGACGACCGCCGTGAACGGCGCGGTCCGCGCCAGCGGCACGATGAGCGGGGTGCCGGCGGCCCGGTGGTCGAGCAGGTTCTCCAACAGCCCGCGCCGGCCGGGCACCTCGCGTGGCGCCGGGTCACCCGGCAGCCGGAGCCGGTCGGTCGGATACTCCAGCACGGCCCGGTCCCGGTCGCCGGTGACGTGCACCTCGCCGGCGATGTGCTCCTCGCCGGCCAGGGTGACCGCGGCCAGCACCGGCGGCCCGCTCCGCGGCGTCACCCGCAGCACGGCCGTGTCGTCCACCTCGATGGGCCGCACCCGGTAGCGCTCCACCTCGATCCGGGCCGGCCGGACCGGCGCGCCGGTCACCGCCTCGGCGACGGCCAGGCACTGCATCACCGCGTGCGCGAGGGGGTTGGCCAGGGCGCCGTCCAGCGCGGGCCGGCCGTCGAGGCTGCGCCGGCCGGCCCAGGGGGCCCGGTCGTAGTAGGCGTCGGGCCGCTGCCAGGACGCCACGGTGGCGACGGCCGTGACCGTGCCGAGCCGCCCGGCCGCGAGGGCGGCGGTCAGCTCGGTCAGGGCCGCCGAGCCGAGCGCCTGGAAGCCGACCTGCACGGCCCGGCCGGCGTCCCGGGCCGCCGCGGCGAGCCGCCGGTGTTCGGCCAGGTCGAGCACGGGCGGCTTCTCCAGCAGCAGGTCCGCCCCGGCGGCGAGGGCGTCGAGGGCGATCGGCAGGTGGGTGTGCGGCGGGGTGCAGACCACCACCACGTCGGGGCGGACGGCGGCGAGCATGGCCCGGTGGTCGGTGAAGATCCGCGCCGCGGGCGGGACGGGTGCGGCCGGTTCGTCCTCCAGGGGGCGGACGTCGACCAGGCCGACCAGGCGCACCCGGCCGGCGTCGTGCAGCGGCGCGATGGCCCGCCGGTGCCAGCGCCCGTGCCCGTTCGCCCCGACCACCGCGACCGTGGGCGCCGCACCCGCCCCGGCCTCGGCGGGCTGCGCGGCGCCCGGGCCGGTCACGCCGCACCCGCCCCGGCCCCGACGGGCGGCGCGGCGCCCGGGCCGGTCACGCCGCACCGGCCAGGGTGGCCCGTACGCCGTGCCGTTCGAGCGCGGTCAGCCAGCCGGTCACGTCGGCCCGGACCTCGTCGTCGGCGGCCAGTTCGGCGGGGAAGACCTCGCGCAGCGCGAAGAGCGCGTCGACCACCCCGGCGGGGGTTCCCGGGGCGGCGGCGAGGGCGGCGCGGATCCGGTCGGCGAGCGGGTCGTCCAGCGGCAGCGGGCGCCCGTCGTCGGCGTACCCGAGCAGGAAGCGCAGCCACGCCGCGACCACCAGGGCGGCCCAGCGGGCAGGACGGCCGGCCGCCCGCAGGTCGGCGATCGTGTGCAGCACCCGCTGCGGCAGCTTCTGCGAGCTGTCCGTGGCGATCTGCAGGGTGCGGTACCGGATCGCCGGGTTGGCGAACCGGGCCAGCACCTCCTCCCCGTAGGCCGGCACGGAGACGCCGGGCGGCGGGGTGAAGCTGGCCGCCACGTCCTCGGCGACGAGGCGGCGCAGCACGGCGTCCAGCCGCGGCAGCGCCAGGGTCTCGGCGACGGTCTCCGCGCCGGCCAGGGCGCCCAGGTACGCCGTGGCCGAGTGCACCCCGTTGAGGGTGCGCAGCTTCAGCCGCTCCCACGGGCCGGCGTCGCCGGTGAGCACCGCCCCGGCCCGCTCCCAGGCCGGCCGGCCGCCGGGGAAGTCGTCCTCGACCACCCACTGGGAGTACGGCTCGGCGGCCACCGCCGCCAGGTCGGTCACCCCGAGCGCCCGCCGGGCCGTGTCCAGGGTGTCCGGGGTGGTTGCCGGCACGATCCGGTCGACCATGGTGCCGGGGAAGGTGACCTGCCGTTCGATCCAGCCGGCCGGCCCGTCGGGCACCCGGGCCAGCGCGAGCGACTGGGTCACCAGGCCGCGCAGCCGCCGGCCGTTGGCCGGCAGGTTGTCGCAGCTGACCAGGGCGACCGGGCCGGCGTCGGCGGCGGCGCGGGCGAGCAGCCCACGGACCAGCAGCCCCGGCACGGTGCGCGGGGGCCGGTCGGTGGTGAGGTCGGCGACCAGGTCCGGGTCGGCGCGCAGCGCGCCGGTGACCGGGTTGAGCTGGTACGCCTTCTCGGTCACGGTCAGCGTGACCACCCGGATGGCCGGGTCGGCGAGCAGACGTACCACGGCGGCCGGGTCGGCGGGCGCGTGGCGTACCCCGGCCAGGGCGCCGACCACCCGGGTGGTCGAGCCCTCGGGGGAGAGCGTGGTGACGCTGAACAGGGCGTCCTGCGCGGCGAGCGCCTCGACCACGGCGGTGCTGCGCGGGGCGACGCCGACGATGCCCCAGTCCCCGCCGGCCGCGCCGACCGCCGCCTCGGTGTGCACGGCCTGGTGGGCGCGGTGGAACGCGCCCACTCCGAGGTGGACGATGCCCGCCGGCACGGTGCCGGGGCGCAGCAGCGGCCGGGACTCGACGGGCAGCCGGCGCAGGGTGGACAGGCCGAGGCGGTCGCTGGTCAGCGCCATGCCGGGCCGTCCGGGAAGCGGAACTCGGCGATCGACCCGGGCCGCATGGTGCTGCTGTAGCCGGGGGCGCTGGGCAGCAGGTAGCGGCCGCCGCGGGTGCGGACCGGGTCGGTGAAGTGCTCGTGCAGGTGGTCGACGTACTCGACCATCCGCCCGTCCAGGCTGGCGCCGACCCGGAGGAAGTCGAAGACCGCCAGGTGCTGGACGTACTCGCAGAGGCCGACCCCGCCGGCGTGCGGGCAGACCGGCACGCCGAACTTCGCCGCCATGAGCAGCTCGGCCAGGACCTCGTCGACCCCGCCGACCCGGCAGGCGTCGACCTGCATGACGCCGATGGCCCCGGCCTGGAGCAGCTGCTTGAAGATCACCCGGTTGGCGGCGACCTCGCCGGTGGCGACCTGGCACCGGCCGCAGGTCAGCTCGGTGACCGCGCGGGCGATCCGGGCGTGGCCCAGCACGTCGTCGGCGTGCGTCGGCTCCTCGATCCAGTACGGGTCGACCTCGGCCAGCACGGTCATCGCGGTGATCGCCTCGTCGACGTCCCAGACCTGGTTGGCGTCCATCATGAGCAGCGCGTCCGGACCGATCTCGGCGCGGATGATCCGGGCCCGGCGCAGGTCGTCGTCGAGCGGGCCGCCGACCTTCATCTTCATGGCCCGCCAGCCGTCGGCGTACGCGGCGCGGGTCAGCGCCCGCACCTTGTCGTCGGGGTAGCCGAGCCAGCCGACCGACGTGGTGTACGAGGGGAAGCCGTCCCGCTCCAGCTCGGCGCGGCGGTCGGCGAGGCCGTCGCGTCCCTTGTCCAGGATGGCCGCGGCCTCGTCGGGGGTGAGCGCGTCGGTGATGTGGTGGAAGTCGACGGTGGCCACGAGGTCGTCGGTGGGCAGTTCGGCGAGGAACCGCCACAGCGGCTTGCCGGCCAGCTTGGCGCGCAGGTCCCAGACGGCGTTGACCAGCGCGCCGGTCGCCATGTGGATGACGCCCTTCTCCGGGCCGAGCCAGCGCAGCTGCACGTCGGCGGTGAGCGACCGCCAGAACGCCACCGGCTCGGCGGCGATCTCCGCGACGGTCCGCCCGCGCACGTGGTGGGCCAGGGCCCGCACGGCCGCGCAGGTGATCTCGTTGCCCCGCCCGTTGGTGAAGGTGAACCCGGCGCCGGTGGGGCCGCCGTCGGTGGCCAGCTCGACGTAGGTGGCCGAGTAGTCGCCCCGGTTGATCGCGTCCGAGCCGTCGCCGCTGGCGGCCGTGGGGAACCGGACGTCGTGCACGGTGACGTCGGTGATGGTGGTCATGAGGCCCCTCCGAACTTGAAGACCCGCTTCGGCAGCCGGTACGCCAGGTCCACGATGGTCTCGGCGGCCTCGTCGGCCGGCAGCCGGTGCTCGGCGACGAGACGGGCCAGGAAGCCGGCGTCGACCCGGCGGGCCACGTCGTGGCGGACCGGGATCGAGCAGAACGCGCGGGTGTCGTCGACGAACCCGGCGGTGTTGTAGAAGCCGGCGGTCTCGGTGACGGCCTCCCGGAATCGGCGCAGCACCTCCGGGGAGTCGAGGAACCACCAGGGCGCGCCGAGGAGCAGGGCCGCGTAGCCGCCGGCGAGCGGGGCGAGCTCCCGGGTGAAGGTGTCCTCGTCCAGGGTGTAGAGCACCACCCGCAGCCGCGGGTCGTTGCCGTGCGCGTCGAGCAGCGGCGCGAGGCCGTGCACGTAGTCGGTGGCCTGCGGCACGTCGCCGCCGACGTCCCGGCCGTGCCGGGCGTACAGCCAGCGGTTGTGGTTGCGCACGGCGCCCGGGTGCAGCTGCATGACCAGGCCGTCGTCCAGCGACATCCGGGCGAACTCCAGCAGCATGTGCGCCCGGAACGCCTCCGCGTCGGCGGCGCCGGCCCGCCCGCGCCGGCCCCGGTCGTAGAGCGCCGCCGCCTCGGCCGGCTCCAGGGCGAGGGTACGGGCGGTCGGGTGCCCGTGGTCCGAGGAGGTGGCGCCGGCCGCGATGAACGCCTCCCGCCGTCGCCGCAGCGCGGCCAGGTAGCCCGCGTAGGTGCCGGTGTCCTCGCCGGCGACCTCGGCGAGCCGGTCCACGTTGGCCGACCAGCTGTCGAACTCCATGTCCACCACGTCGTCCGGGCGGAACGTGGTGACCACCCGCCCGCCCGGCCCGCCCCAGCCGTCGGCGGCGAGCTTGGCGTGCCGGCCGAGGTCGTCCAGCGGGGACTCGGTGGTGGCGAGCACCTCGATCCCGAAGCGTTCGAACAGTGCCCGGGGCCGGAACTCCGGTTCGGCCAGGCGCGCGGCCAGCTCGTCGTAGACGGTGTCGGCGGTGCCCGGAGAGAGCGCGGTGGTAACCCCGAACACGTCCCGGAAGGTCTGCTCCAGCCAGAGCCGGGACGGGGTGCCGCGGAACAGGTGCCAGTGCGCCGCGAAGCGCCGCCAGATGGCCCGCCCGTCGGTCTCCACCGGGCTGCCGTCGACGCTGGGCACGCCGAGGTCGGCCGGCGGCACCCCCTGGCTGAGCAGCATCCGGGTGAGGTAGTGGTCGGGCACGACGAGCAGCCGGGCCGGGTCGGGGAACGGGCGGTCCTCGGCCAGCAGGGCCGGGTCGACGTGGCCGTGCGGGGAGATGATCGGCTGCTCGGCCGCCAGGGCGTACAGCTCGCGGGCGAGGGCGCGCTGGCCGGGTTCGGCGGGCAGGAGCAGGTCGCTGCGGGAGACGGTCGGCACGGGGGGTGACTCCTCGGTCAGGGCAGGGTGAGCAGGTCGGCGACGCGGACGGGGGCGCCGGTGTCCAGCGAGCGGTTGGCGGCCAGCCCGGTGAGCAGCGCGAGCGCCCCGTCGTACGCGGTGGCCGCCCGGTCGAGCGGGTCGGGCTCGCCGCCGAGCAGCACCCGGGTCATCCGGGCGTCCGCGCCGCCGTGGCCCTGCCGGGTCCAGCCCTCGACGGGCACGTCCACCGGGGGCGCCCAGAACGGCCGCAGGGTGAGCCGGGCCGCGCCGCGCTCGGCCGCCGCCTCGTCGCCGTGCAGGGCGGCGCCCTTGAGCGCGCCGGCCACGGCGGGGGAGACGTGGTCGCTCTCGGTGACCTCCAGTTCGAGCCGGCCCCGGCTGCCGTTGACCATGACCCGGTAGCCCTCCCAGGGGGCGTACGCGGTCAGGTGGTAGGTCATCGTGGCGCCCGTGGAGTAGCGGGCCAGCACGGCGAGGTCGTCCTCGATGGTGACGCCGGGGCCGAAGACGTTGCGGTCGCGCTGGTAGCCGTCCTCGGTCTCGGCGTCCAGGTAGAGCTCGCGCAGCCGGGGGTGCTCGGCCAGCCGTAGCGCGAACGGGTCGTCGGCGGCGGCCGGGGAGCCGTGTGCCCGGTCGTAGTCGCGGGCGTAGCCGTGCCGGCGGCCGGACTCGCCGTAGAAGAACAGCCGGCCGGCCGCGTGGACCTCGACCGGGCGGGCGTCCAGCCACCAGTTGACCAGGTCGAAGTGGTGGCTGGCCTTGTGCACGAGCAGCCCGCCGGAGGTGGCCTTGTCCCGGTGCCAGCGGCGGAAGTAGTCGGCGCCGTGGCGGACGTCGAGCAGCCACTCGAAGTGCACCGAGCCGATCTCGCCGACCGCCCCGCCGGCGAGCAGCCGGCGGACCTGCTCGTGCAGCGGGTTGTAGCGGTAGTTGAAGGCGACGGTGACCCGTCCGCCGGTCTCGGCCACCGCGTCGAGGATCCGCCGGCAGCGCGGCGCGTCGACGGTCATCGGCTTCTCGGTGACCACGTCGCAGCCGGCCCGCAGGGCGGCCGTCACATACTCGTCGTGGGTGACGTCCACGCTGGTCACCAGCACCACGTCGACCCGCTCCTTCGCCAGCATGGCGGTGAAGTCGGCGGCCCGGTAGGTGGGCACCGGCGGGTGGCCCAGCTCGGCCAGCCAGCGGTTGTGCGCGTCCATCCGGGCCCGGTTGACGTCGGCGAGGGCGACCAGTTCGGCGGTGTCGGCGTGGTCGAGGGCCAGCGCGCGGACGAACATCTCGGCCCGCGCCCCGGCGCCGACCAGCGCGTACCGGACCCGTTCCCGGGCGGGTGGTGACATGGCGTCGGCCTCCCCGGAGAGCTGCAAAGGTTTGCAGCCGAAGAAACCACGCCGGCAGAGACGGCGTCAACGATCGATGGCAAACCGGTTACTTAGATCCGCTTTGATGGTGAAAAAGGCGGGTGGTGGGAGCGGTACCGCAATCGATCCGCAACAAAGTCCCGTTGACACCGGAGCAACCGTTTGCATTAATTGGCGGCACCCACGTGACCGCCACCACACTGGACGAGGGAGCCCGCCGTGCCAGCCACCATCCGGGACGTCGCGCGGGCCTCGGGCGTGCACATCTCCACCGTGTCCCGCACGTTCTCGGCCCCGCACCTGGTCAACCCGGAGACCCGGGTCCGGGTGCTGGCCTGCGCGGAGGACCTCGGCTACCGGCCGAACCGGGCCGCCCGCGCCCTCATCACCGGCCGTACGCACAACATCGGCCTGATCGTGGCCGACATCGCCAACCCGTTCTTCCCGCCGCTCATCAAGGCGGCCGAGGGGCAGGCGCGGCACCGCGACTACCACGTCTTCGTGGCCGACACCAACGAGGACCAGGCCGCCGAGGAGGAACTGGTCCACGCCCTCGCCAAGCAGGTCGACGGGGTGCTGCTGTGCAGCCCCCGGATGAGCAACAGCCTCATCGAGCAGGTCAGCCGGGAGGTCCCGGTGGTGGTGATAAACCGCCAGGTCGCCGGCCTGCCCTGCGTGATGATGGACGTCGGCCAGGGAGCCCGGCTGGCGATCGAGCACCTGCTCGGCCTGGGCCACCGGCGGATCGCGCTGCTCGGCGGCCCGCGCGGCTCGTGGACCAACCGGGAGATCCGCCGGGCGGCCGGCGCCGCCGCCCGGGCCGGGGGCGCCGAGCTGACCGTGCTGGGCCCCAACCACCCCACCGAGACCGGCGGCGGCGCGGTGGCCGACCAGGTGCGCCGCAGCGGCGTCACCGCCGTGCTCGCCTACAACGACCTCATGGCGATCGGCCTGATCGAAGGGCTCGACGCGCTCGGGCTCCGGGTCCCGGCCGACGTCAGCGTCGTCGGCATCGACGACATCGCGCTGAGCCGGCTGACCCGGCCCAAGTTGACGACGGTGGCCACGCCGACCGCGGCCGCCGGCCGGACGGCCGTCGACATGCTGCTGCAACACGACTCCGACGCGCCCCGTGGCGCCCGGGGCCGGGTCGCAACGGCCGGCGACCGTCGCACCACCGCACAGGTAATGCTCCAGACCGAACTGGTCGTCCGCGACTCGACCGGGCCCGTCCCACCGCCCGGCCGGGACGGCACCGGGGCCTGACGTGGTGGCCCGGGCCCGCATCGCCGTGCGGACCCGGGCGACCCGTGGACGGCCGCCGGTGACGTCGTCGCCTCCCACAGCCGAGGAGTGAGCGCAGATGCACCCCGCAACGTCCCCCACCGCCGGCGTGCCCGCCGGGCGGGATCACCGTACCCCCAGGACCCGACCTCGATTCCTGCGCGGCCTGGCCGCCGTCGCGCTGGCCGTGCCGCTCGCCCTGGGCGCGGCGGCCTGCGGCGGCGACGAGGCCGCCGACGGCGGCCCGGTCAAGCTGTCCGTCTTCTGGTGGGGCGGCGACGCCCGCGCCAAGCTCACCGAGGACGCCCTGGCCCTCTACACGAAGAAGCACCCCGAGGTGACCTTCGAGAAGACCTGGCAGGCCAACCAGGGCTACTTCGACAAGCTGGCCACCCTGACCGCCGGCGGCAACCCGCCCGACCTGTTCCAGATCGACGACAACTACCTCGCCGAGTACGCCGGCCGCAGCACCACGCTGGACCTGACCAGCTTCAAGGACTCCGGCAAGCTCGACGTGTCGAAGTGGCCCAAGAGCCTCTGGCAGTACGGCGTGGTCGACGGCAAGCTCGCCGGCCTGGCCGCCGGGGAGAACACCCAGGGCCTCATCTACAACAAGACGCTCCTGCAGAAGCACGGCCTGCCCGAGCCGACCACCGGGATGAGCTGGGAGCAGCACATCGCCTGGGCCGAGCAGGTGTCGAAGAAGACGAAGGTGCCCGGCACCCAGGACCCGAGCGCCGACTACAAGGCGTTCTGGGTCTGGCTGCGCCAGCAGGGCAAGGACCTCTACAACGGCAAGGAACTCGGGTTCACCGCCGACGACGTGACGAAGTGGTTCGAGCTCTGGAAGGGCGCCCGGGACCGGGGCGCCACCCCCACCCCCGACGTGATCCACGAGGGCAACGTCACCGACATCACCAAGCAGCTCGTGGTCACCGGCAAGGCGGGGACCTCCTGGGTCTGGGCCAACCAGATGCCCGACCTGAAGAAGAACACCAAGGACGAGCTGGGTGTCGTCGCCTACCCGGGTGACCCGAGCGCCCAGTGGGCGCGGGCCTCCATGTACTGGTCGGTGTTCAAGGGCAGCAAGCACAAGGATGTCGCCGTCGATGTGATCAATTTCCTGACCAACGACCCGGAGGTGGTCGCCCTGCTGGGCACCGACCGCGGCCTGCCGTCCAACCTCGACCTGCGCGCCAAGGTCAGCGAGACCGTCACCGACCCGGCCATGAAGCAGTCCATCCAGGTGGAGTCCGAGCTGGCGCAGAAGTTCGGGGAGTCGCCGCAGGTGCCCATCAAGGGGCACAGCAAGGTGAAGTCCGAGCTGATCAAGGCCGCCGAGAACGCCCAGTACGGCCGGGCCACCCCGGCCCAGGCGGCCGAGCAGTTCCTGGCCGCCTGCAAGTCCGCGATCGGCTGACCGCGCCGCGAAGAAAGGAGCCGGCCCGTGGCCCTCACCACGGCGCCCGGCCGGACCGCACGCACCGGCCCGACCGGCCCCCGCCGCACGCGGCGCGGGGTCGGCCGGGCCCGGCTCGGCGAAGGTCTGGCGGGGTACGTCTTCCTCTCGCCCTGGCTCATCGGACTGATGGGCGTCACGGCGATCCCCATGCTGCTCTCGCTCTGGCTGAGCTTCACCGACTACGACATCCTCACGCCGCTGTCCGAGGTGCGCTGGGTGGGGCTGGCCAACTACGAGCGGATGTTCACGGCCGACCCGTCGTACTGGCACGCCGTGCGGGTGACGCTGACCTTCGCGCTGGTGGCCGTGCCGCTCAAGCTGGCCGCCGCGCTCGGCGTGGCGCTGCTGCTCAACCGGACCTGGCGGGGCGTCGGCCTGTTCCGCGGCCTGTTCTACCTGCCGTCGCTGCTCGGCGGCAGCGTGGCCCTGGCCATCGTCTGGGTGAACATGTTCAACCGGGACGGCGCGTTCAACTCGTTGCTCGCCGTGTTCGGCATCGAGGGGCTGCCCTGGGTGAACGACCCCGACTGGGCCCTCGAAACGCTCATGGTGCTGGCGATCTGGCAGTTCGGCGCGCCCATGGTCATCTTCCTGGCCGGGCTCAAGCAGATTCCCACCGAGCTGTACGAGGCGGCGGCCGTCGACGGCGCCAGCGCCTGGCGGCGGTTCCGGGCGGTCACCCTGCCGATGCTCTCCCCGGTGATCTTCTTCAACCTGGTGCTGGAGACCATCCACGGGTTCCAGGGCTTCACGGCCGCGTTCGTGCTCAGCAACGGCACCGGCGGCCCGGTCGACTCCACCCTCATGTACACGCTCAAGCTCTACATCTCCGGCTTCACCGACCTGGAGATGGGCTACGCCTCCGCGATGGCCTGGGTGTTCCTGGTCGCCATCGCGCTCATCACGGCCGTCTTCTTCGGCACCGGCCGGTTCTGGGTGCACTACTCGGACGGAGAGGACCAATGACCGCCCTCGCGCCCGCCCGCCGTCGTCCCGGCGGCAACCGGCAGGCCGTGCGCCTGCTGGTGCTGGTCGTGATCGTCGCCGTGGTGCTCTACCCGCTGGTGTGGATGGTCGGCACCTCGGTCAAGAGCCAGGCGGAGATCGTCAACAACGTGGGGCTGCTGCCCGAGCGGTTCACCCCCGGCAACTACACCGACGGGTGGACCAACTTCGACGTCGGCTTCGGCCGGTTCTTCCTCAACAGCGCGATGGTCAGCCTGCTCACCGTGGTCGGCAACGCGCTGTCCTGCCTGCTCGCCGCGTACGCCCTCGGGCGGCTGCGGTTCCGGCTGCGCAAGGTCTGGTTCACCGTCATGATCGGCACCCTGCTGCTGCCCGGGCACGTGCTGATCGTGCCGCAGTACATCCTGTTCCGCAGCCTCGGCCTGGTCGGCGGGGACTGGCCGTACCTGCCGCTGCTCATCCCGCACTTCCTGGCCACCGAGGCGTTCTTCGTCTTCCTCATGGTGCAGTTCATGCGGGGCATCCCGCGCGAGCTGGACGAGGCCGCCAAGATCGACGGGGCCTCCCCGTACGGCGTCTTCCGCCACGTCATCCTGCCGCTGAGCCGACCCGCGCTCGTCACCACCGCGATCTTCTCGTTCATCTGGACCTGGAACGACTTCTTCCGGCAGCTGGTCTTCCTGTCCAACCTGGACGACTACACCGTGCCGGTGGCGCTGACCCTGTTCATCGACTCCACCAGCCAGAGCGCCGTCGGCCCGATGTTCGCCATGTCGGTCCTGTCGCTGCTGCCGGTGTTCCTGTTCTTCCTCGCCTTCCAGCGGATGCTGGTCGAGGGCATCAACACCAGCGGGCTGAAGGGATGAGCGCCGAGCCGGCCCGCCGGGACTGGCGGGACACGGCGCGCGAGGCGAGCGACCTGGCGCTGCTCGGCTTCGCCGTGGCGCTGGCCGCGCTGCCGCTGCTCACCCTCGCCCCGGCGGTCGCCACGGCCAGCGCCGCCCTGCACGACCGGGGCGGCACCGGCAGCTGGCCGGCCGCCCGGACCACCCTCGCCCGGTTCGGCCGGGCGCTCCCCGCCGGGCTGGCGGCCAGCGCCGTCGCGCTCGCCGTGGCCGGCGCGCTCGGCGCCGACCTGCTCGCCCTGACCCGCGGCCGGGTCCCCGGCGGCGGGCCCGCCATGGCCCTCACGGCCGCGGTCGCCGCCGCCCTGCTCGGGTACGCGGGCCTGGTCGCCGTCGCCGTCGGGCGCACCGGCGGCCGGGGCTGGCGGGCCGCGGCCCGGGCGGCGGCGGGCACCTGCGCGCAGCGGCCCGGCACCTGGGCGGCCGCCACCGGGGTGTGCTGCGTGGCCGGGCTGCTCGCCGTGCTGGTCACCCCGGTCGCCGTGCCGATCCTCGCCGGCTACGCCCTGGCCGCGCTGCACGCGGTCGCCGCCCGCCGCCCGCTCACCAGGCCGGAGGCGCCGTGACCGCCGACAGCCGCGGCGGCGTGCTGCCCGGCCCCGACGCCGCCGGCCCGCCGGCCCCGGAGCGCGAGCCCCGCCCGGTCGTGGCCGGCGGCGGGAACGGCCGCTCCGACCGGGACGACGATCCGCGCCTGGTCGTGGCCGGCACCGAGGTCGCCCGATACGTGGTCCACCCGGACCTGGACGCGCGGCACGGGCCACGGCCCTACCTGCACCCGGTGCGGACCCTGTCCGGCACCCCGGTCACCGACGCGCTGCCCGCCGACCACGTCTGGCACCTCGGCGCCTCCCTCGCCGTGCAGGACGTCGACGGCGCCAACCTCTGGGGCGGGCGCACCTACGTCCGGGACACCGGCTACACCTGGCGGGACGACCACGGCGTCATCGCCCACACCGGCTGGCGCGCACGTGCCGCCGACCGGCTCGACCACGACCTGGAGTGGCGGGACCGGGCCGGCCGCCCGCTGCTGCGCGAGCGGCGCCGGCTCACCGCCATCCCGGCCGGCCCCGAAGCCTGGTGGCTCGACGTCGACGCCACACTCACCGCCGCCGGCGGTCGGGACGTGCACCTGGGCAGTCCGGCCACCAACGGCCGCCCCGGCGGCGCCGGCTACGGCGGCTTCTTCTGGCGGGCCGTCGCCGACGGGGAGCCCGAGGTGTTCACGGTGGACGCCGAGGGGGAGGAGGCGGTCAACGGCTCGGCCGCCGGATGGCTGGCGCTGAGCGGGACGGGACCGGGCGGCGGGGCGTACACCCTGGTCTTCACCGGGCTGGGGCCCGGTGACCGGTGGTTCGTGCGGACCGGGATGTACCCGGGCGTCTGCGTCGCGTACGCCTTCGACCGGCCGGCGGTGATCGCGGCCGGATGGCCCCGGCGCAACCGGCACCGGGTGCTGGTCGCCGACGGCCGGCTGGACCGGGCGGCCGTGGCCGCCCGCCTCGCCGGGGCGTCCGGGTGACCGGCCCGGAGGTGGCCTGCGTGGGCGAGACCATGGTGGTGCTCGCGCCGGCCGCCCCGACCCCGCTGGAGCACGCCGACCGGCTCGCCGTCGGCGTGGGCGGCGCCGAGTCCAACGTGGCCATGGCGCTGGCCCGGCTCGGCCACCGGGTCGCCTGGGTCAGCCGGGTCGGCGACGACCCGTTCGGCCGCCGGGTGCTCCGCGAGGTCGCCGCCGCCGGGGTGGACACCAGCCTGGTCGCCGTCGACCCGGCCGCGCCCACCGGCGTCTACCTGAAGGACCCCGGCCCGGACGGCACCCGGGTGCACTACCACCGGGCCGGCTCGGCCGCGTCCCGGCTGACCGCCCGCGCCCTCGACGACCCGCGCCTGGCCGGGGTGCGGCTGCTGCACCTCACCGGCATCACCCCGACGCTCTCGCGGAGCTGCCGGGACCTGGTGGCGCACGCGCTCACCGCCCGCCCGCTGCCCGCCGCCCGGGTCAGCTTCGACGTCAACCACCGGCCCCGGCTGTGGCCGGCGCGCCGGGCCGCCCCGGTGCTGCGCGACCTGGCCGACCGGGCCGACGTGGTGCTGGTCGGGCTGGACGAGGCGGCCACCCTCTGGGGCGTCACCGCGCCGGCCGACGTCCGCGCGCTGCTGCCCGGCCCGGACCTCGTGGTGGTCAAGGACGGCGGGGTGGGCGCGACGGCGCTGCCGCGTACCGGAGCGGAGGTGTTCGTGCCGGCGCTGCCGGCGCCGGTGCGCGAACCGGTCGGTGCGGGCGACGCCTTCGCCGCCGGGTTACTGGCCGGGTTGCTGCGCGGCCTCGACCCGGCGGCCTGCCTGCGGCTCGGGCACCTCACGGCCGTCCCGGCGCTGGCCGCCGCCGGTGACACCGCGCCGCCGCCGGATCCGGCGTGGACGGCCCGCGCGCTGGCGCTGCCCGACGCGCGGTGGGCCACCCTCGTGCCGGCGGACCTCGCCGGTCCGGGGTCGGGGCAGCCCGACGGCGCCGCCACGGTGCAGAATGCGGCCGGGAACGGCCACGGTGGAGGGAGCGGGCGATGAGCGGGCACGACTTCGCGCCGATCTTCGGCCCCGCGCGGGTCATGGTGATCCTGCGTGACCTGCCGCCCGACGAGACGGTCCGGCTCGCGGAGCGGGCCTGGGACCTCGACATCGACGTGGTGGAGGTGCCGATCCGCACCCCCGACGCGGTCCTCGCGCTGCGCGCCGCCGTCGACGCCGGCCGGCGGCGGGACCGCCTCGTGGGCGCCGGCACGGTCCGCACCCCCGCCCAGGTCCGGCAGGCCGCCGGCGCGGGCGCCGCGTTCACCGTGGCCCCCGGGCTGGACCTCGCGGTCGCCGACGCGGCGGTCAGCTACGGCATCCCGCACCTGCCCGGCGTGGCCACCCCCACCGAGGCGCAGCAGGCCCTCGACCACGGCCTGGTGTGGTTGAAGGCGTTCCCGGCGGTCAGCCTCGGCCCGGCCTGGTTCCGGGCGGTCGCCGGGCCGCTGCCCGAGGCACGGTTCGTGGCCACCGGCGGGATCGACGCCGACAACGCGGCCGACTTCCTGGCCGCCGGGGCGCGGCTCGTGGCGGTCGGGTCGGCGCTGTCCGACCCCCGCCAGATCCCCCGCCTCGCCGCCCTCGCCGCCGATCAGGGCTGAGACCGGTCAGGCCGGAGCAGGCCGGTCAGGCCGGAGCGGGCCGGTCGTGCCGGAGCGGGCCGGTCCTGCCGGGGCCGGGCCGAGGCTGTCGCGGTGGACCAGCTCGGCGGCAAGGGTCTCCACCCGGTCCCGGCCGCCGGGCGCGTCGAGGGCCAGGGTCATGGCGCGGGCGCCGAGCTCGGCCAGCGGCAGCCGGACGGTGGTCAGCGCGGGGGTCACGTCGGCGGCGATCGGCATGTCGTCGAAGCCGACCACGGAGACCTCCGCGGGCACCCGCACGCCACGGGCGCGCAGCAGGTTCAACGCGCCGACCGCCATCGAGTCGTTCAACGCCACGATCGCGGTCAGGCCCGGCGCCGCGTCCAGCAGCTCCGCCGCGGCCCGGGACCCGCCGTCGCGGGTGAAGTCCGCGTACCGGATCCGCGGCTGCGGCAGCGGCTCGGCCAGGCCGGCGGCGAGCCCGGCGAGCCGGTCGCTCGTGGTGGTGAGGGAGCGCGGGCCGGCGAGCACGCCGACGGCCCGGTGACCGAGCCGGCGCAGCTCCGCGCCGAGCAGGCGGGCGCCCTCCTCGTTGGCCGGCAGCACGGCGTCGCCCCGGTGCCGGTGCCGGCCGATCACCGCGACCCGCCCGCCGGTGGCCGCGTACGCGGCGAGCCGCTCGTCGAGCAGGGCGTTGACCGTGGGGTCGTGGTAGCCGGAGCCGGCCAGCACGATCGCGGCGACCTGCTGGGCGCGGAGCAGGTCGACGTACTCCACCTCCCGTTCGGGATCGCGGTAGCTGTTGCAGATGATCACCAGCCGCCCCCGCTCGGTGGCGACTCGTTGCAACCCCCGGGTCACCTCGGCGAAGTACGGGTCGGAGACGTCGTGCACCAACACGCCGACCACGCTGCGTTGCGGCCGGGCCAGCAGCTGGGCGTGCGCGTTCGGCACGTACCGCAGCTCGGCCACGGCCTTCAGCACCCGCTCGCGCAGCTCGTCGGCGACCGGCTTGCTGCTGCCGTTGATGACCCGCGACGCGGTCGCGGGGGAGACGCCCGCCCGGCGGGCGACATCGGCCAACGTCGCCATGCGCACCCCCTCGCACACCCCGGTGGCCGAGAGGCTACCGCAGCACCGCCGGGAAAGCCGTGCCCCGATCGGCGGAGGCGGCGCTCACCGGGCGCGCGCGGTGGGACGGGAGGTGGTCGCGGTGGTGCGGACGGCCTTGACGATGGCGGGGATCGAGCCGATCAGCAGGACCAGCGCCCAGACCAGCGCCACCACGGCGAACACCACCGCGCCCAGGTCGTCGGTGATGCTGACCAGGATGCCCGGCACCAGCTGGTGCAGGAACTCCAGCACCACCGTGCACAGCAGGGTGGTCAGTGCCAGCAGCACGAGGCCCTTGTTCTGCAGGAAGCGCGGCTGGGCGAGCAGCAGCAGCGCCGCCCAGACCAGTTTGAGCAGCAGCACCAGGCCGAGCAGCACGGCCGCGTCGCCCACCGGGAAGAACCCCCACACGGCCAGGTACGCCAGCGTGCCGAACGGTGCGGCCAGGAACAGCGAGACCATCACGGTCAGCTCGACGAAGGCGACGATCAGCAGGACCAGCGACGCGAGCAGCAGCAGGATCGAGAAGATCAGGGTGGCCACGCCCTGCACCCGGCCCTGGATCCGGTCGGGCACCACGAGGCTCAGGCTGAACAGCCCGGTGGTCCAGAGCGCCACCACGTCGATGAGCGCCAGGTGGCCGGTGCCCCGGCCGGACGGCTCGGTAACGGCGCCCACGTCCCCGAGTTCGACGCCGAGCTGACCGGCGCTGTCCCGCAGCGCGCCGCCGGCGTCCCCGCCGCCGGTGAGCGCCGCCGCGCCCAGCTCCAGGCCCACCACCAGCGCGATGGCGAGCAGCGCCAGCAGTAGGAAGGGTTTGCGCAGCTCACCCATGGCGCACCTTCTCGCGGGCCGGCCCGGTGCCGGTCAGGACCGGGCGACGGTGACCACGCATCCGCCACCTCCCGGGCATCGCAGGGCGACCTCGGTCTCCCCGTCCACCGCCACCTTCGCCACCGCCGTGCCGTCGTCGCCGGGCGTCACCTCGTCGGTGACCGTGACGTCGGCGTCCCCGGGCGCCGGGGCGCTCACCACGAACGGCGCCGCGCTGCGCAGCACCAGGCTGCGCAGGCCGCCCGGGTCGGCCACCCGCAGCCGGCAGGCGACGCCGAAGCCGACCACCACGCCCTCGGCGGACGGGCTCGGCTCGTTGGCCGGCGGCACGCACGCCACGGTCACCGTCGCCGGGTCCACCGTGCCGGCGCTCCCGCCGAACCGGGCCAGCCAGCCCGGCCCGGCGGCCGGATCGCCCCGCTCGTGCCGGCCGCCGCCCACCGCCACCACGTAGAGCACCACGAGCAGCCCGGCGAGGGCCGCCAGCAGCACCTTCTGCCGCCCGCTCACGGCGCGAGGAGCTGGGTGAACCGGATCTGGTCGACCCCGGCGAAGTACCGGTCGGTGCCCTGCGTCCGGCTCACCGCCACCAGGGTCAGCTTGTGCGGGCCCCGGGCCAGCTCCACGGTGCCCACGTCCACGAAGTCGGTGCGCACCACCGTCGGGGTGAAGCCGAAGAAGGTGTCGCCGACCTGCCGGCCGTCCACCAGCCAGATGGTGTTCGCGTAGTCGAACGAGGTGGTGCGCACGGTGGAGAGGCGCCAGGTGCCGTCGGCGGGCAGGTCCACCGAGACGGTCACCCGGTCACCCACGGCCCGGCCCTGGAAGAAGAGCTGGGCGTCGCCGGACCACACCACCGCGCAGCAGTTCGGCTGGGACTCCACCCGCGCGGCCGCCGCGGTGGTCGACTGCACCGTAGCGCCGGAGACCAGCGTCTCGGCCTCCACGGTCACCACCTGGGCCCGCGGCGGGGGCGGCGGATCCCCGCCGCGGGTCACCAGCCAGACCACCACCCCGGCCACCACGAGCAGCAGCGCCGCCGCGGCCGCGAGCCACGGCCACGGCGCGCGCTTCGGGGGTACGACAGCCCGGACGTCGTACGTCACCCGGCCGCTGGACCGGGAGCTCTCCTCGGGCGCGGTGTTCGCCGAGTACGCGAACCCGATCATGTCGTAGCGCCGGGGCGGGGTGCCGGGCGGCACGGCGAGCCGGACCAGGAACGACACCGAGCCCTGCCCGGGCACCACCCGCTGCGGCTCGGCCACGCTGAACCAGCCGCGCTGGCTGCCCTCGCCGGGCGCGACGTCGAAGACCACGGTGTCCGGCGCCTCGCCCGGGTTGGAGACGGTGAACGTCAGCTCGCCGCAGTTGCGGGCGTCCAGGGTGAACTGCTCGGCGGCGGCGACGACGGCCCATTCGGTGGTCATGACGGCTCCTCTGACGGCTGGTCACGGGGTGCGGGGGACGGCACGCGGGCCCGGCCGACCGCGGGAACGGCCGCCACCCCGGTGGCCGTGCCCTCCGGCTCGTCGGCGCCGGGCGCGGGCGGCGCCGGGTCGGCGGCATCGGCGGGGGGCGGCGCCGGGTCGGCGGTGTCGGCTGGGGGTGCCGCCGGGTCGGCGGTGTCGGCCGCGGGGGGCTCCGGTTCGGCGGGGTCGGTGGGGTCCGCGTCGGGTCGGGGGGCCGGGTCGGTGGTGACCTCGACGGTGACCGCGGCGGGCTTCTCCGCCTCGACGATGCGCGTGACCAGGGCGAGCCGGTCGGCGGCGGCCGGCGGCACCCGGACCACCACGTGGAACGGCCGGTCGGCCGGCTCCTCCAGCACGAACCCGGTCACGCCGGTCGCCAGCTCCAGCGCGGTGCGCATCCCGTACGGGGTGCCCCGCCACCGGGCCAGCAGCGCGCCGTGTGCGACCAGGTCCCGCAGCCGGCCCACCGGCAGCGGCAACGGCGCGTCGGCCCGGGGCGCGGCGACCACGTGGTCCATGGCCACCCACCGGGTCAGGTAGGCCACGAACCCGTCCGGCGTCCGGTACGGCGCGAACAGCGCGTCGACGTCGGCGAGCACCGCTTCGTCCGGGGCGTGCAGCGACTCCATGACGTCCAGCAGCGCGCCCAGCACGCTGCCCGGGCCGGCGGCCCGCTGGTACGCGGCCGGCAGCAGCCGCTCAATCGCCGCTCGGCGCATCCTGCCGCACCACCTCGATGTCGTGCTCGCCGGAGCAGAGCAGCCAGGTGCCGGGAACGGTCACCACGTCGGCCGTGGCCTGGTTGGCGCTGGCCGTCCAGTCCTCCGCGTCGCCGCTGCGGTACACGCCGCGCTCGCCGCCGGCCAGGACCAGCCGGCCGGCCCCACCCGCGCCGGACGGTCCGGTCGCGGCGATCGCGTCCACCGGGACGAACCGGGTCCGGTCGCGCAGCGGCAGCCCGCAGTTGACCATCACGGGCTGCCACTGCGGCTGCGCGGCCAGGGTGTCCAGCCGGACCACCCCGCCGCTCTGCGTGGCGGCCAGCGCCAGGGTGCCGCTGAACGCCAGGTCCCGGCAGGTGCCGCCGATCCAGCCGCCCGCCACCGACTGCCACTTCACGTCGGACTCGAACAACCGGGTGCGGTGGCAGCCTTGCCCGGGCTTCTTCGGGTCCGGCTCGCCGGCGCCGCTCCACAGCAGGGTGGCCGGGCCGTCGTACTGCACGGCGAGCACCCGGTTGTCCACGTTGGCCAGGCCCACGTGCGCGAAGGTGCCGGGGCGGCCGGCGGCGGTGGACAGGTAGACCCCGAAGCCGGCCTGCGCGGCCACCGCCACGCCGGGCGCGCCGCGCTCGGAGACGAACGCCCGGACCGCGTAGAAGCCCCGGTCGGCGTCGGCCGGGTCGACCAGGATCTGCAACGGCACGGCGCCGGGCAGCAGCGACACCTCGTAGAGGCCGGCGTCGGTGGCCAGCAGCAGCGCCCCGGCGCCGTCCCGGTCGATCCAGGCCAGGTTTCGGACCCCGGAGTCCAGGTCGGTCAGCAGCGTCCAGGTCTCGCCCAGGTCGGTGCTCAGCCGCACCCGCGAGCCGCCCGCGTCGCGCGCGGTCACCACGGCCACCGAACCGGCCCGGGGCACCACGCCGGGGCGCACCGGGGCGGGAGCGGGCACCACCCGGACCACGCTCTCGCCGTCGAACCGGCCGGCCGGCTCCCACCCCGCGCCCGCGTCGGTCGAACGGAACAGCACCGGGCCGCGCCCGGCGTACCAGGTGCCCGGCTGGTACTGGTCGACGGCCACGGTCCGCACCTGCGCGTCCGGCGCCTCGTCGACCACGAACCGGACCGACTCGACGTAGCGCACACCCGGCTCGGCGTGCTCCAGCATCCGGTACACGTTGGAGGCCCGCAGCGGCTCGCCGAACGCCCAGCCGGCCGGGTTGAGCGGGGTGGGCAGGGGGCTGAGCGTCTGGTGCAGCCGGTCGTGGATGCGCCGCCGGACCGCGTCCACGTCCTCCTCGCGGCGGACCACCACGCGGGCCCGGACGGAGACCGCCTTGTAGCGCGCCCAGCCGGCGCGCACCGCCGTGCCGAGCGCCCGGCGCCGGTCCAGGTCGGCCTCCACCCGGCGGCGGGCCTCCTCCACCTCGTGCTCCCGCAGCACCGCCACCGGCAGCCGGCCGCCCGGTCGGGCCTGCTCCGGCACGTACGGCACCAGCACCACCTCGACCTCGCCGGGGCGGGCGAAGCTGTAGACGGCCGCCCGGGTGAACGCCCGGGCCCGGGCCACCGCGCCGGAACCGGCGGCGAGGATCTCGTAGTCCCGGGCGGTCACCGCGCGCTGCTGGGCGAAGAACTCGTACGGGCCGCGCGCCAGGGCCGACTCCAACGACTCCAGGTCCCGGCCCCCGGCGGCCGGCGCCGGGTTGTCCACCTTCAGCCCGGGCAGCGGGTCGCGCAGGCTGGTCAGCGTCCCGGCCGCCACGTTCCCCGCCGGCCCGCCGCCGCACCGGTACCAGAGCCGGACCTGCCGGCCGGCCGGCGGCACCGCCGCGACCGGGCCGGGCGCCCCCTCGACACCCGGCCCGGCCCCGTCCGCGGGCCGCAGGTCCAGCGCGGGGGCGAAGGTGACCACCCCGGAGGCCCGGTCGACCAGGTAGACCTTGGCCTGCGGGCCGACGCCGGCGAAGCTGTCCACCGGCCGCCAGATCTCGTACGTGCGGCCCTCGTGCTCCCGCGCCGCCGCGCCCAGCTCCACCGACCCGGTCGGCACCTCCACCCCGAGCAGCAGGTCCAGCGCCTCGGTGGTCCGCGCCAGCGGCGCCCGGGCCGCGCGGAACACCTGCCCGGCCTGCCCGGTGCCGGTGCCCAGCAGCTCCGCCTCGACCGGCTCGCAGTGGTGCACGCGTACCGTCACCTCGGTCTCGCCCGCGGGCAGCACGGCCGGCTCGGTGGTCACGAAGACGACCGGCCGGGGGTCGGCGCCGCGGGCGGCGGCGACGCGGGTGCCGGCCGGGACGCGGACCGCGCCCCGGTCCGCGCCCGTCCGGGTGAAGCGGACGTCCGCCCAGGCGGCGGCCGGCGGGTGCCGGGTCACGCCGAGCAGGTTGAGGAAGGCCACGTACGCCTTCTCCGGCAACTGGTTCAGCCGGTAGATCATCACCTCGGTGAGGTAGGCGAACGCCTCCAGCAGCGCCATCCCCGGGTCGTGCGCGGAGAGGTCCGTCCAGTCCGGGCAGGACGCGCGGATCCGTTCCCGCGCCTCGGTGACCAGGTCGAGGAAGGCGCGGTCGTCCAGGTGCGGCACCGGCAGCGTCATGCGGGAGCCTCCTCGCCGGGGTCGTCGTCGACCGGGAGCAGGTCGACGGAGAAGACCAGCTGGCCGGGGGAGAGGCTGGCCCGCACGCGGTAGTCCAGCCGGATCACCAGGCGCCACGGGTCGTCCGGGTCCGGCCCGGCGTCCACGTCGAGCACCTCCACCCGCGGCTCCCAGCGCCGGATCGCCTGCCGCACGTAGTGGATGGCCAGGCCGGCCGTGGTGTCGTCGTTGGGCGCGAAGACCAGCCGGTGCAGCCGCGACCCGTACCCGGGGCGCATCAGCCGCTCGCCCGGCGTGGTCGACAACAGCAGGAACAACGCCTGGCGTACGGTCTCGTCGCCCTCGGTCATGGCCAGGCCGCCGGCGGCGGTCAGCGCGAGACCGCCGGCGCGACCCGCGTCGAAGCCGGCGCCCACGAACCGGAAGGCCCTCATGCGTCCGCCCCCAGGAAGGTCTGCCGCGGGTCGCGGACGGTGTGGTGGACCAGCCCGGGCGGGGTGCCGTCGGTCAGCCCGTCCAGGTTCGACAGCACCACCCGGTGGCCGTCCACCCGCAGCCAGGCGCTGTAGCCGACGGTCACCTTCAGCGTCTTCGCGCAGGGCTTGACGGTCGGCCCGTAGTTGGGGCACGCGGTGATGTCCCGCCCCTCCGGGTCGGCCTCCACCAGCACCGGCACACCCCGCACGGTCACCCACCCCTGGGAGGGGCGGTTGGCCACCCGGCCGTCGTGGTCGCAGGTGATCAGCGAGTCGCGGTGGATCCAGCGCATCAGCCACCTCCGTGGGCGCGGGCGAGGGTACGGGCCTGGGCGGCGGCGGTCTCGGCGTCCTCCGCCGCCTCCGCGTGCAGGAAGTCGACGGTGCGGGCGCGCACCACCATGGCCCGGCCCGGCGCCGAGAGCACCAGGTCGCCGGCCGCGTGCACGGTGGTCAGCTCGGGTCGCAGCTCGACGAAGCTGCCGCCGTCGGTGGCCAGCCGCAGGGCGCGCCCGTCGTCGTCGATGACGATCGACTGCCCGGTGCCGGTCCGCATCGACCAGCGGCGGGACCGCCCCGACACGATCCCCGCGTCGTACGGCTCGACCGCGCCGAACAGCGACCCGAGCACCACGCCCGAGGCCGGCTCGCCGCCGGGCAGCGCCACCAGCACGGTGTCCTCCGGGTCGGGCAGCGCCACGATGCCCTTGCCCCGGCCGGCGCCCGGGCAGAGCACGGCGAGCCAGCCGGCGTCCAGATCCCCGTACGCGGGCAGCGTCACCCGGGCCCGGCCCAGCCCGTCCGGGTCGTCCACGTCGGTGACCGTGCCGAGGGTGACCGTGGCCGCCACGGGAGCGGCCGGCGGCGGCCCGGGCGGGACGGTCGAGAAGCGGGTCAGGTGCCCGTTCGCGTCCAGCGTGTGCACCACCTCGGTGAGCACGTACACGCCGGCCACCGGGTCGGGAACGCCGGCCAGGGCGATCCGCCGGCCGGGCCGCAGCGCCGGATCCCCGTCGGCCGTGCCCTCGGCCGTCACGAGCGCGGCCACCCGGGCGTCCAGCCCGGCCTGGGCCAGGGCCGCCAGCTCGTCGTCGCTGCGGCCGGGCTGGTCGACGGCCGTGCGGACCCCGTCCGCGCCCACCCCGCCCGGGTCCGGGCGCAGCGGGATGCGCCGCCCGGAGCGGGCCTCGCCGGCCTCCTGCCGTAGCGGTTCGGCGCGCTGCGGGTGCCAGCCCAGCACCGCGCACCCGCCGCCCGCCCGGTCCAGGTTCTCCGCGATCCGCAGCGCGTGCACGTTCCCGCCAAGGGTGAGCGGGACCGGGTCGCCGTGACCGTCGAGGGTCAGCAGGCGCAGCCGGTCGCCCTCCACGGTCAGGTGCAGGCCGGCCCGGCCGGCCACCTCGCGCAGCAGCTCCAGGTCGGTGTGCCGGTGCTGGAGCAGCCGGTCCAGGCGCGGCCCGTCGTCGTCGGCGTCGACCGTGAGGCCCAGGCCGGCGCAGAGCGCCCCGGCCAGCTCGGCGGCGGTCACCGACTCGAACACCCGCAGCTCCTGCCGCTTGCGCAGCCGATGCAGCGGGTCGTACGCCCGGACCCGCAGCAGCGCCGCGCCGTCGCCGGCGTACTCCACCTCGACGCCGGTCACCTCGCCGGTGAACAGGGCGTCGGGCTGACCCTCCAGGCGCAGGTCGAGGGCGGCGCCGGGGCGTACGGGAGGGTCGAGGGCGGCGGCGCCCGGCGCGGCGGCCAGGGTGAGCTCGCACTGGGTCGGTTGGTCCAGACGGGCGGCGACCCGGACACCGCGCAGGCGGCCGGGGTCGGCCAGCGGTGTCCCGTCGATCGTCACGACGGCGGCCCGGATCACGGCGCGCCTCCCGTCCCGGCGGGGCCGTCGGCGGGCGGCGGCGTGGCGGCGGCGGTGGCCGGCACGGCCAGCGCGGTGCCGGCCGGCACGGTCAGTGGGTCGCTGATCCGGTTGTGCTCGGCCAGCAGCCGCCAGCGCAGCGGCGAGCCGAGCGCGTCGTGGGCGAGCAGGTCGAAGCGCACCCCGGACCAGCCGGGCTCGGCCGCCCCGTCCGCCGCGGCGACCACCGCCGACCCGGGCGGCACGGTCGGCGTGCTCGCCGCGGCCAGTTCCTCCTCGAAGCCCGCCCGGGCCGCCTCGGCGGTCTCGGCGACCCGGACCAGCTTGAGCCGCAGCCAGGAGCGGCGCGGGGTGCCGGTGATGGTGAACGCGTCGAAGCGTTCCGCGATGGCCACGATGACGCCGGGCACGTTCCAGGTCTTGCCCCAGACCAGCCGGACCAGCGGGGGCCGCAGCCAGCCGTGCTCGGTCGCGGAGTTCTCCGCCAGCATCCACAGCGGACGGGTGAGCGCGCGCACGTCCTCGGGGCGGGCCGGGGACTCCACGAAGTCGGTGTCGAAGAGCAGGTCCAGCACCAGCTCGGTCCGCCCGCCGCCGGTGAAGACCAGCGGGTCGTCGGCGAGACCGGCGCCGGTGAGCTGCCCGTCCGGCGCGCCCCGGGGGCGTACGCCGGCCAGCCGGGTCACCTGCACGGTCTCCGGGTTGAGCAGGCAGTCCACCCGGGTGCCGGACTCGTCCACGAGGAAGGCGACGCGCTCCATCAGTCACCCGCCTGTTCCCGGTCGAGTCGGGCCAGCCGGTCGGCGTCCCGCGCCGTGACCACCGGCGCCCACAGCTCCCGGTCGTCGGGCAGCGCCGGCCACGGGTCGCGCCGCGGCACGCCGCCGGCCCCGCCGCCGGCCGCGCCGCCAACCTGCTCGTCCGCTTCGGCCGGCAGCGCCGGCCACGGCCCGGCCGCCGCCCCGGCCCAGTACCGGCGGTCCGGCCGCGGCCACCCCTCGCCACCGGTGCCGCGCGGGTGTGCGGGCGCCGTCGGGTTCGGGTGCGTCTGTTGTCGTCCCAGCGACAACGGATGCACCCGAAGGGCTGCGGCACGGGCCGTCCCGGTGCCGGCGATGCCCGGGGCGTCGGCCGGCGGTCCGGGCCGGAGCCGGCCCGGGGCCGCGTCGGTGAGCGGGTCGGCGAGCGCGCCGGCGTCGGAGGTCGAGGTGACCCGCGCGGGGCGGCCGATCAGTCCCGCCCCGGCCGCGCTGCCCGGGACGGCGCCCCACCTCGACGGGCCGCCGCCGGGCCGCGCGCCGTCCGATCCGGCCGCGCCGGCCGACGGGTCGGCCAGGGCTCCGACCCACCCGGGCGGTGCTGCCGGCCGGGCGCCGGACGACGGTCCTTGTCGGAGGAAGCTGGGGCTGGACGCCGATCCCGCCGGTGCGCCGGTCCCACCGGACCACGATCCCGCCGGTGCGCCGGTCCCACCTGGCGACGATCTGTCGAAAGCACCGTTCCGGCCGACCCGAAGACGGTCCGCGAGTGGGCCCGCGCCGAGTGCCGACCCCGCTGCGGCGCCGGCCTGACCGGGCGGTGCGGCGGGAGCGCCGGTCCGGCCCGGCGGCGATCCCGGTGACACGCCGGCCGCACCGGATGACCACTGGGCCGTCGCGGCCCGGCGTGCGGCGCCGGCATCGCCCCGCGACCCGTCACGGCCGGCCTCGCCGGCCGACGAGGCAACCCGCGTGCCGGGGAGGGATCCGCGGGTGGCCGACTCGCGTGCGCCCGGTCCCCAACCGATGTCGCGCGGCCGGCGCCGGCCCGCCGCATCGCGCGACGTGAACCCGTGCCGGGCGGCGTCGTCGGCGGGGAAAGGCGAAAGGCCCCCGATCGCGTCCGCCGAGGAGGGTGCCGGCCACGCGGTCCCGTCAGCCGCCCGTGCGCGCTCCGCGAGCCGGTCACCCGCCAACGGTGCTGACCTCGCGGCCGCCTCGCCGAGCGCCCCGGGAACCGCTGACCGCAACGGCAACCACCGCCCGGCCCCACCGCCCGCCCGAACCCAAGCGCCCCACTCACCGTCCACACCGCCGCCCACCGCCGCCCCCTCCTCGTCGATCAAGAGATTCGTGTCGGCGGCGGCGTCGGACCCGACCCAAACTTCTTGATCGACAGGGGGAGCGGCGGTGGGCGGCGTGGGGGTGGGGTGGGCGAGGTCGTGGAGGAGGCCGGGGGCGTGGGTGGCGACCAGGCGGAGCCAGTGCTCGGGGGGTTCGCCGGGGCGGCGCGGGGCGGGCTCGGGGGCGGCGTGCGGAGGTGCGGCGGTGGGTGGGGTGGCGAGGCGGTCGGCGGTGGCCCGGAGCAGGCGGGCCAGCCGGTCACGCGGTCGTCGGGGCGGCGGCACTGCCGGACTCCAGTTCCAGCCCCTCGTACGCCAGGGTCAGCGCCTCGATGGCGATCTCCTGGGACAGGGTGTTCAGGTGGGCTCCCCGCCACCGGGTCGGCCACGCGTTGATCATGTTCCAGCGCAGCACCTCGGCGGTGCCGGCCGGGTCGAGCAGCACCACGGAGACGTTGCGCCGGCTCACCGTGCCCTTCGCCGCCGCGTTCACCCAGTCCCACAGCTCGCGCGACGCGGTCAGCCCGAAGTGGAGGGTGACGGGTGCGTACTCGACCTGGCCGGGGACGGCCCGGATCCGCTCGTTGCCGGCCTCCCGGTACGCCAGCGACGGTATGGCCACCTCGAAGCCGCTGACCTCCGTGAAGTGCCCGTTGGTGATGCCGTTGATGAGCAGCTTGAAGTGGTACGCCCGGTAGGGGTCGACGGGCGCGCCCGGCTGCGGGGTGGCCGTGGTGGGCATGTCAGCCTCCGATCGTCTCGGTCTCGGTGCCGCCGGCCCACTGGCTCAGCTTGAACACCACGAACTCCGCGGGCTTGACCACCGCGATGCCGATGTGCGCCACCACCATCCCGGCGTCGCGCACGTCGGCCGGGTTGGTCTCCTCGTCGCACTTGACGAAGAACGCCTCCTCGGGCGTGCGGCCGAGCAGCGCGCCGTCCCGCCACACCCGCGTGAGGAACGCGCCGATGTCCCGCCGGATCGAGCGCCACAGGGTGTAGTCGTTCGGCTCGAACACCATCCACCGGGTGCCGTTGGCGATGGCCAGCTCGATGGCGATGGAGAGCCGCCGCACGTTCAGGTAGCGCCACTCGCTGGCCTCGGCGGCGAGCGTACGGGCGCCCCAGAGCCGGATGCCCTCGCCGGAGAAGAAGCGGATCACGTTGATGCCCTTGGGGTTGAGCACGTCGTGCTCCGGCCGGGTGACCCGGTACGCCAGGTCGACCGCGCCGCGTACCGGCTCGTTGGCCGGCGCCTTGTGCACGCCGCGCAGGGCGTCGGTGCGGGCCCAGATGCCGGCGACGTGCCCGCTCGGCGGGGTGAGGACGAGCTCGCCGCTGAGCGGGTCGCGGACCCGGATCCAGGGGAAGTAGTAGGTGGCGAAGTCCGACTGCCGGGGCCGGTCGCCGCCGGGTGGGTCGTCGTCCGGCTTGGGCGTACCGTCGGCGGGTTTGCCGGACGACTTGGGTGGCGTGGCGACCCGGGTGAGCCGGGAGATGTCGGCCACGTCGGGCGGCGGGTCGCAGATGGCGACCATGGTGCGCAGCCGCTCGGCCGTGCTGATGAGCGCCTCGTGCGAGACCGGGTCGTGGTAGCCGGGCGCGGCCAGGATGGAGATCTCGTCGATGGCTTCCAGCAGTTGCAGGCCGCTGCGCCGCCCGCCCGTGCCGGTGAGCTGGCCGCCCTCGCCGACGTTGACCACCCAGCAGCGGGTGCCGCCGTTGTCGAGGAAGCCGAAGACCGCGCGCGCGAGGGGGGTGCTCTCCAGGTGCTCGCCGTCGGCGTAGAGCCGGAGGAACTCCGACCAGCTGTTGACCGCGAGGGCCTCGTTGACGTGGGCGGTGCGGTTCGGCGTGAGCCCGACGAAGGCGGCGGTGCTCGTGCCGACCGGGCCGATCGGGCGGGCCCCGCTGGGCACCTCCTCGACGTAGATGCCGGGGGAGAAGTAGGTGGGCATCGGTCCTCCTTGAGGAGTCAGTCGGGGGCGCAGACGACGACGTGGTCTCCGTCGGCGGGGTCCAGCTCGGCGGTGTGGGTGCGGCCCCGGCCGATCAGCCGGATCCGCACCGGCCGGTCCGGGGCGTCGGGGTCGTGCGGGACGCCGACCAGCCGGAACCGGCCGGCCGCGTCGGTCTCGGTGGCCTGGGCGGTGCCGACGAGCTCGACCCGCATGGCGGCGAGCGGTTGCCGCTCCGGCCCGACCACCCGGCCGTCGAGGGTGCGCATGTCGAGCTGCCGCAGCCGCAGCGGCTGCCGCACGGGCGGCGCGGCCGGCGCCGGCCGGTCGATCCGCGCCGGCACGTCGAGCAGCAGCGCGGGCCGGGGCGGCACGCCGAGGGCCTGCCAGAGCGCCGGCTCCCCGGCGGCCAGCACCACCTCGGGCTGGCCGGCCGCGGTGGCGGCGGCGAGGACCCGGTCCAGCGCGGGCAGCGCCGCCGGCCCGCCGCCGCTGAGCAGCAGCCGGACCACGAACCGGTACGGCTCGCGCGCCCCGCCGCTGCCCGCGGTCTGCCGGGCCGGCCGCAGTTCGAGGGGCCAGACGGTGAGGCCGCCGTCGGGGTCCTCGCGGGGCGGGCCGACCGGGACGGGGTCTCCCGCCGCCCCGGTCAGCCAGGCCGCGAGGTCGGCGACGGCCGCCTCGATCGCGCCGGTCATCGCGGCGGCGTCCCCTGGATCCGGTACGCGATGGCCTCGTTCCAGACGTGCGGGTAGACGCCGATCTCGAAGTAGCGGGTGAACCGGTTGATCGGCGCGTTGCTGTGGTCGTGCCAGAGCAGCCACACCGGGGCGATGGTGAACAGCACGTAGTTGAGCGCGACCAGCGGCAGGTAGAGCGGGCCGAGCAGCCGCGCCTGGAGGACGTGCACGTCCTCGTGCCGTTGGATGCCGGGGCTGGAGCCGGCGCAGACGGTGCCGATGGTGGTGGCGTAGCGGGGCGAGACGCCTTCGACCAGGTTGACCCGCCCGCTGCCCTGCGAGACCACCCGGTCGAGCTGGTGCCCGAAGACCAGGTGCAGGGCCAGGTAGAGGGCGCCGGCGACGGTGTTGAGCAGGCTCCAGGTGTGGTCGACCACGAAGAGGAAGATGCCCTTCGGGTCGGCGCCGTAGGTGCCGGCGGAGGCGACCGCCCAGCCGAACGGCGCGCCGACGAGCAGCCCGACGACCGCGCCGATCAGAAGGCCGATGGTGCCGCCCGCCGCCCCGCCGAGGACGGCGCCCAGGACGATGTGGACGGCGGCGCTGATGATGCCGAGGACCATGGGGTCACCTCTCTCAGACCCAGGAGCGGATGTAGCGGGGCTCGCGGCCCTGCGCGAGCTGGGTCGGCGACGCGTTCGTCGCCTGCCGGTTGCCGGGCGGCAGCTGGTTGATGCCGAGGGCGGCGGAGAAGATGACCAGCCCGTTGAAGAACGCGATGATCCACTTTTCCGATCCCGCGTCCTCGGCGAAGGCGGCCGTCAGGTACGACAGGACGAGCGCGAAGCCCAGGGCGATCCACTTGCGCGCCTTGTCGCCGCTCGGGCCGATGAGGCCGCCGATGACGTTGGTGGCGAGCAGGGTGGCGGCGCTGGCGCCGGTGAGGCTGCCCAGGGCGGCCCAGGTGAAGAGATCGTTCACGGCGATCCCCCTCTTCGATCGTGCGGTGGTGCGGTCGGGGTGGTGGTGCGGCGGGCCCCGGCTGGTGCGGTTCCGGGTACCGCCCGGTGTGGCGGCGCCGCGCCCGCTCAGGCCGGCCGGTCGGCCGGTGGGGTGGGCGCGGGGGTGGGGGCGGCCGGGGCGGCGGCGACCGGGCCGCGCGGGCGGCGGAGCAGGACGACGACGACAACGGCGATCAGCAGCAGCACGACCACCCCGCCGACGACCAGCAGCCAGGGGAATCCGCCGCCGGCGGCCGCGGCGGCGGCCGGGGTGACCGAGGTGGAGGGCCGCGCCGGAGCCTCGGCCACGGCCCGCAGTTCGGCCGGCTTGGGCTGGTTGGCGACCACCTTCCAGCTCACCGACCGGCCGTTGATGGTGCCGTTGGTGTCGAGCACGCGGCCGGGGAAGGTCACGGAGATCTCGAACGACATCAAGGTCATGAAAGCCTGCTGGTTCCGCGGATCCTGTTCGGCGACTTTTCCGCCGTATTTTTTCGGATCGAGCGGGAGCGAGAAGCGGTAGAGATCGTCGTCGCGGGAAAGATTCACACTCTCGCTGGCGAATTGCGACAGGGGTGTTTTCCGGTACGCGATCTGAGTGCCGTAGTAGTTGGCGTCCTCGTATCGCGTCTCGGTGCCCGCGGGGAGGGTGGGGATGTTCTGCCGCAGCTCGGCGAAGGCCGCCGCGACGTCGGGGTTCCGCCGCTTGAGCACCGACTTCTCGGCGGTGAGCAGGAGTTGGCCGGTGACCGTGTCGTCGGTGTCGACGGTCAGCCCCAGGTTGAGCTGCATGCAGCCGCTCAGTGCCGCCACCAGGGCGAGACACACCGCGAGGCGGAATGCCCTGCTGCGGCGGAGTCTCGTATTCATGGGCACAGTGTGTGTGATCGCCGTCACGTTCAGCAGTCAGCGATCAGTCACAGGCTTGTCGCCGATCTTACCGGCCCGCTCTCCCATTCGGCCGACGCCGAAATCGCGCGCGATCGATATTCTGAAGGGTTGTCAATTTTCGTTTCGAGAGCCCGGGTCGCAGGATGGTGGGCGGGTGCGACAGGGAGGCGGGCGATGGCGGGGTGGAGCCGGGTACGGGAGGCGGCCGGGCGGTTGCGGCGCGGCTGGCTGCCGGTGGTGGAGGCGACCCTGGCGGCCACCGTGGCGTGGATCCTCGCCACCCGGCTGGCCGGCCACGACCAACCGTTCTTCGCCCCGGCCGCCGCGCTGATCGTGCTCGGCCAGGCCCGCGGCCAGCGGATGCGCCGGGCCGTCGAGGTGGTGCTCGGCGTCGCGGCCGGCGTGCTCGTCGCCGACCTGGTGGTGCAGGCGCTCGGCCCGCGGACGACGTGGACGGTCCTCACCGTCATCCTGCTCACCGTCGCCCTGGCCGTGGCGATCGGCGCCAGCTCGGTCACCGTGGTGCAGGCGGCCGTCTCCGCGCTCTACCTGGTGGTGGTCTCCCCGCCGACCGAGTCGCTGGTCCCGTTCCGGTTCGTCGACGCGCTGATCGGCGGCGCGGTGGCCCTGGTCGCCAGCCAGCTGGTCGACGCGCGCCGGCCACTCGCCCCGCTGGTCGACGAGTTCCGGCACACCTTCGCCGAGCTGGCCGGGGTGCTCGACGAGATCGCCGACGCGCTCGACCGGGGCGACGACGCGGCGGCGCTGGCCGCGCTGGAGCGGGCCCGGCACGCCGACGCCGGGGTGGAGCGGCTGCGCGGCGCCGTGCGGGCCGCCGGCGAGGCGCTGCGGCTCAACGTGCGCCGCCGCCGGCACCTGGGCCGGCTGCGTTCGGTGGAGGGCTCGATCCGGCAGATCGACTACGCGGTCCGCAACGTCCGGGTGCTGGCCCGCGCCGCCGTCACGCTGACCCGGGGCCCGGCGCCGGTCCCGGCCGAGCTGGGCGCTGCCGTGCGGACCCTCGCCGAGGCGGTGCGCTCGGCCGGCGACGCGCTCGCCGCGGACCTGACCGGGCAGGACGGCGTCGCCGACGCGCACGCCGAGCGGGTGGAGGTCGCCGCCCTGGAGGCGGTCCGGGCCGCCGGTCGGCTCTTCACCCCCGGCGAGACGCTGCCGCTCGCCATGATCATCGGGCAGGTCCGGGCCACCGCCATCGACCTGCTGCGCGGCGTACGCGGCGACGACGACGCGACAGTGCTCGCCCGGGTCGACGCGGCGGTCACCGGGCCGGGGCACTGACCCCGCTCACCCCGCCAGCCAGTCCACCGCCCGCCGCCGGATCTCCGCCGGCACCTCGTGCCCGCCGGTGAACTCGGCGTACTCGGCCGGGTAGCCGAGGGAGTGCAGGCGGGGCACCAGCCGGCGGCTGCACACGTCGATGGGCAGCACCCGGTCGTCCGTGCCGTGCGAGACGAACAACCGGGGCCGGCCGTGGGTGACCAGCGGCGCGGCGAAGCCGGGGGAGAAGGCCAGCACCGCGTCGACCAGGTCGCCGTTGGTCAGGCCCAGGGAGAGGGCGTACGAGGCGCCGTCGGAGAACCCGCCAACGGTCACCCCCGCCACCGGGTACGCGCGCAGCGTCCCGGCCAGCAGCGCGTCGATCCGGGCGACGTCCGGGCCGTAGCCCTCGGCGATGAGGTCCCAGGTGCTGGCGAGCGCCCGCGGGGCGAGCAGCAGCAGCCGGTGCGCGTCGGCGAGCGGCAGCAGCAGGTCGAGGCCCTGCCGGGCCGAGCCGCCCGCGCCGTGCAGCAGCAGCACCAGCCGGTACGGGCCGGTGCCGCCGGCCGGCACGTGGCGCAGCGCGGGCGGCCCGCCGGCCGGGTCGGGAACCTCGGCCGGACCCGTCGGGCCGGGCCCGGCCACGGTGGTGGGGCGGGCGGTCAGCCGGCCGTGCCGGTATCCCTCCTCGGGCTGCCGGTGCGGCGGCGCGGGCTCGGTCACCTCGCCTGCCCCCAGTCCCGCCGGGCGAGCGGCATGACCATCCAGAGCAGCAGGAAGACCAGCGCGGTGACGCCGGACAGCAGCAGTGCGGCGCCGCGCGGGAGGACGTAGTCGGTGATCAGCAGCACCGCGCTCACCATGGCGACCAGCAGGAAGCCCAGCCCGCCGCTGGACGCCCGGTGCGCGTACCTGACCACCTCGGACTTGCGGCCCCGGCGGAACAGCGCCGAGTGGAACGCGACCGGCGCGATGATCAGTGCGGTCGCGGCGGCGGCGGACACCAGAGCGACGAGGAAGACGCCGCGCTGGAACGGCGTCGCGCGCGGGAACCCGGCGGTGAACGGCAGGGTGAGCAGGAAGGCGAACAGGATCTGCACGCCGGTCTGCGCGACGCGCAGCTCCCGCAACTCGTCGGTGAAGTTGCGCTCCAGGCGCTCCTTCTCGGTCTCCCTGGTCATGCCACTCCACCGTCGCGTCGGGCTCAGCCGCCAAGGGCAGGACCGGTACCCGATGGTAGAACGGGGCCGGACCGGCGCGCCGGTGTTTGCCGCTGCCGGGCTCCGGACGGCGTGCGCCGCGACGGGCCCGGCCGGCTGGTCGGCCCCCGCGCCGACCGCCCCCACCGGTCGGCGGGGCTGCCGCTCAGGCGCTCTCCCGTGCCACCAGCGTGGAGGGGAACGCGGTCACCGGTGGCACCGGCCGGCCGTCGAGCACCGCGTTCGCTGCCGCCGTGGCGATCCGGGCCACCGGGTGGGTGGCCGTGGTCAGCGCCGGGCTGCTCACGGCCGCGTACGGGATGTCGTCGAACCCGGCCACCGCCACGTCGTGCGGCACCCGGAGCCCGCGCCCGCGCAGCGCGGCGATCGCGCCCAGCGCGGTGGCGTCGCTGGCCGCGTAGATCGCGTCGGTGTCCGGCCAGCGGTCCAGCGCCTCCAGCGCCGCCCGGCCGCCCCGCGCGGCGGTGAAGTCGCCGGTGACCAGCCGCACCGGTAGCCCGGCCGCCCGCATCAGCCCCTCGTAGGCGGTCACAGACCGCTCGGCGCAGCTCAGCCAGCGCGGGCCGGTGACCATGGCGATCCGGCGCCGCCCGCCGGCGTGCAGGTGGCGCAGCACGGCGTCGGCGCCGCCGGCGTTGTCCACGTCGAAGGAGGGTACGGCCGGCGAGCCCGTGCCGATCGAGACGACCCGCCCGCGCAGCCCCGCGGGCACCGCGTCGAGCACCGGCGCGGTGGTGTTGACCAGCAGCACCCCGCAGACGCTCCGGTCGTCGCCGAGCCGGCGCAGCCCGGCCGGGGCGCCCAGCGGCAGCCACTCCAGGGCGACGCCCACCCCGTGCGGGGCGCACACCCGGGCCGCCGCGCTGACCAGCCGGTCCACGTACGGGTCGTCCAGCACCGTGGCGTCGGTGCCGGAGACGGCCACGACGAGGCGTACCCCGGCGCCCCGGACCAGGGCGCGGGCGGTGATGTTCGGCACGTAGCCGAGCCGGTCCGCGGCGGCGCGCACCCGGTCCCGGGCGTCCACCGAGGCGAACCCGTAGCCGCCGAGCACCCGGGACGCGGTGGCCCGGGAGACCCCGGCCGCGCGGGCCACGTCGTCGAGGGTCGCCGGGCGGGCGGTCGGCGTCTCCATGTCTGGTCCTCCCCGTGCTGGCCGTTCTGTCGGCATCATGCCCGGTCGGGGCCGGCCGGGGTAAGGGGTGGGAGCGTTTGTGGTGGTAGCGCTCTCAGGTGTGCGATGGTCGTCGGACGAACCTTGGGGAGAGGACGACAGCACACGTGAGCAGCACCATCGACGCGCCGGCCGGCGCCCGCGCCGCCACCCCGCGGACGGTCCTGGCCGCCCGCAACGGCGTGGCGGCCGTGTTCGCCCTCAACGGGCTGGCGGTGGCCACCTGGTTCGCCCGGGTGCCCGCGATCCGCGAGGCGCTCGGGCTCAGCGCCGGGCGGCTCGGCCTGCTGCTGCTGGCCATGTCGGCCGGCGCGCTGGTGGCCATGTCCACCGCCGGACTGGTCACCCTGCGGCTCGGCCCGGCCCGCACCGTGGCGGCCTCGACCGTGCTGCTCGCGCTCGGCCTGACGCTCGCCGGCCTGTCGGCCAGCCTGGCCGGCTCGCTGATCGGCGTCGTGGTCGGGCTCTTCGCCGTGGGGTACGGCTCCGGCACCTGCGACGTGGCCATGAACGTCGAGGGCGCGGCCGTGGAGAAGCGGCTCGGCCGCACGATCATGCCCCGGTTCCACGCGGCCTGGAGTCTCGGCTCGGTCGCCGGGGCCGGGCTGGGCGCCGGTGCGGCCCGGCTGGGCGTACCGGTCGGCTGGCACCTGCCCGTGATCGCGGTGGTGGTCCTGGCCGGCACGCTGCTCGGCATCCGCGCCTTCCTGGCCGCACCGGCCGAGGCCCCCGGCACGGCCGAGCCGGCCAACCACCGGCGCGCGCTGCTGGCCACCTGGCGGGAGCCGCGCACCCTGCTCATCGGCCTGTTCGTGCTGGTGATGGCGTTCACCGAGGGCAGCGCGAACGACTGGCTGGCGGTGGCGTTCGTCGACGGGTACGGGGTGAGCGAGGCGGCCGGCGCCGCCGTCTTCGGGGTGTTCGTGGTCGGCATGACCCTCGGCCGGACCGCCGGCACCGTGGCGATCGACCGGTGGGGCCGCGTCCCGGTGCTGTTCGGCACCATCGGGCTGGCCGTCACCGGGTCCACGTGCGCCGTGCTGGCCGGCTCCGGGCCGCTCGCCGTGGTGGGCGTGGTGCTGTGGGGCATCGGGGCGTCGCTCGGCTTCCCGGTCGGGATGAGCGCCGCCGCCGACGAGGAGGACCGGGCGCCGACCCGGGTCAGCGTGGTCGCCATGATCGGCTACACGGCCTTCCTCGGCGGCCCGCCACTGCTCGGCTTCCTCGGCGACCGGCTGGGCATCCTCCACGCCCTCGGCGTGGTGCCGCTCCTGCTGCTGCCGATCCTCGCCCTGGTCCCGATCCTGCGCCCGCCGGCCCGCTGACCGGCGCCCGGCCGGGCGCCCGCCGGCCGGCTCACCGGACTCCCACCCGGCTCGCAGCCCGTTCCCAGGTACGGGTGCTGCACTGGAGGGAACGCCGAGGAGAGGAGGCGGGCATGGGCTGGTTCAGCCGACGGGCCGCCGACCCGACGACCCCGACCAAGCTCGACCGGGAGGCGAACCGGGACGACCTGGCCGCGCTGGAGGCGTTCGTCACCAGCCGGCGCGGGGTGGAGTTCTACCTGGAGCCGGAGACCACGGCCACGGACACGACAGTGGTGGCCGTCGCCCACGACGGTGAGTGGATCCGGCGCCGCACCGGCACGCCCCGGGCCGCCGGGAAGATCGCCCAGAAGCACGCGGTGCCGCTGTACGAGGCCGCCCGCACCGGCTACCCGGAGCGGATGCGGGCCTGGAACCGGGCCCACCCGGAGCGGCGCGCCCGCTGACCCCGGGCGCGGTTCAGCCGCCGGCCAGCGCGGCGCGCGCCTCGGCCAGCGTCAGCGGCTCGTCGTGGGCCGACACGAACCACGCGAGGTCGTCGTCGAGCAGGCTGGCGGCGAGCGCCAGGTCGGGCCCGTCCTCGGGCGTCCGCAGGTGCGCGGGCGGCGGGTACCAGCAGTCGCCGAGCAGCAGCACCCCCGAGTCCGGCACCCGCACCACCGTGGAGTCCGGCGCGTGCCGGCCGCCCACGTGCCGGACCACCACGCCGGTCGGCAGGGTCAGCTCGTCGGCGAAGGTGCGGGTGGGTGGCAGCACCGCGAAGCCGTCCCAGGAGTCGACCGCCAGGGCCCGGGCCCGGAAGCTGTGCCCGAGGCGGGGATTCTCGCGGACCTGCTCGCGCAGGTAGCGGTGGCTCCACGGCCGGGCCGCCTCGGCGCGCAGCGGGGCCACCGCCGACTCGTGCCCGACGATCTCCACCCCCGGCCAGGCGCAGGCGCCCCAGACGTGGTCCCAGTGGTGGTGGGTGTAGACCAGCCAGCGCGGCTCGGGCAGCCCGGCCGCCGCCAGCGCGGCCCGGATCTCCCGGGCGTGGGCGGGGCTCTGGCCCGCGTCGACGATCACACTTCCTCGTTCGTCGGCGACCACCGCCACGGTCGGGCGGACCGCGAGCGGGTCGGGATCGCCGGGGGACAACCAGACCCGACCGTCGAGATGTCGCAGCGTCACGGCAATTCCTCCCCGTTTCCGTGGCAGGTGCTCCACAGTCGATCGGGATGCTATCCGCCGGCTGCCGCTCCGGGCCGCCCCGGCTGCGGCGACGCGATGGTCCGGGCGCGGATCGACGCGTGCCTCAAATGCCCGCACAGGTAACCCGAAAGCGGCCGATCCCATCGACCCGCGCCATTGCCGTCGAGGCGACGGACGAGGGATGCGGATCGACCGCTGCGGATGCCGACGGCCGGGCGGAGGGCCGGAGACCCGGCGTTGACCCGCGCCGGGCGGCTGTGGCAGCATTCGCGGCCTGACGGCAGTGAAGGAAGCCGGTGCGATTCCGGCGCGGTCCCGCCACTGTCACCGGGGAGCGATCCCCCCTCGTGAGTCACGGCCGTGCGTGCGCGGTTGGAAGGCCGGGGGAGAGCGTCGATCCGGGAGCCAGGATACTTCGGCCGTCGGAGAGCCCCAGGGCGTGGACACCCGAGGAGGACCCGATGCACGGCCTTTCCGCCATCGACGACGATCGTCGTTCCCGGCCGGCGCGCGCCGACGCGCCGCTGACCGCTCACCCGCGCGCCGACGCGCCGCCGACCGCTCACCCCGCCGCCGCGCAGGCCGCTGTGCCGCGCGTCGAGTGGGCCCGCGCCGTCCGCCGCTGACCGCCCCGCCGGGTTCCGCACCCGGCCGGGCGCCCCTGCCGACCCGCCGTCGGTGAGCCGTCCGCCGCGCCCGCGTACCCGCCGAACCCGCATCCACCCCCGCCCGCCGCCGGCCCCGCCGCGCCGCCGGGCGTCACGCTCCGGAGCCGTCCGTGCGCATCCTGCTGCTCTCCACCGCCGACACCGACCTGCTCGCCGCCCGCGCCAGCGGCGCCGACTACCGGCTGGCCAACCCCGCCCGGGTCGCCACCGACGCCGTGCCCGCGCTGCTCGACGGCGTCGACCTGGCCGTCGTACGCCTGCTCGGTGGCCGGCAGGCGTGGCCGGACGGCCTCGCCGCGGTGCTCGGCTCCGGCGTGCCGACGGTCGTGCTGGGCGGCGAGGCGGTGCCCGACGCGGAGCTGATGGCGGCGTCCACGGTGGCCGGCGGGGTGGCCGCCGAGGCGCTCGCCTACCTGGTCGAGGGCGGTCCGGCGAACCTGGCCGAGCTGGCCCGGTTCCTCTCCGACACGGTGCTGCTCACCGGCGAGGGTTTCGCGCCGCCCGCGCCCACCCCGCCGCACGGGGTCCTCGGCACCGACCCGGCGCCCGACGGCCGGCCGGTGGTCGGCATCGTCTTCTACCGGGCGCACGCCCTGGCCGGGAACACCGCCTTCGTCGAGACCCTGGCCGACGCCGTGACGGCGGCCGGTGGCCAGCCGCTGCCGGTGTTCTGCGGCTCGCTGCGCGGTCTCGCCCCCGGCACCGGCCCGCTGGAGCTGTTCGCGCGGTGCGACGCCCTCGTGGTGACGGTGCTCGCGGCCGGCGGGACGGTCGCCGCCGACGCCTCCGGGGGCGGCGACGAGGACGCCTGGGACGTCGGCGCGCTCGCCGCCCTGGACGTGCCGATCGTCCAGGCGCTCTGCCTGACCAGCGAGCGCGACCGGTGGGCGGCCAGCGACGCCGGACTGTCCCCGCTGGACGCCGCCATGCAGGTGGCCATCCCCGAGTTCGACGGCCGGATCGTCACGGTGCCGTTCTCGTTCAAGCGGATCGACGCCGACGGGCTCTCGGTCTACCAGCCCGACCCGGAGCGGGCCGCCCGGGTCGCCGGCATCGCCGTCCGGCAGGCCCGGCTGCGGCACGTGCCGAACGCCGACAAGCGCCTCGCCATCGTGCTCAGCTCGTACCCGACGAAGCACTCCCGGGTCGGCAACGCCGTCGGCCTGGACACCCCGGCCTCGGCGGTCCGGCTGCTCGCCGCGCTGGCGGGGGCCGGCTACCACCTGGGCGACGGGCCGGTGCCGGACGACGGGGACGCCCTGATCCACGCCCTGATCGCCGCCGGCGGGCACGACGTCGAGTGGCTCACCCCCGAACAGCTGGCCGCGGCCGAGGCGCGGGTGCCGGGGGAGACCTACCGGCGCTGGTTCGACGCGGTGCCCGCCCCGCTGCGGGACCGGATGCGGGAGCACTGGGGCGAGCCGCCCGGCCGGCTCTACACCGACGGCGGCGACGTCGTCCTCGCCGGGCTGCGCTTCGGCAACGTGGCGCTGCTCATCCAGCCGCCCCGCGGCTTCGGCGAGAACCCGGTGGCCATCTACCACGACCCGGACCTGCCGCCCAGCCACCACTACCTGGCCGCGTACCGCTGGCTGGCCGCGCCGGTCGCCGACGGCGGCTTCGGCGCGGACGCCGTGGTCCACCTCGGCAAGCACGGCACCCTGGAATGGCTGCCCGGCAAGGGCCTCGGGCTGGCCGCCGACTGCGCGCCCGACGCGGTCCTCGGTGACCTGCCGCTGGTCTACCCGTTCATCGTCAACGACCCCGGCGAGGGCACCCAGGCCAAGCGCCGCGCGCACGCCGTGGTCGTCGACCACCTGGTGCCGCCGATGGCCCGCGCCGAGACCTACGGCGACCTGGCGAAGCTCGAACAACTCCTCGACGAGTACGCCACCGTGCAGGCCCTCGACCCGGCCAAGGCGCCCACCGTGCAGCGGCAGATCTGGGACCTGGTCCGCACCGCCGAGCTGCACCACGACCTGCACCAGGCCGAGATGCCCGGCGAGGACGACTTCGACGACTTCGTGCTGCACCTCGACGGCTACCTCTGCGAGGTCAAGGACGTGCAGATCCGCGACGGCCTGCACATCCTCGCCGAGGCGCCCGCCGGGGAGGCCCGGGTCAACCTGGTCCTTGCCGTGCTGCGCGCCCCGCAGGTCTGGGGTGGGGCCCGCGTGCTGCCCGGGCTGCGCCAGGCCCTCGCCGCTCACGCCGGCCTCGACGAGGCGGCGCTGCTGGCCACGCCCGGCGCGCGGATCGCCGTGCCGGCGGCGCTGACCGACGCGGTCGACGGGCCGGCCGCCACCGCCGCCGACGCCGTCGACCTCATCGAGGCCCTGGCCCGCCGGCTCGTGCTCGGCATGGAGACCCTCGGCTGGGACGCGACCAAGGCCGGCGCGGTGGTCGAGGAGGTGGTCGGCGGGCCGGTGCCCGAGGCGGCCGAGGTGCTGCGCTTCGCCGCCCGCGAGGTGGTGCCCCGGCTGGACCGGACCACCGACGAGATCGACCGGGTGCTCGGCGCGCTCGACGGCCGGTTCGTGCCGCCCGGCCCGTCCGGCTCGCCCACCCGCGGGCTGGTCAACGTGCTCCCCACCGGGCGCAACTTCTACTCCGTCGACCCGAAGGCCATCCCCAGCCGCAACGCCTGGGACGTCGGCGTCGCCCTCGCCGACTCGCTGCTGGCCCGGCACCTCGCCGACACCGGCGCGTACCCGCGCTCGGTCGGGCTCACCGTCTGGGGCACCAGCGCCATGCGTACCCAGGGCGACGACATCGCCGAGGTGCTGGCGCTGCTCGGCGTCCGTCCGGTGTGGGACGACCGGTCCCGCCGCGTCACCGGCGTCGAGGTGGTGCCGCTGCCCGAGCTGGGCCGCCCCCGCGTCGACGTCACGGTGCGCATCTCCGGCTTCTTCCGGGACGCCTTCCCGCACGTCGTCGCCCTCATCGACGACGCCGTCCGGCAGGTCGCCGCGCTGGACGAGCCGGCCGTCGGGAACTTCGTGCGGGCGCACGTCGACGCGGACGTCGCCGAGCACGGGGACACGCGCCGGGCCACCGCCCGCATCTTCGGCTCCAAACCGGGAGCGTACGGGGCGGGGCTCCTGCCCCTCATCGACGCCCGGAACTGGCGCACCGACGCCGACCTTGCCGAGGTGTACGCCGTCTGGGGCGGCTACGCGTACGGGCCGGGGCTGGACGGGCGGGAGGCGCGGGCCGACATGGAACGCTCCTTCGCCCGGATCGCCGTCGCCGTGAAGAACCAGGACACCCGCGAGCACGACATCGTCGACTCCGACGACTACTTCCAGTACCACGGCGGGATGGTGGCCATGGTCCGCCACCTCACCGGCGGGTCCCCGGCCGCGTACGTGGGCGACTCGGCCATGCCGCACGACGTGCGCACCCGCACCCTCGGTGAGGAGACCCGCCGGGTGTTCCGGGCCCGGGTGGTCAACCCCCGCTGGATCGCCGCCATGCGCCGGCACGGCTACAAGGGCGCCTTCGAGCTGGCCGCCACCGTGGACTACCTGTTCGGCTACGACGCCACCGCCGGAGTCGTCGACGACTGGATGTACGAGCGGCTCGCCGAGGCGTACCTCTTCGACCCGGAGACCCGGGAGTTCCTGGAGCGGTCCAACCCGTGGGCGCTGCGCGGCATCGCCGAACGGCTGCTGGAGGCCGCCGACCGCGGACTGTGGGCCGCGCCCGAGCCGGTCACCCTCGACCGGCTGCACGAGACGTACCTGGCCAGCGAGGGCGACCTGGAGGACCGGCAATGACGTCGTACCCGTTCAGCGCGGTGCTCGGGATGGACGAGATGCGGCTCGCCCTGCTGCTCAACGCCGTCAGCCCGGCCATCGGCGGGGTGCTGGTCCGGGGCGAGAAGGGCACCGCCAAGTCCACCGCCGTGCGCGCCCTCGCCACGCTGCTGCCCCCGGTCGACCGGGTCGCCGCCTGCCGCTTCGCCTGCGACCCGGCCGCGCCCGACCCGGGCTGCCCGGACGGCCCGCACCCGGCCGGGTCGGCGGCCGAGCGCCGCCCGGCCCGCCTGGTCGAGCTGCCGGTGGGCGCCGCCGAGGACCGGGTGGTCGGTTCGCTCGACCTGGAGAAGGCCCTCGCCGAGGGGGTACGCGCCTACGAGCCCGGCCTGCTCGCCGCCGCCCACCGCGGCGTGCTCTACGTCGACGAGGTCAACCTGCTCCACGACCATCTCGTCGACCTGCTCCTCGACGCGGCGGCGATGGGCCGCTGCCACGTCGAGCGGGAGGGCGTCTCGGTCAGCCACGCCGCCCGGTTCCTGCTGGTCGGCACCATGAACCCGGAGGAGGGGGAGCTGCGCCCGCAGCTGCTCGACCGGTTCGGGCTCACCGTCGAGGTGGCCGCCAGCCGCGACCCCGCCGTACGCGCCGAGGTGGTCCGCCGCCGCCTCGCCGCCGACGCCGACCCGGCCGGTTTCGCCGCCGGCTGGGCCGAGGCCGACGCCGAGGTGGCCCGCCGGGTCGCCGCCGCCCGCCACCGGCTGTCCGGAGTGGCGCTGCCCGACGCGGCGCTGCGGCAGATCGCCGAGGTATGCGCCGCGTTCGACGTGGACGGCATGCGCGCCGACATCGTCACGGCCCGGACCGCCGTGGCGCACGCCGCCTGGCAGGGCCGGGACCGGGTGACCGCCGACGACGTCCGGGTCGCCGCCCGGCTGGCCCTGCCGCACCGCCGTCGCCGGGACCCGTTCGACACCCCGGGGCTGGACGAGCAGCGCCTGGACGAGGCGCTGGACCGCGCCCGCGCGCAGCACCCCGACGACGACCCCGATGACCACGGCCCCGACGGTGGCCCCGGCGGCGAGCCCGGACCGGACGGGGATCCCCGGGACCCGGCCGGTGGACCGGGCGGCACCGGGTCGTACCCCGACGGTCCCGGCGGGTCGGACCGCGGGACGGGCGGTGCGGGGGACCGGTCCGGGGGCTCCGACGACGACGGGCGGCCCCGGGGGTCCGACGACGAGCGCCCCGGGCCGTCGGACGGCGGACGGGGCGGCGGTCGCGACGACCGGTCCGGCGACGGCCGCGCCGACGGGATGGGCCACGACGACCGGTCCGGCGACGGCCGCGCCGATGGGATGGGCCACGACGACCGGTCCGGCGACGGCCGCGCCGATGGGATGGGCCACGACGACCGGTTCGGCGGCGACCGCAGCGGCCGTGACGGCGCAGGGGACCGGTCCGGCCACCCGGGCGACGACCGGTCCGACGGCGGGAACGGGGACGGCCCGGACGTCGAGAACGGGGACGGTCCCCGTCGGTCCGGCGACGGCAGTGACCGGGGACGGTCGCGCTCCCGCCGCCCCGGAGCCGCCGGCCGGCCGGGGGACCCGGACAGCGCAGAGGGACGGCCCGGGACCGTGGCCGTACCCGATCGGGGGCTGCGCGCCCGGCTGCTCACCGCGCCCGGCGTCGGGGAGGGCGTGCCCGGCCGGCGCTCCCGGGCCCGGACCGGGCGGGGCCGCACCACCGGCGCCCGGGTGCCCGCCGGCCCGGCCGGGGCGCTGCACCTGCCGGCCACCGTCCGCGCCGCCGCCCCGCACCAGGCCGCCCGGGGCCGGGCCGGCGGGCCGCTGCGGCTGCGCCCGTCCGACGTGCGCGAGGCCGTCCGCGAGGGACGCGAGGGCAACCTCGTCCTGTTCGTGGTCGACGCCAGCGGGTCGATGGGCGCGCGGCAGCGGATGTCCGCCGTGAAGGGCGCCGTGCTGGCCCTGCTCACCGACGCCTACCAGCGCCGCGACAAGGTGGCCGTGGTCGCCTTCCGGGGCGCCGGCGCGCAGACCCTGCTGCCGGCCACCTCCTCCGTGCTCGCCGCCTCGGTCCGGCTGGCCGACCTGCCCACCGGCGGGCGTACCCCCCTCGCCGAGGGGCTGCTCGCCGCGGCCGACCTGCTCCGGGTGGAGCGGCTGCGCGACCCGAGGCGCCGCCCCCTCGTGCTGGTGGTCACCGACGGCCGGGCCACCGCCGGCCCCCGCCCGCTCGACCGGGCCGCCCGCGCCGCCGCGGTGCTCGCCGCCACCGGCGCGCCCTGCGTCGTCGTCGACTGCGAGTCCGGCCCGGTCCGCCTGCACCTGGCCCGCCGCCTCGCCGGCCAACTGCACGCCCCGCACCACCATCTTGCCGACGTGGCCGACGGCCCGCTCGTCGGCCTCACCACGAGGAGCGCCGCCTGATGCCGCAGGGGAAGCCGAGCCACGTGCCCGCCGACGGCCTGACCACCCGGCAGCGTCGGCACCGCCCGCTGCTGATCGTGCACACCGGACAGATGAAGGGGAAGTCGACCGCCGCGTTCGGGCTGGCGCTGCGCGCCTGGACCGCCGGCCTGCCGATCGGCGTCTTCCAGTTCGTCAAGAGCGCCAAGTGGCGGGTGGGGGAGGAGAACGCGTTCCGGGCCCTCGGCGAGGTGCACGAGCGCACCGGGCAGGGCGCCCCGGTCACCTGGCACAAGATGGGCGAGGGCTGGTCCTGGATCCAGCGCGGCGGCGAGGCCGACCACGCCGAGGACGCCCGGGAGGGGTGGCGGCAGATCCGGCGCGACCTGGCCGCCGAGCGCTACGGCCTCTACGTGCTCGACGAGTTCACGTACCCGATGAAGTGGGGTTGGGTCGACGTGGACGACGTGGTCGCCACGCTGCGCGACCGACCCGGCTTCCAGCACGTGGTGATCACCGGCCGGGACGCCGACCCGCGGCTGGTCGAGGCGGCCGACCTGGTCGCCGAGCTGACCAAGGTCAAGCACCCGATGGACGCCGGCCAGAAGGGCCAGAAGGGCATCGAATGGTGACGCCCTGGGCGCTGCCCCGGCTGGTCGTCGCCGCGCCGGCCAGCGGGCACGGCAAGACGACAGTGGCCACCGGGCTGCTCGCCGCGCTGCGCCGGCGCGGCCTGGCGGTCAGCCCGCACAAGGTCGGCCCCGACTACATCGACCCCGGCTACCACGCGCTCGCCGCCGGCCGCCCCGGCCGCAACCTCGACCCCTGGCTGGTCGGCCCCGAGCGGATCGCCCCGCTGCTGCGCCACGGCGCGAGCGTGCCCACCCCGGCCGACGTGGCCGTGGTGGAGGGCGTGATGGGGTTGCACGACGGCGCGGTCGGCCACGGCGGGTACGCGTCCACGGCCCACGTGGCCCGGCTCATCGAGGCGCCGGTGGTGCTGGTGCTCGACACCACGGCGCAGGGCCGCTCGGCCGCCGCGCTGGTGCTCGGCATGCGCGCGTTCGACCCGGCGGTGCGCATCGGCGGGGTGGTGCTCAACCGGGTCGGTTCGCCCCGGCACGAGACGCTGCTGCGCGACGCGCTCGCCGAGGTGGGCGTGCCGGTGCTCGGCGCGGTGACCCGGGCCGCCGAGGTGTCCGCGCCCTCCCGGCACCTGGGCCTGGTGCCGGTCGCCGAACGCGCGCCCGAGTCGGTCGCCGTGGTGGCCGCGCTCGCCGACCTGGTCGAGTCCACCGTGGACCTCGACGCCGTGCTGGCGCTGGCCCGCACCGCGCCACCGCTGACCGCGCCCGCCTGGGACCCGGCCGCCGCGGTCGGCGGTCCGGCCGGCACCGCCCGCCCGGTCGTCGCGGTCGCCGGCGGGGCGGCGTTCACCTTCTCGTACGCGGAGACCGCCGAACTGCTCACCGCGGCCGGCGCGGAGGTGGTGACCCTCGACCCGCTGCGCGACGCGGCCCTGCCGGCCGGCACGCGGGCCGTGGTGATCGGCGGCGGCTTCCCCGAGCTGCACGCCGACGCCCTGGCCGGCAACACGGCGCTCCGCGCCGAGCTGGCCGGCTTCGACGGACCGGTGGTCGCCGAGTGCGCCGGGCTGCTCTATCTCGGCCGCTCCCTCGACGGGGTGCCGATGTGCGGGCGGCTCGACCACACCGCCCGGATGACCGGCCGGCTCACGCTCGGCTACCGGGACGCGGTGGCCGCCGCCGACTCCCCGGCACACCGCGCCGGCGACCCGGTACGCGGACACGAGTTCCACCGCACCGTCACCGACCCCGGGCACGGCGACCGTCCCGCCTGGCACTGGGACGGCGGCCCGCACGGCTTCGTGGCCGGCCGGGTGCACGCCTCCTACCTGCACACCCACTGGGCCGGGCACCCGGCGGCGGCCCGCCGGCTGGTCGAGGCGGCGAGCCGGTGAACCCGCCGAGCCACCCGCAGACCGGCCCCGCCCCGAGGCGGCCCGCGCCCGTCGGCCCGCCCCGCGAGGAGCGACCACCGGTCCCGCCCGCCGCCGTGCTGACCGGGATCGGGGTGGGACCGGGCGACCCCGAGCTGCTGACGCTCAAGGCCGCGCGGCTGCTGGCCGAGGCCGACCTGGTGTTCGTACCCGTGCTGGACCGGCACGCCGCGGACCCGGACGCGCCCGCCGGACGGGCCGAGACCACCGTGCGGGCGCACGTGCCCGCGGACCGGCTGCGCCGGCTGCCGTTCGCCCTGGACGACCGGGGCGGGGTGACCGCCCGCCGGGAGCGGGCCTGGGACGCCGCCGCGGCGGCCGTGGTGGCGGCGGTCGACTCCGGCGCCCGGTCGGTCGCCTTCGCCACCATCGGCGACCCCAACGTCTACTCCACCTTCGGCTACCTGGCCGACGGTGTCCGGGCCCGGCGGCCCGGGGTCGAGGTGCGGACCGTGCCCGGCATCACCGCCATGCAGGAACTGGCCGCCCGGGCCGGCGTGCCGCTCTGCGAGGGCCGGGAACCGCTCACCCTGCTGCCCGCCACGGCCGGGCTCACGCCGGTCGCCGACGCGCTCGCCGGCCCCGGGACCGTCGTCGTCTACAAGGGCTGGCGCCGCCACCCCGACCTGGTCGACGAGCTGCGCCGGCAGGGCCGGCTGCCGGACGCCGTGCTGGGCCGGGCGCTCGGCCTGCCCGGCGAGCGGATCGGGCCGGTGGACGCCGCCGCCGTTGACCTGCCGTACCTGTCGACGCTGCTGGTCCCGGCCCGCCGGGACGGCCGGGGAGGAAAACTGTGACCACCACCGGCAAGGTCTGGTTCGTCGGGGCCGGCCCCGGCGCCGCCGACCTGCTCACCCTGCGCGCCGCCCGGGTCATCGCCGAGGCCGACGTGGTGATCTGGGCGGCCAGCCTCGTGCACGCCGACGTGCTGGCCCACGCCCGCCCGGACGCCGAGATCGTCGACTCCTCCCAGCTGCCCATCGAAGGTGTGCGGCCGCTGTACGAACGGGCCGCCGGGCAGGGGCTCGTCGTGGCCCGGATCCACTCCGGCGACCCGGCCCTGTGGGGCGCCGTGCAGGAACAGCTGGACCTGTGCCGCGACCTCGGCCTGGCCGTGGAGGTGGTGCCCGGGGTGTCCTCGTTCACCGCGGTCGCGGCGCTCGTCGGCCGGGAACTGACCATCCCCGAGGTCGCCCAGTCGGTGATCCTCACCCGCCTGGAGGGCGGCAAGACGCCCATGCCGCCCGGCGAGCGGGTCCGCGAGTTCGCCCGGCACGGCACCACCATGGCGCTGTTCCTCTCCGCCGCCCGCTCCGGGCAGGCCCAGGCGGAGCTGCTGGCCGGTGGCTACCCGCCGGAGACCCCCGTGGTGGTGGCGTACCAGGCGACCTGGCCGGACGAGCTGGTGGTCCGGTGCGCGCTGGGCGAGCTGGAGGCCACCGTCAAGGCGCAGAAGCTCTGGAAGCACACGCTGTTCCTCATCGGGCCGGCGCTCGCCGCCGCCGGCACCCGCTCGCACCTCTACCACCCGGGGCACTTCCACACCTACCGGCGGGCCGAGCCGGGCGCCCGCGCCGCGCTGCGCCGGGCCCGCGCCGACCGGTCGGACGACGCCGCTGGTGACGGCCGGTGACGTACGTCGAGCCGCCGCTGCGCGAGCCGGACCTGCCGCGTACGGCGAAGGTCCGGCCCACCGCGCTGCGCACGGGCTGGACCACCGGCGCGTGCGCCACCGCGGCGACCAAGGCGGCCCTGACCGCGCTGGTCACCGGGGAGCCGCAGCGCCAGGTGGAGATCGGGCTGCCGGCCGGCCGGCGGGTCACCTTCGCGGTGGCCCGCTGCGACCTGGAACGGGCGCGGCGGGCCGAGGCCGTGGTGGTCAAGGACGCGGGCGACGACCCCGACGTCACCCACGGCGCCGAGCTGACCGCCACGGTCACCTGGCGGGACGAGCCGGGGCTGCGCCTCGACGGTGGGCCGGGCGTCGGCACGGTCACCCGGCCGGGGCTCGGCCTGGCGGTGGGCGGCCCGGCCATCAACGAGACCCCGCGCCGCATGATCGGCCAGGCCGTCGCCGAGGTCGTCGACCTGGGCGAGACCGGCGTCCGCGTCGTGATCAGCGTGCCGCGGGGCGAGATCATGGCGCGCAAGACCACCAACCGGCGGCTCGGCATCCTCGGCGGCATCTCCATCCTCGGCACCACCGGGATCGTCCGGCCGTTCTCCACGGCCTCCTGGCGGGCCAGCGTGGTGCAGGCCGTGCACGTGATGGCCGCCCAGGGGGAGCGGACCGTGGTGCTCTGCACCGGCGGGCGTACCGAGCGGGCGGCCCGGGCGCTGCTGCCGGAGCTGCCCGAGGTGTGCTTCGTCGAGGTCGGCGACTTCACCGGCGCGGCGGTCACGGCCGCCGTCGGCGACGGGATGACCGGGGTGGTCTTCGTCGGCATGGCCGGCAAGCTGGCGAAGCTCGCCGCCGGCATCCTGATGACCCACTACACCCGGTCCAAGGTGGACCTGTCGCTGCTCGGCGCGGTCACCGCCGAGGCCGGTGGCGACCCGGACCTGGTCGCCGCCGTCACCGCCGCCAACACGGGGCGGCACGCGTACGAGCTGTGGGCGGACGCCAGACTGCTCGGCCCGGCCGGGGACCTGCTCTGCCACCGGGTCCGGCAGGTGCTGCGCCGCTTCGCCGGGCACGCCGTCAGCGTCGACGTGGCCATGGTGGACTTCGCCGGCGCCCAGGTGGTCGCCTCCTCGGGGCGGTGGGCCGCGTGAGGCCGACCGTCCTCGTGGCGGGGATCGACGCCGCCGGCCGCCCCGCGCACCCCGCGCTCGCGCCGGCGCTGGCCGGCGCCGGCCTGGTCGTCGGCGCGGCCCGGCACCTGGCCGCCGTGCCTCTGGCTCCCGGCTGCGCCACCGTCGTCCTCGGCCCGCTCGCGCCCGCCCTGCGCCGGCTCACCGCGGCCGTCGCCGCCGGCACGCCCGCGGTGGTGCTGGCCAGCGGCGACCCCGGCTTCTTCGGCATCGTCCGCCGGCTCCGGTCGGCCGGCCTGCCGCTGCGGGTGCTGCCCGCCGTCTCCAGCGTCGCCGCCGCGTTCGCCCGCGCCGGGCTGCCCTGGGACGGCGCCGCCGTGGTCACCGCCCACGGCCGGGACCCGCGCCCCGCGCTCAACGCCTGCCGGGCGCTGCCCGCCGTCGCGGTGCTCACCGCCCCCGGCGCGGGCGCGGCCGAGCTGGGCGCCGGCCTGGCCGGCTGGGACCGCCGCCTGGTGGTCGCCGAGCACCTCGGCACCCCGGACGAGCGGGTCACCTGGACCACCCCGGCCGAGGCCGCCGCGACGGCCTGGTCCGACCCCCACGTCGTGCTCTGCCTGGCCGCGGAGGCCGTTCCGGGCCGCGTCGACGGCGCGCCCCGTCCTTCGAGCACCGCCTCGACGGCCGGGAATCCCGGCACGGCCGAGGACGCGGGTCGCGGGCCTGCTGGCCCGCCGACGGGCGGCGTCGACGGGACCCGCGCCGGCGACCGCCCGGCCGCCGCCGGTGTCGCCGGGATGCGCGCCGACGACCAGCCCGCCGCCGCGCCGGCCGGAGGGTGGGCGCTGCCCGAGTCCGCGTACGCCCACCGGGACTCGATGATCACCAAGGCGGAGGTCCGGGCGCTCGCGGTGGCCCGGCTGCGGCCCCGGCTGGGCCGGCTGGTCTGGGACGTCGGCGCGGGCAGTGGCTCGGTCGGTATCGAGTGCGCGCTGCTCGGCGCGGCGGTGCTCGCCGTGGAACGCGACCCGGACGCGCCGATCCGGACCAACGCCGCCCGGCACGGCGTCGACGTCCGGGTGGTGACCGGGGCGGCCCCGGCGGCCCTGGTCGGCCTGCCCGACCCGGACGCGGTCTTCGTCGGCGGGGGCGGCGTCGACGTGCTCGCGGCGGTGGCCGACCGTCGCCCGCCCCGGGTGGTGGTCACCCTGGCCGCCCTCGACCGGATCGCCCCCGCCGTGCACCTGCTGCGCGCCGCCGGCTACGCGGTCGACGGCTGCCAGCTCGCCGCCGCCCGCCTCGCCGACCTGCCCGGCGGCTCGCTGCGCCTGGCCGCCACCAACCCGGTCGTCCTGCTCACCGCGGAGCAGCCGTGACCGCCCACCCGGAGGAACCCGTGCCCACACCGTCGGACCTGTTGACAGGGGACCCCTGCGCCACCGCAGGCGTGAAGAAGGAGCCTCTCCGCGTGGGGCTCGTGGCGGCGACCGCCGCCGGGAGGCGGCACGCGCGCACCCTCGCCGCGGCCTGGCCGCACGCCCGGCTCGTGGAGGCGGAGAGCGCCGCCGACGCGCTGCGGGCCGCCTGGCGCGGGTGCGACGCGGTCGTCGCCTTCCTGGCCACCGGCGCGGTGGTCCGCATCCTGGCCCCGCTGCTCGGCGACAAGCGGACCGACCCGGCCGTGGTGGTCGTCGACGAGGCGGCCCGGTACGCGGTGGCCCTGCTCGGCGGGCACGCGGGCGGCGCCAACCCCCTCGCCGCCGACGTCGGCGCGCTGCTCGACGCCCGGCCGGTGGTCACCACCGCCACCGACGCGGTCGGCCTGCCCGGCCTGGACACCCTCGGCTGGCCGGTGGAGGGCGCGGTGGCCGCGGTGTCCCGGGCGATCCTCGACGGCGAGCCGGTCCGGCTGGTCGCCGACGCCACCTGGCCGCTGCCCGCCCTGCCGGAACACGTCCACATCGAGGTCACATCCCCGCCGACCGCCGGAACGGCCGCCGCCGGATCCGGAGACGGCTGGCGGATCCTGGTCACCGACCGGGTCGTGCCGCTCGACGGGCGGACCGTGGTGCTTCGGCCGCCGTCCCTGGTCGCCGGCATCGGCTCCAGCCGGGGCGTGCCGGCCGCCGAGGTGACCGATCTGCTGCGCCGGGCGCTCGCCGACGCCGGCCTCAGCCCGGCCAGCCTGCGCTGCCTGGCCAGTGTGGACCTCAAGGCCGACGAGGCGGGCATCCGGACGACCGCCGACGCGTACGGCGTACCCCTGGAGACCTGGCCGGCCGCGGACCTGGCGGCGGTCGACGTGCCGCACCCCAGTGAGGTGGTCCGCGCCGCCGTCGGCACGCCGAGCGTCGCGGAGGCCGCGGCGCTGCGCGGCGGCGGCAGCCTGCTGGTGCCGAAGACCGCCTCGGCCATGGCCACCGTGGCGGTGGCCCGGCACGCTCCCCGCGGCCGGCTCGCGCTGGTCGGCCTCGGCCCCGGCGCGGCGGACCTGCGCACCCCGCGCGCGGTGGCCGAGCTGCGCCGGGCCGCCGTGGTGGTCGGCCTGGACCAGTACGTCGACCAGGTCCGCGACGTGCTCCGCCCCGGCACCCGGGTGCTGGCCAGCGGCCTCGGCGCGGAGGAGGCGCGGGCCCGGGCCGCCGTCGCCGAGGCCACCGCCGGCCACGCCGTCGCCCTGGTCGGGTCCGGCGACGCCGGGGTGTACGCGATGGCCAGCCCCGCCCTGGAATACGCCGACGACCGGATCGACGTGGTCGGCGTGCCCGGGGTGACCGCCGGCCTCGCCGCGTCGGCGCTGCTCGGCGCGCCACTCGGGCACGACCACGTCTACCTGAGCCTGTCCGACCTGCACACGCCGTGGGAGGTGATCGCGGGCCGGATCGCCGCCGCGGCCGAGGGCGACCTGGTGGCGCTGCTCTACAACCCGCGCAGCCGCACCCGGGACTGGCAGCTCGGCGCCGCCCTGGAGACCTTCGCGGCGCACCGCCCGCCGGACACCCCGGTCGGCGTGGTCCGCAACGCCAGCCGCCCCGGCGAGCGGGTGCACCTGGCCACCCTGGCCACCCTCGACCCGGCCGTCGTCGACATGTACAGCGTGGTGGTGGTCGGCAGCTCGCAGACCCGGGTGGTCGCCGGCCGGATGGTCACGCCCCGGGGGTACCGGTGGCGGTCGTGACCATCGGCGCCTGCCAGGGCTGCGGCGCCTGCCTGCTCACCTGCCCGACGCACGCCATCCGACCCACCCCCGCCGGCCTGCGGGTCACCGACCGCTGCACCGGCTGCCTCGAATGCCTGGAGATCTGCCCCGTGGACGCCATCCGCGTCGACCCCGAACCCGGAGGAGAGCGATGACCTCGACCCCCACCGCCGCCGCCCCCACCATCGGCCGCTGGAGCCGCGCCGAACGGGCCCGCCTCGGCGGCATCGTCTGCGCGGTCGCCGCGCTGCACGTCGCCGGAGTGACCCTCTACCTGTACTGGAACAACCAGCCGGTGGCGGCCGGCGGGCTGGCCGGCGCCGGCACCCTGGCCTACGTGCTGGGGGTGCGGCACGCCTTCGACGCCGACCACATCGCCGCCATCGACGACACGACCCGGCTCATGCTGCTGCGCGGCCGGCGGCCGGTCGGCGTGGGCTTCTTCTTCGCGCTCGGGCACAGCGCCGTGGTGCTGCTGCTCGCCCTCGTGGTCGGGCTCGCCTCCACCCGGTTGACCGGCGACCGGATGGCCGGCGTCCGCGAGGTCGGCGCCACCGTCGCGATCGTCACCGCGACCGGCTTCCTGCTGCTCGTGGCGGCCCTCAACGCGGTGGTGCTGGCCGGGCTGGCCCGGCTCTGGCGGCGGCTGCGCGCCGGCGCCCTGGACGAGACCGAGCTGGACCTCATGCTGCTCAACCGGGGGCTGATGCACCGGATCCTCGGGGCCCGGGCCCGCACTTTGGTCCGCTCCTCCTGGCACATGGCCCCGGTCGGCTTCCTCTTCGGGCTGGGCCTGGAGACGGCCAGCGAGGTGACCCTGCTGGCGCTGTCGGCGAGCACCGCCGCCGCCGGCGGGCTGCCCGTGCTGGCGCTGCTCACCCTGCCGCTGCTCTTCGCCGCCGGGATGTCCGCCATGGACACCGCGGACAGCCTGCTGATGAGCCGCGCCTACTCGTGGGCGTACCGGCAGCCGGCCCGGCGGCTCTGGTACAACCTGGCCACCACCACGATGACCGTGCTGGTCGGCGGCCTGGTCGCCAGCGTCTACCTGGCCGGCCTGCTCGCCGACCACCTCGGACTCACCGCCCTGGCCGGGTACGCCTCGATCGCCGACCACTTCGAGCAGCTCGGCTACGCCGTGGTGGGCCTCTTCGCCCTCGCCTGGGGCGGCGCCGTGCTGCTGTGGCGGCTGCGCGGCTACGACCGCCGCTACGGCCGGGCCGGCTCGTGAGCCGGAGCGTGCACCCGATCGAGGCGGAGTCCTACCGGATCCTGCGCGGGCGGTTCGACCTGTCGCACCTGCCGCCGCTGACCCGGGCGGTCACCGAGCGGGTGGTGCACGCCAGCGCCGACCTCGACTACGTCGCCGACCTGGTCTGCGACGAGGCCGGTCTGGCCGGCGGGCTGGCCGCGCTGCGGGCCGGCGCGCCGATCGTCACCGACGTGTGGATGGTCGCCGCCGGCATCACCCGGGCCGGGCGGGAGATCGTCTGCCCGGTCGCGGAGCCGGCGGCCGCCGACCTGGGCCGCACCGCCGGCATCACCCGCTCGGCCGCGGCCGTGCGGATCGCGGCCGACCGGGTGGGCCCGGGCGCGGTCTGGGTGGTCGGCTGCGCCCCCACCGCGCTGGTCGAGCTGATCGCCCTCGACGCGGCCCCGGCGCTGGTGGTCGGCCTGCCGGTCGGCTTCGTGGGCGCGGCCGAGTCCAAGGCGGCGTTGCGGGCCAGCGGCCTGCCCGCCGTGTCCAACGTGGGCGAGAAGGGCGGCTCCGCGGTGGCCGCCGCCGCCCTCAACGCCCTGCTCTACCTGGAGGACATGTGAAGGACCAGACCCCGCTGCTGATCGTCGGGCACGGCACCCGAAGCGCGGCCGGCGTCGCCCAGTTCGCGGCGCTGGTCGAGCGGATCCGCCGCCGGAACGCGGTCGCCGACGTCGAGGGCGGCTTCATCGAGCTGTCCCGCCCGCCGCTGACCGACGCCGTCGGCGCGCTGGTCGACCGGGGCCACCGGACCGTGGTGGCGCTGCCGCTGGTGCTGGCCGCCGCCGGGCACGGCAAGGGGGACATCCCCGCCGCCCTCGCCCGCGAGAAGCAGCGCCACCCCGGCCTGCGGTACGCGTACGGGCGGCCGCTCGGGCCGCACCCGCTGCTCCAGGAGGCGCTGGCACGGCGGATCGACGCGGCGCTCGACGGGGCCGACCGGGCCGGCACGTGGGTGGCGCTGATCGGGCGCGGCTCCACCGACCCGGACGCCAACGCCGAGGTGACCAAGGTGGCCCGGCTGCTCTGGGAGGGGCGCGGCTACGCCGGCGTGGAACCCGGCTTCATCTCGCTCGCCGAGCCGTCCGTGCCGGCCGTGCTGGAACGGCTGCGCCGGCTCGGCGCCCGGCGGATCGTGGTCGCACCGTACTTCCTCTTCGCCGGCGTGCTGCCGGACCGGATCGTGGCGCAGAGCCGGGAGTTCGCCGCCGACCATCCCGGCCTCGACGTGCGGGTGGCCGAGGTGATCGGCGACTGCGACGCGCTCGCCGACCTGGTGCTGGAACGGCACGCCGAGGCGCTGCGCGGGGACATCCGGATGAACTGCGACACCTGCGCGTACCGGGTGGCGCTGCCCGGCTTCGCCGACAAGGTGGGCCGGCCGCAGACCCCGCACCACCACCCCGACGACCCGGCCGACGGGCACGGCCACCACCACCATCACCACTCGGGCCACCACGACGAGCCGGCGCTGCGCCCCGGACAGGTGGCCGTGGTGGGCGGCGGGCCCGGCCCGGACGACCTGATCACCGTACGCGGCCGGGCGCTGCTCGACGCCGCGGACGTGGTGGTGGCCGACCGGCTCGCCCCGGCCGGGCTGCTGCGCCGGCTGCGCCCCGGCGTGCTGGTGGTGGACGCCGCCAAGGTGCCCCGCGGCCCGTCGATGACCCAGGACGCCATCAACGACACCCTGGTCGCGCACGCCCGCGCCGGGCGGCGGGTGGTCCGGCTCAAGGGCGGCGACCCGTACGTCTTCGGCCGGGGCCACGAGGAGGTCCTCGCCTGCGCGGCGGCCGGGGTGGAGACGGTGCTCGTGCCCGGGGTGAGCAGCGCGGTGGCGGCGCCCGCCCTGGCCGGGGTGCCGGTGACCCACCGGGGCGTGGCGCACGAGGTCACCGTCGTGTCCGGGCACCTGCCGCCCGGGCACCCGGACTCCCTGGTCGACTGGGCCGCGCTGGCCCGGGCCCGGGGCACGCTCGTGCTGCTCATGGCGGTGGACACCGTCGGGCGGATCGCCGCCGAACTGCTCGCCCACGGGCGGGCGGCGCAGACGCCGGTGCTGGCCGTCCGGGACGCCGGCCACCCGGAGCAGTGGACGGCCCGGTGCCGGCTGGACGAGGTCGGCGCGCTCGCCGCACGGGACGAGGTCCGGCCGCCGGCGGTCTTCGTGGTGGGACCGGTGGTCGGGCTCGCGGCCGATCCGGCCTCGCTCGCCACCACCGATCCGGCTTCGGTGCCTGCCGTGGTGCCGGCGCGCGGTTGAACATGGCGGCCGGGCCGGTCGGCCGGTGCCGACGAGGGGGTGAGTGTGCCCGCCCCGGTGGGTCAGCCGGTGACGGCGCCGGCCAGGGCGTACCCCAGGGTGGCCGCCGCGAGGCCGGCGGCGATGCTGCCCAGCGCGTTGGCCACCGCGGGCCCGCGGTGGCCCGAGCCGTGCAGCCGCAGGGTCTCGTAGCTGAGCGTGGACCAGGTGGTCAGCGCCCCGCAGAAGCCGGTGCCGACCAGCGCGGTCACCGTGGGGGAGGCGGGCACGGCGGCCACCGCGCCGAGCACCAGCGACCCGGCCACGTTGACGGTCAGCGTGCCCCACGGGAAGGGGGAGCCGTGCCGGGCCTGCACGGCCCGGTCGGTCAGGTAGCGCAGCGGCGCGCCCACCGCCGCACCGAGCGCGATCAGCAGGACGGTCACCGGGCCGCCCCGACCCCGGCCCGGGTCAGCAGCCGGCCGGCCACGGCGTCCCCGGCCCAGACCGCCAGCAGCGCACCGGTCAGGGTCGCCGCCAGGTACGCCAGCGCCGTGCCCGGCGCCCCGGCCACGATCGCCCGCTGGGCGTCCACGGCGTAGGTGGAGAAGGTGGTGAAGCCGCCGAGGACACCGACGCCGAGGAACGGCCGGACCAGCGGCCCGGCCGGGCGGGCCGTGAGCACCGCCATCAGCGCCCCGATGAGCAGGCAGCCGGCGACGTTGATGCCGAAGGTGGCCCACGGGAAGCCGGTGGGCGGGTGCGGGAACGCGGCCTGCAACCCGGCCCGGGCCAGCGCGCCGAGCACCCCGCCGGCGGCGATGACGCCGAGCACCGCCGCCGGGTGGGCGGGCAGCTCCCGCCGGTCGGCGGGGACGCGCAGGTCGACGTCGGGGTCGACGCGGAACTCGGAGGGTCCGGTCACGGTGCCTCCCACCAGGACGGGCATCACTGGCAGGGACCGTTGGCGAGCGTGTCGCGGTTCTCCCGGCCGGTTCCGGGACGGCGGGCCCCACCGCCGCGCCGAGCATAACGCCGCCCGCGCGCGCCGGCCGGCACACCGTCAGGCCGCGACGGCGGCCGGCTCGCGCGCCTCTGCGGCGTCCACCGGGGTACGCCGGGCGTGCCGCTCGGCCACCAGCAGCACCCCGAGGCCGAGCAGGGTGAGCCCGGCGCCGGCCCAGATCGGGGCGGTGAAGCCGAGGCCGGCGTCGATGGTCAGCCCGCCGAGCCAGGCGCCGAGCGCGTTGCCGACGTTGAACGCGGCGATGTTCGCCCCGGAGGCCAGGGTCGGGGCCTGGCGGGCGTACTTCATGATCCGCATCTGGAGCGGCGGCACGGTGGCGAAGCCGAACGCGCCCATGAGCACCAGCGCGACCACGGTCAGCGCCGGGCTCCCGGCGGTCAGCGCGAAGCCGACCAGCACCAGGGTGAGCACGCCAGGACGGTGACCAGGGTCCGGGACAGCGACACGTCGGCGGCCCGGCCGCCGGCCAGGTTGCTGGCGAACAGCCCCACCCCGAAGAGCACCAGCAGCCACGGCACGGTGCCGGCCGCGAAGCCGCTCACCTCGGTCAGGGTGTACGCGATGTAGGTGAACGCGCCGAACATGCCGCCGAAGCCGAGCACGGTGACCACCAGCGAGAACCAGACCTGGGCGTGGGTGAACGCCCGCAGCTCGCCGCGCAGCCCGCCGGTCGGTGCGGCGTCGGTGGCCGGGCCGCGGCCGGGCACCAGCACGGCGAGGCCGGCCAGCGCGACCAGCCCGATGCCGGTGATCGCCCAGAACGTGGCGCGCCAGCCGAGGTGCTGGCCGAGGAGGGTGCCGAACGGCACGCCGAGGACGTTGGCGATGGTGAGCCCGGCGAACATCATGGCGATCGCGCCCGCCCGGCGGGCCGGCGGGACCAGGCCGGCCGCCACCACCGCGCCGATGCCGAAGAACGCGCCGTGGCAGAGCGCGGCGACGATCCGGCCGGCCAGCATGGTGCCGTAGTCGCCGGCGAGGGCCGAGAGCAGGTTGCCGGCGATGAAGAGCACCATCAGGCCGAGCAGTACCGGCTTGCGGCGCAACCGGGTGACGGCGGCGGTGAGCGCCACCCCGCCGACGGCGACGCTGAGGGCGTACCCGGAGATCAACCAGCCGGCCACCGACTCGCTGACCGCGAAGTCGGCGGCGACCTGGGGGAGCAGTCCCATGATCACGAACTCGGTCAGCCCGATGCCGAACGCCCCGATCGCCAGGGCGGTCAGGCCGCCGGGGAGGGCCGAGGTGCGCTGTGTCATGCCGTACCCAATCCATGCGCGCGAAATAAAGAGGCGCGTGCAACTACCCGCGCCGGCAACAAAGATAGTTGCACGCGCCGTATACCGGCGCAAGGGTGGTAGCCTGGAGGGCGTCCACGTCACACCGGAGGGGGCGCCATGGGCATCGCCGACGACGCGGTCGAGATCCGCGCGCAGGGCTGGCGCACCCTCGCCGCGCTGCACGGCCTGATCGAGACCGCCCTGGAGCGCGCCCTCCAGGCCGAGCACGACCTGTCCGTCGTCGAGTACACGGTGCTCGACGCGCTCTCCCGGCAGGACGGCTGGCACATGCGGATGCGGCAGCTCGCCCGCGCCGCCGCGCTGTCCGGCAGCGCCACCACCCGCCTGGTCACCCGGCTGGAGGAGCGCGGCCTGCTCACCCGCGTGCTCTGCGCGGACGACCGGCGCGGCATCTACACCGAGCTGACCCCGGCCGGCTCCGAGTTGCTCGGGCGGGCCCGCCCGACCCACGACCGGGTGCTGGCCGACGCGCTCGCCGAGGCCGAGCGCACCCCCGAGCTGGCCCCGCTGGTCGACGCGCTGCACCGGCTCCCCGCTGCCCGCTGAGCCGCAGAACTGCATCGGCGGCCGGCGATGCCGACCCCGCTGACCTGGCAGGACGGGCCGTACGGGCGTACGGTGATCGGCACCCGCCCGGCGCGACGCGGCGTCGGCGACCCGTCGCGCAGGAGGCCACCGTGCAGGACCGCACCCCTCGTCCGGACGAGCTGGAACCCGTCGAGCGGGCCGGCGTCGACGAGCTGCGGGCGCTGCAACTCGACCGGCTGCGCTGGTCGCTACGGCACGCGTACGACAACGTGCCGCACTACCGGCAAGCCTTCGAGGCGGCCGGCGCGCACCCCGACGACGTGCGCGAGCTGGCCGACCTGGCCCGCTTCCCCTTCACCGGCAAGGCCGAGCTGCGGGAGAACTACCCGTTCGGCATGTTCGCGGTCCCGCGCGAGCGGGTCGCCCGGCTGCACGCCTCCTCCGGCACCACCGGCCGGCCCACCGTGGTCGGCTACACCCGCGCCGACCTGGACACCTGGGCGAAGCTGATGGCCCGCTCGATCCGGGCCTCCGGCGGCCGCCCCGGCGACCGGGTGCACGTGGCGTACGGCTACGGGCTCTTCACCGGCGGGCTCGGCGCGCACTACGGCGCCGAGGAGCTGGGCTGCACCGTCATCCCGGTCTCCGGCGGCATGACCGAGCGGCAGGTCATGCTGATCCGCGACTTCGCGCCGGAGGTCATCATGGTCACCCCCAGCTACATGCTGGCCATCGTCGACGAGATGGAGCGCCAGGGCGTCGACCCGCGGTCCACCTCGCTCCAGGTCGGCATCTTCGGCGCCGAGCCGTGGACCGAGGACATGCGTCGGGAGATGGAGCAGCGCCTCGACATGCACGCCGTGGACATCTACGGCCTCTCCGAGGTGATGGGCCCCGGGGTGGCGGTCGAGTGCGTGGAGACCAAGGACGGCCTGCACCTGTGGGAGGACCACTTCTACCCGGAGATCATCGACCCGGTCACCGGTGCGGTGCTGCCCGACGGCGAGCGGGGCGAGCTGGTGCTCACCTCCCTCACCAAGGAGGCCATGCCGGTGGTCCGCTACCGCACCCGCGACCTCACCCGGCTGCTGCCCGGCACCGCCCGCGGCATGCGCCGGATCGAGAAGATCACCGGCCGGACCGACGACATGATGATCGTGCGCGGGGTCAACGTCTTCCCGACCCAGATCGAGGAGCTGATCCTGCGTACGCCCGCGCTGTCGCCGCACTTCCAGTGCGTGCTGGACCGGCAGGGCCGGATGGACACCCTCACCGTCAAGGTGGAGCGGCGGGCCGGGGTGACCGCCGACGAGGCCGAGCGGGCCGGGGCGGCCCTCGTCGAGCAGGTCAAGAACACCATCGGGGTGAGCGTGGCGGTCCAGGTCATCGAGCCCGACGGGGTCGAGCGCTCGATGGGCAAGATGCGCCGGATCGTCGACCAGCGGCGGGGGAACTGACATGGCGGGCGACGACGGCCGCACCGCGGCCCACGACATGTTCGACGCCGACGTGGCGTCCAAGGGGCTCGGCATCGAGCTGGTCGAGGCCGGCGACGGCGCGGCGGTGGCCCGGATGCGGGTCACGCCGGCCATGCTGAACGGCCACGCCATCGGCCACGGCGGTTTCGTCTTCCTGCTCGCCGACACCGCCTTCGCGCTGGCCTGCAACAGTCACGGCCCGGCCACCGTGGCCGCCGGCGGCGAGATCAGCTTCCTCCGGCCGGTCCGCGAGGGCGACCTGCTGGAGGCCCGGGCCGCCGAGCGGGTCCGCTACGGCCGCAGCGGCATCTACGACGTCACGGTGTGGCGGGACGGCGAGGTGGTCGCCGAGTTCCGCGGGCGCAGCCGCACCATCGCCCGGGACTGACCGGCGTGCCGGCCCGCCGGGCGGCGCGGCTGCGGGCCAGGATGGGTCGATGGCACACATCCTGCTCCTGCACTCCGTCTACGGGCTGCGCCCGGCCGTGCTGTCCGCCGCCGACCGGCTCCGCGCCGCCGGGCACCGGGTGACCACCCCCGACCTGTACGAGGTGCCGGCCGCGGACACCGTCGACGCCGGCTTCGCGCTGTTCGACAAGATCGGCCGGGATGCGGTCCTCGACCGGGCCCGCGCGGCGGTGGCCGGACTGCCCGCCGAGACCGTGCTGGCCGGCTTCTCGATGGGCGCCGGCGTCGCCGGGGCGCTGCTCGCCGAGCGGCCGGCGGCGGCCGCGCTGCTCCTGCTGCACGGCACCGGCGGCGATCCCGGCTCGGTCCGCCCCGGCCTGCCGGTGCAGCTGCACCTCGCCGACCCCGACGAGTACGAGCCACAGGACGAGGTGGACGACTGGCAGCGGGCGATGACCGCCGCCGGCGCCGAGGTCACCGTGCACCGCTACCCGGGTCCCGGGCACCTCTTCACCGATCCCGGCACGCCCGACCACGACGCGCCCGCCGCCGACCTCACCTGGGACCGCGTCCTGGCGTTCCTCGCCGGCCTCTGACCGACCCGCCGGCCCAGGGGCCGGCCGCCCGGCGTGACCGCCGGATCCAGGCGCGCCCGCGCCTCGCCGGCCCAGGACGACGCCCGTCGGCCGCAGCCCGCCCGTGCTCGGCTCGCCCGCCCGGGACGACGCCCGGTCGGCCGCTGCTCGGCTGTTCCCGTGCGACGTCCGGGTCGGAGTGGCCCCGTGCCCGCTCCGGCCCGGACGTCGCGTCAGGCGGCGAGCACCCGCCTGCCACCGGCCGGCGTCCGCCCTGCCGGGGCGGATGCCCCACCCTGCCGCTCCCGGCCGGTCCGGAGCGGACGCGGTGGCCCGACGATCGACGGTCGCCCGTCGACCGGCCCCACCCGGCCCGCCGACCCCCGCGGCGGGCCGCCGGGTAACGCGTCCCGGAGCCCCGGGAAGACGCCGAGCCGCGCCCGCACCGCCCGGCCCGCCCCGTTACCGCCGGACCGGGCCGCCCGGAGAGCCGGCCCGGCGGGGGCGCCCCCCGGCACCCCCGCCGCGGCGAACCAGCCCGCCCCGACCCCGGTCGTCCGCCGGCCGGCCGCCGCGTCGGTTCCGGCCGGCACCCCCCGTGCCGCGCCGCCCGCCGCAGTCACCCCAACGGCCGTGCCGCCCGCCGTAGGCACCCGCACGGCCGCGCCGCCCGTTGCAGGCACCTCCAAGGCCGTGCCGCCCGTCGCAGGCACCCCCACGGCCGCTCCGCCCGTCGCAGGCACCCCCACGGCCGCGCCGCCCGCCGCGGTGACACCGACGCCCGGCATCGGGTCGCCCGCACCGGGGATCGGCGCCGGTCGGGCCCCTCCACCCGACCGGCGCCCCACCCCGCCCGGGCAGGCCGCCCGGCCGGTGGTGACCCCGCCGGCCGGGCCCGGGACGGCCGGGCGGATCGCCCCGACCGTCTCGGCATCCCGCAGCCGGCGGGCGAACTCCGCCCGCACCGCGCGAGGCAGCCGGTGCGCGGCCACCCGGGCCACGGCCGGCTCGGCGACCGCGTACCCGCCGGTGGCGGCACGGCGGAGCAGGCCCGCGTCAACGAGCGCGCGCAGCACCGGCTCGGCGCGCCCGGCCGGCCAGCCGAGCATCCGCGCCACCGTGGCGACCGGGACGTCGACACCCCGGGTCGCGGCCGCCATGAGCACCGCCCGCCGCTCCCCGTCCAGCCGGTCCAGCCGGGCGTCCACCAGGCGGCGGACCGGCTCGGGCACCCCGGCCGGCTCGCCGTCGGCACCGAGCGCGCCGACGTACGCCGCCGCGGCGGCCGGGTTGCCGCCGATCAGCGGGAGCAGCTCCGCGGCCGGCGCGGTGGGCCGGCCGGCCCGGTCGAGCAGGTGCCGCAGCAGCCGTCCGCTGTCGACGGCGCCCAGCGCGGGCAACGGCACCCGGCGCCGCCGGCCGGCCGCTCCGGGCAGCAGGTCGGCCCAGCGCGGGCCGTGGGTGGCCACCACCGCGAGCGGCAGCCCCCGCTCGGTGGCCGCGGCGAACACCCGGTGCAGGAACCGGTTCAGCGCCGGCGCGGCCCGGTCCAGGTCGTCCACCGCCACCACCACCGGCTGGCCGGCGGCCAGGTCCAGCAGGACTTCCCGGCACACCTCGGCGCCGCGCGCGGCGGCCCCCGGGTCGCCCGGCGCGGCCAGGAACTCGGTCAGCGCGTGCGCCGCCGCACCGCACCGGGCCGCCGGCAGCAGCCCGTCCAGGGTGCTGCCCAGCCGCCGGCGTACGGTCTCCGGCGACTGCCCGTCGCGGAGCCCGGCGAGGCCGCGGACCAGGTCCGCCAGCGGCGCCAGCTCCCCGTCCGGGAACGGGGGGCAGTGCGCGACGCACCAGCGCACCGCCACACCGTCCACGCTCGACACCGCGCGGACCAGCTCGTGCAGCAGCCGGCTGCGCCCGCTGCCGGCCGGGCCGACCAGGGAGATCCAGCGTGGACGCCGCTCCCGCACCGCCCGCACGATCTCGTCGCCGGCCGTGGCCAGCTCGCGGCGGCGGCCGACCAGCGGGCCGTGGTGCCGGGCCGGCCGGCGCGGGGACACCCCGGTCACCCGCCAGACGTCCAGCGGCGCCGCCCTGCCGGCAACCGTCAGGGCGGCGAGCGGGCGCTGCTCGACCAGGCCGGCGACGGCCCGCCGGGTGGCCGCGCAGAGCACCACCCCGCCGGGCGGGGCGTACTCCTGGAGGCGCGCCGCCATGGTGATCACCGCACCGCTGGCCGCGCCATGCCCGCCGTCGCGGGTGGCGGCCAGGTCGACCAGCGCCTCGCCGGTGGCCACGCCGACCCGGACCCGTAGCCGGGTGCCGGCCGGCACCCGCCGGTCCAGCGCGCCCTGGATCTCCAGCCCGGCGCGCACCGCCCGGTAGGCGTCGAACCCGTCGGAGCCGTGCGCCCCGAACAGCGCCATGACCGCGTCGCCGACGTACTTCTCCACGACGCCGTGCCACCGGCCGAGCACCGCGGCCACCGTGCCGAAATAGGCCCGCTGCAGCGCCCGGACGTCCTCCGGGTCGAGCCGCTCGACCAGGCCGGTCGACCCGACGATGTCAGCGAAGAGGACGGTGACGGTGCGCCGTTCCTCCGGCACCGGCCAGCGCGCCACGGTGACCGCTTCCCGACTCCCCACCGGCGTGGTGATCAGCATCGCACCCACCCTTTCCCCGGTCCGGTGCCTGACGACCACCGGAGACTTTCACCACCGGGTCCTCGGGGGATCGGTAGGACGACGTATGTCGACCACCCGCAACCATTAGTCGTAATGTCGACGCGAGGAGTACCACAAGGGCGCTGAGCCCGTAGAACGGTGCGGGAACCTGTGACTAGGCTGCGTGGCATGGCCAGCGATGTGGACACCGCGCCGCTCGTCGGCCGTGCCGACACGGTGGGGGCGCTGCGGTCGGCGCTGCTCGACGACGTCGCCCCCGGGCAGACCGCGGCGGTGTTCCTCACCGGTGAGAGCGGAGTGGGCAAGACCCGGCTGCTCAGCGAGGTCGGCGAACGCCTGCGGGACGCGGGGGCGCTGGTCCTCACGGGCGTCTGCCTCGACATCGGCGACGCCTCGCCGCTGCACCCGCTGCGCCAGGCGCTGCGCCGCCTCGACGCCGACCTGACCGAGGCGCGCACCTCCTCGGCGGTCCGCGGGCTGCTCCAGGTCTTCGACGAGGAGACGCCGGGCCCGGACGGCGCGGGCGCGCTGCTGGAACGGGTCTCACGCGGCCTGCACCTGGTCGCCGGTGGACGGCCGCTGGTCCTCGTCCTCGACGACCTCCAGTGGGTCGACCGCAGCACCCGCCAGCTCCTGCTCTACCTGCTCGCCGGCCTCGGCGACCTGCAGCTGTCGGTGCTCGCCGCGATCCGGGCCGAGTCGTTGCAGGGCGCGCACCCGCTGCGCCGCGTGCTCACCGAGCTGCGCCGGCTGCGCTCGGTCCGGGTGGTCGACCTGGCGCCGCTGGACCGGGCCGGCACCGACGAGCTGGCCGCCGCGATCGCCGGCGCGCCGCTGGCCCCCGAGGCCGCCGACCAGATGTGGCAGCGCAGCGGCGGCAACCCGTTCGTGGTGGAGGAGCTGGCCCGCGACCTGCGCGACGGCCACGACGGCCTCTCCGACACGCTGCGCGAGGTCTTCCTGGCCCGGGTCGACGCGCTGCCGCAGCCCGCGCACGCCGTGGTGCACGCGGTGGCCGCCGGCGTCGAGCCGGTCGAGCACTGGCTGCTGGCCCAGGTCGTCCGGCTGCCCGAGGACCAGCTGATCGAGGCGGTCCGCGAGGCGGTGGCGCACCGGCTGCTGGTCGGCGCCGACGACGGCTACCGGCTGCGGCACCGCCTGGTCGCCGAGGTGCTGGCGCACGAGCTGCTTCCCGCCGAGCGGGCCGCGCTGCACCGCCGCTACGCTGAGACGCTGACCTCGGCCACCGCCGAGCTGCACCAGGCCCGGCTGGCCCACCACTGGCGGCTGGCCGGCGAGCCGGCCCGGGCCCTGCCGGCCGCGATGGCCGCCGCCCGCGAGGCCGAGCGGCTGCACGGCTACGCCGAGGCGCACCGCCACTGGTCGGCCGCGCTCAGCCTGGCCACCACCCCGCCCGCCGTGCTGCCCGACGGCGGCCGGCCCGAGCCGGTCGAGGTCGACCGGGCCGAGTTGCTGACCCACGCGGCCGAGTCGGCGCACCACTGCGGCGAGCACGCCCGTGCGCTGGCCCTGCTGGAGGAGCTGGCCGCCGAGCCGGCCGGCCCGCCCACCTGCGCCCTGCACATCCGGCGGGCCCGCTACCTGGCCGCCGCCGGCCGGTCCGCCCCCGCCGAGGCCGAATACCGGCGGGTGCTCGCCACGGCGGACTGCACGCCCCGGGAGCGGGCCACCGCCGCCGCCCACCTGGCCGAGCTGCTGCTGCACCTCGGCCGCTACGCGGAGGCCGGCGACCAGGCCCGGGAGGCGCTCCGCCTGGCCGCCGAGGTCGAGGGCACCGCCTCGGAGGTGGTGCTGGCCAGCTCCGCCCTCGGGTTCAGCGAGGCCTACCTGGAGGACCCGGACGCCGGGCTCGCCGTCATGCGCAGGGCGCTGGACACCGCCGAGCGTTCCGGCCGGCCGGAGGACGTCGCCTGCGCGTACCTGCACCTGGCCGAGCTGCTCACCGGGCCGCTGAACATCCTCGAGGAGGGTGTGGTGGTGGCCCGCCGCGGCGCCGAGCGGGTCGCCGAGCTGGGGCTCGGCCGCACCTGGGAGACGCGGCTGCTGGCCATCGCCACCAACGGGCTGTTCCGGGTGGGGCAGTGGGCCGAGGCCGAGAAGGTCGTGGCGGCCGCGCTGCGGCACCGCCCGTCCGGCGCCGACGCCGTCGAGCTGCTGCTCGCCCGCTGCCGGCTCTCCGTCGGCTACGGCGACGTCGAGGCCTCCGACCGGGACCTGGAGGCGGTCGCCACCGTGCTGGCCGGCGGCGGGGCCCGGCACGTGCTGCCGATGCTCATCCTGCGGGCCGGGCTGGCCATGTGGCAGGGCCGGCACGACCTGGCCCGGCAGGCGGTCCAGCGGGGCCTGACCGAGAGCCGCTCCGACGACGTCATCGTGCTGGCCACCCTGGCCTGGCACGGGCTGCGCGCGGAGGCGGAGGCGTCGGCCAGCCGCACGGTCGAGGTCGATCCGAACGCGGTCCGCCGGCTGCGCGAGGTGGTCGACCGGGTGGCCGGCAAGAGCGGGAAGGCGGGCGCACCGGTGCGCTACGTCGCCGACGCGTTCCTGGCCCTCTGCGCCGCCGAGCTGAGCCGGCTGGACGGCCGGGGCGACCCGGAGTTGTGGGCCCGGGCGGCCACCGAGTGGGACCGGCGCAACCACCCCTACCCGGCGGCCTACTCGCGGCTGCGGCAGGCCGAGGCGCTGCTGGCCCGGCGCAGCCGGGTGGCCACCGCCGGCAAGCTGCTGCGGCAGGCCCACCAGACGGCCCAGGCGCTCGGCGCCGTGCCGCTCAGCGAGGAGATCCGTACCCTGGCCGGGCGGGCCCGGGTGGCCCTGGACGAGGGCACGGCCGCCGCCCGTCCGGCGCCCCGGCCCCGGGCCGCGGAGCCGGCCGCGCCCACGGTGGACGAGCTGGTCGTGCTCACCGCCCGGGAGCGGGAGGTGCTCGCGGCGGTCGCCGAGGGGCTGACCAACCGCGAGATCGGCCAGCGGCTGTTCATCAGCGAGCGGACCATCGGCGTGCACGTGTCGCACATCTTCGACAAGCTCCAGGTCCGCACCCGGGTGCAGGCCAGCGCGATCTTCCTGCGCAACCGGGCCGAGTAGCCGTACGTCGGCAATACGTCGTTCTACTGATCCGGCCGGCCTACGCCGGCTGGAAGGCTGTCCAGCGTCACCGGGTGGCGTCGTGGGGGACGCCGACCACTGTGGAGGAGAGATGACCGAACCGGTCTGGGGTCCCGTGCACCAGGACATCGTCGGGCTGCTCGCCGACCACCCCGCCGACGTGCCGGCGGTCGTCGACCACCTCACGAAGCTCCAGGACCTGCTGGTCCGGCTGCCTCCGCTGGAGGAGAGCTGCCCCCTCGCGGACTTCAACAAGCTCTACCTGGTCATCACCTCCACGGTCCTCGACGGCCTGTACGACGACCGCTTCACCGACCCGGCCTTCCTGGCGCGGCTCGACGTGGAGTTCGCCGCCCGCTACTTCGACGCGCTGCGGTTCTGGACCGACTCCCACCCGAGCACCCCGAAGGCCTGGTCGTGCCTGTTCCGGCGGATGCGTGGCCCGGACGCCCGGCCGCTGCCGTCGGCGGCCGCCGGGGTGAACGCCCACATCAACTACGACCTGCCGTTCGCGCTGGTGACCACCTTCGACAGCCTGGAGTCCGAGCCGGTCGACGGCAGCGACCAGCACCACGACTACCTGGAGATCAACAAGATCTTCGCCGAGCGGATCCCGGAGCTGCGCCGCGGCTACCTGGACCACTGGCAGCTGATGATCGACATGGTGAACGGCGACATCGACGACTGGTACCAGGGCGAACTGGTCGAGTACACCCGGAACGTGGCCTGGCGCAACGCGCAGAAGATCTGGCGCTGCCGGCACGACCCGGAGGCCCGCGAGTGTGAGCGGATGCGGTTGGACGACAACGCCGCACTGCTCGGCCGGCTGCTGCTGTCGCCTCTCGGGGCGTTCCTGCAGTAGCCGGGACGGGGGGTCCCCGCGTCCCGCCGTCCGGGCGCGGGACGCGGGGACGCCGTCCGCGGTGCGAGGATGAGCCGGTGGAAGAGGCGCTGCCCGGCAACGTGACCGCCGGGGTGGTCCGGGTCGGCGACACCGTCCGGCGCCCGGCCGGCCCGTGGACCGCGGGCGTCGACGCCCTGCTCGGCCACCTGCGCGAGGTCGGCTTCGACGGCGCGCCCCGGCCGCTCGGCCGGGACGACCGGGGCCGCCAGGTGCTCGAGTACGTGCCCGGGGAGCCGGGCGATCCGTCCGGCACGTACTCCCTCGACGAGCTGGCCTCGATCGGCGCGTTCCTGGCCGACCTGCACCGCGCGACGGCCTCCTTCACGCCGCCGCCCGGCGCGGTGTGGCAGCCGGCCATCGCGCCCGACGGCGCGGAGCTGGTCTGCCACCACGACGTGGCGCCGTGGAACCTGGTCCGCTCGGCCCGGGGGTGGGTCCTCATCGACTGGGACGGTGCCGGCCCGGGCACCCGGCTGTGGGAGCTGGCGTACGCGGGGCAGAGCATGGCGGGGATGCGCCCGGACCGGCCGCTCGACGAGTCCGCCACCCGGCTGCGGGCCCTGGTCGACGGCTACGGGCTGCCGGCGGCGGACCGCCCGGCCCTGGCCGCGTTGCTGGGCCGCCGGGCCCGGGCCATGGCCGATCTGCTGGCGGCGGGCGCCCGCGACGGGGTGCAGCCCTGGGCGCGGATCCACGCCGAGGACGGGGCGTACTGGCGGGCCACCGCCGCCCTGCTGGCCGCCGGGGTGGGTCGCTGGACGGCCGCCCTGGCCTGACCGGTCAGCCGCGCCGGGACCGCCCCCGGTACGCGGCCGCGGCGGCCCGGTTGTTGCAGAGCTCGCAGCAGTAGCGCTGCCGGCCGGCGCGGGTCCGGTCGAGGTAGGGCGCGTCGCACCCGTCGGCCGCGCAGACGCCGAACCGCTCCGCCCCGCCGGTCGCCGCGGCGCGGGCGAGCGCCCCGGTGACCACTGCGGCGAACGGCCCGACCGGGCCGGGCCGGGGCAGCGGGGTGAGCCGCAGGGTGCCGTCCGGCCCGGGCTCGACCACCGTGCCGGCGCTCACCTCGGCCAGCACCCCGTTGAGGGTGGCCACCCGGGCGGCGGGGTCGGGCGCGGCGAAGACCCGGTGGAGCCGGTCGCGCAGCTCGCGGAGCCGGGGCAGGTCGGCCTCGGTGAGCGGGTCGGCGACCTCGGCGAGCTCGAGTTCCCGGGCGGCGGCCCGCAGCCGGGCCACCGAGAGCTGGTCGACGGGCTCCTGGAGCACCCAGTAGCTGTGCAGCAGCGCGATGGCCAGGCGCAGCGCGGGTTCCAGGGGTGGCACCGCGCTCATCCGCGCCTCCTCCCTCGTCCGGTTGCCGACACGCCCGCCGTCCTCCCCACTTGACCGATCGCCGTCCGCCATCCTAGCGTCGTCAGTTGTAAAACACGTTTAAAAACTTATGGAGGTGGCGTATGCGACGTCTGCCCGTCCTCGTGTCCGTGGCGGCGCTGCTGGTCGCCGGCGCGGTCACCGGCGCCGGCGGGGCCCACGCGGAGGCACCCGCCGAGCCGGCCCCGGCCGCCGCGGGCCACGCGGCGGCCACGGTGGTCCGCGACATCGAGATCCCCGTCGCCGGGCAGCCGGCCGTCCGGGCCTGGCTGGTCCGGCCGCAGAGCGCCCGCGGCGGGCTGGCCGGGGTGCTGGACCTGCACTGGTTCGAGCCGGGCCGGGCCAACCAGGACCGCAGCGAGTTCCTGGCCGAGGCGACCGCGCTGGCCGGGCGGGGCGTGGTGTCCGTGCTGCCGCAGCTCACCTTCCCGTGGGCGGGCGACCCGGTCGGCGACGCCCGCGACCGCGCCGCGGTCACCGCCCAGCTCGACGCGGTGCGGGCGGCCTACCGGCGGCTGCTCGCCGAGCCGGGGGTGGACCGGCACCGCACCGCGGTGGTCGGCCACGACTACGGCGCCATGTACGCCGTCGACCTGACCGCCCGCGAGCCGGGACTGCGCACCGCCGTGCTGCTCGCCCCGGACGCGACCTGGGCCAACTGGTTCGACCTCTACTGGCTCCAGCTGCCGGCGGGGGAGAAGGAGGCCTACCGGGCGGTCTTCGCCGGCCTCGACCCGGTGGACCTCGTGGGGCGGCTCGGCGCCGGGGCGTACCTCCAGTTCGCCGGCGCGGACCGCTTCGTCGGCGCGGAGACCCGCGCCGCCTACGCGGCCGCGGCGCCACAGGCGAAGGTGTCGCTCTACCCCGACGAGGAGCACGACCTGGGCGCCGCCCGCACCCGGGACGACCGGGTCGCCTGGCTCGCCGGCCGGCTGGGGCTGCGCGGATGACCCGAGGCAACCAGCGGACCGGGCGGCGTCGGGGGGCGTCGCCCGGTCCCGGCCGGCGGGGGAGCGGTTGGGCCGGCCCGGGCTGACGGCGCGAGCGGGTGTCGGCCGGGCCCGCGCGAGCGGGTGTCGGCCGGGCCCGACCGGGTACCCGGCGGCCATGCCGCACACCGAGCCGGTCCGCCGATTCGCCTTCCGGTTCGACGCGGCGTTCCGGCTGCCGCTGGCCCTGCTCGGGGTGCGGCCGGAGACCGCCCGCGTCGAGCTGGGCCCGGACGAGCTGACCGTCCGGTACGGCCCCTGGCGGCTGCGCACCGCCCGGGACAACGTGAGCGGGGTCGAGCTGGGCGGACCGTACCGCTGGTGGCGGGCCGTGGGCCCGCACCTGTCCCTGGCCGACGGCGGGGTCACCTTCGGCACCGGCGTGGCCGCCGGGGTGTGCATCCGCCTCGCCGCCCCGGTTCCGGCGCTCGCCCCCGGCCCCTGGCCGCGCCACCCGGCCGTCACGGTGACGGTGAGCGACCCGGAGGCGCTGCGCGACGCCCTGGCCACCCCGCCTTGATCATCTCTCCCGCTTGCCCGGTTCCGCCGGGCTGTGCCCCGCGTACGACCTACGGTCGGTGCAGGGCCTGAAGGGGTGCACATGGCGGAGGCACGGGACGGGGCGCAGCCCCGGCGGACGCGGGGGCGCCGCCACCAGGCGCAGTCGACCCCCGCGGACCGGGCGCTGCGCGACGCTCGCGACCCCGAGCGCGGCGACCGTGCCCGCCGGGGACCCGCGACGCTGCCGGAACGCGTGGAGAGCCCGGTCCGGCGGGCCCAGCCGACCAGCCGGCTCGCCCGCTGGATGTTCCAGCACCGGGTGCAGCCGGAAGGCCCGGAGACCCGGGAGCACCAGTCGAAGGGGCATGCCTGGTGGCGGGTGATGTGCCTGACCGGCGTGGACTACTTCTCCAGCCTGTCCTACCTGCCCGGCATCGCCGCGGTGGCGGCCGGCGCGCTGAGCCCGCTCGCGACCCTGCTCATCGTCGCGCTGACCCTGTTCGGCATGCTGCCGATGTACCGGCGGGTGGCCCGGGAGAGCCCGCACGGGCAGGGCTCGGTGGCCATGCTGGAACGGCTGCTGCCGTTCTGGCGGGGCAAGGTCTTCGTGCTGGTGCTGCTCGGCTTCGTGGCCACCTCGTGGATCATCACGATCACGCTCTCCGCCGCCGATGCCACCGTGCACCTGCTGGAGAACCCGATCCTGCCCGAGTCGTTTCCGCACGGCACCACGGCCGCCGTGCTGGTGACGGTGGTGCTGCTGCTCATCCTCGGCGGGGTGTTCCTGCTGGGGTTCAGCGAGGCGGTGCAGGTCGCCATCCCCCTGGTCGCGGTCTTCCTCGGGCTGAACGCGGTCATCGTGGTCGCCGGCCTGGCCGAGGTCGCCGCCGACCCGGCGACGCTCGGTGGTTGGACCGACCGGCTGACCCGGCTCGGCGGCACGGGCGACGTGCTGGCCACCAGCGTGCTCGCGTTCCCCCTGCTGGTGCTGGGCCTCTCCGGCTTCGAGACCGGGGTGAGCATGATGCCGCTGGTCAAGAGCGACGGCGACGACGCCGAGCACCGGTTGATGGCGCGGATCCGCAACACCCGCAAGCTGCTCACGACCGCCGCGCTGATCATGTCGGTCTACCTGATCGGCACCACCTTCGTCACCACCGTGCTCATCCCGGCGCACGAGTTCGCGCCCGGCGGGGCGGCCAGCGGCCGGGCCCTGGCCTTCCTGGCCCACGAGCACCTGGGCGAGGCGTTCGGCACGGTCTACGACATCAGCAGCATCCTCATCCTCTGGTTCGCCGGCGCCTCGGCGATGGCCGGCCTGATCAACATCGTGCCCCGCTACCTGCCCTCCTACGGCATGGCGCCCGAGTGGGGGCGGGCGGTCCGGCCGGTGGTGCTGGTCTACACCGCCATCAGCATCGCCATCACCGTCGCCTTCCGGGCCGACGTCAATGACCAGGCCGGCGCGTACGCCACCGGCATCCTGGCCATGATGGTCTCCGGCGCGATCGCGGTGACCATCTCCACCTACCGGTCGCGGCACCCGTACGCGGGGATCGGTTTCACGGCGCTCACCCTCGTGCTGCTCTACGCCCTCGTCGAGAACGTCATCGAGAAGCCGGACGGCATCACCATCTCCGGCCTGTTCATCGCCGGCATCGTCGCGGTCTCGCTGATCTCCCGGGTGTCCCGCACCACCGAACTGCGCGCCGAGCGCATCGAGTTCGACGACGCGGCGCGGCGGTTCGTCGCCGACTCGATCGCCCACGACGGCCGGCTGCACCTCATCGCCAACAAGCGGCAGAGCGGCTCGCTGAAGGAGTACCGGGTCAAGGAACGCGCGCAGCGCGGCATGAACCCGGTGCCCGGCGCCGCCGACGTGCTCTTCCTGGAGATCGACATCAGCGACCCCTCGCGCTTCAGCGAGGTGCTGCGGGTGCACGGGGTCGAGGTCGGCGGATACCGGATCCTGCGGGCCAACAGCCCCGCCGCGCCCAACGCCATCGCGGCCATCCTGCTGGCGCTGCGTGACGCCACCGGGGTCCGCCCGCACTGCCACTTCGAATGGTCCGAGGGCAACCCGATCGCGCACCTGCTGCGCTACCTGATCCTCGGCCGTGGGGACACCCCGCCGGTGGTCCGGGAGATCATCCGCAAGACCGAACCGGACCCCGCCCGCCGGCCCGGCATCCACGTCGGCGGCTGAGCACCGCCGCGGGCCGCCGGCATCCGTCCCGGTCCGACTACCCGAGGGGTACGCCGACCGCCACCCGCACCGGGCTGCGCCCGGCTGCCGGCGCCCCGATCAGGCGAGTGCGCGCACCCGGTCGACGAAGCCGCCCGCGCAGAAGTCGAGGAAGCCGTCCGGGTCCGGGCCGGCGTTCTGCAGCACGATGTGGTCGAAGCCGGCCTCGACGTACGCCTTCACCTTCGCCAGGTGCGGCTCCGGGTCCGGCCCGACCGAGAACTGCTGCCGGATGTGCTGGTCCTCCACCCAGACGGTGGCCGCGTCGAAGTTCACCGGGTTGGGCAGCTCGCTCATCACCTTCCACCCGGTGACCGCCCACCGACTGGTCTCCTTCGCCGCGCGGACCGCCTGCTCCTCGTCGGGCGCCCAGGCCATCGGCACCTCGGCGTAGCGGGGTCCCTGCCCGCCGGCCTCCCGGTAGTGCGCCACGATCGACGACTTCGGCTCGGTGGCGAACAGCCCGTCGCCCAGCTCGGCGGCCGTCGCCGCGGAGGACCGCCCGCTGGCGGCCACGGCGATCACCGGCGGCGTCTCCGGCAGGTCCCACACCCGGGCGTCCTCCAGCTGGAGGTGCCGGCCCTCGTACGACTGGTAGCCGCCCTGCCAGAGCAGCCGGATGATCTCCAGGGCCTCGCGCAGCCGTTCGTGCCGGCCGCGGACGCTCGGGAAGCCCTGCCCGACCACGTGCTCGTTGAGCCGCTCGCCCGCGCCCACCCCCAGGGTGAACCGCCCGTCGGAGATGAGCGCCATGGTGGCCGCGGCCTGGGCGATGATCGCCGGGTGGTACCGCACCGAGGGGCAGGTGACCCCGGTGGCCAGCCCGAGCGTGCTGGTCTTCGCGGCGATGGCGGCGAGCGCGCTCCAGGTGAAGCAGGAGTGCCCCTGCACCTCCAGCCAGGGGTGGTAGTGGTCGCTCATCTCGACGAAGTCGAAGCCGGCCTGCTCCGCGCGGACCGCCTGCCGGATGAGGTCCTGCGGGCCGAAGGCCTCCGAGGCCAGCTTGTACCCGATCTGCATCGCCCTGGTCTCCCGTCCCCCGCGCGGCTGGACCGCTGCCCTTCCCACCCCGCACCTCGACAAACGCCCGGAGCGCCACCGAGGGACCCAGCCTCCTAGGACGGCGAAGGGGTGGTGACGCCGCGTACGCGGGGCACGGAGAGGCCCGCGCCGCGGGGGAGCGGGCGCGGGCCGGGGCGGTGCGGGGGTGAGGCCTACTTGGACGGCTCGGGAAGCTTGCAGTCCACCTTGGGGTTCGCGCCGATGTAGTTCAGCGGGCCGGCCACGATGGTGACGAGGATGGTGCCGGCCTCGGCGCAGTTGGTGTCGTCGTTGCCGTAGTAGCCGCGCTGGCCGGCGGCGATCGCGCCGATGACGAGCCAGATGACGACCAGGACGCCGACTATCGAGGTGCCGCGCATGGGTTGCCTCCACTGGGGTTGTGGTGGATTCGAGGTGGAGGTCTTGTACCCCGAGCGGGGGAACGGTCAAACGGCGCCGCCGGTGCCGCGCGGCCGATTCCGACCATCCGGGGTCCGGGTCAGTGCGGCGGCGCGGGGCTCTCCGGCGGCCGTCCCCGGCTGCGCAGGTGGTCGGCGACGGCCACCCCGACCAGCACCAGCATCGCCCCGAGCGCCGCGTAGACCGGGGCGAGGAAAAGAAGCCCGGGGGAGATGGTCAGCAGCGCCAGGACGCCGCCGGGGCGGGACCACGACACCCGGCTGAACACCTCGTACTCGAAGGCGGCGCGACCGGCCAGGAACAGCGCCGGCCCGCCGAGGATGACCGCCAGCCAGGCCGGCGGCGTCTGCCCGGTCGGTTCGAGCAGCACCAGGTCGAAGCCCGCCGCGCTGGTCACCACCCCGGCCACCATGAGCAGGTGAGTGTATGGGGCGGAGTTCAGGAACTTGCTCGGCTGCTTCGCCATGGCGATGGCGTGCGGCAACAGTTCCCCGGACTTGTGCACGTAGATCCGCCAGAGCAGCAGCGTGGTGGCGAACGCGATGGCGAAGGCCCCGATGTTCTCCGCCTCCGAGTGGTGCGTGCTGAAGACGGTGCCGGCGACCAGGATGGCGTCGCCCAGCGCGATGATGAAGAACTGCTGGTAGCGCTCGGAGAGGTGTTCCGCGGTCACGTTGCGCTGGGCGTCCGGCACCATGCCGAGACCGGGGACCGGGTACGCGAGCCGGAAACCGAGGTAGTCGATGCCCAGGGCCAGCGCCCACAGGATCTCGCGGGTGAAGCCGGACATCGTGGCGCCAACGAGCCACGGGATCGCGGAGATCGCGAACCAGACGAAGATGCGGGCCGCCCGGCGCTGGGTCTGCCGGTGGCGCCGGACCGTCGGCATGAGGAACAGCCCGCGTCCGAGATGGATCGCCACGTACGTCCCGGCGAAGACCAGTCCGCGACCGCTGAAGGCCTCCGGGATCGCGGTGGTCATCAGCAGCGCCCCGAACATCACCGCGATGATCAGCAGCTTGATCTGGCCGCGTTGCGGGTCGTACATGTCGGTGACCAGGGTGGTGATCGCCCAGGTCCACCACATGGCCATCAGCATGATCAGCGACTGGAAGGCCCGCTCCCAGTTCAGTTCGTGGATCAGGCCGCGGGAGATGAGGGAGAGCGCGACCACGTACACCAGGTCGAAGAACAGCTCCAGCAGGGTCACCCGGCGCGGTGCCTCGGGATCGCGTACCGGGGGCCGCGGCTCGGCGGGCTGCTCCGGCGTGGCGGTGGGCACGAGCTGCTCCTGCGGTGGCGGGATCGGCGCGGCCGGCCGTCCGGCCCTGCACCGACCGTAGCCACGCCCGCACGGGCCCGTGCCGGGTTTTCCGCATTCGTCCTCGTCCGAGGCGCGCGGCGCCGGCGGCCCCGTGCCGGCCCGACCGTTCCCGGCCCGGCCGGGTCGTCGACGTCCGCCGGACACGGTGCGGGCCGGTGGTGACCTGCGGTCACCACCGGCCCGTGAGTCGGATCAGGCGTCCTCGCCGGTGCCGGCCGGGAGCACCCGCTCGGCGTCGGCGCGGGCGCCGGCCAGCACCTTCGCCTGCTGCGACCAGGTGGCCAGGCCCGGGGCGGCGCGCAGGCCGGCGGCCTTGACGGTCTCCCGCAGCGCCGCCTCGTCCAGCTCGCTGAGCTGCTGGTAGGTGCGGATGCCGGCGGCCTGGAGAGCGGCGGCCAGCTTCGGCCCGATGCCCTGGATGCGCCGGAAGTCGTCGGCGCCGTCCACCTGGGCCGGAGCGGCGTCCTCGACCGCGGCGCGCGGCGCGGGCACCGCCACCGGCGCGGCGGGCTCCGGCTCGTCGGCCACCGGCTCGTCGGCCACCGGCTCGGCCGCCACGGCCACCGGCTCGGCGACGGCCACCGGCTCGGCGGGCGCGGCCACCGGCTCGGCGACGGGTGCCGGCTCGGTCGCGGCGACCGACTCCTCGGCCACGGCCACCGGCTCCGGCGCGGTGCGGGCCGGCTCCTCGTCGGACGCGGCCGGCTCGGCGACCGTCACCGGCTCGGCGGACGGCAGGGGCGTGGCCTCGGCGGCCAGCGTGGCGGCGGCCGGGGCGGCGTCCTCCTCGGCCGGGACCGACGCCTCGGTCACCGCGGCGGGCGCCGGCACCTCGTCGATCACGGCCTCCGGCCGCTCCTGGTCGACCGTGGCGGTCACCTCGGGCGCCGGGGCGGCACCCTCCACCGTGGGCGTGCCGGTGCCGGCCGCGTTCCGGCGGCCGCTCACCACCCATCCGATGACCAGGCCCACCAGCAGGGCCAGGATCAGGACGAGCCACTGCCCGAAGCTCGACGGCATGCCAACCTCCTCCTATTTATGTGAACGACAATCGCGAGAAAACCCGGGGCAGCTTCGCACACGTACGCGCGGGGCGACAGGGAGGTCGGCGGCTGCCGTCGCTGGTGGGACGGGAAGTGCCGGCCGGTGGCCGCGGGATGACCGAGCGTGTGCCACGCGGGGCGCGCGGAAGGGGCGCCCCGGACCCTGGTGCCGTTCGAGGGTCCGGGACGCCCCGGTCTTCGGGCCGGACCGCTCAACCGCCCTTGCGCGGCGCCGGAAGGTCCACCGCGTCCCAGCTGTAGAAGCAGCCGGCCACGGCGTCGCGGGGGGAGCGCCAGGTCGGCAGGTACGGCGAGGTGTGCGCCGACAGCCGCTCGTTGACCTGCTGGTAGAACGGGTTGTTGCGGACCTCGGTGGCCAGGTCCGGGTCGACGTCCACCGTCTCCATGAGGTGCACGCACAGGTCGTGCAGGTAGTACAGCGAGCGGTGCCGGATCCCGGTGAGGCGGGGTAGTTCGGTGGCGTCGGACTCGGCGAAGATCTGGGCCACCCGGCCCTGCGCCCCCGGCACGATCCGGCTGACGACCAACAGTCGACTCATCGGGACCCCTCTCGCCGCTGGTGGTGCGCCGACCCCGGCCCAGGGTGTCGGCCACCGTGGGGGCCACCCTGCCGGGTCCGCTGTCACCTGGCCGTCACGGCCCGGACGGTGACATTGATGGGGGTGGTGACGCCCGCGGCGGTCACCGGGGGTGCGGCGTGGTGGGCGCGGTCGAGCCGCGCGGCGCGGGACCGGTCGGGCGGCCGGGGGCGTTGGTCCGGTCGGCGCGCCGCGGGGGCGCCTCCCGCCGGCTGGCCCGCCGGATCGGGGCCAGCGTCTCGTCGAGCAGCGCGCACATCGCCGGGGACGGCTCCAGGCGCAGCTCGCGCAGCAGCAGGTCGCGGTAGACGTAGAAGGCGTGCACCGCTTCGAACGCGTTGCCCTCGGCGAGGTGGATGCGGACCACCAGGCGGTGCGGGGTCTCCCGCAGCGGCTCGGCGGCCATCGCCTCCAGGGCCGCCTCCAGGGCCTCGCCGTGCCGCCCGGCGGCGAGGTGGTTGCCGGCGAGCTCCTCCAGCATGTGCAGCCGGAGCTGCCGCAGCCGTTCCCGTTCCAGCAGCACCCAGTCGTCGTACCAGCCGGGGAGGAGATCGTGCCGGCCGTCGCCGGCGGCGCCGCGGGGGACCTCGCCGTCGCGTACGCGGTCGGCCGTCGTCACCAGCTCGTCGACGTCGAGGTGGACGGTGGGGTCGAGGCGGACGGTGTCGCCGTCGGTGCGCAGCGGGCAGCAGGGGTCCTGCCGGAGCCGCCACAGCGCGGTGCGCAGGGAGGAGAGCGCGCGGTCCTCGGAGGTCTCCGGCCAGAGCAGTCCGGCGAGGTGGCTGCGGGTCGCGGCCGGGCGGAGCCCGATGAGGGCGATGACCCGTTGCAGGCCGCGGGGCACCACCACCGGGACGTCGTCGTGGAGCAGCCGGAACCCGCCGAGCAGGTGCAGCGACACCCGTGGCGCGGGGTCTCCCGCCGTCGGCATTCTCGATCCACCGGACACGGGCGCACCCCCCAGCACCGGAACCCTCGTCCCGACCGTCCTCATTGCCCGGCTCGGCTGCTCGACGCCGGTGTCGGAACGGCTCCGCCGTGGCGGAGAAAGCCCGTTGTGGCCGGGCTGACCGGTACGCAGGATATCAACACTTGTTACTCTGAGTCAACGGCGCGTCGGTTTGCTGACCGTCCGTAATGGTCAGACGAACGGCCTGTGAACTGCGAAAAAGTGTCGCCATCTATCGGGGAACTTGATCTTCCCATAGCTACCGCACAGTTTGCGTCAACGCAGCGTCACCGATCTCGCGGGCCGATGGTGGCCGGTTGACGCCGCGTTGACGGTGCCGGCGGCACCGTGGCGCCAGTCGTGCGGCGAGTCCCGTCGCCACGCACCGCGACGCCCAGGGGAGGCTGCGCATGGACCGTTCGCTCATCGTCGCGAAGGTGGTGCCGACCGCCGAGGATCGGGTCGCCGAGATCTTCGCCGCGTCCGACGCGACCGAGCTGCCCGGCCTGGTCGGCGTCCGCCACCGCTCCCTCTACCGACTGCACGACCTGTACGTCCATCTCCTGGAGACGGACGCGCCGGCGCAGGGGGCCGTGGAGGAGGCGCGCGGCCATCCCGAGTTCGTCCGGGTCAGCGAGCGGCTGCGCCCGTACATCTCGCCGTACCTGCCGACCTGGCAGTCGCCGCGCGACGCCATGGCCCACTGCTTCTACCGCTACGACGCTCCCGGGCGGCGGCCGTGACCACCACCGCGCCCCGTGACGAACAGCTCTGGTCCCGCTGCGACGGCTGCGCCTCGCTGCTCTACCGCAAGCGGCTGCGGCGCAACCTCGACGTCTGCCCGGAGTGCGGCTCGCACGCCCGGCTCGACGCCCCCGACCGGGTGGCGCAGCTGGTCGACCCGGACTCGTTCACCCCGCTGCCGGACCGGGCGGTGCTGGTCGACCCGATCGAGTTCGTGGACGCGCTGCCCTACCCGCACCGGCTCGGCGCGGCCCGCGCCGGCTCCGGCCTGGACGAGGCCGTGCTCTGCGGGACCGCCCGGGTGGGCGGCCACCCGGTCGCGCTGGCGGTGATGGACTTCCGCTTCCTCGGCGGCAGCCTCGGCTGCGCGGTCGGCGAGCTGATCACCCGCACCGCCGAGCGGGCGCTGGCCGACGCCACGCCGCTGGTGCTGGTCACGGCCTCCGGCGGGGCGCGGATGCAGGAGGGCGCGCTGTCGCTCATGCAGATGGCCACGGTCAGCCAGGCCGTCGCCGGGCTGCGCGAGGCGGGGCTGCTCACCGTCAGCGTCGTCACCGACCCCACCTACGGCGGCGTGGCCGCCTCCTTCGCCACCAACACCGACGTGGTGCTCGCCGAGAGCGGCGCCCGGCTGGGCTTCGCCGGCCCCCGGGTGATCCGGCAGGTCACCGGGGCCACGCTGCCGGAAGGCTTCCAGACCGCCGAGTTCCTGCTCCGGCACGGCCAGGTCGACCTGGTGGTGCCCCGGCACGCGCTGCGCGGCCGGTTGACGGCGCTGCTGGCCGCCGCCGAGGCCGGCCGCCGGGTGCCCGTACCCCGGCAGGAGCCGGCGCCGCGACCGGCCGCCACGGCCGGCGCGCCCGGGCCGGCCCGGGACGCCTGGGAGACGGTACGCACGGCCCGGCACCCCGGTCGGCCCACCACCCTGGACTACCTGGAGACCGCCTTCGACGGCTTCGTGGAACTGCACGGCGACCGGCTCGGCGCGGACTGCCCGGCGATCGTCGGCGGGGTGGCCCGGCTGGACGGGCGGGCGGTGATGGTGATCGGCCACCAGAAGGGACACACCACCGCGGAACTGGTGGCCCGCAACTTCGGCATGGCCAGCCCGGCCGGGCACCGCAAGGCGCTGCGGCTGATGCGCCTCGCGGCCCGGCTCCGCCTGCCGGTGGTGACCCTGGTGGACACCCCGGGCGCCGACCCGGGGGTGGACGCCGAGCAGCAGGGCCAGGCCGCCGCGATCGCGGAGAACATCCTCGCGCTGAGCGTCCTGCCCACGCCGGTCGTCGCGGTGGTCACCGGCGAGGGCGGCAGCGGCGGCGCGCTCGCCCTCGCGGTCGCCGACCGGGTGCTGATGCTGGAGCACGCCGTCTACTCGGTGATCAGCCCGGAGGGCTGCGCCGCGATCCTCTGGCCGGACAGCTCGGCCGCGCCGCAGGCCGCCCGGGCGCTCCGGCTCACCGCCACCGACCTGTGCCGGCTCGGGGTGGTCGACGAGGTGGTTCCCGAGCCGCGGCCCGCCGCCCACGGCGACCCGGCCGGCGCGGCCGAGCGGCTGGGCCGGGCCGTGGCGGCGAACCTCGCCCCGCTGCTCGCCGTGCCGCCGGCGACCCTTGTCCGCCGCCGCCGGCAGCGGTTCCGCCGCTTCGGCGCGGCCCGCTCGGCGGGCGTGAACCCGCCGGTCGAGGCCGCCGGGACCCGGATCCGAACGGAGGTGGCCCAATGAGTGGGGACGGCGGGGCAGAGGAGGTGCTGGACGGGCTGAGCCGACACGCCCGCAAGCTGGTCGCCGAACTGGCCGGCCCGGTGCGCCGGGTGCGGCTGCGCAGCGGCGAGACCGTGCTGGAGGTGGAGTGGCACCACCCGGTCCCGCCGGCGCCCGCGCCGCGTGCCGAGGCCGACCCGGTCACCGCGCCGCGGGTCGAGGCGGCGCCCGCGACGGACCGGCCGGCGGTGCGGGCGCCAGTGGTGGGCACCTTCTACCGGGCGCCCGAACCCGGCGCCGCCCCGTTCGTGGCGGTCGGCGACGTGGTCCGGCCCGGTCAGGTGGTCGGCATCGTCGAGGCCATGAAGCTCATGAACGAGGTGACCGCCGGCCAGGCCGGACGGGTGGTCGAGATGCTGGTCGAGGACGGCAAGCCCGTCGAGTACGACCAGCCGCTGATCGCCCTGGAACCGCTCACCGGACGGGACACGTGATGTTCGACAAGGTGCTGATCGCCAACCGGGGCGAGATCGCGCTGCGGGTGCTGCGGGCCTGCCGGGAACTGGGCGTCCGGACGGTCGTGGTGCACTCCAGCGCCGACGCGGACTCGCTGCCGGTGCGGCTGGCCGACGAGACCGTTCAGATCGGACCGGCGTCCAGCCGCCAGAGCTACCTGAACGCCGCCGCGATCGTCGAGGCGGCCCGGCAGACCGGCGCGCAGGCCGTGCACCCCGGCTACGGCTTCCTCTCCGAGGACGCCGACTTCGCCGAGATCTGCGCGGAGAACGGCCTCACCTTCGTGGGCCCGCCGCCGCAGGTGATGGCCGCCCTCGGGGACAAATCCACGGCGCGGGCGCTCATGAGCCGGGCCGGCCTGCCGTTGCCGCCGGGCAGCGTGCGGACCCTGCCGACCGCCGCCGACGCGCTCGACGTGGCCGCCGAGGTCGGCTACCCGGTGATCGTCAAGGCGGCCGCCGGCGGGGGCGGGCGCGGGATGACCGTGGTCCGCTCAGCCGCCGAGCTGCCCCGCGCGTACGCCCGCACCCGCGCGGCCGCCCAGGTCGCCTTCGGCGACGACCGGGTGTACGTCGAGCGGTACCTGGCCGACGCCCGGCACGTCGAGGTGCAGGTGCTCTGCGACAACCACGGCAACGGGATCCACCTGGGCACCCGGGACTGCTCGGTGCAGCGCCGGCACCAGAAGCTGATCGAGGAGGCGCCGGCCCCCGCGCTGCGCCCGGCCACATTGGACACCCTCGCGGAGACCGCGCTGCGCGGCGCCCTCTCGGTGGGGTTCACCGGCGCCGGCACGGTCGAGTTCCTGGTGGACGAGGCGGAGCGCTGCCACTTCCTGGAGATCAACTGCCGGATCCAGGTGGAGCATCCGGTGACCGAGCTGGTCACCGGCATCGACCTGGTCCACGAGCAGCTGCACGTGGCCGCCGGCACGCCGCTGCGCCTGCGGCAGGAGGACGTTCAGCTGCGCGGGGTGGCCGTCGAGTGCCGGGTCAACGTCGAGGACCCGGACCGGGACTTCGCCCCCGCGCCCGGCCGGCTGGACCGCTTCCGGCCGCCCGGCGGCCCGTTCACCCGGGTGGACACCCACGGCCACGTCGGCTACCTGGTCAGCCCGCACTACGACTCGCTGCTGGCCAAGGTGGCGGTCTGGGCGCCGGACCGGGACGGCGCGCTGGACCGGCTCGACCGGGCGCTCGGCGAGTTCGAGGTGGCCGGCCCCGGGGTGCGCACCACCATCCCGTTCGCCCGGCGGGTCCTGCGCGACGCCGCCTTCCGCGCCGGCCGGCACACCACCGCCCTGGTCGAGCGCCTGCTCCACCCGCCCGCCGCCGACGCCGTACCGGTCGCCGCCCCGCCGCCCAACGGCGCGGCCGCCGACCGGGCCGCGCCGGCCGTGCCAGACATCCGCGCCGACGCCGACCCGGCCGGCCGTACCCCCGTCACCGCCGTGCCCGCCGCCGGCCCCAACGCCTGGAGGAACCGATGACCGTCGCTCCCGACCGACCGCTCGCCAACGAGATCACCGACATCCTGGTGACCCACTGCGGCCTGGACGCCGACGCGGCCGCCCGCACCCCGGCCGCCAGCCTGGAGGAGCTGGGCATGGACTCGCTGGCGCTGCTCGAACTCTCCGCGGTCGTGGCCGACCGGTGGCGGGTGAAGATCCCGGAGCAGGCCGGGCAGCTCAGCATCGCGGGTGTCGCCGACCTGGTGGCCCGCAAGGCGGACCCCCCGGGGCACACCGAGAACGCCGTCGACATCGCCGCCCCGCTGCCGCTGGTCTGGGAGATCACCAACGACGTGGCCCGGTGGACCGAGCTGTTCACCGAGTACGCGGTGGCCGAGATCCTGCACTCCGACGGCGACACCGTCCGGTTCCGCCTCACCATGCACCCGGACGAGAACGGCACGTCGTGGAGCTGGGTCAGCGAACGCACCGCCGACCCGGCCACCCGCGAGGTGCGCGCTCGGCGGGTGGAGACCGGCCCGTTCGATTACATGCACATCTACTGGCGCTACGACGAGATCGACGGCGGCACCCGGATGAGCTGGGTGCAGGACTTCGCCATGAAGCCCACCGCGCCGGTCGACAACGCCGGCATGACCGAGCGGATCAACACCAACAGCAAGGTCCAGCTCGCCGTCATCAAGGAGCGGATCGAGCGGGCACACGCGGGAGGCGCGCGATGACCGACACCACCACGGCCCGGGTCTCCGTCCACGACGTCACCGCCGACCGGCGGCGCGGCGGCGAGCTGCGGGTGCTGCTCGGCCCGAAGACCGTCGGCAGCACCTCCGGTTTCCTGGGGGTGGCGACCCTCGCCCCGGGGGAGCGGATCGCCGAGCACTACCACCCCTACAGCGAGGAGTTCCTCTACGTGGCCCGCGGCGTCATCACCGTCGACCTGGACGACCGGCCGGTGCCCCTCGCGGCCGGCGAGGCGCTCTTCGTGGCCAGGGAGGTGCGGCACCGGCTGCGCAACACCGGCGACGAGCCGGCCGAGGTGGTGTTCCACCTCGGGCCGCTCGCCCCGCGCCCGGAGCTCGGCCACGTCGACACCGAGGGCGCACCACCACCCCGGGAACCGTCGTGACCGGCCGGCGCACCGTGGTGACCGGCGTCGGCGTCGTCGCCCCCGGTGGCGCCACCCGGGACCGGTTCTGGAAGACCATCACCGAGGGGCGCACCGCCACCCGGCGGATCAGCTTCTTCGACCCGTCGCCGTTCCGGTCGCAGATCGCCGCCGAGTGCGACTTCGACCCGGACGCAGCGGGCATCACCCTGGCCGAGCGGCAGCGCGCCGACCGGTACGTGCAGTTCGCCCTCGCCTGCTCCGCCGAGGCGCTCGCCGACAGCGGGCTGACGCTCTCCGACGCCGACCGGGAACGGGCCGGCGTGGTGCTGGGCACCGCGGTCGGCGGCACCATGGCGCTGGAGAAGGAGTACGTGCGGGTCAGCGACTCCGGCCGGCACTGGCTGGTCGACCACACCCTCGGCGGGCCGTACCTGTATCAGGCGCTGATCCCGAGCAGCCTGGCCGCCGACGTGGCCGTCCGGCACGGCCTGCACGGCCCGGCGCAGGTGGTGTCCACCGGCTGCACGTCCGGCATCGACGCCATCGGGTACGCCCACCAGCTCGTGGCCGACGGCGAGGCGGACATCGTGCTGGCCGGGGCCGCCGACTCGCCGATCTCCCCGGTCACCGTCGCCTCGTTCGACGCCATCGGCGCCACCAGCCCGGACAACGACGACCCGGAGCACGCCTCCCGGCCGTTCGACGCCGACCGGCACGGCTTCGTCCTGGCCGAGGGCGCGGCCGTGCTGGTGCTGGAGGAGGCCGAGCACGCCCGCCGCCGGGGCGCGCACGTCTACTGCGAGGTGGCCGGCTACGCCAGCCGCAGCAACGGGTTCCACATGACCGGGCTGCGCCCCGACGGGGCGGAGATGGCCGTGGCGATCTCCGACGCGCTGCGCCAGGCGCGGCTCGCCCCGTCGGCCGTGTCGTACGTCAGCGCGCACGGCTCCGGCACCCGCCAGAACGACCGGCACGAGACCGCCGCGTTCAAGCGGGCGCTGGGCCCGACGGCGTACCGGGTGCCGATCAGCTCGATCAAGTCGATGGTCGGGCACTCGCTCGGCGCCATCGGCTCCATCGAGATGGCCGCGTGCGCGCTGGCCATCGAGTACGGCGTGGTCCCGCCCACCGCCAACTGGGCGACCCGGGACCCGGAGTGCGACCTGGACTACGTGCCCAACGAGGCCCGGGAGGTGCCGGTGGACGTGGCGCTGTCGGTGGGCAGCGGCTTCGGCGGTTTCCAGTCCGCGATGATCTTCCGCCGGATGGCGGTGCACCCATGACCGCCCGGGCCGTGGTGACCGGGATCGGGGTGGTCGCGCCGACCGGGGTGGGCGCCGACGCGCACTGGGCCACGGTGCTGGCCGGCACCCGGCGCACCGGGCCGATCACACTGTTCGACCCGGCCGGCTATCCGACCCGGATCGCCGGGGAGGTGCCCGACTTCGACCCGGCCGGCTTCAGCGACACCCGGCAGCGGGTGCAGACCGACCGCTGGACGCACCTGGGCTTCGCCGCCACCCGGCTGGCGCTGGCCGACGCCGGCCTGCCCGAGGAGGCGCCCGACCCGTACCAGTGGGCGGTCACCCTGGCCAGTTCCTCGGGCGGCAACCTGTTCGGGCAGCGGGAGCTGCAACGGCTCTGGGGCGGGCCGAGCCGGACCGTCGGGGCGTACCAGTCGATCGCCTGGTTCTACGCGGCCAGCGTCGGGCAGCTCTCCATCCGGCACCAGCTCAAGGGGCCCTGCGGGGTGACCGTCTCCGAGTCGGCCGGCGGGCTGGACAGCCTCGCCCACGCGGTGCGGACCATCCGCCGCGGCACCCCGCTGGTGGTGGCCGGGGCGACCGAGTGCCCGCTCAGCCCGTACGCGCTGGCCTGCCAGCTCCGCTCCGGGCTGCTCAGCGACGTGGCCGACCCGGAGCGGGCGTACCGGCCGTTCGACGCGGGCGCCGCCGGCTACGTGCCCGCCGAGGGCGGCGCCGTCTTCGTCGTGGAGGAGCTGGGTCACGCCCTGGCGCGGGGCGCCCGGATCTACGGGGAGATCACCGGCTGGGCGGCCACCCACGACGCGGCACCGACCGACGCCGAGGCCGGCCCCGACCCCACCCACTACGCCCGGGCGCTGCGGCTGGCCCTGGACCGGGCGGCGGTGCGCCCGCACGACGTGGACGTCATCTGGCCGGACGCGTTGGGCGTGCCGGCGTACGACCGGGCCGAGGCGGAGGCCCTGCGCTCGGTCTTCGGCGCGACGACCCCGCCGGTGACCACGCAGAAGCCGCTGACCGGCCGGGCGCATCAGGGTGGTTCGGCGCTGGACGCGGCCACCGCGCTGCTCGCCTTCCACCACGGCCTGCTGCCCGCCTCGGCCGGGCCGGAGGAGCCGGCGCCGGGCTGCGAGCTGACCTTCCTGCGCCGGCCGCGCCCGCCGCGCAGCCGCATCGCCCTGGTCGGGGCGCGCGGCTTCGACGGCTTCAACAGCGCGGTGGTCCTCCGCGGCGCCGCACCCCCGCCGGCGGGCGAGATGTGACGGGGCGACCGGCCCGGGCACGCCTTCGGGTGCGCCGCGTCACGACGGTCGTGCCAGGTACGCCGTCTTGACGTCGCCCGAGAACCCGCAGGCCTTGTAGAAGGCGTGGGTCGCGGGCCTGCGCGATCCCGTCATCAGCATCGCCTTGTAACAACCCGCGTCCCACGCGGCCTGAAGCGTGCCGGCCATGATCTGCCTACCCAGGCCGGTGCCGCGCCGCGACTCCTCGACGACGACGTTCTCGATGACGGCGTAGGGCGACGCCGATCGGCTGATGTTGGGAATCACGTTGAGGTAGGTGCTGGCGACGACGAGCCTGTCCAGTTCGAGCACGAAGAGATGCAGTCCCGGAGTGGCCAGGATCTGCGCGAAGGCCCGTGCGTCGGATCCGTCCGTCATATGTGGATCATCGGGTTGCAGTTGCCGGTAGAGGCGGATGATCTGCGCGAAGTCGTCGGGCCGCGCCGCACGGAACATGCCTTGAGCGTAAACACCCGTCGGACCGCACCGCGCTCCCGCCCCGAGCACAGCGTCGGGCGGCCGGCGGGCTACCGAGCCGGCGTGGCACCGATCCTGCCTGTCCGATCGAGCCTGAGCAATCCGCCCAGCCGCCTTTATTGATCTAGCCATTTGCATGTAGCAATGGATCCAACGGCTGTCGTACTGTTCCGTCAGCACCCCGGGGAACGCACTTGTCGGGCGGATTTCGCCCATTTCGAGGCTGGGCGGTGGGCGGTCGTGACAGCACATCCTATGGCGGAAGATCCTGTGTCGACAGACGCGAGTTGGGTGGACGACATTCTTTTCACCGGGCGTCCCACCGACATTTGTCTGCGCCTGCCCGAGCCGGTCGACAAGGCCACCCTGCGCCGCCTCGTCGGCGCGGCGCAGACCCGGCTGGCCGAGGCCGGCCTGCGCCCCGGCGGCGCCGCCGCGCTGCGGCTGCCCCCGTCGCTGGCGTACGTGGTGAACCTGCTGGCCACCTGGCGCACCGGCGCCCAGGCGATCCTGCTCGACCACCGGCTCACCGACCACGAGGTCGACAAGGCCCTGCGCCGGCTCGGCCCGCAGGTGGTGGTCGCCCCCATGCGGACCGGCGGCGGCGCCCTGCGGATCTTCGTGGACGTCACCGAGGGCGTCACCGCCTACGCGGACCGCCCCGCCGGCAGCCCGCACGTCGTGATCCAGCTCAGCTCCGGCTCCACCGGGCCGTCCAAGGTGATCGGGCGCACCGCCGCGGACCTGGTCGGGGAGGTGCACCGCTACACCCGGATCGACGGAGTGGCGCTGCCCGGCGAGCGGATCGTCCTGCTGCCCTCCATGGTGCACGTGCTCGGCCTGGTCGGCGGCCTGCTCTACGGGCTGCACGCCGGCGTCGAGCTGTGCCCGCCGGAGCGGCTCAGCGGCGACGCGATCCTCGCCGCCGTCGCCGCCCAGGACAGCCCGGCCACCGTGCTCGGCGTGCCGTTCCACATCGGCCTGCTCGCCTCCACCGTGCCGTCCGGGCCGCTGCCGCAGCTCAAGCGGATGACCACCGGCGGGGAGCTGGTCCCGGCCGCCGTCGCCCGCGCCTTCACCGACCGCTACGGCGTCCCGCTGGGCAACATGTACGGGATGACCGAGGTCGGCGTCATCGGCACCGACCTGCACGGGGCGCACCGCCCCGCCATCGCCCCCGCCCCCGGCATCCGGGTCCGCGAGTCCGGCGGCGAGCTGTGGGTCAGCTGCCCGGCCAACCCGTACGTCGGGCTCGCCGACCCGACCCGCTGGGCCGACGGCTGGCTGCACACCCGCGACGCCGGCGCGGTCGACCCGGACACCGGGCTGGTCACCGTCAAGGGCCGGCTCGACTCGCAGGTGTCGGTGGGCGGCATGAAGGTCGACCTGACCGAGGTGGAGGCCACCGTCGCCGAGCTGCCCGGGGTGACCGCCGCCGTGGTGGTCTGGGACGACGGCATCACCGCGTACGTGCAGACCGACGGCTCACTCTCCGAGGACACCCTGGACAAGCTGCTCGCCGAGCGCCTGGCCGGCTACAAGCGGCCCCGCACCCTGCACCTGCTGGATCAGCTGCCCCGCACCACCACCGGCAAGCTGGTCCGCTCCACTGCGGCGCTGCGGGACGCCGCGTCATGACCGGCCCGCTGTTCGAGGGCGACCTCGACCGGCCCGGCCGCCCCGGCGACCGCGACGGCGAGCACCAGGCCCGCCCCGCCGGCCGGGTGGCCGACCCGCACCCCGGGACAGCCGTGGACCGGGCGCAGCAGCTCGCCGGCGCCGGCCGGCACGGGCATCCGCCGGCGCAGCCCGCCGTCGCGCAGCCCCGTGCCGAGCGCCTTGCCGACCGCCTCCTTGGCCGTCCACAGGCGCAGGAAGTCCAGCTCCCGGCCGTCCTCGGCCCGGGCGGCCAGCCAGGCCGCCTCCTCCGGGTCGAACCAGCGCCGGGCCAGGGGCGTGGCGGGCAGCGGCCGGCGCCGCTCGACGTCCACCCCGACCGGCCCGCCCGCCCGCGCGGCCACCACGACCATCCCGTCGACGTGGCTGACGCTGACCGGCAGCGTCCGCCCGTCGGCCGCGCACACCTCCGGGCGCCCGCCGGGCGCCCGTCCCACCCCGATCTCCGCCTCGGGCCGGCCGAGCAACGCGCCACCCGCGCGCCTCAGCAGCCGCCGCGCCAGCTCCCGCTGGTCGCCGGCGGTCCGGTCGGTCCACACGTACACGGTGTCCCGACCGGGCACCGGTAGCTGGCTCACGGAAAGAGGTTAACGCCATGCGAGACGAGGTCCGCACCTTCGTCATCGAACAGCTCGCCGACATGAACTACGACGTCGAGGACGTCGACGACGACACCACCCTCGGCCCCTCCGGCGTCGACCTCGAGTCGCTGGCCCTGGCCGACCTCGCGGTCCGGGTCGAGGACCGGTACGGCCTGAAGTTCGACGACGACGAGTCGGAGAAGCTGGCCCTCATGACGGTCGGCGAGTTCACCACGATGGTCGCCGACCGGGTGGCCGCGAACAGCGACAACTCCTGATGACCGGTCAGCCCGACCTGGGGCGAGCTGACCTGGTGAGCATGCTCGCCGAACTGACCGCGAAACCCGTCGACCAGGTGCCCGACCGGATCGGCTCGATGGAGCTGGCCTGGCTCGTGCACCTCGTCGAGCAACGCTACGACCGCCGGCTGGAGCTGACCGACGACCAGCTCGCCGGCATCCGCACCGTCGACGACGCCCTCGCGGTGTTCCGGACCTCGCTGACCGTTCCCGCAGATGGCTGAGCGGGAGCCTGTACGGATCACCGGCGTCCACGCGCTCAGCGCCCTCGGCAGGGGCGCCGACGCGCTGCTCGCCGGGGTGCTCGCCGGCACCCCGGCGTTCACACCGGTGCGCCGCTTCGACACCGGCGGCCGCCGGGTCACCGTGGCGGCCACCCTGCCGGAGGTCGGCACCCTCGCCGACGAGCTGGCCGACGCGATCGACCGCGCCTGCCGGGCGGCCGGTCTGGACCGCACGCACCGGGCCGGCGCCGCGCTGTTCCTGGCCGCGCACGGCGGCCCGCACTCGCTGCCGGCGCCGGACCGTCCGGGCGGCGGGGACGCCGGGCCGGAGGTGCCGGCGCTCGCCGGCCACCTGGCCCGCCGCTGCGGCCTCGGGGAACGCACCCGCGTCTACACCACGGCCTGCGTGTCGGCGAGCACCGCGGTCGCCGACGCCGCGACCCTGATCAGCCGGGGCGACCTGGACCGGGTCGTGGTCGCCGCCGGCTACCTGGTCGAGCCGGACCAGTACGCCCTCTTCGACGCCGGGCGGGCGCTCGCCGCCGACGGCGCGGTCCGCCCGTTCAGCGCCGGCCGCCAGGGCCTGCTGCTCGGCGACGGGGTGGTCGCGGTGGTGCTGGAGTCGGCCCGCGTGGCCGCCCGCCGGGGCGCCTCGACGCTGGCCACGGTGGCCGGGTGGGGGCGGGCCGGCGACGCGTACCACCCGTGCCAGCCGCACCCGCGGGGGCACGGGCTGGCCCGGGCGGTCGAGGCGGCGCTGCGCCGGGCCGGGCTGGCGGGCACGGCGGTGGGCTACGTCAACGCCAACGCCACCGGCACCCCGTACAGCGACGCCTCGGAGGCGGCGGCGCTGGGCCGGGTGTTCGGCGCGGCGGCCGGACGGATCCCGGTCAGCTCCACGAAGGCGGTGCACGGGCACGCGCTGGAGGCGTCCGGCCTGCTCGAACTGGTGGTCACCGTGCTCGCGCTCGGGCACGGCAAGCTGCCGGTCAACGCCGGCTGGCTCGGCCCCGACGAGAACTGCCCGCTGGACGTCGTCACCGACGCGCCGCGCCCGGCCACCACGGCCCACGCGCTGACCCTCAACGCCGCGTTCGGCGGGGCGAACACCGCCCTGCTGGTCGGTGCGCCGTGACCGCCCCGGTGCTGGCCGAGGCCCGCTGGCCGGAGGCGGGGGACGGGCCGCCGCCGGCCGTGCCGGGCTTCGTGCACTCGGCGTTCGCGCCGCTGGTGGTGGCGGTGGCCGACCGCTGCCTGCGCGCCCGGTACGGGGCGGGGCCGCTGCCCGCCGGCAACCGTACGGCGGTGGTGCTGGTCAGCGCGGGCGGCGACCGGGCCAGCGCCGCGCACGTCCGCGCCACGGTCGCGGCCGGCGGCCGGGTCGGTCCGCTGTTCTTCTTCCAGTCGGTGCCGAACAGCGTGGCCGGGCACGTCGCGGCGCGCTGGGGACTGGACGGGCCGGTGGTGTGCCTGAGCCCCACGGGGGACGCACGGGCGGAGGGCGCCGCCGAGGCGGACCTGCTGCTGTACGACGGCGACGCCGCGCAGGCGTTGCTGGTCCTGATCGAACAGGCACCGGACGGTACGCCGGGCGAGGCGACCGCGGTGCTGCTGGGGGAGGGAACACGTCAATGAGGACGAAGGGACTGCGCGGCGCCCTGGCGGCCGACACCGGGGTGGGCGCGGGCAACGTGCTCGCCCGGGTGCTGGCCCACGGCGCCGACCCGGACGGGCCGGGACTCACGTTCGACACCGCGGTCGACGGCCACCCGGCCGGGACACCGCTGACCCTGGGCCGGCTCGACCAGCTGGTCGCTGCCCGGGCCGCCTGGCTGCACGAGCGCGGGGTCCGGCCCCGCGACCCGGTCGCCGTCTGGGCCGGCGCCGCCGCCGACATGGTGCTGTCGTTCCTGGCGCTGGCCCGGCTCGGGGCGATCCCCGCGCTGATGAACGGCCGGCTGCGCCCGGAGATCGCCGCCGAGTACATCCGCCGGCTGCGCGCCGCCGGGGTGCTCGCCGACGCCGCGCACGCCGCGGCCCTTCAGGGGCACGACCTGGGGGCGCCCCTGCTCGGCGAGCCGGCCGAGGCGGGCGGCGGCGACCCGGCCGCGGCGCCGGCGCACTACCGGCACCACGACGACGACCCGGTCGTCATCACGCACACCTCCGGCACCACCGGTGTGCCGAAGGCGGTGCTGCACTCCCACGCCAGCCTCTTCGCCGCCACCCGGCACCTGCTCGCCATGCCGCAGGCGCAGGGCACCACCCGGATCCTCAACGCGCTGCCCGCCCCGCACACCGCGACGGTGCTCATGGTCAACCAGGCGCTGGGCAACCGGGCGGAGATGCTCCTCCTCTCCGAGCAGGGCGGCGAACGGGTGCTCGACGCCATCCAGCGCTGGCGGCCGGACGGCGTGTTCGGGTTCTCCGTCACCTGGGCCGAGCTGGCCCGCTTCGACCTGTCGGCGTACGACCTGGACTCGGTGCGGCTGTGGTTCAACACCGGCGACTGCTCGCACGAACCGCACGTGCGCCGGCTCGTCAAGGTCGGCTCGCGGGACGTGATGACCCGCGACGGGGTGACCCGGGTGCCCGGCTCGGTCTTCATCGACGGGCTCGGCTCCAGCGAGATGGGCCACTCGATGTTCCACATCAGCCACACCGTCGACACCGACCGGTACGGCCGCTGCGTCGGCCGCCCGTACCGGTTCACGAAGGTGGCCGTGCTCGACGAGGCGGGCAACGAGCTGCCGCCCGGGCAGGTCGGCTGGCTGGGCATCGACTCGCCGTCGCTGTTCCGCGGCTACTGGAACGACTCGGTCACCACCTACCGGTCCCGGCTGCGGGGCTGGTACCTCACCGGCGACCTGGTCCACGCCGACGCCGACGGCCGCTACTACCACCTGGACCGCGCCGTGGACTCGGTCGAGACGGGCGACGGGAAGCGGTTCTTCACGGCGCTGTCCGAGGAACGGATCCTCGCCGCCTGCGCCGACGTCACCGACTGCACCGTGGTGATCGTCAAGGAGGACGACGAAGGCGGACGACCACTCCGGCCCGGCATGTCCGACGCCACGCCACGACCCGGAGCAGTCGTCACGGACGTGCTGCTGGAGCTGGCGGCCGGGGCGGACCCGGCCGAGGACCGCACGGCGCGGATCCGGGCCGCGATCGGGCCGGACCTGGCCGCCACCCTGCGCCGGGTGGTGCCGGTGCGCGCCGAGGACATCCCGGTCACCGTGACCGGCAAGGTCCGCAAGGTGGCGCTGCGCGAGCGCTACCTCGCCGAGGCCCCGTCATGAGCGCCGTCGTCACCGGCATGGGGCTGTTCACCCCGGCCGGCCGGGGCGTCGAGGAGACGTTCACGGCGCTCACCACCGGCCGGTCCGGGTTGCGCCGGCCGCCCGAGGGGCACCCGGCGCGGGACAGCCTCGAGGTGGCCGGGATCCTGCCGGACATCGACCCGCGCAGCGTCGCGTCCGGCCCGGAGACGAAGGTGCTCGACCGGGTCGTGCTGCTCGCCCTGATCACCGCGGCCGAGGCGCTCGTTGACGCCGGCATCGAGGTGGGGCGCGACGTCGACCCGGACCGGATCGGGGTCATCGTCGGCGGCGTCGGCGGAATGTCCACGCTGGAGAGTCAGGTCCTGGCCCGCGCCGCGCGGGGCCGGGCGGCGGTCAGCCCGTACCTGCTCACCGGGATCCTGCCGAACATGCCGTCGGCCCGGATCGCCATCGCCCACGGCATCCGGGGTTACAGCTCCGCGGTGGGCACGGCCTGCGCCTCCGGCGCCCAGGCGGTGGCCGACGGGGTACGCCTCATCCGGGCCGGCGAGGCTGACGTGGTGCTCTGCGGGGCGAGCGAGGCGCCGCTCTTCCCGACCTTCGCCGACACCTTCGGCAACGCCCGGGCCCTGGCCCGGGGCTGGGACGAGCCCACCGAGGCCAGCCGCCCGTTCGACAAGCGGCGCAACGGGTTCGTGCTCGCCGAGGGGGCGGCGCTGCTGGTGCTGGAACGCGCCGAGCACGCCGCCGCCCGGGGGGTGACCGGCTACGCCGAGGTGGCCGGCTACGGGGTGAACATCGACGCCCACCACCCGACCGCGCCCCGGCCGGACGGCGCCGGGGCGGCCGCCTGCATGCGCCGGGCGCTGGCCGGCGGGGGAGTGACGCCGGCCGACGTCGGCTACGTCAACGCGCACGGCACCGGCACCAGGCTCGGCGACATCGCCGAGACCACCGCGCTCGCCGAGGTGTTCGGCGCCGGCGGGGTGCCGGTCAGCTCCACCAAGGCGCTCACCGGGCACCTGCTCGGCGCCTCCGGCGTGCTGGAGGCGGCGGCCACCGCCCTCGCCCTCGGGCGCGGGCTGCTCCCGCCCACCTACCACCTGGACGACCCGGACCCGGACTGCGACGCGGACCACGTCCGCGCCGCGCCCCGGGCCACCCGGGCCGACCACGCGCTGACCAACTCGTTCGGGTTCGGCGGCCAGAACGTCAGCCTGCTGCTGCGCCGGAACTGATCGGACTTGACCCCGGGCGGACGCCCGGGTCGCAGTCACGGGGGGAACAGGGGGAAAGGCTACCTATGGACATCAATGGCATAGACCACATCGAGCTGTACGTGGGAGACGCCCGCCAGGCCGCCTTCTACTTCGACACCGCCGTCGGCTTCCGGCTGCGGGGCCAGGGCGGCCCGGAGACCGGGCTGGCCGGGCAGCGTTCGCTGCTGCTCGAACAGGCCGACATCCGGATGGTGCTCACCAGCGGGCTGACCGCCGAGCACCCGGCGTCGACCTACGTGCACCGGCACGGCGACGGCATCGCGGTGGTGGCCCTGGAGGTCGACGACGCCGCCGGGGCGTACGCGGAGCTGGTGGCCCGGGGTGCGACCGGGGTGACCGGGCCGCGCACCTTCACGGGCGCGGACGCCGAGGTGGTGACCGCCGAGGTCGGCGGCTTCGGCGACGTGCTGCACCGCCTGGTCGAGCGGCGCGGCGACCGGACGCGGTTCCTGCCCGGTGCGATCGAGGAGGTTCCCGGCGGCGGCGACCGCCCGCTGCTCGCCGAGATCGACCACCTGGCGGTCTGCGTGCCGCCGGGCCAGCTCGACGAGACGATCGGGCACTACGAGAAGGTTTTCGGCTTCGCGCAGATCTTCGAGGAGCACATCGAGGTCGCCGGGCAGGCGATGAACTCGAAGGTGGTGCAGAGCCCGTCGGGGCGGGTGACCCTCGTGCTGCTGGAGCCGGACACCGGCCGGCGGCCGGGGCAGATCGAGGACTTCCTGCGCTGGCACGCCGGTGCCGGGGTGCAGCACCTCGGGCTGCGCACCGACGACATCGTCACGGCGGTCGGCGCCCTCGCCGGCCGGGGGGTGCGCTTCGCGGGCACCCCGGGCGCCTACTACGACGACCTGGAACGGCGGGTCGGCAAGGTGGACGCGCCGCTGGACCGGCTGCGCGACCTGAGCATCCTGGTCGACTCGGACCACGACGGCCAGCTGCTGCAGATCTTCACCGAGTCGATGCACGTGCGCCGCACCCTCTTCCTCGAAGTCATCGAGCGGCGCGGGGCGCGCACCTTCGGCAGCGGCAACATCAAGGCGCTCTACGAGGCCAAGGAACGCGAGCTCGCCGCGGCGGGGGCGACCCCCGCCGCCGCGGCCGGTACGGCAGGAGGGGTTCGGGCATGACCACGACACATCCGGCACTGACCGCCGAGGAGCAGGCGCTGCTGCCGTCCGACGAGGACGTGCGGCACTACGCCGAACACGGCTGGTACCTGAGCAGGAAGCTGCTCACCGACGACGAGGTGGACACCCTCGCCGCCGCGACCGACCGCTACTACGCCGGGGAGCGGGACCGGCGGCTGCCCGTCCGCCCGCCGAAGCTGGCCTACTGGGAGCCCGCCAAGGGCGACGTGCAGCGGCACAACGACTACGTGCACCACGAGCACGACGCCATCGGCCGGATCCTGCGCAAGCCGCTGATCGGCGCGGTCGCCGCCCGGCTCGCGCGGGCCGACGAGATCCGGATCTTCCAGTCCACCCTCATCCACAAGCCGCCGATCTCCGGCGAGCCGTCCAACATCGTGCCGTGGCACTTCGACAAGCACTACTGGGCGTCCTCCTCCTCGGAGAACATGCTCACCGCGTTCATCCCGTTCCACGACTGTGGCGAGGAGATGGGCACCATCACCATCGTCGACGGCTCGCACCGCTGGCGGGAGGTCGGCGCGGACGACACCGTGGTGCGGCACTTCGCCGACCGGGACCGCGACCAGCTGGAGGAGATGCTCGCCGAGAACGCCGCCCACAACGGGGCGGAGATCCGCAAGGTGCCCATGGTGATCCCGAAGGGGCACATGAGCTTCCACCACTGCCGCGTCTACCACGGCAGCGGCGCCAACGTCAGCGGTCGCCCCCGCCAGGCCATCTCGCTGCACCTGCAGGACGGCGCCAACGCCTGGCGGGAGTATCCGCTCTCCGACGGCACCCTCGCCGCGTACAACCACGACGTGCTGGTCCGCCGCACCCCCGACGGCCGGCCGGACTACGCGGACCCCGAGTTCTGTCCCGTCATCTGGCGCGACCGCGCCCCGCAGGGAGGCTGACATGTCACGGTACGACTGGGGGAGGACGCACCCGGGCATCGAGCGGCTGGAGCGGGCGGTGACCGACCGCCGCGACGTGGTGGTCAAGCACCCGCTCTACGCCAACCTGGACACCCACGAGGCGCTGGTCACCTTCATGGAGCACCACGTCTTCGCGGTGTGGGACTTCATGTCGCTGCTGAAGTCGTTGCAGCGCCAGCTCACCTGCGTGACCGTCCCGTGGATCCCCACCGGCCCGACCGGCAGCCGCCGCCTCATCAACGACATCGTCATGGTCGAGGAGAGCGACGAGCTGGGCGACGGCTACATCAGCCACTTCGAGCTGTACGTGCGGGGCATGCGGGAGGCCGGCGCGGACACCGGTGCCGTGGACCGGCTGGTCGACCTGCTGCGCGCCGGCCGGCCGGTCACCGGGGCGCTGGCCGAGGCGGGCGTGCCCGCGCCGTCGGCCGCGTTCGCCGCCACCACCTGGCGGATCATCGAGAGCACCCCGGTGCACTGCCAGGCGGCGGCCTTCGCCTTCGGCCGGGAGGACCTCATCCCGGAGATGTTCACCCAGGTCGTCGCGGTCAACGAGCGCAGCAACCGGCTCAACACGTTCGTCGACTACCTGGAGCGGCACATCGAGGTCGACGGCGAGCAGCACACCCCGATGGCCATGCAGATGCTCGCCGACCTGTGCGGCGACGACGACGGCAAGTGGCAGGAGTGCGCCGACACGGTCAACGACGCGCTCGCCGCCCGGGCGCGGCTCTGGGACGGCATCCTGGCCGCGATCAAGGAGGGCCGCCCGGCGTGACCGGTCCCGACCCGGCCGGCCTCTACCGGACGGTCCGGCTCATCCGCCGCTTCGAGGAGCGGGCGATCGAGCTGGTCGACGCCGGGGAGATCGTCGGTGGCATCCACCCGTACCTCGGCCAGGAGGGCGTCGCCGCCGGGGTCTGCGCGGCGCTGCGGGGCGCGGACCTGGTGACCGGCACCCACCGCGGGCACGGGCATGTGCTGGCCAAGGGCGCCGACCCGGCCCGGATGCTCGCCGAGCTGTGCGGCCGGGTCACCGGGCTCAACCGGGGCCGGGGCGGGTCGATGCACGCCGCCGACTTCGGCGTCGGGGTGCTCGGCGCCAACGCCATCGTCGGGGCCGCCGGCGCGATCCTCACCGGAGCGGTGTGGGCGCGCCGGCGGCGCGGCGACGACGTGGTCGGGGCGACCTTCTTCGGCGACGGCGCGGTCAACGAGGGGATGCTCCTCGAGGCGTTCAACCTGGCCGCGCTCTGGCGGGTGCCGGTGCTCTTCGTCTGCGAGAACAACGGCTACGCCACCACCATGCCGGTCGAGGGCGCGGTCGCCGGCACCATCGCGGGCCGCGCCGCCGCCTTCGGCATGCCGGCCACCGCCGTCGACGGCCAGGACCCCGAGAAGGTACGCGAGGCCACGGCCGCCGCCGTCGCGCGGATGCGCGCCGGCGGCGGCCCCGAGCTGGTCGAGGCCCGCACCTACCGGTTCGACGCCCACCACACCTTCGAACACCGGGTACGCCTCGACTACCGCCCGCCCGAGGAGGTGGCCGCCGCGCGCCTCCGGGACCCGGTGCTCATCCAGGGCGACCGGCTGCCCGCCGCGGCCCGTGCGGCGGTCGACGCCGAGGTCGAGGCCACCCTCGCCGCGGCGGTGGACTTCGCGCTGGCCGGCCCGGCGCCCGATCCCGCCACCGCCCTCGACCACCTGTACGCCAGCGGGCTCACCGCCCGGACCGGAGGTGGCTGATGCCCCGGCTCTCCTACCGCAGGGCGCTCACCCGGGCGCTCGCCGACGAGATGACCCGCGACGAGTCGGTCATCCTGCTCGGCGAGGACATCCGGGTGGCCGCCGCCAACGTCACCACCGGCCTGTTCAAGAAGTTCGGCCCGGAGCGGGTCCTCGACACGCCCCTGTCGGAGCAGGCGTTCACCAGCTTCGCCACCGGCGCCGCGCTGGCCGGGGCACGCCCGGTCATCGAGTTCCAGATCCCGTCGCTGCTCTTCCTGGTCTTCGAGCAGATCGTCAACCACGCGCACAAGTTCCCGCTGATGACCGGCGGCCAGTGCGCGGTGCCGGTCACCTACCTGGTGCCCGGCTCCGGCTCCCGCACCGGCTGGGCCGGGCAGCACTCCGACCACCCGTACAGCCTCTTCGCCCACGTCGGGGTCACCACCGTGGTGCCGGCCACCCCGGCCGACGCGTACGGGCTGCTGGTGTCGGCGATCCGCTGCGACGACCCGGTGGTGGTGTTCGCCCCCGCCGGGGCCCTCGACGTGCGGGCCGACGTCACCGACCTCGCCCCGGTGCCGCTGGGGCGGGGCGTGGTGCGCCGCCCGGGCACGGACGTCACGGTGGTCGCCGTCGGGCACCTGGTGCACGAGGCCCTGGCCGTCGCCGACGAACTGGCCGGCCAGGTCTCGGTGGAGGTCTTCGACCCGCGCACGCTGTATCCGTTCGACTGGGACGGGCTGCTCGACTCGGTGTCCCGCACCGGGCGCCTCGTGGTGGTGGACGACTCCAACCGGTCCTGCGGGATCGCCGGGGAGATCATCGCCACCGTCGTCGAGCGGGTCCCGCTCGCCGCGCCGCCCCGCCGGGTCACCCGACCGGACGGCGCCGTGCTGCCCTTCGCGCCCGCCCTGGACCGGGCCGTGCAGCCCGGCCGCGACCAGCTCACCGCCGCCATCCAACTGACCTGTAAGGACGGATGAACGATGGACCCGAACTACCCGTGGCCGCCCGCCGGGCAGGCGTGGACCGACCTGCCCGAGCCGACCCGTGCGGCGATGGTGGCGGCCGGCGCCGGCGCCTGGGAGAAGATCTTCCACGGCCGGGCCACGTACAACAAGCAGTGGCGGCTGGCTCGGCCCCCGGTGCTCACGGCCGACGCGTTCCGCGAGCTGAACGAGGTCTGCGACCGGATCGCCCAGCTCATCCTGGAGGCGTGCCGGCGGCGCGCCCGCACCGCCGGGGACCTGCGCCGGCTGCTCGACGTGCCGGCCGGGGAGACCCGGCTGCTGGACGAGGACGAGCCGCTGCACGAGGGACTGCTGGCCGCGTACCGGCCGGACGTGCTGTTCTCCGGCGGCGTGCCGTGCATCGTGGAGTACAACATCGACAGCAGCCTGGGCGGCGGCTTCGACGCCGACACGGTCATCTACCGGTACGCCGAGCTCTACCGCGAGCACGGCCTGCTCGACGGGCTGCCGGTCCGGCCCGCACCGTCCCTGCTCGACCAGCGGTTCGTGGCCATCCGCGACACCCTCGGCCTGCCCGCCGGCGCCCGGGTGGCGCTGCTCATGGACTTCGACGCCGAGTACCCGGGCCTGGACGACCCCGACACGTTCATCCGGATCCTGTCGCCGCTCGCCGACCAGGCCGCGCGCTTCGGCATCGACCTGGTCATCGCGCCGGTCCGCACCGCCGCCCTGGACGAGCACCGCCGGCTCGTGGTCGGCGGCGCCCCGGTCGACGCGCTGTTCCGGCTCTTCGTGCCCAACCGGGTCACTCCCAGCTCCGGCCTGGACGCGGTGGCCGGCGCCCTCGCGGCCGGCACGCTGCCGATGTTCGTCAGCAGCGCCGCCTGGCTGCTCAGCAACAAGCTCAACTACGCCTGGCTCTGGGCCGACCTGGACCTGCTGCCCGAGGCCGACCGGGCGCTGATCCGCCGGTACGTCCCGCACACCGTGGCGCTCACCGCCGACCAGCTCGACCGCGCCCTGGCCGAGCAGGCCGACCTGGTCGCCAAGCCGGCCGGCGGCTCGGCCGGGCACGGGGTGCTGATCGGCCGGGAGATGAGCCCGGTGGCCTGGGAGGACGGGGTCCGTGCGGCGATCGACGCGGGCGGCAACATCCTCCAGCGCTACCACGTGGCCGACCGGGTGGCCATGGACTTCGTGCAGATCGAGACCGGCGAGACGGTCACCGCCGAGGTCCCCTACAGCCTCGCCCCGTACCTGTTCGGCAGAACGGGCTCCGGCGCCCTGGCGCGCGTCGGCTACCCCGGCTGCGAGGAGGTCCTCAACCTGGCCAGAGGCGTCCTCATGACCGGCATCCTCCTGACCACCTGACCCCCGCCCCCCTCCCTCTCCGCCCCCCGCCGCCGCGTTGATCAAGAAGTTTGCGTCTCGCCGCGCCGGGATTCCTGACGCAGACCTCTTGGTCAACGCTGAGTGGCGGGTGCGGTGGGGGTGGTGAAGAAGGCCGCGATGGGGTCGACGAGCTTCGGCGGGGCTACGGCGATGCCGTTGTGGGCGCTGCCCGGGATCAACAGGGTCCGGGCCCGGGGGAGGGCGGCGGCCAGAAGATCGTTGATCTCGGTGAAGTAGGGGGCGGCCCTGGCGCCGCTGACCAGCAGCACCTCGGCGGCGATCCCCGCGTACTCCTCGGCCGGTCCCTCGTGCGCCTGCACCTGCCGCGACTCGGCCAGCGTCATCCCCACGAGGCTGCCCATCGTCCGCCCGACCTCGGTGCGCAGGAACGCCCGGCAGATCGCGGTACGCACGACGAGGGGCAGCCGCGACGCGGGTGAGTGCGGGTTGACGCCCGCCCCCACGATCGCCAGCGCCCGTGCCGGGTTCCCGGCCCGGATCGCCTCCTCGGCCGGGTCGAGGAACGCGGTCGGCAGGCCGTGGCCGGCCAGGCGGAGCGGCAGGTCGTAGAGCGCGATCCGGTCCAGCGGCAGCCGGAGCGCCGCCCGGAGGACGACGAACGCGCCGTAGCTGTGCCCGATGGCCCGGCGGGCGCCGGTGTGTGCGAGCACCGCCCCGAGGTCGTCGATCTCCTGCTCCACCGTGTACGGCTCGCGCCGGGGCGCGGCGTCCGCACGGCCCCGCCGGTTGTACAGGTGGACGGTGAACCGGTCGGCGAGCCGCGCAACGAGCCGACGGTATTCGTGGATGGTGACCCCGCCCCCGTGCACCAGCACGAGATCCGGGCCGCTGCCCCTCGAGTGCAGGACGATCCCCGCGCCGTCCGGTGCCGTGATCCGCTCCATGGCTGCTCCCTCCTACCCCGCGAAACCGCGAACGCTGTTTGCAGTTTACAGTGGTGTGGTGACCGGCGCACCGAGGAATCCGGCCGACGGCGACTCCGCCGGACGGTCGATCTGGACCCGGCCGCAGCGCGGCGCCCGCGGCCCCGCCCCGACGCACAGCCGCGACGAGATCGTCGCCGCCGCCGTCGCGCTGGCCGACGCCGACGGGCTGGGCGCCGTGTCGATGCGCGCGGTCGCCGGGGCGCTCGGGATGGCCGCCGGCTCGCTCTACCGGCACCTGTCCTCCCGGGACGACCTGCTCGACCTGATGGTCGACCGGTGCGTGGGGGAGCTGCGGCCGTACCCGGCGGACGGCGGAACCTGGCTGGACCAGTTCCTCCTGCTGGCCCGTCGCCAACTCGCGCTCTACCTGCGCCACCCGTGGCTGCCCGACGCCATCGCCCGGCCCACCGTCCCCGGGCCCAACACCCTCGCCCACTTCGACGCCTGCCTGCGCCTGCTGCAACCGGTCCGGGCCGGGGTCGCCGCGAAGTTCGAAGCTATCGCCATGGTCACCGGCGTGGTCTCGCTCTTCGCCCGCAGCGCGGCGGCCGCCGGCACGGTCACCTTCGACCACGTCGACCTGGCGGCGTACCCGCACCTGGCCGCCGCGTTCGCCGAACCCCCGTCCACCCCGCCCGACCGCGACCTCTTCGAACGCACCCTGCGCAGCCTCCTGACCGGCCTGCTCACCACCGACCCACCCTGACCCCCTCGCGGGGCGGGGGCAGGTGTCGGGCGGGTCAGGTTGCGGTGGGGGCGGGCAGTTGGCGGGCGAGCGCCGCGCGCAGGGCCTTCGTCGAGGGGCGGAGCACACCGATGTGGACCCGGTATTCCGGCCGGCCGGCGCGTACGCGGGGCCGCAGAGTGGCGGCGGGCGGGACCGCCTCCGGGCGCAGCGTGACCCGGAGGGTGGCGAGCGGACCGACGTGTCGGATCACCGCCGACTCGATCGCCTGCCACGGGAGGACGACCCCCCGCCCCTTGTCGGCCAGGCCCAGCCCCGCGTCGGTGACGTCGACCGCCGGCCAGTTGCGCCGGTGGAAGACGAACGACAGGGCGGTGAAGGCGACCACGAAGACCACACCCGAGCCGGCCGTGCCGGACAGGTCGGCCGGCGGCCGCCGGGCCACGAGGGCGAACACGGTCTGGGCGATCACCCAGGCCACGACGCCGAGCAGCAGCAGCAGTCCGGCCATCCGTGCCGGGGACGTCCGGAAGGCCGTCGTCTCGTGCTCAACCATGCGGGTCCTCCGGTCGACAGGGTGCGGACGACTGTAGGGGATCTCCATCGACGACGCTGACCCGTCGATCAGGCTTGTGCGCGCAGGTGGCTGCCGAGCACCCGGAGGGTCTCCGCGGTGGCGACCGCGTCGCTGCGGGCGCTGCCGTGCCGGCCGTCGCCGCTGTAGAGCGACGGATCCGCGACGAGCGGGTGGTCGGTCAGGTGCACGTGCAGCGTGCCGAGCCGTTCCGCCAGCCGCCCGGTGTGGACTGAAAGCTGACGCATCCGCTCACGGAGGCCAGCTCGCAGCGGCTCGGGCACGGCCGGGCTGTGCGACACGTCGAACATGCCGACCGTGATGACGTCCGCCCCGGCGCCCTGGAGCGCGGTGACCATCGCGGTCAGGTCGGCGTCCACCGCCGCCGGGTCGTACGCGGGCCGGAACGCGTCGTTGCCGCCGCACACCACCAGCGCCAGGTCCGGCGCGAACTCCAGCGCCGGCGCCAACTGGGTCGCCCGCACCTCGTGCGCCCGCAGCCCGCGCCGCCCGAGGTTCCGGTACGCCAACTCGGGGCGTACGGCGCGCAGTTCGGCGCCGATCCGGTCGGCCCACTGGAGGTCCGGGTAGCCGTCGACCGGCTCGCACATGCCCTCGGCCACGCTGTCGCCCAGCACCACGAACCGCCGCCACGGGTGCCCCCGCAACAGCTCGCCGGCCTCACCCGGGCGCAGGCACCACGGATCCGTCGCTTCGGTCACCGTCGATCCCATGCCCGCACGCTAACCCAGCCGTACCGGATCCGTCGATCATGAGGCCGACGCCCGCGAACCGGGAACAATGGCGGGGTGCAGGTGGCGGTGTGCGGACCGGCGGAGGCGACGCCGGAGGAACGGGCCCGGGCCCGGCGGGTGGGGGAGTTGCTCGCCGAGCGCGGGGTCACCGTGCTCTGCGGCGGGGGCGGTGGGGTGATGGCCGCGGTCGCCGCCGGCGTCTGCGACCGCGCCGGCCTGGTCATCGGGGTACGCCCCGACGACGGCACAGCCCCCGCCCCCGTCGAGCTGTCCGCCTCGCTGGTGACCAACATGGGCCAGGCCCGCAACGCGATCCTGGTGTGGAGCGCGGACGCGGTGATCGCCGTGGGCGGCTCCTGGGGGACGCTCAGCGAGGTCGCGCTGGCGATGCGGCGCGGCGGGATCCCGGTGGTGGTGCTCGGCGGCTGGCGGATCCTCGACGCCCATGGCGATCCCGTCCCCGGGCCGGTCCACACGGCCACGCCCGAGGACGCCGTGCGCCTGGCCCTCGACGGCGCGCCGGAACCGGCCCATCCCGATCCGGCCGCGCCCTGAGCGCCGCGGCCCGCTCGCGCGGGCATTCCGGGGCCGGTCGCGCGGCACCGGTCAGCCGAGCAGGGCCAGCAGGTCCCCGGGCCGGGCCGCGCTGAGGTCGGCCGCCTCCGTCGGGTCGTACTGGTGGCCCCAGGCCGCGGCGACCGCCACGGCGCCGCTGTCCCGGGCGGCCCGCAGGTCCAACGGCGAGTCACCCACGTACGCGGCGCGGCCCGGTGCCACGCTCAGTCGCCGGCAGGCCAGCTCCACGCCGTCGGGCGCCGGCTTGGGGCGGGCCACCTGGTCGCCGCCGAGGACCACCCGGAAACGGCCGAGCAGGCCGACCCGGTCGAGCAGGATCTGCGCCGCCCGGTGGCTCGCGCCGGTGAACAGGCCCACCGGCACCCGGTCGGCGACCTCGGCGAGCACCTCCGCCACCCCGGGGTAGACCGTGACCCGCTCGGCGAGCGCGGCCAGCTCGGCGTGGTAGGTGGCCAGGTCGGCGTCGGTGGCCGGCCGCCCCAGCAGGTGCGTCAGCAGGTCGGCCGGCGAGCCGAGCGAGTAGCCCGCGATGACCTCGGCGTCGGTGCGTTCCGGCCCGCCGCCGGCCAGCACGGCGGCGCGGTAGGCGGCGGGCACCACCTCGTGCGACTCGATGAGCGTGCCGTCCATGTCGAAGACGATGCCGGCCACCGGCCCGGTCATCCGGCCTCCGCCCGGTGGGCCGCGGCCAGCCGCTTCGGGGCGCGCGCGTGCCACGCCTCGGTGACCAGCTCGGTCAGCTCCTCGACGCCGATCCGGTCGAGCCGGACCAGCACCGCCGGGTAGCCCTCGAAGTGCGGCGTGGTGAAGTAGACCCCGGGATCGTCGGCGAGCAGCGCCTCCTTGGCGCCCAGGTCGGGCACGCGGGCGCCGAGGATCGGGCCGTCGGGCGCGGCGTCGCCCAGCGCGTCGAGGTCGGCGCGGCGCAGTGGCCGCTCCCAGACGAAGAGCTTGTCGCGCACCCGCCAGGCGGGCAGGTCGTCGTGCGAACCCCGCTCGGTGGTCTCCGGCAGGGCGAGCGCGATCCGCCGGACCTCGTCCCAGGTGGCCATGGGCCGACCCTACGCCGACCCACCGACACCGGCGCCCGTCCCGCCGGCCCCGCGGCATCCCGCCTCGCCGGGTCACCGTGCGCGGCCGGAGATCCTGGCAGACTGGCGGAACCGTCCGCCGACCCGATCGGAGTGGGATGCGCAGGATCATCGTGGCGTTGTCGATCTCCCTCGACGGCTACTTCGAGGGGCCGGGCGGCGACCTGAGCTGGCACCGGGTCGACGAGGAGCTGCACCAGCACTTCAACGACGACCTGCGCGGCATGTCCGCCTTCCTCGACGGCCGTCGCAACTACGAGCTGATGGCGTCGTACTGGCCCACCGCCGACCAGGATCCGGCCGCCACGCCGCCGGAGCGCGAGTTCGCCGGCATCTGGCGGGACATGCCGAAGTTCGTCTACTCGCGCACCCTGGCCCGCGCCGACTGGAACTCGACGGTGGTGCGCGAGGTCGTCCCCGAGGAGGTGCGGGCGCTCAAGGAGCAGCCGGGCGGCGACATGGCCCTCGGCGGCGCCGAGCTGGCCGCCGCCTTCGCCCGGCACGGCCTGGTCGACGAGTGGCGGCTCTACGTCATGCCGGTCGTGCTCGGCGCGGGTCGGCCGCTCTTCCCGGCCGGCGCCCGCCTCGACCTCGACCTGATCACCGAGCGGCGGTTCGGCAACGGCGTGGTGCAGCTCAGCTACCGCTGACCGTGCCGGCGCGGGCCCGCACCGGGCTGGTGCGACGGGGACCGGGCGGCGCCGGGTGCAACGGGTCAGGCCGGGGTGGAGGCCACCGGTTCCGCCGCCGGCCGGTCCGCCGGCGGGCGGGCCACCAGCAGCGGCGCCAGCGTGAACACCAGGCAGGTCACCGCCATCACCAGCAGCGCGGGGGTCAGCCCGAGGACCGCCACCGACCAGCCGCCGAGCAGCGCCCCGACGGGCAGGCCGAGGAAGGCCACCGAGCCGGAGATGCCGAGCACCCGGGTCTGCAACGACTCCGGCACCCGCTCGTAGAGGGCCGCGCCGAGCAGCGGGTTCACCGCCGCGATGGCGATGCCGGATACGAAGGTCACGACGAGCACCACCACGAGGTCGTCGCTGAGCGCCAGGGCGAGCAGCCGGGGCGCGCCGCTGAGCGCCAGCCCCAGCGCGAACGTGGACCGCCGGGGCAGCCGGGTGCCGGCCACGGTGAAGAGCAGATTGCCCAGCAGCGCGCCGGCGGAGAACACCCCCAGCAGCAGGCCGAACCCGGCCGGGTCGCCCAGCACCCGGTCCACCCAGAGCGGGATCCACACGGCGACGCTGGCGTTGGCGAACATGTTGGACGCGGAGACGACGACCAGCATGGTCAGCAGGGTGCGGTCGGTGCGCAGGTAGGCGAAGCCGCCGCGCAGCGCCCGCAGGTAGCTCTCCCGGGGCGCCGGCTGGGCGGGCGCGGGCGGCCGGACCAGCAGCCCGATCACCAGCGCGCACGCCGCGAAGGTGGCCGCGTCGATCCAGATCGCCCGGGTCACTCCCACCCAGTCGATGAGCAGCCCGCCGAGCACCGCGCCGAAGAGCGTCATGCCCCGGGCCAGCCCGTCGTAGGCGGAGGTGAGCCGGATGAGCGGCACCCCGGCCCGCTCGGCGGCCGGCTTGAACAGCACGTGCTTGACGCGGTCGCCGATGCCGCGCAGCCCGCCGGCCACGGCGACCAGCACGAGCAGCGTGCCGAACCCGAGCCAGGGCGCCAGCGCCACGACCGCCATGGCGGCCGCGCTGGCCGCGTCCACGGCGACCGAGGTACGGCGTACCCCGAAGCGGTCCGCCCATGGGGTGGCCAGGGCGCTGGAGAGCATGTACGGCAGGGTTTCCGCCGCCGCGACCAGGCCCATCCGGGTCGGGCTGCCGGTGGTCTCCAGCACCAGCCAGGGGATCGCCACCACCGAGATCCGGGTGCCCAGGTTGGACAGCAGGTCGGCGCCGACCAGCGTGTAGAGCTCCCGGCGCAGGGTCACGCCGGGCTGCCGATGGCGGTGCCCAGCGTCTCGGCGTCGGCCGGGTGGGCGGCGGCGTACCGGGCGCGCAGGGCGCGCTTGTCGACCTTCGCGGAGCGGTTGAGCGGCAGCGCGTCGAGGAACTCCACGGCACCGGGCGCCCAGGTGTCGCTCAGCTCCCGGGTGACCAGCGCGATCAGCTCGTCCCCGGTCACCGTGGCCCCCGGCGCGGGCACCACGTACGCGTGCGGCAGCTCCCCGGCGACCGGGTCGGGCACGCCGATCACCGCGGCGGCGCGAACCTCGGGGTGGGCGGCGAGCACGTCCTCGATCGGGCGGGAGTAGATCGGCCAGCTGCGCTGCCGGGTGAGGATCCGGTCCTGGAGCCGGTCCACCAGGTAGAGGTAGCCGTCGGCGTCGAGGTGGCCGATGTCGCGGGTGCGGACCCAGCCGTCGACCAGCGTCTCGGCGGTCAGCTCCGGCTGACCGTGGTAGCCGGCGAAGCTCAGGTTGGTCCGCGCCCACACCTCGCCGTCCACACCGGCCGGCAGCGTCCGGCCGTCGGCGTCGCGGATCTCCACGGTCACGTCCCCGTACGGGCGGCCGCAGGAGCGCAGCCGCTCCGGGTGCTCCGGGTCCTCGGTGAGCCCGGGCTGGGCGCAGATGACCACGGCCTCGCTGAGCCCGTACACGATGCGCAGGCACGGGCCGAAGCGGGCGATCGCCTGGCGCAACCGGGCGGGCGCGGCGGGCCCGGCGCCCACGTTGAACATGAACATGGCGGAGAAGTCGGCGCCGTCGAGGGCCGGGTGGTCGAGCACCTCGTAGAGCATCGGCGGGGTGACGAAGGTGGAGGTGAGCTTCTCGGCGTCCACGGTCCGGATGAACGCGGCCGGGTCCCACTGCTCGCGCAGGAACAGCACCCCGCCGGTGAACAGGTTGAACAGGGTGGTGATCTGGCCGCTGGCCAGCCACATCGGCGAGTGGGACAGGTGCCGCAGGAGCGGGAACCCGGCCGACCGGAAGTCGGCCGCCAGCGCGAGGATCTGCCGGTAGAAGCTCTCCCGGTGATGCACCAGCTTCGGCGTGCCGGTGGTGCCGCTGGTCTGCAGGAACGACTCCGGCGCGGGCGGCGCGGCGGGCAGGTCGGCCGGCTCGCCACCGGTGGCCGTGAGGTCCGGTCCGGCGCCGCCGGGCCCGAGGCAGAGCACCGGTACGCCGGCCAGCCCGCCCGCGATCCGCGCGCCGAGCGGGTCGCGCGGGTCGTGCACGAACGCGTCGGGGCGGGCCAGGGCGACGAACTCGTCGACCTCCCGCCGGGAGGTGACCGGGGCGACCCACATGCTCCGGCAGCCGAGCAGGTGCAGCGCGAGCTGGAGCAGCGGCCCGTCCACGGTCTTGCCGAGCATCACGAGCACCGCGTCCCCCGGGCGTACGCCGTGGCGCAGCAGCGCGCCGGCCAGGCCGCGCACCTCGGCGGCGACCTCGGGGTAGGTGAGCCGGCGGCCCCCGCCGACGAGCGCCTCCCGGTCGCCGAACCCGGCGAGCAGGTCCAGCGCCTCGTGCACGTAGTTCGGCCGGTCGGTCATCGGGCAGCCCCCATCGTGGTCCGGGGACGGTCGGCGGTGGCACCGGAGTGGGGTGCCGCGACGACCGCCGTGGCGGCGTCCGGGCGGGTCGGAGCCGGGACGCGACGGCAGGTGCCAGGGTCGGCGACCGCACCGCCGCCACTGCCGAGCCTAGGCATCCGGCGTCCCCAGAGGACAGCGCCCGAACGGCGTTCGGTGGCACCCCGAAGACATTTGATCATGTCGATCAGGTTGATTGACGCTCATCACCGTCGACGGTTAGTTTCCGGTCCATCGCCCGGCGGCGGCGCCGCTCGCGCCGCGCCCCGGGGCTGCCAACGATGGAGGATCAATGCCGACCCCGAAGAGATGGCACGTCATAGCTTCCGCCGCAACGATGCTGATCGCCGGCACCCCCGCGGTCACCGCGAGCGCCGGCCCCGCCGACACCGACAGCGCCCGGCACGGGCGCGCGGAGTGGGCCGGGACCTGGGCCGCCGCGGTGACCCGCGGGAACACCGTCGGCCTGACCAACACCGGCCTGAACAACCAGAGCATCCGGATGCCGGTGCAGACCACGGTCGGCGGCGACCGCCTCCGGGTCCGGCTCACCAACCTCTACGGCGAGCAGGCCGTCAAGGTCGGCCACGCCACCGTCGCCCGGCCCAACACCGCCACGCCCGACGACCTGTCCGACATCGACCCGGCCAGCGTCCGTGAGCTGACCTTCCAGGGCGCATCCTCGGCCACCATCAACAAGGGCGCCGAGCTGCTCAGCGACCCGCTGTCCTACCGGGTGGCCGAGCAGGAGGACCTGGTGGTCACCCTGTACTTCCCGGTGCTCACCGGGCCGGTCACCTTCCACGGGCAGTCCCGGGTCACCAACTTCATCGGCGCCACCGACCTCACCACCGCGGCCGGCGGCGCCGGCTTCACCATCCGGCCCAACTGCTGCTGGATGTTCCTGTCCGGCGTCGACGTGGAACGCCGGCTCAGTCCCGGCTCGGTGGTCGTCCTCGGCGACTCCATCGGCGACGGCAACGGCAGCACGGTCAACGCCGACCGGCGGTGGCCGGACCTGCTGGCCAAGCGGCTCATCGACGCCCGCCCCGAGGTGCGCACCCCGGGCGTGCTCAACCTGAGCCTCTCCGGCAACCGGCTCAACCACGAGGGCACCGAGCCCGGCGCGGGCGACTTCCCCGGTTACTACGAGCTGGGCCCGAACGCGCTGGCCCGGCTCAACGAGGACGTCTTCCCGCAGACCGGGGTGCGGACCGTCGTCACCCACCTGGGCATCAACGACATCTGGATGAACGGCGACAGCGCGGAGGCCATCATCGCCTCGCTGCGCCAGCTCAACCGGCAGGTCCAGGAGCGCGGGCTGACCAGCCTGGTCTCCACGATCACCCCGTACGAGGGCAACGGCGGCCCGGGGGTGTGGACCGCGGAGAAGGAGGCCACCCGGCAGGCGGTCAACACCTGGCTGCGCGGCGCCGGCCAGGCGGAGTTCGACGGGATGATCGACTTCGACGCCGTGCTGCGCGACCCGACGCACCCGAGCCGGCTGCTGCCGGCGTACGACGCCGGGGACCACATCCACCCGAACGACGCCGGCGCGCAGGCGATGGCCGACGCCGTGCCCTTGCGACTGCTCGGTCTGTGACACCGGTGGGGGCGGCATCACGCCGCCCCCACCGTCTTTCCTGGGGAGGAAACTGTGGACGTCGACGAGATCCTGACCGGCCTGTACGGCGAGCAGGGCCGGCAGAACCCGTACCCCTGGTACGCGGCCCTGCACGAGCACGGGCCGGTCAGCGCGGTCCCGAAGCGGGCCGAGCACAGCACCATCACCGCCGTGGCCGGCGGCTACGACCTGGTCGACCGGGTGCTGCGCGACCCGGGCTGGTACAAGGGCGCCCCGCCCGGCTGGCAGGACCAGGAGATCCTGCGCACCTTCCTCACCTCGATGATGTTCGTCAACCCGCCGGACCACACCCGGATGCGGGCGGTCTTCGCCAAGACGTTCACCCCGCGCCGGCTGGGCGCGCTGGAACCGGTGATCGTCCGGATCGTCACCGACCGGCTGGACCGGATGGCCGAGGCCGGCGCGGACGGCGCCGAGGTGGATTTCGTGGCCGACTTCGCGTACCCGGTCCCGGCGCTCGTGATGGCCGAGTTCATCGGCCTGCCCGAGGCGGACCTGGCCTGGTACCGGCAGCGGGTCGACTGGATCGACGAGTACATGGACGTGGCCGGCAAGACGCCGGAGCGGCTGGCCCGGGCCAACCAGGCCGCCGACGAGCTGCGTGGCTACTACCGGGAGCTGCTCGGCCACCGGCGGAAGCAGCCCGGTGAGGATCTGATCAGCGGGCTGGTCGAGGTGCTGGACGCGGGCGGCGTCGACCTCACCGAGGAGGAGCTGATCAGCAACCTCATCGTGCTGTTCAACGCCAGCTTCGTCACCACCGTCTACATGTTCAGCAACGGCCTGCCGCTGCTGCTGGCCCACCCGGACGTGGTCGCCGCGCTGCCCGGCGACGACGCGCTGGCCCGGGGCTGCGTGGACGAGGTCCTGCGGATGGAGAGCCCGGTGCATTTCCTGGCCCGCGCCGCGCCGCACGACACCGAGGTGGGCGGCGTGCCGGTCGGGCGGGACGAGAACGTGCTGCTGCTGATCGCCGCCGCCAACCGCGACCCGGCCCGCTTCCCGGATCCGGACCGCTTCGACCCGCACCGCGCGGGCCCGCCGTCGCTCGCCTTCGGCGTCGGGCTGCACTTCTGCCTCGGCTCGGCGGTGTCCAGGCTGGAGGGCCGGCTCGCCCTGCCCCGGCTCTTCGCCCGCTTCCCCGGGCTGGCGGTCACCCAGCCCTACTCCTACAGCGGCAGCCTCTTCCTGCGCGGCATCGACAAGCTCTTCGTCACCACGGGGGAGGCCCGATGACCCTCGACCCGCAGGTGGTCGCGTGGCGGGCCGCGCGCGCGGCCGCCGGTGCCGCGCCCCTCTACACCCAGACCCTGGCGGAGGCCCGCGCCGCCGACCTCGCCGCGATCCGCGCCGGCGCCGGCGCGGTCGAGCCGGTGCACGAGGTACGCGACACGCAGGTCCCCGGCCCGGACGGGCCGCTGCCGGTGCGCATCCACCGGCCGGCCGGGGACGGCCCGCTGCCCACCCTGGTGTGGTTCTTCGGCGGCGGCTGGACGCTCGGCAGCGTGGACACGGCCGACGGCATCTGCCGCCGGCTGGTCAACCTCGCCGGCTGCCAGACGGTGACCGTCGGCTACCGGCTGGCCCCCGAGCACCGCTTCCCGGCCGCCGTGGACGACTGCCACGCGGCGCTGCGCCGGCTGGCCGGGCATGCCGACGAGTTCCGGATCGACCCGGACCGGCTGGCGGTGGGCGGGGACAGCGCCGGCGGCAACCTGGCCGCCGCGGTGACCCTGCTGGCCCGCGCCGACGGCGGTCCCCGGCTCGCCGCCCAGGTGCTGGTCTACCCGAACACCGACCAGCGGCCCCGCCGGGCGCCGGCCGGCGACGAGGACCCGCTGCTGTTCAACCGGCACTCGGTCGAGTGGTACCGCGGGCACTACCTGGCCGACCCGGGCGACGCGGCCCACCCGCTCGCCTCGCCGCTGCTCGCCGAGGACCTCGCCGGCCTGCCCCCGGCGCTGGTCGTCACGGCCGAGCACGACCCGCTGCGCGACGAGGGCGAGCGGTACGCCGAACGGCTCGCCGAGGCCGGCGTGCCCACCGAGGCGACCCGGTACGACGGCATGGTTCACGGCTTCTTCGCCATGCCCGGGGTGTTCGACGCGGGCCGGCGCGCCCAGGAACAGGCTGCCGCCTTCCTGCGGGCACGGTTCGGGCTCACCCCGGCCGCCGCGGCAGCCGGCCCGGCGACGGGCGGGCCGGACCATGGCTGACCCCGGGACGACGGCCGTGGGGCCGGCGAGCCTGGCGGACTTCGCCGACCTGGCGCGGGCCGTGCTTCCCGCCGAGGTGTGGGACTTCGTGGCCGGCGGCAGCGGCGCCGAGACCACCCTCGCCGCGAACCGGGCCGCCCTGGACCGGGTGGCCGTGCTGCCCCGGATGCTGGCCGGGGTCGACGTCCCGGCCACCGGGGCGCCGCTGCCCGGCGGCCGGTTCGCCCTGCCGGTGGCGGTCGCGCCCATGGCGTACCAGAAACTGCTGCACCCCGACGGCGAGGTGGGCCTCGCGGCGGCGGCCCGCGCGGCCGACGTGCCCTACGTGGCGAGCACCCTGGCCAGCACGCCCATCGAGGAGGTCGCCGCGGTCGGCGGCACCGTCTGGTTCCAGCTCTACTGGCTGCGCGACCGTGCCATGGTCGCCGACCTGGTGGACCGGGCGCTGACCGCCGGCTGTGCCGGGCTGATGGTCACCGTCGACGTGCCCGTGCTCGGCCGGCGGCTGCGCGACGTGCGCAACGGCTTCGCCCTGCCGCCCCACGTCACGGCGGCGAACCTGCCCGGCGGCCGGGACGACCTGGCCCACCAGGGCACCCCCGGGGTGTCCGCGGTGGCCGTGCACACCGGCGCGGTCTTCGCCCCCGCACTGAGCTGGGCCGACCTGGAGTGGCTGCGGGAGCGTACCCCCGTGCCGTTGCTCGTGAAGGGCATCCTGGACCCGCGCGACGCGGCCCGCGCCGCGGAGGTCGGCGTCGACGCCGTGGTGGTCTCCAACCACGGTGGCCGGCAGCTCGACGGCGCACCGGGCAGCGCGGCCGTGCTGCCCGAGGTGGTCGCCGCCGTGGGGGAGCGCTGCGCCGTGCTGCTCGACAGCGGCGTGCGCGGCGGCACGGACGTGCTGCGCGCCCTCGCCCTCGGCGCGGCCGGCGTGCTGGTCGGCCGGCCGATGCTCTGGGCCCTCGCGGCGGGCGGGCGGGCCGGCGCCGAGGCGGCGCTGGCGCTGCTCGCCGCCGAGCTGCGCGACGCGTTGATCCTCAGCGGCTGCGTCGACCCGGCCGCCGCCCGCCAGCTGCGCACCCTGACCGGAGGCTGACGTGGAGTCGGTGGACCTGGCCGTCTCGGCCCTGCACCCGAGCGTGGACGACCCCGCGTTGAACTCGATGAACTTCCTCAACGAGGTGGCGCAGCACTACCCGGACGCGGTGTCGCTCGCCGCCGGCCGGCCGTACGAGGAGTACTTCGACTCGACGGTGCTGCACGAGCACCTGGATGCCTTCCGCCGGCACCTCGCCGACGACCTGGGCCTGAGCCGCGCGCAGGTCGACCGGACGCTGCTCCAGTACGGCCGGACCAAGGGCGTCGTGCACCACCTCATCGCCCGCAACCTGGCCGTCGACGAGCAGCTCACCGTCGACCCGGAGGCGATCGTGGTGACCGTCGGCTGCCAGGAGGCCATGTTCCTGGTGCTGCGCGCGCTGCGGGCCGGGCCGCGGGACGTGCTCCTCGCGGTCGCCCCCACGTACGTCGGGCTGACCGGCGCGGCCCGCCTGGTCGACCTGCCGGTGCGCCCGGTCACCGGCGGCCCGGACGGCATCGACCTGGCGGACCTGCGCGCCCAGGTGCACCGCGCCCGGGCCGAGGGGTTGCGCCCGCGCGCCTGCTACGTGATGCCCGACTTCGCCAACCCGTCCGGCGTCAGCATGGACCTGGCGCAGCGGCGACGGCTGCTCGACCTGGCCGCCGAGGAGGAACTGCTGCTGATCGAGGACAACCCGTACGGCCTGTTCCCCGCCGCCGGCGCCGAACGGCTGCCCACCCTCAAGGCGCTGGACACCCGCCGCCGGGTGGTCTACCTCGGCTCGTTCGCCAAGACCGTGCTGCCCGGCGCCCGGGTCGGCTACGTCGTCGCCGACCAGCGGGTGGCCGGCTCCGACGGCACGGTCGGCCCGCTCGCCGACCAGCTCGCCAAGATCAAGAGCATGGTCACCGTGAACACCTCGCCGGTCAGCCAGGCGGTGATCGGCGGCGCGCTGCTGGCCCACGACTGCTCGCTCGTGGCCGCCACCGCCCGGGAGCGGGCCGCGTACGCCCGCAACCTGCGGCACCTGGCCGACGGGCTGGCCCGGCGCTTCCCGGCCGGTGGGCCGGTGCGCTGGAACGTCCCGGCCGGCGGCTTCTTCGTGGTGGTCACCGTGCCGTTCGGCGTCGACGACGCGCTGCTGCACCGCTCGGCCCGCGAGTACGGCGTCCTCTGGACCCCCATGGCGCACTTCTACGACGCCGGCGCCCCGGTCAACGCGCTGCGGCTGTCGGTCAGCGCGGTCACCCCCGAACAGATCGACCTGGGCCTGGACCGGCTCACCGCCCTGATCACCGACGAGCTGGCCGCGGTGGGCGCCCCGGCCTGACGCCGCACTGTCGTCGTTCCGCCACCACCCGTGTTCCCGGGCGGAGCGGCCACCGTTGATAATGGACGGATGGTTGCCTGGGAGTACGCGTTGCTGGTCCGCCGCTATCAGGGGCAGGGCCGCAATTTCCACGTCACATTCGTCTGGTACGGCCCGGACGGCTCGCGCAACGACGTGACCCCCTACGGCGACACCGCGATCGCGCACCTCAACCGGGTCGGCCGGGAGGGCTGGGAGCTGGTCTCGGCCGCCGAGGACGTCAACAACGTGCAGGGCAGCACGGAGGTGCACCGCTACCACCTGAAGCGCCCGCTCCGCTGACCGGCTAGCGTGATCCTCCCAGTTCAGGGGAGGAGCAGCGGGTGGGCCGGTACGTCGTCGGGGTGGACCTCGGCACGCTCTCCGGGCGGGCCGTGGTGGTCGACGTGGCCGACGGCGCCGAGCGGGGCAGCGCCGTGCACGCGTACCGGCACGGGGTCATCACCGAGCGGTTGCCCGGCGGGCCGGCGCTGCCGCCCGGCTGGGCCCTGCAGGACCCGGCCGACCACGTCGAGGTGCTGCGCACCGCCGTGCCCGCCGCCGTCCGCGCGGCCGGGATCGACCCGGCCGACGTGGTCGGCATCGGCCTCGACGCCACCTCCTGCACGGTGCTGCCCACCCGCGCCGACGGCACCCCGCTCGCCGAGCTGCCCGAGTTCCGGGACCGGCCGCACGCCTGGCCGAAGCTGTGGAAGCACCACTCGGCGCAGCGGCAGGCCGAGCGGATCAACGCCCTGGCCGCCGCCCGCCGCGAACCCTGGCTGGCCCGCTACGGCGGGCGGGTCTCCGCCGAATGGCAGCTCGCCAAGGCCCTGGAGGTGCTGGAGGAGGACCCGGAGGTCTTCCGCCGCGCCGAGCGCTGGGTCGAGACCGCCGACTGGCTGGTCCGGCGGCTCTGCGGGCGGGAGACGCGCAACGCCTCGGCCGCCGGGTTCAAAGGGCTGCGCCAGGACGGGAGTCCGCCGGCGCCCGACTTCCTCGCCGCGCTGCACCCCGAGCTGCCCGACCTGCTGCCCAAGGTGGACGGCCCGCTGCTGCCCCCGGCGGCCCGCGCCGGCGCGCTGACCGCCGAGGCGGCCGGCTGGACGGGCCTGCCCGCCGGGATCGCGGTGGCCGCCGGAGCGATCGACGCGCACGTCACCGCGGCGGCGGCCCGCGCGGTCGCGCCCGGGCGGATGCTCGCCGTCCTCGGCACCTCCACCTGCCTGATCATGAACGCGGACACCTGCCACGAGGTGCCCGGCGTCTGCGGCGTCGTCGAGGGCGGTGTCACCGCCGGCCGGTGGGGCTACGAGGCCGGCCAGAGCGGGGTCGGCGACATCTTCGCCTGGTACGTGGCACGCGCCCTGCCCGCGCCGTATGCCGAGGAGGCCGCCCGGCGCGGGGTGTCCGTGCACGAGCTGCTGGACTCCCTCGCCGCCGACCAGCCGGTGGGCGCGCACGGGCTGCTCGCGCTCGACTGGCACAGCGGCAACCGGTCGGTGCTCATGGACCACGAGCTGAGCGGGGTGCTCGTCGGGCTCACCCTGGCCACCCGGCCCGAGGACATCTGGCGGGCCCTGCTGGAGGCGACCGCCTTCGGCGCCCGCACCGTGGTCGAGGCGTTCGAGGCCGCCGGCGTACCCGTCGACGAGCTCACCGCCGCCGGCGGGCTCACCGCCAACCGGCTGCTCCTGCGCATCTACGCCGACGTGCTGCGCCGCCCGCTGCACGTGGTGGACGCCGCGCACCCGGCGGCGCTGGGCGCGGCCATCCACGCGGCGGTGGCCGCCGGGGCGTACCCGGACGTGGGCAGCGCGTCGGCGGCCATGGGCGCAGCGCGTCGCGAGACCTGGCACCCGGACCCGGCCCGCGCCGACGCCTACGACGAGCTGTACGCCGAATACCGCGCCCTGCACGACCACTTCGGCCGCGGCGGCACCGACATCCTCCACCGCCTCCACGCCCGCCGCCACCGCGCCCACCCACCGCGTCGATCATGAAGTTATTGCCGGCGGTAAGCGCGTTCCAGGGCAATAACTTCATGATCAACGAGCTGGGGTGGGGCGGGGCGGACCAGGGCCGGGCGGGGCGGGGTTGGGGAAGGCCGACGCCCCGCTCGGCCGGGGGCCGGGCGGGGCGTCGGGGGAGTGGGCGGGCCGTCAGCCGAGGTCGACGGCGGGGTAGAGGGGGAATCCACTCAGCAGGTCGCTGGCCTGCTTGCTGACCGTCTCGGCCAGGGCCGGGTCCAGGACGTACTTGGCCTTGGACGGGGTGCCGTCGGCGTTCGAGCCCGGCTTGGTCTGGCTGAGCACGGTGTGGATCAGCTCGGCGGTGGTGTCCATCTCGGTGCCGCCCAGGCCACGGGTGGTCAGCGCCGGGGTGCCGATCCGGATGCCGGAGGTGTACCAGGCGCCGTTCGGGTCCTGCGGGACGGCGTTGCGGTTCGTCACGATGCCGGAGTCGAGCAGCGCCTGCTCGGCCTGCCGGCCGGTGAGGCCGTAGCCGGAGACGTCGATGAGCACCAGGTGGTTGTCGGTGCCGCCGGTGACCAGCTTCGCGCCGCGGCGCAGCAGCCCCTCGGCGAGCGCCTGGGCGTTGTCGACGATCCGCTGGGCGTAGTCGGCGAAGTCGGGCCAGCGGGCCTCGGCCAGGGCGACGGCCTTGGCGGCCATCACGTGCGGCAGCGGGCCGCCGAGCACCATGGGGCAGCCCCGGTCGACCTGGTCGGCCAGCTCCGGGCCGCAGAGCACCATGCCGCCGCGCGGGCCGCGCAGCGACTTGTGCGTGGTGGTGGTGACGATGTGCGCGTGCGGCACCGGGTCGAAGTCGCCGGTGAAGACCTTGCCGGCGACCAGGCCCGCGAAGTGCGCCATGTCGACCATGAAGGTCGCGCCGACCGAATCGGCGATCTCCCGCATGATCCGGAAGTTGACCTTCCGGGGGTACGCCGAGTAGCCGGCCACCAGGATCAGCGGCTTGAACTCGCGGGCCGCCTCGGCCACCTTGTCGTAGTCGATCAGCCCGGTGACCGGGTCGGTGCCGTAGCTGCGCTGGTCGAACATCTTGCCGGAGATGTTGGGCCGGAAGCCGTGGGTGAGGTGGCCGCCGGCGTCCAGCGACATGCCGAGCATCCGCTGGTTGCCCAGCTCGCGGCGCAGCGCGAACCAGTCCGCCTCGGTGAGGTCGTTGACCTGGCGTACCTGTGCCTTCTTGAGTGCCGGGGACTCGACCCGGTCGGCCAGGATCGCCCAGAAGGCGACCAGGTTGGCGTCGATGCCGGAGTGCGGCTGCACGTACGCGTGGGCCGCCCCGAACAGCTCCTTGGCGTGCTCCGCGGCGAGCGCCTCGACGGTGTCGACGTTCTGGCAGCCGGCGTAGAAGCGGCGGCCGATGGTGCCCTCCGCGTACTTGTCGCTGAACCAGTTGCCCATGGCCAGCAGGGTGGCCGGGGAGGCGTAGTTCTCGCTGGCGATGAGCTTGAGCGACTCGCGCTGGTCGGCGAGTTCGGCCCCGATGGCGTCCGCCACCCGCGGCTCGACGGCGCGGATCACCTCCAGCGCGCTGCGGAAGGCGGTGGACTCGGCGTTCAGCGACATGCGACCTCCAGGTGACGTGCGGAAGGCCCAGGCGCTCGGCGTGCGTCCTCATGACGGGACCGCTTCCCGATGGTTCTCCATCCCCACGCGCCAGTCACGGCCCGCGCCGATCCTACCGGGTGGGCCGGGGCCGGGCGGGCGCACCTCCGCCGCGTGCCGGCGCGGTTGGGCGACCCGGGGCTGGGCAAACCCCTGGGGGAGGGGCCGGGCCAGGCGGTCCGCGTCCGGGGAAGGAAACACGAGGATGAGCACATCGACCACCGACCGTCCGCTCGCCGTGGTGACCGGCGCGTCCAGCGGCATCGGGTACGAGTTGGCGGCCCAGTTCACCGAGCACGGGTACGACGTGGTGGTGGCCGCCGAGGACCCGGGCATCGCGACGGCGGCGCGGAACCTGCACCGCGACGGCGGGCCGGAGGCATACCCCGTGCGGGTGGACCTGGCCACGCCCGACGGGGTGGAGCAGCTGGCGCGGGCCGTGACGGAGCTGGGCCGCCCGGTGGACGCCCTGGCGCTGAACGCCGGCCGGGGCGCCGGCGGGGACTTCGTGGGCGGGACCGACCTGGACGACGAGCTGAAGGACAGCGGCGTCACCGTGACGTCCCTGATGCCCGGCCCGACCGACACCGAGTTCTTCGACCGGGCCGAGATGGAGGACACCCGGGTCGGCCAGGGGAAGAAGGACGACCCGCGCGCGGTGGCCGAGGACGCCTTCGAGGCCTTCATGAAGGGGGAGCACAAGGTGGCGGCCGGCTCGTTCATGAACAAGGTGCAGACCGCCGCCGGCAAGATCGTCCCGGACCGGCTGAAGGCGGAGCAGCACCGGAAGATGGCCGAGCCCGGCTCCGGCGGCTGACCTGCACGAACGAACGGCGGGACCCGGCGAGGCCGGGTCCCGCTTCCACGTCCTGCCGGGTCAGGCGACGACGGCGTCCAGCGACTTCTTCAGCGCCTTCGGGGCGGTCGGCGTCTTCGGCGCCTTCGGGCGCAGGTCGATCATGCGCTGGCCGATCTCCTGGAGCTGGTTACGGCCGAGGGCCTCGCGGACCTTGGGGAACCACTCCTGCTCCTCCTCCTCGACGTGGTGCAGCACGTTCTCGATCAGCACCGTCGTCTTGGCGTTGTAGCGCTCGTCGTCGGCGTCCATGGTGAACAGCTCGAAGCAGAGCACGTCGGCGACGTGGTGCTCCTCGTACGACTCCAGGATGTCGTCCTCGACGTCCGGCACGAGCTTGCGGACCTCGGGGTACATCACCTCGTTCTCGAGGTAGGTGTGCACCGTCAGCGCCTCGAGGATCTGCTTCACGAGCTTCTGCCGCTCGCTCGCCGGGCCCTCCTCGGCGTCCTGGAAGGCCTTGAACAGGCGGCGCATCTCCTTGTGGTCCTCCTTGAGCAGGACGATCGCGTCGGTGGACACCGGGTACCTCCTAGAGTCGGCTGGTGCCGGACCCCCTACCCGCCTCCCGACCAGCACAAACAAGTGGGGCCCGGCGACACGTCGCCGGGCCCCACCGTGTTGGTGCCGTGGTTACTTCACCACGTTGTACGCGTCGACCATGCCGGCGCCGTAGAACCCGTTGCGGGCCCCGCCGGAGCAGGTGGCGTCGTACGCGTCACCCAGCAGCGGCACCGGGTTGTAGACACCGCTCGGGCAGGACTGCGCCACCGACGTGCGCTCCAGGAACGACGACAGCTGGCCCGGGGTCATCCCCGGGTGCGCCGACAACGCCAGCGCCGCGACACCGGTGGCGTGCGGGCCGGACATCGACGTGCCCTGCTTGTACCCCCACCCGTTGGTGCGGGTGGCGGTGTTGAAGGTGGTCGACAGGATGGCGTCGGTGGAGGTCGAGCGCGCACCCTGCGTCCGGTACCGGGTGTCGCCACCCGGCGCCGTCACGTCGATGACACCCTGGCCGTACGAGGAGTAGTAGCTCTTCTCCCCGGTCGGGCCCACCGCACCGACGGTCACCACGCCCGGCGCCTCGGCCGGCAGGTCGAGGCAGGCGTTGGTGAGGTTCTCACGGTTCTCCGGCGTCCCGTTGTTCGGGCTGCCGGTGTCGGTGATCTTGTGGGCCAGGTCGTAGTTGGAGTTGCCCGCGGACGCCACGTTGAGCACGCCCTTGGACTGCGAGTAGCGGATCGCCCGCTGCACGGCCTGCCACACCGGACGCTGGCGCGGGTCGTTCTTGCAGTTCAGCTCCCACGGGTCGATGTAGTAGCTGTTGTTGGTCAGCTGCATCCCGTGGTCGGCGGCCCACATGAACCCGCAGACCGCGGCCTCCGGGAAGATGTAGCCGTCGTCGTTGACCACCTTGACGGCGGCGACCTTGACGCCCGGCGCGATGCCGGTCACGCCGACGCCGTTGACGGCGGCGGCGATGGTGCCGGCCACGTGGGTGCCGTGGTCGCTGGTGGTCGGGTTCCACGCCGCCTCGGTGGTGTTGGTGACACCGCCGATGCAGGACGTGCTCTTGTCCTTGGCGATCTGGGTCGCCAGGTCCGGGTGGCTGCTGGAGATGCCGCTGTCCAGCACGCCGACGACGACGTTCGCGCTGCCGCTGTTCACCGCGTGGGCCTGCGGCACGTGGATCATGTTCATGTCCCACTGCTGGCCGTAGAGCGGTTCCTTGGTCGGGTCGCCGGTGGCGGCGGCGACGTCGGCCGCGGAGACCTCCACGGTCTCGCCCTCGTCGAGGGCGGTGCCCAGGCCGGCGGTGGTCGCAACCGAGTCGACGCCCGCCCCCGCCACCTGCGTGGCGAAGTCCGGGTTGGTCGAGCGGACGACGAGCACGCCGATCTGGTCGTAGGAGGCCACGACGGTGCCCTTGGCGGCCGCCACGCGGGCGGCGGCCTTGCTGGTGTTGGCGCCCTGCGGGGCGAGGACCAGGTACGAGGTGTCCGGTCCGGCGGCGGCCGCCGGTGCCAGCCCGCCGGTGAGGGCGAGGCCGACGCCGAGCGTCGCGGCGGACGCGGCGGCCAGTGTCTTGCGACGGAGGTTCTTCACACAGACTCCCAGGGGGCCGATCTGGTCGGACCCGCTCCCTGGCGGGAAGCGGGCCGGCGGAAAACGAGCAGGCTGCTCGCCTTCGAGGGATCAGCGCCGCCGGCCGGTGTGGTGTTACACACACCTGAACGGTCGAACAACACCCGTCAGACGGTGGCCACCGTGTAGGGGATCTCGTCGAGCAGCTCGCGGGCCAGGAAGCCGATCCGGCCGTACCGGGGGACCAGGCGTTGCCCGCTCACCGCGTGGGCGAACGCGGCCCAGCAGGCGGCCTGCGCCGGCTCGGCGCCCCGGGAGAGCAGCCCGGCGAGCAGCCCGGCCCGGACGTCCCCGCTGCCCGAGGTGCCCAGGCCCGCGTCGCCGCTCTCCTCCCGCCAGGCCCGCCCGCCGGGCGTGGCGATGTGGCCGTAGAGGGAGACCACGGCGTCGTACCGGCGGGCCAGCTCGACCGCCTCGGCGTCCAGGTCGTCGCCGGGCTTCCGGTCGAGCAGGTGCCGCGCCTCCGTGAGGTTGGGCGTGAGCACCACCTTGCGGCCCGACCCGACCAGCAGGTCCGGTTCGTGGCTGAGCGCGCCGAGGGCGTACGCGTCGAGCACCAGCGACGTCTCCGGGCCGGCCGCGTCGAGCACCGCGTGCAGCAGCGCCCGGGTGCTGTCGATGTCCTTGAGGCCGGGACCGACCGTCACCACGTCCGCCTCGGCGACCAGGCCGCCGAGCAGGTCGCCCGGGTCGCCCCGGACCGCGCCGTCGGCGGTCTCCGGCAGGCCGACCACCAGCGCCTCGGGCACCTGGATGCTGAGCGCGGCGGCGGTGGACTCGGCGGCGGCCAGTTGCAGCACCCCGGCGCCGGCGCGCAGCGCGGCCACCCCGGCGAGCAGCACCGCGCCGGGGGTGAACCGGGACCCGCCGACCACCAGCACCGTGCCCCGGGCCTCCTTGCCGCCGGTCGGCACCGGCAGCGCCCAGTCCCGCAGCAGCGCGGGGGTGATCACCTCAGACCGGCTCGGCATGTACCTCGTCCTCCCTGGTCGGTCGCGCCCCCTGCCGGTGCAGGTGGGTGACGTCGTTGAACACGTCCGGGGTCAGCCGGCCGCCGGCGTCGGCCGACCAGCCGGTGACCGCGCAGTTGGCGATGACGTGCTCCCGGGTCAGCGCCATGAGCTCCGCCTCGGTGAGCCCCTCGACGAGGTACCGCAGCAGGAACACCAGCGCGTCGTGGCCGAACAGCAGCACCCGGCCGCCGGCGTGGTCCCGGCGCAGGTCGCCGAGGAGGGTGCGCAGCCGCAGCGCCACGTCGGTCCAGGACTCCCCGCCGGGCGGGCGGTAGTAGAACTTGCCGAGCCGGTCGCGGCGCGCCGCCTCGTCCGGGTACCGCCGCCGGACGCCGTGGCCGGTCAACCCGTCGAGGATGCCCAGCTCGCGGTCGCGCAGCCGCTCGTCCCGGCTCGCCGGCACGCCGGTGCCGGCGAGGGCCAGCTCGGCGGTCTGGATCGCCCGCAGGTACGGCGACACCACCGCCACGTCCGGCCGCCGCGCCTCGGGCAGCCCGGCCAGCCACCGCCCGGTCGCCCGGGCCTGCTCCGCGCCGGTGGGCGACAGCGGCACGTCCGCGTCCCGGTGGGTCAGCTCGATCAGGTCGGCGCCCGACGCCTCGGCCGCCGTGGCCGCGACGTTCGCCGTGCTCTCGCCGTGCCGGACGATCCAGAGCGCTGCCAGTTCCGCCATGCGGCCTCCGGTACCCGGGCGGTCCGGTGGGTAACCGTGTCGGCCGGCGCGGCCGGTGGGGCGTGAACGACGGCCGGGCGGGTAAGCGCGGTCAGCCAGCGCAGGGCGACGAAGCCGACCCAGGGGAGGTGTGCCGTGGCGACAATGGTCAAGGAGCCGATGAGCCCGGTCAAGGACAAGAACTACGACCTGATCCACGTGGTGCAGATGTCACTCCAGCACATCTGGCAGATGGAGACGTACATCGCCGACGCGGAGGACCGGGGCGACACCGAGCTCGCCACCTGGTTCCGCAAGATCCAGGAGAACAACCGCAAGGCCGGCGACCAGGGCAAGAAGATGCTCGCCGAACGGCTCCAGAAGGAGAACGGCTGACCGTACGCGCCGGTGGCCGGGTGGGTGCGCCCGCCCGGCCACCGGCGCGTCCCGGGACCTCCGCGCCGCGCGGGCGGCGCCGGGTGGCATCGACCGGGCAGAATGTTGACCGGCGCACCGGGGTGGGCCCGGTGGCCGGGGAGGCGGCACGTGGCGACGGTCATCAGGGGTCTGCGGGAAGCGCTGGTGCTCTTCCTGATCGCGGTGGTGACGATCGGGATCGCGGTGGGCATCTGGGTGGGGGTCGGCGGCGGCGACTTCGTCCACCGGCTGGGCGTGGCGTTCATGCTGGTCGGCGCGGTGATCGGGATGACCGGTGACCTGACGCTGAGCCGGATCGGCATGCTGCCGGCCCGGTCCACCTTCGGCCTGGCTCCGGAGCGGGAGGACGGCGGCGGGGGCCGGGTGCTCACCGGCGTCGGCATCTTCCTGTTCGTCTCGGTGCCGCTGATCTTCGTCGGGGTCCTGCTGATCACGTGATGAGATCCCCGCGCCGGGACCGTCCGCGTCGTACGGTGTGAGGCGTGGCGACCACGGCGGCCGAGGAGATCCGGGTGGGTGAGCGGCTGGTCCGTGTCTCCAGCCCGGACAAGCCCTACTTCCCGGAACGCGGCCTGACCAAGCTGGACGTGGTCCGCTACTTCCTCGCCGTCGGTGACGGCATCCTGCGCGCGCTGCGCGACCGACCGACCATGCTGGAGCGCTGGCCGCGCGGCGTGTTCGAGGGGGCGACGATCGCCACCCGGCAGACCAACAAGGGCGACGCGTTCTACCAGAAGCGGCTGCCGGCGGGCGCGCCCGAGTGGGTGCGCACCGCGCACATCACCTTCCCCAGCGGCCGGACCGCCGACGAGGTGGCGCCGAGCGAGCTGGCCGTGGTGATCTGGGCGGCCAACCTGGGCACCCTGCGGTTCCACCCGTGGCCGGTCTCGGCGGGTGACGTGGAGCGCCCCGACCAGCTCCGCATCGACCTGGACCCGATGCCCGGGGTGGACTTCGCCCAGGTGGTCCCGGTCGCCCACGAGGTGCGCGCGTTCCTCGACGAGCTGGGCCTGGTCGGCTACCCGAAGACCACCGGCGGCCGGGGCATCCACGTCTACCTGTCGATCGAGCCGCGGTGGAGCTTCGGCGACTGCCGCCGGGCGGTGCTGGCGCTGGGCCGGGAGATGCAGCGCCGGCTGCCCGACCTGGTCACCACCACCTGGTGGCGGGAGCAGCGGGACCGGCCGGTCTTCGTCGACTACAACCAGATGGCCCGCGACCACACGGTGACCTCGGCGTACTCGATCCGGCCCACCCCGCGGGCGCTGGTGTCGGCGCCGCTTTCCTGGGCGGAGCTGGACGACGCCCGGCCGGAGGACTTCGACGTCGTGAGCATGCCGGCCCGGTTCGCCGAGCGGGGTGACCCGCACGCCGGCCTGGACGAGCGCCGGTTCTCCCTGGAGCCGCTGCTGGAGCTGGCCGACCGGGAGGGCCTGGAGGCCCCGCCCGAGCGTTAGGCGGTCACTCCCAGGGGCTCAGGGTCCCGTCGAACTCCTCGAAGACCAGCCAGGTCCGGGTCGACAGCACCCCGGCGATGCTCTGCACCCGGTCCAGCACCACGTCCCGCAGGGTGGCGTTGTCCGGCGCCCGGACCAGCGCCAGCACGTCGTGCTCGCCGCTGAGCAGCGCCGCGTGCTCGATGTAGCGCACCCGGGCCAGCTCGGCGGACACCTCGCGCCAGGTGTTCTGCTCGATGGTGAGCGCAATGTAGGCCGAGGTGCCCAGCCCGGCGGGCTCCGGCGCCACCTGGGCCCGGAACCCGGTGATCACCCCGTCGCGGAGCAGCCGCTCCACCCGGGCGTACGCGTTGGTGCGCGAGACATGCACGCGTTCGGCCAGCGTGCGGATGGACAGCCGGGCGTCCTCGGTCAGTTCGCGCAGGATCCGCCGGTCGACCTCGTCGAGCGGCCCGGCCGAACGTCCCGTTCCGCCCGTCGTGCCCGGTGCGGTTCCGGTCTCCTGGCTCATGAAGCCCGCCTCCCCGTGCCATTCGTCCCGCGTTCACGCCGGATGTTGAGTCAATCATCCGACAGCGGAAGCATAGGGCCACCACACGTCCAGGAGGTCCCCGCCGTGACGACCACACCCGAGGCGGTCCGCAGGGCATCCCCGCGCACCCGCCGGCCGGCCACCCCGGCCGCCGCAGACCCGTCGGCCGGCCTGCTGCCGCGCACCGAGCCGGTCCGACTGCTCAACCCCGACGGCACCCCGCTGCCCGCCCGGGACGACTACCCGGAGCCGCCCGTCGAGGCGCTGCGCGAGATGTACCGCCGGATGGTCGTCGGCCGTCGCTTCGACGTCCAGGCCACCGCGCTGACCAAGCAGGGCCGGCTGGCCGTCTACCCGTCCTCGCGGGGCCAGGAGGCCTGCCAGGTCGGCGGGGTGCTGGCGCTGCGCGACACCGACTGGGTGTTCCCCACCTACCGGGAGTCGATGGCGCTGACCGCGCGCGGCATCGACCCCGTCGAGGTGCTCACCCTGCTCCGCGGCGACTGGCACTGCGGGTACGACCCGACGGCCGTGCACACCGCGCCGCAGTGCACCCCGCTCGCCACCCAGTGCGTGCACGCCGCCGGGCTGGCCTACGGCGAGTCCTACCAGGGGCGCGACACCGTGGCGCTGGCCTTCATCGGCGACGGCGCCACCAGCGAGGGCGACTTCCACGAGGGCGTCAACTTCGCCGCCGTTTTCAAGGCCCCGGTCGTCTACTTCGTGCAGAACAACAAGTACGCGATCAGCGTGCCGCTGTCCCGGCAGACCGCCGCGCCGAGCCTGGCCTACAAGGGCGTCGGCTACGGCGTGCCCAGCGAGCAGGTCGACGGCAACGACCCGGTGGCCGTGCTCGCCGTGCTCAACCGGGCCGTCGCCCACGCCCGCGCCGGCAAGGGGCCGTACCTCGTCGAGGCGCACACCTACCGGATGGAGCCGCACACCAACGCCGACGACCAGACCCGCTACCGGGACGCCGAGGAGGTCGAGGCGTGGCGCGACCGCGACCCGGTCGCCCGGCTGGAGGCGTACCTGCGGAACCGCGGCGCACTGGACGACGCCGCCGTCGCCGCGATCGCCGAGGAGGCCGAGGCGTACGCCGCCGCGCTGCGCGACCGGATGAACGCCCAGCCCGAGGTGGACCCGCTCAGCCTCTTCGACCACGTCTACGCGGAGCCGACCCCGCAACTGGTCGAGCAGCGCGAGCAGGTCCGGGCCGAGCTGGCCGCCGCCCGCGCCGAGGAAGGGGACGCCTGATGGCCACCATGACCATGGCGAAGGCGCTCAACGCCGCGCTGGCCGACGCGATGCTGGACGACGAGCGGGTGGTCGTCTTCGGCGAGGACGTCGGGCAGCTCGGCGGCGTCTTCCGGATCACCGACGGGCTCCAGGCCCGGTTCGGCGACAAGCGCTGCTTCGACACCCCCCTGGCGGAGGCCGGCATCGTCGGGTTCGCCGTCGGCCTGGCCATGTCCGGGCTGCGCCCGGTGGTCGAGATGCAGTTCGACGCGTTCGCGTACCCCGCGTTCGAGCAGATCGCCTCGCACGTGGCGAAGCTGCGCAACCGGACCCGGGGCGCGCTCAGCGTGCCGATCGTCATCCGGGTCCCGTACGCCGGCGGCATCGGCGGCGTGGAGCACCACTGCGACTCGTCCGAGGCGTACTACGCGCACACCCCGGGCCTGAAGGTGGTCACGCCGGCGACCGTCGAGGACGCGTACTCGCTGCTGCGCGAGGCGATCGACGACCCGGACCCGGTCGTGTTCATGGAGCCGAAGAAGCTCTACTTCTCCAGCGCCGAGGCGGAGCTGCCGGCCCGGAAGGAGCCGTTCGGCCGGGCCGTCGTACGCCGCGCCGGCACCGACGCCACGCTGATCGCGTACGGGCCGGCGGTGCCGGTCGCGCTGGAGGCCGCCGAGGCCGCCCGCGAGGAGGGCTGGGACCTGGAGGTGGTCGACGTGCGCACCATCGTGCCGTTCGACGACGCCACGGTCACCGCCTCGGTGCGGAAGACCGGCCGCTGCGTGGTGATCCAGGAGGCGCAGGGCTTCGCCGGCGTCGGCGCCGAGATCGCCGCCCGGGTGCAGGAGCGCTGCTTCCACGCCCTGCACGCCCCGGTGCTGCGGGTCTCCGGTCTCGACATCCCCTACCCGGCGCCGATGCTGGAGCACACCCACCTGCCCTCGGTCGACCGGGTGCTGGACACCGTGGCCCGGCTCCAGTGGGACGACCAGCCGGACGAGCGGTGGGTGGCGGCATGAGCGAACGCACCGAGCGAAGCGAGGGCCGTGCGGCCATGCCCGGCCGGCACGGCATGACCACCACCACCGGAACCCGCGACTTCCTCCTGCCCGACCTGGGCGAGGGGCTGAGCGAGGCGGAGATCGTCGAGTGGCGGGTCGCCGTCGGCGACGTGGTCACCGTGGACCAGACCGTGGTGGAGGTGGAGACCGCCAAGGCCGTGGTCGACGTCCCCTGCCCGTACGCCGGCCGGGTCGTGGCCCTGCACGGCGCGGCGGGTGAGGTCCGTCCCGTGGGCCAGCCGCTCATCACCATCGCCCCGCTCGACGGCGACGGCGGCGACGACCCGCACGCCACCTACCGCGAGGAGGAGCGGGCCGGCTCCGGCAACGTCCTGATCGGGTACGGCACCGGCCACGGCGGCTCGGGCCGGCGGCGCCGCCGGCCCCGGCTGGCCCTCGCCCCGGAGCCCGAGGCCGGTAGCGGGGCCGCGACGGCGGACCCGACCCCGGCCGCCGGTGGGGCGGCCGCCGCGCCGACGCCGGCCACCGGAGCGGACGGCGGGTCGCGGACGGCTCCGCTGGTCATCTCGCCGATCGTCCGGCGGCTGGCCCGGGAACGCGGCCTCGACCTGGCGGCCCTGCACGGCACCGGACCCGGCGGGGTGATCCGCCGCGCCGACGTGGAGGCGGCGTCCACCGCCCCGGCCGCGCAGCTCGCCGCCGTGCCGGACGCCCCGGCCGCGCACGTCGGGCTGGCCCCGGCGGGCGACGGCGACGTGGTCATCCCGCTCACCGGCATCCGCAAGGTCATCGCCGACAAGCTCTCCCGCAGCCGGCGGGAGATCCCCGAGGTGACCATCTGGGTGGACGTGGACGCCACCGGGCTGCTGGCGACCCGGGCCGCGATCAACGCCGCCACCCCGGAGGCGCCGGTCAGAATCCTGGCCCTGCTGGCCCGGATCTGCCTGAGCGGCCTGCGGAAGTACCCGCAGCTCAACGCGCACGTGGACACCGAGGGGCAGCGGATCGTCCAGTCGGCCGGGGTGCACCTGGGCATCGCCGCGCAGACCGACCGGGGCCTGGTCGTCCCGGTGCTGCGCGACGCCCAGCGGCTGACCACCCGGGAGCTGGCCGCCGCCCTCGCCGAGACCACGGCGGCCGCCCGGGCCGGCACCCTGCCCCCGGCGCGGCTGACCGGCGGCACCTTCACCCTCAACAACTACGGGGTGTTCGGGGTGGACGGGTCCACGCCGATCATCAACCACCCCGAGGCGGCGCTGCTCGGCGTCGGCCGGATCGTGGACAAGCCCTGGGTGGTCGACGGGCAGCTCGCCGTGCGCAAGGTGACGCAGCTCAGCCTCACCTTCGACCACCGGGTCTGCGACGGTGGCGTGGCCGGCGGCTTCCTGCGGCACGTGGCGGACTGCGTCGAGCAGCCCGCCCTCCTGGTGGCGAACGTCTGAGCCGAGGCCCCGGCCGCCGACGTGGCCGGGGCCGCGGTTTCTCCGCCGTCGGACCGGGAAGACGAGCCCGGTCGCCGACGGGGAGGGACGGATGACGGATCCGCACATGCCCTCGGCCGGTGGGGTGCGTCCGCATCCGGTCGCCGGCGCGCCGCTGATGAGCGACGCGCGGGAGCACGGGTTGACCGGGGACGGGACGACCAACGACCAGCCGGCCCTCGCCGCCCTGGTGGACCTGCTGGGCGACGCGTACGCCGCCGACGGGCGGGCCCGGGTGATCTACTGCCCGCCCGGGGTCTACTCGATCCGGGACGCCGGCACCGTCTGGCGGACCGGCGTCTCGCTGGTCGGCGCGGGTCCCGGCGCCACCCGGTTCGTGCTCGGCAACCCGGGCAACCGGGCCGATCCGACCCCGCTGGCGTTCCACACCGCCGAGCTGCACGGCGCGAGCCGCGAGCGGCACCTGGCGTACTGCACCTTCGCCGACTTCGAGATCGACGGGTCCGGGGTGGCGATGGCCGAGTACAACCCGCTCGCCAAGGGGCTGGGCCTCCAGTACGTGGTCCGGGGCATGTTCCGCAACCTCTACATCCACCACACCGCGGCGACCGGCCTGGGCTGCGACTTCCTCCAGGACTGCATGATCGACGGGGTGCTGGTGGCCGGGTGCGGGCGGATGGACAACGGCACCGAGATGGGCGGCGCGGGGATCGGCATCGGGATCGGCGGCTGGGGCAGCGTCGAGCGGGTCAACGTGGTGAACTGCTCGGCCGTCGGCAACGCCACCAGCGGGATCTTCTTCGAGCTGCAGTTCGAGGGCGGGCTGCGCCCGCGCGGCATCCGGGTGATCGGCTGCCACGCCGAGGGCAACCGCTTCGGCATCGCCGACTGGGGCGCCAACGGCCTCGTCGTGTCGGCGTGCACGCTGGTCGGCAACCTCGACGCGGGCTTCCAGGTGTCGGCCAAGGGCACCACCGGCACGGCGGGTCGCGGCGGCCTGCTCACCGACTGCGTGATCGACGCGAACCTGCGAGACGGCATCAGCATCGGCAACACCCCGGGGCCGTACACCGTCCGGGGCAACCGGATCAGCGGCAACGGCCGGTACGGCTACCACCAGCGCAGCCTGGGCGACACGGGGCAGGAGTGCGCCCGCGAGATAGTCATCGAGAGCAACGAGTTCTACGGCAACAGCCTGGACGCCGTCCGCTTCGACCGGCCGGTCCGGGACGCGTTCGTCGTCGGCAACCGGATCCGGGCGAACGGCCGCCAGTGCGGGCCCGGCGACCGGAACGGCGGCGACACGGTCCGGTACAGCGAGAGGTCGGTGATCGACCGCCGGGCGACCTGGCGGGGCGACGCGCACCGGGGCAAGACCATCCGGGTGGGCGAGCGGGTCGCGGTGGTGGCCGCGAACGACGAGAACGAACTGCACCTGGCCCCGGTCCGGCCGGGCGCCTTCACGGGCTGGAGCGGGGACACCCCGAACCCCGGCAGCCCCTACGAGCTACCCGGGCCGCCGGCGACCCGGGCGGGCATCACCGTCAACGCGGCGATGGACTCGGCCACCATCCGGGGCAACCGGGTCTGGGACAGCCACGATCCGACCACCCAGACGCACGGGCTGTGGGTCACCGCGGAGGGCAACTGCGTCGGCTGCCGGGTCGAGGACAACGACCTGGCGGGGAACGCTGAGGCGTCCATCCGGTTGGACACCCCGCCCGTGGGCGGCCGCTGGGAACGCAACCACGGGGACGACGACCGGAGGTGAACCGGTCGTCCCGGCCCGCCGGGCGCAATCCGTCGCGGCCGTGACACCCCGCCCGTCGGCGTCGCCAATTCCCATTTCTGCACGCCCGACCCGAAATCGAAGTTCGGCCGGTCAAAGCAATTCCGCCGAATATGCCACGGCGTCCGGACGGCCGTACAGAATGTGAGCCATGGGGGGAGTGGAAATGGGGTGCGGAATATGGACGTGAGGCGGCGAATGACGCTGCTGGCGGTGACCATCGCAGCCACACCGTTGGTGGTCGGCGGGTGCACCGCCGGCCAGCGGGAGGCCGTGAAGCCTGGCCACGGCAAGGCGGCCGCGGCGCCGTCGGTGAACCTGACCCCGGCGGACCGGACGAAGAACGTGCCGGTCAGCGCCGAGGTGGGGACCACGGTCAGCGGCGGCAAGGTCACCGCGGTGAAACTCACCGACGACAAGGGGCGACCGGTGCCGGCGCAGCCGCGCGAGGACGGGTCGGGCTGGGTGCCGGACCGGCCGCTGGACAACTCGCGGACGTACACCGCGGAGGTGACCGCGACCGGCGATTCCGGGCGGACGACCACGCAGAAGACGACATTCACCACGATGGCGAAATCCACCAAACCGACCGTCACCAGCGAGCTCTATTTCACCAGTAATCAGACGTACGGGACGGCCATGCCGGTGGTTGTCGCATTCGATCCGCCAATTCCCAAAGAGGCCAGAGCGGACGTGCAGCGCCGGTTGTTCGTGAAGACCGACCCGCCGCAGCCGGGCGCCTGGTCGTGGGAGTCGGACGGCAAGCAGGTCGAATACCGGGCGCCCGACCACTGGAAGTCCGGCACGAAGATCAGCGTACGGAGCGCGCTGGAAGGGCTGCCGATCGGCAAGGACGCCATCGGCGACGCTGACCACAGCGCGACCTCCAAGATCGGCCGGCAGGTCTCGATCGACATCGACAACGCCACCAAGCAGATGTCCGTCTACCAGGAGGGCAAGCTGCTCCGCAAGGTCCCGGTGAGCATGGGCAAGTCGAGCACGCCGACCTCCAGCGGCAAGATGGTGATCATGGAGAAGTTCGACCGGACCACCTTCGACACCCGGGGCTCGGCCGATCCCTACGTGGTCGACGTGGACGACGCCCAGCGGCTCACCTGGGGTGGCGAGTTCATCCACTCCGCGCCGTGGTCGGAGGGGGAGCAGGGCTTCAACAACACCTCACACGGCTGCACCAACGTCTCCGCGGCGGCCGCGGACTGGCTGATGGGCGTCACCCACGTCGGTGACCTGGTGACCATCAAGGGCACCGAGGTGAAGCTGGATCAGGGCAACGGCTTCACGGCCTGGAACGTCGGCTGGGACGAGTTCATCAAGGGCAGCGCGCTGCCCGTACCGGCCGGGCTGAAGCCCACGCACAGCGCAACGCCGCACCCGGGCGCGGTGGCCGGCGGGTCGTCGCCCGCCCCCGCCCCGTCCAAGAGCAACAGCGGCGGCTGACCACCGGGGAGGAACGGCCGGGCCGGCCCGCACACACGCGGGCCGGCCTCGCGCCGTTCCCCACGGACCGAGCGGACACCGCGCGGGCCGGCCCCGCGCCTTCCCTCCGAACCGAGCGGACACCGCGGGCCGGCCCCGCGCCTTGCGCGTTCAGTCCAGGTCGACCCGGGCCACGCCCGTCGCGGTCAGGCTGCCGAGCCAGAGGCGCCGCCCGTGCTGCCGCACGCCGGTGATCATCGGGTACGTCCCGCTCGGGCCGTGCAGCGTGCGCAGCACCCGCCCGGTGCCGTCCACCAGCGCGACCAGCCCGTAGCGGCGGGGCTGCGGCTGCACCGCCCCCGGCAGCAGGGCGACGAGCTGGCGCACCCGGGGATGCGGCAGCAGCTTCTCCATGATCGGCAGCCGGGGGCTGGGCAGCGCGATCCAGTAGGTCCCGTCGCCCACGGCCGAGACGTTGTCCGGGTAGGCCGGCAGGTCGGCCAGCACGGTGGCCCGGCCGTCGGGCAGGTCCACCCGGAGCAGCCGGTGGGTGGCCGTCTCGACAAGCATGAGCGCCGACTCGTCCGGCGTGAGCGCCACCCCGTTGGGGAAGTAGAGCCCGCCCGCCACGACCTCGGTGCGCCCGGTCCGCCGGTCGTAGGCCAGCACCCGGCCGTTGGGCCGGTGCTCCAGCAGGTCCCGCTTCCAGTGCGCGAGGGGGAACCGGTCCGACGAGTCGGTGAAGTAGACCGTGCCGTCCCGGGCCACGGCGGCGTTGTCGGCCAGGTGCACCGATGCGGCCGTGCCGGTCAGCTCGTGCACCGCGCCGTCGGGGGTGACCCGCAGCAGCCCCCGGTAGGCGTCGCAGACCACCAGCCCGCCGTCGACCGGGTCCAGCTCGATGCCGAGCGGCCGGCCGCCGGTCTCGGCGAGCAGCGTGGGGCGGGTGCCGGCCGGGGCGTCCGCCGGCCACCACCAGAGACGGCCGTCCTCGTCGCCGCTGACCACCCGGCCCTCCGGGTCGATGAGCACGTCCTCCGGGCCGTGCCCGCCCTGGGGCAGCGGCAGCAGGTCGGCCCGGTCCAGCCGTGCGTCGGTGGGGGCCCACGGCCCGTCCAGCGGCGGTGGCACGGTGGCCGGCTCACGGACCGGCCGGATCAGCAGGGGCGCGCGCGGGCGGGGGACGGCCATCCGGCCATTCTTCCCCGCCGATGCCCCTGGCGGGAGCCCCCGGCGGCGTGTCTCCGCGGCGGTTGCGGCCCCCGGCCCTGCGGGATGACCCGGAGACCGCTCAGGGTCCCACCCGGGACCTACCCGGAACCCCGGCCGCGGGCGGCCGGAACTGTCGGTGGTGGGGGATAGGTTCGGGGCATGCGAGAGGGCGGCGACCGGTTCCACGTGGCGACGAGCGTCAGCGACCACGTGGTGGACCTGCGGGCGGTCGGTGAGATCGACATCGCCACCGTGGCGGCGTTCCGGGCCGCCCTGTGGGCCGCGCCGGCACGGCCGGTGCTGCGGCTGGACCTGTCCGGCGTGCGGCTGCTCTCCGCCGCCGGGGTGCGTGCGCTGGTCGCCGCCCACCTGCGGGTCCGGGCCCGCGGCGGCGAGCTGGTGCTGGTCGACCCCGACCCGGTGGTCGCCCGGGTGCTGCGGGCCACCGGCCTGCACCGGGTGCTGCCGATCCGCGAGTCGGCCCGGGAGCTGGTCGCCTGCGCGGCGGCCTGACCGGCCGAACGCCGCAGGGCCGCCGGCGTGCCGCCGACGGCCCTGCGAACGGTGCGTGGGTCAGCGCACGCCGACCAGGTCCACCACGAAGACCAGCGTCTCGTTCGGCTTGATCACGCCTCCGGCGCCCCGGGCGCCGTAGCCCAGGTGCGGCGGGATGGTGAGCCGGCGTCGGCCGCCGACCTTCATGCCGACCACGCCCTGGTCCCAGCCGGCGATGACCTGGCCGCCGCCGAGCGGGAATTCGAAGGTGTCGCCGCGGTTCCACGACGAGTCGAACTCGCGGCCGGTCGAATGGGACACGCCGACGTAGTGCACGTCGGCCAGCTGGCCGGGGCGGGCCTCCGGGCCGTCGCCGACCGTGATGTCCTCGATGACGAGATCGGCGGGCGGTGCGCCCTCGATCGGGCCAACCTCGGGCTTCTCCATGAGCGGGTCTCCTCGGTGCTGACAGGTGCGGTCCCCGTCGATCCTGCCGGATCGCGGCCGGCCGATACGCGTCGGTCCCCGCCGCGGCGTGGCGGCGGGGACCGGTGGGTGGCACGGGAGTGGCGGGCGCCGCCTCTCGGTGACGCCCGCCCGGTGGGTACTGCCCGCGGTGACCTCACTTCAGCCAGCGCAGCCGCGCGACGACGGGGAGCTTCGCCCACGCCCGGCCGAGGCCGAGGGTGTCACCGGCGTTGACCAGGGCCAGGCCGGCCAGCAGACCCGCGTAGATGAGGTGGTCGTCCATGAACGGGTTGTTCTCGGGGGGCAGCACGGCCGTCCACATCATGACCAGCAGGAGCCCGCCGGCGACCGCGGCGACCCGGGTGCCGATGCCGAGCAGCAGGGCCACGCCGATGCCGAGCAGGCCGAGCATGAACAGCCAGTCCGCCCACGCCGCGCCGCCGATCTCCTGGTAGAAGCCCTTGAACGGGCCGGCCGCGCCGAAGGTCAGGAACCCCTTGGTCGGGCTGCCGCCGTTGATCCAGGCGGCCTTCGCCGCGGTCTCGTGGCCGAGGCCGAACATCTTGTCGAGGAAGGCCCAGAGGAACGTCCAGCCCAGGGCGATCCTGAGTCCGGCGAAGACGTACCGGGTGGCCTTCTGGCGGGTGGTCTCGGCGTCCCGGGTGGTCTCGGCCGCCGGAGCGGTGGTGTTGGCGGTGATCCGCTCGATCGTCGCGGTCATGGTCTCCACGTCCCTTCTGTGCCTCGCACCGCGCTTTCCGGTGGCACCTTCATTCCACTGCTCCGGCCGGCCGGCGAGCAGGGCCGACCGGTGCCCTCCGGACCGGGACCTTGGTCCCCTCTCGACCCGGTCCGGTCGGCCCGCCGTGGCCTGCCGGGCGCCTCTGACCTGGGCGGCCCGCGCCGGCCTACCGTCGCCACAGGAGGGCCGAGCAGAGGAGGCCGTGATGCGTACCTGGCAGGTGGGCGACGTGATGACCAGGGACGTCGCGACGGTGGGAGAGGAGACCCCGTACCGCCGGATCGTCGACGTGCTCATCCGGCGCGGTGTCAGCGGGGTACCGGTGGTGGACTCGTTCCACCGGGTGCTCGGGGTGGTCTCCGAGGCGGACCTGCTGCACAAGGTGGAGTGGGCCGGGCGCCCCGACGAGCGGCGGGTGTTCGAGGGCCGGCGCCGGCGTACCGCCCGGGAGAAGTCAACCGCGCTGGTGGCCCGGGACCTGATGACCGCCCCGGCGGTCACCACCCACGCGGGGGCCACGCTGCCCGCCGCGGCCCGGCTCATGGACCGCGAGGCGGTCAACCGGCTTCCGGTCCTGGACGACCTGGGCCGGCTGGCCGGCATCGTGACCCGCGGCGACCTGCTCCGGGTGCACCTGCGCGCCGACGCGGAGATCCGCGAGGAGGTGGTGCGGGAGGTGCTGCGCCGGGTGCTCACCGTCCGGGACGGCCTGGTCACCGTCCAGGTCCGCGCCGGTGAGGTCACGCTGGACGGACGGCTCGACCGGCGCAGCGCCGTCGAGCTGGCGGGCCGGCTCGCCGGGCAGGTCGGCGGCGTGGTCGCGGTGCACAACGCCATCGGGTACGACGTGGACGACACCACGCTCATGGAGTTGGACCCGGTGCACGCCACCCCGGTCGCCTGACCGGCGGCGGCCTCAGGCGGCCGCGGCGAGCTGGGCGGCGAGCAGCGCGGGAGCCTCGGCGAGCGAGGGCCCGTACCAGGTGAGGTGCCGGCCGGAGACCAGCGCGGCCGGCACGCCGGGGAACGCCTCCGGCCCGTCGTCGGCGGTGAACCGGTACGGCTCGTCCGGCAGCACGACCAGCTCCGGCGCCCGGGCGCGCAGCTCGGCCAGGCCGGGCCGGGGATAGCGCTCCGGGTAGTCGGCGTACCGGTTGGTGACGCCGAGCCGGCGCAGCACGTCACCGGCGAAGGTGTCCCGCCCCAGCACCACCCAGGGGCGCCGCCACACCGGCACCACGGCCGCGCGCGGTGTGGCCGGCGCGGGCGGCGCGGCCCAGGCCCGGCGCGCGGCCCGCAGCCAGTCCGGCTCGCCGGGGACGCCGAGCGCGGCGACCAGCTCGCCGAGCTGGGTCAGCGCCTCCGGCACGGTACGGGGAAAGGTGACCCGGACGGGCACGCCGGCCGCCTTCAGCGCGTCCGCGTCGGCGAGGCGGTTCTCCTCCTCGTTGAGCAGCACCAGGTCGGGCCGCAGCGCGCGTACCCGGTCCAGGTCCGGATACTTGCTCCCGCCCACCCGGGCGACGTCCAGCCCGGCCGGGTGGGTGCACCAGTCGGTGGCGCCCACCAGCACCTCGGGACGGGTCAGCGCCACCGCCTCGGTCAACGACGGCACCAGCGACACCACCCGCACGACGGCTCCCTCCCTCGCCCCGGCCCATCGTCGCCTATCGACGGTCTCCGGTGCGTCGGGCCCGACCGGTGGAGCGGACGATCAGCCGGCCACCTCGTCCACCAGCGCCGTCACGTCCAGGTGGGCGGGCCGGCAGCCGATCGTGTCGGCGAACCGGCGTACCGCCGCGTCCACGTGCGCCCGGGCGGCGCCGACCCCGGCGGACGGGGCCAGGCGCACCTCGACCCAGACGTCCGGGCCGGTGACCGGGCCGGTGAGCACCACCCGGGCCCGGCGGACCCCGGGCGCCCGCAGCAGGTCCCGTTCCAGCGCGTCGGTCAGCACCCCGGTCGCCACCCGGGTCCGGCCGGCGCCGTCGCCGGGGTGCGACAGCGTGCCGCCGAGCCGGTCCGGCACCCGCAGCCCGGCGCCGAGCAGCCGCTGCCCGAGCAGGGCGAGCAGCAGGCCGCCCACGGCCACCGCGAGGGCGCTCCACGGCGCGCCGGCCCGCCACCAGGTCACCGGCCCGGCCCCGACCAGCGGCACGTCGCCGCCGGGCAGCCGGCCCGCCCCGACCGCCGAGGCTGTGCCGCCCGCCGCCACGAGCAGCAGGGCGAGGACCGTCCACAGCAGCCGGTGGGCGGCGTTGCTCACGGCGCCCGCCGGGCGGGGACGAGCCGGACCTCGATCGGGTCGCGGCGGGGCGCGGTCAGCCGGTCCAGCTCCCGGCGCAGCGCGAACTCGACGTCGGCCCGGGCGGCCGGGTCGCCGGTGGCGGTCACCCGGGGTTGCCAGGCGTCCCCGCGCCGGCGGACGCGGACCCGCGCGCGGCGGACGCTCGGCACCGACCGGACCGCGCGGGCCAGCCGCCGCTCCACCGAGCGGCGGTGCAGGTGCCAGCCGTCGTCGTCGGCGAGCCGCAGCCGGTTCGGCCACCACCGGCGCAGCTCGGCGCCGAGCACCACCAGGCCGAGGAGGGTGACGGCGGCGGCGACGCCGCGTACCGGGGCGTCCTGCCAGCGGACCGTGGTCAGCGTGGCCGACCACCCGGACGGCAGGGGACCGGGGCGGCCCAGCGCGGCGAGCAGCCCCGCGACGGCCACCAGCAGCCCGCCGGCCAGCAGGGCCACGGCGAGCAGCAGGGTGGCGAGCCGGTTCACCGTGCGCACGGCCGGCTCCGCTCGCCGGCGGGGGTGCTCACGTCGCCTCCCGCGCGTCCGCGGCGTGCCGCCGGTGCCCGTCCCGCCCGGTCGCCGGGCGGTCGCCGCCGGGCGGGCCGCTCGGCTCCCCGGGCAGGCGCAGGTCCACCACGGTGACGGTGACCCCCTCGACGGTCAGCCCGCTGTGCGCCTCGATCCAGGCGGCGACTCGGCGGCGGACCGCCTCGGCCACCCCGGTCAGCGGCGCGCCGTGCGCGACCACCAGGTCCAGGTCGACCCGGACGGCGGCGCCGTCGACGCGCACCGTGGCCGTCGCGTCGACGACGGCCGGGGCACGCCGCGCCGCCTCCTCGGCGAGCCCGCCGGTCCGCTCCTCCGGCCAGGCGACCGGCGCGGGCGGGGCGGTGGCGCGCCGGGGCAGGGTGCCGGTCATCGCGGGCCCGCCTCAGCGACGCCGGCCGGCGGTCGCCCGGTCGGCGAGCCCCGGCAGGCCGACGTCCCCGTCGCGCACCCGGACCAGCAGCCAGCCGACCAGGCCGGCCACGGTGGCGGCGGCGGCCGCCCCGGCGCCGCCCAGCGCCCAGACCGCGACCACCAGGAAACCGGCCAGGAAGCCGAACTGCCCGCGCGTCATGCCCCACCTCCGCTCCACGGCGACGACCGGACCGGCGGGGCGTACCCGTTTCCGGGCGGGGCACGCCTCCGGCCGCCGCGGTCAGCCCGCCGCGGCGGGGGCGGGCACGCGCTCCGAGGGCAGGGAGGCCACGGGTACGCCCTCGCGCACCGCCCACTCCAGCGCCTGCCGCACGTCGGCGACCGGCAGGGGCCGCCGGGCGGTCACGGTGACCGCGGCGTGCACCGCGTACGCGACGAACGGGTACGAGTGGGCCAGCCCGCCCACCGCCTCGTGCAGCCGGCCCACCACGGCGAGCGCCGCCGCCTCGTCCCGCCCCGGCAGGATGAGCTGGAACTCGTTGTCGGCGACGCGGACGGCCCGGTCGACCGGGCTCAGCACGGTGGTGACCGCCGCGAGCACGGCCTGGCCCTCCCGGGCCGCGCCACGGCGGCCGAAGCGTTCCGGTGTGCCGGCCGGCTCGTCCACCCGGAGGCCGACCAGCGCCACCGGCAGGGTGCCCGAGGCGGTCACGCCGTCCACGCCGGTCCACCGGCGCAGCCCCGGCTCGTCGAGCACGCCGTCGGCCGGCTCGACCGGGTGCGCCCGCTCGCCCCGCCGGGCCAGCAGCCGCAGCGCCGCCTCGGCGCGGGCCTCGCCCGGCGCGGCGGGGATGTCCCGGACCCGCGCCACCGTCTCCTCCAGCCCGGCCCGCGCCGGCCCGGGCAGCCGCTCGGCGAGCTGCCCCCACAGCCGGAGCACGTCGTGCAGCGCCTCGTCCCGGCGGAAGCCCCAGCGCCCGTCGAAGAGGCGGCCGGCCTCAAGGGTCTCCGCCGGCGCCACCTCGGCCCGGTCGTACGCCACCAGGCTCGCCCCGAAGCGCGGCGTCAGCGCCACCACGCTCCACTCCCGGGCCAGATCCTCGGTCTCCTCCAGCGCCACCGGGTACGCCCCGGCGGGCAGGTCCGGTGGGGGGCCGCCGACCATGCCGACCACGGTGACCGCGGCCCGCGCGGCGATCCGCCGGTAGACGGCGTGTTCCCGGGCGAAGTACGGCAGCCGCTGGAAGAGGGCGAACACGACCAGCGGCCCGTCCTCGGCCTCGGCCAGCGCGGCCCGTTCGATGGCGTGGGAGACGGCGACGAGGCCGCGTTTGGTCAGCCGCTCCGGGGTCCGTCCGCTGTGCACCGGCCGAGCCTAGGGCCCCGCAACCCGCCGCGCACCGGACGACGGGTCGGGATCGGTGGCCGACCCGGCGGACCGGCGCGGACCGCCTTGGTGGCCGCCACACGCGCTCCACCCGGAGCGCCGTGCGGCGCCGTTCCGCGCTCAGGAGGACCGCCGCACGGGCGGTTCCACCGGTCCCGGCCGGTCCGGGCAACCGGATTCCCCCGCACCGCCGAGGCGGCCGCCATGATCGACGCCCTAGACTCGGGCGTCGACCGAGCGACGGATGGATCTGGCGAGATGACGAGCACCGGCAGCGTGGCCACCTCCTGGCTGCGTCCGATCCCACCCGGGGTCGCGCCGCAGCTCTCCCGTGCCGGCCACCTGGCGTATCCGGGCCGGCGGCTCGGTGAGCTGGTGCAGGGCCGGCCGCCGGGCGTCACCGGGCACCAGTGGAGCACCGCCGGGCGTGAGGGCCTCGACCAGGTGGTCTGCGCCGGCGACACCGGCCTGCCGCTGTTCGCCGTGCAGTTCGCCCCGCCCGCACCCGCCGGGTCGCCGGCCCGCCGGGCCGAACGGATGACCGCCGCGGTCTGCGCCGCGGTCGGACTGCCGCTGCTGCGGGTCGAGTCGCCGACGTTGCGCGCCGCCGAGCACGCCCGCCGCCTCGTCGAGTACGTCATCGACGCACGCGGCTACGCCGCCGGCACCGACCCGGACACCGGCGACGCCGTCGGGTTCCGGGACATCGTCGGCCGGCTCCCGGACGGCCGGCGCGGGCCGGTCAACGACCTCGGGGCGCTGACCCGGGCCGCCGCCGTCGAGGCGTACGTGGAGCGCCGGCTCGCCGACCCGATCGTCCGCGGGCTGCACGTGCGGTGGACGGACGGCCCGGCCGAGGGCTGGAGCTGGGTCGAGGTGCGGCCCGGCCGGTGCCTGGTCGAGCGGGTGCACCTGGTCGCCCAGCGCTTCTCCTGCGGCGTGGACCCGGGCCGGCTCGCCGAGGACCTGGCCGCCGTGGCGGTCGGTGAGCGGCTGCGCGACCTGGCCGCCGCCGAACCGTCCCTGGTGGACCGGGACGAGGTGCGTGGGCAGATCCGGCGGCTGGCCGCCCGGCGCGACGAGTTCGAGGGCGGCTTCGCCTTCGACCACCTCTGCGCCGACTGACCCGGCGTCGCGGGGCCGCGTCCGGCCGCCCCGGAAATCTCCGCGAATTCTCCCGATCCCCGGTTGAACCTTCGCCGTCCTCGCTCCGTACCTAAGCGGGAATGGACGCAGATCTTCCCCGCCGCGCCGGACGGCGCGGGGACGGTGCGGAAAGGGCATCGTCGGTCATCGACGTGCGACCGGAACGTCGCAGTGATCCTCACCCCGAAATCCATCGGTCCGCCGGGGTCACCAGTCAACTACCGGATCGAGAAGGAGAGCAATTCGATGCGCAGGTCCACACGGGCGCGCCGGTCATCCGGTAACGCGCGGAGCAAGCGTCTGCTGGCCGTGGTCGGCACGCTCGCGGTCTTCGGCGGAATCGTCGCCGTCACCCAGATCTCGTCCGCCCAGGACCGGCGGACCGCCGTCCGCACCGCCTCGGCGTCCTGCGTGGCACCGAGCCCGGGGGCCACCGCGCCGGACGGCCGCGGCAGCACGACCCGGACCTGGCAGAACGGCCGCTGGGTGCGCAACCACTGGGGTGACGGGCAGATGTCGGCCGCCGAGTGCCAGCAGACCACGGGAGGTGGCGCGGGCGCCGCGACCCCCACCGTGGCCTGCCCTGACGTGCGGAGCAAGCTGCCGGAGGTGCCCCAGCAGGCGCGCGTCGAGGTGGACCGCAACCTCGCCCTGCTGGACAGCCAGATCGCCGAGGCCAACCGGCGGCTGGCGGCCGACGGCGCCCGCAACGGCGGCGCCTTCATCAACAACGCCATCCTGCGGCCGCTCGCCGAGAAGCGGACCGCCACGTTGAACCGGATCGCGACGGCCATCGGCCGGGTCGCCCAGCGCCCGCAGGGCCTGGACCAGTTGGCCCAGTGCGTCATCGCCGACAACGCCCAGAACGGCGGCCAGAACGGTGGCCAGAACGGCGGCGGCAACAACGGCGGGCAGACCGGCGGGCCGACCGCCGCGCCGACCGGTAGCAACAACGGTGGGCAGAACGGCGGTAACAACGGCGGTAACAATGGCGGCAACAACGGTGGCCAGAACGGCGGCAACAACGGCCTGAACGTGCTCGCCAAGGACTGCACCAACAGCCAGCTGCAGGCGCACGACGGTTTCCAGAACGGCAACCGGTGCGTGAGCACCTCGTTCGGTGAGGTCGGTTCCGCCGCCAACAACCCCTCGCTGCTCATCACGCAGTTCCCGAACCGGGTGCAGCGCAACCAGCCGTTCACCCTCCGGGTCAGCACCCGGAACCTGGTGCGCGACCGGTTCCTCGCCGCCGGCCAGGGTGGCTACTACGTGGAGAGCTCGCTGCTCAACGACCAGGGCCTGGTCCGCGGCCACTTCCACACCGCCTGCCGGATGCTGCAGACCACCCAGGCGGCGCCGTCGAACCCGCAGGACGTTCCGGCGTTCTTCGTGGCGACCGAGGACGGCGGCGGCAGCAACCAGGCCGACCAGGTGACCATCCAGATCCCCGGCCTGCCCCAGTCGGGCCTCGCGCAGTGCGCGGTCTGGGCCGGTGACGGCTCGCACCGCATCCCCATGATGGAGCGGGCCAACCAGACCCCCGCCATCGACGTCGTGCGGATCCGGGTCAACTGAGCACCGACGGCCGGAGCCGTCCGGGAGGCACGCCCCGGACGGCTCCGGCCGTTCCGTGCGCGCCCTCCCGTGGCGGCCTCAACCGTCCCCGGCCGTCCCCGACGCGTCGCCGACCTCGAAGCCGGCCAGGTCGGTGCAGTGCACGACCGTGGCGTCGTCCGGCGCGGCGGGGCCGGCCGGGCTGTCGGCTTCGGCCCGTCGCACGCGACCGACGATCTCGTCCGGCCCGCCGGCGGCGAGCAGGCCCAGCACACCGGCCCAGTCGGTCAGGGCGTACGGGCGCACGACGCGGCTCGCGCCGTTGCTGAGCAGCGCGACGCCGGCCAGGTCGCGCAGGGGGTGGCTGCCGGTCACCGCCTCCTCCGCGGCGTGCGGGTCGTCCTTGGCGATCCAGTAGCCGCCCGGCTGGTTCCGGCGGGCGCGCAGCGCCTCGACGCAGGAGGCGTGGACGCGGTCGTACTCCGGCGTCCCGCCGGGAACGCCCTCCAGCGGTGCCGAGCAGACCCGTCTCGCCGTGACCTCACGCTCGTCGGTGAGGACCCGCGGACCGCCGCCGACCTGGTCGAGGACGAGGAAGGAGTCGGCGAGCAGGAGGTGGTCGAGGCGGCCCCGGTGGGCGCGGACGATCGCCACGGTCGCCTGTGGGCTGGCGGGGTTCGTGATGTCGCAGGTGCCGCGGTGCTCCGCGGCGATCTCGTCGATCGCGGCGGCGAGGATCGTCGCGAGGTCCCGCCCGTCGCCGCGCGACAGCCGGCCGAGCAGCGCGCCGCCGAGCCGGTGCGTGTACCAGGCGACGCCGTGGTGGCAGATCGATTCCGTCCCCGCGATGCCGGCGCCGTCGAGCAGCACCGCGGCGCCGGGGACGGCGCCGGCGAAGTCCTCGTTCGGCCGGCCGGCCGTGCCGGCGCTGGTCGCCATGCTGACGTGCACCGATGGACTCCCGGGTGGGGGGCGCGGACCTGCGGGAGGGCCGACGCGGGATGAAGTTCGCTGCCGGGGCACCCCGCCCGGCTGAAAATTGTTAACGCCGGGAAAAGCCGACCGGGGTCACGCCGATTTCTCAGCGTGACCCCGGGGTGCCCGACGGTGAACCGGGAGGGTTCAGCGGTTCTTGTAGGCCTCCACGACCGAGACGGGGATGCGGCCCCGCTCGGAAATCTCGTAGCCGTTCTTGACGGCCCATTCCCGGATGGCGCGGTTCTGCTCGCGGTCCATTCCCGAGGTGCTCGGGCGGGCGCCCCCACGGGTGGCGCGACCGGCCTCCACCGGGCCGCGACCGATCCGCCGGCCAGCGCTGATGTACGGGTCCAGCGCCTTGCGCAGGACGCCGGCGTTCTCGTCGGAGACGTCGATCGTGTACGCCACGCCGTCCAGGCTGAACTCGACGGTCCGATCGGCCTTTCCGCCGTCGAGGTCGTCGGTCAGAACGGTGATTACTTTCCTTGCCATCGCCATTACTCCCTGTGTCGGGCGGGGTGTGGCTATGAGTTTGACGTATCTCGCGGCAATTTCGCAACAATACCCGTCCTTCGCCATTCGGCGGGTCGGGTTATCCGCGTGCCGTCAAATGCGTCTTCGTGCGCGCGGCGGGTTCGCCGGGGCGGCGGGAGTGGCATGGGTCACAAGCCGGAACAAGGGAGACGGTTTGTTACTTGAGCCTGTCACGCTCAACTCAACCCGATAGCAGGTGTTCGATGGCAACTCTTCCGGTACTGCCCCTGACCGACGCCGTCCTGCTGCCCGGCATGGTCATCCCGGTGACCCTCGACCCGACCACCCAGGCCGCGGTCGACGCGGCCCGCGCCAGCGGCGACAAGGAGCTGCTGGCCGTGCCCCGCCTCGACGGCGAGTACGGCTCGGTCGGCGTGATCGCCACCATCGAGAAGGTGGGTCGGCTGCCCAGCGGCGAGCCGGCCGCCGTGGTCCGCGGCCTCGCCCGGGCCCGGATCGGCTCCGGCGTGCCCGGACCGGGCGCCGCCCTCTGGGTCGAGGCGACCACCCTCGACGAACCCGCCCCGGCCGGCCGGGCCCGGGAACTCGCCCGCGAGTACCGCGCGCTGATGACCTCGGTGCTCCAGGAACGCGGCGCCTGGCAGGTCATCGACGCCATGGAGCGGATGACCGACCTCTCCGAGCTGGCCGACGCGGCCGGCTACGCGCCCTGGCTGACGCTGGCGCAGAAGACCGAGCTGCTCGCCGCCCCGGACGTGACCGCCCGGCTGGAGCTGCTGGTCGGCTGGGTGAAGGACCACCTGGCCGAGCAGGAGGTCACCGAGCGCATCAACAGTGACGTCCGGGAGGGGCTGGAGAAGTCGCAGCGCGAGTTCCTGCTCCGCCAGCAGCTCGCCGCGATCCGCAAGGAACTCGGCGAGGACGAGCCGGACGGCTCCGCCGACTACCGCTCCCGGGTGGAGTCGGCCGACCTGCCCGAGAAGGTCCGCGAGGCGGCCCTGCGCGAGGTCGGCAAGCTGGAGCGGGCCAGTGACGCCTCCCCGGAGGCGGGCTGGATCCGGACCTGGCTGGACACCGTCCTCGAGATGCCGTGGAACACGCGTACCGAGGACAACACCGACCTGGCCGCGGCGCGTGCGGTGCTCGACGCCGACCACGCCGGCCTGACCGACGTGAAGGACCGCATCCTGGAGTACCTGGCGGTGCGTAACCGGCGCGCCGAGCGCAACCTCGGCGTGGTCGGCGGCCGCGGCTCCGGGGCGGTGCTCGCCCTGGCCGGCCCGCCCGGCGTCGGCAAGACCAGCCTCGGCGAGTCCGTCGCGCGGGCACTCGGCCGCACCTTCGTCCGGGTCTCCCTCGGCGGCGTCCGCGACGAGGCCGAGATCCGCGGCCACCGGCGCACCTACGTGGGCGCGCTGCCCGGCCGGATCGTCCGCGCGCTGCGCGAGGCCGGCTCGATGAACCCGGTCGTGCTCCTCGACGAGGTCGACAAGCTGGCCGCCGGCTACTCCGGCGACCCGGCCGCGGCCCTGCTGGAGGTGCTCGACCCGGCGCAGAACCACACCTTCCGGGACCACTACCTGGAGGTCGACCTCGACCTGTCCGACGTGCTCTTCCTGGCCACCGCCAACGTGGTGGACAGCATCCCCGGCCCGCTGCTGGACCGGATGGAGCTGGTCACCCTGGACGGCTACACCGAGGACGAGAAGGTGGCCATCGCCCGGGACCACCTGCTGCCGCGGCAGCGGGAGCGGGCCGGGCTGACCGCCGAGGAGGTCACCGTCGCCGACGACGCGCTGGCGCTGATCGCGGGTGAGTACACCCGGGAGGCCGGCGTCCGGCAGCTCGAACGTGCCCTGGCGAAGATCCTGCGCAAGGTCACCGTGGCGCTGGCGTCCGACCCGGCGCCGGTCCGCGTCGACACCGGCAACCTCGCCCGCTACCTGGGCCGGCCGAAGTTCACCCCGGAGTCGGCCGAGCGGACGGCGGTGCCCGGCGTGGCCACCGGCCTGGCGGTCACCGGCGCCGGCGGTGACGTGCTCTTCATCGAGGCCACCGGCATGGAGGGCGAGCCGGGGCTGACCCTCACCGGTCAGCTGGGCGACGTCATGAAGGAGTCGGCGCACATCGCGCTGTCGTACCTGCGCTCCAACGGGCGACGCCTCGGCATCGACCCGAACGCCCTCGCCGGGCGGCGGATCCACGTGCACTTCCCGGCGGGTGCGGTGCCCAAGGACGGGCCCAGCGCCGGCATCACCATGGTCACCGCCCTGGCGTCCCTGGTGACCGGCCGGCCGGTCCGGCCCGAGTTCGGGATGACCGGCGAGGTGACCCTCTCCGGCCGGGTGCTGCCCATCGGCGGCGTGAAGCAGAAGCTGCTCGCCGCCCACCGGGCCGGCCTGACCGAGGTGATCATCCCGAAGCGCAACGAGCCGGACCTGGACGACCTGCCCGCCGAGGTCCGCGAGGCGCTGACCGTCCACACCCTCGCCGACGTGGCCGACGTGCTCGCCCTGGCGCTGCGCCCGGCCGAGGTCGACGCGGAGACCCTGGGCGGCCAGCCGCTCGCCGCGGCCTGACCTCCCGACACGCCGAGGCCCCCGGTCCACCCGGACCGGGGGCCTCGGCCGTGCTCACCAGCGGTCCCGGCGCTCCCGCCGCTCGCCACCGTCGCCGTCCCGGCCGCGCCGCTCCCGGCGGTCACCGTCGAAGCGGCGCTCGCCGCCGCCGCCGTCGCCGTCCCGGTCCCGGCGGACGGTGGCCTTGCGGCCCTTGATGGTGCTGCCGCGCAGGCCCTGGATCACCTCGTCGGCGACCCCGTACGGGACCTCGACCAGGGAGAACCGGTCGGCGATCTCGATCGAGCCGATGTCCCGGCCGTTGACCCCGGTCTCCCCGGTGATCGCACCGACCAGGTCCTGCGGGCGCACCCCGGCGCGCCGGCCCAGGCCGATGAAGACCTGCGTGGTGCCGCCGGTGCGGGGACGCGCGCCGCCGCGCCGCTCCCGGGCGTCGTACCCGGGTCGGGGTTCGCGGGTCGGGCGGACCGCGACCTGCGGGATCTCCTCCTCCTCGTCGGCCGTGCCGGGCAGGGTCGCCTCGTGGGCCAGCCGCACCGCGGCCAGCGCGACCTCCATGAGGTCGAACTCGTCGGTCAGCGACTCGACGATCGCCCGGAACGGCTCCAGGTCGTCCTCCAGCAGCGACTCCCGCAGCGCCGCCTGGGTCAGCTCCAGCCGCCGGGTCCGCAGGTCGGCCACCGTGGGGATCTTGTCGACCGCGATGCGCTGGCCGGTGACCCGCTCGATGGTCTTGAGCATCCGGTGCTCGCGCGGCTCGGCCAGGGTGATCGCCACACCCTCCCGGCCGGCCCGGCCCACCCGGCCGATCCGGTGCACGTACGACTCGGGCGCCGACGGGACGTCGTAGTTGACCACGTGGGTGAGCTGCTCCACGTCCAGACCGCGGGCCGCCACGTCGGTGGCGACCAGCAGGTCGGCCGTGCCCGAGCGCAGCCGGCCCATCACCCGGTCCCGCTGCTCCTGGCTCATCCCGCCGTGCAGCGCCTCGGCCCGGTAGCCCCGGCCGTTCATCGTCTCGGTGAGCCGGTCCACCTCCTCCCGGCTGCGGCAGAACACGATCGCCGCGGTGGGCGACTCCACGTCCAGCACCCGGCCCAGGGCCGCCGGCTTGTGCGCCCGCGCCACGATGTACGCGCTCTGCCGCACCCGGGGCGCCTCACCCGCGACCGGCCGCTCGCGCTCGATCTGGATGCGCACCGGGTCGGTCAGGTGCTTGCGTGCCAGCCCGTCGATCCGAGCCGGCATGGTGGCCGAGAAGAGCACGGTCTGCCGCCCGGCCGGGGCGTGCTCCAGGATCGCCTCGATGTCCTCGGCGAAGCCCATGTCGAGCATCTCGTCCGCCTCGTCCAGCACCACCGTGGCCAGCGAGCCCAGCCGCAGGGTGCCCCGGGCGATGTGGTCCAGCGCTCGGCCCGGCGTCGCCACCACCACGTCCACGCCGGCGTCGAGGGCGCGCAGCTGCCGGCCGATCGGCTGGCCGCCGTAGATCGGCAGCACCCGGGCGCCCAGGTCCTTGCCGTAGCGGTGGAACGCCTCGGAGACCTGCACGGCCAGCTCCCGGGTCGGCACCAGCACGAGCGACACCGGCTCCCCGCCGGGCCGGTCGTCGGGCATCCGCTGCAGCAGCGGCAGGGCGAACGCGGCGGTCTTGCCGGTGCCGGTGGCGGCCTGCCCGAGCAGGTCCTGGCCGGCGAGCAGCGGCGGGATCGCCTCCCGCTGGATCGGGGTCGGCTCCTCGTAGCCGAGGACGGCGAGCGCGTTCAGCAGCTCGGTGCGCAGCCCGAGGTCCGCGAAGGCGGCGGCCTCGTCCTCGGCGGGTTGGGCGGGATCGGTCGGGGTTGGTGCGGAACTCATGGGGCAAGCCTTTCATCACCCCCGCCCGGCCGTCGCGGCGACTGCCGCAAACCGTCGCCCCCGCCACGTCGCGGGCGATCCGGCCGGGCCCCGTGCCCCGGCCGGATCACCCGGACAGGACCGCCAGCAGGACGGTCGTCCCGACGACGACGTCCAGCACCCCGCACCACTCCGTGTACCCCCGGGGCACCACCCGGCCGCTGCGGTGGTGCGCCAGGTCCCAGGCGGCGTGCCCGAGCCAGCCGAGGCCGACCAGCACGCCGGCGAGGCCGTCCGGCCCGAGCAGGGCGACCGCGGCCAGGCCGCCCCAGCCGGCCAGCCCGGCGAGCTGCCACGCCACGTTCCGGCGGTCGCCCCACTGCCGCCGCCAGGTGCCGATGAGCAGGTAGCCGCCCGGGAGCACCAGCAGCGTCCACGGGGAGAACACGGTCGGCGCGACCCAGAGGTCGACCGTCATGAGCAGGGCCAACCCGGTCGGCCACCGGCGCGCCACCGCCGCGGCCACCGGATGGCGGTGGGCCGGCGCCGGATGCGCGTGCCGGTGCCGCAGCGCCACCAGCGCCATGGCCGGCAGCATCAGCAGGTGGCCGCCGAGCATCAGCACGTCGTCCCCGACCAGCCCGGCCCACCAGGGCGGGAGCAGCAGCAGGAACGGGACGTACATGACGGCCACCATCTCGGCCGTGGCGGCCCGTCCGTGGCCGCGGTGCCACATCCAGGCGGCCATGCCCAGCCCCATGTTCGTCGCCATCACCAGCGCGCCGACATCCGTCCGGGCGAGCGCGTCCGCGCCGCCCAGCCGCTCGGCGCCGACCCGCCACAGCGGGTCGAGCAGCAGCATGCCGACCACCATCGCCACGACCATCCCGGCCAGGTGGACGGCCAGCCGTCGGGCGTCCGCCCGCAGGGGTACCCGTACCGTCGTCTCCGTCATGCCCCGAGCCTGCCGGCGCCCCGCGCGCGGAACCATCCGCGTCCGTCACCGGAAGGCCGTGCGTCGCGCACGGGTTCGGCGTGACATCCCGCAGGGGTGAACCGGGCGGCCGGCGGCCCTAGGATCGGCGGACATGACGGTCGACGCGGCGGATCGCCGGCTGCGGCGGGCCCGGCAGCTCACCCTGGTGTCGCTGGCGACGAACGTCGGGACCACCCTGCTGCTGCCGGGCGTCGGGCTGGCCCGCGAGCCGGACCCGCTGCGGCTGGCGCTCGGCGTGGTCGGGCTCGCCGCCGTCACCGCCGCCCAGGCGGCGGTGCTGCACGCGGCGGTCACCCCCTGGCTCGCCGGGCGGGGCCGGCGCCGCCGGCACGCCGCGCTGGCGGTGGCCGCCCTGCTCAGCCTGCCGCTGGTCGGCCCGGTCGCCGCGGGCGCCTGGCCCACCTGGGCGTGGCTGGGCGCGTCCCTGGTCGGCATGTCCCCGCTGCTGTTCCGGCCGCTGCCCGCGCTGCTCGCGGCGGCCGGGGTGCTCGGCGCCTCGGCCGCTGTGACGCTGGCGACCGGCGGGCCGCTGCCCACCGCCCTCCTCGTGACCGGCGGCGTCGGCGCCGGGATCGCCGCGGTCACCTGGCTCCAGGCCTGGTTCTGGGGCCTGGTCGTCGAGGCCCGGCAGGGGCAGGCCGCCCGGGCCCGCCTCGCCGCCGCCGAGGAGCGGCTGCGCTTCGCCCGGGACGTGCACGACCTGCTGGGCCACGACCTCACCGTGATCGCGCTCAAGGCCGAGCTGGCCGAGCGGCTCGCGCCCGTCGACGCGGCCCGGGCCGGCCGGGAGGCCGCCGAGGTGCGCCGGCTCGCCGGGTCCGCCCTGACCCGGGTACGCGAGGCCGTGCACGGCTACCGCGCCGTGGACCTGGGTGAGCAGCTGGCCGCGGTGGGGGAGGTGCTGCGTTCCAGCGGGGTGCGCTGCACGGTGGTGCCGCCGGCCGGCGAGCTGCCGCCGCCGGTCGCCGCCGACCTGGCCGCCGTGCTGCGCGAGGCCGGGACGAACGTGCTGCGGCACAGCCGGGCCGACTGGTGCCGGATCGAACTCACCCGGGAGGACGGCCTCGTGACGATGACCGTACGCAACGACGGCGCCGATGGCGCCGGCCCGGACGCGCTCAGCGGCGGGCTGCGGGGGCTGGCCGACCGGCTCGCCCCGGCCGGCGGCAGCGTCCGGGCGTACGCCGAGGACGGGGTGTTCCACCTCGTGGCGACCGTGCCGGTGGCGCCGTGATCCGGGTGCTGCTGGCCGACGACGAGGAGCTGATCCGCCTCGCCCTCGCGGCGCTGCTCGACCTGGAGCCCGACCTGGAGGTGGTGGCGCACGCCGCCGACGGCCGCGCGGCGCTGGCCGCCGCGCTGGCCCACCGGCCCGACGTCGCCGTGCTGGACCTGGAGATGCCGCCGCCCGGCGGGGTCCAGGTCGCCGCCGAGCTGGCCCGCGTGCTGCCCGGCTGTGCCACGGTGATCCTCACCGGGCACGGCCGGCCGGCGCACCTCCGGCCGGCGTTGAGCGCGGGCGCGCGCGGGTTCCTCGCCAAGGGCGCACCGGGCGGCGCGCTGGCCGACGTGATCCGCCGGGTGCACGCCGGCGCCCGGTACGTCGACCCGGCCCTCGCCGCCGACGCGCTGACCCTGCCCGAGTGCCCGCTCACCCCGCGGGAGCTGGAGACGCTGCGCCTGGCCGAGCTGGGCACCCCGGTCGCGGTGATCGCCCGGCGGACCCACCTGGCGGCCGGCACGGTCCGCAACCACCTGGCGGCGTGCGTGCAGAAGCTCGGCGCCGCCGACCGGGCCGGGGCGGTCCGGCGGGCCCGCGAGGCCGGCTGGCTCTGACCCGGGCCGGTCGCCACCCGCGCGGGGTGGCGGCATCGCACCGGCCGTGTGCCGGCTCGCGGGCAGGGGTCAGGCGCGGGCCGGCCAGTGGTCAGGCGCGGGCGGGGCAGGGGTCAGGCGCGGGCGGGGCCGGTGTCGCGCGTGGGCGGGGCGAGGGCGGCCGGGTCGAGCGCCAGGGCGGCGGCCAGGGCGGGACGGCCGGCCGGGGTGAGGCGGACCGCCCGGCCGGCGCCCCGTGCGGTCCAGCCGATGTCGAGGAAGCGCCGGCACAGCGCGGCGCCGAGCGCGCCGGCCAGGTGGGGGCGGCGCTCGGTCCAGTCCAGGCAGTCCCGGACCAGTGGCCGCCGGCCGGCGCGCAGCGGCTCGACGGGCACGCCCAGGTCGGCCAGCCAGGTGATCCCGGCCGGGGTGAGCGCCAGGCCGCCGGCCCGGTCGAGCACGCCCCGGGCCAGCAGGGCGTCGTGCACCAGCACGCCGAGCCGGCCGGCCAGGTGGTCGTAGCAGGTCCGGGCGTACGCGAGGGACGCCTGGGCCGACGCGGCGCGCAACGTGCGGGGCGGGGTCGCCGGTGCGGGCGCCCGTCCGGCCAGGTCCTCGATGAGCTGGGCCACCGACGGGTCGGCGAGGCGGACGTACCGGTGCCGGCCCTGCCGCTCCTCGGCCAGCAGCCCGCCCCGGACCAGCCGGGTGAGGTGGTCGCTCGCGGTGGACGGGGCCACTCCGGCGGACCGGGCCAGTTCGCTGGCCGTCCAGGCCCGGCCGTCGAGCAGGGCGAGGCAGAAACCGGCCCGGGTCGGGTCGGCGAGCAGCGCGGCGAGCCCGGCCAGCGTGCGGCCGTCGGTGCGGGTGGTCATGCGGGCAATGCTGGCACGGGAATTGTTCGGTACCCACCGACCCGTGCGCGTCGTGCTTTACATCGTTGTCTCCAACGTTGTAGAAACGGGGGCACCGCAGTGACCTCCGTCTACCTCCAAGGCAGGCCTGATGGGACACCTCCACCGCGGTGGCGTGCTCGCCGCCGCACTCGCTCTGCTGCTGACCTCGTCCACGGCCGCGGCGGGCGCACCCGCCGCCGGGGCCGACCGCTACCGGAACCCGGTCTCGGCCGGCTTCTCCGACACCTTCGCCGACCCCGCCGTCGTCCGCGGCGACGACGGCCTCTGGTACGCCTTCGGCACCTCCGACCCGCTGCGCGAGGGCGAACGCCAGGTGCACCGCGTGCCGATCGCCCGCTCGGCCGACCTGGTCGACTGGACCTACGTGGGCGACGCCTTCGCGCCCGACCAGCGGCCGTCCTTCGCCGCACCCGGGGCCGCGTTCTGGGCGCCCGACGTGCGCCGGGTCGGCGACCGCTGGGTCATGTACGTGACCGTCACCGACACCACCGTCTCCGGCGACACCTTCGACACCGCGATCGGGGCGGCCACCGCGCCCGCCCCGGCCGGACCGTGGACGTTCGCCGACGCGCCCGTGGTCGCACCCCGGCCGGGTGGGGGCGGCGGCTACCTGTGGACGATCGACCCCAGCCAGTTCACCGACACCGACGGCCGGTCGTACCTCTACTTCGGCAGCTACTACGGCGGGATCTCGGTCACCGAGCTCTCCGCCGACGGGCTGCGCGCGGTCGGCACGCCGAGCCTGGTCGCCGTCGACAACAAGTTCGAGGGCGGCTACGTGCTGCGCCACGACGGCTGGTACTGGCTGTTCGCCTCCACGGCGAACTGCTGCGCCGGCCCGGCCACCGGCTACTCCGTGCAGGTCGGCCGGGCGCGCGACCCGCGCGGGCCGTTCGTGGACCGGGACGGCCAGCGGCTGGACGTCTCCCGCGCCGGTGGCACGCCGGTGCTCACCCAGAACGGCAACCGGTGGATCGGCGCCGGGCACAACGCCGTGCTCACCGACCTGTCCGGGCAGGACTGGATCGCCTACCACGCCATCGACCGGGCCGACCCGTACCTGGACGAGCCGTTCGGGATCAACGAGCGGCCGATGCTGCTGGACCGCCTCGACTGGGTGGACGGCTGGCCGACCGTCAACGCCGGCGCCGGCCCCTCCGAGGGGCCCCGGCCCGCGCCGGTCACCACCGGCCGGATCGACGCCCGCTTCGACACCGCCGACCTGGGCGGCTGGCGGGGCGGCGCGGGAAGCTGGCGGGTGACCGGCGGCGTGCTGTCCGGCACCGGCACGCTGACCGCCCGGGCCGGCCTCGGTGGCGACGTGCGCGCCGAGACCGACCTGCGGCTCACCGGCGCGGACGCGGCCGGGCTGCGGCTCGGCCGGGTGGACGTCACGTTCGGCGGCGGCCGGCTGACCGCCGCCGAGAGCGGCGGCGCGACGGCGAGCGTGCCGCTGCCCGCCGGGCTCGACCTCACCGGCCGGCACAACCTGGCCGTCGAGGTACGCGGCCGCCAGCTCGTCGCCGAGCTGAGCCCGGCCCGCCTCGGCGACCAGCTCGCCGTGGTGGCGCTGACGCTCACCAGGCCGGCAGCCGGCCCGCTCGCGCTGCGCGCCGACGGCGGCACGGCCGAGTTCGACAACGTCAGCGCGGCCGCGCTGTACCGCCCGGTCCGGCACCCGGTCGCCCCGCCGCGCGTCGGTCCGGTGCTCTCCCGGTTCTCCGACGAGTTCTCCGACGGGCTCGACCCGGCCTGGCAGTGGATCCGGCCCAACCCGGCCGCGACGGTGAGCGGCGGCGCGCTGCGCTGGCCGGTCGAGTCGACCGACCTGGTGGGCACCGGCAACACGGCCGGCGTGCTGCTGCGCGACGCGCCCGCCGGCGACTACGTGGCGGAGACGAAGGTGACCCTCGACCTGGGCGAGGACGTCGTCCGCAACTACCAGCAGGCCGGTCTGGTGGCGTACGTGGACGACGACCGGTTCGCCCGGCTCGCCCAGGTGGCCATCTGGAACACCCGCCAGGTCGAGTACGGCTACGAGCTGCCCTTCGCCGGCCAGCCGGTGTACGGGGGCAGCATCGTCGGCACCCCGGCCACCACGACGTGGCTGCGGCTGGCCCACCACGTCGACCGGGTCACCGGCGAGCACGAGTTCCGGGCCGGGTCCAGCCGGGACGGCACGCACTGGACCTGGGGCGCGGTCTGGACATTCCCGGCCGGCACCACGCCCCGGATCGGTCTGGTCGCGCACGGCGGCGCCACCCCGGCGGTGACCGCGGAGTTCGACTACCTGCGGTTCTATCGCTGACCGGTGCGACCGGGGCCGTCCGGCTGCGGGCGGCCTCGGTCGCGCGGGGTCGCCCGGCGGCGGGGGGTTCCGGTCATGCCCCCGGGCGCGGGCAGGCCGGGGTCAGCTCGCACACCGTCCGGGTGTCGCTGTCGTAGCTGCGCGCGGCCACGAACTCCCCGCCCGGCCGGTCCGGCCCGGCGACCGCCCGGGCGCGGCGGCGGTCGGCGTCGCGGAACCGCAGCGCCAGGCTGAGGTGCGGCACCCAGCGCCCGGGCAGGTGCCAGGGGTGCGGCCCGGGCGCCCCGGCGAGCACGTCCCAGACCGCGCCGTGCAGGGCGGTCAGCTGCGGCGTGGGACGGACCAGCCAGACCAGCGGGGCGCTGCCGTCGAGGACCGCCACCCGGTCCAGCCGGGCCGGCAGCGGCAGCGCCGCGTCGCAGAGGTCGGCGAGGCGCTGCTCGGCGCCGGGCGGGAACCCGTCGACCGAGGCGAGCGTCAGGTGCGGCCGGTTGGTCGGGTGCGGGTGCCGGGCCAGGCTGGGCAGGCCGGCGGCGGCGAGCCGGTCCCAGGCCGCCCGTACCGCCTCCTCCAGCTCCGGCGAGCAGAGCAGTTCGACCGTACGCACGCCGTCAGGCTAGCCGCCGGCGGTGCACGGCGGCGTCCCGTGGGCGATGCCGCCGTGGCGAGCCGGCGACGGTGCGATCGTTCGGTCGGGGCCGAAGGATGCCGGCCCTACGGTCGGGCGATGAGTTGGCCGATGATCCCGCCCGCCCCCGACACGCCGGCCTGCGGGCCGCCCCTGCCCGTCGACGACGGCTGGGTGGTCACCCGGCACGCCGACGTGCTCGCCGTGCTGACCGACCCCCGGTGCGTGGTGCCCGCCGCGCCCGGCGGGCCCTACGGCAGCCTGGCCTGGCTGCGCGGCACCGTGAGCCGGTTCAGCCCGCCGGACCGGCATCCCGCCCGCCGCGCGATCGGGGTCGCCGCGCTCGCCGACCTCGACCCGGACGAGCTGCGCGCGGCGGCCGCCCGGTCCGCCGCCGCGCTGCTCGACACGGCGACCGGTGACGGCCGCGCCCGGCGGGTCGACGTGATGGCACTGCTCGCGCGGCGCGTACCCCTGGAGGTGCTGGCGGCGCGGCTCGGCCTGGCCGATCCGGCGGCGGCCGTGGCGGCGGTGACCGCGGTGGCCGCCGCCTACCACCCGGGCGCCGAGCCGGCCGTGGTGTCCCGCGCCGACCGGGCGGTGGCCGCGTTGCTGGCCATGTCGCCGCCGGCCCCGCCCGAGGTGGCCGCGAACCGGATCGGGCTGCTGGTGCAGGCCGCCGACGCCACCGCCGGGCTGATCGGCGCCGCCGTCCGGCACGGGCTCGCCGCGCCGGCCGCGCTCGGCACCGCCGACCTGCTGGCCGAGGTGCTGCGCCTGGACCCGCCGGTGCGCGCCACCCGCCGGGTCGCGACGGTCGCGCGGCCGGTGGGCGGGCGGGAGATCGGTCCCGACGCCGTGCTGCTGCTCCGCTTCGACGCGGCCAACCGGGACCCGGCCGTCCACCCGGACCCGGACGTGTTCCGCCCCGGCGGGCCCGGCGCGGTGCTGACGTTCGGCGCCGGGCCGCGGGGCTGCCCGGGCGAACGGCACGCCCTCGCCCTCGCCGCCGGCGTCCTCGACGTGCTGCGCGACCGGTGCCACCCCGCCACCCCGGCCGCACCGGCCGCCCTCGCCGGGCCGGCTACGTCGACCGGACCAGAGACGCCGGGAGCCGAACCGGTGAGCTACGACCCACACCCCACCCTGCGTGTCCCGACCAGCCTCGAGGTGATGTTCCGATGACCGACCGCGCCGCCGCCTTCCGCGCCCTGCACCGGCCGGGCCGGCCCCTGCTGCTGCCCAACGCCTGGGACCACGCCTCCGCCGCGGCGCTCGCCGCGCGGGGCCACCCGGCCGTGGGCACCACCAGCCTCGGGGTGGCCGCGGCCGCCGGCCGGCCGGACGGTACGGGGGCGACCCGCGACGAGACCCTCGACCTGGCCCGCCGCCTGCGGGACCTGCCGGTGCTGCTCACCGTGGACATCGAGGACGGTTTCAGCGCCGACCCGGCGGCCGTGGCCGGGTACGTCGGCGAGCTGGCCGCGCTCGGCGCGGTGGGCGTGAACCTGGAGGACGGCCGGCCGGACGGCACCCTCGCGCCGGTGGACCTCGCCGCCGCCCGGATCGCCGCGGTGAAGGCGGCCGTGCCGGGGATGTTCGTCAACGCCCGCACCGACGCCTGGTGGCTGGGCGTGCCCGACGCGCTGCCGGTGGCGCTGAACCGGGCGGCGGCGTACCGGGCGGCGGGCGCGGACGGGCTGTTCGCCCCGGGCGCGCCGGACGGCACCGTCGGGTCGCTGGTGGCCGAGGTGGGGCTGCCACTCAACGTGCTGCACCGGCCGGGCGGACCGGACCTGGCCGCGCTGGGCCGGCTCGGGGTGGCCCGGGTGAGCACCGGGTCGCTGCTGTTCCGCGCCGCCCTCGGCGCGGCGCTGCACCTGGCCGACGCCGTCCGCGCCGGCCGGGACGCCGGCCTGCCGGCCGCACCGGATTACGCCTGGGTGCAGGGCCTCTCGGCGGGATGAGCACCTTAGGGGGGAGATAGGAGGATTGTTCGGGGAGCCGCCGATCCTGGTGATTACGGTGTGGTCAGGTTCGACTACGCCGTGTCCTGCCCGGAGAGGGGCCGACCATGCGAGTGCCCAGCCGAAGCCCCGGCCACCAGCCCGGGCCCGCCGTCGCTTCCGCCGCCCCCGCCCGCCGGCTGCCCCCGGCCGACCGCCCCCGCACCGGGCCCGGGCAGCAGCCGGACCTGGCCGCGTACCGGGCCGCGGTGGCGGAGCTGCTCGTCGAGGTGGGCGCACTGGCGGACGCGCCGTCCACCACCGCCCGCCAGGTGCTGCTCGACCAGCGGCTGCGGGAGCCGGCCATCGCCACCGTCCTCGACGCCACCCCGCAGGGGTTCGTGGGCGCCCGGGAGACCCTCCTGCTGGAGATGGCCCGCTACCAGCCGAACGCCCGCAGCTCGGCGCACGACCTCACCGCGCTGGTACGGATCTTCCTGCTCTCCCGCATCGACGTGATGTGGTGGCGGGACACCGGGACGTTCCTCACCGACGGCCAGGTCGACGCCAGCACCGACCTGGTCGACCTGGAGTGGCTGCGCCGGCGCGGGCTGCTCGCCTTCCGCTACCAGGAGCAGCCCGCCTCGGTCCTCGGTCGGGGGCTGCGGGCGGTCCAGCGGCGGCTGCGCCCGGACGCCACCCCGCGTACCGCCGGGCTGCGGTTCCGCCGGGCGCGGCGCGAGATGATCGCGCTGCTCAACGACGTGGGCCGGGAGTTCGCCGGTGCGGCCCGGCCCGGCACCCCGGCGCTCTGGGTGACCAGCCTCGCTCGCAGCGCCGAGCACCAGTACCGGCTGCGCCGGCTCGGCTACGCCGCCATGGTGCCCAGCGGCCACTGCCTCGGCTGGGCGGCCGACGTGGAGCTGGAGTGGTACGAGCGGTTCGGCGCCCGCGACCTCCTCGCCGAGCTGCTGCTGGCCCGGCAGGAGGCCGGCGAGATCAACGTGGTCGACGAGGGCCAGGCCTGGCACCTGTGCCTCGCGCCCGCCGCCCGCCGCCGGTTCCGGCGCGCCTACGAGGCCGAGATGGGGATCTGAGCGGATGTGCGGGATCGCGCTGAGCATCGGCCCCGAGGCCGACCCGGCCCTCTTCCGGCGGATGCTGGCCGTCCTCGCCCCGCGCGGCGAGGTGACCGAGACCCGGCAGGAGAACGGCCTGCTCGCCGGCGTACGCCGGCTGCGGGTGGTGGACCGGGAGCGGTCCGTGCAGCCCTGGGTCTCGCCCGACGGGCGGCACGTCCTCTGCTACAACGGCGAGGTCTTCAACCACCACGAGCTGCGGGCGGAGCTGACCCGGCTCGGGCACGAGTTCTGCACCACCGGCGACACGGAGGTGGTGCTCGTCGCCTTCCGGCAGTGGGGCGAGGAGGCGGTGCGCCGGCTGCGCGGGGAGTACGCCTTCGCGGTGGTGGAGCGGGCCACCGGCCGGGCCTACCTGGCCCGGGACCCGCTCGGGGTGAAGCCGCTCTACTGGTCGCGCGGCCCCGGCTGCCTGCACGTCGCCTCAGAGGTGAAGGCGCTGGTCGGGCACGGCGCGCCGATCAGCGAGGTGCCGCCGGGGCACCACGGCTGGGCCGAGCCCGACGGGCCGGTCCGGCTGAACCCGTACGTCGACCTGCTCACCCTCGGTGCCGGGCTGCCGGTGATCGACGACCCGGACGAGGCCGCCCTGCTCGTCCGGGTCGCGCTGACCGACAGCATGCGGGTACGGCTGGACACCGACCTCACCGTCGGGGTGGTGCTCTCCGGCGGCCTGGACAGCTCGCTGGCCCTGCTGCACGCCGCACAGCTGCACCCGGACTGCGTGGCGGTCACGGTCGGCGTCCCGGACAGCCCCGACGTGGCGTACGCCCGGCGGCTCGCCGCCGACCTGGGCGTGCCGCACGAGGTGGTCGAGCTGCGCCCGCGCGACATCCGGCTCGCCGACGTGCGCGAGGCGATCCGGATCTCCGAGCTGACCGAGTACGGCGACATCATCAACGCCGTGGTCTCGGTGCCGATCTTCCGCCGGCTGCGGGAGCTGGGCGTCAAGGTGGTGCTCACCGGCGACGGCTCGGACGAGCTGTTCGGCGGCTATCCGATGTACCACCAGGTCGGCCCGGAGCGGTCCCGCCGGCTCTTCCTCCACAAGATCCGCAACCTGTGCCGCACCGAGCTGCAGCGGGTGGACCGGGCCAGCATGGGCCACGGCGTGGAGGCCCGGGTGCCCTTCCTCGACCTCAGCGTGGTGGAGCTGGCCATGCGGCTGCCGCTGGATCTCAAGCTGCGCGACGGGCAGGAGAAGTGGATCGTCCGGCGGGCCTTCGCCGACGTGCTGCCGGACTACATCCGGCGGCGGCCCAAGAACCCTATGTCGTACTCCTCGGGGCTGCACGAGCGGGCGCGGCTCTACAAGCCGCTCTTCGCCCGGCTGCACCGCTCCTTCGGCTACCCGCTGCTCGAACCCGTCCGGCGGGACTTCGACAGCGTGCTCACCCGGTGCGGCAACGACCTGGACCGGGCCATCGCCGACGGGCAGGCCCGTCCCGACTACACGGTGCTGGAGCACGCGCGGGACCTGGTCGGCGCGGCGAAGTGGAACGCCGTGCCGGTGGTCCGGCGCCTGGTCGGCCCGCGCGTCGTGCGGCGCGTCGCGTCCCGTCCGTGACCCGCCGCTCGCCGCGAGGTCCGATGGCCGCCAGCGACCGGCCGCGGCCCGGGCCAGGCTGGACGGCATGACGACGACGCGCACAAGGTACGTGATCCAACCCGTGTCCGCCGAGGTGCTGGCCGACGTGCGCCGGACCGGCCGCGACGCCTCCGGCCAGCCGCCCGAGCGGTGCTGCGCCGAGGGCGGCGAGCCGCTGCGCTGCTGCCTGCGCGACGCCACCGCGGGCGAGGCGCTGCTGCTCTTCGGGTACGCCCCGCCGTTGCCGGCCGGCCCGTACCGGGAGGTGGGGCCGATCTTCGCGCACGCGGCCGACTGCCCCGGCCCGGCGGACGTGACGGCGTACCCGGCCGACTGGCGGGGCCGGCCCCAGGTGCTGCGGGCGTACGACCGGCGGGGGCGGATCGTCGGCGGCCGGCGGCACGACGGCGACGACCCGGAGGCGGTCGTGGCCGAGCTGCTGGCCGACCCCACGGTGGACCGCCTGCACAGCCGCAACGTGGTGTACGGCTGCTGGATGTTCGCGGTGGTCCGCGGGTGAGCCGGGCGTGACCGGCGGCGGCCGGGGTATCAGCCCGGCATGACCGGACTGGACGCGATCGTGGTGGGGCAGGTGGCCCGGGACCTCGTGCTGCGGGTGGACGAGGTGCCCGGCCCGTCCGGGACGGTCGCGGTGCGCTGCCGGCGGGAACTGCTCGGCGGCAAGGGGGCCAACCAGGCCGTCGGGCTGGCCCAGCTCGGCGTCCGGGTCGGGCTGCTGGGCGTGGTCGGCGAGGACGAGGTCGGCGACCGGCTGCTGGGGCAGGCTCGCAGCGACGGCATCGACGTGGCCCCGGTGCTGCGCCGGCCGGACACGCCGAGCGCGCTCATCGTGGACGTGGTCGACGACCGGGCGCGCTGGCGGTACCTGGAGGACATCCCCGAGGCGACCCTGCTCACCGTGGCGGACGTGACCGGCGCGGCCGGGGTGCTCCGCGCCGCCCGCGCGGTGGTGGTCCAGCTCCAGCAGCCGCTGCCGGCAGCGCTCGCGGCGGTCCGGCACGCCCGCGACGCCGGCCGGCTCGTGGTGCTCGACGGCGCGCCGGACGACCCGGACGGCGCGGCGGAGCTGCTGTCCCGGGCCGACGTGCTGCGGGCCGACGCGCGGGAGGCCGGCCTGCTGCTGGGCGGCGACCCGCCGAAGGACGCCGAGGCGGGGCTGGGCGCCGGCCGGGAGCTGGCCGCCCGCGGTCCGGTGCTGGTCGCGGTCGAGGTGGCGGGGGAGGGCAACGCGTTCGTCTGGCCGGGCGGGGAGCTGTTCGTGCCGCTGAGCGAGACGCCCACCGTGGACAGCACCGGGGCCGGGGACGCCTTCGTGGCCGCCGTCACGGCCGGCCTGCTCCGCGACGACCCGTATCCCCGGATCGCCCGGTACGCGGTCGCGGCGGCCGGCGCGACCGTGGGCCACGCCGGGGGCCGGCCCGCCCTCAGCGGGGACGCGATCGAGGCGCAGCTGGCCCGGATACCCGATCGTTGACGTCCCCGATGGACATCCGTCCCCGCCTCTTCTAGCGTCGCGGGCATGCGGAGGACCCTGCTCGCCACCGGGCTCGCCCTGCTCCTCGTGACCACCGGCTGCGCCGAGAGCCGCCGGCCCGCCGCGCCGGCCGGTGCCGGCACGCCGAGCGCCTCCCGGCAGGACGCCGGCCAGGTGGAGCGGACCCTGGCCAGCCTGCGCCGGGTCGACGACCTGCCGCTGTACGAGATGACCTACGTCGGTGACTACGACCCCACCGTCGGCGTGGCGGGCACCCCGCAGGCGACCCCGTTCGGCTGCTCGCTCTTCGCCGCCGGGGGCGACCGGAGCCGGCCGCTGTTCGCCCGCAACTTCGACTGGGACGCGAACCCGGCGCTGGTGCTGCGCACCGACCCGCCGGACGGCTACGCGTCGATCTCCCTGGTGGACATCTCCTACCTGGGGGTCACGGCCGACCCGGCGGGCGACCGCCGGCTGCTGAACGCGCCGCTGCTGCCCTTCGACGGGATGAACGAGCGCGGCCTGGCCGTGGGGCTGGCCGCCGACGACGGCGCGACCGCCGAGCCGGTGCCCGGCCGGCCCACCGTCGGCTCGGTGCGCGTCCTGCGGCTGGTGCTGGACTCCGCCGCCACCGTGGACGAGGCGATCGCCGTGTTCGGGCGCTACAACCTGGACTTCGACGGCGGCCCGCCGCTGCACTACCTGATCGCCGACGCCACCGGGGCGTCCGCCGTGATCGAGTTCGTGGACGGCGGGATGCGGGCCGAGAAGGGCCGGGGCGCCTGGCAGGCGCTGACCAACGTGCCGGCCGTCGGGGTGGCCGACCGGGACCTGCGCGACGACCACCGCTACGGGGTGCTGGCCGAGGCGCTGGACCGGGCCGGCGGCACGGTGGACGCCCCGGCCGCGCTACGCCTGCTCGACGCCGTGCGGCAGCCACACACCCGCTGGTCGGTGACGTACGGGCTGCGCACCGGCGAGGTGCGGCTGGTCACCGCGGGGGGCGGCCGGCGCGGCTACCGGCTGCCGATGAGCTGAGCCGGGCCCGGACCCCCCGGAGGGGGCCGGACCCGGCCGGCGGGTCACCAGCTCAGGTAACCCGTCTGGGTCTGCACGTTCAGCTCGGGCACCCGGATCAGCTGCGCCAGCCAGGTACGCGGGTCGCGCAGCTCCAGCACGTCCAGGCCCTTCTGGATGTCGCTGGAGTAGATGTGGCCGTTGTACCAGTAGGCCGACCAGGAGCCGCCGGTGCGGAGCTGACCGGCGTCCAGCGGACCCCGCTCCCAGTAGGCGATCTCCTTGGGCTGGCGGGAGTTGGTGAAGTCCCAGACCGAGATGCCGCCCTGGTACCAGGCCTGGACCATGATGTCGCGGCCGGGCACCGGCACCAGCGAGCCGTTGTGCGCCACGCAGTTCTCGGTGTCGGCGTTGGCCCGGGGGATCTTGTAGTAGCTGCGGAACGTGAGCCGCCGGTTGTCGCCGCGACCGGTGATGTCGTAGATGGCGTCCGCGCCGCGGTTCGGCCCGGTGGCCTCGTTGCAGGTCGCGGCGCCGCCGCCGCCCAGCTCGTCGGTGAAGACGACCTTGGTGCCGGAGTTGTTGAAGGTCGCCGAGTGCCAGAAGGCGAAGTTCTCGGTGTCGCGCACCCGCTCGATCACCCTCGGCGCCTCGCGGTTGGCGATGTCGAGCAGGATGCCGTCGCCCATGCACGCGCCCGCCGCGATGTCCTTCGCCGGGTACGCGGTGATGTCGTGGCAGCCGGTCGTGGCCGACTTCTCACCGGGGATTCCCGGGTAGCCGCCGTCCGGGAACAGGTTCGGGGTGGCCACCACTGCTGCGTCGGTCGGTGACCGCAGCGGCACCTTCACGATGGAGATCGAGTCGTGCGGCGGCTGGCAGTCCGGGAACTCGGCCCGCGGGCTGTACGACGACACGTACAGGTAGACGGTCCGGCGGTCCTTGGCCGGCACCAGGGTGTGGGTGTGCGAGCCGCAGGCGGTCTCCACCGACTTGATGTAGCGCGGGTTGCGCTTGTCGCCGATGTCGAAGACCTTGATGCCCTCCCAGGACCCGGCCTCGGAGGCGGGCTGGGCGACGCTGTTGCAGGAGTCGTCGCTGCGGGACGAGTCGGTGGACAGGAACAGCAGGTCACCGTGGACGGAGATGTCGTTCTGGGAGCCGGGGCAGAGCACCTGGGACACGACGGTCGGCGCGCTCGGCCGGGAGACGTCGTAGATGACGAAGCCGTCGTAGTTGCCGACGAAGGCGTACCGGCCCTGGAACGCGATGTCGGTGCCGAACGCCGCGGAGGTGTCGAACGGCGCCTGCTTCGGCAGGTTGGCGACCTGACGCAGGTTGGGGCTGCTGGAGATCTCGTCGACCCCGGGGACGGCGCTGTCCACGGTGGCCGGTGCGGCCTGCGCCCGGGGAAGCTCCTGGGCGCTGCTGGGTGGGGCGGCGACGACGCCGGCGACGAGCAGGCCGGCGGCGGTGAGGCTGACGATCCGGGTTCGGGACGTGCGGAGACTGATCATCGGCGGCACCCTCCGAAAGGGGATGATGATTTGCCACACCTTACCGGCCGGTGACATCCATCAATGTGACGCCGGTCACATTCAGGCAGGATTGTCTATGGATAGGATCGCTCTCACCTCGACCGGAGGGAGTGTCGTATGACCGGCCGGCAGGGACGTGTCTGGCTCGCCGTCACAGCGCTGGTGGTGCTCCTGGTGGTGGCCGGCGTGGCGCTGGCCGCACGGGGCGACAGCCGCCCGACGGCCGCTCCGGCCGGCCCGTCCGCCACCGCCGCGTCACCGGCCGCTGCGTCCCCGGTCGACGCGTCGCCCTCCGCCGTGCCACCCGTCGTCGTGCCACCCGTCGTGGTGCCCGGCCGGCCGGGGGAGCCGGCGGCCACCCGCGCTGCCCAGGAGGTCCGGGACGCCGCCCCGCCGCGCTACAACGGCCTCGACGTCTGGTACGTCCGGATGATGATCCCGCACCACCAGCAGGCGGTGGAGATGGCGACCCTCGCCCCCGACCGGGCCACCGACCCCCGGGTACGCGCCGTCGCCGACCGCATCCGGGCCGCCCAGGGGCCCGAGCTCGGGGTGCTGCGCGGTTGGCTGGGCGCGCGGGGGCTGCCCGCCGAGCTCCCCGGGCACGACCACGGCACGATGCGCGGGATGCAGTCCGCCGAGGCCGTGCGGCAGCTCGCCGCCGCCCGCGGCGCGGACTTCGACCGGCTCTTCGTGCGGATGATGACCGCCCACCACGAGGGCGCGGTCGTCATGTCCACCGACCTGCTCAAGGTGGGCGTGGACCAGACCCTCCAGGAGTTCGCCAACGCCGTCGCCGTCGAGCAGTCCGCCGAGATCACCCGCCTCCGCGAGCTGATCACGCCCTGAGCCCGCGGATCTTGGCGACTTTCCGTTCGATGCGAACAGCAACTCGCCAAGATCCGGCGGGTTCGCTGAGGCCGGCCATGGTCCAGGAGCCGCTACGAACGTGATGACGTGGATGACTCACCTCGGCTCAGCCCGAGGCCGTGCGGTGGCGCGTGGCCCCGGTCGTGACTCGGCAAGCATCGACGGCTGCGCCGGCCCGTACCCTGGGTGACCGTGGACCGCATCGTCTTCGGCCGCCCGCTGCGCAGCGTCGCGTTCGACACCGCCGTCTCCGGGCTGGTGGCCCTCGTCGCCCTCCTGGGGATCGCCGCCCAGCCCGGCGGCGTGGCGGGCGCGGCCGTCGGGATCGCGATGGCGCTGGTCCTGCTGTTCCGGCGGACGCACCCGTCGGCGGTGGCGGCCGGGGTGGCCGTGCTCGCGCTGGTCCAGGTGGTCGTCGGCTGGGGTCCGCTGGCGTACGACATCGGCGTGCTCATCGCCCTCTACAGCGTGGTCAAGTACGCCGACCGGCTGCGCGACGGCGTCCTGGCCGGGATCGTCGCCGCGATCGGCGTGGTGCTCGCCGCCGCCCAGATGCCCGCGCAGGCGCCCTGGTGGGCCGGCGCGCTCTACTACGGCCTGGTCACCGGGGCGGTGTGGCTGGTCGGGCTGAACGTGCGGACCCGCCGGCTCTACGTGGTGAGCCTGGAGGAGCGGGCCACCACCCTGGAACGGGAGCGGGAGGCCGAGGCCCGGGCGGCGGTCGCCGAGGAACGCACCCGGATCGCCCGTGAGCTGCACGACGTCGTCGCGCACAGCATGGCCGTCATGATCGTGCAGGCCGACGGGGTGCGGTTCACCATCGACCGCGACCCGGACACCGCGCGGGAGGCGGCCAAGGTGGTGGCGGACACCGGCCGGCAGGCGCTGGAGGAGATGCGGCGCCTCGTCGGCGTACTCCGGGAACCGAGCCGGCCGGAGCCGGCGGCCGCGCCGGCCGTGGCGGCCGAGCCCGACGGTGGCGTGTCCGCCGAGCCGGCGCACCGGCGGCCGGCCCTGGTCGAGCTGCCCGACCTGCTGGACCGCTTCCGCGCCGCCGGCCTGCGGATCACCGACACCGCCACCGGCACGCCGGTCGCCCTGCCGCCCGGCTTGGAGCTGACCGTCTACCGGGTGGTGCAGGAGAGCCTCACCAACGCGCTCAAGCACGCCGGCGTGGACGCGGCCGTCGAGCTGCGCCTCGACTGGTCCGCGGACGCCGTCGTGGTCCGGGCGGTCGACGACGGGCGCGGCCGTCCGGTGGTCCGGCCGGCGCCGTCCGGCGGGCACGGCCTGGTCGGCATGCGTGAGCGGGTCGGGGTGTACGACGGCAGCCTCGCCGCCGGCCCCACCCTGGGCGGGGGCTGGCGGGTCGAGGCGCGGCTGCCGCTACCGTCGGCGCCGGGCACCGAGGAAGGGAAGGCGGCGGCATGACCGTCCGGGTGGTGATCGTCGACGACCAGGCGCTGGTGCGCGCCGGGTTCCGGATGGTGCTCGACTCCCAGCCCGACCTCGCGGTGGTCGGCGAGGCCATCGACGGCGCGGACGCGCTGCGGGTGCTGGACCGGGTCGAGGCCGACGTGGTGGTGATGGACCTGCGGATGCCGACCATGGACGGCGTGGAGGCGACGAAGCGGATCTGCGCCCGGCAGGCCGGACACCGCCCCCGGGTGCTGGTGCTCACCACCTTCGACACCGAGGCCGACGCGTTCGCCGCGCTGCGCGCCGGCGCCAGCGGCTTCCTGCTCAAGAACGTCCCGCCGGAGGATCTGCTCGCCGCCATCCGGGTGGTCGCCGAGGGCGACTCGGTGGTGGCCCCGTCGATCACCCGGCGCCTGCTCGACCGGTTCGCCGGGCAGCTCGGGCCGGCGCCCACCGAGGACCCGCGGCTGGCCCAGCTCACCGAGCGGGAGCGGGAGGTGCTGCTGCTCGTCGCGCAGGGGCTCTCCAACGCCGAGATCGCCGCCCGGGTGCACGTCGCCGAGGCGACGGTGAAGACCCACGTCGGCCGGATCCTGGCCAAGCTCCAGCTCCGCGACCGGGTGCAGGCCGTCGTGCTGGCGTACGAGAGCGGGCTGGTCACCCCGGGCGGCTGACCCGGCGTACGACCTGGGTCGTACGGGTCCACCCGGTCGGGGGCGACCACCGGCGTACCGAGGTCGAGCGCGCAGGTGGAGATCACCGGCGGGGTGCCGCGCCTAGCGTCGGAAGGGTCTTCAGGACCCGGTCCGACAGGAGCACCACGTTGTCACCAACCACCACCACCGGCGTCGCCGTCACCGCCCGTGAGCTGCGCAAGGAGTACGGCGCCGGGCTGTCCCGGGTCGTCGCCCTCGACGGCGTCGACCTCGACCTGGCCGCCGCCCGGTTCACCGCCGTGATGGGCCCGTCCGGCTCCGGCAAGTCCACCCTGCTGCACTGCCTCGCCGGCCTGGACCGGCCGTCCGCCGGCAGTGTGCGCATCGGCGAGGCCGACCTGGCCCGCCTGGACGACCGCCGGCTGACCCGGCTGCGCCGCGACCGGATCGGCTTCGTCTTCCAGAAGTTCAACCTGCTGCCCACCCTCACGGCCGAGGAGAACATCGTGCTGCCGCTGGCCATCGCCGGCCGGCGGCCCGACCCGGAATGGCTGCGCCAGGTGGTGACCGCGGTGGGTCTCGCCGACCGCCTCCGGCACCGGCCCGCCGAGCTGTCCGGCGGCCAGCAGCAGCGGGTCGCCGTCGCCCGGGCCCTGGTCACCCGGCCGTGGGTGATCTTCGCCGACGAGCCCACCGGCAACCTGGACTCGCGCTCCGGCGCGGAGGTGCTGCGGCTGCTCCGCGAGGCGGTGGACACGCTCGGCCAGACCGTGGTCATGGTGACCCACGACCCGAAGGCCGCCGCCCACGCCGACCGGGTGGTCTTCCTCGCCGACGGGCGGCTGGTCGACGAGCTGCACGCCCCGACCGCCGGCCAGGTCCTCGACGCGCTCACCCGGCTCGAGGCCGGCGCGCCGCTGGCGGGGCGGTGACCTGAGATGCTGCGCCTGACCCTGCGCCAGATCCGCGCCGACGGGCTGCGCCTGCTGCTCTCCTCGCTGGCGATCGTCCTCGGTGTCGCCTTCGTGGCCGGCACCCTGATGCTCACCGACGGCATGCGCGCCGGGGCGTACGACCGGGCCGGCGCCTTCGACCGGCACACCGACCTGGCCGCGTACGCCGATGACACGCCGCTGGCAGCCGCCCTGGTCGACCGGGTGCGCGCTGTCGACGGGGTGGCCGCCGCCGAGGGGGAGCTGACCGGCACCGCCGGTGTGGTGGGCGCCGACGGGCGGCCGGTGCTCGGCTACGCCGTGCTCGCCGCGATCCCGACGGACCCGGCCCTCCAGTCGTACGACGTCGTCGCCGGGCGGCTGCCGCAGCGGGCCGGCGAACTGGTGCTCGACGAGGAGACCGTCGCCGGCCAGCACTTCGCCCTCGGCAGCCCGGTGCGGGTCGGCGGCAACGGCGGGCCGGCCCGGCCGTACACCCTGGTCGGCACGGTCGACGTGGCCGGCAGCTCCCGCGACGTCGGCGGCCCGTTCATCGGCCTGGCCGGCCCGGACGCGCTCGCCGTGAGCGGGGAGCGCGGCTACGGCCGGATCATGGTGGCCGCGCGGCCCGGCGTGGACGGGGCGGCGCTCGCCGACCGGGTCCGCGCCGCGGTCGGGCCGCAGGTCGCGGTCCGGGACCGTGCCGCGATCCTCGACGAGGCCGTCGCGGACGCGGTCCGCGACCGGCGGCAGTTCGAGCTGTTCCTGGGCACCTTCGCCGCGGTGGCGGTGCTGGTCGCCGGCTTCGTGATCGCCAACACCTTCGCCATCGTGCTGGCCCAGCGGTCCCGGCGGACCGCGCTGCTGCGGCTGGTCGGCGCGACCCGGGGGCAGGTCTACCGGGCCGCCCTCGGCGAGGCGGCGCTGACCGGGCTGGTCGCCTCGGCGGCCGGGGTGCTCGCCGGGGTGGGCCTGTCCGCCGGTCTCGGCGCGCTGCTGGCCACGATCGACGCGCCGGTCACCGGCACGCTCACCGTCACCGTCCGGACGGTGCTGCTCTCCCTCGGGCTCGGGACGCTGCTGACCGTGGTGGCCGCCGCCGTGCCGGCCTGGCAGGGCACCCGGGTCGCACCGGTGGCCGCGCTGACCGACGCGGCCGTGCAGCCCGCGGGGCGGGCCGGCCGGGTCCGGCTCGCGGCCGGGGCGCTGGTCCTCGCCGCCGGGGTGGCCGCCCTGGTCGGCGCCGGGGCCCTCGGCCAGGTGCCACTGGTCGCCGCCGGTGGGGTGCTGGCCTTCCTCGGCATCGTGCTGTTCGGCCCGGTGCTGGTGCCGGCGCTGGTCCGGATGCTCGGCCTGCCGGCCCGTCGGCTGCTCGGCGTACCGGCCGCGCTGGCCGTGGCGAACGCCGTACGCAACCCGCGTCGGGTGGCGGCCACCGCCACCGCCATGGTCATCGGCATCGGCCTGGTCTCCGCGTTCGTGGTCGGCGCGGGCAGCGCGAAGGCCGGCATCGAGCGCGCCGTGGACGCGCAGATCGGGGTCGACTTCGTGGTCACCGGGATCGGCGGGGACCTGCCGGCGCCGCTGGCCGGGGAGTTGGCCGCCCGGCCGGAACTGGGTGTGGTGCACGAGCAGCGCAGCCGGGTGGTGGACGGGATCGAGGTGCGGGCCGCCCACCCGGCGCTGGTCCGCCGGACGCTGTCCGCCGTGGACGCCGGGGACCCGGCCGCTCTCGGTCCGGGCACGGTGCTCGTGCACCGCGAGCTGGCCGCGGCCCGCGGCTGGTCGGTCGGCAGCAGCGTCCCGCTCGCCGGCCGGACGTTCCGGGTGGCCGCCGTGGTGGCCGACGACAACCCGGCCCGGGCCGGCAGTCCGGTGCCCGCCGGGCACGTGGTGGACGTCGCCGACGCCGACTTCGCCCGCCTCTTCCCGGCCGAGCGCGGTTACCTGGCCGAGGTCGACCCGGCCGACGGGGTTTCCACCGACGCCGCCCGGGTCGCCGTCGAGTCGGTGCTCACCCGCTATCCGACGGTCAACCTGCTCGACCAGGCGGCCTACAAGAAGATGCTCACGGGCACCGTGGACCTGGTGCTCGGCTTCGTCACCGCGCTGCTCGGCCTGGCCGTCGTGATCGCGCTGGTCGGCGTGGCGAACACGCTCACCCTCTCGGTGGTGGAGCGGACCCGGGAGAACGCCGTGCTGCGCGCCGTCGGCCTGACCCGCGGCGGGATGCGGGCGGTGCTCGCCGTCGAGGCGGTGCTCACCGCGCTGGTCGGCACGCTGCTCGGCGTCGCCCTGGGCACCGGGGTGGCCGCCGGCGGGATGGCCGTGCTGGCCCGGATCGGCGGGGACTTCACCCTGGTGCTGCCCTGGGGGCGGCTCGGCCTGATCGTCGCGGTGGCGGTGGTCGCCGCGCTGGCCGCCTCGATCCTGCCGGCCCGGCGGGCACTGTCCCGGCCGGTGGTGGCGGCCCTCGGCGCGGAGTGAGCGCCGGGCGCCCGAGACGCGTCGAGCCGGTCCCGCGACAGCCGCGGGGCCGGCTCGACCCGGTCCGGCGCCTCCGGGTCCCGGTACTGCCCGGTCCGGGTGCTGCGGGGTCGGGGTGTCGCCGGGTCAGCGCTCGGACACCGGCTGGGCTCCGCCGCCGTCGCCCCCGCCGTCGCCGCCGTCCGCGGGAGCGGTCGTCGTCGTGGTCGTCTCGGTCGGCGCGGTGGTCTCCACCGGCGGGGTGGTGGTCGGTGCCGTGGTCGGCGCGGTCGGCATTGTCGACGGGACGTCGGACGGGCTCGGCTGGGCCGATCCGCTCGCGGACGGGCTCGGCGTCGCCGAGGCCGAGCTCGACGGCCGGCCGGTGGGGTGCGCCGGGCGGTAGTCGTCGTCGCCCCCGCCCGTCGGCGGCCCCTCGGTGACCGCGGCGTCCGCGACCGAGTTGCTCGGGGCAACAGCCGGCGCCGTCGTGTCGAGCCGGGTGGCCGGCGCGTCGGCGTTCTTGGCCGCGCCCAGGGCGGCGCCCAGCGCGGTCAGTGCCACCAGCACCGCCGCCCCCGCGCCGACCAGCGTGCCCCGCCGGCGCGGCCGGCGGGCCGGCGCCACCAGGGCCCCCGGCGTGGCGGCGGTGAGGTCGTCACGGGTGCGGCTCGATCCGGTCGCGCCGCGCAGCGTCATCGGCACCACGGCGGTGGGCGACTCGGAGCCGGCCGCCCGGGCCGCCTCGGCCATCGCGGCGGCGGTGGGGAAACGGTCCGCCGGATCCTTGGCCAGGGCCCGGGCCACCAGGTCGCGGACCGGCTGCGGGATCTCCACCGGCAGCTCCGGCGGCTCGTCGTCGAGGTGCCGGACCGCCACCTGCAGGGGGTTGTCGCCGGTGAACGGCGGGCTGCCGGTGAGGCAGCAGTAGGCCACCGCACCCAGCGCGTAGACGTCGGTCGCGCCGGAGACCGGCCGCCCGGCGGCCTGCTCGGGAGCCATGTAGAGGGCCGTGCCGGGCACCGCGTTGGTGCTGGTGATGCTGGTCACATTGGTGGAGCGGGCCACCCCGAAGTCGACCAGCACCACGGTGCCGTCGTCCTGCACGAGCAGGTTGCTCGGCTTCACGTCCCGGTGGACGATGCCCCGGGCGTGCGCCCCGTGCAGGGCCTGGGCCACCTGCGCGACGATCGACATGGTCTCGCCGACCCCGAGCTGCCCAGCCGCCTCGATCCGCCGGGAGAGCGGCTCGCCCGCGACGAACTCCATGACCAGGTAGTCGGCCCGGCTGCCGTCGGGCAGCTCGTCCTCGCCGCAGTCGAAGACCTGGACCACGCCGGGATGGCGCAGCGACGCCATGATCCGTGCCTCGGAGCGGAACCGGGCGATGAAGTCGGGGTCGGAGACCAGCGCGGGCAGCAGGACCTTCACCGCGACCGGACGGCCGAGCACCAGGTCCGTGGCACGCCAGACGTCGCCCATGCCGCCGGTGGCGACACGGTCATCAAGGCGGTACCGACCGCTGAGTACGACGTCGGAAGTCAACACGTCAATACCGTACCCAGAGCGGCCCCGGAGTATTTCCCGCGATCTCTCCCGTCACGACCGGCGGGCGGCCTGAGGCGCCTGGTCCGAACGGTCAGCCGCCCCCGGACCGATCGGCTGAACGTGACGAATCACGTACGATCGGGCAGGAAAATGTGCCCGGAGGTTCGTGTGTCCGCCTCCGGCCTGGTGTTTCGTCCCGGTTTCCCGGCGCGGGAGCGCCGTGCGGGTCGTATTCGTTACGCCGACGCGCCGCGCCGGACTGTAGACAATTTTCACTCTTTCTCCGGCGGGCGACACCTTGTCGAACCCACCGACCGCTCCTAGCGTTGGCCCGACTCCCGGCCGCCCCACGACGCCGGTACGGTATGTCCGCCGACGGCCGTCCTTACACACGGCGGTGTCCAAACGCGCGCCCGCACTCCGCTGCTGGCGCCGATCAGGTCAGCGGGGGACTGATGGTGCGGGTGGAGGTCCGGTCGTCCGACCGGGCGGACGTCGGGCACGCCGGCACCGGTGGGCGCCGGTGCCGGGAGTCGGCACGGCGGGAACGGCGGATCCATGACCGGTGAGCTGAGCGAGGCGGTCAGCGCCGCGCAGGCGGGCGACGAGGAGGCCTTCCGCTTCCTCTACCGCAGCCTCCAGCCCGGCCTGCTGCGCTACCTCACCGCCCTGGTCGGCGCCGACGCCGAGGACGTGGCCTCGGAGACCTGGCTGCAGATCTCCCGCGACCTGCCCGGCTTCACCGGCGGCGAGTTCCGCGCGTGGACGGTCACCATCGCCCGCAACCGCGCCATGGACCACCTGCGCCGGCAGCGCCGGCGGCCCGCCCTGCCGGTGCCCGTCCAGGCGCTCAGCGAGCTGGCCGGGGACGCGGACACCGCCGAGCGGGCCGGCGAGACCATCGGCACCGAGAGCGCCCTGGCGCTGATCGCCAGCCTGCCGCCCCGCGAGGCGGAGGCGGTGCTGCTGCGTGCCGTGATCGGGCTCGACGCGGAGACCGCCGGGCGGGTGCTCGGCCGGCGGGCCGGCGCGGTGCGCACCGCCGCCCACCGGGGGCTGCGGCGCCTGGCCGGGCTGCTGGAGCGGGCCGAGGAGGATCAGCCGGTGGACCGGACCGGGGGAGCGGCGGCGCCCCGCGCCCGTACGGGCCGGGGACGGCAGGCGCCGCAGGCGCCCAAGGCCGAGCCGGCGGACGGCTGACGTGGAGGGAAACGGGATGAGTTCTGGCCGGTCCGACTGGCCCGCCGATCGGGCGGAGTCGGAGCGCCTCCTCGACGCGGCCCGCGCCGGGACACCTCCGGAGGCTCCGGCCGACCCGCTGGCGCACCTGCTCGCCGCGGCGGCCGCCCCGGGCACCGCGGCGGAACTGAGCGGCGAGGAGCGGGCGCTCGCCGCGTTCCGGGCCGCCCGGGCCAACCCCGCCCCGGCCGCGGCGCACCGGCCGCGCCGCCGCTTCCGGGTCGGTGCGGTCCTGGCCGGGCTCGCCGCCACCGCCACCGCCGGGGTCGCGGTCGCCGCGGTGAACCTCGACCTGGGCCCGGAACCGGCGCCGCCGCCGGCCCCGACCACGCCGGGCGGCAGCACCGGCGGCGCGAACGACCCGGGCTCCCCGACGCCCTCCGGGGGCGCGAGCCCGACCGGCGGCCCCTCCGGCGGTGTTCCGTCCACCGCACCGACACCCGGCGGCTCCGGTGGGCCCGGCAAGCCGGCGAGCGCCGGGAATCTCGCCGGGCACTGCCGGGCCTACCTGGCCAAGTCCGAGCAGCAGCGGGCCAAGGCGCTGGAGAGCCCCGGGTTCGCCGACCTGGTGACCGCCGCCGGCGGCGCCGACCGGGTGGAGAGCTACTGCCTGGCGCTCGTGCCGGAGAAGTCCCCGGAGCCGAAGTCGGAGCCGAAGCCGAAGCCGGAGCCGAAGGTGAAGTCGACGCCGAAGTCGAAGTCGACCTCGAAGTCGGAGCCGGCATCGGCGTCGAAATCGACGTCCAGGGCGGCGTCGAAGTCGGAGCCGGGGTCGAAGTCGAAGTCCGAGCCGAAGTCGAAGCCAACGCCGTAGTCGTGGAGCGGGTGCGACGCGGCGGGCCGCCGTACCCGCGGCGGCGCACCCGCCCTCCGGAAGGCGGCGCGCCGCCCTCCGGCCGCTCAGGCGGCGCCGCAACCGGATTCCGGACAAAAATTCATCTCCTCGGGCGCGCGGATTCCGTCTGCTAGACAGAAGATGGTGGGACCCGCCGACGCCCGGCCGCCACGGCACGGGCGCCGGCCGACAGCGTGGTCGCCCGCCCCGGGGAGAGGAGCCGTCTCTTGGTGATGTCGCCGGAGTTGGACCGGACCACCGTGCTGGGCGATGAGGCGGCGGCCCGCGGGCACCTCGCCAGGATCTGCTTCAAGACCGGGCCACCCACCCTGACCGGCATCGAGCTGGAATGGACGGTGCACGACGCCGCGGACCCGACCCGCCCGGTCGACCGCGAGCGACTGCGCCGGGCGTTGGGACGGCACAGCCCCGTCACCCTCGACCCCACCAGCCCGGCCGCCGGGCTCCGGCGCGGTGGCACCGTGACCGTGGAGCCGGGCGGGCAGGTGGAGATCTCGTCCACGCCGCGACCGTCGGTCGCCGCGCTCATCCTGGCCACCGAGGCCGACCTCGCCGAGCTACGGGCCCTCCTGGACGCCGCCGGCCTCGTCCTGGGCCGCACCGGCATGGACCCCTGGCGCCCCCCGCGCCCCGTCGTGGAGACCCCGCGCTACCGGGCCATGCGCTCCGTCCTCGACCGGCACGGGCCGGCCGGCCGGGCCATGATGTACAGCACCGCCGGGCTCCAGATCTGCCTGGACGCGGGCGAGCCGGACGGGCTGGCCGAGCGGTGGGCCGCCGCGCACGCCGTCGGGCCGCCGCTGCTGGCCGCCTTCGCCACCGCCGACCGGCACGCCGGGCGGACCACCGGTTGGGCCTCCACCCGGATGGCCGCCTGGCTGGCCATCGACCCGGCACGCACCCGGCCGGTCTGGTCCCCGGCGCGGGCCGACCAGGATCCGGTCGCCGCCTGGATCGGGTACGCCCTGGCCGCGCCGCTGCTCTGCGTCCGCGGCGAGGGTCCGGACTGGACGCCGCCGGTGGGCGTCACCTTCGCCGACTGGCTGGCCGGGGCGCTGCCGCACCCGCCGACCACGGACGATCTGGAGTACCACCTCAGCACGCTCTTCCCGCCGGTGCGCCCGCGTGGCTACCTGGAGGTCCGCTACCTGGACGCCCAGCCGGGTCGGGAGTGGACCGTGCCCCTGGCGGTGCTGGCGGCGCTCTTCGCCGACCCGGCCACCACCCGGGACGCCCTCGCCGTCGCCACCCCGGTCGCCGACCGGTGGTCCACGGCGGCCCGGCGCGGGCTGGCCGAGCGGCCCCTGGCCACCGCCGCGGCGGCCCTGTTCGACCTGGCTCTGGCGGCCCTGCCCCGGTTGGAGCTGCCGGCCGGGATCCACGACGAGACGAGCCGAGCGATCCGGCGGCGGCGTGCCGCCGCGGAGAGGGGACAGCGGTGACCACGACTGACCGGCCGGCGGCCGAGGGCGAGCAGTTGCGCAGCCGGATCGCGGCCGAGCTGGAGCGCACCCGCGCCCGCACCGCCCTGCTCACCGACGCGGTGGACGACGACGACCTCGTCCGGCAGCACTCCACGCTGATGTCCCCGCTGGTCTGGGACCTGGCACACGTCGGCAACCAGGAGGAGCTGTGGCTGGTCCGGGACGTGGGCGGGCGCGAGCCGGTGCGCCACGACATCGACGACCTGTACGACGCGTTCAAGCAGCCCCGCAAGGACCGCCCGGCCCTGCCGCTGCTGCCGCCCGCCGAGGCGCGGGCGTACGTGCGCACCGTCCGGGACAAGGTGTACGACCTGCTGGACGGGATCCGGTTCACCGAGCGGAAGCTGGTCGAGGACGGCTTCGCGTTCGGCATGATCGTCCAGCACGAGCAGCAGCACGACGAGACCATGCTCGCCACCCACCAGTTGCGCGCCGGCGGCCCGGTGCTGGACGCCCCGCCGCCGCCGGAACCGCGCGTCCACGTGGGCGGCGAGGTGCTGGTGCCGGCCGGGCCGTTCACCATGGGCACCTCCACCGACCCGTGGGCGCTGGACAACGAGCGCCCGGCGCACACCGTCGACCTGCCGGCGTACGCCATCGACGCGGCACCGGTCACCAACGGGCAGTACCGCGCCTTCCTCGCCGACGGCGGCTACGACGAGCCGCGCTGGTGGAGCGCGGCCGGCTGGCGGCACCGGGTCGAGGCCGGGCTGAGCGCACCGATGCACTGGCGGCGCGACGGGGACGGCTGGGCGTACCGCCGGTTCGGGCGCTGGTCGCCGGTGCGCGACGACGAGCCGGTGGTGCACGTCTGCTTCCACGAGGCGGAGGCGTACGCGGCCTGGGCCGGCAAGCGGCTGCCCACCGAGGCGGAGTGGGAGAAGGCGGCCCGCTGGGATCCGGCGACCGGCCGGTCCCGCCGCTACCCGTGGGGCGACGCGGACCCGACGGGCGCGCACGCCAACCTGGGGCAGCGGCACCTGTGGCCGGCGCCGGTGGGCGCGTATCCGGAGGGGGCCTCGCCGCTCGGCGTGCACCAGCTCGTCGGCGACGTCTGGGAGTGGACCTCGTCCACGTTCCGGGGCCACCCGGGCTTCGTGGCGTTCCCCTACCGCGAATACTCGGAGGTCTTCTTCGGCGACGACCACCGGGTGCTGCGCGGCGGCTCGTTCGGCACCGACCGGTCGGCCTGCCGGGGCACCTTCCGCAACTGGGACTACCCGATCCGGCGGCAGATCTTCAGCGGTTTCCGCTGCGCCCGCGACGCCCGCCCCGAGGAGGCGGCGTGACGGGAGACGCCGCCTGATGTGCCGCCATCTGGCGTACCTCGGTCCGCCGGTCAGCCTGCGGAGCCTGCTCTTCGATCCGCCGTACGGGCTGCTGCGGCAGTCCTGGGCGCCCCGCGACATGCGCGGCGGCGGCACGATCAACGCCGACGGCTTCGGGGTCGGCTGGTACCCGGGCGGCGGCGACCCGGTCCGCTACCGGCGGGCGCAGCCGATGTGGAGCGACACCACCCTGCCGGAACTGGCCGCCGTGACGGTCGCGGGCGCGGTGCTGGCCGCCGTCCGCTCCGCCACGGTCGGCATGCCGCTGCACGAGACGGCGGCCGCGCCGTTCGCCGAGGGGCGCTGGCTGTTCAGCCACAACGGGGTGGTCCGTGGCTGGCCGGACAGCCTGGTCCCGCTGGCCGGCGGGTTGCCCGTCCGCGACCTGCTGACCCTGGAGGTGCCGAGCGACTCGGCGCTGCTCTGGGCGCTGGTCCGGCACCGGCTGCGCGCCGGCGCCACGCCCGCGGAGGCGGTGGCCGACACCGTCGCGGCGGTCTCCGCGGCCGCCCCCGGATCGCGGCTGAACCTGCTGCTCACCGACGGCGCCACGGTGGCGGCCAGCGTGGCCGGGCACGCGCTGTCGGTACGCCGTACCCCGGATTCGGTGCTGCTCGCCTCCGAGCCCTCCGACGACGACCCCGGCTGGCGGCCCGTGCCGGACGGCCGGCTCGTGGTGGCCACGGCCACCGGGCTGGACGTCCGGGAGCTGACGGTCGCCTGACATCCCGTTTCCCACACCGGTAGGAACAGGAAGGACTGCTGATGAGCGCGGAGCCACTGGAGATCCACCTGGAGGAGCAGGACCTCGACCGCGGCCTGCGGGAGGACGTCCGGGCCGGCCTGACCGCGACGCCGAAGTGGCTGCCACCGAAGTGGTTCTACGACGCCCGGGGCAGCGAGCTGTTCGAGGAGATCACCCGGCTGCCGGAGTACTACCCGACCCGCGCCGAGCGGGCGGTGCTGGCCGCGCACGCCGACGACATCGCCGCGCTGACCGGCGCGAAGACCCTCATCGAGCTGGGCTCCGGCTCGTCGGAGAAGACCCGGCTGCTGCTGGACGCCTTCACCCGCCACGGCGACCTGGGCAGTTTCGTGCCGCTGGACGTCTCGGTCAGCGCGCTGCGCGGGTCCACCGAGCAGATCGCCGCCGCGTACCCCGGGCTGCGGGTGCGCGGCATCGTCGGCGACTTCACCCGGCACCTGGACCGGCTGCCCACCGGTGGCCGGCGGCTGGTCCTGTTCCTCGGCGGGACCATCGGCAACCTGCTGCCGGCGGAACGGGCGGAGTTCCTCACCGCGATGCGCGCGGCGCTGGAGTGCGGCGACTGGCTGCTGATCGGCACCGACCTGGTGAAGGACCCGGCGGTGATCGTCCCCGCCTACGACGACGCGGCCGGGGTGACCGCCGAGTTCAACCGCAACGTGCTCCGGGTGATCAACCGGGAGCTGGGGGCGGACTTCGACCCGGCGGCGTTCCGGCACGTGGCGGTCTGGGATCCGGAGCACGAGTGGGTCGAGATGCGGCTGCGGGCCGAGCGCGCCGTCCGGGTGCGCGTGCTCGACCTGGACGTCGGGTTCGCCGCCGGCGAGGAGCTGCGGACCGAGGTCTCGGCCAAGTTCCGACCGGCGGGGATCGCCCGGGAACTGGCCGCGGCCGGATTCGTCCGGCAGGCGTTCTGGACCGACCCGGAGGGGCTGTTCGGCGTCAGCCTGGCCCGGGCCGACTGAGGCCTCGGTGAGCCTGTTCACCCGGCGCGGCCCGCCCGCCGATGATCGGCTAGGCTGGGCGGCGCGAAGGGGAGTAGCCCCCAATGTCGTGGTCGACATACTGATGCGTTCCGCATCCGGCCACGCGGCCCCGGTCCGCCGGGGCGGGCGAGACCTTCGACTCAGGCTGTCGCAGCCGGGTCGAGGGCGCCCCTGTACCTCCTCCCGGCTTGATCGGGAAGGTTCACATGGACGGTTTCCTCGTCGCGCTGGTGGTCAGCTTCGGCGTCATCTTCGTCGCCGAGCTGGGCGACAAGTCCCAGCTCATGGCCCTGACGTTCGCCACCCGCTTCCGGCCGCTGCCGGTGCTCATCGGCATCACCGTCGCCACCGCGATCGTGCACCTGGCCTCGGTCGCCATCGGGTACGGCCTCCACGCTGCCCTGCCCACCGAGTGGATCTCGCTCGTCGCCGGCCTGGCGTTCCTCGGCTTCGGCGCCTGGACGCTGCGCGGCGACAAGCTGACCGAGGAGGAGAAGCGCAAGGCGGAGAAGAGCAGCCGCAACGCGATCGTCGCCGTCGGTGTGGCGTTCTTCCTGGCCGAGCTGGGCGACAAGACCATGCTCGCCACCATCACCCTGGCCACCAAGTACGGCTGGTTCGGCACCTGGCTCGGTTCGACCCTCGGCATGGTCGCCGCCGACGCCCTGGCGATCCTGGTGGGCCGCCTGCTCGGCCGGCACCTGCCGGAGAAGGCCATCCGGTACGGCGCCGCCGTTCTCTTCGCCATCTCCGGCCTCTGGCTGGTCCTGGAGGCGGTCGGCGAGCTGACCTGAGCCCACCGTCCGGTTCCGCCGCACCCGGTGGTGGCGGAACCGGCCGCGGATGATCGAGGACCGCGTCCGCGGGGTATGCACATTCCGGCGACGCCGCGGCGGGTGACGACCACCGCCTGGCGGGCGCCACGAGAGGAAACCGGACGACCGGGAGGTCCGCGCATGAGCAGGCACGACGAGCCCAACGAGTACGGCTTCGCCGGGGGCGCCACGGCTCCCGAGCCGCCGGCGGGCGGGCGCCCCGACGAGCAGGACCGGGTCGAGGAGATCGCGGTTCCGGGCGACGACCTCACCGAGCCGGTGGCGGACGCGCTGGAGGAGGAGACCGAGGAGCACGGCGAGAAGCGCCCGGCCGACCGCCGCCGCTGAACCGGCACGCGCCGGCCGCCCCCCGAGCCACCCCGTGCGGGTTGTGGCGCGGGGAGCGGCCGGCGCGCGGCTCAGGCCGGCCGCTCCTGGTAGACGTCCGGGACGCCGTCGCCGTCGGAGTCGCGGCTCTCCCGCTCGCTGATCCGCCGGTAGACCCGGTTGCGCCGGACCAGCACCGTCGAGGCCAGCCCGGCGGAGACCAGCGAGCCGAGCAGCACGGCCGCCTTCACCCGCTCGTCCTCGGGGCTGCCGGGCCCGAACGCCAGCTCGCCGATGAGCAGCGACACGGTGAAGCCGATGCCGGCCAGCAGGGCCAGCCCCGCCAGGTCCGCCCAGGTGATCTCCTCGTCGAGTTCGGCCCGGGTGAACCGGGCCAGCAGGAACGTCGAACCGAACACCCCGACCGCCTTGCCGAGCACGAGCCCGGCGGCCACGCCGAGGACCACCGGGTCGGCGAGGACCGCTCCCAGGTCGACGTCGACCAGGGACACCCCGGCGGCGAAGAACGCGAAGACCGGCACCGCGAGGCCCGCGGAGACCGGTCGCCAGCGGTGCTCCAGACGCTCGGCCAGCCCCGGCCCGCCGCCCCCGGTCGGCCGCACGGGCACGGTGAAGCCGAGCAGCACCCCGGCCACCGTGGCGTGCACGCCCGAGGAGTGCACCAGCGCCCAGGCGGCCACCGCGAGCGGGATCAGCGCCCACCACCAGGTGTGCCCGCGCCGCACCAGCAGGGCGAAGACGGCGATCGGCAGCACCGCGGCGAGCAGGGGCAGCGGGTGGAAGTCGGCGGTGTAGAAGACCGCGATGATGACGATCGCGAAGAGGTCGTCAACCACCGCGAGGGTGAGCAGGAAGGCCCGCAGTCCCTGCGGCAGGTGTGAGCTGACCACCGCGAGCACGGCGAGCGCGAAGGCGATGTCGGTGGCCGTGGGGATGGCCCAGCCGCGCAGGCCCGTCCCGCCGGCGCTGAGCGTGACCGCGAGGTAGACCAGCGCCGGCACGACCATGCCGCCGAGCGCGGCCACCACGGGCAGCGCCGCGCGGCGCGGGTCGCGCAGGTCGCCGGCCACGAACTCCCGCTTGAGTTCCAGGCCGGCCACGAAGAAGAAGATCGCCAGCAGGCCGTCAGCGGCCCAGGCGGCGAGGCTGAGGTCCAGGTGCAGCCCGGCGCCGCCCGGCCACGGCACCCAGTCGCCGAGCCCGGCGTACGCGGCCCGCCAGGGGGAGTTGGCCCAGAGCAGGGCGATCAGCGCACCGAGCAGGAGCAGTCCGCCGCCGACGGTCTCCGCGCGCAGCACGTCGGCCAGGAAGCGCGCCTCCGGCCAGGAGCGGCGGGACAGCAGGCGGGGGGACGGCGAGGGGCGCTGGGTCATGCGTGTCCGTTCCGGAAGAAGGGTCGGCGGAGTCGTCGCCGACCAGACTTCCCGGCACACCAGCTCCGACCCTATCCGGCCGGCCGCCCGGCCGCACCACGCGGCCGAGTCCGGCGTTAACAGGAGGAGGACCGCCGCTCCGGCGGCCTGACGATCCATGGGCTGCCTGGATATGTGCTCCGGAATGGAGGGATTTAGACCGTCCGTGCGGTTCTGATCGTTTACATTCGTCAAGTCGCTTACCGTCATGTATAGGCGTTTTTGATCCTGGCACGTGTACTGGGGTTTCTAGGGGGGCTTTCGTGCAGTTTCATCGGCAGACCGGCGTGTCGCGAGGGGGAGCGTGATGGACGTTCTCGGTTATCTGCGCCTGGTCCGACGCCACTGGTGGATCGTGCTGGTCACGGTGATGGTCGCCCTGGGCGCCGCCGCCCTCGTGACGGTCCGGACGGCGCCCCGCTACGAGGCCTCGGTGACGTTCTTCGTCACCACGCCGAGCCAGGGCGTCACCGACGCCTACCAGGGCAGCCTCTTCCTCCAGCAGCGGGTGAAGTCCTACGGTGACCTGCTCACCAGCGACCGGCTGGCACAGAGCGTCGTCGCCGAGGCGCCGCTCGGGCTCACGGCCGACCAGGTGCAGCGTCGGATCACCACCTCCACGGAGGCCGGCACCGTGCTGCTGAAGGCCACCGTCACCGACACCGACCAGACCCGGGCGTTGAAGACCACCGAGGCGCTCTCGGCCAAGTTCATCGAGCTGGTGCAGAAGGTGGAGACCCCGCCGGACGGCAAGGCGCCGCCGATCAAGCTGGAGGTCGTCAGCGGCCCCCGGGTGACCTCCAACCCGGTCTCGCCGCAGCCGGTGCGGAACCTCGTCATCGGCGGCCTGCTGGGGCTGCTGCTCGGGGCGGGGCTGGCCGTGCTGCGCGGGCTGGCCGACGTCCGGATGCGGGACGCCGCCGCGCTCCAGCGGGTCACCGGCAGCCCGCTGCTGGGCGAGATCCCGTTCGAGTCCGGGGCCAAGGCGGCCCCGCTGATCGTCGGCGAGGCGGCCAACTCGCCGCGCGCCGAGGCGGTCCGCAAGCTGCGGACCAACCTGCGCTTCGTCGACGTGCACGAGCCCGCACGGGTCATCGCGGTCACCAGCGCGCTGCAGGGCGAGGGAAAGACCACGATGGCCTGCAACACCGCCATCGCCCTGGCCGAGGCCGGCTGGCGGGTGCTGCTCATCGACGCCGACCTCCGGCGTCCCAAGGTCGCCGACTACCTCGGCCTGGACGGCGGGGTGGGGCTCACCGACGTGCTGGTCGGCGACGTCCAGGTCGGTGACGTGGTGCAGCGGTGGGGCGACAAGTCCCTGCTGGTGCTGCCCAGCGGCGCCACCCCGCCCAACCCCAGCGAGCTGCTCGGCTCCAAGGCGATGGCGGACCTGCTGGTGGCGCTGCGCGAGTCGGCGGACATCGTGGTCATCGACACCGCACCGCTGCTCGCGGTCACCGACGGCGTGGTGGTGGCCGTGCAGGCCGACGGCGCGCTACTGGTCACCCAGCAGGGGCGCACCTCGCGCAGCCAGGTGGCCGCCGCGGCCCACGCGCTGCACTCGGTCTCGGTGCGGCTGCTCGGCTGCGTGCTGAACATGGCCAAGGTCGCGAAGGCGGACGCCTACCAGTACGAGGCGTACAAGGTGGTCGTGCCGCCGGCCGGGCCGTCCGTGCCCACCGACCGCGCCGGGGTGGCCCGGCGCGGGGAGCAGGCCCCGGTGGGCGACCACACCCAGGAACTCACCCGGCTGTCCCGATGAGCGCGAGCACCGGTCGGATCGAACGCTCGATCTCCTCGGCGCAGCGCCGGAAGTCGGCGGGCGAGCCGCCGATCGGGTCGCGCAGGTCGTCCGCGTCGGGGGTGGCGGGTTGCAGCCGCCCCCGGGCGCGGGCGGCCGCCACGACGGCGGCCAGCAGCGGGGACTCCGCGGCCGGGCCGGCCGGCTCGACCGGCTCGGTCGCCTCCGCCGCCTCCGCCGTGGCGGCGGCGGCCAGCCGGGCGAACTGGCGGAGCGTGAAGGTCCGGCTCAGCGCGGCCGGGGCCAGCGCGGTGCAGACCGAGCGCTGCCGCCGGGTCGCGGTCAGCACCAGGGCGGCCCGGGTCAGGTGCTCCGGGCGGAGCCGGCGGGTGCGGAACGCCGCCGGGTCCGCGCCGGTCCCGGCGGCGACCTCGACCGCGTACGGGTGCATGGCCGCCCCGTCGAGAGCGTCGGTGCCCGCGCTGGTCACCGCGACCGGCAGGTCGCGCAGCAGCCGGCGGGCGATGAACTCCGCCATCGGGGACCGGCACATGTTGGCGTGGCAGACGAAGAGCACCCCGTCGACCATCTGCACCCCTCTCGTCGGCACGGTCGCGGGACACGGCGCCGCGACGGCGGTGTTCCGGCGGTCGCGGCCGGACGCAGAGGGGATGCGGGCATCCTACGGGGTGCCGGGCCCCGCGCGCCGGGAAGCCCCGCCGGGAGGGCGGCCATGAAGATCGGCATCCTGTCGTACCACTTCCCGCCCGAGCCCGCGTTCATCCCGGGCAGCCTGGCCGAGGAGTTGGCCGCCCGCGGCCACGAGGTACGCGTCCTCACCGGCTTCCCGGACTATCCCGGCGGGCACGTCTATCCGGGCTGGCGGCAGCGCTGGCGGCACCAGACGCACAGCGAGCGGCTGACCGTCCGGCGGGTGCCCCGGTACGCGGCCGGCGACGGCTCGGCGCGGATGGCGAGCTGGCTCTCCTTCGCCGGCAGCGTGGCGTTGACCGGCCGGCGCTACCTCGGCGACGTCGACGCCCTGTACGTCTTCCAGCTCCCGGCGGTCACCTTCGCCGCGGCCGGCCTGCTGCGGTTGCTCGGCCGGGTGCCGACCGTACTGCACGTGCAGGACGTCTGGCCGGAGGAGGAGCCGTCCCGGGCGGGGGAGACCCGCCGGTGGTCGGGGCGGCTGGACGCCACCCTGCGCCGGATCTACCAGGAGGCGGGCGCCGTCGCGGTCACCGCACCCTCCATGCGGGACCTGGTGGTCGCCGGGGGCGCCGACCCGGACCGGGTCGGGGTGGTGCTGAACTGGACCGACGAGCGGATCTTCCGTCCGACCGAGCCCAGCCGGGCGGCCCGGAACCTGATCCGCCGGGACGGCCGGTGCGTGGTGATGCACGCCGGCACGATCGGCGTACGGCAGGGGCTGGAGACCGCGGTGCGCGCGGTGGCCGCGCTGGACGACCGGATGGACCTGGTCCTGGTCGGCTCGGGGGCCGAGGAGCGGCGGGTGCGGGGGCTCGCCGCCGAGCTTCGGGCCGACAACGTGCGGTTCGTCGACCGGCGGTCCCCACTGGACATGCCGGAGCTGTACGCGGCGGCCGACTACCAGCTCGTCATGCTGCGTGACCTGCCCGAGCTGCGGGGCATGGTGCCCGGCAAGCTCCAGGCCGCGCTGTCCTGCGCCGCGCCGGTGGTCGCGTCGGCGAGCGGCGACACGGTGGCGCTCGTGGAACGGGCGCGGGCCGGGTTGTCCTGCCCACCGGAGGACTGGGCGGCGCTGGCCGACCGGTTCTGGCTCGCCTCGGCCATCCCGCCGGCGGCCCGGTCGGACATGGGCCGCCGGGGCCGGGACGCCTACCTGCGCGAGATGTCGCTGCGGGCCGGCGTCGACCGGATCGAGGGCCTGCTGCGCGAGGTCTCCGCGCGCGCCCAGGGTGCCCGCCGCTGACCGGAGCGGATCTCACGAAACCGCCACACCGGGGTTAAGTGCGTGATAACGCCACGAAGCGGTGGAAATTCGTGCTAGAAAGCGATCAATCGTCAATGGTGTCCGATTGCGAGCCACGGGAGAGTGGTGTGACGGAAAGCGGTGGGCTGCCCCGCCGGCGGCGGCGCTCCCGGCGCCGCAGCCGGGCCCGCGTACGCCGGATCCTGCTCGTCGGGCTGGTCGTCGTCTCGGTCCTGCTGGCCGCCGGCGGCTGGGTCGGGTTCCGCGGCTGGCAGGCCCGGGCGCACCTGCTCAACGCCGCCGGGCTGGCCCAGGAGCTGAGCACCCAGGTGGTCGGCGGCGACGTGGCCCGGGCCCAGCGGACCCTCGCCGCGCTCCAGGAGCAGGCCGCCTCGGCCCGGGCCGCCACGGGCGACCCGGGCTGGTGGCTCGGCCAGCAGGCGCCGTACGCGGGCGACGACCTGGCCGCGGTCCGCCAGATCGCGGTGGCCGTGGACGACCTGGCCCGGCTCGCCTTCCCCACCCTGCTCCGGGTCGACCTCGCCTCGCTCGTGCCGAAGGAGGGGAAGCTCGACCTGGGCCGGCTGCGTTCCGTCTCGGCCGAGGTCTCCGCCGCCGACCGGGCGGTGCGGCAGACCGGCGAGCGGTTGCGCGCGGTGTCCACCGACGACCTCGTCGGGCAGGTGCGGGACGCGGTCTCCGGGCTGCGGACCGAGTTGGACCGGCTGGGCGAGCTCACCTCCGCCGCGGACCAGGGCGCCCGGCTGCTGCCGTCGCTGCTCGGCGCCGACGGCCCCCGCAGCTATCTGCTCGTCTCGCAGAACCCGGCGGAGTTGCGTGCCACCGGTGGCATGTTCGGCGCGTACGCCGTGCTGCGGGCCGAGGGCGGCCGGATCCGGCTGTCCGGCCAGAAGAGCGCGAGCAGCCTCGGATCCTTCACACCGCCGCTGCCGGTGAGCCAGGAGCTGCGGACCCTCTGGAAGGACCTGCCGGGGATGTTCCCGGCGGACGTCAACCTCAGCCCGGACTTCCCGACGGCGGCGGCGCTCTACCGGGAGATGGTCCGCCGGCGCACGGGCAGCGAGGTGGACGGCGTGCTCGCGGTGGACCCGCTGGTGCTGTCGTACCTGCTCGGCGTGATCGGGCCGGTCACCGTGCCGGGCCAGCCGAGCCTGGCCGGCAGCACGGTGGTCCGGACCCTGCTCAGCGACACCTACCGGACGCTCGACACCAAGGCGCAGGACGCCTTCTTCGCGCAGGCGGCGTCCGCGGTGTTCGACACCCTCTTCACCAAGGCGGTAAATCCCCGTGCCCTTTTGACCGTTTTCAACCGTTCTATTGCCGAACGACGGATATTGTTCTGGAGTGTCCATCCCGCGGAGCAGCGGGTCCTCGGCGACAGCCGGTTGGCCGGGAAGCTCCGTGAGAAGGACATCGTGCCGACCGTCGGCGTGTTCCTCAACGACGGCAGCGGCGCGAAGCTCGGCTACTACCTGAGGTTCTCGGCAACCGTGACGGTCGGCGACTGCCAGCCGGACGGGCGCCGCGAGCTGCGGCTGCGGGTCACGGTCCACTCCACCGTCCCGCGGTCGGGCCTGTCCGAGTCGGTCACTGGCCTCGCGCTCTCCGGCGATCCGTACACCGCCCGCACCCTCGTGTCGGTGTACACGCCGACCGGAGGGGCGGTGCTCGGCGGCCGGCTGGACGGCAAGGACACCGCGATGGGCAGCGGGTCCGCCGGCAGCCGCCAGGTGACCGTGGCGAACGTGGAGGTCAAGCCGGGTCGGACCCGGACCCTCGACGTCACCCTGCTCACCGGCAAGACGAGCGCCGGCGCTGCCGAGCTGGTGCTCACACCAACCGTCACCCCATGGACCACCCAAGTTGTTTCCGCACCAAGCTGTGATCAGTAGGAGGGAATCCATCATGCGGCTATCCCGCATCATCATGGCGTTCACGGTCGGCCTGGCCGTGGCGGCCGTGCCGACCGCGGCCGGCGCGGCGCAGCCGCAGCCACCCGTGTACCCGCCGGGGGAGGTATCGCTGACCATCGAGCCGCCGACCATTTTTCTCGGCGGAACCTTCACCCTGAAGGGCACGGGCTTCACGGCCGGCGAGGTCAGGTTCGACGTGGAGATCAGCGGCAACCCCAACGCGGCACCCGCCCAGGGGACGGTCCGCCGCAGCGACGGCAGCGCCGTCGCGATGAGCGCGGTGGCCTACCAGCAGCCGCAGCCGGCGCCGACTGCGTTCACCGTGACGGCGCGCGACGACGGCACCTTCACCGTCACCTACAAGCCCAGCCGGACCGGGCGGCACCACTTCACCGCCACCCAGGGGAATCGGACGGACGATGCCACGGGCATCGTCTACCCGACGCGGCCGCACCGGCCCCCGCACGGCGGCGGCAACCTGCCGGTGACCGGTGACAGCCTCAGCACGCCGGTGAAGCTCGGCGGCGGCCTGGCCGGCGCGGGCGCCGTGCTGGTGCTGCTCTCCCTGGCCTGGCGTCGGCGCGGTCGCTTCGGGATCGGCTCCCGCTGACCCTGCGGCATCCCGGGCAACGCCCGGACTGTTCGTGACGGTGCCCGCCGGACCAGATCCGGCGGGCACCGGCGCGCCTGCCGCCCCCCGACGCCGCACAATGACCGGATGGACCCGACGCAGCCGTGGACCGACCGCGCTGGCCTGCTGGTGCTGCCCGACGGCGCCACCGTGCGCGGGCGGCGCGTCGCCGCGCCCGCCACGCCCGCCGACTTCGCCCTGCTGCTGGCCCCCGGGCCGGACCCGGCCTGGCCGGCTCGCCGGATCCGCTGGCCCGACTTCTGGCTGCCGCTGGACCGCGCCGACGCGCTCGACGCGCTGCGGGAGGCGTGGCGCCGCGCGTACGCGGGGGAGCGGGTCGAGGTCGCCTGCCACGGCGGTGTCGGCCGGACCGGCACGGCCCTCGCCGCGCTGGCCGTTCTGGACGGGCTCGACCCCGAGCCCGCGGTGACCTGGGTCCGGGCCGGCTACCACCCGCGAGCGGTGGAGACCCCGTGGCAGCGCCGATGGCTGCGCGGCGTCAGCTGAGCCGCTCGGTAGGGTGCCTCTTCATGAGAGCCCGGGTCCTGGCCGCCACCACCGTCCTCGCCGTGCTCGCCAGCGGGGCGCCGGCCCCGGCGCACGCCGCGCCGCCGGTGACCGCCGCCCCCGCGGCGGCAGTGCCCTGCCCGCGGCTGCCGGCGCCGAAGGTGACCCGGCCGCCACGCCCCACCCCGCCGCCGTCCGTGCCCGAGGAGCAGGCCGTCGGCGGTGACGCGCTGGCCACCGCGGGCCTCGTGGCGCCACCCGGCAGCCCGGCGCCCCCGGCGGTCACGGCCACCACCTGGCTCGTCGCCGACCTGGACACCGGCGCCGTGCTCGGCGCCTGCGGCCCGCACGAGTACGGAATCCCGGCGAGCACCCAGAAGCTGCTGCTGACCGCCACCCTGCTGAACCGGCTCGACCCGAAGCAGGTGGCCACCGCGACCAGGGCCGACCTGGACATCGAGCGGGGCAGCTCGGCCGTCGGCCTGCTCGTCGGCGGGCGCTACCCGGTGGAGACGCTCTGGCTGGGGCTGCTGCTCCAGTCCGGCAACGACGCGGCGAACATGCTGGCCCGGCTGGGCGCCGGCAGCGCCCGCGCCGGCGTCGCCGAGATGAACGCCGAGGCGCACCGGCTGGGCGCCCGCCAGACCCACGCCGCGACGCCGTCCGGACTGGACGGTCCCGGGCAGTTCACCAGCGCGTACGACCTGGCGCTGATCGCCCGCGCCTGCTTCGCCGACGCGCGGTTCCGCCGCTACGCGCTCACCGAGCGGACCCAGATCCCCGCCCAGCCCGCGCTCAAGAAGGGCGGCTTCCAGATCCAGAACGAGAACCAGCTGATCTACCGCTACCCGGGTGCCCTCGGCGGCAAGACCGGCTTCACCGAGCGGGCCCGGCACAGCTTCGTCGGCGCGGCTCAGCGCGGCGGCCGGCGGCTCGTGGTCACCCTGCTCGGCGCCGAGTCCCGCCCGGCGCGCGGCTGGCAGCAGGGCGCCCAGTTGCTCGACTGGGGTTTCTCGCTGCCCCGGGACGCCTCAGTCGGCCGGCTGGTCGACCCCGGCGAGCTGGACGCCGAGCGCGTCGCCCCGAGCGGCTCCCCGGCAGCGGCCCGCCCGACCCCGCCGCCGCAGTGGCGCGGGCCGGCCGGGACCGCGTTGCGCCGCATGGCCGACGGCGACTGGCAGGTCATCGTGCCCGCCGCCGGCCTACTCGCCCTCACCGTCGGCGGGTTCGTGGCCGTCCTGGTCGCCCGCCGCGGCCGCTCCCGCCGGACGGGCCGCCGCCGGGCCTGACGCCCGCTCGGCCCGCGTACCGGTCGGGCGGACCGTCGGCGATGCCGCCCGTTCCGCCGGCCGGTCGCCCTATCGTCGGGTCATGCGGGACAGCCGGCCAACCGACGGAACCACGCCCGGCGCCCCCGCGGCGGTACGGGCGCGCCCGGAAACCCACCGCTGACGCCGGCGATGCGCCGGAGCCACCCGCCCTTCGGCCGCCTGGCCCGAGCCCTGCGGATCACCCCGCGGAACGTGATCCTGCTGCTCATGCTCGGCCTGCTGGTGCACTTTCTGCTGCCGCAACTCGGCCAGGTACGCGCCGCGCTGCACGCCCTGCGGCACGCCGACCCGCTCGCGGTGGCCGGCGCACTGCTCGCCGCGGCCGCCACCTACCTGCTCAGCGCGCTCGCGCTGCGGCTCGCCGTCGCCGCCCCGGTGCCGCTCGGCCGCACGGTCGCCGTCCAGGTGGCCGCCGCCTTCGTCAACCGGCTCGCCCCCGGCGCGCTCGGCGGCGCCGCGCTGAGCCTCCGGTACCTGCACCGGCAGGGGCTGACCGTGCCGGCGGCGGCCACCGCGGTCGCCGTGAGCCGGGTCGCCGGGGTGCTCGGCGTGGCCCTGCTGCTACCCGTCCTGCTGCCGTTCACCCGGGGGACGCGCCGGCACCTGGTCGACGCCGCCGCCGGACGCGGCCTGGCCGTGCTGCTCACCGTGCTCGCCCTGCTGCTGGCCGTCGCCGTGGCGCTCGCCGTACCCCGGTGGCGGGCCTGGCTCCGGGCGGCCCGGCGTCAGGTCGCGGACGCCCTGCGCGCGCTGGTCCGGGGCGGCCGGGCCGTGCCGCTGTTGACCGTGAGCGTGGCGCTGACCCTGGCCTACGCCGCCGCGCTCTGGCTGGCCCTGCTCGCCGTCGGGCTGCCCGCCGAGTCGGCGCTGCTCGCCCCGGTGGCGCTGGTGTGCGTGGTGGGGGAGGGGGCGGCCACCGCGGCGCCCACCCCGGGCGGGCTCGGCGCCACCGAGGCCGCCCTGGTCTCCGGCCTGCTGCTCTACGGCGTCCGGACCGAGACCGCGGTGGCCGGGGTGCTCGTCTACCGGCTGGCCACCTTCTGGCTGCCGGTGCTGCCCGGCTACGTGGCGTTACGCCTTCTCGTGCGGCGTGGCGCGGTGTGACGCCCGACGGGAGCTGGCGTCAACCGGAGGCCAGCGGCACCGGGCCGGTCGGCTCGGCGCGGACCGGCTCCGGCCAGGGGTGACCGGCCGGCTGCGGCTCGGGCACCCGCAGGCCGACCCGGGCGCCCCCGTCCGGTCCGCTGCCGACCAGCACCGTGCCGCCGAGCGCGCCGGCGACGGCCCGGACGATGGCGAGCCCGAGGCCGGTGCCGGTCGCGGTGGGGAGGCCCGGCCCCCCGGCGAGCAGCTCGGGGACGGCCTCCGAAGGGATGCCCGCCCCCGAGTCGACCACCTCCACCGTCCACCCGGCGGCGTCCCGCCGGCCCACCAGCGCGATCCGGTCCCCGGGCCCGGTGAACTTCACGGCGTTCTCGATGAGGCAGTCCAGCGCCGCCTCCAGCCGCTCCGGGTTGACCCGGGTCAACCCGACCGCCGATCGGCAGGACCAGTCCCGGTCGGCGGCGGGCGCCCAGCGCCGGGCGATCCGGGCCAGCTCGACGTCCAGGTCGACCGGGCGGATCGGGTGCTGCCGCTCCAGCTGCATCAGGGTCACCAGTCGGTGCGCGATCCGGGTCGCCTTGTCCAGCTCGTCGAGGATCACCGCGGTGTCCGCCACGGTCGACGGGTCGTCGTGGGTGCCGCGCAGCAGCTCGGTGTAGCCGCGGGCGATGGTCAGCGGCGTCCGCAGCTCGTGCGAGGCGAGCCGCACCAGCAGCTCCTGCCGGTGCGCCCGGTCCCGCTCGGCCTCGCCGAGCCGGCGCATCTCGTGCAGCAGCACGTGCCGGCGGTGCACGTGCCAGGCCATCACGATGAAGATCACCGCCATCAGCGGCTCCTCGGCGGTCTCCTCCCAGCGGATCTCGCCGACCGCCGCGTGGTGCGCCAGGATGGCCCCGGTCGTGCTGGTGACCCCGGCCAGCGCGCCCACCATCCATCCCAGCGGCCAGGTGGTGAAGCCGTAGACCAGCGCCAGGCTGATCCAGACCAGGTGGAACGGCACGGTCTCCTGCCCGGGCAGGAACCACATCAGCGCCACGTTGACCGCGGCGAAGAGCATCCAGGCCCAGGCGAGCGCGCGGTCAGTCGGCGGCGTACGCATAGCCCACGCCCCGCACCGTCTCGATCCGGTCCGTGCGGTCCAGCCGACCGCGCAACCGGCGCACCGAGACGTCGACCACGTTGCTGCCCGGGTCGAAGTCCAGGCCCCACACGTCGGACAGCAGCTCCTCCCGGCTGCACGCCCGGCCGGCCCGGGTCATCAGGTGCTGCAACAGCAGGAACTCCCGCAGTGGCAGGTCGACCCAGACCCCGTCGACGGTCGCGCGCCGCCGGTGCAGGTCCAGTTGCACCGGGCCGACCCGCAGCCACCGGCCGGCGTCACCGGCCGGCCGGCCGCGCATCCGGGCGCGTACCCGGGCGAGCAGCTCGGCCACCGCGAAGGGCTTGCCCAGAAAATCCGCCGCGCCCGCCTCGAGTACGGCGACCCGGGTGCTGACCTCCGGCACCGCGGAGAGCACCAGCACGGGCTGCCCGGGACGCTGCGCCAGCAGCCGGTCCAGCACCTGCCGGCCGTCCAGCCCGGGCAGCATCAGGTCCAGCACGACCAGGTCGAAGTCCCGGCGCAGCGCGGCGTTCAGGCCGTCCGTGCCGGAGGCCGCCCGCTCGGTGAGCAGGCCCCCGCCCTCCAGCGCCCGCGTGACGAGCCGGCCGATCCGCTCGTCGTCCTCGATCACCAGTACCCGTCCCACCGTGCCCCCACAGACCTCGGCGACTATCTGGTGACTCAATGAAGCCGGTCTGATCCTGATTCGCACCACCGCCGAACGGGGTGGATTGGTGTCGCCGTTCCGACACGGCCGGTCACCGCCCGGATGACGACCACATGACGGCGTGGTCATAAGCGGTCCCTGGCGGGCCCGCGCTGCGCATGCTCCTGACACCGGCCCGGCCGCACGTCGTCGCGGCCGCCTTCCGTTGACCGAGGGGGTGAGGGCATGCCGCGTCGTTCCGTCTGGCCGCGCTGGTTCGTGTCCGCCAGTTGCCTGCTGCTCGTCGGGTTCGTGGTGCCACCGGGCCCGGCCGCCGCCGAGCCCACCACGGGCGCCCTCACCCTGGCGGTGGTCAGCGCCCGTACGGTGGGGCCGGCGCCGCAGATCCAGCAGGGCGACGCGGTCACCGACTACCGCTGGATGATCACGGCGGACGACACCGGTGACCCGCACGACGCGCTTGAGCACTGCCTGCCCGCGCGCGCCGGGGTGGCCAGCGCGGCCGACTTCGCCGACCACTGCCGCTGGCCGTCCATTCGCAACACCCCGGGCGCGGTCCCGGTGGTCGCCCAGGGCGACCAGGACACCCTCTCCTCGGGTACGGCGCTGGACGGCCTGCCCGCCGGCCGCTACCTCATCTCGGTGACGGCCGACGGCTACAAGATCGACGGCGAGCACTTCACCGTCACCGCGGGACGGACCGGCGCGGTGACCGTCGGCATGCAGCCGTACCCGCTGCCGCTCGGCACGGTCCGGCTGCGGATCTTCGAGGACAGCGTCCCGGTCGACGGCACCTACGAGGTGGGCGCCGAACGCGGGCTCGCGGGCTTCACGGCCCACCTGGCCGACGTGATGGGTGAGGTGACGGTCGACTACTACGGCAACCCGCTCTGCACCGAGTACCGGCACACCGCGCCGGACGCCACCCACCCGGCCGGCCAGGTCGTCTTCGCCGACGGCCGGCCGGTCATCGCGCGGGAGTCCACCGGCTGCCGCAGCGACGCGCAGGGCGACATCGCCATCCCCAACCTCGGCCCCGACCGGTACGCGGCCTCGGTGGTCGCGCCGGGCGGACAGACCTGGGTGCAGACCACGACCCTGGAGGGCGGCCACGACTGGGACGTCTGGGTGCAGGAGGCCGACACCGGCTACGACACCGAGCAGAGCCTGGGTGGCGAGCCGGTGCCGTACGTCGACTTCGGTTTCGTCGCCCCGAAGCCCCTCACCGGCACCGCCGCGGGCGCGGTCACCGGCACCGTCGTGCAGGCGTACACCTATGTGGGCGGTCAGGGCGGTGTGACGCTGCCGGCCGACGGGGTGGCCGGGGCGAAGATCGCCGGTCCGGTCGCCCGGCCCTGGGTGGCCCTGTCCGACCTGGGCGACGGCGACCGGATGATCTACCTGGACCGGGGCGCGGCCGACGGCTCGTTCCGGATCCCGCACGTCCCCGACGGCGACTACCAGCTGACCCTCTGGGACGGCCCGCAGGAGATGCTGCTCGACTCCTTCAACGTCACGGTCAGCGGCGGGAAGACCGTGGACATCGGCGCGAAGCCACTGGTCGGCTGGTTCACCGAGATCACCGGCACGGTCTTCGTCGACACCAACGGCAACGGCCGGCAGGACCCGGGAGAGAGCGGCGTGCCCCGCTTCCCGGTGGTGCTCAAGGAACGCGACAACTCCCTCATGGACCAGGCCACCAACAGCGTGGTCACCGACAGCGCCGGCCACTACGCCATCAAGGAGGCGTACCCGCTGACCAAGTGGCTGGTGCTGGAGGCGTTCAACACCCGCTACAAGACGACCGGCATCACCTACCAGGCGCCGAACGAGCCCGAACCCACCACGCTGCGCGGCGCGGCCGTCGACGTGGACGTGCTGCCCATCATCGGGCTCTCCGGCCGGGTGGACTGGGGAGTACAGCCGTACCAGGGCGCGGAGAACGGCGGCATCGCCGGCACCGTCACCTACGACACCACCCGCAACGAGCTGGACCCGGCGAACGCGGCCACCGAGCCGTACCAGCCGGGCATCCCCGGCATCGAGGTCCACCTGTACGCGGTGGTCCGGGACGCCGACGGCGACCCGGTACGCGAGGCGGACGGCTCGCTGAAGAGGGGCCCGGAGCTCAACGACGCGTACACCTCGGAGACCTGGCAGCCGGGGCGGGGCTGCACCGCCCGGATGTTCGACGGGCGCCCGCTCACCGACCAGCTCGCCCTGCCGGACTTCGGCCGGGAGGCGGACCAGATGTGCGTCGAGGCCCCGATGATGGGCTTCCAGGCCGCGCCGACCGACAACGACCCGACCAACTTCGGGCAGACCGTCAACGGCAACTACGCGTTCGCCGACTCCAAGCGCAACCTGATCCCGCCGGGTGACCCGGCCAACCCCGGCGCGGACCACGACCTGCCGCTGTACGCGCCGCTGCCCGACGGCGAGACCCAGCCGCTGGTGCCGGACGACTATCTGGTCAGCGTGGAGAGCCCGACCAACCCGGTCGGGGGCGGCCCGATCTACCAGCCCACCCGGGAGGAGGACGTCAACGTCTTCGACGGCGACGGCTTCCTGCCCCAGGAGAACTTCCCGCCCGCGCCCGATCAGGCCGCCGACCAGCCGGCGCCGCCCGACCCGCAGCCCGACCCGGGTGAGCCGCCGTCGCAGGGCAACGGCATCACCTCGTCCTGCGCCGGGGCCCTGCACACGGTGCACGTCACCGACCCCGGCTTCCTCGACGGCGGCGGCAGCCCGTTCGAGGGCCAGCGGCGTCCGCTCTGCGACACCAAGCTCGTCGAGGTCCGGGGCGGGCAGGCCAGCGCCCCCAACTTCAACCTGTTCACCCCGGTGCCGCTGCCCACCCACTTCTGGGGCCTGGTGATCAACGACCTCGGGCTGACCCACGACCGGCGCAGCGCCAACTACGGCGAGGCCGAGGGCATCCCGGACATCCCCGTCGGCCTGTACGACTGGGCCGGCCGCCTGGTGGACACCGTGGACACCGACTTCAACGGCATGTACGAGGCCATCGAGCCGTCCACCAGCACCTACAACTGCCCGCTGCCGGCCGGCCCGTGCCCGAACATGTACCGCTTCGTCGGCAACGACCCCGGCCAGCCGGGCCACCTCAACGGCAACTACAACCCGCGCTACCGGACCATCGCCACCAACTTCCAGGCCTGGCCCGGCCTCTACACGGTCACCGACACCGCGCCCACCGCGGTCGCGGCCGTCGGCATCTCACCCGGCTCCGGGCAGCTCGGCGCGGTGCAGTGCGACCCGGCCGGGGACGTTCCCCAGCTCTTCGCGGTCTCCCGGCCGTTCCTGCGCAGCACCGACACCGACCGCCGGGTCACCATCACCGGCACCGGGTTCGGCGCCCGCGGGCCGGGCAGCGCGGTCGTCCTCGACTCCGCCGGCACCGACCCGACGGTGACCGTCACCTCCTGGTCCGACCGGAGGATCGAGGTCACCCTGACCGGCGGCTCGGTCGGCCCCGCCGAGCTGCGGGTGACCGCCGCCGGCGGCCGGACGACCACCAACGGCCTCACCTTCCAGCTCCTCGGCGCCACCACCGGCACCGGCGTCGGCGGCGCGGCCAACCCGCGGCTGTTCCAGGTCAAGCCACCCGTGTGGGCCGTCCGCGCCGGGGAGACCACCTACGGCACGGTGCAGTCGGCGCTGGAGGCGGCGGCCGCCACGGGCGGCATCGCGGTGGTCGCGGTCTGGCCGAACACCCCCGGGCCGGACAACCCCGCCGGCGCCTACTACGAGAACGTGGTCGTGCACTCCTCGGCCCGCCTCCAGGGCGTCGGCCCGGGCGGCCGGTACGCCGACAACACCACGGTCGCCGGGTCCATCCTCGACGGGCGGGCGTTCGGCATCGACAACCCGACCGGCACCGCCTGGCTGAATCTGGTCGGCTCCCTGCCGCACCTCGGCCCGGAGGCGGTGCCCGACGGCGCGGTGGTGACCGTGCTGGCCCGGTCGGGCCAGTTCGGCGCCGGCAACCCCGTCACGATCGACGGCTTCCGGATCACCGGCGGCAACCAGTCGGACTTCGCCGGCAACGTCAACGACGTCACCGGTGGCGTGACGACCCCGTACGGGGCGCCCGGCGCGGTGGTCACCCAGGGCGGCGGCGTCTACCTGCACGGCGGCGCCGACTACACCCGGATCACCGACAACGTCATCGTCGCCAACAGCGGCTCCTACGGCGGCGCCATCCGGGTCGGCACCCCGTACCTGAACACCAGCAACGACCACGTGAGCATCTCCCGCAACCAGATCCGCGACAACGGCGGCACCAACCTGGCCGGCGGGATCGGCATCTTCGCCGGCAGCAACGCGTACTCGGTGGACCACAACGCCGTCTGCGGCAACTTCTCCGCCGAGTACGGCGGCGGGATCAGCCACTACGGCCTGTCCTACAACGGCCGGATCGCCGCCAACCGGATCTGGCTCAACCAGTCGTACGACGAGGCCGGCGGCATCATGGTGGCCGGGGAACTGCCGTCGGACCCGACGAAGCTGTCACCCGGCTCCGGGGCCGTCGAGATCGACGCCAACGTGGTGGAGGCGAACCTCGCCAACGACGACGGCGGCGGCATCCGGCTGCTCCAGGCCGGCAACGTGCCGATCTCGGTGACGAACAACATGGTGGTGGACAACATCTCCACCCACGAGGGCGCGGGTGTGGCGCTCGACGACGCCCCGGACGTCCGGATGGTCAACAACACGGTGGCCGGCAACATCACCACGGCGACCGCCGCCACCAGCGACGGCCGGGCCGCTCCCGCCGGCCTCTCCACCACCGCCAACAGCGACCAGCTCCAGGCCACCCTCCCGGAGGGCTCGCCCAGCTTCAGCAAGCCGAAGCTGTTCAACAACATCTTCTGGGACAACCGGGCCGGGGAGTGGAACGGCGTCCGGGTCACCGGCGTCGGCGCCGCCGACGCACCCGCCGGGGAACCGGTCCGGCACTGGGACATGGGCTCCGCCGACGGAGTGGGCCCGCTGACACCGACCAACTCGGTGCTCCAGGACACCACCGGCACCACGCTCAGCAGCACCAACCGGGTGGCTCTCGACCCGGCGTTCCGCAGCCCGTTCCCGGTGTCGGTGCAGATCCTGACCTCGCGGACCTTCCCGTCGTTCCGCCAGGCGGTGATCGTGCTCCAGCAGGTCCCGCTCACGCAGATGGGCGACTGGCACCTGGCCGGGGCCGCCTCGCCGGCCAACGGCCTCGGCGTGGCCACCCGCACCTACGGCACCTTCACCGTCACCGCCCCGACGGTCGACATCGACGGCCAGTCGCGCAGCACCACGCGGCCGGACGCCGGCGCCGACGAACTGCCCTGACCGTCCGCGGGCGGCCGGCCCACACCGGACGCCCGCGGATCCCGCCCGTCCCCACCCACCGAGGAGGAGATCGTGACCGATCCCGTACGGCAGCCGAGCGTCAGCCGGCGTGCCCTGCTGGCCGGCGTCACCGGTCTGGGCACCTGGGCGGTCCTGCCGGAGCGCGGCTCCGACGCCCAGCTCCGCCGCCCGGCCGCGGTGCTGCCCCGCGCGGTCCCGAACCCGACCGCGACCCTGCACCTGGCCGCCACCGACGGCTGGGTCTCCATGCCGCAGGGCGCCCCGCCGATCAGCCCGTTCTGGCCCGATCCGCTCGCCCCAGCCGGCGCCGACCTCTACGTCTTCGGCTTCCGCGACGTCACCGGCCTGTCCGCCACCCAGGTCACCGCCCAGCGCGGCAAGGCGCAGATCAGCGCCCCGCTGCTCGGCTTCGACCAGGAGACCGACATCAGGATCACGCTGTCCAATCTCGGTCTGTCGGTCCGCCCCGACCTCACCGACGGCCACACCGTGCACTGGCACGGCTTCCGCAACGCCATCCCGCTGTTCGACGGTGTGCCGGAGCTGTCCATCTCGGTGCCGATCGGCCGCGACTTCACCTATTTCTACCGCCCGCACGACGCCGGCACCTACATGTACCACTGCCACTTCGAGGACGTCGAGCACGTGCAGATGGGCATGACCGGGATCGTCTACGTCCGCCCGGCGCAGAACGCCGGCACCGCCGACGTGCCGCCCGGGCGGTACGTCTACAACGACGGCGACGGCACCACCCGGTACGACCGGGAGTTCGCGCTGATGCTCACCGAGGTGTGGGCCGAGGCGCACTACCGGGACGCGCACATCCAGACCACCGACTGGACCGACTACAAGCCGTCCTTCTTCGCCTTCAACGGCCGCTGCCACCCGGACACCCTGGCCCCGAACGGCGACCCGATGAGCGCCGCCGCCGGCCGGCTGCGCTACCAGCCGATCTCCTCGCTGATCACCGCGAACTCGGGGGAGCGGGTGCTGCTGCGGCTGGCCAACCTCGGCTACCAGAACCACACCGTCACCGTGGACGGCGTCGACCTGCTGGTGGTCGGCAAGGACGCCGCGCTCCTGCGCGGCCGCGACGGCAGCGCCGAGTACCAGGTGACCAACACCGTCCAGATCGGGCCCGGGGAGAGCCGGGACGTCATCTTCACCGCGCCCGACCCCGGCACGTACCTGCTCTACGACCGCGACCTGATGTCGCTGGCCAACGCCGGCGGCGGACGGGGCGGGCAGCTGACCGAGATCCGGGTCTCCCCGCCGGGCACCCTGCCGGCGCAGACCCGGGCGAACGCCTGAGATGGGGGTTCCGATGCTTCGTCTCGACCGCGGCCGGTGGAAGCGGCTGAGCGCGGTGCCGCTCGTCGCGGCCATCGTCGCCGTGCTCGTCGTCCCCGGTCCGAGTCAATCGGCCGCCAGCCCGCCCGCCGGCCTGGAGTGCCTCAGCGCCGGCGACAACGCCTTCGACCTGACGGCCACCGGCGGGTACGCGGCCATGCCGGACGGCAACACCATCTACATGTGGAGCTACGCGGCCGGCGGCGGCGCCTTCCAGCTCCCCGGCCCGACGCTCTGCGTCACCGCCGGGGTGAAGGTGACCGTGGTGTTGCACAACAGCCTGCCCGAGCCCACCTCGATGACCTTCCCCGGCCAGGTCCAGGTGCTCGCCGACGGCCAGCCGGCGCAGCCGGAGACCGACGCCGCCGGCACCCTCACCTCGCTGACCACCACGGCCGCCGCCAACACCGGTTCGGTCACCTACACCTTCACGGCCGGCCCGCCGGGCACCTACCTCTACCAGTCCGGCACCGACGTCCAGAAGCAGGTCCAGATGGGCCTCTACGGCGCCCTCGTGGTCCGCCCGGCCGGACACCCCGAGCGGGAGAACGACCGGGCCGACTCGGCGTTCGACCCCGACCGCGAGTACCTCTACCTGCTCGGCGAGATCGACCCGGACCTGCACCTCGCCGTCGAGCGGAAGCGGGCCTACGACTTCACCCGCTACAAGGCCCGCTACTTCACCATCAACGGGCGCAGCATGCCGGACACCATCGCGCCCAACCACGCCGACTGGCTGCCCGCCCAGCCGTACGGGGCGCTGATCCACATCCGCCCGTACGACCCGGTGGGCAACCCGAAGCCGGCGCTGATCCGCTATCTCAACGCCGGCTCGGTGAGCTACCCGTTCCACCCGCACGGCAGCGACGAGCAGCTCATCGCCCGGGACGGCCGGCCCGCGCAGGGCGCCGGCGGGCAGGACCTCTCCTACTCCAACTTCCTCATCGACGTGGCGCCCGGGCAGACCGTCGACACGCTGATGATCTGGAAGGACGCCGAGCACTGGGACCCGCAGGGCAACCCGATCCCGGTGCCGCTGCCCTCGTTGCAGGACCAGATCGTCGGCCCCGGCCCGGAGACCTGGTTCGCGGAGAACCCGTACCTCGGCGGTGAGCCGGGCGAGCTGCCGCCCGGCGTGGTGCAGAACAACCAGTGCGGCGAGTACTACCACGTCGCGCACAGCCACGCGCTGGAACAGGCCACCAACTACGGGGCGAGCTTCGGCGGAATGATGACGCTGATCCGCATCGACCCGCCCGCCGGATGCCCGGCGTGATCAGGCAGGGGAGGGCGACGATGACACCGACCCGTACAGCTCGGCTGGTCGCCGGGATCGCGGCCGCGCTGCTGGCGCTCGGTCCGTCCCCGGCGAACGCCGCGGCCCCGCACGCGGCTCCCGCCGGGCGGGCGCCGGCCACCCTCGCCGGGGAGCCGGCCCCGCCGCAGGGCGCGCTGCCGCAGACCGGCTGCCAGCTCGCCGGCGGTACGGCCAGCTGCGAGCTGTGGGCCAAGCCCGGCTCGGTGGTGCTGCCCGGCGCCGCCGCGCCGGTGCCGATCTGGGGCTTCGCCTCGACCGCCGCCGCCCCGGCCACCCTGCCCGGGCCGGTGCTCGTCGTCGACCAGGGCGACCGCGTCACGATCACCGTGCACAACGGACTGACCGACGACCTGGCGTTGGCCCTGCCGGCGGTCACCGGGCTCGCCCCGGACCGCACCGGCGCCGCACCCGGCGGCATCCGCGGCTACACCTTCACGGCGTCCCGCCCCGGCACCTACCTCTACGAGGCCGGGCACACCGCGCTCGGCCCCCGGCAGGTCGCCATGGGCCTGGTCGGAGCGCTGGTGGTCCGCGCTCCCGCCGTCGGCGGGCGGCCCAGCGCGTACGGGGACGCCGCCTCCGTCTACGACGACGAGGCGGTGCTGGTGCTCACCGAGGTCGACCCGGCCTTCAACGCGGCCCCGCGCACCTACGACATGCGCGCCTACGCCCCGACGTACCGGCTGATCAACGGCAAGGCGTTCCCGGAGACCGACGTGGTCGCCACCGACGTCGGCCGCCGGGTGCTGCTGCGCTACGTCGCCGCCGGGCTCCAGCCACACCCCATGACCCTGCTCGGGCTGGACCAGTTGGTGGTCGGCCAGGACGCCCGTCCGACCGCGTACCCGGAGGCGGCGGTGACCCTGCCGCTGCAACCGGGGCAGGCGGTCGACGCGGTGGTGGGTGTGCCGTCCGGCCCGGACGGGCGGCGCTTCGCGCTGCTGGAGTCCGGCGGGCGGCTCAACAACGCCGGCCAGCGCTACGGCGCCACCGTCACCGGGGTCAGCCCCCAGCAGGCGTTCGGCGGCATGCTGACCTTCCTGGACACCAACCCGCCGCCGGTCAGCGGCGACCACGTCGGCCCGACCGCGGCCAACGTCCGGGCCGCCCCGAACCCGGCCAGCGTGCGCGACGCCGTGAGCGTCACCGCCGACTTCACCGACGCCCGTAACGGCAACTCCGTGGTGGACCGGGCCGAGGCGGTCGTCGACGACCTGCGGATCGCCGAGGGCACCGGCATCCCGTTCACCGCCGCCGGCTTCGGCGCCGGTCCCACCGTCGCCGGGGCCACCGCCGCCCTTCCCGCCGACCTGCTCACCACCCTGGCCCAGGGTCGGCACACCATCTGGGTACGCGGCCACGACGCGGCCGGCAACTGGGGCGTCGTGGGCAGCACGACGCTGAACCTCGCGGTCACCGGGGCGGTCACCACCGGGGTCACCCTCAGCCCCAGCCCGACCGCGGGCACGGGCGACATCGCGATCTCCGCCACCGGCGACGACCGCGGCCTCGGCGGCACGGTCACCGGGGCCGAGTACTTCCTGGACACCACCGGGGCCAACGGCACCGGCATCCCGCTCACCCTGGGCAGCCCGGGCGCGGCGGTCAGCGCCGAGTCCGGCACCGTCCCCGCCGTGGTGGCCGCGGCACTCGCCGAGGGCCGGCACACCGTACTGGTGCACACGCGGGACTCGTTCGGGCTCTGGGGCCCGTACGCGACCGCCGACCTGGTGGTGGACCGGACGGTCCCGACCCTGCTCTCCGCGGCGGTCGACCCGGCCAGCACCGACGGCCGCACCGGATCGGCGTCCGACCCGACCGACCTGCGGATCAACGCCGCCTTCACCGACCCGGCCGGCGGCGGGACACACTCCGCCATCGCCGGTGCGGAAGGTTTCCTCGACACGGGCGGCGCGGACGGCACCGGCTTCACCTTCGTCGCCCTCGACGGATCGTTCAACGGCGGCACGGAGAACACGTACGGGCTGCTGCCGCTCAGTGAGCTGACCGAGCTCGCCGACGGCGCCCACCAGGTGCTGGTGCACGCCCGGGACTCGGCCGGCAACTGGGGCCCGCTCGCCTCGGTCGGCTTCGTGCTGGACCCCGCCGGGCCGGTGATCAGCGCGGTCACCGCCGCACCGAACCCGACCGCCCGGGCGGCGACGCTCACCCTGAGCGCCACCGCCACCGACGCGGCCTCCGCGGTCGCCGCCGCCGAGTGGTACGAGGGCGCCGACCCCGGCGCGGGCCACGGCCACCCGATGACGGTCAGCGGCACCAGCGTCTCCGCCACGGTCGCCCTCAACGGGTTCAGCAAGGGCGCCCACACCCTGCGGGTCCGGGCCCGGGACGCGCTGGGCAACTGGGGCACGGCCGGCAGCGTCACGGCCACCGTGGACCCGCCGAACGCGATCTTCGCCGACGCCTTCACCAGCGGCACGAGCGCCTGGTCGCAGGTGAGCGGCACCGTGTCGGTCAGCGGTGGGCAACTCGTCGCCGGCACCGTCGGGTACGTCGTGGACACCACCCCGGCCGCCGAGCGCACCGTCCACGCCCGGGCCGACGTCATCCTCGGCACCGTCAACCCGCAGACCGCGGTGGTCACCGTCTACCAGCTCCGCAACGCCTCCGGCGGGGCCCTGGCGGTGGCGCAGTACCGGCGCAGCAACGGCGTCAACCAGTTCCGGCTGGGGCTGCTGCGGCCGGCGGGCTGGGCGTACACCGGCTGGGTCGCCGCGAGCGGCGGCACCGTACGGCTCGACTGGGCCTCGGCCTCCGCGGGCTCGGCGACGCTCAAGGTCGGCGCCGTCACGGTCGGCACGCTGACCGGCGACACCAGCGGCTACACGGTGGAGTCGGCGGCGCTGGGCCTGGTCGCCCGTACCGCCACCACCAGCGGGTCGCTGCGTTTCGACAACTACGCCGCCACCCGCTACACCGCACCCTGACGCCCGGGAGCCGGGCACCCGCCCGGCCCCCACCCTCCCCGAGGAGTCCTGACCATGGTCGCGATCCCGCTCCGCATCCCGCGCCCCCGCCTCGGCCGGCTGGTCCTCGCGCTGCTCGTGCTGGCGCTGGTCGCGGTGTCGACAGTCCGCTTCGGCGGGTACGCCGACGCCCGCCAGGGCTACGCCGTCCCGCACGACGGGCAGCTGGAGGCCACCCTCGGCATCCGCTTCACCCAGGCCGCCGTCGTCGGCGACGGCGGCCTGGTGGAGCTGCGCTACGTGGTGCTGGACACCCAGAAGGCGTCGGCCTTCCAGAACGACACGAAGCATCCGCCGCGGCTGCGCAACGAGCGCTCCGGCAAGCTGGCCTGGCGGGCGGCGCTGATGAAGCAGGGTCACGAGCTGCGTCCCGGGCAGAGCTACTACCTGCTCTATCTGAACAACGGCAGCGCGATCAAGCGCGGCGACAAGATCGAGATCACGTCGGGGCAGCGCCGGCTGGCCCACGTGCCGGTGCGGTGACCGTCGTGCATCCCCGGCTCGGCCGTCTCCTCGCTGCCCTCGCCGTGGCGGGCCTGACCGTGCTGGCCGTGCCCGCGCCGGCGCAGGCGCACGCGTACCTGGCGAGCAGCGCGCCCGCCGACGGCGCGGTGCTCGACCGGGCGCCCGAGACGCTGACCCTGGCCTTCACCGAGCACGTCGAGCTTGCCGCCGCCCGGGTCGCCCTGGTCGACGGGGACGGGCGGCACTGGGCGGTGACCGGGCTGGCGCTGCGCGGCGCGGACGGGGAACCCGTCGCCGAGGACGCCGACAGCGAGGAGCCGGTGAGCCTGGTCGCCGGCCTGCCCGCCCTCCCGCCGAACACCTACCACGTCTCCTGGCGCACCCTGTCCAGCGACGACCTGCACACCACGAGCGGGACGCTGGTCTTCGGCGTCGGCCGGCAGGTCACGGCCGCCGGCGCCGCCGGCCCGGTCGGCCCCGGCCCTCGGGAGACCGCCGCCCGCGCCGCCGGCCTGCTCGGCCTCGCCGTTTTGCTCGGCGGCGCCGCCCTCACCCTCCTCGCCGGCCGCCGCGGGTCGCCGGGACCCACCATGGACCCCGCGCTCCGCCGACGGTTGCTGGTGGTGTCCGGATACGGGGGAGCGGTCGCGTTGCTCGCCGCGCCCCTGCAACTGGCCATCCAGCTCGCCGGGGCGGCCGGCGGGTGGCGGCTGCTGGCCGACCAGCTCACCAGCGGCCGCTGGCTGCTCCGCGAGGCCGGCACCGCGACCCTGCTCGCCGTCGTGCTGGCCGCCGCCCGCCGGCTCCGCACGGCGCCCGACGCGCGGATCGCTCCCGCACGCGTCGCCGTGGGGCTGGCCGGGGCGCTCGCCGCGGCGGCCGGCACCGCGCTGCTCGGCCACCCGACGGGCGGCCCGGTCCGCACCGCGCTGGTCGGCGGCGGGCATGTCCTCGCGGCCGGAGGTTGGGCCGGCTCGGTCGTGGCCGCGGTGCTCGTTCTGCTGCCCACGGCCGCCCGCACGGCCGAACGTGCCGCCCAGCTCCGTGCCCTGCTGCGTGCCTTCGCCGCCCTCGCGGTCGGCTGCGTCACCCTGCTCGTGCTGACCGGGCTCCTGCTCACCGGCCCCCAGGTCGCCACCGTGGATGCGCTGCTCGGTTCGCCGTACGGGGTGCTGCTGCTGGCCAAGGTCGCGGTGGCCGGCGTGGCCGGGGTGCTGGGGCTGCGGACCGCCCGACGCCTGCGCCGGGCCGACCTGCCCCGCCGGGGCCTGCTCGCCGAGGCCGGGGCGCTCGCGCTCGTCCTCGGCCTGGCCGGGGCGTTGGCCGCCGCCGGGCCCGCCCGCGGGCCCGCCTTCCCGGTGGCCGACGCCGCCCGGACGCAGCCGCAGGTGAGCGGCCAGATGGCCGACCTCGTCGACACCGTCGTGGTCCGCCCCAACCGGCCCGGTCGCAACATCGTCAGCATCGCCGTCGGGGACACCCGGCGCCCGGCGCCCGGCCCGGTGACCGGGGTGTCGCTCCTGCTCACCGGCCCGAACGGGGAGCGGGCCGTGCACCCGGTGACGCGGACCGCCGACGGCTGGGTGGTGGCGGTGGACGACATCCGCACCCCGGGCAACTGGCGGGTGGGGGTCACCGTGCTCCGCGACGGCCTGCCCCCGGTCACCGACACCCACCCCTGGCCGGTGGCGGCCGGTGACCGCACCGCCACCCCGGTACGCGTCTCGGCGGCCCCGCTGCGACCGGCGCTGGACCGGTCGGCGTTGGGGCTCGGCGCGGCGGCGGTGGTCGGCGTGGTCCTCGTCGCCGCCTGGTGGTGGCGACGCCGGCGGGCGGCAGTTTACGCGGCACCGCCGTCCGCGTGATGCGAATCCCCGAGCCGGCAACCCGTTCGGGTCGGCGTGGTTAGCCTCCGGCCATGAGGACCTGGGGACCGCCCGTGGCGCTGGCCGCCGCCCTGCTCGTGCCGGCATCGATGCTGCCCACGCCCGCCGCGGCCGGCGCACGGGCGGGCGTGTCCGCGACCCGTGCCGGCCGGCTGCCCGCCGGGGCGCCGCCCTGTCCGAACGTGCCGGCCCCGGCGAGCCGGCCGCCGCAGCCGCCGCCCGCGGCCGGCCCCGCCGCGCGGGCCGTCGGCGGCGCCGCCCTGTCCACCGCCGGGCTGGTCCTGCCGCCGGCCGCGCCCGCGCCGCCGGCGGTGACCGCGACCTCCTGGGTGGTCGCCGACCTGGACACCGGGGCGGTGCTCGGTGGCTGCGGCCCGCACGAGTACGGCATACCGGCCAGCGTGCAGAAGCTGCTGCTGGCGGCCACCATGCTGCCGAGGCTGGACCCCGGCCGCGAGGTGACCGTCACCGCGGAGGACCTGGCCATCGAGCCGGGCAGTTCGGCGGTCGGGCTGGCCGAGGGCGGCCGGTACCGGATCGAGACGATCTGGCTGGGGCTGCTGCTGAAGTCCGGCAACGAGGCGGCCAACGCCCTCGCCCGGCTGGGCGGCGGCCCGGACGGCATCGACGGCGGCATCCGAGCCATGAACGAGGAGGCCCGGCGGCTGGGCGCGTTGCAGACCCACGCCGTCACGCCGTCCGGGCTGGACGGTCCCGGGCAGTTCACCAGCGCGTACGACCTGGCGTTGATCGCCCGGGCCTGCTTCGCCGACCCGGCGTTCCGCCGGTACACCGCCACGCGCACCGCGCAGGTTCCGGCCCAGCCGGCGCTGCGGGAGAAGGCGTTCCAGATTCAGAACGACAACATGCTGCTCGACCACTACCCGGGCGCGATCGGCGGCAAGACGGGTTTCACCGACCTGGCCCGGCACACCTACGTGGGCGCGGCCGAACGGGGCGGGCGGCGCCTCGTGGTGACCCTGCTCGGCGCGGAGGTCACCACCCGGCGCGGCTGGCAGCAGGGGGCCGCCCTGCTCGACTGGGGCTTCGGCCTGCCGCGGGACGCGGCGGTGGGCCGGCTGGTCGGCCCCGGTGAGCTGGACCGCGCCGCCGCGACGCCGACCGGGCCGGCGTCGGCCCTCGCGGGGGGCGCGGGGCTGGCCGGCGCCGGCTCGCCGGCCGCCGAGACCTGGCCGGGAGTCGGCCCGTCGGTCGCGGTCGGCGTGGTGCTGGTGGCCGGGGGAGCGGTGCTGCTGGCCCGGCGCCGCCGGCACGCCGCGCTCGCCGCGCTGCCGCCCGGCGCGACCCTCGGCGGCGAGAGGATCCCGGACGACGACTGACGCGGCTGCGGCCTACCGGCCGGCGGGGCGCGCGGTGCTGTCCCGCACCACCAGTTGGGTCGCCAGCTCCACCCGCGGCGACTCGAGCTCCTCGCCCTGCGCCAGGCGCAGCACGGTGCGGGCGGCGAGCCGGCCCATCTCCACCAGCGGCTGGCGCACCGTGGTCAGCGGCGGGGAGGCCCACCGGGCCTCCGGCAGGTCGTCGAAGCCGACGACGCTCACCTCGTCGGCCACCCGCAGCCCGCGCCGGCGGACCGCCTCGTAGACCCCGAAGGCCATCTGGTCACTGGCCGCGAAGATCGCGGTCGGCGGGTCGTCGAGGTCGAGCAGCGCGCTGCCGGCGGCGAAGCCGGAGGCGTGGTAGAAATCGCCGGGCTGCACCAGCCGGTCGTCCAGCGGCGCGCCGGCCGCCTCCAGCGCGGCCCGGTAGCCGTCCAGCCGGGCCCGGCTGCACAGCAGGTGGGTCGGGCCGGCCACGAAGCCGATCCGGCGGTGGCCGAGCCCCAGCAGGTGCTCGGTGGCGGCCAGGCCGCCGGCCCAGTTGGTCGCCCCGATCGCCGGCACGTCCGTGTCCGGCACGCCGGCGGCCGGGTCGACCACCACCACCGGCACGTTGAGCCGGCGCAGCTGGGCGTGCACCGGCGGGGTCAGGTGGGAGGTCACCACGATGACCCCGTCCGAGGCGCGGGTCCGCAGGTTCTGCAACCACCTGCGGGTCGAGGTCGACTCGCTGTGGATCGCCGACACGACGGTGCCCACGCCGGCGGCGTGGCCGACGTCCTCCACGCCCCGGATGATCTCCACGGCCCACGGGCTGTCGAGGTCGTTGAAGACCAGGTCGACCAGGTCCGCCCGGCGCACCGTGCGGCTGCCCCGGCGCTGGTAGCCGTGGTGGCGCAGCAGTTCCTCGACCCGTTCCCGGGTGTCCGGCGCGACGTCCGAGCGCCCGTTGAGCACCCGGGACACGGTGGGCACGGAGACGCCCGCCTCCCGCGCGATCGCGGTGATGGTCACCCTGGGCTCGTCGTCCGCGTTCACCCGTGTCCCCTCCGCCGGCCGGAGGTGCCGGCCGCGAACCGTGGGACGGCGAGGCCCGTCCCACCGGCCATCTTGCCGTACGGGCGCCGGTTGACGAACGGCCGATGCGGCCCGGGGGACCGGTGATGCTGGTAGACACGGCAGGGTGGGGACCGGGACACGGGTGGCCGCGGCCCTGGCCGTGCTGGCCACCGCGCTCGCCGCCGGGTGCCAGCGACCCGCCCCGCGCCCGGCCCCGTCCGCGCCACCCGCGCCGTCGGCCGCCCCGAGCGGTCCCCGCGCCCCGGCCGACGTCGTCGACCTGGCCGCCGTCGACCCGGGCATTCGCACCGACATCCGGTACGCCACCGCGCACAACTTCGTCGGCCGGCCGATCACCGGCTACGCCGAGCCGCTCTGCCTGCTCACCCGCCGGGCCGCGGAGGCGCTGCACCGGGTGCAGGCCGCCGCCCTGGCGCAGGGCCGCAGCCTCAAGGTGTACGACTGCTACCGCCCACAGCGGGCGGTGGACGAGTTCGTCGCCTGGGCGAAACTCCCCGGCGAGCAGCAGATGAAGGGGGAGTTCTATCCGGACGAGCCGAAGAGCCGGCTCTTCGCCGACGGCTACATCGGCGCGCCGACCGCCCACAGCCGGGGAAGCACCCTCGACCTGACGCTGGTCCCGGCGTCCACCCCGGACCAGCCGGCTTTCGTACCGGGCCAGCCGCTCACCGCCTGCACCGCGCCGGCCGGTCGGCGCTTCCCGGACAACTCCGTCGACATGGGCACCGGGTTCGACTGCTTCGACCCCCGCGCGCACACCGCGGACGCGCGGATCACCGGGGCGGCCCGGGACAACCGGGAGCTGCTGAAGCGGCTCATGACCGCGCAGGGCTTCGAGAACTACCCGCGCGAGTGGTGGCACTACCGGTACGCCGACGAGCCGTACCCGGACACGTACTTCGACTTCCCGGTGGCCCGGTCGTCGCTGCGCTGACGGCTGCCCCGCCGACCGTCACCCGCCGCACCCCCGGCCCGGTCCGGAGGTGCGGTGCGCCCGCTCAGCCCTGGCCGGGCAGTGGCAGCCAGGCCAGGACGTCCTGGATCTTCGCGTCCCAGTAGGCCCAGTCGTGGTCGCCGGGGGAGAAGTCCACGGTGACCGGTACGCCCCGGCGGCGCGCCGTCTCCACGAAGCGGGTGTTGTCCTCGTACAGGAAGTCCTCGGTGCCGCAGGCGACGCGGAGCGCGGGCAGGTCGTCGCCGGCCCGCTCCAGCAGCGCCACCGTGTCGTCCTCGGGACCGGCCACGTCCCGGTCGCCCCAGACGGTGTGCCAGACGGCGGGGTCCATGGGGCTCGTCGGGTGGTGGCGTCGCCGGGCGACGTCCAGCGCGCCGGAGAGGCTGGCCGCCGCCGCGAACCGGTCCGGGTGACGCAGCGCCCACTTCAGCGCACCGTAACCGCCCATGGACAGGCCGGCCACGAAGGTGTCCGCCCGCCGGTCGGAGAGGCGGAAGTACGACCGGCACACCTCGGGCAGTTCCTCGCTGAGGAAGGTCCAGTACCGGTTACCGTTCGCCTCGTCGCTGTAGAAGCTGCGCTGCACCTGCGGCATGACCACGGCCAGCCCCAGCGGTGCGACGTACCGCTCGATCGCGGTGCGCCGGGTCCAGATGGTGTCGTCGTCGGTCAGGCCGTGCAGCAGGTAGAGCACCGGCGGGTCCCCGGCGGTGGCCCCGCCGGCCATGCCGATCCCGGCCGAACGGTCGGGCAGCAGCACCGTCATCGACGTGCCCATGCCGAGCGCCGAGGAGAAGAAGTCACACCGGATCCGGGCCATGGAGCGGGAGCGTACCCGGCCCCGGAGGTGGGCCCGATGGTGGTCGAATCGACCGTTCCTATTGCCGTGGGGCGTCCAGGGGGGACAGGATGACGAGGCGCGCCGGAAACACACCCGTAACCTGCGTGCAGCTGGTCTCTGTCACAAGGAAGTGGGAGTCAGTCATGAGCGACGTGTCGACAGCACTGGGTGTGCGCCTCTACCCGGACCTGGTCGAGCCGGGCGGCCTGGCTCCCGCGCTCGTGCAGACCGCGGCCCGGCACCAGCTCGACATCGGCCAGGTGACCGCCCCGGAGCAGGGGCGCAGCCGGTTCACCTGTGCCGAGGCGACCTCCGACCGGGGTGTGGTCTGCGTCAGCCTCGGCGCCCAGGCCCGCTACTTCATGATCGACCTCCGGGTCTCCGGCGAGGTGCAGGCCCGGGGCGACGCCACCGACCTGCTCCAGGTCGCCCAGGTGGCCGCCGCGTGGCGGGCCGGGTGCACGCTCGCCGAGCTGACCGCGCGCTACCCCTTCATGGAGGAGATGAAGCGCCACCCGGTGTCGCACGCCCAGTAGCGCACCGGCGGTAAATCGTTTGCCGGCGTCCGCGCCGGCTGCTGCAATCGACCACGACAGCCAGGGAAGGAGGAGCTCGAGATGCGAGCCGCGTGCATGTCCCCGCAGAAGCGAATCACCGCCGACCACAAGGACATGACGCTGCGTGAAAACCCTCAATCTCGGCATCCTCGCCCATGTCGACGCCGGTAAGACGAGCCTGACCGAACGGCTGCTGCACAGCGCCGGGGTCATCGACGAGCCCGGCAGTGTCGACGCCGGCAACACCCGCACCGACACGATGGCGCTGGAGCGGCAGCGGGGCATCACCATCCGCTCCGCCGTGGTCTCCTTCGCCGTCGCCGGGACCACCGTCAACCTCATCGACACTCCCGGCCACCCCGACTTCATCGCCGAGGTGGAACGCGTGCTCGGCGTGCTGGACGGCGCGGTGCTCGTGGTCTCCGCCGTCGAGGGCGTCCAGGCCCAGACCCGCGTGCTGGCCCGCACCCTGCGCCGCCTCGGCATTCCCACCCTGTTCTTCGTGAACAAGGTGGACCGGGCCGGCGCCGACCCGGACGGGGTGCTGCGCCAGCTCGCCGACCGGCTCACCCCCGACGTCGTCGCCCTCGGCCGGGTCGACGCCGCCGGCACCCCGGGCGCCCGCTGGGTCCCGCACCCGCCGGGCGACCCCGGCCACCACGGCCGCCTGGTCGACCTGCTCTCCGCGCACGACGACGCCCTGCTGGCCGCGTACGTGGCCGACGAGCGGGCCGCCACCCCGGAGCGACTGCGGACGGCGCTCGCCGCGCAGACCGCCCGCGCCCGGGTGCACCCGGTGCTCGCCGGCTCCGCCATCACCGGCGCCGGAGTGGCCGACCTGATCGACGCGGTCACCGCGCTGCTCCCCGCCGACGCCGGAGACGACGACGCCCCGCTCTCCGGCGCCGTCTTCAAGGTCGAGCGCGGCCCGGCCGGGGAGAAGGTCGCGTACGCCCGGATCTTCGCCGGCACCGTGCGGGTCCGGGACCGGATCCGCCACGGCGGCGGCCAGGAGGCCCGGGTCACCGCCCTCGGCGTCTTCGACGGCGGCGACGCGGCGCCCGGCGACGCGGCCGGGGCCGGCCGGATCGTCCGGCTGCACGGCCTGGCCGGCGTACGCGTCGGCGACGTGCTCGGCGTCCCGCCCGAGCGCCCGGCCGCCCACCGCCACTTCGCCCCGCCCACGCTGGAGACCGTCGTCGAACCGCTACGCCCGGCCGACCGCCCGGCCCTGCACGCCGCCCTGACCCAGCTCGCCGAGCAGGACCCGCTCATCAACCTGCGCCAGGACGACCGGCGCCAGGAGATCGCCGTGTCCCTCTACGGCGAGGTGCAGAAGGAGGTCATCGAGGCCACCCTCGCCGACGACTACGGCGTCCCGGTCACCTTCCGGGAGACCACCACCGTCTGCGTGGAGCGGGTCGTGGGCGTCGGGACCGCCGTCGAGTGGATCGGCCGGGACCCCAACCCGTTCCTCGGCACCGTGGGCCTGCGCGTCGAGCCCGGGCCGGTCGGCGGCGGAGTCGAGTTCCGGCTCGGCATCGAACTCGGCTCGATGCCCCTGGCCTTCCTCAAGGCGATCGAGGACACCGTCCGCGAGACCCTGCGGCAGGGCCTGCACGGCTGGGACGTCATCGACTGCGTGGTCACCCTCACCCACGGCGGCTACTGGGCCCGGCAGAGCCACGCCCACGGCGTGTTCGACAAGAGCATGTCCAGCACGGCCGGGGACTTCCGGAACCTCACCCCGCTGGTGCTGATGGCCGCGCTCACCCGCGCCGGCACCCGGGTGCACGAGCCGGTGCACCGCTTCCGGCTCGACCTCCCCGCCGACCTGGTCGGCACGGTGCTGCCCGTGCTCGCCGGGCTGGGCGCGGCGCCCCGCACCAGCACCCTGCGCGGCGCCGCCTACCTGGTCGAGGGGGAGGTGCCCGCCGGGCGGGTGCACGCGCTGGACCAGCGGCTGCCCGGGCTCACCCGCGGCGAGGGCACCCTGGAGGCCGAGTTCGACCACTACCGGCCGGTACGCGGACCCGCCCCGAGCCGGCCCCGCTGGGACCACGACCCGCTGCACCGCCGGGAGTACCTGCTGGCCGTCGCCCGACGGGTCACCGGCCGGTCGGCGCGCTGACCCGCGGGTACCGGGCGCGCACGGCGTCGACGCAGGTGTCGCGGGAGGTCGGGCCGCCGAACCGGAGCCGGTCGTAGCCGGTGAAGGCCGGCTCCAGCGCGTCCAACTCGTCGACCAGCGCGTGCAGCCGGTCGAGCCAGGCCGCCGACCCGGCGTCCGGCTCGGCCGGCGCCGCCCCGATCGCCGCGGTCAACTCGTCCTTGCGCCGGATCGACTCCGGCGTCACCGAGCGCAGGCAGACGTACCGGCCGCTCAGGTAGGCGTCCCACTCCGCCGCGCCCCGCGCCGGGTCCGCCCACCGCCCCACGAACCACCCGGGCAGCGCGTCCAGCCCGCCGGCCCGCTCCGCCAGCGCGAACAGGTCCGCCGGAACCATCTCCGCGCCGTCGGAGCGCAGGTAGCCCGGCAGCGGCAGCCGCCGGTCCAGCATCAACCGGCGTACGCCGTCCGGGTCCCGCCCGGACGCCGCGCACAGCGCGTCGAGCACCACGAACTGCGCGCTGACGTACGCGTCGTCCGCCGCCGTCATGGGTTGCTCCCCGTTGACCTCGCGGAACCGATCCGCCACCCGACGCCGCCAGTCCATCCCGTACCCCTTCCGCCTTTTGCCTGGTCCGACGCTAGACCGGGGATCGTTCGGGGCCGGCCGAAACATCCTCGCCAATATCCGTTGCGGCGCTCCGGCCCCCGCCCGTACCGTGAACGGGCCAACATCAACCGGTTCCACCACCCAGGGAGCACACCGTGTCGCAGCAGAACCGCACCCAGGCCGAGCGGCCCGCGCCGCGCGGCGGTGCCCTGCTGCCCGAATCGGGCCTGGGTCGCTGCCGACGGCAGCAGTGGCAACCGGGGTGGTGGCGCGACTAAGCGCCGGCGCGACACGACGCGCAGCCGCCCGCCCCGAGACCAGGGACAGGGCGGCTTTTTCGTCACCGGGTCCGAGGGGCGTAGCTCAACGGAAGAGCACCGGATTCCAAACCCGACGGTTGCAGGTTCGATTCCTGCCGCCCCTGCGTCACCTCGTCCCGACCTCCGGCCGGCGACGTCGCATCTTCTCAACTCCACAGTGGACGGCATGAGCACGATCCCGGCCGGCGCCTCGCGCGCCAGCCGGGCAACCGGGACGAGGGAGCTGGCTGACCCGCTCGCCTTGGGCGCGAGAGACACGCGGTTCGATTCCGCGGTCCCGGACATCACGCGGACGGCACCCGCCGCCCCGCGGGCCGTTGGAGCAACTGGCAGCTCACCCGGTTCTCACCCGGGAGGCTACGGGTTCGAGTCCCGTACGGCCTACGACACCACCCCTGAACCGAGGAGACGACGATGGGTTTCACCCCGCTGGCCGGTACCCGGGCGCCGGTCCGGGTCTGGACCGACCCGTACACGATCGAGGCGCAGGCGGCCCGGCAGCTGCGCAACATCGGCGCGCTGCCCTGGGTGCAGGGCGTCGCCGTCATGCCGGACGTGCACTTCGGCAAGGGCGCCACGGTGGGCTCGGTCATCGCCATGCGGCAGGCCGTCTCGCCCGCCGCGGTCGGCGTCGACATCGGCTGCGGGATGTCCGCGGTCCGCACCTCGCTCACCGCGGCCGACCTGCCCGACGACCTCGGCCCGCTGCGGAGCGCGATCGAGGCGGCCATCCCGGTCGGCTTCACCATGCGCGCCGACGCGGTCGACCCGCGCCGGGTCCGCGGCCTGGAGCAGGGCGGCTGGGACAAGTTCTGGCAGCGCTTCGGCACCCTCGACCGGAAGGTGGCGCAGCTGGAGACCCGGGCGCAGCGCCAGCTGGGCACGCTCGGCGGCGGGAACCACTTCATCGAGGTCTGCCTCGAGCAGGGCGGCCCGGACGAGGGCCGCGTCTGGCTGATGCTGCACTCCGGGTCCCGCAACATCGGCAAGGAACTGGCCGAGCGGCACATGGCGGTGGCCCGCGGGCTGCCGCACAACGTCGACCTGCCCGACCGGGACCTCGCGGTGTTCCTCGCCGGCACCCCGGAGATGGACGCCTACCGCCGGGACCTCTGGTGGGCGCAGGAGTACGCGCGCCGCAACCGGGCCGTCATGCTCGCCGTGCTCTGCGGCGTCGTCCGGGACGAGTTCCCGCAGGTCGGCTACGACGAGCCGATCTCCTGCCACCACAACTACGTGGCGGAGGAGAGCTACGACGGGGTCGAGGTGCTGGTGACCCGCAAGGGCGCGATCCGGGCCGGCCGCGGCGACCTGGGCATCATCCCGGGATCGATGGGCACCGGGTCGTACATCGTGCGCGGCAAGGGCAACCTCGACGCGTACTGCTCGGCGTCGCACGGGGCCGGGCGGCGGATGTCGCGGGGGCAGGCGAAGCGGACGTACAGCACGGCCGACCTGGCCGCGCAGACGGCAGGCGTCGAGTGCCGCAAGGACGCCGGGGTGGTCGACGAGATCCCCGGCGCGTACAAGGACATCACCCAGGTGATGGCCCAGCAGGAGGACCTGGTCGAGGTGGTCGCCCACCTCAAGCAGGTCGTCTGTGTGAAGGGTTGAACCGACCGGCGCCCCTGGAGGGGGTGGGGCGCCGGTCGTCCGCCCCGGTGGCGCAGCGGAGAGCGCGCCGGTCTACGAAACCGGAGAGCCCAGGTTCGAATCCTGGTCGGGGCACGGTCCGCGGTCCGCGGATCCCATGCGAGCTGGTGCAACCAGGCAGCACATCCGACTCTGGATCGGAGAATTGAGGTTCGAATCCTCAGCTCGCAGCGACAGCTAGCGGCTGCGTCGCGCGATCCGCACGCCGATCGCGATCGCGCCGATGACGAGCAGGCCGGCCAGGAGCTGGAGGCCGGGCGAGTCGTCGGCCTCCCCGTACACGATGCCGGCGACGCCCAGCGCGACGGCGAGGACGGCGACGAGGCCCAGCACGTACTTCATCGGTTGTCTCCTTCTTCCTCGACCCACTCGAGCAGGTCACCGGGCTGGCAGTCCAGCACCCGGCACATGGCCTCCAGGGTGCTGAAGCGGACGGCCTTGGCGCGGCCGTTCTTCAGCACCGCGACGTTGGCCGGGGTGAGCCCAACCCGCTCGGCGAACTCGCCGACGCTCATCTTGCGTTTGGCCAGCTCGACATCGATGCGGACGACGATGGGCATCAGATCACCGCTTCCATGTCGGTCCGGAGCGTGGTGGCCTGCCGCAGCAGCTCCCGCATCACCACCATGAGCAGCCCGAGCACGGTCACCCCGGTCACCAGCAGGAACAGCAGGAGCGGTAGGCCCGGATCGTTCGCGTGGAAGCCGACGTAGAGGAAGACGCCCACCAGCACCACCCACGCGGCGGCGATGGCCCACACGATCGCATCCACCCACGCCAGCGACGCCTCGCTGAAGATGCGGTCCTTCTTGACCAGGGTGAGCAGCTGCCAGGTGCACACGATCACCACCTGCACGCAGAGCACCCAGAACACCGACACCGCGGTCGCCGGCCACCTCAGGTAGGCCAGGTCCGGATTCTCCCTGGCCATGTGCGCGAACTGCCCGGGCAGCGACATGGTCTGGAACAGGACAAGGATCCCGAACAGCAGCACGAGGAAGGCTTTGAGCGGAGCCACCGCCCGTTGAGCTGTGAACATGCATCGACTATCGCCCGTAACCTATCGAATGTCAATCGGTTTCGGCCGACACCCATGCCCCCGTGGCGCAGCGGAGAGCGCGTCGGATTCCGAATCCGAAGGCCGCTGGTTCGAATCCAGCCGGGGGCACGCACCGACCCGACCAAGTGCCCGAGTGGCCAGGGAGCGGACTGCAACTCCGCGCACCGGGGGTTCGAGTCCCCGCTTGGTCTCGACCATGCCGTCCGCTGTGGAGTCGCGTCACCGGCCGGCGGCCAGCTCGACCGGGATGCGGACCACGTTGATCCGGGAGCCGTCGCGCGCCGACACCTCGTACACCTCGATGGTGCCCGCTCCGGGTGCCGCCGGCCGGTAGCGGACGCTGAGCCGGTAGGCGCCGCGGCAGCCGGAGCCGCAGGAGGCCGTGGTGAACGCGGTGCCGATCTCCTGGCCCGCCGCGTCCAGCACCCGGACGCTCACGGTCGCCTCGTAGACGTCGGCGGTCCCGGTGACGGTGACCGGGCTGGTGACCCGGTCGCCGACGGCCGGGGCGGTCACCACGATCGGGGGCAGCAGGTCGGCGTAGTCGTCCCGCCCGGTCGCCGTGTCGGTCGGGGCGAAGGCGACCCGCCGGACGGTGGGGAACTGGGTGAGCGTCCAGACCACCTGGGCGCGGCGCAGCCGGGCGGTCGTCGCCCCGCCCGCGTCGAAACCGGCCGGCGGGGCCAGGGTCGCCACCCCGCCGGCGATGCGGGTGACCTGCGTGCCGGCCGGGACCAGGGTGGTCAGGCCGGTGGCGCTCTCGGCCGGGGACGGGCCGGCGGCCAGTTCGGTGAGCGCCAGCCGGGACGTGGCCACGGTGGCCGGCAGCGTACGCCGGGTGGGCACGAGCTTCCCGCTCCGGACGAACCAGAGCTGCACGGTCAGCGTCCCGTCCGGCCCGGTCGGGGCGGCGGTGGTCGGCGTACCCGTCGTGGCGGGCGTGGTCGGGGTGCCCGGCGCGGGCGGGGTCGGCGCGGGCGTGCCGGTCGGTCCGGCGGCGGCGGAGCTGGTGGGCGACGGGCCGGCCGGGGCGGGCCCGAGGGTGCCGGTGCGCGGCGGGGCGCAGCCGACGGTGATCAGGAGCAGCGCGGCGAGCGGAGGGATCAGGCGTCGCATGAGGTGTCCCCGGTGTCGAGGGGAAGGGTGAGGCGGAAGCGGGTGCCGTGGCCGACCTCGCTGGTCACGTCGAGCCGGCCGCCGAGCAGCCGGGCGTTCTCCCGCGCGATGGCCAGGCCGAGCCCGCTGCCGGGTCCGGTGCGGGCCGGGTCCGCCTTGTAGAACCGGTCGAAGATGTGGGCCAGGTGCTCGGCCGGGATGCCGGGCCCGCGGTCGGCCACCTCGATGACGAGGTCGGCGCCGGTGTGCCGGATCTCGGCGCGCAGGTCGCCGCCGCCGTGCTCGACCCCGTTGGCGACCAGGTTGCTCAGGATCCGTTCGAGCCGGCGCGGGTCGGTCACCACGGGCGGCGCGTCGCCGTCCACGTCGGTGTGGGCGGCGTCCGGGTGGGCGGCGACGATCCGGCGCAGCAGCGCGCCGACGTCCACCGGGCGGGTGGCGAGCACCTCCCGCCCGGCGTCCAGGCGGGAGATCTCCATCAGCTCCTCGACCAGCCGGCGCAGCCGGACCACGTCGGCGACGAGCAGCTCGGCGGCGCGGCGGGCGTCGGCCGGGAGGGTGTCGAGCTGGTCGGCGAGCAGCGAGGCCGCCGCCACCAGGGCGGTGACCGGGGTACGCAGCTCGTGCGCCACGTCGCCGGTGAACCGCCGCTCCCGCGCCTGGGCCTGGGACAGCGCTTCGATCTTGGTTTCCAGCGCCTCGGCCATCTCGTTGAAGGAGCTGGCCCAGGCGCTGAACTCGTCCCGGCCGCGCACCGGCAGCCGGGTGTGCAGCAGTCCCTCGGCGACGGCCCGCGCGGCCCGGCTGGCCCGGCCGACGGGTTCCAGGGTGCGGCGGGCGAGGGCGTTGCCCACGCCGGCGGCGAGCAGCACGACCGCCGCCCAGCCGACCACCGAGGCGGTGCGGAGCTGGTCGAGGGCGTCGACGAGGTCGTCCTCGACGGTCACCACGTACAGCTCGACGGTGGAGCCGGGGATCCGGCCGCCGACGACGAGCAGGTGGGGCCGGCCGGTGGTGCGCTGGAAGCCGAGCTGGCCGGCGGCGACGGCGGCCCGCAGGTCGGGGTCGGGGGTGGGCGCGTACCGGGGGTTGGACGCCTGGGTGTCCCCGGCGACCAGCACCACGTGCCGGCCGGATTCCTCGAAGCTGGCCAGCAGGTCGGTGCGGCGGGTGTCGGTCAGCGGCAGGAACTGCGCGGCGACCACCAGCTGGTAGCGGGCGTCGGCGGCGGCGCGTTGCAGCGAGCCGTCGAACCGGGCCTGCCGCAGCATGAGGTAGGACCCGGTGGCCAGCGCCCCGGCGGACATACCGGCCACGAGGACGAACGCGACGACGAGCCGGCGCCGCAGCCGCCCGGGTACGACTCTGCCGGCCACCATGGCGCGCTCACCCCGTCGAGAGTTTGTAGCCGGCCCCGCGGACCGTCCGGATCAGGGTCGGCGCGCCGGGGTCGTCCTCCACCTTGGCGCGCAGGCGCTGCACGGCGACGTCGACGAGCCGGGAGTCACCGAGATAGCTGTGTCCCCAGACCCGGTCGAGCAGCAGTTCGCGGGTGAACACCTGCCCGGGGCGCCGGGCCAGCTCCAGGAGCAGCCGGAACTCGGTGGCCGTGAGGGTCAGCTCGCGGCCGTCGCGGCGGGCCACGAAGCGGGCCGGGTCGATCTCCAGCGGCCCGGCGGTCACGGTGGTCTCGGGGGCCGGTGCGACGGTCCGGCGGAGCACGGCACGGACCCGGGCGACCAGCTCCGGCAGGTCGAACGGCTTGCGGAGGTAGTCGTCGGCCCCGCACTCCAGGCCGACCACGACGTCGATGGTGTCGGTGCGGGCGGTGAGCATGAGGATCGGCACCTGACTGGTGCGCCGGATCTCCCGGCACACCTCGAATCCGTCCAGGCGGGGGAGCATCACGTCGAGCACGATGAGGTCGACCGGGCCGGCCCGCCAGGCGGCCAGAGCGGCCGGGCCGTCGGCGGCGGTGGTCACCCGGAACCCGGCCCGGCGCAGGCCGAGGGCCGTCACCTCCCGGATGGAGGCGTCGTCCTCGACGACCAGCACGCGGCCCTCCATGACCACTCAGGGTAGTCCGGCGCGACGCTTGGGGGCGTGGGCGCAACGGACGGTGATGAGGGGCCGGTCGGCCCCTCTCACCTGGGGAAAGGTCACGCCTGCCACTGGTGGGCCACGTCGATCACGATGCGGCTGTGCGTGCCGGGGCCGCTGAGCACGAAGACCCGGAACGGCAGCCGGGCGCGGACGCCCACGGCGAAGGTGGTGTAGCCCTCGAAGCTGCCGCCGAAGACGACGTCCCGCAGCGTGCGGTAGCCCAGCACGGTCGCGGCGTGCTCGCCGGCGCGGTAGGGCAGCGTGCCGACGTGCTCGTCGTCGTACGCGGGCGCCCGCAGCGACACCGACAGCAGCGCGCCACCGGCGGTGTACGGGCTGAGCGCAAGGCCCTGCCCCTCGGTGTACGTCTCGCCGTAGGCGACGGAGTAGCCGTTCGCCGGGCCGGCGAACTCGAAGACCACCCGGTCCCAGCAGTCGTGCCGCCCGGTACGGACCTCGATGAGCGGGTCGGTGCTGAGGGTGCCGGCCGTCCGGGCCGTGCTGCCCCAGGTGATCCCGCAGTACGGCGCCGCCGCGGTCGCGCCGCCCGTGCCGGCGACCAGCCCGCCGAGCACGACGACCAGCGCCAGCAGTGTTCTCCTCAGTCTCATGGTGGCCTCCCTGGCGGTGTGCCGGGACCCCGTCCGGCGTCCCTGCCCCAGACGGTCGGCGTGTCGTGCCACAGTGGCTTCGCAGCCGGGTAACCACCGGGTAACACCGGTCACCCGGCGGCCGGGGGCAGCCGGTCCGGGTCGGGCAACGTGCGCACCGGGGAGCGGTACAGCGGCAGCCAGGTCAGCGCGGCGCCGATCGCGCCGACCCAGAGCGAGGTACGCGGGCCGGCGTGCTGGCCGAGCAGGCCGGCCAGCCCGGCGCCGACCGCGATCGCGCCGGTGAGCAGGAACCGGAAGGTGGCGTTCATCCGGCCGAGCAACGCGTCCGGGGTGGCCCGTTGCCGCAGGCTGACGCCGATCACGTTGCCGATCCCGGTCCGCCAGGCCAGCGCCAGCCAGCCGACGCCGGCCAGCCACAGCCACGCTCCGGTGTCGATCAGGGCGACCAGTGCGCCGGCGGGGGCCACCAGCAGCCCGGGCAGCCAGAGGGCCCGGCCGTGCCCGATCCGGGCGGCCAGCGGACGGGCGGTCACCGCGCCGAGCAGCGCCCCGACTCCGCCGGCGCCGAGGAAGAGCCCGAGCGCGCCCGCGCCGAGCCCGAGCTCGCGCAGGAAGACCACCGGCAGCATGGTGGTCATCAGGTTCACCGTGAGATTGATCCCGGCCAGCGACACGGCCAGCGGGCGGAGCAGCGGGTTGCCCAGCACGTGCCGGACGCCGTCGCCGAGTTGCCGGCCGAAGCCGCCCGCCGGCCGGTCCCGTCCGGCGGTGGCGGTGGGACGTACCCGGGTGAGGGCGAGCGCCGAGAGCAGGTGGGTGACCGCGTTCAGGGCCAGGGCGAGCGGGGCGCCGAGCCACTGGACGAGCAGGCCGCCGAAACCCCGGCCGCCGATCTGGATGGTGGCGTTCGTCGTCATGAGCAGCGAGTTCGCCGCCACCAGGCGGTCCCGGCCGACCAGCTCCGGCAGGAAACTCTGCGCGGCCACGTCACCGAAGACCGTGCCGACGCCGGTGAGCAGCACGACCGCGTAGAGCTGGCCGAGGGTCAGCGCGTCCGCCCACCAGGCCAGCGGGATCGACGCGTACAGGGCGGCGCGGGCCAGGTCGGCGGCGACCATCACGGTGCGGCGGGGCGCCCGGTCCACCCAGACCCCGGCGGGCAGCCCGACCAGCAGGAAGGCCGCGGTGCCGAGCGCCGCGAGCAGGCCGACCTGGCCGGGGGTGGCGGCGAGCACCGACACGGCCAGCACCGGCACGGCCAGGTAACCCACCTGGAACCCCAGGCTGTCGGTCAGGTTGGCCGCGTAGACATAGCGGAACGGGCGGGGCCAGCGGGTGGGCGCGGAGACGGTGGTGGTCATGCCAGGGACCCTGGTCGGGGTCGCTGCCGCGGTCGATAAGTTTGAGCCAGGTCGAATCCGTGGGGAGGTGCGGGTGCTGAGCGTCGCGCTGGGGGTACGGGACCTGGCGGGGGTCCGGTTCGCGATCTCGCCGCTGTGGGAGGCGGTCGCCAGCGTCCGGGTGCTCCGGAGCCCCGACCTGTTCCCCGCCCACCAGCTCTGGCACCGCCAGGTACGGTCCCGCCTGTCCACCGTGGACTGGCGGCTCCTCGCCGACCTCGTGCCGATGCCGACCGTGGTGATCCCGAGCTTCGTCTGCCCGCCCCCGCCGTCCGCCCTGCCCACCATCGACTGGGAGCTCGCCGCGCTCGCCGACACCCCGCCCGAGGTGGTCCGGGCCGGACTGGACGAGCTGCCCGGGCCGCGGCCGCCCCGGCTCGCCGCCGTGTACGCCGACCCGCCGGCCGGGGTGGCCCGTCTCGCGCAGGTGATCGCCGACTACGCGGAGGTGGCGATCGCCCCGTACTGGCCCCGGATGCGGACCCTGCTGGAACGCGAGGTGCTCGTCGGCGCCGGGCGGATGGCGACCGACGGCGTGCGCGGCCTGCTCAACCGGATCGACCCGTACGTCTCCTGGGACGACGGGACGCTGCACGTCGACCACGTGACCCGTGCGGGGACGTTCGACCTGGGCGGGCGGGGCCTGTTGCTGGTCCCGTCGGTCTTCGGCGGCGCGCGGGTCTGGTCCAACCTGTCCGAGCGAGCCTCGCAGCCTCTCCTGCGCTATCCGGCCCGCGCGGTCGGAACCCTGTGGGAGCGCAGCGCCGCCCCGGCCAGCGCGGCGCTCGCCCGCGTGCTGGGGCGTACCCGGGCCACCCTGCTGCACGAACTCGCCGTACCGGCCGCCACCACCGAGCTGGCCCGGCGGTGCGGCCTCAGCGCCGGCACGGTCTCCCACCACCTGACCGCGCTGCGCGACGCCGGCCTGGTGGGCACCCACCGGGCCGGGCGGTTCCTGCTGTACGCCCGGACCGGCTCGGCGGAGGCGCTGCTGGCCGGCACCGGCCAGCCGGAGCGGGCCGGCGGCTGAGGTCGGCGCGTCAGCCGTGCACCGGGTGCTCGGCCTGGAAGGCGAGCCGGCGGTCCGCGTCGGCGGCCAGCGCGGCCAGCACGTCGTCGAGGTCCAGGAAGGCCTGCCAGGGCGGCTGCCCGGTGATGTCGGCCAGCCGGTCGACCACCAGCTCCTCCAGGTCGGTGACGCGTTTGCCCTTCCACACCTTGTCGGCGAGGCTGACCAGCAGGTCCTCCAACTGCACGCCGGGCGCGTGCCAGGCCGCGTGGGTGACGGCGAAGCGGGCCCGCTCCTCAGGTACGCCGAAGCGCAGCAGCAGCTGGTAGCCCGCCTCCTCGTGTGCCGAGCCGGGCCCGGACAGCTCCCCGGGGTGCTCGACCTTGCCGAGGTCGTGGATCGCCGCCCCGAACAGCACCGCCTGCCGGTCGAACGGCACCAGGGGGAAGCGTTCGGCGAACGCGGCGGTGAGCTGCCGGGCGACGTCGTGCACCAGCCGCAGGTGCGCGGCGAGGCGCGGCGGCGCGTCAAGGGCGGCGAGCAGCTCGACGGCCACCCCGGGCAGGGGTGGCAGCGGCGGGTCACCGGGGTCGGTGAGGGCGCGGCGCAGCGCGTCGGAGGTCACCGGGGCGAGGGTACCGGCCGCCGGGGCGGTCACCGTACGGGCTGACCGAGTGGCCGACGGTGGACGGGCCGCTCGTCCGATGCCCCGCCGATCATCCCTTCAGGAAGGTGGGGCGACGTCTATCACGGGGGTGTTTCATGATCGAGTTCAATCGCCGATCCCTGCTGCGTACCGCCGCGCTGGCCGGTGCGGCGGCCGCGACCGGCCTGGCCGCCGGCGCGCCGGCCGCCGCGGCCGCGACCACCGAGGTGGTCAACGGGCCGTGGCTGGTCAGCGTCGGCTGGGGCGTGCTCCAGGTCAACCCCGGCCGCACCACGCCGCAGCGGCTGCTCGACGACGGCGACCAGGCCACCACGTCGCCCGACGGCCGCTACGTGGCCTGGATCAACAACGCGCGGTCGGGCGACGGCAGCCTCATGCCCTACGTGTCGCTGTACGACCGGGTCACCGGCGAGATCCGGAAGCTGCTCGCCGACCCGTTCGGCGTCGTCTACGGTGCCCCGACCTGGTCGCCGGACGGTACGCAGATCGCCCTGGTCATCGGGAACGACACCCTGGTCGCGATCGACGTGGCCACCGGCGGCAAGCGGGTGCTCGCCCAGGGGCACACGATGTACCGCCCCAACTGGTCCCGGGACGGCTCCATGATCGTCATGCAGTGGACCAGCCGGTCCGAGGGCCCGCAGCTGCGCACGCTGGAGCTGGCCACCGGCAAGGTGCGGCCGATCTACACCCGCGAGGCGGCCGGCGAGAGCTTCCACGGGCCGGTCTTCATGCCCAACTCCGAGCGGGTGGTGTTCTGCACCAACCGCTGGACCCGGGACTCCGAGGTGCTCGGCGGGGCGGCGCTCGCCTCGGTGCGCATCGACGGCACGGGCCTCAAGCGGCTCACCGACGAGCCCCGCTACTACCTCTCCCCGGTGTTCTCGCCCGACGGGCGCTACTGCGCCGCGCTGTCGGTCCCGCCGAGCAACGAGGCCCCGGACGGCGGCAACATCATCGTCTCGACCAGCGGCTTCGGTGAGCCCTGGTGGATCCCCGGCGACGAGTACGACGACAGCAGCCGGCTGGACTGGGCCCGCGCCATCTGACCCGACCACCCGCGACGCGGCGACCGGATTTCCGGCCGCCGCGTCGGCGTACCGGGGGTGGATTTCCGCGCCCCCGGCCGGGCGCGGTGCGAGGCTGGGAAGCGGGCGCCGCCGACGGGGGCGACGACCGCAGTGGAGGGTGCGATGGCCGAGCCGCCGACCGGGACCTCGTCGGGCAGCGCGCAGGCGCACGGCCGCCGCGCCAACCGGCGCAGCTATCACGACGGCGCGCAGGTCAACGGGTACGTCGACGACCCGTACCACCGGGTCCGCCGCGCGGTGGCGGCGCGGCTGATGGTCGACGGCGTCCCCGGCGGACGGCCGGTGCTGGAGCTGGGCTGCGGCCCGCGCGGCATGCTCGACCCGGCGGCCCTGCCCGGCCCGCTCGTGGTGGCCGACATGGCCGAGACCGCGCTGGGCGCGGCCCGGCGGGCCGCCGGCGGCGCGGCCCTGCCGGTCTGCCTGGACGCCACCCGCGGCCTGCCCTTTCGCGCCGGCAGCTTCGCCGGCCTGCTCACCGGTGAGCTGATCGAGCACGTCTACGATCCGCTCGCGCTGCTGCGGGAGTGCCACCGGGTGCTCGCCCCGGGCGGCCTGCTCGTGCTGACCACCCCCAACCTGGCGCCCGCACAGGACCGGCTGGCGTTCCTCGCGGGCCGGGCGCCCCGCCAGGTGGACCCGCTGCACCCCTACCTCTGGCTGCACATCCGGCCGTTCACGGCCTCGCTGCTGCGGCGGGTGCTGTGCCGGGCCGGGTTCACCCCGCTGGCGATCCGGTCCAACGAGGTTGGTTGGCGGCTCCGCGGTGGACGCTGGGTCGCCTCCCGGCTGCTGGCCCGGATCGCACCGGGGCTCGGCGGGTCGCTGATCTGCGCCGCCCGGCGGACGGCGCAGGCGCCGTCACCCAGGGGTACGGGGCACCCGAACAGCGTGTGATGGTGAGATTGACAAAGGGCTATCATGGGGGTTCCGTCGTCGACCGGGGGATGTCATGGCGCGCCTGTTCACCTGGGTCGTCAACAATCTCGACGCGTTCATCGGGCTGGTCCTGGCCGTCACCGTGGCCGTCCTCGGCCTGACCAACACGGTCAGCCAGGACGTGGTCAACAGCGCCATCCTGCTGGTCCTCGCCGTGCTCGCCCAGGCCGTGCTGCGCGACCGGCTGCGCCGGGAGACCGCCCAGCAGGAGGTGCGGGAGGTCATGCGGGCCACCCGGGACCGGCTCACCGAGCTGGTCCCGCAGATGCACGAGATCACCGGCCCGGACGGGGCGCTCAACCGGGCCCGCGAGGCGATCGACAGCGTCTCCATGGTGCGGGTGCTGCACGGCAGCGAGGTCGGCCGGGCCCTCGCCGAGGCCCGCCAGCACACCGACTCGTGGGCGTTCAAGGGCGGCACCGGCACCTTCACCCGGGCGGTCACCCTGCCGCAGTGCCTGGAGCACGCTCGCCGGCGCAACGCCACCCTGAGCTTCGCCATCGAGATCATCGACCCGACCGACGAGGACGTCTGCGAGCGCTACGCGCGGTTCCGGCGCAGCCTCGACCCCGACGCGCCGGGGGAACGGTGGACCGTCGACCGCACCCGCAAGGAGTCCTACGCCACCGTGCTGGCGGCCTGCTGGCACCTGCAGCGCTCCGGGCTGCTCACCGTCGAGGTCCGGCTGTCCGCGCAGATGACCACCTTCCGCTACGACCTCTCGTCGTCCTGCGTCATCATCACCCAGGAGAACCCGCAGACACCCGCCCTGCGGATCGACCGCAGGGAGCTCTACTACAACCGGTTCAACATCGAGCTGGACTACAGCCGCAAGCAGAGCCGGCGGGTGCCCATCGAGGCCGCCGCGGCGGTGAAACTGGACGACGAGCCCTCCGTCGAGCAGGTTCGCAAGCTGTTCGCCGCGCTCGGGCTGCCGCTACCCCGGTCCTTCGGCGACCGCGAGGTCGCCGACATCGTGGGCCGGGCCATCCAGGCGAGGAACCCGTACGCATGATGACCTACGCCGACCTCGAACGGGAGATCGACCGGGGCGCCCGGCCGGAACTGCTGCGCGGCTGGGTGCTCGACGTCCTCGACGACGTCGCCGAGGGACGGCGGCCGCTGCTGGCCGTCCGGCACCCGCTCGGCTTCACCTGCCTGCCGGTGGAGCGCACCGGCCCCGACGGGATCTGTGTGCACGCCTGGCCGGCCGACCCGCCGCCCGTGCAGCCGACCACCTCGACCATGCACTCGCACAGCTGGGACCTGCTCAGCCACGTGCTGCACGGCACGGTCCGCAACGAGCTGATCGAGGTGATCGACGCCCCCGCCGACCCGTCGTGGCGCATCTACGAGGTGCACAGCCGGGGCGACGTGGACGAGATGGCGGCCACCGACCGGCTGGTCACCGCGGCGACCGCCACCGTGGAGACGCACTCGGCCGGCGACTCGTACGCGCTGCGCGCCGGCGGTTTCCACACCTCGGAGGTCGACGCCGGTGAGCCGGCGGTGACCGTGGCGCTCGGCCGGAGCACTCCCGGCGTGTGCGACCTGAGCCTCGGCGCGGTGGACGGGCGCAGCCACCGGATACGCCGGGACCGCTGCGACGCGGCGGAGACGGCACGGATGGCGCGGGACATCGCGCGACTGGTGGCACGGGGCTGACTGGCTGGAGGAGCCATGGACGTGGACCCGAACAGAGACGGGCCCGACCTGCGCGACGCGCACCGGTTCGCGGTGGAGGCGGCCCAGGCGGCCGGGCGGCTGCTGCGCCGGGGGACCCGGGGTGAGTTGCACGCCCGCGCCAAGAACGACTCCGGGGACCTGGTCACCGACCTCGACCTCGCCGCCGAACGGCTGATCGTCGACCGGATTCGCGCCCGCTGGCCGGAGCACGGGGTGATCGCCGAGGAGGGCGGCGAGTACGTCGCCGACAACACCTGGGCCTGGCTGGTCGACCCGCTCGACGGCACCAACAACGTGGCGATCGGGCTGCCCGCGTACGTGGTGGGGATCGCCCTCTGCGACCGCGGCTCGCCGGTGCTCGGCGTGGTGCACGACCCGGTCGCCGGGCGCACCTGGTCCGCCGTACGCGGGCGGGGCGCCTTCGTGCACGAGTCCGGGCCGGGCGGCCGCCCGCTGCACGCGCCCCGCCGGCCGGTGCCGACCGCGCCCGTGCTGGCCTGGACCCAGGGGCACGGGGTGGCCCGCGACGACAGCACCGCCCGCGCCCTGAAGGTGGTGCTCGACACCACCGCGCGGCGGGTGCTCCAACTGTGGGCGCCGCTGCTGTCCTGGGTGATGCTGGCCCGCGGCGACATCGACGGCATCGTCGGCTACCGCCCCGAGGCGGTCGACCTGCCGGCCGGGATGCTGCTCGCCGCCGAGGCCGGCATGGCGGTCCGGGCCCTCGACGGCGGCTGCTTCGACGACCGCTACGGCTGCCCGGCCGACCGGCGCAGCTTCGTGGCGGGGCCGCCGGAGACCATCGACCGGCTGGTCAAGCTGGTCACGGCGGCACAGTGGATCGAGCCGCAGGTCCGTCAGCTCACCCCTATCAGCCTCAGCACCGTCGGCTGGTGAGGCGCGGCGGGCGGGACTCCGGTGACGACACGCGGCCGGACTTTCCGTGCCCGATCGACTACGGTGTGGTGATCGCTCCGTGTCTCCGGCGTCGCTCAAGCCACCTCGGTAGGTGAAGATGACCGAACCTTCGTTCGCGGGCCGGCTACGTGCGCTGCGAGAGGCGAGCGGGCTCTCACTGCGTGCGCTGGCGAGACTGACGTTCTACGGCAAGTCCTACCTGCACGAGCTGGAGACCGGTGCCAAGATCCCCACGCCGCAGATAGCCCGGCAGCTCGATCGGGTGCTGCGTGCCAACGGCGAGCTGGTGGCGATGGCAGCCAGGCCGGGCGTCCGTCGGCGGGATCTCGTCGCCGCAGCGGGCCTCGCCGCCGCTCTGCCACACACCCTGTTGAGCCACGGCCGCCAGGTGGGCGCTGCGACGCCGGCACGACTCGCCGAACGCACCGCCCGGCTCCGCCGCCTCGACAACTACCTCGGTGGCGCCGACACCCGGCACGCGTACGCCGCCGAGGTCGAGTCCACGACCCGCCTCATCCGGGACGGTTCCTACCGGGAGGCCGTCGGCCGGCAATTGCTGGCGATCCTTGCCGAGCAGGCCCAGCTGGCGGGCTGGGCGGCCTTCGACGCCGGTGTCCATGACGATGCGGAGCGTCTCTACCGGACCAGTCTCGCGGCGGCACACGAGGCGGACGACCGGGCGCTCATCGGCAACGGACTCGCGCTTCTCGGCTATCAACAGCTCACCCTGCAGGGCCGATCCGTCGACCTGGCCGACGCCGCGCGTGCGGCTGTCGGCGCAGCGGCGACGTCCGGAGTCCGCGCGTTGCTGCACCTGCGCGCCGCCTGGTCGTTCGCGAACGCCGGGGATGCGGACACGGCGGACCGGTATCTGGGCATCGGCACCAGGTGTCTCGCGGAAACCGACGGTCGTCCGGAGCCGGACTGGGTGTACTGGGTCGATGGCAGGGAAGGCGAGATCATGACGGGGCGCTGCTGGACGGCGCTCCGTCGGCCGGTCCGGGCCATTCCTGTCCTTGAGCGGGTCCTGGCCGGCTTTGACGACACCTACGCCCGGGACAAGGCGCTCTACCTGACCTGGCTCGCCGACGCGTATCTGGACGCCAACGAGGTCGAAATGGCCTGCGACGCCGTCGCCACCGCCCTCCGGCTGGCCGGTGGAGTCGCCTCCATCCGGCCCGGCCAACGGGTCGACACGCTACTGCGTCGCCTGGAGCCGCACAGCGCGTTGCCGTGCGTGGTCGAGCTGCGTGCACTGGCCGCCGAGGTGGCTACGCGTCCCGCACCGACCGCCGCAGCCACTCCAGATAGTCCTTAGCGCCGCATACGACCGGCACCGCGATGACCTGCGGGTTACGCCACGGGTGCTCCGCGAGCAGGAAACGTTCCAGCTCCGCGTATCGCGCGGCGGTGGTGATGAGCAGGACCTGCCATTCCTCGCCGGTGCCCTGCTCGCCGAGGTGCCAGAACACACTCGTCACCGGGCCCAGCACCTGCGCGCTCGCGGCGAGCCGGGCGGCCACGGCCCCCTCCGCGAGCCGAACGCCCGCATCCCGGGTCTCGGTCGCCGTCGACACCTGAAGGAAGTCGTCCACCGGCACACCCTAGCGGCGGCGGTTGTCCGCGGACGGCACGGACGACCAGCGGACGTCTGCTGCCTGGATCTTCACCCGGTCCCCGGGCGAGGCTCTTCTCGTCAGGGGAGAGACGGCCCGAAGCAAGGTTCTCGCAGCCGGGCCACCGGGAGGGAGTGGGCGTGGGCGGACAGGCCGTGGATCAGCGTGCGCGAATGACCACGACGCACGGTCCGGTGTTGCCGATCTGGAGTTGCGGCGGCTGTGCCGCGCCATGGCCGTGCGCGACCCGCCGCCAGCAGCTGAGGGCCGAGTTCGACGGTGCCGCCGTGTCGCTGGGCCTCTACCTGGGTGCGCAGCTCGTCCGCGCCTCCGCCGATCTGCACTGGTTGCCGGCCGGCGTGCTGCACCGGCGGTTCCTCGGGTGGCTGCGGTGAGCATCCTCCGCGCCGGGGACGCGAAGTTCCACTACGGCGACGGGTCGCACCGGTGGATTCCACCGGACCCGGACTACGACCAGGAGGTCTGGAACGAGCAGGTCCGACAGCACCTGCACCGGCACCTGCGCAACGAGCGTCCGAAGGTACGGGTGCGCCGCGTCATCGTGGGCTGACCGGAGTGTCGCGGCCGGGGGAGGGGCTGCCCGGTCGGAAAGCGGATGGCGTCCACGATCCGGTCAGGGTCTGCCATGCTCGGTGGGATGACGACCGCCCAACGACCCGGACGACGCGACCGGCGCCGCGCGGCTCGCGTCGCTCTCGCGGTCGCCGGGGTCGCCGCCCTTGTCGCCGTCGCCGTGGTCGTTGTGCCGCTGCTGTTGCCGCCGGGACCACGCCCGCCGTTTCAGCTCCCCGTGCCGTGCGGTGAGACCTGGCGGCTGGGCACCTATCCCGGCCACGACGACTACGACGTCGACCTGTTTCCGACGGCGGGCGAGGCGTGGGGGCAGCCGGTGCTCGCGTCCCACGCTGGCACGGTCACCGTGGCGGGGATCAACGGGTCGTTGGGTGGGCGTACCCCGGACAACCCGAAGGGTCCGCGCGGCCGTGGCGGCGGGTACTGGGTGAAGATCGATCACGGCGGCAAGTGGGAGACGCAGTACCTGCACCTGCTCGAACCGCCGCTGGTCCGGGCCGGACAGCGGGTCGCCCGCGGCGAACAGCTCGGGCGGGTGGGCAGCACCGGCAACTCCGGCGCGCCGCACCTGCACTACGAGCAGCACCGCGGGTGGGAGAAGGTCGAGACCTGGTTCGACGGCTCACCCTCGGGCATCACCCAGGACGACACCGAATACAGCGTCACGCTGACGAGCAACAACTGTCCCGCCGGTCGGCGGTGAAATCCGCTGTCCGATCGCCGGAGCACGGTGACACACAGCCGGCGTGGAAAGGCGCTGGAGCTTCCCGTTCTGCTGCGGCGGATCGACGAACGGTCGACAGCCTTCCGCGCCGCGGTCGGCATCAGCTCCAGGAGATCGTGGGCTCCTGCGTTGTCGGCGCGCAGGGCCAGAGGATCAGAGAGCGCGGCCTTCGTGATAGCTTCTGCGTCGCTGTGCGCTGCTGCGAGCTGAGGAGGTGAGACCGATCAACGCTGTGACAGGTCGGGGCTCCCTCCCTCGCATGGCCTAGGGAGTGCCCGAAGAAGGCATCCCGAAAGGCTCGAAACGCTATGCGCTTCACCTCTGCGACGTCGTCCGACGGCGTCTCCGAACAGCTCTTCACCCTCGGTGAGATCCCCGGCGTGCTGTGGACGCCGGAAGGTGCCACCGGTGCTCGTCCCCTCATCCTCATGGGCCACGGCGGCGGCCAGCACAAGAATGCTCCCGGCATCGTGGCCCGCGCACGCCGCTTCGTGGTGGAGTGCGGGTTCGCGGTGGTGGCGGTGGATGTGCCGGCCCACGGCGACCGGCCGAAGGACGACGAGCTCGACCGGATCGCGGCCGGGAACCAGGCTCGTGTGGAGGCCGGGGAGGACCTGGCTCCGCTGATCGCCGGTTTCCAGGCGCTCGTGGCTCGCCGGACCGTCCCGGAGTGGCAGGCGGTCCTGGACGCGGTCCAGGATCTGGAGTACGTCGGCGCCGGTCCGGTGGGCTACTGGGGTGTGTCGTTGGGGTGCGGCCTCGGCGTTCCGTTCGTCGCCGCCGAGCCCCGGGTCCGTGCTGCGGTGCTCGGCCTGGGCGGGGCGTCGGCCTCGGCGGAGGTCGCCGCGCGGATCACCGTCCCGGTGGAGTTCCTGCTGCAGTGGGACGACGAGCGGGTGCCGCGGGCGCAGGGCCTGGCCCTGTTCGACGCCTTCGCCTCGACCGAGAAGACCCTGCACGCCAACCCCGGCAGGCACGGGGAGATCCCGGCGTTCGAACTGGACAGCACGCTGCGGTTCTTTGCCCGGCACCTCGGCTGACACCGCCACCGGTGGTCCGCGACGCGCCGGCCGGGGACCTGTCCCGGTCGGCGCGTCCGGCGGACACCGGCCGGCGTGGAGGGTTCAGCCGCGAACGCCGGCCGCCGGCCGCTCGGCCAGGAACGCCTCCCAGGTACGCACGCCGAAGGTGGCGCCGGGACGGGCGAGGTTGTCCCCGTTCCGGTACGCCCGGCCCGCCTTGCCCGGCAGCGGGACCCGCAGCCGCAGCCGCCGCCGGCCCACGGCCGCCAGGTAGCCGGTGACCAGCTCGTCGAGGCCGTACACCCGGGGGCCGGCCAGTTCGGGCACCAGGCCGGCCGGCGCGCCCAGCGTCAGCTCGACCATCCGGGCCGCCACCTCGCGGGCGTCGACCGGCTGCAACCGCAGGCCGCCGGGGACCGGGACCACGGGGAGCTTCGCCATCTTCGCCACCATGGTCAGCGTCAGGTCGTGGAACTGGGCGGCGCGCAGCGTCGTCCACGGCACGTCCGAGCCGGCGACGGCCCGCTCGGCGTTCAGCTTGGACCGCAGCCACGCCAGCGGCACCCGGTCCGCCCCGACGACCGAGATGTGCACGAGGTGGCTCACGTCCGCCCGGCGGGCGGCGTCGACCAGGTGGCGGGTGGCGACGTCGTCGCCCTTGGGCCCGCCGGCCAGGTGCAGCACGGTGCCGACGCCGCGTACCGCCGGGTCCACGCCCTCGCCGGTGAGCAGGTCGGCGGTGACGTGCGTGACGCCGTCGCCGGGCCGGCCGCCGCGACGGCTGAGCACCCGCACCGGGTGGCCGGCCTCGCGCAGCAGGGGCACGACCAGCCGGCCGAGGGTGCCGGTGCCACCGGTGACCAGGATGGGTGCGTTCATGTCGTCCTCCGTGTCATGAAGATCCGCTACGTTTCGGCTTCATCGGCTCGACCCGGGGCGGCGGGGAAGTGTGACCGAGGTGGCCGAGGTCACCTCCGGTCACACGGGTGGGTCGGGGCGGGTCGGTCAACCGGGACCCCGCGAGAAAGGACTGAGACATGGGCGAGGACACCTGGCTGGCCGAGCGGTTCGAGCAGGAGCGGCCGCAGCTGCGGGCGGTGGCCTACCGGATGCTCGGCTCGCTGAGCGAGGCCGAGGACGCCGTGCAGGAGACGTGGTTGCGGCTCGCCCGCACCGACACCGCCGAGGTGGACAACCTCGCCGCCTGGCTGACCACGGTGGTCGCGCGGGTGTGCCTGAACACCCTGCGGGCCCGCGCCACCCGCCGCGAAGACCCCCTCGACGTACGCCTGCCCGACCCGATCGTCGACGTCACCGAGGCGGATGCCGATCCGGCGCACGCCGCGGTGCTGGCCGACTCGGTCGGGCTGGCGCTGCTGGTGGTCCTGGACACCCTCACCCCGACCGAGCGGCTGGCCTTCGTGCTGCACGACATGTTCGGCGTGCCGTTCGAGGAGATCGGCGCGCTGGTCGACCGGTCGCCGGCCGCCGCCCGGCAGCTCGCCAGCCGGGCCCGCCGCCGGGTCCGTGGCCAGGCGCCCGCGCCCGACCCGGACCTGGCCCGCCAGCGGAAGGTGGTCACCGCGTTCCTGGCCGCCGCTCGCGAGGGTGACTTCGACGGGCTGGTCGCCGTGCTGCACCCCGACGTGGTGCTGCGCTCCGACGGCGGGACGGCCCGGGCCCGGCACTCCACGGTCCTCACCGGCGCGCGGGTGGTCGCCGCGCAGGCCACCACGTTCGGCCGGTTCTCCCCGTTCGCCCGGCCGGTGCTGGTCAACGGCGCCGCCGGGGTGCTGGTCAGCGCGGCTGGCCGGCCGCTGTCGGTGATGGCGTTCACCGTGACCGACGGGCGGATCGCCGCCATCGACGTGATCGCCGACCCGGAGCGGCTGGCGGCGCTCGACCTCGCCGGCTGATCCCGACATCGGCGGCCGGCTCCGCGCTCCGGGGCCGGCCGGTCCCGCTCGGCGTCAGGTGACGATGACCAGGTTGGCCATGTCGACCACCGACCGGTAGCCGAGGTTGGCGTAGATCCGGTTCGAGGTCGGGTTGGCCTGGTCGGTGAAGAGGCACACCCGGGCGCCCTCGGCCCGCAGCAGCCCGGAGACCTCGGCCACGGCGTTGCTGGCCCAGCCGTGCCCGCGCTGCTCCGGCGGGGTGTACACCGGGCCGATGCGCGCGACGCCGAACGAGGGCGGATTGGCGGCGGTGAGGTGCACCCGCCGGCCCGCCTCGTCGGTCCAGAACCACAGCCGTCCGCCCCGGATCCGGCGCAGCAGCTCGGCGCGGCCGGGGGTCTCGTGCGCGCTGACCCCACGCGGCCGGCCCGCCTGCTCGTCGGCGTCGGCCATGAACGCCTCGAACCACTCGGCGGCCAGGTCGACGTCGTCCTCGGCGGCGACCGTCAAGGCGCCGGGCACCGGCGCCGGGCGTACGAGGTCACCGAGCTCGTGCAGCCGGGTGTGCTGGGCGACCTCGACCCGGCCGCCACCGAGCCGGGCCACCTCGGCGGCGCACCGCCGCGCGGCGGGCAGCGCGCCGTTGACGGCGCGCACCTCCTCCCCGCGCTCGTGCCACACCCGGGCCAGCGCCACGGCGGCCTCGTCGGGCATCGGCAGCAGGTACGGCGGGCGCGGGGCGAAGGGCGCCGCGCGCATCCCGGCGCCGACGACGTCGCCGGACGCGTCCCGGACCACCAGCCACCAGTCGTCCTCGGGCGGCGCGACCCCGTCGGCCAGCCCGGCCAGCTGCCGGTGCGCGACGGTGGCCACGACCGTGCCGATCACGGGGTCCGCCGCCAGGTGGTCGCCGGCCGCGGCGAGGAACTCACCCGGGTCGGTGTGGAAATGCAGCGTCGGGGCGTCGCTCATCCGCGCACCGTAGCCCGCCGCCGGGGCACGGCCGTACCGGATTTCCGGGCTGCGGTTTTCTGGACTTGCGGGTCCATTTTTGCCGAGCGACAGTGACGGCAGGCGGTCGGGCCCGGGCCGGTCGCGGAGTTGTCAACGAGTGATCTGGAGATCCACGCGATGCATGACTACTACCTGCTCGGCCGGTCCGGGCTCCGGGTGAGCCGCCTGGCGCTGGGCACCATGAACATCGGCACGGGCGGTTTCCACGCCGCGTACGGCAAGAGTGAGGCGGAGGCCGAGCCGATCGTCCGGCGCTATCTGGAGGCGGGCGGCAACTTCATCGACACGGCGGACTTCTACACGGCCGGGGAGAGCGAGCGGATCCTCGGCCGGCTGATCGCCGCCGCGGGCGGGCGGGACCGGCTCGTGCTGACCAGCAAGTTCACCAACACCGTCGACCCGGGCGACCCGAACGCCAGCGGCAACGGGCGCAAGCACATGATCCGGGCGGTGGAGGCGTCGCTGCGGCGGCTCGGCACCGACTACCTGGACCTGTACCTGCTGCACACCTGGGACCGGATCACCCCGGTCGAGGAGGTGGTGCGCGCCTTCGACGACCTGGTCCGGGCCGGCAAGATCCGGTACGCCGGGCTGTCCGACGTGCCGGCCTGGTACGCGGCCCGCGCGCAGAGCGTCGCCGAGGCGCACCTGTCGACGCCGATGATCAACCTGCAGCTGCCGTACTCGCTGCTCGCCCGCGGCATCGAACCGGAGTACGTGCCGATGGCGCAGTCCCTGGGGATGGGGCTGACCGCCTGGAGCCCGCTCGGCGGCGGGCTGCTCAGCGGCAAGTACCGGCGCGCCGGCGACGGCCTGGCCGGCGCGGGGCGGCTCGCCGGCGCGGGCGGGCACGGCCGACCCGTCGACGACCGGGACTGGCGGGTGATCGAGGCGCTGGAGAAGGTGGCCGGCGAGCTGGGCCGCAGCATGGCCCAGGTGGCGCTCAACTGGGTGGCCACGCAGCCCGGCGTCGGTTCCGTGATCATCGGCGCGAGCAGCCCCGAGCAGGTGGACGGCAACCTCGCCGCGCTGGACTTCGAGATCCCGGCCGAGCTGCGCGACCGGCTCGACCGGGCCAGCGCCGTGCCGCCGGCCGGGCCGTACTCGATGTTCACTGCGGAGTACCAGTCCTGGGTGGTCAGCCCGGGCCTGGGCATCGGCGACAAACCCGCCGGGTACGCGCCGCCGGTCTTCAACGGCACGGCGCAACCGGTCGGCTGAACTGACGGAGGACCCATGGCACAGGCGCTCACACCGAAGGGCGAGGCGACCCGGGGCCGGATCGTCGCCGGCGCCGCGGCGGAGGTGCGCGACCGCGGCGTCGACGAGGTCCGCCTGGAGGACGTGATGGCCCGTACCGGCACCAGCAAGGGCCAGCTCTTCCACTACTTCCCCGGTGGGAAGGAGGAGTTGCTGCTCGCGGTGGCGCAGCACGAGGCGGACCAGGTGCTCGTCGACCAGCAGCCGCTGCTCGGGGAGCTGACGTCCTGGCCCGCCTGGCAGGCGTGGCGGGACCGGGTCGTCCAGCGCTACCGCGACCAGGGTGAGCACTGCCCGCTCGGTGCGCTGCTCGGTCCGGCGGTCCGCCGGACCCCGGCGACCCGGGCCGTGGTCACCGGACTGATGCGGCGCTGGCAGGGCGCGATCGCCGACGGCATCCGGCACATGCAGTCCACCAAGGACATCGCGGCCGAGGTGGACGCGGACCGTGCCGCCGCGGCCATGCTGGCGGGCATCCAGGGCGGTGTGCTGCTGCTGCTCAACACCGGGCGGACGGACCACCTGGAGGCGGCCCTCGACCTCGCCCTCGACGCCCTGCGCGGCACGGCACGCCCCTGACGGGCGCACCCGGTGGTCAGGGGGCGATGCGCAGCCGGCGGATGTGGGTGTCGTCGTAGTCCTCGAAGCGGAACCGCAGGCCGGCGAACGGGCTGCCGGGAAAGTCGCCGCTGATGGTGGCGGTCACCACCGTGCCCGCCGGGGTGTCCTCGACGTCGGTGATCTCGTAGGAGACCAGCGGGGTCTCGCGGCGCCACGCGCGGATCTCCGCGATGCCCCGGTGGGTCCTCCCCTCGTCCTCGACCACGGCGTCGTCGGCGAAGAGGGCGAAGTGCGCGTCCTTGTCCGGCTGGCCGGCGAGCGCGAAGTAGCGGCGGATGAGGTCGGGTGCGGTGTCCATGCGGGTGCTCCTTACCGGTGGGGCGGTCAGACCGTCGGGATGGTGCCACCGTCGATGACGTGCTCGGCGCCGACGATCGCCGAGGCGCGGTCCGAGACGAGGAAGGCGACCAGGTCGGCCACCTCGTTCGGGTACGCGGGACGGCCCAGCGGGATGCCCCCGAGGCTGTCCATCAGGTGCCCGAGGGCGGCGTCCCGGTCGACGCCGGAGGCGGCGGCCAGCCGGTCGATCAGCGCGTCGGCCGCCGAGGTCTGGATGAACCCCGGTGCCACGCTGTTGACCCGGATGCCGTGTGGGGCGAGTTCGTTGGCGAGCCCCTTGCTGTAGGTGGTCAGCGCGGACTTCGCGGCGGCGTACGCCAGGGTGGCCTCGTGCAGCGGCTTGCGCCGCTGGATGGACGAGACGTGCACGATGGCGCCCCGGCGGGCCTCGATCATGGCGGGGACGAGCCGGTGGTCCAGCCGTACCGCCCCGAGCAGGTTGAGGTTGAGCTCCTCCAGCCAGGTGGCCTCGTCCAGGGCGGCGAACCCGCCGCCGGGGGCGTGCGAGCCGCCCACCACGTGCACCAGGATGTCCACGCCGCCGGCCGCCGACAGCCGGTCGGCCACCGTCTCCGCGCCGCCGGCCGTCGCGGTGTCCGCGGCGATGAACAGATCGGGGTACGGGTGGGCGGGCGGCTGGTTCCGGGCGGTGACGAAGACGGTCGCCCCCGCCTCGCGCAGCCGCTCGGCGATCGCCCACCCGGCGCCCTTCGTGCCGCCGGTGACCAGGGCGCGCCGGCCGGCGAGCGAGTCCCGGTCGGGCAGGGGCGGTGCCATGGCGTGTCCTCTCCTCGGGCAGCGAGCACGCATGGCAGGGAAGATCCGCCTGGAGGACCGCGAGTGCCCGCTCTCGGCGACGCTCGGCGTGGTCGGCGAGTGGTGGACCCTCCTGATCCTGCACGACGCGTTCGACGGCTACACCCGCTTCGAGCAGTTCCAGGAGAACCTCAGCATCTCCTCCAGCATGCTGACCAGCCGGCTCCGGACCCTCACCGCCAACGGCCTGCTGGAGCGCCGCCGCTACCAGACCCGCCCCGACCGGCACGAGTACGTCCTCACCGAGCTGGGCCGCAGCCTGCGGCCGGTGATCGTCGCGCTCGCCGCGTGGGGCAACTCCCGCCTCGACCCCGAGCGGCGCAGCATGATCCTGGTCGACCGGGAGACCGGCGCGGAGGTGGAGCCGGTCGTGGTGGACCGGGCCACCGGCCGCGAACTGGACCCCGAGCACTTCGTCTTCGCCGCCGGACCCGCCGCCGGCCCGGTGATGCGCGCCCGGTACGCGGGTGTCACGCCGGACCGGCGGCGGAGCTGACGCCTGAAGTCAGGACCCGGGGCCGAGCAGCAGGGCGGCCACGGTGGCCGCCGTGGCGAGGGCCGCGAGCGCGGCGCTGGTGGCCACGAACCGGCCCAGCGGCACCGCCACCCCGGCGGCCCGGCAGCGCTCGTACCAGATCAGCGTGGCCAGCGAGGCCCACGGGGTGGCGAGCGGGCCGACGTTGGTGCCGATCAGCAGAGCGAGCAACTGGGTGTGCCGGTCGGTGGCGATGACCGCCTCGCCGGCCAGGTAGGCGGGCAGGTTGTTGACCACGTTGGCGAAGAGCGCGCCGACGCCGCCGGCCCGCAGCGCGCCCTCCGCGCCCGGGTCGGTGCCGATCAGCGTGCCCAGCACGGTGTCCAGACCGTGCCGGCTGATGGTCTGCACCACGAGGAACAGCCCGGTCACGAAGACCAGCAGCCGCCACGGCACCAGCGCGAGCCGCAGGCTGCCCCGGGCGCGCAGCGCGAACCCGGCGACCAGGATCGCGGCGGCCACCCCGGAGGCCAGTCCGATCTCGACGCCGACCAGGATCCCGGCCACGAACAGCAGGCAGGCGGCGAGCGCGATGCGATAGAGCGCCCGGTCCGGCGGCACGTGCGGCGGCGGCGGGACGAACGGATCGGCGCCGGCGCGGGCCGGCCGCCAGTACCACCACCACAGCAGCAGCATGGTGATCACGATGGCGACCAGCTGCGGCCACCACATCCGGGCCGCCCACGGCACCGGCTCCAGGCCGATCCGGTCGCTGGCCAGGATGTTGGTCAGGTTGGACACCGGCAGCAGCAGGCTCGCCGTGTTGGCCAGCCACACCGTGGTCATCGCCAGCGGAGTCGGCGGCACGCACAGCTTGCGGGCCAGGGCGATCATCACCGGGGTGAGCAGGACGGCCGTGGTGTCCAGGTTGAGCACGATGGTGGTCACCGAGGCGAACCCGACGCAGAGCCAGAACAGCGCCCGGTAGCTGCCCCGGGCGGTGATCGCCACCCGGGCGGCCAGCGCGTCGAACACCCCGGCCACCGCGGTCAGCTCGGCCAGCACCACCACCGTGCCGAGGAAGATCAGGATGGGTACGATCCGGCGTACGGTGCCCTCGGCGTCGGCCCGGGGGAGCAGCCCGGTGAGGACGCAGACGACGCCCACCACGGCCAGCCCCAGCGCGATCCAGTCCAGGACGTGCAGCCGCCCCCAGCGGCTGCGGTCCGGTGCGGCGGACGGCGGCTCGCCCACGGTCTCCACGAGGGATGATCCTCGCACACCCCCGCCCGGCCCGATTGGCCCGACGCGGTCACCGCTGCGGCTGCCGAGGGTGTCCACGGATTGACGGTCAGTGGCCATAATGATCGGGTGGCTGTAGGCGCGCACCCGACCCGGTCCGACCGCCCCATCGACTTCTTCATCAGCTACTCACCCGCCGACGAGCGCTGGGCGACCTGGCTGGCGTGGGAGTTCGAGGCGGCCGGCTACCGCACCCTGCTCCAGGCGTGGGACTTCGTGGCCGGCACCAACTTCATCGACTTCATGGACCGCGGGGTCCGCGAGGCCGAGGTGGTGGTGGCGGTGCTGTCCGAACGCTACCTGCACTCGACCTACGGCAAGCTGGAATGGCAGGCCGCGCTGCGCGCCGACCCGGACGGCACCGGCAACAAGCTGGTCACCGTGCGGGTCGAGGACTGCCCGATCGACGGCCTGCTCGCCACCATCACCTACGTCGACCTGGTCGGCGTGAGCGATCCGGCGCAGGCGCGAGGCCGGGTGCTGGACCGGATCCGGCAGGCCCTCGACGGCCGGGCCAAGCCCATGCGCCAGCCGGCCTTCCCGCACCATCCCGCCGACCCGGCCGGAGTGCTCGCCGCGCCCGCCACCGGTGCGCCCGCGCCGCGCCGCGCCCGGCGTACCCCGATCAACCCGCCGCCGTTCCCGCCGGCCGCGGCCGCCGTGCCGACGGCGCGCGGCACCCTGACGGTGCTCCAGGTCGCCGGGCCGCGCTTCGGTCGCGGGGTGATCGAGCCGGGCGCCCCGGTCACGCCGGGCGAGCTCCAGGAACACCTGATGGGCGACCTCACCCTGCTGTTGAACGACGGGGTGCCCCGGCCGGACCTGCTGGTGGTGGCCGGCAACCTGACCGAGTCGGGCAGCCCCCGGGAGTTCTCCGACGCGCTGAGCTTCCTCACCGGGCTGCGGGTGCTGCTCGGCCTGGAGCCGCACCGGCTGGTCGTGGTGCCCGGCCCGCGCGACGTCACGATGGCCGCCAGCCGCGCCTACTTCGCCACCTGCGAGGCCGACGACGTCGACCCGCAGCCGCCGTACTGGCCGAAGTGGCGGCACTACGCGCGCCTGTTCGACGAGCTCTACCAGGGCCTCGAGGACCGCATCTTCGACAGCGAGCAGCCGTGGACCCTCTTCCCGGTGCCGGACCTGCGGGTCGTGGTGGCCGGGCTGAACTCCACCGTCGCGATCACCCACCGCGAGGAGGACCGGTACGGCTTCCTCGGCGAGGCCCAGTCCACCTGGTTCGCCCAGCGGCTGCGCCACTACCAGCAGTCCGGCTGGCTGCGACTCGGCGCCATGGCGCACGCCCCCGGCCCGCGCACCCCGTACGCCGACGAGGTGGCCGTGCCCGACGGGGTGTCGCTGCGCGACCGCGGCTCGTTCAACCGGCTGGTCGGCCCGATGCTCAACCTGCTGCTCGCCGACGCCGCGCCCGGCCCCCGGGTCGACCCGGTGGTGCCGCTGGCCACCGCCTCCCGCGACGGCCGGGCCCAGGTGCTGCGGCTCGGCGCCGACGGGATGACCCGTTGGGTGCTCGGCCGCGACGACCGGCACGACGTGGGCGAGCCGACCCGGCTGAGCTGGCCGCGGGCCGACGCGACGTTCGGCGCGGCCGGCCCCGCCCAGGTGCCCGACCCCCGGCAGCCCACGGTGGTCGAGGGGCCCACCCAGAGCGCCGCCGCCGGCCCGCCGGCCGTGCCGGCCGGGCCCGCGCCCGCCCCGCTGGACCGCCTCCTCGACCGGCTCGCCGAGGTCTGCGAGGCCCGCCACGACCGGGTGGTGGTGCGGCGGGTCGAGGCCGACCCGCCGCACCTCTACGTCACCTACCGTGCCGACGGGGTGGTCCGGCAGCAGCGGGTCGGGGCGCACGTGGGCACCCCGTTCCCGGCCGACGTCGACCATTTCGCCCGGCGGGTGCACGCCACCGACCCGGACATCCCGTCCGAGCTGGTCTACGACGGCGACCGGGTGCCGCGCGGGCTGGCCGAGGCGGCGCAGCGGCGGGGGGTGCGGCTGCTGCACCTGACCGAGTTCCAGGGCCTGCTCGACCTGCGCGACTACGTCGCCGCGCAGACCGCCCGCCTGCAGGCCGACCGGCTCTACCCGCCGGGCCAGTACGTGCCGCAGCGCTACCGGCACCTGGTCGGCGCCGACCAGCGGGTCCGCGAGGACGTGGTCGACGAGCTGCTGGAGCTCATCTCCGCGCCGGACGGCCGGTTCGTGCTGGTGCTCGGCGACTTCGGCCGGGGCAAGACCTTCGCGCTGCGCGAGGTGGCCCGCCGGCTGCCCACGGCCGCCCCCGACCTGATCCCGATCCTGGTGGAGCTGCGCGCCCTGGACAAGGCGCACTCGGTCGACGGGCTCGTGGCCGCGCACCTCGCCAACCACGGCGAGCAGGTGATCGACCTCAAGGCGTTCCGCTACATGCTCCGCCAAGGGCGGATCGTGCTGCTCTTCGACGGCTTCGACGAGCTGGTCGCCCGGGTGACCTACGACCGGGCCGCCGACCACCTGGAGACGCTGCTCCAGGCGGCCGAGGGCCACGCGAAGATCGTGGTGAGCAGCCGGACCCAGCACTTCAAGACCAACTCGCAGGTGCTGACCGCCCTGGGCGAGCGGGTCGGCCTGCTGCCGCACCGCCGGGTGCTGGCCATCGAGGACTTCACCCCCGGCCAGATCGAGACCTTCCTGCGTAACCGCTACGGCGGCGACGAGCGGGCCGCCCGCGAGCGGCTGGACCTGCTGGCCGGCGTGAAGGACCTGCTCGGCCTCTCCCGCAACCCGCGGATGCTCGGGTTCATCGCCAACCTCGACGAGGGGCGGCTGGCCGCCGTGGCGGGCGCGGGCGGCACGTTCAGCGCGGCGGCGCTCTACCGGGAGATCCTGGAGTCCTGGCTGGACTTCGAGGAGCGGCGCACCCAGGGCATCCCGGGCGCCCCGGTGAGCCTGCGCCGGCCCGAGCTGTGGCAGGCGGTGAGCCGGCTGGCCTTCCAGCTCTGGGAGAGCGGCGAGTCCTACCTGCGGCTGGCCGAGCTGGCCGAGGCCGCCGGCCAGCTCGCCGGGCTGGCCGACTCCCGGCTGTCCGGGCCGCAGGCGATCCACGCGGTGGGCGCCGGCAGCCTGCTGGTCCGCACCGACGACGGGCTGTTCGGCTTCATCCACACCTCGGTGATGGAGTGGCTGGTCGCCGAGGGGGTCGCCGCGCAGCTCAACCGGGGGGAGGAGCCGGCCGCGCTGGCGGTGCGCCCGCTGTCCGCGCTGACCGTGGAGTTCCTCGGCGACCTCGCCGACCCGGGGCGCTGCACCGCCTGGACCGCCCGGGTGCTGGGTGACGAGGCGGCCGGCGAGACGGTCCGGGCCAACGCGCTGCGGCTCAGCGCCCGGCTGCGGCTGCCCGACCGGGCCGACCTGCGCGGCGCGGTGCTGCGCGGCGAGGACCTGTCCCACCGGGAGCTCGCCGGGGCGGACCTGACCGGCGCCGACCTGACCGACACCCGGCTGGTCGCCACCAACCTCACCGAGGCGCGGCTGGAGCACGCCCGGCTGCGCGGCGCCCGCCTGGACCAGGCTCGCCTCGCCGGAGCCGACCTGCGCGACGCGGAGCTGGCCGGCGCCCGGCTGTTCCGCGCCGACCTGCGCGGCGCCCGGATCGCCGGCAGCAGGTGGCACCGGACGGCGCTCATCGACGTGAGCGCCGACGCGGCGCTGCTGCGCGCGCCGGAGCTGCGCGGCGCCGTGGTGGCCCCGGGCCGTCCGGTCGCGCCGGGCCTGGCCCCGCCCGCCGTGGGCGTCGCGTACGGCTTCGTGGTGGGCCGGTTGCCGGTGCCGGTGGCGTACAGCCCGGACGGGGCGGTGCTCGCGGTGGGCAGCGACGACGGTGGTGTGCTCATCTGCGACACCGCGGCCGGTCTGCCGGTGCGTACCCTCCAGGGCCACCGGGGCCGGGTCTACGCGGTCCGCTTCGACGCCGCCTCGCACCAACTGGTGACCGGGGCGGCCGACCTCACCGTACGGCTCTGGGACGCCGACCACGGCGACGTGCGGCACGTCATCGAGGACGTCTTCGACGGCTGGGTGTGGCCGCTGCTCACCGACGGCGAGCGGGGCCGGCTGGTGGTCGGCGACGCGGCCGGCGTGGTCCGGCTCTACGACACCCGGACCGCCCGGCTGCGGCAGGAGTGGCCCGGCCACGCGGCCCCGATCTGGGGCACCTCGTTCAGCCCGGACGGCCGGCGGGTCGTGGTGGTCGACAGCGCCGGCGTGGTGCGGGGCTGGGACATCCCCTCCGGCCGGCTCGCGTTCGAGGTGCGCGAACCGGAGGTGGTCTACCGGGTGGTGCACAGCCCGGACGGCCGGCTGCTGGCCGCCGTCGGCCAGCACGGCCGGGTCTGGATCCGCCGGGCCATCGACGGCGAGCTGCTGCGCCAGCCGCGCGGCCACGAGGCCGACGTGTACGCCCTCGACATCCACCCCGACGGCACGCTGATGGCGACCGGCGACACCCACGGCGCGCTGCGGCTCTGGGAGCTGGAGACCGGCCGGCCGGTGCGGGTGCTCGGCCGGCAGCGCGGCGCGATCTACAGCGTCCGGTTCAACGGTGACGGAAGCCTGCTGGCCACCGCCGCCAGCGACGGGGCGATCCAGATCTGGGACAGCGCCGACGGCCAGCCGCGCCACGAGCTGACCCGGCACCGCGGCTCGGTCTGGCCGGTGGTCTGGCGGCCCGACCAGGCCCAGGTGGCGACGAGCAGCAACGACGGCACCACCCGGCTGTGGGACGTACGCTCCGGGCAGCTCCAGCACACCCTGCGGGGGCACGGCCGGCGGGTCACCGCGCTGTCCTTCCGGGACGACGGCGAGGTCCTGGCGGCCTGCGGCAACGACGGCGTGGTCCGGCTCTGGGAGCCGCGCACCGGCCGGCTGGTCCGGCAGCTCGCCAGCCCGGCCGACCGGCTGCTCTCGGCCGTCTTCTGCCCGGGCGAGTCGCTGGTCGCCGCGCCGAGCGGCGACGGCGGCGTGCACCTGTGGAACACCGACACCGGCCTGGACGAGCGGGAACTCAACGTGGACACCGACCACGTCTGGGCGACCGCGTTCAGCCCCGACGGCGACGCCCTCGCCACCGCCAACGACGACGACACCGTGCGGCTGTGGTACAGGCGTACCGGCCGGCACTTCGCCACCCTCACCCCGCACCGGGGCCGGGTGCGCGCCATGACGTTCAGCCCGGACGGCGAGACCATCGCCACCGGCTGCGACGACCAGCTCGTCCGGCTCTGGGACGCGGCCACCGCGACCTGCCGGCTCACCCTCGAACACCACACCGACCGGGTGTACGCGGTGTCCTTCAACACCGACGGGACGCTGCTCGCCAGCGCCAGCAACGACGGCGTCGCCGTGGTCTGGGACGCGCTCACCGGCGAGCGGCGCACGGTGCTCACCGAGCACACCGGCCGGCTGTGGTCCTGCGCGTTCAGCCCCAACGGCAACCTGCTCGCCACCGCCGGCGACGACCTGGTCATCCGGCTCTGGGACCCGGGCACCGGCCGGCTGCACGGCACGCTGGCGGCACACACCCGGCGGGTCTGGTCGGTGGCGTTCAGCCCGGACAGCAGCCTGCTGGCCAGCGCCGGCGACGACGGCACGGTGCGGCTGTGGGACGTGGCCGACCCGGAGCACGCCCAGCTCCGGGCCACCCTGATCGGCCTGCCCGACGGCTGGGCGGCGGTCAGCCCGGACGGCCGGTACAAGCTGGACGGCGACCCGGGCGGCCAGTTCTGGCACGTCATCGGCACCTGCCGGTTCGAGGTGGGTGAGCTGGATCCGTACCTGACCCAGGTGCGGCGGCTGTCCGTGGACGCCCCGTTCTGAGCCGGCCGGCGCTCGCGCGAGGTGACCCTTACCAGCGCCGGCGCCGGCCGTTTCGTTACACGCCTCGACGGGTTCTGGCTGACTGCTCAGTCCGATCACGACACTCGGCGAAATGACCTGAGCCGATCAGTTTGACGCTGTGTCACGATCTCGACACAGAAGTTGTGAGTCTCCTCCGCGATCGATGTGCTGGCGCGGGACCAGCGCCGTCGGTGACGGCCATCGAGGAAGAGGTGGCTCATGGTGGCTCTACGGCGGCTGCTCGCCGGCCTGACCGCGGCGGTGGTGACCGCCGCGCTCGCCCTGGTGTGGACGGCGGCGCCGGCCCACGCGGACGAGGCGTGGGAAAGCGCGCTCAAGACCCTGATGTCCCGCACCGCCACCTGGGCCGAGGGTGGGCTGTCCCGGGTCGGCCTGCTCGGCCAGCCGCTGCCGCTGCTCGGCGTCAGCCCGGGCGCGCTCGTGGACACCGACAAGCTTGCCCGCAAGGCGTCCGACGCGCTGGCCGACGGCCTGACCAAGGACGACGTGGACCTCGGCGGCGGCACCCGGTTGACCAGCACGGTCACCACCAGCGGCGGCGACCACCTGCTCGACGTGGTGGTCACCACCAAGCGGCAGGTCACCGCCAAGGACCTGGCGGTCGGCGGGGTGACCGTCGCCAAGGCGGTCGACGTCACCGGCTGGGCGACCCTGCACCTGCGGGCCCGGCACACCGCCGCGGGGGAGACCTACCTGGTCCGCGACGGGGACACCCCGCGCCTCGACATCGACGCCGCGGCGAACCTCCGCGCCGACCTGGACCAGGCCACCGCCTCGGTCGGCATCCTCGGCGTCACGCTCACCGCCGGCAGCACCCTCGCCGCCCGTACCCACGTCAAGGTCACCGTCACCGACCCCAACGGCGACGGCCGGCTCGCCTTCGACACCGGCGCGGGCGCCGGGACCGGTGAGCTGGGGGCGGCCGGCTCCCTCGGCGGGCTGGTCCAGGTCGCCCTGGACAACTCCGGCGGCGGCCGGATCTCCGACACCGAGAGCGAGCCCGGCCCCGGCTCCGTGCACGGCCAGGTGAACCTCGGCGCGGCCACCGCCGGCGCCCCGTTCGACCTGCCCGCCGTCGCCGCCACCGTGAAGGTCGACTGGAACGACATCAGCGTGGGCAGCCCGACCGTCACCACCACCGGCCTCGACGAGACCATCGCCAAGTTCCGGAACATGAGCCCGCTGGACCTGGCCTCCGGGCTGGCCCAGCTCGCCACCCTGCTCAGCGGGGTGCAGCAGAGCGGGCCGGCCGGCAACCTGAGCCTGCCCTTCCTGCGTGGGACCTTCGCCGACGCCGTGAAGGTCAACGAGAAGCTCACCGGCTTCCTCAAGAAGTACGTGCACCCCAAGCCGGACGACCCGGGATTCGACCCGGCCACCGACGACCCGGCCAAGGCCGGCCAGCCGAAGTTCAGCTCGATCCAGCAGCTCGTGGCGCTGCTCGCCGCCGAGGGCCTGCCGGTCGACAACCTGTCCTTCGCCGGCGAGAAGCTCGTCTTCCGGGTGAAGCTGGAGCGGGAGTCCACCGTGGCGGTGCCGCTGGACCCGGGCGCCGCCTCGGTCTCCGGCCGCGACGCCACCTTCACGGCCAAGGGCTTCAGCGTCGACGGGAACCGGTTCACCCCCGACGAGCTGGTCGGCCAGCGGGTCGTGGCGGGCACCTCGGCCGGCACCATCGCCGCGAACACCGCCACCACGGTCACCCTGGCGGAGAACTGGATCGGTGGGCAGCCCGGCCCGGACAGCGTCTGGGTGATCAGCGGCTCCAGCCCCAACATCGGCGCGGTCGAGCTGGCCGGCACGCTCACCAAGCCGGCCGGCGGGGACAAGAAGGTCGGCCTGCGGGCCGCCAACGCCCAGGCCAGCTTCGCCACGGTGAAGCCCCGCTACAGCGCGGCGGTCACGCTCGTGCTCGACCTGCGCGACGACCTCGGCAGCCCGGAGGCCAACGCGGACCGGGTGCTGCTGCGCACCGACCCGGCCACGCCGCTGTTCGCCGCCGACTTCCCGATCGCCACCGGCGTCGACTTCTTCGCCACCGCCGGCTTCCTCAAGGTCAAGCTCGGCGGTGACCTCACGGTCGGCCCGGCCGCGAGCGGGCAGCGGATGCTCCAGGTCAGCTTCAAGCAGGCGCAGGACATCAGCCTCGGCGAGCTGTTCCGCCGCTTGCAGTCCGCGCCGGGCGACCTGCTCGCCGTCTCCTCCTCGGTGAAGACCACCGGCCGCGTCACGGTCAGCGTGCCGGGCGCCACCGGCGCCCTCGGCCAGGGCGTCGGCGTGGACGTCAGCTGGAAGGCCGGCGAGCAGCCGGTGGTGGACACCAGCAGCCTCGACGGCATCTTCGCCGTCGACTTCAACCCGGACGACCCGAAGGCCCTCTTCGCGGTCGTGGTCGAGGCCCTGCGGCTGGTCAACGCCGCCCTCACCCAGCCCGGCGGCGGCAGCGGGCCGTTGAACACAGAGATACCACTGCTCGGCCGCTCGGCCCGGGAACTGCTCGGCGCGGACGAGAGCGGCGTGGGCAAGGGCGTCACGTTCACCGCGGCCGGCGCGAATTTCCTGCTCAAGGACACCAACCGCAGCGGCGACGCCGGCTTCGACCCGCGACTGGCCGGGCGGACCCTGGTGATCGGCAGCAAGGCGTACCGGGTGCTGGAGCGGGTGGACGGCCAGACCCTGCGGGTCGACGCGGCCGGCACACCGAAGCCCGCGGACGGCACGGCGTACGCGCTGCGGCCCGAGCTGGCCGACGCGCTGGACAAGCTGCTCGCCGCGCCCCCGGACACCCTCCAGGACGCCCTCGACCAGCTCAACAAGGCGATCGGCGAGGACAGCGGGATCCAGTTCACGCTCGACGAGCGGGCCGGCGGCCCGTACCTGCGGGTCGGGCTGGACTGGAAGCGCAACGTGCGCACCGCCGGGCCGCTCGCCTTCGCCTGGGACGGCGCCCGCGAGCTGGTCAGCCTGGACAGCTCCGGCACCTTCGCCCTCGACGTGGACGCCCAGGCCAAACTGGGCCTGCTGCTGCCGCTGAAGCTCAACGCGGCGCCGCTGCTGGACAAGAACTCCTCGGCCAAGGTGACCGTCAAGGGCGGGGTCGACGACGCCGCCCTGGCCGCCCGGGTCGGCCCGCTCGCCCTCGACCTCGGCAAGGACCCCGACTTCGCCACCGTCAAGGCGAACCTCAGCGTGGGCCTGGGCGGGCTCGCCGCCGACGGGCCGGTCACCGACCTGCTCGGCCTGACGCCGACGTTCACCACGGCGGGCGTGGACTGCGGCGGCGGGGTCGGCGGTGACACGACGCCGATCTGTGCCCGCGCGCCGCTGTTCGTCAACAACTGCGAACCCGCCGACGCCACCAACCTGCTCACCTTCACCATGGGGCTGGACCTGGCGCCCCACGCGCAGACGCCGGACCTCACCTCCTGCTTCGCCAACCTGTCGCTGAAGCTGACCGACTTCAACGTCGGCATCGACGGCTACCTGGCCAAGGTGGAGGAGGCGCTGCGGCTGGCCAGCTTCGACGGCAAGCTGCCGCTGGTCGGCGACGACCTGCAACAGGGCGAGAAGTTCGTGGCCCAGTTGCGCGCGGACGTCAAGGCGGCGATCGGCCCGGTGCTGGCGAACGCCACGCTGGACAGCGCCGGCATGCAGACCGCGCTCAACGACGTGCTGGCCGACCTCGACCCGGGTGTGAGCGCGGTGGTCGGCTGCCGCAGCGGGGCGGCCACCCCCTGCCAGCCGGAGGACTTCCAGTCCATCCGGATCAAGCTGACCGCCTCGCGCGGGGCGCCCTCGGCCGCGGCCGGCTGCACCGACGCGAGCGACAGCGACACATGCCTCGGCGTCAACGTCCCGCTCGACCTGGGCATCCCCGGCCTGTCGCTGAAGGCCAAGAAGGGCGCGCCCGACGGCATCCAGGCCAAGCTCGGCTGGAAGCTGCACCTGGACCTGGTCCTCGACCGGGACGAGGGCTTCTACGTACCCACCCACGACGGGGACACGGCCCCCGAGGTGCAGATCGGCGCCACCTTCGACATGACCGGCGACCTGGCCGCCCAGCTCGCCTTCATCCAGGTGAACGCCACCAAGCAGGGCACCGCTCCGCTGGTGCGGGCGTACTTCGGGGTCGACCTGAAGGGCTCGCCGGGGGAGAAGAGCTGCTTCGACCCGACGGTCGCCGCGGACTGCGCGGCCGACGCCGACGCCAAGCTGACCCTCGCCGAGTTCGCCGACCTGGGCTCCCTGCTCGCCACCGACCTCACGGCCCAGGTGAACATCGACTGGAAGCTGGCGGCGGCGGTCAACACCGGCGACGAGGTGGGCTCCGCGCTGCCCGGCATCAGCGCCCGCTTCGGGCTGAAGTGGGGCCTGGAGCACAAGCAGGGCGGGCTGAGCGCCACCGGCGGTGGGGTCACCACCCCGCTCCAGGTGACGTTCACCGACATCGCGCTGGACGCCGGCGCCTTCTTCAGCAAGATCCTCAAGCCGGTGGTGGAGAAGCTCAAGGCGGTCACCGGCCCGCTCCAGCCGGTCATCGACACCCTGTACGCGCCGATCCCGGTGCTGTCGGACCTGTCGAAGGCCACCGGCGGGCCGGACATCACCCTCGTCTGGCTGGCCAAGACGTTCAGCACCCTCACCGGCGGCCCGAAGCTCGACTTCATCGACACCGTCCGCGCGGTGATCACCTTCGTGAACCGGATACCGGACTGCGACGCCGGCTGTTCGATCCCGCTCGGCCAGTTCCTGGTCGACCCGGCGAAGGCGCTCACCACCGAGGCCTCCCCGGCGTCGGCGGAGAGCCTGATCAAGCGGGACGACCCGTTCACCAGCGCGAAGTCCGCTGACGAGGTGAAGTCCGCGGTGGACACCGCCGCCGGGGACGACGGGGAGAAGCTGTTCGCCGCGGGCTCCGACGGGAAGTCCAACGCCCAGAAGACCGGCTTCAGCTTCCCGATCTTCGACAACCCGGGCTCGCTGTTCGGGCTGCTCATGGGGCAGGACGTCGAGCTGGTCAGCTTCGACTCCGGTCCGCTGTCGCTCGGGTTCAGCTGGCGGCAGTCGTTCGGCCCGGTCTACGCCCCGCCGCCGGTGCTGGTCACCCTCTCCGGCAGCGCCTCGGTGACCGCCCGGTTCATCGCCGGCCTGGACACCGCGGGCATCCGGCACGCCGTGGAGGCCGCCACCGACGGCACCGACCTCGACGCGGTCAGCCTCCTCGACGGCCTCTACTTCAAGACGGCCGACAGCACCGGCAAGGCCGTCCCGGTGGTGACCCTGCGCGGCGAGATCGCCGCGGGGGCCGAGGTCAGCGTGCTCATCGTGAAGGCGGGCATCGAGGGTGGCATCCGGCTCACCGTCGGGTTCAGCTGGAACGACCCGAACAACGACGGCAAGTTCCGCACCAGCGAGTTCCTCCAGGCGCTGCTGGTGAACCCGGTCTGCCTCTTCACCACGAGCGGGCAGCTCTCGGTGTTCCTCAAGGTCTACATCACCATCGACCTGTTCCTGTTCTCCAAGACGTTCGACTTCACCCTGGTCGACGCCACCCTGCTGGACTTCCGCGCGCAACCCGACTGCACACCGAAACCACCCGAGCTGGGCGGCACGGTGGGGGACACCCTTGTCGTCTTCGCCGGCAAGTTCGGCAAGAAGGAGCAGCGCGGGGACAAGGCGTGGGACAACGGCGCCGGCACCTACGCCGGTGACGTGGTGAAGGTGTACGCCGTGCACTTCGCCGACGGCGACGCCGACTTCGACGGCTTCGCGGTGGAGGCGCTCGGGCGCAAGCAGGAGTTCCTCGACCCGAACCTGACCCGGGTGGTCGTCGACGGGCGGGGCTACCAGGTCGCCGACGCCGACAAGGTCTCCCTGTCGGTGCTGCTGCTCGGCGACGGTGACACCGGCGGCGACGGCACGAGGACCTCGGCGTTCGACAAGGCGGCCGTGGTCATCGGCTCCGACGGCCGGGACCAGATCCGCACCGGCACCGGGCCGGCCTGGGTGGACGGCCGCGGCGGCGACGACGTGATCGTCACCGCCGAGGCGGCCGGCCAGATCAGCCGGGTGGCCGGCGGCGCCGGCAAGGACACCGTCACCACCGGCGACGGCAACGACGTGGTGGCCGGTGACAGCGACCTCGGCGCCGTGGACCGGCCCGGCACGACCACCGTGCACACCTCGGTCGGCGACAAGGGCCTCACCGGCCTGGTCGACTGGACGAAGCTCACCGCACCGACCGAGGAGACCACCGGCGGGGACGACCACGTCACCGTCGGGCACGGCGCCAGCACCGTCTACGGCAACGGCGGCGACGACATCGTCGGCGTGGTCCTCGACGACCGCCCGAACGGGACGAACCTCCTGGTCGGTGGCCCCGGCGCGGACATCCTCAACGGCGGCAGGGGCGACGACACCATCCACACCGCCGGCAGCGGCGTCCCGGCCGACCCGGACGCCGCCGGCAGCGGCGACGCCGGGCTGGTCAACAAGGTCGACACCGGCTCCGGCCAGGACACCGTGCACGGCAGCGCCGGCACCGACCTGGTCGTGTCCCACTCGGCCAACGGCCAGACCGGCCACCTGTACGGCTACGGCGGCGACGACGTGCTGGTCGGCGGCTACGGCACCGACGAGCTGTTCGGTGGCCCGGACGAGGACTACGTGATCGCCGAGCCGTCCAGCGTCGGGGACCCCGACGGCACCGACGGTTACGGCCCGGCCCGGCAGGTGGTCCACCAGCCGCTGCCGGCCGACACCCAGTCGCAGACCAAGCTGCTCGTGGGCGGCCTGGGCAGCGACCACGTGGTCGGCGGCGACGGCGGGGCCATCGTGTTCGGTGACCGTCGACTGACCGCCGAGACCTGCGCCGACGCCACCCTCGCCGGCGACCAGCCGGCCCCGACCGACCAGGGTTCGGCCGACCTCATCCTCGGCGGGGCCGGGGTCGAGGTGGTCACCGCCGGCAGCGGCGACGACCGCGCCGACCTCGGTGGCGGCGACGACCGGGCGTGCGGCCAGCTCGGCGACGACACCCTGCACCTGGGCGGCGGCGCCGACCGGGCCTGGGGCGGTCCTGGCGTCGACCAGCTGCACGGCGACGACGGCGTCGACCTGCTCTTCGGCAACACGGGTGACGACGGCCTGTACGGCGGCACCGGCGTGGACACCGCCGAGGGCGACGAGGGCGACGACCAGGTCCTCGGCGGCCCGGACGACGACGTGCTCTACGGCGGCGGACGGGTGGCCGGCGTGGCCGACGGCCGGGACTTCGTCTACGGCGAGGAGGGCGCCGACCGGATCGTCGGGGACAACGGCACCCCGCGGATCGGCGACGTCGGGCCGTACCCGCTGGACCTGACCGGGAACGTGCCGGCGGCCGGAGCCGGGGACGTGCTCTCCGGCGGGCCGGACGGCGACGTCGCGTACGGCGGGCTCGGCGACGACCGGGTCGACGGTGACGGCGGGGACGACCAGCTGGAGGGCAACAACGGCGCCGACCTGGTCCGCGGCGGCTCCGGCAAGGACGAGATCGTGGGCGGCTCCAGCCAGGAGCCGGTCGCCGGCACCGGCCGGCCGGACACCGGGGACCAGCTCTCCGGCGACGGCGACGCCGACCTGATCGCCGGGGACAACGCCCGGTTCACGCCGGCCACGGCCGACGCGACCCGGGTCACCCAGGCCCGCGCCGTGCCGTCGCGCAAGGTCACCCTGCTCGACCTCGGGTTCACCCCGGCGGCCGGCACCAGCGGCGGTGACCTGATCTCCGGTGGCGACGCCGACGACGTGATCTTCGGCCAGGGCGGCCCGGACCGGGTGCACGCCGACGCGGGCGCGGACTTCGCCGAGGGTGGCCCCGGCTCCGACTGGGTCGAGGGCGACACCGGCGACGACGACCTGGTCGGCGGCTCCAGCACCGCGTACGACGGGACCGGGGCGACCACGACGGGCCAGCCGGACACCGCGGACGCCCTGTTCGGCGGCCCCGGCTCCGACGCGGTCATCGGGGACAACGGCGCGGTGCTGCGCCCGCTCCCCGGTGAGCAGCCCACGGCCGTCACGGTCCGGCTCGGGGCGGACGGCAACCCGTTCGGCCCGCGGATCGTGGTGCTGCTGGACCGGGCGGCGGCCACCGCCAACCGGTTCGGCGCGGACCGGATCAGCGGCGGCGACGGCGTCGACACCCTCTGGGGCCAGGACGGCGACGACGCGCTGACCGGCGACGGTGACGGCGACTACCTGGAGGGCAACGGCGGCGCGGACGCGCTGCGCGGTGACACCGCCCTCGGCGCGGCGGGCCGGACCACGGTCACCCCGCTGCCCGACCCGGGCTGGCCGGGCGACCCGGGGGCACCGGCCGACCTGGTCGGCGCCGGCGCGCCCGCCGGGCAGGACGACCTGATCGGCGGCAGCGCGGCCGCCGGGTTCCGGGACACCGCTGACGTGGTCGAGGGCAACGGCGCCGACGACGTGCTCCTCGGCGACAACGGTTCGCTGCTGCGCACGGTCACCACGGCGGGCGGCACGGCGGTCGAGCGGGTCTACACCGAGCGGTACCCGACCGGCGCGGTGCCGGCCGACGCCACGGCGGCCCGGACGCACGACCCGGCGCTGCCCGGCCCGTCCACCCGGTTCTGCACCACCGCCCAGGCCACCTGCGAGCCGGCCGGCGCCTACGGCAACGACCAGCTCTACGGGGACGCCGGCAACGACGGCGTCTGGGGCCAGGACGGCGACGACCTCATCCGGGGCGGCGCCGGGGACGACGACCTCTTCGGCGAGCTGGGCGCGGACACCCTCCACGGCGAGGACGGCCGCGACGCCATCCTCGGCGACCGGGGCGGCGTGGTGAACCAGTTCCTCAACGCCGACGACGTGGCGGCGCTGGGCTTCACCGTGACGCTGTCCTCGGTGCCGCAGGAGTCGTTCACCGGGTTCCGGGCCGGCGGCTACGACCGCCGGGTGGACCTGCTGCACGACACCGACGGCGACGCCTGGATCGGCAGCGCCACCTCCGCGCCCATGCCGCACGCCGGGCTCACCGCCGGGGCGGCCGACCTCATCCGGGGTGGCGCCGGCGCGGACAACATCCACGGCGGCTTCGGCGACGACGTGGCCAACGGCGACAGCGGCGGCGACGAGGTCTTCGGCGGCGAGGGCTCGGACGTGCTCTGGGGCGGCAAGGGCTGCGACCCGGTGCTCGACGCGGCCAACCCGCAGTGCCTCGTGAACGGCGTGTTCAGCGCCGCCGCCCGGGGCAACCAGGACCAGTACGTCGACCACCTGTTCGGCGGCGCAGGCGCCACCAGCGGCCCGGCCGTCACCGCGGTGCTCGGCTCCGACCTGCTGGACTTCCGGCCGCGTGGCTCCTACCCGGACAACTGCGCGGCGGGGCCCTGGCCGGTGGACCTGGCCGCGGGCACGGTCGACCCGTGCCGCTGGTTCGAGGCGACGAACCTGGACAACGACGTCCTCGCCGACAACCAGCACCACCACGGCACCGACTGGATCTACGGCGGCTGGGACCGGGACGTGCTCCAGGGCGACGTGACGCAGAACGGGCCGAACAACGGTGACCGGCTGCTCGACTGGAACGGCGCCTACAACCTGTTCACCCACTGCAACTCGGCGTATGGCGGGTTCAACGACGTCCGCCAGCACAGCCCGGCCATGCAGAACTTCCTCGGGCAGGTGGCCTGGGCGACCGGCGCGGGTCGCGGCGCGGGCGACGTGACCACGGCCGGCACGTCGGCCTTCCTGGAACTGGCCCTGACCTACCCGCGGGACAACAAGGACCATGGGGCCGGCCCGGCGTTCCCCGGCACGCCCGGGCACTTCGACACACCGTCCTGCACCGACTGAGCGACGCGTCCGGGGCCCGGCTCTCCTTCGGGGAGCCGGGCCCCGGCGTGCTCAGCCCGGCATCACCACGGCGTTGCCGGTCACCCGGATCCCGCCGGTGGCCGGCACGTCGACCACGAGCAGGCCCGGCCGGCCCAGGTCCGCCCCCTGGTGCAGGTGAAGCGTGGTCGGCGGTTCGACCAGACCATGGGTACGCAGGTAGCCGCCGAGCGCGGCGGCCGCCGCGCCGGTCGCCGGGTCCTCGACGACGCCGCCGACGGGGAAGGGGTTGCGGACGTCGAACCGCGTGCCGGAGGTGCGCCGGACCAGCGCCACGGTCGTCCAGTCCCGCCGCCGCATGAGGTCACGCAGCCGGTCGAAGTCGTAGTCGAGCGCGGCCAGCCGCTCCCGGGTCGCCGCGGCCAGGATCAGGTGGTGCGCCCCGGCGTACGCGACGCGGGGCGGCAGCGACGGATCCAGGTCCGCCGCGGCCCAGTCCAGCGCGGCGAGCGCCTCGGCGAGGTCGTCCGCCGCCACCGGGATGTCGGAGGGCGCCACGCTGGTCAGGGTCGCGGTGGGTCGTCCGTCGGCGTCCCGGGCGGTGGCGACCGGAACCGCTCCGGCCCGGGTGCGGAAGACCAGATCGCCGGTGCCGGCGCGCTCGGCGACGGCCACCGCGGAGGCGATGGTCGCGTGACCGCAGAACGGCACCTCGGCCTGCGGGCTGAAGTAGCGCACGTCGAACTCGCCGGGGCCGGCGGCGGTGAGGAACGCCGTCTCGGAGTATCCGACGTCGGCGGCGATGGCCTGCATCTCCGGGTCGGTCAGGGCGCCCGCGTCGAGGACCACGCCGGCGGGGTTGCCCGCCGACGGGTCGGTGGTGAAGGCGGCGTACCGCAGGACTTCCGTCATGGCGCCACCGTACGCGTCAGCCGCCGGCGGGCCCCGTCCACCGGATCTCGCCTTCGTGCACCACGTCGGTGGCGGACAGGCCGGCGGCGGTGGCGACGGCGGCGGAGGCCCGGTGCTCCGGATGGATGTGAGCGATGACGATGCGCACCTCGTGCCGCCCGAGCCAGGCCACCAGCCCGCGGGCCGCCTCGCTGGCGATGCCCCGCCCCTGCCACGGGGTGCCCACCACCCAGGCGATCTCCGCGACGCGCTCGTGCACCGGGCCGGTGACGGTCGCCTGGACGGTGCCCACGAGGCACGCCTCGTCGCGGAGCCGGATCACCCAGTTGCACCACGAGACCGCCGGGTCGGGCGACCCGGCGACGAGGCGTTCATAGCGCTCCCGCAGCGCCGCCGGATCGGCCGGCGCCCCACCGATGAACGCGTGCAACGCCGGGTCACCCAGCACACCGGCCATCTCCGCGGCGTGCTCCACACCCAACGGCAGGAGATCCAACCGCCCGGTCCGAATGCCCCCGGCCTCCACCACGCCCACCCCCCAGAAGAACCCGGCCCACACGCTATCCCGACCCGCCCACCCCGCCCCGGGGCCCGCGCACCCGCGCCCGCCCCCGTCGATCATGAAGTTGTTGCCTCGGATTGCGCTTCCCGGTGGCAACAACTTCATGATCACCGCGACCGGAGGGGGTGGGTCAGCGGCGCCACTTTTGGTTGGGGGCGCCGGTGCAGGTCCAGATTTGCAGGCGGGTGCCGTCGGTGGAGCTGGCGCCCGTGGCGTCCAGGCACTTGTTGGCCTGGGGGTTCACGATGTCGCCGGCGGCGTTGAGCACCCAGCGCTGGGCGCCGGTGCCGTTGCAGTCCCAGAGCTGCACCTTCGCCCCGTCGGCGGTCGACCCGCCGCTGACGTCGAGGCACTTGCCCAGGGCGCGGACCGAGCCGTCGGCGTTCCAGGTCCACCGCTGGGCGGCGGTGCCGTTGCAGGTCCAGAGCTGGACCGCGGTGCCGTTGGCGGTGTTGGCGCCGGACACGTCCACGCACTTGTTGCCGTACCCGACGATCTGCCCGCCGGTGCCGCCGCCCCCGCCGCCGCCGTTGTCCCAGGCCTGGACCCGGACGTAGTCGATCGTCATGGTCTGCGGGAAGGTGGTGCTGCCGTCCGGCGAGCCGGGCCAGTTGCCGCCGACCGCGACGTTCATGATCATGAAGAACGGGTGGTCGAAGACCCACCGGTTGCCGCCCGCGTCGGCCGGCGTCTTGCGGGAGTACGCGACGCCGTCCAGATACCAGGTGATCGAGTCGGGCGCCCAGTCGACCGTGTAGGTGTGGAACGCGTCGGCGAGCGCCTGGCCGCCGGGGAGCGAGGTCTGGCCGGTCAGCGGGTTGCCGCCGGAGTAGCCCGGCCCGTGCAGGCTGCCGTGCACCGTGGACGGCTCGCGACCGATGTTCTCCATGATGTCGATCTCGCCGCTGTTCGGCCACGGGTTGGTGCCGATGTCGTTGCCGAGCATCCAGAACGCCGGCCAGATGCCCTGCCCGCGCGGGATCTTGATGCGGGCCTCGAAGCGGCCGTACGCCTGGCTGAACGTGCCGTTGGTGAGCAGCCGGGCCGAGGTGTACTGGCAGCTCCCGTACCAGCAGGAGAAGCCGGACGGGTTCTCCCGGCGGGCGGTGATGACCAGGTTGCCGTTGCCGTCTAGGGCGGCGTTGCGGGTGCTGTTGGTGTAGTACTGCAGCTCGTTGTTGCCCCAGCCGCTGCCCCCGGTGTCGTACCGCCACCGGCTGGCGTCCGGCGGTGTCCCGGCGGCGCCGTTGAAGTCGTCGGACCAGGTCACCGCGCCGGGCGCGGCGGCGGCGGGGGTGCCGGTGACGGTGGCGAGCGCGGCCGTGAGGCCCACGGCCGCGAGGGCCGCGACGGCGATGGTACGGATCCTGCGCACGGATGCCTCCCTGCTGTTAACAAACTATAAAGATAGGCTTCGATGAAGTTATGAATGAAGTTCGGAGCTGTCAAGAGAGCGCTCCCCGTGCGGGACCGGCGAGTTCCGGAACCGGCCGGAAATATTGACGTGGTGCGATGCGGTTCGGGAGGATCCGGAACCGGGACGTGGGCGGACCCGGGCCGACGGGGCACCGGGCGACCGGTCCCGTGTGGAGGCGCGAGATGAGACTGCCCAGACAGGCCACGCTCGGCGCGATCGGCGCCCTCGTGGTGGCGCTGCTGCCGGCCCCGCCCGCGGCGGCCGCCGACGCCGGCACGGTCACCGTCACCGCCGCCCGGTCGGTGTACGCGGCGGCGGAGGGGACCCGGGTGCCGGTGGACCTCGCGGTGTCCACCTCCGACGGACGGCCCCTGGCCGCGGCGGTCACCGTGCGCTGGGCCACCGGCGCCGGCACGGCCACCCCGGGCGCCGACTACACGGCCGCCTCCGGCACGCTCACCTTCCCGGCGGGCAGCCCGTCCGGCGCCTCCCGCTCGGTCGAGGTCGCCCTGCGCGCGGACGGCGCGGCGGAGACCGCCGAGACCGTGCCGCTCACCCTCGCCGCCGACGGGGCCACCGTCGCGGCCCGGCCCACCGTGGTGGTCGACGCGCACGGCCTGCCGTACCTCGACCGGCGGCTGCCGGTGCGGCGGCGCGTCGCCGACCTGCTGGGCCGGATGACCCTCACCGAGAAGATCGGCCAGATGACCCAGGCCGAGCGGGCGGCCGTCGCCGACGACCCGGCCGCCGTCGCCCGCTGGCAGCTCGGCTCGGTGCTCTCCGGCGGCGGCTCGACCCCCGCCACCAACACCCCGGCCGCGTGGGTCGAGATGGTCAACGGACTCCAGGCGCAGGCGCTGAGCACCCGGCTCCAGATCCCGCTGATCTACGGCATCGACGCCGTGCACGGCCACGGCAACGTCGTCGGCGCCACCGTCTTCCCGCACAACGTCGGGCTCGGCGCCACCCGCGACCCGAAGCTGGTCGAGCGGGTCGGCCACGCCACCGCCGCCGAGGTACGCGCCACCGGCATCCCGTGGAACTTCGCGCCCTGCCTCTGCGTGTCCCGCGACGAGCGGTGGGGCCGCAGCTACGAGAGCTTCGGCGAGGACCCGGCGCTCGTGGTGTCGATGGAGACCGTCATCGACGGCCTCCAGGGCCGGCCCGGCCGGCTCGACGACACCGACCGGGTGCTCGCCACCGCGAAGCACTACGCGGGCGACGGCGACACCGACTACGACGAGGCCGTGGCCGCCGCGAACGAGGGCAAGCCCTGGTGGGAGCAGAAGTACCCGATCGACCAGGGCGTCACCGTCACCGACCGGGAGCACTTCGCCCGCGTCGACCTGGCCCCGTACCTGCCGGCCGTGCGGGCCCACAGGGTGGGCAGCCTGATGCCCTCCTTCTCCAGCGTGGACTGGACCGAGGACGGGCTCGGCAACCCGACCAAGATGCACGCCCACCGCGAGCTGATCACCGACGTGCTCAAGGGCCGGCTGGGCTTCGACGGGTTCCTGGTCTCCGACTGGGAGGGCATCCACCAGATCCCCGACCCCGCCGAGCCGACCAACGGCGGGCTGACCGCGTACAAGGTCCGGGTCGGGGTCAACGCCGGCACCGACATGTTCATGGAACCCAACACCGCCGAGCAGTTCGAGCAGCTGCTCCTCGCCGAGGCGACCGCCGGCCGGGTGCCCGCCGCCCGGATCGACGACGCCGTACGGCGCATCCTCACCAAGAAGTTCGAGCTGGGCCTGTTCGAGCACCCGTACGCCTCGGCGGCCGGCGTGGACCAGGTCGGCAGCGCGGCGCACCGGGCCGTCGGCCGGGAGGCCGTGGCCAAGTCCCAGGTGCTGCTGAAGAACAGCGGGCGGGCCCTGCCGCTGCGCCGGGACGCCGCGCTCTACGTGGCCGGGCGCAACGCCGACGACCTCGGCAACCAGGCCGGCGGCTGGACGGTCACCTGGCAGGGCGTCTCCGGCGCCGACGCCGTGCCCGGCACGTCCATCCTGGACGGCATCCGTCAGGTCGCCCCCGGCGCCCGGGTCACCTACAGCGCCGACGCCTCGGCCCCCACCGACGGCGCCCAGGTCGGTGTCGTGGTGGTCGGCGAGACCCCGTACGCGGAGGGCTACGGCGACGTCGGCGGCCCGGAGTGCGGCTGGTGCAGCGTGCCGCAGCAGGAGGAGAAGTCGCTCCGGCTCCAGCCCGCCGACCGGGCGGTCGTCGACAAGGTCTGCACGGCGCTGCCGACCTGTGTGGTGCTGGTGGTCTCTGGCCGGCCGCAGGTGCTCACCGACCAGCTCGGCGAGATCGACGCGCTGGTGGCGTCGTGGCTGCCGGGCAGCGAGGGCGCCGGGGTGGCCGACGTGCTCTTCGGCCGCCGTCCGTCCACGGGCCGGCTGCCGGTGAGCTGGCCGCGGGACGAGGCGCAGGTGCCGGTCAACGTCGGCGACGCCGACTACCGGCCGCTGTTCCCGTTCGGCTGGGGCCTGCGGACCGTCCCGGGCCGGGACCGGCTCGCCGCGGTGGCCGCCGACCGGCCGCAGGTGCGGGCGGCCCTCGCGCCGGCCGGCTGGAACGCCGACGGCTCGCTGCGCGACGCCCCCCGGGTGCTGGACCGGCTCGGGCGGCAGCTCGGCGCCGACCACCGGGACGGCGCGCTCGTCGAGGCCGTCCTCGGGGTGGCCCGGGACGCCGCGCAGGCGGCCGTGGTGCGGGGGAGCGCGCCGGAGAACTGGGCGGCGCTGATCGCCGACGCCGACCACGCCCAGCTCACCGGCGACCCGGTGCGGGCGTTCACGCTGCTGGCACGGGTCGCCGCCTGACCTGCCACGCCGGTCTCCCCGACCGCACCGCCGCCGGGGAGACCGGCGTCGCTCCCGGCCGATCGGGCCGCGGCGCCGGCCCACGCCCTGGCCGCGGCGCGGTCCCGGCCCACGCCCGGGCGGCGGCGCCGTCCCGACCCACGCCCGGCCGGCTGCCGACCCGCCCATGCCTGGGCCGCGGCGCGGTGCCAACCGACGCCCGGGCGGCTGCCGACCCGGCCCACGTCGGGGCGGCAGCGCGGCCGGGTTACTCCGCGCCGGTGGCGGCGGGCGTGGGGGACCGGACCGGCTGCGGCTGTTCCGGCGGCGCCGGCCGGCGCAGGTCCCGCCACGGGCCGCCGAGCAGCGGGGTGAGCACCACCAGCAGGTAACCGGCGCCGATGGTGACCAGGGTCGCCGTGGTGCCGAACCGGTCGGCGGCCAGCCCTGCGCCGGCCGCGCCCACCGGCATGGCCGCCCAGGCGCCCGCGCCGATCACCCCGTAGACCCGGGCCCGCATGGTGGCCGGGACGCGCTCCAGCTCGACCGCGCCGATGAGCGGGTTGATCGCGCCGGCGGCGAGACCGGACACCACGCAGACCGCGGCGATCACCGGCAGCGGCGGGGCGGCGGCGAGCGCCCAGAAGGGCGGGGCGCCGCAGATGGCGAAGGCCGTGACGAAGGTGGCGCGGCGGGGCAGCCGATGCCCGATGGCGCTGAACAGCAGCGAGCCGACCAGCGCGCCGCCGCCCATGGCGCCGACCAGCAGGCCGAAGGCGGCCGCCCCGCCGAGGTCCCGGGTGGCGACGACCGGCATCAGGACGTTGCTCTTGGTGGCGTCGAAGAGGTTGGTGACCAGCACCAGCAGCACCATGGCGCGCAGCAGCGGCTCGCGGACCAGGAAGCGCAGGCCGGCGGCGAAGTCCCGCCAGTAGCCGGCCGAAGGGGCGTCGGCCTCGGTGGACGGTTGCAGGCCCGCCGGCACCAGGACCGCCACCACCAGCGCCGAGACGGCGAACGTGGCCGCGTCGACGGCCAGCACCGGCAGTGCGCCCAGCGCGCTGACCAGCAGGCCGGCGACCGGCGCGCCGATCAGGCGGGAGCCGCGCTCGGTGGCGCCGAACCAGCCGATGGCCCGCTCGATGGGCACCCCGGCGGCGGCCGCCGCCTCGGGCAGCAGCGCGGTGCGGGCGGTCTGGCCCGGCGTGTCGAGCAGGCCGCTGACGAAGACCAGCCCGAGCAGCGCCGGGAAGGGCAGCCCCACCGTGGCGTGCAGCAGCGGCACGGCGGCGACGGTCACGCCGGAGACCAGGTCGGCCAGCATGCTGGCCCGGCGGTAGCCGATCCGGTCGACGAGGACGCCGCCGAAGGCGCCGCCCAGCACCACCGGGGCGGTCGCGAACGCTCCGGCCAGACCGGTGGCGGCGGGGGAGCCCGTCTCGGCGAGGACGTAGAGCGGCAGCGCGATCAGCGTGAGCATGTTGCCGGTGAGCGAGACCGTGTGCGCGGTCAGCAGCCCGGCCAGGGGCGCCCACCGGCGGCTCACTGCGGCCCCCGGTAGGCCTGCCAGATGAGCGTGACGGTGCGCGCGTCCGGCCGGTCGGGGTTGCTGCGGGCCTGCCAGCGCTCGCCCAGCTCGGACAGCTCGCGGCGCAGCTCCACGAGTTCGTCGGGGGTCAGGTGGAGGAAGCTGTCGCTGCTCGTGGTGCCCCGCACCCACGCCGGGTCGAGGGACGCCTCGGCGTCGAGGTAGGCCTCGAAGCGGGCCACGTAGCGCTGGAGGACGGCCCGGCGCAGCAGGTCGGAGGCGAGCCGCCGCTCCGGGTCGTCGAGCAGTTCCACCGGCTCCCAGTTGGTGCGCTCGTGCGCGGCCCGCCACCACCGCTCGCGGCGGTTGCGGGCCAGCTCGGGCGCCTCCAGGACGAAGCCGTGCTCGGCCAGCTTGCCCAGGTGGTAGCTGACCGAGCCGACCGCCTCGCCGGTGACCTCGCTGAGCATGCCCACGGTCTGCGGGCCGCGGATGCGCAGTTCGCCCAGGAGCCGGATCCGGGTCTCGTGGGCCAGTGCCCGCATGGCCTTCGGATCGGTGAGGTTCAAGGTGTTCGGCTCGTCCGCCATGCGGCCCAGGCTAGACCCACAATGAGTGATGTACAAGAAGTCTTGTGATAGAAAGCCGATCAGCTGCGAGGGGTGGATCAGGCGGGGCGGCGGCCCTTGAGGCGGCGGCCCAGCTCACGGGCGATCTCCCGGTTGGCGTCCCGCTCGGCGAGCGCCTGGCGCTTGTCGTACGACCGGCGGCCCCGGGCCAGACCCAGCTCGACCTTGGCCCAGCCGTTGGAGAAGTACATCGACAGTGGCACCAGGGTGATCCCGCCGTCGCGCAGCTTCTCCAGGATCCGGGCGATCTCGACGCGGTTCAGCAGCAGCTTCCGGGTGCGCCGGGGCTGGTGGTTGGTCCAGGTGCCGAAGCCGTACTCGGCGATGTGCAGGCCGTACAGCATGATCTCGCCGTCGCGCTCCTGGGCGAACGCGTCGACCAGGGACACCCGCCCCTCACGCAGCGACTTCACCTCGGTGCCGGCCAGCACGATCCCGGCCTCGTACGTCTTCAGGATCGTGTAGTCGTGTCGCGCCTTCTTGTTGGAGGCGACGAGCTTGCGCCCGGTCTCCCTGGTCACGCCCCACCTCCCGCCGGTCGACGCCGAGCAGGATACCCCGAGGTCACGCCTCGAAATTCCGGCCGGCCGCGGGTGTCGGGCCGGCGCGGCAGCCGCACCGAGTGGCAGTTCGCGCTCTGGACCGATCTGACGCGGCCGGAGCTGGCGGAGCTGTTCCCCGAGCCCGAGGGGCTCGTGTTTCCCGGGCTGGACGACATCTTCCGCGTGGTGCCGGTCCGCCACCCGTGGTGGCCGGAACTGGGGATCCGGTTCGACCTGTGCTACCGGGTGGCGGGCGGCCCGTCGGACTGGGAGACCGGGGAGTGGTTGGTCACCGCCGGCGGCCGCATCGGCTGAGCCCCCTCGTCGGGACGCGCCGCGGCGGCGCGGCGGAGGTGACCGTCGAGGTCGGCGAGCCAGCTGTCGACCTCCACCAGGGCCAGCACCTCCGGCCGGTCCTCGCCGTCGCGCATCAGCCCGTGCACCTGCCGTGCGACGTCCCCGGCCGGGGACGCCGGCGCGGGCGGCCGGTCGATCCGGCCGCGCGTCACCTGGCGGCCGAGGTCGGCGTAGCCGTCGCGCAGCCGGCCGGCCCGCGCGACCAGCGCGGCGGCCGGGCCGGGCCACGGGGCCAGCACGCCGGGCCGGCGGTCGGCGAGCAGCGCCTGCCCGCCGTAGCCGGCGCGGTGCGCGGCCGCCAGCACCGCGTCCCAGTCGATGTGCGCCAGCCGGGGATCGTGGCGCTCCCCGTGGTACTGGACGACGGACGCGGTGGCCAGCGCCTCCGCGCGGTGGGCCGCCGCGACCGCGGCGCGCGCGTCCGCGCCACCCGCGAACGCCTCGACGATCCGCTCGGCGGCCCGCCCGCTCGCCGCCAGGTAGGCGCCGACGTTGCGGCGCAGCTCGCTGCCGCTGCCGCGCGGCCAGAGCAGCAGGCCGGCGAGGACGCCCACCACGGCGCCGATCGCCACGTCCACCACCCGGGCGCCGGCCAGTTGCCAGGACGCCGGGTTGAGCTGGGCGAACACGACGATGAGCAGCAGGGTGAGCAGCGCCTGGGCCCAGCCCAGGCCGAGCAGCGGGCCGACGCCGAAGGCCAGCACGAGCGCCAGCGGCAGCAGGGCGGCGTACGCCTGCCGTTCGGGCGACACGAGCAGGAGCACGCCGCCCGCGGCGCCCCCGGCGAGGGTGCCGACCAGCGCCGGGCGCAGCGTGGTCCGGGTGTCCGACGCGGAGGCCCGCATCAGGCTGAGCGTCGCCAGGAGCACCCAGAACCCGTGCTGCAGGTTGACCACCCCGGCGATGACCCGCGCGGCGGTCAGGGCCACGGCGAGCCGGACCGCTCCCTCCAGGTACACCGACCGCGGGGTGAGGTGTGCGCGGAACTGCCGCCGGTACAGCGACCACGTGCTGCGCCCCGCGTACCAGAACCGGTCCGCACCCGGCTCGGGTGGCCGCGCGGCGCGGCGACCGCGCGGACCGGTGGCGATCGCGATGGCCGTCGCGTACGTGCCGATCTGGTCGGCGAGCGTCCGTATCGCCGCGTCCACGCGCAGCCGGGCCGGGCCGGCGGCCCGCCACGACGGCGGCAGCGGTCTGGCCGGCTCCGGCCCGTCGGCGGTCGGCGTGCCCGGTCGGCGAACCGCGATCCCGGCGGAGCGCCGGAGCGAGGCCGCGCACCGCCGGAGCGCCCCCGCCAGGTCGGCGTCCCCGCTGCCGGCGACGTCCGGCCGGGAGGCGAGGGAATCGGCGACCGCGAGCACCTCTTCTGCGGCGGCGGCCGCGTCCCGCCAGGCCCGGTCGCGGCGGCCGGCCGAGGTGGGGCGTGCCGTCACCGGCAGCTGGGGCATTCGCACCTGGACGAGCAGCTCGGCGGCCCGGGCGTGCCGGCGCGCCGCCTCCGCCGCGGCGCCCGGGCGCGCGACCAGCACGTCCGCCAGCGTGTCGACGAGGTCCGCGAGCCCGCCCGCGGCCGTGGCGAGGCGCTGCGGGAAGGAGACCGGCGCCGGGTCGGGCCACAGCGTCACCTCGGCGAGCGCGACCAGGGCGACGCCCAGGGTGACGCCGGCCAGCCGGGCCGGGAGGGTGTCCGGCTGGTACGGCGGGAAGCAGGCCAGGATGTAGAACAGCTGGAGCGCGTTGGCCAGCCCGACCAGGCGTGGTCCGCCGACGCCCGCGAAGGCCACGGCGAATCCGATGACGAGCATCCCGGCCGACGCGGCGGCGGTGCTGACCGCCAGCACCGTGCCGATCGCCACGAGCGCCCAGGCCACCGGTACGGCCGCCAGCAGGGTGCGCGCCCGCACGGCGGCCGGCCCGGGGAGCTGGGCGAAGCTGCCCGTGGCGACCGTGCCGAACAGGGCGTACGTGGCGAGGGTGACGTTGCCCAGGCCGTAGCGGCAGCCGTAGAAGGTGAGGGAGGCGACGACGGTCAGCCGGGCCGCTCGACGGATGACGTGGTAGCCCGGGTCGCGCCGGCGCAGCCGGTCCCGCAGCTCCTCGCCGGGCCGTCGACGCATGACCACACCGCTCCCCATCAGGTCTCCCGGGGGCGGGCCGTCTGCTTTCGGGACTCTATCCGGTCGGGGCCGGTGGCGTTTCCCGGTTGGACCGAAGGGGTGTGTCCGCGATCGGGATGCCGCCGGGTTCCCGCGCGCCTAGGCTGCCCGGTAGGCGACGCGGGGGAGCGGCGGATGACGCGGGTGGCAATGCTCGGGCTCGGCGGCATGGGTGCGCCGATGGCGGCGAATCTCGTCCGCGCCGGGTTGACGACGGTGGTGTGGAACCGGCACCCGGAGGCGGCCCGCGCGCTCGGCGACCGGGGCGCGGAGGTCGCTGGGGACCCGGCCGAGGCGGTACGCGGGGCCGACGTGGCGGTGACCATGGTGACCGACGCGGACGCGGTGCGGGCGATCGCCGTCGACCAGGGAATGCTGGCCGCGCTGCCCGAGGGGGCGGTCTGGGCGCAGATGAGCACCATCGGGGTGACCGAGACCGGGCGCCTGGCCGAGCTGGTCGCCGACCGGCGCCCCGGGGTGACCCTGGTGGACGCGCCGGTGGCCGGGAGCCGGGGTCCGGCCGAACAGGGTCGCCTCGTCGTCCTCGCGTCCGGGCCGGAGCAGGTGCGGGACCGGGTGGCGCCGGTCTTCGACGCGGTCGGGCAGCGGACCGTCTGGGTGGGGCCGGTCGGCTCCGGGTCGCGGCTGAAACTGGTCAACAACCTGCTGCTCGCCTTCGTGAACGAAGGGCTCGCGGCGGCGGTCGCCCTGGGCGACGCGCTGGGCCTGGACCGCGGCACCGTGCAGGGGGCCCTGCGGGGCAGCCCGCTGGTGTCACCCTGGGCGGCCGACAAGCTGGACCGGATCGCCGGTGACGACTACACGACGCAGTACTCGCTGGCCCTGGCCCTCAAGGACGTGGACCTCGCGTTGCGTGAGGTGCCCGCCGGCCGGTTCCCGGCCGCCGAGGCCCTGGCCGGCGAGTGGCGGCACGCGGTCGAGCAGGGCCTCGGCGACGACGACCTCACGGTGGTGACGCGGGCCCTCGCCCGCTGACCCGCCGCCGCCGTCCGGGATCAGGACACGGGTTGCGCGGCCTCGGCGGGCGACGATGGGCGGGCGGGCCGCTCCGCCGTGGCGGCGGCCCAGCCGGTGGTGATCAGGAGGAGGGCCGCCGCGTAGGTGGTCATGACCAGGAGGTCCCGGCCGGGGAAGTCGCTGCCCGCCGCGCCCACCCCGATCAGCAGGTCGGAGACGAGGAACAGCGCCCCGCCGGCCGCCGTGCGCCGGGACACCCCGGTCGCGGCGGCGGCCATCAGGGACAGCGCCAGGCTGTAGCCGAGCACCGGCAGCCGCAGCGGGCCCAGCGCGCCCCAGAGCAGGGCGTTCGCGCCGGCCCAGGCGACCAGGTAGCCGGCCACCGCCGCCGGCGGCGGCCGGCGGTGGCGCAGGAAGGCGCTGAGGAGGGCGACCTGGGTGACCAGGAAGCACCCCATGCCGGCCAGGAACGCGGCGTCTCCCGGCACGAGCAGGGCCACGTCCCCGGCGGTGGCGGCCACCAGGCCCACGGCCACCGGGTCCACCCGGCGTCGCCGGTCCCAGAGGTACGCCAGCAGCAGCGGCGCCAGCAGCGGCTTGGCCAACCACTGCGCCGGCGTCGAGTCGAGCGCGACCCCGACCAGCTCGACCAGGGCGGCGACGCCGAACAGGACCAGCCAGGGGCGCCTCACCGGGCCGGCTGCCAGCCGGGCCGGCCGAAGAGGTACCCGAGCCGGTGCCGCCACGAGGTGGCGTGCCGGACGTCGGACCAGATCGCGGCGAACTCGTGGGTGGCCACCCGCAGCGGGTTGTAGGTCTGGATGTTCTTCGTGAGCCCGTACCGGGCCGGGGCCCGCTCCGGCTCGAAGGAGCCGAAGAGCCGGTCCCAGACGATGAGGATGCCGCCGTAGTTGCGGTCCAGGTACTCGGCGTTCGAGCCGTGGTGCACCCGGTGGTGCGAGGGCGTGTTGAAGATGAGCTCGATGGGCCGGGGCAGCACACCCACCCGCTCCGTGTGCAGGAAGAACTGGTAGAGCAGGCTGATCGACTGCTGCAGGAAGATCATCCACGGCGGGATGCCGAGCAGCGCCAGGGGCAGCCAGAACGGCAGTGAGGTCATCGGCGTCCAGCTCTGCCGCAGCGCGGTCGAGAGGTTGTAGTAGACGCTGGAGTGGTGCACCACGTGGCTGGCCCACAGCACGCGGACCTCGTGGTGCAGCCGGTGGAACCAGTAGTAGGCGACGTCGTCGGCGAAGAAGACGATCACCCAGGTCCACCAGTCGCCGGGGGAGAGGTGCACCGGCGCGACCATCCACAGCGCGGCGTAGATGCCGACGGTGAGCAGCTTCCAGGGGAAGCCGATGATCTGGCTGCCGAGCCCCATGGAGAGGCTGGTGGTGGTGTCGCGAACCTCGTAGCCGCGTTCGGAGTCGTCGGGGAGGAACCGGTAGGAGACCGCCTCGATGATGATGAGCAGCAGGAACGCCGGGACGGCGTAGAGCACGGCGGGGATCATGCTCGGGCTTCCCTTCGGGTGGCGGGGGTGGCGGGGGTGGTGACCGGGGCGGTCAGCAGGGCCCGGGCGTGCCGGGCGGCTGCCGTGCCCTGGCCGGCCGCGATCGCGGCGGCGAGCCGGCGGTGGCCGGCGACGTCGAGCAGCTCGGCGGCCCGGGCGTCCGGGGGGACGTCGCCCACGGCGAAGGTGCCGGCCACCAGGCTGTTGAACGCCAGCAGGTAGGCGGTGTTGCCGCTGCCCCTGACGATCAGCCACCAGATCGCGATGTTGGCCTCGTTCATCCGGTCCAGGTCGGGGGCGAGCGAGCCGTACTCCTCGGCGGCCCGGACCAGCGCCTCGGTGACCTCGGGGTCGCCGCGCTCCGCGCAGAGCCGGGCCGCGTCGATCCCGACGCAGGCCCGCATCTCCAGCATGTCGCGGACCAGCGTCTCGACCGGGAGTACGTCACCCGAGCGGGCCAGCGACAGCGCCAGGTCCAGCCCGGCGTGCACCCGCCAGTCGAGCACCCGGGTGGCCCCGCCCTGGCTGACCCGGACCAGGCCGAGTTGCTGGAGCCGGCGCAGCGCCTCGCGGACGGCGTGCCGGTTCACGGCGAACGCGGCGGCCAGCTCCCGCTCGCCCGGCAGGGTCTCCTCCGGCCGGTAGCGGCCGCTGACGATCGCGTCCCGGAGCTGGCCGAAGACGTGGTCGGAGACCGAGGCGCGGGGGACGGGGGCGAAGGCCATGCGCAGCAGTGTGGCCCCGCACACATCAACCCGTCAACTGGTTGGACCAGATCCGATCGGCCACCCTCCGGTGGCCGCGCGCGCACGCCTCGTATCCTTTCCGCCGGAAGCCCGCGAAGTGGAAGGGAGCCGGTGTGAGCGACCAGGTCGAGACGTTGGAGTTCCAGGCCGAGGCCCGTCAGCTGCTCCAGCTGATGGTGCACTCGATCTACTCCAACAAGGACGTCTTCCTGCGCGAACTGATCTCGAACGCCTCCGACGCGCTGGACAAGGTGCGCCTGGAGTCGCTGGTCGACAAGGACCTCCAGGTCGACACCACCGACCTGCACATCGAGGTCGAGGTCGACAGGGAGGCCCGCACGCTGACCGTGCGGGACAACGGGATCGGCATGTCCCGCGACGAGGTGGTCGGGCTGATCGGCACCATCGCCAAGTCCGGCACCGCCGAGCTGCTGCGTACGCTGCGCGAGTCGAAGGACGCCGCGGCCTCGCAGGAGCTGATCGGGCAGTTCGGCGTCGGCTTCTACGCCACCTTCATGGTCGCCGACCGGGTGACCCTGCTGACCCGCCGCGCCGGGCAGGCCGGCGGCACCCGCTGGGAGTCCACCGGCGAGGGCACCTACTCGGTCGAGGCCGTCGACGACGCCCCGCAGGGCACCTCGGTGACGCTGCACCTCAAGCCGGCCGACGACGAGGACAACCTGCACGACTACACGGCCGAGTGGACCATCCGCGAGATCGTCAAGCGCTACTCGGACTTCATCGCCTGGCCGATCCGGATGACCGTGGAGAAGCCCGGCGAGGACGGCTCCACCACCCGCGAGGAGCAGACGCTCAACTCGATGAAGGCGCTCTGGGCGCGCGCGAAGGACGAGGTCGACGAGGCCGAGTACAAGGAGTTCTACCGGCACGTCGCGCACGACTGGGCGGACCCCCTCGAAACCATCCACATGCGCGGCGAGGGCACCTTCGAGTACGAGGCGCTGCTCTTCCTGCCGTCGCACGCCCCGCTCGACCTGTTCTCCCCGCAGGGCCGCCGGGGCGTGCAGCTCTACGTCAAGCGCGTGTTCATCATGGACGACTGCGACGCGCTGATGCCCAACTACCTGCGCTTCGTCAAGGGCGTGGTGGACGCCCACGACCTGTCGCTGAACATCTCCCGGGAGATCCTCCAGCAGGACCGGCAGATCAGCGCCGTGCGCCGCCGCCTGGTCAAGAAGGTCCTCGCCACGCTCAAGGGCCTCTCCGCCGAGGCGTACCGCACCTTCTGGGGCGAGTTCGGCGCGGTGGTCAAGGAGGGCCTGCTGGAGGACCCGGACAACACCGAGGCCCTGCTGGACCTGGTCCGGGCGGCCAGCACCCACGACCCGGCCGAGCTGACCACGCTGCGCGAGTACGTCGAGCGGATGAAGGACGGCCAGACCGAGATCTACTACGCCACCGGCGAGAACCGGGTCACCATCGAGAACTCCCCGCACCTGGAGGCGTTCCGCGCCAAGGGCTACGAGGTGCTCATCCTCACCGACCCGGTCGACGAGGTGTGGGTCGAGCGGGTCGGCGCGTACGACGGGAAGACCCTGCGCTCGGTCGCCAAGGGTCAGGTGGACCTGGAGACCGACGAGGAGAAGGAGCGGGCCGAGGCCGAGCGGCAGGAGTACGCCGACCTGCTCACCTGGATGAGCGGCGCGCTCGCCGACAGCGTCAAGGAGGTCCGGCTCTCCACCCGGCTCACCACCTCCCCGGCCTGCGTGGTGGGCGACGCGCACGACATGACGCCCACGCTGGAGAAGATGTACCGGGCCATGGGGCAGGAGGTGCCCCAGGTCAAGCGGATCCTGGAGCTGAACCCGACCCACCCGCTCGTCACCGGGCTGCGCAAGGCGCACGAGCAGGGCGGCGACGGCACCGCGCTGACCGAGACCGCCGAGCTGCTGTACGGCATGGCGTTGCTCGCCGAGGGCGGGGAACTGGCCGACCCGGCCCGGTTCACCCGGATCCTCGCCGACCGCCTCGCCCGCAACCTCTAGGCCGAGCCGCCCGCCGGCCGAGGCGTTGGTGCCCCGGCCGGCGGGCCCTCGGTCACGGCAGGGCCGGGTAGAGGGCGGCGACGCCGCCGGAGAGGCCGGCGAGGACCTGGCGGGAGGTCTCGTCGGCGACGATCTCGTACCGGTCGGCCTCGATCCCGTCGACGGCGAGCCGGGCGATCTCGGCCGGGTCGGACTTCGGCCCGGTGACGTGTGCCGCCATGTCGGTGTCCATGTAGCCGACGTGCAGGCCGGCCACACGGACGCCCCGGTCGGCGAGCTGCGCGCGGAGCGCGTTGGTCATCGACCACTCGGCGGCCTTGGCCGCCCCGTAGGCGCCCACCTGCGGGAACGTGATCCAGGACAGGGCCGAGAGGATGTTCAGCACCGTCCCGCCGCCGTTGGCCGCGATCCTCGGCGCGAAGGCCCGCACCACGGACAGCGTGCCGAGGTAGTGGGTCTCCAGCTCCCGGCGGATCTCCGCCAGGTCGCCGTCGAGCAGGTCGGCCCCGGTGCTCACGCCGGCGTTGTTGACCAGCAGGGTGACGTCGCCGGCCAGCTCCGCGGCGGCGGCCACGGAGGCCGGGTCGGTGATGTCGAGCCGCACCGGGGTGGCGCCCGGCAGGTCGACGCTCTCGGGGTTGCGGGCGCCGGCGTAGACGGTGGCGCCCCGGGCCAGCAGTTCGGCGGCCAGGTGCCGGCCGAAGCCCCGGTTGGCCCCGGTGACCAGGGCGGTGCTTCCAGCGATCTTCATGGGTGCTCCAGAGGGTGGGAAGGGTGGGTCGTCAGGACGGCAGCAGGCCCGGCCCGGGCAGCAGGTCCACCTGGTCGGCCGGCACGTCGTGGCCGGCCGCGCAGCGCAGCGCCACGTGCACCGACGCGCCGCAGTCGTGGTGGGCCAGCCGGACCGACGGCTCCTCGACGGCGTACGTGTCGCCCCACTCGCGCAGGGCGGCGAGCACGGGCAGCAGGTCCCGGCCCTTGTCGGTGAGCACGTACTCGGCGCGGGTGCGCTGCCCGGGCTCCCGGTAGGGCCGCCGGTCGAGCAGCCCGTCGGCGACGAGCTGCTTGAGCCGGGCGGCGGCCACCGGCTCGCTGACGCCGACCCGGCGGGCGAACTCGTCGAAGCGCCGGGTGCCGAACGACGCCTCGCGCAGCAGGAGCAGCGTGGTGCGGTTGCCGACCACGTCGAGCGCGCCGGCGATCGAGCAGTTGGCGGTGGACCAGGAGTCGCGCCGCGCGAGGAAGTCCGTCATGGGGCCGACGCTACCCAGCTGACTTAGGAAAACAAAAGCCAGCTATCTCACGTCTGGCCCGGGAATATCCGCCCTCAGAGCTGGCCGGCGTAGAAGCCGTGCCGGGCGAGCGGCTCGACGATCTCCCGCTCCTCGTACGACAGGTGCGACAGCAGGGTGTCGGTGAGCAGGTCCACGGCGGCCTGGAGCTCGGTGAAGTCGCCCGGCTCGCGGATCAGGTCCACCAGCGCCCGGTCCACGCTCTCCACCACCCCGTGGATCACCACGTGCTCCTCCTCGAGGCGGTCCAGCACCGCCGCCAGCCCCACGTCGGCGCGGCGCAGGTGCGGGAAGATCGAGTTGTCCTCCAGGCCGTGGTGCTGGGTGACCACCGTGCAGTACGCCGCGCAGTAGGCCCCGAGCGTCCAGTTGTTCTGCCGCATGGTCATCTCGTTCAGCACGGCCCGGGCCGCGCCCGGGGCGACCGCGCCGCGCCTGACCTGCTCCAGCAGGTCCCGCACCTGCCCGAGCTCCTGGCGCAGGTGGTCGTGCACGTCCACGAGGTGCTGCCCGGCGGCCTGCCCGCGAGGCGTGTAGACGTGCCCGGCCGGTGCCGGTGGCGCCGCGGGCCGGGTCGACTCGTCCCAGGGCTGGCGCGCGCTCAGCCGTACCCCCGGATCGGGGGTGGGGGTGACCGCGAGCGCGGTCGAGCCGCCGGCCTCGACGGCGGCCTGCTGCTCCTCCACGGCCCGGGCGCGGCTGCCCGGCGTGGTGCGTTCGGCGGCGACCAGCTCGCGGACCGCCGGCGCCACCTCCTGGGCGAAGAGCTGGACGGCGCGCGGCTCGTCGCTGCCCAGGATGAACGTGGCGACGCCGTGGTCCAGGGCGAGCCCGGCCAGCTCCTCCACCCACTGCTCCGGCGGGCCGTCCAGGAAACCGCCCGACGACCGCGAGAAGGTGCCGGTGACGTTGAGCAGCCGGCGCACCGCGCCGGGATCCCGTCCGGCCTCGGCGGCGGCCTCGTCGATCACCGCGTTCAGCGCCGGCAGCTCGGCCGGCCCCTTCGGCAGGTACGCGAGCGACGGCAGCCAGCCGTCCGCCGCGCGACCGACCAGCCGCAGCATCCGCGGCTTGTACGCGCCGACCCAGACCCGCACCGGGTGGGCCGGCGCCGGCCCGCGCTTGGCCCCGACCACCCGGTAGTGCTCGCCCTCGACCCGGACCATGCCGCGCCGTTCGGTGTCCCAGACCTCGCGGATCACCCGGATCGCCTCGTCGAGGGCGTCCACGGCCGCGCCGGGGGAGAGCCGCCGCCCGCCGACCGCCTCGATCGCCTCCCAGAAGGCCCCGGCGCCGAGGCCCAGCTCGACCCGGCCGCCGGTGAGCAGGTCCAGGCTGGCCACGCTGCGGGCCAGCACCACGGGCTGGCGCAGCGGCAGGTTGAGCACGTTGCCGGCGAGGGTGATGTGGCTGGTGGCCGCGGCCACGAAGGACATGAGCGTCCAGGTGTCCAGGAACCCGGGCTGGTAGGGATGGTCCTGGAAGGTCACCAGGTCCAGGCCGACCTGCTCGCAGAGCTTGGCCCGCGCGACCACCTGCTCCGGCCGCCCGGCGCTGGGGGTGAGGAAGCCGCCGAAGGTCAGCTCGTGTCCGTGGTCGCTCATGCCTCGCCGCCTCGTGCCGATCTTGCGCGAACCTGCCCACGGTAGCCTCCCGCGTCGCCCGGCGGGCCGGGAACCCGCCGCCGAGGATCCGCGCCGCGCCACTCGCCACGGTGGACCCGGCACCCGCCGGCCGTCCTCTTCGGCCGGTGCCCGGAAACGCCGCTGTGAGCTGCGAAAACACGCCAACCGTCAGGTCGCTACGACAGATTCGACGGTTCCGCAAGCCGGGAGACGGGGTCGTCGCTCGGCCGGGTGAAGAACTTCACAAGAAGTGGGCGTTCGCGACAAACCGTTCCTAACGTCGGATCCGTTCGCGATCGCGGACACCACGGGCCGGCAACGCCTAATCCCGCCGCCGGCCCGGCGGTCCTGGACCTTCGGCGGGAGCGGGGGACCCACATGTTCCTCGGTGCACGACACCTCGGGGTGAAGCCGCCTGCGGCGGCCGGGCTCCTCGGCCCGAACCCGACAGCTCACCTCGTCGGCGTGGAGGAAAACCACATGGCAACTGATCACGTCGCCCGTCACCGACGGACCGCGCAGCGTCGCACCGCCGTCGGGGCGCTCGTCGTCGGCGCGGCCACCGGCGCCGCCGCCCTTCTCGGCCCGGCCGCCCCGGCCAGCGCCGCCGGCGTCAACTGGGACGCCGTCGCCCAGTGCGAGTCCGGCGGCAACTGGCACATCAACACCGGCAACGGCTACTACGGCGGGCTCCAGTTCTCCCGGAGCACCTGGAACGGCTACGGCGGCAAGAAGTACGCGAGCCGGGCCGACCTGGCCAGCCGCGGCGAGCAGATCGCCATCGCCGAGAAGGTCCTCGACGGGCAGGGCATCGGCGCCTGGCCGGTCTGCGGCAAGAAGGGCGGCTCCACCAAGCGCTACGCCGCCAAGGACTCGGGCTCGGCGAAGTCCACGAAGAAGGCCACGAGGAAGACCACCTCGGCCACGAAGAAGGCCACCTCGCAGCGGTCGTACCGCGGCGAGCGGCGGACCGCGCCGAGCACCGGCGGCGCCGGCGCCTACCTGGTCCGGCCGGGGGACACCCTCTCCGAGATCGCCGACGCGAAGAACGTCGCCGGTGGTTGGCACGCCCTCTACGCCCGCAACAAGGGCGTGGTCGGCGACAACCCGGGCCTCATCTTCCCGGGCCAGCGGCTTCGCCTGCGCTGACGCCACACCGGTGCGCCGCACCACGAACGCCCGGCCGGGGTTCCCGGCCGGGCGTTCGGCGTCGGGGCCGGTTGCTATCGTCACGGTGCTCGGAAAGACGTGAAGAAAGCGCGGATATGACCAACGATTCGTTCTCCGCGGCCGCGAGCCTCGACGAGCTGCTGACCAGGACGCAGCAGGCGCTGTCCGCGATGCGCTCCCGGGCCGGCGACCACGCCGACGACGCGCCGGCCCAGCTGCTCCGGGCCGAGGGCGGCGCGGCCGACGGCCGGGTCCGTGCCGTCGCCGTCCAGGGTGGCCGGCTGGAATCCGTCACCGTCGACCCGGAGCTGGCCGGCGAGCCCCTGGACACCCTGTGCGGGCACGTCGTGACGGCCGTCAACGCCGCGCTCACCGAGCTGGAGGCCCGGGTCAGCGCCTCCGCCCAGGCGGACGTGGACGCCCTCGCCGCCCGGCTCGGCGGCCTGCCCGAGCAGTCCGCCCGGGACATGGAGCGGTTCGGCCGGGCGATGGAGGGCGTCGCGGCCCGGATCCGCCGCGACGACGCCGCCGGTTCCCGCGCGGCCCACCCGGCCTGACCGCGGGCCGGAATCCGGACCGGCCACGAGGCACGGAGACGACGAAGCGGCCGGCCGTCGGGAGGACGACGGCCGGCCGCTCCGGTGTGCTCAGCTCAGGGTGAGCGCGGTGTCGTCGACGACGAAGGAGGTCTGCAGGGAGCTGTCCTCCACGCCGCTGAACGAGATGGTGGCGGTGGTGCCGGCCAGCGACGAGACGTCGAAGGACCGCTGCACGTAGCCGGTGGCCTTGTTGAGGTTGGAGTAGGTGGCCAGGGTGGTGCTGCCCGCCTTCACGGTCAGCTTGTCGTAGGCGGTCGTCGTGGTCGACTCCGCGCTGTCGATGTGCAGCCAGAAGCTCAGCGTCGCCCGGCAGCCGGCGGGAATCGTCACCGACTGCGTGAGGGTGTCGGTGTGCGTCGAGCCGTAGCCGTCGAGCCAGGCCTTGTACGAGCCGCCGTGCGCCGCCTGGCTGGTGGAGTTGGTGATGACGCCGGAGGAGGCGGTCCAGCTCACGTTGCCCGACTCGAAGCCGGGGTTGGCCAGCTTCTGGCCGGTGCAGCTGCCCGACGGCGGGGTGGTCGTGGTGGTCGGGGTCGGCGTCGGGGTGCCGCCCGTGCAGGTGGCCTCACCGGTCTGCGCCGGCACGCTGATCGCGGTCCAGGCGGCCTTCACCGCGTTGAACTCGGTGCAGCTGGTCGGGTAGAGGTTCTTCGCCGCCTGCAGCGTCCAGACCCGGTACTTCAGGTACGACGAGGACGAGGTCTTCAGCAGCATGGCGTTGTACATGATCTTCATGGCCTTCTGGATGCCCAGGCCGGTGACGCTGCTGCCGTTGCAGGTGGAGCTGGCCGGCTGCCCGTTGGTCGGGCTGCTGCCGTTGGCCAGCAGGTAGAACCAGTGGTTGCCCGGACCCGCCGCGGCGTGCACCTCGGTGCCGGGGATGCTGCTGGAGTAGCAGTTCGGGTCGCCGAGCGCCGACGGGTTGTACATGTTGCGGATCGGGCCGCTGCCCACGAGGTTGACCTTCTCGCCGACCAGGAAGTCGGGAGCGTCGTAGCTGGACGGCTCGTTGGCGAACCACTCGGTGGCCGCGCCGAAGGTGTCGGCGACGAACTCCTGGGTGCCGCCGCCGGAGATGCCACCCGGGGTGTGGTCGTCGATGCCGTGGCCGATCTCGTGGGCCACCACGTCGAGCGAGCCGATCCACTGGCCCGAGGTGTTCTTGCCGATCTGGACCTGGGAGCCGTCGTAGTAGGCGTTCTGGTCGTTCAGACCCACCCGGATCGGCCAGTAGCCGCCGTTGCCGTCGGCGCCGTTGCGGCCCAGCCACTGGGCGAGCATCTTGTGCTCGGTCTGCGCGGCGAACAGCGCGTCGACGCAGCCGGTCTCCCGGTTGGTGGCGGTGCCGTTGCCCCAGACGTCGTCGGAGCCGCTGAACGTCGTGTTGTTCGCGGCGTCCTGGCAGCTCAGGTTGGTGACCGTCGGGTCCTTCATGCTGTAGGTGGCGCCCGACTGCGTGGTGTTCAGGGTCAGCGGGCTGGGTCCGTTCCACGCCCCGGTGCCGGTGCCGTGCACGACGTGCTCCTGCGTGCGCAGCACCGCGCCGGTGCGGGCGTCGACGTCGACCGTGAGCCGGCTCGGGCCCTCGGCGCCGGTGCCCCGCACCGTGGTCTCCCAGGCCAGCGCCGGCGTGGCGCCGAGGGTGTAGACGACCAGGTTGGTGCCCTCGACGGTGCTGACCTTCTTGAGCTGGGCGCGCGCGGTCTTCGCCGCGGCGGCCGAGGTCAGCTTCGGCGTGGTGGCGAGGCTGCCGATGGCCTGCTGCTGGGCGACGGAGGCGTACTTCAGGTTGCCGGCCGTGTCGGTGGCCAGCACGAAGTCACCGCCGACCACGGGCAGGCCCTTGTAGGTGCGCTCGTAGGGCACGTACTGGGTGCCCTCGGAGGAGATGACCGCCTTCTGCACGAAGGCTTCGTCCGCGCTGGCGTGCAGGTAGGCGGGCCGGTCGGCGACCAGCGCGCGGGCCGAGTCGGCGGCGACGGCGCGGGCCTGGGCGGCGTCGGGTGCGGCGGGGCCGGGCGGCGCGGCCTGCACGGCCGCGGCGGTGCCGGCGGCGATCAGACCGGCCGCCGCCGCGCCGGAGAGCGCGACGAGGCGAGGTGAGAGCTTCAAGGGGGTCGCTCCTGTTCCTAGGCGCGCCGCACGGAGCCCGGTGGGGACGGGCGGCACGGTGTGGCGAGGCGGGGTGACGGCCGATCTCCGAGGCTGCCGGCGTGGCCCCGGTTCGACAGATCGACCGTCGTGAGCCGCCGGGGGTCGGCGACTCGCTGGGGGCACAATCACACGGGCCCGGGCCCGGAGCAATGGGTGACCCGGGCAACCGACTCCCCGCGGTCGCCGCGCCGTCGCCGGGAATTCAGGAAGCCATGATCTTCAATAGGCGCTGATCAGGCCGAATGTTCTTCGCGTCAGACGGGGGCCTGTCTGCTCTGCGTCCTTTGCCGCTGTGTGCACATGGCGCATATTGACCCTTGTCTGTGCGCCCTGGTGCCCGGCCTGCGACAGGCGTAGGACCCGGGGGCGGCCATCTTCCACAGCTGTCCGAAGACCTGTACGTCCGTCGATCCGTAGGTTCGGGGCGACCGTCGGGCCGGCGCGTCCCCTGTGCACGCCGGCGGCCGGCGCGGGGAGGAGGAGCACGCGGATGCGAAGCGGAAGACATGCCTGGCGGGCCGCCCTGGTGGCCCTGGTGGTCGCCGTCCCGGGCCTGCCGGCGACCGGCGCCCTGGCCCAGCCGGGCGCGGACGAACAGGCCCGGCTCGTGGTCGAGGACGGGGTCACCCAACCGGTGTTCGGCTACGCCGACGCGGTCCGGGAACGGATCTTCGTCACCTCGGACGTGGACACCGACTCCGACGGCGCGCGCGACGTCGTGGCCATGGACATCATCCGGCCGCGGGCCAGCGAGAACGGGCTCAAGGTGCCGGTCGTGATGGACGCCAGCCCCTACTACTCGACGGTCTGCCGGGGCAACGAGAGCGAGTGCAAGGCCGACGTCGACGGCGACGGGCTGAACGACACCTGGCCGCTGTTCTACGACAACTACTTCGTGCCACGCGGCTACGCCGTGGTCCTGCTCGACATGATCGGCACCAACAACTCGACCGGCTGCCCGGTCACCGGTGGCCGGGCCGACAACATCAGCGCGCCCACCGCCATCGACTGGCTCAACGGGCGCCGGCCGGGCGTCGACGCCGCCGGCCGGGAGGTCGTGGCGGACTGGCACAACGGACGCACCGGCATGATCGGCAAGTCGTACGACGGGACGCTGGCCAACGCCGCGGCGGCCGACGGGGTGGCGGGGCTGACCACCATCGTGCCGATCTCGGCCATCTCCAGCTGGTACGACTACTCCCGGAGCAACGGCCTCGTCACCCGGGCGAACAACTACTCGGGCAGCCTGGCGAACACGGTCACCAACCCGGCCCGCCGGGCGCACTGCGCGGCGGTGCGGACCGCCCTCGGGCAGGGCGGCGACGACGTCACCGGTGACTACAACGACTTCTGGGCGGAGCGGGACTACGTGCCGCACGCCGACCGGGTCCGGGCCAGCGTCTTCGTGGTGCACGGCATCAACGACGACAACGTCCGCCCGGACCACTTCAGCAAGTGGTGGACCGCGCTGGGCGAGCAGGGCGTGCCGCGCAAGCTCTGGCTGACCGGCACCGGCCACGTCGACCCGTTCGACTTCCGGCGGGGCGCCTGGGTGGACACCCTGCACCGCTGGTTCGACCAGTGGCTCCAGGGGCTCGACAACGGGATCATGCGGGAGCCGGCCGTCGACATCGAGCGGGCGCCGGACGTGTGGGAGACCGCGCGCGCCTGGCCGCTGCCGGACGCCCGGCCGACCCAGGTGTTCCTCCGCGCTCCGACGGCCGGGAACGTCGGCGGGCTCGGCGTCCGCTCCGGTCCGGGCAACGGGTCGGCGACCTTCCAGGACACCCCCACCATGACCGCCGCCAACGCCATCCGGCATCCGTCGGACCCGGCGGCGAACACCGAGAACCGGCTGGTGTTCCTCTCCGCGCCGCTGGCGACGCCGCTGCACGTCTCCGGCACCCCGGTCGTGAAGATCAACGCCACCGTCGACGGCCAGGACACCAGCTTCGCCGGGCTCCTGGTCGACTACGGCACCCGCCCGCGCTTCAGCACCAGCGGCGACGGCATCCGGACGCTGACCGACGAGGACTGCTGGGGCGAGGCGGCGACCTGGGGCGGCTTCGCCGAGAACGCCTGCTACCGGAAGACGGAGAAGACCGTCGCGACCAACCCGCAGGAGCTGGTCACCAAGGGCGTCATCGACGGACTGAACCTGGACTCGCCGTCGGTGTCGACGCCGCTGGTGCCCGGGCGGAAGACCGCCGTCGACCTGAACCTGCTCCCCGAGGACTACGTCTTCGCCGCCGGCCACCAGATCGGCGTGGTGCTGCTCGGCTCGTACTCCGGCTACAGCAGCCGGGCCAAGCAGAACCGGGCGCACATCACCGTCCACTTCGACCGCAGCCGGATCACCCTGCCGGTGGTCGGCGGCCGGGCCGCCGCGGTGGCCGCCGGCCTGTAGGAGACTCCGGGGCGGGGCGCCGACGACGTCGCCCCGCCCCGGCTACCGGTCCGGCCGGTACCGGCCGGAGAGCCGGCCCAGCTTCAGCGCCAGGTGCAGGCAGAGCCGTTCGTTGCCGTCCTTGAGGTCGGTGCCGGCCAGCAGCTCCACCCGCTGCAGCCGGTAGTACAGCGTCGTCCGGTGCAGCCGCAGCCGCTCGGCGGTGGCGTGGGCGTTACCGGCCAGGTCCAGGTAGGCCTCCAGGGTCTCCAGCAGCACCTGGTGCGCCTCGTCGCCGAGCAGCCGGCCGAGCCCCGGGTGCACCCGCGCGACGTCCAGGTGACCGGCGTCCACCCCGGACAGCAACCGGTAGATGCCCAGGTCGGCCCAGGGCACCACCGGGCCGAGGACGGGCAGTTGCAGCCCCACCCGGGCCGCCTGGAACGCCTCCTGGTACGACAGGAGGCTGTCGTACAGCCGGGGCCGGCCGTCGCCGACGCCGAGCACCGTACGGCTCACCGACGCCAGCCCCCGGGTCGCCGCCCGCAGGGCCTGGTCGAGGTGCGCGGCCGCGTCCTCCGCCGCCACCCGGCCGGTGGCCCGCCCGCCGCAGAGCAGCAGGACCCCGTGGTCGTGGCGCACGAGGTGCAGCGTCTCGCGCGACCCCACCCACTGCCGGGTGGCGACCAGCGCGTGCTCCAGGGCGATCCGGGCCGCGTCGTCGAGCACCTCGTCCCGGGTGACCGCGAGCTGGGCGACCAGCGCCGTGACCTGGCCGTCCCGGGCCACCACGCCCTCGGTCAGCAGCGACCGCACGGCCTCCCGCCGGGCCTCCGGGGACTCGACCAGGAGCGTCCGGGTCGCCTCCGCCTCCCGCTGCGAGGTCAGCTCGCCGAGCAGGTTCTCCCGGTAGAGGGCCAGCGACAGGTCCGGCATGGCCTCGGTCACCACCGAGATGTCCTCGTCGGTCATCCCGTCCACCGCGTCGATGAACCACACGAAGCCCAGCAGCAGGTCCTGGTGCCGGATCGGCACGCAGACGCGGGGGAGCAGGTCAAGGTCGGGGCAGGCCGGGGTACGCACGGGCTGCCGGGCCTCCATGACGCCGATCTCCCGGGCCCAGGCGATCACCTCGGGGGTGGTGTGCCGGCGCAGGATGGAGCTGCGGCGTACCCCGTCGATCACCCCGGTGTGTTCGCTGTAGACGACGACGCGCTGGCGCCGGTCCTCGATGAGGGCCGGACGCTTCACCCGCGCCGCGACCCGGTCGACGATGCGTTGCAGCTCCATGCGCATGCGCTTCCCCCGGACCGGCCCGGGTCCCGGCGGGGTCACCGCACGGCGCGGGCCGAACGTGTGCTGGTAGGACCCTCGGCCTACCTTCCGATGATGTTGGGCCGGCGCGCAATACCCCGCGACAGCCGTACCCTCCGGCGCGACGGGGTTCCGGCATCTGTCGGAAGACCGCCGGCCGGCACGCCCCTAACGTGTGCGGGGCCGGGTCCGCCGAGAAGGGAACACCGTCGTGGCCGCAACCAGGCCCTGGCAGGGCGTCGTCGTCGCCCTCCCCACGCCGTTCCGGAACGACCTCTCCGTCGACTACGACCGGCTCCAGGAGCACGTGCGGTGGCTCGGCGACTCCGGCTGCCGGGGCGTGACCCCGTGCGGCCCGCTGGGGGAGTACCCCGCCCTGTCCGAGGGGGAGCGCGCCGACGTGGTCCGCGCTGCCGTGGAGGCGGCGCCGCCGGGCTGCGCGGTGCTGCCGGCCGTCGGGGGGTACGGCAGCCGGCAGGCGTGCCACTGGGCCGAGCAGGCGCGGGCCGCCGGGGCGGAGGCCGTGCTCGCCCCGCCGCCGGTCGGCTACCCGGGCGGCCCCGCCGAGGTGGTCGCCCACTACCGCGAGGTCGCCGCCGTCGGGCTGCCGGTGGTGGTGTGCCGCGACCCGGCCGAGGCCACCGTGGACCTCACACCGGACCTGCTGGCCCGGATCGCCGAGACCGACGGCGTGGTGGCGGTACGGGAGGACGACGTCCGCCGGCTGCACCGGATCCGGGACCTCTGCCCGCACCTGGACGTGCTGGCCGGCGCCGACGACGTGCTGCTGGAGCTGACCGTGTGCGGCGCGACCGGGTGGCTCGCCGGCTGCCCGAACGCCCTGCCCCGGGTCTGCCTGCGCCTGCACCGGCTCTGCGCGGCCCGCGACCTGGCCGCCGCGCTGCCGCTCTACGCCCGGCTGCACCCGCTGCTCGGCTGGGGCGCCCGCACCGAGGGGGTGCAGGCCGTGAAGCTGGCCATGGGCCTGGCCGGCCGGTACGGCGGCCCGTGCCGGCCGCCCCGGGGCGCGCTGCCGCCCGAGCTGGAGGAGCGGCTGTGCCGGGACCTGCGGCGGGCCGAGCGGGCGGACGCCGGCCCGGTGCCCACGGCGTGACCGTCCTGCACGTGTCGGAAGTCGCCCGTCCACCTGCCGACATCTGCACGGTGACCGCCGCGCCGGCCGGCTCCTAGGGTCGGAATCGGGCGTGATCAATGCGGACGGGTGAGCGCCCCTGAGCACCCCGCCCCCTCCGCCCGGACCTGAGAGGTGACTCGATGCGCCTTCTGCCCTCCAGGCGTGCGGTGTGGCGCCCGGTGCTGGCCGCCGCCGTCACGACCGTCCTGGTCGCGACCGGCTCGGCCGGGCCGGCCTCCGCCGCACCGAACGGCCCGCCGGACGGGCCCGCCCCGTTCCAGCCGCTCGACCCCCAACACTGGCAGAACCCGGACACGATGACCTGGGACGACTACCGGCAGGTGCCGGGCCGGAACTGGGCCGACCCGACCGTGCGCGGGTCGGTCCGCAACTTCAAGATCGCACTGGTCACGCTGGACTACGTGGACCAGCCGTTCGTCATCACCCAGCCGGCCGGCTCGACCGTCTTCGGCAACCCGCAGGCGACCGCCGCGAACGTGCCCCGCAACCAGGTCGCGGGGTTCTACACGGACTTCCTCAACAAGCCGGGTGACCTGAACCGGGGACACACCCTGCACGAGTACTGGATGCAGGACTCCAACGGCCGGTACGGGGTGGACCTCAGCGGGTTCGGCCCGTACGAGATGCCGGCGAAGTCCTACCAGTACGGCATCGACAACAGCTTCAACCCCGGCGCCTGCCCGACCGGGGAGGCGTGCGCCAAGAACATCCGCACCGACGGGCTGGGCGCCTGGCGCGCGGCGGTCGGCGACGCGGTGGCCGACAGCTTCGAGCTGGTCTTCATCCTCTCGGCCGGCCAGGACGAGTCGTCGACCTGGCAGGAGTTCGGCCAGATGATGTTCCAGACCAAGGAGGACGTGCCGGACGCGTGGGGGCCGCCGGACCCCACCCTGCCGAACTACGCGAAGACCCGGTACGTCGAGTGGACCTCGTGGAAGGCCGCCTCGACCATCTGGCCGAACGCCGGCGGCGGCTCGTCGACCCAGGCGGAGAGCTCCGGCCAGGGCGTGTACGCCCACGAGCTGAGCCACCTGCTGAGCATCGGGGACAACTACAACAACCCGTACGGCACGCCGTTGCGCCGCGCGTACACCGGCATCTGGAGCATGATGTCGCGCGGGTCGTTCAACGGGCCGGGCGGGCCGCACACCCGCTGGCAGATCCCGCCGGTCAACGGCGGCTCGATGGGGTCGCTGCACATGCTGCGGGACAAGCTGAAGATCGGGCTGCTCGGTGAGGAGCACGTGCTGCGGCTGTCCCGGGAGGGGCTGGCCACCTCGGGGATGGTGGTCGCCGACGTGACCGCGCGGGCTGTGGACGCCGGGCCCGGCGGGCTGACCGGTCTCAACATCGCGATGAACACCGACCGCGCGCCGGCGTGCAGCGTCACCACCGACCCGCTCTGCGACGGCGGCCGGTACAACAACTACACCGTCGAGGTCGTCGACCGGCTGGGCGCGGACTCGTTCACCCCGGACAACGGCGTGCTGATCAGCAAGACCAAGAACGCCGACAGCGCGCCGTTCGTGTGGGTGGTCGACGCCAACCCGCAGGACATCGACATGGTCGACTTCTACCAGCCGAACGGCACCCCGCAGAAGATCACCATGGGCGACTACCGGCAGCTGTCCGACGCGCTGTTCCACGCCGGGGCCAACTCCGGCAGCGAGTACGAGTACGTGGACGAGGCCAACCGGCTGCACTTCTACGTGCTCAACCTGCGCCGGGACGGCGACGGGGTGCTGTCGTACACGGTGGCCGTGCGGTCCCTGGACGGCGCCGGGCCCAGCGTGCACGGGGTGGCGCTGTCCAAGGGCCACCTGGTGACCCGGGGCAAGCCCACCGGCAAGGGCGCCACCTGCACGTTCGACCTGACCAACACCGGGTCCTACGTGGCCGGCGGGCAGCCGCACCCGGAGGACGCCGGGGCGTACCTGCGCTCCGACGTCTACCGGCTCTCGGCGACCGTCGGTGGTCAGGGCTGGCGGGTGGAGCTGCCGAACGAGCTGGCGACGGCCGAGTTCGGGGCCAGCACCCCGGTGGCGGTCTCGGTCGGCGCCGGCTCCGGGGCGACCGCGACCACCCTGGTGACCCTCACGGCCACCTCGGAGAGCGACCCGAGCCGGACCGTGACCAGCCAGTGCCGGGTCGAACGGCCCCGCGCGCAGCTCGGCTGACCACGAACCGGGGCGGCGCGGCCCGCGTGCCGCGCCGCCCCGGACCACCGACGACCAGGAGGACCGATGCGTCGCCTGCTGGCAGCGCTCGTGCTGCCGTCGCTGCTCACCGGCGCGCTGGCCGCGTGCGGTGACGCCGAGGAGGCCCGGAAGGCGATGACCGTGCGGGTGCTCGTCCGGGACATCAACATCCGGCCGGCGGGCGTCGAGTGCGCCGGCACCGGCCCCTACACGCACTTCCACAACCGGGCGCCGTTCCAGGTGGTCGACACCGGCGGCCGGACGCTCGCCGAGGGGGCGCTGTCGGCGGGCCGGTCGGTGGCGACCTTCGCCGAGGACCTGGAGGTGACGCGCGTGCCGACGTACTGCGAGTTCGCCGTGCCGGTCGACCTGGCCGCGCGGGACGCCTACCGGCTGGTCGTGGACGGCCACCCGCCGGTCGACCTCACCGCGAACGACAGCGAGGGACCGGCGCTGGTCGCGGTGGTGCCGTCGTGACCCGGGGGTACGCCGTCCGCCTCGCCGCCGTCGCGCTGGCGGCGGTGCTCGCGGCGACCGGCTGCACCGGTGGCGGCGAGGCGCCTGCCCGGCCGGCGCCGGTCGCCGGTGGGGCCGCGGCCCTCCCCGGCCCCGCGCCGGCGGGTCTGGCGTTGCGCCCGGCGCCGTCCGGTGCGCCCGGCGCGCCGGCCGTCACCGGCGCGCTCACCGACGGCAGCCCGGTCGCCCTCGCCGACCTGTGGGCCGACCGCCCGGTCGTGCTGGTGTTCTTCACCTCGTGGTGCACGCTCTGCGCCGACCGGCAGGCGGCCCTGAGCGAGCTGGCCCGTCGCCACTCCGACAAGGTCGTCCTCGTCGGGGTGGCCACCGAGGACCGGCCCGAGGACGTCCAGCGCTACCTGCGGGAACACCGCGTCGAGTACCCGGTCGTGCTCGACGCCGACGGCGCGATCTGGCGGTCGTACGCGGTCCGGGAGCCCCCCGCCGTCGTGGTCGTCGCCAAGGGCGGCGCGCTGCTGCGCGGCTGGCCGGGCGGGGTGGACGCCGCCATGCTCGACACCGAGTTGCGCCGGCTCGTGCTCGCGGGCTGACCGGTGGCTCAGTCCGCCGCCGGGGGCCGGCGCTTCTGCGGGTACGGCGTCTCGCCCCGGGCCAGCATGTCCACGAACTCGGCGAGCCGCCGCGCCCGGGTCTCCGCCCGCTTCAGACTGGCGAGCCGGTAGATGATCGACCACCGGTTCTGGGCCGTGAGCACCTCGAACATCGCCCGGGCGCGGTCGTTCCCGGCCAGCGCGGCGACCAGGTCCGCCGGCACCTCGGCGGTGGCCTGCCCGGCGTACGCGGCGTCCCAGCGGCCGTCGGCCCGGGCGCGTTCGACCTCGACGAGCCCCGGCGGCCGCATCCGGCCCTCCTCGACCAGGCGGGCCACGATCCCCACGTTCCGCGCCGACCAGGGGCTGCGTGCCCGGCGCGGGGTGAAGCGCTGCTGGAAGGTGGCCTCGTCCCGGCGCCGCTTCTGGCCGTCGATCCAGCCGTGGCACAGCGCCTCGTCCAGCGCCTGGTCGTAGGTCAGGGTGGTGGGCGTGGTCGTGCCCCGCTTGGCCAGCACCAGCCACACGCCCGCCGGCTCGTCGTGGTGGACGGCGAGCCAGTCCCGCCAGGCGTCCACGTCGGGCACCACCAGCTCCGGCGGTTCCTGCGCCATCGGTCCCTCCTCGTTCCGTCGCTCAGCCGGCCGACCAGACCGCCGGGTCGCTGCCCCACCGCGTCGGCGGGCCGGCCCAGGTACGCCGGCCGCCGGGCAGGGTGAGCGGCGGCAGCGCGTACCGCAGGCGGCCCGCGGGGGCGTCCCGCTCGGCACACCAGGGCTCGGGATCGGGTGGGGCGCCCGCGGGGGCCGACCCGGCCGGCAGGTCGTGCCGCAACCATCCGGCGGTACGCGCCAGCGACAGCTCCGCGGTCCAGGCGCCCCCGTCGTGGACGCGCCGCGCCAGCGCCCGGAGCACCGCCGCGGCGAGTAGGTAGCCGGTGCCGTGGTCGAGGGCCTGGGCGGGCAGCACGCCGGGTGTGCCGTCCGGCCGCCGTTCGATCTCGGCGATGCCGGTGGCGGCCTGCACGAGGCTGTCGAAGCCGCGCCGCCCGGCCCACGGGCCGGTGCCGCCCCACGCCGACAGCCGCGCCACCACCAGGTCGGGGCGGTGCCGGCGCAGCGCCTCGGGGGACAGGCCCCACCGGTCCAGCGCACCCGGCCGGTAGCCGGTGACCACCACGTCGGCGTCGGCGACCAGGGCTTCGAACCGGGTCCGGTCGGCGGGCCGGCCCAGGTCGAGCAGGGTGGAGCGCTTGCCGGCGTCCGTGTCCAGGTGCTGCGGTTCCAGCTCCGGCAGGCCGGGGGAGTCGACGCGCAGCACGTCGGCCCCGAGCAGGGCGAGGAACCGGGTGGCCACCGGTCCGGCGATCACCCGGGTCAGGTCGAGCACGCGTACCCCGGCGGCGGGAAGCCCGGGCGGCGCGGGTGGCGCCGGGCGGGCCGCCGCCGGTGCGTCGGCGTGCAGCCGGACCAGGGGTTCCGCCGCGACGGCCGCGGCCTGCGGGTGGGGGTCCCACTCCTCGGGGCTGCGGGCCGCGACGGCGAGGCCGTGGGCCGCCGTGACCCGCTGTTCGACCTCGACGGCCGGGCGGGCGACGATCCGCTCGCCCACGGCCGCCACCAGCGCCTCGTCGTCGGGGCGCGCCGGGTCCAGGTCGAGCGCGGCCAGCAGCCGCCGCCGGTGGTGCGCGTAGTTGGCGTGGGTACGCACCCAGCCGTCGGCGGTTGGCCAGTAGCGGGACAGCGGGGCGAAGCCGCTGAACCCCCGCCCGTCAACCCGCAGGTGCCGCTCGCTGGTGAAGGAGACCGCCACGGCGCGGCTGTCCACGGTCAGCGGGCCGTCCGTCGCGGCACCGCGCGCCCGGGCCAGCTCCAGGGCGGCCAACCCGGCGGCGGCGACACACGCCACGGCGAGGTCGGTCACCGGCAGCCGGGCCGGCAGCACGCCGTCGGGGCCGGCCGGCCGCACCGCCGCGACGGCGGTCGGATCCCCGCCCAGCGCCGCCCAGGCCGTCCTGATCGCCTCCGTCGTCGAGTTCCCCACGCCGCCGATCATCGCACCGCCGGAGGCGGCCGACGCTCACCGGGGTTTCCGGGTCTTCGACGGCGTCAGGCTGGGCAGCGGGCTGAGCGAGGGGGAGATGGTCGGCGGCGCGGTCGGCCGCTTGCTCGGGGTGGGGCTCGGGCGCGACGGCGTGGGACTGGGCGTCGGCCGGGCGGACGGGGTGGGCGAGGAGGTCGCCGGCGGCGGCGCCGGAGCGGTGGTCTCCGGGGCGTCGTCGGGGAACGCCGGCTCGGCGAACCGGTACTTGTCCGGGTCGAGCTTCAACGCCGCGGTCGCGTTCGTCATGAACTGCCGCCAGATCGGCCCGGGCCCGGTGGAGCCGTAGACCTCGTAGCTGCCGCCCGTCGTCTTGAGCGGCTTGCCGTCGGTGGTGCCCAGCCAGACGGCGGAGGCGAGGGCCCCCGTCCAGCCGACCATCCACGTGTGCACGTTCTGGGTGGTGCTCTGCCCGGCCTGCCAGGTGCCGGTCTTGCCGGCGGAGTCCCAGTCGTTGTCCAGCTTGGCCGCCCTGACCCGGCGCAGCGTCCAGTCGAGCTGGTTGATCGCCTCCTGGTCCAGGCCCAGGTCGGTCGTCTTGAGCTGCTCGCCCCACACCTTCTCGTCGCCCTTGGTCACCGACCGGACGAAGTGCGCGTCGGCCCGCTTGCCGCCGGCCGCGAACGTGGCCATCCCGTTGGCGTGGTCCTGCACGCTGATGCCGTACTGGCCGATGCCGACCTCGGTGGAGAACCGCCGGGCCACCTCGTCGGCGGGCTCGCTCCGCAGGTCCACCCGCTGGGGCTGCGGGTTGCCCTTGACGGTTTCCCACATCGACTCGACCCCGGCCCGCTTCGCCATGTCGATGACCTTCGCGGTGCCGAGCTTCTCGGTCAGCTCGAAGTAGGTGACGTTCAGCGAGGCGACGGTCGCCTCCCAGAGCGCGCAGTTCGGCTGGCAGGGCGCGTGCTCGGCGTTGCGGATCGGGCCGGCCGCGCTGCCCTTGGTCCGCCCCGACTCGGGGAACTCCTTGGTGTCCGGCGAGTCGAACCGCTGCTTCACCGAGATGTCGTTCTCGACGGCGGCGGCCAGGTCGTAGACCTTGAACGACGAGCCCGGGGGATGCTGGCCGAACCCGCGCGCCTGGCCGTTCTCGTCGCGGTACCAGCCGGCGTAGTCGGCGCCGGAACCGCTGTTGCCGCCGTAGTAGCCGAGCACCCGGCCGGTGCCGGGCTCCACGGCGACGAGCGCGGCCTGCCAGTTCTTCGGCTGGCCGCGGACCGCCTCCGGCGCGGTGTCCCGGCGGATGTCGGCGGCGGCCTCCGCGGCGTCCTGCACGCGCTTGTCGATCGTGGTGACGATCTTGTAACCGCCGTCGCGGATCACCTCGTCCGGCTTGCCGCGGAACGGCTCGGTCCCGCGCAGCTCGCTCAGCACGTGGTTGACCACCAGGCCGGTCGGCCGGTCCAGGCCCGAGCGGCCCGCGTTCGGGTCGACGGGCCGCACCGAGTCCGGGTACGCCAGGTTCGCCGCCTGCTCCGAGGTGAGGTAACCGAGCTTCACCATGCCGTCGCGGATGTAGTTCCAGCGGTCGATCGAGTTCTGCTTGGCGAGGGCGTTGCGCCGCGGGTCGTAGCCGGGGGAGCCCTCGGGGTCGGCCGGGTCCGCCTCCGGCTGCTTCACCATGGCGCAGAGCACCATCGCCTCGGCCTGGGTGAGCTGCTGCTGCGGCGGGGCGTCCCGGCGCACCGTCTTGCCGAAGAAGGTCTGCGCGGCCGCCTCGATCCCGTACGCGCCCCGGCCGAACGGGACGGTGTTCAGGTAGAAGCCGAGGATCTCCTCCTTGCTGTAGGTGTCGTCCAGCTTCCAGGCGACCACCGCCTCGCGCAGCTTCCGCGAGTAGGTCACCCCGCGCAGGTCGGCGGCGACCCGCGCGTACTGCTGGGTGAGGGTGGAGGCGCCCTGCCGCTGCCCGCCCGTGACGTTCGCCCAGGCCGCCCGCAGTACGCCCTTGAAGTCCACGCCCTTGTTGGTCCAGAAGGTGCGGTCCTCGGCCGCCACGATGGCCTGCTTGGCCGAGTCGTTCATCTGGTCGTACGGGACGATGGTGCGGTTTTCCGCCCCCAGCTTCGCCATGGGCGTGCGCCCGTCGGCGTAGTAGACGGTGGTCGACTCCGGCAGCTTGAGGTCGGTGGGGGTCGGCACGCTGTCGAAGTAGTAGCCGCCGGCCACCAGGCCCGTGCCCGCCAGCAGCGCGAACACGGCCAGGAAGACCAGCAGGCGGTGCCGCCGGCGCTTCCGCCCCGGTGTGGGGGTCGTGGCACCGTCGTCGTAGTCACCGGTCTGACGCATCCGCACCCGATACCCTCCGACTGCTCGGCCGAATCGTGTCCCTGCCCGGCTCGCAGGCTAGCGGAGCTGCGGCGACGGCACCGGCCTCCGGCGTCATCCGGTGCGGTGGCGGGCAGTCCGACCGGCGCGGGACATTGACAGTCGCGGTTGCGCCGGGCACGCTCGGACGAGCTGCGGGAACGCTCCCATAACCCGTTCCCCCGTCCCCTTCAGGAGCAATGACGTGGCCCTGACTCCCTTCCGGCGGCGCGCCCTGACCGGTGTCGCCGCCGTCGCCGCGACCCTCGCCGCGGCGGTGCCCTTCTCGCCCGCGCCGGCCGGCGCGGAACTCCGCGACGGCGCGCGGTTCTACACCCCCCGACCGGACCACGGGGCGGTGGCCCAGATCGCCCGGCTGACCGCCACGGGGCACCACCGGCAGGCCGCCGCACTGCGCGCCATGATCCGTACGCCCCAGGCGGTCTGGGTCACCGGCGGCTCCGCCGCCACGGTCACCCGGACGGTCAACGCCGAGGTGCGCCGGGCGGCCGGCAAGAAGACCGTGCCCGTGCTCGTGGCCTACAACATCCCGTTCCGCGACTGCGCGCAGTACTCGGCCGGCGGCGCCACCTCGGTGGCCGAGTACGAAGCGTGGATCGACGCGTTCGCCCGGGGCATCGGCGGCCGCGAGGTGGCCGTCATGCTGGAGCCGGACGGCCTGGGCATCATCCCCTGGTACACCACGATCAACGGCAGCCAGGACTGGTGCCGCCCGGCCGAGGCGGACCCGGCGACCGCCGCCGCCGAGCGGTTCGCCATGCTCAACTACGCCGTCGACAAGCTCACCGCGCTGCCTCGCACCAGCGTCTACCTCGACGGCACGCACAGCGCCTGGCTCGGGGTCGGCGACGCCGCCGACCGGCTGGTCAAGGCCGGCGTCGGCCGGGCCGACGGCTTCTTCCTCAACGTCTCCAACTACGAGACCACCGAACGTCAGCTCAAGTACGGCAACTGGATCTCCAAGTGCGTCCACTACGGCACCGCCGGCCCCGAGTGGGCGCGCGGCCACTTCGACTGGTGCGCCAGCCAGTACTACCCGGCCGACCCGGCCGACTTCAGCACCTGGGTCCGCACCGACGCCTGGTACGCCGAGAACGTCGGCGACGTGCCGGCCGACGAGCTCGCCCACTTCGTCGTCGACACCAGCCGCAACGGGCAGGGGCCGTGGACCCCGCCGGCCGGCGTGACCTGGCCGGACCCGCAGACCTGGTGCAACCCGCCGGACCGGGGCCTGGGCCTGCGCCCCACCACGGCCACCGGTGACCCGCTCGCCGACGCGTTCCTCTGGGTGAAGACGCCCGGCCAGTCCGACGGCCAGTGCGACCGGGGCACCGGCACCGGGCGGGACCCGGCGCGCGGCGGCATCGCCGACCCGGCCGCCGGCGCCTGGTTCGGCGAGCAGGCCCTCGAACTGGTGCGGTACGCCAACCCACCGCTGCGCTGACCGACCCGGGCCGGGGCGCTCGACCGCCCCGGCCCGGACCGGGCTCAGCGCAGGGCCCACCCGGTGGACCGGCCGTTGCGGGTCCTGGTGATCCGGCGCGCCGGCCAGCGGCCGTTACCGCCGGACCGGCCGGCCCAGAACGGCGAGAGCCGCCACATCGGGTGGGTGGTGGTGTCGCCCGGTCCCGTGAAGGCCTCCCGGACGGCGTACCCGTGCCGCCGGAACAGGTCCCGGTCGGTCTCGGTGAACACCTCCGCGTACGTCGGCAGGCTCAGGGTGTCCATCCACCGCTGCGCCCCGACGAGCACCGCGGCGGCCCGCCGGGCGGCCGCCGGGCCCGGCGCGGCCAGCAGGGCGAGATGGTTGTGCGCCTCGGCCGGTCGCCGGGCGGCGAGCGCCTCGTCGAGCCGCAGGAAGCGCTCCTCGTCGCGGCCGGCGGCCGCGCCGAGGCGGTCGGCGTACCGGTTCGGCGGCGGAATCGGCCGGTAGCGGTGGAACCAGACGGTCGCCGCCGTGCCGTCCCGGAGCAGGAACGCGTCGCCGAAGAGCATCGCGTGTTCGGTCCAGATCCGGGCCACTGCGGCCAGGACGGCGGTGCGGCGTTGCGGGTCGGGGACGAGCCACGCGGCGAGGGCGGTCGGGGAGAGGGCCTCGGCGACGAGATCGGCGATGCGGCCGATGTCGCACCACCGGGCCCGGACGACGGGTGTGGCTGTGCTCATGAAAACTCCTGGTGACCAGGGTGATCGCGTAGGTGGGAGGGCGCCGGGAGCGGTCCTTGGCTCGGCGCCGGCCGGGTGCGGCCGTGCAACTGGTGCGGAGAAGAGGCCGGGGCGTCGCGCGCACCGGGCGGTGCTACCGCGGCCCGCTCAGGCGGGCCGGGTGCCCGGGCGGGGCGAGCGCGACACCGGCGCCGGGTCGTCGGCCGGGCCCGTGCGGTGGCCGGTGAGCACCGGCGGGGCAAAGGGGGCGGCACCGGCGACGGCCGCCTCGCCGTGGCCGGCGCCCGGCGACCCGGCCGTGCCGCTGCCCGACGGAGCCGGCCGGACCGGGATCGGGTCCAGGTCCGAGCGGGAGGCGTGCGGCCGGGAGGACTCCCCGGAGCCGGCCTGGTCCGGCCGGGCGGCACGGATGGCGTCCGACGGACCGGCGGTCGTGGCCGGGCCGGCGTCCGCCGGATCGGCGTGGACCGGGGGATGGGCCGGAGCTCTCGGGGTGTCCGCGGGCCCGGCCGGTGCGGAACCGTCCGTGGGGCCGGCGGGTGGCGGTGACGTGCCGGGCGGTGCGGTGTCGGGTGGCGGCGTCACCGGTCCGGTGGGCGGGTCCAGCAGGTCGGTCACGGGGGTCAGCGGTTCCAGGACCGGGTCCAGCGGCCCGCGCACCGGCTTCAGGGCGCGCCACACCGGTCCGAGGACCGGACCGAGCGGCCGGGTGACCGGGGCGAGCGCGCCGGCCACCGGGGCGAGCACCCGGCCCCGCACCGGGTCGGTGACCGGGCGGAGCGCGCCGGCGACGGGGGCGAGCACCCCGTTTTGCAGCGGATCGGTGGCGGGGCGGAGCGCCCCGGTCACCGGGTCGAGCACCCGCGCGCGGACCGGGGCCAGGGCCCGGTCGAGCCCGCCGCCGCTGCCCGCGCGCCGCTCCGGCCCGGTCGCGGCGCGCCGCGGATCGGCCGGTCGCCGCGTGTCGTCACGGGCCGCCCCGCCCGACCGCGGCGCGTCGTGCCGGGCGTCCGGGGCGGACCGTCGACCGTGGTGCCGGGCGTCCGGGGCGGACGGTCGGCCGTCGTGCCGGGCGTCCGGGCCCGGCCGCCGGTCGGCCGGTCGCCGTCCGCCGTCGCGGACCGGTCCGGGACGGGTGGCGGCAGCGGCGTGGCGGCCCTCGGGCCGGGTGGCGACCGGCTGGTCCGCCCGTGCGCCGGCGCGGTCGCCCGGAACGGGTCGGGCGCCGGCCGCGGGCGGTGGCCCGGCGGCGCGGGGGGAGTGCGGCGTCACCACGTCGAGGACCGGGCTCAGCGTGTCGCCGAGCAGATCGACGACGGCGGTGAGCGGGGTGGCCGGCGGGCGATCGGCGGCGTGGGCGGCGCTGTCGGTGGCGGCCTCGTGGGCGCCCCAGGCCACCGCGACCCCGCCGAGCAGCAGGCCGAGGCGCAGCGCGACCCGCGTCAGCCGTCCGCCGCGTCGAGTCATCCCGGACACCCCTCCGATCGCCGGGCAGCGCCGGCGATCACCGCCGTACTCTACCGAACGAGGTCGGTCGATCACAGCATGCGTCTGATCGAAATCGGGCGCGTCGCCGGCCCGGCAGGCGTGGGACAGCCGCGGTCGGGGTACCAACGGAAGCCATGAGCACGAGCACCGCCGATCGCCCCGCCACCGACACCGGCGTGCCGCCGGCCGGCGTGGTCGCGGTCGTCGCCCACCGGAAGAAGACCTTCGGCGGCGGCCTCGACGAGCTGCGCGCCAGCCTGGTCTCCGCCGGGGTCGGGCGGCTCCTCTGGTACGAGGTGCCGAAGAGCCGCAAGGCGCCGAAGAAGGTCCGCAAGGCGCTCGACAAGGGCGCGGAGCTGATCCTGGTGTGGGGCGGCGACGGCATGGTGCAGCGCTGCGCCGACACCCTCGCCGGATCGGACGTGCCCATGGGCATCCTGCCCGCCGGCACCGCCAACCTCTTCGCCACCAACCTGGGCATCCCCGCCGACCTGCCCGAGGCGCTCCGGATCGCCCTGCGCGGCCGGCGGCGCGAGCTGGACCTGGGCCGGCTCAACGGGGAGCACTTCGCGGTGATGGCCGGTGCCGGGTTCGACGGCGACCTGATCCGCGACGCCGACCGCCAGCTCAAGGGCCGGCTCGGCCGGATCGCGTACGTCTGGACCGGGCTGCGGCACGTCCGCGGCGAGTGCGTCCGGACCCGGATCAAGGTCGACGGCGCCGACTGGTTCGACGGCGACGCGAGCTGCGTGCTCTTCGGCAACGTCGGCACCATCACCGGCGGCATCCCCGCCTTCGACGACGCCCGGCCCGACGACGGCGCGCTGGAGATCGGCGTCTCCACCGCCAGCGGCGCCGTGGACTGGGCCCGCACGCTGGGCCGGATGGCCGCCGGCCGCTCCGACGAGTCGCCGTTCGTCCGGATCACCCGGGGTCGCAAGGTCAGCGTCCGGTTCGCCGAGCCGAAGACGTACGAGCTGGACGGCGGCGCGCGGGGCACGGCCAAGCGGCTGAAGGTGAAGGCGGTCCCGGGCGCGCTGACCGTCTGCTGCCCCGACCCGCCGGACTGACCCCCGGCCCGCGTCGCCCCGACCCGGACCGGCAGGATGCCGCCATGGACGCAGACGTGCGCCGCTACCTCGACGAGCTGGTCGGGCGTGCCCAGGCCGTGCTGGGCGACGACCTGGTCGGCGCGTACGCGGCCGGCTCGGTGGGGCTGGGCGTGTACCAGCCGGGGCGCAGCGACGTGGACGTGGCCCTCGTGGTGGCCCGGCCGGTCGGCGGGCCGGCGAAGCGGGCGCTCGTGGACCGGCTGCGGCACGAGGCGCTGCCCTGCCCGGCGCGGGGCCTGGAGCTGGTGGTCTACCGGCAGGACGTGGCCGCCTCCGGCACCCCCGAGCCGGGCTTCGAGGTCGAGCTGAACACGGGCGCCACCATGCCGTTCCGGGCCACCTACGACCCGGCCGAGCGGCCCGCCGCCGACGGGCGGTTCTGGTACGCGCTGGACCGCAGCATCCTGCGCCAGTCGGGGCTGGCCCTGCTCGGCCCGCCCGCCGCCGAGGTCTTCGCCGACCCGGGGCCGGCGGAGCTGCGGCGGCTGCTGGTCGAGGCGCTGCGCTGGTGGCTGGCGCTGCCCACCCCGCCCGGCGACGCCCCCGCACCCGGCGCCGAGGACGCCGTGCTCGGCGCCTGCCGCGCGCTGGTCCGCTGCCGCGACGGCGTCTGGCTCGGCAAGGTGGACGCCGGGCGGCGGCTCGAAGCCGACGACCCGGACGCCGAGCTGATCCGCCGGTCGATCGCGGCCCGCCGGGGCGGCCCCCCGCCGGCCGGACCCGAGGCCCGCGCCTTCCAGCAGCGGGTGCTGGACCGGATCGCTGGAACGCGTTGACGCCGCTCGTCGCCCTACTGTAAACAAGGCGTACTGGACAGTCGGGGAGGTCCCCATGCGACGCTCGGTGCTCCTGGCCGCTCTCCTGCTCGTCCTCGCCACCACCGGCCCGGTCGCCGCCGCGCCCCCGTCCCAGCCCGGGCCGCTCGCGGCCACCCCCATCCAGATCTACGGCGCCTGGCACTGCGGCGACGACTTCTGCACCTGGGGCACGGCCCGCACCGCCGCCCAGTTCGACAGCCAGAACCACTGGCTGGTTGACCGGGGCGACGGCCGTCCCTCGGTCAACCTCGTGGTGCTGAGCTTCGTCAACCCGCTCGACCTGCTGCGCCAGACCACCGACGCCACCACCCTCGACGGGGTGCCGCGCGGCATGACCAGCGAGATCGTCCAGTACTTCACCGCCCGCGGCGTCCGGGTGATGCTCTCCGTCGGCGGCATCACCTACACCGACGACTGGGACGCGGCGCTCGCGGAGAACCCCACCCTGCTCGGGCAGCGGGCCGCCGCGGCGGCCACCCGGCTCGGCGTCGGCATCGAGATCGACTACGAGCAGAACACCGGCCCGAACCTGGCCGGCCTCCAGTCCTTCATCGACGCCTACCGGGCGGTCCACCCCTACGACGCCACGGGCGCCCGCCCGCCGGCCCGGCTCACCATCGACGTGGCCGCGGGCGACCGCTGGCTGATCGACCTCAACCGCAAGGCCACCGCCGACTGGCTGCGCGCCGGCGCCCCGGTGCTGGACTACGCCAACGCCATGGTCACCGCCCGGCCCGTCGCGGCCGGCACCGCGCAGGGGAACTGGCAGGAGCACGTCGACGGCAAGCCGCAGTACAACCCGCCGGTGCCCCCGCTCGCCCCGGCGAAGTTCACCGGCGCGGTCTACCTGGCCTACGGCGGCAAGCCGCTGCCCGAGTGCGTCGACCACGCCACCTCCGTGCAGAAGGCCGCCGCCCCGTACGTGCAGAGCGTCGCGCCGCACGGCGCGGGCAGCACGGCCGGGATGCTGGGCTTCATGTTCTGGGCGGCGGAACGCCCGGCCACCCGGGGCATCGGCACCGTGCCGCCGAACACCTGCGAGGGCGGCGCGGGCGCCGGGGCGACGGCGCTCGCCGTGCCGGTGCCGATGCCGGCGCTGCGGCAGGGCTGACCGGTCCCGCCCGGTCAGTAGGTGATCCGCACGCCCATCTGCCCCCAGGTGAGTCGGCCGACGACGCCGTCGTCGGCGAGCCCGCGCATCCGCTGGTACCAGCGGACCCCGTCCTCCGTACGCGGGTCGAAGTCGACCCCGGCCGGGCCGCACCGGCGGGTGCCGATGAACCGCTTGACGAACGCCACATCCTCGCCCGTGCTGCCCCGCTTCAGCGTGCGGCACCCGGGCGCCCGTCCCGGCTGCGGCTGCGGCTGCGGTCGGGCGGTGGCCTGCCGCAGGGCGGCCAGGGTGGCCGGGCCGACGATCCCGTCCACGGTCAGCTTCCGGGCCTGCTGGAACGCGCGGGCCCAGGCGGTGGTGCGCGGGCCGAAGGCGCCGTCCACGGTGAGCCGGGCGTTCAGGCGGTTGGCCAGGGTCTGCAACTCGCGGACGTCGCTGCCCCGGCACCCGTTCTTCAGCACCCGGTCGCCCAGCCGGGTCGCCACCGCGGTGGCGATCCCCCACGGCCGCTGGCTGTCCTCCAGCGACCGCTGGTGGCTGACGCTGACGTGCAGGTGCTTCTGGTGCGGGTTGCTGCCGGTGTACCGGGCGGCCGAGAAGCCGCGGGTCCGGCTCCAGATCGTCCGGTTCCAGATCACGTACTGGCAGGACGGGTGGGTGATGGCGTGCCGCACCACCAGCAGCGGGTCGATGCCGTCGACGTCCACGTCGAGGGCGTTGACCGAGGCGTCGTCGCCGTCCGGGTTGTGGTCCGAGCGGCGTGCCTGGTGCGCGGCGTCGCCGATCCAGCCGTCCGAGCTGTGGTCCCGGTGCGGCCACCGGGTGTTGATCTCCTCGCGCAGCACCCGCAGCGCGGGTGCCAGGTGAGCGCTCACGTCACTGCTCCTCTTCCGCGGCGAGGTCGTACTCGATCTCGTCGCCGATCAGGGCCTCCGGGTCGTCGTCCTCCTCGAAGACGGTCACCTGGTAGTCGGGGTCGATGGTCGACGTGTCCATCACGGTGCCTCCGCTTCCTGCTCGGGCCGGCGTCGCGCGGCGGCGCGAACTCGCCGGCGGGGTCTGCGTCCACTGTCGAAACCCCAGGTCACCTGGGGCAACACCTGAGTCGGTTATCAGCGCCACGCCGATCCGGGCGGCTGCCGCGGCCCGCCGATCGTGTGGGCCGCCCGCCGACCGGCCGGTCGGCCCGAGCACTGGCGGAGCCGGCCACTCCGCCGCCCGTGCCGCCCGCTCACCCGATCGGACGAGCCGCCAGATCGACCAGCGCGGCCCGCAGCGCGGCGGTCAGCTCCTCGCCGGAGACCCCGGAGGCGTGCGCCGGCAGCGCGGCGAGCACCCGCGCCGCCACCGCGTCGGCGAGCGCGTCGACCTCTCCCAAGGCACGCGGGAGCCCGGCGGGCGCGACGTCGGCCGGTCGCGGCTCGGGCAGCCGGGCCAGCGTCGCCCGGACCGGGGCCGGGTCGCCGGCCTGCCCGGCCACGGCCTCGCCGATGACCCGGACGGTCTGCAGGATCTCGTTGAGCACCTTGAGCGTGGACATGTCCTTCGGGATGCCCCCGCCGACGTACTGCCAGGGCAGCGCGCGCAGCTGGGGCGCCACCGCCGGGTCCTTGAGCAGCGCCAGGAACCGCGCGGCGTCGGACCCGGCCTCCTCGACCAGGCCCCACGGCCGCTGGTCCCGCTCGGCGGCCTCGGTGGACCGGATGCCCAGGTGCAGCCGGTCGCGGCCCGGGTCGGCGCCGGCGTACGGCCGCCGGGTCCAGCCGTCGTCGGCGCGGGCGGTGGCGCCGGCGTGGATCCAGTGCTCCGCCGACGGGTGCCGCTGGAACGCGGCGAGCAGCGCCGCGGTGTCCACGCCGGTGATGTCCACGTCGAGCGCGTCGACGGCGCCCCGCGCGTTGGGCCGGTGGTCGGCGTGGTGGGTCGCGTCGACCACGGTGCGGGTGGCGCCCGGCCAGCGCCGGGTCAGCTCGGCGCGCAGCGTCTCCAGGGCCGGGGCGAGCCGGCGGGGCGCGGCCGCCTCGGCGGCGATCAGCTCCCGCAGCGCCTGCTGCTCGGTCTTCCGTTCGGTGAGGTCGCCCTCGTCCCGGTGGTAGTGCGACCAGACCTGGCAGCCGTTCGCCTTCGCCCAGGCGTGCATCCGCCGGTACCAGGCGGCGCACCGGCTGCCGTCGGCGTCCAGGTCGGCCGGGTAGCCGCCCGCTGTGGTGATCCGCGGGTGGTTGATCTCGGCGATGCCCCACGGCTTCCCGGTGGCCCGGGACAGCTCCAGCATGATCGCCAGGGCGGAGGCGGGCTCCTCGTAGGTGGCGGGGCGGAACGGGTTGCGGGCGGTCGGGTCGTACGGGTACCAGTCGGCGAGGACCAGGTCCACGGCGTCGGCCTCGTGCTCGGGCCACCAGGTGCGCCAGTCGTTGACCCGGCGTCCGGCGGCGTCGACCCGGCGTACCCATTGCAGGGTCCAGCAGACCGCGAGCCGCAACCGGCCGTCGAGCCGGGCGGGATGGTCGCCCACCTGCTTGCGGGTGCGGGTCCACGAGGTGCGGAACGTGGCCGGGGCCGGGTCGCCGCCGGTCTGCTGCTCCGGCTCGTGGTGCGGCACCAGGATCAGCCGGCCGGTGCGGCCGGTGGTCTGCCAGGCGGCGACGAACGCGGCGGCGTCCACCTCCGGGTCCTTGTGCGACACGATCACGTCGGCGTCGGCGGGCGCCTGGGCCAGCCGTTGCCGCTGGTCGGTCCAGGCCGCCGCGGGCAGCCCGTCGCCCGGCCCGAAGAAGATCCGCACGCAACTCGTCCCCGGGTAGGTGCCGACCATCGCGGTCACGGTGCGGGTGCCCGGGCACCAGCCGGTCGGCATCATGCCGGCACCTCCACGGCGAGCGGCTCCAGGTCGGCGCGGATCGCGGTGACCTGCCAGCAGAAGGCGTGCGAGGCGGGGGAGCCGTCGATTGTGCGGACCCGGAACGCCCCGTCCCGGACCCGGCCGGCGGCCAGCGCCGAGACCGGCTCGTCGTCCTCGAAGACCGGGGTGAGCTGCACGGTCCGCCCCTCCGCCCGGGTCAGCGCCTCGAAGTACGCGGGCAGCTCCACCGTGGCCGCGCCGTTCTCCAGGCGGCCCTCGCCCCGGTAGTAGACGCCGTTCTCCGGCCCCTCCAGCGCGGCGTGGATGAGCTGCCGGCGCTGCGCGGCGTCCGGCGCGTCCAGCGGGTGGTCGATCGCGAACTGCTTCGACTTGCCCTTGATGACGCCGGTGCCGGCGTTGAGGCTGATGGTGTAACCGGTGGACTCCCGGCCCAGGTAGATGGCGGCGGAGGCGAACAGGTCGAAGGTGCTGACGCCGCCGCCGCTCCACGAGGCGATCGGCGGGGTGTCGGCGCCCGCCACGAGCGTGCCGGTGACCCGGACGTCGCCGCCGAAGGAGCCGCGCTTCTCGACGAAGAGGGAGCCGCTGTCGTTGCCGGCGACCCCGCCGAAGCCGACGTAGACGCCGGCGGCGTTGAGCAGGTGCAGGCGTTCCGGGCCGCCGATGTGCAGGCGGGTGCCGCCGTTGATCCAGCTCCAGTTCGGCAGGTTGAGGTGGCCGTTCACCCACGCGCTGCCCTGGACGGTGAAGTCGCCGTTGCCGCTGCCGTCCTTGACCACGCTGACCCCGCCGGTGGCCCGCAGGCCGAGCGCGCCCTCGGCGACCACCGACAGCCCGCCGCGCCCGCGCAGGGTGGCCGCCTTCAGCTCCTTGACGGCCAGGTCGGCGTACGGCTTGCTGCCCTCGGTGTAGGCCAGGTTCGGGCCGTCGGCGCTCCGGTCGACCAGCTCGAAGCCCTTGCCCGCACGGAACGAGAACTGGGCGTGCTGCACACCCGGCCCCCAGAAGCCCAGCGCGCTGACCACCTGCCCGGCGCCGACGTTGACGCCCTCCATGCTGCCCAGGTGCAGCATTCCGCCGCCGATGCGCAGCCGGTCCGCGCCGTACTGGGTGAACGCGATCAGGTCGTCGGGGTCGTTGTTGTTGGCGATCCGCAGGATCGTGTTCTCCCCGCTGTACGGCCAGTAGCGGACGTACGCCTCGTCGCCGGAGCCGCCGCCCGGGTCGGTGGGGAACGTGATGCCGGCCTGCGACCCGGCGCCCACGGCCGGCACGATCGCGCCGACCGGCACCCGCAGCCCGGCGACCTGCCGGCCGGTGCCCTGCACGGTGACCGTCCCGCCGGTGCGGGTCACCTTGCCGAGCAGCACCGCGTGCGCCGTGTCGGTGGGGGCGGTCGCGCTGACCTTGACCAGCCCCTCCTCGGTCCACCGGGTCTCCGCGGCCACGCCGCCCTCGTCGCGCCGGTCGGTCAGGAACTCGTGGTACTCGATCCAGACGAAGAAGGTGCCGTCGCCGGGAAGCGCGCTGCGCCGGTTGTCCGGCAGCACGATCACGTTGCCGTCGCCGTCGATCGCCACGCCCTGGCCGACCGTCACGTCGCTGCCGGTGGCGGTGAGATCGAGGCCGCTGACCACGCCCATCGGGCGCAGCAGCCGGGCGGCCAGGTTCTGCCGGGCCAGCAGGTAGTCCAGCGCCTGGGTGAGGTCGTCGGCGCGCAGGTATTCGTAGTCGTAGTACCGGGGCCGCGCCATCGGCAGCGGCAGGTCCTTCTTCCAGATGATCGTCATGAGCAGTTCTCCGCTGTCTGTGTCGGTCGCGGGCGGAATGGTCAGCGCGGTTGGACGGTGTCGTAGCGCAGGCCGCTGGAGACCTCGCCCGCGCCGGTGTGCCGGGTACGGCCGAGCCAGAGGTGCACCGACCCGTCGGCCCACCGGGCCAGCTGCCAGCGACGCAGCAGCCGGCTGCCGGCGCGGGGCACCTCCTCCTCGGGGAAGGCCAGCTCGACGAGACGGCCGTCCCGCTCGCGCCAGTCGAGCAGCCGGCTGTAGCCGGTCACCGCGACCGGCGCGCCGTCCCGGTTCGGCTGTTGCAGGGGCACCCGGCGCAGCCGGACCACATCGGGGCGGTCCTGCGTCGGACCGGGCAGCAGCGGCACCCAGTTCTCCGGCACGGTGGTGGCAAAGGCGTACGACAGCGCCGGCACGTCCGCGTCGGGGTCGGCCGGCGGGCGCGGCGGCACGGCGGCCCGGCCCACCTGGGCGGTCCGGTCGATCGGCCGGCCGGTGGCGCCGGTGACCGTCCGCTCGATGGCCCAGGCCAGGTTGGCCGTCTCGTCCCGGCCGAGCCGGACCTCCTCCACGGGCGCCGAGTCCAGGGTGCCAGCCGCGGTGGCCGGCAGGACAAGCACGTCGGCGGTCCCGCCGCCGGTGGCCCCGGCCGGGCGGAACAGGGCGACGCCCTCGGGGGCGGCCGGCACCAGCGTCTGGGTGCCGAAGGTGTCGGTGACCAGCAACGAGCGCACCCGGGTGGCCGAGCCGACCGGCAGTTCCAGCGGGAGCAGGAAGTGGTCGTTGGCGTAGACCAGGCCGTACTCCAGCACGAACATGCGGGCCAGGTCGCCCGCGCCGGCGCCGACGCCGGCCAGGTTGACCCGGGCGTCCTCCAGCTCCCAGAACCGGGTGGACGGCATGCCGGCGTACGCGACCGGGGTGGGCAGCAGCACCTTCACCACGTCCTGGACGGCCGGCCGGGCCTCCAGCGTGGTGCCCGGCTCGTGGTCGAAGTGGTACCAGTCCAGCCGGTTTCCGTCGTACTCGTGGGCGGTGAGGACCAGTTCGGCCCGCCCGTCGTGCGCGGCGACGGCCGCCTCGTGCTCCAGCCGTTCCCGTAGCCACGCCGGCCCCTCCAGCCCGGGGGTGCTGTACAGCGGCGTGAAGTCGGCCGGCGGCCACGGCGGCGCGGCCGGCCGGGTGCCGCCGGGCGCCAGCACGGCGGGCAGTTGCAGCAGGTAGCCGGGGCGGGGACCGGTGGGCCGCGCGGGGACGCCCAGCCAGGCGTACCAGTCGGCGACGGCCCGGTCCACGGCGGCGGCGAGCGCCGCCGGCACCGCGACCTCGCGGGCGAACCGACCCTCGGCGCAGGCCCGCAGGGCCAGGTCCCCGTGCGGCACCCGGCCCGCGGCGATGCGCAGGTAGCCGACGGTCTCCGGGTCGGCCGCCGAGGCGCCGTCGGGCGGGCTCGCCGGCACCGGGTACGCCGCGCACACCCGGCCGGCCAGTTCGCCGGCCCCGGCGGCGGCCAGCAGCCGCAGCAGTTGCTGGCCGCTCTCCACGGCGTGGCGCAGGTCCCCGGCGGTCGCCGCGGGCTCCCGCTCCACCAGCGCCTCCCACGGCACCCCGGCGGGCAGCCCCACCGCACCGGCGTACGGGCCGGGCCGGTAGCGGGTGAACGGCGCGACCTCGGCGTGCACCCGGGCGGTGACCGGGGAGCCGGCGTCCTCACCGGTGAACTCGCCGAGCTGCCACTGCCGGGCGAGCAGCCAGAGCGGGTCGGCGATCCGGGCGTCCACGGCCGGTGCCAGGTCGGCCCGCCGGGTCCGCGGCTCCAGCCGGGTCCAGGTGGTGACCGACGGCGGATCGGTGACCGTGAGCTGCTCTTCGACGGTCGTCATCGAACCTCCTGTCCGCCCTGCGGCGTCAACGTCGCGTCCGGCACGAAGTCGGTGGTGGTCGTGGACTCGGCCACGTTGGTGGGGAAGTAGAGAGCGGGCAGGAACTGCCCGGCCGCGCCGAGCGAGTCCAGGTCGACGGCCCGGGCCAGAGCCAGGTCCAGCGCCTCGTCCAGCACCTGGACGAGGCCCGCCGGCTGCCAGGTCGTGGCGCCCTGCGAGGCCAGGCCGAGCAGCACGGCCTGCGGGGCGGCCGCGCCGGGCGCGTCGTACTCGAACGTGAGCCCGGTCTGCACCTTCTCGGCCGGCACCACCTCGGTCCACTCGTCGACCACGACGCCCTGCACGGGTCGGGTCGGGTCGATCCCGCCGGGGGCGACCACGACGAGCGACAGCGGTTCGGTGCCGGCCTTCGGCGCCGCCTCGCCGACCCAGCGGTCGCCCGGGACGTACGGCAGCTGCGCCACCGTGACCGTGGCGGGCACCTTCACGACGCCCCCGGCATCGAGCGCGTCGGCGCTGGTGAGCACCTCCTGGAGCCGGCCGACGGCGGGGCGGACCCGCCCGTAGCGGGACAGCCAGCGGCGTACCGGATGGGGTGTTCCGCCCTGGAGCGCGTCGCTGGCGGCCAGGGCGGTGGCCAGCTGGGCCGGCTCCGGCGCGAGCGCCTTGGGGAGCACCGGCAGGTCGGGGCCGAGCAGGGCGCGCAGCCGGGCGATCTGGGCCTCAAGGCGGCGGGCCGGCGGGGCGGCGGGCCGGTCGAAGTCGGTGGCCGGATCGCAGGTGCAGCCGCCGGGCGGGCAGGGGATGCGGTCGTGCAGGTCGGCGACGACCCGGCAGTGCCCGGCGAGCCGGCGGTCCAGCTCGAACCGGGCGGTGGCGGCGGTGTCCGCGACCGCACCCGCCGCGCCCAGCCGGGCGGGCGGCGGCACCGCGCCGACGACGCCGAGGCCCGCGGCCACGGTGAGCAGAGTCCGGGCGGTCGGCTCGTCCCAGCCGGCCGCGTCGGGCGCCGGCAGCGCGGCCAGCCCCGCGGCGGTCTGCCGGGCCGCCTGCCAGGTCTCGTCGGCCTGCGCCCTGGTGGTGGCGTCCATCTGGGGCGGCACCGACGGGTCGACGCCGAGGTCGGCGGCGGCCGCCGGGCGGGACCGGCCGAACAGGTCGCGCAGCACGGTGACCGCGTGCAGGAACTCGGCGAGGCTGATCCGCTCCAGCGGCCAGCCGGGGTCCCGGTCGTAGTCCAGTTCGAGGGTCCAGTCGTCGCCGACGTCGGCCGGGCGCAGCGGGCCCCAGGCGTCCAGCGCGATCCGCCGGTCCAGCTCGGCGTCGTCGGGCCGGCCGGGGTGCGGCGGCGCGGCCAGCAGGTCCACCGCAGGAATCTGCATCCGGTCCAGGCTGGCCGGCCGCCAGACGGTGGCGGTGACCCCGTCCGGTGCGTGCCACCGGTAGCGCCAGAACACCCGGAACGAGGGCGGCAGCAGCATGCTGGCGAGGGCGTCCAGGGCGGCACCGGCGAGCCGTGGGTGGTGGCCGCGGGCGGCCGGCCAGTCCTGGCGGAGCCGGTCGAAGCGGGTGTCCACGTTGACCAGCAGCAGCACCCGGTGGGTCAGTGCCGTCCCGGTCGCCGGGGTGCGGGTGACGTGCAGCTCAGGTGGGTTGGTGGCCGCGCCGGAGGCGGCGTCCACGGCCGCGGCCGCCCGGTTCGCGTCGCCCAGGGCGAGCTGGTGCACGCTCTCGGCGAGCAGCGTGTCGGAGACCGCGTCGACCGCGTCGGCCAGGTCGGCGAGCACGTCCCGGACGGCGGCGCGTTCGCCGGCCGGCCGGGCCGCCAGCCAGCCGTCGAGCCCGCCGGCGGTGTGCAGCCGGTGCAGCTCCAGGCCGTCCACGGTGGCCGTCGACTCGACGGTGACCGTGACCCGGGTGCGGCCGTCGTCGGCGGGGTCCACCCGGTGCGCGCGGACCGGGGCGAGCCGGCGCAGCGCCGGCAGCAACTGGTCCCACGGGCCGGCGGGGTGGTCGTGCAGGCCGCGCTCGAAGCGGTAGCCGAGCAGCGCGCCGAGGCTCTGCCCGGCGCGGACACCGTCGAGGAGCTGTTCGGCGAGGCGGACCCGGCGGGAGGAGAGTTCCACAGCGAGGGCCCGGTCGCCGCCGTGGCTGCGCGACGCGCTGCGCAGCACCGCGGCGGTCACCGCCTGCGCGGGGGAGGGCGCGTGCACGTGGCCGGCCCCGGCGGGGGCGAGCGGCAGGGTCGGCGGGGCCACCGACTCCGGAATGTCCGCCGGCCGGGCCACCATGGTCGGCTTGCCGGCCGGCGCCAGGTCGACCACCCAGCCGTAGCCGCCGACGTGCACGCCGGGCGCCGGGCCGGCGGTCACCTGGGCGAGCCGGCGGGTGGCCAGCGAGGTGATCCAGGCGTCCAAACGGTGGCTGGCCAGCCCGAGCGTGCCGGCCACGTGCCGGTGCAGGTCGGCGGCGGACAGGCCGGCGTCGAGGGCGTCGCGCAGCCCGGTCAGCGCGGTGCGGAAGTCCCGCAGGTCGGCGGTCGCCCGCACCTGCCGGGGGTCCGCCGAGGTGCCGGCCAGGTAGGCGGCGACGGTCTGGTCGGTGCCGGGCACCGGCAGGGCGAGCCGCCGGCGCAGCACGGGGGTGCGCTCGCGCGGGCGGATGTCGACCAGCTCCGGCTCGGGCAGCTCGGCCACGCCGGGCAGGTTCGCCTCGGCGGCGAAGGCATCCGCGGCGGCCGAGTGCTCGGCGATCAGGGCCGCCCGCAGCAGCCGGTGGAACAGCGGCACCGGCCCGTCACCGGGGGTGGCCGGCACCTCGTCGCCGCGCAGCCCGACCGCGGCCAGCGCGTCCAGGTACGCCCGCACCCGCCCGGCCCGGGGCGCGCCCGGCCCGTCCAGCAGCGGGGTGCCCAGCGCGTACGCCTGCTTCGCGAAGACCGCCAGGGACAGCCGCGGGTCGGTGGGGCCGCCCAGCCCGAGCGCCGCGAGCAGGTCCCGGGCCGGTTCGACCACCTGCTCCCGCCAGTCCGGGCCGAGACCCAGCCGGGCGAAGCGCCACAGCCAGCTCACGTACTCGTTGCCGAGCATGCTGCGGGCCCGTACCTCCAGCACGCGGGCGTCGGTGCCGAGGATCTCCAGCAGGGTGGCCTCCGGGTCGGCCAGGCCCGGCACGATGCGCGGCACCGGGGAGGCGAGCCAGACCTTGCGCCACAGGTTGGTGAGCAGCGCGACGGCCTTCGCCTCGCCCGGGCCGGCCGGCTGCCAGTCCCGCAGGCTGGCCACCGGCAGCAGCCCGTACGGCTGCCGGCCGATCCGCAGCGTCGGCAGCGGACCCTCGGCGTGGACGTGCTCCACGAAGTGCGCGCGGACCGCGGCCCGCTCGGCCGGGGTGGCCACCGGCAGCAGGTGGCGCAGCAGGCTCCCGAAGCTGGCCGGCCAGAGCAACCGGCGGACCAGCCGCCCGGCGGGCCGGTCGACGGCCGTGGCGCCGCCGCCCCGGGCCAGTCCGGTGGGTGCGCCGGCGCGGGCCGGGGCCCGGCGGGCGGCGGCGACGGCGTCGTCCGGCGCGGCGGTCAGCGGGACGCCCAACGCGGCGGCGGCCAGCGCGGCGGCCGCCTCCGGCGCGGCGGCCCCGGCGGCGCTGTCCGCGGTGGACACGGCCCCGGCGGTCGGCGCGGCGGCCGGCGCGTCCGTGCCGGTGTTGTTGGTCGGGCTGTCGGGCGCGAGGAAGGCCAGCCCGTCGGTGGCGGCGTGCGCCTCCAGCAGCCGGGCCAGCGCGCGGGCCGACCCGGCCGGGCCGGTGGCGGCGTCGAGGCCGAACACCACCAGCCGCTCGATCCGCTCCGGCTCGCCCTTGGCGTCGAGGGGCACGGTCACGGTGAACGCCATCCCGGCGGCCTTGGCGGCGGCGAAGTCCACCGTCCAGCGCATCCCGGCGTCGATCGGCAGCGCCTCGTCCGAGGGGTCGATGGTGCCGGCCGCGGTGTCGGGCACCGGGCTGGGGCCGACCGCCAGGTCCCGGGTCACCGGGTCGGAGGTGCCGCTGAACAGCCTGCCGCCGGCGGTGCGGCCGACCGCGTACCACTGGGTGGGCAACAGTCGGGCCCGCGCCGGCTCGCACCAGGGGCCGGTGCGGGTCAGCGGGTCGGGGAAGACCCCGCCGACCGGTTCGAGGACCCGGGCGATCCAGCCGGCCCGGGGCGCGCCGAAGCGGCGGACCAGGTCGGTCCAGGCCGCCTCGTCCGGGGTCCCGGTCGGCCCGTCCGGCAGCCCGTCCCCCCAGTACGCCCGGCCGGCCGCGATCTCCTCGGCGGTCAGCCCGGGCTCGTGGTCGTCCACGTGGATCTGGTCCGGGTAGACGCGGATCTTCAGGGTGGCGCCGGCGAAGCGGGTCTCCAGGCGTACCGGCAGCAGGACGGCCGGGGCGGCGGCGGTCAGCGTCCACGGGGTCGCGGTCAGCGCGCCGGACAGCGGCGGCCGGTCGGCGGCGTACGTCGAGGTGCTCATGACTGGCTCTCCGGCGTCGGTAGCAGGTCGCTGGCATGGCGGGCCAGGAGGACGGGTCGTTGCAGCACCGCGCGGGCGGTGTCGGCGGCGTTGCGGCCCTGCCGGGCGGCGAACACCACCGCGTCCGGGGGCGGCGGGTCACCGGTGAGGTCCACCCCGAAGCGGGGCGCGGCGGGCTGCTCGCGGAGCACGAAGAAGTGCCCGGCCGACCCGTCGGCCTGGCGGCTCGCCCCACGGGCCACCTCGGCGGTGTACGGGAAGCCGAACAGCAGCAGGTCGGGGGAGAGCCAGGCGTTGAAGATGGGCAGCACGTCCGGCCCGGTCGGGGTGCGCTCCTCGGGGCCGGTCCAGGTGGCCGCTCGCATGGTGACCACGGTGGACGGGTAGCGGCGCAGCAGTTCGCCGCGGATGACCAGCACCAGCGACTGCTCGCCCGGCGCGCCGACCGCGGTGAGGTGGCTGCCCAGCGGCCCGTTGCGCCAGGCCGGGTCGGTCAGTGGCGGGATGTCGGTCAGCGGCGCGCCCGCGGACACCGCGCCGCGTACGTCCCAGAACTGCCGGAACCAGGTCTGCTTCGGGTCGGCGGGGAACTCCCGCCACAGCATCTCCCGGCTCATCTCGTGGTTGAGCCCGACCAGGAACGCCTCGATGAAGCGCGGGTTGGCGGCCAGCGCGGTCATCGTCTCGGGCGCGACGGCCGGCAGGTTCGGCACCACGTGCTCCTGGGACAGCCCGCGCAGCAGCTCGTAGGCGGGTACGTCGAAGGTGACCCCGGCGAGAAGCCGGCGCAGCGGGTCGCCGCTGTCCGGCAGGGCGTCGACGAGGTCGCCGTCGCCGAGGGTGAGCCCGGCCAGCACCTCGCCGGCCACGGCGGTCTCCGGGCGGACCGTCTCGCGGACCGCCGCGGCTGCCTCGTCCAGCGCTACGGGGGCCGGGTGGTGGTCGCGGGCCAGCGCCTGGGCCGGGGCGAGGCGGCCCTGGTGGTTGGCGGCCGCGGCCATGAAGTCGTCGCCCATCTTCGCCCGGTCGGCGACCAGGTCGGCGCGCAGGTCCGCGATGGTGACCGCGCAGCCCTTGGCGCCCGCGTCGCCGGCGCCGGTAGCCGTGAGGGCGGCGGTCCAGCTCACCGGGACACCGTCCGGGTCGAGGTCGAAGGCGGCCCGCCAGGTGAGGGTGGCGCCCTTGCGCCGGGCCACCACGAGGTCGGGACGGCGGGTGCCCGTGATGTCGGCGACCGCCACGCCGGCCCCGTCCGCGGTCGCGAAGGCCGCCTCGTCCGGCACCGGCCGCGCGACGGTCCACCCGCCGACGACCCGGCCCCGCCGGTTGACGCCCCTCCCGGTGAGGTAACGGGCCACCGGCGCGCCGCCCACCGCACCGGTGGCGAAGACCAGCAGGTCGGGCGTCTGGTCGCCGGTCAGGTCCACCACGTCGATCCCGACCGCGTTGACGCTGCCGAGCTGCATCGGGGTGGGCAGCGAGTCGGTCCAGCCGTCGGCGACCGCGCCGGTCTCGTCCAGCCGCCAGCCGACCCGGTAGAACACCTGGTTGTCGGTGCGGCCGGCGCGGTTCACCGCGTACGCCACGATCAGCTCGGGCCGGCCGTCGCCGTCCAGGTCGGCCAGGGCCACGTCGAGCCCGGCGGCCTCGGCGCTGACCGGGTCGGGCAGCTCGTACGGGCCGGTCCAGCCGCCGGCCGCCGCCCCTTTCGCGTCCGCCTCGCGGCCGATCCAGTACGCGATCCGGCGGGTGCCGGCCGTCGTTCCGGGCAGCAGCGCGGCGGTGACCAGGGTGGGCCGGGCGGTGGGCAGAACGGCGCCCAGGGTGGTGGCGGTGGACAGGGCGACCGCCGGGACGGCCGGCCCGTCCACCGCGGCGGTGAGCGCCGGCTCGCGCACCGCGCCGTCCTCGGTGAGGCTGTGCGCGACCTGGGTACGCGGCCGGCTGCCGGCGCCCTGGGTGACGGTGTGGGTGAAGACGAGCGAGGACAGCAGCCCCACCTTCGGGGCGAACCGCACGTGCGCCGGCGCGGGCGCGTCGGCCGGTCCGCTTCCCCGCGGGTCGGCCGGGGTGCCGTGATCGACCCAGGCGGTCGGCCGCGGATAGGCCCAGCGCCAGGAGGTGAGCCGGCCGTCGCCCGTCACCGCGAAGAGCTCGCCGTCGCGCGAGTCGCCGACCAGCGGCCCGGGCCGGTGCGCGCCGAACCCGCCGGCCGGCACCTGCGTGGTCTCGGTGCGCCAGCCCCAGAGGAACCGTTCCTGCCCGTCGTGGTACCAGAGGTAGCGGGTCATGAGGCGCACGTCCGCCGGGTTGGTGGCGCTGACCGTGAGCGTGGCGATGCCCGGTTCCTCCTCGTTGCCGAACGGGGGCGCGTCCTGGGCCAGCGAGATCACCCGCCGGCCCTCCGGCACGGGATCGTGCTGCTGGGTGGCGTCGCCGCCGTACAGCGACACGAGCTGGCCGGCCGGGGTGACGTACTCGATGGCCCGCCGGTTGTCGGGGTGGACGTGCTCGGCGGCCGGCGAGCCCCAGATCGGCGGGCCGGGGATCAGCCGCCACTGCGTCCCGTACCCGAACAGCCGATTGCTGCTGGTGGCGACGAGCACGCCGGCGAAGGACGGCCGGGGGGTGCCCCAGAGCCGCTCGTTGCCGCCGACCGGGGTGCCCAGCGAGGTCCAGGAGCGGGCGGCCGGGTCGAACCGCCACAGCGCGGTGTCGCCGCCGAGCACATAGATCAGCCCGCCGCCGGCCGCGGGGCGGCTGTGCACGCCGCCGGCCGGGCCCCCGCAGTCCGCCCACACCCACCGGTCCCCGTCCCAGCTCCGCTCGAACAGGCGGCTGTCGCGGGTCCGCACGTAGACCCGGCCGGGGGCCAGGACGGCGCCGGAGGTGGCGACCGCGGTGCCGGGCGGGGCGCCGTGGTCCCGCCACACCCAGCGGTCCGGGCCGAGCCGGCGCCGCTCGAACAGCCGGCCGTCGGCCGCGCCGACGAAGAACCGGTCTCCGGCGAGCAGGTCACCGCCGTTGGTGACGACCCGGGTGACCGGGTCGTCGGCGGCCAGTGCGGCGGCCGGGGCGGCAAGGCCGCGCACGCCGGTACCGCCGGTGTGCCACCACGGGTTCGCGGCGGCCGCCTCGATCACCGCCCGGGTCAGGTCGCCCACCCCGCGCCCGTCGTTGACCAGCGTGTCGAGCACGGCGCCGCCGGCCGGCACCCGGGCGGCGGGGACCGCGCTGGCGCCGCCGGCCAGCCGGGTCAGCGTCGCGGCCCCGTCGGTGTCGACCCGCCGGGCGAGGGGGCCGCGCGGGCGCAGCAGCCGGCGCACCGACGCCGAGGTGGCCGCCGCCGCGCCCGGGTTGCCGGCGAGGCGCTGGTCCAGCGGCTCGGCGGTGTCGGCCGCCAGCCCCGGCTGCGACACCTCGACCAGGTCGTGCACCGGCCGGGTGAGGGCGACCAGCCGGTCGTCGCCGACCGTCGCGCCGGGCGCGTCCGGGTCGACCCGGCGGGCGTACAGGGCCTCGGCGGTGTCGCGGGCGGCCTGGCCGCGGCGCAGCTGCTCGTTGGCCTCGCGGATCTCGGCGGCCCGCTGCCAGGCGGCCGCCGCCAGGTCCTCCTGGTGCCGCTGCACGACCTGGGTGCCGAGCGCGGCGGCGGCGCGGTGCCGCGGATCGAGGTTCAGCCCGGCCAGCCAGCGCGGTTCGGCGCCGGGCGCGGGGAGCTGGGTCTCCTGGCTGTGCAGGTCGCCGTAGAGCGGCGGGGTGAGCCGGTCGGCGGAGTGCCGCAGCAGCCCGGTCAGGGCGCCCTGCCAGGCGGCGCGGACGTCGTCGGCCCAGGCGGTCGGGGCCATCGCGGGCGAGGCCAGCGCGCCCTCGAAGCCGAGCACCGAGCGGCCCTCGACGCCCTCCTGCGCCTGCGCCGGCAGGCCACCGCCGGGCGCGGCGATGTCCACCGGCTGCCGGCCGACGTCCGCCGGCAGCGGCCGGGCCCGCAGTCGGCGCGCGAGGGACTCGAAGTCGCCGTCCGGCCCGGTGCGGAAGGTCCAGTGGTGGTAGACGGGCAGCAGCACGGCGTCGTCCGGGCCGGGCTGCGCCGACCCGGGTCCCCAGGCCGGGGCGAGGGGACCGCTGTCCGCCACGGGCTCGCCGAGTCCGGCCCGTACGCCCGCCTCGAACGCCGGGACCACGGCGGCCAGGTACTCGGCGCCGGCAGCGAGCCGGCGGGGGCAGACCAGCCGGGACAGGGTCCGCTCCGGCGCGTTGGCGATCACCGCGGCGACGTCCTCGTCCTCGGTGCTGACCAGCACCTGGGCGTGCGCCCACGCCCACGACTCGGCCAGCGCCGGCAGGTGGCGGACGGTGGTGGCCAGCCGGGGCAGCGCCTGGCCGGCCTCGGTGCGCAGTTCGCCGCCGCCGTCCACCGGCACGACGACCAGCACCAGCCAGGGTCGCAGCCCGCCGTTGGCGTCCGGCCGGGCCGGGGTGTAGAGCCAGGGCAGGTCGGGGCGGTCGAACTCGACGGCCGCGAACATCGACACCTCGACGTTCTCCGCGCCCGGGGCCGGGAAGCTGCGGATGACCTCGTCGGGGTCGACGCCGACCACGTCGCCGGGGCCGTGCAGCAGCGCGGTCGAGGTGCCGGTGATTTCCCGGGTCGTCCCGGTCGCGGTCTCGGTGCCCAGCGCGGTGACGGTCAGGTCGACCGCGGCGCGGGCCCGTGGCAGCGCCCCGGCGAGCGGGTCGGTGTCGGCGACCACGCGGGCGACGCCGTCGCGTACCCAGGGCAGGAAGCGCAGGCCACCCATGTCAGCGGACCTCCAGTTCGGCGGGGACGATCCGGGGGCGCGGCACCCGGACCCGGGGCCGGCGCAGCGTCCCGGCACGGCGGGACGGTTCGGTGGCGCCAGCCCCGGCCGCGGCGCGCGGCGCCGGGACCGGCCCGCGGGCGGCGGCGCGGCGCGGCGCGGGCGCGGTGAATCCGGCGTCGCCGGGACCGGCATCGGCGAGGCCGAGGGCCGGGCCGGTGAACCGGGCCGGCCCGGCGCGGCGGGTGCCGGCGAAGGCGGCCGGCGCGGTGGCCGCGAACCGGGCCAGCAGGTCGCCGCCGCCACGGGCCGCGAGGCCGCGCGCCGCGGGCAGCGGCCGGCCGGCGGCGTCCGGGTCGTCGATGACGATCCGGTCGTACGCCGAGTCGTCGCTCAGCGGGGCGAACGCGGTGAGCGCGGTGTCGGGCAGCGCCGTGCCGTCGGGCAGCGCCACCGTGCGGCCGGCCGCCAGGCGGACGAACCCGGGGGTGGTGAGCTGCTCCTCGGGCGACAGGTCGCGGAACTGGCCGGGGGCGAAGTCGTCCTCGACCGGCTCGCCCAGCGCGCCGGCCAGCTTGTCGTCGCCGGCGCCGACGCTCACCCCGGTCAGGGTGAACCGGTTCGGGCCGCTGATCCGCGAGGTGCCCATCCGGGACAGCTCGGTGTCCAGCGGCAGCACGTTCTCCCGCACCGAGAGCAGGGCGCCCGGCTGCAGCAGCACCGGCCCGCTCCAGCCGGCCAGGTCGCGCAGGGTGACCGGCTCCCCGGCGGTGATGGCGGGGCGGACCTCCCAGGCCTCCGGGGTGGACAGCGCCGCACGCAGCGCCTCGCCGGCGTCCACGTAGCTGGGCTCGTCGGCCGCGGCGGTGTCCCCGTCGGTCCAGTTGAACTTCGCCGACACCTCCCAGAACAGGAACTTGATCCGCGCCTCGCCCCACGCCTTCCACGGGCCGGGACCGCTGATCCCGACCAGCAGGTTGACCGCCAGCAGCTCCTTGTCCTTGAACTTGAGCGACACCGTGGCGCCGATCTCGGCGGTGAACCAGAACGGCTTGAACTGGAACATCACGTCGAGCCAGGCGCGGCCGTCGATGACGAACCCGCCGCCCTCGAAGTGCAGCTTCAGCTCGGCCCCGAACTGGGCGGTGTTGCTGGTCACCGCGAGGTACGCGGTCAGGTTCAACCCCTTGCCGGACTTCTGCAGGGCGATGGCGAACCGTTTGACCGGCGGGAAGCCGGGCGGCGGGTTGTAGCGGGGGTGGAAGCCGCCGATGGAGACCGCGAAGGTGCTGCCCGCGCCCCACCGGGCGCGCAGCGCCATCTCTCCGGAGACCGGCCGGCCGAACAGCTTCGAGTCGATCAGCGCGGCGTCGACGCTGATCTCCCGCTTGGCGAAGTCCACGATGCCGGCCGAGTCGAGCCGGAACTTCCCGGCCTCGGAGAAGTCGATGACCAGCTTGCCGAGCAGCAGGATGCGCACCGGGTCGGGGAACTCGACCAGCACCGCGAGGTCGGCGACGACCTGGCCGCCGAGGAAGTTGAGCCGGACCATCGCGCCGAGCACGGTGCCGGTGGTGTCCACCGGGAAGATGCGGCTCAGCGTGGCGATGACCGCGGGCGCGTTGCCGACCGGGTCCTGGGGGAAGAGCAGGGCGTCCAGGGTGCCGGCGCGGGCGGCGTTGCGCACCTCCTCCGGGTTGGTCCGCCGGTTCCAGCCGACGACCAGGCCGAGGCCGGTGATGGAGATGCCCCAGAACAGCATCAGCCCGGGGAACCACTCGTACGTGCCGGCCAGCAGCAGCGAGAAGGTGTGCCCGCCGTCGGCCTCGGTGAGCCGGCTGCCGTCCGGGTTGCGGGTGTTGAGGATGGCGGTGGCCTGGAGCCGGAAGCCCTTCATCGGGGCCAGCGGCGTGGTGGAGGTCATGCCGAGCTGGAGCACCCCGGCATACATGCCGCGGGCCTCGTCGACGAAGAGATAGCCGCCGCCGGAGACGATGCCGTTGTCCATCCGCAGCCCGACGCCGTCCGGGCCCTTGAACCGGGGGCGCAGGTTCGCGGCGCCCAGGTTGCCGCCGGTGGCCCGGTCACCGGACTCGGCGGGCAGCGCCGGCGGGAAGGTCAGGTCGGCCGCGACGCCGATGTTCTGCACCACGGCGTGCAGCGGGCCCAACGTGGCCCGGACCGTGGTGGTCAGGGTCAGGCTCAGCGCGCGGGTGGCGGTCGACGCCTCCAGCGCTATCCGCAGCCCCTCGATGCCCAACCCGTGCCAGGACAGGTGCACCGGGTACTCGGCGGCGAGCGCGGCCGCGCCGGACAGATGCAGCCCGCCCCGCATGGACCAGGCCAGGCCGAGGTCGAGGCCGACCCGCAGCCCGTCGGCGGGAAGCAGCTTGGCCAGCAGGCCGTCGCCGTCGCCGGCGCGGACGACCAGTTCGGCCCGGCCGGCGCGGATGCTCAGCTCGATGTCGTCGCGGCCGGCGCCCAGCGTGGCCCGGCCGTCGATGACGAGCTGCTCGACGGCGAGATGGGTGCCGCCGGGCGAGCCGAGGATCCAGCCGGGCTGCCCGGCCGGGGCGATCCGGGCGACCTCGGCGGCCCACTTCACCACCGCGGCGTCGCCGCTGAAGGTCACGCCCGCGCTGTTGATCGCCAGTGCCGGTCCGGCGCCGCTCAGCTCGGTGGCGACGGTCCACTTGCCGATGGCGCCGTCCAGGCGCGCCTCGCCGGTCGGGGCGAGGATCACCGTGAACCGGCCGTCCCAACTGGCCAGGCCGAGGGTGGCCCCGAGGCCGAAGGTGGGGGTCCAGGGCGCCAGCCCGGCACCCGGCGGCGGCGTGCCGTCGGGGGTGCGCAGGCCGCTGAACCGCAGCCGCAGCAGGCTGTCCGCCAGGCGCCGGCCGACCTCGCCCTGGTCGGGTCCGAGGTCGGGCCGGACGCCCTGGTCGGCGTCGAGGCCGAGGGCCCGCAGCGCCCGGGCCAGCCGGGGCAGCAGCCGGGCGGAGAACTCGGCCACCCCCTCGGGGGTGTCCAACCCCTGCGGCGCGTAGCGGTCCGTGAAGTACGCGCCGGGGTCGCGGACCAGGTCGACCACCCGGTCCAGGTGCAGCTCGTCGCGACGCTTCGGCAGCCGGACCGGCGAGTCGCCCGGCGGCATCGGCGCGCTGGGCGCGTTGGCGGCGGCCGGGTCGACCAGGCCGAGCAGGTCGAGCACCGGCACGACCCAGGGCGCCCGGCGCAGCAGGTAGGTCAGCACCAACAGGTCGACCAGGTCGTCGGCCAGCTCCTCGGCGAGCCCGCCCACGTCCGGCAGGCCGTTCTTCACCGTCGGCAGGTCGCCGATCTTGCCGACCACCCCGCCCACGGCCTCGCCCAGCTTGGTGAGGCCGGCGATGCTGTCGAGCTTGGCGTCGTCGCGCACCGCCGAGAGCGCCTCCAGGGCGTTCCCGACCGTGTCCGCCCACTCCTCGAAGCGGGCGGCGTCGAAGCCGCTCACCGCCTCCAGGTCCCAGCCGAGCGCCCGCATCAGCCGGGCCCGCCGCCACGGGTCGTACGCGGCCAGCACCGGTTCGGCGAACAGCCGGATCTCGTCCCACAGCAGGGCGAGCACGTTCTTCGGCTCGGTCATCGCAGCTCCCGTCCTCGCGTGCCGCCGGTCATGCCGTCACCCGCGGCAGGTCGCTCAGGTCCAGCCGCAGCGAGCCGCGGGCGGCCGAGAGGGTCCGCTCGCCCGCCGGCAGCGCCGGTACCGGCAGCGTGTAGCGGTGCCCGGTCGGCCAGGCGGGCCAGCCGACCAGCGTGGCCAGCGCGGTGGCCACCGGCGCGTCCGCGTTCACCACCTGCCGGATGGCGGTGATCAGCGCGGTCTCGTGGGCGTCGGTCCACCCGGTGGGCGGGCCGTCGAAGTTCTGCAGCGCCTTCGCCCGGGTCAGCACGGTGTGCAGCTCGCTGGCCGCCCGGGGCCGGGAGCGGAACTCCGGCTTCTCACCCACCGAGGCGGGCGGGCCGACCGCGACGAGCTGGTGCGCCCGGTACTGCTGCCAGCACGCGAGCAGCGCGACCGACCGCTCGGAGGTGAACAGGTCGCCGATCCGGGCCCGGCGGGGCTGCCCGTCGGCGCCGGTCACCCCGGGCACCGTCGGGGTGGCCGCCGGGTCCGGCGAGTCCCAGTCGGTGACGAGCAGGTCGTGCAGCCGCTGCCGGGCGAGCGTCCAGAGGCCCCGGCGCACCCCGTCGTGGCCGCGCAGGGCCAGCGCGTACCGGTGCATCCAGTGCCAGGAGCGCAGCCCGAGCAGCTCCAGCGTGGTGCCCACCGATTCGCGGGCCGCGCCGGTCGAGTCGGTCACCGCGGGGCGGGCCCTCAGCACCCGCAGCTCCGGGTGGAGCAGCCCGCCGCCGTCCTTGCCCCAGCCGGGCACCGCGTTGATCCCGCCGAGCCCGCCGAGGGCGTCGTACGCGTCCCGGTCGGCGGCCCGCAGCCAGGCCAGGTACGCCCACATCTCGCCGGGCTCGGCGCCGATGTCCAGTGCCGGGGGCAGCGTGGTGGGCGCGGTCCGCGGCCCGTCGGCCCGCCAGCCGAACGGGCCGAACCGGAGCACCGCCCGGTCGTCGGCGGCTACCGCGTCGAACCAGCCGCCGGCCGCGTCGGGCACCCGGTTCTCGGCGACCGCGCGGAGCACCTTGAAGGTGGAGAGCTGCCGGGCGGCGCGGGCGCCGGGGTCGCCGCCGGCCGCGATCGCGGCGGCCAGCGCGGTCAACGTGGGCCCGGTGCCGTGGCCCTGCGGGCGGGGCAGCAGCGCCTCCGGCAGCAGCTCCGACTCCGGGTCGAGGACCGGCCCGCTCCACTCGGCGTCGGTGGCGTGCCCCCGGTACGCGCCGAGCCGGATCAGCTCCGGGTGCCCGGACGGCGGGTTGCCCGCGCCGGCCGGCCGGCCGGTCACCACCCGCGAGTAGAGCCGCTGGTCGGTCGCGGTGACCTCGTCGAAGAGCCAGACGTTCGGCTGGGCCAGCCGCTGGAGCGTCTCCCCGGCGACCTGCCAGGACTCCACCACCACGGGGCAGCGCCAGCGCTTGTCCAGCCAGTGCTTGATGGCGACCTGCGTGGCCAGGTCGGCCACCCCGCTGACCGGCCCGAGGTAGCGCTCGGACTCCGGCACGTCGACCGGTTGCAGCCGGTCCGACCAGCGCGGGGCGGTCGCGCCGGCTGGCTCGACCGCCGCGCGCTCCCGCCGGGCGTACGCCTGGAACTCCCGCACCGCCCAGTAGGTGATCAGGCCGTAGCTGCCGTCGGTCGCCCCGGGGGTGTGGAAGCCCAACGTGGCCAGGTCGTGCTGGAGCCGGCTCACCCAGCGCTCGGTGACCAGCTTCGCCGGCCGCTCCACCCCGTCGTAGCGGGCGAGCGCGCTGCCGGTGGCGTCCTGGTCGCCGGCCCGCAGCACGAACCCGCCGTACGGCGCCGGGGTGGTCAGCGAGCAGCCGAACGACAGGTCCACGGTGTACGTGGTGAGCGCGGCGGCCCGGTTCTCCCCGGGCAGGTGCCACCAGAGCCGCTGGGTGGCGGTCTTGCACTCGCCGGCCGGCCAGTCGAAGGTGATCTCGCCGAGGTTGTTGCGGCCGACGATCTCCTTGCCGTTGCCCCAGGAGCCCTTGTAGTGGTCCAGGTTGCGGGCCGCCGCCAGGTACTGGGCGAGCGCCTGGTCGCGGGGGAGCCCGGTCGGGTCGAGCACGGCCTCCGGGATGCCGTCGCGGCGGACCTCCGGGTCGGCCTCGTCGTGCCGGAGGAACTGCACGTACACGTTCCACTCGGGCTGCCGGCCGAGGATCTTCAGGGCGTCGTAGTCGCCGACCGACGGCCGGCCGGAGACCCACCAGCCGGTGGTGTCGTCGGCCCCGACGGTCACCCGTACGCCGGCCTGCATCCGCTGGCCCTCCTTGTCGGGCCGCTCGTTGGCCCAGCCGACCAGGTCGATCCGGCCGGTCACGTCGAGCAGCGGCACGTAGCCGACGTCGTGCAGCGCCCGCGTCGCCATGTCCTCGTTGCGGAACGCGCTGGCCACGAAGCCGGCGAGCACGCCCTCGGTGCGGTTGACCCCCTCGTACGGCTTGGCCCGGTCGGGTCCGCAGGCGTAGGGGAGCGTCGCCGAGTAGCGGATCCGCTCGGCCGAGCCGAAGTGGATGTCCCCGCCGAGCAGGACCAGCCGCCGGCGGCGTATCCCGTCCGGGCCGGGCGGCGCGGCGGCGAAGAGCCGGGCCAGTACCTTGTGCGCGGCGGCGTCGCTGGCCACCCAGGCGTCCTCGGCGTCGGCGGTCCACCGTCCCGCGGTCGCCCTGGCCAGCGGCTGGGCGAACTGCTCCAGGATCGGCACGCCGAACAGCGCCACCGGCTGGGCGACCACGGTGACGGCGTCGTCGCCGAGCACCCCGCCGCCGGTGAGCATCGCGTCGAGCGGGTCGTCGTCGAGCAGCAGCCCGCCGGGGTGGCCGGGCCCGCCCGGATACTGCCGCCAGGTCCGGGTATCAAGCGCGATCAGCTGGTACCGCGGCCAGGTCACCGTGTAGTGGTAGGTCAGCGCGCCGGCCGGGCGGGCCAGCTTCCCCTCCGGGGTGACCCCGGTGGGCAACCCCACCCGGGTACGCAGGGCCAGGTCGTCGGCGTCGTTCGGCGCGGCCGACCAGCCGCGCAGCGCGGTGAGCGCGGCCCGGCCGGCCTCCCCGGCGGGGCCGCTGTCGGCGAACCGCTCCGGGGTGTTGCCCCAGGCCTGGAAGACCACGAAGGCGGCCATCGCGTTGCGCACGATCCGCCGGCCCAGCGCCGAGTTGACCACCGCGTCGTTCACCCAGGACCGGGTCATGTTCCAGTCGTCGGTGACCTCGTGGTCGTCGGCGACCATGTACGTCGTCACGTTGGCGAGCTGCCGGCGCACCGCGGCCAGGCCGGCCCGGAAACCGGTGAGCGCGAGGGCCTGCCGCTGCCACCGCTCCCAGCGCTCGATGATCTCCTTCTGCTGGGCGCTGGGGGAGTACGGCCGGCCGGCGCGCATCAGGTCGTAGACCGTCTCGCCGGGCCGGCGGTCCTGCGGGTCCTTGAGGATCCGGGTGTCCGCGGGCAGCACGTGCTCGAAGGTCGGCCAGCTCGTCGGCCAGAGCACGTCCGACCAGGCCAGCAGGTACATGCACAGGTACTCGCGCAGCGACATCAGGTGGCTGTCGGCGGCGCCGGAGGTGAACTTCGCGTCCCGGGCCATGGCGGTGGCCCGCTTGCCCGGCAGGTACGTGAGGTCGGTCGGCGGCGAGCTGGTGCCGACCGGCATCGACTCCGGGGCGAGCCCCAGCCGCGCCGCCACCCCCTGGTAGGCGGGGACCGCCGGGTCGCTGCCGACGGCCGGCAGCGCGTCGTGGCCGTGGATGATGCCGAGCAGCGGATCCGCCACGTCGTCGGCGTAGATCTGGTCGCCGCCGAGGACGAGCTGGTGCGGGCGGAGCGCCGGGTCTCCGCCGGCGGCCGCGATGATCGGGTCGAGGACGGGGAAGGCGTCCTGGCCCTCGCCGTGCGGCTTGCGGCACGAGCCGTGGAAGATCCGCAGCTGGTTGGGGTCGGTCGGCGGGGTGACGAAGGTGGGCACCGCCGGCACGGCGGCCGGCGCCTGCGGGTGGCCCTGGTAGGTCAGCGCGGTGCGGGCGGCCGCGGCGGTGGCGGCCACCACGTCGGGGTCGAAGAGGCTGCCCGCGCTCGTCCCGCCGGCGAAGGCCAGGTCGTAGCCGTAGAGGGTGCCGGGGGCGAGGGTCACCCCGGTGACGGTCACCGCGGCCACGTGCAGCCGGTCGGCGAGCTTGACGGTGGCCCGGCTCCCGGTGCCGACGGTGGCGCCGCGGGCGTAGCCGGGGGCGGCGCCGAGCGCGAAGACGGTCAGCGTCACCGTGGACTCGGCGCGCAGGGCGACGAAGACGGTGACGCCGGTCGGGTCGACGCGGCGCACGATCGGGCCGCAGAGTACGAGGGGCAGGCCGGTCGGAGCGGTCATACGGTGTCCCTTCACCCGCGGCCGGTGTTCCTTCCGGCCTTGATTGAAGTCACTGCGTAACCGCTCGACCACCCTCGCAACAGCGCGAAGGTTCGACCTTGCCGGATGACAACCATCGGGCCGACGACGGGCGGGTCCGCCTGACCGTCCAGGCTGAACGTCCACTCAGGTCGTTTCACTGACGGAGACCCGACGCCCGCTTGCCCGCGCTGTCGGGGCAGGCTAGGACCGCCGGCTGCGGGACATCCCTGAGCGAACTCGACTATCCGCCGGCCTTTCGGGCAAAGTGTTCCGGGTGGGCGACGTACGGGACGGGACGGTCTACGCGCCGGTGCGGGTGGCGGTGGTCGCGGAGCCGGGGCTGCTGCGGACGGCCGTGGTCGCGGTGCTCGCCGCCACGCCGGACTTCGCGGTGGTCGGCGACGCGGAACCGGCCGGGAGCGTGCCGGCGCTGCTCGCCGCCTGCCGTCCCGACCTGCTGCTGGTGGACCTCGACGCGGTGGACGACCCCGCCGTGGTCACCGGACCGGCCGCCGACGGGTGTGCCGTCGTCGTGCTGACCGCCTGCCGCACCGCCCGGGCGTTGCGGCGGGCCCTCGGCGCCCGGGTCCGCGGGGTGGTCGCCACGGACGTGCCGCCGGAGGAACTGGTGGACCTGCTGCGGGCGGTGGCCCGCGGGCAGCGCATGATCGACCCGTTGACGGCGCTCGCCGCCCTCGACGCCGCGGTGAACCCGCTCAGCGAACGGGAGCGCGAGGTGGCCGCGGCGGCGGCGGAGGGGCTGCGGACCGCGGAGATCGCGAAGCGGCTCCACCTCGCGCCGGGCACCGTGCGCAACCACGTGTCCAGCCTGTTGCGCAAGACCGGCGCGCGGAACCGCTGGGAGGCGGTCGAGCGGGCCAGGGACGCGTGCTGGATCTGACGACACGCGGATCACAGGGGTGTTGCGTAACGGTAACCTTCGATTAAGTTCCTGACGGTGCGTCATCAGTCGCACACGTCAGGTCAGGATCGGGGGGTCATGTCCGGAGTCGCCATGGTCCGCACGCTGCTCGCGCTCAAGGGTCGACTGGTTCGGGGGGCCCTCGCTCATCTGCTCGACGCCGAGGGCGACATCGATGTCGTCGGCGAGGCGGCCACGGCGCACGCCCTGCATGAGGCGCTGCGGGACGACCGTCCGGACGTCGCCGTCGTCGACGCCGACCTCGTACCCCTGCACCAGCTCGCCCGGATCGCCGCCGGGGGCGACCCCGACGGCGGCGGGCGGCTGCTGGTCCTGGTGGAACGGCGCCGCGCCGCCCGGGTCCGCCCGGTGCTCGCCGAGCACGGGCGACGGGTCGGCTTCCTCAGCCGGGAGGTGCCCCCGCAGCGGATCGCCGAGGGCGTGCGGCTGCTCGCCCGCGGTCAGGTGGTGCTCGATCCGGAGCTGGTGGTCGCGGCGCTGGAGGTGGCCGACAGCCCGCTGACGCCCCGCGAGCGGGAGGTGCTCGACGTGGCGGCCGAGGGGCATCCGGTCCGGGACATCGCCGGGAAGCTGGCGGTGTCGGCCGGGACGGTACGCAACCACCTCTCCCGGATCATGGCGAAGACCGGCGCGCGGACCCGGTTGGAAGCGGTGCGGATCGCTCGGGAGTCGGGCTGGATCTGACCGGCTCCGCCCCGGCCTCCCAGTAACCCACCAGCTCCCGATACGCGGCCGACCGGGCCAGCAGCCCCGAATGGCTGTCGAGCAGCGCGTGCCCGCCGTCGAGCAGCAGCACCCGGCGGGCGCGCAGCGCCGAACTGACCCGGTGTGCGATCACCACGAGCGTGCCGGGCCGCTCGGCGAACGCGGTCTCCAGCCGCCCCTCGGTGGCCGGGTCCAGGTGGCAGGTGGCCTCATCGAGGATCACCAGGGGCGCGGGGGAGAGCCAGGCGCGCAGCAGGGCCACCTGCTGGCGCTCCCCGGCGGACAGGCCGGCCGGGCGCAGCGTCGCGTCCAGCCCGCCGAGCCGGTCCACCAGCTCGGACAGGCCCAGCCGGGCCGCCGCCCGGGCGATCTCCGGGTCCGCCAGTTCGGGCCGCAGGTAGCGGAGGTTGTCCCGGACGCTGCCGGTGAAGACGTACGCCTCCTGCGGGATCAGCACCCGCCGCTGCGCCAGCTCGGCGGCCGTCGCGCCGGCCACCGGGGTCCCGCCCACCTCGACCGTGCCGGCCTGCGGACGCAGCACCCCGGCGATCACCGCGGCCAGGGTGGACTTGCCGATCCCGCTGGCGCCCACCACCACGAGGTGGTCACCGTCGGGCACGTCGAGGTCGAAGCCGTCGAGCACCGGGTCGGCGTGCGGCCCGTACCGGAACGTCACGCCCCGCAGGGACAGCGCCGGCGGGCCCGGCGGCGCGGGCCGCGCCCCGCCGGCCGGAGCGGCCTCGCCGGGCGCCGGGACGGCCGACCGCAGGAGCCGGTCCAGGGTCACGGTGAACCGCAGCCCCCCGGCGGCCACGCCCTGGACGAGGGTGTGCAGGGCGGGTTGCACCCCCCGGACGACGTAGACCAGGGCGCCCAGCACCGCGCCCGGCCCGAGGCCCTGCCGGACCAGCCACGGGGCGGCGAGCACGACCACCGGCACCGGCAGCCAGCCACCGACGGCCAGGCTCAGGCCACGGGTGACCGCCATGGCGGCGAGCCGCCGCTCCACCCGCGCCTGCGCGTCGACGTGCCGGCCCACCCAGCGCGTGACCTGCTCCCGCGCGCCGCTCACCGACACGTCCCGGTGGCCGGTGATCGCGGTGACCGCGACCCGGGTGAGGCGTTCGTCGGCGAGCACGTACTCCCGCTGGCGGGCGATCATCGCGGGCACGGCGGCCGCGAACAGGCCGAGACCGGCCAGCACCGGCACGGTGACCAGCAGGGCGACCGGGGCCGCGAGGGAGAACAACCCGACGATCGCGGCGCACGCGGCGAACAGGAAGCCGCGGACCACCGTCAGGAGGCCGGCCCAGGTGTCCCGGACGATCTCCACCTGGTGGGTCAGGCGGCCCACCGCCGCGTCGTCGACCCGGCCGCCCGTCGCGCCCGCCAGCGCGCCGGCCACCACCCGGCGCAGCAGGTCGTCGCGGAACGGCTCGACCACGTCGCCGAGGCACGCGTACGCCCGGTTGGTGCCCACGGCGCCGACCAGCACGGCGGCGGCCAGCAGCCCCAACCAGAGCAGCCCGACAGCCGGGCGCCCGGCCAGGAAGCCGGCGTCCACGGCCCGCGCGGTCAGCAGCCCGGTGAGCGCCGCGGGCAGCGCCTCGGCCGCCGACCACGCGGCCAGCCGCACGAGCGCGGCCCGCCGTGCCCGCAGCGCGGCCCGGGTCACCGCACCGACCGTGGTCACGAGCGGAACACCGCCCGGTAGGCCGGGTTGTCCCAGAGCACGGCGTGCGGACCGACCGCGCGGATCCGTCCGGCCGCCACCCAGGCCACCAGGTCCGCCCGGGCGGCCGTGCCGACGCGGTGGCTCACCACCACGCGGGTACGCCGGTCCGCCCGGTCGGTCAGCGCCCGGTTCACCCGGTACTCGGTCACCGTGTCCAGGCTGGACGTGGCGTCGTCGAGGACGAGCAGCCGCTCGGCCCGCAGCGCGCGCGCCAGGCCGAGCCGCTGGCGTTCCCCGCCCGACATGGCGACCTCGGCCAGCGGCGTGCCGTACCGGTCGGGCAGCCGCTCGACGAAGTCGTGGATGGCCGCGGCCCGGGCCACCGGCACCGGGTCGGCGCCGCAGCCGACCGCGGCGCCCACCGTCTCGCCGACCAGCACGGGCCGTTCGAACCCGTAGCCGACCGCCGCGTGCAGCGCCGCCGCCGACAGGTCCGGCAGCGGCGTCCCGTCCAGCCGCACCTCCCCGGCGTCCGGGTCGCGCAGCCGGCCGGCGACGGCCGCGAGCAGCGACTTGCCGGCGCCGGACGGGCCGACGACGGCGAGCAGGGCGCCCCCCGGCACCCGCAGGTCCACCCCGTCGAGCAGCGGCCGGCCGTCGTCGGCCCGCACGCTGACCCCGCGCAGTTCCAGGCAGCCGGGGCCGGGCGGTAGGGTCCGCTCGCCGTACCGGCGGGCCGGTTCGGTGAGCACCTCGGCCGCGCGACGGCAGCCGGCGCGTACCCGGACGGCCTTGTTGAGGGCGCTGACCACGGTGCCGAGGCCGGCGCCGAGCGCGGCGTACTGGAGTGCGGCCAGCAGGTCTCCCGGTGTCAGCCGCCCGGCGGCCAGGGAGAGCCCGCCCACGGTGACCACGGCCAGTTGCAGCATCGGGCTGAGCACGGCGCCCCGGGTCGCCGCCCCGGCCAGCACGGTCCACGTCCGCGTGCCGTGCCGCCGCAGCTCGGGGACCGGGGTCAGGACGCGGTCGACCTCCCGCCCGGCGGTGCCGGCGGCGGCGATGGTCCGCGCGCCGGCCAGCGCCTCGACCATCAGCCCGGCGAGGTGCCCCTGGGCCCGCTGGTAGCCGGCGACCGCGGCGGACGCGTCGGCGACGAACCCGCGCAGCAGCACGCCCAGCAGCACGAGCCCGACGACGAAGGTCGCGCCGAGCCACGGATCGATCATGGTGAGGGCCACCAGGCTGCCCACCGGTGGCAGCAGGACGGTGCCGGCCAGCACGATGGTCGGTGCGGCCTGCCCGGCGTCGGCCACCTGGCCCACGAGGCGACCGACCAGGTCACCCACCGGGTGGCGGGCCGCCGAGCGGGGATCGAGTGCGAGGATGTGGCGGATCAGCGTGTGGCGCAGGCCGGCGACGGAACGGGCGCTCGCCGCGCCGGTGCCGTAGTCCTGTACCGCGCCCGCGCCGACCAGCAGGACGACCAGTCCGCCCACCGCGGCGAGCCAGCGGCCGGCGGACTCCCCGTCCGTGGCGCCGACGGCGGCGTCGACCGCGCGCCCCAGCGCCGCGGGCAGCGCCAGCTCGGCCGCCGCCCCGGCCACGGTGGCCACGAGCAGCACCGGGGTCCACCAGCCGGCGGACCCGACGGCGCGCCACAGGAGCCGGTCGGCCGGGGTCATGGCACCTCCACGGGCGCGGCCCCGGACCGGCGTGAGCCGGCCCGGGGCCAGGCGAACTGTCCGTCAGTGGCAGGTGGTGAGGCTCAGCGAGCTGTCGCCGCAGAGCAGCAGGCTCGCCTGGCTGCCACCGCCGTAGTTCTCGGTGGTCGGCAGTTCCATCGCCTGGAGGTCGAGCAGAGCCATGATCCTTCTCCTTCTGTCGTGACGGGTGTGTCGGGTCGTGGTCGTCCTGGGTGGACGGCCGGATCACTTGCAGGTGGTGATGCTCAGCGAGCTGTCGCCGCAGAGCAGCAGGCTCGCCTGGCTGCCCCCGCCGGTACGCTCGGCGGCCGGCAGCTCCATCCCTTGGAGGTCGAGCAGGGCCATGTCGTGTCACCTCCTTCGGTGCGCGTCGGGTCGGACCGCCCCGGGGTGACCCCCGGGGAGCTGGTGGGGCCGGTCAGTCGCCGGCCGGTGGGGTGGGCCGGGCGGGTGCCGCGCCGGGCAGTGGCGTGAGGAAGGGCAGCCGGCCGGGGCTCGCCGGCCCGGTCGCCGCGAGGGCGCTCAGCACGCCGGCGGTGCCGGTGGCCAGGTCCATGGACAGCCGCAGCAGCTGTTCGCCGGGGAAGGCGATCCCGTCCCGGTGCGGCAGGGCGTGCCAGCTCAGCAGCCGGGCCTGCCGGCGGGCCGGTTCCTGCTCACCCCGTCCGGCCAGGTACGTCACGATCCCGGCGCGGCCGGCGAACAGCCCGGACTGGGCGTAGAACGGGAAGTCGGCGCAGCGGCGGATGTCCTCGGCCGCGCCGCGGAGATCCTCGCCGCCGCGGTGGCGCAGGTACTGGTCGAGCACCAGGCCGATGCCCACGCTGCCCTCGGCGAGGTAGGGCATGGTCCGCCAGCCCTCGTTGACCTCCAGGTGGCCGGCGTCGCGCCGGACGCACCGGCGCAGGTCCTGCCGCAGCGCGGTCTCGGCGTGGTCGAGGAGGCTCTCGTCGTGGTCCAGCTCGTACATCCGCAGCAGCATCAGCGCGGTGCCGGCGCCACCCCGGAGCAGTCCCGCGTACGGGTGGCGGCCACCGCTGACCTCGGCGACCGATTCCACGTCGCCGAGCCGACCGACGACCACGTCGACCGCTCGCCGGGCGGCGTCGGCGTACCGCCGGTCGCCGGTGCGCCCGGCGAAGTGGGCCAGGTTGAGCGCGATGCCGGACAGGCCGCTCATCAGGTCGTCGCCCAGTTCGGTCCACGGCTCGTCGAGGCAGCGGTCCAGCAGCCGCAGCGCCTCGCCGCGGTGCCCGAGCAGGTCCAGCACGTACGCGACGCCGTGCAGCCCGTCGTAGAAGCCGAGCCGGCTGCCCGACGCGGGTTCCCGCACCCGGTCGATCAGCCAGCGCTCGTGCCCGGGGTCGGTGCCCGCGCCGCTGGTGTGCAGCGCCCAGAGCACCCCGGCCGCGCCGTGGGCCAGGTTCAGCCCGCCGTCGGCGCCGGCGAACTGCCGGATGTCGCCGGGGAAGAGCCGGTCGTCGCGGTGCGGGGTGGCGCTCGCGCCGATCGCGGCGGCGAGCCGGTCCCGCAGTGCCGGCCAGTCCTCCGGGTCGGTGCGCGGCCCGACCGGGTGGCCGGGCGTGTGGCCGGTCCCGGTCGCGGCCCCGCCGAGGATCACGGCGACCGACTCGTCGAGCAGCTCGCGGGGGACGGGGAAGTGCTCCGCCACCACCTCGGCCAGGTGGGCCGCCTTCTCCGGCGCCAGCCGGAGCATCGCGGTCAGCGGCAGGAAGAGGGCCAGCCGCAGGCAGGCCAGGGCGTACCGGTCCACGTCGAAGCCGGTCCGGTCGCGGGGCGCGGCGAAGGCCTGGTTGCGCAGTGCCGGCCGGGCGGCCGCCGCGGCGGGGGTCGCGACCTCGAAGTCGACGAGCGTGACGTTCCCGTCGTCGCCCACCATGATGTTGAACATGTGCAGGTCGCCGTAGACCACGCCGTGGGCGTGGATGGCGTCCACCGCCTCGGCGACCTGCCGGTGCAGGTCGAGGGCCCACCGGGTGTACGCCTCCCGGTCGGCGTCGAGGTGGACCAGCGGGTAGCGCTCCACCACCAGCCTGTTCAGGGGGCGGCCCTCGACGAACGTCAGCGCGAGGAACTCGTGCCCGCCGAAGCTGAACTCGTCGTGCACCCGTACCAGGTGCGGCACCCCGGCGAGCCGGCGCAGCGTCTCGGCCTCCCGGCGCAGCCGGGTCACCGCGTCCGCGCCGGTGGCGTCCAGCCCGGCGTGCGGGCGGGCCTCCTTCAGCACCACCCGGTCCCCGGTGCGGGTGTCCCGCGCCTCGTAGAGACCGCCGCCGTTGGAGAAGTGGATGACCTTCTCGATCCGGTAGGGCAGGTCGGTGGTGGTCGCGGCGTTCCGGGCGGCCAGGTGCGGGGCGAGGAAGTCGGGCAGGGTGACCCAGTCGGGCACGTGGAAGACCGGGTCGCGCCGGTCGGGCACCAGGGTGCCGCTGGCGTCCTCGATGGCCGGCACCACCTGGCCCTCCGGCGAGATGCAGTACCGGGCGGCGAAACCGCCGTAGCGCAGGTACACCGGGCCGTCGCCGTACCGGAGGTCGCTCAGGATGTACGGTCCGGTCTCGCCGTCGAGCAGCGCGGCCAGCTCCTTGGCGGTCAGCTCCAGCTCCGCCTCGTCGCGGGGGTAGACGGTGACGAACTTGCCGCTGGCGGCCCGGCGGGCGTACTTGCTGTTGCGCATGAGCAGCATTCGCGGACCGCGCAGGTGCTTGAACGGGATGCCGCGCGGCTCGCAGTAGTCCATCACCCGGGCCAGCACCCGCTCGGCGTTGTCCAGCCGGGCCGACACGTGGATCTTCCAGCCCTGGGAGGGGAGCGAGCCGGCGACCGGACCGTGGACCAGCCAGTCGTCCTTGACCTCGCGCTCCCAGCCGGGCGCCGGCGGGCGGTCCGCCGCGTAGCCGGGGGCCTCGACGTCCGAGCTGGCGAGCGAGTCGTAGAACAGCGGATCGACCGCGCAGTACGAGTCGTACCGTTCGTCCATGTCGTCTGCCTCCACCGGCTGATCGGGTGAGGTCAATCCTGCGGACGGCGGAGGGGTGCGCAAAGTGTGATGAGTCATGACCGGCGCGTGATTTTCGCACCCCGAAATCGTGACAACGGCGGAGTTTGAAATCGCGAATGCCGCGCCAGCAGTGCGGGTGTGTGCCGCCGGTGCCCGCCGGAACGAGCGAGGACCCGCACCGGCCGAGCCGGTGCGGGTCCTCTGGTGTCGCCGGTGCGGCCGGCGACTGCCGGCCGCGTCGTTCTCAGTAGACGGTCACGCCGTAGGCGCTCGCCGCCTCGGTGACGGGCTGGAAGAAGGTGGTGCCGCCGGTCCGGCAGTTGCCGCTGCCGCCGGAGGTGATGCCGAGCGCCTTCGTGCCGTCGTAGAGCGCGCCGCCGGAGTCGCCCGGCTCGGCGCAGACCGTGGTCTGGATCATGCCCCGCACGGTGCCGCTGCCCTGGTAGCGGACCGTCACGTTCAAGGCCGTCACGGTGCCGCTGTGGGTGCCGGTGGTCGATCCGGTGCGCTTGACCGCCTCGCCGACGAACGCGTTCGCGGCCGTGTAGCCGCCCGGGTGGCTGAGCGCGGCGTTGTCGTAGCGGACCAGGGCGTAGTCGTTGCCGGGGAAGCTGGAGCTGATCGTCGGGCCGATGAGGGTGGTCTGGCTGGAGTTGGTGTACCAGGTGTTGGCCACGTCGCCGCAGTGCCCGGCGGTGAGGAAGTAGTAGACACCGGACTTCACCACGTTGAAGCCGAGCGAGCAGCGGTAGCCGCCGCCGTAGATGGCGTTGCCGGCCGAGAGCAGCGGGCGGAAGACCCCCTTTGCCCGGTCCACCCGGATCGCGCCGGCCGCGGCTCCGGCGCTCTTCTTGAGCGTGGCGAGTTCGGCGGCCGAGACGCTCTCGTCGGCGGTCACCACCACGCGGCGGGATGCCGCGTCCACGTGCCAGGCGACGCCCTCGACGCCGGAGGCCGCCACGGCGGCGTCGACCCGGGCGAGTTGGTCGGCGGTGAAACTCGGGGCGGCCGAGGCGGCGCCCGGCACGGCGAAGGCGCCGGCGGCCACCAGGCCGACGGTCGCGGCGAGCAGGGGGGTGAGTCGGCTTCGGCGGATTCTCACGGTCTTCTCCTCGGACGGTGAAGGCCGCCGGTTGCGTCGGCGTCCAGGCCGTGTCGCCGGGGTCGGCTCGGGGTGTGACCTCGGCGAACGCTGTAGCGGCGAGTATCCACCCGGGTCGATGCCGGGACAAGAGGTCGGCGGCGCGTCGGCCGATGCTGACTAGGGTGGTCTCGGGGAGGTGCGGCGACATGGTGGAGTTGAGCGGCGACGCGCGGGCCGGACTGGAGGCGGTGGTGCCCGGCGGGGTGGCCACCCGGGCGGCGGACCGGCTTAGGCTGGCGCACGACGCGTCGCACTACCTTCTGCACCCGAGCGCGGTGGTCACCCCGGCCGACGCCGACCAGGTCGCCGCCCTGCTGCGGCACAGCCGCCGCACCGGCACGCCGCTCACGTTCCGCTCCGGCGGCACCAGCCTCAGCGGGCAGGCGGTCACCGACCGGCTGCTCGTCGACACCCGCCGGCACTTCCGTGACCTGGACGTCCTCGACGACGGCCGGCGGGTGCGGGTGCAGCCCGGGGTGGTGCTGCGGCAGGTCAACGCCCGGCTCGCCCCCTACGGCCGCAAGCTCGGCCCGGACCCGGCCAGCGAGTCCGCCTGCACAGTCGGCGGGGTGGTTGCCAACAACTCCAGCGGGATGACCTGCGGCACCGAGTTCAACACCTACCGGACCCTGGAGTCGCTGCTGCTGGTGCTGCCCAGCGGCACCGTGCTCGACACCGGCGCCCCCGACGCCGGCGCCCGGCTGCGCGCCGCCGAGCCGGACCTGCACGCCGGCCTGCTGCGGCTGCGCGACCGGGTCCGCGGCAACCCCGACTCGGTGCGCCGGGTCCGCGCCCAGTACGCCATGAAGAACACCATGGGGTACGGGGTGAACGCGTTCCTCGACCACGACGACCCCGCCGACCTGCTCACCCGGCTCGTGGTGGGCAGCGAGGGCACGCTCGCCTTCGTGGCGGCGGCGACCTTCCGCACCGTACCCGTGCACCGGCACGCCGCGACCGGCCTGCTGGTCTTCGACACCCTGGCCGCGGCGATGGCCGCCATGCCGGCGCTGGTGGCCGCCGGGCCGGCGGCGATCGAGCTGCTCGACGCGGCCGCCCTGCGGGTCGCTCAGCGAGACCCGCGGGCGGACGCCGCGCTGCGCGGCCTGGCCGTCCGCGACCACGCGGCGCTGCTCGTCGAGTGGCAGGAGTCCGACCCGGAGGCGCTGGCCGAGCGCGTCGCCACCGCCGGGCCGGTGCTGGCCGACCTGCCGCTGACCACCCCGGCCCGGCTCAGCGGCGAGGCGCCTGCCCGCGCCGCGCTCTGGCACATCCGCAAGGGCCTGTACGCGGCGGTGGCCGGCGCCCGCCCGTCCGGCACCACGGCGCTGCTGGAGGACATCGCCGTGCCGGTCGAGGCCCTCGCCGACACCTGCGCCGCGCTCGCCGACCTCTTCGACCGGCACCGGTACGAGGAGAGCGTGATCTTCGGCCACGCCAAGGACGGCAACCTGCACTTCATGCTCAACGAGCGGTTCGCCGGCGGGGCGGCCCCGGAACGCTACGCCGACTTCACCGAGGAGATGGTCGACCTGGTGCTCCGCCACGGCGGCACGCTCAAGGCCGAGCACGGCACCGGCCGGGTGATGGCCCCCTACGTGCGTCGCCAGTTCGGCGACGAGCTGTACGCGGTCATGCGCGAGGTCAAGACGCTCTGCGACCCCGACGGCGTGCTCAACCCGGGCGTGCTGCTCAGCGACGACCCGGAGATCCACATGCGGCACCTGAAGACCGTGCCGACGGTGGAGGAGGAGGTGGACGGCTGCGTCGAGTGCGGCTACTGCGAGCCGGTCTGCCCGAGCCGCGACCTGACCACCACCCCCCGGCAGCGGATCGTGCTGCGCCGGGAGATCGCCGCCGCCCGCGCCGCCGGCGACCCGGCGCTGGCCGAGGAACTGGAGCGCGCCTACGACTACGACGCGGTCGACACCTGCGCCGTGGACGGCATGTGCGCCACCGCCTGCCCGGTCCTCATCAACACGGGCGACCTGGTGAAGCGGCTGCGGGCCGACCGCAACGGCGGGGCCGCGCAGGCCGGCTGGCGGGGCGCCGCCCGCCGCTGGGGCGCCACCACCCGGGGCATGGCCCGCGGGTTGGACCTGGCCGGCGCGCTGCCGCCCGCGCTGCCCGAGGCGGCCACCCGGGCCGCCCGCGCGGTCCTCGGCGCCGAACGGGTCCCGCAGTGGGGGCGGGACCTGCCCCGGGGCGGCCGGCCGCGCCGGCCCCGCCCGGTCGGTGAGCCCGACGCCGTCTTCGTCCCCTCCTGCCTCGGCACCCTTTTCGCCCCGGCGGAGGGCGGCTCCGGAGTGGCCGCCGCCCTGCTCACCCTCGCCGACCGGGCCGGCGTTCGCCTGCTCGTGCCCGACGGCATCGGGAGCATGTGCTGCGGCACCCCGTGGTCGTCCAAGGGCCTCACGGCCGGCTACCGGGCGGTGCGGGACCGGGTGCCGCCGGCGCTGCGGGCGGCCAGCCGCGACGGCGCCCTGCCGGTGGTCAGCGACGCCGCGTCCTGCACCGAGGGCTTCGCGAAGCTGCTCGCGGACGCCGGCGACCTGCGGGTGGTCGACGCCGTCGCGTACGCGGCCACCGAGCTGCTGCCCGGGCTCACCGTGCGCCGCCGGCTCGGCACCCTGGCGCTGCACCCGACCTGCTCGTCCACGCGGCTCGGACTGGACGACGCGCTGCTCGCCGTGGCCTCGGCGGTCGCCGACGAGGTGGTGGTGCCCGAGGGCTGGCAGTGCTGCGGGTTCGCCGGCGACCGGGGCCTGCTGCACCCCGAGCTGACCGCGTCGGCCACCCGCGCCGAGGCCGCCGCCGTCGCCGGCCGCTCCTTCGACGGGTACGCCTCGGTGAACCGCACCTGCGAGATCGGCATGGCCCGGGCCACCGGGCAGCCGTACCGCCACCTGCTCGAACTGCTGGCCGACGCCACGGCCTGACCGGGGCGGGTAGCATCCCGCGACGTGCTGCGTAGTTGGTGGATGGCCGGCCTCATGCTCGTGGTCGGAGTGATCGTCGCGGTCCGGGCGTACAGCCCGGTGGTGGGTGCTGTCGAGCTCCTGGTCTTCGCGGTCCTGGCGGCGCTCTTCTCGCCGCTGGTGTTCCCGCGGTCGCTGACCGCCGCCGAGGCGCGGGAGCGCAGCGCGCGCGACGGGCGGCCGATCGTCTACTGGCGGCCCGGCTGCCGCTACTGCCTGCGCCTGCGGTTGCGGCTCGGTCACCGGGCCGGGCGGGCGTACTGGGTGAACATCTGGCGCGACCCCGACGGGGCGGCGGCGGTCCGAGCGGTCACCGGCGGCGACGAGACGGTCCCGACCGTGGTGCTGCCCGGCGAGGCCGTGGTCAACCCGGAGCCGGCCTGGCTGCGCGAACGCCTGCCCGCCTGACCGAACCCCGCGCCAAGATCGACGCCAGCTCGCGGGAGGTGGCGGTATCCGGGCGGCCGGGACACCCCCGCCTCGCCGAGCTGGTGTCGATCTCGGCCCGGAGAGGTCTGGGGGCGGGGGTGTGGCGCGCGGTGTCCGGGCAGACTGGGGACGTGGACGGGATACGGGAACTGCTCGGGGTGGACGTGCCGGTGATCGCGGCGCCGATGGCCGGTGGGCCGACCACCACGGGGCTGGCGACGGCGGTGGGCGCGACCGGTGCCTTCGCGTTCCTGGCCGCCGGCTACAAGACGCCGGAGGCGGTCGCGGGCGAGGTCGCCGAACTGCGCGCCGCCGGGCGGCCGTTCGGGGTGAACGTCTTCGTGCCCACCCCGGTGCCGGCGGCGGAGGCGGAGTTCCGCCGCTACGCGACCCGGATCGCCGGCGAGGGCGCGCCCTACGACCTCGACCTGGCGGCTGCCGCACGCACCGAGGACGACGACCACTGGGCGGCGAAACTCGACCTGCTGCTCCGCGACCCGGTGCCGGTGGTCAGCTTCACGTTCGGCCTGCCGCCGGCGCCGGTGGTCCGGGACCTGCGGCGGGCCGGCAGCCGGGTGCTGGTCACCGTGACCGACCCGGCCGAGGCGGCGGCCGCGGCCGACCTCGGGGTGGACGGGCTGATCGCGCAGAGCGTCGCCGCCGGCGGCCACCTGGGCACCCTCACCCCGGACACCCCGCCGCCGCCGCGACCGCTGCCCGACCTGGTCGCGCTCGTGGCCGGCGGCAGCGGGCTGCCCGTGCTCGCGGCCGGCGGGGTCGGCGGCCCCGGGGACGTGCGGGCCGCGCTCGCCGCCGGCGCCACCGGCGTGCTGGTCGGCACGCTGCTGCTGCGGGCCGACGAGGCCGGCACCGGCCGGACCCACCGGGACGCGCTGGCCGACCCGCGCCGGGACCGGACGGTGGTCACCCGCGCCTTCACCGGCCGCCCGGCGCGCGGGCTGCGCAACGACTTCATCGACCGGCACGAGGCGGCCGCCCCGCTCGGCTACCCGGCGCTGCACCACCTGACCCGGCCGCTGCGGGTCGCCGCCGCCGGGGCCGGGGACGCCGACCGGCTGCACCTGTGGGCCGGCACCGGCTGGCGCGGCGCGCGGGACGCCCCGGTCGCCGACATCCTCACGGACCTGACCCGCACCCTCTGACCGCGCCACCGTCGCCCGAGATCGACGCCGGCTCGCGGGAGGTGGCGGTGTCCGGGCCCGCGGAAGCGGCCACCTCGCCGATGTCGCGGCGGATGGGCGGGCGGGATCGACGCCGGCTCACGGGAGGTGGGGGTGTCCGGGCCCGCGGAAGCCGCCACCTCGCCGAGCTGGCGTCGATCTCGCCGGGTGCCCCGCTCGCGCGGCCGGCTGGCGCTCACGGTGTCGATCCGCGGGCGGGGCGGGGCGGGACCGGTCTACGGTGCGAGTAGCGGAGAGGGTGCCGGCGGAACGGGGGTGGGTCGGATGTCCGCAGGGCCGTCGGCGCGACCGTTGGCCGGGCGGGTCGCCGTGGTCACCGGTGCGGCGCGCGGGATCGGCCGGGCCACCGCCGTGGCGCTCGCCGAGGCCGGCGCGGACGTGGCCGGGATGGACGTGGCCGGTCCGGTGAGCCCGATCCTCGACTTCCCGCCGGCCACCCCGGACGACCTGGCCGAGACCGGCACGCGGGTCACCGCGGCGGGCGCGCGCTGGTCCGCGCACGTCGCCGACCAGCGGGACATCGGGGCGGTACGCGCGGTGGCCGCGGCGGTCGAGCGCGAGCACGGCGGTGTCGACGTGCTGTTCGCCAATGCCGGCATCCAGGCGTTCAAGCCCCTGCTGGAGATGGCCGACCCGGACTGGCACGACCAGATCGACGTCAACCTGACCGGCACCGCGAACGTGCTGCGGGTCTTCGCCCCGTTGCTGGTCCGCCGTGGCGGCGGCCGGATCGTGGTGACCTCCTCCACGCAGGGGCACCACGGCACGACGAACGGTGCGGCCTACTCGGCGTCGAAGTGGGGGCTCATCGGGCTGGTCAAGTCGGCGGCGCTGGAACTGGGGGCGCACGGGATCACGGTGAACGCGGTCATCCCCGGCCTGGTCGACACCGCCCTGACCCGCCACCAGGACCGCTACGCGCAGGCCATCGTCGAGGGCGGGAAGACGCCGTCCGGGGACCCGGCCGCCGACGAGCGGAGCGCGGTCGAGGCGCTGCGGGCGAAGACCCCGCTGGGCGTGCCGTGGGTGCAGCCGGAGGACGTCGCGCCGCTGGTGGTGTTCCTCGCGTCGGACGGCGCCCGGATGGTCAGCGGGACCTCGTTCGCCGCCACGGCCGGCGACAGCGCGCACGTGACCGCCTGACCGGCCCCTCGACGCCCGTCCCGCGAGGCAGAGGCGGCCGGCGCCGGGCCGGGAGCCACCCCGAGGGCGGCGGCTCCCGGCCGGCGACCGGTCAGCCGGCGACCGAGCCCAGGTAGCGCTCGGCCGCCTCCGGGGTCAGGAACCAGTCGCGGAAGTCGTTCGGGTCGCCGAACCCGTTGGCGAACCGGCGGGCCACCACCGGGTTACCGGCGGCCGCTCCGAGGATCTGCTGCACGTGCGGCGGCAACGGTTGCAGCATGGCGTTCGTCCAGCCCGTGACGGCCTCCCCGGTCCCGGCCCAGAAACGCTCGAACGTCCGCGTCATCCAGTCCCGGTCGAAGGGCCGGTCGCCGTGCTCCAGGATCGCGCCGAGGTAGGCGTAGGCGCACTTGGCGGCCGTGTTGCTGCCCTGGCCGGTGATCGGGTCGTTGGCCACCACCACGTCGGCCATGCCCAGCACCAGCCCGCCCGAGGGCAGTTCCGCCACGGCGTGGCGCACCGTCGGGGTGTAGCGCCCGGACAGGGTGGCCCGCCCATCGGTCAGCTCCACCTCGGCGCACCGCTCGTAGATCCACGGCGTGTAGCGGCGAACCAGGTCGAGGGTGAGCTTCAGGTGCTCCGCCGGGTCGCGCCGCTCGGTCCACAGGTCCAGGGGCCCACCGGGCACCGCCTCCCAGAACAGGATCTCGCAGGGACCGGAGTGGGTCAGGGCGGGGATGACGAACAGCTCGCCGAGCCCGGGCACCGCGTTGAAGCTGACATGCGGCACGGGCAGCAGCGGGTCCGGGGTCATCCCGTGCACGTACGCCACGGCCAGGCCGCGCTGCGGCGCGTCGTACACCGAGCGGGCCGGGTCGCGGTCGAAGACGCCGACCAGGTCGCCCTTGCCGGCGGCCACCACGGTCAGGTCGTAGCGGCCGAGCCGGGCCAGGCCGTCCAGGTCGCTGGTCGTCACCGTCTGGTAGAGCACCGTCCCGCCGCGCTGCTCGAACAGTTCCAGCCAGTCGGCCATCTTGATCCGCTGGTCGGTGCTCTGCGCCGGCTCGTCGAGCGGGCACGCGATGCGCAGCGCCCGCTCGCCGGGCGGCGCGGACAGCGAGACGTGCAGCCCTTCGATCCGGGGCGCCCGGTCCTGCCACCGGTCGAGGCCGTACCGGCGTTCGGTGGCGAGCGCGGGGCCGAACATGGCCTGGGTGCTCATCACCCAGCCCCGGCGGATCTCGTCGGGCGTGCGGGCCGACATCACCGTGACGTCGTACCCCTCGGCCTGCAGGCTCAGGGCGAGCTGGAGCCCGGACTGTCCGGCCCCGACGATCAGGATTCTGCGCATGGTTCCTCCAGGGTTGAGCTACCGCGCCGCGAGCGCGCCCGCGGCGGGCCGGGGGGTGCGGGACATGGCGTGTTCGACGACCGTGAGCAGCGCCCGCGCCACCGACGACGGGTCGCGGGCATCACAGGCGGTCAGGGGTACGTGGGCCGGCAGCGCGAGCGCGGCGCGGACGTCGTCGAGCGGGTGCTGCAGCACCCCGTCGAACAGGTTCACGCAGACCACGAAGGGCACGTCGCTGTCCTGTTCGAAGTAGTTGACCGCCGGGAACGAGGCCGCCAGGTCGCGGGTGTCGGCGAGCACCAGCGCGCCGACGGCGCCCCGGCACAGGTCGTCCCACATGGGCCAGAACCGGGGCTGGCCCGGCGTGCCGAACAGGTAGAGCACCAGGTCGGGGCCGATGGTGAGCCGGCCGAAGTCCATGGCCACGGTCGTGGTCGTCTTGTCGATGCCGGGGTCGAGCCGGTCGACGGTCTCGCTGGCCGCCGTCATCCACGCCTCGGTGTTGACCGGCGGGATCTCCGAGATCGCCGCGACGCAGGTCGTCTTGCCGACCCCGAAACCGCCGGCGATGACGATCTTCGCCGAGGTCAGCAGCGGGCTGTCAGGCAAGTTTGCGGAGGCCATCGCGCAGTCTCTCCAGGAGGCGGAAGTCGACGTTGTCGTGGTCGCTGTGGACCAGCAGCCGGTCGGTGGCGGCCAGGTCGTCGACGACGACCCGGGTGACCCCCAGCGAGATCCCGCACACCGCGGAGAGTTCGGCCACCGAACGCGCCGCCCGGCGGGCGTTCTCGTACAGGGAGCGGGCCTCGGGCAGCAGCCCGGCGGCGAACACGGCGTCGTAGTAGGGCACCGACACCAGGGTGTGCACCAGCAGCGGTTGCCGGGTGCGGGTGCGGCCGGCGGTCAGCACGTACGGCCGGACCTTCCAGTACCTCATCGGCATGATCTCGTCCTCCGGCCGGTCAGCGGGCCTGGGCGGCCGTCATCCGGTGCAGCTCGTGCCGCACGGCCGGCGTGAGGGCATGCCACACGGCCTTCACGAACTGCGTCATCCGGTACGACACGACCCGCAGGTCGCAGCCGGGCGCGGCGGCCACCGCCAGGCCCGCGGACTCGCCCACCCGCATGAACAGCAGGTGCCCGCGGGGCAGCCGGACGGTCAGGTACTCGGCGGAGCCCAGCTCCAGCAGGGCGGCGCTGCGGTCGGCCATGCTGAGCAGGCCGGCGGTCAGCGCGGCGAGCTGGTCGCCCAGGTCGCGGCCGACGCCGTGCGAGGCGGCCAGCTGGAGGCCGTCCAGCGACACCAGCATCGCGTGGTTGACCCCGGGCACGTCCTCGACGAACTGCCGGATCAGCCAGGCGCAGTCGGGCAGCCCGTTGCTCGTGCCGCTTCCCGGGTACGCGTGGGTCATCACTGCCGTCCTTCAACGTCGGTGGGGGTGCGGGCGTCGCTGATGCCGGCCGCGAAGGCGGCCGTCTCGTCCGGCCACGCCTCGGGTGGGGAGCCCGCGCCGGGGTCGGCCGGGGGTCGGGGCGCCGGGGTCTGGTCCCGGACGCTCTCGGGCACCCGTCGGGGCAGCCCGGTGGTGGGCGGCGGGTCGCCGGCCGGCCCGTCGATGGTGGTGAGCCGGACGGTCGGCCCGTCCGCGCCGTCGCGGGGTGCGGCCATCGGCGTACTCCAGGGGTCGGTTCCGGGCCGGGCGGGTGGCCAGGCCGGCGCCGGCGCGGTCCCGGCCGGTTCCGGGGCGGGGATCTCGCACAGCAGCCCGGCGGGGACGGCGACGGTCGCGGTGGTCCCACCGGAGGGCCGGGTGGTGAGGGCGACCCGCAGCTGGTGGGCGACGGCCAGGTGGGCCACCACGGCGAGCCCGAGGTGGGCCGCGGGGTCGAGGGTGACGGGGGTGGCCGGCCGGCCGCTGAGCAGCGCGTTGAGCTGGGTGAGGTGGTCGGGGTGCAGGCCCACCCCGGCGTCCTCGACCCGCAGCAGGACGCCGCCGTCCTCGGTGACGAACGCCGACACGGTCACGGCCGCGGTGGGCGGGGAGAACCGGGTGGCGTTGTCGAGCAGTTCGGTGAGCACGCGGATCACGTCGTCGGCCGCGAACTCGACCACCGCCAGCTCGACGACGTGGCCCACCCGGATGCGCGGGTAGTGCTCGACCGCGGAGGCGGCGGCCCGGACGACGTCGACCAGGGGGACGGTCTGCGGGTCGGCGTCCTCGACCCGGCGGCCCAGCAGCACCTGGAGGTTCTCCGCGTGCCGCCGGATCCGGGTGTTCGCGTGGTCGATGCGGTAGAGCCGCTCCAGGCGTTCCGGGTCCTGCTCGTCGGCCTCCACGGCCTCCAGGTGACTGCCCATCTGGTACGCCGCGGCCAGGATCCGCAGGGCGAACTGGTCGCAGATGTTGGGCCACGGGCTGGGCCCGGGTTCCTCCCGCGGCGGCGGTTCGGGCGTCTCCGGCGGCGCGACGTCCCAGCGGGCGACGGTGGGATCCAGCCAACGGGCCGCGCGCTGCCGCCAGGTGGTCCGCCGCGTGATGTCCGTGCTTCTCACGAAAAAACCGGCCTGTCCGTGATCTTCGGCTCTGGCATGGTGCAGCAGTCAACCACCGGTTGTGCGCCGATTGCAACGTTGCAGGCCAACTTGGGGAGGTTGTCACACACCGTTCGCCGCGCTGCTACGGATGTGTGATCGGTCCCGGGCGGCGAAACGCAACAGCCGGACGGCGGATTTTTCCCGGCGGGTCGGCCGGCGCTCGGGCCGCGACCGGCGTACGGCATGATCATGGAAAATCCGAGGCGCGGAGGGGGACGGGCGGATGACGGTGGAGGTGCCGCGCGGCGGCCGGGTGCTCTTCATCGGCGACAGCATCACCGACGCCGGCCGGGACCGGTCCTGCGGCGACGACCTCGGCACCGGGTACGCCATGATGGCGTCCGCCTGGTTCACGGCCCGCCATCCCCGCCACGGGGCCACGTTCCTCAACCGCGGGATCAGCGGCGACCGCGTACGTGACCTGCGCGCCCGCTGGGAGCCCGACTGCCTGGCCCTCGCCCCGCAGGTGGTGTCGGTGCTGATCGGCATCAACGACACCTGGCGGCGTTACACCCGCGACGACCCGACCAGCGCCGCCGACTTCGCCCGGGACTACCGGCACGTGCTCGAGGCCACCCGGCCGCTGGGCGCCCGGCTGGTCCTCGTCGAGCCCTTCGTCGTTCCGCTGGACGACGCGCAGCACGCCTGGCGGGAGGACCTCGACCCGAAGGTCGCGGTGGTCCGCGAACTGGCCGCCGAGTTCGGGGCGACCCGGGTGGCGGTCGACGAGCTGTTCCAGGCCGCCGGCGTGGACGGCCGGGTGTGGACCCGCGACGGGGTGCACCCCACCCCGTTCGGCCATGCCCTGATCGCCCAGGCCTGGCTGCGCGCGGTCAGCCCCTCGGCCTGACCCTGCCATCGACGCCCGTCGTGGCTAAGCTCGGCGGATGCACCGCTCCCGGCTCTACGCCCTGATCCTCGACGCGCCCCGCGACGCCGCCGCGTCGGCGACCGGGTTCTGGTCCGCGGCGCTCGGCGCGCCGACCCGCACCGACCCGGCCGAACCCCAGTTCACCAACCTGGTCGACGTGGTGCCCGGGCTGGTCACCGCCGTGCAGTCGGTGGACGACGCGCCCCGCCACCACCTCGACATCGAGACCGACGACGTGGCCGCCGAGGTGGCACGGCTGGTCGGCCTCGGCGCCACCCCGGTCGCCCGCTGGCTCGACTGCCACGTGCTGCGCGCGCCGGGCGGCCACCTGCTCTGCGTGATCCCGGTGGCCAGCGACCCCGAGCTGTTCGCCGCGACGGCCACCCGCTGGGACTGACCCGCCGGGTGTCGCCGCCCGCCCGCCGGGTAAGCGCCGGGGATGAAGTTCCTCATCGCCGCCGCCGACACCGGCACCTACGGGTTCACCCTGCTGGACGACGACGGCCAGGCCATCGCCACCGGCCGGCAGTATCCCGACAAGGCCGCCGCGCTCGCCGTCGTCGCGGACATGATGCGGGAGATCGGCAGCGCCGAGATCGAGGAGCGCACCGAGCCGGCCGAGCCGGTCGCGCCGACCGGGCCGGGCGGGACGCCGCCCAGCCGGACGGTCCGCGGAGAACCCGACCTGGCCCGGATCGGACGGTCCGGCATCCCGCCCGTCTGACCGCCCGGGCGCTCAGGCGTCGAGGGTCCGGGCGGCCAGCTCGTCCAGGACCGCCCGGACGTCCCCGTCGGTGTCGGTGAGGATCCGCCGCTGCCGGGTCGCCCCGTTGCCGTCGCGGCGCAGCCGGTCGAGCTGGTGCGTCACCACATCCAGGTCCCCGTACGCGGTCAGCGCGGGCGTCACGGTGGCGACCAGGTCGTCGATCAGCTCCCAGGCCGGTCGGGAACCGCCCGCCCGCAGGTCGACCAGGTCCCCGTCCACGCCGTCGTGGGCGGCGCGCCAGTGCGCGGCGGCCACCAGGCAGTCCCGGATCCGCGGCGCGGGCCGGCCGGCCCGCACGTCCTCGGCCGTCGTGGCGACCAGTGCCCGCAGCAGGGCCGCGACCAGCACGGTGTCGTCCACCGTCGGGCAGACGTCCCCCACGCGGACCTCCACCGTGGGGTAGGCGACGGACGGTCGGGCGTACCAGTAGACCATCTGGGGGTCCAGCATGATGCCGGCGTCGACGAGCTCCCGCACCGTCCGGTCGTAGTCGGCGGCGGACTCGAAGTGCGGCGTCGGCCCGACGCTCGGCCAGCGGTCGAACTGGACCGCGCGCCAGCTCGCGTGCCCGGTGTCCCGCCCGTCGTACAGGGGAGAGTTGGCGGTGAGCGCCTGCACCACCGGCAGCCAGGGCCGCAGGTGGTTGCAGACCTGCACGGCCAGTTCCCGGTCCGGCACCCCGACGTGGACGTGACAGCCGCAGACCGCCGGGTCGTGCGCCACGGGCCCGAACCGGTGCGACATGGCGCGGTAGCGGTCCTTGTCCGGCACCGAGCGGTGCGGTTCGCACACCGGCGTCGCCGCGACCGCCACCAGCCGTGCCCCCGCCGCCGCGGCCGCCTCGGCCGCGGCCCGGCGGAGCATCACCAGGTGGTCCCGCAGCTCGGCCAGGTCCGTACAGATCGGCGTCACCATCTCGACCATGCTGTGCCGGAACTCCTGCCGGCTCTGCTCCCGGCTCGGGCCGGAGAGCGCGGCGAGCACCCGGTCGGCCACCGGCAGGCTCTGCCCGGTGACCGGATCCAGGAGGAGGTACTCCTCCTCCACACCAAGCGTGCGAACCGCCGGGACGGGCGCCACAGGCTCACCTCCGGTTGCGGCGGGCACACGGCGCGGCGGACGCGTGCCGGCATGCCGCGCGGGGCAGGTCGGCCACGGACGCACGGGATTGTGCGCCTGTCACCTCACCTCACGGTACGGTCGGTCCCCGGCAGCAGGTTGCCGTTTGACCTGATCACCGCCGCCGGCCCGCCGCGGCGCCGCGGTCAGGCGGCGGTGACGGCGAGCGGCTCCGCGTGGACGGCCCGCATCCCGCCGCCGGACCACCCGGTCGACGGGCCCTGGCCCGGCTCGGCGGTCGTGCCGGCGGCAGGTGGCACGGGGCGCGGCATCCGGGCGGCGCGCAGCCCCTCCTGCGCGCGCTCCCAGGCGGCGCACGGCCAGGCCGCGCCGACGCAGCTCGGGCTGGCGCAGACCCGGTCGTCGTCGGGCTGGTGCGCATCGGCGACCGCCGCGGACAGGCCCCACAGCAGCGGGTCGGTCACCTCGGCCGGACGATCGGCGCGGTCTGTACTGGCTTCGGACATGATCAGGTCCCCCCTCGTTGAGCCGCCCCTCTGTTTCCAGAACGCCCGCACGGCAAACCTGGTCACGCGATCTTCTTCGTTCGCACCCACCCGGTGGACAGGCATAGGCTGACCGGCGTGGCGAGGTATTACGACCTGCACCCCGACAATCCGCAGCCCCGGGTGCTCCGGCAGGTCGTGGACCTGCTGCGCGGCGACGGCCTGATCGCGTACCCGACGGACTCCTGCTACGCCCTCGGCTGTCAACTCGGCAACCGTGCCGGGGTCGAGCGGATCCGGGAGATCCGCCGGCTCGACGAGCGGCACCCCTTCACGCTGGTGTGCCGCGACTTCGCCCAGCTCGGCCAGTTCGTCAAGCTCAGCAACGCGGTCTTCCGGCAGGTCAAGGCCGCCATCCCGGGCAGTTACACGTTCATCCTGCCGGCCACCCCCGAGGTGCCCCGGCGCCTGCAGGACCCGCGGCGGCGGGCCGTCGGGGTCCGCGTACCGAAGCACACGGTGACCCAGGCGCTGCTGGCCGAACTCGGCGAGCCGCTGCTCTCCAGCACCCTGCTCCTCCCCGGCGAGGAGGAGCCGCTGACCCAGGGCTGGGAGATCAAGGAACGGCTCGACCACCTGGTCGACGCCGTGGTCGACGCGGGGGACTGCGGCCTGGAGCCGACCACCGTGGTCGACCTGTCCGGGCCGGAGCCGGAGATCCTGCGCCGCGGCGCCGGCGACCCGTCCCGCTTCGAGTAGCGATCGGCCGTTCCACCCCGCCGCGGTCCGGCCGTGCGGCACCGTGGGGTCCGGCGGACGGTGACGGGGGTACGGCGTGAGCGCACTGGTGCTGATCACGGTGCTCGGCGCCACCGTGCTCGTCGGCACCACCATCGGCGGCCGGTACAGCGTCGCCCCGCCCGTGCTGCTCATCGCCATGGGCGCGGGGCTCGGCCTGCTGCCGATGTTCGACAACGTGATCCTCGAACCCGAGGTGGTGCTGCTGCTCTTCCTCCCGGCGATCCTCTACCGGGAGAGCCTGGTCATCAGCCTCCGCGAGATCCGGGCCAACCTCCTGGTGATCTCCCTGCTCGCCGTCGCGCTGGTGATCCTCACGATGGTCGCCGTGGCGTACACCGCGCAGGCGCTCGGCGTCGAGCCGGCCGCCGCCTGGGTGCTCGGCGCGGTGCTGGCGCCCACCGACGCCGCCGCCGTGGCCGGCCTGGCCAAGCGGATGCCGCGCGGCATCCTCACCACGCTGCGCGCGGAGAGCCTCGTCAACGACGGCACGGCGCTGGTCCTCTTCGCCGTGGCCGTCGGGGTGATCGCCGGTGGGGCGGTGCCCAACGCGTTCGAGCTGAGCGGCCAGTTCGTCGGCAAGGCGCTCGGCGGGGTCCTCGCGGGCCTGCTCGTGGGTGCCGTGGTCGTCCTGATCCGCAAGCACGTCGACGACCCGATGCGCGAGGGCGGGCTCAGCATCCTCACTCCCTTCGTCGCCTTCCTGCTCGCCGACGCGGTGCACGCCAGCGGGGTGCTCGGGGTCGTGGTCGCCGGCCTGGTGCTCTCCTACGCGGGGCCCCGGGTGATCCGGGCCCGCTCCCGGATCACCGCGTACGCGTTCTGGGACCTCTCCACCTTCATGATCAACGGCAGCCTCTTCGTGCTGCTGGGCATGCAGGTGCCCCGGTCGCTGCGCAGCATCACCAGTCACTCGCCGCTGGAGTCGTTCGGCATCGCGGTGCTGATCGTCCTGGTCGTGGCCGCCACCCGCATGATCTGGGTGCAGCTGTCGGTGGGCGGGTTGCAGGGCCTGGACCGCCGGGAGTCCCGCCGCGCCCGCCGCTTCGACGTCCGGGTCCGCACCGCCGCCGGCTGGGCCGGGTTCCGGGGCGCGGTCTCGCTCGCCGCCGCGCTGGCCGTGCCGGTCACCGCGCACGACGGATCTCCGGTGCGCGAACGCGACCTGATCATTTTCGTCACCGTGGTGGTGATCGTGCTGATCATGCTGGTGCAGGGCACCACCCTGCCGGCCGTGGTCAGCTGGGCCGGCCTCATGGGAGATCGGGAGCGGGAGGACGAGGTGCGCTGGGCCCGGATCCGGGCCACCGAGGCCGCCCTGGACGCGCTCCCTGAGGTCGCCGCCGAACTGGGCGCCGACTCGGACACCGTGGACCGGCTCCGCGCCGACTACCAGGACCACCTGGACGACGTCCGGTCCCCACGCAGCGACCAGGTCGACGAGGAGCGCGAGATGACCCGGCGCCTGCGCCTCGGCGTGCTGGACCGCAAGCGGCAGGAGGTCACCCGGTTGCGCAACAGCAACCAGATCGACGACGCGGTGCTGCGGCAGCTCCAGGCGGCCATCGACATCGAGGAGATCCGGCTGCTCGGGCCGGAGCCGGAGGACTGACCACCGGCCACCGGGGCGGCGGTGGCCCGGCGCGGCCGCACCCGCGCCGGGCCCGGGATCGGTCAGCCCGCGGTGCAGGTGGGGGCGCCGGAGGGGGCGGTGCCCGTGCCCTGGAAACCGAACTCGGTGCTGCCGCCCGCGCCGACCTGGCCGTTGTAGGCGACGTTGCGGAAGGTCAGCGCGCCGCTGGTGCCGCTCGGCTGGGCGTTCCAGGTGTTGACCAGGCTCGCGCCGGCCGGCAGCGTCAGCCCGACGGCCCACCCGTTGAGCGGGGAGGCGCCGGCGGTGACCCGGACGGTGGTGACGAAGCCGCCCTGCCACTGGTTGGTGGTGAACGATGCGGTGCAGCCGTTGCCCGACGGCGGCGGCGTGGTCGGCGGGTTGCTGGTGGGCGGCGTGCTCGTCGGGGTGGTGGGCGGCGGGGTGCTGCCGCCCCCGTTCAGCGCGTCGAGCACCGCCGTGTACGCCGGCTTCTTGTTGCCGTTGCCGTCGAAGAGCAGCGGGGTGCCGCTGGCCCGCCAGGAGTCGCTGTCCCGGATGCCCCACACGGTGATGCCGGTGCAGCGGGACACGGCCAGGCAGTCCTTGACGACGTTGCCGTAGGTGGTGGCCTGGGTGCTGCCGGAGCCCTCGATGTCGAGCTCGGTGATCTGCACGTCCACGCCGAGGGCGGCGAAGTTCTGCAGGGTGGTGCGGTAGTTGCCGGGGTACGGCGAGCCGCTGTTGAAGTGCGACTGGAGGCCGACGCAGTCGATCGGCACGCCACGTGCCTTGAAGTCCTTGACCATGTTGTACACGGCCTGCGTCTTTTCCCAGGTCCAGTTGTCGGTGTTGTAGTCGTTGTAGCAGAGCTTGGCGGCCGGGTCGGCGGCGCGGGCGGTGCGGAAGGCCACCTCGATCCAGTCGTTGCCGGTGCGCTGGAGGTTGGAGTCGCGGCGGCCGCCACCGCCGTCGGCGAACGCCTCGTTCACCACGTCCCAGGCGTAGATCTTGCCCTTGTAGTGGGTGGCGACCTGGGTGATGTGGTTGACCATCGCCTGCCGCAGGGCGCTGCCGGACAGGTTCTGCGCCCAGCCCGGCTGCTGCGAGTGCCAGGCCAGCGCGTGGCCGCGGACCCGCATGCCGTTGGCCTGCGCGTGGCTGACGATCCGGTCGGCGTTGGTGTAGTTGAACTGGCCCTGGGACGGCTCGGTGGCGTCCCACTTCATCTCGTTCTCGGGGGTGACCATATTGAACTCGCGGTTCAGGATGCCGACGTACGTGGCGTCCGACAGCTTGTTCGCGGCCACCGCGGTGCCGAAGTAGCGGCCCTTCTCGGCGGCCGACGCCCCGAGGGTCGTACCGGCGCTGGCGCTGGTCGCCACCGCCACCGTCGTGGCGATCATCGCGACGCCGGCCAACATCGACACCACCGCGGTCCGGGGGCGCGACCGGGCTGCCGCGCTCATGCTCCCACTGCCGCGGGCGAGCACCTTGTCCATCTGAAAGCCTCTCCTAGCCGTATCGGTGTGGACAGCCGCTCCGACCACTGCCCGCCACGGTGCTCGGCTCGGTGCGCGGCCGCCCGGAGGCCGCGCGGGGTGGGGAGGGCTCTCCCCGCCACCGTGAGTTGATCGAAGCGAATCTCTGGAGCGAGACTACCGGAACCCTTCCGAAAACTTAACGCCTTCGATGGGCGGGGCAATGGTCGGTGGCGCGTGGCGGCAGGCGGGCGCGGGTGCCGCCCGACGGCCCGAAATTTCCGGAGCCCGGCGGCCTCCGGCGGGAGCGGCGGCCCGGACCGGAGGGTTGAACCGGCGCTGGTCGCGGCGGATGCTGGACATGCATCGACCGCTGACGATGGAGGTATCCCGTATGCGCCGATCGCTCGCCGTCCTCGCCCTGGCCGCGCTGCTCGCCGGCAGCCCGACCGCCGCCCGGGCCGGCGCCGCCCCGGACACCACGCCCACCGGGCTCGCCGCGGTGCGTACCGCCGGCACCGCCTGGGGGATCGACCCGGCCGGCGGCCGGCTGACGCTCACCGTCGACGACACCGTCACCGGCGCCGAGCTCGCCGCCCTGCGGCGCACCGCCGCCCGGGCCGGCGCGGTACTCCGGCACGAACCCGGCCGGCTGCGCACCCTGATCGCCGGCGGCCAGGCGATCTACGGTGGGGGAGGCCGCTGCTCGCTCGGCGCGAACGTCCGCAGCGGCAGCACCTGGTACCTCGTCACCGCGGGGCACTGCACCAACCTGGCCGGCACCTGGTACGCCGACAGCGCCCGCACCACCGTGCTCGGCAGCCGGACCGGCACCAGCTTCCCCGGCAACGACTACGGGGTGGTCCGCTACACCGGCACGATCGCCCACCCCAGCGCGGTGTACACCTATCCCGGCCAGGTCACCATCAACGGCGCCGGCAACGCGTACGTCGGCCAGGCGGTCTGCCGCAGCGGCGCCACCACCGGCGTGCGGTGCGGCTCGGTCACCGGCCTGAACCAGACCGTCAATTACGCCGAGGGCGCCGTGTCCGGGCTGATCCGCACCAACATCTGCGCGGAGCCCGGCGACAGCGGCGGCCCGCTCTACGTGGCGTCGACCGGCACGGTGATCGGGATCCTCTCCGGCGGCAGCGGCAACTGCTCCTCCGGGGGCACCAGCTACTACCAGCCGATCACGGAGGTCCTCGCCGCGTACGGCCTCACCATTCCCTGAGCGCGCCGGGCGGGGGATGCCGGGAGCGTCCCCCGCCCGGCCCGGCCGGTCAGCCCGCGCAGTTGTTGTTGCGCGCCGGCTGGGTGAGCTTCTCCTGCGTGCCGAACTTGGCGTACAGCCGCAGGTAGCACGGCAGCTCGACGTCGCCGTAGTAGCTGCCGACCTGGTTGTCGTAGTGCGTCGTGCCGCTCTCGGTGACCTGCCAGCCGCCGCCGTCGCCGGACTGGATCTCCCAGTAGACGTCGCCGGAGCAGCCCTCCAGGCCACGGGCCCAGGCGATGATGTTGGCCCCGTTGTAGATCTCGGACTGCACCAGGGTGCAGGCCGCCGCCTGCGCCGGTGCGGCGCCGACGACCAGTCCCGCCGTCAGCAACGCCCCCGCACCGACCGCCGACATGAGCTTGCGCATGGTCCGAACCCTCCAAGGTGGATAGTGGATCACTTCTTCGGAGGGTAACCGTTGACGCAAACAAGCTTCAATATTGAGCGCGATGATCGGCAGAAATTTTCAGGACTTGAGCACCACCTTCAGGCAGTCGTCCTGCTTGTTCTTGAAGATGTCGTAGCCGTGCGGCGCGTCGTCGAGGCGCATGGTGTGGGTGATGATGAAGCTCGGGTCGATCTCACCCTTGTAGATGCGCTCCAGCAGGGGGCGCATGTAGCGCTGCACGTGGGCCTGCCCGGAGCGCAGAGTCAGCGACCGGTTCATGAACGACCCCATCGGGAACTTGTCGATGAACCCGCCGTACGCCCCGATGGCCGAGACGGTGCCGCCGTTGCGGCAGGCCAGGATCGCCTCGCGCAGCGCGTGCGGCCGGTCGGTCTCCGCCTTCACCGCCTGCTTCGCCCGGTCGTACGCGTGCAACGCCGCCGAGGCGTGGTGCCCCTCCATGCCGACGGCGTCGATGCAGACGTCCGGCCCGCGGCCGGCGGTCATCTCGCGCAGCGTGTCCAGGACGTCGGTCTCCTCGTAGTTGATCGTCTCCGCGCCGGCCTTGTCCCGCGCGATCCGCAGCCGGTACGGGAACCGGTCGATGACGACCACCTGTTCGGCGCCGAGCAGGAAGGCGCTCACCGCGGCGAACTGGCCGACCGGTCCCGCGCCCCAGACCGCCACCACGTCCCCGGGCTTGACGTCGCCCATCTCGGCGGCCATGTAACCGGTGGGCAGCACGTCGGACAGGAACAGCACCTGCTCGTCCGGCAGGCCGTCCTCGATCTTGAGCGCCCCGACGTCGGCGTACGGCACCCGGACGTACTCGGCCTGCCCGCCCGCGTACCCGCCCATGAGGTGCGAGTAGCCGAAGATGCCGGCGGGGGCGTGGCCCATGGCGGTCTCGGCGATCGCCGCGTTCGGGTTGGAGTTCTCGCAGACCGAGTAGAGGCCGCGTTGGCACGAGGCGCAGTCCCCGCAGGCGATGGGGAAGCCGACGACCACCCGGTCGCCGACGCGCAGCCCGTCCCGCGCCCCGGAGCCTAGTTCGACGATCTCGCCCATGAACTCGTGGCCCAGCACGTCGCCGCGCTTCATGGCCGGGATGAATCCGTCGAGCAGGTGCAGGTCGGATCCGCAGATCGCGGCCGAGGTGACCTTGACGACCGCGTCACGCGGGTTGAGGATCTTCGGATCCGGTACCTCCTCGACGGCCACCCGGTTCGGCGCCATCCAGCAGTTGGCCTTCACGGTGCCTCCCTCACGCGATCCGGTAGCTCGCCAGCGGGCGCGCCGGCCGCTGCTTCGCCTGGTTCTGGACGCTCGTGCCGTCGGGCGTCCCGTCCGACCGGGTCAGCTCGCCGGTCTCGATGACCTGCTTGAACCGCCGCAGGTCGTCGCAGATCTGCTGCTGCGGGTTCTCGCCGAACGCCTTCGCGACCAGCGTGCCCACCCGGCGGCCGGGCACCGCGTACTCCAGCTCCACCCGCACCTCGGTGCCGTTGCCGCCCGCGGCCGGGGTGAACCGGACGATGCCGGAGTTGGGCACCCGGGAGCCGTCCACGGAGCGCCACCGGATGAACTCGTCGGGGCGCTCGTCGACGATCTCCGCCTCCCACTCGACGGTCCGGCCGCCCGGCGCCTTCGCCGACCAGCGGGAGCGTCGCGGGCCGGTGCTGGTCACCGACTGGAGGTGGTACATGAATCGCGGCAGGTTCTCGAAGTCGTGCCAGAAGCGGTACGCCTCCTCGCGCGTGCGGTTGACCGTCACGGAACCGTGCGCGAAGCCCTCCGGGCTGATCCGCCGGTTACGGATGGCGCGCACCGAGGCGTAGAGGTCGACGGCGGTGATCCCACCCAGGACGGCGAGGGTGAGACCGGCCCGCCGGCGCCGGTCGCCACACCGGTTGCGGTACGCCCGGCCGGTGGCGGCCAGGTCCAGCACGTCGCCCGCCACCCGGGTCCAGGTCCCCAGCCCCGCCCGCCGCGGCACCAGGAGCACCCCCGCGTGGCCGATCTCCCGGACCCCGGCGGCCCGCAACACCGTCCGGGCCGTGCGCGAGTCGTCCACGCCGGCTGCCCGGGCCACCCGTGACCCCGCCGCGAGCGCGGTCACGCCGAGGCCGAGGCTGAACCAGCCCAGGAAGCGGGCCAGTCCCTCCGACCGCTGGTCCTTGGTCGCCCGCTGGATCCCGAGATTGTCGGTCACCGAGCGGACCCCCATGGTCGTCTCTCGTGTCATACGTCGTCACCCCGTGTTCGAGAAGGTGTCGGTGACCGCTCCCGTGGAGTGGGAGGGCGGGCACCGACAGGCCGGCGTGCCTTTCCCGCTTATCCCGGCCCCACACCCGGACGGTCGGCCGGCGTGTGGAACCGCCGTCACCGGGAACCCGGCGGCGGCAGAGGAGCGCGGACTCGCGCGGGGCGGCGACACGGGGGAGAGGCATGGGACGGTGACCGCCACCACGGACGCCACCGCCGAGCAGTCGTTCTCGGCCTGGTCGCCGCTGCGCACCGCGGTCTACCGCAACCTGTGGTTCGCCCTGCTCGCGGCGAACATCGGCACCTGGATGCAGACGGTCGGCGCGCAGTGGCTGCTGGTGCACCAGGCCAACGCCTCCACGCTGGTCGCCCTGGTGCAGACCGCCAGCCTGCTGCCGATGCTGCTGCTCGCGCTGCCGTCGGGTGCGCTCGCGGACACCTTCGACCGCCGGCACCTGCTGATCTCCGTACAGCTGTTCCTGGTGGCGGTGGCCGTGGCGCTGACGCTGCTCACGGCGGCGGGGCACATGCCGCCGGCGCTGCTGCTCACCCTCACCTTCGCCTTCGGCGTCGGGCAGGCGCTGACCCTGCCGGCCTGGGCCTCGATCATCCCCGAGCTGGTGCCCCGCGAGCAGCTCCGGGCGGCCTCCGCGCTCGGGGCGATCAGCGTCAACGCGGCCCGCGCCGTCGGGCCGGCCGCCGCCGGCGTGCTGATCGCCCGGGTGGGCGTGGCCCCGGTCTTCGGACTCAACGCGGTGGCCTACCTGATCTTCGCGCTGGCGCTGTTCCGGTGGCGTTCCGGCAGCGCCCGGGCCGTCGAGGTGCCCGAGCGCTTCACCGCCGCGCTGCGCGCCGGCGGCCGCTACGTGCGGCACTCGCCGACGGTGCGCCGGCTCTTGCGCCGGGCGCTGGTGTTCATCATCCCCGCCAGCGCCCTGTGGGCGCTGCTGCCGCTGGTGGCGAGCCGGCGGCTGGGCCTGGGTTCCGGCGGGTACGGCCTGCTGCTGGCCGCCCTGGGGGTGGGCGCCATCCTCGGTGGGCTGCTGCTGTCGTGGACCCGCACCGCGATGAAGCCCAACCAGTTCCTGCTGCTGGCCGGGGCGGTGTACGGGGTGACGCTGATCCTGGTGGGGACGGTCCGGAGCGTCCCGGTGGTGCTGGTCGCCCTGCTGCCGGCCGGGCTGGCCTGGGTGACCGTGCTCTCCAACGTCAATGCCGAGGTCCAGCTCTTCCTCCCCGGCTGGGTACGCGCCCGCGGCCTGGCCGTCTACCAGGTGGTGCAGGGCGGCGGACAGGCCGTCGGGGCGCTGCTCTGGGGCGTGGTGGCCGACCTCGCCGGGCTGGTCGCCGCCTTCGCGGTGGCGGCCGCCCTCATGCTGATCGGTGCGGTGACGTCGCAGATCTGGCCGCTGCCCGACCTGCGCGGTCTGACCCGGGACCCGACCGCCTACCGACCGCCCCTGGCGCTCGCGCTCCAACCGGATCCCCGGGTCGGGCCGGTGCTGGTGACGGTCACCTACACGGTCCCGCCCGAGCGGGAGGCGGAGTTCCTCGGCGCGATGGACCACGTCCGCGGGTCGCGGCAGCGCACCGGGGCGATGCGGTGGGGGCTCTTCCGCGCCGGCGAGACGCCCGACCAGTTCAGCGAGGTCTACCTGGTGCCCTCCTGGGACGAGCACCTGCGCCAGCACGGCGGCCGGCTGACCGAGGCCGACCGGGAGGCGGAGGACCGGGCGCGGGAGCTGTCCGACGGCGCGCCCGTGGTGCGCCACCTGCTGCCGGCGGCCGTCGGCCGGGCGGAGGCGGCCGGCGAGCAGGTGTGCTGAGGGGTCGTCCCGGTGTCAGTCGCCGTCGGGGACGGCCATCTCGCCGAGCCGGGACCAGTCCTGCTGCGGCAGGGTCGTGTTGACGATCCGGGGCGTCTCGGCCAGGTGCGGCGGGAGGGTGCGCTGCGCCTCGCGGAAGTGCGCGGACCGCACGTGCGCGGCGCCCGCGTCGTCGTCGCGGAACGCCTCGACCAGCACGTACTCCGTCGGGTCGTCGAGGCTGCGGGACCAGTCGAACCAGAGGCAGCCGGGTTCGGCCCGGGTGGCCTCGGTGAAGTCCGCGGCGATCTGCGGCCAGCGGTCGGCGTCCTCGGGCCGGACCCGGAACTTCGCGGTAATGAAGATCATGCGCTTCAGGCTACCCAGGCCGGAGGCGGCTCGCCCCCGTCGCCGGTCAGCCCTTCGTGACCGGGGTGAGCAGCTCCGACGCCCGGCGGTCCGCGAACGCGGTCACCGCCTGCTGCCCGGCGCCGAAGACGATGGCGACGCCCAGCAGGGCGGCGGTGCTGTTCACCGTGGTCTCCACCAGACCGCCGATCACCAGCATGATCCCGACGACCGCGACGAGCGGGCCGATCGCCAGCTTCAGCAGGCCCTGCTGGAAGGGCAGCTTGTAGGGCAGGCCGCCGGAGCGCGAGGTGATCATCGAGGGCAGGGCGCTGATGAACGCCCCGAGCGCCCCGGCGATGAGCACGAAGACGAGCAGCCGCCAGGCCGGCACGCCGGCCGCGTCGGTCGGCGCCTTGAGCAGCTGCACGTCCCGGCTGCGCCACTGCACCAGCACCATCAGCGCCTCGGCGACCAGCGCGAAGACCGACAGCCCCAGCATCCGGTTGCGCAACCGGCGCACCGACTCGTGGAACTCGTCCGACACCGAGTGGTAGCGCAGCAGCAGCGCCTGCACCTTGGCCTGGAACAGTGCCGGCGCCGCGGCGTCGGTCGACGCGTCGAAGTCGGTGAGCACCTTCTCGTCGGCCTTGAGGAACTGCGCGGCCGCGCCCTGGTACGCCGGCAGCAGGCCGAGCAGCTCCGCCGGCGTCCGCAGCCCCACCATGGCGCGTTCCACCGAGTGGATGGTCTGCCAGGCGTACTCCAGGTGGCCGCCGCGCAGCCACTCGACCACCCCGCTGCGGCCGAGCACGGACTCCACCCCGGACAGCTGGGTGCGTAGCCCGGCGACCCGGTCCGGACTCGCGGCGCCGGCGGCCTCCAGGCCGCTCAGCTGCTGGTGCAGGTCGTCGAGCTTGGTGCGCACCCGGACCTGCCACACCGCGGTGGGCACGGTGGACCCGCCGCTCCCGCCGCTCCCGCCGCTTCCGCCGCTCCCGCCGCCGGGTGGCGGCGGCGGAAACTGCGGTGTGCTCTCGGGTTGGGTCTGCTCGTCGATCATGGTGGCTGCCCCCCAACCGGCACAGCGCGACCGCTGGCCTCTGCGTCCAGTATCCGCAGCTCAGCGGCGGTATGGCCAGGGCGGTTCGGGTAGTTGACAGCTCCCGGGCCGGGGCGGCTCGCGATCCGACGGTCCACGGTGGCGGATCCTGGCGTCGTCCGGACGACACCGCCCTGGCAGGGCGGCCCGCCGTCCAGGCCGGCCGGCCGCGCCGTGCGGTGGATGTCGCGACGGCATCCACCTCGGACGATGGTTCGAGGTGGGGGCCGCCACTGCCGGCGCGGCTCCCGAGCATCAACGCAGGGAGGACGACGTGCGCAGACAGGACGGGTTACGCCGGTTGCTGGGCGCGGCAACGGTCGTGCTGGTGGTGGGGGGTCCGGGAGTGGCGTCGCCGGCCGTCGCGGCGGCGCCGGGGTCGCGGCCGAGGGTCGTGCACTACGACTCGGCGGACCTGGCCGAGTACGAACGGAAGTGGTCGAACATCTACGGCCCGCTGGACGGGGCGACCCGCGCCGTCGACGCCGGGGTGCTCACGGTCAGCGACGTGCCGTTCAAGACCGGTGTGGACTACAGCGTCTACGACCATCTCAAGTACATGGCGGTCAGCAACCGCACCTTCCCGGTGCCCCGGCAGGGATCGGTCGAGTTCTCCGTGGACATCACGGCGCGCACCCCGGGCGCGACCGGCGGGCACGTGGTGCACGGCCGGTACGGGCCGCCCGGCTCCGCCGCCGTCGCCGGCCCGGCCGCCCGCCCCTACGCCGGCGCGGTCCTGGAGGGGCAGCAGGCGGCCGTCGTGCTCAACATGATCGACTTCTGCACCGGGCAGCTCTTCGACTGGTTCGTCTCCGGCACCCGCGCGTTCCCGCTGATCGAGCGGCTGCCCAGCACGGTCACCGGCAACACCACCAACCCGGACTGCCCGGACGCCGATGAGGTCGGTCTGGACCGGGCGTACACGCAGATCATCCGGGAGGTGCCGATCACGCCGGGCGTGCCGCACCGGGCCGCGATCCGCTACCGCGAGGCCGGCGGGCACGCCAGCGTGACGTACCTGCTGGACGGCGTGGAGGTCGCGCGGGTCGGGCAGGTGGGCGTGCCGCTGGACCGGCAGGGCGTCGCCTACACCGGCACGTACCCGTCGCTGGGCGCCGGCGAGCCGCTGGCCGGGAAGATCCGGTCGTTCTCCATGGCGCACGGCCTGTTCAGCCTGCTCGACGCGTTCCCGTTCCAGTACGGCTGCACCCCGCCGGACGCCACCGGCCCGGGCGTCTGCGACCCGCGGTACGCGCCCTACAGCGTCTCCATCCCGCCCGCCGAACGGGCCTTCGGCCAGGGCGCGGTCGGTTCGTTCCGCAACTTCACCGTCCGCACGGTCGGCCGGTAGGCGGCCTCCGCCACCGGGCCGGGGGACACCGGCGGCGCGTACCGGTGAGTAGCCTGGGTCGGTGACCGTCTACGCCCTCGCGCAGATCACCGTCCACGACCGGCAGCGCTACGACCGGTACGTCGCCGCCTTCCTGCCCGTCCTGGCCCGGCACGGCGGCCGGCTGCTCGCCGCCGACGCGTCCCCGCGGGTGGTCGAGGGGAGCTGGCCCCACGAGAAGGTCGTGCTCATGTCCTTCGACAACCGCGAGGACTTCGAGCGGTGGTCCACCTCGCCGGAATACCGGGAGATCTCCCGGGACCGGGAGGCGGCCACCGAGGGCGTCGTCCTCCTGCTCGACGGGATCGGTCACGCCTGGCCGGCCTGACCGCTTGCCCCTCACAGCCGGTGCCGCACCCACACGTTCGGCTCGACGTACGCGGCGTGGTCGTGCGCCACGTCGACCAGCACCGGCGCCAGCGCGCCCGGCACGTGCACCGGCCCGCTGGTGTCGAACGGCAGGCCGGTCCACCCCCGCCAGTCGGCCAGGGTGCCGGTGACCGCCATCGACCGGGGCGCCACCCGCTCGATCACCCCGCCGGCCCGGACGTGTACCCGCAGCCACGGGTCGACCGGCAGGCCGTCGGGGCGCACCCGGGCCGCGTACTCGGTCATCGGCAGGTCGGGGACGGCGGCCTTGCCGTTCGGGCGCACCGGCGCGACGAGGGTGTCGAAGCCCTGCCGGGCGACCGCCTCGCGCATCGCCGCGAGCATCAACCCGGACACCCCGCCGCCGCGCCGGTCCGGCCGCACGCAGATCTCCAGGGCGGAGACCAGGTTCGGGGTGGCGCCGGTGAGCCGGTTGATCGCGGCCCGCTGGATCATCCGGTCCCAGCCGCCGTCGGGCAGCTCGTCCTCCGTCCAGCGCAGCGGGACGGCGTACGCCCGGGCGACGGCGCGGCCCGGATCGGCGGGGTCGACGGCGGCGAAGACGAACTCCGGGTAGAGGTCGTCGGCCACGCTGTAGTACACGGAGCCCATCGGGTCCCAGAGCATGAACTGCGGCCAGGCGCCGTCGAAATCCTTGTCGAGCAGCGGCGCCAGGTCGGGGCGCTCCGCCAGGCTCACGATGTCCAGGTTCACGCCGGGCACCGTAGAGCGACCACCGCCCGAACCGCACGCCCTTTTCCGCTCCGGCGTCGGCCGGTGCCCGCGGGCACCGGCCGACGCGGGACGCGCCGCGGTCAGGTGCCGAAGACCTCGACCTCGTAGAGGCGGGCGGCCGGATCGGTGGTCTGGGTGGGGGTGAGCACCTTCACCAGCACGTACCGGCCGTCGACGGACATCGGGTGGCTGCTCACGCCCGCCGTGTTGCCCCGGACCTGGGCGACGGTCGTCCACGTCACCCCGTCGGGGGAGACCTGCAGGTCGAAGTCCCGCGTGTTCCAGGCGGGATCCTCGCCACCGGCGGCGGCGTGGTGGACGGTGATCGACTGGAGGTGGTGGGCGGCGCCCAGATCGATGCGGAGCGACTTCGTGCCGCCGGTCGCGCACCACTTGTCGGAGTTGCCGCCGGAGGTGCTGCCGTTGACGGCCTTCTCGGGCCCCTCCGTGCTCGCGCACTGCGAGTCGGCGGTGGCGGGCCGGTTCAGCGCCAGGTTGGTCGCGCCCGCCGTGCCGTACACCTCGAACTCACCGATCCGGGCGGCGGTGTTGCCGTTGTTGGTGGGCGTGGTGACGGTGAGCCGGACGTACCGGGCCGTCGTGGCGGGGACGGGGTGGTAGGTGCGGCTCGCGCGGTTGCCGGTCACGGTGGCGCGGGTCGTCCAGGCGCTCCCGTCGGTGCTGGTCTGGATGGTGAACGCACCGGTGTTCCAGCCGGTGTTCTCCCCGCCGAGCCCGGCGTGCTCGACCACGAAGGACCCGACGGTCCGGTTCGCTCCGAGGTCGACCTGGAGGAACTTCGTGCCGGAGGCGAGCGAGCACCACTTGCTGGCGCTGCCCAGGCGGCCGTCGAACGCCTTCTCCGGCCCCTCGGCGGTGTTGCACGCGGCCGAGCCGGTGGCCGGCTTGCCGGCGGCCAGGTTGGCGCCCAGCTCCGGTGCGGCGGCCGGCGGGGTGGCCCCGTCGGTGAACGACGGCGGGACGTCGGCGGGGTTCGTGCCCCACGAGGAGGGCGCGCCTCCCATCGTGTACGACAGGGTGGCGCCGCCCGCGAGGTCGCCGTAGCGCAGCCAGGTGCGCTGGGTCGTTGCCCCGTTGACGGCGAGGCTCTGCACGTACTGGTTCCCCTGGCCGGCGTTGGCGGCGGTGATCTGGACGTCACCGGCCGGCCGGTCGACGAGGACCGACGGGAAGATCGGGCCGTGCAAGGCGAGGGTGTCCGCGCCCGGGGTGGGCGGATACATGCCGAGGGCGGACCAGACGTACCAGGCGGAGGTGGCGCCGAGATCGTCGTTGCCGGGCAGGCCGCCGGGGCCCGTGGTGAACGACTCGTTCATGATCCGCCGGACCGCGGCGCTGGTGCCGGCCGGGGCCGCGGCGAAGTGGTAGGCCCAGGGGACGCCGTGTTCCGGCTCGTTGCCGATGTAGAAGTACGGCTGCGACTGGCCGCCGTTGGTCTGGGTGAAGTGGTGGTCGAGCCGCTGGACGGCGGTCTGCCGCCCACCCATGAGGTCGATCAGGGCGGCGAGGTTGTAGGGGACCATCCAGGTGTACTGCGAGGCGTTGCCCTCGACGAAGTTCGACTGGCTGGCCGGGTCGAGCGGCCACGGCCAGGTGCCGTCGGCGTTGCGCGGGTGGACGTAGCCCGACTCGGGGTTGAACGTGTTGCGCCACCACTGCGCCCGCGCCATGTGCGTGTCGTAGGTGGCGGTGTCGCCCAGGGCCCGGGCGAACTGGGCCACGGCGAAGTCGCTGGCGGAGTATTCCAGCGAGTCCGACGGGTCGCCGTCGATGTAGTGGCGCTGGACGTAGCCGCTCTGCCGGCCGCGGATCGGGCTGCCCTGGGTGGTGCCGCCGGCGGAACTCTTCTTCATGAGGGCCAGCGCCGCCGCGGTGTCGAACCCGCGTACGCCGAACTGGTACATGCTGTCGACGATGATGGGACCGGGGTCGCCGGTCATGACGAAGGCCTCGTTGTGGTTGTGCGACCACTTCGGCAGCAGGCCGCCCTGCTGGCCGTCGAGCACCATGGACCGGGCGATGTCGGTCGCCTCGGCGGGCGCGAGGAAGGCGATCAGCGCGGCCCAGGACCGGTAGATGTCCCAACCGGAGTAGTTCTGGTAGACCGGGTGGCCGGCGGTGTGGACGGCGTTGTCGAAGCCGCGGTACTGCCCGTCGACGTCGCTGGCCAGGTTGGGGTTGATGAACACGCGGTACAGCGCGGTGTAGAACTTCTGCAGGTCGGCGGCGGCCCCGCCGGTGACCTGCACGCGGTTGAGGATCGCGTTCCACTGGGCGTCGGCGTCGGCGCGGACGGTGTCGAAGGCGAAGCCGGACTGCTCGGCGGCGAGGTTGGCCTGCGCGCCCGCCGGGCTGACGAAGGAGATGCCGACCTTGACCTGCACGACCGGGTCGCCGGAGGTGTCGAAGGTCAGGTAGCCGCCGGAGTTGGTGCCGCTGGCGCTCGTGGAGCCGGCGGTGACGGTGCCGCCGAGCCAGGTGCCGACGCCGCTCGGTGCGCGGTCGAACTCCATCCGGTAGAAGATCTGGTACGTCCTGCTGTTGCCGCAGAAGCCGCCGCCGGTGACGCTGCCGGTCACGGTGGAGCCGCTGATCTGGATGGAGCCGGCGCGGTTGCCGGTGGCGCTGCGACTGGTGTTGATCAGCACCCGCGCGGTGCTCGTCGCGGGATAGGTCAGGCGCAGGGCGGCGCTGCGCCGGGTGGCCGACGCCTCCACCCGGGTGTTGCCGTAGTTGCTGAGCACGGCCCGGTAGAAGCCGGGGCGGGCCTGTTCCTGTGCCTTGTCCTGGGTGGCGCGGTAGGAGGTCCACGAGGTGCCCGGCGAGGCGCCGAGCGCGCCGGTGACGGGCAGGATCCCGAGGTCCTCGTTGTTGGCGCAGCCGGCGCCGTTGAAGTGGGTGAGGCTGAACTCCTCGATCTGGGTGTCGCCGAAGCGGTAGCCGGACGGTGAGGCCGTGGGGGTGTCCGGGCTCAGTTGCACCATGCCGAAGGGCTGCACGGGGCCGGGCACGGTGCTGCCGCCAGCGCCGCCGCCGACGGGGTTCGGCGCGTTGCTGTCGTCGGTGCCGATGAACGGGTTCACGTACGGGGTGAGGTTGAGCGGCGCCGCGGCGGCGGGCGAGGCGACCGCGACGAGTGCGGACGCTGCGGTGACGGCGGTGGCCACCAGGGTGAGCGGACGGGACGGGCCTGATCGGAGCATGAGGCGATCCTCCTTAGGCGCGGACGACCCTGCGTGACATCGTTGTCATCGACAGGTGTCACCGTCCTGTGTAGAGCCCAGGGAGGTGTGTGTCAATGGGGACTAGGGCGAGGGCGGGGCGGGCGACCGCTCGCCCGAGCCGCGGGCCAGCAGCCGGGTCGGGATCACCACCTGGCGAGCCGGGCCGCGATGGCCGTCGATCCGGTCGAGCAGCAGCCCGGCCGCCCGGCGGCCCATGTCCTCCGGGTCGTGCGCCACGACGCTCACGCCCAGGACGTCGCCGACGTCCACCTCGTCGAAGCCCACCAGCGCGGGCGGGGCGGGGTGATTCCGCAGGGCCCGCAGGGCGCCCAGCGTGATCCGGTTGTTCATGGTGAACAGGGCGGTCGGCGGGGCGGCGCGGCCCAGCAGCCCGAGCACGGCCCGTTCGGCGGCGGCGACGTCGTGCGCGTTCTCCACCAGGTAGTCCGCCCAGTTCGTCACGCCGACCGCGCGCATGGCCTCGGCGAAGCCGTCCAGCCGGTCCCGGTGGGTGCTCAGGCGGGCCAGGTCGCCCACCACGCCGATGCGCCGGTGGCCGGCCGCGGTCAGGTGGGCGCCGGCCTGCCGGGCGCCGTGGTGGTTGTCCAGCAGCACGGTGTCCGCCGTGAGCTCGACCGGCGGCCGGTCCACGAACACGAACGGGATGCCGTGGCGGTGTTCGGCCGCGAAGTGGGCGTGCTCGGTCGCGGTCGAGGCGATCACCAGGCCGCGGACCCGCCGCTCCAGCAGCGCGTCGGCGAGCCGCCGCTCCCACTCCGGATCCTCGTCGGTGCTCGCGGTGATCAACTGGAGGCCCCGCATGCGCAGGTCGCGCTCCAGGCCCCCGGCCAGCCGGGAGTAGAAGGGGTTCGCGAGGTCGCCGATGAGCAGGCCCACCAGCGTGGAGGTGCTCGCGCCGCGACGGAGCTCGCGGGCCACCCCGTTCAGCCGGTAGCCGAGCTGGTCGGCGGCGTCGCGCACCCGCGACCGGGTCTCCGGGGCCACCCGGGGCTCGCCCCCGAGGGCCCGGGAGGCGGTCTTCACCGACACGCCGGACAGCGCCGCGACCTGCGCCAGGCTCGGTCGACCTGCGTTCCGGTCAGCGGTCATGGCGGGAATTATGACACCGGGGTGTCCGGGGATCGCCGGCTCGGACCGGCGGTCGGCGGCGCCGCAGCGCGGCGGCCGCCGGGTCACGAGGGCGGCTCGGGAACAGCGGTATACGATGGCGCGTCAACGATGTCATGGGCGGGTTGCTAGCACCCCTGCCGCGCTTGTCGCCAAGCCGCAGGGGCGTCGTGAAGGTCACTGAGCGTGGCGGTCGATATTACCGACTTGTTACGCAAAAGAGCGACTTGGGCACTTGCGGAAGCGCCCCCGACGAGATTTCCTTGCCCACGACAACGAAAAGTGAGCGAAGGTCATAACCCGCGGAGGCGGCCATGGCGTTGGCAAGGCGGTGGGAGCGATGAGCGATCTGCCCGTCCTCCTGGAGATGCGCTCCATCACCAAGGAGTTCCCAGGCGTCAAGGCCCTGGCCGACGTCAACCTGGTGGTCCGCGCCGGCGAGATCCACGCCATCGTCGGCGAGAACGGCGCCGGCAAGTCGACGCTGATGAAGGTGCTCAGCGGCGTCTACCCGTACGGCAGCTACGACGGCCAGATCATCTACCAGGGCGCCGAGACCCGCTTCTCGGACATCCGGGCGAGCGAGAACGCCGGGATCGTGATCATCCACCAGGAGCTCGCGCTCATCCCGGGCATGTCGATCGCCGAGAACATCTTCCTCGGCAACGAGCCCCGCAAGCGGGGAGCGATCGACTGGAAGGCCGCGAACCGGATGGCGCTGGACCTGATGGCCCGGGTCGGCCTGCGGGAAAACCCGGACACCCTGGTCAAGGACATCGGCGTCGGCAAGCAGCAGCTCGTGGAGATCGCCAAGGCGTTCGCCAAGGACGTCAAGTTGCTCATCCTGGACGAGCCGACGGCCGCGCTCAACGAGGCCGACTCCCAGCACCTGCTGGACCTGCTGCGCGGTTTCCGCTCGCGGGGCATCACCTCGATCATGATCTCGCACAAGCTGAACGAGATCGAGGCGATCGCCGACGAGATCACCGTCCTGCGCGACGGCCGGACCGTCGAGACGCTGGACGTCAAGGCGGACGGCGTCGACGAGGACCGGATCGTGCGGGGCATGGTCGGCCGCGAGCTGCACAGCCGGTTTCCGGACCACACCCCGAAGATCGGTGAGGTCTTCTTCGAGGTCCGGAACTGGAACGTCCGGCACCCGATCTCCGCCGAGCGGCAGGTCTGCAAGAACGAGAGCTTCGTCGTACGCCGCGGCGAGATCGTCGGCTTCGCCGGCCTGATGGGCGCCGGCCGCACCGAGCTGGCGATGAGCGTCTTCGGCCGCTCCTACGGGGTGTACGAGTCGGGCACGATCATCAAGGACGGCAAGGAGATCGTCCTCAAGTCGGTGGCGGACGCGATCGCCCACGGGCTCGCCTACGTCAGCGAGGACCGCAAGGCGATCGGCCTGAACCTGCTCGACGACATCAAGACCTCCACGGTCGCCGCGAAGCTGTCGAAGATCTCGCGCCACGGCGTCCTGGACGAGGTCGCGGAGTACAAGGCGGCCGAGTCCTACCGCCGGGAGCTGCGCACCAAGGCGCCCACGGTCGACGAGGGCGTCTCCAAGCTCTCGGGCGGCAACCAGCAGAAGGTCGTCCTGGCGAAGTGGATGTTCACGGACCCGGACCTCCTGATCCTCGACGAGCCGACCCGCGGCATCGACGTGGGCGCCAAGTACGAGATCTACGGCATCATCCAGCGGCTCGCCGACCAGGGGAAGGGCGTCGTCGTCATCTCCTCGGAGCTCCCGGAGCTGATCGGGCTCTGCGACCGCATCTACACCGTGTTCGAAGGCGCCATCACCGGCGAGATCGCCCGGCAGGACGCGGACCCGGAAACCCTCATGAAGCAGATGACCTCGACGAAGAAGATGCAGACACGATGAGCCGAATCAAGGACCTGCAGAAGAACCTCTTCGGAGGGACCACGTCCAACGCCCGCCAGTTCGGGATGATCTTCACCCTGGTGGCGATCGTCGTCCTGTTCCAGATCCTCACGGACGGCCTGACCCTGCGGTCGGACAACCTGATCGCGTTGTTCAACCAGAACTCCTACATCCTCATCCTGGCCATCGGCATGCTGATGGTGATCGTCGCCGGGCACATCGACCTCTCGGTCGGCTCGATCGCGGCCTTCACCGGCATCCTGGTGGCCAAGTCGATGGCGGAATGGTCGCTGCCCTGGCCCGTGGCCATCCTGTTCGGCCTGGTGATCGGCGCGATCATCGGCGCCTGGCAGGGCTTCTGGGTCGCCTACGTCGGGGTGCCCGCGTTCATCGTCACCCTGGCCGGCATGCTGCTCTTCCGCGGTGGCAACCAGTTCATCGGCAACGCGAACACGATCTCCGTGCCGGAGGGCTTCCGGGTGATCGGCTCCGGCTTCCTGCCCGAGGTCGGCCCGAACACCGGCTACAACAACCTGACGCTCCTGCTCGGCCTCGCCGCGTGCGTGGCGGTGGTGTGGCGGGAGTTCCAGGCCCGCAGGACCCGCCGGGAGATGGACGCCGAGCCCGCCCCGATGTGGATCTCGGTGCTCCGGATGGCCGTCATGGTCGGCGTGATCGTCTTCGCGTCGCTGCGTTTCGCCAGCGGCCGGGTCGGCACGAGCTTCCCGGTCTCCGGCATCATCCTGGTGGCGCTGGTGCTCGCCTACTCCTTCTACACCCGGAACACCGCCGGCGGCCGGCACATCTACGCGGTCGGCGGCAACTCCCGGGCCGCGGAGCTCTCCGGTGTGAAGCTCCAGCGGGTCAACTTCTTCGTCATGATGAACATGGCCGTCCTGGCCTCCCTGGCGGGCATGATCTTCGTGGCCCGTTCGGCGGCCTCCGGCCCGCAGGACGGCAACGGCTGGGAGCTGGACGCGATCGCGGCGGTCTTCATCGGTGGCGCGGCCGTCTCGGGCGGCATCGGCACCATCAGCGGCTCGATCGTCGGCGGTCTGGTCATGGCCGTGCTGAACAACGGCCTTCAGCTGCTCGGCGTCGGCACCGACCGGGTCCAGATCATCAAGGGCCTCGTGCTGCTGCTGGCCGTCGCGCTCGACGTCTACAACAAGAAGCAGGGCAAGTTCTCGATCATCGGGAGCCTCACCCGCTCGTTCCGCCGCGACACGCCCACCCCGCCCACGGCACCACCGGACGCGGACCGGGAGACCGCCCGCACGGCCGTGCCGAGCTGACGTTCCACCCCGCCTCACACCCCGTATCACCTCTCCAGAAGGGCACCACCAGCCATGCGTAAACTGATCGGCAAGTCGATGGCCATCGGCGCCATCGCGGCGCTGGCCCTGACCGCCACCGCCTGCGGCTCCGGCCGCGACGGCGACACCGGCGGCGCCAAGGGCGGCGACACCAAGGGCTTCGCGGCCGACTCCCTGATCGGCGTCGCCCTGCCGTCCAAGACCTCGGAGAACTGGGTCCTCGCCGGCGACCTGTTCACCAACGGCCTCAAGGAGGCCGGCTTCAAGAGCGACGTGCAGTACGCCGGCGCGTCGACCACCGTCGCCGACCAGCAGGCGCAGATCACCGCCATGGTGACCAAGGGCGCCAAGGTCATCGTGATCGGCGCGACCGACGCCGCGCAGCTCTCCACCCAGGTGGCCGCGGCGCACGCCGCCGGCGCGAAGGTCATCGCGTACGACCGCCTGATCACCAACACCCAGGACCTCGACTACTACGTCGCGTTCGACAACTTCAAGGTCGGCCAGCTCCAGGGCCAGGCCCTGCTGGACGGCATGAAGGCCAAGAAGCCGAACGGCCCGTACAACATCGAGCTGTTCTCCGGCTCGCCGGACGACAACAACGCCGGTGTCTTCTTCAACGGCGCCATGGACGTGCTCAAGCCGGAGATCGACAAGGGCAACGTCGTCGTCGCCTCGAAGCAGACCGACGTCAAGCAGACCGCCATCCAGGGCTGGAAGGCCGAGGGTGCGCAGGCCCGCATGGACCAGCTGCTGACCTCGACCTACGGCAACAAGGAGCTGGACGGCGTCCTCTCCCCGAACGACACCCTGGCCCGCGCGATCATCACCTCGATCAAGGGCGCCGGCAAGAAGATCCCGGTCGTCACCGGTCAGGACTCCGAGGTCGAGTCGGTCAAGTCGATCATGGCTGGCGAGCAGTACATGACGATCAACAAGGACACCCGGAACCTGGTCAAGCAGACCATCGAGATGGTGAAGTCCCTGCAGGCCGGTAACACCCCCGAGGTCAACGACACCAAGTCGTACAACAACGGCGTGAAGGTCGTGGACACCTACCTGCTCCCGCCGGTGGCCGTCACCAAGGCCAACGCGGCCGAGGCGTACGCCAACGACCCGAAGCTGGCCCCGCTCACCAAGTAATCCCTCGCACGGCGGAAGGGCCCCGGAGTTCGCTCCGGGGCCCTTCTTCGTGCGCGTCGCGGTCGGGGCGTCGGCCGCCCCGACCGCGCCGGGCGGGTCACCGCAGGTGCGCCTCGATGGCGTCGATGACGCGCGGGCGGAGTTCCGCCGCGCGGATGACGGCGTCGACCGAGCCGACCTCGACGGCGCGCTGGATGTGGTGCACCCGGTCGAACTCCGTGGCCACCTCGCCGAGCTTCTCCGCGCGGACCGACGAGCGCAGCTCGTCCAGCTCCGCGGTCAGCGCGGCACGGTCGGCGCCGGAGGCGGCCGCCACGCGGGCCTCCAGGTCCCGCACCCGCGGGTCGGTCGCCGTGCGGGCGTTGACGTCGCCGGAGAAGACCACCGCGGCGGCCGGGGCGCCGCCCAGCACCGAGGCGAACGAGCCCTCCAGCGCCAACACGGTCATGGTGGGGTTCAACGCCTTGGAGAACACCACGAACGCGCCGCCGTGGTAGCGGGAGATCACGCAGAACACGATGGGCCCGCGGAAGTTCACGATGGCCCGGCCGATCTCGGCGCCGTACTCCAGCTGCAGCTTGCGCATCGACTCGGGTGAGCCGTCGAAGCCCGACAGGTTCGCCAGCACCACCAGCGGCCGGTTGCCGCTGGCCGCGTTGATCGCCCGCGCGGCCTTCTTCGACGAGCGCGGGAACAGCGTGCCGGCCGTGTAGGTGTCCGGGCCGTCGGTGGGCGGGAAGCCGCGGCGCGGCACCGCCCGGGACTCGATGCCGAGCAGGCACACCGGGATGCCGCCGAGGTGCACGTCCTGCACCACCGCGGTCTCCGCGTCGGCCATGCCCGCCCAGCGTTCCAGCACCGGGTGGTCCTGGTCGGAGAGCGCCCGCATCACGGTCCGGATGTCGAACGGCTTCTTCCGGTCCGGGTTGGCCGCGGCGGAGAAGATCTCGCCGACGGTGGTGAAGTCGCTGCCCGCCACGGTGTGCGGGAAGTCCGAGATGTCCCGGTCGACGGGGTCGGTCGTGGTGGCCCGTCGCGGCGCCGCCTCGCCCGGCGCCACGTACGTGTGCTCGTAGTGCGCCATCAGCACGTCCCGGGCGGCGGGCAGGTCCGGCGCCCAGTACTGCGCCTGCCCGTTCGGGCCCATCACCCGGTCGTAGCCGCCGATGCCGAAGTTGTCCTCGGCCGACACGCCGCCGGAGAAGTCGAGCGACTGCTTGCCGGTGAGCACCATGGCCGAGTCCGGCGTCATCACCAGGACGCCCCGGGTGTGCATGAGCATCGTCGCCTCGGCGTTCCAGTACGGCTGCGCGCCGACGTTGATGCCCGCCACCACGATGTTGATCTCACCGCCGTCCTGGGTGAACTCGACGATCCGCTTGAGCGCGGCCGCCACCCAGTCCATGTTCTCCGTGCCGGAGGTCATGGAGATCCGGGCGCCGGCGGACAGCGCGTACCACTCCAGCGGCACCCCCATCCGCTCCGCCAGGTCCAGCGCGGCGATCACGCGGCGGCACTCCGGCTCGGACAGCGCGCCGAGCGCCTTCGTGGGGTCGCCGAGCAGCACGACGCGGGTGACGCCCTGCGGGTGCCGCGGGGTCGGCGTGGTGACCACGCCCGCCACGATCGCCGCGGTGTTGCGCCCCCGGGGCCGGTCGACCGGCACCAGCGCGTGCTTCTCGTCGAGGTCGTGCTCGACGAAGTCACCGAGCAGGCCGGTCAGCTCGTACGGGTACACCGTGTTGCGGCTGCTCGCGCGCAGCACCTTCAGCCGGTAGTCGTCCAGCGGCTCGACCGGTTCGACCGGCGGCTCGCCGACGCTCAGCTCGGCGCCGCCGGTGGCGTTGAACGAGATCCGTACGGCGATCTTGGTCAGCTCGCCGGTCCTCCGGTCGCGCTGCCGCGCGATGAACAGGATCTCCTCCAGCCCGGCGCCCGCGGTCGTCGGGCGGACCCGCCCGGCGATCATCTCCATCTCCTCGCGGGTCAGCTCGCTCGGCGGCCAGACGTAGATCACGATGCGGTTGGTCTGGAAGCGCGTCTTCGCCGGTCGCCGCGACTGCGCCCGCCGGATCGAGTCGAGGCAGGCGGCGACGGTGTCCTCGGTCGTCGGCAGGGCGACCAGCCGCCCGTCGTGCTCGCGCAGCGCGGTCAGGTCGCGCACCTGCGCGAACGCCACGAGGCGCTGGTCCGACGGGTTCTCCCGCGCCACGCACTGGAAGAGGTACACCTCCTCGTCCGACGACGGCAGGCGGGTCAGGTCGAACTCGCGCAGCCGCTCCAGCTGCATCCGCTGCGCGATGTACGGGTGCAGGCCGCGGATCAGCCGCTCCTCGGCCATCCCACTGCCCGACGGGCGGAAGGTGAAGTGGTGGTGCATCACCGCGCCGGCACGGCCCGCCACGGTGGTGGTGACCCGGCGGACCTGCGGCGGCAGCGGGTGCGCCTCGATGACCTCGTGCAGCGCGGCGGCCATCCCGTCGAAGTCCTCGGGCTGGTCCTCCCAGGCGAGGTAGATGTCGGCGTCGATGGGGTCCGCGCCACCCGCCAGCTCGGCGAGCCCGCGCAGGGCGCCGCCGAGCGCGTCGAAGCGCACCGCGGCGGAGACCACGCTCGAGTCCGCGCGCTCGGCGACCACGAACGTGCAGCCCGCGACCTCGCGGGTGCCGACGGCGGTGAGCCCCTTGTTCCCGTAGTACCGCCGGGTCAGCACCTCCAGCATCACCGCGTTGTCGAGGTGGTCGCGCACGAGCCGCTGGCCGAGCAGCCGCACCAGCGGCTCGGTGCTGCGCACCATCTCGGCGACGCGGTCGCCGCGGTCCGGGGCGTCCGGGTGCGCGTCCAGGTGGCGCAGGTGCCGGCGGACCTCGGCGTAGACGCGGGCGCGGTTGCGGCGCAGCAGCGGCTGGGCGAACCAGGCGAACACCACGCCACGGGCGAGGTCGGCGACCACCGGGAAGCGGACCTGGGTCGCGGCCACCAGCCGCTCCAGCGCGAGGCCGGCGGGCTCGCGCAGCGTGTCGTCCGGCGGCGGCTCCCGCAGCCAGGACCGCAGCAGCGCCGCGACGACCGTGGCGTCGGCGGACGCCCGCTGCTGGGCGAGGAAGATCCGGAACACGGCGGCCTCGAGCGCGGGGGAGCGCTCCAGGTCGGTGACCCCGTAGTGGCCGAGCGCCTTGGCGAGCTTGGCCTGGAACGCGTTCGGCAGCCCGGCCCGCTCGATGTCGAGGCTCTGCAGGTAGGTGTGGAAGTACTCGCGGGCGCTGGGGACGTGGCCGTCGCCGTCCTCGCCGGTCGGCCGGTTGCGGCTCAGCTCGGCGAGGTCGGCGAACACGTTGACGAGTTCGAGCTCTTCGGCCAGCGGCCGGTGGCCCTCCTCGGTCGCCGCCCGGCGGGCGGCGAGGTAGTCGTCGAGCACCCGGCGGTCGTCGTGCGGGTCGACGTCGAAGCCCAGCAGGAGGCCGCGCAGGTCCTCCTGGCCGCGCGCGGCCCTCGTGCGCGCCGGGACCGCACCGGGCTCGGCGGGCAGGTCCAGCTCGACGGTGGCCGCGGCCGGGGCGTCGGTGGCCTCGGCGTCGGAGTCGGCGACCGGCTCCAGCCGCAGCAGTGGCGCGCCGGCCTCCACCTGGCTGCCCACGGAGACGGCGCACTCCTTCAGTCGCGCCTTGAACGGCGCCCGCAGCACCGTCTCCATCTTCATGGCCTCCAGCACCAGCACCGGCGCGCCCGCCTCGACCTCGGCGCCGACCGCCAGCGGGGTGGCCACGACCAGCGCGGGCATGGGGGAGCGGAGCACCCCGCCCTCGTCCCGGCTGACCCGGTGCGTGACGCCGTCCACCTCGACCAGGTGGATCGGGCCGTGGGTGTCGGTGAGCAGGCGGTACCGGGCGCCGTTGACGACGATCTGCCCGGTGTGCCGGTCGAAGCGGTCCAGCTCGACGTCGGCCGTGCGGACGCCGCCGGCCGTCTCGATGCCGACCCGGAACCGGTGCGCGCCCACGCGCGCCACGCGCATCCGGTAGCCGACGCCGCGGAGCTTGAGGTCCAGCGGGCGCCCGCTCTTGTGCTGCACCTGCGGCCGGCCGCCGGCCGCCGTCGACAGCAGTCGCTGCCGCTCGACGCGCTCCTCCTCCTCGTACGCCTCGATGGCGGCGGCCGCCAGCGCGACGGCGGAGTGCCGGTGCGCGACGAGGCGGCCCTCGCCGCGGACGCGGTCGATCCAGCCGGTGTCCGCGCTGGCGTCGACGACCTCGGGCTGGTCGAGCAGGTCGAGCACGAAGCTCTTGTTCGTCGCGCCGCCCTCGATGATCACCGTGGTGTTCGCCAGGGCCCGGCGCAGCCGGCCGAGCGCCTCGTCGCGGTCCCGGCCGTAGGCGATGATCTTCGCGATCATCGAGTCGAAGTCGGCGGGGATGGTGTCGCCCTCGCTCACGCCGGTGTCCACCCGGATGCCCGGCCCGGCCGGCAGGTCCAGGCGGGCGATGCGACCGGGGGAGGGCGCGAAGTCGCGGTCGGGGTCCTCGGCGTTCAGCCGGGCCTCGATGGCGTGGCCCCGCTCCGCGGGCGGCTCGCCGTCGAGGCGCCCGCCCGCTGCCACGTGCAGCTGAGCCTTGACCAGGTCGAACCCGGTGGTGGACTCGGTGATCGGGTGCTCCACCTGCAGGCGGGTGTTGACCTCGAGGAACGCGAAGAGCCGGTCGCCGGGGTGGTAGAGGAACTCGACGGTCGCCGCGCCGCGGTAGCCGACCGCCACGGCCAGCCGCTCGGCCGACGCCTTGAGCTCCGCGGCCTGCTCCGGGCTGAGCACCGGCGACGCCGACTCCTCGATGACCTTCTGGTTGCGTCGCTGCACCGAGCAGTCCCGGACGCCCAGCGCCCACGCGGTGCCCTGGCCGTCGGCGATCACCTGGACCTCGACGTGCCGGGCGCCGGTGACCAGGCGCTCCAGGAACACGACGCCGCTGCCGAACGCCCGCGCCGCCTCCTGGCTGGTGCGCTCGTACGCGTCGTCCAGCTCGGCCTCGTTCGTGATCACGCGGATGCCGCGCCCGCCGCCGCCGGCGGTGGCCTTCAGCATCAGCGGGTAGCCGATCTCGGCCGCCGCGGCGCGGGCGGCGTCCAGGGTCTCGACGGCGCCGCGGCTCCACGGCGCGACCGGCACGCCGACCTCCTCGGCGATCAGCTTCGCGCCGATCTTGTCACCGAGCTGGCGCATGGCCTCCGGGCTCGGCCCCACGAAGGCGACCCCGATCTTGTCGCACAGCTCGGCGAACGCCGGGTCCTCGGCCACGAAGCCCCAGCCGACCCAGGCGGCGTCCGCCCGGGTCTCCACGAGCGCGCGCTCCAGCACGGCCAGGTTCAGGTACGGGCGCGCGGACGCGGGACCGAGGTCGTAGGCGACGTCCGACTCGCGCACGAACGTGGCGTCGCGGTCGACGTCGGTGTGCAGGGCGACGGTCTCGATCCGGGTCCCGGTCTCCGCGGCCAGCTCCCGGACGGCGTGGATGAGCCGCATCGCGGCCTCTCCACGGTTGACGATGGCGATACGGCTGAACACCCGACCGACCCCTCCGTTGGACCCACGATGTACGCGCCGCGAGGCGACGGCCCCCGGCAGTGATCACCTTTCCCGCTGCCGGCGGCCCGCGCCATGTCGTAACCGCCGAAGCCTGAGCGGCGCCAGTTGTAGGAACCGAACAAAACTTTTTGGCGGTCAGCGGGCGCCGCGGCACCGAGGTCGCGCGCCGACGGGACGGTCCGTGTGATCGAGGCTTCCTTGACCGGTCAAGCATGCGAGATATGCTTGACCGGTCAAGGAAATGAGGTGGCAGGTATGCGGGACGACGATCTCGCCGTGGGCGTCGCTCCGGCCCCGGCGACGGCCCTGTCGTCCCGGCCGCGGGTCGCCGTGCTCGGCGCCGGGCACACCGGACCGGTGATCGCCCGGGTGGCGATGGCCTCCGGGTCTCCGGTGACGATCGCGGCTTCCGGCGACCCCGCGAACATCGCCCTGATCACCGGCGTGCTGGCCCCCGGCGCCGAGGCGCGCTGGGCGGCCGACGCCGTCGCCGACGCCGGGATCGTCGTGCTGGCGATACCGCTGCACCGGTTCCCGGACCTCGATCCCGCCCTGCTCGCCGGCAAGCTCGTCGTCGACACGATGAACTACTGGCCGCCCGTCGACGGTGTCCAGGAGATGTTCGACGACCCCCGGCACGGCAGCAGCGAGATCGTTCAGCGGCGGCTCGCCCGGTCGACGGTCGTGAAGACGCTGAACCACATCGGCTACCACGAGCTCGAGGACGACCGGCGCCCGGCGGGAGCGCCGGATCGCCGCGCGCTCGGCGTCGCCGGGGACGACCCGGCCGCCGTGCGGGCCGTGGCGGACCTCATCGAGGGCATCGGCTACGACGCCGTCCCGCTGGACAGCCTGCCCGCCGGCCGCCTGCTCCAGCCCGGTGGCCCGGTCTTCGGCGTGCCGCTGGGCCGGACCGGGTTCACGCGGGCGCTCGCCCACTCCCATCACACAGACAGAGGCTCATCGTGACCACAGCACCGTCGGACCCGGTACGCCCGGCCGCCTTTCCGCTCGTGCTCGGCCTGGACACCTTCGGCGACGTCACCCACGACGCCGACGACCGGCCGCTCTCGCACGCCCGCACGATCCGCGACATCGTCGAGCAGGGTGTCCTCGCGGACCAGGTCGGCGTGGACTTCTTCGGGATCGGTGAGCACCACACCGACGACTTCCCGCTCTCCGCCGCCGACGTGGTGCTGGGCGCGATCGCCGCCCGTACCACCCGGATCCGCCTCGGCTCGGCCGTCACGGTGCTCAGCTCCGACGACCCGGTACGGGTCTTCCAGCGCTACTCCACCCTCGACGCGGTCTCCGGCGGCCGGGCCGAGGTGATCCTCGGCCGGGGGTCCAGCATCGACTCGTTCCCGCTGTTCGGCTACGACCTGGCCGACTACGAGCAGCTCTTCGAGGAGAAGGCGCAACTCTTCGCCGAGCTGCGCAAGGGTGGACCGGTGACCTGGAAGGGCGCCATGCGGGCGCCGCTGCACGAGCAGGACGTCGTGCCGCACACCGAGTCGGGACCCTTCCCGGCCTGGATCGGCGTGGGCGGCAACCCGCAGTCGGTGATCCGGGCCGCGCGGTACGACTACGGCCTGATGCTCGCGATCATCGGCGGATCGCCGGCCCGCTTCGCGCCCTTCTCCCGGCTGTTCCACCAGGCGCTCGCGCAGCTCGGCAAGGCTCCGCTGCCGATCGGCGTGCACTCGCCCGGGCATGTCGCCGCCACCGACGAGCAGGCCCGCGAGGAGTTCTTCCCCCGCTACCAGCAGGTGCTCGGCCGGGTGGCCCGGACCCGCGGCTTCGCCGTACCCACGCGGGAGCCCTTCCTGCGCGAGGTGGGGCCGCACGGCGCGCTGTACGTCGGGTCGCCCGAGACCGTCGCCCGGAAGATCGCCGCGAACCTCACGGTGCTCGGCGCGAACCGCTTCGAGATGAAGTACGGCATGGGCGGGCTCTCGCACGGGTCCCTGATGACCGCCATCGAGCTCTACGGCACGCGGGTCGTCCCGCGCGTCCGGGAGCTGCTGAGCTGACCGGATCCCGGTCCGGCCGCCCGCGCCGCGCGACGGCCGGGCGGGTCCGGGCCGCCGTGACCGCGGGAGGGCTCAGTCGGCCGTTCCGACGCGCTGGAACGCGCGGGCCAACTGGACGAGGTCGATGCCCTCGAAGTGGTCGAGGAACCGCCGCCGCACGCTGGCCAGGTGACTCGGCCAGGACTCCTGGAGCCGGGCGAGGCCGGCGTCGGTGAGAACGGCGTTCCACCCGCGGGCGTCCTCGGAGCACTTGACCCGCTCGGCCAGGCCCTGCGTCTCCAGCCGGCCGATGGTGCGGGTCATCCCGCTCAGGGAGAGCTGGCACGCGGCGGCGAGTTCGCTCATCCGCATCCGCCGGTCGGGCGCCTCGGAGAGGTGCATGAGCGCCGTGTACTCGGTGAGGGGCAGCTGGCGGTCGCCCACCATGTCGGCGTCGATCGCGCGGGGCAGCACGTGCATGATCCGGCCCAGCGCCCGGACCAGCGCTTCCTCCTCGGCGTCGAGGGGGCGCGGGGATTTCGGTGCGGCTGCGGACATGCCCCCATCCTACTTGCTTGACCGAGCAACGACATGTCGGAACCGTGACGACCGCCACCGGTCCAAAGATTGCTTGACGAAGCAACAAAAGGCTAGCTTCTACTTGACCAGTCAAGGACTTCTGGAAGGGCACCACGACATGACCAGGATCGGAATCATCCTCGGCAGCACCCGCCCGGGTCGCAACGGCGAGGCTGTCGCCCGCTGGGCGGTCGACATCGCCAAGCAGCGCGGCGACGCGGAGTTCGAGCTCATCGATCTGCTGGATCACCAGCTGCCGCACCTGGACGAGGCGTACCCGCCGGCCATGGGCCAGTACACCCAGCCGCACACGCTGCGCTGGGCCAGCACCATCGCGTCGTTCGACGGGTTCGTGATGGTCACCCCGGAGTACAACCACTCCACGTCGGGCGCCCTGAAGAACGCCATCGACTTCCTCTACGCCGAGTGGAACAACAAGGCGGTCGGGTTCGTCAGCTACGGCTCCGCGGGCGGCGCCCGGGCCGTGGAGCACCTGCGGCTGATCGCCGGCGAGCTGCAGATGGCCGACGTGCGGTCCCAGGTGGCGCTGTCGCTCTTCACCGACTTCGAGAACTTCAGCGTCTTCAAGCCCAGCCAGTTCCAGCACGACGCGCTCAACACCACGCTCGACCAGGTCGTGGCCTGGAGCACCGCGCTCGCGCCGCTGCGCAACCGCTGAACACCGTCCCGCGACGGCCGCGGCACGGTCCGCGGCCGTCGCGGTGCCCGTCGGGCGCCGACCGGGCCGCGCCGTCACCCCCGCGCCATCCTCACGACAGCTGGCGCGGTGGCACGAACCCGGGAGCCGGCTGCGGGGACGCGCCGCTGACCTGGGTGATGATCTCGGCGGCAACGTCACGCAGCTTGCGGTTGCGGTGCTGCGACGCCTGGCGGAGCAGGGTGAAGGCCTCCGCGGCGGTGCACCGCTGCTGGCCCATGACCACACCGAGGGCCTGGTCGATGACGCTGCGGGAGGCCATCGCGTCGGTGAGTTGCCGATGCAGGAGCGTCTGGTCGGCCTGGCGGAGGATGACGCCCAGCGCCGCGGACCCCTGATCCGTGAAGGCCAGGGCCTGCCGCCGGGCCGTGTCCGTGAAGGCGCGCGCCCGGGTGGCGTAGAGGTTCAACGCGCCGACGGTCTCGCCGTCGACCGTCATGGGCAGCGACAGCGAGCTGACGATGCCGAGCCGGAGCGCGTGTTCCCGGTAGCCGCACCAGCGGTCATCGTCGCGCAGGTCGAACACCTCCACGACCTGCCCCTGGCGCAGGGCCTCGAGACAGGGCCCCTCGTCGGCCCCGTACTGGATCTCGTCGCCCTGTGCGGCGAGGTCGCCGCTGCTGGCGACCGTGAACGCGCCGTCGTCCCGGCGCACCGTCAACCCGCAGGCCACGGCCGGGGCGACGACCTCCGTCGCGACCCGGACCATCTGGTCCAGGAACACGTCGACGTGGGGCGAATCGGCGAGCAGCGTCAACAGCCGGCCGTAGGCCGAGGCCAGATGCCGGTCAGCAGTATCGGACGGCACCGCTACCTCCTGAACTCCATGTGCCGGCCCCCTGAGGGAGCAGCGACCACTGCCTTTCTTTGTTGGGGAGCGCATGTTTCCCCGATCGGCAGGGTGCCAATCGGGCGGGATGCGGCTAGGGTCGAGGTGGGTTCGGACATGAGCCCAGGACCAGTGCCGGCCGCCGACGAGCGAGCCCGGCTGTCAACCAGGTCCGGCCACCCTCGATCGAGGAGCAGCTCATGTCCGTCCATCACGCACAGCACCCGGTGGCGCCGGCGATCACCCGCCCGCCGATCCTGTCCCTCACGTGGGCCCGGGAGGGCCCGGCGGTCGTGGTGCAGGTCGGCGGCCCGGTCGACATGGCGACCGTCGACCCGCTCGTCCGCCTCGTCGACCGGCTGCTGTCCGGCCACGCGCCCCCGGTGCTGGTGCTCGACCTGAGCGGGGTGAGCTTCTTCTGCGCCGCGGGCGTCAACGCGCTGCTGACAGCCCGCGGGCGAGCCGGCTCGGCGGGCTGCAGCCTGGTGCTGCGCAGGCCCTCCCGGATCACCGTCGCGGTCCTCGACATCGTCGGCCTCACGGATGAGTTCACCACCGAGTGACCCTGCCCTTCCCTCCACGTCTGCGGCGGACGGGGGCGGTCACCTCGGACCCCTACCGGCCGGCAGGCCGCAGATACCCGGGGCGGGTCAACCCGAAACGGCGGCGCACCCGTGAGCCGGGCCACGGGCCGTGCCTCCCGCCGCCGCCCCGGGAGGCGGGGGTTCGAGCGCGTCGACGGCCCGGCCCATCCGGGTGACGGCCTCGGTGAGGATCGCCGGGGACGTGGCGAAGTTGAGGCGTACGAAGCCGGCCCCGCCGGTGCCGAAGACGTGCCCCGAGCTGAGGGCCACCCGAGCCCGGTCGAGGAACATCCTCGCGGGCCCCGCGACGTCGCTGGCCACCCCGGGCTCGCCGGACGGCTGCCCGCTGTCGATGCCCAGCGCCGTGCAGTCGAGCCAGGCCAGGTAGGTGCCCTCGGGGCGGTGGTAGGCCACGGTCGGCAGGTGCTTCGCCAGCAGGGACTCCAGCAGGGTGCGGTTGGCGTCGAGGCCGTCGAGGAGGAGGTCGAGCCACGGCCCGCCGGCACGGAACGCGGCGGTGTGCGCGAGGACGCCCAGGTGGCTGGGGCCGTGGCCGACCTCTTCCGGCATGCGGCGCAGGTCGGCGGCGGCCCGTGGCCCGGCGACCGCGACCGCCGCCTTGAGGCCGGCGAGGTTCCACGCCTTGGAGGCGGAGGTCACGGCGAACGCGTCCTCGGCGCCGGCCACCGTGAGGTACGGGGTGAAGTGCGCCCCGGGGAGCGCCAGCGGGGCGTGGATCTCGTCGGAGATCACCCGTACGCCGTGGCGGCCGGCCAGGTCGGCCACGGCGTCGAGCTCGTCCCGGCGGTGGACCACGCCGGTCGGGTTGTGCGGGTTGCACAGCAGGAACGCGGGCCGGTGCCCGAGAGCCCGGGCCCGGCGGAACGCCTCGTCCAGGGCGGCGGGGTCCATCCGCAGGTCCGGTCCGAGCGGGGCCTCGATCACCTGCCGGCCGGCGTGGCTGACGAAGGCGTAGAAGGGCGGGTAGACGGGGGAGCAGACCACCACGGCGTCGCCGGGACCGGTCACCAGCCGGAGCACCTCGACGATGCCCATCATCACGTCGGGGACGACGGTGGTGTGCTCGACGCGGAAGTCGTGCCAGCCCCAGCGGTCGGCGGCGAACTCGCCGAGCGCGTCGGCGTACGCCGTCCCGTGGGGGTAGCCGGTGTCACCGAGGTCGATCACGCGGCGCAGCGCGTCGGCCACCGGGGGAGCGAGGGGCACGTCCTGCTCGGCGACCCAGAGCGGCAGCACGTCCGGCGGATGCATCCGCCACTTCACGCTGCTGCGCTGCCGAAGGTCGTCGAGGGTGAGCACGGTGAGCGGGTTCCGGGCGGCGGAGGGGGCGGGGCCTGCCATGACCACCACCCTAGGCCGTCGGGCGCCCGGTGTCGTTCCGCTGCCGCGCGGCGGCCTGGCGCCGCAGCTCGTGCCGGGCCAGGGCGTTGCGGTGCACCTCGTCCGGCCCGTCGGCGAACCGCAGGGTGCGGATGCCGGCGTACGCGGCCGCCAGCGGGAAGTCCTGGGACAGGCCGGCGGCGCCGTGCACCTGGATGGCCTTGTCGAGAATCCACTGCACGGTCGCCGGGGTGGCGATCTTGATGGCCTGGATCTCGGTGTGCGCGCCCTTGTTGCCGACCGTGTCCATCAGCCAGGCCGTCTTGAGCACCAGCAGGCGCAGCTGCTCGATCCGCACCCGCGACTCGGCGATCCACTCCCGGACCACGCCCTGCTCGGCCAGCGGCCGGCCGAACGCGACCCGCTGCTCGGCGCGGGCGCACATCAGCTCGACGGCCCGCTCGGCGAGGCCGATCGAGCGCATGCAGTGGTGGATGCGGCCGGGGCCGAGCCGGGCCTGGGCGATCGCGAAGCCGTCGCCCTCGGCGCCGATGAGATTCTCCGCCGGCACGCGCACGTCGTGGAACGCCAGCTCGGCGTGCCCGCCGTGGTCGTGGTCGTCGTACCCGAACACCTCCATGCCGCGGGTGATCTCCAGGCCCGGGGTCTCCCGCGGGACGAGCACCATGGACTGCTGGCGGTGCCGCTCGGCGTGCGGATCGGTCTTGCCCATGACGATGAAGATCCGGGCGTTCGGGTTCATCGCGCCGGTGATCCACCACTTCCGGCCGTTGATCACGTAGTGGTCGCCGTCCCGCTCGATCCGGGTGGCGATGTTCGTGGCGTCCGACGAGGCCACGTCGGGCTCGGTCATGGCGAACGACGACCGGATCGCACCGTCGAGCAGCGGTTCCAGCCACTGCCTGCGCTGCTCGCCGGTGCCGAACATCGCCAGCACCTCCATGTTGCCGGTGTCCGGAGCGGCGCAGTTCAGCACGGCGGGCGCCAGGGGGCTCCGCCCGGTGATTTCCGCGAGCGGGGCGTACTGGAGGTTGGTCAGGCCGGCGCCGTGCTCGCCCGGCAGGAACAGGTTCCACAGGCCGCGCTTCCGCGCGGCGGTGCGCAGCTCCGCGAGCACGGGCGCCGAGTCCCACGCCCAGCGGTCGGCGAGCTGAGCGAGCTGCTCGTGGAAGACCGGTTCGGCCGGGTGGATGTGGTGGTCCATGAAGTCCAGGAGGTTGTCGCGCAGCCCCTCGGTCCGCGGGTCCAGGGAGAAGTCCATCAGTGCTCCTTCAGGTAGGTCAGGCCGGCATCGAGGAGGAGTTCGGTGACCTCGCCGAGCTGCGCGAAGCCGGCGCCGACGGTCTGGCCACGCAGGTGGCGGAAGTGGATGCCCTCGAGGATCGCGGCCAGCTTGAAGGCCGCCAGGCCGAGATGGAAGCCGAGGGGCGGGAGGGCGCGCCCGCTCGCCGTCGCGTACCGGTCGAGGATCTCGTCCTCGGCCAGGAAGCCGGGCGCGGAGGACGCCTCGGCCACCGCCGTCCCGACGAGCCGGCCGAGACGCTGGTAGAGCACGAGCAGCGCCAGGTCGGTGAGCGGATCGCCGAGCGTGGCCATCTCCCAGTCGATCACCGCGGCGAGGCGGTCGCGGTCGTCCACGAGCACGTTGTCGAGGCGGTAGTCGCCGTGCACGATGCCCGGCGCCGACTCGGCCGGCACGCCGGACGCCAGGCGGGCGTACAGCTCGTCGGCGGCCGGCAGGTCCCGGCAGTGCGACGCGTCGAGCTGCGTGCGCCACCGCCGCACCTGCCGGGCCAGGAATCCCGCCGGCCGGCCGAAGTCGACCAACCCCACGGCCGCCGGGTCGACCGCGTGCAGGGCCGCCAGGGTGTCGACCAGCCGGGTCGAGACGACCCGGGTGCGTTCGGGCCCGAGCGGCTCCAGCTCGGCGGCGTGCCGGTACGCCGTGCCGGCGACCCGCTCCATGACGTAGAACGGCGCGCCCAGCACGTCGGCGTCCGCGCAGAGCGCGTACGTCGCCGGCACCGGCACGTCGGTGGCGCGCAGCGCCGACATGACCCGGTACTCCCGCGTCATGTCGTGCGCGGTCGACAGCACGTGCCCCAGCGGGGGCCGCCGCACGATCCACGCCGTCCGCCCGTCACCGACCTCGTAGGTGAGGTTGGACTTCCCGCCGGTGAGCAACCGGGCGGTCGACAGCCCCGCCGCACCGGGCACCTCGGCCGCGAACCAGGCGCCCAGCCGGGCCAGGTCGAGGCCCGGCGGGTCCCCCGGCGCCGGTGCGGTCACGGGACCAGGACGCTGACGGTCTCGACGACGCAGGCCGGCTTCGCGGCGCCGGCCACCTCGACGGTCACCTTCGCGGTCAGCTGGTAGCCACCGCCGCCGGGCACCAGCGACAGCAGCTCCACGCCGGCCCGCACCTCCGAGTCGACGGGGACCGGAGCGGGGAAGCGGAGCTTGTTGGCGCCGTAGTTCACGCCCATGCTCACCCCGTCGACCCGGTAGACCTGCCAGACGAGCATCGGCACCAGCGACAGCGTCAGGTAGCCGTGCGCGATGGTGCCGCCGAACGGGCTGCGGGCCGCCCGCGCCGGGTCGACGTGGATCCACTGGTGGTCACCGGTGGCGTCGGCGAAGGCGTCGATCTGCCGCTGCGTGATCCGGTGCCAGCCGGAGTGCCCGAGGTGGGTGCCGACCGCCCGCTCCAGCTCCTCGATGCCCTGGAAGACCTTCATCGTCTCTCCCTCCACTCAGGCCTTCGGCCCACCGGCCACGTACAGCACCTGGCCCGACACGAAGCCGGCGGCCTCGCTCACGAAGAACGACACGGCGTGCGCGATGTCCTCCGGAGTGCCGGTGCGGGCGACCGGGATCTGCGCTGCGGCGGCCCTCGTGAACTCCTCGAACGGCACGCCGAGCCGGGCCGCGGTGGCGGCGGTCATCTCGGTCTCGATGAACCCGGGGGCGATCGCGTTCGCCGTCACCCCGAACTTTCCGAGTTCGAGGGCGAGGGTCTTGGTGAAGCCCTGCAGCCCCGCCTTCGCGGCCGCGTAGTTGGCCTGACCCCGGTTGCCCAGTGCGGAGGTGCTGGACAGGTTGACGATCCGCCCCCAACCCGCGCCGGTCATGTGGCCCTGCACGGCCCGGGTCATCAGGAACGAGCCCCGCAGGTGCACGTTCACCACCGCGTCCCAGTCGTCGGCGGTCATCTTGAACAGCAGATTGTCCCGGGTGATGCCGGCGTTGTTGACCAGGACCGTGGGCTCGCCCAGCTCCCCGGCGATGCGGTCCACGGCCGCCCGTACCGCCTGCTCGTCGGCGACGTCGGCGCCGACGGCCAGGGCCCGGCCGCTGGCGGCCCGGATCTCGTCCGCGACCGGCTCGCCGGCCGCCCCGTCCAGGTCGACGACGGCGACGGCGAAGCCGTCGCGGGCCAGCCGTTTGGCGACCGCGGCCCCGATGCCGCGGGCCGCTCCGGTGACGACGGCGGTGCGGGTGATGGTCATGGCAGGTCAACTCCTCGATGGGTACGGACGGGACAGGTCGGCGCCGTGCGGCGGGGGACGGTCACGGGACGTACACCACCCGGCCGACGGTGGAGCCGTCGGCGAGCCGCTGCACCCCGGCGGCCACCTCGGCGAGGGGGAGGCGCTCGCTGACCAGGGGCCGTAGGGCGCCCTGGGCGGCCAGCGCGGTCAGGGCGCGATGGCACTCGGCGACGGCGGCCGGGTCGTGGCGCTGGTAGAGACCCCAGTGCAGGCCGACGATCGAGTAGTTCTTCACCAGGGCGTGGTTGAGCGCGGCGGACTGGATCCGGCCACCGGCGAAGCCGACCACGAGGATCCGGCCCTCGAAGGCGACACACTTCGTCGACCGCTGGTAGGTGTCCCCGCCGACCGGGTCGTAGACGACGTCGGCGCCCCGGCCGCCGGTCTCGGCCTTCACGACCTCGACGAAGTCCTCGGCGCGCCGGTCCACCACCACGTCCGCGCCGAGGGCGCGGGCCACCGCCACCTTCTCCGGGCCGCCCACTACGCCGATGACCCGGGCGCCGGCCGCCTTGCCGAGCTGCACCGCCGCGCTGCCGACCCCGCCGGCGGCGGCGTGCACCAGCAGCGTCTCGCCGGCGCGTAGGCCGGCCCGCCGGTGCAGGCCGAACCAGCCGGTCTGGTAGCCGATGTAGAGGGCGGCCGCCTCGGCGTCGTCGAGCGCCGCGGGCGCGGGGAACGTGCTCGCCGCGTCCAGCAGCGCGAACTCGGCGAACCCGCCGTGCGGCAGCGTCGCGCCGCCGAGCACCCGGTCGCCGACGGCGAACCCGTCCACCCCCGCGCCGAGGGCGACGACCTCGCCGCACAGCTCCACCCCGGGGGTGAACGGCAGGTCCGGCTTCACCTGGTATTCGCCTCGGCACATGAGGACGTCGGGGAAGTTGGCCGGACTGGCCAGCACCCGCACCACGAGCTGCCCGGGGCCCGGGTCCGGGTTGGCCACGTCGACGAGCCGCAGGACGTCGACCGGTTCGCCGAGCGCGGTGACCTGCCACGCCTTCATCGGAGGCCCCCCTGCTCCTCGAGCTGCTGCTGGAACTTGTTCATGCCGTGCAGCCAGCGGTCGGTGTCGGTGGCCCGGTGCCGGTAGTAGTCGGCCACCCGGGGATGCGGCAGGACCAGGAACCGGTCGTCGTGCAGGGCCTGCCACGCCGCCTCGGCCACGTCCTCGGGGGTGAGCGCGCCGTCGCGGCTGATCAGGTCCCGCAGGGGACCGCTGTTGTCGAGCATCCGGGTCCGCACACCCTGGGGACAGATGGCCTGCACGACGACCCCGCGGTGCCGGTAGGTGGCGGCCAGCCACTCGGCGAACGCGACGCAGGCGTGCTTGCTGACCGCGTACGCCGGGTTCCCGAGCGTCGTGAGCAGCCCGGCCGCGGACGCGGTCACCACGAAGCGGCCCGCGCCGCGCTCGACCCAGCCGGGGATCAGCAGTCGCGCGGCGCGGACGTGCGCCATGACGTTCACCTCGTGGCTCGCCTCCCACTCGGCCTCGGGGGCGTCGAGCCCGCGCCCGCGGTCGATCCCGGCGTTGCCGAACCAGGCGTCGATGTCGCCCAGGTGGCCCCGGGCGGTCTCGACGAGCGCGGCGACGCCCTGCTCGCCGGCGGCGTCGCCGGGAGCGGCGAACCCGCCGATCGCCTCGGCCACCCGCAGGGCCGCCTCGGCGTCGAGGTCGTTGACCACGACCCGCGCGCCCTCGGCGGCGAGCCGGGTGGCCAGCGCACGGCCGATGCCGTGCCCGGCGCCGGTGACGACGACGCCCCTGTCCCGCACCGGCATCAGACACCTCCGGTCAGGGTGAGGCCGCCGTCGACGACGAGCAGCTGGCCGGTGATCCAGGCGGCGTCCGCGGAGAGCAGGAACGCCACGGCGCCGCCGACGTCGGCGGGGACGCCGAGCCGCCGGAGCGGGTACGCGGCCGCGACCTGCTCCTCACGGCCCTCGTAGAGCGCGGTGGCGAATTTCGTCTTCACCACGGCCGGGGCGACCGCGTTCACCCGGATGTCCGGGCCCAGCTCCACGGCGAGCTGCTGGGTGAGGTGGGTGAGCATCGCCTTGCTGGCGCCGTAGAAGCCGATGCCGGACGCCGGCCGGACGCCGGCCACCGAGGAGATGTTGACGACCGCGCCCCCGTGCTCGCCCATCCAGGCCCGGTGGACCTGCTGCACCCAGGACAGCGCGGCGAGGCAGTTCACCTCGAAGACCTTGCGGGCGGCGGCCAGGTCCAGCTCGACAAGCGGCCCGTACGCCGGGTTGATGCCGGTGTTGTTGACCAGGAAGTCGGCGCCGCCGAAGGCGTCGACCGCCCGGGCCACCACCTCGGCCTGGTGGTCGGGATCGTCGGCGTGGCCGGCGACGCCGAGCGCGCGTCCGGCGCCCAGCCGGGCGACCGCCTCGTCCAACGCCGCCTGTCTGCGGCCCGTGACCACCACCCGGGCGCCCTCGGCGACCAGCCGTTCGGCGACGGCCAGGCCGATGCCGCGGCTGGCGCCGGTGACGATCGCCGTCCGGCCGGCGAATCTGTTCGACGGGGCCTCCGACACGGCCACCTCCTCCGAAACTTACTAAGCGCTTGCTTAGAATGTGTCTGAGGGAGTGTGCGACAGCCCGGCGGGCGTCGTCAACAGGTCCGCCCCGGCCGATTTGTGGTATCAATGCCGGCCGAGGCTCAGGAGGGAAGGACGGACGTGGTGACCGACAGCGCCGAGCAGTCCCGCGCCGACGTGACGCGCGCCCGGCTGCTCGACGCGGCCGTCAGCGCGTTCGCCGAGCGGGGATTCCACGGCACGACCACCCGCGACATCGCGGCCGCGGCCGGTCTGAGCCCCGCGGCGCTCTACGTGCACCACCGTTCCAAGGAGGAACTGCTCTACCTGATCTCGCGGTCCGGGCACGAGCACGTGCTGGCGCTGGTGCGGGCGGCGGTCGCGTCGTCCGCCGACCCGGCCACCGCGCTGCGGCGGGTGGTCCACGACTTCGTCGTGACCCATGCCCGGGACCACACCACCACCCGGGTGGTGAACTACGAGCTGGCCGCGCTCAGCCCCGCGCACCTGGCCGAGATCCGCGAGATCCGCCACCACATCGAGCAGTCGATCCGGCAGCTCGTGGAGGCCGGCGTCACCGCCGGGGTGTTCGAGACCCCGGACCCCCGGATGGCCGCCGCCGCCCTGCTGTCCCTCGGTGTCGACGTGGGCCGGTGGTACCGGGACGGCGGCGACCTGGTGCCCGAGTACATCGCCGCCCGGTACGCCGAGATGGCGCTGCGGATCGTCGGCGCCGGGTCACCAGACGCAGGATCGGGGTAGGAACGCCCAGGCGATGCCGCCGGCGAACCGATTGCCGCGCCACTTCGCCATGATCCACTGCCGGTCCTTGGTGACGTAGCGGATGTCGATCTGCGCGCCGGCGGGGGCCGCGCCGAGCGGGTGGACGGCGACGGCCGGTCCGGACCCGTACGCCGCGGCGGCCCCGATGTTGCCGAATGCGGAGCAGGTTGTGCGAGCGGTGGTGGCCTTGAGCCCGCCACCCTTGTTCTCGCTCCACACGCCGTAGGGGCTGCACAGCGGATCGACGGCGGTGGCGGTGCAGAAGACCTGCTCGGAATGCCACCACCGCAGCTGGTCCGGGGAGCCGTCGGCGTTGCTGGAGCCGGCGACGTTGGGGCCGCCAGCGCAGCTCGACGACATGAACCCGGTGCGCTCGATGGCGAACTTGCGCGTGCCGTAGGCGTAGGCGCACCCGTCGAAGCTGCCGCCGGCGTAGCCCCAGGGCCAGCGGGTGATGCCCTCGGTGTTGCCGGCGCTGGCGTCGCCGGTGTCGCGGATGTCCATGTGGTCGAAGCTGGACTTGACGGCGCCGTCGGCGAAGACGAAGTCGCGGGCGAACAGGTAGCCGACCATCGGCCCGTTGGCCTTGTAGCTCAGCAGCACCCAGCCCGGTCCCATGCCGGTCTGCGCCCACGAGTCCTCGGCCGCCGTCTGCACCCGGTTGACGCCGTAGCCCCAGGCGGCGGCGGGGGACGGGGCGGTCAGGGCGGTCACCGCCAGGACGGCGGCCAGTGCCGTCGCGATCCGGGTCACGCCACGCCACCGGGCCATCGCCACTCCTCGATCCGAGTCTGGCAGAAACCTACATCGTTGAAGGCGGCCGTGGCAATCTGCTACGGTGCCCGCACCTCCAACGATTGAGTTAGATATGCGAATGTCTGCCACGGCGGCCGCGGCCGCGACGGCACTGGGCATCATGCTGGGCGCCCCTCCCGCCGCCCAGGCGTACGTGGTGCCGCGCCACGCCGTCAACATCTGCCAGAGCGCCAGCTTCTACGACAACTACGACTCGGCGTCGGGCCCCTACGGCCTCAAACGCGTGCTGGAGTACGGGAACAAGATCGGGCACACGCCCGGTGCCCACCCGGTCTACAACGGCTGGGCGGCGACCTTCGACTTCGGCCCCAACGACTGGGGCTACGTGCGCATCGAGTGCATCGGAGGCTACGACTCATGGTGACCTCGTCATCCCGGCCCGTCCGGCTGGCCCGTGTGGGGGTCGCCGCCGCGACGGTCGTCGCGCTGCTGGCGGTGTCGTCACCGGCGCGGGCCGCCAACGGCACCATCGGTGTGCGGGAGACCGTGTGCGCCGAATCGTTGTTCGTCCGCACCGAACCGCTGGGCGCCTGGATGGGCACCCTGTACGCCGGGCAGACCTTCCAGGTGAAGGGGCCAAGGAGCGGCGGCTACGTCTACGGCTTCGCCTACGGCCACGTCAACCGCAACGGCTGGGTGCAGGACGGCTGGTTCTGCTGAATCGCGGTAGCGATCAGCCCACCTTGGGCACGGCGCGGGCGATGATTGCGGCGAAGTCGACGCTGCTCGGCAGGGTGCCGAACGCCTGGCCGTGGTCACCGCCGAGGCGGGAGGCGCAGAAGGCGTCGGCGACGGCCGGGTGGCCGTGCCGCACGAGCAGCGCGCCCTGCAGGACCAGGGCGAGCCGCTCGACGACCCGGCGGGCCCGCAGTTCGAGGTCGTCGTGGTCGGACAGGTCGGCCTGCACCTGGCGCACCGCGGCGTCGAGCCGCGGGTCCGCGCCGGCGGCGGCGCTCACCTCGGCCCGGAACGCCTCCACGACCTGCGGTTCCCGGGCGACCGCGCGCAGCACGTCCAGCGCCGCCACGTTGCCGGAGCCCTCCCAGATCGAGTTCAGCGGCGACTCGCGGAACAGCCGCGGCATGCCCGACTCCTCCACGTAGCCGTTGCCGCCCAGGCATTCGAGGGCCTCGGCGGCGTGTGCCGGCCAGCGCTTGCACACCCAGTACTTGCCGACGGCGAGGGCGAGCCGCTTGAAGGCCGTCTCGCCGGCGTCGCCCCGCGCGGAGCGGTCGGTGGCTCCGGCGAGCCGCATCATGAGGACGGTGGCGGCCTCGGACTCGACCGCGAGGTCGGCGAGCACGTTGCGCATGAGCGGCTGGTCGATCAGGTAGCGATCGAAGGTGCGCCGGTGGGTGGCGTGGTGGGCGGCGGTGATCAGCCCCTGGCGCATCCCGGCCGCCGCGCCGATCACGCAGTCGAGGCGGGTCAGGTTGACCATGTCGATGATGGTGCGCACGCCGCGGCCCTCGTCGCCGACGCGCCAGGCGACGGCGTGCTCGTACTCGATCTCGGCCGAGGCGTTGGACCGGTTGCCGAGCTTGTCCTTGAGGCGCATGAGCCGCATCGGGTTGCGTGCGCCGTCCGGCAGGACGCGGGGGACGAGGAAGCAGGTGAGCCCGCCCGGGGCCTGGGCGAGGGTGAGGAAGACGTCGCACATCGGCGCCGACGTGAACCACTTGTGCCCGACGAGCCGGTAGCTGCCGTCCGGGTCGGGGTGCGCGACGGTGCTGTTGGCGCGCACGTCCGACCCGCCCTGCTTCTCCGTCATCGACATGCCGGCCAGCAGGCCCTGCTTGGTGAGCGGCGGGCGCAGCCCGAAGTCGTACGCCGTCGCGGTGAGCAGCGGCTCGTACCGCGCGGCCAGGTCCGGGCTGTGCCGCAGGGCGGGCACCGCCGCGTAGGTCATCGAGATCGGGCAGCCGTGGCCGGCGTCGGGTCGCCACACGTAGAACTTGGCCGCCCGGGCCACGTGTGCGCCCGGCCGTTCGTCGGCCCACGGCGCGGCGTGCAGCCCGTGGGCGACGGCCGTGCGCATGAGCTCGTGCCAGGACGGGTGGAACTCGACCTCGTCGATCCGGTGGCCGTAGCGGTCGTGGGTCCGCAGGACCGGCGGGTGCTCGTTCGCCAGCCGCCCGTGCTCGATGGCGGTCGCGGCGCCGCCGAGCCGGCCGAGCTCGTGGACCTCGGCGGCGGACCAGCCGGCGCCCTCCCGGGCCAGCGCGTCGAGCAGTGCCGGGTCGTCGGCCGCGTCGTGACCGGCCAGCGGGGGAACCTGGTTGAACACCTCGTGTGTCGTCACGGCGATACTCCCAGCGCGCGGTGGATGAACCTGATCAGGTCGGGGATGGTGCCCGGGCCGGCGACCCCGGCGGCCAGCGGGCCGACCATGGCCTCGGCCAGGGCGCCGACCAGCGCGGTCGCGGTCAGCTCGGGGTCCTGCGCGGGCAGTTCGCCGCTCGCCACGCCCGCCGCGACGTGACCGGCGATCAGGTCGGCGTAGGCGCGGCGGAAGGTGAGCCGCTCGGCGTCGACCGCCGGGTCGACCGGCTCGGCGAGCAGCGCGTACGCCAGCCGGGGGGACTGCAGGGCGCGGCCGGCGAACGTCTCGACGACGGCCGCCATCTGCGCGGCGACGGTGGTTCGCTGCGCGGCGGCACGCGCCACGGCGTCCACCTCGCGCTGCGAGGCGGTGCGGAACACCTCGGCGAAGAGGTCGGCCTTGGTGGGGAAGTGGCGGTAGACGGTGCCCGTCGCGACGCCGGCCCGCTCGGCGACGGCCGCGACCGAGCAGCCCGCGTAGCCGTGGCCGGCCATGATCTCCAGCGCGGCCGTGATGATCCGCTGCCGGGAGGCGCTCAGGCGGGCCTTCACCCGCTCGGTGCTCCGGTACGCCACCCAAGAAGTGAACCACCATTCAGTCCTTGCCGGCAAGGGTCCCGTCCCGTTGCGTCCCGGCTGCCGGGATCATCCGGCGGAATCGGTCACAGCTTGGGTGCGGTCGCCCGCCGTGATCTTGGTGCGGCTACCCCGATCGGGTACCGTCCCCTGTCACACCGTCTTTGCACCAGCCCTGGCTGGCTGTCATACCAGGGTCGAACGGAGGGACACTGCCGTGACTTTCCAGAGCGCAGTCCGCAGGGCTGGCATTGTCGTGGCGATCGCCGCCCTCGCGGCGAGCGCGGGATGCGCCAAGAAGGAGGACGGCGAGACCCAGGCGAGCGGAGTCAAGCTCGTCGAGAAGGGCAAGCTCACCGTCTGCACCCACCTGCCGTACGCGCCGTTCCAGTCCAAGGACGCCGCCGGCAAGGTGGTCGGATTCGACGTCGACGTGATGGACCTGGTCGCCAAGGACCTGGGCGTCGAGCAGAAGATCGTCGACACGCCGTTCGAGGGGATCAAGTCCGGCCAGGACCTGAACACCGGCAAGTGCGACGCGGCCGCCGCCGGCATGACGATCACCGAGGAACGGCAGAAGGTCATGAACTTCTCCGACCCGTACTTCGACGCCACCCAGGCCATGCTGGTCAAGACCGGCAAGGCCTACAAGTCGCTCGACGACCTGCGGGGCAAGAAGGTCGGCGTCCAGGCCGCCACCACCGGTCGCGACTACGCCAAGAAGGTCGCCGACGAGAAGGGCCTGCAGCTCGTCGAGTTCGAGGACCTCGCCGCCGAGCAGCAGGCCCTCGCCAACGGCCAGATCGAGGCCGCCATCAACGACCTGCCGGTCTGGACCGAGTACATCAAGGAGCACCAGGGCGGGTTCGAGGTGACCGCCGAGTTCGACACCGGTGAGCAGTACGGCTTCTCGGTGAAGAAGGACGGCAACCCGGAGCTGCTCAAGAAGATCAACGAGGCGCTCGCCAAGGCGAAGCAGGACGGCACCTACGACACGATCTACGAGAAGTGGATCGGCAAGAAGCCGACCGCCTGAACCACCCACCCGGCCGGAGGGCGCGCCCGGCGCGCCCTCCGGTCCGGCACCCCTCCGCACCTCTCAAGGAGCGCCGAACGTGAAGCTGCGACGCCGCCAGCGAGAGCGGCTGTCCCTCTGGCTCCAGTACCTGGCCTTCGTGGCCGTCATCGCCGTGGTGATCCTCGCGGCGGACTGGGGCCGGCTGCGGGAGGCGTTCTTCCGCGTCGACATCATCGAGTCGATGTTCCCGACGGTCATCACCGTCGCGCTGCGCAACACGATCCTCTACACCCTGGGCGCGTTCGCCTTCGGCCTGGTCTTCGGCACCATCCTGGCCCTGATGCGGCTGTCCCGGGTGGCGCCGTACCGGTGGGTGGCGACGGCGTACATCGAGCTGTTCCGTGGCCTGCCCGCGCTGCTGGTGCTCTTCCTCGTCGGGTACGGCATCCCCATCGCCTTCCCCGAGCGGGAGATCCCGGGCGGCGTGTTCGGGTCGATCGCGATCGGCCTCGGGCTGACCGCGGCCGCGTACATGGCCGAGACCATCCGGGCCGGCATCCAGGCCGTGCCGAAGGGGCAGACGGAGGCGGCGCGCACCCTCGGCATGTCGCACTTCACCGCGATGCGCACGATCGTCATCCCCCAGGCGTTCCGGATCGTGATCCCGCCGCTGACCAACGAGCTGATCCTGCTCACCAAGGACTCGTCGCTCGCCTACGTGCTCGGCGTGACGGCACAGACCATCGAGGTCACGAAGTTCGGCCGGGACACGCTCAACGACCGGGTGAACGCCACCCCGCTGCTGGTGGCCGGGCTCACCTACCTGATCATCACCCTGCCGCTGTCCCAGGTGGTACGCCGCCTCGAACTCCGCTACGCCAAGGCTCGGTGACCCCATGACGACCAGCCCGACCCAGCCCGCCGTCGAGATCCGCGACCTGCACAAGTCCTTCGGGCCGCTCGAGGTGCTCAAGGGCATCGACTTCGAGGTCGGCCACGGCGAGGTGGTCTGCGTCATCGGACCGTCCGGATCCGGCAAGTCCACGCTGCTGCGGTGCGTCAACCTCCTGGAGGAGCCGACCGCCGGCAGGATCTGGGTGAACGGCACCGAGATGACCGACCCGGACGTCGAGATCGACGCGGTACGCCGCGGCATCGGCATGGTGTTCCAGTCGTTCAACCTCTTCCCGCACCTGACCGTGCTGGACAACCTCACCATCGCCCAGCGCCGGGTGCTCCGGCGCGGTCGCGCCGAGGCCGAGCGGGTCGCGCGGGCCAACCTGGACCGGGTCGGCCTGAGCGACAAGGCCGACGCGTTCCCGGCGCAGCTCTCCGGCGGGCAGCAGCAGCGCGTCGCCATCGCCCGGTCGCTGTCGATGGACCCGAAGCTGATGCTCTTCGACGAGCCGACCTCCGCGCTCGACCCCGAGCTCGTCGGCGACGTCCTCACCGTCATGCGCAAGCTGGCCGAGGACGGCATGACCATGATGGTGGTGACCCACGAGATGGCGTTCGCCCGGGACGTCGCCGACCGGGTCGTGTTCATGGACGGTGGCGTGGTGGTCGAGCAGGGGCCGCCGGCCGAGGTGCTGGGCGCGCCGCGGCACGAGCGGACCCGGTCGTTCCTCTCCCGGGTCCTCGACCCGACCCGCGTGGCGCAGCTCGGGCGGCCCGACGAGACCCCCGAGCCGCCCGAGGCGCCCGGCCTGCCGGCCGACGACCGCCACCAGCTCTGACCGCCGCGGCGGTGTCGTACCCCTGGTTAGGCTCGACCACATGGGAGATCCGTTCCGGGTGCGCGTCACCGTCCGCGGCTACGAGCTGGACACGCAGGGCCACCTGAACCAGGCCGTCTACCTCCAGTACGGCGAGCACGCCCGGTGGGAGTGCCTGCGCGCCGCCGGCATCCCGCAGGACCGGCTCCTCGCCGGCGGCGTGGGGCCGGTGGCCCTGGAGGTCACCCTGCGCTACCTGCGGGAGCTGCGCGGCGGCGACGAGGTGGACGTGTCCTGCGAGTTCCGTTGGGGCGAGGGGAAGACGTTCCAGATCGTGCAGGAGCTCACCCTCCCCGACGGCACCCCGGTCGCCACCATCACCGGGGTGGGCGGCCTGCTGGACCTGGCCTCCCGGCGGCTGGTCCCCGACCCCCGCGTGCGGTTCCGCCAGCTGGCCGGCGACCCCGCGCCGATGAACCTCTGAGCCGCCTAGCGGCCGGCGCGCAGGTAGGCGAGCACCGCCAGCACCCGACGGTTGGTGTCGTCGGCGGGCGGCAGGTCGAGCTTGGTGAGGATGTTCCCGACGTGCTTGCCGACCGCCGCCTCGGTGACGTGCAGCCGCGCCGCGATCGCCCCGTTGGAGTGGCCCTCGGCGACCAGCCCCAGCACCTCCCGTTCCCGGGGTGACAGGGCCGCCAGGGGATCCCGGGGGCGGCGCAGCAGGTGCCGCACCACGTCGGGGTCGACAGCGGTCCCGCCGGCCGCCACCCGGTGCAGGGTGTCGGCGAACTCGGCGACGTCGGCGACCCGGTCCTTGAGCAGGTAGCCGACCCGCCGGCCGTCGCCGCTGTCGAGCAGCGCGGCCGCGTACCCGCTCTGCACGTGCTGGCTGAGCACCACCACGGCCAGGTCGGGCCGCTCGGCGCGCAGCGTGACGGCCGCGCGGAGCCCGTCGTCGCGGTGCTCGGGCGGCATGCGGATGTCGGTCACCAGCAGCTCCGGCCGGTGGGTGCGGGCCGCGTCGAGCAGGTCGGGCGCCGTGCCGACGGCGGCGACCACGGCGAAGCCGAACCGGGTCAGCAGGCCGACGAGGCCCTCCCGCAGGAGGACCTCGTCCTCGGCGAGCACCACGCGGGTCACGGGCGGCACGGCAGCTCCACGCGGACGAGGGTAGGTCCACCGGGCGGGCTGGCGAGCAGCAACCGCCCGTCCACCGCGGCGACCCGGTCGGCGAGCCCGGTCAACCCGGTGCCCCGGGCCGGGTCCGCCCCGCCCCGGCCGTCGTCCTCCACCTCCACGACCAGGCGCCGGTCGGGGCGGGTGAGCCGTACCTCGGCGCGGGTCGCCCCGGCGTGCCGGGCGACGTTGCCCAGCGCCTCGGAGACCACGTACCAGGCGGTGGTCTCGACCAGCTCCGGCACCGGCCTGCGGAGGTCGGCGCGCACGGTGACCGGCACGGTGGCCTGGGCGGCCAGCTCGCCGACGGCGCCGGCCAGGCCGAGTTCGGTGAGCTGCTGCGGGCGGATGCCCTGCACGATCCGCCGGAGCGTCACCATCAGCTCCTTGGCCTGCTCGTGGGCGACGGCCAGCGGCGTGGCGGCGGGGGAGTCCTCGGGCACGTCGAGCCGGGCCAGCCCCAGCTGGAGGGTGAGGCTGGTCAGCCTCGGCTGGGCCGCGTCGTGCACGTCCCGCTCGATCCGGCGGCGTTCCGCCTCGTACGCCCCGACCAGCCGGGCGCGGGAGCGGGTGACCTCGCGCAGCGCCGGCCCGTCGGACGGGTTGCCGAGCAGCCAGCGGGCCACCCCGGCCTGGGCCGCGACGAGCAGGCCGGCCAGGTAGACCAGTCCCGGCACGGCCAGCAGCGCCGCGACGGCGTACGGGACCGCCGCGCGCGGGGTGTCCACGGTGGTCCACCCGAGCACGATCCGGTCCGCGCCGCCGGCCAGCCACGGGCCGGCGAGCAGCACGACGTCGACCAGGACGAGCAGGGCGAACATCCCGTACGCCAGCGGCACGGCGCCGCCGACCCAGGCCGCGTACGCCACCTCCCGCCACGCCGCGGCGGTGGTGTACCGCGCGGCCAGGCCGCGCAGCCCCGGCCCGGGCAACGGACGCCCGTCGACCACGCCCAGCCGCCAGCGTTCGACCACGGCCAGCGGGGCGCTCGCGAGCGGAGCGACGGCGACCGCGGCCAGGGCGACGACGGTGAGCAGGACGACGAGGGGGAGGGCCACGGGGCGGCCCCGCTGCGCCGCGTTCACCACCGCGAGCAGCGGCGCCCCGACCACGAACAACCCGACCGCGAGGACGGCGGCGAGCGGCACCGTGGTGACCGCGTACGCCAGCGCCCGCCAGGGCCAGGCGGAGATCAGGTAGCGGCGGCGGCGCAGGGCCTCCGCCAGGTGCCGGGGTTCGTCCAAGGTCATGTCGTCACGCTAGCCAGCCGGTTTTCGCGCAGCCCAGCCGTCTGTACCCACTTCCCGGGTATGCCTGGCCCTACCCCGCTCCGGCCCGCCACGCCCCGTGCGCCGGCCGCCCCTCGCCCGCTGGACTGGACGCATGGACCGTGACCGTCTCGGCGCCGCCTGCTGGCTGCTCGCCGCACCCGTGTTCCTGGCCGCGAACGTCGTCGTCGGACTGGCCTGGCGCCAGCCGCCGTTCAGCTGGGCCACCAACAACATCAGCGACCTCGGCAACGTGACCTGCGGCCTGTGGGACAGCACCCGGCCCCGCCCGGTCTGCTCGCCCTGGCACGGCGCCATGAACGGCGCGATGGCCGCCACCGCGGCCCTGCTCGCCCTCGGGGCGCTGCTCACCTGGCCGGCGCTCGGCCGCGGGGTCGCCGCCACCGCGTCGCGGCTGCTCACCCTCGCGGCCGCCGCCGGGTACGCCCTGGCCGCCGCCGCCCCGGCGGACGTCGACGAGAACCGGCACTTCCTGGCCGCGCTGCTGATCTTCGTGCTGGGCAACCTCGGGATGCTGGTGGCGGCGCTGGCCCGGCGGTCGACCGTGCTGGGTGGGATGCGGGCGACCAGTGCGGTCCTCGGGTCCACCGGGGTGGCCGGCGTGGTGCTCTTCGTCGCGCGGGTCGACCTGGGCATCGGCGTCGGGGGCATGGAGCGGGTGGCCGTGTTCCCGCTGCTGCTGTGGACGGTGCTGGTCGCCGTGCGGGTGGTGCGGGCAGGGCGGGATCGACGCCTATCCTGAGCGGGTGGAGCTGGAGTTCAGCGGCGAGGTGTGGTTCTGGCGGGGGCCCGCGCCCTGGCACTTCGTCACCGTGCCCGACGAGCTGTGCGGGGAACTGGAGGCGGCCTCGGCGTCGGTCACGTACGGCTGGGGGATGATCCCGGTGACCGCGCGGATCGGCGGGACCGGATGGGAGACGTCGCTCTGGCCCAAGGACGGGCGCTACATCGTGCCGGTGAAGACCGCGGTCCGCCGGGCCGAGGGGATCGCGTTGGGTGACCGGGTGGACGTCCACCTGACCGTCACGCGGTGACCGGGCGACGGGAGCGGGAGCGGATGGACCTGGCGGACGCGGCGACGGTGCTCGCGCGGGCGCGGCGGCTGGTCGTCTTCACCGGCGCCGGTATGTCGGCCGAGAGCGGCGTGCCCACCTTCCGTGACGCGCTCACCGGCCTCTGGGAACGGTGCGACCCCCAGGCTCTGGCCACCCCGGAGGCGTTCCATGCCGATCCCGCGCTGGTCTGGGGCTGGTACGAGTGGCGGCGCGGCGCCGCCCGCCGGGCCGAACCGAACGCGGGGCACCGGGCCGTGGCCACCATGGCGGCCCGGGTGCCGGAGACGGTGGTGATCACCCAGAACGTCGACGACCTGCACGAGCGCGCCGGCTCCGCCGCCCCCGTCCACCTGCACGGCAGCCTGTTCGCGCCGCGCTGTTCGGCCTGTGCCCAGCCGGCGCCATTGCCCGACGCCGGCGAGGAGCCGGGCGAGGGCCGGCGGCTGGCGCCGCCCCGCTGCGGGCGCTGCGAGGCGCCCGTCCGGCCGGGGGTCGTGTGGTTCGGTGAGGCGCTGCCGGAGCAGGCCTTCGAGGCCGCCGTCGAGGCGGCGTACCGCTGCGACGTGCTGCTCACCGTCGGCACATCCGGCCTGGTGTATCCCGCCGCCGAGATCCCGCAGGTCGCGGCCCGCCGGGGCGGCACGGTGATCCAGGTCAACCCGGAGGAGACGCCGCTGGACGCGGTGTGCGCGGTGAACCTGCGCGGATCGGCGGCCCGCGTGCTCCCGGCCCTCGTGCGGGCCGCGTGGGGTGACGCCGCCCCCACGTGACGGCCCCCGGGACCGACGGCCGATCACCGGAATCGCCGAAACGGCCCGGGCCGTCCGGCCTACCGTCGGGCGGAGGCGATCGGCCGGTCGGGGCGGCGGAAGGCGACGGACATGGGGCGGGACGGGGCACGGTGGCGCCCGGTGTGGCCGCGCCCGCCCGCCCCGGCGCCGGCCGGGCGCCGGGTGACGCCGTTCGAGATCTTCTTCGACCTGGTCTTCGTCTTCGCGCTGACCCGCATCATGGCGCTGATCGGGCAGCGGGCCACCCCGACCACCATGGTGCAGGGGCTGATCCTGCTCGTGCTGCTCTGGATCGCCTGGTCCTCGTACACCTGGTTGGGCAACCACACGCGGGCCGAGGTCGGGGTGGTCCGCGGCGGCTTCCTGGTCGCGATGGCGGCGTTGTTCGTGGCGGCGCTCGCCATGCCGGACGCCTGGACGTCCGGGCCGGGCCTGGACGGGCCGCTGCTCGTCGCGCTCGCCTACGTGCTGCTCCGCGTCGTCCACCTGACGCTCTACCACTGGGCGGCGGCCGACGTGCCCGGGCTGCGGGCGCGGATCCGGTTCTTCGCGGCGGTCAGCGCCGCCAGTTGGGTGCCGTTGCTGCTCGGCGCGCTGCTGAGCGGGACGGCGCACGCCGTCCTGTGGGTGGTGGCCTTCGTCATCGAGATCGGCGGGCAACGGCTGTCGTACGCGCGGCGCGGCACCTGGCCGCTGCGCAGCGCGAGCCACTTCACGGAGCGACACGGTCTGGTGCTGATCATCGCGCTCGGTGAGTCGCTCGTCGCCGCCGGGGTGGGCGCCGCGTCGGCGGTGACCGCGCTGCCGGTCCTCGGTGTGGCGCTGGTCGGCTTCGCGGTCACGGCCTGCCTGTGGTGGCTGTACTTCGACCGGGCCGGGCCGGCCGCCGCCCGGGTCCTCGCCACGGCGGCGGGGGACCGGCGGGACCGGATCGCGTCGGACGCCTACAGCCAGACCCACCTGCTGCTGATCACCGGGGTCATCTACCTGTCGCTCGGCGTCGAGCAGGTGCTCGGGCTCGTCGCCGGGGTGCACGGCGGCGCCGAGCACGCCGGGCCCGGCAGGCTGACCTGGTCCGCCTCGGTCGCCCTGTACGGGGGCGCCGCGCTCTTCCTGGGCGGCCGGCTGCTGTTCCTCCGGCTCACCGGCCAGCCGGTCCCGCCGGCGCAGCGGGCCGTCGCCGTGCTGGTCCTGCTCCTGCTGCCGTTCGGTGTGCTGCTGCCGCCCGCCGCGGCGCTCGGCGTGCTCGGCCTGGTCCTGCTCACCGCGGTCGCCGTCGAGCGGCTGCCCAGGGGACGCGCGGCGCCGACCCCGTCCGCCGCCTCCTGACGCCTCCGTCCGGACCTGCGGATCCGCCACCGGGAGGCCGGCGGATCACGAGTGATCAACGACTTCTCCGTCCCGGGTTTGAAGTTCCCGGGAACCGGAGAAGTGCAGGTCGGCGTGGGCAGGGTGGCCCGCGCGACTACGGGAGGTGGCCATGTCACGGAGACTGCGGGCAACCGCGTTGGCCGGGGTGCTGACCCTGGCGATCAGCGGCTGCGGCGGAGTGGGCGGCGGGGACGACTCCGGCGGCGGCGCCACCAAGGGCAGCGGCGAGCTGAGCACCATGGGATTCGGCCTCTCGGACGAGATCGCCAAGACGCGCGTGGACGCCTTCAAGAAGGACCACCCGGACGTCCAGCTGAAGATCACTGAGGGCGCCTTCGACGAGCAGCAGTTCCTCTCCGCGGTGGCCTCCGGCAACCCGCCGGACCTGGTCTACATGGACCGCAAGCTGATCGGCACGTACGCCAAGCGCGGGTCGATCCAGCCGTTGACCGACTGCGTGGAGAAGCAGCGGATCGACCTGGGGCAGTACCGGCAGGCCGCCAAGGACCAGGTCACCCTCGACGGCACGGTCTACGGCATCCCCGAGTTCTCCAACGTACGTGTGCTCTACCTCAACGAGGCGCTGCTGAGGGAGGCCGGCCTCACCGCCGACGACGTCAACCTCGCCGACTGGGCGAGCCTGCCGGCGGTCAACACGAAGCTGGCCAAGGTCTCCGGCGGCCGGCTCAGCCGCATCGGCATCGACCCGAAGATCCCCGAGTTCCTGCCCATGTGGGCGAAGGCCAACGGCGCCGAGATGATCTCGGCAGACGGCGCCAAGGCCAACCTGACCGACCCGAAGGTGGTCGAGGCGCTGACCACCGGCGTGAAGCTCATCCAGGACCAGGGCGGCTGGGGCAAGTTCAAGTCCTTCCGGGACACCTTCGACTTCTTCGGCGCCGAGAACCCCCTGACCAAGAACCAGATCGCCGCGTGGCCGATGGAGGAGTGGTTCCTCAACCAGGCCGCCAAGAACAGCCCCAAGGCCGAGCTGGTCGTGAAGCCGTTCACCGACCGGCAGGGCAAGCCGCTGAGCATGTCCAACGGCCAGGCGTGGGTGGTCACCAAGGGCGCCAAGAACCCGGAGGCGGCCTGCGCCTTCATGAAGCAGATGACCGCCACCGACACCTGGTACGCCGCCGCGAAGGCGCGGGCCGAGGCCCGCAAGGCGGCCAACCTGCCGTTCACCGGCGTCTGGACCGGCAACACCGCCGCCGACAAGAAGATCTTCGACGAGCTGTACCAGCCGACCGGCAACAAACGCTTCGACGACGCGGTGGCCACCATCCGGGAGGCCCAGGACGCCGCGTTCGCGATGCCCGCCTCGCCGGCCGGCGCCGAGTTCGACAAGGCCTGGACCGACGCGGTGAACCGGGTGCTGTCCGGCCAGGCCCAGCCGGCCGAGGCGCTGGCCCGCGCCCAGCAGGAGGCGACCGCCGCGCTGGACAAGGCCGCGGGCTGACCCCGGCCATGGCCACCACCGTCACCCCTCCCGCCCCGGGCCGGCGGCGCCGCACGCCGCTGGCCCGGCGGGAGGCCCGCTGGGCGTACGTCTTCCTGGCGCCCTGGATCGTCGGCTTCCTGGCGTTCACCGCCGGTCCGATGATCGCCAGCCTCTGGCTCAGCTTCACCGAGTACGACGTCATCAACGCGCCCCGCTGGAGCGGGCTGGACAACTACCGGCAGCTCATGTCGGACCCCCAGGTGGCGCGCAGCCTCGGCAACACCGTCTACTACACGTCGCTGCACGTGCCGCTGGTGATGCTGATCTCGCTGGGGCTGGCCCTGCTGCTCAAGCGGGTCGGCCGCTGGCAGGGCTTCTTCCGTACCGTGTTCTACCTGCCGGTGATGACCCCGGCGGTGGCCGTCGGCATCCTCTTCCTGCTGCTGCTCAACACCCAGGACGGTCTGATCAACCGCGGCCTCGCGCTGGTCGGGATCGACGGTCCGAGCTGGACCACCGACCCGGACTGGGTGATGCCCGGGATCGTGCTCATGAGCCTGTGGAGCCTCGGCTCCACCGTCATCATCTACCTGGCCGCGTTGCAGAACGTGCCTCGTGACCTCTACGAGGCCGCCGACCTCGACGGGGCCGGCGCGTGGGCCCGGTTCCGCCACGTGACCCTGCCGATGATCTCCGGCTCGCTCTTCTTCACCCTGATCGTCAACACCATCGCGTCGCTGCAGATGTTCACCGAGGTCTACACCATGTACTTCGGGAACCGGCAGACCCAGGGCTCGTTCAGCAGCGACGCGGCGTCGTTCTACGTGATCCACCTGTTCCAGGAGGCGTTCCAGTTCCTGCACATGGGCTTCGCCTCGGCGATGGCGTGGCTGCTGTTCCTGATCATCCTGATCATCACGGCGGTGCAGGTGAAGCTGAGCAACCGGTTCGTCTACTACGAGGGGGAGGACCGGTGACCACGACGAGTCAGCCGGTGGGCACCGGCGCCGCGAGCACCGTGGTGGCGCCTCCGGCGGCGCCCCGACCGGCCCCGCCGGAGGAGGGCCGGCGGCCGCGCTGGCAGCGGGTCCTGTTCGTGGTCGCCCTGGCGGTCGCGGCGGTGATCTTCCTGCTGCCGTTCGTCTGGCTGGTCAGCGCCTCGCTGCGGCCCCGAGAGTATGTCTTCGCGCCGGGCTTCCTGCCCACGCCGTTCACGCCGGACAACTACGCCGAGGCCTGGCAGGCCATGCCGCTGCTCACCTGGCTGTTCAACAGCGTCGTGGTCGGGGTGGCGGCGGCCGCTGCGGCGACCCTGTCCAGCGCCTGGGTGGCGTTCGGGTTCGCCTACTTCCGGTTCCCCGGCCGGAACCTGCTCTTCGGCCTGGTGCTCGCCACCATGATGCTGCCGTTCGCGGTCACCATGATCCCGACCTACCTGATCTGGAACCGGCTCGGCCTCGTCGACACCCAGGTGCCGCTCTGGGCCGGCAACCTCTTCGGGTCGGCGTTCTACATCTTCCTGCTGCGGCAGTTCTTCCTCTCCCTGCCCCGGGAGTACTTCGAGGCGGCCCGGGTCGACGGGGCGAGCTATCCGCAGCTGTTCTGGAGGATGGCGTTCCCGCTGATCCGCCCGGCCCTGCTGGTGGCGTTCGTCTTCGAGTTCAAGGCGAGCTGGACCGACCTCATCAAGCCGCTCATCTACCTGCGCAACGAGCAGCTCTACACGCTGCCCCGGGGGCTCAAGGTGATCCTCGACCGGTTCGGGTACGGCGGCGAGCAGCAGTGGGAGATCGTCCTCGCCGGCAGCGTGATCGCCACCGTACCCATGATCATCCTGTTCTTCCTGGCCCAGCGGCACTTCGTGGAGGGCATCGCCACCACCGGCCGCAAGGGCTGACCGCCCTCAGCCGGCCGGCTCGTCGAGGAAGGCGAGGGTGACCGCGGCGAACAGCGGGGAGCTGAAGATGCTGTAGTGGGTCAGCCCGGGCAGGATGGCCAGCGCGTGCCCGCCCTTGGGCCGGCCCTCGCCCGCCCAGCCGCCGTCGCGCAGGCCGCCGTCGAGCAGCTTGAACACCTCCACGTAGTGGCTCGGCGGCGCCATGTCGGCGTCGCCGGCGACGATCAGCGTCGGCACCCGCAGGTTGCGGACCTCCTCGGTCAGGTCGAAGTCCTCCGCCATCAGCGCGCCGATCTTGTCGAGCAGCCGGGGGAAGTCCTCCGGGCGCGGCGCCACCCGCTGGTAGAGCTGGTACATCGGGGTGTCCGTCATGAACTCCGCGGCGGCACCGGTCACCTGGCCCTGCTGCGCGCGCATCTCGGCGTAGATCGCGTCCGAGCGGACGTGCGCGGACGCCGCGACGAGCCGGCCGAGCTTCTCCGGGTGGGCCACGGCGGCGCGCAGCGCCACCCCGCCGCCGAGCGAATAGCCCACCAGGTCGGGCCGGTCCAGCCCGAGGTGGTCGATGAGGGCGGCGATGTCGTCGGCCATCGTGCGCAGGTCGAGCGGGCGGTCGACGTCGGCGGTGCGGCCGTGACCCTGCAGGTCGACGGTGATGACCTGGTGCCGGGCGGCCAGCGCCGGCAGCACCGGCCCGAACATCTCGCCCGACCCGAGCCCGCCGTGCAGCAGGATCAGCGGGTGCCCGGTGCCGTGCGTCTCGTAGTAGAGGTTGATGCCGTTGACCTCGGCGTAACGGCCGACGCCCGCGACGTCGGCGGTCCAGTCGGTGGCGGTCACGGTGACGCTCCTCCCGTGTGGGGACGTGCGGGGCGGACCCCGACGGCGCCGGCCGCGAGGTCACGGACTGCGGCCTCACCCTACGCAGGCGGGGCGGCCCGGCGCTGTCCCGCCGCGCCGGATCAGGAGAAGTGCGTCCGCGGCCGGGGAAGGCGTTCCCCGTCCACCACCAGGTCGACCTTCTCGTTGTAGAAGGCCACCAGCCCGGCGATCGGCAGCAGCGCGGCCGTGGGGAAGTCGTACGACCAGGCCAGGTCCGGGTGGACCCGGTCGCCGGCCCGCACCGACCAGTAGCCGCTGGTGCGACCCTTGTACGGGCACGCGGTCCGGGTCTCCGACGGCACCAGGTGCCGGAAGCGCACGTCGGTGCGGCTCAGGTAGTAGCGGGTCGGCAGGCCGGTCTCGAAGACCAGCACCGGCGCGGTCGACTCGGCCAGCACCGTGCCGTCCAGTTCGACCCGGACGCGGCGGTTCGCGCGCAGCGCGTCCACCCGGGAGTACGGGCTGCGCGGGTGGACGAAGACCTCCTCGTCCTCCTCGAACCAGGCGTCCAGCGCGGACCAGTCGAACCGGATCATGTCGGCCAGCCCGGACGGCGCGTCGGCGCCGTACCAGCGGGCGCAGGAGGCCCGGGCGAACTCGCCGACGCGCAGCCCGTGCAGCCGTGCGGCGCCGAGCGGGGTCTCCTCGGTGCGCCCCTCGTCGACCAGCAGGTCCCGGCGGACGTCCGCGGCCGGCACGTAGTACTGCGGGTACGGCGGCCACTCCCACACGTACCGCGCCCGGCTGGTGTCGAACACCAGCTCGCCGGCCAGGAACGCGCGGATCCGGCGGGGCGCCGGCTCGATCCGGCCGACCTCGGCGGCCGGCCGCGGATAGTCGGGCACGGTGTCTCCTCCCGGTGCGATGTGCGGCGGACGGTTCAACGAGCGGATGTGACCTGGGGCACCTTCGGTGCGGGCGGGAATGAGATCGGCCCCCGGTGATTTGCTGCCAGGTGTGACCAGTGCGCAGTCCTCTCCCGCCCCGACCGTCGAGACACCCGGTGACCTGATGAGCCGCGGGCAGCAGCTGCGCCTCGTGCTGGTGCTCGGCTCGCTGATCGCGATCGGGCCGCTGACCATCGACATGTACCTGCCCGCGCTGCCGGCCATCACCGCCGACCTGGAGACCACCTCGGCGGCCGTGCAGCTCACCCTCACCGGCACCCTCGCCGGGCTGGCCCTCGGCCAGCTGCTGATCGGCCCGCTCTCCGACGCGGTGGGCCGGCGCCTGCCGCTGCTCGCCGGGATCGCGCTGCACATCCTGGCCTCGCTGCTCTGCGTGGTCGCGCCGACCGTCCAGGTGGTGGGCGTGCTCCGGGTGCTGCAGGGGCTGGGCGTGGCGGCCACCTCGGTGGTCGCGATGGCCGTGGTCCGCGACCTGTTCAGCGGCGCCGCCTTCGCCCGGCTCTTCTCCCGGCTCATGCTGGTGATGGGCGCGGCGCCGATCCTCGCGCCCACCCTCGGCAGCGCCCTGCTCCGCTGGTCGGACTGGCGGGGCGTGTTCGTGGCCCTCGCCGTCTTCGGGCTCCTGCTGGTCGGGGTCGCGGCGGTCGGGCTCCGGGAGACCCTGCCGCCGCAGCGCCGCCGGCACGGCGGCGTCGCCGCCGTCGGCCGGGACTACCGGGCGCTGCTGCGGGACCGGACGTTCGTCGGGCTCGTGCTGGTCGCCGGGCTCGCCATGGCGGCGCTGTTCGCGTACGTGGCCGGGTCGTCGTTCGTCTTCCAGCAGCGGTACGGGCTGGACGAGCAGCAGTTCGGGCTGGCGTTCGGCGCCGGGGCGGTCGGGCTCATCACCGCCACCCAGCTGAACGTGCGGCTGCTGCGCCGGTACACCCCGCAGCGGATCCTGGTCACCGCGCTCACCGTGGGCACCGGGGCCGGGCTGGTGCTGGTGAGCTTCGCCGCCACCGGCGTCGGCGGCCTGCCGGCCGTGCTGGCCTCCCTCTGGGTGGTGCTCGCCGCGGCCGGGCTCGCCATGCCGAACGCGCCGGCCCTGGCGCTGTCCCGGCACGGGGAGGCGGCCGGCACGGCCGCCGCGCTGCTCGGCGCCGTCCAGTTCGGCGTCGGCGCGCTCGCCGCGCCGCTGGTGGGTGTGCTCGGCACGGGCGCCGCGGCGATGGCCGCGGTGGTGGCCGGTGGCATGGCGGTGGCCCTGCTCGTGCTGCTCACCGTGGTCCGGCCGGCGCGGCTGGCCGAGGTCGAGCCGGCGGCGGTCGCCGTCGCCGTGCACTGAGCGGGCGGCGGTCGCTCGCCCCTCAGCGGGGGGCCGGCCCGCCCATGGCCGCGCCCAGCTCGGCGCGGGTGGAGATGCCCAGCTTCCGGTAGACCCGGGCCAGGTTCGCCTCCACCGTCTTCGGGCTGATGAACAGCGCGTCGGCGATGGCCCGGTTCGTCTGCCCCCGGGCGGCGAGCCGGGCCACCCGCTCCTCGGTGGCGGTCAGCGCGGTCGACGTCGGCGCGCGCCGGCCGATCCGGGCCAGTTCCGCCTGCGCCCGCTCGGCGAACGCGACGGCTCCCAGCGCGGTGAACTCGGCGGCCGCCGCCTCCAGCGCCTCCCGGGCCTCCCGCCGCCGCCGCGCCCGCCGGTGCGCCCGGCCGGCGACCAGCAGGCAGCGGGCCCGGTCCAGGGGCAGCACGTCCGCCGGCACGGCGGCGCGGGCGGCGGCCAACCCGGCCAGCGCCGGCGCCGGGTCCACGCCGTTGGCGCTGTCCAGCAGCACCCGGCTGCGGGCGAGGCCGAGGGCGGTCCACGGGCGGGCGAGCCGCGCGTGCCGCTCGGCGAGCCGGGCGTACGCCGTCGCCGCCGTCGCCAGGTCGCCCGCGCCGACGCACGCCTCGATCCAGTCCGGTTCGAAGCGCTGCGCCAGCGGCTCGGCGATGCCCGAGCCGTCCAGCTCGCCGGCGAGCGCCCCGTACGCGGCCGCGGCGGCACCCCACTCGCCGGCGGAGAGCGCGACGAGCCCGGCGAGCTGCCGGTGGATGCGGCGGCACCAGGCGTCGTCGAACTCGTCGGCCCGGCGCAGCCCCGCCTCGGCCACCGCGCCGGCCTCGGCGAGGCGCCCGCGGTGCGCGTCCAGCATGCCCGCCAGCCAGGTCTCGCCGACCAGGCCGGTGCCGAGCTGCTCGCCCAGGTCCCGGGCGGCGGCGATGTGCGCGCCGGCGGCGGCGAAGCGGCCGGCCAGCAGCTCCGCCTCGCCGAGGTGGGTGAGCGTCTCGTGCTGCCAGGGCTCGTCGCCGCGGGCCACGGCCCGGTCCAGCATCCGGTGCAGCCGGGACCGCGCCCGGTCGTGGTCGTCGACCGCCTTCCACCAGATGGCCGGGATCGAACCGGCCAGGAAGGACGGTTCGCCGGCCTCCAGGGCCAGCGCCCGGTCGAGCAGGCCGGTGCGGGCCGGCCGGCCGGCGCGTACCTCGTGGAAGAAGAGCAGCAGCAGCGCGGCGGTGAGCAGCGGGCGGTGCTCGTCCCGGTCGGTGAGCCGGGCGATCGCCGCCTCGGCGTGCCGGCGGGCGGGCTCCGGCGTGTCGTGGAACAGGGTGAGGTGGGCGTGGATCCGCCCGGCCAGCCGGCCGTCGGGGTCCGCGGCGGCCAGCGCCCGCTCGGCGACGGAAACCGCGCCCGGCAGGTCGTCGACGCACCAGGCGACCATGGCGCGCAGCAGCAACGCCTCGGCGTGGGCCGGGCCGGTCAGCTCGGCGGCGGCGGCCTCGGCCGCCCGGCCGGCCGCCGCGTAGTCGCCGCTGTCGAGGCGGCACTGCACCGCGTCGAGGCGGCGGCGGTCCCGCTCGGCCGCCGCCTCCGGCGGGGTCAGTTCGGCGGCCCGGTCGTACCACTCCGCGGCGAGGGCGGGCGCGCCGCGCTGCCGGTGCCGCGCCGCGGCCGCGGCCAGGTCGGCGGCGACCCCGGCGTCCGGCGCGACGGCGCAGCGGGCGAGCTGCCGGGCGCGTTCCTCCGGGTCGGACACCGCGTCGGCCAGCACGCGGTGCAGCCGGCGCCGCACCCCGGGCGGGATGCTCTCGCGCACCGCGGCGGCGTAGCGGGGGTGGACGAACTCGATCCGGTCCGGTGTGACGACGACCAGCCCGGCGTCCTCGGCGGCGTCGAGCGCCTCGGCCGGCACGCCGGCCGCCGACAGGTCCTTGGCGGTGGGCACGGTCAGCAGCGCGGCCAGGCGTACCGCGTCGCGGCCCGGGCCGGGCAGCGCGCGCAGGGTGTCGGCGAGCAGGTGACGCAGCGACGACGGCACGGGCAGGTCCTCGTCCGGCCCGGGTGGCCGGGGCAGCCGCAGCACGGCCCGGGCCAGCTCGATGGCCAGCAGCGGGTTGCCGCCGGCGTCCCGGGCCAGCCGGGCGAGCAGCGGGCGGCTGAGCGTGCCGCCGAGCCGCGCCCGGACGATGCGGTGCAGCTCGACCGCGCCGAGCGGGGGCAGGCCGACCCGGGTGAGCGGGCGGTGGCCGGTCGGGTCGTCGTCGAGGCCCAGCGGGACGGGGGACGGTCCGGTCTCCCCGGTGCGGCAGGCGACCAGCACGGCGGGCCGGCGGGTCAGGCGGCGCAGCGCGAACCGCAGCGCCCGCTCGCTGGGCGGGTCGAGCCAGGGCGCGTCGTCGACGGCGAGCAGGACCCGCCCGTCGCCGCCGGTCGCGGCGTCGAGCAGGGTACGGGTGGCCGCGCCCACGGCCCGCTCGTCGACCGCCTCGTCGTGGTCGCCGGTCAGCAGCACCACGTCGGCGGCGACCCGCTGCGGCGGGGGCAGGGCCGGCACCCGGTCCGCCAGCGGCCGCAGCACGTCGGCCAGCGCCGCGTACGGCAGGGCCGCCTCGGCCTCGGTCGGCGCGCCGGTCAGCACCGTCCAGCCGGCCCGCCCGGCGCGCGCCACCAGGGCCCGCCACAGCGTGGTCTTGCCGATGCCGCTGGCGCCTTCCAGCAGCACGGGCGCCCCGCCGGCAAGGGCGCGCCACACCCGCTCGACGACCGCGTCGCGGCCGACCAGGGAGGCGTCCATGGCGGGATCCTGGCACAGCGGCGCCACCCGGCCCAGCGCCGGCCCGGTTCACCGCGGGGCGTGTCCGCAGATCGGGACGCTCGGCACCACCTCCTCGTTGCGGTAGACGTCGCTGTGCCAGCTCGGGCCGGCGGTCGCCGCGACGGGCGGGATCGCCGGCGCCCGGGAGGGGCTGAGCAGGCTGAGGAACTTGTTGATCACCTGGACGACCGGTTCGAGGATGCGGTAGCCGACGCCGAACGTCGCCCGCACCCCGATCCCGACCCCACGGCACAGGGCGTACGGGGCGCCGAGGGCGGAGCCCAGCGTGGCCCCGTACGAGGTGGTCAGCTCGAAGTAGACGCCGGCGGTGAACAGGAAGGCGCTGATGCCGACGGTGAACCGGACGCCGTGGCGGATCACCAGGCCCATCACCCCGACGGGCACGCCGGTGAGCGAGTTGAGCAGGCTGCTGCGGCGCTGGAACGACCTGTCCACCCGCGGGCCGACGCTGCCGTTGGCCCAGCCGAAGCCGAGCTTGCCGGCCAGCGCGTACTCGCCGGAACCCTTCACGGTGCCGCTGCGGGCGCCGAACGCGGTGGCCACCTCCAGGGTCTGGGTCACCGTGAACGACAGCGGGATGCCGGCGGCGAGTCCGATGGGAAAGGAGATGTCGACCGGGACCGGGAACACCTTCTTGTGGTTGCGGCCGTCGGAGATGCCGCCCTCGAAGTCCACCTTGATCCCGAAACCGCCGGTGATCTCCAGCTCGGCCCGGGTCACCGTGCCGCCGCCGATGTCCAGGTGGAAGGAGGCGTCCGGCCGGGCGAAGGTGAGCGTCACCGTCCCGACGAGGCGCACGCCGCCGTCGTCGTACGCGAAGTGCGCGCCGACGCCGTCCGTGCAGCAGGTGGTGTAGAGCTGGTAGCCGTGCGCCCGGGCGTCGCCCCGGCCACCGCGCTGCGGTGCCGGCTGCGTGCCGGGGGCGCTCGGCGCCAGCAGCGGGCGGCTGCGGCCGAGGGTGCGCCGCGGCGCCGGCGGCTCCTCGGCCCACGACGGCTCGCCGGCCGGGTAGACGACCGGGTCGTCGAGGGTCAGGTCGCGGGACGCGAAGCTGCCGTCCCGGACGACCTCGGTGATGTCCACCGGCCCGATGGTCACCAGCAGGTCGCCGCCGGATTCGGCCAGGTCCAGCACCCGGCCCACGCCCCGCCCGGTCACGAACATGACCTTTCCGGGGGCGAGCCGGTCGGCGTTGCGGGCGGCGGCGTCCAACCGCCAGGTGAGCCCGTCGGCGCTGACCGAGCGCACCGACCGGCCGCCCCCGCCCACGATCACCACGTCCGGTTGCAGGGTGACGTCCGGTCCCGGCGCCGGCGCCGGCCCGTAGCGCAGATCCGCCTCGCCGCCCGCGCCCGCGGCCCCGCCGCCGGCCCGGAGGCTGTCGCACCCGGTCAGCGCGAGCAGCACGGCGACCGCGGCGGCGAGCAGCCGGCGGCCGGGCACCGGCCGCCTCACATCCGCCCGGCGACGGTGCGGGCGAGGGCGCGAAGCGGCTCGCGGTTCTCCTGCGGGTCGTTGAGCCGCAGGAGCCGCACCGCCACCCAGACCTCGCCCCTCCTGATGAAGAACGCCTCGGCGGTGAGGTGCGCCTCGTCGCCCACCCCGGCCAGGGGCAGCACCTCGTGTCCCAGCTCGCGCTCGATGTCGAGGTACTTCTTCGCGCCGTCGCCGACGTACACCTCCACCTGGGCGGTGGGGCCGGTCACCGGGGCGGTGTAGGTGCACGACTCCCGGACCGGCACCGCGACGTCCACCGGCGTGCCGGCGAGCCGCCGCGCGTCGGCACGGGAGACCAGGGCGCAGGCGTCGGGCAGCGCGGCGGACGGGGCCACCTCGGTCGCCTCGGGCGTGGGTTCGGCCGGCGCCGCGGCGACCGGGGGACCGGCGGCGGCCGGCGGCTCGTCGGGGCCGCCGCACCCGGCGGTCAGCGTGAGGAGGGCCGCCGCGAGGGCGAGCGTCGGCAGGAGACGGGTACGCACCGGGAGCCCCCTCTCAGGCCGGGATCGCCTCGAGCAGGCGGCGCAGCGTCTGCTCGTAGCCGGCCACGTCGGTGCCGAGGCTGCTCAGGGTCAGGGTGTACGCGCCCTTGTCGCTGATCAGCACGGCCTCACCCGTGACGTCCTTGGCGGCCAGGTACGACTGGTCGCCCCGGTCGAGGTCGACCACCCGCCCGTACCGCTTGCCGGCCTGCTCGTGCTGGTAGTCGAAGGTCGCCCGGCCAGCCGTCGCCGAGGCCGTGGTGACGGTCAGGCTGGCCACCCCCTTGCCGTCGCCGAACAGGCAACTGCCCTCGTCCCGCATCGGCTGGCCGAGCAGGTCGGACACCTGGGTCGCGGTGAACGGGCACGGCGGCCGGACGGTGCCCGCCGGGTCGGCGGCGTCGTCCCCGCCGGTGGTGTCGTCCCCGGCGTCGGCGTCCACTCCCGCCGGTCCGGCGGTCGGGGTGTCGCCCGCGTCGTCGCAGGCGGCCGGCGCGAGCAGGGCCAGCAGGAGCAGGGGCAGCAGCCCGAGCCGGGCGGCGCGGGCGGTGCTCGGTCGAGTGCCGGTACGGGCCGGCGGAAGCGCGTGACGTGCCATGCGCCCGACGCTAGGGCGACGGTGACGGCCGGTAATCGGGTGTTTCCCTATGTCGTGACCCGCCGGCTGCCACCGCCGCGGCGGATCGGCGGATAGGGTCGGGAACCGTGCGGACCAAGCAGGAGCTGGGGGCGGCGATCCGGGAGCGGCGGCGGGCGGCGCTGGTCGTCAACGCGCACTCCCGCCGGGGCCGCCGGCTCTACGAGACGGTCCACTCCCGACTGCGGGCGGCGGGTTTCACCCTGCTCGGCGCCTATCCGGTGGACCGGCCCGGCGAGCTGGACCGGGTGCTCGCCGAGGCCGCCGGCCTCGGCCCGGACCTGCTGGTCGCCGGGGGTGGCGACGGCACCATCGGCGCGGCGGCCCGGCTGCTCGCCCACCGGGACCTGGCGCTCGGCCTGCTGCCGCTCGGCACCACCAACAACTTCGCCCGCACCGTCGGCGTCCCGCTCGACCTCGACGCCGCCGTCGGGCTGCTCACCGACGGCAAGGTGATCGACGTCGACCTGGGGCTGATCGGCGACACCCGGTTCACCAACCACGTCGGGATCGGGCTGTCGGCCGACATCATGCTGACCGCGCCGCCGCGGCTGAAGCGGGTGGTGGGGCGGCTCGCGTACCCGCTGACCGCGCTGGGGTTGCTCGCCCGGCACCGGCAGCTGCGGGTCACCGTGCGCGCCGAGGGGCGGGAGCACGGCTTCGACACCCACCAGGTGTACGTGGCCAACGGCGGCTTCCACGCCGGCCGGCCGATCACCGCGGACGCCAACGCCGACGACCGGCTGCTGGTCGCGTACCCGGTGGGCGGGCCGACCCGGCGCGGCCTGCTGCGCGAGACGGCGCGCAACGCGTCCGCCGGGCACCGCCGCACCCTCGGCGACGAGCCGTTCCTGGCGGTCCGGCAGCTCTGGCTGGAGACGGACCGGCCCGCGCGGATCGAGGTCGACGGGGAGCCCTACGGCGAGACGCCGGTGCGGATCGGGCTGGACCCGAACGCGCTGCGCCTGATGGCCGCGGCGGACAGCCCGGACCGCTGAGCGTCAGGCCCAGCGCTCCTCGTCGGGCAGCGGGATCTCCTGGTTCTGTTCCACCGCGTCGGCCGGCGTGAGGTCGTCGCGGACCGCGTCCGCCAGGCTGGTGCGGTCGCTGGGCGGGCTCAGCACGCCCTGCTCGGCCAGGTCCGCCTCGGTCGCCTCCGGCACCGCGTCCGCGATCGTGTCCGGCGGGCCGACCAGCGTCTCGTCCTGCCGCTGCTCCTGGGCGTCGGCCTCCGGGGGCCGGCGCAGCGGATCCTCGTCGCCGATGCTCATCGCGGTTCCCCGCCCGTCACCGGCTGCGCTGGACGTAGGGCGCGGTCTGGTCGGTGACCTCGCCGTACTCGGCCGGAAGCTGGGCCACCGCCTGCGCGTACCCGGCCGGGTCCACGGCGTCGCGGAGCACGTCGAACACCGCCGTCACGCCGTCCTTGGCCCGGCCGACGTCGATGTCGGCCCGCCCGCTGACCCGGTCCAGGAACACGTCGAGCCCGAACCGCTCGCCGGTCTCGCTGCCGCCGAACGCGTACGCCCGCAGCGCCTCGGGGAGCCGGTCGGCCAGATCCCGGGCCTCCCCGCCGTCGATCCGTTCCGCAAGTGTGGTCAACGTGGCCCTTGTGACGGCCGTGGCCTGCTCCGACGACATGCCGCAGCGTTTCGCCACCGCGCCGATGAACTCGTCCTGGTCCACCTCGACGCCTCCCTCTCGGCTGGGAGAAGCCGTCTTCCCGCGCTCCGCCCCCGCAAACGACGCGGCGGCCCCGGACGCACCGGGGCCGCCGTCGGGTGACCGTCAGCGGTAGACGTGCACCGGGGTGCCGACGCCGATGGTCGCCCAGAGCCGGTTCATCGCCGGGACGGGCACCCGGACGCAGCCGTGGCTGGCCGGGTAGGTGGGCACGGAGGTCGCGCCGTGCAGCGCGTAGCCCCGGTAGAAGTAGTTCGGCCGCCACAGCAGGCCGAGGTCGCTCTGCCGCCAGCCGTCGATGCGGCGTTGCACCGTCCAGGTGCCGGTCGGCGTGGGGGTGCTGGCCTTGCCGCTGGAGGCGTCCAGGATGCGGACCACCGCCCCGCCCTTGGCCAGGTAGACCACCTGCCGGGTGAGGTTGGCCTCCACCGAGTAGCCGGAGTGGGTGTACTTCGGCTTGGGGACGACCGGACGGTCGAGCGCCGCCCAGGTGCGCGGCCCCACGATGCCGTCGCGGACCAGGCCGTTGACCTTCTGGAAGGCGACGACCGCGTGATGCGTCGACGGCCCGAAGATGCCGTCGACGCCGCCCACGTCGTAGTGCAGGGCGGTGAGCCGCGTCTGCAGCGTGCTGACCGCGGCTCCCCGGGAGCCCTGCCGCAGCATCGGCCGGCTGGTGGCGGCGAGCGTGACGGCCGAGGCGGCCGGGGCGGCCGAGGCGTGGGCGGGGGCGGCCGAGGCGGCGGCGGCCGGGCCGGTCACGCCGGCCAGGCCGGCGGCGACCAGGAGGGCCGTCCCGAACGCGGCGGGGTGGCGGTGGCGCCTGGTGTGTGACGAGACGGGAATCATCGTCCCTCCCTTCCGAACTCCTACCCGGAAGGTAGTTCGCGGAAGGAGAAAAGTCCCCGCGTTAGTCCGGTTTCCGCCCGGTCAGGCGACCCGGGGCGCGGGCACGGGTGGCAGGGGTACGCGCCGGGCCGTACCCGAGACGTCGCCCGTGCGCTCCACGGCCGGGTCGGCGACCGCGGTGGCGACCTCGACGGCGGCCGTTCCCGGGCCGGCCGGGTCGCTTCCGTCGCCGGCGGCCCGCACGGCGGTGAGCAGCGCGACGAGCCGGTCCACGTCGTCGGCGGGCATCCGGAACGAGCCGCCGGCACAGCGTGCCGCTCCACAGCGACAGCACCACGGCGCCGCGGTCCGGGTGGAGCTGACCCGCAGGGTCCGGTCCTCGCCGCGCAGGTCGGTGAACAGGTCCCCGAAACTGGGCATCGGTCGCACCTCTCCCATCCATCCAGGATGCTCTCCGACCGTGCCCGGCGGAAGGGGCTTCCCGTGCCGGGCCCCGGGGGCGGGGGTAGCGTGCACCGCGGAAACCGCAGCGCAGGGAGGTCCGGAGAGTGCAGACGACGACCGTGGACGTGCCGACCGGCGACGGGGTGGCGGACGCCCTTCTCGCCCGACCCGACGGGGACGGGCCCTTCCCGGCGGTCCTGGTCTTCATGGACGCGTTCGGGCTCCGGCCGAGGATGGCCGAGATGGCCGGGACCATCGCCGCCCGCGGGTACGTCGTCCTGGTGCCGAACCTGTTCCACCGCTTCGGCCGCGCCCCGCTGGTCGACCTCTCCGGCCTGCACGACGAGAACCGGCGCGGCGCGCTGTTCGAGAAGATCTCCCCGATGATCGGCGCGCTCACCCCGGACGTCATCGCCCGGGACACCGCCGCCTACCTGGACTTCCTCGCCGCGCAGCCCGGCGTCGCGCCCGGGCCGGCGGCCGTTGCCGGCTACTGCATGGGCGGCACCAACGCCCTGCGGGCCATCGAGGCGCACCCGGACCGGATCGCCGCGGCGGCCGCCTTCCACGCCGGGCGCGTGGTGTCCGACGCCCCGGACAGCCCGCACCTGGGCGTCGGCGCGGTCACCGGCGAGCTGTACTTCGGGCACGCCGACCAGGACCCGTCGATGACCGCCGAGCAGATCGCCACGCTGGAGAAGGCCCTGGACGCGGCCGGCGTCACCTACCGCTCGGAGGTCTACGCCGGGGCCCGCCACGGCTACACCCAGTCCGACACCCCGATGTACGACGAGGCGGCCACCGAGCGGCACTGGGCCGCCCTGTTCGGCCTGCTCGACCGCACCTTCCGCCGCTGACGCCGTCCGGCGGGGGCAGCGGGGGGTGGCGGCCGGCGGCCAGAATGGGGCGGTGGAAACCGACCTGCTGCCGATGATCGCCGCCGAGCGGCGCCGGACGGCCGACCTGATCGACTCGCTCACTCCGGCGCAGCTGGACACCCCGAGCCTCTGCGGCTCGTGGACGGTGCGGGAGGTCGCCGGGCACCTGGTGTCGCCGCTTGTCGGGTCACCGTGGACGCTGCTGGGGCTGGTGCTGCGCGCGGGTTTCCGGCTGCACGTCGCCAACGCGCGGCTGGCCCAACAGATGGCCCGGCGGCCCGCCGCCGAGCTGGCCGCCGCCCTGCGCGAGCACGCTGAGAACCGGTTCCGGCCGCCCGTGGTCGGATACTTCGGCCAGCTCACCGACCTGCAGGTGCACGGGCTCGACATCCGTCGGCCGCTCGGCCTCCCCGCCGACCTGGACCCCGACCGGGCGCGCACCTCGCTGGACTTCCTGGCCGGCGGCCGGGCGGTCGGCTTTGTGAACCGGCGCCGGGTGGCTGGGCTGCGGTTCGAGGCCACCGACCTGGGCTGGGCGTCCGGGTCGGGGCCGGTGGTGCGGGGCACCGGCGAGGCGATGCTGCTGACGCTGACCGGTCGCCGGGTGGCCCTGCCGGAACTGGAGGGCGACGGCGTCGCGGTGCTGGCCGGCCGCTGGGCCGGCTGACGCCGCCCAGAACCGGCCGGCGGAGCGGCCCGCGCCGCAACCGGACGATTCACCCGCGCCGCGCCGGGTAACCGCCGCCATGGCCGACGAGCGCCCCGACACCGACCGCTCGCCTCTCGACCAAGCCGCCGAGCGAGCCGGGCGGGAGCTGGCCCACGTCCGCGCCGAGGGCTTCGCGGCGGGCCGGCTGCGGCTGCGGCAGCTGGAGCTCACCATCGTGATCGCCGTGCAGGCCGGGCTGGCCGCGGCGCTCGCCGCGCTGCTCGCCCAGCGCCTGCTCGGCTCCGGCGCGCACGTCTTCGCGCCGGCCGCCGCGGTCGGCACCATCGCCACCGCCATCGGCCAGCGGGCCCGGCGCACCTTCGAACTGCTGGTCGGGGTGGGGCTCGGCATCGTGGTCGGCGACGTACTGCGCGACCTGCTCGGCTCCGGGTCGTGGCAGACCGGCCTCGTGGTGGCCCTGGCCATCGCCACCGCGCTGCTGGTCGCCGGGCGCGGGGGCGCCCTGGTCGGCCAGGCCGGCGGTACGGCCGTGCTGATCGCCACCCTCGCCCCGGTCCAGCCCGGCCTGGAGCTACCCCGGATCTTCGACGCGCTGGTCGGCGGCCTGGTCGGCCTCTTCGTGGTGGCGCTGCTGCTGCCGGTCAACCCGCTGCGGGTGCTGGACCGGGCGACCGAGCCGGTCGTCACCGCGTTGACCGCCGAACTCGACGCCGTCGCCGCGGCGCTGACCGCCCGGGACGCCGACGCGGCCATCCGCTCGCTGGAGCGGATGCGGGGGCTCGACGCCGACGTGGGACGGCTCAACGACGCGCTCAGCGGAGCGGAGGAGGTGGTCACCCTCGCGCCGGTCCGCTGGCGCCGGCGCGCCCAGTTCCACCGGTACGCGGCCGCCGCGCAACACCTGGAGCGGGTGATCCTGTACGCCCGCTCGGTGGCCCGCCGCTCCGCCACCGCCCTGCAGTACGACGAGCCGATCCCGCCGACCCTGGCCGAGTCCGTGACCCGCCTCGGCGAGGCCGTCCGCGTCATGCGCCGCGAGTGCCGCGAGGGCGAGGGGGACCTGACCGACACCCGCCGGCTGGTCCGGGAGAGCGCCGAGCTGGCCGGCCGGGCCTGGGCGCAGGGGGTCCGCTCCTACGGCGACGGCGTGATCATCGACCTACGCACGGCGGACAGCGAGGTGCTGCGGGCCGCCGGCTGCGACCCGGACGACGCCAACCGGATGGTGCGCACGGCGGCCGGGGCGGGCGAGGCGGAACTGCGCCCGCCGCTGCGGGCGCACATGGCCCGGGCGGTTCCGCGCGACCCGCGTTCCCGGCGGCGGACCCGGGTGGCCCGGCGCCGGGGCGGCCGCCCCGACGCGTTCCGCCCGCCGACGCGCACACCCCACCCGACGTGATTCCGACCTCCCGGCGAACCGGAGCCACGGGCCGGGAAGTGGTCGCTCCCACGCACCGCTCCCGCTGGCTAGCGTCGGCCCATGAGCATCGACCGCCTAGACCTGTCCCGGCGGTTCGCCGCGCTGACCACCGCCCACGTCGCCGACGCCTGCCTGCGGGCCGCCGTCCCGGTGCGCTGCGCACCGGCCGGCGTCCGGCCGGTGCTGGCCGGTGGCCGGCTGGCCGGGCGGGTGCTGCCGGCCCGGCACGTCGGCAGCGTCGACATCTTCCTGGAGGCGATCGAGCGGGCGGCTCCCGGCGACGTGCTGGTGGTGGACAACGACGGGCGCACCGACGAGGCGTGCGTCGGTGACCTCGTGGTGCTGGAGGCACGGGGCGCCGGCCTGGCCGGCCTGGTGGTCTGGGGCCTGCACCGGGACACCGGCGACATCCGGGCCGTCGGGCTGCCGGTGTTCAGCCTCGGCGCCACCCCCACCGGGCCGCGGCGGCTGGACCCGCGGCCGGTCGAGGCACTGGCCTCGGCGCGGGTCGGGCCCTGGACGGTCGACCCCGGCGACGTGGCCCTGGCCGACGACGACGGGGTGCTCTTCGTGCCGGCCGGCCGTGCCGGGGAGCTGTTCGACCTCGCGGAGTCCATCCGGGACACCGAGCGACGGCAGGCGGACCGGATCCGGGCCGGTGAGCCGCTGCGGGCGCAGGTCGGGTTCGGGGCGTACCTGGCTGGCCGGGCGGAGAACCCGGCGCTGACCTTCCGGGAGCACCTGCGCGCGGTGGGCGGCGCCATCGAGGAGTGAGGCCGGCCCGGCGCTCAGGCGCCGCGGGCCCAGAGCGCCAGGCGCACCCGGTTGGGGCTGTCCGTCTTGGTCATGAGGCTGGTGATGTGGGTCTTGACCGTGGTGACGCCGATGTGCAGCCGGTCGGCGATCTCGGTGTTGGACAGGCCCTCGGCCACCAGGTTCAGCACGTCCCGCTCGCGCGTGGTCAGGCCGTGCACCGGCCGGGGCGCCTCGGCGCGCGCGTGCACCGCCCGCTGGACCAGCCGCCGCAGCACCTCCGGGCTGAACGGGCTGTCCCCGGCGGCCGCCCGGCGCACACCGTCGAGCAGGTCGGCGGGCGGTGCGTCCTTGAGCAGGAACCCGCAGGCGCCGGCGGTCAGCGCCGGGTAGAGGTGGTCGTCGTCGCCGAACGTGGTGAGCACCAGCACCCGGGTGGCGGGGCGTTCGGCGAGGATCCGGCTGGTCGCCGTGATGCCGTCGACGCCGGGCATCCGCAGGTCCATCACGACCACGTCGGGCAGCAGCCGCGCGGCCAGGCCGATCGCCTCCCGCCCGTTGTCGGCCTCGCCGACCACCTCCAGGTCGGGCTGGGCGTCGCAGAGCATGCGGAGGCCGGCGCGGATGAGGTGCTGGTCGTCGACCAGCAGGACGCGGATCACGCCGGCTCCGGGGCGTGCGGGCCGGCGGGCCGCGGGCGGGGCGCCGCCGGCTGGTGGGCCGGGGCGCCGGGCGGCCCGTCCGGTGCGGGGACCCCGGCCGGCAGGACGGTCCGGACCCGCCAGCCGGCGCCGGTGGGGCCGGCCTCCAGCCGCCCGCCGAGCACCTCGACCCGCTCCCGCATCCCGGTGAGGCCGTGACCGCCGCCGGCCGGCACCACGGCCGGCGCCGAGCCCCGCCCGTCGTCCGACACCTCCCAGTGGACGGATCCGTCGACCACCGCCACGGCCAGCCGGGCCCGTGCCGCGGCGCCGGCGTGTTTGGCCACGTTGGTCAGTGCCTCCTGGGTCAGCCGCAGGACCGCCTGGCCGCGCACCGCGTCCAGCGTCCCGACCGCCGGGGCGACGTCGGCCTCGACGATGACGCCGGCCTGGCGGGCCCGGTCCACCGCCGCGTCCAGCGCCGCCGGGAGCGCCGACGGCTCGATCGCGGTCAGCGCGGCGTCGCGGACACCGTCGGGGTCGCGCAGGACCGCCACCAGGCGGCGCAGGTCGTTCAACGCCGCCGTCCCGGTGCCGTGCACGTCGTCGAACACCTCACCCACCCGCGGATCCAGGTCCGGCAGCACGTGCCGGGCCACGCCGACCCGCAGCACCATCGACGCGACGTGGTGCGCCACCACGTCGTGCAGCTCGCGGGCGATGGCGGTGCGCTCGTCGGCGCGGGCGGCGCGGCTCTCCGACTCCCGCCGGCGCTGCTCGGCCGCGGCCCGCTCCTCGGCCTGCCGCGCCAGCTCCCGGGTGGTCCGGATGACAAGGCCGAGCAGCAGCGGCAGGCCCACCTCGACGGTCAGGCCGAAGACGCCGGAGAGCATCCGCCGGACCGGGTCACCGATCGAGTCGGTCAGGTCGACCGCGACCAGCAGCCCGGCGGCCAGCCAGACGGTCCGGGGCCGCTCGGCCCACATGGTCAGCTCCAGCAGCGCCCAGCTGGCCCCGACCTGGTTGATCGTCGTGTCGTCGACCAGCGGGAAGGCGACCGCCAGCAGCGCGGCCTGCGTCACCAGGTTCACCAGCGGCCGGCGGTGGAACACCAGCGCGGCGGCGAACGCGAGCAGGGCCAGCGCCCACTGCGTGGCCGTCGGCGAATGGTGGCCCTGGGCGCCGAAGACCAGGTAGCCGAGGCCGCTGAGGTCCAGCAGCAGCATCCGCGCGAGCGTGTCCCGCGCGTCGAAGAGGCGCCCCACCCAGCCCACGACGCCAGCCTAGGCGGTGGGGCCGGCAGCCGGGGTGACGGCCGGCCGGCCGCGGCCGGGAGGCGGGGTCACGGCCGGCCGGCCCCACGCGGGGCGCAGCGCCAGGTGTACGGCCAGGCCGAGCGGTCCGAGCAGGGTGGTCAGGACCAGCACCGGCGCCATGAGCAGCGCCGGCATGCCGCGATCCCGGCTGTCCCGCCACATCCACCGGCCGGCGAACAGGTCGAACCCGACCAGGTGGGCCCAGGCCGCGGCCGCGCCGTCCACACTGCCCAGCAGGTCCCGGACGCCGGCCAGGGTCGGTGCGGTGACCACCGGCAGCACTCGCCCGAACGCCGGGAGGACCAGGATCGCGTAGATCAGCAGAACGGGGAGCGCGATCAGCGGCGAGCCGACGATCCGGGCCGTCCACGACCAGCGCGGGGCCAGGATCATCAGCGCCCAGAACGGCGCGGCGACCGCGAACGTCAGGGTGAACAGCGTCCCGGTCACGCGGCCACCACCGTCTCCGGGCGGCGCTGGCCGCGGGCCAGGACCGCACCGGCGGCGGTCGCCGTGGCTGCCACCAGGGCCGCCGCGACGGCCAGGGTGAGCGCGTCCGGGCGCAGCAGCGGCTGCCCGCGCAGCGCCTGCCAGGTGAGCAGCAGCGTGGCCGCGCCGTACGCCGCGCCGGCGACGAGCAGCAGGCGGGCCCGGGTCGGCTCGTCCAGCCGGGTGGCGAGGAACCGGTTGAGCAGGATGGCCAGCAGCGGCAGCGCCTGGAGGGCGTGCAGCCCGACGAAGTGCCCGATCCGCAGGTCACCGCCGGTGGTGCTCCAGCCGACCAGGGGCAGCCCCGGCCCGCCGTCGGCCACGCCGACGCTGTGCGCCCCGCTGATCTCCTCGGCCGCCGACTCGGGCGTGCGGGTCACCATGGGGACGGCGACCAGCATGCCGAGCAGGGACAGGCCGAGGCCCAGCCGGACGGCGTACCCGGCGACCCGGTCCGCCGCGCGTCGGATCAGCGCCACGATCCCGATGACCAGTTGGGCGACGAAGAGCACCATGATCGCGATGCCCATGGCCGAGAACAGGGCGGCGTTCAGCGGCGTGGTGCCGTTGAAGTGGCTGGTGGTGCCGCGCAGCACCTGCGTGACGATGATGGCCATCTCCACCACGGCCATCGCGACGATCAGGGTGGCCGCCCACTCGGCGACCCGGCTGCGCCGCGGCAGCAGGGTGAGCATCCAGGCGAGGGTGGTGCCGTAGAGCACGAACGAGACGGCGAACTTCAGCGGCTTGAGCCAGATCGGGGCACCGGTGAGCACCCGCGGGTCGGCCACGACGCCGATGGCCGCGACGACGGTGAGCGCCGCCATCGCCGCGACGAACAGCATGAGGGGGCGGTGCCAGTGGGCCGCCCGGTTCAGCACGGTAGTCATGCCTGTAGATGCTCGTGACCGGGCCGCCCGGTCGCGCCCGACCAGCGGCCCCGATGCCGGCCGCAGGTTGGAGACGCCGCCTCCTACCCGGGGAGGAGGCGGCGCACTCAGGTGGCGTCGGCCGGCAGGGGCTGGACGAGTTGGACGGGGTTGCCGTCGGGGTCGGCCGTCCAGGCGATGAGCAGCCGGTCCAGCCACACGTGCGGGGCGGCGAGAGCCGGCGCGCCGGCCGCGGTCAGCGTCGCGTACGCGGCCGCGGTGTCGTCGGTCCAGAGGATCACGGCGGCGCGCTGCCCGTTCGGCACCGGGTCGAGCCCGTGGTCGTCGCGGGTGGACGCCACCGAGGCGATGCCGATCCGGTAGCCGTCCAGCGTCAGGTCGACGTGGATGGGCGTGCCCTCGGCGGGCACCCGGAAGGTCTCGGTGAAGCCGAGCCCGGCGTAGAAGGCGACGGCCCGGGGCACGTCCTCGCTGAACAGGATCACCTGGGGAGCGCGGAACATCGACATCGGGGGACCGTACCGTCAGTCGGGCAGCATCGGCATCTCGAGTCCGGGGTCGCGCCCGAGCAGCACCCCGCGGGTCAGCGCCCGCGACCCGAACCGGTCCCGCACCGCGTCCACGGCCTCGTCCAGCGCGGGCCCCGGGTCACGGGTGAAGGGCAGCGTGAGCTGCACGTGCCCGTCGTCCAGGTTGCCGACGGCGACCCCGATGAGGGTGACGCCCCGGGTCTCGATCTCCGGCAGCGCCGCCCGCAGCAGCGACCGGGCGGCGGCCCGCAGCGGCGCGGTCTGCGCCGTCGGCTTGTCCAGCGTGTGCGCTCGGGTGGCCCGGGTGTAGTCGGCGAAACGCAGCCGCAGGGTCACCGTGCGGCCGGTGCGCCGGGCCGCCCGCAGCCGCCCGGTCACCCGGTCGACCAGCCCGGCCAGCACGGCGTCCAGCTCGGCGGGGGAGTGCGGCTCGCGGCCCAGCGCGTGCTGGGCGCCCATCGAGGAGCGCCGGCGGCCGACCTGCACGGCACGCGGGTCGCGGTTGTGGGCGAGGGCGTGCAGGTGACGGCCGGCGCCCGCGCCCAGCAGCGACACGAGGGTGGGCTCGTCGAGGCGGGCCACCTGCCCGACCGTGCGCAGACCCCGTTCGCGCAGCTTCGCGGCGGTGACCGGGCCGACGCCCCAGAGCCGCTCCACCGGCAGCGGGTGCAGGAAGGCCAGCTCGCCCTCCGGCGCGACGACCAGCAGCCCGTCCGGCTTGGCCACGCCGCTGGCCACCTTGGCGAGGAACTTGGTCCGGGCCACCCCCACGGTGATCGGCAGGCCGACCTGCCGGCGTACCTCCCGGCGCAGCTCGGCCGCGATCCCGGCGGGCGGGCCGACCAGCCGGCGCAGCCCGCCGACGTCGAGGAACGCCTCGTCGATGCTGAGCCCCTCGACCAGCGGGGTGGTCCGCCGGAAGATCTCGAACACCGCCCGGCTGGCCGCCGTGTAGGCCGCCATCCGGGGTGGCACCACGACGGCGTCCGGGCAGAGCCGCCGGGCCTGCCGGCCGCCCATGGCGCTGTGCACCCCGCGCGCCTTGGCCTCGTAGCTGGCGGCGAGCACCACGCCGCCGCCGACGATCACCGGCCGGCCGCGCAGCCGGGGGTCGTCGCGCTGCTCGACCGAGGCGTAGAACGCGTCCAGGTCGGCGTGCAGGATGGTGGCCTCGCTCGACACGACCACATGTTCGCACAGATGTTCGAAGAATGTGCTGATCAGGGCATGCTGACCGCGAGCTTGCCCAGGGCGCCGCCGAACTCGGCCAGCGCCCGGGGCACCTCGGCCAGCTCGTAGCGGCGGTCCACGGGTACCCGGACGCGGCCGGCCAGCACGTCGTCGGCGAGCCGGTCGAGCGTCTTCCGCTCGGGCTTGCCGAGGATCGAGACGGCCGCGGGGTGCTGGTCGGGGCCGAATCCGATGGTGGAGGCCAGCCGCCCGTCGGCGGCGAGCAGCCCGGCCAGCGGCGCGCCGTCACCGGCCAGGTGCACCACCGCCGAGACGCCGTCGGGCGCGAGCGCGCGTACCTGCCCGGTCAGGTCGGCGGTGTAGTCGACCACCTCGGCGGCGCCCAGGTCCCGGACGAAGTCGGTGGCGGGCCCGGATCGGGCGGTGGCGACGACCCGGGCGCCGGCGAGCCGGGCGTACTGGACGGCCAGCGTGCCGACCCCGCCGGTCGCCCCGGCCACCAGGACCGTGTCGCCGGGGCGGACGGCCAGCGCGTCGAGCGTGTCGAGCGCCGTGGCGCCGGCCAGGCCGAGCACGCCCGCCGTGGCGAGTTCGATGCCGTCGGGCACGCGGGCTACGCCGTCACCGCCGCCCACCGTCACGTACTCGGCCCACGTGCCGTCGCCGAGGTAGGAACGCATGAGCACCCCGAACACCGGGTCGCCGACCCGGAACTCGCTGGTGCCGCCGATCGCCTCGATCTCGCCGGCGAAGTCCTTGCCGAGCACCACCGGGTACCGGTAGTCCATGGCCCCCCGCATGGCCCCGTCCGCCGCCTTTCGGTCGAAGGCGTTGATCGAGGACGCCCGCACCCGCACCAGCACCTCGTCCGGGCCGGGGCTGGGACGCGCGAGGTCGTCCCGGGCGGTCGGCGCCGCCCCGTCCCGGTCGAGAGTGATCGCCTGCATCCGCTCGTCCCTTCTCCCGCGCCCGGCGGCGCCCGGCGGCCGCCGGGCCGGGGCGGGTTTCCCGGCGGGGGAGCGGCTACACCCGGCCCGCTCGGCGGGTCAGGCGCCGCGGGCGCGGGGCCGGTGGGACAGCGAACTCGGCGCGTTCACGCCCGCGTCGTCGCTCACGCTCATCCCCAGCCGCTCGACCAGTTCGCCGCCGAGCCACCCGGTGAACCCGGCCAGCACGATGCCGGCGAAGCTACAGATCAGCGCACCGGCGTTCGGATCCCAGTTGTCCGCGCCCCGACGCAGCAGCCAGCTCACCGCGAACAGCACCAGCACGACCACGTTGCCGAGGCCGTGCGTCGCGCCGACCCGCTTGGCGCGGGTGCCGGCCGGGATGGCCCGCCAGTCGATCAGGCCGAACACCGCCGCGACCAGGCCGCCGATCACGCCGGCGGCGATGGTGTACGCGGCGGACACCTGGAAGCCCGTCCGATCGGTGATCAGGTACAGGATGTCGAAGATCACCGAGGTGGCGAGCAGTCCGAGCGGAAACACGATCAGGATGGGGTGAATTGCGTGCCCCATCGACTTCGCGCGACTCTCCATGCCGATCCTTCCTTCTCGGCCCCCAGGCGCGGCCGGATTCCCCGTCCCGTGCCGGCTACACCTCCCGGCGGGCGAGGGTGACGGCCTGCCGGGGCGCGCGGCGGACCACCGCGAGCCGGTCGCCGCGCACCCGCACCGACGTACGCCCGCCGCGCCGCCGCCGCACCGTGAGGTCCACCGTCGCGCCGCCCACCCGTACGCCCTCCAGCCGCAGGTCGGGCAGCCACTCGGGCAGGTGGGGGTCGACGAGGACCGCGCGCAGCGGCGCGGCCGGGCGCAGCGCCAGCAGGGCCTGGACCAGCGCCACCACCGCGCTGGCCGACCAGGCCTGCGGGGAGCACGAGTTCGGGTAGACCCCCGGGTGCGGGTGGGCCGGGTCCCGGGGCAGGCCGCTGAGCACCTCGGGCAGCCGGTGCTCGGCGAAGAGCGCCGCCGCGCCGAACATGCCCTCGGCCAGCCGGTGCAGGTGCGGCCAGCAGCCGTACCGGGCCAGCCCCACGCCGATGGTGCCCGCCTCCACCGGCCAGACGCTGCCCCGGTGGTAGCTGAACGGGTTGTAGGCCGGGTGCTCCGCCGACAGGGTGCGCACCCCCCAGCCGCTGAACATGTCCGGCGCCAGCAGCCGGTCGGCCACCCGCTCGGCGACCCGGGCCGGCACGATGCCGGTGGCGAGCAGGTGACCGTCGTGGGAGTTGGTCGAGCGGACCGGGCGCTTGTCCGGCCCCAGCGCCATGGCGTAGCAGCCCCGGTCCGGCAGCCAGTACGCCCGGTGGAACCGCCGGCGCAGCGCCCGGGCGCGGGCCAGCAGGGCGGCGCCCCGGGCCGGGTGGCCGGTCACGGTGAACACGACGGCGGCGTGCCGCAGGGCGGCATACCAGTAGCCCTGCAGCTCGCTGCTGGCGATCGGGTTCGGCACCACCTCGCCCCGCTCGTCGACGATCGCCGTGTCCGAGTCCTTCCAGCCCTGGTTCTTCAGCCCGCCCGGGGAGCGGCAGTGGTAGTCGAGGAAGCCGTCGCCGTCCGGGTCGCCGTACCGGTCGATCCACGCCAGCGCCCGGCCCGCCGTGGGCAGCAGCTCCCGCACGGTGTCCAGGTCGCCGGTCCAGGCCAGGTACTGGCCGAGGAACACCAGGAAGTCCGGCGCCGTGGACCAGTCGCCGTAGTAGGCCGTGAAGGGGTTCAGCCCGAGCTCGGAGACCGGCCCCTGCCGGGCCTCGTGCAGCGGCTTGCCGGGTTCCTCGTCCCGCCAGTCGTCCAGCCGCCGGCCCAGGTGCTCGGCGTTGAGCCGGAGGCTGTCGGCCAGCATGGTGGGGCCGGCCAGCAGCGCCTGCCAGGAGGCGGTCATCGTGTCCCGGCCGAAGATCTCCTGGTAGATGGGCAGGCCGGCGATCGGCGCGGTCGGGCCGGCGGGCTCGCCGAGCGGCAGCACGGCCAGGTCGCGCACGGCGCACCGCCAGGCCGCCGTGACGTCGAAGTTGCTGCTGGACAGCCGGGCCAGCTCGGCGTCCAGCCGCGCCCGGGCCCGGGCGGCCGGGTCGTCGGGCTCGGCGTAGGTGGCCGGGGGCGCGGGCAGCCGGGTCCCGTCGAAGACCGGCTCGACGAGCAGGTCCACGCCGGCGGTGCCGCCCGGCGGCACGGCCAGGTCGACGGTGAACCCGCCGTCGGCGTACGCCACCGGGGCGTCGGCGCGCAGCCGGACGGCCACCGCCCGGTCCAGGCCCTCGTGCCGGTAGCCGAGCAGCAGCTCGGCCGCGTCCGGATCCCACCGGGCACGCACCTCGCCGACCTGGAGCCGGCGGCCCGCCTCGGCCTCACTGGTGTCGGCGAAGTCCGCCTCGACCGCCACCGCCAGCCGGAACCGCAGCGGCTCGGCGGCGTAGCTGACCACGGTGAACCGGCTGCGCAGCCCGGGGCCGACGAACCGCTCGACGGTCAGGTACGCGGCCCGCGACGGCAGCACCTCCCCGTCGCCCAGCTCCGCGTAGGAGAGCTGGGCGTGCCCCCGCACGTTGGCGGTGGCGAACGGCGCCGGCTCGCGGCCGTCCACGGTGATCCGCTCCCGGTTGAGCACCCGGGTGTTGCGGGCGAAGAAGCCCTGCGGGTCCGTCCCGGTGATCCGGCCGCGCACGTCGGTGACGAGCGTGCTCCACCCGCTCGCCACGTAGAGCAGATCGGGCCGGACGCGCAGGTTGCCCACCCAGGTCATCCGCCCGCCGTTACCCGTTGGCGCCCCCGCTACACCGCGGGGTCAGGGCGCGGTGCGGGCCCGGTCCCGGACGAGCAGCTCGACGGCCACCGCGATGGCCACCGCCTCCACGGCCAGCAGGGTGAGCAGGATCAGCAGCTGGGTGGCTCCGGCGCGGACCGGACCGGCCCCGCCGAGCAGCACGCCGACGAACGCGCCGGGCAGGGTGACCAGCCCGACCGTGCGGGTCTGGTCGAGCGCCGGGACGAGGGCCTGCCCGGCGGCCGGGCGGCAGATCTCCAGCGCGGCGTCGCGGGGGAGCAGCCCCAGGGCCAGCCCCGCCTCGTACTCGCCGTGCCGGGTGCGCAGCTCGTCGAGGGTCCGCCGGCCGGCCAGGCTGGTCGCGGTCATCGCCCCGCCGATCAGGATGCCGGCGGTCGGCAGCACCACGAGCGGGGTCGCCGGCAGGGCCCGGCTCGCCAGGAGCACGGCCAGGCTGGGCGCCACCCCGGCGGCGATGGCCAGCGGGGCGACCCGGGCCGGCCCCTCGGCGCCGATCCGCCGGCGCGCGGTGAGCGCGGCGACGGCGTACATGAGCAGCACGAACGCGGCGGTGCTCCACCAGGCGCGGAGCACCGCGACGATGACCACCGAGACGGCGCCGAGCTGGATCGTGGCCCGGGCCGCCGCGGTGAGCACCGTCCGGGCCCGGCCGAGCCCGGTGAGCCGCAGCACGGCGGCGCCGGCCAGGGTGAGCGCGGTGAGCGCGACGACCAGCGCCGGGCCGATCGGTACGGTGCCACCGCTCACCCGGTGATCGTAGGCCGGTGGCCGGCCGGCGGGTGCGGTCCCGCCGGCCGGCCGGCCGGTGTCACCGACCGTAGACCTCGAACTCGTAGAGCGAGAAGCCGTACGAGGTGGCCCGCTTGACCCCGTACATCCGCACGTAGCGGGCGCTGACCGGGGCGAGGGTGACGTTGTCCGTCCCGCCGTTGCCGGCCGTGGTGCTGAACACCGGCTGCCAGGCGCTGCCGTCCGCGGAGACCTCGATCCGGTACGCGCTGCCGTACGCGGCCTCCCAGCGCAGCACCACCCGGCCCACGGTGCGGGCCGAGCCGAGGTCGACCCGGATCCACTGGTTGTCGTTGTAGCTGCTGGCCCAGCGGCTGCCCAGGCTGCCGTCGACCGCCTTGTCCGGGGTGTGGCTGGTGAGGAACTGGGTGCTCGACGCGGTCGCTGCGCGCCCCTGGGCCAGGTTGGTGACGTCGTCGCCGCGGCGCGCCGGGAACGAGACGACCTGCTGGTAGGTGGGGCGGTTCTGCCAGGCGATCAGCGGGTGGGTGATGCCGCCGAGCCCGGACTGGGCGATGGCGTCGGCGCACCACTGGTCGCCCGCCCCGCACGACTTGTCGCCCGGGTAGACCGTGGTGGCCGGCGCCGCGGCCGCCTGCGCGAGGGTGTCGAGCAGGCTCTGCCGGCAGGCGCCGAGGTTGCCGTTGCCGCAGTACGGCCGGCCCAGCCCACCGGCCACCGGGTCGCCGAGCACGGTGCGGATGTCCTTGTCGACGTAACCCCACCAGCCGTACTGGAAGGAGGAGCCCTTGTGCGGCTGGCCCGCAAGGGCCCAGACGGCGCTGCCGTCACGGCCGCCGTTCTGGCCGCCGGACGGCGCCTCGTTGACCTCGATGGCGTCCACCAGCGCGGCGTACAGGTCCGGGCCGAGGCCGGGCCGGAACTCCGCGGCGGCCAGCAGCGGCCACCAGGCGTCGAAGATCCGGATGGCGTCGGCGTGCTGGTAGACCTTGGATCCGGGGGCGGTCTCCACCCGGCGGGCGCCGGCCTGCTGCCAGGCCCGCAGCTTGGCCACCGCGTCGGCCAGCGCCGGGTCGGTGACCGGCGCGCTGCCGAGCACCCGGAGCAGGTCGCCGAGGACCTGCTGGCCCCGCAGATCGGTGACCGCGGCGTCGGCCATGATCCGCACGACGTCGGCCCGGCCCAGCTTGCGCTGGGCGATCGCGGCGCGCACCGGGCCGTCCAGGAGTTGCGCCCGGTGCACCGCTCCGAAGCTGAAGTTGCCGTCGGCGGCGCCGAAGTCCCGGGCCTGCTTGTTGTTCCAGCTGACGTAGTAGTCCTGGTTCACCGACTGCGGGTGGGCGGCGGTCGGGGTGTAGGTGGCCGTGTTGGTGTCCGGGTTCCAGCCGACCCACTCGTTGGCCGCCTCGGCGCGGGTGGGCAGGTTGGGGTCGGCCGTGGACGGCCGGACCGGGTTGGCTCCGGAGTTGAAGTAGGCGGCCTCGGTCGAGTTGACGTAGAACCAGTTGAACGCGTAGCCGACGTTCGCGGCGGACTGCTGGAACGCGGCCGCCGAGCCCATCGCGGCCGGGTCGTTGTACGCCTGGAAGCCGATCGCCGAGTCGGCCTCGTGGCGGTAGGTCGAGCGCAGCTTCGTGAACGCGGTCGGCTGCCCGTTCACCAGCCCCCGGTAGGCGACGAGCCCGTAGCGGGTACGCAGGGCGCGCAGCGTGTACGAGCCGGCCGGCGTGGAGTCGGCCAGCGTCGGCGACCACGAGTTGCGGTGTTCGATGACCTCCATGGCCACGCACTGCCCGTGCCACAGGTAGCGGGTCGACGCGAGCGTCGGGGCGCTGCCGTCGGTGGTGCACAGCGGCACCGCGTACGTGTCGGTCAGGTCCTGGGCGGCGGAGGTGGCGCTCCACGCGTAGTCCTGGCCCCGGCCGAGCAGCACGTACAGGTTCAGCCCGGCGAAGGCGGCGCCGCGGGCGCTGACCCCCGGCCCCTGCAGTTCCTGGAGCATGAGCAGTTGCGGCGCGAAGTAGCCGGTCTGCGGGCCGAACACGGCGATCGGGTTGCCGGTGGTGGTGTGCCGGCCGGAGACCACCACGGCGTTGGACATCCCGTGGGACCGCAGCCCGGCGAGGCTGCTGAGCAGGCCCTCCGTGCTGGCGCTGCCGCCGCCGGCCCGGGCGGTGGTCGCCCCACCGGTCGGGTCGTAGGCGAGCGGCTCGGCCACGACGCTGCCGGCGTCGGGGAGCACCGCACCGGTCGCGCCCGGCGGGGTGGCGCCGTACGGGAAGCTCTGCCCGTCGTGGAGGGTCAGCACGGTCTCCGGGTCGTTCTGGGACCGGAACGCCTGCCAGACCCGGTCGCCCTCGGTGGCGCCGTACTTCGCCCGGGCGGCCACCCGGACCAGGGCGGACTGGATCTCGGAGCCGCCGCCCCCGCCGAACAGCCCGCCGATGACGCCGGCCGTGGCGATCAGGTCGGTCATGGTGAAGTGCGTCGGCTTGCCGGCGCCGGCCAGGACGTACTCGCCGGGGTAGTTGTCGTCGGCGATGGACTTGTCGACGTAGGCGTTGACACCGGCGATGTAGTCGATGACGTCGTCGTAGAGCTGCTGGCCCCGGGCGCCCTTCTGGCGCAGCGCGTCGACCTGGGCCTGCAGGTCCGCCTCGGTGTAGGGCGAGTTGGCCCAGATGCTCTGCTCCAGCTCGCGGTTGCCGGGAGCGCCGCCGGCGAAGGAGGTGAGCGTGCCCCGGCCGGCGTGCCGCAGCAGGTCCATCACCCAGAGCCGGTCCTGGGCCCCGGCGTAGCCGGCGCCGAACATGGTGCCCGAGCGGGTGGTGCCGGTGACGTGCGGGACGCCGGTCGCCTTGTCGCGCACGATGGTGACGTCGGCGCGGGGCCGCACGGTGCTCTCGACCTGCCCGTCGGGCACGCCGAAGGAGGCGTCGTTGTAGAACTGCGCGATCTGCTCGTCGGTGAGCCCGGCGTAGCCGTAGACCAGGTTCGCGTACTCGTCGAGCTGGTCGCTGGAGTGCGCGGGGCGGGTGCCGAGCGCCTGGTGGGCGAGGATCGCGGCGAGGGTGGCGTTGCCGTTCTCGCCGGGCGGCAGGATGTCGGCGCACTGGCCGAGGCAGTAGTCGCCGGGGGCGAAGGTGGTGGCGGCGAGCGCCGGTGACGGTGGGACGACCGTCAGGGCGCTCGCCGCCGCGGTGAGGGTCGCGACCAGGGCCGCGAGCCGGGCACGGGTGGTGGGACGGGGCATGGCGGATCCTCCGGGATGTGCGGAGTCGGGCCGGGGCTGCGCCCGGCTACCGCTTGCCGACGTCTCGCCCTCCGTGCCCGGGCGTCACACCCGGAGGTGAGAGTGACTCATGTCTACCTCCGGGTAATGATTGATGGCGTTCCATGCCTCGGGATAGGTGCCGTTCACCAGGCGCGAATGCCGACGTTTCGGATCAACTACGGCAGGGCGAGCACGGCCTGGTGTCCCAGGTGGTCGGACGGCCACCGGCCGGAGGGGGTCTGCCGCTCGGTGCCGAAGACCTCGCTGGACACCGGCACCACCGTGCCGCGGATCAGCACCATGTCGATCCGGTGCTCGACGTCGTCGGCCGGCTCGGTCAGGTCGTCGCCCAGGCCGGAGGTATTGCCGGGATCGCCCGGGTGCAGGATCGGCCAGGTGTCGACCATCCCGCCGGCGACCAGGGCGAGGTACGCCAGCCGGTTGTTCGGGTCGGGCAGGTCCGGCCCGCTGTTCAGGTCACCGAGGAGGATCAGCCGGCCGGGCACGCTCAGCGGGCCGCGCAGCAGCTCCTGGGCCTGCAGCAGGCGGACACCGGGGTGGAACGCCTCCAGGTGGGTGTTGACGAACCGGAAGGCGCGGTTGCCCAGCGTGGCGTCCACGGCCGTCCAGCCGCGGGTGCTCGTGGCCGTGCCGCCGGTGGCGGCGAGGGGGAAGACCAGGTTGTTGACGAAGTTGCCCGACGAGGTGGCGTTCACCTTGATCCGGCCGCCGTGCCGCACCAGGATCACGTCCCGCATGGTGAGGCGGACGTCCCGCAGGTGCGGCGCCCCGGCCGGGGCTTCCAGGTCCGCCTCGTCCCGCACCACGACGACGTCGTACCGGTGGCCGGACCCGGCCAGCTGCGCCATCAGCAGGGCCAGGTAGTCGTAGCGGACCTCGGTGGCCGGGGCCGGGTCGCCGAGCGGCCCGGTGCGCCAGAGGGCCACCTCCTGGAGGCCGACCAGGTCGGGCTTGCGCTCCCGGATCTCGTCGGCGATCAGGGCCGCCCGGGCCGGGAAGTCGACCAGGTCCACGTGGCTCAGCAGGGCGGCGTTCGCGGCCAGGAACGCCGGCAGGGTCGGCGCCCCGATCGACGGCGTGAGATCGCCGCCCAGGTAGAGGTTGCGGGTCAGCACCGAGACCTTGGGCCCGGCTTCCGCGTGTGCGGGCGGGGCGACGAGGCCCAGGCCGGCCACCGCGAGGGCGGCCGCGGTGGCCAGCCTGGCGAGGCGTCGGAGGTGTGCGCGAAGGCTGCCGTCCATGACTGTCGTCCTTCCCGGCGGGATCCTTGATCGGCGTACGCTAACGCCGGTCACGCCACCGTGGACACCGCCGTTCGGGCCACCTCAGCCCGGCGGTCAGGCCTGGGGCTGACCGATGTCCACCATCCAGGACATGCCGAACCGGTCCACGCACATGCCGAACTCGTCGCCCCACATCTGCTTCTCCAGCGGCATGGTGACGGTGCCGCCCTCGGCGAGCTGCTCCCACCAGCGGCGCAGGTCGTCCGCGTCGTCGCCGCTCAGGCTGATCGCCATGTTGGTGCCCGGGGTGGATTCCATCCCGGGCGGTGTGTCCGAGGCCATCAGCGTGAAACCGCTGGGCGTCTCCAGTTGCGCGTGCATGATCCGGTCGGCCAACTGCGGGTCCGGGTTGCCGAACTCGCCGAAGGTGTTCATCCGCAGGTCGCCGCCGAACACCCGCTGGTAGTACTCCATCGCCTCTCGGGCGTTGTCCCGGAAGCTCAGGTACGGATTCAGTCTGGACGTCATCGTCTCGCCTCCTCGGTGTTGTGACCTGGGCATCGTCGCAGAGGGACGGGCCGCGGCCTACGAGGCGCGACGGGCGAGTGTGGACGGCAACGGTGGGGGTGGCGCCGTTGCCACCCCCACCGTCTTCCCCGCCGGTGCGCCGTCAGTTCTTCTGGAACGACTGACGCACCACACCCCCCACCAGGGCGCACCAGGTGGTGGTGCTGACCTTGCCGTTCGGCGCCAGTCCGTGCAGGCGCTGAAGGTCCTGGAGGGCCTTCTTGGTCGGGTGGTCGTACACGCCGGTGACCGTCACGTCGGCGTAGCCCTTGAGGTTGAGCATGAACTGCACGGCCTGCACCGGGATGCCGGTGGCGTCCTTGTCCAGCTCGGGCGCGAGGGTCTCCCACGTCGGGGCCGTGAGGGTGGCGTCGATGTCGACCGGGATGCCGTTGCGCGCCTGCCAGTCCGCCACGGCCGCCACGGTGGCGGCGTCGAACACGCCGGTGACCGGGACGGTGTAGCCGCGGAAGGTGAGCAGGTACTGCGCCACCTGCACCACCGGGCCGCCCACGAAGCGCCAGATGTCCGGCCAGCGGCGGGCCGGCACGTCGGCCAGGTGGGTGCCGAGCTTGCGGAAGACCCGGCGGCGCAGGGCCGGGAACTCCCGGTAGAACATCGCGCCCGGGCACTGCGTCGCCCGGAAGTCCCAGTGGCCGAAGATGTCGTGCGCGTGCAGGCCGTACTGCCGGCAGATGGCGGTGCAGAGTTTCACCAGCGAGTCGAACAGCTCCTCGGGCGGCGTCTCGGTGACGTAGGTGCCCTCGTTCTCGATGCCGATGGCCCGGCCGTTCTCGCCGGGGCAGTGCGCCGAGATCATTTGCCGGTCGCCGGCCTGCAGGCGCTCCAGGCTGCCGTGCCGTCCCTCCAGGACGTGGCCGCCCCGGCTGACCGTGAAGTGCTGGCCGGTGTCCGACCAGCGGTTGGTGTCCATGTGCAGGTCCTGGCAGTCGCGGGCGAGCTGCTTGGCGTGTTCCTCGGAGTAGTCCGTGCTGTTCGGGAACGCCATGTGGTGCACGATGATCTTGTTGGTCGCGATCGCGCTGATCGACAGCGGGTCCGCCGGCGGGCGGGCGCCCCACTCGTCGCAGCTGATGATCCAGTCGAGGTCCGCGCCCGGCGCGGCCTGCGCGGCGGCGGGGAGGGCGAGTTCGCTCCCGACGACCGCCACCGCGGCGGCGCCGAGGCCGGCCCGCAGCAGGGTACGACGGTCCAGCTCGGGGTGGTCGAAGTGCATGGCATCTCCTCAATGGCCCGACGGGTGTGCGGGCATGTAAAGGAACTCCAACTGCTGCGCGCGAAGTGGAGAATATTGCCAGAATCGGCCGGCGCGCCAGAGGACAAATGCGACTATCGCTGATCGCGGGACCTGCTCTCCTACCGCGGGAGTAGGCGATGTCACGTCCGGTGGCTGGGACGGCGGGCCCTCCGCCGCCGGTCGCCGTGGCAGCCTGGAGCCGTGCAGCCACCCCGCCTGACCGGTGTCCTGGTGCTCGTCGCGGTGCTCGCGACCGCCGCCGCCTTCGGCTGGTGGCGACGCCGCCGCGACGGCCGGCTGCGGGCCGTGTCCCCGGCCGGCCACGCGCCGCACCGGGCCGCGCTGGCCGCTCTCGGGGTCCGCCCCGGCGTGGTCACGCTGGTCCAGTTCTCCGCCCCGGTCTGCGCGCCCTGCCGGGCCGCCCGCCGGGTGCTCGAGGACGTCGCGGCGCGGCTCGACGGCGTCACCCTGCTGGAGGTGGGCGTCGAGGAGCACCTCGACCGGGCCCGCGAGCTGGACGTCTGGCGTACCCCGACGGTGCTGCTGGTGGACGGCGGCGGCCGGATCGTCCGGCGGGCCGCGGGCGTCCCGGACCGGGCGGACCTGCTCGCCGCGCTCGCGCCGCTCACCGCCGGGGCGGGGGCGTGACCGGGGTCCGGCTGATCCGGCGGCGGGTCGTGGACCACGGGCGGCTCGCGGCGAGCCTCTGTGCGCCGGTCGCCACCGCCTGACCGACCCCCACGCCACCGAACGGAAGCCCTCATGCTGCTCGACCCTCGCGGGCCGCGGTTCGCCGCCGCCGTCACCACCGTCGTCCTCGCCGTCGCCCTGGTCACCGGCTCCGGCTGGCTCGTCCTGGCCCAGGCCGTCGTCTTCGCGCTGACCGCCGTCCACCCGCGGACCGGCCCGTACGGCCTGCTCTTCCGCGCCCTGGTCGCGCCCCGGCTGGCCCCGCCGGCCGAGCTGGAGCCGGCCGCCCCGGTCCGGTTCGCCCAGCTCGTCGGCCTCGCCTTCGCCACGGCCGGCGCGATCGGCTGGCTGGCCGGCGTGCCGCTGCTCGGGCTGGTGGCCACCGCGGCGGCGCTCGCCGCGGCGTTCCTCAACGCGGCGTTCGGGCTCTGCCTCGGCTGCGAGGCCTACCTGGCGATCCGCCGCCTCACCGGCCGCCCGCTCGCCGCCCGCACCCCGGCAGCCCGACGCTGACTTGCCGCCATCTCGCCGAGCTGGCGGGGTCGGGGCCCGCGGGATGCCGCCACTTCGGCGAGCTGAAGTGGAACTAGCTAGGCCAGCACTGTTGGAAACGTTTTCGTAACGAGCCCTTGACCTCGTCGTTCCGTTGGGCGCAGACTCCCGGAAACGTTTACAGCAAGCAGCTGGAGGTGCGGGGCGTGGGTCGTAAACGTTTACAGGAGTCGGCCGACGGCCGGCCCACCGTCCACACCGTCGCCGCCCGCGCCGGTGTCTCCATCGCCTCCGCCTCGCGCGTGCTCAACGGCGTCGGCGGCAGCCCGGAGACCATCCGCAAGGTGCGCGAGGCCGCGGCCGAGGTCGGGTACGTGCCCAACGCCATCGCCCGCTCCCTCCAGTCGCAGCGCACCGGCCTCGTGGCGCTCGCCGTCGAGGACATCGGCAACCCGGTGTACGTCGAGATGATGCGGGCCATCGAGTCCGTGGTCGCCGCCTCCGGGCGGCAGCTCCTGGTGCACGCCACCGGCGGGCGGATCGACAACGAGACCGCGCTGCTGCGCCGGCTGGCGCACCGCTACGTCGACGGGATGATCGTCTCGCCGATCCGGGTCACCGACGACCACCTCGCCGCGCTGGTCGACAGCCCGGTGCCGGTGGTCGTGGTCGGGCAGCTCGCCGCCGACGCGCCCGTCGACAACGTCCGCACCGACTCGCGTACCGGCGTGGGGTTGGCCGTCGACCACCTGGTCGCCGCCGGGCGGCGGCGGATCGGCTTCGTCAACGGCCCGCTCGACACCGTGCCGGGCACGGCCCGCGACGCCGGCTTCCGGGCCGCCCTCGCCCGGCACGGCATCGCGCTCGACGAGCGCCTCGTCGAGGTCGGCGACTTCCGGTACGCGGCCGGCCGGGCCGCCACCGAACGCCTCCTCGCCCGGGCCGCCCCCGACGCGCTGGTCTGCGCCAACGACCTGATCGCCGTCGGCGCGCTGCACGCCCTGCTCGCCGCCGGCCGGCGCGTCCCCGACGACGTGGCGCTGGTCGGGATGGACGACACCGAGCTGGCCCGGATGATGTTCCCGCAGCTCTCCAGCGTCTCCCTCGGCTCGGCCGAGCGCGGTCGCCGCGCCGCCGAACTGCTGCTCCAGCGGATCGCCGACCCAGCCCTGCCGCCGCGCCGCGAGCAGGTCGCCCCCAGCCTCGCCGTGCGCGCCTCCAGCGCAACGGCACCGCTGTTCGTTCCCGCGCCGGCCGAGCCGGCGCCCGCGCCGCGTACCCCGGAGGTGACGGCATGACCACGGTGGCCGAACGGCCCGACGTCGCCCGCGCCGACGGGCCCCGCAAGGCCCGGTCCCGCTCCGACCGGCTCGGCATCTACCTGCTGCTGCTCCCGTCCCTGCTGCCCATCGTGGTGCTGTCGGTCTTCCCGCTGGTGCGGGGCATCTACCTCGGCTTCACCGACGCCCGGGCGGGCCGCAACGTCGAGATCAGCTTCACCGGGCTGGCCAACTACCGCGAACTGCTCGGCGACGAGCTGTTCTGGAACTCGTTCAAGATCGGCCTGCTCTGGGCGGTCGGGGTGACCGTGCTCCAGTTCGTGCTCGCCCTGGGCCTGGCGCTGCTGCTCAACCAGCAACTGCGCTTCCGCGGGCTGGCCCGGGTGCTGGCCGTGGTGCCCTGGGCGATGCCCCCGGTGGTGGTCGGCATCCTGTGGAAGCTGGTCTACCACCCGGACGCCGGGCTGCTGAACGAGTTCTTCCACCGCGTCGGCGCGGACGGGCTGCGCACCAACTGGCTCGGCGACTTCAGCACCGCTCTACCCGCGGTCATCCTCGTCGGCGTGTGGGCCGGCATGCCGCAGACCACCGTGGTGCTCCTCGCCGGGTTGCAGGGCGTGCCACGCGAGCTGCACGAGGCGGCCGCCGTGGACGGCGCGAGCACCTGGCATCGGTTCCGCAACGTCACCCTGCCCGCCATCGCGCCCGTCGTCGTGGCGATCACCTCGCTGGACTTCATCTGGAACTTCAACTCGTTCGGCCTGGTCTACGTGCTCACCGCGGGCGGGCCGGGCGGCAAGACCATGCTGCCGATGCTCTTCGCCTACGAGGAGGCGTTCCGCTACGGCAACTACGGCTACGCCGCCGCCCTCGGCAACGTCATGGTCGTGATCATCGTCGCGCTGCTCGCGGTCTACCTGCGGCGCCGACTCCGGGAGGCGAACTGACATGTTCGGAAAGCCGAGCCGCACCGGGCGGACCCTCCAGTACGTCGCGCTGACCGGCTACCTGGTCTTCCTCGGGTTCCCGCTGGTCTGGCTGCTCTCCACCGCGTTCAAGCCGCCGCGCGAGCTGGTGCGGCTGCACCCCACGCTCATCCCGAGCAACCCCACCGTGCAGAACTTCGTGCAGGCCTTCACCGAGCAGCAGCTCGGCCGGGCCGCGCTGAACAGCCTCCAGGTGTCGCTCGCCTCGGCGCTGCTCACCGTGCTGGTCGCGCTGCCCGCCTCGTACGCCCTCGCGCGGTTCCGGACCAGGCTCGGCACCGTCGCGCTGGGCTGGGTGCTGCTGTCGCAGCTCTTCCCGTTCGTGCTGCTGATCATCCCGATCTTCCTGATCCTGCGGCAGGTCGGGCTGGCCAACACCCACGCCGGGCTGGTGCTGATCTACGTGGTCTGGGCGCTGCCGTTCGCCCTGTGGATGCTCCAGGGCTTCGTCCGCAACATCCCGCGCGAGCTGGAGGAGGCGGCCAGCGTCGACGGCGCCAGCCGGCTCCAGGTGCTGCGCCGGGTGGTCTTCCCGCTGCTCGCGCCCGGCATCGTGGCGACCGCGCTGTTCTCCTTCATCTCCGCCTGGAACGAGTTCTTCTTCGCGCTGGTGCTGGTCAAGACACCCGAGCTGGCGACCCTGCCGGTCGCCCTGGCCCGGTTCGTCGGCATCGAGGGCACCGCCCGCCTGGGCCCCCTGGCGGCCGGTTCACTGCTGGCCACCCTGCCGAGCCTGATCTTCTTCGCGGTCATGCAACGCCGCCTCTCGTCCGGGTCGCTCGCCGGCGCGGTCAAGGGCTGACCACCACATCCCCCACACCCATCACCAAGGAGGAATCCCCCATGCTCCGTAGCAGGTTCCGTCGACTCGCCGCGGCCGCCGCGGTCGCGGTCGTCGGGCTCGGCGCCCTCACCGCGTGCGGTGACGGCGGCGGTGAGGACGAGAACTCGTCCGGCCCGGTCAAGCTGCGCTTCCTCAGCCTCGCGTGGCAGAAGGAGTCGCTGCAGGCCAACAAGGACCTGGTCGCCAAGTGGAATGCCGAGCACCCGGACATCCAGGTCGAGTACGTCCAGGGCGACTGGAACTCCATCCACGACCAGCTCGTCACCTCGTTCGAGGGCGGCGACGTGGCCGACGTCGTGCACTACGAGGCCTCGGCGATCGGCGAGTTCAGCAAGCAGGGCTACCTGACCGACGTCTCCAAGCTGCTCAGCGACGACTTCAAGGGCCAGATCGACCCGGGCGTCTGGGACACCGCCACCTTCGACGGCAAGGTCACCGGCGTGCCGTTCCTGCTGGAGTCGCAGGTCGTCATCGCCAACAAGAAGCTCCTCGACGCCGCCGGGATCGCCGTCCCGCCCGCCGACGGCGGCTGGACCTGGGACGAGTTCCAGGCCAACGCCCAGAAGCTCACCAAGCCCGGCCAGTACGGCGCCGCGTGGGCGCTCAAGTCGCCCACCAACCGGGTGCTGAACCTGGCGCTCAACTACGACGGCAAGTTCTTCTACAGCGACGGCGGCAAGACCGAGGTCAAGGTCGGCGACGCGGAGAAGGAGGTGCCGAAGCGGATCCACGACATGCTCTACACCAGCAAGTCGGCCTCCCCGGAGGCGCTGGGCATGAGCGGCGCGGACACCCTGCCCGGCTTCTTCGGCGGCAAGTACGCCATGCTCCCCGGCTCGGTCTCGCTGCGCCAGCAGATGGTCGAGCAGGCCCCGGCCGGCTTCGAGTGGGTGACCCTCCCGCCGATCAAGGGCCTCTCCGCCAAGCAGGCGGCCAACCCGCAGACCCTGTCCATCGCCGAGGACAGCAAGCACAAGAAGCAGGCCGCGCAGTTCCTGGAGTGGTTCCTGAACCCGACCAACATGGCCGCCCTGGCCAAGGGTGACTGGCTGGTGCCCACCGGCAAGCAGGCCAACCAGGAGCTGGTCAAGCTCACGAACGGCAAGCAGGGCTGGGACGTCGCCGCGGACAGCGCCGCCGACCTGACCGTCGCCCCGTTCCAGAAGGCCGACGGCTACCCGGAGTGGAAGACCAAGTACGCCACCCCGGCCCTCCAGCAGTACTTCGCCAACAAGATCACCCTGGACCAGCTCGGCACGCAGCTGGTCGACGGTGGCAAGCAGGTTCTGAGGTAACCATGTCACTCTTGCTCGACACGTCGGTCGGTTGCCTGGTCGGCGCCGCCGTGGGCGACGCCCTCGGCGGGGCCACCGAGACGGCACTCCCGGAGCAGATCCGCGCCCGCTTCGGCGGCTGGGTCGAGGGGATCGTCCCCCCGTACCACGCCGACTGGGCCACCGCGCGGCCACTCGCGCCGTACCACAAGGGCGACGGGCACATCACCGACGACACGTTGATGACCCACGCCCTGGTCCGGGCGTACGCGGCCAAGCGGGACCACCTCGACGCCTACGACGTGGTGGAACTGCTCGTACCCGACCTGATCGAGCGGGTGGTGTACATCCCGGACCTGGAGCGGGAGGGGGTGACCTTCCACCGCCTGGCCGCGGCCGAGCGGTGGTTGGTCACCCGCCTGCACCACGCCCACGCCGACCCGCGCGAGGCGGGCGTCGGCAACATCGTCAACTGCGGCGCCGCCATGTACATGGCGCCGGTCGGCATCGTCAACGCCGGCGACCCGGCGGGGGCGTACGCCGAGGCCGTGGAGATCGCCGGGGCGCACCAGCACAGCTACGGCCGGGAGGCCGCCGCGGTCTTCGCCGCCGCGGTCGCCGCCGCCGCGACCCCCGGCGCGGGCGTCGACGACGTCGTGGCCGCCGCCCTCGACCTGGCCCGCGACGGCACCCGCGCCGCCATCGACGCGGTGGTCAAGGAGGCCCGCGGGCACGACGACTGGAAGGCCGCCATCCCGGCACTGCGTGCCGCGGTGGCCCCCTACGACACGGTGGGGGAGGAATATCGCAGCCCGGGCCTGGGCGCCCGCCGCCCGAGCCGGCTGCACGCCATCGAGGAACTGCCGGTGGCGCTGGGCATGCTCGTCGTGGCCGGCGGCGACTACCGGGCGGCCGTGCTCGGCTCCGTCAACTACGGCCGGGACGCCGACTCCACCGCCACCATGGCCGGCGCCATCGCCGGTGCGCTCGGCGGCGCCGCGGCCGTGCCGGCCGAGTGGTCGGACGTCGTCGCGACCGCGTCCCGCACCGACCTGGTCGAGCCCGCGAGGGTCCTCGCCGGGGTCGCCACCGAGGTGTTCGACCGCGACCGGGAGCGCTTCGCCCGGCGCACCGAGCGGTTCGGCGGGCTGGCATGAGCGCTGCCGGCGCGGCGGCCGCCGGCCGGCCGAGGGGGACGGCCGGCGGCCTGCGGCTGACCTGGGTGCAGCCGGAGGACCTGCTGCCGCACGAACTGGCCGCGAGCCGCGACGAGGGCCGTGACGTCACCGCCCTGGCCGACCGCTGGGCGGCGGCCGGCGGCGACGTCACGGCCCCGGTCAGCGGCGCCTCGCCGGTGCCGGCCCCGCCGGCGTTGCGGGCCCTCGCCGTCGACCTGCTCGACGCCGCCGACGCGCTGCCCGGCCCGGAGGCGACCGACGAGCCCGACGACCTCGACGGGGTCCGCAAGACCTGGCCGGGCGCCTGGGACCTGCCGACCACCGTCGAGCGGGACCGGCTGCACGGCGGCTGGCTCGGCCGGGCGGCCGGCTGCCTGCTCGGCAAGCCGGTGGAGAAGATCCCCCGCCACGGGATCCGGGAGATCCTCACCGCCACCGGCCGGTGGCCGCTGCGCGACTGGTTCACCGCGCAGGGGCTGCCGGCCGACGTGGCCGCCCGCTGGCCGTGGAACCGGCGCAGCGCACCGACCAGCCTCGCCGAGAACATCGCCGGCATGCCCGAGGACGACGACCTCAACTTCCCGCTGCTGGCGCTGCGCGTCCTGGAGACCCACGGACCCGGCTTCACGAGCGCCGACGTGGCCCAGGCCTGGCTGGACTGGCTGCCCGCCGGGCGGGTCTTCACCGCCGAGCGGGTCGCCTACCGCAACCTGCTGCTCGGCCTCACCCCGCCGGACACCGCCCGCCGGCACAACCCGTTCCGGGAGTGGATCGGCGCGCAGATCCGCACCGACGTGTACGGCTGGACCAACCCGGGCCGCCCCGACCGGGCCGCCGAGGCCGCCTGGCGGGACGCGGCCGTCAGCCACGTCCGGGCCGGGGCGTACGGGGCGATCTGGGTGGCCGCCCTGGCCGCGGCCGCGCCGGTGGCCGGTGACGTCGACGCGGTGCTGGACGCCGGCGAGTCGGTGCTGCCCCCGGGCAGCCGGTTCACCGCCGCCGTCCGCGAGGCGCGCGCCCTCGGCGCCGCCGGTGACGACTGGGAGAGCATCGTGGACACCCTCTACGCGCGGCACGGCCACCTGCACTGGGTGCACGTCCGCAACAACGCCGCCCTGGTCGCGGCGGCCCTCGCGTACGGGCGGGGCGACCTGGAACGGTCCATCTGCGCGGTGGTCGCCGGCGGCTGGGACACCGACTCCAACGGCGCCACCGTCGGCGCGGTCACCGGGGCGCTGACCGGCGCCGCCCGGCTGCCGGGGCGCTGGGTGGCGCCGCTGCGCAACCGGCTGGCCAGCAGCATCGCCGGCTTCGACGGCATCGGCTTCGACGAGTTGGCCGACCGTACCCTCGCCCTGGCCCACCGGGGTGCGGCGTGAGCGCGAGGAGTGAGCCGGGCCTGCGAGCCCCGCAGTCGCGAACAGAGCCGACCCGGAGCGCCCGGGTGGTCGTGGTCGGCAGCGCCAACCTGGACCTCGTGGTCACCGCGCCGCAGCTGCCCCGCCCCGGCGAGACCGTGCTCGGCGACGACTTCCGGATGGTGCCCGGCGGGAAGGGCGCCAACCAGGCGGTCGCCGCCGCCCGGGCCGGCGCCGACTGCGCCTTCGTGGGTGCGATCGGCGGCGACGGGTTCGGCGGTCTGCTGCGGGACAACCTGGCCTCCGCCGGCGTCGACGTGGCCGCCCTGCGCACCGTCGACGGGCCGTCCGGGGTCGCGCTCATCGCCGTCGACCACGCCGCGGAGAACTGCATCGTGGTCGCACCCGGCGCGAACGGCGCGCTGACCCTCGACGACGCCGACCGCGACGCGGTGGCGGCGGCCGGCGTGCTGCTGCTGCAACTGGAGGTGCCCCTCGCGGAGGTCACCCGGGCCGCCGGCTGGGCCCGCGCCGGCGGCGCCGCCGTGGTGCTCAACGCCGCCCCGGCCCGGCCGCTGCCCGCCGAACTGCTCGACCTCGTCGACGTGCTGGTGGTCAACGAGCACGAGGCCGCCGTCGTCGCCGGGGAGTTCACCGACGAGCCGGCGGCGCTGCTCGACACGCTGGTCGGCCTCGTGCCCCGGGTGGTGCTCACCCTCGGCGCGCGCGGGGCCGCCTACGCCGACCGGGACGGCGCCCGGATCGAGGTGCCGGCCCCGAAGGTCGACGCGGTGGACACCACGGCCGCCGGTGACGCGTTCACCGGCGCGCTCGCGGTCGCCCTGGCCGAACGCGGCGGGCTCACCGGGGACACCGCCACGGCCGTGCTGCGCTGGGCGTGCGCCGCCGGCGCGGCCTGCGCCGAGCGGCCCGGCGCGTCCACCGCCCTGCCCGAGCGGGCCGCCATCGACGCGCTCGCCGCCGCCACCTACGGAGAGGTCCAGTGAGTTTCAACCCGTACGTGCCGCGGCCGATCGACCGGCCCACCGAGGTCCCGCTCGGCGGGCACGCCGACCTGACCACCCTGGACGAGGCGAAGATCTTCGCCGCTCCCGACGACCCCACCGACTGGCCCGCCTGGCGCGAGCAGCTCACCCGGTGGCGGGCCGACGCCCGCGCCCGGCTCGGCTACACGGGCGCGCACTACGACGAGATCGCCGGGGACTGCTTCAGCGTCTGCCTCGCCTGGCTCTGGGACGAGACACTGTACGACCACGACCGCGGGGAGTTCACCGTCGAGGCGTTCCTCGACGCGGCGCGGCGCGACTTCGGCGGCTTCGACGGGGTGGTGCTCTGGCACGCGTACCCGGTGATCGGCCTGGACGAGCGCAACCAGTTCGACTGGTACCGCGACGTGCCGGAGCTGCCCGAGGTGGTCCGCGCGTTCCAGGCCGCCGGGGTCCGGGTGTTCGTCGACTACAACCCGTGGGACACCGGCACGCGGCGGGAGCCCGGCGCCGACGCGGAGGAGGTGGCCGCGCTGGCCGACCGGCTCGGCGTCGACGGCGTCTTCCTGGACACCCTCAAGGAGGGCGCGGGCGAGCTGCGCAAGGCCCTCGACGCGGTCCGTCCCGGCCTGGTCCTGGAGGGGGAGAGCCGGGTGCCGCTGGCCCGGATCGAAGACCACGCCATGTCCTGGGCGCAGTGGTTCGCCGACTCCGACACCCCCGGCGTGCTGCGGGCCAAGTGGTTCGAACGCCGGCACGTCCTGCACCACACCCGCCGCTGGCACCGCGACCACCTCGACGAGCTGCACTCCGCCTGGCTCAACGGCTGCGGCGTGCTGGTCTGGGAGAGCGTCTTCGGCGTCTGGGTCGGCTGGAACGAGCGGGACCGGGCCGTGCTGCGGGCCATGCGCCGGGTGCAGGCCAGCCACACCGCGTGGCTGCGCGCCGCGGACTGGGTGCCGCTCGCCGACCACCCCGGCGCCGGCCAGGTGTACGCGTCCCGCTGGACCCACGACGACCAGCCGCTCTGGACGGTGGTCAACCGGGGCGCCGACCACGACGGCCCCTGGCTGCTCACCGACGCCCGGCCGGGCCGCTTCGTCGACCTGGTCACCGGCGCCGAGCTGACCGTCACCGAACAGGAGGACGGCCGGGTCGCCGTCGGCGGGACGCTGCCCGCCGGGGCGATCGCCGCCGTGGTCGCCACCGAGACGCCGGTGCCCCGGCACGAGCCGCCGACCGGGGACCCGTCGTTCCCGGCCCGCGCCGCCGTGCGCGCCCGCACCCCGTGGTCGCCCCTCGCGGCCCTGCCCGACGGCATGGTCACCGTCCCCGGCGACCGGCACGAGCTGACCGTGCGTCACCGGGTCCGGGAGACCGGCCTCTACGGCGAAGCCCCGTACGTCGACGAGTGGAAGCCGCTGCCGCCGCGCCTGCACCACACCGGCACGCTGCGCCGGCAGGTCCGGCTCGGCCGCTTCGCCATCGACACCCACGAGGTCACCCACGGCCAGTACGCCCGCTTCCTCGCCGCCACCGGCTACCGGCCGGTCCGGCCCGAGCGGTTCACCGCCGGGCAGGGGCCCGCCGACGCCCCGGTCACCGGGGTCGACCTCGCCGACGCCCGGGCGTACGCCGACTGGGCCGGGCTGCGGCTGCCCACCGAGGACGAGTGGCAGGTGGCCGCCCAGGCGGGCCTGCTGGCCCGGTGGGAACCCCTCGTCTGGAACCTCACCGAGAGCGAGCACTCCGACGGGCGTACCCGGTTCGTCATCCTCAAGGGCGGCTGCGCCTACCGGGCGGAGGGCTCCGACTGGTATCTCGACGGCGGCCCGCAGCCGCCGGACGTGTCCGTGAAGCTGCTGCTCACCGGCGCCGGCCTGACCCGCTCCACCTCGATCGGCTTCCGCTGCGCCGCCGACCTGCCTCAAGGAGCCCTCGGATGAGAAGAGCCTGGCGCCCCGGCGCCGCCCTCGTCGCCCTGCTGACCGCCGTCGGGCTCGCCGGCCTCGCGCCGGAGACCGCCGTCGCCGGCAAGGAGCGGTCCGGCACCCTCACCACCGCCGCCGCCCCCTCGGCGGCCCTCGGCGCCGACATCGACTACACCGTCTACCTGCCGCACGGCTACGCCGACGCGGCGAACGCCGGCACCCGCTACCCGGTGCTGTACCTGCTGCACGGGCGCGGCGACACCATGCAGGCGTGGACCCGGGTGAAGAGCGACCTGGACCGGCTCATCGCCGACGGCGAGGTGCCGCCGGTGATCGCCGTGCTGCCCGACGCGCCATGGAGCGGGCGCGGCAACTGGTACGTCGACTCCGCGTACACCGGCGCCGACCGCCCCGGCCGGCCGGTGGAGACCGCGCTCACCCGCGACCTCGTGGCCCACGTCGACGCCACCTACCGCACCGCCGCGCACCGCGACGCCCGGCTGGTCGGCGGCTACTCGATGGGCGGCGCCGGCGCACTGCGCTACGCGCTCGCCCACCAGGACCTGTTCGCCAACGCGCTGGTGCTCAGCCCCGCCGTCTACCGGCCGCTGCCGCCGGCCGACTCCTCGGCCCGCGAGTACGGCGCGTTCGGCGACGGCGACCAGCCCTTCTCGGGCGAGGTGTACGAGCGGCTGAACTACCCGGCCCTGCTGCCCGGGCTCGACCCGGAGTCGCCGGTGCGGATGTTCATCGCCGTGGGCGACGACGAGTGGGCCAACCCCGACCCGGCCGACGCCGCGCACGACCTCGACTACGAGGCCGCGACCCTCTACAACACCGTCCGCCGCGCCGACGGCGTCGCCGCCGAGTTCCGCGTCCTCGACGGCGGGCACGACTGGGACGTCTGGCGGCCCGCGTTCGTCGACGGCCTGAAGCACCTGGCCGCCACGCTCAGCGTCACCCCGCCGGCCGGGCTGCCCGCCCCGCTGCACGGCACCGCCGGCGCCGACTGGGCCGGCGGGGTCGCCGCCCACGCCGACGGCGACGTCACCCTCGGCTACGCGGCCTCCGGGGCCGTCGCCGGCCAGCCGTACGCCGGTGGCCTCGACGCCGTGGTCACCCGGCTCGCCGCCGACCGGCGTACGGTCCGCTGGACCAGCCAGTTCGGCACCTCCGCCAACGACCGGCTCTACGGCACCGTGCCGCTGCCCGACGGCGGCGTGCTCACCGCCGGGTACACCCGCGGCGACCTCGACGGCCGGCACCCGGGTAGCCCCGCCGACGACGCGTTCGTGGCGAAGCTGACCGCCACCGGGCAGCGGGCCTGGCTCACCCAGGCCGGCGATCCCGCCAAGGCCGACCGGTTCTACGCGATCGCCGCCGCCCCCGACGGCGGGGCCTACGTCGCCGGCTACACCAGCGGCGCGTTCGGCGGGACCAGCGCCGGCGACAAGGACGCCGTGCTCGCCCGGATCGCCCCCGACGGCACCCTCGCCTGGACCCGGCAGTTCGGCGGCCCCGGCGAGGACAAGGCGTACGCCGTCGCGGCCGACGCGAACGGCGTCTACGTGGCCGGCGGCACGTCCGGCGCGCTGCCCGGTCCGACAGCGCTCGGCGGCGCCGACGGCTGGCTCGCCCGGTTCACCCCGGACGGCACGCGCGACTGGCTCACCGTGGCCGGCGGCACGGGCGACGACCTGCTCGGCGGCGTCACCGTCACCGGCGCCGGCCAGGTCGTGGCCACCGGCGCCACGGCCGGCGACGTGCTCACCGTGGCGTACACCGCGAAGGGCGCGCAGCGCTGGCGGACCGTCACCGGCGGCCGCGGCGCGGACGCCGGCACCGACGTGCTGGCCCTCGCCGACGGCACCGTCGCGGTGGTCGGCTTCACCGGCAGCGCCCTCGGCGTGCCGGCCGGCGGCGCGGACGTGCTCACGCTGCGCCTCGACGCCAAGGGCCGGCAGGTCGCCGTCGCCCAGTACGGCACGGCCCGCGACGACGCGGCCGACCCGTTCGGCGAGGAGAACGTCTACGCCACCGTCGGGCCCGACGGCCGGCTGCTGGTCAGCGGCCGCACCGCCGGCACACCCGCGGGCGGCGCCGCGCTCGGCAACGGGGACGTGTTCCTCGCCGCCGTCGACCCGGTGAAGGGGACGCCATGACCACGACCGCACCGCTGCACGGCGTCAAGGTCGTCGACCTGGCCACCCTCTTCGCCGGCCCGCTGGCCGCCGCGTTCCTCGGCGACTTCGGCGCCGACGTGGTCAAGGTGGAGCATCCCGCCAAGCCGGACCCGTCCCGGGGGCACGGCCCCGCGAAGGACGGCGTCGGCCTGTGGTGGAAGGTGCTCGGCCGCAACAAGCGGACCGTCACGCTCAACCTCTCCGACCCGCAGGGCGCCGATCTGCTGCGCCGGCTGCTCGCCGACGCCGACGTGCTGGTGGAGAACTTCCGCCCCGGCACCCTGGAACGCTGGGGTCTCGGCCCGGACGAGCTGCACGCGGTCAACCCGCGGCTGGTCATCGCCCGGATCAGCGGCTTCGGGCAGATCGGCCCGTACGCGCCCCGGCCCGGGTTCGGCACCCTCGCCGAGGCGATGAGCGGGTTCGCCGCGGCCACCGGGGAACCCGACGGGCCGCCCACGCTGCCCCCGTTCGGGCTGGCCGACTCGGTCACCGCGCTCGCCGCCGCGTACGCGGTCATGCTGGCCCTGCGCGGCCGCGACCTGACCGGCCGGGGCCAGGTGGTCGACCTGGCCATCATCGAGCCGATCATGGCGATGCTCGGCCCGCAGATCACCTGGTACGACCAGCTCGGCTACGTGCAGCCCCGGCTGGGCAACCGGTCCAACAACAACGCCCCGCGCAACACCTACCGCTGCGCCGACGGGCGGTGGGTGGCCGTGTCCACCAGCGCGCAGAGCATCGCCGAGCGGGTGGTCCGGCTCGTCGGCCGCCCGGAACTGGTCGACGAGCCGTGGTTCGCCACCGGCAGCGGCCGGGCCGCGCACGCCGACGAACTCGACGCGGCGGTCGGCGCGTGGGTGGCGAAGCGGGACCGCGACGAGGTGGTGGCCGCGTTCGAGGCGGCCCAGGCCGCCGTCGCCCCCGTCTACGACGTGCGGGACATCCTCGCCGACCCGCAGTACGCGGCGCTCGGCACCGTCGTCACCGTCCCCGACCAGGAACTGGGCGAGGTGCGGATGCAGAACGTGCCGTTCCGGATGTCGGAGAGCCCGGGGGAGATCCGGCACGCCGGCCGCCGCCACGGTCAGGACACCGACACGGTGTTCGGCGCGCTGGGCCTGACCGGCGACGAGCTGGCCGCGCTGCGCGAGCGCGGGGTGATCTGATGCTGCTCACCTGGCTCTACGTGCCCGGCGACCGGCCCGACCGGTTCGCCAAGGCGGTCGCCGCCGGGGCCGACGCGGTCATCCTCGACCTGGAGGACGCCGTCGTCGCCGGCCGCAAGGCGTACGCCCGGGACGCCGTCGCCGAGTTCCTCGCCGACCCGCAGCCGCTGCCCGTGCAGGTGCGGGTCAACGAGCTGACCGGCCCGGACGTCGACGCCGACCTGACCGCCGTCGCCGGCCGGCCGGGGCTGGCCGGGCTGCGCCTGCCCAAGGTGGAGTCACCGGCGACCGTGGCCGCGGTGGCCGCCCGGGTCGACGCCCCGTTGCACCCGCTGGTCGAGTCGGCCGTCGGGCTGGAGTCCGCGTACGCCATCGCGGCCGCCCACCCGGCGGTGGCCTCGCTCGGGCTCGGCGAGGCCGACCTGCGCTCCGACCTGGGCGTCGCCGACGACGACGGCCTGCTCTGGGCCCGCGGCCGGATCGTGGTGGCGGCCCGCGCGGCCGGCCTGCCGCCGCCGGCCATGTCGGTGTACGCCGACGTGGCCGACCTCGACGGCCTGGCCGCCTCCTGCGCGGCCGGCCGGCGGCTCGGCTTCCTCGGCCGGGCCGCCATCCACCCGCGCCAACTGCCGGTGATCGCTGCCGCGTTCCGCCCCGCCGACCGCGAGGTGGACCGGGCCCGGGAACTCCTCGACGCGGTCGCCGACGCGCAGCTGCGCGACTCCGGCACCGTGGTGCTGCCCGACGGACGGTTCGCCGACCGCGCCATGGTGGCCGCCGCCCGCCGCGTGATCGACCTGGCCGCCCGCTACGCCGCCTGACCCCGCAGTCCTCCGCCGCCCGCTACGCCGCCTGAACCCGCAGTCCTCCGCCGATCGGTACGCGGCCCGGCCCTTCGCCGCCCGCTACCCGCACTGGCCCGCCGTGCTCCGCGGTCCGCACGATCGCCGGATGCCGGGCCGGCGCGGACGTCCGTAGTCTGGCCCGGGCCGGCAGGGGGAGCGGGGGAGCGGCATGGGCGAACGGGCGCGGCTGGACCGGCGGAGCCTCCTCGCCGCCGCCGGTGGCCTGGCGGTCGCCGGGATCGGCGTGCCGGTCGGCCTGGCCGCCACCGGCGACCCGCCGTCGCCGGCCCGCGGACGGCGGCCGATCAGCATGGCCATGCACCTGCACGCCTCGTTCAGCGAGGGCGTCGCCAGCTACGCCGCCCACCTCGACCAGGCCCGCCGCAACGCCGTCGACGTGCTCTGGTGGACCGACCACGACTTCCGCGTCGCCGCCCACGACCATCGCCGGACCGTCCACTTCGACGGTCCGGAGGAGCCCGAGGGCGGGCTGGCCTGGACCTGGAAGGCGTCCACCGAGGGTCGGGTCACCGCGTCCGCCGCCGACTTCGTGCCCGCCCCGCACGCCGACGACGACCCCGGCCGCGCGCTGCGGCTCACCGCCGCGGGCGCCGGCATTCTCTGGTACGCCGGCAAGGCGTGGAACTGGACGCACACCGGGAACATCTCCGACACCACCCTGCACCTCGACGTGCTGCCCGAGGCCGCCGGTCCGGACGCCACGCTGATCGTCGAGATCGCGTTGTCCCACCACCCGGCCGGCGCCGGCCGCCCCGCCGGCCAGCTCGTGCTCCGCTACCGCCTCGGCGCGGCGGCCGAGCCGCGGCACCGCGCCGACGGGCGGCACGGCAGCGTCGACCTGCCCGCCCCGCCCGGCGCCTGGCGGCGGCACACCCTCGACCTGCTGGCCGACGTGCGGCGGCTCTGGCCGGACCTGGTGGCCGGGGACAACTCGCTGCGCGGGCTGCGCCTCGGGGTGCAGGTCGCGGCCGGCGCGCGCGGCGCGTTCGTGGTCGACCGGCTGGTCTTCGACCGGGCCCGGCGCGCCGGGCAGGGCGGCGAGGAGCTGCGGGCCGAGGTGCTGCGCGGCTACGCCGGGGCGTACCCGGGCGTCACCCACCACCGCGCGTACGAGGTGTCGATGGTCCGGCACCTCAACTGGTTCGGCGGCGACCAGACGCTGCCGCCCTTCCCGTCGCCGCCGTACCGGGACAACGACGCCGGGGCGACCGAGCGGATGGTGGAGTTCCTGCACGGCCACGGCGGGGTGGTCTGCTGGAACCACCCGCTCGACGTGGAACGCCGCGAGTCCCTCGCCCGGCTGCTGGTGGAGCGGCACGCGCTCGGCGTCGACCTGATCGAGATCGGACGCAACCCGGTCGACGACCACCTCTGGGCGTACGACGTGGCGGCCCGCAACGCCATCCCGGTCACGGCCGTCGGGGTGACCGACGATCACGACGGCACCGACTGGCGGGCCGGGCGGGAGCGGCACGTCACGTACGTCTGGGCGGCCTCCACCGGCCGCGACGACCTGGTGGCGGCGCTGCGCGCCGGGCAGGCCTGGTTCACCGACCTGGCGCGCTACCGGGGCGCCCTCGACCTGGAGATCGGCGGCCGCAGCGCGATGGGCGCCGTGGTGCTCACCGACGCCGACCCGACCGTCCGGCTGCGCGCCACCGACCTGCCGGCCGGCGCGACCCTGGAGGTGGTCACCGGCACGGTCGACCGGGCCGGCGTCGCGGAGCCGACCCCCGCGATCCGGACCGGACAGGTGCCGTGGCGGCAGCTCCGCGAGGGCTGGCACGACCTGTCGGTGGAGGTGGGCGTCGGGGCGTACCTGCGCACCCAGGTCCGGGGACGCGACGGGGAGATCGTCGGCGCGAGCAACCCGGTCTGGCTGCTACGCCAGGCCCCACCGCACGGCATCCCGATCGACCGCCGCTTCTGAACCGACGGCTCTCCCGGATCTTGGACAGTTTCCGTTCGCTGGTGACGGCAACTGTCCAAGATCGCCCGGGGCTGCGCGCGGCGCGGCAGGCGTGAAGTGCGGGGGATCGGGTACGCGCGCGGCCGGGAGGCGGGCGCCTCCGGGATCGAGGGGGACCATGGCAGCCGCCGCCGTCGTCGTGCTGGTCATCGTCGTCGTGCTCGTGGTGCTCGTGGCCTCGCTGAGCATCCGGCTGGTGCAGCAGTACCAGCGCGGCGTCGTGTTCCGCTTCGGCCGGGTGCTGGAGCGCATCCGGCAGCCCGGCTTCCAGCTGATCATCCCGGTTGCCGACCGCATGGTGCGGGTGAGCATGCAGACCACGGTGATCGGGGTGCCCGCGCAGGGCGTGATCACCCGGGACAACGTCACGCTCACCGTCGACGCGGTCGTCTACTACCGGGTGGTCGACCCGGTGAAGGCGCTCGTGAACGTCCGTGACTACCCGTCGGCGGTGCTCCAGGTCGCGCAGACCGCGCTGCGGTCGGTGATCGGCAAGGCGGACCTGGACACCCTGTTGCGCGACCGGGACCGGATCAACGCGGAGTTGAAGACGGTCATCGACGCGCCCACCGAGAAGCCGTGGGGCCTGCTCATCGAGCGGGTGGAGGTCAAGGACGTGTCGCTGCCGGAGGGGATGAAGCGGTCGATGTCCCGGCAGGCCGAGGCGGAGCGGGAGCGCCGGGCCCGGGTGATCGCGGCGGACGGCGAGTTCCAGGCGTCGCGGCGGCTCGCCGACGCCTCGCGGGCGATGGCGAACACGCCGGGGGCGTACCAGTTGCGGCTGCTCCAGACGGTGGTGGACGTGGCGGCGGAGAAGAACAGCACGCTGGTCATGCCGTTCCCGGTCGAGTTGCTGCGCTTCTTCGACCGGCTCGCCGGCGAGGGCCGCGAGCAGGCCGGTCCGGGCGGGCAGGCCGGTGCGGGCGGGCGCACCGGAGCGGGCCCGACGGAGCAGGCGACGCCGGTCGGGCCGGTGCTCGGGCCGGTCACCGAGAGCGTCGCAGCGGCCGCCGAGGGGGACGGTAGCCGGCCGGCCAAGTGACGGTATCGCGTATATGCCGATAGCCGGTATATGCTCGCCGGCATGACCGACAGTCCCCTACGGGAACCGACGTTCCTGGTCCTCACCGCGCTGGCCGAGACACCCCGGCACGGCTACGCGGTCATCGAGGACGTGCTGCGCATCTCCGACGGGCGGGTCCGGTTGCGCGCCGGCACCCTCTACGCCGTCCTCGACCGGCTCCGCGCCGACGGTCTCATCGAGGTCGACCGCGAGGAGGTGGTGCAGTCCCGGCTGCGCCGCTATTACCGCCTCACCGCGCTGGGCGCGACCCGGCTCGCCGACGAGGTGACCCGGCTGCGCCGCAACGCCGACACCGCCGGCCGCCGGCTGCGCGCCGCCGGCCTGCTGCCGGGGGGAGGGGTGGCGTGAGCGCCGCCGAGCTGGAGCGCCGCTACCGCCGGCTGCTCGCCGTCCACCCCTGGGAACACCGCCGGGCGTACGAGGAGGAGATGGTGACGGTCCTCCTCGCCGACGCGCGGCCGGGGCAGACCCGGCCCGGGCTGCGGGACACGGTCGACCTGGTCGGGGCCGGCCTCCGGGCCCGGCTGCGGGTGGGCGCACGGGGGTTCACCGAGCCGGCCTGGGTCGACGCCGCCGCCGTCACCGGCGTCCTGCTGGCGCTGATCCTCTGCGCCGCGGCCGGGCGGAACGTGCTCGACCAGCTCCTGGTCGACCCGTCCCTGCCGCCGCCGATGCGCGGCGTCGGCCCCGATCTCGTCGACTGGCTGCGGGTGGCCGGCTGGGCGGCGGTGGCGGTGACCGCGCTGGCCGGGTTGCCCCGGGTGGCCGCCGGCCTGGCCTGGGTCGGGGTGGCCGGCTGGGCGGTGCTGGTCGGGCCCGGCGTCGTCGACCAGCCGACGTACGTCGTCGACACCCTGCCCCAGTTCGTCCTCGCCGTGGTGGCCGCCGCCGCGCTCACCGTGCCCGCGCCGCCGCGCCGGGCGCCCGCGGTGCTCGGGCCACGGCGGCTGGCCGCCCTGGTGGCCGGTCCGGTCGTGGCGCTCGCCCTGCTGGAGCTGAATCGGGTGACCAGCCCGCTGTTCGAGGTGCGGGACGGCCTGACGAGCTACCAGAGCTTGTACGGGCTGGAGGCCCGCAGCGAGCTGGTGATCTGGCTCTACGTGGCCGGGCTCGGCGCCGCGGCCCTGGCCGTCGTGGTCGCCGTGGCGACGCTCGCGGCGCCGGTACGCCGGCGGATCGCCGTGCTGCTGGCGCCGGTCGCCGCGCTGGCCCTGGTCATCGACACCACGCTCGCCGGCTGGTCGGTGTCCACCATGCACATGGGACACACCATCCCGCTGGTGCCGGCCCAGTGGCTCATGCTGGTGCTCGTGCCGCCGGTCACCTTCCTGGCCGGGGTGCTGCTGGTGCGCCGGCGCGAGGAGACGCTGCGGATGCTGGCGCTGGGCCGGGCCGCCGACCGGGAACGGCCCGCCGGCTGAGCCGTCGCCGGTGGCCCCGCGCTCAGGCCGGGGCCACCGCCGCGCGCTCGCCCGCCTGCTCCGGCACGGCGGCCGTGGCGGCCGGCCTCGGCAGGGTGAAGACGAACCGGGCGCCCTCAGCGTACCCGTCGTCCAGCCGCAGCGAGCCGCCGTGGTACTCGATGATCTTCTTGCAGATGGCCAGCCCGATCCCGGTGCCGTCGTAGGCGCCGCGCGGGTGCAGCCGCTGGAAGATCAGGAAGATCTTGTCGGCGTAGCGGGGGTCGATGCCGATTCCGTTGTCCGCCACGGCGAGCTCCCAGCCGGCCTCGTCCTCGGTGACCGCCACCCGGATCCGGGGCGCCCGGTCGGACCGGCGGAACTTCACGGCGTTGCCGAGCAGGTTCTGCCAGAGCATGGTGAGCAGCGTCGGGTCGCCGTGCACCACCGGCAGCGGGTCCGCCACGATCTCGGCGCCCGCCTCGGCGATCCGGTCGGAGAGGTTCGACTCGGCCTGGGCGAGCACGGCAGCCAGGTCCACCTCCCGGTCGTCGCGGTAGACGCGGCCGATCCGGGAGAACGCCAGCAGGTCGTTGATGAGGTTCTGCATCCGGGTCGCCCCGTCCACCGCGTAGTCGATGTACTGCCGGGCCCGGTCGTCGAGCTGGCCGGCGTAGCGGCGGTGCAGCATCTGGCAGAACGACGCCACCTTGCGCAGCGGCTCCTGGAGGTCGTGCGAGGCCACGTAGGCGAACTGCTCCAGGTCCTCGTTGGACCGGCGCAGCTCGGCGGCCTGCTGTTCGAGGGCGTCCCGGTGCCGGCGGCTGGTGTGCAGCGCGTCGACCACCCGCTGCCGCATGGTCTCCACGTCGGCGGTGAGCCGGGCGATGTCGGCCGGCCCCTCCGGGGCGAGGCGGTGCTCGAAGTCGCCGCCGGCCACCCGCCGTACCGAGGCGCCCAGCCGGTCCAGCGGGCGCAGCACCGTGGTGCGGACCAGCACCGAGATGACGATGCTGGACAGCAGCAGGGTGGCCAGGATCGCCACGAAGAGAAGGTCCCGCAGCGCGCGGGCGCCGTCGAGGTCGGCCCGGCCGGCCACCTGCTCCCGGTCCAGCCGGGCCTCCAGGCCGGTCAGCCCCTCCTGCGCGGCGTCGAACGCCACCCCGCCCTGCCGCACCACCGGCGCCAGCTCCGCCGCGCCCGCGCCGGCCCGCCGGGCGGCGATCAGCCGGGCCGGGTAATCGGCCCGCCAGCGCTCCGCGAGGACGAGGGCGGCGTCCAGCTCACGGCGCGCGTCCGGCTCGTCGGCGAGCAACTCGCGGGCCCGCCGCGCGGTCGCGCGCTCGGCGGCCACCCCTTCCTCGTACCGGCGCAGCAGCTCCGGGTCGCCGCTGATGACGTATCCCCGGACCGCCGCGACCTGCTCCAGCAGGCCGCTCTCCAGCCGGCTCACGGCGGTGCGGGCCGGGGAGATGGTGTCGGCCAGCCGGTTGGAGACCGCGGCGGTGTGGGACAGCGCGACCGCGCCGATCCCGCCGCCGGCGAGCACCAGCACGGTCATCCCGAGCATCATGACGCTCAGCCGCCGGCTCGTGGTCATCCGCGCCCGGCGTCCCTCGTTGACGGTCGTCGCTGCGCTCACGCCAGCACAGTAACCGAGCGCCGGTCCGTGGCGCGGACTCGCTCAGTCGAGCAGCCCGCCGCCGGTGGGCAGCGGCAGCTCGGGCAGCGGCAGCCCGGAGATCGACACCGACGGCAGCGGCAGCCGGGGCAGCGGCAGCAACGGACTGCCGGCCGGTGCCGGCGAACCGCTCGACCCGGGTCTCGGCGTGCCGCCCCGGGTGGCGGGGGCCGGCCGGGGCGTACCGGTGACGGTCGGGCTCGGGACGGCGGTGGGCGCGGGGGTGGCCGGGCCGGTCGTGGCGGCCGGCGCCGTGCTCGGCGGCGCCGTTGCCGCGCGGGCCGCCGCCAGATCGCGGGCCAGGACGTCGAGCGCGGCGCCCAGCCGGGCGACGGCCGCCCGGTCCTCGACCCGGGCGAGGTCCCGCCGGCCCTGCGCGACCAGCGCCTCGGCGTCGTCGAGCCGGCCGGCGTCCAGGGCCGCGCGGGCGCGGTCCACGGTGTCCTCGATGCCGCGCACCTCGGCCTGCTGCGGGTGCAGCAGCCGGGTCAGCGACCAGAGCGGGCTGCCCGGTCCGGCGTCGCGGCTGCCGATGCCGAGCCCGGAGACCAGGGCCAGCAGCGCCACGGCGGCGGCCGCCAGCCGCAGCGTCCAGGGGCGGGGGCGGCGGACCGCCCGTCGCGCGGGCGCCTCCTCGGCGGGCGCGGGCGCGCCGGGGCGTACCGCGGTGGCCGGCTCCTCGGCGAGCTCGGCCCGCCAGAGGGCGAGCATCCCGGCGAGCGCGTCGCCCTCGGGCGCGGCCTCGCCGCGGCCGAGCGCGTCGAGCAGCGCGTCGTCGCGGGCGATGGTCCCCAGGTCCATCGCCTCGTCGCCGTCGCCCGGCATCCGCCCGGTCATGCCGCCACCTCGTCCAGTGAGCCCCCGGCCAGGGTACGGAGCCGGGCCAGCGCCCGGGACTGGGCCATCCGGACCGCGGCCGCCGACATGCCGACGATGCCGCCGACCTCCTCCGCGGACAGCCCCGCGGCGACCCGCAACAGGATGATCTCCCGCTGCGCGTCGGGCAGCCGGTCGAGCAGCGCGGAGAGCCGCCGGGCCAGGTCGCTCGCCACGGCCTGCTGTTCGGGACCGGGCGCGGCGTCCGGCCGGTCGACGGGGGTGTCGGTGGGGCTCACCGCGGCGTCGCGGACGGCGGAGCGCTGGGCGTCGGCCACCTTGTGCGCGGCGATGCCGTAGACGAACGCGGCGAACGGGACGCCCTGCTCGCGGTAGCGGGGAAGGGCGCGCAGCACGGCCACGCACACCTCCTGGGCCACGTCGTCGGCGGTGGTGTACGCCCCGCCCACCCGGCCGAGCCGGGCCCGGCAGTAGCGGACCAGCCCCGGACGTACGCCGACGAGCAGCGCCTCGACAGCCGCCGGGTCGCCCGCGGCGGCCCGGCGGACGAGTTCGGACTCGATCACTGTCGTCATGGCGTTCGTGGAACATCCTCATCGCCGGCCGTTTTCCGGCACGGTATCGACACCTCCGGGGTTTTGCATAGCTCGCCGGTCGTCCCGAAGAGGTGACGGAAAGTAGTTGTTGCGTCCGGCCGGCCCCGCCCGATGTCCCAGTGGGACACGAAGGGAGGGGAACGATGGGCGTCGAGGTCGCGGTACGCGGACTGACCAAGTCCTTCGGCGGGCACCCGGTCTGGTCGGACCTCACCCTGACCCTGCCCGCCGGGGAGATCTCCGTCCTGTTGGGACCCTCGGGCACGGGCAAGTCGGTGTTCCTCAAGACGCTGGTCGGTCTGCTGAAGCCCGACCGGGGCTCCGTCCTCATCGAGGGCCGGGACCTGCCGAGGCTCTCCGAGCGCGAGCTGTACGAGGTGCGCAAGCTGTTCGGCGTGCTGTTCCAGGACGGCGCGCTGTTCGGCTCGATGACCATCTACGACAACGTGGCGTTCCCGCTGCGCGAGCACACCCGCCGCTCCGAGTCGGAGATCCGGGCCGTGGTCACCGAGAAGCTGGAGATGGTCGGCCTGGTCGGCGCCGAGCACAAGCTGCCCGGCGAGATCTCCGGCGGGATGCGCAAGCGGGCCGGGCTGGCCCGGGCGCTCGTCCTCGACCCGCGAATCGTCCTCTTCGACGAGCCGGACTCCGGGCTGGACCCGGTGCGCACCGCCTATCTGAACCAGCTGATCGTCGACCTCAACCAGCGCACCGGGGCGACCTTCCTGATCGTCACCCACGACATCAACACGGCCCGGACCGTGCCGGACAACATCGGCCTGATCTATCACGGGCACCTGGCCATGTTCGGGCCGCGCGAGATGCTGCTGTCCAGCACCGAGCCGGTGGTCCGGCAGTTCCTCAACGCCCAGCGCATCGGCCCGATCGGGATGGCCGAGGAGAAGGACGCCGAGGAGCTCGCGGCCGAGGCGCAGGCCGGTGTGGAACTCCCGCCGCTGCCGCCGATCCCGCTGCAACTGCCCCCGTCGGACGGGCGGCCGCGCCGGGCCGAGCGCCCGCCGGGGCAGTGGTGCCGCGAGCATGGCGTCACCCCGCCGCCCGGGTCGTTCGAGGGCCGCTGGGCCGCCGACCCGAACGAGGAGGTGGTGGTATGAGCGCCGCCGCCGCCGCCGTCCGGAACACCGGCGAGTTCTTCGCGTTCTGCCTGGACACCCTGCGCGGGCTGGGCCGCCGGCCGGTGCAGGTGCGCGAGTTCGTGCAGCAGGCCTGGTTCATTAGCTCGGTGTCCATCCTGCCCGCCGCGCTGGTCTCCATCCCGTTCGGCGCGGTGATCGCGCTCCAGCTCGGCTCGCTGGTCCGCCAGCTCGGCGCGCAGTCGTTCACCGGCGCCGCCTCGGTGCTCGCCGTGGTCCGTGAGGCCGGCCCGATCGTCACCGCGCTGATCATCGCCGGCGCCGGCGGCTCGGCCATCTGCGCCGACCTCGGCGCCCGGAAGATCCGCGAGGAGCTGGACGCCATGCAGGTGCTCGGGATCGACCCGATCCACCGCCTCGTGGTGCCCCGGGTGCTCGCCTCGATGCTGGTGGCGGTGCTGCTCAACGGCCTGGTCAGCGTGGTCGGGGTGACCGGCGGCTACGCGTTCAACGTGGTGCTCCAGGGCGGCACGCCCGGGGCGTACCTGGCCAGTTTCCAGGCCCTCGGCCAGCTGCCCGACCTGGTGGTCGGCGAGGTGAAGGCGCTGCTGTTCGGTGCCGCCGCCGCGCTGGTCGCCAGCCATCAGGGCATGACCGCGAAGGGCGGGCCGAAGGGCGTCGGCGACGCGGTCAACCGCAGCGTGGTGATCACCTTCATGTTGCTGTTCGCGCTGAACTTCGTGGTCACGGCCGTGTACTTCCAGGTCGTCCCGCAGAAGGGGAGCTGACGTGGCGGTTTTGCGGTATCTCGACGACCTGGGCGGGCAACTCGCCTTCCACCTGCGCGCCGTGGCCTGGGCGCCGCGCACCCTGCGCCGCTACCGGCGCGAGGTGATCCGGCTGCTGGCCGAGGTCAGCTTCGGCACCGGAGCGCTCGCCGTGCTCGGCGGCACCGTCGGGGTGATCTGCTTCCTCACCTTCTTCACCGGCACCGAGGTCGGGCTCCAGGGCTACCAGGCGCTCGACCAGATCGGCAGCAGCGCCTTCACCGGCTTCGTCTCGGCGTACTTCAACACCCGCGAGATCTCGCCGCTGGTCGCCGCGCTGGCGCTGTCGGCCACGGTCGGCTGCGGGTTCACCGCCCAGCTCGGCGCCATGCGGATCTCCGAGGAGGTCGACGCGCTGGAGGTGATGGGGGTGCCCTCGCTGCCGTTCCTGGTCACCACCCGCATGATCGCCGGCTTCATCGCGGTCATCCCGCTGTACGTGGTCGGCCTGCTCGCCAGCTACCTGGCCACCCGCACCATCGCGGTCGGCTACTTCGGACAGTCCGCCGGCACCTACGACTACTACTTCCACCTGTTCCTGCCACCCGAGGACGTGCTCTGGTCCTTCGGCAAGGTGCTGGTGTTCAGCGTGATCGTCGTGCTCGTGCACTGCTGGTACGGCTACACCGCCAAGGGTGGGCCGGCCGCGGTCGGCGTCGCCGTCGGCCGGGCCGTGCGGACCGCGATCGTCGCGGTCAACGTCGTCGACTTCTTCCTGTCCCTGGCCATCTGGGGCGCCACCACCACCGTCCGGATCGCGGGGTGACCATGCGACACCGTCTGCTGGGCCTCGTCTTCGTCGCCCTGCTCACCGCGGCGCTGACCGCCGCCGTGCTCCAGTACCGCGGGGCGTTCACCCCGGTCGACCGGGTCACCCTCCGCGCCGACCGCGCCGGCCTGCACCTCCTGGAAGGCGCCGACGTGAAGGTACGCGGCGTGGTGGTCGGCGCCGTCCGCTCGGTACGCAGCGACGGGCACGGAGCGGTGATCGGGCTGGCCCTCGACCCGGCCACCACCGGCCGGATCCCCGCCGACGTGACCGCCCGGCTGCTGCCCAAGACCCTGTTCGGCGAGCGGTACGTGGAACTCGTCCCGCCCCCGGGCAGCTCCGCCGGGCCGATCCGCGACGGCGCGGTGATCACCCAGGACCGCAGCCGCACGGCCGTCGAGCTGGAACGGGTGCTCGACGAGGCGCTGCCGCTGCTCCAGTCCGTCCGCCCCGACCAGCTCGCCACCACCCTCGGCGCGATCACCACCGCCCTGGAGGGGCGCGGCGACCGGCTCGGCGCGAACCTGGTCCGGCTCGGCGCGTACCTGCGGCAGCTCAACCCGCAGCTGCCGACCCTCACCGAGGACCTGCGCCAGCTCGCCACCGTGCTGGACAGCTACGACGCGGCGCTGCCCGACCTGATCGCCCTGCTGCGCGACGTGACCGTCACCGCCCGCACCGTCGGCGACCAGCGCGACCAGCTCGCCGCGTTCCTCGCCGACACCACCGACACGGCCGACACCGCCCGCGGCTTCCTGGACCGGCACGGCGACCAGCTCATCCGCCTCGGCCAGGTCAGCCGCCCGGTGCTGGAACTGCTCGCCGCCTACGCGCCGGAATACCCGTGCCTGGTGCACGGGCTGGTCGACCTGCAACCGCGCGTCGAGGAGGTCTTCGACGGCGGCCGGATGCACATCACCCTGGAGGTGACCCGCGACGGCGGCCCGTACGAGCGGGGCCGCGACGAGCCCGCCTACGCCGCCCACGACGGCCCCGACTGCCGGGGCCTGCCGAACCCGAAGGTGCCCGCACCGGAGGTGGCCGTCGCCGACGGCTACGACTACGGCGGCGCCCGTACCCCGAAGCCCCTGCCGGTGGGGGTGCCGGCCGGCGGGGCGCCCGCGGCGCCGGCCTCCCCGGCGATGGGCCGGGCCGGCACCGGCGAGGAGCGGGCCCTCGTGAAGCCGCTCGTCGGCGGGCTCACCGGGACGCCACCCGCCGAGGTGCCCGACATCGCGGTGCTGCTCTGGGGCCCGCTGCTGCGCGGAGCGGTGGTGACCGCACGATGACCGGGAAGACGACCCCCGCGCTGGTCAAGCTGCTGGTGTTCGCGGCGATCACGCTGCTGGCCACGGGGCTGCTCGCGCAGACCCTCGGCGCGTTCCCGCCCGGCGGCACCACCTACCGGGCCCGGTTCACCGACGTGACCGGCCTGCTCTCCGGCGACGACGTGCGCATCGCCGGGGTGCGGGTGGGCAAGGTGGCTGGCATCCGGGTGGTCGACGACACGACCGCCGAGGTCGCCTTCACCGTCGACCGGACGGTGCCGGTGGCCGTCGGCGTGCGCGCCGCGGTCCGCTACCGCAACCTGGTCGGCCAGCGCTACCTGGCCCTGACCGAGGGCCCCGGCGACCCCCGCCCGCTGCGCCCCGACGGTCTCATCCCGCTCGCCCAGACCAGGCCGGCGCTGGACCTGACCGTGCTGTTCAACGGCTTCCGGCCGCTGTTCACCGCGCTCGACCCCGCCGAGGTCAACAAGCTGGCGTACGAGATCGTCCAGGTGCTCCAGGGTGAGGGCGGCACGGTGGCCAGCCTGCTGCGGCGCACCGCCTCGCTGACCAGCACCCTGGCCGACCGGGACGCGGTCATCGGCCGGGTGGTCACCAACCTCAACGAGGTGCTGGGCACCCTGGCGAGCCACGACCGGGAGCTGGACCAGAGCGTCGTCCAGCTCCAGCAGTTCGTCTCCGGGCTCTCCGCCGACCGCACCGCCATCGGTGAGGCGCTGGTCAGCCTCGGCGAGCTGACCGACACCACCGCCGGGTTGCTGCGCCAGACCCGGCCGCCGCTCGCCGCCGACGTCCGCGCCCTCGACGACCTGGCCGGCACGCTCAACCGGAACTCCGCCGTCATCGACGCCACCCTGGGCCGGCTGCCGGAGCGCTACGAGTCGCTGACCCGGGTCGCCTCCTACGGCTCCTGGTTCAACTTCTACCTCTGCGACTTCGACGGCCGGCTCGCCGTCGACGGCCACGCGCCGCTCACCGTGCCCGGCGTCGACGCCACCGCCGCCCGCTGCGCCACCGGAGGTGCCCGGTGAGGCCGTTCCGCGAACGCAACCCGGTGGTCGTCGGCGCGATCGGGCTGACCGTGCTGGTGGCCGCCCTGCTCGGCGCGTTCCAGCTCGACCGGATCGCCGCGCTCACCGGCCGGTCGTACGCTGCCGCGTTCCACGACGCCAGCGGCCTGGCCACCGGCAACGAGGTCCGGGTGGCCGGGGTGCGGGTCGGGCAGGTCACCGCCGTGGAACTCGCCCGCGACCCGCAGCCGCACGTGCGGGTCCGGTTCCGGGTCGACGACGACGGCGTACGCCTCGGCCGGGACACCGGCGCGACCATCCGGATCAAGACGGTGCTCGGGCAGAAGTACCTGGCGCTCGCCCCGGCCGGCCCGGGGAAGCTGCCCGAGCGCGCGCAGATCCCGCTGGACCGCACGGCCGCCCCGTTCGACGTGGTGCAGGCCGTCACCGGCCTCGCCGACACCCTCGACAAGGTCGACACCGACCAGCTCGCCCGGACGTTCGCCACCCTGTCGGAGACCTTCGCCGACACCCCGCCGAGCGTGAACACCTCGCTGACCGGGCTGTCCCGGCTGTCCCGCACCGTGTCCTCCCGCGACGCCGAGCTGCGCACCCTGCTGTCCCGGGCCCGGGGCGTCACCGGTGTGCTCGCCGAACGGGACGAGGAGTTCCGCAAGCTCGTCACCGACGGGGAGAAGCTGCTCGCCGAGGTCAGCCGGCGGCGGGACGCCATCCACCAGCTCCTGGTCGGCACCGACCAGCTCGCCACCCAGCTGTCCGGGCTGGTCGCCGACAACCGCACCCAGCTGCAACCGGCGTTGCGCAAGCTGCGCGACGTGGTCGCCGTGCTGCAACGCAACCGCGACGACCTGGAGCAGACCATCCGCCGGATGGGCCCGTTCGTCACGGCGTTCGCCAACGTGGTGGGCAACGGGCGTTGGTTCGACTCGTACGTCGACGGACTGCTCCAGCCGTACCTGCCCGCCGCCACCGGAGGTCGCTGATGCCCGGTCGGATCCAGCGCTGGCGGCGACCGCTCGCCGCGGCCACCGTGCTGCTCACCGCCGTCGCCGTCGGCGCCGCCGTGTGGCGCCACGAACCACCCGACCGGCGGGTCGTCGCCTACTTCACCCGCGCCGTCGGCGTCTACGCGGGCTCCGACGTGCGGATCCTCGGCGTCCGCGTCGGCGAGGTCGAGAAGGTGGTGCCGCAGGGGCGGGTGGTCCGCGTCGAGATGCGCTACGACCCGGAACTGCGGCTGCCGGCCGGCGCGCAGGCGCTGATCGTCCCGCCCAGCGTGGTCAGCGACCGGTACGTGCAGCTCACCCCGGCGTACACCGGCGGCGCCGCGCTCGGCGACGGCGCGCAGATCCCGGTCGACCGGACCGCCGCGCCCATGGAGATCGACGACATCTACGCCGCGCTCGACGAGTTCAACCGGGCCCTCGGGCCGCGGGGCGCCAACGCCGACGGTGCCCTGTCCGGCCTGGTCGCCACCGGCCGCGCCAACCTGGAGGGCAACGGCGCCGACCTGCACGACACCCTCGACGGGGCCTCGCGCGCGCTGACCACCCTGTCCGCCGGGCGCGGCGACCTCTTCGGCACGGTGGTCAACCTGCAACGCTTCACCACCACCCTGGCCCGCAGCGACCAGCAGGTACGCCGCTTCCAGCAGCAGCTCGCCGACGTCGCCGAGCAGCTCGCCGGGGAGAAGGAGGAGCTGGCGCGGGCGCTGCGCAACCTGGCCGCCGCGCTCGGCGACGTGACCACCTTCGTCCGGCAGAACCGGACCGCCCTGACCTCGAACGTCACCGCGCTGACCGACATCACCCGGGTCCTGGTCCGCCAGCAGCAGGCGGTCATCCAGATCCTCGACGTGGCGCCGCTGGCCATCGGCAACCTCAACCTCGCCTACAACCCCCGCTCCGGCACCCTGGACACCCGGGACAACCCGCTCGGCCCGTACGACCCGGCCACCTTCGCGTGTTCGCTCATGGTCGACCAGCTTCCCGTCGCCCAGGTGCCGGCGATCTGCACCAAGCTCGCGCAGACCCTGCGCCAGCGCGGGCTGCCCCTCACCGATCAGCTGCGCAAGCTGCTCAAGCTGCCGCCCGGCGCCCCGGCGGGAGGCGGGTCCTCACCGGGATCCGTCAGCTCCCCCGGTGCGCCGACCGCCGACGAGGCGCCGGGCGGCTCCTCCATCCCGAGCGACCCCACGCTCGGCGGCATCCTGCGGGGCCCGGCGTGACCGCCGCGGGGGCCGCGGCCCGGTTGCTGGCCGGCGCACTGGCCGTGGCCCTGCTGGCCGCGGGCTGCGGCCTGCCCGAGGTGGCCGACCTGCCGCTGCCCGGCGGCCGGCCGGCCGGGCCCGGCTACACGGTCACCGCGGAGTTCGGCGACGTGCTGGACCTGGTGCCCCGGGCCGCCGTCAAGGTCGACGACGTCACCGTCGGCAGCGTCGAGAAGATCTCCCTGGACGGCTGGCACGCCCGGGTCCGGCTGCGCATCGACCGGGCGGTACGGCTGCCGGCCAACGCCACCGCCGCCGTCCGCCAGAGCAGCCTGCTCGGCGAGAAGTACGTGGCGGTGGCCCCGCCGCCGGCCGAGCCGGCCCGCGGCGACCTGGCCGACGGCGACCTCATCCCGCTGTCCCGCACCACCCGCGGCGCCGAGGTCGAGGAGGTCCTCGCCGCCCTGGGCCTGCTGCTCAACGGCGGCGGCCTGGCCCAGCTGCGCACCATCAACGCCGAGCTGAACCGGGCCCTCGCCGGGCGCGAGCCGGCGCTGCGCGACACCCTCACCCAGCTCGACACCTTCCTCGGCGGGCTGGACCGGCAGAAGGCCGACATCGTCCGTGCCATCGACGCCCTCGACCGGCTCAGCGGCCGGCTGGCCCGGCAACGCCAGGTCGTCGGCGACGCGCTGGACTCCCTGGCCCCGGGCCTGACCGTGCTGGCCCGGCAACGCGCCCAGCTCACCAAGGCGCTCACCGAGCTGGGCCGGCTCGGCACCGTGGGCACTCGGGTGGTGCAGCGCAGCCGGGCGGACACGGTGGCCGCCGTGACCGCCCTGCAACCGATCCTGGAGCAGCTCGCCCGGGCCGGCGACGACCTGCCGAAGTCACTGGACTTCATGCTCACGTTCCCGTTCCCGCCGAACGTCACCGGCGCGATCGTCGGCGACTTCGTGAACCTGTCCGTCACGGCCGACCTGGACGCCGCCAGCATCCTGGCCAACCTGGTGGCCGCCGCGCCCGCCCCGGCGCCGCGGCCCACCCGGCCGGCGACACCGACCGCGCCCCGACCGTCCGCCAGCGGCGGCCCGAGCCGGCCCGGCACCAAGCCCGGCGGCGGCATCCTGCCCGGCCTGCCCGACCTGCCGTTGCTCAAGTGCCTGCCGGACCTGAAGAACTTCCCGGCCATCTTCACCCCGCCGAAGGAGTGCGGCCTGCCGGAGGGCTGCAAGCTGCTCAAGCCCGGCTCCACCGTGCCGCTGGGTGGCCTGCTGCTGCCCAAGGGCCTCGTGCCGCGGGGCACGGCGCTCCCCGTCGGCACCGAACTGCCCGACGGCACCGTGCTCACCGCCGAGTGCGTGCTCCCGCTGACCGGCGCCGTCACCGGACAGATCGGCGACCTGACCGACGTGCTCGGGGGAGGGCTGATCCCGTGATCGGACGCACCGTGAAGCTCCAGGTGCTCGCCTTCGTGCTGGTGAGCATCCTCGGCGTCGGCTACGTCGGCGTCCGCTACGTCGGCCTCGGCGAGCGGCTGTTCCACACCGGCTACGTCGTCCACGTCGACCTGACCCGCGCCGGCGGGCTGTTCGCCAACGCCCCGGTCACCTACCGCGGCGTGCCCGTCGGCCGGGTCACCGCGGTCGACCTGCACGGCGACGGGGTCCGCGCCGACCTGCGCCTCGACCGGGGCGTCCGGGTCCCCGACGCGCTGCGCGCCGTGGTCGCCCAGCGCTCCGCCGTCGGCGAGCAGTACCTCGACCTGCGTCCCGAGCGCGACGGCGGGCCGTACCTCGCCGACGGGGCGGTGATCCCGGCCGACCGGACCGGGCTGCCGCTGGCCCCGGAGACCCTGCTGACCAACCTGGACGCGCTGGTCCGCTCGGTCGACCCGGACGACCTGACCGTGCTCGTCACCGAGCTGGGCACCGCGTTCGAGGGCAACGAGCAGGCCCTGGCCCGCATCCTCGACGCCGGGGACGCCCTGCTCGCCGAGGCGGACCAGCGGCTGCCCGAGACCCTCGCGCTGATCCGCGACGCGCGCACGGTGCTGACCACCCAGGCCGAGTCCACCGAGGCGCTGCGCCGCTGGTCGGCCGGGCTGGCGCAGCTCGCCGCCACGCTCCGCTCCGCCGACCCGGACCTGCGCCGGCTGCTGGCCGGCGGGCCGCCCGCCGGGGTCGAGCTGCGGGCGCTGCTGCGCGGCCTGGAACCCGACGTCGGCGTGCTGCTCGGCAACCTGGTCACCGTCAACGGGATCGCCGCCCGGCGGCTGCCCGGCATCGAGCAACTGCTCGTCGTGTACCCGATCGCCGTGGCCGGCGGGTACACCGTCACCCCGGGCGACGGCACCGCCCACCTCGGCCTGGTGGTCAACGCGGGCAACCCGCCGTCCTGCGTCTACTCCGGCGGCGCCACCCGATGCGACTCCGGCGAGCGGGCCGCCGGGGCGAGCGTGCGCGGCGCCGGGAACGCGCCCCGGCCCGGCGGCGCCGACCCCGCACCCCCGCCCCAGGCCGAGCAGGGCGGCGACCCCGGATATGACCCGGCGACCGGCCTGGTGCTCGGCGCCGACGGCCGCCCCCTGCAGTTCGGCGGCACCGGCGGCCAGTACCGCACCGCCGGGGCCCAGTCCTGGAAACAGCTGTTGCTCGCCGGGGTGACCCCGTGACCGGCGTACCCGAGGAGGTGGCGGTGCCCAGCCGCAGGAACACCACGTTGAAGGTCATCAAGGGCGCGAAGGCCGGCCCGGCCACACCGCGCCGCCGCCTGGTCAGCCGCGCGGTCCCCGCACCCGCCGAGCCGATCGAACGGGTGCTGGAACGACTCGACCGGGAGCCGGTCGAGGACCCCACCGAGGCCGGGGACCTCACCGTCGTCGGCGACCCGGCCGAGGTCGAGGACCTGCCCGAGCCCGATCCGGAGCCCGCCGAGCCGGACGCCGACGCCGAGCCGGCCGGCGCGGCCCCGCCCCGGCGGCGTCGGGCGCTCACCGCGCTGCTCGTGGTGCTGCTGGCCGCCGCCCTGGCCGGCGCCGGCGTGCAGGGCCACCGCTGGTACGTCGACCGGGCCACCGACCAGGCCCGCCGGGAGGCCGTGGCCGCCGCCCGGCAGGCCGCGGTCAACTTCGTCTCGGTCAGCGCGGCCAGCGTCGACCGGGACCTGAGCCGGATCACCGCCGGCGCCACCGGCGACTTCAAGGACGAGTTCACCCGCGGCCAGGCCCAGGTCCGCGCCGCCGTCGTGGAGAACAAGGTCCAGTCGCAGGGCACCGTGCTGCGCGCCGGGATCGTCTCCGGCGACCGGCGGCGCGCGGTGGTGCTGGTGGCGGTCGACGCCACCGTCCGCAACGTGAAGGCGCCCGACGGGCGGCCGTCGCACTACCGGGTCCAGCTCGACCTGGTCCGGGACCGGGACTCGGGGGACTGGCTCGTGACCAGGCTCCAGTTCGTCGGATGACCGACAGGAGAAGACCGATGCGCCTACCGACCGTCCTGCGTCGACCCCGACTGCGGCTGCGGCCCGTGCCGCTGCTCGTCGTCGCGCTGCTGCTGGCCGCCGCCGTGGCGGTGGCCGGCTGGACCGCCGACCGCCGCGCCGGCCAGCGCGACCAGGCCGTACGCCAGGCCCTGGCCACCGCGCCGGCCGCCGCCAAGGCCCTCTTCTCGTACGACTACCGCACCTTCGACGACAGCGTCGCCAACGGCCGCACCTTCGCCACCGGCGCGTTCGCCGACGAGTACGCGCAGACCACCACGGCACTCAAGGCGACCGCCATGAAACAGCAGGCCGTGGTGCTCGCCGAGGTGTCCGCCACCGGCGTGGTCGACGCCGGTCCGGACCGGGTGGAGCTGCTGCTCTACCTCAACCAGTACCGGCGCAACGTGACCACGGCGGGGGAGAAGGTGGACCAGAACCGGGTGGTGCTCACCCTGGTACCGGTGCACGGCGAGTGGAAGGTCGTCCAGGCCACCGCCATCTGACCGGCGGGCTTGCCCGGGTCTGCTAGCAGTGGCGGTGTGTCCGTTCTCGACCATCCGCCGGCCGACCGGCCCGGCCCGCCCACGACCGGCCCCGGAACCGGCCGGCACCCCGGTTCCGGGGCCGCCGTCCGGCGTGCGGAAGCATCCGTTGCGCCGATGGACGGCGGCGCCGGCGCGACCAGAATGACCAGCGAGGCGGAGGCCGACACCCGCCCCTGGAACGCCGTGGAGGCCGTCGCATGAGCGGCTGGCAGCTGTCCGGCTACACGCCGGTCCGTCGGCTCGGCGCCGGTGCGTCGGGCAGCGTCATGCTCGCGACCCACGACGCCACCGGCACCCCGGTCGCCATCAAGTACCTGGTGCGCGACATCGGCGCCGACCCGTCCTTCCGGACCGCCTTCCGGGAGGAGGCCCGGCTGCTCGGCGAGATCGACGACCGGCACGTCAGCCGCCTCTACGAGTACGTCGAGTCCCCGCACGGCGCGGCCATCGTGATGGAGCTGGTCAACGGGGTCTCGCTGCGCCAGATGCTGCGCGCGCACGGCCCCACCACCCCCGAGGCGGCGCTCTGCGTGCTGAAGGGCTCGCTCGCGGGCCTCGCCGCCGCGCACGCCCGTGGTGTGGTGCACCGCGACTACAAGCCGGAGAACGTGCTGGTCACCGGGGAGGGGCTGAGCAAGCTCGCCGACTTCGGCATCGCCATGCCGGTCGGCCAGGGCTCCGACACCACCGTCTCCGGCACGCCCCGCTACATGGCCCCCGAGCAGTGGACCGGCGCGCCCGCCAGCCCGGCGTGCGACATCTACGCGGCCACCGCCACCTTCTTCGAATGCCTCACCGGCCGGCCCCCGTACCCGGGGCCCGACCTGTTCAGCCTGCGCGAGCAGCACGCCTCCGCGCCCATCCCGACCGACCCGGCGCCCCCGCCGGTGCACGAGCTGCTCCGGCACGGCATGGCCAAGAGCCCCGACGAGCGGCCCCAGCCCGCCCAGGTGTTCCTGGAGATCCTCGACCGGGTGGCCGGCGCGGGATACGGCGGGGAGTGGGAGGAGCGTGGGCTCCGCGAGCTGGCCCGCCGGGCCGCCCTGCTCGCCGCGCTCTGGCCGTTCCCCGACGGCGCCGGCGGCGCCACCAGCCTCGCCAGCACCACGCTCGGCGCGGCGGCGGGGCGCGGCGGCCGGCTCCGCCGGGGCCGGGCGCGAACGGCGCTGGCCGGCGGCGCGCTGGTCGCCGCCCTGGTCGCCGGGGGCGCCGGCTACAGCTACGCCGCCAACGACGGACCCGCCGCGGACGACCCGACCGGCCCGGCCGTCGCCGGCCCCACGGTCACCGACCCGACCGGCGCCACCCCGACCGGCGCGCCCGCGCCGACCGCGACCGCCGTCCCGTCCGCGTCGGCCACCCCGTCGGCGACGCCGAGCGCCACCCCGAGCGGCTCCCGGTCCGCGACGCCCACCCGCTCACCGGTACGCACCAGCGCGCCCGCACCGACCCCGTCGACCAGCACCTCACCGCCGCCCCCGCCCGACGTGACGGCGCCCGCCGTCGACGGCGTCGCCGCCGACCCGGGCCAGCTGGAGCCGCAGGGCTGCCCGTACGGCTACAAGACCAGCACGGTCACCGCCACGGTCAGCGACGACCGCAGCGGCCCGGCCGCCCTGAAGGTCACCTTCCGCTACACCCTGGAGGGCGCCACCCGCACGGGGTCGATGGCCTCCGCCGGGCGCGGCGTGTTCCGCGGCACGCTCGGCCCGTTGCCCGCGCCGAAGCAGAGCAGCCGCATCCCGATCCAGGTCACCGCCGTCGACGCCGCCGGCAACGCGACCACCTCGGCGTCCCCGGTGTACGTGACGCTCTACAACTACTGCACTCCCGGCTAGGAGTCGTGACCGTGCCCGTAGCCCAGACCCGCACCCTGACCCGCGGACGGCCGGCGTGACCCGGCCGGAGGAGCCGACCGAGGCGCTGCCCACCCGGGCGCTGCCCGCCGATCCCGGCGCGACCGTCGACCTGGGCGACCCGGACCCCGCACGTGGTGACGCGACCGTCCACCTCGGGCCGCCGGCCCGGCCCGGCCCACCCCTGAACCCGGACGCGACAGTGCACCTGGGCGCCCCGGCCGTGGATCCGCCGGCCACGGCCGAGCCGACCGTGCACTTCACCGCCAGGCCCCAGCCGACCAGACCGTTCGGTGCGCCGGCTGTCGGTGCTCCGGGCGGAGCCGAGCCGACCGTGCACTTCGGTGCGGCGCCGGAGCCGACCAGACCGTTCGGTGCGCCAACCGTCGGTGCTCCGGGCGGTGCCGAGCCGACCGTGCACTTCACCGCGCCGCCCCGGCAGCACGGGCCGGCCGCCATGGCCGGGGGCGGGGCGACCTCCGGGGCGTACCGAGGGGCGACGGCGGACGCGCGGGCGGGGAGCGGCGCCGCGGCGCCCGGCGGGGAGCTGCGGTTCGGACCCGGCGTGCCGGCCACCCCGCCGCCGGCCCCGGCCTGGCCGGCGATGCCCCCGGCGCGGCGGTCCCGCCCGGTCTGGCGCCGGGTCGTCTCCGTGCTGTCCACCCTGCTCACCGCGGCGCTGCTGGTGGCGGTCGGGCTCTACCTGTGGCAGCGGCTGCGCCCGCTGGAGGTCGAGGGCGTCACCGTGGCGGTGCCCCGGCCGCCCGGCGTGGCCTGCGACGTCACCGTCGACGTGGTGGCCACCGTGCGGACCAACGGGCGCGGCGGGGTGATCCGCTACCAGTGGTTCCGGTCGGACGCCCCGCCGGGCGGCCTGCTCACCGAGCGGGTCGGCCGCGGCCAGCGGACCGCCACCCTCACCCTCAAGTGGACGTTCAGCGGGGTCGGCGCGACCACCGGGATCGCCACCGTGAACATCATCGAACCGTCGCCGGTGCAGGCCGGCGCGCAGGTCCGCTACCGCTGCCCCGGCGGCTGACCGCGTTTCCCCGAGGGCCGCGCAGGGTAGCTCCAGGCCAACCGAACCTGACCCTGTGCGTGGAGGCCCTTCGATGAAAGACAACTTCGGGGACGCGGTGGGCGACGCGTTCCGCTCGGTGATGCTGTTCCTGCCCAAGGCGGTCGCCTTCGTCGCCATCCTGGTCGTGGGCTGGCTGGTCGCCAAGGCCGTGCTGAAAATCGTGGACAAGGTCCTGGAGCGGGTCCACTTCGACCGGGCCGTCGAGCGCGGCGGCATCAAGACCGCCCTCGCGCGCTCGAAGTACGACGCCAGCGACATCGTCGCGAAGCTGGCCTACTACGCGGTGCTGCTGGTCACCCTCCAGCTCGCCTTCGGGATCTGGGGCCCGAACCCGATCTCCGACCTGATCACCGGCGTCGTCGCCTGGCTGCCCCGGGCGTTCGTCGCCATCGTCATCGTGGTGGTGGCCGCGGCCATCGCCCGGGCGGTGAAGGACATCATCTCCAGCGCCCTCGGCGGCCTCTCCTACGGCCGGGTGCTCGCCAACATCGCCTCGGTGTTCATCCTGGGCCTCGGCGTCATCGCCGCGCTCAACCAGATCGGTGTCGCCACCACGGTGACCACCCCGGTGCTGATCGCCGTGCTCGCCACCGTCGGCGGCATCCTGGTCGTCGGCGTCGGCGGCGGCCTGGTCCGCCCGATGCAGAGCCGCTGGGAGAACTGGCTGGCCCGGGCCGAGGAGGAGTCGCGGACCATCGCCACCCACGCCCGGGCGTACCAGGCCGGGCGGCGGGACGTCGAGGCGCGGTTCGGCGGGACGGCCGGCCCGTACGCCGAGGCCGAGCTGACCCGGCCGGTGGCCGGCGAGACCGAGGCGGACCGGACCCAGCCGGTCGCCCCGTACGGCGCGGCGGAGCCGACCCAGCCGGTGCCGGCGTACGCCGACCCGGACCGCACCCAGCCGACCACCCCGCGGCAGCCGACGGCCGAGCAGGCCGCGGACAGCGAGGCCACGATGGTCATCCCGCAGGCGGACGTGGACCGGTCCCGCCGCTGACCGACCCGCATTCCGACCGGGGTGGGGCCCTTCCGGGTCCCACCCCGGTCCGTGTGCGCGGGGCGGCGCGGCGGCCGGCCGCCCGGTTACGATCGGCGCATGCACTGGCGACATTGATGCCCTGCCGAGGGTCGAGCCCGCGGGCCACCGCGGACACCGCACGTCCGGTGTCCGTCACGTCCCCGTGGGAAGGCCCTCATGCTCGTCGTCTCCGCGCGCGTGCCCGCCGAGCGCAGGCTCGCCGTCACGCTCTACGCCTACGCGTTCCTCACCGACCTGGTGCTGCTCTATCCGGTCTACACGCTGCTCTTCGCCGACACCGGGCTGTCGGTCGGGCAGATCTCCTCGCTCTTCGTGCTCTGGTCGGCCGCCGGCATCCTGCTGGAGGTGCCCTCGGGCGCCTGGGCCGACGCGGTCTCCCGGCGGCTGCTGCTCTGCCTCGCCCCGCTGCTGACGGCCGCCGGCTTCGCCCTCTGGGTGCTCGTCCCGTCCTACCTTGCGTTCGCCGTCGGCTTCCTGCTCTGGGGCGCGGGCGGCGCGCTGCGCTCCGGCGCCCTGGAGGCGCTGGTCTGGACCGAGCTCGACCGGCTCGGGGCCGCCGGCCGCTACGCCCGGCTGACCGGCCGGGCGAGGACCGCCGAGCTGCTGGGCGTGGTCGGCGCCATGGGGCTGGCCGCGCCGGTGCTGGCGCTCGGTGGCTATCCGGCGGTCGGCGCGGCGAGTGTGGCGGCGTGCCTGGCGGCCGCCGCGGTCGCCACCCTGTTCCCCGAGCACCGGCCAGGTCACGGCCCGCGAAACCACCGCCAGGCCGGCACCGACCGGCCCGGCACCGATCAGCGCGGCACCGACCAGCCCGACGCGGCCGAGCCCGGCTGGCTGGCCAGCCTGCGTGGCGGGCTGGCCGAGGCCCGCGCCGACCGGTCGGTGCGGGCGGCGCTGCTGCTGGTGCCGGCGGTCGCCGCCGTCTGGGGCGGCCTGGACGAGTACACGCCGCTGCTGGCCCGGGACACCGGGGTGCCGGCGGCGACCGTGCCGCTGCTGCTCCTGCTCGTGTGGGCCGGCACGACGGTGGGCGGGCTGCTGGCTCCGGTGGGGGAGCGGCTGACCGACCGCGGCTTCGCCGCCCTGCTGGCCGGTGCGGCCCTGGCCCTGGCCGCGGGCGCCCTGGTCCGCCACCCGGCCGGGTTCGTCCTGGTGGGCGTCGCGTTCGCGGCGTTCCAGCTCGCCACCGTGCTGGCCGACGTCCGGCTCCAGGCCCGGATCAGCGGACCGGACCGGGCGACGGTCACCTCGCTGGCGGGGATGGCCACCGACCTGGCGATCGTCGGGGTCTACGCCGGGTACGGCGTCGTGGCGGGCGCCGCCGGCCACGCGGTCGCGTTCGCGGTGGCCGTGCTGCCGTACCTGCTGCTGGCCGGCCGGCTGGGCGCCCGCCGTTCCGCCCGCCGGGTTCGGTCGAATCGGTCGTTGCCCGAAAATACCGGTGTTTCCTGATTACGGTATGGGCGGAAGTGGCCGGCGCCGGTCGTTCCCGGGGCGGCTCGGGCGGACCGGCGGTGGCTGGCCGGGAACGGAGGCGACGCGGCGTGACGATGGAAGCAGAGCGCACCCTGCGCGACGAGGAGCTGGCCGGGCTGGCGGACCTCGCCGCGCAGCTCCGGGTCGACTCGATCCGGTGCAGCACCCGGGCCGGCTCCGGCCACCCCACGTCGAGCCTCTCCGCGGCTGACCTGCTCGCCGTGCTGGTCGCCCGCCACCTGCGCTACGACTGGTCCTACCCGGGCAACCGCGCCAACGACCACCTGATCTTCTCCAAGGGGCACGCCTCCCCGCTGCTGTACGCGGTCTTCCGGGCGACCGGCGCGATCAGCGAGCAGGAGCTGCTGGAGTGCTACCGGCAGTCGGGCTCCCGCCTCCAGGGCCACCCCACCCCGGTGCTGCCCTGGGTGGACGTCGCGACCGGCTCGCTCGGCCAGGGTCTGCCGGTCGGCGTCGGCATCGCCCTGGCCGGGCAGTACCTGGACAAGCTGCCGTTCCACGTCTGGGTGCTCTGCGGCGACAGCGAGACGGCCGAGGGCTCGATCTGGGAGGCCCTGGACAAGGCCGGCCACTTCGGGCTGCGCAACCTCACCGCCATCGTGGACGTGAACCGGTTCGGCCAGCGGGGACCGACCGAGCTGGAGTGGGACCTGGACACCTACCGCCGGCGGGTCGAGGCGTTCGGCTGCCACCCGATCGTCGTCGACGGCCACGACCTGGCCGCGATCGACGAGGCGTTCGGGCAGGCCCGGCAGGCGACAGGCCCGACGGTGGTGCTCGCCCGGACGGTCAAGGGCAAGGGCGTGCCGGAGATCGAGAACCGGCCGGACTGGCACGGTAAGGCGCTCGAACCGGAGCAGGCCGAACGGGCCGTCCAGGCGCTCGGCGGCGCGCGGCAGATCCGGGTCGCCGGTCCGCGGCCGGCCGCCGCGCCGCCGGCACCGGCCCCCGCCGGGCCGCCACCGGAGCTGCCCCGCTACGACAAGGGGGCGAAGGTGGCCACCCGCAACGCGTACGGGGACGCGCTGCGCGCGCTGGGCGTCCGGCCGGACGTGGTGGCCCTCGACGGCGAGGTCAGCGACTCGACGCGGGCGGACAAGTTCGGCGAGGCGTACCCGGACCGGTTCTTCGAGATGTTCATCGCCGAGCAGCAACTGGTCGCCGCCGCGGTGGGCCTGCGGGTCCGTGGCTACCGGCCGTTCGCGGCCACGTTCGCCGCGTTCCTCTCCCGCGCGTACGACTTCATCCGGATGGCCGGCATCTCGCGGGCCGACATCGCCCTCGCCGGCTCGCACGCCGGCGTCGAGATCGGCCCGGACGGCCCCTCCCAGATGGGGCTGGAGGATCTCGCCGCCCTGCGCGCCGTGCACGGGTCGACCGTGCTCTACCCGAGCGACGCCGTCTCCTGTGCGGCCCTGGTCGCCGCCATGGCCGACCGGCAGGGCGTCAGCTACCTGCGCACCACCCGGGGCAAGTACCCGGTGCTCTACGACAACGGCGAGGACTTCCCGGTCGGCGGCAGCAAGGTGGTCCGCGACGGGACCGACGTGGCGCTCATCGGCGCCGGGGTGACCGTGCACAACTGCCTCGCGGCCGCCGACGAGCTGGCCCGCGAGGGGATCGACGCCCGGGTGATCGACCTCTACTCGGTCAAGCCGGTCGACCGGCAGCGGGTGCTCGACGCCGTGCGGGACACCGGCGGCCGGCTGGTGGTGGTCGAGGACCACTACCCGCAGGGCGGGCTGGGGTCCGCCGTGCTGGAGGAGCTGGCCGGCCTGGCCGAGCCGGTGCGGGTCAGCCATCTGGCGGTACGCGGGCTGCCCGGCTCCGGGACCCCGGCCCAGCAGATGGACCGGGCCGGCATCGGCGCCCACGCGATCGTCAGCGCGGCGCGCGCCCTGGCCTGAGGCTCGCCCGGCGGGGCCGGACGCGCCGGCGGGCGCGGGTCACCGGCGCGGCGGTGTCAGGTTGCCGCGCCCGGCCCGGGAAGCAGATCGACATCGCCGGCGTGCATCGGTTCGCCGCAGTGCGCGCAGCGCAGGTCGACCCGGCTCACCTCCCCGCACGCGTGATGGCGGTACAGCACCGGCGCGCCGGCCTGACCGGCGAGCCAGGTGTCGCCCCAGCGGACCATCACCATCAGCAGGTCGACGAGCTCGGTGCCCTTCTCGGTCAGGACGTACTCGTACCGGGGTCGCCGGTCGTAGGGCCGGCGTTCGAGGACCCCCTGTTCGACGAGGTGGTTCAGCCGCTCGGTCAGCACCTTGCGCGAGATGCCGAGGTCGGCCTGGATCTGCTCGAACCGGGTGAAGCCCGCATAGACGTCACGCAGGACCAGCGGCGACCAGGGCTCGCCGATCACGTCGAGCGTGCGCGCGATCGAGCAGGCCATGTCGCCGAAGTTTGTCCGCTGCATGACGCCAGTCTAGCAATCAGGGTTCCCTGAAGGAACTTTGACTGCTACGGTCGCGGAGTCTCTTGAAGGAACTCCGGAAGGTCACGGACATGAGCGTGGTGGTCGCCCTGTCGGTCTCGGTGGACGGATACATCACCGGCCGGGAACCCGGCGCCGGGCGCGGGCTCGGCGACGCGACCATGCTCTTCGACTGGTACTTCGACGGCGACACCCCCAGCCAGGTGTTCGACGGGTTCCGGCTGAGTGAGCCCAGTGCCCGGGTGTTCGACGCCCTCGCCGGTCGCGTCGGCGCCAGCCTGGTCGGCCGCAACACCTACGACGACTCGGGGTGGGTCCACGGCGGGGCGCCGCACCCGACGGCGCCGCTGTTCGTGCTCAGCCATCGGCCGGTGCCGGGTATGGGCGACCGTCAGACGCTGGTCACCACCGGGATCGAGGACGCGGTCGCGGCGGCCCGGGAGGCCGCCGGCGACAAGGACGTCGCCCTCATGGGCGGCGGCGTCGCGACCGCGGCGCTGGCGGCGGGCCTCGTCGACGAGGTGATCCTGCACCAGGTGCCGATCCTGCTCGGCGGCGGCCGGCCCTTCTTCCAGTCGCTCCCCGGGCACGTGCGGCTCCGTACCGTCGAGGTCGTCCCGGCGCCCGGCGTGACCCACCTCCACTACGAGGTCCTCCGATGACCCTCGCTGCCAACCCCGCTGAGAAGGAGCACCCGCATGCTTGATCCCGACGTCCGCCGCGTACTCGACGGCACCTCCATCGCCCACCTCGCCACCGTCCTGCCGGACGGCTCGTCCCACGCCGTTCCGCTGTGGATCGGCACCCTCGGCGACCGGATCGTCGTCTTCACCGGTCCGGGCTCGCGCAAGGCCCGCAACCTGCGCCGCGACCCTCGGGTGGCGCTGTCCATCGCGCCCGTCGACAACCCGTTCGAACCCGTCGTGATCCGCGGGCACGTCGTCGAATGGATCGAGGGCGACGCGGCGTGGCCGATCATCGACGAGCTGGCCACGAAGTACACCGGCGGGCCCTACCCCCGTGGGCAGGAACGCGTCGTGGCCGTGATCGAGCCCCGGCGTCAGACCGTGGGGGTCGGATGAGTACCCGCAGCCTAAACGGGTAGCCACGCGGTCTCCGGGACGGAAGGACCGAGCGATGGCGGAGCTGGAGTTCGTGGCGAAGGTGGCCACGCGGGCCGGCGTACCGGCGGAGACCGCACGATCCCTGACCGAGGCCACCCTGCGCACCCTGGCCGAGCGGATCAGCGGCGGCGAGGCGGCGGACCTGGCCGACCACGTGGCGCACGAGCTGCGCCCGTTGCTGGCCCGGGCCCGTCCGGAGGAGCCGGAGGCGTTCGGGTACGACGAGTTCCTGCGCCGGGTGGCCGACCGCGCCGGGACGGCGCCGGATCTCGCGGAGCGGGGCGCGCGGGCGGTGCTGCAGACCCTGCACCGGGTGGTCGGGCACGTCGAGTTCGAGCAGGCCATGTCGGAGCTGCCGCGGGAGATCGGCGCGCTGGCCCAACCGGTGCCCCGGACCCCCTGACCGCCCCGGGGCGGGACGAAACGCCCACCGACGGCTCCCCCCGGTGCGGCCGGCCGGCCGTTACGGTGGGCTGATGGCCGCCCTCAGCTTCGAGCGTCACCGCGCGGAGATCGTCGCGCAGAGCGACCTGCTCCGCACCCATCTCGACGGCGCCGACCTGACCACGCCCGTCGCCTCCTGTCCGGGGTGGAACGTCGGGCAGCTGGCCCGGCACCTCGGCGGCGGTCAGCGCTGGGCGGCCGAGGTGGTGCGCACCCGGGCCGAGCGGCCGCCGTCGGACACCCACTTCCGCGACCTGTCCCCGTACGCCCGGGAGGAGCCCGCGGTGGTCGGCCCCTGGCTGGTGGAGAGCGCCGCCGCGCTGGCCGACGCGCTCGGGGCGGCCGGGCCCGACGTGGCCACCTGGACGCCGCTGGCGGTGCCGGCGGCCGGGGTGTTCTGGGCGCGCCGGTTCGCCAACGAGACGCTGCTGCACCGCGCGGACGCCGCGCTCGCCCTCGGGGCGGACTTCGCCGTCGACCCGGCGGTCGCGATCGACGCGCTGGACGAGTGGATGGAGCTGGGCTCGCTGCCGCAGATGCTGGACTTCCACCCGCACCAGCGCGAGCTGCTCGGCCCGGACCGCACGCTGCACCTCCACGCCACGGACGTGCCCGCCGAGTTGGGCGCGGAGTGGCTCGTGGACCTCACCGGCGACACCCTGGCCTGGCGGCGGGCGCACGAGAAGGCGACCGTGGCGGTGCGCGGCCCGGTGACCGAGCTGCTGCTGATGGTCTACCGGCGGCGCCCGGTCGACACCGCGGTCGTCGAGGTCCTCGGCGACGGCAAGCTGCTGGACTTCTGGCTGGAGCGGGTCGCGTTCGGTTGACGGTGGTGCCGGCGGCCGGGTGGCCGTCGGCACCGTCACCGGTTCAGCCGGGCAGGTGCAGGAACGACCACTGGTGGCCGTCGAGGTCCCGGAACCCGCGCATGTACATGAACCCGAGGTCCTGACCGGGGCCGAGCGCGGCGCCGCCCGCGCGGGCCGCCACGTCGACCAGCGCGTCGACCCGGTCCCGCCGGTCGACGGCGAGACCGACGATCACCTCCCGGCTGGTGGCGGTGTCGCACACCTCGGCGCCGGCGAACGCGGCGAAGGCCGCCGTGTCGTGCAGGATCAGGTGGGTGTCGCCGAGGGTGAGCTGAGCGCTGCCCGCGTCGGCCTGCCGGGGCCGGGCCGTGAAGCCCAGGGCGGTGAAGAACTCGACCGCCCGGTCGAGATCGGCCACCGGCAGGTTGATGAACGTCGCGGCGCTCATCGGGTGGCCTCCGGCTGCTCCAGGAGCTGCTTCAGAGCGGCGAGGCGGTCCCGCCAGTACGCCTTGAGCCGGTCGGCCTCCTCGGCGCCGGTGAGCTTCTCGTGCTGCACGGCCACCCGGGCTTTGCTCTCACTCACCGGGGTGAAGCCGGCGACGATCCGGCTGGGCCCGCCGGCCCAGTCCGCGCGGAAGCTCTTCGGTGCGGTGGCCGTGCGGACCCGGACGGCCACGTCGGGCAGCCACCGCCGGCGTACCGCCTCGTCGGCGAACGCCGCGAACAGCACCGCCACCGGCACCGCGACGGTGCGGCTTCCGGTGGCCTCGAAGCCGCCGCCGCGGCGCTGGCCGGGTGCCCGGAGGCCGCGCGCCTGCTCGTAGCCGACGGTCACGGTCTGTGCCCACCAGCCCGGCACCTCGTGCTCGGTGGCCAGCCAGCGGGCGATCTCGGTGTGGGTCCGGCCGGCGGCGCCCCATGCGTCGAGCCGGACGAACCATTCGTCCCAGTCGCGGCCGGTCCGTTCGCGCAGCAGCGCGGCGGAGATCCGGTCCTGCTGGCCGCGGCCCGCGTCCACGGTGGGCGCCGGGGTGGGGGCGGCCGTGGCCCGGGTGAGCAACGGCCGGCGGGCCGTCGTGTAGCTCTCGCCGGTGCGGACCATCCGGGCGCGTACCCGGGACTTGAACGACCTCTGACTCGTCATCTCATGCTCCCTGTCGACGGCGCGGTCGCAGGGACTCACGCTCCCGGTCGACCTCGCCGTGGGCAGGTGGCGCATGTCGGGTGGGCCGGACGACACCGCGCCCCGAGGGCTCGGGGCCCCCTTTGCCTCCGCGGAGCCGGTGGCGTGAGCACCGGGCTGGAGGTGAGGCGCGGGACTGCGCCGAGCCCAGCGTACGCCGCCGAGAGCGGGAGGGGGAGCGGGTCAGCTCACCGGACGGGCTCGGTGGTCTGCTCCCACATCGACTTCATCTCGTCGAACGCCTGCTCCATGATCTGCACCATGGCGCGGCGGGCGGCGTCGCCGTCGCGGCGCTGCAGCGCGGAGGCCACGTCGGCGTGCAGTTGCAACGCCTGCTGATCCGGGTGGTGCGGCATCAGGTGGTAGTGGTGCCGGCCGGTGAGCACCTCGGCGACCAGTTCCCGGAGCTTGCCGAACATCTCGTTGCCGGAGGCGGCGAGGACCCGCCGGTGGAACTCGATGTCCAGGCGCAGGAAGCGGTCCTCGTCCCCGGCCTGCCCGGCGGCCCACATCTTCGCCGCGATCCCGACCAGGTCGCTCGCGTCGTCGGGGGTGATGCGGCGGGCGGCCAGCCAGGCGGCGTGCGGTTCGACCGCGGTCCGCAGCTCGGTGATCGAGCGGAGCTGCGCCATCCGGCCGGCGGAGGCGAGCCGCCAGCGGATCACCTGCGGGTCGAAGACGTTCCACGCCTCGGCGGGGCGGATCAGGACGCCGACCCGGCGGCGCGTCTCGATCAGGCCCATGGACGCGAGCACCCGGAGGACCTCGCGGATCACCGACCGGGAGACCGCGTGCCGCTCGACCAGCTCGTCGATGTTGAGCACCGAGCCGGCGGCCAGTTCGCCGCCGCAGACGGCCGTGCCGAGTTCGTCGAGCACGCGGGCGTGCAGCCCGGTCTCGCCCCCGGAGGAGGAATGATCCACGCGTCGGAGCATATCAGTTAGGGGGCACCCCTTGAATAAGTCAGCTTTTTCGGCCTAGCATCCCGTGGTTAAGCGGACGTTACAGCGTTGTGGCGCTCTTCCCCCGGGGCGGCGACCACGAGAAAAGGAGAGATGACGTGCGACGTCGATCGATATTCGGTACGTCTCTGGCCGTGGTCGCAGCCATGGGCCTGGCCGCCTGCGGCGGCGGTGGCGACGACAGCGGCGGGTCCAAGACGGTGCGCGTGACCCTGGCGAACCACGTCTGGACCGAGAACATCAAGGCGGCACTGCCCGAGTTCGAGAAGCAGACCGGGCTCAAGGTCGAGATCACCCAGCTCGGCGAGGACCAGCTCTCCGACCAGTACAACGTCAAGCTCAACGCCGGCTCGTCCGACCTCGACGTGATGATGTACCGGCCGCTGCAGGAGGGGAAGCTCTTCGCCAAGAACAAGTACCTGGCCGACCTCTCCGACCAGGTCAAGTCCAGCAAGGACTGGGACTACTCCGACTTCCAGTCCGGCCCGGTCGAGGCCACCACGTACGAGGGCAAGTCGGTGGGCGTCCCGATCATCACCGAGCAGGAGGTCCTGTACTACCGCAAGGACCTGCTGGCCAAGGCCGGCCTGAGCGCCGCGCCGAAGACCCTCGACGAGCTCAAGGCCGCCGCCGCGAAGATCAAGGCCAGCGTCCCGGGCACCGCGGGCTTCGTCGCCCGCACCGGCAAGTCGCCGGCGGTCACCCAGTTCTCCAGCTTCCTGTACAGCTTCGGCGGTGACTTCGTCGACGGCAGCGGCAAGGCGACCGTCAACAGCGACGCCGCCAAGCAGGCGTACGCCTTCTACGGCGGGCTGATCAAGGACTCCGGCCCGGCCAACGTCAGCACCGACATGAGCTGGCCCGAGGCGATGGCCATCTTCACCCAGGGCAAGGCGGCCTTCTACACCGAGGCCAACTCGCTCTACAAGAACGCCACCGACCCGGCCAAGTCCAAGGTGTCCGACACCGTCGGCTTCGCGCCGTTCCCGGCCGGCCCGGCCGGTTCCAAGCCGTACAACATCCCGTCGTGGGCGCTGGGCGTCAACGACGCCTCGAAGAACAAGAGCAACGCCTGGAAGTTCGTCGAGTGGGCCACCGGCAAGGAGCAGACCCTCGCTCAGCAGAAGGCCGGTGTGCCGGGCGCGCGTACCTCGGTGTGGGCCAACCCGGAGGGCACCGCGAACTACCCGAAGGACCTGGTCGAGGCCATCAACGCCAGCACCCAGGGCGGCGTCGCCCATGACCGGCCCGTGGTCGTGAAGGTGGGCCAGGCCCGCGAGCTCGTCGGCCAGCCGATCGTCGACGCGATCACCGGCAAGGACCCGGCGGCCGCGGCCGACACCGCCAACGAGGCCTTCCAGAAGTTCCTGGACGACGAGGCCAAGTAACACAGGCGCGGGTGGTGGGGCGGCTCGCCCCACCACCCGCGTACCCCTGTCGGTCCGCCCACCCCGGAGAAGTCATGGCAACCGTCACCACCCCCCGCCGAGCGCCCGGCGGCGCAGGCGTCATGCCCGACACGCCCGGCTGGGCGCGCTGGGCCAACGACCACCGCAAGTGGCTCTTCGCCGCGCCCGCGATGGCCTTCGTCGCCGCCCTGATCGTGATCCCGCTGGGCTGGACCGCCTGGCTCAGCCTCACCGACGCCGAGGGTTCCGTCCGCGCCGAGAGCGAGTTCGTGGGCTTCCAGAACTACCTCGACGTGCTGTCGGACACCGACCGGTTCTGGCCGGCCGTCGGCCGGACCGCCGCCTTCACCGTCGTCGCGCTGCTGTTCGAGGTGGTCCTCGGGATGGCCGTCGCGCTGCTGCTGTGGCGGCCGTTCAAGGGCCAGAAATGGGTACGGGTGGCCATCCTCATGCCACTGGTCGCCACCCCGGTCGCGGTCGGCATGATGTGGCGGCTCATCTTCGACCCGAACATCGGCCTGGCCAACCAGGTGCTCGGCTGGGTCGGCATCGGCCCGCAGCCGTGGCTCGCCGGCCAGCACTCCGCGCTGCCCACCACGATCTTCATCGACGTGTGGCAGTGGACGCCCATGGTGGTGCTGATCCTGCTCGCCGGTCTGACCTCGCTGTCCGAGGAGCCGCAGGAGGCGGCCCGGATCGACGGCGCCAGCAGCTGGCAGCGGTTCCGGCACGTCACCCTGCCGCTGCTCATGCCCACGGTGATCGTCGCGATCCTGCTGCGTGGCATCGACGCGCTGAAGACCTTCGACATCCTCTACGCCACCAAGGGTCGCGGCGGCGGCTCCTTCCACGAGGTGGAGACCCTCAACGTGTACGCCTACGGGCTGAGCTTCGACTACAACGAGTACGGCGTCTCCTCCACCGTCCTCATCCTCTTCTTCCTGATCATCATCGGGTCGATGTGGGCCCTGACCGCACGGCGCAAGGAGGCCAAGCGATGAAGGCCAGTCCGTCGTACCGGGTGTTCCGGGTGGTGGCCCTCGTCGTCGTGGTGCTGTCGCTGGTCACGCCGCTGCTCTGGATGATCGCCGCGTCGTTCAAGACCAACGTCGACATCTACGACACGGGCAAGGCGCTGGTCTTCTCGCCCACCCTGGACAACTACGCGACCGTGCTCCAGCAGTCGCACTACGTCTCGTTCATCGGCAACAGCCTGTGGGTGGCGTTCGCCGCCACCGTGCTGTCGCTGATCCTCGGCGTGCCAGCCGCGTACTCGATGAGCCGGTTCAACATGAAGAAGTCGGCCCTCGTCGTGCTGATGGCCCGGGTCATCCCCGGCGTCTCGCTGCTGGTGCCCTGGTACTACGTCTTCTCGAACCTGCAGCTGGTCGGCGGCTTCACCGTGCTGATCCTCAGCCACATGTTCGTCTCGCTGCCGTTGATCGTCTACATCATGATGGGCTTCTTCGACGGCCTGCCGGACGAGCTGGAGGAGGCGGCGCTGGTCGACGGGCTCACCCACATCGGCGCGTTCCGGCGGATCACCCTGCCGCTGTCCGTGCCGGGCATCGCCACGGCCGGCATCCTGTCGTTCATCTTCTCCTGGAACAACTTCATGTTCGCCCTGGTCCTGTCCGGCGCGGACACCAAGACCCTGCCCGTGGCGATCTTCGACTTCGTCGGCTACGCCAGCATCGACTGGGGCGGCCTCATGGCCGCGGCCACCGTGGTCACCCTGCCGATCATGGTGATCGCCCTGTTCGTGCAGAAGTACGTGGTCTCCGGCCTGACCGCCGGCGCGACGAAGGGCTGAGCACCGTGACCACCATCGCGCGCATCGAGACCTTCCTGGTCGCGCCCCGCTGGCTCTTCGTCCGGGTGGAGACCGAATCCGGGATCGTCGGCTGGGGCGAGGCCACCTGCGAGGGGCGCTCCGAGACCGTCCGCGCCGCCGTCGACCAGCTCGCCGAACTGCTGATCGGCCGGGACGCGCTGCGCATCGAGGACCACTGGCAGGTGCTCACCAAGGGCTCGTTCTACCGGGGCGGGCCGATCCTGGCCAGCGCCGTGGCCGGACTCGACCAGGCGCTCTGGGACATCGCCGGCAAGCACTGGGGCGCGCCCGTGCACCAGTTGCTCGGCGGCCCGGTCCGGGACCGGATCCGGGTGTACGGCTGGGTCGGCGGCGACGAGCCCGGCGAGGTCCGCGACCAGATCAGCGCCGCCCTCGACACGGGCCTGACCGCGGTCAAGATGAACGCCTCCGGCCGGATGAGCGCGGTGGCCTCGGTGGCCGAACTCGACGGGGTGGTGCAGCGGGTGGCCGCCGCCCGCGAGGTGCTCGGCGACCACCGGGACGTCGCGGTCGACTTCCACGGCCGGTTCAGCCTGGCCAGCGCCCGCCGGGTCGCCCCGCTGCTGGAGCCCTACCGGCCGTTCTTCCTGGAGGAGCCGGTGGTGCCGGAGAACTCGCACCTCATCGGCGAGTTCGTCCGCTCCACCACCACCCCGGTGTCCACGGGGGAGCGGCTCTACAGCCGGCAGGAGTTCCTGCCCGTCCTCCAGGCCGGCATCGCGGTCGCCCAGCCGGACCTCTCGCACGCCGGCGGCATCACCGAGGTTCGCAAGATCGCCGCGCTGGCCGAGGTGTACGACGTCCAGCTCGCCCCGCACTGCCCGCTCGGCCCGATCGCCCTGGCGGCCTGCCTCCAGGTCGGCTTCGCCACGCCGAACTACCTGATCCAGGAGCAGAGCATCGGCATCCACTACAACCTCGGCGCCGAGGTGCTCGACTACTGCCTCGACAAGACGCCACTGACCTTCGTGGACGGGTACGTCGAGCGGCTCACCGCCCCCGGCCTGGGCATCGAGATCGACGAGGCGGCGGTGCGCGCCGCCGACAAGCGCGGCCACGCCTGGCGCAGCCCCATGTGGCGGCACCGGGACGGCTCCTACGCGGAATGGTGACCATGACCCTCGACCTCACCGCCGAACTCGCCGCCACCCGCCTGCTGGCGGTCATCCGCGGCACCGACCCGGCCGCCGCGATCGCCACCGGCACCGCCCTGCTCGCCGAGGGCGTCCGCGTGGTCGAGGTGGCCCTGACCACGCCCGGCGCGCTGGACGCCATCGCCGCGATCCGGGCCGCCGCCCCGCCCGGCTCCCTGGTCGGCGCGGGCACCGTGCTCACACCGGCCGCCGTCGCCGACGTGGCCGCGGCCGGCGCGCAGTTCGTCGTCACCCCGGCCGTCGTCGACTCGATCGGCGCGGCGGCCCGCCGCGGGCTGCCGGTGGCCGCCGGGGCGCTCACCCCGACCGAGGCGTACGCGGCGGTCCGGGCGGGAGCCGCCGCGGTCAAGCTCTTCCCGGCCTCGGTGGGCGGGCCGGCGTACCTCAAGGCGCTGCGCGACCCGTTCCCGGACATCCCGTTCGTCGCGGTCGGCGGGGTGGGGCTGGCCGAGCTGCCCGGCTATCTCGCCGCCGGGGCGATCGCCGTCGGCGTCGGCGGTCCGCTGGTCGGCGACGCCGCCTCCGGCGGCGACCTCGACGCCCTGCGCGAGCGGGCGCGGGCCTACCTCGCCGCGGTGTCATGACCAGCGTCGACCTGCTCACCTTCGGCGAGGCGCTGGTCTCGCTGCGGTCGACCGGCCCGCTCACGGCCGGCGGCGCGCTCACCCCGCACCTGGCCGGGGCGGAGGCCAACGTGGCGATCGGGCTGGCCCGGCTCGGCCACCGGGCGGCCTTCGCGGGCCGGGTCAGCGACGACGAGCTCGGCACCTTCCTGCTGCGCCAGCTCCGCGCCGAGGGCGTCGACGTGACCCACGTGGTCCGCGACCCCGGGCGCGCGGCCGGGCTCATGTTCCTGGAGCGGCGCACCGCCGACCTGACCCGGGTGCTCTACCAGCGGGCCGGCTCGGCCGGGTCGGCGCTGGGCGTCGACGACCTGCGGCCCGCCCTGGCGGCCGGCGCCCGGGTGCTGCACCTGACCGGGATCACCCCGGCGCTCTCCGCGGGCGCCCGGGAGGCCGCCGGCTTTGCGGCCGAGGCCGCGGCCCGCGCCGGGACGCTGGTCTGCCTCGACGTCAACCACCGGGCGAAGCTGTGGTCCCGGGACGCCGCGCGGGCCGTGCTCACCCCGCTGGCCGGGCACGCCTCGGTCGTGGTCGCCTCGGCCGACGAGCTGGACCTGGTCGGCGCGCCCGGCGCGGACGAGGAGACCGTGGTGGCCGGGCTGCTGGCGCGGGGCGTGTCGACCGTGCTCGTGAAGCTCGGCGGCGACGGCGCCCGGGCGTACACCGCCGAGGGCCGCCGGGACGCGGCGGCGCTGCCCGTGACGGCGGTCGACACCGTCGGCGCGGGGGACGCCTTCACGGCCGGCTACCTCTCCGGCCACCTCGACGGGCTCGACCTGGCCGGGCGGCTGCGCCGCGCGGTCACCCTCGGCGCCTTCGCCGTCGCCGGATCCGGCGACTGGGAGGGCCTGCCGCGCCGGGACGAGCTGTCCCTCCTGGACTCCCGGCAACCCGGCGACACCCTTCGCTGACCCACCCCGAGCCGACCCACCCCGAGAAAGGCACCCGCGTGAAGATCGTCGCAGCGGACGTGATCGTCTCCAGCCCCGACCGCAACTTCGTCACCCTCCGGATCACCACGGACGAGGGACTCACCGGGCTGGGTGACGGCACCCTCAACGGCCGGGAGCTGGCCGTCGCGTCCTACCTGGCCGACCACGTCGTCCCGCTGCTGATCGGGCGCGACCCGCACCGCATCGAGGACACCTGGCAGTTCCTGTACCGGTCGGCCTACTGGCGGCGCGGGCCGGTGACCATGGCCGCCATCGCCGCCGTCGACGTGGCGCTCTGGGACATCAAGGCCAAGGCCGCGGGCATGCCGCTCTACCAGCTCCTCGGCGGCGCCTCCCGGACGGGCGTCATGGCGTACGGGCACGCCTCCGGCCGGGACCTGCCCGAGCTGTTCGACTCCATCCGCGCGCACCTGGAACTGGGCTTCCGGTCCATCCGGGTACAGACCGCGGTGCCCGGCATCAACGCCGTGTACGGCGTCGCCGCCCAGCCCAGCGTCGACGGCAAGCGGTACGACTACGAGCCCGCCCAGCGCATCCCGCTGCCCGCCGAGGAGGACTGGGACACCCGCGCCTACCTGCGCCACCTGCCCGCCGTGTTCGAGGCGGTGCGCAACGAGTTCGGCCCCGAGCTGCCGCTGCTGCACGACGGCCACCACCGGATGACCCCCATCCAGGCCGCGAAGCTGGGCAAGGCCCTGGAACCGTACGACCTGTTCTGGCTGGAGGACTGCACCCCGGCGGAGAACCAGGAGGCGCTGCGGCTTGTCCGCCAGCACACCACCACCCCGCTGGCCATCGGCGAGGTCTTCAACACCGTGTGGGACTACCAGACGCTGATCCGCGAACAGCTCATCGACTACGTCCGGTCCGCGGTCACCCACACCGGCGGCATCACCGCCATGCGCAAGCTGCTCGACTACGCCGCCCAGTACCAGATCAAGTCCGGCATCCACGGCCCGACCGACATCTCGCCGGTCGGCATGGCCGCCGCGCTCCACCTGGACCTGGCCATCCACAACTTCGGCATCCAGGAGTACATGCAGCACGGCCCGCTCACCAACGAGGTGTTCCGGCAGTCGTTCACCTTCGCCGACGGGTACCTGCACCCGGGCGACCAGCCCGGCCTCGGCGTGGAGCTGGACGACGAGGCGGCCGCCCGGTTCCCGTACCAGCCGGCGTACCTGCCGTTCAACCGGCTCAAGGACGGCACCGTCCATGACTGGTGACCGGCCGCCGACCCGGCACGTCGTGGTGATGGGCGTGTCCGGGGCGGGCAAGACGACGGTGGCCCGGGGGATCAGCGAGCTGACCGGCCTGCGGTTCGCCGAGGCCGACGAGTTCCACACCGCGGCCCACGTGGCCCAGATGCGGGCCGGCGTCCCGCTGACCGACACGGACCGGTGGCCCTGGCTGCGCGCCCTGGCCGCCTGGATGGCCGAACGGCACGCCGAGGGCGTCTCCACCATCCTGACCTGCTCGGCGCTCAAGCGCGCGTACCGGGACGTGCTGCGGCAGGGGCCGGCGGACGTGGAGTTCCTGCACCTGGACGGGTCCGCCGCGCTGATCCGGGACCGCCTCGACCGGCGGGTGGGCCACTACATGCCGGCCAGCCTGCTCGATTCGCAGCGGGCCATCCTGGAGCACCTGGGGCCGGACGAGTCCGGCGTGGTCCTCGAGGTGGCGGCGACGCCGGACGAGCTGGTGCGGGAGGCGGTCACCCGACTCCGGCTGCCGGTGCGCTCCACGGTCGCCGGCCCCTGACGGGCGCTCGCGGGCCCGGCGGGGCGGGCCCCTCGGCCGGGGATCAGTCGGGTAGGGCGTCCAGGTAGACCCAGCGGCCGTCCTCCCGGACGAACCGGCTGTGCTCGGCCACCGTGCCGGGCCGGCCGGCCTCCCGGTAGTGCGCGCGGAACCGGACCGCGCCCTCGGCGTCGAGCAGCCCGCCCCGGTCGGTGTCGAGCACCTCCAGCCGGGTCCACCGGGTGCCCGGGTCCAGCCGCAGCCGGGGCGGCCGGGTGGTGGAGTGCCAGCTGCGCAGCAGGTGCTCGGCGTCGCCCACCGCGAAGGCGCTGTACCGGGAGCGCATCAGCGCCTCGGCGGTCGCCGCCGCCGCGGTGCCCCGGTGGAGGGGGCCGCAGCAGTCCGCGTACGGCAGGCCGGAGCCGCAGGGACAGGGCCCGCCGGTCGGGTCGGCCGCGCTCCGGCGGGCACCGCGTTTCGCCATCCGGTCATTGTCGCCGACGGCTCACCGGCCGCTCGTCCGGGCCGTCCGCCGGTTGCCGAACGACTCCATGGTGGTCGCCTTCCGTGCCGGCGTACGCGTCGCGGCGACCCGTTGGGCCTTGGCGGCGCGGTCGGCGGCCTTCTTGACGGTGGCGGCGTGGGCCGTGCCCTTGGCGGCCGGCGCCTTCTTCGCCGTGGTCCGCGTGGCCGGCGCCTTCTTCACCGTTCTCCTGGTGCCGGGCGCCTTCTTGGCAACGGCCTTCTTGGCGGGCGCCTTCTTCGCCACGGCCTTCCTGGCGGGCGCCTTCTTGACCGCGGCCTTGGTGGCGGGGGCCTTCTTCGCCGCCGTGGTGGCCTTCTTCGCGGCGACCGCCTTGGCGGTGGGCCTGCGGGTCGGCGTGGCGGTGCTGGCGGCGGTGGCCTTCTTGCGCGCCACCCGCGCGGTGGTCGGCGTCGGCTTCCCGCCGGGGGTCTTCGCGGCGGTGGCGCCGGTCGCCCGCTTGCTGGCGGTCGCGACCTTCTTCGCCGCCGCCTTGTTCGGCATCGGGGCCTTGCGGGCCCCGGTGGCCTTCCTGGCGCTGCTCGGTCTGGTGGCCGCCTGGGCCATCGGTCCTCCTCGCGGTCCGCCGCGGCCCGGACGCGTACTGCCGTCCGGGCGACGCCGGGCCGAGCGGCCCGCGCGGCGCGCGTGTCTTCCCGCCGCGCCGGTGGTCAAACCCGCGATGGATTGGCCCACTGAAACGCGTGTGGATCGGCACTGCCGGTGGGCCGATCAGGCGCCTAGCGTCGGAACGGCAACGGAGAACGAGAGGACCTGGACGACCATGACGACCGTCGACATGTGGTTCGACCCGCGCTGCCCGTGGGCCTGGAACGCCTCCCGCTGGCTCCTGGAGGTGGAGCGGGTCCGCGAGGTCCGCGTCCGCTTCCACGTGATGAGCCTGTCCCTGCTCAACGAGGGACGCGAGGGGCTGGAGGAGTGGTACCGGAAGTGGCTGAAGCCGGGCCTGGGCCCGGTCCGGGTCTGTGTGGCCGCCGCCCAGAAGTGCGGCCCCGAGGTGCTGCGCGACCTCTACACGGCGCTGGGCGAGCGGATCCACCACGAGCGGGTCCCCGTCGGCCGGGAGCTGTACGTGGCGGCGCTGACCGAGGTCGGCCTGCCCGTCGACCTGGCCGACGCCGCCGACACGACCGAGCACGACGCGGCCCTGCTGGCCAGCCACCAGACCGGGCTCACCCCGGTGGGCGAGGACCTCGGCACGCCGACCATCCACGTCACCGGCGACGACGGGCGGGTCAACGCGTTCTTCGGACCGGTGGTGGCGCCGATCCCGCGCGGCGAGGACGCCGGCCGGCTCTGGGACGGGGTGCTGCTGGTCTCCGGCACCGACGGGTTCTTCGAGCTGAAGCGGGCGCGCACCCGCCGGCCGATCGAGCGTTGACCGTGTCCGGCCGCCTGCTGCCCGCCCCCGGCCCGGCCCGGACGCTCGCCCTGGCGCAGCTGGCCAACTCGGTCGGGGACGGCGCGTTCCTGGTCACCTCGGCCCTCTACTTCACGCAGGTGGTGGGCCTGTCGCCCGGTCAGGTCGGGTTCGGGCTCTCCGCCGGCTGGGCGGTGGGCCTGCTGGCCGGCGTGCCGGCCGGTCACGCCGCCGACCGGCGCGACGCCCGCCGGGTCGCCGTCGGGCTGGCCGCCGCCACCGCGCTCGCCGTCGCCGCCTTCCTGCTGGTCCACCGACCCGTCGGGTTCGTCCTCGTGGCCTGCCTCTACGCCGGCTGCCAGACCGCGCTGGCGGCGGTCCGGCAGGCGCTGCTGGCCCGGCTGATCGAGCCAGACCGGCGGACCGGGGTACGTGCCCGGTTGCAGTCGGTGACCAACGCCGGGCTCGGCCTGGGTGCGGCGCTCGGCGGCCTGGCGCTCTGGGCCCACACCGCCGGGGGGTACCGGTCGGTGCTCCTGCTGGACGCGGCGGCCTTCCTCGTCACGGCGGTGCTGCTGCGGCGGCTTCCCGCCCGTCGCGGCCCGGCGGTCCCGGCCGCGGCGGCGGGCGGGCGCCTCGCGGTGCTCCGGGACCGGCGGTACGCGCTGCTCACCGCGCTGAACGCGGTGCTCATGCTGTACCTGCCGCTGCTCAGCCTGGTGCTGCCGCTCTGGGTGGCCCGGCGCACCGCGGCACCGGCCTGGCTGGCGGCGGCGCTGCTGATGGTCAACACGGCGGCGGTGATGCTCGCCCAGGTGCGGGTGGCCCGGCGGGTGACCGACCCGGCCGGCGCGGTGCGGGCGCTGCGCCGGGCCGGCGCGGCCATGGTCGTGGCCTGCGCGCTCTTCGCCCTGTCGGCCACCGCCGCCGGGCCGTGGCCGGCGGCCGCGCTGCTGCTGCTCGGCGCCGGCGCCCAGGTGTACGCCGAGATGGCCCACGGCGCCGGCGCCTGGCAGCTCAGCTTCGACCTGGCCCCGGCCGACCGGCACGGTCTCTACCAGGGCTTCTTCGGCGTCGGGGTGCCGTTCGCCCGGATGCTCGGCCCGGTGCTGCTGACCTGGCTGATCGTCGACGGCGGCGGACCGGGCTGGCTGGCCTTCGCCGCCCTCTACGCCGCCGCGGCGGCCGGTGTCGGCCCCGCGGTGCGGGGCGCGGGCCGGCCCGCGCCGGTGCCGGCGGCCGGCTGATCGGGCGCTCAGGACGCGGGCAGCTCCACCGGCAGCGGCACCGGCCGCTTCGCCACCCGGTCGTCGCCGGAGGAGCGCCCGCGCAGGTGCCGGCCCAGCCAGGGCAGCAGGTGCCGCCGGGTCCAGGCCAGCTCGGCGCGGACCGCCCGGTGCCGGGGCAGGCGGGCGGCCGCCGGCAGCGGGTGCGACCACGAGTCGTCGTACCCGGGCAGGCCGGCGGTGTGCGCGAGCGCCGCGGCGATCCGCTCGTGGCCGGCCGTGTTGGCGTGCAGCCGGTCGTCGCTCCACAGTCGCGGGTCCGAGGCCACCGGGTGCGCGCCCAGGTCGAGCAGGGTGGCCCCGGTCTCGGCGGTGGCCGCCCGGACGGCGTCGTTGAGCGCCAGCACCCGGCCGCGCAGCGGGCGGGCCAGCGGCATCACCGGCGCCGGGTCGGGCAGGGTGAACGTGAGCACCGTGGCGCCCTGGCCCACCAGCGCCCGCTGCATGGCGCGCACGTCCTCGGCCACCCGGTCGGCGTCGAACGACGGCCGCAGCACGTCGTTCATGCCGGCCACCACGGTCGCCAGGTCGGGGGCCAGCTCCAGCGCCACCGGCAGCTGCTCGCTCCGGATCAGCCCGGTGGTGCGGCCGCGGATGGCGAGGTTGGCGTATTCCAGGCCGCCCTGGGCGCGGGCCACCGCGAGGGCGAACCGGTCGGCCCAGCCCCGGTAGCCGCCCGTCCCGTCCGGGTCGTCCAGGCCCTCGGTGGTGCTGTCGCCGATCGCCACGTACCGCCGCCACATCATGCGCGCCAGCCTACGGAAGCCCGCCCGGCGGTTTGCCGGGACAGCGCCGGCAGGCCGCGGCCGCTAGCGTGGTGCGGGACATGAGCCCGACCCAACGCCGCCTCGACCCGGATCAGGTCCGGCGCTACGTGGCCGCGTCGCTCGGCGCCACGCCCGGCGTGACCGACTGCGGGCCGCTGGCCGGCGGCGGGTTCGCCGCCGTCTGGTGGGTGCACCTCGACGACGGCCGGGCCGTGGTGCTCAAGGTGGGGCCACCGCCACACGTGCCGCTGCTGCGCTACGAGCGCGACATGATCGGGGCGGAGGCCCGCTACCTGCGGCTGGTCGCCGCGCGGGCGCCCGCCGTGCCGGTGCCGCCGCTGCTGCACCACGGCCGCGACGCGGTGCTCGGCGACTGGCTGCTCACCGGCCTGCTGCCCGGCCGCACCCTGTGGGACCTGACGCGGGCCGGCGCCGAGGTGGACGCGGTCCGGGCCGAGTTCGGCCGCGCGCTGGCCGCGCTGCACGGCGTCACCGGCGACCGCTACGGCTACGACGGGGGCCGGGCCGCCGCGCCGACCTGGCGCGGCGCGTACACGGCCGTGCTGGACGACCTGCTCGCCGACGCGGCGGACTGGGCGGTGCCGCTGCCCGTCCCGGCGGCCCGCATCCGCGAGCTGGTCGACCGGCACGCCCACGTCCTCGACGCGGTACGCCGGCCGGCGCTGCTGCACTTCGACGGCTGGGCCGGCAACGTCCTCGCCGTCGACGACCCCGGCGGCACACCCCGGCTCAGCGGGCTGGTCGACGGCGAGCGCCACCTCTGGGGCGACCCGCTGCTGGACCTCGTGTCGCCGCTGCTGTTCCGGCGCGCCGAGGACGAGCCCGACGATCCCCTCGTGCGGGCCTACCGGGCGGCCGCGCCGTTCCCGCTGGACGCCGGGGCGCGCCGCCGGCTCGGGCTCTACCGGCTGCACCTCTACCTGCTGATGACCGTGGAGATGCCCAGCCGGGGCATCACCGCCGAGTCCGACCCGGGGCGGGTGGCCCGCCTCGCCGAGCTGCTCGACGCCGAACTGTCCGACCTGGACCGGCCGTGACCCCGCCTCAGAGCCAGCCGGAGCGCCGGAACAGCCGGTGCAGGGTGACCGCGGCCGTCGCCATCAGCAGCAGCGCCCCCGCGTAGCCGTAGCGCCAGCCCAGCTCCGGCATGTGCGCGAAGTTCATCCCGTAGACGCCGGCCACCGCGGTCTGCGTCGCGGCGATCGCCGCCCAGGCCGCGATCTTGCGCATGTCGTTGTTCTGCTCGACGGCGAGTTGCGCCAGCCGCGACTGGAGGATCGAGTTGAGCAGGTCGTCGTACGAGCCGATCCGGTCCACCGCCCGGGTCAGCCGGCTCTCCACGTCGGCGAACCAGCGCTGCAGCCCCGGCGGCGGGCCCTCGCCCCGCTGCTCCAGCAGCACGCGCAGCGGCGCCTGCAACGGCAGCACCGCCCGCTTGAACTCCACCACCTCCCGCTTGAGCTGGTAGATGTGCTGGATGTCGGCGTCCCGGTCGCGGGCGAAGACGCTCTCCTCGACGCGTTCCAGGTCCCGCTCCAGGTGCCCGGCGACCTCCAGGTAGAGGTCGACCATCCGGGCGCAGACCGCGTACGCCACCGCCCACGGCCCCTCGGCCAGCAGGCCCGGCCGGCGCTGCACGTCCTCCCGCACCGGGGTCAGCGCGCCCGTGGCGCCGTGCCGGACGGTGAGCGCGAACCGGTCGCCGAGGAACACCATCACGTCGCCGGTGTCGATCACCTCGGAGGTGGCGGTCAGCTCGGTGTGCTCCACATAGCCCGCCGTGCGCAGCACCAGCAGCGTCACGTCGCCGTGCCGCTGGACGGTGGGGCGGTGCCCGTCGGCCAGGGCCTGCGCCACGGCCAGCTCGTCCAGCCCGAAGGTCCGCCCGACCGCGGCCATCACGGCCGCGCCCGGCTCGTGCAGCCCGAGCCAGACGTACGCCCGACGGGTGCGGCGGGCCCGGTCGTACGCGTCGGCGTAGTGCGGCCGGCCCGGCTCCCGCCGGCCGGCCACGTAGACCGCGCAGTCCACCACGGCGTCCGGATTGGCCCGGCGCGGCGCGGGCCCAGCCACCTCGTCGGCGCGCCCGAGCAGGCGGGTCAGGAGGCCGGGCAGCAGCCACCCGCCCCCCCGGGTCCGTGTCGCCGACCGGCCCACCGCGCACCTCCGCCGCCGAGGAACTGACGGCCTACCGTACGGCCTGCCCCGGCGCGGTGGTGTCCGGCCCGCGTCAGCGGGCGGCGGTCGCGAAGACGACGATGTTGTCCGGGTAGCTGCCGGTGCGCGGGTCGAACCGGCCCCCGCAGGTGATGAGCCGGAGCCGCGCCTCGGCGCCGCCGCCGTACACCCGCTCGGTGGGGAAGTGCTCCTTCGGGTACGCCCCCACGCCGTCCACGGTGAACACCGCGACGCGGCCGTCGGCCCGGGTGACCTCGACGGTGTCGCCGGGGCGCAGCCGGCCGAGGTCGAAGAAGACCGCGGGGCCGCGCAGCGAGTCGACGTGCCCGACCAGCACCGCGTTGCCGGCCTCGCCCGGGGTGGGGCCGCGGCGGTACCAGCCGGCGATCTCCGGATGGTCCAGGGGCGGCACCTCCAGCGCGCCGTTGGCGTCGGTGGCGACCGGGACGATGTCGGCGTCGACGCCGATCCGGGGAATGGTGACGCGGACCGGCTTCGCGCGGGGGAGCACCGGGCCGGCCGCGCCGGAGGGCTCGGCGGTCGGCGCGGCCGAGGCGCCCGGCTGGGGCGGCGGGTTCGCGGTGGTGCCGAGGCCGGCGGCGACCAGTCCGGCGCCGGTGGCGCCCGCGAGGGTGACCGCGGCGACGATGACGGCGGTGCGGGCTCTCGACCGTCCGTCCGCGGGGTGGCGCTGCGACGACAGGGTCCCACCTCCGTCCGTCGTGGACGCGGCGCCCGCGCCGGTCGGACCGGCGCGGGCACCCGTTCAGGGATGGTGTGGCGGGCCGTCAGGACACGGCGGTCGCGCGCCGGCGGCGGCGCACCATCACGTACGTCCCCCCGGCGACCGCCGCGGCGGCCAGCGCGCCGCCCGCGACCAGCACGCCGGTGTCGCCGTCCCGGCCACCGGCGCCGGCCTGCGCGCCGCCGATCGGGGTGACCGTGAAGCTGGCCGTGCCGCCGTTGCTGCCGTCGCCGCAGGTGGCCGTGACCGTGTACGTGCCGAGCGTGAACCCGGCGGTGAAGAGTTCGGCGCTCAGCCCGCCGCCCGCCGCGGCGGTCGTGGATCTGACGTTCTGGTCCCGGTTCGGGCCGGTGACGCGGAAGAGCGCGTCGCCCGCCTTCGGGTTGCACGACGTCGTGGTGAGCACGACGGTCCCGCCGACCGGGGTGGTGGCCGGTGAGACGGTGGTGTCCGCGAGGGCGGCGGCCGGGAGCAGGAGTGTGCCGAGGCCCACGCCGACCGCCGCCGATCCGAGAACTGTCTTTGCCTTCATCCGCGTCTTCCCTCACTTTTCGTCCGCTGTCTGCGTGGGACGCCGTTCGGGTGGCCAACTCCGTGACTAGCACCGGTGTGGCCAACACTAGGAGGGTTGCGGCGGTCACTAGGCGTAATTGAGAAATCTTCGTTGCCGTCACGTGTTCCCGGTCGGTCCCGGCTGCGACGGACATGCCCGCACAGGGCGGGCAACCGGGCCACGCGACCCGTCCCGGCCCACGTGGAAACGTCCCGTCCCGACGGTGCCGGCGCGTCTGTCCGGTTCGACCCCGACTGCGCCGCTCCGCCCGGCCCGGGACGGCGTCAGCGGTGGCTCGGCGGCTCCGGGCGGACCAGGCCCACGTCGTAGGCGAAGACCACCGCCTGGATCCGGTCGCGCAGACCGAGTTTGGTGAGGATGGCGGAGACGTGCGTCTTCACCGTGGCGGTGCTCAGGAACAACCGTTCGGCGATCTCCGCATTGGACAGTGCGCGCGCGGCGAGCGTCAGCACCTCCACCTCGCGGGCGGTGAGCGCGGCGAGCCGCCCCCGGTCGGCGGGCGCGCCGGGCAGCCGGTCGGCGAACCGGTCGAGCAGCCGGCGGGTCACCGTCGGCGCCAGCAGCGCCTCGCCCCGGGCCACCACCCGCACCGCCTCGGCCAGGTCGGCCGGGCGGGTGTCCTTGAGCAGGAACGCGCTGGCGCCGGCGCGCAGCGCCGCGTACACGTGCTCGTCGAGGTCGAAGGTGGTCAGCATGACCACCCGCGCCGGGTTGCCGCCGGACACCAGCTCCCGGGTGGCGGCGATGCCGTCCTGCCGCGGCATCCGCACGTCCATGAGCACCACGTCGGGCCGGGTCCGGTTCGCCACCGCCACGGCCTCGACCCCGTCGGCCGCCTCGCCGACCACGGTCAGGTCGGGCCGGGCGTCGATGACCATGGCGAGCCCGGCGCGGATCAGCTCCTGGTCATCGGCGATCACCACACGAACGCTCACTGCGCCACCTCGGTTCGCGACTGCGGGGCTCGCAGACCCGGCTCACTCCTCGCGCTCACTGGCCAACCCCCACCGGCAGCCGGGCCGCGACGCGGAACCCGCCGGCGGGCAGCGGACCGGCCTCCAGCGTGCCGCCCAGCAGCCGGGCCCGCTCGCGCATGCCCACGATGCCCCGCCCACCACCCGCGCCGGGTCGGCGCGGCGGCGCCGTGCCGTCGTCGACCACCGCCAGGCTCAGCACACCGTCGCCGTAGCGGACGCTGACGTCCGCGCGGGTGGCGTGGCTGTGCCGGAGGGCGTTGGTCAGCGACTCCTGCACGATCCGGTACGCCGACAGCTGCACCCCGCCGGGCAGGTCCTCGGCGCCGGCGTCCCGGTCCATCGTCACCTCCAGGCCCACCGCCCGGACGGCGTCGGCGAGGGCGTCGAGTTGTGCCAGCCCCGGCTGCGGCCCGTCCGGATCCGCGCCGTCGTCGGCGGCCAGCGCGTGCAGGATCGCCCGCAGCTCGGTGAGCGCGGACCGGGCCGCGGTGTTGATCGCGCCGAGCGCGGCGCGGGCCCGCTCCGGGTGCGCGTCGAAGACGTCCTCGGCGGCGGCGGCCTGCACGGCGATGACCGCCACGTGGTGGGCCACCACGTCGTGCAGCTCGCGCGAGATCCGCTCCCGCTCCCGGGCGAGCACCTCCCGCTGCCGGTCGCGCCGGCGGTGGAAGTGCCCCCGCTGCAGCTCGCCGAGGGTCCAGCCGAGACCCAGCGCGGTCACCGCGAACAGCAGGTCGCGCCAGCCCCCGGTGACCAGCTCCCACGGTGTCGGCAGCAGCAGCAGCCCCAGCGCGACCAGCGAGAAGCGGGGCGGGCGGAGCCGGGCCACGTACGCCAGCGGCACGTTGACGAGGCCGAGCCAGCCGAGCGGGGGGCAGAGCACCTCCAGCCCGACGCCGGCCAGGGCGGCCACCGCGAGCGCGTACCCCGGCCGTCGGCGGATCCACAGCAGACAGCTGGCCTGCACGACGGCGAGGCCGACCGCGGCGGCGGTCCGGGACGCCGAGTCCGGCGGGGTGCCCGGGGCGAGCACGACGGTCAGGGCGACGGCGAGCATCAGGGTGGCGATGCCGCTGTCGAGCAGCAGCAAGAAACGGGAGTGGGGCCGGCAGTTCACGTCCCGGATGCTAGGCCGCGTACCCGCTCGGGATCATCGGTCGCCAGACGGAGATCCGAGCCGGACCTGGTCCCCGGGACGGAGGGGCGAACCGGTCCGCGGCGCGATCCGCCGGCCCCCGGTGCGGGCCTAGCGTCCCTGGTGACCGATCCCCGCTCATGGAGGTACGCACCGATGGACACCACGACCACCCCCGCCGTCGTCGCCGCCCGCCCGACCCGCCGCCGCGACCGCTCCCTCGCGGTGCTCGCCACCACGGCGGCCACCCTCGCGGTGTGGGTCGCCGCCGTCCCCGTGGCGGGGGTGGACCTGGCCGTGCGCAACGGCGGGACGGAGCAGGACGTGACCGCCGTCGCGGTCGGGGCCAGCACCCTGCTCGCCGGCCTGGCGGGGTGGGCGCTGCTGGCCCTGCTGGAGCGGTTCACCGCCCGGGCGCGGGCCGTCTGGACGGGCGCGGCCGCGCTGGTGCTGCTGCTGTCGCTGCTCGGCCCGCTGGGCGGGGGAGTCGGCGCGGCGGCGACCCTGACCCTGGTCGCCCTGCACCTGGTGGCCGCCGCCGTGCTCGTGCCGCTGCTGCGGCGCACCGCCCGCCGCTGAGGCTGCCACGCCGGGGCCGCCGCCACGGGGGTGGGCGGCTCCGGCCCGGCCGGCCCGATCGGCGCCCGCCGCCACCGGGGGCGGGCGGCTCCGGCCCGGCGGTCCGGCCGGCGCTCAGTCGGCGGCCACCGGCTCCGGCAGCGGCGCGCCGGTCTCCAGGAGGCTCTTGAGGCTGGCCAGCAGCTCCGGCCAGCCGCCGCTGCCGTCCAGTTGGCCGCTGACCGCCCGGTGCATCTCGCTGTCCGGGGAGAAGTCGTCGTGGGTCACGGTCAGCCGGACCGTCTCGCCCTGCGGGGCGAGGTCGAAGGCGACCTTGGAGCGGCGCTCGCCGAGCCGGGCCGCCAACTCCTCGTCCGACCAGCCGAAGTGCGCGGCGTGCTCGGCCTGGAAGCCGTGCCAGGTGTACGCCAGCCGCCGGTAGGGTTCGGCCTCCAGCACCCGCTGCCCGAGGTCCCGGGGCTCGGCGTCGGGGGAGTCCTGCCAGAGCAGCGGCGAGCCGGGCCGCCAGTCGGAGACCAGGGTGACGCCGCCCCAGTAGCGGCGGGTGAACTCGGGCGCGGTGAGCGCCGTCCAGAGCCGCTCCGGGGTGGTGCGGATGTAGGTGGTGTAGACGAACGTCGGGCTCCCCATGGGCTGCCCCTCCAATGCTGTCTGCAGGTCGGCGAGGGCCTGCGCCCGGGCCCGGTCGTACCGGCCGATCCACCGGTCGGCGACGGCGTTGATCGGGGCGGCGTTGAGGTGGTGCAGCTTCTCCCGCCCGCGCCGCGTGGTGGTGACGAGGCCGGCCGCCTCCAGCACCGCCAGGTGCTTGCTCACCGACTGTCGGGTCATGTCGAGGCCGGCGCACAGCTCGCGCAGGCTCTGGCCGTTGCGGAGGTTGAGGCGGTCGAGCAGCCGGCGGCGGCTCGCGTCGGCCAGCGCCCGGAACACGTCGTCCACCCGTCCTCCTGATCGCCACAGGCAACCGTTGGGCTGCCTGTGGCGATCATAGGCAGCCTCCGAGCTGCCTGTCCAGCGACCGCCGCCGCGATGGGGAGGGCAGCCTCCTAGGATGCCTTAGGGGGTGTGTGGCCTCGCATCGATCGAGGTCGCCGGCGCCGGCCGCCTCGAATGTCGAGTGACATCAGGTCCGGGTGCGGTACAGGCGCATGGTCAGCGGCCCGAAGACCGCCACGAGCAGGCCGGAGGCGATGAGGACCCCGCTGACCTGACCCGCCTGTGCCGTGCCGTGCATGAGGCCGCGTACCGCGTCCACGAGCAGGCTGACCGGATTGACCTCGACGAACGCCCGCAGCCAGCCGGGCATGGTCCGCGGGTCGACGAAGACGTTGCTGGCGAAGGTGAGGGGGAACTGGACGAGGAAGCTCACCGCGCTGATGGCGCTCGGTGTGCGCAGGATGAGCCCGAGCGTCGCCCAGACCCAGGACAGGCCGAAGGCGAACGCGAGGACGAGGGCGATCGCCAGCAGCACCCCGGTGACGCCGCCGTCGGGCCGGAAACCCATGGCCAGTCCCAGGCCGACGACCAGTCCCGCGGCGAGCAGGTTGCGGGCGGCGTCGCTGATCAGGCCGCCCACGATCAGAGCCGGACGCCAGACCGGCATCGACCGGAAACGGTCGATGACGCCACTGGTGATGTCGGTCTTCAGGTTCACACCCGCGTACACGGTGATGAGCAGCACGGCGAAGACCATGGTGCCGGGAAGGAGGAACTGGAGGTACGCGCGGGCCGAGCCGACCACGGCTCCGCCGAACAGATAGGTGAACATGACCGTGAACAGGACCGGGATCATGATCGCGTCCGCGAGCTGTTCCGGAACGTGCTTGATCTTCAGTAGGGCCCGGTGGGCGAACGTCACCGACGCGGACAGGGCGCTCGCCCGCGGCGGCCGTGGGCGGGTCGACAGGGCGTCGCGCAGGGCCGGGTCGATCCAGCCCGGCGCATGATGGGTGGTCGATTCCGTGGTCATGGTGCCTGCTCCCGGTGAGCGTCGGTGGCGGCCCGCGCGGGTCGCCCGGTGAGGGCGAGGAAGACCTCGTCGAGGCTGGGGTGGCCGAGTGCGAACGTGGTGACGTCGATGCCGGCGCGGGCCAGGCCGGCGAAGGCGAGCGAGGCGCGGCCGGGGTCGTCGACCCGCGCGGAGAGCGTGTCGCCGTCGGATCCGGTCTGGACGGTGGTGCCGAGGGCTTCGGCGAGAAGCCGTCCGGCATCGAGCCGGCGTGCCGGGTCGGAGACGCGGACCTGGACGGTTCCCGCCCCCACCGAGGCCTTGAGCTGGGCGGGTGTGCCCTCGGCGATGATCCGGCCGTGGTCGATGACGGCCAGCCGGTCGGCGAGCTGGTCGGCCTCGTCGAGGTACTGCGTGGTGAGCAGCACCGTGGTGCCCTCGCCGGTGAGGGCCCGAATGGTGTCCCACACCTGGTTACGGCTGCGCGGATCCAGGCCCGTGGTCGGTTCGTCGAGGAACAGCAGGTCCGGGGTGACGATGACGCTCGCGGCGATGTCGAGCCGCCGTCGCATGCCTCCCGAGTACGTCTTGACGGTTCGGCCGCCCGCCTCGGCGAGGCCGAAGGCGTCCAGCAGCTCGTCGGCGCGGCCCGCGGCCCGGGTCCGGTCGAAGCCGAGCAGCCGGGCGAGGATCACGAGAGTCTCGGATCCCGTCAGCTCCTCGTCGATCGAGGCGAACTGACCGGTCAGGCTGATCCGTTCGCGTACGCGGTCGGCCTCCCGGACGACGTCGTGGCCGAGCACCCGTGCGGCACCGCCGTCCGGTGGCAGCAGGGTGGCCAGTATCCGGATCGTCGTGGTCTTGCCGGCACCGTTCGGGCCGAGGAAGCCGAACACGCCGCCGGTGGGCACGACGAGGTCGACGCCGTCGACGGCGCGGGCGGTGCCGAAGGTCTTGACCAGGCCGGTGACCTCGATCGCGGGTTCGGTCCCTACGCCGACCGCCGGCGGGGACAGGTCACCCCTCATCGACGATCTCCATCTGCTCGACGGTGACGTCCCGGGCCAGCGAGAACGCGGCGGTCGACTCGGGCCGGGCCGGCGCGATCTCGCGGGCCGCTCGGAGCCCTTCCGCGGACTCCCACCGCCAGATCCCGATCCAGGTCTCGTCGTCGAGCTTGCCGAGCCGCGCCTCGGCCAGTCCGGGCGCCGCCGACCTGATGGCGGAGACCAGGGCGGCGTGCCTGAGGCGCAACTCCGCCGCGTCGGCGGGATCGATTCTGAACCGGGTCAACGTGACAACGGACATCTCTGGAACCTTTCGCTAGAAGCGCTCACTAGTAACGACTTCTAGAGGTACGCTATAGCGGTGACCGAAGTCAAGCGAGTGAACAAGCGGACCCAGAAGGCCGCGGAGACCCGTCGGGGCATCCTCGACGCCGCCCGTGACCTGTTCGTCGACCAGGGCTACGGCGCGACGAACATGCAGGAGGTCGCCGCGCGTGCGGGTGTGGCCGTGCAGACGCTCTACTTCGTCTTCGGCAACAAGAGGTCGCTGCTGAAGGAACTCGTCGACGTGACCATCGCGGGCGACGACGAGCCGGTCGCCACCATGAGCCGACCCTGGTTTCGTGAGGCCCTGGCGGCGGCGACCGCCCACGACCAGCTGAGGGCGCACGTCCGGGGCACCCGACAGGTCCTCGAGCGGGTCGCGGAGATCACGAAGATGGTCGCCACGGCCGCCGCGACCGATGCCGAGGTCGCGCAGCTCTGGCCACACGGCGAGGACCCCAGGTTCCAGGTGCACTCCGCGGCCGCGGAAGCCCTGGTCGCCAAGCCGGGAGCACGTGCGGGAGTCTCGGCCGGGACCGTCGCCGATCTCCTGTACGCCCTCCTGAGCACCGAGCTGTTCCTGCTGTTCGTGCGCGACCGCGGCTGGTCACCCGAGCGGTGGGAACAGTGGACCTACGACACCCTGCGTCCCCAGGTCTGCTCCACCTAGACGGTCAACGCGATGGGCCGTCAGCCCTGGCCGCGCCCGAGCCGCGCGGCCACCCGCTCGTGCAGCGCTGCCAGCGCCGGGCTGACCGTCGCGGTCGGCGGCGCCGGATCGGTCAGCCGGCGGGCCGGCTCCGGTAGCCAGGCGAGATCGGCGTCGAAGCGGCCACGGGCGGCGCGAACCGCGTCGGCGGGGTCGGCGGGGTCAAGTCGGCGTCCACCGCACATGACCGGCACCAGCAGCGGCTCCCGGCCCCCCGCTGGTGGCTCGTCGCGCAACCCCACCACGTCCCCCGCCGCGCCGGTCGGATCACGGAAGACCTGCTTGGCGGCGGGCAGCGTGGCTTTGCCCGGGGACAGCTTCAGCACCGGCCGGTCGCCGTAGGCGACCAGCTTGTAGGCGCTGTCCAGCGACGGCGCGTCGTACGAGACGCCCATCTTCGTGCCCACGCCGTATCCGTCGATCGGTGCGCCCTGCGCCACGAGCCCCGCGATGACGTCCTCGTCGAGGCTGCCGCTCGCGATGATCTTGGCCTGCCGCAGCCCGGCGTCGTCCAGGATCGCCCGAGCCTGCCGGGCCAGCGCCCCGAGGTCGCCGGAGTCGAGCCGTACGCCGAGCGGGCCGCGCAACCCGAGCTCGGTGACGATGTCGACGGCGGCCCGGACTCCCGCCGGCGTGTCGTAGGTGTCGACCAGGAAGATCGGGTTCGTGGGGAAGTCGGCGGCGAACGCACGGAACGCCGCCCGCTCGTCGGGAAACGCCTCCACGTACGCGTGCGCCATGGTCCCGGACGGGGCGATCCCGTACCGCATGGCGGCCTCGACGTCGCTGGTCGCGGCGAAGCCGGCGATGGCCGACGCCCGTGCCACCCCCGCGCCGGCCTCGATGCCGTGGGTACGGCGGAACGCGAAGTCGATCAGCTGCGCGCCGCCGGCGGCGAGCCGGCAGCGGGCCGCCTTGGTGGCCACCGTGGTGTGGAACGTGATCAGGTTCAGCACGCCCGTCTCCACCAGCTGCGCCTCCGCGATCGGCGCGGTGACCTCCAGCAGCGGCTCGTCGGCGAAGACCACGCGACCCTCCGGCACGGCCCACACGTCTCCGGTGAACCGCAGCCCGGCCAGCGCCGTCAGGTCCGGCCCGTCGAACCCGACGACGTCGCGCAGGTAGCCCAGCTCGGCGTCGTCGAAGGCGAAGCCCTCCAGGAACGCCAGCGCCTCGGCCAGCCCGGCGGCGACCAGGAAGCCGCGCCGGGGCGGCAGCCGGCGGACGAAGAGGCTGAACGTGGCGTGCTCCGTCATGTCCCGGCGCAGGTAGCTGGCCGCCATCCGCAGCTCGTACAAGTCGGTACGCAGTCCCGTCATGCCACCTCCTCCACCACGCCACCACTGTGATCCATCCGGTTGCGAGGCGTACGGGGAATGGCAGATCCGCCACGGGTGGTGCCCGGCCGGCGTCCAGCGGCTCAGCGGGGGTCGGCGGCCCGCCAGAACTGGCGGGGCGCGTACCCCTCGCGGCGCAGCCAGTGTTCGGTGTAGACGATCCGCTCGGCCGGCACCACGACCAGCGGCCCGGCCGGCGGCTCGTCCAGCGACCGGGACCGCTCCACGTGGTCGGACTGCCACCGGTACGCCGGCCAGTGCCGGTCGAAGTCCGGCTCGCCGGGGTGCAGCACCCGGGCCCGCCCGAAGACCTGCGCGCCGCGGCTGCTGGCCTGGCCGACCAGGGGCGCGAAGACGCCGATCGAGACGCGGGGGTCGGCGGCGAGGTTGCGCATCTTCGGTGAGTCGGCGACCGCCGTGAACATCAGGGTGAAGTCCAGGTGGAAGTAGCGCACCGGGGTGGCGAGCGGGCCGTTCGGGCCGGTGGTGGCCAGCACGCACATGTTCTGCGTGGAGAGCAGCTGGAGGATGCGCTCCTCCAGGCGGTCGCGGTCGAGGCGGGCGGTGGGGGAGGGGCCGGCGAGCCAGGGGTTCGTGACGGGCATGGTTGATCTTCTCATCCGCGGTGCGACGTGGGAAAACCGCTCGGGGCGACGCCCCGGGGGCTGGTAGGTTCCCTCGCCGTGACGGGGATCGCGGGGGATCGGCTGGACGGGCGGTTCGCCCGGCTCTGGACGGCCAGCACCATGTCGGCGCTGGGCAGCGGGATGGCCACGGTGGCCGCCCCGCTCTACGTGGCCTCGCAGACCGACGATCCGATGACCGTGTCGGCCGGCGCGGCGGTGGCCTGGCTGCCGTGGCTGCTGTTCGCGCTGCCCGGCGGGGTGCTGGTGGACCGGGTGGACCGGCGGCGGCTCATGGTGGTCATCGACTGGGTGCGCGTCGCCGTGCTGGCCGTGCTGGCCGCCGCGCTGGTCACCGACCGGGCCGGGGTGCCGCTGCTCTACGCGGTGCTGTTCGTGGTCAACACCGGTGAGGTGGTGTTCCGCACCGCCGCCCAGGCGGTCGTGCCGGCCGTGGTGCCCCGGTCCCGCCTGGAACGGGCGAACGGCTGGCTGGGCGGGGGCACCCAGATCATGCAGAACATGGTGGCCGGGCCGCTCGGTGGTTTCCTCTTCGTGGTGGCCGCGGCCATCCCGTTCGCCGTGAACGCCGGCACGTACGCGCTCAGCGCCGTCCTCGTCGGCCTGCTCGCCGGGTCGTACCGGAGCTCGCCGGGGGCGGGCGGGCGCCGCTCGGTGCGCGCGGAGGTGGCGGAGGGGTTCCGCTGGCTGCTGTCCCAGCGGCTGCTGCGCACCATGACGCTGCTCATCGGGCTGCTCAACGTGACCCTGACCGCCGCCCTCGCGGTGCTGGTGCTGCTCGCCACCGACCGGCTCGGCCTCGGCTCGGTCGGCTACGGCGCGCTGTTCACCTGCATGGCCGTGGGCGGGCTGCTCGGGTCGGCGGTCGGCGACCGGCTGATCGCCGCCATCACCGCGACCTGGACGGTCCGGGTGGGCCTGCTGATCGAGGCGGGCCTGCACCTGGCGCTGGCCGCCTCGCGCAGCGCCGCGGTGGTCGGGGTGGCGCTGTTCGCCTTCGGGGTGCACAGCGCGTTGTGGAACATCGTCGCCAACTCGCTGCGCCAGCGGCTCACCCCGCCCGCGCTGATGGGCCGGGTGGGCAGCACCACCCTGTTCATCGCGGCGGGCGGCAACTGCGTCGGCGCGCTGCTCGGCGGGGTGGTCGCCGACCGGTTCGGGATCACCGCGCCCTACTGGGTGGGGCTCGCCGTGGCCGTCGCGGTGATCGCCATGACCTGGCGGGTGTTCGATCGGGCCACGGTGGCCGCCGCGTACGCCGACCCGGCCCCGGAGGGCCGGGACACCCCGGCCGCCGTCGCCTGAGCGGGCAGGCCGGCTCAGGGCAGCGGCGGCACCGGGAGGGTGACGCCCTGCGCCGCGGCCTGGTGCGCCAGCTCGATCAGCTCGACGACCCCGACCGAGTCCGCCGGGTCCACCGGCAGCGGCGCGCCGTCCCGCAGCGCCGCCGCCAACTGCGCGTAGAAGTCCTGGTAGCGCCCGGCCTCGGTGGGCACCGCCCGCAGGTCGCCGTCGGCGCCGAGCCGGCCGTACGCCTCGGGGTCGACCTCGCCCCAGCCCGGCGTGCCGGGACGGCCGCCGTCGCGCAGCGCGGCCTCCTGCGAGTCCAGTCCGTAGGTGGTGTAGGCGGCGCGGTCGCCGAGCACCCGGAAGCGTGGGCCGAGCTGGGCGGTCAGCGCGCTCATCCACAGGTGGGAGTGGACGCCGTTGGTGTGGGTGAGCGCGACGAACGCGTCGTCGTCCACCTCGGCGCCCGGCCGGCGCCGGTCCACCTCGGCGTAGACCCGCTGCACCGGGCCGAACAGTTGCACCGCCTGGTCGACCAGGTGGGCGCCGAGGTCGAACAGGGCGCCGCCGGCCTCGCCGGGCGCGGCGCTCTCCCGCCAGCCGGGCTTGATCGCCGGTCGCCACCGCTCGAACCGGGACTCGAAGCGGGTCACCCGGCCCAGTTCGCCGGCCTCGACCAGCCGGCGCACGGTCAGGAAGTCGCCGTCCCAGCGGCGGTTCTGGAACACGGTCAGCGGCACCCCGGCGGCGGCCGCCTCCGCGACCAGCGCCCGCCCCTCGGCGGCGGTCGGCGCGAGCGGCTTGTCCACCACCACCGGCAGCCCGGCCGCCACGGCGGCCCGGGCCATCGACACGTGCTGCCGATTCGGCGTCGCCACCACGACGAGGTCGACCGTGTCGCCCTGCCAGAGCTGGTCGGCGCCGTCGAGCACCCGGGCGTCCGGGTGTTCGGCGTGGACCTGCGCGCGGCGCTCCGGGTCCCGGGTCACCACCGCGTCCAGCCGTAGGCCGGGCGTGGCGGCGACCAGCGGGGCGTGGAACACCCGCCCGGCGATCCCGTACCCCAGCAACCCCACCCGCAGCGGCGCCTGCGCCATGCCGTCCCCCGTCCTACGATGATCCCCTACGAATCTACGCGCCGCGCGCGGCCGGGGACGGCGGGTCCCGGGGGGCGGCCCACCAGGGCGTGTGGCAGCGTGGGCGGGTGCACCCAACCCCGGTCGAGGTCGACGTCGCGCTGGTGGGCGGCGGTGGCGCCGCCTCCCTGGTGCTGGCCGCGCTGGACCGGCACGACCTGACCGGCCTGCGGGTCGCCGTGGTCGATCCGGTGCGCAAGCGCGGCCAGGACCGGACCTGGGCGTTCTGGGGCGCTCCGGGCGGCGACCTCGACCCGCTGCTGAGCGCGAGCTGGTCGCGGGTCGACGTGGTCACGCCGGCGGGCCGCCGCGTCCTGCCGCTCACCCCGCTGAGGTACGCCATGCTGCGCTCCGCCCCGGTCTACGACCGGGCTGCCGCGGCCGAGCGGCGGCTGGGCGCCGTGCGGATCGGCGCGCCGGCCGGGGTGCTGGCCGACGACGGTCACCGGGTGACGGTCCACGATCCGGAGGGGCGGCCGCTGGTCCGGGCCGCCTGGGTGCTCGACTCACGGCCCCGCCCGCCGGCCCGGCCCGGGCGGACGAGCTGGTTGCAGCACTTCCGCGGCTGGTGGCTGGCGGCCGACCGGCCCACCTTCGACCCGGACCGGGCCGTGCTCATGGACTTCCGCACGCCGCAGCCGGCCCGGGGCGTCTCCTTCGGCTACGTGCTGCCGGTCGACGACCGGTACGCCCTGGTCGAGTACACCGAGTTCGGCCCCGCCGTGCTCACCGACGCCGGCTACGACGCGGCGCTGCGCGGGTACGCCGGCCTGCTCGGCCTGGACCTGTCCGGGCTGCGGGTGCGGGAGGTGGAGAACGGCGTGATCCCGATGACCGACGGCCCCTTCGTGCCCCGCCCCTCGCCGCGGGTGGTCCGGCTCGGCACGGCGGGTGGGGCCACCCGCCCGTCCACCGGGTTCACGTTCTCGGCGATGCTCCGGCAGGCCGAGCAGGTGGCCGGGGCCCTGGCGGCGGGCCGGCCGCCGGTGCCGGCGCCCGCCTATCCGGGGCGGCACCGGTGGATGGACGCGGTGGCGCTGCGCGCCCTGGACCGGGGGCACGTCGGCGGAGTGGCGTTCTTCGAGCGGCTCTTCGACCGCAACCCGCCGGAGCGGGTGCTGCGTTTCCTCGACGGGGTCACCTCACCGGCGGAGGACCTGGCGGTGATGCGGTCCAGCCCGCTGCTGCCGATGACCGGCGCGGTGCTCGGCGACGCGGCTGGCCGGCTGCGCGCCGGGCTGCGCCGCGGGCCGGCCCCCGCCCCCGTGCCGGAGGCCGGCTCCCGCGCCGCCGGTCAGGCCGGTTCGTAGCGGGCGATCACCACCCCCGTGGTGGTGGTGACGCTGTCGGTCAGCCGCAGCGCGCCCGGCTCGTCGCCGGGGTCGAACAGCCGCCGCCCCCCGCCCAGCACCACCGGATGGACCAGCAGCACGTACGCGTCGACCAGCCCGTGCCGGCGCAGCGACCGGACCAGCGCGCCGCTGCCGAGCACCGCGATGTCCGGCCCGGGCTGCGCCTTCAGCTCCCGGACCGCCTCGATCACGTCGCCCTTCAGCAGGTGCGAGTTCACCCAGGGCAGCGGCTCGTCGAGGGTGGTGGAGGCGACGTACTTGGGCAGGGCGTCGAGCACGGGGGTGAACGGGTTGCCGGTCTGCCGGGGCCAGTAGCCGGCGAAGTCGGCCCAGGTGCGGCGGCCCAGCAGCAGCGCCCCGGTCGAGGCCATGCCCTCGCCCATCTTCCGCCCCAGGACCGGGTCGTTGTGGGGAACCGCCCAGCCGCCCCGGGTGAAGCCGTCCCGGGTGTCCTCGTCGGGACGTCCGGGGGCCTGCATCACCCCGTCCAGGCTGACGTTCTCGGTGACGATGATCTTCCGCATGCCGCTCCCTCGGGCTGGGCCGGCCCGGTGCCGGCCCGTCACCCCTCACACGAACGGCGACCGCCGATGTCGACAGCGGTCAGCGGCCGAGTTCCGCGCCGACCCGGTCGCGGACCAGGACCCGCAGCCGCTCCATCGGGTCGCCGTCGCCGGCGCCGAGCCGGTTGCGCACCGCCGCCACGGTCAAGCCCAGCTCCGGGTACGCGAACGCCAGGCTCCCGCCGCTGCCGGCCGTGCCGAACGACCCGTCGGCGTCGACCGCGTAGCCGAGGCCGAACGTCGCCTCCTGCCCGAACACCCACTCCTCGGCGCGGACCGCCACGGCGGAGACCTCCCGGAGCCGGTCCGGCGAGATGAGCCGCACCCCGTCGACCGGGCCGAGCAGCGCCGCGTACATCCGGGCGACCGCGCGGGCGGACATGGTGCCGACCGCCGGCACGTCGGCGCGCAGCACGTCGGGGCGGCTGCCGGTCGTGGCGTCCGGGCGGACGTGCGGCGGGGCCACCGCGTCGAAGTTCGGCAGGTTCGCGCCCGCCCAGGTCATGAGGGCGGCCAGGCCGGCGTCCTCCAGCCGGGCCAGCCGGGGCAGGTCGGTCTCCGGCACGCCGAGGAACAGCTCGCCGGTCACGCCGAGCGGCCCGGCCACGTCCTCGGCCAGCACCTGCGACACCGGCTTGCCGGTGACCCGCCGGACCACCTCGCCGACGAGCCAGCCCCACGTCCAGGCGTGGTACGCCAGCCGCTCGCCGGGCGCCCACCGGGGCTCGGCGTCGGCGAGCAGCCCGCACATCCGGTCCCAGTCGGTGAAGTCCGCCGGGGTGATGTCGGCGGGCAGGGCCGGCAGGCCGGCGGTGTGGGTGAGGGCGTGCCGCAGCGTGATGTCGTCCTTGCCGTGGCGGGCGAACTCCGGCCACACCTCGGCGATGCGCAGGTCGTAGTCGAGGCGGCCCCGCTCGGCGAGCACGTGCACGACGGTGGCGGTGAGCCCCTTGCCGGTGGAGACGGCGTGCACCGGGGTGTCGGCGGTCAGTGGCCGGCCCGTGGTGCTGTCGGCGAGCCCGGCCTGCTCCTCGACGATCGGCGCGCCGGCCACGTACGCGGCCACCTGCACCCCGGTCTCCCGCCCGGAGGTGACCAGCTCGTCGACTGCCTCGCGCACCTCGGCCCGCAGGCCGTCCCAGCGTCCGTCCATGATCAGCGACCCTGCCAGACCGTCGCGGGTGTCGTGCGGTTTTCCGCCGCCGGCCGGCAGCCGGGCGGCGGGTCGGGTGGTCCCGCGCCGGGGCGTACCGGGTAGGTTGCCGGCATGGCGGAGGCGGCGACCGGTGGGGTCGTGGAGATCTGGACCGACGGGGCGTGCAGCGGCAACCCGGGCCCCGGCGGTTGGGGCGTGCTGCTGCGGTGGGGCGGGCACGAGCGCGAGCTGTGCGGCGGAGAGGCCACCCCGACCACCAACAACCGGATGGAGCTGACCGCCGCGATCCAGGCGCTGGAGAGCCTCACCCGCCCGGTCACCGTGCGGCTGCACACCGACAGCACGTACGTGCGTAACGGCATCACCGGCTGGCTCGCGTCCTGGAAGCGCAACGGCTGGCTGACCGCGGCGAAGCAGCCGGTGAAGAACGCCGACCTGTGGCAGCGGCTGGAGGCGGCCTGCGCCCGGCACGACGTGACCTGGCTCTGGGTGAAGGGCCACAACGGGCATCCGGAGAACGAGCGGGCCGACGCGCTGGCCAACCGGGGGATGGCCGAGGCGCGCGCCGCGGTGTCCAGCCGAGCCTGACACCGCGCCGCGGCGTCCTCTCACCGCTCGGGGCGGCCCTCCTCGATCTCCTCCGGCTCGTTCGCCGGGTCGGTGGTGCCGGAGACCTCGGCCACGTCGTAGCCGGCCCGGCTGACCTCCCGGGCCGACCGGCGGTCCTCGGCCGGCAGGTCGGCGAAGTCGTCACCGGTGTCGTCGGTGGTGTGCAGGGATTCGCCCGGCGGTCGCAGCGACGCCTCGTACGCGGTCGCGCCGTCGGGCTCGTCGGTGCTGGCGCGGCCGAAGGACTCTTCACTCGTCATGTGGCACTCCTGCCCGCCCCGGCCGGGGGCAAACGCTCAGCGGGCCGCGTCCGGGTGGGTCGGCATCGAGGAGCCGCCGGAGCTGCTGCCCGACGCCCCGCCGGCCACGCCGGAACCGTCGTCCTCGGTCACTTCGTCCGGTTTCGGCGCGCCCGGCTCGGGTGCCGGCACGTCGGTGTCCGCCTCCACCTGGATCAGCCGGGCCTGGCCGGCCTCGTCCTCGGCGTGCGCCGGGTCGACCGGCTGCCTGCTCTGCCGTGTCTCGTATTTCACTGGCCGTGTCTCGGGCTTCACCGGTCCGCCTCCCGTCCGTCGCGCGGTGACGCCGCCTACCCGGCGCGCTCGCGGCGAAACCCCGGCCGTCTGAGGGTGGGTGGTGTGGTCAGCGGCGGCGTCGGCCAGCGGACCGTCCGCCCGTCGGCCGTCCGGACGACGACCGGATGCCGCCGGGCGAGCCGGCCGGCGTGACCGTCAGCGACCAGTGCGCCGGGCGGCGCAGGCCGCGCGGCAGGACCGTGCGGTGGTCGCCGCGGGCCGCGTCGAGCTGGGACTGGTGCACGAACAGGCAGTCGCCGAGGTCGGCGCCGCGCAGGTCCGCGCCGCGCAGGTCCGCCCCGGTCAGGTCAGCGGCGCCGAGGTCCGCGCCGCGCAGGTCCGCGCCGATGAGGCAGGCCCCGCGCAGGTTCGCGCCGGCCAGCCCCGCCCGCCGCAGGTCCACCCCGATCAGCACGGCGCCCCGCCGGTCCACCCCGGCCCGGCCGGCCCGGGCCTGCTCGCCGGCCCGGGACAGCAGCCGGTTGACCCGCTCCCGCTGGGCGTCCACGTCGACGGCGAGCAGCTCCTCCGGGGCGCCGTCGGTGAGCCGTCCCGTCTCGGCGAGGGCGGCGGCCAGCTCGTCGCGCAGCGGCCCGGCCGGGGTCAGCGCCAGGGCCTCGGTCAGATACCAGAGCAGCTCGTGCAACGGCCGCATCACCGCGAAGGTCTCGAACATCCGCCGCGCGGTCGCCGGGTCCTCCCGCCAGTCCCGGCCGTCGAAGGTGCCCTGGGTGACGTGCTGCCCGGCGCCGAAGCAGTCGAAGACGGTGCAGCCGGGGAAGCCGCGCTGCCGCAGGTCCCGGTGGATGCCGCAGCGGGAGTCGGCGCCCAGGTTCGGGCAGGGCCGCCCGGCGGGCTTGTCGATCGCGAAGTCGGCGGAGGCGGCGAAGGCGGGCGCGACGCAGCAGATCCCGACGCAGCGCGCGCAGTCGGCGCGCAGCTCGCGGGCGCCGCCCGCCACCTGCCGGTCCACCGCCTCGGACACGCCGCCCGGCCTCCCGCCCGTCACCGTCGGGCACGCCCCTCGCACCCGCCGCCATTCTCCGCCCGGGTCCGTTGGGGCCGGCCGGCGGGGCACGGCGGTGTGACGGACCGGGACGCGGCGCCCGCGCGCGGCGGGCGCCGGCCTCCGGCTCAGAAGTCGAACAGCACGTCGGTGCCGCGGAGCAGGTGGCACCGGTTGTCGAAGGTCCGGGTGTACGCGACGGGCCGGTCCTGCCAGAAGCCCACGGCGCGGGCGGTGACCGGGGCGTACTCCCGGGTGCAGGGGCCGGGCTGCACCTCGAGCGCGTCGAGGTGGCCGTCGACCCGGGCGACGAGCCGGCACGCGGTCGCCGGGTCGGGGTGCAGCCCGCCTGCGGGGCCGCAGACCAGCACGGTGGCGCGGACGTCGTCGCCGCCGGCGTCGACGGTGAGCAGCAGCGCTGACGGGGTCTCGGGGCCGGGGCGGGGCGCCGCGCCGGCCGCCGTGGGGGCGGCGGTCGCGGCGAGGACGCCGAGCGCGGCGGCCAGGGCCAGCGTGGCGGTACGTCGGGCGAAGGGCATGTGTCGTCCTTCCGTCGGGGCCCCGGGGTGGGGGCCGGGCGTCGGCCCGGCCGTCGTGCGACCGGACCGACGAGAACCCTAAGTGGACGGTGTGAACGCACAGCGTCACGAAGTGTTACACCGTTTCGCCCCGGCCGCCGGCGGCTGTGACACGTACCCTCACACCGACCGCCATCCGTCGTCCGGCAGCGACGACGCCTGGGGACCCATCATCAGCATCCCGCCGTCCACCGGCCAGGACGCCCCCGTCACGTACGCGGCCGCCGGCGAGGCGAGCAACGCCACCACGGCCGCCACCTCCCGGGCGTCCCCGGGCCGCCCCACCGGCACGCCCGGTCGCTCCTGGGTGAACGGGTCGACGTCCTCCTGCCCGGTCATCGGGGTGGCGATCTCGCCGGGGGCGACCGCGTTGACGGTGATCCCGTCCGCCGCCAGTTCCTGCGCCATCACCTTGGTGAGCAGCCCCAGCCCGCCCTTCGCCGCGCAGTACGCCGACGAGCCGACCCGCGGGGCGTGCTCGTGCACGCTCGTGATGCTGATGATCCGGCCGCCCCGCCCGGCCGACCGCATCCGCCGGGCGGCGCGTTGGGAGCAGAGGAAGGGCCCGTCCAGGTCCACGGCGAGCACCTCCCGCCACTGCTCCCACGCCACGTCGACGAACGGCGTGGCCAGACCGGTGCCGGCGTTGTTGACCAGCACGCCGAGGCCGCCCAGCCGGTCGGCGAGCTCGTCGACGACCGCGGCCCCCTCGGGCAGCCGGGTCAGGTCCATCTCGGCCACCTCGCAGCGGCGGCCGGTGGCGCGCACCTCGGCGGCGGTGCGTTCGGCGCCGTCCGGATCGCCGTACCAGGTGATGCCGATGTCGAAGCCGGCCTCGGCGAGCGCCACGGCGCACGCCTTGCCGATGCCGGAGTCCGCGCCGGTGACGACGGCGATCCTGTCGTATTCCTCGTATCGCTGGGGCATGCTGGCGCACTACCCGGATCCGGCGGCCCGAACCGGGCGGGGTGTAACGGGTCCCGGCCGGGGTAGGCGGGCCGGATGGACCTGGTCGAGGAGTCGCCGTACCGGTTCCGGATCGACCGGCACGAGCCGATGCGGGTGCCGGGCGTGGTCTTCGCCTCCCGCGCCCTGCTCCCGGACGCCGGGGCCGACAAGTCGCTGGAGCAGGTGGCGAACGTGGCCACCCTGCCGGGCATCGTCGGCGCCTCCTACGCCATGCCGGACGTGCACTGGGGCTACGGCTTCCCGATCGGCGGGGTCGCCGCCACCGCCGTCGATGACGGGGGAGTGGTGTCGCCCGGCGGGGTCGGCTTCGACATCTCCTGCGGGGTGCGGCTGCTCACCGCCGACCTGGACCGGGCCGCGCTGCGCCCACGGCTGGACGCTGTGATGGACGGCCTGAGCGAGTCCACCCCGCGCGGCATGGGCAAGGGCGCCGTGTGGCACCTGACCGACCGGGCCGAGCTCGACGCGGTGCTCCGCGGCGGCTCCCGGTACGCCGTCGAGCGCGGCTTCGGCGTCCAGCGGGATCTGGACCGCTGCGAGGACCACGGCGCGGTGGACGACGCGAACCCGGCCCAGGTGAGCGAGCGGGCGGTGGAGCGCGGCGCCCGCCAGGTGGGCAGCCTCGGCTCCGGCAACCACTTCCTCGAGGTGCAGGCGGTGGAGGAGGTCTACGACGAGGCCGTGGCGGGGGCCTTCGGGCTGCGCGCCGGCCAGGTCTGCGTCATGATCCACTGCGGTTCGCGGGGGCTGGGCCACCAGATCTGCACGGACTACGTCCGGGAGATGGAGAAGGTGATGCCCCGGCACGGCATCCAGGTTCCCGACCGGCAGCTGGCCTGCGCGCCGGTCGCGTCCCACGAGGGCCGGGCCTACCTGGGGGCGATGGCCGCCGCGGCCAACTACGCCCGGGCCAACCGGCAGCTGCTCGCCCACGCCGCCCGGCAGGTCTTCGCCCGGATCACCGGCTGCGACCTCGACCTGGTGTACGACATCTCGCACAACCTCGCGAAGATCGAGACGCACGAGGTGGACGGGTCGGCGCGCCCGCTCTGCGTGCACCGCAAGGGCGCCACCCGGGCCCTTCCGCCGGGGCACCCCGAGCTGCCCGACGACCTGCGCCCGGTCGGGCAGCCGGTCCTCATCCCGGGCTCGATGGGCACCGGCTCGTACGTGCTCACCGGCGTGGCCGGCTCCCCGGCGTGGGCGTCCACCTGCCACGGCGCGGGCCGGGTGCAGAGCCGCAAGCAGGCCACCAGGGCGGTCGCCGGACACGACCCGCGCCGGGAGCTGGAGGCGCAGGACATCGCGGTGCGGGGCGCCAGCCGGCGCGGGCTGGCCGAGGAGATGCCGGCCGCGTACAAGGACGTCACCGCCGTGGTGGCGGCGGCCGAGGGGGCCGGCCTGTGCCGGAAAGTGGCCCGGCTCGTGCCGCTCGGCGTGGTGAAGGGCTGAGCCCGCCCGGTGGTGAAGGGCTGTGCCCGCCCGGGTCGTGAAGGGCTGAGCCGGCTCACACGTCCAGCGTCACGGCGCAGCGCCAGCCGGCGGGCTCCGCGGCGAAGCGCAGCTCGTGCAGGGAGACCGCCTTCGGGACCGCGCCGATCAGCTCGACCGAGTCGGTGCCGGTGGTCCGCCAGCGCACCGCCAGGCCGCCGTCGGCCGCCCGCACCTCGGTCTCCAGCGGCAGCGCACCCTCGGTCTCCAGCCGGAAGATCACCTCGTCCAGGACGCCGACCAGCAGGTCCGCGTCGGCGCCCGGCGGCACCCGGAACCCGGTCTCCCCGTCGGCGACCGCCGCCGTGGTGTCCACGAAGGTGTCCACCAGCGCGCTGACCGCCTCGGCCACGCACCCCTCGCGGTCCGGCGCCCACGCCTCGATGCGGACGTCGGCGGTGTGCGGGACGTTCCGGTGCCCGCGGGCCGGTCGTCGCTCCATGCCCCGATCATGCCGCCGCCGGTCGGGCGTCCCACCGGATTTGTCGCAGCCGGTCGCTAGGGTGCCGGCATGATCGCCGATGACTCCGACGCCGTCACCGTCACCTTCCTGCGCATGATGCGGGCCGAGCTGCGGGCCGAGCGCGTCGGCGAGGACAGCCTCGGCCGCACGGTCGATCTCGCCCGGCGCTGGTGGGGCGCCGGCGACGTGGCCGATGCCCGGCTCGCCGCCGCGCTGCGCGAGCTGCACGACGAGCCGGTCGACACCGACGACCCCCGCCAGGTGGCCGACGAGGTGACCGCGCTCGCCGCCGACTCCGGCCTGCTGACCTCGCCCGACCCGCGGGGGGCCGCGATCGCCCGGTTCGCCGCGAACGCCCGCCGCCTGCGCACCGGCGACATCACCCCGGCCGAGTTCGAGGAGCTCATGCGCACCGACGACCCGGACCACCCCACGGCCTGACCCGCCGCCGCGCGCACCGGCTCGCGGCTATCGGCTGCCGGTGGCGGCCGCGCCGGTTCGCCCGGACACCACGAAGTCGGGCGCCCCGGCGGTGAGCACCGCCGTCCGGTGCCGCACCCCCCACTCCTCGGCCAGCGCGGCGGCCAGCTCCGCGAGCATCCGGTGCACGACGGCGGGCCCGTCGTCGTGCATCGCCTCGACCACCACGAGCACCTCCGTGGTCTCCGCGCGCACTGCCGACGCCCCGCTCTGCCGGTGCGTCCAGCGCCGGGAGTGGGCCCGGCCGGCCGCGTCGGCGAAGATCAGCTCACCCGGCTCGGGGTGCTCCTCGTCCCCGCCGAGGGTCAGGTAGGTCTCCTCGCCGGTGGCCGGGCGCACGCTCAGGTCCCCGGCGATCCGCGCGAGGTCCAGCACGGCCACCGGCACGGCATACCCGAGGGAGAGGGCGTTGCCCAGGTCGACCAGTGGGTGCAGTCGGGGCAGCGCCCCGTCGCGACGGAAACCGGCGCAGCAGCGACTCCGCGGCGCAGCGGTAGCGGGTGGGCGGCGAACCCATCCGGGCGAAGGCCCGCCGCCAGGCCTGGATCTCGGGGAAGCCGCCCTCCGCTCCGGCGGCCAGGCGGGCGCGGGCGGTGTCGGCGTACCGGGCGAGGCGCGCGGTGACGTCGACGCCGGGGGTGATGCCGGTGGCGTGCAGGACGCCGCAGGTCAGCTCGGGGAAGGTCGACCAGACGTGCGGGGAGTGCCGGAAGCGCACGGGAGACTCCTAACGGGCGGTGAGGGCCAGGCCGAGGCCCAGGGCGAGGAAGCTGCCGGCGAAGCCGTGCCGCAGCAGCGCGGTCAGCCGGGGCCGGGCCAGCACCCGGCGGCGCAGCGCGCCGGCCAGCAGCGCGTATCCGGCGAAGACCACCATGGTGGCCAGCATGAACACCGCGCCGCAGGCCAGCATCCGGGCCGGCGCGTCCGGCGCGTCCGGCGGGACGAACTGCGGCAGGAACGCCACGAAGAAGACGGTGACCTTGGGGTTGAGCAGGTTCATGAGCACCCCGTCGCGGAACAGCCGGCCAGCCGGGCGCGGCGGGTGGTCCCCGTCAACCGGCAGCAGCGGGCCGCGGTCGCGCAGCGCCGCCCAGGCCATCCAGAGCAGGTACGCCACCCCCAGCCAGGTGACCACCCGGAACGCCGGGGTGCCGGCGCGGAGCAGGGCGGCCAGCCCGGTCACCGCGGCGACCAGGTGCGGGACGAGGCTGACGGTGGAGCCGGCGGCGGCCACCAGACCGGCCCGGCGGCCGGCGGACAGGCCGGTGGCGAGGGTGTAGACGACCCCGGTGCCCGGGGTGATCACCACGACGAGCGTGGTCAGCAGGAAAGCGAGGCTCATGCGGTCCAGCCTGCGACCATAATGGTCTGATGGACAGGGCCAAACCATCGGCAACGGAGGGGTCCATAACGGCCGGTGCCGACTTCCTCCAGCTCGACGTCGGCGAGGCCCCACCGGGTGGGCGGGCCGACTGGCTGGCCGCCCGGCTGCGGGCCGCCATCGCCGACGGCCGGGTGCCCGTGGGCGCCCGCCTGCCGGCCAGCCGGGTGCTCGCCGCCGAGCTGGGTGTGTCCCGGGGCGTGGTGACCGAGGCGTACCAGCGGCTGACCGAGGACGGGCACGTGATCGGGCGGGGCCGGGCCGGCACCGTCGTGGTGGCCACCCCGGCCACCGTGGTCACCCGCGCGCCGGTGCCGCGTCGCCCGCCGGAGGTGTTCGCCGCGCGGCCGGACACCGCCGTCTTCGACGCGTTGCGCACCGCCCCGGCGGAGCTGGACCTGACGCCCGGCGTACCCGATCTGGCGGCCTTTCCCCGCGCGGCCTGGCTGCGCGCGGAACGGGCGGTGCTGCACCGCCTGGCGCCCGCCGCCTTCGGGTACGGCGACCCGACCGGCACCCCGCGCTGCGGCTCGCGGTCGCCACCTGGCTGGCCCGCAACCGTGGCATCCGGGTCGACCCGGCCGAGGTGGTGGTCGTGGCGGGGGTGTCCCAGGCGCTCGGCCTGCTCGCCCAGGTGCTGCACGCCGACGGCGTGCACACGGTCGCCGTGGAGGACCCGGGCTCGCTGGGCGTCCGCCAGCACCTGAACAACTGGCGGCTGGACACCCCGCCGGTCCCGGTCGACGCCCAGGGCCTGCGGGTCGACCGGCTGGAGGAGAGCGGCGCCCCGGCCGTGCTGCTCACCCCGGCGCACCAGTTCCCGACCGGGGTGGTGCTCGACGGCGACCGGCGCCGCCGGCTGCTGCGCTGGGCACGGCGCGGCGGCCTGGTGATCGAGGACGACTACGACGCCGAGCACCGCTACGACCGCCCGCCCGTGCCGGCGCTGCGCGGGATGCTGCCGGACCGGGTCTGCTACACCGGCAGCGTCTCCAAGCTGCTCGCCCCGGCGCTGCGGATCGGCTGGGTGCTGGTGCCGCCCCGGCTGCACGCCGACCTCGTGGCGGCCAAGCGGATGGCGGACCTCGGCAACGCCGCTCTGCCGCAACTGGTGCTGGCCGAGCTCATGGACTCCGGCGCGCTGGAACGCCACCTGCGGTTGCTGCGCCGCCGGCACGTCCGCCGCCGGGACGCGATGATCCGGGCGGTCCGCGCGCACCTGCCCGGCGCGGTGGTGCACGGCGCCGCAGCCGGCCTGCACCTGCTGGTGACCCTGCCCGGCGAGGTCGACGACACGGCCCTGGCCGCGGCGGCGCTGCGCCGGGGCGTCAAGGTCCAACCCCTGTCCTGGCACGCCCAGCGCCCGCAACCCCCCGGCCTGGTCCTCGGCTACGCCGCCAACCCGCCGTCGGACATCGACCGCGCCCTCGCCACCCTGGCCACCACCCTCCACGACCTGCCCTGAGCCCCGGCCTCGTTGATCAAGAGGTTCGCGTCACCGGGGCGATCGATCCCGACGCGAACCTCTTGATCGACTACGGCGTGGGGGGATGGTAGAGGGCGGCGAGGGCGGCGGCCGTCGCCGCCAGGCGGTCGCGGAGGGCGGCGGGGGAGAGGACCTCCACCTCGGCGCCGAGCCGCAGCAGGTCGCCGTGGGCGTGGGTGAGCGACTCGATGGGTACGGCGGCCCGCACCCAACCCGCCGCGTCGGGCGGGCCGGCGCTGGCGTCCACCGCCCCGACCACCGCGTCGCTGGCGACCTCGCGCAGCCGCTCCCGGCCGGCGGGCGAGAGCCGGATGACCGCCTCGTCCCGGTGCAGCCCGGCCCGGAAGGCGACCACGTGCGCCCGCCACCAGGCCGGCAGGTCGAACTCCGGGCGGTCGAACGGCTCGTCCAGCGGGACCAGGTCGAGGATCTGGTTGACCCGGTAGGTCGCCGGCTCGGCGCGGTCCGGCCGGCCCGCCACCACGTACCAGCGGCCGCCCTTGAGCACCAGCCCGTACGGTTCGAGGACCCGGCTCACCTCGCCGTTCCAACTCCGGTAGCGGACCCGGATCCGGTGCTCCCGCCACACCGCCTCGGCCGCCGCGGCCAGGTAGGGCGACGGGTCGCCGTCGGAGTACCAGCCGGGGGTGTCCAGGTGGAACCGTTGCTCGAGGCGGGCGGCCCGGTCGGCGAGCGGCGGCGGCAGCGCGGCGCGCAGCTTGAGCTGCAGGGTGGCGACCACCGACTCGTAGCCCAGCTCGGCGGCCGGGCCGGGCAAGCCGGCGAAGAGCAGCCGGTCTGCCTCCTCGGCGGTGAGCCCGGTCAGCCGGGTCCGCCAGCCGTCGACGAGCCGGTAGCCGCCGGCGTGCCCGGCCTCGCCGTAGAGCGGGATGCCGGCGGCGTGCAGCGACTCGACGTCCCGGTAGACGGTGCGGACCGAGACCTCCAGCCGGCTCGCCAGCTCGGCGGCGGTGAGCCGGCCGTGGGCCTGGAGCAGCAGCAGGATGGACAGGAGGCGACTGGCCCTCATTCCACTGACACTAGCTGTCAGGGGAGGGGTCCTACCGTCCCGGCATGGCATTTCGGAACAAGGAACTGACCGTGCCGGGGACCGTCGAGGTCGCCGGCCGGCACGTCAAGCGCTACCACATCGACCAGCCGGACCGCCGCCTCGAACCGGAGGTGGTCGAGGCCGCGTACGCGTACCTGCCGAAGCTGCTGCCCGGCCCGGACGGCGGCACGCCACCGGCGACGTGGGTGGTGCTGCACCGGGGCGCGGACACCGGCGCGTACCTGCTGGCGTACAGCTGGTTCTTCGACAACGTGGTGGAGTGCCGGATCGCGATCGCCGGCCAGCCCGCGCTGGACTGCCCGGACGACGATCCGGCGCACTTCGTCCCGCTGGACCGGCCCGGCATCGGCTGTGTCTGGGAGCTGGGCGTGCTGGAGCACGAGCGGACCGCCTGGGTGCGGCACGTGCTCGCCCCCGACCGGCCGGACCTGGCCGGCTACCTGGCCGACACCCGGGCCGAGGGAAAGGTGGGTTTCTGATGGGCGACTTCGACTTCTTCGTCGGCACCTGGGACGTGGTCAACCGGCGGCTGACCAAGCGGCACGTGGGCAGCGACGAGTGGGACGAGTTCCCCGGCACCTCGGTGGCGCGCACGTTCTTCGACGGCGCCGGCAGCTTCGACGAGATCCGCTTCCCGACCCGCGGTTTCTCCGGCTCGACGGTCCGCATCCGCGACGCGGAGACCGGGCTGTGGTCGATCTACTGGATGAACAGCAGGCGCGGCGTGCTCGAACAGCCGCCCATGGTCGGCCGGTTCGTCGACGGCGTGGGCACCTTCCACGCCGACGACACCGACGAGGGACGGCCGGTCCGCTGCCGGTTCATCTGGTCGCGGATCACGCCCACCTCCTGCCGTTGGGAGCAGGCGTTCTCCACCGACGGCGAGCAGACCTGGGAGACCAACTGGATCATGGACTTCACCCGGACGGGCTGACCGGCGGCGTGGTGGTCCGGTAGATCGCGGTCAGCCAGACGTCGAGCAGCACGTCGACCACGTCCCGCTCGGCCACCGCCGGCCCGTCGCCGGCGAAGGTCGCGTACCAGACCCGCTCGTTCATGGAGTTCAGCGCGATGGCGAGGTCCCGGGCGGGCAGCCCGTCCGGGGCCGCGCCGCGCGCGCGTTCCCCCTCGATGGCCGCCTCGACGGCGCGTACCCAGCGTTCCAGGACCTCGGCCCAGAGCCGGCGCACCTCGGCGTTGGTGCCGCGGACCTGGGCGCAGGCCAGCACCACGTCGCGGTGGCCGCCGAAGGTGGCGTGGAAGCGGGCGATCAGCTCCCGCCAGCGGGCCCGCGGGTCCTCGGCGAGCCGGACCAGCGCGTCACCCGCGGCCGCGTTCGCCTCCTCGGTCACCCGGTCGAGCAGGGTGAGCAGCACCGCGTCCTTGGAGGGGAAGTAGAAGTAGAAGGTGGGCCGGGAGATGCCGGCGCCCCGCGCCAGGTCGTCGATGGAGATGTCGCCGAAGGGTCGCTCCCGCAGCAGCCGCTCGGCGGTGGCGAGGATGGCCACCTCGCGGTCGTCGCCGGTGGAGCGGCCGGGTCGCCGCCCGCGCGTCGGCGGGGCGCCGGTCGGCGTACGGGCGGGTGTCATGTCGGCCGATGTTACACCCGCTCGACACTGTGTCGATTCCACTCGACAGGGTGTTGACTGGTGTCGACGGGGGTGGATAGTGTCCGGTCCACTGCCGGCCGAACGGGAGATGTCATGGCCTCCGACCACGTCGACGTCCTCATCGTCGGCGCCGGGCTCTCCGGCGTCGGCGCCGCCGTCCACCTGCAACGCCAGTGCCCCGGCAAGACCTACGCCGTGCTGGAGGCCCGGGGCGCCGTCGGCGGCACCTGGGACCTGTTCCGCTACCCGGGCATCCGCTCCGACTCCGACATGTTCACCCTCGGCTACTCGTTCAAGCCGTGGACCAACCCCAAGGCGATCGCCGACGGCGACGCCATCCGGTCCTACGTCCGGGAGACCGCCCGGGAATACGGCGTGCAGCAGCACATCCGCTTCCACCACCGGGCGCTGCGTGCCGAGTGGGACAGCGCCACGGCCCGCTGGACGGTGCACGCCCACCGCGACGACACCGGCGAGGACGTGGTCCTGACCTGCGGGTTCCTGTTCACCAACTCCGGCTACTACCGCTACGACGAGGGCTACACGCCCGAGTTCCCCGGCGTCGAGCGGTACGCCGGCCGGCTCGTGCACCCGCAGCACTGGCCCGAGGACCTGGACTACGCCGGCAAGCGCGTCGTGGTGATCGGCAGCGGCGCCACGGCGGTCACCCTGGTCCCGGCCATGGCCGAGCGGGCCGGCCACGTCACCATGCTCCAGCGCTCACCCACGTACGTCATCTCGCTGCCCTCGCGCGACCCGGTCGCCGACGCGGCGCGGCGCTGGCTCCCGGCGAAGGCCGCGTACGCGGTGACGCGCTGGAAGAACGTCGCCCTCGGCGTGGCCAACTTCCAGCTCAGCCGGCGCGCCCCGGGCCTGGTGAAGAGGTTCCTCCGCCGGGCCGCCCGGGGCAAGCTCCCGGTCGGCTACGACCTCGACCGGCACTTCTCGCCCCGCTACAACCCCTGGGACCAGCGGCTCTGCGTGGTGCCCGACGGGGACCTGTTCGCCGCGCTCCGCGCCGGGACGGCCTCGGTGGTCACCGACACCATCGACACCTTCACCGAGCGGGGCATCCGGCTCGCCTCCGGCGAGGAACTGCCCGCGGACGTCGTGGTCACCGCCACCGGCCTCAACCTGCTCGCCCTCGGCGGGATGACCCTGGTGGTGGACGGCGCCGAGGTCGACCTCGCCTCGACCGTCGCCTACAAGGGCATGATGCTCTCCGGCGTGCCGAACTTCGCCATGACCATCGGCTACACCAACGCCTCCTGGACGCTGAAGGCCGACCTGGTCGCCACGTACGTCTGCCGGCTGCTGCGCCACCTCGACGACACCGGCCAGCAGATCGTCACGCCGCTCGCGCCAGACTCCGACGACCTCGTGCCGATCATCGACCTGCAGTCCGGCTACGTGCTGCGCGCCGTCGACCAGCTGCCCAAGCAGGGCCCTGAGGCGCCCTGGCGGCTGCACCAGAACTACCCCCGCGACGTGCTGCTGATGCGCCACGGCCGGCTCACCGACGCCGGCGTGCGCTTCTCCCGCGCGGGCACGCCCGCCACCCTCGCCGACCGGCCCGCGCCCGTCGCCTGAGCACCGAGGAGCGTCATGCGTGACTTCGTCTTTCCCGGCGGCACCGCCGTGCTGACCGGCGCGGCCAGCGGCATCGGCGAGGCCCTGGCCCACGGGCTGGCCCGCCGCGGCGCCGACCTGGTCCTGCTCGACCGCGACGCCGAACGGCTGGCCGCCGTGGTCGCCGCGATCCGCGCCGCCCATCCCGACCGGCGGATCGAGACCCACCTGGTCGACCTCGCCGACGCCGACGCCACCGACCGGGTGGCGGCCGAGATCCTCGGCGCCCACCCGCGGATCCGGCTGCTGGTCAACAACGCCGGTGTGGCGCTGGGCGGCCGGTTCGACCAGGTCACGCTGGACGAGTTCCTCTGGGTCATCGACATCAACTTCCGGGCCGTGGTGCGGCTGACCCACGCGCTGCTGCCCGCGCTCAAGGTCGAGCCCGGAGCCCACCTGGTCAACGTCTCCAGCCTCTTCGGGCTGATCGCGCCCGCCGGGCAGGCCGCCTACTCGGCGAGCAAGTTCGCCGTGCGCGGCTTCACCGAGGCGCTGCGGCACGAGCTGGCCGACGACGGGATCGGGGTCACCTCGGTGCACCCGGGTGGCATCCGCACCCGCATCGCGAGCAGCGCCCGGGTGGGCAGCGGCGTCGCGATCGAGGAGTACGAGGCCGGCCGCGAGCAGTTCGAGAAGCTGCTCTCCATCGCCCCGGCGAAGGCCGCCGAGGTGATCCTGCGCGGGGTCGGGCGCCGCCGCGGCCGGGTGCTGATCGGCTGGTCGGCGAAGCTGCCCGACCTGCTCGCCCGGGTCGCCCCCGCCGGGTACGGGAAGGTGCTGGCCCTGGGGATGCGACCGCGTGCGGCCCGGGTGCCCGCCCCGCGGCCCGCCGCCGAGCCCGCCGCCGAGCCCGTCGCGCGGCCCGCCGCCGAGCCCGTCCCGTCGGACCCGGGACGGCCGGCGTGACCCTCGCCCTGCCGCCGGCCGACGAGCTGACCGTCGCCGGGCGGCGGATGCGCTGCCGGATCGCCGGCGACGGCCCGCCGGTGGTGCTGCTGCACGGGATCGGCCGGACCATGGAGGACTTCACCGCCGTCCAGGAGGCGCTGGCCCGCGACCACCGGGTGCTCGTCATGGACCTGCCCGGGCACGGCGGCTCCGCGCCGCTGGACGACCGGCACACGCTGCCGACCCTGGCCGCGGCCGTCGCCGGGTTCCTCGACGCCGCCGGGGTCACCGGGCCGGCGCACCTGGTCGGCAACTCGATGGGCGGGGCGGTGGCCATGCGGCTCGCCGCCGACGCGCCGGAGCGGGCGGCCAGCCTGGTGCTGGTCAACAGCGCCGGCTTCGGCCGGGAGGTGACCGCCGCGCTGCGGCTGCTCGCCGTCCGGCCGCTGGCCAAGCTGCTGCTGCGCCCGCACCCGGCGATCGCCCGCCGCACCGAGCGGGCCATCTTCTACGACCCGGCGTACGTGACCGAGGCGCGGATCGCCACCGCCCTGGCGGCGGCCCGGCAGCCCCACGCCGCCCGGGTGATGCTGGAACTGGTCCGCAGCCTCGGCACCTGGCGTGGGGTACGCCCCGAGTGGCGGGCCGAACTCCTCGACGCGGTGGCCGCGCTCGACCTGCCCACCCTGGTCGTCTGGGGCGACCGGGACCTGATCCTGCCCGCCGCCCACCTCTCGTACGCCCGGTCCCGGCTGCCCGGGGCGCAGGGCCACCTGTTCCGCGACACCGGGCACATGCCCCAGATCGAGCGGGCCGCGGAGTTCGCGGCCCTGGTCAGGAAATTCTGGTCGCCGTCTGGTGGTGCAGCACCAGCGTGACGGCCACGAGGGCGACCAGCACCCCGGCGATCAGGTCGACCGGCGCGACGAGCCACGGCGTCACGAGGACGAGCGCCGCCGCGCCGGGGAACAGCACCAGCCCGGCACCGTGCTTGGTGGGCAGGTGCAGCGCCCAGAGGGCGACCAGGAAGACGGCGACCGGCACGGCGACCGCGTAGCCGGCCACCCGGCCGGAGACGTGCCCCGCGTGCAGGTCGTGGTCGACCGCCACGGCCAGCCCGGCGCCGACCGCGGCGACCGAGCTGAACGCGAAGTAGTGGCCGTAACCCCAGAAGATCGCGCCACGCACCGACGCCGGCGGCAGCGGGTCGGGCCGGTCGAAGTAGAGCCACCAGATCGCGAAGACGATCAGCGTGCCGGCGGCGGCCAGCGACCACAGCTGACCGTTGCCCGCGTCCACCCCGCGCTGGATCGCCACCGACGTGGAGAGCACCACCTCGCCGAGCACGATGAGGGTGAACAGCTGGTACCGCTCGGCGATGTGGTGCGGGTGCCACGAGGTCTGCCGGCGGCGTTCGCCCAGCACCGGCACGAGCAGGTCGGCGGCGACCAGCACGAGGTACGCGGGCAGCAGCCACTCCGGCGGCAGGAGGAGCCGCAGCAGCCAGCCGACCTGCACCACGCCCACGCCGATGGCGAACGTCAGGGCAGTGGCCCGGTGTGCCGGGTCGCCGGCGGCCGCCCGCAGCCAGTTCACCGTGGAGGCCAGCCGCATCACCACGTATCCGTAGGTGATCGTGGTGAAGTCGGCGTCGGCGAAGGCGCGTGGCACCCCGGCGGCGAGGACCAGCGCCCCGGCGATCTGCACCAGCACGGTCAGCCGGTAGACGTCGTCGTCGGTGTCGTAGGCGGAGGCGAACCAGGTGAAGTTCACCCAGGCCCACCAGATCGCGAAGAACACGCTCAGGTACGAGCCCACGCCGTGCCCGAGGTGCCCCTCCGCGACGTCGTGGTGCAGGCCCTCGGAGGCCAGCGCCACCGCGACGACGAAGCAGAGGTCGAAGAAGAGCTCCAGCGGGGTGGCGGAGCGGTGCTCCTCGTCGCGCCGCCGGGCCCGCATCGGCCGGTACCAGGCCCGGAAGGACCCGCTGCTCTTCACCCGGTGCTCCTCGCCGACGGCCGGTGCGTCCACACGATAACCATGGAGATCAGCTCACCCGGCGAAGGCGGTCGAAATCGTGCTGGGCAGAGCGCCGGCGTCCCGCGCTCACGGTCCCTTCAGCGCGCCGTGCCGCACACCGTGGTCGATGGCCTGGTAGGCCTCCTGGGCCAGTCGTGGCATCACGTCCTCCACCATGCGCACGCGGGCTCGGACGTCCGCCGCCTGCACGCCATGGCGCTTCCAGGACGAGTGGTCGAGGTTCCTGCTGTTGAAGAAGACGGGCAGCAGCACGTCCAGCGCGAGAACATACCGTGCCTCGGGGGTGGCGGCGCTCTCGTACTCCTGCCACAGGTCCACCAGCTCGCTCTTGACGGATCCAGGTCCTGCTTCGGCGAGGAAGGAATCCATCGCCAACCGTTCCCGTGTCGAGCGCGAGTCGGCTTCGTGACCGTAGACGAACGTGTCTCCGACGAAGGCTTCCGGCAGGTCGTGTGCGACCGCGAGCGCCAAGGCATGTCCGAGATCGACCGGCACCGTGGCCAGGCCGTGAAAGATAATCACGGCCAGCGCCACGGACCACGAGTGCTCGGCTGTGTTCTCCCGACGGGCGCTATTGCTGAGTGGATTCTGGCGTTCCACGATCTTCAGGCGTTCAAAGGTGAGCTGAAGATCCAACAGGTCGACGTCGGTGGTCGCGTTGGCGTTCATTCGAGAATTTCCCATGTCTTCCACGTGGCGCGGTCATCCGCTCTGTGTTCCCGGCGTGCCCGAGGTGTCGATCATTGTCGCGCCGACCGCGCGGAGGTCCGAGGCGGCTGGTGACGGGAAAGCCAGCCTATCCGCGCTGCTCGACGCTTTCAACGATCCTCGCGGGTCAGCAGCCCTGCGCCGTTGCCTGCCACCGCCGGACGGTTGATTGGTCGACCCCTCTGAACTGGCCGGGTCTCGGTGGAGAGATGTCGCAGCCAGCGGCGACCAGGGTGAGGCAAGCGGCACGATCAGCCCATTCAGCGTTTCCGATCTGCGTGTTAACCTCCGGCAATGACGCGCAATTCCTCCACAGTGAAGCCTGCCAGACACGCGGTGGCGGTGGTCCTCTATGACGATCAAGGGCGTTTCCTTGCCGTACGGCGCAGCGATGATGATGAATCATTACCCGGTGTCTGGGGATTACCTGCCGCCAGTCTGAGAGCGGGCGAGTCCGACGAGGACGCGGTGGTGCGCGCCGGGCGGGAGAAGTTGGGCGTCGAACTCAGAGTCCTGGATCGGGTCGGAACTGAGAAGGCCGAGCGTGAGCAATTCACGCTCACCCTCTCGGATTATCGCGTGGTGTTGGAAAAGGGGGTCCCTGCCGTTCCCCAACCGTTCGACGATGTGAGCCAGTACGTCGACATGACGTACACGAAGGACCTCGGCCTCCTCGTGGAGGCAGCACGGAGAGGCTCTCTCTGCTCGCGCGTCCTGCTCAACAGCGAGGGCTACGACTGGCATTGATACCTCCTCACTGCACCCTGGTCGCGGCCCTCGTGACGACTCCGTCTCCCGCGCCGTCGCCCGCCACCGGTCAGGCGTCGGCGATCCAGTCGCTCATCGCGGTCGGTGGTGTCCTGGTGGGCCTTGTCGTCGGCCTTGGGGTTCCGATCGTCAATTCGCTGTTGACCGGCCGGACCAGCCGAGGCCGGGAACAGCACGCCGTGTCCGATCAGATCCTGCAGCTCTGGCAGCGACCGGAGAGCATCCGGGAGTTGCTGGTCGACGACCTGTACGGCACGAGGAGGAGCCTGCTGCTGCTGGGCAGCCGGCTCCAGGATCTCGAGGCCCGGAAGGCCTGCCTTCTCCTCGTGCACCTGACCGCTCGGCCGGATCCGCCGGAGGCCGAGGTTGTGGACGGCTGGTCGGACGTGGTCGCGCTCGTCTCGAAGGTGTTCCGCAAGACCGAGAACTGAATCGGCGAAAGGCTGTGGCACAGTGTCGAACCTGCACAGCGACGATGCCCGGGCTGCGGCGCGCCTTGTCGGCATCCCCATCCAGGCCACGCCAGCCGGTCAGGGTGAACTCCTGCTGCGCGGCACCGTGACAGAGAGCGGGTGGCGGAGTCTCGCCGGGCTGATCATTGACGCGACGAGGATCTGGGTCGTCGGTGTCATGCCCCAGCCGCTCGTTGAGGCACTGCAACGTGAGGTCGAGGCGATGGCCGAGCCGCGACTGCCCGACATCGAGTACTACACCCCCCGATCGGAACTCGCGCTCAACCTCGGGCGAGAGCTTCATTGCTATGTGAACCGCTGGCAGGCGGGCTACATGGGGTTGCGCAATCTGGTCAACGCGGCGCACGGCCAGCGGGCCCGCGGAGAGCTGGCTCGGGTGGAACACCGCCACTTCGGTACGGGAATATCCGCGCTGTCCTTCAACTGCCTGTTGCATGTCGTCGTCAACGACGGTTCCGCGCGATCGATCATGCTGTCCGAGCTGCTCGAAGACGGCGATCACCCGGACCACATCGCCCAGGTGCTGCCGAGCAGCGACGCGGGCCTCAACGACTACCTCGAGCGGTTACGGCGGGATGGAAAACCGATCAGACTGCGCGAGGTGCGCTGCCGCGGCATGGAGAATCCGACGTCGGGTGAGGTGGAGCCCGACCGGCTCAGGATCGGAGAGCTCGTCCCGTTGGGCGGCGTGAGCAGGAATCCCAACCTCCTCAGACCGATCTCGATCGTGGTCGTCCGGTGCCACTCGCCGGCTGGTCTCGAGGTGTTGCTGAAGCGACGGACGCCGCTCACCGACACCGACGACTTCGGCAAGCTCAGCCTCCTGAGCGCCCGGGTCCAGGAGGTCGACGTGGCATCGGCCCTGGGCGCGACCGTGTCGCCCTCGGAGGAGAGCGACATCGCCGCCCTGGAGGACCTGTGGCTCGCCGCCGGGTCGCCGCACCCGTTCGTCCTTCCAGCCGAAGCCTTCCGGCTCGCCGCGCGTCGGGAGGTGTCGCTGACGCTGGGCCTGCACGTCGAGCTGGACCGGTTCGAGCGTAAGGGCTTTCATCTCGTGCAGCACGAATCGGAGTCGGTGCAGCTGGCCTTCATGGTGTTCACGCTCGACCTGGTCCGTTCGGGGCAACTCGACGAACTGCGGGTCGCCCTGTCGCGCGGTCCCAACCTGGTCCGGGTGCTGGCTCCGGACCTGTACAACGACGAGGGCCAGCTCAACCGGCTGCTCAGGCAGCGCCGGAAATGGTTGACGAAGGCGTGTTTCTCGGACGATTCGGAGGTGCTCGATGATTCTTCGGGGCATTGACCTGGACTCGGTGGTGCCCGTCGTCTCGCTGCTGATGTACCGGGACGACTCCAGGAGCCAGGTCCTGCTGGGGGTCCGGCGTCAGTCGGCGACGAGCACGCGCCATCCGGACGTGTTGAGCACGCCGACGATGCGCATTCCGGTCTCGACGATGGTCGACCTTCTCTCGGCCGAGAGTGAACGGTCGGTGGAGTTGGTGCCGCCCTACTTCATGAGCCTGCCGCAGCGGCGGGCCTGGCAGGTGGGGGTGCCTTACTCGTTGGCGACACCGCAGGCATTCGTCGCCGAGGCCCTGATCGCGCGGAAGCTCGGGCTCGCGCCGGCCCTCGTGGACGGCGACCTCCGGGCCGAACTGCGCCAGTCGGCCCTCGCCTATGACCTCGTGCACGACGACGAGGGCGGGTACGAGCAGACATTGATGTTGACCATGAGCTGTCAGCTCTCCGTGTCCCCGCCCGCCCTGCCGTCCTCGTCGCCGGGCTATTCACTGCTGGCCTGGGTCGACGCAGGGGAGGTGGGCACCGCCGTCACGACGAAGGACCCCGTTCGTCTGGTGCCCGGTGTCTCGCCGCTTCAGGTCTGTATCCACGGTCTGTGTGTCCGCAGTGCCGCCTTCGCCCTCGCGAACGGCGGATGAGGGGCTCGCTGGTGGACATCGAGGGCTGTCCATTCATCGTCCTGTGTGGGGGTGACAACACGCGGCTCGAGGTACTGCGCGGGACGATTTACAAACCGTTTCTGCAACTCCGAGACACGACTCTGGTCGCCAAGCACGTCACACGGGCGACGATGGCCGGACACACGCGGATACGGATTGTCGTCGACAGCCGGGACCCTCTGGTCGAGGCGTATGTGGCCGGGCTGGCCGGTGAGCTGGGCATCGACGTCCGATTGTCGGTCGTACCTGGTGGCGCCCGCGAGAAGGTGGTGGAGGTTCTCGGCCCGTACCCCACGTTGTCCCGGGCGGTCGTGGTTCTGGGCGACACCTACTCGTGGTACGACCCGCGCCGCTTGTTGTCGCGCGTCGAGTCGGGTGATGTCGACTGCTGCCTGGCAATTGCGCGGTATCGTCTGCCCTTCGGAGTGGTGAAGGTCGACGGGGAATCGGTAATCGGCTTCTCGGAGAAGCCGGAAACGGATTTCCTCGTCAACGTGGGCGCCATGGCGCTCGGCCCGACGGCGATTGACCTGTTGACGCGGGGTGTCGCGATTGACCGGATGCTTGCCGACCTCGCCGCGAAGGGCAGGCTGGGCGGAATTGAGGTCTCCAATGGTTTTCTCTCCGTCGACTCGCTCGACGGGATCGCCCGGGCCCTGAGCGCCGAAGGGCAGGACCTGTTGAGCCAATGAGGGCACCCCGGTCGCGTGGATTCGCGCGTGGCGCGGCGGACGGGGGGAACACCCGGGCATGGCCGAGGTGACGCTGTTCCTCGCCGGTGACGTGATGACCGGGCGGGGCGTGGACCAGATCCTGCCGCACCCGGGGTCGCCCGAGCTGCGGGAGGAGCTGGTCACCGACGCCCGCCGGTACGTCGCGCTGGCCGAGGCCGTCGCCGGGCCGGTGCCGCGCCCGGTCCCGCCCGGGTGGCCGTGGGGCGCGGCGTTGCGGCTGCTCGACGCGGAACGGCCGGACGCCCGGATCGTCAACCTGGAGACGCCGTTGACGGCTCGCGGCGAGCATCATCCCGGCAAGGGCATCCACTACCGGATGCACCCGGCGAACGTGCCCTGCCTCACCGCCGCCCGGCTGGACGTCTGCGCCCTGGGCAACAACCACGTGCTGGACTTCGGCCCGACCGGGCTGGGCGACACCCTGGACGCGCTGCGCGCGGCGGGGATCCGGCCCGCCGGCGCCGGCCGGGACGCCGACGAGGCGTGGTCGCCGGCCGTGGTGCCGCTGGCCGGTGACCGCCGGCTGCTGGTCTGGTCGGTGGGCGCGGTGTCGAGCGGGGTCTTCCCGCAGTGGGCGGCGGAGGCCGGCCGGCCGGGCGTGGCGTACCTGCCGGAGGTGTCGCTGGCGACGGCCGGCGCGCTGGCCGAGCGGATCGCGCGGATCGCGCGGCCGGCGGACCTCGTGGTGGTCTCGGTGCACTGGGGGTCCAACTGGGGCCACGAGGTGCCGGACGAGCACGTGGAGTTCGCGCACGCCCTGGTCGACGCCGGGGTGCACGTGGTGCACGGGCACTCGTCCCACCATCCCCGTGCGGTCGAGCGCTACCGGGGCCGGCTGGTCCTCTACGGCTGCGGTGACCTGATCGACGACTACGAGGGGATCGGCGGTCAGGAGGCGTACCGGCCGGAGCTGCGGCTGCTGTACCTGGCCAGCCTCGATGCCGCCACCGGCGAGCTGCGGGGGCTGCGTCTCATCCCGCTCCGGATGTGCCGGATGCGCCTGCAACCGGCCACGCCCGCGGAGGCCGGCTGGCTCGCCGACCTCCTCGACACCCTCGGCCGGCCCTCCGGTACCCGCGTCACGCCGACCGCCGACGGGGTGCTCACGCTGCGGTGACGTGGCGTGGGCCACGTTCGGGCCGGTGCGTGGCGGTGTCGCGCCGCGCGGGGCGCATCATAGATACATGACGCATCCCACCCCCGTGTCCGGGGCGCGGTCGGCCGGGCCGTCCGCCGCCGAGCGGGCGTACCAGCACCTCAAGAGGGCCATCCTTGAGCAGGTGTACCCGGGCGGGCTGCTGATCAGCGAGGGTGAGATCGCCGAGGCGACCGGAGTGTCCCGGACACCGGTCCGGGAGGCGCTGCTGCGGCTGGAGGCCGAAGGCCTGGTCAAGCTCTACCCCAAGCGCGGCGCGCTGATCCGGCCGGTCTCCGCCCGGGAGATCGCCGACGTGATCGAGGCCCGCCGGCTGGTCGAGCTGCACGCCGCCGAGCAGGTCTGGCCGCGCCGGGCCGCCATCCGCGACGACCTGGCCCGCTGGCTCGACGAGATGCGCCGGGCGCACACCGCCGGCGACGTCACGGCGCTGATGGCCGCCGACCGGGCCTTCCACGCCACCGTGGTGGAGGCCGCCGGAAACGAGATCCTCGCCGAGCTGTACCACCGGCTGCGCGACCGGCAGCTGCGGATGGGCGAGGCCAGCTTCCGGCTCTCGCCCGGCTGGGCCGAGGTGGCCCTCACCGAGCACGCCGGCCAGCTCGCCGCCCTCGACGGCGACGACCCGCGGGCCTGGCTCGACGCGATCGGCGCGCACATCGACAACGCCGCGACCGTGCTGCGGACGCTGCGGTGACCGCCGCCGTCCGAACGGTCGCCCCGCGGCGCTCCGCCGGTCTGGTCTTCGCGGTGGCCGTCACCGCGTACGTGGCCGCCGTCTTCCACCGCAGCTCGCTCGGCGTCACCGGGGTCGACGCGGCGGACCGCTTCCACATCAACGCCGCCGCCCTGGCCACCTTCAGCGTCGCGCAACTCGCCGTCTACGCCGCCATGCAGGTACCGGTCGGGGTGCTGCTCGACCGGTACGGCTCCCGCCGGCTGCTGCTGGTCGGCGGCGCGCTGATGGTGGCCGGGCAGCTCTGCTTCGCCGTGGCCACCGACGTCCGGCTCGCCATCGCCGCCCGGGTGCTGGTCGGCCTGGGCGACGCGATGACCTTCATCAGCGTGCTGCGGATCGTGGCGTTCTGGTTCCCCGGCCGGCGCAACCCGCTGCTGGTGCAGCTCACCGGCACCATCGGGCAGCTCGGCGCGGTGCTCGGCGCCGTACCCCTGGTGGCGTTGCTGCACCACGCCGGCTGGACGCCCGCGTTCCTGACCGCGGCGGCGCTCGGCGTCACCGTGCTGCTGCTGGTGCTCGTCGCGGTCCGGGACACCCCGCACACCGAGCACACCACCGCGCTCGCCCCCGACCTGGGCACCGTACGCCGGCAGCTCGCCGACGCCTGGGCCCAGCCCGGCACCCGGCTGGGCCTCTGGACGCACTTCGTCACCCAGTTCTCCGGCTCGGTGTTCGCCCTGCTGTGGGGCTACCCGTTCCTGGTGCAGGGCCAGGGCTTCTCGCCCACCGCGGCGGCCGGCCTGCTCACCCTGATGACCATGGTGACGCTGGTCTGCGGCCCGGTGGTCGCGCACCTGTGCGCCCGGCACCCGTTCCACCGCTCGGCGGTGGTGTTCGCCATCACCGCCGGCACCGCCGCCGTCTGGGCGGTGGTGCTGGCCTGGCCGGGCCGCGCTCCGCACGGGCTGCTGGTGGCCCTCGTGGTCGTCCTCGCGGTCAACGGCCCCGGCTCGGTGATCGGCTTCGACTACGCGCGCACGTTCAACCCGGTGCACCGGATCGGCAGTGCCACCGGCATCGTCAACGTCGGCGGGTTCGTCGCCTCGATCCTGCTGATCCTGGCGGTCGGCGTGGTGCTCGACCTGGCCACCCCGGCCGGCCGGAGCACGCCGCCGCTGTCGGCGTTCCGCTGGGCGTTCGCCGTGCAGTACCTGCTCTGGGGGCTGGGCGCGGTGCAGGTGCTGCGCTACCGCAACGCCGCCCGCCGCCGATACGCCGCCGGCGCCGCGCCGGTGCCCGCCGCCGTGGCCGGTCCGGTCACGTGAACCGGCGCTTGTGGGCCAGCGAGTCCAGCACCAGCGTCAGCCCGGCGGCGACCAGCCAGCTGTCCTTGGCCAGCGGAATGCCGGCCTGGGACGGCTTCAGGCTGTTCCCCTCCCGCATCCCGGGCGTCTTGAGGTAGAGCTGCACCAGGCCGGCCCCGAAGGCGGTCAGCCCGGCGCCGACCAGCAGCGACGGCACGAACGGGGTGAGCAGCGCGGCGCCCAGCGCGATCTCGGAACGGGAGAGCAGCTTCGCGAACTGGTCCGGTGGGAACTGCCGCAGCTGCGGAATCGCCCCGACCGCCATGCCGTGCATGCCGGCGGCGGACTCGCCCTCCAGGGACCGCTTGGACAGCCCGGAATTCAGGAAGAACGCGCCGATGATGATCCGTAGCGGCGCATGGGTCAACCTCATGATCACTCCCGTCGGTGCCGGAGAACCGGGCCACCGCGTACCCCGCGACGCGCCGGATAACCCGCCGGACGGCGGTGGGCGGTAGGTTCGACACACAGCGAACGACGGAGGGCCCGTGAGCGCGAGGAGCGAGCCGGGTTTGCGAGCCCCGCAGTCGCGAACGAAGGAGGGGCCGTGGGTCAGGAAGTCCGGGGAGTCGTGTCGCGGCGCAAGGGCGCGCCCGTGGAGGTCACCACGATCGTGGTGCCCGACCCGGGGCCGGGCGAGGCGGTGGTGCGCGTCCAGTCCTGCGGGGTGTGCCACACCGACCTGCACTACCGCGAGGGCGGCATCAACGACGACTACCCGTTCCTGCTCGGCCACGAGGCCGCCGGCATCGTGGAGCAGGTGGGGGAGGGCGTCACCGAGGTGGCCCCCGGTGACTTCGTGGTGCTCAACTGGCGGGCGGTCTGCGGGCAGTGCCGCGCCTGCCGGCGGGGCCGACCCTGGTACTGCTTCAACACCCACAACGCCGCGCAGAAGATGACGCTGACCGACGGCACCGAGCTGGCGCCCGCCCTGGGCATCGGCGCGTTCGCCGAGAAGACCCTGGTGCACGCCGGCCAGTGCACCAAGGTCGACCCGTCCGCCCGGCCCGCCGCCGTCGGCCTGCTCGGCTGCGGCGTGATGGCCGGCCTCGGCGCGGCCATGAACACCGGAAACGTGACCCGGGGCGACTCGGTGGCGGTGATCGGCTGCGGTGGGGTCGGCGACGCGGCGGTGGCCGGCGCCACCCTCGCGGGCGCGACCACCATCATCGCCGTGGACACCGACTCCCGGAAGCTCGACTGGGCGCGCAAGTTCGGCGCCACGCACACCGTCAACGCCTCCGACGAGGACCCGGTCGAGGCCATCCGCGCCGCCACCGGCGGGTTCGGCGCCGACGTGGTGATCGACGCGGTGGGCCGACCGGAGACCTGGAAGCAGGCCTTCTACGCCCGCGACCTGGCCGGCACCGTCGTGCTGGTCGGCGTACCCACCCCGGAGATGAGGATCGAGCTGCCGCTGCTGGACGTGTTCGGCCGCGGCGGCGCCCTCAAGTCCAGCTGGTACGGCGACTGCCTGCCCAGCCGCGACTTCCCCATGCTCACCGAGCTGTACCGGCAGGGCCGCCTCGACCTGGACGCCTTCGTCACCGAGGAGATCGCCCTCGACCAGGTCGAGGAGGCGTTCACCCGGATGCACCACGGTGACGTGCTCCGGTCGGTGGTGGTCTTCCCGTGACCGCCCGCGTCGACCACACCGTCACCTCCGGCACGTTCTCCCTCGACGGGCAGACCTTCGACGTCGACAACAACGTCTGGGTCGTCGGCGACGACGCCGAGTGCGTGGTCGTCGACGCGCCGCACGACGTCGCCGCCATCCGCGCGGTGATCGGCGACCGCCGGGTGGTCGCGATCCTGGCCACCCACGCGCACGACGACCACGTCCGGGTCGCGCCCGAGCTGGCCCGGGCCACCGGCGCGCCGGTGCTGCTGCACCCGGCCGACCGGGTGCTCTGGGACCTGGTCCACCCGGACACCCCACCCGACGGTGACCTCGCCGACGGGCAGACCGTCGAGGTCGGCGGCACCACCCTCCGGGTGCTGCACACCCCGGGCCACAGCCCGGGCGCCTGCAGCCTCCACGCCCCCGACCTCGGCGCGGTCTTCACCGGGGACACCCTCTTCGCCGGGGGGCCCGGCGCCACCGGCCGCTCCTTCAGCGACTTCGACACCATCGTCGAATCGATCCGGACCCGTCTGCTCACCCTGCCGCCGCAGACCGTGGTCCACACCGGACACGGCGACGACACCACGATCGCCGCCGAGGCGTCCCACCTCGACGAGTGGATCGCCCGCGGGCACTGAGCCGACCGCCCGGCCGGGTCGCGGCCCGGCCGGGCCGCCGGCCTCAGCGCTCGCCGTCGAGCACCGGCTTGACGTCGAGCACGGGCGTGCCGTCGACCGCCTCCAGGTCGGCCACCCGCAGCCGTACGCCGTCCACGGCGAGCACCCGCACCCGGTGCAGACCGACCGGGTTGGGCCGGTGCGGCGAGCGGGTGGCGAACACCCCCGTCTCCGGCCGGGACACGTCCCCGCGCGGGTGCACCGCGAGGACGTCGCGCCGGGCCCGGTCCAACCAGGTCAGCACGAGCACGTCCGCGCCGGGCCGCAGCCCGTCCAGCGCCGGGGCGTACGCCTCGTCGAAGACCAGCCACGCCTCCGGGGCGCCCTCGTCGCCCTGCTTCGGCGCCGCCGCCGGATCGGTGAGGGGCGACTCGACCCGGCCGACCGGACGCAGTACGTGTTCCGTTCCCGTCACGGGGCCTCCCGGAGCATGTGCAGCCGGACCGTGGTGCCGGCCGCGGTGGTGTGCAGCAGCACCAGGTCGCACAGGGCGTGCACGATGACCAGCCCCCGCCCGCCGATGCCGTCGTGCGCGGGGGTGAGCCGGCCGGCGAGCGGATCGGCCAGCCGGCCGTCGTCGTGGATCTCGCACACCAGGTGCCGGTCGGTGCGCCAGGCCTGAAGGGTGCCGGCGCCGCCGGCGTGCGCCACGCTGTTCGTGGCCAGCTCGGTGACCGCGATCTGCAGGTCGGCCACCCGGTCGGCGGCCAGCCCGGCGGCCAGCCCGTGGTCGGCGACGAACCGCCGGACCTGCGGCAGCGTCGCCAGGTCGTAGCGGAGCACCGCGACCTGCCCGGCCGGGGTGGGCAGCGGCCTGTTGTGCCGCTCGGTGACCGCCGCCGGAGCGTAGCCGGCGATGCGGCGGCAGCCGTCGCCGTCGACCAGCAGCGGGTGCGTGCAGCGGGCCTCGGCGAGCACGCCGGGGCCGAGCCGGCCCGCGTCGTACGGGCAGAGGATGCTCGCCGCCCGGCCCGCGAAGGCCCAGTTGATCGCGGCTTCGTGCTGCGCGCAGGCCCGGTACTCCTCGGCGGTGCGCCCGGCCCAGACCGGCTCGCCGATGATCCGGACCCGCCGGTCGGGATGCCGGTCGGCGAACGCCTGGAGGACCCACGGGATGATCCGCCCCGGGTTGCGACCCGCCTCGGTCATGTCGGCCCACCCGACGGCGTCGCCGGTCGCGCCGAGCGCCCCGCGGATCAGCGCGAGCTGCGGGCCGGGCGTCGCCACCAGCACCGGGTCGCCTTCGGCCAGTCCCTCCTCGACGAACGGTACGGTGACCGCCAGCAGGCTCGCGGCGTCGGTGTAGAAGGCCAGTTCGTGGCGGAAGCCGGCCGGGCCGGCGGGAGCCCTCACGCGGGGCGCCCCGGCGCCGGCATCTCACCGAGCAGGTGCAGCAGCCGGTGCAGCGCCGGCCGGCAGCCGACCAGCCGGATGCCGCTGGCGCTGTCCCGGTCCGCTCGCACGATGGCGGTGGCGGCGCCCACGTCGGCGAAGCTCAGGTCGGAGACGTCCAGCACCGGCGGGGGGCCCGCCGCCCGCTCGGCGGCGGTCACGTCGCCCAGGACCGCGGTGAACGCCTCCCGGTTGCTCCGGTCCACCTGACCCACCAGCCGCAAGCCCGGCGGGTCGGTCGTCCGGTACGCCCGCAGCAGCGGCGTCCAGGTGCGCGCGGCGTCCGGCCCGGCCGTGCCCGGGTGGGCGGCGGCGAGGGCGCGCATCCCGTCGGCCGGGAAGAGCCGCCGGTCGTACAGGCACAGGCCGGCGACCCGGGCGTCCAGGAAGAGCGGGTTGAGCGCGGTCTCGTACCGCCGCAGGTCGTCCAGGGTGGTGCCGCTGCGCAGCACCCACGCCATGTCACCGGCCAGCCGGATTCCCGGGTAGCCCTCGTGCCGCGCGCGGTCGACCTCGTCGACCACGATGGCGACCATCGTCTCCGGGGCCGGCCGGGCACCGGTCGGGTAGGCATCCACGGCCGGCACGATGCGCAGCTGGCCGGCCGCCACGGCGGCTTCGGTCGGCACGCCGACGGCGTCGACGCGGGCGCGCACGGCCTGCGGCGGCGAGGTTTCGGTGAAACAGACGACCTTGTGACCGAGGCGCAGGCCGGTGGCGGCGAAGCGGCCGACGACGTCGAGAGCGACGCTCTCGTCGTCGTGCGTCCAGCAGACGTGGTCGCCCAGGTGGACCTGGTCGACCACGGTCATAGCAGTCACGGTGCTGGCCTTCCGGTCGGCGCGCCCCTCACTGTAGCCCTGACCGGGTCGCCGGCGATCCGCTTGTCGGCGGCGGCGTTCCGGGGTAGTCTGCCGATGGACCCGGATGCCGGCGTATGACGCCACCCGGAGCCCACTCTCCCGAATGCGGCAGATCGTCCGGCGTACGCCGCCCATCCCGCCGCGATCGTGCGGCCACCGCCGTCCTGGCTCGACAAGCACCCGACCCGGGCCTCCGCGGGAGTGAACCCGACCGGCTGCTCCGTGCCCGCCGCGACGGCCGGTTCGGGCGCCGTTCGCCTCGCGAATCGAGCGCGGCCCGCCGCTCCGGCAGTGGACGTCCGCCCGGTGCCGCCGGGCGGCGAGCCACCCGTGCCGTGAACCTTCGCCGTGCGCGTCCGCGGGCCGTGACCCGTCGCCTCGCGCCCACCACAGGACGCTCCGACACTCGCTCTCCCTCGCCTGTCCCGATCGGGACGGCCACCTCCCGAAAGGCACTCGATGACCGACACCTCCACGCCGCTCCCGGTGAGCGGCATCGTCGACACGGTCGACGACCACGCACTGCTCCGGGTGGACGGCTACCTGCCGTCCAGCTCGGACGCCCACCTCACCGCCGGCCAGGTGCGCCGGTACGGCCTGCGCCGCGGCGACCTCGTCACCGGCGCCGTCGCCGCCACCCCCCACCGGGGCCGGCACGCCCCGCTGGTCCGGGTCGACACCGTCAACGGGACGACCGTGGAAGAGGCACGCCGCCGCCCGGACTTCCACCGGCTGACACCGATCCACCCGCGGGAGCGGCTGCGGCTGGAGACCGAGCCGCACGTGCTGACCACCCGGGTCATCGACCTGGTGATGCCGATCGGCAAGGGCCAGCGGGCGCTGATCGTTGCGCCGCCGAAGGCGGGAAAGACGATGGTGCTGCAGGCGATCGCGGACGCGATCACCCGCAACAACCCGGAGTGCCATCTCATGGTGGTGCTGGTCGACGAGCGGCCGGAAGAGGTCACCGACATGCAGCGGTCGGTGAAGGGCGAGGTCGTCGCGGCCACGTTCGACCGTCCGCCGCAGGACCACACCACGGTGGCGGAGCTGGCGATCGAGCGGGCGAAGCGCCTCGTCGAGCTGGGTCACGACGTGGTCGTGCTGCTCGACTCGCTGACCCGGCTGGGCCGCGCCTACAACCTGACCGTCCGCTCGGCCGGCCGCACCCTCTCCGGTGGCATCGACGTGGCCGCCCTCACCCCGCCCAAGCAGCTGCTCGCCGCCGCCCGGACGCTCGAGGAGGGCGGCTCCCTGACCGTCATCGCCACCGCCCTGGTCGATACCGGGTCCGCCGCGGACAGCCTCATCTTCGAGGAGTTCAAGAGCACCGGCAACGCCGAGTTGAGGCTGGACCGGGCGCTGGCCGACCGGCGCACCTTCCCCGCCGTCGACGTGCGGGCCTCCGGCACCCGCCGGGAGGACCTGCTGCTCACCGGCGTCGAGCGGGAGCGCCTGCGGGCCCTGCGTGCCGCGCTGTCCACCCTGGACCGGCAGGCGGCGCTGGACCAGCTGCTCCGCCAGCTCGCCGCCAGCGGCGGCAACGCGCACTTCCTGGCGCGCCTCGGCGCCGCGGCACGCGGCTAGGATCTGCGGTCATGGACGCTCCCCGAGCCGACGGGCCGCCGACCGTACGCCAGTTGCGCCTGGTCGTGGAGGCCGAGGACTACGACGCCGCGGTCGCCTTCTTCCGGGACGCGCTGGGCCTGCCGGAGCAGGCCGCGTACTCGGGTGGCGACGGCGCCCGGGTGGTGATCCTGGAAGCGGGCCGGGCCACGCTGGAGGTGGCGAACCCCGCGCAGAAGCGGATGATCGACGAGGTGGAGGTCGGCCGCCAGGTCGCGCCCCGGCTGCGGGTGGCCTTCGAGGTGGACGACAGTCGCGCGACCACCGAGCGTCTCGTCGCGGCGGGCGCCACCGAGGTCGCCCCGCCGACGGTCACTCCGTGGCAGTCGCTCAACGCCCGCCTCGACGGCCCGGCTGGCCTGCATCTCACCGTCTTCGAGGAGCTGCGGAGCCCGACCGAGCGGGAGACCCTGGACGGCTTCGGCACCGACGGCTGAGAATCCCCGTGGCGCGCCGCCCGTGGGCCCGGTGATACTCGGGCCCGTGCCCGACGTGATGCTGACCCCCGCGCAGGCCGCCGCCCTCCGGCACGTCCGCGACGTCGCCCTCCGCGACCGGCCGGCGGCGCTCGCCGTCATCGCCCGGCACCTCGCCGGCTCCGGCGCCGCGTACCGCGCCGAGGAGATCCTCGCCGCGGTGGCCGCGCACGGCCGGCTGACCCTCAACTTCCACCCCGACCGGTTGCTGCGCGACGGCCGGACGGTCGCCGAGGCGCTCGACCAGGAGTGCGTCTACCGTAGCCAGTTCGAGACGGGCGTCTCCAACGGAGGGCTGACCGCCTTCCCCGGCGGCGACCGGGACCGCTGGGAGGAGAAGCTGTTCGGCGGGGCGTACCAGCGGCCCGGCGTGCCCCCGGCGGACCGCCCGAAGTACGGCGGCCTCAACCTGCTCGACCACCCGGACGGCGCCTGCCCCCGGTTCGGCTCCTGCCACCTGCGGCTGCGCCCCGCGGCGCTCGCGCGGGCCACCTTCAGCTTCGGGGACAGCCACACCGAGCCGAAGGACCTCGGCACCCTCACCGTGTTCGAGCCCGTGCTCGCCGCGCTGCTGGCGGCCACCGCCACGACCGGGATCAGCCTCGGCGTGGCCGGCATGGACACCGGCACCCTCCTGCAGACGCTGCTGCGCCGCCGCGAGCGGGCGTCCGACGCGGCCGGCCGGGCACTGGACGACTACATCGAGGCGCAGGTGCACGGTGAGCTGAGCCTCGCCCGGGACGTCGAGGCCGTGGTGGTGGACCCGTCGTTCCGGGGCACCGAGGAGGGCACGATCCTCGCCAGGCTCGCCCGGCGGCACGGCTTCGCGCTCTGCTGGCACACCGGGTTCGAGCTGCCGGTCGACGGCGTCGACGCCGAGTTCCGGGGGCCGGCCATCCCGCCGCTCGCCGCCCGCGTGCACGCCGAGTTCGCCCGCCCCGGCGAGCCGGTGCATGCCGCGCTGATCGGCCGCGCCGCCGCCTCGGTGGTGCGCGAACCGCAACGCTGGGCCGACCGCGGCCCGACCGAGGTGACGCTGCAGCACCTCAAGCAGCTCTGGCACGTCCTGGTCCGGTTCGGCGTCCCGTCGGCCGTCTAGACCGTTTCCATCGGGTTGTCCTTGCCGTCACGGCCGTCCGGAATCCCGGGTGAGCTGGACCGCAGCTCCAGCGGGACGGGGCATTTCCGGAATGCCCGACTGGTCGAGCTGGTTGTGTCCCCCGTACCGCCGGAACACAAACCCGTACCGGCGAGTAGTTCCCCCGAGGGGCGCTCACCCCGGAGCGCGTCGTAACGATCGAAAGGGCATCCATCGTGAAGCAGCACTTCACTCGATGGCTCCCCGCCATCGCGAAGACCGCCGTGGCGAAGGCCGCCGTCACCCGGACCGCCGTGGCGAAGTCCGCCATCGCCGAGACCGCCATCGCGAAGACCGCCGCCGCGAGGACCGCCCTCGCCACCAGCCCGAACCGCCGCGCCGCGCTGACCCTTGCGGGCGTGGCCTGCCTGGGCGGGCTGGCGTTCGGCCCCACCGCCGTCGCCGCCCCGGTGACCAGCGGCCCGCACGCCGGGGCCCTGGCCGCCATCGGCCTGGCCACCGGCAAGAAGACCGGCACCGAGACGGTGAAGTCCGGCCTGACCACCGGCAGTGACAAGGTCCCGACCAAGGCCGACCGGCCCGACCGGGAGCAGCTCATCCCGCACGGGGTCGAGGGCGCCCAGTCGCGCATCCCGCTCGACGACGCGCAGCTCGACAACGCCAAGGCCATCGTGAAGGCGGCCAAGGAGAGCGGCGTGGGGGAGCGGGGCGCCGTGATCGGCGTCGCCACCTCCCTGCAGGAGTCGAAGCTGTACAACCTCGGTCACCTCGGCACGTACAACGACCACGACTCGGAGGGCCTGTTCCAGCAGCGCCCGTCGTCCGGTTGGGGTACGCCCGACCAGGTCACCGACCCGGACTACGCCAGCAAGGCGTTCTTCGGCGCGCTGAAGAATGTCGGCGGCTGGCAGGACCTGCCGCTGACCGCCGCGGCCCAGACGGTCCAGGTGTCCGCCTTCCCGTACGCGTACGCGCAGTGGGAGGAGCAGGCGGCGGACATCGTCCAGCAGCTCTGGTGACATGACAAGACCCGCGAAGCGGCCGGCCCCTGACACGGGCCGGCCGCTTCCGTCTGTCCCGCTCTCCCGCCGCCCGGGTGCCACGGCGTTCCACCGACCGGTCTCGGCGGATTGTCCGGTTCGTGCATGGCCTCGGCGCTGAGTGGAACCTCATGTATGTCTCCGGTGCCGGGATACCTCCATACGGTTCCACCGACCGTCCGGGATTGGGCGGGGTGCCCGCTTCGCGCGGTGACCGGCGGCATCCCGGCGGCGGAATGGCCGGCGGGTGGGGGTCGTTGTATCCGGGTGAACGACCGAGGACCAAGCCCCGCCCGACGGGGTGACCGGCCCGCGCGAGAGCGCCCCGCCCGACGGGGTGACCGGGCCGCGTGACAGCCCCCGCGTGACAGGCCCGCCGAGGCGGGACTGCCCGGCCGGGAATGACGGTGGCCCGGCGGTCGTTGTACATGGTCCCGGCGCGACGAAGAGGCTCTGCCCCGCGCGCCGGATCCCCCTAAGACTTTTTTGAGCGCCCTGACGGTGCTTGCGCACACCACCCCTTGCCGACCCCCGTCGGCCCGGGTGTGCGCCAACCCCCGAATGGAGCTACCCCCATGAACACGATGCTGCGTAAGAGTGTGCTGGGTATTGCTGGTCTGGCCTTCACCGGTGGGATCTTCGCCGGTCCGGTCGCCGCCCACGCTGCGGAGCCGGTGCACACCACGCCGGTCGCGGTGAGCGTGCAGGGCGCCCAGTCGCACATCGAGCTCAACGGTGAGCAGACCGCCAACGCCAAGGCGATCATCGCCGCCACGAAGAAGGCCGGTCTGCCGGAGCGGGCCGCGGTCATCTCGATCGCCACCAGCCTGCAGGAGTCGAAGCTGGAGAACCTCGGGCACCTCGGCGACAAGAACGACCACGACTCGCTGGGCCTGTTCCAGCAGCGCCCCTCCAGTGGTTGGGGCACGCCGGAGCAGATCACCGACCCCGAGTACTCCACCCTGTCCTTCCTCAAGGGCCTCAAGCAGGTCGACGGCTGGGACAAGATGCCCCTGACCGACGCCGCCCAGACCGTGCAGGTCTCGGCCTACCCCGACGCCTACGCCCAGTGGGAGCAGCAGGCCACCGACATCGCCACCCACAACTGGAACAGCTGAGCCAAGTAATCGCTGGCCGGCACCCCGAAACCGGGGTGCCGGCCAGCGGCGTCTCCGGATCAGGCCGGGGCGCTCTCGGCGCGCAGGCGCGACGAGCCCGTGGCCACCGACCAGCCCGCCACCCACCGGCTGGCGCTGGTGTCGCTGGTCCGGTCGGTGAGGTGGTACCAGTCCATCCGGCAGCGCTGCGGAGTCACGTCGAGCACCCCGTACCCGTGCCCGTCCAGCTCGGCCCAGCGCACGTGCGGATTCGTGGAGCGGAGCAGCCCCGCGCCGAGCCGGCTCAGCGGGTTCCCGGCCGGCAGCCTGAGGAAGTCGTTGACGTTGTCGCTGGTCACCGACGGGACGACGAACTCCGCGGCGGCCGGCTCGAGCAGTGTCGTCCGGGTGGTCACCTCGTTGGCCCACGAGGTGTGGATGTCCCCGGTCAGGAAGACCACGTCCCGGGTGCCGGTGGCCCGGAGGTGGTCGACGAGTTCGTTGCGGTCGGCGTTGTAGCCGTCCCACTGGTCGGCGTTGAGGACCGCGCCGTTCTCGGGGATGCCGAGCAGCTTCCCGAGCGGGCCGAGCAGCCAGGACGGCAGCGCGCCGACGTCCAGGCGGGCCATCATCACCGGGTTGCCGACCAGCTTCCACCGCGCGGCGGAGCCGGACAGCCCCGCCTTCAGCCAGGCCATCTGCGCGTCGCCGGTGATCGTCCGGTTCGGGTCGTCGACGTCGGCGCCGGAGGCCTGCGCCGACCGGTACGAGCGGAGGTCCAGCATGGACAGCTCGGCCAGCCGGCCGAACCGGAACCGCCGGTAGATGGACCCGTCCGCGCCGATCCGCACGGGCATCCACTCCAGGTACGCCCGCCGTGCCGCGGCCAGCCGGTCGGCGAACGGTCCCTCGGCGCCCGGGGTGTGGTTCTCGGCGCCGCCGGACCACTCGTCGTTGGCCACCTCGTGGTCGTCCCAGGTGATCACCCAGGGCACGGCGGCGTGCAGCGCCTGCAGGTCGGGGTCGGTCTTGTAGAGCGCGTGCCGGATCCGGTAGTCGGCCAGCGTGAGCACCTCGTGCGCCGGCTGGGTCGGCCGGACCACCCGGCCGGCGGCGGCGAACTCGCCGGTGCCGTACTCGTAGAGGTAGTCGCCGAGGTGGACGACGAGGTTGAGGTCGCCCCGGTCGGCCAGCCGCCGGTAGGCGGCGAAGTAGCCGGCCTCCCAGTTCGCGCAGGACACCACGCCCATCCGCAGCCGGTCGACGGCCGAGTCCACGGGCGGGGCGGTCATCGTCCGGCCGGTCGGCGACCAGGCGCCGCCGTGGCCGAAGCGGTACCAGTAGGTGGTGGCGGCGGCGAGGCCGGAGACGGCGATCTTCACCGTGTGGTCCCGGTCCGGCCCGGTGGTGAGCGTGCCGGCGGCGACGGGCGAGCGGAAGTCGGGCTCGGTGGCGACCTGCCAGCTCACCTCCACGTCCGGGCCGGCGCCGGAGCCGGGCAGGGCGTCGGGCGTCGGGGTGACCCGCGTCCAGAGCAGGATCCCGTCCGGCAGCGGGTCACCGGAGGCGACACCGTGCCGGAACGCGGCGGTGGCCGCGCCGGCGGGGGAGGGGCCGGCGAGGGTGGCGCCGGCCAGCACGGCGGTGCCGGCGGAGGCACCGGCGAGACGCAGGAGGGTACGACGGTCGAGGGTGTTCGTCATGACCCATGTATCTACCGCCGTCTACGTCTCCGGCGCACCCCTCCGGGCCGCGAATTCGCAAGCTGTTCCGCGCCGGTTCTCAATTCGCGCGCGGATCAGGAGCGGTCGCCGGAGTGGCGGTGCTCGGCGACGACGTCGACGAGCGCGGCCACCAGGGCCAGCGCGATGATCGCGACGGCCAGCAGCAGCGAGTGCCGGTAGGCGACGGTGAAGTCGCCCCGGCTGTCGCTCAGCGTGGAGAAGAACAGCGCGCCGACACCGGCGATGCCGGCGGCCGAGCCGATCCGCTGCCCGGTCTGCAGCATGCCGGCGCCGCTGCCGGCCTGCGGCACGGGCACCTCGGAGAGGGTCAGCGTCTGGTTCGGCGCGATGACCAGTCCGCTGCCCAGCCCGGCGAGCAGGAACGGCACGGCGAGGAGCAGCGGCACGGAGTGCCGCGGCTCGTTCCGCAGCACCCACACGGTGGCGAGCAGGCCGAGCACGACCACCAGCAGGCCGGCGGCGACCAGCGGCCGGCCGAACCGGGTGACGACCCGGCCGCCCACCGCCGAGGCGGCCGCCGAGCCGAGCGCGAACGGGGTGATGGCCAGGCCGGCGGCGAGCGCGCTGTAGCCGAGGCCGACCTGGAGGTAGAGCGTGAAGATGAAGAAGATCGCGGTGAACCCGGCGAAGTAGACCAGGCCGATCAGCGATCCCAGGGTGTACGAGCGCAGCCGGAACAGCCGCAGGTCGAACAGGGGCGGCCGGTGCCGGCCGTACCACCGCTCCCAGAACGCGAAGCCGGCCAGGAAGAGCAGGCCGACGGGGATCAGCGCCCACTTGCCGGCGCCGCGCCACTGCTCCCGTTGCACGAGCGGCAGCAGCACCATGGTCACCCCGAGGCCGAGCAGCAGCACCCCGATCGGGTCCAGGCGGTGCCGGTCCGGCTGGCCGGCCGGGCGGGCCGGAATGAGCCGCCAGCCGAGCACCACCGCGAGGATGCCGACCGGGATGTTCACGAAGAAGACCCACCGCCAGCCGTGCTCCTCCCCGCCGAGCTGGATGAGCAGCCCGCCGAGCAGCGGGCCGACGGCGGTGGAGATGCCGATGGTGGCGCCGAGCAGGCCGAATGCCCGGCCCCGCTCGGCGCCCCGGAACAACTGCTGGATCATGCCGCTCACCTGCGGGTTGACCACCCCGGCGGCGGCGCCCTGGACCAGCCGGGCCACGACCAGCCACTCCGGCGAGCGGGCCAGCCCGGCCAGCGCGCTGGTCACGGTGAACAGCGCCACCCCGACCACGAACGCGGTACGCCGGCCGCGGGCGTCGCCGAACCGGCCGGCCGGCACCAGCACCAGACCGAAGGTCAGCGCGTAGCCGGACAGCACCCATTGCAGGTCGCTGGGCGTGGCGTGGAGCGCCCGGTCGATCGACGGCACGGCGACGTTGACGATGCTGACGTCCAGCAGGGTCATGAACGCCGCGACCAGGCCGACGCTGAGGGCCTTCCAGCGGCGCCGGTCGTCGGACCCGCCGGTGTCCGCCGGCGCCGACGACCGGTCCGTGCTCATCGTGCCTCCCGTGGACCGTCGATCACGCATCACCGATCGCTACCCGGCCCCCGATGGGGCAAACGACGATGTCAGGTCATCTGGCGCGCGCACCACCGCGGTCCGAAGTCGAGGCCGGACATCGGGGAGTCCTCCCGATGCAGCAGCCCCCGCTCGGTGAGCAGGTGCAGCGGCTCGCGGAGCTCCTCCTCGGTCATACCGGCCTCCTGGGCGATCGTGTCCGGGTAGGGGACGTGTCCCCGCACCTCGAGCGCGGTCACCGCCTGGTACACCCGTTCCTCGATAGCAGACAGCCGTACCTGCTGCATCGCTTTCCTCCTCGGCGTGGACCGCCCGACCGGCGGGCGGTCTGCGCCCGGCGGTTACCCGGGCGGCGTCCGATGATGCCCACCCGATCGGGGGGTCGTGGCCGGCGCGTGCCGGGCGGGGGGTCGGCGCCGTGGCCTAGGCTGCTCCCGTGATCATCTGGGACCTCGTCGTCGTCGGTGGCGGCCCCGCCGGCCTCTCCGCCGCGCACGCGGCGGCGCGGGCCGGTGTCCGCACCCTGGTGGTCGAGCGGGCCACCCATCCCCGGTACAAGACCTGCGGGGGCGGCCTGATCGGCACCTCGCTGACCGAGATCGCCGATCGGATCGAGGTGCCCGCGCACGACCGGGTCGACCGGATCGACTTCACCCGGGACGGGCGACGCGGCTTCACCCGCCGGCACTCCGCGCCGCTGGTGGCCATGGTCCGCCGGGAGGAGTTCGACGACCGGCTACGCGCCGCCGCCGTCGCGGCCGGGGCCGAGGTCCGCGAGGGGGTCGCGGTCCGGGCCGTCGAGCAGGACCCCGACGAGGTACGCCTGCGGCTGGCCGACGGCGACACGGTACGCGCCCGCGCGGTGATCGGCGCCGACGGCTCGTCGGGCGTGACCGCCCGGCACGTCGGGGTGACGTGGCGCCAGGTCGACCTGGGGCTGGAGTTGGAGCTGCCGGTCCCACCCGCCGAGCAGGACCGCTGGCGCGGGCGGGTGCTCATCGACTGGGGCCCGGTCCCCGGCTCGTACGCCTGGGTGTTCCCGAAGGGCGACCGGCTCACGGTCGGTGTCATCGCGGCCCGGGGCGAGGGCGACCGCACCCGCGCCTACCTGCGCGACTTCGTGGCCCGGCTGGGCCTGGCCGGGGTCGCACCGGAGCACGACTCGGGGCACCTGACGCGCTGCCGGGCGGAGGACTCGCCGCTGCGCCGTGGCCGGGTCCTGGTCGCCGGCGACGCGGCGGGCCTGCTGGAACCGTGGAGCCGGGAGGGCATCAGCTTCGCCCTGCGGTCGGGCCGGCTGGCCGGCGAGGCGGTGGCCGGCGGTGACCTCGACGTCTACGAGCGGGAGGTCCGCCTGCGGCTGGTGCCGGAGATGCGGGCCGGGCACCGGCTGCTGGAGGTCTTCACGCGGCGGCCCGACGTGTTCCACGCGCTGCTGGCGACCCCGCCGGGCTGGCGGATGTTCGTCCGGTTCTGCCAGGGGCGGGCCAGCTTCAGCGAGGTCCTGGCCCGCCGCCCGGTGCGGGCCGGCCTGGCCCTGCTGGACCGGCTGCCGCCCCGGCGGCCGAGCGAGGCCGAGGGCGCCCGGTAGTCAGGGGACGACGACCGCGCGGCCGTGGATCTCTCCGCGCCGCAGCAGCTCGTACGCCTCCGGCGCGTCCGCCAGCGGGAAGGTCTGCACGTCGGCCTGCAGTTGCCCCGCCCGGGCCAGGGCGATCACCTCCTGCAGTTCCGCCCGGGTGCCCCAGAACGGCACCTCGACCGACGTCTCCAGCGGGACGGTCGGCGGCTCGTCGGCGACCGGCCGCACCGGCAGGGTGCCGCCGGCCAGGCCGACCAGCAGCACCCGACCGCCGGTGGCGACCACCTGCCGGGCCGTGGTGACCGTGGGGTCGGCGCCGACGAAGTCCAGCACCACGTCCGCGCCGTCCGGCGGCGGGCCCACCAGAGCCCGGATCCGGTCGACGCTGTCCGGCCCGGCCTGCACCACCTCGTGGGCGCCCATCCGGCTGGCCAGGTCCAGCGCCGCGACGCTGGTGTCCACCGCGATGATCCGCACCGCCGTGGTGGCGACCAGGATCTGCACCGCCATGTGGCCCAGCCCGCCGATGCCGATCACCACGCAGGAGGTGCCGGGACGCAGCTGCTCTCGGGCCAGCTCGACGGCGTGGTACGGGGTCAGCCCGGCGTCGGTGAGCGGGGCCGCCTGGGTCAGGTCCAGCTCGCCGGTGTGCAGCAGCCGGGAGGCGGGCACCACCACGTGTTCGGCCAGGCCGCCGTCGCGGCTGAGCCCGACGCCGCCGACCGGCACCACCCGGCACTGGTTCTCCGCGCCCCGCAGGCAGGCCCGGCAGCGGCCGCACGCGATGATCCCGTAGACCGCCGCCCGGTCCCCGCCGGTCCAGCCGGTGACGCCGGGCCCGACCTGGTCGACGGTGCCGGCGATCTCGTGCCCGAGGGTCATGGGGACGGGGTAGAGGCCGGCCGGCGCGTCGAGGATGTGCAGGTCGGAGTGGCAGGCGCCGACCGCGCCGACGCGCAGCAGCACCTCGCCCGGCCCGGCGGTGGGGGTGGGCACCTCCACCTGCTCCAGCACCCCGGGTGCGGTCATCCGTACCGCGCGCATGGTCGCCCCCCACCTTGTCGCCGGACGAATCGTCGCGGCGGCTTACCCCGACCGGATCGATTGATGCGGCAGGTGGCCGGGCGGGCGCACAATGCGGTCATGAGCGAGCCGCGCGAGTCGTTCACCGACGAGGAGTACGCGTTCCTCCGGCACGTCCGCTTCGGCGAACTGCCGCCCTCGGTGCGCCCGGAGGACCGGGTGGAGTCGACCGAGAGCGAGACCGAGCCGCGCCGGGACCGGCCCGACCCGACCGGCGGTCAGCACGAGTGGGACCTGCGCGCCGGCGGCGCCTGACCGGTCCGTGGACGCGGACGGGCCCCGGGTGCGACACCCGGGGCCCGTCGTGATTGGTACGGATCAGAAGACCGGCACGCCGTCGCGGACCAGCTTCCAGTTGTCCACGAAGAAGTCGGCCGGCCGGATGACGCCCTTGGCCTGCGCCCAGTCGATGAGCAGCTGGCGGATCTCCTGCTGCTGGTTGTAGACCTGGGTCTTCACGATGCCCGGGAAGTTGCCGCCACCGCTGCGCCGGTAGTTGTTGACCGCGACGACGAACTGCGCGTCCGCGGCGACCGGGGTGTCGGTGCCCGGCAGCACCAGGCGGGTGATCCGCTGCCCGACCGGCTTGGCGATGTCGATGTCGTAGTCGAGGCCGGAGATCACGTCGTAGTTGTAGTCCGGCACGGTCGGGTCGTTGATGTTGTCGAGGTCGATGGTGTCGCCGGCCGCCCAGGTCTTGAAGTACTTCGCCGAGTACTCCAGGTACGCCTTCACCTCGGCGCCGGTCATGACGACCGCCTCCAGGGTGTTGTCGAAGACGTACAACCCGGCGACGTCGCGGATCCGCACGTCACCGGCGGGGAAGACGGCGGTCCGGCTGAACGGCGACGCCTGCGACAGCACCGGCAGGTTCGCGTACGCGGTGCCGGCCAGGGCCGCGGCGACCACCTCGGCCTGGACGTGGTTGATGAAGTCCAGGATCGGGGTGTCCTTGTACCGCGACTCGACGGTGGACAGCTCCACCTCCGACTGCGCCACGACCTGGTTCACGTACCCGACGGTCTTGGTGTGCTGGCCGCGGACGGCGGCGAGCACCGCCGGGTCCTCGACGACGGTGTTGGTGTTCAGCATGGTCGAGCCCTTGCCGACGACCTTCCAGCGGCCCTTCTCCCGGGTCAGGGTGAAGTCCATCCGGGTGAGCCGCTGGCCCCACTTCGACGGCTCCGAGGTGAGCACCTGCACGCCGGTGGCCTTGTTGGTGACGAACTTCTCCGGCACCTCGTTGTGGGCGTGGCCGAAGAGGATCGCGTCGATGCCCGGCACCTGCTCGGCGATCAGCGCCACGGGGTTCTCGTTCGGCAGCTCCGGGCCGTAGCTGGAGGTGCCGCTGTCGCCGCCGTGGGCGGAGATGATGACCAGGTCGGCGCCGCGCTCGCGCATCACCGGCACCCACTTGGCGGCGGTGGCCACCATGTCGGCGAAGACCAGCCGGCCCTCGACGTTGGCCTTGTCCCAGATGGCCACGCCCGGGTTGGTGAGGCCGAGGATGCCGACCTTCAGCTTCGCCGCGCCGTGCCCGCCGAGGTCGACCTCCTTGATCACGTACGGCAGGAAGGCCGGCTTGCCGGTCTTCTCGTTGATCGCGTTCGCCGCCAGGGCGGGGAAGCCGAGCTGGCCGATCCAGGTGGCGAGCAGCGGCAGGCCGTAGTTGAACTCGTGATTGCCCAGCGTGACGGCGTCGTACTTCAGCACGTTCATGGCGTTCGCCATCGGGTGCGTCTCACCGGTGCTGGTGATCGGCTCCTGCTTGGCGTAGTAGGTGGCCAGCGGGGTGCCCTGGATGGTGTCGCCGGCGTCCAGCACCAGGGTCGCCTTGCCCTTGCGCTCCGCGCGGATCTGGTTGACCAGGGTGGCCAGCTTCGCGACGCCGACGTCGTTGTGCTTGCTGTCGTCGAACTCGGCGTCCCGGTAGTAGTCCCAGTTGTAGACGTTGCCGTGGGTGTCCGACGTGCCGAGGACCGTCAGGTCCCAGGTCTTCGGCGGCTTCGGCTTGGCCTCGGCGGGAGCGCCGGCGATCAGGGGGGCGGTCGCGGCGGCGGCGGCGACGGCCAGCACCTGGCGGCGCGAGGCGCCGGAGGAGGAGGTCATGAGGTGCCCTTCCATGGGGGTGGACGCGCCTCGTGGGCGCCGTTGCGCACCATAACGACCAGCTGTCACAGACGCCACATCGCCCAGAGGTATCTCACACCACCAGCGCCACGGGACCCCATGGCGTAACACGCACGGCGGCCCGTTTCCGCCCCCGACCCCCGGGTAGGGCCGAGGGGACGGACGACGACGGTGCGAGGGAGACCCGGTGAGCGAGGACCAGTACACCCAGCAGGACCCCACCCGGCAGTACGGCCAGCAGCAGGGCCAGCCCGGCCAGCAGCAGTCGGCGCCGGGCACCGAGCGGGAGATGGGTCCCAAGCCGGATCACGGTGAGGAGTCGTATCGGGGCAGCGACCGGCTCGCCGGCAAGCGGGCGGTGATCACCGGCGGTGACTCCGGCATCGGCCGGGCGGTCGCGATCGCCTACGCCCGGGAGGGCGCCGACGTGCTGATCTCCTACCTGGGCGAGGAGGAGGAGACGGACGCCCGCGAGACGGTGGCGCTGGTCGAGCGGGCCGGGCGCAAGGGCGTCGCCGTGCGGTGCGACGTGCGGGAGGAGGCGAACTGCCGGAGCCTGATCGAGCGGGCGCTGTCCGACCTCGGCGGCATCGACATCCTGGTCAACAACGCGGCCTTCCAGATGTCGCAGGACAAGGGCCTCCTCGACATCACCACCGAGCAGTTCGACCGGGTGTTCAAGACCAACGTGTACGCCATGTTCTGGCTCTGCAAGCTGGCCGTGCCGCACCTGCCCGAAGGTTCGGCGATCATCAACACCTCGTCGATCCAGGCGTTCGACCCGTCGCCGCAGCTGCTGGACTACGCCACCACCAAGGCGGCCATCGCCAACTTCACCAAGGCCCTCGCGCTGAACCTGGCCGACCGGGGCATCCGGGTCAACGCCGTGGCGCCGGGCCCGGTCTGGACGCCGCTGATCCCGGCCACCATGCCCGAGGAGAAGGTGAAGCAGTTCGGCACCGACACGCCGATGGGTCGCCCCGGCCAGCCCGCCGAGCTGGCCCCCGCGTACGTCTTCTTCGCGTCCCAGGAATCCAGCTACGTGACCGGCGAGATCCTCGGCGTCACCGGCGGTAGGCCCACCAAGTGAGGTGGCCGCCCGGCGACGCGTGCGGTCAGCGCGGCCAGGCGGCCATCCGGCGGCGCACTTCGGCGATCTGGCCCGGGTCCAGGCCGTAGCGGGCGAACCGGCGGTCCGGCACCCGGTCCAGGTAGCGCCCGGCCTCCCGGACGTCGTCGGCGTCCAGCGCCGGGTCCACCTGCCGGGCCAGCTCCAGCAGCTCCGCCACGGCGTACCGGTCCAGCGCGGCCGAGACGTCGATGTAGTCGCGGACCTCCCGGCGGTTGACCAACGCGGCCGTCTTGTTGGCGATGAGGTCCCGGACGTCCATCACCGGGCCCAGGTCCATGACCACGGGGCTGCGGTACCGGTCGAGCCGGGCCAGGCTGAGCCGGATCTGCCGCCCGTCCCGGCTCACGACGAAGTCCCGCAGGTCCCGGTCGTAGCCGTCGAACAGCTCGCCCAGCTCGCTGCCCGGATCGGCGTCGGCCACCTGGTAGCCGGCCCGCTCCAGCGCCGCGCGCACTCCGGCCGCCGCTGCCGCGGCCGCGCCCTCCACGTCGGCGAACAGGTCGACGTCCTCCGTCGGGCGGGTGACCAGGCCGTGCGCCGCCCAGGCCACCCCGCCGCCCAGCACGAACCGGTGCGGGCCGGCGGCCGCGAGGGCCACCCGGGCCACCTCCCGGTAGAAGTCGTGCAGGTGGGTCACGCGGCGCGCAGGCCCCGGTGCCGGCTCTCCCACGCCAGGCGTACGCCCCGGGGCAGGTTCAACAGCGGCCACACCCGGCGCAGCGTCCCGCCGTGGATCAGCTCGCGCAGGTCCTCGACGCGGCTCGTCTCGCGCAGCACGTTCTCGTACATCCACAGCAGGTCGTCGGGGTCGCCCAGGTCGAAGGCGCGCTCGCTGCTCCACATCAGGCGCACCGGCAGCTCGACGATGCCCCGGGTGGGGCCGGCGAGCTCGCCGAGGGTGCGCGCCACCACGGCGGGTCGCCCGGGCCGGGCGAGGTACGCGGTGCTGGTGGCCGACATGGTGTCAGGGTAACCCCTGTCCGGCGTTTTCCCATCGCCCCGACCTGGCAACTCCCGACCACCCCACCCCGCACCTGACCGCCCCGCCTGGGGTGATTGTCCGCTTCGGGGCTGTGACGGGCGGCATCCTGGCGGCGGAATGGTGGGGGGCCGGGGGTCGTTGTACATGGTCCGGCGCGGCGTGGAGGCCCCCGCCCCGCGCGCCGTTGATTCCCCCGGAGTGACTTCTCTGAGCGCCTGACGGTGCTTGCGTCTGGCCGGCCCCTGCCGGTCTGCGCGTCGACCCCCGAATGGAGCTACCCCCCATGAACACGATGCTGCGGAAGAGTGTGCTGGGTATTGCTGGTCTGGCGGTTGCCGGTGGTCTGGCGGCCGGTCCGCTGAATCATCACGAGGCGGCGCCGACGGCGGGGCTGTCGGAAACGGCGATGGTGCAGGTCGACAGGCCGGACGCGGGCAAGCTGATCCCGCACGGTGTGCAGGGCGCCCAGTCGCGTATCGATCTGAGCGACGAGCAGGTCGGCAACGCGAAGGCGATCATCGCGGCGACGAAGAAGGCGGGTCTGCCGGAGCGGGCGGCGGTGATCTCGATCGCCACGAGCCTGCAGGAGTCGAAGCTGGAGAACCTCGGGCACCTCGGCGACGCCAACGACCATGACTCGCTGGGTCTGTTCCAGCAGCGCCCGTCCAGTGGTTGGGGTACGCCGGAGCAGATCACCGACCCCGAGTACTCGACCCTGGCGTTCCTGAAGGGTCTGAAGCAGGTCGACGGCTGGCAGGACATGCCGCTGACCGAGGCCGCGCAGACCGTGCAGGTGTCGGCCTACCCGGACGCGTACGCGCAGTGGGAGCAGCAGGCCGCCGACATCGTCGGCCAGTACTGGAACAGCTGACCCACGTGGATCGCTGGCCGGGACTCCGGTCCCAGCCGCCGGTGACCGCCGTCACCGAGAACCGGCGGAAGAACGAGCGACCCAGTACCGTTGTGCAGAGCGTCGGTGTGTCCAGTGTCCCCGGGCCTCACCTAAATTGCCTTCGCGGAATACCGTTCGGCTGGAGCCGCGTCGCGCCACTCGCCGAGAGGCGACCTGCACACCGACGCCCAGCGACGCCCCGGCCGACAGGTCGGGGCGTCGCTGTTTTCCGGCCCGGGTCGCGAGCGCTCCTCGGCTGGCCTAGTGTTCAAAAGGTCAGCTACCCGCCGGGCGGGAAGGGGGTGTGCCGCATGGGTGTGAAGACCTTCCTCCAGGGGTGGCCGGTCTACCGGCAGCTCACCGGCACCGACCCGCTCGGTCGGGGCGCCGCGGCGCAGTCGGCCCGGTCGGCGGCGCTGACCGCGCGCACCGAAACCGCCGACAGCGTGGCCCGCTCGGTCTGCCCCTACTGCGCGGTGGGCTGCGGGCAGCGCGTCTTCGTCTCCGACGGCCAGGTCACGCAGATCGAGGGCGACCCGGACAGCCCCATCTCCCGCGGCCGGCTCTGCCCGAAGGGCGCCGCCAGCAAGAACCTGGTGACGAGCCCGCTGCGACAGACCAAGGTCCGCTACCGCCGGCCGTACGCCACGGAGTGGGAGGACCTGGATCTCGACGTCGCGCTCGACATGATCGCCGACCGGCTCCTCGCCGCCCGCGACGAGACCTGGGAGGACGTCGACGACCAGGGCCGCCCGCTCAACCGGACGCTGGGCATCTCCAGCCTGGGCGGGGCGACGCTGGACAACGAGGAGAACTACCTCATCAAGAAGCTGTTCACGGCGATGGGGGCGCTCCAGATTGAGAACCAGGCCCGCATTTGACACTCCGCCACCGTCCCCGGTCTGGGGACCAGCTTCGGTCGCGGCGGCGCGACGGACTTCCAGCAGGACCTCGCCAACGCTGACGTCATCGTCATCCAGGGCTCCAACATGGCCGAGGCCCACCCGGTGGGCTTCCAGTGGGTGATGGAGGCCAAGAAGCGCGGCGCCAAGGTCTTCCACGTGGACCCCAGGTTCACCCGGACCAGCGCGCTCGCCGACACGTACCTGCCGATCCGGGCGGGCACCGACATCGCGCTGCTCGGCGGCGTGGTGCGGTACATCCTGGAGAACGAGCTGGACTTCCGGGAGTACGTGGTGGCGTACACCAACGCCGCCACGATCGTCACCGACCAGTTCGCCGACACCGAGGACCTCGACGGGCTCTTCTCCGGCTACGACCCCGAGCGGAACAGCTACGACCAGGGCAGCTGGAAGTACCAGGGCCAGGAGCGGCAGCGCGTGGCGGAGGACACCGCGAAGGAACGGGAGACCGCGGCCGGCCTGCGGCACGAGTCGCACGGCATGCCCGTGGCCGCGAACACCCAGCGGGACGAGACGTTGCAGCACCCGCGCTGCATCTACCAGATCCTCAAGCGGCACTTCTCCCGCTACACCCCGGAGATGGTGTCCCGGATCTGCGGCATCCCGGTGGAGAAGTTCGAGGAGCTGGCCCGCGCCTGGACGGAGAACTCGGGCCGGGAGCGCACCGGCGCGCTGGTCTACTCGGTGGGCTGGACCCAGCACAGCGTCGGCGTGCAGTACATCCGCACCGGCGCGATCATCCAGACCCTGCTGGGCAACATGGGCCGGCCGGGCGGCGGCATCCTGGCGCTGCGCGGACACGCGAGCATCCAGGGCTCCACCGACATCCCGACCCTGTTCAACCTGCTGCCCGGCTACCTGCCGATGCCGCACCACGCCGACCACCCGACCTTCGACGAGTGGGTGGACAGCATCCGGCACCCGGGCCAGAAGGGCTTCTGGGGCAACTCGCGGGCCTACGCGGCGAGCCTGCTCAAGGCGTACTGGGGTGACGCGGCCACGCCGGAGAACGACTTCTGCTACGGCTACCTGCCCCGGATGACCGGCGACCACGGGACGTATCAGCAGGTGCTGAACATGATCGACGGCAAGGTGAAGGGCTACTTCCTGCTCGGGCAGAACCCGGCCGTCGGCTCGGCGCACGGCCGCGCCCAGCGGCTCGGCATGGCCAACCTGGACTGGCTGGTCGTCCGCGACCTCTTCATGATCGAGAGCGCGACCTTCTGGCGGAACAGCCCGGAGATCGCCACCGGTGAGATCGTGCCGGAGGAGTGCCGCACCGAGGTGTTCTTCCTGCCCGCCGCGTCGCACGTGGAGAAGGAGGGCACCTTCACGCAGACCCAGCGGATGCTCCAGTGGCGGGAGAAGGCCGTCGAGCCGCCGGGCGACTGCCGTTCCGAGCTGTGGTTCTTCTACCACCTCGGCCGGGTGCTGCGGGAGAAGCTGGCCGGCTCCACGAAGCCCCGCGACCGGGCGCTGCTCGACCTGACCTGGGACTACCCGACGCACGGCCCCACCGCCGAGCCGAGCGCCGAGGCGGTGCTCAAGGAGATCAACGGCTACGAGGTGGCCACCGGCCGCCCGCTCGGCGGGTTCCCGGAGGCCAGGGACGACGGCTCCACGGCGGTCGGCTGCTGGATCTACTCTGGTGTCTACGCCGACGGCGTCAACCAGGCGGCCCGTCGCAAGTCGCGGCACGAGCAGGACTGGGTGGCCGCCGAGTGGGGCTGGGCGTGGCCGGCCAACCGGCGCATCCTCTACAACCGCGCCTCCGCCGACCCGGAGGGCCGGCCGTGGAGCGAGCGCAAGAAGTACATCTGGTGGGACCCGGACAAGGGCCAGTGGACCGGCTACGACGTGCCGGACTTCGAGAAGACGAAACCGCCGAGCTACCGGCCGCCGGACGGCAGCTCCGGCACGGAGGCCCTCGCCGGTGACGACCCGTTCGTCATGCAGGGCGACGGCAAGGCCTGGCTGTACACGCCCACCGGGGTGCTCGACGGCCCGCTGCCGACGCACTACGAGCCGGCCGAGTCGCCCATGCGTAACCCGCTCTACGGGCAGCAGGCCAACCCGACGCGCAAGGTCTACGACCACCCGGTGAACCGGATCAACCCGAGCCCGCCGGAGCCGGACAGCCAGGTCTTCCCGTACGTGTTCACGGTCAGCCGGCTCACCGAGCACCACACGGCCGGCGGGATGAGCCGGACCGTGCCGCGCCTGGCCGAGCTGCAACCGGAGATGTTCGTCGAGGTGTCCCCGGAGTTGGCCGCCGAGGTGGGGCTGGCGCACCTGGGCTGGGCGCACATGGTCAGCGGCCGGGCGGTGATCGAGGCGCGGGTGCTGGTCACCGACCGGCTCACCCCGCTGCGGGTCGACGGCCGGGTGATCCACCAGATCTGGCTGCCGTACCACTTCGGCAGCGAGGGCCTGGTCACCGGCGACTCGGCCAACGACCTGATCGGCATCACCCTGGACCCGAACGTGCTCATCCAGGAGAGCAAGGTCGGCACCTGCGACGTGCGACCGGGCCGGCGGCCCACCGGGCCCGCCCTGCTCGACCTGGTGGCCGACTACCAGCGGCGGGCCGGGATGACGCCGGACCGGAAGGTGCCGATCGTCACCACCGACGCGGCGCGGGACAGGGGCGGGAATGCCTGACGCCAACAGCCTCTACGGCCCGCTGGACCCGGCCCCGGACGCCGGTTGGGTCGAGGCCGGCCCGCGGATGGGCTTCTTCACCGACACCAGCGTCTGCATCGGCTGCAAGGCCTGCGAGGTGGCCTGCAAGGAGTGGAACGCCGTACCCGACTCGGGCTTCGACCTGCTCGGCATGTCGTACGACAACACGGGCGCCCTGACCGCCAACTCCTGGCGGCACGTCGCGTTCATCGAGCAGCCCCGCCCGGCCGGGCACCGGTCCCCGCCCTTCGCGGAGACCCCGACCGGCCCGCCGACGAGTGCGGAGAGCGCGGCGAGCGCCGCCGGCACGACCACCGACACCGGCACGACCCCGGGGGTGCCGCCGGGCAGGCCGGAGGCGGCGGCGCGGATGGCGGCCGGCCCCGAGTTCCTCGGCATGCCCGGCGCCCAGCCGCCCGGCCGGGCCACCGGCGCCGACAGCCGCACCGACTTCCGCTGGCTGATGATGTCGGACGTCTGCAAGCACTGCACCCACGCCGCCTGCCTGGACGTCTGCCCCACGGGGTCCCTGTTCCGCACCGAGTTCGGCACGGTCGTGGTGCAGGAGGACATCTGCAACGGCTGCGGCTACTGCATCTCCGCCTGCCCGTACGGCGTGATCGACCAGCGCAAGGACGACGGGCGGGCGTGGAAGTGCACGCTCTGCTACGACCGGCTGGGCGCCGGCCAGACACCGGCGTGTGCGCAGGCATGCCCGACCGAGTCGATCCAGTTCGGACCCCTGGACGAGTTGCGGGACCGCGCCGCGCAGCGGGTTGCCACGCTGCACGAGCGCGGCGTGCCGGAGGCCCGCCTCTACGGCCACGACCCGGCCGACGGCGTCGGCGGGGACGGCGCGTTCTTCCTGCTGCTCGACGAGCCCGAGGTGTACGGCCTGCCGCCGGACCCGGTGGTCACCACCCGGGACCTGCCGAAGATGTGGAAGCGCGCGGGGCTGGCCGCCCTGGCCATGGCGGCGGCGGCTGTCGCCGCGTTCGTCGGAGGTTCATCGTGAGCCCGGACCGCCCCGCCGTCGGCGACCTGTTCCGCCGCTTCCGTGAGCGGCTCGCCGCCGAGGGCCCGGCCCGCCCCGGCGAGCCGGGCGGCCACGCCCCGAAGGCGGGCGCGAACGGCAACCGGGCGACCGGCGACCGGGCCGGCGTGGCGCGCACCGGCGCGGGGGCCGCCGAGGCGGCGCCGGCGCCCCGCGACGTCCCGCCCGCCGACCGGCGTCGGGGTCGGCGCGGGGGCGGCGGGGAACGGCTGGCCGTGCCTCCCGCCGAGTTCACCTCCTACTACGGGCGGCCGATCCTGAAGGCGCCCGTGTGGAAGTGGGACATCGCCGCGTACCTGTTCACCGGCGGGCTCGCGGCCGGGTCGTCGCTGCTCGCGGCCGGTGGCCAGCTCACCGGCCGGCCGGTGCTGCGCCGGGCCGGCCGGGTCACCTCCCTCGCGGCGGTCAGCGCCAGCACGTTCTTCCTCATCCATGACCTGGGCAAGCCTTCCCGGTTCCACCACATGCTGCGGGTGGCGAAGCTGACCTCGCCGATGTCGATGGGCACCTGGATCCTCAGTGTCTTCGGCCCGGCGGCCGGGGTCGCGGCGGTCGCCGAGGCCGCGCCCTGGCTGCCGGAGCGGGGCGTGCTCGGGCTCGGCCGGAAGGTGCTGCGGCCGGCCGGGAACGCCGCCGGGCTGGTCGCCGCGGTCACCGCCCCCGCCCTGGCCACGTACACCGGGGTGCTGCTCGCCGACACGGCGGTGCCGTCCTGGCACGAGGCGTACCCGGAACTGCCGGTCATCTTCGCGGGCAGCGCGCTGGCCAGCGGGGCCGGCGTCGGGTTGCTGGCGGCGCCCACCGGGCAGGCCGGGCCGGCGCGGCGTCTCGCCGTGGCCGGCGCGGCGCTGGAGCTGTGGGGCGCGCACCGGGTGGAGAACCGCCTGGGTCTGCTCAGCGAGCCCTACGCGACCGGCGCCGCCGGGAAGCTGCTGCGCGCCGGGCGGGCGCTCACCGCCGCCGGGGTCGTCGGCGCGCTGGTCGGGCGCCGCAACCGGGTGCTCTCCGGGCTCGCCGGCGGCGCGCTGCTCGCCGCGTCCGTCTGCACCCGGTTCGGCATCTTCCGCGGCGGGGTCGCCTCGGCCAGGGATCCGAAGTACACCGTGGTGCCGCAGCGGGAACGGGCGCGGCGGCGGGAGAGCCAAGGACCAGACGTCAGCGGGCCGGGCGCCGGCCCGAACGGGGGATAGGCAGGACAGGCGCCGGCCCATGAGCCGATACGGGGGTACCGCTCATGGCCACAACAGCCGCGAGATCGCGGGGAGATCGACCACCGACACGAGGGCGCTGGGGTCTCGTCGTCGCTGCCGTGCTCGTCCAGCTCGCGCTGGGCGCCGTCTACGCCTGGAGTGTGTTCAACAAGCCGCTCCAGGCCGAGTTCGGGTGGAGCAAGGCCGAGGTGGTGCTGCCCTTCGAGGTGGCGATCGGCACCATCTTCATCGGCAGCCTGGTGGGCGGGCGCATCCAGGACCGGCGCGGGCCACGGCCGGTGGCGCTGGGCGGCGGGATCCTCTACGCCGTCGGGACCATGCTCGCGTCGCTGGTGTCGTCCAGCGACCAGCTGTGGCTGCTGCTGCTCACCTACGGCGTGCTGGGCGGCATCGGGCTCGGCGCCGCGTACATCACGCCGATCGCCATGCTCAGCAAGTGGTTCCCCGACAAGCGCGGTCTGATCACCGGGATCGCCGTCGCCGGCTTCGGTTTCGGTGCGGTGATCACCGCGCCGGTGGCGAAGGCGCTGCTGGCCGGGACCGACCACAAGACCAGCGTCTTCCTGCCGCTGGGCATCGCCTACCTGATCGCGGTGCTGCTGGGGGCGTCGTTCTTCCGCGACCCGCCGGCCGGCTACCAGGTGCCGGGCTTCACGCCGGCGGTCGGTGGCCGGGCGGTCGCCGGCACCCGGGTCTACACCTTCGGCGAGGCGCTGCGCACCCGGCAGTGGTACCTGCTCACGCTGATCCTCACGCTCAACGTGACCTGCGGCATCGCGCTGATCTCCCAGGCCGCGGACGCCGCGCAGGCGGTCGCCGGGGTGAGCGCCGCGACCGCCGCGGGCCTGGTCGGCGTCCTGGGCCTGTTCAACGGTGGCGGACGGGTGGCCTGGGCGTGGCTGTCCGACCGGATCGGCCGGATGACGGCGTTCATCGGCATGCTCGTCCTGCAGGGCATCTGCTTCCTGATCCTGCCGCACGCCTCCGCGTTCTGGCTGTTCGCCGTCCTCGCCGCCCTGGTCTACCTCGCCTACGGCGGCGGCTTCGGCACCATGCCGGCGACCGCCGCCGACTACTTCGGCACGCCGAACGCCGGCGCCATCTACGGGGCCATGATCGTGGCGTGGAGCATCGGGGGTGTGGTGGGTCCACTGCTCACGGCGCTGCTGTACGACGCCAGCGGCAAGAGCTACACCCTGCCCTTCACGGTGATCGGCATCCTCGCCTTCGTCGCGCTGGTGCTTCCGCCGATCACCCGCCTGCCCACCGCTCCCGGCGAGGCACGACCCCACTTCCAGACGCCCGGGCCCTGATCCGGTGCGCTTCCCGCCCTCCGCAGGCGGCCGGAGATCACATGTGGTTAGGTGCTGGGTGGAGGCGTTCAGGCGGCTGGTGCCCCTCCCGGTCTTCAAAACCGGAGTGGTCCGGGACCCGGGCCAGGCGGGTTCGATTCCCGTCCGTCTCCGCCAAGCTGTCCCCTGGGAGACCCGATGCGTGACGTCGACCCGCGGCGGCGGGTGCCGCGCACCGACGCGCTGCTCGCCGACGCGGCGCTGGCCGCCGCGGCCGGCACGCTCGGCCGCGACCGGGTGAAGGCCGCCATCGTCCGGGCGCAGCGGCGGGCCCGCGCGGGTGAGCTCACCCCCGAGCAGGTACGCGACGCGGCGCTGGCCGACCTGCCCGCGCCGGCGCCCCGGGCGGTGCTCAACGCCACCGGCGTCGTCCTGCACACCAACCTGGGCCGGGCCCCGCTGGCGGCGGCCGCCGTCGACGCCCTGGTGGCCGCCGCCGGGCACACCGACGTGGAACTGGACCTGCGTACCGGGCGGCGGGCCCGGCGCGGCCGGGAGGCGCTCGACGCGCTCGCCGCCGCCGTGCCCGACGCGGCGGCCGTGCATGTGGTCAACAACGGCGCGGCCGCCCTGGTGCTGGCCGCCACCGCGCTCGCCGCGGACCGGGAGATCGTGGTCAGCCGCGGCGAACTCGTCGAGATCGGCGACGGGTTCCGCCTGCCCGACCTGCTGGAGAGCACCGGCGCCCGGCTGCGCGAGGTGGGCACCACCAACCGCACCGCCCTCGCGGACTACGCCGCCGCCGTCGGCCCGCGCACCGGGTTCGTCCTCAAGGTGCACCCGTCGAACTTCCGGGTCACCGGCTTCACGTCGGCGGTGCCGGTCGTCGAGCTGGCCACCCTGGGCGTGCCGGTGGTCGCCGACATCGGCTCCGGGCTGCTCGCCCCCGACCCGCTGCTGCCCGACGAGCCGGACGCCGCGACCACGCTGCGCGCCGGCGCGCACCTGGTCACCGCCAGCGGCGACAAGTTGCTCGGCGGGCCGCAGGCCGGTCTGCTGCTCGGCGCGGCGGACCTGGTCGAGCGGCTGCGCCGGCACCCCCTCGCCCGGGCGCTGCGGGTCGACAAGCTGACCCTGGCCGCCCTCGCCGCCACCCTGCACGCGCCGACCAACCCGACCCGGGAGGCCCTGCACGCCGAGCCGGGCGCGCTGCGCGCCCGCACCGAGCGGCTCCGCGACCGGCTCGGCGAGGACGGCTGCAAGGCCGAGGTGGTGCCCAGCGCCGCGGTGGTCGGCGGTGGCGGCGCCCCCGGGGTCGAACTCGACTCGTGGGCGCTGAGCCTGCCCGAGCGGTACGCCGAGCCGCTGCGCACCGGTGTGCCGCCGATCCTCGGCCGGGTGCTGCACGGCCGGCTCCTGCTCGACCTGCGCTGCGTGCCCGCCGCCGCGGACCCGGACGTGCGCGCGGCGATCCTGCGGATCGGGGCCTGACCGTGTGGGTGGTGGCCACCGCCGGGCACGTCGACCACGGCAAGTCCACGCTGGTCCGGGCGCTGACCGGGATGGAACCCGACCGGTGGGCGGAGGAACGCCGCCGGGGCATGACCATCGACCTGGGCTTCGCCTGGACCACCCTGCCCTCCGGCGGCACCATCGCGTTCGTCGACGTGCCCGGGCACGAGCGCTTCGTGCCGAACATGCTGGCCGGTGTCGGGCCGGTCCCGGCGGCGCTGATCGTGGTCGGCGCCGACGAGGGCTGGATGCCGCAGTCCGCGGAGCACCTGGCCGCGCTGGACGCGCTCGGGGTGTCGTACGGGCTGCTCGCGGTGACCCGCGCCGACCTGGCCGACCCCGGCCCGGCGCTCTACCGGGCCCGCGCGGAGATCGCCGCGACCTCGCTCGGCGACGTGGAGGCGGTGCCGGTCAGCGGGGTCACCGGCGCGGGCCTGCCCGAGCTGCGGGCCGCGCTGGACCGGCTGGTCGCCCGGCTGCCCGACCCGGCCCGCGACGCCCCGGTCCGGCTCTGGGTGGACCGCTCGTTCACCGTCCGGGGCAGCGGCACGGTGGTCACCGGCACCCTCGGCGGCGGCCGGCTGCGCGTCGGCGACACCCTCGAACTCGCCGCCACCGGGGAACCGGTCCGGGTCCGCGGCCTGCACGCGCTGAACACCGCCCACGTCGAGGTCGACGCGGTGGCCCGGGTGGCGGTGAACCTGCGCGGGCTGCCCCGCGACCGGGTGGCCCGCGGCGACGCCCTGCTCAGCCCCGGCCGGTTCCGCGGCACCGACCTGCTCGACGTCCGGCTCGCCGGTGATCCGGCCGCCGACCTGCCGCCCACCCTCACCCTGCACGCCGGCTCGGCCGCGGTGCCCGCCCGGGTCCGCCCGCTCGGCCCGGACACCGTCCGGCTCCGGTTGGCCCGCCCGCTGCCGCTGCTGATCGGCGACCGGGCGCTGCTGCGCGACCCGGGCCGGCACCACGTGAGCGGCGGGGTGACGGTGCTGGACGGGGACCCGCCGCCGCTGCGCCGCCGGGGCGCGGCCGCCGCCCGGGCTGCGGTGCTGGCGGGGCTGGACGGCCGGCCGGACCTGGCCGGGGAGTTGCGCCGGCGGCGCCTGGTCCGCGCCGGTGAGCTGACCCGGATGGGTGTGCCGGCCGGCGCCGCCCCGGTCGCCGGGGACTGGCTGGCCGACCCCGACCACTGGCGGGAGCTGGGCCGCCGGCTCGTCGAGGAGGTCGCCCGGTACGCCCGCGAGCAGCCCCTGGCGGCCGGCGTGCCGGTCGACGTGCTGCGGCACCGCCTCGACCTGCCGGACCGGGCGCTGGTGGAGGCGCTGCTGCGACCGCCGCTGCGGCTGCGCGCCGGCCGGGTGACCGCCGCATCCGGCGACGCGCTGCCGGAACCGGTGGCCCGGGCGGTGGCCCGGGTCCGGGCCGAGTACGGCGACCGCCCGTTCCAGGCCCCCGAGGCCCACCGCCTCGCCGACCTCGGCCTCGGCCCCCGGGAGATCGGGGCGGCCGTGCGCGCTGGCGCCCTGCTGAAGCTCGCCGACAACGTGGTGCTGCTGCCCGGCGCCCTGGACGACGCGGTGCGGGTGCTCGCCGGGCTGCCGCAGCCGTTCACGCTCAGCGCCGCCCGGCAGGCCCTCGAGACCACCCGCCGCGTGGCGGTGCCGCTGCTGGAACTGCTGGACCGGCGGGGCGCCACGCGGCGGCTGCCCGACGACGCCCGTGAGGTGGTCCACCCGGGCGGGTGAGCGTTGCGCCGGGATGCGAGGGTGACCGCATGATCGCCCCGCCCCGCGCCGCCCTGGCCGACCGGTCGTGGCTGCGCCGCCGGGCGCTTCCCCTCGCGGTGGTGCTGTGCTGGCTGATCTGGGCCGCCCCGGCGTGACGCCACCACCCACGGCGGCGACACCCTCGCCGACGCGCTGGCGAACGCGGCCGGGATGCTGGCCCTGACGATCGGCGTCGGCTGGCTGCTCATGCTGGTCGCCGGGCCGCCGCCGGTGGCCGGTACCCGCTGGTTCTGGCTCTGGATCGGCCTGCTGCCGTTCGGTCTCGGCGTGCTGGCCTGGCTGCACCTGGAACGCTGGCGAGGCGACGTGCCGGCAGCCCGGCCGCGCCGCTCGGGTTGGGCCGGCCTCGGCGGGCTGCTGCTCGGCGGGATCCTCCTGTCGGTCGCGGTGACCGCCCTCGCCGCCCTGTTCGGTGGGTACGTGGTCCCGGGCGGGTGAGCCAAGCGGCACCGGCTGCCCGGCCCGGTCACCTACGGTGACGCCATGGACCCCTCCGCGGTCTGGCGGGACAGGAACCACCGGTGGCGCATCGAGGCGTACCGGGCACCGGACCTGCGGTTCGCCATCTTCGCCACGAACGGCACCACCGAGTCGGCGCCGCTGTGGCTGTTCGGGATGGGCGCCCTGGCCCGGTGGCTGATGACCCACGCGATCTCCCTGGACGACCTGGAGACCGACTGATGGCCGGCCAGCTCGCCCTGGTGCTGGTCCTGGTGCTGGTCAACGCGGCGCTGTCGGGCAGCGAGATGGCCATCGTGACGCTGCGCGAGGCGCAGCTGCGGCGGCTGGGGCGCTCGGGGCGCACCGGGGCGCGGTTGACCCGGCTGGCGCGGGAGCCGAACCGCTACCTGGCCACCATCCAGCTCGGCATCACCCTGGCCGGGTTCCTCGCCTCGGCGGCCGCCGCCGTGTCGCTGTCGGAGCCGCTGGTCGGCCCGCTGGGCTTCCTCGGCCGGGCCGCCCGCCCGGTGGCCGTGGTGCTGGTGACGATTCTGCTGACCTTCGTGACGCTGGTCGTCGGCGAGCTGGCCCCGAAGCGGCTGGCCATGCAGTCGGCGGAACGCTGGGCGCTGCTCAGCGCCGTACCGCTGGAGCTGCTCGCCCGGGTGTCCCGCCCGGCGGTGTGGCTGCTCAGCCGGGCCACCGACGTGCTGGTCCGGCTGGCCGGCGGCGATCCCCGCGCCAACCGGCAGGAGGTGACCGAGGAGGAGCTGCGGGAAATGCTGGTCAGCCAGCGCGGCCTCTCCGCGCAGCAGCGGGAGATCCTGTCCGGGGCGTTCGACATCGCCGGCCGTACCCTGCGGGAGATCCTGGTGGCCCGCCGCGACGTGACGTTCCTGCCGGCGGAGCTGACCGCGGCGGACGCCATGCGACGGCTGGCCGCCACCGGCCGCTCCCGGGCGCCCGTGACCGGCCCCGGCGGGCTGGACGACGTGTGCGGCGTGGTGCACATCCGCGACCTCGTCGACGCCGACGGCGCCGGGGTCGGGGAGCGCGCCCGGCCACCGGTGCTGCTGCCCGGCACGCTGCCGGTCGCCGACGCCATGCGGCACCTGCGCCAGCGCCACGAGCAGCTCGCCCTGGTGATCGACGAGTACGGCGGCGTGGACGGCCTGGTCACCATGGAGGACCTGCTCGAGGAGGTGGTCGGCGAGCTGTACGACGAGACCGACCGGGACGTGCGGGAGGCGGTCCGGGAGCCGGACGGCGCCCTGCTGCTCCCCGGCGACTTCCCGTTGCACGACCTGCCCGACGCCGGCGTGCAGCTGACCTTCCCGCTGACCCGGGAATACACCACCGTGGCCGGGCTGGTCCTGGCCGGGCTGGGCCACCTGCCCGCCGGGCCGGGGGAGCGGATCCGGCTGCCCGGGCTCACCGTCGAGGTGGTCGAGGTGTCCGGCCGGTCGATCCGCCGGGTGCGCCTGCGCGGCCCGGCCGCCGGCTGCCGGGCGGAGTGACCACCCGACCGGGGGACAAGCACGCGAAACGGCCCTTTCGGGGCGCCGGGCAGCCGTACCGTCTCGAACGTGAAGGACCGAGGACTGCGGACGTTCATCACCGTGCTCGCCGGGCTGGCCGTGATCTATTTCGGCGCCACCGGGCACCGCAGCAGCGGCGGGGAGGGCGGCGGCATCTCCGGTGGCGTGGTGCTGCTGGCCCTGCTCGCCTCGGCGCTCGCCTGGAACCTGACGAAGCCCGGCCCCGCCAAGTGACGCCCGGCCGGCTCAGCGGGCCGCGGCGGTCCGGCTGATCTCGCCGGCCGACTCCTCGCCGAGGGCCACCCGCACCAGCGCCGACGCCAGCCGCCCGAAGTCGGCCTCGCCGACCAGCCCGGCCAGGCCGCCGGGGTTGGCCGGCAGGCCCAGCCGGCGCGCACCGGCCAGGGTCCGCCGGTCGGCGTACGGGCGCAGGTCCGGCCAGACGGCCTGTGCCTCGCGGAGGAAGATGTCCGCGCCGGTCGGGCCGATGCCGGGGAACTCGGTGAGCAGCCGGCGCAGCACGGTCCGGTCACCGTCGGCCTCCTTGTGCATCCGGCGCAGGTCACCGTGCCACCGGTCGAGGCAGAGCCGGGCTCCGGTGCCGAGCATGGTGGCGGTCCGCTCGTCGTAGCGGCGGTAGTGACCCCGCCCGAGCGCGTCGACGCGGTCCTGCCAGCTCGCCGCCTCCATGGCCTGCGGGGTGCGCCAGCCGGCCGTGAACAGCTCCCGGGCCGCGGCGATCGCCACGCACGCCCGGATCCGGGTGCTCAGCAGCGTGGTGAGCACGAGCAGCTGGTAGAGCGGGCCGGGCCGGTCGGCGAGGCCGATCCCGGCCTCCTCCGCGTAGGTCCGGGACTGCCGGTCCAGCAGCGCCCGCGCCACGTTCCGATCGTCTGGCATCCGGTGGGGATACCCACCCGGTGCCGGGCCAGACGCCCCGGCGCCCAGCCGGAATGCGCCCGGTGGCGGCGGGTACCCAGCTCACGTGCGCGGCCCACGCCGTGCGCCGCCACCGGAAGGAGAGACCTGTGGTCAAGCCGCAGCAGGAGGAACTGCGCCGCAACGACAAGGGCGCGACCAGCCAGGACAGCCGGGAACTCATTCCCCAGGCCGGGAGCAGGGGGCCGCACGGCAAGGGCGGCAGCTCGAACGCGGACGTGGGGCGGCCGGTACCGAAGGGACAGGTGTCGCCGTACGGCCCGGCCGGCGAGCCGGTGGCCGACGACGAGAGCGACCGGCACGGCTGATCAACCCTGCCGTGACGCCGGCCGCAGCCTCCGCCAGGTGGCTGCGGCCGCCGCTCCGTACGCCAGATGGGGCACCACGTCCGACAGCCAGTCCTTGCTGCTCCACGTCCGCGGGTCGCTGATGCGCAGCGCGGCCAGCGAACCGTCGGACGTGGCCATCACCCCGCCGCCGAGCATCCCCACGGCCAGCGGCAGCGGGACCCGGCGGCGGGCGGCCAGCACGCCGAACAGCGCGCCGGCGGCGATGCCCGTGCCGTAGCCGATGACGGGCCCGAGCCCGGAGCGGCGGTTCGCCGCCTTCTCCCCGGGCCCGAGGTCCACGTGGGCCGCGTCGGCCAGCTTGCCGGCGGTCTGCTCGGGTGTGCTGCTCGCGGGGCGTCCGCGCAGCGCCATGTCCAGGAAGCTGACGACGTTCAACGCGGCGCTGCCGACGGCGCCCGCGATGGCGCCGTCGACCACGGGAGCGGCCCTCACTTCGGGTCGCCCGGTTCGCGCTCGCCCTTGGGCCCGAACGTCCGTTCGCCCCGTACGATGCCCCGCTGGCCGCGGTCGTCCTGGAGAGTCCGGTTCGCGACCTGGTTCGCCTCCTGGTCGGCGGCCCGCCCGGACTGCTCGATGAGATCGCGCAGCCGCGCGCGTTCCTTGTCGTACGCGTTGCTGCCCGGCCGTGGTCCTGGCATCGCTGCCTCCTCCGGTCGCTGTGGCTGACCGTACGGTCTACCCGCCGGGGCCCCGGCCAACCGTTCAGTCGGGGGCGCGGACGACCGCCACCGGACAGTCGGCGCGGTGCAGCACCGCCTGGCTCACCGAGCCGAGCAGCAGGCCGGTCAGCTCGCCCCGGCCCCGCCGGCCGACGACCAGCAGCTGGGCCTCGCGGGACGCCTCGACGAGCGCGGCGGCCGGCCGTGCGTGCACCACGGCCCGGGTGACCGGCACGTCGGGCCGGCGCTCGGCCAGGCCGGTCAGCGAGTCGGCCAGCACCCGGTCCTCCTCGCCGCGCAGCTCGCTCTCCTCGTACACCAGGGGTTGCATGTCGCCGGGGCCGGCGGAGGCCGGGTGGGTGTAGGCGTGCACGGTGTGCAGCCGGGTGTCCCGGAGCGCGGCCTCCTCGGCGGCGAAGTCCACCGCGGCGCGGGACAGTGTGGAGCCGTCCACCCCGACCACCACGGGGCCGGTCGGGCGTGCCGTGCCGCGGGCGACCAGCACCGGGCAGTCGGCGTAGGAGGCGACCTGGATCGCGACCGAGCCGACCACCAGGGAGGCGAAACCGCCCAGGCCGCGGTCGCCCAGCACGATCATCGTGGCGGCCGGGGACTCGCCGAGCAGCACCGCCGCGGCCTCCCCGTCGATGATCTCGCCGGAGACCCGCAGCCCGGGCGCGGCCGACCCGGCCTCGGCGACCGCCGCGGCGACCAACTCCTCGGCCTGGTGCCGCAGGCCGCCGCCGGGTGGTGCCCCCGCCGGCGCCGACACGGGTACGCGCAGCAGCGGCCAGATGAAGCCGTGCACCACCCGCAGCGGCCGCTGTCGCCGGGCCGCCTCCTGCGCCGCCAGCCGCACGGCCCGGCGCGACGGCTCCGAACCGTCCACACCCACCACCACCGCCGCGCCGTTCGCCGAGTTCACGCCGTGCCCTCCTCGCCGTCGGCGCCCGCGGTCAGTATCGCGGCAGCCGGGGCGTCGCCGAGGCGATACCGCGCGAGCCGAGCCGTGGGTACGCTGGCGACCGTCGCCGGGGAAAGGGAGCCTCTTCGATGGCCGAGCCCGACCAGCCGAGCACCGCCCGCATGATCGACCACTGGCTCGGGGGCGAGCACCACCACCCGGTCGACGTGGCCGCGGCCGGCGCCTTCGAGGGCGCGTACGGGCCGTGCGCGGAGATCTTCCGTTCGCTGCGCGACTTCCTCGGCCGGGCGGTCCGGGCGATCGCCGACGCCGGGGTGGACAACTTCCTGGTCTTCGGGGCGGGCGTGCCCACCTGCGGGAACGTGCACGAGGTGGCCCCGGACGCCACCGTGCTCTACACGGACGTGGACCCGGTGACGGTCCGGCTGGGCCAGCGCCTGCTGGCCGACAGCGACCGCGCCGGCTACGGCTACGGCGACGCCACCGACATCGGCACCGTCGATCCGGCCCAACTGCACCGGTTCGTGCCGGGGTGGGGGAGGAGAGCGGTCGGGGTGGTCTTCCTCGGGCTGGCCGCGTTCCTCGACGACGACACGCTCGCCCGCACCCTCGACGAGCTGTACGAGGCGGTCGCGCCGGGCAGCTTCCTGGCGATCGACTTCGACAGCGAGGAGCTCGCGGCGTACCCGGAGGCGCTGGCCATGATGGGGCCGGCGTTCCGGATGCGGGCGCCCGCGCGGTTCGGGCCGCTGCTGGGCCGCTGGCAGCCGACGGCCGACGGTATCGTGCCGGTGGCGCGGTGGCGGCCGGCCGGCGTCCCGGCGCCGGTGCCGGACGCGTTCTACGGCGCGCTGGCGGTCAAGCCGGCCGACTGACGCGGGCCGCCCACCCGCGATCGGCGCAGGTTGGAGCCGGCGCGTACCGGTGTCGGCGGGCCTCCGTATGATGCTTGCCCTACAGCAATAGTCGCCATCGGAGGATGTCAGCATGCCGGACGCGTCCGGAGCGGTGTCGCGCGCCCTGCGCGCCGCGCCCCCCGACCAGTTGGCGGAGGCCGCCGACGCGGCGCTCCGCCGGGTGCTCGACGCGTCGCGGACCGAGGTGTTCGTCGCCGACTACCGGTTCACCGGCCTCTGGCCGGTGCTGGACCCGGAGCTGCCCGAGGGCGGCTTCCTCGCCTGCCAGGGCGTCGCGAAGCGCTGCTTCAGCAGCCAGCAGCCGGTGCTGGACACCGCCGAGAACGGCCGGTGCCGGGCCTACCTGCCGCTGTCGGCGTGGGGGGAGCGGCTGGGTGTGCTGATGGTCGAGCTGCCGGCCGCACCGGACTCCGCCACGGTGGAGGCGGCCCGGGACGCCGCGGGCGAACTGGCGGTGGCGCTGCGGGCGGCGGACCGGGAGACCGACCGCTACCGGCGCGCGCGCCGCCGGGAACGGCTCACCATGGCCGCCGAGATGCAGTGGGACCTGCTGCCCGGGCGCAGCGTCACGCACGGCGACTACGTGCTGGCCGGGCAGCTCGAACCGGCGTACACGGTGGGCGGGGACCACTTCGACTGGTCGGTCGACGGCGACCGGCTCACCGTCACGGTGCTCAACGGCGCCGGCAACGGGCTGACCGCCGCGCTGCTCACGGCGGTGACCGTCAACGCGATGCGCAACGCGCGACGCTCCGGCGGCAGCCTGGTGGAGCAGGCCGAGCTGGCCTCGGACACCATCTTCTACCAGCACCGGGGGAGCCGGCACGTGGCCACGCTGCTGCTGGAGCTGGACAACCGGCGGGGCGTGGTGCGGGCCGTGGACGCCGGCTCGCCGCACGTGCTGTGCCTGCGCGGCGGGACCGTCACGCCGATCGCGCTGGAGCAGCAACTGCCGCTGGGCATGTTCGCCGAGACCCGCTACGACGTGCAGGAGTTCGCCGTGGAGCCGGGGGACCGGCTCTTCGTGGTCAGCGACGGGGTCTACGCGGCCGAGCCGGCCGGCCTGGAGCCGTACGGGGACCGGGCCATGGCGCGCGCCATGCGGTCCACTCGGCTGCAGCCGGCGACCGAGGCAGTTGGTACGGTGATGCGCGAACTGCACGCGTACCACGCCGACGCGGACCTCCGCGACGACGCGGTCGTCGTCTGCCTGGACTGGCGCGGTTCCCGCCCGCCGGACGGCGACGTCGGCGGGCGGTGACGGACCGGCGGGGGAACACGAGCGGGACGATCGCAGGGGACACCGGGTGGAGCGACCTCCGAATCTTGCCGCGGCCATCGATGCGGCGGCCGAGGCGCTCATCGGTGTGCTCGACTCCGCCACCTCCCGGCACGCCGTCAGCGTCTCGCCGACCCAGCTGCGGGTGCTGTCGCTGATCATGGCGCACCCGCGCACGAACGTGAACCGGCTGGCCGAGCTGCTCGACGTGGTGCCCTCGTCGGCGAGCCGGCTCTGTGACCGGCTGGAGGCCGTCGGCCTGCTGCGCCGGGCGCCCGACCCACGGGACCGGCGCGAGGTGCGCCTGATCCCCACCGCCGCGGCGGAGACCCTGCTGCGGGAGCTCACGGAGCGGCGGCACCATGCGGTCCAGGCGGTGCTGGACCGCATGCCCAACCGGGTGCAGCACGAGCTGCTGCTGGCGTTGTTGGCGTTCGGTCAGGCCACGTCGATGAGCACTCCGCAGGCCGCCGCCGACTCCACGGCCCGCACCGCCTGACCCACCCGGGCCCAGCCCGCCTCGGCGCGCCCACCGCATTCAGCTAGTGTCCTAGGATGCCTTAGCGGTGGTGTGGCGCCGCACACACCGCAGAGCTGAGCACCGGCGCAGCGCGGGGCCCGGAGCGGGCCGGGGGAGCCCGATATAGTGGCAGCGCAACTGGCCGGCCCATGATCGACGCGATCCTGGGCCGCGAGGGGGAGGTCCCAGCCCGGGATCGCAGAGGGCGCCGGCGTCTGACCGGCCGGCAACGCGCACGTTCCCGCGGCGGTCGTTCACTCGGCCGCCGGACCGTGCTGCGAAGGGAGGTTCGGTGTCGCGTCGGCCGGCTCCATCGGAGCACCCGGCTACCGGCGGTGCGGCGGAGGTCGTGGGGGACCGTGTCCTCACCCTGCCGAACCTGATCAGCTTCGTCCGGCTCGTCGGTGTCCCGCTCTTCCTCTACCTGTTCCTGGTGGTCAAGGCCGACGTGGCCGCCATCGTGGTGCTGGCGATCGGCGGCACCAGCGACTGGGTGGACGGCTGGGTCGCGCGCCGCCTCCACCAGGTCAGCCGGTTGGGCGAGCTGCTCGACCCGCTCGCCGACCGGCTCTACATCCTGGCCACGCTGCTGGCGTTCACCGCACGCGAGATCGTGCCGTGGCAGTTCACCGGCGCGCTGCTGGCGCGCGAGCTGCTGCTGCTCGGCTCGCTGGGTGTGCTGCGCCGCTACGGCTACGGCCCGCCGCCGGTGCACTACGTGGGCAAGACCGCCACGTTCCTCCTGCTGGCCGCGTTCCCGATTCTGCTGCTGGCGTCCGCCGCCGAGAGCGTCGCCACCGCGGCGGGCGCGATCGGGTGGGGGTTGGCCTGGTGGGGCCTGGTGCTCTACTGGGTGGCCGGCGCGATGTACGTGGTGCAGGTCGCCCGCCTGGTCCGGGCGCGACGCGCGGGAGCGGCGGCATGACGGTGGCGCGGCCGGGCGACGGCGACCGCGACCGCGACCCGTCGGCGCGGGTGTACGCGCCGGACTTCCTCACCGACCTGTTCCGCAACCCCCTCGATCCGGGTTACCGCGACGCCGCGGCCCGGCGCGCCACCGTGCCGCCGTCACGGCTGCGGCGGGTGCTGGCGCGGCCGGTGAGCGTGGTGGTGCTGTTGGTGATCGGGTTCCTGTTCGCGGTGGCCTATCGGGAGACGATGGCGGAGGAGCCGGGCCGGGCGAAGGCGCGGGCCGGGCTGATCGCCGAGATCAAGCAGCGGGAGGCCGAGACGGACCGGTTGACCGCGCGGGCGGACCAGCTGCGCGAGGAGGTCGGCCGGCAGCGGGACGCGGCGTTGAGCGGGTCGCAGGCGTCGCGGCTGCGCAACCTGGAGGCGGGCACGGGCCTGGGCCGGGTGCGCGGTGACGGTGTGGTGGTGCGCCTGGCGGACGCGCCGCGGGATCAGGACGCGGTGACCGGTGCGGACGCGGGGCCGTCGCGGGTGTTGTACTCCGACCTGCAGAAGGTGGCGAACGCGCTGTGGGCGGCGGGCGCGGAGGCGGTGGCCATCAACGGGCAGCGGTTGACGGCGACGTCGACGATCCGCCAGGCGGGAGAGGCGATCCTGGTGGACTACCGGCCGGTGACGGGTCCGTACGAGGTGTCGGCGATCGGGCCGGGCTCGATGCGGAAGCGGTTCGACGGCAGTGAGGCGGCGGAGCTGATGCGTTACGTGGCGCGGACGAACGGGTTGACGTTCGGAGTGAAGGACGCGGACAACCTCACCCTGCCGGCGGCTCCGGAGCCACGGCTACGCTACGCCGAGCCTTCGGTGAGTCCGAGCCCGTCGGGTTCGGGTGTCGCCGGTTCGGCACGTCCTGGGCCGTCCGGTCCGGGGACCTCTTCGAGCCCCTCCGGAGGTGGCCGATGATCGCGGTGCTGGCGTTGCTCGCCGGTGTGGTGCTCGGGGTGTATCTGGATCCCACGGTGCCCGCGGCGTTGCAGCCGTACCTGCCGATCGCCGTGGTGGCGGCGCTCGACGCCGTGTTCGGCGGGGTGCGGGCGAAGCTGGACCGGATCTTCGACGACAAGCAGTTCGTGGTGTCGTTCATCTCGAATGTGCTGGTGGCGGGTCTGATCGTGTACCTCGGTGACCAGTTGGGGGTGGGCGGTCAGTTGTCCACCGGTGTGGTGGTCGTGCTCGGGGTGCGCATCTTCGGAAACGTGGCGGCGATCCGCCGGCACCTGTTCCGGGCGTAGGTTTGTGGCGATGAGCGAGGAGCACAGGGAGACGGGCACGGGTTGGCCGCAGCCGGCGGAGCCGGAGCGGCCGGCGGGGCCGGCCGGTGAGCCGGATCCGCGCCCGGACGCGCCGGATCCGGACGAGTTGAGTCCGTTGGCGCCGGCCGGGCCGGTCGAGCAGGAGGACGTGCCGTCGCCGGCGGAGGAGCCGGGGGCGTCGAGCGAGGTCGCGGCCGCCGACGGTGGTGCGGCGGAGGCGAAGCCGGTGCCGGTGTCGCGGCGGTTGACGTCGGCGGGCGCGATGATCGCGGTGTTGCTGGCGTTGCTGGGTTTCACCCTGGTGGTGCAGTTGAAGACGACGTCGACGGATCCGACCCTCGCGGCGACGCGGGAGGAGGACCTGGTTCGGATCTCGTCGGATCTGGATTCGCGGGAGCGGCGGCTGCGGCAGGACATCGAGGCGTTGGAGGAGAGCCAGCGGCAGTTGCGGTCGGGTGAGCAGGGTCGGCAGGCGGCGCTGGAGGAGGCGACGCGGCGGGCGGACGAGCTGGGCATCCTGGCGGGCACGTTGCCGGCGGTGGGGCCGGGTCTGTCGGTGCGGTTCGCGGGTCCGGACAAGGCGGTCTCGGCGGCGCGGATCCTGGACGCGGTGCAGGAGTTGCGGGGCGCGGGCGCGGAGGCCATGCAGATCGCGGGCTCGGACGGTACGGCGGTGCGGATCATCGCGTCGACGTATTTCGTGGATGAGCCGGGTGGTGGTCTGGTGGTGGACGGGCGGCGGTTGAGCGGCCCGTTCGTGATCTTGGTCATCGGTGATCCGCCGACGCTGCGTACGGCGTTGAACATTCCCGGCGGGGTGGTCGCATCGGTGGAGGAGGACGGCGGTAACGTGACGCCGGAGGACAGTGAGGCTGTGGAGGTTTCGCAGCTGCACGCGCCGATCAAGCTGGAACACGCCCGGCCGGTCTCCTGACCGGTCGCGGCCGCGCCGGTTTCCCCCCGGTGCACCGATGACGAAGGACGCAGCTGGTGATTCCTGAGGATCTGCGGTACACCGCCGAGCACGAGTGGGTGGCTGGTGGGGACGGCGGCGCCGTCCGGATCGGCATCACGCACTTCGCGCAGGACGCCCTGGGTGACATCGTGTTCGTCCAGTTGCCGGACGAGGGCGCGGTGGTGGCGGCGGGTGAGTCGCTGGGTGAGATCGAGTCGACGAAGAGCGTGTCGGAGATCTACGCGCCGTTGAGCGGCACGGTGGCGGCGCGCAACGAGGCGTTGGCCGACACCCCTGAGGTGATCAACACGGATCCGTACGGTGCGGGGTGGTTGGTGGAGATCACTCCGGATGATCCGGCGGCGGTCGAGGGTTTGTTGACCGCTGGTGCGTACCGCGAGCTCACCGAGAGCTGAGTTCGTGCGTTCCGGGCGGCGGGCTCGTGTCCGCGCGTCCGGTTGCCCTGTTTTTCGGCGCTGGCTAGGCTCGCCCAGTTGACCGAGAACCAATAGTTTGAGCGTTGCGGAATGCGCCTTCCCGGCACGGGGAGCCAGCCGCCGGGTGTGGGTATGCCCGGCGGCCAGACCCGCCATTGCCCGACGCCGACCGAAACAGATCCGTGAGGTGGTCCCCATGACGCGCCCAGACGACGAGTTCCCCCCGCTCGACGTCACTTCGACGCTCAATCTCGGTTCGCTCGACGAAGTGCTGGAGGGTCCGGACACCGATGTGGTGCCGAGCCGCATGTCCGGCTCGTTGCCGCCCGGGATGGCGTTGCTGGTGGTTCGCCGGGGTCCGAACGCGGGCGCCCGGTTCCTGTTGGACCACGATGTGACGACGAGCGGCCGGCACCCGGACAGTGACATCTTCCTCGACGACGTGACGGTGTCGCGGCGGCACGCGGAGTTCCACCGGGACGGTGGCACGTTCACGGTGCGGGACGTGGGCAGCCTGAACGGCACGTACGTGAACCGGGAGCGGGTCGAGGCGGCGACGCTGAGCAACGGCGACGAGGTGCAGATCGGCAAGTTCCGGGTGGTGTTCATCGCCGGTCCGCGTCCGGAGGAGGCCGGCCGGGGGTGAACGGGCCTGCGGCTTCGACGTCGCCCGGGGCGGCGAACGATCCGCCGCGCTCATCCGCGATGCCGCTGATGAGCATCGGCGAGGTGCTGGCGCAGTTGCGGGTGGAGTTTCCGGACGTCACGATCTCGAAGTTGCGGTTCCTGGAGGCCGAGGGCCTGGTGGAGCCGGAGCGGACGCCGGCGGGATACCGGAAGTTCAGCTGGGACGACGTGGCGCGGTTGCGGTTCGTGTTGACCGCGCAGCGGGACCAGTACCTGCCGTTGCGGGTGATCCGGGACCAGTTGGCGGAGTGGGATTCGTCGGGTGCGGCGCCGGGTCGGCAGCGGCCGAATCTGGTGGCGGTGGGTCCCGGTGGTGAGGTGCCGGGTCGGGATGCGGCGGAGCCCGCCGAGTCGTCGTCGGAGATGCGGCTGGGTCGGGCGGAGCTGATCTCGCGCAGCGGTGTCGACGAGTCGACGTTGGCCGAGTTGGAGCGGCTCGGTGTGCTGGTGTCGGATCCGCCGGGCTGGTACGACGCGGACGCGTTGATCATCGCGCGGGCGGTGGCGGGTCTGGCGGCGTACGGCTTGGAGCCGCGGCACCTGCGGGCGTACCGGACGGCGGCGGACCGGGAGGTCGGTCTGTTCGCGCAGTTGGTGGCGCCGCTGGCGCGGCAGTCGGATCCGGCGGCGCGGGCGCGGGCGGCGGAGACGGCGCGGGAGTTGGTGGCGTTGTCGCAGCAGTTGCACGCGGCGTTGGTGCGGGTGGGGCTGCGGTCGACGTTGGGTCGGTGAGGTGGTGGGGGCCGGGTGTCGTGGGGGCGCCCGGCCTTCGTCGTGCGTGGGCGCGGAAAGATCTGTTCCGGGAAGCGTGTCGTAGGCTTGCCGGGGTAACCCGTTGCGGCGAGGCGTGGTGCACGTAGCGGATGGGACTCCCGTGTCGCGGTCCGTGTACCGTGCAGGGAAGGGCGCGGTGCGGGCGTAGGTGACAACGACACGGAGGCGGCGGTGCGCGAGCTGAGCGTGGTCGGAGTTCGGGTGGAGCTGCCCAGCAACCAGCCGATCGTCCTGCTGCGGGAGGTCGAGGGGGACCGCTATCTGCCGATCTGGATCGGCGCGGTCGAGGCGACGGCGATCGCCTACGAGCAGCAAGGTGTGAAGCCGGCGCGGCCGTTGACGCACGATCTGTTGCGGGACGTGCTGGCGGCGTTGCAGGCGCCGTTGCACGCGGTGGAGATCACCGAGTTGAAGGAGAACGTCTTCTACGCCGATCTGTTGATCGGTGACGGCGTTCGGGTGTCGGCGCGGCCGAGCGATTCGATCGCGTTGGCGTTGCGGGTCGGTGCGCCGATTCGTTGTGCCGAGCAGGTCCTCTCCGAGGCGGGGATCGTGATCCCGGACGAGCAGGAGGACGAGGTGGAGAAGTTCCGGGAGTTCCTGGAGCAGGTGCGTCCGGAGGATTTCGCGGGCTGAGGTGGCCGGCCGGTGGGCCGGTTCCGGTGCGGCGGCGGTTGTCACGGTGGGTGACGGCTGACCGCCGTCGGTGATCTTCCGGTGGCGGTGCGGCGTGTCGCGGTGTCTCCTGCGGGTCAACGTCCGGCGCCGGCGCTAGGGTTGCGGTGTCGAGGGGTGCGCGCACGGGGAGACGGCGTGGCACCGCACGGGCGGGGAGGTTGTCCGGATGCACGAGCCGCGAGATCCTGGTCCGACTACGGAGCAGCTGCCCGACCCGGTCATTGACGGTGACGTGGGCTACCGGGGTGTGACGGCGTGTCACGCCGTCGGCATCAGCTACCGGCAGTTGGACTACTGGGCCCGGACGGGTCTGGTGGTGCCGAGCGTGCGGGACGCGTCCGGTTCGGGGACGTCCCGGTTGTACTCCTTCCGCGACCTGGTGGTGTTGAAGGTCGTGAAGCGGCTGTTGGACGCCGGGGTGTCGTTGCAGAACATCCGGAAGGCCATCGACGCGTTGCGGTCGCGCGGGGTGGAGGACCTGGCGGGCATCACGTTGATCTCGGACGGGACGACGGTGTACGAGTGCCGGTCGCCGGAGGAGGTCGTCGACCTGTTGCAGGGCGGCCAGGGGGTGTTCGGCATCGCGATCGGTGGCGCGTTCAAGGAGATCGAGGGTTCGCTGTCGCATCTGCCGGCGGAGCCGGTGGGTGGCCAGCCGGAGCCGGCGGCGCCGCCGGTGGAGGCGGAGTCCGAGTCGGTGGGTGACGAGTTGGCGGCGCGGCGTGCGCGCCGCCGGGCGGGCTGAGTCGCTCGTCACGGGTCTTCGGGGCCACGCCACGCCCAAAACGGGTACGGCGTGGTCCCTTTTTCGATCACAGGGCGTGTCGGCCGGTCGGCCGGGTGCGCCGGTTCCCGGGTGAGCACGGCCGCCGGCCGGGTGGGGTGACGGTGACGTGCGGAAACGGCACCTTGCTGGAGGGCCGGCCGGGGCTGTCCGAAAGGGACCGTGCACGGGATGCGGTGGAGGTGGCATCCACCCAGCGTGGCGGTGCGCTCGCGTCCCGCGAGCGATTCGCCGGGGATGTTGACTGTCCGTGATCGACGGATGTCGGGAATCCGATAGGGCAGGGCTGAACCGTTTCGGCGGGCACGCTATGGTCCGACACGGTCGCTTGCGCGTGGCCGTTCGGTGGAGCCGGTGCGACGCGTGCGGGCTGCCCCTCCGCGGCGCTGGTCGCGTTGCCCCCTCCCGGAAGGAACCACCATGACGGTGACCGAAGAGACCACCCCGATCTCCCACTACGAGCGCATCGGCGGCGCCGCCGCGGTGAAGGCCGCGGTGGAGCTGTTCTACGACAAGGTGCTGGCCGACCCGGACCTGGCCGGCTACTTCACCGACGTGAACATGCCCGAGCAGCGGCGGCACCTGGCGCTGATGCTCGCCGTGGTCCTCGGCGGCCCGAACGAGTACGCGGGCCGCGGCCTGGCCGAGGCGCACCAGCCGCTGAACATCCCGGTGGCGCACTACGTGAAGGTCGGCGAGCACCTGACCGCGACGCTGGTCGAGCTGGGGGTGCCGGCCGACGTGATCGCCGACGTGCACGTCGTGCTGGGTCAGGTCCAGGACCAGGTCGTGTCGTCGGGGAACGCCTGAGCGTGGACGCAGGGCGGCTCAAGCAGAGTTGGTCCCTGGTCGCCGCGCACGGCGACCAGGTCCCGCTCTACTTCTATTCGACACTGTTCCTGGCGTACCCGGAGACCCGGCAGATGTTCCCCACGAACATGGCCGGGCAGCGGGACCGCCTGGTGAACGCGCTGGGGCACATCGTGTCCCACGTGGACCAGGTGGACCAGCTCGTCGGGTTCCTCCAGGACCTCGGCGCGGACCACCGCAAGTTCGCGGTGCGCGCCGAGCACTATCCGGCGGTCGGTGAGGCGCTGCTCGCGACGCTGCGGCACTTCTCCGGCGAGGCGTGGACCGACGAGCTGGCCGCCGACTGGGCGGCCGCGTACGGGTTGGTCGCGCAGGTGATGATGGACTCGGCGCAGGCGGCGGAGACGAAGTCCCCACCGTGGTGGGTGGCGGAGATCCTCGGGCACGAGCGGCGCACGTTCGACGTGGCGGTGCTCACGCTGCGGCCGCAGTACCTGCTGCAGTTCACCCCCGGCCAGTCGATCGGGGTGTCGCACCCGGCGGTGCGGTCGTGGCGTTACTACTCGCCGGCGAACGCGCCGCGCCCCGACGGGACGCTGGAGCTGCACGTGCGGGCCGCGCCGGGCGGCGCGGTGTCGTCGCGGCTGGTGTACGGGTGCGCGGTGGGCGACCAGTTGCACCTGGCCGCGCCGGTGGGTGACCGGTTGACGTTGTGGCAGGCCGGCTCGTCGGATCTGCTGCTGCTGGCCGGTGGCACCGGCTGGGCGCCGGTGAAGTCCCTGCTGGAGCAGGTCGCCGCGGAGGGCGTGGGCCGCCGGGTGGACCTGTACGTGGGGGCCCGGTCCCGGCTGGAGTTCTACGACAGCGAGGCGATCGACAAGTTCGCCGCGTCGTACCCGTGGCTGCGGGTGACGTACGTGGCGGGCGCCGATCCGCGGCGGCCGGGTGAGTTCGTGCAGGTGGCCGACCAGGTCCTGGCCGACGGGGACTGGCGGTCGCGGCACGTGTACGTGTGCGGCTCCGACGAGATGGTGAGCCATTCGGTGGCGGCGCTGTCCAAGGCCGGCTACCAGCCGGGTCAGCTGCACCACGAGGGTTTCGGCAAGCACTGGTACGGGCCGGCCTTCCGGACGATGACCGCCCCTGACGATTCCGGAGGAGCTCGATGAGCGCGACCCCGATCAGCAGGTATGAGGGCCAGGTGACCCACGGTGTGGCGCAGGTGCGCCTCAGCGCCGACCGGGTGCGCCGGTGGGAGTTCGGGTCGGCGTCGTTCACCCGCCGCGGCTACGACCACGCCGACGTGGACCGGTTCCGGGTGCAGGTGGCCGACGAGCTGGATCTGCTGGCCACCCAGCTGGCGAATCTGCGGGCGGAGAACGAGCGGCTCAACGACCACCTGGAGCTGCACCGGCACGGGGTGATCCCGAGTGCCGACAACGGCGCGCCGACGCCGGCCGCGAAGGAGGTGAACCTGCTGTCGGCGGCGCAGCGGGAGGCCGAGCAGATCATCGCGCAGGCCCACGACTACGCCCGGCGGGTCGCCGAGTACGCCCGGATGCAGTACGAGAGCTACATGCAGGCCGCGGCGGAGGAGGCGAAGCAGGAGGCGGAGCGGGCGGTGACGGAGTACCGCAGCAACGCCGGGGTGAACTTCGACGACTCGGTGGCCACCCGGGAGGCGCTGCGGATCTTCGGCGAGATGATGATCTCGCACATGCAGGCGGCGGCCCGGCACCTGGACGACGGCAGCGAGCAGCTGTCGCGGACGATGGAGCGGATCGCCCGGGAGGTGCCCGCGGTCGGCGGTGGGCAGCCGCAGGTGGCGCTGCCCCGCCACCAGCGCTGAGCGGCGGCCCGGCCCACCGGGGTCACCCCGGTGGGCCGGGCGCGCGCCGGGTCCCGCGAAGTTCGCCGGAAAATTGTCGCGGCGGGATGTCGAGAACGTGGGTGCGGCTGCGTCCCCCGGGTGAACACGGCGACGATGGCCGTACCGCACCGAGGAGAACCTGATGAAGTACCTGCTGCTCAAGCACTACCGGGGCGCGCCGGCGGCCGTCAACGACGTGCCGATGGACCAGTGGACGCCGGAGGAGGTCTCGGCCCACGTGCGGTACATGCGGGACTTCGCCGCGCGGCTGGAGGGCACCGGGGAGTTCGTCGACGGTCAGGCGCTGTCCCCGGAGGGCACGTTCGTCCGCTACGACGGCGACGGGCGGCCGCCGGTCACCGACGGCCCGTTCGCGGAGACGAAGGACCTGATCGCCGGCTGGATGGTGATCGACGTCGACAGCTACGAGCGGGCGCTGGAGCTGGCCGGTGAGCTGTCCGCGGCCCCGGGCGCCGGTGGGAAGCCGATCCACGAGTGGCTCGAGGTGCGGCCGTTCCTGACCGAGCCCCCCACCATCACGGAGTGAACACGGTGGACGAGGCCCTGCTGCGGGCCCTCACCCCTACCGTGATCGGCATCCTCGTCCGCCGCGGAGCTGACTTCGCGGCGGCCGAGGATGCCGTGCAGGACGCCCTGATCGAGGCTGTGCGCGGGTGGCCGGACGACCCGCCGCGGGACCCGAAGGGCTGGCTGGTCACGGTGGCCTGGCGCAAGTTCCTCGACGCCGCCCGCGCGGACGCCTCCCGCCGGCACCGGGAGGTCCGCGTCGACGCCGAGCCGACGCCCGGCCCGGCCGAGGTGGTGGACGACACGCTGCAGCTGTACTTCCTGTGCGCGCATCCGTCCCTCACGCCGGCCTCGGCGGTCGCGCTCACGCTGCGGGCGGTCGGCGGCCTGACCACGCGTCAGATCGCGCGGGCGTACCTCGTGCCGGAGGCGACGATGGCGCAGCGGATCAGCCGGGCCAAGCGGACCGTGTCGGCGGTGCGGTTCGACCAGCCCGGTGACGTGGCCACGGTGCTGCGCGTGCTCTACCTGGTCTTCAACGAGGGCTATTCGGGCGATGTCGACCTCGCCGGCGAGGCGATCCGCCTCACGCGGCAGCTGGCGGCCAGGATCGACCACGAGGAGGTCGCGGGCCTGCTCGCGCTCATGCTGCTGCACCACGCGCGGCGGGCGGCGCGGACCGGCCCCGACGGCCGGCTGGTGCCGCTCGCGGAGCAGGACCGCGGCCGGTGGGACACCCGCCTGATCGCCGAGGGCGTCGACGTGCTCCAGCGGGCCCTCGCCCGCGACCGCCTGGGGGAGTTCCAGGCCCAGGCCGCCATCGCCGCGCTGCACGCCGACGCGCGGGCGGTCGAGGAGACCGACTGGGTGCAGGTCGTCGAGTGGTACGACGAGCTGGTGCGGCTCACCGACAGTCCGGTGGCGCGCCTCAACCGGGCCGTCGCGGTCGGCGAGGCCGACGGCCCGCGCGCCGGCCTGGCCGCCCTGTCCGGGCTCGACCCGGCCCTGCCCCGCCACGGCGCCGTCGCGGCGTACCTGCACGAGCGCGACGGTGACCTGGCGCTCGCGGCGCGGCTCTACGCCGACGCCGCGCGGGCGGCCGCGAGCCTGCCCGAGCGGGACCACCTCACCCGCCAGGCCGCCCGGCTCAACGCGCGGCTGCGCGGGTGACCGCCTCGGCGATCGGGGTTTCCCCGCCGACCAGTTCCAGGGTGAGCCCGGCGGTGTCCGGGGCGGCCAGCAGGGCGAGCAGGACCCGGGCCACGTCGGCGCGGGTGACCGGCCCCGGGTCGACGTGCCGGGCCAGGGTGATCCGGCCGACCGGTGCGTCGTCGGTGAGCCGGCCGGGGCGCAGCACGGTCACGTCGAGGTCCCGGCCGGTGAGGTCGTCCTCGGCGGCCTTCTTCGCCCGCAGGTACGCCGCCCACACCTCGTCGGTCCCGGCCCTCGGCGGCCGGTCCACGCCCATCGAGGAGACCAGCAGGTAGCGGCGGACCCCGGCGCGCTGCGCGGCGTCGGCGAGCAGCACCGCGGCGGCCCGGTCGACGGTGTCCTTGCGGGCCGCGCCGCTGCCCGGGCCGGCGCCGGCGGCGAAGACCACCGCGTCGGCGCCGGCCAGGTGCCCGGCGACGGTGTCGACGTCGGTGTGTTCCAGGTCGCAGACGACCGGTTCGGCGCCGGCGGCGCGCAGCGCGGCCCCGTGCTCCGGGTTGCGGATCAACCCGACGGCGGTGTCGCCGCGGCCGGCGAGTTCCCGCTCCAGCAGCTTCGCGATCTTCCCGTGGCCTCCGGCGATGACGACGCGCATGCCCTCAACCTAGCCCCGCGACCCCGCCCGCACCGGGTGAGCGGTGGGCCCGGGTTCGCCGGAGGCGGGGCGGGCGAGGCAGCATGGACGCCGTGACCGAGACGTTCGAGGTGTTGACCCGGCTGGTGGGCGCCGGGGACGTGGTGGTGCTCAGCGGCGCCGGCCTGTCCACCGAGTCGGGCATCCCGGACTACCGGGGGCCCTCCGGGGCGGCCCGCCGGCACACCCCGATGACCTACCAGGCGTTCACCCGGGACGCGGACGCGCGGCGGCGCTACTGGGCGCGCAGCCACCTGGGCTGGCGGCTGATCGCCCGGGCCGCCCCCAACGACGGGCACCGGGCGGTCGCCCGGCTGCAACGCGCCGGCCTGCTCGGCGGGATCATCACCCAGAACGTCGACGGCCTGCACACCACCGCCGGCGCCACCGGCGTGATCGAGCTGCACGGCCGCCTCGACGAGGTGACCTGCCTGGACTGCGGCAACCTGACCTCCCGCGACGAGCTGGACCGGCGGCTCACCGAGGCCAACCCGGGTTTCGACGCCCACGTCGCGCACGTCAACCCCGACGGCGACGTGGACCTGCCCGACGAGGCGGTGGCCCGCTTCCGCACCGTCGACTGCGGCATCTGCGGCGCCGGGATGCTCAAACCCGACGTGGTGTTCTTCGGCGAGACGGTGCCCGCGCCGCGGGTCGCCGACTGTTTCGCCCGGGTCGAGGGGGCGCGGGCGCTGCTGGTGCTCGGCTCCTCCCTGACGGTCATGTCGGGACGCCGGTTCGTGCTGCGCGCGGCGAAGCTCGGCATCCCGGTGGCCATCGTCAACCAGGGCCCCACCCGCGGCGACGGGTACGCCACCGTCACCCTCGACGCGCCGCTGGGCGCGACGCTCACCGCGCTGGCCGACCGGGTCGCCGCGCAGCCGGCGCCCGCCGCCGTGTGACCGACCCTCCGGGCGGGGTACGACATGAGCCGGAAACATGGTCGCTGGTAGCGTTGACCATGCCGGTACCACCCACGTGGGAGAGACCGCCCGGGAACCACCCGGACGGCGCCGAAGGGGCAGATTCTCCCCGGAACCTCTCAGGCAAAAGGACCACGTGGGCAGGCGCTGTGGAGCGCGTCAGCGCGACTCAGGGGGAGGCCGACCCGTCGACCTCGCCCCCGCAAGGAGCGCAGCGCATGACCGCAGAGCAGTTCGCCGACCGGCACATCGGCCCCGGCCCGGACGACGAGCGCCGGATGCTGGAGACCGTCGGTCACAGCTCCATCGACGAGCTGATGGACGCCGCGATCCCCGAGGTGATCCGCTGGCACGGCGCCCTGGACCTGCCCGCCCCGGCCAGCGAGCGGGAGGCCATCGCGGAGCTGCGCGCCCTGGCCGCCCGCAACACCGTCGCCGTGTCGATGATCGGGTTGGGCTACCACGGCACGCACACCCCGGCGGTGATCCGCCGCAACGTGCTGGAGAACCCGGCCTGGTACACGGCGTACACGCCGTACCAGCCGGAGATCAGCCAGGGTCGCCTCGAGGCGCTGCTGAACTTCCAGACCATGGTCACCGACCTGACCGGGCTGGCCACCGCGAACGCCTCCATGCTCGACGAGGGCACCGCCGCGGCCGAGGCCATGACCCTGGCCCGCCGCGCGTCGAGGACCAAGAGCCCGGTGTACGTGGTCGACGCCGACACCCTGCCGCAGACCGTCGCGGTGATCACCAGCCGCGCCGAGCCGCTCGGCATCGACGTGCGCGTGCTCGACGTGGAGCGTGACGAGCTGCCCGCCGAGTTCTTCGGCCTGCACCTGCAGTACCCGGGGGCGTCCGGAGCGGTCCGCGACCACACCCGGCTCGTGGAGGCCGCGCACGCCGCCGGCGCGCTGGTGACGGTCGCCGCGGACCTGCTGGCGCTGACCCTGCTGCGCCCGCCGGGGGAGATCGGCGCCGACATCGCCGCCGGCACCACCCAGCGTTTCGGCGTGCCCATGGGCTTCGGCGGCCCGCACGCCGGCTACCTGGCCGTCCGGTCCGGGCTGGAGCGGATGCTGCCCGGCCGGCTCGTCGGGGTGTCCAAGGACGCCGACGGCAACCCGGCGTACCGGCTGGCGTTGCAGACCCGCGAGCAGCACATCCGCCGGGAGAAGGCGACCAGCAACATCTGCACCGCGCAGGTGCTGCTCGCGGTGATGGCCGGCATGTACGCCGTCTACCACGGCCCCGACGGGCTGCGGGCCATCGCCCGGCGTACCCATGAGGCGGCGGCGCGGCTCGCGGCCGGGCTGCGCGCCGGGGGCGTGCAGGTCGCGGACGTCGCGTTCTTCGACACCGTCACGGCCACCGTGCCGGGGCGGGCCGCCGAGGTGGTGGCCGCCGCCGCGCGGCGCAACGTGAACCTGCGGCTGATCGACGCCGACCGGGTCGGCATCTCCTGCGACGAGACCACCACGGCCGCGCACCTGGCGGAGGTGTGGGCGGCGTTCGGCGTGGCCGGGGTCGACGGCGAGGTCGACGCGGCGCTGCCCGGCGACCTGGCCCGCGGCAGTGACTTCCTCACCCACCCGGTGTTCCGCACCCACCACTCGGAGACGGCGATGCTGCGCTACCTGCGCCGGCTGTCGGACTTCGACTACGCCCTGGACCGGGGCATGATCCCGCTCGGTTCGTGCACCATGAAGCTGAACGCCACCACCGAGATGGAGCCGATCACCTGGCCGGAGTTCGCGCACCTGCACCCGTTCGCCCCGGCCGAGCAGACCGCCGGCTACCGGGAGCTGATCGCCCAGCTGGAGGGGTGGCTGGCCGAGGTGACCGGCTACGACGCGGTCAGCGTGCAGCCCAACGCCGGGTCGCAGGGTGAGCTGGCCGGGCTGCTGGCCATCCGGGCCTACCACCGGGAGCGCGGGGAGGCGCACCGCGACGTGTGCCTGATCCCGTCGTCGGCGCACGGCACCAACGCCGCGTCGGCCGTGATGGCCGGCATGCGGGTGGTCGTGGTCGGCTGCGACGCCGACGGCAACGTCGACCTGGTCGACCTCGACACGAAGATCGACAAGCACCGGGACGCGCTCGCCGCGATCATGGTGACCTACCCGTCGACCCACGGGGTGTACGAGACGGGCATCGCGCAGCTGTGCGCGAAGGTGCACGACGCCGGCGGGCAGGTGTACGTCGACGGCGCGAACCTCAACGCCCTCGTCGGGTTCGCCAAGCCGGGCCGGTTCGGGGCGGACGTGTCGCACCTGAACCTGCACAAGACGTTCTGCATCCCGCACGGCGGCGGCGGTCCCGGCGTGGGCCCGGTGGCGGTGCGCGCGCACCTGGCGCCGTTCCTGCCCGGCGACCCGCTCGGCGCGCACGTCGACGGGCGGCCGGCGATCTCCGCGGCGAACCACGGGTCGGCGGGGATCCTGCCGATCCCGTGGGCGTACCTGCGGATGATGGGCGCCGAGGGGCTGGCCCGGGCCACCGGTGTGGCGGTCCTCGCGGCGAACTACGTGGCCGCGCGGCTGCGGCAGCACTTCCCGGTGCTGTACGCCGGCAACAAGGGCCTCGTGGCGCACGAGTGCATCCTGGACCTGCGGCCGCTGACGAAGGCGACCGGCGTGACCGTCGACGACGTGGCGAAGCGGCTCATCGACTACGGCTTCCACGCGCCGACGATGTCGTTCCCGGTGGCGGGGACGCTGATGGTGGAGCCGACCGAGAGCGAGGACCTGGCCGAGCTGGACCGGTTCTGCGACGCGATGATCGCCATCCGCGCGGAGATCGACAAGGTGGGCTCGGGGGAGTGGCCGGCGGGGGACAACCCGCTGTCCAACGCGCCGCACACCGCGGCGATGGTGTCCGGTGACGAGTGGCCGCACCCGTACCCGCGGTCGGTGGGCGCGTACCCGGGCGCGGTGGATCGGGCGGGGAAGTACTGGCCGCCGGTGCGGCGGATCGACGGCGCGTACGGCGACCGGAACCTGGTCTGCTCGTGTCCCGCGCCGGAGGCGTTCGAGAGCTGAGGCGCAGCGCGCCGGGGCGGTGCAGTGCCGCCGCCCCGGCCGGCGCGTCGACCGGTGGGTCGACGCGTACGCTCCATGACGGAGCGTGATCGGTCAGGCGACGAGGGCGTGTCGGGCGGGGCCGCGGTGCGGGGCGATGGTGCTGCCGTCGGGGAGCAGCTCACCGGTGTCCTCGAAGACGATGACACCGTTGCAGAGCAGGCTCCAGCCCTGCTCACGGAAGCAGGCGATGACGCGTGCGGCTTCGCGATCGGTCGCCTCAGCGGAGGGGCAGGTGGGTAGGTGCTGGCACATCGGGTTCTCCGGACTGTGGGGGCACTGTGTCATGGTTCACATGACCAGTGACGCACAGTACCAAGTGAAAGCGCGCGCTATCGAGCAAGGATGCGGCTTGTTCACCCGAAATCGGCTGAACGGATGAGTGTGAACCGACCGGACGGTGTGGAAGCGCTCCCAAGGGTGGGGGTCGACGTCCCCGGGGCGCCGCCGGAGTGCCGGGCCCGGCTCGTGGAGCGGGCCCGGCTGGAATGGTGGCTGGCCGACGGCGGCGACCCGGCGGCGCTGGCCGAGGATTTCCTGGCCGCGCACGGTGTGGCCCTGTCCGACCTGGCCCGGCCGGCCGCCCACGACCCGCGGGGGGCCTGCGGCGCCGCCCTGTTCCTGTCGGCCGCCGCCGGGGCCCGCGCGGCCGGCGGCGCCGCCGGGGCGCCCACCCCCGTGCCGGCGCTGCCGGACCTGGCCGTGGTGGTCTACGGACACACCGACCGGCCCGCCCCACCCGCCGGCCCCGGACCAGGCGGCGGCTGGTGGCTGGGCCCGTGGCGGGACAGCTGGACCCCCGCCGCGCACGCCGAGGCGGTGACGGCGGTCCGGGCGGCCATCGGGCGCGGCGACGTCTACCAGGTCAACGTCGTGGGCCACGCCACCGCCGGGTACGCCGGCGACCCGCTGCCCGCCCTCGCGCGCCTGGGCGCGCTGCCCGGCGCCCGCTACGGCGGCACCCTGTCCGGGCTCGGCTGGGCGATCGGCTGCGCCTCCCCGGAGACCCTCGTGGCGCTCGAACACGGCCGCCTGGTCACCCGGCCGATCAAGGGCACCCGCCCCGCCACCCCGGCCGGCCGCCGCGAGCTGCTCGCCTCGGCCAAGGAACGCGCCGAGCACGTCATGATCGTCGATCTGGAGCGCAACGACCTGGCCCGGGTGGCCCGCACCGGCTCGGTGCGGGTCGACGAGCTGTTCGCCGTACGCCGGTGGTGTGACCTGTGGCAGGCCGAGTCGACGGTGTCCGCCGCGGCCGCCGACGGGCTGGGCCTGGCCGGCCTGCTGCGCGCGCTCTGCCCCGGCGGGTCGGTCACCGGCGCCCCGAAGCTCGCCGCCCTCGACGAGATCGCCGCCCTGGAGCCGGTCGGCCGCGGCGCGAGCATGGGCGCGCTCGGCTGGGTCGGTCCCGGCCGCGTCGACCTGGGGTTGACCATCCGCACCGCCGCCGCGGACACCGAACGGCTGCACCTGTGGGCCGGCGGCGGCATCACCTGGGGCAGCGACCCGGCCGCCGAGGTCGCCGAGGCCGCCGCGAAGGCCGCCCCGATCCGGGCCCTGCTCGCCGCCGGCTGACCCGGGAGTCAGGCGCGGGCGAAGGCGTCCAGGGCGGCCACGACCCGCTCGCCGACCCCGTGGCCGCTGCCGTGGCCGCCGGACTCGACGATCTCCAGCCGGGCGTCGGGCCAGTCCCGGGTGAGCTGCCAGGCGATGTCCGGCGGGCCGCTGACGTCCAGACGGCCCTGCACCAGCACGCCGGGGATCCCGGCGAGCCTGCCGGCGTCGCGCAGCAGCTGCCCGTCGGGCAGGAACCCCAGGTTGCTGAAGTAGTGGGTGACCAGCCGGGTGAAGCCGGCCCGGAACTCTGGGTCGGCGTAGCGGGGGCTGGCCTGGTATCCGCCGGCCAGGGAGACGTGCACGTCCTCCCAGGCGCACCAGTCCCGCGCGGCCTGGTCGCGCACGCGCGGGTCGGGGTCGTTGACCAGCCGCGCGTACGCGGCGGACAGGTCGCCGTCGCGCTCGGCCGCCGGCACGCCGTCACGGAACCGGGCCCACTCCTCGGGGAAGACCCGGCCCATGTCCCGGGTCACCCAGTCGATCTCGCGGCGGGTGTTGGCGACCACGCTGAACAGCACGAGCGCGGTGACCCGCTCCGGGTGGCGCTGGGCGTACGCCAGCGACAGCGACGAGCCCCAGGAGGCGCCGCAGAGCAGCCACCGGTCGACGCCCAGGTGCGCGCGCAGCCGTTCCATGTCGCCCAGCAGGTGGGCGGTGGTGTTGACGGACAGGTCGGTGGCCGGGTCGCTGGCGGGCGGGGTGCTGCGGCCGCAGCCGCGCTGGTCGAACAGGATGATCCGGTAGGCGGCCGGGTCGAACAGCCGCCGCCAGGAGGCGCCCGCGCCGGAGCCGGGGCCGCCGTGCACCACGAGGGCCGGCCGGCCGTCGGGGTTGCCGCAGGTCTCCCAGTGGATCCGCTGGCCGTCGCCGACGTCGAGCTGGCCCTGCGCGTACGGCTCGATCGGTGGATACATCGGGTTCCCCTCCCACGGCCCGGATACAACAGCGCTGTTACATTAGCGGACGTGACCGCCATCCCCGACCGCGAGGCCCTCGGCACCCTGCTGCGCCACGTCCTGGAGGTGCTCGACGGCGACGTCGCCGCCGTCTACGCCGACCTCGACCTGGCCGACTACCGGCCGCGCTACTCGCCGCTGGTGCGGGTCCTCGTGGCCGACGGGCCCCTGGCGATCCGGGACCTGGCCGCCCGCGTCGGTGTCACCCACTCCGCGGCCAGCCAGACCGTCGCCCAGATGGCCCGCGCCGGACTCGTCGAACTCGCCCCCGGCGCGGACGCCCGACAGCGCATCGTCAGCCTCACCGATCGGGCGCGCGCCCTGCTGCCGGTGATCGAGGCCGAGTGGGCGGCCACCACCACCGCCATGCGGGGGCTGGATGCCGAGCTGCCCGTGGCGCTGGCCGACGAGCTGTACGCGGTGCTTGCCGCGCTGCGCCGCCGCCCGCTGCGCGACCGGATCGCTGACACCGGCCTGGCGCCCACCCGACCGCAGGCCTGACCCCCGCCGCCCGCTCGCGCAGGGCGGGCGGCGGGCTGACCGGCCTGACCCGCGCCGCCCGCCCCGACAGGGCGGGCGACGGGCTGAGCCCGCGCCGGCCGCCCTGCCCTGAGCCACGCCCTGCCCTGAGCCGCTGGCGCGCGACGCCGGCCGGGCTCGGCCGGCTTCAGCGGGCCAGGCGTTGCCAGCGGCGCACGGACAGCGGCAGGAACACGGCGACCAGCAGCAGCGGCCAGGCCACCGCCAGGGCGACCGCGTGCTCGGCGGGCCACGAGCCGGCGCCCCAGCCGGGGTTGCCGAACAGGTCCCGGGTGGCGGCGACGGTGGCCGACAGCGGGTTCCAGGCGGCGACCGCGGCGAGCCATCCGGGCATGGTGGCCGGGGCGACGAACGCGTTGGAGGCGAAGCCCAGCGGCCAGACCAGGATCTGCAGGGCGGCGACCGCCTCGGGGCGGCGCAGCAGCAGCGCCAGGTACACCCCGAGCCAGATCATCGCGAAGCGCAGGAGCAGCAGCAGCGCCACCGCGGCCAGGGCGGCGACCGGGCCGCGGTGCGGCTGCCAGCCGATCAGGACGCCGCAGGCGAGCACCACGGCGAGGGCCACCGCGGAGTGCAGCAGGTCGGCCACGGCGCGGCCGGTGACCACCGCGGCGCGGCTCATGGGCAGCGACCGGAACCGGTCGGTCACGCCGCGGGCGGTGTCCACGGCCACCGCCGTGTAGGTGGTCTCGACGCCGAAGAGCATGGTCATGGCCACCATGCCGGGCAGCAGGAACTCCCGGTAGCCGGCGCCGTCGGACGGTGCCGGCGCCCCGCCACCGTCGGGCAGTGCCATGGCGCCGCCGAACAGGTAGCCGAACATCAGCAGCAGCAGGATGGGGAACAGCAGGCCGAACAGCACCTCGCCGGGGCGGCGGGCCCAGTGGGCGAGGGTCCGGCCGGTCAGGACGGCGGTGTCGGCGGCGGCCCAGCGGGCCCGGGACAGCGGCAGGACGGTCATGCCGGCACCTCCGTGCGGGAGTCGGTGAGGTGCAGGAACACCTCGTCGAGGGTGGGGCGGCGCACCGCCACGTCGCCGGCGCGCAGGCCGGCTGCCTCCACGGCGCGCAGCACCGCGGCGAGCGCGGCGACCCGGTCGGTGACCGGGACGCTGAGGCGCAGCGCGGCGCGGTCGACGGTGGGTGTCACTCCGGTGGCGGCGGCGACGGCCGCGGCGGCCGGGGTCAGGTCGTCGGGGTGGTGCAGCACCACGTCGATCCGGTCGCCGCCGAGGGTCGACTTCAGCTCCTCCGGGGTGCCGGCGGCGGTCACCCGCCCGTGGTGGAGCACCCGCACGCTGTCGGCGAGCCGGTCGGCCTCCTCCAGGTACTGCGTGGTGAGCAGGACGGTGGTCCCGGCGCCGACCAGGCCGCGCACGGCGTCCCAGACGTCGCTGCGGGCGCGCGGGTCCAGGCCGGTGGTGGGTTCGTCGAGGAACAGCACCGGCGGGTCGACGATCAGCGCGGCGGCCAGGTCGAGCCGGCGGCGCATCCCGCCGGACCAGCCGGCCACCGGCCGGTGGCCGGCCGCGGTCAGGTCGAAGCGGTCGAGCAGGTCGTCGGCGCGGGCCGCCGCGCGGGCCGGGGAGAGGTGGTGCAGCCGGCCGAACAGCACCAGGTTCTGCCGGCCGCCGAGGATCTCGTCGACCGCCGCGTGCTGGCCGACCAGGCCCAGGTGCGCGCGGGCCCGGTCGGCCTGCCGGCGCACGTCGAACCCGGCGACCCGGGCCACCCCGGAGTCGGCGCGCAGCAGGGTGGTCAGGATGCGAACCAGGGTGCTCTTGCCGGCCCCGTTCACCCCGAGCACCGCGCAGACCGTGCCCGCGGGCACCGCCAGGTCGACGCCGTCCAGTGCGGCCTGGTCGCCGTAGCGCTTGCGCAGGCCCTCCGCCTCGATCGCCGGTCCGTCCCGTCGCATCGCCCCTCCGCCCCTTCGTCCAGTACGCCGTACCGTACAGCATACGACAAGGGGGGTCGGTACAGTCGGCGGGTGACCACCGAGTACAGCGGCACCGGGGACCCGGCGCGCAGCCTCGCCCTGCTCTGGCGTACCCGGGAGAAGGCCAGCCGCAAGGGCGGCGACCTCTCCGTGGAGCGGATCGTGCGCGCGGCCATCGAGGTCGCCGACGCCGACGGGCTGGCCGCGCTGTCGATGCGCCGGGTCGCCGAGCGGCTCGGGGTGGGCACCATGACCCTCTACACGCACGTGCCCGGCAAGGGCGAGCTGCTCGACGTCATGCTCGACACCGTCTACGGCGAGACGGCCCGCCCCGAGCAGGTGCCGGGCGGCTGGCGGGGCCGGCTCGCGCAGATCGCCCGGGAGAACTTCGCCCTCTACCTGCGCCACCCGTGGCTGCTGCAGGTCGCCACCACCCGCCCGCCGCTGGGCCCGAACCTGATCGCCAAGTACGAGTACGAGCTGCGCGCCGTCGACGGCATCGGGCTGACCGACCTGGAGATGGACGCCGTGGTCACCCTGGTCACCGGCTACGTCCACGGCGCGGCCCGCCCCGCCGTGGAGGCGGCCCAGGCCGCCCGGGACACCGGGATGACCGAGCAGCAGTGGTGGTACGCGCACGCCCCGTACCTGGAGAAGGTCCTCGACCCGAACCGGTTTCCCCTCGCCGCCCGGGTCGGCGCCGCCGCCGGCGAGGAGTACCAGGCCGCCGGCGACCCGGCCCGAGCCTTCGAGTTCGGGCTGGCCCGCCTGCTCGACGGCGTCGAGGTCCTGGTCCGCGACCGGGCGGGTGCCGCACCCGCCGGGGTAACGGGCGGATAGCCTTCCGGGCATGACTATGCGCCCGATCCGGATCATCGGCGACCCCGTGCTGCGCACCCCGTCCGAGCCGGTGACCGATTTCGACGCCGACCTGCGCGCGCTCGTGCAGGACCTCATGGACACGCTGCTCGGCGCGCCCGGCCGGGCCGGCGTCGCGGCCCCGCAGATCGGGGTGAACGCGCAGGTGTTCGTCTACGACGCCGACGGGCACCGCGGCCACCTGATCAACCCGACGCTGGAGCTGTCCGAGGAGCGCCAGGACGACGACGAGGGCTGCCTGTCCATCCCCGGGCTGTACTTCCCGACGCCGCGGGCCATGCACGCCACCGCGCACGGCTTCGACCAGCACGGCCAGCCGCTGACCATCGCCGGCAGCGGGTTCCTGGCCCGCGCCCTGCAGCACGAGACCGACCACCTGCACGGCCGCCTGTACGTGGACACGCTGCGCGGCGACACCCGCCGCCGGGCCCTGCGGGAGATCCGCGCCGGCCGCTTCGACTCGCCCAGCCGGGGCCGCTGAACCCGACGGCGGGGGTGGCCGGCGCCGCCGACCACCCCCGTACGTCAGTCGCGACAGGTCACTTCGGCGGCGGGGCCACCAGGCAGGTCGCGGTCGAGGTGTTGCCGGAGTCGTCCACGCCGGTGATGATCGCGTCGCCGCGCAGCGTCACCTTGTAGTCGATGTCGCCGGTGCCGTCCTTGACCCGGGACTGCGCGCCCGGCGCCTGCACCAGCTTGATCTTCGTGCCGGCCGGGAACGGCCCGAACCGCACCGACGCGTCAGCGGCGTCGCCGATGTACACCACGACGGCGGTGTCGACGATGTCCGTCGCGGTGAGCTGGTAGAACCCGTCCGGGTTGTACGAGCCGGGGATGTTGCCGCCGCTGGGGTTGTTCGTCGGCACGCACCGCGTCACCGGCGCGGTGGTGTCGACCACCCGCATCACCGCGGTGTCGCTGCCGGTGTTGCCGGCCGCGTCGGTGGCGGTGCAGGTGACCGTGGTGGCGCCCAGCGGGAAGGTGCTGCCGGGCGGCGGCGCGCAACTCGGGGTGAGCGGACCGTCGACGTTGTCGGTGGCGCTCGCCGGGTAGTTGATCACCGCGCCGGCGGGGCTGGTGGCCTCCACCGTCCGGTCGTCCACGACCACCGTCGGCGGGGTCACGTCGTTGACCCGCACCGTGATGTGCTCGACGAACGCCGGCCCACCGGAGAGCCCGTTGAGCAGGAAGTCCACCGTGCAGTGCAGGGTGGCGCCCTGCGGGGCGTCGCCGGCGACCGTGATGGTCTCGGCGAACGGCACGTCGGTGCCGCTCTGCTGGGTCCTCGACGGCGCGTCGAAGCTCACCGACAGGCCCGGGTCGCAGACCACCTGCGGGGTGACGGTCACGTCGAGGTCCCGCAGCCCGGACAGGATCGCCGCGGTGACCGTGTCCGGGGCGCTGCCGACCACCTGCCCGCCGGTGGCGGCGGCCACGGTGGTGGCCTGCCCGCTCGCGTCGAGGCCGCCGCCCCCGCCGGTGACGTCGACCGCGAGCACGCGGGCGTCGTCGGCCTGCAGCGCGGCGGTGGCCTGCGCCAGAGTGTGCCCGGCGCTCGGGTCGTGGCTGGGCGCGTCACCGACCAGCACCACGATCCGGCTGCTGCCCGAGCGGTAGGCGATGCCCCCGTCGGAGACCTGGAACAGCCCGTTCACCCACGCCTCCGGGACGTCGCCACCGCCGCCGGCGGCCAGCCCGTCGACCGCGTTCTGCAACGCGGTGGCATCGTCGGTCAGGTTCTGCCGGACCCGGAACAGCTCCGCGCCGTCGCCCTCGTCCCGGTAGGAGGCCACCGCGAACTGTGCGCTGGGCTGCGCCCCGCGCACGTTGTTGATCACCTGTTGCAGGTTGGTGCGGACGTTGGCGATCGCCGCGCCCATGCTGCCGGTCGTGTCGACCAGCAGCACCACGTCCGGGTTCGGCGGGATCGGCGGCGTCGAGACCACCTTGCCGATGCCAATGGTGGCGCCGGGGTCCGCGGACCGGTCCACGGTGGCCGGGTCGACGCCGGGCGCCGCCCAGGCCGGCGTGGCCGTGACCAACGCGGTCACCGCGGCAGCCACGGTCACCGCCGTTCTTCGCCCCCGGGGCACTGCTGTGAAACCCATCGTGTCTCCTTCAGCTCCGCCGCGCCCGCCCCGGGCGCGGCCTCGAAGCCAGACGCTAGGGGCTGGGCCGCGCCGGACCGGTCCGACACAAGCCCAGGTCAGGGTCGGGTTGTTGACCCGGCGTGGCGGCTGGACAGGACAGACTGAGCGGTCAGGCGGTCACGGCAGGCGGTGCAGCGCGCACTCGGTGAAGTCGGCGACCCGGGTGAAGCCGAGCCGCTCGTAGAGACGCACCGCCGCGACGTTGTCGGCCTTCACGTTGAGGGTCACGTGGTCGACCGCGGCCCGCATCCCGGCGCACAGCGCCGCCACGGCCGCCCCGGCCAGACCCCGCCCCCGCACGTCCGGGTGGGTGGTCACGTTGCCCAGCGCCGCCACCCGCCACGTCGGCGACCACACGTGCACCCCGGCCACCGCCACCAGCCGGCCGTCCTCCCGCACCCCGACGTAGCGGCCGGTGTCCAGCATCCGCGGATCGAACCAGTTGCCCGGATACGCCGCCGCGTACAGCTCCCGCAGCTCCGGCAGGTCGGCGCGACCCAGCGGCACCCCGGCCGGCGCCACCGCCGCCAGCCGGGCCGGGTCCGTCAACGCCATCCGGTGATGCGCGGCGGCGTCGGACACCGCGTACCAGCGGGCCACCGTGGCGTCCAGGCCGGGGGAGAGGTGCGCCCACAGCCGGGCCGGCAGCATCGGCGCCGCCTCGGCCAGCAGCGCCGCCAGGTCCCCGGCGCGCTCCGGCGGCGCGAACGCCAGCAGGGTGGGCAGCTCGACACCGTGGTAGAGCAGCACCACCTCGTCGCCCCGCCGGAACCAGGACGTGTACGGCCAGAAGAAGTCGTCCAGATCGCCCAACTGGTACGCGTGCAGCACCGGGTCCCGACCCAACAGCTCGGCGAGGACGGCACGGTCGTGTTCGGCGCGCACAGCCACCCGCCGATGATCACATGCCGGCGGTCAGCGCCTCACATCGCCACCCACTGGTCGTAGCCCAGCTTGCCCACCAGCGCCACCACCACGACCAGCAGCACCACCCGCACGAAACCTGAGCCGCGCCGCAACGCCATCCGCGCGCCCACCGCCGCGCCGGCGACGTTGCACACCGCCATCGCCGCGCCCAGCAGCCACCACACGTGCCCCGTCGCCGCGAACACCACCAGCGCACCCAGGTTCGTGCCCGCGTTGACCACCTTCGCCATCGCCGAGGCGTGCACGAAGTCCGCCCCCAGCAGCGCGGTGAACGCCAACACCAGGAACGTCCCCGTGCCCGGGCCGATCAACCCGTCGTACAGCGCGATGCCCAGACCGGCCACCGCCACGGCCACCACCACCCGCGTCGGCGTACGCCGCCCCGGATACGACACCACGCCCAGCCGCGGCCGGGTCAGCACGAACACCGCCACCGACACCAGCACCACCAGCACCACCGGCCGGTACGCACCCGCCGGCACCGCCCCCGCCAGGGCCGCGCCCAACCCGGCCGTCAGCACCGCCAACCCCGCCGCCGGACCCGCCACCGCCCAGTCCAGCTTCGTCCGCCGCGCGTACGTCACCGCCGCCGTCGACGTACCGAAGATCGCGGCCAGCTTGTTCGTGCCCAACGCCGTCGCCACCGGCACCCCCGGCGCGCCCAGCAGCAGCGCCGGCAGCAGCAACAGGCCACCACCGCCCACCACGGCGTCCACCCAGCCCGCCAGAGCGGCCGCGCTCAACAGGGTCGTCAGCGACAGAGGATCCACGGGCGGCCATTCTGCCCACCCCCACCAGCCCGACGAGACGCCCTGTGGCCAGCGTCACCGCAGCTCAACGCCCCCGCAGCCGCCGCAACCACAGACCCAGCGACGCCACGGCCACGAACACGAGCATCGAACACAGCAACGCCTTCAGCACCCGGCAAGCCTGCCACGCGGACGTAGGGTGTGCAGGTGCGCCTGGCCACCTTCAACCTGCTGCACGGCCGGTCCCTCACCGACGGACTCGTCGACCCCGACCGGCTCGCCGCCGCCGTCACCGCACTCGACGCCGACGTCCTCGCCCTGCAGGAGGTCGACCGCGACCAGACCCGCAGCGGCCGCCTCGACCTCACCGCCATCGCCGCCCGGGCCCTCGACGCCCCCGAACACCGCTTCGCCGCCGCCGTCGTCGGCACCCCCGGCGAACAGTTCCGCCCCCTCACCCACGACGACGACGGCCACGGCGAACCCCTATACGGCGTCGGCCTGGTCAGCCGCCACCCGGTCCGCTCCTGGCAGGTCACCCGCCTGCGACCCGCCCCCGTCCGCTCACCGATCTACGTCCCCGGCCCCGGCGGCGGGCTCGTGCTGCTCCGCGACGAACCCCGCGTCGTCCTCGCCGCCGTCCTCGACACCCCGCACGGGCCGCTCACCGTCGCCGCCACCCACCTGTCCTTCGTGCCCGGCTGGAACATCCTGCAACTGCGCCGCGTCGTCCGCGCCCTGCGCACGCTGCCCGCCCCGCGGATCCTCCTCGGCGACCTCAACCTGCCCGCCGGCCCCGCCGCCCTGCTGACCCGCTGGCGCCCGCTGGGCCGCCGCCCCACCTACCCGGCCGGGCAACCCCGGGTGCAGCTCGACCACATCCTCGCCGACCGGCGCGGCCTCGACCGGCTGCCCCCGGTCACCGCCGTCGACACCCCGCTGTCCACCATCTCCGACCACCGGCCGCTCATCGTCGACCTCGGCTGACCGCTCCCGGACGGCCGCTCAGCCCAGCCCGGACGCCCGCTCCGCCGCGCGCACCGCGTTGCGGAACAACATCGCCACCGTCGTCGGACCCACCCCGCCGACCCGCGGCGTGATCGCCCCCGCCACCTCGGCACACGACTCGTCCACGTCCGGCAGCAGCCGCCGCCCCTCGTAACGCACCCCGCCGCCGACCACCACACCACCCGGACGCACATGCTCCGGCTGGACGATCCCCGGCACCCCGGCCGCCGCCACCAGGATGTCCGCCCGCCGCGTGTACCGCGGCCAGTCCGGCACCCCCGTGTGCACCACCGTCACCGCCGCGTTCGCCGTCGGCCGCTTCTGCGCCAGCAACATCGCCAACGGCCGGCCCAGCGTGGCGCCCCGACCCAGGATCACCACCTCCCGGCCCGCCACCGGCACCCCGTGGAACGCCAGCAACGCCTCGATCCCCGCCGGCGTGCACGGCAACGGACCCGGCAACCCCAACGCCAACCGGCCCATGTTCACCGGATGCATCCCGTCCACGTCCTTGTCCGGGTCCAGCTCCGCCAGCGCCCGGTCATAGTCCAGATGCCCCGGGATCGGATACTGCACCAGCACCCCGTGCACGGCCTTGTCCGCGTTGAAATCCGCCAGCACCGCGTGCAGGTCCGCCTGCGACGCCGACGCCCGCAGATGCACGTGCGGCGACACGAAACCCAGCTCCGCCGCCTGCCGCTGCTTGATCCTGATGTAACCCGCGCTCGCGTCGTCGTCGCCCACCAGCACCGTCGCCAACGCCGGCGTCACCCCGGCCGCGCGCAACGCCACCACCGACTCGGCGACCTCCGCCAGCACCTGCGCCGCCACCGGCGCACCCGGCAGCAACCGCGCCGTCGTCGTACCCGAAGAAGACATGCCGCACCCCGCCCACGGAGGCCCAGGCGGTCGACCCCCGCGCCGAGCTCCCCGATGGTTGCCCATCCCCGTGCCGCCAGTCGCGTTCACCCCTCAGCCTGCCACAGCCCGCTCCACGACCGCATCCGCCACCGCCGCCCACCGCGGCAACGACCCCACCAGCGCCGCCGCCCGCCGCCGCCGCTGCACCACCGACGCCACCCGAAGGTCCGCCAACACCGCCTCGAACGCCGGCCGCAACGCCCGCTCCCGCTCCGGCGCGTCCACCGCCAGCACCGCGTGACACCGCGCGTACGTCACCACGACCCAGAACATCGCCTCCCGGTGCGCGCCCGCCGCCACCAGCTCCGCGCTCCCGTCCAGCACCACCGGCCGCCCCGCCGCCGACAGGTCCGCGACGAACGGAAACGGGGTACGCGCCACCCGCGCCGCCTCGTCGAACGTCACCGCCAACCCCGCCAGGTGCTCCCGCACCCGACCCGGACCCACCCCACCGCCGTCCAGCGACGCCAGCAACTCCTCGTACCGGTCGGCGAACCCGTACCGGGCCAACACCTCCCGCGCCAGCACGTACCGCCGCCGCACCGTCGGATCCCGCAACCCCGCCACCGCCGGCAACACCGCCAGCACCGACGTGGGGAACACCCACCCCAGCACCTGCTCCGCCAGCGACGCACCCTCGTCCAGCCGCGCCAACCCACCCTCGATGCGCCGCCGCACCCCGGCACACCGCCGCCGCACCCACACCGGATCCGCGAACCCCGCCGCCACCCGGTCCCGGATCGCCGCCAGCCGGCCCGACGGGTCCGCGATCACCGAATCCGCGCGGAACATGGGCGCGAACACCCACGAACCCAGCACGTCCGCCGGCGACCCCAACTCCGCCCACGTCAGCGCCGAGACCTCCAACAGCACCCCACGGTGCCGGAACTTGCCCACCTTCGCCCCCGGGGCGTCCCGCACGAGCAGCACGTCCACATCCGACGACGGCGCCAGCACCGCCTCATCCGGCAGACCCACCGTCGACCCGCTGAAGAACGCGCCCCCGATCGACGGATCCCGGGCCATCTCCCCGCGCACCCACTGCACCGCCACCGCCCGCGCCGCACCCACCCGCATCCCGACCATGCTGCCCGCTCAGGCCCCCTCTCGCCGCGCCACCAGGCCGGCCAGGGCCCGGTTCGTGCGGTTCGACGCCACCGCCGCGCGCTGCTGACCCGCCGTCACCTCGATGTACGTCTGCGACGACGCCAACGACGCGTGCCCCAGCAACCGCATGATCTCCGCCGCGCTCGCCCCGTCCTCCGCCAACCGCGTCGCGAACGTGTGCCGCAACGCGTGCAACCGCGCACCCCGCGGCACCCGGTCACCGATCCCCGCCCGCCGGTAACACGACTCCACCAGGTACTGCAGGCCGCCGCGGCGCAGCGGCTCGCCCTGCCGATCCACCAGCAGCGGCGCATCCGGCCGGACGGTGCGCGCCCCGAACCGCCGCCGCCGGCTGTCCAGGTAGTCCACCAGCACCCGGTCGACACCCGCCTCGATCGGCACCGTGCGCGGCCGGCCGCCCTTGCCCGCCACGTCCACCCGGCGCTCACCGGCCCGGCCGGCCACCGACGCCACCCGCAACGCCAGCAGCTCCGACAGGCGCAGGCCCGCGCAGAGCGCCAACGCCAGCACCGCCAGGTCCCGCTCCGGCCACGGGTCGCGCTGCCGGCCGTCTTCCCGGGCCACCGCGGCCAGCAGCTCCTCCGGGGTGTCCTCGCCCCGCAGCGGCTTGGGCTGGGGGAGCGGCGTCCGGGGCCGCCCCACCGCCGGCATCGGATTCCCGGGTACGACACCCTCGGCCACCAGGAACGTGAAGAAGCTGTTCCAGGTGGACCAGGCACGGTGGACGGAGGCGGCGGCGCGGGGAGCGGCGAAGCGGGCGAACGCCGCGCGCATGACCCGGGGGGACAGGGCGGTGACGCGGAGCTGGTCGAGGGGGAGGGGAGTGGCGCCGTCCCCGGTAGCCACGAGGCCCGCCACGGTGGTCAGGTCCCGCCGGTACGCGGCCAGGGTGTGCGGGGAGGGCTTCCGGGTGGCCCGGGCGGTCAGGAACTCCTCGATCAGCCGCTCCACCGATTCGTCCGGTTTGTCATGCATAAGGCATATTATGCATGATTTTCGCGTTCCTGTCAGGGGCCGGTCCGGGGGAGCGACCCGGGAAACCACTTGTCCCGCCACACAGACTGGTCCCGTGGTGGACCTCGACGAACAACTCGTACGCCGGCTCGTCGCCGTGCAGTTTCCACGATGGGCGCACCTGCCGGTCGCCGCGGTGGACCGGCAGGGGTGGGACAACCGGACGTTCCGCCTCGGCGACGACCTCGTCGTGCGGCTGCCCAGCGCCGAGGGCTACGTGCCCGGCGTCGCCAAGGAGGACCGCTGCCTGCCGGAACTGGCCCGCCACCTGCCGCTGCCCGTACCCGAACCGCTCGCCGTCGGAGCGCCCGGCGCCGGCTACCCGTACCCCTGGTCGGTGCGGCGCTGGCTGCCCGGCGACACCCTGGAGGCCGCCGGGCAGGTCGACCGGCCGGCCGTGGCGCGCGACCTCGGCGCTTTCCTCACCGCGCTGCGACGGGCGCCCGCTGCCGGGGGTCCGGCTGCCGGGCGGCACTCCTTCTTCCGGGGCTGCCACCCGAGCGCCTACGGCGACGACGTCGAGCAGGCCCTGCGCGTGCTGGGCGGGCGGGTGGACACGGCCGCCTGCCGGGACGTCTGGGCGCATGCGTTGACCTCGGCGTGGCCGGGGCCGCCGGTGTGGTTCCACGGCGACGTCGCCGTGGGCAACCTGCTCGTGGCGGGCGGGCGGCTGTCCGCGGTCATCGACTTCGGCACCTGCGGTGTCGGGGACCCGGCGTGCGACCTGGTGCCGGCCTGGACCTGGTTCGTGGGTCCGGAACGGCAGGTGTTCCGCGAGGCGGTCGGCCTGCCCGACGACGCCTGGCGGCGCGCCCGTGGCTGGGCACTGTGGAAGGCGCTCATCCAGCTGGCGCGTCCGGGCGACCGGCACGAGGAGCAGGTGCGGGTCCTGGCGGCGGTCCTCGCCGATCCGGTCGTGCCCTGACCGACGGGGAGGCCCGGAACCTGCTTACTTGACATAATGTGCATTATCGAATCTGCGGTTGGGGCAGCGTGCGGCCATCGGCCCTGCGGGTGCGTCTGGATTCGGCCATGGCGACTTTCCGCCACCTGCGGGCCCTGTCGTTTCGCCGGGCCGGACCCGATGCTGACTGCACCGGAGCCGTCCGCATCGCGGGCGGCTCCCGGCCGAACAACCCAGGGAGCGTACATGAGGAAGAACGCCCTTTGGCTGGTCACCGCAGTCTCCAGCATGGCCCTCATCGTGGGGCCCGGACTGCCGGCCGCCGCGGCGGGACCCGCCCGCGCGACCACCGCGTCGCAGACCTACACCTACGACCTCGCCACCGCCACCACGACCGACCCGGTGACCCAGGCGAAGATCGACAAGATCGCCGCGCAGCTACCCGCGGACTGGCGTGCCCGCCTCGCCGCCGTGCGGGCCGAGTCCGGCATCGAGCCCTCCGGTCTGCGCAACGCCATCGCGGCGGCCATCGACCCCGGCGACTACGAGTGCGGTGACACCGCCTTCAGCGCCTGGGCGGACGAGATTGTCGGCGGCATCGACATCGGCACGCTGTTCGTCCTGGTCATCTTCGGTGTCCTGGACTACCCGACCTACGACGCGGTCCTGTACGGCTCGTCGGCGGACCAGGCCGACTACGGTCTGCCCGCGCAGTACCAGAACTCGATGTCGCGGGCCTTCCGCGCCGCGCAGAAGTTCTGGGACGTCCCGCTCGGCGACGTCGACTTCTTCGCCATGCAGAACGACATGCTGCAGGATCCGGAGCGGGTCGCCCGGATGGTCACGCTCTTCCTGGGTCTGACCGGCGACGACGCGCGCAGCATCGCCGACCAGCTCATCGCGATCATCGACTCCGACCCGGGTCTCGCCGGCGGGGACAGCCCGCTGTTCACCCTCAACGCCTTCGCGTTCACCGCGGCGGACGAGACCGGGCCGCCCTTCGCCGGCCTGCCCGACAAGATGGTCTTCGGCGAGGGCATGTTCACCGCGCTGGAGGTGCTGGGCATCAGCGACGCCGGGCCGCGCGCGGTGCTCGGTCACGAGATGGCCCACCACGTCCAGTACGAGGCCGGCCTGTTCGACAGCCCGCTCACCGGTCCGGAGGCCACGCGCCGCACGGAGCTGATGGCCGACGCCTTCGGCACCTACTTCGTCACCCACGCGCGTGGTCTGGCGGTGAACGACCGCCGGGTCCTGGAGGCGGAGCGGGCCTTCTACGAGGTGGGCGACTGCTCGTTCACCGCGGACGGCCACCACGGCACCCCGAATCAGCGGCTCCGGGCGTCGACCTGGGGTGCGGATCTCGCCGCGGGCGCCCAGAAGCAGGGTCACATCCTGCCGACGTCCACCCTCGATCTGCGGTTCGAGCAGCAGCTGCCGGTGTTCGTCGCGCCGGACGCGAACGAGTGATCCACCGCAGGTGAACCGGGCCGGCTGTCCCCCTGGATGGCCGGCCCGGTCTGCGATCGACGGCGGTTTCAGAGCCAGCCGCGGCGTGCTGCCTGCACACCCAGCTGGAAGCGGCTGCGAGCGCCGAGTGACTTCTGCAGGGCGGCGATCCTCCTGGTGACCGTACGCTCGCTGACTCCCAGCTCCCGCGCGATCGACTCGTCGGTGAGGCCCGCACCGAGCAGGGTGAGCAGATGCCGGCTCGACTGGCTGGGGCCACCGTCGGGCGTGCCGTCGAGGGGAAGGGCGGAGATCGGCACGCCGAGTGCCCAGAACGACTCGAAAACGCCGATCACGGCGTCGAGGAAACCGCCGCCGAGTATCACCAGCCCGTGCAGACGCTCGGCGCCGGGCATGGGTGCGGTGAGGATCGCCCACCGGCCGTCGGCGATGGTCAGGTTGAAGGGGACGTTCGGGAAGACCCGGGCGGACTCCCCCGCCGAGATCGCTTGCTGGACGAGTGCCATCGCCGTGGGCTGGCGGAGGATGTGGGTGCTGTAGACGACGCGGTACGTGACGCCCCGGCGCATCGCCTCGGCGGAGCCGGGCGCCTGCGCCAGCTGGGGCGCGCCGTTGCCGACGGGTCCGACGGAGAGTGCCATGGCCTGGGTGCGGACCTCGCGGTGCAGCTTCTCCTGGGCCGCGACCGTGCTGTCGGTGGTGGTCAGCACCTCCAGGTAGTCGGGCAGGGGTGACTGCTCCGCCCACAGCCGCCCCAGCGCCTCGGAGCCCTCTCGGGCGGCCGCGGCGGCACGCAGGTGTTGTTCGGCGAGGACCTCGAGGGTGAGCCGGGGCGGCAGCGGGACCCACCTGTCCCCGTCGAGTTCCACGAGGCCGAGGCCGGCCAGTTCGTCGAGGGCGGAGTCGACAGCGACCACATCGATGCCGAGCCGTGCGGCGAGCTTCTCGCGGTGTGGAGGTCCGCCCTGCACGAGGGCCAGGTAGGCGCGTTCGGTCGCGTCGGACATTCCGAGGTCGCGCAGTGCACCCACGACAGGTGTCTATCACGATCTCCAGGTGGGTGGCCGCCCCGCCGTTGCGGCTCGACCGGTCTCGGGGCGCCGGTCAGGGCTGGAGGTCGACCACTCCCTTGCCGGTGCGGATGTCGAGCGGCACGGAGACCTGGTCGTGGGCGATCAGCCAGGTCCCGTCGACCTTCTCGAAGCAGAAGGTGGCCCGGACCCACATGCCGTTCGTCGCCGTCCCGTCCTTCAGTGTGCCGCTGAGCCGGCCGAACGCGTGTCCGAATGCGACGTCGTCGCCGACGGTGAGGGTCAGATCCCGGACCTCGTAGGACACGCTGTCGAAGAACGCGAAGACGTTCGCCCAGTTCTTGAGTTTGGCGTCCACTCCGACGTGTTGCAGCGGCGGTTCGACGTCGAAGGACACCACGTCCGTCGTGTAGAGCCGCCGCAGGCCCTCGAGATCCTTGTTCCGCAGTCCTTCGACGATCCCGTCGATCTGCTGGCGGATCCTGGTTTCGTCTGCCTCGCGTCGTCCCGGCATGTTCGGCTGCCTCTTTCTCGGGATGGAACCCTCGCGTGCCGGGCCGTGTTCAGCGCCGGAGACTGAGGGCTTTCTCGTGCGGCCCGACACGGGTCACACGGGGGATACCGAAGTCGGCCGGCTACCGATAGTGTCCACGGATCGCACCGCCCGTTCACCCGGAGGGCTCCGTCATGAGGTTCGGACTTCCGTGGCTGCCCCGAACGGTGGCCACCGTGTTGCTTCTTCTCGGAGGGGTCGGCGTGCCCGCCACGTCCGCCTCGGCGGCGCCCGCCGCGCCGACGGAACCAGCGACACCGACGGAGCAAGCGGCGCCGGCGGAGCAAGCCGCGCCGGCGGGTACGGACTTCACCGTCGACCTGGCCGGCGGGACGATTCCGCTGGGGGTCACGAAGAAGACGCTTCACCTGAAGATCAGCAACCGGGGCGACGTGACCCCGACCCGGGTCGTCGTCCGGGTCGACGCGTCGGACCTGGACAAGTTGGATTTCAAGCTCACGCTCTGGCCGACCGGCGGGCTGGGTGAGTGCGACGGCGACTTCTCCGGCTGGTACTGCGAACTGCTGCCGGATCAGCTTCCGGGGCCGGGTGAGACGGTGGACCTTCCCGTCCGCGCCACCGTCCAGACCGCCGAGCCCCTCGCGGGCCGGATCAAGGTGACGGTCGAGGTCAAACCCGTCGACACGAATCCGGCCGACAACACGAAGTGGTTCCCGATCGAGGTGGTGGATCACGCCGAAGCCGACCTCTCGGTGGTCGCGCCGGACGTGACGCAGTCGGTGCGGATCGCGGCCGACGGCCGCCTCACCTCCACCGGCACGTTGAATCCGGGCGAGACGGGCGCGGTGCGCTACACGATAGTCAACCAGGGGCGGAAGCCGGTCGATGGCGTCAAGGTCGAGCTGCGCCTGCCCACGGGCGCGACGTTCACCAGGCCGCCGGATGAATGCGTCCTCGGTGACGCGGGGCGTACGGCGGTCTGCACGTATGACCGGCTGGCCCTCGTTCCTGTCGACCAGGACCCCGATCCGAACGACCAGCTCTACTCCGCCGTCGAGCTGTACCACCTGGTGACCGTGTCGGCCGCCACGAAGGCGCCGGTCACGTTGCGAGACGGCACCGTCCGGGTCGAGGGCCTGGTCGAGCCTCGGTCGGACCGATCCGGCCCGGCGCGGCGCGCCCTTCCCGCGAACGCCGTCGCCGTACCGGCGGTCGACGTGGACGACAGCGACAACCAGGACGGGTTCGCGATCGTGGTGGTCGCGAACAGCGGCGGCGGGCCCGGTGCCCCCAGCCCCAGTGCCCCCGGTGGCGGTGGTGGCGCTGGTGGTGGCGGCAGCCTGCCGATCACCGGGGCCCGGGCCGGGCTGACCGCCGGGACCGGCCTCGCCCTGCTGGTGGGTGGCGGCGTGCTGCTGCTCCTGACCCGACGGCGCCGGGCCGTCCGGTGACCCTCGACGGGTGGCCGGTGCGCGACTGACGGAACTGGTGGCCACGGCGGGCGAGTTCATCGGCGCAGGCTGATCTCGTGCTCCATGTGCGACAGCTTCGCGGGATTGCGGACGGCGTACAGCCCGGTGACGAGGCCGTCGTCCATGCGCACCGCCAGGACGGTGTCGATCTCGTCGCCCTGCTGGAGGATCAGCGCCGGGTAGCCGTTGACCTGCGCCGGTCGCACCGACATGAGCGCGGCGATCCGGCCCAGGCCGGCGGCCAGCAGGCGGGCCACCTTGTCGGCCCCGACGACGGGCCGCGCGACGGCCTGCTTGACTCCCCCGCCGTCGCCGAGGAACACGACATCCGGTGCGAGGATGTCGAGCAGGCCCTGCAGGTCGCCCGTGGCGGTCGCCTTCTGGAACGCCGCGAGCGCGTCGCGGGTCTGTGCGGCGGACACGACCCCGCGCGGGCGGCGGGCGGTGACATGTCCCCGGGCGCGGTGGGCGATCTGGCGGACCGTGGCGGGGCTCTTGTCGACGGCTTCGGCGATCTCGTCGTATCCGAGGTCGAACACGTCGCGCAGCACGAACACGGCCCGTTCGGTGGGTGTGAGGGTCTCCAGCACCAGCAGCATCGCCATGGAGACGCTGTCGGCCAGCTCGACGTCCTCGGCCACGTCGGGCGCGGTCAGCAGTGGCTCGGGCAGCCAGGAGCCGACGTAGGACTCCTTGCGGCGGCCGAGCGTGCGCAGCCGGGCGAGCGCCTGGCGGGTGGTGATCCGGACCAGGTAGGCGCGCTGTTCCCGCACGGTGGCGAGGTCGACGCCCACCCAGCGCAGCCAGGTCTCCTGCAGGACGTCCTCGGCGTCGGCGGCCGAGCCGAGCATCTCGTAGGCGACCGTGAAGAGCAGGTTGCGGTGGGCGAGGAACACCTCGGTGGCGGGGTCCGGGCGGTCGTCGGGTGCGCTCTGCGCCGTGCCGGCCATGGGTGGCTCCTGTTCGGTCTCGTCGGTCTCCCCCATCAGATGCCGGGCCGGGCCGTCGTGTGACACCGGGGCGGCGGTGATGGTTGTGGTGCTCGTCACGCGGGCGCGCTGTCACGGGGGTGGGGTCGCCCGGCATCTCGTGGTCGTCCGATGCGACGCCATGAGGGAGGACGAGCCATGGATGCTCGGTTCGACATGTTCGCCAACGAGATCGCCGTCAAGTTCGCCAAGCGGTTCGCCAACGCCGCGCTGGTGATCCACCAGTCGCCGCTGCCGAGTTCGACGCAGGAGCTGGTGTCGCTGCGTGCCAGCCAGATCAACGGCTGTGGGTGGTGCATCGACATGCACACCAAGGAGGCGGCGGCCGCCGGTGAGACGCCGGTGCGGCTCAACCTGGTGGCCGCGTGGCGCGAGTCGACGGTGTTCACCGAGGCCGAGCGGGCGGCGTTGGCGCTCGCCGAGGAGGGCACCCGGCTGGCCGACGCCCACCAGGGGGTGTCGGACGAGACGTGGGAGGCGGTGCGCAAGCACTACGACGACGATCAGATCGCGGCGCTGGTCGCCCTGGTCGCGCTGATCAACGCGGCGAACCGGTTGTCGGTGATCGTGCACCAGCGGGGCGGTTCCTACGAGCCCGGCATGTTCGCCGCCGCGTTGAAGTGATCGGGGGCGGCCCGGCCGGGGATCGTCCGGGCCGGGCCGCTCCCCCGGCGTGTCGGGCGGCGGGACGGGGTGGCGCAGGGCCACTTCGTCCCGCCGCTCGGCGTGGGTCGGTCAGGCGCCGACGTAGGCGGCGAGGTGTTCGCCGGTGAGGGTGGAGCGGGCGGCGACGAGGTCGGCGGGGGTGCCCTCGAAGACGATCCGGCCGCCGTCGTGTCCGGCGCCGGGACCCAGGTCGACGATCCAGTCGGCGTGGGCCATGACGGCCTGGTGGTGCTCGATGACGATGACCGACTTGCCGGAGTCGACGAGGCGGTCGAGCAGGGCGAGCAGGTGCTCGACGTCGGCGAGGTGCAGGCCGGTGGTCGGCTCGTCGAGGACGTAGACGCCGCCGCTGGTGGCCATCTGGGTGGCCAGCTTGAGGCGCTGGCGCTCGCCGCCGGACAGGGTGGTGAGCGGCTGGCCGAGGGTGAGGTAGCCGAGGCCGACGTCGGCGAGCCGGTCGAGGATCTTGTGGGCGGCGGGGGTGCGGGCCTCGCCGGCGCCGAAGAACTCCTCGGCCTCGGTGACGGACATGGCGAGCACCTCGCTGATGTCGCGGCCGCCGAAGTGGTATTCCAGGACGGATGCCTGGAACCGCTTGCCCTCGCACTCCTCGCAGGTGGTGGCGACGCCGGCCATCATGGCCAGGTCGGTGTAGATGACGCCGGCGCCGTTGCAGGTGGGGCAGGCGCCCTCGGAGTTGGCGCTGAACAGCGCGGGCTTCACGCCGTTGGCCTTGGCGAAGGCCTTGCGGATCGGGTCGAGCAGCCCGGTGTAGGTGGCCGGGTTGCTGCGCCGGGAGCCGCGGATGGCGCCCTGGTCGACCGTCACCACCCCGTCGCGCCCGGACACCGAGCCGTGGATGAGTGAGCTCTTGCCGGAGCCGGCCACGCCGGTGACGACGACGAGCACCCCGAGCGGGATGTCGACGTCGACGTCGCGCAGGTTGTGGGTGTCGGCGCCGCGCACCTGCAGCGTTCCGGAGGGGGTGCGGACGGACGGCTTGAGGTGGGCCCGGTCGTCCAGGTGCTGCCCGGTGAGCGTGCCGCTGGCCCGCAGCCCGTCCAGGGTGCCCTCGAAGACCACCTCACCGCCGGCGGTGCCGGCGCCGGGGCCGAGGTCGACGACGTGGTCGGCGATGGCGATCGTCTCGGGTTTGTGCTCGACGACGAGGACGGTGTTGCCCTTGTTGCGCAGTTGCAGCAGCAGGTCGTTCATCCGCTGGATGTCGTGGGGGTGCAGCCCGATGGTGGGTTCGTCGAAGACGTAGGTCACGTCGGTGAGCGAGGAGCCGAGGTGGCGGATCATCTTGGTGCGCTGTGCCTCGCCGCCGGACAGCGTTCCGGACGGCCGGCTGAGGGACAGGTAGCCGAGCCCGATCTCGACGAACGAGTCGAGGGTGTGCTGCAGCTTCGCCAGCAGCGGGGCCACCGACGGCTCGTCGAGGCCGCGTACCCAGGCGGCGAGGTCGCTGATCTGCATGGCGCACGCGTCGGCGATGCTGATGCCGCTGATCTTCGACGAGCGGGCCGCCTCGCTGAGCCGGGTGCCCTCGCAGTCGGGGCAGGTGGTGAAGGTGACGACCCGTTCCACGAAGGCGCGGATGTGGGGCTGCATCGAGTCGACGTCCTTGGCCAGCATCGACTTCTGGATCTTCGGGATGAGGCCCTCGTACGTCAGGTTGATGCCCTCGACCTTGATCTTGACCGGCTCCTTGTAGAGCAGGTCGTGCAGCTCCCTCTTGGTGAACCTGCGGATCGGCTTGTCCGGGTCGAAGAAGCCGCAGCCGCTGAAGATGCGGCCGTACCAGCCGTCCATGCTGTAGCCGGGGACGGTGAGCGCGCCCTCGTTGAGTGACTTGCTGTCGTCGTACAGCTGGGTCAGGTCGAAGTCGGTCACCGAGCCCGTGCCCTCGCAGCGTGGGCACATGCCGCCGGTGATGCTGAAGCTGCGGCGCTCCTTGGTGGTCTGACCGCCACGTTCGAGGGTGACGGCGCCCGCGCCGCTGATGGAGGCGACGTTGAAGGAGAACGCCTGGGCCGACCCGATGTGGGGTTGGCCGAGGCGGCTGAAGAGGATGCGCAGCATGGCGTTGGCGTCGGTGACGGTGCCGACGGTGGAGCGGGGGTTGCCGCCCATCCGCTCCTGGTCGACGATGATCGCGGTGGTCAGCCCGTCGAGGACGTCGACCTCGGGCCGCGCGAGGGTCGGCATGAAGCCCTGCACGAAGGCGCTGTAGGTCTCGTTGATGAGCCGCTGCGACTCCGCGGCGATGGTGCCGAACACCAGTGAGCTCTTGCCGGAGCCGGAGACGCCGGTGAAGACGGTCAGCCGGCGCTTCGGGATCTCGATGCTGACGTCCTTGAGGTTGTTCTCGCGTGCCCCCTGCACGCGGATCAGGTCATGGGTGTCGGCGACGTGCTGCGCGGGCGACGGGGTGTCCGTCCTCATCGTGTCTCCATCTGTCACGTGGGCCGCCTCCGCGGCCTCCGTCGGCGTCGGCTGGCTCGATCTGATCATGTCGGTCCGACAGATCAGCGCAGCTCCTTGATCCGGATCAGGTTGCCCGCGGGGTCGCGGAACGCGCAGTCGCGGACGCCGTAGGGCTGCTCGATCGGCTCCTGGACCACCTCGGCGTCGCCGGCCTGGAGCTTCTCGAAGGTGGCGTCGAGGTCGTGGGTGGCCAGCAGGATCCAACCGTAGGTGCCCTTGGCCATCATCTCGACGATGGTACGGCGCTCCTCGTCGGTGACCCCGGGGTCGACGGCCGGCGGCGCCAGCAGGATGGACGTGTCGGGCTGCCCGGCGGGGCCGACCGTGATCCAGCGCAGCCGGCCCTGTCCCACGTCGTTGCGGACCTCGAAACCGAGGACGTCGCGGTAGAAGGCCAGCGAGGCGTCGGGGTCGTCGTGCGGGAGGACGGTGGTGTTGATGGTGATGTCCATGGCAGTCAGGCTAGGTGCGGCGTGACGGCGGGCGCTTCTCGATTCCTGATCGGTCTGGTCACCTGTTTGGCCAGGCACGGCGGCAGCTCGTTGGCGCCGCCGGCCGCGGCCCGGGCCCGGTAGGTGCTCGGCGGGATGCCGACCAGTTCGGTGAAGCGGGTGCTGAAGGTGCCCAGCGACGAGCAGCCGACCGTGAAACAGACTTCGGTGACGCTGAGGTCGCCGCGACGCAGCAGCGCCATGGCCCGTTCGATGCGCCGGGTCATCAGGTACGCGTACGGGGACTCGCCGTAGGCGAGCCGGAACTGGCGGCTGAGGTGCCCGGCCGACATGTGCGCGCCGCGGGCGAGCGCCTCGACGTCCAATGGCTGGGCGTACTCGCGGTCGATGCGGTCGCGGACGCGGCGCAGCCGGGTGAGGTCGCGCAGGTGCTGCGCCGGGTCGGAACTGCTGGTCACCTGCCAGATCGTGCCACGTCGCGTGGGGGTTGCCCACCGCGTCGCGGTGGGTGTCCGGCGGGCCGGTCAGCGGGCTCGGGCGCCCCGGCGGGCGGCCACCGCGCTCCAGCCGACGGCGGTGGCGAGGGTCAGCACCACCACGGCGAGGGTGAGCCAGACCGGCAGCTTGCCCACCGGGGTCTCGGCGAGGATCAGCTTCACCCCGGCGAACGCGAGCAGCACCGCCAGCCCGTAGCGCAGGTAGCCGAAGTGCCGCAGCAGGCCGGCCAGGCAGAAGTACAGGCTGCGCAGCCCGAGCACGGCGAAGGCGTTGGCGGTCCAGACCAGGAACGTGTTGGTGGTGATGGCCAGGATCGCCGCGACCGAGTCGATGGCGAAGACGACGTCGGTGGCCTCGATCGCCACCAACGCGATCAGCAGCACGGTGCCCTTGCGGCGGCCGTCGATCCGGGCGGTGAAGCGGCCGTCGTGGTAGCGGGACTCGGTGGGCACCAGCCGGCGGAAGATCCGGACGGCGATGTTGCGGTCGGGGTCGACGTCCGGCTCGCCGCGGACGGCGAGGCGCCAGCCCGTCCAGATGAGGAACGCCCCGAGCACGACACCGGCCCAGGTGAGGCGCTCCAGCAGCGCCGCGCCGGCGAAGATGAACACCAGCCGGAAGCCGAGGGCCCCGAGCACCCCCCAGAAGAGCACCTTGTGCTGGTACGCGGCGGGTACCCGGAAGTATCCGAACAGCAGTGCGAAGACGAACACGTTGTCGACCGACAGCGCCTTCTCCAGCAGGTACCCGGAGTAGTACGCCACCGCCGGCCCGCTGCCGCGCCAGAGCCAGATCACCAGCCCGAAGGTGACCCCAGCGGTGATCCACACCGCGCTCCAGAGCAGCGCCTCGCGCAGTTCGATGACGTGGTGGTCGCGGTGGGAGAACACGTCGACGGCGAGCATGACGGCGATGACCGCGCCGACGGCCAGCCAGGCCCAGGCCGGCGCCGTGAAGGTGGTTCCCTCCATCCGGCGTCCTCCGCGTTCGCAGCAGGGCGGGGCCGGGGGCCCGTGCCGGCCCGCGGGCGCGGCGGCGGGCTGCGTCGCCTTTCGAGCCTAGGCGAGCCGCCGGTCGGGGAACGGCGGTCCGGCGAAGTCCCCCGACCGGCGCGGCGGGTGTCCGCTCAGCGCAGCCGGCGGGCGCCGAACCGGGTGGGCGGGTCGGCGATGGCGTCCTGGGCGGCGACGAGTTGCAGCTCCCGGGTGCCGGCGGCCAGGGTGGCCTCGAGGACGGCGTAGATGGAGTTGGTGGTGCGTTCCAGGGCCGTCTCCGGTGACCCGGACGTGGCGAGGTGGGCGAGGTAGAGCGCGGCGGTGACGTCGCCGCCGCCGTTGGGGGTGATCGGCAGCAGCGGCGTGGTGACCGCCCAGGCGCCGTCGTCGGAGACGGCCACGACCTCCAGCGACCCGGCGGGGAGGTCGCCGTGCAGCACGCTGGTGACCAGCACGTGCCGTGGTCCGGTGGCGCGGACGACGTCGACGGCGGCGAGGAGGTCGTCCAGGGTGTCGGTGCTGCGGCCGGCGAGGAACTCCAGCTCGAACTGGTTCGGGGTGACGATGTCCGCGCGGGGCACGACGGTGTCGCGCAGGTACTCGGGGATGCCCGGCCGGACGAACATGCCCCGGCCGACGTCGCCCATCACCGGGTCGCAGCAGTACAGGGCGTCCGGGTTGGCGGCCTTCACCCGCGCGACCGCGTCGAGGATCACCGCGCCCATCGCCGGGTCGCCCTGGTAGCCGGAGAGCACCGCGTCGGCGGTGCCGAGGACACCGCGGTCCTCGATGCCGGCGATCACCTCGGCGACGTCGGCCGGGGGCAGCAGCGGGCCCCGCCAGGCGCCGTACCCGGTGTGGTTGGAGAAGTGCACGGTCAGCACCGGCCACACCTCGTGGCGGAGCCGCTGCAGCGGGAACACGGCGGCGGAGTTGCCGACGTGCCCGTAGGCGACCGACGACTGGATGGACAGGATCTTCACGGGCTCATCGTCGCATCCGTGGCGGCGGCGCCGGTCAGGTGTCGGTACGCAGGCGGGCGTGCACGTGCATGTCGTGCCAGCCGTCGGTGTGCCGGGCGGCGCCGCGGTGGGTGCCCTCGGCGGTGAGGCCGGCGCGGTCGGCCACCCGGCAGGAGGCCGGGTTGGCGGTGGAGTGGCGCAGCCAGACGCGGTGCAGGCCGAGCCCGTCGAAGCCGAACGCGGCCAGGGCGGTCAGGGCGCGGGCGGCGACGCGCCGGCCCCGGGCGGCGGGCAGCACCCAGTACGACACCTCGGCCTGGGCCTCGGGCAGGTCGAGGGTGCGGAGGCTGATCTGGCCGAGCACGCCGGTGTGGTCGGTGACCGCCCAGCCGGCGCCGGTCTCCTGCCGCCAGCGGCGCGGCCAGGAGTCGATCCAGTCGCGGGCCTCGTCGTCGGTCATGGCACGGCAGTGCCAGCGGCGGACGGCCGGGTCGGCGTACGCGGCGACGACGGCGGGCCGGTCGTCGGGGCGCCAGGGGCGCAGGAGCAGGTCGCCGGCGTCGAGGTCGGGCTGGGGTTGGCCGGCGAGGGCGCCGGGACGCAGGGCGGGGGTGGTGAGCAGCGGCATGTGCCCATGATCCGCCACGACGGGCGGTGACGGCCGCGCGACGGCCGGTGCGGGGGCGCCGGGAGGGGCGACCGCTCGGCTCAGCGTTTCGACCGCCCGGCGCGTGGCGGGTTTCGCCGCGGCACGGGCCGGGGGCATGAACGGGTGTCGCACCATTCTCCCGAGAGGAAGCACCCATGCTTTCCGCACTCGATCGTCGGCACACCGTCGCGCCGCCGGGCTACAGCCGCTGGCTGATACCGCCCGCCGCGCTGGCGATCCATCTCTGCATCGGGCAGGTCTACGCCACCAGCGTGTACAAGAACTCCCTGATCGCGCACTTCGACACGGGTCAGACGGCGATCGGGGTGATCTTCAGCATCGCGATCGTGATGCTGGGGTTGTCGGCGGCGGTGGCGGGCACGTGGGTCGAGGCGAACGGGCCGCGCAAGGCCATGTTCGTCTCGGCGTGCTTCTGGGCGGCCGGGTTCCTGGTCGGCGCCCTCGGCATCGCCACGACGCAGCTGTGGCTGCTGTACCTCGGGTACGGGGTGCTGGGCGGGATCGGGCTGGGGATCGGGTACATCTCCCCCGTCTCCACGTTGATCAAGTGGTTCCCGGACCGGCCGGGCCTGGCGACCGGGTTGGCGATCATGGGGTTCGGTGGTGGGGCGATGGTGGCCTCTCCCCTGTCCCGGCAGCTGCTGTCGTTCTACGACCCGGGGTACGACCCGGCGAACGCCGGCTCGACGGCGTCGGGCGGCGCCCTGGTGTGGCTGTTCCTGACGCTGGGCGTCGGCTACTTCGTGATCATGATGGTCGGGGTGTTCAACGTGCGGGTGCCCGCCGCGGACTGGCGGCCGGCCGGGTTCGACCCGGCGCGGGTCGCCGCGAAACCGCTGGTGACCACGGCGAACGTGTCGGCGGCGAACGCGGTGAAGACCCGCTCGTTCTGGCTGCTGTGGGTGGTGCTGTTCTGCAACGTGACGGCGGGGATCGGGATCCTGGAGCAGGCCAGCCCGATGATCCAGGACTTCTTCCGGGACAACGGGACCTCGGCGGTGTCGGTGGCGGCGGCCGGCGGGTTCGTGGGCCTGCTGTCGCTGTTCAACATGGCCGGCCGGTTCGTCTGGTCCTCGACGTCGGACCTGATCGGCCGCAAGCCGATCTACCTGCTGTACCTCGGGGTCGGGATGGTGCTGTACGTGCTGCTGGCCCTGTTCGGGCAGGCGGCGACGGGGCTGTTCGTGCTGTTCGCGTGCGTGATCCTGTCGTTCTACGGCGGCGGGTTCGCCACCGTGCCGGCGTACCTGCGGGACCTGTTCGGCACGTTCGAGGTGGGCGCGATCCACGGCCGGCTGCTGACGGCGTGGTCGGCGGCCGGGGTGGCCGGTCCGCTGATCGTGAACGCGTTCCTGGACGCGCAGGGCAAGCCGGGCACGTTGACGGCGGCGGCGTACCGGCCGGCGCTGTTCACGATGGTCGGGGTGCTGGCGGTCGGTTTCGTGGCGAACCTGCTGATCCGGCCGGTGCCGGAACGGTTCCACGAGCCCGCGTCGGGTCCGGACGGTGTCCAGGGAGCGCAGCCGGTGACGGCGGAGAGGAGCGGGTCGTGAACGAGCAGGACGGTGGCGGGCAGCGGGTCCGCCTGGTGGTGTCGTGGGTGGTGGTGTCGGCGCTGCTGGGGTACGGCGTGGTGCAGACGGTGATCACGGCGGCGAAGCTGTTCACCCACTAGCGCACGCGGCGGCGGCCCGGGGGCGACCCGCCCCCGGGCCGCCCACGCTGTCAGAGGCCGCCGGCGACGCGCAGGACGGCGCCGGTGGTGTAGGAGGCGTCGGGGCCGAGGAGGAACGCGACGGCGCCGGCGACCTCGTCGGGTTCGCCGGCGCGGCCCAGCGGGACGCGGCCGGCCGCGGTCTCGGGGCGGTCGGGTGCGCCGGACAGGGCGTGGATGTCGGTGCGGATGATGCCGGGGGCGACGGCGTTGACCCGGATGCCCCGCGGGGCGAGTTCCTTGGCGAGGCCCACGGTGAGGGTGTCGGTGGCGGCCTTGACGGCCGCGTAGTGGATGTACTCGCCGGGGCTGCCCAGGGTGGCGGCGGCCGAGGAGACGTTGACGATGGCGCCGCCACCGGTCATGCGCCGGGCGGCCTGCTGGGCGCAGAGGACGTACCCGACGAGGTTGACGTCGACGACCTGGCGCAGGTCCTCGACGCGCAGGTCGGTGAAGGGCCCGATCGGGCTCGTGATGCCGGCGTTGTTGACCAGGCCGGTGAGCGGGCCCAGCGTCGCGGCGGCGTCGAAGAGGCGCTGGACCTCGTCGGGGTCGGTGGTGTCGGCCGCGACGGCCACGCCGCGGCGGCCGGCGGCCCGCACGTCGGCGAGGACGGCGTCGGCGGCGGCGTGGTCGCTGCGGTAGCCGATGACCACGTCGTGGCCGGCGGCGGCGAGGCGGCGGGCGGTGGCCGCGCCGATGCCGCGCCCCCCACCGGTGACGATGGTGACGGAGGTCAATGTTCTCTCCCCTGCCCTGGCGGTGCGGGTGACGTTACCGTGATCGGCGCGGCATCCGGTGGAGAGGACGATCACACATGACGCGGGCGCTGGTGCTGGGTGGCGGTGGGGTGACCGGCGTGGCCTGGGAGTTGGGGCTGCTGGCCGGGCTGGCGGCGCGCGGGCTGGACCTCACCGGGGCGGAGCTGGTGGTGGGCACCTCGGCCGGTTCGCTGGTGGGCGCGCAGGTGTGCTCCGGCACGCCGGTCGAGGAGCTGTACGCGGCGCAGCTGCGCCCCGCCCGGGGTGAGGTGGCGGCCCGGCTGGGGGTCGGGGTGCTGGCCCGCTGGGCGTGGGCGGGCGCCCGTGGGCGCGACGAGGTGCTGGCGCGGGCCCGGGTCGGTGCGATGGCCCTGGCGGCGCGTACCCCGTCTGAGGAGTCGCGGCGGGCGGTCATCGCGGCGCGGCTGCCGGTGCGGGAATGGCCCCCGCGGCGGCTGCTGGTGACCGCCGTGGACGCGGCCTCCGGCGAGTTCGTGGTCTTCGACGCCGGCTCGGGGGTGGCGCTGGTGGACGCGGTGGGTGCCAGCTGCGCGGTGCCGGGGGTGTGGCCGCCGGTCACCATCGGCGGCCGGCGGTACGTCGACGGTGGGGTGCGCTCGGCGGTGAACGCGGACCTGGCGGCCGGCGCGCGGGCGGTGGTGGTGCTCGCCCCGACGCGGGCCGGGTTCGGGCCGATGCCGCAGCTGTCGGCGCAGGTGGCGCGGTTGCGGTCGGCGGGCGCGGGCGTGGCGGTGGTGTCGCCGGACCGGGCGGCACGGGCGGCGATCGGACGCAACGTGCTGGATCCGGCCCGGCGGGCGGCGTCGGCGCGGGCCGGGTTCGCGCAGGCGGCCGCGGTGGCCGAGGAGGTGTCCGCCGTCTGGATGGCCGGGGGTTGATCTTCCGGGTGTCGGTGCCGGCTGGTATCAAGGCAGGCATCAGACACGGGTACGGAAGAGGGCTGTGATGGCGGGCCAGGGTTTGTCCACTGACGAGGTACAGGGCATCCGGGAGGCGCTGGCGGCCGGCCGCAAGCCCAGGGTGGTGTTCACGGCGGCGGCCGGGCAGATGGCGGGCCAGCTCGGGCAGGTGGTGGAGCTGACCGACCCGGAGGTGTCCGAGGAGTTCGTGGTGGTGCGGTTCGGCCGCGACGAGTTGCCCTTCTCCCCCACCGACGTGGCGATCGCGCCGAAGGGGGCCGGGCGGCGGCCGGCGGAGCCGAAGCCGGAGCCCCCGGTCGAGGCCGCGCCGGCGGAGCCGGAGTTCGTGTTGGACGCGCCGCCGGTGCCGGCGCCGCGGCGGGAGGAGCCGAGGGTGGAGCAGCAGGCGGAGCCGAAGCCGGCGCGGCGGGCGGTGAAGGCGGTCAAGCCGAAGACCCCGGCCGGGTTGACGGTGACGCTGGCCTACGCCGAGGGCGAGTGGACGGTGGCGGCGCAGCAGGGCGCGAAGGCCCTCGCCAGGCCGTACGTGGTGAAGCCGGCCGAGGCGCTGCGGATGGTGGCGCTGGTCGACGTGCCCGGCGTGCAGGAGGCGGTGGAGCAGATCCTGGCCGCCGAGCGGGCCGAGGCGGAGCAGCAGGCGGAGAAGCTGCGCGCCGAGCTGGCCGAGATCGAGGCCCGGCTGGCGGAGCTGCGCGAGGCCCGCTGAGCCCGCCGCGTCGCGCCCCGGCCGGAAAACACCTCGGCCGGGGCGTGGGCCGTCTGCTACCGTTCCGCCGCGTCCTCGAACGAGACCGGAGGGAGGTGAGCGCCATGGCACGCACGACTGTCACGCGCTCCCACCCGGCTGCGAGGACGTCGGGTTCCTGAACCGGGGAGCGTGCCGCTTCCTGGAAGGACCTTCATGACCGATCTGGTCATCCGCCCGCTCGTCGCGGGCGAGGAAAAGCTCTTCGACTCCCTGCCCGACCCGGGGCTGGTCGGGCGCGCCCTGCTCGGCGAGACGTACGCCGGCGGCGGCTTCCGCCCCGAGTGGACCTGGGTGGCACTGCGCAACGGGGAGGTGGTCGCCCGTGCCGTCTGGTGGGCCGGGCCGGACGACCCCGCGCCGCTGGCGTTGCGCTGGTTCGACTTCACCGACGCGCGGGCGGCCGTGGAGTTGCTGCGCGCGGCGCCGCTGCGCGCCGAGTACTCGATCCTGCTCCCTTACGGCTGGCGCCAGGATCCCGCGGTGCGCGCCCAGGCGCAGGCCCGCATCGACGCCGCGACAGCGGCCGGCATGCGGGTGCTGGTCGAGCGGTACCGCTACCACTGGACACCCGGGTGCGGCCTGCCGGCCCGGCCGGGGCGGCTGGAGTTCCGGCCCGAGCCGGACGACGCGGTGATCCTGGACGTGCTGCGCCGCATCGGTGAGGGCAGCCTGGACGCCCACTTCCGGGCCGCGGCGGCCGCCCACGGCCCGCTCGCGGCAGCGCAGGAGGAGCTGGAGCAGCTGCGCTGGATGCCGAGCCCTCGGGACTGGTGGCGGATGGCGTTCACCCCCGGCGGCGAGCCGGTCGGTCTGGTCGTGCCGACGCACAACCAGGCCCACCACATCGTGGGGTTCGTCGGCGTGCTGCCCGGCCAGCGCGGCCACGGCTACGCCTTCGACCTGCTCGTCGAGGGCACCCACCTGCTGGTCGAGGCGGGCGCCGACACGATCGTGGCCGCCACCGATCAGGGCAACGCGCCGATGGCCGCCACCTTCACCCGGGCCGGCTACCCGGTCGAGTGGGAGCGGATCGACCTGGTCTGAGACGCCCCGCGGGGCCGGTGCGACCCCCTCGCACCGGCCCCGCGTCACCCGCGCCCGCAGGTTCGTCAGTGCTGCGGGATGTTCTGTACCCCGATCCGCTTGCGGAACACCCAGTAGGTCCAGCCCTGGTAGGCCAGCACGATCGGGGTGAACACCACCGCCACCCAAGTCATGATCTTCAGGGTGTAGGGGGTGGAGGCGGCGTTGGTCGCGGTGAGCGTGCCGGCGGCGTCCAGGGTGGAGGGCAGCACGTTCGGGAACAGCGCGGCGAACAGGGTCGCCACGGCCAGGGCGATGGCCACCGCGGTGCCGGTGAACGCCCAGCCCTCCCGGCGTACCCGGGCGGCCGCGACACCGGCGAGCAGGGCCAGGGCGGCGCCGACGGCGAGCACGACGGCGGCCCCGCTGGAGCGGATGGTCAGCGTCCAGGCCAGGAAGGCCACCGCCACCACGGCGGTGCCGGCGCCGAGCCGGACGGCCAGCGCGCCCGCCCGTTCCCGGATGTCGCCGCTGGTCTTCAGGGCGAGGAACACCGCGCCGTGGGTGAGGAACAGGCCCAGGGTGGTCACCCCGCCGAGCAGGGCGTACGGGTGGAGCAGGTCGAGCAGGCCGCCGGCGTACTCGTGGTCGGCGGTCAGCGGCACGCCGCGCAGGATGTTGGCGAAGGCGACGCCCCACAGGATCGCCGGCAGCAGCGAACCGACGAAGATGGCGGTGTCCCAGCGGCGCTTCCAGGCCGCCTCGGGGCGCTTGTGCCGGTACTCGAAGGCCACCCCGCGGGCGATGAGGGCGAGCAGGATCAGCAGCAGCGGCAGGTAGAAGCCGGAGAAGAGGGTGGCGTACCACTCGGGGAAGGCGGCGAACATGGCGCCGCCGGCGGTGATCAGCCAGACCTCGTTGCCGTCCCAGACCGGGCCGATGGTGTTGATGAGGACGCGGCGTTCCCGGTCGTCGCGGCCGAGCACGGGCAGCAGCATGCCGACGCCGAAGTCGAAGCCTTCGAGGACGAAGTAGCCGGTGAAGAGCACGGCGACGAGGAGAAACCAGACGGTCGTCAGTTCCACGGTGGGCTCCGGGGTCAGTAGGCGAACGCCAGCGGGCGCTCGGCGTCGTCGGTGTCGTCCGCCACGGGCTGCGGGCTGACGTCGGGCACGCCGGCCTTGGCGTAGCGGACCAGCAGCTTGAACTCGATCACCGCGAGGGTGGCGTAGATCAGGGTGAAGGCGGTGAACGAGGTGAGCACCTCGGTGAGCGAGACGCTGCGGGACACGCCGTTGCGGGTGAGCATCTCGCCGAAGACGATCCACGGCTGGCGGCCCATCTCGGTGAAGATCCAGCCGAAGGAGTTGGCCAGCAGCGGCAGCGCCGGCATGACGAGGCCGGCGCACAGCAGCCACCGGCTGGTCGGGGTGCGGCCCTTGCGCTGGGTCCAGAGCACGAGCAGGGCGATCGCCGCGGCGGCCATCCCGAGCGCGATCATGAAGCGGAAGCTCCAGTAGGTGACCGGGATGATCGGGGTGTAGCTGCCGGCGCCGTACTGGCTGGCGTACTGGGCCTGCAGGTCGTTGATGCCGTGCACGGTGCCGTTCGGGTCGCCGGTGCCCAGGTACGACAGCAGGTGCGGGATCTTGATCGCGAAGATCTCCCGGCTGCCGTCGAGGCTGCCGACGGTGAGCACGGAGAACGAGGCGGGGCTCTCGGTGGTGTAGAGGCCCTCGGCGGCGGCCATCTTCATGGGCTGCACCTGGGTCATGATCTTGCCCTGGATGTCGCCGGTGAACAGCACCGCCGCGGCGGAGACCAGCACCACCCAGGAGCCGAACTTCGTGGCGAAGCGGTAGGCGCCGGTGTCGGCGCCGCCGGGGTCACGGATGACGTGCCACAGCCCGACGGCCACGATCAGGGACCCGGCGACCAGGAACGCGCCGGCGAGGGTGTGCGGGAAGGTCACCAGGGCGACCTTGTTGGTGAGCACCGCGACGAAGTCGGTCAGCTCGGCCCGGCCGGTGTCCGGGTTGATCCGGTAGCCGACGGGGTTCTGCATGAACGAGTTCGCGGCGAGGATGAAGTAGGCGGACAGGTTGGTGCCGATCGCCGCGGCCCAGATGGCGGCCAGGTGCAGCCGCTTGGGCAGCCGGTCCCAGCCGAAGATCCACAGGCCGATGAAGGTGGACTCCAGGAAGAACGCGACAAGCGCCTCGATGGCCAGGGGCGCGCCGAAGATGTCCCCGACGAAGCGCGAGTAGTCCGACCAGTTCATGCCGAACTGGAACTCCTGCACGATGCCGGTGACCACGCCCATCGCGAAGTTGATCAGGAAGAGCTTGCCGTAGAACTTGGTGAGCTTGAGGTACCGCTCGTTGCCGGTGCGGTGCCACAGGGTCTGCAGGATGGCCACCAGCACGGACAGGCCGATGGTCAAGGGCACGAAGAGAAAGTGGTAGACGGTGGTGACACCGAACTGCCAGCGGGCGACGTCCAACGCGTCCACCTGAAACCCCCAGCTGTGCATACTACGAGACGTAGTAAATACTACTCGACGTCGTAGACAGGCGGGCAGGGCCACAGGGCCCGATCCGGGCCGGGACCAATGACCCTGATCACCTCGCAACCGGTCAGGAATCGAGAAGCGCCGGCCAGCGGCCGCTCCGTAGCGTGACTGACGTGCACCTGATCGGCAGGCACGGAGAAGGAGACAACGCATGAAAGCCCACGTCAGCTCGATCCTCCTCGGCGTACGGGACATGGAGCGGTCCAAGCGGTTCTACACGGAGGGTCTCGGCTGGAAGATCGCGCAGGACTACGGCGTCTCGGTGTTCTTCGCACCGGACGGCGGCTCCCCCGTCGGCTTCTACGGCCGCGACGGCCTGGCCGAGCAGGTGGGCACCAGCCCGGACGGCAGCGGCTTCAGCGGGCTCGTCCTCACCTACGTGGTCCGCAGCGAGGGGCGGATCGACGAGGTCATGGCGGAGGCCGAGAAGGCCGGCGCCACGATCCTCAAGCCCGCCGGCCCCCTGCCGTGGGGCGGATACGGCGGCTCGTTCGCGGACCCGGACGGCTACGTCTGGAGCCTCGGCTACAGCGCCCAGGGCGAGAACCAGCCCTACGCGGAATAGCGGCCCCTCGCCGGTGCCCTCCGCCGTGGCGGAGGGCACCGGCAGTCGTCGCCCACCGGGATCGGTTCCCGCGCTCACCCGGGCGCGTGCGACCATCCAGCACTGATGGACACCCCGATCACCCACTGGCGGGCGCCCCTGCTCTGGCGCGCCGCGCAACTGGCCGCCCGCGGCCTCGTCGGCCTGCTCGGCCGCCTGAAGGTCAGCGGTGACGTGCCGGACGACCTGCGGCACGGGCCGCTGGTCCTGGCGGTCAACCACATCAGCCCCTTCGACCCCGTGGTGCTCGCCGCCGCCTGCCAGGTCCGCGGCATCCACCCGCGGATCATGGCCACCGGCGGGCTGTTCCGCGCCCCGGTGATCGGGTCGCTGATGCGCCGCGCCGGGCACATCCGCGTCGACCGGGGAACCCGTTCCGTGCACCACTCGCTGGAGACCGCCGCCGGCGCGGTGGCCGGCGGCTCGGTGGTGCTGGTCTACCCGGAGGGGCGCATCGGCCTGGACCCCGGCATGTGGCCCGAACGCGGCAAGACCGGCGCCGCCCGGCTCGCCTTCGCCAGCGGCGCCCCCGTCGTCCCGGTCGCCCAGTGGGGCTCCCACGAGGTGCTGCCCTACCGGGCGCCGAAGGGCATGCTGCGCGGCCTCGCCCGGGCGGTGCTGCGGCGGCCGGTCATCCGGGTGCGCTTCGGCGCCCCGGTGCTGCTGCGCGACCTGCACCCCGGCACCCCCGGCGCCGCCCGGCGGGCCACCGGCCGGATCATCGACGCGATCACCGACGAGCTCGTGCCGCTGCGCCCCGACGAGCCGGACCGACCCCGCCACGTCGACCCCGGCCGGCCCATCGAGACCACCCGGGTGCACCGCCGCCGCCCGGCGCGCTGACCGGGCAGGCTTCGCCGGCCGGCGACCGGGGTATGCGACATCGTCACCGCCGGCCGGCCGAGAGGAAACGACCGTGGCGTCCATCCGGGCTCTGGTGCTCAACTGCACGCTGAAGCCGTCCCCCGCGCCGTCCAGCTCGGAGGCGCTCGGTCAGGAGGTGCTCGACGCGCTCGCCGACCAGGGGGTCTCCGGGGAGCTGGTCCGGGTCGTCGACCACTCCGTGCGCTTCGGCGTCTCCACCGACGAGGGTCACGGGGACGGGTGGCCCGCCATCCGCGCGAAGCTCCTCGCCGCGCAGATCCTGGTGATCGCCACCCCGATCTGGCTGGGCCAGCCGTCGGCGGTCTGCAAGATGGTCCTGGAACGGCTGGACGCCGAGCTGTCCGAGACCGACGCCGAGGGCCGGCTGAGCACGTACGGCAAGGTGGCCGGCGTCGCCGTGGTCGGTAACGAGGACGGCGCGCACCACACCATCGGCCAGGTGCAGCAGGCGCTCAACGAGGTCGGCTTCACCTGCCCCGCCGCCGGCGCCACCTACTGGGTCGGTGAGGCGCTGCACAAGACCGACTACATCGACGCCCGCCCCAAACCGGACACCACCGGCCGTACCACCTCGGCGTTGGCGCTCAACAGCGCGCACCTGGCGCGGCTGCTGGCCGAGCAGCCGTACCCGCCGCCGCAGACCCGCGACGCCGGGGTCAGCCCGAGCCGGCAGCCGGGCTGACGCGCTCACGTCGGGCGTTCCGCTGCGCCGACCCGCCGCCCGGTGCGACCCTGCGAGCGGAACGCGGCAGCCGACGGCGGAGGCGGGGATGAGCGCACCGACGGTCCTGATCACCGGCACGTCCACCGGCATCGGCCTGGAGACTGCCGTGGGCGCGGCCCGCGCCGGCTGGCGCACCGTCGCCACCCTGCGCGACCCCGCCCGCGCCGACCGGCTGCGCGCCGCCGCCGACGCCGCCGGGGTCGGCGACCTGCTGGAGGTACGCCGGCTCGACGTCGTCGACCAGGCCGCGGCCGCCGCGTGCGTGGCCGAGGTGGTCGCCCGGCACGGCCGGCTCGACGCGGTGGTCAACAACGCCGGCGCCGGGCACGTCGGCACCCTGGAACGGGAGACCGTCGACGCCGTCCGGGCCGTCATGGAGGTCGACTTCTTCGGCGTCCTGCACGTCACCCGGGCCGCCCTGCCGCACCTGCGCGCCACCCGGGGACGGCTGATCACCGTGACCAGCGTGGGCGGGGTGGTCGGGCAGCCGTTCAACGAGGCGTACTGCGCGGCGAAGTTCGCCGTCGAGGGCTTCATGGAAAGCCTCGCCCCGGTCGCCGCGACCCTCGGGGTCAGCGTCACCGTCATCGAGCCGGGCGCTGTGGCCAGCGAGTTCGTCGCCAACGTGGGCCTGGACGCCGAGGCCGCGGTCGCCGCCGCCGGGGTGTACGGGCCGGCGCTGCGCGCGTACCTGGATCGCAGCGCCGCCTCGTTCGCCGCCGCCCAGTCACCCGCGGACGCGGCCGCGGCGGTGGTGGCGACGCTGATCGACCCGGAGCCCGCGCCCCGGGTGCAGACCTCCCCCGCCGCCCGGCAGTTCGTCGGTGTCAAGCTGGCCGACCCCGACGGGCTCGGGGTGACCGCGCTGACCGCCGGGTGGGTGCGCTGAGGCTCAGCCGGTGGCGCCCAGCCGGGCGTCCAGCGCGGCCAGGTCGGGCACGAACCAGATGTGGTCGTGCCGGTTGGACTCGGCCACCAGGGCCCGCAGCGCGCTGCTGGCGGCCAGGTGCGCGGAGATGTCGCCGACGACGACCAGGCGCAGCCGGTAGTTGACGAACTTCTGCATGATCTCGCCGGCGAAGCGGCTGCCCAGGGTGAAGAAGCTCGGGTCGAGGCGGGCGGCGGGCACCGCGACCACCTCGGCGCCGGCGAAGGCCGCGCCGATCAGGTCGAGCGCCGCCTCGGTGGTGGCCACCGGCGGGCCGGCCGGGTCGCAGACCAGCACGGGCACGCCGGCCCGGTCCTCCAGCACGTCAGGCATCGCCGGTCTCCGTCCGGGTGAGCAGGTCGTTGTCTCCCGCCAGCACCGCGTTGACCAGGTGCAGCAGGTCGGCGGTGGCGGCGGCGTCGCCCAGGATCACGATCTTCATGCGGTGGCGTTCCTCGTCGTGGACGGTCTGCACGCGCAGCGGGCGCGCGGGGTCGTGGTGGGTGTTGACACCGGCCAGCACCAGCGTGGCCAGGCGGTCGGCCGCGGCCCGGTCCAGGCCGTCGACCTGCACGATGCTCGACACCTCCAGGGCGGGCGGGCCGGGCGCCGGGGCGGGCCGGCCGGTCAGCGCGTCCAGGTCGGCGCGGGCGATCCGGTACTGCTTGCCGATCCGCACCGCCCGCAGCCGCCCGTCGCGGATGTAGCCGCGCACGGTGCGCACGTGCAGCCCGAGAAGCTCCGCCACCTGCTCCACCGAGTACATGTCATTACCCATCGTTCCCCATGTTAGCGCGGTGAGGGAGTGATAGGGAAGTTCGTTATCGCGACGCCGGCCGGTCACCCGGACGCCACCCGCGCGCGGCATACTTCCGGCGTGCAGCCCCGTCACGGCTATCTCGACGCCCCCGCCCCACTGGCGTTCGCCCACCGTGGCGGCGCGGCCGAGGGTGACGAGAACACCGCCGCCGCGTTCGCCCGCGCCATCGCCCTGGGCTACCGCTACGTGGAGACCGACGTGCACGCCACCGCCGACGGGGTGCCGGTGATCTTCCACGACGCCACCCTGCGCCGGGTCACCGGCGAATCCGGCCGCATCGCGGACCTGCGCTGGGCCGACCTGGCCTCGGTGCGCGTCGGCGGCGCCGCCGTGGTGCCCCGCCTCGACGAGGTCCTCGGCGCCTGGCCCGAGGTCCGCTTCAACGTCGACGTCAAGGCCGACGGTGGTGTCGTGCCGACCGTCGACACGGTGGCCCGCACCGGGGCCGGCGACCGGGTGCTGCTCGCCTCGTTCAGCGACGCCCGGCTGGCCCGGCTGCGCGCCCTGGCCGGGTCGAAGGTCGCCACCAGCCTCGGGATGCGCGGGGTGGCCCGGCTGCGGATGGCCTCCCTGCACGGGCGGCCGATGCGGCTGCCCCCGTCGGTGGTCGCCGCCCAGGTCCCCGTCCGGTACGGGCGCCTGCCCGTGGTCGACCGGCGGTTCCTCGACTACTGCCACCGGCTCGGGTTGCAGGTGCACGTCTGGACGATCGACGAACCCGCCGAAATGCACGACTTACTTGATCTTGGTGTGGATGGCATCATGACCGATCACGTCGGCGTGCTGCGCGACGTCTACCGCAGCCGCGGCCACTGGGCCGCCTGAACCTCGAGGACCCCGATGGCCGATACGGTCGCCCCCGCCGTCGCCGAACCCGCCCACCCGGGCAGCACCCGCCGCGAGCGCACCGGCTGGTACTTCTACGACTGGGCGAACTCCGCCTTCCAGACCACGGTGATCACGGTCTTCCTCGGCCCGTTCCTCACCACCGTCACCGAGCTGGCCGCCGGCTGCGAGCTGGGCGCCGACAGCTGCGTCGGGGCCGTGCACCCGCTGGGCATCCGGGTCGCCGCAGGCTCCTTCTACCCGTACCTGATCTCGCTGTCGGTGTTTCTCACCGTGTTCGTGCTGCCGGTGGTCGGCGCGATCGCCGACCGGTCCGCGCACAAGAAGCGGCTGCTCGCCCTCGCCGCGTTCACCGGCGCCGCCGCGACCATCGGGTTCGCCTTCGTCACCGGCGACCGCTACCTGCTCGGCGGGGCGCTGTTCCTGGTCGCCAACATCTCCTTCGGCGCCGCCGTGGTGGTCTACAACTCGTTCCTGCCGCAGCTCGGCGGCCCCGACGACCGGGACGCCATCTCCAGCCGGGGTTGGGCCATCGGCTACCTCGGCGGCGGGCTGCTGCTCGCGCTCAACCTGGTCGCGGTCACCCTGCTCAGCGAGGAGGGCAACCCGCAGCGCACCCTCGACCTGGCCCGCTGGTCGATCGTCTCGGCCGGCGTCTGGTGGGCGGCGTTCACCCTGCTGCCGCTGCGCTGGCTGCGTGAGCACCCCACCGCCGCGGCGCTGCACGGCGGCGGCAACGTGCTCACCGACGGATTCCGGCAGCTCGGCCGCACCCTGCGGGAGATCAAGGCCTACCCGCTGACGCTGTTCTTCCTGCTCGCCTTCCTGGTCTTCAACGACGGCATCCAGACCGTCATCACCCTGGCCAGCCAGTACGGCACCGAGGAACTGAAGCTGGAACAGAGCACCCTGATCGTGACGATCCTGCTGGTGCAGTTCCTCGCCTTCGGCGGCGCGCTCGCCCTCGGCGCCCTCGCGCGGCGCATCGGCGCCTGGAAGACCGTGCTGCTGTCCCTGGTGCTGTGGACCGGGGTGATCATCGCCGCGTTCCGGCTGCCCGCCGAGGCGCCGGTGCCGTTCATGGTGCTCGGCGGGTGCATCGGCCTGGTGCTCGGCGGCAGCCAGGCGCTGAGCCGGTCGCTGTTCAGCCAGCTCATCCCCACCGGCAAGGAGGGCGAGTACTACGGCTTCTACGAGATCAGCGACAAGGGCACCAGCTGGCTCGGGCCGCTCGCCTTCGGCCTGGTGTTCCAGCTGACCTCCTCCTACCGGGTGGGCCTGGTCTCCCTGCTGATCTTCTTCGTGGTCGGGTTCGCGCTGCTGGCCGCCGTGCCGATCCGCCGGGCCATCGTCGCCGCCGGCAACACCCCGCCCCGGGTGCTGTGACGCTCGCCCGCGGTCCGCGCGGGCAAGATCCTTCCGCGTCGATGGGCTAGGCTGCCCCGACGTGACCGACGACGCCGCTGCCGCCCCGATCTGCCTGGCCCTCCCGCTTCCGGGCCCCGGCGACGACCGTGCCGGCGGCTGCGCCGCCGCCCGCGCCGTGAACGGCCGGCCGCTGCACGCCGCCGCGCTGAAGTTCTTCTGGGGGCCGATGGACTGCGGCAAGTCCACGATGGCCCTGCAGATGAACTACAACCACGCCCGGCAGGGTCGCCGCGGCCTCGTGACCACCCGCATCGACCGCTCGCTCGGCCCGCAGGTCACCACCCGCATCGGGCTGGCCCACTCCGCCGTCGAGGTCACCGACGAACTGGACCTGCGCGACCTGGTCCGCGACGCCTGGGCCGAGGGGGTACGCGTCGACTACCTCATCTGCGACGAGGCCTCCTTCTACAACCTGGACCACATCGAGCAGATGGCCGACCTGGTCGACAACTTCGACGTCGACGTGTACGCCTTCGGCCTGGCCACCGACTTCCGCTCCTGCCTGTTCCCCGCCGCCCAGCGGCTGTTCGAACTCGCCGACGAGGTGGCCCGCATCCAGGTCGAGGTGCTCTGCTGGTGCGGCCGCGAAGGGCGGCTCAACGCCCGCGTCGTCGAGGGCCGGGTGGTGCGCGAGGGTGAGCAGGTCGTCATCGGCGACACCGTGGACACCGCCGACGTGCGCTACCAGGTGCTCTGCCGGCGCCACTACCGCTCCGGCGACCTCGGCCCGCGCGCCTGAGGCTGGTCCGCCGGGGTCAGAACGGGTCGCCGCAGACCCGCCACTTCCCGTCCTCCTGCACGATCGGCAGTTCCCGCTCCTCGCTGCCGCCGCCGTCGCGGGTCAGCCGCACCGTCACCGTTCCGCGCGGCCGGCCGCCCCGGGTCTGCACCGCCACGTCGACGATCTCGTAGCCGCTGACCTGCGGCGGGGTGCGCACCCAACTGCCGAAGCCGACCTGGCTCCACTTCCCGCGCGCCTGCCGGCACAGCTTGTCGTACGCCTGGTCGGTCTCCCCGGCGGCGACCTGGCGGAAGAACGCGTCGGCGGTGTCCCGCACCGGGCCGTTGGCCTGCAGCACCACCTGCACGTTCCAGACACCGAGCCCGGCCACCCCGACCAGGCAGGTGCCCAGCCCGAGGCCGGCGACCAGCACACCGGCACGTACCGGCCGGCGGCGGCGCCGGGCCGGCCGGCTCTCCGCCCGTTCCCTGCCCATCACCACCGACGGTAAAGACTGGCGGGCCGGTCCGCAGGAAGTTGTGGCCGCCCGGGGCCGACGGCCGCCCGCAGTGATCCGCCGGATGAACCTGACAGCAGGTGGCAGGTACCTTCGGCAGACTGCCGGGCATGACAGCGCACGCCGACCTCGCGATGGTCAACCTCGACAGCTCCGACCCGGCCGCCCACGCCGCGTTCTACTCCCGCGCCCTCGGCTGGGAGGTCACCCACAGCCAGGCCGAATACGCCATGATCAGCAAGGACGGGACCTCGATCGGCTTCGGCCTGGTGCCCGGGTACGCGCCGCCGGCCTGGCCGGACGAGACCGGCGGCAAGCGCTACCACCTCGACCTCTACGTCGACGACGTGACGCTCGCCGAGAAGGACCTCGTGGCGGCCGGCGCGACGCGCCCGGACTTCCAGCCGGGCGGCGAGCGGTGGACCGTGCTGCTCGACCCGATCGGCCAGCCGTTCTGCCTCTGCCCCCGGCCGCAGGGCTGAGCACCGCCGCCGGCCCGCCGGGTTGCCCGGCGGGCCGGCGGGCCGGTCAGCGGAAGTCGGCGACGTGCCGCGCCGCCCAGTCGGCGAAGCCGCGCGGCGCACGGCCGAGCAGGCGCGCGACGTCCGGACTGACCCGCTGCTCGGCCGGCGACGGCGTGCCCAGGATGCTCAGGGTCGCCGCCACCACCGGCTCCGGCATGAACGCCAGCATCTGCTCCCGCGCCTGCTGCGGGGTCTGCTCGACGAACCGGACCGGCTCGCCGAGCGCCGCCGCGAGCGCCGCCGCCCGCTCCCGCGGCGAGACCGCCGCCGGGCCGGTCAGCTCGTACGTGCCGCCGGCGTGGCGCCCGTCGCGCAGCGCGAGCGCCGCCACCTCGGCGATGTCGGCCGGGTCGACGCTCGGCAGCGCCACGTCGCCGAAGGGCGCGTGCACCACCCGGCCGGCTCGTACCCCGGGCGCCCAGGCCAGGGCGTTGGAGTGGAAGCCGCCCGGTCGCAGCACCGTCCACTCCAGCCCGGACGTGCGGACCGCCTCCTCCTGACCCGGTGGATGGCGCTTCGTCGCCACGCCCTGTGAGGACAGCAGGACCACCCGGCGTACGCCGGCCTGCCGCGCGGTGTCGAGGATGGCGCCCGGGTCCGCGCCGCCGGTCAGCTGCTCGCCGGTGAGCAGCAGGAACAACGCCTCGGCACCGTCGAACGCCGTCTTCAGCCCGGCCGGGTCGGCCAGCTCGGCGCGGACCGCCCGGACGCCGGACGGCAGGTCCGCCGCCGAGACCCGCCGGGACACGGCCGTCACCGACTCACCCGCTGCGGCCAGGGCCCGCACCAACGGCCGTCCCACGTTCCCCGTCGCTCCGGTAACCACGATCATGATGTGTGCCCCTCTCGAATGTGCGATGTGGAGCACGCTAATCGCCTGCGTATAGTAGGTACCTAGAGGAAAGTAACGGCGTCGGGAGGGAATGTGAGCAGCACCACCTGGCAGGCCCGCACGGGCGGTGACCCGGAGCTGGCGTGCCCGATCGCCCCGGTGGTCGACCTCGTGTTCAGCCGCTGGACCACGCCGATCCTCTGGGCCCTGCACGAGTACGGCCGGCAGCGCTTCGTCGAGCTGGAACGCCGTCTGGTCACCATCACCCCGAAGGTGCTCACCCAGCGGCTGCGGCAGCTCGAACGCGACGGCCTGGTGCTGCGCACCTACCACGCCGAGGTCCCGCCCCGGGTCGAATACGAAATCACCGAGCTGGGCCGCAGCCTGGCCCCGCTCTTCGCCCACCTGGCGCAGTGGTCCGCCGGCCACCTCGACCGGGTCGAGCAGGCCCGCCAGGACTACGACGCCCGCCAGCGGCCGGCGCGCGGGCGCTGACCGGTCACCGCAGCGGACCCCGGGCGACCGCCGCACACATCTCGGCCGGGTCGCCGGCCGGCACGTACTCCAGCCACCAGGTCGCGCCGGCCGCCGCCAGCTCCGCCAGGTAGGCCCGCTCGGCCCGCTCGTCGGGTCGCCGCCGCCGGCCGCCGATCGCCACGTCGAACCGCTGCCCGTCGGCGCGGACCGCCGGCAGCGCGGCGACCAGGTCGCCCACCTCGTCGGGAGTGAAGTCGGACCAGCCGGCCGTGTCGGTCAGCTTGTAGGGCACGATGCCGTCCGCGCGGGCGGCCCTCCGCAGCACGGCCCCGGCCTGCGCGCTGCCGCCGACCCAGACGGGCACCCGGGGCGACTGCACCGGCGCGGGCCGCAGGGCCACCGCCTCGGCCCGGTAGTGGGTGCCCCGGTGCGTGACCCGCTCGCCGCCGAGCAGCCCCACCAGCAGGTCGAGGCCCTCGTCGAGCATCGCGGCGCGGGTCTTCACGTCGGTCGGCTCGCCGAACGCGGCGAGCCCCCGGTCGGCCGGGTCACCGACGCCCACCGCGACCCCGGCCCGGCCCCCGGAGAGGTGGTCGAGGGTGAGCACCTCGCGGGCCAGCTTGGCCGGGCGGCGCCGGGGCAGCGCGGTCACGGTGGTGCCCAGCCGGACCCGGTCGGTGCGGCCGGCCACCGCCGCCAGCACCAGCCAGGGATCCCAGGTCGGCGGGTCGTCCCCGGCGTGGTGGATGAGGTAGTCCTCCAGGAACACGCCGTCCCAGCCGGCCCGCTCGGCCAGCTCGCCGAGCGCGACCAGGTCGGACACCGTCACCGAGGCGCCCCCGCAGCAGATCTCCAGCCCGTGCCGCATCCCGGCACCCTACGGCCGGGGTACGACGGTCAGGCCGGGGACATCACCTCGAAGAGGTTGCCCGCCTCGTCGCGGAAGAACAGCCCCCGGGCGCACAGGGGATGGTCGGTGCGGCCGTTGTCCGGCGCCCCCGGCTCGCTGCCGTACGGCACGCCGGTGGCGCGCAGCCGGTCCAGGATCGCGTCGAAGGTGGCCGGGTCGACGTCGAAGGCCAGGTGGTGCCCCTCCGGCGCGGGCACGCTCATGAAGTCCAGGGTGAGCTGGTCGTTGACCCGGACCGGGGCGAAGTGGCCGTGCCGGCCCGCGGGCGGCAGCACCGGCAGGCCCATCACGTCGGCGAAGAACCGGGCGGCGGCGTGATGGTCGCGGGCCGGGACGATGGTGTGGTTGAGGGTGACGGTCATCGGCTCTCCTCCGGGGCGGCCGGCGCGAGCGCGCCGTGCAGGAACAGGTCGACCAGCTCGGGCGGAGTCGGCCGGTCGGCCGCCAGTGGTGGGCGGCCGGGCAGCAGGACGGCGAGGAACAGGGCGGCCAGCCGGTCGGCCGGCAGTCGCAGCCGATCCCCTTCCGGGAACAGGGCGGCCAGCCGGTCGGCCGGCAGTCGCAGCCGATCCCCTTCCGGCGCGAACAGGGCGGCGACCGCCGCCCGGGTGGCGGTCGCCGCCTCGTGGCGTGCGGCGCCGTCGCGCGGCGGGTGGTTCCCGGTCGCGGTTCGCCGGGCCCGGCCGGGGCGGCCGGCGGTGTGGGCGACGGCGATTACCGCGCCGAGCCGGTCCAGGTGGGCCAGCAGCGCCGTGGCGGCGGCGGTGAGCCGGTCGGCCAGCGGCCGGTCCAGCGGGATCGCGGCCAGCTCGGCGAGCACGGTGTCGGGGCGCAGCGCCTCGGCGACGGCGGCGTCGAGCAGGGCATCCTTGTCGGGGAAGGCGCGGAAGACGGTCGCCTCGCCGATGCCGGCGGCGCGGGCCACCTGGGCGGTGGTGACCGCGGCCCCGTGGGTGGCGAGCAGGGGCACCGCCGCCCGCACGATCATCGCCCGGCGCTGGTCGGGGCTCATGCCGGGCGCGCGCCGTCGCGGTGGCTGTGGATCGGTCATGCCGACCAGCTTGCGGAGTGAGTACTCACTCCGTCAAGGGACTATCCGCGCCGGCGGGCGCGGGCGGCCCAGATCGCGTACGCCGGGTCACGATCCAGGTTGTGCCGGTCCCGGTCATAACGGCGGGTGGTCCGCGGGTCGGCGTGCCCCATGGCGTCCTGCACGTCCTCCAGCGGCACCCCCTCGGAGCGGGCCGTCGTGGCGAACGCGTGCCGCAGCGAGTGCGGGGACAGCTTCGCCCAGGCGGGGATCCCGGCGGCCTGGGCGAGCCGGCGCACCAGCCGGAACACCGCGTGCCGGTCCAGCCGCCCCCCGGTCGCCGTGACCAGCAGCGGACCGGTCAGCTCCGGCACGGTCACCCCCTCGGTGGCAGCGCGCGCGGCCAGGTACGCGTCGATGGCGTACGCGGTGCCGGGGGTCAGCGCCCGCCGGCGTACCTTGCCGCCCTTGCCGACGAACCGGACGCTGCGGTGCCCGCGCTCGGCGCCCAGGTCGGCGAGGTCCAGCGAGACCAGCTCGCCGACCCGCAGCCCCAGGTCGGCCAGCAGGGCGATGGCCGCCCGGTTGCGCGCGGCCGTCGGACCCGTGTCCGCGTCGGCGGCGGCCAGCAGCGCGTCGACCTCGTCGGGGGTGAGCCCGATCGTGGCCGAGTGGTCCCGGTCGACCCGGGGACGGTCCGCGGCGGCGACCGGGTTGGCCTCCAGCGCGCGCAGCTTGACCAGGAAGTCGTACCAGCTCGACAGGGCGGACAGGCGGCGGGCCACGGTGGCCGGGGTGAGCGGGCGGCCGCCCCGCCCGCCCGGCGTGGACTCCAGCTCGCGCCCGTAGGCGTTGACGTCGAGGAAGCTGGCCCGCAGCGGGTCGAGGCCCCGGCCGGCGCACCAGCTCAGCCAGCCGGTGACGTCCCGCCGGTACGCGTCGCGGGTGTGCTCGGACAGCCGCCGGTTGCGCAGCCACGCCTCGGTGAAATCGGTCGGACCCTCGCCCAGGGCGGCGGGCACCGACCCGCGGGGCAGCACCTCGGGACGCAGCATGTGAGAAAGGCTCTCAGCCGTCCGGGCGATTCGCGACGAGGCGCGCCCGAGCGATCTTCCGCCGCCACCAGCCGGCCGCGTCCTCGCCGGTGCCCGGTCGGCTTCTGCCCGCCCGGCGGGCCGACACGACCGGGCCGCCGGGCCGGGCCGCCGCGGGTTCTCCGGCGCGGGATACCGTCACGACGTGCGTGCCAGCCGCCTGGTCTCCCTGCTGCTGCTTCTGCAGACCCGGGGCCGGATGACCGCCCAGGAGCTCGCCGACGCCCTGGAGGTGTCGGTCCGGACCGTCTACCGCGACGTCGAATCGCTCGGCGCGGCCGGCGTCCCCGTGTACGCCGACCGCGGGCCGGCCGGCGGCTACCGGCTGTTGGAGGGCTACCGCACCCGCCTGACCGGGCTGACCGCGCCGGAGGCCGAGGCGCTGTTCCTGGCCGGCATGCCCGGTCCGGCCGCCGACCTGGGCCTCGGGCCGGTGGTGGCGGCCGCCGAGCTGAAGGTCCTCGCCGCGCTTCCCGACGAGCTGGCCGACCGGGGCGGCCGGGCCCGGCAGCGGTTCCACCTGGACGCGCCCGGCTGGTTCCGGCACCCCGAACCCACGCCGCACCTGGCGGCGCTGGCCCGGGCCGTGTGGGAGGACCGGCTGGTGGAGATGCGCTACCGGCGCTGGCGCGCGCCGCGCGAGGTGACCCGGGTGGTCGCCCCGCTGGGCGTGGTGCTCAAGGCGGGCCGGTGGTATCTGGTGGCCCGCTGCGACGAGCAGCTGCGCACCTACCGGGTCGGCGCGGTCCTCGACGTGGCGATCTGCGACGAGCGCTACGAGCGGCCCGCCGACTTCGACCTGGCCGACTACTGGCGGGAGTGGACCGAGCGCTACGAGCGGGACGTCTACCGCGACCAGGCCCGGATCCGGCTGACCGTGGCCGCGCTGGAGTTCATGCCGTACGTCTTCCCGCCGGAGATGAGCCGGGCGGCCCGCGCGGCGGCCGGCGAACCGGGCCCGGACGGCTGGCTGGAGACCACCGTGCCGATCGAGTCGGTGCGGCACGCCCACACCGAGCTGCTGAAACTCGGCGCGGACGTGGAGGTGCTGGAGCCGGCCGAGCTGCGGGACCGCCTCACCGCCACGGCGCACGCCCTGGCCCGGCTCTACCCGGCGGCCCCGGAGACGCCGGCGGGGGCGGCCGGTTCCCCGGCCACCCCCGCTCGCACGGTCCCGTGACGGCCTCGGGCGTCCCTCTCCCCCGGCGCGTCTGATCGGGCAACTCCCCGGCGGGCGCCCGATCGGGCTGACGGCGGCGCCCCCGTCAGGCGCTGATCTCGCGGCGGCCGTTGCCCGCCGCGGTGACCGCGATCCGGCGCGGCTTGGCCCGCTCGGAGATCGGGATGCGCAGGGTGAGCACGCCGTTCTCGTAGCCGGCCTCCAGCTTGTCGGTGTCGAGGGTGTCGCCGAGGAAGAGCTGACGGGTGAAGGTGCCCATCGGCCGCTCGGCCGCCACCAGCTCGACGGTGTCGCCGCCGGCTCGGCGCCGCTCGGCGCGGACGGTCAGCACGTTGCGCTCCACCGTGCAGTCGATGCTGTCCGGGTCCACGCCCGGCAGGTCGAAGGCGGCGTAGAAGTAGTCGCCGTCGCGGTAGGCGTCCAGGTGCATGACCGCCGGCCGGGCCGTGGTGCCGAAGAACTGCTCGGTGAGCCGGTCGATCTCGCGGAACGGGTCGGTACGCATCAACATGGCCGTGCCTCCTCGGTTCTCCTGGCCGAAGGTGTTAAGTTGAGTCTGGGCGACTCAAGTTCTCGATTTCTGTTTTAGCGCGACAGGGCGGCGTCGTCAACCCACGCCGGCGGTGGCGTCGCCGGGGTCAGGGTCGCCAGTAGACGCCGTGCTCGCGGGTGAGCAGCAGGTCGTCGATGAGGTAGCGGCGCAGCGACACGTGGTCGGCCTCGCCGCCCTCGCACCACCGCCGCAGCGCGTCGTCGACGGCCCGTTCCGGATAGCGCACGCCCGGCTCGAAGGAGCGCTCGGTGATGTGCTCCAGCAGCACCCGGCGGCGCCCGCGCTGGGCCGGCAGCCGGGTCAGCGTGCCGTCCCGCAGAAACGTGCGCAGGATCGTCTCGCGGGGGTTCGCGGCCGGTGCCGGCGGGCCGCCGGCGCGGGCGAAGTCCCGCAGCCGCTCGCCGTCGACCCGCAGCCCGGCCCCGTCGTCGGTCAGCACGCCGACGTCGGTGAGCCGGCGGATCGCGGTGGCGGCGTCCCGGGCGGACAGCCCCGTGCGGGACGCGACGGCGGGGAGGTCTCCGGCGCCGAGCACGATCGCGGCGAACACGGCGCGGCGGCGCTCGTCGGCGAGCGCCCCCGCGAGGGCCTGTGCACTCATGACCGCAGCCTGCCAGCGCCCGCCCCGGGCGGCGACGGATTTTCCGCCGACCGCCGGACACGCGTCACCCGCCGGCGGCTCGGCTCAGGCGGGGACCGGCGCGGCGAAGTCGACGTCGGCGGTGTCCACCGTGCCGGCGGTCCGGCCCGGCGCGGAGTGGAAGCGCCAGTAGAGGTTGGTGTGGGCGATGACCTGCTCCGGCGGCGGGGCGCCGTAGGCGGAGAGGTCCTCCGTGGTGTGGGCGTCGGCCACCAGTGTCGCGTCGTAGCCGCGGGTGATCGCGCCGTGCAGCGTCGAGCGGATGCACGCGTCGGTCTGCGCGCCGGTCACGACCAGCCGGCCGACGCCGCGTGTGGCGAGGACCGACTCCAGGTCGGTCTCTTCGAAGGAGTCGCCCCAGGCCTTGTGCACCAGCGGCTCGCTGTCGCGGCGCGCCAGCTCGGGCACGTACTGCCACTGCTCGCTGCCGGTGGGCAGCTCCTCGCTGCGGTGCTGCACCCAGACCACCTCGACGCCGGCCGCGCGGGCCCGCTCGACGAGGGTGGCGATGTTGCCGACCACCCGGTCCCGGTCGTGCGCGTGCCGCACGACGCCGTTCTGCACGTCGATGACGAGCAGGGCGGTGTGCGGTCGGTCGACGAGCGTGCTCATGGCGCCTCCCTGGACGGGCGTTGGCTGGTCGGTGACCAAGCTAGCCCCGCCCACCGACATTCCGGCCGGTCAGATCCGGCCCGGCGGCGGCCCGGCCGCCAGGGTGACCCGGCGGAGCAGGTCGGACAGGACCCGTCGCTCGTCCGGGGCCAGTGCGCCGAACACCCGGAGCTCCTCGTCGCCGACCACCCCGATGGCGCGCCGCCAGGTGGCCCGGCCGGCGTCGGTGAGCTCCACGTCGATGCGGCGGCGGTCCACCTCGGACGGGATCCGCCGGACGAAGCCCCGGCGGACCAGCGCGTCCACCCGCGCGGTGATCGAGGCGGGCGCCATCCGCAGGTCACCGGCGATCTCCGAGGGCGCGGCCCGGCCGCCCCGGCCGGCGAGGGCGTGCAGGGTGCCGTACTCCTTCTCCTGGAGGTCCAGCTCGGCCAGCACCCGGTCCTTCACCTCGCGCAGATGCCGGCCGAGCAGCATCATCCGCACGACCGCCCCCTCCACGTCGGGGTCCAGGTCGGGCACCACGGGCAGCCAGCGTTCGATGTGCTGGTCGACGGGGTCGCGGTCGGTCACCCGACAACGGTACGCCGACGGCGAAATATTCGTTGTCGAAATATTCGACGTCGAAGTAGTCTGCGGAAGTGACGCATCCTCTCCGGCTCCGCGCCTTCCGACTGCTCTTCCTCGGCCGCACCGTCTCCGCGATCGGGGACGCCGTGGTGCCCACCGCGCTGGCCCTGGCCGTTCTCCGGGCCACCGGCTCGACCACCGCCCTGGCCGTGGTGCTCGGCTGCGCGATGGTGCCGCGGCTGCTGCTGCTCCCCCTCGGTGGGGTGGTCGCCGACCGCTTCGACGCCCGCCGCGTCGCCCTCGGCACCGACCTGGTGCGCTGCGTCGCCCAGCTGGTCGTCGGCATCGAACTGCTGGGCGGCGCCCCCACCCTGGCTCACCTCGCGATGGCCTCCGCCGTCGGCGGCGCGGCCTCGGCGTTCGCCATGCCGACCTCGTCCCCGCTGGTCGCCGGCACCGTCGGCGCCGAGGGCCGGCAGCGGGCCAACGCGCTGATGGGCGCCACCGGCAGCGCCAGCCGGCTGGCCGGCCCCGCCCTGGCCGGGCTGCTGGTCTGGACCGTCGGACCGGGGTGGGCGTTCGTGCTCGACGCCGCCTCGTTCGCGGTGAGCGCCGGGCTGCTGGCCGTCATCCGGGTGCGGCACGTGCCCGTCCCGCACCGGTCGCTCCGCGCCGACCTGGTGTTCGGCTGGCGCGAGGTCCGCGCCCGCGACTGGTACTGGAGCAGCCTGCTCGCCCACGGCGTGTGGAACGGCGCCGCCGCGGTGCTGCTCACCCTGGGCCCGGTCGTCGCCGTGGACCGCCTCGGCGGCGAGGGCGTGTGGGTGCTGCTCCAGCAGGCCGGCGCGATCGGCCTGCTCGCCGGGTCGCTGCTCGCCGCCCGGGCCCGCCCCCGCCGGCCGGTGCTGCTGGGCAACCTGGCCCTCGCCGCGTACGCGGCGCCGTTGCTGCTGCTCGCCGCCGCCGCGCCCGCCCCGGTGACCGTGACCGCCTACTGCCTCGCGCTGATCGCCCTCGGCTTCCTCAACCCGGTCTGGGAGACCGTCGTGCAGGGCCAGTTCCCGCCCGAGGTGCTCGCCCGGGTCACCTCGTACGACTGGCTCATGTCGCTGGGCGCCATGCCGCTCGGGTACACCCTCGCCCCGCTCGCCGCCGGGGCCTGGGGCGCCCCGGTCCCCCTCACGGTGGCCGGGGCGCTGGTCCTGGTCGCCTGCGTCGGGACGGCCGCCGTCCCCGGCGTACGCCGGCTGGGCTGGCCGGCACCGACCCCGCCGGCCGCCGCGGAGCCCGCGCCGGCCGGACGCTGAGGCGGAGCGGTCAGAGCCGGTGCCCGGTGGTGGCGTCCACGTGCCCGGGCACCTCGTCGTGCCGCTCGCCGACACTGGACGTGCCGGACGGCTCGAACATCAGGATCGACGCGCCGTCCGGCGCGGACGGCCGGTGCTCCACCCCGCGCGGCACCACGAACACCGCGCCGCGCGGCAGCACCACCTCACGTTCCGCGCCGTCCGTGCCGTCGCGCAGGGCGATGCGCAGCTCACCGTCGAGGACCAGGAAGAACTCGTCGGTGTGGTCGTGGGCGTGCCAGACGTGCTCGCCGGCCACCTTGGCGATCCGGACGTCGTAGTCGTTGACGGTGGTGACGATGCGCGGACTCCACAGCTGGTCGAAGCGCGCCAGGGCGGCCGCCAGCTCGGTCGGCTCAGGGTTCATCGGTCCATCCTCGCGCAGCGCCGCCGCTCACAGGGGACGGTGCATGACGTGCAGCCCCACCCGCCCGAGCGTGGGGTGCGCGAACGACTCGGGCACGGTGCCGACCACCGTGAAGCCGAGCCGCCGGTACAGCTCGACGGCGGCCGTGTTGGTCTCCACCACCGCGTTGAACTGCATCGCGGCGAAGCCCTGCCGCCGGGCCCAGTCCAGGGCGTGCTCGCACAGGGCCCGGCCGACCCCGCGGCCCCGGGCCGTGGCGGCCACCATGAAGCTGGCCGTTGCCACGTGCGCGCCCGGCCCCGGCCGGTTGGCGCCCATCTTGGCGGTGCCGAGCACCGCACCGTCCTCCTCGGCGACCACCGTGCGGCCCGGCGGCCGTTCCACCCACACCTCGCGCGCCACCTCGGCCGGCCACGTCGGGTCGTAGGGGTACGTCTCCTGGGCGACGATGACGTCCTCGACGATCGGCCAGACCTGGTCCCAGTCACCTTCGGCGTACTCCCGGATGCGCATCCCGGGCACGCTAGCCGGGCGGTCGCCCGCCGGGTACCGATTTCCGTCCGCCGTCGCGGGGCAGCGCGAGGAGGCGGGTCGGGACCATCATGGACGGGTGGCCGAACCCGTCACCGACCTCGACCGCCCCGACGCCGGGGCGCCCGACGCGCCGACCACCCCGCCACCCGGCCCGCGCACCGCCGCGCCGTGGCTGGTCGGCGGGGCCGTCACCGCCGTGCTGCTGCTGCTCGCCGGCCGCTACGGCTACCACCGCGACGAGCTCTACTTCCTGCTCTGCGGCCGGCACCTCGACTGGGGCTACGTCGACCAGGGCCCGCTCGTGCCCGTGCTCGCCCGGCTGGCCGACACCGTCGCGCCCGGCAACCTGGTGCTGCTGCGCACCCCGTCGGCGCTGATCGCCGGCGCCTCCGTGGTGCTGGTCGCGGCGATCGCCCGCGAGTTCGGCGCGGATCGCCGCACCCAGGTGGCCGCCGCCGTGCTCGCCGCCGCGTCCGGGATCGTGCTGGCCCCCGGTCACCTGCTCAGCACCACCACCGTCGACCTGCTGGTCTGGCTCGCCGCCGCCTGGTGCGCGGTGCGGATGCTGCGCACCGGAGACAGCCGCTGGGCGCTCGGCATCGGCCTGGCGCTCGGCCTGGGCATGCTCAACAAGCTGCTGCCCGCGCTGCTCGGCCTCGGCCTGCTGGCCGGAGTGCTGATCGCCGGGCCGCGCCGGCTGCTGCGCGACCGGTGGGTGCTGGCCGGCGCCGGCGTCGCCGTCCTGCTCGCCGTGCCCGATCTCGCCTGGCAGGCCGCGCACGGCTTCCCCCAGCTCTCGGTGGCCTCGTCGATCGCCGACGGCGACAGCTCCTACAGCGGCCGGCTCGACGCGGTGGTCCTCCAGGTGCTCATCATCAGCCCGTTCGCCACCCCGGTGTGGATCGCCGGCCTCGTCGTGCTGCTGCGCCGGCCCGGCTGGGCGGCCTACCGGGCGATCGGCTGGGCCTGGCTCGTGGTCTTCGCGATCGTGGTGCTCGCCGGCGGCAAGGGCTACTACGACGCCCCGCTGCTGCTCGTGCTCACCGCGGCCGGCGCGGTCCTCACCGCCGGCTGGGCGCGGCGCGGCGCGGCCCGGGCCCGCCAGGCGCTGCTCGCCACCGCCGCCGCCCTGATGGTCGCCAGCAGCGCGGTCCTCCTGCTGCCCACCCTGCCCGCCGACCGGCTGCCCGGCTTCGTGGTCGACGTCAACTACGACGCGGGCGAGACCATCGGCTGGCCGGCGTTCGTCGACTCCGTCGCCGCCGTGCACCGGGCCCTGCCACCCGAGGAGCGCGCCCGGGCGGTCGTGCTCACCGGCAACTACGGCGAGGCCGGCGCCCTGGCCCGCTACGGCCCGGCCCGCGGCCTGCCCCGGGCCTACTCCGGGCACAACAGCATGGCCGGGTTCGGCCGCCCGGCCGACGACGCCGACGTGGTGATCGCCGTCGGCTGGGAACGCCCCGACCGGCTGCGCGCCTGGTTCACCGAGGTCACCGAGGCCGGCCGGATCGACCAGCGCGTCGACGTGGACAACGACGAGAACGGCGAGCCGATCTTCGTCTGCCGCGGCCTGCGCCGGCCCTGGTCCCAGATCTGGGAGAGTGAGGTGAGCCACGCCTCCTGAGCGGCGGGGGCACGGCCGCCGGGCGACCGGTGGGGCCGGGCCATACTTGTCGCCATGCTCTGGGGTGTCAGCGGACCGCTCTTCCTCCTCGACTACCTGGGGGCGGTCGCCGTGGCCCTCGCCGTCGCCCTCGCCGCGCGAGAGCTGACCGGCCGGCGGGCCCGCGGCGCCGTCCCGGACGCCGTCGAGCTGGCCTACCTCACCGACCGGGCCCTGCTGGCCTGCCAGGTGGGCGTGGCCGCGCTGCACCGCGCCGGCGTCGTACGCCTCGGCGAGCTGGCCACCCTGTCGGTGGACGGCCCGCCGCCGCCCCGGTCTCCGGCGCTGGTCCGCGCCCTGCACGGCGCGCTGCGCCGGCCGCAGACCTGGGCCGCCGTGCTGGCCGACCCCGGCGTCGGCCGCGCGCTGCGCCGGCTGGTCGGCCGGCTCGTCCGGGACGGCTGGCTGCTCACCCCGGCGCAGCGGCGACGCATCGCGCTGGGCACCCTGCCGCTGTTCGCGGTCGCCGCGGTCGGGGTGACCCGGCTGGTGGAGAGCGCCGTCGAGGGGCGGAACGCGGGCGGGCCGGCCTCCGTGGCGGGCCTGCTGCTGTGCTGCCTGGCCACCGCGCTGGGCGGCTGGTGGCTGTGCGAGGTCCCGGAGACCGGCGCGGCCGCCCGCCGGCTGCTGCGGCGCCAGCGCCGGGAGCACGCCGAGCTGGACCCGCAGCGGCGGCCGACCTGGCGCGACCGGGGCGCCGACCAGCTGCTGACCGCGATGGCGCTGTTCGGGCCGCGCCCGTTGCTCGCCGTGGACCCGGGCTTCGCCGTGCAGGTCGGGGTCGACCCGGAACGCAACCGCCCCACCCCGGAGCCCAAACCCGCCCGCCGCTGAGCCGAGGGGGCCGGCGCCTCCCCTGCCCGGCGCCGGCCCGTCCGGTCAGCGCAGCTCGTCGGCGGAGCGGATCACCCGCGCCAGGTCCCGCACCTCGGGGTCCTCGGTGGCGGCGGCCGCCCCGTCCGCGATGGTGGCCAGGTCGGCCAACCGGACCGGCCCGTCGGACCGCTCACCCCGCAGCGTCTCGGCGAACCAGGCCGCCGCGTAGCAGGCCCGCAACCGCGGTGACGCCGCCGTGAAGCTCCCCTGCACGTCGGCGACGGTCACCGACCCGTACGTCTCGGCCGGCGTCCGGTCGGCCGGGTCGGTCCAGCGCACCTGAACCTGGGCGATCCGGTCCGACGGGGACGCGCCCTCGGCGAGCCGGACCGCGTACAGCGCGGTGACGCTGTGCCCGGGGCCGACCTCGCCACCGTCGACCCGGTCGTCGCGGAAGTCCTCGTCGGCCAGGGCCCGGTTGTCGTAGCCGACCAGCCGGTAGGAGCGCACCGCCTGCGGCGCGAAGGTCACCTGCACCTTGGCGTCCAGCGCCCGCACGATCAGCGTCGCCGGCAACTGCCGCACGAACACCTCGCGGGCCTGTTCCCGCTCGCTGACGTAGACGGCGAAGCCGTCGCCCCGGTCGGCGAGCTGCTCCATCAACGTGTCGCCGTAGTCGCTGCCCACGCCCACACCGAGCAGGGCGATCTGCTTCTCCGCCTCGGCGCGCACCCGCCGCAGGATCGGTTCCGCGTCGGTGCTGCCGACGTTGGCCAGCCCGTCGGAGAGCACGATCACCCGGTTCGTCCGGCCGGAGCGGAAGCCGTCGCGGGCCACCCGGTAGCCGAGCACCAGGCCGGCCTCCAGGTTGGTGCTGTCCCGGGTGTGCAGCGAGTCGATCGCCGCGTGCAGCGGCCGCGCGTCGGCGACCGGGGTCATCTCCCGCACCACCCGGGCCCGGTCGCTGAACTCGACCACCGCAATGGAGTCGGTGGGGCGCAGCTGGTCCACCAGCGTGTGCAGGGCGTCGCGCACCAGGTCGAGCCGGCCCGGCTCGCCCATCGACCCGGAGACGTCGATGACGAAGGTGAGCGCCGCGTCGGGGCGGCGTTCCCCGTCCTCGGCGCGGGTCTGCAGCCCGACCCGCAGCAGCCGTTCGTCGCCGCCGGCCTCGTGGGTCTCCGGCAGGCGGGCGCCGTCGACGTGCACCGCGAAGCCGTCGCCGGCGGGCTGCGGGTAGTCCTGGCGGAACGAGTTGACGAACTCCTCCGGCCGCACCGCGCCGCGCTCCGGCAGCCGGCCATCCATGATCAACCGGCGGGCGTAGCCGTACGAGGCGGTGTCGACGTCGACGGCGAAGGTGGACAGGGGGTCGTCGGAGGCCCGGGTCCCGTCGCCGGACCAGGGTGCGGCGGCGTCCGGGCGGGCCGGCCCGCCGGCCGCGTCGCTCTGCTGCTGCCCGCGGGCCGGCCCGTGGGCCGTGCCGCTGCGCTGATCGCCGCCGTCGGCGGTGCAGGCGCCGACCGTCACGGTGGTGGCCAACGCCGCCAGCAGCAGCACCGACCGTCTGATGTGGACCATGGCTCCTCCGCGAGGCTGGGGTACGGGTCGTGGTCATCGACGCAGGGCCACGACCCGCCGATCCCGCCGTGATCGAGCCGATACCCAAGCGCGACCGTCGTGACCGATCCGTGCGGGGGCCGTGACCTGAGCGGCCCCGGCGGGCGGCCCCTCGGCGGGCGGCGGCCCGGTGGATGCGGCAGAGTGGGCCCACGGCCGGCGGTGGCCGGTACGAGCAGGAGGTGAGCCGTGGACGGCCCGACCGGGGTGGTGTTCCCCGCGACCGGCGACGGCCGGCGCAGCACGACCGCGCTGGGGCGGGCGGTGGTCGCCGACGCCCTGCGCGCGGTGGACCCGGTCGGCGCCCGCTCCGCCGAGCACGAGACCGACTGGCGGCACGGCTACCTCGGCCACTTCCGCCGGCTCGTCGAGGCCGGCCTGCTCTCCCGCGAGGCCGCGCTCACCGTCGCCCGGGACGGGCTCGCCGGCCTGCACACCCGGATGCGCTACGTCCCCGCCGACGGCGGCGAGGTCGCGCTGGACGAGGCGTTCGCGCTGCCCGACGGTGAGCCGCCGCTGGAGACTGCCACGGTCACCGGCGCCGGGCCGGTGGAGCGCGAGCTGTCCGTGCCGTACCGCGGGCAGCGCCTGCGCGGCGACGACCTGCGGCGCCGCCTCGACGCCTGGGTGGACGCGGGCGTGATCGAGCCGAGCTGCGCCGAGGCCGTCCTCGCGGTGCAGGCCAACCCGGACTGGCTGGACCTGCGCGACCAGCGGATCGTGGTGCTCGGCGCGGGCGCCGAGATGGGCCCGCTGCCGTCGGTGCTGCGCTGGGGCGGCGACGTGGTCGCGGTCGACCTGCCCCGCCCGGAGATCTGGCGCCGCCTGCTGCGCACCGCCCACCGGCACGGCGGCCGGCTGCACCTCCCGGTGCGGCCCGGCACCGGCGACGGCGACGCCGCCCTCGCCGCCGGCGCCGGCGCCGACCTGCTGCACCGCCTGCCGCAGGCGGCCCGCTGGCTCGACGGCCTGGACGGCCCGCTCGTGCTCGGCAACTACGTGTACGCCGACGGCGCGACCAACGTCCGGGTCGCCACCGCGGTCGACGCGCTCACCGTCCACCTGGGGCGCCGTCGCCCGGACACCGCGCTGGCCTTCCTGGCCACCCCCACCGACGTGTACGCCGTGCCCGCCGAGGCCGTGGCCCACGCCGAACGCGGGTACGCCGCCCGCGGCCTGGCGCGACGGTCGCTGCGGCTGCTCTCCGGCGGCCGGCTGCTGCACCGCAACTACCCGCCCGGCGCGGACCCCGGCGTCAACGACAGCCTGGTGCCGCAGCAGGGGCCGAACTACGCGCTGGCCAAGCGGCTGCAACGCTGGCGGGCGGCCGTGGCCCGGGACACGGGCGCGACCGTGTCGTTCACCGTGGCCCCGCCCACCCGGACCCGCTCGGTGCTGCGCAACCGCGCTCTCGCGGCCGCCTACGCGGGGGCGCACCGGTTCGGCATCGAGGTGTTCGAGCCGGCCACCAGCAACACCCTGATGGCCGCGCTGCTCGTGCACGACCTGCGCACCGGCGGCGGGCCGGCCCAGGACCACCCGTGGCGGGACGAGGCGTACGCGGCGGCGCACGGCGGCCTGTGGCGGGTCCCGTACGCCCCGCGCAGCGCGCTCGGCCTGGCCGTGCTGCTGGGGCTGGGCGGCGCACGGGCCTGACAGGTTTCCTTCTCTCGGGCGCCGGGAAGGCACCGACATGGCCGAGACCTTCGCAGATCAGGACCTGACCACCCTGCGGTCCATCGCGCGCGGGGCCGGAATAACGGACACCGAGCGCATGCCGCACGACGAGCTTGTCGACATGTTGCGCCGCGCGGGGCTGGCCGATCCGGACGCCCGGCCGGTGGACACGAGTCTGGCCGATCCGGGTGACCCGGGCGTGCCCGGCGTGTACCACGCGCAAGGCGTCGGACGGCGGGAGTCCGCCGGCGGCGCGGGCGGGCAGACCGCCGACTGGCCGGACCAGCCGACCGAGGATCCGGCCGGGCTGTCGGGGCTGCCCCGCAGCAGCCTGAGCCTGGGTGACGAGAGCACCGGCGGGCGCGCCGCCGAGGAGGCGATCGGCGCCCGGCCCGGGGAGTCCGGCACCGAGATCGACGACCGCACCGAGGACGACCGGGGCGTGCGGGGCGACATCGAGGATCCGGCCGGGCTGTCGGGGCTGCCCCGCAGCAGCCTGGACCTGGGTGACGAGAGCACCGGCGGGCGCGCCGCCGAGGAGGCGATCGGCGCCCGGCCCGGGGAGTCCGGCACCGAGATCGACGACCGCAACCAGCCCTGACCGGCCGTATCCGCGAGCCACCCCCGCAACGGGTGGCTCGCGGAGCATTGTGGATGTTAATCCTGTTTAGTCACTCAACGCACGTCTGTTCCGTCTGGGTCTAGCATGCCTCCTTTTCCGGATATGCGAATGGTGAAAGTTCGGCCCTTCCCCTCACCTTCGAATCGGGACATACGCTCACAAGCTCCCCAATAGCCTCAGCCGGTGGCTTCTCGCATCTCGTTCGACGGGCTCCCCGGCGGTCCGCACCCTCCGATGACAACAGTCCCGTTCCGACCCGGCCGCCCGGTCTTCGTCGATGCCACCGGCGCCCGCCGGCAGCGGATCCGGCGCGCGGGCGTCCTCGTCGCGGTGGCCTCGCTGAGTTACCTGCCGATGGCCGCCGCCGCTCTGCTGCCGGGCCCGGCGACGCCGATGCTGCCCGGCCCGATCTCGGTCGGCGGCGCACCGAGCGGCGGAGCCACCCGCCCACCCGTCCTCGCCCCCTCGCCCGGGACCACGACGCCGCGACCGGCGCCGCCGTCGACGGAACCCGCCGGCGTGCCACCGGCGCCGGCCGCCGCGCACCGCGTGGCCCGCACCGCGCGCCCGGCGCCGCGGCAGGTCGCGCCCGCCCCGGTCGTCGCGCCTCCGGCGGGCCGGCCCACCACCCCGGCCACGTCGCCGACCCCACCGCTGGAGGACCCGGCGCCGCCGGTCACCCCGACGCCGCCCGCGACCACCGAGCCCGACACCACCCCGCCGACCGTGCCCGCCCTGCCCGGGACCGGCCCGGAGGTCGTCGGATGACCCTCCCGAACCGTCGGACCGCCGGCCGCTTCGTCGTCGCGTCGCTGGCCCTGGTGGTCGGGTCCGTGCTGCTGGTCGAGGCGTACGCGAACGCCGCCTTCCGCCCCGACCACGTCCGCGACGCCGAGGACCAGGTCACCGTGCCCACGGAGATCCTGCGCGGCGGGCCGCTGCTCGACGCGCGGGGCGACGAACCCCACACCTATCGGCTGCCCGCGCGGACCATCGCCCTCACCTTCGACGACGGGCCGGACCCGACCTGGACCCCCCGGGTCCTCGACGTGCTGCGCCGGCACCACGCCCCGGCCACGTTCTTCCTCATCGGGTCCGAGGTGGCCCGCCACCCGGACCTGGCCCGCCGTGCCGTGGCCGAGGGGCACGAACTGGGCGTGCACACCTTCACCCACCCCGACGTCAGCCTGCTGCCCGCCTGGCGGCAGCGGATGGAGTACGCGCAGACCCAGATGGCGATCGTGCACGCCGCCGGGGTCCGCACCAGCCTGCTGCGCTTTCCGTACTCGTCGCTGCCCAGCGCCGTCGACGACGCGAACTGGCCGGTGATCCAGCGGGCCGCCGGGCAGGGCTACCTGACCGTGGTCAACGACCTCGACGGCGAGGACTGGGCCCGGCCGGGCGTGGACGCCATCGTGCGGAACCTGACGCCCGCCGGCGACGCGGGCGCCGTGGTGCTGCTGCACGACGCCGGCGGGGACCGGTCGCAGACCCTCGCGGCCCTGGACCGGTACATCCCGCTGATGCGCGCCCGCGGCTACACCTTCACCACGATCAGCGGGGGTCTGAACCGGGCCCGACCGGAGGCGGCCGCGTACGCCGGCAACGTCCGGGCGTCCACCGGGGACCGCTGGCGGGCCGCCCCGGTCTACTGGGCGATCCGGCTGGCCGACGGGATCCTGCGCGGCCTCGCCCTGCTCTTCGTGGTCGTCGGGCTGCTCATGCTGACCCGTACGCTGCTGCTGCTCCTGCTGGCCCGCCGGCTGGCCCGGAGCCGGCGGGTGCACCGCTGGCCCTGGGGGGTGACCCACGCGCCGGTCTCGGTCATCGTGCCGGCCTACAACGAGCGGGCCGGCATCGTCGCCACCGTCCGGTCCCTGGTCGCCAACGACCACCGCGGGATCGAGGTGATCGTGGTCGACGACGGCTCGACCGACGGCACAGCCGACCTCGTCGACTCCCTCGGCCTGCCCGACGTCCGGGTGATCCGCAAACCCAACGGCGGCAAGGCGACCGCCCTCAACACCGGACTCCTGTACGCCTCGCACGACATCATCGTCACCGTCGACGCGGACACCGTCTTCGAGCCGGACGCGATCCGGCGGCTCGTCGAGCCGTTCACCGACCCGCGCATCGGCGCGGTGGCCGGGAACGTTAAGGTCGCCAACCGGCACCGGCTGCTCGGCCAGTGGCAGCACATCGAGTACGTCATCGGCTTCAGCCTGGACCGCCGGTTCTACGAGAAGCTGGGCTGCATCCCCACCGTGCCCGGGGCGATCGGCGCCTTCCGCCGTCGCGCGCTGACCGAGGTCGGCGGGATGAGCGGCGACACCCTGGCCGAGGACACCGACGTCACCATGGCGGTCCTGCGCGCCGGCTGGCGCGTGGTGTACCAGGACCGGGCCCGGGCCTGGACGGAGGCGCCCGCCTCGGTGGGCGACCTGTGGCGGCAGCGCTACCGCTGGAGCTACGGCACCCTCCAGTCGATGTGGAAGCACCGCGGCGCCGTGCGCGACCAGGGCGCGGGTCGCCGGTTCGGCCGCTTCGGGCTGCCCATGCTCGCCCTGTTCGGCGTGCTGCTCCCCCTGCTCGGGCCGGTGCTCGACCTGCTCGCCGTCTACGGACTGTTCTTCCTGGACACCACGAAGACGGCCGTGGCCTGGCTGGTCATGCTGGGCGTGCAGCTGCTCACCGCGGCGGTGGCCTTCAAGCTGGACCGGGAGCCGCTGCGCCCGCTGCTCACCCTGCCCATCCAGCAGTTCGCCTACCGCCAGCTGATGTACCTGGTGCTGGCCCGGTCCATGGTCACCGCGCTGACCGGGGCGCGGCTGGGCTGGCGCCGCGTCAAGCGGGCCGGCGAGGCGGTCGAGCAGGCGCCCGTGCCGTCGGACGCCGGGGCACGGCCGGGCCGGGACCGCTGGTTCGACACCCTGCGGGCCCTCGCGCTGGGCCGGGTCATCGCGTACCACATGTTCGGGGCCGCCTGGCTGAGCTTCGTCTTCCCCGCCATGGGGGTGATGTTCGCCCTCGGTGGTTCCCTGATGGCCCGCTCGCTGGACCGTACGCCGGAGCGGGCGGTCAGCGGCCGGCTGCGTCGCCTGCTGCCGGGGCTGTGGGCCCTGGCCCTGGTGCTCCTGCCGCTGATGCTCTGGCACGGCTGGTCTGACCGGCCGGCCTGGCCGGCGCTGCTGAGCTGGGCGGTGCCGCTGGTGCAGCCGCCGGGCAGCGAGTGGGCGGCGGACGTGACCGGGGTGCTCTGGTACCTGGTGACGTACCTCTGGCTGGTGCTGCTCTCCCCCGCGATGCTGGCGCTGCACCGGCGGTGGCCGCTGGTGTCGGTGGCCGTGCCGCTGGCCGGCGTGGTGCTGCTCCAGACCGCCGCGCCGGGGTTCGACGGGCCGGTGGAGTCGGTGCTGACCGACCTGGTCACGTTCGCCGCCTGCTGGCTGGTCGGCTTCGCACACCAGGATCGCCGGCTGCGCCGGCTCCCGCTGCCGGCGCTGCTCGGTTTCGCGGCCCTCTGCCTGGGCGTGGGCGCCGGCTGGCTGGTCACGCATCCGGAGGCGGGACGCGATCTCAACGACATCCCGGTGGCGCAGGCGTTCTGGTCGCTCGGATTCGTGCTGCTGCTGCTGCGCGCCGCGCCGCCGATGGGCTGGCTGTCCCGGCTCCGGCCGCTGGACCGGCTGGTGACCGCGCTGAACAGCCGCGCGCTGACCATCTACCTCTGGCACAACGCCGCCATCGCGGTCTGCTTCGCCGTGGGCGACCTGATCGGCGTCTGGCGGGTCGGCCAGGTGGGCTACCTGGCCGTGGCCCTGGTGCTGATCATCGGCCTGGTGCTGGCCCTCGGCTGGATCGAGGACCTCAGCGCCCGGCGGCCACCCCGGCTGCTGCCGTGGCCCCGCCGCACGACCGGTCGGCAGACGGCGACACCGCCCGTCTCGCGTCCCACCACGGTGGAACGCGAACCAACCCCGGTGAGGATGTGAAGCTGTGCAACACGCACATTCAAATCGTCATAACCAGTTAAAAATGTCGCATACTTGACTCACGTTGGCGGTCGGCCCACCGGGCCCGCCGCCACCGGAGACGGCGTCACCGAGGGCCGGCAGGCCACGGCGACGCGAAGGCGGTGATTGGGGTGATCACCGCGGCCGGCACGGGTCTCGCCCTCCTACGGGCCCGTGCCGGCCACCCCCGAACTCACGACGCCTGACCCCTCGCAGAATCAGAAGCGGAGCGAAGATGGCGATGCGGCACCCGCCGACCCCGGCGGAACAGGAGCTGTGGAACGCGGTGGTGGCCGGGGTGCGGGCGGCCGACGAGTCGGACCTGGCCGGCGTCGACGCCGCGGTCGACCGGCTGGCGCGACTGCCCCACCCGTGGGCGTACCACGTGCTCGGCGACACCGCCGCGCTGCTCGTCGAGGAGCTCGACCCGGACGGCCAGGACGTCTGGCCACTGCTCGCGGCGCAACTCGACGACGACGCTCCCGCCTCGACGGCCCGGCGCCGGATGTCGCCGTACCCCGGCGGCCGGCGGCCGACCCAGGCCGGGGTCCGCGAGCCGGAGGCGCTGCGCCGGCGACTGCTGCTCATCGCCCGGCTCGCCGACGCCACCGAGGTCGGGGTCGGCGCGTTCCTCGACGTCGCGATCGCCGACAACGCCGCCCGGGCGCGCCGGGCGCCGGCCCACTCACTCCCGCACTGCCGCCTGGGCCAGTGAGGCGACCTACGCAAGGAATTCCTCGTCCCCGGCTCGCCCGGGGCCCTTGCGTCGGCCAGCGGGATGCACACGACGTCACCGCTGGCGGTACGCCGTCCAGACCGCGAGGCAGAGGCCGGCGGTGCCGGCGAAGGCCACACCGGACCGCAGGACGGCGTCGGCCAACTGGTCGGTGCTGACCCAGACGATGAATCCGGTCCAGCTGGCCACCAGCAGCGCGGTGACGAACACGAGGGCGAGGAACAGGGCCTTGTGGCTCGGGAGGAGCCGCCCGCCCGGGTCGCCGGGCGGCTGCGGCGCGGGCGCCGAAGCGGGTACGGCCATGGTGACGAGGTCCTTTCGATCGACGGCGGTTCGGGCGGACTCGTTGCTGACGGCGAACCCGGCTGCACCGGGGTGCGGGCTCGCTCAGTCCCCTCTGGATCCGCCACTGGTGGGTCACTCCTGCTGCGGACCCTAGGTCCGGCCGATGCGCGGCCCTGGGCGACCGACCACGGGACGGAGAACTGCGGCTTCTCGTGCGCCTCCGGCGTCCCCGACGACGGCGCCACGGGTCCGCTGGCGCATCTTCGGCCAGTCCTCGACCGTCTCCCGCACGTCGGTCAGCACCCGCTGCGGCTCCCGGCGTGGGCTCCTCTCGCTCGCCGGGGTCCCGGCGCGGGCCGATTTCGATCGGCATCCAGCTCTCGACCAGATCCCCGGCGATCGTCCGGCGACGCGGGCTGTGGACTGCCGGGCACTCGGCCGCGACCGGGGATACACCAAAAGCGTCATTATGGTGTGGGTAAGTTTTGCCCGTATTGTCCGGACGCCTTAACTGATTGGTGTTACCGGTAATCCGCTAATTGGCGAGCCGGCTCGTGGCGGGGAAAAGAGGTGGACGGGTTGGTGCTCGGCTTGTAGCTTGCAGTTGCCCGTGACTCGGCCTGAGGAGGTGAGACCCATGAACGCTGTAGCGATGTGGGTGCTCCCCCGTCCCGTCACGGTCGGGCGACTGACGTAGGTGTCGCCGGGAGCGCCTCCCCACCAAGGCACTCCCGGAAGGCAACACCTATGGACTCTGTGCGGTTCACCCCCCAGCCGTCGTCGACGTCGCCGGCCTCCGGCGCCGATCGTCCGCCCGTCGCGTTCGACGTGATCATTGCCGGGTGCGGGCCGACCGGCGCGATGCTGGCCGCCGAACTGCGGCTGCACGACGTGCGGGTACTCGTCCTGGAGAAGGAAACCGAGCCCGTGTCATTCGCCCGCATAGTCGGTCTGCACATCCGCAGCATCGAGCTGATGGCCATGCGCGGGCTGCTGGAGCGCATGCTCGAACGCGGACGGCGGCGTCCGGCCGGCGCCTACTTCGCCGCCATCGACAAGCCCGCGCCCGAGGGCCTGGATTCCGCGCACGCCTATCTGCTGGGCATCCCGCAGCCGGTCATCGTGCACCTGCTCGAGGAACACGCGATCGAACGGGGTGCGCAGGTCCGGCGCGGTTGCGCGCTGGCCGGTCTCCAGCAGGACGACGACGGGGTGACCGTCGAGCTGGCCGGCGGGGAACAGCTGCGTTCGCGCTATCTCGTCGGCTGTGACGGCGGGCGCAGTACGGTGCGCAAGCTGCTCGGCGTCGGCTTCCCCGGCGAGCCCTCGCGGACCGCGACGCTGATGGGTGAGATGGAAGTGGGTGTGCCGCAGGAGGAGATCGCCGCCAGGGTGGCCGCGGTCCGCGAGACCGACAGGCGATTCAGCATCGGGCCCGCGGGCGTCGGGGTCTACCGCGTCATCGTCCCCGGCGCGGCGGTCGGCGATCGTGGGCAACCGCCCACCATCGAGGATTTCCAGCAGCAGTTGCGCACCATCGCCGGAACCGATTTCGGCGTGCACTCGCCGCGCTGGTTGTCCCGCTTCGGCGATGCCACCCGGCTGGCCGAACGTTACCGGGTCGGGCGGACGCTGCTGGCCGGCGACGCGGCGCACATCCATCCGCCCATCGGCGGCCAGGGCCTCAACCTGGGCGTCCAGGACGCGGTCAACCTCGGCTGGAAACTGGCCGCACAGATCCGCGGCTGGGCGCCGGAAACACTGCTGGACACCTACCAGGCCGAACGTCATCCGGTGGCCGAGGACGTGCTGGACAACACCCGCGCCCAGATGGAACTGCTGTCCACCGAACCGGGCCCGCGGGCCGTGCGCAGGCTGCTCACCGAACTGATGGACTTCGACGAGGTGAACCGCTATCTGCTCGAGAAGATCACCGCGATCGGCATCCGCTACGACTTCGGCGCGGGCCCCGACCTGCTGGGCCGCCGCCTGCCCGACATCGGCGTGAAGCAGGGCCACCTCTACGGTCTGCTGCACCGCGGTCGCGGCCTGCTGCTGGACCGCACCGAACGCCTGACTGTCGGCGGCTGGGCGGACCGGGTCGACTACCTCGGGGACCCCACGGCGGCACTGGATGTTCCGTGCCTGCTGCTACGCCCCGACGGCCACGTCGCCTGGATCGGCGACGATCAGCAGGGCCTGGACGAGCACCTCTCCCGCTGGTTCGGCAACCCCAACTGAGCTGAAGCTCAGCGGCGTCGCCAGGGCCACCATGGGCGACGCCTCGGCGCGGGCGGGACGGCCGCCGGGTCGGTGGCCACGGCCACCCGCTCGGCGGCGGCCCGCTCCCGGGCGGCCCGCCAGTCGCGGACCACGTCGTTGGCGTCGACCGGGCGCACCACGACGCGCGGCCCGGTGGGCGTGCGCAGCCAGGCCACCACCTCGGTGTTGAGGGCGGCCACGTACGCCCGCACCGACTCCTCGGTGGGCAGGTCGCGGACCTCGTCGGGGAGCTGCTCGATGCGGCGGCGCAGTTGCAGCGGGGTGGGCAGGAGGAGATCGCCCGGAAGCTGTTCGCGCTCCAGGAAGCTCCGGATCCACCAGCCCTCGTCGTAGGGCAGGTCGCGGCCCGGGATCGGCTTGCCGGCCCCGGGCAGGTTGTCGAACTCGCCGCGCTCCTGGGCCGAGCGGATCTGCGCCTCGACCGCGGCCTCCCAGCCTGTCGTCACCGCCGTCACCTCCCGTTCCCACCGTATCCGCCGGTCATTGACCTGGTGGTACAGCGCGGACCCGGACTCGGCTGTTCCCGCCCCGGTGTCACCGGGGCGGGAGTGCGGCACCGGGACACGGTCGTCGGCGCAGCGGGATCGCGCCGGCGGGTGCGGTCGCCGCCGGAAGGGACGGCGGGGATGAGAGACGACAAAGGCAAGGAGGTCACTCACTCCTTGCCACTCTCAACATATAGCGCACCGGGGGTCTTGCGGCAAGACCGGGGTCGTGCCGCAGAATCGTCCGCCGAGGCCAGAACCTGCGGAAATCGGTGATTCGTGAAGTACGCGGGACTCTGTTGACATTCCACCTCCGGAACAGGGGTTTCATGATCGACGTGATCATTGCCGGCGGTGGCCCGACCGGCCTGATGCTGGCCAGCGAGTTGCGGCTGCACGGCGTGCACGTGGTCGTGCTGGAGAAGGAGGCCGAACCCACCCCGTACGTCCGCGCGCTCGGCCTGCACGTACGCAGCATCGAGGTGCTGGACCAGCGCGGTCTGCTGGAGCGGTTTCTCGCGCTCGGCCGGCAGCACCCGCTCGGCGGCTTCTTCGCCGGCATCGACAAACCCTCCCCCGACCGGCTGGACACCGCGCACGGCTACGTGCTCGGCATCCCGCAGACCACCACCGACCGCCTGCTGGCCGAGCGCGCCGCCGAGCTGGGCGCCGACCTCCGCCGCGGCTGCGAGCTGATCGGGCTGAGCCAGGACGACGACGGGGTGACCGTCGAACTGGCCGACGGCACGCGGCTGCGTTCGCGGTACCTCGTCGGCTGCGACGGCGGCCGCAGCACGGTGCGCAAGCTGCTCGGCGTCGGCTTCCCCGGCGAGCCCAGCAGGGTGGAGACGCTGCTGGGCGAGATGGAGGTGGCGGTGCCTCCGGAGACCGTGGCCACGGTGGTCGCCGAGGTTCGCAAGACCCACAAGCGGTTCGGCGTCGGGCCGTTCGGAGAAGGCGTGTACCGGGTCGTCGTGCCCGCCGAGGGGCTGGCCGAGGACCGCTCCGTCCCACCGACCCTCGATGAGGTCAAGCGGCAGCTGAGGGCCTTCGCCGGCACCGACTTCGGCGTGCACTCACCGCGCTGGCTGTCCCGTTTCGGCGACGCCACCCGGCAGGCCGAGCGCTACCGGGTCGGCCGCGCGCTGCTGGCCGGCGACGCGGCGCACATCCACCCGCCGACCGGCGGCCAGGGCCTCAACCTCGGCGTCCAGGACGCGTTCAACCTGGGCTGGAAGCTGGCCGCCGAGGTCAACGGATGGGCGCCGGAGGGGCTGCTCGACAGCTACCACACCGAGCGCCACCCGGTGGCCGACGACGTGCTCAACAACACCCGAGCCCAGATGGAGCTGTTGTCTCCCGAGCCGGGCATCCGGGCGGTGCGCCGGCTGCTGTCGGAACTCATGGACTTCGAGGACGTCAACCGGTACCTGATCGAGAAGATCACCGCGATCGGGTCCGCTACGACTTCGGCGAGGGGCATGAGCTGCTCGGCAGGCGGATGCGGGACGTCGGCCTGAAGCGGGGTCGCCTCTACGAGCTGACGCGTGGCGGACGTGGACTGCTGCTCGACCAGACCGGCCGACTCTCGGTCGCCGGGTGGGCCGACCGGATCGACCACGTCGTCGACCTCAGCGACGATCTGGATGTGCCCGCCGTGCTGCTGCGACCGGACGGTCACGTGGCCTGGGCCGGCGAGGACCAGGCTGGTCTCCTCGGCCAGATCCCGAGGTGGTTCGGCGCGGCCACCGGCTGAGCGGCGGGCGCGGCGTACAGTCCTGGTGGGCCGGCGGGCGGCCCGTACTCCCGGGCGGGAGGGACCACCGGCGTGCGCGACTGGCTCATCGGCCTCGGGGTCGCCGTGGCCTGCCTGCTGGCCAGTTGGGTCCTGCTGGTGCTGCTGGCCCGGCGGCTGCCGCCGGGCATCCTGCGCGACCTGGCCGCCTTCATCCCGGACTGCCTGACCACCGTGCGCCGGTTGCGCCGCGACCCCCGGGTGCCGCGCCGGGCGCGCGTCGCGATCGTGTTCGCCGGGCTCTGGCTGGCCAGCCCCATCGACCTGATCCCGGAGTTCCTGCCGGTCATCGGCCCGCTGGACGACATCGTGGTGGTGGCGCTCGCGCTGCGCTACGCGGGCCGGCAGGTGCCCCGGCAGGTGCTGCTCGACGCCTGGCCGGGCGAGCCCCGGCTGCTGCTTCGCCTGCTCGGCCCGGCGCCGGCGGCCGGAGCGGGCACCGAGGGGCACGAGCGCTGACCGGCCTGCTGGTGGCCTCGGCGGCGGCGTTCCTGCTGGCCGTGCTCTCCGCGGTGACCGGGTTCGGCGGCGCGGTGCTGTTGCTGCCGGTCTTCACCGCGCTGTTCGGGCTGCGCGTGGCGGTGCCCGTGCTCACCCTCACCCAGCTCGCCAGCAACGGCGCCCGGGTCTGGCTCAACCGGCGCGAGCTGCATCCCGAGCTCGCCGGCCGGTTCGCGCTCGGTGCGGTGCCGTTCGCCCTGGCCGGGGCGCTGCTGTTGGCGCACGCGCCGCTGGCCGCGCTGAAGCGGCTGCTCGGGGTGTTCCTGCTGGGCGTGGTGGCGTGGCGTCGTCTCGGCCGGCCACCCGAACGGCCCGGCGTGCGGACCTTCGTGGCGGTCGGCGCGGCCTCCGGGCTCGGATCGGCGCTGCTCGGGTCGGTCGGCCCGCTGACCGCGCCGTTCTTCCTGGCGTACGGGCTGACCCGGGCCGCGTACGTGGGCACCGAGGCGGCGGCCGCGCTCACCCTGCACCTGGCCAAGACCGTCGGGTACGCCGGGGCGGGGCTGCTCGGCCAGGAGGTGCTGCTGCTCGGCGCGGCACTGACCCCGGCCACCCTGGCCGGGGCGTGGGTGGGGCGGCGGATCGTCGGCCGCATCAACGACCGCACGTTCGTCGCCCTGGTGGAGGCGGGACTGGTCACGGCCGCCCTGCTCTTCCTGGCCGGCCGCTGACAGCGCCCGGCTCAGGGTCGCAGGCGGACGTGGCGGTGACCGTCGCGCGGGAACGGCGGCCGGGCCGGCAGCACCTCCGCGAAGACGTAGCCGCTCTTCTCGGCCACCCGGCAGGAGGCCGGGTTGTCCACCTGGTGCAGCAGTTCCAGCCGGGTCAGGCCGCCCGCGGCGAACCGCGAGAACGCCCACCCGGTGACCGCCTCCACGGCCCGTGGCGCGACCCCACGGCCCCGGGCCGGCGCCGCCGTCCAGTAGCCCACCTCGGCGGCCGGTTGTCCGGGCGCGACCTCCTTGAGCACCACGTTGGCGACCAGCCGCTCCCCCTCGGCCGTGTTTTCCAGCACCGCGAAGCTGAACCGCCGGTCGGCCGCCCAGCCCTGCCGGCTGCGGCGCAGGAAGGCCCGGGCCTCGGCAGGGGTGGTCACCGGGTACCGCGTCCAGCTGCGCAGCACCGGATCCCGGTACGCGGCCAGCAACGCCTCGGCGTCGTCGTCGCGCCAGGGTCGCAGCAACAGTCCGGGGGCGGAGAGGGTGGCGGCGGCGTGGAGCACGATCGGCATCCCGGTAGTGTGGCCCGTCACGCCGCCGCGCGGCGAGCCCGCTCCCATGGCGTCGCGTCCACCCGGCGCACGGGCACGTGGCGGTGCAGAGCCTGCTGCCAGGGCTGACAGGGGTCAGAGGTTGTCCGGCTGGTGCAGGGCGGGGTGGTGCTCGCCGGGCGCGGCGTACCAGGGGTGCGGGTCCTCCCGCAGCGCGGTGGCGATCCGCAGGCGCGACCACTCGTCCAGCTCGGGCAGCTCGTCGGGGGCGAACCAGCCGACCGCGAGGGACTCGTCGCCGTCGGCCGTGGGCACCCCGCCGACCCGCCGGCAGCGGAACCAGACGTTGAGATATTCGCAGGCGTCCCCGTTGGGATAGACGACCGGGTGGGTGGCCACCCCGCCGATCCGCTCGATCTCGACCTGGATGCCGGTCTCCTCGCGGACCTCGCGGACCAGCGCGTCGGCGGGCTGCTCGCCCGGGTCGACGGTGCCGGCCGGCACGGACCAGCGGCCGTTGTCGCCGCGGCGGGCCAGCAGCACCCGCCCGGCCTCGTCGGTCACCACGGCGCTGACCCCGTAGAGCATGAGCAGGTCGCGGCCGATGTGCCGGCGCATCCGTGCGATGTAGGGCGAGACAGGCATGGCGGCACCCTACCGGCGGCCCTGCCGATGCCGCCGTACCATGCCGGCGGCCAGCGGGGCGGCGTCCAGGTCCCCGGCGGCGATCCGCCCGGCGACGGTACGGCGCACCACCCGGTCGGCCAGCGCGGGCGCGTGCCGGGCCAGGGCCAGCTCCAGCCGGCCCCGGGTGGTGGTGGCCACGTCCCGGGGCGCCCGGCGGGCGGTGGCGGCGCGCAGGATCGCAGCGACCACCCCCTCGACGGGTTCCATCCGGGACACCCCGCTCAGCGACAGCCCGGCCTCGGCGGTGCTGGCATGGATCGGCGAGGACACCATGCTCGGGTAGACGACGCTGACCCCGACGTGGGTGCCGACCTCGTGGCGCAGCGCGTCGGCGTACGCGACGAGGGCCCGCTTGCTCACCCCGTACGCGGCCGCGAGGGGCAGCGGCAGCACGGCCATCCGGCTGGCCACGAAGACCACCCGGCCGCGGGCCGCCTCCAGGGCGGGCAGCGCCGCCGCCGTGGTGCGCCAGGCGGCGAGCAGGTTGACCTCCAACTGCCGGCGGACCACCTCGTCGGGCGGCAGCTCGGCCGGGGCCGGTCCGCCCACGCCCGCGTTGTTGACCAGCAGGTCGAGCCCGCCGAGCCGGTCCACGGCGGCGGCCACCGCGGCCGGCACGGCGGCCGGGTCGGTCAGGTCGCAGCCGAGCACCGGCACCTCGCCGCTCTCGTCGGGGTGCAGGTCCAGCCCGACGACGCGGGCGCCCGCGTCGGTCAGCGTGGTGCACAGGTGCCGCCCGAAGGTGCCGCTCGCGCCGGTGACCAGCACCCGCCGTCCGGCCAGCCCGCTCACCGCCGTGCTCCCGTCCGGCGGCGCCCGGCGGCCAGCTCCCGCTCCAGCTCGCTCAGGTACGCGTCGAAGTCGACCCGCATGTGTGGCCGGCGCTGCCCCCACCGGGCGGTGGCGGAGCGCAGCTCGGCCCGGGAGGCGGCGGCCTGCCGGGCCGGGTCCGGTGGCGCCCAGGTGCCGGCGAGCCGCCCGGCGACCAGCCGGGCCTGGGCCTCCACCAGCGGGAACGCCGCCCCGGTGGACTGCATCAGCCCGACGAAGGCCAACCCTGGGGCGTCCAGGTGGAACACGTGCCGGTACAGCGGCAGCCGGTCGGCGCCGTCGCCGAGCAGTTCGGGGTCGAGGAAGGGGACCTCCACCCGGTAGCCGGTGCACCAGATCACCAGGTCCACCTCGTCGGCGCGGCCGTCGGTGAACTCGACCCGCTCGCCGGCGAACCGGGCGATGCCGGGGCGGGCCTGGATGTCGCCGTGGGTGAGCCGGGACAGCAGCCCGTCGGAGAGCGTGGGGTGGTCCTGGAGGAAACCGTGGGCGGGGGCGGGCAGTCCGTACCGGGCGGGTGGGCCGACGGTGGCGGTGAGCATGGTCTGGCTGATCCGCTGCCGCAGCCGCCAGGGCAGCCGGCGGGCGAGCGCCCCGTTGAGGGTGTCGGAGGGGCGGCCGAGCAGGTACTTGGGCACCACCCAGACCCCGCGGCGCAGCGACAGCAGGGTCCGCGCGGCGGCGTACGAGGCGTCGACGGCGATGTCCATGGCGGAGTTGCCGCCGCCGACGACCAGCACCCGCCGGCCGGTCAGCTGCTCCGGGCCCCGGTAGTCGTGGCTGTGCAGCTGCTCCGCGGTGCATCCGCCCGGGTACGGGTCGGGCCACTTCGGGACCCGGTTGTGCCCGTTGGCCACCACCACGGCCTCGACGTCGACGCGGACCGGCCCGTCGGGTCCGGTGGCCTGCACGGTCCAGCCACCGCCGGCCGCCGGGGTGACCCGCTCGACGGTGTGCCGCAGCCGCACGGCGTCGCGCAGTCCGAACCGGTCGGCGTAGTCGGCGAGGTAGCCGGCGATGTGGCTGTGGTCCGGGTAGTCGGGCCAGTGCGCCGGCATCGGGTGGTCGGCGAACTGGGTGCGCCCCTTGCTGGTGTTCAGGTGCAGCGTCCGGTACGCGGGCGAGCCGGGTGACCCGTACACCCAGAGGCCGCCGACGGTGTCGGTGGCCTCCAACGCGACCGCCGGCACGCCGGTGTCCGCGAGGGCCTTGAGGGTGGCCAGTCCGGCCGCGCCGGCGCCGATGACCGCCACCCGGGGTGGTGCCGCCATGCCCCCGCCTCCTTAATCCAACGACCGCTGGATAATCCCCGGCGGGCGCCGGCCCGTCAAGGGCTGGCCGGCGGGTACAGCCCGTCGAGGAAGCGATGCACGAAGGCTCGGAACTCGCGTCGCTCCCGGGCGTCCGAGCCGTGCTCGGCGGCGAGGGCCACCACGTGCCCGTGCACCGCCCAGACCAGGCTGCGGACGGTGACGTGGGGGGTCGGCTCGACCAGCGCGCCGCGCGCGGCGGCGGCGGCGAGCAGCTCCTCGACCAGCGTGTAGAGCGGGGCCGAGTAGCGCTGGTCGAGGTTGGCGTGCCGGTGCGGCTCCAGCCAGCGCCGCAGCCACAGCGCGGTCGTCTCCGGCCGGTCCTCCAGGAAGTCGACGAACACGTCGACCAGGTCGTGCAGCGTCCGCAGCGCGTCGGCGGGCCCGGCCGCCAGGGCCGATCGGGCGCGCTCCCCGGCCGTCTCGAGGACCTCCCGCTCGGCGGCGAAGACCCGGGCGAAGCAGGCGTCGTAGAGCTGCGCCTTCGTGCCCGTGTGGTGGGCGACGGTGGCCACGTCGACGCCGGCCGCGGCGGCCACGTCGCGCAGGCCGACCGCGTCGAAGCCACGTTCGGCGAAGAGCCCGGTGGCGGCTGCGAGCACCAGCTCCCGGGTGGGCCGTTCGTCGCCGCGGCGGGGCCGGCCCGGTCGCCGGCGGGGCATGGTCATCCCGCCATTGTTCCCCCTACAATCCAGCAACCGTTGGATTGGGGGCGGCGTGCCCGAGGAGGAGGCGATGACCGGGCTCGACCAGCGGCGGCAGGCCGCCGCCGCCCTGCCGCGCGGCCCGCTGGCCGGCTTCGCCGCCGGCTCGCTCGGCATGGGCGTCTGGGTCACCGTGCCGGGGCTGCTGCTGCTCTACTTCCTCACCGACGTCCTCGCCGTGGCACCGTGGCTGGCGGGGCTGACCCTGCTCGTGCCGAAGATCGCCGACGTGCTGCTGCACCCCTGGATCGGGCACCGCTGCGACGTCGAGCAGGCCCGCCGCGGCCACCGGCGGCGGCTGCTGCTGGCCGGTTGCGCCCTGCCGCTGGCCTTCGCCGCGCTGTTCGCGGTGCCCGGCGAGCTGGACGGCGCCCCGGCCGCGGCCTGGGTGGCGGTGTTCTTCGTCGCCGGGAACCTGCTCTTCGCCGCGTACCAGGTGCCCTACCTGGCCACCCCGGCGGACCTGCGGATCGGCTACCACGAGCGCACCCGGCTGATGGCCTTCCGGATGGTGGTCCTCACCCTCGGCATCCTGATCTCCGGGCTGCTCGCGCCGCTGCTGGCCGGCGGTGACACCGCCACCCGCGCCGGCTACCTGCGGATGGCTGCCCTGCTCGCGGTGGGGATGCTCGCGGCCATGGTGGTCGGCGTCGCCGGGATCGACCGGCTGCGCCGCACCGCCGCCGTGCCGTCGTCGCCGCCGCACCGGGCCGGCGGGTGGGCGACCCTGGCGGCGAGCCTGCGCGACCGGCAGTTCCGCTGGCTGGTCGGCGCCTACCTGGCCATGTCGACCACCACCCACCTGGTGCTGGCCGGGGTGCCCTACTACGCCGAGTACGAGCTGGGCCGCCCGAAACTGACCACCGTGTTGGTCGCCGCGTTCGTCGCTCCGGCGCTGCTGGTGACCCCGGCCTGGCTGGCGGTGGCCCGGCGGGTCGGCAAGCAGTCGGCGCTGCTCGCCGGCCAGCTGGCCTTCGCCGTCGGCGCGCTGGTGCTGGCCGTCGGCCGGCCGGCCGGGCTGCCGGTGCTGGTCGGCGCGGTGGCGGTGCTCGGGGTGGCGTTCGCCGGGATGCAGCTGCTGCCCTTCTCGATGCTGCCCGACGTGATCCGGGCCGCCGACACCGACCGGGCCGGCACCTACACCGGGGTGTGGACCGCCACCGAGGCCACCGGCGCGGCGCTGGGCCCCTACGCCTACGCGCTCTGCCTGGCCGCCGGGGGCTTCGTGGCCTCCGCCGCCGGGCAGACGGTCACCCAGTCGGCGGGCGCGCTGACGGCGATCCGGTACGGCTTCGGGCTGCTGCCGGCCGCCCTCATGGTGGTCGCCGTGCTGCTGCAACGCCGCTACACCCTCGACCGCGCGGCCCGCGCCGACGCCGGCCGCGACGGCGCCGCCTGACGGGCCGCGCCGGCGACGACGAAGAGGAACAGGCCGCAGGCCGCGACCAGGAGCCAGCCCGGGCGGGACGCGCGGTGAAGGCCCGCCGGGCCGACCCCGGCGACGAGGCCCCCGGCGACGGCGATGCCGACGGCCGAGCCGAGCTGCCGGGCGGTGGAGGTGATCGCCCCGGCGACGCCGGCCCGCGCCGGCGGCAGGCCGCTCACCGCGGTGTTGGTGATCGGGGCGTTGGCGAAGCCGAAGCCGATGCCGATGAGCAGGTAGGCCGGCAGGAGCTGCCGGAGATCCGGGTCGGGGCGCAGGTCGACCAGGATGAGCCCGCCGGCCGTGAGGAACGCGCCGGCGAGCAGGAGCGGCCGCCGCGCCCCGTAGCGTCCGGCCAGCCGGCCGGACAGCGGCGCGCAGACGGTCGCCCCCAGCGCCAGGGGCAGGGTCGCGGCCCCCGCGGCGAGCGGGGTCCAGCCGTGGCCGTGCTGCAGGTACAGCGTGGTGAGCAGCAGGCTGACGGTCAGCGCGACGAACACGGCCACCGCGCCCAGCACCGCTGTGGCGAAGGCCGGCCGCCGGAACAGTCCCAGCTCCATCAGGGGTTCGCGGCGACGCCGCTCGACCACCACGAAACCCCCGGCGGCCGCGGCGGCGACCAGGTACGCGGCCCAGGCCGGCGGCGACGCCCAGCCGATGCGCGGGCCCTCGATGAGCACGGCGACGCAGAGGCACACCACGACGGTGAGGAGCACCTGGCCGGGCAGGTCGGGCCGCCGGGCCCGCGGCGCGCGGGACTCCGGGACGAACCGCGCGCTCAGCACGAGCGCGGCGACGATGACCGGGGCGTTGATCCAGAACACCGACCGCCAGCCCAGCGCCGCGATGAGCGCGCCGCCGGCGACCGGTCCGGCCGCCATGCTGAGCCCGAAGACCGAGGCCCAGATCCCGATGGCCTGTGCCCGTTCCCGGGGGTCGGGCATCGCGTTCACCACGATGGCCAGGGCCACGGGGCTGAGCATCGACGCGCCGATCCCCTGGACGGCCCGCGCCGCGACGAGCGCGCCGAGCGACGGGGCCACCGCGCACGCCACGGACGCGACGCCGAAGACGACCAGCCCCCACCGGAAGACCCGGCGGCGGCCCAGCCGGTCGGCCAGCGCGCCCGCGGAGATCAGCAGGCTGGCCAGGATCACGGTGTAGGCGTCCACGACCCATTCCAGGCTCCGGGTGCCCACCCCCAGCCCGCGCCCGATGGCGGGCAGGCCCACGTTGACGATGGTGGTGTCCAGCCCGACGAGCAACATGCTCAGCGCGCAGATCGCCAGCACCGCCCACCGCCGGCGCGCAGTCAACTCGGATCGCACGGTCAGGGATGTCGCGGCCACGGCGCTCACCTCCAGGTCGGGGAACATGCCCCGTCATGCTCGAACCGGGCGGGCCCCCGGGCCCAGCCTTCTTGCGGAAACCGCAAAGATGGCGGGTGTGGAAACCGATCTCGCGGAACTCCTCGACGGCATCGGACCGCGGCTGCGCGCGCTGCGCCGCGACCGCGGGCTGACGCTGGAGACCCTCGCGGCGCAGACCGGCATCTCGGTGAGCAAGCTGTCCCGGCTCGAGTCGGGCAAGCGGCGCCCCACCCTGGAGCTGCTGATCCCGCTGGCCCGTGCCCACCGCGTCGCGCTGGACCAGCTGGTGGCGGCGCCGGCCACCGGCGACCCCCGAGTCCACCTGCGGCCGCACCGGCGACGGCGCGGCGGTGTGGTGGTGCCCCTGACCCAGTACCCGGGGCGGGTACAGGTCTTCAAGCAGGTCCTCGCGCCCCGGGAGCCGACGCTCGTCACCCACGCCGGCTACGAATGGCTCTACGTCCTCGCCGGCCGGCTCCGCCTCGTCCTCGGTGACCGCGAGTTCATCCTCCGCCCCGGCGAGGTGGCCGAGTTCGACACCGGCGAACCGCACTGGTTCGGCCCCGCCGGCACGGACACCGTCGAGATCCTGCACCTGTTCGGACCACACGGCGACCAGGCCGTCGTCCGCACCGGGCCGTCGACACCGTCGTGACCCGCGGCAACTAGACTTCGCCGCCGATGGACGCCCAGACCGCCCCCGAGACCCGCCCCTGCGCCCACTGTGGACGTGATGTGCCGCAGCGCGCCGGCGCGGGCCGGCCCTTCCGGTACTGCCGGGACAACGACGGCGCCTGCCAGCGGGCGTCGCGCAACTCCCGGATGCGCCACCGCAACGCTCCCGGCCTGCCCGGACAGGTGGCCCGCACCTGGGAGGCGGTGGACCGGCTCGACCAGATCGTGGAGACCCTCACCGAGGCGCTGCACGCCGAGCTGTCCCCGGCCGGGGTGGAGCGGCAGCTCGCCGAGGTCCGCGCCGAGACGGCCGCCCAGGTGGCCGCGGCGCACACCGCACGTGACGAGGCCCGCCGGGACGCCGAGGACGCCGCCGCGGCCGCCGCCCGCGCCCGCCACGAGGCGCAGGCGGCGCTGGCCGAACGCGACGCCGACCGGGAGCGGGCCGACCGTGCCGAGGCCGCGTCGGCCGCGGCCGCCGACCGCGCCCGGCACGCCGAGGCGGCCCGGGACGAGGCCCGCGGCGAGGCCGGGGCCGCGCACGCCCTGCGGGTGCAGGCCGAGCGGGACCGCGACGCCGCCCGCCACGAGCTGCGTACCGTGCGGTCCGAACGCGACGGTGAGCGCCGCCGGGTCAGCGACCTGACCGCCGAACGGGACGCCGCCCGCGTCGACGCCGAGCGGGCCACCCGCTCGGCGGGTGAGGCCCTGGAGCGGGCCGAGCGGCTGCGCGCCGAGGCCGACCGGGCCCGTGGCGACGCCGAGGCGGCTCGTGCCGCAATGGACCGGGCCCGCGCGGAGGCCGAGGCGGCGCGGCAGGCCGGGCAGGAGGCGGCCGAGCGGGCCCGCGCGGAGGCCGCCGAGGCGCAGGCCGCCCGGGCGGCGGCCGCGGCCGCTCGGGAGGAGCTGGCGGCCCGGACCGCCGAGCGGGACGCCCTGGCCGCCGACCTGGCGGCCGCGCGGCAGGCGGCCGCCGCCGTCGAGGCCCGGCTGGCGGAGCTGACCGTACGGGTGGCCGCCGCCGAGACCGACCGCGACGCCGCCCAGCGGCGTGCCGCACAGCTCGCCGACCAGGTCAGCGACCTGGCCGGTGCGCTGGCCCGGCTGGGCTCCCGCACGAGCTGAGGCCGACGGCGCCCGCCGGCCACGGGCTGGGACGGGTCAGCGGGAGGTGCGCCGCGGCGGGGATGATCAGGACGTGGGAAAGACGTACGAGCGCATCGACGGGCGGCTGCGGACCTTCATCGAGGCGCAGCCGATGTTCTTCACGGCCACCGCACCGCTGGCCGGCGACGGCACCATCAACCTCTCCCCCAAGGGCCTGCGCGGCTCCTTCGCCGTCCTCGACGAGTTGACGGTCGCCTACCTGGACTTCGCCGGCAGCAACGCCGAGACCGTCGCGCACCTGCGGGAGAACGGCCGCATCACCCTGATGTGGTGCGCCTTCACCGGCTCGCCGAACATCGTCCGGGTGCACGGGCGGGGCGAGCCGGTGTTCCGCGACGACCCCCGCTGGCCGGAGCTGCTCGGCCACTTCCCCGACATCGACCCGGACCCGCACGGCCTGCGGACGATCATCGTGGTCCACGCCGAGCTGATCCGCGACACCTGCGGCTACGCCGTGCCGCTGATGACCTACGAGGCCGACCGCGACCTGCACGGGCGGCGGTTCGCCCGGGAGGACGACGCGTCGCTGAGCGCGTACTTCGCCGGCAAGGAGCACGTGGCGACAAGCATCGACGGGCTGCCGGGCCTGCCGCTGCCGCTGCCGCCGACCCCGGCCCAGTGACGTCCGGGCCCGTCAGTGGATGCCGGCCATCAGCTGCCGGATCTGCCGGGTGAACATCACGGCGGCGAGCCCGAGCACCACCGAGGCCAGGCCGAAGGTCAGGAAGTACGTCGGCTCGGACCAGCTCTCGGCGAGCCGGGCGACCTGACCGCCGATCGCGTCGCCCACGGCGGTGGCGAGGAACCACAGGCCCAGCATCTGGCTGGCGTACTTGACCGGGGCCAGCTTCGTGGTGGCCGACAGGCCCACCGGGCTCAGCGCCAGCTCGCCGGCGACCTGGATGGCGTACACCGCGACCAGCCACCACGGGGAGACCAGGTCGCCGCCGACGGCGGCCTGCGCGGCGGCGGCCATCAGCACGAACGACAGGCCGTTGAGCACCAGGCCGACGGCGAACTTCGTCGGCGTGGACACCCGGTGCCCGAGTTTCAGCCACAGCGCGGCGGCCAGCGGCGCCCCGATGATGATCAGGATCGGGTTCACCGACTGCAGCCAGGACGCCGGGAAGGTGAAGCCGCCCACGTTCCGGTCGGTCTGGTCCTCGGCGAAGATGTTCAGCACCGACCCGGCCTGGTCGTAGATCAGCCAGAACGCCGCGGCGAAGACGAACAGCCACACGTACGCCTTCATCCGGCTGCGCTCGGTGCCGCTGATCTCCCGGTCGGTCAGGATCCGGGCGAAGTAGGCGATGGTGACCAGCACGGTGACGAGGGTGAGCAGGTTGACCACCGTGTCGACGGTGAACAGCCCGATCAGGGCGAGCACGGCCAGCACCACGAGCACCACCACGGCGACGACGGCGATGCGGGTCAGCGCCCGCCGCCGGTCCGCGCCGAGCAGCGGGTCGGCGGGCCGGGCGCCGGCGTCACCGAGGTTGCGCCGGCCGAGCACGTACTGGATCACCCCGAAGGTCATGCCGATGGCGGCCGCGCCGAAGCCCAGATGCCAGTTGATCTTCTCGCCGAGGAAGCCGGTGATCAGCGGGGCGATGAACGCGCCCAGGTTGATGCCCATGTAGAAGATCGAGAAGCCGGCGTCGCGGCGCGGGGAGTCCCGGTCGTAGAGGTCGCCGACCATGGTGGAGATGTTGGGTTTGAGCAGGCCGGTGCCGAGCACGATCAGCGTCATGCCGGCGAACACGCTCCACCGCGCCGGGACGGCCATCACGTAGTGCCCGGCCGCGATCACGACGCCGCCCCAGAGCACGCTGCGCCGCGCGCCGATCAGCCGGTCGGCCACCCACCCGCCGGGCAGCGCCATGAGGTAGACCATGGCGTTGTAGGTGCCGTAGACGGCGTTGGCCGTGGACTCCCCGATGCCCAGCCCCTCGTCGGCGACCGATGCGGTCAGGTAGAGCACGAGGATGGCCCGCATGCCGTAGAAGCTGAACCGCTCCCACATCTCGGTGAGGAACAGCGTGGACAACGCCCGCGGGTGGCCGAAGAAGGTCTTCCCGCCGGGCGCCCGGGCCCCGGCCGGCGCGTCACCGGTCATCGTCACCTCCGCACGCGTGGAGGCGGCTAACATCCCCGTTGACAGTCGAAACACTCCACCGATTCGGCCCGGCCGGGGACGACCCCGCCGGGCAGCTGTCATGACCGGCTACTCTTGAGGATCCCGACCCCGCGCCGGGCCCTCGGCGTGCCGGGAATGGGGCGGCGGTGACGGGCCGTTACACCTGAAGACCAGCACCACGAACGAGGGGAAGTCGATCATGGGCGAGCGTATGCTGCGCGGTAGCCGACTGGGCGCAGTCAGCTACGAATCCGACCGCAACACGGAGCTCGCGCCGCGTCAGACCCGCGAGTACCTCTGCGCGAAGGGGCACCAGTTCGAGGTGCCGTTCGCCGTCGACGCCGAGGTCCCGACGACCTGGGAGTGCAAGTTCGACGGCAGCGTCGCCCGCCTGGTCGACGGCAGCGAGCCTGAGCAGAAGAAGGCCAAGCCGCCGCGCACCCACTGGGACATGCTGCTGGAGCGGCGTTCGATCGCCGAGCTGGAGGACATCCTCGCCGAGCGGCTGCAGGAGGTCCGCACCCGCCGCGGTCGCGCCTGAGCACCCGTAACGACGCAAGCGCCCCCGGGGATCACCCCGGGGGCGCTTCGTCATGTCTGTCCGGTTTCACCGGCCGGGTTCGACGATCTCCCCCTCGATGGCGCGGCCCGGCTCGGTCACCGGCGACGGTTGCGGCGCCGGGGTGGGCTGCGGCGCGCCCCGGCGCACCCGCACCCGGCGGGGCCCGAACAGGTCACCGGCGACCATCGACGACACCCGGCGCTCGGTGGCCCGGCGCACCCCGCCGCCGGCGAGCCGCCGTACCGGCGGCACCAGCAACAGCAGCCCGACCACGCCGCTGACCAGGCCGGGCAGCGCCAGCAGCAGCGCACCCAGCAGACCCACCAGACCGTCGGTGACCTGCTGGCCCGGCGGCTGGCCGGATTCCACGGCGGCCCGGAAGCCGCGCCAGGCCCGCATGCCCTCCCGGCGCAGCAGCACCAGGCCCAGCAGCGAGGCCGCGAACACCAGCAGCACCGCGAACCCGAACCCGACGCCCCGGCCGACCAGGACGAAAACGGTCAGCTCCAGCAACGCGAGCAGCAGCAGGGCCGGTGGTACGTACTTCAGTCCTCGGCGCATCTCACCTCATCCGCCCGGGGGTCATCACGCTCTTCCAGCATGACACGCCCGCGCTCACGGCCAGCGGGCCAACGCGTCGGGGCGGCGTGCCGCCGCCCGCCGGTCCCGCAATCCCCAGGTGGTGATCCGCCACAGCGCCTCGGCCACGATCAGCGGGCTCATCTTGCTGTCGCCGTGCTCCCGCTCGGCGAACGTGATCGGCACCTCGACCATGCGTACCCCGGCGAGGTGCGCCAGCCGGGACAGCTCCACCTGGAACGCGTACCCCTGGGAGCGCACCGAGGCCAGGTCGATGGCGTCCAGCGCGGCCGCCCGGTACACCCGGTAGCCGCCGGTGGCGTCGGAGACGGGCACGCCCAGCGCGAGGCGCGCGTACAGGTTGCCGGCGCGGGACAGCAGCAGCCGCCGCAGCGGCCAGTTCAGCACCCGCGCGCCGCGGGTCCACCGGGAGCCGATCACCACGTCGGCGTCGCGGGCGGCGTCCAGCAGCGCCGGCAGGTCCTCCGGGGCGTGGGAGCCGTCGGCGTCCATCTCCACCACGGCGTCGTAGCCGCGCTCCCGGGCCCAGGCGAAACCGGCCAGGTACGCGGCCCCGAGGCCTTCCTTGCCGGGGCGGTGCAGCACCTGCACGTGCGGGTCGGCGCCGGCCAGGCCGTCGGCGATCGCGCCGGTGCCGTCGGGGCTGTTGTCGTCGGCGACCAGGACGTCCACCGCCGGCGCCGCCTCGCGTACCCGGGCGACGATCCGGTCGACGTTGTCGGCCTCGTTGTAGGTGGGAATGACCACGAGGACCCGTCCCACCCCGGGATGGCCGACCATCCGCCTGTCGGCTGCCACGCCCACCGTGTACCGCCTCCCGCCCGTCGTCTACCCCGGGTCGACCTCCCGGCGGCGGCGCAGCACCGTCGCGCCGGCCAGGGCCGCGACGGCGAGCGCCGCGAGGGCCACCTCCGGCCACACCCCCGCCGTGGTGGCCGGGGTACGCCCGTCGCCGAGCCGCATCTGCCGCACCACCACCGCGGCGGTGTTGAACCCGGTCGCACCGTCTACCCGCCCGTCCGGGGAAACGAACCCGGACACCCCGACCGTGGAGGCCATCAGGGCGGCACGACCGTGCTCGACGGCACGCAGCCGGACCATGGCCAGCTGCTGGCGGGCCTCGGCCGCGTCGAACGTGGCGTTGTTGGTCTGCACCACCAGCAGCTGCGCGCCGCCGGTGACGGTGTCCCGGACGATGCCGTCGTAGGCGACCTCGAAGCAGATCACGTCGCCGAGGACGGCGGGGCCGGTGTCCAGCACGCCGGGGGTGCTGCCGGGGACGAAGTCGGAGCGGACCCGGTCGACCTCGGAGCTGACCATCCGGGCGATCTCGCGCAGCGGCACGTACTCGGCGAACGGCACGGGGTGCCGTTTGGTGTAGAGCTGCTCCAGGTCGGCGCCGCTGCCGGGGCGCCACAGCAGGCCGGCGTTGCGGACCTGGCCCTCGCCGGGGCCGAGGAGCACGGCGCCGACCAGGATCGGCGCGCCGATGGTGTCCGCGGCCTGGGAGATCCGGTCGCCGGCGCCGGGGTAGCGCAGCGGGTCGATGTCGCTGGAGTTCTCCGGCCACACCACGAGGTCGGGGTGGCGTTGTGTGCCCGCGGCGACCTGTTCGGCCAGTTTCAGGGTGGCGTCGACGTGGTTGTTCAGCACGGCCTGCCGTTGGGCGTTGAAGTCCAGCCCGAGGCGGGGCACGTTGCCCTGGACGATGGCCACGGTGACGGTGTCGCCGCCGCCGCGTACCCCGGCCGGCACGGCGGGGCCGGCGGCGAGCACCGCGGCCAGGGCGGCGGTGAGCCCGGCCACGGGGCGCCACAGCCCGACGGGCTGGCGCCAGTCGCGCCAGGCGAGGGCGAGCAGGATCCCGCCGGCGAGGGCGACGGCGAAGGTGACCAGCGGGGCGCCGCCGAGCGCGGCCAGCCGCAGCAGCGGGGAGGTGTCCTGGCTGAACGCCAGCCGCCCCCACGGGAACCCGCCGAACGGGGTGCGGTCGCGCAGCGCCTCCTGCCCCACCCACAGCACCCCGGTGACCAGCGGCCACGCCGCGCGGTGCCGGTCGACCAGCGGGGACATCCAGGCGGTGGCGGCGCCGAGCAGCGCCAGGTAGGCGGCCTGCAGCAGGGACAGCAGCAGCCACGGCACGTAGCCGGTGTGCAGGTTGGTCCATTCCAGCAGCGGCGCGAACAGCGCCACCCCGGCGAGGAAGCCCAGCCCGGCGCCGGCGCGCAGCCGCCGCCGGTGCGCCGCGGCGGCGAGCAGCGCCACACCCGCCGGGGCCAGGGGCCACAGCCCGTACGGGGGGAAGGCGGCGAGCAGCGCCAGACCGGCCAGCAGGGCCGCCGGGACGGCCAGTTTCAGGGGCAGGGGTCGCCCGCCGGCGCCCGGGCGTGCCCCGCCGGTGGCACGCGTCTCTTCCCGGTCCAGCGTCGTCACCGGCACCTCACCACGATCACGCGCCGAAGGCTACCCGGCGGACCGGCCCGTCGGCCCGTCCGGGCCGGCTCACTCCGGCAGCCGGATGACCGGCAGGTCGTCGTCGCCGTAGCGGGCCTCGCCGGTGAGGATCGGGGCGTCGTGGTCGAGGCAGGCCAGCACGGTGGCGGCCAGGTCGACCCGCCCGGTGAAGCCCCGCCAGTACGCCAGTTCCTGCCACGAACCACCCTCGGTGGCCAGCACGGCGCAGGCGTCCAGGGCGAGCAGCCGCCGCAGCGCCGCCCGGTCCTTCGGGTCGTTGACGGCCGCGTACGCCTCGGCGGCGGCGGGCACGGGCACCCCGAAGCGCACGCCGTCGGCGATCACCTCGTGCAGGGTCTCCCCCACGTGCACCGACCCGGCCAGGTACGCCAGCAGCGCCGACCGGTCGAGCACCAGCCGCACGGGCGGCGCGTCGGGGTCGCTCACGCGGCGCTGGCCCGGCCCGCGTGGTCCTCGTCGCCGGTTGCGGTGTGCCGCACCCGTTCCCGGATCGCCTGGTAGCGCTCGGCCGGCCAGGCGACGTCGACGGCGGCGCGCGCGGCGCGCGCCCGGGCGATTCCCTCCTCGGTGACCGCGATGCCCTGGTGGGCGAGCTCGGCGTCGAGGGCTTCCCGGCGCATCAGCGCCCGCGCGGCGTGCACCAGGAAGGCGCTGGCGTTGGGTTCGCGTTCGAGGCGTTCCGCGACGTCCGGCGGGACCGAGATCGACAGTTTCCGCACCGCTCCGGTCATACCGCGCAGCATAGCCGGTAGCACCGTGCTGGTGGAGGCGGGGAAACGAAAATCGGGGCGCGGCTGATGCCGCGCCCCGATGCTCCCAGGCCCTTCCCGGCCGGTGGGGCGAGGGCGATCGGCGCCGACCTTCGGACCGACCCGACGTGGACTGGCTGCCCCCGCCTGGCCGTTGTCTACTGGCCGTGCCTCTCACCCTGCCCGTACACCGGTAACCGCGGCCGGTTCGCGCCGCCCCGCCGACCCCCGCCCGCTGGACCTGGCCGCCGCAACCTTCCGGTCGCTCGGCCAGCGGACGAAGGGACGAAGCGAACAACAGCCGCTTCCCGTGGTAGGACTCAAAGACGGTACGGCGTGGACCCCCGCCGCTGTCAACCCACCCGGGCCTGTCGTGTGTTGCGACACGGCGTGTCGCGTCGGCGCGTCTCGATGTCGCCCATGCCCGGGCGGGGTGCCGGGCCGTCAGGTGTCGCGCTGGTTGGCGGACCGGTAGTGCTCGTCGGGGACGGGTTCGAGCCAGGTGGTGGGGTCCTGCCCGCCGGGCAGCGACTCCAGCATGGCGAGGTGGCTCATGAAGGTGTCGTCGGTGGCGCCGTGCCAGTGTTCCTCGCCGGGTGGGCAGATGACGGTGTCGCCCGCGCGTACGCGCAGCACGGTGCCGTCGCGGGTGCCGACCAGCCCGACGCCCTCGGTGACGTGCAGGGTCTGGCCGACCGCGTGGGAGTGCCAGTGGGTGCGGGCGCCGGGGGTGAAGCGGACGAGGGCGACGGTCATCCGGGACGGCTCGGTGCCGTTGTACACCGGGGTCAGGTAGACGTCGCCGGTGAAGTTCCGCGCGGGCGCCTTCACGGTCGGGTTGACGGGCCGCAGTTCCATGCGCGCTCCTCGGGTCGGGTGGGTTGGTCAGGGCCGCAGCAGCGTCTTGACGGCGCGGCGCTCATCCATCGCCGTGTAACCCTCGGCGGCCTGCTCGAGGGGAAGGTCGAGGTCGAAGACCCGGCCCGGGTCGATCGTGCCGGCACCGATCAGGCGCATCAGGTCCGGCAGGAACCGGCGCACGGGTGCGGGGCCGCCGTGCAGGTGCACCAGGGACCAGAACATCTCCATGCCGGGCACCGCCACGTCGTGGGTGACGCCGACGAACCCGACGTGCCCACCGGCCCGGGCGGAGTGGATCGCCTGCATCATCGACTCCTGCGTGCCGACCGCCTCCACCACCGAGTGCGCGCCGAGCCCGCCGGTCAGGTCCTTGATCCTGGCCACGCCCTCCTCGCCCCGTTCGGTGACGATGTCGGTGGCGCCGAACTCGCGGGCGAGCTTCTGCCGTGACTCGTGCCGACTCATCGCGATGACGCGCTCGGCGCCCAGCTGCCGGGCCGCCAGGACGGCGAGCAGGCCGACCGCGCCGTCGCCGACGACCGCGACGGTCCGGCCGGGGCCGGCCTGGGCGGCGACCGCGGCGAACCAGCCGGTGCCCAGCACGTCGGACGCCGCCAGGTAGCTGGGGATCAGGTCGGCGGGCGGCACCTCGGGCGTGGCCACGAGGGTGCCGTCCGCGAGCGGTACCCGCAGGTACTGCGCCTGCGACCCGAACATGCCCATCGGCACCCGGTGCACGCAGGCGGACTGGTAGCCGTCCCGGCAGATCTCGCAGGTGTTGTCGGAGGCCCAGAACGAGCCGACCACGAACTGCCCCGGCTTGACGGTCCTCACCTCCGCGCCGACCTCTTCGACGATGCCGACGTACTCGTGGCCCATCGGCGTCGGGCCGTCCACCTTCTGGACGCCCCGGTACGGCCACAGGTCCGAGCCGCACACACACGTCGCCGACACCCGGATGACGGCGTCGGTCGGTTGTTCGATCCGCGGATCCGGGCGGTCCTGCACCCGGATGTCGCCGGGCGCGTGCATGACGACGCCACGCATGATGTTCTCCCTTGCCGATCGCTTGACGTTCACGGTGGGGCCGGCGGTGCGCCGCCTCACGGATTGCCCCGACAGCGGGTGGCTAGTCCCGCCCGGGGTCCAGGTAACTCCGTTTCCGCGCCGGCAGGGAGTGCCTGCTGAGGGGTGTACCGGCAGTACATGGCTGCCGCCGCGCACGCCGCGTACGGTCGATCGCGTGGACAACCATGACCAGGTCCGCGACTTCCTCGTCTCGCGGCGCGCCAAGATCACCCCGGAGCGGGCGGGCCTGCCGGCCGGAACCCGGCGCCGCGTGAAGGGGCTGCGCCGCAGCGAGGTCGCCGCGCTCGCCGACGTCAGCGTCGAGTACTACGCCAAGCTCGAACGCGGCCACCTCGCGGGCGTCTCCCCCGGCGTCCTCGAGGCCGTGGCCCGCGCCCTGCAGCTCGACGACGCCGAACGCGCCCACCTGCTCCACCTGGCCCAGGCCGCCGAGGGCTCCGACACCCTCGCCCGACCACGCCGGCGCGCGGGCCGGCACACCCCGCTGCACCGCAGCCTGCAGTGGACCCTGGACGCGGTGACCGCCGGCCCCGCGTACGTGAGCAACGGCCGCCTGGACCTGCTGGCCACCAACCAGCTCGCCCGCGGCTTCTTCAGCGACATCTACCCCGCCTTCGGCTCCCCGCCGCCGAACCTGGCCCGCTACCAGTTCCTCGACCCGGCGGCCCGCCGCTTCTACCCCGACTGGGAACTCATGGCCGACGTCACCGTGGACGTGCTGCGCACCGAGGCGGGCCGCGACCCCCACGACAAGGACCTCCACGACCTGGTGGGCGAGCTGTCCACCCGCAGCGACGCCTTCCGCATCCGGTGGGGCGCCCACAACGTCCGCCGGCACGGCACCGGCACCAAACGCTTCCACCACCCGGCCGTCGGGGACCTCACCCTCGCCTTCGAGACCCTCGCGATGACCGCCGAACCCGGCCTCAGCCTCGTCGTCTACACCGCCGAGCCGGGCACCGCGGCCGAGGACAACCTCCGGTTGCTGGCCTCCTGGGCCGCCTCGCGGGAGGCGGACGCCCGCGGCGAGAAGCTCGCCGCCGAATAGCCCACACCGCGGCTGGTCCTCGCCGCGGCGGCACCGGGCCCGAGGCCGCCGCCCCGCCGTCCCGGCGATGCGACCGGCGCGCCTGATCGGCGAGCTGCCCGGCGCGCTCAGTCGGAGAGCTGCCCGGCGCGCTCAGTCGGCGATGTGCCCGGCGCGCTACCGGCGAGCTGCCTCGGCGCCGTCAGCCGGAGAGGCGCCCGGCGTGGTCAGCCGGAGAGGTGTCGGCGCAGCAGGGCGGCCGCCGCGCCCGGGTGGTCGGCGGCGAGCAGCCCGCCGGCGGCCAGGACGTAGTCGACGTCGACCACGGGGCGGGCGGCCCGGGGCAGCGGCCACCCGCCGGCGTGGTCGCCGAGGACGGCGGCGAGGACCCCGGCGGCGTCGGCGGGCGCCGCGTGCCGGAGCACCCCGCCGGAGCCGACCATCAGCTTGACGTCGCGCAGGTCCCGCCCGGCGCGCTCGCCGGTGGCGGCGCCGCGGGCGTGGCGGCGCAGCGCCACCGTCGCAGCGAGCGCGGCGATGCGCCGGTCGGCGGCCCGGTCGGTGTCGTCGGCGGGCAGGAAGCCGGGGTCGGCGGCCCGCACGGCCGCCGCGGCGGCCAGGTCGTCGTCCTCGCCGGGGGCGAGGAGTCGTTCCTCGGCGGCGGCGCGGACCACGCCGGGGGCGCTCCACCGCATGCCGAGGTCCCCCTCGACGGTGCGGGCCCGCCACAGCGCGCCGGCGACCTCCTGGCTGGGGCCGCTGTCGCGCTCGTCGGGGGTGAGCACCGAGTACACGTCGGTGGTTGCGCCGCCGACGTCGACGACGGCCAGGTCCCCGCCGAGGGCGTCGGCGAGGACCTCCACGCCAGTGAGCACCGCGTCGGGGGTGGCGGCCCGCACCAGGCGGGCGAACCGGCTGCCGCGGGACAGTTTCTTGCCGCCGATGACGTGCCGCAGGAACACCTCCCGGATCGCGGCGCGGGCCGGCGCGGGGGCGAGCACCCCGATGCGGGGCAGCACGTTGTCGGCGGCGGTGACCGGCACCTTCGCCGCGGCGAGCAGGTCGTGCAGGTCGTCGCGGACGTCGGCGTTGCCGGCGAGCACCACGGGCACCCGCCAGCGCGCCCGCGCCAGCCGGGTGGCGTTGTGGGTGAGGGTGTCGGCGTCGCCGCCGTCGGTGCCGCCGACGAGCAGCACCACGTCGGGGCGGGCGGCGCGCAGCGCGGTCAACTCGGCCGCGCCGAGGCGCCCGGCGGCCACGTGCACCACGTTCGCCCCGGCGGACAGCCCGACCCGCCGGCCGGCCTGCGCGGTGACGAGGGGCTCGTAGCCGATGACGGCCAGCCGCAGGCCGCCGCCGGCCGACGAGCACACGTACCAGGGCAGGTCCCGCGCGGCGAGCCCGGCGGTGGCGGCGCCGACGGCGGCGTCCAGGCCGTGCAGCACGTCGGTGCCGACGGTGGTCGGGGCGGCCGCCGCGGCGACGAGGCGGCCGCCGTCGAGGTCGACCACCGCGGCCTTGGTGTACGTCGACCCGACGTCGGCGCAGACGGCGAGGTTCACGCAGAGCCGTCCTTCGTTCGCGACTGCGGGGCTCGCAAACCCGGCTCACTCCTCGCGCTCACGCCGCTGGGGGTACGACCACCGTGCCGGTGGCGGTGACCGCCACGATCGGCTCGGCGAGGACCTCGGCGGCCGACTCGCCCTTGTCGGGGCGGCCCCGGCACACCACGTGCGCGGCGAAGTCGATGGTGCGGCTGCGGGTGCCGACCCGGGTGACCGTGGCGATCACCTCCAGCACGTCGCCGGCCTTCATGGGGGCCTTGAACTGCACGTCGGAGTAGGAGGCGAACAGCCCCTCGTCGCCGTCGGTGCGGATGCACACCTCGGTGGCGACGTCCCCGAACAGGCCCAGCGCGTACGCCCCGTCGACGAGGTTGCCCGCGTAGTGGGCGTGGGAGTACGGCACGTACCGGCGGTGGGTGACGGTCAGGCCGACCCGGGGATCACTCATGCTCTCGCCTTCTTGTCGCTGATCAGGGCGTGGACCAGGTAGCTGGCGACCTCGCCGGGGGTGGTGCCGCGGCCGAAGATCCGGTCGACGCCCAGCTCCCCGGTCATGGTCTCGTCGAAGCGGGGGCCGCCGACGATCAGCAGGGGTCGCTTGCCGGCGGGCAGGGCCTCCCGGAACGCGGCGGACATCTCCCGGGTGTTGTGCAGGTGCGCGTCGCGTTGGGTGACGACCTGGGAGACGAGCACGGCGTCGGCCTTCTCCCGGCGGGCCGCCTCGACCAGCTCGGGGACGCTGACCTGCGCGCCCAGGTTGGTGACCTTGAGTTCGCGGTAGTACTCCAGGCCCTTCTCCCCGGCGATGCCCTTGACGTTGAGGATGGCGTCGATGCCGACGGTGTGCGCGTCGGTGCCGATGCAGGCGCCCACGACGGACAGCTTGCGCCGCAGGCGCTGCTTCACCACCGTGTTGACCTCCTTGGCCGACAGCAGCGGGTAGTCCCGTTCCACCACCTGCACCTTGTCGAGGTCCACGAGGTGGTTCACCCGGCCGTAGACGACGAAGAAGGTGAACCCGTCGCCCATCTGCTTGGCGTGCACCAGCATCGCCGGGTCCATGCCCATCTTGTTGGCCAGCTGCACGGCGGCGCCCTCGGCGCGCTTGTCGTGCGGCACCGGCAGGGTGAACGACACCTGCACCATGCCGTCGCCGGTGGTGTCCCCGTACGGCCGGACGATCTTCTTCTCCGTCATGCCGTGCTGGCCGGGCATGCCCTCACGGCCCTCGCTTCGCTCGGTGCGTTCGCTCATGCCGCCTGCTCCAGGATGTCCGTGGCCGGGTTGTAGTAGTCGGCCTCGTGTTTCGCGACGCCGTCGAGGCCCTTGCCCCGGTCCGCGGGCCGCTTCATGATCCCGAAGGTGCCCTCGGCGATGGCGGTGAGCAGCGACTGGTCACCGATGCGGTCGAGCAGGTCGACGGCCTCGCCGAGCACCCGGTGGGCGCGCTGCTGGATGAACCCGCCCGGCGCGGGCACGAAGTCCTCGTGCAGCCCGCCGGCGGCGCCCAGCACGTAGCGGACGTTCTGCAAGGCGATGTCCCGGTCGGACAGCCACGGGGTGACCACCGCCTCGGTCATCATCCCGACCAGCAGGATGCCCTGCCCGGTCATGGTGCCGACCAGGTTGAAGAACCCGTCGAGCAGGTTGCCGCGGAACACGTCGCCGGTCATGTGCTTGGTCGGCGGCATCCACTTCAGCGGCGCGTCGGGGAACAGCTCCCGGGCCAGCAGCGCGTGCGCCAGCTCCAGGCGGAACGACTCCGGCACGTCCGGGTTGATCTCGAAGGCGTGGCCCAGGCCGAGCTGCCAGTCGGCCAGCCCCGCCTCGTGCGCGAAGTACTCGTTGAGCAGCTGCGACACGGTCACCGTGTGCGCCTCGTCGACCGCGTCGGCGGTGGTGAGGTAGTTGTCCTCGCCGGTGTTGATGATGATGCCGGCGCGGGCGTGCACCTGCCGGGAGAACCGCTGGTCGACGAACGTGCGGATCGGGTTGATGTCGCGGAACAGGATCCCGTACATCGAGTCGTTGAGCATCATGTCGAGCCGTTCCAGGCCGGCCAGGGCGGCCATCTCCGGCATGCACAGGCCCGACGCGTAGTTCGTCAGCCGCACGTACCGGCCCAGCTCCCGCGACGAGGAGTCCAGGGCGGCCCGCATGAGCCGGAAGTTCTCCTGGGTGGCGTACGTGCCGGCGAAGCCCTCCCGGGTGGCGCCCTCGGGCACGTAGTCCAGCAGCGACTGCCCGGTGGAGCGGATCACCGCGATGATGTCCGCGCCGGCGCGGGCGGCGGCCTGCGCCTGCGGGATGTCCTCGTAGATGTCGCCGGTGGCCACGATCAGGTAGATCCACGGCCGCTGCTTCGGGTCCCCGTACCGCTTCACGAGGCGGTCCCGCTCGGCGCGGCGCCGGTCGATCTGCCGCACGCCCGCGGCGACCGCCTTGCGGGCGGCCCGGCGGGCGGCCGTGGCGGCCTTGCCGGTCGGCTGGGTGAACCGCACCGACCCGGCGGCGGCCTTCTGCGCCAGCAGCGTCACGTCGGCGATCTGCTCCCGCTCGAGCGCGTCGAACACCGGGGCGGCGACACCGTGGCCGAGACCGACGTCGGCGACGACCGCGTCGACGAGGCGGTTCACCCACGGGATGCCGTCGGGGTCGGCGCCGGTCACCCCGGCCAGCCGCAGCACCGCCCGCTCCACCGACACGGTGGTGTGGCTGCGCGCCAGATCCACCACCGGCTGCCCGGCGCGGCGCGCCAAGTCCCGCGCCCGCGCCACCAGCGCCGGATCCAACCCAAGCTTGCCTGTCACCTGAGAGAGCCTTCCTGATAGATCACGTCACCGCGCAGGACCGTGGCCCGGCACACCGGCAGCGGCGTCGGGTCGTCCGCGCCGCGCGCCTCCGGGTCCTCGGCCTGCAGCACCGGCAGCCCCCGCTCCACCCCGGCCGGGGTGTCCCACACCGCGAACGTCGCCGGCGCGCCGAGCGCGAGGACCCCCTCGTTGTCCAGGTGCACGGCCCGCCACCCGCCGCGGGTGTGCGCGGCGAACGCCGCCCGCACGCTCATCCGCTGGGCCGGGTTGTGGTGCGCGGCCGCGGCCCGCACCGACCCCCACGGGTCCAGCGGCGTCACCGGCGAGTCCGAACCGAACGCCAACGCCACCCCGACCCCGTGCATGGCGCCCATCGGGTTGGACTCCATGGACCGGGACAGGCCCAGCCGCGACTCGTACATCCGGCCGGCGCCGCCCCACAGCCGGTCGAACGCCGGCTGCATCGACGCCACGATGCCGTACTCCACGAACCCGGCGATCAGCCGCTTGCTCATGATCTCGGCGTGCTCGACCCGGTGCCGGGCGGCCCGCAACCGGTCCACGCCCACCTTCTGCGCGGCCTGCGCGAACCCCTCCAGCACCGTGCCGATCGCCGCGTCCCCGATCGCGTGGAAGCCGCCCTGCAGCCCGTGGGCCGCGCAGTCCAGCAGGTGGTCGCGCACCTGCTCGACGGTCACGTACCCGTGCCCGCACGCCCCCGGCTCCCCGTCCAGATACGCCGCCGACACGTGCGCGGTGCGCGACCCGAGCGCCCCGTCGGCGAACAGGTCACCGCCGGCGCCGACCGCGCCCAGTTCCCGGGCCCGCGCCGCGCCCAGCAGCTCACCCCAGTACCCGTACACCTCCGGCACCCCGGCCCCGGAGATCGCCAGCAGCCCGGTGAAGTCCTCCTCGTCGGAGATGTCCGGACCGCCGCACTCGTGCACCGCGGCGATGCCCAGCGACGCCGCGTGCTCCAGGGCCCGCCGCTGCGCCGCCACCCGCTGCGCGCGCGTGACCGACGCGAACGCGGCGGCGCGCACCACGTGGTGCGCGTCGCGGCGCAGCCAGCCCGACGGGTCGTACCCGGCGGCGGCCGCCGCGTCCGGACAGGCCGCCAGCAGCGCCGCCGACACCAGCGCCGAGTGGATCGACGCCTGCGACAGGTACACCTTGCGGCCCCCGGCCGCCCGGTCCAGCGCCGCCGCGTCGGGCAGGGCCGGCTCCGCCCAGGACGACTCGTCCCAGCCGTGCCCCAGCACCACGGCGTCGGGCGGCAGCGCGGCGGCGAACGCCGCCACGGCCTCCAGCAGCCCGGCCGCCGACCGCACCGCCGACAGGTCCAGCCCCGACAGGGCCAGCCCCGTGTCCGTGGCGTGCACGTGCGCGTCCACGAACGCCGGCGTGACCAGCGCCCCGCCCAGCTCCACCACCCGGTCGGCGGCCGGCACGTCCGCGTCGGCGCCCAGCCAGGCGATCCGCCCGTCACGCACCAGCAGCGCGGTCGCGCTCGGGTCGGCCGGACAGTGCAGCACTCCGCCGCGGTACAAGGTCGAGGGGTTCGTCATGATGCTCAGTCTGCCGCCAGGCGGGCCTCGAACAGACGACGCACCCCCGGCTCGGCGCGCAGCAGGTCCAGCGCCAGCGCGGCGTGCCCCGGCACGTACCCGTTGCCGACCAGCATGGTCACGTCCGCGGCCAGGCCCTCCGCGCCCAGCGCGGCCGCCGCGAAGCTCGTCGCCATCGAGAAGAAGATCACCGTGCCGCCGTCGGAGGTGGCGAGGACCGCCCCGTGCTCGCAGCCCGGCACGTCCACGCAGACCACCGTGACGTCCGCGGGGGCGCCCAGCGCCGTGGTCACCGCCGTGGACAGGCCGACCGGGTCGCGGGCGTCGGCCAGCGCGACCACGTCGGCCAGGCCGGCCGCTTCGAGCGCGTCGCGCTCCGCCGCCACCGGCACCACCCCGACGGTACGTCCGGCGCCGGCCCGCCGCGCCGCGGCCAGGGACAGCGAACCGCTCTTGCCGGCGCCGCCGATCACCGCCACGGTCACCGGGCGCGGGTCCTCCTCGCGGCGGCGCCGCGCCACCTGCTCGGCCACCACCCGCGCGGTCAGCGCCGGCGCCCCGCACACGTCGAGTACCGCCAGGGACAGCTCCGGGTGCAGGTCGGCGGGCAGCACCGCGGCGATCGACCGGGCGAACAGGATGGCGTAGCCGTCGCAGGGCACCTGCTCGCTGCGCCCGTCCCAGCGGGCCAGCCCGTCGAGGATCGTCAGCGGGGTCAGCGTCAGCGACACCAGGGTCGCCACGCGGTCGCCCGGGCGCAGCCCGAGCGGGGACCGCTTCCCGGTCTCCTCCACCGTGCCGATCAGCATGCCGCCGGAGCCGGTGACCGGGTTCTGCATCTTCCCCCGGGTCGAGATGATCTCCAGCACCTCGGCGCGGACCTTCTCCCCGTCGCCGCCGTGCTTCTCCGACAGCTGCCGGAAGCTCGCCGCGTCCAGGTTCAGCCGCTCGACCCGGATCCGCACCTCGTTGGCGCCGATCCGCGGATCGGCGTCCAGCCGCCACGCCGCCTGCGGCAGCACCCCCGCCGGTTCCACGACTCGGTGCAGACCCACCGGTGACGTCACGCCGACCCCCTATGTCCAGCCGCCCGAAACCCCGGCCAGGGCTCGCGTCGCGGGAAAACTTACGGCAGACTAATTTCTTCACCGGATATTTTCCAGTAGCCTTCGGGATCGTTGATCACCCGCACCACATGTCAGGAGGGGCCGTGACCCAGACCCAACCGGTTGAGACCATCCCTCAACCCCGTCACGCCCCGGTCGCCGTTCCGACCGCCGGGCAGCCGTACGAATACCGCCGCAGCCCCCTGGTCGAACCCGACTGGACCCGCTTCCCCGGCTGGCGCCACGTCACCCGGGAGCAGTGGGAGAACGCCCAGTGGCAGCGGGTCAACTGCGTCAAGAACATCAAGCAGCTGCGCACCGTCCTGGGCGACCTCGTCGACGAGACCTTCTACGCCGACCTCGAGGCCGACCAGAAGGCCCTGGCCACCATGTCGATGCTGGTGCCCCCGCAGATGCTCAACACCATGGTGCCGTTCGAGCCCATGACCACCGAGGCGTTCCTCGCCGACCCGATCCGCCGCTACATGATCCCCGTCGCCTCCGACCGGCGCACCGACTGGCCCTCACACCCCTACGCCAGCCGCGACAGCCTCCACGAGCACGACATGTGGGTCGCCGAGGGCCTCACCCACCGCTACCCCACCAAGGTTCTCGCCGAGCTGCTCTCCACCTGCCCGCAGTACTGCGGGCACTGCACCCGGATGGACCTGGTCGGCAACTCCACCCCCGCCGTCGACAAGCTCAAGCTCAGCCTCAAGCCCGTCGACCGCTACGACGCCCACATCGCCTACCTCAAGGCCCACCCCGGCGTCCGCGACGTCGTCGTCTCCGGCGGCGACGTGGCCAACGTGCCGTGGAAGAACCTCGAGTCCTACCTCATGCGGCTGCTCGAGATCGAAACCATCCGCGACATCCGCCTCGCCACCAAGGCCCTCATGGGCCTGCCGCAGCACTGGCTGCAGGGCGACGTCGTCGAAGGCCTCGAACGGGTCGCCCGCACCGCGTCCCGGCGCGGCGTCAACCTCGCCATCCACACCCACGTCAACCACCGGCAGTCGATCACCCCGCTGGTCGCCCGGGCCGCCCAGACCGCCCTCGACGTGGGCGTCCGCGACGTCCGCAACCAGGGCGTGCTCATGCGCGGCGTCAACGCCACCAGCGCCGACCTGCTCGACCTCTGCTTCGCCCTCCAGGGCGAGGCCGGCATCCTGCCGTACTACTTCTACATGTGCGACATGATCCCCAACGCCGAGCACTGGCGGGTCCCCGTCTGGCACGCCCAGCAGCTCCAGCACGACATCATGGGCTACCTGCCCGGCTACGCCACCCCGCGCATCGTCTGCGACGTCCCCTTCGTCGGCAAGCGCTGGGTGCACATGCTCACCGAGTACGACCGCGAACGCGGCATCTCCTACTGGACCAAGAACTACCGCACCTCGATCGAGTCCGCCGACCTCGAAGCGCTCAACAAGCGCTACGCCTACTACGACCCGATCGACACCCTGCCCGAGACCGGCCAGGCCTGGTGGAGCGCCCACCGCGACGACTGACCCGCACCAACCCGCCGCCCCCGTGAGCCACCCGGCCGCGGGGGCGGCGGCCGTCTACCCGCGGCCCCCGCCCTCTCCACGATCGGAACCGGGGCCTGCGGCGCCGCCCGAGATCGCCTCCGGCTTCGTGTAGAGGATCTCCCGGGCCTGCTCCGCGGCGCGGCTGATGCTCTCGGCGATGAACTCGACGAACCGGGCGATGCTCTCGAGGCGAACGGCCGCCGGGGTCCCGGGGCCGAGGATGCTCACGCCCTGCCGTGCCGTCTCCGCGAGCTGCGCGTTGGCCCGGGCGCCGGCGATCGTGCCCTGGTAGAAGACGTCGTCGTCGACCACGTAGCGCTCCCGGCGGCGTTCGTCGCGTTCCCGGCGGATGAGGCCCTGACTCTCCAGAAACGTGACCGCCTTGGACACTGACGCCGGGCTGACCTGCAACCGCTGCACGAGCTCTGACGCGGTGAGGCTGCCCGCGTCTGCGGTGTAGAGGCAGGTCAGCACCCGGGACATCATCTTGGGCAGACCCTGCTGCATGAGCAGGGTCGTGAACATCTCCTCGTACTCGCGCACGGCCCCGGCGTCGCGGCCGGGCGTCTGCGACGGGGCCTGTGGCCCTCGCGCGGGCGCCGGCCTGCGCCGGTGGGAGCGGCGCTCGGTGGCACGGTGGGCCAGGTCGGCACGGTAGGCGGTCGGACCGCCGTTGCGCATCACCTCACGTGTGACCGTCGAGGTGGGGCGGTCGAGACGCCTGGCGATCTCCGCGTAGGCGAGCCCGTCGGCCAGCCCCAGCGCGATCTGCTGGCGTTCCTGCTGGGTGAGCCTGCCTCCCGGCATCGCGATGTCCCCTCCCACGGTCGCTCGATGCCCCCCAGCATAGCGTTCACCGCTCATCCAATGCAACGATCAACATCGTGGCCGTTGCGTTAGTTCTACATCCGTTGCAACGAAAAGCAGCCCTTCACCTGCACTGACTCTGCTTTGGCGCAACAAGCTCGTTGCCTGATCTGTGAACGCAACGTAGCGTTTCCGGTGTCAGAAACAGCAGGCGCAGGAGGAGAACAACCGTGCACACCTTCGACACCCCCACCCCGATCACCGCCACCCTCGACATCCCCGCCGGCCGCATCCAGCTCATCGCCGCCGACCGGGCCGACACCACCGTCGACGTCCGCCCCGCCGACCCCTCGAAGAGCCGCGACGTCAAGGTGGCCGAGCAGACCAAGATCCGATACGACGGCGGCGTCCTGCACATCGAGGCCTCCGCCAAGAACCAGATCCTCGGAAGCTCCGGGTCCATCGAGGTCACCGTCCAGCTGCCCGCCGGCTCCCGCGTCGAGGCGAAGGCGGCCAGCGCCGACCTCCGGGCCGTCGGCCGGTTCGGCGACGTCGCCTTCCAGGGCGCACACGGCGCCATCAAGCTCGACGAGGCCGCGAGCCTCCGCCTCACCACCGCCGCCGGTGACATCACGGTCGGCCGCCTCAACGGACCCGCCGAGATCAGCACCGCGAAGGGCGACATCCGCATCACCGAGGCCGTCCGCGGCGCCGTCGTGCTGCGCACCCAGGCCGGCGACATCGCCGTCGGCGCCGCCCACGGCGTCTCCGCCACCCTCGACGCCGGCACCACCTACGGCCGGATCCACAACTCCCTCACCAACACCGAAGGCGCCGCCGCCGGCCTGACCATCCACGCCACCACCGCCCTCGGCGACATCGTCGCCCGCAGCCTCTGAGGAGCACCCAGCATGACCAACCTGGCCATCGCGGCGAACGGACTGCGCAAGTCCTACGGCGACAAGGTCGTCCTCGACGGCGTCGACCTCACCGTCCCGCAAGGAACCATCTTCGCCCTGCTCGGCCCCAACGGCGCCGGCAAGACCACCGCCGTCAAGATCCTCTCCACCCTCATCTCCCCCGACCCCGCCTCCGGCCCCACCCACGTCGGCGGCCACGACCTCGCTACCGACCCCCAGGCCGTCCGCACCGCCATCGGCGTCACCGGCCAGTTCTCCGCCGTCGACGGCCTGATCACCGGCGAGGAGAACATGCTCCTCATGGCCGACCTGCACCACCTGTCCAAGCGCGACGGCCAGCGCACCGCCACCGAACTGCTGGAACGCTTCGACCTCACCGACGCCGCGAAGAAGCCCGCCTCCACTTACTCCGGCGGCATGAAGCGCCGCCTCGACCTCGCCATGACCCTGGTCGGCAACCCGCGGATCATCTTCCTCGACGAACCGACCACCGGCCTCGACCCCCGCAGCCGCCACAACATGTGGCAGATCATCCGCGAACTCGTCGCCGACGGCGTCACCGTCTTCCTCACCACCCAGTACCTCGAGGAGGCCGACCAGCTCGCCGACCGCATCGCCGTGCTGAACGACGGGAAGATCGCCGCCGAGGGCACCGCCGCGGAACTCAAGCGCCTCATCCCCGGCGGGCACGTCCAACTGCGCTTCGAGGACCCCACGGCGTACGAGCGGGCCGCCGGCGCGCTGCGCGACACCGTCCGCGACGACCAGGCCCTCACCCTGCAGATCCCCAGCGGCGGCACCCAACGCGAGCTGCGCGCCATCCTCGACCGGCTGGACGACGCCGACGTGCACGCCGACACCCTCACCGTCCACACCCCCGACCTCGACGACGTGTTCTTCGCCCTGACCGGCGGCGCCCGCATCCCCACCCAGCCCAAGGAGGCCCTCCGATGAGCTCCCTCTCCCTCGCCGTACGCGACTCGTCCACGATGCTGCGCCGCAACCTCCTGCACGCCCGGCGCTACCCGTCCCTCACCCTCAACCTGCTGCTCACCCCGATCATGCTGCTGCTGCTCTTCGTCTACGTCTTCGGTGACACGATGAGCGCGGGCATCGGCGGCGGCGGCCCGGACCGCTCCCGGTACATCGCGTACCTCGTCCCGGGCCTCCTGCTGATGACCATCGGCAGCACCGTGATCGGCACCGCGGTGTCCGTCTCCACCGACATGACCGAGGGCATCATCGCCCGCTTCCGCACGATGGCCATCCACCGCAGCTCGGTCCTCGTCGGACACGTCGTCGGCAGCGTGCTGCAGTCGATCCTGAGCGTGGTCCTCGTGGGCGCCGTCGCCGTGGCCATCGGCTTCCGGTCCACCGGCGCCGGCGTCCTGGAGTGGGTCGCGGCGCTCGGGCTGCTCGCCCTCTTCGCCACGGCGCTCACCTGGATCGCGGTCGGCATGGGCCTGGTCAGCCCGAACGCCGAGGCCGCCAGCAACAACGCCATGCCGCTGATCCTGCTGCCCCTGCTGTCCAGCGCCTTCGTCCCGGTCGAGGCCATGCCCGGCTGGCTCCGGCCGATCGCCGAGTACCAGCCGTTCACGCCCGCCATCGAGACGCTGCGCGGTCTGCTGCTCGGCAGCGGGATCGGCCACAACGGGTGGCTCGCGGTCGCCTGGTGCCTGGGACTCGCGGTGCTCGGCTACTTCTGGTCGACGTCGAAGTTCAACCGCGACCCGAGGTAATCCCCGTAGCGCACGGCGGCGGGCCCCCGGTTATCCGGGGGCCCGCCGCCGTGCGCGTCACTTGTCGAAGGCGTCGCGGACGTTGCGTCCGGCCTCCTTGACGTTCTGCCCGGCCTGCCGCGCCCGGGCGGCGCTCTGCTCGTTGGCGCCCTCGGCCCGCAACCGCTCGTTGTCGGTGGCGTCGCCGATCCGCTCCTTGGCCGCGCCGGCCATCTCCTGGGCCCGGCTCTTGGCCTTGTCGGTGAAGCTCATCCCGCCTCCTCGGCTCGTTCGGGCTTCCGCCGGTTGCGTCCCCGGTGCCGGTCCCCCCAAACTCGTGCGCGAGCGCACACCCCGTAAGGCATCCTAGGAAGATAGGTTCCAGCGCCGGCCGGTCCGGGCGGCGGGTCCGTGGTTGACTGGGCGGGTGAGCGAGATCCTGCTGATCCGGCACGGCGAAACCACCTGGAGCGCCAGCCGCCGGCACACCTCGTACACCGACCTGGAGCTGACCCCCGACGGCGAACGCCAGTCCCGGGCGCTCGCCGTGGCACTAGCCGGCCGGCGCTTCGTCCGCGTGCTGTCCAGCCCCCGGCAACGCGCGACCAGCACCGCGCACCTGGCCGGGCTCACCGTCGACGCCACCGACCCCGACCTGGCCGAATGGAACTACGGCGCCTACGAGGGGCGCACCACCGTGGACATCCACGAGGAGAACCCCCGCTGGAACATCTGGACCGACGGCTGCCCCGACGGGGAGTCACCGGCCGAAGTCGGCGCCCGGCTCGACCGGGTGCTCGACCGGGTGGCCCCGCTGCTGGAGCACGGCAGCGTCGCGCTGGTCGGCCACGCGCACAGCCTGCGGGTGCTCGGCGCGCGCTGGATCGGCCTCCCCCCGTCCGCCGGCGGGCTGCTGCGGCTGGACACCGCCACCCTCAGCGTCCTCGGCCACGAGCACGGGCGGCGCGTCATCCTGCGCTGGAACCAGCCCGTTCCGCAGACCGGCGAGGCCGGTACCGACCGGGTGGCACGGCACTGATCTCCGGCTCGGGTCGGGCGTGGACGGCCGTGCGGGCGTACCGGGCCTGCGGGAGCGGCCGCACAAACGACCGGCTCCGGTCCAGCGTCCATGCCGAACCGGAGCCGATCGTGGGCGGCCACGCCGCGCGCCGTCAGAGGTAGCGCGAGGCCTCGTCGAGGAAGCGCTGCGCGTACCGGTCCGCCGGGATGTCCCCGAGGTAGTACTTCTTGAGGTCGCGGCGGGCGGCGGCGAGCGGGTCGGCGCCGAGGAAGTCGTCGAGGACGGCGTCGAGCCCCTGCAACCGGTCGCCGTGGGCGTCGATCACGTAGGCCGCCCGCGCGAGCGGGAACGCCTCCGGGAACCGGGCCGCCGGCACCGAGACGGCGACCATCACGAACGGCTTTTCCGAGTACAGGTAGTCGGCCACCACGCTCGACACGTCCGACACCATCGCGTCCGACGCGTTGAAGCAGTCCGCGACCGACATGGTCACCTCCGCCTCGGCGCCGAAGACGTGCGGCCGTCCGTTCGTCCGGCGGTCGTCGGCCAGCAGCGTCCGGATCCGCTCGCACTCCCGGCTCAACGCCGCGGACCGCCGGCTGTACGGATGCGGCCGGAAGACGACGCTGCACCCGCGCGCGACGAGCGCCTTCACGATGTCGTAACCGACGAGCAGCGACGAATAGTTGGAGTCGGCGTAGAAGCCGGCCCACGTCGGGGCGTACAGGACCCGGGGGCTGGCGATCGAGGCGATCGGCTCGGTGGCGATGGCGACGTTCTCCACCTGCGGGCGCCCGACGATGGTGAACATCTCCGCGGGCATGCTCACGCCGTTGGCCGCGAACCGGTCGATCGCGGCCTGGCCGGCGACGAAGTTCTTGTCGTAGATCCGGAAGATCGGGTTGTAGCTCGGCACCTTGTCGCTGTCGCCGTGGTTGAGCTGGATGTGCTTCAGGTTCGTGTACCGCAGGACGTGGTTGTTCATCGTCGCGGTGTTGACGTAGAAGGCCGCCCGCAGCGACGGGGCGATGACGTCGTCGATCTGGTTCAGCCCCATCCGCAGCACCACCGGCGCCTTGGTGAGACCCACCACCTCGTTGAAGTTGGTCTGGTTGCGCACCAGCACGAAGAACTTGCGGCCGAGGCGTTCCAGATAGGGCAACCACATCGCGAGCTGGTAGGCGGTGCCGGCGGGCGCGTTCCAGTGCACGAGGAAGACCGGCTCGTAGGCGGTCAGCGCGGCGAGCAGCTTCGTCTCACGGCTGCGCCGTGCCCGCACCCGCTTCACCGCCTGCAACCCGGTGAACAGGGTCAACCCGAGCGCCGCGGCCGCCACCACCAGCGCGATCCACCCGGAGACGTCGGTGAACGCGCAGACCAGCGCCGCGAGGACCGCGACGCCGTTGCCCAGCGCCACCCGGCCCGTGTTGGGGCTGCGGTCCGGCCGCGAGCCGTTGCCGGGCAGGTTGGCGGAGACGGGGTAGACCGCCTCGGACACGGAGGCCAGCAGCGGCTCGCTGAGGATCGCCAGGCCGGCGACGGCGACACCGACGGCCAGGACCGGATCGAGGCTGCCGTGTACGGCGCCGAGCAGGTACGCGCAGGCGAGCAGGAGGACGCGCCCCACGACGGCCGTCCCGGCGGCCGCCGCACCGCCACGCCACGTCCAGGCCAGCAGCGCGAGCGCCAGAACGGCCGGGGGAAGCGCCCAGAGGCGGGAGTCCCCCACCGCCGCGAGCAGCAGGGCGGCCAGGGCCGCCACCTCGACCGCCGAGGCGGGCAGTCGCGTCCCGGCCGCCGACGTCCGGGCCTCCGCGAGCCATCCGCTGAACCGGGACCGGCCCGGCTTGGACGCCGTCATCGCCCGATCCCCGCCGACCGGGGGCTGATCCACTGCTGCCGCCTCGCCCGACCCCGGCAATCCGCCAGGTAGTTCTGTCGCAACGCCAACTCCTTCTCCAACTGACTCACCCGCTCATCGAGCCCCCACGGCCCGGTGAACGTTGGTTCAAAGCGTAGGCGGATGGTCGCGGATCGCCCCGATCCGCCCACCGGCACACGCGCGCCGCCGCCTGCCGTCGCCCGATGACAGGCGTGCGGCCGGCGGAGGTGATCATCGCTCCCGGAGCGGGGTCAACCCCCCTGCGGACCCGCCGAACCGGCCGAGACCCCACGGAGCCGGTGCTGGTCCACCGGATCCGGGCCGACCTTCGGCGGGCGATGCTCGTAAGGGGTGGAGAGCACGACGGTCGTCCGGGTGGTGACGTTCGCGGACGTCCGGATCTCCTGCAGCACCCGCTCCAGGTCCGCCGGGCTGGCCACCCGCACCAGCAGGAGGTAGAAGTCCTCCCCGGCCACCGAGTAGCACGAGTCGATCTCGGGAAGGTGGGCCAGCCGTTCCGGGGCGTCGTCCGGCTGCGAGGGGTCGAACGGCCGGATCGCCACGAACGCGGTCAGCGGCAGCTCCAGCGCCTCGAACGACACGCGGGCCGCGTACCCCTTGATGACGCCGCGCTGCTCCAGCCGGCGGACCCGCTGGTGCACGGCCGACACCGACAGCCCCACCTTCTCGGCCAGGTCCGTGTACGACAGCCGACCGTCTCCGGTCAGCGCGGCGACGATGGCGCGGTCGATCTCCTCCACGCGGTGCAACCTACCTGGAAAAGCGCTCCCACGGTGCACCCGGCCCGCCGCCGTGACGCTGCGCGTGCCGGGTGTCGCGCACCGGTGCGATCAGCCCTTCGCCAGGGCCCGCGAGATGACCAGCCGCTGGATCTGGTTGGTGCCCTCGACGATCTGCAACACCTTCGCCTCGCGCATGTACCGCTCGACCGGGTGGTCGGCGACGTAGCCGGCGCCACCGAGCACCTGCACCGCGTCGGTGGTCACCCGCATGGCCATGTCCGTGGCGAACAGCTTCGCCTTCGCCGCCTCGATCGAGTACGGCCGGCCGGCGTCGCGCAGCCGGGCGGCGGCCAGCGTCAGGGCGCGGGCGGCGGAGATCTGGGTGGCGTGGTCGGCCAGGGCGAAGCCGAGCCCCTGGAAGTCGATGATCGACCGGCCGAACTGCTGGCGCTCCCGGGCGTAGCCGACGGCGTAGTTTAGGGCGGCCTGGGCCAGGCCGACCGCGCAGGCGGCGATGCCGAGGCGGCCCGAGTCCAGCGCCGACATGGCGATGGTGAAGCCCGCCCCCTCCCCGCCGATGAGCCGCTCGGCCGGCACCCGGGCCTCGTCGAAGGCGATCTGGGCGACCGGGGAGGCGTGCAGGCCCATGGTCCGCTCGGCGGCCTGCGGGTGGATGCCGGGGGTGTTCCGGTCGGCCAGCAGGCAGGAGATGCCCTTCGGGCCGGGGCCGCCGGTGCGGCAGAAGATGTTGTAGAAGTCGGCGACCCGGGCATGGGTGATCCACGCCTTGGTGCCGGAGACCACGTAGTCGTCGCCGTCGCGGACCGCCTTCGTGGTGAGCGCCGCCGCGTCGGAGCCGCCCTGCGGCTCGGAGAGGCAGTAGGCCCCCAGCAGCTCGCCGCCGATCATGTCAGGCAGCAGCTTGCGCTGCGCGTCGGTGCCGAACTGGGCGAGCGGGTAGCAGGACAGCGTGTGCACGCTGACCGCCTCGGCGACCGCGAGCCAGCGGCTGGCCAGGATCTCCAGCACCTGGAGGTACACCTCGTACGGCTGGGCGGCGCCGCCGTGCTCCTCGGCGTACGGCAGGCCGAGCAGGCCGGCCCGGCCCAGGGTGCGCAGCACCTCGCGGGGGAACTCGGCGCGCTCCTCGAAGCCGGCGGCCCTGGGGGCGAGCTCCCGGTCGGCGAGTTCGGTGGCGAGGTCCAGCAGGTCGTGGGCCTCGTCGGTGGGGAGGATCCGGTCGACAGTCATAGCGCGATGAGCTCCGTGGGGGTGGTGTTGAGCCGCTGCCCGCCGTCCGTCGTGCAGACGACGATGTCCTCGATCCGGGCGCCGTGCCGCCCGGCGAGGTAGATCCCGGGTTCGACCGAGAACGCCATGCCGGCCTCGATGGGCCGGGGGTTGCCGGTCACGACGTACGGCTCCTCGTGGGTGTCGAGGCCGATGCCGTGGCCGGTGCGGTGCAGGAACGCGGCGCCGTGACCGGCGGCCGTGATGATGTCCCGGGCGACCGCGTCGAGCGCCTCGGCGGTGACCCCCGGGCGGACGGCCGCCACGGCGGCGCGCTGCGCCTCGTGCAGGACGGCGTAGTAGTCGGTGAACTCGGCCGGGGCGGGACCGCCGGCGACGTAGGTGCGGGTGCAGTCGGAGCGGTAGCCGGACGGCATGGTGCCGCCGATGTCGACCACCACCGGCTCGCCCGCGCCGATCGGCCGGTCGCCGGTCTGGTGGTGCGGGCTGGCGCCGTTCGGGCCGGCGGCCACGATGACGAAGTCGACCCGGACGTGCCCGGCGGCGCGGATGGCGGCGGCGATGTCGGCGGCCACCTCGGCCTCGGTCCGGCCGGGGCGCAGCCACTCCCCCATCCGCCGGTGCACCGCGTCGATCGCGGCGCCCGCCTCGGCCAGGGCGGCCACCTCGGCGGGCGACTTGCGGATCCGCAGCTCGCGCAGCACCTCGGAGGCGAGCCGCTGGGCCGCGTCGGGCAGCGCGGCGCGCAGGGCGAGCACCTGCTCGGCCCACATCCGGTCGGCCAGCCCGACGGCGGCGGCCGGACCGGGCAGCGCGGCCCGCACCAGCGGCCACGGGTCGGTGCCGTCGGCGTGGTCGACGATCCGGTAGCCGGCGCCGGGCGCGGCCTCGGCGCCGGGGCGTTCCAGCACCGGCACGATCAGGGTGGGCTCGCCGTCGGCGGGGAGCACCAGGCAGGTGAGCCGCTCCCCCTCGTGCGCGTCGTAGCCGGTCAGGTAGCGCAGGTCGGAGCCGGGCGTGAGCAGCAGCGCGTCCAGGCCGGCGGCGGCCGTGGCGCGCTGGGCGGCGGCCAGCCGCTCGGCCGGGTACAGCTCGTCGGTTCCCACCCCCAGAGCTTAACGGTCGTTTGGGCGGCTGCGGGACCCCGGTCGCCGCTCGAACCCGCTCATCCGGTCCGCCTCGGCCTTGGTCAGGCCCGACGCCTGGAGCAGCTCGCTGACCACGATGAAGACCTGCGAGGCGACGATGGTGCCGGAGAAGCCGAGCCCGGTGGCCCGGGCCCGGCGGGCCGCCTCGGCGGCGCGCAACGCCTGGGACCGGGCGATCTCGGGGGTCCGGCCGGCCAGGAAGTCGCGGTGCAGCAGCCGCAGGGCCTGCCCGAACGTCTCGATGGCGACCGGCAGGTCGGCCGGGACCGGCTCCCGCGCGTCGAGCAGCGACACCACCCGGCGGACCATGTTGCGGCTGTTGGTGAAGGCCAGCTCCAAGTGCGTGGCGGCGTGCCCGTAGCGGCGCAGCTGGGAGCGGCGCCGCCACCGCCACGGGGACAGCGACGCCACCTCGGCGGCCGCGGCGACGATCTCGGTGGTCTCCTTCCGCTCCGCCTCGGCGGTCTGGAGGCGCTGCAACGCCGCGTCGGCCCGCCCCGGGTCGCCGGCGGAGAGGGCCTCGGCGGTGACGGTCAGCTGGTGGGCGAAGATGTCGAAGCTGGCGCCGGCGGCGCGGTGCACCACCCGGACCGGGTTCAGCGGCAGCAGGAGCAGCGCCACCACCACGGCCACCCCGCCGCCGACCAGCGCGTTGGCGGTCCGCGGCACGGCGAGGTCCGGCGCGCTGGGCTCGACGGTGCCCAGCAGGACGGCCGTGCTGCCGGCCTGCACCATCACCGCCCCGCTGCTGCGGAACACCACCGCCGCCGAGATGGCCAGCGCGACGACCAGCCCGGTCTGCACGGGCCCGTTCCCGATCACCTGGATGATCAGGTCACCGACGAGCACCCCGAGGATCACCCCGCCGAGCAGCTCGGCGGTGCGGCGTACCCGGTTGCCGATCGCCGCCGCGATGGTGCCGACCGCGGCGGCGGGCGCGAACAGCGGCTGCGGGTTGTGCAGCAGGGTGTTGGCGACGTACCAGGACAGCCCGGCCGCCAGCCCGGCCTGGAGGGCGACGATGAAGTACCGGCGCAGCCGCTCGAACGCCTCCTGCGCGTGGCGCCGGGCGGCGGCCACCACCGCGGTCACGGCGCGTCCCGCGGGTCGGGGCGCCGCCGGCGGTGCGGCGCGGGCGCGATCACGCTCCCCTCTACCCCGACGGCGCTCCGGTAGTCCCGCCGCCGGGCCGCTCAGGCGCCGGCGGCCTCGGCCCGGAGGTCCTCCTCCGACGCGCCGCGCCGCCAGTAGCCGGCGAAGGTGACCCGGCGGCGGTCCAGGCCGCGCTCGCCGACCAGGTGCCGGCGGACCGCCCGGACCATGCCGGCCTCGCCGGCGATCCACGCGTACGGGGCGGCGCCGGGCAGCCGGGCGGCGCGCACCGTGTCGGCCAGCAGGCTGCCGGCCGGCGTGGTGGCCCCCCGGACCAGCCAGGTCACCTCGGCGCGGGCGGCGCTGGGCAGCGCCTGGATGTCGCCGGCCGCAGGGACCTCGACGAAGGCCCGGACCGGGGTGCCGGCGGGCAGCCAGTCGAGGATCCCGCCGACGGCCGGCAGGGCGGTCTCGTCGGCGACCAGCAGCACCGAGTCGGCGCCGGTGGGCGGCTGGAAGCGCACGGTGCGCTCGTCGGGCACGGCCGGACCGAGCAGCAGCACCCGGTCACCGGGGCGGGCCCGGCCGGCCCAGCGGGTGGCCGGGCCGGTGTCGCCGTGCCGGACGAAGTCGATGTCCAGCTCGCCGGTCTCGGGGCGCTGCGCGCGGATCGTGTAGGAGCGCATCACGGCCCGCACGTCCGGGTCCAGGGCCCGCCACGCCGCGTACCAGTCCTCGCCGGCCTCGACCGGGACGACCGGGGTGTCCTGGCCGGGGTGCGGCAGGAAGAGCGAGACGCTCTGGTCCCGGCCGCCGCCGGCGAACCCGCCGAGGTCCTCGCCGCCGAAGGTGACCCGGACCAGGCAGTCCCCCACCGCCCGGGTGACGAGCACCCGGGCGGTGTAGAACCGGTACCGCAGGGCGACGGCGGTGGTCACGCCGTGACCTTCTTCGCGCCCCGGATGGCGGTGGCCAGGTTCTCCAGCAGCGGGGCGGCGCCGGCGTACGAGAAGCGGGGCACCGCGTCCCACGGGGTGACCTGGTTGGCCTTGACCGCGGGCAGCTGCGCCCAGGTGGGCTTGGCGGCGAGGTCCTTCGGCTGCAGGGCGGTGGGGCGGTTGTCGAGCAGGATCAGGTCGGCCGGGAACTTGCCGGTGTTCTCCCAGCTCAGCGCCTCGAAGTAGTCACCCTGCTCGAGCTTGGTCGGCACCACGATGTCGACGCCGAGTTCGACGAAGTACATGAGGTCGGTGCTGATCTTCGGGTTGGAGACGTAGAACAGGTCGGGGCTGCCGGAGGCGGCCATCACCTTGATCCCCGGGTTCGCCTTGACGGCCTGGCGCACCGCGTCGGCGGCGGCGGTGAACCGGGCCTTCGCGTCGGTGACCTTCTTCGCGGTGAGGTCGGCGCCGAGGGAGGCGGCGAGTTCGGCGTACCGCTCGATCGGCTTGGTCATCGGCACGCGGGCCGTGGTGACGGCGACGCTCGGTGCGAGGGAAAGGATCTTCGCCTTGCTCTCGTCCGGGACGTACCAGAGGGCGCCCGGGTCGTACATGTGGGTGACCAGCAGGTCGGGGCGGAGCCCGGCGTACTTCTCCAGGTTGAACTCGCCCCAGGCGTTGCCCAGGATCTCGACCTGCTCGACGTTCAGGTCGCCGGCCTGCGGCTCCTTGCTGCCGTCGGCCTTCTTCGTCTCGCCGAACACGCCGACGATCTGCTTGTCGAGTCCGAAGTCGACCAGGGCGGCGGCCACCCCGGTGAAGGCGACGATCCGGGACGGTCGGGCGGCGGCGTCGACCTTCTGCTGCCGGTCGTCGGTGAACGACCAGGGGCCGCCGGTCGGGCCGGTGCTGGTGGCGGCGTCGCCGCCGTCCTTGCCGCAGCCGGCGAGGAGGGCGCCGAGGCCGGCGGCGCCGGCGGCGGCGAGGAGGCCGCGGCGGGAGAGCCGGCGGCGGGACAGGGCATCGGGCATGGCGAAGTCTTTCGGTACGGGTCTGCGAACGACCATGGACAGCGAGGTTAGGCTAACCTAACCCACGTTCCCGTCAAGGCCCTTCCTGCCCCCTCGGAGCCCACGCTGTCCGTCATCACCCCACCCCGAAGCGGCGCCGTCACCGCCCCGGCGCCCGGCCGCCACCGGCTCCGGGCCGGCGGGCTCGCCCTCGGCGTGCTGCTGCTCGCCGCGGTGGCCGTGCTCAGCCTCGCCCTCGGCGCGAAGCCGCTCTCCCTCGCCGACGTGTGGCACGGCCTCACCGACCCGGCCTCCCCCGAGTACGCCGTCGTGCACCAGGGACGGCTGCCCCGTACCCTGCTCGGCCTCGCCGCCGGCGCGGCGCTCGGCGTCGCCGGCGCGGCCATGCAGACGCTGACCCGCAACCCCCTCGCCGACCCCGGCCTGCTCGGCATCAACGCGGGCGCGTCGGCCGCGGTGGCCACCGCCACCGTGCTGCTCGGCGTCGGCGACCTCGACCACCAGGTCTGGTACGCGCTGCTCGGCGCCGCCGCGGTCACCGTCGCCGTGCACACGATCGCCGGCGGCCGGCAGGCCACCCCGGCCCGGCTGGCCCTGGCCGGGGCGGCGCTCAACGCGGCCCTCTACTCCTACGTCAGCGCCGTCATGCTGGTCGACAGCACGTCGCTGGAGCGGATGCGGTTCTGGACCGTCGGCTCCCTAGCCGGGGCGCGCACCGACACCGTGCCGAGCCTGCTGCCGTTCGTCCTGGCCGGACTGCTGATCGCCCTGCTGGTGACCCGCCCGCTGGCCGCCCTGGCTCTCGGCGACGACTCCGCCCGGGCACTCGGCGCCCGGCCCGGCCTGGTCCGGGGCGCGGTCATCGTCGCCGTCACGCTGCTCTGCGGGGCGGCCACCGCCGCCTGCGGGCCGATCGTCTTCGTGGGGCTGCTCGCCCCGCACCTGGTGCGCGCCCTCACCGGGCCCGACCCGCGCCGGCTGCTGCCCTGGTGCGCGGTGCTCGCGCCGGTGCTGCTGCTCACCGCCGACGTGGCCGGCCGGCTGCTGGGCCGCCCCGGCGAACTCCAGGTGGGCCTGGTCACCGCCGTGCTCGGCGGGCCGCTCTTCCTGCACCTGGTGCGGCGCGGGCGGGTGGGCCGGCTGTGATCGTGCTGCGCCTTCCCGGCGGGCTGTCGCTGCGCCTGCGCCCCCGCGCCCTCGTCGTCGGCCTGGCCGGCGCGATCCTCGCCCTCGCCCTCGCCGTGCTGGCCGTCGGCGCCGGCGACTATCCGATCGCACCGGCCGACGTGCTGCGGGTGCTGGCCGGTGGGGGCAGCCCCGCCGACCGGTTCATCGTCACCGAGCTGCGGCTGCCCCGGCTCGTCACCGCCCTCGCGGTCGGGGCCGCCCTCGGCCTGGCCGGCGCGGTGTTCCAGTCGCTGACCCGCAACCCGCTGGGCAGCCCGGACGTTCTCGGGGTCACCTCCGGCGCGGCCACCGGCGCGCTGACCGTGGTCGTGGTCGGCGGCGGCAGCGCCGCGCTGGCCGGGGCGGCCGCCGCCGGCGGACTGGCCACCGGCCTGCTGCTCTACGCCCTCGCCGGCCGGCACGGCGTCGGCGGGCACCGGCTCGTGCTGGTGGGCATCGGGCTCACCGCCGTCCTCACCGGCGTCAACGGCTGGCTGCTCACCCGCGCCCCGCTGATGGACGCCGCCCGCGCCGCCCTCTGGATCACCGGCAGCCTGGACGGGCGGGGCTGGGCGAACGCCCTGCCGGTGCTCGCCGCGCTGGCGGTGCTGCTGCCCGCCGTGCTGCTCGCCCGCGCCCCCGCGCTGCGGCTGCTGGAGATGGGCGACGACTCCGCCGCCGGGCTCGGCGTGCCGGTGCGCCGGGTCCGGGGCGCCGCGCTCGGCTCGGCCGTGCTGCTGGTCTCGGTCGCCGCGGCGGCCGCCGGGCCGGTGTCCTTCCTGGCGCTGACCGCCCCGCACCTGGCCCGCCGGCTCACCCGCGCGCCCGGGCCGAACCTGCTGCCGTCGGCGGTCGTCGGCGCGGCCCTGCTGCTCGCCGCCGACCAGCTCGCCCAGCACGCGGTCGCCGGCCGGCAACTGCCCGTCGGCGTGGTGACCGGCGTGCTCGGCGGCGGCTACCTCGCCTGGCTCCTCGCCGGCGAACGCGGGAGCCGGCGATGACCGGCTCCGACGAGAAGGGAACCCGGATGCGGCCCGACACCCCCCGGCTGGTCGGCGAGGCGCTGACCCTCGGCTACGACCGGCGCACCGTCGCCGAGGACCTCACGGTCGCCGTCCCCGACGGGTCCTTCACCGTGATCATCGGGCCGAACGCGTGCGGCAAGTCGACGCTGCTGCGCGCCCTGGCCCGACTGCTGCGCCCGGCCCGGGGCACGGTGCTGCTCGACGGCGCGGACATCCACCGCCGGCCGGCCCGCCAGGTGGCCCGTACCCTCGGGCTGCTCCCGCAGTCGGCGGTGGCCCCGGACGGGCTCACGGTGGCCGAGCTGGTGTCCCGGGGCCGCTACCCGCACCAGGGCCTGCTGCGGCAGTGGTCCCGCGAGGACGAGCGGGTGGTCGACCGGGCGATGGCCGACACCGGGGTCGCGGAGCTGGCCGACCGGCCGGTCGACGAGCTGTCCGGCGGGCAGCGGCAGCGGGTCTGGATCGCCATGGCGCTGGCCCAGCAGACGCCGCTGCTGCTGCTCGACGAGCCCACCACCTACCTGGACATCGCCCACCAGGTCGAGGTGCTGGACCTCTGCGCCCGGCTGCACGAGGAGCAGGGCCGCACGCTGGTGGCGGTGCTGCACGACCTGCACCAGGCCGCCCGGTACGCCACCCACCTGGTGGCCATGCGCGACGGGCGGGTGGTCGCCGCCGGGGACCCGCGCCGGATCGTCACCACCGAGCTGGTCGAGGAGGTGTTCGGCCTGCCCTGCCGGATCATCGAGGACCCGGAGACCGGCACCCCGCTGGTCCTCCCGGCGGCCCGTCGATCCGGTACCGCCGGCGCCGACGCCGGCAGGGCCCCGGCCGGCACCGGACCGGGCGGCGGTTGACCCCCTCCGGTGCGAGAGGGAATTGCGGGACGTGCCCAGATCCTGAGCGTCAGCCGCGCCTCACGTCGGCTCGCCACCGCGCGGCGCCGCGTCCGCCTTCTCCGCCGGACCGGCGTCGTCGCCGTCGCGCTGCCGGCGGCGGTCACGCCTGCGCTCGACCAGCGCCGCGGCGAGCAACGAACCGGCGGCCGCCGCCCGTCCCCAGCGGCGCAGGGCGGCCCGGACCGGTCCGGGCGGGGGCGGTGGGGGCGGCCCCGGCACCACGACCCGGTCCACGCCCGGGTACGCCAGCCGCGCGGCCTCGACCGCCTCCTCCTCCGACACCGCGACCCGGTTGGCGGTGAGCACCAGCCGCCGGATCTCGTCGCGGTAGCGCCACCGCCACACCTCCCCCTCCGGCCACAGCTCGATCCGCTCCCCCGGCCGGTCCGGCGCGGGCGTCTCGGGTTCGTCGTCGCGGGGGGCGGGTCGGCGGGAGGGACGGCCGGCACGCCGCAGGTCGGCCCGGGTGAGGTCCCCGAGCGAGGGCGCGTCGCCACGGCGCAGCGCCCGCGCGGTCAGGAACGCGACCGCGCCGGTCAGGATCGGCAGGGCGAGCACCAGGACCCGGAAGAGGTACAGCAGGTCGTAGACCGGCACCCCGAGCAGCCGGGCCAGGAGGTCGTCGCCCGCGGCCACCACGAGCACCGCGAAGAAGGTCAGGGCGGCCACCCCGACACCGATCCGCACGGGGTGGTCCCGGGGGCGGTCGAGCAGGTGGTGCGGGCGGCGGTCGCGCGTGCGCAGGCGCTCGGCGAACGGCCAGAGGTAGAGGGCCACGAACGTCAGCCCGCCGAGCACGACGCCGGGGAAGAACGGCGCCGGCACCAGGTAGCCGCCGACGCGGAACTCCCACGGCGGGAACAGGCGCAGCGCGCCGTCGCCCCAGGCGACGTACCAGTCCGGCTGCGCCGGCGAGGTGGACTGGGCCGGCTCGAACGGCCCGTAGAGCCACACCGGGTTGATCTGGGCCAGGCCGCCGAGGGCGAACAGGACCGCCAGGACCCAGGCGAAGAGGGCGAGCGAGCGCAGGGTGTAGCTCGGCCACAGCCGGGACCCGACCACGTTGTGCTCCGTCCGGCCCGGGCCCGGGAACTGGGTGTGCTTCTGCCGCACCAGGATGCCCAGGTGCAGGGAGATGAGGGCGACGAGGACGGCCGGCACGAGCAGCACGTGGGTGACGAACATGCGCGGGATCATCGCGTCGGAGGGGAACTCGCCGCCCAGGGCCAGGGCGGCCAGCCAGGTTCCGACCAGGGGAATCGACTCCACCACCGAGGTGATGATCCGCAGGCCCAGTCCGGAGAGGAGGTCGTCGGGCATGGAGTAGCCGGTGAAGCCGTTGGCCAGGGCGAGGGTCAGCATGGTGACGCCGATCAGCCAGTTGAGTTCGCGCGGCTTCCGGAACGCCCCGGTGAAGAAGATCCGGGCCAGGTGCAGGACGATCGCGGCGACGAAGACCAGGGAGGCCCAGTGGTGGGTCTGCCGGATGAGCAGACCGGCGCGCACGTCCCAGCTCAGCCGCACCACCGAGGCGTACGCGGCCGAGGTGGTGCTGCCGTCGAGGGGGGCGTACGACCCGTGGTAGACGCGGTCGGCGGAGCTGGCGTCGAAGAAGAAGGTGAGGTAGACGCCGGTGAGGATCAGCGCCACGAACGAGTAGAGCGCGAGCTCGCCGAGCATGAAGGACCAGTGGTCCGGGAAGACCTTCGCCAGCGCCCGGCGGGTGAGCGGGGAGAGCCGGAGCCGGTCGTCCAGCGCGCGGGCCAGCCGGTTCATGATCATGGCCGACTCCAGAAACCGGCGCCGGGCGGCGCGGTGAAGTCGCCGGTGGCCCGGAGGAAGCCGTCCGGGCCGACCTCGATCGGCAGTCCCGGCAGCGGCCGCGCCGCGGGACCGGCGACCGCCCGGGCCCCGGCCAGCAGGTCGAATGACGACTGGTGGCAGGGGCAGAGCACCCGGCCGGTGCCCTTGAGGTAGAGCCGCACCGGGCAGCCGGCGTGGGTGCAGAGCATCGACCAGACGACCAGGCCGCCCAGGTGGCCGCCGGCGGGCGGGTGGGCGAAGCGCTCGGGGTCGAGGCGGACCGCGAAGGCGGGGGCGTCGCCGGCGTCGGGGTCCCCCTCGGGGAAGACCGCCACCAGCGTCTCGGCGGGCACGTCGTCCGGCCGCAGGGGCCGTCCCGTGTCGTCGACCAGCCGTACGCCGGGCCCCCACGGGGTGTCCCTGAGGGCCCGGGGCGGGCGGGCCCGGTCCCCGGGGAGCAGGGAGCGGAGCGGGAACAGCACCGCGACGCCGAGGGCGGTCAGCGCGAACCCGAGTGCCGCGAGCAGGCCGTGCCGGCGCGTCGGGCTGTCCGGCGCGGCGAACTCCGCCGCGGTCATCGCCTGCTCGGCCGGGGGCGAGGTGAAGCCCTCGTGCTCCTCGACGTACCCGCCGACGGGGACCAGCCGCCGGGCCCAGACCGCGAGCCCCACCGCCAGGCCGGCGAACGCGACCGCCAGACTCACCCCCTCCCACCGGGTGTCGCCGCCCAGCCCGTAGGTCACCGCGAAGCCGACCGCCCCGGCGGCGCTCACCAGGAACGCGCCGACGATCCGGCGACTCGCGGACTCCTCGGCGGGCGACGGGGGCGGGCGCCTCACTCCGCCGCCCTCCGGCCCAGCCAGCGCACGCCGGCCACCAGGAGTACGAGCACCGCCAGCCAGGCGAGCAGCCCCTCGGCCAGCGGGCCGAGCCGGCCGAGCGGGTTGCCGCCCGGGTCCAGCCGCTCGGTGCGCAGCCGCCGCACGTAGCTGGTCAGGTCGTCGACCTGCTGATCGGTGAGCACCTGGCCGGGGAAGGCCGGCATCAGCCCGGGCCCGACCCGGACCGCCTCGGCGACCTGGGTGGCCGAGGCGTCGTACAGCGGTGGGGCGCTCCAGCCGTTCGTGAGCACGGCCCCCGAGCCGGTAGCCCCGTGGCAGGGCGCGCAGTTGGCGGCGAAGAGGTCCCGGCCGGAGACCACGTCGCCGGGGGCGACCCGGGGGATCCGCGGGCCGCCGCCGCCGAAGCTGGCGACGTGGTCGACCAGCGCGGAGATGTCGCCGGCGGAGAGGACGGGCTCGCGGCGCCGCGCCTGGGAGACCTCGCTCCACACGGGCATCCGGCCGGTGGAGAGCTGGAAGTCCACCGCCGCCGGCCCGACGCCGACCAGGGACGGCCCCTGCTGCGACCCCTGCCCGCGTACGCCGTGGCAGCTCGCGCACTGCTGCAGGTAGAGCTGGGTGCCGCGGTCGCCGGCGGGAGTGGTGGTGGCCGGGGTCGGCGTGGGGTCGGGTGCGGGCGCGAGGGCCACCGGGCCCGCGGCGAGCGCCAGCACGGACCCGACCACGAGGGCCCGGCGCGGGTGCGAAGTGGGCAGGGTCACCGCTCGTGGTCGCCGCATCCGTCAGTCCAACGTGTAGAGGTACGCGGCGATGTCCTGCGCGTCGATCGCGCTGACGCCGAGGTTCGGCATGGCGGTGCCCGGCTCGACGGCCTGCGGGTCGGTGATCCACCGCCGCAGGTTGTCCGCGTTGTTCGGCAGTTCACCGGCGATGTACGACCGGGCGCCGAAGCGGGTCAACGGCGGGCCGACCAGCCCACCGGCCCGGTCGACGCCGGGGACGGTGTGGCAGGAGCCGCACCCGTACCGGGCGATCAGCTTCGCGCCCCGGTCCGGCCGCCCGGCGTGGGACTCGGGCGGTGGTGGTGGCGACGTCGACGCGCAGCCGGACACGGCGACGACCGGGAGCGCCGCCAGCACGGTTGCCAGCATCCAGAGTCGACGGCTCATCGCACCATCCCTTCGGTTGCGGCGCCCGTCGCCGGCGGCGCGCCGGGCCGGGCCGTGGCCAGGCGGTCGGGCCGCTCCCGCTCAAGCCGCAGCAGCCAGCCGAGGAAGACCGCCAGCGCCGCCACCAGGACCACCAGGTCCATGGGCGCCCACATGAGCAGTCCGGCGAGCTGCTGGTCGGCGAGCGGGTCGGGGCCGAGGACACGCAGGGGGTAGACCGGCTCGGGGGCGAAGGTGAGGACCGCGCCGAGCGCGGAGGCGGGCAACATGGTGCCGACCAGCAGCAGCAGCGAGACCGGCGCGGGCGTCCGGTGCCGGGCCGGGCCGAGCACCGGCGCCCACAGCAGCCAGGCCGTCGCCACCAGGCTCAGGTGCTCGGCGGCGTGCAGGACCGGGCGGTCCACCGCGGCGACGTACGGGCCCGGCAGGTGCCACAGCCACAGGGCCAGGGTCTGCGCCGCCGCGGCCAGCAGGGCGTACCCGGCCGGGCGGCGCAGCCGGCGCACCGGCGCCGCGGCCCGGAGGCGGGCCAGCAGCCGGCGCAGCGGCCGGGGCGCGGCGATGGTCAGCGGCAGCCCCGCCGCACCGGCCGCGAGCAGCGGGCCCGCCACCAGCAGGAGCAGCATGTGCTGGGCCATGTGCCCGGCGTAGGAGGACTCCGCCAGCCGGTGCACCGGCCCCTGGTCGGCGCCAGCACCACCACCAGCCCTGCGCCGAACGCCGTCACCCGCCGGCCCGCCACCACCCGGCCGCGGCCGCGGCGCGCCCACAGCTCCTGCACACCCCGGCCGTAGCCGGCCGCGAGCAGGCAGACCACGACCACGGCCAGCATCGTCAGCAGCCCGTCGGCCACGTCGCCCGCGCCGGACCCGTGGGCCCGGTAGACGGTCAGCCCTGACATGGCGGGAACACCAGCACGGCGACCCCGCCGAGCACGATGATCGTCAGGAACAGCAGGTTCGCCCAGACCCCGACCACGGCGAGCATCCGGGAGCGGTCGACGGCCCGGTCCCCGGCGCCGGCCGACGACGCCCGGGCGGTGCGCCGCCACACCAGCGTGGCCACCAGCAGCGAGCCCACGGTGACCAGGCCCGGGATCACCACCGCGAGCCACACGGCCAGCCAGAGCGGCACGGCGGAGATGCGCTCGCGGCCCGCGGCGCAGGTCAGCTCGTCCAGCGGCCAGGCCACGAGCAGGTGCGCGGCCCAGGCCACGGCCCCGCCGAGCACGCCGTACCAGAGCAGCAGCCCGCCGGCCAGGCGGGTGTGCGGACCGGGCCCGGTGGTCATCACAGCCGCGGGGAGAGGTAGATGGTGAACAGGATGGCGACCCACACCGCGTCGACGAAGTGCCAGTAGATCGCGGCGTTGCGGACGCGTTCGTGGCGGTGGGACCCGAAGCTGCCACCGCGCAGGGAGGCGGCGAGCAGCCACCCGATCATCGTCAACCCGACCAGCACGTGCAGCCCGTGGAAGCCGGTGATCAGGTAGAACAGCGAGCCGTAGACGTCGGTGGTCATGGTGAAGTGTTTGAGGTCCTCGGCGTACTCGACGGCCAGCAGGGCCAGGAAGGTCAGCCCGAGCACCAGGGTGGCGGCCAGCCCGGCGCGCAGCCGCCCGCGCCGGCCGCGCCGGATGCCGTGCTCGGCCCAGACCACGGGCAGGCTGCTGGGCACCAGCACGGCGGTCATCAGCAGCGGGAGGAGCAGTTTCGGCTTGTCGCCGCCGGGTGGCCACTGCGGACCGAACTGGAAGCGGAGATAGAAGTAGCTGCCGAGCAGGCAGGCGAAGAGGGTGGCCTCGGTGGCGACGAACAGCACCATGCCCCACCAGCCGGTCGGCCGGCCGACCGGCTCCTCCGTGGTCAGCGCCGTGAGGCCGGTGGCCGCGGCCACGACCCCGCCCCGGTCCGTCATGACGCCACCCCGAGTTCCTCGTCGGGGCGGCGCGGCGGCCAGAGCCAGGCCGCGATCGTCGCCGCCACCACCAGCACGGCGACGGCCGCGACCGGGTACGCGGCCAGCAGCATGGCGGTGAAGAAGACCAGCAGCGCGCCGGCGAGGACGAGTGGCTTGAACGACGGCTCGGGCATCGCCACCGCCCGCTCGGTGCGCGCGTCCAGCTCGCTGGTGACCAGGGTGCGCCGGCCCTCGCTGAGGACGCGGTCCGCGCTCGCGCCGGTGGTGGTCGACTCGGCGGTCCGCGCGTCCCAGGCCGGGTGCAGGCTGTGCACCCGGGGAATGACCGGGAAGTTGTACGGCTCGGGCGGCGAGGCCGTCGACCATTCCAGGCTGTCGCCCTCCCACGGGTCCGGCGGCGCCGGCCGGCCCCGCCGCACCGCGTGCACCACGCCGACGAGCACCAGCAGCAGCCCGAGCGCCAGCAGGTACGAGCCGACAGTGCTGACCAGGTTCCACCCGTCCCAGCCCGGCTCGCTGCGGTAGGTGTAGACGCGCCGCGGCATGCCGAACAGGCCGGTGAGGTGCATGGGGAAGAAGGTGACGTGCATGCCGGTGAGGGTCAGCCCGAACGCCCACCGCCCGAGCCCCTCGTGGTACATCCGGCCGGTGATCTTGGGCAGCCAGTAGTAGATGCCGGCGAGCATCGGGAAGACCGCACCGCCGATCAGCACGTAGTGGAAGTGCGCCACCACGAAGTAGGAGTCGGTGACCTGCTGGTCGAACGCGGTCACCGCGAACATCGCGCCGGTGACGCCGCCGAGGACGAAGGTCACGATGAACCCGATCACGAACAGCAGCGGCACCCGCGGCACCAGCCGGCCGAGCAGCATGGTGGCCAGCCAGGCGAAGATCTGGATGCCGGACGGGATGGTGATGACGGTGCTGGCCGCGCTGAAGAAGCTGTACGACAGCTGCGGCAGCCCGGTGGCGAACATGTGGTGCACCCAGACCCCGAACGAGATGATCGCGATCGCCACGATGGAGAGCACGATCAGCGAATAGGCGACCACCCCGCGGCGGGTGAACGCGGGCAGCACCGCGGAGACGATGCCCAGCGCGGGCAGCACGATGATGTACACGTCGGGATGTCCGAAGATCCAGAACAGGTGCTGCCAGAGCAGCACGTTCCCGCCGCCGGACGGGTCGAAGAAGTGGGTGCCGAACCGGCGGTCGAAGAAGAGCATCGCGTTGTCCGCGTTCAGCGCCGGCAGGGCGAAGACCACCATGAACGCGGTGGCCACGATCGCCCAGACGAACAGCGGCACCCGGTTGAGCGACATCCCCGGCGCCCGCAGCTTGAGCGCGGTGACGATGAAGTTGATGGCGCCCGAGGTGGTGGAGATGCCGAGGAACAGCAGCCCGAGGGCGTAGACGTCCATGTGCGGGCCCGGGTTGTGCGGCACCTGGTTCAGCGGCGCGTACGCGAACCAGCCGTTGTTGGGGGCCGCCCCGAAGGGCAGGCTGGCCCACATGAACAGGCCGGCGAAGAGGAACACCCAGTAGCCGAAGGCGTTCAGCCGGGGAAATGCCATGTCCCGGGAACCGATCATCAACGGCACGAGGAAGTTGCCGAAGCCGAAGAGCATCGGGGTGGCGAACAGGAAGATCATCGCCGTGCCGTGCATGGTGAAGAGCTGGTTGTACTCCTGCGGCGACACCACGCCGGACTCGGGCCGGGCGAGCTGGGTGCGCAGCACCAGGGCGCTGAGCCCGGCGAGGACGAAGAAGAACGCGGCGGTGACCAGGTAGCGCCGGCCGATCCTCTTGTGGTCCACGGTGGTGAACCAGGCGCGCAGCGAGCGGGGCTCGGCCCAGTGCTCGGCCAGCCGGGCCAGGTCGTCCCGGCCCACGCCGGGCGCGGTGCTGGTGGTCGAGGACATGGCGGCCCCTACTCCAGCGACCGCAGGTAGGCGATGAGGTCGGGCAGTCGGTCGGCGTCGACCGGCTGCGGGGGCATGGCGTTGCCCGGCTTGACGGTCTGCGAGTTGACGATCCAACCGCCGAGGTGCCCGGCGTCGTTGGGCACCGCGCCGGCGCCGATGCTCCACCGCGGGCCGAGGTTCGACAGATCGGGCCCCACCCGCCCCTGCGCGCCGGTGCCGCGGACCGTGTGGCAGGCGGCGCAGGTGCCCTGGACGAAGGTCTGCTGGCCGCGCCGTTCGGCCTCGGTCCGCGGCGCCCGGGCGGGGGCGTCCAACCGGGCCAGCCAGGCGTCGAAGTCGGCGCGGGGTTCGGCCACCACGAGGAACGCCATGTGGGCGTGCTGGGTGCCGCAGTACTCGGCGCACTGGCCGCGGAAGCTGCCGCCGCGCCGGGCCTCCACCCAGGTCTCCCGGGTCTCGCCGGAGATCAGGTCCATCTTCGGCATCAGCTGCGGCACCCAGAAGCTGTGCAGCACGTCGTCGGTGCGCAGGCGGACCCGGACCCGCTCCCCCACCGGGATGTGGATCTCGTTGGCGGTCGCGCCGGAGGCGCCCGCGTAGCGCACCTCCCACCACCACGTGTGGCCGGTGACCTCCACGGTGGGCGCGTCGCGGCCCGGGCCGGCGCCGAGCGCGGCGAGGTCCCGCAGGCCGACGCCGTAGACCGCCACGAGGATGACGAACGGCAGCCCGGCCCCGGCGATCGTCACGAAGCGCAACGGCTGGCCGTGACGCACCCGGGCGGCGCCGCGCCGGAACACGAGCGCCCAGGCGAGCAGCACCATGACCTCGGCGAACACCGCCATGGAGAGCCAGAACAACAGCCACCACAGGCCGCTGACCCGCGCCGCCCCGGTCCCCGCCGGGTTCAGGGCCGACGGGCTGCCGCCGGAGCAGCCGGCGAGCAGCAGCGGGCCGTACAGCAGCGGCAGCACCGATCGCGGCCGGCGCTGCCGCCGCGCCGGGCGCGAGGTGGTCTGCGCTGTCGTCTTCACCGGCAAGGACCTTAGTACCGCTTGTCGGCGTTCATACCTTTTATCCTGAACGGCGGCAGATGGCACACGCCCCGCCCTATGGTGTGTCCAGTTCCCACCTTCTCGGTCAAGCGCCTCAGGGACGCGGACAGGGAGATGATGCAAGCCTCCACCGTGGACCTCCTCACGGACACCGCCGGAGCCGCCGCGGCGCGCCGGACGATGGCCTGGGTCACCGGCGGGCTCGCCACCGCGGCCACCGTGGCCGGCGGATGGCTCGCGCCCCCCGATGAACTCCAGGGCGACGCGCAGCGCCTCATGTACCTGCACGTCCCCGCCGCCTGGGTGGCGTACGCCGCGTTCGCGGTCGTCCTCGCCGCCAGCGGGGCGTACCTGATCGGCGGTGACCTGCGCTGGGACCGGTTCGCCCGGGCGGCGGCCGAGCTCGGGGTGGTGCTCACCGCCGCCGCCATCGGCACCGGGTCCGTCTGGGGGCACCTGGTCTGGGGCACCTGGTGGGCCTGGGATCCCCGGCTGGTCAGCACCGCCCTGCTGCTGCTCGCCTACGCCGGCTACCTCGCCCTGCGCCGGACGCTCGCCGAGCGCCGGGGAGCGCGCGACGGCGGCGACCACCGGGTGGCCCGGCCCGCCGCGATCGCCGGTGTCGCCGGCTTCCTCCTCGTGCCCGTGGTGCACTTCTCCGTGGTCTGGTGGCGCTCGCTGCACCAGCAGGCGACGGTGCTGGCCCCCCACCGGCCGCCCATCGACCCCCGGATGGCCACCGCGCTGCTCCTCGCCGTGGCCGCCGCGACCCTCGCCGCGTTCTGCCTCCTGCTGCACCGGGTCCGCCACCTGGAACGCCACGTGGCCCCCGAGCCCTCCCCCGCCGCCGCGCGCACGCCGGCCGGAGTCGGATGATGCGTCGCCGGGCGGGCCGGACGGCCCTCGTCGCGGTGCTGCTCGCCGCCGGCGGACTGCTGGTCACCGGCGCGCTCCGCGACACCGTCACGTACTACCGGACGCCGGGCGAGCTGCTCGAGGATCCGGGCCTCGCGGGCCACCGGGTCCGCCTCGGCGGCGACGTCGTGCCCGGCTCGCTGCGCCACGAGGGCGAGCTCGTCGTGTTCCGCCTCGCCGAGGCGGGCCACGAGATCACCGTCGAGCAGCGCGGCGTACCCCCGGAGACCTTCCGGGAGGGAACCGGGGCGGTCGTCGAGGGCACGCTCTCGTCCGACGGCGTGTTCCGCTCAGACCACGTGGTGGTCCGGCACGGCAACGAGTACCGGCCGTCGTCCTCCCCCGCGGTTCCGGTCGATGCTGGGTGACCTCGGCACCGCCGGCCTCGCCGCGGGGCTCGCCTGCGCGACCCTCACCGCCCTGCTCTGGCTGCGCGTTGCCCTGTTCGGCGCGGACGTCCGCACCGCCCGGCGCGGCACCGCCGCCACCCTGGCCGCCGCCGCCCTGGCCTGCGCCCTGCTGGAGACGGCGCTGCTGCGGCACGACTTCAGCGTCCGGTTCGTGGCCGAGAACGGCGGCCGGCACGTCCCGCTCTACTACACCTTGACCAGCCTCTGGTCCGCCCTGGACGGCTCGCTGCTGCTGTGGCTGCTGATCCTCGGCGGGTACGCGGCGCTGCTGGCCCGGCGCGCGTACCCGCCGCGGCTGCACGCGTACGCGATGGTGGTCGTCAGCGTGGTCATGCTGTTCTTCTTCGCGCTGTCCACCTTCGCGGCGAACCCGTTCCGCGCGGTGAGCCCGGTGCCGGCCGACGGCCCCGGACCGAATCCCCTGCTCCAGCAGCACCCGGCCATGGGCGTGCACCCGCCGCTGCTCTACGCCGGCTACCTCGGTCTGGTCGTACCCTTCGCGTTCGCGCTGGCGGCGCCGCTGGCGGGACGGGACGGGCCGGGCTGGGTGCGGTTGGCGCGCCCGTGGGCGCTGGTCGCCTGGGCGGCGCTGACCGGCGGCATCGGGCTGGGCGCCTGGTGGTCGTACGCGGTGCTGGGCTGGGGCGGCTACTGGGCGTGGGACCCGGTGGAGAACGCCTCCCTGCTGCCCTGGCTGACCGCCACCGCGTTCCTGCACACCACCCTGGTCCGCGGCCGGGCCGCCTGGCACGGCGCGCTTGCCTGCGCGAGCTTCCTGCTGGTGCTGCTCGGCACCTTCCTCACCCGATCCGGGGCGGTGTCCAGCGTGCACGCCTTCACCGACTCGCCGCTGGGCCCGATGCTGCTCGGCTTCGTGCTGCTGGCGGTGGTGGTGTCGGCCGTCCTGACCGGCCGTCGAGGCACCGAGCCGACCCGACCCGGGCGGCCGCGGGCGCTGTCCCGGGCCACCCTGGTGCTGGTCCACGGCGTGCTCCTGGTGACCATCGCCGCGGTGGTGCTGATCGGCACCATCCTGCCGCTGCTCACCGCCCCGCTGACCGGGACCCGCTCGTCGGTGGGCCCCGCCTACTACCAGCGCACCGCGGTGCCCCTGGCGGTCGTGGTGCTGCTGGTGATGGGCGTGACGCCGGCCCTGCGGGTCCGCGACCGGTCGGCGGCGCTGCGGCGGCTCGTCGTCCCCGCCGCCGCCGGCCTGGGCACCGTGGCCGTCGTCGGCCTGTTCAGCCGGCCCGGCCCGGCCGCGCTCACCGCGTTCGGCGCGGCGGGGTTCGTCCTCACCGGACTGGCCGGGGACCTGGCCCACCGGCTACGCCGGCCCGGCCCGCACCGGCGGCCCGGCCGGCTCGCCGGGCTGGTCGCGCACGCCGGGCTCGCCCTGGTCGCGGTGGGCGTGGCCGGCTCGTCGGCGTACGGCCGGGACGCCGAACGGACGCTGCGGGTCGGCGAGACCCTGCGGGTGGGCGACGTCGCGGTCCGGCTGGTCGGGGTGGACCGGACCGGCGGCAGCGCAAGCATGGCCGTACAGGCCCGGCTGGCGCTCACCGCGTCGGGCCGCGCCGCGCGGACGATCACGCCGGTGCTGCGCTACCAGGCCGCCCGGGACACGACCGTCACCGTGCCCGCGATCGGCGCCGGCCCGCTGCGCGACACGTACGTCACGCTGCTCGCCGTCAGCGAGGACAGCGGCACCGCCACCGTGCGGCTCGCCGTGAACCCGCTCGTGGGCCTGATCTGGGCCGGCGGCGCCCTGACCGCCGTCGGCGGGTTGCTCGCGGCCGCCGCGCGTCCGCGGACCCGCCCGGCCGCCCGCGCCGACCGGCGGCGGCCCGCCCCGGTGGCCGCCGGATCGGGAGCCGCGACGTGAGGCGGCGCCCCGGCTGGCTGCGCGTCGGGCCGGCGACGGTCCTCGCGCTCACCGTCGCCGTCGGCGCCCTGATCGCCGTCGGCCTGCGCGCACCCGCCACGCCGGACCCCGGGGCCGCGGCGGTGGCCGGCAGACCCGCCCCGGCGCTGTCCGGCGCCACCCTGGACGGTGGCCGCTTCGCGCTGTCCGACGCTCGGGGCCAGGTGGTGCTGGTCAACGTGTTCGCCTCCTGGTGCGGGCCGTGCCGGGATGAGCTGCCGGTGCTGGTGGACGCCGAGCGCAGCTGGTCCCCGCGCGGCGTCCGGCTGGTCGGGCTGAACATCCGCGACGGCGCCGACGCGGTCCGGGCGCTGCTCGACGAGACCGGTGCGACCGGGTTGACCGTGCTGCCCGACCCCGACGGCACGCGGGCGGTCGAGTGGGGCGTGCGGGGCGTGCCGGAGACCTTCGTGGTCGGCCGGGACGGCCGGCTCGTCGACCGGCGGCAGGGGGTGGTGACCCGGCAGTGGCTGGAGCAGCGGATCGCACCGCTGCTGGCCGGATGAGGTGGCGGCGCGCCCTGGTGGCGCTCGCGCTCGTCACGCTCGCCGCGGCGGCCGGCGCGGTGCTGGCCCGCTCGGCGGGCGACCCCGGCCGGCAGGACCCGGTACGCGCGGTGTCCGCCGGGCTGCGCTGCCCGGCCTGTCAGGGCGAGTCGGTGGCGGACTCCCGGTCACCGATCGCGGCGGCGATGCGGCAGGTGGTGGCGGACCAGCTCGCCCAGGGGCGGGACGCGCCGCAGATCCGGCGGTGGTTCGTCCAGCGGTACGGCGCCGACGTGCTGACCGACCCGCCGGACCGCGGGGTCCGGCTGCTGCTCTGGGGCGTACCCGTGCTGACGCTGCTGGCCGGCGGCTACGCTGCCCGGCGGACGCTGCGGCCCGGTGCCGCCCGGACCGGTCCCGCCGCACCCCGGACGCCGGACGCTCGGACCGCACGACGGGCGTGGCGGCTGGCGTCCGTGGGCGTGGTGGCGCTCGTGGCGTCCGTCGCGATCGCCGCCGACCGGCTCGACCCGCCCGCCCGGCCGGCACCGGCCGACCCGGTCGCGGTCGCCCTCCAACTCGCCCACGACCTGGAGACCCAGGACCGGTACGACGCCGCCGCGCAGATGTACCAGGAGGCGCTGCGGGACCGGCCCGACGACGCCGTCCGGGTGCGACTCGCGTTCGCGCTGCTCCGGGCCGGCGACGGCGCCGCCGCGCAACGAACCGCCCGGGACGTGCTCGCCCGCGAGCCGGATTCCCCCGACGGCCTGCTGGTGCTGGGGCTCGCGCAGCGGAACAGCCGGTCCGCCGAGGCGGGCGACACCCTGCGGCGCTTCCTGGCCGTCGCACCGGCGCACCCGGCCGCCGCGGAGATCAGGCGGCTGCTCGGCACCGGGCCGGCACCCGCCGGGCGCTGAGGTGGCCTTGTCGACGACCGGCCGGCGTGCGGGCTACCCGACCGCCGCCGCGGCGGCCCGGCCGGCGGTGCGGCCGGAGAAGAGGCAGCCGCCGAGGAAGGTGCCCTCCAGGGCGTTGTAGCCGTGCATGCCGCCGCCGCCGAAGCCGGCGACCTCGCCGGCGGCGTACACCCCGGCCAGGGGCTCGCCGTCGGGGCGCAGCACCCGGCCGGACAGGTCGGTGTGCAGGCCGCCGAGCGTCTTGCGGGTCAGCACGTGCAGCTGCACGGCGATCAGCGGGCCGGCGGCCGGGTCGAGCAGCCGGTGCGGGGTGGCGACCCGGATGAGCCGGTCACCCCGGTAGCGGCGGGCCCCGCGGATCGCGTGCAGCTGCGCGTCCTTGCCGAACGGGTGGGCGATCTCCCGGTCCCGGGCCTCGACGAGCCGGCGCAGCGCCACGGCGTCGAGCTGCGGCCCGCCACTCTCGGCGGCCAGCTTGTTCATCCCGCCGACCAGCTCCGGCAGGTCGCCGGCGACGACGAAGTCCGCGCCGTGCCGCTTGAACGCCTCCACCGGCCCCGGCGCGCCGGGACGGACCCGCTGGAGCACCTGCCGCACGCTGCGGTTGGTCAGGTCGGGGTTCTGCTCCGAACCGGAGAGCGCGAACTCCTTCTCCAGGATCTTCTGGGTGAGCACGAACCAGCTGTAGTCGTGGCCGGTGGCCCGCAGGTGGCGCAGCGTGGCGAGGGTGTCGAAGCCGGGGAACAGCGGCGCCGGCAGCCGCTCGCCGGTCGCGTCCAGCCAGAGCGACGACGGCCCGGGCAGGATGCGGATGCCGTGCCCCGGCCAGACCGGGTCCCAGTTGCGCAGCCCCTCGGTGTAGTGCCACATCCGGTCGGGGTTGATCACCTGACCGCCGGCCGTCTCGGTGACGGCGAGCATCCGGCCGTCGACGTACGCGGGCACGCCGGTGACCATCCGCGCCGGTGGGGTGCCGAGCCGCGCCGGCCAGGCCCGCCGGACCAGGTCGTGGTCGCCGCCGATGCCGCCCGAGGTGATGATCACGGCCTGCGCCGCGTACGCGAAGTCGCCCACCACGGTCCGGGAGGTGGGTCGCCCGCGCGGGGCGTCGTCGGGGGCCAGCACCGCACCGCGTACGCCGGTGACCGCGCCGCCGCTGGTGACCAGCTCGTCGACGCGGTGCCGGAACAGCAGCCGGATCCGGCCCTCCTCGGCGGCGGCGCGCACGCGCCGGGCGAACGGCTCCACCACGCCGGGGCCGGTGCCCCAGGTGACGTGGAACCGGGGCACCGAGTTGCCGTGCCCTTGCGCCGCCGCGCCGCCCCGCTCGGCCCAGCTCACCACCGGGAAGACCCGGTGGCCGAGGCCGCGCAGCCAGGCGCGCTTCTCCCCGGCCGCGAAGTGCACGTACGCCTCGGCCCACCGACGCGGCCAGTGGTCCTCCGGGCGGTCGAAGGCGGCGCTGCCGGTCCAGTCCTGCCAGGCCAGCTCGACGGAGTCCCGGATGCCCATCCGGCGCTGCTCCGGCGAGTCGACCAGGAACAACCCGCCGAACGACCACCACGCCTGCCCTCCGAGGTTCTGCTCCGGCTCCTGGTCCAGCAGCAGCACCCGGCGGCCCGCGTCGGCGGCCTCGGCGGCGGCGACCAGGCCGGCCAGCCCGGCGCCGATCACGATCACATCGGTATCCACGGCACCGACCGTACGTAGCCGGGTGCCAAAATCCTTGGTCGGGGCGTGCGTGATCCGCCACCGGGTTTGTCACCGCGATGACAAAAGGAGCCGACGATGGCGGACACGCTGCTCGACATCGAGCCCGGCCTGGCGTACCTCGCGCCGGCGGTCGGCGAGCAGTTGCGCGGCCTGCGCGCCCCGCTGCACGGGCGGATCCTGGAGACCGTCCGCGCCGCCATGCGGGCGCAGGGCCGCTCGCTCACCGGCGGGCAGGGGCGCGGCCTGGCCCTCGGCGTGCGGACCGCGGTGGACGCCTTCGTCGACGCGGTCGCCGACCCGGGCCGGGACCTGGCCGCCACCCGGGCCGTCTTCCACGCGCTGGGCCGCACCGAATACCGGGAGGGGCACCGCGTCGACGCGCTGCGCGCCGTGCTCACCGTCGGCGGCCGGGAGATCTGGGCCTTCCTGGTCGCGCACACGACGCCCGCCGGCCCCGCCCCGGCGGACCTGTACGTGGTCGCCGGCGCGCTCTTCGGCTACGTCGACGCCCTCGCCGGCGCCGCCGCCGAGGGGTACCTGGACGAGCAGCGGGACGCCGCGCAGGACTGGGCCACCACCCGGCGGCGGCTGATCACCCTGCTCGTGCAGCCGGAGCCGCCCGCCGAGGCCGCGCTGCGCGCCGCCGCCGACGCGGCCCGCTGGCCGCTGCCCCGGACGGTCGCCGTGCTCAGCGTCGACGGCGACGACGCCGAGCACCTGGGCCACACCATCGGCGGCGGCGCCATCGCCACGGTCATCGACGACGTGGTGCGGATCGTGCTGCCCGACCCGGCCACCCCGGGACGGCTGGACCGCGCCCGCCAGGCCCTCGCCGGTCGGCGGGCGGCGCTCGGCCCGAACGTGGCGCTGAGCCGGGCCCGGCTGTCGTACCGGATCTCCGGGCGGGCCCTGGCGCTGCGCCGCGACGGGGTGCTGCCCGCCGAGCCGGTCGCCGGGGAAGAGCACCTGCTCACCCTGCTGCTGCGCTGGGAGCCGGGGCTGGCCGACCATCTCGCCGACGCCTGCCTCGCCCCGCTGGCCGGCCTGCGCCCGGCCGCCCGCCGGGCGCTGGCCGAGACCCTGCACGGCTGGCTGCGCCGGCAGGGGCAGGTGGTCGCCGTGGCCGAGGACCTGCACACCCACCCGCAGACCGTGCGTTACCGGATGCGCCGGCTGCGCGAGCTGTTCGGCGCGGACCTCGACGACCCCGACCGGCGGCTGGTGCTCCACCTCGCGCTGCGGCACCGGCTGGGCGGCCGGTGATCTGTCGTACCGATGGTTCATGATCCTCGTCGTCACAGCGGCGCGGATGCGGGCCGGCGACGGCACCCCCGCGTGCCCGGCGCCGGCCCGGCGGCGGGAGGTCGGAGATGACGGAGGCGACGGACGCCTCGTGGCGGCGACGGAGCGTGCTGCGGGTGGTGCCACCGGCGCGGCCGCGCAAGCTGGCCAAGGTGCCCTTCGTGGAGCTGGCCGACGGGCGCCTGCAGGGCGTGGTGTCCAGCGGCTCCGACGTGGAGCGGGTGTACGTGTCGTCGGTGACCGCCGGCAGCCACACGGTCAACTGCAGCACGAACAACAACCGGCCCTGCGGCGGCCTGCGCGGCAGCCTGCTCTGCAAGCACCTGCACGCGCTCGCCGACGAGGCCCTGCTCCAGTACGGCGCCGACCAGGTCACCCGCTACCTGCGGGTCGACGTGGGCGACGGGGTCGACGGCGGCGCCGAGCTGTTCGCCCGGATGGACGCCCGCCACGAGCCCACCCCGGCGGCGGTGGTGTTCAGCCGCTTCCTGCGCCACCTGGCCTACCTGGAGGTGCCGGCCAGCACCGCGCCCGTGCCGGAGCTGCACTGGTTCCCGGCGACCGCGGGGGTGCGCTGATGCTGGCCGCGCAGCTCGCCCAGCTGCGCGACGCCGCCCCCACCGGGCTGGCCGAGGCGCTCGACGTGGTGACCGGGGTGGACGACGCGCTCACCCGCGGCCTGGCCCGGGTCGGCGAGGCCGACGCCGCCGCGCTGGCCGCGCTCGCCGGGGCGGTGGCGGGCACGCCGCTCGCCGGCCGGGTGGCCGAGGCGGTCGGCGCGGCGACCGCCGGCGCGCTCACCGAGGATCACCTGGCCGCCCTGGCCGGCGCCCGGTCGGCGCTGCTCGGCGCGGCCCACGACGCCCTGCTCGACGCGCTCGACGCCGCGCTCGGCCGGCGCCGGTCACCGTGGACCGGCCCGGACGCGGGTATCCCCGAGCCGGCGGCGGCCCTGGCCGGGGCCCGGGCCTGGCTGCACGAGATCGCCCTGGCGGGCTGGCGCGGCGTCGACCACGAGCTGGTCGCCGCCAGCGCCGCCCCGGTCGAGGCGGCGCTGGCGGCGCGGGAGCTGCGCCGGCTCGCCGTGCTGCTCGACGGCTTCGCCACCGAGCTGCGCGCCTGCCTGCCGGTGGCCACCCTGCCGCAGGTGCCGGCCCGCCGGTGGGCCGACCTGTGGGCGCGGGCCGTGCTGCTCGCGCGGGGCGCGGCGGCCGGCGGCGCCGAAGCGGAGCCGGTCTCCGGCCGGCTGCTGCCGCTGGGCGTGGACGTCCACGAACACGACACGGCCGTGCAGGTGCAGCTGCACGCGCTGCTCGAACCGACCGGCGGCGGGGCGCCCCGACCGGTCCGGGTCACGGTGGCCGCCGCGAAGGTGGCGACCATCGTCGGACCGGCGGTGTGGCGGCTGCTGGAGGCGTACCCCGTACTGCTCAAGGCCCTGGCGGAACGGCGGGCCGTGACCGTCACCGACCTGCCGTTGCACGGCGGCGACCTGCGCTGGGACGACACCCGCGCCGACCTCGGCGAGCCCGCCGACCCGTTCGCCACCGCCCGGGTCCTGCTCGCCACGGCGGCCGCCGCAGCGACCCCGCCGCTGGACCGGCACCCCGCCGCGATCGCCGAACCGGTGCTCGTCGAGGGCTACACCACCCGCGACGACGGCGGTGACCTCGTCCTCGACCTCGACGGGCACCCGGTTCCGGTGACCACCGAGCGGCTGCCGGCCGCCGGCCCGCTCACCCGCGCGCTGGTCGCCGCCTCGACCGCCTGCCTCGGCCTGCTGCGCTGGGACGACGGCCGGTGGCTGCTGCAACCCCTCGCCGTGCGCGCCACCGTCAAGCGGCAGACCGTCGAGGCCCACAACGGCGACTGGGCGTGCGGCGTCACCGACGCCAAGGTCACCAAGGCCGAGGCCAGGGCGGGCGACGCCGTGGCCGTGCTGCGCGAGCGCGCGGGACGGTTGCTGCGCCGATGACCGCCGACCGCAACGACGAGAACCGCCGGCAGGTGCTCTACTGGCGGCTGCTGGCCCGCCTCTTCCACCCCGACGAGCAGCCAGGGCTGGAGTCGGCCAGCGTGGCCGTCATCGACGACCTCGGCCTGCCCGCCGCGCTGCTGGACCCCACCGTCTCCGTGGACACCGTGGTGCAGCGCTTCCCGGCGCTCGCCGCGGAACTGCGCGGCCTGCTCGCCGGCGGCGACGACGCCCCGGGCGACGCCGGGCCGTTCGCGCCCGGCGACGCCGAGGTACGCCGCGCCGCGCTGGTGTCCAAGCTCCTGCTCAACGTGTTCGCCACCGGCAACGGCGAGGTCACCGCCGGCCAGCTCGCCCGCTGGCAGGCCGACGCCGGCTGGTTCGAGCAGGCGCTCGGCGCCGAGCCCGGCGAGCTGCGCCGGCAGGGCACCGGCCTCGGCGGCACCCTCGCCGGACTGGAGGGCGACCTGGTCCGCCGGATGCACCTGCGGGAGGTGCTGGCCGACCCGGCGCTGGCCAGCCGGCTGACCCCGAGCATGTCCCTGATCGAGCAGTTGCTGCGCGACAAGGCGAACCTGTCCGGCGTGGCGCTGGCCAACGCCAAGTCGCTGATCCGCCGCTACGTCGACGAGGTCGCCGAGGTGCTGCGCACCCAGGTCGAGCAGGCCAGCGTCGGGGCGATCGACCGGTCGGTGCCGCCGAAACGGGTGTTCCGCAACCTCGACCTCGACCGCACCATCTGGCAGAACCTGACCAACTGGAGCCCGGACGACGAGCGCCTCTACGTCGACCGGCTCTATTACCGGCAGACCGCCCGACGCACCACCCCGGCCCGGCTCATCGTGGTGGTGGACCAGTCCGGCTCGATGGTCGACTCGATGGTCAACTGCACGATCCTCGCCTCGATCTTCGCCGGGCTGCCCAAGGTGGACGTGCACCTCATCGCGTACGACACCCGGGCACTGGACCTCACCCCGTGGGTGCACGACCCGTTCGAGGTGCTGCTGCGCACCAACCTCGGCGGCGGCAACGACGGGCCCGTGGCCATGGCGCTGGCCCGGCCGAAGATCGTCGAGCCGCGCAACACCGTCCTGGTGTGGATCTCGGACTTCTACGAGTTCGACCGCTCGCAACCGCTGTTCGACGCCATCGAGGCCGTGCACCGCTCCGGGGTGAAGTTCATCCCGGTCGGCTCGGTGAACAGCTCCGGCGGCCAGAGCGTCAACCCCTGGTTCCGGCAGCGACTCAAGGACCTCGGCACCCCGGTCATCTCCGGCCACATCCGCAAACTCGTCTTCGAGCTCAAGAGCTTCCTCACCTAGGAGAGCACCCCTGATGTCCGACATGCTCCGCGCCCCCGCCGAGGTCAAGTACGCCGACGAGCTCGCCTACCTGGAGTCCGTCGACACCGGCCCGAAGCCGTTCTCCTGGCGGCTCAGCCCCCGGATGGTCCGGCTGTTCGTCCTCGGTTCCGAACGCGCCGACGGCCTGGACCGGGAGATCCCGCAGAAGTGGTTCGGCGACCGCGGCCTCGTCGAACGCAGCATCGTCACCCTGGCATCGGACCGGGGCCTGCTGCTCATCGGCGACCCGGGCACCGGCAAGAGCTGGCTGGCCGAGCTGCTCGCCGCCGCGATCTGCCGCAACTCCACCCTGGTCGTGCAGGGCACCGCCGGCACCACCGAGGACCACATCAAGTACTCGTGGAACGTGTCCATGGTCATCGCCCGCGGGCAGTCCCGCGAGTCGATGATCCCCTCCCCGATCATGACGGCCATGGAGCAGGGTGTCATCGGCCGCTTCGAGGAGCTGACCCGCTCCACCAGCGACGTGCAGGACGCGCTGATCTCCATCCTCTCCGAGAAGTACGTCTCGATCCCCGAGCTGAACGACGACAACATCGTCTTCGCCAGGCCCGGCTTCTCGATCATCGCCACCGCGAACAGCCGCGACCGCGGCGTCAACGACCTCTCCTCGGCGCTCAAGCGGCGCTTCAACTTCGTCCGCATCCCCGTGGTGACCAACAAGCGCAGCGAGGCGGAGATCGTCCGCTTCCGCACCGAGGAACTGCTCCGCCGGCACCGCATCGAGCTGGACGTCCCGCCCACCCTGCTGGACATCCTCCTGCAGAGCTTCGCCGACCTGCGGGCCGCCGCCGCGGCGGCCACCAGCGACGACGAGAAGCTGGAGTCGGCGCTGTCCACCGCCGAACAGATCGGCGTCCTCGAGGACGCCATCCTGCACAGCCAGTTCTTCGGCGACCGCACCCTGCGCCCGGAGACCCTCGCCGGGTCGCTGATGGGCTCGCTGGCCCGCCGCAGCCCGGAGGACCTGGCCATCCTCAACAAGTACCTGCACGGCGTCGTCGAGCCGCGCGCCAAGCAGGACGGTGGCGAGTGGACCGGCTTCCTCGACGGCGGCCGCCAGGCGATCGCGTCACTGTCGTGACCGCACCCACCGCCCCCGGCCTGTTCGGCGCGCTGCGCGAGCAGCTCACCGACGCGGCCGCCGCCTTCGCCGGCTCCCCCGACGCGCTCGCCGGGATCCTGGCCGGCATCGTCGACGACGTCGACCGGGCCCTCGGCGAACCGCTGGAGATCTTCCCGGTCTGCCACCACTCCCCCGCCAGCGCGCTGGCCATGGTGCGCCGGCTGCGGGCCAAGCAGCCCAAGGTGATCTACCTGGAGCTGTGCGAGGACCTGCGACCGCTCCTCGGCGAACTGCGCAACTGCCGGCTCCCGGTGGCCGTGCAGGCGTTCGCCACCGAACTCGACGGCTTCCCCGCCGAGTGGAGCCCGCTCAGCGTCGTCGCCCCCATCACCGAGGCGTCGGCCGAATACCAGGCCATCGCGTACGCGCTGGAGACCCCGGGCGTCGAGCTGGTGCTGGTGGACCGGTCCACCGACCACGTCTTCCAGTGGTCCCCCCGCACCGCCGACCAGCCCCCACAGGACGGCCCGGCCGCCGACCCCGAGTCGGGCGAGGAGGCGGCGCTGCACGGCGACGCGGTCGGCGTCGAGATCGGCGACCTGCGCCCCCGCTTCGCCGAACTGGAGGCGTACCTGCTGCACCACGGCAAGGTGCGGCACTGGTCGGAGTGGTGGGACCAGTACGTCGAACGGCCCCTCGCCGACGCCGACCACGACACCTACCGGCAGGTCATGGTGCTCATCGGCAGCCTGTTCCGGCGGCTGCGCCCCGCCGACCCCGACCGGCACGACCGCGACGAGGACCGCGAGCGCTACATGTGGACCCGGATCCGGCAGCACCTCGCCGCCTCCGGCGCCGACCCCGCCGACTGCCTCCACGTCTGCGGCGCCTTCCACGCCGCCAGCCACGTCGAACAGTTCGGCCTGGACTCGACCGCCCCCGACTTCCCGATCAGCCCCCGCACCGGCACCCGCTGGCGCTACGGCCTCATCCCGTCCAGCCACTCCGCCATCGAGGCACAGTTCGGCCTGGCCCGGGGCGCGGTCTCGATCGCCGCCGCGAGCTGGACGACGGCCGTGAGCCGCTCCGGCCTCGTCCCGTACCGGCTCGACGGCCAGCGCGGCCAGAAGAAGACCCGCCGGACCCGGGGCGCCGCCACGCCGGCACCGGCCGGGCCGGCCACCGACCGGCTCACCGGGTTCCTCGCCGCGCCGCCCGCCCTCGACGAGCTGGACGAGGCCGAGCTGCGCGGCTGGTGCGTCGACATCGTCCGGCTCGCCCGCCGCAACGGCTACCTGGCCAGCACCGCCGACGCCATCGCCGTCTTCGAGACCGCGATCCTGCTGGCGAACCTGCGCAACCGGGCCCGACCCACCCCGTACGACTTCGCCGACGCCGCGGTCACCTGCATCGAGAAGGACGTGGTGCCCGGCCGGCGCGACGTCCGCCGGCTCTGCGAGATCCTGCTCGGCGGCGACCGCGTCGGCCAGGTCGGCTACGACTCCCTGCCCCCGCTGGCCCGCGACGTCCTCGACCGGCTCCGCCCGCTCGGCCTGGACCTGGAGAAACGCACCGTGCAGCGGGCACTGCTCGACCTGCGAGCCGACCCGGCGCTGGCGCCCTGCTCCGACCTGCTGTGGATGCTGCGGCACCTGCTCCCACCGGACGCGGCCCGGCCCATCATGGGCGAACGGCGCCTCGGGCACCGCTCGCTCCAGGAGAGCTGGGACCTGGCCCTCGGCCGCAACCAGCGCGCCCTCATCGAGCTGGGTTACGAGGGCGTCACCGTCGAGCAGGTGCTGGAACAGCGGCTGCGCCGCGCCGTCCGCGGCCCCGACGCGACCGCCGCCCGCGCCCTCGCCGCCGTCGAGGACGCCATCCGCCTGCTCGACAGCCCTCGCCTGGTCGACGAACTCGGCGCGCGGGCCGTGGAACTGCTCGCCGCCGAACGCACCGTCGACGACGCCCCGGACGTGCTGCGCCGCATCCGCCGGCTGCTCGCCCACCACCGCACCACCGCGCCGGCCCTGCCGGCCTGGTGCCAGGCGTTCGTGACCACCGGGTACGCGCATTACTGCACCCTGCTGCCCACCGCCTTCGTCGACGAGGCCACCGGGGTCCGCCAGGTCGGCGCCATGCTCGGCTTCCTGTTCAGCATGGAGGGCCTGGCCCTGTCGCTGGGCTGCGACCGCTCCCAGCTCGAACTGGCCGTCGCCCAGTCCCACCCGGAGACCCCGGCCAAGGTGGCGCTGCTCTGGGCGGCCCGTCACCAGCTCGGCCTGCTCCCCCTGGTCGAGTTGCGCGCCCGCTGCGCCGACCTGCTGGCCAACCCGCTGGTCGTGCCGGCGTTCCCGCAGTACCTGTCCGGCTTCGTGCACGCCCTGGAGCCGGTTCCGGGGCTGGCGCCGTTCGTGGTCGAGACCATGTCCACGGCGTTCGCCCGGCTCCCCGACCCGGTGCTGCTGCCCTGGCTGCCCACGCTGATCAGCACGCTGCGGGAGCAGGGCCCGGAGCTGGTGCCGCTGCTGGTCCGGGAGGCGGAACGCACCTTCCCGGCCACCCTCCCCGCGCTCGACGCGTGGACACCACCGTGGACGGCGCCCGCAGCGCCGGCAGCACCGGCAGCACCGGCAGCGCCAGCCGTGGCAGCGGCCGGCGCCGGTCCGGTGCACGGCCTCCTGGTGGCGCACCCCGAGGCGGTGGACGCGGTGGCGGCGCTGCTGGGCTGCGCCGCCCCGTGGCAACCGGCCGCCGCCGCGGCCTGCGCCGGGCTGGCACACAGCGGCGCCCCGGGCGCCGAGGCCGCGGCGCTGCTGGCCACACACCCGGCAACCGCGACCGCCGTAGCAGCCCTCCTGCGCCCGACGTAAACGCACCGCCCCGTCCCGCCCCCGACGGCCAGGCCGGCCGGCCCGGCCGCCCTTGTCGATCAGCCGGCCCGGCCCGGCCCGGCCACCCCCGTTGATCATGAAGTTATTGCGCGGGAACGCGTTTTCCGTAGGCAATAACTTCATGATCGACGGGCCCGAGGGGCGGGTGTCGACGATCGTCGACAGGGGTCGGGCAGGGGCGCGGGGCCCTGGGTGGTGGGTCGGGGCGGTGGTCTTGCGGGGGGTGGCCACGATGGGAGTGTGCTTCGCTTTCTGCTGAACCTGTTGTGGCTCGTCTTCGGTGGCGGTTTCGTCCTGGCCCTGGGCTACGGCGTGGCCGCCCTCATCTGCTTCGCCCTGGTGATCACCATTCCGTTCGGGGTGGCCTCGCTCCGCCTCGCCTCGTACGCGCTGTGGCCCTTCGGCCGCACCCTCGTGCCGAAACCGGGCGCCGGCGTCGCCTCGGGCCTGGCGAACGTGCTCTGGGTGCTGCTGGCCGGCTGGTGGCTGGCCCTGTCGCACATCCTCGCCGGCGTCGCGCTCTGCGTGACGATCATCGGCATCCCGTTCGGGGTCGCGAACTTCAAGCTCGTCCCCGCGGCGCTCTGGCCCCTCGGCCAGGAGGTCGTCGAGACGCCGTAACGCGGACCGGCCGCCACGCGAACGCTCCAACCCGGATGGTGGTCAGTGGAACCTCATGGGTGTCTCCCCAGGCCTGAGGCACCCATGGCGTTCCACTGACGCCCAGGGCGCCGGGGGGCCCGCGCGGACGAAGCGCCGCGGAGGCGACTTCTCGCTCGCCGCCGGCCGGCGGCAACTGGTCGACCCGGACTCGCGGACCTCCTCCAGCGGCCCGGTTGGCGGCACCCTCGGCCCAACCCAGGCCGGGACATCACTCCAGCGGCAGCTGTCAACGGTTCCTCGCCTCCGGGTCGCGGATCGCCCGCCGGCACCAGGTCGGGCCCGGGACCGGGCCCACTCTCCCTAGAGCGTCCTAGGAGGCTGGGTAGTGGGGGGCGGGGGCGGGTCATCCGAAAGGGGCTCATGAACGGGTTTCCGCAGCTAGCGTCGGCAGGGTGGGCGGTCATATCGGGGTGATCGAGGCACTCAAGGCAGACCCCACCATGTCGGGCCTGCGCCGGTCCCTGGAGGCGTACTACGGCGACCCGGCCCGCGAGGCGGCGATGGACGCGTTCTACGCCCCGCTGGTCCGCCCCGGGGACCTGGTCTTCGACGTCGGCGCGCACGTGGGCGACCGCCTCGGCAGCTTCCGCCGGCTCGGCGCCCGGGTGGTGGCCGTCGAGCCGCAACCGCTGTGCACCCGCGCCCTGCGCGCCCTGTACGCGAAGGACGACCGGGTGACCGTGGTCGAGGCAGCGTGCGGGGCGCGTACCGCGCCGGTGCGGCTGCACGTGAACTCGGCCAACCCGACGATCTCCACGGCGTCGGCGGGGTTCCTGCGGGCCGCGAACGGGGCCGGCGGCTGGGCGCACGAGGTCTGGGACGCCGAGATCGAGGTGGCCGGCACGACCCTGGACACCCTTGTCGCGGCGCACGGCGTACCCGCCTTCGTGAAGATCGACGTGGAGGGCTTCGAGGACGCCGTGCTGGCCGGACTGAGCCATCCCCTGCCGGCGCTGTCCTTCGAGTTCACCACCATCGAACGCGACCTCGCCGTGCGCTGCCTGGACCGGCTCACCGGCCTGGGCTTCACCTCGTTCACCGTGGCGCTCGGCGACCAGATGTCGTTCGCCCTGCCCGGCTGGCGATCGGCGGACGAGGTCGCGGCGTACCTGCGCGCCCTGCCGCACGAGGCCAACTCGGGCGACGTCTACGCCCGCGCCCGCCCGTCCTGACCGGCCCGCCACCCCGGCCGCCCATCCCGACCGGCCCGCCATCCCGGCCGCCCGCCATCCCGGCCGCCCGTCCCTGACCGGCCCGCCATCCCGGCCGCCCGTCCTGACCGGCCCGCCACCCCCGCCGCCCATCCCGACCGGCCCGCACCCCGGCCGCCCGCCCCTGACCGCCCGCCACCCCGGCCGCCCGTCCTGGCCGGTCCGCCGAGCCTCGGCCGCCCGCCCCTGACCGGCCCGCCAACCCCGCCACCGGGCCGCGGCCCGCAACCTTCACAGGCGGCAGACTCATCGCATCGACGCTGCTCACACCCTCGATGGGCCACGTTGTCCAGGCCCACTTTTTTCAGGTTTCGAACTTAGCCATGTTTCGTTACCCGGCCGTTATTGACGTGACCGCCGCCACTTCGGTTGACTGCGACGGAACCGCTTCCGCAACCGGTTCCGAAACATCCGCCTCACCCCTGCGACCCGGGAGCGTCACGTGCCGATCACCATCGCCGACGTCGCCACCCGCGCCGGGGTGAGCAAGACGACGGTGTCGCGGGTGCTGAACGGCAAGGGCGAGGTGCACGTGCGCACGGCCGACCGGGTCCGCGCCGTCATCAACGCCCTCGGGTACGTGCCGAGCGCCCGCGCGGTCGGCCTGGCCCGCGGGCGTACCCGGGTGGTGGGCATGCTGGTCCCCGCCCTGACCTGGCCCTGGATGGGCGAGGTGCTCCAGGGCGCGGCCGACGTGGTCGAGGCCGAGGGCTACGGGATGCTGCTGTTCACCTGCACCCACGGCGACGAGTCGATGCGGCGGTTCGCCTCCCAGGTCTCCGCGAAGTCCTTCGACGGCCTGCTCGTGGTCGAGCCGGAGGGCACCCTCGACTACATCACCGAGCTGCACGAGCGTGGCCTGCCGGTGATCCTCATCGACGACCGCGGGCACCAGCCCGGCTTCCCGTCGGTGCGGACCACCAACGAGGCCGGCGCGCGGGCGGCGGCGGCGCACCTGCTGGCGCACGGGCGGAAGCGGCCGCTGGTCGTCACCGGCCTGAGCCGCTTCGGCTGCACCCGGGAGCGGCTCGCCGGGTTCGCGGCCGGGTACGCCGACGCCGGCCTGCCCATCGATCCCACCCTCGTCGTGGAGGGTGACTTCACCTTCGAGTGCGGGCGGGTCGCGGTGGAAGGCCTGCTCGCCGACGGCGTGCCGTTCGACGCCGTCTTCGCCCACAACGACCTCTCCGCCGCCGGGGCGCTCCAGGCGCTGCGGGACGCCGGCCGGCGGGTCCCGGAGGACGTGGCGGTGGTCGGCTTCGACGACCTGCCGCTGGCCGGGCACACCCATCCACCGCTGAGCTCCGTGCGCCAGCCGCTGCGGGAGATGGGGGCGGTGGCCGCCCGTACCCTCATCGCCCACCTCGGCGGGACGCCGCTGCCCGGCACCCCGACCGTGATCCCGACCAGCTTCACCGTCCGCGCGTCGACCGGCGCCACCTGACCTCGCCACCGCTGTAGCACCACCCGCACCGGCGGGCGCCCCGCCCGCCGGTGGTAACACCGCACACCCTTCATCCACCACATCCCGCTCCAGGACCGCGGGAGCACCGAGGGAGACCTCCATGAGAAGAAGGCAACTCCTCGCCGTCGCGCTGGCCGGCGCGATGGCCACCGGCGTCGCCGCCTGCGGCGACAGCCCGAACGCCAACAAGAAGAACGGCCAGGCGGCCACGGTGCTGAACGTCGGCATGCCGAACGGCCCGCAGGCCGAGAACAACAACCCGTTCCTCACCACGTCCGCCGCGGCCTCGCTGGGCTACCGCTGGCAGATCTACGAGCCGCTGATGATGTGGAACCCGGTGAAGCCGGCCGACCCGTTCAAGCCGTGGCTGGCCACCAAGGCCGAGTGGTCGCAGGACTACACCTCGGTGAAGGTCACCATCCGGACGGACGCCACCTGGTCGGACGGTCAGAAGGTCACCGCCGAGGACGTCGCCTTCACCTACAACCTGGTGAAGAAGTACCCCGCGCTGAACGACCAGGGCGTGCCCTACACGGAGGCGACCGCCAGCGGCAACGACGTCACCATCAAGATGGAGAGCCCGCAGTTCGTCAACCAGCAGAAGGTGCTGTGGCGGGTGCCGATCGTGCCCAAGCACATCTGGGAGAAGATCAGCGACCCGACGACCGACACCGTCAAGCAGCCGGTCGGCAGCGGCCCGTACACCCTGAAGTCGTTCACCCCGGCCAGCATGACCCTGTCGGTGCGCGACAAGGGCTACTGGCAGGACCTGCCGAAGGTCAAGGAGCTGCGCTACACCTCCTACACGGACAACAGCGCGCAGACCACCGCCCTGGCCAACGGTGAGTCGGAGTGGAGCTTCGTCTTCATCCCCAACTACCAGGCCGTCTTCGTGGCTAAGGACCAGGAGCACCACAAGGTGTGGGCGCCGGCGATCCTCGGCATCCACGGCCTCTACCTCAACACCACGAAGAAGCCGTTCGACGACCCGGCGCTGCGCCGGGCCATGAACATGGTCATCGACCGTGCCGACATCTTCACCACGGCCGAGGCCGGCTACTTCCACCCCCAGGTGAAGAGCGTGACCGGCCTGCCCAGCCCGGCCGGTGACTCGTTCGTCGCGCCCGAGTTCAAGGGCCAGGAGCACAAGGTCGACGTCGAGGGCGCCAAGACGCTGCTGACCGGCGCCGGCTACAAGCTGGAGGGCAACACCCTCAAGGACAAGACCGGCAAGGCCGTCACCATCAAGCTGACCGACCCGGCCGGCTGGTCCGACTACCAGACCAGCCTGGAGATCGTGAAGGACAACCTGTCGAAGATCGGCATCGCGGCCACGGTCGACAAGGCCAACCAGGACGCCTGGTTCCGCAACGTCGAGCAGGGCAACTTCGAGGCGACCTTCCGGTGGACCGAGGGCGGCGCCACGCCGTACGACATCTACCGGACGATCATGGACGGCCGGCAGCTGAAGCCGATCGGCACCGCCTCCCCCGCCGGCAACTTCGGCCGCTTCAACAACAAGGAGGCGACCGACGCTCTGGTCGCCTACGCGAACGCGACCGACGAGGCCGCGCGCACCACCGCCATGAACGCACTGCAGAAGATCTTCGTCGACCAGATGCCGATGATCCCGGTCGGCGCGGACAACATCGGCGGCGCGTACAGCACGAAGAACTGGACCGGCTGGCCGGACGACTCGAACCCGTACGGCGCCATGCAGCCCACCCAGCCCAACGCGCTGGACGTGGTCCTGCACCTCAAGCCCGCCAACGGCTGACCCCGCCAACCGCCTCCCCGGCCGGCTCCCCAGCCGGCCGGGGAGGCGCACCCCCACGCTCAGACAGGAACTCGGCATGACGTTGACCGAGAGCGCGGCGGCGCCGGTCGACGAGGTGGTGCTGGAGGCCGTCGGCCTGACCAAGCACTTCCCCGTCCGCAGGCGGCTGCGTGACCTCTTCTCCCGGACGCCGGCCGTCGTGCACGCCGTCGACGACGTATCGTTCGCGCTACGTCGCGGCCGGGTGACCGCGCTGGTCGGGGAGTCCGGCTCCGGCAAGTCCACGGTGGCGCGGCTGCTGGCCCAGATCTATCCCCGCACCGCCGGCGACATCCGCCTGCACGGCACCTCGACGCGGGTCCGCGGCGGCCGGCCGTTCCGGTCGTACGTGCGGCGGGTCCAACTGATCCTGCAGGACCCGTTCGCCTCGTTGAACCCGGTGCACACCGTCCGCTACCACCTGACCCGGTCGCTGCGGATCCACGGCAACGCCGGGCGCGGCGCCGAGGAGCTGGAGGCGGCCCTCGCCAAGCTGCTCACCCGGGTGAGCCTCACCCCGCCCGAGCGCTACCTGGACGCGTTCCCGCACGAGCTCTCCGGCGGCCAGCGGCAGCGCGTCGCCATCGCCCGGGCGCTCGGCGCCGACCCGGAGGTGCTCCTCGCCGACGAGCCGGTCTCCATGCTCGACGTCTCGATCCGCCTCGGCGTGCTCAACCTGCTGCAGGACCTCAAGCAGCGGCTCAACATCGCGATCCTCTACATCACGCACGACATCGCCTCGGCCCGCTACTTCGCCGACGAGACGATCGTGATGTACGCCGGGCGGATGGTCGAGGGCGGCGACAGCGAGACGGTCACCCAGAACCCGGCCCACCCGTACACCCGGTTGCTGACCGATTCGGCGCCGGACCCCGAACGGATCACCGGCGACGGCGCCGACGCGGCCGCCGGCGCGGACCGCGGCCGGGGCGAGCCGCCGAGCCTGATCGCCCCGCCCGCCGGCTGCCGGTTCCACCCCCGCTGCCCGCACGCCATGCGGCGCTGCACCGTCGACCTGCCGCCGCGGCTGACCATCGGCGACCGGCCCGACCACTGGGCGGCGTGCTGGCTCTACGACCCGGACACCGTCGCGGCCGACACCCCCGGCTCGGCCGCGCCCGACGCCGACCCGACCGTGCCACCGCCCGCGCCGGCGGTCGAGCGGAACGACACCGCCACCCTGGGGGAGGCACGATGAGGTTCCTCCTGCAGCGCACGGCCTTCTACCTGTTCACGGCGTGGGCGGCCATCACGCTCAACTTCTTCATCCCGCGGCTGGTGCCGGGCGATCCGGTGCAGTCCCTCATCTCGCGCAACCAGGGCCGGATCAGCGCCGACGCCATCCAGTCGCTGCGCGTGCTGTTCGGGCTGGACGCGCACGAGAACATGTGGCAGCAGTACCTCGACTACTGGGGGCAGCTGCTCCACGGCGACCTGGGCCTGTCGTTCACCTTCTTCCCCACGCCGGTGTCGACGGTGATCGGCGACAGCCTGCCGTGGACGGTCGGCCTGGTCGGCATCACCACGATCATCAGCTTCCTCCTCGGCACCGCGCTCGGCGTCGGCGCCGGCTGGCGGCGCGGCTCCTGGGTCGACGGGCTGCTGCCGGCCACGACGTTCCTGTCCTCGATCCCGTACTTCTGGCTGGGTCTCGTCGCCATCGCCGTGTTCACCGGGCCGGGGAGCTTCTTCCCCTCCTCGGGCGGCTACGAGGCGGGCCTCGTGCCGGCGCTCGACGGGTACTTCATCCCGAGCGCGATCAAGCACAGCGTCCTGCCCGCCGCCACCATCCTGGTCTCCTCGATGAGCGGGTGGATCCTCAGCATGCGCAACATGATGGTGACGGTCTCGTCGGAGGACTACATCACCGTCGCCCACGCGAAGGGCCTGTCGGAGCGCCGGGTCGCCCTGAGCTACGCCGCCCGCAACGCGCTGCTGCCGAACGTCTCGGGCTTCGCGCTGTCGCTCGGGTTCATCGTCGGCGGCACGCTGCTCGTGGAGATCGTGTTCTCCTATCCGGGCCTCGGTTACCAGCTCTTCCAGGCGGTCGGCTACAAGGACTATCCGCTCATGCAGGGGATCTTCCTGATCATCACGATCTCCGTGCTGGTGGCGAATCTGCTCGCCGACGTCGCGTACCTCCTTCTCGACCCGCGGACCCGAAAGAGCTGAGCGATGACCATCTCACCGTCGAGCATCGAGCAGGTCATCCCCGGTCAGGGGGCCATGGCCCAGCCGTCGGCCGCGCCGGGCCGGGCGAAGCGGCGCCGGTTCCGGTTCGTCGCCAACGCCAAGGCCGCCACCGGCCTGGTCATCCTGGGCATCTACTGCCTCTTCGCGGTGATCGGGCCCTGGGTGGCGCCGTACGACCCGGACGCGCGCAGCGCCGACGTGCTCCAGGCGCCGTCGATCCGGCACTGGTTCGGCACCACCCACCTCGGTCAGGACATCTTCAGCCAGATCCTGGTGGGCGCGCGCAGCGTCATGGTGGTGGGCCTGCTCGCCGGCGTGCTGGCGACGATCCTGTCCATCCTCATCGGCGTGACGGCCGGCTACATCGGCGGGGTGCCCGACGAGGGACTGTCGGCGCTGTCCAACGTGTTCCTGGTCATCCCCGCCCTGCCGCTGATCATCATCGTGACGTCGATCGTCGAGCAGGCCAGCGACACGTTGGTCGCGCTCATCATCGGCCTCACCTCGTGGGCGTGGGGCGCCCGCGTGCTGCGCGCCCAGACGCTGTCGCTACGCCGCCGCGACTACGTCGAGGCGGCCCGGGCCACCGGCGAGCGGACCTGGCGGATCATCCTGTTCGAGATCCTGCCCAACCTCACCGCGATCATCGCCTCCGGCTTCGTCGGCACCGTCATCTTCGCGGTCATGTCGGAGATCACCCTGGCGTTCATCGGCATCTCGTCGATCTCGTCGTGGAACTGGGGCACCATCCTGTTCTGGGCGCAGGGCCAGCAGGCCCTCGCGCAGGGCGCCTGGTGGTGGTTCGTGCCTGCCGGGCTGGCCATCGCGGTGCTCGGCACCGCCCTCGCCCTGATCAACTTCGGCATCGACGAGTTCGTGAGCCCCCGGCTGCGCAGCGCCGGCAAGACCCGGATCCGCACCGCCGACGGCCGCACCGTGCGCATGCGGGTCGGCTTCACCCCCGTGCTGGCCCCGGTCTCCCGTCCGATTCCGGTCCCCCGAGAGGACGTCACGCCATGAGCGATCCGGTGCTGGAGATCCGCGGGCTGCGGGTCGACTACGGTCTCGGTGACGCGGCGGTGCACGCCGTACGGGACGTGGACCTCACCCTGCACCGCGGCGAGGTGCTGGGCCTGGCCGGGGAGAGCGGCAGCGGCAAGTCCACCCTGGCGTACGGGCTGACCCGGCTGCTGCCGCCGCCGGGCGTGGTCAGCGGCGGCCAGGTGATCTACCACCCGGCCGACGGCCCGCCGGTCGACGTGCTGACCCTCAGCCCGGCGCAGCTGCGGAAGTTCCGCTGGGCGGAGACCTCGATCGTCTTCCAGGGCGCCATGAACTCGCTGAACCCGGTGCACAAGGTCTCCACCCAGCTGCTCGACGTCATCAAGGCGCACGAGCCGACGAGCACACCGGCGGGCCGGCAGGCCCGGGCCCGGGACCTGCTCCGCCTGGTGGGCATCGCCGCGGACCGGCTGGACAGCTACCCGCACCAGCTCAGCGGCGGCATGCGGCAGCGCGTGATGATCGCCATGGCGCTGGCGTTGGAGCCGCAGGTGGTCATCATGGACGAGCCGACCACCGCGCTGGACGTGGTGATGCAGCGGCAGATCCTCGGCCAGCTCGCCGAGCTGCGGGAGCGCCTCGGCTTCGCGGTGCTGTTCATCACCCACGACCTGTCGCTGCTGGTCGAGTTCTCCGACCGGATCGCGATCATGTACGGCGGCCGGATCGTCGAGGAGGCGCCCGCCGCCCAGCTCTACCGGCGGGCGCTGCACCCGTACACCGAGGGTCTGCTGCATTCCTTCCCGGCGCTGCGCGGTCCGCGCCGGGAGCTGACCGGCATCCCCGGCTCGCCGCCGGACCTGCGGGCCATGCCGAAGGGCTGCGCGTTTCACCCGCGCTGTCCGAAGGCGTTCGACCCGTGCGACAAGGAGGTGCCGGTGCTGGGCGCCGCCGACCCGGACCGGGACGTCGCCTGCTGGCTGCACCCGGTCGCCGCCCCGGTCCCCCGCTGACCCCGCTCTCCGTCCGACCGAACGACCCGCTACCGCGAGGAGAACCATGGACACCGACCTCACCCGCCCGAACACCGACGGCTCCAGGTCGTCGCGCGGCGACAGACGCGCCGAGCTGGAGTCGTCGCACGGGCAGGCCGACCCGATCGACACCCTCCCGCCGACCTTCCGGTGGGGGGTGGCGACCTCGTCGTACCAGATCGAGGGCGCGGTGGCCGAGGACGGCCGGACGCCGTCGATCTGGGACACCTTCTGCCGGGTGCCCGGCGCGGTGGCCAACGGCGACCACGGCGACGTGGCCTGCGACCACTACCACCGGATGCCGCAGGACGTCGCGCTCATCGCCGACCTGGGTCTGGACACCTACCGGTTCTCGGTGGCGTGGCCGCGGGTGCAGCCGGGCGGGCGCGGGCCGGCGAACCCGGCCGGGCTGGCCTTCTACGACCGGCTCGTGGACGAGCTGCTGGGCCGCGGGGTCGACCCGTGGGTGACCCTCTACCACTGGGACCTGCCGCAGGAGCTGGAGGACGCGGGCGGCTGGCCCAACCGGGACACCGCCTACCGGTTCGCCGACTACGCGGAGCTGGTCTTCGGCGCGCTCGGCGACCGGGTGAAGACGTGGACCACGCTGAACGAGCCGTGGTGCTCGGCGATGCTCGGGTACGCGTACGGCAACCACGCCCCGGGCCGGCGGGACCTGGGTGACGGGATCGCCGCGGCGCACCACCTGCTGCTGGGGCACGGGCTGGCGGTGCAGCGGCTGCGCGCCGCGGCGGCCACCCCGATCGAGCTTGGCCTGACCGTCAACCTGTCCACCGCCGACCCGGCCTCCGACAGCGCGGCCGACCGGGACGCGGCGCGGGCCGCCGACGGGCTGGGCAACCGGCTCTACCTGGACCCGGTGTTCCGTGGCTCCTACCCGGAGGACGTGGTGGCGGACCTGGCCGGCGAGGGGGTGCGCATCCCGGTCGAGGAGGGCGACCTGGAGGTCATCTCCTCCCCCATCGACGTGCTCGGGGTGAACTTCTACTTCGGGCAGGTGCACTCCGGGACCGACGAGCAGGGCCGGGAGCGGGACGACGACGGCCGGCCGGTGCGCCGGGTGATCCGCCGGGACCTGCCGCGCACCGCCATGGACTGGGAGATCGTGCCGGAGTCCTTCACCGAGCTGCTGGTCCGGCTGCACCGGGACTACCCGGGCGTGCCCCTGGTGATCACCGAGAACGGGGCGGCCTTCGACGACGAGCCGGACGCCGACGGGTTCGTGGCCGACGACGACCGGGTGGCGTACCTGACCGAGCACCTGCGGGCGGTGGCCCGGGCCCGGCAGGCCGGCGCGGACGTCCGCGGCTACTTCGCCTGGTCGCTGCTGGACAACTTCGAGTGGGCGTACGGCTACGACAAGCGGTTCGGCATCGTGCGGGTGGACTACGACACCCAGCGGCGCACGCCGAAGCGCAGCGCGCACTGGTACCGCGACACCATCCGGCGGGTGCGCGGGGAGCGCTGACCCGGCCGTTCGGGGCGGCCGGGCGGGATCCTCCCGGGCGGCCGCCCCGCCGCGCCCCGGACACCCCGTCCGGGGCTTTTTTCATGGCTTGACATAAGCACGTGTGAGGGGTTTTCTCATTCGCGGATGTCGATTGATCCGGAAGGAGCATCCGTGTCCCCCACCACCGTTCCCCGCATCGCCGGCCGCGCCGCCCTGGCGCTCTGCCTCGCCGCCGGCGCCCTCGCCCTCGCCCCGCCACCGGCCGCCCGGGCCGCCGGCGAGACCGTCAACCTCTGGCTCACCACCACCTCCGACTCCGGCGGGCGGACCGTCACGCGGGGGCTGCAACAGCAGAACCCCCTGACGTTCGCCGCCACCAGCCCCGCCGCCACGCACACGATCACCGTCGACGAGAACACCCGCTACCAGCCGTTCGACGGCGCCGGGGCGTCCATCACCGACACCACGGCGCACCTGCTGCGCGGCGGGCCGGTCAGCGCGGCCACCCGGGACGAGGTGATGCGCAAGCTGTTCAGCCCCACCGACGGCATCGGCCTGTCCTTCGTGCGCAACCCGATCGGCGCCTCCGACCTGTCCCGGCCCGGCAACGTCTCCCTCGACGACACCTGCTGCGACCTGAACGACTTCGGCGCCAACGGGTACGACACCAACGTGGAACTGCTCACCGCCCAGGCCCGGCAGCTCAACCCGGCGCTGCGGGTGATGGTAGTGCCGTGGAGCGCGCCCGGCTGGATGAAGGACAACGGCCGGATGGACCAGATGGGCTGGCTCAGGTGGGAGTACTCCGCCACCTACGCCCAGTACTTCGTGAAGACCATCCAGGCGTACGCAGCCCGGGGCGTGAAGGTCGACTACCTCTCGGTGCAGAACGAGCCGAACTGCTGCCAGTCCGGCAACCCCACCGCCATGGACTACCCGGGAATGAGCTGGAACTCCTCCGGCCTGGTGGAGCTGACCAAGAACTTCGTCTACCCGGCGTTCCGCGCCGCCGGCATCACCACGAAGGTGCTGGTGCACGACTGGAACTACGGCGACTACGGCACCATCGGCGCCGGGCTGCTCGCCGACAACGCGGTACGCACCGATCCGCTCTTCGGCGGCATCGCCTGGCACGGCTACTGGGGTGACCCGGCGGTCGGCAGCCAGGTGCACGGCCAGTACCCGGCCGTGCCGCAGTTCAGCACCGAGCACTCCGGCGGCACCTGGATCGGCAACCAGCACAACGAGGACATGGCCGACATCGTGAACTACGCCCGGAACTGGAGCCGGAGCGTCGTGAAGTGGAGCCTCGCGGTCAACCAGTTCATGGGGCCGCACAACGGCGGCTGCGGCACCTGCACCGGCCTCATCACCGTGCAGGAGGGCGGCGCCCGCGCCGGCCAGGTCGACTACACCATCGAGTACTACACGACCGGGCACCTCACGAAGTTCGTCCGGCCCGGCGCGCTCCGGATCGACTCCACCGCCAACGGCACGGTGCAGAACGTCGCGTACCGCAACCCGGACGGCACCAAGGCGCTGCTCGCGCACAACGGCGGCGGCTCCGCCCAGTCGGTGAAGGTGGTCTGGGGCGGGCAGTCCTTCACCTACACCCTGCCGGCCCGCACCACCGCCACCTTCACCTGGGCCGGCACCCCGTCCGGCGGCGGTGGGGGCGGCACGCCGACCGGCCCGGTCACGGGCATCGGCGGCAAGTGCCTCGACGCCACCGACAACAGCAGCGCGGACGGCACGCCGGCGCAGATCTGGAGCTGCACCGGCGGCGCGAACCAGCAGTGGACCCGGGCCGCCGACGGCACCATCCGTGTGCTGGGCAAGTGCCTCGACGTGGCCGGCGGTGGCACCGCCGACGGCACGAAGGTGCAGCTGTGGACGTGCAACGGCAGCGCCGCCCAGCGGTGGACCTGGACGGCCGCGCGGGACCTGGTGAACCCGCAGGCCAACAAGTGCCTGGACGTCACCGGCAACACCTCCGCCGACGGCACGAAGACGCAGATCTGGGGCTGCACCGGCGCCGCCAACCAGAAGTGGACGCTCCCGTCCTGAGCCGGGGCCGGGCCGGTGGCGCTCCCGCCGCCGGCCCGGTGGCTCAGCGGGCCCGCGAGCGGGGCCGCCGCGCCGGCCGCGCCGGCGCCGGCACCAGCCGGACGGCCGGGTCGCGCGGCACGCCGCCGTCACGCAGCAGCCGGGCCATCGGCAGGGTGGCCGCGCCCATCGCGACCGCGTCCGGTCCGAGCCGGCACAGCTCGATCGAGGTCTGGGTGTACGGCTGGCGCAGCGCGTGCCGCGCGGTGACCTCGCGGATCTGCGGCAGGTAGCGCTCGCCCAGGGCCAGGCCGGCCCAGCCGCCCAGCACCACCCGCTCGGGGTTGAACAGGTTCACCAGGTTCGCCACCCCGGCGCCCAGGTAGCCGACCGTCTCGTCGAGCACCTTCGCGGCGGTGCGGCTGCTGGCGCGCAGCAGCTCGCCGAACGCGCTCTCCTCGTCGCCGCCGGCCGCCGGGCGGCCCCGGTTGGCCAGCCGGAACCGGTCGAGCACCCCTTCCGCCCCGACGTACGCCTCCAGGCAGCCGAGGTTGCCGCAGCGGCAGCGGCGGCCGCCGTACACGATCGTGGTGTGCCCCCACTCGCCGGCGCTGCTGTGCGCGCCGCGGTAGCCCACGCCGTCGGCGACCACGCAGGCCCCGACGCCCGACCCGACCAGGGCCACGACCGCGTGCCGGACGCCGCGGCCGGCGCCGAACCACATCTCGGCCTGGCCGAGGGTCTTCGCGCCGTTGTCGATGTGCACGGGGATGTCGGTGCCGGCGCGGAGCATGGCGCCCAGCGGCACGCCGTCCCAGCCGAGGGTCTGCGCGTGCACGACGGCGTCGGCGGCGCGCTCGACCGTGCCGGAGACGGCGACGCCGAAGCCGAGCACCGCGGCCGGGTCGACGCCGGCCTGCTCGATCACCGCGGCGAGGCCGTGCAGCAGGTGGTCGGTGACCTGCCGGGGGTCGGGCTCGGCGGCGGCGATCGGGTACTCCGCCTTGGCCAGGGCGGTCATGGCCAGGTCGAAGAGTTCGACCTGCACGCGGGTCTCGCCGACGTCGGCGCCGACCAGGTAGCCGTAGGCGGGGGCGACGCGGAGCAGGACCCGGGGGCGGCCGCCGTCGGACTCGACCGAGCCGGCCTCCTCGACCAGGCCCTCGGCGATCATCTCGCCGACCAGGTTGCTCACGCTGGCCAGGCTGAGCGCGGTGGACTGCCCCAGCTCGTGCCGGCTCAGCGGGCCGTCCAGCCAGATCCGGGTGAGCAGGACCGACCGGTTGGCACGACGCATGTCGCGCACGGTGGTGCGTCTGGCGTCCACGTCCGCCGCCGTCCTCTCCCGGCCGCTCCCGGCGGCCTGCTTCACGCCGTGAACCAAGTGCTGACAGAGTACTGCGCATTTACATTTAACAAAGTTAACTGCTAGCCTCCGGCGCATCGATGAGGAGGTATGTCATGCGACTCAGACGAGGGTTGACCGCCCTGCTCGGCGGCGTCGCGCTGCTCGCCGCCACCGCCGCCCTGCCGGTCGCCACCGGGCTCGCCGCCGCGCGGACCGCCCTGGTGGCCTGCTCCGCGCCGGCCTGGGCCGAGGGGGTCACCTGGACCGCCGGCAGCCGGGCCACCTACGCCGGCCGCCTCTACCAGGCACTGGTGACCCACACCCCGCCGGCCGGCGCCGGCTGGAACCCGCCCGCCACCCCGGCGCTCTGGTCCGACCTGGGCGCGTGTGACGGTGGCACCCCGTCACCCACCCCCACCACCCGGCCGCCCTCGCCCACCCCCACGCCCACCTCGTCCCCCTCCCCCACCGCGACGCCCACCCCCACCCCGACCGCGACGCAGCCGCCCGGCGGCACGACCTGCGCCCTGAAATCACGGCCGGGCGGCAAGGTGCTCCAGGGCTACTGGGAGAACTGGGACGGCGCGGCCAACGGAGTGCACCCCGGCATGGGCTGGATCCCGGTCACCGACTCCCGGATCACCGCCCACGGCTACAACGTGGTCACCCTGGCGTTCCCGGTGATCCGCGCCGACGGCACCGTGCTCTGGGAGAACGGCATGGACGCCGGCGTGAAGGTGCCCACCCCCGCCGAGGTGTGCCAGGCCAAGGCCGCCGGCCTGACCGTCCTGCTGTCGATCGGCGGCGCCACCGCCGGCATCGACCTCGGCTCCAGCGCCGTCGCCGACCGGTTCGTCGCCACCGTGGTGCCGATCCTCAAGCGGTACAACTTCGACGGCATCGACATCGACATCGAGACCGGGCTGACCGGCAGCGGCAACATCAACCAGCTCTCCACCTCGCAGGCCAACCTCGTGCGGATCATCGACGGCGTCCTGGCCCAGATGCCCGCCGGCTTCGGCCTCACCATGGCGCCGGAGACCGCGTACGTCACGGGCGGCAGCGTCACCTACGGCTCGATCTGGGGCGCGTACCTGCCGATCGTCAAGAAGTACGCGGACAACGGCCGGCTCTGGTGGCTGAACATGCAGTACTACAACGGCTCGATGTACGGCTGCGCCGGCGACTCGTACCCGGCCGGCACCGTGCAGGGCTTCACCGTGCAGACCGACTGCCTCAACACCGGCCTGGTCGTGCAGGGCACCACCATCCGCGTCCCGTACGACAAGCAGGTGCCCGGGCTGCCCGCCCAGACCGGCGCCGGCGGCGGGTACATGAGTCCGGCGCTGGTGGCGCAGGCGTGGAACACCTACCGGGGCGGCCTCAAGGGGCTGATGACCTGGTCGGTCAACTGGGACGGCTCGAAGGGCTGGACCTTCGGCGACAACGTCAAGGCTCTCCAGGGCCGCTGAGGCCGCGGCGGGGCCCCGCAGGCGCGCGGGGTCCCGCCGGTCCCGCTCCGGAAGCAATGCAGAAAGCCGCGGGGTCCGCCGCACGGCCGCGCGACGCCGATCTCTAGCCTTGCCCCGTGACGGGATTCGACTGGTCCGCGCTGTCGGCGGCGAGGGGCGCGAGGCCGGACGCGGTGCCGGAGATGATCAACCACGCCCTCCGCGTCCTGGAGGACCTCCTGGAGGAGGTCGACCACGCCTGCACGTTCACGCTCACGGGCGGCCCGCTGGTCGACGACGACGTCGTCGCGGCGATCGACGCGCTGCTCCCGGAGAGCTGCCGGACCGCGCGGTTGGAGCCGGTGACGTCCTGGTCGACGCTGGTCCGTGAGGCACTGCCCGATCTGTTCGTGCCGACCCGGCAACCCGACGCCTGGGCGCCGGAGTCCGCCGCGCGGCGGCTGGCCGACGGCCTCACCGACTGGGTCCTGGCGCTGATGGGACGGCTCTGGCCGGAGCGCGCCGAGGCCTGGACGCTGACCGTGGACACCGGCGACTGGTACGAGGCGGCCTACGTCGACCTCGTGGTCCGCGTGCCCGACCGGGTGTGGCTGCTGCACCTCGGCGTCAGCGACTGACCCGGCACAAGCCACGGTTCGGTAGGGACGGTGCCGAGGCGCGTCGTCCGGCGGCGGCAACCACGTCAACGAGGGCTGTCCCGGATCGCGAGTACCGCCTGGATGAGCGCGGCGTGGGTCAGCGTCTGCGGATAGTTCCCGAGGTGGGCACCGGTCGCGGGGTCGAGCTCCTCGGCGTAGAGGCCCAGCGGGCTGGCGTGGTCGAGCAGCGTACGGAACAGCTCCTCCGCCTCGCGGCGCCGCCCGGTGCTGGCGAGGGCCTGGACGAGCCAGAACGAGCAGGGCAGGAAGGCGCCTTCGGTGCCGGGGAGGCCGTCGCGTCCCGGCGGGTAGCGGTGCAGCAGCGGGCCGCCGGCGGAGAGCCGTTCGCGGATGGCGTCGATCGTGCCACGCACGCGGGCGGACTCGACGCCGTCGATGCCGAGCAGGGGAAGGACGAGCAGAGCCGAGTCCAGGTCCGGGCTGCCGTAGCTGCGGACGTAGCTGCCCTGGGTCGGGTCGAAGCCGCGCGTGCGCACGTCGGCGGCGATGGCGTCCCGGGCCTCCTGCCAGCGCCGGCGTTGCCGGGCGGGAAGCCGGTGGGTTTCGGCGATGCGCAGGGCCCGGTCGAGGGCGAGCCAGCCCATGAGCTTGGAATGCACGTGCTGGCCGGCCTCGCGGACCTCCCAGATGCCGGCATCGGGATCCCCCCACCGGCCGGCGACGACGTCGGCGAAGCCGCGCACGGCCCGCCACGTCTCGGAGTAGAGACGGTGCCCGGCCTGGACGAACACCCAGGCGGCGTCGACCACCCAACCGTAGCCGTCGAGCTGGTGCTGGTCGGCGGCGCCGTTGCCGAACCGCACCGGCACGCTGTCGAGGTAGCCGGGCCAGCCGGCCAGCTCCCGCTCCCGTGGCACGCGGCGGCCGGTCAGGGTTAACAGCGCCGGCAGGCGCGGCCGGTCCAGCCGGCTGGCGTGGAGCAGCCACGCGAGGAAGCCGTGGGCCTCGTCGAGCTTGCCGACGCCGAGGAACGCGTTGACCCCGATGCTGGCGTCCCGGGGCCAGACATAGCGGTAGTCCCAGTTCCGCACCCCTCCGGGATCCTCGGGCAGCGAGGTCGTCGGCGCGGCGACCGGAGCCTGCGACGGGGAGTAGGTCAGCAACCGCAACGTGAGCAGGCTGCGCACGACGTCCTCGCGGAACGGCAGCGAGCCGTCGATCCCGGCCGTCCAGGCCCGCCAGCGGGCCTCGTCTCCCAGGAGGAGGTCCCAGGCCGCCTGGGGCTCGACGTGGATCAGCGGTTCGCGGTTGGCCACGGCGAGGACGAGGGTGACCGGACTGCCCGGCGCCACCTCGACGGGGATGACCCGGCCCGGTTCGACCGCGAGCTCGGGCGCGCAGCTCAGGGACACGGCCAGCGCCCCCCACTCACACACGAGGACTCCGCCGCGGCGGCGGACCCGGGGCCGGCGGTGCCGTACGCCGAGACGCGGATCGAACTCGACCACGGCGTCCACCGCTCCGCCCTCGGCCGAGAGACGCCGCACGAGCAGCGTCGAGGGCAACAGCCGTCCCGTGACCTCGGCCACCATGGACTCGGTGAGGGTGAGCCGGCGGTCGCCCAGCGCCCAGGTCGTCTCGATCGTCGCGGTGTCCTGCCGGTAGCGCCGCGCGACGACCGTGGCGGATGCGGCCGGGCCGACCCGGAACGTGCCCGCCGCCGGGCCGCCCACGAGGCGTCCGAACAACGGCTCACCGTCGAAGCGGGGTACGCAGAGCCAGTCGATCGCCCCGTCACCGCTGACGAGGGCCGCGGTGCGCGTGTCGCCCAGCAACCCGTAGTCGCTGATCGGCGCCGGGGGCTGCGGTGGCCCGGTCACGGCCGGCCAGCCGATCGCCGGGCTCCCGCGGGCAGCAGCCGACGCCGAGCGCCGGTGGTGCTCAACCGGCCCGCAGGAGCAGCCCGAGGACGACCCCGTAGATGACGTGGACGACAACCGCGACGGTGGGCGTCTGGACGCCGTAGTTGAGGGCGAACAGGCCGGGCGGCTCCAACACGGCCGTGCTGGACGGGCCGGCCCGCTGCGAGGCCATCCGCGGGTGGACGCCTGGGAGCAACGGGAGGAGCACCGTCAGCGCGATCGCGACGTGGAGCCCGCCGAACAGCGCACCGATCCACCAGGTGGCGCGGTGCAGCAGGGCGAACGCGGCCGCGTACCCCAGAGCGAAGCCCTGGCCGGCGACGAGGTGGATGAAGAAGCCGACGACCCGGGCCCGGTCGGGATCCTCGGTGACGAGGGTCCCGAGCACCAGGGGAAGGTCGAGGCGGCTGAGCCCCGCCATCTGCGCCGTGATCATCGCCGCGGTGAGCGCGGCGGTGGCGACCAACCCGAACACTGCCCATCCGGCCCAGTCCATCTCAGCGGTGGCCGCCGGGGCACGCCCCGGCGTTCCGTACGCGGTCCGGCGCGGTTGTCTCGGCCATCGATGCCTTCCGGCTGTACCCACGAGGTGATGTGCGGCCCGGGACCGGGGCCCACCTCGCAACGGTCTCCACCGTAGGCCCATCAGGCGTCGACGCCGGGTGGCTTGCCGGAACGCACCGCGCAAGTAGACCGACCGGGTGAGCCACGGCGCGGGCGGGTGGCGGCCGACGATCGGCGGGCGCTACCTGGTGGAGAGGTCCGTCGTCGCCCCGTCTCGGGGCGGGGCCGGCCAACCGGTGAGGTAGGCGTCCAGTGCGGCGGCGCCGGCGAGCATGGCGCGGCTCCTGGCCGAGAGGCGGGCGTGCCAGTCCTTCAGCATCGACTCGAGCGGCGCGACGCCTCCCGCGGAGCGGACCTGGGCGATCAGCGGGGCGATCTGCTCCAGCCGGTAGCCACCCCGCCTGAGCTGGTGAGCCAGCAGGGCGTCACGCACGTCGGCCGCGCGGTAGACCCGGTAGCCCGTCCGCGCGTCGCGGCGCGGCTGGACCACGCCGGCGCGTTCCCACTTGCGCAGGGTGGCCGGGCGGAGGCCGAGCCTTCTCGCCAGCGGACCGACGAACGTGTCGGCGCGTTCCGGCGGCACCGGCTCCAGGTCGCGAAGAGCGACCTCGACGGCCCGGAGGGTCCGTCGGTCGGCGAGAAGCTGGGCGTGGCTTTCGTCGATGAGTCGGAGGGCGTCCTCGATCGCGCCCCGGTTGACCGCCTGCATGATCGACGTGGCCGTCTGATGGCCGTGCGCGGGCACGAGGGCGAGGAAAGCGCGCAGGGCCTGCGCGTGCCGGGGCGTGTAGGTGCGGTAGCCGTGCGGTGTGCGGTCGGCGCCCGGAAGGATGCCGGCCGCCTCGTAGTTCCGGACCGCCTGCGCGGACAGACCGTGCGCGCGCGCCAGGTCAACCGGCCGCAGCCGACCACCGTGTTGAAGGTTTTGCCTCATCGCCCCGCTCAGATCGCGCGAAAGTCTCCACCGGCGGTTCAACGATAGCGTTGAGAGTATGACTGCTGGAATCGAAGCCACCGCCCATCCCGTTGACGCTGCTGCCGCCCTGCGCCTGCTTCCGGCCAGGCCGCGGCTGCTCGCGCTCGGCGAGCCCACCCACGGCGAGGAGGCTCTGCTCGGCCTGCGCAACGATCTCTTCCGGCAACTCGTCGAGCGGGACGGCTACCGGACCATCGCGATCGAGAGCGACTGCCTGATGGGCCTGCTCGTGGACGACCACGTCACCTCGGGCGCCGGCACCCTCGACGAGGTCATGGAGCGCGGCTTCAGCCACGAGTGGGGCGCCTTCCCCGGCAACCGCGAGCTGGTGCGGTGGATGCGTGCGTACAACGAGGGTCGGCCCGCGGCACAGCAGGTCCGCTTCGCCGGGTTCGACGGGCCGCTGGAGATCACCGGCGCCGCGAGCCCCCGGCAGGCCCTGACCACCCTCCACGCCTACCTCACCGCCTGGGTGGACCCCGACCTGCTCCCCTGCGACGCCGCCACGCTCGACCGCCTGCTCGGCGCCGACGACCGCTGGACGAACCCCGCCGCCATGATGGACCCGTCCCGGTCCGTGGGGCAGACGCCCGAGGCCGCGCGGCTGCGCCTGCTCGCCGACGACCTGGTGGCCCTGCTCGACGCGCAGACACCACACCTGGTCGCGGCGTCCCCGCGGGAGGACTGGGACCGGGCGCGCCTGTACGCGCGTACCGCCACAGGGCTGCTGCGCTACCACTTCTGGATGGCCGACACGTCACCGAGCCGCATGGCGTGGCTGCTCGGCGTGCGGGACTCGATGATGGCCGCCAACCTGCTCGCCCTCGCCGAACGCGGGCCAACGCTGGTGAACGCCCACAACGGCCACCTCCAGCGGAACAGGAGCACGATGCGGATGGGCGGCCGGCCGGCGCAATGGTGGAGCGCCGGCGCGATCGTCGGCGCCCACCTGGGCGACGGGTACGCCTTCCTCGCCACGGCCCTCGGCACGATCCGCCACCAGGGCGTCGACACCCCGCCCCCGGACACCCTCGAAGGGCTGCTGTACGCGCTGCCCGAGGACCGCTGCCTCGTCGACGCCCGCCGCCTGGCCACCGCCCTCGCCGACCTGACGCCCACGGCCCGGGTGTCCCCCTGGTTCGGTTACGCCCCGCTCGATCCGTCCCACGTGGCCAGCACCGACGGGATCGTGTTCGTCAAGGACTCCTGGACGAGCGGGGCTCGCCCGCCGCTCGGCACCGACTGACCTGCGCCCATCGGGCGCCGTCGGCTGCTCGCCGACGGCGCCCGGGCCACGCGGTCCTCGTCGCCCCACCGAGCGGGGTCAGGACTCGCGGTTGAACAGTCGCTTCGACCAGAGGTAACCGCCCAGCGCGATGACGGCGCACCAGGCGAGCGCGATCCACCCGTTGTTGCCGATCGGCTCGTCCATCAGCAGGCCGCGCAGGGTTTCGATGACCGGCGTGAACGGCTGGTACTCGGCGAACCAGCGCAGGCCGGCCGGCATGGAGTCGGTGGGGACGAACCCGCTGCCGAGGAAGGGCAGCAGGATGAGGGGCATGGGCAGGTTGCTCGCGGTCTCGACGCTCTTGCTCACCTGGCCGAGGGCGACGGACAGCCACACGAGCGCGAAGGTCACCGCCAGCAGGAAAGCGGCCGTGGCCAGCCAGGCGCCGAGCCCGGCGGTGGGACGGAAGCCGACCAGCACCGCCACGCCGATCACGATCGCCAGGCTCAACGCTGCCTGGATCATGCTGCCCAGGACGTGCCCGGTGAGCACCGAGACGCGGGCGATGTGCATGGTGCGAAACCGGGTGATGATGCCTTCGGTCATGTCCATGGCGATCGAGATCGCGGTTCCCTGGACCGTGGCCGCCACGGTCATCAGGATGATCGCCGGGGCGACGTAGTTGGCGTACGCGGCGCGCCCGCCGGCCGCGCCGCCGTCCACCGTCCCGCCGAGCCCGGCGCCCAGCGTGCCGCCGAGCACGTAGACGAACAGCAGCAGGAAGACGACGGGCATGCCGACGAGCATCAAGGTCATCGACGGGTACCGCAGCATGCGCCTGAGGTTGCGGCGCAGCATCGTCACCGAGTCGCGCAGCGGGTGGAAGCGGAGGTCGACCGGGCGCGGCCCGGCGAGGGCGGTGGTGCTCATCAGCTGGTCACCTTCTCCTTGGCGGAGTCGCCGGTGAGGGCGAGGAAGACGTCGTCGAGGTCGGGGGTGTGCACGGACAGCTCGTCGACCTCGATGGCCTGGTCGTCGAGCCGGCCGATGAGGGTCCTCAGCGAGCCCAGGCTGCCGTCGCTGGGCACCCGCAGGGCCAGCGCGTCGTTGTCGCGGGAGGCCTGGTTCAGGACCCGCATGGCCGCGTCGAGGCACTGCGGGTCGGCGAACCGCAGTCGGACGTGTCCGCCGGGGATGCGCCGCTTCAGTTCCTCCGCGGTTCCCTCGGCGACCACCCGGCCGCGGTCGAGGACCGCGATGCGGTCGGCCAGCTCGTCGGCCTCCTCCAGATACTGCGTCGTCAGGAAGATGGTGACGCCGCCGGCCACCAGGTCCCGGACGATCTGCCACATGGCCCGGCGGCTGCGCGGGTCCAGTCCGGTGGTCGGCTCATCGAGGAAGATCACCTGCGGGCTGCCGACCAGGGTCATCGCCAGGTCGAGCCGCCGCAGCATCCCCCCGGAGTAGGTGGACGCCGGCCTCCTGGCCGCCTCGGCCAGGTCGAACTGCTCCAGCAGCTGGGCGGTCCGCCGCCGGCCCTCGCCCCGGGTGAGCTGGTGGAGGTCCGCCATGAGCCGCAGGTTCTCCTCGCCGGTGAGCAGCTTGTCCACGGCGGAGAACTGACCGGTGACACCGATCGCGGCGCGCACCGCGTCCGGTTCGCGGGCGAGGTCGTGCCCCGCGACCTGGACGTCGCCGGCGTCGGCGCGGAGCAGCGTGGACAGGATCTTGACCGTGGTGGTCTTCCCGGCTCCGTTCGCGCCGAGCAGCGAGAAGACCGTTCCCCGTGGCACGTGCAGATCGAGGCCGTCGAGCACGACGTGGTCACCGAAGGAGCGGCGTAGCCCGGCCGCGGCGATCGCCGGCGGGGGTGGCGTGATGGTCATGGTTTCCCTTCCCAGGGCCGGAAGCGGATCAGGAGCGGTGGACGACGACGTCGCCGCACGAGGTGCGGCCGCGGATCTCGACGGTCTCGTCGGCCCGGTCGGGTCCGGTGGTGTCCTCCAACTGGTTGCGCACCTGTCCGAATCCGGTGTTCACCTCCAGCCAGGCGGCGGTGCCGGCGGCGATGCCGATGTCCAGGTCGCCCATGGCGGTGCCGAGGACGACCGTGCCACGGACCACCTCGCCGAGGCTGATGCTGCCGTTGGAGGTCTTCGCGTCGACGCCGGCGCCGGCCCGTCGGATCTGGATGTCGCCGTTGGCCGCGCGCACCCGCACGTCGCCGGTGACCGTGTCGACCGTGGTGTCGCCGTTGGAGTTCTTCACGACCGCGGTGCCCTGGACCTCGCCGATCCGGACCTTGCCGGAGCCGGTGGAGATCTCGGCGTCGCCGGCGACGGTGTCGGCGGTGACGTGGCCGGCGGACGTGCTCACGCGCAGCGGGCCGGTCCGTTCGAGCCAGATCTTGCCGACGGAGGTCTTGAGGCGGCACTGACCGAGCCGGCCGGCGCAGCGGTAGTCGCCCACCTGCATCTCGGCGGACACGTGGGAACCGCTGGGCAGTTCGATAGACACGTCGACCGACCTGGTCTTGCGGGAGAAGTCGAAGGCACGCGACTTCGGGCCGGTGATCCGCAGGGTGCCGTTGGCGTAGTCGACGCGGACCTGCTGAGCGGCCTTCACGTCGGACTCGTCGGCTTCGTCGCTCGGGCGGACCTCGACGACGGTGTCGGTCCGGTCGCTCGCGGAGATCCGCAGGTCGCCGACGCCGAGTTCGAGCGTGACGGAGATCGGTTCGGGAGTCTCGAAATTGGGCATGGTTGTCCCCGCATCATGGGTAGGTGAGGCGTCCCCGCAGGTCGGGGACGTGAAGTGAGGAGAGCGTGCGGCGCGGCTAGCGCACCCAGCCGGTGAAGTGCTGCCTGGCCCGTTTGCCACCGGCGGATGGCGCGGGACGCTGATCGCGGTCGGAGCGCTGCAGGCCGGCGGCGGCCGCCCGGACCAGCCAGGCGTTGACCGAGCGCCCCTCCCTGGCCGCGGCCTCCTCGACCGCGGCCTTGAGCTGCTCGGGCAGGCGTACGTTGATCCGCGCGGCCGGGCCCTCCTCGGCGATCAGCAGCTCGCCGGCCGGCGGGCCGCCAGCCGTCGTGGCAGCGTCCTCGCGCACGGGCTCGAGCGGCTCGGCGGGTGGCGCCGTCACGACGAACTGCGGGTCGCGTCCCCGCAGGCGCAGCTCCACCGAGCCCGGAGCCAGGTCCCGGGTGATCTCGTCGGCGGCGGCCGACAGCGCGTCCAGCAGCGTCATCCGGATCGCCGACTCGAGCGAGCCGGTCAGGCGCTCGACCAGCGCACGCGCCTCCTCGCCGCCGGCTTCGGCGAGGGTGGCGAACTCCCGTCCGAGGTTGTTCACATACGAGGTCAGGTCCATGGTGCCAGTCTGGCACACGTTTGGCACACAGACAAGCCATGTTGGCTCAGGTTCTGTGCCAGCTTGGCGTCAGACCATTGGCCCTGACGCTCACCGGCGGGAGGACACGGGCGCGCCCCTCACGGTGTCCCCCGACCATGCCCGGCGTACCGGTGGGCCGCGGGGGTAGTCCGCCTCATGGCGTGCGGACGGATCGCGGACCACGGGTTCCTGGCCGATGGCCGTAGCGCCGTGCTGGTGGACAGGTCCGGGTCGGTCAACTGGTGGTGTCCCGCGCGGTTCGACGCTCCGTCGGCGTTCGCCCGTCTGCTCGACGACGACGCCGGGCACTGGGTGATCCGTCCCGAGGGTGGGTTCAGCACGAGCCGTGCCTACCTGACCGACACTCTCGTGCTCCGTACCGTCTTCACCACCGCGACCGGCAGCGTGGCCCTCATCGACGCGCTGGCCCTCGAGCCGGGAGCGCGGGGCCACGAGGTCGGCCTGCACTCGCCCAGGCTGCTGGCCCGGGTGGTGCGAGGGCTCTCCGGCGAGGTCCCGCTGCGACTGCACTACCGGCCGCGGTTCGAGTACGGCCGGATGGTTCCCCTGCTCGAGCGGCGGGACGGCGCGCTGGTCGCCAGCGCCGCGTCGGCCCGGCTGGACCTGCGGTCGACCGTCCCCCTGGCCTGCGAGGTCGGAGAGGCGTCCGCGTCGTTCACGGTACGGGCCGGCGAAAAATGTCACTTCACCCTGGGGTACGCGCCCGCCTACGACGCCGGCCCGCCGGCGGTGCTCGACGCCCAACAGGTGATCGACGACGCCGCCGCGGGCTGGCGTTCCTGGATGGGCCTGCACGACTACCGTGGCCGCTACCGGGAGCAGGTGCGACGCAGCGCGCTGGTCATGCAGGGCATGACCTACCGGCCCAGTGGCGCGGTGGTGGCCGCACCGACGATGTCGCTGCCCGAGGAACTGGGCGGCGAACGCAACTACGACTACCGCTACGCCTGGGTCCGCGACTTCAGCTTCAGCCTGGAGGCGCTCTGGCGCGTGGCCTGCACCGACGAGCTCAACCTGCACGTCGGCTGGTTGACGCGGTCGATGGGCATGAACGACGGCATCGTTCCGATCATGTACGGGGTCGAGGGTGAACGGGACCTCACCGAGCACCACCTCGAGCACCTTGCCGGCTTCGCCGGCAGCCGCCCGGTGCTGGTGGGCAACGACGCGTGGCGACAACGGCAGAACGATGTGCACGGTGAGCCGCTCAGCGCCGCCTGGCTCATGCGGGAGTACCTCGACCCGATGCCGCCGGACCTCCGCCAGCTGCTGCGCGCGATGACGGAGCGGGCCGCGCGGGACTGGCCCCTGCCGGACGCCGGGATGTGGGAGGCGCGCGACGCCGAACGCCACTACGTGTCCTCGAAGGTGCAGTGCTGGACGGCGTTGGACCGAGCCGTCCGCTTCGGATCACACCTGGGCTCCGAGGCGGACGTCGCCAGGTGGGCGGCGGCACGGGACGCGGTCCGACGAGCCGTGTTGACCCAGGGCTGGAGCGACCGGCTGACGGCCTACACCGGAGCGTTCGACAGCGATGAACTGGATGCGTCCGTGCTGCTGATGCCGTTGGTCGGGTTCCTGCCCGCCGGCGACCCGAGAATGCGCTCCACGATCCGGGTGATCGAGGAGAGACTGTCCCACGACGGCTTGCTGCGCCGCTGGGCCGGCGACCCCGCCGGCTTCCTCATCTGCTCCTTCTGGCTGGTCAGCTGCCTGGCGCTGGCCGGTGAGCGCGCGCGTGCCGGGCAGCTCTTCGAGCGGCTCGCCGCCCGGGCCAACGACCTGGGCCTGTTCTCCGAGCAGATCGACCCGTACAGCGGGGAAGCCCTGGGCAACTTCCCTCAGGCGTTCTCACACATCGGTCTCATCAACGCCGCCGGTGACCTCACCGACCTGGATGCCGGGCGCCACGACGTCCCGCCCGCGCCCGATCGGCTCATCCCCGCCGGCCAGGACGGCCCGCGGCCCACCACCGCACGCTGACGCCGCACTCAACCCGTACCGGCACCAAGGCGGATGATCGCGGCGAGCGAGCGGTCCACGTCCGCCTCGGTGGTGGTGGCGTTCGACACCGACAGGCGCATGAGGCGCCGCCCCCGCCACGTCGTGCCGCCCGCCCAGCAGGTGCCGTCCGCCTGCACCGCCGCCACCACCCGGTCGGTGCGCGCGTCGTCGCCGAAGCCGACCAGCACCTGGTTGAGAACCACGTCGTTCGCCACCTCGAACCCGGCCGCGGTCAGTCCCTCGGCGAACCGGCGGGCCAGCGCGCAGCAGCGGTCCACCAGCGCGGCGACGCCGTCGCGGCCCAGCTCCCGCAGGCCGGCCCAGACGGCGAACCCCCGCGCCCGGCGCGAGGACTCGGCGGTAAGGTCCGCGCCCACCGGCGCGCCGCCGGAACCGACCAGGTACGCGGCGGCGTACGACATCGCCGCGGCGTGCACGTCGGGACGGGCGCAGAACGCGAAGGCCGAGTCGTACGGCAGGTTCAGCCACTTGTGGCCGTCGCAGGCCCACGAGTCGGCCAGTTCCAGCCCGTCCACCAGATGCCGCGTGGCCGGGCTCGCCGCGGCCCACAATCCGAATGCCCCGTCCACATGCGCCCACCCGCCGTGCCGCTGGACCAGCTCGCACGCCTCGCGCAGCTCGTCGCAGGCGCCGGTGTTCACGTTGCCGGCCTGCAGGCACACGATGGTGGGTCCCGGGGCGCCGGCCCGCAGCACGGCCCGCAGCGATGCGAGGTCGATGGCGCCGTTCGGCCCGGTGGGCACCGGCTCCACCGCATCCGTCCCGAGACCGAGCAGACGCAGCGCCCGGTCGATGGTGCCGTGCCGCTCGTCGCCCGCGATCATCCGGATCGGTGGCGCCCCGAGCAGCCCACGCCGCTCCACGTCCCAGCCCGCGTCGGCGAGCACCTGGTGCCGGGCGGCGGCGAGCCCGGCCGTGTTCGCCGCCTGGGCGCCGGTGACGAAGCCCGCCGACGCCGATGCCGGGATGCCCAGCAGCTCCTTCAGCCAGCCGCCGGCCGCAGCCTCGGCGGCGATGGCGGCCGGCGACGTGACCGCGTTGAACGCGAGCTGGTCCCAACCGGCGGCGAGGATGTCGGCCGCGGTCGCCGCCGGCAACGCGCCGCCGACCACGAACCCGAAGTAGCGCGGGCCGGCGGAGGCGACGAGACCGGGCTCGGCCGCGGCGAGCAGCTCGGCCAGCACCTGCTCGGGCGGGCAGGGGCCGGAGGGCAGCGGGCCGGCGAAGCCCTCGGTCACCGCGGCCCGGTCGACCGGCACGCCGACCGGGCGATCCGGCAACGACCGCCGGTAGTCCGCCGCGTGGTCGGCGGCCAGCCGGAACAGGTGACTCAGTTCCTCCACCGCCGCACCCTATCGCCCGGGCCGACGGGCGGTCGGGCGGGCGGGTGGGGCGCGCCGGCAGGTCGGCGGTACCCCACCCGCACGCCGGTCAGCCGGTCGCGCAGCTCGCGGTGGGCGTGGTGTTGTTGCCGTTCTTGTAGAGCGTGATGCCGAAGTTGTTGCCGTTGCCGTTCGGCCGGGCCGTGAGGGTGCCGCTGGTGCCGCTGATCGAGGCGTTCCAGCTGTTCTGCAGGGTCTGCCCGCCGTTCGTGCGGATGGTGACGACCCAGTTGCTGCTGCCGCTGACCGAGAGGTTCACGTTGAACCGGTCGCTCCACTCGTCGGCGCGGCTGACGCTGACCGTGCAACCGCCGCCGCCGCCGGGCGGCGGGGTCGTCGTGCCGGGCGCGCCGCCGCCGACCGTGATGTTGGAGCTGCCGCTGCTCTGGTAACCCTCGGTGGCCAGGATCTGGTAGTCGTGGCTGCCCAGGTTCATCCCGTACCGGGCCCAGGCGTCGAAGTGGTTGCCGGCGGAGATGGTGCCGCCCACCCGCTTCGACTGCCGGACGCTCCAGTACTGGTAGAAGGTCCTGGTGCCCTCGATGGAGGGCGCGTTGACCCGCTGCGTCCGGTAGATGTCGTACGTGCCGCCGTCGCTGGTGACCGTGCCCATGAACCCCTGGCCACCCGGGGGCCGGTAGGTGCCCCAGCTGTCGACGATGTAGTACTCGACGAGCGGGTTCCTCGTCCACCCGTAGAGGGTCAGGTAGGCGTTGCCGGACGGGTTGAACGTGCCGGAGTAGGTCACCGTCCGCCGTGCGCCGGGATTCCAGCCCTTGCCGGCGACGAAGTTGTTGACGTTGCTCCACTGGGTGCTGTACTGGCCGCCGCTACCCATGTTCATGGAGACGTTGCCACTGTCCTTCCAGAAGGAATAGAAGTAGCCGTTGTTCGTCCCGGTCGAGTTCGACGTCACGGTCTCGGCCTGCGCGGGGCTGGACAGCAGGGCCGTGGCGCCGGCGGTGACCAGGACGGCGGCGCAGGCGCCGCCGATGAGCATTCGGAGGCGTCCGGGTCTGCGGGTTCTCGAGCGGACGGGGGCGTCGGTCATCTGCGTTCTTCCTCTCTCGACGGCTCAGGTCGCGGGTGGTCCGCATCGGCGGTGATGGATGGGCATCGATGCCGAAAGCATCGGCCGCCCGTCATCGCGCTGTCAACAACTTCCGGAAATGTTGCGGAGTCTCGCGGCGCCACAAGGGATCGTGGTCGGGAGACGTATCCCCTGACCAGGTGAGGTGAGCAGTCGACGGCGGCCGGAGGATGACGGCGCAGAGCCGGGCCGTGAGGCCCACGAACCGCTTGACGGTTCCGGAATCTTCCGGGTGATCAGCCGTCGAGGGCGGTACGGAGGAACTCCAGCGCCGCCGCGTCGTCGTCGATCCCGCCCGCCTCGTGGCCGTTGTACCGCCACACCGCCAGCTCGACCGGCCCCCGGTAGGCGTTGACCGCGGCGAAGACGGTCGACGGGGGCACGATCTCGTCCATCAGCGCCACGGAGAAGCGGGCCGGCACGGTGGCGCGGCGGGCGAAGGCGACCCCGTCGACGTAGCCGAGGGTGCGCAGCACCTGCTCCTCGCGGTCCCGGTGCACCGCCAGGTAGTCCCGGATCTCCCGGTAGGGCGCGGAGTCGGTGATCGTCACGGCGCGCGGCATGTCGCACAGGAACGGCACGTACGCGACCGCCGCGCGCAGGTCCGGCACGAGAGCGGCGGCGGCGAGCGCCGCACCGCCGCCCTGGCTGTGGCCGAGCACGGCGACCCGGCCGGCGTCGACGGCCGGCAGGCGGCGTGCCGCGTCGACGGCCCGGACCGCGTCGGTGAGGAAGCGGCGGTAGTAGTACCGGCGCGGGTCCTCGACACCCCGGGTGGTCATCCCCGGGGCCTGCGGGCCGGCGCCGGCGATGTCCGGGGTGTCGCCCCGGCTCCAGCCGGACCCCTGGCCGCGGGTGTCCATCTGCAGGTGGGCGAACCCGGCGGCGGCCCAGAGCAGGTTCTCCAGCGGATGGCCCCGTCCGCCGCCGTAGCCGACGTACTGCACGATCGCCGGCAGCGGCCCCGGCGCGTCCCGGGGCACCCGCAGCCACGCCTTCACCGGCTGCCCGGCGAAGCCCGGGAAGGTCACGTCGAAGACGTCCAGCCCGACCAGCGGGGTGGCCACCGCGGTCACCTCGACCGGGTCGCCGCAGGACCGGGCCTCGGCGAGGGTGTCGGCCCAGAACGCGTCGAAGTCCGGCGGCTCCCGCAGGTCGCTGCGGTGGGCGCGCAGCTGCGCCTCGGGCAGGTCGGTGTACACGGCCGCCTCTCCGCTCGTGGGGTGCGCGGACCAGCCGGCCGGAAAGGGCCGGAAGGTTTCCGGAACAGTGCCGCGATCTCCCGGCACGCTAGGACCACCCGGCGCGGCCGTCAACCTCGGCCGGTGCGGCCGCGACCGGCGTGCCGAGCACCCGGGCCAGCCAGCGCAGCTGCCGCCGCACCTGCACGGCCTCACCGCCCTCGTGCTGGTTGAACGGGTAGACGTGGATCTCCCGGTCCACCGGCTCCGGCCGGCCGTTGGCGGCGCCGTACTGGTTGTAGGCCGCGAACCCGGTGCTCGGTGGACAGACCCGGTCGCGCAGGCCGATCCCGAAGTGCGCGGGCGCGGCCGCCCGGCGGGCGAACGCGACCCCGTCCACGTAGGACAGCGTGCGCCGGACCCGCTCCTCCGCCTCCCGGTCGACCGCCAGGTACTCCGCGATCTCGCCGTACGGCCCGACGTCGGTGATCTCGACGGCGCGCTGGAGGTGGCACAGGAACGGGGCCGTGCTGAGCAGCGCCGCGAGATCGGGGACGAGCCCCGCGACGGCGAGGGCGAGGCCGCCGCCCTGGCTGTTGCCGGCGGCGACGACCCGGGCGGGGTCGACCCCGGCCAGCGCCCGGGCCGCCTGGACGGCGCGCACCGCGTCGGTGATGAGCCGCCGGTAGTGGTAGCCCTGGGGGTCCAGGATGCCCCAGGTCGCCGGCGAGGGTCCGCCGGCCGCGCCGGCGTGCGGATCGGGGGTGTCCCCGCTGCCGTACCGGCCGGACTGGCCCCGGGCGTCCATGAGCAGGTGCGCGTAGCCGGCCACCGGCCAGGTCAGCCGCTCGTGCGGCAGGCCCCGCCCCCGCCCGTAGCCGACGTACTCCACGACCACGGGCAGCGGTGCGTCCACTCCGGCCGGGCGGGTGTACCAGGCCCGGACCGGGTCGCCGCCGAAGCCGGCGAACGTCACGTCCCAGGAGTCGACCAGGCGCAGCTCGGTCGGTTCCGGGCGGACGTCGAGGAGCACGGGACGGGTGGCCTCGGCCGCCAGCGTCGATTGCCAGAAGGCGTCGAAGTCGGCCGGCTCGCGCACCGCGGGCGCGTACCGCCTCAGCTCGTCGAGGGGAAGGTCGAACATGGCCACGACTCCTCGCGCCGGGACGGGCGGCGGTAGCGGTACGGGACGGTGCCCGTCGCCGAAACTTTCGGCGCACGCTAGCACAGAACTCCATGGCTCCCGGCGGCACCGCGACGGCGTCCGTCCATCGCCGGGGGCATCACCGTCGATGCCCCGGAGCGCTCGGCGGTCGGGAAAGCGCTTGTCCCACGCCTCTTGACACATCGACGGGAGGCACTAAAGTTCCCGCAACAAGTATCGCGGCAGTACCGAAAGTTTCGACGCGGAGCGTGCGCCCCGGGCGGGACGGTTGCTGGCCGGAAGCAGGGGGTGCGCATGACCGACCCGGTGCCCGTGGACGGTCCGGTGGTGGCCGTGGACGCCGACGAGAGGCGGGATCGGACCCGCTCGCCGGCCCGACGTACCCCGGCCGCCGCCACCGCGCCGCCGCCCACACCGGTCCGCCGCCGCACCTGGCGCCACGCGGTACGCCGGGACTGGCAGCTCTACTCGCTGGCGATCCTGCCGCTGCTGTTCTTCCTGGTCTTCCGCTACCTGCCGATGCTCGGCAACGTGATCGCGCTCCGGCGGTTCCAGCCGGGCGGCAGCGTCTTCGGCGAGTACTGGGTGGGCCTCCGGTACGTCAGGATGTTCCTCACCGACCCGACGTTCTGGGACGTCTTTGTCAACACCCTGGCGCTGGGTGCGCTGACCCTGCTGTTCTGCTTCCCCCTGCCGATCGTGCTGGCCCTGCTCCTCAACGAGCTGCGCAGCCGCCGGCTCAAGCGGTTCGTCCAGTCGGTGTCCTACCTGCCGCACTTCCTGTCCATCGTGATCGTCGCGGCGATGGTCATGCAGCTGGTCTCCGTCGACGGGACGGTGAACCAGCTCATCCGAGCCGTCGGTGGCGAGGCGGTGCCGTTCCTGCAGCGTGCCGGGTGGTTCCGCAGCATCTACGTCTCCTCGGAGATCTGGCAGACCGTCGGCTGGGGCACCATCCTCTACCTGGCCGCGCTGACCACCATCGACGAGGACCTGTACGAGGCGGCCCGGATCGACGGGGCCAGCCGGTGGCGGCAGACCTGGCACGTGACGATGCCCGGGATCCGGCCCACCATGATGACCCTGCTGATCCTCAACGTCGGCACGTTCATGGCGGTCGGGTTCGAGAAGATCCTGCTGCTGTACAACCCGTTGACCTACCCGACGGCCGACGTGATCTCGACCTACCTGTTCCGGGTCGGCATCGTCTCCAACAACTTCAGCTACGCGGCGGCGATCGGCCTGTTCGAGTCCGTGATCGGGCTGACGCTGGTGCTGTCGGCGAACGCCATCTCCCGACGAGCGGTGGGGACGAGCCTGTGGTGAACGTCGACACGACCGGGCCCACCCCCGCGACCGGCCGCCGCCGCGGTCCCGACACCGGCCGGGGCTACCGGGTCTTCCGGGTGGTCAACGCCATCGTCCTGACCGTGGTCGTGGTGGTGACGCTGTACCCGTTCGTCACCATCGTGGCGCGCTCGCTCAGCGACAACGCGTACATCGTGTCGGGCGAGGTGAACCTGGTCCCGCGCGGGTTCAACGTCGCCGCGTACAAGGCCGTGATGTCCGATCCGACGTTCTGGACGAGCTATCGCAACACGGTGGTGTACACGGCTGTCGCCACGGCCGTCTCACTCGTGCTGACCACCTGCTACGCGTACGTGCTGTCCAAGACGCACCTCAAGGGCCGCAGCGTGCTGGTCGGGATCGCCGTGTTCACCATGTTCTTCAGCGGCGGGCTGATCCCCAACTATGTCCTGGTCACCAGCCTCGGGTTGAAGAACAGCGTGTGGGCCATCGCGCTGCCCAACGCCATCAGCGTGTTCAACCTGCTCGTCATGAAGGCGTTCTTCGAGAGCCTGCCGGTCGAGCTGGAGGAGGCCGCCGCGGTCGACGGGCTGAACACGTACGGCATCCTGCTGCGGATCGTGCTGCCGCTGTCCAAGGCGATGGTCGCCACGATGTTCCTCTTCTACGCCGTCGCCTTCTGGAACTCCTGGTTCGCCGCGTTCCTGTACATGGACCGCATGGACCTGTTCCCGGTGACGGTGTACCTGCGCAACCTCATCGCCGGCGCGACCGACGCGACCTCGACCGCCGGCGGCCTCGGCAGCGCCAGCGACGTCGTGCAGTCCGCCGCCACCATCCAGTCCGTGACCATCGTGCTCACGGTCCTGCCCATCCTGGCGGTCTACCCCTTCATCCAGCGGTACTTCGTCTCCGGAGTCATGCTCGGCGCCGTCAAGGGATAGCCACCGGCACCACCACCCGCACCGCTCCCCCACCCGAAAGGAACTCCCCATGGTCCAGCTATCCCGGCGCCAGTTGCTGGCCGCCGCCGGCGCGGCCGCCGTCGTCTCGATGGCCGGCTGCGGCGACGACCAGGCCGACGAGAAGGACCTCGGCGACAACCGGGCCGGCGCGATGGACGAGTACGGCGTCGGCGACCAGTTCAAGGCCACCGTGCCGGTGTCCTTCTCGATGCTCTACAACAACCACCCGAACTACCCGCTGAAGGACGACTGGCTGTTCTGGTCGGAGCTGTCCAAGCGCACCGGCGTCAAGATCGATCCGGTGGCCGTGCCGCTGAGCGACTACGAGCAGAAGCGCAGCGTCCTGGTCGGCGCCGGTGACGCCCCGTTCATCATTCCCAAGACCTATCACCCGCAGGAGGAGGCGTACGTCTCCTCGGGCGCGATCCTCCCGGTCAGCGACTACCTCGACCTGATGCCGAACTTCAAGGACCGCATCGAGAAGTGGAGCCTCCAGCCGGAGATCGACACGCTGCGGCAGGAGGACGGCAAGTTCTATCTGCTGCCCGGCCTGCACGAGAAGCCCTGGCAGGACTACACCCTCGCGGTCCGGATGGACATCCTGGAGGAGCTCAGGATCCCGGTCCCGCAGACCTGGGACGACGTCTACACCATGCTCAAGGCGATGAAGGCCAGGTACCCGAACGTCTACCCGTTCTCCGACCGGTTCGGCAAGCCCAACCCCGCCGGCAACCTGCTGAACATGCTCGCCCTCGCCTACGGCCTGGAAGGTGCCGGCTGGAACTTCCAGCACACCAGCTGGGACGCGAGCGCCAAGAAGTTCGTCTACACCGGTGCGTCGGAGAAGTACAAGGCGCTCCTGGAGTACCTGCACAAGCTGGTCGCCGAAGGGCTGCTCGACCCGGAGACCTTCACCCAGACCGACGACCAGGCCCGCCAGAAGCTGGCCAGCGGCAAGTCATTCGTGATCAGCAGCAACGCCCAGACCCTGGTCAACGACTACCGGAAGGACATGGCCACGACGCTGCCGGACGCGCGGATGGCCAAGATCCCGTTCCCGATCGGGCCGGCCGGACCGATGAACCCGGCGCCCCGGCTCGAAAACGGCATCATGATCTCCAAGAAGGCCCGGGACAGCAAGAACTTCGTGGCGATGATGCAGTTCATCGACTGGCTCTGGTATTCGGACGCCGGCCAGGAGTTCGCCAAGTGGGGTGTCGAGGGCACCACCTACACCAAGGACTCGTCCGGCAAGCGCACCCTCGCCGCCGATGTCGACGTCATCGGGCTCAACCCCAAGGGAACGAAGCACCTGCAGAAGGACTTCGGCTTCTACAACGGCATCTTCGCCTACGGCGGCCCCCTCGAGCTGGTCCAGTCCTTCTTCTCGCCCGAGGAGATGGAGTTCCAGAAGGTGCTCAACGCGCGCCCGAACCACGCGGTCGCGCCGCCGCACCCGCTCAGCGACGCCGAACGCGAGCAGGTGACCCTCTGGGAGACGCCGCTGAAGGACTACGTCTACGCGAACACGCTGAAGTTCATCCTGGGCCAGCGCGCCCTCGGCGAGTGGGACGCGTACGTCAACGAGCTCAACGGCAAGAACATGGGCTCCTACGTGGACGTCGTCAACAAGGCGTACGACCGCTACCAGAAGAACCACGGCTGACCACCGCCGGCCGCAGGGCGGAGGAGACGGGCATGCGGATCGTCGTGCCGGATCAGGCCACGGGCCGGCTGGGCGATGCCTGGCGCGCCTGCGTCGGCACCGGCCGGTTCGACCTCGCCCTGCGGCGGGACCACCAGGACTCGCTGGCGCTGATCCAGCGCGCGATCGGCTTCCGGCACATCCGCGGCCACGGGCTGCTGAGCGACGGCACGGGTGTCCACCGGCCTTACGAGTACCGCCGGGCACGGCACGTGCGCCACGCGTTCACGTACGTCGACCAGGTGGTCGACACCTACCTCGAACTCGGCATCCGCCCCTTCCTGGAGCTGGGTTTCATGCCCTCCGGCCTCGCCTCCGGTGACCAGACGGTGTTCTGGTGGCGCGGCAACGTCACCCCGCCACGGTCCTGGAGCGAGTGGGTGGACCTGGTCCGGGCCACGATCACCCACCTCGTCGACCGCTACGGGCTCGACGAGGTCCGCGGCTGGCCGATCGAGGTGTGGAACGAACCCAATCTCACCCACTTCTGGCAGGGCGCGGACGAGGCCGCCTACCACCGGCTGTACGAGGTGACCGCGCACGCCGTGAAGGAGGTCGACGCCGACCTCCAGGTCGGTGGCCCGGCACTCTCCCCCGGCGCCGACGAATGGCTGCCCCGCTTCGCCGACTTCGTCGCCGCCCGGTCGGTGCCGATCGACTTCGTCAGCAAGCACGCCTACACCTCCGGGCCGGCCCAGCACGTGCCGTTCGGGGTGCATCAGACGCTGACCCCCGCCTCCCGGCTGCTGGAGCAGTTCGCCACCCCGCGCGAACTGCTGCGCGACACCGCCCTGGCGGGGCTGCCCGTGCACATCACCGAGTTCAACTCCTCCTACCGGCCGGACAACCCGATCCACGACACCGCATTCCACGCCGCGTACCTCGCCCCGGTGGTGACCGCCGGCGGGGACCTGGTCGACTCCTTCTCCTACTGGACCTTCAGCGACATGTTCGAGGAGGAGGGGGTGCCGACCTCGCTGTTCCACGGCGGCTTCGGCCTGCTCACCCACCGCCAGGTCAAGAAGCCGACCTACCACCTGTACGCCTTCCTGGCCCGGATGGGTGACCAGGTCCTCGCGCGCGGCCCGGATCACCTGGCCACCCGCGACTCCACCGGCCGGATCACGGTGCTGGCCTGGGCGCCCGTGGACGTCACCGGCCGCGAGCCGGTCCCCGAGGTCCACACGGTGCGGCTGTCCCTGCCGCTGCCGTCGCCCGGGGCGACCTCCGCCTTCCTGCTGCGCTCGTCGGTCAGCGAGGAGGCGGGCAACGCCTGGCGGGCGTGGTGCGAGATGGGGCGGCCGCGCTCCCCGCACGCTCGCCAGCTGAACGCCCTGCGGGAGGCGGCCGAGCCCGCGCGGCGGCACGCGAACCTGCCGATCGTGGCCGGCCGCGTCGCGCTCGACCTGCACCTCTCCCGGCACGAGGTGACCCTGGCCGAGATCACCGCCGTCACTGACGAGACCCCGCCGTGGTGGGCGGACGAGCGGCTGCTCGGCCAGGCCGCCGGAGAGGAGTCGGCATGAGTGAGGTCGTGCGGGCCCGGCGCCAGTTCGGCGACGGTCCGCTGTCCCGCGCCGCGGCGCTGATCTACATCCTGCTGGTGGTGGAACTGCTGCTGCTGGTCACCACCGCGCCCGGCCTGGTCGCGCTCGCGCTGCTGGATCGGGACGTCAGCAACCTTCCGCTGGTCGCGGCCTGCGCGGTCCCGCTCGGACCCGCTCTCTCCGCCGCGTTCTACACGCTGCACCACCAGCGCCCGGACCTGACCGACCTGCGCCCCGCGCGGGTCTTCTGGCGCGGCTATCGGACCAACCTCCGGGACGCCCTGCTGATCTGGATTCCGCTGCTGCTGTGGCTGACCGTCATCGCCGTCAACCTCGCCCACCTGTCGGCCGCGGCCCTGCCCCGCTGGTGGGCGGTGCCGCTGGTGCTGGTCGGGGCGGGCGCGGCCCTGGTCGGCCTCAACGCGCTGGTGATCACCTCGTTGTTCGCCTTCCGGGTGCGGGACGTCATCCGGCTGGCCCGGTTCTTCGTCCTGCGTGCCCCCGTCGGCACGCTGGGCGTCGCCGGCCTGCTGGCCGCGGCGGCCGCCCTGGTGCTGGTCACCTCGGAGGCGCTGCTGGTGGCGCTGGGCGCGGTGCTGGTGCTGGCCCTGCTGCGTGGCAGCGACCCGATGATCGCCATGATCCGGAACGAGTTCACCGCGTGAGCCTCCCGGTCACCGCCAAGGTGCCCTTCGGTGGGGACTACAACCCCGAGCAGTGGCCCGAGCCGGTGTGGGACCAGGACTACCAGCTCTTCGACCTGGCCCGGATCGATCTCGTCACCCTGGGCGTCTTCGACTGGGCGCTGACCCAGCCCGCCCCGGACGTCTGCGACTTCACGCTGCTCGACCGCATCGTGGCGCGCGCGACCGCCGAGGGCCGGAGGATCTGCCTGGCGACCGGAACGGGCGCCCACCCGGCGTGGCTGGCCCGCGCCCATCCCGAGGTGACGCGCACGGACTTCGAGGGACGGCGGCACGGGTTCGGCCAGCGGCACAACTCGTGCCCCAGTTCCCCGGTGTTCCGCCGGCTCTCCGCCGAGCTGGCCCAGCGGGTCGCCCGGCGCTACGCCGCGAACCCGTCGATCGTCGCGTGGCACGTCGGCAACGAGTACGGCGGCGCCTGCTACTGCCCCCAGTGCGCCGCGGGCTTCCGGGACTGGCTGCGCCGGGGGTACGGCACGCTGGAGGCGCTCAACGCGGCCTGGTACACCACCTTCTGGTCGCACACCTTCACCGACTGGGACCAGATCGAGCCGCCGTCGGCCCTCACCGAGCACTGGCGGGGGCCGGACCACACGGCCTTCCCGGGGATCACCCTGGACTACCGCAGGTTCATGTCCGACGCCATGCTGGCCAACTACCTCCACGAGAAGGCGGCGATCCGGGAGGCCAGCCCGAGCGTTCCGGTCACCACCAACTTCATGGGCATGTACCGGCCGATCGACTACCACCGCTGGGCGCCCCACCTCGACTTCGCCTCGTGGGACAACTATCCCCCGGACGACAGCTCACCGTCCTGGATGGCCCTGACCCACGACCTGATGCGCGGGCTCAAGGACGGCCAGCCGTTCTGGCTGATGGAGCAGACCCCGAGCCACACCGCCTGCCGGGACGTGAACCCGCTGAAACGGCCGGGCGTGCTGCGGCTGTGGAGCTGGCAGGCGGTGGCACACGGCGCGGACGCGGTGCTGTTCTTCCAGCTGCGCGCCTCGCGGGGGGCCAGCGAGAAGTACCACGGCGCGGTCATCGGCCACTCGGGCCGGTCGGACACCCGGGTGTTCCGGGAGGTCGCACAGCTCGGCGCCGAGTTCGACCGGCTCGGCGCGGCGACGCTGGGCGCGCGGACCCCGGCCCGGGTCGCGCTGCTGTTCGACTGGGACAGCTGGTGGGCGCTGGAGATCTCCGACGGCCCTTCCCGGCTGGTCCGCTACCAGCAGATGGTGCTGGCCTACCACCGGGCGCTCTGGGACGCGGGGGTCGACATCGACGTGGTCGCGGTGACGGCGGACCTGTCCCGCTACGACGTGGTCGTCGCGCCGGCGCTGCACATGGTCAAGGGCGACCTCCCGCAGCGGCTCGCGGAGGTGGCCGAGCGGGGCGGCTCGGTGCTGACGACGTTCCTGTCGGGGCGGGTGGACGAGAACGACAACGCCTTCCTGATGGATGTGCCCGGCCCGCTCGGGCGGCTCATGGGCGTGCGCGTCGACGAGTGGGACGCCCGCGCACCGGGATTCGTCAACCCAGTGCTCCTGCGGGCCGACGCCGACCGGGTCGAGGTGGCCGCACGGCTGCTGTTCGAGCTGGTGATCCCCGAGGGGGCCGAGGTCCTGGGCACCTACCAGGACGACTTCTACGCCGGCACCCCGGCCGTCACCAGGAACGCCTTCGGCGCCGGTGACGGCTGGTACGTGGGGGCCGGGCTGGATCAGGAGGGGGTGTCCTGGGTGGTCCGGCGGGTACTCGACCGGCACGGCCTGGCCGGACCGTACGCGGACGTGCCGGATCTGGAGTCCGCCGTGCGGGTCACCCCGGGCGGGGCGCGACTTCGTTTCCTGCTCAACCACCGGGCCGAGCCCGTCGAGGTGGCCGCCTGCGGCGGTGGTGTCGACCTGCTCAGCGGCGACCGGATCGAGGGCGGGCAGGCGGTCCGGCTCGGCCCGCGGGAGGTCCTGGTGGTCCGTGCGGACGCATGAGGCCGCCGCCATCGGCCCGCTCGACCCGGTAGGTGCGGTGAACACGGCCAGGTCGGACGGTGTGCACGCCGCCTGGCTGCCGCCGGAGGCGTTCGGCGCCATCGGTGCGAGGCACAGTCTGGTCTGCGGCGACGGCGTGCTCGTCGACACGGTCCGCGACGAGATCTCCCGAGCCTGCGCCCGGTACGGCGGCAGCACCGACCGGCCCCCGCCGCGGCCGGCGTCCCCCGACCGGCCGGCCGCGGGCACCCCGTACGACCTGGTGCTCGCGCTGGTCCCGGCCGCCCTCCTGCCGGTCACCGCGGCCGCGGTCCAGGTCGGGTACCAGCGGCGCCACGGGGCCGGCGCGCTCGGCGAGGAGGGTTTCCTGCTGGCCCGGCACGCCGAGGTCACGGTGGTGCTGGCCGAGGCGCCCGCCGGCCTGCTCTACGGCCTGTTCCACCTGGTCCGGCTCGGCGAGTCGGCGTTCGGCCTGACTCGCCCGACGGAACTGCACCGCCCGGCCGTGCGGCTGCGCATGCTCGACCACTGGGACAACGTCGACGTGCACCCGGTGACGGGGCAGGTCGAGCGCGGCTACGCCGGCGGATCCATCTTCTGGCGGGACGGCGCCCGGCGCGACGACCTGACCCGGGTCGGCGCCTATGGGCGACTGCTGGCCGCCTGCGGCGTCAACGCGGTCTCGGTGAACAACGTGAACGTCCATGCCACCGAGGCGCGCCTGCTGACCGACGGGCTCGGCGACGTCGCCGCGATCGCGGACGTCCTGCGGCCGTACGGGATCCGCGTGCACCTGTCGGTCAGCTTCGCCGCACCCGTCGCCCTCGGCGGCCTACCGACCGCGGATCCTCTGGTCGACGGCGTGCGGACGTGGTGGGCCGACACCACCCGGGACGTGTACGAGAGCATCCCCGACTTCGGCGGCTACGTGGTGAAGGCGGACTCCGAGGGGCAGCCGGGCCCGTTCGCGTACGGGCGCAGCCACGCCGACGGCGCGAATCTCCTCGCCGACGCGCTGGCGCCGTTCGGGGGCGTGGTGCACTGGCGGGCCTTCATCTACGACCACCGCCAGGACTGGCGCGACCGGTCGACCGACCGGGCCCGCGCCGCCCACGACCACTTCACGCCCCTCGACGGGCGGTTCCGCGACAACGTGATCCTGCAGGTGAAGCACGGGCCCATGGACTTCCAGCCGAGGGAGCCGGTGTCCCCGGTGCTCGCGGCCATGCCGAACACCCGGCTGGCGGTGGAGTTCCAGGCGACCCAGGAGTACACCGGCCAGCAGCGGCACGTCTGTTACCTGGCTCCCTGGTGGAGCGAGGTGCTCGGGTTCGCGCCGTGGGGCGACGGCGGGCCGACGGTCGCCGACGTGGCGGCCGGCGGCGGGTTGGTGGGGGTTTCCAACGTGGGCGACGACCCGTTCTGGACCGGGCACCCGCTCGCGCAGGCGAACCTGTACGCGTTCGGCCGGCTGGCCTGGGATCCCCGCCTGGATCCGGTGGCGGTGCTCGACGAGTGGATCGACCTCACCTTCGTGCGGCCGGCGCCGGGCTGTCCCGGGCCGGTGCGCCGGGCGCTGCACGCGATCATGGACGACTCGTGGCGGACCTACGAGCGCTACACCGCGCCGCTGGGCGTCGGCTTCATGGTCCGCCCCGGTCACCACTACGGCCCCGACGTGGACGGCTACGAGTACACCCCCTGGGGCACCTACCACTTCGCCGATCGGGACGGCGTGGGCGTCGACCGCACTCGGACCTCGGGCACCGGATTCACGGGGCAGTTTCCGCCGCCGTGGCGCGACGTGTACGAGTCACCCGACCGGTGCCCCGACGAGCTGCTGCTCTTCTTCCACCACGTGCCGTACGGGCACCTGCTGCACGACGGGTCCACCGTCATCCAGCACATCTACGACACCCACTTCGCCGGGTACGAGCAAGTGGTCACCATGCGGCGGCGGTGGGAGGGGCTCGCCGGGCGGCTCGACCCGGGGGTGTACGACCGGGTGCGCGAACGCCTCGACGAACAGCTGCGCTGCGCGCAGGAGTGGCGGGACCAGGTCAACGCCTACTTCTTCCGCAAGTCCGGGGTGCCGGACGCCCGAGGACGGCCCATCCACTGAGCGTGTGCCGGTCCGCCGGGCGTCTACGGGGGACGCCCGGCGGACCGACCTCACCTGATCTCGGTCGTCGTCCAGCGCGGAGCGTCGGTGGTGACCGGCACGGTGTCACCGACCAGGGTGGTCAGCGCCTCCGTGTCCCGGCGGGCGCTCGTGCCGATCCAGAGTTCGACGTCGCCGGGCTCCACGACCCGGGTGAGCGTGCGGTCGGAGAAGGCCAGGCGAGTGGTGGGGACCGTCAGCTCGACGGTGACCGACTGGCCCGGGGCCAGGTGGACCCGCCGGTAGCCGAGCAGTTGCGCCACCGGCCGGGTCACCGAGGCCACCAGGTCACGGCCGTAGAGCTGGACCACGTCGTCGCCGGCCACCGCGCCGGTGTTCGTCACGCGCACCGTCACGTGCACCGCCCCGTCGGTCGGTGCCGTCGCCGGCGCGCCGAGGCCGGTGTGCGCGAACGTCGTGTACGACAGGCCGTGGCCGAACTCCGCCGCGGGGGTCGCCGGCAGGTTGGTCACCTCGCTGCCCTCGCCGAGCGCGGGGTGCAGGTAGGAGTACGGCTGCGCCCCCGCCGAGCCGGGCAGGCTGACCGGCAGCTTGCCCGACGGGTTGACCCGCCCGGACAGCACGCCCGCGATCGCTCCGGCTCCCTCCTCGCCGGGGAAGAACGCCTGCGCCACCGCAGCGCAGCGCGACAGCGCCCAGCCGATCGCGTACGGCCGGCCGGTGAGCAGCACGAGGACGACGGGGGTGCCCGTGGCCAGCACGGCCTCCACGAGCTCGCGCTGGACTCCGGGCAGCTCCAGGTCCTCCCGGTCGCAGCCTTCGCCGACCGTGCCACGCCCGAAGAGGCCGGCGTGATCCCCGACGACCAGGACGGCGACGTCCGCGGCGGACGCGACGGCGACCGCCTCGTCGAAACCGGACCGGTCGTCGCTGTCCACGTCGCAGCCGCTCGACCAGGTGACGAGATCGGCGCCGACCTCGGCACGCAGTGCGTCGAGGACCGTCGGCACCTCGATGCCGGTCTCGACGCCGGGGTGCTGGACGAGCACGTGGTTGAGGAAGGAGTAGCACCCGAAGAGCGCGGCCTGCCGGTCCGCGTTGGGACCGATGACCGCCACGCGCCGGCCCGCGGGCAGCGGAAGGACGCCCTGGTTGGCGACCAGGACGACCGACTCCTCGGCGAGGCGGCGGGCGATCGCCCGGTGCTCCGGCGAGTCGAGGTCGACCGCCCGGGGCGGCTCGTCGCTGAACGTGGCGTCGAGCAGCCCGAGTTCCAGCTTCTCGCGCAGGACCCGCAGCACCGCCCGGTCGATGAGCGCTTCGTCGAGCTTGCCGGCCCGCACCTGCTCGCGCAGGGTCAGATAGGCGTCGCCCGTCGGGAGTTCGACGTCGACTCCCGCGGCCAGCGCCTGCGCGGCCGCCCCCGCGTGGTCGGCCGCGACGTGGTGCAGCAGGTTCAGGAAGGCGACACCGTAGTAGTCGGACACCACCGTGCCGTCGAAGCCCCAGCTGTCCCGCAGCACGCCGGTCAGCATCGTCGGATCGGCGGCCACGGGCACGCCGTCGATCTCGGTGTAGGAGTGCATGACGCTGCGCGCGTTCCCGTCGAGGATCGCCATCTCGAACGGCGGGAACAGCACGTCGGCGAGCTCCCGAGGGCCGGCGTGCACCGGGGCGAAGTTGCGCCCGGCGCGCGACGCGGAGTAGCCGGCGAAGTGCTTCAGCGTGGCGTGGACGCCCTGCGACTGGAGGCCGCGCACGTACGACGTGCCGATGGTGCCGACCAGGTAGGGGTCCTCGGCGATGCACTCGTCGACCCGGCCCCAGCGCGGGTCCCGGATCACGTCGAGCACCGGGGCGAGGCCCTGGTGGATGCCCAGCGCCCGCATCGAGGCCCCGATCGCCGCGGCCATCTCGGTGACGAGCTCGGGGTCGAACGCGGCGCCCCAGCCCAGCGGGGTGGGGAAGGTGGCCGCCTTCCACGCCGAGAGCCCGGTGAGGCACTCCTCGTGGACGATCGCCGGGATGCCCAGCCTGGTGCCCGTCACCAGGTCCCGCTGGAATCTCCACAGCCAGGCCGCGCGGGCCGCGGCGTCGACCGGGCGGGTGCCGTAGACCCGGGTGAGATGGCCGAGTCCGTGCCGGGCGAAGTCCTCGAGCTTGACGTCGTCGCCGAACTCGCCCTGCAGGGGTGCGACCGCCTCGCCGTCCTCCTTCTCCCAGAAGCCGACGAGCTGCGCGACCTTCTCCTCGATCGTCATCCGGCCGAGCAGGTCACGGACGCGCGCCTCGCCGGTGTGTCCGTCCGGCCGATCGTGGTCGGGAGTTGCCTGGGCCGGCGCCGGCCCGCCCACCACCGCGTGGACCTCAGTCATGCTGTGCCTTTCCTTTGATTGTGCTGGTACCGCTGTCGCTCAGCCCTTGACCGCGCCCTGCAGGCCACCGACGATCTGCTTCTCCGCGAGGGTGAAGAAGAACAGCGCCGGCAGCATCGCCAGGGACGTGAAGGCGAGGACGCCCGCGGTGTCGGTGGAGAACTGGCTCGAGAAGTTCTGCACCCCCAGCGGCAGGGTGTGCAGGCTGACATCGCCGAGGACGAGCAGCGGCAGCAGGAACGCGTTCCAGCTCGCCACGAACGCGAGGACGCCGACGGTGACGAGCGCGGGCCGCGACAGCGGCAGCGCGATGCGCCAGAGGAAGCCGAGCCGGCTCGCGCCGTCGATCGCCGCGGCGTCCTCCAACTCGCGGGGGATGGCGGACAGGAAGGGTCGCAGGATCACGATCGTCAGCGGCAGCTGGAAGGCGACCTGCGGGAGGATCACGGCGTAGTAGGAATTGATCAGGTTCAGGTCTCGCAGCATCAGGTAGAGCGGCAGGATCGCCGCCCCGGCCGGGAAGAGCAGGCCGAGCGTGAAGAAGGTGTAGAGCCCCTCCCGCCCCCGGAAGGTGTACCGGGCCAGCACGAATGCGGCGGCCATGCCGAGCACCACGACGCCGAGCGTGGTGCCGAGGGCGATCACCCCGCTGTTGAACGCCTGCTGCCAGAACTTGCCCTGCGTCAGCACCCGGGTGTAGTTGTCGAGGACCCACGGGTCGGGCAGGCCGGCCGGGTCGTCGACGATCTGCGGGGTGGTGCGGAAACCGCCGACGATCACGTAGAGGATCGGGGTGATCGACACGGCCGCGACCGCGAGTGCCAGCGCGTACGTGAGCGGGGTGCCCCACGACATCGGCCGGCGTTCGGCGGACGGGGAATGAACGAGGTTCGTGGCCACGGTCAGTTCGCCCTTCTGGTGATGGCGCCCTCGATGTCCCGGCGGAGGATGAAGCGCTGGAACAGCAGCGCCGCGACGAACGAGATGACGAAGAGGATCACGGCGACCGCGTTGCCGTAGCCCCACAGTCGGGCGAAGAACCCGTTGTCCACCATGTACGTCGCCATGGTTCCGGAGGCCCCGAGCGACCGCACCGCGGGCACCGAGGTCACCCAGATCACGTCGAAGACCTGCAGCGAACCGATCATCGACAGGAACATCCAGATCCGGATCGTCGGCCCCAGCAGCGGGAGGGTGACGTGGCGCTGGGTCTGCCACCAGCTCGCGCCGTCGATCGCGGCGGCCTCGGTCAGCTCGTGCGGCACGTTCGACAGGCCGGCGAGCAGGAGGATGATGGCGAAGCCGACGTACTTCCAGGTGAGGACGAACAGCAGCGTCCAGATGACGACGTCGAGGTCGGCGAGCCAGGCCTGCACGAGGCTGCCCAGTCCCAGGGACCGCAGCAGCGCGTCGACCGTGCCACCCTCGGCCAGGATCAGCTTCCACATGATGCCGACGGTGACCTCGGCGAGCACGTAGGGCACGAACACCAGCAGGCGGAACACCGAGCGCCCGCGGAAGCGGCGGTTGAGCAGCAGGGCGATGCCCAGGGCGACGGGGCCCTGGATCAGCAGCGACCCGAACACGATGATCGCGTTGTTGCGCAACGCGTCGAGGAAGATCGGGTCCTGGAAGGCGAGCGTGTAGTTCTTGAAGCCGATGTACTCGGTGGGGGGCCCGACCCCACGCCACCGGTAGAGGCTGTAGTAGACCGCGAAGCCCATCGGCACCAGCACGAACATCACGTAGACGACGAGCGCCGGCGTCGTGAGCCCGATGATCTCGTACCACTTACGGCGGGTCTCGGCCCGGCGGGAGGACGAGCCCCCGGCGGGCCGGTGACCCGCCGGCGGCGCGGACACGCCGCCGGCGGGGAACCGGGTTTGGTCGGTGGAGGTCACTTGCTTGCGGCTGCCTTCATCCCCGCGACGACCTTCTCCGGCGTCCCCTTGCCCGAGAAGATGCCGACGATCCCGTCGTTCATCGCGGTGCCGACGGTGCTGCCGTAGGCCGTGTCGAGCCAGAGCTGGACGTAGCTCGCCTCGGACGTGGCCTGCAGGATGGACTTCAGGGCCGGGTCCTGGATGCCGGCCTCCGCGCCCTTGACGACGGGGAGCCCGGTGCCGGTCTCGGCGTAGCCCTTCTGCACCTCGGGGCTGGCGATGTACTTGAGGAACTCGACGCACTCGGCCGGGGCCTTCTTCGAGCAGGCGAACCCGTCGCCGCCGCCGAGGGCCGCCTTGGGGTCACCGGCGGAACCGGAGATCGCCGGAACGGGGAACCAGCCGAGGAACTTGGCGAGCTTGGCCTTGTCCGTGGCGACGTTGTCCAGGGTGCCCCGGTTCCAGTCGCCCATCAGCTCCATCGCGGCCTTGCCGTTGGCGAGCAGGCCGTTGGCGCTGGTCGGGTCGTTCTGGCCGGGCGTGGCGATGAAGTTGTTCTGGAACGGCTTGGTGTCGATGAAGGCCTTCAGGTCCTGGCCGGCCTTCACGAAGCACGGGTCGTCGAAGACCTTCTCCTTGGACGCCTTCTTCAGGGTGTCGATCGAGCAGTCGCGCAGCGCGAAGTTGTACCACCAGTGGGCGGCGGGCCACTTGTCGCCGGCGCCCACGGCGATCGGGGTGACGTTGATGGCCTTGAGCTTCGTGACCGCGGCGTTGAGTTCTTCGAACGTGGTCGGCGGCGCGCTGATGCCCGCCTGGGCGAACATGTCCTTGTTGTACCAGATGCCCTCGATGCCCATGCGGAACGGCAGGCCGTACTGCTTGCCGTTCACCTGCCAGATCTCGGCCGCGCTGCCGATGTTGGCGACCTCGGTCTTGACCTGGTCGGTGAGGTCCTTGAGGTAGTCGGCCTCGACCTGCTCGACCATCTCGCCGCCACCCCACGTCATGAAGACGTCCGGCGGGTCGTTGCTCAGCAGCGCGGCGGGGATCCGGGTGCGCTGCAGCTGGTTGGTCTCGATCGCCTCGATCTCGATCTTGACGGTCGGGTGGAGCGCGGAGAAGTCCTTGGCGACCTTCTCCCAGTAGGTCTTGCCCGGCCCGTCCTGGGGGGCGTTGTGCCACCAGGTCAGGGTCACGGGGTTCTTGTACAGCTCACCCTCGCTGGACGTCCCCTCGTCGCCGCCGCTGTTGCAACCAGCGACGACGAGAGCGCTTGCCATAAGTAGTGCCAGGGCGGCACCTGCACGCCGCTTCGTCGCCATCGATTTTCTCCTCTGTCAGGCAGTCGCGGTACTCGGCCTGCGGGGAGTTTTACAGCCGTGAAAGGGGGTGTCAATCGGTATCGATAACGTTTTCGAGTCACTGCTGACCGCACCCACGCGGCGGCTCTATCATCGTCGGGTGGTCTTCCCCGAGCGCGTCAAGATGTCGGACGTGGCACGTACCGCCGGCGTCTCGGTGGCAACGGTATCGAAGGTTGTGAATGGTCGCTACGGCGTGGCCCAGGCGACGGTGGAGCGCGTCCAGCAGGTCATCCACGAGCTGGGCTACGAGGCCAGCCTGGGGGCGCAGAGCCTGCGCAGCCACCGCACGAACGTGCTGGGCATCCTGGTCGCCGAGTTCGAGCCGTTCTCGACCGAACTGCTCAAGGGGGCGTCCCGGGAGGTCGCCGGCAGCGGGTACCAGCTGTTGGCCTACTCGAGCGGCGACGGCGAGGGTGCCGCCATAGGCTGGGAACGGCGCTCGCTGGCCCGCCTGTCCGGAACCCTCATCGACGGCGCCGTGATCGTCACGCCGACCGTGATCGAGACCAAGCACGGCTTCCATGTCGTGGCCGTCGACCCCCATACCGGCCCATCCGGCCTGCCCACCGTCGACTCGGACAACTTCGCCGGCGCCGTGCTCGCCACCAACTACCTGCTCTCGCTCCGCCACCGCCGCATCGGGCACATCAGCGGGCGCCCCGACCTCGAGTCGGCGCGCCTGCGCGAGGCGGGCTTCCGCAAGGCCATGGCCGACGCCGACGTGGCGGTCGACGAGAGGATCGTGCGCGTCGGCGGGTTCCGGACCGAGACCGCCGCCGGTACGGCCGCGGAGCTGCTCTCGCTCCCGGACCGGCCGACGGCGATCTTCGCGGGCAACGACCTCTCGGCGATCTCCACGATGGACGTCGCCCGCGGCATGGGCCTCGCGGTGCCCGACGACCTGTCCGTCATCGGCTTCGACAACGTCCCGGAGTCGGCGCTGGTGAACCCCCCGCTGACGACGATCATGCAACCGCTGCAGCGCATGGGCGCCGAGGCGTTGCGCCTGCTCATCGACCTGATCGCCGGCGTCGAGCGCGACACGCACATCCGGCTCCCCACCGAGCTGGTCGTCCGGGCCTCCTGCCGCCCCTACCGCTGACGCCGCGGCCCGAGGTCCACCCGAGGGAAGTCGCACCGGATCGGCGGTCGGTGGGAGTCAGGGGACCAGCGGGGCGGCGCTGTCGCGGACGACGAGCTGGGTGGCCAGCTCGACCCGGGGGCTCTCGATCCGCTCCCCCTGGGCCAGGCGCAGCACCGTGCGCGCGGCGAGCAGGCCCATCTTCGCCAGGGGCTGCCGGACGGTTGTCAGCGGTGGGGAGCACCACCGGACCTCCGGCAGGTCGTCGAAGCCGACGACGCTGACGTCGTCGGGCACCCGCAGGCCGCGTCGCCGGACGGCCTCGTAGACCCCGAGGGCCATCTGGTCACTGGCGGCGAAGATCGCGGTGGGCGGGTCGGGCAGGCGCAGCAGGTGGGTGCCGGCGGCGAAGCCGGCCTCGTGGTAGAAGTTGCCCGGCTGGATCAGCTCCTCGTCCACGGTGAGGCCGGCGGTCTCCAGCGCCGCCCGGTAGCCGTCCAGACGCACCCGGCTGCACATCAGCTGCGGCGGCCCGGCGATGAAGCCGATCCGCCGGTGACCGAGACCGAGCAGGTACTCGGTCGCGCGCAGGCTGCCCACCCAGTTGGTCGCCCCGATGGTGTGCGCCTCCTGCGGGGGCACACCGGCGGGGTCGACGATGACGACGGGGATGTTGAGGCGGCGCAGCTCGGCCTGCAGCGGCGGCTCCAGGGTGGAGGTCACGAAGATGACCCCCTCGGTGGAGCGGGTGCGCAGGTTGTCCAGCCACTGCCGGGCCGACGAGCTGCGCCGGTGGATCGCGGAGACCACGGTGCCGATGCCGGCCGCGTGCGCGACGTCCTCGACCCCGCGGATGATCTCGACCGCCCAGGGGCTGTCCAGGTCGTTGAAGACCAGGTCGATCAGACCGGAGCTGGGCCGCATGCTCGGCCGGCGGCGGCGGTAGCCGTGCCGGGTCAGCAGCTCCTCGACCCGTTCCCGGGTCCGCGGCGCGACGTCGGAGCGACCGTTGACCACCCGCGACACCGTGGGCACCGAGACGCCCGCCAGCCGCGCGATCGCCGCGATGGTGACTTTCCGGGAGCCTTCCGAGGCCACCGGTCGCCCTTTCGTCCAGGGACTTTCGGTCTGATGCCGGTACTTTCGATCGGTTGAGGGCACGTTATGACCTGCCACGATCCGGGTCAAGGCCCTGCCGTGCCCGGTCGTCCCCCACCGGGACCCCGTGAACGGACCGGCCGGCGCCGCCCTCCGATGGTTGACGAGGGGGATCGACGCTCGTATTGTTCCGGCTCAGTTACCGGAAGTTTGCGCGAAAGTATCGGACCGGCCGCGCACCTACCACGGTTTCCCGCACCGTCCCTCTGATCGGCGTCCGGCGCGCCACCCGCGTGCGTCCGCGCCCCCTGGATCGACGTCCCGGTCGACCCGTTCCCCACCGGAGGAAAACCCATGAAACTGCGACGATGGATAGCCGCCGGCGCGGTCGCCCTGGCCACCGCCGCCACCCTCAGCAGTGCGCCGGCCACGGCGGGCCGCCCGTACGACCCGGCCGACCAGAGCCTGCGCAACCTCGCGCTGCGCCACGGCCTGGCCGTCGGCACGGCCGTCGACATGGCCGCCCTCGACGACCCCGCCGACCCGAGGTACCGCCAGCTCGCGGCGTCGGAGTTCTCGACGGTCACCGCCGAGAACGTGATGAAGTGGGAAAGCCTGGAGCCGACCCGCGGCACCTACAACTGGGAGCCGGCCGACCGGCTCCTCGCGTTCGCCAAGCAGAACAACCAGCGCGTACGCGGGCACGTCCTCGTCTGGCACAACCAGCTGCCCGGCTGGCTGACCGCCGGCGTGGCCGACGGCTCCATCAGCGACACCGAGCTGCGCGACATCCTGCGCCGGCACATCACCGCCGTGGTCACCCATTTCAAGGGCCGGATCTGGCAGTGGGACGTGGTCAACGAGGCGGTCAGTGACCCCTGGGACACCCCGTCGACCCTGCACTACAAGGGGTTCTGGGCCCAGCACCTGGGGCCCGGCTACATCGCCGACGCCTTCCGCTGGGCCCGCGCGGCCGACCCGCACGCCCTGCTGTTCTACAACGACTACAACATCGAGGCGTTCGGCTCACGCGACCCGGCCAACGACAAGACCCAGTTCGTGTACGACATGGCCAAGAGCCTGCTCGCCCAGCGCGTGCCGATCGACGGCATCGGCAGCCAGGGCCACCTCGGCACCCAGTACGGCAACTTCGACACCCTCCAGGTCGCCGAGGCGCTGCGGAAGTTCGCCGGGCTCGGGCTGGCCACCGCGTTCACCGAGGTCGACGTGCGCAGCCAGCTCACCGAGGGAGTTCAGGCGGGCGACTCGAACGAGATCAACCCGCGCTTGCAGGCCTCGGCCGCGAACTTCAGCGTGCTGCTGCAGGCCTGCCTGGCCGAGCGGCACTGCCTGTCGTTCACCGTCTGGGGATTCACCGACAAGCACTCCTGGGTGCCCGGCTGGTTCACCGACCCGCCGGAGGGCCTGGCCACCATCTACGACGAGAACTACCAGCCCAAGCGGGCGTACCAGGAGATGAGGGCCGACCTGATCTACAGCGGGCCACCGTACGTCCTGCCGCGCCTCCCGCAGCGGCCGCGCCGCTAGGCGCAGCGTCCGGGCGGGGCCGGTCGGTCGACCGGCCCCGCCCCGCGCCGTTCCGGGTCGCTCAGCGGTGCTGGCCGGCGCGGAGCATCTCGATGGTCTTCGTGACGCGCTGCGCCCGGGTGGCCTCCCGCTTGGCCTCGGTGACCCAGCGGACGAACTCCTTGCGGTGCGAGGGGGCCAGCGCCCCGAACGCCGTCTGCGCCTGGGGATCACCGGCGAGGGCGGCGGCCAGGTCGTCGGGCACCTCGACGCCACGGGCCTCCGCGTCGAGGGCGATGGCGACCTCGTACGTCGCCCCGATGCTCACGCCCGCCTGCGCCCGCGCCGCACGTGACAACCCGATCAGGTTCTCCCCGCCCATCCGGGCCAGCCGCAGCGGGAGCGTCACCCCGTTGACATCCACGCGCACGGGGAACGTCCGCCGCCCCTCCCCCACGACCGACACCTGCTCGTCGGACAGCACGAACGCTCCGGCCGGACCGCGCTGCTCCAACGTCAACGTCAACGCGAGGGTCCCGGTCATGACGTCATCGTAGTCGGCAGCACGCCGGCCGGCGATCAACGGACGGCAATCCCGGCGATCGATGGCTACCGTCATGGCCATGGCCGACGCCGTGACCGCCCGCCCCACCGCCCGTGCCCGCTCCTGGTGGGGCTGGGGCTGGGCGGACGAACACCCCGACGACGCCGAATGCGTGGCGATGGGAGCCCTCCTCCCCGGTACGCTCCCGCGCCCACTGCCCGTCCCTCGGGTCGCCGACCTGCGGATCGACCGGCCCGCCGTCGAGCCGCCGCCGAGCCTCGCGCAGCTGGTCACCGCCGACCCCGGGGCGCGCGCCGCGCACGCCATGGGCAAGGCGTACCGGGATGTCATCCGCGCCCTGCGCGGCCGGCCGGCGCGGATACCGGACCTGGTCGCCCGGCCGGGCAACGACCAGGACGTGGCCGACCTCCTGGAGTGGGCCGGCGACCGCGGCGTTGCCGTGATCCCCTACGGCGGGGGCTCCTCGGTGACCGGCGGCGTGGAGTACCGCGGCGACGCGCACCGGGCGGTGGTGTCCCTCGACCTGACCGCGCTGGACCGGGTGCTGGAGGTCGACACCGTCAGCCGGGCCGCCCGCATCCAGGCCGGCGTTCTCGGCCCGGCACTGGAGGACCAGCTCAGGCCGCACGGCTTGACGCTGCGGCACTTCCCGCAGAGCTTCGAGTTCTCCACCCTCGGCGGCTGGCTCGCCACCCGGGCCGGCGGTCACTACGCCACGGTCCACACGCACATCGACGACTTCGTACAGTCCCTGCGACTGGTCACCCCGGCCGGCGCCGGCACGTCGTGGCAGGTGCCCGCCTCCGGCGCCGGACCGTCCCCCGACCGGCTGTTCCTCGGTTCGGAAGGCACCCTGGGCGTCATCACCGAGGCGTGGATGCGCCTGCAGGACCGCCCCCGCCACCGGGCCTCCGCGTCGGTGCGTTTCGCCGACTTCGCCGCCGCGCTGCGGGCGGTTCGTACGATCGCCCAGTCCGGCCTCACCCCCGCCAACTGCCGCCTGCTCGATGCCGGCGAGGCCGCCCTGTCCGGCGCTGCCCGGGACGGCTCGTCCGTCCTCGTCCTCGGCTTCGAGTCGGCCGCCGTGCCGGTGGACGCCGCTCTCGCCCAGGCGCTGGACCTGGCTCGCGCGCACGGCGGCACGCCCTCCTCGGGCGGTCGGGGCGACGACGCGGTCGGCGCCTGGCGCTCGGCGTTCCTCCGGATGCCGTACCTGCGCGACGGCCTCGCCCGGATGGGGGCCGTCGTCGAGACCTTCGAGACGGCCGCCACCTGGAAACGGCTTCCCGCGCTGATCGACGCCGTCCGCGACGAGGTGGGCGCCGCCGCGCGCGAGGCCACCGGGCATCCCGCCGCCGTCAACTGCCGCCTCACCCACGTCTATCCCGACGGAGCCGCGCCCTACTTCACGGTTCTGGCCGGCGGCCGGGCGGGCGACGAGGTCGCCGTGTGGGACCACCTCAAGGACGTGGCGACCGACGTCCTCCACCGCCATCACGCCACCATCACCCACCACCACGCCGTCGGCCGCGACCACCGCCCCGGCTACGACCGGCAGCGCCCCGAACCGTTCGCCCTGGCCCTGCGCGCCGCGAAGGCCGCGCTCGACCCGCACGGGATCCTCAACCCCGGCGTGCTCGTGGACTGACCCGCGGTACCTGGCGACGGTACCCGGAGCCCGGCCGCACCTACCCGTCGACCGGCACGCACCCCTGGCCGAGTTCGCGGCCATCGCGGCGCGGTACCCCGCGTTCCGCGTCGAGGCGGCGGGCGAGAAGTCGGACCACCGCGGCTGAACGGCCACGGTGGCCATGGTGGTTGCGGCCGTACCGCCAGACCGGTCTCGGCGACCAGGCGGGCCAGCCGGGCCCGCGGCGCGCGGGACTCCGGGACGAACCGCGCGTCTCGGCCTCAGTGCTCCGCGCGCGCGCCGGCGGCGCGGTAGGCGCGCGGCGAGAGACCGATGGCGCGTTTGAAGGCGACGCTGAAGGCGCTCTCGGAGCCGTACCCCACGTCGCGGGCGATCGTGGCGACGGTGTCGTCGCCGCGGCGGATGCGGTCGGCGGCAAGCTCGACCCGCCACGCGGTGAGGTACTCCAGCGGCCCTTGGCCGACCACCTGCTTGAACCGGGCCGCCAGGGTGGAGCGGGAGACCGCCGCGCTGCGGGCCAACTCGGCGACCGTCCAGGGGTGTGCGGGCCGGGCGTGCATCCGCCGCAGGACGGTCGCCACGGTGGGATCGGTCAGGCCGGCCAACCAGCCGGAGGTGTGGCCGGCGTCCCGCGTGAGGTACAGGCGAAGGATCCGCACCAGCATGACGACGGCCAGGTGCTCGGCGACGAGCCTCGCCCCCGCCGCGTCCTGCTGCAGCTCCGCGTCGATCTCGGCGACCGCGCGTCGCACGGTGGCGGCCTCCGGCGTCCCGGCCGCCACCCGGATGACCGGCGGCAGGCCGTCGAGCAGCAGGGCCTGGGCGCGGTCGGTGAAGGAGAACGCTCCGCCGATGAGGAACACCTCGTCGCCCTGGCCGGCGCGGGCCACGCCGTCGACGGCCGCGGTGAACAGGGGCCCCGCCGGCTCGGTCGGCAGGCTCAGGTCGCTGGCCAGGGTGAACGCGACCGGCCGGGTCAGCAGGAAGCAGTCGCCCTCGTGCAGCCGGAGGGGATCGGGCACCCCGTCCACGCGAAGCCAGCAGGCACCGCGGCGTACGACGTTGAACTTCACGCCGGCGGGCGGCTCGAACCGGACGGCCCACGCTCCGCCGGCCGACATACCGGCGGAAAGGTGACTCGTGGCGCCGGTCAGGGAGAGAACGTCCTCCAACGGGTCCACGCACACCCCCTTCGGACGCTGGCGAAACTTTCTCGGACGGCAAACTATAGTTCGTCCAGAACCGTCGGTCGTAGCGTTGCTGTCATGACAGAGAGCACACGCCTGACCACCGAGTTCACCGCCCGCGCCACCGCCGAGGAGGTCATCGACGGCGTCGACCTCACCGGGCGCCGCATGATCGTCACCGGCGGCGCCTCGGGCATCGGTCTGGAGACGGTCCGCGCCCTCGCCCGCGCCGGCGCGGAGGTCACCGTGGCGACCCGTGACCCCGCCCGCGCGGACGACCTGGTGGCCGAGTTCGCCGGACCCGGTCCGGGCACGGTCCGGGCCGCCGCGCTCGACCTGGCCGACCTCGACTCCGTCGACGCCTTCGTCGCCGGGTGGACCGGGCCGTTGCACGCGTTGATCGCGAACGCCGGGATCATGGCGCTACCGGACCGCCAGCTGAGCACGGAAGGCTGGGAACTGCAGCTGGCCACCAACTACCTCGGGCACTTCGCGCTGGCCCGGGGCCTGCACGACAACCTCCGCTCCGCGGGCTCCGCGCGGGTCGTCGTGGTCAGTTCGGGCGCACAGCTGCGCGCCGGTGTCGACTTCGAGGACCCGCACTTCGCCCGCCGCCCGTACGACCCGTGGACCGCGTACAGCCAGTCCAAGACCGCCGACGTCCTGCTGGCCGTCGGTATCGCCCGGCGTTGGGCCGCCGACGGGATCACCGCCAACGCCCTGGCCCCCGGCGTCATCATCACCAACCTGCAACGTCACCTCGGCGCGGACACCCTGCGCACCTTCGGGGTGACGACCGACGAGGCGGGCAACCTGTCGGTGCCGGAGCACTACAAGACCCCGGCCCAGGGCGCCGCCACCACCGTCCTGCCGGCCGCGTCGCCGCTGGTCGAGGGGGTCACCGGCCGCTACTTCGAGGACAACCAGGAGTCGGCGGTGGTCCCCGGCGGTCCGGAACCGATGACCGGGGTGGCCGAGCACGCCGTGGACGTCGCCGCCGCCGACCGGCTCTGGGCGTACGCCGAGCAAGCCCTCGCCTCCCGCCGAGCCTGAGCGCCGCTGCACTGCCGACCCCGGCACACCGGGACCGGCCGGCGGGTGACCGCCGGCCGGTCTTCGTCGCGAGACCCGGGACCGCCGGCTCAGAACCCCCGGGCGAGCCGGTAGTACGCCTGGTTCCAGCGGATCTGCTCGGCGAAGCGGCGCGGGTCCGTGTCGGCGTCGATGACGACCAGCTCGGTGCGGCTCATCTCGGCCAGGTCGTGCAGTTCCTCCACGCCCACCGCCTGCGAGAGCACGGTGTGGTGCGGGGCGCCCGCGGTGATCCACGCCTCGGCGGAGCCGGCCAGGTGCGGGCGGGGGCGCCAGACGGCCCGGGCGACCGGCAGCCGGCGCAGCGGATGGGGCGGCGCCACCACATCCACCTCGTTGGCGACGAGCCGGAACCGCTCCCCCATGTCGGCCAGGCCCAGCACGACCGCGGGACCGTGGGCGGCGTCGAAGACCAGCCGGACCGGGTCCTCCCGCCCACCGATGCTGAGCGGGTGGATCTCGACGGAAGGGGTGCCCGCGGCGATGCTGGGGCAGACCTCGAGCATGTGCGCGCCGAGGACCAGTTCCCGGCCCGGGGTGAGGTCGTAGGTGTAGTCCTCCATGAACGAGGTGCCGCCGTCGACCCCGACCGCCATGGCCTTGAGGGTGTGCACCAGGACCGACGACTTCCAGTCGCCCTCGCCGCCGAAGCCGTAGCCGTCGGCCATCAGGCGTTGCACCGCGATGCCGGGGAGCTGGCGCAGCCCGCCCAGGTCCTCGAAGTTGGTGGTGAAGGCGCGGAAGCCACCGGCGTCGAGGAAGGTCCGCAGGCCGAGTTCCAGCCGGGCGGCGTAGCGCAGCGACTCGTGCCGGTCGCCGCCGGTGCGCAGCTCGGGGACCAGCCGGTAGCTGTCGTCGTACTCCTTGACCAGGTCGTCCACCCGCGCGTCGGTGACCTCGCCGACCACCTGGACGAGGTCGTTGACCCCGTAGGTGTTCACGGAGACCCCGAAGCGCAGCTCCGCCTCCACCTTGTCGCCCTCGGTCACCGCCACGTCGCGCATGTTGTCGCCGAAGCGGGCCAGCCGCAGCGAGCGCATGGCCGACCAGCCGATGGCCGCCCGCGCCCAGGCGCCCACCCGGGACACCACGCGCGGGTCGCTGACGTGCCCGGCGACGGTCTTGCGGGCCACACCGAGGCGGGTCTGGATGAACCCGAACTCCCGGTCGCCGTGCGCGGCCTGGTTGAGGTTCATGAAGTCCATGTCGATCTCGTCCCACGGCAGCAGGACGTTGGCCTGGGTGTGCAGGTGCAGCAGCGGCGTCCGCAGCGCGTCCAGGCCCGCGATCCACATCTTCGCCGGTGAGAAGGTGTGCATCCAGGCGATCACGCCGACGGCCCCGTGGGCGGCGGCGTCCCGGCAGACCCGCAGGATGTCGCCGCTGGTGGTCAGGACCGGCTTCCACACGACCCGGGCGGGGATGCGCGCCGAGCCGTCGAGCGCCGCCGCGATCTGCCGCGACTGGTCGGCCACCTGGCGGAGGGTGTCCTCGCCGTACATGGCCTGGCTGCCGGTCAGGAACCAGATCTCAGGCTCAGCGTGCGATGCCATGGGGTCGCCTCCCGCGAGTTGGTCGGTCACTTGTAGCGGATTCCGATCAGGCGTTGGAGCAGGATGAACGCGAAGAGGAGGCCGCCGATCACGATCTTGGTCCACCACGAGTTGAGGCTGCCGTCGAAGGTGATCAGGGTCTGGATGACCCCGAGGACCAGCACCCCGAGCACGGTGCCGAAGACGTAGCCGGCGCCGCCGGTCAGCACGGTCCCGCCGATGACGACGGCGGCGATGACGTCGAGTTCCATGCCGACGCCGATGAGCGGGGCGCCGGAGAGCGTGTAGAAGGACAGCAGGATCCCGCCGATCGCCGCGCAGAGACCGCTGATGGTGTAGACGGCGATCCGGGTCCGCCCCACGGGCAGCCCCATGAGCAGCGCCGACTGCGAGTTGCCGCCGATGGCGTACACGTTGCGGCCCAGCCGGGTGTAGGCCAGCGTGTACGCGGCGACGGCGACCACGGCGAAGGCGATGAGCACGCTGATCGAGACGAAGTTGCCGCTGGGGTTGCCGATGCGTTGCTGGGACATCCTGGTCCAGAACCCGTCGGTGATCGGGATGGACGAGCCGCTGATGAAGGTGCACATGCCGCGGGCGAAGAACATCCCGGCGAGGGTGACGATGAACGGCTGGATGTCGAAGAAGTGGATCACACAGCCCATCAGGAAGCCGAGCATCGGCCCGATGAGCAGCGCGACGAGCAGCACCAGCGCCGCGGGCAGCCCCTCGCGCAGCAGGAACGCCGACACCATCGCGGTCATCGCGACGACCGAGCCGACGGAGAGGTCGATCCCTCCGGTGAGGATCACGAAGGTCATCCCGACGGCGACGACGAGCAGGAAGCCGTTGTCGATGAAGACGTTGAAGACGACCTGGACGTTCGAGAACGCGCGGTACTGGGACACGCCGACGCCGTACAGGACCAGCAGCAGGGCGAGGGTGGCCAGCACCGGGACGTGCCGCCGGGGCAGCCGCGACCGGGTACGCGCGGCCAGCAGGGAGAGGGTCGTCATGCCGGCACCTGCTCCTTCGGCTGCTCGGTGGCGGGGGTGGGCCCGGCCGCCGGGGCCCGGCGTCGGGTGAAGCGGGCCCGGAAGCCCGGCGCCTGGATGAGGCAGACCGCGATGACCACGACCGCCTTGAACAGCAGCGAGGTCTGGGGCGAGATGTTCATGGCGTACACCGTGGTGGTGAGGGTCTGGATGAGCAGCGCGCCGAGGATGGTGCCGCCGAGGGAGAACCGGCCGCCCGCGAGAGAGGTGCCGCCGATGACCACGGCGAGGATCGCGTCCAGCTCGACCCAGAGGCCCGCCGCGTTGCCGTCGGCGCTGGACACGTTGGCCGTCATCATGAAGCCGGCGACCGCGGCGCAGGCCGCGCTGATCACGTAGACGAGGAACGTGATCCGCGCGGACCGGATGCCGGCCAGGCGGCTGGCCTGGGCGTTGCCACCGACCGACTCGATGATCAGGCCGAGGGCGGTCCGCCGGGTCACCGCGGCGACCAGGAGAGCCGCGGCGAGGGCGAGGAAGATGGCCAGCGGCAGGGTCAGCAGGTGACCGACGCCGATCGCCTTGTACGGGGCCGAGTTGATGGTCAGGATCTGCCCCTCCGTGATCAGCTGGGCGAGGCCCCGACCCGCGACCATGAGGATGAGGGTGGCGATGATCGGCTGGATGCCGATGACCGCGACCAGCACGCCGTTCCAGGCGCCGAGCACGAGGGCCACCCCGAGCCCGAGGGCCAGCGCGGTCAACACCCCACCGATGCTGTTCTGGTCGCGCTGCTGGCTGATGTGGAGGCAGGCGATGGCGCCGCTGATGGCGCAGAGCGAGCCCACCGACAGGTCGATGCCGCCGGTGGCGATCACCAGCGTCATGCCGAGCGCGACCAGGATCAGCGGCGCGCTCAGCCGGAGGATGTCGATCAGGCTGCCGTACAGGTGACCGTCGCGCATCTGCACCGACAGGAAGCCGGGGCGGTAGACGGTGTTGGCGGCCAGCATGCCGACGAGGACGACGACCGGCCAGAAGAGCCGGTGTGTCGTCAACGCCCGGTAGCCGGCCGTTCGGTTGCTCATGACGGCACCCCTTCGTGCCCGGCGCCGGCCGCGATGGTCTGCATGATCCGGTCGGCGTCGATGCTCTGGTCGTTGGTGAGTCGCGCGACCATCTCCCGGTCGCGCATCACGGCGATCGTGTGGCTGAGGCGGAGCACCTCCTCCAGCTCGGCGGAGACGAACAGCACCGCCATGCCGCCGTCGGAGAGCTGCGCGACCAGCCGCTGGATCTCGGTCTTGGCGCCGATGTCGATGCCCCGGGTCGGCTCGTCGAGGATCAGCAGGCGCGGCTCGGTGATGAGCCAGCGCGCGAGCAGGACCTTCTGCTGGTTGCCGCCGGAGAGGTTGCCCACCGGGATGTCCGGGTCGGCCGGCCGGATGCTCAGGGCCTGCACGTACCGTTCGACCAGCTCGTCCTGCCGGCGGCGGGGTACGGGCCGGAGCCAGCCCCGCGCGGCCTGCAGGGCCAGGATGATGTTCTCCCGCACGGACAGCTCGGCGACGATGCCCTCGGCTCGCCGGTTCTCCGAGCAGAAGCCGATGCCGTGGCCGATGGCGGTCACCGGGGTACGCAGCGCCGTGGGTGTGCCGTGCACCCGGACGGTGCCGTGGTCGGCACGGTCGGCGCCGAACAGCAGCCGGGCGACCTCGGTACGGCCCGAGCCGAGCAGCCCGGCGAGGCCGACCACCTCCCCCTCGTGGATGGTGAGGTCGAACCGTGCGACCGCCGAGCGGCGTCCCAGCTCGCGCACCTCCAGCAGCGGTGCGCCCTCCGCCGGCGCGGCGTCGTGCCGGGACTGCTCGTCGAGTCGCTCCAGCACCCGCAGTTCCTTGCCGATCATCTTCTCCACCAGGCCGAGTTGGGGAAGCTCGCTCGTCGGGTACTCGCCGACGAGCTGGCCGTTGCGCAGCACGGTGATCCGGTCGGCGATCTCGTAGACCTGGTCCAGGAAGTGGGTGACGAACAGGATCGCGAGGCCGTCGTCGCGCAGCTGCCGCATGACCCGGAACAGCTGCGCGACCTCGCCCGCGTCGAGGCTGGAGGTGGGTTCGTCGAGGACCAGCACCCGCGCCTCGATGTCGATGGCGCGGGCGATCGCCACCATCTGCTGCACGGCCAGCGAGTAGCTGCCGAGCTGCGCGTTGACGTCGATGTCGAGGTCCAGCCGGGCGAGGAGGGCGCGGGCGCGCCGCCGCATCTCCGCCCACCGCACCGCGCCGAGCCGGCGGGGTTCCCGGCCGATGAAGATGTTCTCCGCCACGGAGAGGTTGGTGCAGAGATTGACCTCCTGGTAGACGGTGCTCACGCCGGCGGCGGTGGCCTGCATCGGGCCGGTGAAGGACACCTGCTCGCCGCCGAGCGTGACCGTGCCGTGGTCGGCGCTGTAGACGCCGGTCAACACCTTGATGAGGGTCGACTTGCCGGCGCCGTTCTCGCCCATGAGGGCGTGCACCTCGCCCGGGAGGAGGCGGAAGTCCACGCCGTCGAGCGCCCGTACCCCCGGGAAGGACTTGCTGATCCCGGTCATTGTCAGCACTGGATGGCTACCCGTCATGCCACCGGGTCCTTTCCTGGTCGATGAGGCGGTGGGCGGTGTGGGCGCGGCGGCCGGGCCCGAGGCCCGGCCGCCGCTTCCGGATGCGGGGTCGCGACCCCCGTGGTCCGGTCAGTACTTGCGGTTGGGCAGTGCTTCCTTCGCCTGCTCCTGGGTGAAGGTGGTCTCCTGGGTCTCGATCCGGGCCGGCACCTCCTCGCCGTTGTGCACCTTCTTGACCAGGTCCATGAGCTGGGGACCGAGCAGCGGGCTGCACTCGGCGATGAAGTTGAACTTTCCGTCGGCGAGGGCCTGCATCCCGTCCTTGACCGCGTCGACGGTGATGATGGTGATGTCCTTGCCGGGCACCTTCCCGGCCGCGGTGATCGCCTCCAGCGCGCCCAGACCCATGTCGTCGTTGTGGGCGAACAGCACGTCGATCTTCGGGTTGGCCTTCAGGAACTGCTCCATCACCTGCTTGCCGCCGGCGCGGGTGAAGTCACCGGACTGGGAAGCGACGATCTTGAGGTTGGGGTTGGCCGCGATCGCCTCGGCGAAGCCCTTCTTCCGGTCGTTCGCCGGCGCCGAGCCGGTCGTGCCCTGCAGCTCGACGATGGTGACCGGGCCGGTGGCGGCCTTCTTCTGCTCCACCAGCCACTCCCCCGCGAGGCGGCCTTCCTTCACGAAGTCCGACCCGAGGAAGGTCTTGTAGAGCGACTTGTCGGCCGAGTCGACGGAGCGGTCGGTGAGGATGACCGGGATCTTGGCGTCCTTGGCCTCCTTGAGCACGGTGTCCCACCCGGACTCCACCACCGGCGAGAAGGCGATCACGTCCACCTTCTGCTGGATGAAGTTGCGGATGGCCTTGATCTGGTTCTCCTGCTTCTGCTGGGCGTCGTCGAACTTGAGGTCGATCCCGGCCTCCGTCGCGGCCTCCTTGATCGAGGTGGTGTTCGCCGTGCGCCAGCCGCTCTCCGCGCCGACCTGGGAGAAGCCGAGCGTGATCTTGCCGTCGTCGCCGCCGCTGCCGCCCGTGTCGCTGTTGCCGCAGGCCGCCACGCCGGTGGCGAGCAGCGCGGCGGCGAGCACCGCGATGACCTTGCGGGACGGCGGGTGTGTCCTCATTCTCTTCACCGCAAATCTCCTCGGGGTAAGCGTTCTGGGAGGCCGCGCGCCCCCGTGGGCGCACGGCCTGCGCTGGTGGTGGTGGGTGGTGCGACGCGGACGGTCCGGGGAACGGCCGCGCGATCGGGGCGGCCCCTCAGGGGCTCGCCGGTGAGGGAGGCCGCTGTCCGTAGGCGTTCTGGTAGCGGTCGTGCAGGGCGTCGACGTCGGCGGCCGCCATCGGCAGCGGCGCGCCGAGCGCCCGGGCCAGGTGCGCCGTGCGGGCGATGTCCTCGCACATGACCGCGGCCTTCACCGCGGCGCGGGCGTCCCGCCCGATGGTGAAGACGCCGTGGTTGCGCATGAGCACCGCCGGCGAGCGGTGCCCGGCGAGGGTCGCCACGATCCCCTTGCCGATGTCCTCGCCGCCGATCAGGGCGAACGGACCGATCGGAATCTCGCCGCCGAACTCGTCGGCCTGGGCGGTGAGGTGGCACGGGATCGACTCGCCGCGGGCCGCCCAGGCGGTCGCGTACCCGCTGTGCGTGTGCACCACCCCGCCCACCTCGGGCAGGGCGCGGTAGACGTAGGCGTGGGCGGCGGTGTCGCTCGACGGCGCGAGGTCGCCCTCGACGACGACGCCGTCGAGGTCGCACACGACCATGTTCTCCGGGGCGAGGTCGTCGTAGTCGACGCCGCTCGGCTTGATCACCATGAGGTTCTGTCCGGGCACCCGGGCCGAGACGTTCCCGGACGTCCACGCGACCAGCCGGTAGCGGGTGAGTTCGGCGTGCAGCCGGGCAATGCTCTCCCGCAGCCGCCGGATCTGCTGACCGGGCTCGGCGCTCATGCGACCACCTCCAGCGGCGTGTCGACCTGTGCCGCCGGTCGTTCGACGGCGGCGTTGCGCAACGCGCGGAGGCGGGACATGACGTCGTTGCCGCCGCGTCCGAAGTGGTCGTGCAGGGTCCGGTACTCGGCGTAGAGCGCGTCGTAGGCCCTCGCCCGCCCGGGATCCGGCCGGTAGGCGTCGCGGTCGACCCGGCCCATCGCCGCCGAGGCCGCGTAGACGTCCGGATAGGCGCCGGCGGCGACCGCCGCGTGGATGGCCGAGCCCAGCGCGGGCCCCTGCGCCGAACCGATGAGGCTCAGCGGCCGGTTGGTGACGTCGCTGTAGATCTGCATGAGCAGCGGGTTGGCCGTCAGGCCGCCGGCCACCACCAGCTCCCGGATCGGCACCCCCGCCTCGACGAACGCCTCGATGATCATGCGGGTGCCGTACGCGGTCGACTCCAGCAACGCCCGGTAGACGTCCGCCGGCCGGGTGGCCAACGTCAGCCCCAGGATGAGACCGCTCAGGTCGTGGTTGACCAGCAGGGAGCGGTTGCCGTTCCACCAGTCCAGCGCGATCAGTCCGTGGGCGCCGACCGGCTGCGCCGCGGCCAGCTCGCAGAGCCGTTCGTGCGAGTCGACACCCGCCGGCGCGGCGTGCGCGACGAACCAGCCGAAGATGTCGCCGACGCCGCTCTGGCCGGCCTCGTAGCCCCAGGCGTCCGGGCTGAGTCCACCCTCGACGACACCGCACATGCCCGGCACCTCGGCCAGCTCGGTGCCGTTGACCACGTGACAGGTCGAGGTGCCCATGATGGCGACGAGGTGGCCGGGCACCAGCGCCCGGGCGGAGGCGGCGGTGACGTGGGCGTCGACGTTGCCGGCCGCGACCGCGATGCCCTCGGGCAGGCCGGTCCACGCGGCGGCCTCGGCGGTGAGCGCGCCGGCCCGGGCGCCCATGGGAAGCAGTGGCCCGTCCAGCTTGGCCACAAAGTCGGCGAACCCCGGGTCGAGCGCCGCCAGGAAGTCGCGGGACGGATAGCGGCCGTCCTGGCGGATGCCCTTGTAGCCGGCCGTGCAGATGTTGCGGGTCTCCACCCCGCAGAGCTGCCAGACGATCCAGTCGGCCGCCTCGACGAACCGCGTGGCGCGACGGTAGATCTCCGGGTCCTCGTCGAGGATCTGCAGGCCCTTGGCGAACTGCCACTCGGCGGAGATCTTCCCGCCGTAGCGGTGGAGCCATGCCTCGCGGCGCTCGTGCGCGAGCGCGTTGATCCGGTCGGCGTGCGGCTGCGCGGCGTGGTGCTTCCACAGCTTCACCCAGGCGTGCGGCCGGCTGCGCAGCTCCGGCACCTCGCAGAGCGGGGTGCCGTCGGCCAGTGCGGGCAGGACGGTGCAGGCGGTGAAGTCGGTCGCGACCCCGATCACGCGGGCCGGGTCGATCCCCGCGGCGGCCACGGCGGCCGGCACCGCGTGCCGCAGCACCTCCCGGTAGTCCTCGGGGTCCTGCAACGCCCAGTCCGGTGGGAGCGGCGTCCCGTCCGGGAGCGTGGACTCGATCACCCCGTGCCGGTACTCGTGGACCGCGGTGCCGAGCTCCGCGCCGTCCCCGACGCGGACCACCAGGGCCCGGCCCGACAGCGTTCCGAAGTCGACCCCGACGACGTACCGGTCCCCCGATCCGGTCACTCCCACCACCTCCGCCTGCCTGTGCCGTGGCTCACATTGTTAGCGCTCACATTGGTGGTGGTCAAGGCGCCGGCGCAACAGTTCGGTAACCGGCAGGGTCGTTGCCGGGAAGCGCGGTTCGGGGCTCTGCCCACGATCCGTCCGGCGTGCGGGCGCGACGGCCTCGGCGGCGAACACCACGGACCGAGCGATCACCAGCCGCGGGAGCTCAAGCCCTGTTAGCGGTCACAGCGTCGGCACAACGGACGTTGGCCCGGCCCACCGCGGCCGGTCAGGCCGGCGGGGCGGCGACGCTGTCGCGGGAGACGAGCCTCGGTGCGATGGTCCGCCGCAGCTCACCGACCACGCCGGACTCGATCTGGGCGAGCAGCAGATCCAGACTGGCCCGGGCCACCGCGACGAAGTCCGGCCGCACCGTCGTCAACGGCGGAATGAAATACGCCGCCTCCGGCACATCATCGAAACCCACCACACTGATCTCCGCCGGCACCCGACGACCATGCTCATGCAACGCCCGCAACACACCCAACGCGAGGTGGTCGTTGGCCGTGAACACCGCCGTCACCTCAGGCATCCGCGCCAACACCTGCCCACACCGGTAACCCGACGCCGCCGACCAGTCCCCCGCCACCAACGGCGGCACCTCAGCACCCGCCACCCGCAGCGCCTCCCGCCACCCCTCAATACGCCCCGCACTGTCAAACCAGTCCGCCGGCCCCGACACATGCCACACCGTCCGGTGACCCGCCTGCAACAGATGCCGCGTCGCCGCCCGCGCCCCCGCCACCTGATCCACCGTCACCAACGGCACCGGCCGACGCGGATCACCATCCACCGTCACCAGCGGAACGTCCTTCGGCAGATGCTCCAACGCCTCACCAGCCGACTCGACAGGAGCGATGACGACAATGCCCGCCACCCGATGCGCCAGATGCCGCTCCACCGCCGCGGAAATCGACACCCGATCCAAATCCCGCACACTACCCACCGTGACCGCGAAACCCACCTCCGCCGCGGTCTGCTCCAACGCCGCCAACAACGACGCCGGCCCATACAACGTCGTGTTCTGCGCCACCACACCAATCACCTGCGACCGACCCGTCACCAACGCCCGAGCCGCCCGATTCGGCCGATACCCCAACTCCACAATCGCCGCCTGCACCCGCAGACGCGTCTGCTCCCGCACATTCGGATGCCCGTTCAACACCCGCGACACCGTCTGATGCGACACCCCCGCAAGCCGAGCCACATCCGTCATCGCGGGACCACGCACGGCACACACCCTCCCCGCCAAGCCCCGACCGCCAAGCCCCCCGGCAGCCCCCGGCACGGCGCCGGGGCCACCCGGCGCGAACGAGCGGCCAGTGTACGCCCCGGCGCGTGCCCTCCCCGGCGAAGCGCCGCCGCGCTCCCGGCCAGGGGCCGGGAGCGCGGCGGCAGCTCAGGGCGGCGTCACACCGCCCTGAGCTGAGGCACGTGTCGCTCAGCCGCAGTTGCCCCAGCTGGACCGACCGGCGCTCTGCCAACTGGTGGCGTACAGGACCTCGCCGCGGTACATCACACACTTGTCGCGGGCGGAACGCTGGATCGCGGCGTAGTACTTGTAGCTGCCGGAGTCGTCGACCCAGGAATCGCCCTCCACCCGGATGCCCGCCGACGCCCCCGTCGTCGAGCCGAGGGCCACCCGCTTGAGGGTGGCGACACAGTTGTAGCCGCTCGCGCTGTTGTACATCAGGTAGACGTCACCCACCCTGGTGCCGTCCGGCGCGGTGATCGACCGGTGGCCGTCACTGGCGTAGGCCCACGAGCCACCGAAGTCGTTGTTGCACGCCTGCGCCGCCGTGAACGGGTTCGCGGCCTGAGCGGGCGTAGCGAGCGTCACCGCCGCGACGGTCGCGGCGAGAATCGAGATGGCCAGTCGTCGCGCTGATCGGCGCACACTTCCTCCAGACAATCCGGCGCGGGAGCCGCGCACACGGGTCGCCATGATCCCACAGTGGATGGTCACCAAGATCACCGACTCCGCGACGCACGCCCGCCGCCCGGACGATCACGAGTACATCAGGTGCAGCGTCATCCCGGCGTCGGCGTGCGCCAGGTTGTGGCAGTGGTTGGCCCACATGCCGGGATTGTCGGCCCGGAACGCCACCTCCCAGACGTCGCCGGGGCGCACGTCGAAGGAGTCCAGCCACAGCGGGCTTCCGGTGGCCGGCGCTCCGTTGCGGGACAGCACCAGGACGTGGTGGCCGTGCAGATGCCACGGGTGCACGACCTGGGACCGGTTCACGATCGTGAACCGGACGGCGTCGCCGAGGCGGACGACCTGGGGCGGGATGTCCGGGTCGGCCGCGCCGTTGACGGTGTGGGCGTATCGCGGAAGCAGTCCGTGCAGGTCCAGGCCGCGGTCGAGCACGAGGGTGAACGTCCGGTCGAAGCGGGACCACGGCACCGGGGCAGGCGCGCCGTAGCCGAGCGGATCCAGCACCGGCCACCCGGCGGTCGCCGCCGACACCGGTCCGGTCGAGTAGACGGCCCGTCCGTCGACGAACAGCGCCACGGGCGTGGCGGGCGCGGTGAACACCAGGTCGTAGCGGCCCCCGGCCGGGATGAGGACGGCGGTGTCCACGAGGGAGGTCGGGCCCCGCAGGTCCGATCCGTCGATCGCGGCGACCCGGAACGGGGTGCCGGCCAGGGCGTACCGGTGCGTCGTGCTGTCCGTGTTGATCAACCGCAGCCGCACGGGCGTCCCCGCCTCGACCGGCTCGGTTCTCGGCTCGGGCAGCGGACGGCCGGAGAGGGTGTGCACCGGCACCGTGACGTCGACGCCGGTCGCCGGCGCCGGGCGCACCACCAGGACGCCGTAGAGCCCCATCCGCACGCCGACGTCGGACACCGCATGCGTGTGGTACCAGTAGGTCCCGGCCTGATCGGCGCGGAACCGGTAGACGAACTCCTGGCCGGGCAGCACCGCCGCCTGCGTCACGCCGGGCACCCCGTCCTGGCTGTTCGGCACGTCGTACCCGTGCCAGTGCAGCGTGACGCCGCGCGCGATGTCCCGGTTGCGCAGCGTCACCTCCAGGACGTCGCCGACGGCGGCGGTCAGCTCCGGCCCGGGAACCTGCCCGTCGAAGGCCCACGCCGCGACGTCGCGGCCACCGGCGCGCACCGTCGCTGTTCCGGCCGTCAGGGTGAACCGCCTGGTCGGTTCGCCCACGGTCCGCGCATCCCCAGCTCCGTGATCATGGGGTACGGCGGGAGCGGCGCCCGGGGCGGCGGCCAGCGCGGTTCCGGTCAGCAGCGCCGCGACCGCCACCACGAGGGCCACCCGCGAGACCGTCCGGGACGGGGGCGCGCCGAGGAAGCGCCACGAGACCGCGGTCGCCGTGACGACCCCGGCGACCGCGAGCAGTCCCGCGCCCGCCGACGCGGGATAGCCGTGCAGGACCGTCACGAGCAGGGCGCCGCTGTCGGCGTACCCGGCGAAGAGGAGCGGAACCGCGACGGAGCGGATGTCGCCCGGGGCCCGCAGCAGCCGCGGCCCGGCGACCACCACCCCGGCGAGCGCGAGCGGCGCGGCGATGAGGACCTTCTCCGCCGCGAACCACCAGCCGGCGCGGGCGAGCGCGGTGATCGTGACGGCGCGGGCGAGCGTGGCGACCAGGGCGAGGGCCGCCAGTCCGAGGGCGAGCGGCCGGCGCCGGGCGGCCGACGCGGCGCCGCCGCCCAGCCACCCGGCGGCCGCGAGGACCGCGATCACGAGGTCGGCCGCGAGCAGCGAGCCGACGGTCATGCCGGCTCCCCTTCCCGGACGGTCACCTGGGCGACCTCGGCCGGCGCCGGGCTCGCCAGCTTCCGGGCTGCCCGGAGCACGCCGACCACGACGTGCACCGCGACGATCCCGTTGACCGCGTGCAGCCCGGCGATGGTCAGGCCGACCGGCGTGCTCCCGCCGGCGGCGTCGGTCGTGCCGTTCGCGAGCGTGGCGAGGAGCGCCTGCAGGATGACGAGGCCGAGCGGCAGGACCGTCAGTCCGACGAGCCGGCCCGGCGCCTTCGCCAGGGCGGCGAACAGGATGGTGAGCAGGGTGAGGACCGGGATGACCGCCATCCCGGTGGCGCTGTGCAGCGCGTAGGCGCGCTCGCCCGCGGGTTTCGTGAACGCGCCCACGGCGGCGAAGACGAACTGCAGGGCGAACGCGACGAGCAACAGGGTGCTGGTGACGACGAAGGCTTTCCGCATGATCGTTTCCCCCTAGAGACGAGCCGAGGTCAGTGCCCGGGCGACGTGATCGGTGGCCGTCATCGCGCCGTACGCGACCAGCCGCACGAGGTCGGCGTCGCCCGGATGGGACAGCCGCCAGAGGGCGACGTCGCCCGGGCTGATCGAGCCGGGCGCGAACGCCGCCAGCAGCGCGATCCGCGTCCCGACGCGGTCCGTCCCGGGCACGTCCCGGACCAGGTCGACGGCCCAGTCCGCGGGCCGGTCCGGGAACCTTCCGTCCTCCCAGCGCACGGTCGCCGCGACGGTCTGGCGGGCCACGTCGCCCAGCAGATCCCCGCCGCGCAGGGCGGCGTCGCGCAGCGCCGCGTACGCCACGCCGACCGGGCTGTCCCCGGCCCAGGCCGGTGGCGCCGTCGTGCCGGCGTCGACGAACGGGAGGCTCCGGCCGGGTTCCTTCGCGCCGCGGGCCGTCCTGGCGTAGAGCCGGCCCCCGACCGAGCGCACCATCGGGGAGCGCTGCAGGCCGCCGGGCAGCAGATCGGGGTCGAGCAGCGCGGACACGACCCGGTTGATGAAGTGGAAGGCGAGCAGGGTGCCGGTGAACTCCGGGCGGTACCGGCCGGTCCAGTCGGCGGCCGCGGGGCTGCGGCTGGCCTCGGCCCAGCGGGCGAGTTCGGCGTGCCTCGGCTCCGGTGGCGTCCCGCCCTGCGCGATGACCTCGGCCAGCGCGTGCTCGCCGAGCGCGTGCAGCAGCATCACGTGCGCGTCGACGCAGAACCGGCAGCGGTTGGCCCGGGACACCGACGACGCCACGAGCTCACGCTCGACCCGGGACGCGTCGCCGGCGAGCAGGGCCTCGCGCATGAGCGCCCAGGTCGCGGCCATCACCTCCGGTACGGCCGACAGCGCCTGGAAGGTGGGCACCGGCCCGAGGAACTCGTCCCGCAGCTGCCGGTAGACCTCCGCGGTGAGTCCCGTGGCAGCCGACGCTTTCGCGGGGGTGAAGAAGCGGTATGTCATGGGTTCGATGCTTGCCGCGGACGGCCGGGAAAGCGTCGTGCCGTCGCAGGCACTTGCCCGGCCGCCGATACCACCTCCGCGGTACGCCCCATCTACCACGGACGCGGGATGCTCCCCGAGGACTGCCGTTCTACAGTTCGACCATGCGCCGCGACCTGCCGTACGCCCTCAGCGGCCTCTTCCTCGGTGCCCTCCTGCTCGGCAACGCCGCGCTCGCGCCGGACGCCGCACCGGTCGGGGTGCTCGACGTCGCCCTGGTGCTGGCCATGGCGGCGGCCCTGGCGGTGTGCCGGCGGCACCCCGTGGTGGCGTTGGGCGTGGTGACCGCCGCCATGCTGGCCGTCCACGTCCGGGTCCATTCCGGGGTGTCCGCCGCGTTTCCCGTCCTCGGCGTCGTCTACGTCGCCGCCTGGCGGGGGCACCGATCGGCCGCCGCCCTGGCCAGTCTCGTGTTCCTCGGCGGTTTCCTGGCCCGCGACGTCTCGGTCGCGCCCGCCGGCCGGCCCGGCCAGCTGATCGTCGAGCGGACGGCCCTGCTGCTGGGCTGGTTCGTCGCGGCCAACGTCGCCGGGCTCGTCGCGCGGCAGCGCCGGGCGTACCTGGAACAGGTCGAGCAGCGGGCGTTCGAGGCGGAACGCACCCGCGAGGAGATGGCGTTGCGCCGCGCCGGGGAGGAGCGCCTGCGCATCGCCCGCGATCTGCACGACTCGCTGACCCACAACATCTCCGTCATCAAGGTGCAGACCGGGATCGCCGTGCACCTGGCCCGCAAGCACGGCGAGGAACCGTCGGCCACGCTGCTGGCGATCCAGGAGGCCAGCAGCGCCGCCATGCGGGAGCTGCGGGCGACCCTGGACGTCCTGCGCGCGCCCTCCGACGGGGACCGTGTCGGGCTGGACCGGGTGGGCGAACTCGCCGAGCGGACCAGTGCGGCCGGCGTACCGGTGCGGCTGACCGTGACCGGTCAGCCCGGGGACCTGCCCGCCGAGGTCGATCAGGCCGGCTATCGCGTCGTCCAGGAGGCCCTGACCAACGTGGCCCGCCACGCCGGCCCCGCCACCGCCGAGATCCACGTCGAGTACGCCCCGGCACAGCTGACCGTCTCGGTGACCGACGACGGTCAGGCGTCGCCGGTCCGCCCGGTGACACCGGGTGTGGGCCTGCGCGGCATGCGGGAGCGGGTCACCGGGCTGGGCGGCACCCTGCAGGCCGCCGCCCGCGACGGCGGCGGGTTCGCGGTCCGGGCGACCTTCCCGCTCGGCGGCCCGGCATGACCGGGCGCGTGCGCGAGGTCCGGCCGGCTCGGTCCGCTCCGACGGGAGGGAGGAGCCGGCATGATCCGGGTTCTGCTGGTTGACGACCAGGCCCTGATGCGGGCCGGGTTCCGGGCGTTGCTCGACGCCGAGGAGGGCCTGGAGGTCGTCGGCGAGGCCGTCGACGGCGCCTCTGCCGTCCAGCTGTCGCGACGCCTGCGGCCGGACGTCGTGCTGATGGACGTGCAGATGCCGGGGCTCGACGGCATCGAAGCCACCCGGCGCCTCGCCGCCGATCCCGACCTGGCCGCGGTCCGCGTCCTCATCCTCACCAACTACGGGCTCGACTCCTACGTGTTCGCCGCTCTCCGCGCGGGCGCCAGCGGGTTCCTCCTCAAGGACGCCGACCCCGCCGACCTGCTGCAGGCCATCGGCGTCGTGGCGCGCGGCGACGCGCTGCTCGCCCCGGCGGTCACGCGCGCGCTCATCAGCGAGTTCGTGGCCGGCCCCCGACCGGCCGACCCGGCGGCCGGCCGCGACGTGCTGACCGCCCGCGAGCAGGAGATCGTCGAGCTGGTCGCCCGGGGGCTGAGCAACGACGAGATCGCCGAGGGTATGGTGATCAGCCCGCTGACCGCCAAGACACACGTGAACCGGGCGATGACGAAACTGCACTGCCGCGACCGCGCCCAACTGGTCGTGTGGGCGTACGAGTCGGGGTTGATCACGCCGCGCCGCCGGTGACAGCCGCCTTGACCAGGTGACGGCAGTGGTGATACCGAGATCACCACGCCGCCGGCTGCCGAGCCACGCGGAGTACCACACGGGGAGAAATCAGCATGCTCGACTCTGCGACGACCCAGGTGATCCCACCGGTCCCGCCGCCGCCTCGCCGCCGGCGGCGCCTCCCGGTGCTGATCAGCGTCCTGACGACCCTGCTCCTGATCGCCGCCGTGCTGGTGGCGGTCGAACCGCTGCGCCACCCGCTGCCCGCGCCGACCGTCACCCGGACGCTGGCCGCGTCGACGGTCATCCCCGGCAAGGCACCGACGGTGCCGTGGCCGCGTTCCGGGCAGGCCGCCCTCTTCGTGGAGGGCGTCGGATCCATGGGCACCTCGGGCGGCAGCGAGCCGATGCCCATCGGAAGCGTGGCCAAGGTGATGACGGCCTACGTCATCCTGACCGAGCACCCCCTCGACCGGGGCGAGCATGGGCCCAAGCTGACGGTCAGCGCGGCGCAGGCGGCCGCCTACCCGAGCGAGCTCGCGCGCGGCGAGTCCCTCATCCGGGTCGCCGCGGGCGCGGTCTTCACCGAACGCCAGGCCCTCCAGGCGGTGCTGTTGCCGTCGGCGAACAACATGGCGCGGATCCTCGCCGCCTGGGACGCCGGCAGCATCGACGCGTTCGTCGACAAGATGAACGACACGGCCGCCGAACTCGGCATGCGGGACACCCGCTACACCGACCCGTCCGGGCTCAGCCCGCAGACCGTCAGCACCGCCGTCGACCAGGTGATCATTGCCCGCAAGGCGATGGCGCTGCCCGCGTTCGCGGAGATCGTGGCCCAGAAGAAGGCCACCCTGCCCGTCGCCGGCGAGGTCAAGAACTACAACTCGCTCGTCGGCCGCAACGGCGTGGTGGGGATCAAGACCGGGTCCACCGACGAGGCCGGCGGGTGCCTGTCCTTCGCGTTCGTCCTCACCGTGGGCGGCCGGAAGATCACCGTGGTCGGCGCCGTCCTCGGGCAGCCCGGCGTGGACACCCCGGTCCAGTTGGAGCGGGTCTTCCGGGTGACCCGCTCGCTGATCCGCAGCGCCACCTCCGCCATCGGGCTGCACCCGGCCGTCCGGGCCGGCGACCCGGTCGCCACGGTACGGGGGCCATTCGGCGCCGAGACCACGCTGACCGCCGCGAAGGACCTCTCCGTGGTCGGCTGGCCGGGCCTCCGCGTCAAGCTGGCCACCGACATCCCAGCCGTGCCGGCCGAGCTGCCCGCCGGCGCCGCACACGGCCGGGTCAGCGCCGCCGCCGGCGGCGGCAGGCCCGTCACGACCCCACTGCGGTCGGGCGTACGGCTCGAACCCCCCGGCACCTGGGACCGCATCCGTCGGCACCGCTGACCGGGTGGTGCGGCGCGCCGGCCGGCGGCCGGCGCGCCCCGGTCACCGCAGCAGGCTCGCCGCCTTGGCGACCGCCTGCTTGAAGCTCGCCAGCGCCTCGTCGTAGTGCGCCGCCTGCAGCCGGCTGCGACCGGCGGCGATCAGGCCGGCGATCGTCGCGAGCTCCCTGGTCGCCTGCGGGCTTGCCGCCTGCGCCCTCGCCAGCTCGGTCCTGGCGATCGATTCGCCGGTGAGCCCGACCTGCTGCAGTTGCGCGCTCGGCGACGCGCCGCGCGACTGCGCGATGAGCAGGTACGACGTCGCGTGGCCGAGCTTGGTGACGGCGGCGGCCGGGTTCCCGGCCAGCAACGCGTCCAGGGCTCCGTTGCGGGCCGCGCCGCCGTGGTTGCCGATGAGTTCGTCACGTGCCGAGAGCAGGGCGGACCGTACGGCCGGCGTGGCGGTCGGAAGCATGGCGGTGAGCTGGTCGGCGACGTCCTGGAGCAGGTGGGCGGGCGCGCGGATGACGAACGGAACCGTCGATGCCGTGGGCGCGAACTGCCCGGAGCGCCGGGTCTCGATCGTGAGCTGGTACGTGCCGGCGGGCAGATCCGGCGGAGTGGTCACCGTCGCCGCGCCGTTCGCGTCGGTCGTGGCGGTGGCGGTGAACGCCACGACACCCTCGTGGCGAAGCGTGAACGTCACGGTGGCTCCCGCGACACCGGCCCCGGAGTCGTCCTCGGGGGCGAGCCGGGCGGAGAGGGTGGGCGTCGAGCCGGCCGGCGCCAGCGGCAGCAGCCCGGCGAGGTCGAGCCGGGTGTTCCTGAGCGCGACGTCGACCGTCAGCGGGGAGGTCGTCGCGACGGCGGGGTTGGTCTGGCTCCAGCCTCGGATCGCGATGTCGTACGTCCCGACGGCCGCGTCGGCGTTCGGCGTGACGGTCGTCCGGGCGAGGGCGGTCTCGCCGGCGCAGAGGATCCGGGCGCCCCTGGTCATCGTCCAGCCGGGCGGCAGGTTCACGGGCTCGAAGAAGAACGTGTCGCAGCCGGACTCGGCGGTGTTCATGACGGGGACGTCGACGGTGTGGCTGCTCCCCGCGACGGCGCGGACCGGGCCCGCCTGGTCCAGCGGGTAGGTGTCGACGAGAATGCCGGGTCCCGGCACGTCGAAGTACGCCCGGACCGTCTCGTCCTTGGCCCCGATCGCACGGACCGCCACACCGGACGGGGTGCCGTCGGCCCACTCCCGTGCCATGGTCCGCTGCGGAGTGTTGGGGTCGGAGGGATCCCAGGCGTCCCGGCTCGACCCGCCGTAGTTGTTCGTGGGGGTGGTCGTGCCGTCGGGCAGCATCGGCTCGATCGGCCGCAGGCCGTTGGCGACGCCCAAGGAGTTGTCGTTGACGCGCCAGATGACGAGCCCGGCGTCACTCGCGCCCTGGTCGTAGGTGCCCGGCGTCAGTTCGCGGTTCTCCACCATGAAGTAGTCGTTCGTGCCGTCGTCGGGGTCGTACAGGATGAAGGAGTCCCCCGTGGTGTCGGCCCGCCGGATGTCGTAGAAGCCGTCGGCCTCCACCACGACCGGTGTGGTCCAGCCCAGATGCATCTTCGTCCAGGAGTTCGGCGCGAACAGGGCGGTGTCCGGCAGGTTGCAGGTCGGCCCCGCGAAGTCGAGCCGTCCGGCGCCGAAGCCGTAGAGGTCGGCCATGTCGGTCAGGGCGTGGCCGTTCTCGTGGATGATCGTGATCAGGTTGGTCGCGGTGTTGACCAACGGCACCTGCAGGGCGTTGAGGTTGGTGCCGTCCAGCGTGACGGGGGCGACGCCGCTGTTCAGCCCGCATCCCTGACCCAGCGGGAGGCTGGGTTCGGCCTCGAGCATGTTGACGATGATTTCCTGGTTGTCGAGCCGGCCGTTTCCGTCGACGTCGTAGGTCGAGTAGTCGAAGAAGGGGTCGGCGAGCTCGAGCAACGTCTTGTTGCGCTGCACGATCGACGTGGCGAAGAACTGCGCCTTCGTCCCGGGATAGCGCACCTGCACGACGCCGTCCTGTGCGGTCCCCTGGTATTCGGAGGCCGGGAAGACGAACAGGTCGTTGAACGACAACCGCCGGAAGTAGTCGCCGACGCTCGGGAAGGTGGTGCTGGGGAAGCCGGTGCCGAAGTAGCGCCGGGCGACCGTCGTCGCGTCGAAGTCGTTCGGGTAGTCGACGTCGTCCCAGCGGATGTAGATCACGAGGAGGGCGCGGTCGGCCTGACCACCCGCGTGACTGAACAGCGGCCGGCTCACATGCGTGGTGCCGGGGTGGGAGAAGTCGTGCGGCGGGGAGGGATACGGCACGGCGAGGGCCGGCGTGGCGAGGCCCAGGGCGACGACGAGGACCACGAGGAGGGTGCCGGCTCTGCGCATCATGATCGCCTCTGGATGCTGGTGACGACTCTCCCACCATCTCTACGCCCCTGCGAGGGCAGCAACAATGCGCCGTTCGGCCAGCGGGCGCCGGATTCCGGGCGGGCGCCTTCGGCGCCCGTGACCTGAGGAAACCTCAGTCCTCGACGGACGGGGCAGCCTGGACGGTCGTGACCGGCGTCCCACTTTCGACGGTACGGGAGACGGTGCAGAGCCGGTCGTGCGACTGCTGCAGCGATCGGGGCAGGGCCTCGCGCGCCTTGTCGCCGTCGGCGCCCGCCGGGAACGTCACCGTGAACTCGACCTTGAGGTTCCGCATCCGGTTTCCGCCGGCCTCGTCCCGGATCTTGTCACCCGTGACGTCGACGGTGAACCGGGTCGGCTCGGCGCGGCGGCTGGTGATGTGGTCGACGTCGATCGCGGTGCAGCCGCCGATGGCGGCCAGCAGCAGCTCCACCGGCGTGAAGTCCCCGTCCTCACCGGTGCCCATCGACATCGACCCGCCGCGGACATTCCGGGCGACGTACTTCCCCATGCTGGTGCGCTCGATCTCCACCGAGCGGAAGGTGTCCTCACTCATGACAGAAAGCTACCCGGCGCCTCTCCCCCGCACAGCGGCAACGGTGCGCCGCTCGGTTATCCCGCGTTCGCTACGCCGCGAGCAGGAGGCCCGCCAGGGTCAGGGCGCCGGTGGCGGTCGCGAGGCCGGCGACGGCGAGCAGACGGTCGCGACGCAGCGCGAGGACCGCAGAAAGCGCCGTGGCCGACCCGGCGGCCACGAACAGCGACCCGGAGCCGGTGTGCAGGCCGAGACGGACGAGCAGCAGGGCGCTGACGAGGGCGACCGCGGCGGTACGCGTCCACGCCATTGCCGTCCGTTCCCGTTGCAGGCCGGGATCCCTCACGACACGACGGCGACGACGAGCACGCCGGTGCCGAGCACGCCCAGCGCGGCGGCGACCAGGACCAGCAGCGGGGTGAACGGGATGCCCTGGCCGAGGCGCATGGCGCGTTGGGTGCGGGCCCAACGGCGGTAGGCGGCGACCGGAAGCAGCGTGCCGGCCACCGCGAGCACCGCGGCGAGGCCGCTGCGGGTGCCGGTCAGCGCCGACGCCGGCAGGAACTGGATCACCACGACCGCGCTGGCCAGCAGGGCCAGCGCGGTGCGGATCCAGGCGAGGAACGTGCGTTCGTTGGCGAGGGAGAAGCGGTAGTCGGGTTCGGTGCCCTCGCGCATCCAGACGGGCTCAGGCATCGATGGCGCACCGGAAGCCGGCGTGACCGGTGGTGCTGTCCGGCGTGGACGACGTACGGGCCGAGACCCGGTAACGGTTGCAGTAGGACTCGTGACACAGGTAGGAGCCGCCACGCATGACCCGCGTCGTGCCGGCCGGCGGGCCCGCCGGGTCCATCCGGGTCGCCGGCGAGGACTCGGCATGCCAGTCGGTGCTGAACCAGTCGGCGCACCATTCCCAGACGTTCCCGCTGGTGTTGAAGAGGCCGTGACCGTTGGGGCGGAACGCGTTCACCGGCGCGGTGCCGATGTGGCCGTCGTCGCCGGTGTTCCGTCGCGGGAAGTCGCCCTGCCAGGTGTTGCAGCGGTGCTGGCCACGCGGGGTGAACTCGTCGCCCCACGGGAAGCGGGCCTGGTCGAGGCCGCCGCGTGCGGCCTTCTCCCATTCGGCCTCGGTGGGCAGGCGCTTGCCGGCCCACGCGGCGTAGGCGGTCGCGTCGTTCCACGACACGTGCACCACGGGGTGGTTCGCCCGCCTGGTCACGTCCGAGCCCGGTCCCTCCGGCGCGCGCCACGACGCCGCCTCCACCGGGAGCCACCACGGCGCGTGTTCATCGACGCAACACGTGTTGAACAGCCGTGACCCGACCGAGACCTGTGACGATCCCGTCCCGCTCGGTGTCCCCACGGCGATGTGCCGTGCCTGCTCGCCGAGGGCCTGCCCAACCCCGAGATCGCCGAGCGGCTCGTGATCAGGCGACGAGACCGTGAAGACCCACACCGGCCGGCTGCTGGGTAAGCTGAGCCTCCGGGACCGGGCGCAGGCGATCCTCGTCACCCAAGGTCCGGGCTGGTCGTCCCGCGCGGCAATCGGAGTGAACGGTGAACGACGACGCGCTCGCCACCTCGCTCGCGGCGCACCTGGACGCACTGACCTTCGCGGACCGGTCGACCGACGAGGTCACCGCGCTGCTTGTCGACGCGGTCGCCGCGTGGGGTGCGGCCCAGGGCTTTCGGGTGTACCGGCGCGCCACGAGTGTCGTCCCGCTTCCCGCCCCGTACCAGAACCGGCACTCGGTCGTGGACGTCGCCTTCGCTCGTCCCGCCGCTCATCCCGTCGTGATCGAGGTGGACCGCACGGACCGCCGGCGCACGGTGCAGAAGCTGCTCGCCGAGGCCGCCGCCGGCCGGGTCGCGCTCTGGGTGCGCTGGGGGCCGGGACCGTTCGCCGTACCGCCCGCGCCGGTCCGCCTTGTCACCTGCGAAGTCGCCGTGCGCAACCACAGGCACTCGCGACTGCCGGCCCGTCCCGCGCCGCAGCACTCCGCGCCGGCCGGCGCCGCGGCGGATCCGGTCGAGCTTCCGCTCATCGCAGATTGAGCTTCGTGCCCTCGTGGCCGGCGACGAACCCGAGCCGTCCGAGGACACGGGTGGCGTGGACGTAGCCGACAGCCTCGATCAACGACTGGCCGTCATCGCTTCGTCGGCCCACTCCCGTGCCATGGTCCGCTGCGGAGTGTTGGGGTCGGAGGGATCCCAGGCGTCCCGGCTCGACCCGCCGTAGTTGTTCGTGGAGGTGGTCGTGCCGTCGGGCAGCATCGGCTCGATCGGCCGCAGGCCGTTGGCGACGCCCAAGGAGTTGTCGTTGACGCGCCAGATGACGAGCCCGGCGTCACTCGCGCCCTGGTCGTAGGTGCCCGGCGTCAGTTCGCGGTTCTCCACCATGAAGTAGTCGTTGGTGCCGTCGTCGGGGTCGTACAGGATGAAGGAGTCCCCCGTGGTGTCGGCCCGCCGGATGTCGTAGAAGCCGTCGGCCTCCACCACGGCCGGTGTGGTCCAGCCCAGATGCATCTTCGTCCAGGAGTTCGGCGCGAACAGGGCGGTGTCCGGCAGGTTGCAGGTGGGCCCCGCGAAGTCGAGCCGTCCGGCGCCGATTCGGCAACATCTGGTGGTTGACTTCCTCCCCGCGCCTGAAGGGCGGGGATTCCCGTGGCTGAGGCGCGTTCACGCCGCGAGCCGTTCGGGTGGTTGGCGTTTCACAGACAGCCCTGCGGCTAGGTCTCCACGCCCTGTTACCGCCAGCCCGGCGGCGAGGATGTTCTTGGCCGCGTTTACGTCGGCGTGGTCCTGATGCCCGCAGGCGACGCACCGGAAGACCGCTTGGCTCTCGCGGGACTCCGAGGCGACATGCTTGCAGGCGTTGCAGGTCTGCGACGTGTACGCCGGGTTGACCTTCTCGATCTTTGCCCCGTAGTAGCGGGCGGCGTGTTCCAGCTTGAGCAGGAATCCGCCCCACCCTTTGGCGAGGATGGCCCGGTTCAGGCCAGCCTTCTGGCGGACGTTACGGCCGGGCTGCTCAACGGTGCCCTTCGCGCTGGCCGTCATGTTCTTGATCCGCAGGCCCTCGACAGCGACCATGCCGTGCTCGCGGACCAGGCGCACGGCGGTCTGCGCGGCGAAGTCAGCTCTGCGGGCCCGGATACGGGCGTTGAGCCGGCCGAGTTGCGCGCGGGTAGCGTCGCGACGTTTCGATCCGCGGTTGCGGCCATGGACCCGCAGCGACCGCGATAGGCGCTGCTGCAACCGCTTGAGCCGGGCCGCCTCGCCCGCGGTGACGAACTCCCGGTCGTCCAGCCCCCCGTCAGAGGTGGCCACCGCCACGGTGACACCCCGGTCCACCCCGACCGGCGGCTTACCGTTCGCCGCCGCCTCGGCAACGCCGTCCTCGACGCAGAACGAGATGTACCAGCGTCCGCCGTCACGGCAGACGGTGGCGTTGCGGATCGCGCCACCCAACGGCCTGGTCCACCGAAACCTGACCGGCCCGAACTTCGGCAGGCGCACCTCACCCCACCTGCGGTTCAGCCGCCGCACCGCAATGTGCTTGGGGTCGGGAAACCGAAACGACGGGGCCGTGCGGGCCTTGGACCGCCAGCGCACCCTCCACGTGCCATGCGTCTTGCACGCCCGGTCCAGGTCCCGCAGGGTTTGCTGCAACGTGTGCGACGGCGCGTCGGCCAGCCACGCGCAGTCCGGGTCCTTCTTCGCCTCGGCCATCTGCCCGGCCTGCTCGTTGTAGCCAATGAACGCGCCGCGGCGGCGGTACTCACGGCGCTGCTCCAACGCCGTGTTCCACACCGCCCGACACACCGCGCCGACCTGTCCGGCGTAGGCGGCCTGCTCGTCGGTGAAAGCGAGCAGATAGCGGCGGCCGGTCAGCATTCAGCGGCCCTTCTGCTGCTCGACATACTCCTTCACCGCTGCCAGCGGCGCGTCACCGGCGGTCGCCACGAAGTACGAATTCGTCCATAAAGTCGGCAACCGGGAACGCAGCGACGGAAACTCCTCACGCAGCACCCGAGACGTCCGTGCCTTGACCGCCTTGACGAGCTTGTGGACACCGAACCGCGGGTCCACCTCGACAAGCAAGTGCACCTGATCGGGTCTGACCTCCAACGCCACCAGCCACGCCCCCTTCTCCTCCACCACCTCACCGATGAGCTGCTCCAACCGCTCCTCGATCCGGCCGCCGAGCACCCGGCGTCGGTACTTCGGGCACCACACAACGTGGAAAGCGCACTGGAACACGACGTTGCTGTTCGACCGCAGGGCAACCGACACCCGCGCCACATACAACCTCGTGCTATCTACTGTCCGTCCGAAATCGACACGCTAGCCCCACGGCCAAAGCCGGGGGGTCTGCGCGCTACGCACTTCGATCAACACAGCGATCGAGGACGTCGCACCCGAGGTGGGGATGCGGCGGCTCGCCGAACCGCGGTACGCCGAGGCGAGCGCGACGCACAGGAGACCCTGGACCGGGAGCTGAACGGCCGCACCGACAGCGTCGTCAGCCGCCCGGTGATCGGCTGACGGCAGACGGCAGACGGGCGCGGTGGACGACCGGCCACCCGGCACCGCCGGTCCGCCCGGTACCGCGGCGGCATCCTGTTCGTACCATCGCCCTTGTCGGCGTTGGAGGTCGTCATGTCGGTCGATATTCGGGCAGGGAAGCCGAAGCTTCCGCCGCGCTGGTTCATCCGGCTGGCCCGGTCGGTGCACCGAGGTCTGTATCGGGCCTTCCGGGGACGGGTCCTCTGGCGGCCCCGCGCCGACCGTTGGGGCACCCTGCGGCTGTCCACGACCGGGCGCCGCACCGGTCAGCAGCGCAGCGTCATCGTCGCGTACCTGGAGGACGGGCCCAGTCTGTTCACGCTGGCGATGAACGGCTGGGTTGAGGGGGAGCCCGCCTGGTGGCTCAACCTGCAGGCGCATCCGGACACGGCTGTCGACCTGGTCGGCGGACGGCGGCTCGTCCGCGGGCGCACCGCGACGGGCGACGAGCGGTCGCGGCTGTGGGCCCGCTGGCGCGAGATCGAGGCCAACCTCGACGCTCACGCGGCGCTACGGTCGTCCGAGACCGCGGGGGTGGTCCTGGAACCCCGCCCCGCCGGGTAGGGGTCGCTGAGCTCGACAACCCCCGATGCCGGCGGAGGTCAGTCGAACTGGACGATCAGCTCGGCGACCTGGCCGCCGCGGTAGCGGAGCGTCATTGTGCCGGTGCCGCCGCGCGACCAGGTGAAGGTGACGACGTCGCGGTCGCCGTCGGAGCGGATGCCGCTGACCCGGATGGTGTCGTCGGGCGGGTGTTCGGCGTAGGCGATCGCGATGGCGTCGCGTCCCCGCTGTGATCCGACGGCCCGCCCGACGAACGTCATGACCGCGTCGGGATGCAGGGCGTCGACGAACGGCGCCCAGTCACCGCTGGTGACCGCCGTGTTGAAGCGCGCGACATGGGCTCTGGCCGATGCCTCCGTCATGGCGGTCACCGTACGCCAGGTGGGCCTCGGACGGCGCTCACGGGGACGCTCGGGGATGCGGCTGATCGGCGGAGGCACGGTCCGGGGCGGCGCCTTCACGGCCGCCGCCCCGGACCCCGAGGTGAGCCTCAGGCGATCCGGTAGGCCCGCTCGATCGTCTGGGTCACCGTGTTGCCGGCACTGTCGGCGGCGGTCAGGCGCAGCGAGACGAAACCGGGCCGCCGCGGGTGCCTGATGAGGGCGGCACCCCGGTGCACCGGCACGGCGACCCACGTCCTGCCGTCGTCGAACGAGACCGAGACGTCGAGGATCCGGCCGGGCGCGGCCGTGGAGCCCGCCTGCCGGTCCAGCGCCACGGGCAGGGTCATCGTCGTGCCGGCCCGTGCCGTGTTGGTGTCGTCGAGGGCGGGCATGGGCCGGGCCGTCGTCAGGGGCAGCCGCTCCGGCTTCACCGTGTGCCCCGAGGTGAAGGTCCAGGCCACCGAGACCGACGTCGACAGGGTGTCCGGCGCGCCGCGGGTGACGGTCGCCTCCAGGCGGTAGGTGGCCCTGCCGGGAGGCACCGCGAAGTCCGCGTACGGGCTGTCGGCGGTGGCGATCTCCGTCCCGTTGCGGGACAGCCGCAGGTGGATCGGCAGGTCGTCGCGGCTGGCCGGGCGGCCGGTCGCGTCGCCGAACAGGGGCGGCGACGCGACCGAGATGGTGTCGCCGTCGCGGCCCGCGTACGCCAGCGGCGCCAGGGCCGGCGCGCGGCCCACGGTGGGCCCGAAGGGCGCGGCGTTCCAGGTCTGGGTGTACGTCCGGCCCGCCTCGAAGGTGGACTCCTGCGTGGTGAGGTTGTCGCCCTCGACGAACGTGGACGTCCAGACGATGCCGCCGTCGGTGTTGTAGTACTCGGTGGCGTGGAACGGCAGGTCGACCGGCGTGCTCGAACCGATCGGCCCCGCGCCGCCGGGCGACGCCGCGCGGTGGTAGCGCACGGCGGTCGCGGCGGTGGACTGGCTGCGGTAGGTCGCCTTGACGGTGGCGAGGTTCTTCGGGGACAGCTTCCTCGTGAGGCCGGTGAACATGTCGCCCTGCCGAACGTACGCCAGGTCGTAGGTGTAGGGGCTGTTCCGGAAGCTCCGGTCGGGGCCGGGGCGGGCGAGCCCGACGCCCAGCGTCGCGGTGAACTCGGGGGCCGCCACGGCGGGACCGATCCGGCCGAAGAAGACGTCGTCGAACGACACCCCGCTGAGCTGCGCACCCGGGTAACGGAGGCCGTCGTTCCAGTTCGCGCTCACGTTGATCGCGAGCGGCGCGGCGTCGGGCTGGGGCAGAGTCAGCGAGACCGGCCGCGCCGTGCGGGCGTCGAGCGCCTCGGTGACCGGGCCGCGCACGTCGAGGACCGGCTGCGCGAGCAGGGTCGACACGTCGCCGTCGTGGATGGTGCTGTACAGCGCGTACCGGCCCTTGGGCAGCCGCAGGACGCCGCCGCCCGGTTGCCCGTCCAGGGTGCTGAACTCGCCCGTCGCCAGGTTCGCCGCCACGGTGGTGTACTGCGTGGCCGGTCGGCCGTCGCGCCCGGTGTGGTCGAGCCGGACGTCGTAGCTCTCGATCTCCCGGTTGAGCGCGAACGGCGTCCGTACCCGCAGGTCCTGAGCGCCGGTCGCGGTGAGCGCGCCCTGGTAGAGCCCATCGGGCGCGTCCACCCGGGTGTCCACGGTGATCGTCGCCTGGGCGCGGCCACCGGCCGGCACCACCAGGGTGGCCGGGCTGACGGTGACCATGCCGGCCGGCGCCGGGGCGACGGTCAGCGACAGGGTGACCGGCGCGGTGCCGGTGTTGCGGTAGCCGACGACCTGGGTGACCGGGGTGTCGTCGGCGTGGGGCCAGCGCTGGACCGGGAAGTCGATGGCGGCGATCTCGGCGGCGATCGGCTGGGCGACCGCGCGGCCGATGTCCAGCCGGCCCGCGCCCTGCTCGTAGAGGCTGTCCTCGCCGGCCGGTCGGGCCGAGTCCATGAGGGCGGCCTTGAGCTGCGGGCCGGACCAGTCGGGGTGCTGTCCGGCGAGAATCGCGGCCGAGCCCGCCACGTGCGGAGTCGCCATCGACGTGCCCGACATGGCGACGTAGCCGCCGCCCGGTGCGGCGGCCACGATGTCCACGCCCGGCGCGCTGATCTCGGGCTTGATGTGGTTGTCGCCGACGCGGGGTCCCCGCGCGGAGAAGTAGGCACGCTGGTCGTCGGCGTCCACGGCGGCGACGGCGAGCGCGTCGTCCGCCGAGGCCGGCGTCATGACCGACTTCGGCTTGCCCTCGTTGCCGGCGGCGACCACGAAGAGGGTGCCGTACCGGTGACTCAGGTCCTGGACCGCGGTCTCCAGCGGGTCGAGGCCCGGCCGGTCGGTGTCGCCCAGGCTCAGGTTGACCACCCGGGCCTGCGCGGCGGCCCACTCCATGCCGGCGATGACGTCCGAGTCCTGGCACTCGTTGGTCGCGCAGACCTTGCCGACGACAAGCTTCGCGCCGGGCGCCACGCCGCGGTACCTGCCGTCCGAGGCCGCACCGCTGCCCACGATGGTCGACGCCACGTGGGTGCCGTGGCCGACGGTGTCGTCGGGGTTGTCGCCGCCGGTGAAGTCCCGGACCGCGGCGAGGTGCCCGGCGAAGTCGGGGTGGCCGGCGTCGATCCCGGTGTCCAGCACGCCGACGGTCACCCCGGTGCCGTCGAAGCCGGCCTGCCAGGCCGCCGGGGCGCCGATCTGCGGCACGCTGCGGTCCAGGGAGATCCGGCCCTTGCCGTCCAGCCAGACGCGGGTGACCCCGGCGGCGAGCGTGCGCTCCGACGTGGTCCCCCGGGTGAGCGACGACCACAGCTCGGCCCGGCCGTCGCGGTCCGCCCGCACGGCCAGCGCGTGGGCGGCGGGCAGGTCCGCCCGCACCCGCGCGGCGCCCCGGACGGCGGCGGACCGTGCCTGCGCCGAGGCGTTCTCCGGGTACGCGACCAGCAGCGGCAGTTCGGCCGTCCGGTCGTCGTAGCCGAACTCGCCGAGCGTGGTGAGGTCGAACAGCCGCCGGTCGAGTCGACCGTCGTGCAGCAGCGGCACGGCGTCCACCGGGATGACGTACCGGTGGCCCCCTTCCCGGCTGCTGACGAACCGCATGCCCGCCCGCCCCGGCGCCCGGTGGATCTCCGGTTGGCCGTCCGCGCCCAGGGACACCCGGTCCCCGGTGATCAGGGTGAAGGTGCCGGGCGTGCCGGGAGCCGTGGGCGCGGGCCTCTCCTGCGCGTCCGCGGAAGGGGCCGTCAGGCCCGCCACAGCCAGCGCGGTCGCGAGTACTCCGGCTGCCAGGGCGCGTCGTTGCCGTCGTCGCACATCGTCCTCTCCGCCACGGGCCTCTCCCGGGACGGCACGATGACGCCTGGTCGGGTCGACGGGTTGATCACCTTGGCTGTGACGGTGGTCACAATCTCAGCCCGCGCGGTGCGACCCGTCGCCGCTCCCCTGTTGCATGCCGCGGTGACCACCGTACGAGGCTCGGGGGCAGGTCAGATGCGTGACGCGGAGGAGTTCGACGCCCTCTACGCGGCCTGCGCGGGACGGATCGTCGGTCACGTCTACATGCTGACCGGCAACCGCGGCGAGGCGGAGGACGCCGTCGCCGAGGCCTTCATGCGGGCCTGGCAGCGCTGGCGGACCGTGCGGGAGGCGGACAGCCCGGAGGCCTGGGTCCGCCGGGTCGCCTCCCGGATCGCGGTGAGCAGCTGGCGCAAGACGTTCAACCGGATCCGCGCGCACCGCCGGGCCGCGGTCGACCAGACCGTGCCCGGGCTCAGCGAGGATCACGTCGCCCTGCTGCAGGCGTTGCAGCGGTTGAACGCCAACCAGCGCCGCGCCGTCGTGCTCTACCACCTGAACGACCTCAGCGTCGCCGAGGTGGCAGCCGAGATGCAGGCGCCCGTCGGCACCGTCAAGTCATACCTCGCCCGGGGCCGGAGAGCGATGGCGGAGATACTGACCGAGACGCACCACGAGGAGACCCACCATGGCTGATCCTCGCGACGACCTCAGGGCGATCGCCGACGGAGTCCGGCGCGTCACGACGCTGCCCCCGGCGCAGGCGTTGCGCCGGCGCAGCGACCGTCGGCGGCGCCGCACCGCCGTCACCGGAGCGGCGCTGACCGTGCTGGTGGTGGCCGCCGGCACCGCCCTGCTGCAGGGGCGGGACCACGTCGAGACACCGGACGCGGGTGTCGGCCCGGTGGACCGGGCACCGGCGTCGGTCGTCCCGTCGACGACCGCCTCGACGGAACAGGAGATCCTCGCCGGCCGGCGGCAGACCCTCATCGTGGTACCCGGGATGGGCGGGGCGGCGCTCGCCGTCGACCGGGACGGCGACCGGGTGCGGGCCACCACCGAGCAGGGCATCGACGACCGGGCCCACTGGGTCCTGCACCCCGAAGGGGACAAGTTCCGGATCATGCTGGCCGCGCCGCGCGGCGGCGGCCAGGTCTGCATGACCGTCGTGCACGACGCCGCGCCGGGCAGCGTCCGGAGCCGGGGGTGCGACCCCACCGCGCAGACGCAGCTTTTCACGATCGAGAAGGTCCCCGACGGGACCTACTCGCTCTTCCAGGGCCGGCGCTACGTCCAGACGGTCGACGGCACCAACGCCCTGGTCCCCGACCTGCCCGAGGGCCTGACCACCACCTACAAGTTCGAGGACCGCGGCCCCGCCCCCACCGAACGGTCGGGTGGGGGCTGAACGGCGGGCCGCTGGTGGGACCGACCTACGCCCTCGCCGCGCAAGCGGCGCCCATGAGCCTGCCAGACTCTACATAGGAGCGGGCCCTTCAGCAGCGAGGTCGCGGAGGAGGCAGGTTGATGTTTGGCCGATCGCAGCGACAGGACGTCGACGCACTCAGGGAGAGGTTCCTCGCCAACCGGGAGAAGGTCAGGTCGTGGATCGGTGGTTGGGACTGCCCGGAGGTCGAGTGGCCCGAATTCGCCGAGATTCCCCACCCCTGGGTGGTGACGCAGGCGGACGAGCGGATGTGGCTGAAGCGCCACGCCCCGTTCCTGGACGAGTACGGGTGGATCCTGGAGGCCCGACCGGTGGCGCGGGGAGTCAGCCAGGTCGTGGCGCACTGGCAGTTCGGCGAAGGACACGAGTTCGAGCGTCTCGACATCGACTTCCGGAGCGTCGCCGATCCGCCGTACCTGGCCGAGAAGCTTGCCCTGGGAGCGCACGCAGCCGATCTGAAGGGCTGGCAGGAGGCCGACCTGCAGGGCGTGTACACCTGGCTCTTCGAGGGGATCGACAGCCGCCCGCTGGGCGAGATGGTGCGCGGGCAACAGCGCAGCGGGTTCATCCTGTTCCAGCTCACCCGGTGGCCCCACAGCAGCAGCGAGATCAACGTGCGGCTGCGGATGACCTTGACGGACACGGCGCTGGACGGCACCCCGTTGACCGGCGCGGGAGAGTCGGCCTCGGCGTGAGACCGCACGCCGCCGGGCGTACCCGGAATGCGTCAGGATTCTCGGCGGAGGGTGTCGGATCGGGGCGGCGGCGTTCGTAGCAGGGGTGAGAGGCGCCCCGAGGGGGCGGCCGCGGGACGACAGGAGATGACCCGGATGGCGCAGTACCTGATTTCCGTGCTCGACGACACGACCGACCTCGCCAGCGCCGAGGAGATGGCCGCGATCGACGTCTTCAACGAGCAGCTCCAGGCCGACGGCCACTGGGTCTTCGCCGGCGGCCTCGCGGCGCCCGGCACGGCCACCGTCGTCGACGGCCGGGCCGGGGAGCCGGTGTTCACCGACGGGCCCTACGTGGAGTCCAAGGAGCACATCGCCGGCTTCTGGATCATCGAGGCTCCCCACCTCGACGTGGCGCTCCGGCTCGCCGCCCTGGGATCCAGGCACTGCAACCGGAGGGTCGAGCTCCGGCCGCTCCTGGGTTGATGACCGACGTCGACGAGGTGATCACGCGGGTCCACCGCGAGGAGTGGGCCCGCGTGGTCGCGACCCTGGCCGGGCGCTTCGGCGACCTCGACATCGCCGAGGAGATGGCCGCCGAGGCGTTCGCGACGGCCGTCGCGCGCTGGCCGGTCGACGGGGTCCCTCCGAGTCCCGGCGCGTGGCTCACCACCACCGCCCACCGCAAGGCCATCGACCGGATCCGGCGCGAGGTCCGGCGCGAGGACAAGCACCGGGAGGCGCTGATGCTGTTCGACACCCCCGAACCGCTCGGCGTCATCGACGACGACCGGCTCCGTCTGGTCTTCACCTGCTGCCACCCCGCTCTCGCCATGGAGGTACGGATCGCGCTGACCCTGCGGATGGTCGGCGGGCTCACCGTGCCCGAGATCGCCCGCGCGTTCCTGGTCCAGGAGACCGCCATGGGCCGGCGGATCACCCGCGCGAAGGCGAAGATCAAGGCGGCCAGGATCCCCTACGGCGTGCCGTTGCGCGAGGACCTCCCGGCCCGGGTCACCGGGGTGCTCGCCGTCCTCTACCTGATCTTCAACGAGGGCTATCTGGCCTCGGACCCCGGGAAGGAGGCCGTCCGTGGCGACCTGACCGCCGAGGCGATCCGGCTGACCCGACTGGTCCGTGCCCTGATGCCGGCGGACGGCGAGGTCGCCGGACTCCTGGCCCTCATGCTCCTGACGGAGGCCCGCCGGGCCGCCCGCGTGTCGGCGAGCGGTGAGCTCGTCACCCTCGCCGAGCAGGACCGCGGCGCCTGGGACCGCGAGCTGATCGCCGAGGGCCACGCCCTGGTCCGCGCGCGCGTCGCCTCCGGCCAGGCGCCGGGGCGCTACCAGATCCTCGCCGCGATCAACGCCGTGCACACCGACGTCCGCGACGCCCGTGACACCGACTGGTCTCAGGTCGTCGCGCTCTACAACCAGCTGGTCCGCATCGACCCCTCGCCGATCGTGCGGCTCAACCGGGCGATCGCGGTCGCCGAACTCGACGGCCCGGAGGTCGGCCTGGCGGAGGTGGACGCGCTGCCGCTCAATGGCTACCACGCCTTCCACGCCACCCGCGCCGACCTGCTGCGCCGGCTGGGCCGCAGCGCGGAGTCACGGGCGGCGTACGACCGGGCCATCGGGCTGGCCGGCAACACCGCCGAGACGGCGTACCTCGTGCGTCGCCGCGACCAGCTGGCCGGCCCGTGAGCGGTGACGGCCTCGGTTGGATGCCAGGGGCGACTTTCGTCACCGCCGGAGGAAAGCCTTGCCGGGCGCGATGAAAGCTATGGACATCGGCAGATGTCTTTTGTAGCGTCGGCCACGCACGCGATGGTCATACCTGCGGAGGCTGCGGTTCCGACCCGGGCGGCCCGCAGTGCCGCCGGACACCGGGGCCGACGTCCGGTTCGACGGGAGCCCGCCGATCGTCGGCCCCGGTGTCCGGCACCCACCGTCCGCGCCGGTGCCACCCCTCGGGTACGCCGCCCGCGCGGGACTGTCGGAGGGGCGGCGTAACGTCCCGCGCGTGACCGATCCTGGCGACGTCCCACCCGAGATCCTCGATCGGCTCCGGCCCGTCTGCCTCGGCCTGCCCGAGGCCTACGAGGAACCGGCGTGGGTGGGCACCCGGTGGCGGATCCGCAAGCGGACCTTCGCCCACGTGCTCACCGTCGACCCCGACCACCAGGCCGCCTACGCCCGGGCCGCCGCCAGCGACGAGCCGATCTGCGTGCTCACGTTCCGCTCCCCCGGCGACGAGATCGCCGGGCTGCTCGCCGGCGGGCACCCCTTCTTCAAGCCCGACTGGGGCGCCGACGTCGTCGGCATGCTGCTCGACGACGGCATCGACTGGGCCGAGGTGGGCGAGCTGCTCACCGAGAGCTACTGCGTGCTGGCCCCGAAGAAGCTGGCCGCGCTGGTCGACCGGCCCGCCGCGCCGTCGGGCCCGGGACAGCCGGCGGGCGCCTCTGGCGCGCGCCGGGACATGCTGCCAGGCTGAGGATCGTGTACGACTACGACCTGCTGGTGCTGGGCTCCGGGCCGAGCGGTCAGAAGGCCGCGATCGCCGCGGCCAAACTCGGCCGGCGGGTCGGCATCGTGGACCGCCGCGACATGATCGGTGGGGTGTGCATCAACACCGGCACCGTCCCGTCGAAGACGCTGCGCGAGGCCGTCCTCTACCTCACCGGCCTGAGCCAGCGTGACCTCTACGGCAGCAGCTACCGGGTCAAGGAGGAGATCACGGTCAGCGACCTGGCCGCCCGGACCCAGCACGTGATCAGCCGGCAGACGGACGTCATCCGCAACCAGCTGGCCCGCAACCGGGTCGCGATGATCACCGGCACCGGCCGGTTCGCCGACGCGCACGCGGTCTGGGTCGACGGCGGCTCCGGCCGGGAGTCCCGGGTCACCTTCGACAAGATCGTCATCGCCGCCGGCACCCGGCCGGCCCGCCCGGACAGCGTCGACTTCGACGACCGGACCATCGTGGACTCCGACGGGGTCATCAACCTCCAGGCCGTACCCCGCAGCATGGTCGTGGTCGGCGCCGGCGTGATCGGCATGGAGTACGCGTCCCTGTTCGCGGCGCTCGGCACCAAGGTGACCGTGGTGGAACGCCGCGACCGGATGCTCGACTTCTGCGACGAGGAAATCGTCGAGTCGCTCAAGTACCACCTGCGGGACCTGTCCGTGACGTTCCGCTTCGGCGAGGAGGTCGCCGCGGTGGAAAAGCACCAGACCGCCGCGCTGTGCGTCCTGAAGAGCGGCAAGAAGATCGTCGCCGACACGGTCATGTACTCGGCCGGCCGCCAGGGCCAGACCGACGACCTGGCGCTGGAGGCGGCCGGCCTGGCGGCGGACCACCGGGGCCGCATCCAGGTCGACGCGACCTACCGCACGGCGGTCGACAACATCTACGCGGTCGGCGACGTGATCGGCTTCCCGGCGCTCGCGTCCACCTCGATGGAGCAGGGCCGGCTGGCCGCGCAGCACGCCTGCGGCGAGCCGGTCCGCGCCATGCCCGAGCTGCAGCCGATCGGCATCTACACGATCCCGGAGATCAGCTTCGTGGGGCGGACCGAGGAGGAGCTGACCGACAGCTCGACCCCGTTCGAGGTGGGCATCGCCCGCTACCGCGAGCTGGCCCGCGGCCAGATCGTGGGCGACTCGTACGGCATGTTGAAGCTGCTCGTCTCGCCGGACGACGGGCGGCTGCTCGGCGTGCACGTGTTCGGGACCGGGGCCACCGAGATCGTCCACGTCGGGCAGGCGGTGATGGGCTGTGGGGGCACCGTCGACTACCTGGTCGACGCGGTGTTCAACTACCCGACGCTGGCCGAGGCGTACAAGGTGGCGGCCCTGGACGCCGCCAACAAGATCCGCAACATCACCCGCATCGACGGCTGACGGATCCGCGGCGACGGGCGGCCCCTCCCCCGTGACAAATGTCAGCGGCGTCGGACCGTGGCCGGCGTTAACGTCGGCCGCGGAGCCGACGTCCCCGCCGAGAGAAGGACCCGATGTCGAGAACGCCGCGGGCGAGCCGCACGGCGGTGCTGGTGTGCCAGGGTCGCGCTGCCGCGGACGGGCTCATCGCACCCGGCCGCTTCGCGGATCCGACCGCCCTGCCGCTGCTGCGCCCCGACGAGCGGGAGGCCGTCCAGTGGGTCCGCGACGGTGTCCCACCCCGGACGTGGCAGCAGCGGCTCGACTACGAGACCGTACGCGCCTCCGCCGAGCTGATGGCGCTCCGGACGATCGCCATCGACGACGCGATCCGCGCCCACCCGTCTCCGCAGCTGGTGATCCTCGGCGCGGGGCTGGACGGCCGCGCCTGGCGGATGCCGGAACTCGCCGGGGTGACGGTCTTCGAGGTCGACCAGCCGGCCAGCCAGCAGGACAAGCGCGACCGGGCCGTGGACCTGCCCGGCGACCCGCCCAGGTTCGTCCCGGTGCACTTCGGCCGTGACCGGCTGGCCGAGACGCTGGCGGCTCACGGGCACCGGGCCGACGTCGCCACGACCTGGCTCTGGGAGGGCGTCGTGCCGTACCTGACGAAGGCGGCGGTGGCCGGCACGGTCGCCGAGCTCGCCGCCTGCTCCGCGCCGGGCAGTCGCCTGGTGGTCAACTTCCAGAGCCCCGCCGTCTCCACCACGCTGGGCCGGGTCGTCGCCCGGCTGCTGACGGCCTCCACCGGCCGGGCGAGCGTCTGGGCGAACGAGCCGTGGCGCTCCACCTGGACGCCCGCCGCCATGGCCGCGCTGCTCACCCGGCACGGCTTCCACGTCACCCGGGCGGCGAACCTGCTCGACACGGCGCGGGCGCTGGGCCTGCCGGTCCCCCGCGCCAGGTCGCTCCGCCACAGCCAGGTGACGGTTGCCGACCGGGCCTGACCCGCGGCGCGTCGCCGCGGGCGCGGCGTTCAGGACGGGAGGGCCAGGGTCAGCCGCAGCCAGTCCGCCAGCTCCTCGATCTCGTGCCGCACGGCGCTCGTCATCGCCCTGGTGAACGGCACGTCCCGGTGGATCGCGTCCACCCGGAACACACCGGCCCTCCGGTCGGCGGTGGCGTCGAGCTTGCCGACCAGCCGGTCCCCGTACAGGATGGGCAGCGCCCAGTAGCCCCAGCGGCGTTTCGCGGCCGGCTTGTACATCTCCAGCTGGTAGTCGTACTCGAACAGCTCGGTCATCCGGCGGCGGTCGTAGACGAGCCGGTCCAGCGGGGACAGCAACGCGGCGCGGCCGGTGAACTCCCGGTCCAGCAGCTCGGGGTCGACCCGCCACTGGCCCTTCACACCCTTGACCACCGCGGGCTCGCCCGCCACCCGGACGTCGTTCGGCTCGCCCGGGCTCTCGGGAGCGCGGGGGCGCGCGATGCCCAGCGCGCGCAGCCGCCGCTCGTCACGGGTCCGTTGCGCCTCCTCGTAGGGCACCACCTCGTCGGGGTAGACCCGTTCGGCGAGGTCCCACAGCCGGTCGGCGCCGCGCCGGCCGGCGGCCGCGACCTCGCCCCGCTGGACGAGGAAGTCGATCATCTTCCGGACGTTGCGGTCGTTGGTCCAGCCGGAGGAGCGCCAGGGGACCACGCAGGTGTCCGGCAGCTCGCGCGCCGGCAGCGGCCCGTCGGCGCGGAGCCTCGCGAGGATGTCCAGCCGGCACCCCCGGTTGGCGTCCACCCAGTCCCGCAGGCCCTCCTGCCAGTCGCGCAGCGGCGGACGGCCCGGCCACTCGGCCATCTCCGCCCGGTACAGCGCGAGGTCCTCCGGCGGGCGGATCAGGCCGTGCAGCTCCAGCAGGGTCTGCTCGTCGAGGGCGTCGCGCAGGTGCGCCGGGGAGTACGAGGAGCCGAGACGGCTCCACAGGACCAGGTCGGCGCTGGGCACGACGGCGGACGTCGGATCGTTCTGCAGCAGCGTCAACCGCCGGACGACGTCGAACATCCCGCTCGGGCGATGGGCGTCCAGGAGCTGGGCGCGCACCGCGAGGCGGCGGGCGTCGCCGCGGGACAACTCGTGCACGGTCACCAGCCGAGACTAGGAGGCCGGTACGACTCCCACATCTCGCCATCGTTGACATGTGACCATCTGGTCACCTATTCTCGTCTCGTGAGCGACGACGACGATCTGGTGTTCAAGGCGCTCGCCGACCCGACCCGGCGCGCCCTGCTCGACCGGCTCTTCGTCCGCGACGGCCAGACGCTGACCGAGCTGGAGTCCGAGCTGGCGATGACCCGCTTCGGCGTCATGAAGCACCTGCGCCTGCTGGAGGACGCCGGTCTCGTGGTCACCCGACGGCAGGGCCGGGAGAAGCTGCACTTCCTCAACCCGGTGCCGATCCGGCTGATCCACGACCGGTGGATCGACAAGTACACCGCGCACCACACCGCGACCCTGCTGGAGCTCAAGGCGGAACTCGAACGCGACGACCCGAAGGAGAAACGATGACCACCACGACGACCGGGACCACCAAGGTCTACCGGGTCTACATCAAGGCCACCCCGCAGGCGATCTGGGACGCGATCACCAAGCCGGAGTGGACCCGGCAGTACGGCTACCAGTGCCTGGCCGAATTCGACCTGCGGCCGGGCGGCCGGTACCGGGCCCTGGCCATCCCCGAGCACCGGGAGTCCGGCATGCCCGAGGTGCCCGTGGAGGGCGAGGTGATCGAGGTGGACCCGCCGGTCCGGCTGGTGCAGACCTGGCGGCCGACCTGGCTGGACGAGCCGGCCACCCGGTTGACCTACGAGATCGCGGAGCGGGGCAACGGCGTCACCTCCCTGACGGTGATCCACGAGCTGGGCGACGCGCCGCAGACCATGGCCCAGGTCAACGGCCAGGTCGAGAGCGCCGGCGGTGGCTGGCCCGAGGTCCTCAGCGACCTCAAGACGCTGCTGGAGACCGGCAAGCCGCTCTACGCCTGACCGCTGCCCCGAACGAGACACACGCGAGGGCGGCCCGGCTGGTCGTACGCCGGGCCGCCCGTCGGGCCGTGCGGTCAGCCGCCGAGGCTCGCCGCGGCCGAGGCGATCGCCGAGGAGAAGTAGCTCACCTGGGTGTAGACGCCCGGGTAGTTGGGGCGGGCGCAGCCGTTGCCCCAGCTGACGATGCCGACCTGGATCCAGGCGTTGCTGGCGTCGCGACGGAACATCGGACCGCCCGAGTCGCCCTGGCAGGTGTCCACGCCGCCGCTGGCGTACCCGGCGCAGATCTCCTCGGCGGGGATCAGGTCGCCGCCGTAGTTGGCGTTGCAGGTGGCGTCACTGACGAACGGCACGGTCGCCTTGAGCAGGTACCGCTGCTGGCCGCCCCCTTCGGTCGCCGCGCCCCAGCCGGCGATGGTGAACGTGCCGCTGTCGTAGGCGGTGGTGTTGGCGATCTTCAGGGTGCTCAGCCCGGTGACCGGGGTGGCCAGGCGGATCAGCGCCCAGTCCTTGCCGCTGCCGTTGTAGCCGGGAGCGCGGTAGACGTAGTTCGACCGCACCGTGATCCGGCTGGACGACTGGAGGTCGACCACGCCGAGGGTGGCCGTGATGCTCGTGTTGGTGCCCGTGCGGCCGACGCAGTGCGCGGCGGTGAGCACCAGGCGGGGGCTGTACAGCGCGCCGCCGCAGCCCATCGAGAGCCGCACCATGAACGGGAATTCGCCCTGTGCGGCGCGGGTGCCGCCGACGACGTTCGGCGTGATCGGCGCGGGGTCGGCGACGGCGGGTGCGGCGAGAGTGAGACTGCCCGCGGTCACCGCGGCGAGCGCGGTGGCCAACAGGCCGGTGAGGGTACGCCAGCGAACCATGAATTCCTCCGCATCAGGACCGGTGCGCCTCGTGGGCACACCTGATTCGAGATTGCGGACAGCATATTGAGATCAATGAATCAGTTGGCCATACCCTTCGGGTCGTATCGCGCCGATATGACCGTCACGGCCTCAGGGACTTCTCGAACCAGTGGTGCGCGTACGGCTCGTCGTTGTACGGCGCGACCTCCCGGTATCCGGTGGCGCGGTACAGCGCGATCGCCTCGGTGAGATTGCGGTTGGTGTCCAGCCGGACGGCGGTCCAGCCCCGCTCCGCGGCATGCCGTTCCAGCTGCTCCAGCAGGCGGCGGCCGACCCCGAGCCCCCGGACGGCGTCGGCCACCCAGACCCGCTTGATCTCCGCGGGCGCGCCGGCGTGCAGCTTGATCGCGCCGCAGCCGACCGGCTCGCCGTTGAGGGTGGCGAGCAGGAACACGCCGGCGGGCGCGACGAGTTCCTCGTCGCGGACCGGCTTGCTCAGCGCCGGGTCGAACCCGCCGTCGAAGCGCCGCGCGACCTCGTGGGCGTAGGCCCGCACGCAGGCGCGGGCCCGGGGGTCTCCCGGTGGGCACGGCTCGACGACCACCATCGAGCCGACGAGCAGCCGCTCCATCTCCGCCATGGCCGCGACCAGGCGCTCGCGGCGCTGGTCGCTGAGCGGTTCGAGGATGGACCGGGCCAGCTCATCGGATCGCTCGTCCAGCTCGGCCCACTCCGACCGTCCGGCCTCGGTGAGGGCCGCGACGCGCACCCGCCCGTCGCCACCGGCCCGGTCGGCCGGGCCGACGCGCACGAGCCCGTCGCCCTCAAGGGTGCGCAGGAGCCGGCTGAGGTACCCGGAGTCCAGTCCGAGCCGGGCCCGCAGCGCCGCGACCTCGGCCCCGCCGGGGCCGATCTCCCACAGCAGCCGCGCCTGCGCGAGCGGCCGATCGCGGGACATGTACTGGTCGTCGAGCGCGCCCACCCGCTGGGTGACCGTCCGGTTGAACCGCCGCACGGTGGCGATGAGATCGGAGTCCATATACCTGACTTTAGTCAGGCTTCAACGATGGCCGCCAGGGGGCCGGCCCCGCCCGATCAGGTGGAACACCCGACTGAGCTCCGGGTTTGTGGCAGCCGGCGCGGGCGTCGCAGGAACAACGGCGGCGTCCGGTCCTACGCCGCGTCGCCGGTGGCGGCGCGACGGCCGGCCGTCCGGTCGACCCAGGACCGCCACAGGTCCGGCACGGACCTGCCGCCGGCGAGGCACCACGCGGCAATGACCGGGTCGCAGATCGCGCAGCCCAGCGAGGAGTGCGCCGCGAACGGCAGGATCGGTTCGCCGTACCGGTGGTGCAGCAGGTCCCAGGCGGTGTGCATCAGCCACGCCACGCCGATCCACCGCCAGGACCGCAGCCCCCGGAAGGCGACGTACGTCATCGCCGCGGTGAACAGCAGCTCCCAGACGCCGAAGCCGCCGCTGAGGTAGGCGGCGCCCGCCCCGGCGACCATGATCGCGTTGAAGGGTCGGCGGTGCACGGCGGGGATCAACGAGTTCAGCGCGGCGTAGGCCAGCCCGATCAACACGGGCGCGATCACGATCATGCAGCGAACCTACGACCGCGGGAGCAGGGCGAACAGTGCCGCGAGCGCCACGCGTCAACGGTTCACCGCCACGGCGCCCGCGGCGGCCGGGGGTAACGTCGCCGGGTGCACACGGTGGCGGTGGCGGCGTTCGACGGGGTGGTCGGCTTCGACCTGACGACCGCGCTCGAGGTGTTCGGCAGGGCGCGGCTGCCCGGCGGCGCGCCGGCCTATCAGGTGAAGGTGTGCGCCGAGCGCCGGGAGGTCGACGCGGGTTCCTTCGTGCTACGCGCGCCCTGGCGTCTCGACACCCTGCTCGAAGCGGACACGGTGATCGTGCCCGGCATCGCGGACCTCGCCGCGCCGACCTCGGCGCCACTGCTCAGGGCCCTGCGGGCGGCGGCCGCGCGGGGCGCCCGGGTGGCGTCGATCTGCGTGGGCGCCTTCATCCTGGCCGAGGCCGGCCTGCTCGACGGCCGCCGGGCCACCACCCACTGGTCCGCCGCCGCGGAGCTGGCCCGCAGACATCCCTCCGTCACCGTCGAGCCGAACCTGCTCTACGTCGACGAGCGTGACGTGCTGACCTCGGCGGGGGCGGCCGCCGGGCTCGACCTGTGCCTGCACATGGTCCGGCGCGACCACGGCGCGGCCGTCGCCGCGGATGTCGCCCGCGCCTCGGTGATGCCGCTGGAGCGCGCCGGCGGCCAGGCGCAGTTCATCACCTACGAACCACCGACCGCGAGCGGCTCCCTCGCGCCGCTGCTGCAGTGGCTGGCCGGCAACGCCGGTCGGGACATCGACCTCGACGACATGGCAGCCGAGGCCGCCGTCAGCGTGCGCACCCTGTTGCGGCGCTTCCGCGCCCAGACCGGAACCACGCCGATGCGGTGGCTCACCCAGCATCGGGTACGCCGGGCGCAACACCTGCTGGAGACCAGCGACATGCCCGTCGAGCGGGTGGGGCAGGCGACCGGCTTCGCCTCCGCGACGACGTTCCGCGACCGGTTCAAGGAACTCGTCGGGGTCAGCCCGTCGGCGTACCGGCGCACGTTCTCGCCCCACCGAAGCACGTCGGTCTCCGGGCCCGCGTGACAGCTCGCCATCTGGACCTGGGCAGGTGTGCGGGGCGGCGTCAGGCCGCTTCGACGAGTCTGGCGAGGTTCGCCAGGGCCATGCGCGTACCCGTCTCGTTGTCCTCGGCCGGGATCGCGTCGGGAATGCCGTCATGCCTGACGACGACTTCGGTGCCACCGTCCACGTCGGCCAGCGTCGTGGTCATGGTCATCGCACCCTGGAGCGCGGGATCGTCGGTCTCGAACTCGACGACCTCGACCACCTCCTGGTCGGGCACGATCCTGACGAAGTGGCCGTGGTAGCTGTCGGTGTGCGCCCGCGACTTGCCGGTGTTGTCCGGTGTCTCGTAGGTGAGCGAGACGCGCAACGAGCCGCCCTCGCGCGCGTCGAACTCGTGCACGTAGCCGCTCATGCCGGTCGGCACCCGCCACCTGGCGACCGCCGCTGGGTCCAGAAGCGCCCGATAGACGGCCGAGCGCGGTGCCTTGACGAGTTGAGATATCCGGGTCGAATACATGGAGCAAATCTAATGTCCCGCGCGGGACAAGCATCGGGACACACTCACCTCGACACGACCCGGGTGGGACGTCGCGCCGCCGCCGCACGCCCCGGCACCTACCGGCCGGGGGGCGCGGCGGCGGCTCGGCTCACGCGACGGTGACGGCCTTCGGCGTGGTCTTCGAGTCGAGCCACGTGTTGATGAGCTTGGTGAAGTCGCGCCCGGTCTTCTTGTTCACGAAGGCGATGAACGAGGCCCGGTCCTGCTGGGTGTTGCGCTGCTCCTGCACCCAGGCGCGGGCCAGCGCGAAGAACGCCTTGTCGCCCAGCTTCCGGTGGATCTCGTGCAGCATGGCCTCCGGGCAGAGGTAGACGTTGCCCTCGGCGAAGTTCTTCGGGTTGGGCTTGCCGGGCGGGCCGAGCTTCTTGCGCACGGCGGCGTCGGCGTCGCGCAGGTACCGGTCCAGGCTGGCGTCACTGAGGTGCAGGGTCTCCTTGGTGTACAGGTCCTGGGCGTACTGGGCCCAACCCTCGTTCAGCCACAGGTCGGTCCAGGTGGTCGGGGTGACGGAGTCGCCGAACCACTGGTGGGCGTACTCGTGCAGCAGGTCGCCTCCCCAGCGGTCCCGGCGGGCCTTGGTGTTCTCGATCTTCCGGCCCATCGTGATCATCTGCTGGGTCTCCATGCCGGACGCCGAGTCCACCACCACGACGCCACCGGACGGGAACGGGTAGGGGCCGAACTTCTTCTCCAGCCAGGCCAGATACTGGGGGGACTTCTTGAGGTACGGCAGCAGCTTGTCGTCGGCGCCCTTGCGGTACCAGAAGGTCAGCGGGATGCCCCGGGGCCCCTTGGCGGTCAGCTTCTGGTACCTGCCCACCGCCAAAGTGGTCAGGTACGTCGCGACCGGGTCGGCGCTGCGGTAGGTGAACGTGGTGCCGGACTGCCCGGCCGGGGTGCCGCTGGCGATCGCGGTCCAGCCCGCCGGGACGGTCACCCGGATGTCGTAGAGGGCCTCGTCGGACGGCTGGTCGTTGGCCGGGTACCAGGTGAAGGCCCCGAACGGCTCCTGCATCGTCCAGAGGCCGCCCTCCTTGGTGACGGTGAGACCCAGGTCCTCCACGTCCTTGCGGTGCGAGGGCATCGGCGTCGTCTTCGGCTTGCCGTGGTACTTGACCACCAGCGTCACCGGCTTGTCGGCGACGACCGGCGCGGTCACCGTCAGCTTCTCCTTGGCGACGGTGCCGGTGACCGTCGTGTCGTCCAGCGTCACCCCGTCGACCTGGTAGGGCATGAAGTCGAGGACCACGTTGGGAGCGTCCTTGGTGGGCCGGATCCGCAGGGTGGCGGTGCCCGTGAGGGTTTTCGTCGCCGGCGCCCAGTCCAGCACCAGGTCGTAGTGCAGGACGTCCAGGGCGTCGGTGCCCCGGGCCGGGTAGACCTTGTCGGCCACCGGGGTCGAGCGCCCGGCCTGCCAGGCGGTGTAGTCGACGGCCGGGGCGGTGGGGCTCGGCGTGGTCGTGGGGGCGGACGGGCCGGCGGCTGGGGCGGCCGGGTCGGTGGTGCACGCGGTGACGAGCAGCGGTGCGAGAAGCAGGCTCAGTGGGACGTGGCGACGCATCAGCGCACCATACGGCAGTGATCCACTTCCGTGGGGCCCCGCTTCGTCACCGGAAACGAGGGGCCTAGTGCTCCGCGACGGCCTCCAGCCGGACGCAGCAGGCGCCGGGGCGTGGCGCGAGCCGGGGCAGCAGGTCGGTGCGGCCGGCGCCGTCGACCAGGCCGGCGAGGAAGGCGTGGTTGAGCCCGCACACCAGGTCGGTCTGCCGGCTGGCGAGGGCGTGGAACGGGCAGTTGCGCAGCAGCACCTGCTCGGCGAGCGTCTCGGGTTCGAAGCCGAGGCCGGCGAGCACTCCGACGAGGTCCTCCCCGCTGTCGCGTACCCGCGCGCCGATGGTCCGGCCGCGTTGGCGGGCATGCCGCCGTGCCGCCTCGGGGGCGTCGTGCGGGTCGTCGGCGACCGCGTCGGCGAGGATCTCGGCGATGAGCTCGTAGCGCCGCTCGGGAACGGTGATCGCCACGCCGTCGCCGGCCGCCTCGTAGACCTTCGGGGTCCGGCCGCGGCCCCGGGGCTGGTCGGCCGGCGTCTCGTAGCGGGATCGCAGCAGGCCGGACTCGACCAGCTTGTCGAGGTGGAACGCGGTGAGGTTGCGGGACATGCCGTGCGCCTCGGCCGCCTCCTCGCGGGTGACCGGGTGATCGGCCCGGCAGACGTAGTCGTAGAGCGCCCGTCGGGACCGGTCGACGAGCGCGGCCATCGCGTTCCAGCGCTCCCCCGTGCTCACAGCCCCGAGGTTATCACCAACGAAGGCTATTGAAATTCCGGACGCGGTGGGGCACCATGATCGCTATCACCAATGAGCGTTGGTGAAAATCACCTGGGGGTTCCCGTGCGACCCATGGATCAGGCCAAGCATCCGGTGAGCAACCTGGCCGGTCGCTACGGCCACCCACTTCATCCCGCGCTGGTGGCGGTGCCGATCGGCGCCTGGGTGGCCAGCTTCGCCTTCGATCTCGCCACCCGTTTCGTACCCGGGTCGGCGGGCCTGGCCGACGGCGCACGGTGGCTCATCGGCCTCGGCGTCGTCGGCGCGCTCGCCGCCGCGCTCGCCGGCTTCCTGGACCTGTTCGCCATCCCCACCGGCACCCCCGTCTTCCGCACGGCGCTCGCCCACATGGTGATCAACCTCGCGGTCACCGGCGCGTACGCGGTGAACTTCGCCCTGCGCGGCGGCGGTACGCCGGGTCCGGTGCCGGTGGGACCCCTCGTGCTCTCGGCGCTCAGCCTCGCCGGCCTGGCCGTCGCCGGTTACCTCGGCGGCGAACTGGCCTACCGGTACGGCGTGCGCGTCGCCGACGAGACCACCCAGGCGCGGGGCTACCACCGCGCAGACAAGGAGAACTCCTGATGGGCATCGCCGCACTCGTCACCTGGCTGATCACCGCCGCCGGTGGCTTCGTCATGCTCGGCACCTGGATCCGCCAGGGCGGCCACCGACCCGGAAGCGGCAGCCGACTGGCGCCGGGCCTGGTGTTCGGCCACTTCGCCCTGGCCGTTGTCGGCCTCGTGCTGTGGATCGCCTACCTGGCCCTCGACAACGACGTGCTGGCGTGGGTCGGGTTCGGGGCGCTCCTGCCGGTGGCGCTGCTCGGGTTCACGATGCTGGCCCGCTGGATCCCCGCCCGCCGGTCCGGCACCGCCGAGTCCCGGTTCCCCGTGCCGGTGGTGGTCGGCCACGGCCTGTTCGCCGCCGCCACGCTGGTCCTGGCCGCGCTCGCGGCCCTCGGCGTGGGAGGTCGCTGAGGTGAGTGTCACCGCCCTGCGGGTGCAGCACGAGCGCCCCCGCCGCGACCCGGCCGCCGCCGAACGGGCGGCGGCGGAGTTCCTCACCGCGCTCGGCGTCGACCTCTCCGCCGACGGGCTCGCCGACACCCCGGGCCGGATGGCCCGCGCCTACGCCGAACTGCTCACGCCGCGCGAGTTCCAGCTGACCACCTTCGACAACGACGAGGGCTACGACGAGCTGGTGCTGGCCCGGGCCATCCCGATCCGGTCGGTGTGCGAACACCACCTGCTGCCGTTCGTCGGCGTGGCGCACGTCGGCTACCTGCCCGGCGAGCGCATCCTGGGGCTGTCCAAACTGGCCCGGGTGGTCGAACTGTTCGCCCACGGCCCGCAGGTCCAGGAACGCCTCACCAAACAGATCGCCGACTGGCTGACCAGCCACCTGCGCCCGCGCGGGGTCGGCGTGGTCATCGAAGCCGAACACCTGTGCATGACGCTGCGCGGCGTCCGGGCCGTCGGCAGCAGCACCATCACCTCCACCCTGCTCGGCACCCTGCGCGACGACCACCGCTCGCGCGCCGAGTTCTTCACCCTGACCGGGGTCGGCCACCGCTGATCGACGCACCCAGAAAGGAGCTGGACCGATGTCGAAGACCGGCACGTTCGTGATCGTTGGCGCCGGGCTCGCCGGCGCGCGGGCCGCGCAGACGCTGCGGGAGGAGGGCCACGACGGCGGCGTCGTCGTGATCGGCGACGAACCCGACCGACCGTACGAGCGGCCGCCGCTGTCCAAGGGCCTGCTGACCGGCGGCGCCGAACCCGACAGCGTGTTCGTGCACGACGCCGGGTGGTACGCCGAGCACGACGTCGACCTGCGCACCGCCGCCCGCGCCGCCGCCGTCGACCGCGCCGCCCGGGAGGTCCGGCTCGCCGACGGCCAGCACCTGCGGTACGACAAGCTGCTGCTGGCCACCGGCGCCTCGCCCCGCGACCTCGCGGCGCCCGGCACCGACCTGGACGGGGTGCTGCGGCTGCGCACCCTCGCCGACAGCCGCCGGATCGCCGGGGCGCTGGTCGACGGCGCGCACCTCGTGATCGTCGGAGCGGGGTGGATCGGCCTGGAGGTCGCGGCCGCCGCCCGGCAGCGCGGCGCCACCGTCCACGTCGTCGAGACCGCGGCGCTGCCGTTGCGCCGGGTGCTCGGCGACGAGATCGCCCAGGTGTTCGCCAACCTGCACCGGGACCACGGCGTCACCTTCCACTTCGGCGCGCAGGTCCACGAGATCCGCGGCACCGGTCGGGTCTCCTCGGTCCTGCTGGCCGACGGCACCGAGCTGCCCGCCGACGCCGTGGTGGTCGCCGTGGGCGTGCGGCCGAACACCGAGCTGGCGACCGCGGCGGGCCTCGCCGTCGAGAACGGCATCCACGTCGACGCGTCCCTGCGCACCGCCGACCCGGACGTGTACGCCGCCGGCGACGTCGCCAACGCCTACCATCCCCTGCTGGGGCGGCGCCTGCGCGTCGAGCACTGGGCCAACGCGCTGCACGGCGGCCCCGCGGCGGCCCGCGCCATGCTGGGACAGCCGGTCAGCTACGACGACCTGCCCTACTTCTACACCGACCAGTACGACCTGGGCATGGAGTACGCCGGACACGCCCCGCCCGGAGCGTTCGACCGGGTCGTCGTCCGGGGCGACGTCGCCAAGCGCGAGTTCATCGCCTTCTGGACCGCCGGCGGGCGGGTCCTCGCCGGCATGAACGTCAACGTCTGGGACGTCGTCCCGTCGATCCGGCGGCTCGTCACCGCGGCCCACCCGGTCGACCTCCACCGGCTGGCCGACCCCGACGTGCCGCTCGACGAGGTGCGGCCCCGGAGCGCATAGTCGGCGTCGCGCCCGCCGGGCTCGGCCGGCACCCGCGGGTGCCGGCCGAGCCTCAGGCGATCAGCGCTGGTCGTGCGGGACGGTGACGGTGACGGTGCAGCCCACCGGCCGGCCGATCTCGTCGTGGCCGGCGTAGGTGAGCTGGTAGACCCGGTCCCCGCCGTTACCGGCCCGTTCGGCCCGCAGCTTGCCGCTCGTGTCGGGCGTCCCGACGGCGAAGCCGCTGACGTCGGCGGCGTCGCCGCCGGTCACGCCGGTCAGGGAGAACGCGTTCGGGCCGAGCACGCCGTCGTGCAGGTCCGCGGTCACGTTGACGTCGACCAGCTGGTGGTTCGGCGGCCACAGGACCGGCCGGTCCACGGCGCAGTCGAGCTGCCGCATCGGCAAGGGGTTCGCCAGGGTGGCGGTGGCGTGCCCGATGGTCGCGGTGAGCCGGCCGCCGGCCTCGTAGTACATGTGCGCGGTCCGGCCGTCGAAGTAGAACGTCGGCGCGGCCGAGCGGCCGAGGTCGGGGGCGGCGGCCATCGAGTCGTGCACGACGCCGAGGTGGATCTCCTGGTCGAAGTTCTCCCCGACGTCCACGGCGTGCATGTTGCCGTCGGCGGCGTGGTAGATGACGACGTTGCGGTCGTTCCAGCGCAGGAAGAACGGGCCCGAGGCGTTCGGACCCTCGTCGCCCTGCGGGGTCACGATCGGTTCGGGCTGCATGGTCCAGGTCCGCGCGTCGTTGGAGACCGCCCAGCGGATCCGCCGCGACACGGGCCCGGTCGGTCCGGGCAGCGCCGCGGTCGGGTTGTCCATGAAGACCATCAGGTACCGGGTGCCCAGGCGGGGCACGGACTGCTCGAACACCCGGGCGTAGGAGGTCTCGCCGCCGGTCGTCTCGTTCCGGCTGACGGCGGTGCCGCCGTAGCTGAAGTGGATGCCGTCGTCGGAGGTCGCGTACCGGGTGATGGAGTTCTCGCCGTGGAAGTAGAGGAACAGCTTCCGCTCCCCCTCGATCCACACGGCGTGCGGCGAGGAGATGTGGCTGACCGTGGAGTAGTGCGGCAGCCAGGTGTTGCTGATCAGGGGGTTGGCGGTGTACTCGGTCCACGGACCGTCGATCGAGTCGGCGTACGCCAGGGCGATGCCGCCGGGACGCTCGTGCGGCGCGTAGTACAGGTAGTAGGTGCCGAGCGGGTTGGGGAAGTAGTCGGCGGCCCGGATGACGCTCGGGAAGATGAACTCGTTCGTCGGGTTGTAGGCCAGGGTGCTCTTGTCGAACGCGGTGCCCTGGTAGGTGAACTGGGGGAAGTCGAGGCCGGTATCCGCGGCGGCCGGTGCGGCGCCGGTCAGGGCGGCGACGAGCAGGCTGGCGCCGGCCGTGGCCAGGACGGCGCGTCGAGAGGACGGGACGGATGGCTTCGTCATGCGGCTTCCTCTTCTGTCGGTGCGATCGGGTGACGGTTCGCGAGCAGCGCGGGATGACTCTCAGTGAGAACACAGGGGACATCGATCGGCCGACGCCAGCGGCGTCGCCGTGCTAATACGTATTAGCGTCTATGTTTCTCGAATGTTGCGCGCCCGGCGGCCCCTCTGTCAAGAGGTGGCCCGGCGAGGCGCCCATCCACCCGGCCCACCGGCCAACCAGCCGGGTGGCCGATCGGCTAATGCGCATTACTCCAGCGGGTTCATCGCGCCGAAATCTTCCGGCCACCTCTTGACAGGCGCCGCCCCACCCGCCAGGCTCCTTCCCAACCCCGAGCGCTAATACGCATTAGCCGCAGCGGAAGGACCCGACGTGACCGCTCCCCTCAGACGTGTCACCCAGCGTGACATCGCGCGGATGGCCGGCGTCAGTCAGGCGACCGTGTCGCTGGTGCTCAACAACCGCACCGACGCGGACGTCCGGATCGCTCCGGAGACCCGGGACCGGGTGTTGCGGGTCATCGCCGAGACGGGCTACGCCGCCGACCCCGTGGCTCGCCGCCTCGCCTCGCGGTTCAACCGGATCATCGGCGTCTTCACCTACGAGCCCGCGTTCCCCAGCGGCAGCCGGGACTTCTTCCACCCGTTCCTGCTCGGCATCGAGGAGTACGCCGAGCGGGTCGGCTGCGACCTGCTCCTGTTCACCAGCGCACCGGTCGTGGACGGCCGGCGGCGCATCTTCCACCAGGACAACCGGCTGCGGCTGGCCGACGGGTGCATCCTGCTCGGGCGCGAGATCGACGGCGCGGAGCTGCAGCGGCTCAACGGTGACGGATATCCGTACGTGGCCGTCGGGCGCCGCGACGACGCCGGCGGGCCGGTCCCCTACGTCGGCGCCGACTACGCCTCGGCGGTGTCCCGGCTCGTGGAGACCGCGCTGCGGCACGGCCACCGCCGCCTCACCTACGTGGGCATGGGCATGACCGCCGAGTCCTCACAGGACCGGCGCCAGGGCTTCGTCGCCGCCGCGGGCACCGCCGAGAGCGCCCGCCAGGTGGCCGCGGCGCCCGGGGCGGCCGACGCGACCCTCGACGACCTGCTGGCCGACGGGAGCACGGCGGCGTTCGTGGAGGACTTCGCCACGGCGGTGGCACTGGAGGCGGCCGCCCGCCGCCGCGGCCTGACCGTGCCCGGCGACCTGTCGATCGTGACCCTCGGCGATCCGACCGTCCCCGTCCCCACCGACATCGCGTTCACCGGGTTCCGCATCCCCCGCGAGGAGATGGGCCGGCAGTCGGTCGAGGTGCTGACCGGCGTCATCGACGGCAGCGCGGGCGGCCTCCAGCAGCGACTTCTCCCCTGCGAACTCGTCGAGGGCAGCACCCTCGGCACCCCTGATCTGGCGGTCGACCGACGCTGAGCGGTCGGCCGCGCAACTGGAAGGAAGCAAGTGGTCATCATGCGTGCGGACGTCCTCGTCGTCGGGGGCGGCCTGGGCGGTGTCGCCGCGGCGCTCGCCGCGGCCCGGACCGGCCGGTCCGTCATCCTGACCGAGGAGTTCGACTGGCTCGGCGGGCAGCTCACCAGCCAGGCCGTCCCGCCGGACGAGCACTCCTGGATCGAGCAGTTCGGCGCCACCGCCAGCTACCGGGCGCTGCGCAACGGCATCCGCGACTACTACCGTCGCCACTTCCCGTTGACCGAACGGTCCCGGGCGTGGACCGACCTCAACCCCGGCGCGGGCTGGGTGAGCCGGCTCTGCCACGAGCCGCGGGTGGCCGTCGCCGTCCTCGAGGAGATGCTCGCCCCGTACCGCGGTTCGGGCCGGCTGCGGGTGCTGCAGCCGTACCGGCCGGTGGCCGCGGAGACCGACGGCGACCGGGTGACCGGCGTGACGCTGGCGCACCGCGACCGGGACGAGCGGATCGACGTGGTCGCGCCGTACGTCCTGGACGCCACCGAGACCGGCGAGCTGCTGCCGCTGACCGGCACCGAGTACGTCACCGGGTTCGAGTCGCGGGAGGAGACCGGTGAGCCGAGCGCCCCGGCCGAGGCCCAGCCGATGAACATGCAGGCGGTGTCCGTCTGCTTCGCGATCGACCACGTCGACGGGGACCACACCATCGACCGCCCGGCGGGGTACGACTTCTGGCGCGACTACAAGCCCGACTTCTGGGGTGACCGGCTGCTGTCCTGGAAGTCGCCGCACCCGCGCACGCTGGAGATCGTCGAGCGCAGCTTCACCCCGAACCCGGACGACGACCCGTTGAGCGTCAACGCCGACCAGCGCGTCAACCCCGGTGACGGCAACCTGTGGACGTTCCGGCGGATCGCCGCCCGGCGCAACTTCACCGACGGCGCGTACGGCAGCGACATCACGCTGGTCAACTGGCCGATGATCGACTACTTCGAGGGTCCGGTCATCGACGTGCCGAACGCGTCGTGGCACCTGGCCAAGGCCCGCGAGCTGTCGTACTCGGTGCTCTACTGGCTGCAGACCGAGGCGCCCCGGCCCGACGGCGGCACCGGCTTCCCCGGCCTGCGGCTGCGCGGCGACGTGACCGGCAGCCCCGACGGCCTGGCCCAGGCCCCGTACATCCGCGAGTCCCGCCGGATCCGGGCCGAGTACACCGTCGCCGAGCAGGACCTGTCCCTGGCGGTCCGGGGCGACCACGGCGCGGTCAGCTACCCGGACGCGGTGGGCGTGGGCATGTACCGGATCGACCTGCACCCGTCGACCGGCGGCGACAACTACATCGACGTGGGCTCCTGCCCGTTCGAGATCCCGCTCGGCGCGCTGATCCCGCAGCGGATGGAGAACCTGCTGCCGGCCGGCAAGAACATCGGCACCACCCACGTCACCAACGGCAGCTACCGGCTGCACCCGGTCGAGTGGAACGTCGGCGAGGTCGCCGGCCTGCTCGCCGACTTCTGTCTGGCGCGGGGCGAGTCCCCGCGTGCGGTCCGCAACACCCCCCGTCTGCTGGCCGACTTCCAGGACCGCCTCACCGCGGCCGGCGTGGAACAGCGCTGGCCGCGGATCGCGGGCTACTGAACACACACCCCCGGTGAGGAGAAGATTGTGAGAGCAGGAAAGGCTTTGCGCGGCGTCGCCGTGGCGCTGGCCGGCGCGCTCGCCCTGACCGCCTGCGGCGGCGGTGGCGACTCCGCCGACAGCGGTCCGGCGAAGCTGCGGATGACCGTCTGGTCGGCCAACGAGGCGCACCTCAAGCTGTTCAACGAGATCGCCGACGAGTACCGCAAGAGCCACCCGGACGTCGCCGAGATCAAGTTCGACCCGCTGCCGTTCGACAACTACACCACCACCCTCACCACCCAGATCGCCGGCGGGAACGCGCCCGACCTGGCCTGGGTGTTCGAGAACTCCGCCCCCGACTTCGTGGCCTCGGGCGCGCTGGCGCCCTTGGACGACACGCTCAAGAAGACCGAGGGCTACCAGTACGAGGACCTCTCCCCCGCCACGATCAAGCTCTGGCAGAACGACGGGAAGCTCTACGCGTACCCCTTCTCGACCTCGCCGTTCGGGGTCTTCGTCAACACCGACATGGTCAAGAAGGCCGGGCAGAAGACCCCGGCCGAGCTGATCGCTGCCGGGCAGTGGACCTGGGACAACGCCCTGGCCACCGCCGCCGCGGCGGGGGCGAAGTCCGGCAAGGCCGGCCTGGTCATCCGGGACTTCGACTACAAGGGCTGGGACAACCTGTCCACCTTCTGGACCGGGTGGGGCGCCCAGGCCTGGAGCGAGGACGGGAAGACCTGCGGGTTCAACAGCCCGGAGATGGTCGACGCGATGACCACCCTGCACAAGGCCACCTTCACCCAGAAGGCGCTGCCCGGTCCGGGCACGACGGCCGACTTCTTCGCCGGTGACTCGGCCATGACGGTCACCCAGATCTCCCGCGCCTCGCTGCTGAAGGACGGCGGCTTCGGGTGGGACCTGGTGCCGCTGCCGGCCGGGCCGAAGGGCAACTACGCGGTGGTCGGCCAGGCCGGCCTCGGGGTGATGAAGAAGAGCCCGCACGCCAAGCAGGCGGCCGACTTCCTGGCCTTCTTCACCAACCCCACGAACGCGGCGAAGCTCGCCCAGTTCTTCCCGCCGCCCCGGCAGTCCCAGCTGACCGCCGAGACGCTCGCCAAGACGAACCCGAAGCTCAAGCCGGAGCAGCTGCAGAAGGTCGTCATCGACGGCATCACCAACGGCGTGGTCAAGCCCAGCCACGCCGGCCAGGCCGAGCTGAGCCAGCAGGTCCGCGCCGGCCTCGACCCGCTGTGGCAGCCGAACGCGGACGTCAAGGCCGTGCTCGACGGCGTCTGCGCCAAGATCCAGCCGCTGCTGGCGAAGTAGGGCTGACGATCATGACCCAGACGGACACCAGGGTGGGCCCGGCGACTGCCGGGCCCGCCCCGGGCCGGGCCCGGCCGTTCTGGACCACCCGCCGCCGGGACCAGCTCACCGGTTACCTGTTCATCACCCCGCAGCTGCTCGGCAGCGCCGTCTTCGTGATCCTGCCGCTGGTCCTCGTGGTCTGGTACAGCCTCCACGAGTGGAACGTGCTCGCCGGGACCTTCGACTTCGTGGGCACCGACAACTACCAGGCGCTCGCCGACGACCCCAACCTCGGCGCGGTGCTGCGCGCCACCGGGCTGTTCTCGGTCGGCCTCGTGGTGGTCAACCTCGGCCTGGCGTTGCTGCTGGCCGTCCTGCTCAACCAGAAACTGCGCGGCACGATCCTGTTCCGCACGCTGTTCTTCTCCCCCGTGGTGGTCTCGCTGGTGGCCTGGACCATCGTGTGGGGCTTCCTGCTGCAGGACAACGGTGGGCTGAACAGCCTGCTCGACACCGTCGGCATCGACGGGCCGAACTGGCTGCGCGGCGAGGGCACCGCGATGGTGTCGGTCATCGTCGTGCAGGTGTTCAAGAACGTCGGCCTGAACATGGTGCTGTTCCTGGCCGCCCTGCAGGGCGTGCCGGCGGACCTGTACGAGGCCGCGGAGGTCGACGGGGCGAGCCGGCTGCGGCAGTTCTGGCGGATCACCGTGCCGCTGATCAGCCCCACGATCCTGCTCACCTCGATCATCACCGTGGTCGGGTCGCTGCAGGTCTTCGCGCAGATCGCGGTGCTCACCCAGGGCGGACCGGGCACGTCGACGACGGTGCTCGTCTACTACCTGTACCAGCAGGCCTTCCAGTTCCATCACTTCGGCTACGGCGCCACGCTGTCGATCGTGCTGTTCGCCATCGTGCTCGCGCTCACCGTGCTGCAGTGGCAGATGCGCAAGAGGTGGGTCTTCCATGAGTCGTGACCTGTCGCGGCGGACCAAGCTGGTGCTCTACGGGGTGCTGCTGGTCCTGGCGATCCCGTTCGTCTTCCCGACCTGGTGGATGGTCACCTCGTCGCTGAAGCCGGTGGCGGACATCTTCGCCTTCCCGCCGGACCTGCTGCCGACCAACCCGCGGCTCGACGCCTACCGGCGGGTGTTCGAGTTGCAGCCGTTCGGGCAGCAGTACCTGAACAGCCTCTACATCGCGCTGCTGGTCACGGTCGGCACCCTGGCCGTGTCGGCGCTGGCCGGGTACGCCTTCGCGCGCATCCGGTTCCGCGGCCAGAACGTGCTGTTCCTGGTCGTCCTCGCGGGCCTGCTCATCCCCAGCGAGGTGACGATCGTGCCGCTGTTCCAGATGTTCTTCAAGCTCGGCCTGGTCAACACCCACTGGCCACTCATCCTGGTGCCGATCTTCGGCGCGCCGAGCGTGCTGGCGACGTTCATCATGCGGCAGTTCTTCATCAGCCTCCCCGGCGAGCTGGAGGAGGCGGCCCGGGTCGACGGGCTGGGCCGCTTCGCCACGTTCTGGCGGATCGCCCTGCCGCTGTCGCGGCCGGCGCTGGGCGCGGTGGCCATCTTCACCTTCCTGCACAGCTGGAACCTGTACCTGGAGCCGATCGTGTTCCTCTCCTCGCCGGAGAAGTTCACGCTGCCCCAGGCGCTCACCCAGTTCGTCGACGCCTACGGCGGCCCGATGTGGGACGTCCAGCTGGCCGCGGCGTCGATGACCGCGCTGCCGGTCCTGGTGGTGTTCGTCATCGCGCAGAAGCAGTTCGTCGAGGGCCTCGCGCACACCGGTCTCAAGGGATGACGGCACCGGTCGTCGGCATCGACATCGGCGGCACCAAGACGGCGGCCGCGCTGGTCGACCGGGGCGGGCGGGTGCGGGAGCGCCGCGAGGTGCGCACGCCCGCCCGGTCCGGGCCCGACGCCGTGCTTGACGCCGCCGCGCGGCTGGCCGCCGGCCTGCTCGGCGCGGCCACCGGACCGGTGGGGGTGGGCACCGCCGGCACGGTCGAGCCCGCCACGGGCGTCATCCGGTACGCCACCGACAGCCTGCCCGGCTGGACCGGCACCCCGGTCGCCGACGCGCTGGCCGCCCGGCTGGGCCGGCCGGTGCGGGTCACCAACGACGTGTACGCCGCCGCGCTGGGCGAGTGCTGGGCCGGCGCCGGACGGGACCGCGCCCACGTGCTGCTGGTGGCCGTCGGCACGGGGCTGGGCGGGGCGGTCGTGCGCGACGGCCGCGTCGAGGCCGGTGCCCGCGGCGCGGCCGGCGGGGTCGGGCACCTGCCGGCGCCGGGGGCCGAGCGGCTGCGGTGCGGATGCGGCCGGCCGGGGCACCTGGAGGCGGTCGCCTCGGGCAGCGGGCTGGCCGCCGCGTACTTCCTCGAAACCGGAACCCAGGTCACCGGCCGGACCGTGGCGGATCGCGCGGCGGCCGGGGACGGGGTCGCCGGGCGGGTCGTGGACCGGGCCGGAGCCGCCCTCGGCGCGGCCCTGGCGGGGCTGGTGGCCCTGCTCGACCCGGACGCCGTCCTGGTGGCCGGCGGCGCGGCCGGCGCCCTGCTGCCCGCCGCGTCGGCCGCCTACGCGGCCGAGTTGCCGGCGGGCTGGGCCGACGTTCCCCTGCGGCCCGCGGCGCTGGGCACCGACGCCGTCGTGGTCGGCGCGGCCCGGCTCGCCATGGACAGCCACGATATCGAAAGGACCGACCGGTGAACGTGCTCGACGACCTGGCCGGCGGGCTGGTGGTGTCCTGCCAGCCGCTGCCCGACGACCCGGACGACCCGATGCGCGACCCGTACGTGCAGGCCCGGGTGGCGGCCGCGGTGGTGCGCGGCGGCGCGGTGGCGGTCCGGGTCAACGGACCGGACGACATCGCCGCGGTGCGCCCCCTCGTCGACGTCCCGGTGATCGGCCTCTACAAGCACGGCACCGAGGGCGTCTTCATCACCCCGACCGCGGCCCACGCCCTCGACGTGGCACTGGCCGGCGCGGACATCATCGCGATCGACGCCACCGACCGCCCCCGGCCGGACGGACGCACCTTCGCCGACACGGTCCACCTGATCCGCGAACGGACCGACGCGCTGATCCTCGCCGACATTGCCACCGCGGCCGAGGGCGTCGCCGCCGTCGAGGCCGGCGCCGACGCCGTCGCCACCACGCTGTCCGGCTACACCCCGGCCAGCCCACCGACTGACGGGCCCGAGCTCGGGCTCGTGGCGCGACTCGTCGCACAGCTGTCCGTACCGGTGATCGCCGAAGGGCGGTACCGCACCACGGAACAGATCGGCCGGGCCTTCGAGGCGGGTGCGCACGCGGTGGTGATGGGCAACGCCGTCACCTCACCGCTGTGGATCACCCGCCGGCTCGTGCCGGCCACCCCCCGCGCGGCGAGCGCACCGGAAAAGAGGGAGTGAGCATGAGAAGACGTACCCTCCTGGCCACCGGCGTGGCCGGGCTGGCCACCGTGGCCGTCGGCCGGCCCGCGTTCGCCGGGCCCGCCGGCCGGCAGCTGACCGTGGCACTCGTGCCATTGGACGACCGGCCGGTCAACACCTACGCGCCGCAGATGACCGCCGCGAGCGCCGGCGCCCAGGTGCAGCTGCCGCCGCGGGAACTGCTGGGCCGCTTCTTCACCCCCGGCGACGGGGCCGCCATCGCCCGCTGGCTCGGCACCACCGACGGTGTCGACGGGTACGTGATCTCGGTCAGCATGCTCGCCTACGGCGGCCTGATCGCCTCACGGACCGCCGCACCGACCCTGGCCGCCGCCCTGGACAACCTGGCCGCCGTCCGGGACCTGCGCGCGGCCCGGCCGGACGCCGTGATCGAGGTGCACGACACCATCCAGCGGCTCGCGGTCACCAGCACCGGCACCGAGCTGGACCGGTACCGCGACGCGCTGGTCAGCTGGGCGAAGCTCTACGACCAGGTGGTCAACCTCGGGCAGGAGGAGCTGCGGGCCCAGCTCGACGCCGTCCGGGCGCAGATCCCCGACCAGGTCGTCGAGGACTACCTCGCCGCGCGGGCCCGCAACCACCAGGTCAACCGCCTGATGGTCGAGTGGGTGGCCGACGGCACCATCAGCCACCTCGTGCTCTCCGAGGACGACACCGCGCCGGTCGGACTGGCCCGCGCCGAGCGGGTGGAACTGGAGGCGCTCGTCGCCCGGCTCGGCGTGGCCGACCGGGTGGAGATCTTCCCCGGCGCCGACGAGGTCGACGCGCTGCTGGTCGCCCGGGTGATCGCGGCCGGCACGACCCCCACCTACCGGGTGGAGTACGCCGGCGTCTCCGGCGAGAACTGGACCGCCCAGCTGGAGGGCATCCCGTTCGCGGAGAACATCCGCCGGCACGTGGCCGCCGTGGGCGGGCGGGTCGTCGACGGCGACGCGGACCTCGTGCTCGCCGTGAACACCCCGTCGGCCGCGCCCGCCCAGCGGGCCGCCGACCTGGACGCCTTCGTCGGGCGGATCGGCGAGCTGCAGGCCGCCGGCACCCCGGTCATCGTGGTGGACCCGCTCATCGTCAACAAGGCCGACCACGACCTGGTCGCGCGGATGGAGAGCGGTCTGGACCTCGCGGCGCTGCTGTCGTACTCGGGGTGGAACACCGGCGGCAACGCCCTCGGCCTGGCGCTCGGGCACGGCACCGCCCGGTGGGCGTACCTGCGCTCCTCCGGCAGCGGGTTCGGCGTGCCCGAGCTGCGCGGGCCCGGCCGGGCGCACGCCGAGTACCTGCTCTACCGGTTCGTCAAGGACGACCCGTGGAAGAACATCGTGCAGGTCGAGGCGTACGCGCACGCGCGGGCCCAGGGCTGGGACCCGCTCGCGCTCACGCCCGCGCAGAAGAGCTACTTCGACGGCTGGGTACGCGAGCGGCTCGTGCCGCTGACCGAGCGGTACTTCGCCGACCACTTCGCGGGGCACCGCATCGTGCTGGGCCGGCGGGGCGCGAGGACGTTCACGGCGACGCTGACGCGCTTCGACTCGGCCCGGGTCGAGCTGCCGTGGGACCGGCTCTTCGAGGTGATCCTGGAGCCTCGCCTGCAGCTGTCCTGACCGGACGGCCGGTCGCGCCGGGGGTCGGCCCGCCGGCGCGACCGGCGCGGTACCGGACCGGTTCGCGGCCTTTCGGCCTCAGTCCGTGAGGCGCAGCAGTGCCCGGCCGGGGAACGGCCGGCCGTTCTCCCCCTCCCAGGTGGCCAGGTGCCGCTTCTTCTCGGCCGGCGACGGCGCCAGGAAGTCGAAGTAGCGGAGGATCACGTCGCGGGCCTCATCGACGGTGTAGGTCGTCCCGGACGGCACCGGCCCGAGGCTCTCCACGGTCACGCCTTCGGGCGTGCAGCGCACGACGGCGGAGTTGCCCTCGAACTCCTCGTACGCGGAACGTCCGGACGTCACATCGTCGATGCACTGCAGCAGCTCCAGGCAGTCCGGGGCGTACGTCTGGATGTCGCTCACCAGCTGGGAGCCCAGGTCGCGGAAGTGCCCGTTGCGCGTCGTCAGGGAAGGCGCGCCGTACTGGTTCCGCTGGAACTCGATGCCGTCCTGCATGTGTCAGTTGCCCCCCGCCACCGGCCAGGCCGAATACCACGTCGTGCCGCCGGGATTGTAGAAGCCCTCCACCAGCAGCCCGTTGGCCCTACCCTGCCACTTGTTCGGATCCCCGGGGTGGGGACCCCCCGCCCGGAACGCGCCCTCGATGGTCTCGTCGACGCGCTGTGGCGTCCAGTTGTCGGGGAAGAACGTGCTGGCGCCCCGCTTCGGGCGCCAGACGCCGGTCGCGTCCTGCACGTCGACCCGGGCCCGGTACGTGCCGTCGACGTAGCGTTCCAGGATCATCTCCCGCCCGTTGGCGTCGACCCGGACCCGCGCTCCCGGCGGGTTCTCGCCCAGGAAGCGGTGGTGGAAGCCGGTGCCGCGTGGCGGAGTGGCGTTGGTGTTGACGTGGCCGCGGAAGACGTGCTCGTAGCGGCGGTGACGCATCCGCGCCCGGAGCCATTTCTCCACGGGCCGGAACAGGCCGGCCTTGCCGCGGCTACCCACCGAGCACCGCGTCGGTCGCCATGGTCAGCAACTGGTCGATGAGGGCGCCGGTGATGAGTTTGAAGATCGGGATCTCCAGCAACGACGCCCCGAAGGTGACCGCGGCCGTCGCGATCGCCTGCGCGATCTGGATGGCCAGCAGCGTCAACTGCACGATCACGTTGATCTTCAGCGCGAGCACGATGCCGGCGCACACCATGAGCCCGGCACCGATCAGCGCCGCCGCGCCGGCGCCGTCGTCGAGGTTCGTCTTCGCCGAGTCGCCTGCCTCCCAGGTCGCCTGGAAGCGCTCGATGGCGGCGTCGCGATTGTCGGTCCAGAGCTGCCGCGCCGACCGATCGGCCTCGGCCACGGGAGCCGCCAGGCGGTCGGGGAACGCCAGCCACGCCTGCCCCATCTCCAGCAGCTTCGTCTCGTCGGCCTCGGGCCAGGTGTACCCGAGCACACCCAGCAGGGACACCAGCTCGGCCGGAAGTGTCATGCCCATGGTCAGCCCAACATCTCGCGCAGGCGGCCGAGGTGCTCGGCGATGGCCCGCTCGGTCTCCTGATAGTTCATGCCCATCACCCGGCTCAGCTTGCCGATGTCCTCGATCTCGACCAGGTTGGCGTCGTAGGTCTCCATCGCCAGGTCCCGGATCGTCTCGTACACCATCCCGATGAGCGAACCCAGATCGTCGCCGCCCCAGGGCGTGCCGAAGGCCGCCAGTTCGGCGTTGAAGGCGGAGACCGCGGAGCGGATGCGCTGCGCCGAAGCGAGGATGTTGTCGCCCGCGTCGATAATCGCTTCCGGGTTGATCTCGATCTCACCGGTCATCGCCTGTCACCCCGACCCTCGCTCATCGTCACGGCTCCCGGATGCGGGCCATGATGCCGGTCAACGCCCCGGTCAGCGCGGCCATCTGCCGGGCACTGGCGTCCTGTAGCTCGGCCACCCGCCGGCTGAGGTCCTCCCCGACCGGTCCGGGAGGTACGGCGTCCGCCGTCCCCACCTCGTCCAGCGCCCGGTTCACCGCCTCGACGACCAGCTCACCGAGCTGCCAGGAGGTGAGCCGGCCGGCGCGCAGCTCCAGACGTACGACGCGACCGGCGCCGTCGACCTCCGCCGACACGTGTCCCGCGTCGTCGGATCCCACGCCCCGCCGCACCGGCTCGTGGGGCTCGCCGGCATCGGACGGAACTCCGCGGGCCGACCTGAGCACCTCCATGACCCCGCCGAGCAGGTCGGACGTTTCCTGAGTGGGGACGTCGCCGCCGAGCCCGGTGCGCGGGCCCGCCTTGGTGATCGCCTCGTTGAGCGCCTCCTGGAGGCGGCGCCAGGCCAGCTCGCTCTGGGCGACGGCCGCGGCGAGACCGTCGGCCAGTCCGGACAGCTCGGGCGCGGGCTCGACGCCCACCGGGTCGGCGCGGGCAGCGGCGAGCGCATTGTTCGCCGCCTCCACGACGACGGGGGCGAGATCATCACCGGACAGTCGCATCAGCTGCGCGGCCAGCCCGACCGACCGCAGGCGGCCCGCCGCCGCGACGACTTTGACCTGCCCGTCCGCGGCGTCTCCGTGGCCCTCGGCGGCGGCCTCCGGCCGGGACCGGTCCGCCTGCAGCTCCGCCAGCTGCCGGCGGTAGGCACCCACCCGCCGCACGAAGTCCACATCGCCGTCGTCTGGCATCCCGTAGCCTCCCCGTCACCGCCACCAAGACCCTAGCAACCGGCATCACCCGCAGCAGCGTCTGTTGTGGACGGACGCGGGGGCGTCAGCCCACGCGGTCGCGGTGCGGGCGCGGTCGGTGCTGCCCGTCCTCGCGGTCGATCCGGAGCTCCCGTTCGAGCTCGCCGATGACGGCGCGCAGGTCGTCCAGTCGCTGGGTGAGGGCGATCCGGTCGAGCTCGTCGGGCACCCCGTCGCCGTCCTCGTCGTAGTCCGGCGACAGCCGCTCGGTCATCTCCAGCCGGCGGGCCTCCTCCATGGAGTTGACGATGACCGCGATCAGGATGTTGAGCAGCAGGTTCACCGTGATCAGGACGTAGCTGACGTAGTAGACCAGCGTCCACGGCGACACGGCCATGCCCTGCTCAAGCAGGTCCGGCAGGGTCTCCAGCGACAGCAGCACGAACAGGGTCAGCAGCGAGCGGCCGATGTCGCCGTACTGCTCCGGGTACCGTGTTCCGAAGATCAGCCAGCCGGCCATGCCGTACACGTAGAGCGTGACCGCGGCCAGCGCGAGGAAGCCCGCGACGCCGGGCAGGCTGCGCCACAGCGCCGCCACAATGGTGCGCAGACCGGGTGAGAACCGCACCAGCCGCAGCACCCGGGCGACCCGCAGGAACCGCAGCACCCCCGAGTCGCCGTGCAGGCCGGGTACGAAGATGCTGGCGATCACCAGGAAGTCGAAGACGTTCCAGCCGTGCCGGAAGAAGTCCTGCGGCCGGCGACCGAAGGCCAGCACCCGGATCGCGATCTCCACGACGAAGACGAGCCGGAAGAACCACTCCAACCACCGCAGGACGGGGTGCGCCGCCCCGACGTCGCGGTAGGTCTCGAAGCCGAGCACGATCCCGTTGAGCATGATGACCACGACGATCACCACGTCGAAGGCACGCGAGTCGGCGATCAACCGGCAGCGCTCCGCCAGGCTGGGCCGCCCGGCCGGCGGTGCGTTGCGCTGCCGGGGCACGGTGGACGGCCTCACCGCCCCGGCCCGCCCACACTCCCAGCGGGACCGTCGGACTGAGCAGGTGCGCGGTGCCGGGCAAGCATGCGGACAAGCCTAGAGGTGCGGCCGGTTCGCGCCCGTCGCCGTCCCCCGGTGCCGCCCGTCCCGGCCACCCGGGCGCGCCCGTCGGTCGGCCGGCGTCAGGGCGTCGCTTCGATGATGCGCAGGTCGCGGTCGGCGCCGTCGCCGAGCGCCCGCAGCGCCTCCTGGTAGGCGGGGGTCTCGTGGGCGGCGAGCGCGGCCTCGACGCTGTCGAACTCGATCAGCGTGGTGCGCTCCAGCGCGCCGGACTCGAACGCGTGCGCCGGCAGGCCGCGCGCCAGGAACGTGCCGCCGGCGGCGCGCAGCGCCGGCCCCGCCAGCTCCGCGTACGCGGCGACCTTCCCGTCGTCGCTGATGGACCGGTAGGTGGTGATCCAGTAGGCCTTCGGCACCGTCGCTGACTCCCGCTCATCAGGATGGGCACCCCCGTTGGACTGCCCTACGCAGGTTAACCGTCCTCGACCGGCGCGCGGTCAGGTCTGGGCACGGGTGGCGTCGACAACCCGGCGTACCTCGTCGCCGTCCGTGGCCTCGCGGCCGTCGCGCCGCGCCGGTGCGCGCAGGTGCACCTCCCGCGCTCCGGTCTCCGCGAGCACCTGCCGGACGTTGTGCGACCGGATGCCGCCGCCGGCGACGACCCGCAACCGGTCGCCGGCCCGCTGCCGCAGCGCCGCGATCCGCGTGGCGCCGGCCAGCGCGCTTGGCGCCCCGCCCGAGGTGAGCACGGCGTCGGCCCCGAGGTCGATGATCTGCTCGATCGCCGTCAGCTGGTCGCCGACCTCGTCGAAGGCCTTGTGCACCGTCACCGGCAGCGGTCCTGCCGCCGCGATCAGGCGCCGCAGCACGGCCAGGTCGAGGTCGCCGGCGGCGGTGACGGCACCGACCACCACCCCGACCGCGAGATCGTGCGGATTGGGCAGGCCGCGGATGGCCGCGATGTCGGCGAGCATGACCTGCTCCTCGACCTCGCTCACCCGGAAGTCACCGCCACGGGGACGGACCATGACCCGTACGCCCACCCGGCGCAGCGTCCGCAGCGCGACCGCGACCGTACCCAGGCTCGGTGTGGTGCCGCCCTGGCCGAGGTCGGCGCACAGCTCCAGCCGGTCGGCGCCGGCGGCCTCGGCCACCAGCGCGGTCGGCACGTCGCTCACGCAGATCTCGACCGTGGTCATGCGGCCGCCCCGGCCCGGGCGGACGCCGCGGTGGACTCCGGACGCAGCGGGAAGTGGCAGGCCACCTGGTGCGCGCCGCCGGCCAGCGGCGGCTCCGTCTCGCAGATGTCCTGAGCGAGGGGGCAGCGGGTCCGGAACCGGCACCCGGTGGGCGGGTTGAGCGCGCTGGGCAGCTCGCCCCGGATGGTCACCCCGTCGCGCGCGGCCGCGGCGTTCGGCGTGACGGACGGAACGGCGTCGATGAGCGCCTGCGTGTACGGGTGCCGGGCGGCGCGGACCACGTCCCGCGCGGGCCCGACCTCGACGAGCTTGCCGAGGTACATGACGCCGATCCGGTCCGCCATGTAGTCGACGACGGACAGGTCGTGACTGATGAAGACGTACGCCAGACCGAGCTCACGCTGCAGGTCCCGCATGAGGTTGAGGACCTGCGCCTGGATGGACACGTCCAGCGCGCTGACCGGCTCGTCGCCGACGATCAGGCGGGGTTGCAGGGCCAGCGACCGGGCCAGCCCGATGCGCTGCAGCTGACCGCCGGAGAACTCGTGGGGGTAGCGTTCCAGGACCCGCCGCGACAGCCCCACCTGGTCGAGCAGCGTCGCGATCCGCGCCCGCCGCGCCGCCGCGCCGCCCACCTTCTGGATCTCCAGGGGTTCGGCGAGGATGGCGTCGACGCGCATCCGCGGGTTCATCGCGGCGTAGCTGTCCTGGAACATCAGTTGGACCTGCCGGTGCATCCGGCGGCGCGCCCGTCCGGCCAGGCCGGCGATGTCCGTGCCGTCCAGCATGATCTGCCCGGCGGTCGGCTGCTCCAGCCCGACGGCCAGCCGGCCCACCGTGGACTTGCCGCAGCCGGACTCGCCGACCAGCCCGAACGTCTCCCCCGGGCCGACGTCGAACGACACACCCGCCACGGCGCTGACCTGCCCGGCGGTCCGGCGCAGCAGCCCACGGCCGTGCGCCGCGTAGTTCTTGACCAGGTCCCGCACCGACAGGACGGGTCCGGCCGCCGGCTCACCGGGTGCGGCCGCCGCGCCGGCCGGCTCCGGCAGCGGCTCGACCCGTGCCGGGGCGGGCAGGCTGACCGGCGCGGCCGGCTCCGCCGGCACCGGGTGCAGGCAGGCGTGCTGGTGCGCGCCGGCCGACAGGGTCACCTCGGTGGTCCGGCAGTCGTCGGTGACGTGCCGGCAGCGTGGGGCGAAGCGGCAGCCGGTCAGGGGGCGGGACAGGTCCGGCGGCAGGCCCGGAATGCTGTAGAGCCGGGCGTGTTCGCCGGACTCCCGGATCGCCGACTCGGGGAGCGCCTCCATGAGCGCCTGGGTGTAGCGATGCCGCGGCGAGCGGAACAGCTCTGCGGTCGCGGCGGTCTCGACCACCCGTCCGGCGTACATGACGGCGACCCGGTCGGCACGGCCGGCGATCACCCCGAGGTCGTGGGTGACCAGGATGACGGCCATCCCGAACTCTTCTCGCAGGTCGTCGATGAGTTCGAGGATCTGCCTTTGGGTGGTGACGTCGAGCGCCGTGGTCGGCTCGTCGGCGATGAGCAGTCGGGGAGAGCAGATCAGGGCCATCGCGATGGCGACCCGTTGCCGCATCCCGCCGGACAGCTCGTGCGGGTAGTTGTCGACGATCCGCTCCGGGCGCGGCATCCCGACCCGGCGCAGGATCTCGATGGTCCGCTCCCGGGCCTCGGCCCGGCCGACCCGCTCGTGCACCCGCAGCGGTTCGCCGACCTGGACGCCGATACGCATGGTCGGGTTGAGCGAGGTGAGCGGGTCCTGGAAGACCATGCCCATCCGGACACCACGGATCCGGCGTACCTCGTCGGCCGGCAGCGATCGCAGGTCCCGGCCCTCGAAGAGGATCTGTCCCCCGGACACCCGGCCGCCGGGCGGCAGCAGACCCATGATCGAGAGCGCGGTCATCGTCTTGCCGCTGCCGGACTCCCCCACGACGCCGAGGGTCTCCCCCGGCATGACCTGCAGACCGACCCCGTCCAGGGCGTGCACCGTGCCGCGGCGCAGCGCGATGTCGGTGTCGAGGTCGCGCAGTTCCAGCAGGGGCTGGACTTCGCCGGCTGCCGGCGTGTGCCGGGCGGTCGATTCGCTCATTCTCTGCTCCTGCTCAGCGTCGCCGGAGGCGGACCTCGAAGGCGTCCCTCAGCCCGTCGCCGATGAAGTTGAAGGCGAGGACGATGAGGATGATGGCGATGCCGGGCGGGTACAGCAGCCACCAGTGGCCGCTGTAGGTGTCCGCCAGGCCGTCGGAGAGCATCCCGCCCCAGTTGGCCGCCGGCGGGGGGACGCCGAGGCCGAGGAAGGACAGGTACGCGACGTAGAGGATCGCGTCGGCGACCTGGAAGGTCGCGTTGACGATCACGGTCCCGATGGCGTTCGGCACGATGTGCCGGCGTACCGCCCGGCCGCCGGTCCCACCCATCCCCCGCATGGCCTGGACGTACTCGCGGGAGCGCAGGGTCAGGGCGTCGCCCCGGACCAGCCGGGCCGGTCCCAGCCAGGCGAAGGCGCCGATGATGACGATGAGCATGGACACGCTCGGTGTGACGATGGCGGCGAGCAGCATGAAGAGGAACAGCGACGGGATCGACATCATGGCGTCGACCACCCGCATCATCGCCGAGTCCACCCAGCCGCCGGCGAACCCGGCGACGGCGCCCCAGATCGTGCCCACGGCGGTGGCGAGGATCCCGGCGGCGAGCCCGACGATGATCGAGGTCTGCCCGCCGAGCATGAGCCGGCCCAGCTGGTCGTAGCCGACCCCGTCGGTGCCGAGTGGATGCCCCTGCTGCCCGGGCGCCAGGTGGACAGCGGTGAGATCCGTGTGCACCTGGTCGGTGTGGTAGAAGAGCGGACCGAGGAAGCAGATCCCGGCCAGCAGGACGAACAGGCCCAGGCCCACCAGGGCGAGCCGGTTCTCGCAGAAGACGACCAGCCCCTGCCGCCAGAGGCCGCGCACCGGCGCCTCGGCGTCGGCCGGCTGGTCGGGGACGGCGCCTGGGCGGACCGCCTCGGAGAGTGTGGTCATGACGCGCTCCGCTGGAGTCGGACCCGGGGATCGATGGCGGCGTAGAGCAGGTCGGCGACGAGCGCGCCGACCACCGTCGCGATCGAGATGATGACGGTGACCCCGAGCAGGATCGGGAAGTCACGCTTGAGCGCCGCCTGCCAGAACAGCTGCCCCATGCCGGGGAAGTTGAACAGCGACTCGACGACCAACGCCCCGCTGAACAGCGCGGGCAGGTACATCCCGAGCAGCGCGATGACCGGGAACAGCCCGTTGCGCAGGGTGTGCCGCAGCACCACCCGCCGCTCCGAGAGGCCCTTGCTGCGGGCGGTGCGGACGTAGTTCTCGTTGAGGTTGTCGACCATGGCGGAGCGGACGTACCGCGAGTAGACCGCGATGGTGACGACGGCGAGGGTGATCGTGGGCAGGACCAGCCCGGCCGGAGCGGCGAGCACCTCCGCCACCGTGAATCCCTGTGGCGCCTCGGGCGGCAGGATCGGCCAGACCTGCGAGAAGAGGATGATCATCATGAGGCCCATGAAGAAGATGGGCGTGGCGTACGCCAGCAGCGACAGCGAGGTGATGGCGTAGTCGGGCCAGCGGTTGCGGCGTACGGCCTGGATCACCCCGAGCGGGATCGCCAGGACGATGGCGAGCACGGTCGACAGCAGCGACAGCACCATGGTCTTCGGCAGCCGCTGGGTGATCGCCTCGACGACCGACTGGTTGAGCTGGTACGAGTAGCCCAGATCGCCCCGCAGCAGACGGTGCACGTACATGCCGTACTGCTGGATCCAGGGCCGGTCGTAGCCCATGTCGTGGTTGAAGGCCGCCAACTGCTCCAGCGTGGCCTCCTTGCCGAGGGTGGCGCGCGCCGCGCCTCCGGGCAGCAGGTGCAGGATGAGGAACGCGATCACCGTGACGAGCACGACGACGACGAGGGCCTGGCCCAAGCGCGTGATGAGGTACCGGACCACCTGGGCCGTGCCTCCTCCCTGGTCGGGGCCCCGGCGGCGCGGTGCGCGCCGCCGGGGCCGGGACGATCAGCGATCGGTCACTTCCAGGACCAGTCCTGGAAGTACATGAAGTTCATCGGGTCCTGCGGCTCGACCCCCTGCAGGCCGGACCGGTACGCCGAGACCTGGAACACCGGGTTCGGCATCCAGAGCACCGGCAGGTCCTTGGCGAGGAAGTCGTTGTACGCCTTGAGCGCGCTCTCGTCGCCGGAGAACTGCGTGGCCTCGATGAGCTTGTCGGCCTCCGGGTTGCTGTAGCTGCCCAGGTTCACCGGGGCGCCGGTGGCGAAGAGCCGCTCGCCGCTGGCGAAGGCCGGGTAGTACCAGCTGCCCTGCGAGCCGAAGAAGGACATGTCCCACGAGCAGGTGGCATCCGTCGGCTTGCACGCCGGGGTGACCGCGACCGAGTCGGGCACCTCCTTGATGGTCAGCTGGATACCCAGCTTGGACATCTGCGACTTGATCTCGGCGAACATCTTCGTCGTGGCCGCGAAGCCGGTCTGGCTGGTCACGGTGAGGTTCAGCGCCGCGCCGGCGGCGATGCCGTCGCCGCACTGGTTCGGCCCGGTGCCCGGCGTCTGGCAGGTGGTCTGCCCGTCCGGGGTCACCTTCCAGCCGTGGCTCTCCAGCAGTTCCTTCGCCTTGGCCGGGTCGAAGGAGTACGCGCAGCCGGCGGCGTCGGCGCCGTTGGTGCCCGGCTTGGCCGGCACCGGACCGCAGGTCGGCGCGGCCGTGCCGGACCAGATCACCTTGCTGATCGTCGGCTGGTCGATGAGCATCTGCAGCGACTGCCGCAGGTACGGCTGCTTGAACAGCACCCCGGTCTTCGGGTTGTTGAAGTTCAGCTGCAGGTAGGTGACGGACCAGCCGTACCAGGGAGAGACCGTGTAGCCCTTGGACTTGAGGTAGCCCTCCTGGGAGAGGTTGGCCGCGGGCACGTACCCGTAGTCGATGTCACCGGCGCGCAGCACGTTGAACTCGGCGTCGTCGCCGGTGAACGGCCGGAGCACGACCTTGGCGAGCTTCGGCTTGTCCACACCGGAGTAGGTGGGCTGGGCGGCGAGGGTGACCTCGCCGTTCGGCACGTACTTCGCCAGCTTCCAGGGGCCGCTGGTGACCTTCCACAGCTCGTTCGAGTCGTAGGTCTTGGGGTCCTTGGCGGCCGTGGTGAGGAAGTCGAAGACCTTCTTGGCGCCCTCCGGCGTGCTGGCCAGGTCGCTCACGGCCGCGGTGGCGGAGTCCCGGTCCCAGGCGTGCTGCGGCATCGGGGTGATCTTGTTGAGCTGGTTGTCGACGAACCACGCGGTGTTGAAGACCTTGGTGGTGGTGATCGAGAAGGTCTTGTCGTCCTTGACCGACCACTGCGCGATGTTGTCCGGCAGACCGCCGGGCCGGTAGGACGCCCACTTGTCCTTGTTCGCCCGGACCAGGTCGTACCAGAACTGGATGTCCCTGGTGGTGACCGGCTTGCCGTCGGACCAGGTGTTGTCCTTCAGCGTGATGGTCAGCGTCCGGCCGCCGTCACTCACCACCGGCGCCTCGGCCATCGAGCGCTGCGGGTCGATGTTGTACTGCGCCGAACCGTCCAGCTTGTACTGGTAGAGGGACCGGTACAGCGCCTGGCCGAAGATGGCGTTCTCGCCCTGGGTGAAGCCGGGCGCCGAGATCGGCAGGATCCAGTTCGGGGTACGGAAGGCGACGGTCACGGTGTCCTTGCCCTGACTCCCGCCCTCCTTCGATGAACCGCTGCCACCACCGCAGGCGACCAGGCCCGCCCCGAGGGCGACCGCGCTGGCTACCGCCACCGCGCCGCGGAGGGCTCGCCGGGGAAATCTGCTCCTCATGAATCTCCTCGATTGATGTGCACTGCCCCGCGTCTCCGGGCGCTACCGGCGGTGCCACGAGTTCGGCCGCCTGGTGCTGCTCCTCGACGTTCGACGCGGAGAATGTATCCGGGCCGAAGTGTGGAGTCAACGAGACTTACCCTCTTTATTCGGCGACTTCGGCCAGGGTACGATCTAAGTCGGCGAAGCATCGACCGAAACTCTTCGCGTGGGCTCCGGCGCGCACCCTGCCGGGCACTGCGACACTGAGGCGGCGCCGGAGGACCGCCCGAACAAGGAGAGGCACCCTTGGAACCATCGATCTCCGCCACGCTGCGAGACCAGACCCTGAGCCTGCTGGCCAGCGGCACGGTCACCTCGCGCGCCGACCTCATCGAGGCGTTGCAGGTCGCCCCCTCGACCGTCACGAGCGTGGTACGCCGGCTGCTGGAGGAGGGCGTCATCCTCGAGGAGGGGGTGGGCCGGTCCACCGGGGGACGACGCCCCCGGATCCTGCGCCTGCGGGAGACCAAGGGGATCCTCGCCGTCGCGGAGCTGGGCGGCAGGCACGCCCGGGTGGGGTTGTGCGCGCCCGACGGAGGGCTGCGCACCACCGAGGAGGTGGCCATCGACATCGCCGCCGGGCCGGCGGAGGTGTTCGAGGTCGTCGCGGCGACGGTCGACCGGCTCCGGGCGGCGACCGCGGCCGGCCAGGAGGTGCTCGGCGTCGGCGTGGCCCTGCCGGGGCCGGTCGAGTTCCCCGGCGGGCGGCTGATCGGCCCGGCCCGGATGCCCGGCTGGAGTGGCGTCGACGCGAGGGCCCACCTCGCCGAGCGCTTCCCGGTGCCGGTGGTCGTCGACAACGACGCCAAGGCGGCGGCGATCGGCGAGTACGTCACCCGGCGGGACGAGTTCGGCGACATGATCTACGTGAAGGCCGGCACCGGCATCGGCGCCTGCCTGGTCAGCGGCGGTCAGATCTACCGGGGCGGCCGCGGCCTCAGCGGCGACGTCACCCACGTCCGGGTGGCGGACAGCGGCGAGCGGGAGTGTTCGTGTGGCAGCCGGGGCTGCCTGGAGACCGTCGCCAGCGGCGCCGCCCTGGCCCGCCAGCTGGCCGAGCAGGGCTCGTCGGCGACCACGATCCGGGAGATCGTGAGCGCCGTCAGCGACGCCGACCCGACCGTGGTGACCATGGTGCGCCACGCCGGCCGGCTGCTCGGCGTCGCCCTCTCCGGCCTGGTCAACTTCCTCAACCCCGACGCCGTCGTCATCGGCGGCGCACTGTCCAGCCTGGACGTCTACGTGGCCGCGACCCGGGGGATGCTCTACGAGCGCTGCCTGCCGTCCATGACCCAGTCCCTGACCATCGAAGCCAGCGTCGCGGGCCCGGACGCGGCCCTGGTCGGCCTCGGGCACCTGCTGCGCACGACGACCGACGTACGACCCTCCTGAGGAGCAACACCCGTGCCCCGTCCCCTCCGCGTCGCCATCGGCGGCATCCACATCGAGTCCAGCACCTTCTCGCCGCACCTGAGCACCGCCGACGACTTCGAGGTCACCCGGGGCGACGCGCTGCTGGCGCGCTACGACTGGCTCTCCCCCGCCCAGCCCTGGGCCGCCGACGTCGAGTGGATCCCGCTCGTGCACGCCCGGGCCCTGCCCGGCGGGGCGGTGGACCCGGCGACGTACGAGGCCTGGGCCACCGAGCTGGTGGAGAAGCTGGCTGCGGCCGGCCCCCTGGACGGCATGCTGCTGGACATCCACGGCGCCATGACGGTCGTCGGAAGCGACGACGCGGAGGGCGACCTCGTCACCGCCATCCGGTCGGTGATCGGGCCGGAGCCGTTCGTCTCTGCGGCGATGGACCTGCACGGCAACGTCTCGCAGGTGCTCTTCGACGCCTGCGACCTGCTCACCTGCTACCGCACCGCCCCGCACGTCGACGTGTGGGAGACGCGCGAGCGCGCCGCCCGGAACCTGGTCGAGGCGCTGCGCCGGCAGCAGCGCCCGCACAAGGCGCTGGTCCACGTGCCGATCCTGCTGCCGGGCGAGATGACCAGCACCCGCGAGGAGCCGGCCCGGGGACTCTACGCGCGGATCGGTGAGGTCGAGGCCCGCGACGGCGTCGTCGACGCGGCGATCTGGATCGGGTTCGCCTGGGCCGACCAGCCGCGCTGCCGCGGCGCGGTCGTCGTCACCGGCACCGACGCCACCGCCACCACCGAGGCGGCCCGCGAGCTGGGCGGGCACTTCTGGGCGGCCCGCGACGAGTTCGCCTTCGTCGCCCCCACCGGCTCGATGGACGAGTGCCTCGACGCCGCCCTGGCCGCGGTCGCCGATCCGGCCCGGCGGCCGTTCTTCATCAGCGACTCCGGCGACAACCCGGGCGCCGGCGGCGCCGACGACGTCACCTTCGCCCCCGAACGGATGCTGGCCCGCCCCGAGATCCGCGACGGCTCCCGTCGTGCCGTGTTCGCCTCGCTGGTCGACCCGCGGGCCGTGGCGCAGATCGCCGACCAGCCGCTCGGCTCGCCGGTCCGGGTGACCGTCGGCGGGCGGATCGACCCCCGGGACCCGGGGCCGCTCCCGCTCGACGGGATCCTGGAGGCGGTCGCCGACGATCCCGACGGCGGGCGGTGCGTCAGCGTACGGGTGGGCGGGCTCAGCGTCCTCGTCACCTCCCGCCGGATGCAGTACCGCCTGCTGGACTCCTACGCACGGCTGGGCATCAAGGTCGACGAGATGGATCTCGTCGTGGTGAAGATCGGCTATCTCGAACCCGAACTGTTCGACGCGGCCGGAGACTGGCTGCTCGCGCTGACGCCGGGCGGCGTCGACCAGGACCTCGCGCGGCTGCCGTACCAGAACGTGGTGCGACCGGTGTTTCCCCTGGACCGCGACTTCACGGCGGACCTCGCCGTGGTGACCGGGTGATCGCGTGACCCAGCCCGAAGACCAGTGCGTCCTCGCCGTCGACGTCGGCGGAACGACCATCAAGGGGGCGGTGGTCGGCGAGGACGGCCGGCGCCGGCACACCCTGACCGTGCCGTCGTGCGCGGACGACGACCCGGTCAAGGCGGTCCGCTCCCTGTGCCTGCAGCTGCGCGACGACGCGCTCGGCCTCGGCGCCGCGCCCGCCGCGATCGGCGTGGTCACGCCGGGCCTCGTCGACGAGACGAACGGGGTGGTGCGGTACGCGGCCAACCTCCGGTTCCGCGACGTGCCGCTCCGCACCCTCGTCGGGGACGACCTCGGGCTCCCGGTGGCGGTCGGGCACGACGCGCGGGCGGCCGGCGTCGCCGAGGCGGTGGCCGGGGCGGCCCGTGGGCTGGACAACTTCCTGCTGCTTCCGCTGGGCACCGGCATCGCCGCGGCCGTGGTGGTGCACGGCGAGCCGGTGCCCGGCGCGACCGGCTCGGCCGGCGAGGTCGGCCACATGCCGGTCCACCCCGGCGGGGAGCCGTGCAGTTGCGGGCAGCGGGGATGCCTGGAGGTCTACGCCTCCGCCGGCGGGCTGGCCCGCCGCTATGCCCGACTCGGCGGAACCCCGGACTCCGACAGCCGGGCCATCGCCGACGCGGTGGCCACCGATCCGGTCGCCGCCACCGTCTGGAACGACGCGACGCAGGCGCTGGGGATCGCCCTGGCCACCCTCACCCTGACCCTCGACCCGGCCCGCATCGTTCTCGGCGGCGGGCTGGCGGACGCGGGCGCGCTGTTCTTCGACCCGGTACGCGACGCCCTGCGCGCGGCCCTCGCCTGGCGGACCCCGCCCCCGGTGCTGCGCTCCGCCTTCGGCCCGCAGGCCGCGCAGATCGGCGCCGCCATCCTGGCCCGACGGCTCGCCGGCCTGTCCGTTCCCGACGGCTGGGGCGCACCGGCCGTCGGTGACCACGATCAGGACGAGGGTGGAGTGGCCTCAAGACCTTGACGATGCCCGTCCGGGTGCGAGTGGATTGGGCGTACGCAGCTGGCGGCCGGCGAAGCCACGGCCGTCCAAGGGAGAGGATCCACATGACAGTCCCACGCCTGCGCGGTGCCGCGCTCGCCACAGTCGCCCTGGTGGCTGTCGGATCGGTGGTGGCGCCGGACGCGGCCGGCGCAGCACCCGGCAACCCGGGAGCCCCTCGCTACTCGGCCGGTGCGGCGAGCGTCGGCGACCCGTACTTCCCGGACGAGGGCAACGGCGGATACGACGTCCAGCACTACGACCTCACCTTCTCCTACGACCCGGCCACCCGGTTGATGGCCGCCACCGCCACCATCACCGCTGTCGCCACACAGGACCTCGACCGGTTCAACCTGGACTTCCGCGGCCCGGAGATCTCGTCGCTGACGGTCAACGGGCACGCGCACGGCTTCACCCGCAACGGGCAGGAGCTGGTCGTCACGCCCCGCCCGAAGCTCAAGACCGGGCAGGCCTTCACCGTGGTGGTGCGGTACGCCGGCGTACCGGGTCCGATCACCGACCCCGACGGGTCGATCGAAGGCTGGGTGCCCACCGACGACGGGGCCTTCGTCGTCGGTGAGCCGCAGGGCACGCCGGCCTGGCTGCCCACCAACGACCACCCGACCGACAAGGCCACCTTCCGGTTCACCGCGACGGTGCCGGAGGGGCTCACGGCCGTCGGCAACGGCCAGCTCCTCTCGCAGGAGACGCGGGACGGCTGGACCACCTTCACGTGGGACTCGACCGAGCCGATGGCCACCTACCTGGCGACGATCACCATCGGCAGGTTCGTGGTCACCGAGTCGACCACGCCGAGCGGGATCCCCGTGTACGTCGCCGTCGACCCGCGGCAGGTCGCCGGGTCCGCCGCCGCGGTCGCGCAGATCCCCAAGATGATCGACTTCTTCTCCTCGACGTTCGGCCCGTACCCGTTCGCCTCGACCGGTGCGATCATCGACCGGGCCCCCGACGTGGGCTATGCCCTGGAGACCCAGACCAAGCCGATCTTCTCCAGCGCGGCGAGCGTCGGCACCATGGCGCACGAGCTGGCGCACCAGTGGTACGGCGACTCCGTCTCCCCGCGGCGGTGGTCGGACATCTGGCTCAACGAGGGCTTCGCCACCTACGCCCAGTGGATGTACACGGAGTACAACGGCGGCGCGTCGGTCAGCCAGACCTTCAACAGCGGCAGCAACTACGGCCGGGCCGCCTCGTCGTCGTTCTGGCAGATCGTCCTCGCCGACCCGGGCCCCGAGGACATGTTCAGCAACATCCCGTACAACCGGGGGGCGATGACGCTGCACGCGTTGCGGGGCAAGGTCGGCGACGCCACCTTCTTCCGCATCCTGCGGACGTGGGCGGCCAGCCACCGGTACGGCCACGCTGCGACGGCCGACTTTGTCGCCCTCGCCGAGCGGGAATCCGGGCAGAACCTCGATGCCTTCTTCGACGTGTGGCTGTTCCAGAAGGGCAAGCCCGCGACCTGGTGACGTCGGCGGGGTCTCGCGACCGCTTCCTGTCGCGAGACCCGCCGACCCCTCGGGCCGGTGGGAGCACTACCCCGCGTTGGTGTGGCGGGCCGTGCTGAACCGGCGCCGGTGGGCGGCGGGGCTCATCGACAGCTTCCCGGCGAAGACCCGTCGCATGCTCTCGTAGGGCCAGATCAGCGTGGGAACGAGCCCAGGGGTGACCTGTCGCCCACGGACCAGTTGTGGCCGAACGGGTCCGTGAAGCCACCTTGACGGTGCGTCCCCCAGGGCACGCGGTGATCCTCGATTGCCGCTCCGGCGACTGCGCCGGCCGCGACGGCGCGCTCGATGAAGGTGTCGGGGTCATCGACGAACACCTCGATGCGGGTGCTCGTGACCCCCGCCTGACCGGGGCTGGTCTCGGTGGCGTTCTCGGGATCGACCTGGTGGAGGAAGAAGGGGGCGCGGCTGATCTCAAGGCCGGCCACGCCACCAAGGTTCCACAGCTCCGTCGCGCCCAGTGCCGTCTTGTACCAGGCGACCGCGGCGTCTGCATCGGAGACGATCAACATCACGGAGATCACTGGCGGCGCAGCGGCCACCGTGTCACCGGACAGGGCGGAACGATCTTTCAGTTCCTCGGTCATGCCCACAGCATGCCGGACATCGCCAGCAGCGTCTCCCCAGTCCTGCCGACTCCACCACTTCCCACTCTCGCTGAAATCACGTCATCCCGGCCGGACGAAGGCGGCGCCGTACGACGATCGGTGGGCAGCATGGAGCGCGGAAACGTGGTCCGCACGCAATTGCCGGAGGGTCGGAGATCATGCCAGAGGTCATCGCGGGGTTGGCGATTCCTGAGACAGCCGCGGTCGCCGAAGCGACACCACGCCGGGCATCCCCGACCGGATGGCCCCGGAAATCGCGACCACGTACCTCGGCGTCCTGACCGACGTGCTCGGCCTCGGCCTGGACGGGCTGGAAGACGATCAGCTGGCCGCGATACTCGCCGTCCATCCACGAGGGGATTTCAAGAACGAGTTCCTGCGCGCCTACGTCGACGGGCTGAAGAACCGACCCGACACCACCAACGGCGCCGTGAACTCCGACGTGCTCGAACACTTCATCCCCGGCTTCCAGCGCGTGACGACGGTCGAGCGCATCGTCCGTTCGCCCTGGCCAAGCTGATCGGATCCGACCTTGCGGACCCCCACAAAACAGCCCATACCGTCAACCGCTCTTGAGAGGATCCGAGCATGCGAGCGATCACCGTGCGGGACCGTGACGCGGGTGTCGGCGGGCTCACCCTGACCGACATGCCCTACCCCCACGCTGCGGAGAACGACGTCATCGTGCGCGTGCACGCCGCGGGCTTCACCCCCGGCGAGCTCGACTGGCCGGCAACGTGGTCGGACCGCGCCGGCCGCGACCGGACACCCACCATCCCCGGTCACGAGCTGTCCGGCGTGGTGGCCGAGCTCGGCTACGGAACCACCGGCCTCACCGTGGGCCAGCGGGTGTTCGGGCTGACCGACTGGGCCCGCGACGGCTCCCTGGCCGAATTCACCGCGGTGGAGGCCCGCAACCTCGCCCCTCTCGCGGCCGACATCGAGCACACCGTGGCCGCGGCGCTGCCCATCTCCGGGCTGACCGCGTGGCAGGGACTGTTCGACCACGCCCATCTCACGACCGGACAGACCGTCCTCATTCACGGCGCCGCGGGCGGCGTCGGCTCGATCGCCGTCCAACTCGCCCGGGAGGTCGGCGCCCGCGTGATCGGCACCGGCCGGGCCGCCGACCGTGATGTCGCGCTCCGCCTCGGCGCGCAGACCTTCCTCGACCTGGACGCCGACGATCTACGGCAGGCCGGCGAGGTGGACGTGGTGCTCGACGTCATCGGCGGCGACATCCTCGAGCGGTCGACCGAACTGGTACGCCCGGGCGGCACCGTCGTCACCATCGCCGTGCCACCCACCGTGCAGCCCCAGGACGGGCGAGCCGTCTTCTTCGTCGTCGAACCCGATCGCGCCCGGCTGACCGACCTCGCCCAACGCGTGCGGACCGGACGGCTCAACCCCATCGTCGGCGCCGTGCGACCGCTTGACGAGACGCCCTCCGCGTTCGCCCGCCGCCACCGCACGCCCGGCAAGACGATCATTCAGGTCACGGACGAAGCGGGAGCGCGGCACGCGTGATCACCGTGCGCGTGCCAGCGCCTCGCTGACCGCCGGTACGGGCCGCGTGTTCATCGGATGCCCGACGACCCGGAAGCCCCGTCCGGAGCGGGCCAGATCGGGCGCCGTCAGCCCGCCGTTGCCCCTCGAGGACCATACCGTTCGGCGGCGCGCGCCCTGGCCTTCGCGGCCTCCACCTCGCGGTCGCGGGGAGGCGCCTTCGTCACGAGGCTGTCCAGCAGGGTTCGGGTGGCCGCCGTCACAGCGCGGACCGCCTCCCCGAACGCCTCCTCGTTGGCCGCGGACGGCCGTGTCGTGCCGCTGACCTTGCGCACGTACTGGATGGCGGCGGCTTCGATCTCGTCGTCGGTCACGGGCGGTTCGAAGTTGTGGAGCACCCGAATGTTCCTGCACATCCCCCTACAATGCCAGGCCCGAGGGCCCGGGGCGGGCCGGCGTAGCCGGAGGCGAATGTCCCGGAAAAAAATATGGGCCTGCTTGTCGATTGGGGTTGGTCCTCTTCGTCGTCCTGGTGAGGGCCCGGCACCGAGCCGGTCCATTCACCCGATGGAGGGCACGATGACCACCACTGCGAACACGACCCACGCCACCACGTCGACCTTCGGTGCGCTGATCCGGACCGGTGTCATCGCCGCGGTTGCCGCGAGCGCCGCCACCATGGCCGTCGCCGCCGCCGGCCACGCGGCAGGGGTCAGCCTCGATCTGGCCGGCGCCCCGATTCCGGTGGCGGGGTTCGGCGTGCTCACCGCTGTCTTCTCGCTGATCGGCGTGGTCATCGCGGCGCTGTTGTCCCGTTTCGCCCGGCGTCCGCGGCGCACCTTCGTCCGCACGACGGTGGTGCTGACGGTTCTGTCGCTGGTGCCGGACGTGATCGCCGACGCCGGGACGACCACCAAGGTGCTGCTGATGCTCACCCACCTGGTCGCGGCCGCGATCGTGATCCCCGCTGTCGCGCGCCGCCTGCCCGCCGGACCCGTTGCTGCCACCCGGGCCTGACCGAGCACCTGGGCACGGCCGACCCCGGGCCGCGCCCGGGTACCGGCCGGCCGAGCTGGTGAAATCAGGTCAGCGTGGCGGCCTTGCGCAGCAGCACCGAGCGTTCGCGCTGGTTGGCGCACAACCGGGCCGCCAGCTCCAGCTCGGCGCGCGCCTCCAGCCGCCGGCCGAGCCGGGCCAGCAGCTCACCGCGTACGGTCGGAACCAGATGCGAACCGGAGAGCCGGTCCGAGGCGATCAGCTCGTCCACGATCGCCAGGGCCTGCGCCGGGCCCGTGGCCATGGCCACCGCCACGGCCCGGTTGAGCTCGACCACCGGCGAGGGCGCGACCCGGCCGAGCGCCTCGTAGAGCACCACGATCCGGTCCCAGTCGGTCGCCTCGACCGAGGGCGCCGCCGAGTGGGTGGCCGCGATCGCGGCCTGCAGGCCGTAGGGGCCGAGGCCGCGAGCCGAGGCCTTGGCCAGCGCGGCCAGCCCACGGCGGATCGCCGAGAAGTCCCACCGCCGCCGGTCCTGGTCCTCGAGCAGGACCGGCGAGCCGTCCGGGGCGGTCCGGGCCGGGAAGCGCGCGGCCGTCAGCTCGAACAGGGCGAGCAGGCCGTGCACCTCCGGCTCGTCCGGTTGCAGCGCGGCCAGCGTGCGGGCCAGCCGGATCGCCTCGTACGCGACGTCGGGGCGTAGCAGCCGGTCGCCCGACGTGGCCGTCGACCCCTCGGTGAAGATCACGTAGAGGACGCTGAGCACGCCGGCCAGCCGCTCCCGGCGCTCGTCCGCCGGCGGCAGCTCGAACGGCACCCGGGCCGCCGCGATCGTCTTCTTGGCCCGGGTGATGCGGGCCTGCACGGTCGGCACGGGTACGAGAAACGCGCGGGCGATCTCCTCGCTGGACAGGCCGCCGACCACGCGCAGGGTCAGCGCCACCCGGGCCTCCGGGGAGAGCACCGGGTGGCAGCTGACGAACATCAGCGTCAGGACGTCGTCGTCGATCTTGTCGGGGTCGATTTCCTCGTCGACCGCGGGGTCGGCCGCCAGGAGGGCGTACCGGTCCTGGAGGGCGGCCCGGCGGCGGATCGCGTCGATGGCCCGCCGCCGGGCCGTGGCCATCAACCAGCCCGCCGGATTCCCCGGAGCGGCGAGCGGCCACGACACCAGCGCCTCCGCCACCGCCTCCTGGGCCGCGTCCTCGGCCAGGCCGAAATCGCCGGTGAACCGGGTCAGCGCGGCGACGATGCGCGCCGACTCGATCCGCCAGACGGCCTCGACATCGGCCGTAGCCATCAGCTCTGGCCGTTGCTCTCGCGCCCGGCCCGGTCCTCGGCGGTCACTCGCCGACCTGCGGGACCTCGTCGCTCCCGGGCACCCGCCGGACCTCGATCTTGGCCCCGGGGGCCGCCGGCACCCGCTTGGCCCACTCGACCGCCTCCTGCTTCGAGGCGACGTCGAGCAGGAAGAAGCCACCGAACAGTTCCTTGGTCTCCCCGTACGGCCCGTCCGTGACCACCGGGGCCTCGCCGCTGAAGTCGACCACGACGCCCTGGCCCGGATCGTCCAGCCCTTCGGCCGCGAGGAGAACGCCGGCCTTGACCATCTCCTCGATGAACTGGCGGGTCGTGGTCATCATCTCGTCGATGTTGGCCATCATGGCCGCGTTGGACTCGTCGGTGCCCCGCATGATCAGCAGGTACTTCGGCATCGCGTTCTCCTCGTCCGGCGGGGCCGCCTCTCGGCCCTCGCACCCTAACGTCGAACGAGCGGACCGCGGATCGACGCGACGCCGGAGAATCTTTGCCGCGGCTCCCGCGGCCGGCCACCTGCTCGGGTGGGCGGCCGCGGGGCCGGAGGCTACGCCGCGCCGTTGAGCGAGGCCGCCAGGGCCTGTGCGAACCCGGTGTCGGCGGGCGCGCCGCTCACGCCGATACGCCAGGTCCCGCCCGGGAGGTCGCCCACCGGCAGTGACCGCCCACCCGGCTGCCACAGGGGCTGCCAGGCGACGGAGCCGCTCGGCCGGTTGAACCACCGGTTGTCCTCGCTCCAGGCCGACCCGGCCCGGTACGCGACCGCCAGCGTCGTGGCGTCGTCTGTGGCGAGCACCCACGGGGTGAAGCCGGCCGCGTCCCCGTCGCGATCGGCGCCGGCGGGGTCCGCGAGCCGGGGCAGGGTCGAGTCGAGATTCCAGGCGGCCTCCCAGACCGGCGCGCTGGTCGCGCCGGTGACGTGCCAGAGGAGGTCGACGTCCACCGTGGTCGGTGCGAACCGGAAGCGCCAGTCGACGGTCACCGGCTCGTCGCCGAGCGGGATGCCGGCCAGGAGCAGGTCCGTGCCGTCGGCCGACACGGTCACGTTCCGGGCGGGGCCTGCCGTGTCGGTGGGCCCGAAGGTCCCGACCGCGAGGTAGGGCGCCGTGGAACGGAACGACGAATCCGTCACGGGCCGGTACGCGCCCCGGCCGGTCGGGTCGGCCTCGTAGCTGACCAGCCGGGACTCGGGCGCCGTCTGCACGACGGCGCGGTAGTAGGGCGTGCTGACGATCCGTCCCTTCGTCACCACCGGCGTACGCCAGTTCAGCGGCGCCAGCCAGAGCCCGCCCTGACCCCAGCCGGCGCCCGTGACGTACCACTGGCCGGTGCCGGAGTCGTCCTTGACCACTTCGGCGGCGTGCGCCTCGATCCGGCCGGCGAGCTGGTCGACGGTGAAGTGGAACGGGTCCTCGCTGCGGTACACGCGGGTGTCCTGGTAGCCGCTCTCGCAGCAGACGAAGAGATACCACGAGCCGTCGTGGTGCACCACGAACGGCGACTCGGTCGGCCCGCCGAAGGTGCCGGTGGCCGGGTGCTCGAAGGCCGTCCGCCGGTCGCTCCAGTGCACGAGGTCACGGCTCGTGCGGTAGGCGACGATGTGGTGGCCACCGGCCGGGGTGCTGTTGGCGGTGTAGTACATGACCCACTGGTTGCCGACCCGGGTCACCATCGGGTCCCGGCCGTCGAAGCCGTCGGTGAAGAGCGGGTTGCCCGGGTGCCGCGTCCAGGTCGTCAGGTCCTTCGACGTGGCGAGGTGCATCCGGTACGCCTCGTGATCGGCGGTGCCGCCCGCGTAGAACATGTAGTAGGTGCCGCCGTGGAACAGCACGTACGGCGCCCAGATGTGCGTCTCCCCCGCGCTCGGGTCGGCCTGCAGGGCGAACGGCTGCTTCGTCCAGGGGCCGCGGGGTGACGGCGCCGTGGCATGGCCGAAGAACTTCTCGTCCAACGGGTTGGCGGGCTCGGCGTGGGTGATCGCGAAGACGTGCCACCGGCCCGTCGCACGGTCACGCACCATGGTGTGGTCGTTGTAGTACCAGCGCTCGTTCTCGCCGACGCCGGGGTCGTACACGTTCACGAACTCGCCGGCGGTGACCTGGACGGACCGGTTCTCGTACGGCTGGTTGGTCAGCGCGGCGGTGTCGGCGGCCCGGGCCGGCGCCGGGGCCACGATCAGGCCCAGGGCGAGGGCGAGCAGCGCGGACAGCCGACCGACGCGGGACGGTGAACGGGGCATGCGTTCCTCCAGAGCTCTACGGGTGGCGAGGTGGTGCGCCGGACGGGCGCCTGGCGCGCTGGTCCGCCGCCTGTCTCCGGCGGCGGACCAGCGCCGGGGCCCTACTGCTTGCCGCCGAGCGTGGTGTAGACCTCCGCGGCGTTCTCCTTGGTGATCTGCTGGGTGCCGAGGGTGGTCGTCTTCGGGACGTCCTTGGCGCAGTCGACGAGGATCTTCTTGGCCAGGTCGACCGCCTCACGCCCGCCGGTCGGGTACTGGAACGTCGCCTGGAGGCGGCCCTGCTCGACGGCCTTGATGCCGCCCGAGGGGACGGGCAGCGCGTCGATCCCGGTGAACTTGATCGCCGTTTCCTTGCCGGCCGCCTTCGCCGCCAGGTAGGCGCCCTCCGCCATCGGGTCGTTGTGCGCGTAGACCGCGTCGATGTTCGGGTTGGCCTTGAGCATCGCGTCCATGACGCTCTGCCCCTTCTCCCGCAGCCACTCGGCGGTCTGGCTCGCCACGATCTCGATCTTCGGGTTGCTGGCGATGCCCTCCCGGAAGCCCTGGGCGCGCTCGGCGGCCGGGGTGGAGCCGGGCAGGCCGGAGATCTCCACGACCTTGCCGCCCTGCGGCAGCAGCGTCTTCGCGTAGTACTCGCCCGCCGCCTTTCCGATCGCGACGTTGTCGCCACCGATGAAGGCCGTGTAGGCGTCACCCTCGACCTTGCGGTCCAGCACGATGACCGGGATCCCCTGGTCGTACGCCTTCTTGACCACCGCGGTCAGCGGCTTCGCCTCGTTCGGCGAGATGATCAGCAGGTTGATGCCCTGGGAGAGGAAGTTCTCCACGTCGGCCACCTGCTTGCTGTTGTCCTGAGCCGCGTCCGAGACGACCACCTTGAAACCGGGCACGGACTTCGCGGCGTTGCTCACGTCGTCGTTCATGACCTGCCGGTACGGCTCGGCGTTGTTGGCCTGGGACATGCCGATCAGGAAGTCCTTGCCGCTGCCGCACTTCGCCGAGGCATCGGAGCTGCCGCTGCCGGGGTCGTCCTCGACGCTGCACGCCGAGGTGGCGACGAGCGCGGCCAGCGCCAGGATCGTGGCGGCTCTTCGGGCGTAACGCATGGTTTCCTCCATTGGGTGGTGGGTCAGGCGATGCGGGGACGTAGCTTCTGCAACGCGGCGGCAGCCACGATGACCAGGCCCTTGACGACCAGCTGCACGTTCGCGTCGATGTTGTTGAGGGCGAGGATGTTGTTGAGGATCCCGAGCAGCAGGGCGCCGGCGATGGTGCCGCCCATGGATCCACTGCCACCGGCAAGGCTCGTCCCGCCGATGACCACCGCCGCGATCGCGTCCAGCTCGTAGCCGGCGCCGTCGTTCGGGCTCCCCTGGTTGAGCTGGCCGGCGTGGATGATCCCGGCCAGTGCGGCGAGCAGGCCGGCGATCGCGAACACGGTGATGCGGACGCGGCGCACCGGCACCCCGGAGAGCCGGGCGGCCTTCTCGTTGCCGCCGATGGCGTAGACGTGCCGGGCGAAGGCCGTGGTGCGCAGCACCAGCAGCGCACCGACGCCGATGGCGAGGAACAGCAGTGCCGGCACCGGGAGGATCCCGTTGATCGATCCGCTCAGCGTCGAGAACGCCTCCGGAGCCTCCTGCGGCCCGTCACCGTAGGCGATGGGGATGCCCAGCCCGCCGGACCACATCCGGGCGATGCCCCGGGCCGCCTGCAGGCCGGCGAGGGTGACGATGAACGACTGGATGCCGAGCCGGGCGACGATCGCGCCCTGGGTGGCGCCGAACGCGGTGCCGATCAACAGCACGATCAGGACCGTCGGCAGGATGCCCAGGCCGCTGTCGACCATGAGGGTGGCCGACCCGACCGCGGCGAGCCCGAGCACCGCCCCGACGGAGAGGTCGATCCCGCCGATCAGGATCACGAACGTCATCCCGACCGCGATGATGCCGATCTCCGAGACCGCCCGGACGATGTTGGCGAGGTTCCCGGAGCTGAGGAAGACGCTCTCGCCGTTGCGGACGGGCGACACGGCGATCGCGATGATGAAGACGGCAGCCAGGCCGAACAGGCTCTGGAACCGGAAGAAGCTGTCGACGATCGCGTGCCGGTCCCGCGGCAGCCGGATGGGCCGGCGGCGGGGCGGTGTCTCGCGCGGCGCTTCGGCGACGGAGGTGGGGGTCGGCGAGTTCATCGGGCCTCCTTGGCATCGTCACCGTTGGCCGCGGCGAGGATCGCTTGTTGGGTGGCGGACGCGCGGGGCAGCGCGGCCGCGGTGCGACCGCGGTGCAGGACGACGACCCGGTCACAGAGGCTGAGCAGCTCCGGCAGTTCGGACGAGGCGAGCAGGATCGCCATGCCGGTGTCGGCGAGTTGGTGCAGCAGCCGGTAGATCTCGGCCTTGGCCCCGATGTCGACGCCTCTGGTCGGCTCGTCGAGCAGCAGCAGCCGCGGTCGCGTCAGCAGTTGCTTGGCGAACACGATCTTCTGCTGGTTGCCGCCGGAGAGCGTGGCGGTGGGGACCGTGGGCGAGGCGGCCTTCACCGCCAGGGCGCTGAGCTGCCCGGCCACCGTCCGCTTCACCGCCTGCCGGCGGACGAGGCCGAGCGTCGTCAGTGTCGACAGCGCGGAGAGCACGACGTTGTCGGTCACCGAGTGCTCGAGCATCAGTCCGGCGCCACGCCGGTCCTCGGGGACGAACGCCACCCCGCGGGCCAGGGCTGACCGTGGGCCGTGCGGGCGGTACGGGCGGCCGTCGAACGTCACCTGGCCGGCGCGGCGGCCGGAGCCCGCGGCACCGAAGAGCGTCTCGAGCAGTTCGGTGCGGCCCGCGCCCATCAGCCCGGCGAGTCCGACGATCTCGCCGGAGCGCACCGTGAGGTCGACACCGGCCGGCTCGGTCCGCCCGGGTGTCGGCCGGCGTGGCGTCACGGCGAGTCCGCGGACGTCGAGCAGCACGTCCCCGGGCTCGTTCCGCCCCTCTCCGTAGAGCGCGTCGACCGACCGGCCGACCATCAGCTGGATGATGTCGTCGCGGGAGGCGGCCTTCGGGTCGACGCTGCCCGCGACGCTGCCGTTGCGCAGCACGGTGACCCGGTCCGCGACGACCTCGATCTCCGCCATCCGGTGCGAGATGTAGACGATGCCGACGCCCGTCCGGCGCAGCTCCGCGATCGTCGCGAAGAGGCGTTCGACCTCGGCGTCCGCCAGCGCGGCGGTCGGCTCGTCCATGATCAGCACCCGCGCGTCCAGCGACAGCGCCCGGCCGATCTCGACCAGTTGCTGCTCGCCGACACGCAGCGACCCGACGAGCCGCCGTGGGTCGAGGTCGGCGCCGAGCGTACGCAGGTGGTCGGTGGCCTGCCGGCGCATCCGGCGGATGTCGACGGTGCCCACCCGGGTGCGCGGCTCGCGCCCGAGGAACATGTTCTCCGCGATGGAGAGCCCGGCCACCAGGTCGAGCTCCTGGTGGATCGTGGCGATGCCGGCGCGGTGCGCGCCGGCGGGGCCGCCGAAGGTCACGGGCCGCCCCTCGACCTCGATGGCGCCGTCGTACTCGGTGATCACGCCGGAGAGGATGTTGATCAGTGTCGACTTGCCGGCGCCGTTCTCGCCGAGCAGCGCGTGCACCTCACCCGCTCGGACGGTGAGGTCGATGTCGCGGCAGGCGTGCACACCGCCGAACCGCTTGCCGATGCCGGTCATCCGGACCAGCGGGCGTTCTGTCATGCGGCACCTCTGAGTCGTCTGCGGGTCTGCTGCGGGTCGGAGCCGCCGGGCCCGGTGCGGACCCGGCGGCTCCGGTCGGTCACGAGACGAGCCGCGCCTCGACGTAGTCGAGCCCGGCCAGGTAGCCGACCGACGCGGCGGCCTTGCCGGTCACGGTGAGCGTGAGCGTGTGCCGGCCCGCCGTCAGCTCCCGCCGGCCGTAGTCGAGCGGGTCGCTCACGACCACCTCCGGCGAGTGGTACGCATCGAACTCCGGCCCGATGCGGGCACCGTCGATCGCCACCGTGTTGGTGCCGTAGTCCCGGGCCAGCGTCTGCACGAGGCGCAGGTCGTAGGTCCCGGTGGTGGGCACGGTGAAGTTGACGGTGACGCTCTGGTTCGGGCCGTTCGCGTGGAACCACAGCTGCGCGCTCTGCGACCAGTGGATGCCGCAGCAGTCGCCCTGCGGATCCGCCGGCGCGTCGGCGCTGACCACGGGCAGGAGCGATTCGCCCTCGATCCGCAGCGTGTCGCCCGTGCTGGCCGAGGCGGTCGGCGAGTACGGCCCGGCGTTGCCGGCCGCATCCACCGCGCGCACCCGGTAGTACCAGGTCTCGCGCAGCCCCAGACCCGCGTGCTCGAAGCTCGGGCGGGTCGTGGTGCCGACCCGGTTGCCCGGCCCCGGCGTGAAGCCCGCCTGGCGGGAGGCGAACACCTCGTACCGGGGGGCGTAGACGTCGTCGCGGGCCGGCTGCCAGGCCACCGTCACGGCGTTGGTCGTGCCGCTGGTGGCGGTGAGCCCGCTGACCGCGCCCGGCCGCTGGTGGTCGGTGAACGGGGTGACCAGGCTGAGCACCGCGTATCGGGCAGCGGACCAGGCCGGAGCGCCGGCGGTCGGCGTCAGGGTGACGGTCACCGCGTCCCTGCCCCGGGTGAGCGCGGCCGGGAGCCGGTACTCGTCCTCCAGCCACCGGTGCGACCCGTTGGCCAGCGGCTGCGACCAGGTGCCGGCGTCGCGCCCGTCGATCCGGACCGCCACCGACTGGTACGCGGCCGACTGGTCGCCGACCCGGCGCAGGACCGCGCCCGCGTTGTCCTCGTCGAGGGCCACCCGGAACCGGATCGGGTCGGTGGAGGCGCGGACGTCATCGGTCGCCGGTCGGGGCGCGCCGTCGTCGCCCTCGAAGGTCGCCGTGAGCACCGTCCGGTCACCGCCGGAGGCGTATTGGTGAGCCGCCTCGCTGGCGGCGTCGCCCACGTCGACCGTGTCCGTCCAGCGCTGCCCGACGGTGTCCTGGCCGTACCAGTACGCGGTGGAGCCGTACCGGGCCGGGTCCTGGTCGCCCGGGCCGTGCTCGATGCCGAACCGCAGTCCGGTCGAGAACGCCACCGACTCCGCGAGCATGAGCCGGTACGCCCCGGTGCAGTCGTACCGGCAGCCGTAGTCGGCGATCTCGTGGGCCGGGTTGCCGTTCATCGGCGCGGAGAACGTGCCGTGGTTGAAGTACCAGCCGCTCTCGTAGAAGTCCTCGGTGCCGGTGCCGTGGATGCTCGGGCTCTGGGCGCCGTCCACGTAGACGCGCTCGTCACCCTCCAGGTAGTTGCGCTGGTTGCCGGCGGGGATGTGCCCCTCCATGGTGTGGGTGACCCCCACGAACTTCCCCCGCCCCGCGACGTCGAGGAAGAGATGGTCCGCTCCCGGCGTGGTGTCGGCGCTGGTCGCGGTCGCCCGGAAGTAGCCGGTGTCGCCGGTCGGCCGCAGGGCCGCCGCCCACTTGGCGGACCGCGCCGTGGTCACCGTGGCCACCGACGGCTTGATCGCCACGTCGGACCCGTTGCGCAGTTCGATCGACCAGCGCGACCGGTAGGGCATCGGCCACCAGGCCGACAGCGTCGCGGTCGCCGGGTCGACGCCGAACAGCAGGGACCGGACGGAGTGCAGCCCGAGGCCGGTGCCGAAGAACTCGCCGAGCGGGGCGTCCACCGTGGTCCTGCCGTCGAACGAGACGCGCAGCCGGGTGTCACGCAGCACCGCGTCGGACGCGGCGACGGCGGCCTTGCGCTCGTCGTCGGCCGGGTAGGACGAGGTGTTGCTGCCCTGCCAGGTCTGCGCGGTGATCCGGTAGCCGTGCGCCGCCTCGACGTCGGTGTGCGCCGGGCCCAGGTCGACCGTGTCGGTGCGCTTCGCGGCGCCGGAGACGAGGCTGTCGACCCAGTACGTGAACTCGTTGACGTCGAGGTCGGACGAGACGAACTCGTTGCGGATGGTCAGCTTCGACTTGCCGGCCGTGGCGCTCGCCGGCAGCTCGACGGTCTGGTCCAGCCAGGTACCGAACGGCACCGGGTCGTTGGCGGGCCACTCGGCGACCGGTACGCCGTCGACCAGGATGCGGGCCCGCTGGTGCCCGATGTGCGGATCGAGCCGGCGGGTGAGCCGGACGCCGGTGTTGGCCGGGTCGACGCCGACGGTGAACTCGCTGCCACCGCCGGCGCCGAAGGCGCGACCGTCGTCGGCGATCGGCTCGGGCGCGCCGACGAGCTGCGGGATCTTCAGTTGGAGTGCGCTGATCGCGCCGGGGCCCACGCCACTGGCGAGGGTCGCCCGACCGCCCGCGGGGACGGCGAAGGTGCGCTCAGCTGTCGTGGCGCCCGGCTGGGCGGGCTTGGGGTCGCGGGTGCCGGCGGCCTTGAGCTGCGCGATGACGTCCTCGGCCCGGTCGGTGGGGTCGAAGGTGCGGACGCCGTCCGCGGTGGTGAACTTCCGGTAGGAGACGTGGTGGAAGATCGGGTTCTTCTCGGTGGTGACCCGCATCGAGCTGCGGTAGGTCATGGGCGCCTTGATGTAGACGCCGCCGGAGCTCTGCGCCGCGTTGGCGACCACCGGGTAGACGAAGGGAGCACCGAGCTTGCCGTCCACGACGTCCTGGAGCTTGGCGTCGAGCACGGTCTTTCCGTCGAGGACGACCGTGATGGTGCCCGTGGCGGAGACGTTGCCTTCGTCGCGGGTGAACCAGATGGAGTCGATCTCGCCGGCGCCGGTCGCCTCGGCGATGACGCAGCCCTCGGCGCTGGTGCGCAGGCACGAGTACCGGCCGGAGAAGCCGTCGTCGTTGCCACCGCTGCGGTCGAAGCTGGAGAACTGGTAGGCCCGGGATCCGTCGGTGAGTTCCGGGAGCCGGTCGAGCCGGCGGTAGACGTCCCAGCCGACGGGGCCGTTCGTGGTCGGTCCGGTGGCGGCCGAGGCGGGTGCGGTGAGACCGACGACGGCCGAGCCGGCGATGAGCGTCGCCGCGGCGGCGGCACCGAGCAGCCGCCGCGGCGAGGTACGTCGTACACGGGTGGTGGGTGTCATGAATCGCCTTTCCACATCGGTGGGTGGGGCGGATCGTGAGGCACGACAAGGAATCGATTTCTCGCTGCAGCTGCGACCAGGTTAGGCAGCCGTCGCACGGCGGTCAATCCTTGAATGTTCACGACGAGGTCGGCGGCACTTCGACGTTGACAGCCCCATCCGCCACTCCTATGGTCCTCGAAAAGAACTGAGCAAACGATTTCTCGTTCACGAGAGCGCACCGCGCTCGCGCGGCGCGCTGGGAGGGGGCAGCCGTGCCCCGACTCGTCGTCCTCACCGGATTCCTCGGCGCGGGCAAGACCACCACCATGCTGGCCGCCGGACGGCTGCTCACCGCACGCGGCGGCCGGGTCGCGGTCATCACCAACGACCAGGGCAGCGACCTGGTCGACACCCAACTGGCCCGGGACGCGGTGCCCGACGTCGGCGAGGTGACCGACGGCTGCTTCTGCTGCCGCTTCGAGGACCTCGCCGACCTGGTGACGGGCCTTCTCGACACCGGACGTGCGGACACCGTCCTGGCCGAGGCCGTCGGCAGCTGCACCGACCTGCAGGCGACGGTCATCCGCCCCCTGCGGGCCCGCTACGGCGACCGCCTCGCGCTGGCTCCCCTCACCACGATCGTCGACCCGGCGCGCGTCGGCGTGCTCGACGGCGACCTCGGCTACCTGTTCGACCGCCAGCTCGCCGAGGCGAACCTCATCGCGGTCAACAAGTCCGACACCCTGCCCCGCGCCGAGTTCGACGCGCTCCTCGACCAGATCCGGCGCGGCTATCCGGGCGCGGACGTCCTCGGCTACAGCGCGAGCCTCGGCGAGCACGTCGACGAGCTCGTCGCGCAGTGGACCGGCGAGCCGCCTCGCGGCCGCGACGTGGACCTGGCGGTCGACTACGACCGGTACGCCGCGGCGGAGGCGCGGCTGAGCTGGCTCAACCAGGTGTGGCAGGTCTCGGCCGGTGCCGGATTCTCCGCACGTCGCTGGGCACACGTCGCCCTCGAATCGCTCTCCGCCGCCTGTGCCCGGCGGGGAGACGTCATCGGTCACGCCAAACTCGCCGTCCGGTCGCCCGCCGGGCTGATCCGCATGAGCGTCGTGGCCGCCGGTGATCCGCCGCGGCACGAGCCCACCGGGCCCGACGGGCCGGCGGTGGCCCGCGCCACCGTGCTGCTCAACGTCCGCGCCACCTGCCCACCGGAGGACCTGGAATCCCTGGTACGGGCCGCCGCCTACGACGCCGACCTCGCGGCCGGCGCCGCCGCCCGGCCCGGCCCGGCGAACGCCTTCGCACCGTCCTACCCCCGCCCCGTGCACCGTCTCCCGGCCGCATCGGCCTGACCGTCAGGAGCACCCATGGCAGACCAGTCGCACGACCAGTGCTGCGCCGGCAACGCCTGCAGCCCGAACCGTCGACACTTCCTCGCCCTCTCCCTCGGGGTCGCCGCCGGCACCCTGCTCGCCGGCTCCCGGGCCGAAGCCGCCGCCGCCCTCGGCGTACCCGAGGATCGGCTGATCGGCGTGCCGGTCGACAAGGCGCTGCCACCCGGCTGGTCCACGGCGCTGTACCGCCGGGGCGAGCCGACCAGCTACGAGGGCGACGACCTCCGCTGGCTCGGTATGCCGGTCGGCGGTGGCGCCACCGGCCAGCTGTACCTCGGCGGCGACGGGCGGCTGTGGAACTGGGACATCTTCAACCGACCGGCGGCCGGCACCACCGACGTCGGGTACGCGAGCCCTCGGCAGCCCGCCTCGCCCGTCCGGCACGGTTTCGCCCTGCGGACCCGGTCGGGCGGGCGGGTCCAGACCCGCGCGCTCGACGCCAGCGGCTTCGACCAGGTGCGTTTCACCGGGCAGTACCCCATGGGCACGGTCCGGTACCGGGACGCCGACGCTGCGGTCGAGGTGACCCTGGAGGGATTCTCGCCGTTCGTACCGCTGTCGGTCGCGGACTCGACGCTGCCGGCGACCGTGCTGGTGTACACGCTGCGCAACACCTCGCACCGACCGGTGGACGCCACCCTGCTCGGCTACGTCGAGAATCCCGCCTGCCTGGATACCAGGACGCAGCGCGGGATCCTGCTGCGGTCGACGGCGTTCGGCGACGGGTCGCTGCGCGGAGTCCAGTTCTCGGCCGCCGAGCAGACCGAGCCGGCCGACCGCCCCGACGTCGTCTTCGAGGACTGGGAGCGCGACACCTACGACGGCTGGACCGTCGAGGGCACCGCCTTCGGCGCCGGCCCGGTGCTGGTCTCCGCGATGCCGGACTACATGAAGAACGGCGGGCCGCTCAACGCGACCGGACAGCGACTCGTCACCTCACACGACTTCCGCGGGGCCGACGGCGACATCGGCCGGGCCGACGCGCCGACCGGCAAGCTCACCAGCGCCCCGTTCACGGTCGCACGCAAGTCGGTCCGGCTGTCCGTCGGCGGCGGCAACCACCCCGGGCAGACCTGCGTCAACCTGCTCGTCGACGACGCGGTGGTCGCCACGGCGACCGGCCGCAACGCCGAGGCGATGCACAGCGTCTACCTGGACGTCTCCGCGTACGAGGGGAAGTCCGCGGTCATCGAGATCGTCGACGCCCACTCCGGCGGGTGGGGGCACGTCAACGTCGACCGGATCGTGTTCACCGACGTCGCACCCCGCCCGGAGATCGTGTTCGAGGACTGGGAGCGCGACACCTACGAGGGCTGGACCGTCGAGGGCAGCGCGTTCGGCGCCGGCCCGGTGCTGGTCTCCGAGGTGCCGGACTACATGAAGCGCTTCGGCGATCTCGGCGCGTCCGGGCAGCGGTTCGTGACGTCGCACGACTTCCGCGGCTCCGGCGGTGACTCGGGTCGAGCCGACGCCGCCACCGGCAAGCTGACCAGCCGGCCGTTCACCGTGGAGCGCCGCTACGTCAACGTGGCCGTGGGCGGCGGGAGCCACCGCGGCAGCACGTGCGTCAACCTCCTGGTCGACGGCGCCCTGGTGGCCAGCGTGGCCGGCCGCGACGCGGAGCCGGTCAGCGTGGCGACGATGAACCTGTCGGCGTACCAGGGCCGCACGGCGGTCATCGAGATCGTGGACGCGGACACCGGCGGGTGGGGGCACGTCAACGTCGACCGCATCGTTTTCAGCGACGTGCCGACGGATACCCGGCCGCTGGACCAGGTGCCCGACAACGGCACGCTCGTTCTCGCCGCGCTCGACAACCGGGCGGTGACGCGTCCGTCGCTCGCCGAATGGGACAGCCTCGACGAGGTGTTCGCGGCCAAGGCCGGCCCCGCGGAGGTGGACGGCTCGCTGGCCGGGCAGGCCGGATCGGTAAGCGTGGCGGTCCGCCTCGCGCCCGGCCAGAGCCGCACCGTGCGATTCGTGCTCGGCTGGCACTTCCCCGTGCCGGACCGCGTTTCGCTCAGCTTCCTGCGCGGCTCGGACAGCCTGCGCCGGCACTACGCGACCCGGTTCGCCGACGCCCGCGCGGTGGTGGAACACGTCGCCCACGACCTCGACCGGCTGGAGGCCGACACCCGCACCTGGGTGAAGACCTGGTACACCGACGCCACCCTGCCGCACTGGTTCCTGGAGCGCACCCTGGCCCCCGCGTCGACGCTCGCCACCAACACCTGCTACCTGTTCGACGACGGACGGTTCTACGGCTGGGAGGGTGTGTACTGCTGCGCGGGCACCTGCGAGCACGTATGGAACTACGCCCAGTCCATCGCCCGGCTCTTCCCCCAGCTGGAACGCGACACCCGCAGCAGGGTGGATCTCGGCATCGGATTCCACCCGGACACGGGCCAGATCGGCAACCGCGCCGAGGCCGACATGGGCTGGGCCACCGACGGGCAGTGCGGCACGATCCTGCGCTGCTACCGGGAACACCTGACCGCGCCGGACGACACCTACCTGCGGGTGAACTGGCCCCGGCTACGGCGCGCGCTGGAATGGATCATGGAACACGACGTGGGCCCGGACGGCACACTCGACGGCCCGCAGCCGAACACGCTCGACACCACCTGGTACGGCCAGATCGCCTGGATCACCGGAATGTACGTCGCGGCGCTGCGGGCGGGCGCGGCGATGGCCGACGAGGTGGGCCAGCCCGAGTTCGCCGACCGGTGTCGGACCCTCGCCGATTCCGGCAGCCGGCACCTGTCCACGGAACTCTTCAACGGCGAGTACTTCATCCAGGAGATCGACCCGGCCCACGCCGACGCGATCAACAGCAACCGCGGGTGCCACATCGACCAACTCTTCGGGCAGAGCCTCGCCGGTCAGCTCGGGCTCCCCCGTGTCGTACCGGCGGAGCAGGCCGTCAGCGCCCTGGAAAGCCTCTACCGGTACAACTTCACACCCGACCACGCCGCCTACCGCGAGGGCAGCGTCATCCCGGGCGGCCGCTGGTTCGCGATGGACCACGAGTACGGCATGCTGATGACCACCTGGCCGCACGGTGGCGCCGACACAGCGGCGGGCAGCCCGGCGAGCTGGGCCGCCATGTACTTCAATGAGGTGTGGACGGGCCAGGAGTACCAGGTCGCGGCGCACATGCTCCAGGAGGGCCTGGTCGAGGAGGGGCTGACCCTCACCCGGGCGGTGCACGAGCGGTACGCCGCGGGCAAGCGCAACCCGTACAACGAGATCGAGTGCGGCGATCACTACGCCCGGGCCATGGCCAGCCACGGTGTCTATCTCGCGGCCTGCGGCTTCGAGCACCACGGCCCCCGCGGCCACATCGGGTTCGCGCCCCGGATCAGCCCCGACCGGTTCGCCGCCGCGTTCACCTCGGCGGAGGGGTGGGGCCTCTTCCGGCAGGAGCGCCACGGCGGGCACCTCACCGGCACGGTCGAGGTCCGGTACGGCCGCCTCCGGGTGTCCAACATCGCTCTGGCGGTGACACGTTCCCCGGCACGGGTGACGGTACGTCTGGGCAATCGCCGGCTGCCCGTGCGTGACTGGTCGTGCCGGGACGGGCGCATTCTCGTTACCTTGGACGCCGAGGTCGTGGTCGGTCGGGGAGACGCCATCCAGGTGATGCTCAACGGCTGAACGTGTCGGTGCTCGCGTCGAGCGCCGGCGCGGGACGCCCGTGACTGTCCCGTCACTTTCCGCCCGTATGATGCCCAGTCCCCGAACCCGCGAGGGTACGGGCGGCAGGCACTCGTTCTCGGGCTTGTCATCGTAGGAATCCACCGGATGGAGGCGAATGGCGACGATCTACGACGTGGCGCGGCAGGCTGAGGTCTCGCCCGCGACGGTCTCGCGGGTGCTGAACGGCCGCACCACGGTCGATCCAGTCATGGCCGCGCGCGTGCACCAGGCGATGCAGGACCTCGACTACCGTCCCAACGCGGTCGCCCGCAACCTGCGCCTGAGCCAGACCAGCCTCTGGGCGGTCATCATCTCCGACATCGGCAACCCCTTCTTCACCTCGATGGTGCGTGGGGTCGAGGACGTCGCGCAGAGCGCCGGCTACTCCGTGGTCCTGTGCAACACCGACGAGGACCCCGAGAAGGAGTCCCGGTACATCGCGGCGGTCCTCGCCGAACGGATGGCCGGCGTCATCATCTCCACGTCGGGCCGCTCGACGGTGATCAACCGGCTGCTCGAGGCCCGCATCCCGGTCGTGGCGATCGACCGTCAGCTGCGCGGCGTCACCATCGACACGGTGCTCGTCGACAACGTGCACGGGGCCGGGTTGGCGACCACGCACCTGCTCGACAACGGCTACCAGCGAGTCGCCTGCATAACCGGCCCCCGCCGGATCTCCACGGCCGCCCAGCGGCTCCGGGGCTACCAGCGCGCGCTGCGGGCGCGCGGGCGGGAGGCGACCGACGCCCTGGTGCGGTACGCGGACTTCCGCGAGGAGGGCGGCTACCGGGCCATGGCCTCGCTGCTCGACAGCGACAACCCGCCCGACAGCGTCTTCGCCACGAACAACCTGATGACCGTGGGCGCCGTCGAATGCCTCGTCGACCGCGGCATCCGGGTGCCGGACGAGGTCGGGGTCGTCGGCTTCGACGACATTCCGTGGGCACACCTGGTCCGGCCGTCACTGAGCACCGTCTCCCAGCCGACGTACGACCTCGGACGCGCCGCCGCCGGGCTGCTCACCGAACGGATCGCCAACCCGTCGCGACTGCCGTCGACCGTCACGCTCAGCACCGGGCTCCAGGTGCGCGACAGCTCCACCCGCCCGAGCTGACAGCTCGCCGGTACGGCAGGAGGCCGCACTCCGGCCCGGCGACCCGGCCGGGCCCACGACCGGCCGGGTCTCCGAGCGGTTACTCAGAGGCTGACGTCGCCACAGAGGTGCACCTGGACGCCGAGTTCGGCGAACAGCGCGGCCTTCACCCGCAGGGCCCGGTCGGCGGTCTCCGCGTCCGGCGCGTAGGCGACGTTGACGTGGTTGGCCTTGTGGCGGGCCATCAGCTGGTCGCGGCCGACCCCGTGCAGCACGGCATGCATGATGGGCCACTGCGGGTTCGTGGCCTCCAGCCGGCGCCGGGTCTCCTCCTCGGGAAGCTCGACGACGGTCGCGCGGCCGAGGTCGACATGCAGCCCGCCATCCATGATGAACACCCGGGACCAGACGATCTCGCCCGGCTTGGAGACCCCGCTCAGCGTGCCGCCGCCGAGCGGGAAGAACATCGGCGGCTGCCGCATGCTGTACGACTTGTCGTACCCGCCGTTGTGCGACGCCGGCACGGAGCCGGAGATCTCGAACACCCAGACGAAGTCGTCGCCGTAGGTCTCGCCCCACCGGATGTCGTGCAGGGTGGTGGCCGGGTCGAGGCCCATGGCGGTCCAGATGCGGTTGGTGACCAACGAGTCGACGGCCACCCCCTCGTCGACCTCGTTGAAGTGCGGCAGCGGCGCGCCCGCGTAGAGTTCGCGACTGCCGTCGCGGCTGCGTACCGGTGGCCGCTGGACGTTGTTGAGCAGCCCCTCGGCCAGGTCGCTGGCGGGGACGGTGTCCTTCAGCCCCTGCTGGTACTGGATGCCGACCGCGTCCAGGCCGAAGTCGTCCGCGATGCGCAGGGCGGCGACGTACATCTTGAACTGGCTTGTGAGCTGGGCGTCGGTGAGCTCGGTCGCCTCGTCGGTGCCGGTGTGGAACGTCATCCCGGCCTCGTCCAGCCAGCGGCGGACCGCGTGGGCCTCCTCGTCGGGGACCCGTGCCATCTCGGCGACCAGCGCGCTCTGCGACAGCCGCTCCTTGTAGATGCCCAGCGGGTTGATCAGCTCGTCGTCGAAGATCGCGTTGTACATCCCCATGCAGCCCTCGTCGAAGACGCCGATGATGGCCTTCTCCCGGACCAGTTGCGCGGCCAGGGCCCGACCGAGCCCGACCTCCGCGTCGTCCGGCAGGGCGGGCAGATCGCGGACGTGGCTGGTGTCGTGGCGCAGCTCGCCGGTCTCCAGCCAGGTGCGCAGCCCGTTGACCGCCCAGTCGTCGGTGAAGTCCCGGCTCCACAGCGCGGAGTGCCGTACGCCCGCCTTGGTGAGGCTCGCGGTGAGGTTGAGCAGGCCGACCAGGCCCGGGAACTCGCCGCTCCAGTTGGCGACGATGAGGATCGGTCCCCGGTGGCTGCGCAGCCCGGCCAGGACGTGGTGGCTGTACTGCCAGACCGCCTCGACCACGATGAGCGGCGCGTCGACCGGGATGTGCTTGAAGACCTCGATTCCGGCGCGCTGGCTGTCGATGAAACCGTGGCCCTTGTCCGGGTCGAAGGCGTGGCCACGCTCGACCTTCCAGCCGAGCGCGTTGACCGCGGCCGCGAGGTCGGCCTCCAGCTGCTGCTGCGTGGGCCAGCACGTGACGTTCGCGCGGGGGCGGAGATCGCCGCTGGCCACCGTGTAGACGGTGCCGGGCGCCGCGGCGGGCGGATCGGCCAGCACGGGCAGCGGGTAACGGGTCATGGGGCGACTCCTTCGGTGCGTGGGGTGTCGCTGGCCGCCGGCGGGCCGGCGGCCAAAAGACGGTCCTGACGTGCAGCGAGCGCGTGCGCGACCCGCTTGGAACTCGTGTAGAGCTCCCGGTACAGCCCGTAGAGCTCGTCGTAGTCGGCGGCCAGCTCGGCCCGGGGCTGCCGGATCTCCTTGACGGGGTTCCACGCCTCGATCGAGACGGGCCACCCGGTCCGCGCGGCGAGGAACGCCGCTCCGTAGCTCGCGCCGATGGTCTGCGACGGGATGACCTGGGCACGCCCGGTGACGTCCGAGACGATCTGGGTCCACAGCCCGCCCTGGGTGCCGCCGCCGACCGCCACGACCCGCCGGATGTCACCACCGCTCGCCTCGATCGTCTCGATGTTGTGGCGTACGCCGAGAGCGGTCGCCTCGAGCGCGGCGCGGTACAGGTCACCGCGGGTGTGCGAGACGGTGAGGCCGGCGACGACCCCACGGGCCCGCGGATCCAGGATGGGCGTGCGCTCACCTGCGAAGTACGGGAGCATGAGCAGTCCCTTGGCGCCCGGGCCGGAGGCCTCGGCCAGCCGGAGCAGCTCGGGAAAGTCCGGTGAGCCGAACAGCTCGCGCAGCCACGCCGTGATCGCGCCCGAGGTGGCCAGGCCGCCGGCGAGGTTCCGCGTTCCGGGCAGAGCGCCGACAGTGCCCCACAGCGACGGGTTCGTGAGGCGGGCGGTCACCGTGTGGACGAGGAACATGGTGGTGCCGTACATCAGCATCAGGTCGCCGACGCGGTGGGCGCCCACGCTGATCGCCTCCGACCAGGCGTCGATGGTGCCGGTGACGACCGGGACGCCGGCGGGCAGGCCGGCCTCGGCCGCCGCGGTCGCCGTCACCGTCCCGGCCACCTCGTCGGGCCAGCGCAGCGGCGGCAGGACCAGATCGGGTGCGATCTCCGTGGCCCATGGCGTGTACCAGTCCTGGCCCTCGGTGTCGTAGAGCGGTGTGCACTGACTCGCGGAGTGCTGATCGAGCACGTAGTGGTCCGTGAGCTTCCACGCGAGCCACGAACTGGGCATGAAGAGCCGCCGGGCGCGGGCGAAGAGCTCCGGTTCGTTGTCGGCCACCCAGGCCACTTTGGCGCCCGCCGCCTGGCTGGACAGCGCCGAGCCGCAGCGCCGGAGGATCTCCGCCGCGCCGAACCGCTCGGTGAGGTGCGCGATCTGTGGGGTCGAGCGGGTGTCGACGCCGTAGAGGATGGCTGGGCGCAGCGGGGTGTTCGCGGCGTCCGTGAGCAGCACACAGGGACCCATGCCGCTCACCCCGACGGCGACGACGTCGGCGTCGCCGGGTGCGAGGAGCTCACGGCTGAGCGCGATGAACTCCTGCCACCAGACGTCGGCGTCCATCTCCACCCAGCCCGGTCGGGGGCGGCTCACCTCGTGCAGGCGCGTCGCCGAGCGGAGAACCCGGCCGTCGGCGTCGACGAGGACACCCTTGCTGCTCGATGTGCCGATGTCGACGCCCAGAACGGCCGCAACCTTCATGGGCGCCACTGTTCCAGCAATCGATTTCCGAATCAAGACCGATCCGTCGGCGTCTTTCCCTACCGCGTGCCAGCACGCGCACCGGCATGGAGTCGTATCGCCTGATGGGTGCGGGTGTGGGCACGACCCGAGAGAGTCGACACCGACGGGAAATCGTTAACTCACTTCGGCTCCGGACGCAGTGGACCCGCCGAGCCCTCCCGATGCCGACAGGCGCCGTCGCGTGGCCGCCCGCTCTGCGGCCGTCCCCGCGAGGTCGCCGAAGGACAGGGCGAAGGCCAACGGGAGAAACAAGTCGCCGGGAGCGGCCGGAATGTCGCAGAAGGGGCCGCAGGGGCGATCGGCGCGTGGTCGACGCCCAGCTCGCCGACCCCGCCCTTCAGCGCTCGGCACCAGGACAAAATGGGTGGCCTCGCCAGCCCTGCCCGCCCTACCTTTAGCTGGATCTTCTTCTCCGACTCACTCACGAGAGGACTTCACCCCGCGTGACACCGCCTGCTCTCTAACCTGGCACCTCCCCGTGCATCGGTCGCCGACGTCGCCGTCGGCTCTCTTCCCATGCCCTCCGTCAGGTCTTCAGAGAGATCATGTCTACGCGTCCTCATATCGTGCTGTCCTGGATCCTTGGGCGTACGCGCCTTCCCCAACCCACGTCCCGCTGCGTCCACTGCCGTTGCGACCTCGCCGGCTCTGGCGACGGCAGTTCCGGTGTCGATGCCAAGGGCGACCTCCTCGCCCGGAGCAACCGGGCCGCCGTGGAGTGGGACTCGTGCGGGGAACGGCTCGCCGCGCCCCTTCCCGAGAGCCACTGGCCCGTCCAGCTTTCGGTCATCTTCGACGATCCCGTGCCCCTTCGCCCCGAACGGCTCATCGTCCGAGGGATCGGGCACCAGCCGCGGGGAGATCGCCCGCCGCGCCAAGACCGGTATCCGGCTGAACCGCAGAACTCACCGGGACTACTCCTTCGTCCGGGTGTGAGCCGCCGCCGTGGGCCTGAGCCGGGGCGAGAAGCACGGTGGCCCTGCCCTGGGCTGCGGCACGCGGCGGTCCGCGCGCGGTCGTTCATGACCGGACGCGAACCAGCGTCGGGGCCGGCCCGATACCGGCGACGACGGTGAGCCTCGGGTGCATACATCCGGACGCGCCGATGAGCGAACACGTCCGGGTGTATGCACCCGCCCGCCGAGAAAACCCCTTGCGAGGGGGCCGGCACCGGATATCTGGTGGATCGGCCACCGATCCCAGGAGGGAACATTGACGCCCGAGTCGCTGCCCACCCCCACGCTGCACACCACTCGCCTGAGACTGCGCCCCTTCGACGACGCGGATGCGAACGACCTCTTCGCGCTGCACAGCAACGCCTACGTGCTGCGCTACTGGGACGCGCCGCCGTGGAGCGAACGCGTGCGCGCCGAGCGGTTCATCGCGGCCTGCCGGCAGATGGCAGAGGCGGGCACCGGGGCGCGGCTGGCCGTGGATCGTGGCTCCGACAAGGCGTTCATCGGCTGGTGCAGCCTGAACCGCTGGAATCCGGACTACCGCAGCGCATCGCTGGGCTACTGCTTCGACGAGGCGGCGTGGGGCCACGGCTACGCGACGGAGGCCGCGCACGCGGTGCTGCGGTGGGCATTCGACACGCTGGACCTGAATCGCGTGCAGGCGGAGGCCGACACACGCAACGTGGCGTCCGCCCGTGTGTTGGAGAAGCTCGGGTTCGTGCGTGAAGGGACGTTGCGGGAGGACTGCATCGTGAACGGCGACGTCTCCGACTCGTGGGTCTACGGGCTGATCAGGCGCGAGTGGCGGCCCTCGGCCGAGCCGGTGCCCGCCCGCTGAGCCCTCGTTCCCTCGCGCCACGTCGCCCGGCGTGCTCCGCTTCGCTGCGTCGAGGGGCCGGCACCGGGCACTCCCCTGCCGCTGCCTGTGGCGTCACCTTGCCGGCGACGACGAACGAACACGGTCCGGACACGCCGTTTCCCTTGCGCGAGCGGCCATACTGACCGCGCGGGCCGGGGCCCGATCACGAAGGAGGTGGCGGCTTTGCCGATCGGTCGGCTCCACCATCTGATCGTCGACTGCCCGGATCCGTTGGTCGAGGCGCGGTTCTGGAGCGCGGTCCTCGGCGACCCGATCACCTACGCGGACGAGGACTTCGTCGTCGTGTCGGCCAGCACGTCGGCGTCCGGGCTGGCGTTTCAGCGCGCCGCCGACCTGACGCCGCCCACGTGGCCGGCGTCGGCAGTGCCGCAGCAGATGCACCTCGACGTGATGGTCGACGACCAGGCTGCGGCAGGGGAGGCGGTGCTCGCGCTGGGCGCGCGGCCGTTGCCCGGCGACCACGTCTACGCCGATCCGGCTGGCCACCCGTTCTGCCTGATCAGACGCCCTTCCTGGGCGCCGCCCGTGAACTGAACTCAGCCGTCCTGATCTTCAACGAGGCGCCGATCTCGATTCCCGGCTCGACGTCCATCGGCTGGTACGGGCCCCCTGGGTTGCCATCAGGGCTGGTAGAACTTGCACCGGCTGCCCAGCAGCCCGGGCCACCGCAGTCCCGGCGACGACGAGGCCGCCCTGGCGGCCTGACCACCACACCGATGGTGTCCGCCGGAGCGGAACGAGGTCAGACCACAGGAGTGTCAGAACGGATGGACGGAACTGCAGGCAGCCCGTGGGCGGTGACCGGTCTGGATCCACTGGCCGGGCGGGTGTTGGAGCACCTGGTGACCGTGCCGTCGGGGGACGTCACCGAGGTGGCGGCGGCGGTCGGGGTGTCCCCGGCGGCGGCGGAACGAGCGCTGCGGCACCTGGCGGACTCCGCACTGGTGCTGCAGATCGACGGCACGACACCGCGGTGGGCCGCCGGCCCTCCACGGTCGTCGCTCAGCGCCCTGCTGGCCCGGCGGCGGGCCGAACTGGCCCGCGTCGAGGGCCTCGTGGAGCGGCTTCACGAGGTGTACGAGGCGGTGTCCGGGCCGCGTGGTGCGCACCTGGTGGAGGTGCTGGAGCGCGAGGACGAGGTGCCGGCGCGCTACGGCCAGCTGCTGAAGGGGAGTTCGGTCGAGGTGCTGCATCTGGCCAAGCCGCCGTATGTGACGGCCGCGCAGGCGTCCGTCGGGGAGTCGGGAGTGGCGCCCGGGGTGCGGTTGCGGTCGGTGTACGAGACGGAGGGGTTCACCGACGCGGTGTCGCTCGCGACGGCGCTGCGCGGGACGGGTCAGGGCGGGGAGCTGCGGCTGGCGTCAGGGCTGCCGGTGAAGCTGGTGGTGTTCGACCGGGCGGCGGCTCTGCTTCCCGTGCGCGGGGACCACCCGGCGGCGGGTTCGATGGTGGTGCACTCCCCCGCGCTGGTGGTGGCGCTGGTGGCGCTGTTCGAGAGCGTGTGGGAACGCGCCGAACCGGTGTCGCTGGCGAGCCGACACGACGGGCCGGCTCCGAAGGGCAGTCCGACGACCGCGGGGCCGGACGGGCGAACCCGGGAGATCCTGCACATGATGGCAAGCGGGATGAAGGACGAGGCGATCGCCCGCGTGCTGAAAGTGAGCCGCCGTACCGTGCAGAAACACGTCAGCGATGCGGGAGTCCTGCTCGGCGCCCGGACCCGGTTCCAGATCGCGCTGCTGGCGTCGGAGCGGGGGTGGCTGAAGGAGTCGGCGGGGACCTGACCGGGGCATGCCCCGGACACGGCGACGCGCCGGGACCGCCTGTGCGGGGGTCCCGGCGCGTCGTCGTACTGCACGCCTACCGGCAGGGGCTCACTTGCAGGACTTGGCTCCCTTCGCGTACGCCAGGCCGAAACCGCCCGCCGACGAGTCCATGAAGATCACCTCGCGCCCCGCGCCCGCCGTCGCGAACATCTGCGCGCCCGGGCTGCACGACGCCGGGCCGACGTACTTCCCGGTGAACGTGTACTGCTTGAGCTTCGGGTTGAGCGAGTTGTCCGGGTAGCCGCCGGTCGAGAGCCAGAGGTCCGCGGGGGCCTCCTCGGTGACCGTGAGGGTCGTGTCGGACAGCGTGAGGACGTCGGCGCGGATCGCCTGCGGGGAGTTCTCCTCGAAGAGCAGGTGGCTGGTGCCCGTGGCGAAGTCGAAGAGCCGCACGGAGTCGTTGAACGTCCCCTGGCTCCACTCGCCGTCGACGTAGTGGCCGTAGTCACGGTTGATCACCCAGGCGACGCCGGTGCCGGACAACTGCGGGTAGCTCATCGTCTCGGCGCCCGGGTCGCCGCCGGCGAAGGTCGTCTTGCCCGTCGCCACGTCGTACACCTCGACGCCCAGCGACCACCAGGTGCCGTCGGGGTTGGGCTGCGCGTAGTCCTCGTACCGGACGTAGGAGATCTTCCCGTTCTTGACGCTCGGCGCCGTCGCGTTCCCGAGCCAGTCGGGGTGCGCGAGGGTGTGGACGGTCCGCGAGCTGCCCTTCAGGTAGCGCACGACGTCGCGGTATCCCTGCTCCGGGTCGTACTGGCTCCACGCGACGACGTCGCCGTCGAAGCTGAGGCCGTCGATCCGGTACGGGGAGCTGAAGATCTCCTCGACGTGGCCGCCGCCGACGGGCGCCGACAGGATGCGGTTGGTCTCCCACGTCGGCGAGTCGGGGTTGCCCGCGATCGACAGCCACACGACCCGCTTGCCATCGGTGTACGGGAAGGTGTGGTTGTTCCCGTCGTTCGGGGAGATCCGGTACGGCGCGACCTTGCCGTCGATGCGGCCCACCCAGATCGACATCGGCTCGGTGCGGTTCGCGTCCGACCGCGGCACGGTGAACCAGCCGCCGGCCATGCTCGCCTTGGTGTCGCTGTACAACCCGGTGTTCAGCCGGTCGACCAGGAGGTCGGTGTTCTTGCCGTACAGGCCCGCCTTCCACTTCGCGGTGATCCCCCGCGAGTCGAACGCCGCCCGCACCACCTTGAGGTCCTTGTTGCTCAGGCCGAAGGACTTGGCGGAGGCGAGAACCGCGTCGCGGGCGTCGACGAAGTCGGACATGGGCGCGAGGTAGTCGGTCAGCGCCCGGTAGACGATCTTGTCTGCGACCGCCCCGCCGAACGCCTGACGCAGGTCCCACAGCGCCCCGGACACGATCGTCGAGTTGAGGTGCACGCCGCCGTCGTCCATCTGCGGCGTGTCCATGAGGTGCTGGAAGTCCGCCGTGGTGGCGCCGTCGTCCAGGTTGCGCAGGGCGCACCTGGTGGGCGTGAGCGTGCGGCAGAGGTCGCCGCCGATCAGGCTCGCCTCGGGGTCGGACATGGGCGTGCCGGCGGCGTCGAGGTCGATGGCGTTGCCGAAGTAGTCGGCGATCGCCTCGTTGAGCGCGCCCGGCTGGCCGGCGTAGACGAGGCTGGCGGAGTTCTCCACCACACCGTGCGTCATCTCGTGGCCCACGACGTCCGGGTCGGCGGCCAGCGGCAGGTACTCGTCGTCGCCGCTGCCGTACACCATGCGGGTGCCGTCCCAGTAGGCGTTGACGAACGGGTAGCCGCCGTAGGTGATGCCGACGATCGAGTTGATCGCCATGCCGTCGTCGTCCAGGCTGTTGCGCCCGAGCTCCGTCTGGAACCACTCGAACACCTTCGCGGCGTCCCAGGCCGCGTCCACGGCGCCCGCGTCGGTCAGGTCCGCGCCGAGCGTGCTCGACGGCGACGCGAACGGCCCGACGCCCTCGGGCAACTGCCCGTCGAGCAGCTCGTAGTAGTCCCGGCCCCGAGCGTCCCAGGTGGTGATCGGCACCGTCCGGCCGTCCGGGAGGGTGTGGGTCTGGTCGATCATGAGGTAGGGGCCGGCGTCGTCGACCCGGACGAGCGGGAGCGGCACCGGTACGCCGTGCAGGCTCTTGCCCTCGCCGACGACCGGCGTCGTGCCGTTGCCCGACGCGGGCGGCTCCGCCACGGCCCGCGGCGCGACGGCGGTCCCGTCGGCGGCCAGGGCGGCGGCCTGCTGCGCGGTGGCGAAGGACTTGATCCGGCTGACGCTGAGCAGCGTCACCCCGTTCGTCGCGCCCACGTACACGTCGCGGAGCACGGGCTGGCCCGTGACCACGTCCTTGCCCTTGACGAGCACGCGCCGCGCGAGCACGCCGGTGCCGGTCGGCATGACCACGAGCCCCTGGTCGGTGCCGGTGAGGTCGACGTGGGCCGCGTCAGGTGTCGTGCCGGGCCGCGGGGCGCCGGCCACGACGGCCGCACCGGGGTGCAGGCTCTTGCGCACGTCCTCGACCGCTCGGGAGATCGCGACGTCCGCGGGCATCGGGGTGCGGGTCGTGTCGACGTCGAGGTCCGTGAAGTAGCTGCCCGACGTGCCGGTCACCGCACGCTTGCCGGCCTTCTTCTCCATCCGCACCACGTACTGGGCGCCGAACACGGGCAGGCCCTTGTACTTCTGGTTCAGCCGGACCGTCTCCCGCGCGCCCTGCGTGTCGACGCTCGCCGTGGTGAGCGTGCCGGCCGGGTCGGCGATCTTGTAGCGGTCCTTGTGGCCCGTGAGGTGGGCCTTGGCGGCCTTGTCCGGTGCGATCGTGGCGTCGACCGGCTCGGCCAGGTCGTCCACGAGCGCGGGGGTGTCCGTCGCGGGTGCCGCGCTGGCCGGGACGGAGGCCTCCGCGGCCGTCGTCGCGCCCGTCGGCGCCGCGTTCGCGGCCTGGGCGGTGGTTCCGAGGAGTGCGGCCGTCGCCAGGATGGCGAGGGCGGGTGGTGCCTTGACTCTGCGCATCTGTTGCTCCTGCAAGGTGGTCCAGCGCCCGGCCGGCTCCTTGCGGCACGGGATTCGCTCACCCTCACCGCGGTGTCGCCACCGGCACAAGAACGACTTTGCGCATCTGCGCAAGTCAGAAGCCCGCCGACGGAGAGCCGATCCGGGGGCCGAGATGCGTGTGGGGCAGCGCGCGGGCTGTCCCTCTACGTGGACGTCCCCACGACTGGTGTTGTCGTTGGGACCTTGAGGAGGTCATCTCTTGGACACCAGGATCCAGAACGTCCGGCTGAACGCCACGTCGAACGAGCAACTCATGGCGCTGGCAAACGCCGGGGCCGCGGCTTTCGGCCATACCGCCACACTCCAGGTGGAACAGGCCCTGGCCCAGCTCCTGCGGTTACGCGTCGCACAGATCAACAATTGCAGCTACTGCCTTCTGGTGCACCACGCCGCTGCCCGCGCCGCCGACATCCCGCCGTACAAGGTCGAGACCCTCACCGCGTGGTGGGAGACGCACCTGTTCACCGAGGAGGAGCGAGCCGCGCTGGCCTACGCCGAGGCGTTGACCCGAGCCTCCGACGCCACCGTCGACAACCGGTTCCAGGAAGCGCACGACAGGATGGTCACGCACTTCACGGAGGACGAGATCCTGGAGATCGTGGCCGTTGTGATCAACATGAACATCTGGACGCGACTCAAGCTCGCCGAGGGTGCCATGCCCACGACGGCGCCTCCCGTGTGAGTTGATACCCGGAGCTTGTGATATCCCCGTCGCCGGCATTGCATTGAGTGTCCTGGGGCGGAAAGGAGATGTTCTGCAACCGACATGGCTCGTGGCGCTCTCGTGGGCTGTGCTCTTTGTAAGCCTTGCCAGCACCGCCGTCATCGTTATTGACCACTTTGTGCTTCGATACCGCCAGCCGATGAAGGTCATGGAGATTGTCTGGCCGGCAACCGGCCTCTATTTCGGACCAGCAGCCGTCCTGGCCTACCGACAGTGGGGTAGACCTCAGTCTCCCCGGTGGCGGGAGCGGCACCGCATCCCGCCCAGGAGGTCGCGACATGCCATCACGATAATCGAAACCTTACATTGTGCGACGCACTGCGTTCTCGGTGCCATCATTGCCACTCTTGTCACCTTCGGCTTCAGCCTCGAACTGTTCGGTAAGCGATTGTGGCCTGAATTCATCGGCGACTACGTGGCCGCAGTGGTGGTGGGCCTGGCATTCCGCTACTTCACCGGGGCTGACACGGGTGGTCGAAGAGCGTGGGCCGCGATGCGGCGATTTCTCAGGGGAGACCTGCTGAGCGTGTCCGTCTTCGAGCTCGCCCTGTTAGGTTGGCTGGCGCTCATGGAGCTCATGGTTTTCCACGAGACCCTGCTGCCCAGCAGCCCGGTGTTCTGGCTCATTGTCCAGATCGGGTTGATCATGGGCTTCTTTGCCGCTTGGCCACCAACCCTGTGGCTGATCCGTCACGGTGCCAAAGCGGAGCTGCTGAGCCCGCCCCGGTAGGTGCTCGGCCGCGATCCGTCGCGCCACGTCGACCTGGTCGCGGGTGCCGGTCCGGTGCCCTGACCAGCAGGGACTACCCGCCGAGCCCCAGTTCGGCGACGTGCTTCGAGAACGCCTCCAGCGCCGCGGCGCCGACGGCCTTGTCCTGCTCGCCGTTGCCGCCGCTGACACCGACGGCGCCGACGATCTGGCCCTCGTACTCGATGGGGAACCCGCCGACGAAGATGGCGAACTTGCCGGGGTACATGTGGCTGATCCCGAACGCCTCGTTGCCCGGCAACGCCGGGCCGTTCGGCGGCTCGTTGAACTTGTGCGTCGCCCGCTCATGCCCTGCCGCGGTGAACGCCTTCGCCATCGCGATCTCCACCCCGGTGAGGCGGGCACCCGGCAACCGGTGCAGCCCGAGCACGTGGCCTCCGTCGTCGCAGACGCAGATCGTCTGCTTCACTCCGATCTCCTCCGCCTTCGCGCGGGCTGCGGCGAGCATGGGGAGCGCGTCGTCGAGCGTGATTCGGTAGATCCTGTGCACCGTGCCTCCTCTGCGGCCCCACTGCCGGGCGGTCCCTGCGACCAGCCTGCCCGGGCGAGCAGGCCGCGAACAATGGCTAGACTGCCGCGACCCGACGGGGCAAGCTTGTGCAACCTGTCCAAGGAGTTGCCATGGCTGACCCAGCGGGAGCACTGACTCAGGACGGTCCGCCCGGCGAGGCGGAGCCGCAGCAGCTGACGGTGGGTCGCCTGCTGCAGGAACGCCTGCTCAGCCCGGCGCGGATGACGGCCTCGGCCGACGTGCTCGACACTGCCGTCACCTGGTGCCTGCCGTGGGACGATGTCGCGGCCGGCGCGGATCCGCTGACCGGAGTCGTCGTCCACGCCCGGGCCGACCAGGTCCGAGCGGCGGTGCTGCGCAATATCGGCCGGCGCGGGGCGGCGGCCGTCGTCGTCGCCGGCGGTGCCGGTGATCTCACCGACCCGCTGGCCGAGGTGCCGGTGGTCCACGTCGGCGCGCACGTCGCGTTCCGCCAGCTCAGCCAGCTGGTGGCGGAGCTCGTCCTGGCCCGGGACACCCACGTTCTGCGCTACGGCCTGAGGGTGCACCGTTCGCTGGTGGAGTTGCTGTACCGCGGGGCCGGGCTGGCCGCCCTCGGGCACCAGATGGCTCGGCTGTCGGGATGCTCGGCGGCGATCCTCGACCCGCAGTATCGGGTGCTGGCGTTCGAACGCAGCCGGGATCGCGTGTTCGAGCCGACAGCGGTCGCGGACGCGCTGCGCGAGGACGAGTCCCGCCGGGCGGTCGGCAGGACCTCCGGGGATGGCGGCCCCTCAGGCCATCCGACGGGCTTCAACTCTGAACAGCAACACGCCGGGCCCCAGGTCCGCACGCTGCTGATCGACGGGATCAACGCGACATGCGTGCTCAATCCGATCCTGCTCAGCGGTCGGCACGACGGCTGGGTGGTCATCGTGGAGTCGGCCGATCCGCCCCGCCCGCACGACATCGCCCAGCACCGCGTGGTCGTCGAGCAGGCCGCCACCATCGTCGGTACCGAGATGCTGCGGCTGCGCAGCATCGAGCAGGCCGAGGAGCGGGCGCGGGGCGACTTTGTCCACGCGCTGCTGCACGGCCGCTTCTCCGACCAGCACGAGCTGGAGGCCCGGTCGGCGCACTACGACTTCCCGGTCGGGGCGACCTACGGCGTGATCGTGGCCAACGGGCTCAGCTCGGCCGGCAGCCCCGACTCCCCCGCCGCCCTGTTCCAGCTGGCCCGGCACGCCGCCCGCGTCGACGCCCGACCGAACGCGCACACCCTGGCGACGGTCATCGGCGACGTGCTCGCGGTGATCCGGCAGGTCGAACCCGCGGGCCACCGGGACTCCCCGGACGCGGCAGAGCGCACGCTGGCGGACTTCGCGCGCACCCTGCAGGCGGAGTTGGAACGCAGGACGCACCGCGACGTTGCGGTGGCGTACGGACGCTGCGTCGGCGGCGCCAGCCGCATCTTCGACAGCTACCGTGAGGCGCGCATCGCGCTCGGGATCCGGAACCGTCTTGGCGTGGACCAGGTCTGCGGCTTCCAGGACCTGCGGGTCTTCGCCACGCTGGTCGAGCTCGCGGAGAGCCCGCAGGGACGTGATTTCGCCCGGGACATGCTGGCCCCGCTGCGCAGCTCCCGCGCCGGCGGAAGCGACCTGGAGCAGGCGGTCATCGCCTACGTCGCCTCCGGCGGAAACCTCAACGCCGCCGCGCGGGAACTGCACATCCACCGCAACACGATGCTCTACAAGCTCGACCGCGCCTCTCGGCTGCTACAACTGGATCTGCGGGAGGCCGAGCACCAGTTCGCCGTCTGGCTGGCGCACAAACTCAACCTGCTCGCCGAGACAGTGACGGTCGTCGACCGCGATCTCCACCCGACGTAGTTGCCGGCGACGTGCGATCGATGTGGAGCGGGGACGGGTCCGGGCCGACGAAGCTCACCACCAGCCCGACGGCGGCGATCACCGTGCACCCGGCGAAGAGCAGTACCAGATCGCCGTGCGGATAGACGACCGCCACCCAGGCCGCGCCCAGCGCCGACCCGCCGAAGCGCATCATGTTGAACAGCCCGAGGGCGGCGCCCGATCTCCCCGCGGGTGACCGGGTCGCCCCGGCGGCGGAGGGCGTCTGCACGAGGGCCACGCCCACACCTACCGCGAGGAGCAGCGCGACGAGCAGCGCCACGCTCCGGCCCGTGCTGCCCGCGTACAGCCCCAGCAGCAGTTCCGCCGTGCCGAGCAGCACCAGACCGGTGCGCAGGATCCAGCGCGGCCGGCCGCGTTCGCTGAGCACGCCGACGACGGGCGCCAGCACCGCCATGGCGGCGGGCAACGCCAGCACCAGCAGCCCCGTGACGGCGGTGGTCCACCCGAGGGAACCGGTGAGGTGGAGCGGCACCGCGACGAGCGTGGCGGCGAGGCAGAACATCTGCGCGGACGCGGCGACCGTGCTGCGCAGGAAGCGCGATTCGACGATGAGACGCGGCCGGATGATGGGCGCCGCCGCCTTCGCGGAGGTGATCGCGAAGCCCACCAGCAGTCCGATGCCCGCCACCGCGAGCGCGATGGTGAGCCAGGCCGGCACCAGGTGGTGCGGGACGGCGGTGGCGCCCGTCATCAGCAACGCGGCACCGAGCGTCAGGGTCACCGCGCCGGGCCAGTGCAGCGCGGCGGCGTGCCCGCGATCGTTCGGCACCACCAGGACGGTGGCGAGCAGCAGGAGCACCGCGACCGGAGCGAGGCACCAGAAGATCGCCCGCCAGCCGGCGAAGTTGGCCAGCAGACCGCCCAGCGGCGGGCCGACGGCCTGCCCGATCCCGTTGGCGGCCGCCCACGCGCTCATCGTGCGGGCTCGCTGGCCCGGCCCGTAGATGGAGGCGAGCATGCCCATGACCGCGGGTGGGTAGGCCGCACATGCCAGGCCCTGCAGGGCGCGCATCGAGACGAGGACGGGCAGCGACGGCGCCAGTGCCGCCCCCACCATGGCGAGCGCCATGAGGGCCAGCGACGCGATGATCGTCCGGCGTCGTCCGAACCGGTCCCCCACCCAACCGCTCAACGCCATTCCGGCGGCGAGGACCAGGACGAAGCTGCTCACGACGAGCACGCCGGAGGACAGCGAGACGCCGAGGTCGGCGGTGATGTCGCGCAACGGCACGTTCAGCACGTTGTTGATGACGGTGCCGAGCAGTGTCGCACCGAGCAGGGTCAGCAGTACGGCGAGTCCCGCCGGCCTCTGCCGCGGCAGAACGTCCGGGGCGGGCGGCGTGGCGACCGACTGCACCGCGCCACTGCGCGGTCGGGTGTCCCGCACGTCCGTCCTTCCCATCGTCTGCGCAGCTCACCTACCGTTCGAGACTGCGCCGTGACCGTTGCGCGATGCTACGGCACTGTGCACAAAGTTTGACCGCCGGCCTGTGCACATGGGTGATAGACGCTGACCTTGCACGCGCGGAGTCTGACGGGCAATCAACTCACTGCAAGAGTCCGTGAGGTGGCAGATGCAGCTAACGGCGGCCCACTGGGTCTATCTCGTCGGCGTTGTGGTGATCATCGCGACGATGATCGCCCGGAAGAACATCGTAGTCCCGGCCGTGGTCGCGACGTTCGTGACCGCGCTCGTCTTCTCGCACAGCATCGTCCGCGGGCTCTCCGCGGTGTTCAACGCCAGTCTCGTGGCGGCGACGAACCTGTTCAACATCTTCCTGATCATCGCGCTCGTGACCGCCATGCTGCACTCGTTGCAGGCGCTCGGGGCGGACCGGAAGATGGTCGCCCCGTTCCGAGGCGTGATGCGCAACGGCCACCTCGCCTTCTGGACGTTGGTGGTCGTCACGTACTTCATCTCCCTGTTCTTCTGGCCGACCCCGGCGGTGCCGCTGATCGGCGCGGTGCTCATCCCGGTGGCGATCCGCGCGGGGCTGCGGCCGATGGCCGTCGGCCTGGTGGTGGCCATCGCCGGCCAGGGCATGGCCCTCTCCTCCGACTACGTCATCCGGGTCGCCCCGGGGCTGTCGGCGAAGGCGGCGGGAGCGGACCCGAACGTGGTCGCCGACCGGGCCATGGTGCTCTCGCTCGTCGTCGGTGGGGTCGCCCTCGCGGTCGCCTACCTGATGGAGTTCCGCACGATGCGCCGACCCGACCCGGCGCTGCTCGCCGAGTGGGAGTCGACGGCGGACGGCAGCGGCGAACGCGTGAAGGACCTGGCGGTCACCGAGCGGGAGCGCGAGCTTGTGGGCGCGGGCGATCGGCCGGCGGGTGGCGGCGACGTGCCGTCCCTGCGGGGCGGGCCGCCGACGGTCGGCCACGGCGTCGCGCTGCGGGAGGAGTACGACGAGGAGCTGCGGGACGGCCCCGGGGAGGCGACCCCCGGCTACCGGGGCAACCCCCTGGTGCCGACCTTCTTCGCCATCTTCGTACCGGTGGCCTACCTGGCGCTGATCGTCTACATGGTGGTCGCGAAGTTCTCCGGGAGCGTGCCCGACCTGCAGGGCGGTGACGCGGCCGCCCTGGTCGGCGGCATCGCGGCGCTCATCGTCTTCCTGGCGGCGCTCGCCGGTGACGGCAAGGGCTTCCTGGAGAGCTCCGCGGAGCACGTGGTCAACGGGCTGGTGTTCGCGTTCAAGGCCATGGGTGTCGTCCTGCCGATCGCCGGTTTCTTCTTCATCGGCAACGGCGACTTCTCCGGCCAGATCCTCGGCACCGCCGACCCGACGAAGGGGCCGGCGCTCCTGTACGACCTGGTCACGGCGGCGCAGAGCCACATCCCCCACAGCGGCTTCATCGCGGCCTTCGGCATCCTGCTCATCGGCATGATCGCGGGCCTGGAGGGGTCGGGCTTCTCCGGCCTGCCGTTGACCGGTTCGCTGGCGGGCAGCCTCGGCCCGGCCGCCGGGGTCAGCGCCGGAACGCTCGCCGCCGTCGGTCAGATGGGCAACATCTGGTCCGGTGGCGGCACGCTCGTCGCCTGGTCCTCACTCATCGCCGTCGCCGGCTTCGCCCGGGTGCCGGTGATCGCGCTCGCCCGCAGATGTTTCATCCCGGTGGTCAGCGGGCTCATCGTGGGCACCATCTTCGCGGTCGTCTTCTTCCCGTAGCCGGCGGCAACACGACCGACGGAGGCGGCGGGCCAATGCCCGCCGCCTCGGCCGTGCCGCGACAGCTCAATCGGTGGTGACGGCGACGGTGAGTTCCACCTCGACGGGCGCCCCGGAGGGCAGGCTCGACACCCCGACGGCCGCGCGCGCGACGCTGCCCCGTTCGCCCAGCCAGTCGCGCAGCACCTCGGACGCCCCGTCGGCGACGGCGGAGTGCTGCGTGAAGTCGGGACGGCAGGCGACGTACACGGTCATCCGCAGGCACCGCCGCACCCGGTCCAGCCCGCCGACCGACTCCGCCACCGCGGCGACGGCGTTGCCGGCCGCGAGTCCGGCCGCGGCGCGCGCCTCGGTCACGGTCAGGTCCGCGCCCACCAGGCCGCGCACGGCGAGCCGGCCGTCCACGCGGGGGGTCATGCCCGCCGTGTACGCGATGCCCTCGTGCACGACCACCGGCACGTAGTGACCCTGGGGGGCCGGGGGCACCGGCAGAGTGTTCCGGTCGCCGGGTTCAGCCACCGATCGCCATCCCGTCCTGCCGGGGGTCGGCGCCGCCGGCGAGGCAGCCGAGCCGCTCGTCGACGGTGATCGCCAGGGCGCTCCCGCCCGCGTCCCACGGCCCCACCAGCCGGACCGGGTGCCCGGCGGCGCGCAGCTCCGCGACGGTCCGCTCGTCCAGCCGGGACTCGCAGATCAGCTCGTCGGGCGCTCCCACCACGTCCGCGTCGCTGCCGGGGAACACCGTGAACCGCGGCGCCGACACCGCCTGCTGCGGATCCATGCCGTGGTCGATCAGGTGCGACAGCACCTGCATGTTCCACTGCACCTGCCCGTCACCGCCGGGTGTGTTGCCGACGTGCCGCAGCGCTCCCCCGGCGTCGGTCACCAGCCACGCGAGGCAGGTGTGCAGCGGACGGCGGCGTGGTCGTACCTGGTTCGGGTGGTCCTCGACCAGGTACGCGCCGCGCCCCAGCCGGTTGTTGAGCATGATGCCGGTCCCCGGGATGGTGATCCGGGCGCCGAAGGTGAAGGCGAGCGAGTGGATGAAGCTGACCGCGCGGCCGTCGCCGTCGACCGCGAGGGTCGTCGTGGTGTCTCCGTCGGGCGTCAGTCCGGCCGTCACGAGCGGATGGGCTCCGGCGGCCAGCTTCGCCCGTACGTCGGCGACCGCCTCGGGTCGCAGCAACGCCCGCCAGGCGTCCGTGTCGGTGCCGCAGCGGTCCCACCGGTCCCGGAATGCCTGCCGGGCCGCTCCGGCGAGCCGGCTCACCGCGGCCGCGCTCAGCCACGGCAGTCCGGAGAGCGTTCCGTCGCAGACGGCCGCCTGCTGCAGCACCATCCAGCCGGGGGTGGGCAGTGGTGTCGTGTGCAGAACCAGGTCGCCGTACCGCCCGGCGATCGCCTCGCCCTCGAGCGGGAGGCCGGTGGCCGCCCACTCGTCGCCGCTGAAGGGAGCCCCCGCCGCTGCCAGCGCGGCCACCGCCCGCTCGGCCAGCTCACCGGTGTAGAGCGCGCGGGGATCGGCGGCCAGCAGCCGCAGCGAGTCGGCGAGTTCCGGCTGGGCGAGCCGTTCGCCGACCTGCGGCGCCCTACCGTCGCGCAGGAACGTCCGTCGGGCCCCCTCGTCGGCGCGTAGCTGCGCCTCGTGGTCGAGGATGTCCGCGCGGGTCTTGCGGGTGCAGGGCAGACCACGTTCGGCGGCGGCGATCGCCGGTGCCCACAACTCGGGCAGGCCGCGCGTCGCCCCACGGGCGTGCAGGGCGGCGATCGCGGCCACCGCACCCGGAGCCGCCACGGCGAGCGCCCCGCTGAGGGGAATCGCGGACCGGCCCTGACCGTGGTAGAACGCCAGGTCGCCGCCGTCCGGCCCGTACCCGCTGCCGTTGACGGTCCACACCGATCCGTCCGGCTCCCGCACCACGGCGAAGGCGTCGCCGCCGACGCCGCACTGGCCCGGCAGTGCCAGCCAGGACATCGCTGCCATCGCCACGGTCGCGTCGATCGCGGTGCCGCCCTCGGCGAGCACGCGGTGACCGGCGGCGCTCACCGACGGGTGGCTCGAGATCGCCATGTGGTCGCCGGCGAGGACGGGGTTGCGGGTGGGTGCCGGCCCGTTCACGCTCACTCCGGTCCCTTCACCGGCTTGCGGCGGCGGGGACCACCGGTCGCGATGTCCTCCGGCGTCACGCCCACGTAGATCTGGCCGTCCTGTTCGCGTACCGGGAATGTCCTGATCGGTTCGGTGGCGGGCGGGCAGACCGGCTCGCCCGTCTCGAGATCGAAGACGCTGCCGTGGCAGGAGCAGCCGATGCCGTCGTCGACAAGCTTGCCCGACGACAGCAGGCAGTCCAGATGCGTGCAGTAGTTCGACGTCGCGTACGCCCTGCCCTCGGAGCGCGCGACGCACAGCTCCAGCCTGTCGGCGTAGAAGCGGCGGACGTACCCGTCGGGCACCTGGCCGGAGCGGGCGACGCGGACGAATCGGACGTCACTCGGCTCCCCGCCGTGGTCGGCGGCGCCGATGACCTCGGAGGCGCTCATGAGCCCACGTACACGGTCTTGTCGACGGTGTAGAAGTGCATCATCGTCTCCCCTGCCTGTTCCTTGAACGTCTGGGTGCTGGAGTTCTTCACACCGCCGAACGGGGCGTTCATCGCCATCCCCGTGGTGGGCTGGTTGACCTTCACCAGGCCGCTGTCGACCCGGCGGGCGAAGTCGAGCGCGCGGCCGAGGTCGCGGGTGACGATCCCGGCGGACAGGCCGTACGCCGTGTCGTTGGCGACGCTGATCGCGTCGTCGAAGGAGTCGACGCGCAGCACGGCCAGGACCGGCCCGAAGATCTCCTCCTGCGCCAGCGGCGACGACCGGTCGACGTCGGTGAAGACCGCCGGACGGACGAAGTTGCCGTGTTCCAGGCCAGGGTCGAGCGGCTCGTCGCCGGCGCGGAGAACGGCGTCGGCGGTCGCGGCGAGGTCCAGGTAGTGCCGGGTCCGGTCCAGTTGGCCGCGGGTGGCGAGGGGGCCCATCTGCACCCCGTCGGAGAGTCCGTTGCCCACCCGGCGGGCGCGGGTGAGGGCGACGATCCGCTCGACCAGCGCATCGTGCACGGCGTCGTGGACGACCAGGCGGCTGGTGCCGGTGCACGCCTGCCCGCTGAGGCCGAACGCCCCACGGACCACGATGTCGGCCGCCCGGTCGAGGTCGGCGTCCGCCAGCACGATCACCGGGTTCTTTCCGCCCATCTCCAGCTGGCAGCGCTGGCTGGGCCCGACGGCGCGGTGGATGGCCGCCCCGACGTCGTACGAGCCGGTGAAGGTCACCGCGCCCACCCGCGGATCCGCGACCAGTGCGGCGCCGGCCTCGCCGCCGCCCTGCACGAGGGCGAGCGCGCCGGCCGGGACACCCGCCTCGAGCAACGCCTCGACCAGCCGCTGGCCGATCAGCGGGGTCACCTCGCTCGGTTTGAACACCACCCCGTTGCCCGCCGCCAACGCCGGGCCGAGCTTGCGGGACGGGATGTTCAGCGGGAAGTTCCACGGGGTGATGGCCACGACGACCCCGACGGGTTCCCGGGAGGTGTAGACGAGGCTGCCGTCGCCGGTGGCGTACGTGCGGCCGGCGACGCGCAGCGCCTCACCGGCGTAGAACCGGAGGTTCGACGGGGTCCGACGGGCCTCGGTGAGCGCTTCGGTGAGCGTCTTGCCCTCCTCGCGGACCAACTCCCGGGCGAGGTCGTCGGCGCGGGCGGCGAGGATGTCCGCGGCCCGGTGCAGGACCGCGGACCGCTCCTCCGGGCCGCGCTCCGCCCACTGCCGGTAGCCGCCCGCTACCGCGGAAACCGCATCGTGCGCGTCCTTCGCATCCGAATCCGGGAAGACCGCGAGGACCTCGCGCTCGTCAGCCGGGTTCCGCCGCTCGCGGGTGCGCCCGCTGGCCGAGCCCACCCACTCGCCACCGATGAAGTTGCCCTTCACAGTTGCTCCTCCAACGCCGTCAGGTCGGACAGGTCGACGTCCTCGTCGGCGAGGATGCGGGGATCGACGCTGACCCGCCCGGCGATCAGGTCCTTGGCGACGAGGACGTCCGCGCCGCGGTCGACCGCGAAGGCCGCCCGCACCAGGCCGTCGCGCAGATAGAACGCCGAGAAGTCGCACTCTTCGACCGAGCCGCGCACGACCAGCTCGTCCCAGACCGGCGCGTGGCCGGTGTACTGCAGGTTGTGCTCGTACTGGTCCGACCAGAACCAGTGCGGGTCCGCGTACGGGGTGATCCGGCCGATCATGTTGTTGGCGGCGGCGGTCGCCTGCCGGCTCGCGTTGTCGAAGTGCTCCACCCGGATCCGCTCCCCGAAGAGCGGATGCCAGTGGTTGGCAACGTCGCCGGCGGCGTACACGTTCGGCACCACGGTCCGGCAGTGCTCGTCCACGAGGATCCCGTTGTCGACGGCGAGGCCGGACTGCTCGGCCACGGATGTGTTCGGCGTGATGCCGATGCCCACCACCACCAGGTCGCCTTCGATGCGCCCGCCGCTGGTGGTGACGACGACGCCGGTCGGTGTCTCGACGATCGACTCGACGGACTCCCCCAGCCGCAGCGTGACGCCCGCACGGCGGTGGATCGCCGCGCAGGTGGCGCCCATCTCGGGTCCGAGCACGCGCTGCAGCGGCACGTCGAGTGTCTCCACCACCGTGACGTCGGCGCCCCTGCCGCGGCTGGTGGCGGCGACTTCGGCGCCGATGAACCCGGCGCCGATGACGATCAGGTGTACGCCCGGGCGGAGCTGCGCGCGGAGGCGGTCCGCGTCGCGCCGGGTGCGCAGGTAGTGGATGCGCTCGCCCTCGACTCCGGGCAGGCGGCGCGGGCTCCCGCCGGTGGCGACGAGGACGGCGTCCGCGGCGACCTCCGTGCCGTCGGCCAGCTCGACCAGCCCGCGCTCCGCGCGGATCCGGACGGCCGGTTGGCCGAGCCGCAGATGCACGTCGTTCGCCGCGCACCACTTCTCCGGCAGGAGGTGCAGGCCGCAGTCGTCGTCGCCGGCGAGGTACTCCTTCGACAGCGGCGGGCGCTGGTACGGCGCCTCCGGTTCCGCACCGAGCAGCTCGATCCGGCCGTCGAAGCCGCGCCGGCGCAACGCGCGGGCGGCGACGGCGGCGGCCTGGCCGGCGCCGATGGTGACGATGGTCCTGATCATCGGCGTCTCACCCCGCAGCCGTGGTCGTGTACGGGGCGGTGTCGGCGTCCACGCGGCCGGGACGCCGTCCCGGGTCGACGTAGACCTTGTCGTCCTCCACCCGCACGTCATACGTCGGCTGGCACTCGACCTGGTTCGCCGCCTCTCCGGTCGCCGGGTCGAAGGACCACTGGTGACCGGGGCAGATGATCCGCCCGTGCAGCACGGTTCCCTTGCTCAGCGAGCGCTGCTTGTGAACGCAGACGTCGTACAGCGCGAACACCCGTCCGTTGACGAGGAACAGCGCGATGGGTGTGTCGCCGACGACCACCTGCTTCTTCTTGCGGCGCGCGAGCTCGGACAGCTCGGCGACGAGCACCCACTCGACGGGGTTAGGCTCGCTCACTCCCGACTCCCTCCGGGTCTGACGCGGTGTACGGATCTCCGCCCGCAGATGCCGGAAGGGTGGGCCAACCAGTGGACCCACCCGTCCGGCGGCTTCGATCAGGCGCTGACCAGGTCCTGCGCCACGTAGGTGTCGTAGAGCGCCTTGGTGTAGGAGAAGCGCATCTCCGCGCCCCAGCGGACGAACTGCAGCGATCGCTGCTGCAGCTCGGGCGTGTTCGCGTGGTCCAGGACGATCTGGTAGCCGCGCTCGCCGTGCACCTCGTCCGAGGTGATGTGCAGGTCGAAGAACTCGATCTCGTCCTCGGTGAAGCCGTACGCCTCGCGCAGCGGGACGATCTGCTTCTTGTAGATGCTCGGCACCTGGGACTCGAGGCCGACGACGAGCGCCGCGGTCGCCACCGCGAAGTGCTCCCGAATCGAGGTGGCGTAGCACCACGCCTGGAGGCCGCGGGTCACCGCGTTCATGTTGTTCGGGTCCTCGATCCGCTCCCGCGTAGTCCCGCACGCCTCGGCGAAGCGGATCAGCAGGTCGGTGTGGCGGATGTCGGCCAGTTCCTCCTCGTACATGTTCTGCAGGAGGAAGTCCTTGGCGTCCGTGCAGGTGTCGGGGGTGTTGGCGTAGACGTAGCTCAGGTAGTCGGCGAACGGGCCCACGTAGTGGTAGTGATTCTCCGCCCACCGCGCGAAGTGGTGCCGCTGCAGCTTGCCGTCGGCCCAGGCCTGGCTGAACGACGCGTTCTTGGCCTCCCTGCCCTTGATCGCGTCCTCGAGGGCAGCCCGGAAGTTGTCGCGGGAGAGCAGCTCGGTCATCTGGTCGCCTCTCTCTGTGATGCGTCGGTGCGGTCCCGGCAGCTCGGCGTGGCGTCACGGGAGTTCCTGGGGTGCCATCAACGCTAGGGAGCCGGCGACCAGCGCCCCACGGTCAAGATGCACATCGTTCCCCGTACTCTTCTGTGCAGACAGCCCACGGCGTTGCGCGGCCACCGCCCACAGGGCTGTCGACACAAAGCGCCAAGAGCCTCGTTGTGGCGGCGCCGCGAGGGTGGCAGCTGCGGCGGCCGCTCCCGCGAGAAGCACAGCCGCGGCTGGCCATGCGGCGTTCGTGAGGCCGATGAAGGCGTGGTGCCCCATCATCGCGGCGGTCAGCACCGTACCGCCGTAGATCGCGCTGGACGTGCTCGCGGCCCAACCCACCCAGGAGGGCCACCGCGACAACCAACTCACCTCTGAGCCGGCGCCCGGATCACAGCAGACCGGCTACTCGGACTGGTCCCCTGCGAGGCATCCGCCATGCACGAAGTATCGACAGCCCTGCCTGTGAATCGGCTGAGAAGCGCAACCGCACATACCGCCGAGCGGCCGTCAGGCCTCAAAGAGCGGCACGGTCGGCGGGTTCGACCGGTCAGGTCTGCTCGAGTTTGTCAGGGCCGGTTGTGCACGAACCACGCGTCACCGGCGGGCATGGCGACCGCGACCTCCCACCGGCTCAGGGCGAGGTTCGGGGCGAGCGCCTTGAGCTGGCCGGCCGCGGTCCACGCCTCCGCACCCGGTGTCGGGCGGCGGTCCACCTGGAACTGCAGCATGGTGCCCCACGACGCGACCAGGCGGGCGTCCCACCGGTGACGCCACTGCGCCAACACCTCGGCGAGCCTCCTCTGGTACTCCCGGGTGGGCGCACCGAAGAAGTCGACCCAGTACCCCGAGCTGCGGACGTCGCTCGTGGGCAGCAGCATGAGCAGGACGCTGGTCGGTGTGTACCAGTAGTCGGTCTGCGTCACGAACCGCGCGCTGCCGAGCACCCGGGCATGCAGGTCGGCGTCGGCGAGCAGCCGGTCGTACAGCTCCCGCTCCAGCGCCTGACGCCCAGTCGGCAGCGCCACATCCGACACCAGGGCCGTCAGGTCGACGCCGGTCACGCCACGCGCGTAGTACTCGACCTCACCCTCGTGGACCTCGTCGTCCTCGCTGTAGTGGTGGTAGACCAGCCAGGGATCGGAAGACTCGGCCGCCTCGGCGAACGCGCGCAGCTCCGACGCCGACGGGCCCGGCTCGGGCTCGGGCCGGAACCTCAGCCCGCCGTGGAAGTCGTCGGTGATCATGACGGGCCGGCGTCCGGTGGCCGGCACCAGCGCCTCGGCAGCCTGCCACGCCTCGTGCAGGCGATTGGGGTCGATGTCGGCGACGAGGATCGTGCCCGACGGGCCGTATCCGATCGGCAGGCCGGCCAGCGGCGTACCGAGGAACACCGCTTCGATCTGGTCGAGGTCGGTCAGCATGGTGAAAGTCTCTCCGATCATCGGCGCTCGACCAGACCCTGACCCGCGAAGCTCAGTAACTCCCCGCCAGACCGACCAGCCGGCGAACGGGTGGAGACCCGCGCACAAATCTGCCGCTGGTCGGTGCCGACCGATCGCGCCGGGTCGGGCGAGGGAAGGTGGCTCACGATGCGGCGATGACCGTCGGCCCGTCGATGTTCGACGATTCGGCTCCTGCCGAGATACTGCCGGATGACCAAGACTGAAGCGATGCCTCACGATGTCGGGGGTGCGCCACGCATCCAGGTAGCAGTCACCGCGCTGCTCATCGTCGCCGGCGTGCTCGTGCTCTTCGTTCCCGCCGGTGACGAGGGTCCAGTCCTCGTGCCGGTCAGCGACGGCCACGGACTGTCCGCCGTGGACGGGGTCGGCGCGGCGCTGCTGGCGGTGGGTGGCACCTGGCTGGAAGTGCTCGTGGTACGGCGCCTGCCGTACCTCGCGCTGCCCCCACGGGCCCTGTTCGGACTCGGCCTGCTGGCCGGCCTCGGCATGGGACTTCTGATCGCCTCGGTCTTCACCGGATTCTTCTGGTGGTGGGCTGTCGGCGCCGCCGCACTTGGCGTTGCCGTCCTCGTCCTCGCGCCTCTGACGGCGCGCCGTTGAGATCGCTGACCGTACGTCTGCTCTGCCGTGGGGCCGCTCGGCCTGCGATTGGATACGCCGAGCGAACCGCTGCTGGTTCTTGTCAAGGTGAAAGGCCCGCCCGGATCGCCAGGATGGCGGCTCCTACGCGGTCGCGGCTACCCGTCTTGGCCAGCACATTGGTGACGTGGGTCTTGACGGTGCTCATGGAGAGGTAGAGGCGGTCGGCGATCTCGTTGTTGTTGAGCCCGGCACCGATCAAGGCGAGCACGTCGGTCTCCCGAGCGGTCAGCTGGTAGGCCGCCAGTTCCACGTGGGTGGCCGGCCCGGTCGCGCGTACCCGGTCGAGCACGGCGCCGGTGACCTCGGCGGAGAGGATCGCCTCGCCGGCGGCGACGGTGCGCACCGCGGCGATGAGGTCGCGGGCGCTGCACCGCTTGAGCAGGAACCCCCGCGCGCCGGACGCGATGGCGTCGAGGACGTAGGCGTCGTCGTCGAAGGTGGTGACGACGATGACGGCCGGGGCGTGCGGGATCGCGGCCAGCTCGCGGGTGGCTTGCAGGCCGTCGAGTACCGGCATGCGGATGTCGACGAGGGCCACGTCGATGCGGGAGTCGTGACGCACGGCTTCGAGGAGCTGCTGCCCGTCGGCAGCCTCAGCTGCGACGTCGATGTCGGCCTGAGAACGCAGGATGAGACTGAAGCCGTCGCGGACCAACTGCTGGTCGTCGGCGATCGCGACACGGATCATGGTTTCGCCACCGGCAGGTTGGCCTGCATCATGGTGCCGCCGCCGGAGCGCCGGCTCAGCTCCCAGCTCCCGCCGAGGGCCCGCACGCGCTCCTCGATGCCGAGCAGGCCCGAGCCGCGCGTGGGTGCGTGGGGCGGCCCGATGCCGTCGTCGCTGACGCGCAGACGGGCGTGGTCGCCGACGCGGGCCAGTTCGACCCAGGCGGCCGTGGCTTTCGCGTGGCGGGCGATATTGGTGAGGGCTTCCTGTGCGATGCGGTAGGCGGCCAACACGCCGATCTCGTCCAGGCCCGGCTCGGAGTCCAGCCGAACCTGCACCGTCACACCCTGCTGGCGTAGCGGCTGCGCGAGCAGCTCGTCGATGTCGGACAGGCGTGGCGGGGCGCTCACCGCGATCGCCGCGTGCGGATCGCGCAGGTGCACGACGAGCGTGTCGAGCTCCTTCAGTGCGGTGCGTCCGCTGCCCGCGATCGCCCGTAGCGCCGCCCCCGGGTCGTCACCGAGTTGGCCCGCCTCGGCCTGAACCACCATCGCGGTGACGTGGTGGCCGACCACGTCATGCAGCTCGCGGGCCAGGTTGGTGCGCTGCTCGAGCCAGGCCGCCTGGCCGCGCAGCTCGCCCGTCTCCCGGGCGAGGGCGTGGCCACGGGACCACGATCGCAACAGGGTCGCCAGGAGGTAGCCGGCCGCCACGAAGGCGAAGGGCTGCTCGTAGAGCCCCCGCTGGTTGAGCAGCGCGGTAGCGAGGGCGCCGACGGCGCCGATCAAGCCAGCCACCCACCCGAGCCACGGGCGCCGGGCCGGGTCTTCGCAGATCGAGACGAACACCAGGCCGGCGGCCGCGAGGCCCAACTGCACCGACTCTCCGGTGCTCACCATCGCGACGAACCCGGCACAGACCGCGAAGACCAGAGCCCGGAGGCGGGGCCGCAGCGCCATGGCCCAGAGGCCGACGGGCAGCACCAGCCACGCCCAGCCGGCCGGCACGGACAGGCCCCCCTCGACGGTCGTGACGACGACCGCGACGATCAAGCCCGCCGCACCGTACGCGAGTCGGCGCACTCGCTCGGGGTCGCGCAACCATTCCCGGATTCCAGTCGTCACCTGCACAGTCTCCGCGACCAGCCCGGAAACCGGCCAGGTACCCCGGTACGAGATCGGCCGGTACCCCGGTGCCGCCCCCGCGCCCAGATCGGCACCGCAGCACGTTCCGCCCGGAACGCTCACCGCACGACGCTGCGGAGGTGACTCTTGTTGACTCCCGCGCCGCCCTCACCGTCGGCCCTCTCCGTACGGTTCCCAACTACATCACCGCCATCCGCACGATCGCCGCTGTCACCCTCGGTGTCGTCGCCCTCGTCGCCGGCTCCGTGGCACTGCTCGCGGTGGCGTACGGCATCTACTGGCTCGGCGACGTGCTCGACGGCTGGGCCGCCCGCCGGCTCGGACAGGAGACCCGGGCGGGGGCCGTCCTCGACATCGTGAGCGACCGCGCGTGCACCGCCGTGCTGTGCGTGGGTCTGGTCTCACTCGTGCCCGACGTCGCGGCCGTGGCCCTGGTGTTCCTGCTCTCGTTCCTGGTGCTGGACACCATGCTGTCGCTGGCGTTCCTGTGCTGGCCCGTGATTAGCCCCAACTACTTCCACCTGGTCGACCGGCGGGTATGGGCGTTGAACTGGTCGCCTCTGGCCAAGGCCGCCAACACCGCCGGGGTTGTCGGCGCCATCGCGTTCGGGCAGTACCGGCTCGCGCTGGGCGTTGCCGTCGCCGTCGTCGCGGTCAAGCTGTGGTCAGCCGCAGCGATGGTCCGGCTGCTCGAACGGGACGGCCGGCCATGAGCAGCCTCGCCGAGGCGGTGGTGGCGCTCGGGTACGGTCTCGCCTCGGCGCTCGTCCCGATCGTCAACGCCGAGGCCTACGCCGTGGTCGCCGGACACCGTGGCGGCCACGCTCTGATCGCCGTACTCGCTCTGGGGCTCGGGCAGACCGCCGGCAAACTGCTCCTGTTCGAAGCCGCGCGTCACGGAACGGGACGGCTGGCCCAGAAACTCGCGCAACGGAACCGATCAGGTCGCGCGGCGGCCAGGGCCGCCCGTTGGGCCGAGCCGATCCGGCGCTGGCTCTCCCGCCGCCGCACCGCCCTACCGACAGTGCTCGTCTCCGCCACACTCGGGGTTCCACCGCTGGCCGTGGTCAGCGTCGCCGCCGGCACCGCAGGCCTTCGACGGTGGGAGTTCGCCGGCTCGTGCCTTCTCGGGCGGTTGATCCGTTTCGCCCTCCTCGCCCTGCCGGCGGCGCTGGCCTGAGCCCCGCTTGTCGTCGCGCACGCCGAAACCTCGACCGGCTTGATCCGCTGCCGCCAGCCGGCCGTCCCGGCTCAGCGACATGCGCATCCTGCGTGCGTCGGTCGGGTGCACGTGCGGGCGGTAGGAGCGGGTGGAGGATTAGTGCACCCAGCGACCTGAGGGACCTCTGAAGAGGTTGGTCGACCTCCGATGAGTTCCGGCACGATCCCGGGTCTACAGGCACATAACCCTCCGCACGCGAATCTGGAGGCACCTTGAAGCTCTTGCTTACGTCAGGCGGCGTCACGAACCCGAGCATCCACTCGGCGCTCGTGCAGCTCCTCGGCAAGCCGATCGCCGAGTGCCACGCCCTCTGCGTCCCGACAGCACAATGGGGTCACCCGATGTGCGGTCCGAAATCGGTGCGGGGCTTCGTAGCCGCCGAGCCCGCGTTTCAGCACCTGTCCGGCCTGGGTTGGGCGTCGCTCGGTGTCCTCGAGCTCACCGCACTGCCCACGATCGGCGCGGAGCGATGGGTCCCCTGGGTCCGGGAGGCCGACGTTCTCCTGGTCGACGGCGGCGACGCGACGTACCTGTGCCACTGGATGCGGGAGTCCGGGCTGGCAAATCTGCTGCCATCGCTGCCCGACACGGTCTGGGTGGGAGTGAGTGCTGGAAGCATGGTGATGACGCCCCGGATCGGAACGTACTTCGTCGAGTGGCCGTCCGCGCCGGACGACCGCACCCTGGGAGTCGTCGACTTCTCGATCTTCCCGCACCTGGACGCTTTCCCCACAAACACCCTGGCCGACGCAGAGCGGTGGGCCGCCGACATCGGTGTCCCGGCCTACGCCATCGACGAACAGACGGCCATCAAGGTCGTCGACGGCTCGGTCGAGGTGGTCTCCGAAGGGCAATGGAAGAAGTTCGGGTCATAGCCGCCCGACATCCGTGACGTCGCGTCGTCGGACGAGACCGTCACGCTCGACGTCCGGGCCACAGTGCCCGGCCGGCACATTGCAGTGCCGCGAGGCTGGGTTGCGGTGGTAGCTCGACCGGTTCACGTCAGCATTGCGCGCAATGCCTCGCGCTCGGCGGGTAGGCCGGCTTTTCCGAACCAGATCATCGGGTTGGCGATGTTGCCCCAGCATTCATCATTGTCCACGAGTGCGGAGAGGAATCGTCGCTGCGCCGCCGAGAGCTGCCCCTGCTGGGCTCCGGCGAACGCTCGCTCCAACAGCGGCCCCCAGTCGAAGTCGACCGTGTACGCGTTGGTCATCTGCGCCACAGCGACCGCAGCGTCGGCGACCTCAGCAAAGGTCCTGGTCCGTCGCAGCAGCGCCTGGACGAGGAAGAACCGGACCTGCCCGTCGAGCTGCGGCGGCCGGTCCTCACCGAACCAGGCGTCAGCGGCCCGCGGGTCGCGCAATGCCGCACGGATCTCCTCGAGCGATGCCGGAACGTCATCGAGCGCCCGGGAGAGCGCGGCACAGCCACGAACCTCGGGACGCTCGTCTGCGAGCAGCGCGAGCGGCGGTATGCCCCAGCTGCCGATGCTCAACGCCACGGCCGCGCGCTCCGCCGCACTCATCTCTGCCACGGAGTCCATCAGTCGCTCGGCGGTGTGGGCCCGTCGGTGCGCCAGCTCGGGCGCTGCGAGCAGGTGAGTCATTGCACCAATGGCGCCCTGCCGCACCGAGGCATCGGTGTCATCGAGGAATTTTTCGACGGCGGCGTGGACGTACCCCCGGACCGCTCGGCATGCCTGAGCGGCCCGAAGCTCTTGAGCGTCGTCATGATCGTCAGCGGCGTCGGCCGTGGACACGTCCACCTCGGCGGGCTCGCCCCATGCCGCCGACTCCGCGACCTTGCCCAGCCACTCCAGCAGCCCAGCCCGTAAAGAGCGGGAGCGCTCGTCCCACGGCAGCGCGCTCTCGCACTGCACGAGGGTCCGCGGATCGTCGAGGATCGCCGCCACGAACTCGGCAGCCGGTGCTGTCGCCGAGTACATCGAACCCTGGTGCAGCAGCACCGCGTCGATGTAGGCCAAAGCGTCGCCGGCTCGCTCCGGGTCCTCGCTGAGCAGGTGAAGCAACCGAGCCGGCGTGTCCGAGGCGGCGGCATATGCATGGTGCAGATTGCCCCAGCCGGTGTCTTCGATGATCGTTCTCGGCGAACGCATGTTCGAATGATCCACGGCCTGCGGGCGGCCGCGCAAGCCCGTGACGCCCGGGCGGGCCTGACGTTTCACGGGCACGGTTCATCGCGCGATCCCTGAGCACAACCGTCGGCTCCTGCGTCCGCCATGGTCAGGTGGACGGATCCGCCGCGAGGCGAGCAGTCGATCAGGCCCCCGCCGAGGTCCGCTAATCCTCGAAGTCGAACTCGAAGGTGCCCGCCTCGATGCGGTCGACAAGCTGGCCGACATCGTCCGCTTGCCGTATCGCGCTGTCCCATCCACTGCTTGTGATGTCGACCAGCAGCACCGGCGCAGGGTCGCTGCGCAGGTCGAGCACGAGCTGCTCACGGGAGCCGTCGCCGCCGATGATCGCGATGCCGGGGTGCGCGTCGGTGGCTTCGTCCCACGCGTCATGCAGTTCGAGCATCTCGCGCGGCGAATTGAGCCACACATAGGCTCCGCTGCTCAGCCAGCCGCGCCGCAACCACGACTCACCTTGGAGGTAGGCCCGCCACTCGACCGGCAGAGGTCGAACCAGTGCCTTGTCGGCGTCGATGAACTCCTGGTCGTTCACCGGGCCGCGGTACTCGGCCTCCTCGACGATCGCGCCGACGAGGTGGGCGTTGAGGTCGGCAAGCTCCTCGGCGGGGATCCAGTACTCCAGCACGTCGCGGCCACCGGCCTGGTGAACCTCGTAGCGGTCCAGGTACGAACGCTGAACGTCGAACCGGGTCACGTAGCCGACCCCACCGGCGGGGACGTTCCACTCGCGGGCGATCTTCGTGGCGTACCAGCGGTTGAGCACGGGGTAGAAGATCGGCTGGTCCGGCAGGCGCGGTGGCCAGGCCCGCCACCCCGACGTCGCCACGAGGTCGAGTTCGGCCTGCCCGGTGGGCCGCCACAGGGTGACCGTGTCGGAGTTGTCGATGATCTGCTCCTCGCCAATGGTGGCTGTGGGTGGTCGTGGCGAGCCACGCGTCCACCATTCTGGTGGTATCGGCCCCGAGCGTTTCCGTGGCCCGGCCGGCTCGGTCATCGATTGACGAACCCGTCGCCGACAGGGCCGCGATGCAGGTCTGAGGTCAAGCGCCGGCTGGCCTGCCCGTGGCCCGCTAAGGCCGCGGTGGCAGGCTGCTGTGGTGTTTGCGGAGCCGCGCGGTGACTACTCCTGGGTGTTCGACCTGGTGGCGACCGATCCGGTCACGCGCCACCGTGCGCTGGACCGCCATCAGGCACTGCTCGCGGCAGCGAGCGACGCGTTGCACCGGTCGAACGCCCTGTGGTCCGCGCACTACCGGTCGAGGTCCAGTCAGTCTCGCCTCGGGGCGGCGATGGACCAGGCGCACGCCGACTTCCGGTGGCATGAGGCGCAGACGATCCACGGGCCTCTCCACGCTTTCCGGGACGCCGCGGACGGTGACGGTGTGGCCCGCGCGATGTGGGCACCGTTCGCGGTGCTGTACCTGCGGTGGGAGGCGGAACATCCCGACGAGTGGAGTGCGCCGCAGTCGTGGATGTGGTCGCGCTGGGAAACCAAGGAGATGCTCCTTCGCCGGCTCGATCGCGGCGGTCTGCCGGAGGACATCCAGGCTCCGATCGCTGAACTGGTCCTTGCGGCGCTGAGAAGGCCCTACCGGTGCAAGGACTGGACGTACGCCTGCCTGGTCCGGCACCTCGACGACCCGCTGTTCCTCAGCGAGGTGGAGGTGCTGGCTGCCGCCGATGACCCCCTGGCCCGGCTCCGAGCGCAGTTCGTTCTCCACGTGGCCACGGACCGCGAGCAACGGATCACCCGCACGAGCTGGCGACGGTGGCTCACCGCGGTCGGCTGACCTCCTGGCGGCCGGCACGCCCATATCGCGGGTACCGGCGACCGCCCTCCAGCGTGAGCCGCGCCTCACCGTCGTCGGTGCTGATCGCCACGCAGGTCTCGCGGGTGTCGAGAAGCCAGCCGGCCGGGCGGCAGCTCCGCCCACCGTCGGGCCCCGGCCAGCCCTCGCTCACCAGGTGGTCCCACATCCGTCGGGCCACCTGGTCGGCCGACTCGCCCGCACGGCCGACGAGTGGGTATGAAACGGCGCAACGACCGGTGCCGCACTCCGCGTCGCCGCCCGCGCCCCGAACGGCGAGTCCGCCGGGCAGCGGGCCGAGTTCCTGCACCGACGGTACGAACCCGTCGTCGTTGAAGTCCCAGGCCGCCACGGGGATGCAGCCCAAGGCGACGAACAAGGCAAGACCGACCCCGATCCGGTACGGCCAGCGCCGGCCCGCCCGATCGTCGTCGCCCCTGTCGCCGAGCCTGCGGCGCTGCGCCTTCACCGCGACGAGCAGTGTCACGGCAACCCCGACGAGCAGCAGCAGGCGCGCCTCCACCGCCGCCCGAGGCTGGACCCCGGTGAGGGTGACCGAGGCAGCCGCGACCAGGGTCAGCGCCACCAGCACCACGCCGGTGAGCCAGCGCAGCCGGGCGACGGTCAGCCACACAAAAAACGCCACCAGGGCGACGACGGAAGCGAAGAGCACGGACTGATGATCTCGTGGCGGCGGGTTCCAGGCGTACCGCACGGGGTGGCTCCGACACCGTGGGGTCGCCGGTCCCCTGGTCGGCGAGTTGGTCTCTGGCCGGGCGATGAGTTTGAGATGCTGCGGCGGTCCACCTGTCGACACCACCTGACTCGAAGGGACCGCCCGATGGCAAAGGTCATCTCCACGCTGTTCATCTCGGCCGACGGTGTGGCCGAGATCGACCCGGACTGGCACTTCCCGTACTTCGACGACAACATGGGCCGCGCCGTCGCCGAGGACTACGACACCGCCGACGTGCTGCTGATCGGTCGCGAGACCTACGACAGCTTCGCCGGCGCCTGGCCGGACCGCGAGGCCGCGGGTGGGGACGACGCGCCGTTCGCCAAGCAGCTCGGGGACATGCGCAAGGTGGTCGTGACGCGCCAGCCGCTGGAGTTCTCCTGGCGCAACTCGGAGCTGATCAAGGACGATCTTCTCGACGCGGTCACCGCGCTCAAGGCCGACGCCGGCAGCAGGGGAATCCTCATTCCGGGGTCGATCTCCGTGGTGCAGCAACTGCTCGCCGCCGGGCTCGTCGACGAACTGCGCCTGCTGGTCCATCCGGTGGCGGCGCGTAAGGGCCGCAAGCTGTTCGACGACGGCGACGCCCCGTACCACTTCCGGGCGACGGCGACGGAGGTCTTCCCCACCGGCGTGATCCGCGTGATCTACGCGCCGGTCGCGGAGCCCGCCAAGGTCGGCTACGACGACGTCAAGGACCAGGTGCCCGGAGGCAACTAGTGCTTCAGCCGTAGACCTTGATCTTCATGGCTGCGCGGTTGCCGGCCGCTGGTCGTGGCTGCGGCGTGCACGGGCTTTTGCCGTCGACGCCACCGGAACCGGTAGCTGGGGCTCTCGACCCGGTAGTGGGCGCCGGCATCGAACCGCAGCTCGCCCTCAAGCCGGCGCGCGTCGTCCGGCACCTGGCGGTACGGCGCCAGCACATGCATGATCGCGATCGACGGCGGGAGTATGTCCGGATCGATGGTCGTCCGCGGTGCTGCCCACGGCCTGCTGCTCATCCCGCGCTCACCGTCTGTAGCCTCGGCCCCTATGAGTTGGCTGCCTGGCGACTTCGTCCACCCCGTCCACGTGCCCGTGCCCGACACCGCGCTTCACCTGCGGCCGATCCGGGAGGCGGACGCGGCGCGCGACTACCCCGCGGTGATGGGCTCCCGGGAGCGCTTGTGGGAGATCTTCGGCCCGGCCTGGGCCTGGCCCTCGGAGACGATGACCTCTGAGGCGAACCGCATCGACCTGCTGCGGCACGAGAGGGAGATAGCCGCGCACCAGTCGTTCAACTACGCGCTGCTGGACGAGGAGGAGACGGCGATCTTCGGCTGCGTCTACATCGACCCGCCCGAGCGCACCGGCTCCGACGGCGAAATCGCCTGGTGGGTGGTGGACGAGCTTGTCGGGGGCGAGGTGGAGCGCGCGTTCGACGCGCTGGTGCCGCGGTGGATCGCCGCCGACTGGCCCTTCCAGCAGCCCCGCTATCTGGGCCGCGACATCGCCTGGCAGGACTGGCTCGCGCTGCCGCGCGCCTCGTGACCCGGCCGGATCGTGTCGGTCCCGCCACCGGCGCTCGCTGACCAGGCTGACGCCGGCGGGGAGCCGCCGCACCGGCATCGGTCCGGACCCGTACCTTGAGCCGGTGCCTACCCTCGCGCGAACGCCGATCACGGCCCGTACGGTGCGGCTGCTCATGCCGGTGGCCGCGCTGCTGTTCCTGGGCCTCGCACTGCTGATCCGCGTCGTCGACGACGGGGCGCTGCGGCAGTACTCCGGCACCGCGCTGTACGCGTCGATGGTCTGGGCCGGCGTGCTGTTCCTGCGGCCCCGGATGGCGCCGGTGCCGGCCGGGACGGTCGCCACCGTGTTCTGCTGGTTGGTGGAGTGCGCGCAGCTGACCGGGCTGCCGGCCGAACTGTCGGCGCGGAGCCTGGCGGCGAGGCTGGCGTTGGGCGTGCAGTTCGACCTCGTCGACCTGGCCTGGTACCCGGCCGGCGTGGCTCCCCTGGTGGTGCTGCACCACCTGGTGCGCGCTCGGGCCCGCCCGAGGCCGCAACCGCCGCGCGACGCCGTCCCCGCGCCGGCGCATGTGCCCGTAGCTGTCAATCGAGGCCGAGACCGCGGCGTCCGATCCCGTTGAGGTCCTCGAAACGGAAGCGGTTGGGCCAGTCCCGCTCGTAGTGCTCGGCCGGGAAGTCGCTCGGGCTCGATCCGGTCCGGAACGCCTCTCGCACCTGAGCCGCGTACCGCTCGTTACGCGGGCACCAGGGCGCGGCGGGGATGTACATGACGTTGCCCCAGCCCTTCTGGTCCGCCACGGGGGCCACGCTGTGGATCATGTCGCAGTGCCACCAGACGGAGTCGCCGGCCCTGACGTCGGGGATGCCGGCTAGAGCCTCCATGAGCGGGGCGTGCCACTTGTGGCCGGCCGGGAAGACCTGGTTGACGGTGACGCCGCACATGTCGTCGTCGGGCACGTCGCTCAGCAGCGGGCGCAGCATCAGGTAGGCCATCGCCTCGGGGATCGGCACGGTGTGCAGGACGCCCTGGTCGTGGTCCATGTCGGACAGCGCGGTCCACCCCTGGAAGGTGCGGAAGGCCGAGCACATGGTCGAGCCGGGGTACTGCGGGCCGCTCGTGCGGTGGGCCGCGTCCCACGGGTCGTACTGCTCGACACTGCCGTCGAACAGGTGCCGGAACGCCTTCTGGTAGGCCTGGGTCATCCAGAGGTCGAGGGTGCCCGGGTCGAGGTGGGTGCCGAGGCCGGCCGAGTCGGCGCCCTCGGGGCGGCGGCGGATGCGGTCGGGGTAGAGCGAGTCGCGGTCGGGGTCGAACCACCGCACGCCGTCGGACTCGTGCTTCCACTGGCCGTTGAGGAACGCCTGGACGGTGGCCATGCGCTCGCTCTGCCGGGCCTGCATCTGGGCGGGCGACCAGTAGATCGGGTAGATCTCGGGCTTGGAGCCCACGCTGCCGAAGAAGTCGTCGCCCGGACCGCGGTAGTTCTCGAAGAAGCTGTTGCTCTCGACGTAGTCGACGATGTCCCGGTCCCAGGCCAGGGCCGTGTCACGTGCGAAGTGGCCACGCACGACCAGGCAGCCGCGGCGCCGCAGCAGGGCGACCTGCTCGGCCGGGACGGCGCCGGCGGCGATGTCGGCATACTCGATGACCGGCCAGATCGTCTCGCCCCGGCGGCGGGCCGCCGAAATGTCGTCGACGGCGGCCTGGACGCGCTGCTCGACGACCGCGAAGACCTCCTCGACGGTACGGCCGGAGGAGGCGATCCGCTCCCGCAGCGCCTTCTTGATCTCGCGGGTCGCGGCCGTGAGGTCGGTCGGTGTCTCCTCCCAGTGCGGCAGCCCGGCAGTCGTCGTCACGGCGGTTCCTTCCAAGTCAGCTCTCCTTACTTGAAGGACCCTACGCGCTCCCCCGAATTCAAGGCAAGAGCCCTGACTAGAATCGGTGCGTGGAATCCGCCAAGCCGTCGCTGGATCTGGTCCGGTCGCTGACCGACGAGCACGTCCTGCGGGCGCTGATGCGACACCGCCGCCTCACGCGGGCCGAACTCGCCGTCGAGGTCGGCATCTCCAAGCCGACCGCCGGCGAGAGCGTGCGCCGGCTGACCGAGCGCGGGCTGGTCGCCGACACCGGCGAACGCACGCCGGGCGGACGGGGCCGTGGTCGGGTGGGCTCGTACTACGCGCTGGCGCCGACGGTGGGGGTGGCGCTGGCGGTCACCATCGCCCCGGAAGGCGTGGTGGCGGAGTGCCTGGACGTCTACGGCGACACCCTGGCCCGGGCGGTCCGCCCGATCGACCGGCCGGCCCAGCCGAGCCAGGTCTCGTCGGCGTTGCGGGCCGCGGCGGCGGAGGCGGGCGCCGCCGCCGGTCAGCCGGCCCGCCTCGCCGTCGTCGGAGCAGCCGACCCCGTGGACCGTGCCACCGGCCGGCTGGTGCACCTGCCCGACGCGCCCTTCCTGGTCGGCGAGCTGGACCCGGTCGCTGTTCTCTCGCCGTACGCCGGTGGAGCGGTCGTGGTCGACAACGACGTGAACTGGGCGGCCCTGGCGGAGCGCGACAGCGTCGGCGCGGAGCAACTGCGCGACTTCGCGTACCTCTATCTGGGCGAAGGCCTGGGATGTGCGATCGTCAACGACGGCCAGGTCCGGCGCGGGCGCAGCGGCCTGACCGGTGAGATCGCCCATCTGGTGACTGCCGGGCCGGGCGGCCGGGCGGTCCGCTTCATCGAGCTGTTCGAAGAGCTGGGTCTGCGCCTCAGCGGGACCACGGCGGTCGACACCGCGCGGCTCCTCGACAGCTCGGCGGCCACCCGCGAGACGATCGGCACCGCCGTCAGCGGGGTCGTCGCCGCCGTGGTCGCGCTCGCCGACCCGCAGGAGGTCGTCGTCGGCGGCTCCTGGGGCCCGGCACTGATCGACAGCATCCGCGCGGCGACCGCACGGATGCCGCGACAGGTGTCCGTCCGGCCCGCCGAATTGACCAGCGAGCCGGTCCTGGCCGGTGTGCGCGCCGAGGCGCTGCGACGCTTGCGGTCATCGGTCACCGCCAGCAGCTGATACCGCTGGTCGGCCTCATCGGGGCTAACGACGCGATGGGAGGCGTGTGGGCCCGGCCGGCCTGCGCCTCATGGGCGCCATCAGATCGGGCAGGTCGCGGCCGGTCGGGCCGTTCTGGTAGCGGTGCTCACATCTCCACGGTCCGCACCGCCGGGCGGTCCGTGCAGGGCCACTGGTCCCGAAATCCGCCGGCATCGGCCCGCCTCGGGCGCAGAAGCAAGCCGAGCCGGAGCCGCGACGAGACGAGCCGGAGCCGCGAGGAGACGGGCCGGAGCCGCGAGGAGACGGGCCCGGGCGCCACGTGATCCGTGGCGCCCGGGCGGTCGGGCCTGCGGTCAGGGCACCATCCAGCTCAGGACCGGGGAGCCCTGGAGCGCGACCAGCACGCACATGAACAGCAGCAGCACGAGGCTCCAGCCGAACACCTTCCGGAAGATCTCCCCCTCCCGGCCGGCCATGCCGACCGCGGCGGCGGCGATCGCCAGGTTCTGCGGGCTGATCATCTTGCCCAGCACCCCGCCGGACGAGTTGGCCGCGGCCAGCAGCAGCGGATCCAGCCCGGCCCGGGCCGCCGTCTGCACCTGCAGCGCGCCGAACAGCGCGTTGGCGGAGGTGTCCGAGCCGGTCACCGCGACGCCGATCCAGCCGAGGATCGCCGACAGGAAGACGAACGCCCCGCCGGCCGCGGCGAGGAACGCGCCGAGGGTGTTGGTCTGGCCGGACTGGTTCATCACGTACGCCAGGGCGAGCACCGCCATCACCGTGACGATCGCGTAGCGCAGCTCGACGTAGGTGCGGCCGTACGCGCGCAGCGCCCGACCCGCGGAGACCCGCAGCACCAGCGCGGTCAGGATGCCGGCGAGGATCATCAGCGTGCCCGCGGCGGGCAGCCAGTTGAGGGTGAACGTCATCGAGGACAGCGGCTTGCCGTTGCCGCCCAGGAGGTCCAGCCCCGGCCAGTCGAACTTCACCGTCCAGGGTTCCTTCGCCAGGGCCGTCTTCACCGCGCCGAGGTTGGCGACGGAGAAGATCGCGATGATGATGAGGTAGGGCGCGTACGCCCGGGCGACCTCGGCCGGGGTGTCCGCGATCCGCCGGCCGCCCGTGGTGGCGGCGCGCACCTGGTCGGTGGGCCGCGGCTCCAGGTCGTCGTCGCGGTGCCGGCCGACGGGAGCGGTCTCGTCGATGCGCGGATCACCCGGTGGGGTCTCCCCACCGGAGCCGCCCAGCCCGGGGGCGGCGGTGCTGGTCGTACCGGAGCGGGTGCCCGCGGCGGCGCGGACACTGCCGGGGCCGGCCAGCTCCGCGTCGACTGCCCCGCGGGCGGCCGGCACGGCGGCTGCCTCCGGCTCGCGGCCGAGGTCGGCGGGGGTGACCGGGCGCCAGACGCGGACCAGCAGCACCACGGCGGCGGCCGAGACCAGCGCGGCGACGATGTCGGTCAGCGGCACCGAGATGTAGTTCGCCGCGACGAACTGCGCCAGGCCGAAGCTCACCCCGGCGACCAGCGCGGCCGGCCAGGTCTGGCGGATGCCGCGCCGCCCGTCGACCAGGGCCACCAGCATCAACGGTACGACCACCGCGAGGATCGGGGTCTGCCGGCCGACCATCGCGCCGAGGGTGTCGACGGTGAGCCGGGGGTCGGGGTTGGCGCCACTGCTGACGCTGGCCAGCGTGACGATCGGGGTGGCGAGCGCGCCGAAGGCCACCGGCGCGGTGTTGGCCAGCAGCGACACCGAGGCGGCGTGGATCGGGCGGAACCCGAGCGCCATCAGCATCACCACGGTGATCGCCACCGGCGTGCCGAAGCCCGCGAGGGCCTCCAGCAGCGCACCGAAGCAGAACGCGATGATGATCGCCTGGATACGCATGTCCGGGCTGACCCGTTCGAAGGAGCGGCGCAGCACGTCGAAGTGCCCACTCTCGACGGTGAGGTTGTAGACCCAGATCGCGTTGATGACGATCCAGAGGATCGGGAAGAAGCCGAAGGTGGCGCCCTCGGTGGCCGAGAGCACGGCCTGCCCGATCGGCATGGCGTAGACGGCGATGGCCACGATCAGGGCGACCACGAGGGAGATCACGCCGGCCAACCAGGCCTTGACCTTCATGACGCCGAGCAGGACGAAGAGGGTGAGCAGGGGTAGGACCGCGAAGATGGCCGAGAGCGCGACGGAGTCACCGACCGGATCGGTGACGACCTTGAACTGGTCGAACATGGGTCACCTCGACGCTTGGGGGGACGGGGGTCAGCGGTGACGGTGGATCCCGCCGTCAGGACGGGGTTCGCTGGTGCAGCAACTCCTCGACCCCTCGTCCGCGGATCGAGGCGTCGAGGACCTGGGCGGTGTGTGCCAGCGCGATGTCGCCGCCGGCGCGGGTCACCGAGGCGGCGACCTGCATCAGGCAGCCGGGGTTGGCGGTGACGAGCAGCCGCGCCCCGGTGGCCAGTACGGTGCGGGCCTTGCGGTCGCCGAGTTCGGCGGCCGGCCCGGGTTGGAGGATGTTCCAGATGCCCGCCGAGCCGCAGCAGATCTCCGGATCGGCGATCTCCCGCAGTTCCAGGCCGGGGATGTCGCGCAGCAGCTGGCGGGGCTGCGCGCGGACGCCCTGGGCGTGGGCCAGGTGGCAGGCGTCGTGGTAGGCGACCGTCACCGGCAGCGGGTGCCGGGTGGCGACCTGGCCGAGCTCGACCAGTACCTCGGAGAGGTCGCGGACCTTGCCGGCGAAGTCGGCGGCGAGTGTCGCGTAGCGGGGGTCGTCGCGCAGCAGGTGGCCGTACTCCTTGAGGGTGGAGCCGCAGCCGGCGGCGTTGACCACGAAATAGTCGATTCCGGCGGCGGCGAACGTGTCCACCATCCGGCGGGCGAAGCGGCGCGCCTCCTCCTCCCGTCCGTTGTGCGCGCTCAGCGCCCCGCAGCAGCCCTGCCGGTCGGGCAGGATCACCACCTCGCAGCCCTCGGCGGCGAGCACCCGGGCGGTGGCGGCGTTCACCTCGGGGAAGAAGGCGCCCTGCACGCAGCCGGTGAGCATGCCGACGACGGCCCGCCGGGTGCCGACGGCGGCGACCCGCTGCGGCGGGCGGGCGGCCCGGCCCAGCCGGGGTGCGAGGGACTCCACCGCCGCGAGGGTGGGTGCCAGCCGGCGCAGCAGCCCGCTGCGGCGGACCAGCCGGGGCAGGCCGGTGGCCTGATAGGCCCGCAGTGGCCCGCGCAGCAGCCGCAGCCGCCTCCGGTACGGGAAGAGCGCGAAGATCGCCGCCCGCAGCGCCCGGTCCCGGGGGCCGCGGCGGTGCCGGCGTTCGACCTGCTGGCGGGTGGCCCCGATGAGCCGGTCGTACTGGACGCCGGAGGGGCAGGCGGTGACGCAGGACATGCAGCCGAGGCAGCGGTCGAAGTGGGTGACCATGGAGTCGGTGAGCGGTTCGCCCTCCAACCCCTGCTTCATCAGGTAGATCCGCCCGCGTGGCGAGTCCATCTCCTCGCCCCAGAGCACGTAGGTAGGGCAGGTTGGCAGGCAGAAGCCGCAGTGCACGCAGTCGCCGATCAGCTCGGCGGGCGGCGGGTGGTGCTCGTCGAAGGCGCCGACGCCGGGCGGCTGGGCGGCCGCGCCGAGCACGTCGCGGGGACCGCTGGCCGGCTGGCTCCCGCCGGGTGAGGTGACCGGGGTCGGGCCGGGCTGCTGGGGGATGCTCATCAGATCCCTCCCACGAATCGGCCGGGCGCCAGCCGGGCGTCCGGATCGAAGCGCTGCTTGACCCGGCGCATCAGCTCCAGGCCGTGGACCGGTCCCCACAGGTCGACCCGGTCCCGCACGGCCGCGGGCGCGGTGAGCACCACCGTGTGCCCGCCGGCGGCGGCGGTCGTGGCGCGGAGCGCGTCCACCAGGCCGGCGACCCGCTCCGGGTCGGATGCGCCGGGCAGGCCGGCGTAGAGGACACCGACGCCGGCCGAACCACGCAGCGCCAGCGGCAGATTGTGCCGGTCGGCCGCCGCGCGGGCATCGGCCAGCAGCCGGGGTACGCCGGAGAGCGCGGCGGTCAGCTTGAGGCCGACGTCCCCGTCCCGCCACGGACGGCGTGCCCAGCCTTCGGGCGGCCGGTCGGCGTCGGTGGCGTCGGCGCCGAGCAGCCGGCGGGCCGCGGCGGCCCGGGCGGTCACCCCGGCCGGGGTGCCCTCCAGCAGCACGGTGACGGTCGCTCGCCCGCCGGCCGGCGCGTCCACCTCCAGCGCGGTGGGTACGAGCTGGGCCGCCCGTACCGTGGCGGCCAGGCGGCCGGCCTCGGCCACGTCGTCCACTGCGCGGGAGACGTATGCGACGGTGGCGGGCAGCGGGTGCAGCCGGAACGCGCACTCCGTGATCAGCCCCAGCGTCCCGTACGCGCCGGTGACCAGCTTGCCCAGGTCGTAGCCGGCGACGTTCTTGACCACCTTGCCGCCGGCGTGCGCCACCACCCCGTCCGCGCGCACCAGGGTGACCCCGATGAGCAGGTCGCGGACCGTTCCGTAGAGCATCCGGCGCGGGCCGCTGGTGTTGGTGGCGACGGCGCCGCCGACGGTGCCGCCGGGCAGCGGTGCGTCGAGGGCGAGCTGCTGCCCGGCGCCGGCCAGGGTGGCCGGCAGCTCGTCGAGGCGGGTGCCGGCGCGGACCACGGTGATCAGGTCGCCGGCGGCGTGCTCGACCACCCCGGTCAGGGCGGTGGTGTCGAGGATCAGGTCGAGTCGACGGGGTGGACTCCCCCAGTCCTGCTTGGTGCCGCCGCCGCGGAACGTGACGGCCAGGTCGAGCGCGGCCGCCGCGCGCAGCAGGGCGGCGGCCTGGCCGGTGTCCCGGGGGGCGGCGACGTAGCGGGCCGGCACCCCGGCGACGGTGTCGTGCTCACCGGCGGCGCGGACGGCCTCGGCGGCGGCGCGGAGCTGGTCGAGGGTCCGGTCGGCGGGCATCAGAACACCTCCGCCAGTCCGGCCTCCTGCGCCGGGTGGACCCCCTTGTGTCGACCCGGCACCTCGCCGCAGAGGCGGGGCGTCGGGAAGACCTTGCCGGGGTTGGCCAGCCCGTCCGGGTCGAACGCGCAGCGCAGCAGCTGCATCGTGTCCAGGTCGTCGTCGGTGAACATGCGGGGCATGTACTTCGCCTTGTCCATGCCCACGCCGTGCTCCCCGGTGATCGAGCCACCGTGGGTGATGCAGAGGTCGAGGATCGCGCCGGAGACCTCCTCGGCGCGGACGGTCTCGCCGTCGACGGCGGCGTCGAAGAGGACCAGCGGGTGCAGGTTGCCGTCGCCGGCGTGGAAGACGTTCGCCACCCGGATGCCGCGCTCGGCGGAGAGCTCGCCGATGCGGCGCAGCACCTCCGGCAGGGCGGTCCGCGGAATCACCCCGTCCTGGACGATGTAGTCCGGGCTGATCCGCCCCACGGCGGCGAACGCGGACTTGCGTCCCTTCCAGAACAGCGCCCGCTCGGCGTCGTCGGCGGCGATGCGGATCTCGAACGCCCGGTTCTCCCGGCACAGGCTCTCCACCCGCGCGAACTGGGCGGCGACCTCCGGTTCCGGCCCGTCCAGCTCGACGATCAGCACCGCTCCGGCGCCGGGCGGGTAGCCACAGTGCACCGCCGCCTCGGCCGCCTCGATGGCCAGGGCGTCCATCATCTCCACCGCCGCCGGCACCACCCCGGCCGCGATGATCGCCGAGGTCGCCGCACCGGCCTGGTCGGTCGTGGAGAACGCGGCGAGCAGGGTGCGTACCGACTCGGGCAGCCGGGTCAGCCGGACGGTCACCTCGGTGGCGATGCCGAGGGTGCCCTCGGAGCCGACGAACGCGCCGAGCAGGTCGTAGCCGGGGGCGTCGGGGGCGCGGCCGCCGAGGCGTACCCGGTCGCCGTCCGGGGTGACCAGCTCGACGCCGAGGACGTGGTTGGTGGTGAAGCCGTACTTCAGGCAGTGTGCGCCGCCCGAGTTCTCCGCCACGTTCCCGCCAATGGAGCAGATCTGCTGGCTGGACGGGTCCGGCGCGTAGTAGTAGCCGTACGGGGTGGCGGCCCGGGTGACCGCCAGGTTGATCACGCCGGGCTGGACCACCGCCCGCTCGTCGTCCGGCGCGATCTCCAGGATGTCGCGCATCTGCGAGGTGACCACGAGGACACCGTCGGCGCGGGGCAGGGCGCCGCCGGAGAGCCCGGTGCCGGAGCCGCGGGCCACGAACGGCGTACCCGCGGCGACGCAGGCCCGCACGACGGCGGCGCACTGTTCCGCGTCCGCCGGGAGCGCCACCAGCGCGGGGATCACCTTGTACTGGGCCAGCCCGTCGCACTCGTAGGTGCGCAGCTCCTGCCGGTCGCTGATCACCCGGTCGGCGCCGATGGCGGCCCGCAGGGCGGCGGCGAGAGCGTCGAGGTCCGTCGGGGTCCTGCTCATCGCCACCTCCACCGTCGCGTCGGTCGTCGGTCAGGGCATCCGTTCGTACGCGGGCACGGTCAGGAAGTCGGCGAACTCGTCGGCGACGGCGACCTCCATGAACAGCGCCCGGGCGTCGGCGTAGTCACCGGGAGCACCGGGCAGTGTCGCGATCTCCTCGTCGGCGATCCGTTCGACCAGCTCCCGGGTGACCCGCTCACCGGTGTCGTCGAGGGTGACGTCGTTGTGCAGCCACTGCCACACCTGGCTGCGGGAGATCTCCGCGGTGGCCGCGTCCTCCATGAGGTTGTAGATGGCCACCGCGCCGGAGCCGCGCAGCCAGGTGGCCAGGTACTGCACGCCGACGCTGACCGCGTTACGCAGCCCGCCCTCGGTGCGCCGGCCCGGGGTCGACCGGACGTCGAGCAGCTCGGCGGCGGTCACCCGGACCTCGTCGCGGGTGCGGTCGAGCTGGTTCGGCCGGTCACCGAGGACCTGGTCGAAGACCTCCCGGCAGATCGGCACCAGGTCGGGGTGGGCGACCCAGGAGCCGTCGAACCCGTCGCCCGCCTCCCGCGTCTTGTCGTCCCGGACCTTCGCCAACGCCGTCTCGTTGACCTGCGGGTCCCGGCGGCTGGGGATGAACGCGGCCATCCCGCCGATGGCGTGCGCCCCCCGCCGGTGGCAGGTCCGCACCAGCAGTTCGGTGTACGCGCGCATGAACGGCACGGTCATGGTCACCGAGTTCCGGTCGGGCAGCAGGAAGTCGGCGCCCCGGGTGCGGAACTTCTTGATCACGCTGAACATGTAGTCCCACCGGCCGGCGTTCAGCCCGGCGGAGTGCTCGCGCAACTCGTAGAGAATCTCGTCCATCTCGAACGCGGCCGGGAACGTCTCGATGAGCACGGTGGCCCGGATGGTGCCGCGCGGGATGCCGAGGCGCTCCTGCGCGAGCAGGAAGACGTCGTTCCACAGTCGCGCCTCGAGGTGGCTCTCCATCTTGGGCAGGTAGAAGTAGGGTCCGGCGCCGTGGTCGAGCTGCCGGCGGGCGCAGTGGAAGAAGTAGAGGCCGAAGTCGACCAGGCTGCCGGAGGTGCGCTCGCCGTCGACCAGGATGTGCTTCTCGGTGAGGTGCCAGCCGCGCGGCCGGACCAGGATGGTGGCCAGCTCACCGTCGTGCAGGGCGTACTGCTTGCCGTCCGGCGAGGTGAAGTCGAGCTTGCGGTCGATCGCGTCGCGCAGGTTGAGCTGGCCGGCGATGACGTTCTCCCAGAGCGGGGTGTTGGCGTCCTCGTGGTCGGCCAGCCACACCTTCGCCCCGGAGTTGAGCGCGTTGATGGTCATCTTGGCGTCCGTCGGGCCGGTGATCTCCACCCGGCGGTCGACCAGGCCCGGCGCGGGGTCGGCGACCCGCCAGTCGGACTCGCGGATCTCCCGGGTCTCGGGGAGGAAGTCGAACGGCGCGCCCGCGGCGAGCTCGGCCTCGCGCCGCTTGCGCCGGTCGAGCAGTTCGCGGCGGCGGGCGTCGAAGGCGCGGTGCAGGTCGGCGAGGAAGCTCAACGCCTCGGGGGTGAGGATCTCGTCGTACCGGGGGTGCATCGGCCCGGTGACCTCGATGCCGGCAGGGTTGGCCATCGACTCGCTCCTCACCGTGATATGTGTCGCGATCTATCCGGTGGTGCTCCCGCCGACTGTAGTTCTCGCTGGTCATGGCCGCGAGTTGAGCGGCGGCACAGTGGCCGGGAACGGTCGGTCCACTGCGGCGAGCGGTGCCTGACGAACGGCGAACGGTCGGATCGGGCTGGTGCTCAGGGTTCCTCCTCCGACCAGCGGTGCAGCGCAGCGGCCATCTGGGCCAGGGCGACATGGGCGGCGTCGAACAGGGCCAGCTTCCGCGGGAAGTTGTGGATGAGCCCCTGGTAACGGGCCGCGGTGACGGGAACGCCCGCCGCCAGCAGCCCGGCGGCGTACCGCTCCCCCTCGGCGGACAAGAGGTCGAGTTCGGCGGTGATGACCACGGCGGGCGGCAGGCCGGTGAGGTCGGCCCGCAGGGGGTCCAGATCCGGTTGCGTGCGGTCCACGCCGGGTGGGGCGAACGCGTCCCAGAAGAACCGCATCTCCTCCCGGTCCAGCCCGTACTCGTCCAAGGCCGGGTAGTCGGCAGCGGGGTCGATGACCGGGCAGACGAGGAGCTGTCCCGCAAGCCGGGTCCCGGCGTCCCGGGCACGCCGGGCGGTCACCGCCGCCAGGTGCCCTCCCGAGGAGTCACCGGCCACCGCGATCCGGGCCGGGTCGAGGCCGTGCCGAGGCGCCTCCGGCCCGCGCAGCCAGGTGAGCGCGCGCACCATGTCGTCCAGCGGGGCCGGGTACGGATGCTCGGGCGCGAGCCGGTAGTCCACGGAGAGCACGGCCCAGCCGGACGCGGCCGCCAGGTGCCGGCACAGCCCGTCGTGGGTGTCCACGCTGCCCATCACCCAGCCTCCGCCGTGCGCGTAGAGGACCACCGGCAGCGCGTCGTCAGCTCCGTCGCGGTAGAGGCGGGCGGGCACGCCGCCGGCGTCGACGGTCATCACGGACCGGATCGCCGGTCCGCTGCCCACCTCGGCGGGAGTCGCCTGGAGCATGCTGAGCCGTGCCGCCGGCAGGTTGGCCCGGGTGAGCGGGACACGCTGCTGGACTAGCATCGCCGCCCGCGCCTGCGGGTGGAGCCGGCTGGGATCCACCCGGTCAGTATCGCCGGCCCGGCGGATGGCAGTGTTGCCGACACGGCGGTGCCGGACGGGCGAAGAGACCGCTACGGTCGGGACCGTGGACGAGCTTCTGCCGGCGCTGCCGGAGGACTGGGACCGCTGTCTCGCGGTGGCCGCACACCCCGACGACATCGAGTACGGTGCGGCCTCGGCGATCGCCCGCTGGACCGCTCAGGGCAAGCAGGTCACCTACCTGCTGGCCACCCGGGGCGAGGCGGGGATCGACGCGATGCACCCGGACCAGGCCGCGCCGTTGCGCGAGGAGGAGGAGCGCGCCGGGGCCCGGGAGGTCGGGGTGGACGTCGTGGAGTTCCTCGACCACCGCGACGGCGTCGTCGAGTACGGTCCGGACCTGCGCCGCGACATCGTGCGGGCGATCCGCCGCCACCGGCCCGAGGTGATCGTCTCGGGCGCGTTCACCGTCCGCATGGTGGGCGGTATGACCAACCAGGCCGACCACCGGGCAGTGGGACTGGCGACGCTGGACGCCGCCCGCGACGCGGGCAACCGGTGGATCTTCCCGGAACTGGTGGACGAGGGGCTGCCGCCCTGGGGTGGTGTGCGCTACGTCTGCTTCGGCGGCGCCGAGCGCCCTACACACGGCGTGGACGTCACCGGTGAACCGTTGCGGCGCGGCATCGCCTCGCTGGCCGCGCACGCGGAATACACCCAGGGCCTGGGTCTGGCCGGACCGGAACCCGGGCCGTTCCTGACCTGGGCGGCGCGTCAGGGCGGGCCGGCGCTGGGCGTGGAGGCGGCGGTCCTGTTCGACGTTCACACCCTCGCCTTCGAGGGCCCACCACCCTGGCTCTGAGCCTGCCTGAACCCTCTCCGCGGGGCGTGGCGTGCGGACGGTAGCCAGTCCGGCGGCGCGCCGATGACCACCGCCGGGGTGGCGCATGGTGCCGGCCTTTCCGAGCCGACGCCGATCGCCTCACGCCGGATCACCGCGCGCCGGCCCCACGAAGCTTCCGCCGGACGGTCCTGAGTTCCCGGGGGCTGCCGAAGGGGTAGATGGTGATTCGGTTGCCGAGCGCCGCCATCCGGGCGGCGGCGCCGGACAGGTCACCAGCAAGCCAGAGGACGTACGAGAAGCTGCACTCGGCCTGGACCCACCCGTGCACGGGCCGGTAGTCCGGGTGCCCGACCGACCTGGCCACGGCGTCCCGGATCTCGTCGAGGACAGCCGGCGAACGCAGGTGGGCGATGCCCGACTCGTACGCGAATTCCAGGTGCGCGTCGGCCACGGCCGCCGCGTTGAGCGATCCGGGCGGCGACGTCTCGGCACAGCGCCGCGCGAAGCTGAGCAACGTGTCCAGCGAACCGCCCCACTTCGGGCACAGCTGCTGGACGTGGGTCAGCTGGGCGTAGAACGGATCCGACCGTGCCTTCGCGGCGCGCTCGTACCGCCGGTTCGCCTCCGCCTGCCCCAACTGGAGGCCCCGGGCGGTACGCAGCCGCGCCGTCCACGCGGCGATGTTGCCCGGCTCCTCCGCGGTCACGTCGCCGAGCACCCGCTCGGCCTCACGGAGGATCTCGTGGAAGGACGCGAACTGGCGGTTGCTGGTGTACGTGGCGCGCGCCGCCCCTCGGGCCTCCCACGCCATCCACACCAACCGGGCGCCGAGCAACGTACCGGCCAGGGTCGACTCGGCCGGTCCGCCTCCTGCCGTCCGCAGGAACGTCTCCACGCCCTTGGTCTCGGCGACCATCGCGGTGGCGACTGTCGGGTCGTCGTGCTCGGGCAGTTGGTCGAAGAAGGCGACGACGGCCGGCCAGTCCTCGGCGTGCAGGGCGCGCCGCAGCGGCGCGAGATCGGGGTAGTGGTCGACGAGGTCGTAGCTCGGCAGCCCGAGAAGTGAGGAGATCTTGAGGAGCGGCACGCCGGAGAGCATAGGAGCAGGCGGCCGGCCGCCGAGGGCGCCGATTGGCCCGAGGACGGGATCGAGCCGAAGCTGTGACCGGTCACCATACGTTCGACCACGAGCGGGCCCCCCGTGCGCCCCGCCGATCCGGACAATCTGTCGGGCGTGTTCGGTGTCCGGATGGCCTCGATCCGCGAGTGGGGCCGCGGTCAGCTGGGGCATTGCGGGAAATATGATCAGGTCATGCCTCTGACGGTGGATGACGTCGACCGGTTCGAGCTGTCGAGGCCCCGTCTGGAGGCCATCGCCTATCGTCTGCTCGGCTCCGCGGACGAGGCGGAGGACGTCGTGCAGGAGACGTTCTTGCGCTGGCAGGCCGCCGACGTCGATCGCGTCGAGGTCCCCGAGGCCTGGCTGACGAAGGTACTCACCAACCTGTGCCTCAACCAGCTCACCTCCGCGCGGGCCCGCCGCGAGACCTACGTGGGTCGGTGGCTGCCCGAGCCGCTGCTCGCGGGGGATCCGATGCTCGGCCCGGCCGACACCGCCGTGCAGCGCGAATCGGTGTCGTACGCGGTGCTCACGCTCATGGAGCGCCTGTCCCCCAACGAGCGGGCCGTGTACGTGCTGCGGGAGGCCTTCGACTACCCGCACCGGGAGATCGCTGAGATCCTCGACATCACCGAGGTCGCCAGCCAGCAGATCTTCCACCGCGCCAAGAAGCATGTCGCGTACGGCAGAGCCCGCAGCGAGATCGACCAGGCCGCCGCCCGGCGGATCGTCGAGGAGTTCCTCGCTGCCGCCACCAGTGGCCGGACCGATGAGCTCGTACGCCTGCTCACCAAGGACGCCATCTCCATCGGCGACGGCGGAGGGAAGGTTCCGGCACGCACCAAGGCGTTCGAGGGAGCCGTCGCGGTCGCGAAGTTCGTTTGGGGCCTGTTCAGGCCCGCCGAGGCCAAGCGCGCCATCGTCGGCGGCTCGCCCGAGATCTACGCCTGGACCGCCAATGGCGAACCCGCCGTTGTGGTCGTCGTGGAAGGCCGGGTCGTCGCCGTCATGTGCCTGGAGGTCACCGCCGAGGGCATCACCGCCTGCCGTACGCAGGCAAACCCCGACAAGCTCGAACGCGCGACCCAGCAATGGGCGGCGGCCCACCATGGAGAGCCCTTGCTCATGATGTGACCCGCATCACCCGTGGCTCCTGTCAGGAATCGGCGGGCCATCCGGTTCAAGTGACAAATCCGGACCGGACAGTAAGGGAGCCGACGATGAGGGTGCTGGTGGCAGGAGCGACCGGAGCGATGGGCAAGGAACTGGTGCCGCGCCTGGTCGATGCCGGACACGAGGTGTTCGCCATGATCCGCAGCGAAGCCAACAAGTCCAGGGCGGCACAGCTGGGCGCGGTGCCGGTCGTCGCCGATGCGCTGGATCGCGCCCAGGTGGAGGCGGCGGTACGCCAGGCGGCCCCGGAGGTGATCGTCCACCAGCTGACCGCCATCGGCGACATTGATACCCGCCACTTCGACCGCAGCTTCGCCGCCACCAACCGGCTGCGGATCGAGGGCACCGACAACCTCCTGTCGGCCGCACGCGCCACGGGAGTACGACGCTTCGTCGCCCAGAGCAACGGCGCGTTCACCTACACGCGGACCGGCGGGCCGGTCAAGAACGAACAAGATCCCCTGGATCGCGCACCGGTCGGCCAGATGGCCCCGATGATCGCCGCGATCGAGCACTTGGAGAAGGCAGTGCTGGGCGCCGCCTGGACCGAAGGGATCGTGCTGCGCTACGGCGCCTTCTACGGACCCGGCACCTCCATGGCGCCAGGCTCCGAGCAGGTGGAGATGATCCGCAAACGCAAGTTCCCGGTCGTCGGCGACGGCGGCGCGGTGTGGTCGTTCGTCCACATCGCCGACGCCGCCGAGGCCACGGTCGCCGCGGTGGAGAACGGCGGCCGCGGCATCTACAACATCGTCGATGACGACCCCGCACCGGTCGCCGAATGGCTTCCGGAACTGGCAGCGATGCTGGGCGCCAAGAAGCCGATGCGGGTACCGCGGTTCATCGGACGGCTGGCCGCCGGACAGGCCGGCGTCGTGCTCATGACCGAGCTGCGCGGCGCATCCAACGCCAAGGCCAAGCGCGACCTGGGCTGGCACCCGACACACCCCACCTGGCGCCACGGCTTCCAGGTCGTGCCGTGACTTGCTGAGCGTCGTTCTTGCGGCCTCAGCCGGTGTCAGCGGAGCCGAACGCCTGTCGAAGGGCAACCATCCGCACGGATGGCTGCCCTTCGACCGGGAGCGCTCGTACACCCGCGACAAGCTCTTGGACCCGGTGCCGACCTCGGGCGGCCTCAGCAGTTTGCCGCCGAACCGGGTGACGGAGTTTATTCGATGAACACGTTCAAGGAGTCGGCCAGCCCGTCGTTTCGGTTGATGCCGACGAAGAATTCGCTCCCCACGTGGGTGACGTCTTCGATCTCGTCGGTCAAGTTGTTCCCCGGAATGCCGATGTCGCTCTCCACATCGCCTCCAGACCAGTTGTACTGGTACACCCAGTTCCACCCGGTGGCGGGCGTTGAAGTGTTGATTGACTTGGTGTTCCAGATGTAGTTCTCAGAGCAGTCAATGCCTTGGTCGGAACGATTATCGTGACTCGTCAGGTTGCTCTTCGCCAGCGTCCATCCACTCGTCAGCGCACCGGCGCCGGGATGGGTCCACAGGCTACCCAGTCGTCGGGCAGCATATTTGCCGGCTCCGCCGGCGGCCGTCGCGCTGTAGCAGAGGCCGCTGATGTTGCCGATCGGTAGACGCACTTCCCCGGTGGCGCCAAAAGATCCGTCGGCGTTCAGGCGCACGACTGTCACCTCATCGCTGAGAAACGCCGACTGGCTCCCTTGGGTGGCAATCAGGGCCGGGCCCTGGCCCAGATAGTTCGGGTTGTAGGCGAGGTCATTGCCATGGCCGAGTGTGGGCATGGATGTTGGCGCCCCGGCGCAGACCCAGCTGGCGCCGTCCCAGGTTGAGCCGTCGCGTAACCACCTGGACAGGACGGGCTCTGCGCCGGCCGCCTTTGTGAAGACGATGTAAAGCTGGCCGCCCGGCCCCGCCACCATGCCTTGCATGACGGTGCGACCCGCCTTGCACGCACTGCTGTTCGGGATGTTCAGCCGTTCCGCCCCGCTCCTGTCTGTAGCAGCGTAGGCGGACGCTGCCGGCGCAACAGCGATTCCCATTGACAGTGCGAGCACGGACGCGAGGCTCGATAGTTTCTTCACTTCGGTGTCTCTCCTCCTAGGGGTAAGGCGGGAGCAGGGTATCGCTTAATGTAGACCTGTCTATGTTCTCCGCTGCGACGCCTCCCGCCTGAGGGTGTGGACTGAGGGCAGCGCTATCTCGACCTGCTAGTGGGCCCTGCTCAGACCTGGGTCACGGAGTCGATGCCTGATCGACGTCACCGACGAGCGCGTCTGGGGCCCGCATGCGCCACGCGTCGGTGACGAGTTCCTTCAACCGATCAACACTCACCTGCGTCAACCGCACCATGACCAGGGGCAACCCGTCATACGCGGGCGTGGTGAAGAAGACCGCGGGCTCGCCGAGGAGTAACGCCTGCTTCTCCGCTTCGTCGCCCACGTACAGCACCGCGATGTCGGTCCGGATCCGGCGCGGCGCACCTGGCCTGCGCTCGGGGTAGGACCAGACGAACCCTTTGCCGGCGACCCGGAAGTCGAAGCCGGCACTGTCGATCTCGACCACGTGCGGCAGCGCCAGCGCCAGGTGACGGACATCGTCCGCGTCAGCCATCGAGGTCGCTCCAGGACACCGCTTCCTGCATCCGCAAAGCCTATCCGCCGCGCTGCCGCCGGCCGCCCTGGGTGATCGGGTACCTACTCACCACGGGCGCGGCGATCGACTCCACCGTGGTCGGGCGCCCGAGGCGATGTTGCGACCCCGTTCGATGCGGCCAGCCGGCCGGCACGTCCTTGCCCTGTTGGTTAACTGGTGTTCTACTTCACCAGAACAATTACCCACGCCCGTTGCGGATCGGGAGGACCACCAGGTGATCAACTTTCATGTCGACCGGTCCAGCAGCGTCCCCGCCTATGCCCAACTGGTGCGGCAGGTGCGTGAAGGCCTACGGATCGGGACGCTGAAGCCCGGGGACCAACTCCCCACCGTGCGCAGCGTGGTGACCTCCTGCACGGTCAACCCGACCACGGTGCTCAAGGCCTACCGGGAACTGGAGCTGTCCGGCTTGGTGGAGGCACGGCAGGGGGCGGGCACCTTCGTCAGCGGAACGCTCGGCCACGCGGATCCCCATGTCATGGCCCGCTTACGCGGCAGCCTGGCCCGGTGGCTCGGCCAGGCCCGCGAGGCCGGTCTGGAGGACGAGGACGTCCAGGCGCTGCTCGCCTCGGTGATCGTGGAGAACTCGACGCGCAGGGCCCAGGCCGGCGGCGACCGGCCGCAGGCAGAGCCGGCACCGGGCGCCGGGTTCCAGAGGCGGGAGGGCGCCGCATGAGCGAGCAGTCCATCGCCGTGGAAGCCCGCGACGTGGGCAGGCGCTACGGCAGCGTCTGGGCGCTGCGTGAGTGCAGCTTCCAACTCCCCGCCAGCCGCATCATCGCGCTGGTCGGCGCGAACGGCGCGGGCAAGTCGACGTTGATGAGCATTGTCGCCGGTACGTTGGCGGCCACCTCCGGCTCACTGCTGGTCCACGGCCGACCGGTGGTGAAGGGCAGGTCCACCGACGGGGGTGGTTCTGCCGGGAGCCGGGTCGCGATCCTGGCCCAGGACAAGCCGTTGTACCGGGACTTCAGCGTGTCGGACATGCTCCGCTTCGGAAGGTCGATGAACCGCGTGTGGGACCAGCGGCGGGCGCTGTCGTGGCTTCAGCGCTTCGACATCCCCCTGGACCGCCGCTGCGGCAAGCTGTCCGGCGGCCAGCGGGCGCAGGTCGCGCTGGCGGTCGCCCTGGGCTCCCGCCCGGCGGTGCTGCTGTTGGACGAGCCCCTCGCGAACCTGGACCCGGTGGCCCGCACCGAGGTGACCGGCGAACTCATGGCGGAGGCCGCCGACAGCGACATGACCGTGGTGCTGTCGACCCACATCATCGCCGAGCTCAGTGGCGTCGGAGACCATCTGTTGCTGCTCGATGCGGGCCGGCCGGTGCTCACCGGCGACGTCGAGGAGTTGCTCGACAGCCACGTGCGGCTGACCGGGCCCCGCGCGGAGCAGCCGCCTGGCCCGGGCGCGATCGTCCAGGCGCAGCACACCGACCGTCAGTCCACGTTCGTCCTCCGGCAGCCGGCGTCACCGACGGCGCACGCCGTCGTCGCCCCCGGCTGGACCGCGCAGCCCATCAGCCTGGACGAGCTGATCCTGACCTACCTCAAGGCATCGTCCAGGGCACAGCATGGTTTGGAGACAGCGGCATGAGCCCGGTCACCCGAGCGGCCCCCACGATGCGCCAGGACGATCTCGGGTACGCCGGGGACATCCGCGGTCTGCTGTGGCTGACCTGGCGGCAGCACCGCTGGGCCCTGATCGGCATGCTCGTCCTGGCCGCGGTCCTGGTGGGCTGGATGACCTACCTGTCCGTGGAACTGACGGACCTGTGGCACCAGTGCGGCAACGCGTACTGCCCGGAGAACTCCCCACAAGGCGAGCGGCTCGCCGGTTCCTCGCGCCTGGTCCTGACCCTGGGTGCCCTGTCCCGGCTGGTGCAGTACATGCCGCTGCTGATCGGCGTGTTCATCGGCATCCCGGTGCTGACCAGGGAGCACGAGCAGCGGACCCTGCTGCTGGCCTGGAGCCAGGACGTCTCCCCGGGACGCTGGCTGTGGACCAAGCTGGGCATGCTCGGCCTGTACGTGGCGGCGGTGACCGCGGCCGTCGCCGGGGTCAGCGACCACCTGGAGCGAATGAGGACTCTGGTCGCTCCGGGAACCCTGTTCGACTATGTGCCGTTCCTGAACACCGGGATGCTGCCGGTCGCGATCAGCATCTGCTGGTTCGCGGTCGGCGTCGCACTCGGCGCCGCGCTCAAACGCACGCTCCCCGCCGTGTTCGGCGTGCTTGCGGGGTTCATCGGCCTGACCTACCTCGTCCAGTGGCGGTACCCCACCCTCATGAGGCCGTTGTCCGCGCACCTACGGGTGGGCGGACCGGACGGCGGTCTGTTGCGGGACAACGCCCTGGTCGTCAAGGGCGGCATGATCGACTACGGTGCGGAAGGGCCGTCCGGCGCGTTCGACGCCGCCGGCCGCCAACTCAGCGGCGTCGAACTGCAGACCCTGTGCCCGCCCGACAACGATGGCGGCAAGATACTCGCCTGCGAGTACACCAACCAGATTCAGCAGCACCTGCAGTACCAGCCCGGCAGCCGAATCCCCGAGTTCCATCTGATCGTCGCGACCGGCTACCTGAGCCTGACCGCGGTGGCGCTCGCCGCCGCCTGGTGGATCGTCCGCCGCACCAACCTCAGCGCGGGCTGACCCCGACGCCTGACAATCTCGCACCGGGCGCCGAAATGAAGGCCACGTTGCCCGACCCGTATCGGTGGTGGGACCGCCGCGGTATCGGGCGTAACCGGCATGGCAGGCGGCCAGGTCAAGGTTGAGCGGCATTGAAATCTGTCAAGTTGGCGACACTTCGCCGATGCCACGGTCGCGGCCTCGACTAATACCATAGGCCCATGTCACCAAAGGTCTCGATTGTCGCCACGGACCGCCACCGTGATCCGGGCCCGAGAGACGGCACCGATGTGACCTTTCTGCCGCTCGCCGAGTACGAAGGTACCTCGGTCTACCCCGAATCGACCCCGGCGCTGATGCAGGAACTGGTAGCCGCGGGCTTGGTGGTGGACGCCTGGCATCCCGCTGCGGAATGCGATTTCGTTTCATCGCGCGGCCTGGTGACCGACACTCTGCTCCAGATCGGCGTCGGAATCGGCTCCTCCGCCGGATGGTATGCCTTGCAGTCGATGTTGCGCCGGCGCACCGGGCAGGTCACCGTGCGCGCAGTCGTCGACGACGGTGTCCAGCGGCGGCGCGTGGAGGTGACCGGAGAGGCCGCTGACGTCGTCGAGGCGCTGGAGACGCTCGACCCGTTCAGGTCGGAGCCCTCCTGATGGCGCCGGCCACGGCGTCCCGCCGAGGCCCCGCCTGCGAGCGATGACATGAGGCCCGTACGTGAGGCCTCGCGGCGTTACTCGCCAGCTGTCGCGGAGGAACGCCGCCGACTCGTCGGGCAGATCGCGACCGTCATGGAGGCGTCGTCGGTCATCCGCGACCCGAGCAGCCGGCAGTTGCTGCTTCAAGAACTGAGCCACGCATTGGCCGGCGCCCTGGGCTACCGAGAGCTGAGCCTGCTACGACCCCAGATCGTCGAGCTGGTGACGGTCTGCGTTGATCGCCCGGGCGGGCTGCGCTGCCTCGTCGAATGCATGGAGCTGCTCGAACCGGGCACCGAGCATACCGTCGCGCTCCTGAGACTGGCCGACGAGTGGCACGCGATCGAGTTGTTCACCGACTACGACATTCCCTGGTTGCGGGGTCTACTGTCCACGGTAGACGTGACTGCGGATCTGCGGCGATTCGTCGCCGAGACCCGTGCGGCCCCGGCCCCACCCTGGTGCAGGACCGCCTGGGATCTCTTCACTCACCTCGCGTCGGCGAACTCGCATGATTCGGTGCCGCCGTGGCTGCCGCTGCTGGACAGGTTGGCGACGGCCGTTCCCGAGGTGTCCCGGGACCGAATGCGCGAATTTGTCGCGCAGCTGTCGCAGGACTGGGGAATCACCGATCAGGTCGAGGAGTCCCAACCGGATCCTCCGGCGCCCATCGGCACCGCCTACCTGGTCATCCAGTTCGAGAAGTACGGCGGTGACGACGACACCTACATCATGTCGCACTGGTACCAGTGGGCGTCCCCGGTGTGGCAGCCGATTCGCGGCGAGGACCGGCACGTCTCGTACGGGGAACTCGAGGCGGCCGTCGACCAGGTCATCAACGAGACCGAACGCCGTTGGGCGGATCAGGTCGGCGCGGTGACCATCGAGTTCGTCCTGCCCTGGCAGCTGATCAATGAACCGGTCGACACCTGGCGCAAGGAGCTCCAATCGCTGCTGCCGAGTCCCCTGACGACGGAGTACCCACTGGTGATCAGGAGCCTGGAGCGCATCCGCGCCAGTCAGTGGCACCGGGTCTGGCGCAGCCGTTGGCAGGGCCTCGCCAGTAGCGACAGCGACCGGCAGCTGATCCACTGCGCGTCGCGGCACCATGTCGACGTCCAACTCGAGGCGACTCTCAAACGCAAGAGCGGCGCCGCGGTGCTGGTGCTCAGCGAATCCCCGACCGCGAACAGCGACGGTGAGCGCCAATTGCTCGTCGGGCTGCGGTCGGGAGTTCCGGCAATCGTCTGGCACCGCAATGCACCATCCATGATGGACCTGTGCGAGACTGTCGCGTCGATGATCGGTGATCAGACGTCCGGTCGAGGGGTGGTCGAGCTGCCGCACCATGCCGCGCACCTTCGGCAGCTGGCGTGGAGTGAGGACCCCAAAGGGCTCGGCCAGCACATGGGACACGGCTTTGTGATTTTGTTCGACGATCCGGATCGGCAGCCAGGAGGAGCGGCCTCCGCCGACGGCGACAGGCGGAAGGTTCTCGCATGAGCCGCATCGGCCACGGGACGTGGTTTGCCGCCGGCGGGTTTCGCCGCCGCATGCGACCACCGTGGCCTGCGTCCACATCGGCGGTTCCACGATGAGCCGGCCGACCTCGACGACCGCCAACCCTGCGAGCCGACACGCCGAGGGACTCGGGCTCGAGCCGGCGCGCCACGGCCGGGATCTCATCGTGGTCGTCGACGACGACACGGTCATGGAGTTCTGGGCGGACGAAATTTCGACGTTCGTCGCGGTACTGCGGGCCCAACGCGCCTTCGCCTCGGTCGAGGTGAAGCGCCTGACCGTCGAAGACGGCGCGGTGTGGGTGACCGGCGAGCCCGACACTGTTAACGCCCCGCCCGCGAGTCTGGTCGATCCCGCCGGACAGCGGGTCATTTTCCTCGTGAGTCACGGCGGGTCCGACGCCTGGCGGGCCGGGCTCGTTTACCCCGTGCTCGTCTCGTGGGCGGCCAACGTGGCCGTTGCCGTGGTCAATCTTCTACCGCAGCAGCGTTGGCGCGAGCGGGGAATGGAAACGACCGAGGTGGCGTGGAGCCTGGAAGGCGCGGGATCGGCGACCTCCCGGTCGTCGTGGCGGGTGAGCGGCCTGGACCTTCGCCCCACCGACCAGCGTGACGACGCCCGGCTGACGGCGGTGCCGGTCATCGAACGAGGCATGGACTGGTTGCAGCGATGGAGCCGTCTGCTGACTGAGCCGACGACGGGCGAGCTGCGGATGCATGCGCTGCTCCTGCCGCCCGACGGGCTGCCCACCCGCCGACCGGGCAGGTCGCTCACTGCTCACGATCTCGTCGCCCGATTCCGGGCCACCGTGTCGCCGGCGGCGTTCACACTGGCGACACGCCTGGCGGCCGCCCCGCTCAACGTCCGCGTGGTGCGCGCCGTGGCGAGGACCATGGTCCGCTCGGGACCGGAGCAGTTGACCGAGGTGCTGACGAGCGAACTGGTGCGGCCGGTCCCGCGCGCGGCGGCGGCGAGCGGCGACACCAGCATCAGGTACGAATTCGTGCACGGCGTACGAGAGCGGCTCCTCACGCTCGGGTACCGCGACCGCACCGTCGAGGTCCAGCACCTTGTGGAGTACGAACTCGCGCACGACGTGGAGGCGGTGCGCAACCTGACCCTTCGCGTCAAGGATCCGCGGAACGCATCGTACGAGCGCGTCACGCCAGCCGCCGAGCCGTACCTGCGGGTCGAATTGGCTGTCCACCTCTCACTGGGCGGGCCGAACCTCGTCGCAGCCGCGCGGCTGGGTCAGGCGCTCGGCTCTCCCGTCCCACGGCAGGTACGTCGAGTACTGCAGCCACCTTCCGTTATCGCTCACAGGACCATGGAGTCCGGAATGTCTGACAGAGTGAACTCGCCGGACCTGGGGGGCTCGTTCGGCACCGCAACCCACATCACGCTGGACGCCGAGCGGGACAACTTCCCGAGCAGGCGACCGACCAACGACCTGCAGCCCGTACAACGGCTCGACGGGCAGTTACCGGCCATCGTCGGCAACCTGCCGCTGAGAAACACGAACTTCACCGGCCGGCGTGAACTGCTCGACTCCCTGCACCAGCGCCTGAGCGCCGGCACCACCGCCGTGCTACCGGAGGCGCTGCACGGCGCCGGCGGGGTGGGCAAGTCCCAGCTCGCCATCGAGTACGTCTACCTCCACCAGCAGGACTTCGACCTCATCTGGTGGATCCCGGCTGAACGACCGGCCCAGATCCAGTCCGCGCTGGTAGAGCTGGCTGCGCGCCTGGAGCTGCCGGTCCCGTCTACCGCCAACACGGCTGTGCCGGCGGCGCTGGAGGCACTGCGGATCGGCCGCCCGTACTCCAACTGGTTGCTCGTCTTCGACAATGCCGAGGACCCCGACAACGTCGAGCAGTTCTTTCCCAAGGGCGGTCCAGGCAGCATAGTCGTCACCTCGCGCAACGGTGCGTGGCGAGAGGTCGCGAACAGTCTCCCGGTCGACGTGTTCGAACGGCAGGAGAGCATCGATCTGCTCCGCCGTCGCGGGCCGGACCTGGCCGTCGACGACGCCGACCGGCTCGCCGCTGCCCTGGGCGACCTTCCTCTGGCCATCGAGCAGGCCGCAGCCTGGCGCGCCGAGACGCGAATGCCGGCCGACGAATACCTGGAACTCCTCGACGCCAGCCGGCCGGTCCTCGATGACGAGACCACGCAGCAGGACTACCCGGAGCTCGTCGCCGCGGCGTGGAGCGTGTCGCTCAACTGGCTTCGCGACCAGGACCTGCCGGCGCTACGGCTGCTGCAGGTGTGCTCGTTCTTCGCGCCCGAGCCGATCGGCAAGGTACTCCTGTCGAAGCCGCGCGCGCTACGCATCCATCCCGATCTCGATCCCCTCGTTCGCAACCCGATCCGCCTCAACCGGGCGATCCGCACGCTCGGCCGCCTTTCGCTTGCGCGCATCGACCACCGGACGAACTCCTTCCAGATGCACCGCCTCGTCCAACGCGTACTGATCAACCAGATGGATCCGCAGGACCGCGACGCCCTGCGTCACGGCGCCCACATGCTGCTGGCCGGCAACGACCCCGACCAGCCCGACGACGCTGACCACTGGCCGCGGTACGCCCAGCTGTACCCGCACATCGTCGCCTCCGGAGCCGAACGGTGCTCGAACGAACTCGTGCGGGACATGGTGCTGAACGAGGCGAAATACCTCTGGCGTTGGGGCGACCATCTCGGCGCACGAGAGCTGTCACAGCGAGCGTGGACAGCCTGGAGAGCCGACGGCGACGAGGCCGCCCCGGACAGTCTCCGCATGGCGAGCTGGCTCGGCTTCATGCATTTCGTCGTCGGTGATTACGCCGCCGCAGCGACCCTGAACGCCCAGACGCTCGATCTCTACCGGCAGACCCTCGGCGACGACCAGGAGGAGACCCTGAACGCCCTGGGCGCGGTGGCCGCCGACCACCGGGTCGCCGGTGACTTCGCCGGTGCGCTGGACCGCTCGCTCGTCGTCTACGAACAGGCGAAGCGGAATTTCGGTGAGGAGGAGCCGTTCACCCTGCGTGCCGCGCACAATCTCGCCGTCAGCATGCGGCTGTCCGGTCTGTTCGGTCGGGCTCTCCAGCTTGACGAGCAGTCCTACCAGCGCCGGGTGCAGATCTACGGCACCGACCACCTGGACAGTCTGAGCACCTTCGGCGGCATCAACCTCGACCGTCGAGAACTGGGCGACTACGTGGCGGCGCACGCAAACCAGGAGACCGTCGTCGCCACGGCCCGCCGGATGCTGAGGTACGACGACCACCCGGAACTCCTGCGGCAGAGCCACATGCTGGCGAGTTTCCGGCGCAAGGCCGGTCACCACCACGACGCCCTGGACCTGTCCACCGATGTGCTACGCCGCTTCCGCACCCGCTACGGCGACGACCATCCGGACACGGTGCTCGCCATGCTGACGTTCTCCATCGACCAGCGGCTGAGCGGCGACCTCCGCGCCGCCAGAGAGGCGGCGGAGGTGGCGGTGGAAGGGCTGCGCCGGCTGTACGGCGAGGACCACCCGCACACGGCGGGCGCGCAGGTCGACCTGGCGGTGACGCTTCGGTTGCTGGGCGAGTGCGAACAGGCCCGGGAGCTCGACCAGGCGGCGTTGGAGCAGCTGACCAGCCGGCTCGGCGATTCCCATGCCCTGGTGCTGGCCGCCCAGATCAACCTGGGGAGCGACCATTACGAGCTCGGCGACCTCGCCGAGGCCCGCGCCCTCGACGCGGACACCCTCGAACAGTGTCGTCAGGTGCTCGGCGGCGCTCATCCCACCACGCTCGTGTGCGCGCTGAACCTCGCCATGGATCTACGCGACCTCCGGCGCGATGCGGAGGCAAGCATGCTGTTCGACACGAGCCTCGAGCAACTCCGCCAGACCCTCGGCCTCCGACACCCGGCGGTCGCGGCGGTCGGCGCCGGCGTACGGGCGAACTGCGACATCGACCCACTCCCGCTGTAGCGGCAGGCGTTCGATCCGGCGGGTCAGACGGCCAGCCAACCCGCCGGGTCGACGGTGTCGAGCTGCCGATCACGCAGCCCCTCACCAACCCAGCCGGCCAACTCCAGCGGATCCAGGGCATCCGCGGCGGACCCGCGCGACCGCAGCCCCTGGACCACGGCCAGGACGAGTTCCGGGCGGCCCAGCAGGGCCCGCGTCGCCGGATCGGCGAGCTGGTCGACCTGGGTGAGGCCGAGACCTACCCAGCCGTGCACGCTAAGTGGGTCCTGCCTGAGCTCGCGGAGGTAACCGGCGCGCGCCCGATCGACATCGCCGGCCACGAGGGCCAGGTCGGCTGCGGTGGCGCCGGCAACCCTCTCCCCCAGCTCGTCGGGCGTGGCGCGCAGTCGGTTGAAGGCATCCGGGTCGAACAGTAGGTATCTGCACAGGACGGCCCGAGCGTCGAGCAGGCCCACCGGCGGTTCCGCCCGCACCTTCGCGGCGCCGACGGCGAAGACCGCGTCCGCCGCCGAGGCACGGTGCTGCCAGGCTGCCGCGAGCGCGTCGTGGTCAGCGGGGTCGAGGCAGATGTTGTGCCCCCGCCACATCGCGCGGTGGTCGAGTGCGACGGCGTGAGCCGCATCGAGCGCGGCGGGGGGCGCGTGGTCTTCCTGGCATGCCTTCAGCTCGGCGTGAAGGGTATCGACGAACCGCTGACCATGCCCGGTCAGCCGGCCGGACGTCGCGAGCACCCGCAGGACGCCCAGGGTCTGCCGTCGCCACAGCGCGAACTCGAATTCCGCGGCCGCCCGCTCCCCCGGCGGCGCCTGCTGCCGGCGGACCCGCCAGAACTGGGTGATGCCGGCGAACGCGTACGCACCCTGCAGGATGCCGGGGAGCGGTCTGGGGTCGTCCCGCCAGGGGGCGTAATAGCGGAGGCGATCGTCGGCCTCGCAGAGGGTGAGCAGGTGGGACAGGGCACCAAGCTTCTGATGCTGAGACTCGTGCACCAGCGTCACCGCCAGCTGCAGCGTGTCGTCCGGTTGGGAGAGCAGGATGCCCCCGAACGCCTCGGTGCCGGACGCCGACAGCGGACGGAAACGCTCGCGGCGTGGCACAGGTGCCAGGGTCCGTACGATTCCGGTGATCGTCAGGGCACGACTGGGCTGCTCGCGGACCAGCAGTTCCCAGGCGCGGGCGAGATCCGCACGCCAGCCGGCGATCTCGGGCCCCGACAGGGGTTGTGGCGACGAGGGGCCCCGCAGGTCGCGGTACAGGTCGCGATCGAGCAGCTCGACCCGGAGGTCGACGCCGTCAGCACGGACCTCGATGACGATGGGTTCATGCCAGTCAGGGTCGCCGGGTCGGCACCGCACGGTCCGGGCGCCGGTCTCCATGTCGACGTGCCCTTTGCGAGCCCGTACACGGACGACCTCGACATCCAGCGGGACCGACGCCGCGCCCACGGTGGGCAGTACCGCGGTGCGGTGGCGCGCCGGGATGTCCAGTTCGAAGGTGAGGCCGGCCCGAACGGCACTTGCCGCCGCGAGTGCGTGCAGGTAGCCGACGTCCAGCCACAACGGCACCGGGTCGGGGCCGTTACGGAGCCGACGCAGGGTGTGTGCGGCCCAGATGCCGACCTGTGGCCGGGCCAGGATGTCCTCGGTGATCCCTGGAGCGGCACCGTATGCCTGGACCAGGAGGTCCCAGGCGTCGCTCACGGGTGCGAGCGGACCGGAGGCGTCGGCTCGGGTGGCGCAGATGTCCAGCAGGGCCCGCAGCACGATCAGCCGCCAGCTGCGCTCGGACCGCCAGAGCGCTGCGATGCTCGGTTCGTCTCCGGCCCCGGTGGCCAGGGCATGGAAGTGTGCGTGTTCGAAGTGGGTCGGACCTAACGGGAGGGAATCAGACGACATGTTCCTCCGAATCCGGTCCGGCGGACCGTATCCGGCTCGGGAAGGAGCCGCTGTAGCCGCTGATGCTGCCCCCCGAATCGGCGATTCTTTCTCGCACTCGCGAGATCGCCGCAGTCATGCCGGTGAGGTCAACGGATCGCAGAGTCGCTACGGTCACCGCTGACAAGTCAAGCAGCTCAGACTCGATACCGGCGAGGCGTTCCTCCATGTACGGCAACCCCCAAGTGATGACAGTCGATAACGCCATTATTACTTACCGGTGCAGGCAGCGAAAGCGCCGAGCGACGGGCGCCACAGGCCGAGTCCGGACGTGACGCTCTGATGTGGACGCGGCGGAACTGGCACTGTCCTGTCAGGAATTCGGTGCCAGCCGCGCGGCGGCGTCCTCGACTCGGCTCATCGCAGCGTCGTCGGTGGCGAAGAAGCGAACCGCCTCGACGAGTTCGGACAGGGCTCCCGGATAGCGCAGACACGTTCGCACGGCACTGATGGCATCGAGTCGCGCCGCGCTGCTGCGCCGGATGGCCGCGTACACCTGGCCACGCAGCAGGGACAGGATTTCCTCACGGTCGTTCGGTCGCAGGAACTCCGGCACCTCAAGCAGCGCGTCCACGATGGGGCCCAGCATGGCCGGGGAGGGAGGCGCTGGCGCCGCGGGTGCCACATTCCCGGCTTCGGATCGGTCGAGAAGGAAACCCTCGTCGCCGAGGGCGTTGCGGTGCCAGAGGTACGTCGGGGTCTGCGCGGTCAGACCACTCGCCCGCAGCACGGCGAACCGCTCCCGCAGGGCGGCCATGAGGCGCTCCGGATCCGCGAGCCGACCGGCCTCGCCGTCGTCGAGCAGTCGCAGTACTTCCCGGCTGAACAGTCCGGTACGCCGCACACCTAGGTTCGCAGCGACCTGGCCGAGGCCGGCAGCGAACAGGACGTCCTGCCGCCGACCGGCGACCGGCTTTCCGACGGGGAAGGTCTCGCTGCCGGTCACGCACACCCCCTGCGGCCGATCGTGCAGTTGGCACGCGTCGACGATCCACACTTGTCGATCAAAAGTCGGCACGAGGTCGGAGGCGAACGTGGCAAGCATGGAGTCGAGGTCGAGGGAACCGGCATCTGTGGCAGTGGCGTCGGCGTAGTAGAGCCGCCTGCGACGGCCGGTGTCGACATAGCCGTGGCCGCCCCAGATCACGTAGAGGGTCGATGCCTGTCGCGATGGCAGTTCCCGCAACAGGACCTCACGTACGGTCGCCCGGTCGGCTGGCCGCAGGACGGCTCCCGGCGGGATGGCGTTCGGGCCGGGATCGGGCGACGACAGCACGGTCACCTGCCCGGGCGGCACATCCCGGGCCACGAACCAGCGGGCAAACCGGAGGGCGTCGTCGGCCGGCCCGACCAGGCTCCAGTCACGGCCCGCCGCGTACTGGTCGATGCCGACAGCGACCACGTGCACATCGCGCGGATCGTGGCCGGGGCCCATGGCTCACTCCTCATCCACCGCTGCGACAGCCGGGCGGCTTACCGGGCCGTCCGCCGGGCGTGCCCGGGATCCGGTGACGGCCCCTTACCGGCCGTGTCCTCATCCCAGGGGACTGCGGCGGCGACCTCGACCATATCCATTGGCGCCATCAGTCACAGTCCACTGTCGGCGCCACGGTGGCGCGGGATCCGGTACGTCCGGCGCTGCGGCCTGTCGGCCTGGTTCAGTCGACGATGATCACGTGGAGGTTGCGGGGGCCGTGGACGCCCTCGACCCGGTTGAGTTCGATGTCGCTCGTGGCGGACGGCCCGCTGATCCAGGTCAGCGGCCGGCCCGGGGTGACCCGGGCGAGGGCGTCCGGCACGGTGGCGACGACCTGATCGGCCCGGACCACGCACACGTGCACGTCGGGCAGCAGCGTGATGATGCGGCGGCCCTGGTCGGGTGCTCCGTCGAGCACGATCGTGCCGGTCTCGGCCACGGCCACAGCCGCCGCGGTCACCACCCCGTCCGCGGCGGCGATCCGCCCCGCTGGGAGGTCGTCGTCCGTGACCGCGACAACGCTGTCGGGCAGCCAGTGCGGGGGCAGGCCGGGCGGCACCACGGCCTGCCGGCCGCCGAGCACCTCGTCGACGATCCGGGTGACGCCGGTGTCGGCGCACCGGTGCACGGCTGCCCGGTAGTCGGTGAGGCGGTCCACGAGCAGGTCCAGGTCGGCGGCGACGGCGCCGGCGGGCCGGTAGTCCCGGGGCACCTCGGTCGGCACCGGCCGGGGCTCGCCGAGGGCGGCACGCAGCCGGCCGAGAATGACCTCGCGCGCGCTCACCGCTGTGCCCACCACTGGCGGAAGGTCTGTGGCGGCGGCTCCGGCAGGTCGCGGCTGGCGGTCCAGCCGGACAGCGGCGGCGGCAGGCCTCGTCCGCGCGGCCCGGCGAGCTGGCTCAGCCGCGCCGCGCGCTGCGCGGCGGCGTACAGCGCCGGGCGGTCCATGGTGTACGCGGCCGCGGCCATGGTCGCCGCCTCGGCGCGCGGGTGCGGGGCCTGGGCGCGCAGGTGTACCAGGATCGAGGGGATGTCGATCATGACGGGGCAGGCGTCGTAGCAGGCGCCGCAGAGCGACGAGGCGTACGGCAGGGAGGCGTTGTCGGCCACCCCGGTGAGCTGCGGGGAGAGCACGGCGCCGATCGGCCCCGGATAGACCGACCCGTACGCGTGCCCGCCGGTGCGTTCGTACACCGGGCAGACGTTGAGGCAGGCCGAGCAGCGGATGCAGTGCAACGCCTGCCGGCCCACCTCGTCGGCGAGCACCGCGCTGCGGCCGTTGTCGAGCAGCACCAGATGGAACGCCTGCGGGCCGTCACCCGGCGTGACGCCGGTCCACATCGAGGTGTAGGGATTCATCCGCTCCCCGGTCGACGCCCGCGGCAGGAGTTGGAGGAACACCTCCAGGTCCCGCCAGGTGGGGATGACCTTCTCGATGCCCATCACGGTGATCAGGGTCTCCGGCAGGGTGAGGCACATCCGCCCGTTGCCCTCGGACTCGACGACCGCGAGGGTGCCGGTCTCGGCGACGGCGAAGTTCGCGCCCGACACGGCCACCCGCGTACTCAGGAACGTCTCCCGCAGGTGCCGGCGCGCCGCGGCGGCCAGGACCGCCGGCTCGTCCGTGAGCGCCGGGTCGACGCCCGGCATCGCCCGCAGGAAGATCTCCCGGATCTCGGCCCGGTTGCGGTGGATCGCCGGCACCAGGATGTGGCTCGGCCGGTCGTCGCCGAGCTGCACGATCAGCTCGGCCAGGTCCGTCTCGACGGGCTCGATCCCGGCGGCCTCCAGAGCCTCGTTGAGGCCGATCTCCTGGGTGGCCATCGACTTGACCTTCATGACCCGGTCGGCGCCGGCCGCCCGGACCAGTTCGGTGACGATCCGGTTGGCCTCGACGGCGTCGGCGGCCCAGTGCACCGTGCCGCCGGCCGCGGTGACGGCCGCCTCCAACTGCTCCAGCAGTTCGGGCAGGCGGGCCATGGTGTCGGTCTTGATCGCCCGGGCGGCGGCGCGCAGCTCCGGCCAGTCCGGCACCTCAGCGATCACCGCCCCCGACTTCGCCCGGATCGTCGTGGTCGCATGCCGCAGGTTCCGCCGCAACTGCGCGTCGCCGAGGGCGCGGCGGGCCGCGGCCGGGAACGACTCCTCGCCGCGCAGGTGCCCCACACCGGTGGGGGCGGTGGCGGGCATACCCAGGAACGTACGTGTCACGGTCGCACCCCCGACCGCTCCCGCTCCCCCACCGTCTCCGAGCGTTCCGTGCTGGCCAGGATCTCCGCCATATGCACCGTCCGCACCCCCGCCCGCAGCCGCGACAGCCCGCCGACGATGTGCATCAGGCAGGAGGCGTCCCCGGCCGTGCACACGTCCGCTCTCGTGGCCAGCACGGTGCGCATCTTGTCAGCGAGCATCGCCGTCGAGGTGTCCGCGTTCTTCACGGCAAACGTGCCGCCGAAGCCGCAGCACTGCTCCGCCTGCGGCAGCTCCACCAGGTCCAGCCCACGGACCGCGCGCAGCAGCCGCAACGGCCGGTCCCCCACCCGCAGCATCCGAAGCGAGTGACAGGTCGGGTGGTACGTCACCCGATGCGGGTAGTACGCCCCGACATCGGTCACCCCGAGCACGTCGACGAGGAACTCCGACAGCTCATACGTCCGCGCGGCAACCCCCTCCGCCCGGCCCGCCAACCGCTCGTCGCCCGCCCGCCGTGCCACCATCGCATGCTGGTGCCGCACCGAACCGACGCACGAGCCCGACGGCGCCACCACCACGTCGTACGGGGCGAACACCCGCACGTGCCGGCGGACCAGCCGCAGCGCCTCGTCCGGATAACCGGTGTTCACGTGCATCTGCCCGCAGCACGTCTGATCCTCGGGGAAGACGACCTCGTGGCCCAGGCGCTCCAGCAGCCGTACCGTCGCCTTCGCCGCTTCGGGGAAGAGAGTGTCAGCGAGGCAGGTGACGAACAGAGCAATCCGCATGTTCTTCCACCCATCCGGGTCTCGGCGGCCCACCAGGTCGCCGTCGATCGCGCCGGCGGCACGGGCCTCCACCAGGATGCTACCGAGCGCGGTGGCCTCGACCAGTCCGACGAGTACCGGTATTCCGCCGGCGTCGGCGGTGAGCTGGCACGGCGGACATCGATGTGCGGAAAGCCCGTAAGGTGTGGCGAATGGGGTGGGAGGCACTCGAGCAGTGGGGGGAGGACGCCGCTCGCATCGAGCCGCTCGCCGGCGGAGTCGCCAACGACGTCTGGAGCGTGCGCGTCGGCGGGCACCTCGCGGTCGGCCGTCTCGGCACCAGGAGCGACGCTGATCTCGCGTGGGAGACCGAGCTTCTCCACTATCTCGACCGTGCCGGTCTGACCGTGCCGGTGCCGATCCCGACCACGGACGGCCGGCTGTTCGCCGATGGTCTGGTGGTGATGACCTACCTGGAGGGCGGACCGCCCGAGACGCAGGCCGACTGGCGTCGCGTGGCCGGCGCGCTCCGCGAGCTGCATCGGTTGACGCGGGGGTGGCCGCAACGTCCAGGTTGGCGGTCGTCGACCGACCTCCTGCACGCCGAGACCGGGACGAAGATCGACCTCGGTGCGATGCCCCGTGAGGGCGTTGCTCGATGCCGGACAGCGTGGGCGCGGCTCGCCGGACGTGAGACCTGCGTCGTGCACGGCGACCCTAACGCCGGCAACGTCCGCATGACCGCGAATCACGTCGCGCTGATCGACTGGGACGAGGCGCACGTCGACGTGCCCGACCTCGACCTCGTGCTGCCCGACAACGCCGCCGGCCTCGACGACGGCGCGTACGACATTGCCGCGCAAGCGTCGGCCGCGTGGGAGGCCGCTGTCTGCTGGGACGACGAGTACGCAGTCAAGCGGCTCGCCGAAGTTCGGGCGGTCTGAGAGCCCGTTCGAGGAGTGGACCTGATGGCGGTCGAGTGCGCACATCTGCCGCCGACCGCGCGTCACGCACGGCAGGCAGCAGGCGTCCGCTGTCTCGGGCGGTGCTCGCTGGTCGCTGGTTGCTCACGTGTCAGCAGCGGTGCTTCCCACTCCTACGACACCGCATCCTGCTCGGCGGAGTGCAGTCCCTCATCACCGAGAACGAGACAGCCGCAGGTTGAGAAGGAGCCGTTCACGAGACGGTCCCCTTCTCGGCGCGCTTGGAATTGAGGAAGAGTTCGAGGGCCTCGACGACGAGGCGGTGGTCGTCGAGTTGGGGCAACCCTGAGACGGTGACGGTGCCGACCGGACCGGTGCCCCTGAGGATGATCGGGAAGCAGCCGCCGTGCGCGGCGTACAGGGCCGCGTCGAGGTGGGACTTTTCCTCGAAGGTGGTGCCGCGGTCGCGGTAGGTCTGGCCCACGAGGTAGGAGCTGTGTCCGAACCGGCGGACCACGCGGATCTTGCGTTCGATCCAGTCGTCGTTGTCGGCAGAGGTGCCGGGCAGTGCGTAGTGGAAGAGTTGGTGGTCGCCGAGGCGGATGTCCACGGTGACGGCGTGGCCGCGCTCTCTGGCCAGCCCGACCAGGCGACTTCCCAGGGCCCAGGCGTCGTCATGGTCAAAGCGGTCGAACTGGAGGCGTTCTTCCTGCTCCTGAAGCTCCGGCGTCACGGCGTACCGTTCCCTTCCTCGATCGTCAGGACGATCTAAGCAGAGGAAGAGCCGGCGAGCGGAACCTTCATCGTGCCGTACGTCCGTCAGCAGATCGCGGGGGGCGCCGGCATACGTCGGAGAGGGTCTTCACACGTCGTCAAGCATTCGGGGGTCCGAACCAGCGGCGCAGGTAGGCACGTAGGCCGGTCAGGTCAGTGCCGCCTGCGCGGTAACCGACGTGCCCGTCCGGCCGGACCAGATAGGCGGCGTGCGCGCCGGGAGCAACACCCAGCCGGCGCAGCACCTGGTCATCAGACTCGGGCGCCGCCCCGACCGGACCGGCGAGGTGATGTGCGGCGAGCCTGCCGTGGTGGCGCCGGGTCAGGTCGTCGATCTCGTGCGCCGGCCAGCCTTCGGGCGGGCCGCAGAGCAGCAGGTGCCAGCCGGGCGCGGCGGTGAGCCGGTGCAGCGAGCCGCCGTCGGCCAGGGGGCCGTCGGGCAGCCGGTCGCCGGCTCGCGGACCGGTCCGCGGCCCGTGCGGGCCGTCGGTGGACAGCGGACTGCGGTGGTAACGGATGGCAAGCTGGGCGACCGTGCGGAACGCGGTGGCTCGCACGATCCGGGGCGCGAGGACCGCCGGCAGCAGGGCGGGTGCGAGCCGGGTCCGGGCGAAGCGGACCAGCGGGTTGGTGGTCGTGGCGACGGTGAAGGCCCGGTCGCTGAACCGGAGCACCATCCGGCCGACCGGGGCCCGCTCCGCGTGGTAGCTGTCCAGCAGCGCCGGGTCGGCGTCGGCGTGCAGGGCCTGGGCGAGTTTCCAGCCGAGGTTCACCGCGTCCTGGATCCCGGTGTTCATGCCCTGCGCGCCGGCGGGGCTGTGGATGTGCGCGGCATCCCCGGCCAGGAACACCGGTCCGGCCCGATAGGCGGTGGCGGCCCGATGGTGCAGCCGGAAGTTCGTCGCCCACAGCGGGTCGTGCAGCCGCAGCGCGCCGCCGGCGTACGCGTCGGCCAGCGCCTGCAGCTCGGTGAGGTGGACCGGCGCGCTCGGCGGGGTCGCGTCGTTCAAGGGTCGCATCGCCACCATCCGCCAACTGGCCGGGCGCCCGAGCGGGAAGAGGAACAGCAGCCCCCGCCCGGCGAGGAAGGCGTGTGCCGCGCCCGGTTCGACGCCGTCGACCTCCAGGTCGGCCAGGACGAACGTCTGCGGGTACGCGCCACCCTCGAAGCCGATCCCGGCGAACTGCCGCACCGCGCTGTGCGCACCGTCGCAGCCGACCACGTATCGGGCCGACACCTGTTCCTCGCGGCCGTCGCGGTCGCGCAGCGTCGCGACGGCGGCCTGATCGGTACGGTCCAGGCCGACCAGTTCGACGCCGCGTTCGACGCGAACGCCGAGCGTCGCGAGGTGCTCGCCGAGCAGCCGTTCGGTCTCCGCCTGGGACAGGAACAGCAGATACGGGTACGCCGTGTCGGGCAGGCCCAGGTCGAACAGCGGCACCGAACGTTGCCGCCGGCCCGCGTGCAGGGTCAACCGGACCGCCGGGTTGCCGGCCGCCACCATCTCGTCGGCCAGTCCGAACCCGGCGAGAACCTCCAACGTGCGCGGCTGGACCGCCAGCGCCCGCGACTCGTGTACCCGGTCGAACGCCCGGTCGACCACGCGCACCCGCGCGCCGTGCCGGGCTAGTTGCCCGGCCATGGTGAGGCCGGTCGGCCCCGCGCCGACCACCAGCACCTCCACCTCGGAGCCCGCACCGCCCGTCATCGGCAGCCCCCTGGTTCAGCGGCGAGGATGGCACCCACCGGTCAGGGCCACGGTAGCGCCAAGGGTGCAGGTGTAGTGCCCGAGACGAACCTCAGCTGCGCGGATTACGGGCCACGAATGATCGACGGAGGGAACGCAGGCTCCTGGGCAGTCAGCCGGTCTCGTCGTCGTGCTCGCCCCGGTCGGTTCTGCTCTGCCCCATAAAGCGCATGCCGATGGCGGCGAGAAGACATGCGGTGGTGACGGCGGCAAGCAGTAGGTGGTAGCCGCCGTGCGGTAGGAGCGCGGCGGCAAGCAGGGGTGCGGCGGCTTTGGCGGTGGTGACGGGGGCGGCGAGTCGTCCGGCGATGGTGGCGTAGGCGGTGGTGCCGTAGCGGTCGGCGAGCAGTGCCGGGGTGGCGAGGCTGGCGATGCCGAAGCCGAGCCCGAATCCGGTGACGGTGACGATGGCCCCGACGCGGGTTCCGGCGGTGAAGGGCATGGCGAGGGCAGCGACGGCCTGGATGGCGAAGACCGTGGCCACGACGGTGGTGACCCGGATGCGGCGACGCGCGCCGGTGAGAACGAGCCGTCCGGTGACGGACAGGACGCCGAGCAGGCCGGCAATGGTGGCGGCGAAGGTGGCGGGGTGGCCCCGGCTGGTGAGGTAACCGACGAGGTGCACGCCGATGGTGCTCGTGGCGGCGCCGTGCGCGATGAGGGCGGCGGCGAGGATCCAGAACCCGGGATCGCGCAGCGCGGCGCCGGCCGCGGCCCGCCGCAGGGTGTGTTCAGGTCGCGCCGTAGGGGTGGGTGCGGCGGTGTGCGGTGTGCGGATGGTGAGGGCGTGCAGGGGGATGTTCACCGTGCCGTGGATGGCGGCAAGGGTGAGTAGCGCGCCGCGCCAGCCGAGGTGCGCGACCAGCATGCCGGTGAGGGGCATGAAGATGGTGCTGGCGAACCCGGCGACGACGGTGACCGCGAGCAGCGCGGTGGAGCGTCGGTCGGGGGTGAACCAGGAGATGATGACCGCGAAGGCGGGTTCGTAGAGGACCATCGCGCCGGTGATGCCGATGCCGATCATGACGGCGTAGAGCTGCCCGGTGGTCTGGACCTGGGACCAGGCGATCAGGAGTGCGGTGGCGGTGATCGAGCCGGCGGTCATGAGGGCTCGTCCGCCGTGCCGGTCGAGCCACCTCCCGACGGGGATGGCCATCAGCGCGCCGGCGAGAACGCTGGCGGTCAGCGCTCCGGTGACCGCGGTGGTGGAGGCGCCGAGGCTGGCGGCCATGGGACCGAGCAGGACGGCGAACGCGTAGTAGAGGGTGCCGTAGCCGGTGGTGGAGGTGATGGCGAGGGCGGCGACGATGCGCCATCCGTGGCGCCCGCCGACGGTCGGGTCGGCGGGCACCATGGTGGTGGTCATCAGCTGGCGCAGCAGCCGCCGGTCTGGCCGCTGGTCGGGGTGTCGAGGCTGATGAGGTTCAGCGGTGCGGACAGCAGCCCGCCGGAGATCCCGGTGGCCAGACCCTTGCCGGCCGGCTGGGCTGCCGGGGCGGGGCCGCAGCAGCTGTCGGTGCCGGTGGAGTCGGCGGGGTTGCTGTTGCAGACCCCGGTTTCGGGCAGGTCGAGCTGGACGTCGCGGGCGGCGTCCCAGTCCCCGGCGAGGGCGGCGACGACGGAGCGGACCTGTTCGTAGCCGGTGGCCATGAGGAACGTCGGCGCGCGGCCGTAGCTCTTCATCCCGACGGCGTAGTAGCCCGCCTCCGGGTGGGCGAGTTCGTCGACGCCGTGCGGGGGCACGGTGCCGCAGGAGTGTTCGTTGGGGTCGATCAGCGGTGCCAGCGCCCGGGTGGCGCCCATGACCGGGTCGAGGTCCAGGCGCAGCTCGGCGGCGATGGAGTGGTCGGGACGGAAGCCGGTGGCGGCGACGATCCGGTCGACCACAACCTGCTCGTCGCTGCCGTCGGCGTGCCGGACGACCACGGCGACCCGGCCGCCGGTCGGGGTGAGCGCGTGCACGGAGAAGCCGGTGAGCAGCCGGATCCGGCCGGCGTCGACGTGCTCCCGCAGCCGCGAGCCCAGCGCGCCGCGGGCGGGCAGGGCGTCGGCGTCGCCGCCGCCGTAGGTGCGGGTCGGGCTGGCCGAGCGGATCGCCCAGGTCACCTCCGTGCCCGGCTCGGTGGCGGCCAGCTCGGCGAGGGAGAGCAGGGTGTTCGCGGCGGAGTGGCCGGCGCCGACGACGAGGGTGTGCCGGCCGGCGAAGCGGTCCCGGTCCGCGCCGAGCACGTCGGGCAGTGCGTGCTCGAGGAACGCGGCGCCGTTCTTCTCGCCCCGGGCGGGCAGGCCGGAGGCGCCGAGGACGTTGGGGGTGCCCCAGGTTCCGGATGCGTCGATGACCGCCCGGGCGAGCAACTCGTCGCCGTCGGCGAGGCGGATCAGGAACGGCGTCTGTTCGCGACCGGCGGTGCGCAGCCGGTCCAGGCCGAGCCGGCTGATCGCTTCCACCCGGGCGCCGTAGCGCAGGTGGGGCTTGAGCTGCGGCAGCTCCGCGAGGGGCTGGAGGTAGTCGGTGACCAGCTCCGCGCCGGTGGGCAGGGCGTCCTCGGCCGGGGCGACCCAGCCGGCGTCGTCGAGGAGTCGGCGGGCGGCCTGGTCGACGTTGTACCGCCACGGGGAGAAGACCCGAACGTGCCCCCACTGCCGCACGGCCGCGCCGGCGGTGTCGCCGGCCTCCAGGACAAGGAAGGGCAGGCCGCGGTCGTGCAGGTGGGCGGCGGCGGCCAGACCCACCGGGCCCGCGCCGATCACCACGACGGGCAGCTCGGTCAGGACGGTCATCGGAAAACTCCTCTGTGTTGAAAACTATCGAATCAGAAAGGTGCAGTGGTGCTGGGACATGCGGAGCTGAAGGGGTTCAGATGGCGGGGCTGCGCCGCTCGAGCAGGATCACGTCGCGCCACCGGCCGTGGTGCCGTCCGACCCGTTCGCGGGTGCCGATGACGCGGAAGCCAACCCGCTGGTGCAAGGCGAGACTGGCGGTGTTCTCCGGGAAGACTCCGGATTGGATGGTCCAGATGCCGGCGGCCTCGGTGGAGGCGATCAGGGCGTTCAGCAGCAGCCGGGCCACCCCGCGGCCCTGGGCGGCGGGATCGACGTAGACGGAGTGCTCGACCACCCCGGCGTAGACCGCCCGGCTCGACGTCGCCGACACCGCCACCCATCCGATCACGGTGTCGTCCGCGTCGACGGCCACGAAGCGGTGGTCAATCAGCCGGGTCTCGTCGAATGCCCGCCAGGTCGGTGCGGTGGTCTCGAAGCTGGCGTCACCGCCGTCGAGGCCGGCCTGGTAGATGGCGAGGACTCGATCGGCGTCGTCCGAGGTCATCGGGCGGACGGTGATGTCGACCATCAGCAGGCTCCGATCGGGTTGGGGGCGGGACGGCCCATGACGACGTCGGCGGCGGACGGGAAGCAGCTGACGCAGGCGTCGTTGACGCGGTAGTGACGGGCGGTGCCGACCGGCTCGACGAGCACGAACCGCACCTCGGTCAGGATCTTCAGGTGCTGGGAGACGGTGGACTGGGCGAGCCCGACGGCGGCGACGATCTCCCCCACGCTCATCGGCCGGGCGTGTCGGGCCAGGTACTCCACGATCTGCACCCGGGTCGGGTCCGCGAGGGCCCGGAACCACGAGGCATAGGTCTGCGCGGTGTCCCGGTCGAGGAGGTCGTCCACCACCACTCCTTTTATCGTTTATCGCCGATTGGCGATGGAAGCGTAGCAGGCGCCGTCCCGGCGAGGTGGGCGGTGGCGACGACGAGGCGGGCGATCGCGGTCAGGGTGGCAGGGTCGACCTTGTCGGGGGTGTCGGCGGGACTGTGGTAGCCGCCCATCCCGGCGCCGACGCCGACCGCAGCAAGGCCCGCTCCGCCGTAGCGGCGGTTGTCCGATGCCACCGGGCCCGCCGCCAGGGGGACGCCGGTGTGCCGACCGGCCTGGTCCAGCAGCGCCAGAAGGCGGTGGGCGGGGCCGCCGGCCTCGACTGCCGCCGCCCCGTCCAGGCGACCGGCGCCGTCGACGTTGATGACCAGCGGTGCGGCGCCTTCGGCGCGGAGTTGGGTGGCGTGGTGGGCGGAGCCGAGCGCCCCGACCTCCTCGCCGTCGAGCAGCGCGACGGACAACCCGACACCTGCGGGGAGTCCGGCGGCGAGGATGCGGGCGGCTTCGAGGACCACGGCGACGCCGGTGGCGTTGTCCGATGCCGCGGGCAGGCGAAGCCCCGGGTGGTCGCCGACGCCGTCGTAGTGCGCGGTCAACAGCAGGTCCACGGCCCCGGGGGTGGGCTGTCGGGGTCGGGCGAGAACGTTCGTGCCGGTGACGTCGTCGCGGCGAAGCGGCGTGGCCCCGTCCAGCCAGCCGGCGCCCGTGGCCGCGGCGGCGAGGACGACGTGATGGGTGTCCGGGTCGAGGGTGAGCACCGGCAGCGGCCCGGGATCCGGTCCGGCGAGCATGGTGAACTGCCAGCCCTCGGCGTCAACCGGGCGACGGACCAGCAGGCCGGCCGCGCCGTGGGTGTCGCGGTAGGCGTCGAACAGGCTCATCTCGGCCGGCACGACGAGCCACCGCCCGGCCGGGTCGTCCGTGCCGGCGAGGCCGAGCGGGCCGCGGGTGGGGTCGGCGGTGTCGGCGGAGGCGGGGTGGATTGCGACCTGCCGGCCGAACACCAACTGGTGGGAGTCGTTACGGTTTCCCCAGGTGACCGCCGGCGCCTCGTACACCTGCGGCACCGCGCGGACGGGAAAGTCCTCGGTGCGGACCTCACCGTGAAGGCCGGTGAGGTGGTCGACGAGCCAGGCGCGGGCCGCCGCGCCGCCGGGCGAGCCGACGCGCCGACCGGCCAGGGGGTCGGAGGCCAGGGTGGCGACGGTGGCGGTCATCCGGCCGGCGCTGACCTGGTCGAGCAGGCTCGCGAGGTCGGTGCGGGTGGTCATGAGCAGCATCCCTGTCCGGTGGCGATCGCGTCGGTCCTGGCCTGCGTCCCGCAGCACGAGTCGGCCTGCTGTGCGGCCTGCCGGGTGCCGCAGCAGGGGTCGCTGGTCGCGCTCCCGCCGGCCGGCGGGAGGATCGCGCCGACGCCCTGGGCGGGGCTGCCGCAGCAGGCGCCGGAGCCGGTGACCTGCAGGGCGGCGGCGGGGTCGCCGGCGAAGCCGCCGACGGTGGGGGTGTTCTCGGACATGTCGGGTCCTCTCCTCAGCGGGGGCTGACCAGCGTGTAGGCGGCTGTGCGGGCACGGTCGTAGAGGCGATCGACTCGCTGGTCAGGAGTGGACACCCGAGCACAGGAGTCGCAGAACCGGACCCCAGCCACGGCTGAGGGCCGGCGACGCGTAAAGCCGAACATGACGAGCCTCATTTCCACGGGACGCCTGTCTTGACGTCCGTCTAACCAGAGACTTGCACGCTGATTAGAGAGATGTCAACCTAGAGGCATGTCGAAGCAACAGGCCCCGCTCCCCCTCGTCGACCTCAACGCCGACACGCCGTGCTGCCCCCCGCTGGCGCAGCGCCGGGTACCGGCCGAGACGGCCGCTGTGCTCGCGCCCGCGTTCAAGGCCCTCGGCGACCCGGTACGGCTGCAGCTGATGTCGATGATCGCTTCCGCCGAGAACGGCGAGGCGTGCGTGTGCGACCTGACGCCGGCGTTCGACCTGACCGGGCCGACGATCTCCCACCATCTCAAGACGCTGCGCGAGGCGGGCCTGGTGGACGCCGAGCGGCGGGGCACCTGGGTCTACTACCGGGCCCGGCCGCAGATCCTGCGCCAGCTCGCCGGCCTGCTGTCGATCGAGCCGACGGCCGCCTCGCAGCGGTAGGCCGCCGCCGCATCGCGCGGCGCCTTGTGCTTTCGCGCGGCCATCCTGTCAATGCCGGCCCGCGATGTCGGGCCACTGTTGAGCGGCTGCCCGCCCGTGGCCGTGCGGGGCGAGGACGGTCGCTCGCCTGTGCGGCGAGTGCCTCCACGACGTGCGCGGCGTGGTGGCCGACGCCGCGCCCGACCATCCTGGACAGCAACACCATGGGAGAGAACAGACTGATGGCCATCGCACTTCGACGGCGCCTGCTGGCCGAGTTCACCGGCACCGCCCTGCTGGTCACCGCCGTGGTCGGCTCCGGCATCATGGCCACCACCCTCTCCCCCGACGACGTGGGCCTGCAGTTGCTGGAGAACTCCACCGCCACCGCGTTCGCCCTCGGCGCGCTGATCCTGATCTTCGGCCCGGTGTCCGGAGCGCATCTCAACCCGGTCGTGTCCGCCGCCGACTGGTTCCTCGGCCGCCGCGCCGGTACCGGGCTCACCGCCCGCGACCTGGGCGGTTACGTCCTGGCCCAGGTCCTCGGCGCGATCGCGGGGTCGGTGTTGGCGAACCTGATGTTCAACTTGGCCGCCGTCGACTTCGCCAGCAAGGACCGGTCGGCCGGCAACCTGTGGCTCGGGGAGGTCGTCGCCACCACCGGGTTGATCCTGCTGATCTTCGCCCTCGCCCGCTCCGGCCGCGCCGCGGTCGCCCCCGCGGCCGTCGGCGCCTACATCGGGGCCGCGTACTGGTTCACCTCGTCGACCTCGTTCGCCAACCCGGCGGTCACCATCGGTCGCGCCTTCACCGACACCTTCGCCGGAATCGCCCCCACGTCCGTGCCCGGCTTCGTCGTGGCGCAGCTCGTCGGCCTCGCGGTCGGTGTCGGCCTGCTCGCCGCCCTCTACCCCGACGCCGGCGCCGCCGCCGACCAGGTCGTCGTCCCCGCCGACGAGGACGCCACCGTCAACCACCGCTCATGACAGAGAACCCACACGACCCCAGCGCGGCCCAGGTTTCGCCCGGCTTGTTCAACCGCCGCCACGACCCGGGCCGCTACCGGACGCTCGACCGCGACAGCAACCCGGACCACCATCTGTTCCTCGACCTCAACGACGTGCCGGTCAACCGGCCCCGCGACTCGGACTGCACGGAAGGCACCTCATGAACGACAAGCCCAGCGTCCTGTTCGTCTGCGTCCACAACGCCGGCCGCTCCCAGATGGCCGCCGGGTGGCTGCGCCACCTCGCCGGCGACAGCGTCGAGGTCCGCTCCGCCGGCTCCGCCCCGGCCGCGACCGTGAACCCGGCCGCCGTCGAGGCCATGCGGGAGGTCGGCATCGACATCACCGACCAGACCCCCAAGCTCCTCGAGTACGAGACGGCGGAATCCTCGGACATCATCGTCACGATGGGCTGCGGCGACGCCTGCCCCGTCTTCCCTGGGAAGCGGTACGAGGACTGGAAGCTCGAAGACCCCGCCGGCAAGGGCGTCGACGCGGTACGCCCCATCCGGGACGAGATCCGCAACCGGGTGGAGACGCTGCTCGCCGAGCTGCACCCCACCGCCTGACACCCGCCCGCACGGTCGCCCGCCGGCGCCTGCCGGTGGGCGGCTCACCCGCCCTCGACGCCGAGCGGTACCTGGCCGCCCTGCCCTGACCGACGCCGCCCGAGGCCGGCCGAGCCGGCGGGGGCTCGGGTCTACGGCTGTCCGCGCAGTCGGGCGGCGATGTCGGTGACCGTCGCCTTGGCTGTGCGCCGAGTGGTCCAAGATCCGCGACGCGCTGGGCCGGTGCCGACACCGGCACGGCCACGGACATGGCCGGTATGGGCCACCATGGCTCCCTGCCGGCAACTGATGATGACCCGGTCCTGGTTGTACCGGCATGTCCCCGGCGTTGGTGCAACGATGGGAGCGTGGGAACTGCGAAAACTGCCACCCCTGCCATCTCGCCGCTTGCCGGCGAGCCGATCAAGCGTGCGGATGCCGAGCGGCTCGCGGGAGTGCTGAAGGCCTTCGCCGACCCGGCCCGGCTGCGACTGCTCAGTCTGATCCAGTCATCCCCGGAGGGCGAGGCGTCCGTGAGTGACCTCACCGCGCCGCTTGGTCTGTCCCAGCCGACCGTCAGTCATCACCTTCGGATCCTCACCGAAGCGGGCCTGCTCGAGCGCGAGAAGCGGGGCGTGTGGGCGTACTACCGCCTGGTGCCGTCCGCGATCTCGGCGATCGCCGAGCTGTTGACGCCGCCTCGCAAACGGGCGACGAAGAAGGCCCGCTGAGCAGGGGACGGTGGGGCCGCCGGCACCCGATCCTGCGGGTGCCGACGAGCGGCCAGCACCAGGGGCCGCACCGGGTAATGATCGACGAATCACACGGTCGGCGTCGTCTGCCAGCCGCAGCCCACGATCCGCCACCTGGCCCCTGAGGGCCGGCGCTGCCACTGTGGCGCGGGCCCTGGCCTCTCCCCCGGGCTGTCGGCAGCGCAACGGCGTGCCGATCAGTGAGGCGGGGGCCCAGGTGCGGGACGTGGCGGGGCGGCAAGCCCGCGGTTGAGCCCGCCGCTCGTTCCCCACGTCGATCCGACCTGGTGCGTCGCCCGCTCGCCTCGGACACGGGCACGTGTTTCCAACGGCTGCCGATGCCTGAGCGAGAGTCAACGGAACGCGCCTATTTACGGGTCGCTGGTGCCTCGCGGCCGAGGTGGGCGCGGGCTCGGGCCATACGAATGGCGGCGGCCAAGGTCGTGATGTCGTAGGCGCCGTAGTGGCGGCGGCCGTTGATGAAGAACGTCGGGGTGCCGGACACTCCGCTGTTGTCGGCGGAGTCGATGTCGCTTTCGATGCGGGCGGCGTGGGCGTGACTTGTCAGATCGTCGTGGAAACGTTCCTGATCCAGACCGAGGTCGCCGGCGTATCTGATCAGGTCAGTGATGTTCAGCTTGTCCTGGTGGTCGAGCAGCAGGTCGTGCATCTGCCAGAACTTGCCCTGGGCGGCCGCTGCTTCGGCGGCCTCGGCTGCGAGCCGGGCTTGCGGGTGCACGTCTGGCAGCGGCAGGTGACGCCACACGAAACGCAGGTCGGCGTGGCCCAGCAACTGCCGGACGGCTGGCTCGGCCTTCCCGCAGTACGGGCACTGGAAGTCGCCGTACTGCACCAGCGTCACCGACGCATTGGCTGGGCCGCGGACGTGGTCCTGCTTCTCATCGACCTCCGGGATGAGGTCGATCAGCTCCGTCATGTCGCCGAAGAGCGCCCGGATGTGCTTGTCCCTGGGCAACATGTTGGTGACACGGAACGCGGTCCAGGTCAGCGCTGAGCATACGATCGCGGCGCTGAGCACCCCGACTTTGGCCTCGGCCAGTTGGTCGCCGGTGAAGGCCAGGCTCGCGATCAGCAGCGACACCGTGAAACTGACACCGGCGATCGTGCCGCTGCCGAGCACGCCCGCCCAGCCCACGGCCGGACGGATCCGACCGCGGGAGATCCAGGTGAGCCCGGCCGAGGTGCCGATCACGGCGAGCGGCTTGCCGACGACATACCCGAGCAGTACGCCCCAGGTGACCGGCGACGTGAACGCCTGGGCCAGGAACGGGCCGTCGATCCTGATGCCAGCGTTGGCCAGGCCGAACAGCGGCACGATGGCGTAGCTGGACCAGGGGTGGTAGATCCGCTGAAGGCGGTCGTTGGGCGACAGCGTGTTCGCGAGGCCGATCGATGCCGTACGCGCGAGCTTGGGCGTCGGCTGCTCACGGAACGACCGGAACAGCCCGCTGACCTGCTCGAGCTCAGCTCGGCCGGGAGAGTAGGCGAACGCAGTCAACCCGATGGCCAGCCCAGCCACGACCGGGTCGACTCCGCTGACCAACAGCGCGCCCCACATCACGGCGGCGAGCGGCACGTACGCAGCGCCACGTCGGACGCCGGCTGCGCGGATGGCCAGCATGACCGCGAACGCCGCCACGGCCACCACGATCGGCATCATCTTGATGTCGTCGCTGTAGACCAGGGCGATGACGATGAGGGCAATCAAGTCGTCGACCACGAACACGGTGAGCAGGAAAATCCGGACCCGGTCGGGCACGCCCCGGCCGAGCAGTGCCAGCAGGCCCAACGCGAGGGCGGTGTCGGTCGACATAGCCACGCCCCAGCCATGCGCGCCCGGCCCGCCGTGGTTGATCATCAGGAAGATCAGCACCGGGATCAGCATGCCGATCACGCCGGCCACGCTGGGCAGCACGAAACGTCGCCGGTCGCGTAGGTCGCCGAGGTCGAACTCGCGCCGCGTCTCAAGGCCGACGACCAGGAAGAACAGAGTCATCAAACCGCTGTTGATCCAGGTGTGCAGGTCGCGGGAGAGCTCGAGGTGCCCGAGGCGTAGGGACAGTTGGGTACGCCAGACGGCTTCGTAGGAGCCGGGGTCGATGTTGGCCCAGAGCAGTGCGGCGACGATGGCGGCCACGAGCACGCCGGCGCTGCCGGACTCAGTCCGCAGGAAGGCTCGCAGCGGTGCCGCTAGTTCCGGCTTCCAGACCGTTCGGCCGCTCATCTTGGTTTCGGTCACACGTCACCTTCCGGCGCGCTGGCCGGGCCAGCGTGGATAGCTAGATCACGTGCAGCGATGCGGGCACGCGACCCCTCGGTTCAGTACTGATCGCGCTGCCCCGGCCGGGGCCAGCTGCGGACGGTGCGACGAGGCCCGCCGGTCCCTGCAGGCTGCGGACGACTACCCGTGAGCTCATGGTCGGGACGACCGCGCACATCGCCCTGCTCGGCAGACGCTCAAGCGTTACCGAGCCGACCGCACCGGCCCTGTTCTGAGCTGACGGCACGAGTCCGCCGCAGTCCGCCAGGACTCAGGAGCTACGCCGCATGTAAGGCGCCGCATCGCGTTCGAGCTGTCGCCGTCGACGGAAACACCGTCGCCGCCCGGGCGGGAACGACCACTGCTTGCTGCTCGGCCGTGATCGCCGAGCAGCAAGCGGCCTGATTTCAGCGCGGCCCGACGAACTCGGTCCTGACGCTCCAGGCGAACTGGATCAACAGGGTCACCGGGGACTTCTCGGCAATGTCATGCATCACCTTCAAATCGTCGGGGTCAGGTTCTTCGCTCAGCGTGATCGTGCGCTGCAGGTAACGCTCCGCGCCTTCCTGCTCGGGCTCGTGGTAGTCGATCTCGACGGTGATGTCACCGGCGGTGTCGTACTTGTAGTCGACGTACTGCCTGAGCGTCTGAGCAGTGCACGACGCGAGCGCCATCAACAGGTACTCCGTCGGCGTCGGGCCTTCGCCGAGTGCGCCGTTGTGCGGTTCATCGGCGACGAACGTGAAGCCGCGGGTGGTGATGTCCGTGCGCCGGCGCTCAGTGGCCGGAAGGACAGCTCGGGCGGATGCGACGACACGATCCTGATCGGTTTCCATGAGCCGCGCCTTCCTGTAGATCCTGGTAATGACGGTCCAGGTACGCGGATCCAGCAGCAGCCGAGCCGCCGTTTGAGCGGGGGCTGTGGCTGGGCGCATCACCCCGCGACCAAGTACCTCCGCAGGCTAGCTCGCATGGACTCAGTAGTCCAGATAACCGCTAGTTGCCGGAGCCGCTAGGCCCTCACGGACCCATCACCCAGGGTCGCTTTAGCTGCATTGATGGGCGGTTGAGACCATCGAGACACGGCTGGGACCAATCAGCGCCAGGAACCCGATGATGGACCCATCAGTCCGTTAAGGCTGGGATACGCAGTCGTAGTACGAGGCGATCCAACGATGCGTGGAGCGACTTGATGACCGCTTTCTCACCGCGGGTGAAGACGGCCGGCACCTACTGTCGGCCATCGTGTCGCGTTGTCATCGATATCCAGGCTGCTCGCACCCGCCGTGACCAGCCTGATCACGATGACGAGGGCTCGATTAGCGGGTCGGCTCGCCGGACGGCTGCGAGAGGAACGACTTGATGTGTTCCAGTGCCATGTCCAGCGCGACTTCCATGGGTGCGACGTTGTGCGCGGCGTTCGCCAGCAGGTAGCCGCCTTGCAACGCTGCCATCAACCCCGTGGCCAACTTCTCCGGGTCGGCGTCCTGGCGCAGTGCACCGCTGTCCCGCATCCGGTGCAGACCATCACTGATCAGCTTTTCCCATGCCGCGAACGTCTCCAGCAGCATCGATCGAGCCTGCTCATCTTGATCGGACAGCTCGACGGCCATTGACCCGAGGCCGCACCCGTATCTGCCGTTGTTCAGCGAGTTGGCCTGGACCAGCGCGTTACGCCACCGGACCAACCCTGAAAACGATCTCAGTCGTTCGAGCCCTCCGCGCTCGCGCTGAAGCACAAGCGCGCCTCGATATTTGACCAACGCCCGCACGAGTTCCTGCTTGTCGGCGAAGTGGTGGTAGAGCTGAGACTTGCTGGTCTGGCTTGCCTCGCGGACGTCGTCAAGGGTCGTCGCGTTCACTCCGCGCACGAACATCAGCCGGTTCGCCGCCTCGAGGATCCGCTCTCGGGTCGCGATGCCCCGTTGACTGATCCTCCGCCTATTCGTCGGCGCAGCCACCTGCTCGTCGCTCATCGGCCAAGTCTATCCAGCGAGCCAGATCATCTCTGGATAATGAGACTACGGAGTCCATTCGTCGTCATGTCGCTTTCGCGGGATGACGAAGGACGAACGCGTGTGCCGCCAGCCTGGTGGAACGGATGCCATGTCCGCGAGATCATCGACGGGCGGACCTTTCCTGGACCTGTCGGTCCCCGCTGCGCCAGCGCTGCTGCTCAGGAGCTACCCGACGATGGGTCGTGAGCGGCGCGCCGGAGGTCAGCGGGGACCAGCCCGGCCGCACTGAACGGTTGAGATGATCTTCAGGGCGCCACTCTCGGCGTCACGACCCGGCACGGGTATCGCTGACACATCACCGGGGCCGGCGCGCGGACCCGGGGTCCGCGCGCCGGAGGTGTCAGGCCGTCGTCCGCCTGGGGAGCTTCCACCCGGGACGGGGGAAGTGGCAGGTGTAACCGTCGGGGTAGGTCTGCAGGTAATTCTGGTGCTCGGGCTCAGCCTCCCAGAAGTCGCCTGCCGGGGTGACCTCGGTGACGACCTTGCCGGGCCACAGGCCCGAGGCGTCGACATCGGCGATCGTGTCCTCGGCGACCCGCTTCTGCTCGTCGCTGGTGTAGAAGATCGCCGAGCGGTAGCTGCTGCCGATGTCGTTGCCCTGGCGGTTCTTCGTCGAGGGGTCATGGATCTGGAAGAAGAACTCGAGCAGCGCACGGAAGTCGGTCTTCTCGGTGTCGTAGACGACCTCGATGGACTCCGCATGGGTTCCGTGGTTGCGGTAGGTGGCGTTCGGGACGTCGCCGCCGCTGTAGCCGACGCGCGTGGACACGACGCCGGGCTGGCGGCGGAACAGCTCCTCCATTCCCCAGAAGCAGCCGCCGGCGAGGATCGCCTTTTCGGTGGTCACGTCGTCTCCCTAGTTGTCGTCGGTGTCAGTGCTGGTGCCGTCGTTGAAGACGTGTTCGCGCTCGACGACGGTCGTCGTGGCGATCGCCCTCGTGAAGCGGCTTTCGGTTCCTGTGGCACTGGGCACAGCTCTCCCTTCCCGGCCTTCCGGCGCGAAGCTGGGGAACCAGGCGAAACGCACCTGTTCGCGCAAGAGTGCAGACACCCGACGGGCCGGTTTCATTCCCGCGGGCACACTCCACAACCTTACTGGACCATAAGGTCCGGATTAGGAGTTCGGAAGCGGTCCTCCAAGCACCGCCCTCACGGCGGCTGAACTGCTTTAGATTGCTGCTACAGTAGCAGCCGCTTGACCGCGAGATTGGACTTGACAGACCAGTTTAGCCGCGATTAGCTTCGGGGCGTCCGGCGGGGAAGACGGTCATCCGCGTTCGTCGTGAGCGCGCCCATCGATGCACGTAGCGGGTCAGCGCTGTCCGGATCGACCGGCTGCGTCCCATGCCCCCTCACATCAGCTGTCGTAACGGGCTTTCCCATGCCCGCAGCTTTCCGCCAAGGCACACATGACCGAGGAGACAATTCCCATGAAAGCGATCGTGGTGAAGGACCAGGCTGCGGGAATGGCCGGGATGACGCTGGTGGAGCGGCCTGAGCCGACACCGGCGCTGAACGACGTCGTGGTTCAGGTCCATGCATCGGGATTCACTCCGGGTGAGCTGACGTGGCCTTCGACCTGGACCGATCGACTCGGCCGTGACCGGACACCGTCGATCCCCGGACACGAGCTGGCCGGGGTGGTCAGCGCCCTCGGGTATGGCACGACGGGACTGTCGGTGGGACAGCGGGTGTTCGGCCTGACGGACTGGACTCGCGACGGCACCCTCGCGGAGTACGCGGCCGTCGAGGCACGCAACCTCGCGCCGCTGCCCGGCGACGTCGACTTCACGGTGGGCGCGAGCCTCCCGATCTCAGGCCTGACCGCGTGGCAGGGACTGTTCGTGCACGGCCGTTTCCAGGCGGGGCAGAGCGTCCTCGTACACGGTGCGGCCGGTGGGGTCGGTTCGCTGGTGACTCAGCTGGCCAGAGAGGCCGGCGCCTACGTCATCGGCACCGGACGTGCCGCGGACCGCCAGACCGCGCTCGACTTCGGCGCGCAGGAGTTCGTCGACCTCGGCGACGACGCCCTGGAGGACATCGCCGGCGTGGATCTGGTTTTTGACGTGATCGGCGGCGACATCCAGAAGCGTTCTGCGGGTCTGGTCCGAGCCGGAGGAACGCTCGTGACCATTGCCGGCCCGCCCGAAGCACAGCCGGCGGACGGCCTGACGGTTGATTTCGTTGTCGAGGCCGATCGCGCGCAGCTCGGTGAGGTCGTCCAGCGGATCAGGGATGGTCGGCTGCGGACTCACATCGGCAACGTCGCGACCCTCGACGACGCCGTCGCCGCCTTCAACTCGACCGAGCGGATCAAGGGAAAGACGATCATCCGCGTTCGCTCGTGAGGGCTCGGCACACCCCACCACGAGAACGACCCCTGCAGGAGCGCGAAGTACGTCGGTGGCTGGGCCTTGGCCTCCCATCGACGACATGCGACTGGGCGAGTACGACCACCGCCACGACCCGGGAGTGACCTGATGGCCATCAACGAAGGCGCGCCACGCGTGACCGACGCAACCGATCCGACCCGCTACGCCTTCGAGTACCCCGGCGAGAGCGGCACCCTCAGCCGGGACCAGACCGTCCTCATCGACGAGGTGATCGACGATCCCCACGTCCCCGCGTTCGACTTCCAAGTCGTCAACGACGAGAAGCTCGGCATCTACGACGCCATTGCCGGGGGCCAGGAGGTGGCCGGCCTGACCTACAACGTCGCCGGAGACAACCGACTCGTGCTGCTGGCCACCGCGGTGTCCCCCGAGTTCCGCAGACAGGGCATCGCCACCGAGCTGATCCGACGCGTCCTCGACGACGTGCGCGTGCAGGGCAAGAGGGTCACCATCATGTGCCCGATCGTGCGCACCTTCATCGATCACCACCCCGAGTACGCCGACCTCATCGACCCCGAGCACCCGGGAGCAAGCCAGGGTCGCCCCCATTTGTCCTGAATCCAGCTGGGAGCTCGGTGTCATCAACGACGCAGAGCGCGGTCGCTGTTCCGCCGCCCTAGGCGCCGAAGCGATCACTGAGCTCTCGTACCGATTCGTGGGCGGCCGTGTCGTGCTGCTGACGACCTGGGTTGACCCGCCTACCGACGCGATCGGGTGGCCACGGAGCTCGTCGCTCGCGTGCGTCGTGCGGACGAACAGCAGCGGCCTCGCGGCCCTCGACGACGTCGTTGCCGCCTTCAACCCGACCGGGCCGGTCGGGAGCAAGACCATCATCAGCGGCCGCAAGGACGCGGACCCAGCAGACCCCGTTACGTCGTAGCGGGGTAGGCGAGGACTGATACGGAGAGGCATTCAGATGAGAGCGATCGTGGCGACGGACCGGACCGCGGGAACGGCTGGGTTGACGCTGGCGGAGCGGCCCGACCCCGACGCAGCTAGGCTCGCGAGTTTGGAGGGCGCGAACTACGGCGATGTCGTCGTTGACGTTCATGCGTCGGGGTTCACCGGGAACGAGCTGGAGTGGCCGTCGACCTGGATCGAGCGCCGCGGCTTCGACCGCACGCCGTCGATCCCCGGACACGAGGTGGCCGGTGTGGTCACCGCCCTCAGCTATGGCACAACCGGCCTGTCCGTGGGACAGCGGGTGTTCGGCATCACGGACTGGACACGCGACGGCACCCTCGCCGAGTACACAGTCGTCGAGGCACGCAACCTCGCGCCGCTGCCGGGCGACGTCGACTTCACGGTGGGTGCTGGCATCGCGATGGCGGGCCTGACCGCGTGGCAGGGGCTGTTCGATCACGGCCACCTCCTGGCGGGACAGAGCGTTCTGGTGCACGGCGCGGCCGGCGCAGTCGGTTCGATGGCGACCCAGCTCGCCCGTCAGGCCGGCGCCCACGTCATCGGCACCGGACGTGCCAGTGTCCGGCAGATCGCGGTCGATCTCGGCGCGCACGAGTTCGTCGACCTCGACAACGACACCCTGGAAGACGTCGGCGGAGTCGATCTGGTCTTCGATGTCATCGGCGGTGACATCCAGAAGCGGTCCGCGGGTCTGGTTCGAGCCGGAGGAACGCTGGTGACCGTCACCGGGCCGCCGGAGGCACGGCCGGTTGACGGCCTGGCGATCGACTTCGTTGTCGTGTCCGACCGCGCCCAGCTGGGTGAGGTCGTCCGGCGGGTCCGGGACGGACGCGTGCGGGCGAACATCGGCACCGTCGCGGCCCTCGACGACGCCGTCGCCGCCCTCAACCCGACCGAGCGGACCAGTGGGAAGACGGTCATCCGCGTTCGTCCATAGGGGCTCGACGGCTTCCTGAGGCCTCCGGAAACTCCGGGCCGGTTCACGCCACGAGAAGGGCACGTATCGATGCAAAAGACGGCGCCAGTGATCAACCAGGCTCGCCGGGGCCGAACGCTCCGGCTGGCATTCTTGGCTGCGGTGGTCTCCCTGGTGGCCTCGTTTGCCGCGTCGGCCGCGCCGATCCCCCTGTTCAACGTCTATCGGGCTGAGGACAAGTTCACCAACGCCGGCATCTCGATGGCCGTCGTCACCACCTCCGTCGGCACTATTGCCGCACTGTTGGTGCTGGGGCGACTGTCCAATCATCTGGGCCGGCGACTCACCGCGATCGCCAGCCTCGGCCTGCTCCTGGTGGGCTGTCTGCTGCTGCTGAACGTGCACGACATCGGCACCCTGCTGGCCGGTCGGCTACTGATGGGCGTCGGTACCGGCTTGGCCAGCAGCAGCCTCACCTCCTACATCGTTGACGCCGCACCCACCAGGCCGGAGTGGTTGGCCGCCGTCGCCTCCAGCCAGGGACCCATGCTCGGCCTCACCCTCGGTGCCGTCGCCTCCGGCGCCCTGGTCCAGTTCGGCCCCTGGCCACGCAACCTCATCTACCTGGTGTGCGCCGGTCTCCTCGTACTGTCTGCCGCACTCATCGCCATCAGCCCGGAAACCGCCGGGCCGACGCCGGGTGCTTGGCGATCACTGCTGCCGCGGGTCCGCGTACCGGCGCGGGTCAGGCATCTGCTCCCTGTCGCAGCAGCGGTGTTCCTGGCCACCTGGGCGACCGGGGCCTTCTACCAGGCCTTCGTGCCCGCGCTGGTCGAAGATCAGCTCCACACTCATAGCCCGCTCACCCTCGGACTGGTGTTCGCCGCCTACATGGCCTCCAGCGTTCTCGGCGCTCCCCTCGGCGGCCGGGTCACCTCCGCGGCGGCCCAACGCATCGGGATGATCGTCTTCCTGGCTGGCTGGATCGGCATCATCACAGCGATCGCCATCGGCACCCTGGCGTTGTTCATCGCCGCAACCATCGTCGCCGGCGCCGGTCAAGGTATCGCCATCAGCGCCGCCACCCGCGGCCTGCTGCACGACAGCACCCTGGCCGACCGGGCAGCGATCTTCAGCGTCATCTACGTCCTCTGCTACAGCGGCGCCGCCTTCCCCAGCCTCATCTCCGGGGAACTCTCGAACACCTTCTCGCTGCCGCAGATCGTCCTCGGATACGGCGGACTTGCCGTCGTCGCCACCCTGCTCACTGTCCTCGCTGCGCGCAACCCGCACAGCGACACGGGCACGAACAGCCTAACTACACGTGGAAGGGTGAGCCGATGAGCAGTGAAGGACGGGCACTGGTAGCCGAGGAGCTGATCGACAGCCCTGATCATGGCCGCTTTGAGCTCTACCGCGACAGCAAGCTGGTCGGCTGGCTCTACTACACCCACCTGAGGCCCAACCGATACGCCCTCCGGCACACCGAAGTCGAGTCGAGTCATCGACACCAGGGCGTGGCGGGCGCGATGGTCCGGCGAGTACTCGACGAGATCCGCGCACGCGAGGGCACGATCACCGCAATCTGCCCCTTCGTGGTCGACTACCTCTCGCGAACGACCGCCTATGCCGATCTGATCGACGCCCGACACCCCGGCTACTCCGATCGTGCTGCTGCCGAGTCGGCGCGGAGGAAGGCCGGTGGCTGAGACTACGGGCCGCCTGCCGGAAACCCGCGAGTCCTAGGAGGTCGCTGTCGATGCCCCGCTCTTGATCGCGGGCGGCGGTCAGCCGGGCGGCGACGGGACCTCCGGTGGCTTGCCCGCGGCGTTGCGCCAGTCCAGCACGGCGATGAGCAGCAGCACTGCGGCGGCGGTGGTCGCGGTGGCCAGCGGCGAGGCCTGCCCCATCAGCGGTGACGCTGCGGCCAGCAGGGCGATGCCGACGATCCTGCGCCGCGAGACCCGGGCGAAGACCAGGTGCTCCAGGCGGGCCCGGCCGACGAGGAACAGTGCCGGGCCGCCCAGGATTGCCGCCAGCCACGATGGGTGTGTCACCCGGGTGTGGCTGTGCTGCACAATCTCGTATCCAATTGCGGTGGTGACGATGCCCAGCACCATCAGCGCATGCGCGAACGCGACTCGTCGACCCCACACCGCGGGATCGCCTGCCGCGTCGAGGGCCTTGGGCAGCAGCTCTCCGGCCTTGTGGAAGTACACCCGCCACAGCAGTGTCGTGGTGGCGAAAGCGATCACCAGGCCAGCAGTCTTGTAGAGGTCGTGCGGGTGGCTGCTGTAGCTGATCCCGACGGCGAGGATGCTCTCACCGAGGGCGATCATCAACAGCTGTTCGTTGCGGTTCGTCAGGTAGTGCCCGGCGAGCTGCCAGATGGTGTTCTGATGCCGACCCAGCCCGGGCGCTGGCCAGCCCAACCTCGCCGATCCCAGATCCACCACCGCCGCCGCCGTCCACCACACCAGTTGGGCGGCGCCGACGGCCATCCCGCCGCCTACCCAAAACACCCCGGCGAGGCATAACCACGCCGTTACGCGCCAGTACAACCGGCGCAACCGGTGCGACCGAAGACCCAGCGAGATCACGGCCGGGCGGGCCACCCGCGTCGTCACGAACACCACCGCGAACACCAGACCTTCACCGGCGAATGCCCCCGGCACCGCGGTCCCCATGATCATCATGGCGAAGGTGCTGAACAGCAGCATCACCTGGATGCCCGCTCGGTATGGCTCGAACCGGCCGGTGATGTACGCGGTGGTGGTCCACAGGTACATCACCGTTATGAACAGCAACAGCGTCCGGCCGGCATTGCCCCACCGCTGCACCGGGTCGTCGCTGAAGAAGCCGGGCAACGACCCCGCGACCACACGGTCGAGCGCGAACACCACCGCCAGATCGAAGAACAACTCCACGAACGTCGCCTGCTGCGCGCTGCCGCTCATCCGCAGCAAACCCACCGCCCGACCCGCGGCCCGCCGTTGCCCCCCAAACCGGCTGCCCACTGATCCATTCAACTGCCCGGCATGCCCGAACACACCCGATACCGCCAAGTCAACCGCGGCGGCCCGTTACCCCAGGCGGCGCCCCAAGCGCGGGCATGACCCGTGCACGCCAGGCACCAGTGCCGGCGGCAGCCTCGTCCGGTCGCGAGCGCAGCGCTGAACGCGTCGTGGAGGGACGCTCAACGCGACGCAGAACCTCGCGCACCGAGCGCCCTGCCGAACGGGATTATCGGTGGCGGGCGGTGTGCAGCGAGTCGGCAGCTGTCAGGAGGGCGGCACCGAGAAGCACTGTGTCCTTCAAGAGGAATTGCCCCAGCAGAGAAAGGCTCAAGATCCCCTGCCTCTCCTGCCGAGCCTTGGGCGTCGTGGCCAGGAAGCTGAGCGTGGTGAGGAACATCCCGACCGCCGCGACGCTACCGATCGCCGACGCTCTGGGCGCAAGCGGCTTCGCGGCGATCAGAGAGCCCACGGTGATCTCGGTGACCCCGATGAGTCGGTTGAGCCTTTGGGCGCCCAGCTTCTCGCGGATCCGCGAGAACAGCGGACTCGAGGTGACGAGGGGCTCGTCATTCTCGACCTCGTACTGCTTGAACTTGAGCGCACCGATCCACAGGATGTTCGTCGCCAGTGCGGAGCGCAGGACCGAGAGGCCTACGGATGCGAGGTCATCGGCCGAGGCGTGTCGTGTGCCCATCGCTCGCTCCTAGTCGCGGTGTCGACGGTCGGCGTGCTGGGGACCATTACCCGCTTGGGCCCGCCACACGCACCGAGGGCGGGCGCGCTCGTCACCACGTTGACGTCTCATCGGCCGGGGCGGCGGGTGCCTCGTCTTTGAACGTTGATCGGGTAATCCGCACATGCTGGCTTCGGCGGTCGCCGCCGGACGACCGTCGCGTGCTGCCCCGGAGCCCGTGATTCAGCGCGCATCTGAGCCGAAGGGGCAAGGGTTACGGAAGTCCCGCAGGCGCGCTGCCGAACCGCCAGATAATGCGGGAGTTGGCCCGCGGTCTGTCCAGGCGCGGCCGGCGCGCTGATCGACATGCCGTCGGGAGGGAGCAGCAGTCGGATGAGCACGATGCACGCCGTGAGAGCTCACACCAGAGGCGGGCCGGAGCAGCTCGTGTACGAGGAGGCGCCGCGGCCTGAGCCGGGGCCTGGTGAGGTGTTGGTGGCCGTGAAGGCTGCTTCCATGACACCCACTGAGCTCACGTGGCCGCAGACCTGGACGTACAGCTCGGACGGGTCAGGGCCTGAGCGCACGCCGATCATCCCGTCGCACGAGTTCTCCGGAGTCGTCGCCTCGTGCGGGACGGGGGTGCAGAGCCCCGCCGAGGGGGAGGCCGTCTACGGCTTGATCCCTTTCACCCGCGATGGCGCGGCCGCCGAGTACGTCACCCTGCCCGCGGCCGTCCTGGCGGCCAAACCCGCCACCGTTGACCACGACCAGGCCGCAGCGCTCCCACTGGCCGCGTTGAGTGCCTGGCAGGCCCTGGTGGACCACGCCGACCTGCAGGCCGGCCAGCACGTGCTGGTGCAGGGCGGCGCCGGCGGCGTGGGGATCTACGTGGTGCAACTTGCGGCCGGTCTCGGTGCTCGCGTGAGCGCCACGGCGGCCGCGGCCGACCTGGAATTCGTCAAGGGTCTGGGCGCCGAGCAGGTCATCGACTATGCGCACGACCGCTTCGAGGATCACGTCAGCGACGTCGACGTGGTCGTTGACCTTGTCGGAGGAGCCACGCAGTCGCGGTCCTGGTCAGTCCTGAAACCAGGCGGTGTCCTGGTCACCCTCGTCACCCCACCCGACCCGCAGGAAGCAGCCCGGCACGGCGCCCGCGGGGTGTATTTCATCGTCGAGCCCAACCAGGACGCGTTGCGTTCCATCGCCGAGCTCGTCGACAGCGGCCGGTTGAGGCCGGTACTGGACCGCGTGCTGCCTCTCACTGAGACGCGCTCAGGTTACGAGGCGCTCGAGACGGCCAAACGCCGCGGTAAGATCGTCATCCACGTCGCTGACTAGTCACTGCCGCTGCGGGCACCTGCGGCCGCTGTTCGGTGACGGGCTCCGGTCGCTTCCCACTTTGCCTGATCCTCACCCCATCGGTACGTTTCCGGCCGCCGTGACCGGGAAGCACGGGCCATGCCTGGTCTGTCACTGATGACGGTCGGCGCCAGTCTGGCGCCGGCGGATCCGGCGCAGTTGCTGCCGGCGCGCGAGCAGATGGCCTTCACTCTCGGCTTCCACATCATCCTGGTGCCGTTCGGGGTGGCCTTCACCTTCCTGATGCTGATCGCGAACGCCCGGGGCATTCGTCGGAACGACGAGACCGCGCTGCTGCTGGCCCGCCGCTGGTCGCAGGTGGCGGCGGTGCTGTTCGCCGTCGGCGCGGTGTCCGGGACGGTGCTGTCGTTCGAGCTCGGGCTGCTCTGGCCGCGGCTGATGGGCACCTACGGCGCGGCGTTCGGCATCCCGTTCGCGATCGAGGGTCTGTTCTTCTTCCTGGAGGCGATCTTCGTCGCCATCTACGTCTTCGGGTGGCAGCGGATGCGACCATGGCCGCACTTCTGGACCGGTGTGCCGGTGGTGCTGTCCGGGATCGGCGGCACGCTGTCGGTGGTCGCGGCGAACGCGTGGATGAACCAGCCGGGCGGATTCACCATGCGGGACGGCAAGATCGTGGAGGTCCGCCCGCTGGAGGTGATCTTCAACGGGGCATTCTGGTTCGAGGCCATCCACATGCTGCTGGCCGCGTACATGGTCGCCGGGTTCGTCGTCGCCGGCGTGTACGCCGCCGGGATGCTGCGCGGCCGCCGCGACCGGTACCACCGGCTCGGCCTGGCGATACCGCTGACCGTCGCGGCGCTGGTCACCCCGCTGCAGATCTTCGTCGGGGACATCGTCGCGCGCGAGGTCTTCCGGAACGAACCGGCGAAGTTCGCCGCGATCGAGGCCGTCCGGACCACGGGCACCCACGTGCCGGAGGTGCTGGGCGGCTACTACGCGAACGGGGAAGTGCACGGCGGCATCAAGATTCCGTCGGGGGCGTCGCTGTTGTCCGGCTACTCGCCGTCCACCCGTATCCAGGGCCTGGACGCCATACCCGCCGAGGTGCGACCACCGGACCGGCTGGTCGCGATCGTCCACCTGAGCTTCGACGTCATGGTCGGTATCGGCACGGCGCTGCTGGGCCTCTCCGCCTGGTACGCCCTGGCCTGGTGGCGCCGCCGTGACCTGCCGCGCAGCAGGTGGTTCCTGCGGGCGACCGCGTTGAGTGGGGTGCTCGCGGTGGTGGCGCTGGAGGCGGGCTGGGTGGTCACCGAGGTCGGCCGGCAGCCGTGGACGGTCGTGGGTCACCTCCTCACCCGGGACGCGGTCACCACGTCCGGCAACCTGTGGCTGTTCTTCGCCGCCACCGTCGCGCTGTACGTCGCGGTCGGCGCCACCACCGTGTACGTCCTGCGGCTACTGCGCCGCCGCTGGCGCGATCAGGGCGGGGCGACCGAGACGGACGTGCCCTACGGCCCGCCCCGGGACTCGGAGGGCACGCCGGCAGCAGGTCAGGCATGAGTACGTTCGCCGCCGTCGTGTTGTTCATCGGCGTCACCGCCTACGCCGTGCTCGGCGGCGCGGACTACGGTGCCGGCTTCTGGGATCTCACCGCTGGTGGCGCCCGACGAGGGCAGGCTCCCCGACACCTGATCGACCACACGTTGGCGCCGGTGTGGGAGGCCAACCACGTGTGGCTGATCTTCTGCCTGGTGATGCTCTGGACCGGCTTCCCGTCCGCGTTCGCCGCGATCATGACCACGCTCTACGTTCCGCTGGGCCTCGCCGCCCTGGGCATCGTGGTCAGGGGCAGCGGGTTCGCGTTCCGGAAGGTGGTGGTGAAGACCGGCCAGCAGCGGGCGACCGGCGCGGCGTTCGCCACCTCGTCGGTGATCACGCCGTTCTTCCTCGGCACGGTCGCCGGCGGAATCGCCTCCGGGCGGGTGCCCGCCGACGGGCACGGCGATCCCGTGACCAGCTGGGTCAACCCGACATCGCTGCTCGGTGGAGTGCTCGCGGTCGGGGTGTGCGCGTTCGTCGCCGCGGTGTTCCTCACCGCCGAGGCCCGCACCCTCGCCGACACCGGCCTGGAACGCTGGTTCCGCCGTCGAGCCCGGGCCAGCGCCGTGGCGACCGGCGCCGTGGCGCTGGCGGGGATCGCCGTCCTGCACGCAGACGCCGGGCGCCTGTTCGACGGGCTGACCGGCCGCGGCCTGCCGCTGGTGCTGGTCTCCGCGGCATGCGGGCTGGCCAGCATCGCCCTGCTGCACCGGGCGGCGCCCCGGTTGCTGCAGGCGCTCGCCGTCAGCGCGGCCGGCACGGTGGTGGTCGGCTGGGGCGTCGCGCAGTACCCGTACCTGCTGGGCACCCACCTCCGCATCGACGAGGCCGCCGCTCCCGACGCCACCCTGGCGTCGCTCACCCTCGTCGCCGCCGCGGCGCTCCTGCTCGTCGTGCCGGCCATGGCGCTGCTGTTCGTTCTGCACCAGCGCGGTCGTCTGGACACCACCTGATTCGGTTCACGCTGCGCCGTGCCGAACCTCGGTCGGCGTGCCGTCTCATCCGTCGGTCAGCCGAGCGCCCTACGCCCCACCCCGTGGCGGCGTCGACCTCTCGGCCACATCGACGGCCGCCCCATGCATGAGGTGGTGCGGCTGTCCCTGCCGTGCGCCTCCCGCGGATGAACGTTCGGCAAAGGAGTACGGCCGAGACACCGCCGCGCCTAGCGTGAGCACCGACGGCATCAGCGCGCGGCGCACCGGCGACATATCGATGGAGTACCCGGTGGTCGTGGATCGGAACGGGGGTCGACGTCCATGGTGAAGAAGTTCATCAAAGAGGCGGTGTCGCGCAGCGCGGAGTCGGATGACGATCGACGGAAGCTCACGTCGATGACGGACCCGACCAATCCCGCAGCGCAATCGTCGGACGGCTCGGGGCCGAGTGACGCGACGATTCTGAACTTCGCCCTCAACCTCGAATATCTCGAAGCCGAGTTCTACCTTCGCGCCACCACAGGGCAGGGACTGCCGGACGAGATGACCACCGGTACCGGCACCCGGGGTGAGGTGAGCGGCGGGGGCATGGTCAACTTCAGCAACTCGGTGGTGCGCAAGTTCGCCCGGGAAATCGCCTCGGACGAGCAGCAGCATGTGGCCTTCCTGCGGTCCGCCCTCGGTGAGCACGCCGTTTCCCGTCCGGCGATCTCTCTCGACACGAGTTTCACCGCGGCGGCCACCGCCGCCGGGCTCATCAAGTCGGGCGAGGTGTTCGACCCGTACGCCAACGATCTCAACTTCCTGTTCGCCGCGTTCCTGTTCGAGGACGTCGGCGTCTCCGCTTTCAAGGGAGCGGCACCGCTGCTGTCCAACAAGACGTACCTGGACGCTGCCGCGGGTCTGCTCGCCACGGAGGCGTACCACGCCGGGATCGTCCGCTCCGCGCTCTACAACGAAGGCATGATCGACGATGCCGTCTTCGCGGGTGTGCAGAAACTCTCCGACGCCCGCAACAGTCTCGACGGACCGGTCGACGACGACCAGGGTATCGGCACCAGCGCCGAGGCGAACCTCGTTCCCACGGACGCCAACGGCATCGCCTACGGCCGCTCGGCCCAGTCGGTGCTGAACATCGTGTACCTCAACGCGAGGCCGGCGAACTCCGGCGGCTTCTATCCCTCCGGCCTCAACGGCGACCTCGCGATGAGCGGCGGGGCTGCCGGCTGATTCACCCACTTCGCGTGCAGTTCTGGGTGCCGGAGGTCGGCGGACCCACCGACCCGACAACGAGGCTCACGATCTCGTCATGACCGTCTTCGGCCGGATGAGCAAGGGCGAGCGAGATCGGGTCAAGGTGCGGGCCCGCACGGCGATGGATCCCAGACCCGGTTGGAGGGCCGCTCCTCGGGCGGGCGCCCACCGTATGCCCCCATGCTGAAGGACCTCGGACCGCACCCCGAACCCGGGCGAAGGCCGCCGACGGCAACGTCTCGCAGGACCGGCTCACGCTGGCTCGATAGCCGGATCACGGACAAGGACCGAACTTTCGATAGGCGAATCAAGATTGGGTGAGGCCACATTCGGCACCGAACTGCAAGGCATTGAGATTCCCATCTCCGCCGACAGGGTTCCTGGCCGTCGAGGAGAAACCAGCTCTATGCTTGCCGCCGCTGCGGCTCATCCGGGCCGAGGGACACCAGTGCAAGGATTTGCGAATGCGCCGGAATTCTGCTCTGAAAAACGGCATTGCTGGCGTCAGCGAGGTAACAACAGACGGCGAACCGCCATCCTCTACCGCGGAGGGCGTCGCGCGCCGATCCGCGGTCGCCGAGGAACAAGAGTTTCTCGACTTGGCCACGGCCCGGCGCGACAGGCTCGCCGACCACCTACAGGCCGAGCTTTCGTCAGACGCCCTGGATCCGTTGGAACAGGCACGGCGGCGCATGCTCCGCCAGCAGTACGAGGAGCTACGGCGAGCACGGGAAGGGCTGGTCTTCGGCCGCCTCGACGGCCTTGATGGCACCGTGCGACACATCGGCCGTGTCGGTCTCCGCGACGACGGCGAGGACAGTGAGCCGCTGCTGGTGGACTGGCGCGCTCCCGCAGCTCGGCCGTTCTACACCGCGACGGCTGTCGACCCACAGGGTCAGGCTCGGCGCCGTCACATACGCACGACGGGATCGGCCGTTGTCGGCGTGGATGACGAGCCACTGGACGGGACCATGACGGCGGAACTCGTCGGTGAAGGCGCCCTACTGGCCGCCTTGGACCAGCGGCGCACCGGCCGCATGTCGACGGCGATCTCCACGCTGCAACGCGAGCAGGACGACATCATCCGGGCCGAGGCGACCGGCCCGCTGATCGTTCAGGGCGGTCCTGGCACCGGCAAGACCGTCGTTGCCCTGCATCGCGTCGCCTACCTGCTGTTCGCCCACCCGAAGATGGCCGACCAGGCGGTACTGGTCCTCGGCCCCTCGCCGCGGTTCCTCCAGTACATCGCCCAGGTGCTGCCCGCGCTCGGTGAGACCGCCGTCGTCTCGGCGACCTGCGACACTCTGCTGCCCAAGATTCGCGTGGGCCGGGACGAGAGCCGGCGTCTCGCCGAAATCAAGGGCCGCGCCCTCTGGCAACCCGCGCTCGAAAACTACGTCACGTCGCTGCTCCCCCGGCCCCGTGAGCTGAAGCTGCGCTGGGAGGGCGAGTTCTACGTCATCACCGCCGCAACAGTGGCACAGGCGCTCGCCTCGGCGGTGCAGGGACGCCCGTACCACCGCGCCCGCCAGGCGTTCGCCGAGCAGCTGCACCACATCCTCGCCGAAGCCGTCGTCGAGCAGCGCGAGGCGCTGATGAACGAGATGGAGGAGGGCTTCGAGGACATCCTCGCCCGCGTCGACAGGAGCATGCAGCACGACCACCACTTCTGCAGGAGGTCCACCGGCAGTGACGTCGACGGATTGCTCTCCGAGGGGGAGATAGAGGGCCTTCGTTCTCGTATCGCCGAGAGCACGGCCATCGCCCGGTTCATCGAGGCATGGTGGCCCACCCTCGATGCCGAAACCCTACTGGTTGATCTCCTGACCGACCGCACCCTGCTGGCCCGGTTCGCCCCGCAGTTGTCCACGGAGGAGATCACCGCCGTCTCGGCCGAGCCCGCACTGTGGGCATCGAGCGACATCCCCCTGCTCGACGCCCTCGCCGACCTGCTGGGCGAGATCGAGACCCCGCAACCACAGGGCGAGTTCGTCGCCGACCACGCTCGCCGGCAGCGCGACTGGGTGTACGGCCACGTCGTCATCGACGAGGCGCAGGAGCTGTCCGAGATGCAGTGGCAGATGGTCCTACGGCGCTGTCCCAGCCGCTCCATCACCGCCGTCGGCGACATCGACCAGGCGGAGGCAGCACATCGGCACACCAGCTGGGCACAAGCGGTGCAGGCTGTTTTCAGAGACCGCTGGGCCGCTGCGGAACTGACCATCTGCTACCGGACCCCGCGTGAGGTCATGGACCTCACCGAACCCGTCTTGAAAAAAGCTGGCAGCCACAACGCGCCGCCACGGGCGGTACGCTCCGCCGGCATCGCCCCCTGGGTACTCACGGTGACGCCCGCCGAGCTTGCCGGCGCCGCCGCCCAGGCCGTGCGACAGCTACAGCAACGGTGGCATGGCGGCACGGTTGGCGTCATCGCCCCCGCCGACCGCATCGCCGAACTCCTGACCGTGCTGAGCGATGTGCCGGTGCTCACCGCGACCCAGTCCAAGGGACTGGAATGGGACGCGACGCTACTCATTGACCCCCAGGGCATCGCCGCTGAACCGCGCGGCTGGAACGGGCTCTACGTCGCGCTCACCCGATGCACCCAGGAACTCGGACAGCTGGTGCTCAGGTAGCAACCGCCACACCCATGGAGAGAATCGCCGGATGCTGGGCGCGCCCTCGGGACGTGAGGATCGTTCTGTCCGGAGGTGAGCAGGGTGGGCAGCCGTCGCGTTTGCCCGGCCGCCAATAGCCTCCCGTCATGGGAGAAGCCGAGGTCCGGGTCGTGGTCCGTAAGTTCGATGGCAGCCTGCACCGGCACCACTCGATGGTGTGGTTGGGCGAGGATGAGTTCGGGGTCTGGCTCGGCGCTCCGATCGGGACGATCTACAGCAAGGGCGGGGAGGGCGAGGTCTACGCAACCAAGGAGCGACGAGTCATGCTCTTTCCCCGCAACGCCTGGTGGACGGCTCTGTTCCAGGCAGCTCCAGCCCACCTGGACGTCTACTGCGACGTGACCACTCCCTCCGATTGGCCGCATAAGGGGGAAGTGACCACGGTCGACCTGGATCTGGATGTCTGCCGGATACGGCAGGACGGGTCCGTCTTTATGGACGACGAGGATGAGTTCGCCAGTCATCAGAGGCAGTACGGCTATCCACGAGACATCATCACGCGCGCGGAGAGTACCGCCGAGTGGCTGTCAACTGCGCTGCGCGACGGCGCGGAACCCTTCGGACGCCGCTACCGCACATGGCTGGACCAGGTCGATTGAGCTTGGCTCTGGTATTGGTCAGGCTGCGGAAGCGAGGGGGCGTCCGCCCCAGCGGATGCCCTTCTCGCAGCGGATGCGAGCGCGTTCGCGGCGCTCGGCGGCCAGGACGTCCCGGTGGCGGGCGTTGGCGTTGCGCCAGCGCAGGTAGGGCGTGCAGGGCCCGGGTCTGCATCGGGTGGTTGGGGTGGTTCGAGTTCGCGATGGTGAACTGTCGCAGAGGCCCGAAGTGGGCCTCGATCGGGTTGGCCCAGCACGCGTACGTCGGGGTGAAGCACACGTCGCGCCTGGCGCGGCAGAGGGCACATGTTCGTCAGTCGGCGGCGATCTGCTCGATGGATTGCGCGGCGATGGCGAGCAGCGCGGGATCTCCGGAGCGGGTGTACGTGTCGCCTACGGCATCAACGAACTTGATCGCGTGCGCGTCTCCGGTGTCTGTTGCACGGCGCATGACTTCGTCGAGGCTCAGCTCGGTGCCGGCGGGCGGGACCGGCCGCGCCTCGGCCGGGGCGTAGGCGGCGGTAACCGCGGCTGTCGCCGCCCAGGCGGCGGCGAGGCTCGGCGCCCAGAGCGTCGGCGGTAGAGCCGGCAAGGCACGCAGGACCGCGTTCGGCGCGGTGGCGGCGTGGACGAGCATGACAGGGCTGGCGTACCCGTGGGTGCCGTGCCGGATGACCGCGGCGTCGACGATGCCCGCGAGCCGTGTTGGGACGTCGTCCTTGGCGTTGCCGGGCACTGCGCCGGCTAGCGAAGGCCACAGGGCCAGGTCGGCCAGTTGAGCGAGGCGGGCTCGGATGCCGGACCGCTGGTCGGGTATGCGGGGTACTGCGTCGAGCGCGGACCGGGCGTCGGTGGTCGGGTATGGTCCGGCGCCGGGCGGTGCGAGGGGCTGCCACCGGGCGGCCCAGTAGGCCAGCCCCTGACCGAGTTCGGCGACGCGCGGCTGGGTCTCCTCGTCGAGCAGCGCGCGTATGGCGTGGCCGACCCGGATGACTCCGTGGGTCGCGCCAGCGGCTATGCCAGGTAGCAGGCGTGGCCACCACCGGACCAGCACTTCCCGCCACGGTTCGCCGGCCAACTCGCGGTCGAAATAGTTCAGCCAGTCGCCGGTACGGACCGGGTCGCCGAGCGGGTCACGCCACTCATCCCTTGGGATGGGCCGAATACCCCGTGGTCGCTCTTCCAGCTTGTCCGCGTAGCCATCAATCCATCGGTGAACTGCCCGCTCGTGGCCGCGGTGGACCAGGGCCTCCACCGCCATGGGGGCGTGGTTGGACAGCCAACCGTTCCGCTCCGGGCCAGTGTGGCGCACCCGTTCGTATGCCTCGTCGAGGACGGAACTCGTCATGCGCTCGAGTCTTCAATCTGAAGTTCGGTTGAAGTCAATCCAGCAACTTCCCTCGGATCCCGCGACGCTCTGTCCGCGGCGGAAGCGTGGACATGATCTTGGCGCAAGGATGTCGACCGGCGATGATCTGTATGGTCACGGCGTGATCGCGAGGCTTGAGGTCGTGTACTGCGATGGCTGGGACGACGGCGTGGTCAATCCGTTGACCGCGACTGCCGCGCAGGCCCGTGACGCCGCGGGTGAGCCGTACACGGCCGTGCTGTTGATCGATGGTCGACGGCACGCGGTGATGGACGTTACCTGGGCCGACGAGTACTGCCGTGTGTCGCGCTTCGACGCCGCTGGCCGACAGGTGTCCTGCCACGAGCTGCGCGGCACGGGGAGCGGCGACCTGTTCCTGCGCCGGGCCGCTACCTGGGACGGCCCGCCGGATGTGGGCAAACACGAGTTTCCGCATGTCGCGGCGCGGACCAGCACCACCTATCGACTCTCCGGGCAGCGCAGCGACGTCGTCGAGCCGCGTGGCGATCGGGGCGATCGGCACGAGTCCCGTTCGATACAGCCGCCGCCCCGCCTGCCGATTCCGGGCTTTCGCCGATGGCGGGAACTGCTGAGTCTCGCCGGGGACCCGCCCGTGGAGGTCATCGACGCGGTGCACCATCCGCTTCCGGTACGCACCGCGCCCCGGCCACCCTGGCGTCCGCCCCGGCCGCTGCGGCCACACGGCATCGAACTCCTGTTCACCCCCGGTGCGCAGGTCGAGTACAACGATCGGCATCTTCGCCTGTCGGCCCACAGCGCGGGGCGGCTGCAGGTGCCGTCCGGCCGCCTGATCGCCGCTGATCCTTCCTCGTTGGACTTCGACGCCGAGCCCTTCAACGTCACCGTGCCGCCCGGCACGTACCCGGTCTCCATCAGCCTCGCGACCTTCGTCGATGATCCGCGGCATACCCGGGTCGCCGCCGCCCGCCTCGACATCAGCGACCGTCCCGCGGTGCGATGGGAGCTGGCGTTACGCGACGGGCAGGACCCGCTCGACCTGGGCTACCAGCAGTTCTTCGGCTTCGGCGTCGATGCTGGCATGGCCTGCTTCGTCGACGCCGACTCCGCTGACCGCCTGGTGGACGTCTGGCGCACACTCGACGGCCTGGTCGAGCCGCGCTACCGCACGACCGGTTCGGGAGACATGGTCGCCTGGTCCAGCGGCTGGGGCGACGGCGCCTACCCCACGTGGATCGGCTACGACGCCTCCGGTTCCGTGGCGTGCTTCGTCGCGGACATGTTGCTCTTTTCCACCGACTCGGAAGACGAGGACGAGGAGTGACGACACGCCGCAGACGATTTGGGCAGAGTCGGACGACGAGCGCTGACGAACTGTTCGCGGCGCGTCTCGCCTTCCCGGTGGGCCATCGGGTGCGAGGAACCGTGAGCGGCCGAGCGCCTCCGGGTCGACGGCAGGTCGAGGCACTCAACCCGGCAGTTGAGGGGAAAGCGGGCCAGCAGACAGGTTCGACGCTGCCGTCAGGTGACAGTCACACCGATCACGCGGCCAGTCGCGGCCGACGCGCGGTGACGCCGACCACGGCTAGCAGGAACACCGTGCACATAGTCAGCACCGGCGGCAGCATCTTGATCGAGTCCTCGAGCTGCCGGTACGCGCCGTCGACCAGGCCCGGATCCCACCAGCTCATGGCCGACAGGTACCACAGCGGCGCATTGTGCCGTGGGGCACGGTCAGGCGGCAGCGCGGTGAACACATACACGGCGGTGACCGCGTCGAGCAACAGCAGCGCCCCCATCCCGCTGCCGAGCCAGGCAGCGGCGCGGCGGCCGCGGCGCAGCAGGACGCTCACCGCCCAGCCGAGACCGGTAGCGCCGACCGCCCAGCAGGCCACGGCCGCCAGCGAGCCGGCACGGACCTCGCCGAGGACGTCACCGAGATGCGGTACGGCGCTGATGCCCGCGACGCCCAGCGCGAGCGCCGCAGGAACCACGACGGCGGCCCCGACGATCGGCTCGGAGCGTGCCATCCACCGGCCGAACCACCACATCGAGGTCGCGGCGAGCGCCACCGCCAGCGCGTACCCGTAGGGCGCGGCCTCGTGCGCGCCGGTCATGTCGGCCAGCAGACCCGCCGTGGTCAGAAGTAGCAGTAGCAGCACGCCGAACGCGAACGGCGCGACGACCAGCTTGATCAAAGTGATGCCAGCGGTACGCGCCCGAGCCACGGTCATCGTCTCCGCCTGTTGCGTGAGCCGGTCGCGCAGCGCGCAGCGGACGGTGTCGGCCAGGTCCCGGGCCGGGGTGTCACTGGCGGCGAGCAGTTCGGCGATCTCATCGCCGTAGCGCTCGCGGATCGCGGCCGGGTACAGCGCCAGCACGGCGCGGATGATCCGGGCGCGCATCAGGCCACCGCCAGCCGGCGCAGCCCGGTCGCGGCGAGGGACCGCATGCGCTGCAGCTCGGCGCCCAGGGCTGCGCGGCCGGCGTCGGTCAGCCGGTACGGCTTGCGCCGGTCCTGCTCGGGCAGGGCCTCGATGTAGGCGTGCTCCTCCAGTCGCCGGATCGCGCCGTAGAGCGTGCCGGGTCCGGGGCGGGTGCCGGTGAGCTCGCCGATGTCGTCCTGCATGGCGTAGCCGTGCTTGGGCCCCGCGGCGAGGCTGATCAGGATGTGCAGTGCCGGTTCGGAGAACCGGCCGAGGTCGGCGAGCCCGGCCACGAGAACCTCCCTTGCTACGTCCCGCGTAGCATCGCAGTACGTAGCAACTCCGTCAAGCCTGACCGTTCCCTGCCAGATGGACACCGACAGGTCAGGCGTCCCGAGCCGCGGCGCCGGACGCCGAGACGGTGCCCGCCCGCTGAACCGCTGGCGTGCGAAGGCTTAGCCGAATGGCCGCTCAGGGTGATGATGTGGGCGACTATCCACCGACGAATCTCCCGCACATACTGCTGATAGAGCCGCCGCCGCACGGGGTCCGGTGACACCGGGAGACACCCATAGCGGCAGGCGCAGCGCTGGCGATCCCCGCCGGAGCGGCTGCCTTTCCTCAGTGCTGGCGGATGAGATGGGCGCACCGCAGACCGGTCACCGTCGACCGATCGTCGGGTCCCGTCAGGCGCACCGGGATCGGTGCGGCTACCTGGAGGTGGTCATGTACTCAGCGGCGAAGCTTCGCATCGTTCTGGCGGCCGGGACTCTCGGCCTTGCCATGGTCGCCTGCCAGTCCCCGCACGCCCCCACGCTCGGGCCGTCCGCCCCTGATGCGGCGCGCTCGACTTGGTCCGCGCCCGGTGGGTCGGGTGGCGGACGGGTGGCATCGCCGTCCATATCGACCGCGCCGCCGCCCACGAGGTTCCCGGGCACGTCACCCGCGCCGGTGCCGTCCGTGCCGGCGCCGACCATGTCGGCCGGCCTGACCAAGCGGCAACTGGCCGGGCAGCGGATCATCTACTCCTATCCCGGGTTGACACCACCGGCGAGCCTGTTGAGGATCATCCGCGCCGGTGAGGCCGCCGGGGTGATCTTCTTCGGGGAGAACATCGCCGACACCGCCCAGATCCGCTCGGTGATCACCCAGTTGCGACGAGCCCAGGCACAAAGCCCGATCCACGTGCCGCTGCTGCTGATGGTCGACCAGGAGGGTGGCCTGATCCGACGGCTGCCGGGGGCGCCCGCGCTCTCGGAGAAGCGGATCGGCCAGTCCGGCGACCCGGTGGCCGCGGCGGCCGCAGCGGGCACCGGAGCCGGCCGCACCCTCGCCGCAGTTGGCGTGAACGTCAACCTCGCCCCGGTTCTCGACGTCTACTCCACCGCGGGCAACTTCATCGACCAGTACCAGCGCTCCTACAGCGCGGACCCCGGCACCGTCGCGCCCCTGGCGCGGGCGTTCATCACCGCCCAGCAGCGCACCGGCGTAGCCGCCACCGCCAAGCACTTCCCCGGACTGGGACGGGCCGCAACGGACCAGAACACCGACACCCGGCCGGTCACCCTGTCCCAGTCGCTGGCCACGCTGCGCGGCGCCGACGAGTTCCCGTACTCAGCCGCCGTCGCCACCGGCGTCGACCTCGTCATGCTGTCCTGGGCCATCTACCCCGCGCTGGACCCGAACCACCCAGCCGGCCTGTCGCCGACCGTGGTCAGGCAGGAACTGCGCGGGCGCATCGGGTTCACCGGAGTGACCGTCACCGACGCCCTGGAAGCCGGTGCGCTGGCCCACTACGGCAGCACCGGCCAGCGCACGGTCGCCGCCGCAACCGCCGGCATGGACCTCATCCTGTGCTCCGCCCGCGACGTCGGCCAGGGCGAAGCCGCCACCGCTGCCCTGGTCAACGCCCAGACCGCGGGCCAGCTCGACTCCGCCGGCTTCATCGCCGCAGTGGATCGGATCGCCGGCCTGCGGGCCCGTCTCCACTGACCGTCCAGTGCGGCGGCGGTCCGACGCGGCTTCGCTCGCCCGAACCGGCCCGTGAACGACCCGAACACCCTCAGGTCAGCTTGCAGTGCGGGTTATCAGAGGGCAACCAACGGCAGTGCCACGTGCCGAACATCGCCGTCTCGTAACTGGCGGCCAGCAGCAACGACGACAGGGTCGGATGGTCTGCGGGGATCCTGTTGCCTCCGCACGCGTGGTCAACGGCTCCTACACGCCCGCCGGCAGCCGGGAGGGTACCGCCCGGTTGTTCCGCGTCCGGCTGCGTTCGGTGCCATTGGATGCAGTCCAACGGCGTTCATGCTCTCAACCTGCTCCCCCGATCCCCTTCCCCCATGGACCGACCCAACGGTTCGTGACCAGCGTGCCGTCGTCGCTGGAGTGCATGATCAGGTTGATCACCCCTGTTGCGACATGTCCGGTGCGGGTTTCGGCGGCCGCGGTCGCAACGTCGGGCAGCCTGAGATCGGCGAGTATTTGCCGCACCACGACCTGCGCCCTACAGGGTCATCCGGCACCTTCGAAACCGGGCCTGACCTGGCCGGCTTCGACGCTCAGGGCGGAAAGCTCCGCACCCTTGCTACGGCGCCCACACCTTGGTCAAGCGTCCGTGATCGTGACGTGGTTGGCGCGTTGCGGCTCGGGCTGGAACATGGTCAGCAGACTCTCGCCCTCGGCGACGACGGCGTCGCGCTCGTGCTTCGCGAGCGCGCGTAGCGACGTGATCTGCAACGTCGCCGCGCCGTCGTCGAGCGTGATCGCCCAGGTGCCCACGACCCGGCCATCGACCAGCAGGAAGCGGGCGCCCGTGACACTCAGACCGCGATGTTCCGGGTCGATGATGCGGCTGCGGTCGTCGTAGCCGAGCACCGCGTTGTCGAACGCCGGCAGGAAACGCGGCGGCACCGGGGTTTCCGGGTCGGGCAGCGCGCCGTCGGGAACGTCGAGCAACTCGCGGCCGCGCTCGTCGCGGAACGTCCGCAACGACGGTCGCAGCCGTTGGACGGACTCGCGCAGCCCGCTCAGGCCGGACCAGGCCCGGATGTCAGCGCTGGCCGCCGGGCCGTAGGCGGCGAGGTAGCGCAGGACCAACGCGTCGACGGTGACCGGCGACTGCGGCTCCAGCGGGCGGCCCAGCCACGTCTCGATGGTGGTGTTGTACGCGGCGCCGCGCTCGCCCCAGACACCGCGGGGCGGCACCTGCACGAGCGGCACGAGCGTGCTGAGCGCGTCACCCAGCGAGCGCGGCTCCACTCCCGGCCAGCGGTCGGCGATGGCGCGCGCCGCCTCGGTCAGCATGCGCGGCCGCTCCTCGAACAGTGGCCGGCCCAGTCTCGCCAGGTCGTCGAGGTCGACGCCGGGCAGCACCCGGCGCAGGGTCGACCACATGCGTGAGACCAGCATTGCCTGGTGCACGGGCCGCAGCGCGAGGCAGTCGCGCGCGGTCACCAGATGGAGGGTGCGGCGCATCAGCAGTGTGCGGACCGCCCCTCGGCTCAGCAGCAGCTCCACCAGCGCCGGCGGCTGGAAACCCGCCAGCCGGCTCCACAACCCGACGTACGGTTCCAGGGGTTCCTGGGCCTGCAACCCCACCAAGTGCTCAAGGGCGTCAGCGACCGGCATGTCGTGCCGCTGCAGCAGGAGCTGGCGGGCTAGAAGCGCCCGGTTGAGGGCGCGGGGGTTGAGCACGCTCACGGCGATGACCCTATCGCCCACCCGTTTTCCGAGCCGTTGATTGCTTTCGAGGTGGTGCCACCGGCGCGACTGCCACCTTGCTGGTCGTCGCCGGGTCGGAAATCGCCCGACTGTTCGCGAGAACGGTCGTGCGCACGCCACCAGATGGTCCCCCAGCACTCGTCCGAGCGGATCTCGTCCGCGTCGGTGGAGCCGCTTACCGTGAGGACAGGCGACGATGCGGGGGGTAACGTGGGAAAGCCTCACCAGCAAGGGGAATTCGTCGAGCCGGCCCAGGCTGCCCCCACTGATCCTGTCTTGCCGGGCGAGGTCTCGTCGTCACCGCCGCCACCTGAGCCGGCGCCAACGAGCACCCGGGCGGACGCATTTCAGCCCGTGACGGCGGAGGCCTCTGGGGGCGGCGGCTCGGGGCGGCAGGAACGCTCGAAGCCGCGGACGGGCGGCGACCGCGATGGTGCGCTCAACCGCCTGATCATGGTCCGTACCTCGGCCTGGCGCATTCCGGAGGTCGAGCTGCTGCGGCGGGATCCGGACTGCTCCCCGGACGGTCTCACCACCGAGCCAGGCGGTGTGGACTTCGCCGCCCATCGTCGCCTGCTCGACGCCCTGCTCCGACCGGACGGGGTGCTGGACGGCACGGCCTGGCTGGGGCGGGTCCGCCGTGGAGAGGACGCTGTCGACTACAAACGTGCCAACAGTGATGCGGGCCGGTCACTCATGGCCGAGCTGGTCGACGAGGTGCGGCAGGGGTGCCTGGCCGCATTGGACAAGGATCGACAGGCCTGGCGTCAGTTGGCCGAGCTGCGGCATCAGATCTTCCTGGAGCCGCGGCGGATGGGGTCACTGCGCATTCCGGCGGATCCGGATCTGCCCCTGTATGCGGTGGTCGACATTTCTTTCTCCTACCTTGTCGAGCGGCCGCTGTGCCGAGCCAGCATTTCGGTGTGGACGTCGCTGCCTCGTAGCCGTCGGCACGTCCCTGCGGAGCTGCTGGTCCCGGCGGTGGACGGCGCGCAGGACGTGCGGATCCCGGCCGAGCAGGTGCCCGCCTACCGCAGCTATCTGCTGCGGGTCGGGGAGAGCCTGCAGCGGTTGCTCGCCGCGCAGCTCCTGCCGGTCCAGTTCCGGATCTTCGATTGGCAGTACGACTTCCCGACGTTCTGGGTGGCCGTTCCGGCGTCTCTGCGCAGCGACGCCTACCGCTATCTGCAGCGGAGCGAGCGGGTAGGTGATCGGCTCGCGCGCGAGCTGCTGTTGACCGGCACCGCTCGGGATTCGGTGGTGAGCCGCGCCGTGCTCAACGGTGATTTCATGGTGCTGCGCCGGTTTCGGCGGGAGGGCGAGACCTACACCCCGCACTACCTGATCCTGCCGTCCCGCAATGGCTACCCGGCCCGTGACGCCGACGGCCAGCGGGACCCGGACCGGCAGGCGGCCGCGATCCGCCGCCAGGAGGAGGACGCGGCGGGGATCGTCGTCGCCCTCAGTGAACTAGAGGCGAGCAGCGGTAGCGAGCTGTACACGGTGGAGCGTGACCTGGAAATCTGGAAAAACCATCTTCAGGTCTACACCGCGATGGCCGAGCGCGGCGCGTTTCTGTGGGACGCGCTCTCGACCCACCTGCCGATGCGACGCGGTCGAGCGCTCAACGAAGCGCACCGCGCCGTGCAGTTGCTGCACCAGATCCTGCTCCAAGGGGTAGCCGACCTCGGCCACCTGCGCGCGCTGACGCGGGCCTCCAGTGCAAGCATCGACGCGGCGGCCGAGCGGTTGCAGGACGACTTCGACGCGAAACTCACCGAGTTGCACGGGCGGAGTGTGCGCGGACTGCGCGGCGCGATCACCGAGACCGGACTGTTCGCCCGGGTACGCCAGCACGGCGCGGAGATCGTCGAGCAGTCCTCGTGGGTCAAGTCCCGCTACGACGACCTCGTGGCCGCGATCACCTCCGCCTTCGACGAGCGGCGGGTCCGCGAGGCAGACGTGATCCAGAAGGGCGGCGTGGTGATCAGCCTCGCGGTTGGCCTGGTCAGCCTGGTGACGGTGCTGGACGCCACGACGGACATGAGGACCAAGCTGGAGGTGGCGCCGACCCCCGGCGCGCCGGGAGATGCCAACCGGCTGCGCTGGCTGCATGACCAGGCACTGGGGTTGCTGTCCCGGCACGCCAACGAGGCGGCCCTGTTCAGCCTTGCCTGCGGAGTCGCCGTGCTCGGCGTTGCGCTGTACGTCTGGGTCAGGTTCAGGTCCTCGGGCCGGCTGAGCTCGCGGCAGTTTCGCCGGCTCTACGACGGGTCACGCGGCCGGCTCGTCATGCGTAACGGCCACGGGGTGTGGCACTTCCTGAGAGACGCGTCGACCGACAGTCTCGAGGATTTCCTCGGCAGCGCGCGGCGCCAGCCAGCCAAACCCGAGGACGCCCGGGGAAACCGGCAGCGTTGGGCGGAGCTCGATGACGCGCTGGCCGGACGCTTCGCCGACCTGTGGGATCGGGCGGCTCCGATGGGGGTGCGGCGGCAGGGCCGCGTCCGTTCCGACATCAAGGCACTGGCCCGGCGAATCGAGCACTGGGGAATTCACGGCCTGTTACTCACCGAGCGCCCTCGCCAACTACATGAGTACGTGCTGCCCCGGCTCATCTGCCTCTACCGGTTCTGCATCCAGTGGCCGGACTCGTTCATCGAGAAGGTGGGCCGGCAGAACCGCCCGAAGAGCCTTGTGCCGGACAGCGAATTTGTGCGGGCCATGCAGTGGCTCGGCTTTCAGCGCGACCAGGCACTGGAGTTCGACAGGCACCTGCACACCTGGCAGAAGCGCCAGATCGCCGAGAACCAGGGCGCCGGCGGATCCGCCGGTGCCGTACCTGCCCAGTACGCTCGGCGACTACTCGATCTCTTGAACGAGTTGGAACTCTCGGCGCACTGCACGGCGGAGGACGTCGAGCGGCTGCTTGTCCTTTCGGAAGCGGCGGCGGCCGGGAATCCCGTTGCGGCGCCGGAGGCGCCCCCACCCCCACGGGTATGGACCCAGGTCGTGGTGCAGCCGGACGATCTCCGTCCGAACGGCGAGCCGACCGACGAGGCGCTGGAACGCTAGCGCGTACCGGCTCGTGCGTAGTGGCTCCACGCCGAGGGCGCTCCGGAGGGAAGGAAGGGCGAGGGGCGGTGAGCTCGACGACCCGGGGACTGTCGACGGCATCGCACTCCCGCGACACTGCCACCGGCCGCTTCACGCGCGAGCGCCGTGAAACCGGGCGCGAGGGCAGCCAGGTGCTGCGTGGCACAGCTCGCTTCTCATCTTGGCTGGTCAGCGCCCGAGGACGTCCACCAGTTGCTGTCCCAGGCCGGTGCACGCCTCCATGTCCAGGCGGTACGTCACGTAGCGGCCGCGGCGCGCCGAGATCAGCAGCCCGGCCGCCTTCAGCACCGCGAGGTGCCTGGACACCTCCGGCGCCGTCACCTGCCAATAGTCGGCCAGCTCGCCGGTCGTGTGCGGACCTCGGGCGAGCGTACGGCAGAAACGCAGCCGCAGTGGGTGCGCAAGCGCGGTCAGCCGTGCATCCAGCTCGTCCGCCCGCAACACCGGGCGCGGGTTCCAGCCCGGTGCCGGGTACTGCAGCACGGGCAGCCAGCCGGGGGCGTAGACGACGGTCATGTGCGGTGCGCCGTACGCGCTCGGGATGAGCGTCATCCCGTTGCCGCGACCGTCTGCGGTCTGGTCCTGCAGCTTGTCGATCGTCAGAATGCCGCGCTCGGTGTCGACCCCGATTGCGTGCGAGATCCGGCCGAGGGCGCCGATACCCTCGCGGGTCAGGTCGAAGCGTCGACGGTCGGCTTCCTCGGCGAGCGCTGGGCGGACGCGTTTCCAGACCGTGCCGAAGAAGGCGGACTCGCAGGCGAGCAGAAAGCGTCGTACCCGCTCGCGCTCGGCGGTCGGATCGGCGAGCACCCGCTCGGCCCACGCCGCCTGCCGCGGCCCTCGGGCGCGGGCCGCCGCCAGCGCCCGCTGCCGCACGATCGGGTCACGCAGCGGCGACCACATTCGCGGCGCCGGTGAGACGGCCCGATGGGCGGCGAGCGCCGCAGCGACCCAGCGCTCGTCGTCCAGGCGGTCGACGTCGTCCAGTTCCTCGCGCAGGCTCGGCCGTGGATCGGACGGGAAGAGGAAGTCGGCCCGGCCGGAGCGCCAGAGCAGACCGAATTCCTCGAGGCCCGGAGCCAGCTCTGCGGGAAGGGCAGCCGCCATCATCGCAACCGCCGCGGCGGTGTCCGGATGATGCTGCGGCTCCGCGAGCACGTGCAGCACCGCGCCGAGCTCCGCGAGCGGTGACGGCGTTATCCGGATCCGATCGGCTGGTACGCCGGCGATGTCGACCGAGGTGACCACGTACCGATCATGGCAGGGGTTCGCGCCCGGGCGGACCGATTGACGTCGTCTGTCAATCGACGGGCCGTGGATTGACGACGCTGGCCAACCTGAATTCCTTGGCAGCCCTGCGGCCGCACGATCGCAGCCGTGACGACCACCCGTACGACGCTTCGTGAGTTGGTCCGCATCCCGGGCGGCGGCCGCTACGCGCTCAGCGCCACAGTCGAGGCAGCGACCTCCGGGATGCTGCGCCCGTTCATCGTGATCTACGCCGTGCTGATCGGCCTCAGCGCGCCCCAGGCCGGTATGACACTGACCGTCGGCATGCTGGCCGGCCTCGGCGCCGTCCCGCTCTCCGGATGGTGGATCGACCGCGGGGCGCGGCGGGCCCCCGCCGTCGCCGCCCTACTGGTGCGGGCGGTGGGGGCGTTGCTGCTCGCCCTGGTGCCCGGCATCGCCGGATTCGCGATCGGTGCGGTGCTCATCGGCGTCGGCACGCAAATCGCTGCGCCCACCAATTCCGCGCTGGTCGCCGCGCTCGCCGGTCCGGCCCAGCGTGCGGCGGCGCTGGCCGCGGGCCGCTCGCTGCGCAACGCCGGCCTGGGCGCCGGCGCCCTGCTCGGCACGGTTCTGGTCGCGACCGGGCCGGAGGTGCTCCGCTGGCTCGCGCTGGTGACGGCGCTCGGGTGCGCGTTCGGCGCGGCGGTGATCGCCCGGGTGCCGCTGCCCCATCACGATGTTCCGGTCCCCGCCCCGGCCGCGGCAACGAAGGAAGCGCGCGGTGCCGGCCTACGCGCCGTTACCGTCCTGGCCCTGGCCGGGATCCCGTACGCGTTTCACGCCGACATCCTCGAGATCGCCCTGCCGCTGCTGTTGGTGCAGGGCCTGCACGCGTCCCTGGCGTGGTCCTCGGGCATTTTCGTCGCCAACACCGTCATGGTGATCGCGCTGCAACTGGTCGTGGTGGTGCGCCTCGCGAGGTGGCCGCACCGCACTGTGCTGTTCTGGTCCGGGCTGTTACTCGCCGCCTCCTACCTCGCCTTCTGGCTCGGCGGGGCGACCGGCGGCGGCCCCGGCACGGTGCTCGTCGCGCTCGCCATCGCGCCTTACACGCTGGGTGAAATTCTCTACACCGGCAGTGGCGTGCCGCTGGTGATCGAGTCAGCGCCGCCACACCTGATGGGGCGGGCGCTCGCCCGCTGGCAGCTCAGCTACGGCCTGGCCCGGGCCGCCGATTCCATCATCATCACCGGTCTGCTCAGCCTGGGTGCGGCGGCGCTGTGGCTGCCGCTGGCCGCCGCGACCCTGCTGGGCGCAGCGACGCTGCGCCTGGGCACTCGACGGCATCGCCTGCACCGTTCGATTGGGGAGTCCGTGAGTCATGCCGCAGATGGCGGGACCCTGGCCGTCGTTGGTCCCCTCACCAGGAGCGTTCACGGTGGGGCTGGTACGTGCAGAGCTGTGAAAGCCAGAGGTTAGACCTCTCCCGGCAACTCGACCTAAGCGCACCAACGCTTGGTGCCGGCTCACCCGTCCGGCGAGCGCCAATTCGGCCGATGCGTTGACAGGCCGTCTGGACCACTGCGTCTCGTCTCGTCTGCGTGGAGCAGCCGGAAGGTCTCCTCCGGTGCGCGGCCCGGCTGCCGAGGTCGAGCGGCACCGGGCAGCTGGGCTGCCGTTGCGCAGCGAGGGCGTCGCCGTCCCCGGTGGGCAGCAGATCGCCCGCGCCGGTCCCTCGCCGGACGCCTCACCCGACGTCGGTCCAGGGCCGCGTCAGGTGGGCGGTCGCCAGCACGGCACCGCGGGCGCGCGCGTGGGCCAGCAACCACCGACGGCTCCGCCGGGCCGCCTCTGGATCCGCCTCGAACCGGTAACCCACCGCGGGGTCGACCAGCTGCACCGCGTGCACCAGCACGTCGCCGGTGACGATGACCTGCGCGCCGCGCCCGTCCACGACCACCGACTGATGACCGGGGGTGTGGCCCGGTGTCGGCACCACACCGATCCAGCCGCCGGCCCCCCGGCCCGCGGTGGCCAGGCGGGCGGCGCCGTCCGCCTCGTCGAGCTGACCGGTGGCGCGCAGCGGGTTGACGACGTACGTCATCGCGTCCTGGCCAGCGTCCAGGGCCGCCACTTCCCGCCGCTGCACCACGTACCGCGCGTTGGGGAACATGGGCGTCCCGTCCAGCCCGACCGACCAGCCGAAGTGGTCCTCGTGCAGGTGGGTCAGGACCACGGTGTCGACGTCTTCCGGGTCGATGCCCGCCAGGTCGAGTTCGGCGGGCAGCCGTCCCGGTACCGGTGCCCAGCCCGAGGCCGGGCTGCCGGCGGGGCCGACCCCGGCGTCGACCAGCGTCAGCCGGTCCCGTGGTCCACGGACGGCGAAGCAGCGGAAGTCCAGGTTCCACGTCTCCCCCGGGCCGAACGCGCCGGGGTCGACAGTCCGGGCCAGCTCCCAGTCGTGCTCCGTCGCCTCGGGAAACGCCTGCTGCCGGTCGAGGAAGAACGGCCCCGACGCGTCGAGCAGGGCCGTCACCTCGAACGGGCCGGCCGACCGGGAGCCGACCGTCGGCCGGCCGGCCCGGCGTACCGCGCGGGGCCTGGTGGCAGCGCGGCCCGCGTCCGCCGCGCTCGCCTGGCCGGCGACGCTCAGCGAGCCGGCGACCGTCACGGCCGTCGCGGCGAGCAGGAACCTTCTGCGCCCGTACTCTGCGGATGTCTCACTCACTGTTGGCTTCCCTTCCTCGCAGGGTCCCCGGGAACCGGACTGGTCCGTTCCGGCGGGGTCGGCGACGACGCTAGAGCCGGTTCCCGGTAGGCGTGCCCAGCCCGGGACACCACTGACCTGATCCTGTCGATGGCTGTCCAGACTGCGCCGCTGGCGCGGACGGACCCGTTTCTAGAATTGGTTCGCCGATCCGGCGCGGGTCCGGCGAGGCACCAGGCGCCGACCTGGTGGACCGCGCGGCGAACGAGGCGGGGAGATCTGCGATGCCGATCGAGGGGCCGAGCGTGGCGATGCTGGCCTACGCGGGCGCGGGCAGCTTCGACTACATCACGGTCAACGAGATCTTCGGTGTGGACTACTCACACCGGTTCGGATCGTGGTACCGGACCAGGACCTGCGCCATCGAAGCGGGGCAGATCGAGCTGGACGGCGGGGTCACCGTGTCCGCCCCGAGCGGGCTCGCCGAGGCGGAGGCCGCCGACCTGCTCGTCGTACCGGGCTGGACGAGGGAACACGAGGTGCCGCCCCGGCCGCTGCTGGCCACCCTGCGGCAGGCGCACCGGCGCGGGGCCCGCATCATGTCGATCTGCACGGGGGCGTTCATCCTCGGCCACGCCGGCCTCCTCGACCACCGGCGCGTCACCACGCATTGGGCGACCGCACCGCTGCTGGCCTCGCTCTTCCCCGCCGCGACCGTGGACCCGCGGGCGTTGTTCATCGACGACCGCGGGGTCCTCACCGCCGCCGGCATGTCCGCCGGCATGGACCTCGCCCTGCACGTGGTACGCGGCGACTACGGCGCGGACGCGGCCGCCACGCTCGCCCGCAGGCTGGTGCTCGCCGGCTACCGCAGCGGCGGGCAGGCCCAGTTCGTCGATTCGCCGCTCAGCCCCGACCCGGGCGACCCGCTGCCGGCGTTGCTGGACTGGATGCGCGGGCACCTGGACCAGCCATGGTCGCTGCGGTCGCTGGGCGAACGGGTGCACATGAGTCCGCGTACGCTGGCCCGGCACTTCCACCGCCTCACCGGGATGAGTCCGCATCAGTGGCTCACCCGAGAGCGGGTGCTCGCCGCCCAGCGCATGCTGGAGGCCGGCGACGAGCCGATCGGACGGATCGCCACGCGGACCGGGATCGGGTCGACCGCCAACCTGCGGCACACCTTCCGGCGGGAACTCGGAATCTCACCCCAGGCGTACCGTGCCACGTTTCGTGCCCGGCGGACACCGCGGTGACGCGGCGGAATCCGGCCCGGGTCTCCTACGGCAGACGCGGAATGGCCGCCTCTGCCGGCCACGACCGGGCGCCATCAGATCAGTGCCCATGACGAACAGGTCGAACAGCACCTCGGCGATCGCGGCGGGTCGTCCGCGACGGGCTCAAGGGTCTGCCCGAGGTAGCCCGCGAACATGTGGCCGTAGACGATCATGCAGACCTGCATCGTTGGTGGGGCGACACCGCCATCCGCCGGCGAACGTGTCCGACCTTCGCGCCGACGCCCGGACGTTCGTGAGAACGCTCGCTGGGAGCAGGCGCCTCAGCGCGCGGTTGGTACCGGCGGGTGTGACTTCGACGTCGGCGTCGGCCCCGACCGCGACGCGGGGTGCGTCGGAGGCCCTGCGGTGCGTACAGTTCCGGGTCGGACTTGGGGTGGGCCGGGCAGATCCGGCGCAGGAACGGGATGAGACAGCAACGGCATGGCGGCAAACAACGTTACCGAAACCGGTCAATACGGCATCGATCGGAGCCTGCTGGAGACCTGTCTCAGCGTCTTTGAGGCGTTGGAGGACCTGCCTCCCGATCACCCCGACGTGGTGCGGGTGCAGCGGGCCACCGCGAAGTTCTACAAGGTGATCAAGCAGCGGCGACGCGAGGAACGGCGGGATGCCATCGCGGCGGCGGACCGCGCGGTGACGGAGGCCACCGCCACCGGCGCCCCGGGCCGGATCGACGACGAGACCCAGGGCATCCCGCTCGCCTCCCCCACTGTGGGTGCCACGGCCGGCTTCCTGCACAATCCGCGCGGCTGCTACGTCTGCAAGCAGCGCTACCGCGAGGTGGACGCCTTCTACCATCAGCTCTGCCCGCCCTGCGCCGCGCTCAACCGGGAGCGCCGGAACGCCCGCACCGACCTGACCGGCCGGCGGGCGCTGCTCACCGGCGGCCGGGCGAAGATCGGAATGTACATCGCGCTGCGGCTGCTGCGCGACGGCGCGCACACCACGGTGACCACGCGGTTTCCCCACGACGCGGTACGCCGATTCGCCGCGATGCCGGACAGCGGGGACTGGCTCCACCGCCTGCGAATCGTCGGGATCGACCTGCGCGACCCCGCCCAGGTGATCGCCCTCGCTGACTCGGTCAGCGCCCAGGGACCACTCGACATCTTGATCAACAACGCGGCGCAGACCGTCCGCCGCACGCCCGGGGCGTACGCGCAGCTCGTCGCCGCGGAGGCGGCGGCCCTGCCGGACGGCCCGCTGCCGGAGATGATCACGTTCGCCAAGCCGGCCGGCCAGGGCGACCCGGCGGGCCTGATCGCCCCGCCGCAGTCGACCACGGTCACCCCGCAGGCGCTCACCGCGTTGGCGCTGACCAGCGGCTCCGCTTCGCCGGAACGGATCGCGGCCGCCACCGCCATCGACGCCGGCGGTCTGGTCCCGGACCTCGACCCGGTCAACAGCTGGGTGCAGCGGGTGCACGAGGTGGACCCGGTCGAGCTGCTCGAAGTGCAGCTGTGCAACGTGACCGCGCCGTTCGTGCTGGTCAGCCGGCTGCGACCGGCGATGGCCGCAGCGACCGCCCGCCGTAAGTACGTGGTGAACGTGTCGGCGATGGAGGGCCAGTTCGCCCGCGGCTACAAGGGGCCGGGGCACCCGCACACCAACATGGCCAAGGCCGCGCTGAACATGCTGACCCGGACCAGCGCCCAGGAGATGCTGGCCGACGGCATCCTCATGACCAGCGTCGACACCGGCTGGATCACCGACGAGCGGCCCCACCCGACGAAGATGCGGCTGGCGGACGAGGGCTTCCACGCCCCGCTGGACCTGGTCGACGGCGCGGCCCGGGTGTACGACCCGATCGTCCGCGGCGAACAGGGCGAAGACCTTTACGGCTGCTTCCTGAAGGACTACGCGCCCTGCGCTTGGTGATCAGCGCGCCTCGTCGGCCGCCCAGGCTCAGGCGGGGACACGGTCAGCACCGTCGCCCCGTCCACCGCAGGCCCAAGCTGCGGTGGCTCGTACAGTTGGGCGTCCAACGATCGGTGGCACTGCTCGCCGCTTGAAGTCTGGCACCTCAACCTCCCGTCCGCCGGGCAGCGCTTGGGCCGTCGCCCTGAGCACGGACTGGACGACTTCGGGTGCGCCGAAGAGGTCACCGAGCAGGAGGGCCTGGCCCAGAAGGTTAGCCGTGGGAGCCGAGTCTCAACTCCCGGGGTCCGAGGGACAACGGGGTGGCCACCTCCACAGCCTGATATCGACACAGCAGAACCGTTTTGAGCGGCGTCGGTCGGCTCCATGACGATCGCCCGCCCAGGCCATGCAGGAGCAGCGAGGGCTGACCACTTCGGTCTTCCGCAGGATGCCGCACCGACTCGGGCCTGCGAAAACGCGAACCCGGCAGGTCGTGGTGGGTGCGGTGGAATGCCGTTCGGGGCCGTTGGACGCTGTTCAACGCCGTTCAGTGCTGCCAGTTGCTCCCAACCTGCTCCCCGGTCTCGGCCCCGGCGGTAAGGGCGACGTGTTCGTGGTTGGCGAGCTCAACCCAGTCGGGTACGCACCACCAGGTCGTGCAGGGCGTCCACGATTGCCGGGTCTACGTGATCGCGCGGCTTCGCTCCCGGTCAGCCCGTCCGTCGTCGTCGGGCAGCGTCGGCGTCAGCGGTCGGGCTTGGCTGTACGGATGGCTTACCGTCGCTGCGTGAAGCGCGAGGAGTTGATATCGCTGCTTGCCGGCGACGGTCCAGTCAACGAAGCGTGCCGTAGGGCTCTTGAGCGGGGCGCCTCCTTCCACATCTGGGACGGATTGGTCCCGGCGAGCAACCTTGCGCCCGTGTATCGGGCGCGGGAGGCGATCACCAGGGATCGGGGCATCCCGACGCTTGGTTTCGCGGCGGCGGTCGAGACTCTCCACGCGCTCGCCGAACAGCCGGTACGGCTTGGGGGCGTCAGGCAGCCCGAACCTCCGTACTCTTTCCAGCTCTTCCTATCAGCCGATGCGGGCTCAATCCTCGCGTGCATTGGCGTGGATCAACAACATCAGGGGTGAAGCAGCGGATCTCCTCGTCGGGCAGTCGTAAGACCCCCCCGGACGGCAGAGCACCCTGTGACCGCAACGGCGGCCGCGCCTAGGGTGATGCCCATGATCGTGTGGGTGTCCTCGTTTCCACGCTCGGGAAACACGTTCCTCCGCATCCTGCTGCACCGCCTATGCGGCGTACGGACGTCCGTCGTATACGACGTCGACGGCGTCGCCACACGCTTGGGCGAGTCCCTGGTCGGCTTCGAGGAGCGGCCTGCGGCAATCCGCGCGATGCGGGCTGCCGAGCAGATGCACTTTGTCAAGACGCACAGGCAGCGCGATGACGACGTCGACGAGTCGGACCGAGCCATATACCTCGTCCGCGACGGCAGGGACTCGCTGGTCTCATGGGCTCGGCTCAACAGCGAAGGCGAAGGCCGCCAGTTCAAGACCGAACTGAGAGCGATGATCAACCGAGAAGACACGATCGGGACCGGGAGTTGGGGGCAGAACGTCCTTAGCTGGCTGCTGCCACCAGCACCCCATCGCGTCATGCTCAGGTACGAAGACCTGGTACGCGAGCCGAGAGCAGCCGTCGAGCGGGTCATGGCGGAACTACTGCTGCCCGGGATCACGCCTCGCGTCGACGTGGGAATTCCGTCGTTCGAGGAGCTACACGCCATCGATCCGGGTTTCTTTCGGCGAGGACGGGCCGGTACCCATCTCGACGAACTGTCCGACGATCTTCATCAGCTCTTCTGGTCGCGGCCCGACAACCGCGCCGCGATGACGCTCCTGGGCTACCGCTAGGGCACCTGCGGGATATGCGCGGCCGCCCTTGGACGTTCAGGGCGCTGACTCGACCGACTGTGACGTTGCGCGAGCCGCCGTCAGCGGCAGATCAGTGCAGGAGATCGAGGTCGACCTGGAAGGTTGACCTCCACACCCAGCCGGTCCACGAGCCGCGGGCCACGCTATTCCGCGATGCGCGCCGACGCGACGATGACGAGCAGGAGAGGCACGATCACCAGCGCCGGCGACCATGCGGGCAGGTGCCCGGCCATCAGCGCACCGACAACGGCACCGGTGATCAGGGCCAACAGGACGTGGGCCTTGGGCCGCAGGCTGTGCCAGGGGCTTCGGGCAGCCACCCCCGCGATCAGACTCGTGAGCGTGCCGGTCAGGTACGTGGAGGAGAGACCCGGTACGCCGAACCGCTGAATGGCACTGCTCTGGACGCCCAGCGCCGCTGCCGACAGCATCAGGAGCCCGAGATCGACCTGCTCCGAACGACTGGGCAGGTTGACCACCCAGACGACGAGAAAGACCACGAACACCAGGAGTTCCAGGACGAGCGTGTGGGTGACCCGGCGTGGCCAGACAGGGTCGTCCGGCTGCGCCGAGCCGGCGAGGCGGGCGCCGGCGAGGACGCCAGTGATGAAACTGACGATGGCGCAGCCGGAGGTTAGGGCAAGGTCGGCGTCGCCGCTGCCCGCCGAGAGCCCGAGCAGGACCATGTTGCCCGTCATGACGCTCGAGAAGGCTCCGCCGAGGGCCAGGAAGCCGATGGCGTCGGCGCTACCGGTCAGGAAGGTGAGCACGACAACGAGGGCCTGCCGCCGCCGCGCGAGGTTCCGGTTGCCCTTCACTCCGGTGCGAAAGCGCATGACGGTTGGCACTGTTTTCAGCACGGTCGGCTATCCTCCCCAGATTGTTCTTCGTATACGCTTTGCCTGGACGATTCACGGAGAGGAGGTCAGGTTGGCTGCTGACCTGCGAGGCAAGCTCGGCGCTCAACACCTGCCGCTACGCGACCAGGTCCTCGCCGCATTGCGGACCGCCATCATCAACGGCGACTACCTTCCCGGCGAGCGGCTGACCGAGGATCGGCTGGCCGAGGACTTCGCCGTCTCTCGCAACCCGGTCCGGGAGGCACTGCGTGTCGCGGAGGCGGAGGGTTTCGTCGTGATCCTGCCCCGCCGCGGGGCGGTGGTCGCCTCCCCGAGCAGTGCGACCATCGCGGACATGTTCGCCGTCCGCCAACGCCTGGAGTCGCTGGCCGCCCGGCTGGCGGCCGAGCGGGCGACAGCGGCGGACGTGGCTGCCCTGCGGGGCCTGCTGGAGCAGGGCCGCGAAGCGACGCAGCAGCAGGACCTCGGCCGGGTCGCCGAGCTGAACAGCGCCCTGCACCTGCGGATCCTCGAGATCAGCGGCAACCCGTGGCTGTTGTCGATCACCAAGGCGCTCTACCTCCATGTGCAGTGGGTCTTCCGGCTGGGCGCCGCGGAACGGGCACCACACTCGTGGGCCGAGCACATCCAACTGGTCGACGCCATCGAGTCGGGTGACGGTGACCGGGCCGAGCAGGCCGCACTGACCCATCTCGATGCCGCTTCCGCTGCCGCGTACGAGAACGCCGAGGCCGGATACGGAGCCCGCTGAGGCGTCAGCGGCCACAGGCGTAGCCCTGCATGCCACGCGGGTTCGCTCCGGCCGCCAGCACGCCGGTGTCCGGATCGCGGGTCACGGCGCAGAGGCGGCCCAGGCTCCACGCGCCGGACAGCCGCACCTCGTGCCCGTACGCGCGCAGCTCCGCCACGACATCCTCGTCCAGCCGGTCCTCCACCACGAGGACGCCGGGCTCGATGTCGCGCGGGTAGAACGAGGCCGGCAGGCTGATGGTGTGCCACATCGGCGCGTCGATGGCTTCCTGCAGGGACCGACCTCCGGCGAGATGGCGCAACAGGAACAGCAGCTGCCACTGGTCCTGCTGGTCACCACCGGGAGTGCCGAACGCCAGGACGGGTTTCCCGTCGCGGTGCACCATCGTCGGGCTCAGTGTGGTGCGCGGCCGGCGTCCCGGTGCCAGCGACGACGCGAGACCTTCCTCCAGCCAGAACATCTGAAGCCGGCTGCCGAGGGGGAAGCCGAGGTCCGGAATGGTGGGAGAGCTCTGCAGCCAGCCGCCGCTCGGCGTGGCGGAGATCATGTTGCCCCAGCGGTCAACCACGTCGACGTGACAGGTGTCGCCCCGGGTCACGCCGTCCGACTGCACCGTCGGCTCCCCCGTTGTGGGGTCCGCCAGGTCGACCCGGCGTCCGGCACTGCGTCGCACGTGAGCCGGGAGGCGTGGCTCGGCGCCCTCGGGGCGGCCCGGTCGCAGCTCCGCTGACGCACGGTCCCAGATGAGGCCGGCCCGCTCCCGCGCGTACTCGCGGGACAGGAGCGCCTTCGCGGGCACGGGACCGTCGCCGTACCAGGCCTCACGGTCGGCGAACCCGAGTTTGAGGGCCTCGGCCTGGGCATGGATTCCGGCCGCGGTCGACGAGTCGTACACCTGAGAGTCGTCGAGCGCGTCGAGGACCGCCAGGGTCTGCAACAGCACCGGGCCCTGGCCCCAGAAACCGGTCTTGGCCACCGAATAGCCGCGCCAGTCGAGGGTGGTCGGTTCCTCCCAGGTGGCCCGGTAGGCGGCCATGTCCGCGCCGGTGACGAGACCGGCGTGCGCGCGTCCGCTGGAGTCCTGGAAGGGTTCCCGGCTGAAGCGGTCGACCGCCTCGGCGACGAAGCCTTCACCCCAGGCGCGACGTGCGGCCTCGATCTGCGCCTCCCGGTCCGAGCCCGCTGCCCGGCCGGCGTCGACCAGTCGCTGCAGGGTCTGCGCGTACGCCCGGTTGGTGAACAGCTCCCCCGCCGCCGGCGGTCTGCCGTCGCGGAGCCAGAGCTGGGCGGAGGTGGGCCAGTGTTCCTCGAACAGCGACTGCACGGCGGCCACGGTGTCGCCGACCCGACCGACCAGCGGGTGGCCCGCGCCGGCGTAGCCGATCGCCGGCTCCAGCACCTCCTCGAGGGAAAGCGTGCCGTGGTCGCGCAGCAGCAGGAGCCAGGCGTCCACGGCGCCGGGGACGGCCGCGGCGAGCGGGCCGGACCCGGGGATGAGGTCCATCCCGAGGGAGCGGAAGTGCGCGATGGTGGCGCCGGCCGGCGCCGGCCCCTGCCCACACAGCACCCTGGGGGTCGGGTCCTGCGCGGTGGCCACGATGGCGGGCACCTCACCGCCGGGCCCGTTCAGGTGTGGTTCGACGACGTGCAGGACGAACCCGGCGGTGACCGCGGCGTCGAAGGCGTTCCCACCGCGCTCGAGGATCCCCATGGCGGACTGGCTCGCGAGCCAGTGCGTCGAGGACACCATCCCGAAGGTTCCCTGCAGGGTCGGCCTGGTGGTAAAGGTCATGACAACACCTCACTCGGGTCGGCGGCCCGGACGTCGGGACGGGTGCCGTCGGGCTGGACCAGGTGGCAGGCCGCCATGCCGCCGCCGAACTCCACCTGTGCGGGTACCTCCGTGGCGCACAGGTCGAACGCGAGCGGGCACCGGGTGCGGAAGCGGCAGCCGGACGGCGGGTCCAGCGCGGACGGCAGGTCGTCGCCGAGCAGCACCGGTTGACGCTGCCGTTGGCGGACCGGGTCGGCCACCGGCGCGGCCGCCAGCAGCGCCTGAGTGTAGGGGTGGGCCGGGCGCGTGAAGATCCGCTCGCGCGGGCCCTTCTCCACGAGTTGACCGAGGTACATGACGGCGATGTCGTCGGCCAGGTACTCGACCGCGGACAGGTCGTGGGTGATGAAGAGGCAGGCGAACCCGATGTCCCGTTGCAGGTCGGCGAGGAGGTTGAGCACCGACGCCTGCACCGACACGTCGAGTGCGCTCGTGGGCTCGTCGGCGATGAGCAGCTTGGGCTCGGAGATCAGAGCCCGGGCGATGCTGACCCGCTGACGTTGGCCTCCGGAGAGCTCGTGCGGATACCGGCGCGCGACTTCCGTCCGCAGGCCCACCCTGCCGAGCCCCTCGGCGACGCGGGCCTCCCGGTCGCGGCGGGTGATCCGCTCACCGGACAGCCGCAACGGCTCGGCCACGATCTCGCCGACCAGCATGCGCGGGTCCAGCGAGCCGGCGGGGTCCTGAAAGACGATCGACACGTCACTGCGGTGCCGGCGTAGCTGTCGCCGGGTCAGCTGGGTGACATCGGTCCCGGCGATTCGGACCACGCCCGCGGTGGGCTTCTCGAGCCGCACCACGCACCGGCCCACGGTCGACTTTCCCGAGCCGCTCTCCCCCACCAGCGCCGTGACCCGGCCCTTGGGAATCGTGAGGGACACCCCGTCCACGGCCCGTACCGGCCCGAAGTGCATCACCAGGTCCTCGAGTTCGAGGGCGTTTGGTTGCGGCGTCATGCGGTTGTCTCCTGGGGCTGCGTCCGCGGCGCCGGGCAGGGATGCCAACAGGCCGCGAGGTGGTCCGTCACCGGGACCGCGGACCCGGTCCTGACCACCTGCAGGGGCGGGGCGGAGTCGAGGCACTGTTCATCGGCGGCCGGGCAACGGTCGGCGAAGGTGCAGGCGTCGGGCTGGGCGGACAGGACCGGCACGAGACCGGGAATCTCCTGCAGCCGCTCGGTACCGGCATGCTTGCCCGGCGTCGGTGAAGCCGCCAGGAGCCCGGCCGTGTACCGGTGGTACGGATGCGCGAACAGGTCGGTGACCGGCGCCCGCTCCACCACCCGCCCGGCGTACATGACGACGACGCGGTCCGCGATGTCGGCGATCACGCCGAGATCGTGCGTAATGATGAGGATGGTCGTGCCGAGCCGGTCCCGCAGATCCCGGAGCACCTGCAGGATGCCGGCCTGCACCGTGACGTCCAGGGCGGTGGTGGGTTCGTCGGCCACCAGCACCTTCGGGCCGCAGGCCACCGCCATCGCGATCATCACGCGCTGGCGCATACCTCCGGAGAGCTGGTGCGGGTAGTTGTCGATGCGCTTCCCGGCGGACGGGATTCCGACGAGCGTGAGCAGCTCGACGGCGCGGGCCTGGGCGGCCCGCCGGGACATCCGCTCGTGTACCTGCAGGACCTCCCCGATCTGCCGCCCCACGGTGAGCACCGGGTTCAGCGAGGTCATCGGCTCCTGGAAGATGTAGGCGATCTCCTTGCCACGCACCCGGCGCAGCACCGACTCCCGGGCGCCGACCAGCTCGGCGCCCTCCAGCCGGACGGAGCCGGAGACCCGGGCGCTGTCGGGCAGCAGGCCGGCGATGCTCATCGCCGTGACACTCTTACCGCAGCCCGACTCGCCCACCATCCCGACGATCTCTCCGGACGCGAGATCCAGGTTCACCCGGTCCACCGCCGAAACGGTCCCGCCCTCCGTGGTGAACGAGACCGAGAGATCGCGTACTTCCAGGACGGGCGTCCCCACCGCGGCGGAGGATGCGGCCGCCCGTTCGACCGTGGTCATCGCCGGTCTCCCTTCGGGTCGAGGGCGTCCCGAAGGGCGTCGCCGAAGACGTTGAACGCGAGCGCCAGGCCCATGATCACAACACCGGGCAGGACGGCTGCCCAGGGGGCGCGGGCGGCGAACTGCTGGGCGGTGGCCAGCATGGTGCCCAGGCTGGGGGATGGGGGCTGGATGCCGAGGCCCAGGAACGAGAGCACCGCCTCGCCCAGGATCGCGGCCGGGATCGCGACGGTGGCCTGCACCAGGATCACCGACGTCGCGTTCGGCAGGATGTGCCGGGCCAGCACCCACAGGTCGCTCGCCCCGTCCACCACGGCCGCGGCGACGAAGTCCAGGGACTTGAGCCGCAGGGCGTCCGAGCGGACCACCCGGATGACGCCTGGGATCTGGGCGATTCCGATGGCCACGGCCGCGTTGGTGAGGCTCGCGCCCCGGATGGCCGCCAGCCCCACTGCCATGATCAGGAACGGGAACGCGAGTAGCAGGTCGGTGAAGCGCGAGATCACCGCGTCCCAGGACCGGAAGTAGCCCGCGGCCAGTCCGAGCGGCACCCCGATGATCAACGAGGTGGCCACCGCCAGGAGTGCCACCTGCAGGGAGGCCCGCGCCCCCAGCATGATGCGGGACAGGACGTCCCGGCCCAGGTCGTCGGTCCCCAGGAGGTGACCGGGGGTGCCCGGCGGCGAGAACGTGTGGGCGAAATCGGTCTGCTGGACCTCGTGCGGAGCGATCCAGGGCGAGAGCAGGGCGACGACGGCCGCGAGCGCGAGCACGACGAAGCTCACGATGGCGAGCGGGTTCCGGCGCAGTCGCCGGAGGACCCGGGTGCGCCGGCTGGTGCCGGCGGGGCCGGCCTCCGCCATCGGCACGGTGAGGACCGTCATGCCGGCTCCCCCGTCACCCGGATACGTGGGTCGATGACCGAGTAGAGCAGGTCCACCAGGAAATTGATCACGATGTACGCCGTCGCGGTGAGCAGGACGACCGCCTGGATCACCGGATAGTCCCGTTGGAACACCGCGTCGATGGTCATCTTGCCGAAGCCCGGCAGCCCGAAGATCTGCTCGGTGACGACCGCTCCGGAGATCAGGCCGCCGAGCTGCAGGCCCACGATCGTCACCACCACGATGAGGCTGTTCCGGAGGGCATGCCGGGTGATCACGGCCCGTGGCCGGAGACCCTTCGCCTTCGCCGTACGGACGTGGTCCGAGGAGAGCGCCTCCAGCATCGCCGAACGCGTCTGCCGCATGATGATGGCGGCGAGGCCGGTGCCGAGAATGACGGCCGGCAGGATGATGTGGTGCAGGTTGCCCGCCGGGTCCTGCAGCAGTGGCACGAATCCGGAGGCCGGGAAGAGCCCCGCTGCCACGGAGAGGTAGAGGATCGCCAGCAGTCCGAGCCAGAAGTGCGGCACCGACAGTCCCACCAGGGCCAGTCCGTTGGCCAGCCACTCGGCGGGACGCCCGCGGCGGACAGCCGCGAGCACCCCGGCCCCGACACCCAGCGCGGTGGCGAGGAGGATCGCCAGGAGGGACAGCTCGACCGTGACGGGCAGGGCGGTCGTGAGCATCGACGAGACCGGTATCCCGGTTCGGATCGAGACCCCGAAGTCGCCCTGCACGACGCGCTCCACGTACTGCGCGAACTGGATGGGAAGCGGCTGGTCGAGTCCGTAGTGGTGCCGGATGGCCTCCAGTGCCTCCGGGGACCGGTCCTCGCCGGCGAGGGCGAGGGCCGGGTCCCCGGGCAGTGCCCGCACCCCGAGGAACACCACGACCGTCGACAACAGCAGCGTCAACGCTGAGTGCCAAGCGCGTGTGAGTAGATACCGAGCCACGGGGCGACCTACTTGGTGAATCCGGCGAAGGCCGCGCGGATCACGCCGTCGGGGAAGACCTGCAGGCCCTGGATCTTCTTGGAGACGGCGGTCAGGTTCCGCTGCCGGTAGAGGTAGATGAGTGCGTCGTCCTGCTGGAGGATCGTCACCGCCTGCCCGTACAGCTTCTTGCGCTCGTCGAGGTCGTTGGACTGCCGAGCCTGGGTCAGCGCGGCGTCGAGCTGCGGGTTGCTGTAGCCGGAGACGTTCTGGCTGCCGCCGGTGCCGACGAAGTTGGTGATGTTGGCGTCCGGGTCGATCCGCCCGCTCCAGCCCAGCTGCAGCAGCTCGAAGTTGCCGCGGTCCTGCTCGTCGAGGAGAGAGGAGTACTCCACCGGGTTGATCTTGAGGTCGAATCCGCCGTCCTTGACCATGGCCTGCAGCGCCTGCGCGAGGCGCAGCGAGTCGGGCGTGTTCGAGATGAGCATCGCCACCGGGTAGGGCGTCTTAACGCCGGCTTCGGACAGCAACTGCTTGGCCTTGGCGGGATCGTGCTGGGGGCACGCCTGCGCTTCCTCGGACGAGAACGGGCTCGCGGGCGAGATCGGCGAGCAGGCGGGGGCGAAGAGTCCGTTGAAGACGGCCTGGACCAGTGCCTTCCGGTCGAGGGCGTACTCGAAGGCTTGCCGGACCTTGGCGTTCTGCGCGATCGGGCGGTTGATCGGCTTCGGTGTGGTGCCGACGCCGTCGACATTGCCGATGTTGAAGGTCAGACCCTGGTACCCGAGTGACTGGGACTGCAGGACGCTGAGCGAGGAGTCTCCGCGCAACGCGCCGTAGTCCTGCGTGGAGATGCTGTCGGCGACCTGAGCGTCGCCGGAACGCAGGTTGGCGGCCCGAATGCTCGCGTCGCTGAGGATGTGCCACGAGATGGCGTCGAGGTTGACCTTGGTGGCGTCGTAGAAGTTCGGGTCTCGCTCCACGTCGATGGAGTTCTGCGGCACCCGCTTGGCGAACTTGAAGGGCCCGACGCAGACGGGCGCGCTGGCGAAGTTGTCGCCCAGGCTCTGCAGCGCCTTCGGGCTCATGATCATGCCGGCCCGGTCCGCCAATGCCCCGACCAGGGGTGCGAACGGCTGCTTCAGATGGATCACGACCGTGTTGGCATCGGGCGTGTCGACGGTGTCGATCGGACCGAGCTCGCTCTTTCGCGCGGACCGGGCGTTGGTCAGGTGCCGTTGCAGGGTGGCCTTGACCGCTGCGGAGTCGAACTGCGTTCCGTCCGCGAAGCGCGCGCCCTGGCGCAGCGGAATGGTGACCGTCTTGCCGTCACTGCTGGTGGTGGGGAGTTCGGTGGCCAGCTGCGGCACGACCTGCGCCTGCTCGTTCACGTCGTAGAGCTTCTGGCAGATCGCCTGGAAGACGTAGCGCGAGTAGAGGCTGCGCGACAGCGTCGGGTCCAGCGCGTCGGGCTCCGCGGAGAGGGCGATGACGAGCTTGCCGCCCTTCTTCACCGCAGAAGGGTCTGCCGGCGTACCGAAGTTGTCCTGTCCTGCCGCCTGGTCCTCGCCGGACTTGGCGCCGCCCTCGTCGTTCGACACCGGCGAGCACGCTACGACGGTGCAGGCGACGGCGACCGCCGCCACAGCTGCCCGGAACGGACGGAGCCGTTGCCGGCTCGGTTCACTGAGGTTCGTCATTGGGGGCTCCTCGAGTGGGCGATTCGGGGAGCGTATGTTGTATACGAAGGGCTCCGCAAGACCTCAGTGAGCGGCCATCTCCGTCGCACGTTGCGAGCCGATTGGCCGGCCGATCAGGAGCGGAGCCGGCGGCCGGCGCACCGCGAGTGCAGGGCCCACAACGCGAGACGCGAGACGCGAGTCAGCGGCGCAGGGGGTCGTGGTCGGTGCCCAGCCGGTCGACGGCTTGAAGCCGCCGCGGCAGCACAGCGACGCCGGCGGCTTCGCTGTGCAGTGGGGCGGAAGCGGAGCTTATTGCCGGTGTCCCGCGATCAGCGGGACCAGTGCCGGCACTTGCTGGCACGGCTTTTTAGGCCGCCATGGTCGATCGTTGCTTGACGGCGTTTGACGTGTCTTGTGCCCCTGTGTCCCACAAGACCCCGGCCCGCTCCGGCCACAGCCCGAGGCAGAGGCGGCCCGGCTACCGGCGCTCGCCGGCGTCCGTCTCCTTCCATAGCGCCTCAAGGTCAATCGGCTGGTCGCTGTCCTGCGCGGGTATTGGGGCGGACTCAACAGGAGGGCCAGCAAACCACCGCCGTGACGATCGTGGAACCAGCAGCAACGCGACGATGAGCAGGGCTGTCATCATGTTGGCTGTCCGCAACCACCCGATCTCCGAGTGGTGGACAAGGCCGAGTGCCAGGTTGCCAGCCATCGCCAGGACGACGACGCCCTGGGCCAACGGGTTACCCCGCCACAGGGCCATACAGCAGAGCGGCGGCAACGGCTGCGGCGATCAAGCTAGCCATGACACTGCCGGCGTTGGTCCAAGGACCATAAGCGATGACGGTGACGTAGCCCGCGATCAGGAACGCCAGCACCGCCAACACCGGGCGCGGCGGGCGGCGCGTTGTCTGCGGGATCACCGGCGCATCGTACGGTCGCAACCTGACCTCCGCTGTACCCACCCGCAGCCCTGACGGCCATCGCAGCCGGCCGCCGACCAGCCCTCCCGGCCTGCGGATACGGGCTCGTGCCCGCGCTCGCCGGGCTGCTTGTGCTGGTTGCGGCCGCCGGGCTCGCGGGGTTCACAACTGCTATGAGCGTCGGCTCAGCGACACGGCGGTCGCGCGTCAGCCGGTGGAAATCCGGCTGCGGGTCCGTCGATTCTTCTACGACACCGCATGCTCTCCGGTTCGCACGTTCGCTGAGCAGGTCGCGGGGCTCTATGAGCCCGGGGCTTGGTTTCGTTGATCAGATTGCCGCGACCACCGGGTGAGCCTGGCGGATCTGCTCGTCGGGACGTCGTAGACCGGCCAGCCTCCCGGACGGGAACAAGGTGGAGCGCCCTACCGGACGAACGACCTGATCCCCGTCCGCGGAGGGTGGTAGCCCTCTTGGTGCTCGGCGAGGTAATCCGCGAAGTGTGGAAGGTCGAAGATCACGGCCGATAAGGAGCCTGGTGGGGCGGGTCAGCCGCAGGACGTGAGGACCGTTTGTGCCCGCCGGTGACCGCCCGAGGCACGGGCTACCGCCACTTCGGCTACCGCTCACAGGAACCGCTGTCGAGGTGGAAGTACCTCATGTTGGCCCAGCGGCAGAGCCGGATGCCGACGACTATGCCGGCGATCGTGACCAAGGCAGGCAGGTACCCGCTGGCGACTTGCACGATAGGGATCGCCGGGCAGCCACCCGAGATCGCCCAGCCCCCGCCGAACAAGATTGCGCCGGGGATTACGCCGGCGTGGATGCGACCCGGGGTGCGGCGGACGCGCAATACGGCGAATACCAGGACGATGATCGCTACGGCGCCGGCGAAGGCCAGGAACATGCGCAGATCCTGGAAGGTGAACATATGGTTCAGTTCGCCGTAGTCACCGAACCCGATGTTCGCGACGGTATAGCCGAGAGCCAGCCCAGCGATGATGTTGGCGACGACTATTCCGCCCCGGGTACGCATCAGATCACCTTCCACAGCAGGAACGACACCAGGACGCCGGTGGCGAAGAAGACGGCAGTCGCGACGATGCTGACGGGCTGCAGCCGGCCACAGCCATTGAGCCCGTGACCGCTGCTGCACCCTCCGGCGAGACGGGTACCGAAGCCGACGAGTACGCCGCCGACGAACAACGCGCCAATCATTTCGATCGGTTTGTCGGTCACGATCTGGCCGAAGGCGTCGCCCATGTCGAGCCGGAGTTGGAAGCGGCCGGCGGTAACCGCCGCTACCCACCCGCCGACGAAGATTGACAGGAGCAGGGCGACCTGGCTGACCAAGGGGGCCGGGAGCAGGCTCGCCAGTGAGGGGCTCGGCGACGCGGGTGGTCGCACGTCCTGTCGTGGTGCTCGCGCGTCGCCGTGCGGGGCGGGATGCGCAGCAGGTGCCGCCGACCCGGCTCCGAACTGGTCGGCGGCGGCCACGGCGAGAGCCTCGGCGAGAACACGATCGTCGGCGAACTGCTCGTTCACCCGTTCGACCCGGCGTTCGGCGCGCCAGTGCAGCACGCGGTCCCAGGCACCGGACACCCCGAAGGACCGATCGGTTGTGACGGCGTAGGTGATGGTGGTGAGGGCGAGCCCGGAAGCCCCCGCCCACCAGGGCCAGTATCCAGTCATGCGGGACCTGCAATCCAATCTACGAGTCGGGTCCTCCACGGGACCTGCCGAGGCGCCGGTGGGGTTCTGGAGGGTGCGGACCCGGCGCGGACGAGCCTGGGTTGAACCCGTGCGCGGGTGCCGGTACCGGGTTGAGCGCCCTGGCCGGCACCGGCGCCGTTCGGCAAGAGCCTGATCGGAACGAGCTCGCCTGTCCTGTACAGCTGGTACCGAGCGCACGTTCGCCCGCACTGGGCACTGTCGCAGTGGTGGTTACACCAGGCGTTCAAGCTTGCGTTGAGCAGCGGGAAGTGGGGGCAGGCCTGAGCGGGTGAGCAGCCCATGTCACTCCGATCTGGCCAGCGTCACCCGGCGAACGGGTGAGATGGCATGAGTTGGAGGGCAGGTCTCGGTCAGGAAGCATACCTATCGCATGGACAACTGGCGATGAGGTAGCGATTATGTCGCGTTCCAGTTCCTGATCCGCGATCGGGGACATCGACGTTCCGGCGATGCTTCGACCGGGGGTTCGCCGGCGACGGCGTCGACTGGTGAAATCCCTCCCCGAGGCCTCGGGGAAACTGCAACACAGAACGATCATCCGTGAGATTCAGCACGGGCGCACCCACAGACTCCTGATCGACAACGAGCGTCGCGCCCCGCGCCGTGCTCGACGGATACACAACGGCGTCGTCAACGAGTACGAGCGGTCGGCATTGTCGGATCGCCGGAACCCGAGTTCACACACCCTGCACGGGGTTCGGCACCGTATGGCCTCACCACGTGAACATGTCTTCAGCACCCGCATACCGCGGACGAGGACCGCGGGATCCGGCACGCTTACCGGGTAACGGGTGAGGCCTCGGCCTGTCACTTGAGCAGTGGTACCCATGCGGCGGCGACGGTTCCGTCGCGTCGCGCCTCGGTGAGCCGTTGAGCCGGAAGCGGCTCGGGGTGCTCTGCCTGTTGCGGGGGACCAACTCCGTAGATGACGGCGACGGCACCGAGCGCCCGTGCGGCGGTCGTCCACCTGGACCGTATGTCGGCGATGCCGTAGGCGAATACATGGCCGGTCGGGTCATGCAACGCGAGACCTGTGGCGCCCAGAGCCACGCCCCAGGTGGTGACCCTCGCCGGATGTGTCGCCGAGGGCCAGCGCGGCAGGCCCAACAGGACCGCCGCCTCCACCTGCGCCTCGCACCGCGAGCCAGCGAGGGTTTCGGTCCACGCGGCGCTGGTTGGCTCGAACCAGGCGACGGCGACCACCACCGGTCCGTCGGCGTGAGAAGGTTCCCCTGGCTGCGGCACGCGAGCAGGAGCAGACCACGGCTGTTCCTGGCTCGTCACCCAGACGTGCAGCCGTTCACCGCCGCGTCGTTTCGCATCATCGGCGACGGCAAGCACCCATGAATCGCTGACCTTGTCTCGCCCGCCTGAGTGATCCGGATGGTCTACCGGTGGAATCGGCTCTGTAGCACCTGCGCTTTCCGCAGCCGGCAACCTGTCCGACACCTCTCGCGCTGTTGCTGACGTCCACGGGCGCCGTGCATTCACTGGTTGAGTGGACCTGGGTACTGCCGCAGGTACGGGCCTGAACGCGTCGACTCCATTCGGCAGGAGCGTGATCGGTACGAGCTGGCCCGTCCTGTACAGCTGGTACCGAGCACATGTCCCCCAGCCCTGGGCACTGTCGCAGTAGTGGTTACGCCAGGCGTTCAAGCTTGCGTTGAGCAGCGGGAAGAGGGGGCAGGTCTGAGCGTGTGAGCAGCCCAAGTCACTCCGATCTGGCCAGCCCCACCCGGTGGATGGGTGAGATGGCATGGGTTGGAGGCCAGGCCTGGAAGCATACCTATCGTATGGACGACCAGCGATGAGGAGGCGGTTATGTCGAAGGCCGCCTTCATCAACGGCCTGACCACGCCCTACGGCCTGGTCGCGGTCGGACGGCCGATACCGGGTCCGCGTCGGCCGTCTGGTTCGCCCGCCTGGCGCGGTGGCCGATCCCGCGCCCCGGTCGCCGGTACGCACCGAGCGTTCGCGCCGCGCGGCAAGCCAACCCAACGCCGGCGCGCCCTATGCCCCCGGCCACCGGAAGTGATCTTCGGGTACATCAGCAACGCCCCGGCTGCTGTGAGCCCTACAGCCGAGGCGCGGAGGACCGCCGCGAGTAACCCTTTGCTACAGGGGCGCGAGACCCCTCGCCATCCGAGGCGCCACCTTATCGAACGTATGCACGATCGCGAGATGCGGGACGTGGCACGGCGGTGTCTGGGGGCGGCGGGCCCGGCGCGACGTGCGGCTGGTTTGCCACCTAGCGGCACTCGAGGCCGGCGCCGACCCGGGACGCCTGTCAGGGCTGGTACTGGCTGCGAGTGCGCGGCAGCCGTTGGGGGTGCTGGTCGCGCAGGTAGCTGATCAGTCCCTCTCGCAGGTCGCACCGTAGGTCCCAGGCGCTGGCGCCGTCCGCGGCCGAGGCCTGCACCTGGGTGACCACGGTCTGCGGGGTGGCGTCGACCATCTGGAGCACCCACCGGTCTCGATCCCACAGGGGTGAGGCCTCGATCAGTCGGCGTGCCTCCCGGCGCATCTCGTTCAGGTCGGCGGTGTGGTCGACATGGATCTGGATCTTGCCGATCACCCGCGACTGGTCCCGGGTCCAGTTCTGGAACGGCCGCTCGGTGAAGTACGTGGTCGGCAGGATGAGTATCCGCTCGTCCCAGAGCCGGATCACCACGTTGGTCAGCTTCACCTCCTCGACCCGGCCCCACTCGCCGTCCACCACCAGCACGTCGCCGACGTGCAGCCCGTCGGCGAAGGCGACCTGGATGCCGGCGAACGCGTTGCCGAGCGCGGTGCGCGCGGACAGGCCGAGCACCGCGCCGATCACCCCGGCCGAGGTCAGAATGGTGACGCCGAAGAGGCGTACCGGCCGGAAGGTGGTCAGGATCAGGCCTACTGCGAGGATCGTGACAACGGCCACCGTGAGCCGCCGCACCGGACGGATCTGGGTCGGGGCCCGCCGGACCGACCCTCCGGCTCGTGACCATATCGCCCGGCAGCCGGCTGAACGCGACAGCTTCGGCGACGTGCAATGCCCTGACCACCAGCCACGCACCGACGGCGATCAGGAGCAGCAGGATGGCGTGCCGCAGATGATGCTCCCACCTGCCGGTCCGGGCGGCAGCGCGTAGTACAGCGCCCCGACCAGCAGGACCGTGGCTGCCGGGCGGCGGCAGGCGTGTCGCAGACGCAGAGGTTCCAACAACCACTTGTAGCGGCAACGGGCAACCCGGCGTACCAGCACGCCGGAGACCAGGTCCACGACTACGGCGGCCGCCAGCGCCGCCAGCACGATCAACGCGGTACGCATCAGAAGCCCTTCACCGTGATCCCGATGCCGCCTTCCCGGGCTCGCGACCGCACACCCGCGTTCAGGGTGCCATCAGATCCGGTGGCAAGCGGCGGAATCGAAGATGCCAGACGAGACGGTTGCGGGCGGGTGCCGCCTCCCGAGGCTTCCCGGCCACCCAGCGCTGGCTGGCCGAGAATGCGACGCGGAGCTGGCGGCGTACTTCGCGGGCGAGCCCGCGCCCGCCCAGGCACCGCAGGACGAGCGTTGGCTATTCGCTGACTCGCACTACTGGGGCCGGGCGCTGTCCGGCCGGTGCAGGATGCGGGCAAGGTGAACGGGATCCAGACGCTCGATGGACATCGGCGGTTGGGTCCCGTCCGCCTCGGTAGCAGTCACCGTCGTCCCTTGGTTCGGTCTGGGGCGCCTCGCATGCGGCCGGTGGAGTCGACTTCCAGGCCCGTTCACGTGAACTTCGGTGAGCGTCCGGTACGGGACGGGCCGCGGTCGGAATGATCAGCGGCAGGAACCGTCTTCGCGAGCCGTCCGAGGTGCTGCCATGTCCGACACAGTGACTCCTCCACGGTCTCCCGTCCGGGCCTGGTACCGGCCCATGGTCGCCCGCCCCACCGACGAGCCGTACCGAACCGTGACTCCGCTGGAACTGCTCTTCGACCTGTGCTTCGTGGCCGCGGTGAGGCAGGCCGCCGACCGGCTGCACCACAACCTGGGCGAGGCTGACATCGGTCACGGCATCGGTCTCTACCCGGCGGTGTTCTTCGCGATCTGGTGGGCGTGGATGAACTTCACCACATTCGCCTCCGCGTACGACCCCGAGGACGACGTCTACCGCCTCACCACCCTGGTTCAGATCGCCGGGGCGCTGGTGATCGCCGGTGGCGTACCCCGTGCCTTCGATCACGGCGACTTCTCCGTCATCACATACGGGTACGTGATCATGCGGCTGGCGATGGTCGCGCAATGGTTGCGCGCCGCCCGCAGCGACCCGGAGCGGCGGGCCACCGCACTGCGCTACGCCGCGGGGATCGTGTTGCTGCAAGTGGCCTGGATCGCCCGGCTGGCACTGCCCGACCGGTGGCTCCTGCCCGGCTTCCTGGTGATCGTCCTCGCCGAACTGCTCCTGCCGTTCTGGGCCCGGCGCCCCGCTCCGATCATCTGGCACCCACGCCACATAACCGAGCGGTACGGGCTATTCACCATCATCGTGCTCGGCGAGTCGGTACTCGCGGCCAGCCTCGCCGTCCAAACCGCGTTCGACAGAGGGATCAAGACAAGCACTCTGCTGTCGATCGCCGGTGCCGGCGTCGTGATCGTCTTCGCGATGTGGTGGCTGTACTTCGACCGCCCAGTCCTCCACCTGGCGGCCTCGCCACAGGTCGCGCTGCTCTGGGGGTACGGCCAATACCTAATCTTCGCCTCCGCCGCCGCGCTCGGTGCGGGCATCGCCGTCGACGTGGACTACCAGACCGGCGCTGTGCACCTCGGGCGTGTCGCTGCCGGATACGCGGTGGCCGCGCCGGTCGCCGTCTACCTGCTCGCAGTCTGGACGCTGCACGTCCGCCCCTATCAACAGCTCAAGATGACCGTGCCGTACTTGGCCACGACGGCGCTCCTCCTGCTGACACCGTTCACGCCGGCGCCGTCCCGCCTGACCGCCCTGCTCCTCGCCATCCTCGTCGCCACCACAGTGATCGCGACCCGGCGCGGGCAGGGCACCGGCGGGACAGTGACGGATCACTAGTGTCCCCCGCCTCATTTCGTTTCCTAGATGTAGACCGCGGTGATGGCGGGTCTTGGACGGCCGAGGGCCGAGTTGGTAATCAGTGATGCGGAGCGGGAGAGACGTTGCAGAGCTGGTCGCGCCGGGCGAAGTTGGCGCAGGCGTGGCCCTGCGGTGTCGGATCGTGAAGGCATGCGCCGGCGTTCTGTCGAGTCAGGATGTCGCTGCTCGGTCGGGGGTCAGTCGGCCGACCGTGGGCAAGCGGCGTTCCCGGTTCGTGGCATGCCGCCTTCGCCGCGAACAACAGCCCGCCCAGGAGATCCGGCCCCGAGGAAACAGCGACGAGCACCCAGAACCGACGAACGTGCTTCCGCACAGTGTCGCAAAAGCCGAGATCCTCGACCATCGGGCCGAACCAGCACTCAACCTGGGCCGCCAGGCAAAGAAAGCCATGGAAGTCTTGCTCTCCCGCAAGTCTGACGATCACCCGAGCAGTCTCACGGAAACGGGGCAAACGTTGCCTGACGCGGCACTAGGTGGCGACCCGGCGAGGCTGGAGCCGTCCCGTCCCCGGCCCGGTCAGCTGCCAGAACTCCTGCGGCAACTGGTCGACAAGGTCTCCGTACTCCTTCGCGCTGGCTGACTCACGAAGCGTATCCAGCACAGCCCGCGCTCCGTCGGTGGCCGCCTGCGTACCACGCGACAAGCTCGTGCTCGGCGTGCCGTTCTACGGCCGCGGGTTCCGCGTCACCTCACCCGGCGAGCAAGCCGGCCTGTTCCAGCCCCAGATCGGTACCGTCGATGTCGGTAACTGGCGCGACATCAACCGTGACCTGCTGCCCGACCCGGCATGGCAGCGCCACCGCCATCCGGTGGCCCGCACACCGTGGCTCTACCACCCCGCTAGGCAGACGTTCGTGAGCTACGAGGACGCCGACTCCATCCAGGAGCGAGCCGCGTTCGCGGCGAGGCACCGGCTGCGTGGCGCGTTCACATGGCAGATCGCCGGTGACGACAGCGAGCATTCCCTCCTCGCAGCCATGACCCGCCCGTTCCGCCAGTAGCGCTCTGGCCGACGTTGAGCAAGGACACCGCGGAGGCCGCAGCAGGCCCGGCATATCGGCGGAGCCAGGATGGCGCGGAACAGGTGGCGGTGGCGGGGTTCGCGGGAGATCAGCTCGATGGTGAGCAGCAGCGCCAAGGGCGGCCACGCGGCGATGATTTGGCTTATCGGGTTCGGCGGGCGTGCAGCACGTTCGCGGCCACTGACGCGACGACGCCGAGGGCGAGGCTGGCCCGTGCCACCCACCGCAGTCGCGGGCCGCGCGGCTGACCGGGACACCGTCGGCGATGGCGACGGCCACCCTTAGCCACAGCACGGGTCCCGACGACCTGTGGGTGGGGACCGAATTTCTCCGGGATCGAGGCGCTGCTCATGCGGGCCGAGCTGGCTCCCGGGCATGTAGTTCCTCTCTCCCCCGCAGAACGACCAGGGATGAACTACATCGTTTCCAGTTCTCGTCCCTTCGTTTCGGGGAGAAAGCGCTGGACGAAGACGAGGGCGAGGGCCGCGAATCCGGTGAATATGCCGTACGTGAGGGGGAGGCTGACGTCGGCGAGGCTCGGGAACGAGATAGTGACTAGCCAGTTGGCGATCCACTGTGCCGTTCCGGCGACCGCGACCGCGGTGACGCGGATCTGGTTGTTGAACATCTCGCCGAGCAGCACCCAGAGCGTGGGCCCCCAGCTCGCTGCGAAAGACAGGACGTAGAGGTTGGCCGCGAGGAGCGCGACGATATCCACGCCGGGCGCAAGTGTGACGTTTTCCCCCGTCCCGGTGGCGCGGCTGAAGCACCAGACGAGGGTAGCCAGAGTCAGCACCATGCCGGCAGAGCCGGCCCTAAGCAACGGCTTGCGGCCGACCCGGTCGATGAGGGCGATCGCCACAAAGGTGCCGGTGAGGTTGACCAGGCTGGTGATGACGCTCGTCAGGAGGGCATCGTTCTCGGCGAAGCCGACGGCCCGCCAGAGTGTGGTGGAGTAGTAGAAGATTACATTGATGCCGACCAGCTGTTGCAGGGCTGCGAGAATGATGCCGATCCAGACGATCGGCAGCAGCCCGAAACGTCGGTCCCGAGGAGAACGGCCACGGAGGTCAGCGAGATCAATGGTCTGCGTGGTGCCGGCGAGCGAACGTTTGATTTCCCCGAGGCGCTCGCCGTCGCCGACATACCGCTGCAGCACCTCACGTGCTTGCTCGTCGCGGTGGCGTCGGACCAGGTAGCGCGGGGACTCGGGGATCCGCAGCGCGAGTAGGCCGTAGAGCGCCGCGGGAAACGCGGCCGAGGCCAACATCCACCGCCACGCCGTTCCGCCCCACGGCACGTCGTTGCCGGCACCGCCGGCCAAGGTGGCCAAGGCGTAGTCGATCAGCAGGGCGACACAGATCCCAATCACAATGGCCAGTTGTTGCAGGGAGCCCAATCGCCCTCTCTTGCCTGCGGGAGAGATCTCGGCAATGTAGGCGGGGACAACGACGCTGGCAGCGCCGACGGCCACTCCGGCGACGGCCCGCCAGGCGGTCAGGCTGATGGGACCTACGGCGAGTGCCGCGCCGACGGCGCTGACCGCGAACATGAGCGCCGTGATCAGCATGACCCGTACCCGGCCGATCCGATCAGCCAGCGGACCGGCGAACCACGCGCCGATCGCACCGCCGAGCAGCGCTGCGGAGACCGCGGTGCCCAGGACCAACGCCGAGAGGTGAAACTCGGCCCGAATCGCATCAACGGCACCATTGATCACCGCGGTGTCGTAGCCGAAGAGAAAACCGCCGATGGCTGCGGCCGCAGCGATCAGAACAACGCCTCCTGGCCTTCTGGCTGGCGGCTGGGAGGCGTCCTTGTCGGGGGTGACACCCGGTGGATCCATGCTGTTCATCGTGCCGCAGCAGGCTGACGTTTGTCCTAATTTCCGGGGCTGTCCGGAAATACCGGCTGCCCCGCCGTCGGGTGCATCGGGATACCCCTCCCGCACCGCCGCCGGTCACCGCTGCCGGGCCCGGCCAGCCATCGCGCCTGGGCGTCGGGTGCTGTTGGCGGCCGATGACCGGCGAGGTCTGTCGTCTGTTCGAGCGATGGACCGGTGGAGTTTCGCGACGCCCCGGGGCGGGTGTCGTGGTCAGCTGGATCGATCTGCAGTCGAGGCTGGCAGCTTCCGACTCGTACTACGCCTCCCGACGACGGCCTGGGGCGTCGCGTCCACCATCTGGAGCACCCACTGGCGCCTGTCCCACAGCGGTGAGGATTCGACGAGCCGCCTCGTCTCGGCACGGAGGTCGTCCAGGTCGGCGGTGTGATCGACGTGGATCCGGATCTGGCCGATCACTCGCGTCTCGTGTCGGGTTTTGGAAGGGGTGTTCGGTGAACCAGGTGGTGGGCAGGATGAGTATCCGGTCGTCCCAGAGCCGGATGACCACGTTGGTCAGCTTCACCTCCTCGACGCGACCCCACTGCCCGTCAATCACGGTGAGGTCCCCACGTGGAGGCCATCGGCGAAGGCGACCTGGATGCCGGCGAAGGCGTTGCCCAGTGCGGGTGCGGACAGGCCGAGCAGCGCGCCGACGATACCCGCGGAGGTGAGCACGGGCAGTCCGTTGGTGCGCGGGGCAGGGAAGGTAGTGAGGATCAGTCCGACCGCCAGGATGGTCCTCGTGCCCATCAACTGACCTCTCTGCCCGAGGCGACGGTCATCCGCACTCCCATCCGTCCGCTCGTAGCCAGGCGGCCCGTCCGGGAAGGCCGGCGTGGCGATCCGGCTGGTTTGGTCCTCCCCGGTTGCGAGCAGCCCTTTTGTCCGCCGCAGCTACGGCTTCAGTACCGCCTCTACGCACTTGTCCTGCTCGTTCCTGAAGGTGTCGTAGCCGTACGAGGCGTCGAGCACGCCATCGTGTGGTGTTGATGAAGCTCGATCCCGCCTTGCGGGTCCGCTCTAGCAGCGGGCGCTTCCAACGCTCAGTGGGTCATGACTGACCAAGGTTGGTGACCAGGTTGACGGCGACGGCCAGGATGCCGGTTCCGAAGGCGTACGAGAGCAGCGCGTGCCCGAGCGCGACCCGGCGGATGTGGCTATTCGTGGGTTCGTTCTCGCCCGGGCCGAAGGACATGCCAACCGTGAAGGCGATGTACGCGAAGTCGGCGTACGCCGGCGGATCCTCCCGCTTGAAGTCAATGCCACTGCCGTCGTCGCGGTAGTACAGCCGGGCGTACTTGAACGCGAAAACAGTGTTCACCAGCGCCCACGCCAGGACCACCGCGACGACGCTAAGGATCACCAGCGTGACAGCCACTGCGTCCTGCTGGTTCGAGGCGCGGACGAGCGCCTCGGCCACGGCGGCGAGGCTGATAGCGGACGCGACGAGGATCGCCGTATCGGTGGAACGTGAGTGCCGCTCCGCTTCGGCGAGCTCCTCGGTACGCTCGGGACTCGCCGGCCAGCAGGCCCGCCATACCCAGAGGAGGATCGTGCCCGCCGCGATCGTCCAGATCACCAGCGGCGTCAACTCCGGCGCCCCGACCAGCGCGGTGGCGGCCCCGGCGGCGACACCGACGGCTAGGGACCACAAGGCACGCCCGACGGACAGCAGACGTCCTAGCGATGGTGGTCCAGATCGCTTCCCCGCCCGCTCAGGGTTCCTAGTCGACCGGGTCGCGCCAGGAAAACCCAGAGCGATCACCGGATCGGGCTGCATCGAGGGTGGCGAGTCGCCGCCGATCCACGCTCGGGTCCTGGCCGACCTTCATCCACCAAAGGCCCTGGCGTCTTAGCCAAGTGCCGGCGCCGTGCGGCAAGCCGTGTCCCGGGTTCGCCGCCCAAGCCAAGACCCGGGCTGCGGCTTCTCACGGCCACCCAGGCGGGCGCCGGTTACAGCGGCGTGGGGCGGGGTGTCGCCGCTGTGCTGCGGGGCGCGTTGAAGGCTCCTCGCCGACGGTACCCAGCCCTCACCACCGCCGGCCGGTGGAACGAGGCCCACGACCACGTAAAGGAAGACATTGACATCTGCCAATGGCTTCCCGACGGCCGCGCGCCGGCGCTGGCACTTCACGCTCGCTCACTTCCAAGCCGTGTTAGCCGTCACCCTTGGGTGACGGCTAACACGGCTTAGGCCGTACCGGTGCCGGAGTGTCAACGATCTGGCGGGTCAGGTGACCCCGACGTTCAGGTAGAAGTGGCCGAGCTTGAGTGACAGCGAGGCGCCTCCGAAGTGGTGAATGACCAGCGCCAGCAGGATGACGATCAAGATGCAGACGACGAGCCAGATCAGGAACCACACGAACCCTGGGATCCCGTAGCGACCGACGCGAGCCATTAGGCTCGACCCCTCGCGGTTGGCGCTGCAACACGCGCCGCCCCACATGGGCATGTCGAGTGCCGGTAAGTGCGCCCGGCACGTGCGGACGTTTCCATACAGCCTCCTTCATCGAGGTGTCCGCGAACCTTCCCTACCGAGGCGCGCGTCAAACCGGGGCCGTAGGAGCCCGCTTCGGGATCTCGCCGGAGTCGGGCGGTGTCTGTGCTGGCGATGGCATCCGGGGTCACGGTCGGTGAAGCAAGCCGGGTCCTTGACGTCACTCGAGTTTGCCCTGTTCGACCTTGTTGCTTGCGGGCAGCTCGAAGTCTTCGGTGCTGACACCGAAGCGCACGGTCCGCAGAGCCGGCGTCGACGAGCTGCTTGCATACCGAGAAGCAGCTGGGGCGGCTTATGGCTAAGCACGGTGGTGGCGCGGTGGTAACCGTCTCTGCAGCGGGTTGCGGCTGCGCGCCGTGTCGGGTTCAGCCGCCATTCATCGGGTCATCGGCACGTTCGGAGCGAGCCAGCATCTCCGCCCTCATCTGCCGGGTCAGGTTGACCTGTGGCAGGTACGCCGGCTCGATAGCCGCCGCCTCCCGGTAGTCGTCGGCTGATGTGGCGAGGTTGACGAGCGCCTCGCCGTAGCGGCCGAGAGCGGCGAGGCTTCGGCTCGATAGCGCCGTGCACTAGCCGGCGAGCCACTCGCCGCACGCGGGGTCGAGGTTTCTCAGCTTCCGGCTCGCGGCGACTGCCATCCGGTAGGCGGCGGTGGCCCTCTGGGATTGCCCGGACCGTTCCAGCCCGCGGCCTAGGTTGAGCGCGGCACCGACGAGCGGCTGGCTGTATCGACGCGGAAACAGCCATGTCCCGACGCGCAGTAGCGCGGTCCGGATCCGCAACACGATCACCGGCACATCATTTCCGCCGTGATGTACCCGGCCAACAGGCTCGAAGAGGCTCAGGCGTTAGTAGCGAGCCTTCAGAAGCGGAGCGATGAACGCTGTGCTGCGCGACAGACTCCAATGAGCCTTTTCCAAGGGCGCGACGGTGACACCTGCACCCGCCTCGCCGCCGGCTTCGTCGTCGGCGTCGCCACCGCCTGGCGCTACGTGCAGGAAGCAATCGTCGTGCTCGCCGCGGCCGCCAACGACCTGGCTGCGGCGATGCGGTCCCTCCGGCACCTGGCGTACGCGATCCTGGACGGCACGCTGATCCCGATCGACCGGGTGGCGGACCAGAGGCCGTACTACTCCGGCAAGCACAAGAGGCACGGCGTGCACATGCAGGTCATCCTCGTCCCGCACCACGTCGAAGCGAACCGCCCTACGCAGGATGAGAGTGGTTCTATGATCATCGCTTGATCGATACTGGTGTCACGGTGCGCCGGGCCTCCGACGCGGATGCGCCCGCCCTGGCCGGTCTGCGCTGGCGGCGGGCCATCCAGGAGCGCGGCTACCAGGGCGACAACCTGGACGAGTTCGTCGCGACGCTCGGCGACTGGATGCGCGGCCACCCCGAGCACCGGGCGTTCGTGGCCGAGACCGCCGGCGAGGTGATCGGGATGGCCTGGCTGGCAGTGGTCGACCGTGTGCCCACAGCGAACAAGTACGCCCGGCGCAGCGGCGACGTGCAGTCCGTCTTCGTCGTCCCCGAGCTGCGCGACCGCCGGGTCGGCGCGCTGCTGATGTCGGCCGTGCTGAACGAAGCCCGTCGCCTGGAGCTGGAGCACGTGACAGTGCACTCCAGCACCCGGGCGGTGCCCTTTTACGAGCGCAACGGCTGGGGTCACGATCCCGAGTGGCTCAGCTGGGCCTCCGAGGCGTAAAGCCGCGCTGAATCCGATCAACGGCGACCCGCCACGACCAGTCCATGTCCCACGGCTCCTCCCCCGGCCTGCTGAAGCAGTTGCTCGGGCAGACCTGGAATCGCATCGAGTGGAACGGCGAGGACGCCCTGTGCCCCGCACGGGAGGAGTTCTGCGAGCACTGCCGCGACGACCACGACATCGGCGAACACCTTCGTGCCGTTGCCATGAGGGCCAAGCCTGAGTGCTAGTGCTGTGGCCACGAACGTTCACGGTCTTGGGTGACACGCCGCCCAACTAGGCTGCACTCATGACTCATGCGGCGGAACCGATCGAGCCGTCCGGGGTGTGGGCCACAGCCGTGGGCGTGGCCCGGGTGAGGGCAATGGAGACGGCACGCGAGCAGCCGCTGTTCCGGGACCCGCTGGCGCTGGCCTTCGCCACTGCCGGCGGGAGAGGCCCCGGGACGCCGTCGCCCCCGCGCGCGGACGAGGCGGCGCGGCGCCGCTGGCTCGGTGTGGCCTTCTCGATCGTCATCCGGACGAAGTTTCTGGACGACCTGCTGGATCGGGCGGTCGCGTCCGGCGTCCGGCAGGTCGTGCTGCTCGGAGCCGGGATGGACAGCAGGGCCTTCCGGATGGACTGGCCTGCGGGTACCCGGTTGTTCGAAGTCGACACGGCCGAACCGCTTGGCTTCAAGGCCTCGGTGCTGCGTCAGGAGCGTGCCGTTCCGCGCTGCGAGCGGATCACCGTCCCGGTCGACCTACGCGAGGACTGGCCCGGCGCCCTGGCCGCGGCCGGGCATGATCCGGCGCAGCCGACGGTGTGGATCGCCGAGGGACTGCTGATCTATCTAACCGAGGACGCAGTGGAGTCGCTGCTCGAACGGGTCGGCGCCCTGTCCGCTGCAGGTAGCAGGATGGGCCTCACACTGGGCTCGCGGGGTGTGGTCGAACGCTTCCGTGGGGATGCCGCTTCGGGATCGGCGGCGTCGATGTGGGTCTGGGAGATGCCGGAGGACCCGGTCGGCTGGCTAGCCGGCCTCGGCTGGGAGGCGGAGACCTTCACCCTGCGTGAGCGCGCCGAGGCCTACGGGCATCCTGTGCTCACCCCGCCCCAGCAGGACGAGGGCGCGGGCGGGCTCGTCTCGGCGGTTCGCGCCACGCCCTGATCACTGAGCCGCCGTACCCCAACAAGATCTGCCACCGACACAGCCTGGCCGCGGTAGCGGCAACGAGGCGATTCGGCGGCTCGCCCGGGAGACCGGCATCGATGGCTTCCCCAGCCTGACCGACGACGGCCGGGTGTGGCGCCGGTTCAAGGTCAGGAGCACTACGTGGACTCCGCAGGGACGGTCGTCCACTCCGGGCCGCTATCCCAGGCAGAGCTGCGCAAGCGGGTCGCCGGGCCGAGTTCGTCCGGTCATCGGTACCGGCCGTCGTAGCGGACTCCGCTCCGGGTGTCCGTGAAGCTGACGCCCGCCCGCACTCCGTCCTCGACGATCCACCGAACCGTGTACGCCGCCCGGTACGTCGGCGGCCAGAATGAAGCGAAGGTCCCATCACCCGTGACAGACCACTCGCATCCTGGGTGGACGGTAACGCCCTCGCCGGACCGCTCGGCGAGATCATGGGGACCGACCTCACCGTCGCCGAACTCACCTGCGCCGGGTGCCGGACGCCCCGTCCGCTGGCCGCGATGCGGGTGTTCGACCGAGCGCCCGGCCTCGTCGCCCGATGTCCCGGCTGCGAGGACGTCGTTATGCGCGTGGTGCGCACGGCCGACCGGGTCCTGGTCGACCTGCGGGGGTCGCTCGTCCTCAGCCTCCCGGTGCCGACTGCCTGAGCGCAGCGATCTGCTCGCTCGCACCGGACTGCACCTCCGAACGCAGGCAGGTGCGTCAGACATGGTGTGCGCTCCCCCGGTGGAGGGAGCGGGTCCCGCCGCGGCGGGAGGACAGCCCCGCCGGTCGGCACGGAGCATGGCCTCATGACCAGCAAGCCTTGTCTTATCCATCCGGGGCCGCTGACCCCGAGCGTGGCCGAGGGGGTTACGCGATGACGGGGCGGCAACGGCCCGCGCGGGTGCGAGTCCCGGATGGCATGACAACCGGTCCGGCACGTCGTCGCGACGCTCCGCAGGGAGTCGGCATGCCCGGTCTTTCGACTCGTTCCCCCCGACCGGCTGCCGCTGTTCAGGTCCGGCGGTGGGCGGTGGCCTGCGCCGTGTTCGTCGTCGCCGAGGTGACCGTGCGGACGTACTGGATCTGGGGTGGCCGGTGGGGTTACACGGCTTGCGACCGCACCCATCTGGTCGACCCGACCGGCGGATGCGGCGCGGACCGGGTCGAGACAGTGCCGTTCTGGGCGGGGTGGGGAGCGGTCGGAGTCGGTGCCGCCCTCGCGGTGCTGGTCGTGTGCCTGCTCCGGTTCCCCGGCCGCTGCTCGGTCGCCGGCGGCGGGGCGGCGGCCGCGCTGCTCCTGGTCCTGTCCTTCCCACTGCATCTGCTCTTCGAGATCCCTGCAGCGTTGGTGGGACGCCCCTCGGACTGGCGCGATCTCGGCGCACGGCTCGTGCTGGCGACCGGCGGCCTGCTGTTCGCCGGGCTCACGAACGCCTGCGCTCCGCAGCGCGGCGCGCGGGCGGCCGGCTACCAGCCGGTGCCGCCGTGGACCCGCCGCTGGGCCTACGTGACGGTGGCCCTGCCGGTGGCCGGCTGGGCGGTGCCGCACGGGCTGTGGGTGCTCGGCGTCCCGTTCGGGATCCCGCAACGGGAACTCGACGACATCCACCGCAGCCTTTCGACGTGGACGGGCGTGGCGATCACCCTCGTCCCGCCGCTGGCCGGCCTGCTCGTACTCGGGTTGGTACAACGCTGGGGGCAGCGGTTCCCGCACTGGCTGCCAGGACTGCGCGATAGGCCGGTTCCCCCGCTCCTGGCGGTGGTCCCCGCCGGGGTGGTGGCACTCGCACTGGTCACCTACGGCATCCTGAGCGTCGCGGTGCTCGTGCGGCAGGTTCTCCGCGGCGAGACGCACTGGTCGGACGTGCGTGAGGGGTGGGCGGTGACCGGCACCCTGCTGGTGTTCCTCTGCTGGGGAGTGGCACTGGGCGTCACCACCACGGGCTACGCCATCGCCACCCGGCCCCGCCCGGAGCCGGCCCCCAAGTCAGGCATCGCGGGGCCGACCCAAGGAAACCGGCGGACCGACGAGGACGCCGTGTGAGGTCACGCCGGTCCCGCTCCGCCGCTCGCCTGGTAGACGGGCTTCGCGTGGTGCTGGCCGTCAGGGCTCGTGGTAGCCGGCCCAGGAGCCGCGGACGTGGCCGATGTGGCGTCGCATCAGCTCCGCCACCTTCGGCGCGTCGCCGGCCACGACCAGATCGACGATCTGCTCGTGCTCGGCGGCCGAACGCCCCAGCTCGCCGCGCTCGGCGAGCCCTTGCAGGCCGTACAGGCGGCTGCGGGCCCGTAGGTTCCCCACCACGTCGATGAGATGGCGGTTGCCGGCGAGGGCGAGCAACGAGAGATGGAAACGCCGGTCGACCTCGACATAGCCGATGAGGTCGCCGGTTTCGGCGAGCCGCTCCACCTCCCTCGCGAGCGGGCGCAGCTCCTCGACCGCCGCCCGGGTGGGCTCGTTGATGGCCCGGGCGATCTCGGCCACGGTGGGCACCTCGATCAGTGCGCGCAGCGAAGTGATCTCGTCCAGGTCCCGGTCACTGAGTTCCTTGACCCGGAAGCCCTTGTTTCGAACGATCGTGACCAGTTCCTCGTTGGCGAGGTCGAGCATCGCTTCGCGCACCGGCGTGGCGGAGACACCGAACTGCTCCGCGAGGGTCGGCGCGGAGTACAGCACGCCGGGTCGCATCTGTCCGGTGATGACCGCGCCCCGCAGGATGTGGGCGATCTCCTGCCGAAGGTTGGGCCGGCCGCCGAACTGCGGCAGAGAGAGGGCGTCCGGGCCCAGGCGCCCGGTCGCGGTGTCACCCCTTGTCTCCTTCATCGCAGCGCAAACCCCAGTCCGACGGGGTCGTTGGCCTCAAGAACAAAATGATGTTCACCAGTTCGGTAGGCCATGCCTCGAACCTCCGAAACGTAGGCCGGGCGGCCTTCTGCTTCCAACTCTTGCACGACGCGGCCCAGGAACCGTGTTCCGACCACCGAGTCGTGCGTTAGCACCTGGTCAGGGGCGAGTTGCCCCGATGATGCTAGCAGCGCGACCCGCGCGGAGGTGCCTGACCCGCACGGCGACCGGTCGACCTCACCGTCGGCGAAGACGGTGATGTTGCGCTGGTGTGCGCCGTCGGACCGTCGGCCGAGATCCTCGAACAGAATTGTGCCGTAGATACCGTCAAGCCGCGGTTCGCTCGGATGCCGGGCCCATTCGGTCCCGTTGAGTTTCCATTTGATTTCGCGGCCGAGCGCCAGCAGTTCACCGTAATGCTCGGGGTCGACCGGCAGCCCGAGGACCGAGGCATCGACGGAGGCGTAAATCGCTCCTCCGTAGCTGATGTCCGCGCGCACCGGGCCCCGGCTGGTGTTCACGGCGATGCCTTGACCCAGGACGTACGCGGGCACGTTGCGGAAGCTGACGCCGCGGACCTCGCCGGCCACGCATGAGACGGTGGCCGTGACGCGACCTGACGGTACGTCGATCACCACGTCGGTCTCCCCGTCCGGCGCGGCGTCCACGAGCCCGCTCCGGACTGCCCACGCACCCAGCGCGATGGTGCCGTGTCCGCACGCCGTCGAGTAACCGTCCTTGTGCCAGAACAGCACCCCGAAGTGTGCGCCCTCGTCGTCAGGTGGCACGACGAAGCAGCCGTACATGTCGGCGTGGCCGCGAGGTTCGTTGACCAGGAGCCGGCGCACCGCGTCGACCTGTTCATCGCGCTGGGCGCGTTCGCGCCGTTCCAGCACCGTGGCGCCGGGGATTTCCGGGACGCCTTCGGTGACGATGCGGAACGGCTCTCCCGCCGTGTGGTAGTCGGTGGCACGAATGTCCTGCATCGCCTCAGGCCCCCAGGTACGCCTCGACCACGCGGGAGTCGCGCGCGAGCTCGCGGGCGGCTCCCTGCAGGGTGATCACACCGTTTTCCACCACGTACGCGCGGTGAGCGATCTTGAGTGCGGCCCGGGCGTTCTGCTCGACGAGCAGCACCGAGGTGCCGTCGGCGTTGATCCGGCGGATCAGGGCCATGATCTGGGCCACCACGAGTGGTGCGAGCCCCATCGAGGGCTCGTCCAGCATCAGCAGTTTGGGCCCGGCGACCAGCGCGCGACCGACGGCGAGCATCTGCTGCTCGCCGCCGGACAGGTTCCCGCCCTGCTGGCTGCGCCGCTCGGCGAGCCGGGGCAGCAGGGCGTAGACCTCGTCGATCCGGCGGCTGACCGCGGCCTTGTCGTTCACCAGGTAGCCGCCGAGTTGGAGGTTCTCGTGAACGGTCAGCCGGGAGAAGATGCGGCGCCCCTCCGGCACGTGCACCACCCCGGCGCCGACGATCTCCCAGGGCTTGGCCTTGGTGATGTCCGTGCCGAACGCGCGCACGGTGCCGCCGGTGGACCGCACCACGCCGGAAACCGTGGCGAGCGTGCTGGTCTTGCCCGCGCCGTTGTTGCCGAGCAGAGTGACGATCTCGCCCTCGCCGACGGTCAGGGTCAGGCCCCGGAGGGCGTGGACGCGGCCATAGTGGACGTCGAGAGCGTCGATGTCGAGTGCACAGCGGCCGGCGGCGTCACTCACGGTTCATCATCTCCTCGCTCGTGGCTTCCTCGTCGTCGTCCTTGCCGAGGTAGGCCTCGATCACGTCCGGGTTGCGGCGTACCTCCTCGGGAGTGCCGTCGGCGATCTCCCGGCCGAAGTTCAGCACGACGATTCGGCGCGACACCTGCATGACGAGATCCATGTCGTGCTCGATGAGGACGATGGCGGTGCCGAGCCCACTGATGCGGTGCAGCAGATCGAGCAGTTCGGTCTTCTCGCCGTAGTTGAGGCCCGCCGCGGGCTCGTCCAGCAGGAGCACCGTGGGCCGGCGGGCCAGGGCGCGGGCGATCTCGACGCGCCGCTGCTCGCCGTACGGGAGGTTGCGCGCCAGGCCACCGCGGTCACCGCGCAGGCCCACGAAGTCGAGCCAATGGTTCGCCTCGTCGGTCGCCTCCCGTTCTGAGCGCCGGAACCGCGGCGTGTGCAGGAGCGCGTCGAGGGCGTTCTGCCGCAGCCGCAGGTGCGTCCCGGCGCGGACGTTGTCGAGCACCGTCAGCTCACCGAACAGGCGCAGGTTCTGGAAGGTGCGCGACGTCCCGCGGGCCGCGATCGCGGACGGACGCAGGCCGGTGATGTCCGCGCCGTGCAGTGTGATGGAGCCGCCGGTGGGCTTGTAGAAGCCCGTGATGCAGTTGAACGCGCTGGTCTTGCCGGCGCCGTTGGGTCCGACGAGCGACAGGAGGTCGCCTTCGTTGACCTCGAAGCTCAGCCCGTCAACGGCCTTCACGCCGCCGAAGTCCAGGTGCAGATCCTGTACCCGCAGGAGCGGTGCGGTTCCTGGCGTGCTCACGGCACTACCTCCTTCGCCTTGCCCGCGTCATGCTTCTCGGCCTTGCGCAGGTCACGGCGGGACTGCCGTTCCACGGCGCGTGCCGGCCACAGTCCCTGCCGGCGGAAGATCATCACTACGATGAGCAGGATCCCGAAGACGAAGTACCGGTAGTCCGCGGCCTCGCGGAGAAGCTCGGGCAGCACGCTGATGAAGATGGCGCCGAGCACGACGCCGGGCGTCGAGCCCATGCCACCGAGCACGACGGCCATCAGGATGAGGGCCGACCACAGGAAGGTGAAGCTCGGTGGGGAGATGGCGGACAGCTGGGCGCCGAAGAGAATGCCGGCGAGGCCACCCCAGATGGCGCCGCCGATGTAGGCGGCGAGCTTCACCCGGTACGTGTTGATGCCCATCGCCTCGGCGGCGTCCTCGTCCTCGCGGATGAACCGCCAGGCGCGTCCGAGGCGGCTGCGTCCGAGCCGCGCCGCGCCGAGGACGGCCAGGGCGACGACGACCACACAGGTGTAGTAGAGGCCGACCGGGCCGCTCAGGTCGATCCCGAGCAGCGTGATGCCGGGGATCCCGTAGATGCCGGACGGCCCACCGGTGATGGTGAGGTTGTTCGCCGTGATCCGGATGATCTCCCCGAAGCCGAGGGTCACGATCGCCAGGTAGTCGCTGCGCAGCCGCAGGGTGGGCCCACCGATCACGATGCCGGCGACCACCGCCGCGACGATGACGACGGGCACCGTGGCCAGCAGCGGCCAGCCGTACCGGGTGGCGAGGACTCCGCTGACGTAGGCGCCGATGGCGAAGAACGCGGCGTACCCGAGGTCGAGCAGGCCGCAATAGCCGACGACGATGTTGAGTCCGACCGCGAGCATCACGAAGAGCAGCGCGGAGGTCATGACCGACAGGGCGTAGTTGGTCGCGGTGATGAACGGCGCCAACGCCGCGACGGCCAGTCCGATCAGGCCGAGGTAGCGGTTCTGCTGGATTCGGTCGAACAGGGCGCTGGCGGTGGGTGACGAGGCGAAGTTGGTGGTCATCAGACACGCTCCGTAACGCGCTCGCCGAGGATGCCGGTCGGGCGGAGCGTGAGGAAGATGATGAGGAAGCTGAAGGCGAAGACGTCGCGCCACTGGCCGCCGATCCAGGCGGTGCCGATCGACTCGAGCAGGCCGAGCGCGAGGCCGCCGAGCATCGCGCCCTTGATGTTGCCGATGCCGCCGATGACGGCCGCGGTGAACGCCTTGAGCCCGATGATGAACCCCATCAGGAAGTCGATCTTCCCGTAGTAGCCGCCGGCCATCACGCCGGCGGCCCCGGCGAGGGCGGAGCCGATGAAGAAGGTGCGCGCGATGACGGCGTCGACGTTGATGCCCATGTACAGGGCCGCCGTGGGGTCCTGGGAGATGGCGCGCATGGCCCGCCCGGTCCCGGTCCCCATGACGAGCCACTGGAGGCCGGCCATCAGCAGGACCGCGATCAGGATGAGGCTGGCCTGTTGGATGGTGATGCGGGCGCCGAGCAGGTTGATCGAGTCGCCCGCCAGCCGGACCGGGTAGACCTCCGGGTTGGGCCCGGCCACCAGGCGCATCCCGTACTCGATCGCGAACGAGGCGCCGACCGCGGTGATCAGTACGGAGAGCCGGGGCGCGCCGCGCAGGGGACGGTAGGCGATCCGCTCGAGCAGCAGGCCGGCCGTTCCGGTCACCAGCATCGCGATGATCAGGACGATGAGCAGCGCCACGAAGCCGAGGCCGGTCGCCAGTCCGCCGGCGACGCTCAGGACGCCGAAACCGACGAACGCACCGAGCATGTACAGGTCGCCGTGGGCGAAGTTGAGGAGCCTGATGATGCCGTACACCATGGTGTAGCCCAGGGCGACCAGGGCGTAGAACGATCCGACGAAGAGACCGTTCCAGAGGAGTTGGGTCATGGGAGCCCTCCGGGGGACGCCCCGGCGGCGCGCTCCTGGGAGGGCGCCGCCGGGAGCAGGTGGTCTACTGCAGGGTGTCCTTGAGGACGATCTTGCCCTTCTCCACCGTGAGGATCTGGAAGCCACCGCTGGACAGCGTGTGGTCGGGGGTGAACTTCAGCGGCCCGGAGAACAGCTGGAAACCGTCGATCCCCTCGAGTGCCTTGATGACGGCGCTGCCGTCGGTCGAGCCGGCCTGCTTGACCGCCTCGGCGGCCACCCGCACTGCGTCGTAGGCCTGGGTGGAGTACGGACCGGGGGCGGCGCCGAACTTGCTCTTGTAGTCCGCGATCCACTTGTCGGCGCCCTGGATCGTCTCCGGGGTCTGCGTCATGGTGGCGAAGACGCCTTCGGCGGCCTCGGAGCCGGCGATGTCCACCAGCTTCTGGTCGACCGACCCGTCGGCGACCATGACCTTGCCGGTGTAGCCGGCCTGCCGCAGCTGACGGATGATGAGGCCACCCTCCTGGTAGTAGCCGGTCCAGTAGATGAAGTCCGGCTGTCCCTTCAGGATGGCGGTGACGTTGGCGCTGTAGTCGCTCTCACCGGCGGTGACCGACTCGCGTCCGGCGAGCGCCGGCGAGCCGGTCAGCAGCTTGGCGGTGGTGTCGGCGATGTCCTTGGAGTAGCTGGTGTTGTCGTCCATGAGGGCGACCTTGGTGGCGCCCACCTTCTTCATGAACGTGAACGCCGCATCGGACTGCTGCGCGCCGGTGCCGTTGATCAGGAAGACGTTCTTCTTGTGCTGCTTGACCAGTTCGTTGGAGTTGGCGGCCGGGATGAGCATGGGCACGTCGGCCTTCTCGAAGATCGGCAACGTTGGCAGCGTCGCACCCGAGCAGTAGCCGCCGACCGAGATCTTCACGCCCGCGGTGACCAGCTTGTTGGCGCCCGCCGTGGCGCTCTTCGCGTCGCAGGCCTCGTCCTCGACCTTGAGTTCGAGCTTGCGCCCGTCGACGCCACCCTTGCCGTTGATCTCGTCGACGGCGAGTTGCGCCCCGTTCTTCATGTACGGGCCGATGGCCGAGCTGCTGCCGGACAGCGGAGTCAGCATGCCGAGGACGATCGGCCCCTTGTCCGACGACTGCTCGCCCCCTCCCGAGGCGAGCCCGTTGCCGCAGGCGGAGAGCATCATGGCCGCAACCGCCGCGCCGCCCACGAGGGCGACTCGCGACAGCCGGCGGGTCAGGTATGCCGTCATTGCCAAACCCACTTCCCTCAAGGGCCGACACGTGGACGGCCCAGGTAGCTGGTAGCACTGCTGTGTGACGTAGCACTGCACTATGGCACAGGACACATCGCCGCTCTAGAGGTGCTCGTCGGGGTGTTATCGACGCGTGACTTGAGCCTGGCGGACTGCTGTGTAATATTTTACTGACCGTCACGAAAGGGGCTTTCCGAGATGACTGCTTCCCCCGCTGCCCGTACCCGCCCCTGGCGCGGCGTGCTCGTCGCGACCGCCCTGCCCTACCGCGACGACCTGTCCGTGGACTTCGACGCCTACGCCGAGCACGTGCGGTGGTTGGCCGAGAACGGCGCCCACGGCGTGACTCCGAACGGGTCCCTGGGCGAGTACCAGGTGCTGACCAGTGAGGAGCGCGCGAAGGTCGTCGAGGTGGCGGTCCAGGCCGCACCCGAGGGCTTCGTCGTCATGCCGGGCGTGGGCGCCTACGGCGCGCTGGAGTCGCGGCGTTGGGCCGAGCAGGCCGCCGAGGCCGGCGCGCAGGCCGTCATGGCGCTCCCCCCGAACGCGTACCGCACGGACGAGCGGGCCGTCCTGGAGCACTACCGCGAGATCGCCAAGGCCGGGCTGCCGGTGACGGCGTACAACAACCCGATCGACACCAAGACGGACCTGACGCCGCGGATCCTCGCCACGCTCTACAACGAGGGCCTCATCGTGGGAGTCAAGGAGTTCAGCGGGGACGTGCGCCGGGCCTACGAGATCTCGGAGCTCGCGCCGGGGCTGGACCTGATGATCGGCACCGACGACGTCGTGCTCGAGGTCGGCATCGCGGGCGCCAAGGGGTGGGTCGCCGGATACACGAACGCCTTTCCCCGCTCGACCGTGGCGCTGTACGAGGCCTCGGTGGCAGGGGACCTGCAGACCGCGCTGCCGCTGTACCGGCTGCTGCACCCCCTGCTGCGCTGGGACTCCAAGACCGAGTTCGTACAGGCGATCAAGCTCTCCATGGAGATCGTCGGCCGTAAAGGCGGCATCTGCCGGCCGCCGCGGCAGCCGCTGACCGCCGAGCAGGAGCAGTCGGTGCGCGCCGCGACCGAGGCAGCCCTCGAAGCCGGACTGGCCTGAGGCATGCGGGCCCGCCGACTACTGCACGCCGTCGACTCGCACACCGAGGGCATGCCGACCAGGGTCATCACAGGCGGCGTGGCGCCACTGCCCGGCGCCACCATGATGGAGCGCCGGCGCTGGTTCCTCGACAACAGCGATGACCTGCGCACCTTGCTGATGTACGAGCCGCGCGGGCACTCCGCCATGTCCGGAGCGATCCTGCAGCCGCCGACGCGGCCCGACGCCGACTGGGGCGTGCTCTACATCGAGGTGTCCGGCTGCCTGCCGATGTGCGGACACGGCACCATCGGGGTCGCCACCGTGCTGGTGGAGACGGGCATGGTGGAGGTGACCGAGCCGGTCACGACGATCCGCCTGGACACGCCCGCCGGCCTCGTGGTCGCGGAGGTCGCCGTCTCCGACGGCGCGGCAAAGGCGGTCACGATCCGCAACGTGCCGTCGTACTCCCAGCAGTTGGGCGCGACGGTCGAGGTGCCCGGTTTCGGGACGGTCCGCTACGACCTCGCCTACGGCGGCAACTTCTACGCCATGGTCCACCTCGATGACCTCGGCCTGCCGTTCGACCGGGGACACAAGCAGGCACTGCTGGACGCCGGGCTGGCGATCATGGAAGCGATCAACGAACAGGACCGTCCGGCCCACATCGACGACCCCGACATCAGCGGATGTCACCACGTACAGCTCATCGCTCCCGGCTCGGATGCCCGGCATTCGCGCCACGCGATGGCCATCCATCCGGGCTGGTTCGACCGGAGCCCGTGCGGTACCGGCACGAGCGCCCGCATGGCGCAGCTGCACGCGCGTGGCGAGCTGGCTCTGGACGTCGACTTCGTCAACGAGTCCTTCATCGGGACGCGCTTCGTCGGCCGGCTCGTCGAGGAGACCCGGCTCGCCGGCGGTGTCACCGCAGTGGTGCCGACCATCACCGGGCGTGCCTGGCTGACCGGCACGGCACAGTACTTCCTCGATCCGGACGACCCGTTCCCGGCGGGTTTCCTGCTTTGACGTGACCTCGTCCCACCCGGCCCACCTACCGACGCTGAGGGAGCCTTCGTGATCAAGAGCTACTCACCGCACGCGCCCGAGGACCTCGTCGCCGAGGCGCCCGTGACCACCGCCGACGAGGTGGCGAAGGCGTTCGCGGGCGCTCGCGCGGCGCAGGACCAGTGGGGGCGCGGCCCCGCGGCCGCCCGGGCGCAGGCACTGTCCGACGCCGCCGACGCGGTGGCGGCGGCATCCGACGAACTGACCCGACTGGCGGTTCGCGAGGTCGGCAAGCCCCTCGGCGAAGCGCGCGGTGAGGTGGCTCGGGCGGTGGCCATCCTTCGCTACTACGCCCAGCAGGTGTACGACCCGGTGGGCGCGATGCACGAGCCGTCGACCCTCGGTCTGCTCTTCACCCGGCGCCGACCGCTCGGCGTCGCCGGGCTCGTCACCCCGTGGAACTTCCCCATCGCCATCCCGCTGTGGAAGGCCGCACCGGCACTGGCGTTCGGCAACGCTGTGGCGCTGAAGCCGGCGCCGGACGCCACGGCGACAGCGCTGCGGCTGGCCGCCCTGCTCGACGAGGTGCTGCCCGAGGGGCTGTTCACGGTTCTTCCCGGTGACGGCGACACCGGCCGGGCGATCGTGGCCGAGGCCGACGTGGTGTCGTTCACCGGATCCACGGCGGTCGGCGGTGACGTGGTGCGCTCGGCCGCGGCCCGCGGGGTGCGGGTGCAGGCGGAGATGGGCGGCCAGAACCCGGCGATCGTCCTGCCCGACGCCGACGTGGAGTCCACCGCCAGGCAGATCGCCGCGGCCGCGATGGGGTTCGCGGGCCAGAAGTGCACGGCGACCAAGCGGGTCATCGTCGTCGGGGACGTCGCGCCGATGCGTGACGCCCTCGTCGCGGCGATCGAGGCGCTGGGGTTCGGCGACCCGGCGCGGGCGACGACCGCGGTGGGGCCGGTCATCAGTGAAGCCGCCCGGGACCGGGTGCTGGCCGCCGCCGGCAGCGCGACCGCGGCCGGGGCCCGTCTCCTGACCGGCGGCGTGGCGACCGACGACCCCGGCTGGTTCGTGCGTCCGACCCTGCTCGAGGACGTCCCCGCCGACCACCCGCTCTCGTGCGACGAGGTGTTCGGGCCGATCGCCACGCTGCGCGCGGTGCCTACGCTCCAGGAAGCGGTGGCGGTGGCCAACAACGTTCCGCAGGGACTCGCCGCCGGCGTGTACACGCGCGATCTCACCGCCGCGCTCACGACGGCGGACGCGTTGGCGGCCGGTCTGGTGAAGGTCAACGCACCGACCACCGGGGTCGACTTCTACCTGCCGTTCGGCGGTGAGAAGGCATCCAGTGTCGGCGGCCGCGAGCAGGGAAAGGCCGCGCAGGACTTCTTCACCTCGCTGCACACCGTGACGCTGGCCCCCGGCGAAGGAGCCTGATGCCCGGCGACGACGGCCTGGCGCTCACGGCCGAGGAACAGTCGATGCTGGCCGGAGAGCAGGGCCCGGCCATCGCGATGTGCATGCGTCTGATCGTCGGGGTCGCGCGCGCGAACGGGGCCGAACGACTGGTGCCGATCGAGTCGGCGCACGCCGATGGCTGCCTGTACCACGGCGTGGCCGGGCTGGAGTTCACCGAGCGGCTGGTCTCCCTCGGCGCCCGAGTGCGGGTGCGCACGACGCTCAACGTCGGCTCGCTCGATCTGCTGCATCCCGGATTGGTACGCGCCGACCCCGAGGTGGCCGAGAACGGCCGGCGCCTCATGGATGCGCACGTGGCCCTCGGCTGCGAGCCGATCTGGTCGTGCGCGCCGTACCAGTCCGGCCACCGCCCGGCACAAGGCAGCCATGTGGCGTGGGCGGAGTCGAACGCCATCGCCTTCGTCAACTCGGTACTCGGGGCGCGCACGGACCGGTACGGCGACTTCATCGACATCGCCGCCGGCGTTGCCGGCCGGGTCCCCTACTCGGGCCTGCACCTGACGCGAAACCGCGCGGCCGCGCTGGTGCTCGACTTCTCAGCGGTCCCCGCTGCGCTGCTCGACGACGACGTCGCCTGGCCCGCGATCGGGGCGCTGCTCGGCGAACTCGCCGGAACCCGGGTCGCGGCGCTCACCGGCCTGCCGGGCGACCTGAACGACGGCGGGGTCACCGAGGACCGGGTCAAGGCGCTCGGCGCGACCGCCGCGTCCGCCGGCGGCGTCGCACTGTTCCACATCGTGGGAGTGACCCCGGAGGCGCCGACGCTGGGCGCGGTGCTCGAGCCTGAGGCCACCACCGTGCCGGTGACGGCACACGACCTCAGGCGAGCGCGCGAGCGGCTGAGCACCGCCGCCACGAAGTCACTCGACGCCATCAGCCTCGGCACCCCGCACTTCTCGCTGCCCGAGTTCGCGGCCCTGGCGCGCGAGTTGCGGGCCGGCCCGTCGTTCAGCTCGTCGGTTGACGTGTTCGTCTCGACCAGCCGGGCCGTGCTGGCCGAGGCGGAGGCACGCGGGTACGCCGGCGCCGTGCGCGACGCGGGGGGCCGCATCCTCACCGACACGTGCACGTACGTGACGCCCGTGCTGCGCGACGGGATCCGCACCGTGATGACGAACTCGGGAAAGTGGGCCTGGTACGCGCCGGCCAACCTCGGAATCGAGACCGTACTGGGAAGCCTGGCCGAGTGTGTGGCCTCGGCGCGAGCCGGGACGGTGGTACGCGATGAGCGGCTGTGGGGATGACCCGGTGACCCTGCCCGGCCGCTCCCTTCATCCGGGACAGGCGGACGGCGTCGTACTCGCGCTCGACGAACCGCTCTCGTTCTGGGGCGGGGTCGACCCTTGCGGAGTGATCGTCGACGCTCACCATCCGCAGCGCGGCTCCACGGTCGCCGGGCAGGTCCTCGCGATGCGGGCCGGGCGCGGCTCCAGCTCCTCGACGGCCGTGCTCGCGGAGCTGATCCGGTCGGGGCATGCGCCGGCGGCCGTTCTCCTGGCCGAGTGCGACGCGATCCTGGTGATCGGGGCCCTTGTCGCCGCCGAGATCTACGGCACCACGCTGCCGATCGTGCAGCTCGCCCACGACGATCTGGCACGACTGCACACCGGCACCCGAGCCGCCGTCCTCGCCCACACCGCACCCCTTGCGGCGACCGTGATTGCGAAGAGCCGATGACCGCGGCACTGCCCTACCTCGACGAGGCTGCCATCTTCGGCCTGGTGCCGTTCGCCGATGCCGTCACCGCACTGGCGAAGGCCCTGTCCGGCGGGCTCGATCCGCAGGCGTCCCTGCAGCGCACCATTCATGACGTGGAGCACGGACAGCTGCTACTGATGCCCGCCGAGACCGCGGCCGTCGTGGGAGTGAAGCTGAGCACGGTGGCTCCGGGCAACGTCGATCGTGGGCTCCCCCGCGTCCAGGCGCTGTACGTGCTCTACGACCGGGTCGCGCTGACGCCGGTGGCGCTGCTGGACGGCACGGCCCTGACGACGTTGCGAACCCCTGCTGTCTCCGCGGTCGCGATGGACCACCTCGCCGCGCGCGGGGCGCGCCACCTGGTCGTGTTCGGCTCCGGCCCACAAGCGTGGGGGCATGTGGAGGCGCTGCGAGCCATTCGCCCCCTCGACCGGGTCACCGTGGTCGGCCGGGACCCCGACCGCGCGGCGGACCTGGTGGCCAGGGTCCGGGACAGCGGTCTGGACGCACGCGTGGGCAGCCACGACGACGTCGCGGACACGGACGTGGTGGTATGCGCGACAACAGCCCGCCAGCCGCTCTTCGACGGCCGTCGGTTGCGTCCGGGGACCTGTGTCGTCGCGGTGGGCTCCCACGAGCCGGACGCCCGTGAACTCGACGACGCGACGATCAGCTCTGCCGAACGGGTCGTCGTCGAGTCCCACGGCGTCGCCCTGCGCGAAGCTGGTGACATCATCCAGGCCGTACGCGCCGGCGTGGTCCGCGAGGACAGCCTCATCGAGCTTCGCGACGCGGTACACCTGACACCCACCACCGGTTCATCGGTCTTCAAGAGCGTCGGCATGGGCTGGCAGGACCTTGTGGTGGCCGATCTGGCCTACCAGCGCTGGACGGAGAGACGGCATGCCTGACGTGGTCATCGTCGGCGCGGGCATCGTGGGGGCCGCGTGCGCCTACTACGCCGCGCGCGAGGGGCTGTCGGTGACCGTCCTCGAACGGGGAAACCTGGCCGGCGGCACCACCAGCCGCGGTGAGGGCAACATCCTCGTCTCGGACAAGGAGCCCGGCCCCGAACTGAACCTGGCTCTGGCATCGCGTACGCGCTGGCTGGAACTGGCCGCCGAGTTCGGCGCCGACCCGTTCGAACTCGAAGAGAAGGGTGGCCTGGTCGTGGCCACCTCTGATCCGGGTGCCGCAGCGCTGACCCGGTTCGCCGAGGGGCAACGGGCCACCGGCGTGGAGGCGGTCGCGGTGAGCGCGGACCAGCTCCACGACCACGAGCCGAACCTCGCCCCGGGCCTGCCCGCAGGAGTCCTCTACCCCCAGGACATGCAGGTACAACCGGTACGTGCGGCGGTGTCACTCCTCGCGGCGGCCCGGTCCCTCGGCGCCACGGTGGCCTGCGGCGAGGAGGTCGTGGCGGCCGAACGGGGTCCGGACGGGCGTGTCACGGCGGTCCGGACGCGCACCGGCAGCTATCCCACCAACGCGGTCGTCAACGCCGCCGGAACCTGGGGTGGTCAGGTCGGCGAGCGGCTCGGCGCGCCGATTCCGATCCTCCCCCGCCGCGGGTTCATCCTGGTGACCGAGCCGCTGCCCCGGGTGGTCCGGCACAAGGTGTACTCCGCTGACTACGTCGAGAACGTCGCGTCCGACGTCGCCGGGCTGGAGACGTCCACCGTCGTGGAAGGCACCCAGGGCGGAACGGTCCTCATCGGCGCGAGCCGGGAGCGGGTGGGGTTCGACGACACCATGTCCGTGGAGGCGCTACGGCGGCTGGCCGCGCTGGCGGTACGCATCTTCCCCTTCCTCGCCGACGTGAGGCTGATGCGCACCTACCACGGGTTCCGCCCGTACTGCCCGGACCACCTGCCGGTCATCGGTGCGGACCCCCGGGTTCCCGGCGTGTTCCACGCCTGCGGGCACGAGGGCGCCGGCATCGGTCTCGCCCCGGCGACCGGCAAGCTGATCAGCCAGATGCTGACCAACGATCAGCCGGACATCGACCCCTCGGCGTTCGCGCCATCGAGGTTCGCGCAGGTGACGGCAGGATGAGCCAGCCACACTTCTCCTTCGACGGCCGCCAGATCCCCTTCCGGCCGGGGCAGAGCGTGGGCGCCGCGTTGACCGCGGTCGGGGTGCGGTCGTGGCGCAGCACCCGAGGCGCCGGCCGCCCGCGGGGGTTGTTCTGCGGTATCGGCGTGTGCTTCGACTGTCTCATCGTCGTCGACGGGCGCCCGAACGAACGCGCCTGCCTCCGGCTCGCCGAGCCGGGCATGGAGGTCAGCACGCAGGAAGGAACCGGTCACGGTGACCTCGAAGTCTGAGCGGCGGTTCGACGTGCTCGTGGTCGGCGCCGGGCCGGGCGGGCTGGCCGCCGCGACCAGCGCCGCCCGCGCCGGCGCGCTCACCGCCGTCGTGGACGCCGGTGTGGCGCCCGGTGGGCAGTACTGGCGCCACCCGGCACCCAGCGAGGATGGTGTGTCCGCCGCCGAGGTGGCCCACCTTCATCACGACCTGGCGACCTATCACCGTCTCGTGGCCGGGCTCCCGGCCGTTGCCCGCTTCTCCCAGCACCACGTGTGGACCGTTACCCGCGACCGGGGCGGCTTCGTCGTGCACGCGGTCGACCGGACCGGTGGAGGCGAACAAGCCGTCGAGCTCCGCAGCCGTCGGCTCATCCTGGCCCCGGGGGCGTACGACCGTCAGATCCCGTTCCCCGGATGGGATCTTCCGGGCGTGATGACGGCGGGGGGTGTGCAGGCTCTACTCAAGGGTCACGGCGTCGTTGCCGGACAGCGAGTGCTGGTGGCCGGAACCGGTCCCTTCCTGCTTCCGGTCGCGGCCGGCCTGGCCGAGTCGGGGGCGAGCGTCGTGGGCGTTCACGAGGCCGCCTCCCCGCTGGCGTGGCTGCGCGAGCTCGGCGCCGTGATCCGTAATGTCGGCAAGCTCGGTGAGGGCGCCGGCTACGCCCGGGTGCTGGCGCGGCACCGCATTCCGGTCCGCGCCCGGTCCGTCGTGGTCTCCGCCCACGGCACGGACGCCGTGGAACGGGTCACCACCATGCGGTTGGACCGCAAGGGCCGGGTGGTACCCGGAAGCGAGCGCACCATCGCAGTGGACGTGCTTGCCGTGGGGTGGGGTTTCACCCCGCAACTGGAGCTGCCGCTGGCGCTCGGCTGCGCGACGCGCGTGGATGTCGACGGGTCGCTGGTGTGCGAGGTCGACGACGAGCAGCGCTCATCGGTCGAGGGCGTCTTCGTCGCCGGCGAAGCCTGCGGCGTGGGCGGCGCCGCGCTTGCGACGGTGGAAGGCGAGATCGCCGGTAGCGTCGCGGCGGGCGCCTCGTCGGTCGCACCACGGCTGCGCCGCTCGCGGGCGGCGCTGCGCCGCTTCGCGCAGGCGATGCACCGGTCCCACCCGGTGCCCACTGGATGGGTGGATCGGTTGTCCGACGACACGACCGTCTGCCGCTGCGAGGAGGTTCCTTTCGGGGCACTGCGGTCGATGCGGCAGGACCTCGTCGGGCACGACGGCCGGTCGGCGAAGATGCTCACCCGAGTCGGCATGGGTTACTGCCAGGCACGCACCTGCGGCTACGCCGTCGGCTGCATCCTCGGTCAAGAGGCGTCCGGCACCTCCGGCTTCGCCGAACGCCCCGTCTCGTCTCCGCTCACCCTCGGCGCGTTGGCAACTTCCTCGCCGACGGAGAACAATCCCCCGCCAGCTGAGTGAGGAGGATGGGGGGCACCACACCGATGACCTGCCCTCCAGGAGGTCGTCCGCAAGATCCTGTTGACCTACTGGAACACCGTCGCCTTCCAGGCACTGTACGGCCGTACGGCTGAGTGGTCCCCCTCGGCCGCGAATCCACTGCCCCGGGACCGCCCGGTTCTTGATCGAGGGTTGCTGTCCGAATTGAACACGCTGGTGCAGCAGGTGGACGTTGCGATGGCCGGCTTCGACACGCACCAGGCGGGCCGGCTGCTGTCGACCTTCATCGACGACCTGTCCAACTGGTACGTCCGGCGCAGCCGGCGGCGCTTCTGTCGCGGGGATCCGGCCGCGCTCGCCACCCTGCACGAGGTGCTATCCACGCTCACCCTGCTGCTGGCGCCGCTCACTTCGTTCATCGCCGAGCGGGTCTGGCTGGACCTGGTCGTGCCGGTGACCCCGGATGCCGCTCAGTCGGTGCACCTGGCCGAGTACCCGGTCGCCGAGGAGTCGCTGGTCGACCCCGCAAGGACTCCCCTGCGGGAGACGGGGTCGGCCACCGTCCTGGTGGGGGGCGAGCCGGTGACGCTCGGCGCGGACGAGGTGGTGATCGTCGAGACGCCGCGTGAGGCCTGGGCGGTGGCCACCGACGCTGGGGCCACCCTGGCGCTGGACCTGCACCTCGCCCGGAGCTGCGCCGGGCCGGGACGGCGCGGGACGCGATCCGGCAGATCCAGGAGGCCCGCAAGTCCAGCGGCCTGGAGGTGTCCGATCGGATCGTGCTGCGATACCGGCCGACGCGGGAGGAGACGGCCCTCGCCCTGGCCGAGCATCGCGACCCCGTCGCCGAGTAGGTGCTCGCCACCGAATGCGCCGAGGGCGAGCCGTCCTGGCCGGACGCAGAGGAGTTCACCGACGAATCGCTCGGTCTGACCATCTGGCTCCGCCGGGCCTGACGTACCTGCGGGCCGAACCACCAGGCGGCGTCAGCGCTGAGCCTGCTGATCACGCTGGGCCGTTCCCGCGGAGCGTGCCTACGCGATCGCGTGCGTGCAGCGCATCCACTCGTCGGGTGCGGCCTGGCCGTGGGTGCGCTGAAGGTGCGCCTCGCCCCAGACCCGGACGCCTTCCACGACGGGCAGAACCGTGGTGCCGTAGGAGGTGAGCCGGTAGATGATCGGCGCCGGGACGGGCCCGGTCACGACGCGCTCGACGAGCCCGTCGGCCTCGAGTTCGCGCAGCTGCTCCGCCAGCACTTTGGGCGTGATCGGCGCGCCCAGACGGCGGAGGCCGGCGAAGTGGCACTCGCCATGGGCCAGCCAGTACAGAAGGGTCAGCTTCCACTTTCCACCGATCGCGGCGAACGCCGCGGCCATCGGGCAGCCGGGTAGCGGATTGGGGCGCGACGGTGAGGGGTTACCTGAAGGTGCCTTCTTGTTCATGGGCGCGCTCCGCTCGGATAGTCGGATCATGAACCTTCACACCAAGATCACAATGCCATACAAACGGATTCTGGTCCCGTGCCTCACGCTTTTCATGCTGGCCGCGGTTGCGGCGTCGGGCGACGCCGCGGCGGCTCCCCGCAAGGCTTCGGCGGCTGTCGAGGACGGCCAACGTGACTTCGACTGGGAGATCGGCGCCTGGCACACCAAGGTGCGGGTGCTCGCCGATCCGCTCTCGGAATCCGAGGATGAATGGCTGCACTTCGAGGGTACGAGCGTCGTGCGCCCACTGCTGGACCGGCGTGCCAACGTCGTCGAACTCAAGGTCTCCGGGCCGAACGGCCGCATCGACGGCCTCAATCTGCGGCTCTATGAACCCCAGGCGAGGCGCTGGAGCCTGACCTTCGTGAACCTCCGCGACGGACTGCTCACGCCGTCGGTGTACGGCGGGTTCCACGACGGTGTGGGCGAGTTCTACGGCGACGACCAGCTCGGGGGACGCGCGATCAGGGTGCGCTTCCTCATCTTCCGGCAGGGCCCGGACAGGGCGAGGTTCGAGCAGGCCTACTCAGGCGACGGCGGTAAGACGTGGGAGACGAACTGGATCGCCGTGGACAATCGGCTTGCCAACGCCAGCTGAGCTTCTTCTACAACCTCGGCGGCTGGTCCTCGCCGAGGTCCGCGACGACCTGCGCGACTGGACGCTCGGCCGGGTCATCACAATGGCGTGCCCTTCTTCAGGTCGCCGGTTTCATCGACCAGCAGCACCGCGTTCGGGCCGCCGAACCGGTCGGCGATCAGCTGCCGCAGGTCGTCGTGGACGCGGGTAGCGGGATCACACGACGGACGGTAACCGGTTACATTCGTCGAACCGGTTCAATCAAGACCGCCAGGAGGTACCCGGTGACGAACGCCAGCGGACCCCAGCCGTCCGACGCCCGGACCGATTGGGAAGCCCGCATCGCCCGCCGCAGCGACGAAGGCGACACGGCCGCGCTACCCGACCTACCGCCACCGGCCCGCCTCACCGCCACCCCCGGCCGCGGACACGTCCGCCTCTCCTGGCAGCCCGTCGACGGCGCGGTCGGCTACCTGGTGCATCGTGCGACGCTGGATGGCGATCGGGTGTCCGGCCCGTTCACCCCGCTGGACCACCTCGGCGGCGATGTGCTCTCCGTTCCCGACACCTGGTACGTCGACACCACCGGCACGCCGGGCGAACGATATGCGTATGCGGTGGCTGCCGTCCCCGAGGTGACCGTGACCAGCGCGCTGAGCGACCCGGTCACGGCGGCCGCCCTGCCCGGCGCCGGCGAACCGAGCACCGTCACGCTGCGCCTCGACGCGGACGCCCCGGGCACCACCCTGCATCGTCCCTGGCAGCCGATGATCGGCAGCGAGCGGCTGTCCCAACTGCTCTGCCGGGACCACTCAGGCGGCCGGGAGATCGGCATTGAACTGCTGGCCGCGCTACGCCGGGTACGCGAGGAGATCGGCGTGACCGCCGTGCGGGCGCACGCGATCCTGCACGACGACCTCGGCGTCTACCGCGAGGTCGACGGCGAGCCGGTGTACGACTTCAGCCGCGTGGACCAGATCTACGATCTGCTCCTGGGCGTCGGAATGACGCCGGTGGTGGAGATCGGGTTCATGCCCCGCGATCTGGCCAGCGACCCGGACCGCACCGTCTTCACCTATCGCGGCATCATTTCCCCGCCGCGCGACTGGGACCGGTGGTCCGGGCTCGTTCGGGCGCTGGTGACCCACCTGCTGGACCGGTACGGCGAGCAGGTGCTCGGTTGGGACTTCGAGGTGTGGAACGAGGCCAACCTGGAGGTCTTCTGGAGCGGCAGCCGCGAGGAATGGATGCGGCTGTACGACGTGACCGCCCGCGCGGTCAAGGACGTCGACCCGCGGATTCCGGTCGGTGGGCCCTCGTCGGCGGCCGCTGGCTGGGTGGACGCGCTGCTGGAGCATGCCGTCCGGTCCGGCGCACCGGTGGACTTCATCTCCACCCACACGTACGGCAGCGCGCCGCTGGACCTGCGGCCCACTCTGGCCCGCCTCGGCTTCCCCGAGGCGCGGATCCTGTGGACCGAGTGGGGCGTCACCCCCACCCACTTCCACCCGGTCAACGACGGCACCTCGGCCGCCACGTTCCTGCTCACCGGCATGCGGTCGGCCGCCGGCAGGGTCGAGGCGCTGTCCTACTGGGTGGCCAGCGACCACTTCGAGGAACTCGGCCGGCCGCCGAGGCTGCTGCACGGCGGGTTCGGCCTGCTCACCGTAGGCGGTATCGCCAAGCCGCGCTACCACGCGCTGCGGATGCTCGCCCAGCTCGGCGACACCGAACTGCCGGTACGGGCCGCCGGCGACGGCGCGGACGGCCTGGTGCAGAGCTGGGCCAGCCGGCGCGGCGACGGCAGCCTGGCGATCCTGGTCTGGGTGTCCACCCTCGACCAGGGCAAGCGGGACGGAGACCCGGCGCTGGCCCGGCGAATCCGGTTGGTCATCGACGGTGCGGCCGGCCGGCCCGCCCTGGTTTCCCGGCTCGACCGGGAGCACGGTGACATCACCACCCTCGCCGACCGGCTGGGCGTCGCCGAGTGGCCGACCGATGAGCAGTGGGCCGCCCTGCGCGCCGCCGACCAGGTCACGGCGGAGAAGGTGCAGCCCTCCACCGACGCTGGAGCGGCGGTGTTCGAGCTGGACCTGCCGCAGCCCGGCGCGGTGCTGGTGGAGGTCCCCGGGGCCTGATCCCTGCCCACTCCGGTGGCGTCGTCGGCCGGGGTGTCGGGCAGCCAGGTCCGCGGACCGGCCGGCCTCGGCTCGGCTCCCGCGGCGCCGACCACTCGAAGGATCGTGCTCGATTGCGGAAGTAGGGCCCTACGGCGCGTGGCCGAGGGCCCTACTTCGCTGCACCGGCGCGACCGACGGGCTGGGCAGGTCGACCGTTACCATTTTCCGGCGCTGTCAGGCGGCCCCACGCAGCTGTGGAAGGCTCTGGTTGGCCGGCACGTTGAACGTCTCCTGTGCGATCAGTGGACGAATCCGGCGTTCGAACTGTGGCGAGACGAACGCGCGGCGCAGGAGGTCGTTGGCGAGCTCGTTGCCGAGCGCACCCATGATCATGGCTTGATCGAGCGAGAGGTAGCGCTTGGCCACAGTGCCGCTGCCGACCGCGATCGCGTCGTAGAAGCCGCCGGGGCCGTACGAGTCGAAGTTGGCCTTGAGGCGGGCGAGGTTGTCGACAACCGCCGCCTTGGCGTACGGGAGGGCGAGGAACGCCGCGTGCGGGGTCACCACGCCGTCGCCGTAGTCGGGGTCGGGGCCTGCTGGGCGGCAGTCGCCGAACCCGGCGTCGTACTTCGAGTGCTCCATGTCGGACGGGTAGCCGTCGGTGTCCATGCCCATCGCGTCGACGCCCCAGGCCAGGTAGCCGCCGGCCGGGTCACTCGCCGGGGAGAAGCCCCAGTAGCCGTACCCGGCGTCGTTCATACCGTGCTCGATCTGGCCGGCGACCGTCGCGGGATGGTTGCGGCCCCAGCTGTTGGGGGCCCACTGCGCTTCGGGCACGAACAGGTCGGGCATCAGAGCCTCGAACATGTCGCCGCCCCAGCTGGGTACGAACTGGATGCCGCGGTAGCGGTAGGCGCCCTCGTACACCGGAACGCCCTCGTAGGTGGTGTCGAAACCGACCGGCTGCATCTCGTGCCAGCTCCAGTCGCAGGTGGCCGGCAGGGTGCGCATCGTGTTGTAGTAGGCCTTCGGTGGGATCTGGCCCATCGCGATGCCGAGGTACGTCGCGATGCGCGGCTCGGTGACGGTGATGTCGTAGTGGTTGCAGGTGAACCAGACGCCGTCGCGCTGCTGCGAGCACCCCGGGGGTGGTGCGTCCCAGAATCCGCCGGCGATCAGGCCGCTGGCCCCGAACGGGGTCGACGCCGCCGGGTTGTAGTAGAAGCCGAAGTTCATCTTTCGCAGGATCGCATCGGCCTTGCCGCGCAGCTCCGGCACGGCGCCCTTGACCACGTTGAGCGCGGCCGCGAGCCAGCCGTTGTCCACGCTGGACATGAAGGGGTAGACCGGGCTGCCGTTGTCGGGCCAGACCGTGACGACCGAGCCGTCTCGCGGGTCGTACCAGTTGTAGTACATGCCCGAGGCGGCGTGGTGCTTGAGCCGGGCGAGCGTGTCGAGGGTCCTGGCGATCCGTTGGCGGGCTTCGGCCCGCGAGATGATGCCGAGCTTGCTGGCGGCCACCGCGGACCACAGGTAGCCGCCGATGTTGGTGGGGGACGTGTAGGTGGCGCGGCCGCCGGCGGCGAGGTCGCCGGTGATGTTGTCGGCGACCAGGCCGGTGCCGGGGTCGGTCATGGCGGCCATCGACCGCCACGTGTCCGAGGCGTAGCGGAGCAGGGCCCGGTCGGGGCCGCGCTCGTCGGGTGCCGCGACGGCGGCCGGGCCGCCTGCCAGCACGAGTGCCAGCGCGAGGAGCGGTGCGAGAAGGCGTCGCATGGGTCTCCTTGTCTGGTGCGGGGATGGGTCACTTGATTCCGGTGGTCGCGATGCCGCGCAGGAAGTGCCGCTGGAGGAACAGGAACACGATGAGCACCGGGAGCACGACGACGACCGCGCCGGCGAGGAGCAGCCCGTAGTTGCGTTCGTTCTCGCCGACGCTGTAGAGCGCGAGGGCGACCGGCAACGTGTACTTGTCCTCCGTGGTGGCGACCACGAGGGGCCACAGGAAGTTGTTCCAGGACGCGAGGAACGTGAGGATCCCGAGGGTGGCCAGTGCCGGCCGGCACAGCGGAAGCACCACCCGCCAGAAGATCCGGAACTCGCCGGCGCCGTCGACCCGAGCGGCCTCGATGAGCTCGTCGGGGATCGACTGGAGGAACTGCCGCATGAGGAACACGCCGAACGGTCCGACGACGAACGGCAGGATCAGGCCGGCGTACGTGTTGGTCAGGCCCATGTTGCTGACCAGCACGAACTGCGGGACGAAGGTCACCATGCCGGGCACCATGAGCATGCCGAGCACGGCCAGGAAGAGCGCCCGCTTGCCGGGGTAGCGCAGCTTTGCCAACGCGTACCCGACGAGCGAGCAGAACAGCAGGTTGCCGACCATGACCAGCGTCGCGACCAGTGCGGAGTTGAAGAAGTAGAGCGGAAAGTCGAGCCGGGAGAACAGCCCACGGAAGTTGTCGAGCGTGACCGTCTCGGGCCACCAGGTCGGTGGCACGTCGCGGATCTCCCGCTCCGGCTTGAGCGATGACAATGCCATCCAGAGGAACGGCCCGGCCACGGCGAGTAGCCCGAGGAGCAGGACGGCGTAGAGGATGGCCTTCGCAACCCGATCGCGGGTACGCAGGGTGGTGTCCTTCGTGGCCATCGTCAGTTCCTCTCCCCCAGCAGGCGGAACTGCACGACCGACAGCGCCACGATCGCCAGGAAGAGCACGTAGCTGGCGGCGGCCGCGTAGCCGTAGTTGCCGAAGCCGAACTGGTTGTAGATGTGGAACGACACCGACAGCGTCGAAGAGAGCGGGCCGCCCTGCGTCATGACGAGCGGCTCCTCGAAGAACTGGAGATAGCCGATGCCGGTGATCACCCCGCCGAAGAGCAGCGTCGGCCGGAGCATCGGCACGGTGACGTTGCGGAACTGCTGCCACCGCGTCGCGCCGTCGAGCGTCGCCGCCTCGTAGAGGTCGGTCGGAACCGCCTGAAGTCCGGCCAGGAAGATCACCATCAGGAAGCCGAAGTTGCGCCACGCCGCCATGACGATCAGCGACGGCAGCGCGAGCCTGGCGTCGTACAGCCAGTTCGGCCCGTCGATCCCGACCAGGCGCAACAGGTTGTTGACCAGTCCGACCTCCGGGTCGAGCAGGAAACGCCAGACCACCGCGAGCGCCACGATGCTGGCCACGACCGGCAGGTAGAAACCGACCCGGAACAGCGCGCGGAAGCGTACGAGCCCGGAGTTGAGCGCGGTCGCGGCGGCCAGGGCCAGCACCATCGTCAGCGGCACGCCGATGACGACGAAGACCAGGGTGTTGACCGACGAGCGCAGGAACAGTTGATCGGAGAACAAGCGGGTGTAGTTGTCGATGCCGACGACGTTGACGGCCAACGGGTGGCGCAGGTCGGTGGAGCGCAGGTCGGTGAAGCTCATGAGCAGCGAGACCACCACCGGCAGCGCCATGAACACGAGGAACAACACGGTGAAGGGCGCGGAGAAGGCCCAGCCGGTCAGCGCCCGCCGCAGGCGCTGCCGCCGCCGGACCGACCCGGCGGGCCGGTCGGGGCTGGCCGCCCCGGCCGGTCGCGCCGGCGCCGTCGCCGCGGGGGCGCCGGCCATGTCAGCTCCCGGTCCCGATGGCGCTTGCCTTCTCCTGGATCGACTTGGCGGTCGCGGCCGGGTCCGCGTTCTGCTTGCACAGCTTTTCGGCCTCGAGGTCGAAAGCGGCCGCGATCTGCTCCCAGGTCGTGATCGCCGGCGGCGCCTTCGCGCTCTTGAGCTGCTGACCGAACGTGGTCAGGAACGTGTCGCCGGACAGCGTCGGGTCGTTCCAGGCCGACTGCACCGCGGGCAGGTCCTTGACCGCCTGGTACCACTTGACCTGCACGTCGGGCCTGCTCAGCCACTGCACGAACTTCCAGCCACCGTCACGGTTCTTGGCGTCCTTGAAGACCGCGAGATTGCTGCCGCCGATGAACGAGGTCGACGACTTCTTCGTCGGCATCTGCGCGACCGCGTACTTGTCCTTGAAGCCGGCGCCACCCTGCTCCTCGACGATACCCATGTGCCATGGGCCGGAGATGAAGGCGCCGATCTCACCCTTGACGAAGCCGGGCTCGAGCGAGCCCTCCGGCAGCGCGGTCGGGGACAGGCCCTCCTTGAAGAAGGACTGGTAGTAGCCGAGCGCCTCGGTCATCTCCGGGGTGTCGAAGCTCAGTTTGTCGGCGCTGGCCACGTCCGCGCCGTTGGACCAGGCGAACGGCAGGACCGACTGCCAGCTGCCGGTCTTGCCGGGCTGGAGGTTGAGGCCCCACTTGGCGCCGGCCTTCTCCTTCATGCCCTTGGCCATGGCCTTGAGGTCGTCCCACGACTTCGGCCCGTCCGGGAATCCGGCCTTGGTGGCCAGGTCCTTGCGGTAGTAGATCAGCCGGGTCTCGACGTACCACGGGACGCCGTACGAGGTGTTGTCGACGATCGTGGTGTCCCAGGCGCCGGGGAAGAAGTCGTCTTTCTTGATGAGGTCCGGCGGGGTCGGGTCGAGCGCACCGGTCTTGGCGAACTCGCCCTGCCAGGTGGTACCGATCATCGACACGTCCGGCGTCTGCTTCGCGGCGATGGCGCTCGCGACCTTCTGGTGCGCCGCGTCCCAGGGCACCGCCGTCACGGAGACCTTGGCGTCGGGGTTCTCGGTGGAGAACTCCTTCGCGAACTCGGCGAGCTTCTCGCCTTCGGTGCCCATCGCCCAGACGGTGATGTCCCCGCTCGCCTTTCCCGCGCCGACGGACTTCGCCTCGTCCTGGCCGCCGCCCGAGTCACGGCCACAACCGGCCAGCGCGACCGACGCGGCCAGGACGACCGCGGCCGCGGCGGTTAACCGCCTACTTCTCATCTCGTACCTCCGGAGGTTGGTGGTTTCGATGGGTGTGAGCTACTTACCTGCCGGTACCTCCGGTCGGAGGCGCCGGGCAGCCGCAACTGCGCCGCAGGACGAGTTCGGTGGGCAGCACGAGACTGCCCGCGGGAGTGTCGCCGGGCTGGTCGGCGGCACGCAGGATCAGCCGGGCTGCCTCGGCGGTGAGCTCGCGTACGGGTTGCCGGACGGTGGTCAGGGACGGGGTGACGAGGGCGGCGGCCGGCACGTCGTCGAAGCCGGTGATGACCAGGTCCTGCGGCACGCGCAGGCCCCGGCCGAGCGCGCCGACCAGCACGCCGAGGGCGATCTCGTCGTTGGCGCAGACCACCCCGGCGGGCCGGGGTGCGTCGCCGCCCAGCAACTGCTCGGCCGCGAGCAACCCGTCGGCCTGCTGCATGCTGACCGCGACCGGCTCGTTGGGCGGCTCGATGCCGAGGTCGTGGTGCGCCCCCCGGAAGGCGGCCCACCGTTCGCTGACGTCGGGCGAGCCCGCGGGGTTGCCGACGAAGGCCAGATCGCGCAGGTCGTGGTCGGCGAGCAGGTGACGGGTGAGCGCCAGCATGCTGCCGGCATTGTCGGCGCGAACCGAGGGGATGTCGCCGGGCCCCTCGCCGGCGACCACCACCACGGGGACCATCCCGGCGAGACGGAGCAGCGCCTCGTCAGCGATGGTGCCGCCCATGACGGCGACGCCGTCGACCCGGCGGCCCATCTCCAGCACCTGGTCATCGGAGTCGGAGCGCAGGTGCGTGCAGAGGATGTGCACGCTGGCGCGGGACCCCACCGCCTCGGACTCGAAGCCCTGGATCAGCTCGGTGAAGTAGGGGCCGGACAGGCCGGGGAAGACCAGACCGAGGGCGCCGTGCCGGCCGGCGGCCAGGGCCCGGCCGAGGTGGTCGGGACGGTATCCGTGCTTCTCGATCGCCTCCAGCACCCGTCGCCGCATCTCCTCCGAGACCTGACCGGTGCCGTTGGAGACCCGCGAGACGGTGGCCACGGAGACGCCGGCGAGTCTGGCGATCTCCCGAACCGTCATACGGCTGTTGCCCATCGCTCCCTCAATCCGTAACGTGCCTCACAGAAACCGGTTTCAGGCGACCATAGGCAGCCGCGACGAAGTTCACAACCCTCGGGTCCACAATCTCCCGTGCGAGGAGGCCTGCCCCACATGCCAGAGGTACTGCTCCGGAATCGCCGGATCCTCGTTGACGGTCGGCCCGAGCTGCTGCTCGCCGGTGAGGTGCACTACTTCCGCCTCCCCCGGGCCGACTGGGCGGACCGGCTCGACCAACTCCGCGACTGCGGCGGTGACACCGTCGCCACCTACGTGCCGTGGCTGTGGCACGAACTGCCGGACGGCTCGGTCGACCTGACCGGGCGTACCCACGAGCAGCGCGACCTGGCCGGCTTCCTCGACCTTGCACACCAGCGCGGACTGCGGGCCGTGGTCCGCCCCGGCCCGTTCGTGATGGCCGAACTGAAGAACGAGGGCATCCCTTACCGGGTGTACGACGAGCACCCGCACCTGCTCCCCACCACCTGGGACGGCGCGCCGATCAGCACCCGCACCATCGACTACCTGGCACCCGAGTTCCTCGCCGCGACCGACGGCTGGTACGCCCAGGTGATGCCGCTGGTGGCGGCACGGCTCGCGCCGCGTGGCGGACCGGTGGTCGCGGTTCAACTCGACAACGAGATCGGGATGCTGTCCTGGGTGACCAACTCCCCCGACCTCACCGACGGCCTCTGCGCCGACCTGGCCCGCTGGGCCGTCGAGCGGTACGGCAAGGACACCGCCGCGGCACGGGTCGGCGCCGACCCGGCCGATCCGGTGGCGTGGTCCACCGCCCTGCGTACCCCGGCCGAGGACCGGTCGCTGGCGCTGCACGACGACCTGGGCCGCTACATGCGGGACCGCTACCGCCGGTACGTGACGGCGCTGCGGCAAAGCGCCGAGCGGCACGGGGTGACCGGGGTTCCGTTCCTGGTCAACGTGCACGGCACCGCCGACCGGCGGGGCCGCACCTTCCCGATCGGCATCAGCCAGCTGGCGGAGACGTACCGGGGGCAGCCGGAGTTCACCTCCGGCTCGGACTACTACCTCGGCGACCTGACCGTCGGCAACGTCGCAGACCTCTACGTATCCAACGCCTTCCTGGCCGCCACGCACGACCGCGCCCAACCGCTGACCTGCCTGGAGTTCGAGGCCGGCAACGGCGACTACGGCGAGGACCTGTCCACGCTCTACCCGCCCGAGGCGATCGACCTGAAGACCCGGCTCTGCGTGGCGCAGGGCAACCGGCTGCTCAACCTCTACCTGTTCGCCGGCGGCCACAACCCGCCGCTGGCCGAACCGATCGGTGACGGCAACGACCGGATCGCGTTCACCGGTGAGCGGCACGGCTTCGCCGCCCCGGTCGACCCGGAGGGGCGGCTCAACCCGACGTACGCCGCGGCGAGGCGGGCACTGCACGCCGTACGTGCGGTAGGCGACCTGCTTGCCGACGGCGACGAGGAACACGACGGGTTCGCCCTCGGATTCGTTCGCGACCACTACCTGACCGAGTACCGCCACCCGGCGTCCACCAAGAGGGCGGCGCAGGTCACCGAACTGGAACGGTTCCGCGGCATGGGCGCGCGGGACGTGCTGGCGCGGGCACTGCTGCTCGCCGGCTACTCGTTCCCGGCAGCGGACCTGCAGGCCCCGGGCGGCGCAGCACACGTGCCGGATGGCACGCCGCCGGTGCTGGTGCTGGCCACCGCCCCCACCCTCGGCTCAGACGTCCAGCAGCGGCTGGTCGACCATCTGCGGGCCGGTGGCCGGTTGCTGCTGCACGGACCGCTGCCCACCCGCGACCACGATGGGACGCCGTGCACCCTGCTGGCCGACGCTCTCGGGCTGCGGCCGGACGGCTGGCTGGAGGCAGGGCCACACTACTTCCCGTCGGTGGTGGGCCACGACTGGGCGGCCGGCCCCGCCGAGGTCCGGGTCGGCTACGCCCAACTCCTCGCCGGGCCTGGAGAACGGCTGCTCACCGAGGTCGGCTCCGGCCGGCCCTGCGGAGCCGAGGTAGCCGTGGGCGCGGGCCGGGCCGTGGTGATTGCCACCGACTACCCGTGTCACCTGGACTTCTGGCGAGCAGCGCTGGACCGGCTCGGGGTGCGGCCTCGGCTCCGGCACGACGCGGGCGACCCAGGGCTGCTGCTCACCTCGACCGTGGACCAGTCCGGCCAGCGGCTGCTTCACCTGGTCAACGTCGCGCCGTCGGGGATCGAGTTCGGCCTGTGGCACCGGGACGAGCCAGTATTGTCCGGCCGGCGGCTGCGCATCGGCGCCCGCGCTGGACTGATGCTGCCCGCCGGAATCCGCGTCGGACCAGCCACCCTGGTGGAGAGCAGTTGCGAACTGGTAGCCCGGAGGGGCTCGGAGGTGCTGCTCCGGCCGACCCAGACCGAGGATGTCGCGGTCTTCGCCACCGATCGGCCGCTACGCGCCGACCGGGGTGAGGTGACCGTGGCCGACGGTCGGACCACGCTGACCGTCCGGGCCCCAGATGGCGAACCGGTCCGGGTCAGCGTCGACTGACCGGTCACGCTGCGCGCGACCGGCCTCGTCGATCTTCTTCAGGTCGAAATGACTATCGCCGCAGGGCGGGCCGCTTCCGATGGGTCCAGGCGCGCAACGCCCATTCGACGGGGCCGTATCGGAACTGCCGCATCCACCACGAGCTGGCCGCCACCTGCACCGCGAAGATCGTCAGTGCGATGAGCAGTGTCTGCGCCGGCGACGTGTGGCCGGCCAGGCCCAGCCCCACGCCGGTGAAGACGAGCACGCAGATGAGCGACTGGCCCAAATAGTTTGTCAGCGCCATGCGTCCCGCCGGCGCCAACGTGTCCGCAACGCCCGGTCGCCGTGGAAACAGACGCAGCAGGGTCGCGGCGTAGGCCGCCGCGAGGAACGGCGCGGTGACGATGCTGACCATCAGTCCGGTCATGTCCGCTGTGCCGCCACCGATCGCGAACACGGCGGCGCCCGCCAGACCAACCGGATAGCCGACCCGTTCGCATCGGCGCAGCAGGCTCTCGTGGGTGTGCACGTCGGCGAGCATCCGGTGCTTGCCGGCGCCGAGGCCGACGAGGAACGCGGCGAAGGCCAACGGCCCTTGCACGGCAAGTGCGCCGAGCATTGCCGGCAACGAGCGCAGGTGCTCCAGGACGACATCACCGAGCCCGCCGCGTAGGGCCTCCGTCGAACGGGCACCCGCGGTCAGTGCGGCGGCCTCGTCCGGGACCACCGCGGCACCAAGAACCGCGGCCACACCGACCACGAACGCGATCACGCCCACGATGATCGCCGCGGTGAACAGGGCAGTGCGCGGCTCGGTCCGCCGAACGGCGAGCAGCACGAGACCGAGCAACGCGTACGTGGTGAGGATGTCGCCGTGGAACAGCAGTACCGCGTGCAGCGCGCCGAGCACGAACAACCCGGACAGCCGGCGCAGGAACGACCGGCCGAAGGTCGCCCCACGCCGGGCCGCCGAGTCGAGTTGCAGGGTGAAGCTGTAGCCGAACAGGAAGGAAAACAGCAGGTACGCCTTCATCGCGAACAGCAGTTCCACCGCGCCTGCGATCAGCCGGTCGAGCGCGCCGTAAGCCGGATCGTCAACCAGGTGGAATTCATATCCGGAGCTGAAGTACCACACGTTGACCAGCAGGATGAGTAGCAGCGCGCTCCCGCGCAACGCGTCCACGACGTTGATCCGGGCGTCGTCAGTGTTCTCGGCGGATACCTCCAGGCCATGGCCCTGCCGGTCAGGTCGGAGCACGCTCATGGCAGCGACCCTCCCGAAACCACGGTGTCGGCGTACGAGGCAGCGAGCGGGTCGTGGGCCACCATGACCACGGTGCGGCCGTACTGGTCGACGACCGAGCGGAGGAGGGCGAGCACGTCACGGGCGCTGCGCAGGTCGAGCGCGCCGGTCGGCTCGTCGCCGAAGATGACTGCCGGCTCGGTGACGGAGGTCCGGGCCATGGTGACGCGCTGGCGTCGGCCGCCGGGGAGCGCCTCCGACCGGTCGTGTGAACGTTCGGCGAGGCCGAACTGGGCTGGTAGCACCGCCCGGGCCCGCTTGCCGTCGGCGTGGCGTCCGGCTCGCCGCAGTGGCAGCACGAGGTTCTCCTCCACGGTCAGCGCCGGGAGCATGTCCTGGAAGACGAAGCCGGCTCGCCGCCGGCGGCACGTCGTCATCGCGGCCTCCCGGTGACGGTGAGCTCAGTGCCTCCGGTGAACACCCGCGCGGCGGTGGGCCGGTCCAGGCCGGCCGCGCACTGCGGCAGGGTGCTCGTGCCCGAGCCCGGGAGGCCCGTGAGCGCCGTGAAACTACCCGCGGCGCAGCCGATGGTGACGCCGTCGAGCGCGGTCACCGGGCCAGCGTAGGTCTTGCGAAGCAACTCCGGACGAACGAAATCAGTCATGCCGTACAGCGTATTGGTGCACTAGTATCGGTGACAGTGGTGCTATCCCCCGTATTCATCCTCCGGGTACCGTGACTGCACTAGTGCACGGGAGGCCGCTGTGGAGGAACCGCCCTACCGCCGGATCGCCGCCGATCTCGCGGACCGGATCGCCTCGGGCGAGCTCGCGCCCGGGGCGAGGATCCCGTCGACCCGGCAGCTCATGGCCGAGCACGGGGTCGCGATGGCGACCGCGACGAAGGTCCTGGCAACCTTGCGCGAGCGGGGTCTCGTCGAGCCCGTGCGGGGCGTCGGCACCGTGGTCGCCGCCGCCGGTGCGGGTAGAGCACCCAACCCCGACCGCGAGCAGGTGGTCGCCACCGCCGTGGCCATCGCCGACGCCGAGGGGCTGCACGGCCTGTCGATGCGCCGGCTCGCCGGTCAGCTCGGCGTTCCGACGATGGCCATCTACCGGTACGTGGCCGACCGGGAAGAGCTGGTTCTGTTCATGATCGACAAGGTCATGGCCGACAACCCACCCCCGGCCCTCAGCCCGGCCCGCGACGGCTGGCGGGCCTGCCTCGAAGCCATCGCCCAGCAACATTGGGCGATGTACCGCCGGCACACCTGGCTGGCCCAGGCGGTCTCCTTCATCCGGCCGCTGCCGGCCCCGCACGCCATGGCCCACACCGAGTGGATGATGCGGGCCCTGAACGGGCGCGGGCTCGACCTGAACGCACAGTTCACAGCGGCGGTGACGGTGGCCAACTACGTGCGCGGCACGGCGGTGAACCGGGTCGAGGAGGCACAGGCCGAGCAGGACAGCGGCCTGACCGACACCCAGTGGATGGACGCCCAGGAGGAACGGATCGGCGCGGTCCTGGCCGACGGGCGGCTCCCGTTGATGGCCCGCTTCATCACCGCCGACGAAGGGGTCTGGAACCTGGACATGCTCTTCGAGTTCGGCCTCCAGCGCCTCCTCGACGGCCTCGCCCCGCTCCTGCGATGAACGGAAGACAGGGGCACTGGCGGCGATGCAGGTGGAGGGGCGGACTCGTTTTGAGCGGCCCCGCAGAGGCAGATCGTCAGTTTGAAAGAGCGTGATCCGCCGCCCGTGATGCCCAGAACACCTGCTCAGCGCGACCACGTGGCTCACCGCAGGTGCCCGCTCGTGACCGCGTGCGCAGGGGCTGGCACTGCACGCTTGCTCGCTTCCACGCCGTGTTAGCCGTCACCGAAGGTGACGGCTAACACGGCTGTTGCGTTACCGACGCTGGAGTGTCGACGACCTGGGCGTCAGGTGACCCCGGCGTTCAGGTAGAAGTGGCCGAGCTTGAGTGATAGCGAGGCGCCTCCGAAGTGGTGAATGAGCAGGGCCAACAGGATGACGATCAAGATGCAGACGACGAGCCAGATCAGGAACCACACGAACCCTGGGATCCCGTAGCGACCGACGCGAGCCATTAGGCCCGCCCCTCGCGGTTGGCGCCGCAACACGCGCCGCCGCGCATGGACATGTTGTCGTCCCCGCCTAGATGTGATCAGCCGGCCAATAGTCGATCTTGCTTCAGGGCGCGTCCAGGTTCCGTCTTGCGGATCATAAGTCCCGCTCGTTAAGTCTCTCGGGTCGCCGGATCGGCTCCTGAACGCCGAGGCGGGGACGGGTGCCACGGCGGGTTCTTGGCCGGCGAGATCGTTTCGGCCGGCCGCGTCCATCCGGCCGTCGGCATCATTTCGGTCGGTGGCGCCGTATCGGCCGGCGGCATCGGTTCGGCCGGCTTCAGCAGGCAGTGTGCGGCTAGGAGGACCAGGCCGGCGGCGGCGCCGAGTAGTGTTCCGCTGCTGTTGTAGAGCCAGTCCGCAGCGGTGGCGTCGCGGACGCCGCTGACTGCCTGCCAGCCCTCGACGCCAAACGACAGGGCGGCGCCGCCGAGGACGGTCCAGAAGGGGCGGCGGGTCGCCAGGGCACCGAAAACGCCCAAGGGGATGAACAGCAAGAGGTTCGCGAACCGTTCCTCGTGCCTGGCTGGGGCGACCAGGGCCGCCTGGAATGTTGCTTTGTTCAGGAATGAGCTGACGTATTCGGCGACTCGGGGGATCGCGCCGTCCTGCCAGCCGAGCGCCCCGAACGGAGCGGTGAAGACCAGGATGGGACCCAGCGACAGCAGTGCGAGCAGCGTCAAGGCCGGTCGCCAGCGCATCAGCCGGGCCATGGGCCAGAACAGCGCTGCGGCGGCGAGGGCGCAGAACAGCAGTAGCTCCACCGCGCCGGGCCGCTGGAGCGCCAGGTCGAGCTGATACTGCATCATCCGCTCCCCGCGCGTCGCTTCTCGTCCGGTGCTGTCAACAGTGCCAGGCGAAACGTATGGCGCCGATAAAGGCCGGACTGAGCTGCGGCTATCCGCGCCGACATGCACCAAGGCAGCCTTCCGCGCTCCCCCGGCTGGGTTGACCGTCAGTTTGAACAGCGTCAAGCGGTCGTGATGCCCGAAACGCCTGCGGCCGCCGGTCCGCCGGGCTGCGTCTCGTGCCCGCTGCGCGCCACGGCTACTGGCCCACGGATGGCCCATGCCGGCCTTCGACCGCGGAGGCAACCCCGGATCAGGCGAGTCACTCGTCACCACGGATACGGGCGTGCAGGTGCATGTCGTGCCGGCCGTCGGAGTGGATGGCGTCGCTGCGTTTGGTGCCTTCCAATAGAAACCCGGCCTTGACGGCGACCCGACAGGAGGCATGGTTGCGGGTTGAGTGATCCAGGTGCAGACGATGGAAACCGGCCTCGCCGAGTGCCCAGACGCTCAGGGCCGTCAGCGCCCGGGAGGCCACGCCTGCTCCGCGAGCGGCCGGGAGCACCCAATATGCGCACCCTGCGACACCGTCATCGAGATTCATGCTGCCCATGGCGATGCGCCCCAGCACCTCACCGCCGCCGCGCGTCACCGCCCAACTCGCGCCCGTCTCCTGCTCCCAGGCCTGGCGATACTGTTGGAACCACTCACGGACCTGGTCCTCAGATGCGGGTTGGCGAGTGTGCCAGTGCTGGATCTCGGGGTCCCGGTACGCAGCGAAGAAGGCCGACGCATCGGAAGGCTCCCAAGGTCGCAAGAGCAGGCCACCCTGGGCGGAAAGCATCGGTTGCGGAGCTGCGGCGAGGGTGCCGGCGGGAATAGCAGGAGGCGTCGAAAGGGAGGACCGCACCCGCTTATCCTCTCCTGGCGACGATGACCTGCGTCAAGTTCCCAGGCCTAGACCTTCCAGCCCCGTCGCAGCAGCTCATTGCGGACCTTCTCTCCGCGCAACGCCCAGAAGATCCCGCGTCCTCGTGATCGCTCGTCGCGAATCGGACGCCGTCGGCCAGCACAAGTATCCCGCGAAAGTGCGCGATGGCAACCAGGTTGGCTCGCGTCACCTTGAACGTCGCGGACAGTGAGGTGATCAGAACGCGTTCCGCGTGGACGCGGAGCCTGGCGAATGGCCAAGTCGCGTTCTTGTGGCTCGCGAAGCCCTGACCACACGCCGTCACTCCCGGGTCGACGTAGGCCACGCCACCACGGCTACTGAACCCGTCTGCCACAGCCGGGATGATCGCCTAGCCAGGCAACTGTAGGCGTGAGTTATGGCCCACGGACGGCCCACAGATCTGAGCGGAGGAGTGGCCGACCCGCCCAGGATCGGGGGATGCAGCCTCTGACCTGGGCCGGAGGCTGTTGGAGCGGGCGACGGGAACCGAACCCGCACCGTCAGAAGGACGAGGATCACCGGCGAACAGGACGTCGTCGGTGCGAAGGTCGCCTCTACTGTTGAGCGGTAACGCACCCAGCATGCGCATTTGACGGGCGGCATCGTCGCCGTGCGCCCACAATGGAAAGGGTGCCGCTCGCCTTCGTCCTGCACCACCACCGCAAACCACGACCGCACTTCGACCTGCGGCTTGAGGAGAATGGAGTGCTGCGCTCATGGGCGGTGCCTCGCGGCCTGCCGGAGGATCCCAGTGACAACCGGCTCGCGATCGCCGTGCCCGACCACCACCTCAATCACCTCACCTACGAGGACGCCGACAAGTCGATCGCCGACATCGGCACGTGGGAGGAGCACGACCGCACCGAGCGCCGCATGCTGTTTACGTTGCACGGCCGCACCGGCCGCCGGCGATACGCGCTCATCCGCACCGGCGAGGGGTGGCTGCTCCACTTGACGAAAGAGCAGCCTTCGGACGAGCGCGCATAGCAGGCTACCGAGGCCCACCCCCGCGAGCGTGGGAACGACTATCTTCTGCTGAACAGCTCACTCGGCCCTGGGCTACCGCTAGGGCACCCGCGGGATATGCGCGGCCGCCCGTGGACGTCCAGGGCGCTGACTCGACCGACTGTGACGCTGCCGTCAGCGGCAGATCGGTGCGGGCGCCCGATACCGTCCGTTGCTCATACCAGAATCGCCGGGATTCTTGCTTCCTCTTAGGCGGCGTTAGCCGCGCTCGGCGGCCCGGCGGCAGCTCCCGGTCAGGTCGTAGGCTGCAGGGGTCGCCATGATCTCCTGATTCGTTTTCACGGACGGCTGCTGATCCAGCCCCGCGGTGTCGCGCGCACAGCAGCAGCGGAGTAGGTGCCCAAGTCAGCTGAGTGCGGCAGGGCCGCGTTGGCCCCGATTCGGCGTCATCCGGCCGTCTCCTCACCGCCCGCGAGCGAACACGAACCAGGCGATGGCGCAGACTGCGGCCGACATCAGCAGGGCCGATCCAGTGCCTGCGGCGACGGCGGCACCCATGACGACGACGCCGAGGGTGGCGCCGACCTGGCGCACGGCGTTGAGCAGGCCGCCCACGGCACCGGCCGTGCCCGCCGGAGCGACGCCGACAAGGGCCGCCACCAGAGCCGGCAAGGCATAGGAGACGCCGAAGCCGGTCATCAAGAGACCCACCGCGAGCCACATGTAGCCGCCGTCGGCGAAATCACGCCTGCTAGCAGGGCACCTCCAGCGGCCAGCAGAGCCAAACTGGCCAGGATCGGACGGCGAGGACCCACCCGTGCCACGATCTTGCCCGTGAACCGCCGATTGGCCGCGAAGGGAACCGTCAACGGCAAGAACGCCAGTCCGGTCTGCAGGAAGTCCAGGTGCCGCTCCTGCTGCGACAACAGCGGCAGCACGAACAGACCCTGAGTCAGCGCGACGTTCACCACCGCAGCGGCCAGCAGCCCAGCCCGCACCCGCCCTGACCGCAGCAGCGCCCGGTTCAAGACCGGCACCTGACTGTGGCGCTCCAGGCCGCAGAACGCCAGCACCGACACCCCGACCCCCACCGACGACCACGCGGCGTAGGCCCATGCCTGCGAACCGGCAGCGATCAGCGCGTCAGTGAACAAGGCCAGCACCTCGGCGGCTACCAGCTGGGCGGGCCAGTCGATCCGGCGCTCACTACGCGGGCAGGCCACCGCCCGGCCCAGCGTCAGCGCCAGCACCACCAGGCCGATGGGCACATTGAGAAGGAAAATCGACCGCCACCCGGCCGGGCCGACCAAGGCGCCGCCCGCGATCGGACCGGCCGCAACGGCGGCACCGCTGATCGCGGCCCATGCCGAGACCGCGCGCGTCCCCCTCGTTCCCCGCCTGTCGTACCACTAGTCACGCCGCACGCCCGCCGGCGGTTGCCCGACGGGCAGTGGTTACGCTCCGGAACTGGCAGGGGGACGCAGTGGTCCGGAAGCACGGACACGGAGTTCATCCGGGTGGCGCGTCGACGGGCCGCGACCGCGAGCCAGCCGTCGTACATGTCCATCAGGCGTGGTCTACCAGGTCAGGATCCTCGCCCCGACCTCGAGACGTTCGTGACGGGCCTCGCTGACGTGGAGGACTGACTCCCGCATTACGAGCCGGTTGCGGCCTGTTGATCGTCGCCGACCTGGTCCTCGTCGACATGCGCGTCACGTTTGCCACCGTCCGCAGCCGTGCGGCGGCTTGGCTGCTCCGATGGCTGCTCGGCCGGAGCGCCCACGAAGGGTCATGTTCTTCTTTGGCGAGACGACATGATCAACGAAGACCGTCTTCGTGTCCACCCACGACAGCGCAAACATCAGGCCAGAGAGCCGAAGGTCAAAAACAGGACTAGTGACCACCCTGCTGGCTCCACTGCAGGCGACTGGCGGTCGGCTCACCCTTGGGGCCTTCCCAGGAGGCGGCTGACGGGTGTATACGTATGTAAATCGATTTGCGTATGGCAATGGATCGACTCGTCACGGGCGGCCAGCGCTGTGACAGTGCTCGCCTGCCCGCTATCACAGCACCTCAGACGCGGTTCTTCGAACAAGTCGGTGAAGGAGAATGCGATGGCAGGTCAGAGAGGTCTCCGCCGGAGGTCGTTCCTCGTCGGCGGCATGGGAGCCGCGGTGCTGCTGGGTGGTGGTGCGTCGCAGTTCATGAACATGAGAGCGGCTTGGGCGGCACCGACAGGCAATCTTTATCAGGCAGCGCTGGCCAAGGGGATCCGGTACGGCTCCTCGGCCGCGACGTGGCAGGTGCAGCCCGACCCCGCCTACGCGGCGCTGTATGCGCGCGAGAGTGGGATGCTGCTCACCGAGGACGACCTGCTGTGGTATCGGCTCAAGCCGACGCAGACCTCGCCCTTGGACTTCAGCTACGGCGACCAGATCGTGTCGTTCGCCGCCGGCAACGCTCAGCCGGTGCTCGCGGCGCATCTGGCCTGGGACGAGGGACTGGGTGACGGGTGGGACCCGGACGCCCTCTACAACCTCAGCACCCAGGATGCGCGCGACCTGCTGTTCGGGACGATCCAGCAGGAGGTCACGCACTATGCCGGCCAGGTGATGGCCTGGGTGGTGGCCAATGAGGTGACCGACGGGCGGCGCAAGGACGCCAACGGGTTCTGGACGGTCGAGCCCTGGTACCAGACGATCGGGCCGAGCTACGTCGAGGAGGCGTTCAACCTGGCCCACCAGTGTGACGCGAACGCTCTGCTCTTGATCAACGAGTTCGGATTCGAAACCGGGTCGAACGCGGCGGCTCGGCGGACGTCGATGCTCAAGGCCATCGACTATCTGCAGAGCAAGAACGTCCCGGTGCACGCGCTGGGGATCCAGGCACACCTGAATACGAACGGGTTCAGCCGGCAATTCGATACGGCGGCCTACCGGACCTTCCTGTCGGATGTCGCGGCGCGGGGGCTGTCCATCTTCATCACCGAGATGGATGTTCAGGACGACGGCCTGAAGGCCGACATCACCAGTCGCGACGCGGGCGTAGCGGAGGTGTACTCGCAGTATCTGTCCGTGACCCTCCAGGAGCCCGCGGTCAAGGTCGTGCTCAACTTCGGGCTGAGCGACCGCTACACGTGGTTGCAGGAGGACTTCCCGCGCAAGGATGGAGCCGCGCGCCGGCCGCTGCCCTTCGACGAGAACCTCCAGCCGAAGCCGGCCTACACCGCGATCCTGCAGGCCTTCCAGAACGCTCCGGCACGCACACCACTCTGATCGGGCTCGGCGGGGTGCACTCCCCGGCTCTGGCCGGCGCCAAGGCGCCGGTCAGAGCCGGCTCCCAAATGGCGGCGGCCGCCACCCGGAGGGCCCTTCACGCGCCACCGGATCTACGGGATCATCACAGTCGATCGCCGTAGGTCTCCACGGCGTTGTCGCTGCTCACCCGCTGCCTGATCGCTGGCGGCAGCGACGCCAGGGCGTGCCGCGGGTCGTCGAAGTCCCAGTGCGGGTAGTCGGAGCTGAACATCAGGGTTCGGTCCGCGCGAGCGATCTCGCAGAGCACATGCAGGTGGTGGCGGCGCTTCGGCTCCGGGAGTGGCTGCGTCGTGAACCGGACGTGATCCACGACGTACTCGCTGGGCAGTCGTTTCACCCACGGCACCTCGTCGCGCAGGCCCTTGACGTTCTTGTCAAGCCGCCACATCACGTCGGGGATCCAGCCCAGCCCACCCTCGGTGAGGATCACCTTGAGGTTCGGGAAGCGCTCGAAGACCCCGTGGCAGACGAGGCTGATCACGTTCGCCTGGAACACCTGACTGAGCCCGCTGTGCCACTCGACGTAGTACGTCGGCGTCCCGCCGGCCATTGGCGGGGAGGTGCGGAAGATGCCTTCGCCCGAGTTGGGGTGGACGGCGACCGGAATTCCCACCTCATGCGCGGCCTCGTAGATCGGGTAATAGTGCCGCAGCCCCATCAGGATGCCGGTGAGCGGCAGCAGCACGCCGACGAAGCGCTCGTCCTCGGCCGCGCGCCGGATCTCCTGGGCCGCCAGCACCGGGTCCTGCGCACCGACCACGATGTAACCGCGGTACCGGTCGTCGGCATCCAACCAGGTCGCGGCCAGCCACTGGTTGTACGCCGAGGCGATCATAGCGGCGGCATCCGGGTCGGGCATGGCCCCGAGCCCGAGCACCTCGCCGCCGATGAGCACCGCACGGTCGATGCCGTTGCCGTCGAGCAGCTGTTGCGCCGTGAAGGCCGGGTCGGCGCCCGGCGCGGACCCGTCCGGGGCGCGGGCGTCGTCACGGAGCACCCCGGCCGGGTTGAGGTAGAGCATGTTCCGCGGGATCGACACCGCCTCGCGGTGCCCGATCGTGGTGAGGTTACGGCGCTCGTCGAGGCCCAGGCGACGCTGCGCGGCCTGGGACAGGAACGGCCGGAGCTCCCCGAGGCCGCCCTTGGTGATCGGGTGGACGTCGCAGTCGACGAGCCGGTAGCGGCTCGGTTCGGCCGCCTCGGCGGTGGGCTGGTCGAGCAGATCGGCCACGGGAACTCCTGTCCGGACAGTCGTTGCGGAAATGGCTCGAAGCCGCCAAGCTCATGCATAGCAAATCGATTGGCATGGCGGTAGACGAATCAGTGGGTGGGCCGCATGGAAGTTCGGGTCGGCAGCGTCGAGGAGGTGCGCCGGGACGGGTGCCGGATCGTCGAGGTGAACGGGCGGCCGGTCGGCGTCATCAGCATCGGCGAGGAGTTCTTCGCGATCACCGACAGGTGCCCGCACATGGGTGCGTCGATGTGCGCGGGCTCGCTGAGCGGTACCTTCGTCGCCTCCGAGCCGCAGGAGTACGTCTACGGCAAGGCCGGCCGGGTCATCCGCTGCCCCTGGCACGGCTGGGAGTTCGACCTCGAGAGCGGCCGGTCGCTCCTGGAGCCGAACCGCTTCGGACTCAAGACCTACCGGGTCACCCAGCAGGCCGGCGAGGTCGTGCTGCACGCGTAGGCATCACCGGGCACCGGGCTGTCGGAGCTTGACAACCTGCCCCAGATTCGAGGAACGATAGCCCGCCAGCGCGACCTCCAGGGCGCGCACGCCGTCCTGCCCCGTTGCACAGGGGTCCTCAATCACGCCTGCATGCACCGACGCGAGGAACGCCTCGATCATCGCTTGATCGGCGTCCTCGGCGAACGAGGCCTGACGCAGGCCCCGCGGACTGCCCTCGCGCGCGCTGACGACGTTCAGCGCCTCGGCCCCGTCGGTTATCTCCAGCGAGCCCTCGGTGCCGACCAGGCGGAGGTAGAAGTCGTAGTCGTACGGGTGATCCGCCGGCACCGACCAGCTCGGGTCGATGCTGCCGACCGCGCCGTTCTCCAGGCGCAACGAGACCACCGCGACGTCGTCGACGTCGAGGTTCCAGAGCAGCGACCCGGTCTCGGCCGACACCTCGGTCACCTCGAGCCCGCTGACGTGCCGCATCACATCGGTGACGTGGACGGAGTGGTCGATGAGTGCACCTCCGCCGGCGGCCACCGGGTCGGTGATCCAGCCGGGGTACGCCGGGGGCAGCGGCGGGCGGCCGCGGTTACCACCGACCAGGCCGATCAGATCGCCCAACCGGCCGTCGCGGACCGCCGCACGCGCCCGCTCGACCATGGGCAGAAAGCGGGACACGAACGGCAGGTGCAGCTGCACGCCCGCGGCCGCGCAGGCGGCGACCATCGCCTCGCCGTCCTCGACCGTCGTGGCGATCGGTTTCTCGCACAGGACGTGCTTGCCGTGGGCGGCGGCGAGCTCGACGTGGACACGATGCTCGTCGTTGGCGCTGCACACCAGCACGGCATCCACCTCGGGCGAGGCCAGCAGCGCCTCGGCGTCGCCGGTGAGTGGTACGCCGAAATCCTGGTGGATCCAGCGGGTGTGCTCGGGCTGGGGATCGTACACGCCCACGATGCAGGCGTTCGGCGACTCGGTGAGCGCCCGCGAGTAGGCCCACGCGTGGCCCATGTGCGCCGCGCCGAGGATGCCGACGCCGACCGGCTTGCGGCTCATCAGAGCTCCCACGTGGTCAGGTCGATCGTCCGGTCGGTACGGGCCGATTCGAGGGCGGCGAGTGCCGTGCGCAGCGACTCGACCGCCTCGACGGCGGGCACCGGCGGGGGTCCGCCGTCGCGGCACGCCTGGAAGAACGCGCTCAGCTCGTGGGTGAACTCGCGGTCGCCGAGCACGTCCCACCACTCCGGGTCACCTTCGTGGGCGTGCAGTACGCCGCCCATCATGTGGTCGTAGTCCCACGACAGCCGGCCCTCGGTGCCGGTGATCTCCGCCCGGAGCTTGAAGCCGCGCGAGGCCGGGTGCGCCCAGCTGCACTCGATGTGGGCGATGGCGCCGTTCTCGTAGCGGACCGTCGTCAGGGTGTAGGTCAGCGGGCCCGCGCCGCTGTCGGCGGCCATGCAGTGCACGCGGACGGCGGGACTGCCGATAACCCACCGGGCGTAGTCGAAACTGTGCACGGCCTGGTCGAGCAGCGGCCCACCGGATGTCGCGGGGTCGGCGAGCCATCCCCCCTCGCTCCACCCCGGTAGCGAGGTCGTCGTCGAGTGGCTGAGCATGCGGACGAGCCCGATGTCGCCCGACGCCACCAGGTCGCGGGCGAGCCGGTGGTCCGGGCCGTAGCGGGCCACCTGCCCGATCGAGAGCAGGCCCGGCGCGGCCTCGGCGGCGGCGAGGACGCGGCGCGCCTCGTCCATGGTGCGCGTGATCGGCTTCTCACACAGCACGTGCCGGCCCGCCCGGAGGGCGGCGATCGTGGCATCGGCATGGGCGGTCGGCGGCGTGCAGATGTCGACGACGTCGACGCCGAGGTCGAGCAGCGCGTAGAGGTCCGGCACGATCTTCGCGCCGTGCCGGTCGGCGATCCGCTCGGCCTTGCCCGGCACCGGATCGGCAACCGCGGCCAGCCGCACGCCCGGGCATTCGCGATAGGCGTGGGCGTGGACGCCGGCGATCATGCCGGCGCCGAGCAGGCCGACCTTCAGCTCGCCGGTCATCGCGCCCGGACCGGGATGGACGGCGCCTCCGTGTGGAGGTCGGGCCCGAAGAACAGGAACAGCACGAGGTCCTCCCGTCCGGTGTTGGCGACCTCGTGCTCGCGGGTCGCGGCATCGTGGGTGACCACCAGTTCGTCGCGGCCCGGCTCGCCGCCGCGCACCTCGTGTCCGGCGAGCGTGCCGTCACCGGTCCAGGCGAAGACGCTGTAGACGCCGGGCTCGCGCAGCCGGTGGATCCCGCCCGGCGGGACGACGAGGCGCTTTCCGGCGTACTTGCTGGTGTTGTAGAAGACCCAGGTCTCCTCGCCGTCGCCGTCCGCGCCGGCGACGGGCTGCGGGCTCAGGTGGCGGTTCTCGTAGAACCATGGGTCGCCGTTGACCTCCCAGTCCACGAAGCCGAGCGGGAACCGCTCTTCGTGCTCCTCGCGGTCGCGCGGGCGGACGTCCTTGAACAGCAGGTCCTTGGAGATGATCCGGCCGGCGTTCAACGCCTGGAACATCGACAGGACGTCGGAGTCCTCCTGCAACTCGAGGGTGAGTGCCGTGCCGGGGGCGTGCAGCACGCCGGACGGCACGTGGAATCCCTCGCCGGCGACCTGCAGCTCCGCGCGGGCATGCCGAAGGATCAGGTCGCTGTTCCAGTCGACGAGGTAGGGCAACAGCACTTCGTGCGCCGACTGCTCCGCGATCCACGGGTGCACGCCGAAGAACGTCTCCGGGTGCGCGCCCGGGTCGACACCCGGCAGGAAGTGGTAGGACTCGTCCTTGGCGTTGCGCCCGACCAACGACGCGAACTCTTGGGGCGGATGGATGTGGTAGGGCAGCCGGTAGGCGTAGTCGAAGATCTTCGCCAGCCGCCCCAGTCCTGCGGGGTGCGAGGCGGCGTACGCCGCGCCCAGGATCGCCGCCGGGTCGGCGGCCAGGGCGTCGCGCAGCAGGAGCCGCTCACCGTGCTCCCCCACGACGTGGCTGAGCCCCTCGTCGTCGGGCCCGACGCGGTTGTCCGCCTTCGTCGTCGAGGCGAGCCACCGCTCGCAGATCGCGCCCCGCTCCCCGACGTCGTAGGCGTTATCGGGAAGGCCCAGCCGCCGCCCCGGCGGCAGGAAGTCGCGCGCGACCCACGCCGGCTCACACCTCAGCACGCCGTTCCCGGTTTCGAGCAGCCGGGTGAGCACGTCGCGGCCTCCACCCGGATTCGCCGTCGCCACGATCAGCCCTTCACACCGGTGAGGGCGATGCCCTGCACGAACTTCCGCTGGAAGACGAGGAACACGATGATCATCGGCAGGGTCGCGATCACCGACCCGGCGAAGAGCAAGGTCCAGGACGTGCGGTTCTGCACCACGAACAGGGCGAGCCCCACGGGCGCGGTGATCTTTTCGGGGCTGGACAGGATGATCAGGGGCCAGAAGAAGTCCTCCCACGCCCCCTGGAAGGTGAAGATCGCGTTTGCCGCCAGCGCCGGCGCGCACAGTGGCAGCACGACGGACCAGAAGATCCGGAATTCGCTCGCCCCGTCGATACGGGAGGCCTCAAGCAGTTCGTCGGGAATCGAGAGCATGTACTGACGGATGAGGAAGATGCCGAACGCCGACACGATCCCGGGCATGATCAGACCCCAATAGGAGTCCAGCCAGCCGTGCCCGCCGTTGCCCATCCAGTCGTTGCCGCCGAAGAACGGGATGTGCTTGATGATCAGGTAGTTCGGGATGAGCGTGACCTGGCCGGGAACCATCATCGTCGCCAGGAAGAGCATGAAGATCACGTTGCGGCCGGGGAACCGGCGCTTGGCGAAGCAGTAGGCGCACAGGGCGTTGAAGAAGGTCTGCAGCACGGTGATCGCGATCGCGACGAAGGCACTGTTCACGAACCACCGCCAGTCACCGTGTCCCTGGCCCTGCTGGGCCTTGGTGAGGTGACCGACATTTAAGAAGCCCTTGTAGCCCTCCAGGGTCGGGTCCTTCGGGACCCAGTGCGGCGACGTGGAGAAGATCTCCCCCATCGGCTGGAACGACGCGCTGATCAGCCACGCGAACGGGGCCACGAACAAGATCGCGAGCGGGGCGAGCACCAGGTAGGTGACCGCCTTCTGGTGCCACGTGAACCGGTTGACCCCGTTCCGCGGCGACCTTCGGGCCGGTGCAGCGGGCTCCGGCGCTGTCTCACGCAGGTCGGCTCCTGCGACGACGCCGCTCATGCGTCGTACCCCTGCCGCATCAGGCGCAGCTGGAGCGCGGTGAACGCGAGCAGCATGAGGAAGAGCGCGAAGGCCAGGGTGCTGGCGTAGCCCATGTCGAAGTACTTGAACGCCCAGAGATACATGTAGTAGACCATCGTCGTCGTCTTGTTGACCGGTCCGCCGCTGGTCATCACGAAGATCTGGGTGAAGACCTGCAGCGAGCTGATGATCCCCATGACGGCCAGGAACAGGGTGGTGGGCCGGAGCATGGGGATCGTGATGTACCGCAGGCGTTGCCACACGCCGGCACCGTCGATGCGGGCCGACTCGTAGAGCTCACTGGGGATCGCCTGCAGTCCGGCGAGGTAAACCACCATCGAAAAGCCGGTGCCCGCCCACACGCTCATCAGGACGACCGCCGGCATCGCGAGGTTCTTGTCCGACAGCCACAGCAAGGGGGCGTCGATGAGGTGCGCCTGCAGCAGGTAGTGGTTGAGCAGCCCGTAGTCACCGTTGTAGAGCCACTTCCAGAGGATGGCGGAGACCACGAACGGGGTGACGACCGGAAGGTAGAACATCGCCCGGAACAGGCCGCGCATCCGCAGCGGCAGGTTGAGCAGAAGCGCCAGCAGCAGTCCGATCGCCATCGACAGCGGGACGGAGGCGCCGCTGAAGTAGATGGTGTTCAGCACCGACCCGGTGAACCGCTCGTCCTGGATCATGTCGCGATAGTTGTCCAGGCCGACGAACGGCCGGTCCGGCTCGATGATGCTCCACCGGTGGAAGGTCAGGTAGACGGCGAAGATCAGGGCGGCCAGGGTGAAGACCGAGAAGATCAGCATGCCGGGCAGCAGGAAGACGTACGCCGACCGTTCCGACCAGACCCGGGCTGCGACGCCGCGCCGCCTCCCGTGCGGGGTCTCGCGTCTGATGTGTGGCCGGGCCCATCGCCCGCGGGCCTTCACACCGACCGCGTCCGTCTCGGGCCGCCCCAGCGACCGTGCCGTCGCCATCACCGTCTCCTTTCCTCCGTGCGTCACCGGGCCGGTCCGGCCCGGTGACGCATCGCCGGTGCAGTGGCCGCTTCGTCAGCGGGCCAGGATCGCCCGGCCCTGCTCGGCGGCGTTGTCCAGCGCCTGTGCGGCGGTCTGGTCGCCGTAGATGGCCTTGCCGAGTTCCTCGTTGAGGATGGTCTCGATCCGCGGGTACTTCGGGTTGGAGACCGTGCTCGCGACGCCGCACGACATCAGGTCGGCGAAGGGCTTGAGGACCGGCTTCTCCTTGGCGAGGTCGGGGCTGCCGAGCAGCGACTTCGTCGGAGGCAGCAGCGTACCCTCGGTCTTGTACGTCCAGTTGGCCAGGTTGTCGGGCCGCGAGAGGAACTCCATCCACAGCCACGCGGCGTCGGAGACCTTCGTCTTGTTGAACATCACCAGCGAGTCTCCGGCGATGGTGGTCTTGCACCCGGCGACCCCGTCGGGAAGCGGTGCCGCCGCCCACTTGCCCGTGAGCTTGGGGTACTCGTCCGCGAGGGTGCCGGCGAACCAGGCGCCCGCCACGTACATCGCCACGTCGCCCTTCGCGAACGCCACCCGGCCGTCGTAGGAGTTGGAGTTGAGGTAGTCCCGCGGGGAGTACTTGGCAAGGTTCACGTAGAACTCGGCCGCCGTCTTGCCCTGCGCGCTGTCGAAGGCGACGTCCTTGCCGTCCTCGGTCAGCGCGTCGCCACCGGCCTGGTAGAGCCAGGGGTACCAGTAGTACGCCGACTCCGAGGCGAACATCTCGAAGCCGTACTTGCCGTTCGCCGTGAGCTTCTCTGCGGCGGCCTTGAACTCGTCCCAGGTCTTCGGCGGGCCCTCGATCCCGGCCTCCTTGAAGCGGTCGGTCCGGTAGAACAGACCGGTCGTCTCGCCGTCGAACGGCAGTCCCCACATCTTGTCGTTCCAGGTGACGAACGTCTTGAAGCCGTCGACGTAGTTGTCCGGCTTCACGATCTCGCTGCGCTCCATGTAGTTGCCGAGGTCGACGAGCGCCCCTCTGGCGGCGTAGTCGCTGGTGTCGCTTGCGTTGATGTAGGCGACGTCCGGGGCGGTGTTGCCGGCGATGCGGGTGCTGAGCACCTGCTGCGCCTGTTCCGCGGGGGCGTTCTCGAATTTGATCGTGATGTTCGGGTGCTGCTTGTGGAACTCGTCGGCCATCTGCTTCATCTGCGGTTCGTTGCCGACCCAGGAGAAGAACGTCACCGTCTGTGGCGAGGTCGGGTCCGTCACCGGACCTGCGCCCTTGCCGACGCCGGTGCTCGGCTCCTTCCCATCGCTTCCGCACGACGCGACGCTCAGCGATGACGCGAGCGCCAACGCAACGATTGCCGCAGTCTTCCTGGACCTATGGAACCTCACGACGCCTGCTCCCTACTACTCGCTCGGTGGAAGTTGCGGAGCCCTGAACGGATGCAAATCGATTGGCTACATGGCGGGCAGTGTCGCCAAGGGACCGGGCATTTGTCAACGGATTCGGGTGGCCTCCGTCACATTGTGACGGCCCCGAGACCCCTCGCGCGGGTGCGTGTCCAGCCGAGCGGTCTGATGGAGCGGTACCGTACCGGCGGCGGTAGGCACGACCGAAGTGCGAGAGGCTGTTGAAGCCGGCGGCGTGACACACCTCGGTCACGGACAACGGGGTCGACGCGAGCAGAGACCGGGCGAACCGCAGACGGCGCTCCTGCAGGTAGAGCTGGAAGGACGAGCCGGTGTACGCCCGGAACCGCTCGCTGAAGTAGTTCGACGACAAGTGCGCCCGCCGGGCGGCGTCGGCGAGCGAGATCGGCTCGCGAAAGTGCCGGTCGATGAAGCGGACCGCGGCTCGCAGTTCATCGGACACGCCGAGGCGGTGGTGGGCGACCGCGGCCTCGACCGGTTGGCGCCGCGCGAGCTCGACCACCAGGCATCCTACGAGCGCCTCGACCAGTCGTGCGCTGCCCAGCCGTGGCTTTTCGAACTCGGCCTGGAGCCGGCGCAGGTCGACTTCCGCATCGAGAAAGTCGTCGGTCTGCCACGGGAGGTCCCCGACCGATGGCGGCCCCAGCCCGCCGAACTGTCGTTCCATGAGCCCCGGGTCGATGACGGTGTTGTAGCAGGCGAGCGGCTCTTGACCGACCGCCCGGATGGCGTGGAAGTCCGCGGGCGACAGCAGGAAGGCACTTCCCCTGCCAATGGGTCGCGGGACACCGTTTACCACGTGCTCAGCCGCTCCTGAGACCACCAGGCACAGTTCGTAGTAGTCGTGCCAGTGCACGTCGACGGTGTTAAGCCGTGGGCGCATCACCCGCGCACCGCTGTCGGGAAGGAGCAGCGACTCGCTGCGGAACCGCTCGACCAGGTCGGTCATGGAACGACCCCAAATCGTTTTGCGATGAGATCTCCCAGTAGGATACGGCCATGTTGAGGAGCGAGGCAGCGTCTGACCAACGCTCGCGCGTGACGATCGCGCAGGTCGCCAGCCGCGCCGGGGTGAGCCCCACCACCGTCTCCCACGTGTTGTCCGGCAAGCGCGCGGTCGCAGTCGCCACCCGAAGCACCGTGATAAAGGCGATCCGCGAACTCGGGTACCGGCCGAACATCGTGGCCCGCAACCTGCGGACCCGGCAGTCGCACATGATCGCGGTCGTCGTCCCCGATATCACCAACCCGTTCTACGCCGTGCTCACCCGAGGCCTGGCGGACGCCGTCGACGCCGCCGGGCACGGAACGTACGTCTGCAACACCGACGGCCAGCACGACCGAGAGCGCAGGTTCTTCCAGGACGCCATGGACCGCGGAGTGGACGGCATCGTCTTCGCCTCCGGCGAGACCGCGTCGCAGGTCACGTTCGGGGAGGCCGACAAGCAGACTCCCATCGTCTGCATCGGCGACCAACTCGACCATCCCCTCTGCGACGCGGTCATCCCCGACGATGAGACCGGCTCTCGCGCTGCCGGCTCCTTCCTGGCCTCGCGCGGCTACCAGCGGATCGCAATGATCCAGGGCCCGTCTCACTACGGCGCGTCGCGCACGGCGGGCTTCCGTTCGGCGATGCAGGCCGCGAAGCGGAAGGTCCCCGCCGAACGGATGGTGCGCGGAGACTGGACCCGCAAGGGAGGCTACGAGGCCATGAAGACGCTCATGGCGCTCGAGGTCCGACCCGATGCCGTCTTCTGCGCGAACGACCTGATGGCGATCGGAGCGCTCGACGTGGCCCACGAGCTCCGACTCTCCGTCCCGCAGGACGTGGCCATCGTGGGCTTCGACGACGTCGACGCCGCCACTATCGTGACACCGCGGCTGACCACGGTCCGCAACCCGGCGTACGAGGCCGGCGGCACAGCCGGCGACCTGCTGATGAGCCGGATGTCGGGCCGCTACACCGGTGCCGGACGGACCGTCGTGCTGCCCTGCCCGCTGATCGAGGGCGGAACCGCCTGAGCGGCGACCGACCACAGTCACGGCTCCGGGAACGTCACGACCGCCTTGACGAACCCATCAGGCTTCTCGCGCAGCGTGGCGAAGGCGCTGTTTATCTCCTCGAGCGGGAAGCGGTGGCTGACGAGGCCGTCCATCGAGAGCACGCCGCCGGCCAGGAGGCGCATGCCGACCGACATGCCGCGCATGATCACCGCAACGTCACGGAAGTGAGCGTTGACGACCTTGAACGCCATCCAGTTCCAGTAGGCCAGCGGGATGGTGCGATCGGCGCCCTGATGGAAGCCGACGATCGCGATGGTGCCGCTCATCCGGGTGGTGTCACCGCACACCGTGAGGGCGCGTTGAGTGCCTGTGCACTCGAACGCGACATCGGCGCCGCGCCCGCCAGTGAGGGACCGTACGACGTCGGGCAGCGACTCCTTCGTCACGTCAACGGTCCGCGTGGCGCCGAGCCCCACAGCGCGCTCCAGGGCGTCCGCGCGCGCGTCGGCCACGATCAGCTGCCGCGGGCCGCGCAGGGCGGCGAGCTTCTGCACCAGGTTCCCCATGAATCCGGCCCCGATGATGACCACGTCGTCGCCCAGGCGGACGTCCGCGGCCTCGACGGCGTTGACGGCGCAGGCGATCGGCTCCGCGAGCGCCTCGTCGAGCCGGCCGTCGCCCGCCGGGAAGCAGTACGCCGCGCGCACGGCGACGTACTCCGCGAAGCCGCGCTCGGTGACCCAGACGCCGACCCGGTCCCCGGCCGCCGGCACGGTCACCTCGGCGCCGACCTCGACGACCACGCCGCTGACCTCGTGGCCCGGGTACTGGGCCTCCCCCACCCGCGGACCGGTCAGCCACGGCTCGAGCTCCGACGCGCACACGCCCGAGGCCACGACGCGGACTAGCACCTCATCCGGCTCGATCGACGGAACCGGGGCCTCCTCGACCTCGAAGGTCTCGCGCCCACGCAGCGCCGCGATCCTCACAGCGCCTCACCATCGTGGAAGACCACGATCGCGTATACGCCCAGCGAGTCGAGGCGCACGACGTGCGCACCCTTTTCGCGGACCACCTCCAGCGGCGTTCGCGTCCCGTCGCTCGCCACCACGGTCGCGTGCTGCCGGTCTTTCGGTAGCCGCACGCGGAGCGGGACATCGGTGAGCGTGCGCACCGCGTCGACCTCGCGGTCGTAGTCGTAGTTGACCAGGTGCAGCGCGTAGGAGCCGTCGGCCAGGTGCTGGAGGTTCGCGGCGGCCGACACCGTGGTCTCGACCTGCCGCCCGTGCGGAAGCAGCTCATCGAGCACGTCACGGCGCGCGGTGCGGACACCTCGGTGTTGTGGGAGGGAGCTTGCCACCCGGTCGGTGACGACGACCGTCCCGCCGGCCACGAGGTATCCCTCGACGGCAGCGACCTGCCCCTCGGTCAGGGCGAAGACGTCCGGCAGGATCACGGTCGAGTACCGCAGGAGCGCCTCGGTGCTCGAGCGGTCCGCAGCGGTGACGCCGTCCGGCCAGATCACCACGTCGTAGGGCACCGCGGCGTCTGACAGCGTCTTCGTCACGACGCGATACGGCACCACCACCGACTCATCGCGCGCGTTGGTGGTGTTGTCGCCGTCGTCCGCCTTGCCGATCAGCTCGCGCGTGCTCTCGACGCTGAAGACGACCGCGATGTCGTTGGCGGTCCGGCGCGCGAACAGCTGCTCGTGGTCGGCCAGGAACGCCTGGATCTCGCTGGCGAGCTCGTGGGGCGCGTAGAACGAGTCCTCGATGACACTGCCCATCCACGAACCGTAGGGCACCGACATGTTCGAGCCCATCGCCGCCGCCTCGAACAGCGAGAGCCGGAACAGGTCGTACCCCTTGCCCTTCCCGAGCAGGTCGATCAGCTCCGGAACAACGCCGCCGTACGGGTTCTCGACCACTACGACATCCTTGTCACCGGCGAACGCCGCGACGTACCGGTACCAGTCCGGCTGGCGGTACGTCGTGTTCCGCATCTCCGTGATGACCAGATCGACGTCGTCGGCGAGGGCGAGGTACATCGGCTCGAGATTGAAGAAGTTGCCGGAGACGATGATCTCGCGGCCGCGCGACCGCGCGTACTCGCGGGCGTAGTCGGCGAGCTCGGCGAAATACCTCTTGATCGACAGGCACTGGAAGGCGTAGTAGTCGCCGAACAGCGGCGTCGACTCGCGGTCCGACGTGAAGTCGTAGCCCTGCGCGAGCAGCCAGTCGCCGTAGTGGAAGGTCTCGAGGTCGACCCCGTCGAGCACGAGGTCCACCTCCGAGGGCTTCAACCCTTGGAGGTGGGCGCGGAACCCTTTCATGCAGTCCTTGCAGAAGCAGGCGCCGTACTGGAATGCACCCATCGGCAGCTCGGCCTCGTCGAGCTGGATCCCGTCGACACCGGCATCGACCTGGATCCTGATCACTGCCTTGAGGTACTCGCGCCAGACCGGGTTGTTGCGGTCCATGTAGAAGCACTGGTGCTCGCGATCCGGACACTCCACCCAGTGCGCATGGCAGGGCCGGCCGTGGATATCGCGTGCCACGCACTCCTCGATCAGGTCGGTGACCGGGTCGCCGTCGGAGTTCACCAGGCCGCCGGGGAAGTAGTGTTCGATCGGCTTCCAGAGCTTCGGGTAGCGGTTGGACGAGAACTCGCGCAGCCCCATCCAGTCGCGTTTTCCCACGCCGCGCAGCTCATTGAGGGCGAGGACGGCGTCCTCCTGGTCGGTCAGCTCGACCGGGAACTCCCAGCCCTGGGCCTCGAAGATGATGCCCAGCACCTTGATGCCACGCTCGTGGCAGGCAGCGATGAACTCGCTGTCGTTGACGAAGCCGTAGAAGCGTGAGCGGGCGTCGACCGGGCCGGTCGCCTCCTGCTCGAGGTACGGCAGGGCCAGTGAGCCACCGCCCATGGCAGACCACACCAGCACGGTGGCGCGGTAGTCGACGAGCTCGTCGACCATTCGCAGGCGGCGGGGCGGGAGACTCGGGTGGTAGCAGTGCTGGCGGGGGAACCAGGCATCGAAGTAGACGCCGCGGTGCATGGGCGAGGCCCTCCTGGGCGGTCGGTCAGACGTGGACGTGCGGGGCGAGGGTGCGGTGTGCGATGGTCAGGCCTTGGCGGACGCGGCCGGGGTCACCGCTCCAGACCGGGTCCTCGTGCTCGACGGAGACGGCGCCTTCGTACCCGTGCTGGTGGAGCGCGTCGATCAGTCGCGGCCAGTCGACCTCGCCGAGGCCGGGGATGCGGTAGCGCCACCACCCGCTCTTCCAGGGCTGCTTGTCGAGCACCTGTCCGAACACCCCGTAGCGGTTGCGGGCGGCGGCGTGCACCTCGACGTCCTTGGCCTGAACGTGCAGGATCCGGTCGGCGTGCGCCTCGAGGGCCGCCAGTGGGTCGATGCCGAGCCAAACCAGGTGCGAGGGGTCGTAGTTGAGCCACAGCCCGAGGTCGGCCATCCAGCCCCAGAGCTCGGGCGAGTACGCGAGGTTGGCCGGATAGCCGTCGGGATGCCAGCCCTCCATCGGGCAGTTCTCGATCACGAGGCGTACGTCGCGGGCCGCGGCGTACTCGACCAGCGGCGGCAGCACCTGCTCGGCCAGCCGGAGGTTCTCGGCCACCGTGAGCGTCCCGTCGCGGCCGACGAAGGTGCCGACCAGGCGCACGCCGAGCAGGTGGGCGGCGTCGATGCACCGGCGCAGGTGCTCGTGCGTCGCCTCGCGGACCTCCGGGTTCTCATGCAGGTTGTTCTCGTAGTACGCGACCGCCGACAGGGTCAGGCCGTGCCGGTCGAGGATCGCGGCGACCCTGTCGGCGTCGGCCTGCCCGAATGCCTCGACGTTCAGGTGGCTGGCCTCCCAGTCGCGGCCGGGCCGGTCGGGCCAGGCGGCGACCTCGAGGGCGGCGTACCCGTGGCCGCCGGCCCACCGGGCGATGTCCTCGAGCGACTCGCCGGGCAGGCAGGCGGTCAGAAGTCCCAGTTTCATGAGAGAACCTCAGGCGCGGGCGGGTGCGTTCGCGTAGTCGTTGCCGGCGAGGTCGACCCCTCGGGCCAGCCAGATCTTCCATCCTTCGTTCTGTGGGACGCCCTGCATCTTCACCGAGCTCGGGAAGTACCGCATGGTGTAGCCGGTGCGACGGGTGGCGCTGGTGTTGGCTCGGGCGCCGTGGACGATCCGGCCGTCATGCATCGAGAACTCGCCGCGCTGCAACTCGAAGTACACGGCCTTCGCCTCGTCCACACCGGCGATTTCGGCGTGGAAGGTCTGCCCGGTCATGTCGGTGGGCAGGTAGTTGTCCGAGAACCCACCGTCCAGGTGCGAGCCCGGAATGACCCGCATGCAGCCGTTCTCCTTGAATGAGCCGCCCTCGAGGGCGAGCCAGATCGTAACGATGTTGTCGTAGTCGTCGAAGCGGCCCTCCCAGTACGCGCTGTCCTCGTGCCAGGGGGTGGCCCGGCCGGTGAAGGGGTCCTTCGAGATGAAGTGACTCGACCAGAGGGCAATGTTGGGGCCGACCAGCGGCTCGACCCAGTCGAGGACCTCGTCGGAGAGCAGGTAATCCAGCAGCCGCCCGTCGTGGTAGTGCGGCGTGTCGAGCTCGTCGGAGAGCTTGTCGCCCCTGGCTTCGAGGTGCTCGTTGAAGATCAGCTCGAGCCGCGAGAGGCGATCCTCCGACAGCAGTTGGCGGCCGGGCAACAGATAGCCGTTCTCGCGGAAGAACGCCACATCGGCGTCGGTCAGGGTCTCGGTCATCGCGGCGGCGCCTTTCCAGGTACGGGTGTGTTCGGGGATCAGGGGCGTAGACGACGCTACGGCGCGGCGACCGGGGCCACGACACCTATCTTCGGCTGGGCTCGACTTATCCTCCGGATGCCGTCGCGCCCGACGCCGTCCGGGGCGTGATCAGCTGTTCTCCAAGGCACGGATGATCTCGATGAAGAGCTCCATGTCCTGCACGTAGTCTTCCGGACTCGTCTTGGGCGTCGCACCTGTGGTGATCGCCTCGTGGAAGTGCTCGAGCTCGTAGGTGTAGGGGTCCTTGAGGTGTGGTCGCCGCACGGATCGCTCGTAGGAGTCGCCGTCGGTGAGTTCCAGATGCAGCGTCGTCGGGAAGTGCCGGACGTAGGGCGTGTCGTACACCACCTTCATCGTGCCGCTCGCGCCGTACACCTCGATGTAGGTGTCGTAACGCAGCTGGTCGTCCACCCCTGTCTCGTAGGTGACGACGAAGTCGCCGTAGTCGAGGAGCGCGACGACGTATCCACCGTTGCGCCACATCTTCGCCGCCGAGACCTCCTTCGGGCGACCGAGCAGCTCCCGCATCGCGGAGAGGTCGTGGCTGCCGAGGCCGCAGAGCAACCCGTAGGTCCACTCCAGCTCCTGGGGAACGTCGCCCAGCGCCTCTTTCACGAGCGCCGAGCGGCGCGCCCACTTCTCGTTGACCGCCTCGTCCGGGACGTCATCCGGCCGGTCGACGTACGACGTCTGGTCGACGATCAGCCGGTTTTCGCCGATCACGTCGTGGACACGCACGTAGCGGATCGGGCCGAGCTCGGGCAGCTTCTCGACCGCCTCGGTGAACGCCGGTGCGAAACGCCGCATGTAGGCGACCATCACGGTCTTCCCCGACCGGTCGCGCGCCGCGATGATCTCCTGTGCCTCGCGGGGGCTGAGACACATCGGCTTCTCGACCAGTACGTCGAGACCCGCGTCGAGCGCCGCGACCGTGCAGTCCGCGTGGTACTCGTCGCTGTTGAGCACGATCACGCAGTCCAGGCCGCCGGCGGCGAGCATCTCGCGGAAGTCGGTGTAGCGGTGCTCGACCCGATAGCGAGCGCCCAGACGCTCCAGCAGGCCGGGCGAGATGTCACAGATCGCCGCGAGCTCGTAGCGGTCGGGCAATGACTCGAGGACGGGCAGGTGGATGACCTGGGCGACCTCGCCCAGTCCGATCACGCCGACGCGCAGCTTGCTCAAGTGTGTACCTCTCAGTAGTGGGTGGCCGGTAAGGGCGACCGGTCAGCGGCCTGGAACGAGCGCGGCGTCGAGCGACGCTGCAGGCGGCCCGGTCGCCGCCGGTGAGCGCACGCACGGGTCCTCCCGTCGGCCATTGGTCAGACTGCGGTCCACCCGGCGCCCCCTGCCGAGGATCGCTCAACGGCGTCCAGCACCCGCTGGACCTGGAGGCCGTCGGCGAACGACGGCGTCGGCGGTGTGCCGGCTGCGACATCGCGCACGAAGTCGGCGATCTCATGCACGAACGTGTGCTCGTAGCCCAGGCCGTGGCCGGGCGGCCACCAGACGCCGGTGTAGGGATGGTCGGGCTCGGTGACCAGGATCCGGCGGAACGCGGCGTCACGGGAACGCGCGGTGCCGTCGTACACGTGCAGCTCGTTCATCGACTCGAAGTCGAAGGCGATGCTGCCGGCCGAGCCGTTCAGCTCGATCCGCATGGCGTTCTTGCGCCCGGTGGCGAACCGGGTCGCCTCGTAGGTCGCGAGCGCGCCGCCGTCGGTACGCCCGAAGAACACCGCGGCGTCGTCGACGGTGACCTCGCCGGTCTCGACGCCGCCGCTCGCACTCAGCCCGGACGTCGCCTGTGCGACGGGACGGCGCTCGACGAAGCGGGTGAGGTGGCCCGAGACCTCGGTCAGGCGCTGACCGGTGAGGAACTGGGAGATGTCGACGACATGTGCGCCGATGTCGCCGAGCGCGCCGGATCCGGCCTTGTCCTTCTGCAGTCGCCAGACCAGCGGGAACTCCGGGTCCACAATCCAGTCCTGCAGGTAGTGAGCACGAATGTGGCGAACCGTGCCCACGGCGCCTTCCTCGATGAGCCGCCTTGCGTAGGCGAGCGCCGGTGTACGCCGGTAGTTGAATCCGACGGAGGACAGGACGCCTTGCGCTTGTGCCGCCTCGGCCGCGGCGTTCATCTTCTCTGCCTCGGCGACGGTGTTCGCCAGCGGCTTCTCGCACAGAACGTGCTTCCCGGCCTCCAGGGCCGCGACGGCGATATCGGCGTGCGTGTCGCCGGGCGTGCAGATGTCGACGACCTGAACATCGTCCCGGTCGAGTACCTGCCGCCAGTCCGTCGTCCAGTCCGCCCACCCCATCTTGTCGGCGGCCGCCCTGGTGGCGGACTCGGTGCGGCCGCAGATCACGCTCATCGCCGGGTTGACTGGCAGGTCGAAGAACCGGTGCGCGGTGCGCCAACCCTGAGAGTGAGCGGCACCCATGAACGCGTAGCCGATCATCGCTACCCCGAGCTCGGACCGCGGGCCGCCGGGCTGATGCGCGCTCATGATCTCTCCTCCGGGCCGGTGCAAATCGGTTTGCTAAGCGAACACGCTAAGGCGTGCGCACCTTCCGGGTCAACGCAGCCGAGCGATCAGACGGGCGGTCGGTTCCGTGCCGTGAACGCCACAGCGCGGCGTACGCGCCGAGTTCGGTGACGCGCCTGCCTTCGACCACTGCGACCCGATAGGCGGCGCGCGCGGTGTGCAGGTAGTGGGCGATGGCGATCACCGTACGGCCCTGGAGCTGGGCGACGAGGGACCGCTCGGTGCGCCGTGCCGTGGTCGGATCGATCAGGGAGGTGGCTTCGTCCAAGACCACGGTGTGCGGATCGGCCAGACCACGCGAGCCAGCGCCAGTTGCAGCGCCTTCGACGCATCTCGCCCGGGCCGTGCTGGGTGTCCAGGCCCTCGGGTAGCTCCGCCGCCCAGTCCGCCCCGGCCCGCGACCAGGGCCGCGCGGCTCGCTGCGTCGGCCGTGCCCGCTGCCGGGCATCGCCAGGTTCTCCCGCAGCGAGCCGATGAACACGTGGTGTTCCTGCGTCACCAGGACAATACGTCGGCCCGGTTCCGCGGGGGAAGTTTCGCCACCGCGACGCCGCCGATCCGTACGCTACCGGCTCGGCCCCCGCTCCGACGAGGGTGCCGGGCAGCGGCTCGACGGCCCGCGGGTACTGAGGTACTGCAGCCCGGCGGTGTCGTACGGCGCATCGCCCGGTACGGCGCGCAGTACGCCCTCGGTGAGTCCGCACGGCGCGGACCAGGCTCAACTCGCTCGCGGGTACCTCGTGACAGCTTCCCCTGACGACAGGCCGGCCACCACGTCGACCGACACGCTCACGGCAGAGCAGCCATCCGCTCGAGGAACAGCTCCCGGAAGGCACGCGCGTCCACCGCTGTCGCGATCCGGCAGTTGGGCTCGGGTGGGTTCTCCCACATCAGGAGGTCGGCCACCGCCACCCCGCGCGTGACCTGGCCGGCCGTTTCGATGGCGACGTGCGCCTCGGTCCAGGTGACCAGATCCGGACGGGTGACCACCGCGACGGCGAGTGGGTCGTGCAACGCACAGCTGCCCTGCTCGATCGCCTCTCGCGGCTTGACCCGCTCCTGGAAGTCGATCCAGGCCTCGGTATGGCGTGCGGCGATACGGCCGAACTCCCCTTCAGACGCCAGTGCTCGGGCGTCCTCGCGGCTCAGCCGCACCTGACGGGTCACGTCGAGCCCGACGAACCGCAGGCGCGCGCCGCTCTCGCAGACCGCCTGGGCCGCCTCCGGGTCGCACCAGAAGTTGTACTCACCCGGCATCGCCGCGACGTTCGTCTGCCCGAGGAACACCCCACCCATGACGACGACCTCGCGGACCGCGCCGGCGACCCCCGGCGCGAGCGCGAGCGCGCGTGCGACATTGGTCAGCGGTCCGATCGCGACGATGCTCAACTGCCCTGGCTCGGAAAGCACCCGACGCGCGATCTCCTGGGCTGCGACGACATCGGCCGGGGCACCCTGCACCACGGGCACGTCGCCGCGGCCGAGCACCTCGAGCAGCTCACGAGTCAGCCGGGTCGAGGTCACGACGTCGCTGTTGCCACCGACCGTCGTGACCAGCTCGACGCGGAGACCCGGGTCGGCCAGGGCCAGCGCGAGCGCGAAGCCGTCGTCGATGTCCGATCCCGGTGCCCCCATAGCCAGGTCCGTGTCGACGATGATCCGAATGGGCTCCCCGGTCAGCGGCTCGCCCACAGCAGCCCCCTCTCGGTCAGTGTCCTCACATCGGGGTGGTCGAGGTCCTCCAGCTTGTGGCCGATCGTCGAGACGAAGACCCTGCCCTTCCCCCACTGGCGAGTCCATACCGCGGGGCAGGTCAGCTCCTCCCGCCACGGGGTGTCGTCACGCACGCCGAACGTGGTCGTGGCGAGCACATCGTTCAGCTCGTCGGTGAGCACCCAGTACTGCTCGGTGTTCAGCTCCCACCGGTCCAGGCCCTGGACGATCTGATGCCCGCGCCGCTCCGGCACGACGACCACCTCGTACTCGACGAAGCCGCCGGGGTGCGCGGCCCATTGCCCGCCCGTGAGATGTAGGTAGTCGGGCGAGCCGCGAAAGGAGTCGCAGATGCCACCGTGCCAGCCCGCGAGACCGGTGCCGCCCGCGACCGCGACGGACAGCCCGAGTACCTGTTCGACGGTGGCGACGCCCTGGGTGTAGCACTGCACGACGAGATCGGTTGCTGCGAGCTTCTCGCCGTCGGCGTACACCTCGGGGCTCTCGTGCACCTCGACGGCGTAGCCGTGCTCCTCGAGGAACGGGATGAACCGCTCGGTCGCCGCGACCGGGCTGTGCCCCTCCCAGCCACCCCGGACGACAAGGGCCTGACGGGTGCGCCCACTGTCCATGCTTCTCCTTGGTGTGAGGTCCGATCGGCACACTAGCCAATCGATTTGCAGAACGCCAGGGATGTGCCGGCGTGACCACCTTCGAGGAACCCGGGTTTGCCGCCGTCGAGGCGTGGGTGTCCGACCTCCGCCGCTCGTTTCGGCGCACCAGCACGACATGCCGCCGACGCTGGTGCGGAGCGAGGCCACCGGCGAGCGGGAGGTGCTGTTGAGCAGCGCCGACCCGGGCATCGAGAGCGTGCGCGCGGCTGTGGGCACCACCGAGGCGGTGACGTGGTCAGCACCCGACGAGCTGCACCTGCAGGGCCCGCTCGACCTGCCGCGAGGCGACGCGCCGTACCCGCTGGTCGTCCACCCGCACGGCGGTCCAGTCGGCGCCTACCAGGACGGCTGAATCGGACGCGACCTCGACACCACGACCCTGGCGCGCGGCTACGCCGCTACCTGCACCCAGTCTGCGGGATACGGCGGCATAGAAAGACGTTCTGCGTGTCGATGCAGGACGTGGGAACGTCCCCCTGATGCGCTTGTCGGGCTTGGTGTCCCATCGCAGGAGGAGGACGTTCATGGGTAACGGTAGCGGTGTGTCCCGGGGTGATCGCAACCGCAACGCCCGGATTGTTCGGCTGCGGGCGTTGGTGCCGGTGACCAACGCGATCGTGGGCATCGACTTGGCCGACGCGAAGCAGATGGTCGTCGTCACTGATCACGACTCGAAAGTGTTGGCCCGTAAGACGTTCCGCTGCCGGGCCTGGAATCTCGGGGCAGCGTTGGACTGGGCCGCCGAGCGGGCCGCGGCGAAAGGGTGGGCGGGGGTGACGGTGGCGTGCGAGCCGACCGGGCACCGCTGGCGGGTCCTCGGCCAGCTCGCTGCGGATCGGGCGATGCCGTTCGTGTGCGTGCAGCCGATGCTGACCTCGTGGGCGCGGCGCAGCGAGGACCTGACTTCGGACAAAACCGATGAGAAGGACGCTGTGCTGATCGCTCGGCTGACCGCGCAGCTGCGCTGCTACGTGCCGGAGTCGATCGATGAGACCTGGGGACGGCTGCGGCATCTGGGCGCCCGGCGCGACCAGCTCATCATCGAGATGGTCAGCCAGGTCCAGCAGATACGCGCCCTGCTCGAGTGTGTCTGGCCCGCCGCGCTCGACACCGCCAAGCAGCCGTTTCGCTCCCGCACCTGGGCTGCAGCGATGACGGTTATCTGCGATCGTGACGGCGGTGACCTCACCCGCACCCGACGCCTCGGTGCGGCCCGATTCGAGCAGGCCGTGCGCCGTGAGATCACCCGCCGCGGCGGGTGCAAACCCTCGCTGCGCATCCTGCGGCACCTGTTCACCGCGTTGACCGACCCCACCGGGGTGGCCGCCCACCGGCCCGGTGCGCTGGAGCGGGTCGCGTTCCTGTTGCAGGACTGGCAGGCCGCCGCCGACAAGCTCACCGACACCGAGACCCGGATGACCGACGTCCTCGACGAGCTCAAGCTGACCGATCTGGCCACCTCCATCCCCGGCCTATCCGCGGTTGGCGCGGCGGCGATCCTCGCCGAGACCGGTGACCCGAACCGGTTCGCGACCGCCCGCGCCCTGGTCAAGCACGCCGGCCTCGCACCGCGGGAGAAACTGTCCGGGACGTTCGTCGGCCGCACCAAACTCACCGGCCAGGGCCGGCCCGCGCTGCGTCTGGCCGCGTGGCGGGCGGTCTGGGGTGCCCAGCGCAGCAACGCCGTTTATGCCGCCCGCTACCAGCATCTGACCACCCGGGAGACCAACAAGCTCACGGCGACCCAAGCCCAGACCGTCATCGCCGCGGCGATCCTGCGCCAGTTGCACGCCGTCATCACCACCGGACGAGAGTGGAACGCCGACATCGCCACCTACGGCAGCCACCACCGCAGGCAGGTGGCTTTAGCCGCCTGATTCTTCGTCGCGGCGTTCAAGCTGACGGCCGGGGCGAGCCCTACGCGGCATTGAGACACGCACTGTGATCTCGCCTGTCATCATGGGCAGCCCCGGCCCGTCGTCTCATCAACCCGATTACACGTTGCTGGGGACCAACCCCATCACCGCTATGCAGGGACAGACGACGGCCGAGGCACCGACCAGAAGCTTGACACAAAACGACTTACGCTGATGACAGGATGGTCGGACCTAAACCAGCCTGCTCAGCCTTGGGGGCGGAGTCTCAATGCGTAAGCCGTTTGACGATGATCCCGCCATCGGGGCCGACGGCGCGGATATCGCCAGCGTCGAGGCGCTGCGCGCCGCTGAACGGCGTCTTCAACGTGCCCAACTGTCCTCCGATGTCGCGGCGTTGGATCGGTTGATCGACGACCGGCTCGTGTTCACCGGACCTGATGGCCGCCTCTACTCCAAGCAGGACGACCTGCACGCGCACCGATCCGGCCAGCAGACAATGAACCGCGTGGACGAGGAGGACCTGGCGGTGCTCGTCGCTGGCGGCACCGGGGTGACGTGGTTCCTTGGCACGCTGGAAGGCACCCTTGCCGGCGAGCCATTTCTCGCCCGGGTCCGCTACACGCGGACATGGATCCTCGACGAGGACAAGGGCTGGCGCCTACTTGCGGCACACGTTAGCCCCGCCAACCGAGACACCGTCGCGCACGGATGACCGGACGATAGCTGGCCACCAGGCGCGGCGGATGGGGGTCTTCTGCTGGCTCGGCCTTCGCCCGCGCTGGCCTGTTAGTTGAGGTGGCCAGGGCCGACGTGGTTCCTTCGCAGGCGGCCGCAGGGTGCCGCCCGCGAGGAGTTCCGCGTGGTGTGGCTGTCAGCGGTGGCGGCGGAGGAGGAGGCGTAGGGCGATCGCCGCTTGGGCGGGGACGACGCCGTTGCCGAGGACGCGCAACGCGCCGGTGCGTGGGAGATTGAGCCTGGGGTCGGTGACCCAGTGGGCGGGCAGGCCCATCAGCCATTCCACGAACGGCGGTGCGAGCACGGGCTTGCCGTGCTGAGCGCACTGGACCTGCCAGCACTGCTCCGCCGCTGGCAGGTCCGCCTCACCTTGTCCGTCCTCGTCGAGGTCACCGCTACCGGCCGTGAGGACGCCTTCGACGCCGCCGAAGCAGCCGTCGAAACGGCCCTCACCGCCGCGGACGTGGGAGCGCGGTTCGAGTGGGACGGCAGCGAGCGCGACGGCGCCGACGCCGGCGATGTGGACCCGACCGCCGACGAACCGGCCGAGCTGGGGTGAGCGCAAGATCTTGTGTTGCGGTCAACCCCGCCTGACCAGTGCGGACGTCATTGTCGGCACAAGCAGGGCTGCTCCGAGCTCCCCCAGCGCCACATCGGGCAGGTCATCGGCGTCGCCCGAGCCCGGGCGACCCTCCGCGCCATGCACGCGTATCCCGACCGGGTCCGAATTCGATGTCGTCGGTCGGCGGCTTGTCGTCCATCTCCGCCATCGCGACCTCGATGCGCTCGGCGCGGATCCGCGCATCGCGTCGTTCGCGTCGTTCCGCGATCTCCTCGCTCGGCTGACGTGGGCGCCCGTGCCCGTTGCGGCTCATAGCGAGTGAGAGTCGCATCTCGGGGATAGTTCTTCAAGAGTCAACGGCTCGACAAGCCTCGCCGCCCAGGGCGCCGGGGCCGGAGCCCAGTCGACCAGCGGTCCGGTTCCACGTTGTTCGGCCACCCTGATGTCTGCCAACCGTTCGCCCCCTCTGGCTATGGTCGGTCACCGCACCACGGAAGGTCTGCGCGAATCGAGGCAGCTCCGGATACGTCTTGAGCGGCGTGCGGAGAAGCGCCGACGCGACCGGGACGAAGGTGTCTCATGAGGCCTGAACGGTGCGCTGACCGGATTGGCCGGCGAGCTGGATCCCGGGGTGTCCGCTCCGGCGCGGAAGGGGCACCCGGGGATCCGCACGGATCAGGAGGCGGTGCGGCGCAGGCCGGTGATCTGGAGGGCGGCGAATCCGGCGACCACCACCGCCTGTGCGATGACGAGCGCGACGCCGAGGGTGGTCAACGGGAACCAGCCGGCGATGAGCAGCTCGACGCTCGCGGCGACCCAGGCGATGTTGACGGCGATCACGACTGCCACGGCGGGTCGGCTCACCGTCGGCCTCGACGCGAGGAAGAGCAGGGCGGCCGCGAAGGCGACCAGGAAGGCGCCTACGGGGTAGAGAAGGCCGGCGGGAAGGCCGAACAGCCGGCCGAAGATCGCCGCGGCGGCGAGGTAGACGACGCCGTTGGCGCCTGAGCCGATCGCGTCCTGCTTGAGGGCGAAGCGGAGCAGCTTGGCGTCGTCGGTGGTCCGGACGGTGCTGGCGATGGTGGCCATCTCGAAGTCCCTTCGTGGTGCTGACGTGCGTCTGATCACGAAGCTACGGAGCTGGCGGCCATGCCGAATCCGTCATCGTGACGGTAGGTTGCCAGTCGTGCTGCACGGGCGGGCCGAGGAACAGGCGCAGATCGACCGGCTGGTGGACGGTGCCCGGGAAGGTCGCAGCGGCGCCCTGGTTCTCCGGGGTCCGGCGGGGATCGGCAAGTCGGTGCTGCTGGAGTACGCCGCGCTGCGGGCGACCGGCATGCGGGTGGTGCGCGGTGTCGGCATCGAGTCCGAGGCGGCGTTGCCGTTCGCCGCACTGCATCTGCTCCTGCGGACCGGGCTCGACCGGATCCACGCGCTGCCCGACGCGCAGGTGAGGGCGCTCGGCGCCGCCTTGGGGCTGCGCGACGCGCCACCGCAGAGCCGGTTCCTGGTGGGCCTGGCCACCCTCAGCCTCCTGTCGGAGCTGGCCGGGGACGGCGGGCTGCTCTGCCTCGTGGACGACGTGCAATGGTGCGACGAGGCGTCCGTGGACGCTCTGGTGTTCGCGGCGCGCCGGCTCGGGGCCGAGGGCGTCGCCATGGTCTTCGCCGCTCGTCCGGATCTCCCGGTCACCGGGCTTCCCGAACACCGTCTCGCCGGGCTCGACGACGAGGCGGCCGCCGCTCTGCTCCCCGCCGATCTTCCGCCGCAGGTCCGGGAGCGCCTCGTCGAGGAGTCGGCCGGTAACCCGCTGGCGCTCATGGAGCTGCCGGCCGCGCTGACTGCCGAACAGCGGGCTGGGCGGTTGTCGCCGGTGGGGGCGATGCCGGTGGCGGAGCGGATCCAGGAGGCCTTTCTCGCGCAGATGGCCGCGCTGCCCGAGGCCGCGCGCACCGCGCTCCTGGTCGCGGCGGCGGAAGGCTCCGGCGAACTCGCGACGCTGGTCGCCGCCGGCGCTCCGCTCGACGGTCTGGAAGCCGCCGAGCGGAGCCGGCTGATCGGGATCACCGGAACGGCCGTCGGTTTCCGTCATCCCCTCATCCGGGCGGCCGCGTACCAGAGCGCGTCGGTGAGTCGGCGCCTTGCCGTGCACCGGGCGCTCGCAGATGCGTTGAGCAGCTCGACCTCGCCCGACGCCGCCGACCGGCGCATTTGGCACTTGGCCGCCGCGGCGCTCGGTCCCGATGAGGGCGTCGCGGGGCAGCTGGAGGAGGCGGCGGGTCGGGCCCGTACCCGAGGCGGCCACGCCGCGGTGGCGGCCGCCTACCAGCGGGCCGCCGAGCTCACCGTCGATCCGGTACGCCGATCCGCCCGGCTGGCCGCGGCGGCGCTGGCCGCGAGCGACGCCGGTCTGACCGACCGCGCCGCCGCGCTCGCCGCAAGCGCCACGCCCGACGTGGACGACCCGGCGATGATCGTGGCGTTGACCCAGGTCCGCGCCCACCGCGAGGTCGAGCTGGGCACCCCGCTGGCCGCCGGCCGGATCATCCTCGACGCCGCCCTCCGGGTGGCGGCGCGCGACCCCGAGCAGGCGACCTGGCTGCTGGTGGAGGCGGTCCGCTGCGCCTGGTTCGCCGGCGACGCGCCACTGGCCGGACAGGCGGCGACGGCGCTGCACGAGCTGCCGGCGACCGGTTCGCCGCTGGTCGGCCAGGCGGTCGGGCTGGCCCGGCTGCTGGCCGGCGACCTCGCGGGTGGGCTGCCGCTCACCGGCGGCGCGCTGGACCCCTCCGGGCTCGCCGGGCTGGGCGTTCCGGGGCTGACCTTCACCGCCGGCACCGCGCTCGCGACGGGCCGCGCGGCCCTCTGCGAGGAACTCACCGAGCGGGTCGTGGCGGACTGCCGCAGGAGCGGGATGATCGGCTGGCTGGCGTTCGCCCTCCAGGACCAGGGGTTCGCGCAGGGGCTACAGGGCCGTTACGGGGAGGCGAGGGCGACCCTCGACGAGGGGCTGCGGCTGGCGACCGACCTGGGTCACGAGCACCGGGTCATCCACCTCACCTGCTGCCTCGCCTGGGTGCTCGCTCATCAGGAGGACGTGGCGGGGTGCCGCGCGAGGGCCGAGGACGGCGTCCGGCGGGCCGACGACCGCAAGCTCCTCCTCGCGACGACCCTCGGACGCTGGGCGCTCGGCCGGCTCGAACTCGGCCAGGGGAACGCGGATGCCGCGCTGGCGCAGTTGGAACGGATCCCGCCGACCGGGTTCGGGACGCTCGCCGCCGCCGATCTCGTCGAGGCGGCGGTCCGCAGTGGCCGGCCGGAGCGGGCCGGCGAGCCGCTGGAGCGCTACCTGACCTGGGCGCGGCATGTCCGTCAACCGGCCTCGGACGCGGTCGCCCTGCGCTGCCGGGCCATGATGGAGCAGGACGAGGCGCACTTCGTTGCCGCCGTCCGCGCCCACGACGGCGACGACCAGCCGTACGAGCAGGCGAGGACGCGGCTCGCCTACGGCGAGTGGCTGCGACGGGCCCGGAGGCGGGCGGATGCGCGCACGCAGCTCCGCGCCGCGCTGGAGGTCTTCGACCGGCTGGGCGCGGAGTCGTGGGCCCGGCGGGCCCGCACCGAGCTGCGCGCGACCGGGGACGTCCCGGCCGCGCCCCGCCGGGCTGGCGACCCGCTCAGCGTGCTCACCGCGCAGGAACGCGAGGTCGTGCGGCTGGCGGCCGCGGGCGCCTCTAACCGCGACATCGCCGCCCAGCTCTTCCTCAGCCCACGAACCGTGGGCTACCACCTCTACAAGGCGTTCCCCAAGCTAGGCATCACGTCGCGGGCTCAGCTGGCGACGCTGGCCGGGGCCGCGGCCGCCGAGTGACGACGGCCGCCCGCGGGAGCGGGCGGCGTCCGGGCCGATGTTCCTGGTGGGCGATACTGGATCTGAACTTTGCCGGTGGCGTCCTCTCGGGCGCGATCGGCGGCGTGAGCGCGAAGGCAAACGAGGGCACAGCCCGAGCAGCGGGCAGCCACGCCGGACGGTCGAGCTGTGGCGATAGATTCGACCTGTGACCGTGCCTGTCTTCTATGCGCGCCCGGAGCTCGTGGGCAGCACACTCAGCGTTCCACCCGCCCTGGCCGGCTGGGACTCGGCTGGGTCACCTGGCCAGGCTCGCTCCGCCGCGTTTGCCGCCGACGTCCTGGCGGCGATCGCCCCGAAGCTGCCCGTCACTCCGGAACCGCCGCGCTGCGCCTGGACATCGGGCTGCCGAACCTCGTGCCCCTGCTCGCGCTCAACGATCTCGACAACTACCTGTTTCCGCTCGTCCCGAGGCTGACCAAGGGCACCGGGCGGCAGTTCGCCTCGGTGTGGGCGACCAAACGGCATGCAGCGACGTCCTCGGTCGCGGTGTGCCAGACGCAAACTGTCCAGGATCCCGGCGGGTTGTACTCGCTGCAGGTACACACCACCGCGTCGGCTAGTACCAACGCCTACAAGCGGCAAATCCGCGACCAGATCACCGCCGCTCAACCACTTCCCGATGGCGCTATCGCCCTCCAGCTTGCGTTCGTGGTCGGGCCCCGCCGCGCCTGGCCGAACCTCTGGAAGGCCACGATCGACTCGCTCGGTTCAATCTTGGGCGTGATTCCGGTGCCGGCGAGTGGAACGCACGCGACGGCCGCATCACAGACCTTGGAGTGCACTGCGTCATCGACCCCGCCATGGGCAACCACGTCACCATCCGAGCCTGCCCAATTGGCAAGCAAGCAGCCCGCTGACGAGACGCTGAGCCGCATACGACCTGAGCTCGGTTCAGTGATCAACGGTCAGGCAACAGGCCGATGCCATAACGCCACGGGCACGGGCATAACGCACGGTACGGCAAGAGCGTGCAGGGGATCATTGTGACGGACCGCGCTGCCTTTGCCTTCTTCATCGCCCCGGGTGCTTTGCGTCGCGAACCGGCGGGATGCACGATGCAGTTATGCCAGGTCAGGTCGAGACGGCTATTCGAGCTCGGGTTGCGGCGGGTACGTGCCTCCCAACGCCGACCGGTCGCGCCACCTTCGGGGTTGACGAGGTTTCCTCAGCTGGAGTGGTCTTACTCCTCGGGGACAAACAGACTCGGACGGTGGTCAGCTGGTCCTGCCTCGAGGGCATCCCGGGGTACCTGCACGGACGCGGCTGGGTTCGCATTGGGGCGAACCGCGATGTTCGCGGCAATCAAGGCACATTGGACGGGTATCTCAAGGAATTCGTCAGACGGCAGACGGCAGACTACTTAGCCGTCGTCCTGGAGCGCGCCGGCGTCGTCGATCTGAATCGAGAACGTCCCGCACGGGTGCGGCTGCGGAGGACGTGACCAGCGTCAAGCTGTGTTCATCGCTCAGGGCACTCGCACAGCTGGTGACGAGCGCCGGGCAAACGCCCCCGGCGTTCTCGGCGGCTACAGGTACGGATGCCGCCGCAAGTTCATTTCGGCTTGGCGCTCACGTGGATTCGGAATCTCGGTGGAGCGGTCGAGCCCCGATCGGCGAGGATCGGGGTGTGCCCGTTCCCGCCCGTCAAATCCGCGCCCGCTACTCGGCCGACACCATCACCGTGTACCAGGCGTATCCCCCGCAGATCGCGCTGCCGGCGGTGGCAGCCGGCCGTTTCGTGGCCCCCTTCAAGCGGGACCGGATGACGTGGATCAAGCCGTCTTTCCTGTGGATGGTGTACCGCTGCGGCTGGGCCACCAAGCCAGGGCAAGAGCGCGTTCTGTCCATCGACATCACGCGGGAGGGATTTGAGTGGGCGCTGGCGGAGGCCTGCCTTAGTCACTACGACCGAGAGCTGCACGGCGACAAGGCGACCTGGTCACGGCATCTGAAGACCAGCCCAGTCCGAGTGCAGTGGGATCCGGAGCGGTCACTGCATCTGACGGCGTTACCGTACCGGTCACTGCAGGTCGGGTTGTCCCGCGAGGCCGTCGACCGGTACGTCGACGGCTGGGTTGTTGCCATCACCGACATCACCCCCATCGTGCGCCAGGTCCGGAACCTCCTGCGGGGCGGCGACGAACAGGCGGCAGTAGCTCAACTGCCGGTCGAGCACGTCTACCCGCTGCCGGATCAGATCGCCGCCGGTCTCAACGCCAGCCCGGACATCATCACCAGCAAGGTGCCCGAGCAGCAGCACGGACAGCGCCCGCCGCGCGGCCGGCCAACGCGCCCCGGTCGCGGCAGATGAGGGTCCCTGGCAAACCCGCCAACAAGCGCTAAGGATCAGGCTGACGACGCCAGGACTTCGGGTGTCGCATATGTGAGGGATTCGTACGACAGGGTTGGGGCCGGTAGATCGGCGTAACAGACAGGGCTTTCGGTCGTGGAGAATCGCCACGTGATTGAGGGAGAATCCGGGCGGCTCAGCGTCGCCGTGCAGGTGTTGTACGACCAGTTGCGCGACAGAGGCGCATGGCCGACGTTCACACAAGTCGACCGCGTCCTTGATCGCCAGTTCGGAATCGAGGACGCGCAGGCTGAGCTCGCCGCGCTTCCCGCCGAGTACCTGCCGCGATCCCGGAGCCGGGCGATCTTCTCGGATACCGACGAGATTCGGTTGACCCTTCGCGGTGTTGCGGCCTGCGCCAACAGCCAGGATGACCTGCAGCTCTTGGTGTCATTTCTGAGATGGGCCGCCGAGCGGGAACGGGCCGATGAGAGTGACGGTCAGGTCGTGGTGTCGAGTGTCGAGTTCGCCACGCATGCCGGACTTTCTCTTGACGCCGACGACAAGGACGATGATCGTTCGGAGTTGCCGGAGGTCGCCGAGGCCCGCGGACGGGTGATCCGGCTCGGTGTCCTTGCCCAAGCCTTGCCGACCTTCTGGAACAGCGCGGGTCGGGCCTCGCAGCAGCGGTGGAGATGGACATTCACTTTGAGTCGCGGTATCCGCCAGTTCCGCCGCCTCGCCGATGTTGAAGAGCTTCTTGAGCGTGATCGAGAGTTCTGGCAGGAGATCCACGAGGCACTGTCGCCTGCGGTCGACTCTTCCGCGGACCTGCCGGTGCATACGGTCGGCAACGGCGCACAAGACGATGCGACTCCCCTCGACGTCCTAGTCACGATCTTGCGTCCCGAGATAATCGACGCCTCCGTGAAACAGCTGCGCAGTGGCCACTTCGACGACGCGATCTTCGCCGCCTTCCGCCGGATCGAGCACGAAGTCCAGCAGCGGACCGGTCTAAACTCGATAGGGGATCGCCTTATCGGCGAGGCGTTTGGTAAGAACTCGGGAAAGCCCCGGATCAGCATCTCTGACCGGCAACGAGACACCGATCGGCTCGTCGAGATCTTCGGCGGCGCTGTGGGCTTACACAAAGGCGATCGGTCTCATAAGGACAGACCCGCATTGCCGTGTCGATCGCGTAGCGAGTGCCTTCGGTTGCTGGCACACGCCAGTGCGCTGCTTGACTTACTAGACCGAGGGGTGGAGCTTGCACCGGCTGTGGTGGGTTACCAGCAGCAAGGTGATCTGCTGGAGTTGTCGGTCCAACGGCTCGGTCCGGAAGTGCAGGTGTGGATCGACGACCAACCGTGCCGTGTCCGGGCAAGAACGGCCGCAACGCTGACGATCGATATCGATGGCATTTCGACTGGACCGCACGACCTATACCTCGTGGCGGGCACACGACAGGGTCCTGCGGTGCCAGTCTTCGTCTCCCACGAACTGGGCAGCGAGAACTGGCATCGCGTGGAGGAGATCGGGATCGAACTGTTCCATGACGAGTCCGGCGCCCCTCATTCAGATTTATTCGGAGTGCGCCTGCACAGCTTCGAGGACGGCCTTCATCTTCACCGGATTTTCCCGACCGACGAGCCCTACCAGGTCGGTGACTACATTCGCTGGTCGTCGGGCGGCAGGTCCATCGGAGCGGTGTGGGCTCACCAGGAAGGATCGACCCAGCTGACCAAGATTTACGATGGGGCCACGTTGTTCGATGGAGCAGTCATCGGCCCCGGTCAGCCCGAACGGACTTACAGACTCTCGCTGGAGCCGGCAGTGGTGCGACTTCGACGGGACGAGAAAACGCCCCTGCGCGCCCTACGCCACGTAACCGACGGCGTAGCCAGCTGGACCGAGCCACTCGACGGCCCCGGCGTAGTGTCAGACGACGAGCGCGTGGCCCACTACAAAGGAGGCGTCGTCACCGCCAAGCATGACGGGACGACAATACTGCGGCTTCACCATGATGGCCTGTACTGCGCTGCCTCGGTCCAGGTCGGCGCTCATCTCAGCGGCGCAATAGCCGAGGTGCTGACAGGGCTGCCTCCTGTGGCTGGCATCGCCTGCATTGGTGACAAGCTCGTAGTCAGCACACGTCAAGGCACCCTTTGGGCCGTCGAGCACGGCAAGTACGAGATCCTGACCTCCGTACCCCTCCTGCCTCCCGCCTACGGCGGCACAGACACAATCGCCGCCGCGACGAACGGCGACCTGTCCATACGAATGCTCGACCGGCGCGGCATCCTTCTTTTGCGTGCGGACGAGCAGTACCGACGCAGCCGCCCGATAGAGCTTCCGGAGGCCCACCTGATCAGCTCCATGTGCTGGATGGGAACCACACTGTTCGTTGGCACTCAGACCGGCGAGGTGTGGCAAGTCGCCGCCGACAGTAAGCAGACGAAATTGGCGGAGGTCGGTGGGTTTGTGGTGGCGCTCGCCGTAGACGATGAACGGGTCTACGTCGCCGCCGGCACACCCCGTCGGCTGCTGAGCTTCCCTCTGAAGGCGCCAGATCAGGTGGAGGACGTCAGCTACCCAGCCGTATCGCTCGATATCACCGACATCATCATGAACGACCAGACACTCTTCCTCACCGACTTTCACAAAGGACGTGTACTCGCCCTTCGCGACTCTCAAACGCGCGAGATTGCCACGGGCCTAAGAAACCCCGGAAGCCTCGCCTGCTCAGGTGATGGCACCGTGTGTGGGTTGCGGCCCGAAACCGGCCGCAACCCACGCATTTTCATTGCTGTTGGCGCTCTACCGGCTAGCTTTGATCATTCTCTTCAGCTCCACCGTCGCCAGCGTATTGATGAGTGCGGCCAGTTTGGGATCCGAGTCTCATACATCACGGCCCAGGTCACCTCGGCGTCGTCAGCGAGATAACCCTCAAGATGGTCGTTGCACACCCGACAGACACGCCTGTCGCTGTACAGCTCAGTGATCCGCCGACTGTCCTTCGTTGCGCGCTGCGGCAAGATGCGGCGCCGGACACCAGGATGACCCGGTCGGCGAGGTCACCACTGACGTTGCTGGCCACGGTCATGTGCAGGTGGAGCAGCCTCGGCTGCTGCTTCGCGCCTGGCCCGTCCGTCCGCCACCCGCGCGTGTCAAGGTGGGTGTTCGTTATTTGGCGGCGCCCAGGGACCGGGTGCGATCGCGTTGCCGGTGACTCCCGATGGCGACTGCCACGACGGCGAGGGCGGCAATGGCTGCTGCGGCGAGGATGTCGCCGGGATAGTGCACGCCGACCCATACCCGTGCGATGCCGACGGCCAGCGCCGCGACTGCCAGGATGACGCCCAAGCGGTGATTCAGGAAGGCGTAGACGCCGAAGGCCAGCGTGAACGCCGCGGTGGCGTGGTCGCTGGGTAGTGATACCCCCGGGTCATGGGGGATCAGTTGGTGGACGTGATGGCTCTGAAATGGGCGCAGCTGGCTGTTCAGGTGCGCCAAGGCGGTAGCCGCGGCGAACGCGAGGAGCAGGGCGCCGCCGAGTTCGAGCACCGGGCGTATCCGTCGGCGGTGCAGTGCCACCGCGACCGGGACCGCAGAGGCCGCGAATATCAGGTACACCAGCCAGGACGCGGCGAACTCCATCGCGTCATCGATGCCGTCGATCCGCCCGGCGGGGCCGTTGATCAGCTCGAACAGTCGATAGTTCACGCGATTATCCTGCCGAACTGCTGGTAAGAAATCGCTGAAAGCGGGTCACCTGTGCGGGGTCGGGCGGCGTAGCAGCCCGTTGGCCGCCAGTTCAATGGTCGTGGCGACGGCGATCGCCTCGACGGCCAGCAGCGCCACCAGGACCAGCAGTTGAGTTGCTCCGGCTTGAACGGGTGAGCCGCCACCCAGCAACACTCCGACGAAGGCACCGGGAAGCGTGACTAGGCCCACCGTGCGGGTCTGGTCCAGCGCGGGTACCAACGCCTGCCCCGCGTGGGGCCGGCAGATCTCGAGAGCGGCGTCGCGAGGCAGTAGGCCCAGTGCCAAGGCTGCCTCGTACTCGCCGTGTCGGTCGCGTAGTTCGTCTAGCGCGCGCCGGCCCGCCAGCGACGTGGCGGTCATCGCCCCGCCGATGAGGATCCCGGCGATGGGGACGACCGCGACCTCGGTCAGCGGTACGGTGCCGGACGCCACGACGAGGGCGCAGATCGGGAGCGCTCCGACCGCGATGGGCGCGAGCACCGGCCAGCCGAGGCGAAGCGAGCTGACCCGGCGGGCGGAGGTGGCCGCCGCGACCAGGACCATCAGCGTGATGAATCCGGCGCTCGCCCACCACGACTGGAGGACGGCGGCGATCAGCAGTGCGACGACGCCCAACTGCAGCACGGCGCGGGCCGAGGCGGTTGCGACGCTGCGGCCGCTGCCCAATCGGCCGATCAGTGCCGTTACCGCCGCGACGAGTACGAGAGCGGCCAGCAGGACTGCGAACATCGGACCGACCCAGACCGCACCGTGATCCATCCCTGCATTCAAGCAGCCCGACTTGACAACTCCCACAGCCTGTAGGAGGTTGGCCGATGAAGGTAAGGCTAACCAATCTGAGGAGTGCGAGTGGCCGGGGTCTTCTTCGCCAGCTATCTCATCGGGCTGCGCGACGGCCTGGAAGCGGCGCTCGTCGTGACGATCCTGCTGACCGTTTTGGCCCGCGCCTCGCGCCGCGACGGCCGGGCGGCGCTGTGGTGGGGCGTGGGGCTGGCCATGCTGGTCGCCGGTGTCCTCGGCGCGGTGCTCACCTACGTCGCCACGTCGCTGCTCGGCGGCGTGCGGCTGGAGCTGTTCGAGGCGGTGACCTCGCTGGTCGCCGTGGCGATGGTCACCTGGATGATCTTTTGGATGCGGCGCAGCGCCCGCACCCTCAAGGCCGAGCTGACCGGCAGGCTCACCGAGGCGCTCGGCATGGGCTCAGGGGCGATAGCCTTGCTGGCTTTCATCGCGGTCATCCGCGAGGGCGTCGAGATGGTACTGCTGGTCTTCTCCGCCGCCCAAGCCGCCGCGCAGACCATCGCGCCGCTGCTCGGCATGATCGCCGGCGCGCTCTGCGCGGTGCTGCTCGGCTGGCTGATGAACAAGGCCGTCGCACGGGTCAACCTCGGTCGGCTGTTCACCTGGACGGGTGTGCTGCTGATCCTGGTCGCCGCCGGCATCGCCAAATATGCGGTGCACGGCTTCCAGGTCGCGGGCGCGCTGCCGGGCGCCGGGAACCTGGCCTACGACGTCTCCCACACCGTCGAACCGGCATCCTGGTACGCCACCCTGCTCGCCGCCACAGTCAACCTCACCCCGAGCGCCACCGTCCTGGAGATCCTCACCTGGATCGGCTACGCCGCCGTCGTCCTCCTGGCGTTCTTCCGCCCGGCCCGCCCGGCGAAAAGCCCAGAGCAGGAGCAGAAAATGGCGCGTTCCGAGGCGGCTGCGTGAGGGCGTCCCGGGCCGCAGCGGCGCTGATGAGCGCCGCCGTGGTGGCCGGCTGCGGCGGCACGCCGAGCGCCCCCGGGACGAGTGTCGTCGCGGTCGCCGCCGACGACACGGCCTGCACGGTTCGGCCCAGTGAGGTGCCGGCCGGGGTGCGGGTGTTCCGGGTCACCAACGGCGGCGCGAAGGTCACCGAGTTCTACGTGTACGGGCCTGGCGGCCGGGTGCTCGGTGAGGTGGAGAACGTCGCTCCGGGCGTGTCCCGTGACCTTCGGGTGGAGCTGAGCGCCGGCGCGCACGAGGCGGTGTGCAAGCCAGGCATGACCGGCGACGGGATCCACACGCCGGTGACCGTCACGGGCACCGCCTCGGCCTCGGCCGCCCGCCGACGCGCGGCTCGACGCCGCCGCGACGGCCTACACCCGGTATGTGCGCGCCCAGGCCGACGACCTGCTGACCCGGACGACGACCTGGGTCGCGGCGGTCAGGGCGGGTGACCTGCCGGCGGCGCGGGCCGGTTTCGCGACGACTCGGGCGCCCTACGAGCGCGTCGAACCCGTCGCGGAGAGTTTCGCCGACCTCGACCGGCGCATCGACGCCAGGGACACCGACCTGGGCCCCGGCGAGGTGTGGACCGGCTTCCACCGTATTGAAAAGGACCTGTGGGGCGGTGGCCGGCCCGACTCGGCGGTGGCCGAGCAGCTGCTCGCCGACGTGACCACACTGCACGGGCAGCTCGCCACCCAGACCTTCAGGGCGTTGGATCTGGCGAACGGCGCGAAGACCCTGCTGGACGAGGTGGCGTCGAAGAAGATCACCGGCGAGGAGGACCGCTTCTCGCACACCGACCTGTCGGACCTCGCGGCCAACGTCGAGGGCTGCACGGCGATAACACGTGCACTGCGCCCAGCCGTCGCCCAGCGTGAACCCGCGCTGGGTCCGCTGATCGACAAGCGCGCGGCCGAGGTCGACGCTCTCGTCGCGCACTACCGTGACCCCGCCGGCCGGTACACGGACTATCAGCGATTGACCCCGGCGCAGGTGCGGGAGCTCTCCGACGCGATCAACGGCTTGGCCGAGCCGGTCAGCCGGCTTGCCGCCGTGGTAAGCCAGCGGTGACCTCCGGCGCGCCGCGACCGCGCGCCGCGCCCAGCACCGCCGCCGTACCGGGGACCGTGACCAGCACGAACAGCCAGGCGCCGATGATGTCGCTCGGCCAGTGCACCACGAGCGCGACTCGGCTGACCCCGACGCTGAGCGCCCACCCGCCGGCGGCGACTGCCAGCAGGATTTTGCTCCACCGGCGTCTGAGCAGCGGCCAGCAGACGACGACCAGGATTAGCGCGGCAGCGGCGGACGCCGTGCTGTGCCCAGACGGAAACGAGTAGCTCGACGCCGACGCGAGTTGGTCGGCAGGACGGGCCCGGGCGACGACAACGAGCACGACCAGCCGCAGGCACACCGTGGCGGTCATCGCGACCGCGGCGAAGACGGCTTGGCGCCACAGGCCGAACACCAGCAGGATCACGCAGCCCAAGGCGGTCAGCGGGCCTAGCACCGCGGTACTGCCGGTCACGGTCAGAGCGGCCATGCTGGTCCGCCAGAGGGGGTGAGCCACCGCCGCGGCATACGCCGCCCTGCTGACCCAGGCGTCGAGACGCGTAACCGGCCCGACCTGACCGGCCACCAGTGCAGCGAGCAGCGCGAACGCCGCCGCCGGACGGCCGACAAGCAGAACAGCGGCGCGGGTTCCGGCGGGAGGGTGGTGCCACTGGCGCAGAGTCACGAGGACGAGACTAACTCCTACAGCTTGTAGGTTCGTGGTGTCGCCGTGGCGGTCGCCGGGGAGGTGTCGGGCTATTCTGGCGGCGGAGGTCGGTGATTGTGACGATCAAGGGCGGGCGGCGACCGCCGGGCACCCTCGAAGCCGAGGTCATGGGGGTGTTGTGGGCCCACGCTGAGCCGATGACGGCGACCGACGTGCAGGCCGCGATCGGCGGTGACCTCGCGTACAACACCGTGCAGACGATCATGATTCGGCTGCGCGACAAGGGCCTCGTCGCGCGACGCCGAGCCGGCCGCGGGCACCTCTACTGGCCGGTCGAGGACGCCGCCACGGCCGCCGCCTCGCAGATGCGCGCGGCGCTGGCGGGCCGCCCCGACCGTCAGGCCGTGCTCCAGCAGTTCGCCGCTTCACTGGAGGAGGCCGACGCCGTCGCCCTGCGAGACCTTCTGGACGCCGCGCGGCGTCGGCGACGCTCATGACGGTCGCGGTTTATCTGCCCCTCCTGCTGGCTCTGGTCCTGGCCTGGTTGGCTCCCAGGATCGCCGAACGCGGCGGACCCGGTCCCGCCGCTCGCGGGCTGACCGCGATCGCGGTCGCCGCAGCAGCCTCGTCCACCTGGTCGCTGGCGATGCTCGCGCTGACCATGTTGGACGACCTGCCACCGTTGGCCGCCCTGGACGACCATCCGACCCTGGAACTGCCCGAGCCCGTGCCGGGGCTGGTCGCGCTCGTCGCGGGACTCGCCCTGCTCCTCGGAGGCGTACGGCTGCTGATCGAGCTGCGCCGTCGCCTGGTCACTCACCGGCAATTACGGGAGGCCGGCACGGCGAAGGACGGCTTGGTCGTCGCCGACTGGTCTACGCCGCTGGCCGTCGCCGTGCCTGGCCGGCCGGGCCGCGCCGGTCACCTGCTCGTCACCACGGGCATGTTGCGGTTGCTCGACGCGGACGAGCGCCGGGTGGTCTTCGCCCACGAGCAGGCTCACCTGGCGCACCGCCACGGCCGCCTCGTGGCCGCCACTGCGGCCGCGGCCGCACTGAACCCGCTGCTCGTGCCGGTCCGCGAGACCGTCGCGTATCTGGTCGAGCGGTGGGCCGACGAGGACGCCGCGGCAGCCGTCGACGACCGCGACCTGACCGCCCAGGCCGTGGCCCGGGCCGCCCTGGCAACCGTCGGGTCTGGTTCGGCTGCCACGCTCGGAATCAACGGTGGCGCCGCGCTGCAGCGGGTGCGGGCACTCACCGAGCCCGCTCCCACACCGCGACGACGGCGGCTGATCGGCCCGGCCCTGCTCGGCGGTGGGTTTCTGACGACAGTCACCGCGGCGACCGTCGAGTTCGTGGCCCTGGTCCGCGCCTGGCTCTGATCTGGGTGGGTCAGGCACCGCGGTCAGACGTCGGCGGCATCGGTCGGGAGGCCGGGATATGTCAGTCTCGTCGCCGAACTGCTCATGTCCAATGCGCGTCAGCGTCGCTCCACGCGGGCGCGACGACCGCGGCGGCGCCCGCGCAGCAACTCGACGCCGATCGGGATCACCGAGACGACCACGATGCCGATCAGGATGAACTCGATGTTGTTCTTGACGAACGCCACCTGGCCCAGGAAGTAACCGAGGATGGTGACCCCGCACCCCCACAGGGTGCCGCCGAGGACGTTGTAGACCAGGAACGTGCGGTAGTGCATGTGGCTCGCGCCGGCCACGATCGGCGTGAACGTCCGCACGATCGGCACGAACCGTGCCAGCACGATCGAGCGGGCGCCGTACTTTCCGAAGAAGTCCTGGGCCCTGGTCAGGTTCTCCTGCTTGAACAACCGGGAGTCCGGTCGCCGGAACAGCGTGGGGCCGAGGCGTCGGCCGAAGAGGTAGCCGAACTGGTCACCCGCGACCGCCGCGATCGACACCAGCAGGCACATCAGCCACAGCGGCTGGTGCAGGTAGGTGCCGTCGGCGACGAGCAGACCGGCGGTGAACAGCAGCGAGTCACCAGGCAGGAAGAAGCCGATCAGCAGGCCGGACTCGGCGAAGACGATGGCCAGGATGCCGATCAATCCGAAGGTGGAGATGAGCCACTCCGGGTCCAGGAACGACGGGCCCAGCGCAAGAGTGTTCGGTGCGGCCAGCATCTGCACGATTTTCTCCTCGACGGCGGGCTGTTAAACCTACACGCCGTAGGTTTTAGGGTCGGGGATCGGTAGCTCGACCCGCAGCGCGGCGCCGTCGGTCAGCGCCTCAACGGTCACGGTCCCGCCGTGGGCGACGACGATGTCGCGGGCGATCGGCAGCCCCAGCCCGGCACCGCCACCCTGCCTGGACCGGCTGCCATCGAGGCGCACGAACCGATCGAAAACGCGTTCCCGGTCGCCAGCGGCGATAGCGGGCCCGTCGTTGCCGACGACCACCTCAGCATGGCCGTCGCCGGCGGCGAGGCTGACGACGACGGTGTGACGGGCGTGCCGCACAGCATTGTCGACCAGGTTGCGGAGCGCACGGTGCAACTGATCGGGATCCCCCACCACTCGCACCGGCTCGACGCCGCCTTCGATGCGCAGGCCGGGATGCTCGACGGCGACCCGTTCCCGCTCGGCGTAGACCAGATCGTCGAGGTCGACCTCGTCGCGGCGCAGCCGCACGGCCTGGTCGTCCACCCGGGCGAGCAACAGCAGATCGTCGACCAGCCGCGCCATCCGGGCGCTCTCGGCACGGATGCGGCGCACTGACCGCGCCGGGGTCTCGGCCAGCCCTGCCGCGTCGAGCAGATCGGCGTTGGCGTGGATCGTCGCCAGCGGGCTGCGCAACTCGTGGCTGGCGTCGGCGACGAACCGGCGCTGAGCCGCCGAGGCGGCTTCGATCCGGTCCAGCATCGTGTTCATGGTCGCCGCGAGCGCCGCGATCTCGTCGTCGGCCGCCGGCACGGGCAGCCGGGCATGCAGGTTGCGCGCGGTGATCGTGGCCGCCTGCCGCCGCATCGCCTCGACCGGGTACAGGGTACGACCGACGAACAGGAACGTCGCGACGCCCACCACGACCGCGAGCAGTGGCAGCCCGACCACCAGCGCCGCGACGATCGCCTCGGTGCCGTCGTCGACCGTGTCCATCGACTCCGCCACCAGCACGATCCGCGAGCCCGTCGGGGTGCTCACCCCGGCCGCCACGATCCGAAACGGCGAGTCCCGCTCGATCTCGAGACGCCGGGTTTCCCATTCACGCTGCCCTACCGCCGGCCGCAGGGCGGATATCGGCGACACGGTAGAGACCGCGTTCGACGCCGCGACGACCCGACCGGCCGGGTCCAGCACTTGAACGACGGACCGTTGCGGGGTGAACGGCCGCAGCGCCGCGGCAAGGGCTGTGGAGTCGCCTGCCGTCAGTGCTGCCGTCACCTGCGTGGCCCGGTCGTTCGCCGATGTTGTCACGTTGTCAAGCAGGATGCCGCGGGCGGTGACGATTAACACGCCGCCTGCCAGCACCGACGCGGCAGCGACGACGAGGCCCGCCGCGAGCGCGGAGCGCAGCCGTACGCCCAGTCGCCGTGCCAGCCTCAGCCGTCGCGCGAGATGGGGTGCCCACATGGCCGTCACGCTAACCACGACCCGCTGAGGACACGCTGAAAGTCACGGTTCAGCGCTTTCTCAGCAGACTCGGGCAATCTAGGTCGGAAGCAGGGAGGTTGCGGATGCGGATGCTCGTCGTCGAGGACGAGGTGGGTCTGGCGGAGACGATCCGTGACGGGCTCACCCAGGAGGGTTTCACCGTCGACCTCGTTCACGATGGGTCCGAGGGCCTGTGGACCGCCACCGAGGCGCCGCACGGCGCGTACGACGCCATCGTGCTGGACATCATGCTGCCCCGGCTCAGCGGCTACGAGGTGTGCCGGCAGTTGCGTGGGCGCGGCATCTGGACCCCGGTGCTGATGCTGACCGCCAAGGACGGTGAGTACGACCACGCGGACGCCCTCGACCTTGGCGCGGACGACTACCTGACCAAGCCGTTCTCATTCGTCGTTCTGATCGCCCACCTGCGCGCCCTGGTCCGTCGCGGCGCGCCGGAACGCCCCGCGGTGTTGAGCGCGGGTGACCTGAGTCTCGACCCGGCCGAACGCCGCGTCGCCCGCGGTGGCACCCCGGTCGCGCTGACACCGCGCGAGTTCGCGCTGTTGGAGTTCCTACTTCGCCACCGTGGCCATGTCGTCACCAAGACCGCGATCATCGAGAACGTCTGGGACGCCCACTTCAGCGGCGACCCGAACATCGTCGAGGTGTACGTCGGCTACCTGCGCAAGAAGATCGACCACCCGTTCGGCCGGATGGCGATCGAGACCGTCCGGGGGGTGGGTTACCGCCTGGCCACCGACGGCGGCGCGTGACGGCGCACCTGCCCCGTCCATTGGCCGTGTGACCGGCCGGGCCAACGCGGGCCTGTCGGACCCCGGCCGGTCAGGGTTCCGCCGCCCTCGGCGTTCGCCGGTCGTGTGCGGTGCGAGAAGGCGCCGTGCTGAGGCGCGGGCGGCGGATGTGGCGCGACGAGTGGGCCGGATCCTGAGATTTCGCTGAACTGCCTGCTGAGCGGTTTTCAGCGATCTCTTAGCACGCCGCTGTCAGCCTTCCGCCATGACCTACATCGCGAATCCTGATGTCGACCGTCCGTTCCGCCGTTTCTTGAGCAAGGCGCCGGAGGTCACCGTCTTCTTCTGGATCATCAAAATCCTGGCGACCACCGTCGGCGAGACCTTCGCCGACTTCCTGAACGTCACCGCCGGGCTCGGCCTGACGCTGACCACCGTGGTGATGAGTGTCCTGCTCGCGATCGTCCTCGTCCTGCAGTTCCGCACCGTCCGCTATGTTCCTGCGCGGTACTGGCTCGTCGTGGTGCTGATCAGCATCGTGGGCACGCTGATCACCGACAACCTCGTCGACAACATCGGCGTGCCGCTCGAGGTCACCACCGTCGTCTTCGCCGTGCTGCTGGGAGCCACCTTCGCCGTCTGGTACGCGGCGGAGAAGACCCTGTCGATCCACACGATCGACACGCCGCGCCGGGAGGCGTTCTACTGGCTCGCGATCCTGTTCACCTTCGCGCTGGGCACCGCTGCGGGAGATCTGGCCGCCGAGGCACTGGGACTCGGGTACGCCGTCGCCGCGGCTATCTTCGCCGCCCTCATCGCCGCCGTCTGGCTCGCGCACCGGTTCATCGGGCTCGGCGCCGTCGTCGCGTTCTGGATCGCCTACGTCCTGACCCGGCCGCTCGGCGCGTCGCTGGGCGACCTGCTCGCCCAACCCGGCGACGAGGGCGGCCTCGGCTTCGGCACCGTGGTCACCAGCTTCGTCTTCCTCCTCACGATCCTGGCCGTCGTCGCGTACCTCAGCGTCTCCAAGCGTGACCAGCCGGCACTGGACGCGCAGGCGCAGCGGGTCAGGACTCGGTCGTGGTGACCCGGCCGGTCGTGGTCATCTCGGCCAGCATCGGCGCCGGACACGACGGCGCGGCACGGGAGCTCGCCCGCCGGCTGACCAGGCTGGGGTTCCCGGTGCTCCGGCTCGACTTTCTCGACCTGCTGCCGCCCGGCCTCGGCTGCGCGCTGCGCAGCACATACGCCCGGCAGTTGCGTACCGCGCCGGCGACATGGGGGTGGTTGTTGCGTGCCGCTGCCGGCCCACGGTTGTCGGCGCAAGCCGCCGCGCTGTCGGCCCGTGCCGCCGCAGGGCGGATGCTGGCCGCGATCGACCCGGCCGCCGCCGTGGTCATCTCCACCTATCCGCTGGCCACTCAGGTCCTCGGACGACTCCGCCGCTGCGGCCGGGTCACCGCACCCACGGCCGCGGTGATGACCGACCCCTCCGTGCACACACTGTGCGTGGCACCGGGCATCGACGTACACCTGGCACCGGGGCTCCCGACCGCCGCGCAGGTACAGAGGCACGGCTTCCAGGCGGTCCCGGTATCCCCGATCGTCGACCCGGCGTTCCGGCCGGTTCACCACAACGCCGAGAAGGCGGCGGCCCGCCGCCGGCTCGGGCTGCCGACCGACGAGCGCCTCGCGGTGGTCGTCGCCGGCTCGTGGGGGGTCGGCGATGTCGAGTGGACCGCGCGGGACACCGCCGCCAGCGGCACCGCCATCCCGGTAGTGGTCTGCGGACGCAACGACTTTCTGCGTCGCCGGCTCGGCCGATCGGGCGACGCGATCGCGCTGGGCTGGGTCGGCACCATGCCGGAACTGCTGCGCGCCGCTGACGTCGTCGTCCACAACGCCAGTGGACTGTCAAGCGTGGAGGCGATGGCCAGCGGCGTACCGCTGATCAGCTACCGCTGCCTGCCCGGGCACGGCGCCGCCAATGCGGCCGTGCTCGCGGCGGCGAACTTGTCGCCCTGGCCACACACCCCACACGAACTCGCTGCTGAGCTGAGCCTGGCCTTGGACGGCAGCGCGATCCTCCGGCAGCGCGCGGCGCTTGCCGCCGCGGCGGCAAGCGCCGATGCGGCTGAGGTAATCGCCGGACTCGCCGGGATCGTCGCCCCGCCCGCCGGGAGCATGGCGGCATGAGGGTCCCCAGTACGACGGCCCGGGTGCTTGCGGCGGCCGCCACAGTACTGACAGTTGCCCACGCCGGGCCGGCACTGGCCGCCGTCGGGCCGCTGCGCCGGCGCCTCCTGCCCGCCACGGCGGGCATCGGCGACTCTGCACACGTGGCCCTCACCTTCGACGACGGCCCGCATCCGCAGGCGACCCCCGAACTGCTGCGGCTGCTCGACAGCACCGGGACACGGGCGACGTTCTTCCTGCTCGGCGAGATGGCCGAACAGCACCCGTCAATCACCCAAGCCATCGCCGCCGCCGGACACGAGATCGCCGTGCACGGATACGAGCACCGCCTCCTGCTCACGCGCCGCCCCGCTGAAACCCTTGTCGACCTGACCCGCGCCACGGCGGTCATCTCGGAGCTGACCGGGATGACGCCGCGTTGGTGGCGGCCGCCCTACGGGATCGCCAGCACCGCTGCGGTCAGGGCTGCCCGGCGCCTCGGCCTCACCCCTGTGCTGTGGAGCTGCTGGGGCCGCGACTGGACACGGCGGGCCACTCCCGACTCAGTCTTCCGCACGGTGCGGCGCGGACTCACAGGCGGCGCCACAGTCCTGCTGCATGACAGCGACCACTGTGCCGCCCCCCACTCGTGGGAAGCCACCATCGGGGCGCTGCCCGCGATCCTGACCACCTGCCGAGCGCGCGGCCTCGACATCGGCCCGCTCAGCGAGCACGGGCTGGTTCATCTATAGCCTCGGCTGCCGGCCAAGCCAGCGGAATACCGAGCGGCTGTCCAGGTGGGCCGTCAGCCGGCACATGAACGACGATCACGCCGAGGACGCGCTGCTCATCTGCCGCACCCTGGGCGGCCAACCAACCGCCACCCAGGCCAGGACCACCAGCCTGGACGCCGACAGCATCGCGTTCGCCGCCATCGTCGGGCGGCACCGAAGTCCCGGTCAGCATCCCGTTCGCTCACCGGCTGACCCAACGGGCGCAGATCCCTCAGGAGCTGGTACGCATGCACCGGGAGGTTTGCACCACCTCGGCACCTCATCACGACCGGCCGGCTGACCGTCGCCCGCCTCACCGATGCCCGACGGTGCGGGCAGCGCTACGGCTCGACGGGCGACGACAGCCGGGTATCCTCATCTGCCCGGCAGCACGCGTGAAGTCGGGCCGTGCGCTGTCACGGCGGCGGGCCCCTCGGATCGATCCGAGGGGCCCGCCGCCGTGTGCGTTACGCCTCGCCCTTGCGGCCGATTGGTTCGCGGGGCGACGGGGTGGTTGATCCGAACTGGCCCTGTCGGGCCAGCAGGACTCGCTTGCGGAGCGGGACCTCGTAGCACCGTCTCGCCGCGGGTCGCAGGCTCTCGCCTACAAGGACAGCGTGCGGCGTGCTCGGGCTACGAGGGACTGCGACGACGAGGCTATCCTGCACTGACTGGGCCTCACCGCTCGAGGTCAATACCAGAGGTCAGAGCGAGCACTTCGGGCGCGGTGAGTACTTCGCCAACCTACACGCAATCTGCTCCCCACTTGCAAGGCCAGGCCATCCGGCGGCTCCTTTTCTGCCAGACGCCAAGGCTCGAGGGTCCACTTTTCAGGAACCAACCCATCCAGCGGCATTTACTACTGCCCAGAGTTGTAGAATACGGTGATCGAAGGCCATTCACCGTATTCATTTACCTCACCATCAGTGTACATCAATCCGACGATTTCAAGTTCGCCCGCCTCAGTGAGGCTGTCGATGGAATCGGCAGCGTGCCGCAGGAGAGCAGCAACATTGCCCTGACCCTCGCCCAGCGGCAGCGAAATCGAATAGTAGCGGCAGGACCAATGCCCCTTGGGGTCACTTACGTCTTTTCCAGGCAACGGGCACTCCATTCTGGATCGCTGCACTATGCGCCTGCAAGGTTCGGGTTGAAAATGCAAACGGTGATGATACACAGGATGATCCCGATCGTGGCTACGGCTTCAGCAGCGCCAGCCGCAGCGTCCGGATTCGGTGCTCGCACCTGCACGCCCTGACCTTCCTCGCCACCGGCCTCCTGGGCCCTCTTCTGCCGCTCACCAGCGCCGTACTGACTCTGCCTCTTCTGCTGATCCCGACTTCCAGCCGCCTTCTCGTTTGTGTCCGTCTTTTTCTTAGCTCGGGCATAAGCCTTCCTGTCGAATGGACGGCCCGCCTTTTTGTCCTCGAGCGCCTTCTTTTCTTCCTGGGTAAGTTGCTCAGTGATGACCCGCTTTCCTCGCGAAGCCATCGCGCATGCAGCATCGTCGTCGTCACATTCTTTCACAGGATCGAGCTGCAGATGCTCGTCCTTCTGCAGAAGCTCCGCGGCTTCCTGACGCGACTCTCTCTCCTCGTTGCTGAGGCAGGAGTCCGGATGAGGGCAACCGCGATGACCCGGGCCACGGAAGGCTCCGGCGTTCGTGCCGCTGCGGTGAATTCGTGCGCGTGTCGTACTTCTTGCATGCGTCGCGCCCCATTCGAGGTTCCGCTTAGTACCACAACCGCGAGGGCATCCGCCGGCTCCGCGCCCGTCGCCCTTCTTCAACGGCCGAGGATCGTAGCCATGGCAGTCGAACTCGAGGCAGTCACTGGGAATCAGGCCCGTGGGATCACTACTGGTCACGGGCGTGTTGTTGGCGTACGAATATCCGTTCCACTGCTGCGGATCGTCGACATCGACTATTGGGTCGACACTAATAAATCGCCCAATCGTGGGGTCGTATTCTCTGGCGCCGAGGTGGGTAAGTCCGGTGGGGTCTTGGGTGCCGCCGACAAAGCTCTTCTCGCCAGGAAAGTCGTTAGATTGGAGGCCGCGAGGCTCGCCGAAGGGCATGATGCGTCGACGTGCGATGTCGAGGTTGGAGGGACTGATGGCGAGTTGGCTTGTGTTCTGATGGTCGGCGACGAGCCAGGTGAGGCCAGTGATCGTGCGTACCGCGACGGTGACGCCGCCGTGCTGGTAGTACCGAGTGCCGTCGATTTGCCCGTCGGCGCTGAGGTGTAGTTCGGTGGCGCCGAGGTAAAGCGTGGTACCGCCAGAGTCGCGCCGGATTAACCGGCTACCGGCGGGGTCGTAGACGTAGCTGGTGTTCTGCCCGCTTTCCACGGTGGTGGCGAGGTGGCCTTCGGGATCCCAGGTGAGGGTTTGGGAGTTGCCGTTCACGGTGCGGGTGGTGGTGTTGCCGGCGTTGTCGTAGTCGTAGCTGTCGGTGCGGGTGGTTTCGCCGGTGTAGTCGACCTTGGTGAGCTGGTGGGGGTCGGGACCGCCCGCAGCGGGGTAGCTGTAGGTGGCGGTGGTGGTGCCGGTCGGGCTATGGCTGCTTTGGGTGCGCCGGTTGCCGACCGTGTCGTAGGTCCACGACAGTTGGTAGGGGTCGGCGCCCGTTCGTTGTGGGGTTTGGCAGGTCCAGTCGGCTTCGGTCCACGCGTCGGTGAGGCGGCGTAGGTAGTCGTAGCGGAAGCATTCGACCTGGTCGCGAGTGCCGTTGGTTTTGCCGGCGATGGCGGTGATGTTGCCAGCTTGGTCGTAGCCGTATTCGCTGGTCGCCTTGTCGTCGAAGGTGCCAGGCGTGGTCTGGTCTTCAGTGTCGACTTGCCTGCTGGTCAGCCGGCGGGTGGCCTGCTCGCGAGTGTCGGTGAGGCGCACCTGTTTGCCGGCGGCGCCGAGTAGGCGACGAGACACGGTGGCGTCCCAGGTGTATTCGGTTGAGGCGACGTAGGTGATGGCGCCGGTGAGGGTGGTGGGCAAGCCCACGTCGTTATACCTGTAAGTCAATGTTTCGGCCGGGAGGCCGCCTACTGCGGGTAGTTCAGTGGCGGCGGGTGAGCCGTCCGGGTTGTAAGTGCTGTTGGTGCTGTAACTACCAGACAAGCCGCCTTCAACGGTGGGGATGGTGACGGTGCTGCCGGTCGGGGCATACAGATCGGTGTAGCCGGCGACTGTGGTGGTGTAGGAATCGGAGCCGACGTGCCGGGTGAACGAGGTGAGCTGCCCCTTGGCCAGGGTGTCGTAGACGTAGGAGGCACGTAGCGGGCCGCTGGTGGTGTCATCGTGAAGTTGGGTGAGCCGGCCAAGGTTGTCGTACACGCGGCCCAGGACTTCACCACGGCCGTCTGTAGTGGTGACCAACTGCCCTGCGTCGTCGTATGACGAGGTAGTGGTGCCGGCGTCGGGGTCGACTCGGCTGGTCTGCCGGCCGAGCAGGTCGTAGCCGTAGCTCCAGGCGTTCCCGGCTGTATCAGTCATGCCGGTGAGACGGTCAACGTGGTCGTAGGAGTATCGAGTCTCGTCGTAGTCGCCACTGGGCGCTGAGCCCTTGTACTGACGAAGGGCAGCCTTCCGGCCGAGGGCGTCGACGATGGTCGTGGTGGGGGCCGCGCCGTCGGGTGGGTCGACAGTGACCCGGTCGCCGTCGTAGCTCATGGCGGTCTGCCACTTCAGCGTGCCCAGCGACCACAACGCCCCGATCGTCTGCCGTTCGAGCCCGTCGTAGGACGCCCGCTGCTGAGTAGCCACGCCGGTGTCGGCGAAACCGGCAAGGACGCCGGAGGGTCCAGAGGCGCTGTTGTAGAACGTGGACACCTTGTTCGCTAGACCGCGGCCGTCGTACTGCGTGTCAGCGATGGCCCGTTTGCCGTCGGGAGCGGCGCTCTGGGTCTGACGTAGCCGCAAAAGCCCATCGTAGATCTCGAAAGAGCTGATGTGGTTGTTGTTGGGACCCAGGGCCTTTGTTTCCACGAAGCTGGGTGCGGTTTTGGTGATGGAATAGGTGTATTCCTGGTTGCCAGTGCCGGAGGTGGACCGGCCTGGGAGCCATACCTTGGTCAGCCTCCCAAGCGCGTCATAGGCGGCGATGGTGGTCTTGTCGTTGGCGTCCGTGGTTGTCTTCGGCACGCCCAACGCCGGGTCGACGGAGGTTGTCGTTTGGTGCGAGGCGGGGTTGGTGGTCTTGTAGCTGGCCAGGAGCCCGTTGGCGCCGTGGGTGTAGGCGGTGGTGGTGGCCCGCCCGAGGGCGTCCTTCACAGTGGTGGGCCGTCCCCACTGGTCGTAGGTCACCTCGCCGGTGGTAATCCAGTTGGGGGTTGACCCGTTGTACTTGTCGGCCTGCTCGGTGCGGGTCACGTCGCCCACAACGGGGAGCGCGGATAGGACCGGGTTGTCGGTGCTGGGCTGGTCGAAGTAGTAGCGGGTGTCGCCGAGGGCGTCGGCGGGGAAGCTTGGGGTGGCCGGGCAGGAAACCGCCTCGGTGTGTTGACTGGCCTGAGGCGAGGTCAGGTAGCGCTGTTGGCGGGCGAGTAGGTCGGCTTTGCCGTCGCCGGTGATGTCTCCGGTGGCGATGAACCAGTCGGTGTCCAGGCCGATCAGGCCGGTGGCCAGGCGCACGCGGGTGGCGTAGCCGCCGGTGCCGTTACCCGCAAACAGCCAGACGCCGGCCTGGTCGGCGGCCATGATGTCGGTCCTGCCGTCGCCGGTGATGTCTCCCCAGCCGAAGGCTTGGCTATAGGCGTCCCAGCCGGAGGCGACGATCTGCACACCGGGGTTGACGCGGCCGGCGCCGGTGCCCGGCCAGATATACAGCGCGCCGTTGGTGTTGTTGCGTCCCAGCACGTCGCTCTTGCCGTCGCCATTGAAGTCGCCTGGAGAAAACAGGTCGTAGTACTGCCAGCTGCTGGTTCCGATTTGGATTGGGTTGGCCAGGTTAGTGGCGTTGTCGTACCGCCACAGCGTGCCGTCTGGCTTGGAAGCGATAACGTCCGGTTTGCCGTCGCCGGTGAAGTCGCCTGGGGAGAAGAGGTCCTGGTAGATGTTCCATCCGCCGTTGCCGATCTTCACCGCGGTGCCGTAGCCGCCGGCGCCGTCACCGGGAGCAAGCCAGAGGCTGCCGTCGGACGGCCGCCGGGCGATCAGGTCGGTCTTGCCGTCGGCGTTGAAGTCTCCGGCCGGAGAGGTCATGTCGTAGCCGGACCAGTCGGCAGCCACCACACTGGGCCGCGGGTTGATGGCTGACGGGCCGGTGCCGTCGAAGCGGCGCAGGTTGGCCGTGGTGTTGCTGGCGTACGTGTACGTGGTGCAGGTTTCGTCGGCGGGTGCGGCGGCGTCGGTGTCCCCTGCGTCGTCGACCTGGGTGAGTAGACCGGTGCTCGGGTTCCAGGTGTTGGTGACGCGGGTCGACCGCCACGTGTTGGTGGCTGCCAGCCAGGTGTAGGTCGACTCCTGTGCGGTGCGGTTGATGTACGACGTGTGCGTGGTCGGGATGGCCCAGTCGCTGCTGAGCACCCGCTGCCCGGTTTGGTGTGACACGGGAGTGGAGATCGTTTTGATCAGAGCCTGGCCACCCGGGCTGGCGTATTCGATCTTCTCGTGAAGGAAGCCGGCTCGCTGCTTGTCGTCGGTGGATACCTGGTTGAGGGAGTTGGTGATAGAGGCTGCCCGGTTCTCACCGCTGTCGGTGTAGTCCTTCGACAGGCCGCGGAAGTACAGATACTTCGTCTGTGTTTGCGGGCCGCTGGATGGACCGGTCGTGACGGTGACGGTGGAGTAGCCACGCCAGTCGGCCCACGACCGCTTCGGCATGAACGACGCCCAGGTGGCCGCGCCGTCGTCGTGGCCCCACAGCACCGGTGTTGACGAGCCGGCTGTGGAGTAGCTGTAGCTGGTGAGGACGTCCGGGGAGCCGCCGACCAGGTCCTTCTCGGTGACGGACTTGACGATGTACTTGTGCCACCAGGACCAGCCCTCGGGGGCCTGCTGCGGGTAGTAGTACTGGGGGAAGCACCGCTTGCTGTTGTTGTCCGGGTCCGGGAACGGCGAGCCGAACTTACAGCCAGGGTCGGTCGCCTCATAGTCGACCTGAATCCGCCCGCCCGTTTCGTTGTCAATCTGCGCGATGCGCCACTTGCGGGGCTGGGCCATCGTCCCCTGCGGGTCGTAGTCGGCGCGCTGGTCAAAACGCACCCCGATGGGGGTGATCGCCGGCAGGGCGATGCTGCCTCCGTTGGCCTTACCGGTACGTGTGACGGTGGCAAGCCACAGTACGGGCGAGGTGCCGTTGCCCGTGGACGGGAACTGGTGCGTCAGATCCCACTGATCCACCGGGTTGTAGGTGGTACCGACCCCGGTCCACGTCTGCGACTCGATCTTGATGAGGCGCCGGGTCGACCAGAACGACGCTGGACCGCACGGGCTCGCCGAGCATGCGAGGTCCCACGGGGTGTCCGGCCAGTTCGCCTTGTCGTGTGTGGCACACGACGAGGTGAGACAGCGATCGCCGGTGCTGAACACAATTCTGGCCGGCGCCGTCGTCGTGCTCTCGCTACCCGCGCGCAGACCGTACTCGACGCGGTCCAGCTGCGCCGCGCGGTCATAAGTGGCGATGGTCGACGTGCTGCCGATGACCCGTTGCTTGTTATACTCCTTTTTGTAGTAGTACACCATCGAGTTGCCGTGCGCATCGACGACGTAATCCAGGTTCCACCGATACGCCATCGCGCAACTCGACGCGGCCAACGACGCCGTCGAAAAGCACGGCTCGCCGCTGTCGTTCGACACCACCCGCTGCCCCTGCACCGAGTTGGTCGGCGTCGTCGTGCCCGGAAGAACAGACTGACCGAAGTAATACTGAGTGCCGTCGCCGGTGGTAATCCGCCACCGCTCGTTGTGCCAGTTCAACGTGACGTCGCTGCCATCATCCGACAACAACTCGACCTTCGAACCGTCATCGTCGGCCAAGCGCCACACCCCATCGCCACCAAGGACAATCTCCGTGGCTCGGCCCTGCCAGGAAATCCGGGCGTTGTTTAAACGCCAACACGCATCCGGCAGCCCGTTCGCAGCCGTCCAATACGTGGTGGTGGGCTCCCTGTCATCCCAGCACGGCCGGTACGACCGCTCGATGAACCCCGGCTGGTAGTTCCACCCCTCCCCCAGCCACGACGGCTGCACGTTCTCACCCGCCGTGCGCCCATCAACCGAGCCCGAGTTGTAGCCCAGCGACACCTCAGGCTCCAACTCCCCGGGCACCGGCGGACCAGAAATGTCGTAGCTCCACGAAAAGTCCGCCGACGAACCGCCAGCCGTCCACTGCGAAGACGCGCTCAAATCCGTCTTCGAATAGTCACCAGTGTCCGACGACGAACCCGTCGAGCTCAACGCCACAACCGTCTGCTCGGCAGCACCGACGGCAGCCGGGCGGTCCAGGCCGGCCGCGGCAGCGTCCTTCTCCGACAAAACCGGAAGGTCCGGCGTCACCTCCACCTCGGCACGCAACACCCCCGCCCGGTAGTCATTAACCGTAGGCAACGGCTTCGCCTCACGACACGCCACCAACTCGGGCGACGTCAACGCGCACGCCGGTAGGGACACCAACTGGAGTCGAGAGTCCCAGTCCCCGCCGTAAGCGTGCCGGAACGCCGAATAGTCCAGCTCAAGCTCGACCCGACCAGCCTCACTTCGGCCATCCGCCCGCGCCACCTTCACCGCCAACGGAAACCCAGCCCGCCGCGACGCCGCCCGATCCAACACCCGCACAGCCACCCGAGGCGGGACAGCGGCATCGCCAGCCGCTCCCGCTGCCGCTTTCGCAGACACCGGAGCAGGGGCGACGGCGACTGGCAGCCCGCCGACCTTCGTTCGGGCGGCAAGCCGCCGCGCCCCGTCGGCCGCAACAGGTAGGTCCACCACCGCTGCAGCCGCAGACGGCCACGACACCGCGGCTGGCTTAAATTTCTCCATGGCCGGCAGCGCAGCCTTCTTCGGCTTCACCGCAGACACCGGCACCGAACGATCCCGCGGCACCGCATCCGCCGACGGCTTCGGCGCCGCCTGCGCCGGCACAAACGGCAACAACGACAAACCCACCGCCACCGCCATCGGCAACGCCCCACGCCGCACCAACCAACCCAGCCGCGCGAACAACCGCGACGAACCCAACCCACCCACCACGTCGCTCCCCCGAATCCACGAGCCAAGTGATCGAGGAGGTTAAGATCACCACCCCTCGGCGTCAAGGCCCGAACACAAATGGTGAGGATGACGCGCCCAGAACCGGACAGATACGGCCGCCCAGCTCACCAAAGGTGATCAACAGCAACACGCCGACCTGCCGCAACCCACGCCTCGGCAACCGGCCGTGATACCTCGCGCCGTCGGGACTAGCCGAGACGTGCCCGATGCCGAGGCGACGAGAGCTTCGCGCTGCGCGAGCAGGACATCGGCTGGCGGTGCACACGGAATCCGCCGGTTCATCCGGAGGCGAAGGCGAGCCCAGGGCGCAGGATGCTGCTCTAACGCCGCGTACCGTCGTTCGGCCATCTAAGGCCAACACAAGCTCCAGGGACCCGAGTCCAGACGCGAGTTGCTGACCTCTCCGGTCTTCCCGAAGAGGTCAGTCAGCGCCATCAACAACGATCATGATGAAGGAGGCGGCCGGGCAGAGGAGACAATCTGGGCACTGATGGAACGACTCGCCCCGCACCGCGAGCCGTCTTCAGCGACAGACCCGGTCGACTGGGCGCGGCAACTGGCTGTGGAGATGCGCGACACACTCTCGGATGTCCGGCGGGCCGCGACCGGAGTGTGGCGTGCGGTCCGCTGCGTCTGGGCGGTGAAGTGTGCGGAGCTCCAAGCCGACGAGCTGGGCGCTCTCGCGTCGGAGCTCGACGCAAAGGTGGTCACCCAAGGAGCAAGCTCTTCTGGTCGTGGGCGAGACCAGGCAGGGCCTCATGCGTCTCTACGAAGTCCTCGAGGACCTGAACAGCATTCGTTAGAGGACCGGACTCCGCCTGCCTCTGGCGGGTCTCGGCGGCGGCTCAAGGACGAGGTGTTCAGGTTGGCCAGCGAGACTTTTGGCCTTCAGCAGGCAATCCGGCGTCTGTTCGAGCCGGCTGACCACACGGCCGACGCGCTGCTATGACCTGATCTAAAGAAGCATCTGCGGCACGGGGTTCGTGCACGCTCAGGTGCCGGTGCTGAGGATCCGAGCGCGAAACACCCCCACGCCGGACGGCAGGCCGCTGCGACCGAGCGCGATGATGGGCACCGGTCGACGGTGGACAGCCAGACCGGCCCGGCTCACCCGATTGCCCCGCCCGCCTCCGCCGGCGCACCGCGTTCAGCGGACTGGCAGCGCCTTCGTGCCACCGCCCTTGATCGAGTGGGTCACCTTCGGACCCCCCGACCAGTAGAAGCAGCGGATCCCCCGGTCACCGCGCGCCCACGCCTCCGCGGCCGGCACCAGGTACGAGGTGCCCGTCCGGTAGCGCAGCACGCCGTCGACCGGGACCTTCGCGTACCGGGCCACGAGGGCCCGGCACTTCGCGTGCACGCCGTCCTCGTCGCGGCCCGCGTCCGCGTACGGGGTGTCGGGCGCCGTCCACGAACCGACGTACTCGAACGTGTGCGGCCGGGCGCAGCCGGTCTGCTCGAAGGCGCCGTACCGGTCCTCGTTCAGGCACCCGAAGGCCAGCGGTGACGGGCCCTTCAGCGCGTCCCGCAGGCTGCCGGTGTGCTGCACCGGGTGGTCGTCCGGATGCCGTTGCGCGGAGCCGCCGTCGGCCGTGTCCAGCTCAAAGATGTCGCACCGGAACCAGCGACTGCCACCCTGCCACCCGCCCGAGGACGGCGGCGCGACCTGCACCGTCAGGCGAGCGCCCCGCCAGTCGCCACCGACGAACGCGGTCGCCTTCGCGTCGCATTGGGCAAACGCAGGTCGCAGCACCGCCGAGCCCACCGGCGGCGGTGTTTCCCGTTCGGCTACCGCGCCCGTGAACGTGCCCAGGTAAAAGGTCTCCAGCAGGTGCTGCCGCATGCAGTCGACCGGCTGGTAGCTGGTCAGGTAACTCGACGGGCCGGCGATCACGTGGCAGTCGCCCACCTTCGGGCTGAACTGCACGGCCGCCGCGGCGGGCCGCCAGTCGTCGGTCAGGTCGCCGTCCAGCCCGGCCGGTGCCCCGCACCCCGCCATCGCCGTCACCGCCCCGGCCAGGGCGGCCACCGCCACCCGTACCCGCCACCGTCGCATGTCATCCTCCCCGTCGTGCCGGCGCAGCATATGCCACCCGGAGGCATCGCCAGGGTCCCCGTCCGTCGTGCGACATCCGGCGGAGGCCAGGCGCTGAGAGGGCGCGGGCGGCCCGTGACGACCCCGACGGCGAACGGCTCAGGGGCGGTCCCGGTCTTTCGTCACACCGCATGCTGGCCACTCCCGCCCCGCGCAAGACGCTGCAGCCACTTACCTGGCTGCTCCCCACGTGCTTCCCGATCCCCGGCGGGGCGGCCGTAGCGTCCCCGGCACCTACCTTGATTTTTAGCCTCCGAGGGTCCTGTGGGGACCCTGGCTGATCAGGGACTGCGTAGATTTCCGTGTTTGACCTGGGTGTGGTCCGTTGGACAGGACGTTGATCCTGTCCGGGAAGGACCACGTCATGGCAGACAAGAAGAACGCTGTTCAGCTTCCGCAGCCGACGCCGGCGGAGGTGGAGTTCGCGCAGCAGTTGGTCGAGCGGGCCAAGGCCGATGGAGTCTCGTTGGTCGGGCCGGGCGGGCTCCTCGCGGGTATCACCCGCACCGTCCTGGAATCGGCGCTCGGTGCGGAGCTGGATGCGCACCTCGACGAGGCCGGCGTCGACGAGGCCACCGGCCGGCGGGTCAACATCCGTAACGGGCACGGGGCGAAGACGGTGCAGACCGAGGTCGGGCCGGTGCGGATCCAGGTCCCGCGGGATCGGGCCGGTTCGTTCACGCCGCGGATCGTGCCGAAGCACACCCGCCGGTGGGACGGGTTCAACGAGGCGATCCTGTCGCTGTATGCCAAAGGCCTGACGACCGGGGAGATCTCCGCGCATCTCGCGGACGGGTATGACGCCGACGTGTCCCGGGAGTTGATCAGCCGGGTCACCGACAGCGTCCTGGACGAGATGGAAGCCTGGCGGCAACGGCCCCTGGACCGGGTCTATCCGGTGGTGTTCATCGACGCCCTGGTGATGAAGATCCGCCAGGGGCAGGTCGCGAACCGACCCGTCTACGTCGTGGTCGGGATCAGCCTCGACGGAGAACGCGACGTGCTGGGCATGTGGGCTGGCACCGGCGGGGAGGGCGCCAAGCAGTGGGCCGGCTACCTCACCGAACTACGCAACCGCGGTGCCGAGGACGTGTTCATGGTCTGCTCCGACGGCCTCAAAGGCATGACCGACGCCATCGAGCAGGTCTGGCCGCAGGCGGTGCACCAGCAGTGCGTCGTGCACCTCGTGCGAGCCAGCCTGCGCTACACCAACCGCAAGGACTGGCAGAAGATCACCCCCGCTCTGCGGGAGATCTACACCGCCCCCACCGTCGCGGCTGCGGAGGCCCGGTTCGAGGCCTTCGCCGCCGAGTTCGGCGATCAGTACCCGGCCGTCATCCGGCTCTGGCGGACCTCCTGGCCGCAGTTCGTGCCGTTCCTGGACTACGACCACGAGGTCCGCAAGGTCCTCTACACCACCAACATCATCGAGAGCCTCAACGCACGGTTCCGCCAAGCCGCCCGCCGGCGCGGGCACTTCCCGACCGAGCAGGCCGCGATGAAGGTCCTCTACCTCGTCGTCCAGCAGAAACGTAAGGGAGGCGGGAGCATCACCGGCCGGGTCTACGGTTGGGCCAAGGCCCTCAACGCCCTGATCCTCGCCTACGGCGACCGGATCACCATCTAACAACATCGATCACACCACAGGCCCAAACACGGAAATCGACACACTCCCCACAGAGGGGAGCCAAACCATTACGCCGAAACAAACCATGGCCGGCTACACGTGGTGACGGCTGCGCCGGCGCCTGCGCGCACCACCCGCGGCATGAGGGTGCGGACGAGGGCGGCGCGCCGATGGAGTCAGTCCACTGCGGGAGTCCCTCCAGCAGAGACAATCACGACGACAATCAGGAGGCTACTGTCACCGGGTCTGTCAGGTCACCAGCGTGGATGCGGGCCCTGCGGCGCGCCTGGCGTCGCCTGCATGGCAACTGAAGGTAGTGCAAGTCATGGTGGACGGGCCGATTCCAACCACGGCGAGGGGACGTCGGTGAGACTGCTGGAGACCATGATGACGCAGGTGCCGGCGCTGATCGGGGTGGTGGTCGGAACTGTCGGCACGATCGTTGCCACGACAGTGGCCGAACGGGCCCGTTGGCGGCGCAGTCAAATGGTGCGATGGGACGAGCGGCGGCTGGACGCTTACGCTGATTTCACGCGCGCCGTGAAGGAGGTCCATCTGCTGGCGCTGGGAATGCTCAGCGCCCACCGGCCCGGCGCCCGGACCCCGGCACTTGACGGCGAAGAGGGATTAGCCCGGTTGGCTGAGGCGGATGTGCGGCACACCCTGACCTGGGAGTCGGTTCTGCTGCTCGGTGATGAGCTCACCGTAGGTGCGGCCTCGGCATGGCGTCACGCCGTACGAGCGCTGGAGCAGGCGGCGCGTTCCTTGCCGGAACCGCCCGGCGATCTGACGGAGCTGGTTCGGCGAGCCGATGAGACTCGTGACGGCTTCTACCGGGCCGCGCGAGGCAGCCTCGGTGTCCGCGGCGGCATCGTCGACCAGGTGCGACGGCCGGCCGACATTCGGGCGACGGCAACTCGCCTCTGACGTAGGTCCACGGCAGGAGCACTTCGCGGCAGATCCGGATGTGCGCGGCGGCCAGTCCGGCGAGGCGACCAGTAGGATCCCGGACATGTCCGATCTTGCCGCGCGGTTCGCCCGGCTCGCTGGCGAGTACGACTCCCGGAAGAGAGCGGCGACCGCGCTCGTCGGGCGCTGGGACTGGTACACCTGGCCGGGTCTTGATCTTCGTCCGTTGCACTTCGAACGGGACCTGCTCAAGGCTGGCCGCCGGTTGGACGCCAGACCGTCGGTGGATCGGGATGTCCTCCGCATCGGGTTCGACGCCGAGGGCCGCGCGGTGGTTATCGAGGAGTACAGCGGCTTTCTTCACGGCCGCCTGTACTACGAGACGTTCATCCGCCACGACGGCGACGTGGTCGAGGCGGCGCACTTCGATACGAACGGGCCCATCTACCTGCACGACTACCGCTTCGTGGACGGGTTGATGCGCTCGGCCGACACGGTCGCGCGGGGCGGCTCGGGGCGGGAGTCGTACGCATACACCGATGGGCGGATCAGCCGCGTCGAGATCGAGCACGACGGCCGGGCGCCTTCGGTGCTGACGGCGGAGCACGACGACCGCGGCCTGGTCCGCATCGACGAGGTCATGGGCCGTCGGTCCGAGGTCCGCTATGAGCGGCCGCCGGCCGGATTAGACCTCGAAGCGGCGTGCCGGACCATCGAGGACGCCTTCCTCACGCTGATCCCGGACGCCGTGGCGCGCCTGCCGGTCGACGGCCCCGCCGCCTGCGTCGCGCTGAGCTACTACCGATCGGACGCGCTGTCCTTCGAGGTACACGGGGCCACTGAGGACGAGCGCGCCTCCCTGGCGGCGATCGACGCCCAGGCAGCATGGTCGCCGGCCGACTTCGAGACCAGTACCGACGTCGACCTCGACGACGCAGGATCGGTGCGGCTGGTACGACAGGAGCTCGCCCTGCTCGACGCCAGCGACCTCGATGCCGCCGCCGGATCCGAGGTGGGCCGGCGACTGTTGTGCGCGGTGGCGGCTCGGCTCAACCTCCGCGACTGGTCGGACACGCTGCCAGTCGCCGACGACTTCGTGGTGTACCCGGTCGACCTTGAGCTGGTCGACCTGGAGCGGAACCTGGCCGACTGCCTGCCGGCGGACCGGCTCGCCCGGCTACGCGAGCGCGGCCTGCTGTGACTGACCCCGGCCTGGCCCGACCTCCCATCCGCACATGGGCACGTGCGTGCGTCTCCAGACGCGGTGAACCGGCGGCTCGGCGTACGGACGGTGATGCACTGCAAAGCCGGTGCGCTCGCTCGGCGGATGTGCGGATGCCGCTGTGGGCGACAGGGTCGGCAGGCGGCGCGGTGGAACAAGGTCACGGTGGGTCGGACGGGCTGGGCGCAGTGCCTACGCCCGGCAGGTAGCCGCTTGGCCGGCGTACCGGCAGCCGGTCTAGCCGGTCCGCTGAGCCCAAAACGTGACGTTTCGCTATATTGACGAACCCCAACCGCGCGGCCTCCATCAGCTCCGTCGCCACGAACCACGCGGCCTCATCGGCGATTTCGCTGCGGTCGATGCGGTCACTGTGCTGCCAGAACACCGCATCTACCTCGCCCGCAGCCTCGACGACCGCTCGATCGGCGACCAGGCTGATCTTCGCGAGGGCTTCATTCCATGGCATCCAGTCGACACGCTGGTCGTGCTTCCACTGCCCACGTAGTGACAGCTGAACGCGGGTCGACTCGACCACGATCGCCGCACACGCCTCGATTTGCTGGCCCCGAGCCCACTGCCGCTTCTGCACCCGTGCGGTTAGGAAGCCACCCATCGCTACTCCGAGCAGCGCGGACATGCTCGATATGATCGCGGGCCACAGCAGTGTCGACATGGAAGACCTCCATCTGGACTGCCTGCTCATCAATCAACGAGACCACGCCGTCGGGCTGGCTCAGGATGCGTGCCGACCAATCATCTGGTACGGCGACAACGTCGTCTGCGGCGGGAACCATAGCCGCCACGCGGCGTAGCGCGGATCGCGGCATGAACGGTAACGTGATCAAGCGGTCGAGGAGGCGGGCCGACCTTATCCGGTTGGTGGCGACGAACGTGAGCTCGAGACTGAAGAACGTGTTGGACCATTGATGCCCGGGGTGCGGCCAGCGTTGCGGAACGAGCCTCCCCGACCGTGTCGGTGCACCTTGCCATCTCTGCGCCGCCCGCCGCGATCTGGGACCGCCTGCCGGCCGACGCTCGAAAGGCGATCGACGACGCAATCCGCCGTGGTGCGATACCCGGCCTCCTGGCGATGCGGGCGGTCGATCCGTCGATCCGGCTGCCCCCGCGGCAGACCTTTTCGCATTCCGCCAAAATGCCTCAGTCACCAGCGACACCACGGGCTAATAGCTTCGCAGCTCGCATTGGATTCCACGTTCGCTCGACACTCGAGGCGCACGAAGCGTCGATCATGACGATGACAGGCCGCCGTGCGCGAACGGCGGCATGAGAGTAAGCCTGATCTTGGCTGGGTTGATGTCGACCGGAGTTGTCGTATCCGGGCCGCGTTGTTCGTAGCTAGGGTGAGGCACCCACGAGGGCGCGGTCACGACCACAGGAGATGCCGACCCATGCAGCACCCCCTGGCCAAGATCCACCGCATGTTCGAGCTCGTCGAGCCGATCGCCACCGTCACCTTCTCCGAGGTGCCGAACGAGGCGTTCCTGGCCTTGGGCATGCGCAACTACTGGGACGGGTACTTCGCGGGCCGGGCCGCGCCGCTGGGGCTGGCGCCGGCCGAGGTGGTGCACGCGGTCTTCTACAACTTCGCCGACGGCGAGGTGGCGCGCCACATCCCGTGGGTCTGGGGGAAGACCACCCCACAGGAGGCGATCGCCGTGCGCGAGCGGGGCAGCGCCGCAGCGCTGCGGCAGAGGATCGGGCAGCTCGCCGACTCCCCCGATCTGGTGCGGGTCGCCGACCTGGCCACCCGGGCGGCGGTCAGCGCGCCGACCGAGGGCCGAGCGCTGTATGCCGGACTGCGGGCGCTCGACGTGCCCGCCGAGCCGGTGGCCAGGCTCTGGCACGCGGCGACGCTGCTGCGGGAGCACCGCGGGGACGGCCACAACGTCGCCCTCCTCGCCCACGGCATCGGCGGCACCGAGGCCCACGTCCTCCTCGCTCTCTCCCTCGGCATGAGGGCGGAGGAGTTCGGCCGGATCCACCACCTGCCCAAGGCACAGCTCGCCGCTGTCGTCGACGGGTTGCGCCGCCGCGGCCTCGTGGACGCCGCCGGCGGGTTCACCGACGCCGGCCGCCAGACCAAGGAGCGGATCGAGGCCATCACCGACGAGCTGGCCGCGCCGGCGTACGACGTACTCACCGCCGACGAGCTCGACGAGCTGATCGCGGAGCTCGAGCCGATCGCCGCCGCAGCACAGGAAGTCGACCACTGAGCCGGCGCGCCAGGCGACGGCCACGAGAACAGACGGTCGCTGCGCGTAGACACTCGCGTGCGTTGTCCAGCAGCGAGCGCACTGCGGCAGATCCGGATGTCAGCGTCTACCACCGACGATGCCGCTCATGATGGGAGTCGTATGGAAGGGCAGGGGCCTTGTCGGAACGCTGACTGTTGGCTCAGGTCAAGACATCGCAGGGTGTACCGGCATACTTGCCTGATGTCGAGGACCGCGGCCCACCGAGGGGCCACTGCGGCGCTAGTCGAACTGCTTTAGGCCGTCACTCCAGTCGTACCGGAAAGCTGACCCGTCAGCTGCGCCACACCCACCGGCACCGGCCGGATACCCCCGGGATTCTCGCCTGCGGTCTGCAGGGCTCCATCCTCGGCACGCACGAGCCGGAGCCCGACTGCGGAGTCGTCTCCACCGTCTTCCGCGGACGCCGGCCCTTCCACCCCCAGCGCCTGCACAACGTCCTCGAAGAGGTGAACGCCGAGGTGATCCGCTCCCGCGGCCACCTTTGGCTAGCCAGCCAACCCGACACCGTGGTGACCTGGGAATTCGCCGGCGGCGGGCTGGCGATGGGGTCCCTCGGGCACTGGCTGGTGAGCCTGCCCGAGGACCGGTGGCACCACGTTGACGACCAGCGCCAGCTTGCCGCCGCCCCCTGGAGTGGGACCCCCTACTACGCAGACCGGCACCAGCACCTGGTCTGAGTGCCCTTTCATCGGGCCGGCGATCCGGTCGGTTAAGGACCTCAGCTGGTTTCGTCGACGCGCACGGCTGGCGGAAGAAGCGATCGTTCCCGCGCCTCTAGCATCACCATGCCCGCCACGTTCAGCGTTGGTCGTAGGCGTGCAGCCCGAGCAGGAGCCCGGCGGGGTCGATGACGTAGCAACCGCGGCCGACGCCGGCCAGCTCGAACGGCGGTACGACGACCGTGCCGCCGTGCGCGCCGACCGCGGCGGTTGCCGCGTCCAGGTCCGGGACCCGGATGACCGGCACCGCCCGGGGTTGCCCGTCTCGGGAGGTCAGCAGGGCGGTGTCGACGCCGGGGCTGTCGCCGTGCGGGGCCACCAGGTACTCCGGGGTGGCGAACGGCTGGGGTTCCCAGCCGAACACGGCGCGGAAGAATGCGGTGGACGCGGGCAGGTCGGGCGAGTTCAGCTCGACGTAGGTCACGGGCTGGGTCACGGCGTGTTCTCCTTGCGGAATTCGGCGGTTCGTTGCGGTGCCCCGGCGCGGTCGTCCAGCGTTGGGGCGGCGGCCCATGTGTCGGCCAGGCTGCGGACCCACTGCTCCACCAGGTAGAGCGGGCCCGGCGCCAACTCGTGCCACCGGTGCCGGCCCAGCGCCGTCGAACGGACCAGGCCGGCGGCCTGCAGCACCTGCAGGTGCTGCGAGGTGGCCGGCCGGCTGACGCTGAGCAGCTCGGCGAGCTGCCCGGAGGTGGCCGGCCCGTGCGCGAGCCGCTGCAGCAGCACCCGCCGCGATGGATCGGCCAGGGCGTTGAGCACGGCGGCCAGGTCAAGCACCACCCCACCTCCAAACGTGTAAGCTGCAACTTACACGTTGGTTTGCCGCTACGCCACCACCCCGCCAACTCCTGCTCTTTTACGGCGCACTGTTCACAGCGAAGCAGGGCGACTGGCTGGGCTGCTGGTATTCACGCTGAGTAGTCAACGAACGTTAGGTGCAGCAGTCGCCTCACCTGGCGGCTGCCCGCGTGCTCTTGTAGATGCCGATGGCTGCTGTGCATTAGCCGGCATACGCCGCTCTGCACTGGCCCGCCGGTCGGCGATGGCGCTGGAGTATGGGGAACGGATCTCTCCCGATCTGTGCGCCGGCGTGGGCCAGCTCGCCGATGCCGTCGAGCTGCTCCGTCGGGAGCACCGGTCCGCGCGGCACATCGGCAGGACGCAGCAGAAGATCGACGACGCCGTACAGGCCGCCGGCCGGGCCCAGGCGCAGGGGCTCAACGAGTTCGGCGAGGCCGTGGTCACCCAGCTACGCACCGCCGCGAGCGACTTGCTCCGGGCCGCCGGAGCCGACCCTACGACGGCGAACCGGGAGGTGCGCGCCTCGATCAGGCGCGGCGTGGGCTCTGTGCGCGGCGGCGGGTGAGACCGCCGCGGATTCGGGTCAGGCCGGTTGCGGACGGGGGCGCGGCTGGCGCAGCGCCCTGACGAGCGCGACGGCCCCGAAGACCGACAGGAACAGTCCGGCGCCTACGCCGGTGACAGCGCTCGGCGCGACTGCGGTGGTGAGGCCGGTGATCAGGGCCGCGACCGCCGTCGCGGTGAGCAGGACGCCGAGCGCGATGAGGTTGCGGTCCCGCAGCACCGCCGTCAGCGGCAGGAAATGGACCCCGACCACGGCGCAGATCCATACCGGAATGTACGCCGGCAGGCCGAGCATGCCCAGAAGCACTGCGCCGAGCCCGGCAAGCGTGAACTCGATGCCCACGATGGTCCCGTAGCGTCGGCCGGCGGCCCGGCTGTTGATCGCGGCGGTGGAGGCCGGGCTGGTGAAGCCGACCACCGCGCCGACTGCGGCGACAAGCAGCGCCGCGATGCTGCCGACGGTCAGCCACGGAGGCAGCCAGGCCGGTGGGTCCGCCTGCCCCCACCCGAACCAGCTCGCCGCGAAGAATCCCTCCACCAGCGCGGTGATTCCGCCGTCGCGGCGCGACTCGGGTCCTGTCTGCATGGCGGCCACTCTAGTGCCGTGCCCGAGGCGCACCGAGCGGGTTGACGTGCGGCCGGAGGAGTCAGGCGCCAACGCGGGGGGCGGCGGCCAGCAGGGCGAGGGCGGCCTGCTTGGCGTGCTTGCCGGCGCTGGTTCGGTCGTAGTGCGCGGCGATCAGGGTGGCACCCTCGACCAGGAGGAGCAACTGTCGCCCGACGGAATCCGGGTCGGCTGCGCCGGCGCGCCGGGCGATGGAGGTCAGGAGGTCGAGGCGGCGGTCCAGGTGGCGCGCGGTGATACCCATGACGGGCTGGGACTGGTGTTGCGCTGCGGCGTTGTGCATGGCGCAGCCACGGAACGTCGGCTCCTCGTACCACCGATGGAGCTCATCGAACACGGCGGCGAGCTGCTCGCGGGGATCCTCTCCGGCGGCGGCCGCGGCCGCGGCGATCCAGGAGGTCACCCGGTCGCTACGCGCCTGCAGCACCGCTTGGATCAGGCCGTCCTTGGTGCCGAAGTACCGGTAGAGAGTCTCCTTGGACACGCCGATGCGCGAGCACAGTTCGGCGACGCCGATGCCGTCGAGGCCCCGCTCGTACAGCAGCGGGGACGCCGCGTCGATGATGCCCGAGCGGGTGCGCTCCGGGTCGATCGTTGATCCCTTGGGTACCGGCACGAGATAGATGGTACCGAGCGGTTCCTTCTACTGCTAGCATCTCCCGAGTTCGTACCGATCAGTTCGATCACCGGGAGGGCTGATGACGTTGACCGCGCCGTTGTGGCCGGCCCTGCGGCTCGCCCTGGGCACCGCGTCCGCTCTCGGCTTCGCACGCTTCGCCTACGGGCTGCTGTTGCCGGCGATGCGGGACGACCTCAGCTGGACGCTGGCAGCAGCCGGCGCCATGAGCACGGCCAACGGCTTCGGCTACCTGCTCGGCGCGCTACTGACACGCGGGCTGATACGCCGCCTCGGCGCGGCCACCGCGTTCCGCCTCGCCATGGCGCTGACCGCCGCGTCGCTGGCCATCACCGCCGTCAGCGGCGACTACCTGACGCTGGCGGCCGTCCGTACGCTGTCCGGGGCCACCGGCGCGGTGGTGTTCGTCGCAGGCGGGGTGCCCGCGTCGCGCCTCGCGGCCGGCGGTCCGACCCGACCAACCTCAGAAAGCGTTGTGGCCTGATCGATGCGCAACCTCAACGGCAGCCTTCCGTTCAATCTCGGCCGTAGGTCGGTGCTCGCTCTAGGGGTCCTGGTCCTTGCTGTGCTGGTTGCGGCTTGTGGCACGCCGGCCGCTCGATGGACTGAGCCACCCTCGAAGACCGGCGCCCCGTTCCCAACTGCGAACATGCCTTCGGCGGCCCGGCCCCAGCGGGTCGTTTCGCTCTCCGCGACAGGCGACATCATCATGGGCAACGCCCCGAACCGGCTGCCCGCGGACGGCGGCAAGGGGTTCTTCGACTCGGTCGAGCGGGCGCTGCAGGCCGACCTGGTGATGGGCAACCTCGAAGAACCACTGACCGTGGACACGGGCACCGGCAAGTGCGGTGCCCACTCCACCCGCTGCTTCCAGTTCCGGGCGCCGCCGGAGTACGCCGCCCACCTGCGCGACGCCGGTTTCGTCCTCCTCAACCAGGCAAACAACCACGGCTACGATTACGGTCCGAAGGGTTATGAGAACACCCGGAAGGCCCTGGAAAAGTACGACCTGGCGCACACCGGCGCTCCCGACGAGATCACTGTGATCGAGGTGCAGGGCGTCAAGGTTGCGGTCGCCGGCTTCTCGTCGTACGTCTGGTCCAACAGCGTGATCGACATCGCCGAGGCGAAGCGGGTGGTCGCCAAGGCGGCCACCATGGCCGACCTGGTCGTTGTGCAGGTGCACATGGGCGGCGAGGGCGCGGACAAGACCCGGGTGCGCCCGGGCACCGAGATGTTCCTCGGCGAGAACCGGGGCGACCCGGTCACGTTCTCCAAGGCGATGATCGACGCCGGCGCCGACCTCATCGTCGGGCACGGTCCACACGTGCTGCGCGGCATGGAGTTCTACAAGGGCCGGCTGATCGCGTACAGCCTCGGAAACTTCGCTGGCGGAGGCAATTCACTCAGCAACGACGGCCGGTTCGGCTGGGGTGCCGTGCTCAAGGTGTCGCTCCGGCCCGACGGCACCTGGGCCGGCGGCTCACTGACATCGACGTACATGAACGGCACCGGCCGCCCGACCATGGACCCGGACGACCGGGGCCTGCGGCTGGTCCGTCAGCTCAGCGGCTCGGACTTCCCTCGGACCGCGGCCCGACTCGACGACTTCGGAAAGATCAAGCCGCCCACCGGCGACTGACGCGTTGGTCACGAAGCGGCCGAGCGAGACGCGGCGAAAACGGGCAGCTTCAGCTTCAGCCCACGACCCAGGAGGGCGGCATGGCCACCGCCCGCGAGCGAGCGCAGGCTCGCCCAGACCGACGACTTCAACGAGACAGGGCGCGTGTACCGCGAGCTCGCTGACGCGACGCCCGCCTGGGCCGACGCCCTGGTGGCGTTAGACTCGCCGGCCATGGGACCGCTCATCTTCAGCCTCAACCTCACCCTGGACGGTTGCGTCGACCACCGGGAGGGGATCGCCGACGACGAGACGCACGCCTTCTTCACCCGTCTCATGGACGAGGGCGGGGCAATGCTGTGGGGTCGCGTCACCTACGAGATGATGGAGAGCTACTGGCCGGCCGTCGCCCGCGGCGACGAGGAGGCGCCGCCGGCCATGCGCGAGTGGGCGGTCAAGCTCGAGGCCAAACCCAAGTACGTGGTGTCGTCGACGCGCAAGGACTTCCCGTGGGCCAACAGCCACCACATCGCCGGTGATCTGCGCGAGGGCGTGCAGAAGCTCAAGGACGCGACCCCGGCCGGGGTCCTCCTCGGAAGCGGCAAGCTCGCGACCGAGCTCGACCGGCTGGACCTGATCGACGAGTACAAGATGCTCGTCCATCCCAGGATTGCCGGCCACGGCCCGACGCTGCACCAGGGCGGGCTGCCCGGCACGCGCCAGCTCGAGCTGCTCTCAGCGGAGCCGCTCCGCAACGGCGCGGTGGCCATGCACTACCGCCGCGCGCGCTGAATCACAGGAGTCCATCGCCGCCAGCTCACCGGCAGCGCGGCGTCCTCCTTGCGCTCGCCGTGCAGCGCCGAACGACTCCTCGAAGGCGAGGACGTCTTCGAGGAGCCCGGTCGAGGGCTCCGTGGATGCCGCCAGCGGCGCAGCATCGGCCCGAACTACAAGATCGATGCCCTTCTCCGCGGCCACGACATCATCGGTGACCCCGGCTAACAATAAAAGCCATACCTGCCCCGTCCGCGTCAGCCCGTACGACTACCACCGGCGGGCCTGCAATGGAAGGTAGGGCGCTCTAACGGCAACCCCGCGGCCGCCGCAAGCTCGCCGACGCCGCCGGCGTCCCCTCCCCCACGCCGCGCGGGCTCGTGGCCGCGCGGCCCGGCCGGCTGCCGGCTTACAACATCACGGGTCAACGCCCTGCCGTGCTGCGGCGGCCCTCCGGGCTCTCCGCTCTCCGCGCCAGTCGCCGGGCCATCAGGCGTGACGGCCGCAGAGCGACAGCGGCAGCAGCCGGCGCGCGCCCAGGCGGCGGCGCGTGCGGCCCGTTCAGGGCCGCCTTGACTTGGACCCGATCGTCTGCCAGGTCCTCGGCGAGCACGTCCGGGAGTTCCCACCTGGCTTCGCCGAACTGGTTGACATCCCTCGGGCCCGGTCCGTCGTTGTGTGCCGCTGCCGTTCACCACCACGCGCGGCAATCCGTTCACCGACCGGACGTGGTCGCGGGAGTGCGCGGACTGGCGCGATGCGGCCGGCTGGCCGAAGGAGCACGGAAGGTTCCACGCCCTGCGGCGCTTCTTCGCCACGACCCTGATCACGAACCACGCCGACCCGCAAGAGGTGCAGCGCATGCTCCGGCATAAGACGCCGCGGATCACGCTGGAGACTGACGTGCGCTGGTGGCCGAAGCGGGAGCGCCGCCGCGGCCTGGTCGGCACGGTGCTGCAAGCTGCCGCGAGCCGTGCGGCACAAGCCTGAGCGAATCACCTGTCCGCTATGACGAACAGGTGCGACAACCCGGTGACGTTCAGAATCCGCCGCACAAACTCACTCGGCGCGATGGTGAGCTGCCGATCTGAGTTCTCGGTGGCGTTGTAGGCGTAGAGGAGCGCGCCGAGCACGGTGGAGTCCATGAACGTAACCGCTGACAGATCAATATGCAGGCGGGTGAGCTCGGGGTGCCGAAGCTCCTCGGTGAACAGTTCTCGGACGTCCGTGTGGGCGGACAAATCCAGTTCTCCGGACAGCCAGATAATGCTCGTGTCCCCGAGCCACTTGGTGGTGTGGGTCCAGAGGGGCGCCGGCATGGGCGGATCGTATACGCACCCACGCCTTGCCCGACCTCAGCCAAAGGGGTGCCGGGCGGGCGAGCGGTCTGGCGGGGCAAGTTCGAGTGCATTGGGGGCTCCCAGGAGCGTTGGCTGACGTGGCCCGGGCTGACGCGGCTCTTCGCGGGCGGCCGCATGGGGCCGCCCGCGAAGGGTTCCGCGTGTGGTGGCCGTCAGCGGTGGCTGCAGAGCAAAAGGCGTAGGGCGGTCGCCGCTTGGGCGGGGACGACGCCGTTGCCGAGGACGCGTAACGCGGCGGTGCGTGGGAGATCGAGGGTGGGGTCGGTGACCCAGTGGGCGGGTAGGCCCATGAGCCATTCCACGAACGGCGGTGCGAGCACGGGCTTGCCGTGCTGGCCGGGTTGGGTGGGCGCGGGAACGGGCCGGCCGATCAGGAGCTCCCAGCGGGCGATCGCCGGTGCGTAGATCCCCCAGGTCGCCTGATCGGGTGTTCCCGGTTTGCTGGTGGCGAGCTGGGCGACGGTGGTGCGTAGGTCGGCGCCGCCGCCGTGGTGCCCGGGGCCTCGCGCGTCGGAGGCCCGGGGCGTGGGTAGGGCAGGCGCTGCGCATCGCACGGCTGCGGACGGCAGGGTGAGGTCGCCGTGGGAGCCCCGTTGTCCCGGGCAGCCTTTCTGCCCGTCCGTCGCCCGCGGGGTGGGCAGGAGCACCTGTGACAGCGGCGGCCGGAAGCCGTCGCCTGCGCGGCGGCCGGGGGTGCCGGTGTCGCTGGCGCGTGGGGTCGGCAACAGCTGGTGGCGGGTGCCGTGGGGTTCGATGACGTCGGGCAGCCCGTTCTGGTGTCCGGGTCCCTTGCCGTCACGGGCGCAGGGCGTGGGCAGTGTCCGCACGTTCTCCCCCGCCTCTGGTGGCGGCGAGCAGGAACAGCCGGTCGCGTCGGTGGGCGGCGCCGATGTCGGATGCGCGTAGGCACAGCCAGCTCGTGTCGTACCCGAGCGTGGCCAGGTCGGTGTGGACGACGTCGAGTCCGCGTCTGCGGAGGGCGGCCACGTTCTCCACGAAGACGAGTGGGGGTCGAAGATGGCGAAGGGCTGTGGTGATGTGTTGCCAGAGGCTGGAGTGAGGGCCGGTGATGCCGGCGCGTTTGCCGGCGTTGGAGATGTCCTGGCAGGGGAAGCCGGCGGTGAGGACGTCGACGGGCGGCACGTGGGTCCAGTCGACGGTGCGGATGTCGCCGAGGTTGGGCACGGCGGGCCAGTGGTGGGCGAGGACGGCGCGGGCGTGTCGGTCGGTTTCGGCGTACCAGGTGAGCCGGCCGCGCAGCACCAGCTCGACGGCCAGGTCGAGGCCGCCGTAGCCGGTGCACAGCGATCCGATCCGCGGCCCGGGAACGTGGTCACTCACGCCACCTCCCGCACACCGGTCCCGACCCTGTTGCCCGGGGGTGGTCGTCAGTCATCGGCGACCTCCGTGGGTAGTTCCGGCCGGCGGAAGATCAACACGTCCTCGTGGGTGATCAGGTGCAGTGGGGTGCCGGCGGTGCGGGCCTTGCGCACGGCTTGGAGTTGGAAGAACGACGGCCGGGCGACGAGCCGCCCGTCGCGGACGGCGGCGAGGAGGGCGACGCACCGCTCGGTCGGGACCAGGCCAGCACGCACGCCGGCGGCGATGACCGCAGACGGCAGGTCCACGAGCTGACCGTTCTTGCGCCACGGACGGGCGGTGACCACGACCGTGCCGCCGGGGCGCAGCAGCACCGCGCAGCCGGACAGGATCTGCTCGAACCCATCAGTGAGACCAGTGAGGTCCCGGTAGGCGAGGTTCCCCTTGTCGGTGCCGTCGTTGTAGGCGTTGTCGAACTTCGCCACCCCATCAGCACCGGGTCGGACGAGGCCGTGAACGGTGGGCCCGTACGGCGGTGAGGTGACGACCAGGGCGACCTGCCCGGTGAGGGCGGCGGGCAGCAGCGATCGCAGGCGGGTGGCGTCGCCGCGGACCACGGACGCTCGGCCGCCGGCGCCCTGTTGCTGGGCGTGGGTGATGTTGGCGTCCGCGATGTTTGACCATCGCGGCTCGTATTCCACCCCGATCGCGTCGCGGCCGGCGTGGATCGCTTCGACCAGGGTGGTGCCGATCCCGCACATGGGATCGAGGACGAGGTCGCCGGGCTGGGTGTAGGTGGCGATGGCGTGCGCGGCGATGGCGGGGAGCATCCGGGCGGGGTGTTTGACGGACTCGGCGGTGTAGCGACCGCTGCGTTGAACTGGTCCGGTCTGCTGCGCGGTGGCCCACACCGACAGGCGCTGTGGTTGGTCCGGTGCCTGGTGACGTCCACTGCTCTCACGGTGGCTGTCGTCTTGGCGCCGGCCGGGGTGGGCGTCCTCGGCATCGCCGTGACGGCCCCGGCTGGGTGGGACGGGGGTGTGGTCAGTCACGGCGGTCACCGCCCGCGCGCCGCCGTCGGGTCGCCTGCCTGGTGTCCGGTCCGGGTACGGGGCTGAACACGAACAGGTCTGCGTGGACCTTCAGGTGCGCCACCCTCCACCGACCAGGGCTGGCCTGCTGGGCGATGGTGAGGAGTTCCTCGTCGGTGACGTGGTAGATGAAGGCGTCCCCTTCGGTGTCGGCGGTGACGGCGACGATGTGCTGCAGGTAGCCCAGGCCCATGGACGCGGCAGCGGTGGCCACCGGGGTGAAGTCCTCCGGCCCGGTGGGCGTGGTGGTGGGGACGGTGACGACGAGGACGAGGCAGCCGCCGGGGCGCAGGAGACGCGCGCAGGCGGTCAGCAGCCATGCCAGCCGGATCCGGTTGGTGGCGCCGGCGGGGTCGAGGGGCCAGTGGGCCACGACGAGGCTGATCGCCTCCTGCGGTGAGGTGCCGTGGCGGGACGGGGTGGTCGGGTGGGTGGACGGGGGCAGGTCGGGGTCGGTGAGGTCGTCGCCGAACCAACCGCCCATGTCCGGCAGGTCCCCCTCGGCGGGCGGCGCGGCGGGGTCGGGCGGGGTCGGTGCGGTGGCGGGGCCGATGATGAGGCTGCAGACGTCGGTGAACCAGCCGGGGTGGTGTCGGCGGCGGCCTGCCTGGCAGACGGCGGCCAGGGCGTGGTCGTCGGTGAGGTCGACGACCGGGTCGCCGGGGCGGCTGTAGGCGGCGACGAGCCGGTAGGCCAGCCGGGCGCCGATGCTGTGGCTGATGTCGGCGTCGGTGCGGGCGGTGCGCCACACGGTGATCGGTACCGGTGGGTCACCGGCGACCACGTCGGTCAGGGTCGGGTCGGCCTCGGGTGGGTCGACGGGCGGGACAGGGTCGTGTGGGTGCTGCGGCGTGTGCTCGTTCATGTGGATGTGGGCTCCGCGCCGCGCCGTGATGCGCTGACACCCTCAAATCGGCGTTTGTCAGCTGTGGCGGACACCCCGCCGGTCTGACAGAGCTCTGACAGCACCGTCGGTCGTGGATGCGTGACGCCCTGGATCGGTCAACCGTGCCCGGGCGGCTGTCGCGCCGGGGCCCTGTCAGAAGGTGACGGACAGCCAGCGGCGGCGGATGACGTTGGAGTGGCCGGCGCTGTCAGACGTGTGCCGGGTCGTGGTCATCGCGCGTGTGCCAGGTTCAGCGCGGTCAGGAGCGCCTCGTCGACGACCGCCATGTCTGTCATCCGTCGGTGCCACTGTCAGGCCTGGCGCGGCCACCGCGTCAGACGCCGTGCCACGTGTCGCGTATGGGCGGTGTCCGACAGCGCGGCAGGCTGTCAGAGACGGCCGGCGGCACCCGTGGCGATGGTCAGAGCGCTGTCAGGTTCGGTCGAGGGGACGGCGTGGCCGTCTGGGCCGCAGGCGCGGCTGGTGTCATCACCGCCCTGGCGATGTCGACGCGCAGGTCAGAGCCGGTTTGTCAGGCCGGTGCCAGGATGCGGTGCGGACGGCAGCCGTTGTCTGTGTGGGTGCGTGGCGGGTGCGGTGGCAGGTGCGGTCGTGTTGCTGGCCTGGGCTGTCAGAGGTCTGTGAGGACGCTGTGGCGCAATCGGTGTCTTCCGCGCCGGGGGACATCCCCTCGGCGTGTCGCCGACGATCGCCTTGGGGAGTGTGTGACATGACCGTGTCCGCCTCGAATTGGCCGGACTCGCCGCTGGACGCTGTCGAGGCTGCCTTCGCGGCACTGACCACGGGCCCCGAGCCCATGACACTCGATCTGGACACGCTCGGACCTGGCACCGGTCTGCCGGCCGGTGTCATGACACTGCCGGCGCTGCGGGACTGGCTCCTGCGCCATCCGCGCGCCTACGCGGCGCGTGACGCGGTGTGGCGGGACCTGGTTCGCCGCGCTCGCCTGGAAGGACCGTCCTGGGTCATCGCGGCGGTGGCGATGGCGCTGCCCGCGCTGCGCCGGCATGCCGGGCGGCTGCACGTGGGGTGGTCCGGTGACGGGGCCGACCTGGACGCGGAGATTCTCACCGGTTTCCTCACCGCCCTGCGCGACCGCGTCGACCTGGCCAAGCCGGCCCCGTACGCGGCGTTGTGCATGGCCGCCTGGCGGGCCGGTCACGAGATGCTGCGTCGCGTGGGCACCGCGGTGCCGGTGCAGGACCTGGAGCACGTCATCGGTCCTCGCGCGCCGCAGGTTCCCTACGGCCACCCCGACCTGCTGGTGCGCCGGGCCGCCCGGCTCGGTCTGCTCGAGGCCGGTGACCTCGAGCCCTACATCGACCTGCGGCTGGGCGGCAGAGCCATCGAACCGATCGCCGCGCGTCTGGGCATCACCGTCGACGCGCTGCGTAAGCGGATGAACGGCATCGACCAGCGCCTCGCTGACGCCCTCGCCATGGGACTGCTCAGCGGCGTCGTCTCGGCCGAGGCTCGCCAGTCCTTGCGGCACCAGTCGGCGCACCGTGCGCAGACTCGCGCCGGCCGCGCCCTCCGGAGCGCGCCTCGGGCAGCCGCCTGAACTGCGAAGCGTTCCGCTGCGGGCTGGCGGCTTGGCAGGCCCCGAGGCAGGGCGTCGCGTGGTCAGGGGCGGACAGGATTGCTCGCTACTTCACGACCCGGAACCGCAGGTGCGTGACCGCGTCGGAGGCGATCACCTGCGTACGCTCCAACTCAGTGTGGCCCAGGTCGTCCAGCAGCCGGGTTCCGGCGCCCAGCACCACGGGCACGAGGTTGATCTGCAACTCATCCAGCAGCCCGGCCCGCAGGAACTGCCGTCCCGTATGGGCGCCCATCACGATCACGTCCTTGTCCTCGGCCGCGTCCTAGGCGGACTTGAGGGCGGTCTCGATGCCGGCGGTGACGAAGGTGAACGCCGCGCTCTTCATGGCGAGTTCGTCACGGGCCTGGTGGGTGAGTACGAAGGTCGGTGCCGGATAGGGGGTGTCCTGCCAGTGGGGCAGTCCGACGTCGAACGTGCGCTTGCCGACCACGACCGCGCCCACCGAGGCGAACGTGGCAGCGATGACCTCCGTGTCGCGCGGGTCGGGACGGTCGGTGAACATCCATTCGTGTAGCCGCATGCCGCCCTTTCCCATGGGATGTTCCGCGCCGATGTCGGGGCCGGCGACGAAGCCGTCCAACGACATGCTCTTGTACAGCACCACGGTGCCCATCGAGACCTCCTGACCGTTGTCTTCAGGGTTGGACCGTCCGGCCTCCCAGGACTCATCGGCGACGCCGCGTCGGTGCCAGATTCGATGGGGCGAAGCACGCAAGATCGCCCGTACAGTGAGACAAGAGCTGGCTCCCCGGGACGGGACACGGGTCACTTCGACTGAGAAAGGACTCCAGTCGGAGCAGAAAGATTGAGGAGAGAGCAGGTCAACTGAGAAGGACACCTCACCGCGCCACGGACGTCTACTGGTGTCTTCAACAGCTCACAACCACCCCTGAAGACATTGTGTAGGGGAAAGTTCGGCTAAGGGTTGTCTCGCAGCTCTTCTGATCACGAATTCCGGTGGACTGTCAGGAGCGATGATCAGAGACTGTGGCGATGGAGCCGACAGAGAGTGCGCTGATCGTCGCCGTGCCCGAGGTCGAGCGGGCCGTGGGGCGCTTCCGGTCCGCTCTGGACATCGCGGCCAGCTGGGGAGTGCCCGCTCATGTGACCGTGCTCTACCCGTTCTTGCCCCCAGACCGGATCAACGACGATGTGCTCGCCATCCTGAGCCAGATCTTCGAAGCCACACCGCGGTTCGATATCTCGTTCGCGGAGGTCAAGTGGTTCGGAGATACGGTGGTCTGGCTCTCGCCGCAGCCGGATGGCGCGTTGCGCCTACTCACCGCGGCCGTGTGGCGGCGATTCCCTGAGGCTCCGCCGTATGCCGGCGCCCATGCCGACGCCGTACCGCATCTAACCATCGGCCATGACGCCCCGAAGCGCGTCCTGGCCCAAGCCGCCGAGGCTGTCGCCGGCCACCTGCCGATCCGCGCCACTGTCGAAGCGGTCCGGCTCATTGCCGGGGCGCCGGAACCCGACTCCTGGCACACACTGCGCGAGTTTCGGCTCGGCTCGGCATAGCGCCGCTGCATAGCTACGCCCCTCAGCCGACCCGTACTAACCCAACTCGGGACGCCAGGTAGCGATCGGCAACGATGTCCGTGTGCAAACGATCACCGCGTCCCGATCAGACTGGATTCACCCGTTCACCGGCCTGCGCCCTACTCAGTTTCGGCGGCTGGTGCGCCTGGTTGCCGCCCGTGGCGGCTCCGCGATCGCCGATGGCCGCCCGGGCCGGCAATGGGCACTGCACCTCGCGGATCGGGTCTTGCTGGTCGCCGCGTATTGGCGCACAAACCTCACGATGCGCCAGCTCGGACTGCTGTTCGGCGTCTCGCACTCGACCGCGCACCGGGTCATCGACAGCCTCGGGCGTCTCCTGGCCCTCGCGCCGGTGCGCCGCCGGCCCAGGGACCAGATCGCCATCGTCGACGGCACCCTGGTACCCACCGGCGACCACCGCCTGGCCGCCCAGAGCAAGAACTACCGGTACTCGGCCAACCTGCAGGTCGCCATCGACACCAACACCCGCCGGGTCATCGCCCTCGGCAAGCCGCAACCCGGCAACCGCAACGACACCGTCGCCTACCGCACCAGCGGAATCGCCACCGCCCTCGCCGGGCGAACGGTGATGGCCGATGGCGGCTACCAGGGCAACCCCGAAGCGATTATCCCCCACCGCAAACCTCGCGACGGCAGCCCACTACCGAAGTGGAAGGAACGCCTCAACGCTGAACACCGCGCCATCCGGGCCCGAATCGAACACACCCTCGCCCGGATGAAGACTTACAAAATCCTGCGCGACTACCGCCGCGCCGGCACCACCCTGGCCACCACCGCCGCCGGCATCGCCCACCTCCACAACATCGCCCTCGCCGGCTGACCACCGGACAGCACCGGAAACGTTCGTCCCGCCCGAGTTACGAGACGTCACTTAGGCGAATAGTTGTTCCAGCACCTGGGCGACACCGTCCTCGTCATTGCCGGCCGTGTGGTTGGCCGTCGCCGCGAGTACCGAGCCGTGTGCGTTAGCGACGGCGTAGGCGGTGCCCGCCCAGGCGAGCATGGGTAGATCGTTGGGAGCATCCCCGAAGGCGATCACCTCGGCTGGGTCCACCTCCCAGTCCTGGCAGAGCGTGGCCAGGGCGGCAGCCTTGGAGACGCCGAGCGCGGCGATCTCCAGCGGCGCGCGCTCGGCGGACCACGTGCATTCGATGAGCTGACCGAGTCCGGGACGCAGCTGCGTCCAGGCCACATCCGGGTCCTGATCGGGCAACCAGACCATGATCTTGACCAGCGAGTCGGCAACGAGTTCCGACAGCGTGGCGACGGGCACCCGGTCGTTGTCCAGTGTCGGGCGGTAGCGGTAACCCGGTTCGAAGAGCACCCGGTGACCGGTCTCCACGGCAAAGCCGGCCCCGGGCACCAGACGAGAGATCTCCGCCACCACCCGCCGCGTCACGTCCTGCGGCAGCGGGTGAGTGATCTGAATCTGGTGGCTGCCGACGGCGTAGCGCACCGCCCCGTTACCACAGATCGCGATGTCGATAAGCGTCTCCGACCCGAAGAGATCGTCGATGACCCGGGCCGGGCGGGCGGTTGCCGCCACAACGCGCACGCCAGCGGCTCGCGCGATTCGCAGGGCCTCGCGGGTCCGGTCAGACAGCGTCGAGTCGCTGCGTAGCAGGGTGCCGTCGAGATCCGTGGCGATGACGCGAGGGGTGACCATGGCGACATCTCACCACAGTTGCGCCGCTCCACATGGGCGCCTGTCTTTGAAGACAGGCCCGAGCGTGCGGGCCGGGCATCACGATGCCCGCGCGTGGGCGGAGCTGGTGGTCAGACGAGCGCCGTGGCTGTCAGACCGATGTCAGCTCCGGGGGTGTCCGGCAGAGCTGACAAGCGCCGGTTTGAGGGTGCGGAACTCTTCCGCGGCGCTGCACGAGGCGCTGGGAGGTTCCGCCCGCCGCCGGGCCCGAGGTAGGGCTGACGCGAGCCGGGCGCCTCGGGTGCCGTGCCGTTTTTGGTGCGCTGACACCTCACCGATTCCCGCTACACCCGACAGGGAGGACGCGCTCCTCCCGAGGGACTGTCGCGGCTCACCGACGCTCCGCTCCAGTGCCCGGCGGCGGCCCTGTCGACGTCCTTTCGACGCCCGCCCCTCGGTAGATCGAGGGTGGGCTGGAGGTGAATCCGCCCGTGTACCGCATCCGCGCACGTCTTCGTGCCCTCACCACCGTCGAGGTCCTCCGCCGCCTCGTCACGGTGGCCGTCGCGATCGTCCTGGTCGTGGCGGCCCCGGCCGCCGCGCACGCCGATCCCGGCTCGCCGGCGGTCGTGGCGGTGAACTCGCTGCCGGTGGTCATCGCCAATCTGCGGGCCTGGCTGATCGGCATCCTCGCCGCACTGGCCACCTTGTTCCTCGTCCTGGCCGGCGTCTACTGGGCCACCGCAGGCGGCGACCCGGCGCAGGTCGAGCGGGCTAAGGGGGCGTTGAAGAACGCTCTGGTCGGCTACGGCCTGGCCGTCCTCGCTCCTGTGCTGCTGCAGGTCGTACGCGGGATCGTCGGAGGCTGACCATGAGCTGGCTACTCGACCAGATCCTGGGCTGGCTGTCGGCGGCGATCCTCGCGAGCCTGGACGCGCTGTTCGGGGTGATCAGCAGCGCGCTGCTGATCACCCCGAAGGTCACCGCCCTGCCGCAGGTGCAGGCCCTGACCGGCCGTTCGGTGCTCGTCGTCGACACCGTCTTCGTGCTCGCCTTCGTCGCCGCCGGGGTGCTCACCATGACCGCCGGCGGCAGTGACACCACCCGCTACACCGCCAAAGACTTGATCCCGAGGCTGATCGTCGGGTTCGTCGCCGCGCACTTCTCCCAGCTGTGGTGCGGCATGCTCATCGACCTGGCCAACGCCCTGACCGGCGCACTCACCACAGCCGAGGGCGACAGCGACGGCGCGCTGCGCGCCATCAAGTCGCACATCCTCGCCGGACGGGACACCACGGCGGTGCTGCTGTTCGTGATCTGCGTGGCGATCATCGCCGTCCTGCTCGCGGGCACCGCGTTCAGCGTGATCGTCCGCTTCGCCGTCGTCATCGTCCTGACCGCCTTCGCGCCGCTGGCCCTCGCGTGTCACGCGCTGCCACAGACCGAACCGGTCGCCCGCATGTGGTGGCGCTCCTACACCGGTGTCCTCGCCGTACCCGTGGTGCAGGGCTTCACCCTCTACGCCGGGCAGTGGATGCTCACCGACCCCGAGCACCTGCTGCCCGTGCTCGGACTGCCGGTGGATCCGGGCGGCGCGATCAACCTGTTCGTGGTCATGGTCATGCTCTGGACGACGCTGCGCGTGCCGTCTTTGATGCGCCGCTACGTGGCCACCGGAAACAGCAGCCGCGGCGTGAACATGCTCGGCGCCGCGGTGCGGGTCCTCGTCGTGCAGCAGGCCACCCGCGCCGTTCCCGGCCTCGGCCGCGGGCTGAAGGCGGTCGGCCGATGAGCAACCACGACGACCGCGCCGATCCGGGCCGGACGCGGATGCCCGCGGACGTCGACGCTCCCGACAAGGTGCTGTACGGGCTGACGTTCCGGCAGCTGGCGATCCTCGCCGTCGCCGCCCTCGCCTTCTACGGGGCATGGCGGACCCTGCACACGTTCGTTCCCGCGCTGGTACTGATCTGCACGGCTGTCGTGCTCGGCGGTCTCGTATTCGGTGTGGCCGTGGGCCGGCGTGACGGCCTGCCGCTGGACGTGTGGCTGCTCGCCGCCGTGCGGCACTCTCGGGCACCACGGGCGTTGTCGACGACCGACACGACAACCACGGTGCCCGACTGGGTGCAGACCCCGGCGTCGAAGGTGACCCTGCCGGCGCCGTTGACGCTGCCGGCGGATGCGATCGACGACGGCGGGGACATTTGCCTGGCTGGAGCACGAGCGGCGATGGTGGCCGCCACCAGCGTCAACCTCGCCCTGCGCACCCCGGATGAGCAGGCAGCGCTGGTGGACACGTTCGGCCGGTGGCTGAACTCGCTGTCCGCGCCGACGCAGATCGTCGTGTCCGCCCAACCGGTGGACCTGCAGGGCGCCGCCCGCACCCTCGCTGAGGCAGCCGAGAAGCTGCCGCACCCCGCCCTGGCGGACGCGGCGGCCGACCACGCCGGCTTCCTCGACGAGCTCGCCACCCGGCGCGATCCGCTGCGCCGGCAGGTCCTCATCGTCACCCGCACCACCGTCGGCGAGCGTGCCGCCCGCCGGCGCGCAGAGGACACTGCCCGCGCGCTGGCCGGCCTCGGCGTCACCACCCGGGCGCTGGACGGCGGGGCCGTGACCGCCGCTCTCGCGGCTGCGGCTGACCCCTATCGGCCGCCCCGACCGGGCGGCCTCGCGGCCCCCGACGCCGTGATCACCGCAGCCGCGTCCCAGCGACACCACCGACCCGAAGGGGGCCGACAGACATGAACAAGCGCAACCGATCCCACTCGGGCGAGCTGCGGCGCCGGGCGCGGGGGCTGGCCGCGACGGTCGCCCCCGCCTCGGTGGAGGTGACCCCGCGGATGCTGCGCGTCGGCGACGGCTACGCCGCCACGCTCGTGGTCACCGGCTACCCGGCCGAGGTCGGGCCGGCCTGGCTCGAGCCGCTGTTGTCCTGGCCGGGCCGCCTCGACCTCGCGCTGCACATCGACCCGCTGCCCGCCCCGGTCGCCGCAGCGAGGCTGCGCACCCAGCGGGCCCGCTTCGAGTCCTCCCGGCGCGCTGACGCCGGGCGGGGCAAGCTACCCGACCCGGCCGTCGACGCCGCTGCCGACGACGCGGCGGACCTCGCGCAGCGGCTCGCCCGTGGCGCCGCCAAGTTGTTCCGCGTTGGCCTGTATCTGACCGTGCATGCCCGCACCGAAGACGAGCTCCTCGACGCGTGCGCCCAGGTCAAGGCCACCGCCGCGTCCACCCTGATCGAGGTGCAACCGGCAACCTGGCGGCACCTCGCAGGCTGGACCACCACACTCCCCTTGGCCACGGACTCGCTGCGGATGCGGCGCACCATGGACACCGCCGCCCTCGCTGCCGCGTTCCCCCTCGCCTCCGCCGACCTACCGGCGCCGCTGCCCGGCGACCCGCCCGCCGAGGGTGGGGTGCTCTACGGGGTGAACCCGGACTCGCAGGGCATCGTGTGGTGGGACCGCTGGGCACAGGAGAACCACAACTGCGTCGTCCTGGCGCGCTCCGGCGCCGGCAAGTCGTACTTCGTGAAGCTGGAGATCCTGCGCAACCTCTACCAGCAGGTGCAGGTCGCCGTCATCGACCCCGAAGACGAGTACCGGCGCCTGGCCGACGCGGTCGGCGGCACGGTGGTTCGCCTCGGTGCGGCCGGGGTGAAGATCAACCCCCTGGACCTGCCGGCCGGCGACACCCGCCCGGACGTGCTCACGCGGCGCGGCCTGTTCCTGCACAGCCTCGTCAGCGTGCTGCTCGGACAGCAGCCGCCACCGGCGGAACGAGCGGCCCTGGACCGGGCGATCCTGGCCGTCTACCGGGCCGCGGGCATCACCGCGGACCCGGCCACCCACCACCGGCCCGCCCCGCTGCTGCGCGACCTCGCCGACCGCCTGCGGGCCGACGAGGACCCCGCCGCACGGCAGCTCGCCGCCCGTCTCGCGCCGTGGGCGCAGGGGTCGTTCTCGGAGCTGTTCGACGGGCCGAGCACCACCCGCCCCGACGGGCATCTGGTCGTGTGGTCGCTGCGGCACCTGCCCGACGAGCTGCGCACCGCCGGCACCCTGCTCGCCCTGGACGCGATCTGGCGGCAGGTCGACGCCCCCGCCCGGCTGGCCGCACGGCGGCTCGTCGTGGTGGACGAGGCGTGGCTGCTCATGCGCGACGGCGAGGGCGCCCGGTTCCTGTTCCGCATGTCCAAGGCCGCCCGCAAACGCCACGCCGGCCTGACCGTCATCACCCAGGACGTCGCCGACGTCCTCGGCTCCGACCTCGGACAGGCCGTCGTCGCCAACGCCGCGACCCAGGTGCTGCTCAAGCAGGCGCCGCAGGCCATCGACGCCATCGGCGAGGCGTTTGGGCTCACCGCCGGCGAGCGGCGGCTGCTGCTCGCCGCCCGGGTTGGCACGGGGCTGCTGATCTGCGGCACCAACCGGACCAGCTTCGAGGCCGTCGCCTCCCCCGCCGAGCACCGGCTCTGCACGACGAACCCGAGCGAGCTGGCCGACCTCGACGACGAAGGAGACGAGCGGTGAAGTGCTCCCTCGCCACGTACCTGGCCTTGCCGGCGGCCGAACCCAGCCCTTCCACGCCAGGAACCGATGTACTCCCACCACCGACGGGCGCCGCGCGGTGGGTGCTCGACGCCGCCGGCTGGGTGGCGCAGCGGCCCTGGCTGCTCGTCGTCGCGGCGAGCGTGCTGGTGGCCTACGTCGCCGGCCGCAACCTGCTGCGGCTGTGGCGGCACCGCCGGCACGCCGCCGGCGCCCGTCTGGTCACCATCGCCCCGCCACCGGAGGTCGACCCGCACGGCGCCGCGGCGCTGTGGGCCAACCTCGCTGGCACGCTCACCCCGTCACGCCGACGGCAGCTGCTCGACGGCAGCCCCCACGTTGCCTGGCAGTACACGTGGACCGGTCGACGGCTGCTGATCTCGGTGTGGGTTCCCGGCACCGTGGCGCGCGGCGCGCTGGAAGCCGCCGTCCGCGCCGCCTGGCCCGGCGCCGCCTGCGTGGTCGACAGCGCTGCCCCGCCGATGCCGTTGGAGGTGTCGGCGGCGGTGGGCGGTCACCTTCTGCCCATGGCAGCCGAGTGGCTGCCGTTGCACACCGGCCACGACAACGATCCGCTGCGGGCGCTGATGTCCGCCGGCTCCCAGCTCAAGGCTGACGAGTACGCGTGTGTGCAGGTGCTGGCCCGCCCCGCCGGGCGCCGGCGCGTGTCGCGGGCCCGGCGGGCCGCCGCCCGGTTGCGCGACGGCAAAACCGCCGTCCCTGGACTCAACCCGGCCACTCCCCTGCGGTGGCTCGTCGAGCTGCTCCTGCCCGGCAGCACCGCCGGCCCCGCCCGGTCGGCTCCGGCCGGGCGGCGCGACCCGGGCGTGGAGCGCGATGTGCGGGCGATCCTCGACAAGACCTCCCACCCGCTGTGGGAGACCGCCGTGCGCTATGCCGTCGGCAAGGACAGCCGGCGCGGGAGCACGGACCAGCGGCCCCGACTGCGGGGCATCGCCCACGCGATCGCTTCCTCCTTCGCTGTGTACTCCGGCCGCAACCGCCTCACCCCTCGTACCCGCATGTCGTCGCCGGCCGCGGTGCTGGCGTCGCGGCGTCTCGGCGGCGGGTTCCTCACCTGCACCCCGGAATTGGCGGCGCTCGCCGCGCTGCCCCGGGATCTGGCGGTGCCCGGGTTGGATCGGGCGCGGGCGAAGTCGATGCCCGCCCCGGTCGCCGTGCCCAGCGGCGGACGCGGCATGAAGGTGATCGGTGACGCGCAGGTCGGCGGCCACGGGGTGGCCCTGGCCGTGCCGGATGCCCGCTACCACCTGCACGTCGTGGGAGCCACCGGCTCCGGGAAGACGACCCTGCTGGTGAACATGGCCGTCGACGACATCAAGGCCGGCCGCGGCACGGTGGTCATCGACCCGCACGGCGACATGGTCCTGGACATCCTCGACCGGCTCCCGGCATCAGTCGCGGACCGCGTGGTGCTGTTCGACCCGGACCAGCCCAACCCGCCGACGATCAACCCGCTCTCGGGGGACGACCCTGACCTCGTGGTCGACAACCTCGTGTCGATCTTCGGGAACATCTTCGCCAAGGCGTGGGGCCCGCGCATGGACGACGTCATGCGGGTGGCGTGCCTGACCCTGCTGCGGCACGCCAACGTCACCCTGCAGCACATCCCGCCCCTGCTGAACTCCGCGCAGTTCCGCTCGGCGATGACCGTTGACCTCGACGACCCGGCCGGCCTGTCCGGGTTCTGGCAGTGGTACGACGAGCTGAACCCCGCCCTGCGCTCCCAGGTCATCGGACCGGTGCTCGCCCGCCTGCGGGCGTTCCTGCTGCGGGACTTCGTCAAACGCACGATGCGCTACCCGCGCTCGAGTTTCGACATGGGAGAGGTCCTCGACGGCGGCGCGCTGCTGGTGCGCATCCCCAAGGGTCAGCTCGGGGAGGACACCAGCAAGCTGCTCGGCTCCCTGGTGCTGGCGCAGGTGTGGCAGGCGGCCACCGCCCGGGCGAAGATCGCCCCCGACAAGCGGCGCGACGCCACACTGATCATCGACGAGGCGCAGAACTTCCTCACCCTCGCCAACAGCCTGGACACGATGCTCGCCGAGGCCCGTAAGTACCGGCTGTCCCTGGTGCTGTCGCACCAGGACCTCGCCCAGTTCCCGAAGGACCTTCTCGCCGCGGCGTCGGCGAACGCCCGCAACAAGATCTATTTCTCGTGCGCGCCGGAGGACGCCCGCGTCCTCGCCCGGCACACCCTGCCGGAACTCGACGAGCACGACCTGACCCACCTCGACGCCTACACCGCCGCCACCCGCCTGGTCGTGGGCGGCCGACAGACACCGGCGTTCACCATGAAGACCCGCCCACCCAAGCCGCTGATCGGCGAGGCGACCGCGATCCGACAGGCCGCAGCGCGCGCCGTCCCGGCCCAGGACATCGGCGCAATCGACGCTCTGGTCGACCGCTACTCAAAGCCACCCCAGCAAACCCGCGCGCCCCGTGCGGAGAGCGACAAGGCCAGGCCTTGAGACCGGTTGGGCGCGAACGGGTCGCCCGGTGTGGCCAGGTGGCGGGGCTGACGGAGGTTCCTTCGGCGCCTGTCAGGCGCCTGGCGGGGGTTTCCGTTACCCCTTCCGCAGACGCTTCCTCCGCCCTTCACCACCAAGGGCTGACCGCAGCCGACCGACCAGCGCGGAGGGGCCTATCACTGCAGCACACGGCGGCCCACCGGCACGGTCACCACCACCCCTGATTCCAGACACCCCTCCAACGGAGGGGATCCACTTCCTCCCTGAAGGGATGTCCGCTCGTGTCTACCGATCGACCTGTCTTCCATCCCCGGTCATCCAACCCCCGCCTCCTCGCCTCCCGCAGCAACACCAGCCGCCGCTCCCGTCTGGAGCACCTACGTCGGCTCACGCTGCGCGACCGTCAGCTCCTCGCCTGGCTCGCCGAGCACTATGTGCTCTCGGCCGACCAGATCACCGAGGCGGCGTTCACCTCCCGCCGCTCCGCCCGGCTACGCCTGGCCACCCTGCACAGCATCGAGGCCGTCAGCCGCTTCGTCGACATCACCACCGGCGACGGGCAGTACCTCTACGCCCTCGGTCCCCTCGGCATGCTCGTGCACCCCACCGCCTACAACGACCCGGACCGGCCCGACGCCCGACCGCCGCGCAGCAGCATCGAACGCACCGAACGCATCGTCGGCAGTTGCCGGCTCGCCCACCTGCTCGGCACCAACCAACTGTTCGTCGACCTCCTCGCTCACGCGCGCATCCATCAGAACGCGCGGCTGGCCAGGTGGTGGTCCGAGCAGCACGCCACCGCCGCCTACGCCATAGCCGGCATCCGACCCGACGGGCACGGCGTGTGGTGCGTCGGAGACCAGCAGGTCGGGTTCTTCCTGGAGCACGACAACGGCACCGAGCCGCTCGCCGTCGTGCTGCGCAAGCTGCGCGGCTACGAACGCCTCGCCCAGTTCGGGCCCCGCTACCCCGTCCTGCTGCGCGTGCGCAGCCGACGCCGCGAGACCAATCTCCTACGCGCCCTCGCCGGTGTGCCCACCGCCATGCCCGTCGCCACCGGCATCCACGACGAGCATCCCGCCGGACCGGCCTGGACGCTGACCACCGAGCCAGGGCTGCGCCGCTGGCTGCACGAGCTGCCCAGCGACCACGGCCCCGACAACCCCGCCACGAACCCTCACCGCTTCATTTACCCCGACCACGACTAGGGCGTGTGTCAGATTTCGTCGCGGGCGCGGGCATGCGGTCGGCTGGGGTAGCCGCGAGCGGCTAGCCAAATGGTGAGGTCGGTGGCGATGCGGCTGACGTCGGTTGCGCAGTGAGGTCGTGCTCGCGCCAGCGGGGGTCGCGGCGTTCAACCTCGTAGCTGCGGTCGTCACCGCCTACGACGCCGACACCCCGGTCACAGCCGTCCCCCGCCCCAGCATCAGCAACCTGAACCGCACCAAGGCCAAGCACCAGATCACGGGCGGAGTTTCAGGAGCCAGGTCTCGCGGTCCCAGGTGACGGCGGGCAAAACCTGTGGCAGGTTGGCCAGGCGCGGAAACGCCAACGCATGGGGGTGACCATGGGCGCCTGCGGGCCTGGCCTGTTCTCCGACGACACCGCATGCGACGTGCGCGACGAGTACCGCGAGATGCTCGAAGACGGCGTGGAGGACGACGAGGCGGGGACAGAGACGGGTGTCGCTCGTGCCCCCATATGACCACTGGGCACCACGGTTACTGGCCCGTGGCTGGCCCGTCACGGACACCGGCTTGCTCCGAGGGCGACTGTCAGCGACGCACACGCCCTAACGACTATGGCGTACTGCTGGGTCGAACTGGAGTCAGAGACCTGTGCCAGAATCGGCCAATGCACAAGATTCCAGGCTATGAAGACGACCCCTTGATCGATGGGGCATACCTGGTAGACGAGCCACTGTTCTGGGCGAGCCACTTGTTGCAATGCACCAACGGCGTCGAAGAGCCGCTGTGTGCGGGATTCGGGGTCAGCAAGGCCGACCTGTTGCAGTTTTTCGAACGCGTCAGCGATGAGCGCCAGTGGCCAGTGCTGTCAGTCCCGCTCCCGGCAGGGCACCTGCTCCATGTCGTGTATCGCAACCTTCCCGGGGAAGGAGGGTACGACTACCTGCTGCACCATCCTGAGTGGAAGGCGACGGTTCCCTTGGCAAGGGTCGAAGGCTGCTTCATGGGGCCGGGGCTGTGCTGGCCAGAGTTGCTCGCCGTCGCGCATAAGGCGGCCGAAGCCGGATCGGCCCCGCGCCTTGACCCCTACACCTTCCTTCTGTTGTTGCCGATCATGAGTGACGCGGACCTCCCCTTGGATGCGGGCGATGTCCTCGCTGCGATGTTGACCGCCTGCGGCGCCGCCGGAGAGACCGGGGCGCTGGCTCGGATACTCCTTGAGAAGCAGGGCTGCTGGGGTCCGCAGCACTGGACTCTGACCCCGGCCGGGCGGGTCAGCGAGGCGAGGCATGCGTTTCGCCGCCCGGGGGTTATGTCGCCAGACGCGTTGGTTCAGGTCAGCCTGCTGCTGGGGCCCCGGGGCGACGCTTGACAACCGCGCTCCTGCGGCGGATCTCCTCGTCGGGCAGTCGTAGACCGTCCAGCTTCCCCGGACGGGGACAAGGTGGACCTACAGGTCGACTCGTCCGTGGCCAATAGGCCAGCCACCTTGGTCGGTCCGGAGAAGGATTCGTTGGAGGCGACCGCGACGCTGTTGCGTTCTTCGCGCTCGGTCAGGACCTGCAGGAGGCCAGATCAAGCGGAAGGCTGGCTTGTCGGTGCTCGGACCTAGTATGCGGAGCATGACGCGGTATGTAGACGAGGATCTGCACGGTGCGGAGTTCCGCGAGTGCGATCTGACCGCAGCACGCCTGATCGGCGTCGTCATGCAGGATGCCGTGATCGACGGGCTCGTCACCAACCTTGTGGTGAACGGTGTTGAGGTCACCGAGTACGTCGAGGCAGAGCTCGACCGGCGTCATCCGGTGCGGGTGCTGATCCGCTCCGAGGACCCTGCCGATCTGCGCGAGGCAGCGAGTCAGCTCCATGCCGGGTGGGCCGCCACGATCGAGCGAATCCGCCGTACGCCGGGCATCGAGCGCCGCAGCGTGAACGACGAGTGGTCGGCGGTGCAGACGATGCGCCACCTGGTCTTCGTTCACGACTCGTGGTTCCGCCGCTGCTGTCTGGGCTCGACGGAGCTGTTCACGCCGATGGGCATCGGGACGACCGTCGAGCCCTACCGTGGAGCGCACGGGCTTGACCTCTCGCTCGGTCCCGCCCTCGACGAGATCGTGAGCGTGCGTGACGCACAGGCCGCCGAACTCGAGGCCTGGCTCGACGAGGTCACCGCTGCTCGGCTCGCAGCGCCAGCGCCGGTGCCCGACGACGATGTCTGGCCGCCGTACGCCCGGGGTCGCTCGGTGCGGCAGTGCCTCGGCACCGTGCTCAACGAGACCTTCGAGCACCACCGCTTCTGCGTCCGCGACCTCGACCTGATCGAGGCACAGGACGCTGAGTAGGGCCGGCTACGGACTCAGCATCTTGCGGAGCATTGGAAGGACGAAGATCAGTTTCACAAGGACCTGGTGGGGCAGGCCAGCCGGCCGCTGTAGGGACCGTTCGTGCCCGCTGGTGACCGCCGGGGGTACGGGTTCCTGGCACGTGGATGGCACGGATGACCTACGCATTACGAGATCAAGTTGCCCATCTCGGTCTACCTGCCCTAACCCCGCCGGGCCTGCCAAATCCTGGTCTTCCCCTCAGGCCTCGCGTCCGCCAGCGCGCCGTTTGATCCGTTTCGCCAGCTCGGCGACTTCAAGAGCTTGGGCCTCATGCTCAGCATCGGTTGCGCCACGCCATGCGCCTGTCTGCGGATCCTGCACAAGCATTGGCTGGCGGAGCCGCCCACGAAGCCACCGGCTCAGCCATTCCGTGAGAGAGATCCCCTCGGGGAAGAAAGACCGCTCGGCCCGGCCCGAGTTTGGATCGAAGCCCCACATCATCGCCGATGGCTCGGAACAGTCGACGTACGAGTAGATCGCACATCCCCAATAGGCGACGGGGAAGAGGCCGGGCGGCTCTCGTGGGTCGAGCCGATCGACTGCCGTTCTCTCCAGGTCGTCCGTGTATCCGCCAGCCACACCAAGCACGCCGGGACCGAAGCCGCCATTGGCAATCTGAAGGTAGATGCGGCGCAGCAGCGGCGGCAACGGATGACCGAGCAGTCGTTCGGCGTCTCCAACGGCCTCGGCGGAGGCGGGTTCGAGCGGCGGCAGCGGATCGACGGCACCAACCGCCTTGGCTGCAAGGTGCGTCTGTGACCCACGCTCCTCTAGCCATCGAACGTCACCGGCAGAAGGCGTCAGTGCCCAGCGGCCATCTGCATCGAGGTGGCCAGGGCGGACGAAGACTTCATCGCTGTAGTCGAGGGCGGCCACGCGATCGGCAATCACCTGGAAGACTTCCTCTTCGCGCATTCGCCGAGTATCCACTCTGCGAGCGTTGATGGAATCAGCGGATCTCCTCCTCGGGGAGTCGTCAGACAATCCTTCCTCCCCCGACGGGGAGGCTGGTAGCCCTTGTGGTGCCCGGCGAGGTGATCCGCCCGGCCGATCTCTCAGGAGGGCCGGGGTTCGGGGCAACGCCCCGAGGTCTTCAAGGTCTTTGTCGTCCGTCAGCGTGGCCGGCCGGCCCGGCCGATGCCGGCGGGAGGTCGCCAGCAGGCCGGGGCCGAGCCGGCGCGGCCCGCTTTGCGGGTCGCCTCGAAGGCGCAAGTGGAACTCGGCAAGGTGCCGGTGTCGGGGCTCGCGACTCGTCCGGTGTGTGAGCCATCGGCGCCTGTCGGCTTGGAGCCTGTCCGCTACGGTCCGCCAACGTCCGGCCCGGTGCTTCTCGATCGTCACCCAGTTAGTCACCCGTCAGGGTGCGGCGTGCACAGGTTCATCCTTGGGCTACGAGTACGGCTCGAAGGTGGTTGGCAGGACCTCACGGAGGTAGTCCAGCGAACTGACCCCTCCGGTGCCGCCCAGAGCATCCAGCAGGAGGTCCAACATGCCGCCTGGATAGCGTTCCCCGGTCCGGCCGCGAATGTCGGCCACCACGCACGTCCACGTGTCGGCGAGCCTGGTGGTCAGTTCCCAGCAAAGCTCAAATTCGCCGTTGACCGTCCCCCAAGCGAACAGCTCGCCCGGCTTGTTGCCGAACCTGTAGTAATCCTCGATGTCGTTGACCAGATCGGTTCGGGCTAGAAGTTGTTCGACGTAGACCGTCGAATCCTCGCTGTAGTCCCCGCTCGTACGGGTGGAACACCTGCAGGAAGCCGAACGCGCCCGGAGGGAACCGCTCCACGTACTGCCGAAAGTCCGCCGGGAATTGGTGACCGAAGGCAACCTGCAACGACGACCAGTCCGGGCGGTACGGAGATCTGCCGTTCCAGCCGACCAACGCCGCCAACCTGTCAACCGTCGCACTCGCACCCGTCACGCTCACATCCTTCCAGCCGGCCCGGCGGCTACTGGCACAGCGCAAGCTCAGCTCATCCGCCACCCCGTATGCCGCCCGGGATCCTCGGGGACCTTGTCCTCGACCGACACCTCCGATCCGGCTACTTCCCCTTGGTCACGCGGAACGGTGTGTAGCCGCGGGAAAGCGGCGTCACTTCCAGGTCGTTGAAGATCAAGGCGAGGTTGTGTCCGTTCATCTCGAAGCGGACCTCATGGAAGTCGATCCCGATGCGCTCAGCCCACTCCTGGGCGCGCCGCGAGTCGGCAACCCGCTGCGCGCCGGGGTAAAGAGCCTGCTATCTCACCCCCCACACGTAGCCATCGAGATCCGGCCCAACCTCCGGGTCCGTCAGCCCTTCGTCCAACGAATCCCGCCAGATATCCGGGCTCAAGGCCGTCGTCGTCTCGGCTACGACGCAGTACTTGAAGAGGTAGCGAAGGTGCGCCGGCTGGATGCCCGTCCTCGGATCGGCGGTCGCGTAGACGAGGACCTCGTAGTCGCGCATGTAGTCGGTGTAGGCGTGGTACACCACCGCCTGATCGAAGACTTCGTCCAAAGCCCAGTCCAACTGGCTGATCTCCACGCCGCCCGTTCTACCAGGCACCGCGGCGGCCTGCGCATTGGATGAGGATCACGGATGGCTGCGGGCGCCCCTGGTGATGCCGTCTGCCGGCGTCGGGCTCGTCGATGCCGGGAGGTGCCTTCTGTAGGGACGTCTGTACGTCCTGGCTACGATCATGGCGTGCTCGTGGATGGGTTACCCGTGCCGCAGGCGTTGGTGGAGCTGAGCCAGCAGGGTCGGTGGATTCCACCCTCCGACCCGGAGCGCTTCAAGAGCGTGTTTGGCGATCGCGCCATGCAGCCCGTCTTCCTGCCGCTTGCGCAGATCCGACCGAATGCTTCCTGGATCGATCAGATCGACTATGACGAAGAGGTGCGGCAGCTCTACATCGGCAAGCCAAACCAGAAAGCTCCGCCCGGCGACATCGACCCGCACATGTCGCTGCTCTTGGGCGATCTCGGTCCGGACCAGCCGTTCTCCCTCGACTTTCGCCGCTCGCTGGAGTCACCAAGCGTGATCTACCTCGGCAGCCGGCCAGGGTGGGTCGAGGTTGCCCCAAGCTTCGATGCGCTAGTTGATGCCCTTGACTTGTGACGCCTGGCCTAAACTGTGGGGGTTCGCTTCTCCCCGTCGGGCAGCTGCAGACTTTCCAGCCTCCGCGGACGGGAACACGGTTGAGCGCACTACCGGGGCGAGTCTCGATGGGCGGCTGCCAGGCGTCGACCTGGGCGCCACGCGGTTTACACATCCCACGGCGCTAACGCGTCAAGCCGCCGGATCCGACCCGAGCCAGGATGGGCGAGGGGAGGAGCTCGACACGGAGACCGTGCGGGCACTCCTCGACTTCGTAAGCCAACAAGCGAGGTCGGAACAAGATTCGCACCGGCAACGTAGGTCGCAAATCTGGGTGGTGGTGGGCGTGTTCGTCGCTGCCCCCGCGAGCGTGCTTGCTGCAGTCGTTCAGGCTGCCGCTTATCTATGCTCAACCGCCAGCCAGCTGGACCGCTTCGTCCCGAACCCGATGATGGCTATCATCGACCGTCGGCTATGGCGTTTGGATGCCGTTGTGTGCTGCTTTGGCGTAGCGCCGTGCCGTCTGTCATCGTCGGCCGGCACCACGCCACCCACGCATTGGCCGATGCTGCTTCAGGCATCGCCAACCTGCACAACATCACCCTCGCCGCGTAAGCGCCCACCCGGTACCGGGCAACGTCTTCACCGAGGTACGAGTCAATCCTTCGACAGCGGCGCAGAGTTTGTGTCCGGTCACGGGACACTCTTGCCGCGCGCGTCGGGCTGCCCGGCGGAACGAACCTAGAGGACGTCGAATTCGTTGCCCTCTGGGTCGGCCATCGTCACGTGGCCAGGCGTACGGTCCGGTTCGTCGACCCGGAGTACGGTCCCGCCCGCTGCCGCCAGTTTGTCGACCATCGCCTGGACCCGCGGCCAGCGCACCTCCAACGGCTGGTGCCGGCCGCCGCCGACGTGGAGTTCGAAATGCATGCGGTTCTTGACTGCCTTCGGCTCGACTTCATGCTGGAAGAATCGGAGATCTTTCCCGAAGCGCATTGGGCAACCTCGACAAACCAGGAACCGAACGGCTTCAGATTCCGGCCAAGGCCAGCACCTGATCGAACCCGCGAAGTTGGGCTGGCGAACTCACCATCGGCAGCACCAGGGCGGGTATGCCGACGGCCACGGAACCGCCGTCGCATCCGGGATGGTCGCCAACCATCAACGTTCGATCTGGCTGTGCCGCCAGGGCTTCGACTGCGGTGCGCCAGATCCGTACATCGGGTTTGACGAAGCCGACCTCGTAGGAAAGAACGAAAGCATCGATGTAGCGGTCAAGCCCGTGCCTCGCAAAGCAGATGCGAATGTCCCAGCCCACGTTGCTGACCACGCCAAGGCGAATACCGCGGGCACTCAGCGCGGCGAGAGTGGACGCCGTGTCCGCGTACGGCGCCAGCGCTTCGGCGCGCGTTTCGTGCAGGGCTCGCGCAAACGGCAAGTCCACCCCACGGATCTGCTACAGGACAGCCAGAATCGCCCGGTCCCACACCTGTGGGTCCAAGTCCCGGGCGATGTGAGCAGGGTCCGTAGCCGTCGTCCGCAGCAACTCAGCGAAATCCGAGGCGATGCGCTCCGCCTCACCGGCGGCCACCTCCCGGCCGATCAAGGCCGCCGCGCTGCCGACCCAGCGGTTGGGGTCCCTGGCGAACAGGGTCCAAGCGAAATCGAACAGGACGGTTGTCACGGGTTTCGAAGGCACCAGGTCACCCTAGATCAGCGGGACGATTGACATGGGCCATGATGCTCCTGACTGCGCTCGACGCAGAACAGGTCGAGTTGCCCTCCGGGCCGGCCTTGGTCACCCGACCAGGGCCGCTGGATACCGGCAGTCCCTAGGTGGAAACCGATTCTTGGTCGTCACGCTTCCCCTCCGGGACCTTCAGGAACGAAATACCGGGCCGGATGCCGTCGGGGTCCTCGATGAAGGCGCCGTCGTCCCACTCGTCCTCGGGAAGATTGAACTGGGTCTGCCATGCCTCCCAGCTGGCGAACCCTTCCGGTGGGGCGGCCAGGACGTACCCCAACGCGAGGCACCAGAACGCTGCCAGTTCGCGCGGGCGCGCGCAGTCGACGGTCCACGACCACTGCTCGGACATCGCCCCACCATTGGCCGCCGAACGTCACACCGAGGGCCGGGCGAGTTCGGTCCGGTTCGCACAACACCCGTATGCAGACCTTTACTCCATGCCACACCCAGGCCGAGGGTTCGACGCCTCTTCTAGCACCGACCAATAGGGCGCACTACCGCATGTCGTGGGCACCGGCCGGCGGTCTTCATTGAGATCACCTCACTGGTCCTCTGACGCCTCGGCCGCCTCGATCTCATGCCTCGGCTCACCAGCGGCATGCTTGCCCCGCTTCTTCGGCTTGAACAGAGAGGTGACCCCCTCGCCGACGGTTCCGGCGACACCGGCGATCGCCCCACCGACGCCCTTCACAGCGGCCAGCGCCTGAGGCTCGTCAGGAACTCCATCACCATCGAGGTCGACGCGTCGGAAGGGTCGGGTTACCGTGCCGGCTGCGTTCGCCACCCAGTTACCCGTAGCTTTCGCAGCGTCCTCGAGCGCCACGAGCGCCCGGTTCGACTCATCCTCTTCTTCTACCGCCGTGACAGTGAGCGGCACTGAGAGGTAGTCGGGGAACTCCGATGGCGCCTCGGCAAAGGCCGTCCTCGCCGCCTCGACGACCTCGCGACCAAAGGCGAACCGAGCGACACCACCAGCAACGGCACCGACGCCGTACTCGATCGCTGCCTGCTGTTTGCCGTTCAGGCCGGAGCGCACGGTCTCCAGCCGGCCGGTCTGCACAGTCCGGACCAGGTCTTGCGCGGCGCCTCCTGGAAGGGTGTCCGCGAGCGTGTTGGCCCAATGCGACCAGTCTTTGCGGCCGGCGGCAATGGTGTTGCCGATGCCGACGTTACCGTCCGTCGACGCACTCGCGAGGTCGGCTGCCATGGCTGCGATCTGCTTCTGACTGACGCGTTCGTTGGACAGACCGTAGACGAGAGCGTGGGCCTGGTCCCGGTCAAGATCCATACCGTGAATGTCGGCGATCGCGAGGGCGAAGATCGCGGTGATCTCGAACTGGAGCTGCTCATCACCAGCTGGCAGGAGTGCGGCAGCCTTTTGGGCGCCTGTCTTCGCGGCGTTGAGCGCCGCGCCTTTCGCCAGCGCTTTCACCGCCTCCTTGCCAGCCTTCTTCGCCGCGACCTTGCCGGCCTTCTTCGCCGCCTGGGCGCTCACCGTCTTGGCAGCTGTGGCGGCGCCACCACCCGGGATCAGCGCGATCCCGACGGCAGCGGCAATCGAGCCGGCAGTGACGATCCCGCCCGCGATGGTGATCGCTGCAACGTAGTGCCGCTCGAGCATCGTGATGACCTCGGCGGGAGTCGCGTCGGGGTTCCGCCGCCGCACCCGCTTGACGTACTTGCGGGCGATGGCGTGCCGGGCGCTGACCGCCTTCGCGATCTCACGCTCGGCTTCTTCGTTGGGGAGTTCCGCCTCCAGGGTGATGTTCTCGACGTCAGTCACAGGATCGTCTCCCCCACGGTCAGATACTTCTCAGCGCCAGCTCAGCTGCACGAGTCTATGAGCGGGCTGTGTCACAGGCGACCCCGAACACCTCATCGCGCTGATAGCCGACAGCCTTTGCCGCCCGCTGCCGGTGGTGGTCACAGACCGCCTCGCAAGCCCCCCGCGGCCCTGGCCGGCGCCGGGCTTCCGCACCGACGCTGACGCCCGGCCGGCGACGTGCATCTGTCACCGTCGCCGGTCGCCTGTCAGACCCACCTGATCTGACAGGCATCCGCCCAACCCTGGCGGCGCAGCCCGTCACGCAGGCTGACATCGCAGGTCAGCACCGCTCCTCGGCCAGGACGGGGGCACGGGCGCTGACAGATCGGGCGGCTACCGTCTCGGCCAACACCACCCCACATTTCGCAGCATCCCGGTCCGGTCCCATCTCAGGGATCCCCGCCGCATCCCCTGCGGTTTGCGATGCCCACCCGCTTCGGCCGGTCGGCACACAACCCGCGCGGCGCCCCTCGAGGACGACCAGCCACTCGCACCACTGCATCTTTCCGTCCACCTGAAACCGACCCGCGCGCTCCGTGGGCCGGTCACTCCTGCGCGCCCACGCGCAAGCCCATCGAAGGAGGATCCCGCATGTCCCCTGTCAACGGCACTCCGCTGACCCGCCACGGCAGCCGCGTGCCCGCAGTCCCCGCACGACCGACCGCAGCGAACGCCGCTCCGCCGTCAGGGCCCCGACCGGCCGCCACCCGGGCGTCCAGCAACATGTCGCGGCCGACCGTGACGCCGGCCCCGAGCATCGCCACGATGGTGATCTGTCTGCCCGAGGAGCTGCCCGCCGCAACGCTCACGAGCCACCACCTCGACACACACTTCGGCGTCACCGGCACCCTCACGACCCTATTCTGGGCGACGCCGCGACTGCGGCTCTGGCAGCACCACCTCATGATCGGGCTGCGCAAGGGCCGTCCTGCGCCGTGCGCGGGTGGGCCGGTGCGACTGCTCGACCTGGCCGGTGTGCGCCAGGCCGCCGCCGTGGGCGCCGGCATCCGCCACCAGGTCTGGCAGCGAGTCGTGCATGGCACGAGAGCAGCTACCCCTTGGCCGACGTTCGAAGCCCGCCACCTCACCGACCCCGACCGCTACCCCCTCGAAGCCGCGGTCGCGGATTTTCACGCCCAGCCCCGCGTACAGGCGATGCGTCTGCACGCCGCCACCGTCGGTCCCGGGCAACCCTCCGTCGGGGAGCTGGAGATGTACCAGGCAGGCGAGGTCGCCTACCAGCACTACCGGGCCGCGAGTGCCGTCGCCGGCGATGCGATGCTCACCGTCGATGGCCGCAAGCTCGCCCCGGCCAGCGATGCCCTCGCTCACCGCATCACCTACCTGGAGCAGGCCCTGGCCCACCTCGATTCGCTCGGCCCAGATCAGCGGCTGCTCGCCGTCGCTCTGTAGTACGAGACAGTCCGCCGACCTCACTGTCACCTGAGGGACCCGCCCGCCGCCCATTGTCTGACGCTGCCGCCGTCGGCCGCATCGGCGATCGAGCTGCGGACCGCTGCCGCTCCCCCGGGCCGGCTGAGTCCAGCCGATCTCGCATCACCTCTGGCCTGCCTCCACCCCGGCCGGCGCGCTATCGGCCGCCAGGGGCGGTGGCCGCGTGCCGGCCGGTGGGCCGCGAGGAGGCGGCCGGCGCACATCGCCAGGGCCCCGGGCCCGGGGCCCTTCTCTGAGCCGAGGCCGGCGACAGGCCGCCGTTTCCTCTTCCACCTGCCAATCGAGAGCCGCTCCGTCACGACACACCAACTGTGCACCACGTCGGGACGTGTGCTGCGCTCGCAGGACCTTGCTAGGCGGTGAGAAACATGCCGGTCACGCCCACCATGGCGAGGACGACCGCCGCGGCGAGCACGTAGACCCGCGGGCGCGGTTCCCGGATGAAGTAGGTGGCCAGGCCGAACGTGCCGCCGAGGATCGACACGGCGTACCACGAGATGCTCGTCGGTGTGGCCTGGTCGATGAACAGCATCCAGGTGGCGACGACCGCGACGAAGATGGTGGCGTAGGCGATCGTCTGCCGCAGGTTCCGGTAGGCGGTGTGCTGCAACCGGCCAACCGACTCCCGGTAGTCCTGCGCCGCCGCAGCCCGTTCCTCGTCGCTGACCCGCCGCCGCTTGTTGCGGCTTCCAGAGCCCCGGCCCCCACTCATGCGGCAGAAGGTACCAACGGCCGTCACGCCGCCGCTGCTCTAAGTGATGCCGTCCGGTCGTTGCGACCACGAGCCACCAGGCGACTCACGAACGCTGAGCCGGCGCGGCTCGACGACAGCCCGCGCGGACCGCGACCGCCATGCGCGCAAGAACCGTCGTCGCCTCCCGCCGGCTGGCGGCCTCGGTGCCTTCCACCGCCAACGCCTCGCTCTCGCCGGATTCAGCCACACCACGTCCGGCTGCGCCGAGCCAGGCCGTTCGGCCTGTCCCGAGATGCGGTCCATGCACTTGATCACCGCCGCCTTCGAAGCGTGGATCAGTGCGCGGACCTCGACCCGAATCGAACGATGAAAGGACAACTGGCATGACCGACACGCACACGGCAAGCCCTCCCGCGCACAGCGCATTCAAGGTCCTCGCGGCGCTGGCCGAACTCGGCGAAGCCACGGCCGCCGAAGTCGCCGAGCACGCCGGACTGGGCTACTCCACCACGACTCCGAAGCTGCGCGACTGGGAAGGCTCCGGGCAAGCCGAGCGGTTCCGCACCGGCGACGGCCGCACCCTGTGGCGGCTCGCCGACGCCGGCCGCGCCGCCACCGCTACCACCGCTACCCCGCAGCCAGCGGCGGCCGACGCACCCGCACCTGCCACCGAACCCGATGTTGCCCAGCTTGACGCCGCCGAGGCGCAACTCCAGCCCGGTGACGCCGACCCGTCGACCGCAGCTGACACCACCGGCCCGCCCGACAGCTCTCCTGCCTCCCAGCAGGAGCCCGAGCCGAAAGCACCGGACGCCGGAGAGTCCACCGGCGGCAACGTTGCGGACAAGGCAACCGACCCGGCGCGCCAGACGCCGGCGGGCAATCACGACAGCGGCGACGGGCCGCGCGGAGAGGACCGTTCGGCGGCGGCGCGCCGTAGGGGCGGGTCGTTACGCGGTGCGGTCCTGGACATCCTCGAAGCGCATCCCTATCGGGCCTACAGGACCGGTGAGCTGTGCAAGCTCATCGACGCCGCGAACGCCGGCACGGGCGCGGCCAAGGCCAGCGCCGGTGCGGTCGCTAACGCGGCCATCAAGCTCGTCGCCTCCGGCAAGGCGGTGCAGACCGTCGAGCGCCCCGCCACCTTCCAGCTCGCCCCCGCCAGCGGCGGCGAGTAGCCCACCTGTCCGGCAGCCCGAGGGCGGGCGTCGAAGTTGGCGCCTCCCGCCCGCCCCCGGTGCTCCTTACGAGACAAGGAGCGTTCCGAGTGTCTCCCACCCTGAACACGATCGCTACCGCCACCGGCGGCATCCTCGCCGGCCTCGCCTTGGCCGGAGCCCTGCTCTGGCGGCAGCAGCAAGCCCTGCAGGCGGCCCGCTACCAGGCCACCCACGACGACATCACCGACCTGCCCAATCGGCGGCTGTTCCTGACCCGCCTTCGTGCCGCGCTCGCCGACCGCACGCCGGTCGGCGTGGTGCTGCTCGACCTGGACCGGTTCAAGGCCGTCAACGACACCCTCGGCCACGACGCCGGTAACGACCTGCTCGAACGGATCGCACGGCTCCTGTCCGGCCTGCCCGCACCGGTGCAGATCGCGGCCCGGCTCTCCGGCGACGAGTTCGCCCTGCTCGTGTCCGGCGACCGGGACGACACCGCCGCCGTGGCCCACGCCGCCTGGCAGGTCATCGCCGCCGCCCCCATCCGCGTGGTCAACGGCGAGCTCCGGATGGCCGCCTCCGTCGGCCACACCCACAGCGGTAACCGGCACACGAGCCCCCGACAGCTGCTCGCCGAGGCCGACTCCGCCATGTACCAGGCCAAACGCTCCGGTAGCGGCGTGTGTGAGCACCATGCCCGCACCGCGCCAGCTGGGCGGCGCAGCCGCGACCGCCACTACCGCTGACCACCGGGCGCCCGGCCCACGGCGCCGGCGAAGTCCACACCGGCCGCCGCGCCCAGCGATGCCGGACCGCCGCGGTCGGCTGTCCCGGGTCTGCGCGGGCCGCGCAGCCCACCGGTCCCCCGCCCACCAGTGGGCCCGTTCCTGATGCCGAGGACCCCGCAGCCGCCGGCTGCGGGGTCCTCCCCTTTCCTGCTCGATTGACAAGGAGACCCCTGTGTTGTCCTTCGCCGCTGTCCAAACCCTCGCCGGATGCCTGCTGGCCGTCGACGCCGACGCCGACGCGCTGGACTGGGGTCGGCCCGTGACCCTGCTGCTCATCCACGACCGGCCCCTGATCACCGACGGGCCGACGCCGGTACGCCAGATGCGCAGCGTGGAGTTCCCGCTGCACCGCGACGACCTGGCCACCGATCCGGCCGGGCTGCCCGCGCTGCTGCACCGCCTCGCCGCCAGCCTCGACGAGCCGGAGGCGGCGGCACCCTACCGGGCCACCCTCGACACCATCGTGCGGCTGATCCGCGCGACGCAGCCCGACGTGCGGCTGCTGGCCTGGGCCACCTGCTACGACGACATCCTCACCGACGACGGCCAGCCGAGGCAGGTCCGCCGCATCGACGCCGTCGACACCGACGGCCGCGTCTACCAACTCACCCACCACCTGGGTGAGGACCACCCGGCGCTGGTCGTCGACGACGCCCCCGACCCGGACGACACCCCCGCCACCCAGCCCGGACTGGCCGCGCTGGTGGCCGCCACCGCCCGCCACCCTCACTGGAGCACGGCGGGAGGCACGGCATGACCGGGCAGCCGCCGCCTGACACCGACCCCGACGAGCCGATCTTCGCCGTGTGCGGGCCCGACGGCGCGTCCATCCGCTGCCGCGTCTGCGGTGCGGTCGACCAGATCGTCTCCGACGAGGTGCCGTCCATGGCCGGCTACGGCGAGGACACCTACACCCGGTGCACCCGCTGCGGATCCGTCGAGACCACCGACCCGATCTTCGGCTGGCGCCCCCGTCCCGCCACCTGGCCGCCCAGCCCGGACCACGACGAGCCCTGAGCGATAGGGCGGCTATCAGCGCCACCCATGCCCGCCATGGCCATACCGGCGGGCATGTGTGGCGCGCGAGCAGTGCCCGCGCCAGCCCTGGCAGGCCGGTCCGGGCCTCCCCCACCACCCGAATGCGCCCGCCCGCCGCAATGCGGGCGGCGCACCCCATGTCATCCGCCTCTCACCGAAGGAGTTCTGTCCCGTGAGCAGCCACTGCTACGTCGGCGTCACCGAGCCCGACCACCCGCACCTCGCCCACGCCCGCTTTGTGCTCTGCGACGGCCACCCGAGCGTCATCCTGCCCAGCCTGGCCGCGATTTGGGCTGGGCCTGCCCGCTACGACACTCGCGCGCTGGTCACCGCGATCCTCGCCTGCGACTGGGAGTACCTCGACCCGGACATGACCGCCGCCACCCACTCGGCGTTCACCGGCCAGCTCCCGGTGCCCGGCGTCGGCATGACCCTGGCCTCCACCTGCACCGACGAGACGGTGGACACGCCGGAACCGGTCACCGTGTTCCCGTTGTGCCACTCCCGGCACCTCGACGTCGAATGGATCTACCTGGTCGACCCGGACACCGCCACTGTCGCCGTGCACACCGACGACGGCAGCCTCGTCGCCCGGTACCCCCTCTCGGGGTGCCTGCCCCGGCCAGCCGCCGCGAACCGGCGTATGGGAGAGCTTCGCCGGACGGCAGCGGCGGCGGGAACGCCGCGGTGAGCGCCCGCGCCCTCGCTGCCGTCGCCGCCGCAGTGATCGCGGTGGTGGTGCTGTGCGGGGGCGGGGTCGGCGCGTTGTTCGCCGGCGGCGGCACCGCCTCGGCTGCCTGCTACGGCACCGTCAGCGCCGGGTCCACCATCGCCGTGTCTCCACCCGCGGCCGGCGCCGCCGGGTGGAACAGCGACCAAATGGCCAACGCCGCCGTGATCGTCGCCGTCGGCGCGGACCTGAAGGTTCCGCCTCGGGGTTGGGTCGTCGCGCTGGCCACCGCCATGCAGGAGTCGACCCTGCACAACCTGCCCAGCGGGGACCGCGACTCGGTGGGGCTGTTTCAGCAGCGCCCGTCGCAGGGCTGGGGCACAGCTGCCCAGCTGCGGGATCCGCGCTACGCGGCCGGGAGGTTCTTTCAGGCACTGCTGGCCGTCGGCGGCTGGCAGGCCATGGCGCTGACCGATGCCGCCCAGGCGGTGCAGGGATCCGCCTACCCCGGCGCCTACGCCCGCTGGGAGGACGACGCGATCGCCCTGGTCCGCGTCCTGACCGGCGGCACTCCTGCCGGGCCTGTCGCCGCCGATCTGGAGCAGGCCATGAGCAACCCGCTGTGCCTGTTCGACGGCGGCGACGGCCGACCCGGCAGCGAGCAGGTGCCGCTCCCGGCGGGGTTCGCGCTGCCGCCGGGCACCCCGGCGCAGGTGGTGACGGCGGTCGGCTGGGCCCTGGCCCAGCTCGGCACCCCGTACACCTTCGGCGGGGACTGCACCGCACCCCACTCCGGTGTTCCCGCCCGCCAGTGCGACTGTTCCTCCCTTGTGCAGCAGGCGTATCGGGCGGCCGGCGTTGGCCTGCCACGGACCACGAGCGAGCAGGTCGACGCGGGCCAGCCTGTCACCGATTACCGGGACATGCGGCCCGGGGACCTGCTGTTCATCCCCGGCAGCCGCGGCAGCGCGGCCCGCCCCGGCCACGTCGGCATGTACCTGGGCCAAGGGCTGATCGTGCAGGCCCCGCACAGCGGCGACGTCGTCAAGATCACCCGCCTGTCCGGATGGGTCGAGCAGCTCGCCGCCGTGCGCCGCGTCGTGATCTGACCGTCCGCGACACCGCGGATCCCTCAGTGGCGCAGCCGGGTGTTTCCGGACCGCCACCACTTCTGACCTCCACCACACGGAGAGGACATCACCGTGAGCGCAATCAACAACAACGACGCCGAGGACGCTGGGTGTTACCAGCCGGGCGACCGCGTCGCGCTCGAGCGCACCAGCGACCCGCATACCCGGCTTCGGCCGGGCGACGAGGGCACGGTGCGTTGCTACGACCCGCGCCAGCAGGTGCTGGACGTGCGGTGGGACAACGGCTCCCAGCTGGCGATGCTGCTCGGCGCGGGCGACCGCGTACGTCGCCTGCCCGACGCCGGCTGGGAGCGGGTGCTCGACGCGCTGCGCACGGCCGGTCAGGCCGCCGGGCGGGACGCCGCCGCATGGTGGGCGCAGGACACCATCGGCGGGCGGGCCAGCGGCGACGTGGCGGCGACCGCCCGGGAGACCCTCACCGCCATCGAAGCGGGTCGGGACATTGACGGGCTGCCGGCCGCCGACCCGTACAGCCTGGCGGACGACGCCGACCGGTACGCCGAGCATGCCCCGCCTGGCGCGCCGGCATGGGAGCGGCTCACCGCGCAGCAGTGTGACCAGGCGCGGTGGGCGTGGTGCGACGGGTACGACGCCGCCGCCGAAGCCGAGGCGGCCCGGCAGTGCCGCGTGGTCCTGCACCCCGACGGCGACGACCGGGACCTGCGCCATGTGTACCCAGACCGGGTGCGTCTGGGCGGGCCGGGCGTGTTCGCCGGCGACTGGGCGTGGACCCCCGACGAGCACGGTCAGCTGCGCATCCCGGTCGGGTTCGTCGGGACCCTGGTCGACACGTGGAACGGGTGGGCGGTGTTCACCTGCACCCGGGAGGTGGCCGAGGCGATCGTCGCCGACCAGCACGATGCCCGCGACCGCTACCGGCAGCACCTCGCCGCCGACGGGATCATCGGGGAGCGTCAGGAGCAGATGGTCGACCAGTCCTTGGCCCGCCTGCGCTTCGACGGCGACGTCATCGTGGCCGACGAGACCCGGGTGTACGACGACCCGGAGGCCGTCGACCGCATCACGCCCGACGCGCACGGCCGGTACACCGTGATGGGCCGCGCCTGGACCTGGATGGCGGTGCACCCCTACGACTGTGAGCGGATCGTCGGCGACCTCCCTGGCCCGCCTGCGACGGCGGTTACCTGACGCGGTCTCCCCCAGCTCATTGCCGGGTGAGCACGTCCAGGGGCAGCCGGTACCAGCGCTCGGCGGTGATCAGGTGCAGCACCGGGCCGCGGCCTATCGCGATCACCTGCGGCGGGAGCGGGGCTGCGCCGGGCAGCACCAGCCGGTACTCACCGACGACTCGCATCGCCTGGCCAGCCAGCTCACCCACAACGAGGCGGTCCTGTTGCGGTGCGTACCCGCCGAGCAGTCCGACCCGGGTGCCACTGACCGCCAAGGCCTTCGCCCCGGAGATGTGATTGCGCCGCCAGCCGGCGACCGAGTCATGGCGAATCTGCACGATGGGGAAGTCGGTGTAGTAGCAGGTCCAGACCGATTCGTCGGTGACATTGAGCGCGTAGCAGTCGTCGATCGCGCCCCATTGGTTGTTCACATGGGACGGGAATCGCCACGTCGGCTCGAGCTGCGGTGAGAAGCGCACCAGGCCGCTGCTGCCCATCGGCGGCGCGGAGTTTGCATCGCCCCAGCCGTAGTTGCCGTAGACGCCTTCGTCGAAGTAGCCCACCCATACCTCCCCGGAGGTGGTGGTGAAGACGTGTTCGATGCCGTCACCGAGGGTCGCCTGCGCCTCGATGCGCCCGTCGCTGTCGTAGATCACGGCGTTGCGGTCCGGGCCGTCCTTGCGCCATCGGCAGCGGGCTCCGACCACCAGTACCCGCCCCTCGGGCAGGGGCTGGACCGAAGGGTGGGCCAGCGTCAACCCGGGCAACTCGGTGACGTCGACGATGTCCCCCGCCTGCCTGGTCACTCGGGCGGTCACGGGTCGGGCCGCCGTCGGGTCGGGGAACGTGGCCCAGCCGGGTTGGGTGGTGACCGACCGCAGCGCCGCTTCGTCCTCGGATGTCGACCACAGCGCTACCAGCTCACCGGCAGGCCCGATGGAGGCCGACACGAGCGCGTCACGCGGATCAGCTCGCAGGACCGGCGAACCCTCGCCGAGCTCCCACTTCGGCAGCCCCCGGCTCGTCCGCTTCCTCTTGCGCCATCGGCCCTTCCAGCTCGTCACCCCGGTACCCCATCACCTCACCACACCCCTGCGCCAGCCGATTCGACCTGCGGCAGCCATCCCGACGGCGGCGGGATACCGAGACGCGCTCGCCACCACGCAAGCGTTCCGTGGCTTCCAGACGGCCGGACGACATCAAGCGGCACGACCTACAACGAGGAGCATCAACATGTTCGATGACCCTGCCGAGGAGTTCGGCGAGTACGCCCACGAGGAGATCCTGCAAGCCCTCGTCCGGAGTTTGCTGACCAGCGCCGACCTGGATCAGCTCTGCGACGAGGCCGACCTGCCTCAGCTCACCCACGACGACGGCACCCCGGTGACCGTCACCTCCGCGCGCGTCTACCGCGACGCCGGCGTCCTGACCCTCGACCGTGGCGTGTGGCTGGAGCTGTCCGACGGCAGCGTCTTCGGCCTGACCGTGAGCATCGCCCGCCGCCCCCGCGACGAGGTCACCCTCCACCGCAGGTAGGCCCCGCCACCGATCGACTTGATCGATCCGGGATTGAGTGCGTTCCTTGTCGTCGCCCACCGCCGGTGGCGGCGACACCAGTACCCCGGCAGCCCTTCCTGGGCAGCCGCTTGAGCACCTCACGGAGTTGCTGCCCGGCCCCCGCCACCGGGGCTGTCGCAGTACCTGCCCGTCTCCGCCGCGCGGACACCGCACCAGCTGCCCGCGCACCCGGAGACGGGTGCGCGGGCCCCTATGACAGGAGGACCCGCATGGACCCTGCAACTCCACCCGACCCGAGCGACCCCACCCCCCAGCCAGCGGACGGCCGCCGGCCCGGCTATCTCTACCGGCAGGTCGCCGCTCACCTCGCCGCGCACCCCGATCAGGTGTTCAAGGTCGGGGAACTCACCACGGCGATCGCCGCCCCGTCCACCGGGGCGGTGTTCGAAGCGTTGAAAAAGATGGCCGCCGCCGGATACGCCACTCACACCACAGGCCCGCACCGCTTCCAGATCACCCAGGCCGGCGTCGACGCCGCCGGGACTTTGCCACCGCCCGCCCCGCGTACACCCCGCCAAGGACGTCGCGGGGCGGGTCGGCGGCAGCCGGTCACACGCCCCAACGGGGACCTGTATTTCCCGCGAAAGCTCGCGGGGGCGACCGATGTGGACGTACTGCGCCGGCTACGCGAAAAGCGTATACCGGTGCTGCTCTACGGCCCGCCCGGCACCGGCAAGACCGCCCTGGTCGAGGCCGCCTTCCCTGACCTGCTCACCGTCGCCGGCACGGGCGACACCGTCGTGGAGGACTTCCTCGGCAACTTCATCCCGCTGCCCGACGGCGGGTTCGAGTTCGTCTACGGGCCCCTCGTGACGGCTATGCGTGAGGGGCGGGCGTTGCTGGTCGACGACGCGACCCTCATTCCGCCGAAGGTCCTCGCCGTGCTCTACCCCGCGATGGACGGACGGCGGGTCATCACCATCCCCGGCTACCGCAACGAACGCGTCGAGGCCGCCGACGGCTTCTACGTCATCGCCGGGCACAACCCCGGGGTGCACGGCGCCATCCTCACCGAAGCGCTCGCCTCCCGGTTCGACGTGCACATCGAGGTCACCACCGACTGGGACCTCGCCCGCCATCTCGGCGTCCCCTCCCCCGCCGTGGCCGCCGCCGTCGCGCTCAACGGGGATCTGGCCGCCGGGCGGGTCAGCTGGGCGCCGCAACTACGCGAGCTGCTCGGCTTCGCCCGCGTCCGCAAAACCCTCGGCCTGCCCGCCGCGGCCGCCAATCTCGCCGGCCGTGCACCTGAGGAGGACCGGATGCAGGTTCTTGCCGCGCTGCGGCAGCACTTCGGCACCGAGGTCACCCCGCTGACCCTCGGCAAGCAGCGCTGAACCCTGGAAGGAGTACTGATGCCTCAACCACATCACCTGCAGCCCGGCCCGACCGCACCCACTGGCGGCTACCCGGCATGGCAGGAGTGGAGCGACGCCTGGACACGGCACGTCCCGGTCCTGACCGGCCGCACTGATCTGACCGTCACCGTCGCCCCCGGCGCCGGCGGCGGCGCACCCGCCTGCTTCTACCCCGCGGCGGGCCGCATCGAAGTCGACGCCACCCACATCGGCGCCCCCGACGTCGCGAACCCTCGCCGCGCCGGCCACAAACGCCTCGTTCCGACCGCCTACGGGCTGCTCGTTCACGAAGCCGCCCACGCCGTGCACAGCCAGTGGAGCGCCCCGCCTGGCACTCCGCCCGTCGTCGCCGCCGTCGCCGAGCTTCTGGAGGAGTCCCGGATCGAGAACCGGCACCGCGCCCGCCGCCGGACCGACCGGCGGTGGCTGCGCCACAGCGTCACCACACTGGTCAGCCCCGCCGACGCCCCCGTCGACGACCCGTGGCACGCAGGCCAGCTCGCCGGCCTGCTGCTGGCCCGGGTCGACGCCCGCATCATCACCGCCAAAGACATCAAAGGTGTCCGCGCCGCCGTCACCACCGTCCTCGGCCGCAAACGGCTGCTGCAGCTGCGCGACGTGTGGCGCGAAGCCCACACCGTCGGCGACACCGACGCCGAGGCGATGATCGACCTGGCGTGGCGGTGGTGCCAGATCCTCGGCATCGACCCGCGCCGCCAACCCGACACCCCCACTGTCGATGCGGGCGTGTTCGCCGGTGTGCTCGCCCAGGCACTGGCGGACTACCTCGCCCACACCGCGGGCCTCACTTCCGCGCAGTATCGGGCGCAGCAGCTCACCGCCCGGTTCTCCGCGCCCACCACCTGGTCGCTGCGGGATCCCACCGACGGCGAACGCGCCGCCGCCCGCACCCTCGCCGCCCGACTCCGGCACGCCCGCACCCACCAGCCCGAACCCGACACCCGGCCCAGCCTCGCCCCGCCGGGACGTCTGCGCACCCGCCACGCCATCACCGCGAAGGCGCAGATCGCCGCCGGGACCGTGCCGACGGCTACCCCGTGGCAGCGTCGCGCTCAGGTGCCGCCGCCGAAGCCGACCCTGCATCTCGGGGTCATCGTCGACGCCTCGTTCTCCATGCACCCGTGGGCGGCGCCGATGTCGTCGGCCGGGTGGATCCTCGCCCACGCCGCCCGCGCCAATCAGGCGGTCACCGCCACCATCGCCTTCGGCAGCGACGTCACCCTGCTCGTCCCACCCCGCCAGCACCCCCGGCAGGTCCTCGAGTTGCGGGCCGACGGCGGCAGTACGGCGTTCACCGACGCGGTGAAACTCGCCGACGAGCTGCTGCAGCTCCGTCAGCCCGGCCGGCTGCGGATGCTCACCGTCGTCTCCGACGGCGACCTGCCCGACATCGCACCCGCCCAACGGCTGATCACCACCCTGCACCGGACGGGCTGCGCCGTGCTGTGGCTGCGCCCCGCCGAGCTGCCCGGGCACACCTTCACCGACGCCAGCATCCTCACCGTGGCCGACCCGGTGCAGGCCATCGGACACATCGCCGACGCCGCGGTCACCGCCCTCGAGCGCGCCTGACACCTTTCCGGCAGCCCGACAGGGGCCAGGCCGAACCGCGCCGCCCCAGGGCTCGGATGTCGCCATGCCTCACCGGCGGGCCAGCAGGCCCGCGGATCCCATCCCGCACCTCCATCGCCGTTGCCGGATAACGGCGCGACATTCGCGCACCCCCGGCACGGCCGATCCACCCTGCCCGACTTCACCTCACCGAACGACAGGAGACACCATGTCCGACTTCAATCGGCTGCCGGTCGGCTCCCCGGCCGACCTGCTCACCGCCGTGCCCTACCTGCTGGGTTTCCACCCCACCGACAGCTTCGTCACCGTCGGCGTCGCCGGCACCCGAGTTGTCGTCGCCGGCCGCGCCGACCTTCCCGAACCCTCCCACGTCGCCACCTGGATCGCGGGCATGGCACGGTCGCAGATCCGCCTACTGCGCCACGCCGCCGCCACCCGCGTCATCGTGATCGGCTACGGGCCCGCCACCGCCGTAACCCCGGTCATGGACGCCATGACCCCACGCCTCACCGCCGCAGGCCTCGACATTCTCGACGCCCTGCGGGTCACCGACGGCAGCTACTACTCCTACCTCTGCCAGGACCCCGCCTGCTGCCCCACCGACGGGACGCCCTACGACCCCCACCGCAGCGACGTCACGATGCACGCCATCGTCGCCGGCTGCCAAGCCCTGCCCGATCGGGCGGCGCTCGTCGCCAACATCGCCCCCACCAGCGGAGCCGCCCGCGTCGCCGTCACCCGCGCCACCGTCCAGGCCCGCGCCCGCCGCCGCGCGCTGCTCGCCCAGGCCGGACACGACGGCCTGGTCCGCGCCGGCGTCGACGCGGTGACCGCGGCGTTCGCCCGCTACCGCGACGAGCAGGTCCTCCCCGACGACGAGCTGGCCTGGCTGACCGTCCTGCTAACCGACCCGGTGATCCGCGACGCCGCCTGGCAGGCCAGCGACGACCGGCAGGTGCCCATGTGGACCGACATCACCCGCCGCGCCCACCCGCCCCTCGCGGCGGCGCCGGCCAGCCTGCTCGCCCTTACCGCCTGGCGATGCGGTGATGGGGCCCTGGCGTCCGTCGCCGTGGACCGTGCTCTTGCCGCCGACCCCGACTACAGCCTCGCGCACGTGATCGACCAAGCGCTCCGCGCCGGTCTCCCCCCGTCCGTGCTGGATGGCTGGCCGCACATCGGTCGGCCTCCGTTCTGAGCTACAGGAGAAATGCCCGGTTCTTCGAGGCCGTACCCGGGCTCCTGCACGACCACAGCTACACCCTCAACCCGAACCAGCTCCCCGACGCCTGCCCCCATCACCGCCACTGGTGGGCAGATCATCGCCCTAACCGGCGCGACCGACGATGCTCAGCGGACCCCCACACCAGCCGCGGCACAAACCGGTCGCTGCGGGAACGGCTCGACCCCATCGCGGACACCCTGACCACCGCCATCGCTCGGCACGACGAGGCCAGCACAGCTCGTCACCGCGTCCGTGACTTCCTCAGCCACGCCGGCACTGACCTGGTGTCGATTCCCAATCCCAGCAGCGGCATACCGGCCTCGGTGCGACGCCCTGAACGGCCCGCCACGGCGCCGTTCACGGCGTGGCCGTGATCCGCGCGCTGCGGGACTCAGCACCGCCACCGCCCGCTGAGCGACCTGACGTGCCGGTGCCTTGTCCAACCACACCCACGCCCAGGAGGGGGCACGCCTACCCATGGCCCTGCATCTCTATTTCGACTTGACCCAGACGCTACGGCTGGCTGAGCACGCCGTCGCCGCCACCGACCAGGCACCCTCATTCACCGAGCACGAAGGCGGCATCGCCTGCCCGGGCGCGCTGGTGTGGGTCCACGACCACGGCGTCTATTTGATGTCCAGCGGCCTGCCGCGCCTCGAGGATGCGAACCGACCCGGCAGCAGCCTCGTCGTCTACGCACACGGTTGGAACCCCGGCACCGACGGGCACCGCCGCGACCCGGATCTCGGCGGCGACGACTTCGCCGAGCACCTGCACCTCACCGACCAGCCCACCCCGCTGATCACCACCCTGCGCACCGCCGCAGCCGCCGGCTACCCGTGGCTGCACCTGACCGTGCGCTCCGACGCCTACGAGGTCCGGGTCACCCGGATCCGCCACCAGTCCTGACATCAGCCGACGGTCCCGCCGCCCACCAGGGCGGCGGGACCCTTCCCATTCCCGAGGAGCAACCTGCGATGACCACACCCGAGACGACGACGTCACCACCGACTATGGAGGCCGTCCTACTCGACGCCTGGAACATGTTCCACCCGGGCCAACCCGCACCACTGGGATGGCTCACCCACACCACGGCCCAGATCCACGCTCACCTGCACAACCAACACACCCCGCCGCAGGCCCAACCGCCCGCCGCCGACACGTACGCACTGGCCCACTTCCGCCGCGAGGTGTGGCGATCCCTGCGCGAGGCGGCCATTACCCACGACATCGACGCCGACGCTGCAGACCGGGTGCTGAGCGCACTGGACCTGCCAGCACTGCCCCGCCGCTGGCAGGTTCGCCTCACCTTGTCCGTCCTCCTCGAGGTCACCGCTACCTGCCGTGAGGACGCCTTCGACGCCGCCGAAGCAGCCGTCGAAACCGCGCTCACCGCCACAGAGGTGGGAGCGCGGTTCCTGTGGGACGGCAGCGAGCGCGACGGCGCCGACCCCGGCGATGTGGACCCGGACGCCGACGAACCAGCCGAGCTGAGGTGAGCGCCAAGGTCCGGGCTTGGTCGTCGCTCGGCTTCGCACACACGGTCGCCGTTCTGTACCCGCGGCACCTGCTGCTTCGCCGCACACGACCACACCACCGCCCGCAGGCACGACGGCGCCGAGCTGAACACGGCCGCGCCTGTGCGCCGCCGGACTCCGTCCTGCGGCGCACTACGACCACTATCTCGGCGGCTACCAGCACGACCACCCGCCGCGCCGGACTGCTTCCTCAACCAACGGGCCGACGAACCAACGGCACAGAGGCCTCCGCCATGTGAACACGACTTGATCTATGCGGAAAGTCGAGCGTCACTGCATCCAACCGCCGCCCCTGGCGAACCCGACAGCGACACCCCACACCGCTGGCCAGGGGCGGCGGACCCCACGAGCCAAACCCGTCGAAGGAGGCAACAAGCCGTGCAGCTGCCGCACCGCCACGCCGTGCCGCGCCCCGTCAACGACGTCCTTCTGTGGCTGCTCGCCACCGACGTCGCCGCCGCCCACCAACCCCACCCCGACCAGCCGCGCCGCTGCGCTAACCTGCGTTGCGCCGGCCACCAATACCCATGCCCACCGGCACGCGACGCCCAGCGCGCCTGCCAGGCCGCGACCCGACCTGACCCGTCCACTCACGGCAGGGCCCGAGTGCCCGTACCTACCGGCCGGTTCGCCGGGTGGTTCCGGCCCGCGCGCCCGCAGCCGACCGCCTCACCACGCGCCGCCTGACCGGCAGCGGAACAGCCCACCCGGTCCGGCGCTGCCGGTGCCCGACGACCGCGCACGGGCTGACGTAGCGGCCTACCGGCAGTCGGACCCCACGGGGTCTGTACGTGGCGCGGTCGGCGCTGATCGTGTCCCCAGCCCGCGAGCAGTCCGCGCGGCGCCCTGGGAGATCCCGGTCCGTCGCGGATCGATCGCGCACCCGCTTCAACACCTCAACCTCACTTCGGTCCGCAACGGGCGGCGGTCGCCGGCGGCGCCGCTGCGAACATGCGAAAGGAAACGTCATGGAACCCGTTCTGCCACCCGACGTCGAGTGCGACGGCGACGCTGAAATCAGCGTCGGCGACCCGGTCCTCGGCAAGTCACGGCTGTTGTCACGGCAGTGCGACACCTGCATCTTCGCCCCCGGCAACCGAATGCACCTCGCCCCCGGCCGGCTGCGCGACCTCCTTACGGAAGCCCGCCAGCGCGAAGCCTTCATCATCTGCCATCAGACGCTGCCGCACTACGGTCAGCCAGAGGCCAAGCCGGCAATCTGTCGGGGCTTCGCAGACCGCTACCGCACCCAATCGCTGCAACTGATCGAACGGCTCTTCGGCTTTGTCGAGGTCGACCCGCCACAGTCAGCCGAGACCAGACCCGCGGCAGGGAGTTGACCGCCGTTGAACTACGAGACCCGGTTCGCGTGCCACCCGGGGCTTTCGCCTGCCGGTGCAGGCCCGATGCGGCTACTGGGTCCGCTGGAACGCCAGCGGAGTAGCCGTAGCCGGCGTGCGCGGACCACCAATCTCGCAACTGTCTCCTGCCGCATCGCCAGGCGGGGAGTGTGGATCTAACGGTGTTTCCGGCCTGACCTGCCGGGCGTTGTGCCTGGTGAGGAGGGTGCCGTGATGACCGCGACACTGAACGACCAGACCGGACGTAAGAAGCGGCCCGAGCTATCGGCGGAGGCGAAGGCCGCCGCCGAGCTGGTCCGGGCCGCGAAGGAGCAGGGCCTGTCGTTGACCGGCCCGGACGGGCTGCTTAAGCAGCTGACCAAGACGGTCCTGGAGTCCGCGTTGAACGAGGAGATGACCGAGCACCTCGGCTACGAGAAACACGACCAGGCCGGCGCCGGGTCGGGCAACATCCGCAACGGCAGCCGGTCGAAGACGGTGCTGACCGACACGACCGGGCCGGTGCAGATCGACGTGCCGCGGGACCGGGCCGGCACCTTCGAACCGCAGATCGTGCGCAAGCGGCAGCGGCGCCTGTCGGGGGTCGACGAGGTCGTGTTGTCGCTGTATGCCAAAGGCCTCACGACCGGGGAGATCTGCGCGCACTTCGCCGAGATCTACGGCGCCTCGGCCAGCAAGGAGACCATCTCCCGGATCACCGACAAGGTCATCGAGGAGATGACCGACTGGTCCCACCGACCTCTCGACGAGATCTACGCCGCCGTGTTCATCGACGCCATCGTGGTCAAGGTCCGTGACGGGCAGGTCGCCAACCGGCCGTTCTACGCCGCGATCGGGGTCACCCTCGACGGTGAGAAGGACATCCTCGGCCTGTGGGCCGGCGCCGGCGGTGAGGGCGCCAAGTTCTGGATGAGCGTGCTCACCGACCTGCGCAACCGGGGCGTCAAGGACGTGTTCTTCCTCGTCTGCGACGGTCTCAAGGGCCTGCCCGAGGTCGTGACGAACGTGTGGCCGCAGACGGTGGTGCAGACCTGCGTCATTCACTTGATCCGCAACACGTTCCGGCTCACGTCACGCAAGTACTGGGACGAGATCAAGCGGGACATCAAGCCGATCTACACCGCCGTCAACGCTGACGCAGCCAGGGCCGCGTTCGACGACCTTGCCGACAAGTGGCGCAGCCGGTATCCGGCCGTGATCCGCCTGTGGGACAACGCCTGGGCGGAGTTCATCCCGTTCCTCGACTACGACCTGGAGATCCGCAAGGTCATCTGCTCGACGAATGCGATCGAGTCGTTGAACGCCCGCTACCGGCGGGCCGTGAAGGCTCGCGGCCACTTCCCCAACGAGCAGGCCGCGTTGAAATGTCTGTACCTGGTGACCCGATCCCTGGACCCCACCGGAGCAGGCAGAACCCGATGGACGATGCGCTGGAAACCCGCCCTGAACGCCTTCGCCATCACCTTCAGCGACCGCTTCCCAGCCGCTGAAACCTACTAACCAAGATCGCCGGAAACACCGTTAGCGAGACAGCCCCGCCAGGCGTAGTGAGGAGCCAGTCGGCCTTCGGCGCTTGGCGGTCTGGTGGCACCACAGCGCAGCCGACCCGCCCTCAGCCCAGAGAGGACTTGTTGCTTCTGACGCATGTCGCCACAGCGAGGCGCCGGGCGGCATCATGGCCGGATGGTGGCAGTAGAGGCGTGGTTTCGCGGTGGGCCGGTCGACGGGCGACTGATGCCCGTGGAGGTCAACGCGGACGGCAATCCGCCAGCGGTGGTCAAGCTGCCCCAGGCTGGCTCTTACGTCGGGGCGAGCGATGTCGCGGCGCCTGCAGTGGAGCACGTCTATGTCCTCGTCGACAGGTTTGATGACGTCGAGGTCTACCAGCACCAGCAGCCCGTCTCCGAGGCGGCAGACTGACAGCTAACGCCTGCGAAACGGCCGTTCTGCGGTTGTTCGCTTGTAGGCCGTTGCCATATTTGCCGCCACCTGCGTATATCGAAGTACCACTATCTTCGATGACCAGGAGAGCCGACCGTGACCCGTACCCTGCGATGGGCCGCTACGCTGCTGGCCGCCATCACCGCCACCACCGCCCTGACCGCCGCCCCCGCCTACGCCGAGACATACTCCGCCGCCCTGGGCACCGCAGTGGCGGTCTGCCAGTGGCCAGCGAGGTCCGCACCGGGTACGACCGCAGCCTGTTCCCGCTCTGGATCGACGCCGACGGCGACGGCTGCAACACCCGCTACGAGGTCCTCATTGCTGAGGCCACCACCAAGCCCACGATCGGGTCCGGCTGCTCCCTGTCTGGCGGGCGCTGGTACTCCTACTACGACAACGCCTACTGGACCCTCACCAGCGACCTGGACATCGACCACATGGTGCCGCTGGCCGAAGCGTGGGATTCCGGCGCCCGGAACTGGACCACCAGCCGCCGCCAGTCCTACGCCAACGACCTCGGCGACGCCCGCCCGCTGGTCGCCGTCACCGACAACGTCAACCAGGCGAACGGCGACGAGGACCCCGCCACCTGGATGCCGCCGTACAGCTCGGCCCGCTGCCGCTACATCAACGAATGGTTCGCCACCAAGATCCGCTGGCGGCTCACCGTCGACACCGCCGAGAAGAACGCCCTGACCAGCTGGGCGAACTCCTGCTCCAACGTCACCATCACCGTCGTCCGCGCCTTCTAACGAGATCGGTCAGGGCGTCACTGCCTGGCTTGATCTTGGCTGGTAACCTGCGCCTTGCGGTGGCTGAAGGCCTTTCCCTTTGTGCGTTCCCCTTGCTGACACTTGAGGAAACACCGCTGAGGCCCCCGGTTCGCCGGGGGCCTCTTTCATGCCCCGTCCCCCACTGCCAGGAGCGGGCCGCCCCGTCAATCTCGCCCCACCCGACTCAACGGGTCCGCCAAGATACGGGGGTAGGGCCGGCAGCCCTGCTCAGCTCAGCTGTTCCCGTTCGCGTTGCCGGGCGGCAAAGCGTTCCAGTGCGGCCTGGTGGGCGCGTCGGTGCTTGCGCCAGTACCGGATGCGCCACCAGCGCAGCTGCACTCGTTGCAGGAACGACGCCCGCTGAGACGATCCCAGCTCGTAGCCGTACCAACCATGCTCATGCTCGGCTTCGCTTGGTGGCTCGCGCGTCATGCGGCCAGTGTCGCACCGACACGCGCCGCTGACGTGGCGGCCACGCACAGCACCCGCTCCCCACCTGGAACTCCTGCGACAGCCGCCACGGGCCCGCTGGCTGCGCTAGGTGCAGGTGAGCCGACCGTGGTGAGTGAGTGGTCCGACCATCAGCCATAGGCTCTCCGATGGGCCCGGACCAGTAAGTCTCGCGCTCGGTATGCCGCGACAGGCTTCGCTCGTGCCGTCCTCGTCCCCTCAGCGGCCACCTGCGTCTCAAGGTCCTTCCGTTGCTCTCGATCTACAGGACTCTACGGCCGAGCGTCCGATTGAACAGGGACTTTCCTCTGCGGTCCCGAGCGCTGCTTTCCGAACATTGCCGGTGACGCCTCCTGGCGCGCGATCGGCGGCTGGAGGTCTGACGTCCGACACCGCGTCAATCAGCCGACAGTGAGCCGATGAACCCGGACCGTGCCCTCGAGATCGCCTTCGACGTACCAGGATGGCCACCGCTCAAGAACGAGGCCAAATCCATGCTGGCCGCCAGCCACAAGCAACAGGAAGTGTCCGAGCCCTGTTGGAAGCAGCCGCCGCAGCGTCACGGGAAGTCCGCTGGGCGATAGCAAGCGCCGACATCGCGCTTGATGTAGTTGTTCGAGCGCCGGCGGGCCGTCCTCTCGGAGACGCAACCAACGATCTCGGTGGAATCGGGAACGTTCTTCAAGACAAGAGTCACCCAACCAGCGTGGATCTTTCCCACCTTGGAGTGACTTGATTCCTGGTGCGGGTCACGCAGGGCCCACGTCGACATAAGCCTTGAGTTCAACAAACTTCTTCGACTGGCGACGGCATTCATCGAGGGCATAGGGGTCATCGGGGTTCCAGCTAAGCCACTGCTTCATCCAATACAGAATTTCTTCATTCCTGTGCATGGACTGTCCATTAACAACGAGCGCCTTGTAAATACGGGATTTATCAGCATCCGAAGCCCCTTGCTGTTCGGCCGCACGAAGGGCTCGCTTCAGAAGATTCGCCGCTCGATCGAAAGACTGCTGAGCCAAAGCGCCATCTAAGGCCCTATCCTGAGCCTGCCCGAGCCTGCTTTCAGCATAGCCTGCCTGCAACAGTAGTTCATGGCGTTCGCCGCAGCGGGTAATGCCATTCTGTGCCGCGTTGCTCATTTGCGTCCAATTTTGCTGCTCCGCCTCAAACCAAGACCATTGAAGGTACACTTCCTTGCGCGAGTTGCCGAGTTGGAATGCCCGACTCCAAGCTGCACGGGCATCAGCATCCCGGCTTGGACTCATGGCGGCGAATGCTAGTGCCTGCGCGGCAAGCAGGTGCGGATTATTGGGGAATGCGTCCAGTGCCTGGTCGGCGACATTCAGCGCCTCCTGCGGCCGCCTGGAGCTGGTTAGCACGCGAATCTGACGCACATAGCCATCCACCTGCCTGGTGGATGAACTACCGCGGCTTGGCGTGACCACCGCCTCCACTGCATTGCGTAGTGCAAGACGACTTGCATCCTGCCTTACGTCCTTTCGCACCAGTGACTCAAGATTTCTGTTGACGCGAAACGTCGGAATGTCATCAATTATCACCGGACCTGGTACGAGGTAAGATTTTTCCAGCTCGTCCAGCGCACCGAAAATCAATGCCTCGGACTTATTTAGAATGCGCTCGAGCTGAGCAACCGAAAGCTCCACCCGCGCAAGACAGCATGCGTCAAGAACCTCCTGCGCCAACGGTGACAGCAACTCGCGTTCTCGCTGCAAGGCATAGCGTCGTGCCGAGTCTCCGGACTCGTTCCGCCATCTCTCAATCGCCTTGTCGACTGGCAGCCTTCGACAAAGCCGGAGGAGATCTTCCATGTAGAGAGGGCTTCCCTCGGTCAACTCGATAATAGATTCGAACCTAGCTGGCAGTTTGGCATCGGCAAGAGCGAGTCGGTTTGCCATGGTGCGCAGGAACTCTTCAGCATCACCGCCCGCCAAGCCGGAGACCTTTGTGGAAGACCTGCTCATACCGGCATACTGCCTACGGCTAGTGAGAAGGATTTTACTTCCAGTACGCGGAGCGTCGTACGTGAGAAACTCGACAACGTCTTCACAGTCAGGGTCAATCGAATCGATGTCATCCGCAACGATCAGGGATGGAAGACTTCTCATAAGTTCCAATACCTGCTCGCGCTTGGCGTCGACGCTCTTTGAGACCTCGGTCGACCATCCGTAGTCATTCAATAGCTTGCTGAGCGCGCTATCTAAGTCATGAAAATCCGGATTATTGATTTCTCGTACCGAAGCCTCTTGGTATCTACGCCGCTTTGCGCTCAGCCAGAATATGCCGACTAAATTGCCGGAGGCGAGGTGGCGCACAGTGTTGCAGAACTGATAAGCAATTGCGCTCTTTCCCTTCCCGCCTTCACCTACCAGCACCCACCTTCCAGCACTAGGATCCGCCAACCATCGCCAAAGCTCTTCAAGCTCCGTTGTTCGACCAATAAAGTGGTCGAACATTTCTTCCTTCGGTGGCAATGAGCAGGAGAGACTTGGCGATGAGCCATAACTTGTGACATCAAGAGATGCCGCCCTGCGCGCAAGTTCCGTCTGTATAGACTCCAGGCGGTTCATTGGTCCTGTCAAGTTCAACGCCTTCAGGACGCGACCGGCGTTGTGAACCACATTCAAGGCATCATACGGCGAGAGATCCGTTTCCGGCGGATGACTGATTGGGTCGCGGATCGCTTTAATCTCTCGCAAGCTTGCCAACACGGAGTTCTTGAACGGCTTTAATGCCTCGCCAATCGGGCGCAGGTTCTCGTCAACGAGATCAGGGAAGAACTTTTCGAAGATGTTATAGAAGTGGTTCACACTAAGAAGGTCCGCCGCGTCAGCTGCACTCCTTGAAACGGCCCCGGAAGCCTCCGCGATCGTGGCACTTCGCGCTATTGAATCCCACTCTTTGGCGAAAAGCGCCGTGATATGATCGGGCCACATCTCACCATAAGCCGACCGCAGCCTATCTCTAATGAGACCCACGATCGCATTCCGGAAGCATTTCTGGATGGCCTCATACGCCAGCGCGTCCACAGACAGTGAGATATCAGTCATTCTTCTCCCCGCACAGACAGCCCGGTACCCCTACTTCACAGCAAGCAAGCCCTCACCGTATCACTTACATCGCTCAGTTCAATCGCCCAAACGGGTTGGCGCCGTATACACAAAGGGCTTTGCTGCGAAAGCTATCTCGACAGGTCCCAGCACACTCACCTGGGCAGATCCGGATGTTCACGGCCAGCGTCTCACGGGCGAGTGGGTTAGCCCGTCGCGCCGTTTTCACCCGAGTGGGCTGTGACGCCGGCTGCTACGGTGGGCCGGTGATCATGTGGCGGCCGGTTCTGGGTGCCTACTTCCCCGGAGTGGACGCGCACGAGTACCCGATCGAGGATCTTCCCGCCGACCTGTTGACCCACCTGTTCTACGCATTTGCCACGATCGAGGACGGCCGCCTGACCCTTCCGCCCGCGGCGCCGGGGCAGCTCGCCGCGATCAAGCGGGCGTATCCGCACCTGCGCATTGTGATCTCGATCGGCGGCTGGGGCGCCGGTGGGTTCTCCGATGCCGCGCTGACCCCGCGCACCCGCGCCGACCTGGTCGCCGAATGCGTGGAACTCGCCGCCGGCTTCGACGGCGTGGATCTGGATTGGGAGTTTCCAGTATCCGGCGGCCCAGCCGAGCTCGCCCGACGGCCCGAGGACCGGCGCAACTGCACGCTGCTCGTCCAGGAACTGCGTGAGCGTCTCGGCCCGGACCGCCTGCTGACCGCCGCCCTGCCGGCCGGGCGGCTGCAGTCGGCCGGTCCTTATGACCCGGCGGACAGCTTCGAACTCGCGGAACTCGCCGAACTCCTCGACTTCGTCAACCTCATGGCCTATGACTTCGGTACGGGCTTCTCCCCGATCGCTACGTTCAACGCGCCGCTGGCGCAAGTCGCCGACGACCCGCTCGAACCCGGCCTGCGGCAGTGGAACAACGTCACCGGTGCGGTCGACTACTACGAGCGTCACGGCGTACCACGCGACAAGCTCGTGCTCGGCGTGCCGTTCTACGGCCGCGGGTTCCGCGTCACCTCACCCGGCGAGCAAGCCGGGCTGTTCCAGCCGCAGATCGGTACCGTCGATGTCGGTAACTGGCGCGACATCAACCGTGACCTGCTGCCCGACCCGGCATGGCAACGCCACCGCCACCCGGTGGCCCGCACACCGTGGCTCTACCATCCCGGTACGCAGACGTTCGTCAGCTACGAGGACGCCGACTCCATCGAACAACGAGCGGCGTTCGCGGCGAGGCACGGGCTGCGTGGCGCGTTCACGTGGCAGCTCGCCGGTGACGACAGCGAGCATTCCCTCCTCGCAGCCATGACCCGCCCGTTCCGTCAGTAGCCCGTCGTGGTCCGCTGGCCGGCGTTGAGGAAGGACGCTGCGGGGCAGCAGCAGGCCGGCAGATCGGCGGAGACAGCGGCGAGCGGTTCGCCGCACTCTCTCAGCAGAGGCGGATCCGTTACGCCGTCGACGCCGCGTCGCTGGCGATGCCGCCTTCAAGACCGCCGGCGGTTGTGCCCGGTATTTGCCTCCGCTCATCGCCGTCGTCGGCGGGAGGCCTTGCGCGTTGGCTTTGGGCGGAATATGCGGAGAGCCGTACGAACAGGTGTCAGCGAGGCGCCCGTTGACGGATGTCGATACCGTTACCTGCCGGTAATGGCCAGTGGCGGCGAACGGTGCGTTCGGACCTGCCGATTCGGGCGGCGATTTCGGCCGGGTGGAGGGTGGGGTCGCGTCGCCGCCAGTAGGCGACCGCTGGGCCGGTGGCGGCCGGCACGTCGTCTGGGCTCGTGTCCCACGCCGCGTGCGGCAGTCCCGGCCGGCTCGAGCCGTCGTCGTTGGTAGCTCGTGGCTGCGGGGCATCGGTGCGCCGTGCTGGTGGCGTGTCTTGAGCCGGTTGGTGATGCGTGCCGCCGGGTCGTGATCGAGTGCGGGTCGTGAGGATGACAGTCGTGGCCGGTGCCTTTTCGGCCGGGGGTGGAAGTGTTGGCGCTGTGCCCGGGGCTGTTGCGAGCGCCGCGGCGTGGATTCTGGCGGTGATCTCGACAAGGCTGACGCTGGCGACGATGACAAGCCCGTCGACGGAGATGGGCAGCAGGTAGGCGGCGCCGTGTTCGGTCTCGCCGTAGCGGGCGGCGACGCCGGCGAGGTGCCAGTAGCTCACCCAGGTGGCGATGGCGGCGATGACAGCGGTCGCGGCGATGCGGATGGCGCGGAGCAGGCGGCGGTGGTGGGGTGCGCGGGAGATCAGCTCGACGGTGAGCAGCAGGGCCAGAGGCGGCCATGCGGCGATGATTTGGCTTATCGGGTTCGGGCGGGCGTGCAGAACGTTCGCGGCCACTGATGCGACGACGCCGAGGGCGAGGCTTGCCCGTACCGCCCACCGTAGTCGCTGCAGGTGGTCAGTGGCGTCACCGGTCAGCGCGTCCGGTGAATCGTTACTGCTGGATGTGAGCGTGGCGTTCGCGGTCATTCGGGGCCTCCCTCCGTGTTGAGCAGACGGCGGTTGCCGGAGGTACTGCCGTGGCGGCGCAGGTCGGCGATGAGTCGGTCGGCGAGGGCGAGGGTGTCGTCGCTGGGTTCGGCGTCGATGTCGTTGAGCCGGCGTGCCAGGGTTCGGCGCAGCATCCGGATGCCCTCGACGTCGCCGAGGTCTTTGCGGGCTCGCATCGCTGCCTGGTACAGGGCTTCGTGGTGCGGGTTGTGCGTGATGGCGGCGTCGAGAACGGCCAGTTGCTGCACGGGCTGCCCGGTAAGGGTGTCTGTGAGGGCGAGGTGCGCGTCGAGGGCTTCTTGGCGTACTGCTTCGCGGTAGGGCTCGATCCATTCGTAGTCGCAGCCGTCGGCGAGGGGTCCGGTGTAGGCATCTACTGCCCGGCGTAGCGCGGTGGCGCGGGTTTGCGGGTCGGTGGCTTGTGCGGCGTCGCGGATGGCTGTGCGCATGCGCCAGAGGTCGATGTCGAGCAGGTCTCGGTTGAGGACGTATCGGTGGTCGGGGTGGGTGACGTGTCCTGCGGATCGGCCGGCGTGGCGTAGGACGGCGCGCAGTCCGGAGACGTAGGTGTAGAGCCGGCCGGCGGCTTTGCTGGTTGGGGCGTCGGGCAGCAGGTCGTCGAGGATTGCCTCAGCCGGGGCGGCCCCGTCATGGACCGCCAGGTACACCAGGAGCTCGAGGGATTTGGCGCGTGGTGTGCGGTGGGGGTCTGCGCCGACGACGGCGGGTTCGCCCAGCACCTGGATCCGCACTTGCTTGCCGTCCTCGGGGTCGCTGCCCCTGTCGCTGGTTGCCTGCTCTGGCGCTTGCGAGTCCTCAGGGGGCTTGGATGCCGGGACGGCGGGGCTGTCCTGGTGCCCGTCTCCTGGCACGGCAGCGGTGCTGCGGGGTATGTCGGCTCGGGTTTCGCCGTCAGCAGTCGGGTCGGTGATGGCCCCGCCGGTGTGGGTGGCGGGAGAGGGCGGAGTCTCGGCTGCGGACGAGTGGGCAGCCTCGGCGGGCATAACGGATAGGCGTTCGGCGGGCGCGGGGACCTGTGGCAGCCCGGTGTGTGACTCCGCGAGGGTGGTGAGCAGGTCAAGGGCCTCGGCTGGGTTAAGAACGGTGAGGCGGTCAATCTCGTCAGGGTGGGTGGTGTGCCGGGCGTCGCGGTCGCCGGAGGTGGTGGCGCCGTCGGTGGCGACGGTGATGGTGTCGCCGGCGGGCCAATCGCCGAGGAGTACGCCGTGGATGTTCAGGCGTTGGCCCTGGTTGAGCAGGGCGGCGGTCCGGGCCTGCTCGCCGCTGGGGTCGGCCAGCAGCATGACTGGTGGGACGGGTTCTTCGTAGGGGTTGGCGGCGCGCAGCTCGTCGATGGTGCCGACGTCGTGTTGCTGGAGCAGCCAGGTGCGGTGCATGGTCTGCGCTTCGACGTTCCGCAGGGCCTCGTCCAGGTCGGCGGTGACGGTCAGCTGCGGCGTACGGGGCAGGTTGGCTGTGCCGAGCAGCGTCGCCGCGGTCGCCGATGGCACGACCACCTCGGTGCGGGCGTCAGGATGTTCGGCGCCGCCGGCGGCGAGGGCGGCGGTGAGGAGTCCGCGGGCGGCGGCGTAGGCGCCGGGCCCGGTGAGGGCCAATCCGGCCGAACGCCGCGGCGGCGACAGCAGGGTGTGCAGTGTCGGCACGACCGGCCTCGGGCCTTTGTCTTCAGCCTGGTCAACGGCAGGGTGCGCGTCGTCGCGGTCCGATGTCCGGTCGTGCCGTTCACCGCTGGCGGTGTGTCGGTCCGGGTAAGGGTTGTCGGCGCGCTGGTGTGCCGGGTCGCCCAGCTCTGAGTAGCGGGCGGCGCGACGCAGCCCGCGACGGATCTGGGCGACCACCGGCGGCATGGGGGTAAGGGTGGGGTCGTCGAGGCGGGGCCGGGTCGAGGGTGTGCGGGGGACGTAGCGGCGTCGGCGGTGGGCCCAGACCAGCGCGGCGGCGGCGACGATGGCGCCGGCCAGGCCGAGGTCGACCCAGCTGCCGGTCGGAAGCGACACGCCTGGGGAAGCCTTCTCGGCCGGGCGACTGGTGTCTGCCCTTGGACTGATCGCGTTGCCTGTTGAGCTGGGTTGGGCGGCGTTTCCGTGGGGGTTCGTGGTGGCGGCGGGTTGCGGGGCGGCCGGGTGTTCGGTGTGCGCTGGCGCCGGACGTGACGGTCGCGGGTCGGAGTCCCGCGCCGCATGCTCGTCGGGATTGCCGCCCTTCGGTGGTGCTGTGTTAGCAGGCGGGCGTGCCGTGGGGGGTGGGTCGGCGTCGGCGGGCAGGTCGAGGGTCCAGCCGGGGTAGATGACGTTCGGGTCGCGCAGCGTGCCGCCGACGTGGGGGAAGTGGGTGCCGCGGTTGAGGGCGAAGATTTCCGGCCAGCGGTCGGCGTCGCCGAGGGTGCGTGCGGCGATGCGGCAGAGGCTGTCTCCGCGCCGCACGGTGTAGGTGGGTGTCTGCGCGGCTGGTCGCGGATCTGGGCTGGCGTGGTGGTGGGACGTGGACGTGGTGGTGGTCGGTTCGGCGGCGGGCGTTGCGCTGTTGCTCGTGTCGGTGGCGGGGTTGGCGTGTGCGGTGGCGCCTGTGGCGGTGGTGACGGCGGTGGCGCCGAGCAGCGCCGCGGTGAGGCCCTGGAGCGGGCCGGGAAGGCGGAGGGTCGTCGTCCAGCGCAGCCGGCGTGCCAGCGCGGTGTAGGCGTGGGTGAGGATGGCGGTGGCCAGGACCAGCCACAGCGCCACTGCTGCGGCTTCGGCGAGGACGATGACGAAGCCGGTGCTCATCGGTTGGGCGATCCACTGCCGAGCGGTGGCCGGTGAAGGTAGCTGCGGGGTCCATGTGCCGGTGACGGCAAGGATCACCGGCACGGCTGTTGTGGACAGGACGACGGTGGTGGTGGCTGCTGCGCGTGCTGTTCGGAACGTCACCTGGCCTCCCCTCGTGGCCCGCGCTGGCAGGTGGGGGTGCTGCCAGTGCGCGGGGTTGGACGGTGCCGTGACGCTATGGCCGCCGTGGCGGTGATGGGCGGTGATGACGGCTGACAGAACCTGACACGACCTCACACGACCTCACACCCGCAGGTCAGCGCCGCCCCGCAACAGCTCCTGACACCTGACTGCACGGGCAGATCAATGCTGCTGATGGGGTTAGCGGCTGGGTCAGCGCGAGGTGGGCGCGCGTTGGTCGCTGGCGGCAATGCCAGCGAGTTGCAGCCGCCTCTGGTAGCCGTCCAAGAGCCGGGCAGCGGCGTCGGCGTCGCCCAGCGCGTTCAGCTGGTCGGCGGCGAGTTGGTGCAGCGTCTGGTTGTAGGGGTCGACACGGATGGCGTCCTGCAGGAGCCGAAGCCGGTGGTGTGGATCGGTTTGGGCCGCTGCGGCGCTCGCGTAGGCGTCGAGGACGAGCCGGCGGATGGCCTCCCGCGGCGGGTCGATCCAGGCCCAGGTGTGACCGGCGGCGAGGTCACCGGTGTAGGTGTCGATCACCGTTTGCCAGGCGGGTGCGGGGTCGGTGAGGGCGGTGGCGGCGTGGTGGGCGGCGGCGTGCAGCCGCCACAGGTCGACGTCGACTCGGTCGGGGTTCAGGTGGTAGCGGTCGTCGGTGTGTCGGAGGACGGTGGCGGCGCGGATGGCGGCCCGGAGGTCGCTGAGAGTGGTGTAGAGACGGCCGCTGACCGTGTGGGCGGGCAACCCGGGCCAGATCGCCTGAACCAGGTCTGTGGTCGTGGCTCCCTCGGGATGCACGGCGAGGAACACCAGCACTTGCAGGGCGGCGCTGCGGCGGATCGTTACGGGCTCCCCGCCGGCGAGGAGAGCGGGCCGGCCGAGCACCCGCACCTGAAGACGGGGGCTCGTGACCGCTGGAATGTCCGGCACTGCCGCCCGACGGCCACTGCCTGCTTGGCGGGGAATCCGCGCGTGGCCGGTCTCGGCTGGCCGCCGCCGCGGCGGAGCCGGTTCGCCGACGGAGTCCTCCCGTTCGCGAGCGGGGTGGGCGATGACGGCGAGCAGGTCCGTCGCGGCGGTGCGGTTGAGGACGCAGAGCCGGGGTCCTGTCCGCCCGGTGTGCTCGTCGCGGCTGTGGCCGTCGCGGTCGATGCTCCAGGTGGTCACGGGCGGTCCGGCGCCGAGCATTACGACGGTCGCGCCCGCGTGTTGCAGGGTCGCGAGTTGGGCGGTCGTCGGATCGTTCGGCGGGTCGGTGAGCAGCAGCAGGTTCGGGGGGCCCGCTCCCCCACCGGGCGCGGGAGGTGCGTTGATGAGGGAGGCAAGCAGCGCGGCCGCCTGGTCGACGGTGCCGCCGAGGCGCAGGCCGGGGATCTCTGTGTCCGTGGAGATGTCGGGCAGGAGGGTGGTGAGGGCGGCATGTGTGATGAGCAGGCGGGTCGTGTCTTGTGGGTCTCGCATTGCGGCGAGCAGTCGGGTGAGCAGGATGCCGCGGGCGGCGTCAGCGGCGCCGTCTCCGGTGAGGGCGACGCAGGGCGTCGGCAGGGCTGGCAGTGCCGCGGTTGCGGGTGTGGCGGGCGGCTGCTGGGTGGCTGCGTCGGTGAGGGCTGTGCGGACGGCGGTGACGGTGGCCGGTAGCGGCACCAGGTCTGAGGCATCGGTTGAGGGTTGCCCGGGTTGGTAGGCGCGGCGGCGGCGCAGCCACACCAGGGCTGCCGCGGCGGCGACCTGTTGGGCGGTGGTGTCGGGTAGCCAGCCCCCGGGCACCGTGATGCCATCGCCGGTCTGCGTGTCCGCTGCGCCGTCGTTCGGGTGAAGGGTGCCGGTGGAGGCCGAAATCGGCGGGATCGGTGTGTCCACGGTGGGGATGTGGGCGGTGTTGAGGGCGGCGGCGCCAGCCACAGTTGTGGCCGCGGCCTGCCAGGGTGTGGGTAGCGGTAGGCGGCGCAGCCATCGGGCGCGGGCGCGTGCCCGGCGGGCGGCGGTGGCCGCGACGGTGCAGGCCAGGCCCAGCCACACCAGCCAGGCCAAGGCGGTGAGCCCCGCGGTGAGCGTGTGTTGGTTCAGCGGGGCGGCGATCCAACTCCGCAGCTGCGCCCCGGTGGGCCAGGCGGGCAGCGGCGGCCCGGCGAGTGTGGTCAACAGCCACGGTGGTACGACCAGCATGGTCAAGGCGAAGGCGGCTGACACGACCCGCCGAGGCCACCTCATCCCCCGCGCTCCCACCCGGTGGCCTGGTCGCCGGTTGCGGCTCGTCGGCTCATCGGACCGGCCGACGAGGTGGTGCGGCTTGGGGGCGCAGGAGGCGGGTCCACAGCTGGCGCAGCCACCACCCGGCCACGGCGATGGCGTAGATCACGCCGAGGATTCCCGAGGCGGGCCAGCTGACCAGCGCGGCGGTGATGACGGCCAGTGGCGCGCCCAGGATCAGCCGCAGGATGGGCTGGGATACGACCGCCATGACCGCGCCGATGCCGAGGAGCAGGCCGCCGACGCGTCCGGCAAGGTCGATCCACAAAACCATGTTCGGCCACCGGTCGGCGGTCAGCGAGTACTGGATCAGCGCCATGCCGAGCCCGGCGGTGATCACCGATCCGGTGGGGAACGCGAGCAGTTTCGACCAGCCGCCGGGTGGGGTGCGCCATTGTCGTGCGGCGACGAGAGCCATCACCGCCGCAGCGGCGACGATCGGGGCGATCGGCATCAACGTCCAGCGGAGGAACCCGCCGACGGGATCGCCGATGTAGAGGCTGCCGAGGACGGCGTACATGCCGGCGACGGCGACGCCGAGGGATGCCGACGCCAGGATTCCGGTACCCGTCTGCGAGCCAGGGTTCGCGGGTGCGCCGGGCGTAAGGCTCGTGCGGGCGGCGATTGCGGAGGCGAGGACCGTGCCAGCGCCGAGGCTGGCGATCACGGCGAAGACGGCTGCCACGGCGAGTTCACCCCAGTTGAGCAGCGCCCACTTGTACATGAGGCTGCCGTTCCACTCGGGGGTGAGCAGGAACTGGGAGATCAGCGCGAGCGAGGCGAAGCCGGGCACGGCGATCGCGACGGCCCGCCGCACCGGCGGTACCGGCTCCTCCCCCACCGGCTGCCCGGCGGTGGCGTCGGCGGCGCCGGCGTCCGCTGCCCCACGGGCCGCCGCCAGCTTAGGATCGGCGAGCACGACGGGGGTTATCCCGGCGGTTTCGGTGAGCGCCTTTTCCAGCAGCGGCATCCGGGCGACGCCGCCGACGCAGTAGACGCCTGCGAGGTCTTGGGCCTTGAGCTCCGCGGCTGCGATCGCCTCGGTGGTCAGTTGGGCGGCGCGGTGCAGGATCGGTTGGGCGGCTTGTTCCAGCAGGCTCGTGTTCAGCACGATGGCTGATCCCTGCGGCTGAGGGATCGTGACCGCGACATGGTCGGCCAAGGCGTGCTTGCCAGTTCGGACGCTGGCCATCAGCGCCCACCGTTCACCGTCACCTTGGGCAGGGCTGGTATCAGCGAGCAGTGCGGCGAGGGCATCGTCGATCGCTGTGCCGCCGGCGGCCGGGTCGGCCAGGGTGGCGAGGACCTCGAACCCGGCCGGCCCTCGTCGCAGGACGCTGACCTCCGCCCCTGCGCCGACGTCGCAGACCGCGATGAACGATCCGACCGGCAGCTGCACCCCTGCGGCAAGGAGGTGCCCGGCGACCGCCACCGGCGCCTCGATCAGCGTGGGTTGGGGCAGGCCTGCCCGGTGTGCGGCGTGGCGCATCCACGTCCGGCGCCGTGGACCCCACCCTGCTGGCACAACCAGCCGCACATCTCCGGTGTCGGGTCCGGCGACCTGCAGCGCCTCGTGCGCGACCCGGCGCATGGTCGCCGCGACCAGGTCGAGCGGATCGACGTCCGCGCCGGCGACGCTCAACCGCTGGCCGGGAGGCTGGCGCGGGGTCGGAATGAACCGGTCGGGAGTCGTGGCTGCGACCTGCCACGCCTGGTGGCCGGTCACCGTGGCCCCCTGCGGGGACAGCAGGACAGCGCTGGGCAGCTCGGGTTCCCCGTCGAACATCAGGGGCGCCCATGTGCCGTCCGGCCACGCCAGCACGGCGGTGGTGCTGGCGCTTCCGCAGTCGATCGCTAGTCGCGCCTGCCCCGCTCGCATAGATCCCAGTCAAACATGAGGATCACGTTCACGTCACCCTTGAACTACTCATAGCCACGAACCAGGGTGCGCAGATTCGGCGGCGACGGACCACCTCGATATTGACGGATCCCACGCTGTCACGACTTAACCCGACCCAGCCGCCGCACCCGGCTACAAGATCCTCGATGACTGAGGTGGACGGGAAACTCGCTGGTTGGTGTCCGAGGTTGTCCGGGGAATTGCCATAGCTGTTTTGAGCAGGGCGTACGAGACCGACGATGGACGGGGGCCTGCCGGCTTCCCGGCCGGCCGATCGTCCGGTCGCCGTTAAATCAGGAGCAGGTGACTCATGCCCAGACAACATCGCTCGTCCATCCGCACGTCCCATGAGCCCGTGAGACACCCGGGAACTCTCGCCCGAATGCGGCCCTCATCAACTTCATGATCGTCTCACTGCTCGCCGGTGCGATGTACTAAGTGGATGGCGAACTCGAGATTCCGGCCTCACCAGGGGCTTACGACCTGCGCTTCCCGCCGCAGGACGACTCTGGGCTGCCGGCCTATCTGGCCGCGGTCGTCGGTGCCGCCAGCACCGCGCCCCTACGCTTCATCCTCAAGCCGATCACCGTCATCCATTTCGAGGGTGTGGTACGGGTCGAACAACACCCCTGCGGCCGTACGTCGTTGACGTTCACCCCGACCGCCAGCGAGCCGCCACCTACACCACTGCCGCCGACATAGGCCACTACTCGGTCGACGCACTTGGAACCGTACTCCGGCACCCGATTAACTGTTGACTTGACAGCCTATCATTTCTCGATCAGATGGAACACTATTCTGATCCACCCTCGGGAGGTGTCATCTGGAATGGGCATCGACACTGCATCTACTGGCGGGAATCATCGCCAAGTTCGACAGCCCGGAAACGGCTTTGAATGGTGGTATCTACAGGCCACCTCCCGAGACTTTTACCTCACGCTGGTGTGCCATCTGACGAGCATCCCCGGCAATCGCGCCGACGAACCCTACGTATCAGGCACCCTGCTGACGCAGGCCAACGGAGTTGAACACGTTAGGGCACCGGCGTGGTTCAACAGTGATGGGAGAGGCTACCTCAAAGCCTCAGAATACGTTGAGGAGACGGCGGCCGGATGGTCGGTCCAGCTCAGCTTCCCGAAGACCTATGTAGAGATAGTCGTTGAACGGCTCAGCGATCCGTGGCGCACTGGCAACCGATCGCTCATTGTCAAATGCGGTGATGACGAAACGCACTGGAGCGTACCGATGCCCTATGCCCGTTTTCGCGGCCGGGCCCATCAGATGGGGAGGGCGAGTCGAGTCAGCGGCTGGGCGTACCAGGACCACAATTGGGGTACGGCACCCCTACTGAACTTCTTCGACTGCTGGGACTGGGCTGCTGCATCTGGCCCATCAGGCACATGGGTCTCGGCATCCGCCAGCATCGCTGGCCAACCGCAGGCGATGGGCGTACACGTCGGCGCAGATGGCCGCATGAAGGAGACCGGACCGGCGCCATGGAACGGACCGCGGCGAGGTGACGTGTCACGCATCGCCCAACTGCCGATGAAGCGGACGACGTACCGGGTTAACGCCGCGACTCGGATAAAGTACGACCGCGACGCGTTCGAGATACACAGTCGAACCGGCAAGTTCTTCGGGATACAGGAATCACTTCGACAGGTGTCTGAAGGCTTGGCCGATCTGAGGAGCACTGAGTGATTGCGGGTCCCGTAGAACGCACGCGGCGTACCAGATACGTTTTGATTTCGCTCTTCGCTGCGCTCGTCGGGTTGACCATATGGCTATCGTCGGTGTTCGGCATTTCAAGGATGCCGGCTGCAGTCACGGCGATCCTACTGGCTATCCCCACTCTCTACCTGTCCTGGCGCACGTTCTACGAGGCGCGAGTCGAGGCCCTCAACACACTGACGGTCACCAGAATCGCGCAACAACTGGCACAAGCAGTCGGAGGGAAGATATCCACCGAGATTCGGGACCGCCGCATCAATGACCCACATCCGCTTCCGGTCTCCTGGGTACCCGCCGACCCCGTCCTAGTGGAAGACTGGCAGTACTTGGTGACGACCGCCGTGAGCTGGGGCGCGAGTACACCGACACACCGGAAGGGGTGGGCTCGCGGAGTGAGCAGAATAGCCGGTACGGGAAATCAGCTTGCCGGCGTCCTGCGCCGGATTCCAACCCGACGGCTGGTGGTCTTGGGCGAGCCCGGGGCTGGCAAGAGCGTGTTGCTGCTGCGGCTGGTTGCTGACATCCTGGCCAACTACCAAGAGGGCGATGCAGTGCCAGTCCTGCTTCCCGTGACCTCCTGGGATCCACAAGCCGAAGACCTACACCGTTGGCTGGTGCGGCAGCTCGTCGAGCGCTATCCCGCGACGGCCGCTCGGCTGAGGACGGACGCCGGCTTCGTAACCGGGGCGCAAGCTCTGACGGACGCGGGACTAGTGCTTCCGGTCCTCGATGGCCTGGACGAGATGAAGCCCTACCGAAGGCTACGATCCCTCGACTGCATAAACGCCGCCCTCCGCCCCGCCGAAGGGATAGTCGTTTCCTGTCGCACTGACAATTACCGGGAGATAGTCGACGGCGGCGGCGACATCGTTGTGAAGCTGCGGGGAGCCACGGGCATCCAGCTGGCCAACCTTGAGGGGACAGATGTTGAGGCCTACCTCCGCAGAGCCTCGAACCTCGCCGATCCGAAGCGGTGGGCGTGCGTCTTCAAGAAGCTAGGGACAGACACGCCGGTAGGAAGAGTTTTGCGAAGCCCCTTGACAGTCTCGCTCGCCCGTTCAATCTACGTCCCGCGCCCCGGAGACACCGACTCCACCGTGCCGGACCCGTCGGAGATATGCGATGAAGACCGCTTTCGCGATGATGATCAGCTCAAGCTTCATCTATTTGAGAGGTACCTGCCGGCGGTCTACCGCACTGAGGTTGGCCGAGTACCTAGGTGGGGTGTGGAGCGGGCCACCCATACGCTACGGAGGATAGCTGCGACCGGTGCACGCCGTGAAGACGAGGCCGCATTCACTTGGTGGAGTCTGACGCTCTTCACACCCACTCTCTTCATGTCGTCGGTGCTGGCCATCGCCGATTTCTTTGCCGTTGGGCTTGGTCTCTGGCCGCTTTCTGGCCCCCGGTTCGGGCTTGCTGCGGCCGTGGTCAACAGCACCGGAGTCCTCCTGTACTCCGAGACCTCGCACCGAATCTTCCCGAGGTACGGCCGACGGGTGGTTGCCGTCAGTTTCTCCCTCGTGCTGGCGGTCGTCGTCACGGCCGTCGGTTGGGTCATCCACAACATGTACTTCGGGCTGGCCGTCGGTACTGTCAACGGGCTGCTTGCATACCTCGGCGCTCGCGTCCTCGAGAATCAACGCCTAACCCCGTCCAAGGATTTCCAACTGCACCGAGGCGATGTATTGGTCGGGTCCGCCTTCGGGCTTACGCTTGGCGTAGTCGTGTCCGTGGTCGCGGCTAGCGGCACCGGCAGTGTCTCCTTCGCCATGCTGACCGGCGCATTGGTGGCGGTAGTCGCCGGTCTCGCGGCGTCGGTTGGACTTGGGCTGAACACTTCCGGCGCGGACCTGGAGGAGATCGACGAGCCGTTCTCTGCGGTGGCTCGCGAACGACGCCTTTTCCTCATGTTCACCTTCGGCTCGGGCCTGCTGATGGGCTCAACGGTGTCACTACTCGGCATGCTCAACATGTCGGGATTCGCGGCGCATCTGATCGTGCCGACGCGACAGGGCGAGGTAACGGTGATGACCTGTGGCGCGCTCGGTGGCTTGGCCGCCGGGCTGCTGGGCGGCTTGATGAAGACTCCCTGGGGCAACTACTTCGCCAGCAAGTGCTACCTGGCCGCCCGACATGGTTTTCCGCTCAACCTGCTGACATTTCTCGACGACGCGTGCCGAGAGAGGGGAGTACTAAGGTACTCCGGTGGCGCCTACCAGTTTCGGCACGTGGAGCTACAGCGCCACCTAGCTGCGCAGTTCCGCAGTCTGAAGCGGAGGAGCTAGACGTGGCGAGAGTCGGCCGGGCGGTCGTGATCGGTGCCGGGTTCGTAGGTCTGCTGGCCGCACAGGTACTCGCTCGACACGTCGAGCGAGTACTCCTCGTCGACCAGGATCAGCTTCCGGCCGGCCCAACGCCTCGCCGTGGAACTCCCCAGGCTCGCCACTCCCACCTGCTGTGGTCCGGTGGCGCACGCGCAGTCGAACGAATCGTTCCCGGTGCGCTGACACGCCTCCAGACCAGAGGGGCCAACAGAATAGCCCTACCCGCCCAACTCCTGTCTATGTCCTCCGCAGGCTGGATGCGCCGATTCGCCGGGGAGCAATATCTGCTTGCCTGCAGCCGGGACCTGCTCGACTGGACCCTACGGGAAGAGATTCTGCTGGACGGCGCCATCGAGGTTTCGTGGGGCTGCCAAGCCACGAGTCTCGTCGGTGATCAGCACCAGGTGAGAGGTATACGCCTTTATGAAGCGCAGCACCGGCGCGAGATCGAGGTGAGCTGCGATCTACTCGTCATAGCCACTGGCCGCGCTTCAAGGGCAGAGGACTGGCTGGTAGGTCTCGGCCTGCCGGCGCCGCCAACGAAAATAATCCATCCGGGAGTGTTCTACGTAACCCACGCATTCCAAGCGCCACGGTCGATGCGGGACGGCTTCCCACTGGTCAGCATCCACCCCTCACCTAACCAGCCAACCCTCGTGCGGGCTGGGTCGCTGGTTCCGATCGAAGAGGGCCTCTGGCATGTGACCCTGTCCGTGATCCGGGGAACCAGACCGCCAGCCCGGAGCCAAGACTTTATCGCTCTGGCTCGACAGGCACGGACGCCCTTCCTCGCCGACTTAATATCACTGGCTCAACCAATCGGTTCCGTTCGAGTCACCCGAGCCACGAGCAACTACCGAAAGTATGTCGAACTCCTTCCTGCCTGGCCGCAAGGCTTGCTCCTCATCGGTGACGCCCTAACCGCGTACAACCCCTTCTACGGACATGGCATGTCAGCGGGTGCTCGTGGCGTGCTGGAGCTCGACGGGGCACTGAGCGACGGTGGCCACGAGTTTAACAGCCGGGCCGTGCAGCGGTCAGTCGTGGAGACCACGCGGGTGCCGTGGGCTATCGCGAGCCGACAAGATCGGGAGTTCGCCGAGCACAGTAGCCGACCGTCCCTTACACACCGGACTACCATGTCTTTCCTACGCCGGTTGTTGGCGACCGCGAACGAGGATCCTATGGTTGCAGAGGCAATGTTGGACGTCTACACGCTGTCGAAGTCGCACCTACGGCTACTTTCTCCGCAGATCATCGCCAGGATCCTTATCGGATCCCGAGTGCCGCCACTCGACCATCCCCCGCTTACGCAAGCGTTCTATTGCTAATTCCTCTCCGCCCACGACTAATCGCTTCAAGGACCACACGGGCGACCGGCGCTGCCACCGGGAGACGTTGGAGGCCCGGCCCGGACTACGGATGACGTCGAATTGCTTCAACTGCTGCTTTCCGACGCGGTCAGTTAGGAGCAGGGGTGGCGCCAGCCATGACGGATACCCCACGGCCTTGCAGCAGGGGGAAGTCCAGTACCACCCTGCGATGCAATGTCAGGCGAGCCTGACCGCCGCCTACTTGACGATCGCGATCTGCGTGCCCAACGCGCGGTGCTCTTTCGACAGGTGGGTAGCCTGGTCGGAACCCGACGGTGGGGCGTCCTCCTCCGCGGATCCCTCCTCGGAGGAGGCCCTGTCCCCGGCCAGAGTTCCGCGACGAGTGCCGGAGGCGTTGGGACAGGCATACGTGGCCGGTGATCCGCTTCGCCCGTATGCACCGCGCTGCTTTCTACGGCAGCGGTAGCCCTGCCACCCGCCGAATCAGGTAATCGGCTGCCCGGTCATTGACCGCGGCGGTGCATTGACCCGGGAACCACCAGCGCGCCCGTCTTTGCACGCACCAGGTTCGGTCGCTGCGTCAGACTACCCACGAGCCGGATGTAGCCGAGCTGCAGCTCGCGCTTTCCAACGTCGGCCCGGAGTGCTGGTCCTCGGCGGGCTGGTCGAGCCCCAGCCGGACGACTTGGCGGCCAGCGAGCAGAGCTGACTGTGCTGACCTGATCCGGCGGGGATCGGCAGTCCGGCCAGGCGACGCCACGCCGCCACCAGGTGCGCGCCCTTAATACTCCACGACGTCAGCGCGGAGCCAGCGCAGCGGCGCCGATCATGGGTTGTGCCGTCATGTCGACCGCGGTCACGGTACAGCCCGCGTTGGCCCGCGCCCGCCTCAGGGCTCCCGTTGCGGCCGCAGACCGCGAAGGCCAGCCGCGTATCACCGCGCCGCCTGCGCGGCCACCGGCCCGGCCGTCGCCCGGTCGAGGAGTCGGCCCGGCAGTTCCGCCAACCAGTCCCGCACCGGACCGGGCGGCAGCGCACCGGCGCTGCGCTCGGCCGTCATAGCGTACCGTCGCGCGTACCGGACGGCTTCGGCAAGGACGTCCGCGTGGATGGCCATCTCGCGAGCCGCGGCGAGCCCGGCCGGACCCCGGCCGAGCTGCTCGTTGAAGGCACGACCATGCCGGCGGGCGGCGAGCAACACCGGCAATGTATAGACGCCGTTGGCGAGATCCTGACCAACTGGCTTGCCGGCTTGCGCGGGGGTGGCGCACAGGTCGAGCAGGTCGTCCACGACCTGGTAAAGAAGACCGAGGGCGAGCCCGAACCGGCTGGCCCGGGCGACTCGGGCAGGATCCAGACCCGCCAGCCGCGCACCGATCGTGCACGCGACGCGAATTAGCGCTCCAGTCTTGCCGGCGATGACGCCGAGGTGTTCGTCCACCTCGAGGAGCCGGTACCGGCTCGCGGTCTCCAGCGCCTGACCGCGGCACATGTCGATATACGCCCGCAGCCCCGCCGTCGCGTGGCGTCCATCCACCGACGCCAGCGCTTCCACCCCAGCGGCGACTAGAAAGTCGCCCGCAACCACGGCCATCGCGGACCCGTGCACGGCGTGCACTGTGGGTGTTTCGCCGCGCAGCGATGCCCGATCCATCAGGTCGTCGTGGATGAGCGAGCTCTGGTGCAGCAGTTCCACCCCGGCGGCGCACTTGATCGCCGCTGGGCCCGCCCGGTCGCCGGCGAGCGCCAGCAGCAGCCCGGGCCGCATCCGCTTGCCGCGCCGCTGCAACACAGGGGTCAACACCGCTGTCAGCGCCGGCCCAGACTTCCGGGCGATCTCACCAAGGCAGCTCTCCAGCGCTTCGGAGAGCCGGGCATCAACAAAGTCCATGCCAGATTCCTCTCAGGACGGTATGAGAGTGCGGTAAAGCTCCATGTCCATAGAGAATCGGGTCAGGGGTTGCAGTCGCCAGAGGGATTCGGTTGCCCGTACAAGTTCGTACACTCGCCGACACGCTGGGTAATCACACGGACGGAGGCGGCATGCTGGTCGATCCCCTGCTTCCGCGGGCACTAGAAGCGATCAACACCAAGGAAGAGTTCGCCGCCGCGCTGACCGCGCTGCGCGAGCGCAGCGGGCGCACCGTCCGGGACGTCGCCAAGCTCAGCAAGCTGCCCGTCAGCACGGTCGGCGGCTATTTCGGCGGTCGGCATCTGCCGCCACTCAAGCCGGCGGACGTGATGCCCCGACTGCTCAGCGCGTGCGGAGTGACCGACCCCGACGAGGTGACGGCGTGGGTGGCAACGCTGAACCGGATCCGCCGGGCGCCGGGACCACGGCCCGCCACCACCCCCGTGCCCTACCAAGGGCTGGCGAGCTTTCAGCCGGAGGACGCCGACCGGTTCTTCGGCCGGGAAGATCTCACCGCGTCCGTGCTTCAGTGCCTGCGGCAGCCCGACGGTCCGTCGCCGCTGATCGTGGTCGGCGCGTCTGGAGCGGGAAAGAGCTCGCTGCTGCGGGCCGGCGTGGTGGCCGGCATGCAGAGAGACGGCGAGGCGGTCCGGTTGCTCGCGCCCGGCCCGCACCCGATGCAAGGACTCGTCCTACCGGAGGCCGGAGTCCTGATCGTTGACCAGTTCGAGGAGGTCTTCACGCTCTGCACCGACCCCCAGGAGCGGGCGGCGTTCATCGGCGCGCTCTGCAAAATCCGCGGCGTGCGGGTGGTGCTCGGGTTGCGCGCCGACTTCTACACTGCGGCGCTGCGCGTACCCATGCTCGCGGACGCGCTAGACAAGGCGCAGGTGATCGTCCCGCCGATGACGGCGAACGGCCTGCGCCGGGCAATCGTCGAGCCGGCGCGCGCCAGCCGGATCGACGTCGAGGACGGCCTCGTCGAGCTGCTGCTTCGCGACCTCGCGCCGGCCAGCGGCGAGGGCGTGCACGAGGTCGGCTCGCTGCCACTGCTATCCCACGTCCTGCTGGCCACCTACGAGCTGGGCCACGGCCGCCGGTTAACCGTAGCGGATTATCGGGCCGCCGGCGGCCTCCACGGCGCAGTCTCGCGTACCGCTGACAACCTCTACGACGAACTCGACCCGGACGAGCAGGAGGTCGCCCGGCGCCTCTTCCTCAGCCTGGTACAGGTATCCGACAATGGGCCGGACACCCGCCGCCGGGCGCCCACCGGCGAGCTGGAAAGGGTCGGCACACCGCAGGCAGCGGTGCTGGACAAATTCATCGAACGCCGGCTGATCACCGTTGAGCACGACACGATCGGCCTCAGCCACGAGGCGCTGCTGCACGCCTGGCCTCGCCTGCGCGAATGGATCGAGGCAGACCGGGCCAGCCTCGTGATGGCCCGCCGGCTCGCGGAAGCCGCCGAAATCTGGAAACGCGAACAACGCGATCCGGCTGCGCTCTACCAGGGCACCCGCCTGGCTGCCGCACGGGACTGGTTGGCCTCCGGAAATACGGCCGGCCCGTTGGTCACCGAGTTCGTGCAGGCCGGGGCCCGCCGGGAACGCAAGCGAACGGTCCGCCTCTACCAGGTGCTCGTCACGCTGGTCGCTCTGCTGGTCGTTGCAGTGGCGGCCGGCATCGTGGCGGTGCAGCAGCGGCACACGGCAGAGACCCAGCGCAATCTTGCAATCTCCCGCCTGGTGGCGACCCGGGCCGATCGGGTACGCGAGACCGACGTGGCGCTGGCCGCGCAGCTAAGCCTGGTCGCGAAACGGATCGGCGACACCCCCGAGGCGCGAGCGAGCCTGATCGACGCATCCGCTACTGTCGCTGCCACCCGAATGCTCGGCGGTCGCGGCGTGATGCAGTCGGTGAGCTACAACCCGGGCCGCAAGCTGGTGGCAGCCGGAAACGCCGACACAACCGTCCGGTTGTGGGATTTGTCCGACCAGGGCAAACCCCGGCCGATCGGCGCTCCCCTGGCCGGACCCACCGACGTCGTCTACAGTACGGCGTTTAGCCCCGACGGCAAGCTGCTCGCGGCCGGAAGCGGCGACAAGCTGATCCGGGTGTGGGACATCACCGATCCGGCCACTCCGCACCCCGTGGCCACCCTGGATGGCCCGTCCGCCCTGGTCTATTCGGTGGCATTCAGCCCGGACGGCCGGCTGCTCGCGGCTGGCGACGGCGGCAACAGCCTGCACCTCTACGACGTAGGCAGCTTCCGCACGGTCGCCACGGTGACCGGCCTCGGCGGCTTCGTCCAAGCGGTCGCGTTTCGCCCGGGCGGCGGTGAGATCGCGGCAGGGCTGGCGGACGGGTCGGTACGACTTTGGGACATCAGCAATCCGGCCCGGCCCACCCCCCGACGTGCCACGCTAACCGGGCCGACCGGCAAGGTGTTCGCCGTGGCGTACAGCCCGGACGGCAACACCCTCGCCGCCGGAAGCGCCGACAAGCGGGTCTACCTTTGGCGGCGCACCGGAGCCGGTCCGCTGTTCCCCGCTGGCGCTCCTTTGACCAGCGTGGACAGTTGGATCAACGGGGTGGCCTTCTCCACCGACTCCCGCCAGCTCGCGGTGGCCAGCTCAGACGGCACCGCCCAGGTCTGGGACCTGAGCCGGCGGGTGGTGGTCGCCCGGCTCACCCACCCCGGGCCGGTGACCGCCGTCACGTTTACCGGAGAGCGGGTCCTTACGAGCGCGGCCGACGGCGTGGTGCGGCTGTGGCGGCTCCCCGGCCGGGTTCTTCGGGGCCTGCCCGACGTCATCAACGGCGTGGCTTTCAGGCCGGACGGCGCGGTCCTCGCGGTGGCCGGCGGCGACGTGACCTTCTTCGACCCGCGTACTTACGAGCGGCTGGGTGCTCCGCTGCCGGCGCGCGGTGCCGCTGGGGCCCTGGGGTACAGCCCCGATGGCCGCGTGCTGGCGGTCGGCCACCGAGACGGGACCGTCCAGTTGTATGACGTCGGCGACCCGCGACGGCCGAGACCGTACGGCACGCCCATACCGGCACACGGCCTGCTCATCGAGTCGCTGGCGTTCAGCCCGGACGGCCGGACTCTGGCCACCGGCAGCGACGACAACCTGGTCAAGCTGTGGAACGTGGCGGACCCGGCCCGGCCCGCCCTGCGGAACACGGCGGCGACCTTCAAGTCATACGTCTACGCCGTGCGGTTCAGTCCCGACGGGTCGGTCCTGGCCGCCGGCAGCGTCGACAAGACCGCCCAGTTGATCGACGTCCGCGACCCCGACCGCCCGGTGCCGCTCGGCTCGCCGCTGCGCGGCCCCGACCACTACGTGCTGGCGCTGGCGTTCAGCCCGGACGGCCACCTGCTGGCAATGGGCAGCGGCGACCACACCGCCCGCCTTTACGACGTGACGGACCCGGTCCATCCCCGTCGCGTCGGCCCGGTTCTCGAAGGACCGGCCAACTACGTGTACGCGCTGTCGTTCGCCCCCGACGGCCGTACCCTGGCCGGCGCCGTCACCGACGGCACGGTATGGCTCTGGAACACCAGCGACCCCTTCGATCCATCGGTGACCGCAACCCTGGTCGTTGCGGAGAAGGCGCTCTACACAATCGCCTTCGCCCGGGACGGCCACACTCTGGCCGCCGCGGGTCGGACAGCGACCGTATGGCTGTGGAACACCGACATGGCGGCCGGCTCGGACGAGGTGTGCAAGGTGACCGGTGATCGTCTCACTCCAAGCGAATGGGCTCGGTATGTGCCCTCGCTGCCGTACCAACCCCCGTGCTGAAAGGGTGCGCGGCGTCCTCACGACGCAATGGAGAACACCGAGGATTACCGATCTACAACACAACAAGCGCCACGCCTTGACCGTGACCATGACCGTGACCGACGAGTAAGTCGATGACTTCACCATCCACCGGCCACACAAAGGACGGCTCGCCAGGCCGCGATAAGGCGTCGAGGTGCTCGAGGCCGCAGGCCGGAGCGCGACATGCCCTCGTCATCACCTGAATCGATTGCTCGATTACGACACACTCGGTGACGCCATAGGCCTCAAGAATCCTGGGTAACAGGTCGCCAGACTTTGACCGGAGACACGTCGGACCCCGCGAAGTAACCACCCGCGCGTGGTGTTGAGGCACCCCAACGGCTGGCCACATCTCGAACCGTCCTGCCCGCACGTTCCCGGCACAAGTCTGAGTTCGCGTCGGAAGTCGGACCGGTTTTGAATGCTGCCGAGGCACTGTCACCACGGTGGTGGAAAGTTCACCATCCACGCCGTCAGCGTTGCAACTCCATCATCGGCCGCTCTATCGGTTCGCCGACTGACTGGTCTACCGGTCTGCGCAGCAAAGCTCGCGGGCACTGTCACTGGCCGTCGAGGAGGACCGCGCCCGCCGCGACCTGTCCGGCGTGCGGCCGATCCGAGGCCTTACGGTGGCGCAGCAGATCGAGCGCTCCGCCTTCGGGGTGGAGCTTGTCTATCAGCCATCCGACATCGCGCCCTCGTTGCTTCAGGTGTCGGCGAGGCGGAGTCTGACTATTCCGGTCGCTAGAAGGGATGGCAGCTTGGGCCAACGGGGAGCGGCAGGACCAGAGCCCCGAGACGCGGCAGGGGCATCCATTGGTCGAGCGGTAGCCCGTGACGCCTGGCGCCGTGGGCATCTGTTGATCGAGCAGCTGACCCTGCTCGGCTCAGCTCGCACGGCTGCCGAGCATCAGTCGACGGAGCTGTATCGCCGAGCGCATCGTGCCGCCGTGCTTGAGCGGCTGCGGAATATGCCCGTCCAAGAGTTGCGGTCGGTGCGCCAAGGCGTGCGCAGTATTCCAACTCTGGAGAGAGCGGGCTATCGCACAGTCCTGGATGTGCTGGGAGCATCGCACAACGATCTTGTACGGCTGCAAGGAGTGGGGAGTCACAGCGCGGCGGCGGTGGCGGAGGCGGCGCACACGATGCAGCGTCTTGTCGAGCAGGACGTGACTGTCCGCTTGACCGTCGACCGCAAAAATCCAGCTTTGGACCCCCTGCTACGCAGTCTTTGGTTGCTTCGCGAAATCGCACGGCTCCACGCCGACAGTGCCGCCCGCGTCGGCTCTCTCGCGGACGATCTCGCCGGTGCGCTGCATAAAGCGAAGCCAGCAACCCGCTGGGGGCGGCTGGCGTTCGCTCGGGCGACCAACAAGGCGGCGGCGTGGTCCGCAGTCGCGGATGTCCAGCGCCTACTGGGCAGTCGGCAGGCGAACGCCGCAGCGCTGCTTCTCGCCGAGTGGGAGCGCTGGACCGCACAGATACGTGCGAGCGGCCACGAGGAGTTATGGGCGGACTTCACCCGACACGCAGCGGTCTACACCACACTGCTGGAACGGGTCAGCGGAAGGACGGCAGACGGCGCGGCGGCCCACGGACACCTGCCACAGGCTTTACAGAACCGAGCCGGGCAGATCGGCCTGGACCTGGGAAAGCTGCGTGTGACGCTGCGCGGCTATCAGGCCTTCGGCGCGCGGTACGCGCTCCTGCAACGGCGGTGCATCCTCGGGGACGAGATGGGACTGGGCAAGACCATCGAGGCCATCGCCGTCTGTGCCCATCTCACCGCCGCCGGAGAACGCCACTTTCTCGTCGTCTGCCCGGCCAGCGTCGTCGTCAACTGGCTCGGGGAGGTAGCCCTCCGCAGCACGCTGACCGCTCACCGCCTCCATGGTCCGGAGCGCGACGAAGCGGTTCGGCAGTGGCACGCCAACGGAGGTGTGGCGGTCACGACCTTCGAGACACTGAGTCGGCTTTCCCTACCCGGTGACCTCCGGCCAGGACTCGTCATCGTCGACGAGGCTCAGCAGATCAAGAACCCGAAGGCTCAGCGGTCTCAGGCCGTCGCCGCTTATCTCGCTCAAGCTCCGCGAGCGGTCCTCCTGACCGGTACGCCAATGCTGAATCGGGTCGAGGAGTTCCGGAACTTGATCCGATATCTCAATCCAGCGGTGGCGGCCACGATCAGCGTCACCGATGGATTGGCCGGCGCCGACAACTTCCGCCGCAAGGTCGCCGATGTTTACCTCCGCCGCAACCAGAAGGACGTCCTCACCGAGCTTCCGGACCTGATCGAGGTCGAAGACTGGGTCGAGATGGGGCGAGCAGAAACGCGTGCCTACCGGCAGGCGGTCCAAGACCGAAAGTTCGCCAGCATGCGTCGTGCCGCCGTGGTGACGAACGAGTCAGCGGTGCCGGCGAAGGTGGAGCGGCTACGCGAAGTGGTGCAAGAGGCCGCGGACAACCGGTGGAAGGTCGTGGTCTTCTCCTACTTCCTGGAGGTACTGGACCGCGTACGCGCGAGTCTGCAGGATGCGCCGACTTTCTTGCTCACCGGTGCCGTTGCTCCCGCTGCCAGGCAACAGGTCGTTGACGAGTTCAGTGCGCTCGACGGCCATGCCGTTTTGATCAGCCAGATCACCGTTGGAGGGGTGGGCTTGAACCTCCCGGCGGCGTCGGTGGTCGTGCTCACCGAGCCGCAGCTCACTCCGGCGGCCGAAGAGCAGGCCATCCGACGGTGCTACCGGATGGGGCAGACCCGCGGGGTGCGGGTGCACCGCCTGCTCGCCAGGAACACCGTCGATCAGCGGCTGTTGGAGATTCTCGGACGTAAGACGGCGCTGATCCGCGCATACGCCCATGACAGCGTCGCGAAGAGAGCGGACCCGTCGGCGATTGACGGCCGCTACGTCGACCACGGCCTGCTCACCGATGAGGCGATACCGCTTGAGCAACGGATCATGATGGTCGAGCGGCAGCGGCTCGGGCTCGACAAGCGGCCAGTTAGCTGACGGCGCGATGGCGGCGTAGCACATGCTCCCAGAGCTGACGGTGGATCCCCTCAGCTGGCCTGGCGAGCAATTGGAGGTGATCGTGTCGGGGTGGCGCGAGGACGTCTGCTCGGTGGTCGACGTGTGGAGGTCGGTCGCGGGTGGTACGAGCAGGCCGACGTGGGGGCGAGTGGGACGCGCGCATCCCACGGCGGAGGCGGGTTGGTACCGCGTTGACCTTCGCGGGTCACGTGCCGACATGGACCAGCTTGATGCGCTGCGGGTGGCCGGCCCGACCCCGCCGAGGGGAGTTCAGGGAGGGTATCGGCCGATTGAGGTGATGCAGGAGGGGCAGCAGCTCCGGGTCAGGGTGGCCGAGTTCGTGGACCTCGCTGACGCCAATCTGTGGCAGCTGCGTCAGTCTCCCGCGTACCTGCTAGATCGGCTCCGCGAGGTCTTGGCCACCGTAGAGCCGGAGGGTCTGGCCGGAGACCTCGCCGCCGGCCGTCTCTCGGCCGCGCCTCAGCCGCTGGAGCGTGTCGCCGGCTTCACCGTGGCGCAGTGCGAGGCGTACACATCCTGTCTGCGTCCGGGTGTGCGCCTGGTGTGGGGGCCTCCGGGCACAGGTAAGACGAGGGTGCTCAGCGAGGCGATCAGCTCCCTGATCGCTAGCGGGAAACGTGTCTTACTGGTGTCGGCTACCAACATCGCCGTCGACAACGCCCTCGCCGGAGTGATTAGGCATCGCCGGCACCGTCCCGGACAACTGATCCGCGTCGGGCCGCCTCATCTGCGCGAGATCGCCACCGACCCCGACGTGTCGCTCGCCCATCTCGTCAAGGCCGCGCTGGCCGAGGCCGAGCAACGGCGGCTGGAGGTGCAGAACCAACTGCTGGCGCTCAAGCAGACGGTCAACGAGCTACGCGTTGTTGAAAAGCTCGTCGCCGACTACAACCCGGATGAGCATGCAAGCGCCCAGGCGGCGATTGACGGGGACCGAAACGTCCCTCGATTGGCGCAACAGCTGGCGGATGTCGGGAAGAACGTCGTCGCATGTCGCCACGCGCTGGCGCGCGCCGAGACCGCAGTACGCGAGGCGCAAGCCGCGGTCGCGGAGGCCTCGGACTCACGAGCTGCTCTGGATGCTGTGGACGACATTCGGCGACAGGCCGCACTGGCTCAGCAGGAGGCTGACCAAGTTGCGATGCGGCTGCTCGTCGCTAGAGGCGAGCGCAAGCGCACCGAGGCGGAGCTGGCTGCTGTTCAGGGTGGCGGACTACTGGCGCGGACCCGAGGCAGGCGCCAGCTGCAGCGCCTCCGTGGGCTCCTTCACCAGCAGCAGGAGATGCTGACCGCGCTTGAGGAACAGGTGCAACACAACGAGTCTCTCCTCAACCGGTTCCACCGATCCAGCCAGCCTCAGGTGGCTGCGCTGCAGGTCAGAGCTCGGTATACCCGCGAGCAGATCGCCGCCCGTGACCACGCTCTGGCCGAGGCGCAAAGAGCTCGCGAAGCGTCGAGCGCTCACCTGTCTGCGGCGATCGCCGATCAGGAGACGGCTCAGCAGCGGTTGCTGGCGGCCGAGGCGGCACCGCGCGCTACACCAGCACAGGTGGCCCTTGTCGAGCAGGCCGATCGTCACCACCTGCCAGCCCAGTACGAGCGTCTGCAGTCGCTGCGCCGTCGCGTCGCTGCCGAAGCGTCCGCCCGGTCCCGCCTTGAGAAGGAGCACGCTAAGGCCCACGACGAATACGACCGTCTCCGCCGGAATGCGGAAGCCACCCTGATACGCCAGGCGCGTCTGATTGCTACCACCCTCGCGCGACTGCGTACCGCTGACGTCCTCCTCGACGGGCCCTACGATGTCGTACTCATCGACGAAGTCGGTGCCGCCACCATCCCGGAAACGCTGCTGGCGGTGTCCCGCGCCACAACCACCGCGGTGCTCCTCGGTGACTTCATGCAACTCGGCCCCGTCCTGCCGAAGCCCATCACCGACAGCAAACGTCCCGACGTGCAGCGGTGGCTGTGCGACGACGTGTTCGGCATGTGCGGCATCACCGTTGCCGCCGACGCCACCGCACACGCCGGCTGCACCGTGCTCGACGAGCAACACCGCTTCGGACACGACGTCATGCACGTGGCCAATGCCATCGCGTACGACGGCCTGCTGCGCGCCGCACCCGCCATCCCGAAACGGGACAGCGACGACCCGGAGATCGTCTTGATCGACACCGACAGGCTCGGAGACCTCGCCACCGTTCGCGCAACCGGCCCTACGAAAGGCTGGTGGCCGGCGGGCGCCCTCATCAGCAGGGCCCTGGCCGACTACCACCGCTCCCGCGGGGAGACCGTCGGCGTCATCACCCCATACAACCCACAAGCCGAGGCCACTCTTGAAGCGCTACGCGACTGGGAAGAGGCCAGCACCGAGCCCACCGAGGTCGGCACCGCTCACCGCTTCCAAGGACGAGAGTTCGACATCGTGGTGCTCGACCTAGTCGAGGACGACGGTAGGCCCCGATGGATTGCTCAAGCCAGTATTTCCCGCGGCGGCTTCGCCCGCGAAGGCCTCAAGTTGTTCAACGTCGCGGTCACCCGTACAAAGAACCGGCTCTACCTCATCGGCAGTCGCCACCGCATCGAGGAAGCACCACCAGACACCGCGCTCGCCCATCTCGCACTGCTGCTGGGTAACCAAATTCGCACAGTACCCGCAGAGCGGCTGATCACCGCACCATCGGTGGCAGAGCCCGACCGCCCGGCTCTCGGAGAGTTCGGGAGCGACCTGGCAGACATCCTGGCCCAACACGTCCGCGTTGCCGACATTCAGGACGAGAAGCAGTTCTACGAGAACCTCATCGAGCATCTCAACTCGGCACGCCACTCCATCTGGATGTGGGCCACCTGGACCACAAATCGCACCAAGTCCGTCGCACCAGTTCTCGCAGACGCCATCGCACGGGGCGTCCAGGTCATCATCTTCGTCCGAGACGCGCGAGACCACCTGCAGGGCACCGCCAACGCGCAGCAGAACCTTGCGACACTCCGCGCAGCCGGACCGATCATCGTCGAGATGTACAAGATGCACCAGAAGATCGTCGTCATCGACGAGCGAGTTGTGCTCCTCGGAAGCCTCAACGTACTCTCACAGCGCCAAAGTCGTGAGGTCATGCTCGTGATGGAAGGCACCCACTTCGCACGCAAGATGCTCGAGCACGAACATGCGGCTCAGTTCCGTCAGCCACCACCCGTTTGCGAGCGTTGCGGCAGTACCACCACGATCGCGTTGCACCGCCCAAAAGAAGGTTGGCGTTGGCGGTGCTACGCCCGTATCGCCAACCCCACCACCACACGGGCTGCTACCTGCGGCTGGAGTACAAGTCCGAGCGAGCCGATACGCGGCGGCACGGCGATCAGCCGGAGCTTGCGCTGACGGGAGACGAGTCCTGTAGACGGCCTCTTTCAGGGCCTGCATGCCGTCGCAGCGGCCCGCACCGCCACCACGCTCACCTCTGTGGCGACCTCCGCTGGCACATCGATGCCGATCCGTTGTCCTGCCCAGCTGACAAGGCTCAGTCTGCTCGCCCTGGTCGTCGACTTGGCCGGCCTCGCCGCCGGTATGGCGGTCAACCTGACCGCACTACCTCGCAGATCGGCGCGCTGGCGCAGATCGAACAGGTTGCGATCGCCCGCGCCGAGCAGGCTGATCAGGCCCAACTACCCGCCGATCGCGCCACCCGCGAGGCCGAGCAGCGCACCGCCCGCACCATGGCGTTGCGCGAGCAGGCTCTCGTCGACCGCGCGATCGAGAGCGCGAAGGCAGCCGTCGCCGACCGCAAGGGGGCCCGCCGCGAGGCCGACGCCGCCGTCACCCGGGCGCTCGCGGCCGAAAACGCCCGCAGCCACGCGCAGGCCGTCGCCGAGGAACGCGCTCGGGCCCTTGTCACCGAGGAGCAGCGCCGCGCGCCACTGCCGAGCTCGAGACCGCCCAATTGGGCGACCAGGTCACCGTCCTCACCGCGGAGCCGGCCGAGGCCGGCCGCGTCCAAGCCCGCCAGCACGCCGAGCACCACGAACACATGAGCACGGCGGCCGTCGACCTCGCCGACGCCCGGGCGGAGATCGGTCGCACCCAGACCGAGCTGCGCGCCGCCATCGCGGACCGCACCGCGCTGCAGACCCGGGCCGAGGTACTCGCCGGCGGCGTCGAGCAAGCCCAACGACGCGCCAACGCCCTCCAGGCCGACCTCGCCGCCGCACACGTAGAGGCCGAGCGCCAGCACGCCGACCTCACCCGCCGGGCCGAACTCGCCCAGCAGCGCTACCGCGACCTGGCTGCCACCGCCAGGCAGCAGCGGACTGCAGGGGACAACCGCTACCAGGAGTTGCTCGCCGCGCTGGCCGCCGGCGGGTTCGCCGTGCCGCCCGACGGCGCCGTAAGACGACGCGGCGGCACGCCATGATGGATTCCGGAGCCCTGCATCCGCGACGCACGGGACACACGACCGTCGACGCACGGACCGTGGCGCCGACCGCGACCAGGGCCCCCTGGGCTTCTAGTTCGGGAATCGCTGGAGCTGGAGCTTGATTCCAGTGTCCTTGGCCAGCTGGAAGGGCTCGCCGCTAAAGGCCTGAACGGCGTCGAACAGCTCGCGCTCGTTCCGGCCGGTGAGCTTGTGCCCGATGATCTGAAGGAGCTGGGCCCACTTCTGCTGGGAGAGCGGACGGTGCAGCTTGGCGACGACGTCGGGGTCCGTGAACGACCTCAGCGCCAGTGACGCCTGCTCGGGGGTGAACTTCTCGATCAGCTCCTGATAGATCGGGTCGGCGCTGACCGCAACGCCGTAGCCGTTGGTCAGGAAGACCTCGACGAGGTCGAGGACGTATTTCCGGTTCAGACTGGCCGGGATGGCGCTGTTCTGGCCGACGACCTCACGGAGCCGACGGGCGACCGGCGGCTCGTTGTAGAAGTTGTGCCAGGCGTAGTGCGTGTCGCGAAGCTCGTCGAGGGTGCTGTCGATCTCCCAGGACCGTTCCTCAACCGTCAGGTAGGCGGCGCCATCGGCGAGGTCGATCAGCTGCCGGGCGAGGGTCGCCTCGGCCTGGTCACCGTTGGCGCGGAACCGGCCGAGCCGGAACCCGAAGTTGTAGCGGATCTCGTCGGAGGTCCGGTTCCAGAGCGCAGGCCAGAGCCGCAGGATGTTGTCCAAAGTGTCCTGTGTGGTGGTCAGATCGGTGTAACGGCCGAAGAGACCGGAGGCGAGCGGGTCGGCCTGGGCGGCCGGGAGGTTCACGAAGAAGGCGGTGATCTCCCTGATCGTGCTGTCGTCCAGCCGCTGCTCCTTGACCTTGACCAGAAGCTTTTTCACCTGGGCGGTGACGTGGTCGTAGGGCAGCGTGATGACGTGCCGGATGCAGCCGCTCAGCCAGCTGGCCAACTGGAGGCCGTTCAACTCGGCCTGATTGGGGTGGGCCGCGCTGGCCCAGTTCCGCATGTAGCGGATGAGCTCCAACTCCTGGAAGCCGATCTCGCTGATCAGACCGATCTCACGGCAACCAGTGAGAAGCTTCTGGTCGTCGAGCTTGGGCAGGTCGTCCTCGGTCTTGAGCTCTTGGCGCCTCTTGTCGGACTTCTCGGCGACCTCGTAGAAGTACTGCAAGTCGAAGTTCACGACGCGCTTGCGAAGCTCCAGGACAGTTTCGTCCCAGAGGTAGTTCAGAGCCGCGTCGAACAGGCCGACGGACCCAGCAATGATCATCTTAGAGATGTAGCTGGACTGGCTCAGCTTCTCGGGAGTCAGGTCGGTGAGCGCGAAAGGGGCTGTCCGCATCAACACGTCCCGCTGGCCGAGATCGACCAGGATGCCTTCGGTCGGAAGGCCGGCCGCAGCGAGACGGTCGAGGATCATGGCCTCGAAGGACTGCAGCCCTGCAAGGGCAGTCTCGGGCGATCCGGTCGCGACAGTGCCGACCGGGCGGGGCTCCAGTGATCTGCTCATGACGGCGAGGCTAGTCCCCTCGACCGGGCCCGGGCGAAGCTGGCCATCGGAGGTCGTGGTGGGTCCGGTCCTGGCCCCGGTCACCGCCGATCGGGGGGCGGGACCGTTATCTGCGCCGGTTCAGGCTGGACATCAGCTCGCGGGTAATTTCGCGTGGATGTCGGCCGTGCCGGCCGAGCGGGCCCCAGCGCTGGTGCAGGCGTCGACGGCGGCGCTGGTTGTGGAGCAGCCCGGCGGCGTCTGACCGCCGGGCCGATAACGGGATGATCTCACCCATCGCGGGCATCGTCAGTGGTCTCGCCGAGGGCGGCGCCGAGGCCCGCCGCTGGGCAAGCCCGCGACCGGGTCGCTGACCACTTGGTCTGGGCCATGCTGAATGCATGGCTGTCACGTCCAGGGAACTGCGGCGACCCGCCAACCGCCTACCCTCGCTGGTGCGGGCGTCGGTGCCGGGGAGTGTCCATTATCATCTGAACCGCCACTGGGCTTCTTCGAGGAAGTCCGCGTGCTGGGCTTCCTCCCACTCCCGCATGCTCGGGTACCGGTCTCTGCAGTATCGCCGCTGCAGGTGATCGACGAACTCGGTCCGCTCGTCGTCGTTCGCCAGCCGCAGTCCACGGTCGTCGTTGCCCGCTTGCAACACGACACTACCGTCGGGCTCAACGGTCAGGGTGATCTCGTCGTCACGCGGATCAGGAGCTCGAGCGGCCAAGTAGGCGAAGTAGATGTAGCGGTAGTCGAACTCGTCATGACGGTCGTGCACCCAGTTAAGCCATTGATCTACCTGCGCCAAGGTCCACGGTTCCATACGTCCCTCCCCTAGATCCTCGCCGGGGCCCCGTCACTCCCCTGCATAGATCCAAGGCTATTGAACGGCCGCCACCCACCCCTGCGGACGGCGCCGCCACGTGGCCGCTATCGTCGTCGTAGCCGGCGGTGGCGACGGAAGAGGCGGTAAGCCTGTGGTTGAGCTTGCCGCCCGTTGACCACGTCACTGACATCCGGCCATATGCCTCCTCGCCTCGGAAGCCCGCCCTTGCTTTCCAGTCGCAGCTCACCCGAAGGCAACCTCGGGGACTCCACAACGTCAAGCCGTCCGCTGGCGAACTGTGGCGGCGCCGGCGAACCTCAACACGTCGGCGAGGTCACCCCTGAGGATGCTGGCCACGGCCCCGTGCAGGCGGAGCAGCCCCGGCAGCAGGCCGCCGACATCCGGGCCCCGCAGCGTGAAGGCTCACGCTGCGGGGACCCTCTGTTTCTTGAGCCGTCAGAGGGGGCGAGGGTGATCGGTCGAGCTCGGGCCCGGCCCCCTCGCCCATCACCTACGGTCGGAGGGATGGTGGTGCTGCTGCGCGGCGGGCCGGGCGACGGCCACGTGGTGTCCGGCGGCGGGGAGACCGTCGTGTGGCAGGCCTGCCTGTACGAGATCACGCCGGAGCTCGCCCGCCGGGGCGGGCGTGATCTTCGGGTGTATCGGCACCGCCCGGACTGCTGCGAGCACTACGGCCGGGGCGTGGAGGACCGCTGCGAGTAATCCTTCGCTCCCGGCGCGCGAGACACGCTCGCCATCCGAGCCGCCCACCGCATCGAACGTATGTACGATCACAGGGTGCAGGAAGTGGTACGGCGCTGGTGGAACGGTGGCTGGGGGCGCCTGACCCGGCGCGATGTGTGGCTGGTCCGCCAGACGCGCTGGACGGTGATGGCCCGGGCCGGGGACACGGAGTCCGGAAAGGTGCTGCGCTGGGAGTTCGACTCGGAGCCACAGGCCCTGGAGATGGTTGATCGCCTGCTGCGCGCCGACACCGCCGGCCAGTGGCGCGAGCAGGACCGCGGCACTCCCCCGCCGGGTACTGGCGCTGGCGTGGCGCGGCGGGTCACATAGTGACGATTATGGGTCCGACCGGGCGCCCCAGACGGGGTTCGAACCTGCGAGACCGGTTTTAGGAACTGTAGAAGGGTCGATCGTCGCGCGGTGGTGACCTGCCTTTCCCGCGCTGCTACGCAAGCGGTCACGTCCAGGAGCTGACGGTCGCTGACTCTTGGTCCTCAGAGCAACGGGCACGCACCGGGCACGGCGAAGAGGTGAAGAAGGAGGGTTTCGGTGGCTAGCGGCATCGATGTAGCTTCCCTGAGTGACTGATGCGCGTCTAGAAGCCGCACGGCAGGCCTTCGCGGACCCCTTCGTCGGCTACGTGTTGAACACCGACCCGTCTGGTTTGGATGACTCGGACCTCACACAGCCTCAATCGGCCGCCCTAGACCTCCTCGCCCAATTCGCCCAGTCAGTCCTAGCCACCCCGGAGGGCTTCGAGCGCGACTATAGGCGGGCGATGATCCTTGGACCGCTCCCCCAATTAGGGAAAACCGGTGTCGCCACTACTCTGCGAGAGTGGTGCGGCGGGACGTTTCCATCGACCGATTCAGCGGATGCGGTAGAAGCTCTCTTACTCGAATGCGTCCGCAATTCTTACCCGGCGCTCCTTTTGCCGGAGCCCGACGAGAAGTTTAGGCACTTTCGATACCTGAATCTATCGTCAGTGATTCTGCATCTGGACGCTGGCAAGCAGCTAGTGCAGGCCATCCGGCGCGACGACGGGCTCGGCAAACTCTTTCCTGACAGCCCAGCCGCCGACGGTTCGCCTTACGCAGCCGGCAATTCGATGTTAACGTGGGAATCAGGAAGCGGCTTTAGCTTTCAGCTCGCGCTGATGCCGGAGACGATGGTGAGATACACGCTATTACTCGCCGGCATTAACGGAGAGATTTCTCTCGAAGCATGCATGCGCTATGCAAAAGATACCTTGTCCGTTTCGAGAGCGCTCGCTCGACAGGAACGAGTAGACCTTCCGCTACTTGTAGGCCTTTCGAATATCGAGTTGTCCGAAGACATCGGAAGTATTGACACTCCATTCGGAGAGCTGCGGCCGATGACACCCACTGCAAGAAGCTATCTCGGCAGCGGCATGAGCGGCAGGGAGTCAGGCGCCCTACTTATAGGCAAGGCAAGCCAGCGGATCTTATCGATTGACAAGTGGAATCCCGACCAGGAAGCCACGCCCGAGGAGCGGGAGGCTGACTGGGAGAAACGGCGACCAGCGGCAGAAGCCGTACAGAAAAAGGTAAAAAGCCTGATTGACCGGATTCGTTATTCGATCATGCTTGCGTCAGAAGACGAGTCGATCCTGGCCCCAATTGACGAAGTTACAACACAAATCACCCCCCTGGACCAATCGACATCATCCGCCATAGCGCATGGGGGAATGGCCCCTTTCCCGCCAGTTGCAATCACTCACGAATTAGCAGCAGGGATCCGATTGTGGGCTCGGCGGGTATCGGAGAACCACCCAGCGTCACTCGACATAGGCATGCGGCGATTGATCTCCGCGGCGACGCTCCGCATCGACCCCATGGACGGCTTCATCGATGCCGTCATGTGCTGGGAAAACCTCTTCGGCGAGGCTCAGGAAACAGCCTTCAAGGTTTGCGCATCGTTGGCCACATTGCTAGAACCCGCAGACCATGACAAGCGCAAGGACATGTTCGCGCAACTGAAGAGGCTCTATGACATCCGCAGTCGGCTAGTTCATGGAAGCAGCGAACCCGACCTGAGGACCGCTTACGCGCACAGAGACTTGGCTCTGAGGGTAGCCCTTGGAGCCATGCGAGCGGCGTACGCCATGCCCGGACTGCTAAATGCCCGAGATGCAACAGCCCGCTACAAACTGGTTCTTCTTGGTTTCCCGTCATAACCAGATCCTGATGGCGGATCTCCTCTTCGGGCAGTCGACAGGCCGTCCAGCCTCCCCGGACGGGGAGAAGGTGGAGTGCCCTACCGGACGTGCGACCTTGGCCCCGTCCGGGGATGCTGGTAGCCATTGTGGTGCCCGACGAGGTGAGCCGGGGCGGTATCTGTGAGGGGGCCGGGTTTCGGGGCGAAGCCCCGAGGTCCTTCGAGGTATTGGTCGTCCCTCAACGTGGCCGGCTGGCCCGGCCGACACCGGCCCGAGGTCGCCAGCAGGCCGGGGCCGAGCCTTACACCTCGTCGCCGGCCCGTTCCACGAGGACCGCGTGACGGAGGCGCACAAGCGCCGAAGGGCCCGGAAGGGTGATCTCGGGTGGCTGGTCCGCACCCCTGCGGACTGCGCGGTCCCACCTTCCGGGCCCTCGTGGTGTCCCGGCCGTTGGACGCAGGGCGAGCCGGGTTTCACCGGAGGAACGTTCAGCCGGAGCTGCTGCTTCAGATCGGGCGGCCGATGCGGCGCAGTGGCCAGAGCCTCGGGCCGCTGGGCAGGTGCAGCGGAAGATCCGGCCGGTAGCCATGCTGGCAGAGCAGGTCTCGGGCACCCTCGGTGGTGACGACGGCGTACACCGGGCGGCCGGTCCGGTCGACCACCTGGTGGTGCTGGTGCAGCAGTTCGTCGGCGACCGGCCAGCCGTAGCCGGGTTGCACGGCCAGCCAGGACAGCCAGTGGTGCGGCGCGGCGGACCGATAGCTGCGTATGGCGGCGTTCAGCTCACCGAAGCGGGAAGCCGCCCGGCCCGCGAACGTGGTCAGGTGGTAGTCGCCGAGCGCCCATTGTTGTGCGTCCAGGTCGTGGCGCCGCCACACTGCGACCGCGGACCAGTCCCCCGCCACGTCGACGTAGCCGGTCTCGATGGCGTGATCGACGTCGACGGCGAGGAGCCGGTGCAGGACGTCGGCCCGGTTGTCGGCGTCCGGTACCAGCCACTCGGCGACCGGGTCCCGGGATAGCGCGTCGACCAGCAGCGCGGTGACGGCGGGAACGTCGGCCGGGCGCGCCCGGCGTACAGATGCGGTCATGGCGGCGTTCACCGTGACCGCCGGTAGTACGGATCAGGCGGCGGGAACGACGAGCGCACGCCGCCGTTGACTTGGCCGCGCCACATCGGCCAGAAGGGTGGCCCGGCCGATGTCGGCTGCATCGGCGGCCCGGCTTCGTAGCCGTGGCGGGCGTACAGGTCGCGGTTGCGGGGGTTGCTGGCCTCCAGGTACGCGGGCAGGTTCTCGGCGTCCAGTGCCTGGTGCGCGTGGGCGAGCAGCGCCGACCCGACGCCCCGGCTCTGGAGGGCCGGGTCGACGGCGATGTAGGCGAGGTAGGCGTGCGGTAGGCGCGGGTGGCGGGCTTCGAACATTGCGTCGAGCAGCAGGAACTTCGGCGCGTACGGGCCGGTGACTTCCTCCAGCCCGTATAGGTGGTCGGGGTGCGGTGGAGGTGTCTCGTCGCGCCGGTACCAGATCGCCGCTCCGGACAGGTCGTCGGTGGTGTCGACTCTGCCGTGGCGCAGACTGAGGGCGAGCATGTACCGGAAGTAGCCGGTGAACACCTCTAGGCGGTGGGCGGGCTCCGGGACTGCCCACTCGGCGACCGTTCCGGTGGAGAACGCCTCCGCGAGCACGGGCAGCAGCGCCGGTACGTCGTCGGCCGTGGCCTGCCGGACGGTGAGGTCGGTGCGGGTCGTGACCATTGGAGGCTCCTTAGGCGGGCTGGCGGACGGGATCGGGGGCGCGGAGGGGTGCTGTCGCGCTGTCGGCGCCGAGGCCGATCGTTTGGTAGACGTCGGGCCGGGCGGCGCGCAGCATGAACGCCCATGCCAGCCCGGTCGCCGCGGCGATCGCGTAGCTGGCGGGGAACATCCATCGCAGCGGGGAGGTCCGGTCGACCCCGAGGAGGGCGTCGAACTGTTCGACGGTGACGACGAGGATCGCGCCGAGGGCCAGGGCGGACAGGGACGGCGCGACCGTGGTGCGCCACACGCCGTCGCGATGGGCGTTCCGGGTGAAGTAGCTGACCACGGCGACCGAGGTGGCCGTCATCAAGATGAGCACGCCGAGCGCGCCGAGGGAGGTGAGCCAGAAGAACAGGTGCACGATCGGGTCGGCGTCGGCCAGCACGTACCCGGTGAACACGGCCACGGCGAGGGCGGTCTGGAGGATCGAGCCGGCCTTCGGCGCGCCCGTGCGCCGGCTGGTCCGGCCGAGCACGCTCGGGAGCACCCGTTCGCGGCCGAGCGCGAACGCGTACCGGGCGACCGTGTGGTGGAAGGACAGCAGGGCGGCGAACAGGCTGGTGATGAACAGCCACCGGCCGAGGGTCACCAGCGATGAGGTGAGGTGCGGGGACACGAGGTTGAAGATGAGGTCGGTGCCCTCGGTCTGGGCGGCTGCGACGATCTGGTCGGGGCCGGTGGCGACCGACATCGCCCACGCCGACAGCCCGTAGAGCAGGCCGGTGACCGCCACGGCGATGTAGGTGGCGCGGGGCACCGTCCGTTTGGGGTCCTTGGTCTCCTCGGCGAACACCGTGGTTCCTTCGAAGCCGACGAACCCGGCGATGCCCGTGACGAGGGCGGCGCCGAGGCCAGGCCCGATCAGGTTGCCCGGGGCGAGGGTGTCGAAGCTGACGCCGAGATCGTTGACGGGTCGGGCGACCATCACCGCGTCATAGACCAGCGCGATGACGCACTCGGCGACCAGTAGGACGGCGAGGACCTTGCCGTTGAGGTCGATGCGCAGCAGGCCGAGCACGGCGATCACCGCGCAGGCGATGACAGCGCACAGCCACCAGGTGGTGTCCATCCCGAACCGGTCGTTGAGGAACCCGGACAGGACCGCGCCGAAGACGCCGTACAGGCCGATCTGCATGCTGTTGTAGGCGAGCAGGGCAACCATGGCGGCGGCGACGCCGGCCGGTCTGCCGAGGCCTCGGGTGACGTAGGTGTAGAACGCGCCGGCGTTGACGATCCGGCGGGACATGGCCACGTAGCCGACGGCGAACAGAGCGAGCACCGCGGCGACCACCAGATACGCCAGGGGGATGCCGAGTACGCCGGTGACGGCGTAGCCGGTGGTCGCGCCGCCGGCGACGGCTGTCAGCGGCGCGGCGGCCGCCACGACGAAGAACACCACGGCGGGGATGCCGAGCCGGCCGCGTGCCAGCACCGCGGACACGGTGTCAGGGTGATGTCTGGGCATGAAGAAGCCGCCCCTTTCAGGGTTGAAGGGTGAACGGTGGGGTGGTGCGCCGCAGCTGCGCTCAGGTGCGGTGGCTCAGAACGGTGTGACCGATCGCCGTGTCCAGGTCGGCGAGGAGTTCCCGCATCGGCTGCGGGGCGGCTGCCAGCAGGCGCCGCAGGTGCGCGCCGACCGCGTAAGGTGCGCCGTCGAGGATGAACTGGTCCAGGCGGCAGGACACGCAGATGCCGGCCAGGGCGAGGTCGAACGCGTCCAGTTCCTCGTACTGGCGCAGCTTCGTTGACAGGCGGGCCCACGACCAGGCGGCGACGTTCATGTCCGTAGGAACGTGCACCGTGACCGTGCGGAGGAACTTCCGCTGCTGCTGCGGTTCGACCTTGCCGGCCTGCCACAAACGTCGCGCGACCTCCTCGTGGGCAGTCGCGGCGAGGTACGACAGCCACGTGCGGATGACGGTGTGCTGAGGTTCGCCGACGAGCCGGTCCAGGATGAGGTGTTGCAGCGCGTCGGCGGGCGGCCGATGGTCGAGCACGTAGATGTGCCCCCGGTCGAAGGAGATCCGACCGGCGGCGGCCAGCTCGCCGAGCAGCGCCGCCGCCAGCCCGTGAGTGATCGCGCTCTGATGCAGACGCGGCCGGCCGGTCTGGTCGTCGTGGGCGATCAGGAAGAACTCGTCAGCCAGCAGCGCGGGCCGGTCCGGGCCACTCCCCCGCGCCTGCCGGTGTCTCGCGGGTGTGGGCTCCAGGTGCAGGTGCACTGCCGGTCGGTGATCTTCTGCGCCAGGACGTGTTGGGATCACCGCTGCTGGCCTTCCTCGCTCGGGGCTTCTAGGGGAACGGGGACCTTGAGCTTCTTGAGGACGTCCAGCCCTCCGGGGTGCCGGGCCAGTTCGTCAAGGGCCCATGCGTATTGGGCGCACGTCTTGCTGTCGGTGCAGTTGAAACAGGTGTCGCCGTCAGCGTGATGGACAGCTGTCCGGCGGGCCGAGTCGAAGGCATCGGCGGGGTGGTAGCTGTCGTCGATCGGGCTCATCGCGGCCTCGCAGTACGGTGTAGGGCGGAGAGGCGCTGCCATGTATCTCGATGCAGGGCGGGTGCTGGATCCATGGCGATGTACTCGCGCTCGGGGCGTTGCCGGAGCCCCCGTTACCACCAGTCGCTGGGCTTGGCGATGTCGGTTCGCATCCGGTGCGCGACCACGTCGACGGGGTTGCCGGGCGTGACGTCGAGGCCGAGGGGTCGCTGATTGCCGTCAAGCCGGAACGCGGCGCCCTGCGCCGGTTGGGCAGCGTCTGTGGTGTCGCGTGGTCAGCAGATTCAGGCATTGGAACCTCCGCCGGCCCTCTGCGCGCTTACGAGCAGGCAGCAGACCTCACCGGTCGGGCTGTCGATGGCTTCTACGGCTAGGCATCTCAGCCCGGATGCGGTGACAGCGGCTTTCCAGCCCTGCGGCCCTGACGTCCAGCGGGCGACGGGTACCCGGCTCCCGTCCGTCAGCCGCATGGTGGTCTGACGTGGGCCGAGCCAGCGCGGGTGCGGCACGGAGAACAGCAGCCGGCCGCCGGGACGCAGGTGTCGTGAGATCAGCGGCAGGAGCTGGTCAGGCGGGCACAATCCGACCGCCCCGAAGATCGAGAAGCAGATATCCAGTGGGTGCGTGCGGGCGAGGAAGATTCGCGCGTCGGCGCTGTGGAAGCGGATCGGCATGTGTCCCCAGCGGGTGCGCGCCCGGGTGATCTGCAGCGGCGCGACATCCACCCCGATGCAGTCAGCGCCGCGTAGTGCCAGCGGGGCCAGGTTGTCACCGTTGCCGCAGCCGAGTTCGGCCACGGTCAGCCCGCTCACCTCGCCAAACAACTCGATCCCTGGGCCGTGGCCCGGATACTGCGTCCACTCGACTCGGCCGGGAGTCATCGGTCGGTCGTCGGGCAGCGCGAGGAGGGCTTGGCGGTCCCACGCGTGCCGGTTGATCGCCGTCGAAGTGCTGGTATTCATGGGGCGCTACGCCTGGGTGACGTCGAGGCAGGACTGCACGTTACGCATCTTCTTGCCCAGGTTGATAAGGCTTCGGGCAGCTGCCTTAAGGTCCTTGGAGGCGGCGCGCATCGCGGCCAGGTTCGCCGCGTCGGCGTTGGGGTTGGCCTTGACCCAGCGGTCGATGGTGCGGGCGACGTGTTCGGCGAGTTCGGCCTCTTTGGTGACCACGCTGCGGAAGTGGCCGGCGGATTCGGTCCAGTTCCATGGGTGGGGCTCATGGCCGACGCCGGCGGTGTCGAGCTGGTAGTTGGTGTACTTGAGCGAGGTGCTGATGCCGTCGAGCATGTCCCGGACCGTCACGACCCGGCCGCTGGTGTCCCTGGCAATCGCCACGACCACTCCTCAAATGTTCCTGGGTGGCCGCGCACGGCGCGGGAGACGCCGCGCGCGGCCACCGTTTCGGATAGAGGTGGCCTGCGCGGGCAGGATGAAGCGGCTTCAGGCGCCGCGCGGCCACCGGTTCTTCTCAGGTCAGCGGGGCTAGGGTCCGCTCGATCCAGGGCACGCGCATGCCGGCCAGCTCGCGGCGCATCGTTTCGACGTCGGTGCCGAAGGGCACGACGCAGCCGCCGGACATGTTGGGAGCGCCCTGGCAGGCGTGGACCAGCCTGCCGCCGAGAGCCGCGTGCGCGAGGATGCTCTCGCGTCGCCGCGACTCGTTGAACCAGGTGCCGTGATATAGCTCGTCGAGCACTTCAGCGGTCGCCTTGTCCAGATCGTAGACCACTCGGGCGGCGGCGCACAGCATCCAGGCCGGGGAGACGTTGCTGATGTGTCCGTCCAGCTCGACCCGGTTGAGCGCCATCAGGGTGCCGCACTCGCGCAGCATCCGCAGCGTCCCGTCAGGCACGAAGTCCAGGCCAGGATCCTGCAAGTGCTCCTCACGGAACATGTAGGCGTAGACGTCGTGTGCGGTGCGCAGCACCTCGGCTGGGTCGGCGGTGGAGTGGCCGTGCTCCTTGACGAAGTCGAGCACGAGCTGCTCGACGGTTAGGTCTTCGCTCTCTACCGCCAGGAGCAGCTCGTCGCGGACCCGCTGCCAGTCGCACAGCAGCCAGCTCGGGTTCTCGTAGCGGAAGAAGAACTCCTCCGGCTTGATCGTCAGCGTCGGTCCGTCGATCGTGATGCCGGGGATGCGCTCCCAGGTCTTGGTGAACGGCACGGGCAGGTCGGCCTTGATAGCGTTGGCAGTGGCTACCGTCATCGCGGCAATTCCTCTCCAAGTGGGATGTGACCGTTTGCGGTGGTCGGGCGGCCCTGCGGAGCTAGCCGGCTAGCGGGGCCGCCACTACGAGCGGTGTTGTCCGTCCGGCGCTTCTCACCTCCTTGACTCGGCACCTGCTACGGGCAGCCATGCCGCCGTCAGCACCCGGATCAACGTGGGCGCCCGTTTGTCGTCGAGGTGGCCAGGGTGGAAGGTCAGGCCCACAGACAGACCGGGCTTCGGGTCACCCAGCCATGCTTGCGGCGCGGCCACCACAGCACGCGGCAGCGAGGAGCGCAGTCGCGCAGTACCGAACACGCGCCGCAGGGCCACCGCTGCCCGCAGCGGCGGCAGCCCAGCCGGAGCGGGCGTATCGGCAGATGTTCGACCTTGGCTGGCGCGGGCCGGTTCGCCGGCGAGACGGCGCTGCAGTCCGGTCACCGGGACCGCCCTAGCAGGCCTGCTGCTCGAACAGCCGACGCCACAGAAGGCGAGTAGCGGCGGATCAGCGGGCCATGGGAGGACGTCGACCTAGGCTCGAATGCCGGTACTGGCCGGCCACGGCGTTACGCGAGACGTACATCGTCACGCCGCCACCCCAACAGGAACGATGAGCGGCGGGCTCGCCGGGCAAGGGCGAGCCCGCCGCCGCATCACGGCGGCTGGGAGCAGACCGCCGATCACCCACCCACGCAGCCCTGATGGCGGTACGCAGGCGGGGCATCAGCCGCACGCGTAAGGGGGCGTCACACGATGGGGCCGCGAGAAGCGCTCGCCCATACCCTTGCCGTTCGGTGGTCCCGTCGTCCATCTTGAATCCCCTGGCGTGAGGCGGTGAATCGGTGCCGGCCGCGCACTTATCAACGTGGCGCACCGGCACGATCAGCTTCGCTGGGTGAACGCGGCGGTGGGGATGTCCTGGTGGTGCACTTACGGTGCACTGGCAAGCACGCCGGGTGCCGCTAAAATCGTCCGGCCGACAACTGTCGCCAAGGGAAGGACGTGCGATGGCCGCGGTGACGACCTGGACCGGCTGGGAAGCAAACGCGCTACGCCGGGCATTGCGGATGAGCGTCACCAGCTTCGCCGAACACCTCGGCGCTGCCCGGCGGACGGTGGCCAAGTGGAGCAGCCAGGGTGACAAAATCTACCTGCGTGCAGATATGCAGGCTGCCCTAGATACGGTGCTGGCGCGAGCCACCCCGGACGTCCGTGAACGCTTTGACGCACTGGTAAGAGCAGGTACCAGCGGTGCACTTGCGGATCCCGCGAAGCCGTCCGTCGCCATTACGCCGATCCATACTGGGGAAGGCAGCATTCACGACATCGACTCGGACGGCGACGTGCGGCGCAGAGACCTCTTAACGGGAATGACGATCAGCGGCATCGCCCTGCCGACCGTCGCACCGCTACTGAACGCGCTGGTCACGCCACCCTCACGAACCACCACGCGAGTTGCCCTAACGCTCCGGCAGTTCGCTCAGAACGTCAGCGCAGCTAAGACCGACTACCAGGCCTGCCGGTACGAGCAGGTTCTAGCCAGACTCTCGGCCCTGCTGCCCGCGCTGGAACCGACTCGTGCGGACACCGACGGCGAGCAGCGAGCGCAGCTAGAAGCCCTCGCCAGCGACCTCTACCACGTCGTCGGCAGCATGCTGCTCAAGGTCGGTGACAAAGGCATGGCCCTGGTCGCCGCCGAACGCAGCACACGTGCCGCTGCGACCAGTCAGGACCCGGTGGCGATAGCCACGAGCGCCCGGATCATGACCCACGCCCTGATGAGCAACGGCCACAGCAAGCAGGCACAGCAGCTCGCTGAAGACACGGCCAAGAACCTCCGACTCGGCACCCGACTCGCCTCGACCGACGCAGTCGCCGTGTACGGCGCCCTGCTGCTCCGCGGCGCTATCGCCGCCGCCCGCGACGACAACCGTGATAACGCACAGGCCATGCTCGACGAGGCCTCTCAAGCCGCCATACAACTCGGCTACGACGGCAACGACCGATGGACCGGCTTCGGCGCCACCAACGTTCTGCTGCACCGCGTCAACATCGCGCTGACCCTCGGCGACGCCGGCACCGCCATAGCCATCGCCCGCCAGGTACCTCAGGACAAGATCAGCCTCGCCGAACGGAAGGCATCCCTATTCGTCGACGTGGCCCGCGCCTACACCCAGTGGGGTCGCTACGAGCACGGCCTTAACGCACTACGCAACGCCTACCAGGTGGCACCAGAAGAGATCCGGTGTCGGCCGACGGTGCAGCGCATCGTCAACGACCTGGCAGTCCTCACCCGCGGGCACGTCCGTACCGCCGTCCTCGACTTCGCCCAGGCAGCAGGGATGCACGTATGACTAACGGCCACCTGCAAATCGTCGTATGCGCTGCCGGGCCCGCCGCAGACGTGACTCGACTGATCACCAACGCGACGCAACTCTCGTGGACAACGGCTGTCACCGCCACCCCCAGCGCCCTCGACTTCATCGACGCGGAAGCGATCGAGCGGCTGACCGGCCGCCCGGTCCGGTCCACCTACCGCTCGTCCGATCGGACCCACCGTTCGCTCCCGGTCGCGGACGCGCTCATCATCGCCCCCGCTACCTACAACTCCGTCAACAAGATCGCCCTCGGCATCGCCGATAACTACGCGTTGACGACAGTCGCCGAGCTGATCGGCCGGCAGGTTCCGACAGTGGTCGTCCCGTTCGTCAACGTCGCCCTAGCAGCCCGCGCGCCGTTTCAGCGCGCGGTGGCGGACCTCCGCGACGAGCGTGTGCAGGTCTTCCTCGGAACCGATCACGGATGGCAGCCTCACCCAGCCGGCAGCGGCAGCAGCCGCCAGAGGGCGTTTCCCTGGGCGGCGGCTCTAGAAGCGGCGACCCGGATGGCAAGCGACGCGCCCGCCAACAGCACCAATCAGGGCTGAACTCGCCTCACCGTAGGCGCTGAGGCAGGAACCGCGTTGGTCGTTTCGTGGCTGATCGGCGGCGGCCACGAAGCCCAACAGGCAAGAGCGTGACTGGCTCAGTTTCCGGCATGTTCGCGACCATCGCTGATCGGGCGTACGAGTTGCGTCTCGACGGCCGGAAGGGGTAGCAGCACCATGACACTGCCGCCGATTCGGTCTGTCAGCAGCCCCTTAAGCCTCTCCGTCGTCGCCGTTATTGGACTGAGCTGCCGCCCACACTTCTCGTAGTTTGTCGGACATACGAGTCGTGCTGTCCACGATGGCGCCCTCCAGCCGCGCGCCACACAGGTCCGCCTGGTCCAGCTCTGCGCCGCGTAGGTCCGCCCGGTCCAGCTTCGCCCCGCGCAGGTTTGCCCCGGTTAGATCCGCGCGCTGCAGGTTCGCGACGGTCAGGTTCGCGCGCTCTAGGTTGGCCCCGGTCAAGTCGGCGCGCTGCAGGTTCGTCCATCTCAAGTCCCCGCGCTCGAGATTCGCTCTGACCAGGCGCGCTGCCTGCAGATTGGCCGTGAACAGCTTCGCATCCTGAAGGTTCGCCTTGCCCAGTCCCGCGCGCTGCAGGTCGGCCGAAAAGAGCTGCACGCCCTGCATGTGCGCCCCAGCCAGGTGTGCGTCCTTCAGGCGTGCCTGGCCGAGGTACCCGCCCTGCAGGTCCGCGTGCTCCAGGTCCGCCCTCTGCAGGTTCGCCGCGGTCAGGTCTGCCCCCTGTAGGTTTGCCTCGACCAGGTCTGCCCTCTGCAGGTTCGCCTCGACCAGGTCTGCGCCCTGCAGGTTCGCCGCGCTCAGGACCGCGCCCTGCAGGTTCGCTGCGGTCAGTTCCGCGCGCTGCAGGTTCGCCGCGGCCAGGTCAGCGCCGCGCAGGTCTGTCCGAGCGAGGTCGACGGAGTTGGATTCGGGGCGGTGAGGGCGGCGACCCAAAACCGTCAGTGCGGCTTGGACATCGGTCGGCTGCACCAGTAAGCCGGCGGTGTGGACAGACATGGCGTGTTCCGCACCAATCGGTCCAGTCGTCGCCGACGGGGCCGACGCTGGTCGGGTCCGTTCGCGGACGAACGCGGCGAGGACCTCGACGACGGTGTTGTGGTCGCGGTCGGACTCGGCCATCAGGTGCTCGAGCGCGTAGATGCCGCCAAGCCGTTCAGTGAGCTTGTCTGAGGCCAATTGCCCGATCGCCTTCATGTAGCGGTCGGTGAACTGGCCCCGGCGGCTCAGGTAGAAGGTGCGCGCCGTAAAGGCCGCACCGGTGAGCACGACCAGGCCGCCCACCGCGGCCAGCAGGGTCTGCCGGGTGGCGTTGCGGACGTCGGCCTTGTCCTTGCCCTGAAGGTGTTTAGCCGGGGTCGCCCACCACGCGACCGGTCCGAGAATCAATATCAGCAGACCGGTCAGCAGCAGCACCGTTAGCGGCATCCAAACAGCCGGCCGCTGGAGGACGCGCAGCATGGACGTGGCCAACACTCGTCGTTGCACATGCCGAGTACAGCGGATGCGCGCCACATCGGTTGTGCGGCCCGCATGATCAGCTGCCGACCACGACGATCGTGTACGTGACCCCCGGGCACCATGAGCCGGTGCGGCAGATCGTCGGGGGCTCCTCGGCGTCGACGTCCTAACCCCAGTGGCACCCGTACCGTAGCGAGGCTCATCCGACACGAAGCGGGTGGCGGGTCGGTTGGGCCCGCCACGCGCTCGGGCCCGGTCGCCCCGAACAGGCACCGCCCGAATCCGTCGGCTGAGCGCGTTCATCGGTGCCGTAGGCGTGGCAGGGTGGCGAAGTCGCCGACCGCTTCGGGAATCGGGAACGGCTTAGCGAAACACCGCTGTGGCTACGTCGGGGGCGCCTGCCAGCCCAGTACGCCAACCGAGCGCTCCCTTCTGCATCTCCGCGTGCGCTGCGGAGATCCCCCGACCGTAAAGGAGGCCGTGAATAGCGACAGACAACGCCCTTGCCGCCGGTTGCCAGCCGAAGGGCGCCATCATCGAGCCTGTCTGCGAGGACGTAGACGTGCTCCACCGCGGGTGCGGCAACATCGCTAGCCCCAACGTAGAAGGCAGTCTGAGGCAGCTTGACCACCGCCGGCGGGCTCCCGTGGCGGCGACCTCCACCGGCATGAGTCGCCCGTCGACTGGCCCACCCCAGAAGGCCGGGCGGCGTCCACTCCACCTACTCAAGGCCTCCGACCGGATCGACAAGATCGCCGCCGACGCGGCCCGGCACGTCGCCCCGAACGGGTTCAAGGCGCAGGTCGTCGTGTACGACAAGGAAGCCTCCGTGCTGTTCAAGGCTGCCCTCGATCGGTACCTTCCCGCCGAGGCGTCCGCGGTCGTCATGTCGCTGGAGACCCGAGATCCGCAGGCGTGGAAGGACAACTTCGGCTTAGCGCCCGTCCTGCCGATCTTGTAGTGGTTGATCGCTGACGATGTGCCGGTGGTGCGTCGTGGTGAACTGACCGATGAGGCGTGGGCGGTGATCGCGCCGCTGCTACCGGAGCCGGGCCGCGGTCGGGGGCGGTGGCGGGATCACCGGCAGGTCATCAAAATGATCTTGTGGAAGCTGCGCACGGGTGCGCCGTGGCGGGACCTGCCGGAACGGTATGGCCCGTGGAAGACCTGCCACGAGCGTCTGCGTCGCTGGACCGCAGACGGGACCTGGGATCGAATCCTCGCCGCGGCGCAGGTTCATGACGACGGCGCACCGGTGCAGTGGACGATCAGCGTCGACTCGTCGATCGTGCGGGCGCACCAGCATGCCGCTGGCGCCCGCAAGAAGGGGGCTCCCCGGCAAGTCCGGCGACGCCTGATGCGCAAGACGGTGAAGCCATCGGCCGACCCCGCGGCGGACTGAGTACGAAGATTCACCTCGCGGTCGAGGGTCGTGGACGGCCCTCCACGGCAGCCTCAAACCCGCACCGCCTACGACGAGCCCACCGCCTGGCAACACCGCGAAGAGCATGATCAAACGACAGCAGCTTGACGCCCAAGGCTCATGGGATGCCTGTCAGCGCTTCTGTCGCACATGGTTGAGGAAGTGGCCAGCGCTTGAGCGTGCTCCGGCCGGTTTACCAGGCCAGATAGAACCCCTCGGACCCGCAAGCCCTCGATCATTCCGCGCGTGTTCCGGATCTTGGCTGACCTGTCGTTGCGAGGCTTGGGAGCCCCGCAACCGCGGGGCCTCCCCGGACTCGTTGGGTTGCCGTCACTGCTGGCTGGTTGGGACGTTTTCCTACGCCTACTCGTCGGACGCGAGCCCGCTCGGCTCGTCGCCGTCCAGCAGTCCCGACAGCCATTTATCTTCGCCGGTCAATCGTTGAGCCGGAGGCCGAACATCCTTGATTGCTCGAACATCGTCCCGCAGGTGAGCTCCTGCGCCCCTTCGGATGAGTACCACCACCTCTCTGGCATCACACTTGGGGCTGTCGCAGTAGAGCTCCAGACGACCCGGATCACGGGCACTATCGGAGTACGATCGCTTTAGCCGCCGCTCGCCGCAGAAGTAGCAGGGGAAAGGCAGGTAGTCGCGATCAGCACGGGCTCTGCGAGCCGCTGGCTGATCACCTTCGGCGAAACCAGTTCGGTCAAGCACCGGTTGCTGATCGCTGGGCGTCCGCCCCTTCGCCTTCCGGATGGTGTTGACAACATCGCGGGCAGCGCGCTCAGCGTTGCCGGCCTTCTCCTCAACGTAACCGGCCCACTGCCAGCCTTGCCCACTCCGGGCATCACTCCGTCCAGTCCACACACCTGCAGCCAATCGCGCTGCATACTCCATCTCGGCAGTAGCCCCAGTGAGGTGCCTAGCGTCCTCCTCGTCAAACTCTCGGGCAACGAGTGAGTCGGGAACGGGCGCGTTCGCTCGAGCCCGGACCTGCTGCAACTCGATCTCCCATTTGTCTGGGCTCTCTAGATCATCACTCAAGGGATTCTCCTCTGCGAGGATCGGCGGTGATCACATGACGAGACGGAGCGTCACCGACCCATCCTTCCACAAGGGATCATGAAAGGGGCGCCCGAAGCCTCCGCCCATGACTGGCAACGGGGTCGAGCGACCTGAGCCGCTGCGATACGTGCAGCTGGAGCTCAGGACCGGCCGATACTTCGTTGAAGTTCCTCACCGCGGAGGTAGCTGCAGATGGACCTCACCCAGCTGAAAACCGCGCTGGACCGGAGAGGTGTGTCGGCGCGGCGGTACAGCCTGAGCGGGGGGTTACCGAACGGCGGGTTTGGCGTGGATCACGACGTCAATGGGTGGACTGTGTATTACAGCGAGCGTGGCCAGCGGTGCTACATCATAGAGAGCTACCGCTCCGAGAACGATGCTTGCCACCGGCTGTGGGAGTTGATCACAGACGGGCAGCCACTCCCCGAAGATCCGCGGCAAGCGCCCTAACGACCGCCCCGGCTTGAACCTGCGGCAAGTCGATGCCTGCTGACGCCTGGCTAACAAGCTCTGTGCGGGTCGTCCAACGTTGCGACTGTTCGCATGCCGGCCGGTCGCTGTTTCCGCCCCCGCTCGTTGGTGGCAGCGGTGGTGTCTGGTATGGCGGCTCTTAGTCCTAGTGTCTCGCCGAGTCAGGGTTCCCATATGACCATCCTGACCGTGGCAGCTACTCGTTGTGACGGTTCGTCGGTCGAAGGGCAAGCGCCTGCCTGACTGCCCGCAGCGGGTTGGGCAATGACAGGTTGCATCGAGAACAGTTTCCCTGCGCGAGGTCTTGACCCCCTATGCCGCAGTATCTGCAGGTCGCCTGGGGCTGGGCACTCAGTGCCTGCTGTAATGCCTCGACAATGCCGCTGTGCGCCATGTCCGCTTCCCTGATGTTCTCCACGGCATTGTTTCGGACTAGGGCATCGTCATGCCGCAGTCCTTCTGCAAGAAGGATCTGACGTTCAGGAGCGTCGTCGCGGACCCCGGCCATGACGGCACTGAGTAGTATTGGGTCCTCTTCATGCCGCCACCGCCTGACCAGCGCTTCTTGGTCAAGATAGAGCGCGAGGTGTGCTGCCAAGAACCGATTGCGGGTGGGCACGGTCGTATCGGCTGCCGTCGTTTCGACGCGGCCGCAGGCTAGCGATCTATGCTCGGGCGGCACTTGAGCCAGAGCAAGCTGCCCCTGCCGGGCGAGCAGGTAGCTTCCCGTGAACAACGTGCCTAACCATTCGATCGTGGCGGACACGTCGATCGTGTCCCAGTGCACCAGCCGGCACGGAGGTGAGTCGTAGTCGAGCCCGACGTGGAGGTCCTGCGTGGCGGAGGATTCCTCCAGCCGAACGGCGGCCTCGGAGGCGAGCGAATCTTTGTCGATGCCAGCGCGCTCGACGATGAAGGCGATCATGGCCGCGAGGTTCAACTCGTCAACCGCGATAGCCTCTTCTAAAGCTCCAGCCTCAAGGGTCATGAAGGCGAGCCCTCTGACGAGCATTCCAATGCTGTGCAGTCGGCGGCGCTCCACCGGTTTCAGCTCGCGCGGGTTCCCCAACTCCTGCATGCGTTCGAGAAGCCATTTATGAGATGCCCGACTACGCATAGTCCAGCCCGCAAAGTCAATCACGGCGCTAGCGCGGCGTTGTTTAGGAGCGTAATCCAGCCTGGCCAGCAGATCAGAGATTTTGTTGTAGGTGGCATAGGAGCAGCGTTGGTAGGCAACTTCTTCAATTCGTTCGGCGACGTCCGGTTGCCCGGCGGGAAGGCGGGCCGCTGCTCCTAGCACGACTTCGGAAAAGGCGACCTTGTGTGGGCTCGTAGTGCCGAGGTCGAGAACCCCTTCGTCGTTGACGTACGGTCGGTCGGATTCATCTACGGCAGGTACGGACATCATCACGGAGAGACAATCGGTGAAGGCGTGCGCTTCGTTCCATCGGTGCGCTAGCAGTGCCTCCCATGTCGGCAGGTGTTCCAGCGGCACCACTCGCTGGACAAGTTCCCGAACTTGTTTGCTACTCGCAGGAGGTGAGGGGATCTGGGCGACCACCTCAATGATGTCCATTGCCCGTTCGTCGTGTGCAACCGCCTTCTCTGCCAACGTCTCTACGAGCCTTGCGGTGCCTTGCTCCGATGCGTCCTCTCGGTCAGCTATGCCCCGCGCAGCGGCTAGCAGTAGGTCGAGATCCTTGCTTCTGGCACCCACCTCGGTCAGCGGTGTGAGCAAGTCCGGTTCCAGCGAGACTGCCAGGGACAGTAGCGGTGCCATCGTGCGATCGGCTGCAGCCTGGACAAGCAAATCGTTACGTGTGAGCTCAGGTGCTTCGGCGAGATGACGGGCGGCTGATGTCTCGATGACGTTGCGCGCCCGCGGATCGATTCCACCGGTTTCGTCCCGGACGAGCACGCCCGCTTCGTCCCAGAAATCAAGACAGGCGCGCGAGAGGGCGCGAGCGACGCCGGGCACCAGGCCGTGTTCCTTTTGGAACTGCTCGGTGAGCAGCCGACCGACGCGGCTCTCTGACGGGGGACGCGCGCTCGTGACGCTTTCCCAGCCGACGATTGCCAGGGCGCCGATGAGCGCCTCCTCGATCTGGGCGGCGGGGAGCGCCGGCATGCTAATCCCCCGTCGCCCGCTCCGCCGCTCCCAGTCGTGCGCCACCCGCCTGATGACCGAGTCCATCAGCGAGGCCACTCCGGTGCGCCTCGACGATGTGCGGTTTTCGGACGTCTCGAGCGCGAGAGCCGTAACAAGCAGCGGCGTCTCGGCAAGATAGCGCGACGTCATCAGCCGCTCGCCGATCTCCTGCAGGCGGTCGCCTATCCACGCGTCGTCGCGGCCATCGCGACGCGCGACCGCCCGAACGATCGGTTCGGCGATCGACTGTGGCGAGAGTGGGGGCAGGACGCGCGCTTTCCGCCAGCCGAGAACCGCTGCGGAGGCGTAGGCACTGGTCCGGGTGGCCAGCAGCACGTCGCAGTCGGGGTGCAGATGCGTTAGTAGGCGACGAATCCACCGGACGACCTCGCGCCGGTGTTCGCGTGTCTCGTCGAGCGAGTCAAGACATACCAGTAAGCGTCCCTCCGCGGCTGCCCGGTGGACCGCCTCCATCAACGCATCGCGATCCGCAGGTTCAGCAACCTCGCTGGCGATCACGGCAAGTTGCTCCAACGGGTGCCGTTCGGCCGAGAGGGTCGGCAGATAGAAGTTGTCCGCGTTGCCGGAGGCGAGCAGGGACCGCAGATCCATCAGGACGGGCAGGACCCACCGTCGTTCCGCCTCTCGCCGCACGATGTCACGCAAGGCAGTGGACTTGCCTGATCCGGGCGCACCGAGCAACAGGACCCGACCGTAACGCCGGAAATAGATGTCGAGGTCAACTCGCGCGTCTCCCTCACCCGTGGGCGCGACGTAGCAGTCGATGGGGGCTTCAATCAACGGCAGGTCCGCTCCGAACGCGAGAAGATCGATACCACGGGGGCCCATAGCTCGCTGGTAGTACCGGTCGACTGCTGCGCGCTCCGCCATCCTGCGCGCTGACACGCTCCCGGCTGAACTCCTAACGAGGTCGAACGGTGGACGGGCGAGGCGTTGGATCCACTGCCCCAGATCGAGGCCGGTGCGGAGAGCGGCGGAGCGACGATGAGCCGTCGCCAGCGCCGAGACCGCGGCGTGGCCCTGGCCGACGGCCACCACGGCACCGTCCAGAAGAGCGACGGCGACGGGTTGGCCGCCCCGCCTCGCATGCCAGGGAAAGACCGCGATCGACGCCCGATCGAGCACCGCGTCTCGAACCCCGGACGACAGATGCGACAAGGCAGCGATGAGCTTCGTGAGTGCCTTCTGTTCGCTCGGCGATGGTAGGGAGGCGTGACGATCCCGCCTTCGGTCCAGGGCATCAGCCAAGTGCTCGATCTCACCCGCAGCAGCCGCCGCAATCGCCACCATCGGCGTACAACCCTCGGGATCCGCGGTAATCTGCTCCACCCACTGGTCGATCACCTTGCGAAACGGGCTACCGTCCGCTGTTGTCAGCTTCAACGACTTCTTCAGCTGAAGCAGGACCCGCCGTCCATCGGTGAACGTGACTTCAAGATCGTCGACCGCCTCGTCGACCTCTGCCCTGATCAGAGACGGGGTGCCGTGCGTACGCTCGTCGCCGCTGATCTCGATCCCTATCCCCCGAAGACCGTGTGCGGCGATGTAGGCCGCGTAATCCGCGCGAAAGTCTCCACCCAGCTCGTTCTCGGCGCCCCCACGCGGACCCCGGCCTGCGACTCCGGTCGGCATGGCGCCAATGATGCAGGAGGATGCTGACTTCGCGCACTACGCCGCCCCGGTCACCATGTTGAACGCGCGGCAGGAAGACGGGCAAGGCTGTCGAACGACGCCCGCCGTTGGACGGTCCTACACGAAGACCGCCAGCTTGGTAATCGCATGGATCTCGAGCCTCGGCGGTTGCACGCTGCGGTCGCACATGTCAGCGTCCGCGTGGGAACCGTCTCCGCACCCCTCTGCGTGCCCTGATTGACCCCTACATCGGGCACGGACCGACCCGCCCCCTGCCCGACATCTGTCTGACCGCGCTCAAGCTCAGAAAGCAACAACGTGGCGAGGCCGGCGCAGTCGCGGCAAGGCGTGGCACGAAACCGACCTCGTATTCACCATTCGCCACGGCACAGCCATCGAGCCGCGCAACTTCCAGCGTTTCTGGCAGACGCGGTGCGAGAAGGCGGGAGTCAAGCCGATCACCGTCCACGACGCCAGGCGCACCTGCGCCACGCTTTGGCCGACCTCGACGTCCGCCCCAGCGCCGCCAGGCAGTTGCTGAGGCACGCCCGCTTATCCGTGACGATGGAGATCTACGCCTAGGCATCGACGAAGGCGAACAGATGCCCTTAAACGCCTCGGCGACTCACTCGGGCGCTGACGAAACCGCTGTACAAAGCTGCTGTACGACAGCAGAAAGGCCACCTCCCGAGCCGGGAAGTGCCCTTTGACCTGCCTGGGCGATACTGGGATCGAACCAGTGACCTCGTCGGTGTGAAGCGGGATGCCGCACCGCCGCCGACCTGCGGAAGCGCAGAACTGCAGGTGGGCCCGAGTGCTGTTCATTGCTGTTCGGTGCCGTTGGGTGAGCTGGCTGTCGTTGCGTGCGCCCGTCTGTTCCCATCCGCTCCCCCGAGATCCCGGTCTCCATGGTCAGGCGGTCCCCGTCAGCCGCATCGAAGTTGTTCCGGCAGGTGGTGCTGTCGGCCGCTCCCTTCATGGGCGGGGCCATAGGTCCACCTTGCCTGCAGCCGGCTTCTCGCCTGTGCATGCTCGGCCTGAAGCAGCCGCGGCGTAGCGCGTCACAGCTGTTCGACTACCTGCCGTAGTTCCGGGTTGAGGGTCCAGCCGTGCGTGTCGAGCAGCCCGCGCAGCTCGGCCAGCGCGGCGCGCGCCGGTGTGCCGGTGGTCAAGGTTGTGTAGCGGGCGGCGACCGCCGGCGTGCGGCTCTGGCCTGCGGCGCAGTGCAGCAGCACGACATGGCCCTCCTTGCGCAGCTCGAGCAGCATGCGGGCGGCCTGATCGACTACGAAGTGCGGGTGTGCGTTGGCGCCGGGCTGGTCGACTAGCCACGCCCCGACCCTGTTGGCGACGGGCACGTCGTCGAAATCGTCGCAGCCAACGCGACAGAGGGAGATCACCGCGGTGGCGCGCGCTGCGGCTGCGTCGGTGTGGAGGTTGCCCAGGATCACCCCGGGGTCGTGCGGGTGTGCCCGCATCAACGGTGCGACTGCTTGCCGTGGCGCGCGGGCGCAGCCCGGCCAACCGCCCTGGCCGGCCTGGCCGCGTTGGGCGCTCAGCACGCTCAGGCGGATCAGGTCCGCCGCACGCCGCCGCGGCCAGCCGTGAACGGCGCGCTGCCAGGCCAAGGGCACCGCGGACGAGCCCCACCGGGCGCCGAGCAGTGCCCCGGCGATCGCCGCGACGGTGTCGGTGTCGTCGCCGACACGGACCGCCGCGGTGAGGGCGTGTTCGAGATGTTGGCAGGGGAAACTGCCCTGACGTGGGTTGTGGTCCGGAACGTCGGTGTGTGTGATCGCCGACCAGGCGGCCTGCAACGCGGGGACAACAAACCCGTTGGGCCGGAACTGCTCCGGCGGCTTGGACTCCGCCTCGGCCAACCAGCCCGACCATCGGTCACGGCGTTGCGCGGGCAGCAGGTCCAGACCCTCGCGTACCCCGTCGAAGGTCCCGTCGAGAACCGCCCGGCGGATCCCGGCGCACCACAGCACACACGCGTCCGCGGCCAAGGGGTCGTAATGGGTCAGCTCACTGACTGCGCGGGCGGCTTCCGCGAGTGCCTCCGGATCGCCGAGATAGGCCAGCGCAACCGGCGCGGTGCGCATCAGCGACCCGTTACCGGCGCTGCGGCCAGTCCGCCGGTGCAGATCGGTGGCTGCGTCTCGCATCGCCGCGGCGATGCCCGGTCCGTTCGCGTGCGAGACCGCGTCCAGGACCTTGCGGGTCTGTGCCCCGATGTCACTGGCGCCCTCCCGTCTCCACCGGAGAAAGTTGCCAGCGATGCGGTCGAGAAAGTCGCTGCGGCGCAGGTCCGCCCCGGTGGCGGACACCTCCGCGATACACATCGCCATCTGGGTGTCATCGCTGTACTCACCCGGCGCGTACGGGCCGAGTCCCCCACCACGCATCTCAGGCTGCTCGTTCGCCGGAAGCGGCGCACCGAACTCGTACGGCACGCCCAACGCGTCACCGCACGCCGCCCCGAGGAGAACACCGGCAGCCCGGTCGCTCTGAATCGCATCCAGCCGCACAATCGCTGTCATCAACTCCCCCACCCCCGCAACTCCCACATCCTCATGGCCGTCGCCACCGTCACAAGGCCGCTGGCCACTATGTCAGCCGGGTACGACGTTCGGTACGCCGCTCGGGCCTACATCAACGCGCTGAACCAGGAGACCTATGGGCGCCTGTCCGCCTTCGGGTCGAACAGGGGAACGAACCGCCGTGCCTGCGGCAAGGTCAGCGGGAGCAGCAAATGGACGAGATGCCCCACTAGCCACGAGTCGTGCACGCCCGTGCCACGCAGCCGGCCCACCGCTACCGGCGTACAGGTCCGGGTGTCCCTCTGCTCCCCGGCTATCGCCAGCTCGCAACTTGCTTGGTAGATGAGGACGCCGGCTGCAGCTAGGTGGTCAAATCTTGTCGGAGCCTGGGCCTAACATGTACGGCGTAACCCAAAAGGTTGTAACGGGTGTTCCCCCAGCTGAGCTGGGAGCCGGGCACGCCCCCCACCACTCGCATACCAGGCGTCCGCCCCACCCCTTGGAGGTGATCGACATGCCACCCAGGCGTTAAGTCCCGCGCACCGAGCGCGGGCGGCCGGAAGGCGGTCGTCACATGGCCCGCACCGACGTTCACCGACCCGAGCGAGTGCAGCAGCTGGATCCGCACTTGCGTTACTGGTTTACCGACATCCACCGACACGGCTCCGGCCCGTGCGACCTCGACAAGTTCCTCGCCTCGCCCGCCTGGAACCGCACTCGCTGCTACCGGCAGCCCTCGGCTCAGGCCCCGAACCTTTGCGGCTGTCAGCTCTGCACCTTCCAGTCGCACCGTAAACTCGCCCACCGGCAGGAGCGCGTCGCTTGGCGTTCGATCCGTCGGCAGCTCCTCGCCGAGCACCGCGGCGACGAGCGCGACCTCGACGTGCCCCCGATCCGCGGAAAGGCCTGGTAGCAGTCAGCCGCGGCAAGTACCTGGCCTTCAACAACCGCTCGCCATCTGACCGACATGGTCGACGAGTGGAGCCTCGTCGCCGACTCGACCGAGACGGCGCCAGGAAGGCGCTGGGGGTTTGAGGTTCCGGTGGTGGAGGTCGGGCTTCAGTTCACCCTCGCCGATGCACCACCACCGGAACCTCGCCAACGATCGCTCAAGCTGGCGCGGCTGAGCGCGCCGAACCTGAGGCAAGGCTCAGCAGTCGTCCTGCTTCCACTTGCCGTCTTCCCGCACCCACGGCTCCTTGTTCTGGTTCAGGGCAGGCACGTCATAGGTGTAGGTCACTCGGGCCATCTCACCTGAGATCTGCGCCTCGAAGCTCTTGAGTGGCATCGCCTTGCCGTACATCTGCTTGGCGGCCGTCAGCATCCCGGTGAACTCGCTGAGGGTCACGCGCTCCTTGCACCTGGCCGAGAAAAGGTCATACCCGACCGTGGGCTTCACGTCGAGGAAGGCGTCCGAGTACGCCACCACCGCCTGGCGAAGTTCCGCCTCCTCGCTGGCGGCCTGAGCGGTCGGGCTGGCCGCCGTCTCCGACGCCGTGCTGGCGGCGGGAACTGGCGATGTCGAGGACGGAGCGGCTTCCGGCTTATCGGCGTTGCTGCCGCAAGCAGTGAGGGAGAGCAGGCAAAGGGGCATTACGATCATGGCGTTGCGGATCATGGCGCGCACAGTACTGCCGCGATAGCCCTCGATACTCGATGGGATTAGGCGGTCAGCTCGGCTGACTCTCCAGTCGGTCGGCGCGCGCTGGCACCCCTCCTGCGTGGGCATGAGGCGGACGACACAACGGCCGTAACGCCTCGATGCCGCGCAGATCGTGCCGCCCGCTGTCGCCACAGCGTTCGGATGGCCTCCGTGGCTGCAGCGCGTCGACGAAGTTGATGACCATAAGTTCGATAAATGGCTGTACATGCCTCGTACGCCGGCGAGGCGCTGTCCGAGCCGGGAGCCCGGGCGATCTCGGGAACGCCGTCTTCGATGAGCCAGGTCCTGCTGCTGCCCCGCCGCTGCGCCGCCGCCGGGCAGATGACCCAGCGGATCTTCGAGGCCGTCCTCGCCGGCTCCGCGCCGCTCCTCCCCGCCGATGTCCGAGGCGGCGCCGCGTTCGTCCCGCCATCCCTGATCGTCCGGAACGCCACCGACGTCCGGCACCGCGTCGGCTGGCCGGCCGAGATCGCCGGCACCGGCGAGCACACCCGAATGATCCCCGAATGCCTACGGCACCTCGACCCGTTCCGGCTCTCCACCCAGCTTGACGTGGTCAATCGCCTCCTGCGTAACCCGAAACCGGTGGCGTCATTACTCACCGTGTCCTCTCGCGCGACGTCACCGGCCCCCTACCCTGGAGAGCCATGGACAGGATCGCCATCATCGGCTGCGGTGGCAGCGGCAAATCCACCATCGCCCGGCAGTTCGCCCAGATCCTCGACGCACCGCTGACCCACCTCGACGCCGTCTACTACGACGAGCAGTGGCGGCCGTTGCCGCAGGACGAGTTCGCCGCCCAGCAGGAGAAACTCGTCGCCGGGGAACGGTGGATCATCGAGGGCAACTATGCCAGGACCCTGCCCATCCGGCTGGCTGCCGCGGACACTGTCATCTTCCTCGACCTACCCGCCGCCACCTGCCTGTGGGGCATCACGCAGCGGCGCTGGCGCTACCGAGGCGGGCAGCACCACCAGGATGGCGTCTACGACCGGATCACCTGGAACTTCGTCCGCTACATCCTCGGTTACCGGCGCAGAATGCGACCCCGGTTACAGAACCTTGTCCGGGAACACGGACCTCACGTCCGGCTTCTCACCCTCAGCAGCCGCCGGCAGGCCAACCAGTTGATCAACCGTTTACGGAACGAACACCAGCCCTTGCCCTAACGGCAACGGGACGGGAGGCAACCGATGCCAGCCAACCGTTCCTTGACCGCGCAGTGGTCCGTGGCGACCTCTACCGCAGCGCCGCCCGGCTCGCGCACCGCACCCGAGCACTGCACCACGTCGTGATCAGCGGACGGGATTCGCCATCACGATCGCCGACCTGCTCGCCGCGCGGATCACACCCGGTGCGGTGGTACTCGACATCGCCGTGGATGCGACACCACAGCCCTACAGTTGGCCACCCGGCTCCGTCCCCATCGCCTCGTCGCTGTCGACGCCTCAGCCGCGCTACTGACCGCCACCCCGCGACCGCCTCGACGAGGCCAACGCTGCCGCCTACGTGGTCTGCCCCGACTTCCACCACCTACCCCCTGCCAAATCGGTTAGCTGACGCGGCGGTCGCCGCCTTCTGGCTCTACCACTCACCGACGCCGGACACCGCCATCGGAGATCGCCCGCTGCCTACGCCCCGGCGGCACCGCTGTGCTGGTCACCAAATCGCTGGACAGCTAGACAGAACTCGACCATCTCGTCAATGCCGCCGGCCTCGACCCGCACGCCAGGCGACGACCGGGCCTCTACGAGAGCTTCCAGAGCGGCAACCTACGCGAGATCACCGCCACCAGCTTGACCGCGCTCGACGTCCGGCATGAGGAACATGCCTTCCGCTTCATCACACGACGGACTGACGCGAAGATCCACCTCGCCGTCGACGGACGCGGCCGGCCGCTGTCAAGCCTGCTCACGCCCTGCCAAGCCGGCGACAACCCTCAGCTGCTCGCCCTGCTCGACGCGATCCGAGTCAACGAGCCCGGATCTAACCGGCCACGCAAGCGCCCGCACGTGTTGATCGCCGACAAGGGTTATGCCCACGACTTCACCAGACGTGCCCTGCGGCAACGGGGAATCCGGCACGTCGTCCCGGAACGCTCGGACCAGGTCGCCCGCCGGGCCGCCAAGGGCGTCCGAGGCTGAGGCCTTCTTAGCTGATCATGTCGATGGCGGCGCCGATTGGTTCGTGGAGTCGGGTCATCCACATCTGCAGCCGGATTTCGCCGTGGACGCGGTCGATGACGGGCCAGCCGGCCATAGGCGGGGCTCCTTGCCAGGAACTGCCGGGGACGGCCGCCAGCATGGCAAACCACCCCATAGCGTAGGAAGATTCCGCTTCCCGAGCCCGCAATCTCATCGAGGCGGCCACCGTGGACCGACCGCGCCTGTCAAGGGTCTGTCGCATATACGCAGACCCACTCACCCTCGACCGCACCCAGCCGATACTTCCCGGCGTGGCGGACTACGACATCGGTAAAACGGCCGTCGATGCGATCGTCGGCATGTTCGGTAACTACGCGGGCGCGGAACTCCTGGCGCTGCGGCAGGCTGTCCAACGCAGGCTGGGCCGCAGCGACGAGTGGGTGGCGTGGGACGCCGACGAAGGCGACGAAGATGCCCAGGAAGCGCTGGCCCGCGCCATCACCCGCCGCGCACGGGAAGACACCGGCTTCACCGTGGAACTCACCGACCTGCTCAACCACAACGCCGGGATCATTCGGGGCGGCGACCGGGACCGTGTGGCCGGGCGGTCGGTGAAGACGGGCGACATTCACGGCCACGGCACTATCGTGGCCGGGGCCGGGTCGCGGATCCGTATCGGCAACAACACGTATCCGGTCGGCGGTGTCCTCGGCGCCCTTGTCATTGCCGCCGCGTTGATCTTCTACGGCGGTGTGAAGACCGGGGAGCACACCGGCGATGAGGCGCCCACGTTGACGAGCACCTCGACGTGCGCGGAGTACATGTCTCAGCCGGATGAGGTGCGGGATGAGGCGATGCGCCGGATCGCCCCGCAGGTAGGCCGGCAGGTGTCGACGTTTTCGCTGCTCAACCTGGATTCGACGTGCGGCGGTTCGGGGTCGCGGCCACTGGGCGATGCGATGAGAAATTCGCTGCCTGAGGCGAAGTAGCCTGCGCTCTGATCGACCCGGTGTTGTAGGAGGTGAGGCATCGGTGGAACGTTGGGAGTACGGAACCCTGTACACGATCTACCCAGGCCCGGACGGCAACGCGAGAGGACTGTTCCCCCGCTGCATGTTCGCCACCGACGGCAACAGGCGCATGTTTCCCAACTCCGGCCATAAGGTGTGGAACGAACTCGGCGCCGAAGGCTGGATCATCGACGCGGAACCCGACGCGAAGCGGTTCGTGCCTGAGTGGCTGGAGGCGGCGGCGTACGGAGAGGAGAAGCTCCCGAACCCGTATGGGACGCCTGCCGAGCCGGTGTGGTCGAAGCAGCACGCCCGGCGGCGAGTCGGCTAACTGCGGCGACAGCGGCTAGGTGTTCTGTCCATGGACGCCAGATGACAGGGGCCATGAGGACCAGGCTGGACCTGTATAGGGATGCGCGTTTGGCGTAGCGGGTGGCCAGGTCGCGCCACTGCTTGAGGCGGTCGAAGCAACGTTCCACGACGTTGCGCTTGCGGTAGGTCGCCTTTTGTCGAAGGCTGGTGGTCGCCCGCCGTGACTGCCCTTGGCGGCCCGGCGGGCGACCTGGTCCGAGCGTTCCGGGACGACGTGCCGGATTCCCCGTTGCCGCAGGGCACGTCTGGTGAAGTCGTGGGCATAACCCTTGTCGGCGATCAACACGTGCGGGCGCTTGCGTGGCCGGTTAGATCCGGGCTCGTTGACTCGGATCGCGTCGAGCAGGGCGAGCAGCTGAGGGTTGTCGCCGGCTTGGCAGGGCGTGAGCAGGCTTGACAGCGGCCGGCCGCGTCCGTCGACGGCGAGGTGGATCTTCGCGCTCAGTCCGTCGCGTGATCGGCCGATGGCCTCGCTGTCTTGCGTACCAGGCGTCGCCGCGCTTGCCGGGAACCCCCCTTTTTGCGGGCGTCAGCGGCATGCTGGTGCGCTCGCACGATCGACGAGTCGATGCTGATCGTCCACTGCACCGGTGTGCCGTCGTCGTGCACCTGCGCCGCCGCGAGGATCCGATCCCAGGTGCCATCGGCGGTCCACCGGCGCAGCCGTTCGTGGCAGGTCTTCCACGGACCGAAGCGATCCGGCAGATCACGCCACGGCGCACCGGTGCGCAGCTTCCACAGAATTCCGTTGATGACCTGGCGGTGATCCCGCCACCGTCCCCGAGCCCCCCGCCTCCGGCAGCAGCGGCGCGATCACAGCCAACGCCTCATCGGTCAGCTCGCCACGACGCACCACCGGCACATCGTCAACGATCAACCACTACAAGATCGGCAGAACACCTAGTCAGCGCGCTGTGCCACCTGCACGGCGAGGCCGCTCAGCCTCGCACAAGCTTTCGTCGCCTGCCCAACCGCCTCCACTGCGCGAGCTGAGCGCGTCCTACGGCCCGGAACGTCCACGGGTGGCCCTTCCCTGCCCGCCGCTGGCCGACCTCCAACACTCAGCACGCTCGGGATTCGGGCCTGTTTCTCCTCGCCGAGCTTGATTCGGACACAGTCGGCAGCCGGTTGGGATGCCCACATCTCCTCTGCGACTTGACCTTCAGCGATAGGTGAGCCTGGATCACTAGACCCCTCGCTGATACGGCGCGGGATGCCAGATGAAGCTCGGCCGCGTCGGTGCAGAACATCCGCCCGTGGCCCCAACGGACGTAGGAGGTCCGAGCCCAATGAGTCTCGCCGTTAAGGACGCTCTTCTCGCGACGAAAGACCTAGGAAAGAACGAGCGAGCCGTAGCCATCGCCATCGCCGCACACGCCAACCACGAAGGCAAGGCTTGGCCTTCCGTCGCCACCATCGCCAACTACGCCGGCTGCTCGGAGCGGACGGTGCAGCGATGCCTCAGCAAGCTGGTGCAACTCGGCCGACTGGCCGTGTCCAAGGTCGCCGGGATCGCCACCCGTGTCTACCGCCTCGTCATCGGAGATCGGAGGACGGGAACCGCCTCTGGGGTGACAAATCAGCAGGGCAGGGCGACAGATTCGGCCAGCGGGGGTGACAGCCAGGGTGTCGCCCGAAGCCTTGAAGACCAATCAATGGAAGACGGGCGGGCACGGGTTTCCGACCGGTTTGCTCCGCAGAAGAAGCAGACCCGCGCTCCGGGTTGCGCCGAGCGTGGCGGCGCGGCGCCGCCGATGACCGGCGGTGGCCGCCGCTGCTCGCGTCCGGGGCACATTGGCCAACCTGCTGGCAGGTGCATCCCCTGCCGCTCAGAGGCGATCGAGCGCCGGGCATGATCGCGACCATCACTTATGTGCTGGCATGCTGATCGGTCTTCGGCTGGACGAGCGCAGTGCACCATGAGACAAGCGAAAGTCGGCCGGCGTAGTCGGCCAGGGTTTCGCCCAGGCACGGTCACGTCGATGACTCATGTCGACCCAGGGTCAGACGTCCCTCTTGGTCGAACCGGACTCGGCCGCTAGTCACGGCGACGTGCAGGCCGTATCGGAGTAGCTTGTCGATCTTGTCGGTGCGCCGTCGGTAGCCGAGGCGCTCCAGCCCCGCGCGCAGCAGGCGCTCCTCGTCCATGCTCGGCACGCTCTCCAGAACGTCAACGAACGCGTTGGCGACCTCCTCGGGCGGCACCTCCTCGAACGCCCGGTCGTTGCTCACCTGGGTGACCCGGTACGCGCGGTACGTCTGCGGGTCCGTCCCCTCGGGCCAGGCGTACCGCCCCACGGTGGGATGGCCGTACAGCCGGCGGGCGTCGACGAGCGCGAGCACCGAGAGGCGCCGGTCCTCCCGGGTCCGCAGGAAGCCGAACCGGGCCAGGGCCAAGCGGGCGAGCCGGTGCTGTTCGACGGGTCCCTCGGCCGCGATGATCTCCCGCAGCGCCTCCCGGACGAGCCCGCGTACCCGCTGGTCGGTGGCGAGCAGGTCGAGGTCGCTCTGGTCGCCGAGCGGCGTCGGGGTGTACGGGACGAAGGGCCTGACTTCGATGGCGCCGGTCGTCGCCGGCGGCGCGCTCGCGACGGGGACCGGCGCGGATGCGGTGGCGAGGTCCGTGACGGGTGTCGGCGCCGAGGCGGTGGCGAGGCCCGTAACGGGTGCTGGCGACGCTCCCGTGACGAGCTCGGTGTCCTCTGCCACGCGCGGACCCGACAGCTCGACCAGGTGGACCTGCTCGACGTCCTCGGTCGTGCGGGGCGACGGCAACTCGACCGTGTCGTGGGGCGCGACGGCTTCCGCTGGCGCGGGCGGCTCTGGGGCGTCGGCTTTTGCGACGGCGTCGTCGACGCGGTCGAGCAGCGCGGACCGGTCGTGGATCCACGCCGGCAGCCAGAACCGCACCACCTCCGGCCAGCCCATGATGGTCCGGAGCAGGGCAGGCGCCAGGTCCCGGTCGGCCACTGTCGGTCGGGTGCTCCAGTCGGGGCCGTCCAGCATGACGGCCACCTGCCAGCGGGCCGAGCCCGGCCGACGTACGGCGAGGTCCACGGTGAAGTCGGACAGGCCGTGTGAGGTGCGGACCTCGTGGCCGCGGTCGCGCAGCGCGGCGGCCACCTCGTCGCGGATGCGGCTGCGCCGCTCGGCCCGGTCGCTTGCCAGGTCGCCCAGCCGGTCGGCGCCGGCGGCGGCCATCTCGCAGTACGCCCGCAGGTGCTGGGTGCCGACCGCGGAGGTGCGGGACAGGTCGATGTCGGACGGGTCGAAGGACGAGAAGAGCACCACCTGCCGGCGGGCCCGGGTGATCGCCACGTTGAGCCGCCGCTCACCGCCGGCCTGGCTGAGCGGACCGAAGTTCAGCGGGAGCTGGCCGGTTTCCGGGTTGGTGGAGAAGGCCAGGGAGAACAGGACGACGTCCCGCTCGTCGCCCTGCACGTTCTCCAGGTTCTTGACGAAGATCGGCTCGGCGACGGCGCCGGAGAGCTGCTCGCGGATGATCGGGTCGGTGCTGTCCTCCAGCAGGTTGAGGATGAGATCCCGCTGCTGGATGTTGAAGGTGACCACGCCGATCGACTGCCCGACGGTGGCCGGGTCGTGCAGGCGCCGGGTGATGTCGGCGAGAACGGCCCGCGCCTCGACGTCGTTGGTCCGCGAGCCGCCCCGGTCGTACCGGCCGTCGACCCGCCGCCAGGCGATGCCGGCGGAGCCGCTCATCCCCGGCGACGGGAGGCTGGAAAGCTTGTTGTCGTAGTAGTAGCGGTTGGAGAAGGCAATCAGCGACTCGTCGTGGCTGCGGTAGTGCCAGGACAGCCACCGCTGCGGCAGCCCCGACTCGACGGCTTCGCTGAGGATGCTCTCCAGGTCCTCCAGCACCGGGCTCTCGCCCTCGTCGACGTCGTCGACGGTGTGGCTGGCCTGCATGATGCTGGATGGCGGCATCTGCCGGGAGTCGCCGACGACCACTACGGCGCTGCCCCGGCCCATCGCGCCGATCGCTTCGGCGACCTGGATCTGCGACGCCTCGTCGAAGATGACCAGGTCGAAGCGCTGGCTTGCCGGGGCCAGGAAGTTCGCCGCCGAAGCAGGGCTGACCAGCACGCACGGCGTCAACGCCAGCACAGCGTCGGGGTACCGCTCGAACAGCTCCCGGAAGGACCGGCCGCCGCGCTTGCGGCGCAGTTCCGCCGCGAAGTCGGCGAAGCGGCCCCGCCGGTCGGAAGGGCTGAACGGGCGGCGGCGGACCAGCACCGAGGGCAGGCGCTCGGGCAGCGCCGACCGTAGCTCACCGGCGGCCGTCTCGAACTGGGCGATCTCGTCGTCGTGCAGTTCCGGGTCGAAGTACTGCAGCCCGCCACCGCGTAGCCGCTCGCCGAGGGAGGCGGCGGCGACGCCCCGCGGGTACGCCTCCTCGGCGAGCTGTCCGTTCACCTCGGCGCGCAGCAGCTGGTCGCGGTAGTCGGTGAGGCCGGCGGAGGCGAGCACGTCGGTGTGGGTGAGGACGGTGGCCCAGCGGCGCAGCGGGAAGAGTTCCTCGCTGCGCAGGTCGTGCAGCCAGGTCGCGCCGTCCCGCTGCCAGGCGTCGACCCAGTGTGAGCCGGCCGACCATAGGGCCAGCTCCTGCTCTGTGCAGCGCAGCACCCCGCGCCAGGCCCGCCATCGGGAGGCGACCCGGTCCAGGAGGGCGGCGTCGGCGTCGGAGATGCCGCGTTGGAACAGCTCCCAGGCCTGCGGGTGCTGGGCCAGGAGCGTACGGCTGGCCCGGGTCGCCTCGATCGCCTCCGCCAGCCGCTGCTGCGCGTCCGGGTTCGTGGGCTGCCATGCCGGGATCCGTAGGCCGCCGAGCGCGACCGCGTGCTGGCGCAGCGCGGCGGCCTGGGCCTGGGCGGCGACCAGTCGTCCGGTGGTCACCTCGACCCGCTCAACGTCGAGCGTCGCGCCGGCGAGCAGGTGCACGGCCAGTTTGTCGACGACGGCCTGCCGGCGCTTGCGCTTGCCGAGCAGCTTCTTCGCCGCCTCCTGCGCCTCGGCGTGCCAGGCGGCCAGCTCGGGGCGGGCGAACACGTCCGGCCGGAAGGTGGCGAGCTCACCGGCGAAGCCCTGGTGGAACGCGGCCAGGTCGGCCTGGAGCCGGCACGCGGCCTCGTCCCACCGGCGGTCGCCGGCGCGCAAGGTGGTCTCCCGGTCCGGCAGCATTCCGCGTACGGCGAGCCAGGCGCCGGCCTGCAGCTCGGTGACGTTTTCCGGGGTAGGCAGCGTGCGTAGCAGCCCGACCAGGTGGGGGTGGGTGGCGAGGTCGGCGCGGAGGCGTTCGAGGTCGGCGGCGATCTCGGTGACGGCCGCGCCGTGCAGCCCGTCGAGGGTCCGGCAGCCGCTGAGCGCCCAGGGATGCTCGGGCCGAAGCCGCGCGGAGCGGGCGGCGGCCGGGAACTCCCGCAGCGTCGTCTCCACCCGGGCGCGTACCTCGGCGGGTGCGTGCAGGTAGCTGACCGGAACCGGGGCGGCCGGGCCGTCCCCGTACGCGAGGACCTGCTCGTAGGCCGACCAGAGCGACATCCCGACGGGGTTGGCGGTGTGGACCTGCGTCGGATACTCCGCCAGCGGGGCGAGCCGCGTCCGATACGCCGTCTCTACGGCCGTCCAGTCGCCGTCGCTGCCCAGGTCGTACTGGTCGAGGGCGTCGCGCAGTTGCTGTCGGATGGCGTTGAGGGACTGCTTGCGCCCGTGCAGGTCCAGCGCGAACGGTCCGAGGCCGATCTGCTTGAGCCGGCGCTTCACCACTTCGAGGGCGGCCTGCTTCTCGGCGACGAACAGCACCGACCGACCGGCGGCGACCGCGCGGGCGATCATGTTGGTGATGGTCTGCGACTTGCCGGTGCCGGGCGGCCCTTCGAGGACGAAGGACTGGCCGCGCTCGGCCATGACGATGGCCTGCATCTGGGAACCGTCGGCGGGGATTGGCAGGTGCAGCTCCCCCTCGTCCACGGCGACGTCGGCGTCGTGGTCCGGGCGGGCTGGGTCGTCGAAGGTGGCGCCGGAGGATTCCACCAGATGCCGGACCACGGGGTTCTCCATGAACCGGGGCCAGTGGTCGCCGAGGTCCCGCCACATCTGGAAGGTGGAGAACTGCAGCAACCGCAGGCTGGCGGTCTCGTCGATGCGGTAGTTCAGCCGGTTGTCGACCAGCCCGGTGTTGATCGCGGCCAGGGTCTTCGCGATGTCGATGCCGTGCTCGTCGAGGACCGGCTGCTCGAGCTCCGGGATCCGCACGCCATGCTTGACGCGCAGCCACTCGATGAGGCAGTAGTTGGGGCTGGCCACCTCGGTGCCGTCGATGACCATCGCGTACGGGCGGCGGCCGGCACCGCCCTCGATGCGCACGGGCAGGAGGAACAGCGGCGCATACGCCTCTCCCCCGGTGGTCTTGGTGTGCACCAGGGTGCCGATGGTCAGGTATAGGTAGTTGCTGCCGGTCTCCTGCTCCATCGTGCGCGCCTCGCGCTGCAACGCCCGCATGGCGGTCTTGTAGCGGGCCTCGGTGACGGCGCCGTAGACCCGCCGGTCGGTGCGTAGCTCCAGGGTGAGGATCTCGGCGTCGAGGTCCTGCGCCCGGCGCGCGCCGGCCAGCTCATGCACGTGACTGATGTCGTCCTGCGGGATGACCTGCACCTGGCGGCCGTCGTGGATGAGGTCGTCGAGCAGGGCGAGGGCACCGGCCGGCACGTGCAGGTCCAGGCCCCGGCCACGCTTGGGCAGGTTGAGCAGCGGGTTGCGCAGGCTCAGGTCGAGCAGGGACTTCCGCCACTGCTGGATGCGTCCCGGGGAGCCGTCGGCGAGCTGCGGCAGCTCGTCACCCTCGTCGGCGAGCTGGCGCAGCTTCGCGGCGGCGACACCGGGCGGAAGGTCGAGCGACGCGCTGGCGTCGGGGGTCATCTCGGCGTCGACGGGCGCGGGCGCGACCAGCTCGTCGGCCGACGGCAGCGGCTGGATGCCGGAGCGGTGGGCGAGGTGGACGTCGACGACGCCCTGCAGCCGGTGGCCCTCTCCGCGGAAGTGGCCGAGCCCGACGCGTACCGCCTCGGTGAACGTCGCCGACTGGGCGCCGGGCCCGATGCGGGTCAGTTCGACCGGCACCGCCCGGCCCGAGTCGACCATCGAGATCAGCAGGTTGGTCTCGGTGACCGCCGCAGCGCCGAGCCGCTCCTCTTCGAGGAGGAAGCCGCCGAAGGCGTGCCCCTCGCTGATGAAGATGAGCGGGTGCAGCCCGGCCGCCTCCAGGCATGCGGCGTAGGTGACGGAGAGGTCGAGGCAGTTGCCGAGCCGGCCGTCCAGCACCGCGGCCGTCGTCCGCACCTTCTGGCCGCTGTTCTCGAACGACGCCGGCAGGGTCTGGTAGGTGATCTCGAGCTGGCGCAGCGCCTCGTACACGGCGCCGGCGATCAGCGCCGCCCGCTCCGGGCCGTCCTGGTAGCCCTGCAGCGAGCCCGAGCTGGTACGCGCGAGCAGGAGCTGCGCCGCCGACCGCAGCACGACCTCGACCGCCCGGGTGTTCGGCTGCACGAAGGCGGCCAGGCTGTCGTAGAGGGCGGGGCTGTTGAACCACTCGTTGTGCGCCAGCACCCTTGAGGGGGCCACCAGCGTCAACGCCGCGTCATCTGCCTCGACGGTGAGGCGGTAGTCGACCGGGAACGCCTCGTCGGTGCGGTAGAGCAGCGCGCGGTCCGGGGTGACGTCGCGGAAGTCGTCCCAGCCGGTGCTCGCCGCGGGCCGCAGTGCCGCGGTGAGGGTACGCGTCCACGGCTCGGTGAGCGCGCCGTCGGGGCCGAGCAGCTCCAGCGTCAGCGTCACGTCCGCCAGCGGTTCCGTCCCGCGGTTGACCAGGGTGAGGTGGCGGACCAGCGGAACCCGGTTGTGCACCAGGGCAGCGTTGATCGCAGGCTGAACGAGCAACGCGACGGCGAGCTGGTCGTCGTCGGCGGTGAACTGCGCGAAGACGCTGTCGGACATGGGCGTTTCTCCAGGTGGCAAGGCCGGGATTGGTCAGCCTAGCGGTCGTCCGACCGGCGGATCCTCCCCCGGCCGTGTGCCGATCTCTCTTCGTCGGCACCGTCGCCGACGACGTGTGCCGCCATGTCGGCGAGCAGCGAGTCCACCACCACTTCCTCAAGCAGAGCTGAGTCGCCGCCGGTGGCTGGTCCGTTCGGACAAGATCCTTTGCCCGGATCGCAGGTCAGCGTCGCCCTTCGTGATCATCTCTTAGTCCATCCGGCCGTTTGCCATGGCCGATCCCGCTTTCGATCGTCGCATCAACACCTGATCTTGGATGTCGCACCCCTTGGGCAGGATGTGCGCCATGAAGACGCACCACCCGAACCCCCGGCGCCTGGTCTACGGCCACGCGCAGCTGCACGACTGCCTGGCCTTTGCCGACGCGAACACCGCCACCGAGGAGGCCGAGGAGATCAAGGCGCTGGCCGCCGCCCGCACGTGGGGCGAAGCCCGCCAGGTTCAGATGACTCACCTGTGGAACCCTGCCGGCCCTGAGTGCTACGAGCCGGAGGACGACGACTACGCCGACGGCAAGCCCTTCGACATCAACGAGCTGGGCACGGTCATGGAGGGCGACGCTGATCGCGTTCCGCAGCGAAGCGAACGCCACCAGGGCGCTCTTGTGGTGATTCGGCAGCCGCTTCTTGTCGGCGTACTCCCGGGCCAACTGCGCGAACCCGACGCTGACGTCCGCGCGCAGGCTCGCTCGAATGCGCTTCTCGATGTCGTTGAACGCCGCGAGGAATCGCGCACCCGCCGTCGTGATGGTCGCGGACGGAAACACTGCCACGGCGCCGGGACGACGCGACGGGAGCCGGAGGTCGTATTCAATACCTCACACCCTCGATCATGATGAACGGGCAGGAATCTGCCGTGCGGGCGGATCGAGTCAGCCTCGCTTTCCTACCGATTCCCGTGGGTCCCGCCTGCGTCGAGAAGTTCGGCAAGTGCCGGTTCTGCCTCGAGGTTGAGCGGCTGGAGTTCGCCGGTACGAGCCCGCGGATCCAGCAAAGGGCAGAACGGAGGCCGGGTGAGACGGCGAGAGTCTCCTGCATGTTCGGTCGCGTCCGGGATGGGTGCGAAACTACCGGCTACCCGGCGCGTCGAACCGGACCGCACCGGCCGGGCTGATCCGGGGCATTGATCAGTGAGCGGGCCCGGCGCCGGGCTGTTCTGGCCACCGCCCGGCGGCAGCCTTCCGCTCCACCTCACGCACTACATTCGTGAGTTCCGCGCCGGCAGGAAGGCCCTCCTGGACCATCCGCTCCACCATCCGCTGCACCCGGTCGGTACGTGTCAGGTCGACGCCGAACCTCTTTTCAAGCCACGGCTTGAAACTGGGGCGCTCTACGGGGGGCTGGGCCTGTCGGAAACGTCCGCTGACCGCACCAAACTCGCGCGTCACCGTCGTCCAGCCAGGAAATCCCGGCTCGTCGACGCGGATCGCGTCCTCGTTGAGGTACGCGACGATGTCCGGCCTACTCAAGCCGAAGTACGTCATCGGGCGTCGGTTTTTCCGACAGGCACGGCGTAGGTGTCGTAGCGCCTGCTCTTCCGCATGGAGGTGACTCGTCGGCATGCGGTTGTCATCTACCTTCTCGAGCCGAGTGAAATCGAGTAGGACACCGATCGGCACGTCGAGGTGACGTTCGATGAAGTCCATCTGCGCGGTCGCCAGCAGGTTGCTCGTGCCATGCATCCGGATGATCGCCACACCCGCGTTGTGGAGGCGATCCCCGTACAGTTCCTCCAGCAGGAGGCGATCGTGTTCACCCTCGACGATCAGCAGGAGTGACACCCGGGTCAGTAGCTCGCCCCGACTCAGTCCCATCTGGCCGGCCAGGGCCTTACGCGCGTCGAGGTCGGCCGCGGCCAGCGCCGACATAGTGGTTCCCTCCGGCGTGTGTTGGACGTGCACGAGCCGCCAGTCGGGTAAATCCAGGAAGTGTGGACTGTGCGATGCCAGCACGATGTTGTCGCCGCGCAAGCGAAGCCGGTCCAGCGCGACGGCGATCATGCGCTGGGCCTGCGGATGAAGGTGGCTTTCCGGTTCATCGAACACCCGCACCACCGTCTGGGGACGAAGGCTGGACAACCCGGCGCTCTGCTCGGTGAGGTGTCGGCCGAATGAGCTGTCGTCCTCCGACAGCCTTTCGCGAGCGGCGGCCAACAGTTGGCCTTCCAGGACGCTCAGCAGGCGCTCCTTCGCTTCCGCCGTCCAGAAGCCCGCCTGGTTTACCAGGCTCTGCACCGACTCGCTGACCCCGACCAGCGACTCGATTACCGCGGCTTCATCGAGCTCGTCCAGCAGGTTGGCCTGCCACTCTGCCTTGGCAGCGAACCGGTCCACGGCTCGGGCTGCGGTGGCCAGCGCCTCGTCCACCCAGCGGCGCTCGCCCGCCGAGAACCGCTCCAGGGCGTCGGCGGAGCGCGTATGGCCAATGCAGATCGGCTCCTGGCCGCGGATGTCGAGGAACTCGAGGTCCGCGTCGTTCCCCGTCAGCTGAACCCGAACATGGTTGAGCGTGACGGCCAGTTCGGCGGACGCGGCCTCCGCCGCTACCTCGTGCGCCCACCAGCGTCCGTCGGGGTCGAAGTCGCCGACAGCCGCAGGCAGGGCCGCCAGACTCTCCGCGAGCCGCTCGGCCGGATTTTCCGCAGTCTCCATCCGGGAACGTAGGTGTTCGTACACCTCCCCGCTGCGCCGGCTGCGTGGCAACCACTCAAGCTGCGCTGGCGGCTCGGTAGCGTCTGGCAACGCCAGGATGTCGAGGTACCCCTCCGGTCCAGTCGGCGGCGCTGCCAGGGCGGTGCGCAGCGGGGCGAATACGTCTGGCAGGCCGTCCGCGAGGCGCTTCACGACTTCCGGCGGGCAGAAGCCCATCAACGTGCGCGAGAATCTGCGCTCCACCCGGATAGCGATCGGATCGCCGTCCTCAAGCCTGTCCGTGACCTGAAAGGCGATCGAGACAAGCCGGTACCGGATCACGGGCCGGGTACTCTGGGACTCCAGGTACTCGCGAACCTCGACCGGCAGAGCGAGCTCGGCCAGGCCCGCCATGAAGCTGTCCCCGCCACCGACACCGATCGCCTGCCACCACGCGGCGTCCTGCCGCCCTCGTGACAGCACTGGCAGCCGGCGCGCAAGATCGGATGGAATCGGAAGGTCCGCCGGCAGAAGCGTTGACGGCCCCCACGGCAACTCATCGGCAGACACCTTCGCCACAACCCCGAGGTCGTTCGTGGTGACAGGCGCCAGCCTGGGGTGGGCGAGAAGCAGCGTCTGGTCCGTGCCGAGCAGGATCGCCAGCGCCTCCAGGAAGTTGGTCTTACCGGCGCCGTTAGGGCCGAACAGAGCCATGCCGTCAGCCCAGTCGAGCCACTGATCACGCAGGTTCTTGTAGGCGCCGACATGGATTCCCAACAGCTCAGGAGCTAACTCAAACCTAGCCAACCCGCTCACTCTGCCTTCACCCTTCGCCCCTGGTCGCCCGCCCGTCGGTATGCCGGGCTCGACCTGCCACCGAAGTGGCAGATCCGGCCTGAATCAGCGACTGCATCAGCTTGGCCGAGCATGCGGTCCCGGCGCAACGGGAGATAGGCCAGGGCTGGGAACGTTACCCAGCGACGACTACCCGGCCTATCCATCCGATTGACACGACACCGTCAGGCCAGGCCAGGCCGGGCCAGGCCAGGCCGGGATCGAGGGTCGGATACGTGGGTCAGCATCGCGGTCGACCGCTCCACATTGACCACGCCCACGACTACCGATTAAGGTGTACACCATTGATGTGTTCACCTCAGTTGTGGAGCCGGCATGATCATCGCTGAAACGCTGTCGGTGCGAGACGCGAGGGTGCGGCTACCAAGCATCCTCGAGCGGTTCCGAGCCGGCGACGATGTGCCCGTTGCCCTCGGTGCGCATGGCCGCGCTGAGGCGGTGCTGATGTCGGCTGACTTGTTCGCCGAGCTCACGGCCGCGATTCCAGCCGACTCGCGTGTTGCAGCGCCCGTGGACCCGCTCGTCGCGGCGGCCGCCGCGCTGCGGGTCGAGCCGCGCACCCGGCGGTGGGCACACCTGAGTCTGTGCATCCTCGACGCGGTGTACTCGATCGGCCAGCGGTACGAGCATGTCGCCGAGATCTGCAACCGGTATGCGGACCTCGCCGGCCTGAGGGACCGTTATCTCATCGTTGGTGAGTCGTCCAAAGTGACGGGCGAACAGGATCTGTGCAGCTTTCGGGACTGGGCTGTCCAGCGCGGCGCCGATCGCCTGGCTGAGGAGGACCTGCAATGCCGGAACAGGACACACCGCAACCGGCTTGCGCCATACAAGAGCATCGCGGTCATCGCGTATGCCGACGTGCTGTGCAGCCACGGGATCACATCGTTGCTGGATGCAGCTGAACTCCTGACCGACGATGGCCGCCTGGCGAGCGTTGAAGCTGACCTACGACGCGTGCCCGGCAACGGCCTGAACGACATCCGGCTCGACTACTTCTGGATGCTCGTCGGCGACGAGCAGCGGATCAAGCCCGACACCATAGTGCGCCGATGGGTCCGTGACGCCTTGGGCCTTTCGTCGCTGCCGACGGCGGCTGAGGCCCGCGCACATGTTGTTGCCACCGCACGCAAGATCGGCTGTACCCCGTGGGAACTCGACCACGCCATCTGGCTGCATCAGCGGCGGACCCCGCGTCCGGCCGGCCGAGGGAAGTGGAAGGGCACCGACCTTAGCGGCAACGCGTAGGGCCCACTCCGGACCGCTGGGGCCTTTCGGATAGTGCCGGCCTATCCGGCCCCCTGGCGAGGCTCGATCCAAGGTCCCGTGCCCCCAGCAGCGACAAGCCATTGCCGCCGCTGAAGCCGTCCGACCAGCGACCCGGGCTGAGGCCTCGGGCGCGCTCATCCGCGGATTGTCGTAGCTCACAGATAGATTCGTTACGAGTCGCCTGGCATAGCCGGCGCATTCCTATCCGTCCCCCTGGGGGTGTTTCTCGCAATGCCATTGATGGGACTCACACTTCCGGCGGTGTCCGCCTACGACCCGCCAGCCTCCGGTGAGGGGACCCTCGACCCGATGGGTCTGAGCGCGATCTCCGATCGGCTCGCCGAGCGGTTGGTGCCAGCGCTGCGGGCGCGGATGCGCTGGGTACGGTTTACCACCGCGATGGCGGTCGGGGCGGTCGCGACCGAGTCCTTGGCCGATGAGCAGCCCCACGACGGCGTCTCGACACCGGCCATCTGCTTCGAGTGGCTGCTCATCGAGGCGTTCGTGCGCCGGATCGAGCGAGCCCTCCCGTCCGACGTCCCTGGCAGCCAGAAGACGCGCACCGCGATCAACCGGGGCGAGCGGCTGTCCCGACAGACCTACCTCAACAGTCCGCGGGTCTTCGGCTTCTACGGCGTCTACAAGCCGTTCGCTGTTGACGCGAGTGTGCTCACCCAGGATCTGGCGCCGGCCGAGCGGTGCGTCGAGCTGGTCCGGGCGTGGGAGCACGACCACGGCCTGACCGGCTTCGCCGACGAGGCCCCCGACACCGAGGGCGGGGCGATCCGACGGCGGGTCCACGAGGAGGTGCGCGCGGCGCTGCAGAAGGGGTCCCTTTCGGTCGCCACCGGCGCGCAGCTACTCGGGCGGCTCGCCACCACGCTGCGGCCCGACAAGGCCGGACCGACCGAGGCAGCGGTGCTGCGCCGGCTTCTCACCGACCCGAGACACGAGCACCGCGCGGAACTCGCCCTCCTGCTGGCGGGCGACGACCGCATCGCCACCGAGCCACAGCTGCTCACCGCCGTGCGGAAGCACGCATCCCAAGAGCTGAGCCGGATCATCGACGCGGTGGTCAGCTACGAGAAGCTGGCGGTCCTCGTCAACGCCGCGTTCCGCCTGCTCTGCAGGGTGTCGTACTCGCTTGGCGGCCAGCCACTCACCGCCGCACACGTCGCCGACGACGAGATGCTCGGCCGGTGCGCCCGCGAGATCCCCGAGCACTTCAAGCGCGCCGCCGACCGCGTGGCCGAGGTAACCCATGACATCGACCTGGAGCAACGCCTCGGCGAATTCGTCTACCCCCGCTCGCCGAAGGACCTTGCCGAGTTCGTACTTCACCATCACGAGCAGGTCCAAGCGGGCAAGCCCGGCGGGAAGCGCAGTTGGTTCGAGCCGCTGCGCGATGGCTGGGTCGTCCGCCCGCCCTACGGCAGCCCTGAACGACCGGACCTCAACTACTTCGTCCACCCTGTACGCGTTCACACCCTGCGCAATTTCATCGGGGCTACGTCATGAGCTTGCGGCTGCTGGAGCATTGGTCGGCGCCGCAGCATGCTGGCCGCCCCGCGGCATGCCTGGCCACCACTTTCACCTTCGACGCCGACTTCTTCGCGCAGGACTGCCTGTCCCGCTTCCTGTCGCTCTCGACAGGCACCGGCGACGGCGATCGCATCTCCACCATCGCCTCAATCCTCGAGGAGGAGGACCGACTTGCCGAGACTCAGGTGACCGTGCTCGCCGACCGCAGCACGCCCACCCAGAAGCGCAACCTGCGCTGGGATCTGCTCCCGGTCGCCGTACCAGGCGATGGTCTGTTGCATGCCAAGGCCGCGGTGCTGCTCTGGGAGCGTCACTGCCGGGTGCTGCTCGGCTCGGCCAACCTCACCGCCGCCGGCTACCGGCAGCAGGTCGAGTTCGGCCTCGCCCTAGACCTTGATGAGCAGTGCCAGATACCACGGACGGTCTTCATCGAGTTGCACGACGAACTGCTAAACCTCGTCGACCTCGCTCCTGGATCGTCAGAGGCCGGCCCTAAGGCTCGCGCGCTGGCCACCCTGGCCCTGTTCCGCCAGCGCATCCAGGCCGCCGACCTGCCCGCCTGGCCAACTGCGGGCATTCACATCGCACTCGCGTCCGGTGGACCGAAAGTCAACCCGCTCGACCGTTACGAGGCGGTTTGGCGCGGGGGGAAGCCATTGCGGGCAACCGTGCTCTCGCCGTTCTGGGACGACGCGGCGCCCGCGCCCGGCATCAACGCAGTACGCCGCCTGCTCACCGGGCGGCCAGCGCAGGAGCGCCAGCTGACCATCCTCGCCGACATCAGCCCGTTCACCGGCAATGTGCAGGGACCGCCGTCCCTGATTGATCAGGGCACACCGGTGTCCGCCTATGCGAGGCCTGACAAGGAGCGGCGGACACTGCACGCCAAGCTCGTGCTCCTGGAAAGTGACACCTGGGTCGCGGCGATGGTCGGCTCGTCGAACGTGACAAGGTACGGCCTGGGCTTACACCCAGGCGCGCACCGCGAGCTCAACATGTGGATCGGCTGCGAACTGAACTCGGCCGATGGCAAGGCCCTGCGGGCCCTCGCCGCGAAGGGCGACCCGATCGTGCCCGACGCGCAGGAGTGGGAGACGCCGGCCGACGAGGACGAGGCCACCGGGCACCAGTTGCCGCACGGTTTCGTCGACTGCCTCCTGCACCTGCAACCCGAGCCAGCCGCAACTCTCACCCTCGATCCGACAACGCTGCCCGCCAACTGGCGGATCCTCGACCCGGCAGGCCACCCTCTCTACGACAGTGCGGCCTGGTCGGCAGCCGTCCAGCCGCAGGTACGGGTTCCGCTCGCACCGGGCACGCCGCTGCCGACCTACCTGCTGGTCCGTTGGCACGTCGACGGGCAGGAGGTTGAGTCGACCTGGACTGCGAATATCGACGACCGCGGTGCTCTGCCACCGCCCAGCGAGCTACGGGAGATCCCCATCCACGCCCTGCTCGCCGCACTCGCCTCGACGCGACCGCTGCCCGTCGCAATCGAGCAAGAGCTACGCAAACTCGAGCGGGTCGCCGAGGCTGGCGCCGACACGGGGTTGGATCCGCTGACACGCTACGACCAGGCACATCTGATGCAGCGCATCCGGCAGTCCTCGCTCGCGCTGATGCGGCTGCAGGAACGGCTCGCACGGCCGGCAAGCAACCTCGATGCGGTTCGTTGGCGACTGCACGGGGCGCTCGGTCCGCTCAACCTCGCCGAGAGCGTGGTCCGTACGTCCGACGAGCAGATGGTCAACGGCGAGAAGCAGTTCATGCTCGCCGAGCTCGCCCTCACGATCGCGGCCGTGGACTGGTCGGCCGTCCGCAACGTCGACGAGCGAAGTGTGATCAGGCGGGAGGTGACGGCGGTGCTGGCACAAATCCGGGAGCAGACGCAGCGCCTGCCCTCGTCGCAGGACGTCTCCCTTGACCAATATGTCCGCGATGCGGTGGAGGAGGCCCTGGCAAAGTGTGGCCACTGAAACCTGGGATCAATCTCGCTACGGCTGGTCGGGTATCCACCCAGGACGCCGGGCGGCAGCTGCGTACAGCCGACGCCATCTTGCGTTCCCTGGCCGATCAGCCCGGCGTGGTGCTCGCCGACGAGGTCGGTATGGGCAAGACCTACGTTGCCCTCGCAGTGGCAGTCTCCGTGCTGGAAGCAACCGGGCGTGCCAACCCCGTCGTCGTCCTGGTCCCAGCGGCGGTCGCCGAGAAGTGGCCCCGCGAGTGGCAGGTCTTCGCCGAGCACTGCCTCCCGCCCGGCCACGGGCTGCGTGGGTCGCGGCCGGTCAAGCGAGGCAGTGACCTGCTCAAGATGCTCGACGACCCCCCTGAGGAGCGCCAGCACCTCATCTTCGCCACGCACACAGCGCTCACCAGCAGGCTCACCGACCCGCTGATCCGGCTCGCCCTGCTTCGCCAGGCCACCCGCTATGACCGCGATCGGGACAAACACCGCCGGGTGCTGGCCAAGCACGCCCACGCACTGCTGCGGGAACCCCGGTTCCGGGGTGCGGCGGGCCAGGCCCTGGTGGCGACGCTGCTCGAGAAACAGCCGGGCCGGTGGAAGCAGGTGTGGGACCGGGGTCGACCCGAGGATCCGCTCGACGACGACCCCGTGCCAGCAGCACTGCTCGACGCCGTATCCGGGCTCGACCTCGAGGACCTACGGCAGGCGTTGGCCGCCGTTCCTGTCTACCGTACCGCCAATCTGGAAGAGCGGCTCAAGGTCGCTCGGGCACAGCTCGAGTGGGCACTTGGCGAGGTCTGGAAGAGGGCCCTGCAACGCCTGGATGTCCGGCTGCCGCTGCTGATACTCGACGAGGCCCACCACGTCAAGAACAGGACCCAGCTCGGCAACCTCTTTGCCAACACAGTCGACGAGCGCGGCGCGCTGGGAAACATGTTCGAGAGGATGCTGTTCCTCACCGCCACACCGTTCCAGCTCAACCATGACGAGCTGATCCGGATCTTGCGTAGATTCCATGGCGTGCGCTGGTCGTCGCAGGCGGCTCGGAAGCGGTTCGACGACCAGGTGGAGGGAATTCAGAACGGGCTCAACCGAAGTCGTGCTGCTGCACTGCGGCTGGAACGGGCCTGGTCGCGGCTCGAGGAGTCCGACGCCCCCCAGGTTGCCTCCGTCGCCACATTCGACGTTGAGGAAGGGCAATCTGAGCGCGTCCGTACGGCGATCACCGCCGCAGCCGCAGCACACGACGAGCTCCGATCGGCCGAGAAGCTGCTGCGCCCGTGGGTCGTCCGACACACCAGGGCCAGCCGGACCCAGCGTCGCGACTACCACCCCGGCCGGGCGATCCTGGACGGACATGACACCGGTTCCGGCCTGACCGTCGAAGGCGACGCAGTTCTGCCGTTCCTGCTCGCCGCCCGCGCCGAGGCCATCGCAAACCTCCATCGGGCAGGTAAAGCCAGCCCGGTGCGGGGCTACTACGCCTACGGGCTCGCCTCATCCTTCGAGGCCTACACCGACACGAGAGCTCACCGGATCGCCAAGCTCGACGACCTCGAGACATCCGACGACTGCACGCCGGACACGTCCGCCACCGCCGCGAAGGACCAGCTCCGGTGGTACGTCGAGCGCATCAAGGCCGCCCTGCCGCACGACACCGTCGACGGCTGGGCGGCGCACCCGAAGGTTGCCGCGACTGTTAGCCGCGTGGTCGAACGATGGCGGCGCGGCGAGAAGGTCCTGGTCTTCTGCTTCTACCGCGAGACCGGCCGTGCCCTGCGCAATCACATTTCGCGCGCCATCCGGCGGGAGATCATCGACCGGGCCTCCCAGGCCCTCGGGAGGCCCGCCGACGACGGCGTGCTAGCTGAGGTCGACGCGATCGCCGAGCGTCTGCTACGCAGCGATGTCAGCGGGTACGACGCCTTTCGGGAACGAGTCGCCAGCTACGTCAACGGACTCGATGACGAGACGGCGCAACGGGTGCAGGACGTCGCGGTCCGGTTCATGCGTACGCCCTCGTTCCTGACCCGTTATGTGGACCTCTCCCCCAGCCTGACCATCGAGGGGCTACTTGTTGGCCTGGACCGCGGCGCGCCTGGCGCCACCTTCGCAGACCAGATCAGTGCCTTCGCCGCCGCCCTTGCCCAACAGGTCGACAAGGAGCGGGACGATGTGCTGAACGCGCTCGCCAGCATCCAGACCGGTGGGATCCGCGTCAGCAGCGAACACTTCGACACCGCCGAGCACTCCCACGATCGCGAGGTGCTTCTACCCAACGTCCGATTGGTCAACGGGGAGGCGAAGCCGGCCACCCGCGAAACGCTCATGCAGACGTTCAACACCCCATTTTTCCCCGAGGTGCTCATCGCCAGCAGTGTCATGGCCGAGGGCGTCGACTTGCACCACGCTTGCCGCCATGTCATCCACCACGACCTGGACTGGAACCCCAGCACGCTGGAGCAGCGCACCGGCCGTGTCGACCGCATCGGATCCCAGGCCGCCCGGGTCGGCCAGCCTGTGGTCGTCTACGAGCCGTACGTCGGCGGCACCCACGACGAGAAGATGTTCCGGGTCGTCAAGGACCGCGAACGCTGGTTCGGCATCGTCATGGGGGAGTCACCCGACAGCTCCGAGTGGGCCACCGAGCGTCAAGCCGCCCGAATCCCGCTTCCACCCCCGCTCGCCACTGCCCTAACCATGGACCTGTCCGTCCCGGCGACCCAATGACCAGCGCAAGTCAGGAAGGGAGTGCGGTCCAACTGTCGAGCAGAAGGGGTGTTCGGCCTGAGAACGGCGGTGGTCGCCGGCTTTCAATTGGACCTGGCCCGCGCCCAAGAACGGGAGCCTTGTAGGCACCGGTGGCGCGCTACGGTCCCGTCTCGTCGGCGTCCGCCACGGCCTTCGATGACGCGCGGGCCGACGGCGAAGCGGTGAGCCTCTTCAGGCGGCAAGGTGGCGACAGGTCGTTCGGCTCTTGAAGAAGTGCGTCCCAGATGCGATTCTCACTCGCTATAAGCCGGGATCGACAAGGGCGCCCTCGACGGCCGAGCGACGAGGTCGAGGACCGACGCGAGCGGCGCGATTCACGAATCCGCGCCGACCGCGTAGAGGTCGCAACGGCGGAGTTGGATGACAGACCGCCGACCGACGACATCGAGTTTGGGCCCGATCGAGATACGCGTGCATGGCGCGGAGGATCGCCGGGACTCGGACGACGCCGATGCCGACGTCCACGGCGTGTACCGTGCAGACCTCGTCGCACATGCTGCGAGCTGGGGCTCGTCTGCTCGGACATGTGGAATTTGCCCCACGCCCGGTCCGGTTAAGGTTCCAAGGTTCCCAGGTCTTTGGTGCCTCTCCCCGCCCGCGGGTGCCACAGCAGATGGATTCGCCGGCACGCGTGCTCCGAGAGGCGGACTTTGTCGGGCGTTTGAGGGTCTGGGGTCGTCTGAAGGCCGACGGCCACTCGAAGGACGTCCGCTCGCAGCTCCTTCTTCGCGATGCCACCGTAGACAAGCAGTACGCCGCACTCGTACCCCCGCTCGTCTGCGTCGACAAATGCGCCTAAGGTCTGAAGATCCTTGCTCAGGCCATCACTCGTGAGTCCGGAGGCGGTCTTGACCTCCACGACGACAGCATTTCGCTGCCAGTTCCCGGGTTCGTGCCACAGCAGGTCCGGCTTGTGCAGACCCTTATCAGTCACGGCGTGCAGGCCGGCTTTGTCGATCTCCCCCGACAGCAAGTAGGTAGGGGCACCCGCAGCTTCGCCAAGCTCGGTGTCACTCAGCACCCGGATCTGATGGTACAGCTCGTAGCAGTACACACGTTCGCGGTAGGTCTCCTGTGGCCCGGTCGCGCTAAGTGTCGAATACCGGAGAAGGAACCAGCGGTCGCCTACGCGCCTGGCCGCCTCATCGAGAAGCGTTAGGAACGCGCCGGCAGCCTGCTGACGATCCACGTCGGTCATGAGCTAGTTCTACTACCACCTTGTGGAGGCACGTCTGCCGACCTGCGGGTGGAGGGACCGGATAGGCCGCAGGCAGCAGGCAGCAGGCAGCAGGCAGCAGGCAGCAGGCAATATCGTCTCGACCCCGCTGCCCGTTGGGGGAATGAGGCACCCACGGGGAGCTGTCGGATACTACGCAGTGGTAGTAGGTGCCACGCCGTGGCACACCACGGCTGGCTTCCCCCGGTCGCAACCGGACCACCGCCGAGTTGGCCTTTACCTGTGCTGGTCACCCACCTGGTGCCGCTGCACACCCTCGCGACTGTGGCCGGCTCGCGCTGCAGCGTTGAGGAGTTGTTCCAAACCGCAGGTCAAGTCGGCTTCGGCTCGCGAGGCCACGCTTGAGCGCTGCAGGACGTCGAGCGGGCAGGGCGACGGCTCGGCCGCTACCGCGACCCGATGGGCAACGTTCGGGACCGTCGCGCCTAACGATCCTGTTCAGATCACCGCTGCCGACCTGTTCGCTGTGACGCTGCTCGGCGTCCGGCTCCGTCCAGCCGCAGCCCACCGGGTGTGCGCGGCCGGGATGAAGCACCTGAAGGCGCCTCGGCGACGCCGGGTCAACTACCTGCAGTGCTTGACGACGAGCAGCATCGCAACGCTGCGCCGCCCCCTAGCGGCCGCACCGGAGGGCGCCGCCCTGGTAGAGGCCGATGTCGCTGCCTCGGAAGACACCAGCGCACTGTACGAGGACGTCAAGCGAGCGCTAGCTAGCGAGCCCCAAGACGGTTGTCGGCGGTGCTCGTGGCAACCACTTATACTTCGAGGTTGATCGCGGGCGCCCGAACGCGGACCATGATGGCCTCAGAAGTTCCCGGCGAACGCGGCCAGGCTGTTGGGTCCGCACCTGGGTTCTGTACAACCAGCGCTGGCAATACCGCCAACTGCAGCGAGGACTGACACTTAGACAGCCTAAGCAAGGACGAGTCTGATTTACGACACATTGTGGTGCCGGTCAGCGCCTACGCTGCGACGATCTGAGACCGAGGGACGGAGCGAATTCTCAGTGACGGACTCAGTACAGCAGACGGTGGCCCACACGTTCCGACTCGACGGGCAGATCCACCGGATCGATGCTGACGCCGTCCGCGCCGGGCTGAAGAACCAGATCCGTGAGGATGTCCGTGACCACTGGGTCGAGGTGGACGGTGTGCGCTGGCCGGTGAAGCAGGTATTCGGGGCAGCGATGGGCCTCCGGCGGGACGCTTTCACCTCGCACATCGCCCTGCGTCAGCTACGAGCCGTCGGATTCTCCACCAGCACGCTGCCCGGCGAGACAACCGCCGCGCACGGAAGCAGTTACCCGCCCCAACCACGCGGACACCACAGCCAACAACTGTCCGGCCAACCGGGTGACGGTCCGGATCCGGCGGAAGCATTCGCGACGCTACTCGCCTTCATCGGCTCGGCTGATCTGACAGAACGTATCGCGGTCCTGGAGGCTCGAATGAACGGCACCGGCCGTTCCACTGCCGCCGACCTGGCGGAGGACTCTGGGATGAGTCTTGATCTCCTACTCGCCGCGCTGTTGGTGCGCAAGCATGCTGGCCGGCTCAGCGACATCATCCACGCCGCCGTGATCACGCAGGTCCTACCGCTGATCCTCGAGGAGGGCGAGCGAGTGCTGCAACGCCCCTCGCTCGCGGCCGGCAATGACCCGAGCCGACCATACGACCTGGAGACTGATCGCAGAGTCGCCGAGTTCAAGATGTCGGTATGGAAGGGCGCCGACGCGATGCGCAAGCGCGCGGCGTTCGCGGATCTTGTGCACTTGGCGCTGGATCAGTCTGGTCGACGCGCACAGCTTTACGTCGCGGGACCAGCGGCGATCCACTTTTTACGCACTGCGAAGGGCTCAGCTGCCTGGGGTTTGAACAGGTCCTCCCCGGTACTTCGCCGGCGGTTTGAGGAACGGTTTGGCTCACTGGAGGTGCCGATCCGCGACTTCACCGCAGAGCGAGCCGCGCACGTCGAGCTGGTTGACTTGACCAACTTGCTACCCGCGATCGGGCCGGCTATCGAATGACAACCCCGAGGGTCAGGCCGTATGGCAGCGTCTGAGCGACTGGAAGTCGGAGCATGTCGGCGCTGACCAGTGAAGTGAAAGACGCCAACAGTCCGGTCGCCCGGTGGCTACGAGCCAGGTTTCCGCATCACCATGAAGTGCAGGCCGACTATCGGGAGGCAGTCGGTCCCGCCCGGGTACTGCCTTCGACCGCTGTCGCGACAGGCACTCAGGGCGCTGCCATTGACTGGTGGCTGCGGTTCCTGGTCGATCCGGCTCCGTCCGTGCATCTGGCCGCTGCGGGCTTACGCACTCGCCGTGCGCCTTGTCGCCAAGCCGGTCTTGAGCTGCTGCACGAATTGGGCGCCATCGACGGGGAGAACAAGGCGTTTCGGCCGATCGACCCGACGCGATTCGCCGACCGATCGGACGAGTGGTGGGCGCGCGTGTGTTACGCGCTCGCACTGCTGGTCGAGCTGTACCGGGCACCAGTGGTCGAGGGCTCGCGGCTGATGCGGCTTGATGCGAATAGCCGGGCTGCGGACCTGCTCGCGTTGGCCAACGACGACGAGGTTGCCGACCTGATCGCGATGCGGGATCTCGCGGTCGAGCGGCTGCTACCGGCGCTGCCATCCGGTCCGGTCAGCAGCGGGTCGACGTTTGAGGGGAGCATCGACCTCAACGCCGATGCCGACCTGATCATCGGTGGGGCGCTGGTGGACTTCAAGTCCGGTCAGGGCGGTCGGCCCCGGCAGGACGGTAGCCGCGCCGCCACCCTGGCTCGGGCCGACTTGGACCAGCTATTGGGGTACGTACTTCTGGACTACTCGGACTCGTTCACGCTCCACACTGTGGCGATTTACGCGGTGCGCTTCGGGCACTACACGGCTTGGCCACTCACCGACCTCTGCACCCGGATGGCGGGCCGTACAGTGGATCTTGCGGTGCTACGGCACGAGTTCGCTCACCTCGTGCGGGCCGAACGGCCCGCGTCTCGTAGGGAGTCGCTCGTGGCGCGGGTCCGCCGGTCCGCGCCCGCCACGTATGTCCTCCTCGGCAGTTGGAGCGACGCGGCCGGGCCGACGCCGGCTCACAGGAACTTTGTCTGCCGAGCACCGGAATGCATGAGCCACGTCGATCCCGGGGACGTCGGGCAAGACCCAAGGCTGTAGACCGGCCCTACGGCTCGAGGCTCATCGGCTGCCCGCCTGACTGGCACGCTCGGGCTCGCCGTCGGCACTCGTCAGCGAGGTCGCTGTCCCGCCCTTCGACATCACGAGCCAGTACCTCGAAGTCGTGCTGGGCATCGCGAGAGTTCCCGCCGAGCATGCGCAGCGTGGCGAGTTCGAAGCGCAGGCGCACCCTCGTAGCGTCGTCGAGAGGCGGTGACCGATGCGCTGCCAAGGCGGCGGCCAGCATCTCCGCAGCCTGCACGAAGCGCTCCTCCTCGGCCAGCTCGAGTGCTCGAGCGTGCAGCTGTCCCGGCGTGTCTGCTGCTCGCTGGGTCAACGCCACCGCGGGCTGTTCCCTCACGGTTGTCACCGCGGTGTTCCGGGTTCCCTTTCCATCTGTGAATGGGGCGAGCAGCTGGCCGACCTCGGCGGCTGATGCGGGTCGTTCGGCGGGATCCTTCGCGAGCAGGCAGAACAGCAGGTGGGCCAGGTCGTCGGGCACGTCACGCCGGTATTCGGTGACGATCGGAATAGGTCCGCGCCTGTGCTGGTGCAGCATGTCGAGGGCGGTTTTGGCCTCGTATGGCGGGCGGCCGGTGAGCATCTCGAACAGGATGCAGCCGAGGGCATACAGGTCGGTGCCCGGGCCCACCGTGCCGCCCTCCGCTTGTTCTGGCGCGATATAGGCGGGCGTGCCGAGCGTGTGGCCGGTTGCGGTGAGCCGTGAGGCCTCCGCAGGGTCGAGCAGGGCGGCGACGCCGAAGTCCAGGACCTTCACCGTGCCGGTCGGCGTGATGATGAGGTTCTGCGGCTTGAGGTCGCGGTGCACCAGTGAGGCAGCGTGTGCGGCGGCCAGCACGTCGCACACTTGCGCGGCGATTGAGGCCGACCGGGCGACGGGAAGTTCTTCCTCCTCCGCGATCAGGTCGGCGAGCACCATCCCGGGTACGAGCTGCATGACGAGGTAGAGGTCGTCGCCGTGCTGACCGAGGTCATGAACAGCCGGCACCCCGGGGTGGTCGAGCCGGGCGGTGACCCTGGCTTCCCTTCGGAAGCGTTTGACCGCGGCCTCGCGCCCGTCCTCGGGCACCTCCATTTGGCGGAGGAACTTCACCGCTACCGGCCGGTCGAGCCGCTCGTCGTAGCCCGCCCACACCTGACCCATCCCGCCGCGACCGACCGGATACGTCAGCTCGTACCGGTCGCCGATGCGGTCCCGCGCCTGCACCTGCAGTCTCCCCTGGTCGCATACCGCCCGTGGCTGGGCGGCACTTACGTTACCTGTCGCTGCACGAGGCGGGCGGTCAGGAACGGGCTGGGCGTGCCGTGCCAGAACACCGCCAGCTCGTCGCGGGGCCGGGTGGCGGCCACGAACAGCAGGGACCGGTCACGTTGGCGCTCGCGCTGGTAGCGCTTGGGATCGGTGTCCCGGTAGCGGCTGATCATTTGCCGGGGCACGAGGCCATCGCTGACGGCCGCGATGATCATGCGCTGGTACTCGAGGCCCTTGAATCGGTGCATGGTGCCGACGTGGATGCCGTCGGGCTGCTTCGGACCGTCGGGCCCGATCTCCACGGCGGGGAATCCGTCGGCTTCCAGTCGGCTGATCACGTCCGCCGCGAGTTCCCTCGTTGGGACGCAGATGGCCACCGAGCCGTCGGTCGGGTTGCCCCAACCCCCCAACTGCTCGGCAATGAGGTCCCGCTCCTGCGCCCAGGTAGCCGCGCCCCGGAACACCGGTCGACCGCCCCGCAACAGCGAGCGGTAGCCGGCCAGGTCTTCCTCACCACCATCGAGGTCGTCGTACACCTCGCCGGTCATGATCTGCAGAGCGTCGGCAAGGATCTGCCGGGTGGTCCGGTAGCTCAGGGTAAGGCGAGACGAGCGGCCACGGATGTTGATGCCGAGGCTGCTCAGGGTCACGTGGTTGTCGTAGATGCGCTGGTGGGTGTCACCGGTGAGGAACATGTCGTCCGGCCCGGGGATGACCATGGCGCGCAGCATCTTCCAGTGGGCGGCACTGAGGTCCTGCGCCTCGTCTACCACGATGTGGCGGTAGCGCGGGCGGTCGAAACCGCCGGACGATTCGCTGGAAGCGGCCGCGCGATCCATCTCCAGGCGCGCTGCCCGCTGGGCCACCTGGCGCCAGGTCCAGACCCCGCGACCTTCGAGCCACGTGGTGAACCGCTCGGTCAGCTGCCAGATCTGGTCGCGTTCGACGCGGGTCAGGCTCCGGCCCCGGTTGGGGCGACGTGCCTTGAAGTACTCGGTCCGAGAGTTGAGCACCTGACCGAGGATCACCTGGGTCCACTCGGCGGTCAGGAACTCCGCGTCCCAGCCGGACTCGCCGGTCTCGAGGAGGAACTCGCTCCACAGCTCGGAGACCCGGTTGTCGTCGACGACCCGCCGGCTGCCACCCGCCTTCGCCTCGGTCACCACCCGGCTGGCCAGGCGGTCGATGTTGACGATGTCGACGCGCGCGACCAACTCCTGACCACCGAGTGCCAGCAGTCGGGTCCTCAGGTCGGCGGCGAGGTTGCGGTTGAAGGTGGTGAGCAGGATGGGCTTGTCCGTGCCGGGCGGCAGTTGCCGGGCAAGATGGGCGACCCGGTGCAGCGCGACGATGGTCTTGCCGGTGCCGGGACCGCCGCCGACCCGGGCGGGGCCGTTGTACTTCTTCTCGACCAGCTTGCGCTGGGTGGGGTGCAGGAAGATCTGCCACCGCTCGAAGGCCTCGCCGATGATCGCCTGCAGCGCCTCGTCGTCCGAGGTGACCTGTGTGGCGGGGCGTTGCACCGCCGCCTCGAAGTCCTCCGGATCGACCGGCTCGTCGGCGCGTACCGGGTCGGTGACCTGCTGGAGCACCTCGTCGTAGGGGGTGCCGTCGAAGAGCGCGAACAGGACATCAGTGGTGAGCTGCGGCGCCCGGTCCAGTAGCTCCAGCAGTTCTGCCTCGGTGGTGAGTTCCCGGATCTGCGGCAGCAGCGGCTCGGAGACGCCCAGTTCCAGCAGCTGTGCGTCGGTGTACGCGTCGAACAGCGGCTTCTGGGCAGGCTCAGGGTCGGCGGGCGGAGGTACGACTCGACCGACGATGCTGTCGCCGACCGGCGCGAGGTCGACGACTTCGATGCCACCGGTGACCCGGTTGATCCGATACGCGTACCGCGACAGGTCGTCGTACACCTCGCCGCGATGCTTGACCGCGACGAGCAGATAATCCCGGTCGGCGATGTGGAGAAGCAGCGCACGGTAGTCCTTGCTCACCCGCGCGGACATCAGCCGGGAGTCGCCGTTGAGCGCCTTCAGATTGAGCCCGGGATTCTCCGGGTTATGCCGGAACTTGTGCATGAACTCATAGACCGCGCCGATGTCCGCGCGGGTGAGCTTCATGACCTCCTTGTCGGCGCGGTCCAGCATCCGCAGGGTGGCTCCGGTGCTCATCAGCTCTCTCCCCCACTCGTCCCCGTGAGCTGTGCTGACAGCTCTTCAATCGACCACTCCCGCGCGGTCCGCGCGTGCCAGCCCGCTGCGGCGTATGCCCGGTCGCGATCTTCCGTTTCCGGATCGTCGGGCGGGCCGGTGAGCACGATGGCGATCCGCCGATCCGGCCAGGCGAGCTCGGCGGGCCACGCCTGGTCGCCCAGCTCGTAGCCGACGACCGGTGCGGGCAGGTTCTGCCGCGCGAGCTGCTGGACGAGAAGCTCCAGCATGGTCTCGTCGCGGTCCATGTACTCCAGCACCTCGTGCCACGGCGACTCGTCGTCGACCGGCTCCGGTTCGGTCGACACCTGCTGCGGCGCGACGCCGAGCCAGGTGGCAGTTTCCTCGTCGAGCGGCAGTGCCCGCTGGGCCAACACGAGTCCCGTGCCTTCGGTGACCGCCATCGACGCGGGATCGAAGGCACCTAGGGTGGAGACCGCGAGCTGGCCGGCGTCACCGCCGCCGTTGGCGAGGAACTGGATGACGTTTCCCCAGGCGAGCCAGGCCGCCCAACGTTCCTTGTGCCCCTCGCCGGTCACGGCGGCCGGCAGGTCATCCACAACCGCGAGCGCCGACATGGTCGGCAACGGCTTGGTACGTGCGTCGAGGACGATTGTCAGCGGGCAGTCAGCGATGTCCCGGGCGCGGGCGACCATGATGTGCTTCGCGGTGGCTGCGGGCAAGGGCTCCCCCCGCAGCGCAGCGACCAACCGTTCCGCGACGCCAGCGGAGTCGGTTGCGCTGTTGTCCCGGGCCTGCCTGAGCATGCCCCACAGAGCGGCTTCCGCTCGCCGCTGCCAGCGAGTGAGATCAGGGTCGGCAAGGAAGCGCATAAGCTGCTCGATCGGGTTTACCCAGATCGTCTCCTCCAGCTCGACGGGGTCCGCCCCGGGAAGCATGCCGCGGAACTTTTCCCGGGCGGTCTGTTTGCCCAACCCGCCGTAGGGCATCCACCTTCCTTGCCCGTCGCTGCTGTCCCAGGTCTTGACGTCGTCCCATGTGGCAGCGAAGACCAGGTAGCCGTGAGCGCGCAGCCGAGCGCGCTTCTCGGCGTCGTCGGCAAGCCGGTTGTATTGCGGCGAGGCGTGGTACTTGAACCCGTCGAGGTAGACCGCTACCTCCGGTGCCGGCGCGTCGAGGCGCTTGAAGTGCACGTCGGGCCGGGTCCCCTTGACCGTGTTTTGCAGCTTCATCTGCCAGTGCGTGACGCTCTGCCCGCCGTCCTTGACGAACCTCAAGTCGGCGATCCGAGCGCCGTCGTGATCCGTACGCCGGTCGATGCGCAGCCCGGAGCCCGGCGCCTCGCCGAGGGCCAGCAACTTGTTCAGGAACTGCAGCTCCAGCTCGCTCTCCACCTGGTGGATCAGCGAAATCTCGTCGGTGCGGGTGCCCTCCTCGACGTCCCAACTGTCGAGGAGCTTCTCGAGCATGTTCAGCGCCTCGCGCCTGCTCATGAAGGCGAAATGCTCGTTGCGCGCGTAGCGCAGCAGGCAGCGGTGGCACACCGGCTTTGCCTCGTGCTGGCAGTCGCAGTCGGCGATGCGCTGCCGTGCCAGCTCGAGGACTGCCCGGAACTCGTCCGGCTTGGCGAGACGGTGTAGGTAGCCCGTGCCCTGCGGCTGGGTGTCGTAGACGACCACGAAGTTGCGGGTGCCCTCGCTGTGCCCGTCGGGCATCGTGGCAGGGACGGCCTGCAGGTGGGCCGGCTCGCCGCCGTACTGGGCCGCGATGCCGAGCCGGATCGCGGCGGCGAAGGACAGCAGCCGCTCCTGCACTATCGCGGTAGCCGCCGGGATGAGGATGCGCAGCGCTTCGGTCTCCAGCTCGTGGGCCAGGATCAGGTCCACGTGGCTGTCCGGGCCGGCGGCCGACCGCCGGTACGGGCACCACGGCAGGTGGTGCTCCGCGCCTTGGACGACGGTCGTGCCAGAGGCCTGGGCGGCGAGCTGCTGGCTGGCCGCCGCGGTGCCGTCCACCGTGGTGCCACCGCATGAGGTGCAGGTGTGGAATCGGTTGATCCGCACCTCCTCGCCGGCGAAGAGTTCGGCGGCGCGGTCGTAGCGTTGAGCGCCGAGGTTGAAGTGGCGGATCATGGAATGCCGGCTGTAATCGACGCCAAACGTGTCGCGGGCGTGGCGCCACGACGACTCGACCTTGGCAGGGTCGATGTCGACCGCGACGCTGGTGGCGTAGAAGCGGCGGTCCCGGTCATCGCTGTCGTCCCGGATCCGGGCGTCGTCGCGCTTGTCCCGGCTATAGACCCGCGTCGGCTGGAGCACCTGGAACAGCCGGCCGTGGTCGGCGATGCCTCCGTCCTCGCAGCGCGGGCACGGGCTGGTGTCCTCCTTGGCCAGGTGGGTGCGCACGTACCCGCACTGGGCGCAGACCCGCCACTGCTCATAGGCGGGCCGGTCGGCTGGGCCGACGTCGAGGCCGGAGATCTCGTGCTTGTAGCCCCGCACGTAGTAACTGTTGCCAGGGGCGATCTCGACGAGGGCCGGGCGGGCGGGGCGGGCGTACTCGCGCAGTTCGCTGTGGAACCGGCGATCGCCGTCGGTCTGCTCCTCCCAGGTCAGGGTAGCTTCGAGGTCGGTGCGGCTATCGATGAGCGCGTAATTCGGCAGCAGCCCGAACTCGACCAGGGTGCCGTGAGCGGCTGCGGCGCTGACCTCCCGCAGCCGGCGGCGGACCGCGGCTTCCTCCGCCTTGAGCATCTTGATCTCGCGGGCGTGGTCCGGGTCGCTGGGCACCAGGGTCCCGCGGGCCGTGGCAATTTCCTGCAGACGGCGCCGCAGGTCGGCCAGCCGTTCCTCCCAGGTCTCGTCGGCCTCTTTCACCCGATGAACGATGCCGTCCACCGCGAACTCCCGAAGCTGGTCGGCGGCGGCTCGCAGGACCTTGTCACCGAACAGCGTCAGGAAGTCCTCCACCAGCCGGGCCCCGTCGCGCCGGCCGGCTTCGGCGAGGTTGGTGAGCCAGCCGCTCGGGCCGAAGAGCACGTGCGCCCGCCGCGGCATCGGCAGCACCCCGGGCAGCTGGCCGCGCGCGGCCAGGTCGATCAGGTGCGCCAGGTACTGCCGGCGCAGGATCTCCACGGCGGAGAGGAAACAACCGGGCGGCACGATCTGCCCCGCGATCATGTCCCTCGGCTCGGTCAGGTAATAGCGGTCGCGCTCGCTACGGCCGACCAGAGTGAGGACGAGCGCATTGCCGCTCTTGCGGCCCGCGCGCCCGGCCCGCTGCACGTAGTTTGCCGGCCCCTGCGGGAGCGACGCCAGGACGACCGCGGAGAGTGCTCCGATGTCGATACCCATCTCCAGCGTGGGCGTGCAGGAGAGGACGTTCGGATCTGTGTACCGCTCCCCTTCGCGGAACTGCTGCTCCACGGTCTCCCGCTGGACGCGGGTGAGCATGCCGGTGTGCTCACCGGTCACCACGCGGAAAACGTCGCTCTCCAGGTAGAGCCGCCGGTAGTAGTCGTCGGGTGCGGTGTCGTCGTGGGCGGGCTGCAGCCGCCCGCGGCAGCGGTACTGCCGGCAGGGCTGGCCGACCCAGTCAGCGACCCGGTCGGGATGCTCGGTCTGCTGCCAGTGGCAGGTGTCGCAGCCCACCCCCGCCAGCACGGCAGCGCTGTCGTCGAGCCGGGTGACCCGCAGGTGCCCGGGCATCAACCCGTACACCTGGTTGCCGTCCTCGGTGTCGCCGGCGGCCACGATGCCGGCGGCGGCCAGGGCCGGCAGCAGCCGGCTGAGGTAACTGCCGGCGTCGCCGAGGTCCAGGCCCAGGCAGCGGAACGTCCAGTCCTGGTACCAGTTGCCGCGGGCGGTGATCGCGTCGAACTCCGAGCGGGACTTCGGAGTCGCTAGCAGGAACGCGGGCGCCGAGACCCCCCTCGGGAAGGCGGGCATGCCGGCCGGGCGACCGCCCCATACCTGCCACCGGGTGCCGCCCCGCTTCAGGTACGGCGCCAGCCACTCGTGGTAGACCGCGCCGCGAGTCCGTAGCCGCTCCAGCAGGCCGCGAAGGAAGGCGAGGTAGCGGGCGTCGTCGGGCGGCGTGCCGCCGAGCTGCCAAGGGCCGGTCAGGTGTACGTCCCGGCAGATCGCGGCGGCCTTCGCGGGATCATCGAGGGCGACCTGGACGCCGACGCTGCGGGTCAACTCCAGGGTGCGCCCCTGGCGGGAGCGCAGCCCGACCTCCATCACGGTGGCGAACACGAGCCGCTCGCTGATCAGCGACCAGGTCTCCCGGCTGCCGGTGTGCTCTCGCGCGAGCAGAGCGTCGACTCCCGGCTGGTCGTGCAGGTCCGGCGGGACGACGGTGGAGAGGATCTCCGGGTGCGCCGCCGCCTCGATCATCTCGGCGAAGAGTTCGTCCAGCCCGACCGGCTGCCCCGGGTGCAGCCGGCTGGCGAGCAGGGAGCGCAGGGAGAAGGCGTACGAGCGGTTGGCGACGAAGCCGGCGCGGTGCGCGGCGTCCTGCACGGAGTCGTTGAAGAGCAGCGTCTTCTTCTCGCGCTCGTCCAGCTCGCCGCCGGTGAAGAGCTGGGTGATCGCCACCGAGGCGAGGGTGGCCAGGCCGGCGCCGAGGAAGCGGATGCCGTGGTCCATCTGGCAGGACGGGCAGCGATCCTTCTCGGCCGGGTCGATAGCCAGGATGTCGCCGAGCACGACGATCCCGTCCTCACTCGGCTTCCGGTCCCGCTGCTCGTCGAAGGGGCGCACCCGCCGGCCGTACTCAAGGACCAGCAGCCCGGCGGAGCGCTGCCGGATCTCGTCGTCGGTCGCCGCGATCAACGCCCGGACGCGGCGCTTGTCCCGGCCGACGCTGGCCCGGTAGATCTTGTCCGGGTCGGTCTCCAGCTCCTGCGGGTCCTTCTCCGGCGACAGCGCCATCCAGCCGGAGCGGCCGCAGTGCCGGCAGTAGATGGCGGGCAGGCGTGGGTAGCGGTTATCAGCGACCACGACGTCGGCATCGGGCGCGTACGGGTCGAGCTCGCGAGGCGGTTCGCCGTACCAGGCGAAGGCGGGCTGGTGGGAGGTGCCGCGCAGCAGCCGGGAGACGGCACGTACCCACAGGTGGGTCTCGATGTTGAGCAGTGGACGGCCCGGCGCTTGGGGGTTCTGCGCCATCGAGAGCAGCCCGACGAATCGGGCGAGCGCCTTCGCGGTGACCTCGGGGCGGGTCTTCATGGCGCTGCCCCAGCCGGTGGCGTTCTTCCGGGGCAGCACGTCGATGATCTCGTCGAGGGTGCACGGCCGCGTCTGAAGCGAGTCGAGCACCGCCTTGGTCAGCGGGTGCCGGCGGAGCAGCTCACCGAGGCGTGCCGGGTTGTCGAGGCAGGGCTCGCCCACCACCAGCTCAGCGACCTCGGCCATCATCCGCTCGGGGTCCCGGTCGTCGACGGCGGCGAGCTGCTCCGGGCTGGGCAGCGGCAAGCTGAAGTCCTGCCGGGCCATGAACTCGCCCGGCTCGTAGCGGTCCTCCCCCACCAACGACTCGGTCTCGAAGGCCACGCCGAAGACCTGCTCGGCGACCTCACGGATCGCCGTCCGGCCGTCCCGGCCGCCGCCCTCGCCGAGGGTGGCGGAGGTGGCGACCGGACAGATCGGGCCCAACGGCCGGTCCGGCTCGGCGAGGCCGAGCGCGGCGGCGAGCCGGCGCAGCAGCATCGCCACGTCGGTGCCCTGCGCGCCGTCGTAGGTGTGGAACTCGTCCAGCACCACGTACGCCGGGTCGGCTCCCTCCCAGAGCGGCAGGTCGTCGGCGCGCTGGAGCAGGAGGTCCAGCATCTTGTAGTTGGTGATCAGGATGTCCGGCGGGGTCCGGCGCATCTCCGACCGCTTGGTCATCACGTGCTGGTACTCGATGGCCGCGACGTCGCCGATGTAGAGGCCGGCAGTGACGCCGCTGAGTGCCGGGTCGGCAAGCAGTTCGTTGATGCGCTGCGTCTGGTCGGTCGCCAGAGCGTTCATCGGGTAGAGCAGGATCCCCTTGATGCCGGCCTTTTCCTGCTGCCGCTGCCGTCGGCAGTGGTCGAGCACCGGGATCAGGAACGACTCGGTCTTGCCCGAGCCGGTGCCGGTGGTGATTAGGGTCGGCTCGGCCGCCGCGCCCCTGGTCGACAATCGAGCGAACGCCTTCGCCTGGTGCAGGTATGGGGTGAAGTCGGCCGGGGCCCAGTCCAGGCACGCGCGCCAGTCGCCCTCCGCCGGGCGAAAGGGGGTGCGGATCCGCAGGTACGGCCCGCGGAAGATGCCTTGCTCCGGGTGCGACAGGAACCCTTCCAGGCCCTGGCGGACGCTCACCTCGGTCAGCCCGAAGGTGGTGGTCAGGTATTGGGTCAGGCTCTTCTGCAGCGCGTCCGCCGCGATCGTCGGCCTCACGACGGCTGCCACCCCGCATCGATCGCGCTCTGCATGCGCTTGCTGAACACGGCATGCGCCTGCCGGTACTCGTTCTCCCGATCGGCTTTGTAGAACGGCGCCGTGTACCCCTCCGGCACTGGATTCCGCTCCGGATCGTCCAGGTACGCCGCAAGTTGTTGCCAGTCATCGGCTGTTTGACCATAACCGAAGGTATATGAGTCTGCTGCTATCTTGCGCCCTGCCGCATCGAACCACATCTGATCCTCGCGCTCTTTCAAGGTGAAGTATCGACCCTTAAAAATGGCGAGTAGTTCCTCAATGCCGATCCCCAACCAAACCGAGACCAAGGCGTCGATCTCGACTAGCGCCGCTCGCCGTGCCCGCTCCTCGCGCAACGGCACCCCCGAGCTCCAAGTCGGCGCAATGTCACCGAGTGGCGCTAAACCCGGCCACTCCGCAGCCCATGCATCCAGCTGCCACGAGGAATCGAAAAGCTCCTCCCATAGTTCGGCGAAAGCGGCGGTAAGGCAATTGAGCCTTAGGCATCGCACAAGCAATTCCGACGCGAGGGGATGCGACGAATCCCCACTCGGCATGGCTAGCACCTCGGAGGTCCGCAGGTTAGACTTACCCGCGATTCTCAACAGGTAATCCAGGGGAAGTGATGCCCAGAACCCAGCGGTTAGTGCGGTCTGGCGACTATCAGCAAATGCTAGGCTGTGCACCGCATCCACATATGCTGGACCAGGTGGCATTATCGCGGCAAACAGGGAGCGCTCCATGTTGAACGCAATCATGCGGCGCCACGCTAGCCGATAGTACGATGTATACCTTTTACCATTCCAAACGTCTTGACCCTTAAAGCTCTTAGCCTCGGCCTCGCCCAGGGAGTAGTTCGCCCGAGGAACAAAGCTCTCTGGAAGCGTGGATTGATCCAAGGTGTCCCAGTCGTGATTATTGTGATACCGCACCCTGGGCTGCTTAGCAAACGGTGTTGCAATACCGAAGTGAGGACCCTGCATTACGAGAGACCCGAGTTCTTCAGGCGTTCCTGGCGCCCATTGGATTAGGCCCTCCTTCTTGCCGTTTGCCTCATCGTAGCCCCGGCTGATCCACGGCACGTAAAGGCCAAGCCGTTGACTCACTAAAGACAAGGCGGTAATCGCACGTTCCTCTGCTACAGTAATCGGCTGCAGGAGGGGAGCGTGGGTAACATCATCTCCAGCACCCCCTCCCCGAAGACGATTCCATATAGAGAGCGTTGCCTCATCCACATGAATTACGCGGGCTCGGTGTGGACGGTTATCCCACGTCCCTTGATATCGCTGGCTGGGGACTGGCCCGTCCCCGGCATGCTTGAGAGATTCAATGAATGGCCTGGCTTCATAGAGCCTACTGAGATGGCTGAACTTAATAGGTCCTGGCGTGCCATAGATGTGCACGCCAAATTCAATATTTCTGTTGGCGTCAGAAAAAGCCCAGTTAGCGCCGTTGACGAACCCACCGTGAACGCGCAAGTGCCGGTAGGCCACATTTCGCAGCCTACCCTCGTTTGTGCCACCGAAGTGACTATCCGGATGAACAAGGCCAGCGGTTCCGCGGTTTCCTAAATGGGCCCATACCTGACACATCATGGTGCGATAAAGGTTGGGCCGAGTGCCAACCATTATGGGGTATGTTGTCGCATGCGACAGCGCTTCTACAGTTCCCGTGTTGAGCACAATTTCATTAAGAAACCGGGAGCGAGCTCGCTCGTCTCGAAGAACCTCTGATTTGCGGCTACGCCATACAGGAACCGAAACTCGTTCAACTAAGCGAAACCAGGGATCAAGTTCAGCAAGTACCTCGTCCTCTTTCCAGTCGGGCCTCACCCAGGGCGGGTTGCCGACTTGGAGGTCGAAGCCGCCCCTCGCGAACGCCTGGGCGAAGGTGAGCTCCCAGTGGAAGAATCGCTGCTGGTCGGCGATGGTCTCCGCAGCTTGCAGCCAGGGAAAACGGTCCGCGAGACGGTAGGCCTCGTCCATGCCCATCAAGCCGGGCAGGTCTCCTTCGTAGACACCTAGCTCACTCAGCGACTCGACGCCGCTGACCAGCGAGTCGGGCGGGATGTCTGAGCGACCGATGAGTGCTTCGGCGAAGGTGAGCCAGTCGTCCAGATCGGCCAGCGGCACCTGCTGGCGAAGCTGTTCGGCCACAGTCATCTTGCGGGTTCCGGTGGGCTTGACCGGCATCTTGAGCTGCTGCGCCTGTACCTGTCCGAAGAGATCCCGCACCTCGAAGCTCGCCGGCTCGTCGTACACCGACAGGTCTTTGACGTAGGTGACCTCGACGGGCCCGGCAGGATATGCGGGGTCCGAGCCGTCGAGCAGGCCGGCCTTGTCCAGAGGCCAGAACCACAGCGCGCACCAGACGTCCATCAGCGTCTTGAGCCGCCAGTACGGCGTGCTCGGCCGTGTCAGGTCGGCAAGGATCTTCTCGCGCGGCACGGCCTCGGTAACCGTAGGCAGGTCGTCGGCGCCCCACACCCGGATGTCGCGGCGGATCTCCCGTTCGGAGATCTCCAGTCGCCGCTGCACGAGGTGCCACAGGTACTCGACGCGGCGGGCCAGCGCCTGCAGCCGTTTAACCTGCGACAGCTTGCCCTTGGCGGACGGGACGCGCTTCATGGCCGTGCGCCACTTCTTGAGCTTCTCGGTCTCGGCGGGGGCCAGCTCCCGAGCCTCCTTCTCCCCCGCGACCGCGCCCCAGCCATCGGCGGGAAGCAGGAAGTGGTGGATGCCTTCATCGTCGATCGGCCCGACCCGGAACGGCTTTTCCGTTGGCGGCGTGGTCAGCCAGGATTTGTCAGCGAGCTGCTTCGGGTCGTACAGCTTGCGTCCGCAACCGATGAGCGAGTTGCCGCGCTGGAGGTGCAGGCCGAACCAGGGTGCTTGGAGGCCGGTGTGCATGACGTTGAGCCAGAGCGACACCTCGGCCAGTTCGACCGCGGTGCGGTTGAGGTCGACGCCGTAGCAGTTGTGCAGGGCGATGTACGCCTTCACCCGCTGAAGTTCCAGGTGGTAATGCTCGGGGTCCAGGGAGACGTCGAGTTCCTTCTGACGGCGGCGCAGGTATTCAGCGGCGACCTGGTTGATCGCCTCGTTGAGGAACGCGCCGGAGCCGAGCGCCGGCTCGCAGATCGTCCAGTCCAGCAGCTCGCGTGCCTTCGTCTCCGTGCCGTCCTGGTCGACGCGGTATTCCAGGGCGAGCTGGACGGTGACCTCGGTCAGCGACTGCGGGGTGTAGTAGGAGGCGCTGGTCTGTCGGTCCCGGCCGGCGAGCCGGTACACGAAAGCGCCGGGGGCGTAGCTGACCCGGCTGCGCACACCCGTGTAAGGATCCTCCTTGTAGACGAAGACGCCATCCTCGTAGTCGTCGGCCTTGGACGCAGGGATCATCCACGAGCCATCCTTCGGGTCGCCGTTCTTGGCGACTTCGTAGAGCTGCTCGGTGGCGACGAAGCCGGTGTACGACATCAGGCCCTCGTAGACGGCGCCGAGCTGGTTGATGCCGAGCTGGGCGTACGAGATGAAGCCGCCGCGGCGCTTCTTCGCGCCCTTGGTGAGCATCAGCCGGCGCAGCACCTGGTAGAGGACTTTGTTGCGCAGCCGGGTGTCGATCTTCGGGCCATCGGGGTCGTCGGGGTCGCTGCCGGGCTCGGCGATTAGCCGGCCGATGAGCTTGGTCTTCTCCGGCAGGAACAGGTCCGAGCGCATCGGCTCGAAACGCAGGCCCTCGCCCTCGCTGGCCTTGTCGGCGACTTCCGCGCCGCCGCGCGGCCGGTGGCCGTCGTTGACCATGCGGAAGAGCAGGTCGAGCGACTCATGCAGGTGGAAGCCGCCCTCGGCGGAGGGGGCGAGCCGGCGGGACACCAGGTCGCCGATGCGCGCGAGGCTGTAGCCCTCGAGGTACTCGCGGTCGTTGACCGGGAGCACGCCGAGCTCGGGCCGGGCCTCGGCGTAGAGCAGGAAGAGGATCCGGTAGAGGTAGCGCAGTGCTTCCCGGCCCAGCTCCTTGGCCAGCTCGTCGAGGTCCATCACCTGGTGCGGCTGGTAGCCGGCCTGCCGGATGCGGTCGAGGACCTCGTTGGCGATGAGTTCGACGGAGACTTTCAGGCCCTCGCGGAGTTCGCTGGAGACGCCGACGGCGTGCTGGCGGGAGCCGGCGACCAGATCGGCGAGGGGTTCGGTGCCGCCCTCGGCGGGCGGGCGCAGCGAGTCGGCGCCGAAGAGTGCGGCGACGACGTCGTACTCCTTGTCGTCGTTGCGGCCGTACGTGGTGTCGAGGCTGACGGCCAGGTACCGGCCCTCGCCCCAGGCGCTGCGGTCGGCCAGGGTGATAACACCGCCGCTGAGGATGAGCACGTACCGGGGTGGGGTCTCGGCGGCGAAGAGCCAGGAGGCGAGCTTCGCGCCCGTGTCGATGGTGTCGTTCGCGGTCAGGGCGACCGGGTCGAGCAGGCGGCCGGCGTCGTCGGGGTCCTGGGCGGCCTCGGTGTCGACGGCCCAGCCGCAGTCGAGCGCCACGATGCCGTGCGCGGTGGTCAACTCGGCATGGGCCACCTTGATCTGCTGTTCCTGGCCTGCCCGCTCGACGGTGATGGTCTGCGGCTGCGGCTCGAAACCAAGCGCCCGCAGCAGGTCCTGGTGCAGCTTGTGCAGCCGCTCCGGGTCGAAGAACTCGTCGTCGGCCAGCTCGGTCTTGGCGTCGAAGTAGGTCCGGCGCAGGCCGCGCAGCCCGGTGCGCGGCGTGACCCGGCCGGACTTCTCGTCCTCCGACCACTGCTTGAGCAGGCCACCCTTGAGGGTGGCGGGCAGGATCTCGGCCAGGTAGTGGGCGGAGAGGTATTCGCCGCGGTTGGTCAGCGACTCGAAACTCATGCTGCACTCTCCGGGGACGGTACGAGGACGGCGAGGACCCGCAGCAGCGGGTCGCCGTCGGTTTCCAAGCGGTCGAGCAGGTCGTGCTGCTCCTGGACGGTGGCGTCGACACGCTGGCGACGCTTTTCACGATGCGGCGCGGGCAACTCGTCGAAGAGGCTGGCCTGCTTGAAGTGCGTCAACTGCTGGCGATACTTCCGTAGCGGCTCGGCGTTGGCCTCCGCCCACTCGGCGCGCTTGTCCTCCAGGTAATTCCGGGCAGCATCGACGGCCTGTGGCAGGAGCTGCCTCAATGGTTCGAGCGAGACAGCCTCGGCGCGGTTGACCATCGACGGGCCGACGTTGGCCTCACGGAGCATCTCGTCCATGGGCCGGATCTCGGGCGCTGCGGGCAGGCCGGAGACGGCCATCCATTGCACGACGGTCGGCTGGCCGAGGCGGTTGGCATAGACGCCCTGGACCAGGTAGGCCGGTGCGCTCACGTCGGCGGTGAGCACCGGGGCCTGCTGGCGGCCGAGCCGGATGAGGACCTTGTCGACCAGCCAGTCGACCATCGGGTGGACGTCGCTGAGGAAGGCGATCTCCGGCCACATCGGGGTCTTGCTCTGCCGGGCCTGGTCGAGCTTGCGCTGGGCAAGCTTGCGGTCGAAGGTGACCTTGAGCCGCAGGTCCTCATCCTCCCGATGCGCGCGGAGGTAGGAACGGGGCAGGTCGGTGAGCCGGTGCACCAGGTCGTCAGGGGCGAGGAAGGTCAGCAGCTCGTCCTCGCGCCGCAGGTCGATGTGGTCCTCGGGCCGGTCCTCGTAGATCTCATAAAGGGCAGCGTCGACGAAATCCTGAGTGGAGGCGAAGAGCTTCGGCACCCGGGCCTGGGCGACGTCCGCCGCGACGGGGGCGGTGCCGACGTCGCCGAAGAGGTCGGCCATCACGTCGATCTCGGCGTGCGCGGCCTCGTAGGACTCGTCCACCGTCTTGCCGTTGAGCAGGTCGCGGACCAGCCGGTCCTCCTCGGTCTTGGCGTCGAACTGGCCGGTCGCGGCCTCCACGCTGCCGAGGCTGCGGTGGGCGTTCTCCTCCCGCTCGAGCAGCTTCTGGGAGACCGTACGGTCGTCCTTCGCGTCCTCGCGGTCGGAGGTGAGGATGAGCGCGCGGAACTGAGGCTGGTGCTTCTGGCCATAGCGGTCGATGCGGCCGTTGCGCTGCTCGATGCGGATCAGGCTCCATGGGATGTCGTAGTGGATCAGGTGGTGGCACTGCTGGTGCAGGTTCACGCCCTCGGAGGCGACGTCGCCGGTGAACAGCAGTCGCACCTCGCTGCCGGCCAGTTCGAACTCCTGCAGGATCTTCTGCTCGTCCTGGTCGGCGACGCCGCCGTGCAGCACCCGGACGGCGTTCGGCTTGAGGCCAAGCAGGCCGGGGACGACCTCGGCGAGCCACTTGATGGTCGGCACCCGCTCGGAGAAGACCACCGCCCGGGTATCGCTGCCCTTGCCGACGCCAATCTTCTTCAGCTCCTCAACCAGCTGCCGCAGCTTGCTGGAGTCGCGGTCGGTCATCGCGGAGGTCAGCTCCGCGAGCCGGTCCAGCGCCACCCGCTCGGTGCCGGTGGCCTTCTTGCGCCGATTTTTCACCGTCTCGTGCAGCGCCCGGTGTGAGGAGAGGAAGGACTTCAAGAGCGTGTACGGGAAGAGCCGGTGCTGACCGGTGATCGCCTCGTCGCTCCACTTGCCGGCCAGCCACACGTCGGTCAGCTCGTCGAAGACCTGCTCCTCGAGCGGACTGGCCTGGCAGTGCACCGCCTGGGACGGGCCACGGTCGGCCCACCGGTCGCCGATCTGGTCGCGGACCTCCGGGCTGATCTTTGTGCGGCGCAGGTAGAGGTGGGCGATGTCCTTGGCCTCGTACTCCTTCTCGTTGGCGATGGCCGCCGGGTCGAGCAGCGAGATCAGCTGGGCGAACGATTCCCTGTTGCCGTTGTGCGGGGTGGCGCTGGCCAGCAGCAGCGCGTCGGTCTTCGCGGCGAGCCGGCGCGCCAGCTCGTTGCGCTGGGTGCCCTTGTTGATGAGGTTGTGCGACTCGTCGATGACGACGACGTCCCAGGTGGTGGCGTCGAGGTGGTGACCGAACTGGCCGGCGTCCTTGAGTGTGTCGACGGAGATGATGGCCCGCTTGAAGTAGGTGAACGGGTTCCGGCCGGCGGGGATCTCCTGCTGGATGCGCTGGATGCCGGTCGAGTCGAGCCGCACCAGCGGGATGGCGAACCGGGTCCAGAGCTCCCGCTGGAACTGTTCGAGGACCTGCTGCGGTGAGACCACCAGGATCCGGTCGCCCCGGCCCCGGCGGATCAGCTCGGCGAGGATCAGGCCGATCTCCAGGGTCTTGCCGAGACCGACCACGTCGGCGAGAAGGATCCGCGGCCGCAGGCCGGACAGGGCCAGTTCGACCGGGCGCTGCTGATAGGTCAGCGGGTCGAGCAGGAACCGGTCGGCCAGGGCCAGGCCGCGCTCGGTGCGGGGCAGCGGGGTTCGCCGCAGCACAGCTTCCAGGAAGAGCCGGCTCTGCCGGAACCGGGACGAGGTGTCCGGGACCAGGACCGTTTCCTCGGGGCGCATTGCCTGGATCTCGTCCAGCGCGGTGAAGAAGGTCGCCTCGACGTCCTGCACGAACTCGGAGACGCCGACCGCCTTGATCATGGTGCCGTCCGCCGTGCCGGTCTTGACGCTGCGGACCAGCCATTCCTCGTCGCGGACGACGATGCGGGAGCCCGGGGCGAAGGTGGCGTCCTGGGAGGTGGTCATCGGTGGAGCCTTCCTACAGGGTCGAGCGGCGGGCGTACTGGCGGCGCATCTTGTCGACCAGCCAACTGACATCGACAGGCGGATTGGCGGCCCCCACGGGGTCGACCTTCGTGGGCGTCGTCTCCGGCACCTCCACGGTGCTCTGCTCCTCGACGACGGGCAGATCCTCGGGCTCCTCTTTTGGATCTTCGAGGCCCTGCGGAACAAGCAGTTCCGTGTCTCTTTCGTAGGTGAGCGCGGCGACCTCTTGCCGCAACTCGGCGGCCGTCCTGCCGCTGGTGGCCGTGGCGACTTCCAGCAGCCGCGTGCGGACGGTGTCCAGCCCGGGGCGGGAGGTCGGGTCGAACGCCAGCATCGCGCCGAGCAACGGCGCCAGCGCCGCCGGCACGCCGGAAAGGTCCGGCAGGTCGCTCGGCTCTGTGATCCGCAGCAGCAGATTCCAGGAGTTCGTCGGCGGATAGAGGCCATGCCCGGTGAGCGCGAACACGAGTGTCGCGGCAAGGCCGTAGATGTCGACCGCGGCCGTGAGCTCCCGCTCGCCGCGGACCTGCTCCGGAGACATGTAGGCGGGCGTGCCGACCAGGGCTCCGGCCTCGGTCAGGTAGTGCTCGCGTTCGACCAGCACCGCCAAACCGAAGTCGATGAGCTTCGGGCCGTCCGGGCCGAGGATGATGTTCTGCGGCTTGAGGTCGCGGTGCAGGAGCCCGACCTGGTGAACCCTGACCAGCCCGTCGGCGAGCATCGCGCCGGCCATGGCGGCCACCGGCAGCGTGAGCGGGCCACGGGCGTCGACGTGCTGGCGCAGCGTGGCGCCGGGGACGTACTCGACAGCAAGCCAGGCCGGGTTCGCGAAAGGGTCGGCGTCCTCGAGGCGAGCCACCCGCGAGCCGAAGACCAGCTTCAGACTGTCGACCTCCGCGGCGAACCGATCCCGAACCGTCGGCTCCTCAACGAGGTGCTGCTTGATCACCTTGAGCGCGACGCGGTCCGCGGTCGGCGACACTGCGAAGTACACGTCGCCCATGCCGCCCGACCCGAGCGGTCGGACTAGCTCATATCCGCCGATATTGCCCAGCGTCATTCGTCCCCCTCACGATGACACCCGCCGAACTGTTCGCCCGTCATGTCGGCCCCACGCCTGACGGACGCATGACCGTACAACGTTGGATGATCACGCTGCTAGTCACCCTTTGGCGCATTGTGCAGGCCTGATGGCCGGGAGTCACGAGTTTCGATTCAGCTTGAACTCTGCGACGGGCGCTCATCGCGCACGACGCTCAGGGCGTAGGCCGCCGTTGGCCAAACCGTCTGCCGTGAGCTGGACCAACTCCGCGCCGAGCGCTGCTGCCTGTCGGATTGCCGACTCGAAGGCGTCGAGTCGCTGGAACGCCTCCCCGTGCGCGCGCTGCTCGTCCAGCGAGAGCCGCCGCACCTGCGCCCGCCGGATGTCGAAGCGCAGCGTCCCGGACAGGCTCGACGCCTGTTTCTCGTTCGTCGACGTCCGCAGCTGACCGGCGAGAAACCGCGAGTCCAGCGCCGCCGGATTGGGCCGCAGCAGGTAGAGGTTCCGCCCCAGCAGCGCCCCCTCAGTCGTCACCACCCGGGCGGTGAGCTGGCGCGCGATCATGGGCACGACCACGTCCCCGGCCGCGAGCCGGATCTCCTGCCCCAACCGCCCGTCGCCCCGGCCGGAGGGGTCTTCGCCGTTGAGCACGTCCTGCACGGTCAGCACCGGTGGCCCGCCGGCCATCGGCTGGCCAGCTTCCGCTGACGCGGCCCGGATCGGGCCGAGCAGTTGCAGTGCGCCGGCGCGTGCCAGCTCCCCCACCGACAGGAACTCCCCGTCCGGCCCGTCGGGCGCCGACGTCACCTGCGGCATCAGCCCCGGCAGGTCGCCGACGATGGCAGCGAGGCGCTCTCTGGTGCGTACCAGATGCTCCCCTGTCGCCTCGCCCCCGACGGCGGGTTGGCGGCGCGCGGGGGTGAGGTCGACCTCCTCGTCGAGCAGCTCGATCACCGGCACCGCCCGCGCGAAGCCGACCTCCTCGACGTGAGCGTCCGGCGCGGCAGTGAAGGTTCGCCAGACGGCGAGAACCCGTGCGTAGGTCTCGACAGCGTCCCCGGCAGCGGCGTCCACCAACAGCGTCCGCGCCGATGGAGGCGCGTCGGGCGCCGGCCGTCGCAGCACCCACAGGTGCAGGGGTACACCGTGCGGTGCGGCCACCCCCGGCGGAAGCGCGATGACGGCGCGCAGCGCGCCGCGGCGCAGCAGCTCGGCCCGGATACGGCGCCCGGCGCGCCGGCTGGCGACGGTGGGTGGCATCAGCAGCACCGCGTGGCCGCCGGCGCGCAGGTGGGCGAGGGCGTGCTGGGCCCAGGCCAGCTCCGGTTCGGTACGCGGGGTGGTGCCGACGATCCAGCGGGGGTCGTGGCCGAGCTCCTCATCGCCCCAGTTGGTGGTCCCGAACGGCGGGTGGCAGACGACGGCGTCGAAGGTGCGGCCGGCAAAGGCGTCGGCGCGCAGCGAGTCGCCGGTGCCGACCTCCCCTGCCACGTCGCGCAGGGCCAGCCACAATCCGGCGAGCCGCGCGAGGTCCTCGTCGAGCTCCTGCCCGTACGCCGAGGTGCAGCCGGCGCGGACGGCGGCGCGCAGCGTGGCGCCGGAGCCGGCGGCCGGGTCGAGGACGGAGCCGCCACCGACGCCGGCGAGCCCGGCCATCAGGTCCGCCAGGTCGTCCGGGGTAGCGAACGGGCGGCCGGGCCCGGGGGCGGAGAACCGTTGCCACAGCGCGTCGAAGGCACCCTGCGGTCTGAGTTCGTCGGCGAGCGCGTCGATGTCGGGCAGCAGCGGCTTGAGCTGCGGATCGGCTGATCGGCCGGGGCGTTGACCGCGTTGCCGGGCGAGCAGCAGGGCGCCGACGGCGGCCAGGCCGGCGGCGGGTGACTGACTGGCGGCGGCGAGGTGCCGCCACAGCCGGTCGGCTCTGGCCAGCTCGGGGAGTTTCCCCTGGGCGTGAAGCCACTGTTCGACCTGCCCCAGGTCGAATTCGGGGCTGGCCGCGGTGCCGCTCACCGGGGCGGGGAAGTCGGCGTGCCGTTTGCGCCAGTTGCTGACTGCGGCCCGACCGACACCGGCGAGCCGGGCGATCTCCGCTGCGGTGATGGTCGGTGTCTCCTGCACGTTCGGAGTGTGCCACACCTGTCAAGCATCATGCTTGTTGACAGCGTTCACAGATGATGCTCTCATTGACGCCGCCACGTTCACAGCAGGAGGAAAACGATGCGCAAGGCCACCACTCTCGCTCTGCTCGCCACCGGTCTCGTCGCCCTCGGGTGCGGCGCGGGCAGCACCGACGACAGCACCAGCAGCAAGTCCGACGGCGGCACCAAGGGCGACGACAAGCCGAAGAGCGCGAAGATCGGCCAGCCGGCCCGGGACGGGAAGTTCGAGTTCACCGTCAAGTCGTCCAAGTGCGGTGTCGCGAAGGTCGGCACGTCGATGATCGGCGACAAGGCCCAGGGGCAGTTCTGCCTGATCACGGTCAACGTCAAGAACATCGGCAAGGAGGCGCAGACCCTCGACGGCAGCAGCCAGAAGGCCCTCGCCGCCGACGGCACCCAGTACTCCTCCGACACCGAGGCCGGCCTCTACGCCAACAAGGAGGCGAGCACCTTCTTCGAGGAGATCAACCCCGGCAACCAGGTGACCGGGGTGTTCGTCTTCGACATCCCGAAGAACGTGAAGCTCACCGAGCTCGAGCTCCACGACTCGATGTTCTCCGGCGGCGTGACCGTCTCCCTCACCTGATCCAACCGCTCAACCCGGGGCGGGCGCCACCGCCCGCCCCGCCCCTTTCTCCTATCCCCACCGCTGTTCACAGAGGAGACCGTCATGACCGACCCGACCCAGCCCATGCCGTCCCATCAGCCTGACAACCAGGCCGGCATGCCGCCGCAGTCGGCGCCGACGCCGCCCGGTGCCCCCGCTCCCCCGTTCACCGCCCAGCCGCAGGACGCCACGCTCGCCGGCCCGCCCAGCCCGACCATTCCCGCCAAGCGCTCCAACGCCCGGGCCTGGATCGTCGGCGGCATCGCCCTCGTCATCGCCCTCTGCTGCGGCGGGATCGGGATCGCCGCGCTGAGCAACGGCGATGCCGAGCCGGCCGCCGACGCTGCGTCGTCGGCCGCGCCGAGCATCACGACGGCCGCTCCGACCAGCGCGGCGCCCACGACGTCGGCACCGACCACCGCGCCTGCATCGACGGCCCCCGCCCTTCCTCTCTACGACACGCCGACGAAGAACGACTTCAAGCTCAAGGTGAAGATCCTGCGCAAGCAGTGCTTCGGCAGCGCCGGCTGCAACGTCACCTACCGGGTCGACGTGACGTACACCGGCAGCGGGCTCGACCCGTCCAAGACGTACGAGGTGACCTACCAGGTCAAGGGCGCCGAGGACCCGATCATCAACACCTTCGAGGTGACCGGTGACTCCGCCTCCGTGCAGGAGGAGGAGATGGCGAGCACCAAGCGTTCCGGGGACAGGCTGACCGCCGCGGTCACTGACGTCGCCGAGTTCTGAGGGGGAAGTCGTGCGTCCGGATGAGTTCCTCCGCGCCCTGCACCTGCTCCCCGCTCCCCTGCACGCCCGCGCCCTTCCCTGCGCCGCTACGTCCACCGCACCACCTGCGCGGACTGCCAGCGGATCGGCGACGCGGTCACGCTCGCGCTCACCGCGGCGAACTACGACGAGCTCGACTCGGCCGGCGAACTCCTGGACACCGCCGAGCGGCTCGCCGCCGCGCACGGCTCGGCCTGCCGCCCGCAGCCGGACCAGCAGCAGGGTCGTGGCCGCGTCGGGCGGTGGGCGGCGGCGTCCGCGCCGGTCGTCGCCGCGACCGACGCCAGCTGGAAGGGCCGCGCCGGCGGCATCGGGTACGTGGTCAGCGACGGCCACTACGGCCTGCGTGGCCGGGGCACCGGCCGGCTCGACCCGACCGGGGCGTCGCGGGTGCTGATCAACGAGTTGCGGGCGGTGGACTTCCTGCTCTCGGCGTACGACCAGGCGCCGGCGGGGATGACGGTGCTACTGGACAGCACGGTGGCGCTGCGCTGGCTGCGCCGGTGGCAGGCCGGCGAGGTTTCGGCGATGCCGGCCGGCTACAGCCTGCGCCAGCGCCGGTGGGCCGACCGACCGACGCTGGTCCGGCTGGCTGATCAGGTGAGCCGCCGGCCGGACCTGTCCTTCGCGCACGTCAAGGGACACAGCGGGCACGCCCTGAACGAGGCCGCCGACGGCCTGTCGCACATGGCCCGCCGCCGGGTCGAGGAGAGCTTCGACGTTCGTCCACGGGCGCACGCCCTGGTCGACGCCTTCCTGCACGACTGGCACACGGCCCTCCCCCACTGACCCGGCCCGCCGGCCGATCGGCCGGGCACGCCGGCTGACCCGTTATCGGCAGAGCGCCGCAGCGCAGCAACTTCCCACCACCCCATCGGGCGGGTCGACGAGTCATCGGCCCGCGGACACCACGCGCCTGGAGGAGAAGACGATGACCTCTGCACAACCGTTCTGGGCCGGTCCGGGACTCCACCCGCACCAGCCGGTTGGACTGCCGGCCGCCGCGCCGACTGTCGGCTCGGCCGGTCGTCGCGGTGATCGACTGGCCGTCGCCTGCCTGCTCAGGCAGCCGGCCGCCCCCGACTGTCCTGTTGCACTGCCGGCCTGATCACCGATCACTTCACAGACGGCAACTGCACAACGTCGTCGCACCACCACCGCCAGCGAACCGGCCCGAGCCGGAACCGTCCAGCTTCCCTGCCCTCCCCGGAGGTCGCCTGATGAACCACACCGAACCCCTGGTCGAGCTGATCTTCGACCGGCTCGCCGCCGACCGCGTACCCGATGACGCCGCCGAGGTGGTCCTCGCCGCGCTGAGCGGCGAGGACGACCTGGCCGCGGCCCTCGCCGGCGCGCCCACCGCGCTCGAGCCGCAGCGCGCTGCGGCCGACGAGCCGCGGGAGCGGATCTGGCTCTCCTCGGTCACCGTCGCCGGGTTCCGCGGCGTCGGCCCCGAGCGCACCCTCGCCGTCGAGCCCGGCCCCGGGCTGACCGTGGTGGTAGGGCGCAACGGCTCCGGCAAGTCCAGCTTCGCCGAGGCCATCGAACTGGCCCTGACCGGGGACAGCGCGCGCTGGGCGGATCGCAACAGCGTGTGGCGTACCGGGTGGCGGAACCTGCACGCCGGGGACCCGTGCCGGATCGCCGTCGAGCTGCGGGTCGACGGGGTGGCCACGCCCACTCGGGTGGTCCGTTCCTGGCCGTCGGAGGCGGAGCTGGGCGACGCCGAGGTGGCGGTCACCAGCGCACGCGGCAGCCACCGGGACCTCGCCGAGCTGGGGTTGGCCCGGCCGCTGGAGCTGTACCGGCCGTTCCTCACCGCCGCGGAGCTGGGCCGGCTCACCGCCGGCACGCAGAGCCAGCTCTTCGACGCCATCTCCGCGATCCTCGGTCTGGAGGCGATCACCGAGGCCGACCGCCGCCTGATGGCCGCCGCGCGCCCCGCCGACACCGCCATCAAGGAGGTACGCGGACAGCGCGCCACCCTGACCGACACCCTCGCGGGGATCGACGACGACCGGGCCCGGCGGGCCGCCGCGCTGCTGAGCGCCCGGGGCGCCGTCGACCTGGCGGCACTGACCGCGATCCTCGACGAGCCGGAGGACCCGGCCGCCGACGAAGCCGTGCTGCTCTGCCGGCAGCTGGTGGCGATGCAGGTGCCCGACGCCGACGAGGTGACCGGCCTCGCCGAGCAGCTGCGGGAGGCCGCCGCGCATGCGCGCCGGCACGACGGCGGCCGGTCGCGGGCGTCGCTGCGCAGCGCCGAGCTGCTCCGGCTGGCCGTCGAGCACCACGACGACCAGGGTGACGGACCGTGCCCGGTCTGCGCGACCGGCCGCCTCGACGACAACTGGCGGATCAGCGCGGCCGAGTCCCTCGCGGAGCTGCGCGACCGCACCCTCGCAGCCCAGGCCGCCGCTTCCCGGCTGACCGCGCTGCTGCAGCGGGCACACTACCTGATCGACGACCTGGACGTGCCGGCCGGTGACGCCGCCGGGGTGCCGGTCGGCGACCTGCACGCGGCGGTGACGGCGCTGCGGCTGGCACCGGGCGGGCCGGAGGAACTGGCCGACCACCTGACCGCCCGGTACCCGGCGGTGCTCGCGGCGGCGCAGGCCGCGCAGGCATACGCGAAGGGTCTGCTCCGCCAGCGCGACACCGGCTGGCAGGCGGCGGCCGGCGAGCTGCGGGCCTGGATCACGTCGGCCGAGACTCTGCCGGAGCGGGATCGCGCCCTCGCGCGGGTGAAGGCGGCGCGGGCGTGGCTGAAGGAGACCGGCGCGGAGCTGCGCAACCAGCGGGTGGCGCCGTTCGCGGAGCACTCGCAGCGGATCTGGGCGCAGCTACGGCAGGAAAGCAACGTCGAACTGGGCGCGATGACCCTGGCGGGCATGAACACCCGACGGCGGGTGGTGATCCCGGTCAGCGTGGACGGCGCGGACAACGGCACCGCCCTCGGGGTGATGAGCCAGGGCGAGATGCACGCCCTCGGGTTGGCGACGTTCCTGCCGCGCGGCTGCGCGCCGGAGAGCCCGTTCCGGTTCATCGTCGTCGACGACCCGGTGCAGAGCATGGACCCGGCCAAGGTCGACGGGCTGGCCCGAGTGCTTGCCGAGCTGGCCGAGCAGCGGCAGGTGGTGGTCTTCACCCACGACACCCGGCTGCCCGACGCCCTCGCCCGCCTCGACCTCGGCCGGTCCCGCATCGTCGAGGTGACCCGCGCGGAGCGGTCGGTGGTGACCCTGCGGCCCGGCTCCGACCCGGTGACCCGCTACCTCGACGACGCGCACGCGCTGGCCCGCACCGAGGAGATCGCCTCCGAGGTGCGCGGGCCGGTGGTGGCGGAGCTGTGCCGCTCGGCGATCGAGGCGGCCTGCCACCGGATCGTGTGGCGGCGGCGGGTGGCCCGGGGTGTGGCGCACGACGACATCGAACGGGCCGTCGTGGACGCGTCCCGCAGGCTTACCACCACCGTCGCCCTGGCGTTGTTCGACGACGCCGACCGGGGCGGTGACGTGCTCGGCTATCTGAGCCGCCGGCACGGGTCGCGGGCGGTGGGCGCGTACAAGGCGTGCAAGGAGGGCGTGCACGGGGCGTACCTGTTCGACCTGCCCGTCCTGGTCTCCGACGCCCGCCACCTCGCGGAGACGCTGCGCGCCCACCCCGCTGCCGTGCCCGCGCCCCGCGACGGCGCCGAGGTCCGGTCGTGACCGCGCCGACGCCCCGCCGCTGCCTGGCGGCGGCCGACCAGATGCTGCGCGGCGCCGGCCCGCTCGGCGCGGCCGCAGTCACGGCCGGCTGGTGGCCGCGGGCGTGCGCCTGCCTGATCCGGCTCGCCCTCGAAGGCGGCATCGACGCCTACTGGCGGCGGACCCGCCCGGTGGTGGCCGCGTGCCGGCAGGGCCGAGCGAAGCAGCTGATGCTGCGCGGCCGGTTCGGGCCCGGCCCTGCCGTGGCCCGGCGGGTCGCCTTCGCGTGGGCGGCCCTGTCGGCCGCCGCCCACCACCACTGCTACGAGCTGGCGCCGACGGCCGCCGAGCTGCGTCGCCTGCACACCGAGGTGAGCGCCCTGCTCACCCACCTCGACGGAAGAACGGAACCGCACCGATGAGCTACCCGCAGCCCGGCCTCGACCCCGCTCGCCCGCAGCCGCCGCTGCCCGCCGTCCTGGGCCCCTATCCCCCGGTGTCCGCGCCCACCGGCGTGTACGCGCCGGTCCCGGCCCTGCCCTACCAGGGTGGCGGCTACCCGCCGGTCGGGCAGCGGCTCACCGTCGCGCCCATCCTGACCTCGGGCATGGCGACGGCGTCGCTGGTGCTCGGGATCCTCGGTGTGCTCGGCGGCTGGTGCCTGTTCGGTCTGCCGTGCGTCCTGGCCGTCATCCTCGGCCACCTGGCCCTGCGGGAGACCCGCGACGGCAAGCGATCGGGGCACGGCATGGCGGTCGCCGGCCTCGTCCTGGGCTACGTCTTCGTCGGCCCGATGATCCTCTTCACCGTCATGGTGTTCTTCGGCAGCGTCCTGAGCGCCGCCACCCCGACGCCCTGAACCGGGCGGAACAACAGGTGTGACACGCAGCCGCCACCGCGGTCCGGAAACAGGCGCCCACAAGGCCGCCGGAAAGACAGGAAGGCATGTCCCGAAAGCATCCCCTCCACGCCGTGCCCGACCCGTCCCTCGAACTGTCCCGGCGGGACGACGGCTTTGTCGTCACGGGCCGCTGGCACAGCGACACCGGATCGGACGAGATCAACGGACCGGACGAGGTAATCATCCGCATCTCCGACGAGGCGGCCCCCGAGGTACGCCGGCACGGCATCACGTCGGCCGTCCTGCACCGGATGGGCCGGCAGGTCGACGACATGGTGGCGGAATTCCACGACATGCCCGGCATCGGCGCCTACCAGGTGATGGTCGGCCGCTACATCGAGAGCCGGCTCGCCGAACTGGCCCAGGCCCGCGGTGCGACCGCGGACGGCTTCGAGACCGACCTGCTGGCGGTCTACGAGGACCTGGCCGGCCGCCGGCACGCCGACCCGCTCGGTGCCCTCGCCACCGCGACCGGCCGGACCCGCACAGATCTCCGCCGCTTGCTCGACGCGGCTCGTCAGCGGAACGACCAGGAGGGACCTCCACGTGAGCGCCTCGCATAACGCCCCGGTGACATCTTCGGAGCAGGGCCGCGTGTGGTCGCAGGTCTTCCGACGCAGTCGCATCTCGCCCCACGTGTTCGTCGTCGCCGGGGCCGCGGCGGACGAGGTCGACCAGGTGGTGGCCGGCCTCGGCCTGCCGCAGGCCATCACGAACAGCCTGTTCGACAACGCCCACTGGGCGACCCCGCTGCTCGACGGCGCCGTGACGCGGCTGCTCACCTACGGCCTGCCCGCCCTGCCCAGCGGCACCCGGGTATACGGGCACCGGCCGCTGCGACTGCTCTGCCACCTCATGGACCTCCATCCACCCACTCGCGCGCTGACCGGCGAACGGCACGTGCCGGACATCGACCAGTTGCTGGCCCACCTCGACCAGCAGCGGCAGACCGAACCCGAGGTGCTGCTGGTCCGGGCGCGCACGGCCGTGGCCAACGACGCGCAGGAGGTGACACCAGCAGTCGGTCTAGCGACAGCAACGCCCGGCGAGTTGGTCTAGTGTGGCGCGGTGCTGCCCAGCCTCCAGTACACGGACTTCCACAAGTTTCTCGTCAGCGTCGGCGGAGTCATCTCCGGCGTGGGTGTCGGGATACCTGTGCTCCTGCTCCGGAATCAATCGACTCTCAAGATCCCGCAGAAGGAGTTCTTACAGCTTAATGCCGAGGCGCGCGAAGCGATCCGCGCCCAACAGATCCAAGTGGCGTTCATGTTGCATTACTGGCCATATGTATCCGCAGCATTGCTTATGGTGGGGCTCTCCTTCATTGTTTGGGGGGCGGTACTTTGGCGGCGGCAACAAAGCCGTACCGATACCCGAGAGGTAGCGGAGCTAGCAAAAATCGAAGCCGAACGAGAGAAGACCTATCAGGAAACGCTAGTCCTGTTGCGAGACCACCAAGCCCCTCCTCGGATAGAGGAGCAACTTCAGGAAGAGAACGAAGTTACGGAGTCCGCAACTGAAGACGATGCGCCCTTGCCGGTGGATAGCGTCGAGGCTCCCCGCCGGGCATCTGACCCGGACGTCGCGCCGCCCGCTCAAAGGGGGAACAGACCAGCATTCCCGAGCCTCTACACGCTAACCCAAAAAGCCACTCAAGATGTAATCTACGCCTTCGTGTCCACCTACGGTAACGAGTTGGATATCGTTCCTGAAATCCGAATCGGTGCCACGCGTGTAGATGCCGCAGTAACCTCCCGCAATCCCGGAATGTCTAACCTGCTGCTGGATGTGAAGGTGGTCCGGCCACAGCGAACCTCCGTCCGCAACCGTGTGGACGACGCTATTGCCTGGGCTCTCAGGGTGCGGCGTGCCGCTAAAATGGAGTTGAAACAACCATTTCTGCCCGTCGTATTCTTCGTCGTTGATGTGAACGGAAGCCCTGATCAGCAGGCTTTGTTCCAAACTGGTCAGTTGGAGTCCAGCTCTCTGGTTGTGGGGAGGGTGCGGGAAGCGCTAGACGACCTGACGGGAATGGAGCTTCCACTGCTTATAGCCGTTGGCGCTCTCGATGACATCACGCCTGGAGTGCTGAAAACCATAGCCTGGAAGGCGCAAACGCCCCGGGTGGTGGACTTGGCGGCCATCTCCGTTCGGGAGGAAATGGCTCCTTCCTGACGTTTGCCATCCTCGCTATCCGCCCTCACTCGACAAGCTGTGTACCGGCGCGGCCAGCGTTGGTCAGCGCCCCGCCGCATGCTTGCACTTACCGGTCAAGGGACCGAGCCCGGCCGGCGCAGCCCTGTTCGTGATGCTGCTGGATCTGATGAGCTCTATCAGCGCTGCCCCTTGTTGCCTGTGGCGGTCCCCTTCCAGCGCTCGATGAGATCTCGCTGTCGGGCTCTACTTGATGCGTTACGGATCGCTGTCACTTGATCCGTGACACGTCCGGCTAGACGATCATGGGTTGTTGCTGGTCTCAGGCTACGGCTGTTCAGTCCCAGAAGTTGAATAGCAGCTCGCCGACGGTGTTCGGCTTCCAGTAGGCGATCTGGTCGTGCTCGCTGGGGCCGAGAGCGCTCAGGTCGACCTGTGACAGGGAGGTCCGTAGCTGCTCGACGGTGAGGACCTGGACGTTGGCCAGGTTGGTGATGGCGGCGGCGAGGTCGGGGTGGTCGACGAACGTGATGGTGCCGTCGCCGTTGGCTTGAGGGCGGGCGAAGGCGTTGAACGGCAGCGCGATGTGCCGCAGCACCGCGATGTGGTGGTGCAGGCCATGGGTGATGTCGACCGTGTGGAAGTTCGGCGTGACGCCGGCAGGAGTCACGCCGGTGACGGTTGCGCCAATGGCGCGGGCGGCGTGGTGACAGACAGCGGTGAATTCGCCCAGGTCCGCCTGCTGGCTAAGGCTTGGGTGGAAGCCTGTGGCTCCGGGCGGCAGCTGCATGGTTGGGCTCCGTGGTCGTCGCGGTCGGTGCAGGCTATCCGACGCTGTCGCGGAGGTTCGGGCTTGCGGACCTCGAACCGGGCGATGGGCTTGGTGGTCGTGCGAGGCACTTCGGTGAGGAGCTGGTCGCCGTCGTGGACGCGGAAGGTGGTGTCGGCGTCTTCGATGGTGACGGTTCGACCGGCGTGGCCGATGCCGACGTGGATTTTCTGGCCGGCGATGACGAGGACGCCGCGGCTGCTGAGGCGTCGCTCGACCCGCAGTGGCGTTGGAGATGGTTGCGGTGGTGGTCCAGCGGGACGGGCGTCACGGATGCGGGCCTGCTCGGTCGGGGTCAGCGGGTTGGGCAGGCTGCGCAGCAGCATCCGATCGGCGTCGAGCAGGTGCAGCACGCCGCGGTCCAGGCGGATGGTGACGCGTCGTCCGGCGAGGTGGTAGCCGATGGGGTGTTGTCGGCCGGCGAGGCTGACCAGACCGATGGCGTTGACGAGCCGGTCGACCTCGACGGGAGCCCCGGGCTTGAGCTGGGCGGCGGCGGGCCGGCGGGACGGCCTCCGTCGGCGAGGAGCTAACGCAGGTGGGCGGCGGTGAGCCGGGAGGGCACGGTCTTGAGCCGGGAGCCGTCGATGAGCAGGTGGACGACGGTGGTGTCGACCCAAAGCCCGATCGTGAGTCCAGCCCTGGCTGGGCCGAGCCAGAACTGTTGCCCGCGCCCGCCGGCTGGGGCCGCAGGGGCGAAGCCTCCGGCGGGCAGGGCCTCCGGCCCTACGACCCGGGGATGGCCTCCGGCGGCAGCGGCTACTCGCCCCGGACCCTCGGCGACTCTGGGATGCCCCAGCCGCGACCGGGGGCACGTCGCACATCGGAGGCCACCAGACCGCGCCGACCTGGTCCAGGTTGTTCGTCCGGTGTGGCGCTCTACCTGGACCAGGTCGGCGCGGCCCGGCAGGGCGGAGCCTGCACGACGGGTTGCCGGATCTGGCTCGCCGCGGACCACCGGTGGCTTTGGATCCATAACGACGCCCCGGCGGCGACTGTCTAGCGACGCCCGCCACACCCACTCGATCGCCACCGGCACCATCGTCTAGGGACGCGACTGAGGACGGCACCGACACACTGCTCCTTCTTAAAGTCTGGGCTACGAGCCGGAGTGCCGCCCGCCACCGGCCCCCACCCGTTCGATCGCCTGCGAGAACTCCTTGGGAAGTTGGGCCACGGCGCTCTCGAACTCGTCTCCGGTAACGGCCTCACGTCGGGTGGTGAGCAACGCGCGGACGCCAGCACCGGCAAGCGCACGGTCGACTCCCGGACGATCCGCCGCCCGCCGCGCAAACTCGTCGAGCCCCGAACGAGGTGGCCATTTCCGTTACCTTTCAGTGCGCTTAGTGAGCACACGATCGGTCGCCCCGCCTTGCGGTGGGGCGGTCCCGGTCTTGCCGGCGGATGCCGTGCCGGGTTCACGCTTCACAGCCACCTGCCCGCGTGGGCGGGTCTTCTGGTCGGCTCCACGTGCTGCCACCGAGCCACTCCCGGCGGTGTTGAACTCAGCCGCCAGGGCGGCCAGGTTGCGTGCGGCGTTGCGGTCACGGTCGATGACCAGCCCGCACGCCTCACATTCGTACTCACGCTCGTGCAGGGCGAGCTTGGCTTTCACCGCGCCGCAACCCGAGCAGGTTTTCGAGGACGGATACCAGCGGTCGGCCACGAGCAACCGGCCGCCGTTCCACCCGGTCTTGTATGCCAGCTGACGGCGGATCTCGGCGAAGCCGGCATCAGCGATGTGCCGGGCCAGCCGCCGGTTGCGTAGCATGCCCGCGACGTTCAGGTCTTCGACAACGATGCTGCCGTGTTCGTGTGCCAGCCTGGTGGTGAGCTTGTGCAGCCCGTCGCGGCGCAGGTTCGCGACTCGAGCGTGGGCACGGCCAAGTCGGTTCGAGGCACGCTGCCAGCGGTTCGAGGGGCGGCAGCCGGTGCGCCGGTCGGGCCCGGACTTCCGCGAGCAGGCCCGACCGAGCGCCCGCAGTCGGGCCTGCGCGGCGACGAGGTGGCGCGGGTTGTCGACCAGCTCGCCGGTGGACAACACCGCAAGGTGCTTGATCCCGACATCCACACCCACCACCGAGCCCGGCCGAGCCGGTTGCCGTTCGGCCCGCTCCACCTCAACGGTGAACGAGACATGCCACCGTCCGCCGTCGCAGCGCACGGTGGCGGACATGATCCGCGCGGTGCCGTTGTCGACACGGCGGGCGAGCTTACGGGCGGATTCATGCAGCTTCAACCGGCCCAGCCTCGGCAGCACCACGTGCCTGCGGTCGGGCTCGACGCGGATCGCGCCGGTGGTGAACCGCACCGACGGTGTGCCACGGCGGCGCGACTTAAAGCGCGGGAAACCGACCGGCCTGGCAGCCCGCCCGCCCTTACGGGAGTCAGCCCAGTTCTTCAGGCCACGGGCGAGAGCGTCCAGGCCCGTGTTGAACGCCTCCTTGGACACCTCGCCCCACCACGGCGCCGCCTCGGCCTTCGCGGCGTTCCACGCCTTACGCAGCCCGGCCAGCGACCACGGCAGCGACGGCGTCAGCAGCTCATCGGGCACCCCATAGGAGCGCTCCGCCGCGCGCTGGTCCATGACCGCCTTGACCCGGGCGAGCGCCCAGCCATGCTCGGCAACCAGCTCCCGTAGCCGGGCGACGGCGGGGTGGGCAGCGTCGGCGAAGGAGTCCATCAGGTGCACGAACGCCGCGTTCGGGCGTGAACTCGTCCTGCTGGTCCAGCTCCCCGTCCGCCGCCGCCTGCTCGAACAACGACGCCGCGCTGGCACTCGCCGAGGAGGAGAAGGTGTGGTTTGTCGCTGGATGGCAGGAAACAGCGGTGCCAGGTATGGCGATGACCGAGATCACCGTCGCCACACCCGCTCTCGATTGGACCACCGAGGACATCACCGAGATCGGTGAACGCTTCCTCAGCCACGCCCTCGACTCCTGACACTCAGGTGCTTGGCCTGGCGCTGCGTAGCACACGGATCGGGGCAGAACGCGGATTCCTCCCTCGGCCGGCGACGGCATAGTCAATCGCTTGGTCGCCAGCCGGACAACGCGCGGAGCGCTGGCGCGCGTCAGGATGAATCAGTTTATTGGGCAAGGGAAGAGCCCTGAAGGGTGGCCCGTTCGGATGGTCGCCCACCGCGCTGGCCGCGTGGAAGACGCGGTGCGCCGCGGCACACTCACCACCACGCTCGACCTGCACCGCACGCCCGACGGCAGCGCTGTTACCTGGTACTGGCGTAGGCCCAACGAGTAAGCGACCGTCAAGCCCGGCTTGCGCCCGTGAGCTGCAATGGGGGTCGTGCCTCCTCGCCGACGCGCCTACGCCGTGAAGTCCCGGCAGGCCCCCGAGCCGCGTTGGCAGCGATGGGCCGGCCAGGCGACAGCCCTCGCTGCAATCGGCGCCCTGGCCGTCAGCACCATCTCCATCTACTACACCGGCCGATCCGTCGACGCGACCCAGACTCAGGTGCGCATCCAGGAGCAGGGACAGATCACGGAGCGGTTCGCCCGGGCTGTCGAACAGCTCGGCTCGGCTCAGGCCAGCGTGCGGCTCGGCGCGATCTACAGCCTCGAACGACTCATGCGTGACTCGCCGGCGGACCAGCCCACGATCATGGAAGTCCTGTGTGGCTTCGTGCGAGAAAGGTCCCCGAACAAGGAGAACAACTACAACCCGCACGAGTTCACCTGGAAGCCCTTCCTCGAAGGCCCCTGGGTGCGACGCTTCACCGCCACCGATGTTCAGGCCGCGGTCAGCGTCCTCGGCCGCCGCAACGCCGCCAACGACGGGAGCACTCGGGTGGACCTGTCCGGGGCAGACCTGGACGGGGCAGTAGTGGCCGGGCAGTTCCAGCGCGCCAAGTTCAGTCGCTCATCTCTGGTCAAGGCCAGACTCGAGGGGTTGTTCGACGGCGCTGACCTCACCGAGGCGGACTTGGCACGCGCCGAGGCCGAAGGCGTCCAGATGACCGAAGTCGACTTCAGCAATGCCCGGCTCGATCAGGCGGATCTCGACTACGCCCGCCTCTGGAGCGCGAACCTCACTCGATCGTCAGCGAACCTCGTGAGCTTCAAGTCCGCTGACCTCCGCAATGCCGACCTGTCCGACGCGAAAGGTGAACTGGCGTTCTTCCCGAGGGCGAAGCTGAGGGGCGCGTTCTTCGTTGACGCACAGCTTCCGCACGCGTGGTTCGGGCATGCCGACCTCCAGGACGCCAACTTCCTCCGGGCCGACCTGCGCGGCGCGAGGCTTTCCGACGCGGAGAACGTGCCCGCGGCCGTGCTCTGCGTCAGGGTCGACGACGAGACGGAGCTTCCCCCGGCGATGACGGTGAACCGGACCGACTGCAAGCCCAACGACCTCGCGGGACCCAGCCCAGCACCGACCCGCGGCGGCTGAGAAACGACTACCTCGGGGCCTTTCCATCGGGCGGCGCTGAGATCCACCGCCGATCTTGAAAAATCCCCAGTAAGCCGCACGTTTCTTCGCCGGGAAGCGGGGGTCACGCCGTACGCAGCCAACCGAGGGTCTTCATGGTGGTGAGGCTGGTCGCCTTGAGGCCGGCGTCGGACACGGTCCAGAGCACGCCGTCGACCACCAGTGACCGCCGGATCATCACCACGTCCCCGGGGCGTCCGCCGCCGAATGTGTGCTCGACGGTGCCGGCCTCGGTGAATCCGCCGTCGCCGACCCGCAACGCCAGCGCCACGTTGCTCGGCAGGCCCGGCTTGCCCACGGCGCCCGAGCCGTGGACTGTCAGGGGGACCACGACCAGGCGTTCGGCCGGCCAGTAGAGGAAGGCGTGCGGGTCGAACTCCGCTTCGGAGTGCCCCTGCCGGACGTGGTACTGCGCGATCCGGCTCGGCTTGGCCGGATCGGCGACGTCGAAGAGCGAGAGCTGGGTGCCCTGGACCCGGCCCTGGTCGGTCGCCTCCTGCCCGACACCGAGCAGCCGTCCTTCGCCGACCGGGTGCAGATACGCCGAATACCCGTTGATCTTCAGTTCCCCGCTCACCTTGGGCGCGGTCGGATCACGCAGGTCGACGGTGTAGAGCGGGTCGGTCTGCCGGAACGTGACGACGTACCCGCTGCCGCCGACAAACCGTACGGCGTGGATCCGTTCCCCCTTGCCCAGTCCGGTGACCTTGCCGACCTGGGCCAGTGTCCTGCCGTCGGCGCGCAGGACGTACACGCTGGACGTCGAGTCGGGCTTGGTGCCCCAGGCACGGCCACGGGTGGTGGCGACCCGCAGATGCCCGTCCCACTCCGACATGGCGTACTGGTTGACCAGCCAGCCCGGAACGGTGGCGGCAGCGACGTACCGCAGGGCGCCCGCTCCCCCGGTGTCGAACTGGTAGATCTCCGTGGTCTCGTCCTTGGGATCGGGCGCGACGTTGCGGGCGGTCAGCATGGGCAGCACCCGCCAGCGCTGGTCGTTGGCGACGTACAGCCGGCCTCCGGTGCTGTAGACCGTGTCGCCGTCGGCCATCACGGTGACCGGGTCGCCGGCGCCGAGCATGGCCGCCGCGAGGTCGAAGCTGAGGACGGTCACCAGCGAGGTGCCGGAGTAGCTGGCCGGCCGGCTCACCCGTTCGCAGCCGACCCGTCCCGTGCTGGTTCGTTCCCCCGAGGTGATCTCGTACCGGGGCAGCCAGTCGTCGGCCGTGGACCTGTCGATGATCTCGCGGTTGGCGGCGGTGCGCTGCGCGTCGGTGGCCCGTTCCCGGTGCGGGAAGGTCAGCCGCGGCGCGGAGCGGACCACGACCCGGACCGTCGTGCCGACCTGGCGGGCGTCCACCAGACCGCCATCGATCCGGTACTCCCCGATGATTTTCGGCGCCCCGGCGAGGTCGACCATGACCAGGCGTGGACCGACGATGTCACCGCGGGTCGGACCGGCTGCGGCGGGCCGCCCCTCGGGGACGGCCGGTTTCGCGATCGCGGCCCACCCCTCGCGGAGCAGCACGAGCGCCCGGTCGCCGTGGAGGAGGAGGCTGCCGTCGGTCCAGCCGTCGGCCCCGGGCACCAGCTCCAACTCCCCGGTCAGCCGCCGGGTGGCCGGGTCGATCACGTACAGCTTGCCCTGGGTGACGGTGACGAGCCGCTTGCCGTCGGTCTTGACCAGGTCCGGTTCGTCGACCCCGGCCTCGTGCGTGTTCGTGCCCGAGTGGCCGGCGGTCCCGGCTCCGGCCGCGTTGGCCCCGGCCGCGTCCGCCTGCTTCGCCGCTGCGGGCGCTCCGGCCTGTTCCGCCCGGCCGAAGGTACGGAAGTCCCCGCCCGGCCCGAACCCCCAGGGCCCGACGTACGTCTTGGCCGCTGTCTTGAGCTGCCGCATCGCCTGCTCGCAGGAGTCGAACGCGACGAGCCGGAACCCGCCGGCCGGCACTCCGCCGTCCCGTCGTGGCGTGGGAACCGCCTCCGCCGTACACCCGCTGATCAGCGACAGGCTGGCGACCAGGGCCAGCCCCATCACCCGGGGAACGCCGGTCGTTCGAGGCCGTAGGGGGACGCCGCTGCCTGTCATGCCCCTAGGACGTGACTGCCGTAGGCCGGGTTCCCGGGCCGAGGCATCTGGATGAGGCCGCTGCGGCTGACCTGACCCACGACCCGCAACACAACAGCCGCCGAGCGGAGCGATAATCGATTCGTCCCCTGTTCAGGCTGAAGGTGCAGCGGCACGTCCCCGGACGGCGAGCGTGGTGGCGACCTCGAGACCGGCCGTACCACGACGGCGAGCAGGTTTCGCCGGAGCCGCGAGTGGTGATTGTCGGCGCATGTCATCGCTGTCCTCGCGGGCTCGCGGCGCCGTCTCCCGCGCAGCCGACAACCCTGGCCTGGAGCACCTCACCCGGGCCGGCTTCATCGGCTACGGAATCCTGCACCTGCTCTTCGCCTGGGTGATCGCGCGGGTCGCCTCGGGTGGACCGACCGCCGACCGCGACCAATCGGGCGCCATGCAGGAGATCGCCGACGAGCCGTTCGGGCTGGCGCTCATCCTGGCGATCGTCGTCGGGCTGGTGGCCATGGCAGTCTGGCAGGTGCTGGAGATGTTCCGGGGGCGCTTGCTGACCGAGCGGATGGCGTCGGCCGGCCGGGCCGCGTTCTACCTCTACCTTGCCTTCAGCGGGATCAAGGTGCTGCGCGGCAAGAAGTCGTCGAGCGCCGACACCCAGCAGGACACCGCCGAGGGTCTCCTCGCCTCGAGCGGCGGGCGGGTCACGGTCATCACGGCGGGGCTGATTCTGGCCGGGATCGGCGGATGGCTGGCGTTCGTCGGGTTCACCGGGCGTTTCGAGAAGCACCTGCGGATCGGCGAGATGGCGGCCGGGACGCGGCGGCTCGTGCGCCGGCTCGGCGCGGCCGGTTTCGTGGCCAAGGGCCTGGCGTACGGGATCGCCGGCGCCCTGTTCGTCATCGCGGCATGGCGGTACGACCCGGACAAGGCACGCGGACTCGACGCGGCGCTGCGGACGCTGGCCGGCGAGGCGTACGGCACCGGCCTGCTGCTCGTGATCGCGGTCGGCTTCGCGGCGTACGGCCTGTTCGCGCTGACCGAGGCGCGCTACCGCAAGGTCTGACCGGTCAGCCGAGGCCGGGCCAGGCAGCGAGGTAACCGAGGTCGGTGAGCACCACCCGGCTGACAGGAGGCCGCAGGTCGGCCGAGAGCACCAGCGCCCAGGCGTCCCCGCCGGCGTACGGAGCCAGCCGCCGGCCGCCGTGCGTCAGCCGCGACCGGCCGGCGGTGCCCCGCACGCGTGGACGTGATCGGCAACGGACCGCCTCCCTTGGCCGGACCGTCCGGCAGACGCAGATCCAACTCGCCCTGCCGCGCGGTTAGCCGCTGCCGCGCCACCGCCTTGAGCAGCTCCAGGTCCGCATCCGTGTGCGCAGATCCGATGTGCTCGATGTCCCGCGAACCCCGCCGCTGGGAATGCACGATCTGCACCGCCCGCGCCCCGGACGCCGTCTTCACCGTCCGCACGTACGCCACGACCGACACCATAGAACCCGACCCGTTTAGTGCGTGCCTCCCGACACAACACCCCAGGTCACACCCCCACAGACCCCCGAATCAGCCAACCGTGAGTCAAGTCGGGTTAGTGCGTGACTTGGCGGGCGTGGATCCTCGATGATGGCCTGCTTCTCGGCGGGGATGGCGGGGCGGAGGTCTGTGTCGTGCCATTGATCGCGATGGTCGCCGAGCGCAGCGGCCGCGGCTGCTTGATGACGTTGCGGATCGCCAGCTGAGTCGGTGACCGAGACCTCGCCGCCGACGCTGATGGCTCCTTGCAAGGATGGTGGCCATGGCGAGCTTCCACGCGCGGTACGTGTCCGGCGATCCCGACGACGTATGGCGCGACCTGCGCGGTCTTGGCCTACAGGTCTTCGACGCCCCGTACCGCGAGGACGCCGAGGCGGTGGCGCGCGAGTTCGCCGACCGTGCCCGCAGGAACGTCGAGACGCTCGTTGAGCGGCTGCAGGCGCAGGGCTTCCGTGCGGAGGAGAACGACGACGAGGGGACGCCGCGTCGCGCCCACGTTCCCCCGTCGCCGGGCGCGCCCGCGCTGGCCGACTGGCTGGAGGTGACGTTCGCGCCGTTCCCGATGACGATCAGCGCGTGGATCCGGCAGGTGGGCGATGTGTGGCTCGTCGGAGAATTGCCGGGTTGGCCGGCCAGCGTGCTCGCGGACCCGTTGGTGGTACAGCTCGAGTGGGCCGAGCGGGGCGGCTCGCGCTCCTACTACGAGGCCGAGCACGCCGCGTACCTCAGGGACACCGCGCGCCGGGACGCCGGCATCCCGTTCCAGCTCGACTACGCGCCCGACGAGCTCCACAAGGCGAACATCAGCGGCGACGCGCCCTACGGCATCGACCTGCCCGGCCCCGGAATCGACGGGAAGGTGGGGCCCGCGATCTGGTTCGTCGACGATCTCAACACTGCGTTCGCCGCCGGCGGCTTTCCCGGTGCGCTGTGGGACGAGGGCTACCAGGAGCCGCCCGCCGGATTGCGTGAGTCGCTCGCCGCGGGGCTGCTGCGGCTCTGAGGCCGCCAGACGGCTGGCCGGTCAGACCCAGTTGACTCATTCGGTTAGTGCGTGAAAACAGCCCCACCTGCAGGCATCACCGCAGGTGACGCAGCGCGGGCCTCACGAGCGCGGCACCGTGAGCCAACTCAGGTTAGATCTGGCGGCGTTCCGTGACGGCGTCCTTGAGGGAGCTGGCCTTGCGGCCGGCGACGTGGTGGTCCTCGACGTGGGCTGCGGGACGGGACTGATCGGGTTCGGCGCGCTGGATCGACTGGGCCCGGACGGTCGTGTCATTTTTGTGATGTCTCACTGGATGTGCTCGACGAGTGCCGGCGCACCGCCAGTGGCTACGGGCGGTGCAGCTGATCTCGCCGGAATTGCTGACGCCTCCGTCGACGTCGTGACTACTCGGTCGGTGCTCATCTACTCCGATCGCAAGGCCTCCGCCTTCGCGGAGTTCTTCCGGGTCCTGCGGCCGGGCGGACGGATCTCCCTGTTCGAGCCCATCAACGGCTTCGTGGAGCAGCTCCGGCCCGATGATCTGTTCGGCATGGGCGACTCGCCCGTGAACGACCTGATCGCCAAGGTCCGCGATGTCTACCGGGGCACCACCGAGGAAACCACGCGACCGATGATGGACTTCGACGAGCGTGACCTCGTCGGCTGGGCGGTGACCGCCGGCTTCGAGGCGGTGGAACTGGACTACCGCGCCCAGGTCGACGTACCCGCCGACCCGATCTGGGACTCGGAAACACTCAAGTGCGTGGCGCCCAACCCCCGGCTCCCCACGTACGGTGAAGCGATCGTCGCCGCCCTGACCGACGACGAACGCGAGCGTCTCGACACGTACATGAACGCCCTGGCCGCGGCCGGCACGCCAACGCGGCGCACGATGGCCACGGCGTTCCTTCGCGCACGGCGTCCGCACTGGCACCGCTGAGGACGTACCGCGCCACCCCGCACTCACCGACGCACCGGACACGGGTGTCCGCAAGGCCTGGAAGCCACCCACCGTAGCGCCCGGACCGCAGCAGATCCGCGCACCGGACCGAGGCCGTCCGTGTGCTGTGCCCGGCTGGTTTCGATGCCAACTCTCACCCGGACTCGAGACGATCCGCACGTTGCTGGGCGAATGCCGGACGACCCGCAATCCAGATCGTTACGTCCGTGGCGATCTTGCTGCGGTCATTCGAGACGTACAGCTCGTGCTCACGGGTCTTGGCGTCGCGCAGTTCGATCTCGAAGCCGCCGGTGTCGATGCTGCTAATGACGACGTGCCATTCCTGGCCGTTGCCAGGTGGCTCGATCGTCAGGAACGTGTTGTGGCGGCTGTCAAGGTCGCCCATCGCCTCGAAGATCGCGCCTTCCGAGGGCTCGTCGATGACCACACCGGACTCCGGCTCCAGGCGAACGACACTGCCGTCAGTGCCCGTCACAGCCTCTCCTGCTGAAGCCCCTCGCGTCGGGCGCAGCATGCCGCCGTGCGGCCCTCCCCGTGCGTGCTCATCGGCGCCGTCGGGGCGGTAGCGGCCGATGAGTGGGCGCTCGGTCGGCGGCAGATGATTGCGGCCTTGGGAGCGCATTACCGCAGCCGGCTCGCTTCCGGGTGATAGTCCCGGCGTGCCGCCCACCATCAGGACGTCGCCTCCTCCGTTGGCGACGTGTCTGTTTCCTTCCAGAGCCAACGTCACCCACCTCGCTCACCTGCCTAAACACCGGGCATCGACCGTTGGCCGCCGTAACCCACCACGGGTCAACGCAGCGGATGCGTCCGCCCGTATCCTTCTGCGGTGCTCCTCACCTCGACCGCAACCCGCCCTCGTCGGCGTCTGCACGCAGAGCCAGCATCCTTCAAGGTGATCGTCGGGTTCCTGGCCACGCTGCTGCTCGCCGGCTGCGGGCTCATCGCTCGTCCCCACCTCGACGCCACGCTGCGGTTCGAGTTCGCGGCCACCACCGGGGCCGGGTACATGAACCAACTGCTCACCATCTACAACGACAGCACTCAAATGCTTGCCCCGACGCTGCAGTTCACGGCGCTCGACGCCACCCGAAGCCCGCTACCGGCCGTAAAGGTCACCACTGTCTACGGCAGCGACCAGGGCAACCTGGTCGTCCCACCGGGCGGTGGTGTCGACGTGCTGATCTTCACAGGCGAGGGAGCCCAATTCGCCGAGGACGTGGTCGTGACCGCGCTCACCACGGAGACGATCGAGGCCCCAGCCGTCCATGTCGAGCCCGTTGTCACCCCGGTGGACGAATCCGGCCGCGTGCTCGACCGCAACAGCCGGTTCACCGCCGTGTCGCTGCGCAATGACGACAGCGAACAAATGAGCGTCCGGTTGGTCTACATCATCTGGACCGTTCCCGAGGGAGACCAGCGCCAGCAGGCCGCTCAGGTCGTACCGGTCGGTGACCTGATAGTCGTGCCGCCCAAGCAGACCACCCTGGTGCCGGTGACCGGCGAGGCGCGGACCGCCATGGTGGGCGCTGCAGGGCGCTTCCCGACAAGCATCAAGGCGTACCTCTCCCGGTAGCCCGCAAGCCGCTTCAACAGCCCCGGATCGGCCGAAGAACTCGGCTGCGCCAATACGTGGGCGCCTATCGTGTCGTCAGCCGGCTGCACTCCAGGACGCGCGATCTGCGGCAAGTGAGTGCAGAGAGTTAAGAATCTCAGCTCACTCAAGAGTGCCCGCAGCTGCAGGACTCGAGTCGCGGATCGCAGCGCTCATCGACGATGCCGGCTGGTTCCCGCGTTCCCGTTGACCGAGTTGAGGCGGTCACCTGGGGAGCTTGTCGAGGCGCTCCCGGATGTCGGCTACAAGATCCTGCTTGCCGCCCTCGGACAAGGCGAGGATCGCGTGTTCCCCAACGTCACGCGCGCCGGGAAGTCCCTCCTCCGCCAGGATGAAGAACAGGCTTCCCGCGGTCAGACCATCCTCTTGCCGCTCGCCAATATCCTGGAAGATCTTCCCTGCTTGAAGGTGGGCTTTGACAGCATCACCGACCCGGCCCGCGCCGAACAGCACGATGCCGAGTTGTCGGTACGCCTGCCCCTCGCCATACCGATCCCCTAACGTTGCAAAGATTAAGCCAGCTCGGGCGTGTGCATCGATGGCATCATCGAGCCGGTTGAGGCCGGACAACGTGCGTCCGAGGCCAGCCCAGGTTTGCGCCAGTCCGAGGCGATCGCGAAGCTGATCGAAAATGTCGTAGGCCGTGCTGTGGGCCTTGTAGGCATCACGGTGCCGACCCAGCCGATTTAGAGCGATGCCGAGATTATTCAAAGCCAGACCTTCACCCCGGTGATCGCCAGTCTGCTGGAAGATCTCCCGAGCGTGGATAGCCGGTTCGACGGCCTCGTCAGGACGGCCGGCTTCAATCAGCGCGAGGCTCAGGTCGTTCGACGTCACTGCTTCACCGTGCGGATCCCCCGCCTCCTGGAAGAGGTTACGCGCGTTAGCCTGTGCTTCTGCCGCTTCATCGGGCTGTCCATTCTCGGCAAGAGCACCGCCCAGGTTGCCCCACGCCTTAGCTTCGCCGTGTTTGTCACCAGCCATCCGGAGGATGTCGCGCGCGTTGGCGCTGACTTCGATCGCCTTGTCGAGGCGGTTCGTTTGGCGGAGGACGATGCCGAAGTCGTTCCACACCCGGCCGGTCGCGCGTAGGTCGCCGGCTTCCTCCAGCCGTTCGAGGCTGTTGCCGAATGCTTCGGCAGCCTCCTCGAATTGCTGCATCTCGGTTAACGCTAGTCCCAAATTGTCCCACGCTGCGCCCTCATAGCGCTGATCGCCGAGTTGATGGAAGAGCTGCTGAGCATGAGTTGCGGCTTCCGCGGCCGCGCTGAAGTGCCCAGCTTGGTAATACGCGATGCTCAGATTGTTCGACGCCGCAGCTTCGCGGGATCGGTCACCGACGTGATGACAAAGGTGCCGAGCCCGCGTGGCGATGATGATCCAATCATCGAAATGGCGGCGCAGGCTTTGGTACTCGCCGAGGGTCAGAGCGAGATCGATCGTCACCTCGGTCATCCGGAAGGCCGGCGCGCTCGCCGCCACAGCCATCAGATTGGCGTGCTCGCTGTCCAGCCAGGTCAGGGCCTCGCCGCGGCTGGCAAAGGTGTGCGACTCGGCCACCGCAGTTGGGGTCAGATGCGTACTCGCCGCACTAGCAGCCCAAAGGTAGTAGCGGTACAGCCGCTGCCGCGCCTGACTGGTTTCGGCTTCCTCACCGCCGTCACTGGTGCGCTGCTGTTCGGCAGCGTGCAGACGGAGCAGGTCGTGCATGCTCCAGCGTTCCGGTGCTGGTTCGGTCACTAGGTGGGCCCGATGCAGGTCGGCGAGCAGTTCCGCGGCCTCATGCTCCGGGAGCCCGGCGAGGTGGGCGGCGGCGATGGTGGCGATGTCGGTCCCCGGATTTATGGGGAGTAGCCGGAACAGACGCGCCTGCGGAACGGTGAGATGCTGGTAGGACAGGTCGAAGGCGGAGCGTACGGCCTTCTGCTGCCGGGTCAGGCCGGACAGGCGGTGCTGTTCGGCCCGCAGCCGGTCGGCGAGTGTCTGCGGCTGTAGCTGACGTCGGTCGACCAGCAGCGCCGCCACGATGCGCAGCGCTAGCGGCAGCCCCGCGCACAGGCCTGCGAGTTCGGTCAGCGCTTCCCGGTGGTCCGCCTGCAGGCGTGGATCCTCCGGGCCGAGACGAGTACCGATCACCTCGGCCAGCACGTCGGTGGAGGCATCCTGTCCCAGCACATCCAGATCGTGCAGCCGAGCGTCCAAGTCGAGCGTGTGCCGAGAGGTCACTAGCACCGGTATCCGGCCATCGCTAGGCAACAGCGGACGGACCTGTTCCTCGCTGTCAACGTTGTCGATGACCAGCAGCAGCCGCCGGTCGTGAGTGGTATAGGCGTCAAGGACGCTGCGCCAGAGCAGGGACCGGCCGCTCAAGTCGGCCGGGATGTGCTCACCCGGGATCCCTAGCGCCGACAGCCATCCCGCCAGAGCGTCCTCGGCGGAAACCCGACGGTCAGGGTCGTAGCCGAACATGTCAACGAAAAGCACGCCGCCGGGAAACCATCCATCAGCAAGGACCTCGTGGGCGATGTGCAGCACCAGCTCGGTCTTGCCGACCCCGGCCATCCCGGCCACCGCGGACACCAGCTGGACGCCGCCGGGACAGTCGGACCTCAACGCTTCGCGTAGGGCCTCCGCAGCATGCTCGCGCCCGGTGAACACGGGCGAGGCTGGCGGCAGCCCAGTCAAGGCCGGCCGGATCTCGGCTGGCAACGTGACTGAGATATCCCGCCCCATGATCACCGAGCTGAAGAACAGCCCGCCGGTGATCTTGTTCGACACTCGATCGAATCTCACTTCGCGGTTCCCGAGTCGTTACCTTCAATCGAGGACGTGGGCGGCGGCAGAGAGACATCCTCGATGTCACGGCCCATGATTAACGGTTCGTGGAAGGTGCCGCCTCGCACCTCGTTGCGGACCTCCGACGGTCCTTGTTCGGGGCGTGCCGCGGCCCCGGTCGATGCCGGGCGGCCCGAGCCGACGCGCCGCACGTCCCGGCCAAGCAGGGCTGTCCCCTTCACCAAGGCGTCCGTGACTGTGTTGTGTACCTGATTCGTTGGCCCGGACGAGCTACCGCGCGCCTTGACCACGCTGTAAACAGCCAGGGCTAGCCCGGTGGTACCGATAAACATGCTGATCACGCTGGACCAACGGTCGGCGTCCTCCAGCCCAGCTCGCGCCAGCGCCACGGCTAGCGCGATTAGCCCGACCACCAGACCCACGATCCACCACGGCTTGCCGATGCGCACAATCACCACTGCATTGTGACCGCTGTGCTGCCACTGGGTGAGGTTGCGTCTGCAGTAAGCGATTCGTCGGGTGCCCAGGCCACCAGGTCCGGTCACGTCTGGGTCAGGCGGACGAGGATAGCGCCGGCGTGCCGGCAGCAGGTGCAGCGGAGCGGTGATGTCTCGCGGGCGGTCTTCACCGTGCCGGGTGAAGGCGCCGATGTCGGTGACGTGACCGGACACCTCCTGACCTGGCATCCTGCCGAGGAGGAGGAACCGCATGGTGCCACCGTGTAAGAACCCCAAGAGTTCCGGCGCCAGGCTGTGGCACTGGTGCTGAACTCCGGCTGTCCGAACTGCGACGCAGCCTAGGAGCTGGGCGTCAAGCAAGGGATGCTGCGGAACTGGGCCACCAAGGCCAAGCAGGACCGGGCCGGCACGGCCGGCGGCCCGTCGCAGGCATCGCCCTGCTCGCCGCGGTGGTCGTCTTCGCAGTGGCGGCGCGGGTGGCCCTGCGGCAAAAGCCCGGCTCGACCGCGGTGTGGTCGCTGGTGCTCGCGGTCCTCGGCCTGCCCACCGGCATCATCGTCTACCGGTCCGGGCTGCCGGCCGCGCTCGGTATCGCGGCGATCGTGTTGGGGCTGGACGCGCGGCGCCGCCTGGGCCGGCTCCCCGTCAGCGCCACCGTCGGGATCGGGCTCGAAGCGGTCATCCTCATCGCCAATGCGATGCTGGCCTTCGCGAGCTGACACACGTCACGCCATGATCGCCGCTCCGGGAGCGGCGATCATGGCATGCCTCCGATGCCGTCGCTCCCCGCCAAGCGGCCACATTGAGCGCAGCGACGTGGACAGCGCGCAAGCCGGGTCCTCGCCGCGCGCGACCGGGTGCTGCACGCCGCCGTCGCGCTCGCCGACCACGCGTCGATTCCGTGAGCATGCACAACCTCGCCCAGGAGCTGGGCGTCGTACCGACCGCTCCTGCTTCAACTCTGCGTCCTACGACCCGCGGCGCCGCCCGCCACCGGCCCCCACCGGTTCGATCACCTGCGAGAACTCCTCGGGAAGTTGGGCCATGGCATTCTCGAACTCGTCTCGGGTTACGGCCTCACGTAGGGTGGTGAGCACCGCACGGACCCCGGCACCGGCGAGCGCACGGTCGACCCCCGGACGATCCCCCACCCTCTGCACAAACTCGTCGAGCCCGAACGCGGTGGCCATTTCCCCTCCGAGCGGTCTGCTCAGGTGATCGGCAAGTCGATCCGGAAGCTGATAGGCGAGGTCCTCAGCCTGGCCGGCGCTGATCCGATCCGCCAACGTCTCCAACGTCACGCTTGTCAGTGTCGCCGCCTGATCGGTCGACACCTTTGCCCGCGTGGCCACTGCATTGATGAAATCCTCGTATTCCACCTGATTCTCCTCCCCGGCCGATCCCCCGTCGAACGGCTGGAACGCGTCACATCGCTTCGTTGTGCGAACTGGTACCTCGACAGCCTGCTTCGACGCGGGGTGATCCGGCCTCATCCCCATCGGGCGAATCACCACGGCGCCCTGCGGCGACGCCGCCGGCATTCCGTTGGAACGGGACGAGCGGGAGAAATGTTGGCGAGGCTGCGCCAGCGCGGCTGCGAGCTCACCCGCAGCTGCAGACCGGGCCTGCCGGGAGGGCGCGCGCGGGACCTACCGGGCGGACCTGGTTGGCCTGATCGCCCACCTCCGCCATCTCGTGGCGGCCATCGGTGGGATTGCATCGCCCACGGTCTGGGGTGTCGCGCCGATGACCGGTGTATTGCTCCGCCCTGCTGGTCCGTTTCCGCTCTTTGGCGACCTCCGCTTTTGTAGGTTGGCGACAGAAGCGTGCCTCCGCCCCCGAGGGGCGTGCCGAAGGAGGCAGACCCGTGAGGCCCAGCCCGCTCCCCCGGATCCTTCGCCGCCGCGGTGAGCCTGAATATCCGACGTTCCTGGAGCTCTTCTTTGACCTGGTCTACATCTTCATGCTCTCCAGGCTCTCGGCGGGGCTGGCCGAGAACCTCACCTTGCGGGGCGCCGCCCAGACCGCCGTCCTGTTGATGGCCGCCTGGTGGGTGTGGGTACTGACCGCGTGGCTCACCGATCTGTTCAATCCGCGGCTGCCGGTCATCCAGGCCACCGTCCTGGCGGTCATGTTCGGCACCTTGTTGATGGCGATCGCGGTGCCGTACGCCTTCGCCGAGTACGGCTGGCTGCTCGTCGCGGCGTACTTCGGCATCCATCTCGTCCGCGACGCCGTCCTCATCCCCGGCACCCGAGTGAATCGCCCGATCCAGGCCCGCAGCATCCGGGTGTTCTTCTGGTTGGGCATCACGGCGCTGCCGTGGGTCGCCGGCGTGTTCGTGCACGGAACGGCCCGGCTGCTGCTCTGGTCGGTCGCGGTGGCGGTCGACCTCGGATCGGCCCGGTTGGGCTGGCCGACGCCGAAGCTTGGTCGCACGGAACTGGCCAGTCAGATCTTCACCGGCGCCCACCTGTCCGAGCGGCACCGAGAGATCTTCATCATCGCCCTCGGCGAGCTGATCCTGAGCGGCGGCATCGGGCTGGCCGGCAGCGGCTTCCAGGCCGGCCGGGTGGCCACGAGTTTCGTCGGGTTCGCCAGCGCCGTCGTGCTCTTTCAGCTCTACTTCCAGCGGGTACGGCAACTGCTCGCACCGCCGGCCGTCACAGTGGTGGAGCGGGTCCGGTCCGGCACCTCCACCTCGTACAGCCATCTGGTGATGGTGGCCGGGGTGCTGGTGGTGTCGACCAGCGTCTCGCTGGTCGTCGACCGGCCGTTCGGTGCGGCTCCGGCTGCCTGGATCGCCGCCATCCTGGGCGGGCCGGCGCTGTTCCTGCTCGGGAGTTGCCTGTTCGACGCCGTGGTCACCGGACGGGTCCTCTGGTCCCGGGCGGTGGGGATCGTGGTGCTTTGCGTCATCGGCCCCGTGATGGCGTTGCTTCCGCCGCTGGCGATCCTGGTCGTGGCGAATTTGGTGCTGCTGCTGATCCTGGCCTGGGAGACGCTGCCCGCGCACGCGCGGCCGGTCCGGGTGACCGTGCCGACCGGGTGAGGGTCACCGGAGCGCCGGTGGCATCGGCGTGCGGGCGTGCCGGTGGGTGCTCACCAGGTTCGCCGCAGCGACCAGGGCCAGGATGCTCATGGCGAGCAGCGCGACCGCGACCGGCGGCAGCAGGCTCGCGGCCGGCGCCGCGCCGGCCAGCAGGACCAGCCCGGCCAGCCGGGACCGGGATATCCGACCGAAGACCGTGTAGTCCAGCACCGCGCGACCGACCAGGAACAGCGCCGGTCCGCCGAGGATGACCGCAGCCCACGAGGGCGGCGTCTGCCCGAAGGGACGCATCACGACGAGGTGACTCGTGACCGCCATGCCGGCGATGCCCGCCACCATGATCAGGTGAGTGACCGCGGCGGACTGCGTGAGCAGTGACGGGTTCGTCGATCGCGCGATGGCCTCGGTCAGCAGCTCGCCGGCCCGGTAGATGTAGATCCGCCAGGTCAGCACCACGATCGTGAACACCACCAGGAGCGCCCACGCCCGGTCCGAGGTGTAGCCGCTCACGGTGAAGGTCGTCCCGATGACGAAGATGGCCGCGCCGAGGGCGATGATGACGAACTGCCGGTACCGCTCGGCCACCCGCTCGCCGACCAGCCGCCACTCCTGCGGCTGCGATCTTCCAAGCTTCGGCAGCGGCCAGCCGAGTGAGGCGGCGACGTACTCCATGGCGATGGTCGCCGCCCAGAGCAGGAGGCGGGTGTGGCCGGTGGCCAGCCCGCCGCCGATCCAGCCGATGGCGGCGATGCTGTACCAGAACAAGATCCGGCCGCTGCGACGCGGCTCGGCCGCGCTCGGCACGAGCAGGAGGTAGTAGATGCTCGAACCGAGGTGGATCGCCAGGTAGGTGATCGCGAAGAGCAGGCCGCGCCCGTCGTAGGCGTCGGGTGCCGCGGCCGCCAGCAGCAGGCTGCCGGCCGCCACGCCGATGAACTGCACCTGGACCGCGGGCCGCATCAGGTCCAGGGTGTCGGCGGCCCACGTGGTGATCGCCCAGACCAGGGTGAACGCGAGCAGCAGGACCAGCGTCTGGCCGGCGCCGGTCCAGCTCACGTCGTCGGCGAGCGTCTTGACCAGGGAGATCATGGCGAAGACGTACGTCAGGTCGAAGAAGAGCTCCAGGAACGCGGGGCGGCCGGGGTCCCGTGGGATCGGAGCCGCCGTGTCGGCGCCGCCTTCGGTCACCATCGACGTCCTCCGGACCTCCGCACCGTCCTCGCCTGAGGACAGGCTACGGGCACCGACCCGGCCGGAGGCTCACCATCGGCCTCATACCCCGCTACCGCGCGATCTTTGGTTCGTGACGGCCCGGTGAGCGATGACTGCCGCCCTCGGCGCCGCGCGGCGCCGTCGGGATAACCGAACGCGTTTCCGATTCCCGGACAGAACAGGGTCATCCACAGGTCGGACAGGGCGGCGGCGAGACAGAGATCCCTTCATCCACTGGTCAGCCGTCCAGCCGGCCACTTCACCACCGAGGATGGTGTACGGCGTACACCATCATGAGGCGTTACCGTGTGGCAACCGCTTCCTGGGAACGCGGCGCCGGGTCCTGACCCCAGGGAGGCAACCCGCCGATGTTCAACACCGCCCGCCTGCAGGTCATCCTGGAGATCGCCCGTCACGGCACCATCGTCGCCGCCGCGGAGCGCCTTCAGCTGAGCCCGTCCGCGGTCTCCCACCAGCTCGCCGCGTTGGAGCAGGAAGCCGGGGTGGCCCTGGTGGACCGGGGGCCGCGCAGCCTGCGGCTCACCGTCGCGGGCCAGCGCCTGGCGGACTACGCGCAGCAGATCTCCGATCTGATGTCGGCCGCCCGCGACGAGCTGTCCGCACACGGCGAGGGCCGCCAGGGAATGCTGCGGATCGGGTTCTTCGCCACTGCGGGCACCGAGCTGCTGCCGCGCGCGCTGTCGAGCTTCACCCGGGACCATCCGCAGGTCGAGCTCGCGCTGATCCTGGGGCAGCCGCACGAGCTACTTCCCCGCCTGCACCAGGGTGAGCTGGACCTGGTGGTGGTCTTCGACCATCCGCTGAGCCCGGCGCAGGAATCGCCGTATGCGAAGGTCGAGCCGCTGATGGTGGACCCCCAGCTGGTGGTGCTTCCTGCGGATCATCCGCTCGCCCGCCGGCGGCGGCTGCGGCTCGCCGACCTTGCCGCCGAACCGTGGATCACCACCCTCGGCGTGCAGGGCGAGGTGTCGGTGCTGGAGCTGGCGGCGCGGGCGGAAGGCTTCGCGCCGCGCATTCGCTGCCGCAGCGACCATTACGAGGTCGTGCTGGGCCTGGTCCGGGCCGGTGTCGGGGTGGCGCTGGTGCCGTCGCTCGGCCTGCGCAACCCCGGTCAGGTGGTGGTGCGGCCGCTCGCCCACGCCAAGCTGTACCGGGAGATCGGCGTGGCGCTGCGCTCCGGCAATCCCAACCCGGTGGTCGGCAGCTTCGTCGAGCGGCTGCGCGACGCGGCGGCGGCGCTCAGTCAGGAGTTGTCGCAGCGGTGGGGTCCGGCGAGCCGGTCGACCGCCGTACCCCAGCGGCGCAGTTCGGCGACGGCGGCCCGCTCCTCCCCCGGCGCGAACGCGGCGATCACGGCGTAGACGACGGTGTGCCGGCCGGACACGATGCCGGTGTCGGCGCGTACCCCGGTGTCGGTGCCGGTCTTGTTCTCCACCCGGACGCCGTCGCCCGACCATGGGTCGTGGCCGATGGAGTCGGCGACCATCGTGCGGTCGGTGTTCCCGGCGAGCCAGCCGCGCAGCAGCTCGCAGGCCTGCGGGCTGTGCCAGGTCCCCGCCGCCACCTCGGCGAGGAAGGCGCAGAGTTCTCCGGCGGTGCCGGTGGCGAAGGTCTGCGGTACGCCGGGGCCGCGTGCGGCGCGGATCCGGTCGTGCACGGTGGTGTCCCGCAGCCCGGCGCCGCGGGCCAGGTCCTGCACGGCGTCCAGGGTCACCAGCCGCAGCAGGGCGTTGGTGGCGGCGTTGTCGCTGACCGTGGCGACCGCCGTGGCCAGGTCGGCGACCGTCCACCGCCGGGGTGACAGCTGGCCGAGCAGGCCGGTGCCGCCGACCTCCCGGTCGGCGTCGAGCAGCTCGACCGGCTGGTCCGCCTCAAGGGTCCGGTCGGCGAGCCGGCGGGCCACCTCGCCGAGGAGCAGCACCTTGCCGACGCTGGCCAGCGGCAGGACCAGGTCCGGGTCGGTCGAGAGGGTGTGGCCGTCGTCGAGGCGCCGCACCATCGCCCCGATGCGCACCGCCGGGCTCATCGCCGCCCCGGCGCGGCGGACTGCCGATCGGGTACGGCCAGCACCCGGCCCGGCCGCGCGTCGGTGACCTCACCGCCGTTAACGACGACCCGGCCGCCGACGAGCACGCACCGCACCCCGTGCGGCGGCGCCAGCGGATCGTCGTAGGTGGCGCCGTCGGCGATCCGCTGCGGATCGAGGACCACCAGGTCGGCGGCGTACCCGTCGGCGAGCAGCCCTCGGTCGCGCAGGCCGAAGCGGGCCGCGGGCATCCCGGTCATCTTGTGCACGGCCCCCGGCAGGTCCAGCAGTCCCACGTCGCGAACATAGTGGCCGAGCACCCGGGCGAAGCTGCCCGCCCACCGCGGGTGGGGGCGACCCCCCTTCGGTACGCCGTCGGAGCACAGCATGGTCAGGGGGCTGGCCAGCACCCGGCGTACGTCGTCCTCGTGCATGGAGTGGCTGAGGATGGTGACGTCGCCGTGCTCGGCGGCGAGCAGCTCGCAGGCGTAGTCGACGGGGTCGACGCCGGCCGCGGCGGCCAGGTCGGCGATGGTGTGCCCCTGCGCGTCGGGGTTGTTCGGTGCGGACGCGACGCGGATCAGGTCCCAGCCGCCGTTGCCGACGGTGTTCTCCCAGCCGGGCACGCCGGCGACCAGGTCGTGGCGGATCCGCTCGCGGACCGCCGGCTCGGCGGCGGCGGCGAGCATCGCCGGCACGCCGTCGGCGATCAGCCACGGCGGCAACATCGCGTGCAGGGCCGTGCTGCCGGCGGTGTACGGGTAGACGTCGCAGGTGACGTCCAGCCCGTCGGCGCGCGCCTGTTCGAGTCGGGCGAGGGTGCGGACGGTGGCGCCCCAGGCGCGCCGGCCGGCGGTCTTGTGGTGGGAGACCTGCAGCGCCGCCCCTGCCGCGGTGGCGATCTCGATGGCCTCCTCGAGTGCGGCTTCGACCTGGGACATCTCGTCGCGCAGGTGTGTCACGTACGGCTTGCCGTGCGCGGCCGCGACCCGGGCCAGCGCGATGACCTCGTCGGTGCCGGCGTTGACGCCCGGGGAGTAGATCAGGCCGGTGGACAGGCCGGCGGCGCCCGCAGCCAGGGCCTCGTCGAGCAGGTGGCACATCGCCTGGATCTCCGCCGGGGTGGCCCGCCGCTGGGCGAAGCCGACCACGGCGGCGCGCAGCGTGCCGTGACCGACGAGGGCGGCCAGGTGGTTGCGCCGGGCCACGCCCTGGGCGTCGGCGAACTCGGCGAACGACCCGTACGCCGACGCGGGTGGCCCGAACGTCGCGGCGATCAGCTCCCGCACCGGTTCGGCACGCTGGGGCGGGACCGGGAAGGGGCTGATGCCGCAGTTGCCGCAGATCTCCGTGGTGACCCCTTGCAGCAGCGGCGCCCGGCGCAGCACCTCCCGCTGCGCGTCGTCCCCGGCGAGCAGGTCGGAGTGGGTGTGCACGTCGATGAAGCCCGGCGCGACGGTGAGCCCGGACGCGCCGATGACCGTCTCGGCAGGGGTGCCGCTGCCCGGGGGCAGCAGCACGAGCCGCCCGTCGCGCACGCCCACGTCGGCGGGGCGGGCCGGCGAGCCGGTGCCGTCGACCACGTGCCCGCCGGTGACCAGCAGGTCCAGCCGCGTCATCAGAGCACCTTGGACAGGAAGGCGCGGGTACGGTCGTGCCGCGGCGCGGCGAGCACCTCCCGGGGCGGGCCCTGCTCGACGATCAGGCCCTCGTCCATGAAGACGAGGTGGTCGCCGACCTCCCGGGCGAAGCCCATCTCGTGGGTCACCACGATCATGGTCATGCCGCTCGCCGCGAGGTCCTTCATCACCTCCAGCACCTCCCCGACCAGTTCCGGGTCGAGCGCCGAGGTGGGCTCGTCGAAGAGCATCAGCTTCGGCGACATGGCCAGCGAGCGGGCGATGGCCACCCGCTGCTGCTGCCCGCCGGACAGCTGCGCCGGGTAGTGGTGGGCGCGGTCGGCCAGTCCGACCCGGTCGAGCAGGTCGGCGGCCCGCCGCCGCGCGGCGGCGGTCGGGACGCCCTTCACCGCGACCAGGCCCTCCATCACGTTCTCCAGGGCGGTGCGGTGCGGGAACAGGTGGAAGCGCTGGAAGACCATGCCGATCGACTCGCGCTGGCGGCGCAGCCGCGCGTCCGGCAGGGGCCGCAGCCGGCCGCCGCGTTCGGAGTATCCGATCAGTTCGCCGTCGACGTAGACGCGGCCGGCCTGCGGTTCCTCGAGGTGGTTGAGGCAGCGCAGCAGGGTGGACTTGCCGGAGCCGGACGGGCCGACCACGCAGACCACCCGTCCGCGTTCGATGGTCAGGTCGATGCCGCGCAGCACCTCCAGCCGGCCGAAGCTCTTGCGCAGGGACCGGCACTGCACCATGGGCGCGGTCATCGGGCGCTCCCGGTGAAGCGCAGGTTGCGGGTGATCCGCCCGCGCAGGGTTCCCGGCGCGATGGCGCCGAAGCCGCGGCTGAACCGGCGTTCCAGGTAGTACTGGCCGATGCTGGCGACGGTGGTCAGGACCAGGTACCACACGGACGCGACGATCAGCAGGGCGATCACCTCGAAGTTGGTCAGGTAGAGGCGCTGGGCGACGGTGAGCAGGTCGGCGCCGGCGATCACCGAGACCAGCGAGGTGGTCTTCAGCATGGAGATGAACTGGTTGCCGGTCGGCGGCACGATGATCCGCATCGCCTGCGGCAGCACCACCCGCCTCATGATCTTCATGCGAGACATGCCCAGGGCCGCCGCGGCCTCCTGCTGGCCGGGGTCGACCGCACGCAGGCCGGCCCGAACGATCTCGCTCATGTAGGCGCCCTCGTTGATGCTCAGCCCGAGCAGCGCCGCCACGAATCCGGTGACCAGGGTGTTCGTCTCCCAGGTCATCAACTTCGGGCCGCCGAACGGCACGCCCAACCCGACCTCGGGGAAGATCAGCGCGATGTTGAACCAGAAGATCAGCTGCACCAGCAGCGGCGTGCCGCGGAAGAACCACACGTAGGCCATGGCGCCGGCGCGCAGGACGCGGCTGTCGGAGACCTGCATCAGCGCCACGACGACGCCCAGCACCACACCGATCACCATGGACGCGACCGTGAGCTGGACGGTGACCCAGAGCCCTTGAAGGATCACCCGGTCGAACTGGTACTTGACGACGATGTCCCAGTGCAGGTTCGGGTTGATCGCGATGCTCCAGGCCAGCCAGGCCAGGACCAGGGCGGTCACCCCGGCGGCCAGCCAGCGCCCCGGCCGCAGCGGGTGACTGATCCGGTTCACCTCCGGGCCGGCGGGCCCGGCCGAGGCCGGGCCCGTGGCGGTCGTGTCCACCGGTGTGCTCACTTCTGGTCGTTGACCGTCGCGGTCTGCACACCGCTGCCCTGCACGCCCCACCTCTCCAGGAGCTTGGTGTAATCGCCCGAGTCGATCAGCTCCTGCAGGGCCCGCTGGACGGCGTCGCGCAGCTGGCTGTCCTTCTTGTCGATCGCGATGCCCCACGGGCCGGCCTCGTACTGGGCCTCCAGCACCTCGTACTTGCCGCTCTGCGTGGCCAGCAGCTTGGCCACCGGGTAGTCGACGATGGTGGCCACCGCGCGCCCGGCGTCGATCTGCAGCAGGCCGGTCGGGGCGTCCTCGCTCTGCGAGATGGTCATCTTCTTGGCGCACGAGGTGTTCTGCTTCTCGCCGATGGCGAGGTTCGAGCTGCCCTTGGCGAGCACCACGGCGCGGCCGCACAGGTCCGCCAGGTCCTTCACCCCGGCCGGGTTGCCCTTGGCCACCATGATGGCGCCGCCGGCCTGGAAGTAGTCGACGAAGTCGACGGCCTTGCGCCGCTCTTCGGTGTCGCTCATCGAGGACATCGCCAGGTCCCACCGGTCGGCCTGCAGACCGGGGATCAGGCCGGGGAAGCTGGCGTTGGTCATCTCCAGCTTCAGGCCGAGCCGCCCGGCGATCGCCGCCGCCAGCTCCGGGTCGACGCCGATCAGGTCCTGGGTCCCCTCCTTGTACATCTCCATCGGCGGGTAGCCCTCGGCGGTGGCGACCCGCAGGACGCCCTTGTCCTTGAGGGCGGCCGGGACCAGGTCGGCCGCCTTGGCGTCGGCGGCGACCGAGGCGGAGGCACCGGCCTGCGGCGTCTGGCCGCTGGTCGAGCGGCCGCAGCCGGTGACGGCGAGCGAGAGTGCGGCGAGACCGACGACAATGCGAAGCGCACGCTTCCTGACCACCGGAAACCTCCTGCCTGAGACGATGGCGGGGACAATATCCGGGATCGGTTTGCATGAACAGCCCGAATGCTTTGCGGGGTGAGCATCCAAATTTTCGAGGCTCGCCAGTGGAGCGAGAACTGGCTAACGGCAGCTTTCGCCACGCGCGACTTCCGGTGGAACGGGGGCGGCGAGGTGGAATGCACTCCGGGATCGTGCTGTTGACGTTGCCGGACACAGGCATGCACCGCCGACCCCGGGAGCTTCGACATGGCGCAGATCCGAGAGCTTTACCTGAGTGCGGCAGCGTCGGCGGCGAAGCTGCTCGCCGCCCCGCAGGTGGCCGCTGCCTGGCATGAGCCGAGCGCGTTGGCGAAGCTGAGCGTTCGAGGGCTGGCCGGACACCTGGCCGGGCAGATCTTCTTCATCCCCAAGGTGCTCGCCGAACCGGTGCCCACCGAGAAGGTCATCCCACTGCATAAGTACTACGCGCTGGTGAGTTGGATCGGGTCAGACCTCGATGATCCGTTCAACGTCCTCATCCGCACCAGCGGCGAACAGGACGCCGCGGATGGCCCGGCGGCGCTTGCCGCCCGCGTCGAAGCCACCGTGAGAGAACTACGAGCCGTGCTGCCGACTGCGCCTTCTCGGGCGGTGCGCCGCCCAACCTGGGGAGCGTGGTCGATCAGCCTGGACGACTTCGTGACGAGTCGGCTCCTGGAAGTCGCCGTCCACTGCGACGATCTCGCCTACAGCGTCGGCGTTCCGGCGCCCGAACTGCCCGCCCAGGCCATCGAGACCGTCGTCGACGTGCTCTCCCGCATCGCCATACGTCGGCACGGCGCTACCAACGTGCTGCGCGCCCTCAGCCGGGCCGAGCGCGCGCCCGCCTCGATCTCCGCGCTGTAGAACGCCGGGACGCCTGTGTCTCACGCCTTAGCGGCGACCATAAGGGCGTCGATCAGCGCGTGTGCGCGACGGTCGCGCCGGGTGGGCGGTCTTCCCCGGCGCCCCCGCTCGGCCCGACCCATCGGGCGAGCAGGTCCTGGACCTCCGCCACCAGCGGCCGGTGAGCCGGCACCGGCGTGATGCGCCGGCCGGACGAGAGCAACCGGGCGAGAATCCCCGGCGCCAGGAGCCACGCCGAGGCGTCATCAGGTTGGCGACCCTCAGGAACGCCGCCCGACGGCGGGGTGCCGCGCGGCGGCGGCCGCAGCCGGTTGACTACTGCCGGCTCGGCGAGCCGCAACAGCGCGATGGCCTCCGCCGCATCGGTGCACTGGTCCGACATGTCGGTCTGATGGCTGCTTCGGCCGCCGCATGCCTGCCTGGTCGTGATCCCGGCCACCTCCGCCGTCTGGCCATTGGCGCTCGCGCAGGGCGGGCGGCAGGGTCATGGGTCGGCGTCGTCGCGCCAGCCCCATCCCAGCAGGTCAGGAGCGTTCGTTGCCCGCCCACCGGCGTCCCCGCCCACCCCGTTCGGCCGCGCTGCCCGTCGCGACCGGAGCCCTCGCCGCCCTGCTGGTCGGCGGAGCGGGTCTCGGCTTCGCGCTGATCGGAGACGCCGAGGCTGACCCCGGCAGCGCCGCGCCGGCGCCGGCCACCGGCGCGCCGGGCCTCCGGCCGGCACCGGCCACCCCCACGCCGGATCTCCTGGCGACGCCCAGTGCCGCCGCGGTCTCCGGTCCGTCTCCCACCGACATCCCGCCGACTGATCAGGTGGCCCGGACCGAGTCGGTGCGGCAGCCGACCGCCGCCCCGGCGACTGCACGCCCGGCGACCGGCGCACCGAAGCCGACGGCCACAAGTCCGGCCACCAGGCCACCGACCACGAAGCCGACGCCCGGATCGACCGGTGCCCCCTCGCTGTCCCCGACCACCGCCCCGCCCAGCCCGTCCGGTACCCCCAGCCCGTCCGGCACCCCCAGCCCGTCCGGCACGCCCGGCCCGTCCGGCACCCCCACCCCGTCCCCGTCCACGCCTGGTCCGACCCCGTCGAGCGGCACTCCGGGGCCGAGCAGCCCGGCGCCCAGCGCCTCCGCGTCCACCGACCCGGCGTCGCCATCGGCAAGCCCCACGGGTACGACGACGCCGGTCACCTCCTGACGGTCGCCGCCGTAGACCGGCCAAAGCCCAGGTGCTTGTGAGGTGGTCCGGCCCTGAAGTCACAGCGTCCGGCTGGCATCAGGCGCCGAGGGAGTTGATTCCCCTGAGGAGGGGAGGCGTCATGGCGTCCGAGTCGACGATCTTGGTGGTATGAGAGTTCACGGCACCGCTCGATGGGCGTACGGCGCATTCGCGTGGCTGGCCTGGCGAACCGCGGGCGGCCGCCAGCGCCGGGTCGCGCCGCGCTCGGTCAGCCGGTGAAGGACTCGGGGCCGAAGCGGCCCCAGGCCAGGAAGGCGGCCAGGGCGAGATAGATCAGGTCGGGCACGATCGTCAGCGTCTCGCCACGGCGCAGGCGCATAGCCGCCGCACCGACGAACAACAACGCCACACAGACAGCGGTCACCGGCACCAAGACCGGCGCGATGTCGAGTACGGCGGGCATGATCAGGCCCACCGCGGCCAGGATTTCGAGGGTTCCGATGGCCCTGAGGGCGCCAGGACTGAAGTCCAGGACCCATTCCCCGGCGTGGCCAACGGCGGCGATTTTCTCCCTGGGTACGAACATCTTGGCGGTGCTGACCAGGAGGACGGCGGACAGCAGTCCGGCGACGATCCACAGTGTGAGGTTCATGGGATGCTCCTTGCCGGTTGATGGGCGATTCAGGTCTGGTCGGGTGTCCGGGCTCGTTCACCCCTGGTGGTCGATCCGCTCACCGGGCCGCTACCAGGGGATCGGGCCGTTCTCGCTGAAGAACCCGCCGGTCGGTCCGTCCGCGCCGAGCGTGGCCAGACGCACCACGACCGCGGCGCCCTGGGCGGCGGTGCGGTGCCCGGTGTGCTGGTTGATGTCCGTGGCGCAGAAGCCGGGGGCGGCGGCGTTGACGAGGATGCCGTCCTTGCGCAGCTCGTTGGCGTACTGCAGGGTCAGCGCGTTCAGCGCGGTCTTTGACGGCGCGTACCCGGCCACCGGGGGCAGCCCCGCGAACGGACCGTCCGGGTCGCTGGTGATGGTCAGCGAGGCGGCGTCGCTCGTCAGGTTGACGATGCGCGGCGCCGGTGACCGCCGCAGCAGCGGGAGCATGGCGTTAGTCACCGTGATGACCCCGAAGACGTTGGTCTCGAACACCGCCCGGACGATGTTCAGGTCGGCGACGCTCGGGATCTGCCCGCGGACGTCCAAGGGAGCGACGTTGCCGGCGCCGGAGATGCCGGCGTTGTTGACCAGCGCATCGAGGTGGCCGAAACGCTCCTCGACCTGCCTCGCGGCCGCCAGGACGGTGGCCGGGTCGGTGACGTCCAGGGTGATCGCGTGCGCCTCGCCCCCCGCCGCGCGTAACGCCGCGGCGGCCTCGTCGCCGTGCCGCGCGTTCCTGGCGCCGATCAGGACCGTCATGCCCAGGGCGGCGAGCTGCTCGGCGGTCGCGCGGCCGATCCCCTTGTTCGCCCCCGTGATCAGCGCGACCTGCCGGTGGGTGATCTGCTCGTTCACAATCAAGCTCCTGCTCGTGGAGTTGCGGGCCGCACGGACGGGCGCGCGGCGTGCCTACGGTCATGGAGATGCCGGTGATCCAAGGCGTGTGACAGCCCCGTCGCGTGATGCGAGCCACAGATCTTGAAGCCGATGGTCAGCGGGTCGCCGGGGCGGGTGTCAGGCGGTGGGGACCGGTGCCTCGTGGACGGTCCGCTGGCGGGCGGACCGGCAGGAGCAGTGAGTGGGCGTCGATCTCGGCATCACGTGCCGTCGTAGACACCGCGCAGGTCCTGCCTGCTGGTTGTATAGGCGATCCATATCCGCGAGCTCGCGGTTAGAGCCGACGCGGTCGACGGCCCCGCGTAAGCGGGTGGATTCGGTAAACGTGCATAGCGGCTGAGGGACCATGCGGGCGGCCAGGCTGGCCGCGGTATCCGGGTCGACGATGCCGAACGCCGCCGGAGGCGGGGCAGGGATTCGGCAGCCGTCGCCCAGAGTCTCGGCGGCCGTGCGGACCGCCGCGCGAGCCAGTGACCGGCGGAGTCCGGCGCCGGTGCGCGTGCCACACCGACAGCTACGGCGCCCTCCTCGCTGAGGAACTCCACCGTCGCCGCGCCGATCCCGGCAGAGGCCCCGGTTACCAGGAAGACTTTGCCGTCCAGTTGCAGATCCATGTTCCTGCCCACGATGAGCACGCCGGGCGGCTCCCCGGCGTGCGGCCTGAGATGTCGGGTTACGAGCAGCCGTGGCCGGTGATGCGAGGAATGCTCAGCCGGCGTGGTCGGCGGCCACCGGACGGCGCCGGACGTCGACCACCGAACGGGTGGACACTTTCAGCAACTGGAGCGCGGCCTCATGACTCGACCCCGGCGCCGGCGTGTACGTCAGCAGCCGGTGTCCGTCGTCCTCCGGAAGATGGAGGGCCTCGTAGTCGAGTTCCAGGTCCCCCACGACCGGGTGGTGCAGATATTTCGTGCCCGCCGTGCACACCTGCACGGGATGTTTGGCCCAGCACGCCGCGAACTCCGGGCTCTTGACAATCAACTCCCCGACCAGCGCGGTCAGCGCCGCGTCGTCGGCATAGCGGCCCGCCGTCATCCGCAGCGACGCCACGGAGCGGCTGGCCTCCTCGTTCCAGCGCCGGTAAAGCTCCCGCGTGTGCGGGTCGAGAAACAGCATGCGCGTCAGATTCGGCCGGTCTGCGGGGCGGCTCGGAGCCGTCCGGTCGTAGTGCCCGGCGAACAGCAGATGACCGAGTTCGTTCCACGCCAACACCTCGGTGTGGCGGCCCAGCACGAGCGCCGGCACGTCACGCATCGCGGTGATCAGCTGCTCCACCCCGCGCCGAGCCGACTCGGGCCGCTGGGCCCGCCGCCGTTTCGCCGGCCGCAGCCGGGCGAGTTCGTGCAGGTAGGCGCGTTCGTCGTCGGTGAGCGCCAGGGCCCGGGCGATGGCGTCGATCACCGACTCGGACGCATTGGTGCTCTGCCCCTGTTCTAGCCGGGTGTAATAGATCGGGCTCACCCCGGCCAGCTGGGCAAGCTCCTCCCGCCGCAGCCCGGGCACCCGCCGCGGGCCGTGCGACACGAGCCCGACATCGTCGGGCCGCACCCGTGCACGTCGACTGCGGAGGAAGTCCGCCAGTTCACCACGGCCCCCGTTCTCACCCTGCATGTTCCCCATCTTGCCCAACCTGATCGCGCACTGCCTGTCCCTGTCATTACCAGTCTGGCTCTGCGTAGGCAGCGCAGTGGTCTGGCTGTCGGCAACGTCGCAGTTCAGGGTCGTCGATGGCGACCACTCGCCGTACTTCCCGATCCGTCACCACGACGCGGAGGCCACCTCGATGACCCGCACGGACTCGATTCCCGAGACCCGCAGACACCAGACCTCAGCCGCGGCCAGCGGCCGAGACCGTCTCATCCTCGCCGTCCTGCTGACCGCGAGTTTCACCCTGGCGGTCGACTTCTCCATCCTCAACGTCGCGCTCCCAGTGATCGGCGCCGAGGTCGGCTTCTCACTGTCCGGGCTGCAGTGGATCGCGACCTCCTTCGCGTTGTTCGCGGCCGGCTTCACCCTGCTGTTCGGCCGGGTCGCCGACATCTTCGGCCGGCGCCGGCTGTTCCTGGCCGGGATCGCGCTGCTCGGCATCTCCTCGCTGGCCGGCGGTCTGGCCACCGATCCGGCCCTGCTTCTGACTGCCCGTGTCGCGCAGGGCCTGGCGACCGCGGCCGTCACCCCGGCCGCTCTCTCGCTGCTGACCACCTCGTTCCCGGAGGGCCCCCGGCGTGACCGGGCGCTCGGCCTCAACGGCGCGCTGATGGCCGCGGGCTTCACCACCGGCGCCATTCTCGGCGGGGTCGTCACCGACCTGCTGAGCTGGCGATGGGCGTTCTTCATCAACGTCGTCGTCGCCGTGGCCGTCCTGGCGGTCGCCCCGTTCGTGCTCGCCGAGAGCCGCCCCGATCAGCGTCCCCGCCTCGACGTGCCGGGTGCCGTCACCGTCACGGGCGGTCTGCTCGCCATCGTCTTCGGTCTCACCAGCGCCGCCGAACACGCCTGGTCCGACGTCCGGGCCTGGGGCGGTCTGCTCGCCGGCGCCGTGCTGTTGGTGGCCTTCTGGGTGATCGAACGGCAGGTCGCCGAGCCGCTGGTGCCGGTCCGAATCCTGCGCAAGCGCACCGTCGGCTGGGGCAACCTGGCGGGCGTCCTCGCGTTCGCCACCGAGACCTCGCTGGTCTTCCTGCTCACCCTCTATCTGCAGGAGGTCCTCGGCTACTCGCCGCTGGCCGCGGGCCTGTCGTTCGCGGTCCTCGGCATCGGCACCGTTCTCGGCGGGTTCCTCGGCCCCAGGGTGATCGCCCGTCTGGGCAACCCGCCGCGGGCGCTCGCCCTCGGCATGACGGTCCAGGCGGCGGCGACGCTGGTCCTGCTCCTGCTCGGCTCCTCCTCGAGCGGGATGCCGCTGCTGCTGGTCGCCACCTTCGTCGGCGGTGTCGCCAACCTCGTCGCCATCGTCGGCTTCATGGTCACCGCGACCTCCGGCCTGCCCGACAAGGAGCAGGGTCTGGCCGCCGGCCTGGCGACGATGAGCCAGCAGATCGGCATCACCCTCGGCATCCCGGTCATGTCGGCCGTCGTCGGCGCCACCCTCGCCTCCCTGGGCAGCGAGACCGCCGGCAACATCCTCACTGCGGTACGCACCGCCATCGGCGTCAACACCGCCCTGTGCGTGCTCACCACGATCGCCGTGGTGAGCTTCCTGCGGACGCCGCGCACCGCGCCCGCCCCGGTCCCGGGCAGGTAACGCGCTGCCATGCCGATGCCTGACCGGCTCGAGATGCCGGACACCCGGGACACCGCCTGGTACACGGCGCGCATCGACACCTCAACCGGGCAGGTGCCGGTACGCGTGATCGAGCCGCACGGCCATTCGGCCGCTGGCTGGTGTGGGCGCACGGCGGCAGTTGGCATCGCGGGTCGGCGCAGGACTGGCATCACGCCTGCGCCGACCTGGCCGACATCGCCGGAGTCACCGTCGCCAGCGTCGACTACCGCGTGGCGCCGAGGCACCCGCACCCGGCCGCCCTGCACGACGTGACCGCCGCGCTCGCCTGGTCCCGGCAGCAGGCCACCGCCGCCGGCGTTCCGGTCGCCGTCGGCGGTGACAGCGCCGGCGGGACTATCGCCGCCTGCGCCGCCCTCGTACTCCGCGACCGGGGCGTCGACCTCGCTTGCGCAGGTGCTCGCCCACCCACCGGTCGATCCGCTCTGCCGCGCCGGCTCCTATCACCGGGACCCCACCGCGTTCCCGAAGGCCGACCGGCTCGCCGCCGCCTGGCGCTCCTACCGGGGCGCCGGGCATGACAACGCGCCCACGTCCTACAGCACCCCGCCGGAGTGCGCCGACCTCACCGGCGCCGCGACGGCGATCATCGCGGTCGGCGCCCTCGACCCCGTCGTTGACGACGTGCGCGATTACCGCGACCGGCTGCTCGGTGCCGGCGTGACGGTGCACTACGAGGAGCCTCCCTCGGCAGCACACGGCGCGTTCCTGGCACCCGGCATCACGCCGCAGGATTCGCACTCACTACGGCAGTGGCTGGGTGCCACCCTACGCACCACGGACGCGTCGGGTCAGGACCCACCGATGGACTGCGGCGGTCACCCGGCGAGCTCGTCCCGGCGCCGAGTGCCAGGGACCTCACACTCGCGAGGGAGGAAGATCCCCCATAAAGGGGGACCACCTCGAGCGTCGCTTCCCGAGGCTTGTTTCAGTACCGAACTCACGGAGGGGACTGATACATGAGGGCCAGAAAAAGGGTCTGGCGGCGAGCACTCGTCGTTCTGGCCGTCGCGATAGGCATCGTTACGGCAACGGGGGTGACATCGTCGGGAGCGACCGCAGACTCGTCGAGGGACAGCCTCAGGGGGGCCGTAAGCGGGGAACTCTCCGAGGCCTTCGGAGAGCGGGCCGGGGATCCCGTGCGATTCAAGATTGACGCTCGCGGCGGGCCGGGTGCCACGACCGGCACGTTCGAGGTGTTCCACGGCAACGGCACGACCAACGAGGTTCTGGGCGATTTCGAGGGTGACATCACCTGCCTGATGACGGCTGGCGAGGTGGCGATCGCCACCGGCGTCATCACCAAGGGGCACGTTAACCTTCCCGGTGTCGACAGGGACGTCACCGGCAAGAAGGTTTCCTTCACTGTGCACGACGACGGCCGCCACGACCGGATGTATTGGATGTGGGAGTTCGCGGGCGCACCCATCAACAACTGCGTGGGCATGGCCCCCGGGTTCGTGCCCAGCCACGGTGATTTCAAGGTACGCGACTGACGACGATGGGCGGGGCCGGCTTGGCGCGGCGATAGCGCCCATGCCGGGCCGGCAGGTCCGCGGTTCCACCATGGACCGACCGGAGATGGCGGCACTGGACCTGTTCGGGCGCCGCTGGACTCTGCGCATCATCTGGGAGCTGGGGAACGAGCCGCTCGGCTTCCGGCTGCTGCAGCGGCGCTGCGACTGCATGTCGTCAAGCGTCCTGCGGCAACGGCTCACAGAGCTCCAAGAGGCTCGACTCGCCGAGGTGCTGTGCAACGGCAACTACACCCTCACCCCGCTCGGCCACGACGACCGCGAGGCCCTGCGTCCGGTCATCGAGTGGTCGCGGGGGCGGGCTGCCGAGCTTGCCGACACCCCGCCCACTGCCTCCGAGGCGACAGCCAGCGCAACCGGTTCTGACAGCGGTCCGCGCGCTAGACACCTCAAATTTTCGGCTCGTAACCACAGGACTGGAGACCACGGAGCATGACCGAGTTCCCCTCACTGGCGGCGCGAACCGCCGTCGCCGCTGCCCTGGCCGAGGATGAGTCGGGCCAGGACATCACCACCGCGTGGAGCGTTCCCGAAGGCCTGGCGGCCGTGGCCGAGATCCGCGCCCGGCAATGCGGCATCGCCGGCGGTCTCCCCGTGGTCGCCGAGGTCTTCGCCCAGGTCGACCCCGAGGTCACAGTGGAAGCGCTCGTCCCCGACGGCGCCAGGCTGACCGGCGACGATGTCTTGGTGCGCCTGTCCGGCTCGGCGCGCAGCCTGATCACCGGGGAGCGAACGGTGCTGAACTTCCTCCAACGCATGTGCGGCATCGCGACGCTCACCGACCGCTATGTCCAGGCCGTGGCCGGGACCGAGGCGCGCATTCTGGACACCCGCAAGACGGCGCCGAGCCTGCGCGCCCTGGACAAGTACGCGGTGACCGTCGGCGGCGGCCGCAACCACCGGCTCAACCTCGCGGCGATGGTGCTGCTCAAGGAGAACCACATCGCCGCGGCAGGCGGCGTGACCACCGCGATCGACGCGGTCCGGCGCGGGATGGCGCGCACCGGGCAGAAGGTGGAGACCGATGTCGAGGTGCAGACCGTGGCGCAGGCCGTTGAGGCCCTCGATGCCGGGGCCCGCTGGATCATGCTCGACAACATGCCGGTGGCCGACATCGAAATGGTCGTGAAAAGCCGGGCCGAGCGTGCCGACGCCTCCCTGATCATGCTGGAGGCCTCGGGCACCGTCCGTCTGGACAGCGTCCGCGCCATCGCCGAGACGGGAGTCGACCTCATCTCGGTCGGCGCGTTGACGCACAGCGCGCCCGCGCTGGACCTGACGATGCTGCTGACGACCGACCCGGTGCCATGCCGGAGGTAGTGGTCATCGACGCATGTCAACGGCAGGGCCGGGGCGGCAGCCCGACGGCTGTTCTCGACGAAGCGCCGTACACCGACGAGGAGCGATGCCGCATTCCCGGGGAACTGGGCACTTCGCACGCCGTCTTCATCCGTGCCACCGGAGTTGAGCGCGGCCGTCCCTCGTACTCGCTCCGGTTCTTCACCGCCGAAGGCGAACTGCCTGCCTGCGGCCACGGCACCGTCGCGGCCCTGGCGCTGCTCGCCATACGCGAAGGCGGCAGCGACCACCACGCCGTGCTGAGTACGACGAGCCGCAGCTTCGAAGGCTGGGCCATCCGAAACCGCGACAGCGTGACAGCGTCGTTCGACCCGGGCCCGGTGAACCTGCGCGTCACCCAGGCACCCGAGCTAAGGGCGGTCACAGCCGCCCTCGGCCTGGCTGACGATGCCGTCGTCGGCAACGCCTGCGTGGCCTCGAATGGGCGGCCGAGGCTTCTCCTGCCAGTCCGATCGCGCGCCGCGTTGGCCGACCTTTCCCCAGACTTCGCCCTGCTACGTGCCGCCTGCGACCGCTACGGCCTGTTGGGCTGCTACGCCTACTCGATCCCGGACCGCCACGGCCGGGCAGCCGCTCGGATGTTCGCCCCGTCGATCGGCGTCCCCGAGGACATCGCCAACGCCAACAGCACAGCCTGCCTGGCCGCGCACATGGCCCGATTCGGCACGGACCGCCTCACCATCGACATGGGCGATCTCCTCGGCAACCCATCCACCATCACGGCAACCATCGACAAGACCCACCTGGAACACCCAGTCCGAGTTGGGGGCCAAGCAACCATCGCACGAACAGTCGTGCGTCAAGCTTGATGTTTGACGTCCACCTACGGCCTGTTTCATAACTCGGTGGAGTTGTGAGACAGCGCCCTTCTCGGGCGTCCGCGCCTCGCCCCGGGTGGGGCAGGTGCGGTTCCTGCGTCATCGGGGCCGGTTTCGCCCGCGCGTGTGCGCGGGTCAGAGCCTTCCCCTCGGCCGGCGTTGGTGACCGGGCCCCCTGCGGGGAGGTCCCGGGACTGGGCGTGGTGCTGCTCGGCCCAAACAGCGAGGTTGACTGCGGCAATGTGGTCCCGATCGGCCTGATGCCCGCACACCTGGCGGGTGAACGTGCCCGAGCCGGTAGCTGTAGCCGCGCAGCCGCCGGCCGACGTGCCGCAGCCACGAGCGTGCCGCCCGCCGCGGACCTGCGGCGGACGGCACGGTTCGGCCGTCAGGTCAGGAGATGACCACGTCGCGGTAGTAGTAACGCAGGATCGCCTGGTAGGTCTTGCCCGAGTTCGCGAGATCACGCGAGCCGTACTGCGACAGCCAGTCCCCCGTCACCCAGCCACCGCACGCGGTCGTGGTCGCGCAGTAGTGCGCCTGCAGGATGTTGCCGCTGCGGGTCATCCGGGTGGACCAGGTGCGGTCCACCGCTGCGGAGGTCGACGCCTGCGCCGACGACGGCCGGTAGACCTGATCGCCCGTGTCGTCACGGACGTCGTAGCACTGACCGCCGGGGGTCTTGCGGGTCGAGTGCAGCGCCCAGTACCAGCCGTAGCTCTTGACGGCTACGGCGCCGGACTCCAGCGAGGCGCTCGGCCAGCTCGGCACCCACTCGTTCGGGAGGACGTTCTTGACGTACGTCTTGAAGTCGACCCGATCGACTCGCCCGAGACTGACCCGGTAGACCAGGATGGTGCTCGGCAGCTTGCTGTTGGTGCCGTCCGTGCTGCAGCCCGTCGGCCCGCTCAGCAGTTCGTGCGAGGCGTTGTTGTTCTTCAGCGTGGCGTTGAGGTTGCCCTTCGCCCCGGCGGCGAAGTCCTGGCTCGCACCGGCGAAGTTGCTGTTGAAGTAGACCCGCACGGTCTTGCCGGTCCGGTTCCACACCGACGCGGCGTTGTTCTTCACGCACACGCCCTGGCCGGCGCCCGCGCCCTTGAAGTCGTAGCAGGTCGGCTGGGTCGTGCCGTAGTCGTCCAGGGAGTCGGTGAAGTCGGAGACCGAACCGGCCTGGTTGCTGTTGTAGTAGTAGCAGAATTCGCCGCTGTCGCAGCCCCCGTCGCGGGCCGCGGCGGACGCCGCGCCCGGCGCCACCGTAACGCCGACGAGCGCCACCATCAGGACGGCAAGAGTGGCCGAAAATTTCTTCAGGAAGGTCATCCGCATTCCGGGTCACCAGCCGCTGGGGACGTAGGCCCAGCCCAGGTAGTCCGACCGGTCCCGGAACGTGTTGGTCTGGTACACGGTCGGCCCGGTGCTGATGGCGCTGTTGCCGCCGATGGAGAGCATGACGTGCCCGGCCGACGTGGTGGACGTGAAGAACACCGCCGTTCCGGCGGGCGGCACCGAGCCGGTGTGAATGCGCCCGTTGTCCTTCTGCCACTGGTAGTGCGTGCGCGCCGTGGCGAACCGGCCGCTGGTGCCGAACGCCCGCTCGACGAACAGCTCGCATTCGTTGTTCCAGTCGGTGTGCCCGAGGCGTGCCCTCGCGAACGCGACGGCGTCGGCCGCGCGCGGGTCGGCCGGGAAGGTGCCGCTGGTGCCGCCGATGTTGTGCGAGGCGTTGTTGTTCTTCAACGTCGCGTTGAGGTTGGCCTTCGCCCCGGCCGCGAACGACTGGCTCGCACCGGCGAAGTTGCTGTTGAAGTAGACCACCACGGTCTTGCTGGTGCGGTTCCACACCGACGCGGCGTTGTTCTTCACGCACAGGCCCTGGCCGGCGCCCGCGCCCTTGAACTCGTAGCAGGACGGCTGGGTCGTGCCGTAGTCCTCGATCGACCCGGTGAAGTCCGAGATGGAGCCGGCGTAGTTGCTGTTGTAGAAGTAGCAGAATTCACCGCTGTCGCAGACTCCGTCGCGGGACGCCGCCTGTGCCGGCGAGGCGACGCTCAGGATGGAGGTGGTCATGGCGAGCGCTGCGCCGACGACGGCGAGGTTCTTGCGGATGTTCATGGTGTCCTCTCGTGGACAGTGAGCAATGGTGGTGGATCGGGTCGGGTGCGGGTCACTGCCCGCGCTGGTACTGCTCCCAGGTCAGGATCGGAACCTGGGGGCCGTCGTCCGGGCCGCGGTCGGCCAGGCCGTTCATGCCGAGGTAGTAGTCGCCGACCTGGTGCTGCGCCTGGCTCGACAGGTCCGTGTCGTTGATCGCCGTGGCGTGGATGTGCCACGGCCAGTCACCCTGACTGGGGTCACGGACCCAGGCGGCGAAGCCGACCTGGCGCAGGGCCCGGGCGACGGCGGTGCGTCTGGCCGCGGTCATGCCGGTGACCGCGATGTCCACCACACCCCCGCCGTCGTGCGTACCGGCCGAGGTCGGGTCGCCCCCAGGGTTGTACGAGCCCTGCTCGAGCACCAGGGTGGAGCCGAGCAGACGCTGGGCCTCGGCCAGCATCGCCTGGGTGCGGGCGTCGACGACGTACCCGTCACGCTGGACCTTCGCGCCCGGACCGATCGTCTTGCTGACGGTGTACCGGTTGAGCCCGAGCTTCGTCAGCGACGTCGTGCCGGGCAGCCCGTTCGCGGCCAGGCCCGTGTAGCCGAGCGAGCGCTGGTAGGCCGCGTACGCCGAGACGGTCTGGGTGCCGAAGTAGCCGTCGACCCACTGCGCGTTCAGCAGGTTCGAAGCCTGCAGCGCCTGCTCTACGGCGAGCACGGAACTCTTCGCGCCCGGGGTCAGTGTGTTGTCGGCACGGCGGGGGTCGATCTGGGCGGCCAGGACGGTGGCCTCCATGTCCACGACAGGCCGCGCGGCCGTGGTGACGGTCCGCTGCGCTGTGGCGCCGGATGTCGCGGCCCACGCATGGGCCGGGACGCCGACGGCCACGCAGAGCGCGGCGAGCCCGACGGTCAACCAGGGACGGCGCAAGGTCGGTCCTCCTCGTAGCTGGTGAGTCTCGTTCGGAACGGACATCACCCTGCGAGAGGAGACGTGCTGTTCGGTACCCCCGCTGCCCTGTCAGATCCGTCAGGCCGTGACCGACCTCGATGAATGCGGTGTTGTCAGGTTGGGCGGCCCCCGGGTCTGACATCGGGCGCTCGCACGCTGACAGCGGTCGGGGTGACCCAGCACCCGGGAGATCGACCGGGGCGGCAGCTCGGCGGGCTTGACCGCGGCTGCCGCCGGGCGCGCTCAGGCGGTGACGGTGACCATGAAGTACACCGGCCGGCGGGTGGGAAAGAACTCCTGCCCGTGCTCGTCGACCATCTTCCAGCTGACCCAGCACTTCCCCGGACGGTTCGGCGCGGTGACCACCACACTGATCATCACCTGCTCGCCGGGCGGCGTGTCGCCGATCGCCACCCGATCCGGTGTCTGGCAATCGTCATCGTCAGCGGTGGGATTCGTCCGCGCGAGGAAGCGGTTGTGCCAGTCGACCGATCCCACGTTCTTGAGCGCCCACACCTTCTCGAATCGGGCGTTCACCTTCACTGGCGTACCGTCAGGGATGGTGACGTCGGCGACGAACTTGCTCGAGTCGCCGGGAATCAACGCGTCCGAGAACGGCGGCGACTGCGGCGACGACGACGCCGCTACGGCGCCCGAGCCGCCCGCGGTTGAGCGGCCGCGGACGGCGACGCCCAGGGCGGCGACGAACGCCACCACGACCACGGTCGCCGCCGCGGCGAGCCACGGCAACCGGTGCCGCCGCGCGCCCGTGACCTCGTCCTGCACCGCCGGCAGGTGCTCCGCAGCCCGCAGCGCCTGTGGGCCCGCCGGCACGAGGTCGGCGGACGTGGCGACGCCGGACACGACGGGCCCACCGGCCGTCGCAGAGCTCACGGCGCGGGACGTCTCGGCGGCCACGACGCGGGTCGTCGCGGCGTCGCACATGCCGGCCCTGGTCTGGGGATCGGTGTTGACCGGTGTCCGGACGCCGTCCGGACCAGCGTGGGCGGCTGTTCCCGGGCGCTGAGCATCCTCCCAGCGGCACCGCCACTGGGCCTCGTCGGCCTCGCAGGCCCGGACGAACTCGCGCGTGGTCTCCCACGAGGGAAACCTGGTTCCAGCGGCAGCTTCGTGCAGCGTCGTGTGCGAGATCCGGCCCGACCGCCCCGCCATCTTCCGGAACGACGGGTTGCCCACGCCGGTCCGCAGTGTCCGCAGCTGCTCGGCGAATTCCTCGGCGGCCACGCGGTCCGGACCTAACTGACCCGCAGCACGCTGGTTTTCCATGCATCCCCCATGTCAGACGCCGACGTCAGACGTTGTCAGAGCGTGTAAGAGGCTACCGAACGGCGTCGTCGGTCATCAATGTCGTGGAGGCTTGGCCTTCTGCGGGTAGATGGTCTCGTGACGGGCCAGCATGGCAACGAACTCGCCGATCTTCCGCTCGCGGGTCTGCGCTCGTTTGACGGCATTGACGCGGTGGATGAGAGCGAACCGGTTGGTCTTGGTGAGCACGTCGAACATGGCCTGGGCGTCGGGGTCGGCGGCGATGGCGGCGAGGAGGTCGTCCGGCACCTCGGCTTCCGACGGCGGGGCGTAGGCCGCCGCCCAGCGCCCGTCCGCCTTCGCGGCTTCCACCGCGGCCCGACCTGGGGGCAGCATCCGCCCCTCCGCCTCCAGCCGGGCCACGTGGGCGGCATTGCGTTGTGACCAGGAACTGCGGGGCCGGCGAGGGGTGAACCGGATCCAGGAGGTTTCCTGATCCCGTTTACGGGCCTGCCCGTCGATCCAGCCGAAACACAGGGCCTCGTCGACGGCCTGCTGCCAGGTCAGCGTCGTGACTGTGCCGCCCTTTTTGGTCAGCGCGAGCCAGACACCGGGCGACGTGGCGTGGTTGGCTGACAACCACACCCGCAGCGCATCGGCGTCCGCGACGACCAACTCATCCAGTTCGGCCCTCCCCATGACGGCAGGCTATCGCTGCGCCGTTGCCGCAACCTCTGCCTGTGCGCCGTATCGGCGGCGAGGCTTGGTATCGATGCACTCGCGCAGCTGGCTGGGACTCCCCCGAGTACGCTCCCGCTGCCACTCGGCCGCCGACCGCAACCGTCAGGGGCGGACGACCCCGAGCTGGAACTCGTGCACCCAGTTCACCGGGTTCTCCGGGTCGAACTCGAGGCACACCTCGCGGGCGTACCCGACCGGCGTGTAGCCGTTGTCGTCGATCCACCGGGCCAGGATCTGCATGCTGCGGAACGCCTCGTCCATCGGGCCCCGGTGCACGATCGTGGCGGCGGACTCGATCCCGGGCAGGTCGAGGATGTCGAGCGTGTCGTCGCCGGCCGGCGTGCCGGCGGCCACCTCGACGGCCGCGTGCACCCGCACCTCCTGACCATCGCCGTCCGCGCCGGGTTCCGGCACGTAGTAGGCGATCGGCGAACCGGTCACCGTCGCGCCGGTCTGGTTCAACCGCCGCCACATCTCCTGGTACAGCGGCCCGATCACCGGCCCGATGTCTGGCCCGTCGTAGCTGGCGGCCACCGCCGAAAGCTCGGCGACGCGCGCCTGCGGGATGCGCTTCAACACGACGTCCTCGGTACTCATGTACCCCTCCTGTTCAATCATGCGCAGCCGCGCCTCGATGCCGGCCAGCCGGGCGGCATCGGCCCTGAGCTGCTCCTCCAGTTGTGCGCGCCGCAGCCGGAGCATGCCGTGCAGCTCCTCGACGGTGACCTTGTCGTCGAGGATGTCGGCAACCTGCGCGAGCGTGAGTCCCAGGTCCTTCAGGGCGATGATCCGGTTGAGCCGGCGCAGCTGGTCGGCGCGGTAGTGGCGGTACCCGCTGGCCGGATCCGTCGCAGCGGGCCGCAGAAGGCCGATCGCGTCGTAGTGGCGCAGCATCCGCACCGACACGCGGCCCAGTGCGGCGAATTCTCCGATGCTGAACACCGCCTCATCCTGCGGCCTGACACGGTGTCAGGGTCAACACCGGACATGGCAATGGCCCCTCCGTCGATCCCGCGGCTCGCTAGCCTGATCATGGCGGCCGTAGGATCGCGGAGTGGACGACGTGGCCGGCGCAGATCGTCGATCTCCGAGGTCGGGGACCGGCTGGGCGCGGCTGGCAGTCAGTCACTGCCAGTACCAGGTGTTCACCGCGCCGGGTGAGTTCGGCCTGAGGATCTACACACTCGGCGACGACCTGCTGCACGTTGGCGGGCCGAATCAGTTCACCGGCTTCTGCGGCATACACACCGGCTGGATCGAGGCACGCGTACGCGTGGTGCCCGGGCCTCCGGCGGCGGTCGACGTCGGCTGGGAGGCGATCAGTGAGGCGACCCTCTGGAGTCCCAGCGGCCGGCTGTCCGTCGTCGGCCTGATGGGCGGCACCGCGGAGGCCCTCACCGACATCGCCGTTCCGCGCGGGCTGATCCGGGTGCGGGTGCACGCGCGTGACCGCTTGCACGAGAGCGTACGCACCGACGACGACCCGCCCGAGCGGCACGAGCCGCACATCTGGGCGGTGTCCGAAGAGACGCCATGGCGTACGGTGCTGGCCGACCCGCGAGGCCGTGACTGGGAGCAGAAACCGGCCAAGGCCGCCGAGTGGGCCATGCTGTCCCTGGTACCGCGACCGTCCGGTCGCCCGGCCGTCCTGCCCCCGCCGCCACCCGACCTGTACGAGGACGACTCCGGCCTGCCCCGCGTAACGGTGGTCCGCCACCGGCCCGCGCCGGTCGAGATCTCCGGGGAGACGCTGCCCGCCGGCGACCTGGAGGTCCGGTTGGATCGGGTCGACGACGAGACCCTCACGTGGTCGTGGGCCGCCGCCGACGAGCCGATCTTCCCTCAACCGCTGGACACGCTGCCCGACGACGAGTCGAGCATCGTGCGGCTGACCTCCGGCCCCGACGGCTTCACTCTGCGGCACGAGGGAGTCCTGGGCCGGCACGCCTTCGCCCTCGGCCTGCTCTGGGAGCACCTGCTCGACACCGTGGGGCCGTACCCGTGGATCGAGACGTTGCGTGGGCAGGCCGCCGAGGCCACCGCGCGAGCCGAGGACGCCCGCCGCCGGAAGGCCGAGCGCGACGCCGAGCAGTGGGGAGGTGCTCCGCCGTCGGACCGGGTCCGCGGGCTCGTCAGCCAGGCGCGGTCCCTGGCCCGGATCGCCGCCCGCTGCTCGACCGGATCGACGCGCTGCCCGCCGCCCGTCAGCGTGAGGCCGCCCGCTGGGCGGCTCGCCGCGCGATGCGGGTCGCCGGCCTGGAACGGATCGAGTGGGTCGCCGACGCGCTCGCCGCCGCCGAGGCCGACCGCCCACTGCCCCCACTCTTCACCGACCAGAGTGGTGTCGCCGCGTTCAACCGGCTCCTGTCCGATCCCGAGGTGCCGCACACCACCATCACGCTCCACCTGCCCGGGAGGGCGTCCGGCACACGCCGCGTCACCGATGCGCTCCAGCAGGCCGCCGCGTTTCCCGCACTGATCGCCCTGGCGAATGACGACCCGCTGCTCGCCGCGATCGACGCCGTCTACAACGCGGCGATCGCCCACGGCGACGACCGCGACCGCTTCCTCACCGAAGCCCACACCGTCCTTCGCTGAGACTTCGAATCGGCACGCGAGGTCAAGACCACGCCCGACCACCGCCGCTACAACCTACGGAGCCGAGTCGACGAACGCCCCGACCGCCGCATGACAGAGCGTCGCTCTCGCTCTCGGGCCCAGATGGATGGATGCGGCCGGCGTGATGCTCGCGCGGACAGCGGGGGCAGCCGTCCACCGATTGGTGTGGGACCATCACGCTGTGCCTGAGTTGATCGTGCGGGACATGACGAGGGACGAGTTCGAGCAGTGGCGTGACCGCGCCATCCGAGTATTCGCGGATGAGCAGGTAGCAGCCGGAAGCTGGCCCGCGGACGAGGCCCTCGGGTTGGCCACCAAGGCAAACGACGTCCTGTTGCCGGACGGCTTCGCGACTGCCGGAATGCTGTTCCTGAGGGCGGTACTTCCCGACGGCAGCTATGTCGGCGTGTCGTGGCTGGGCTTGACGCATCCGCGCGGTGCGCCCGACTGCGCGTTCATCTACGACATCGAGGTCGACGAGGCGTACCGCGGAGCCGGCTACGGACGCGCGCTCCTGGCCGCTGCCGAGGACGCGGTGCGATCTCGTGGCGTGGGTCGCCTGGAGCTCAACGTCTTCCGCGACAACGCCCGGGCGATCCGGCTGTATGAGACTTCCGGCTATCGCGTCGTGACACAACAGATGCGTAAGTCGCTCGATTGACCAAGAGTCAGACCGGTTGCCGCCCCCGGTGCACTGAGCTGCCGCTGACCGCGCGCCGGTCAGCGTCCGCTCGTGCCGATGTACCTGCACTGGTGCCGCCAGATCCTGGTCGTCGTTGACGCCGATCGACCAGGGGCACCGATACCTCCGGCATGGCCGAAGGGCAACCATCCTTGCCCGGATGGTTGCCCTTCGGCAGGCGCGCGGTCCCCGGCTGAGTGGGTGGTCAGGCAGCGCGGCGGGCGCGGCGGCGGGCCCGGATGAAGGCTGCGTCGCCGCGCACGCCGCCCCACCAGGACCATGGAACGCTGGTCACATACCGGCCGATCGACGCGAAGACCGGCGCCGCGTCGGCGTCGCGGCCAGTGCGCGCCAGCCCGTAGGCCAGGAAGTTCACGTCGTTGAGCCAGTCGGCGTGCCGGGCGGCCGGCTGGTGGAACCACCGGGACAGCGCATTGTCGAGATCGGACTGCATGACCGGATCCTGCCGCCACCGCTGGCCGATCTCGTCGGCCGTGCTGCCCGGAGCCTCGCGTTCCTGCTCCCACAACGCCCACTCGGCGGCGGCCCGCACCGGCAGCAGATGCAGCGGTGAGCCTGCAGGCGCTTCGGCGGCGACCGACCGGGCGAAGCCGAACATCGCCTCGTGCGAGCCGCCCCATTTCCGGCAGTGGTATTTCAACTTGAGTATGTGCCCCGCACGATGCCATGGGTCCCGCCGGGTCAGCTCACGCCACGTCTCCTCGACGTCCTCCTGTGGCGCGCTCTGGTCGATCATGAGTTCCAGCCGATTCGCCCACGGCGTGGGATCCTCGGGTGCGAGCCGCATTGCCAGGTCGTTCACCTGTCCGGCCAGGTGCAGCAACCGGTGGAACTCAGCCCACTGCCCGCTACGGACGTTGGCGGCCCAGTCCCCGCCGCGCACCTCCCAGGCTCGTGCCGACAGGGACTGCGCACGGACGAGCTGAGCATCCGGATTGCTGGGCGAGCTCGCTGCCCAGCGGTCGGTCCAGGCGGCCTCGGTGTCGACCCGGCCGGTCGTACGGTCGACTCGGGATCCCAGCCCACCCGCGGTCGATTCGGCCAGCACGCGGACGTAGCGTGCCCGACGGTCGAAGTCACCCCGGGTGGCAGCCAGAGCCTTACGGGCCGGCCCGGTTTCGGTGCCGTAGCGCGCTTGCATGCACGCCTCGCGCAGCACGGCGTCGTCCTGCGCCAGGTTGGTATCGATCTGGCGGGTGAGCAGCCGCCACACGGTCGAGATCATGATCAAGGATGATAGGCGTCGGCTGACGTCCGCCTCAGCCCTGGACCGCTCTCGCGCGAGCCTCTCACGCTGCTGTGCCGCGTGCCCTCAGCAGCGGCGTCCAAAATCCTCGGCACGTGGCACGAAAAGGGCTGAGGAAACGGGAGGGACCACGACCGGAGCCAGACGCCTCCTTGCCATCGTCCGTGCCGCCACGGTCACTGCCGCTCGACGCCACATAGCGGCCGCCCAGTCCGGACCGTCATCGCCGACGGTGCTCCCCCGCCTCAACATCGGCATCCGTGACGCTCAGGTCAAGATCTTCCGGCGTATCCGGATCTGCCGCAGACCGAGGTGTCGTTACGAGCGGACGAGATCGTAGGCCCGCGCCAGGTCGTCACCCCAGGACATGGCGTGGTCACGCACGAACGCCCGATACAGCCGGTCCCGAACCGTCTCACGGCGCAGCCAGGCGGCCAGCGCGCCCGGCCTCCGGTACGCGAAGTTGAGCCCGTTCACCGTGTCGGCCAGGTGGCGATCTGCCGCCGAACTGAGCATGAGGTTCCACATGTCGAGGAATCGCGTGACGTTCTCGCCGCCGGCGGCGACCGCGTCGAGGAAGGTGGTCGGGTCGAGGAACGACCCGACCTGCGACGGGTACGTCGCCAGCAACGACCTCCACACCGCATCCAGGTAGCCGTCAATGGCGTCCTGCTCGGCTTCGGGCCAGGTGCGCCACCGCTCGCGAGGCAGCTTGCCCAACACTATCCCTGGGTCGAGTTCCGTGGAGGTGACCATGCTCTCCAGCAGCAGGGGCAGCAGGCTCTTCAGGTCGTCGCGGCTGCCGACCGTGTTGCCGAGGCTGATGGTCAGAGAGAACAAGTCATGATCGTCGACCGGTACCGGGCCCCGGCAATGCGGGCAGGCATCGAGCACGGCGCTGCCCGGGTACCGGGCAAACGCCTCCCGGAGTCGTGCTGTCGCCGCAATCAGATCGCCGTCCACCGGCCGATCCTCGCAGCCCGCGCCGGCTCGACATCGGCGACCTCGGCGAGGATCACGGCCACCGTGTCGTGCGCGTGCGCGGCAAGGGAGGCAAAGTGCCGCCTCCTCGTCCCGCTGTCGCCAGCAACGGCCAGGGTCCTCGACCCGGGCGTGGACGACCGCGCTGGTGGGACGGACCGGCGGCAGTGCGTCAGTTGCTCAGACAGCGAGACGACGTCGGCTGATGAGCTGCGCACATCTGCCGCTGGTCGCACGGTCGCTGGTGGAAGCACGGATGGAAGCGGGTTTACGGTGGCCGGATGCTTGACCTGAGCAAGCTAGACCTGGAGGAGATCGCCACCGCGCTCCAGGACCAGACCGACTACGAACATCGGTGGCTGATCAACCCGCAGACTGGCGAGATCGTGGTCTGGACGACGGACGGCGGCCTCGACGGGCACACGCCCGTCGACCTAGACGACCTCGACCTGGTCAGCATCGACCCGCTGCCGTCCTACGTCTGGTACCAGGACATGGCCGACTTCGCTGAGAGGATCAGTGACGCGGCGGCCGGCCGCCGACTCGCGCGAGCTATCCAGGGCAAGGGTGCCTTCCGCCGGTTCAAGGACGAGTTGCACGAGGAGTATCCGCACCTGCTGCCGGCGTGGTACGCCTTCCGCCATGTGCGCGCAAAGCGGCGGGCGGTTGAATGGCTGGTCGACAACTCACTGGTCGACGACGAAACGGGCGAGCGATTCGTGGCCGAGGACCGAGATCCCGACCTTCCATGAGCTGGCGCCCCGGCCGCGCGACTTCCTGTACGACGAACGCACGCATCTGCCGCAGACGGCGCCCCGGTCAGCGTCCGCTCGTGCCGAATACAGTGCACCCGATCGCGGCCCGGTCACTCCGGTGCTTCGTCCGGCGTCTTGGCACTTGATGCAGGCAAGATGGATCGATGGTGACGATAAGACGGTTCGACAACGCCGATGCCCTAGCCGTGGCGGGCCTCATCGAACGCTGCCTGCGTGAGGTCAACAGTCGCGACTATCCAAGCGAAATCATCGAGCGGATGTGCGACCACTTCACCGAACAACGCATCAAGGAACTCGCCACGCAACGGCAGATGCTCGTCGCCGAAGCGAACGGAATCGTCGGTACGGTCTCCCTCGACGGCAACAAGGTTTACACCATGTTCGTGCACCCCCGGGCCGCCGGTCGCGGCATAGGACGGCTCCTCATGCGTCACATCGAGGCGCTGGCCGTGATCGACGGCTACGACCACATGGAAACCGGCGCGAGCATCACAGCGCATGACTTCTACCGCCGGCTCGGCTACATCGACGTCCGATCCACTGAGACGGACTTCGGCTTCAACTACGTCCTGCGCCGCGATTTGCCCTGACGGAAACGGCCGCCGAAGCCGGACGGCAGGTACGCGCTCATGCCGCATAGCGCTCGTCACGCTAGGTAACCAGTTCACGGTGCACGCATCCGGATGTAGCCGATGAGCGGAGGCGGGCGTGGATCAACAAGCACAAGCCGTGTGGAAGGGAGCCTCCATCGGAGCGGTAGCCGAGGGCGTGCCGATGACTACAGGTATCTGATGCCAGCCTTGGTGATGTGAGCCGCCAGCACACCGTGAGCCGAGTCGACGGACCACACTTCGACGCGTCCGCTCTCACGCAGAAGGTCGTCGCCTGCTACTGGGATGCCTCGTTCCCACTGCGCTGGCCAGCTGTCGAAATGGCGCACCTCGATGAGGCCGCGGGCCACCAACGAGACCAGGCCCGGCCCGAGGACCGCAGCTACCCGCTGCCGTGACGGTGCCTCCGCCCAGCCGAGTTCCCACAGGGGTAGGGGCGAATCTTCCAGTGGACAGAGGACCAGTTCTTCTGCGAGGTCCAGCCCTTCGTCAGCGTCCATGGCATCCCATCCTCGACGGATCCTGAAGAAGCCTCCCACCCGAAGGGCTACGCCGCCTACGTGGCCCGGAGGCGATGAATCCCGCCGGGACCATCCGCTCATGCCGCTCCCCGTGTATCGCGATTCGGCTGTGATATGGCGTGGAGGTTCCTGGCCGGGTCGGGCACGATACGGGCGTGATGCTCCTGGTTCCTGCGGATCCACTGCGACCGCGCCGTCCGGACGAGCACTTCAGGGCGGAGGCGGCCGCCGCTCGTGAGGCCGGGCTTGACGTGGCTGTGGTCGACCACGACGCACTGACCAGGCCGGATCGTGCGGAGCAGGCGGTGGCGTTGGTGCCAGCCGGCGGTGAGGCTGTCTACCGCGGCTGGATGCTGCGCAGTGAGCAGTATGCCGCCTTCACTGAGGCGCTTGGCCCGGCGCGGCGTGACGCTGCGAACCTCCGCCGAGCAGTACCGGCGGGCCCACGAACTGCCCGGGTGGCATGGCACCTTGGCGGCGCTCACCCCCGCGTCCGTGTGGACCAGGGGCGTCATGCGAGCGGATTTCGATCGGGCGCGCGTCGAGCTGGGTACGGGCCCGGCCGTCCTGCGCGACTACACCAAGTCGATGAAGCACTACTGGCACGAGGCGGCGTTCATCCCCGACCTTGCCGATGGCGAGACGGCCTGGAAGGTGGCAAGCCGCCTGCGGCACCTGCGTGAGGACGACTTCGTCGGCGGATTCGTCCTACGCCGCTATGAGCGATTCACCTCCGCCGAGGCGCGTACCTGGTGGGTCAACGGCGGTTGCGTGGTGGTCAGTTCGCATCCGGACACCCCGAACGACTTCCCGCCCCTCGACGTGGACCTTGACGCGGTCGCACCGATGATCGCCGCACTGGGCCTGCCGTTCATCACCGTGGACCTTGCTCTACGCGCCGACGGAGTCTGGCGGGTCGTCGAGATCGGCGACGGGCAGGTCAGCGACCGTCCGGCCACCACCGAGCCCAGCAAGCTGATCACAGCGCTGCTCGCCCGCACCCCCTGACTGTCATACGTGCACCGCCTGCCGGGGCATCCGCTTCTGGCCGCGATCCGCGCAGGGACCCCCGAACGGCCTCGCCGAGTTGGCTCTAAGCTGCTGCGATGCAACCCCGCTTGATCAACCAGGTGCGGCTGCCCGGCATTCGGAATGTCACGCAGGCAACCGGCCTTGGCTGGGTGGTCACCGAGCACAACAGCGTCACTGTGAACCTGATCGACCACGAGCTGCGTCGCGTGGCGCGGCTTGCGGTACCCCTCGACGGCCCGCGGATGAACGTCGCTGCCACTGATCAACTCGTCGCGGCGGGCGATGAACATCAGATCGTCGCTCTTGACCACCACGGCGCAGTTCATTGGCGCAGCAGCTGGGATCGGCTCGGCGGCAGCGCCGGCGCAGACTTCCACCTGGACGGCGAGCACATCCTCTGGGTCCGTCTGGCCGACACCAGGGAACTTGTCGCCATCCATGCCATGACCGGCAAGGAGCTCCATCGCATTCCGCTGCCCGGTCCCGAGGCTGCCTTGTTCGTGCACCGACCCGTGGACACCTGGACCGGTTTGACGCTGCTCCATCCTGACCCGTCACCCGCCATGCTCGTCGGTCTGGACGCCGAACACATCGTGCTGCGACCGTTGGCCGGTGACGACCTCGCCGGTTTCAGCCCGGCAGGGGACCACTACCTGACCGTGGCACTCGACAGCTTCCTGTCCGTTCGCGACGTCACCGCCGACACCCTGATCGCGGAGCGACACCTCGAAGATTTGCCGGGCCTGCCACCATGCCACGCGAACTGGCGATACCTGGACCGGGCCGTGTTCCTCACCGACGAACTGATCCTGATCGACGTCAGTACCGCAGACCTGCCGGACGACGCCGAGGACCATCTACTGCTGTCGGCGGGCGGCCTCAGGTGCCGCTCCCAGGTGCGGTATCCGCACCCCCACAGATCCGGCGCCATCCACCCCACACAGCAGCCAGGCCGATGGCTCACCCGCCATCACGAGGAGGACCAGCTCCGGCTGTGGCAGCTTGACGGTCGCCTCGACGATGAGCCGCTGCCAGGCCAAATCGCGCTGCTCTGACCACAACCCTGCCGCCGGCCAAGCCCGTTCGGGGAAGACCAAAACCCCGGAACCGTCACATAGACGTTCGCACGGTGATGTCCGGCATCCTGGGTTGACCTCGGTACTGTGAACGCCGCAGGCCGTGGCAGAACATGGTCGATACGACGACGGGAGCACGGTCCATGGCATATGTACGACGCTTCGACCACGTCGGCATCACCGTCGCGGATCTCGATGTCGTGACCGCCTTCTTCGTGGCGCTCGGCTTGGAGGTCGAGGGCAGGACGTTCGTCGAGGGCGAGTTCTTGGAGACGGTCTGCGGCATTCCCGACTCCCGCACCGAGATCGTCATGCTGAAGTCGCCCGACGATGGTGCCCGCCTGGAGCTCGCGCGCTTCGTGCGGCCCGACTCCGTGCCGGGCTCGCCGGCCGCCATGGCCAACGAGCTGGGGTTGCGGAACGTGTCCTTCGAGGTCAACGACTTGCAGGCCGCTGTCGACTGGGCAGCGAGCGAGGGCTACGGACTGGTTGGCGGCATCGGCGAGTACGAGGGTGCTTGGCGGATGGCCTACATCCGAGGGCCTGAAGGGATCATCGTCTCGCTGGCCGAGCGCCTCGGCTGAGCTCGCTACGCGGGCATCTGGCGCTGTACGTGCGCGACCCCGACGAATTAGAGGTGGTCGCAGTACGGAGAGCAACGACGGCCAAGGGCGTGACCCAGGTCCCGCAGAAGGGTGCCCAGGCGCTCGGCCTCTTCGGTGGTGGGCGGAGTGATCGCTGCGCCGGCCGCGATGTGCTCTCCGGCCTCGTACAACGCGACGTACAGATCTTCGGCGGTTGCGCGGTCGAGCCGCAGAACGATGTCATCTCCCATGCGCAGACCCTAATCGCATGTCGCGCGGCACCGGCTGGCCAAGGTCGGGTGCACGGACCCGCCGCAGACCGCGGTCAGCAGCACTGCCAGGTAAACATGGCTCGGTCGAATCGCCGGGCAGCGAGGTCGTCGGGTCGGATGAGCCAGTAGAGCATCCCGACGTCGCCCCACATCATGTTCGCGTTGTCGTCGCTGTCGAACTGGGCCAGCAGCAGCCATCGGCTGGCCTCGGAGGCGAGTGCGGGGTCTTGCCAGTCGACGCTGCCACCCAGTGCCGCCTGCGCGACCTCGTACTCGACGTCGCCCTGCACCGGCGAGGCGTAGCCGCCGAGTTGGTGCAGCGGGCCCTCGCCACAACTGATCGCCGAACAGAACTCCTGGCGTCGAAGCGGATGCTCCGGTTCTGCCGCCTGGCTGAACCCGGTCCCGAACGCGTCGTGCAGCACGGGATGGTCGTACGAGGGCGCCGTCGGCACCGCGCGCGAGGCGAGCCGAATGCGCTTGTAGGGTTCGATGCCCTCGGGAGTCGCCCGTCGGGCACTGGCTTCGCCGGCAGGCACGTACACGACGCGGGCGCCGGCCTGAGACTCCGGATCGCTGGCGAAGACCATCGCATCGCCGTCGTCGTACTGGCCGTCGAAGTAGAAGAACAGAAGCCGGCCGTCGACCGGCAGCCCCATCTCGCTGGCCACCAGCGGCAGCGCGGCGCAGTCGACGGAGGCGATGAAGCTCAACGGCCCGTGCCCCTCCCAGACCGGCCACGCCACGTCGTCGGGCAGCTCCGGCTCACCGCCCAGGTATCCGACCGCAGGCCCGTTGCCGTCGCCGTCGCCGTCGATGATCAGCCGGATTCCCGGCCGCAGCAGCGACAACCAGGTGTCGGCGACGCCTGCCGGTAGGTGCTCACGGGCAGCCGCAGCAAGATCAATCTGGCTGGTCATGCCGAGCATCATGCCACCGCACACCGACACCGACGTCGGTGCTGGCCCGCCCTGGCCTCACCATCGGCCCGGCCCGCTGCCGGCCGAGCCACTACCGGGTCAGCCGGCCGAGGGTCGGCCTCAGTAGAGGTAGGGCTCACCTCGTCCTCATCTAGCTGCGCCGAGCGCATCGGGCGTGGGCTCGGCGGTCTACGGCCTGTTTCATAACTCGGTGGAGTTGTGAGACAGCGCCCTTCTCGGGCGTCCGCGCCTTGCCCCGGGTGGGGTGGGTGCGGTTCCTGCGTCATCGGGGCCGGTTTCGCCCGCGCGTGTGCGTGGGCCAGTGCCTTCCCCTCGGCCGGCGTTGGTGACCGGGCCCCCTGCGGGGAGGTCCCGGGACTGGGCGTGGTGCTGCTCGGCCCAGACAGCGAGGTTGACTGCGGCGTTGTGGTCCCGATCGGCGTGATGCCCGCACACGTGGCAGGTGAACGTGCGCTGGTGCAGAGGCATCGCGGGGGCCACCGTCCGGCATGCGGAACAGGTTTTGGTCGACGGGTACCAGCGGTCGACCAGGGCCAGTTGGCCGCCGCGCCACTGCTGCTTGTAGGCCAGTTGGCGGGCCAGTTCGCCCCATGCCGCGTCGGCGACCGCCGAGGCCAGGCGCCGGTTGCCGAGCATGCCGGTGATGGTGAGGGTCTCGATGGCGAGCCGGTCGTGGGTATTGACCAGCTGGTGGGAGACCTGGTGCAGGAAACGGCGCCGGATCGCGGCCACCCGGGCGTGGTGGCGGCCCAGCCGGGCCGCGGCCTTGGCACGGTTGGTGGAGCCGCGCTGTTTGCCGGTGACCTTGCGGGACAGGCGGCGCTGGCGCGCCATCGCGGCCCGGGCGGGCCGTGGCCAGCCGTCGATCCGCAGGACCTGCGTGCCGTCGGCGCGCGCTGCGGCGACGAACGTCGACAGGCCCCGGTCGACACCCACCCACCCTGCCGCGGCGGTGTTCGGCTGGTGGCGGCGGGCATCGTGCAGGTCGGCGGCTTCGCAGGTCAGTGACACCGCCCACCGGCCGGCCCGGTGGCTGACCGTCGCGGACACGACCTTCGCCCGCCCCTTGGCCAGCATGCGCCGCAGCCGGCGGGTGTCCTGCCGTATGACCAGAGTGCCGATGCCGGGCAGGGTCACGGTACGCGGCGCCTGCTCACCGACCCGGATACCCGCCCGGCCTGTGGCAGAGGTCTTGCTGCGGATACGAAACGACAGCGGTGCACGTTTCTTGGACTTGAACCTCGGAAAACCGACCCGCCGACCCCGCCGCTGCCCGCTGCGCGATGCCCTGTACGCGGACAGGCCGCGGCCGAGATCGACCGCGGCCTCTTCAAAGACCTGCTGACATACCTCGCCCCGCCATGCCAGACCGGTCACCCGCACCTCGACGGTCCCGTCACCCGCGGCGACCATCACCCGGCCCGCGTCACCCGAGCGTTTCCACCCGTTGAACACGTTGATCAGGTCGAAGCCCGACCACGGCACCTTGCCGACCGTCCCAGCGCGCTTGCCGTCCACAGCGTCCTTGACCAGCCGCAGACACTGGTTGTAGCCGAACCGGGCCGCACCCGCATGCCGACGCAACACAATCTCCTGCTCGGCGGTCGGGTCCAGACAGAACCGGAACGTAGTGAAACGGGCCACGGCAGCACACCATGCCACCCACCCCCGACAAACAACCCACCACCTGCACACACCCAGAAACCCCACGGGCCGACCGACAACAACGGCTCACAACACCCAGCACCAGCCGCTCACTTACGAAACAGGCCGTAGCATCGAGCGGTGGATTCGTCCCTTGACACCTTGCCGAAGATCGGCGCACCGGCGACGCGGGCGCTGAACGCCGCCGGCTACACCGCGCTGCGCCAGCTCGCGGGTGTGCCGCGCGCAGAGCTTGCCAGGTTGCACGGCATGGGTCCGAGAGCACTGAACATCATCGAGGCCGCCCTCGAACAGCACAATCTGCGGCTGACCTGACGCCAGCCGGACGCGCCACGTGCAACCGCCACACGAATCACATCTGCCATCACGCCACGTTGCGTTGATCGAGTAATCGAACCTCCTTCTGTGGGGGGAGGTGAATCCCCCGAGGAGGGGAGGCGTCCTGGCCCCGAGTCGACGATCTTGATGGCATGAGAGTTCACGGCAGCGCTCGATGGGCGTACGGCACGGTCGCGTGGCTGGTCTTCTTCGTCGTGTCCCACGTAGTAGTGGTGTTCTTCCCCGGTGACGATCCGACCGGTGACGGGCCTTGGGATCTGAGGGCGTACGTGATCTTCAACATCGTTCTCATCCTCATGGCGGCCGTCGGGACGGCTGTCGTGATGGCCACCGTTCGGCCATGGGGACGACGTGTCCCTCGGTGGGTGCTCCTCACGCCGCTGTGGTTCGGCAGCACGCTACTCGTTGTCCGAGGCGTTCCTGGGATGGTCGAAAACCTGCTCATGGCTACCGGCATCCGCAGAGGCGGTTTTGTGGGGGCGGAAGACATCTCCACGGCGGAGCTCTGGGCCGGCCTTGGGATCAACACCTATTTCTTTGTCGGTGCGGTGCTGCTCGTGGTGACGACGGTCTCCTACGTCCGCCGATCACGAGTCCGCCGCCAGCCAGAAAGTCCGTCGGAGTTCAGAAGCGCCGACCTTCGTCACACCAACTCGTGACTCGGGTCGCGGGCACACGCAGGCGTCTGGCCAGGTCGCAGGAGGTGTCCCAGACCTGCTCGCGGCAATTCGTGTCGATCAGACCGTGCTCGTCGTCGATCACGTTGAGGTCGGCGACGAGGCCACGCGAAGCACGTTCGGCGGCGTTCGAGCCGATCGGGTGCCTCGGGTGCGATGGCGTTCGACGGCGCGCCGTGCCCCGGTTGTATGCGCCCTTCAAGCGTGCTCCACCGCGGTCGCCGTTGTGCCGCCAAGGCTCTTAACAACGTGGGGTGTAGTTGGGGACCGAAATGCGCCAGGGCGCCCGTCAGGGATCGGCGCCGGCTCGATGCTGGCGGCGGCGCGTGATGCCGGATGGGCCGTCGGCGATAATGTCGGCGTGGAGTATGTGTCCAGAATGCCCGGTCCGCCGCTGGACGGGCTGATCGACGACCTCTACTACCTGGAGGGCGCCCCGCCGTACTCCCGGTTGATGCTGCCGGCGGCGCCCGCGCCATTGCTCATCGTCAACCTCGGGGCGCCGTTTCTCATCCGCGCAGGCACCGACGTAGACGCCGTGGAGTACGCCGACGGCTGCGCGGTTACCACGCCCACGCGTGCGTGGGAGTTCAGCTACCCAACCCCGACCCGGTCCGTGGGCGTCCACTTCAGGCCGTGGGGCCTGGCACCGTTCCTTCCGATGCCCGCGTTCGAGTTGTGCGACCGACCTGCGACGGTGGAGCAGATCTGGGGCCAACCCGCTATCGCTGAATTGCGACACCGACTGACCTTGGCGGACGCACCGCACGAAATGCTGATGTTGCTCGAGGAGGACCTGGTGCGACGGCTGCGGGTGATCGACGGTCTTGACCTGGTCCGCCAAATGAGCAGCGCCGTCGCGGCGACAGGCGGGACAGTGCCGATCAGCGACATCGGTGTGGCGGCCCGCGCCAGCAGCACGTATTTGGCGAAGCGGTTCAAGGCCGTAGTCGGTGTCACGCCAAAACGGCTGGCTCGCAGCTACCGCTTCAGCTCCACCGTGTTGGCGCTCGACGTCGCTGCACCGATCGACTGGGGAGACGTTGCCGCTGCCGCGGGCTACTTCGACCAGGCCCACTTCGTGCGCGAGTTCCGGGAGTTCACCGGGCTCACGCCGACCCGGTACGCCGAAGTCCGGCGGCGATTCCTGCGCGATCATCCCGGCCACGTCCTGGACGGCTGGCCGCTCCCAGCCGATTGATTTCGTACAAGAGCGACAGCTCACGCCGCCCAAGACTTGGGACTCCAAACAGAGGAGGAATCCATGGGGAAAGTGGTCATGAACGCGTCGGTTTCGGTGGATGGTTTCATCGCGGCTGAGAACGACGATCCCGGTCCGATCTTCGAGTGGCTGGTCAGCGGTGACGTGCCGTTGGACGACAGTGGCATTCTGAAGGTGTCGCAGGCTTCGTTCGACTACGTCCGGCCGTACTGGGACGAGGTCGGGGTGACCATTGCCGGCCGTCACGCCTTCGACATCACCGACGGCTGGGATGGGACGCCTCCGAGTGGGATCGACCATGTGGTCGTGGTGAGTCACCGTGGTGCGCCCGAGGGCTGGGACCTCCAGGCGCCGTTCCACTTTGTCGACGGCATCGAGGCGGCCGTGGCCAAGGCGCGGGAGCTTGCGGGTGACCGCACTGTCGAGTTCGCTGCTGGCGACGTCGGCGGCCAGGCGCTCGCGGCAGGTTGGGTCGACGAGGTACGCATGGACGTCGCACCCGTCGTGCTCGGGTCCGGTAAGCGCTACTTCGGCTCCGTCGACGCGCAGCACCTGCTGGAAGGCCCAGACGTAGTTGTTCAGGGCAACCGGGTGCTTCACCTGCGCTATCGGGTGCGCCGTTGACCGATCTGAGTCCCTGCTCGAGACCGGCGGCTTCAGACCTCAACTACACCCTCATCTGTGATGAGCCCGCATCCGGACGTGCCGATGAGCGCGTATAGGTAGAGCGCGTAGGTCCGTGCCTGACTGCGATGATCGACGCATGACGCACATCCCGGATCTGGCGCCCTATGACTACTACCCGGGCGCCCCGGACGCCATTGCCATTGGTTGGCTGGATTCGAGCATGTCCTTTACTACAGGAGCCTGCCCGCGAGACGTTCGAGATCGCTTGGTGAGCCTCGGCGCCAAACCAGTACGGCTCATGCGTGGGTACCACTACTGCCAGTTCTGCCAGGCCGCGGCCGAGCCTCAACGCGTGATTCGGGCCGACATTCGGCTCTACGAAGCGCCCGACGTTGCGCACGGGAACGGCGAGATCTGGCTCACCGGAGTGGACGGGACGAACTTCGCTGCACCGGCGCTGATCGGCCACTACGTTGAAGAGCATCGCTACCTGCCACCTGATGGCTTCATCGAGGCGGTTCGGACCGGTGTCCCCACCCCCGGCGTCGCATAGCGGGGATCCGGCTTCTGCCGCACTCCGCTGGCAAGTGAAGGTCAGCCGGACCGGCACCAGTGGGCCGCATAGACGCAAGGTGGTCGGCAGACGTCGCGTGCGCAGTAAGGCCGACGCCCTTGCGCAGCTGCCGGACCTCGTCGAAGTGGTCCACCGCCAGGGCTCTCAAGCTCTGCCGATAGCCGCGTAGCCGTCTGCTTCTCAGGCCGCGTCGGCCCCTCGACCGCCCTGTCACGCTCAGTGCGGTCAGCTCAGCGGGACATTCGGCTCGACGCAATCGTCGCGCGGGGGGTTACCGGATCTGCCGCCGACCGCGCGCCCAGCTGCTACCGCCCGACTCTGCCGGGATGCGTGCGTCGGACATTGGGATCGGCGCGGTGACCACGGAGATACGCTGGCCCCCGCCATGCGGGCGTTGGACCGGCGGGAGACAGGTCCCGGTCTACGCTCCACCTCAGGGTAGGAGGTCCCGGTGACACTGGCCGACCTGTTCCGGTACGCCGACGGCACGCTGGATGGTGATCCGTGGCCGCTCGTGCGGGAGTTGGCGGCGAGCGGTGATCGCTCGGCGGCAGTGTCCGTGCAGGCCGCGCTGGAACGCTACGCGCGCGAGCGCAACTGGTATGGCCGGGACCTGATGGCGCACGTGTTGGCCGGACTGTCCGCGACCGAGGTGTTCCCGCTGTTCCTGCGGGTTTTCGCTGGCGCGCTGCGCGGCGACGACGACGATGACGGGGAACGACTGGGCAGAGCGTTGGGTGCGGTCATGCGAGCCGACCGGGCCGGCTGCCGGGCCGTCATCCTCCCGGTGCTCGCCAGCGATGATCCCGACTTGCGCAGAGCCGCGTTGTGGGCGCTGGGCTATGTGTTCGAGTCGTCCGACATGGGGACGCTGCGCGAGGCGCTGGCCGATCCCGATCCGGCAATCCGGCGGACCGCCGTTAACTCACTGCCGAGCGTGGCCGAGGACCCACAGGCATATGAGCTTGTCGTCGCGGCCTTGCAGGATCCGGACGACTGGGTCCGGCACCATGCCGTGCTCCTGCTGGCCTGGTCGGCCCCGCCTGCGGTCGTGGATCATCTGGTTCCGCTGACCTCCGATCCCTCCTGGTACGTCCGTTCCGCGCTGGGCCAGGCGATCGGCCGCAGGGCCGCGAACTCCGATCGCGCCCCCGCCGCAGCCACCGCCCTGCGCAAGCTGCTCGCCGACGCCGAGTCAGCGGTGCGGTCTCACGCGGCCACCGGCCTTGGCCTGCTGGGCGAATCGCTCGACGCCCTCCAGTCCATGACGGACGACCCAGACTGGTGGGTACGCGCCGCCGTCACGAATGCCCTCGCCGCCAACCTGCGGCGCTGGCCGCCCGCCCGTCCGCTGCTAGCCCAACTGACCGGCGACACAAATCCGACTGTGCGGGAATCCGCATCGAAGGCACTCCGCGCCTCCTAGTAACACCCGCCAAACCTGGTAACAGGGCATCCGGAAGCAGTCCACACCGGCCGACCCGGCACGCGCTCATGCCGCGACGCGCGCGTCCGACCATGGTCTCCGAACGTCCGACTCTGCCGAGATGTGCGCACCCGATCACGGCGGCAGCGATGCCGACGACAGCGCGTGCGGGCCGTCGGGCACCCGGTCGCCGGGCTCGCCCTCGTGGCACCATGCTGCGCTATGGATCATCAGGGGCAGCTTCGTCGTGCAGCGCTCGCGTTGGGCATCCCGGACGACGAGGTCAGCCGGTTCATCTAGCACCTCCGTTTGTCGATCCGGTTGAGCGCAGGATCCAGCGGTGTTCCGGTCGGGCAGTTCGGTGGGTTGCCCCGGCTGCCGGTGGGCATGGACTGGCCGTCCGACGGGGTCAGTCCGTTGCCGTTCATCTTCTCGGTCGACTGCGCGGCGCTGCCAAGAGTCGACGGCTTCGGCCTGCCGGCAGACGGCACGCTGCTGTTCTTCCTGAACCACGAGCAGGCCGCTGCCACCGGCGAGCGGAGGTACGGGCGGGTCGTGTATGTGCCGGCCGGCACCGATACTGAGGTGGCGGCAGGATCCACCGACCACGCGTTCGTCGACAAGCCGTACGACGTCGGCGCCACGCTGCGCGCGGAGTTCCCCGATTGGTTCGGGGCGGACGAGGACGAGGATGACGAGGACGAGGACGACCTGTCGCCCTTCCAGCAGCAGTTGGCCCGTGACCTCGAGCGTGACCTGCCGCACCTTGACGAACTCTGTGCTCTGGCCAACGATCTCTGGCCGCCTGACAACGGGTACGCCAGCGCCTATATCGGCGGGTATGCCGACGAGGAGGTGATCAAGAGTATTGCGGAGCAGACCCTCGCGTGGCGCGAGAAGTCCGGCGAGATCGTCATCCCGGTCGCGAAATGGTATTCCCGTGTGGAGAAGGAGACGCACCGGCTGACGAGTGAGTGGGTGTCGCTCGCCCGCTTTCCCGTAGATAACGAGTTCTATTACCGGAGTGACGGGAGTTTCGTGATCCGTCACGATGACCTGGCCGCTGGTCGGCTGGACGAGGCGCTTTCCGTGGCTGAGTTGATCCCGTAGAACACCGGCGGCGCCGGATACGGCCCCCATCTGCGTTGCCGGCGATGCCGACGCCAGATGCTGGGCATCCGCCATTGCCGATGAGCGGTCTCTCGCGGACGGTCACCAACACGCCGAACATGGCCTGCAGATCGGACATGGGCAGCGCGCGAGTGGGCGATTCCATGCATGCCACGGTATTGACCCTGGCTCACCTCATTGCTCGCCAATGTCAGCCGTCACCCAGGACTAAGGGTTGTCTCGCAGCTCTTCTGGTCACGAATCCCGGTGGACTGTCAGGAGCGATGATCAGAGACTGTGGCGATGGAGCCGACAGAGTGTGCGCTGATCGTCGCCGTGCCCGAGGCCGAACGGGCCGTGGGGCGCTTCCGGTCCGCTCTGGACATCGCGGCCAGCTGGGGAGTGCCCGCTCATGTGACCGTGCTCTACCCGTTCTTGCCCCCAGACCGGATCAACGAGGATGTGCTCGCCACCCTGAGCCAGATCTTCGAAGCCACACCGCGGTTCGATATCTCGTTCGCGGAGGTCAAGTGGTTCGGAGACAACGTGGTCTGGCTCTCGCCGCAGCCGGATGGCGGGTTGCGCCAACTCACCGCGGCCGTGTGGCTGCGATTCCCCGAGGCTCCGCCGTATGCCGGCGCCCATGCCGACGCCGTACCGCACCTAACCATCGGCCATGACGTCCCGAAGCACGTCCTGGCCCAAGCCGCCGAGGCTGTCGCCGGCCACCTGCCGATCCGCGCCACTGTCGAAGCGGTCCGGCTCATTGCCGGGGCGCCGGAACCCGACTCCTGGCACACACTGCGCGAGTTTCGGCTCGGCTCGGCATAGCGCCGCTGCATAGCTACGCCCCTCAGCCGACCCGTACTGACCCAACTCGGGACGACACGTAGTGATCGGCAACGATGTCCGTGTGCAAACGATCACCGCGTCCCGATCAGACTGGATTCACCCGTTCACCGGCCTGCGCCCTACCCAGTTTCGGCGGCTGGTGCGCCTGGTTGCCGCCCGTGGCGGCTCCGCCATCGCCGATGGCCGCCCGGGCCGGCAGTGGGCACTGAACCTCGCGGATCGGGTCTTGCTGGTCGCCGCGTATTGGCGCACAAACCTCACGATGCGCCAGCTCGGACTGCTGTTCGGCGTCTCACACTCGACCGTACAACCGGGTCATCGACAGCCTCGGGCGTCTCCTGGCCCTCGCGCCGGTGCGCCGCCGGCCCAAGGACCAGATCGCCATCGTCGACGGCAGCGCTGGTACCCACCCGCGACCACCGCCTGGCCGCCCAGAGCAAGAACTACCGGTACTCGGCCAACCTGCAGGTCGCAATCGACGCCAACACCCGCCGGGTCATCGCCCTCGGCAATCCGCAACCCGGCAACCGCAACGACACCGTCGCCTACCGCACCAGCGGCATCGCCACCGCCCTCGCCGGGCGGACGGTGATGGCCGATGGCGGCTACCAGGGCAACCCCGAAGTGATTATCCCCCACCGCAAACCTCGCGACGGCAGCCCACCACCGAAGTGGAAGGAACGCCTCAACGCTGAACACCGCGCCATCCGGGCCCGAATCGAACACACCCTCGCCCGGATGAAGACTTACAAGATCCTGCGCGACTACCGCCGCGCCGGCACCACCCTGGCCACCACCGCCGCCGGCATCCCCCATCTCCACAACATCGCCCTCGCCGGCTGACCGCCGGACAGCACCGGGGACGTTCCCCGCCCGAGTTACGAGACGCCGCTTAGAGGCACTGTCATGCCGCGATGCGGGCGCTGAGGTGTCGTGGATCAGATGGCGGATACGTGCCGACGGAGGACCCTGTGAGAGCCGGGAGGTGAGGGATTCCTCCCGGCTGGTCGACCTGGCCGCGGATCAGGCGGTCGCGGCCGGGGCGTACTCGGGCTCGCGGCCCTCGCTCGCGGCCGTGGCGTTGCCGCAGTCCGTCGTGGAACGCCGGACCACCAGTGCCAGCCCGGCGAGGATGATGGCGGCTGCGCCCAGCTCCGTCGGGCCGACGGGCTCGTCGAGCATCAGCCACGCCGCGCTGAGCCCGAAGACCGGCACCAGGAGGCTGAACGGCGCCACCCGGGCGATCGAGTACCGGGCGATCAGCCGGTTCCAGATCCCGAAGCCGACGAGGGTCGACACGTAGGCGACGTACGCCACGGCGAGCAGCGCGCGCCATGACATGCCGCTGATCGCACCGAGGACCGCCTGTGGGCCGTCGACCACGCCGGCCAGGCCGAGCAGCGGCACCGGCGGCACCAGGCTCGACCAGACCAGCAGCGAGAGCGGTCGCGTCTCGCCGCTGGCTCGCATGACCAGGTTCGCCACGGCCCAGCTGGCCGCCGCGAACAGCGTCAGCACGAAGCCGATCACCGTGGCGTGGCCGCCGCTGTCGATCGCCAGCACGCCGATCCCGACCGACCCGACCAGCACGCCGGCCACCTGCGCCCGCCCCGGCCGCTCCCCCAGCACCGCCGCCGCCAGCAGTACCGACATCAGCGCCTGCGCCTGCAGCACCAGCGAGGCCAGACCGGCCGACATGCCAGCGGCGAGCGCCGTGAACAGCGCGCCGAACTTCAGGACGCCGAGCACCAGCCCGTAGGCGACCACGTAGCGCAGCCGGGCGCTGGGGCGCGGCACCAGGAAGACCAGCGGCACCGCCGCCGCGACGAAGCGCAGCGCGGTCAGCACCAGCGGCGGCAGGTCGCGCAGGCCCAGCTCGATGGCGACGAAGTTGACGCCCCAGATGGCGGCAACGAGCAGGGCGAGAAGTCGGTGCGATGCTTTCATGGCGACAACGCTGCCCGAGCGAACGCTTAAGGACCAGTTCAAAGTTCTTCATCGCTGTTGTAGCGTGGCTACATGGACCTTGATGTTCGCCGGCTCCGCGTGCTGCACGAGGTCGCGCTGCGCGGCAGCGTCACCGCCGCCGCCACGGCGCTGCACGTGACCCCGTCGGCGGTCTCCCAGCAGCTCGTCCAGCTGTCCCGGGAGGCCGGGCACGAGCTGGTCGAGCGGGCCGGGCGCGGAATCGTGCTCACACCGGCCGGCGAGGTGCTGGCCGGCCACGCGAAGACCGTGCTGGGGGCGGTGGAACAGGCGGTGGCCGGGCTCGCGGCGATCCGTCACGGGGTCAGCGGCACGGTGCGGGTCGGCGCGTTCGCGTCCGCGGCCGGCGCGCTGGTGGCCCCCGCCGCCGCCCGCGCGCGGGCGAAGCACCCCGACCTGGACGTGCGGGTGATCGAGGCCGAAGACCAGCAGAGCCGCCTCGACCTACGCTCCGGCACCCTCGACGTCGTGGTGTTGCAGGAGTACGACCACGTGCCCGCGCCGCTGGTCGACGACCTCGACCGGCACCCGATCACCACCGACCCGATGCACCTGATAACCCCGGTCGGGTGGCGCCGTCACACCGGCCGGCTGAGCCAGCTGCGCGATGTGCCATGGATCGCCAGCGCCGAGCACACGCCGTGTCTACGCTCCACATTGCACGCCTGCCGGCTCGCCGGCTTCGAGCCGGACATCCGGCACCGCTCCGTCGACTTCGCGCTCACGCTGGACCTCGTCGCGGCCGGGCTGGGCGCCGCGCTGGTGCCGGAGCTGGCGCTGCGCCACGTGCCACCCGGGGTGCACGTGGAGCCACTGGTCGAGCCGGTCACCGAGCGACGCATCTTCGCGGTCACCCGCGCCCTCGGCGGCACGGCGCAACGGCCCGCAGTGGACGCCCTCCTGGCCGAGCTGAGCGCCCCGGCCAAAGCCCGGACCTGAGCCGAACGGTGCGGTGAGCCCGAACGTCGTAACCACGCCCTACGGTGACACCATGGACTGGAAGATTGAACTCATCCCCGTTCCGGTGACCGACGTCGACCGGGCCAAGGCGTTCTACCAGAAGGTGGGCTTCAACGCCGACCACGATCACGCGGTGCACGAGGGCCTGCGGTTCGTCCAGCTGACGCCACCCGGCTCGGCCTGCTCCATCGTGATCGGCGAGGGCATCACCGCCAAGACTCCCGGCACCCAGGAAATCCAGGTTGTGGTCGCCGACGCCGAGGCGGCGCGCCGGCAACTGCTCGACGCCGGCGTCGACGCCAGCGAGGTCGACGTGCAGCCGTGGGGCAACTTCGTCTACTTCGGCGATCCGGACGGCAACAAGTGGTCGCTGCAGGCGATCGCGTCGCGCCCCAACGGCTGACCGACGGCCCCTGCCAAGGCACTGATGTGCCGCCGACGCGACGCTCACCAGCCGCGACTCTCCGACTCTGCCGATGAGCGAAGGTGTCAGATGGTGTCGGATCGCTTACCTCGGTCGATGCATGCTCGGACGCGCAAGGCCCTAGCATTGCCCTGATGATCGAGGACTTCGCGGATCGGCTCCTGTGCGACCTGGCCGGCCTCGACCCCTGCACAGCGGTCGTCGAGGCTGGCGAGCAGGATGTCGACGGCCTTACCGACTACAGCCCGGAGGGCCACCAGGCCCGCGCCGACCTCGCGGCCCGCGCCCTGCGCGAGCTCGAGATCCTGGGCGACGCACGGCCGACCGCGACCCCGCTGCACGGCCACCTCACCGAGCGGCTGCGTACGCGTATCGCCTTCCACGACGCCGGGGAGGACCTGCGCGAACTACACGCGGCGGCCACCGGGCCGCTCCAGCTCATCCGCCAGGCCGTCGAGGCCGCGGTCCCCGGCCGCGGCGCCGAGGGCGCGGCCTTCGAGGAGGGCTGGGCTCGTGTCGGCGCACGCCTGGCCGCGATCCCGGCAGCCCTGAACGGGTACGCCCGCAGCCTCCTACTCGCCGCGGAGCGCGGCAATGTGCCGGCGCGGCGCCAAGTCGAGCTCGTCGCGCAGCGCTGCCGAAACTGGATCGACGACGATGTCGCCCTGGTGGATCGCTACGGCGAAGGATGTCAGCGGGCGTCGTTGCAGGCCGCAGCGGCGGGCTCGCGAGAGGCGTACCAGAAACTGGCCCGGATGCTGACCACCGACCTGGCACCGCGGGCCGTTGACGAGGAAGCGTTCGGCCAGCAGCGGTACGCGCTCTGGGTCCGTACCTTCCTCGCGGCCCAGCCTGACCTGCGCGAGCTGTACGACTGGGGCTGGGACGAGTTCCGCGCGACAGAGGCAGAGCTGATCGCGGAAGCGAAGGCCCTGGGCGGGACCGTGCCAGAGGTGCTTTCCTGGCTCGACAGCCCCGACGCACCCGGCACCCTGAGCAGCAGGGAGGCGTTCGCCGCGTGGCTGCAAGAGCTGTTGGAGGTCACCACCGAGCGGCTGGACGGCGCGCACTTCGACATCCCCGCCCCGCTGCGGCGCATCGAGTCCCGCGTGACCACGTCGTCCGGCATCGCCTACACCGGGCCGTCGCGGGACCTGACGCGACCGGGCCGGGTCTGGTGGTCGCTCCCCGAGGACGCAGCAAGCTTCCCCACCTGGTACGCCCACAGCACCGCCTACCACGAGGGGGTTCCCGGCCACCACCTCCACCTCGGCGCCGAGGCCTGCCGGGGAGGCCTCGGGCAGCGGCTGAACCTGCTCGGCGGCCTCTCCGGCAGCCAGGAGGGCTGGGCACTGTACGCCGAGCGGTTCATGGACGAGCTCGGGCTCTATGAACAGCCGGGTGCTCGACTGGGGTACCTGTTCATGCGGCTCCTGCGGGCGGCACGAGTGGTGCTCGACATCGGCCTGCACCTGCGACTGCCGATGCCGTCTGGTGACAGAGCACCGTGGACGCCGGATGCCGCGCTGCAACTGCTGCGGGACCGCTGTCACCAGGGGCCCTACGCGTCCGCCGAGCTCGCGCGTTACCTGGGCCGGCCAGGGCAGGCGCTGGCCTACAAGGTGGGTGAGCGCGTGTGGCTGACCGGCCGCTCGGCCTTTCCCGGCGACCGGCGCGCATTTCATCGCCGGGCGCTGGAGCTGGGCTCGCTGGGCTTGGATCAGTTGACGGCCGCCCTTGCGGGTGATGGGGCACCACTCGTGCATGGCGGGGACACAGGCCAGGGACCGCGCTCGTAGCCGCACCTCACTGACGTCCGACCAGTCTCAACTAGGGCCAGACTGGCAGCGCGTACCGTCCATCGCCCGGCGGCTCCGCCTCCGTCAGACGCGAGGGCTCGGATCTTCGTCCGGTGACGGGGCTCGGGTGGGTGGTGCCGGAGACAGATCCGGGCGGGCGCCGGTGATCGCAGCCGCCTGTTCGTGTGCCCGGTCCAGAATCGCCTCCGCCTCCCGCCGGGCGGCAATCACGATTCCCTCGGCCTCGAGCCGCGCCTCGGCGCGGTGGTCGTCGGCCTGCTGCTCGGCGAGCTTGAGAATCTGTTCCACCCGGGTGCCGAGGCCGCTGAGGGTTGGCCGCTGCCGGTCCCGCCGTCGTCGTTCCCGAAGGACCGCCGATCCTGTGGTCGTCCCGTCGTCTGTCAACCCAGCGTCGTCGTGGTCGACCACGTCGTCCGCAACGAGATCGGGTTCCGTCGTACCGACCAGGGAGAGCGCGATGCCGAGCGCGGCGATCGCGATGCCGGGCCAGACGGCGGCCGGCCCAAGGGACGAACCGACCAGGGCGCCAACACCCAGACCGAAAAGGGCGGCCGCAGTCCTGGCCGGCTTGCGCATCGGTCCTCCTCACGTGATGCGGGCATGGGGCTTCCGGTTCCAGCATGAAGACCAAGTCAACCCAGCTCGATTGCCGACGGAACGTCCCGAGGCAAAAGGAACGGCTGGATCAGGAGAGCTTGGTAGTCGGACGCCAGTTCGTTCATCGCTTGGCGGGGTGGCGGCCTTGTCGCCCGTGGTTTGCCGGCCGGGTCTAACCAGTTCTGACCCACGTCAGCATTTCCCGCCAGTCGCCAGGAGACGGCGTGTGAGCGGCGTTGTCGCCGATGCGGACCTCGGCGTCGGGCATCCGCGCGGCGATCAGTGGCGCGTCGGCGACAGCTCTGCCGGGATCGCGTCGACCAGCCCAGATGAGGACCCGGCAGGGCACGTCCCGAAGGTGGAATCCCCACGGACGGATGTCTGTGGCCAGCCAGTCGTTGACGAGGCCTGCGACACCTTGCCGGGCGCCTTCGAGGTTGGACTCCTCATCTGGCTGCATCCAGGTGTCCTGGCCAGCCGCCAGCAGCTCCCGGTGCTGTCTGAGGGGGTCTTCGGCGTACCAGGCGGCAGCGCGAGTCACGTAGGGGCGGCCGAGTCCCGGGATGGTGCACACCGCCCACGCCTGGAGGCGCTGCCAGCCGCGTACCGTCCGCAGCTCCCGGTATGGTCCGGTGAACCCGGCGGTGACGACGCCGGTGAGGCGTTGCGGGAACCGGGCACCACAGGCCACAGCGTACGGCGCGCCACCGGAGAAACCGGCCACTCCGAAGCGCTCGATTCCCAGCGATCCCATCAGCGCACCGACGGCATCGGCGACGCCGAGCAGGGTTGGCCGGCGCGCGGGTGTCGACCGACCGTATCCGGGCCGGTCCACGGTGATCAGGCGAACACCCACCAAGGCCGCGTCCTCCGGTCGGCTGAGCCGAGAACCCGGCGTGCCGTGCAGGTACACAACTGGCACACCGGCCGGATCGCCGTACTCCGCCCAACCCAGAACCCGATTGTCGGGTAGTGCGAGATCCATGTCGCTCCTTCGCTTCCCAGAGGAAACCGTGGTCACTTCCACCAGCCCTCGGCGGAGTGTCACGCATCGTGTGACGCCGACCCGTTAGGGATCAAGCGGAGTACGACAGCCTGGCATGCCGGCAGGACTCGAAGTCGACGCACGACAGGAAGTGTGGACACGGCGGGAAGTCTCCTCGCCGTAACCTGTTCGACGGCGCCGCCGTGCCGGGGGGCGACGTCCAGGCGGTGAAGGTTGTTGGCCCTCGGCTTCCGTCCCGACGGGCACGCGCTGCGTCGGCGCTGCCTTGAAGGAGTTTCCGGGATGATTGTCGTACCAAGGCGCAGCCGTTCGTCGTACGAGTGTGCCGCGGCCGGCCGGGCCACCGGACACGAGGCGTCGGGTGAGGCCCTCGTCCGGGGACTGAGAGGAGACGACCATGACGGAGTACCTGATCACCTTCAACGATGAGTGGGTGCCCGACCACACCGCGGAGGAAGTGCGCGAGAAGGGCCGGGCCGCCCGGGCCGTGATTGAGGAGATGCAGGCTGACGGTGTCCTGATCTTCAGCAACGGCGGGCTCGACCGGTCCACTGTGGTGTGCAGTGTCGAGGCGGTTGACGGCAGGCCGGTCTTCACCGACGGCCCGTACGTCGAGTCCAAGGAGCACCTCGGCGGCTTCGCCGTCGTGGACGTGCCCGACGACGCGGCGGCGCGATATTGGGCCGGCAGGCTCGCGACGGTGCTCGACTGGCCGCAGGAGGTGCACCGGTTCCGCGGTGCCGGGGAGGCCCGGCGTAACGCGCAGCAGAAGCGTCCGGCTCAAGGCACTGCTCGGGCCTGACGGCCCTCCCAGCGCGCGCCTTCGCCCCCGCCCTGAAGGGCGGAGCACTGGCCCGCATTCCGGTAGCGGTCGAAGCCGCCGTTGGCGAGCAGTGCGCGGAGTGTCAGGACGGCTTCGGCACCGGGGCTCCGCCCGGCTGTCGACGCGTTCGTCCGACAAATTCGCTACCCGGCGGCCGGAGCGCGGTGATACACAACCGAGGTGCAAAACATTTTGGAGTTCCCCGAGGTCCTGCGGCTGATCGAAGACCGCTCGGCCGCGTTCCGCGCCGCGATCGCGTCCGCCCCCGACCTCGACGTCCAAGTCCCGACCTGCCCGGACTGGACGCTGCGCGAACTGGCGCAGCACCTCGGCGATGGCCGCCGCCGCCAGGCCGCCATCATCGCGGCGGGCCCGGGCGCTGAGCCCCCGGCGAGGACGGACCCGAAGGGCGCCCCGACCGCGCCCCGCGACCGCGAAGCCCTGGACGCCTGGCTCGCCGAGTCGACCGAGCTCATGCTCGACGCGATGCGCGAGGCCGGCCCGGACCGCGGCTGCTGGACCTGGTGGGGCCGCTCGCAGGCCCCGGAGACCAGCGGAGCCGTGGCCCGGCACCAGATCCAGGAGATCGCCGTCCACACCTACGACGCCCAGCTCACCCAGGGGGCCGCACATCCGCTGCCGACGGATGTCGCGGTCGAGGGCGTCGATGAGTTCCTGACGACCGTCGCGGCGACGACCGTCCCCTGGCCGTTCAAGCCGGCGACCATCGACCTGCACACGACCGAGGGTCGCTCCTGGCGCCTGACCCTCAACGCCGACGGCGTCCGCTGCGACGACCTCGCCGCCGACGCGGAGCCGGGCGACATGGCGATGCGAGGCGCAGCGAGCGAACTGGTCCTCTACTTCTACGAGCGCGTCCCGCTCGACGGCCTGGAGAACACCGGCGACACCGAGCCGATGGAACAGCTCGCGGACTGGGACCCGAACGCGTAAAACGCGCACGTCCCTGCCTGCCACCGACCCACACGCCGTGGAGCGGGGCAGGGCCAGGGCGACAAGGTGGAGCGCCCTGCTGGACGTACGATCTTGTCGCCCTGGCCCTGATCTGCTCGGCTTCGCCGTGGTCAGTGGCTGGCGTGCGTGATGGCATCCCCCGAACGCCCCCGCCGGTCACGCCCCTGCTACGGACAGGGTGTGCCCGGGCAGACGTCAACGACCTTGCCGGTGAGTAGGAACACCGCCTTCTGCCTTTGGGCCCCGGCCTGAGCGCGCGGGAACTCGTGCGGATCCTCCCCGTACTCCGGTCCGGCCGGTGCGAGGTTCGTCGGCGGTGGCGCGTACGCCGTGCCGCTGTTCCAGATCACGATCGCCGATCCCCGGTACGGGTATCTGCGGATCGGGGCGATGCCCCAGTACGGCCGCACGTCCGCCGACCAGCCGTCGGCGAGCGCCGGGGTGTGGATGCGGGCGCCGATCGTGCGCGCCTGCACCTCGGCCGCGGCGGGCGAGACCTGGTGGTCGCCGAAGGCCACGTGCATCAGCACCTGGTGCGCCGGGGTGCGCGGCAACGGGCGGTCGGTCATGTGCTGGGCGTACCCGTTGGCCTCGGAGCGGTCCCACAGCATCTGCAGCAGTGCGAGGATCAGCTGATGGTCGACCTTGTCCGGGTAGGAGCCGTCCATGATCTGCTGGAACGGGGCGAAGTCGACGCTGCGTTGCAGCAGCGTCGAGTAGTTCATCGCCGGCACGCCGAGCACCGACCGGGTCCAGTCCTGGGCGATGGCGGTGAGCGCGCCGCCGTTGATGCCGCCCTGGCTGTTGCCGTCGTAGTGCAGCCCGCCGGCCACGTCGATCAGCGGCCGCGCGGCGGCGTCCCGGAACGCCGGGTGGGCGGCGAGTCCGCCCGGGTGGATCATGGCTCGGCCCAGGAAGAGGAAGTTCAGGAAGCTCTGCTGTAACCGGTCCACCACGGCGGGGAAGGCGCTGAGGTCGGTGAAGGCGCCGGCCACGTAGGGGACGTCGGCCGCGGCCATGCCGATCCAACTGGTCGCGCAGAAGGTGAAGTCGTACGTGTTCGACATCGTCTTGACGTTGCCGGCGTTGATCTCGGTGGGCCGGCCGAGCAGGCCGTGGCCGTAGAGCGACAGGTGCGCCGGTTTCGCGGCTGAGGCGCTGCGCGGGATGTTGCAGACGAAGTCCGCCGTCACCGTGCTGCCGGACGGCGTGGGCAGGGCGTTCGCTTCCGGTGGCGTACCGTCGCCGCCGGCCGGTCCGTAGTGCAGCCGCGAGCCGGGCCCGCCGTCGCCGGTCAGATAGGACGGCACGCCGATGGTGCCGGTCACCTGCCGGGCGATCAACGGATCCTGCTCCGGCGAGTAGTCGGTCACCTGGGTGACGGTGAACGACGGTGCGGCCCGGCGGAGCGCGGCGAACGCGGTGTCGCGGATCGCGAGCATCCGCCCGGTCAGCCCGTGCCGGCTGGCCACCGTGAAGTCCCAGGCCAGGTAGAGGCTGTGCCGCTTGACGCCGGCCCGGCCCAGGTCGGCGAGGATCCGTTTCATCTGCGCGGCGCGTGCGTCCCGGTGGCCGAGGCCGGCGCCGGTCACGTACGCGCGGAACGCCTTCGGCGCCGGGACCGTCGCCCCGGTGCCGTCGCGCATGCCGCGCAGGCCCACCACGTACCGGGTGCTCTCGGTCAGCGCGACCGCGGGCCGGATGATCAGCAGTTGCCGGTCGGGCTGGCCGGCGGCGTGCGCGTCCAGCTCGGCCCAGTACGGGGTGCGCTCGCCGGTCCGGGTGTTGAGCAGCACGATCGGCGCGTCCGGTGCCAGCGAGCGGCCGATGTCGGTGACCGGCGCGATGCCGGTCGCCGCGGCGTCGAGGCCGGGCACGCGCACCAGGATCGGCGAGCCGGGGCTGAACCCGTCCTGCCGGTTCCACTCCGTCGGGTCCATCGGCGTCCCCGCCACATTGGCGGGCATCGCCGAGGCCGCGAACCGCACCCGCTTGCCGGTGGGGCTGGTCCGGTCCGGCACCGTGAAGTAGTCGTTCGGGAACGGCAGCAGGCAGGCCGTCGGGTCGATGGGGTCGCACGTCCGGTCGCCGGCCGGCGCCGGAGCAGCGGGCGGCGTCGCGGCGGCGGCGGAGCCGAGCAGCACGGTGCCCGCGGTCACCAGCACGGAGACGGCGAGGCGGAGGCGTCCGGGTGTGGTCACGCGTGTCTCCTTCGACACTGGACGGTGGCCTGACGGTGAATGGTGGGGTTCTTCCTACGCTCGTGAACAGCTGTCGGCAAGGGCCCGGTGACCGGGCACCGCCCGCTCCGGCAGGTCGGTGCCCGGCGCCTTCCGCCGTCCGCCGCCCGAGGAGGGGCGGCGGATGAGCGTTCGCGGTCCAGCGCTCGGTTTTTCTGGGCGGACGCGAGGCATCCCTTTCCCATCCGTCCACATCGGGTGGACGGTCCGGGAAGGCGGTTGCGTGCGCTCAGGCGCGCTCGGCGGCGTACGTCGCGATGATCGCGCCGGTGCTGGTCACCTGGCTGTCGGCCAGCCGCAGCGGACGGTGTGCGCCGTCCGTGCGGAACAGGCGCTTCCCGCCGCCTACGAGCACCGGGTCGATCATCAGCCGGAGTTCGTCCAGCAGGTCCCGGGCCAGCAGCGACTGGACGAGCCCGGGGCTACCGATGACGTGCAGGTCCCGCCCCTCCCGCTGCTTCAGAGCGCGCACGGCCGTGCCGAGGTCGCCGCGCAGCAGCGTCGACCCGGGCCAGTCGAGCGGCCCGGGGAGGGTGGTGGAGGCGACGTACTTCGGCAGCGTGTTGAAGGGCTCGGCGAGCACCTGCTGATCCCGCGGCGCGTTCGGCCAGTGGGCGGCGAAGATCTCGTACGTGCCACGCCCCAGCAGGTAGCCGCCCGCGCCGCGCACGTTCTCGATCACCCAGTTCATCGACAGTTCGTCGAAGTAGCGGGCGTGCCATCCACCGTGCCCGAACCCACCGCTCGCGTCCTCGTCGGGATAGCTGGGTGACTGCACCACCCCGTCCAGCGTCATCCACACGTTCGCGATCACCTTCCGCATGCCGGCCTCCCACCGATCGGTGCCCGCCGTCCCGCGCCCGTGGGGCCGGACGGCTCTGTCAACCCCTGGGACGGAGCCGAGGGCTCCTCTTCGACATGACGGGCCTCCCCTGCGTTCTCGACCCGCCGCCGCGTCGTTGGTGCAGCGGGTGACGGGCCGCGACGGGCCGGCCCCGCGGGCCACGAAGAGTGGAGTGGGCGAGCTGGTCGTGATCGAGAACGTGACGCCGGACAGGGGCCTGCGGGCGTCGGGCGAGGAGGCGTGCTGCCGTTCGGCCGCCGCGATGGTGTCCGGTCTCACCGCGGCCTGGCCCGGCGGGTGCCGCCAACCGGCCGGTACGCTTGATCCAGTACAGACCGTACCCATATGTCCGCCAGCGGAGGGGTGACCATGTCCGATCACATCGACCTCGCTCGCCTGCGGGAGGTGCTCGACGGGCCGTGGGCCGCCGTCCGCAACGCGCACCGGGACCACCTCGACGCGCGCTTCCTCCCGGTCTACGGCGAGACCGGCGACCAGGCCCGCGCGCGGATCACCCGGCTGCTCACCGAACTGCCCACCGAGCTGGGGATCGCCTCGGCCTTCCCGACCGAGTACGGCGGCAGGTGCGACGTGGGGGGCTCGATCGTCGCCACCGAGATGCTGGCGCAGGTCGACCTGTCGCTCATGGTCAAGGCGGGCGTGCAGTGGGGCCTGTTCGGCGGCGCCGTCAGCGCCCTCGGCACGAAACGGCACCACGACGCGTACCTGCGGGACATCATCTCCGGCAAGGTCTTCGGTTGCTTCGCCATGACCGAGACCGGTCACGGCTCCGACGTCCAGCAACTGCGCACCACCTGCACGTACGACCTGCACACGGAGACGTTCGACCTGCACACTCCGCACGAGGCCGCCCGCAAGGACTACATCGGCAACGCGGCACGCGACGGGCGGATGGCGGTGGTCTTCGCACAGCTGGTCACCAACGGGCGGCGGCACGGCGTCCACGCGTGGCTGGTCCCGATCCGCGACGCGCAGGGCAACCCCCTGCCCGGTGTGACCGTCGGCGACGCGGGGGCCAAGGCCGGCCTGCTCGGCGTGGACAACGGGCGGCTCAGCTTCGACCACGTGACGGTGCCGCGGGACATGCTGCTGGACCGGTACGGTCAGGTCGCGCAGGACGGGACGTACACCAGCCCGATCGAGAACGACTCCCGCCGCTTCTTCACCATGCTCGGCACCCTGGTGCGCGGCCGGGTGAGCGTGGGCGGCGCCGCGTCGGCGGCCACCAAATCGGCGCTGACCATCGCCGTGCGCTACGGCGACATCCGCCGGCAGTTCGGCACGCCCGACGCGGATCGGGAGGTGCTGCTCAACGACTACCTGGCCCACCAGCGCAAGCTGCTGCCCGCCCTGGCCACCACGTACGCGTTGCACTTCGCCCAGACCGCGCTGGTCGCCGCGCTGCACGAGGTCCAGGGCGGCGACGGCCCGGTCGACGAGCACCGGCAGCGGGAGCTGGAATCCCGGGCCGCCGGCCTCAAGGCTGCGCAGACCTGGCACGCCACCCGCACCATCCAGATGTGCCGCGAGGCGTGCGGCGGCGCCGGCTACCTGTCCGAGAACCGGCTACCCAGCCTCAAGGCCGACACCGACGTCTTCACCACGTTCGAGGGCGACAACACGGTGCTGCTGCAACTGCTGGCCAAGGGCCTGCTCACCGGCCACCGCGACGAGTTCGGTTCGCTGGACGGCTGGGGGCGCGCCTCCTTCGTCGCCGAACAGGTCCGCGAGATGGTGCTCGAACGCACCGCCGCCCGGTCGCTCATCGAGCGGCTGATCAGCGCCGTGCCCGGCCACGACGAGGAGGTCGCCGTCACCGACCGCGGCTGGCAGCTCAAGGTCTTCGAGGACCGCGAGCGGCACCTTCTCGACGGCGTGGTCCGCCGCCTCCGCAACGGCGCGGCCACGAAGAAGGACCACCCCTTCGACATCTTCAACGACGTCCAGGACCACGTCCTCGCCGTCGCGGCCGCGCACGTCGACCGGATCACCCTGGAGGCGTTCGTCGCCGGCATCGAGGACACCGCCGACCCAGCGGTCCGGGCGCTGCTCTCCCGGGTCTGCGACCTGTACGCGCTCAGCGTCATCGAGGCCAACAAGGGCTGGCTCCTGGAGCACGGCCGGCTCACGCCGGCCCGCTCGAAGGCGGTCACCGGGGTCGTGAACGGCCTGCTCAAGGAGCTGCGCCCGCACATGCGGACGCTGGTGGACGGCTTCGGCATCCCGGACGCGTGGCTGCACTGCGCCATCCTGCGCGAGGAACCCCTCCGGCAGGAGACGATGGCCGCCCACGACGCCGCCGGTGATCCGCAGACCGTCGCGGCGTAGCGGGTTACCGCCGGGAAACGGAAACGGATCTCGCCATGACGGACGACGACTGGCGTGCCAGTTCCGGGTGCCGGCGCCGGGCGTCGTCCGCGGCCGGGTCACGCGGGTCGTCGTCATAGAAATGATCACGAGACACGCGCGGATTGCCGGTTGCTGAGACAAGCTCTCAGCTGATTGTCACCGACTCCCCCACCGGGATGCGCGCGTACTCGGTGCCGCCCTTGAAGTCCAACCAGCCGTCGAAGTACTCCTGGCCGAGCTCGTTGAGCGTGGCGTCGTGGATCGGGAACGCCCGCTTCGGCCGCACCGCCCGCACGAAGTCCAACGCCTCGCAGAGCTTGAGCCAGGGTGCGGCAGCCGGCACGAGCAGCGTCGCCACCGGCGACGGCGGGACGAACAGCGAGTCGCCCGGGTGGTAGACCGTGCCGTCGACGACGAAACCGACGTTGGCGCAGCCGGGCAGACCGTCGTAGATCTCTGCGTGTGCCCCGCCCACGACGTCGACGGCGAACCCGGCCGCCGTGAACCGCTGCCCCGCATCGACGGCGACCGCTGCACCGGTCAGCTCGGGGGCCGATTCGATCGCTGCCGACGGCAGGTACACCCGGAACGCGGAATTGCGCTGACTCGCCGCCACGAGCTTGGCGATGTCGAGGTGGTCGGGGTGCTCGTGCGTCACCAGCACCTCGTCGACCCCGTCGAGCGCTTCGGCCTCCGAGAACGTCCCCGGGTCGATCACCAGCACCCGGTCGTCCGCCTCCAGGCGCACACAGGCGTGGCCAAATTTGATCAAGTGCATGCGCCCACTATGGCAGGGACGGTCGAAGGCGGGGCCTGCCCTCCCCCTCGTCGGCATGAGCACGTACAGGGCGGCAGATGCACGCTCCATTCCTTACCGGCTATGGAGTCCAGCGGGCGCGCAGGACCCCATCGGCATCGGGAAGGACGGCCGTCATGAAGGGCCGGCGTTGCTCGTCGTACACGGGTAAAGCTGTTGCGGCAGCCGCATCTGCTAGTCGCGCGCGTACTGCAGGCTGGTCGGACTCCTCGATAAGACGGCTGGTGATCCGGCCTGCATGGTCCTGCCAGGCCACTTCGACAAGTCCTTCGCCGGGCAGCGAGTCCAGCACACCCGGGACGTCGGCGCTCAGGTCGGGCCAGACGAGCAGTCGCGCGCGAGGTGCCAACCTGTCACGGACCGTGTCGACGGTGCTCGAGGTCAGCCGGTGCCATCGCGAGTCGTTGTGTACGTAGCCCTCCTCGAGCAGCGCGCCGCCGAGCTCGTCAACCAACCCTGCCAGGTCGGCCCAGAAGGCCGCGTCGGCGGAGCGGACGTCGATGTGGTCGTCGTCCAACCCGAAGACGTACGGCGAGTCGGAGATCGGCTCCGCGAACAGACCATGCTTGTGGGCGAAGGTGACCGCCCTGGGGCAGGCAGCGCTGCTGCCGACATAGACGTACTGGTCCCAGCCGACGTGAACGAAGAAGTCGTCCCCCGCTTCCAGCCGGCACCATTCGCCGTCGCCACGAAGCATCAACCGCACCAACTTCACGGCCTGATCCAGCTGAACAGCGGCGCCGTCGTAGTAGCCGTCCATGTCGACGCCGAACAACTCGACGAGCCCACCGAAACGTTCGCGGGAGTCCGATCCGATGCCCATGACGATGGGGACCGACGGCTCCCGGATCTGCAGGACGTCCACGCCGGTGTCCTCGGCGAAGGACGCCACCGTGTCCAGATAGGCTGCCTCGACCGGACCGTAGTCGCTGTCGGTGTCTTCGCGACCAACGTACCGGCCCCGCTCATCTCGATCAGCCGGGTTGTACTTCGTCACCCGCCAGACGCGAAGCGTCCGAGCCTCGCTCCCCATCGTCACCTCACGATCATGGCAAACCGCTGACGCGGACCGACGGCCCGACGCGCGTGGTTCCCGGGACCGAGTGGTTCGAGCGCACACCTCTCGGCAGATCCGGTCGTGGCGTCGCACCCTCCGGACCCGCGGCAGATCCGCGCACCGAACCGAGGCAATCCGGGTGCTGTGCCCGGCCGGCTTCGATGGCAGCTCTCACCCGGATTCGAGATGACCCGCACGTTGCTGGGCGAACGCCGGACGACCGGCAATCCAGATCGTTACGTACGTGGCGATCCTGCTGCGATCATTCGAGACGTACAGCTCGTGCTCACGGGTCTTGGCGTCGCGCAGTTCGATCTCGAACCGTCCGTGTCGATGCTGCTGATGACGACGTACCACTCCTGGCCGTTGCCAGTCGGCTCGATCGTCAGGAACGTGTTGTCGCGGCTGTCAAGGTCGCCCATCGCCTCGAAGATCGCATCTTCCGAGGGCCCGTCGATGACCACACCGGACTCCGGCTCCAGGCGAACGGCACACCCGTCAGTGCCCGTCACAGCCTCTCCCGCCGAAGTTCCTCGCGTCGGGCGCAGCATACCGGCGTGCGGCCCTCCCCGCGCATGCTCATCGGCACGAGTGCGCGCAGTGCGCTCAGCAGGCACGCCGGTCAGGTGCCGGCCATCGTTGGCGGAGCGAACAAGTGCGGCGCCGGATCGGCGGCGCGGATCGCGACGACGACCTGTGTCAGTTGCTGGTAGTCGCCGCCGGACGCCCTCATGAGGGCGTCCGCATCAGCGTGGTTGCCGAGGTAACACTCGGCGATGGCCGACAGGAGAAACGCGACGTTGCACAGGTCCGGCGGGTCGATACCCGGCCGAACGTCGAGAAGCAGCGACCGAGCCTGCTCCGGCCGCTGGTTGAGCAGGTGAGCAAGGCTCATGGCGACACGAGCCGACAACATGTGCGGCTGCACGTGGAAGGCCAGCTCGGCCAGCTCCGAGATCTCCACGACCTCTCGGTGTTCCACCGGTGAGCCGTTCACCACTGCGCCGTACAGGTACCACAACCCGAACTGAACGGTGAGCACCTGCCCGATCGCAGCGGCGGCCATGGGGTCGGTGCGGTCGGCGCGAGCCAGCGCCGCGAGCCGCTTGGCGTCGGCAACGAAATCCGCCGCCGACAGCGTGTGCCCCGTGCTCCAGCGCTCTTGGAAGGCGGCGAGCGCCAGTCGCGGGTCGTTGTCGTCGGGGACAGGATCTCCGAGACGATGGTCGCCGACCTCCTCTCGGATGATCGTGCGCACCGTCCGGCTTATCTCCGCCTGGTAGTGGCCCGCCCGTAGCGCGGCGCGGGTGGCCGTCGGCGCCAGAAGCCAGCGGAGCAGGTTGCGGCCGTCACTGCGGGGCGACGTCCCGGGGATGAGATTGACCACCCCGAGCAGCGCCCCGACAAGCGCTGCGCCGAGCAGTACGACGCGGGTGAACGCTGTGTTCGTCAACGCCGCCGCGGCGCCGAGCACCGCCGCGGTGCACAGGTTCACCATCGGGCCACCGAGGTAGAACAACACCATCCGCAGCGGCAACGCAGCCGCCGCCGGCGCCGGCCGGACCCACACTTCGCTCCGCCAGCCGGTGAAGGGCGCGATACGGACCGCGGTGACCGGCAGACCCAGCAGCTTCGCCACGGCGAGGTGCCCGCACTCGTGCAGGACGATGTGCACCCACAACGACACGCAGGTGAGGCCAACGGCGGCGATCGCACCCGTCACGGACTCGGTGACGATCAGCGCGAACGCCATCGCCTCCAACACCAGGAGCACGCACGCGACGACCAGCCGTCGGCGGGAGGAGATCACCGGCAGATGGTACGGCGGGACAACTGAGGCCGAGGTCCCTGCCGTACACACGCCGCACACCGCGACGCCGATCCGCGTTCGCGATGCCCGCCCGGCTTCGCCATCCTCTTCGGCCGCCGGCCGTGCCCGCCAGCTGCAACCGTCCGGCTCTGCCGATCAGTTCACACAGAGGCAGAAGGGGTGACCTGCCGGGTCGAGGAAGACCCGGAAGGAGCTACCGGGTTGGTGCGGGTGTTTGGTTGCGCCGAGATCGAGCACTGCCGCCTCGGCGACGTCGAGGTCGTCAACGATCACATCGAGGTGCATCTGCTGGGGAAGCTCCTGGGTTGGCCACTCCGGCAGCCTGTACCCATCCACCTGCTGGAAGGAGATGCACTGACCGTACTCCGCGCGGACCTCAGCCCAGTCGGACGAGACGTCAACCTTCCAATCCAACATTGCGCCGTAGAACCTTGCGAGTGCACCAGGATCGGGACAGTCGATGACGATGCTGGGAAAGCGAGCGATGGCCATGCCGGCAATGGTACGAGCGGTCACGGACGATCCACCTCCGGCGCCGCGACGTGCGGCCTTGTCTCCCGCCGCACGTCCGCCCATGGCCGGACATCGATCCTGCGCAAAGTCTCAAAGTAGCCGCGAGGCGCTCGTGACCGAAGATGCCATCGACGCTGATCGCCGGTGTCCGGACGAGCACAGTGCATCCGATCTCGGGGCGATGTCTATTGCCTACGATCGACCGGATGGAGCGAGTCGACCGCTAGCCGATGTTTATCTTGAAGGTTGACGCCTCTCCGTCCTTGGTGGTCAGCGTGACTACTCCGAAGGTGATGATCGGAATCGAGACGGTTCCTGTGCCTCGGTAGAAGCCTGTTGCCCGAGTGATTCTCACGGCGAGGGCGGCAAGGGTGGCGGCCATGTGGTCATCGGCGTCGACCTTCGGCTGGGTGAGACCGTGTTGGCCATGCGCCTCGGCCCAATCGCGAATGGCGCGCGAGTCTCGGCTCACGTCGGGAAGGATGGATTCGTTGGCCCACGCCCAGAGCCAGGAGGCCGCCGAAGGGTTATAGCTGCCGATAATCTGGCCCGGAGCCGTAGCGGTTTTGTCCGGGAAAGTCCACGTGATGATGCCGGTGCGCTGGTCGAGACCCCAACGGTCCGCCGTGCCCAGCCCCCAGGACATGTGCGCCTGAGCGAGTTGGCCGATCATGTCCTCACCCTGCAGTAGCAGCGTTCTCAGGTCTACGTGTCCAGGCTCCGACGAGCTGCTGTCCGAACCACCGTTACGCCTGAGGAATCCCATGGGTGCGCAGTCTTCCACAGGACCCGTGCGTTGCTTCCGACATCCGAATCTGCCGTCGACCGTGCGTCACGTGGACGACTACGCCGTTGTGGCTCCGGCAACGGCGTAGTGCTGCTGGTTTGCTGCGGTGCTCCGGACGACCTGGATACCGGCGGTCGTGGTGGTCACGATTGCCACGGATGCGGCGACCAGCAGCATGGTGGTCTCGGCCAGGACGGTGCGCATGTACTCGCCCCCGTTTGCGGTGGCGGACAGGTACTGCACGGCTGCGATCAGGTTGAGGGGTACGGCGACGATCGCGCTCATCCGCCACCACGCCACTGGCGCTGTGGGTGCGACCGGTGGTTCGGTGCGCCGGGCCCGGATGACCCAGTTGGCGACGCCGGCCCAGGCGGTAAGCAGCGTGAGAAGCAGCAGACAGAACATCGCTGCGGACAGCTCGCGAAGCGGCACGATGCTGTCGAGCATGTCCACCGTGCCGGACCCGTCGTGGGTCACTACGCCGATCCGGTGCTCGTACGCCGCGAGGGCGACGATGGTGTGGAAGATGTCAACGACCGTGAGGGCGACAAGGGCGGTCACCGCGGTGCGGGCACCGGACATCTGACGACGATAGCTGAAGGTGAAACATCGCTTGACCGCTGATCCTTGGTTCACGGGTCGCCTCGTAGATTCCACGCTCGGGTGCACGGATCTGCCGCTGACCGCGCTGCGTCGCTTGACCATGGGCCGAGCGTGAGGGAAGACGGTTAGCTTGCCTCGCGGTCGGGGGACGCCGACACTTGCCGCGTGACGACGGTGTACGCAATCGACGGGAGGCGGGTGCAGACGCTGGAGGACTTCTGGCGAGTGATCGGCGAAGCCGTGAATGGTCCGGGCGGGTACTTCGGCCGGAACCTCGACGCGCTCCACGACTGTCTGCACGGAGGGATGGGCGCCCCCGAGGACGATGACTACGTCTTCGAGTGGCGTCACCACGAGGCTTCCAGGCGCAATCTTGGATACACCGAGACGGCAAGACAGCTGAAATTCCGGCTCGATCGCTGCCACCCGTCGAATCGGCCCTTGGTCAAAGCTGATCTCAGGGCCGCGAGGGCTGGAACAGGTCCGACCGTCTTCGACTGGCTTACTGGCATCCTCGACGAGCACGGCAAACTTCGTCTGGCATAGCGCTAATGCGGCTCAGGATCGGGGTAGGGGTCCTCGACCTGTCTGTTGACCATCTCCTCCTAGCCGACGATGCGCTGGGTCTGTTGACCCGTCGAGAACATCCGCATCTGCCGCTGACCGCGCGCCGGTCAGCGTCCGCTCGTGCCGGTGTGCGTGCACGGGTGCCGCCAGAGCGTGCACGGGTGCCGCCCGATCATGCTCGTAGTTGGAACCGATAGGCCAGGGGCGGCGATACCTCCGGCACCGCCCACGGGCAGCCATCCTTGCCGGATGGTTGCCCCTTCGACTGGCGCTCGGTCCCCGGCTGAGCGGGTGGTCAGGCAGCGTGGCGGGCGCGCCGGCGAGCTCGGATGAAGGCTGCATCCCGCGCACGTCGCCCACCAGGGCCACGGAACGGACCTCGCGTTCCTGCCTCCACAGCGCCCACTCGGCGGCGGCCCGCACCGGCAGCAGATGCAGCGGCGAGCCCGCAGGCGCTGCGGCGGCGACCGACCCTGATCCCGGTCGGTCAGGCGACGCGACCCCAGGCTGCCGGACGTCGACGACGCCTGAGCCCGGCTTCAATGGGCGAGCGAGGTGACGAGACCTGCCGCGAGAGCGGCCCGCTCCAGCATCCCGGAGACCGTGGCGTGCTCGTCGCGGGCGTGCGCGCCCGACCCGACGGCACCCACGCCGTCGAGCACCGGCAACCCCAGGGCCGCGGCGAAGTTCCCGTCGCTGGCGCCGCCGACGGCAATCTCCCCCAGCTCGAAGCCGAGCTGCCGAGCCAGCACACGGGCCTGGGCGAACAGGTCGGCGATGGCCGGGGTCCGGGCCATGACGGGCCGGTTCCACCCGCCATCGACACGGGCCTGGACCAGCGGGTTGCTTGGCCGCCACCCGCGCAGTTGCCGCTCGATCCGCTCCGCTTCGGCCTCGGAGGAGACCCGTACGTCGACGCCGGCGTGCGCCGAGCCGGCGGTGACGTTGCGGCGAGTGCCGCCGTCGACGACACCGACGTTGACGCTCGTGCCGGCCGGCAGATCGGTCAGCGCGGTGGCGTGCAGGACGAATTCGGCCAGCGCGGTGACGGCGCTGGCGCCCGCGGTGGGGTCGAGCCCGGCGTGGGCCTCGACGCCGGTGAGGGTGAGGTCGAACAGCCCGACGCCCTTGCGGGCGGTCTTGACCGCGCCGTCCGCGCTGGCCTCGAACACGAGGACGGCGGCCGCGCCGTGGCAGGCTTCTTCGATCACCGGGCGGGAGGCGGGGCTGCCGAGTTCCTCGTCGCCGTTGAGGATGAGGCGCACCGGCGGACGGGGCAGGCCCAGGGCGTCAAGGGCGCGCAGCGCCCACACCGCCTGCACGAGGCCGGCCTTCATGTCGAAGACCCCCGGCCCGCGGATGATGTCGCCGGTGACATCGAACGGGATGTCCTTGATGGTGCCCAGCGGCCAGACGGTGTCGTAGTGGGCCAGCACGGCGACCGGTGCGGAACCCTGCGAGGTGCCCGGGTAGTCGAGCACGAGGGTGTCGCCGTGGTCGCCGCCCGGCGCGGTGCGCGCCGCGGCCGAGAGGCCGAGACGCTGCTCCACCCAGGCGCGAACCCAGTCGCGGCCGCGGGCGAGGGCGGCGAGGTCGTCGCTGGGCGTTTCCAGCCGGACGTACGCGGCCAGGTCCGCCAGCATGTCGTCGCGGTGTGCGCGCAGGAAGCTGTCGACCGGACCCAGGTCGAGGTGGCTGGCCACGCTCATCGCGCGGCCTCCGGCTCCACCATCCGGTCCAGCACGGTCAGCCGGTCCTCGCTCATGGTCGACGGATCGGCCTCGACCTCGGCGAGCTGACCGAGCATGGCGCGCAACACCGGCACGTCGATGTGGTGACGCTCGGCCGCTTCCAGCACCGGCGCGTACTGGGTGGGCACCTCGGTGGCGCGATGTCGCACGGCGATGTCCCGCCAGATGCCGCTGCGGGTCTTCGTCTGGGTGCCCAGCCACGCGACGAGAGCGTCGGTGGCCGCGTCGGCGTCCGCCGGGCTCGCGTCGGCGGTGTAGGCGGTCGGCCGGAACGCGTCGAAGGGCTCCAGCGTGAGGCTTTCCGCGGCGGCGACCGCGAAGACCTCCCGGGCGAGGGTGTGCGCGGCGGGACGGTGCCGGTCGAGCAGTTGCGCCATGGCGTCGTCGGCCAGGGCCGTCGCGGTGAGCATCGCGCCGAAGCCCAGCTTGGACCACAGGAAGCCGGCCACGTTGTCGCTGGCCACGGCGGGGCCCCAGGCCTGCAGGTCCTGGACCAGGGTGCGTACCCGGTCGGTGACCGCGCCGGTCAGCTCACCGATCGCCATGGCGCCGGCCCCACCGTCGGCGATGACCCCGGGGGCGGTGACGTCGGCGAACAGGTCGACGAAGGCCGCGATGGTGCGCTCGGCGCCGACGTGGCGGGCGATGACGTCCTCGTTGAGCCCGTTCTGCAGGCTGACCACGTACCCGTCGTCGGCGAGGTGCTTGGCGAGCCAGGCGGCGGCCCCGTCGGTGGCGTGGGCCTTGACGGCCAGCAGCACCCGGTCGAGCGGGGCGGTGACCTGGTCGGGCGTCAGGGCCGCGGCCACCCGCTGCGCCTCCCGGGTGCCGGCGCGCTCCAGGACGATCCCGTCCTCGGTGATGGCGGCGACGTGTGCCGGGTCGGCGTCCACCACGGTGACCTGATGTCCGGCCCGGGCGAGGTGCCAGGCCACGGTGCCGCCGATCGCCCCGGCGCCGACGATGGTGTAGCTGCGGACAGTCACAGGGTTGCTCCTTGCGTGGGGTGCGGATCGGGTGCCTGCACGTCGCTGAGGCCGGGCCAGTGCGGCGGCAGGGTGGTGGTGCCGGCGGACGCGCCGCCGTCGACCCGGAGAACGGTGCCGGTGACCCATTCGGCGGCCGGCGACACGAGCCACGCGACCGCGGCGGCGATGTCGTCCGGGCGTCCGCGCCGGCCGAGCGGGTTCACCGACACGGCGGCGGCGTACTCCTCGGTCACCGGGTTGGCCGCGCTGTCTACGGTGACGAACCCCGGGCTGACGGCGTTGACCCGGATGCCGGCGGCGCCCAGCTCGACGGCGGCTGCCCTGGTCAGCATCTCCAGGGCAGCCTTGGAGGTGCTGTAGTGGGCGGCACCGGGGCGGGCCCGCAGCGCCGCGCCGGAGCTGATGTTCACCACGCTGCCGGGCCGTCCGGTCGCGACGGCCAGCTCGGCGAAGGCGCGGGTGGTGAGCATCGGCGCGCGGACGTTGACGGCCTGGACGCGGTCCCACACCGCGGCGTCGAGGTCGAGGAAGCTGCGGGCGGGATAGATGCCGGCCGCGTTGACGACGGCGTCCAGCGGTCCCCCGCGCTCCCAGGCCTTGATGACGACGCGGGTCGGTGCTGCGGGATCGGCGAGGTCGGCGACGTGGGCGTCGGTGTCGGTGCCCAGGGCGTCCAACGTGGCGCGCAGTTCGGGTTCGCGGAGGTCGACACCGGTGACAGCCCAGCCGTCATTGGCGAACTGGGCCGCGATCGCGGCGCCGATTCCACTGGCGGCTCCGGTGACCAGCACGTGCCTGCTCATTCGATCTCCTTGCCCTTGGTCTCCGGCATGGTGGCGTAGACGACGATGCCGATGACGGCGGCCGCGGCGGCGTAGATCCACACCTTGTCGCGGTGGCCGTGGGTGGCCAGCCAGGTGGTGACGTAGGGGGCGGTGCCGCCGAAGATCGCCACGGCGAGGGCGTAGGGCAGGCCGATGCCGGTGGTGCGGACGTCGGCGGGGAACTGCTCGGCCATCACCACGGCGCAGTTGGCGGAGTAGCCGACCAGGAAGAAGACGCCGGCGAGTTCGACGAGGAACAGCGACCAGAAGCCGCCGCCGATGATCTGGAACGCCGGCCAGGCCAGCACGAGGAAGCCGATGGCGAACGCGAGCAGGGTGGGCTTGCGACCGAAGCGGTCCGACAGTTTGCCGCCGAAGGGCAGCAACACCAGGAAGATCGCGATGGCCAGGGTGTTGGCGAGGAACGCGGTGGTCAGCGGGATGCCCTCGGCGGTGTGGGCGTAGCCGGGCATGTAGCTGACCCACATGTAGTAGAGCAGGGTGCCTGCGATGGTGATCCCCACGACGCGCAGCGCGGCGCGGGGGTGCTTGACCAGCATGTCCTTCACCGGCCGCGGCTTGGGCTGCCCGGCCCGCCGCTGGGCGAGCTCGGTAAAGGCGTCGGTCTCCTCGACCGAGACTCGCAGCCACAGCCCGACCAGGCCGAGCAGGCCGCCGATGCCGAACGCGACCCGCCAGCCCCAGGTGGCCAGGGCGTCGTCGCTGAGGGTACGGGTCAGCAGCGTGCCCAGCAGCGAGGCGATCAGCGCGCCGGCGCCGACGGACACCTGCTGCCAGGAGCCGACGAATCCCCGGCGGCCGGGCGACGCGGACTCGATGAGGAAGGCGGAGGACGTGCCGAACTCGCCGCCTGCGGAGAAGCCCTGCACCAGACGGGCGAGCACCAGGACGATCGGGGCGAGGATGCCGATGGCCGAGTACGGCGGGCAGATCGCGATGACCAGCGCGGCGCCGGCCATCATCGCGATGGTCAGCGTCATGCCGGCCTTGCGGCCGTGCCGGTCGGCGTAGCTGCCGAGCAGGGCGCCACCGATCGGACGCATGAGGAACCCGACGGCGAACACGGCCAGCGTGGCCAGCAGGGCGGCGCCCGCATCCCCCTTCGGGAAGAACTGCGCGGAGAAGATGGGCGCGAACGAGGCGTACAGCGCCCAGTCGACCCACTCGACCGTGTTGCCGATCGAACCGGCGATCACGGCACGGCGCTGCTTGTCGGTGAGGGGCACGGCGGGCGCACGGGTGGGTGCGGTCGCGGTGGTCGCGGTCACGGCGAACCTCCGGGGTGGTGGTCAGGGTGAAAGGGGGTGAGGGCGGCCCGCGCTACTCGGCGCGCCTCGGCGGCTCGGACAGCTCCGACCGCACGTGCTCGACGATCTGGGCGTGGGTGGCGAACCAGACGTCGTCGAAGGAGGCCATGTGGTCGAGCAGCTCGGTGAGCACGACCATCCGGGCGCGGTGGCCGATGATGTGCGGGTGCATGGTGAGCTGGAACAGGCCGCCGTCTGCACGGGCCGCGTCGAACTCGTCGCGCCACAGCTGCAGCACGTCGCGCGGCGGCGTGTAGGGCCGCAGGGAGCCGTAACGCTCCATCATGAAGTACGGGGCGTCGTCGCGGATCCACTCCACCGGCAGCTCGACGATGCCGGTGGGCCGGCCGTCGGCGAGCAGCTCATAGCAGTCGTCGTCGGCCATGAGCGACGAGTCGTAGATCAAGCCGAGCTCGGCGATGATCCCCAGGGTGGCGTCGGAGAAGTCCCAGGACGGGGTGCGTACCCCGACGGGGCGCACGCCGGTGAGCTTCTCCAGGGTGTCCAGGGCCCGCGCGGCGAGGTCACGTTCGTCCTGCGGCGGGAGCAGCATGTTGCGCTCGTGGATCCACCCGTGGGCGGCGATCTCGTGCCCGGCCTCGACGTAGCCGCGCGCCTCGTCGGGATGCAGCAGCGCGGACACCGCCGGCATGAAGAAGGTGGCCGGCACCGAGTGCCGCGCCAGCGCGGCGAGGATCCGGGGCGCGCCGACGCGGGAGCCGTACTCGCCCTGGGCGAGCTTGCCGGGGCGGGTCTCCCCCTCGCGCAGTGGGATGGTCTCGTGGTCGGAGTCGAAGGAGATCGCGACCGCGACCTTGGCGCCGCCCGGCCACGGCGGCGCCAGCCGGCGCCCTGCCCGGACCCGGTCGACGTGGCCGCGCCAGGTGGCCTCGTCCCACTGCCACGGCTCGGTGGCACTCATTGGCTGCTCCTCTCGGTGACGGACTCGGCGGACAGGTGCGACACGGTGGGCAGCCAGGCGCGCTTGAGCGTGTCGAGTTGCAATGTCGTGTCCGCGCGGCGGACGCCCGGCAGGGCGCCGACCACGTCGGTGGTGAATCGGTAGAGATCCGCGAAGTGGCGCAGCGACACCTGGGCGCACAGGTTGAAGCGCCCGGCGGTGGCGGACAGGTACTTGGTGCCGGGGTCCTCGGCGAGCCGGCGGCCCGCGGCGTCCAGCTGGGCCGGCTCGACGTCGAGCCAGAGCATGAACTCGACCGCGAAGCCCAGCAGCGTCGGCTCCACCAGGGTGCGGAAACGCAGGCAGCCGCGGGCGACCATCGAGTCGATGCGCCGGGCGACGGTGGACTCGCTGGAGTTGACCTGCGCCGCGATCTCCCGCACCGGCATCCGCCCGTCCTCGCCGAGGGTGGCGAGGATGGCCAGTTCCAGGTCGTCCAGGCGATCCGGTGGGCGCTCCCAGACCTGGTCCTCGAACGGGCGCACCGGCGTGGGGCGCATCAGGGCGGCCGCCTCCTCGTCGAGCAGGCCGGTGTCCCAGTCGTGGGCGGAGGTGAACGTCCGCATCACCGTCAACGTCTCGGTGTCGGTGACCAGGTCGGCGCCGGGCAGGTCATGGACGAGCACCTGGGCCAGATCCCGGTGCGTCCGCACGACGAACTCGGCGACCACGTCGACGCTGCCGGAGACCATGGCCACGAAGCGGGCCTCGGGCCGGGCGGCCAGCCGGGTCACCACCTCCCCCGCGGTGCCGGGCCGGCAGGAGACCCGGACCAGCACCGGAACCCCCAAGCCGCACCGCAGGACGTCGACGACGCCAATGACGCGGGCGGCGCCCCGGTTGCGCAGCGCGGTGAAACGCCGCTGCACCGTCGACTCGCTGGCTCCGACGACGCGGGCGATCAGGCCCCAGGGCGCGCGGCCGTCGAGCTGCAGCGCCGCCAGCAGGCGACGGTCCAGCGCGTCGAGGGTGGGCGTGTCATCCATGCGACCCATCCTGCGTGACGAAAAGCCGCACCGCAAGGGTCAGCCATGGGGATTTCCGGCACGGATAGGCCCGCTGCTGCTGCTTATCGGCACAGATGCGCCTCGGGTCGCTGCTCGTGACGGGAGGGCGTCACCACACTTCCGACAGCCCGTATGACCGATTTCAGGGCAAGAGACGCGCCAGCACGCCGCCCGCAAGCCCACACTCGAGCCGCACCGCGCCAGCCCGGGATGCGCGTGTCGCTGTACGCGGTCTGGTGGCCGCTGTGGCCCTCGGGTGCGGTGTCCGGGTCGGCTGTTCGCATCGCTGGCGACTGAGCCGCGCGGGTTCGTGTCGCAGGATCGACACGAACTGATCCCCAACCTGGGCTGCGCGTTCTCGGCGTCATCCCGATCGGCTGACGATCACCCTACCTGCGCGCTCGGGTAGGCCCCGGGCGGTCAACCGGGTTGACGCCAGCCGGGTGGCGTCGACAATCGGACACCCGGAACTGGGTCATGCCCTGGTCCCCGTCGTCATCGAACCGCGGGCCGATGCCCACGCGACTCAGGGGCAAGCAGGTCTGCTGCGCGGCAGCGATCCCCCACCGAGGGCGATGTCCCTCCCCGCCGGCGATCGTCCGAACTCGGCCACGCTGGTCGCCTTGGCGTAGCTTCCTGGCTGACGACGTGGATGGAGACCGGTGGACAGACTGATCGAACCGCTCGCCTGGTTGGCGGGAGTTTTCGCCTTCTTCCGGCTAAATCAGTGGATGGTCAACCGCAAGGGCCTGGACCACAGGCCGTACTTCGCGCCCAGCTTGTGGGGTCCGCTCGGCACCCTGATCATCGTGCTGGCGAAGCCGCGGGGCTGGAAGCACCTGTAATACCACGTCAGCCCGGCCGGCCGATGCGGGCCGGAGGTCGCCAGCAGGCCGGGGCCGGGACGGCGCTGCCCGCTTGCCGCCTTCGGCATCCGGATCCGGATCCGAGATGAGTGGGTAGCTGCTGTGGAACCTCGACGCCGATTCACAGCTGCGTTAACGCCTGTCGCGGCTCGCCGCTCTGTATCTGAAGGTGCCCTAGCTGCCGTGGTAAGCCGCATCAGTCGTGGCGGTCGACGGGGGGGTCATCCGAGCCACCGGTCGAACCAGGCGCGGGTGCGGCGGAGCACGTCCAGCTGGTGGTTGCGTTCGCGGATCGAGTGGTTCTCCCGGGGATAGACGACGTACTTGTGCTCGACTCCGAACCTGCGTAGCGCGCGGTGGAAGAACTCCGCCTGTGATACCGGCACGTTGGTGTCGTTCTCGCCGTGCAGGATCAGCATCGGCGTGCGGACCTTGGAGGCGTACGAGATCGGGCTGAGCCGGTCGTGGCGGTGTGGACCTGTTCCTTCCCAGCCGCTGCTGCCGGCGAGGGCGGACTCGAACGGCCCCCCTTCTCCGGTTGCGGCGAGCATTCCCCAGTCGGTGATTCCGGCGCCCATCACGGCGGCCTTGAACCGGTCGGTCTGCCCGACCGCCCATGCGGCCATGAACCCGCCGTGGCTCCAGCCGCCGATGCCCAGCCGGTCCGGGTCTGCGATGCCGTCTGCGATGAGCAGGTCGATGCCGGCGCAGATGTCGGTCCACTCGACCAGGCCGACCGCACCGGCGACGCGCACCGCGAATTCGTGGCCGTGCCCTTGGCCGCCGCGCGGGTTCGGCAGAAACACGGCGTAACCCGCGTTCGCCAGCCACTGGCCTGACGGGTGCCAGCCAAGCTGGAGCCGGTCGGCGTGCCGTTCGTACGGGCCGCCGTGAACAAGTGTCACCAGCGGAAACGGGCCGTCCTTGTGGGACCGGCCGGCGGGCAGGATCAGCAGGCCGTCCAGGGACAGCCTGTCGGATGCCTCGTACGACAAGCGTTCCTGGACACCCCACCGAATGTCGCGCAGTTCGGGCCTGAGATCGGTCAGCCTCGTCAGCGGCCCGCAAGTGGGGCCGGCGTGGACGTTCCCAGGCTCGTAGGAGGTGCTCACCACCGCCGCGACGGCGTCACCGTGCCGGCTCGTGGTCAACGACGTCGCGAGGCCGTCGACCCGGGACACCTCGACGAGGTTGGGCCCGGCCGGATCGAGCCGGTGGATCGCGGTATCGAGCCCCTCGGCGACCAGCACCAGCGGCGGACCGGTGTCGACCTGGACCAGGTTGCTCGGGCAGACGGTCATGCCGGCGGTCAGGTTACGGTGCTCGCCCACCGGCCCACTCACCGGCACGGCGACATCGAGAACCGCTTGTCCGCCCACCAGAGCGGGCGGAGTCTTCGCGACATACGCCAAGTGCCAGCCGTCGTCGGCGGACCACCAGACGAGCGAGGACGCGTCCGCCGCGGCCGGGCCGAGGTCCCGCGTCACGCCGCTGTCCGGATCGAGCAGGTGCAGACCGGGCTCCACAAGGCCCGGGTCCACGTCGGGGGTCGACCACGTCAGGACCGCCAGCATTCCATCGTCGGACCGCTGGACCACCTCGACGACATGGCGATCGCCGCACGCACCCGGTGTCCGAACCTCCCGGCTACGTACGTCGAGCAGCCGCAGCCGGTCCGGGCATACGCGTTCACCCCACACCCGAGCGTCGTCGCGCTCCCTGTCCCGACGGTCGTGCTCAGCGGACGGTTCATCGGCTGCGATCACCACGACCAGGTCCGGATCCGCTAGTGGGAGGTGATCTGACACCCCACCGGCCCAGCACGTGACCGCCTGCACAACACCGTCGACCAGCCCCACCCGGTGCAGTTGCGCCGTGCCACGCTCGGCCCGGTCGGAGAGAAAATAGACCAGCAGCGAATCCCTGGCCCACCGCGGCGCTGAATCGTACGCCTCACCCGAAGTCAATCGTCGCGGAGACCGGGTCCCGTCGACGGCGGCGACCCAGAGTTCGCTGACCGGGTGCTCACCAGCCCGCCCGACCGGGGCGACCACGTAGGCGACCCACTTGCCGTCCGGCGACAGCGCCAATGCCTGCGGAACGCGACCGTCAACCACCAACTGGGCGGTGAGCTGTGCACGGGCCACGGAGGCACACTATCGATCAACCACCACGGCGGCCAACCGCTGCCGCAACGCCTCCGCAGCATGGCGGCGGCGCCCTCGCAGGCCGTCCCAATCTCGACACAACGCTAGGAGGAAACGATCTCGCTGCTTGATCGGATGCGCACGTCTGCCGCAGATAGTGAAAGCTGTGACGTGCCCGTGCCCGTGCCCGTGCGCGGTGCTGAGGTGAGGTTGAATGGCCCCCGTGCCAAGCATGAGTCGGTCCCGGTACGCCGGCGTTCTCGCACATCACGACGACAAAGTCGTTCTCGTGTACGAGGAGTACCCACGGTGGGGCGGCCCCTACTGGAACATCCCGAGCGGGCGGATCGAGGACCACGAGACGCCGTTTGAGGGCGCCTGCCGAGAGTTGGCCGAGGAGACAGGTCTGGTCGTCGCAACCGCGGACCTCGTTCTTCATGGCACGACGGCGGTGACTGGAGCAGTCACCGTCAGCCGGGTGTGGAACTTCACCGTCGATGTGGTGGATCCGACCCTGCACGTCCGCGACCCAGATGGTCTGATTCAGCAGGCCCGCTGGTTCCCCGTCGAAGAAGCGAGCCGCTTGCTTCATGAGTTGCCCTACCGGCCGCTGTCGGAGCCGTCAGTTGCGGTCCTCACCCGTCAGGCTCAGCCGGGCGCCCATTGGGCGTATTCCGATCCGGAAGCGGAGCCGGTTGTCACCTACCCCAACGGGTGAAGGACATTTGCCACGTCCCTGTCCTGCTGATGACCAAGATGCCCCGAGACCTTCCTGGACCGCGGCGACGAGCCCCGCGCACGGACTACAGCGTGTTCGCCTCCCGAACCGTTCTCGATCTCTGTCGTTTACCGGATCTGCCGCACTGCGCGCGCTCATGCCGATGACAGTGCGCTTTCCAGTGTTGGCAGAGGATTGGCCGTCAAGCGTGGGTATGGGGCATCGGAAACTGCCGGATGTGTGTCCAGTGCCCAGTCGCTCCCGCCCAAACCAGGTTGGTTGCTCCGTAGCTCGGCGGTTACGGTGCACGCGTGACAATGGTTGACGCGGATTGGTGGTCGATACTCCGGGCGCTGGACGAGCCGGTTGCGCCACCCGAGAGCATTGGGCGGGAGTCGATCCTGCGGGCCATGGTGGCGGGGTCCATGCCGGAGCCGATGCTTGCGGCGTTGAACGACCGGGTGGCGCGACGTGAAGGTGATGGCCTGGAGGTGCCACGCGACTTCGACCACGCTGCGACCCAAGGCCGGTTCGAGCGTCTCGCAGAGCGGTTGAGCGAGGCCTATGGTTGCCCGTGCGACTCGGGGCTGGCCCAGGACTCCGCCTGTTTTGGCAGCGTCTGGATTCCCGCCGAGGCCAGCCGCAGTCACACGAAGCGCACACGCATCCCGCTGTCCTTGGTCGTGAGTGTTAGCAAGTTTGGCGGCGTCGCCACGTACGCGGCGTCCAGTCCGAGCGATCAGAAGCCTTACCTGCACCCCGACGACCGGCAACGGATCGAAGAGGCACTCGCCGGACTCGGTTATCTCATAGTGCCTAAGCACATCCTCGCCACGCCATACGACGGGCCTAACGGCTGGGTCTTCGGCCCGGCGGCCGATGCGACTTGGTTTACTCGATTCTTTGACTACCTGTGAATACGTAGAATCCGGGCCACCCATCGGGACAACTGGGCGCATTCATCTGCCGCGATCCGCGCGGTACGCGTGTCACCACAGCTGGATCGAGCCGGCGCCCGGTCGTGCCGATGAGCGGATACGGACTAGACGATCGTCCAGTGTCGCTCATCGACCGTCTTAGGTACTGTCACTTATTGCTAGGCGATCCATCTGGCGACTTTGCCGCGCCTAGGGAGCCGCTAGGAATAATACGATCGGAGACCGTGACCCCTTCACGCCACGTATTTGTAGTCCATCGAAGGTTTGAGGTTGGCAACTAATGGTTTCCACTGATTTTTATGCAACGGCGGCTCAGGTAATTCCCGTACTCATACTGACTTGGGTTCTTCAGCCACGAATACTTGAGCAGCACATCGAAACATTAATCTTGCTCTCACGGGTGGAGCGTTACCGCACAGACAGTGCTTGGGTCAAGGCTGCGAACATGGGCCGACGGTTGATAGAGGCAACGCTAGCATTGGCTGTCCTGGCAGAGTTGGCTAGCTTCATCGCACTCGCCTCTGGGGGTGCTCCGTGGCCAATTGCCGTACTTGTCTTAATAGGCATCGTGACGATAGGAGCCTCGGTCGCTTCGGGACTCTTCCTCATAATGAACGGGAAGTTCCACAATCTGCTCTGCCGACTCGGAGATGATTGTCCTCGCGAAGAGAGTCGCCAGATCATAGAAAATTATCGCAAGAAATGGGGCAACCAGACTCGGAGTGAGTCGCGAGAACCACCTGTCGCATAGGACGCCGAGACTGCAACTAGTAAGCCGCAACCGCCTGGCCATACTGATGTGGTCACCGCACTCACATATGGCAATCCTCGCGCTACGCAGGCTAGTTCAGAGCTGGCCCGGTTGCCGTCCGGACGTGCCGATGACAATGCAGCGCTGAGTCCAAACAAGGCTTCTGTAGCTACCCGGCTGACGGCTTCCTCCGAGTTCGGAGGGTGGTGTATGTATCTACAATGGGTCCCGGCTCGGCGCAGAGCAGTCATGATCTGACTAGTTCATTATGGAGTATCCCATTCATCCGCGGAGTCCGGAACGCCGTGTTTGTCGGCTTGGGCATCGTTGGAGCGGCAATACTCGCACTCGCCCTTGCGGCTTCGGTTGGTCGGGGCGCACGAGTCCTTTTCGGCCTGCAAGTTGGCGCAATAACAGCTGCTGTAGTGTTCTTTGGTAGCCTTCTCGCGACGGCGGTGATCGCCGTCAGACGCCTCCCTTCAGCCTCCGAACTCGGCGCACACACCGCAAGCGCGAAAGACATCAAGGATCCATTGCTTATCCGCGTAGATGCATTAACGCAGCAGTTGGCTGACGCTGCCGATTTGTTCGCCAAGCTTCAGGCCGAGATGGACGTTCGGGCAGCAGCAATTGAAGCACTGAGGGTCGAAGCTGCTCACTATGAGCAGTTGGCGGCGTTAAATCGCGAACAGGCGGCCGCCGTACAAAGGCCTCGTCGAAGCTACCATCTCGCGAGAAAGTGCCGAAACCGGACGCCGAAACTGGCGCCAGCAATGGGGGTTTTGGCTCGGCGCTGCCGCCATTTCCGTTCCATTGGGAGTTGCCGTAAACATGATCTACTCGCAGATCTTCCAGAAGTAATTCCAACGCGTGCGATGCCATCGATTTGTACTCGCCCACATCCACACTCATCTGCCGCGATCCGCGAGTGGCGGAGCGTGACGGCGGCCGCCACCGCTCGGCATCCTGATCTAGCCGATGTGAGTGCGCGTCATGAGCGGAAATTGCGTACACGGAAGGAATGCTCTCCGTCTGGATGTATGGGCACCCCCGGCGAAGCGGGTCGATAGAAGTAGCGCCGGGCGGAGTTAGCGTTGGTGACGCGGTTGAGCCATTGGAGAGTCGCCCCCGCATTTCGGCGACCAGATCATCCCGCTGGCCCTACTCCCGCGTCGCTGGCCTCCTACCTTGACTACCGGCAGCGCACCTGGCCAACCACGATCAACCCCACCTGTCCGTCCACACCCAACGGCTGAGCAGGACTTTCAACCCAACGATTGACACATCCGGGAACGGCGACTAGCGTCAGTTTCAACCGAGAGGTTGAAACACTGTTCGAAGTGAGGTGCCGATGGCGGCGGACGAGCTGTCCCGGATCTTCGCGGCACTCGCGGATCCGACCAGACGCGACATGGTGACCCGGCTGGCGGCCGGCGACGCGACTGTGAACCAGCTCGCCGAGCCATACCAGATGTCGCTGCAGGCGGTCTACAAGCACCTGAACGTGCTGGAGGACGCCGGGGTGGTGAGCCGGCCGCCGGGGCCCCAGCCTCGGCCGGTGCGGCTGGAAGCGGAGGTCTTCGACCTGATGGACAAGTGGATCGAGCGCTACCGGCGCCAGGCGGAGGAGCGTTACCGCCGCCTGGACGGGGTCCTCGCGCAAGTGAACAAGACCGAGATTGGCAACGACGAGCAGAAGGGAAGCGTGGCATGAGCACCATCGCCGAAACCAAGATCGAGGCCGACCCGAACGTGCCGATCATTCGCATGACCCGCGAGTTCGCGGGCACGCCGGAGCAACTATTCCGGGCGCACACCGATCCCAAGCTGTTCGCGCAGTGGATCGGCCCGAGCTCCCTGGAGACGCGCATCGAGGAGTGGGACGCGCGCTCCGGCGGCAGCTGGCGGTTCGTGTCGACGCGGGACGGGGAGGAACACGCGTTCCGCGGCTGTTTCCACGAGGTCCGGCCGGACCGCATCGTGCAGACGTTCACCTACGAGGGCGACCCCGACGGTGTGGCCCTGGAGACGCTGTGGTTCGAGGACCTCGGCAACGGCCGCACCCGGTTGCGCACGCAGTCCCTTGTAGACAGTTTCGAGGGCCGGGACGCGTGGCTCAAGAGCGGCATGGAGATTGGAGTCAACGAGGGCTACGCGAAGCTCGAGGAGATGCTCGCCGATGGTACTGTCTGACCGGCCCGCCGAGCGGCACCGGGAGATCGGCCGGGTGTTCACGGACCGCGTCCGGGGCACCCGGTCATGGGACGTGTCCTCGCCGGTCGCCGAGTGGACCGCCCGGGACGTGGTGCGCCACCTGACGGAGTGGTTCCCCTCGTTCCTCGCCTCCGGCAGCGGCATCCAGCTGCCGGCCGGCCCGAGCGTCGACGACGACCCGGTCGGCGCGTGGCAGACGCAGTGCGACGCCGTGCAGGCGCTGCTCGACGACCCGGCGACCGCCGACCTGGTCCTGAGCAACCGGCACATCGGCGAGGTGCCGCTGGGCCGCGCGATCGACCAGTTCTACACCGCCGACGTGTTCATGCACACCTGGGACCTCGCCCGGGCCACTGGCCAGGACGACCGGCTCGACTCCGACTTCTGCGCCGAACTGCTGGCCGGGATGGAGCCGATCGAGCAGGTCATGCGGTCGTCCGGGCAATACGGCGCCCGGGTGCCGGTGAAGGACGACGCCGACGCGCAGACCAAGATGCTCGGCTTCATCGGCCGGGACCCGAACTGGACGCCGCGTTGACCCCCGGCCCGCGACCACGTGCTTCAAGGAAGTCGCCATCATTCCCAAAGACCGCCTACCAGGAGCGGCTCGCGTGCCGACCAGCAACCTGAGCAGGACCCCAACGACATCCGGATCTGCCGCGATCCGCGCGTCACGTAACGTGAGCATGGACGGCACGCCAGCAGGCACCCGGATCTGCCGAAACGCGGATGCCCGGCGAAGAGCCTCGCGTGGGCTCGCGAAGGATCAGGATCCCGACGGAAGCCAGTCGTAGCCGTGCCCAGGTACGGCGAACCATGCCGGCGCGGCGTCGTCGAAAGCGGTGTCGATGCGTAGCCGGTCGACCGCATCGAGGTCCGGCAACGCTTTAGGGCTGTACCAGCCTACGGCCAGGGATTCCTCGTCATTGACGCGCGCGTCACCCCCGACCGGCCTGCAGCGAAACCACACCGTGAGGTAATGACAGATGTCGCCATGGGGATAGGTGACCTCGCGAAGCGCCACCCCGGCGAGGCGCTCAACAGTGATGTGGACGCCCGTCTCTTCGTACACTTCGCGTACTGCCGCATCTGCCGGCTGTTCGCCAGGGTCGATCGCTCCCGCCGGCAGGGACCACCTTCCAGTATCGACACGCCGACCCAACAACACGCGTCCGCTGTCGTCAACGACGACGGCACAGGCGCTCGGCAGCATGAGCAGATCCTTGCCCACAAGCTTTCGAAGGCCAGCCACGTACTGCGAGAGCGCCATTCGCAAGATGGTAGCCGCAGGGTCGGGGCGTCGTGAGCGACTCAGCGCCGCCTTCTGCATGATCCCGTGCACTGATAAGTAGCCGCAGGTCGGGCGTTACAGGGTGTGACAGCCTTGCGGTGGCCGCTCGACGTGCGGTCGCGCCGACGATCGGGGTCGTGGTGGCGTTTGCCAGAGGAGGCTGTCCCGGGTGTTACTGCAGGAGCGCGGTAGGCACGGTGAGGTCCTCGGAGGCGTAGAGGTTCGTGACGGCGTCGGGATCGTCGGTGGCGCAAACTGCGGCGATTGTGTCGATGAGTTCGTCGTATTCGGGGCCGGTGTCGCCCTTGTAGGAGGCCGCCATGCGTCCCCACTCGTCCCACGGCAGCATCTCGACCTTGTTCAGTGCGGCGAGATCCCTGATTGCGTTTCCCCGGATCTCGGCCGGCCCCCAGTTCTCGGTGCCGTACACGCCGAAGGTCGCCGCATCGATGTGCCCCTGTCGGAAGGCCGCCCACGCCTCTCCGCCGGTGAGGAACTCGTCGGTGGCGAGGTCTTCGGGTTTCGCAACGAGGGAGCCGCCCAGGATTTCGGAGTCGATCCGCACCCAGCGGCCGTCTTGGCGGTACTCGGTGATCCAGTGGTCCACGCCCTGGCCAGGTTGGAAATACGTGGCGAAACCGCAGCGGGCGCGGGCCGCGATCCCGCGGTAGCGCAGCAAGGCACAGCTGAGCACGGCGAAGTGCCGGCACGTGCCGATCACCCGCCGGGCAGGGTCGCGGGCCACGGTCAGCGGGGCCGCGTCGAGGGTTAGCAGGGCGCCGATCAGACCGTTGACGGGACGGAGTTGGTTCTCGGCGAACCGCTCGTCGGGCAGGCTCAGGCCCTTCGCGTCAGTCGGCTGGACGACGAGATCGTGAACAAGGCGGCAGATCTCCACGGCCTCGCGCGGGAGATCGGTCAGCGCGGGCTCGTGGAGCGTGTCGATCCTCGTCAGTGGACCTGCCACCGCGAAATCGATCGTCCCTGTCATGCCGGGCATCGTAGGCGCCGCCACCCAGATCTGCTGTCCCCCTGACCAACGCGACCGCCTCGCGTGCATCTGCCGGGGACTCGGCGCCATGCCTGGCAAACGAGGGACTGGTTCCAGGACCATCACAAGAGCTGTTCAGGGTTACCGGACCAGCCCGGACGACATCCGCATCTGCCGCTGACGGGACACCACCCTGCGTGACGAGGTGCGGTGGGTTGAACGGTCGGTCATGGCCGATGAGCGGATGCCACACAGTTACAGGTGCCCCGTGTCGTTAAAGCTGACCAAGGTCGGTGGCCGGTCGGAATCCCACTGCACGATGGTGATCGCGCAGTTGGCCTGGTTCAGGCCGATCCACCGCCACTCCGGGGCGTCTAGCATGTGGCGGACGAACCACCCGATGACGAAGTTGTGCGTGATCAGCAGTTCGTGCCGGTCGGTGTCGCCGGCGAGACCGAAGTGTGTGACGGCAGCTTGCAGAGCCGTAGCGTCTTCGTCGCGTTCGTCGTCGGGTACGCCGTCGAGCCAGGCATGCCACCGGTCCGGGTATCGGCCGCGTTGCGCGGCGGAGGGCACCGGGGTTCGGTCTGCTACAAAGTCGCAGTCGTGTCGCGGCACCTGTGGGAGATGGCCGGCGATGATGTCGGCGGTCTGGGCTGCCCGGGCCAACGGGCTGTGGTGGATGGCCGAGAAAGGCACTGTACGCAGCCGCCGGCCCAGCCGGTCCGCCTGCTCGCGACCGAGTTGCGAAAGGCCTCCGTCCGAAGCTGCTGGATCCTGTTCGCCGTGGCGGATGAGGTACAGCTGTGTACGAGCCATCGTGGGCCACCCTCCGGGTCCTTGTGCGACGAAGGGCACGATAGATCACGGAGGCACGGACGATGGGCCCGAGAACACGGCAAGGTGCACTCTTCTGCCGCGATCCGCGCGCCACGCAGTGTCACCACAACAGATCAAGCCAGCGCCCGGTCACAGCCGAAATGAGTGTGTCGAGGTCGACGGATGTCCTTCTTACTCAGCGCGTGTGCCTCACCATCGCACGACGGTCAAGACCGACAGGTCCTCGTCGGCGCCGATCAGCGCGGCGGCGTTCGTCGCCGCGCATAGCCCGGCGCCGCCGATCTCCCGCACGGTCCGGTATTCGGCGACGGTCGACAGCGTCTGCTGGTCGAGGAGCACGAGACCGGTGCGCGTGCCGAGCACGATGCGTCCGTCGGAGTCCCGACCGAGGATCTGCACTGTTCCCGCCGGCGCCGATTCCTCCCGACGCACCCTCAGGTCAATGGCGCCGCACACGACGACCCGACGCGGTAGGACGTTCCAGCCGAGATCGACTGCCACGTCGTCAGCGGCCGGTGGCGCGGTGCTCAGCACGGAGGTGCCCTCGTCGGGCAACTCCCGGACGTCGTAGACCCGCTCGATGTCGCGGCGCTCACCGACTAGGGCGATCACGGCGTCGTCGGCGAGTACGGCGTCGGTGCCGTACGGCACGGCGTGCCGGGCGGTCACCTTGAAGGCCGCTGGGTCGAAGTCGCAGGCCTCAGCGTGGTGCAGGCCGAGGATGCGGACTTGGCCGTTGGGCAACCCATAACCAATGCCACCCCCGGCCGCCCGGAAGCGCTTGACGAATCTGCCGTCGAGCGCGTTTACCAGCGCCATGGAGCGTGTCCGCCGGTGTCCGACACCTAGCAGGTCGGAGCCCAGGTCGACCAGGCTGGTTTGCCACTTGCCTAGGCTCTTGCGGACGACGTCGGTGACCGTCGGGCGAGGTTCGAATTGCAGGCGTCCCAGGCCGTAGGCGCCGAGCACCCACGGTCGGGGATCGTCGGCCACCACCGACGGGAACAGTGCGGCGCGCAGCGGACCGGGCATGCCGGTACCGCGCAGGATCCGGCCGGTCGGCAGGTCTACGGTGCACCACGGGGTGCGGGCGCCGCCGGGCAGCGTAAACAACACCGAGGTGGTACCTGGAAGGCCGATGATCGCGGTGCCGTATCCCCAACCGCCCGGACCGACCTGGACCGGCAACGGCACGCGCATGACTTCGAACTCCAACCCGCTGCCCCCGCTCCCCGGTCGCCCGTACCACCAGGCCGAACCTTAACTGTCACTGGTAGGCGCGCCCAGCCCCCTGGGCCAGGACCCGCACTACCCCCACGGAGTAGCGGATCTTGGGGCTGTATCCCCAAATACCTGCAGCGGCATCCGCATCTGCCGCTGGTCGCGCGGTCATGCCGAGAACAGTGCGCTACCTTCCGGCGGTGAGGTGGCGGTCTTCAGCCGCTGTCCTCCACAGTGATGCGGAAAGACTGGCCTGCCTGCATCGGCGCCGGTGCGGTGCCGGTGCCTGACCGTACGTTTCAGGGCGACCCCGGCGGCGGTGTCGAGGCGGCCGGTGTCGAGGCCTCTCGTGAGGGCCTGATCTGCGGCGCCCACGGGCGCAGGGCGATCTCGGTGGCCTTCTGCAATGACTCGCGGAGCGCAGCCGGGTTGGCTCGGCGCTCCGGGTCCTCCATCAGCGTTGTCAGGGCGCCGGTAGCCGCGCCGAGGAAGGCGCCGACCAGGGCGGCGGCGCTCACCTCGTCCAAGCGGTCGGGGTAGGCCGCGGCCAGGTGCCGGGCAATCTCGCGCTGGCTCTCCCACTGCAGCTGTAGGGCACGGCCGCGGACCGCGGGCACCTCCATGGTCAACCGGATCCTCAGTGCGGCGAGCGGGCCGGTCATGTCCTCGCTGTCGTCGTTCGCCTCACGGAGCGCGCGCAGCAGGACTTCGGCCGGCTCCTCGTCCGGCGACCGGCGGGCGATCGTGTCGACCGCGACGCGCACCCGGCGGTCGGTCTCAGGGAAGAGCAAATCCTCTTTGCTCGGGAAGTAGGCTCCCCTCTGTGTCAAGACACCGCCGGGAGGAGAGTTCTATCCTGGGTGTCGGCGGGTCCGGGAAGTGACTTCTCCGAAGAGCCGGCTTGGGGATGCGAGTTGGTCACGCTGGAGTCAGTTGTCGTTCCCCGGTGTCCTCCCGGGCCCGCCGCCACGGCAGCCGCGTCGTTGATCATGCACCGGTAGACGATGTCGGACAGGCGTCGTTTCAGGGCTCGCATCGCTTCCATTGATGTCTTGCCGCCGGCTTTCTTGCGGTCGAAGTAGGCGCGTCCTTCGGTGGGGTTGCGTAGCTGGACGGTGGCCATGATGTGCAGCACCCGGTTGATCTGGCGGTTGCCGGCGCGGGAGAGCCGGTGTCGTACCTGGTCGCCGGAGGATGCGTCGATGGGGGCGGTGCCGTTCCAGGAGGCGAAGTGGGCCCGGTTGGGGAACCGGGTGATGTCGCCGACCTCGACCAGCAGCCGGGCGGCGCCGGACGGTCCGATGCCGTGCAGGTCCATCAACGTGGTGCCGGTGGAGGCGACCAGCTCCTTCAGTTCCTTGTCGGCTTCCTTGGAGCGTCGGTAGACCCGTTCGAGGTCACTGATCAGCTCCGCGGCGACCCGCCGGCGAGCCTTGCCGACCGCGTCGCGGGGCCGGACCGTGGCCAGCAGCGCCTTGGCCTGGGCGGCGGACAGACTCTTCTTCGCCCCGCCCGGAATCAGGTCCAGCAGCAGTTGGTGCAGCTGGGACACCATCCGGGTGTGGTCCTCGCCGAGGGAGCGGCGCCGGTCGACCAGAATCCGCAGCAGGGCGAGCTGTTCGTCGTTGACGACCGGGCGCAGCCCGGCCATGCGGGTGCCGACCAGCGCGATGGAGTGGGCGTCGGTGGCATCAGTCTTGCGGCCCTGCCCGGTGGCAAACACCCGCGCCCTGGCGGACAGCTTCGGCGGGACGTCGACGACCTGCTCGCCCTCGGCCAGTAGCCGGTTGGCGATGTGCCGGCCGATGCCCTGGCAGCCCTCGATCGCCCAGACCCGGTGCGGCCACTGCTTGGCGTACTTCCTCATCGCCGCGTAACCGTCGCAGTCGGTGTCGAACCGGCCGCCGCCGACGACGGCCTCGTCGCCGGCCATGACCTCGATCGTGGCAGAGCGCTTGTGCGGGTCCATCCCGATGACCACACGATCTGACGTGCCACTCAACGCGTCCTCCGATGCTCGATCCACCTGGGTTGTCGAGCCGGGAGGGCAACGCTACTTCGAGCCGAGCAAACCCCTCTTGAGCCTCTCCCCGCCCTGGGGCGACGCCCGGGCCGCGCAGGCCAAATGAGAGCCACACGACCAACGTGGGCAGCCGAAATGAGAGCGACAGCCCGGGCGCCTCGACCGAAGCCTGGCCGGGCCACGGTCGCAGGTCAATGAAACAAGTAGCCGATGTGCGGATGGCGGGCAGACGCCAGAGCGGCCTCCTCGCAGCCGGAGTCGAGGGCCAACCCTGAAGCAGCGGCGTATCGGTTCCATGCGCCATCGGCATCGACCGCGAAGTCAACTGGCCGTTCGGCCGCCTACCAGCAACAGTGACTTGCCGACCGTAGTGCGCGCGGCTAGTGCGCGGTGGGCGTCAGCGGCCCGTTCCAGTGGATAGGTAGCGCCGATCGCCGGGCGCAGGCGTCCCTCCGCGGCCCGTTCCAGTGCCAGGCCCAACAGTTCGCGCACGGTCTCCTGGTCCGGTGGGCCGTCCAGGAGCGGAGCGAGCACCCGTATGCCACGACGCGCGGCCAACTCGGGGTCCGGGGCGGCGAAGCCATCGGCGGTGCCGTACGTGACGAACCGGCCGCCGTTGGCCACCGCGTCCAAGGCAGCCGTGCCGAGTGGGCCACCCGCCCCGTCGTAGACCAGCGCGGCACCGCCACCGGTTGCTTTACGCACCCGGCTGATCCAGTCCGACTGCGTGTAGTCGATGGCAACCTCCGCGCCCAGCTGGCCGGCCAGTGCCAGTTTGACGTCGCTCGACGCGGCGGCCACCACCCGCGCTCCGGCGTCGACGGCTAGCTGCACAAGCAGTGATCCGGCTCCGCCGGCAGCCGCTGAAACCAGCACCCATTCCCCCTTCTCCGGCCTGCCCAGCCGGTCCAGGCTGAGCGCGGTCACACCGTCATGCACCAGCGCCGCGGCCGCCTCGATGGCTAGGCCGTCAGGCACCGGCATGATCTCCTCGACGTTCGCGACGACCCGTTCGGCGTAACCGGCGCTGGTCCGTACGACCACCCGTCGACCGGTCCATGTCGGGTCCACCCCGTCGCCGGTCTCCACCACCGCGCCCGCTCCGCCACCACCCGGCACGTACGGCAACGTCCGCGGGAACAAGTCCTGCCCCCAACCGCCGCGAAGCAGGGTGTCGAGGAAAATGACGTCCGCTGCGGCCATGCCGACGACAACCTGACCGGGTCCGGGCACCGGGTCAGGCAGTCCCACGGGCGACAGCACATCCGGATCGCCGAACGCAGCCACTTGGATTGCGCGCATGTGTAGTACCCCTTAGGTGAGACAGCATCCTGACCAGTGTTCAAGCTGAACCTTGGATGAGGTCAAGATCGCGCTCAGGTCATGAACAGGTGCACACATTTGCCGCGGAGAGTGCAGTACTCGATCACCGGGAGTGCCAGCTGGTGAGTCGCCATGCCTCGCCGGTGGTGTCTGGCTCCGGTTCGCCTGAGACGACCAGGGTGATCCCGGTGTCTGTCGTCAGGCTCAGTGAACCGTCGTCGTACACCCGCGCAGTGTCGATGGTTCTGCCGTTAAGAGCTATGGCGGCGGTCAGCCACGCGATGTCGTCGTCGGCTGTGCCCCTGGCGGAAGTGGCCACCTCGATAGTCCAAGAAGCGTCGATGTAGAGCCGTGCTTCCTGAGCGGGTGTTGGTCGGTTGTCGCAGAGTCCCAGGAACGGCCATGCCTGGCGGAATCCGATCTCCACCACGAAGGAGCCGACGACCTGTTCCACATCCATGGACATATGGTGCCTGCAGCGGGTGACCCGCGCGCTCATCTGCCGCTGAGCTGTGCGCGGAACTGCCGAATTGCGGACGTTGCTTTGGGCGGCATGGCCAGGTTGTTCGGTTCCGTCGTTGACCGTGTACCGCTGCCGGGTGGCCTGGTGTGGGGTCACCCGGCAGCGGCGGCTACGCCGTTAGCCGTGCGTGGTGCAGGATTGCGGCCAGCTCGACCGGTCGGTTGAGCATCGGCCAATGCCAGGTCGGCAGTTCCTCGTAGCGCCACGCGTCGCCGGCCATGTGGCGGTACAGCGGCATTGTCGCGGCCATCCCCTGCGCCTGCGCGGCGGTGAAACTCGACAGCACGCCGAGTCTGGGCAGTTTCTCCCATGCCCCGGTCAGCCGGACCGGGGCGGTGGCGGTCGCCCACGGCTGGTCGACCGACCGCTCGCGCAGCAGCGTGACGATCGAGTCATCCACGTCGGGCACGCCGGTGGCCAAGTCGGCCCAGGGCGGCGGCGGCAGCCGCCACCCGTCACCGTGGGCGGCCACCAATGCCGCGTTGCGCTCGCGCTCGGCCGGCGGGGTGAACTCGACCTGGGCCACCCCATCGGGCAGCGGGCCGGTGTCGACATAGACCAATTGGGCGACGCGGTCGGTGACGCGGTCGGCGGCCGCGGTGACGACGCTACCGGCGTAGCTGTGCCCGACGAGGACCACGTCGCGAAGGTCCTCGTAGCGCAGGAGGTTGACCACGTCGGTGACGTGGACGTCGAAGTCGGTCTCGGGACGGGCCAGGTGGGCGCGCTCCCCGAGGCCGGTCAGGCTGATCGGGTACACGTCGTGGCCGTGCCGGCGTAGTTCAGCGGCCGTCGAATGCCAGGCCCAGGCGCCGAGCCAGAACCCGGGGACCAGTACGAATGTCGTCATGCCCGGCACGCTACGGTCAATACCGGACAGTTTCCGCCCGGATTAGGAGGACTTCTTTGGCCAGGCCGACAGCGCGAGTACTGGCCCTGCTGGAGATCCTCCAGTCGGGCGGCGCATTCAGCGTCGCCGACCTGGCCCGCCGGCTCGGCGTCGACGAGCGCACCGTCCGCCGCTACGCGTCCCACCTCCTCGACCTGGGCATCCCGGTCGAGGCGCGCCGTGGCCGCTATGGCGGGTACCGGCTCGCGCCCGGATACAAGTTGCCGCCGCTCATGCTCACCGATGAGGAGGCGGTCGCCATTGCCCTCGGCCTTGACGCCGGGTTCCGCGCGGGACTGGTCACATCCGATCACGCGGCCGCCGAGAGCGCCACCGCGAAGCTGCGCCGGGTACTGCCAGCCGCCCTTGCCCGGCGCATCGACGCCCTACTGGTCACCATGGACGTCACCGGGCCGGTCCGGCAGCCCGCCCCGCCCGGCACCGAGGTGCTGCTGGTGCTCGCCGAGGCGGCCCGCCACCGACACCCGGTACAGCTGACCTACACCAACTGGCATGGCCGCTCCAGCGAGGAACGCGGCCTGGACCCGTACGGGCTGGTCTTCCACAACGGCCGCTGGTACGTCACCGGTCGCGACCACACCAGCGGAGCCGTTCGAACATTCCGACTCGACCGCATCAGCGCTATCCGCGCCATCGACGGGGCGTTCGAGGTGCCGGCCGGGTTCGACCCCACCGGACACGTCCTCGCCGGACTGGCCTCGGTGCCCTACGCCCACGACCTCTCGGTCCTGCTGCACACCAGCCTCGCCCAGGCACGGCGGCGGATCCCTCCCTCGCTCGGCACACTCACCGAGGTCGCCAACGGAGTGCGGCTGACCACCCGAGCCGAACACCTCGACGGCGCCGCCCAGATGCTGGCCGGGCTCGGCTGGCCCTTCACCATCGAACGGCCCGCCGAACTCAGAGCCGAGGTGCGCGCCCTGGCCGCCCGCCTACTCACCCACGCAGACGCAGGCGAGTAGGCCGCCACCAGCGCCACCGTCGAAGTTGGTAGGTCGGCCAGCATGAAACATCCGCTCTTGCCGCCACCCGTGCGCGTCCCCTCCATGGCCTGTCTGTGCCGGCTGGAGGCCGTTAGGCTACACATATGGTCCGGGACGAACTGCTGCGGCTGCGGGCGAGGGCGGAGGCTGAGGCGGCGACGCTGGCCCAGGATCTGGAGGCGCTGTTCCTGGCATCGCGGGATTCGAATGCCGACGACGAGCACGACCCGGAGGGCGCGACCATCGGCTTCGAACGCGCCCAGTTGACCGCGCTGCTGGCCGGGGCGCGGAAGCGGATCGCCGACGTTGACGACGCGCTGCGTCGGGTGGACGCGGCGACCTACGGCGTCTGCGAACGATGCGGGCAGCCGATCGGCGATGAACGGCTCGCCGCGCGGCCGTTCGCCCGCCTCTGCATGGCATGCGCATAGGGCATCAAGGAGAGTGAACACCGGGGGCGCCCACTAATTCCAGCGAAGCGTTTACGCGGGCCACGACCAGATGCGCTCAACTGCCGCTGAGCATGCGCGCCGGCTTAGGCCGGGTCCGTCACTGATCATGTACGGGCACCGGTAGGTCCGGCGCCTTCGAGTGCACGACCGGGCCGAGATCAGTGCGTCGGTGTAGTCGCTCAACTCATGGAGTCGGCACGTGTCGCGCGGCCCGGATGTGGACGAGCGAGATATCCAGACGTCTGCGTGGGTGACATCGAGTTCAATAGCGCCGTGATCACGATGCAAGCGGTCGTCGAAGTCCCCGCGCTGGACAACGACCCGGCGCCGCCATGGCCGGCGGCCCAGACCGGACCTTGGTCATGGCTGCCCCTCAACGCCGACTGCACCGATGAAGAGCTCGGGCTGTTCCTGGCCGCTCTGGCTGCTCGGATCGAGGTGCTGCCTCCTCGCGGCCGCCATGAGGTCGTGGACACCCTGCTGGCCGAGGAACTACTAATCATCGCTGGTGGCCTGCAGGTGAGTGACCCCAGCACCGGAAGGGTCGTGGTGCCGGGCTGTTGCGCCGGATTGGAGGACTGGCGGGACTGGGCGCAGGCTCTTGCTGGCGGCTCGCCATGGCTTGGCCACGACCCGGGCCCTGAGATCGGGGCGGTTGGTGAGGACCTGCGGGTGTGGCAGGACGGCGGCCCGGACCGTCATCGCGGCCGCTGGGCCGGGCTTCATGTCGACCTCCCGCGTCATGCGCTGCCGCAGCTGCTGATGGGCGTGCAGCGTGACCTCGTCGGCTTGTTGGACGCCTTGGCCGGATGGGCTGAGCGGGCCGACCTGGGCCGGCAAGGGACCGCCTTGGTGAGGGCGATCGATCACAGCTTCACGATCACTGCACCATGGGACTTCCCGGAGGGTTAGCGGACCGTCCACGGGCCGGGTTTGGCAGGCGCGTTGGACGCGACGGCTTTCACGGGTGGCTTCTCGATCGATTTGTGCGGAACCCGACGAGGGAGCCGGGCTGTGGTAACCCGGCTCCCGTGCTGATCAGTTCGGGCGAAGCGAGGTGAAGAACTGCCTGAGTTCGCCGGCGAGCAGGTCTGGTTCCTCGAGCGGCATGAAATGACCGCCCCTACCTGGTTTGCTCCAGTGCCGGATGTCGGTGCAGGCGCGCTCGGTGATCTCGCGCGGGAAGTTGGCCATCGACGGTTCGGTGCTCACCGTGAACGCGGCCGGCACTCTGATGTCGGGTCGTGGACTGTTGTGGTTGAAGTCGAAGTACTGCCGGAACGAGGAGCCGATCGTGCCGCTCGCCCAGTACAGGGTGATGATCGTGAGCAGGGTGTCCCGGTCGAACCGGCTTTCCAGGTCCCCGTGGTTGTCACTCCAGTCTCGATACTTGTCCACGAGCCAGGCGGCCAGGCCGACCGGCGAGTCGACCAGCGCCGCGGCGATGGTGTCCGGCCGGGTGCCCATGATGGCGCTGTAGCCGCCATCGGTCTGGTCGTACGCCGCCTCGGCGTCGAGAAACGCCTGCTCGGCTGGCGACAACGGGGGGGGAGTCGAAGCTGGCCGGGAACGGTGGATGGATCATGTGAATGCCGACCACCTGCTCGGGATACAGGGCGCCCAGCCAACCGGTGACCACGCCGCCGACATCCCCACCGAAGGCACCGTAATGCTGGTAGCCAAGGACTTCGGTCATCAACAGGTGCAGCGTCTGCGCCATTGAAGCGCGGGTGAGCGGGCCCTTCGGCAGCTGCGAGTACAGGAAGCCTGGCAGCGAGGGAACCACCACGTCGAACGCGTCGGCGGGGTCGTCCCCGTGGCGAGCGGGACTGACAACTGCCCACTCTCCTGTGATCAAACATAGGAATTTGTGAGTGTTAGTATCGTTCTGTGAAGCTTGCCGAATGGGCGCGCCGTAACGGCGTGCACCCGCAGACCGCGTACCGCTGGTTCCGCGAGGGGACCATGCCGGTGCCCGCTCGGCGTCTTCCGTCCGGCACGATCATGGTGGAGGTGACCGACGACCCCGGCAGGGTCAGGTCGTCGTCTACGCCCGGGTGTCGTCGGCCGACCACCGAGCCGACCTGGACCGGCAGGTCGCCCGGGTGACCGCCTGGGTCACCGGGCGGGACATGGCCGTCGCGCGGGTGGTGACCGAGGTCGGGTCCGCGTTGAACGGGCGGCGCAAGAAGTTCCTCGGGCTGCTGCGCGACCCGGCCGTGTCGACGATCGTGGTCGAGCACCGGGATCGGTTCGCGCGGTTCGGTGCCGAGTATGTTGAGGCGGCGCTGGCCGCGCAGGGGCGCCGGCTGATGGTGGTCGATCCAGCCAAGGTGGACGACGACCTCGTGCGGGACGTCACGGAGATCCTCACTAGTCTCTGCGCCCGACTGTACGGCCGCCGCGCAGCGGCGAACCGGGCCAGCCGCGCCGTGGCCGCCGCCACCGGCAAGGACGAGTCGTGAAGCGGTACGAGCCGCCGGCCGGCTGGACCGTGCAGGCGTACCGGTTCGCCCTCGACCCGAGTGACGCCCAGGTTCTCGGTCTGCGCCGCAACACCGGCGCGGCTCGGTTCGCGTACAACCACATGCTGCGGCGGGTCAGCGCGGTGAAGGCGCAGCGCGCTGCCGAGGCCAGCTACGCAGTAGCCGAGGCGGACCTGACGCCATGGCAGGGCTGGTCCCTGCCGGAGCTGCGGCGCACCTGGAACGAGATCAAGCAGTGGGTGGCGCCGTGGTGGGCGCAGTGTTCCAAGGAGGCGTTCAACACCGGCCTGGCGAACCTGTCCGCAGCACTGGGCAACTGGCACGCGTCACGCACCGGCACCCGCAAGGGCCGCCGGATGGGCTGGCCCCGCGCCAAGAAGAAAAACGGCCGTAGGTCGGCCCGGTTCACCACCGGCGCGATCCGGGTCGACCCCAGCTACCGGCATGTGATGCTGCCCCGGCTGGGTCGCATCCGCACCCACGAGTCGACGCGCAAGCTGGCCCGCCGGGTACGGGCGGGCACCGCGACGATCCTGTCCGCCACGGTCACCGAGACCGCCGGCAGGTGGTTCTGCTCGTTCCAGGTCGCCGTTCAGCGCACGGTCGGACGGCGGCCGGCGCACGCGCCGAAAGCGGGCCGGGTCGTCGGCGTGGACGCCGGGGTCAAGCACCTGGCGGTGCTGTCCACCGGCGAGATGGTGCCGAACCCGGCGCCGTTCAAGGCCGCGTTGAGGAAACTCGGCAAGGCCCAACGCCGAGCCGCCCGGCGGATCGGCCCCTACGACCCGCAGGCCAGGCGCAAACGGACTGCGTCGAACCGGTGGCAGCGGGCACAGGACGCGGTGGCTCGACTACACGCCACAGTCTCGGCCGTCCGCGCCGACTCGTGGCACCAACTCACCACCCGCCTGGCGCAGCAGTTCACCACCGTCGTGGTCGAGGACCTCCACGTGGCCGGGATGCTCCGCAACCGCAAGCTGGCCCGGTCCCTGACCGACGCCGCCCCCGCGACGCTGCGCCGGCACCTCGGCTACAAGACCGCCTGGTACGGCAGCACGCTGTACGTCGCCGACCGGTGGTACCCCAGCTCCAAGACGTGCTCCGCCTGCAAGACGGTGAAACCCAAGCTGTCACTGGCCGAGCGCATGTTCCACTGCACCGCCTGCGGACTGTCCCTGGACCGGGACGTCAACGCGGCACGTAATCTCGCCGCGCTCGTGCGGCACGTCGACCTGGAGTTGCCGGGCGACGCAAAAACAGGACGTGGAGCCTACGTAAGACCCGTAAGACCTGCATCCGCAGGCAGGGCGGCGGGCCGTGAAGCGTCAAGACCGGCACATCCGGTCAACGTCGCCCGGCAACGGACGACTACCAATCATGAGTCACGTTTGCTCATTAGGTAACGGTTGGTCAGACGGTCGACCAGGGGCAGCATTTCCACGAAACTGCTGGGCCAGCCGTGACTCAGGACCAGCGGCAGCGGTGCGGGCGCGCCGGCCGGACGAACCGCGGGCACGCGAACGAAGTGCATGCGCTGGCCGCCGATCTGGGCCTGGTAATGCGGCAGCGCGTTGAGTTCGGCCTCGCGAGCTCGCCAGTCGAACCCGTCGACCCAGTAGGACACCAGATCGTGCAGGTAGTCGGGGTCCGCGCCGGCCTGCCACGGCTGATCGCCGCTGCGGTCCGTGAAGCGGGTACGGGCCAGCCGAGCCCGCAGGTCGTCGAGTACCTCGTCGGGTACGGCGATACGGAACGGGGAGTAGGTCATTGTTCCTCCGGTTAGGAGGGCGCTCCCCGACGCGAAGTCAGCGGACAGGGATGGCCGGGTGGAGCGCCCAGACGTGACATTGGGTGTTCACCGGGCTCACCTCCCCTCATCGCTGACAGAGATCACTCTACACATCCTCTTCTGCCGCTGACTGGTCGCTGCAGTGTGACGGACCTGCCCTGGCACTCGACGTGCGGTGGGCGCGCCCGTGATCATGGCGTCGACGCGCGATCGGCGACGCTTCGGCCGAGCTGATCCGCCGACCCCACTCGGGCAAGGATTTTCGCGGCGATCTCGGCGGGGGTGCGGTCGTTCGTGATCGTGAAGTCCTCAACGGCGGTCCTGGTCGGTGAGGGTAAGGGCCGGTCCAGCGCCCTCAGGTGCCGTTCGAGCTTCGGTCCCGTGTCCCGTTGGCGCAGCCGGTCGCGAACGGTGTCGCTGTCGGCGATCAACCTGACCACGGTGAGCTCACAGCCGGCGAGACTCTCCGTATACCGTTGCCGCTGGGTCACGCTCTCGACGGCGGCTGCAACAACGACGAACCGTGCCCCGGCGGCCCTGAAGTTCGCCCACACCGAGGCCAGGTTGACGTACTTGAGCTCGTCATACACTCGTCCGCCCGCCGGGCCCACGGACGGGGGCGGTCCGAACTGCGCCAACAGGTCGATGTCAACGACGGCCGTGACGTGGCCGGCTCCGGTCAGCGCCCGTCCGACCTCGTCCGCCACGGTTGACTTCCCCACCCCGGCGACGCCGGTGAGCAGCAGCGCTCGACAACCAGACCTCTGAACGGCTCCCGCGCCCGGGACAGCAGAGGCTGATGGCGTCACATCCGGCTTCAATACAAACCAGTAGCTGACGGTGGGACCTTGCGCGGCCAGACCACCGCCCAGCGACTCGTACAGCGCCCGGGCGGGGCCGTTGGCCTGGCCGGTCGTCACGAACATCCTGCTGGCACCGGCCTGCGCGCCGGCCGACATGAACGCGCGGAGCAGTGCCTTACCGATCCCCCGCCGGCGGTGCTCCTGCGCCACCTCCAGTCGATGGAGGTAGAGCATCGAGGAGGTGTCCGGTCGGATCAAGTGGTAGCCCCAGCACCATCCGAGGATCTCGTCACCGTCGGAGGCCACGAAGGCCAGAGCACCTGGACTGCTGAGAAACGCCTGGGCACCGCCCGACACCGCCCCGAACCTGCCCATGGCGCGATCGAGGAGCCGAACATCGGCTGCCGCCAGACGACTGATCACACCTCATTCTGACCCTCGGCCCGTCACTATCTCGACACACGGGAGCGCACGGATCTGCCGCCGACCGGGGAGCCGTTGCTCCGACGCGGCGCCGCGCTGGACCTCGACGGCCAACGCCCACTGGGAGAGTTGGCCGACATCATTGAGCGGTTGCTCGGTCGGGCGTCCCGGCCGCCCGGCGGCGGGCGAGCCAGCCGGCCAGGGCCAGCAGCACCAGCGCCTCCGCGACCAGGATCACGATCGCCCACCCGCCGCCGGTCCAGCGGGCCAGCGTGACGTACCAGTAGCGCACGAGCAGCGTGAGCAGCGTGACCGCGAACACCAGCGAGGCCAGCCCGTAGAGGGCGTACGCCGCCCGGTCGCGGGGCCGGTAGCCGCGTACCGCCGCAGGGCCCCGGCGGAGCAGCCGGCCCCAGAAGCGGTAGCTGTCGGTGCGCAGGTCGGCGAGGTTCAAGGCGTGGCTGAGCATGTAGTAGCCGTCGAGCCGCAGGAAGGGCACCAGGTTCAGCGCGGCGGTCGCGGTGCCGAACAGCAGCATGGTGCCGGCCAGGTCGTGCAGCGCCCCGGGTGCGCCCCAGATAAAGAGCGCGGCGAACGGCACGAGGGCCAGCATGCTGACGAACACCCCGGCGAACGCGGTGGCCACCCGCCGGCGCGCGGTGAACAGCACGATGTCGTCGACCTTGCAGTACGGGGCCAGCATCGGGAAGCGCCACATCACGCCGATCTCGGTGCCCCGCCCGCCGAAGTGCCGGCAGGTGAGGCCGTGCGCACACTCGTGCAGGAAGACGATCAGCCAGGTGATCACCACCGACGCCAGGATCGCGGCCAGGGGCCGGTCGCCCCGGGCGACGACGTCGAGCAGCTCGGGCAGGCGCAGGGCCACGTACCCGGCCACGGCCAGCACCACGAGCAGCGCCGGCAGGACGAACCACCAGGTGAACAGCGGGGCCAGTCGGGGCAGCAGCCGGTCGAAGAACCGGTCCGGGTCGTACAGCGGCCACCGGGCCGACAGCGGGCCTCGCTTCGTGCGCGCCGCGCCCTCGGCGGCGGTCTCGGTGAGCCGGGCGAGGGCCGCCGGGTCGGTCGCGCCGTCGAGCAGTTGCCGCTGGTGCAGCATGCCGAAGAGCTGCTGCCAGTTGTCCGGCCCGAGCCGCTTGCCGAAGGTGGTCGCGTAGTCGGTGGCCAGGTCGTCCAGCGTCCGGGTGCCGTCCATCCGGGACAGCAGGAAGTGCTCACGCGGGCCGATCCGGTAGAACCAGCCGGTCTCCGGGTCCTTGACGTGGTGGACCAGCTTCTCCCCCCGCCACTGGCCGGGGCCGAGCACCACCTCGGCCCGCAGCCGGGGCCTCGTCCAGGTGGCGTCCGTCGTGGTCATCGTGGGCCGGCCGGGGCGAGGTCGTCGAGCAGGGCGGTGCGCAGCACGTACGACAGGTAGATCTCGTCGAGGATGCTCACGCCGAGCCGGTTGTTGGTCATGTGCACATACGAGCTGAGCAGGATGGGCAGGGCGGCGTCCAGGTCGCGTACCTCGGTGGGCTCGGCGCCGCCGCGCTGAAACACGAGCTCGCCCCGCTCGGTCGCGGCCACGACCCGGTCGCGCAGTTCCCGGCAGTGCGCCGACCAGCGGCCCTCGACGCCGCCGGGCCGGACGTCGGCGCGCTCCCGCGCACCGTTGCGGATCTGCGCGAGCCGGTCGCGCAACGCCGCGTCCATCCGCCGGTAGCTGTTGTCGAAGCTGGCGTGGTAGTCGTCGCTCGGCTCGGAGTAGGAGACCTCCCAGAACCGGCGGTACTCGTCGAGGAACTCGGCGATCCGCCGGTCGTCGGTGAGGAAGACCGCGCACATCATCATGGTGAGCTGGGCGGACAGCCCGAGCAGCACCGGCCGGACGTGCACGTTGGTGGTGGCCAGCAGGTCCAGCACCACGTCGCTGGAGTGCTCGAAGTGCCACTCGGCCAGCTCCATCCCGGCGGGTCCGCCGTAGCGGCCGTACTCCCGCTCGTAGGGGATGTGGTGCCAGCTGTTGTTGGCCCGCATCGGCATGACGCCGTCGGGGCCGTACTCCTCGTCCCAGCGCTCGCGGCCGTACTCGGCGAGGAACATCTGCTTGTACAGGTCGCCCAGGCCGTCGCTGTCCACCTCGTAGAGCGCGGGGCGGCGGCGCAGGAACGCCGCGATGGCCTCGTCCACCCGCGCCCGGACGACCGCCGGGTCGGCGCCGGGCGCGGGCAGCACCCGCAGCCGCACGTGCGGCCCCTCCATCCAGTACTTGATGAAGAAGTAGCGGCTGATCAGCCCCTCGGCCCGCAGCTCGTCCACCAGCGGCCGGACCCCCTCGACCAGCATGGGGTTGGCGTTGCTGGCGTAGAAGACGTGGACGCTGAGCCAGTCGTGCTCCACCGGGGAGGGGAAGGGTGTCATCGGTCATCCACCTTTCCGGCGCGGACGCCGTTGAGTTCCACCGTCAGTTCGGTCACGTGGGTGCCGCCGGGGCCGCGCAGCACCTGCTCGTCGCGGTCCGGCAGCATCTCGGTGAGCACCAGCCGGCTGCCCGCGCCCCGCCCGGTCGCCTCCAGCAGTTGCAAGCAGAAGTGGCTGTCGAAGTCGACGTACAGCGGCTTGTGGTCGGGCCGGCCGCCCGGCTGCGCGGCGGGCTGGGCGTCGTCGGCGGCCGGGGTGAGCCGGCTGCCCTCGGGGGTGGCGAAGACCCGGCGGGGCAGGTTGTTGTCGCGGCGCCAGCGCTGCCAGCGCAGGAACCAGTCGGCGTCGCTCTGCTCCGGGGTGCGCGGCGGCGGCAGGTGGTCCGGGTGCAGCTTCCACATCCGCCGTTGCAGCACAAGGTCGCCGTGCACGATGCGCGGGTATCCGGCGATGCCGTGTCCGGGCAGCGGCACGGTGGTGCCGGCCCACAGGTCGGGCTGGGCCATGCCCAGGTAGGCGAAGGTGAGCAGCACCTGCTGCACCTCGGGCAGCGCCATGGGCAGCAGGAACCCCAGGTAGACGGGGATGACCTCGGCGTCGAGCCGGCGGGAGCGCAGCAGCAGCCGGTCGGTCACCGGGTCGTGTTCGACGCTGAGGTCGTCCATGTGGATCTGCTCGGCGGCCGGCCGGAAGCTGACCTCACCGGGACAGACCAGCTCGTACGGGGTGACCGCGGGGTGCAGGTTGAGGTTGGTGGCGTCGTACCCGCCCTTGAGCTCGGCGAGCACGGCGCCCGGCGGTGCCAGCCTGGCCAGCTCGGCGCGGAGCGTGCCGGCGAGGTCCTGGTCGGCGAAGAGGTGGGCGAAGCGGGAGAACAGCAGCGTCATGCCGGAGTAGATCCGGTTGACCACCACCCGGTGCCGCTCGCCCTGGTCGGCGATCTGGAGGAAGAACGACCGGGGGTCGAGCGTGCCGAGGGTCTCCGGCACCATGGCGGCCACCTCGGTCATGAACTCGTCGTCCAGGCGCAGTTCCTCGGCGCCGGCCGGCAACCGGTCGTACGCCTCGTTCATCCGCCGGGCGACCTCGACGCGGGCGTCGTCCAGCGCGGTGATCTCCTCCTGCTTGAACCAGTTCTCCTGCCGCACGTAGGTGTTGTCGGCGTCGAACGCCCGGCGGCGCATCATCCGCCCGCTGTAGTGCTCGAAGAAGTCCTGCTGGAACTCGTGGGCGAAGGTGAGCAGGTCGTCGCAGCGCCCGCCGGCGCCGTAGCGGGCCCGGAAGAAGCCCTTGGTGGCCAGCCGGCGCGGCAGGTTGATGTCGAACACCGGCATGATCCGGGCCAGCGCCCGCAGACCGGGTAGGACGTCCCGCTCCCAGCGGACCCGGTCCGCGGTGACCGGCCGCCCGGTGCGCAGCGTCGCGTCCTCGTAGAGCAGGGTCCGCGGGGCCGGGACGTCGGCGCGGCCGAGGTCCTCGTGGGCCGCGACGAGCTCGCGCCGGATGTCGGCGAGCACCCGGCGGCGGCCGGCCACGTCGTGCTCCGGGTAGCCGGTGGCGAGGCGGTTCGCGCTCGCCACCCGCTCGGCGAGCCGGTCGGCCCAGTCGCGGCCGATGCCGCCCAGCGCCCGCCGGTAGCCCTCGACCGGGTCGTCGGCGTGGATGTCCAGGTGCAGGTTCGGCACCACGAGCAGGCCCACCCGCAGCAGGTGGTGCAGGTACTGGGCGATCTCCGCGGCGGGCCGGTCGTCGGTGGCCAGCTCGTCGACCAGGTCGGCGAGGCGCCGGACCCGGCCGCCGTCGAGCGCGGCCAGGATGTCGTGCAGCACCCGGCCGGTGGGCAGCACGAACAGCGACTCGTGGATCGACTCCAGGGTGATGGCGGCCTCGCCGTCCTCGGAGCTGGTGCGGCGGCGGCGCAGGTAGCGCAGCCGGCCGCGCTCGATGCGCCAGCCGGTGGTGAGGGCGACCGGCAGGTCCGCGCGCAGCGTCTCGTCGGCGAGGACGACGGCCGACAGCCGGCCCAGCGCGGCCAGGTTGAGTCGGGCGGCGCCCCGCTTGGCGTCGCCGGTCCGGTCGGTCACCGGCGCCACGTCGAGCAGCGGGCCGTCGCTCGGGGCGAAGGTGCCGACGTTGACGGTGGTGAGGCGGCTGAACGGGCTGGTCTTGCAGGCGGTGCGGAACGCGTATTCGAGCAGGGACCGTTCCACCCGCCGGGCCCGCTTGCCGAGGCGGCCGGGCGTGGCCAGGTAGGTGGGCAGGTACTGGTCGAGCGACGGCGAGGCGAGCAGGATGCCGCCGCGCAGGTCCGGGTCGTCGGCCAGCTCGCGCAGCACGTCCCGGCGCTGCGCCAGCTCCGCGGTCAGCACGGCCGCGCCCTCGGCCAGCTCCCGGCGGTACGCCGCGAACGTGTCCAGCCAGCCGGCCAGCATGCGGTGCGTCTCGGCGCCCAGTTCGGCGGCGGGCCAGGCCGCGGGGTCGGCGGGGTCGGGGCGGCGCAGGTTCCACACGTCCCGGCGGAGCCGGATGAGCCGACGCCGCAGCCGGTCGTCGGCGAGGTTGCGGGCGACCGCCTCCTGGAGCGCGTCGGCCAGCGGCGGGCCGGTCGCCCGGAGCCGGTCCTCCAGGTCGAGGGTGCGGCGGGCCCAGGCGGCGGTGCGGTCGAAGGCGAGCCGGTCGGCGACCTCCAGCGGCAGGCCGGCGGTGCGCAGCATGAACACCTCCGGCATCCGCCAGGACACCTCGGTGGCCGCTGGTGCGGGCAGGGACACCGTCACGGGTCTCTCCTTCGTCGACGTGGTGGGGGTCAGAGCCGGTGGACGAGATCGGCGGTGCCGTCCGGGTGCCGCCCGAGCAGCAGGAACAGCACGGTCCGCTCGTCGGTGCCGGACAGGCCGAGGGCCTCGTCCATGGCGACGTTGTCGAAGCCCAGCACCGCGCCGCAGCCGACCCGCTGGGCGGTGGCCGCGCAGTATCCGCGCTGGGCGACGGCGCCGATCTCGGCGTTGAGCAGCCGGTAGCCGCGCGGGCCGACGGCGTCGAGCACCGCGTCCAGCCGGCCGGAGATGGCCAGCACGGCGCCGACCTGACCCATCGTGTAGTTGGTGAGGAAGTACTGCTGTTGCAGGAAGGCGGACATGCCGCCGTCGGGTTCGGCCGCGGCGGGCAGCAGGGCGTGCCGCCGGGGGCAGTAGCCGTAGGTGCCGGCGGCGAGGCCGTCGACGTGGTTGGCGAACACCCATATGCGGGTCAGCGCCGGCGTGTCCGGGGGCAGCCCGGCGTCGGCCGGGTGGTGCCGCCCGGCGGCGGCGAAGGCGAGGGTGGTGCCCAGTTCGGCGGCGGTCAGGTCGGGCGGCCGGCGGAACCGGCCGAAGCTGCTGGACCGGGTGGCCAGGACCGTCGACAGGGGACTGTCCAGGCGTTCGAGCAGCGGCGCGGGCAGGGCCACGGGGTCGCCGGGCAGGTCCCGGGGCGCGGCCGCGGCCAGGGCCTGCGGCGCGGGGACGGGCGGGGCCGCCGCCGCCCGGTGCACGGCGGTGACCGCGGGGAACTCCCGCAGCCGGCGGGACCGTTCGAACGCCGGGTACCGCACCTGGACGTCCGGGCTCGGCCCGACCGGTCCGGCCGGGTCGGCGCCGGCCCAGGTCAGGGGTACGACGGCGAAGGCGCTCTCCCGGTCGCCGTCGAGGCCGAGCAGCCGGTCCACCGGCGCCGGGTCGAAGCCGAGCAGCCGGGGCAGGGGTACGCCGAGGGCGCGCGCGAGCAGGTCCCAGGAGCCCAGCAGGGCGCCGAGGTCCTGGGTGACCACGTGGTAGCAGAAGCTGTTGTACTTGAAGGAGTTCTTCCAGAACCGGATGGTCGCCACCAGGAAGCTGTCCGCGTCGCCCGCCTGCGGGCCGGCGGCGGCGCGGATCCGGTCGGCGACGTCACCGAGCAGCAGCCGTTCCAGCACGTGCGGGCCGGTGCCGTAGTGGTAGACCCCCGGCAGCAGCGGTGCGGAGCCGCCGGCCACCAGGTAGAGCTCCACCGGGTACATGCCGCCGCCGGAGGCGGTGCCGCGCCCCCAGACGGCGTGCTCGAAGTGCGCCCGCTTGGCCAGGTCCTGGTTCCAGTTCACGGTGAGCCGCCGGTCGAGCACCCCGTACGACAGGCGCAGCAGCGCCGCCAGGGCGGGCAGCGACCAGCCCCCGGGTGGCGGCAGGCCCTCCCCGGTGAACAGGTCGCGCAGGGTGGGCAGGGTCGGCAGGTCGACGGGCAGCGGCACCCGGGGCGCGTCGGGGTAGCTGGTGTGCCGGGACGGCTGGTCGACCCAGTCCACCTCGTAGTTGAGCGGCTCCATCGGGACCCGCGCCCGGCGGAACACCGCCTCGGCGTACTCCCGGACGACCTGGAGGGCCTCCTGCTGCATACCGGTGCTCCTAGGGGAAGGGGTGCGGGTGGGGGTTGCGGCCGGTGGCGCCGAGCCGGTCGGGTCCGTGCGTGCCGCGGGCCAGGTGCCGCTTCAGCCGGTCGCTCCACAGCACCCGCTGGCGCTGCCAGCCGAAGTCGATGGGGACCAGGGCGGGCGCCACCACCGCCATGGTGTGGACGCCGGCGACCTCCTGCTCGGGGCAGGTCTGGTCGACCGCGACCACGTCCCCGCCGAGCCCGGCGATCAGCCCGCACAGGTACTCCATGTCGGCGCGCAGGTCGTCGGAGGTGGGCCGGGTCGCCAGCCAGTCCCCGTACAGCTCGTCCATCGAGCGCAGCGGCGGGTCGTCGAAGAGGAAGGCGGCGTGGCGGGTCATCTCCGGCAGCCCGTACAGCAGGGCGTGGTGGCTCAGCTCGGTGACCAGCGTGTAGTCGCGGATCATCGCGCGCAGCTCCGGCTCGCTGGCGGCGACCCGCTCGTCGAAGCCGGGCACGTAGGACGCGGTCTCGCAGACGGCCGCGCGGACCGCGTCGTCGGGGTCGAGGCTGGCGCCGGCGGCGAAGCAGAGCTGGCCGAGCCCGTCGCCGCGCTTGACCGCGACCGCGGTGACCACCGGCACGGGCAGGTCCGCCCGGGTGTCGAACAGGCGGATGTCGTAGCCGAGCAGGTCGACCCGGTCGAGCATGAAGTGCACCCGCTCGTCGCGGCAGGTCGCCGGGTCGATCTCGGCGAGCCGGGCCGAGCCGTACCAGGCGAGCAGGAACGCGTCCCGCTCGACCAGCTCGAGCATGCCGTGCAGCAGCGCCTCCTCGGGGCAGCTGCCGCTGGCGCAGCCGTTGGAGCACTCCTGGACGAACTTGCGGTGGTCGGTGCGCCGGTCCAGGTAGTAGACGAGCTGCTCGGGCACCAGCCGCGGCACCCGGTCCCGCAACGACCAGCCCCACACCCAGGGCATCGGCCGGTCCGGCGCGTACGGCTCGTAGTAGAGGCCGTGGCCCTGGTAGAACGCCGGGTGATAGCCCAGCCCGGCGGGGTCCAGGGCGTCCGGGGCCAGGTTGGCGTAGCTGTCGAAGACGCTGGTCCGCCGCGTCCGGGGGAACTGGCCGGCGTACCGTTCCAGCCCTTCCAGCAGGGCGTACGTCTCGCTGCCGCCGTAGCTGTTGGCGTGCCCGCTCCACCACATCTCGTGCAGGTCGTAGCGGCTGCGGATGCGGAAGTAGCCGGTCACCGGTGCCGTGGCGGTGGCGTTGTACGCCCGCAGCGCCCCGCCGCCGAGCGCGCCGGCCACCGGGTTCGCCAGGGCCGCGACCGGCAGGTCCAGCTCGCCGGCCGAGCGCAGCCGGTACGCCGACGGGTCCGGCTTGGGCCGGCTGGTGAGCGGGAGGACGGCGGCCGCGGCGGTGTCCGGCGCGGCGGTGGCGCAGGCCGGGCACTCGGAGTCGGCCAGCACCGGCACGGCCGTGGTCTCCAGGGTGTCCATCCGCAGCTGCCACAGCTGTCCGACGCCGGGCTTCCCGGTGCGCGGCCGGGCGGCGTCGAGCAGGAGCTGCCACAGCGCGTCGACCGCGAACGGCGTCAGGTGGGGCAGGGCGGCGACCGTGCCGACCCGGGCCTGGTGCTCCAGGGCGTGCCGCTCGTCGCGTACCCGGATGGCCTGCCACCGGCGCTGCGTGCAGATCGGGCAGGGGCCCGGCCGGCTGCCCGGCGCCGTGCCGGTGTCGGTCCACCGTGGCCCGACCAGCGCGGTCGCGCCGTGCAACCAGATCGGCACCACCGTGCCGGTCATGCCGTCCCCGCCGTCGGCGTAGGCGTCGGTGAGGCCGAGGGCGGCGATGCGGACGGTGACGCCGTCGAGCGGCGTGTCGGGGCCGGCCGGCTGCCGCGCGCGATCCTGGAATCGCTCGTGGAACGCCTCGCCGAGCTGTTTGAGGCTGCTGTCCCACCCGGTGGAGGTGGTCCGGACATCGACGATCATGCGGTTCACCTGTCTGCGGTCGCGGGCTGCGGGAAACCGGTGCCCCGCCGGCGTGGCTCGCCGGCGGGGCGGTACGGCGGTGGGTTCAGATCACCCGCCGCCGCATCCGGTGCTGGTGCTGCTGCTGCAGCAGCTCGACGTGCTGCAACTGCAGCAGCTGGAGCAGGAGCAGCTGGAGCTCGACCAGTCCATGACCATCGCGTCGATGGCGTCGACGTCCTCGATCTCGAACGTCTCCGTCTCCAGCGCGCGCAGTTCCTCAGTCAGTTCCGGCATTTCCGTACACCTCCCCTCTGGCGGTCAGGGCGCGCGGCGCCGGCGGTCGTCCGGAGCGACCGGCGGTTCCGTCGCTCAGCTGGTGCTGCTGCAACTCGACGAGGTGCAGCTGCAACAACTGGACGTGCTGCAACTGGAGCAGCTCGATGTGCTCGTGCTGCTGCTGCAGATGTCCATGAGCTCGGCGGACAGATCAGCGATGTCCTCGATCTCGAACGTCTCGGTCTGCAGGTCGCGCAGCTCGCTGCGGACCGAGTCGGGCAGTACGCCGGATGTCGGGGGTTGTGTGGGCACAGGCCTCTCCTTGAGCCGCGTTCGAGCCGGTCGTCGGTGGTCCGCCCGCACCACCACGGTGGCTGCGGAGGCACGCAGGGGCTACTCGCCGGCGTCGGCCGGCGGCGGATGGTGCGTCATCGATGCGGCGTCCCACCGGGGATCGGATTCGTCAGCGTCGGGGGCAACCCCGTTGGACCGGTCAGCCGCAGCTGGAGGTGCTGGTGCTAGTGCTGCAGCAGCTCGACGTGCTGCAGCTGCAGCAGCTCGAGCAGGAGCAGCTGGAGCTGGTGGCGGCGAGCGCCTCGCCGCCGTCCTCGACCTCCTCGATCTCGAAGGTCTCGGTCTCCAGCTCGCGGAGCTCGTCGTTCAGGGTGATCGGCATGTTGTCACCTCCCTTCCGTGGTGCGTGCCTCGCCGAAACCACTGACGTGGTGGTTCAGTCGGCCGCCGGGGCGTGCCGGCGCAGCAGGACGACGCCGCTGCGGAAGGCCCCGGTGGCCCGGACGTCCCGGGTCGTCGTCTCGACCAGCAGGGCGCTCATCCCCCGCTGCGCCAGCGCGGCCAGCACGGCCGCCCGGTCGGTCGGCGTGGCCGCCGCCGCGGCCGGGGTGGCGCCGACGGTGAGCACGGCCGGGTCGAAGTCCCGCAGCACCGGGTCGCCGAGGTCGGCGACGGCGCTCTCGAAGTGCCGCACCTGCACCCGCCCGACCGCGTCGCGCACGGCCGCCAGCCGGGTGGCGACCGGGTCGTACCCGCCGGCGAGCGCCCAGTCCCGGTCGCCACCGTCGGGCGGCTCGGCGACGGCGAGCACGGCGTGCGCCGGCTCGGCCCCGGTCAGGGTGTAGACCGACAGCCGCCGGCCAAAGCGGTGGGCGGCCTTGACCACGAACGCGGTGTCCTCGTCGCCGACCAGGTCCTCCTCGCTGACCGGGCGCACCTCGGCCCGCCCGCGCAGCGCCTCGATCAGCGCCCGGTAGGCCAGCGCGTCGGCCAACCCCCGGTCGACGACCTCGTCGAGGGAGCCACCGGCGGCGGCGCCGGCCACCGTCGGCTCGGCCCAGCCCTCGGCGTTGAACCCGAAGGTCGGCAACGCCAGCGCGGCCGGCACCCGGACCGACCCGGAGCCGCCCAGGACGGTGGCCGTCAGCCAGCGGGTGCGCCGCCGCTCGTCCGCCGGCGCCCCGGTCGGCGTGAGCTCCGACCAGAGGACCGGCTCCTCGCCCCGCTCGCGCAGCTCGGCGGCCGACGCGGTGACCGCCGCGGCCAGGTCCGCGTGGCCGGCGGCGTGGTCCCGGACCGCCACGCGATACGCGGCGAGCCGGGCGCCCATGACGGTGTGCACGTCGAAGGCCGTCACCTCACGCGGCCCGCGCCGGCCGGGCAGCCGCAGCCGGGCCGTCTTCAACGGCGCCTGCTCCAACGGGTCGTCGACGAACCGGCTGAACACCCCGACGTTCGGCGTCACCAGCGCCTCGGCCCGCTGGTAAATCTCCTCCTCCGCGCCGGCGGACGGCCCCGGGTCGGTCACCTCGACGTCCCGGCAGACCGGGCACGCCGGGTGCGGCAGCACCCGCTCCCGGGTGGACTCCAGGGTGGCCGTGTCGAGCAGCAGCACCCCGCCGCCGGTGTCCGGCGCGAACGCGCCGGTAAGCGCGCGGAACAGCTCGAAGGCGGCGGCGTTGCCGAGCATCCGGGCGGTCACCTCGGGCAGGGCCGCCACGACGTCGCCGCCGACGGCGAGCTGACGCCAGAACTCCGCCGCGGTCGCCGGGTCCGCGGCGGCCGCCAGCCGCAGCTGGGCGCAGTGCCAGCACGGCGTCTGTCCGGCGAGGACGGTCGGGCCCACCACGGCGCGCTCGTCGTCCCAACGCACCGGCACGAGCAGCGGCCCGTCCCGGTGGCAGTCGCGGGCCAGCGCGGCCAGGCGGGCCAGGCCGTCGGGGCCGGTGCAGCAGACGACCGCGTCCACGGCGCGCAGGTCCGGCGCCCCGTCGTGGCACCGCACCTCGGCCGGCAGGCCGTCGGCGCGCAGGTCCGCCAGCTCGGGCCGCAGGGCCTCGGCGTACCACTCGGGGTCGTCGTCGGTGTGCAGGTCGAGGCGGACGCAGCCGTTGCGCAGCAGTCCGGTCGCGGCGGCCAGCAGCGCCTCTCCCCCGCCGCAGAGCGCCACCCGGGCGGAGTGGAAGCGCCGGAACCGGCCGGTGGGGTCGTCCGCGAAGTGGTCGATGAACTCGATCTGGGCGGCGAAGCGGCGGGCCAGCGGCTCGGGAAGGGCGCTGCGCTCCCCGGCGTCCTTGGCGAAGCCGCGGTCGAGCAGGGCGCGGACCAGGGTGAGCACGGTCTGCCGCTGGCCCGGGTCGAGGGCGGCGGTGAGCTGGGCGAGGGTGTGCTCCCCGGTCAGGTACGGGCTGAGCGACGTCAGCCAGCGGAACGCCGACCTGCCCTTGATCAGGAACGCGCTGTCCGGCCCGCGCAGATACGCGCCGGCCGGGGCGTCCAGGAACACGACGTCGTGCCGCAACTTGGGGCGCATTTCCAGGCTGGTTGCACCGTCCGGCGGCTGGCTCATGCGACCCCCCATGACAACGACCACGGTCACTTCTAAAGCGTCTTCATGCTGCCCAAGGTCATGTCTTTCGTCAACAGATTGTTTCGCGGGAGGCAGTGACGTGAGCAGATTTCGGTGGATTGAGCTGCGGCTAAGACAAAAACCTCCGGCGGCCCGGAAGGCGGCCCTACCGGAGCCGATCGATCTTCGGTACTCTGTGCGCGTCGTCACTCCGCCGCAGGTCAGAGGCCCGAAATGCCCGCTGCAGGGCGCCGTCTCCGTGGCCTGGAGCGGGGCGGCGCGAGCGCGGACCGACCAGCTTTCCGGCGCGTCGGACCCGCCTTAACCAGCGCTAAAGTCCAGCCAAGGAAATAAAAACCCCGCAGTGCAGTCGGAAATGGGAAGGAATCCGGGATGAACGCGAAGCAAAACCCGACCGACAGCCCGGCGGCACGGCATCGCACGATTGCGGTGGCACGTTGAGGAATGACCGTTTTGCCATTGAAATTCATCAAGTGACCAAACGTTATCCCGGCGGGATCACCGCCGTGGACGGCCTTGACCTGCGGGTGCACGAGGGCGAGGTGCTCGGCTTCCTCGGGCCCAACGGCGCGGGCAAGACCACCACCATGCGCATGCTGGTCGGGCTGGTCCGGCCGACCAGCGGCCGGATCGAGGTGCTGGGCCGGCCGCCGGGCACCCCCGAGCAGCTCGCCCGGGTGGGCGCCCTGATCGAGTCGCCCGCCTTCTATCCCCACCTGTCGGGCCGCGACAACCTGCGCCTCGCCGCCCGGTACGCGGGCGTGCCCGAGCGGGCCACCGACCGGGTGCTGACCGAGGTGGGCCTGACCGACCGGGCCGGCTCGCCGTTCCGCACGTACTCGCTCGGCATGAAGCAGCGGCTCGGCGTGGCCGCCGCCCTGCTCAAGGAGCCGACCCTGCTGATCCTGGACGAGCCCACCAACGGCCTCGACCCGGCCGGGGTGACCGACATCCGCGAACTGCTCCGCACGCTCGGCCGGCACGGCCGCACCGTGCTGCTGTCCAGTCACGTCCTCGGCGAGGTGGAGCAGATCTGCGACCGGATCGTCGTCATCGACTCCGGGCGGCTGGTCGCCGACGGCACGCCGGACGAGCTGCGCGGGTCGCTCGGCCAGGCGGTGCTGGTGATCGACGCCGACCCGGCGGACCGGGCGGCGGAGTGCCTGCGCGGGCACGACGGGGTCCGGTCGGTGGAGCTGGTCGACGGGCTGCTGCGGGTCACCACCGACCCGGCCCTGGCCGCGGCGCTGAACCGCCGGCTGGTCGAGGCCGGGATCGACGTGCGGGAGCTGCGCCCCGTGCGGCACTCGCTGGAGGAGGCGTTCCTGAGCTTGACCGCGCCCGCGCGGCCGCAGACGGCGGGGTCCGAACGGCAGGACCGGGGACAGGAAGTGGCGACCACGACAGGGGGCGTCCGATGATGACGGCGGTGCGGGCGGCCTGGTTCGCCGACCGGAAACGGCCGGCGGTGTGGACCGTGACGGCGACCTGGCTCGCCCTGGCGCTCGGCTTCGGCATCGGGGTGCCCTACCTCGTGCACCTGGCGCTGGCCGGCGACCCGAAGGAGGCGAAGTCGGCCGAGTCCCTGCTGGCCGCCGTCCTACCCGGCCAGCTGGTGCCCACCGGGATCGGGCTGTTCCCGCTGTTCGGAGGCGCCATCCTGGTGATCCTCGGCGCGCTCGTGGTCGGCAACGAGTACCGCTGGGGGACGTGGAACCTCATCTTCACCCAGCGGCCACGACGGGTGCAGGTGATGGCCGGACAGGCCGTCGTCCTGTGCGGCCTGACCCTGCTGATCGCCGTGCTCACCTTCGGCGTGCTGGCCCTGACCACCGGCGCGCTGGCCGCCGTGGAGGGACGGATCGCCGACTGGCCGTCGGCCGGGCGGCTCCTGGCGGCGGTGGCCGGCGCCTGGCTGATCTGCACCGCACACGCCGCCGTCGGCTGGTTCCTCGCGATCGCGTTCCGCAGCGCCACCACAGCCATCGCGGTCGGTCTGATCTGGACGCTGGTCCTCGAGAACGCGGTCAGCGCGCTCGCCCTCGCACTGAGCCCGCTGGAGGTGGTCCAGAAGGTGCTGCTGGCACCGAGCTCCGGCGCCCTGGCCGGCGCCCTGGGGGCGCGGTCCCAGTTCGACGGGGGCACGCCCGGGGTGCTGGAATCCTCCAGCGCGCTGGTGCCGACCCTCGTCCTGCTGGGCTACGTTCTGGTCATGTTCGGAACGGGCAGCTGGCTGGCCGCGCGGCGCGACGTCGGCTGACGCAGCGGAGGAGATGTCGACATGGACTTCCTGCTCGCCTTCGCGGTGACCGGCCTGGCGGCCTCCGGGGGCTGGATCGCCTGGGCCGCCGTCCGGGGCTGGTCGCGCGCCCGCGACCGGCGCCACGAGCTGCGGCTGGCCCGCGCCCGTGCCGGCGCGGACATCCGGCGCGCCGAACTGGCCGCGCAGGTCCGCGAGATCGAACTCGCCAACGAGACCTACGAGGACTTCGTCCGCCGCCACCCGGAACGCGAGTCTTGATCGCTGCCGACTCTGCTGGTTGGCTGGCCGCCATGACTGATCTCGGGCCCGTCGCCTGGCCGCCCGAGCCGATCCGGACCGAAAGGCTCGTGCTCCGTGAGTCAGGGGCCCGGGACCGTGCGGCGTTCATCGAGCTGCTGTCGTCGTCGGAGGTGCACACCTACCTCGGCGGCCCCCGCCCGCGTGACGAGCTTGAGCGCGAGCTGGCCGAGGTGCCCGCGCGGTGGCCCGGGAGTTTCGTCGTTGATCTCGACGGAGCGATGATCGGCCAGATCCTGCTCAGGAGAGCAACCGAGCATCGTCGCCCGGTCGCCGTGGGGAAGGCCGATCTCGGCTACCTGTTCCTGCCGCAGGCGTGGGGATCCGGGTACGCCGCCGAGGCGTGCACCGCGGCACTCGACTGGTTCGACGGTGTCCTTCCCGGCGAGCCGGTGGTGCTCACCACCCAGACCGCCAACGCCGGCTCGATGCGCCTCGCGGCGAAGCTGGGGTTCACCGAGGTGGAGCGGTTCCACGCCTGGGACGCCGAGCAGTGGCTCGGCCTGCGGTCCCCGGTCACGCCGCCCGCGTGAGGTCGTTCTCGGCAGCACGGCCTCACCCCTGTTCCACGCCTTCGCCTCGGCGGAGCAGACGTCGCGCGCCAACTCGAGTGCCCACAAGGCCGCGCGTTTGCCCAGCTACGCCTCGGGCAATCGCGCCGGGGAGCACTGGGCGTGCAGGACGACAGCCAGGGGGCGTACGGGGGCATGCGGGGCAGCGTCGCGGTGAAGCCGGAGGTGACCGGCGGCGAGTCGGTGGGGCTGGCCGACGTGGTGTGGGACAACGCGCTCCGGAAACCGGACACGGTGCAGTTTCTGCGCCCGAACCCGGACGTCCGGTCGTGGCCCGCGCGCCAGTCCGGCGCCGGCGACGCGGGCGCGGTGACCTGCGGACAGTTCCGCGACGACGTGCTGGCGTTGGCGCGAGGACTCATCGCCGCCGGGGTCGCCCCAGGGGATCGGGTGGCGTTGATGAGCCGCACCCGCTACGAGTGGACCCTGGTCGACTATGCGGTGTGGACGGTCGGCGCGGTGACCGTTCCGGTGTACGACACCTCGAGTGCCGATCAGCTGGCCTGGATCCTGGCCGACTCCGGCGCGGTGGCGTGCGTGGTCGAGACGCCCGAGCACGCGGCGATGCTGACCGGTGTGCGGGACACCCTGCCGAAGCTCGGACAGGTGTGGCAGATCGACGCCGGCGACCTGACACGGGCAGCGAGCCGGGGCCAGAACCTCGACGACGAGCAGGTGGAGGCCCGCCGTCGCGCGGTGTCGGGCCGGGACGTGGCGACGATCGTGTACACCAGCGGGACGACGGGCCGTCCGAAGGGCTGCGTGCTGACGCACCGCAACATCCACCTCGACGTCGGCAACGCCGTCGCGGCGCTGCCGGAGCTGTTCCATGAGAGGGCGTCGACGGTGCTCTTCCTGCCGTTGGCGCACGCGTTCGCCCGGATGATCCAGGTGGGGATGGTGCAGACCCGGGCCACGATGGTGCACAGCGCCGACATGAGCGGCGTGATGGATCAGCTACGCCGATACCGGCCCACGTTCGTCCTCGCGGTGCCACGGGTGTTCGAGAGGATGCACAACCGGGCGCGGCAGAAGGCCATCGAGAGCCACCAGGGTCGCCTCTTCGCCGTCGCGGACCGGGTGGCGGTGCGGTACAGCCAGGCCCTCGACCGCCCGTCCGGCCCTTCTCCGGCGCTCCGGCTGGCGCGGCGGGTCTTCGACCTGCTGGTGTACCGGAAGCTGCGGGCCGCGCTCGGCGGACGGTGCCGCGTCGCGATCGTCGGCGGCGCCCCCCTCGGTGAGCGGCTCGGCCATTTCTTCCGCGGCGCCGGTCTGACGGCGCTGGAGGGGTACGGGTTGACCGAGACCTCCCCGGCGCTGGCGGCGAACCGACCGTCGGCGATGCGGATCGGCACGGTCGGCCGGCCGCTACCGGGCGTGGAGTTGGCGATCGCCGACGACGGGGAGGTCCTCGTCCGCGGCGACGTGGTGTTCCACAGCTACTGGAACAACCCGTCCGCCACCAGCGCGGCGTTCACCGCCGACGGCTGGTTCCGCACCGGCGACCTCGGCAGCCTCGACGACGACGGCTATCTGCGGATCACGGGACGCACCAAGGAGATCCTCGTGACCGCGGCCGGCAAGCACCTCGTCCCCGCACCGATGGAGGATCGGGTACGCGCGGACCCGCTGGTCAGCAACTGCATGCTCGTCGGCGACGCCAAGCCGTACGCCGCCGCGCTGATCACCATCGACCCGCAGGCATGGCAGCGGTGGCGGACCGCTCACGGCCACCCGCGCGCATCGGTGGCGGAACTACGCGACGACCCCGCCCTGCGCGGCGAGATCCAGGCTGTGGTCGACCAGGCGAACAGCTCGGTCTCCAAGGCGGAGGCCATCAAGACCTTCCGCATCCTGCCCGACGACTTCACCGAGGCCAACGGTGAGCTCACCCCCACCTTGAAGATCAAGCGCGAGGTGGTGGCGCGGCGCCGCGCCGCCGACATCGACGCTCTCTACGCCGGCCATTAGGCCGCGTCTCGAAGCGGGCCGCACCTGAGAACGACACCCCCGACGTGACGCCGCAGCGGACGGCCGAGGTCGGCTACCGCTACCTGCGCAAGCTGCGGTACTGAGAATCCGCCTGCAGGAGTGCTGACGGGCACCAGGGCCGACGGCCGGACATGCCGGCCCTGGTGCCCGTGACACCCGTCGTCAGTCGCGCGCCCAGCGGCCGACGACGGCCGCCGCCCCGCAGCCCCGGCGTACGGGCTCGGCCGCGGCGATCAGCCGGCCGTCCGGCAGGAACTCGATTCCGGTTGCCGCGCCGATCTCCGCGGTGGCCGAGAAGGCGTGGCCCGGCGGGAGGCCGGTGGCGTACCCGGTGATGAAGGCCGGCTCCGCCTGGGTGCTGGCGCCGTTGCGCTGCGACGCCCGCGGCGCGGCGAGGGCCTGCGGCAGCGTCATGCCCCGGTCGATCCGGTTGACCAGCATCTGCAGGACGGTGGTGATGATCGTGGCGCCGCCGGGCGAGCCGACGGCCAGGAACGGCCGGCCGTCGGCCAGCACGATGGTGGGTGCCATGGAGCTGCGCGGGCGCTTGCCCGGCCCCGGGAGGTTCGGGTCGGTCGCGGCGCCCTGGGTCGGCGCGAAGTTGAAGTCGGTCAGCTCGTTGTTGAGCAGGAATCCCCGGCCGGGCACGACCATGCCGTTGCCGCCGGTCGCCTCGATGGTCAGCGTGTACTCCACGACGTTGCCCCACCGGTCGGCCACCGTCAGGTTCGTGGTGCCCGTGCGGTCGTCGCGGACGTCGGCGGCGGCCGCCGCCGAGCAGCCGCCGTAGGCGCCGTCGGGTACGCCGGGCGCGACCGGCTTGGGCAGCGCCGCCGACGGGTCGATCAGGCAGGCCCGCTCCTTGGCGTACGCGTCGCTGAGCAGCTCGCGGAGCACGTTCCGCTGGGTACGGTCGCCGACGTACCGGTTGCGGTCGGCGAACGACATCGCGCTGGCCTCCAGGTAGTGGTGCATCGCCTGGGTCGCGGTCATGGACCGCAGGTCGAACTGCTCGAGAATGTTGAGCGCTTCCCCCACGGCGGTGCCGCCGCTGGACGGGGTGGACATGCCGTACACCTCGAGGCCGCGGTAATCCGACCGGGTCGGCTCGGGGAAGCGGGTGCGGTACGCGGCGAGGTCGGCGGCGGTCATGCCGGCGGGGCGGATGGGGTACGGCCACGAGCCGACCGGCTGCGCCGCCACCGGCGGGTGCTGCACGGTCGCGACCACGTCGCGACCGACCTCGCCGCGATAGAGGATGTCGGTGCCCCGCTTGGCGATCAGCCGGTACGTCTCGGCGAGGTCCGGGTTGCGGAAGGTGCTGCCGACCGCCGGCGGCTGCCCGCCGGGCAGGTACAGGGCGCTGGTCGAGCTGAACTGGCCGAACGCCGCCTGGTTCCCGGCGATCTGACCGGCGAAGGTCTCGTCGACGGGGAAGCCGTCCTCGGCGACCCGCGCGGCGGGCGTGAGCACCTGCGCGAGCGACCGGGTGCCCCAGCGGTCCAGCGCGTCCTGCCAGGTGAGCAGGGTGCCCGGGACGCCGACCGACAGCCCGCTGATCCGGGCCTCGTCGAACCGGTACGGCGCTCCGGTGGCCGGGTCGATGAAGGTGGTCTCGCTCATGGAGGCCGGTCCGGCCTCCCGGCCATCGATGGTGTGCACCCGGCGGCTCTTCGCGTCGTAGTAGACGAAGAAGCCGCCGCCGCCGATGCCGGCCGAGAACGGTTCGGTGACGCCGAGCGTCGCGGCGGCGGCGACCGCCGCGTCGACCGCGTTGCCGCCGCGCCGCAGCACCTGCAGGCCGACGGCGGTGGCGGTGGCGTCCACGGTGGAGACCGCTCCGCCGTAGCCGACGGCCACCGGCTCCTTCGGCGGCCCGGACGGCTTCGCGTGGGCGGGCATGGCGGTCCCGGCCATGAGCGTGGCCAGGGCGATGGTCGCGGTGACGAGGGCCCGAGGTCTCATCCGGCCTCCCAGATCGACATGAGTGGACCTCCTGCCTACTCCACCAGCTTGGGGCGGGCAACCCGAGGGTTGACGGATGGCCGGCCTGCTACGTACGGTTCTTTAAACCATCAGGTTGAAAGGGTGGGCGGATGACCACGGATGCGCTGTCCCGGGCCTTCGCCGCCCTCGCGGATCCGACCCGGCGCGACATGGTGGCCCGGCTCTCCGAGAGCGACGCGACGGTGAGCCAGCTGGCCGAGCCGTACCGGATGACGCTGCAGGCGGTCTACAAACACCTGCGGGTCCTCGAGGACGCCGGCCTGGTCAGCCGACCGGCCGGGCCGCAGCCCCGGCCGGCGCGCCTGGAGGCCCAGGCCCTCGACCTGATGGACACCTGGATCGAGCGCCACCGGCGCCGCGTCGAGCAGCGCTATCGCCGCCTCGACGCCCTGCTGACCGAGATGAAAGGAGACGAGCATGGACCGGATCACGGAGACAGTGATCGAAGCCGATCCGACGCTGCCGGTCATCCGGATGAGTCGTGACTTCGCGGCAACACCCGAGCAACTGTTCCGCGCCCACACCGATCCCGAGTTGTTCGCCCGCTGGGTGGGTCCCGACACCATGACCACCCGCATCGAGCACTGGGACGCGTCCACCGGCGGCAGCTGGCGGTACGCCTCGGTGCGCGACGGCACGGAGTACCGGTTCCGCGGCTGCTTCCACGACGTACGGCCGGACCGCATCGTGCAGACCTTCACGTTCGAGGGCGAGCCCGACGGAGTCGCGCTGGAGACGTTGTGGTTCGAGGACCTGGGCGACGGCCGTACGCGGCTGCGGACCCAGTCCCTGGTCGACAGCTTCGAAGGCCGCGACGCGTGGCTGCGCAGCGGCATGGAGGTCGGCGTCAACGAGGGCTACGCGAAGCTGGAAAGGATGATCGTCGATGGCGCTGTCTGACCACCCGGCCGAGCGGCACCGCCAGGTCGCCGGGCTGTTCACCGACCGGGTCCGCGGCACCCGGTCGTGGGACGCGCCGGCCCCGGTCGCCGGCTGGACCGCCCGCGACGTCGTGCGTCACCTGACCGAATGGTTCCCCGGTTTTCTCACCTCCGGCTCCGGCATCGAGTTGCCCAAGGGCCCGTCCGTGGACGAGGACCCGGTCGCCGCCTGGCAGACCCACGGCGATGCCGTGCAGGCGGTGCTCGACGACCCGGAGACGGCACACCGCCACCTCACCAACCCCCACATCGGCAGCCTGCCGCTGGCGGCCGCGATCGACCGGTTCTACACCACCGACGTCTTCATGCACACCTGGGATCTCTCCCGGGCCACCGGCCAGGACGACGCCCTGGACCCCGAGTTCTGCGCCGAACTCCTCGGCGGGATGGAGCAGATGGAGGAGATCATCCGCTCCTCCGGCCAGTACGGCCCGCGAGTGGCGGTCCCCGAGGACGCGGACGCCCAGACCAGGATGCTGGGCTTCATCGGCCGCGACCCGTTCTGGTCGGCGCCCTGAGCCCCGTCGTCAGGACCGCCGCACCGCCGACCGATCCCGCGACCAGTGCGTGAAGTCGGTGGCGACGATGCTCTCGTCATGCACGCCAGACGCGTCGTCCGACGCCAGCCAGACCACGGGCGGGCCCATCACGGCGAGATCCACGAACGCATGTCCCTCGGGCACAGCGTCGAGAGGCAGCATCCCGGTGACAGTCGCGCCCCCCGGGCAGCAGGAGGTTGACGGTGACGCCAGTGTCCCGGCGGCCATGATCCGCGACAGAGCCTCACTCGCGGCGCGCGACGGCCCGTAGGGCACGAGCCCGGCTCGGTGCAGGTTCGACGAGCTCACGGCGATGTTGACGATGCGGCCGCCGCCGGCCGCCAGCATCCGCGGCGTAACCTCCCGCGCCACGAGGAATTGACATCCTCTCCGCCCTGAAGGACGGAGATTCCCTCCACGCTGCGCGTGGAACACGCGGCGTCCGGGTGGGTTCCCGCTTCCCTGCGCGCTGCCGGCACGAGTGCTGGTCTTACGTGCGCTCCACGGGCGTTGAGGTCCGCCTGTCCAGCGGCCCGAATGTTCCTGGCGGCGTTGATGTCCCGGTCGTGGGCTGCTCCGCACGGGCAGTCCCACGATCGGACGTTGAGCGCCATCTTCTCGTTGATCCGGCCACACGCCGAGCACATGCGGGTGGACGGGAAGAACCGGTCCACCCGGGCGAAGGTGCGCCCGTACCGGGCGGCCTTGTACTCCAACATGTCCGTGAACGACGCCCAACCGGCGTCGTGCACCGATCTGGCGAGCCGGGTCCGGCCGAGACCGACGACGCACAGATCCTCGACGTACACCGCTTGGTTCTCACGGATGATCTGCGTCGAGAGCTTGTGCTGCCAGTCGCGCCGGGTGTCGGCCACCCGGGCGTGCGCCCGCGCGACCTTGACCACGGCCGTCTTACGCCTGTTCGAGCCCTTCTGCTTGCGCGAGAGGTCCTGCTGCAACCGCTTGAGCTTGCGGGCGGCGCGGCGCAGGAACTTCGGCGCGGCCACCTTTGTGCCGTCCGACAGCACCGCGAAATGTGTCAGGCCCAAGTCGATGCCAACCTCGGAATCGACCGGCGGCAACGTCTCGTCCGCGCCGAGGGTGACGACGAACGAGGCGAAGTACCGCCCGGCAGCGTCCCGGATGATCGCCACGGACGAAGGGTCCGACGGCAGTGTCCGGGACCAACGGACCGCGAGGTCGCCGATCTTCGGCAGTCGCAGCCGGCCGTTGTCGCAGACCTTGAACCGGCTGTTCTTGGTGAACCGGATGGCCTGCCGGTTGTCCTTGCGGGACCGGAACCGGGGTGGGGCCACCTTGCGGCCCTTGCGCTTGCCCGTGACCGAGGCGAAGAAGTTGCGGTACGCGGTGTTCAGGTCCGCCAGGGCTTGTTGCAGCACGACCGCCGACACCTCACCCAGCCAAGCGCGGGCCTCGGTCTTCTTCGCCTCCGTGATGACCCGTCTGGACAACTCGCCGTCGGAGACGTACGGCAGTCCGGCCTCGCGGGCCTCCTGCCGTACGCGCAGCCCGTCGTTGAACACCACCCGCGCACACCCGAACGCGCGAGCTAGCTCGATCTGCTGGCCCGGCGTTGGATAGACGCGGAACTGGTAGCGGAGCTGCACGAAAAGCATTGTGCCATCTCGGTTTATGGCAGAACTAAAGCATCCACACTGGTAAACAATGTGTTCTTGCCATGCATGTTCACTTGGTCTTCGTGACGAAGTTCCGGCGCAAGGTGTTCGGCGACCGGCACCTGTCCCGGGTGGAACAGATCGTGCGAGACGTGTGCCGCGACTTCGAGGCCGAGCTGGTCGAGTTCAAAGGGCGAGAGCAACCACGTGCACCCTGCTAGTCAACTACCCACCCATAGTGGCCGCGGCCCGGCTGGTCAACAGCCTCAAGGGCGTATCGTCGCGCCGCCTGCGGCAGGTTCCCGACCTCGCACGCCACTACTACCAGGCCAACAAACTCTGGTCGGGCTCGTACTTCGCGGGCTCTGTCGCAGGGGCACCGTTAAGCGAAGCATTACATAGAGCAGCAAAAACGTCCGGCTCAAGGCACTGCTCGGGCCTGACGGCCCAGCCAGCGCGGGCCCTCACCCCCCGCCCTGAAGGGCGGAGCACTGACCCGCATTCCGGTGGCCGGTCAGTTGGCCTCCACCACGGCCCGGAAACCCTCGACCGGCACCTCCCAGAAGCCCCGTGGGTCGGTCATGAAGCGGGGGTTGACGCGGCGCATGCCGATCCCGGCGTTGTTCACCAGCATGTCGATGCCGCCCAGCCGTGACCACGCCTCGTCGACCGCCCTGGTCACCGACGACTCATCCCGTACGTCTAACTCGACGCCGAACGCCGGTCACCAGCACCCGCACACCGAGCCACCCGGGCCGGTGAGGGGACGCTCGCCGCTCTGCTCAGGGAGGGAAGCACTCATGGCGGGGACGCTATGGGTTGGAGCGCGCTCGAAGTCAAGGCGATGTGGGAGCTACCGGGCGAGGACGTCCACGGCGAGTTCCCGCACCACCGACTCGTCCACCTCGACGCCGAGCCCCGGCCCCGTCGGCACCTGAGCGACGCCGCCCTTCACCTCGACCGTCGCCCCGGTGGCGTAGGAGGAGGTGAGGAACTGCCGGCCGTTGAGGTCGACGGGCGTGTCGATGCCGTACGCGGCGAACAGGTGCAGCGAGGCAGCGAGGCCCAGGTCGGAGTCGGTGAGCCCGGAGCCCATGAGCCGCACCCCGGCGTCCTCGGCGAGGGCGCAGAGCCGCCGCGACAGGGTCAGCCCGCCGCTGCGCTGCACCTTGGCGATCGCCACATCGACGGCGTCGAGCTTCACGAACGTCGCCAGGTCACTGGGGTGGCGCAGGCTCTCGTCGAGCGCGACGGGAATCGGTGAGGACTGCCGCAGCCGGCGCTGCCCGGCCACGTCGTTCGCCGGCAGCGGCTGCTCGAACGCGGTGACGTCGTACTCGGCGAGCCGGCGGGCCATCCGCAGTGCGCCGTCGACGGTGTAGCCCTGGTTGGCGTCCACCCAGAGCGCGGCGTCGGGCGCGGCCTCGCGGACGGCCCGCACCACGGCGGCGTCCTCGGCTTCGCTGTGCAGGCCGACCTTCACCTTGAACGCCCGGTAGCCGAGGTCACCGCCCTCCGCGACCGCGGCGGCGACCTCGGCGGCGGTCTGCCCGGAGACGATCCAGCCGAGCTGGATCGTCTCCCGGCGGCGCTGCCCCCACAGCACCCCCACCGGTACGCCGAGAGCGCGGCCGAGCAGGTCGTGCAGGGCGATGTCGACGGCGCTCTTGGCCAGGGGCGAGCCGATGGTGAAGCCGCGGTTGATGGCGCGGTCGAAGGCGGTGGTCACGCCGTCGAGGTCCCAGGCCGGGCGGCCGAGGATGGCCGGGGCGAGGTAGCGGTCGATGGTGGTGACGATGGATTCGGTGGTCTCGTACGTCCAGGCCGGGATCGGGGTGGCCTCGCCCCAGCCGCTGACGCCACCGGCGGTGACCTTGACGAGCACCCGGATGCTGGGCGTGCCGGCGACGGCGACCGAGCCGCCGGAGACGCCGAACGAGCGGATGGTGGGCAGCGCGACGGCGTACGTCTGGACCGCGTCGATGGTCAGGCCAGCGAGCGGGTTCACGAGCCCACCTTGGCGGTGCTGCCGCGCAGGACCACTTCGCCGCCCATCCGCAGGAGCCGGCGCCGTCGCCCGTTGTTCTCGGTGAGCGCCAACTCCATCGCCTTTTCTCCGAGGCGTTGCAGGGGCAGCGCCACCGTGCTCAGCGCCGGGGTGAGGTCGCGGACGATCGGGATGTCGTCGAAGCCGGCGACGGAGATGTCGCCCGGGACGGACAGGCCGTGGTCGCGCAGCGCGGCGCAGGCGCCGATGGCCATCACGTCGGTCAGGGCGAACACGCAGGTGGCCGTCGAGCCTCGGGCGAGCAGCTCGGACATGGCGCCGTATCCGCCGTCTCGGGTGAAGGGGCCCTCGACGATGTCGGTCGGGGCCAGCGCCACGCCGGCCTTGGCCAGCTCGTCGCGGAATCCGCCGAGCCGGTCGGCGACGGTGGTGAGCGCCCGCGGTCCGGAGAGCACGGCGAAGCGGCGGTGGCCGAGGTCGAGCAGGGCGCGGGCCATGGCGGCGGCGCCGGCCCGGTTCTCCGGCAGCACGCTGTCGACCTTCAGGCTGCGGTGCCGGCTGACCACGGCGACCCGGCCGCCACCGTCCAGGTAGGGCTTCAGCTCGGCCTCCAGGGCCCGCTCCCAGCGGGCGTCCTCGAAGCCGGAGCCGATCAGCAGGATGGCCGGGGCGCGCTCGGCGCGCAGCATCGACACGTACGCGATTTCCCGCTCCGGGTCGCGGAAGGTGCTGGCCAGCATGACCAGCAGGTCGTTGTCGCCGGCGACCCGCATGACGCCGCCGGCGATGGCGGCGAAGTAGGGGTCGGTGACGTCGTGGCAGATGACGCCGACGGTGCGGTGGGAGGCGCCGGCGAGGGCGCGGGCGTGCGCGTTGGGGGTGTACGCCAGCTTCTCCGCGGCGGCGAGGACCCGGTCGCGCAGTTGCGGGGTGACGCGCATGCCGTTGAGCGCCCGGGAGGCCGTGGCCAGCGAGACGTCGGCAGCTCTGGCCACGTCTTCCAAGGTCACGTGCGCCCGTGGCTGCATCGAGTTCTCCCTGCGGAAGTTCTTGACCGGATTATTTCGGCGTGGTTACCGTAGCACCCTGAAAGCGCTTACTGAAAGCGCATTCAGGGCCGGTTCCCCGTCCTCACGGGGTCGTCCGGCCCTGCCGACGGCACGCGCCTACCCAGCGGCTGGAGACCCGGAAACCGCCGGCCAGCCAGGGAGAACGGAGGGTCATGGCCGCGCAGAGCACCATCGAGCAACCGGAGCGCACCGCTCCCGCCGGCGCCACCGCGTCGGCCGCCCGCCGCCCGGCCAGGGCGGGCGGCGGCCTGCTCCGGTTCGCCCGCAACACCTGGCGCCCCGCCGCGGTTTTGGTGGCCATCCTCGTCATCTGGTGGGTGGTCACGGCCGCCGACCTGGTGAAGCCCTACCTGGTTCCCTCACCCGGCACGACGCTCGACGTCGTCTCCGCCCAGCCGGGCTACTTCGCCCACCACACCTGGATCACCACCTACGAGACGGTGCTGGGCTTCGCCATCGCCATCGTGGTCGGCGTGCTCTCCGCCGTGGTGATGGTCTACTCCCCCACCGTCGAGAAGAGCCTCTACCCGCTGCTGCTGTTCGCCCAGGTCATCCCGAAGATCGCGATCGCGCCGCTGTTCATCGTGTGGCTCGGCTTCGGGCTCTCGCCCAAGGTCGTCGTCGCGGTCCTCATGGCCTTCTTCCCCATCGTCATCTCCACGGTCACCGGCATGAAGTCGATCGACCCGGAGATGCTGCAACTGTCGGCGACCATGGGCGCGGGCCAGGCCCAGACGTTCCGCAAGATCCGGTTCCCCGCCGCCCTGCCGCACCTGTTCGCCGGCCTGAAGGTCGCCGCCACCATGGCCGTCACGGGCGCCGTCGTCGGCGAGTTCGTCGGCGCCAACGAGGGCCTCGGCTACGTGATCCTGCAGGCCAACGGCAACCTCGACACCCCGACCCTCTTCGCCGGGCTGATCATCATGTCGCTGCTCGGCGTGGTCCTCTTCGTCGTCGTGGAACTGCTGGAGTACCTCGTTCTGCCCTGGCACGCCAGCCGCCGCACCGACGCCGCCACCACCCTGTGAACAGGAGAACCCTCGGATGAAGTTGCGTACTCTCGCCGCCGCGCTCGTGCCGGCACTCCTTCTGGCCACCACCGCCTGCGGCTCTTCCTCCGACGAGCAGGAGAAGAACGCCCAGGGCCTCGACAAGGTCACCCTGACCCTCAACTGGTACCCCTACGGTGAGCACGCGCCGTTCTACTACGGCAAGAAGAAGGAGATCTTCGCCAAGCACGGCATCGACCTGACCATCCAGGCCGGGCAGGGCTCGCAGAAGACCGTGCAGGCCACCGCCGCCGGGCAGACCGACTTCGGCTGGGCCGACACGCCGGCGCTGCTGTCGGCCGTCGGCCAGGGGATGGACGTCAAGAGCGTCGGCGTCTTCCTGCAGACCACCCCGTCGTCGGTGCAGTTCTTCAGCGACAAGAACATCGCCTCCCCCGCCGACCTCAAGGGCAAGACCATCGCCTCCACTGCCGGCGACGCGCTGAGCAAGACCTTCCCGGCGTTCCTCAAGGCCAACGGCCTGGCCGCCGGCGACGTGACCCTGCAGAACACCGACCCGGCCGGCAAGATGGCCGCCGTCATGTCGGGCAAGACCGACGCGCTGCTCGGCTTCGCCACCGACCAGGGCCCGACCATGCAGGAGAAGGCCGGCAAGCAGGTCTCCTACCTGAAGTTCGCCGAGCACGGCCTGAGCTTCTACAGCAACGGCCTGATCGCCTCCAGCGACACCATCAAGAACAAGCAGGACCTGGTCAAGCGCATGGTCGCGGCCAGCAGCGAGGCGTGGTCCGCCGCCGAGAAGGACGCGGCCGGCGCGGTCGCGGCCATGTCCGGCGCCTCCCAGCAGCTGCCGTCGGAGAAGGTGCTGACCGACCAGTTCAACGCCACGGTGCAGCTCCTGCACACCGACGCCACCAAGGGCCAGGCCCCGGGCATCAACGACGAGGCCGACTGGCAGAAGACCATCACCGTCTTCGCCGACGCCGGTGTGATCACCAAGGCGGAGGCGCCGTCGGCCTACTGGGACGCGAGCTTCGCTCCGAAGGGTTGACATCCTCCCGGCCCGGGCCGGGATCCCAGCGGTCACCCGCCAGATTTCCTGCTTCATTGCCGACTGCCCCGAAGGGAGGACTCCCGTGAGGTCTTACGCCAGCTCCACAGGCGGTTTACCTGTCCACCAGCCCGGCGGCCAGGATGTTGCGAGCTGCATTTACGTCCCGGTCGTGCGTCGCAGCACAGCCGGTACAGGTCCAAGACCGCACCGACAGCGGCATGGCCGAGTTGATGCGACCGCAGGCCGAGCAGGTCTTGGACGACGGATGCCACCGGTCGATGGCGATCAAGCTTCTCCCGTACCAGGCGGCTTTGTACTCCAACATACGTCGCAGTTCGGACCAGGCCGCGTCGGAAATCGCGCGAGCGAGGTGGTGATTGCGGAGCATGTGGCGCACGCTGAGGTCCTCGATCACGACCGTTTGGTTCTCGCGGACGAGTCGAGTGGTCAGCTTGTGCAGGTGGTCCCGCCGGCGGTCGGTGAGCCGTGCGTGAATAGCGGCCACCTTCAGCCGGGCCTTCGCCCGGTTGTTGGAGGCCCTGTCCTTGCGGGCCAGTTCCCGCTGCGCCTTGGCGAGCTTGCGCCGGTCGGCGCGCTCATGACGGGGGTTGGTGACTTTCTCCCCGGTGGACAAGGTCACCAAACTGGTGAGGCCAACATCCACACCGACCCTCGCATCAACCGCGGGCAGCGGCTTTACGGTCGGGTCTTCGATCAGCAAGGACACGAACCAGCGACCGGCGGCGTCGCAGGACACCGTGACGGTGGATGGCTCCGCGCCCTCAGGCAGCGTCCGGCACCACACAATATTCAGCGGCTGGTCCATCTTCGCGAGGGTGAGCTGTCCGTCCCGCCAACGGAACGCCGACCGGGTGTACTCGGCCGACGCCCGAGACCTGCGCTTGGACTTGAACCTCGGGTACCGGGCGCGCTTGTCCCAGAACGCCACGAACGCGGCTTGCAGGTGCCGAAGCGCCTGCTGCAACGGCACCGAACTGACCTCGTTGAGAAACGCCAGGTCTTCGCTGCGCTTCCATTCGGTCAGCCACGCGGACGTCTGAACGTAGGTGCTGGCCCGACCTTCATCCGCCCACACACGGGTGCGTGCATCCAGCGCCCGGTTGTAAACCAGGCGGACGCACCCGAAAGTGCGGATCAACTGTTCCGCCTGCCCAGGAGTCGGATAGAAGCGGTACTTGAACGCCCGCTTCACCACCCCACCCACGCCTCACAACCTACATCAGGTCCATACAGGACGATCATTGGAGGGAGGGAGCGGCGTCTCCTCTCGGCCCAAAACGGCCGAGTTGCCCCGCCGCAGCCCGCATGAACCCGATGACGGTGGACAACACCACCAACCAGCGCTCCGCGGACGCCACGGCGACCGGCGCCACGGTCGAGATCGATGAGGTCGCGGTCCGGTTCCGCACCAAGAAGAAGGACGTCACGGCGCTGCGCGACGTCTCGCTGCGGATCGAGCCGGGCGAGTTCGTGGCCATCGTCGGCGCCTCCGGCTGCGGCAAGTCCACGCTGCTCAAGCTGGTGTCCGGCCTGCTGCGGCCCTCGTCCGGCCAGGTCCGCCTGCACGGCGAGGACGTGCGGGGGCCGCGGCGCGACATCGGGTACGTCTTCCAGCGCGCCGCCCTGCTGGAGTGGCGCACGGCCCGGCGCAACATCCTGCTCCAGGCCGAGATGCGGGGCATGCCCAAGGCGCAGGCCCGCCAGCGCGTCGACGAGCTGATCGCCATGACCGGGCTGACCGGCTTTGAGGACGCGTACCCGAACGAGCTCTCCGGTGGCATGCAGCAGCGCGTGGCCCTGTGCCGCGCGCTGCTGCACCGCCCCCCGGTCCTGCTCATGGACGAGCCGTTCGGGGCGCTCGACGCCCTCACCCGCGAGCAGATGAACGTCGAACTGCGGCGGATCTGGCGGGAGACCGGCACCACCGTCCTGCTGGTCACCCACTCCATCGCCGAGGCGGTCTACCTGGCCAACCGGGTGATCGTCATGACCCCTCGACCCGGCACCGTCGCCGAGGTCATCGATGTCGACCTGCCCGTCGAGCGGGACTACGGCCAGACGATGTCGGCACCGGAGTTCGCCCGCGCCACGGGACGCATCCGGGACCTGCTCGGTGCGACGACGACCGCCGAATAACCACTGGAAGGACACACACGTGGAGCGCACGTCAATCGGGATCATCCTCAACGGGGTGACCGGCCGGATGGGGTACCGGCAGCACCTGGTCCGGTCCCTGCTCGCCATCCGCGAGCAGGGCGGCCTGCCCGCCCGCGACGGCAGCCGCATCTGGCCCGAGCTGACCCTGGTCGGCCGCAACGAGGCCAAGCTCGCCGAGATCGCCGCCCGGCACGGGCTGACGTCGTACACGACCGACCTGGACGCCGCGCTCGCCGACGACTCCCACCAGATCTACTTCGACGCGCAGGTCACCGCGCAGCGGGAGAAGGCCATCCGGGCGGCCATCGAGGCCGGCAAGCACATCTACACCGAGAAGCCGCTCGCCGAGGGGCTGACCGGCTCGCTGGAGCTGGCCCGGCTCGCCGTGGCGAAGGGCGTCAAGAACGGTGTCGTGCAGGACAAGCTGTTCCTGCCCGGCCTGCGCAAGCTCAAGCGGCTGGTCGACAGCGGCTTCTTCGGCCGGATCCTGTCCGTGCGCGGCGAGTTCGGCTACTGGGTGTTCGAGGGTGACTGGCAGGACGCGCAGCGGCCGAGCTGGAACTACCGCGCCGAGGACGGCGGCGGCATCACCGTGGACATGTTTCCGCACTGGCACTACGTCCTGGAGCAGATCTTCGCCCCGGTCACCGCGGTGACCGCGCACATCGCCACGCACATCCCCGAGCGGGTGGACGAGACCGGCCAGACCTACCGGGCCACCGCCGACGACGCCGCGTACGGCATCTTCGAACTGGCCGGCGGCATCACCGCGCAGATCAACTCCTCCTGGGCGGTCCGGGTCTACCGCGACGAGCTGGTGGAGTTCCAGGTCGACGGCACGCACGGCAGCGCCGTGGCCGGGCTGCGCGAGTGCCGCATCCAGCACCGCGGCGCCACCCCCATGCCGGTGTGGAACCCGGACCTGCCGGTCACCGAGCCCTTCCGCGCCCAGTGGCAGACCGTCCCCGACAACGAGGACTTCGACAACGGGTTCAAGGTGCAGTGGGAGGCGTTCCTGCGGCACGTCGTCGACGGCGAGCCGTTCCCGTGGGACTTCCTGGCCGGCGCCCGCGGCGTCCAGCTCGCCGAGGCCGGGCTGCTGTCGGCGCGGGAGGGGCGGCGGGTCGAGATCGAGGAGATCGGGCTGTGACCGCCCGGATCACCCTGCCCCGCCCCGACGGCGGCGCCGAGGAGCTGACCCTGCGCGAGCCGGCCGGCTGGCGGCGTCCGGCCACCCCGCCGGCCAGCCGGATCGCGTACGCGGCGGCGCACGTGGTCGCCGACCCGCACGCCGACAACGCCCCCGGCCGGCCCGCCCGGCTGGACTGGGACGCCACCCTGGCCGTCCGGCGCAACCTCTGGTCCTGGGGGCTCGGTGTCGCCGAGGCCATGGACACCGCCCAGCGCGGCATGGGGCTGGACTGGGCGGCCACCCGGGAGCTGATCCGGCGCAGCGCCGCCGAGGCCGCCGCCTGCGGCGGGCGCATCGTGGCCGGCGCGGCCACGGACCAGCTCACCGGCCTGCCCGACACCCTGGACGAGGTCGTCGGCGCGTACGTCGAGCAGGTCGCCTTCGTGCAGGAGTGCGGCGCGATTCCCGTGGTGATGGCCAGCCGGCAGCTCGCCGCGCTGGCCACCGGGCCCGACGACTACCTGAGCGTCTACGAGCAGGTGCTGCGGGAGACGTCCACGCCGGTGGTGCTGCACTGGCTCGGCGACATGTTCGACCCGGCCCTCGCGGGCTACTGGGGCTCGACCGACCTCGACGAGGCGACCAAGACGTTCGTGGCGCTGGTGCAGGCGCACGCCGACCGGATCGACGGCGTGAAGGTGTCGCTGCTCGACGCCGAGCGGGAGGTGCGGCTGCGCGAGCTGCTGCCGCCCACCGTCAAGGTCTACACCGGCGACGACTACCACTACCCGGAGCTGATCGCCGGTGACGGCCGGCGGTCCAGCCACGCGCTGCTCGGCGCGTTCGCGGCCATCGCACCGGCCGCGTCGGCGGCGCTGCAACGCCTCGACGCCGGTGACACGGCGGGCTTCCGGGAGATCCTGGACCCCACCGTGCCGCTGTCCCGGCACGTCTTCGCCCCGCCGACGCAGTACTACAAGACCGGCATCGCCTTCCTGTCCTGGATCAACGGCTTCCAGCCGGGCTTCACCATGGTGGGCGGCCTGCACAGCGGCCGCAGCGTGCCGCACCTCGTGCAGGTGTTCCGGCTGGCCGACGCCGCCGGGCTGCTGCTCGACCCGGACCTGGCCGTCGCCCGGATGCGCCGCTACCTGTCCGTGGCCGGAGTCAGCGCGTGAGCGCGAGGAGCGAGCCGGTCCTGCGAGCCCCGCAGTCGCGAACGAAGGGAAGCACCGTGAGCGCGAGGAGCGAGCCGGCCCTGCGAGCCCCGCAGTCGCGAACGAAGGGAGGCACCGCATGAACGCCGTCGACCCTCGGCTGGCGAAGTTGTCGCTGAACCAGCGCACCACGGAGTCCTGGTCGGTGCGGGAGGCCGTCGAGGGCTGCGTCCGCGCCGGCATCCCGGCGATCGGGCTCTGGCGGGAGCCGGTGGCCGAGATCGGGGTGGCCACCGCCGCGAAGCTGGTCGCCGACGCGGGACTGCGGGTGTCGTCGCTGTGCCGGGGCGGCTTCCTCACCGCCGGTGGCGACGCCGGCCGGGCCGCGCTGGAGGACAACCGGCGCGCCATCGACGAGGCCGCCGGGCTGGGCACGGACTGCCTGGTCATGGTCGTCGGCGGCCTGCCGCCCGGCTCCCGCGACCTGATCGGCGCCCGGCAGCGGGTGGCCGACGCCCTCGCCGAGCTGGCCCCGTACGCGGGCGAGCGGGGCGTGCGGCTGGCCCTGGAGCCGCTGCACCCGATGTACTGCGCGGACCGCGCGGTGCTGTCCACCCTGGGACAGGCGATCGACCTGGCCGAACCGTTCCCGGTCGCGCAGGTGGGGGTCGTCGTGGACACCTTCCACATCTGGTGGGACCCGGAGGTCTGGCGGCAGATCGCGCGGGCCGGCGACCGCGTCGCCAGCTTCCAGGTCTGCGACTTCCTCACCCCGCTCCCCGCCGACGTGCTGCTCGGCCGGGGCATGATGGGCGACGGGCACATCGACTTCCCGCCGTTCCGGCGGGCCGTCGAGGAGGCCGGCTACACCGGCGACACCGAGGTGGAGATCTTCAACGCCGAGGTGTGGGCGACCGACCCCGACCAGGTCCTCGCCACCATGAAGGACCGCTACCTCCAGCTCGTACTCGCCGACTGATGCGGGTCGTCGTCGCGCCCGACTCGTTCAAGGGCTCGGTCGCCGCCGACGACGCGGCCCGGGCCCTGGCCCGCGGCTGGCTGGCCCACCGGCCCAACGACGACGTACGACTGCTCCCCCTCGCGGACGGCGGCGAAGGCACGGTCGACGCCTTCGCCGCGGCGCTGCCGGACGCCGAGCGCCGGACGACGGTCGCGCCGGGGCCGGACGGCCGGCCGGTCGACGCGGCCTGGCTCCTGCTACCGGACCGGACCGCCGTGCTGGAGCTGGCCCAGTCCAGCGGTCTGCCGCTGATGGCCACCCCGGATCCGCTCGGCGCGCACACGTACGGGCTGGGCGTGGTGGCGCGGGCCGCCCTCGACGCCGGGGCCACCCGCCTCGTCATCGGACTCGGCGGGTCCGCCTCCACCGACGGCGGCACCGGCGCGCTGCGCGCCCTCGGCCTGCGGCTGCACGACGACCAGGGCCGGGAACTGCCACTCGGCGGTGCCGCGCTGGCGGGGCTTGCCCGCCTCGACACCACCGATCTGGTGCCCGCGCCGCCCGGTGCCGTGCAACTGCTGGTCGACGTGACCGCGCCGTTGACCGGCGCGGCCGGGGCCGCCGCCGTCTACGGTCCGCAGAAGGGCGCCGGCCCGGCCGAGATAGCGCTGCTGGACGGGGCGCTGCGCCGGTTCGCGGACCTGGCCGGTGGTGACCCGGACCAGCCGGGTGCCGGCGCGGCGGGCGGCACCGCGTACGGTCTGGCTGCTTTGTGGGGCGCCACGATCACGCGGGGTGCGTCGACCATCGCTGCACTGGTCGGGCTGGCGGACGCGCTGGCCGGCGCGGATGTGGTGCTGACCGGCGAGGGGCGGTTCGACGAGACCTCGCTGGCCGGCAAGGTGGTCGGCTCGCTGCTCAAGGCGGCCGACTCCGCCGGCACACCGGTCGGCGTGGTCGCCGGCCAGATCGGCGGACCCGTCCCGGGCTCGGTGTCCGCGGCGGTGTCCCTGGTGGAGCTCGCCGGGTCGGTCGAGGCGGCTCTGGGCGAGCCGGCGAGGTGGCTGGCCGAGGCCGGCGAGCTGCTGTCCCGGCGGCTGACCGGCGGCCAGGGCGACGGCTCCGGTAGGACCGCGGCCGGATCCCGCGAGCCGTCGTAGCCTCGTGGCGGGTCGTGCCGCTCGTGCTCGGTACCACCGCCGCGCCGGGCCCTCCCACCGGGGCCGTTCCCAACAGCACGATTCCGGTATAACGAGCATGCTGTTGCCTCGCCGACATCGCCCTCTCGGAGTGCCCATGACGACGCAGTTGCGTGACCGCCTCGACGAACTACGCCAAGCTGGCCAGGTCGGCGGTCTGCATGCTGTCGTGGCGGTTCGCGGTGGCCAGACCTTGCTGGAGTACTACGGGGCCGGCGAGGATTTCGCGTGGGGCGACTCGCTGGGCTTCGTCGAGTTCGGGCCCGAGACGCTGCACGACATCCGGTCCGTCACCAAGAGCGTGACCGTGCTGTTGTACGGCATCGCGCTCGGCGAAGGGCTGGTCCCGCCGCCGGCGGAGCCGCTCCTGCGGCTGTTCCCGCAGTACCCGGACCTGGCGGTCGACCCCCAGCGTGCCCGGCTCACCGTCGAGCACGCGCTGACGATGTCATTGGGCGTGGAATGGCGCGAAGATCTCCCGTACAACAGCCCGGCCAACGCCGAGATCGCGATGGAGCTGGCGCCGGACCGGTACCGGTACATCCTGGAGCGGCCGATCCTCGACCCGCCGGGCAGCCGATGGACCTACTGCGGCGGTGCCACGGCTCTGCTCGGCCGACTGATCGCCGACGGCACCGGGCAGTCGCTGCCGCAATACGCGCAGGCCGTGCTGTTCGCGCCGCTGGGCCTCGACCGCTTCGAGTGGATGACCGGCGCGGACGCAGTGGCCTCCGCCGCGTCCGGGCTGCGACTCGCGCCCCGCGACCTGGCCAGGCTCGGCGAGCTGGTGCTGGCCGACGGAACCTGGAACGGTCATCCGATCATCCCCGCCGACTGGATCCGTACGATGCTCCAGCCACGCCTGCAGACCACCTGGGGCGCGCAGTACGGCTACCAGTGGTACATCGAATCCATCGAGGGCCACCGGCTGGTGGCCGGCATGGGCAACGGCGGCCAGCGCCTGTTCGTCCTGCCCGACCTGGACCTCACCGTGGCCATCACCGCCGGCAACTACGACGACCCCGACCAGTGGCGGCCTCCGCTCACGGTGCTGGAACGGGCCATCCTTCCGGCACTGTCCTGACGGCACCGCGTCCGCCGGTCGGCCATCGGCAGGGCACTCGGCTGGGCCGGGCGTCGCCGACACGGTGGAAGATGGATGCGTGATCGGCGACCGGTGGGGCGTGACTGACAGCGAGACACTGCGTTCCTATCCGTGCGACGACTTCGTGGTCGCGCCCGCGCTACAGGCGTGGCGGGGGGTGCAGGTGGGAGCGCCCGCCGCAGCGGTGTGGCCGTGGCTGGCCCAGGTGCGGCTGGCGCCGTACTCCTATGACTGGATCGACAACCTCGGCCACCGCTCACCTCGACAGCTGGTGGACCTACCCGAGCCTCGAGTCGGAGAGGCCTTCACCTCTGCTGGCGGACGGAAGTTGGGCCGGATCGTCTCGGTCGACCCCGGCAAACAGCTGACGAGCACCATCATGGGTGCCTTCATGTCCTACGTCCTTGTGCCTCAGGAGCACGACACGACGCGATTGCTGCTCAAGGTCGTCATGCAGACGACCCGCTGGGCCGCCCTCGGGCTGTCCGTCGGCGACCTGGTCATGGCTCGACGGCAACTGCTGAACCTGAAGCAACTCGCCGAACGCCACCAGGGGAAGGCCACGGAATAAGCTCAGCCGCTCCCTCGTCGGCACGTCCGGTCGGCATCCAGGGCAGCTCGCCCACGTCTGCGTAGCACGCGGAGCGCGGCAGTCCTTGATCACCGCCGGCACATGCTCGCCGTTCGCCTTCGCCGGCCGTCGGTTCGCGAGCGGGTGGCCGGACGGCTGTCCCCTCGTTGCGTCGACGGCCTCGTGGCCATCCTGCTGGCCGCCAGCGCCACCACCGCGATCGTCACCGCGGCCAGGAACTGAAGGAGCACGCGTGGCGCCGATTGCGTTTGATGCCGGCAGGATGACGACCTACGGTGCTGCGAATGAGACTGCGTCACGTGACGATCGACTGCACGGACCCGTACGAGTTGGGCACGTTCTGGAGCCGGTTGACCGGCTGGCCGATTTCCGGGATTGATCAGCCCGGCGACGACGAGGTGCTCGTCGAAGCGCCGGAGCCGGTGCCGGGTCTGCTGTTCGTCCGGGTCCCGGAGCCGCGCTCGGCGAAGAACCGGGTCCACTTCGACTGGAAGCCCGACGGGCGGTCCCGCGACGAGGAGGTCGAGCGGGCTGTCAGCCTCGGCGCCACGATCCACGAGGACCATCGCGGTCCCGAGGACCGCGGCTGGGTGACCCTGCGTGACCCCGAGGGCAACGAGTTCTGCATCGAACGGCATTGAACTGAGCGGCGGCACCACCAAGAGTGGCCGCGGCGGGGGCGCGTCGAGAACCGGTCAGGCGTAATGGAAGTCAGCTGGCGCAACTGCTGTGGTGCCGCAGCGGGGTGGAGTTCCGGTGCACTCCACCCAATGGTCCGTCCCGGCCATGACCCGATAGCCGTGCGGGCTGACGAAGCCGGTCGTCCGGAAGGGTTGGCCGTGGTTGGTCACCTCCACGGTCTGCGGCTCGCCGCCCACGACGAGGTCGAGACCGATGACCCACTCCACCGTGCCCTTGGTGGTGGCGGTCAGCTCGAAGACCTCCGTCTCCCCCTTCTCGAGGGTGAACCCGAAGAGCGGCAGCCGGCCGTCCACCTTGGTGGCGTATTCCGCTGACGGTTCCGCTGCGTCCAGATCCATGGCGACCTGCCGCGGCGTGACGGTGCCCTGCCCGCCGCCGCAGGTCAGTGAGGTGCCGCCCGGGTCGGGGTTCGCCGAGCGCCGGATGATGCGCGCGCGCATCCCGTCGATGAGCACGCCCTTGTCGGATGCGCCCTGCACGACCAGCCGCACCCTGGTGGCCTCCTGATCCACCCCGCCGTTGCCGTGCGCCCAGTCCACGATCGAGGGGCAGTCGAGCGGAGGGCGTGTGGCGGGACGCGCGTCCGTGGGCATGACGAACGAGAACACGTCGTTACCCCAGGCCGGCACGGTGGCGGGGTTGCTCACCAGGTTGATGGCGATGGGCCGCTCGTCCTGCGGGTCGAGCATCTTCGGCACATAGATGCCCGCCGCGGCACCGATGACAGCCAGGACGGTGCCGCCGACCACGAACCACCAGCCCTTGCTGATGGATCGCAGCAGCCGCCGCCGCAGGCTCAGTTCCTGCCGCGCGGCAGGATCTTCACGGGGACGCCGTCGGGTATCGACCAGACCTGCCCGCCCTCGCCTCCGTCGAGCAGCAGCCATTTTCCGTCCTCCGTAAAGTGCGGCTCGACACCGAAGTACCGCAGTGGATAGTCCCCGTTGAGCGGCGGCAGCTCGGGCAGTGTCCAGACCCGCTGCTCGCGCCGGCCGGCCACCTCCCACAGCGACAGCTTGTTGTCCGGGATCACCAGGGCCACCAGGCTTCCGGCACGGTTCACCGCGCCCGTGTCGGCTCCGCAGCCGCACGGCACCCAGGTGAGCTTCTGGCTCTCCACCGCCCAGTGCAGGAACCCGTCGCTGCCGGCGGCCACCACCTGCTTCCCGTGATCGAAGACGGCGAACGATCCCGAGTACCAGGACTTGCCCGGATCGTTGGACACTTCGATCTGCGGCGGCACCGGTGAGGCGGTCCATTTCCCCGTCGCCACATCGATAACCACAAGGCGCCCGTTGCGGACCTTCTGATAGTCCTCCCGGCCGACCAGGTAGGCGCTGTCCGCTGAGAAGCGAATGCTCTCCACGGACGGGGTGAACAGCGCCTTCGGCTGCTTCGTCGTCAGGTCATAGGTGATCACCGTATCGGGATGCGCCACGGCGAGATAATGTCCGTCCGGTGAGAAGTCGGCGCCGAGGATGCGCTCCGCGGCGGTGCCGAAACGGCCGAACTCCTTGCCGTCCCGGGTGACCACCATCCATTCGTCGACGTGCCTGGCCTCGAATCGTCCATCCTGGCTGACGTAATGATCGAGCTGACGCCACGACAGGTCGAAGGCCTCGGCCGGCATCGTGATCGACGTCGGTGACGCCTGGGTGGTGACGATCGGGTCGGAGCCGTCGGAGGTCGCCTGTTTTGGAGTCGACTGGCATGCCGCCAGACAGGCCAGCATTGCGACGCCCGCAACCAGTCTCACCGGCGCTCTCCCCCGAAATCGCCACACACCTTCGCCGTACCTTATAGAACCTTGTCAAGGTCGGGATCGTCAGTCGGTCCGGGTGCGGAGACTCCGGGCCAGGATGGGGATCATCACCGCGGCGGGGACGAGGTGTAGCCCGAGGAGGGCGACGGTGGTGGCGGTGTCAGCCCCGGAAAGGAGGGGCGGGACCAACGAGATCGCGGTCAGCGACACCGCCGTCCACACGAATCGCCGGGCGGGGCGAGCGCTCCAACGGAGAAGTGCGACGGCGATGACGATGCCCACGACCGAGAAGAAGCCGGTCACCACGGCGAACCCGGGCAACGGGATCGCCTCGCCACCGTCGGGGATCTCGAAGTCGACGCCGGCGGCCTGGGCGAGCGCGGCGGCGAGGGTGGTGGCCACCATCGCCGCGAGCGTGGCGATGAGGCCGGTGACGGCGAGCCCGCGGAATCGATGGGTGGTGCTGGTCCGGGCCGATGCCGGGTCTGCGACGACCCTGGGTTGCATCCAGCTGTTCATGTCGTTCCTCCATTGATCGGGAGTGGGGGTGAGGATGCGCACCGTCGCCGTGCGACGGCCGGGGTTGCGCAGGGCGCGCACGCCGGTGCCGCGCAGCCAGAACCCGGCGTCGCGTCCGAGGACCGGCCCGGGCTCGCCGTCGCGCAGCTCCAACTGCACCCGCCCGCCGGTGACGACGCCGAACGCGTCGGACCACTGGGCCGCGACCACCGCGACACGCGCGCCACCGCGCAGCGTGAGCGTCCGCACCAGGGCTACTCCGTGCCGTCCGCCGGCAGGCGCTCCGGCAGCCCGAGCCGCGGGAACTGGTCGTCGTGGAAGATGGTGATCTCGGTGATCGCCCCGCCGGTGACGCGCAGGACGTCGATCGTCAGCGGCAGGTACGCGTTCTCCCCCTCACGCCAGTGGTAGAAGGCGACCGCGGGCTGCCGGTTCACGGAGGTGAGGACGCCGCGCAGGCCCGTCATGCGGTCGAAGCCGTCCTCGAGCCAGCTGTTCACCACGCTGTCGCGCCCGACGTGGAGGCCCGGCGTGGGCGGCATCGCGCAGCGGACGTCGTCGCGCAGCATCGTGGCGAGCCGGTCGACGTCCGTGGCCACGCTGGCGTCGGTGAAGCGGCGCACCAGCTCGCGCGTGCCGGCGTCATCCTCGCTCCCGGTCCAGTCCTGCCGCTCGGCGGGCAGGTGCTCCCGCATGCCGGCGCGGGCCCGCTGCAGCGCGCTGTTCACGGAGTTGACGGAGTCCCCGAGGAGCTCCGCGACGTCCCTCGCCGGCCAGCCGAGCACGTCCCGCAGGATCAGCACGGCCCGCGGGCGCGGCGCGAGGTGCTGGACCGCGACCAGGTACGCCAGCTCGATCGTCTCCCGCGCGACGGCGACCGTCTCCGGCTCGTCCGCGTCGCCCGCGGGCAGCTCGTCGAGCAGCCGGTCCGGGTAGGGCTGCAGCCACCGCACCTCACCGCCGGTCGCGGGATCCGGGCGGCGCTTGGCGAGCAGGTCCAGGCAGGCGTTGGTGGCGATCCGGTACAGCCAGGCCCGGAACGTCGACCGCCCCTCGAAGGTTTCCCGCCGCCGCCAGGCACGCAGGAACGTCTCCTGCACGGCGTCCTCGGCGTCCTCGAACGACCCGAGCATCCGGTAGCAGTGCACGTGCAACTCCCGCCGGTGCCGCTCCGCCAGCCCCGAGAACGCCGGCTCGTCGACCTCGCCCAGACCGCTCACGCCCAGCTCCTCCAGCCGCGTGTCCGTACTCATCACGTCATCCTTCCGTCTCGTCGTGTCCCGCCGTAGGTGTGACGGCCGCGGGCGCGACAACTCATCACGGCGGCCGGTCGGCAGGGCTCATCCAGTGACGGATCAGGTGGCGGAGCACGACGCACGGTACGGCGAGGAGGGGGACGCGGGCGCGGCACGATGTCGAGCGGAGGGACGGGCCTGGTCCTGGCACCGAGGCCCGGTTCACCTGGGGGGATGCGCTCCCGGCCGCCCGCCGAACGCCCAGTTGTGCACCTCGATGTCGGCGTACCGGTCCGGTGTCAGGACGGCGCGCGCCCCGTCCGGGTCCGAGGCCTCGACCAGCGCCGCCGTGCCCAACCACGTGGCGCCGTCGTCGGAGAGCAGCGGCCCGTAGGCGATGAGGTCGTGCCGGTCGTGCGGCGCGGCGGGATCGGCGGGCTGACCCGCGCCGAGGCCGAGCACCAGGTAGCGGTGGCCGCCGGTCCGGCCTCCGGGGAAGTCCCACATGGTGCGCCCCAGCAGGTTGCGCCACCGGCGTAGGAGCACGTCCCGGTAGGCGCCCGCCTGGTAGTTGGGCTCGTCGAAGGCGAAGGCCCGGGCGGCGGCGGGACCGGGCAGATCGAGGATGTGCACGCTGCCGGTGGGCGTGTCACCGTCGGCGGCGAAGGTCGGGCCGCGGGCGATCATCTCCGTCGCGTACCGGTCCATGTAGGCCCAGTGTTCCTCCAGCAACTCCCTGCGCAATGCCGTGGAGCCGGGCCGGTCACGGTGGTAGCAGAAGAAGTCCATGCCCCACATCCTGGACGGGGGGCCGCATGCTGCCCGCCCGCAGATCGTCCGGCCGTCAGGCCGGGGAGCCGTCACGGTGACCCGACGGGCATGGTCGATGGTGTCGAAGGATCGGTGCCCGCAGCGGTGTCCCTGGTGCAGCGCGCCGGGTCGGTCGAGGCGGCCCTGAGCGACCCGGCGAGGTAGGTACTCGCGCGGCAGCGATTCGCAGCGCGGCGGGCTGCCTCAGTCCAGGGAGCTACGCTGGCGCAGGGGCGCGAGCTGCACCGTCCAGGTCCGGGCTGTCCCGACGACCGCAATTGCCCGACAGAGGAGGTCGCAGCCCAGCTGCGGACTACCTTCTGCGAAGCCGCGGTTGATGAAGCTGATCGCTCTCGGGTGGTCACCCGCTTCAAGAGCCTTCTCCAGCCCGGCGGCCAGCACCGCGGCGAGCGCCGCGTGAAAACTGTCTGCCCCTTTTTCGCGGAGGGTCTTGGTGGGCTCGCGCAATGGTGACGAGGAGACCATGGGCGGGGATAACACGAAAGTCATGTCCTTCTCCTGTGGTGGCGGTGCTGCTCGGCCAGGCCAGCCGGATCGGCGCTCACGTGCCGCAGCCGTTCCGCGACGGCCTGTCGTACGGGCTGGGCGGGACTGGCTGAGTGCTGCCGCAAGGTAGCGGCCGACGACCGGCGTTGTCCGTCAGCACTGAAATGTCCGTGGCGATCGGATGATCTGCCAACGCTCGGCCCTCAAACCTCGACGTTGTCCTGGGGACACTGCCGAGACCTGGGCAGCACGCCCCGGTAGGCGCCGGCCCGCCAACGATGTTGACGAACTGATCCACTGCCCACTCTACGCGCACGAAGCGCAGCGGTGCCGCTGCCAGCTCAGGGAGCTGACTCCAGCGATGAGTGTGGCTCCCTCTTGGCGAGAACCGACGCGACCTCTGGCATCCCTACTCGACTGGCCCCTTACGACAGGGCAACAACAGTGCTACTCGTCCGGCTCATCGGCGGCGACCGCGAAGTTGCGCCTCGCGGTGCCGTGCTGTGACGCGGCCGCGGGCGTGGGTGGCACCGATCGACGGATTCTGTGTTACGGTTGCCCGGTTGCAGTTTTGATTTCCGTAGACGTTTCGGCGCCTGATGGGTTAACCAAAACCCATCCAGGTGCCTTTTTCGTTTCATGTCGTTTCCGGCGCGGCTGATCAACGCGGCAGCGCGAGTCCGCACAATGCGGTCTTCAACAGCCTGCGAAGGAGCAGACATGGCTACAGGTACCGTGAAGTGGTTCAACGGCGACAAGGGCTTCGGGTTCATCAGCCAGGACGGCGGAGGCGCCGACGTTTTCGCCCACTTCTCGGCGATCTCCGCGAGCGGCTTCCGCAGCCTCGAGGAGAACCAGCGGGTGGAGTTCGACATCACCCAGGGCCCGAAGGGCCCGCAGGCGTCGGATATCCGCCCGCTCTGACCCACGCTTTGCCGAACGGCGGCCCGACTGGTTCAGCGGGCCGTCGTTCGGCATTTCATCCACCATCTTGTTCAGGTTCGTTTTGCGATGTCCCGTGGCCTGCGGCCCGTGCCTTCTCTGCGACGCGCCGTTCGAGGAGGAAGGCACAGCATGACCGTGATCACCACGTCACCGCGCACACCAGACGCCCACCCGGCGACGGTTCCCGGCGGGTTCAGCCGCGACCGGCACCCGGTTGCCGACGCTCCGCGTTTCCGCGGCCCGGCCCCTGCTCCGGCCTGCGGTTCCATCGCACAGTTTCTTTCACCGTCCACCGCGGAAGAAGAGAAGCCCGCGCCTCGTGCGTCCGACTGCGGTGAGGTGGCGATGCATCGATTGCGCCATCCGTTCACCGTCGCAGCCAGCACGATGCCCCACCGAACGACAGCAAAGACGACCGCTCCGGTCGTGTGAGCTCAGACAGCTACGGCCGCTTCCGGCACGAGACCGGTGGGGCCAGCGGTTCACGCAGGCCGGCTGGCACGCGTCCTGCCTGCCGTGGCTGCATGAACGGAAGGTTGCGCTGATCGGCGCTGACACCCCCAGGACGTTCAGCCGTCGGGGTACGCCGGAGGGGACGGCGGCACCGGCCGCCGTCCCCTCCGCTCCTCGAATCAGGCCGGGGAGCCCGTCACGGTGAACTGACGGGTACGGCCGATGTTGTCGAACGAGCCGAAGCCGACCCGACCCGAGCTGAAGGTCGTGTCCTTCGCGGTCAGCAGCGGGTCCTTGTGCCCGTCGACGTAGACGGCGATCTCACCGGTGGCGGGCAGGTGCACGACCCGCACCTTGTGCCAGTCGGCGTCGGTGATCGCCGGGTTGGCGCCCCGCGAGCGACCGTTCCACTGGTGGTCGATCCGCTCCCGGTCGGCGTTGTTGACCTTGAAGATGCCGTTGTGCGGGTAGATCGTGTTGTCGGTGGACAGGTGCGCGTAGTAGTACTGCGTGTCCGACTGCCAGCCGAAGACGATGATCACGTCCCGGTTGGTGACCTCCACCGGCTCGTCGAGGCGCACCCGGGCGTCGATCTGGACCGAGGACCAGGCCGGACCCTTGTCGAGGATGGCGTACTCGAACGGGCGGCGCGGGCCGGGGCGGCTCACGCCGGCCTCGGCGAGGATCACCTGGTCGCCCTCGAACCGCCACTTCGACGGGGTCACCGGCGTCCAGTTCTGCGCGCCCGCGGTGTGGACGACCTTGGTGTGGCCCACCTTGCCCTCCGCCACGGTCTTCGTGTCGACGACCTTCCAGATCTTCCCGTTGGCCTTGGCCACAATGTAGAGCTCACCGGCGGCGTCGGTGCCGAAGCGCAGGTCGACCCGGTTCGGGTCGCCGGGCGCGCCCGGGCTGGACAGGTCCTGCATGCGTACCAGGTCCCCGGCGGTGGTGTACAGCGCGAGCCGGTGGATCGGGGCGAGCCCGGCGCCGCGGCGCATCTCGTTCGCCTCGGTGTAGAGCACCCGGCCGTCGACCAGGTCGCCGAAGACGTACTTGCCCTTCAGGGCGGGCACGTCCTTTCCGCGGTAGACGAAGCCGCCGGCCACGGCGACGCCGACGTCGGAGGTGCAGTTCCAGTTCGCCGCCGGGTCGTGGTCGTACGCGGCGACCGGGTAGGTGTAGCCGTACTTCGCGTCGTCGGAGGGCAGCGGGTAGAGCTTGTCGCACGGGTTCGTCGCGGTCTTGTCGAAGACCCAGTTGCCCTCGCGCTCGCTCCAGCCGAAGTTGTCGCCGGCCCGGACCTCGTAGATGGACTCGATGGCGTGCTCGCCGATGTGGCCCAGGTACATCCGGCCGGTCGCCCGGTCCCAGCTGAACCGGTGCGGGTCGCGGAAGCCGACCGCGTAGATCTCACCGAGCGCGCCGTCGCGCCCGACGAACGGGTTGTCGGCCGGGATCCCGTACCGGCCGTTGGGCGCGTTGGTGCCGCGCGGGTCGATGCGCAGCAGCTTGCCGTGCGGCATGCCCATGTTCTGCGGGTCGCCGTTGCGGTAGCCCTGGCCGCCGTCGCCGACGGCGAGGTAGAGCATCCCGTAGTCGGGGTCGCGCGGCTTCGCGGTCGGGTTGAAGTTGATCTCCTGGACGCCGTGGATCTGGCCGCCGAAGCCGATCCGCAGCACCTCGCGGTGGGTGCCGGCGAAGGTCTCCGCGGCCGGGTCGCTGGCCGTCCACTCGGTGATCACAGCCTGGTAGATGGTGTTCGGCTGGGCGTAGTCGGGCGTCCGGGTGGCCAGCGACGCCTGCTCGGTGTGGATCGTGTAGAAGCGGCCGTTGCGCCCGAACTCGGGGTGGAAGGCGACGTACCCGAAGCCCTGGCCGAGGCCACGGCCGGAGAAGAACTGCGGCGCGAAGGTCGCCGCCACGTCCAGGTAGACGTGCGGCGTGCCGTTCTCCACGAGGTAGAGGTTGCCGTTGAGGTCCGGCACGGCCCGGCGGCCGGAGCCGTCGGGCAGCTCGCTGATCGTGTTGATCCGGGCCTTGCGCACCAGCCGCGCGTCGACCGGCGCCGGGTTCGGAGTGGACTGGGGGAAGCTGGCGTACTCCTGGAGCACCAGCCCCAGCCGCGACTGGATCTGCGACTCGGGGATCGGGTCGTAGACGGCGCCGTCGGCCCGGGCGGGTGCGGCGACCAGGGTGGACAGGACGAGGGTGGCGGCAGTGACCCCGGCGGTGAGGGCGGCTCTGCGGAGCCTGCCGGTGCTGCCAGCGCGAGTGAACACGCGGTTCTCCTTCTCGGTGGGACGATCCGAGGGACGGTCAGCGGGCCATGTAGCGGTACTGCTTGGCGATGTCGCTCGCCGGGATCACGCTGTCGAGGAACATGAGGCCGTCCATGCGGCAGTCGCACGGGTTGCGTTCCAGGTTGTTCTGAGGGAAGCTCCCGCCGATCTTGATGCCGCGCGCGTCGGTGGCGCTGGTGACGTGCGGGCCGGGCCCGTTGAGCTGCCACGGGTCGCCGGCGGTCGTGTAGAAGCCGTCGACCGGCTCGCCGTTGCGGTAGAGCGCCATGGTGCCGCTGGTGAAGTCGTAGGTGGCCGCGAGGTGCACCCACTCCCCCTTCGGCAGCAGGGTCCGCCAGTCCTCGTTGGCGGCGAAGGTCTGCGAGGCGCCGCCGTCGACGCGGCGGCCGAGGGCGACCAGGTGCAGCTCGCCGCCCACGTCGATGAGTTCCAGCAGGGCGCGCACGCCGTGCCCGTCGGAGTCGCCGGTCAGCACGCCGGCCAGGCCGATGGCGTTGTACCGGTCGGTCGGGTTGGCGGTGACGGAGTTCAACGCCGGGCCATCCATGTCCCGCTTGAACCAGCCCATCACCGTGGTCCCCTCGGCGCCGCTGAACGCGCGCAGCGTGCGGACGCCGCTGGAGGACCAGATGCCGGCCTTCCAGTCGTCGTTGCCGGCGGCCTGCGGGTTGACCTGCCGGGTCTGCAGCGCGTCGCCGCTGCCCTTGTACGCCCGGTCGGGCACCCGCATGGCCGCACCGCCGTTGACCAGCTCGATCTCGGTGCCGGACCGGCCCAGGTCGCGCTCGAGCGCGGGGTCGCCGACCACCGGGTGGTCGAAGTCGTAGAAGGCGACCAGGTGCGACCAGAGGGCGGGGTGGACGTCGTGCGGTCCGGGCCGGTCGGCCTGGGCCGGGCTCGCCGCCGCGGTCAGCGCCAGCGCCAGCAGGGCGGTGGCCGCGACGGCGGCGCGTCGGTGTCTTCTCATGGGGAGGTGCTCCCTTCGTCGGTGCGATGTGGCGGTGACGAAAGCGCTTACGTACCGGGCGTGGATCGGTGCCCGGATGTGGAGTCGGGGTGTCGGGACAGGACGGTCCGCCGTGAGGCCGGCCGAACGGCCGAGGCGGCGCCGCGCTTACGAAAGCGCTTACGTAAGCGCTTTCGTACCCTATGCTGTGCCCTACGCCACACGCAAGAGCGCGGTGCGGATCAATGTCTGCCAGGAGTTACCCATGCCCCGACCCGGACCACGGTTGCGTCTCGTCGACGTGGCGGAGCGCGCCGGCGTCTCGCTGGCGACCGCCTCCCGCGCCCTCGCCGGGCGCGAGGGCGTCAGCGAGGAGGTCGCCCGGCACGTCCGCCAGGTCTCCCGGGAACTCGGGTACGTCGCCAACCCGTACGCCCGCACCCTCGCCGGCGGCGCCAGCACCACCGTCGGCCTGATCGTCCACCAGATCGACGACCCGTACTTCTCCGAGATCGCCAGCGGCGTGCTCCAGGTCGCCGCCGAGGAGGGCCTCCTGGTCCAGATCGCCCACTCCGGACGCGACCCGGAGAACGAGCTGCGCCAACTGCGGCACCTCATCAACCAGCAGGTCGGAATCATCCTCATCGCCGGCTCCGGCTACGACGACCCGCGCGTGGAGGCCGAGGCCCGCGCGGAACTCGCCGGCTTCCAGCGGGCCGGCGGACGCGTCGCCGTCATCGGGCGACACGCCCTGGGCGTCGACGCGGTGGTGCCGGACAACGAGGCCGGAGGCCGCGACATCGGCGCCCACCTGCTGGCCCTGGGCCACCGGCGGATCGCCGTGGCCGCCGGCACCCCGGGTCTGACCACCGTGGCCGACCGGCTCGCCGGGGTGACCGCCGCGCTCGCCGCGCACGGGCACTCCCCCGACGACCTCGCCGTCGTCCACTCCGACTTCACCCGCGACGGCGGCCGGGTGGCCGCCGAGCGGATCCTGCACTACCACCCGGACAGTACGGCGATCATCGCGCTCAACGACGCGATGGCGATCGGCGTGCTGTCCGTGCTGCGGTCGCGGCGCATCCCGGTGCCCGAGCGCGTGTCGGTGGTCGGCTTCGACGACGTGTCCGTCGCCGCCGACCTGGCACCCAGCCTCACCACGGTCCGGCTGCCGATGACCGAGATGGGGCGGATGGCGCTGACCCTCGCGCTGAAGCCCAGGTCGACCCGGCCGCGACGACGGTCCACCGGTCACACGCTGATCGTCCGCGACTCCACCGGCCCGGCGCCCGCGCCCGGCGCCTGACCGGGCCGGTGCTGCGACACTTGGTGTCTCGGACGGCAGCAGCAAAGGAGCGCCAGCCATGCCGGCAACCACCGTCGTGAACCTCAAGGGTCACCGCGACGACCCGGCGTACGCCGACGTCGTCTACGTCGGGCGGGCCATGTCCCGCGGCGGCTGGCGGCTCCCGCAGTCCCCGCTGTCCAGCCCGTACCGGCCCGGCCCCGACGGCACCCGAGACGAGGTGATCGAGAAGTACCGGGCGTACCTGCTCGGCCGGCCCGACCTGCTCGCGCTGCTGCCCGACCTGCGCGGGCGCCGGCTCGGCTGCTGGTGCGTGCCGGAGCGCTGCCACGCCGAGGTGATCGCCGAGCTCGCCGACGCGCCGCCGGAGTCGAGGTCCGGACCATGATCCCGAGCCTCATCCTCCTCGGCCTGCTGCTCGGGCGCTGGTGGTGGCTGCCGCTTGCGGTCGCCGCCGCCGGTTGGCCCGCCCTGCTGGTCGCCACCGGGGCGATGGGCATCGGGCCGGGGCTGATCGCCGCGTCCGGGCTGGCGCTGCTGAACACCGGCGTGGGCGTGGCCGTCCACCAGGGCGTTCTCCACCTCGTCCGGCGGCTGCGCCCGGCGACGGACGGCCCGGCACGCGGTCGGTGAACGGCCGCCGACGGTGGTCGGCGACCGTTCGGTCAACCGAGCTTCTTGCGCAGGGTCTCGAAGGCCAGGTCCGGCCGCAGGGGCAGGCCGAACCGCTCGTCGCCGTACGGGAACCGGCTCAGCTCGCCGGTGCGGACATAGCCGCGCCGCTCGTACCAGGCGATCAGGTCCTCCCGCTGCGTGATCACGGTCATCCGCAGCTCGCCGCTGTGCCACTGCTCCCGCGCGTGCCGCTCGGCCTCGGCCAGCAGGTCCCGGCCCAGCCCGCCGCCCTGCCGCCCCGGTGCCACCGCGAACATGCCGAAGTAGACGTGATCGTCGCGGCGCTCCAACTGGCAGCAGGCGACGATCTCCGTGCCGTCCTCGACCACCAGGACCGTCCCGCCCGGGCTCGACACGGCCTCGGCCACCATGTCCGGGTCGGTGCGCTGCCCCGCGAGCAGATCGGCCTCGGTGGTCCAGCCGGCCCGGCTGCGCTCCCCGCGGTACGCCGACTCGACCAGATCGACGAGGGCGGCCACATCGGCGGGACGGGCGGTGCGGACGGTGCGCGGGCTGGTCATCGGCGGTCTCCACGGTCACGACGGGTCACCGGGCCAGGGTACGCAGCCCGGCCGACGAGCGACGATCGGCGGGGCGGCCGGGGCCCCGTGCGGCGTGGTTGACTGCCGGCATGGAGCTGCGCGTCGGTGAGCTCGACCTGCCCGCGACCCTGGACGTCCCGGCCGGGCCGCCGCGCGGCGGCCTGGTGGTGCTGCACGGCTCGCACGCCGACCGGCGGTCGTACTTCCTGTACGAGCACCTGGCCCGGCTGCTCCCACCGGCCGGGATCGCGGTGCTGCGCTACGACCGACGGCCCCGGGTCAACGGGCACGACGTGCCGCTGACGGCGCAGGCCGACGACGCGGAGGCGGCCCTCGACGTGCTGCGCCGACAGGTCGGGGACGTGCCCGTCGGGCTGTGGGGATTCAGCCAGGGCGCGTGGGCGGCGACGCTGACCGCCACCCGGCGCCCGGTGGACTTCCTCGTCCTGCTCGGGTGCAGCGGGGTCAGCCCCGCCGCGCAGATGCGGTACGGCACCGCCGAGCAGTTGCGCCGGCACGGGTACGGCCCGGCCGACCTCGCCGAGCTGGACCGGCTGCGCGGCGTCGCGGAGGGCTTCCTGCGCGGGGACGTGCCCCGGGCGGCCGCCCAGGCGGAGCTGGACGCGGCCGTGCGGCGGCCCTGGTTCCCGCTGGTGTACCTGCCCCGCGAGCTGCCCGACGCTCCGGGCAGCTGGGTCGACATGGACTTCGACCCGGAGCCGGTCCTCGCGAAGCTGTCCGGCCCGGTGCTGCTCTGCTACGGCGAGACCGACGCCTGGACGCCGGTCGAGCAGAGCGTGGCCGTGTGGCGGCGCGCCGCGCGCGACGCGGAGCTGACCGTGGCCCGGCTGGCCGGCTGCGACCACGCTCCCACCCTGGACGGACGCGAGGACCTGGCCGGCGTCAGCCCGGAGTACGAGCGGGTCCTGCTGGACTGGCTCGGGCGCCGGCTGCCGGGGCGCCGGGCCGTACGGTGACGGCCCGGCACCCGCCGGGTCAGCCGTGCTTCTGCTGGCAGGGCACGCAGAAGCGGGCGTGCGGCAGCGCCTCCAGGCGCTCCACCGGGATCGGCGCGGCGCACCGCTCGCAGCGGCCGTAGCCGCCGTCGGCCATCCGGCGCAGCGCGTCGCCGATCTGCCCGAGGCTCTGCCGGGTGGCCACGATCATCGCGGCGCGGGTGTGCGCCTCGCCGGGGTCGCCGGTGTCCGCCGTGAGCTCGGTCAACCGGGCCGTCTGCGCCGCGAAGTCGTCGGTCAGCGTGGCCCGCAACCGGGTGAGTCGGTCGTCGTGCAGGTCGGTGCCCATCTGGATCCCCTTCCAGGAAAAAGAAAAAGGGCCGAAGCCGGATGGCTTCGCCCTGGTGGCCGTACGCGGATCAACGGGATCCGGGTGGGCCACGGTCGGTGGGGACCGGGCTCGGCAGGCCGTGGATGGGCGCGACGGAACGGCTGCCCGCCGGACGGGCGGGCACGGCCTCGGGACGCCGGCCGCGGGCAGCAGCGAACGCCGCCGTGGTGACGGCGGTCGTGGACAGCAGCCCGGCCGGGTACATCCGCCCACCATAGGCCAGCCCACGCGGTTCGCCAACGACTTTGCCCAACCGCCGCTCCCCCGGCACGCACGTTCCCGGAGGCAGCCGTTCGGCCGGTCCCGGCCGCCGATCATGACCGGTCGCCGGGCCGGGTGGACGAACGGGATGTCCGGCCACCGACAGGCCCGTTCCCGGGGACCCGCGACCTGCGGTATTCGAGAAGTGACCCTCCGCCCCAACACCCCGGACAGAGCGGAGCGCCGACGTGTGGATCACCACGGGAACAACGCCGGAGGCCGTACCCCCGCACCGGGCCGGCTGGCGGCTGCGGCTGCTCGGCGGCTTCGCGCTCGACCGCGACGGCGAGCCCGTCGCCCTGCCGGCGACCGCGCAGCGGCTGGTGGCCTTCCTGGCCGTGCGCGGCGCCTCGGACCGGGCCCGCACCGCCTGGTCGATGTGGGCGAGCAAGCCCGAGGAACGGGCCTCGGCCGACCTGCGCACGGCGCTGTGGCGCCTGCGCAAGGCCGCACCCGGCCTGCTCGCCGACTCCACCGGCGCGCTCGCGCTGGCCGCCGGGGTGACGGTGGACACCCGCTGTCTCGCGGGCCGCGGCCCGGTCGACCCGGCGTTCCTGCGCCGGCACGCCGCCGACGGCTGCCCCGACCTGCTCCCCGGCTGGTACGACGACTGGGTGCTCATGCACCGGGAGCTGCTGCGGCACCGGGCCCTGCGGGCACTCGAGGACGCCGCCGGGGCCGCGATCCGCGCCGGTGACCCGGCCGCCGGGCTGGGCTGGGCGCTGGAGGCGGTCGCCGCGGACGCGTTGCGGGAGAGCGGCCACCGGCTGGTGCTCACCGCGATGCTCGCCGACGGGAACGTCAGCGACGCGCTGCGCCACGCCGACCTGGTGGTCCGGCTGCTCGCCGAGCAGCTCGGAGTCCGGCCCTCGCCTCAGCTCATGGCGTTGATCGAGGAGGCGCGCTCGCGGTCGGCGGTGGCCGCCGGCCGGGCGCGCGGGTAGGCGTCGAGCAGTTCGCCCAGCCGCGGATCGGGTTCCATGTCCAGCTCCCGGGCCAGCAGCCGGCGGTAGGTGTCCAGGCCGCGGCGGCCCTCCACCCAGTTCCCCTCGGCCAGGTGCGCCTCCAGCAGCACCCGCTGGGCGCTCTCCCGCAGCGGCTCCGCCCCGGCGGCGGTCAGCGCCACCTCGACGGCCTCGGCGCAGCGGCCCGTCGTGACCAGGTGCCGGCTCATCGCCTCCATCCCGTGCAGCACCCGCTGGCGGACCCGCTCCCGTTCGGTGAGCACCCAGTCGTCGTACCAGCCGGGGAGCAGGTCGAACAGGACCCCGCCGGTCGGCAGCGCGGACAGGTCGGCGCCGGCCGGGCGGCCCGCGATCAACCGGCCGGCCCAGGCCGTGACGAGGTCGATGTCGACCAGCACGCCGGGCCGGAACGCGAGGTGGTGCCGGTCCACCCCGATCAGCCCGACGTGCGCCTGGTTGAGCCGCCACAACGCCGAGCGCAGGTTGCCGGCCGCGCGCGCGTCCGTAGCGTCCGGCCACAGGGTGGCGGCGGCATGACCACGGTCGAGGCGGCGGCGGTGCAGGGCGACGTAGACCAGCAGCCGCTTGCTGCCCTCGGGCACGTCGTACCAGCGGGAACCGTGGCTGACCCGGACGTCGCCGAGCAGCCGCAGCACCGGACCGGACCCGGCCGGCTGGTCGGCCACGAGGGCGTCGACGAAGTCGGCGGTCATCCGGGACCTCCCCTGCGGCGCGGGCCTGGCTCCGGCAGGGTAGAACGCACTGCGTCACCCCGGCGTCACATCGCGGTGGCCCTCACGGGGTGACGTCCCGGCCGACCAGGATGTCCAGCCGGGCCGGCTCGGCGGTGTCGTTGGTGAAGGTCAGGCTCGCCGGGTCCGCGCCGAGCAGCCGGGCCGCCCCGGTGCCGAGGAAGGCGTGCGCGCCGTCGAGCGCGATCGCCGTGCCGTCGATCTCGTACGACAGGTCGGCGCTGGGCGTGGCCGGCACGATCAGCACCATGCCCACCCGCTCGGTGCCGGCGGGCACCAGGTCCACCTGCTGGCTCTCCCCGGCCGCGATCTCGACCGAGACCTTGTCGTACGCCTCGACGTCGACGACGCCGGTCGCCGCGATCTGCGGGCCGTGGGCCACGCGGACCTGGAGGCTCCAGTTGATCTTCTCGGTCATGTGCCTTCCCCTGGGTCGGGCGGTGGGCGTCACCGCGCTCGGTGACCGGCGAGGATCTCCACCAGTCGGCTGCGCACCACCTCGACGACCGCGTCCGGCGAGGTCACCGCCCGGCTCTCCGGCCGGCCCCCGGCCAGGTCGACGCAGCTCGTCACCAGGGCGCGGAAGCCCAGCTCGTCCGGCCGGTCCTCGAACCACACCCGGACGACCACCACCCCACCGCGGTCGGGGTCAGGGGTTGTCACGGGAGCGCCTCCGGAGCGGGAGTCTGGTGCGCGGGCCCGCCCAGCCTGCGGCCCGCCCGTCACCGGCCCGTTGCCCGCCGCGTCACCGGGCTACCTGGCGGCCGTGCCGGGTACCTCGCCGCCAGAGACGTTGTGCCGGTTTGCCGCCGCCCGCAGCGCTGCCATCAAGGAGCGCCCTGGGTAGTCGATGAGCGTGGGGTAGCGCCGCCGGTGATAACAGGCCCAGTAGCTGGCAACCCGCTGTCCGGTGAGCGCCACGAACCCCGGGTTCTCGGCGACGAACCGCCCGTAGACGGCGTCCGTCGGGCTGTGCGGGACGACCAGTTCCGGCCCGAGGACTCTCCGAATGACCAGCAGGATCTCGTCCACGTATTCGCCCACCAACTGCACCACGAACGGGGCCACCCACGGTTGGATCAATCCGACCACCCGCTCCAGCCGCCGCTGCCTCACCCGGCCGTCGTGGTGCCGGGTGTACAGGCAATCCAGCAGCGCACGCTGGGCGGCGGACAGCGCCGCCTCCGCGCCAGCGGGCGGCTCGTCAGCGTAGATCCGATATGGAATCACGACGGGCTCAGCATCGACCAGCACACGGAACGGTGAGGCCGGAGCGTGCGGCGCCGGCGGTAGGACCGCCAGTGCCTGCCGCACGTCATCGCTCATCCGACGTGGGAAGGCAGCGGCCAAGGCTGCGGCCTCACCCGAATCCGAGCTGTCGAACGGCACGGCCGATCGTAGCCCCGGCGGCAGCCGCCGCAGCCATGACGAGACGCCGCTCAGGGGCGGTCGTGCAGGAACCAGGCGTCGCTGTGGGCCACCGCCATGGCCAGCTGCCACTGCTCGTGCGGGAGGCTGCCGCCGAGGGCGAGGAGCTGACCGGCCAGCTCCCAGGCCGGCGGGCCCGGCTGCGGTTGACGGGACACGACGAACTGCAGCGTGGTGCTGAACGCGGCCACCAGCTCGGCGCCCCAGCGCCGGTGCCACTGCCACATCGCCGCTGCCCACGCCTCCGGTCCACCGGGGCGTGCCGCGCCGAAGTAGCCGATCCAGGCCGGCGCGAGCCACGGGGACGTCGTCGGCAGCAGCACCAGTTGCACCGCCCGCATGGGGTGCCAGGTGCGGGTGCCGACCAGGGGCTCGTACCACCGGCGGGCATGGTCGGCGAGGACCGGGTCGGCCAGCAGCGTGTCGTAGAGCCACCGGTCCAGCTCCGGCTCGCTCGTCGGCGCGGGCGGCGGCCCGGCGGCCGAGGACAGCCCTTCGGCGCCCAGGAACGCGCTCACGTAGCTCTCGATCCGCCACGGCTCCATCGGATGGTCGTCCGGGTGCCGCCGGAACACCGCCCACGGGTCGACCTCCCGCGCCGCGTGCGCCAGTTCGTTGATCTCGGCGGGCGTGGGCTCGTGGTGCAGGTCGCCGGGAAGCGTGAAGACCGGCCACCGGCCCGTGGTGGGCGTGACCGCCCGGGCCGCGCGCCACGCCTCGAGCAGGCGGCCCGGGTCCACTTCGTCGACGATGACGGTGCCGCCGATTCCTTCCTCGACGGGATGGTCCTCGAGAACCGTGCCGTGGAACGCCGCCGCTATCGTCCTGACGTCCTCTACCGGCGCTGTCATCACGCGGACCGTACCGGCAGCCACCGACACCGGGTCGACACGGCCGGGTGACGGCGCGGTGACGGGCGGGCGGCACAGTCGCGCCAGCGGCGTACGGCACGCCCGTGGAGTCGAGGAGTCGTCATGGCGGCAACGCTCAGCCATCCCGGGGTCTACATCCAGGAGATACCCGGCGGCAGTCGCACCATCACCGGCGTCGCCACGGCCGTGGCCGCGTTCGTCGGGCGGGCGCTGCGCGGGCCGGTCGACGTGCCGGTGGCCATCTCCTCGTACGCGGAGTTCGAACGCACCTTCGGTGGGCTGTGGCGGGACAGCGGCCTCGGCTACGCGGTGCGCGACTTCTACCTCAACGGCGGCAACCAGGCCGTGATCGTCCGGCTGGCCCGCGACGCCACCAGCGCGCAACTCGACCTCAACGGGGCGCTCACCCTCGACGCGCTCGGGCCGGGCGGCTGGGGCAACGCGTTGCACGCCGAGGTGACCCACGCGACCGGCGAGGAGGCCGCCACCGTCGCCGACCAGCAGGGGGTGGACGCCGACGAGCTGTTCCACCTGACCGTGCGGGAGGGCCCGGCGGAGAACCCGGTGCTGGTCGAGACGTACCCGAACGTGACCCTGGTGGACGGACCGCGCCGGCTGGACACCGTGCTGGCCGCCTCCCGGCTGGTCCGGGTCGGCGCCTCGCCGGCGCTGCCCGGCACCGGCCGTCCCGACGCGGGCGGCTACGACGTGGACACCGCCGACGCGGCCGCCACCGGCACCGACGGCACCCACCTGACCGCCGCCGAGTACACCGACGGCGGCGCGCTGGAGGGCACCAAGCAGGGCATCTACGCGCTGCGCGACGCCGATCTGTTCACCCTGCTCTGCCTGCCGCCGTCCGTGCCCGACCAGGCCCTCGACGACACCGTGTGGGCCGACGCGCTGGACTTCTGCGTACGCCAGCGGGCCTTCCTGCTGGTCGACCCGCCGCCCACCGAGACCGCCGACACCGTGCGGGCCTGGGTCGGCGCGCGCGGGCTGACCGCCAACGGCCGCAACGGCGCGCTCTACTTCCCCCGGGTGCGCCGGCCCGACCCGCTGCGCGACGGCGCGGTGCGCGAGTTCGCGCCGTGCGGCGCGGTCGCCGGGGTGATGGCCCGCACCGACGCGGCGCGCGGGGTGTGGAAGGCGCCCGCCGGGGTGGAGGCGGCCCTCGCCGGGGTGACCGGGCCGGCGCTCGCGCTCACCGACGGCGAGAACGGCAACCTCAACCCGTACGCGGTGAACTGCCTGCGCACCTTCCGGGCCACCGGAACCCTGGTCTGGGGCGCGCGGACCCTGCGCGGCGCGGACGTGCTCGCCGACGAGTACCGGTACGTGCCGGTGCGGCGGCTGGCGCTGTTCCTGGAGGAGACGCTGGTGCGGTCCACCCAGTGGGTGGTGTTCGAGCCCAACGACGAGCCGCTGTGGGCGCAGGTCCGCGCCTCCATCGGCGGGTTCCTCCAGGACCTGTTCCGGCAGGGCGCCTTCCAGGGCCGCACACCGCGGGAGGCGTACTTCGTCAAGTGCGACAGCGAGACCACCACGCAGTACGACATCGACCGGGGGGTGCTGAACATCCTCGTCGGCTTCGCGGCCGTGAAGCCGGCCGAGTTCGTGGTGATCGGCATCCAGCAGCGGACCGCGGCCGCGGCGACCTAGGAGGGGCGGGCATGGCCGAGTTCACGGTCAACGCGCAGCGCTTCGACCCGTACAAGAACTTCAAGTTCCGGGCGAAGTGGGACGGGCGATACGTCGCCGGGATCAGCAAGATCGGCACGCTGAAGCGGAGCACCGAGGTGGTCACCCACCGCCACGGCGGCGACCCCAGCAGCAGCCGCAAGTCGCCGGGGCGCACCGAGTACGACGCGATCATGCTGGAGCGCGGCGTCACCCACGACCCGGACTTCGAGCAGTGGGCCAACAAGGTGTGGAACTACGGCTCCGGGCTGGGCGCCGAGACCTCCCTGGCGGACTTCCGCAAGGACATCATCATCGAGATGTACAACGAGGCCGGGCAGCTGGTCATCGCGTACAAGGTCTACCGGTGCTGGGTGTCCGAATGGGTGGCGCTGCCCGAACTGGACGCCAACGCCAACGCCGTGGCCATCCAGAGCATCAAGCTGGAGAACGAGGGCTGGGAACGCGACTACACGGTGGCCGAGCCCGCCGAACCGTCCTTCGTCGAACCCTGACCGCGATGACCACGCTGGACGACCCCGGCCGGCTCCTGGCGGTCTGGGAGGCCGCCGCGACCGCCCCGCCGGCCGCCCGCGGCCCGGTGCTGCTGCACGCCGCCGGGCTCCTCCCCGACCTCGACGCCGCCCTGGACCTGCCGGTCGGCACGGTGGCCGCGCTCGCCGCCCGGCTGAGCGTCGACAGCTTCGGCGACCCGGTCGACGCCGTGCTCACCTGCGGCTGCGGCGAGGTCCTCGACGTGGCGCTGCCCCTCGACCCGGTCGCCGGGCTCCCGGCCGGCGACGCCGGCGCCGTGGTCGGCGGCACGCTGCGGGTCCGCGCGCCCACCGCCCGGGACCTGCTGGCCGCCGGGCGGTCCGACGACCCGCTCGGCACGCTGCTGGCCCGCTGCGTCCGCGACGCCGACGGCCGGCCCGTCGCACCCGGTGCCCTGACCGCCGAGCAGCGCCGGACCGTCGACGCCGCCGCCGAGGAACTGGCCGGCGCCGCGGCCGTGGTGCTGCGGACCCGCTGCCCCGGTTGCGGGGACACCGTGGTCGCCGCGCTGGACGTGGCCGAGCTGCTGTGGGAGCGGGTGGCCGGCCGCGCCCCGGCGGTGCTGGCCGAGGTGGCCACCCTCGCCGCCGCGTACGGCTGGGCCGAGACCGACATCCTCGCCCTGCCGGCCGGGCGGCGGCGCGCGTACCTGGCCCTCGCGGCGGGGCGGGCGGCGTGAGCGGCGCCGAGGGGTTCTTCGCCCGGATGGCGCAGCGGGCCACCGGCCGGGAACCGCTGGTGCGGCTCCGCGCCCCGCAGCCCTTCGAGGTCCCGATGCCCGACCCGCCGGCCGACGCGCCGGTCGAGGCGCCCGCGTCGTGGTCAGGGTCGACCGCGCGGACGCCGGCGCCGTCCCGCGGGATCTCGGACCGGCCGACCGCGCCACTCGGCCCCGCTGCCCTGCGCACGACACCGGTACCGGCGGTGCCGGCCGGCCCGGACCGGTTCCCGACCGACCGGAAGCCGCCCGTCACGCCACCCGAGGCCGCCCCGGCCGCCGCGGACCGGGCCGCCGCGCGGGCAGCGCCCGCCGGCCCGGCTGGCCCCGAGCCGGATGCCGCCTCCCCGACCACCACCGCTCCCCCGGCGGTCACCCGAGCACGCGACGCCGAGCCGCCACCCGACCCCGGCCGGCCGGCCGCCGCCGTCCCGCCCGCGCCGCCGGCCCCGCCGCCCGCCGCCCGCCGGCCCGCACCCACTCCGGTACGCGCCGCCGCGCCGGACCTGGCCCGGCTGCTCCGCGAACGCCTCGGCCCGGCGCTGATCGCCCGTCGCGCCGTGGAACCCGGGGAGCGTCTCGTCTTCGTCGACCGGCCGGTCCGGGCCGGCGCGCCGCCCCGGCCCGGCACCGCCGAGGTGCGCACCGGCCCGATCCGTCCCGCACCCGGCTCGCCCGGGACGGCCGAGGACGCCCCGCCGGCCGGCGACGTGCACCTGCACATCGACCGGGTGGTGGTCACCAGGGCGCCCGCACCGCCACCACCCGCGCCGCCCACTCCGCCGCCGTCCACGGTGGACCACACCGCGTACCTCGCCCGCCGCCGGGAGGGCCGATGAGCAACGGCCTGGCCATCGCCGCGGTCACCTCGACCCTGCGGTACGTGCTCGAACGCGCCCTCGACGCCACCCACCCGGGGCCCGTCGGCGGCGCCACCGTCACCACCCTGCGCCCCAACCAGCTGTCCGACACCACGCTGGTCTCCACGCCCGGCATCAACATCTACCTGTACGACGTGCGACCCAACCACGCCTGGAACCTCACCGACCTGCCCACCCGCAGCCGCGACGGCGGCTTCACCCGCCGGCCGGTCGCCGCGCTGGACCTGTACTACCTGCTCACCTGCTACGGGGAGGCCGAGTCCCTCGACGCCCAGCGGCTGCTCGGGCGGGCCGTGCTCGCCCTCGCGGTCACCCCGACGCTCACCCGGGACCTGGTCACCGCCGCCATCGACCTGTACGCCGACGACGTGCCGACCGCGTTCCTCGCCGAATCCGACCTGGCCGACCAGGTGGAGCGGGTCAAGGTCGCCCCGTACACGCTGTCGGTGGAGGAGATGTCCAAGCTGTGGGCCACCTTCGCCACCCCGCACCAGCTCTCCCAGACGTACGTGGCGACGGCCGCGCTGGTCGAGGCCGACGTCATCCCGCGCCGGGCCCTGCCGGTGCGGCAGCGCACGGTCACCGTGCTGGCCGGTGGTCCCGCCGTGCTGACCGCCCTGATCACCGACCCGCCCGGCGGGACCGCCGCCACCGGCGACCGGATCGAGCTGCGCGGCGCCGGGCTGCGCGGCCGGCCCGGGCAGACCACCCGGGTCCACGTCGGACCGGCCATCCTCACCCCCGAGGCGGGCGGCACCGACACCACCCTGGCCGTCACCCTCGACGGCACCGTGCCGGCCGGGCTGCACGGCGTACGGATCGCGCACGTCACGGCGGCCGGCGGCGGCGCGCCCGCCCGGGTCACCGCCGGCTCCAACGCGCTGCCGCTGCTGGTGCGCCCCACCGCGTCGGTGGTGGACGGTCCGCCCGACATCGTGCTCGGCGTCGACCCGCCGCTGGTGGCCCGGCAGCGCGCCACGGTCCTGCTCACCCGGCTCACCCCCGGCCCGGCCGGCGAAGCGGACGCGCTGGCCATCCGGCTCGCCCCGCTCGGCCCGGACGCCGCCCCGCAGGACCGGCTCGCCCTCGCCGCCGGGGACGTGCCCACCGGCGACTGGCTGGTCCGGGTGCAGGTCGACGGCGTCGACAGCCTGCCCGACCTGGTCGGAGAGGTTTACGGCGCGCCCGCCCTGACCGTGCCGTGACCGCCGCCGACCGCCGGGCCCGCCCGGCCGACCCGCCCGCGGTGCCGTGGGACGAGGCGAACCGGCTGGTGCTGGTCGCCGAGCTGGATGTGCTGCGGGTGCGGCTGGTCGCGTACCCGGGGGAACCCGACCGGGCGGAACTCGCCGCGGCCGAGGGGCGGCTGGCGGCCGGCCGCGCGCTGCTCGACCGGCCCGCGGCGCTCGACGCGCTCGCCGCCGCGCTGCGCCTCACCGGCTTCGAACGGGCCGTGCTGCTGCTGGCCACCGGACCGGAGCTGGCCGGCGAGGTGGCCGACGAACTCGCCGCCGCGCACGGGCAGCCCCGCCCCACCTTCGGCCTCGCCCTGGCCGCGCTGCCCGGCGCGCACTGGAACGCGCTCACCCCCGACGGGCCGCTGCGCCGCTGGGGCCTCGTGCGCCTGCTCGACCCGGACACCCCCACCGGCAGCCCCCTGGTCACCGAGGAACGGGTGCTGCACCACCTCATGGGCGTCCGCTACCTGGAACCCGACCTCGCCGCCGTGGCCCGGCCCGTACCACCACCCGCCGCGCTGCCGCCCGCCTTCGCCGCCGTCGCCGCGGCCATCCGCACCGTCTGGGAGCACGGCCGCCCCGCCGTGCTCCAGGGACCGCAGCCGGCCAACCTGCCGGTGGTCGCGGCCGCCGCCGCCGACGCCGCCGGCCGCGAGCTGCGGCTGGTCGCCGTGGCCGACCTGCCCTCCGCGGTACGCGACCGCGACCGGCTGCTGCGCCTGATCGGGCGCGAGAGCCTGCTCGCGCCGGCGGCCTGGGCGTTCGACGCCGACGGGGCCCGCCCCGAGGACGCCCGCGCCCTGATCCGCGCCCTGGGCACCCTGCCCGCCCCGGTCGCCGTGCTCGGCGCCGTCGACACCGTGCTGGCCGACGGCGTGCTGGTCGGCGTACCCCGGTTGCCCATCGCGGAACGGGCGGCGGCGCTGGACGCCGCGCTCGACCGGCACCTGGCCGACCGGGCGGCGGGCGAGGCGGCCGCGGTGGCCGGGGTGTTCGACCTGGCCCTGCCCGACCTGGAACTGGCCGCCGGGGACGCCGCCGCCGGCACGCCGCTGTGGCAGGCGTGCCGGGCCCGCTCCCGCAGCCGCTACGGCGGGCAGGCCCGGGTGGTCCGGCCCCGCGCCGGCTGGGCCGACCTGGTGCTGCCCGACACCCACGTGGCGCAGCTGCGCTCGCTGGTCGCCGCCGTGCACCACCGCACCCGGGTGCTGCACGACTGGGGCTTCGCCGAGCGGAGCAGCCGCGGCCTGGGCACCGCCGCGCTGTTCGCCGGCCCCAGCGGCACCGGCAAGACCCTCGCCGCCGAGGTGATCGCCCAGGAGCTGGGCCTGGACCTGGTGGTGGTCGACCTCAGCCAGGTGGTCAGCAAGTTCATCGGCGAGACGGAGAAGAACCTCAGCCGGGTCTTCGACGCCGCCGAGGACGGCGCGGCCGTGCTGCTCTTCGACGAGGCGGACACCCTGTTCGGCAAGCGCACCGAGGTGCGCGACAGCCACGACCGGTACGCGAACCTCGAGGTCGGCTACATGCTCCAGCGGATGGAGTCGTTCACCGGGCTGGCCATCCTCACCACCAACGCCCGGTCCGTGCTTGATCAGGCGTTCCTGCGCCGGCTGCGGCTCGTGGTGACGTTCCCCTACCCGGACCGGGCCGCCCGGGAGACCCTGTGGCGGCGGGCGTTCCCGGCGGGCGTGCCGGCCGACGTCGACCCGCAACGGCTGGCCGCCGTGGACCTGCCCGGGGGCGGGATCGCGGCGGCGGCGCTGACCGCCGCCTACCTGGGGGCGGACGGGGAGCGGATCACCGGGGAGCAGGTGGCCACCGCGACCCGGTGGGAGCTGGCCAAGAACGGGCGCTCCCTGGGCGGCCGCTGACTCCTGGTCCGGAGCCTTCGGGTCAGGTGCGGCCCACCTTGTCTATCGTTCGCGGCTGCGGGCCCAGCCGAGCACGACGGCCGAGTAGCCGTGTGCGGCGTCCTGGGCCACCTGCCGCACCTCGATCGATCCGTTCAGAGGCCCGAATGCGCGCCGGAGCGACGCCCGGAGGTCGTGTTCGTCGACGTTGGCACTGGGAAAGGTCTTTCCGGCCACGGTGTAGCCGCGGCAGCGGCGCAGGGCTGCGGTGACGAACAGGCCTCCCGGTCGGACCAGACCGGTGATGTGGTGCATGAACAGGGCCCAGGTGGCGCGGTCGTCGGTGGCGGAGTCGGCGCAGTAGGCACTGATCACCGTCGCGTAACGCCGGTCCACGGGGCGCGGATGCCGGGCGTCCACCCGGATCAGTCGGGTGATCTTCTCCCGGACGAGGTTCTCGCGAGCGGTCACGTCCTCGTCGGTCGGGCAGCTGAGTCCCTCGCACCGCAGGGTGTAGCGGACGAAGGGTCGCCAGTCGTGGGCATCGGGATCCCGGTCGATCCACCGCTGGATCTCGGCCAGGTTCGCCGGCAGGTAGTCGCCAAGATGGATCTCAGAGGCGATCCGAGCGGCCGCGAACACGTGATGCAGGGTGGGCCCGACCCCGAAGAACAGGACGGCCCGACCTGGTTCCGCCCGGCGCATCGCGGTGACGAGGAACGCGATGGTGGCGATCTCGTCCGGTTCGACCGCGCGGTAGTAGCCGGAGAGGTACTCCGCCGGAACCCACTCCTTGTCGAACGACGCGTATTTGCGGCGGGCCAGGAAGGCCCTGCTGGCGCGGGCCAGCCCGAATTCGTACAGCGCGGCACCGACGTTCGCGCCGCTGAGGAAGACGAGTGCCTCGTTCGAGGTGATCGAGTTGCTGACGATGGCGGCGCCGAAAGCACCCGCGTAGTACGGCAGCTCCTTGGCGACCTCCGTGCCGGCGTAACCGATGGCCGCCGCCAGACGCGGTACGCGGGCATTGCCGGTGGTGCGCCGGGCTACCTCGTAGGCGGCTTTGGACAGCACGTTCGTGCTGGTCCCCGTCGCCGCCAGCAGCGTCCAGTTCGCGCGCAGATTGGCGCGCAGGCCATACCCCCAGATGGCGTAGCTCGCGGCGAGGAGTACCAGCGCCGACTCTCGATCGAGGCCGTCGAGCACCCCGGAGGCGACCAGGCCGACCCCCGCCGTCGCCGCGATCGAGTCCAACGCATAGGCCGACGCCGCGGTGGCAGCGATGCTGACGGCCCAGTTCCTGAGCCCCCGGCGGCCCGTCACGGTGGCCCTGGGGATCCGAATCGCGTTCCGGGCGGCGGTCCCGTTCATGCCGGCGCCCCCGCCCGGGCAGGTCGACGGCCCGGGTTCCAGGCCTCTGCGGTGAACACCGCGACCACCAGCGCGCAGACCGGTTGCCCGGTGCAGCGAACACCCGCTACCTCGACTCCACGAGACGGGAAGCTGACGCCACGATTGCGGGACAGTGCGTCGAGGGAGGAACCGATCAGTCCGCGCAGGCTCAGTTCGTCGTCAGCCTCGTGTTCCACCAGCAGCCCATGGCCACGCGCGTCCTGCACCCAGCCGATGCCGGCCCACACCTGCGCCCCCGGCACCGTGGTGCGGGCTTCCGCCAGCACACAGTAGAGCCGGTCCCCCCACCTGCCGGGCGCGGAGCTGAGCCGGTCGACCTGGTGCACGGAACTGGCGGGCGGCAGTACCGAGCTCAGGCGAATCAGGTTTCGATCGGCGATGCCCGCCGCCACCAGCGCGGCGTCGAAGGCTGCCAGACAGGTCGGACCGCGGCCGACGGCGCCGGTCACCAGGATGATCATCGTGTGCTCCGATCGGGATTCAAGATCAGGATCCACTCGTCCGGCTCGCGGGCGCCGGTTCCGACCGGAGTCGTTCGGCCTCGACCAGCACGCGGCGCAGCAGTTTGCCCGACGGCGCCCTCGGCACCGACGCGGTGAACTCGACGGCGCGGAGCCGCTTGTAGGGAGCGACCCGCTCGGCCACATAGGTGAGCAGTTCCTCGGCCGTTGCCTGCCCCTTCAGGACCACGTGCGCGACCGGCACCTCGCCGGCGTCCGGGTCGGGTCGGGGCACCACGGCGACGTCGGCGACCGCGGGATGAGTGAGAAGCAGGTACTCCAGCTCGGCCGGGGCGACCTGGTAACCCTGATACTTGATGAGCTCCTTCAACCGGTCGACCACGTACAGGTGGCCATCCTCGTCGAAGTAGCAGAGATCGCCCGTGTGCAGCCAACCGTCAGCGTCGATGGTGGCGGCAGTCGCCGCCGGGCGGCCGCGATAACCCCGCATGAGCTGCGGGCCGCGAACCCACAACTCGCCGGCGCGGCCGGCAGGCAGGTCGGCGCCCCGGTCCGGGTCGACGATGCGCGCCTCGGTGTTGGGCACCAGCCTGCCGACCGATCCGCGCCGCACATCGTCCAGCGGCCCGACGGCGATGAGAGCGGAGGCCTCCGTCATGCCGAAGCCCTGGCTGGTCACGCAACCCAGCCGCTCGGCGCAGCGCTGCTCGACGTCGGCGCCCAGCGGCGCCGCACCCACGCCGAGGCTCCGCAACGACGACAGGTCGTACCTGTCGACCAGCGGATCGTTGGCCAGCGCCAGCGCCAGCGGAGGGGACACGATGGTGACCGTCCCCCGGTGATCCTGAATCGCCCGCAGGAAGGCCTCGACGTCGGGGCGAGCCACGGTGACGACGGTGGCACCCACCGCCAGGCTGCACGGCAGGATGATGTTGAGCCCGATGACGTGGAAGAACGGTGCGGCGGCGACGACCACGTCGTCCTCCCGGAACCCCAGCACGGCCTGGCTCTGGCGGACGTTCGTGACCAGGCTGGCGTGGGTGAGTTCCACCGCCTTGGGGAGGCCGCTGGTGCCGCTCGAACAGGGCAGGGCGGCCAGTGCGCCGTCGCAGTCGGTCGCCACCGTCGTCGGCGGATGCCGATGGTCGATCAGTTCGCGGAACGGGGTCGCGCCCGCTGCCTGCCCGAAGACGAACACCTCCTCGACGCCGGCCTGCTCGGCGGCGGCCAGCGCTCGGTCGAGGAACGGCGGCACCGTGACCAGCAGTCGCGCCCTGGCGTCGACGAGCTGGTGGGTCAACTCCTGGACGGTGAGCATCGGGTTGGCCCCGGTGACGACCCCGCCGGCCGCCATCGTTCCGTAGACGGCCAAGGCGTACTCGGGCAGATTGGGACTGTAGAGGGCCAGCACGTCCCCCGGCGCGAAGCCGCGGGCGGCCAGGCCGGCCGCGACCCGCTGCGCCCCCGCAGCGAGGTCGCGGTAGCTGATCGTACGGCCGCTCGCGGCGTCGATCAGGGCTGGTTTGTCACCGAGCCGGGCGGCCTGCCGCAGGGCGAGCGCGTGCACGGTGGTGCCGCCGACCTCCACCTGCGGAAGGTCACTGCGGAACGTGTGGACGACGGGCATGATGACTCCCTCTGCCGCCGGACGCCGACACCGGCGCGAGCGGGCTGTCGCTGGTGGACCGGGGTCTGACTCCGGTGACCGGACCGTAACGAGCCATCGTTTGCCGGCCGTTTGCCCATCGTTTTCGCGGCGTGGATCGCGGTAGGGTTTTTTCCCGAGGGCGGCGGTGGCGATGACGAAGCAGGAGCTGCACGTTCGCGTACTCGGCGGGGCCGAGCTGACGATCGACGGACGTCCACTGGTGGGGTTGGCCTCCGCCAAGGCGGCCGCGCTGCTGTTCTATCTGGCGGTGACCGGCACCGGACACTCGCGCTCGACGCTGGCGGGGATGCTCTGGAGTGACCTCCCCGAGTCGGCGGCCCGGGCCAATCTCAGGCTCGTGCTGATGAAGCTGCGCCGTGTGGTCCCCGAGCACGTCGTGGTGACCCGGCAGACGGTGGCGTTGACCGGTGGACCGCAGGTCTGGGTCGACGCCGCGGAGGTGACCCGGATGGTCGCCTCCGACCAGCACGACGACGACGAGCTGCTGGCGGCCGTCCGGCTCTGCCGCGGCGACCTCCTCGAAGGCTTCGAGGTCGCCGGTGCCCCGGTGTTCGATGAATGGCTGGCCGGGCGGCGAGCCGCTGTCCGCGCCGACATGCTCGCGCTCCTGGACCGTGCCGTGCGACGAGCCAGGGAGCGCAGGGACGTGACGGGCGGGACCGAGGTGGCCCGCCGCCTGCTCGAGTTGGAGCGGCTGCACGAGGAGGCGCACCGCGCGTTGATGTGGTTCCTTGCCGTCGGCGGTCAGCCCAGCGCCGCTCTCGCCCAGTACGAGACCTGCCGCTACCTGCTCAGGGAGGAGTTGGGTATCGAGCCGTCGGCGGCAACCGTCGCTCTGCGCGACGAGATCGTCCGGGCCGGCGGGTTCCGCGAGCTGGGCGTCCCCCCGGCGGCGGCCGGGCGACCCGACCGGGGTGCGACACCCGGGGTCGCCCGGCCCGACCCGCCCCGCCCGCTCACCACGCTGATCGGCCGCGACGGTGAGCTGACCCGCCTGCACGAGCTGCTCGACGACCCCACCTGTCGGCTCGTGACCCTGCTCGGGCCCGGCGGCATCGGCAAGACGCGGCTGGCGGTGGAGGTCGCTGCCACTCGGCACACCCGTCACGGCGACGGGACGGTGTTCGTGTCGTTCGTGGGAACGAACCCGGCCCGTCTCGACGAGGCCGCGGATCTGGTCGTCGCCAACCTCGCCCGCGCGCTGGAGGTGCCGTTGGCGGTGCCCCGCGACCCTCTGGACCTGCTCGCCGAGCACCTGGCCGGCCGCGAAGTGTTGCTGGTGCTCGACAACCTGGAGCACCTCCGGGACGGGGCGGGTGTCATTGCCGAGCTGCTGCGCAGGGCGACGGGCCTGCAGGTGCTGGTGACCTCCAGGCGACCACTGGGACTCGGTGTGGAGTGGCTTGTCGAGGTCCCCGGCCTGCCCTACCCGCCGCTCGCCTGCGACGCGGACGCCGCCGACTACGAGGCGGTGCAGCTCTTCGAAGCGCGGGCCCGGCTGTTGCGTCCGGACTTCCGAGCCGGCGACGACGCGGAGGGCATCGGCCGCGTGTGCCGCCTGGTGGCCGGCGTGCCGCTGGCCATCGAGCTGGCCGCCCGCTGGACGCGGTCCGTCGGCCCCGCCGCCATCGCCGACCGGCTCACCGACGGGCTCGAACTGCTCGAGACCACCTCACCGGACGTCGACGACCGGCACCGCAGCCTCCGCTCGGTGTTCAACTGGTCATGTCAGCTTCTCACCGGGGACGAACTCGACACTCTTCGCCGGCTCTCGGTGCTGCGCGGCGGCTTCGATCTGGAAGCCGCCGCCGCTGTCGCGAACGCCGACCTTCCGTTGCTGGCGGGCCTGGTCGACCAGTCGTTGGTCGCGGTCGGCGCGGACGGCCGCTACGAGATGCACGAGCTACTACGGCAGTATTCCGCCGAGCTCCTGGCCAGGGACCCCGCTGAGGAGTCGCGGACGCGGCGGCGCCATGCCGAGCACTACGCCTCGCTGCTGCCCACACCTGCGGACGCTCTCACCGGTGACGGCGCCAGGCTGGCCGCCGAGGCGGAGAATCTGCGGGCGGCCATCGACTGGCTCGTCCGTCATGCTGATCCGTCCACGCTGGACGGTCACCTCCAGCGCGTCTGGTCGCTGTACCGGCGAACCGGCTGGTTTCGGGAGGCGCGGGCGTACTTCGAGGCGGCACTGGACCGTCCGGAGATCACGCCCCTGCAGCGGGCCCGATGGCACCGCCTGCTCGGCGAAGCACATCAGCAGCTCGGTGAGGCGACCGCGGCGCGGCACCATCTGGAGCGCGCACTACAGGTGCTCGGCAGCAGGGTGCCGGCGGCGACGGCGGGATGGCTCGGGGTACTCGGGCTGCAGCTCGGCCTGCGCGCGCTGCGCGGCCCCCTGCCGGGCGGCACCGTCACACGTAACGCGGACCGGCGGGACGCCGCCCGGGAGCGTGCTGCCACGTGCTTCACCATCGCCGAGGTCTACTGGGTGCTCGAGAAGCAGCTTCCGGTGCTTCCCACCTCGATCTGGGCGTTGAACGACGCCGAACGTGCCGGGGACGTCGACCTCACCGTCCGGGCGCAGGCCGGCGTCGGGATGATGCTCGGCACTCTCGGGTTGCACCGGACCGCGCGTCGCCACCTCAGTGCCGCGAGCGCCGCCGTCGAGCGGACCAGCGACCCGCTCACCGCCTGCTGGGTCGGCATCGTGGGCGGGCTCCACTGGACCGGGGTCGGCAACTGGGCGGCAGTCGACGCCAACGCCGCCCGGGTGCTGAAACTCCGACGCCGGACACCCATGCACCGGTGGGCCGACGAGGCGGTGCTCATCAGCGGGATCGCCCGCTATCTGACCTCGCGCTACGAGGAGGCGGCCGCAGCGGCCGCCGAGAGCATGGCATCCGGTCGCGACCGCCGCGACCCGATCGTGCACCTGTGGGGTCTGCTCCTTCTGATCGAGACGGCTCTTCGGGCCGAACCGGATGCGCCGGCGTTGGCCAACTGGTGCGAGGAGGCCGAACGGCTCCTGCCGAAGGTGGCCACGATCGACGCCGCGCGCTTCCACGCGGCCACGGCCAGGCGGCATCTCGCCGCCGGCAGGTGGACGGACGCCCATCAGGCGATCGGCACCGCCGATCGCCTGATGGGTCCACGCCCGTCCTTCGAGCAGTACGCCCTCGAGGCCCACGCCGGTGTCCCCGAGGTCTACCTGACGCTCCTGGAGCTGGCCGGCCGCGGTGAGACCTCGGGAGAGCTGAGTTCGGGCACCCTGCGCGCGGCCGCGGCCGCCGCCCTGCGCCGGCTGCGTCGCTACGCCCGCACGGTTCCCATGGCCCGCCCGAGGGCGCTCATCTGCGCGGGGTGGTACAGCTGGCTCGATGGCCGCGCCGGGGCCGCCAGGCAGGCGTGGGTCCGAGCCGTCGGCGAGGCAGCGAGGCTTCAGATGCCCTACGAGCTGGCACGCTCGCACTACGAGCTCGGTCGTCACCTCGCTCCGGGTCAGCGGTCACCTCTTTCCCTGAGCGGTTCCGAGCATCTGGAGGAGGCGATGGCCGGTTTCCGCGGCGCCGGCTGCAGCGGGGATCTTCACCGCGTCCAGGTGCTCCTGAGCTGACCATGTCGGCAAGGACGGGAACCGAAGGTCAGGGGTTCCCGTCCCCCCGGCTCCGCTCCATGACGTGATCCTGCTGCTGCCCCGCGCTTTCGCGTGTCGTGGTGGCGAGGGGGACGGTCCGGTTGTCGGCCGTTCGCGGAGCCGGGCCGCCGGTGCGGGAGATGCCCGTGAGTCCGGCGGCGTCGGCCACCCGCTCGGCGATGTTCGTCAAACGGGTCAGGTCGAGCTGGTCGAGCTGGTCGAACAGCACCCGGCGGACCGTCTCGACGTGCCCCGGCGCGGCGGTGGTGATCGCCGTGCGGCCGAGGTCGGTGAGTTGGACCATCGTGCCCCGCCGGTCGGTCGTGCTGCCGGACCGCGCGATGAGGCCGCGCTGTTCCATGCGCCGGAGCTGGTGGGCGATGCGGCTGCGGTCCCAGCCGATGAGCGCGGCCAGGTCCCGCACTCGCAGTGCTTCGCCGCTCTGGGAGAGCGGGACCAGCACGTCGTAGTCGGCGGGCGACAGCCCGGCCTCGGCGAGCTGACCGTCGATCGCCACGTCGAGCGCCCGCCGCATGCGCAGGAAGGCCAACCACAGACGTTCTTCCTCGGGGTTCAGCCACCGGGGTTGGGTCATGCGTCACAGTCTACGACGGGTTGCTGACACATCAGCATCTTGCGGATAGGTTGCTGATACGTCAGCGACTTTCGAGGAAACGAAGCATGCCTACCTTGCAGATCATCATTGCCAGCACCCGGCCGGGCCGGCTCGGCCTGCCGGTCGCCGAGTGGAATCAGGCCGCCGCGGTCAAGCACGGCGGCTTCGATCAGGTGGAGCTCGTCGACCTCGCCGAGTGGAACCTGCCGTTCATGAACGAGCCGAACCACCCGCGCCTGCGCCGCTACGAACACCAGCACACCCGCGACTGGAGCGCCACGATCGACCGCGCCGACGCGTTCCTGATCGTCATGCCGGAGTACAACTACGGCTACACGGCCCCGCTCAAGAACGCGATCGACTACCTCGCGCATGAGTGGGCCTACAAGCCGGTCGGCCTGGTCAGCTACGGAGGCGTCAGCGCCGGCACCCGTGCCGCGCAGATGATCAAGCAGGTGCTGACCACGCTGAAGATGACGCCGATCCCCGAGGCCGTACACATCCCGTTCGTCGCCACGTTCATCGACGACGACGGCGCGCTGCGACCCAACGACACCATGGACGCCAGCGCCGAGGCGATGCTCGACGAACTGGTGCACTGGACCTCCGCCCTTACCCCGCTGCGGGAACGAGCACGGCAGCGCACCGCCGGATGATCTTCCTGGCGTAACGGACGGTCCACACTCATCAGTCCCGGACGTCGGTCCTCCGCCGCATCGCGGCGGAGGACCGACGTCCGGCACGATCGAAACGGCGTCGCCGCGCTGGCAGACTTGCCGACATGGTCGACTGGTACACGCAGACCGACGTGGGTAGCGACGTCATCCGGATCTCGGAACCGCACGCCAACGAACTGGTGTCGGCCAACTTCTGGTGGTTGCGCGGCGACGATCGGGACATCGTGATCGACGCCGGGCTCGGTGTCGTCGCCCTGCGGGAAGCGATTCCGGGCCTGTTCGAGCGCGATCCGATGGTCGTGCTCACCCACGCGCACCTGGATCACGTCGGTGGGGCGCCTGAGTTCGACGACCGGGCCGCCCACCCCGCCGAGGCGGGGGTGCTGGCCGCGGGTGTACCGGCGAGCCTGTACGGCGCGGAGCTCTTCGACAGGCTGGGGATCGACGCAGCGGGAGAACCTGTCCCGGAGCTCATGATCGACGTCCTGCCCGGTCCCGGCTACGACCCGGCCACCTATCGCGTCGAACCCATGGCCCTGAGCCGCAGGCTCGACGACGGCGACCGCATCGACCTGGGCGGGCGGGTACTGACTGTGCTGCACCTTCCCGGCCACACACCGGGAAGCATCGCCCTGTTCGAGGAGCGCACCGGGACCCTGTATTCCGGCGACGTCGTCTACGAGGGTGCCTTGATCGACAACCTGCCGAACTCCGACGTGGCCGCGTACCGGCGAAGCATGGAGTTCCTCGCCGACCTCGACGTGTCCGTCGTCCATCCCGGCCACGGGCACAGCTTCGACAGGACACGCCTTCGCCAGTTGGCCGAGACCTACCTGCGCGGGAGAGCTTAGGTGGAGTCGGTTTCGACGGTCCGCCCGGCGTGGTCGAGGGAGCCGTCGGCCAGGTCGGGTCGGTACTGATTTCGGCCGGCCGTCCGCCGGGTGCTCAGTGTTCCCGGTCGAGCGTCACGTGCCCGGGGCCGGGAGCGCGTGGGCCGGGGTTGCCGCCGGTGCTGTAGTCGCGGCCGCCGTTCCATCTCTCCTCCGGTCTCAGATGGCCGTCCCCGGTGGAGACTTCAGCATCGACGCCGCCTCGGGGAGGTACCCGCCGCGCCCCGCGCGCAGTGCCGCGGCGGCCATGCGGACCAGGTCGATGTTGACGCCGGCCGCGCCGCTCGGGTCGTGCACCTTCAGCTTCACGTCCAGGCTCACCGCCGTGCCGCCCCAGCCCTGCGCCTCGACGTTGAGGTGCGCGATCTTCTGCGACCCCAGGTGCGGAAGGTACCCGAGCGGAGCCATCTCGACCCGGTCCGATCCCACCGCGTTCGCCTTGGACCGCTGCTTGGTGTTCGGGTTCTCGACCAGGTTACGGAAGTCCTCGGTGCCGCCCAGGTTGACCTGGTAGGAGCTGACCAGGGTGAGGCCGCGCTCCTGCAGCAGGCGCAGCAGGGCGTGATGCACCACGGAGGTGCCGAACTGGCTGGCCAGGTCATCGCCGAGCAGCGGCAGGCCGGCCGCCTCGAAACGGTCGACCCAGGAGGGGTCCCGGGCCACGCCGTCGGACGTGGTGTTGACGAACGCCACGCCCGCCCGCAGCGCCGCCTCGGCGTAGGCGCGGACGGTCTCCGGCCGGCCGCTCGGCGCGGAGTAGAGCAGCACCTCGGCGCCCTTCAGCGCCTGTGCCACCCGCGCGATCTCCGTCGCGTCCACGAGACCGCGCTGCACCGTCACGCCCGACGGCGGCAGTTCCGCGTCCAGGCGCGGGAAGTTGTTGGGCGGCTGGAAGATCGCCTCGTGCAGGTCCGTGCCCACCTTGGCGTCGGAGAGGGCGAACGCCGCGACGACATCGACGTCCCCGACGCCCAACCCCGCCACCTCGGCGCGATGGATGCCCACCAGGCTGCCGGTGCGGCGGTAGAAGTGGAGCCCCTGCACCAGCGCCGAGGTGTTGTTGCCGACGCCGACGACGGCGACCTTCGCGCTTTCGATCATGGCAGGAGGCTACCCGGAAGATCCGCTCGTCATGATCCGGTGGCCGCCGGGTCAGAAGTCCACGATCTTCAGCAGGACGATCGCGTCCGGGTCGTTGCTGAGGATCCGCCGCGCGTGCGCCAGGGCCCGGTCGCCGGGCGCCCGGTCGTACTCGATGTGGATCCGCCGGCCGTTCAAGGTCGCCTGCACGTCGGGGCGATTCGTGCCGAGCCGGAAGCTGTCGGTGACGTCGACCTGGGTCTGGTTGATCCGGAAGTCGCTGGCGCCGGCCGCCTCCAGCAACTCGATGTCGTGCCGTACGTCGATGTTCTGCACACTGCTGCGCCCCACCCCACGGCTGGTGAACTGGCCGGACGCGTCGCGGATCGGGATCGCCGCGGGCGCGGCGCGGGTCGGCACCGGCCCGCTGGTGGGCAGCGCGGCCTCGAAGTCGGCCCGGGTCATCGGGGTGGCGTCGCCGAGGATCGCATCCGGCACCCCGACCTCCCGGGCGACGGCCTGGCTCTCCGCCGCGGCGAGTTCCGGACGCGGCCGGCCCGGGCCCTGGTGGCCGGGTCCGAAGTGCTCGCCCGCCTCCGCCAGGTCGGCCTCGGCCTGGGCAGCCAGGCCGGTGCGGCCACCGGCCCGCTCGGCCATCTCCTGCCGCACCCGGGCGGCCAGCTGCGCGAAGCCCTCCGGATCGGCCGCCGCCGCCCGTTCCAGTTCCTCCCGGCTCAGCCGCTGCCCGAGCCCCTCGGCCTCGGCCATCAGCCGGTCGATCTCGGCCGCGTGCGGGCTGCGCGCCCCGGGCAGGCGCGGCGGGCCGCCGGTGGTGTAGCGGCCCAGCGAGGTACGGCTGGCGATCATCTCCACCTCGTAGACCCCGGGGCCGACCGGGGTGGCGGCGAACGTCTCGATCCAGCGGTACCGGCGCTTGAGCACCATGAGCGAGGCCAGCAGCACCGGCACCGGGCTGTCGAGCGCGTCGTTGGTGGCCTCGATGGCCCGGGCCTCGGCCACCGCCTCCGGGTACTGGGCCGCCTTGGCCGCGTCGTCGGCCAGGGTCGGTGCGCCCGCTTCGTCGGTGGCGCGGATTGCTCCCTCGCCCAGCTCGTCGGCCTCCCGGGTGGCCGCTCCCTCGGCGCCCTCCCGGCCGGCCCGCGCCGTACCGGCCTCGGTGGCCTCCCGGGCGGCGCCGGCCTCGACCGCTTCCCGGCCGGTGCGGGACGCGCCGGTCGTCGCGCCCTCCCGGGCCACGCCCGCCTCGACCGCCTCCCGGGCTGTGCGCGACGCGCCGGCCTCGGCGCCCTGGGCGGCCCGGCTGGCGGCGAGGGCCGCCTCGTCGCCCAGGCCGAGCATCCGCCCGGCCAGCCCCTCGACCCGTTCGAGGAGGCCGGCGGCGAAGCGGAACCGGCTGACGAAGCCGCGCGCGGCCCTGATGCCGCGCATGAGCGGTCCGCGCAGCGGGCGCAGCGCCCGGCCCAGCACGCCGAGCAGCTCGCCGCCGAGGTCCAGGAAGCGCAGCAGGTAGACCAGCAGGGTGCGCAGTCCCGGCTCGACGGCCTTGAGGGCGGCGTAGTTGCCCGCGCTGAAGTAGATGATGGCGGCCTGGAGCAGCAGGAACCCGGCCACGAAGCCGATCTTCCGGCCCAGCTCGAAGTCCGGCAGCATGATGAATTCGAGCAGCGCGTCGGCGGCCCGCGCGCCGAGCGACTGGGCGCCGGCGACCATGGCCGCCCAGGCGTCGCCGAGGAGCTGGGCCAGCCCGCCCACGGAGGCGCCCTCGCTCTGCACCTCGCCCCGCATGTCGGTTTCGAGGGTGGCGGGGTCGATGTCGACCTCCACCGCGCCGGCCGCCGCCTCGGCGAGGGCGCCGGCCGGCAGCGCCGCGACGATCTGCGCGTCGGTCGGCGCCCCGGGCACCACCGCCAGCTCGACGGCGCCACCGCCCGCCCCGCCGCCGGCCGCTGCCGGACCGGCGGCGGCCACGCCCGGGGCGGCGGCGGTGGCCGTCGGACCGGTGGTCGTTGCGGTGGGGCCGGGACCGGCCGCCGCGACGGGCGCCGACACCGCCGCAGAGGTCGCCGCCGTGCCGGCGCCGGTCGCCGTGGTGGCCGGCGCGGACTCCGACGGCCCGGCGGTGACCACACCGCCGGTGACAGGCGCGGACGCTGACGGCCCGGCGGTGATCACACCGCCGGTGACGGGAGCGGGGCCCGCCGGGGCGGGCGCCGCCGCCGGCGAGGCCGCGGTGAGGGGCGGCCCGCCACCGCCGATCGGGCCGGCGGGGGCCGGCGGGCCACGGACCAGCGGCAGACCCGGGGCGTACGACTGGACGACCCGGGCCACCGCGCGGGCGGCGGCCACCAGGAGCTGGGCCAGCATGAACAGCAGCCGGAACGGGTCGATGATGCCGTCAACCACGCCCTGCACGATGCCCCACGCCATGCCGGCCACGAAGGACAGTCCCCCGCCGGCGGCCAGGTTGGCGATCTTGTTGCTGGCGTCGATGCGCTGCTGGTCGCCGATCCCCTCGCCGTAGCGCAGCTGGGTGAGGAAGCCGACCACGCCCTCGCGCAGCAGCGCGCCGAGCGGACCGAGGCCGGTGAGCAGGGTGGGCAGCGCGCCGATCGCCACGATGAGCAGGTCGAGCACGAAGTTGATCACCGGTGGCTTGAGGTCGTCCGGGCAGAGCAGCCAGATCACCGCGCCGATGACGACCGGCAGCATGAGCGGGTTGGCCACCACCACGGCCAGCCGGACCAGGAAGTCCATGATGGGCTGGAAGATGGCGACCAGCGCGTCGAAGACGGCGTGCAGGGCCTCGGTGAGCCCGCTGAACCCGCCGCGCGCCCAGGCGGCCATCCGGGTGAACTGGTTGGCCACCCCGGTGAGCAGGGCGGACACCGCCATGAGGCAGGTGCTGGCGCCGAACGCGCCGAGCACGCCACCCATCGCGGTGCCGACCTGCCCAGCCACGTCGGCGAGCCAGGCCGCCGCGGCGGCGAGGGTGTCCGCCGCCCCGGTGACCGCGCCGATCACGGTGGGCAGGATGCGCTCCTGGAGCACCTGCCGGGCGGCGACGAGGATCTCGCGGGTGTTCCAGTTCTCCCAGAGCCAGGTCAGGCCGTCCCACAGCGGCGGGAGGACCTGCGTCAGCACCACCACGGGGCCGAGCGGGGACAGCAGGACGAGGATGCCGCCGACCACCATGAGCGGGGTACGGATCGGTTCGATGGTGGCCCGCAGGGTCTCCCAGGCGGAGTTCGCGAGGTTGCCGAGCCAGCTGCGGGCGCCCTCGGTGCTGTCCCAGGCCAGGCCGAACTGGGTGCTGAGCCAGTCCCAGGCGTACGACGCGCCGGCCCGGATCGGTGCCGTGAGGTCCCAGAGCCAGCCGCCCAGCCGGGTGAACGACTCCCAGACCGCGCCGCCGGCCGCGCCGAGCAGGTCCAGCGCCGGGACGGCGAGGTGGTCCCAGAGGCCGGTGAAGACCTCGTTGACGGTGTCCGCGACGGTCCGCAGGTTGCGGATGATCGGGCCGTCCCACTCCTGGAGGGCGGCCACGACCGGGCGCAGCAGGGCGCCGACGGTCGAGCGGGCGGCACCTCCGAGGCGGGCCTGGACGTCCCGGACGCCCTGGGCGAGCCCCGTGAAGGTGGACTCGATCGCGGACATCGGGTCGAAATCGGCGAGGCCGGCCAGCAGCCGGCCGAGCAGCGCGTTGACGCCGGAGCAGAGCAGCTCACGCAGCCGGACCAGCGCGCCGCCGCGGAGGAACTCCAGCAGGCCGGGCGCGAGCCGGTCGACGACCGCGGAGGCCGCCTCCAGGGCGGTCCCGGCGATCTCCCCGCACACGTCGAGGGCGGTGTCGAGCGCGCCACGGCCCAGGGCGGCGGCGTCGCTCGCGGTGTCGGAGACGAACCGGCCCACGGCGGTGTCGGCGAGCGCGAAGCACTGCACGCCGAGCGGCGCGGACCGGGCCGGGGCGGCCGGCGGGCCGCGACCGGGGTGCTCGGTGGCCGCGCCCGCCGGGGCGGGCGCGGGGCGGGCCTGCTGGCGGACGTGGGCCAGCTCGTGGGCGAGGACGAGCTCCCGGCCGGGTGCGCCGCCCGGCCCGGCCCCGGCCCCGAGAACCACGTGGTTGCCGTACGTGAAGGCGTGCGCCCGCCGCTCCTTGGCGGCCAGCTTCGCGGCGAGGCCGTCGTGCAGGCGTACCCCGGTCAGGTCCATGCCGAGCGCCGGCTCGTAGCGGGCGCGCTCGGCGCCGTTCAGCGGCCGGCCGCCGCCCAGCCGGGGGTCCGGCACGGTGGCGAGCCGGGCGACCGGCCGGGCCGACCGGGCCGGGGCGACCGGCGGCGCTGGCCGCGCGGCGGCGGCGTGGGTGGGCCGGGCGGCGACGAGGCGGGCGGCGGTGGCGTGCGCGTCGTGTTCGGCGGCCGGGTCGGGCGGGGCGTGCACCGGGATGCGGGCCACGCTGTGGGTGCTGCGGGCCGGCGGGCTCGACCGCCGCTCCGGCCGTTCCGCCTCCGGGCGGGCGCGCCCCGGCTCATCCCGGTCGGCCGACCGGGACGGCTGGGCCGCCTCCGTCACCACCACCTCACACGCCCACGTTCCGTTGCAGGAGATTGCGCTCATGCAGTCCTGCCTTTCGGCGGGACGGTCCCGGTCTTACCAACTCAGTAGTGCCGGGTTGACGTTTCTCAGCCACCTGCCCGCTAAGGCGGGTCTTACAGTCGGCTCCACGTCCTGCCACCGGGCCACTCCCGGCGGTGTCGACCTCACCCGCGAGCGCAGCGAGGTTACGTGCGGCGTTGCGGTCCCGATCCAATTCCAGGCCGCAGCATGTGCAGTTGTAGGTGCGCTCGGACAGGGACAGTTTGGCTTTCACCGTGCCGCAGGCCGAGCATCTCTTCGAGGACGGATACCAACGGTCGGCCACAAGGAGCCGGCCGCCGTTCCAGGCTGTCTTGTATTCCAGTTGTCGGCGCAGCTCACCGAACCCCGCGTCGGCAATGTGCCGCGCGAGCCGCCGGTTGCGCAGCATACCGGCCACGTTGAGGTCCTCGACGACTACAGTGCCGTACTCGGAGGCGATGCGGGTGGTGAGCTTGTGCAGGCCGTCGCGGCGCAAGTTCGCCACGCGGGCGTTCGCCCGCATCAGCTGCAACCGTGTGCTTTCCCACCGGTTCGAAGGCCGTTGTCCGGAGCGCCGGTCAGGGCCGACGCGGCGAGACATCCGCCGCGCAAGCCTGCGCAGGCGCCGCGTCGCGTGGTCGAGGTGGCGGGGATTCGGCTCCACACCGCCAGTGGATAGCACCGCAAGGCACCGCACTCCCAGGTCCACGCCGACTACTGCCTGCGGGCGGGCCGGGGTTCGTTCGACACGATCGACCTCGACGCAGAACGCGACATGCCAGCGCCCGCCACACTTGCGCACGGTCGCGGACAGGATCCGCGCCGAGCCAACTTCAAGCCGCCGGGCTAGCTTGCGGGTCGATTCGTGGGTCTTCAGTCGTCCCAACCGCGGCAAAATCACGTGCTTGCGGTCTGGCTCCACGCGGATCGCACCTGTTGTGAATCGCACGCTCGGCGTAGTGCGGCGACGGGACTTGAATCGCGGAAATCCGACGGGCCGTCCCGGGCGCCTGCCGGTCCGCGAGTCGGACCAGTTCTTCAAACCTCGCGCCAGCGCGTCCAGACCTGTGTTGAATGCCTCCTTGGAAACCTGCGGCCACCAAGGCGCGACGTCCGCTTTCGCCGCGTTCCATGCCTTCCGCAGGGCCGGCAGGGTCCATCCGATCGCAGATGTCAGCTCGACGTCAGGTATCCCATAGCTGCGCTCGGCAGCTCGCTGGTTCATCACAGCTTTAACGCGCGTAAGCGCCCAGTCGTGCGCGACCCGCGCTGCGCCTGCAGACGCCAGCAGCATCCGCTCCTGCGACGGCGTGACATCCAGCGCAAATCGGTACGCCTGGACCGTCCTCACGCCACTTACTCCCGCCGTTACACGTCTCTGCGCCGCCGGTGCCGCCTCGGCGTAGTCGACGTCGAGGCGAACAGACCTGTCGTGGGGTTCGACCAGGCTTGATGTTATCCCCCCGGCAGCCATCAGTTCTCGTCCCGCCACAATCCGGTGCCGTCGACCAGCGCCGGGCCGGTGGTGCAGACATTGTCGCGCGCCACCCACAGCGCGGGCGAGCCCGACGAGCCGGGAACCACCCGGATGCCGAGCACCGTGCCGTCGAAGGTGTTCGCCGCGACGACCGCGTGCGGGCCGAGCCGGCCGGCGCAGAGCAGCCCCTGTGCCGGGTACCCGGGCTTGCCGTCGTTCAGGTCGACCACGTTGGACGACACGTCGAGGCGGTGGCAGTCCCCGACGTACACGCCCTGCTGGAGGAAGGCGGTGGCGGCCCGCGCCGGTGGCGCGATGGTGTTGCCGGTGATCCACGCCCGGCGTACCGTCTCGCGCTCTTCGTCGGGGTCGCCCAGGGCGACACTGATGCCGGTGAGCGCGCCGGTGACGGTGTTGTCGCGGATCCGCACGTCGGCGGCGGTGGTCCCGGCCACGGTGATGCCGGCGGTGGCCGTGGCCACGGTGGCGAACTCCTCGGCGACCCGGCGCAGCCAGGCGGCAAACCGGGTTCGCTCGTCGAAGAACCGGGAGTCCGGGTTGTGCCGGACCAGGTCGTCGCGGACCACGTCCTGGAGTTCCTCGACGGTCTTGACCTCCTGGTCGCCGAGGTACGCGGTCCAGCCCTTCGGGTCGTCGATCTCGGAGCCGAACCGCAGGTTGCGGGTCTCCACCTGCGACGACCAGCCGCGCCGTAGGCCGAGCCCGTCCTCCCCGGCGAGCAGCGGGTGCACGGCCCGCCGGGCGATCCGCCGGGCGAGCCGGGGGTCGCCCAGCCAGTCGAGGAACCGCTTCTCCGGGTCGGCGCCCGGGTCGGCGGTGGCCAGCACGTCGCAGCCGGTCACGTCGGTGCGCCGGCTGTCCAGCACCAGCACGCCGGTCTGCGCGTGCCCGGCCTCGACCCGGCAGTCGCGGACCACGGCGCGCTCCACCGGCCGTCCGCCCTCGGTGTCGTCGCCCCGGACGGTGATGCCGCTCGCCACGGCGGCCGGGGCGTCGCCCATCTCGGCGAGGACCCGTTCGACGAGGACCAGGCCGGTGCGCTGGATGTCGAGGGCGCCGTTGCGCTGGTCGCTCTCGGCCGGCACGGCCGACACGGACAGGTCGCGGACCTGCACCTCGCCGCAGTCGGTGAAGCGCAGCGCCGACTCGGCGGCGGAGACGATCCGGGTGGCGGAGCCGACCCCGGTGACCAGCACGCAGGACACCCCGGACAGCACGGCCGGCTCGTCCAGCGTCCACTCCCCCGCGGTCAGGCAGAGCGCCAGCGCCGTGACCCCGGACAGGTCGGCGAACAGCCGCACCAGGTCGGTCTCGGGGCGGACCACCAGGCAGACGGTGCCGCCCTCGTCGCGGCGGCCGGTGACCCGGACCTCGGCGTCGACCGGGGCGTCGGCGTCGTCGAGCCGGACCGCGGTGAGCACCCGGGTGGTCGGGTCGCTGCTGGGCAGCAGCCAGCGCACGTCGATCTGGCCGCGGGCGTCGGTCTCCACGATCACCTGGGCCGGGTCGGCGGCGGTGGGTACGCCGGTGGCCAGGTGCCCGTCGACGGCGGTGAACCGGACCCGGGCGCGGTGCACCGGCCGGCCGCCGTTGCGGACCACCACCCGCACGGGCTCGGGCAGCGGCTGGCCGGGCGGGGCCTGCTGTCCGTCGCCGCCGAGCAGGTCGAGGGTGACCAGGTCGGTCAACGGCGGGGTGAGGCGGCGGCAGTCCTCGTCGAGCGCCCAGCGGCCGGCGCCGCCGACGGTGCTGCGGCGGAGGATGCCGAGCACGGCGACGTGGTGCGCCGGGCCCAGCGGCGGGCGGGCGAGGGCGTTGCCGAGGTCGTCGGTGGGCCAGTCGATGGTGCCGGAGAGGGCGCTGACGCCGTAGACGAGGCGGACCGTGCGGGCGGGGATCAGCCAGTGGTCGCCGACCCGGAAGTCACCGGCGCCGAAGCGGACCTCGATGCCGGCGTCGTCCAGTTCGTCGGGGCTGGCGTTGGCGACCTGGGCCGGGCCGTCCCAGCGGCGGACGATCGGGGTGCGGCCGAGGGCGGCGAGGTTGGCCGGAGCGGCGGTGGCCCACGTCACCGGCAGCGCCGTCCCGTCCGGGGCTCCGGCCGTGGCCAGGTGGCCGGGCCGGCCGTGCAGCTCCCGGTCGGGGCTGGTCACCTCGACCAGGTCACCCTCCCGGAAGGACAGCTCTTCGTCCCGGCCGACCCGGTCCAGGGTCAGCTCGGCGTCCATCCCGGCCGCCGCGGCGGCCGCGGAGGGTGGGCCGATGGCGGTCAGCCGGGCCACCACGCTGCCGTTCTCACGCGAGAAGACGTAGCGGGCGGTGCCGTCGCCGGCCACGTCGTACACCTGGACCCGGTAGAGCTGGTTCTCCAGCCGCCGGTAGCCGCCGGAGCCGCTGAGGCGGCACGGGTCGGCGGTGGGGTCCACCTCGCGCAGCGCGGCCGTCATGGTCGGGGCGGTCCGGTCGCCCCACACCGGGTCGACCACGTCGGCGCAGGCCGTGCCGGCGGCCACCTTGACCAGCCGGACCTGCCAGACCGTCCGGGCCCGGGTGGTGGTGTCCGGGCCGCCGAGGGCGGCCTCCCGCAGCCGGGGCGCCTGGTCGGCGGTGACGTGCTGGTCGGCGACGTCGAGCAGGACGGCGTACCGGCCGTCGGCGGTGGGCTCGGGCAGGCCGGGCAGGTCGCCGACCTTGGGCAGGTAGGGCTGGTCGGCGAGCTTGTGCCCGGCCCCGCCGCCGGCCGGCGCGGCGGCGTCGACCAGCACCCCGTCGACGTAGTAGCGGCCGGCGGTGATCCGCAGGTCGGCCCAGGCGGTCGCGGTGGGGCTGGCGCCGGCGGTGTCCACCACGGCGAAGCCGGCCCCGTCGAGCGGCCCGCCGGCCGCGCCCACGATGTCGCGGGTCCGCTCCTCGTCGTGCCAGGCCGTGATCGTCGTCTGCTCGTTCCACTCGGCGTCGAGCAGCATCCGGCCCTGCTGCAACAGCACCTGGCGGTAGCCGTCGCGCGGATCGAACGTCCAGCGGGTGAAGTCTCCGTGCACGTCAACTCCCGAAGATCCCGAGCTCGATGCCGACCGGCCGGTACGGGTCGAGCTGCCGTTGCGCCGCCCGGAGCCGCAACGGTCGCCTGAGGTGGTGGTGCACGCCCGGCTCGGCCCGGTCCTCGCCGCCCTCCCGGATGGGCAGCGGGCAGGACCCGGCGAGGGCCGGGTACGCGGGCGAGGCCGGGTCGGTGGCCGCGTACACCGGGAGCGGGCCGGGTTCGCCGTCGGCCGGCACGCAGCGGTAGCGCCGCGGGGTGCGCGAGCCGGGGGCGACGTAGCTGAACCGCAGGCAGCCGACCTGCCGGTGGGCCACCTCCACCGGCCCGTCGAGCACGCAGCTGCTCGCGTCGAGGCTGCGGACGCGGACCGCGCCGCGGACGGTGCTGCCCTCCAGGCAGGCGTGCACGCCCTCGCCCGCGAGGGCGATGCCGCCGCCGGCGGTGGCGTCCAGCACGCAGGTGTCCACGGTGGCCATCGGCACGGTGGCGGCGAGCGTGACCGCGCCGGCCACCACCCGGCTGAGCCGCAGCTGCAGCCGGCTGTTGGGCCGGCCGGCGGCCGAGTCGACCCGGACCGCGCCGGTGACGGTGGCGTGCGCGACGGTGAGGTGCCCGAGCTGGCCGGGTGCGACGACCAGGTCGCCCTCGACGAGCAGCCCGTCGACGATGACGCTGCTGCCCGGCTCGCCGGTGATCCGCAGGCTGCCGCGCAGGTGCGGGCGCAGCCCGTCGGGGGCGTAGCGGCCGGGGACGGGGGCGAGCACCTCGCCGTCGGGGAGCCGGCGGGTCGGCCAGCCGGCCGCCACCAGCACGAGGCGGGTGCCGGCGGGCACGGTAACCGCCACGTCCCCGGGGTAGCTGGCGCTGTCGGCGACCGAGACCACGTAGGTGCCGCCGCGGGTGGTGCTGCCGGGGGCCGCCCAGGACGCCTCGGCCGCGGCCAGGCCGGCGGCGAGGGTGGGCACGCTGCCGGCGGGGGCGGGCGCGCCGGAGCACACCTGGGTCTGGCCGGCGGCGGGCGGGGCGTCCGGCCCGTCGGCGGTGACCGGGGCGCCGGGGTCGGTGGCGAGCAGCGCCTCGTGGGCGGCCGTGCGGTCGTAGGTGCCGGCGCCGACGTCGGCGAGACCGCCGTAGGCGTAGCGGACGAAGACCGCGTCGGGGGCGGCCGCCGCGTGGACCCGCAGCCGGCCGGCCACCGGGTCGACCATCACCTGCGGCGCCGCGCCGGGGGCCAGGTCCTCCAGGTGGCAGACCCGGATCCGGTCGGGGGTCAGGTCGGGCTGGTCGACGCCGCCGACCCGCAGCCGTACGCCGAGCGGCAGCGCGGTCGCCGCCAGGGCGCCGGCGCGGGCCTGCCCGAGCAGGTCGAGCAGCCGGCGCGGGCGCAGCGGCACGGGCAGGTCCACTTCGGTGGCGAGCCGCTCGACGGCCTCCTCGCGGCGGGGCGGGGCGTACAGGGGCACGGCCCGGCCGAGCGGGTCGAACGTCCAGTGGTCACCGGCGGCGCGGGCGGCGGACCAGCCGCCGTTCGGGCCGGCCGGCGGGTCGGCCTCGGGTGCGCCCACCTCGTACGCCTGGGTCGGGAACAGGTGCACGGCCACGTGGTCGATGCCGTAGCGGCCGCGGCGGGTGGGGATGCGGCGTACCTCGGCGGTGTGGGTGAGCGGGTCGAGGGCGCCGCGCGGCCCGGGTGGGCTGACCACGGCGGCGGCCTCGATCCGGGCGGCGCCGCGCAGCGAGACGGTGGCCGGCCGGTCGGGGCGGACGTGGTTGACGTGCGTGGCGCCCACCAGCAGCGGGTGGTGCTCGACGGCGCGGGCCGGCCAGCCGGTGACGTCCCGGGCGACCTGTTCCAGCACGGCCACCGTGCCCTTGCGTCGGCGGTAGGCGACGGTGTTGGCGACCAGGGCCCGCCGGCTCACCGTGACCCCGAGGTCGGGCGGCAGTTCGGCGAGGCCGACCAGGTCGGCGAGGTACGGCACCAGCCACTCGGCGCAGGTCTCGACGAAGAACCCGTCGTGCAGCCGGTCGAGGTCGGCCTCCAGCAGGCCCAGTTCGCCGGCCACCGCGGCGAGCAGCGCGGTGAGCGGGCCGGTGCCGCCGTCGGCCTGGGCGTCGCGGGCCAGCAGGTGCACGGGCACCAGGTCGAGCAGGCGGTGCAGGGCGGGTTCGGTCATGACATCACCCCGATCGTCACCTCGGTGAGGGTGAGCACCTGGGCGGGGCGCAGGGTGCCGGCGAACCGGCCGGGCAGCGCGGCCAGCAGGTCGACGGCGGCGCCGCCGGGCGGCGCGGCGAGCCGGGGCAGGGTGCAGGCGCGTACCCCGGGCACCGTGCGGACGGTGACCAGGGCCCGGGAGGCCACCACGCCGGTGGCGAAGCCCAGCGCCGGCGGCGTGTACGCGGCCGCGAGGGCGGCCCGCACGGCGGCCTCGACGTCGGCGCGCGGGTACGCCGGGTCGTGCGCGAGGTCGACGTGCAGTCCGAACGGGACGGTCTCCCCGGCGAGCACGGCGAGCCGGGTGCCAGGGTCCCGGGCGGCCACCAGGGCGGCGCGCAGCGCGGCGAGCAGTTCCGGCCCGGCCGGGGAGGCCCCGCCTCCGGCCGCCGCGCCCAGCGCGGAGACGACCACCACCTGCTCCCGGCCGTCCCAGACGTCGTCGGCGCGGGCCAGGGTGACCCCGGCGAAGCCGGCCGCGAAGTCCTCGTGGTCGGCCACCGAGACCGCCCGGTCCAGGGTGCGGATCCGCAGCGGGGCGTGCGCCCGCGCCGCGTCGAGCTGCTCCGGGTCGGCCCAGTCCCGGGCCGGGGCGGGGTTGCCGGCGGCCCGCACCCCGTACGGGCGGCGGGGCAGGATGCTGAGCTGGCCGGCCCGGACCGCCCCGGCGCCGCCGACCCCGACCCGGTAGGTGGCCACCACGTTCTCCACGCCGCCGGGCAGCCGGGCGCCGTGCCGGCCGTCGCCGGTGGTGACCGTGGCCAGGCCCTCGTCGTCGAGCCGCTCGGTGTGCACCCGGTCGCGCGGACCGGCGGTGTCCAGCGCGGGCACCGGGTCCCAGCGCACGCCGTCGACCCGGACCTCCAGGGTGCTGCGGGCGCCGGCGGGGCTGTCGTCGCGGACGTGGGTGAGCGGGCCGCGCCGGGTGCGCATCCGCTGGAAGGCGAGGGTGGGGTCGCCGCTGCCGAGCGGCTGGACGACGGTCTCGCCGTGGCTGGCCGGCGCGACGTTGCCGCGCACCCGCAGGCCGCGCGGATCGTAGTGAAGGGTGAGGTCGCGGTCCAGGTCGACGGTCATGCTCCGGCCGTCGGCGGCGACCGCGCAGGCCAGCACCACCGCGGTCTCGGCCAGCGGCGGCGCGGTGGCCGCCGCGACGAGCAGGTCGGCGGGCGGGCCGCCGGGCGGGAACCCGGTGACCACCACCCGGCGGCCGGCGGGCAGCGGCGGGTCGGTGGCGACAAGGGTGAGCCGCCGGCCGCCGACCGGCGCCACGAGGGGCCGCTCGGCCGCCGGCAGCGGTCGGGACTCGCCGCGCACCAGGGTGTCCCGGCGGCCGAAGGTGTCCAGGTTCTCGGTGATGTCGACGCGCAGTTGCGTGGTCCGGCCGCTGATCCCGAACCGGGAGTCGCCGGCCGGGTCGGCCGCCTCGACGGCGTACAGCTCGCGGTAGTCGGGGCGTTCGAGCAGCAGCCAGGAGCCGGGCACGATCCGGGGGTGGTCGCCGTCGATCTCGACCACGTCGGTGGGGACCGGGGGGCCGGGCGGGAACGGGTTGTCGATGTCGTCCCACTCGCCGTTGGTGATGCCGGGCGGCGGGGGGTCGTTCCCGGCGAGCAGGCCGGCCATCGGGGCGTTCCAGCCGAACAGGTTGGTCCGGGTGGCGAAGGCGTGCACCTGCACGTCCTCCTCGGCGGTGAGCGGCGTCGACCGCCGCCAGCCGATCCGCTCGGCGAGGGCAAGCCGGGTCCAGCCGGCCAGACCCGGCGGTCCTTCCTCGACGGCGGTGACGACGCGGAAGTCCCAGCGCTCGTCGTCGCGCCGCCGGTCGCCGGCGCCCCGGCTGTGCGCGGGGGTCCGCCCGTAGCGGCGGCGTTCCGCGCCGACCACGAGCACGCCGTCGCCGGCCCGTACGCCGAGGGCGGTGCCGCGCAGCCAGATCTCGTCGGTGGCGAAGTCGATCTCCTGCGGCCCGGCCGTGGCGCCGGGGATCGCGTTCCACGCCGCGTACGCGCGCAGGTCGGCGCCGGTCTCGAAGGTCTGCGGCAGCTCGCCCTGCCCGGGCACCGACTGCACCGGGGTGCCGGCGGGCACGTCCACCTGCGACGGTGCGCCCGGCGCGTCCTCCACGTCGAAGGCGATGTCGACGGCGGCGGCGACGCCGGGGCGCGGCTGGTAGCCGATCATGCCGGCGAGGTGCCGCACCGAGCTCAGCTCGGTGGCCGTGCGCAGGTACGCCTCCTGCGCGATCCGCTCGGTGTAGAAGGAGACCACGTCGGTCATCACGGCCGCGGCGTCGAGCAGCGCCAGCAGCGGGTCGTCGGCGTCCTGCCCGGCCACCGCCCGCACGCCGGCCGGCAGGCCCGGGTCGGCGAGCGCGGCCCGCATCCGCGCGAGGGCGTGGCTGTGCGGGGAGACCCGCCAGGTCAGGGCGGGCTGGCCGGGCGGGTTGGTCACCTCGGGCGCCGGCGGGCGCAGCGGGTCGCACCCGCACCCGCCGCCGCAGCCGCAGCCGCAGCTCACGCGCCACCGCGCAGGTGGAAGGCGACCCGGCCGTACTCCGGGTTGCTCGGGTCGCTGTCGGCGCGCAGCACCTCGCGGGCGGCGGCGTCGATCCGGCCGCGGGCCACCTCCCCGGCGGGTGGCCGGCCGAGCCGGCGGAACCGCAGGCCGGTGGCGTCGTCGTCGGCCACCTCGACGAAGCCGACGCCGGGCACGGCCATCACGGCGGCGACCAGGTCGGAGACGTACAGGGACTGGCCGAAGGTGAGCCGGTCGGGGTGGAAGAAGCCGAGCCGGCCGTCGGGCAGCACCCGGACGGACAGTTCGGCGCGCAGCCGGCGTTCCACGTCGGCGGCGAGGTGGCCGTCGGCGACGCAGATGCCCAGGACGATCTCCAGCGGGACGTGCGCGGGCGGCGCCAGCTCCACGTCGGTGCCGGCCAGCCGGCGTACGTCCAGCAGGGCGGCCACCTCGGCGGCGAGCCCGGGATCCCCGGCCCGGCGGGCCACCGGGTCGAGGGTGACCTCCTGGGCGTACCAGGAACCGGTCCAGCGGCGGCGGGCCACCGCGCGCTGCACGCCCGGGTTCTCCTCGGCTGCGGCGGCGTGGTCGGCGCTGGTGACCGCGCGCAGCTGGGTGCGGAAGGCGTACGGGGCCAGCTCCTTCACCTCGTCGACCGGCTCGGGGTCGACGCCGCCGGTGGCCGGCAGCGGGTTGCTGACGCTCACCCCGGCCGGCACCGACCACGCGGCCGTGGGCAGCGGCAGGGTGAGCACGTCCGCGCCCACGTTGCCGGCGGTGCCGCCGCCGACCCGGGGCCAGGCGGTGAGCGTGGCGCCGGGCGCCGGGCGCCGGCCGTTGATCCCGTCGCCGGTGCGCAGCCGCAGCACGCCGCTGGTTTCGGGCTCGGCCACCACGTGCGGGTCCAGCTGGCCGCTGGCCAGCAGGTCGGGCACCGGCGTCCAGGTGCGGCTGCCGTCGTCGAGCAGCACGGCGGGCAGCGCGCGGCGCGGGTCGGGCCGCAGCGCCGCGGCGGCGCTGCGCCCGTCCACGACCGCGTCCGTCCAGGCCACCGGGTGCCGCCCGGTGGGCAGCCGGGGCCGGTACGGGCCGTCGGCGGGGGCCTGCGGCGGGAGCAGCCCGCGCGGGGGCAGCGCGGCGGCGTGCTCGGCGAGCGCGACGTTGGCGAGCCCGGCGGCGGCCGGGGCGGCGGTGCCGTCGGCGGCCCGGCGGGCCACGGGCAGCGGCACCGCCAGGGCGTCCTCGGCGGCCCAGTGCAGCTCGCGGACGACCGTGCCGGCGGGGGCGAGCGGGTCGGCGCGGGTGACCGGGTCGCGGTCGAGCCGGACGGCCTGCCGGCGCGCCTCGTCGCCCACCACGGCGCCGGTCTCGTCGACCGGCGCGAGGACGAGCACGTCACCGGCGCGCAGCTGCGGGTCGGCGCCGGCCGGGTGGCGCAGCCAGCCGCTGGTCGCGCCGGCCGGCAGGCAGGCGTCCGGGTCGCCCCAGGCGTGCAGGTCGAGCTGGTTGCGGGCCGGGCGCAGCGTCACCGCGGCGACGGTCTCGAAGACGGTGGCGCCGGCGTCCACCGCGATCTCCACCCCGGCGTCGGGCGGCAGCGCGTCCTCGGCCCCGGCGACCGGGGTACGCGCCGGCAGGGTCAGCGGCGCGGCCGTGCGGAACGCCAGCCAGGTCCGGGCGGCGCAGCCGTCGTGCATCCGGTAGTCGAGCAGCCGGGCGTGCCGGCGCACCGAGGGGCGCAGCCGCGCGGTGGCCAGGTGCGCCTCGGCGGCGATCGCGTCCTGCCGGTAGGTGAGCCGGTCCCCCACGTACGCGAACAGCTCGGCGAGGGTGACCAGCGGGTCGGCCGCGTTGCGGTCGGTCCAGCCGGGCAGCAGCACGGCGAGCCGGTCGAGCAGCCGGGTGCGCAGGCCGGCGTAGTCGCGGGCCAGGTAGTCCAGGGCGGGCGTGGTGGCGGGCACCGGCGGGCAGCCGTCGTCGGGCCGGCAGTCCAGCTCGTCGGGGCAGTCGACGGCGAAGGCGAACGGGCAGGTGGACAGCGGCTCGTCGAAGCCGGCCGGGAAGCCGTCGCCGCCCGGGCCGGTGAGGGCGAGCAGGTAGCTGGACCAGTCCCCGCTGGAGGAGGTGCGCACCACCAGCACCCGGCCCCGCGCGGGCGCCGGCACCGCCCCGGTCACCAGGGTCCGGTCGGCCGCGGTCACCCCCGGCGGGGGTCCGGCCGCCACGATGTTCGCCGGGTACGCCCAGAGCACCCGCACCGGGTTGACCCGCGGGTCGACCCGCACCCCGCCGAGGACGCGGACCCGGCCGGCGTCGAGGTCGGCGGGGACCGGGCCGCGCATGAGGTGCACGAGGAGCGTGCGCTGGCGGGGTGCGCCGGGCACGTGCCCCGTGGTGCCGGGCCGGTTCGACAGCACCTCGACGTGGTCGATCCCGTCGAGGGCGCTCTCCCCCTCGACGAGCGCCCGGCGGGCCTCCCGGTCGAGCAGCGGCGCGGTCACGGGGCGCCGCCCACGACGGTGAGGGTGCGCCGCTCGCCGACGGCCGCCCCGGCGACCAGCGGCACGTAGCTGACGGTGACCCGCAACTGGGCGTCGACCGCCTCGACCCGTACGTCGTCGATCTGCACGAGGTCGCCGAGCCAGCGTTGCAGGGCGCCGTGCACCAGCGCCCGGGTGGCGTGCGCCATCTCGTCGCCGGCCGGGGCGAAGACCAGCCGGTCGACGCCGCTGCCGAAGTCGGGCCGGTTGACCCGTTCGCCGGGGCGGGTGAACAGCACCGCCTCGACCAGGCCGCGCAGGTAGTCCTCGTCGCCGACCAGGGCGGTGCGGCCCCGGCCGCCGACGCGCAGCGGGAAGCCGACGTGCCGGCCGGGGATCACGTGGCCACCGCCCGGAACTGGCTGGCGGTGACCGCCAGGGGCACCCCGGTCGGCGCGCAGGTGGCCAGGCCGGAGGCCAGCACGAGGGGCTGGCCCATCGAGCGGACACGGACGCTGCCGAGACTCCACACGCTGGTCACGCAGGGGCCGCCGGAGACCGGCGGGAACGGGCACGCCGCCACCGTCCACGGCGCGGCGAGCAGCACGGTGGCCTGCCCGCCGACGCGTACCCGGGGGTTGGGCACGGTGGGCATGGCCTGGCCGCCGTGCGCGCAGATCACCACGGCGCCCTGGTGGACGAGGGGTGCGGGCATCACATCACCTCCAGCGCGCCGTCGTTGACCGAGACCCGCACGCCGTCGAGGACGACCTTGGTGGCGCCGGTGGACAGTTCGATCCCGCCCGGGCCGAGCACCACCTTGAGCGGGATCAGGACGGCCGGCGGCCCGACCTCGATGGTCAGCCCGCCCACCATGGGCAGGTCGCTGACCGTGACGCTGACCGAGTCGGACTGGAACACCCGCTGCTGCGGCAGCCCGGGCGCGGGCGACTCGCCGACCTGCCAGTAGCAGCCGAGCAGGACCGGATAGTCGGGGTTGCCGCCTTCGAACGCCACCCAGGCGGCGGCGCCCACCGGCGGCAGGTTGAAACCGCCGACGCCGTTGCCGGCGTAGGGCACGCACGGTTCGGCCCAGGCCAGCCGGCCGTCGCCGAGCACCTTCGGGACGGAGACCTGCACCCGCCCGCGCAGCATCGGGTCCAGGTTCTGCTCCACCTTTCCCCGGTAGACGCCGAAGAACTGCCGGGTCATCGCGGCTCCTCCCGGGTGGTCACAGTGGGCTCCGGGGCAGCGCGGGGGTGACCGAGCCGTGGCCGTCCCGGGAGAGGGTGAAGCCGACCCGGTAGCCGCCGTGGGCGAGGTCGTGCTCCACCTGGCGGACGTACCAGAGGCCGTCGTGGCTCCAGCCGGCGCCGCGCATGCCGACCAGGCCGCGGGGGCGCAGCACCGCCCCGTACCGGGCGCCGTCGGCGGTGCCCTCGGCGACCAGCGCGTCGGCGCCGCGGTCCACCTCGCTCTGCGCGCGGGCGAAGGCGGAGACCGCGTCGCTGCTGCCCTCGCGCAGCCGCCGCCGCCGCACGTCCCCGGCGTTCGCGAGGGCGAACGGCACGGCGGCCAGCGGCGGCCGGGTGCTGACCACCGCGGCGACCGGCAGGGTGACGCCGGTCCGCCGGTCGTGCACCGCCCCGGTGACGGTGGCCGGCCGGGTCGCCTCGGTGCGGAAGGAGACCTCCCGCACGTTGCTGTCCGAGCCCAGGTCGACGGCGAGCGCGGGCTGCGGCAGGCCGAGCCGGACCGGCGGTCCCCAGTAGAACGAGCTGATCCCGGGCACCGGGCCGGGGTCGACGTAGGTGACGTAGCCGTGCCGCTCGGCCAGTTCAGCCAGGTGTTCCAGGTCGGTGCCGTGCTGGGTGGGGATGCGGTCGATGGGCAGCGGCGGGTCGGTGACCGGGGCGGGCAGCGCCTTCGGCAGGATGCCGCGCGCCGCGTACGGGGCGAGGATCTTCAGCACGGTCAGGTAGTCGTCGAGGGCGGGATGCTCGACGTCGCGGTCCTCGCGGTCGAGCAGGTTGCCGACGTCCTCCCCGGTGACCGTGAAGGTGGCCCGCCCGGCGCCGGTGCCCGGGTCGAGCCGGGTCTCGGTGACGATCCCGTCGAAGAGCACCACCGGCACCACGCCGAAGGTGAGCACCAGCACCACCCGGGCGAACGGGACCAGCGGCCCGGTGGGCCCGAACGGGCTGTCCACGGCGGCGAGCGGCCCGGCCCGGCCGGCGTCGAAGACCAGCGAGAAGGCGCTGCGCTCGGCGTCGCTCTCGGTGACCCGGGTGGAGCGCCACCGCTGGGCCAGGTCCACCGAAAGCGGCAGCGGCACGGTCCGTCCCGCCAGGACGGTGAGCCGCAGCCCGGACCCGAGCAGCACGTCACACCCCCGGCAGCGGGATGACGATCAGCTCGCCCTCGGCGTCCGGGCCGGTCAGCGCCTCCGGGTCGAGCGCCCCGTTGGCGTCGGCGATCCGCCACCACGCGGTGGCGTCGCCGAGGTACCGGTGGCTGACCAGGTCGAGCCGGTCGGAGGCGGTCACCCGGTGGGTGGCGGCGGCCCGCACGTCGCGCAGCTCCGGCAGCGGCCGCCGCCGCAGGTAGCGCACCTCGCGGAGGCCGCCGGCGCCGTCGGGCACGGTCGTTCCGGCGACGGGTACGGAGTCGTAGCGCCCGGTCATCTCACGCTCCGGCCAGGTCGGTGACGGCGTCGACGGCACCGGAGACCGCGCCCACCACGGCGAGGACCTCCTTGGCGACCAGGTGCGCGAGGTAGAGCCCGTAGCCGACGTCGGTCAGCGACAGGTCGTCGTAGGTGAGCACCTGGGCGGAGACGTCCACGGTGGCCCGGATCGGGCTGAGCGCCGGGTTGAACGCCTGCTCGGTGACGCCGAGCTGGGTGATCCGCACCGGCACCACCCGGGCCGGCCCCCAGACCAGCACCGCCATGGGCAGCTCCACCGGCAGGATCTCGATGGTCCCGGCGGCCAGCAGCACCGAGTTGGCGATCACCCGGACGCTGCCCGGGTGCAGGAGCATCTCCAGCACCGACAGCTGGGGCAGGACGCCCACGGTGGCGGCGACCGGATCGCCGGTCTCCAACTGGTCGGCGGCGTCGACGTCGACCGTCATGGTGATCGTCTCGGTGGGCGCGCCCCAGGCCCGGTGCGCGTCGGCGGCACGCTGCCCGGACTCCCCGCCGGAGCGGGGCGCGATGGTGCGCTGCACCTGGTCCGGGTTGTACTGGAACACCACCACCCGGGACAGCGGCCCCAGCGGGTCCACCGCGATGATGGCGCCGCGGAGGGTACGCGGGCTGCCCGGGAAGCTGCTCACGCCGCCGAGGGTCCCGCGCGGCCGTCGCCCCGCCGTCACGCCCGCGTCACGCCGCAGCCACCCGCCGAGGGTTGTTCGGGAAGCATCCGGACCTCGGGTGTGTCGGCAGAGCCTGAGGGTATGCGGGTGCCGCTTGGTCGCGCGGGAGGGGAATGAGCGATGACGGAAGAGGCGGCAGGCCAGCCAGGACGGGCCCGGGCCACGGCCAGTCCCACTGATCGCCTGGCGGCGGACGTGGCCGACGTGGTCCGCGAGGAGGTGCGGGAGGTTCGCCAACAACTCGCCGATGCCGCCCTGCCCGCAGGAGTCGGCCTCGCGCTGTTGGCTACGGCCGGAGGCTGTCTGGTGCTGGGCGTCGGGGCGGCGTCGACGACTGCGCTGCGCATGCTGGAGTCGTTCCTGCCTCGGCGGCTGGCCGCGTCCGGGCTGACCGCCGGCTACCTCGTCGCTGCCGCAGTCCTCGGCCGGATGGGCCTGGAGCAGCTGCGAGCGGCGGGTGGCAGCTCGGCGCGACTGGCGGACGAGGTGCGTAACGCCGTCTCGGCCACTGCGGGGCGGGTGATGCCCGCCGGTTCCGCCGCCGCCCGGGACGCACTCGGACGGTGATCCACGTCCGCGGGCCGGAGGGCATCATCGTCGCCCGGGCCGAGCAGCTCAGCTAAGGACACCGGGCCCCCAACGCCCACCAACCATGCCCTGAGCAGGCATCGGCGACACGGTGGTCGACCTCGGCTGCGAAACGTGACACGCTGTTCCCCGCCGTCAGGCCGGTGCCGCGTCCCGGCGGCGGCGTCGCCGTCATCCTGACGGTTCTCGGACTACAGGCGATTGAGTTGTTCCGCTACGTTCGGGGCATGACGGACGCGGGGTGGCTTCCCCAGGTCAGCTCCTCTGCATCGCTGTTGATTTCGATCGCCGCTCTGGCGTTCACCGGCCTCTCCTACAAGGACCGCCGGAGACAGGACCGCCGGGACCTGTTTCTCAAGCTGCACGAGCGTCTGGTGGAAGCGGACCTGCAGCGAGGGCGGCGGCTTCTCTTCACTCGCGCCCAGACGGTGGAGTCGGTCCTCCGACTGCGCGACGAGGAGCCGGACAACTTCGACCTCATCAACCGCGCGATCGCGATGTTGGACGTGGCAGGGCTGTACGTCGCCAGGAAGTACGTCGACAAGCAGGACTTCCTGGCCGAGTGGGGTGGCGTCTACGGCCGAGCCTGGCTCTCGGCTGACGCATTCCTCACGGTACGGCTCGGTGATCTTCGCGGCGGCCGACAGGGATGGCCGTACTTTCGGGATCTCGGGATTGAGGCGGCCGCCGCCCTCGGCCCTGAACCGGAGCCCACCCCTGCGAGCGGTTCTCCGGTTGCCGACACCGATGGCGCGGCTTGACGCCGGTTTCGACCGCCCGGTCGACCAGCCCGGATCGAACCTCTCGGGTCGCGCCGGGGTCAGTGGTCGGCGGGGGTCGGGCCGGAGTCGGCCACCCAGGTCGGATGGGCCGCGACGAACGCGGCAACCGTGTCGTCGCGGACCGCGTGCAGCAGTTGCACCCTGGTCGGGCTGAGGATCTCGGCGCTACCGACGCCTGGCACGCTACGGCTGACGCCGAGCTGGCTGATCCGCACCGGCACCACCCGGGCCGGCACCGGTGATTTCGCGGACCTCCGCGACGGCAGCCCGGTCCTGGTCGAGGTGGACGGCGGGAAGGTGCCCGCCGGCCAGCTGACCGACGGGCGGGCGCTGATGGACGGCACTTGCCGGTCGGAAGATCCGGCCGCTGTTGCATTTCGCGCTCCATCCCCGATGCATAGATGAACTGCTGTCCGTCGGGAGGAGAACCTCATGCCGTTCACCCGCTTACTAGCCGCCACCGCGGTCGTCACCGCGCTGGTGGCGGCCACCGCGGCACCCGCCCAGGCGGCCGTCAACGATCCGTTGTACGACAGGCAGTGGGGTCTGCGGCAGATCCATGCCGAGCAGGCCTGGGCGACCAGCACGGGGGCGGGGGTGGTCATCGCGGTGGTGGACACCGGCGTCGACCTCGGCCATCCGGATCTGGTGGCCAAGCTCGTCCCCGGCGCGACCTTCGTCGACTGCGGCACGACCTCCTGCGGCAACGGCGACTGGCGCGGCCCCAACGGCCTGCCCGATGCCGGCGACGAGCACGGCACCCACGTGGCCGGCATCGCCGCCGCGGCCACCGGCAACGGTGTGGGTGTCGCCGGCGTCGCCCGCGACGCGAAGATCATGCCGATCAAGGTGCTGGAGGCGGGCAGCGGCAGCTTCGCCGACATCGCCGCGGGCATCCGCTACGCGGCCGACCGCGGTGCCAAGGTGGTCAACCTCAGCCTCGGCGCACAGCCCGGCACCCAGGCCCTCACCCTCACCGGCCTGGAGTCCGAGGTGACCGCGGCGATCGCATACGCGCAGGCGAAGGGCGTCGCCGTCATCGCGGCCGCCGGCAACGAGACGGCGCCGCTGTGCGACACCCCGGCCTGGGAGGCCGGCGCCCTCTGCGTCACCGCGACCGACCGGAACGAGGTCAAGGCGTGGTACTCGAACCTGGGGGTGAAGGCCGATCTGAAGGCGGTCGCCGCGCCCGGCGGGGCCGGTCTGGTCAACTGCGACGACGACGTCTGGTCCAGCGTCCCGGTAGGCGCCGGTTCGGCCACCTGCGGGCAGGGTGACTACGACGCCTTCGCCGGCACATCGATGGCCACGCCGTACGTGTCCGGGGTGGCGGCGCTTCTCGTCGCCCAGGGGCGCGGCGTGGCCAACGTGTACTCGGTGCTGATGTCGACCGCCCGGACCCCTGTCGTCGGGCTGCGCGGCGTCTACACGCCGCTGTACGGCTGGGGCGTCGTCGACGCCCAGGCCGCCGTGGCCGCGCCGCGCACCTGAGGCCGGCCCCTCACGGCGTGCGAGCCCCGGCCCGGGCACCTGTCCGTGCCGGGGTAAGGCCTCATGGCATCCCTGGTCCACTGGCTCCGCGAGCTCATCGGACGGTCAGCGGACACGGATGATCGAGGCGGGCTCGCGCACCATGAATACGTCCACCGGATCCTCGGTCTCCATCGTGAAACCGTGCCGCTCGTACAGCCGCCGGGCCGGACTGCCCTGCAGCACGTTCAGCCGGACCAGGCTGCCATCGCGGTCGCACTGCTCCAGCAGCCCGCGCAGCACAGCCGCACCGATGCCGCCACCCTGCAGGTGCGGGGCCAGGTAGAAGTGCTCCAGCCAGTGAGCGTCCCCAGCCGGCCGCAGTGACACGCAGCCACCGAACACGCCGCCCACCTCGATCACCCACGTGTGCTCCGGCGCGAACCCGTCGCGCAGTCGCTGCCGCACCCGCTGCTCGTCGTACCGCCCGAGCCGCTCCAGATCCGCCCGCAGCACCACGGCCCGCAACTCGGCCACCGCCTCGACGTCCGCCACCGAAGCCGGACGGATCTCCCAGTCCGCCATGATCGCCAGAGTACCGGCCAGGCTTCCCGCTCCCGCCGGGGTCAGTGGTCGGCGGGGGTCGGGCCGGAGTCGGCCACCCAGGTCGGGTGGGCCGCGACGAACGCGGCAACCGTGTCGTCGCGGACCGCGTGCAGCAGTTGCACGCTGGTCGGGCTGAGGATCTCGGCGCTGCCGACGCCCGGCACGGTACGGCTGTTGAAGGTGCCGCCGTTGGTCTTGAGCGTGGTGATCGCGTCGGGCCGGACGCCGTGCATGGCGAACGCCCAGTCGGCGAGCGGGATGCCGCCGTCGTCCACGGTCATGGTCCGGCCGACCGCCGACAGCAGCCCGGGCAGTTTCGTCGGCGAGTCCAGGCCCTGGCTGACCACCTGCGCGAGCACCGCCTTGACGAACTGCTGCTGGTGGCGCTGCCGGCCGTAGTCGAAGTCGTGGTTGGCCAGCAGGTCCCGCTGCCGGACGAAGTCCAGCGCCTGCGCCGGGTCGAGGCAGTGCTGGCCCTTGGTGTAGACGTTCGGGGTGACGCCGGGGATGCGGTGGTTGACCGTGCCGTCCGGGTTGATCGCGTACGGCGCGGCGGGTTTGCCGGCGGCGTCGTGCCCGACGTGGATCGAGGTGGTGGTCTCGTCGACGTACATGCAGACCTGGCCGAGCACCTGGACGATCTTCTTGAAGCCCTGGAAGTCGATGATCCCGCCGGCGTCGGGGGTGATGCCGGTCAGGTCGCGGACGGTCAGCGCCAGCAGTTCGAAGCCGTGCGAGAGCGCCGCGGAGCCGGTCAGCCCCCGGCTGCCGAACGCGAAGGCGGCGTTGATCTTGTTCTGCCCGCCGCGGAACGGTGTGGCCCCGTTGTCGTACGCGGGGATGGTGACCAGCGAGTCCCGGGGCAGCGAGACCAGGTACGCCTGGGTGTGGTCGGCCGGGATGTGCAGCAGGATGATCGAGTCCGCCCGGGTGAGCTGGCTCGGGTCCTGATGCGGGCGGGTGTCGACCCCGACGAGCAGGATGTTCTTCGCCCCGGTGATCGTCCGGTGCTGCTCGCTCGGCGCGGCCGCGGCGCCGAGGAGGTTCTGCCGGGTGACCTCACCCGTCGCCGCGTGCAGCAGCCAGGCGCTGCCGCCCAGCGCCACCCCGCTGAGCGTCATGAGGGTGGTGCCGACCGCCACGCACCACCGGGCCCACCGCGGCCAGGGCCGCCGCGCGGGTCGGCGCGGCGGGACCGGACCGGCCGGTCCGGCGGCAATGGGGTACGACACCGTGTGATCTCCCAGGTCAGAGGGGCGGCGGGCCGGTCAAGGTTAGCCGGGCCTGGCCGGCCGGACAGGTCGCGCGGCTGTGAAGTGGCTGGGAACGGGCACCGGCCGGGCTGTCGGGGTGGTGGGTCAGAATGGCCGCATGGCACAGCGGATGAGCGACGAACAGTGGCGGGCCTTCGTCACCGCCGGCACCCGGACGGGGAAGCTGGCCACCGTGCGGGCCGACGGCTCTCCGCACGTGGCCCCGATCTGGTTCGTGCTCGACGGCGACGACCTCGTCTTCAACACCGGCGGCGGCAGCGTGAAGGGGCGCAACCTGGCCCGTGACCCGCGCGCGGCGCTGACCGTCGACGAGGAGCACCCGCCCTACGCCTTCGTCACCGTGCGGGGCCCGGTGACGATCAGCGAGGACCCGGCTGAGTCACTTCCCTGGTCCACCCGGATCGCCGCCCGCTACATGGGCGCCGACCGCGCCGAGGAGTACGGCCGGCGCAACGCCGTGCCCGGCGAGCTGCTGGTCCGGCTGCGGGCCGAGCACGTGACCGGCTTCACCGGCATTGCCGACTGACCCGCCCGCACCCGTCCGGTCAGCCCTCGACACGTTTGATGATGGTGGCGTCGGCGTGCCGCCGGCCTCGCTCATGGTCTGCTCGCGCGTGCTTGAAGGCGCCCAGCAGGGCGGTGACGAGGCCAGCCACCAGCAGGATCCTTGTCACGTTGAACACCACCGTGTCGCCCATGGAGTGGGGCGGGAAGATGTCCTTGACGAGCCAGCCGACGCCCATCCCGAGCCCGAGGCAGGCGTGCATCGCGGCCCGCAGGCGTGGGAAGGGCTGCGGGCGGCCGACGATCCGGGGCACCACCGTGCCGCCACGGCTCCTGGCGAGCAGCACGGCGGCGACGGCCAGGTTGGCCGCGGCGACCACGACGGCCAGGACCAGGTCCACGGATCCCATGGGGCCACAAGCTATCGCACGGATGCCCGCGGCCGGGAGCTGAACTCGCGTTGCGACGCCCACCCTCGCGGTGAGCAGGAACGGCGCCTGCCGCATCCGGTCTACTTCGCCTGAGGCCAGCCGTTGGCCGCGGTGAAGAGGTCCTCGGTGAGTTCGTCCCACGGCCGGAGTCGGGGCATCTTCTGCCCGAGGGCCTCCGCGAGGAAGCGGAAGTCCTCCTCCAGCACGTCGATCGTCTTCACGTAGGTGTGCGCGTCCAGCGACTTCAGGGTGAACAGCGTCGCGTCCGCGACCTGTTGCACGGTGAAGAGGCCCTCGGACCCGTGCGGGATGAGGGTCCGCATGAGGTCGGTCTTCGCCTGGTGGACGTAGCGGATCACGTGCGAGGACGGGTCGACGCGGATCATCTCGGCGGCGACGGCGGCGTTCTTGGGCACCAGGAACGCCTGGAAGGCCAGGGATTCCGGCACGGCCTCGGTCCACTCGCGGAGCCGCCGGATGAGGCGCTGCTCGATGATGTGGTCCAGCTCGAAGAGGTACCCGAAGCCGGACACCTTGCGGACCTGGTTCTGCATCTTGTTGTACTGGTTGATGCCCATTCTGGCCACGTTGTCGTAGTGGCGGGTCGACGATCTGCTGGCCGCCGCGACGCCTGACCGCTCACCCGGCCAGCCAGGCGCGCAGCTCGGCGCCGTGCTCGTCCAGCCCCGGTGGCGGCAGGTCGTAGCGGGGCGGGGTGGCCGACAGCCCGATCGGGTGGCGCACCCCCGGCACGCCGCCGACCGTTACCACCGGGTCGAGGCCGAGCCCGTCGGCCAGGGCCAGCCCGTCGGCGACCGGGTTGATCGGGCTGCACGGCACGCCCGCCGCGCGCAGCTCGCGGAACCACTCGGCGCTGGTCCGCCGGGCCAGGGCGGCCACCAGCAACGATCGCAGCGCCTCGCGGTGCGCGGTGCGGTCCTGGTTGCGCCGGAACCGCGGGTCGTCGGGCAGCCCGGGCAGGCCGAGCACCTGGCACAGCGTGCGGAACTGCCCGTCGTTGCCGGCGATCACCACCAGCTCACCGTCGGCCGTGGGCAGCGGCTCGTAGGGCACGATGCTCGGGTGGGCGTTGCCCATCCGATGCGGCACCACTCCCCCGGCAATGTGCGCGCTGGTGTGGTTGACCAGCCCGGACAGGGCCGAGGAGAGCAGGTCGACCTCCACATGCTGCCCGACACCGGTGGCCGCCCGGTGGTGCAGCGCGGCCAGGATCCCGACCGCCGCGTGCAGCCCGGCGATCACGTCGAAGACCGCCACCCCGGCCTTGTACGGCGGGCCGTCCGCCGCCCCGGTCAGGCTCATCAGCCCGGAGGCCGCCTGCACCATGAGGTCGTAGCCGGGCAGGTCCGCGCCGCCGGCCGCGCCGAACCCGCTGATCGAGGCGTACACGAGGCGCGGGTTGGCGGCGGTGACGGTGTCGTGGTCGAGGCCGAAGCGGCGCAGCGCGCCGGGCCGGAAGTTCTGGATCATGACGTCGGCCCGGGCGGCGAGGCGGCGGGCCAGCACCGCGTCGTCGGGGTCGGCGAGGTCGAGCACCAGCGAACGCTTGTTGCGGTTGACCGCGAGGTAGTAGGTCGAGACCCCGTCGCGGACCGGCGGCTGCCAGGTCCGGGTGTCGTCGCCGCCCGGCGCCTCCACCTTGACCACGTCGGCGCCCAGGTCGGCGAGGAGCATGGTCGCGTACGGCCCGGCCAGGATGCGGGAGAAGTCGGCGACAAGGACCCCGTGCAGCGGCCCCGACGAGCCCTCCCCCATGGCCGCTCCCTCCCGGTCGGGGCACACGCCACGGCGGCCCGGAGCGCCCACCATGGCACAGCCGCCCGCCGCCCGGCGTACCCGGTCACGCCCTTCGTCGGCGCGGGCCCACCGGGCCAGGCCGCACGCCCCGCATCCCGCGGACCGGCGTCGGGAACCAGGCGGGCGGTGCGGACGACTACCTGTACATGGCGTGTGAGCAGTGGCGGGAGATCCTGTCGGCGCAGCTGGACGGGGAGGCGACCCGGTCGGAGAGCGCGGCGGCCGAGGCGCACCTGGCGGGCTGCGCCGGCTGCCGGGGCTGGTTCGAGGCGGCCGTCGCGGTGACCCGGCGGGCCCGTACCCAGCTGGCCCCGCCGGTGCCCGATCTGGTCGACGCGGTGCTCGCCGCGGCGCCGCCGGCCCGGCCCGCGTGGCCGGAGCGCGCGGCGCTCGGGCTGCGCGGGGTGCTCGGGCTGCTCGGCGCGGTGCAGCTCGTGCTCGGCCTGGCCCAGGTGGGCCGGGAGGCCGTGATCGACCACGCGCACACCACCGGCCAGCACCTCTGGCACGAGTCGGCCGCCTGGAACGTGGCCGTGGGCGCCGGCTTCCTCTACGTGGCGCTGCGGCGGTCCGCCCCGGCGGGGCTGCTGCCGATGCTCAGCGCGTTCGTCGCCACCCTGGTGCTGCTGTCGGTGAACGACCTGATCACCGGGCAGGTGGCGGTGCAGCGGCTGGTCAGCCACGGCTTCCTGCTGGTCGGTTGGGTGGTGATGGTGCTGCTCGCCCGGCCCAGGTGGCGCCCGGGCGGCACGCCGCCCCGGCAGGGCCGGTCGGCCGGGTCGCGCTGGGCGCTGCGCACCGAGGAGCCGTCCGAGCCCGCCCCGCTGCGGCTGCTGCCCGGCGGGCCGTACGCCGCGCAGGCCCGCGACCGCCGGGCCGCCTGACCGGCCGGGCGCGGTCAGACCACCCGGCTGGGCCGGGCGTCGCCCTGCCAGGCGGCGACGAGGTCCTCGCGGGCCCGGGCGACCCGGGACCGGATGGTGCCGACCGGGCACCCGCACACCTCGGCCGCCTCGGCGTAGGAGAGGCCGAGCACCTGGGTGGCGACGAACGCCTCCCGCCGCTCCGGGGCCAACCCGGCGATGAGCCCGCGCAGGGTCACCGTCTCGTCCCCGCCCGGGGTGACCGCCCCGGCCGCCTCGGCGGCGGCCTGCCAGTCCGGCAGCGCGGCCACCCGGGGGCGTGCCGTCGCGGCCCGGACGTGGTCCACGGCGACCCGGCGGGCGATGGTGAACACCCAGGTGCGGGCCGTGGACCGGCCGGCGAAACCGGGCAGGCCGCGCAGCGCGCGCAGGAACGTCTCCTGGGTCAGGTCGTCGGCCTCGGCGGGGCCGGCCAGGTGCGCGAGGAACCGCCACACCGGGCCCTGGAGGGCCCGGACGAACGCGGCGGCGGCCTGCTGGTCGCCCCGGCCGGCCCGCTGCGCCCACCGGGTCACCTGCTCGTCGTCGGCCTCGGGGCTCATCCGCGACCGGCCCGCCGGTCCACCACCGTCACGATCGACGGTACGGGCGCGAGCCCCGCTCGGTTCATCCCGACGTCCTCCTCGTCACCCCGCCGCCGACCGGAGGGCCGCACGTTGGTCGGCCGGCGGGGCCGGAAAGTTCCCGGGCCCGGTCAGGAGTCGACGGTCACCTCGACCGGCCCGACCCGCAGGACGCCGTCGGTGAGCGGGGCGCAGCGGACGCCGCCCCGGCCGCGCAGCGCCTTCCAGGTGCCCGGCGCGACGGTGACGTCCAGCCAGGCGCAGGGCGGCGCGGCCCGGTGGACCCGCAGGCGGACCGGCCCGTCCCCGGAGTCCAGGGTGAGCACCAGGCCGACCAGCTCGTCCACGGCGATGCCGTGGGTCAGCACGTTGCGCCGGACCTGGGTGAGGTCGGCGCCGGGAGGCAGCGACTCCTGCGCGATCAAGGTCACGCTCGCCTCCCGGTGCGCCGGCCGGCCGAAGTAGCGGTCGCCGACGATGCCCAGGCCGGCCCGGATCCGGACCTCCTCGACCAGTTCGCCCGGCGGCGCCGGGGCCGGGCCGTCGGCCGGCCGGCCCACGTAGCGGTGCACCGCCGAGGCCAGCAACTGGACGATCTGCGCCATGTGCGGATTGTCGCACGGACGTACCGGTGCCAAAGCGGACGATAGCCGCCCTCACGTGTCCACCCTCCGTGGAGGACGTTGTACCGGGCGTGACGACGAAACGGTCCACCCCGGCCGGGCGTCACCCCGAGCTGGGACGGCAGATCGCATGGACGCGGCGCGAGAACGAGCGCCGGCGGCGTGCGTACGAGGCGGCGGCCCGGACGTGGCGCCGGCGCACCGAGCACCTGGAACGGCTCGTGATCGAGGCGACCGGGTTCCACGGGTGCACTCTCCCCGGCACCGACCTGCCGGTCGAGCTCGACGACGGTGAGGTGGTCTACCGCATCGTGCCGGTCGTGGAGCTGGTCGAGGCGGAGGCCCGGCACCTGCCCGGGCTCCCCGCGCCGGATCCGGCGCTGACCGCCGAGCTGCTCGACCCGGCCGACGGCGCGCTCCCGGCCGGGCTGCGGGTGGTCGACACCGGCGCCGCCGTGGTGACCGACCGGCGGGTCGCGTTCACCGGGCCGGCCGGCCGGCGCGAGTGGGCCCACGGTGACCTGCTCGGCCTCGGGCACCACCCCGACCTGCCGGTCACCCTGCTGCACCCCGGTGACGGCCGGCGCCCGGCCGGGCTGCGGGTGCCGGCCACCGGCGCGGCGAACTTCCGCTTCTACCTCACGCTCGCGTACGCCGCCGCCACGGGGGGCCGCGACGCGGTCGTCACGCAGCTCGACGGGCTGCTGGCCGCGCACCGCGCCGCCCGGCCGCGACCGCCGCGACCGCTCGGCGTCGCGGACGCCCCGGCGGAACGGCGGCGTCCGGAGCGCCTGGTCGCGGCCGGCGCCGTGGCGGTCGCGGTGCTCCTCGGGATGGCGGCCGCCGGCACCTGGCCGGCCACGGCCGGTCCGGTGCGCCCGGCGGGGGCGGCCACGGACGGTCCCGCCGCGGGACCCGACGACGACCTCGCACCGGACCCGGTCCTGCGCACACCCGGCCAGCCCGACGACGCCGCGACCCGGCCGCCGGCCGGCCAGCCCACCCGGTTCCCCCGGCCGGCCGACGGCGCCCGGCGCCCGGCTCTCGCCGGAACCCCGGCCCGGGTCGGCACGGCGCCGATCGTGCTGCCGGCGCCCTCGCGCGCCACGACGCCCCCGGCGACCGCGCCGGCGCCCCCTCCCCCGGCGGCGAGCCCGACCGGGAGCCCACCCCCGGCGGTGGCGCCGACCGCGAGCCCCACGGCGACGCCAACCGGCTCGCCGTCCCCGAGCAACCCCACGATGGCGGGCGTCTGCCTGGACCCGCTCCGGCTCCCGGTGCTCGACCCGCTGCTGTGCCGCCGGACCTGAACGGGGGCGGCACCGGCCGTCAGGGGGTCTGCGGGGTGAGCAGGTAGTCCTCGGCCTCCGGGCTCCACCGCAGCGCCACCGCGCCGCTCGTGGCGGCCGCCTTGCAGAACTGGAGGAAGCTGCGGTAGCCGAGCTTCTTCTCGCTGAAGTCCGGCCGCGCCCGGCGGACCTGGTCCTTCAGCCCGGACAGCGCCACCGCGCCGCCCTCGCCGGCCAGGTCCACCACCACCGACCGCAGCAGCGCGAAGGCCACCTCCCGGTCGCCCCGCTCGGGCAGCGACACCTCCGGGTCGCCCTTGGCGGGCCCCGCGGCGAGCTCGATGACGTTGTGCCCGGCCAGGTGGCGCAGCAGCTCCCCGAAGGTACGGAAGCCGTAGTCGGACTCGCTGAACGTCGGGTCCTTGCGCAGCAGGGTGCGCTTCAGCCCGGAGGCGGTCACCTCGCCGCTGGAGCTGCCCTGCATGCCGGCCACGGTCTGCGCCACCAGCACGGCGAGCGTGTCGACGTCCCGCGCGGGCTCCTCCCCGGCCGGCGGCGCCTCGGCCGGCGGCTCCGCCGGCAGCTCGGCCGGCGGCGGCGCCTCGGGCTCGGCCGGGCGGGCCCCCCGACCCCGACGGCCGGCCGCCGGCGGCACGTCAACCCCTTCTAGGCGGTCGTAGAAGAGGAACTCGTCGCAGGCGGGCGGCAGCAGCGCCGAGGTGGAATTCTCCACGCCGACCCCGATCACCCGCTTGTTGAGCTCGCGGAGCTTGTGCACCAGCGGCGTGAAGTCGCTGTCCCCCGTGCAGATCACGAACGTGGAAATGTACCCCCGCTCGAAGGCCAGCTCGACGGCGTCGACGGCCATCTTGATGTCGGCCGCGTTCTTCCGCGACGCGCCCATCCGCTGCGGTATCTCGATGAGCTCGACGTGCGACCGGGTGAGCATCCGCCGGTCCTCGTCGAAGTACGACCAGTCCGCGTAGGCCCGGCGCACCACCACCCGGCCGCGCTCGGCGAGAGCGTCGGCGATCGGGCGGAAATCGAACGCCCGGCCACCGTGATGGTCGCGCACACCCAGCGCCAGGTTCTCGTAGTCGAGGAACAGCGCGATCCGGTCTTCCTGATCCACGCCGGCCAGCCTAGCGGGGTTCCGGCTCCGGCCCGCTCACCGTGGCCGCTCGTCCCGGTAGACGGTGTCGCGGCGGGCCGCGTACTGGATCGCGTAGCTGCCGATCAGGAGCAGCAGGGCCAGCACGACCTCGACGCCGGCGACGGCGCCGTTGGCGACGGTGAGCCCGAGCAGCAGCAGGATCAACCCGACCACCGCGAGCAGGCCGGCCAGGAGCAGGCGCTTCCGCCGCACCGTCGACCGGCCCTGACCGCCAGCACCCACCGCTGCCACCTCCTTCCGTCAGCCTAGGGGCTGCACCGTCCCGTCCTCCCGGGTTCGTCGAAGGCGCGCCGACGGACCGCTCCGGGCGCAGTCGGGACGGACGCCACGTCACGCCCGGCCCTCGATAGGAGACGACGGCGGGCCGGAGCGGGTGTCGACGAGGCCCCGACGCAGGACGCCGATGCCCACGCCGACGAGCCAGACCGCCGCGAGCAGCCGGAACGCCGGCTCCGGCCGGACGAGCGGCGGCAACAGGACGGAGAGGGCGGAGGCCGCCACCAACGGTCCCACGAACCGCCCATAGGCGAACACCCACCGTGGCCGCCGGTGGGAACGCCGCGCGACCGCCGAGGCCGCAGTGATCAGCAGGCCGGAGCCGAGCAGGTGCGCCGCACCGCCGAGCACCAGCGCGGCCCTGCCGAGACCGGCGACGGTCGTGTCGCCGGCCTGCGCCACGACCAGCAGCAGGGCGAGCCCGCACAGCACGGAGGCGAGCAGTGAGCCCGCGGTGATCGCGGTCGCCCAACCCATCACCGCACCGGCACGGGTGCCCTCCGCGCGCAGGGCCGTGCGCAGCCGCCACCCGAACCGGTACAGGGCGACCGCCGCCAGGACTTGCAACGCCGACTGCACGAGCACGGCGGCGCCGCTGTCGGCATAGAAGTCACGCAACTGCGCGACCGACGCGTCGGGCAGGTAGAGGCTATCCCCCACCTTCAGCGCGTTTCCGGCGGCGATGCTGGCGACGAAGGCGACCACGAAAACGATGCCCCACCAGCCCCAACGCCGGCCAGGGGCAGCCACCGCCCGCGGCCCGCGCACCGGCGCCGCGCCGGGCGACGCTGCCATGCCGTTCCCGAGATCCGCGGACGCTCCAGCGCCGGCCTTCCTGATCCGATTCGCTGCCATTCGCTGCCCCCTTGTGGTCGGACGCCGCCAGCGAGCCGGGACGCGCGTCGATCGACCAGTCATGTTTTCAGGGAGCGGGCGGCGTGCCATCCGACGTGGGACGACGGCCGAGATACGGCAGGGCGGGTACGCCCGTACGCTCCACGACGTACGCGGCAACTGGCGGCTCGGGCCTAGCGACCGCCCGGCGGGTGGCCCGTGCCCTGCGCGCGGGGGCGCCGGTGGTCGGTCAGCCGGAGTCCGACGCCGCGCACCGCGACGACGGTGACACCGGTGCCCAGCTGGTCGAGCTTGCGACGCAGTCGCTTGACCAGGGACTGCACGTCCGCCTTGTGTTGCAGCCCCTCGTCGTGCCAGACGGCGCGGTGCAGCTCGGCGTAGCTCCAGACCCGGACCGGCTCGGTGGTCAGGCAGGCCAGCAGGTCACGTTCGAGGCGGGTGAGGACGATCTCCCGGTCGCCCCACCGGGCGGTGGAGCGGGCGGCGTCGATCACCAGCGTGTCGTCCGGCGCCGAGGGCGCCGGGGTGGCCGGTGGCGGGAGGTCGAGGTCCGCCGGCGACCCCGCGGGCGCGAGCAGCTTGCGCAGTTCGTCGAGGTCGGCCACCAGGAGCAGGGGCGCGACGCCGTCGAGGAGTTCGGTGAGGCGGATCCGTTCGGCCGGTGCCGACGTCACCCCGATCACCAGCGGGAACGGATGCTCCACCGGGTCGAGGCCACCGGTCGCCCCGCTCGTTTCCTTCTCGGACACCGTCACCCCCGCCCGGAGCAACCAGCGGCAGAAATCGCCGCTCTCGAGAATCGCCATGACAGTCAATGTCAACCGGGCCGACCAACGGGGGCCTGTTGGTGACATGTTGCTCACGTAGAGTGCTTGATCGCGCTTTCCTGTCGATCATAGTGTCCACTCAGGCAGCCGGCGTAGACCCGCACGGCGCCTAGGGGGCTTGGGGGGCTCGTTCATACCGGTGCGATCCGACGGGAGAGGGGACTCCTGCGCCTTCCGCCATGGCTCGAACATCCGCGGGTCGTTCTGGAGGAGGCAGCACCGATGCTGAGACATCCACACAGGAGGGGCCTGGCCGGTCGGCTGGTGAGCGCGGGCGCGGCCCTGGTCCTCGCCGCGACCACCATGGCCGCCACCGGCACAGGCGCACAGGCTGCGCAGACCGGAACGGGCACCGGCGCATCCGCCGGCGACAAGATCCGCCCCGAGCTCACCCGGCAGCTTCAGGGCAAGACCGAGGGCGACTTCTGGATCCACTTCGGCGCCAAGGCCGACCTGGGCAAGGCCGGTGCCGTCAAGGACTGGGCCAAGCGAGGCACCGCGGTCGCGGACGCGCTGAAGAAGACCGCCGCCGACAGCCAGGCGAAGATCCGCGCCGAGCTCGACCGCTCGGGCGCGAAGTACCAGGCCTTCTGGGCGACCAACGCCATCAAGGTCACCGACGGTTCGCTCACCATGGCACAGAACTTCGCCGCCCACGCCGAGGTGGACGGCCTCTACGCCCCGGTCGAGTACAAGCTCCCCGAGATCACCAAGGGCACCGACGAGAAGTCGGTGAACGCCCTGGAGTGGGGCATCGCGAACATCAACGCCGACGACGTCTGGTCCCAGTACGGGGTCAAGGGCGCCGGCATCACCGTGGCCAGCATCGACAGCGGCGTCCAGTTCGACCACCCGGCGCTGGTCAACTCGTACCGCGGCAACAACGGTGACGGCACCTTCGACCACAACTACAACTGGTTCGACGCCGCCGGCACCTGCGCCACCGCGCCGTGCGACGAGGACGGCCACGGCACGCACACGATGGGCACCATGGCCGGCTCCGACGGCGCCAACCAGATCGGCGTCGCCCCCGAGGTCAAGTGGATCGCCGCCAACGGGTGCTGCCCGACCGACGCCGCCCTGGTCTCCTCCGGGCAGTGGATGCTGGAGCCCACCGACCTCAACGGGCAGAACCCGGACGCCAGCAAGCGGCCGAACATCATCAACAACTCGTGGGGCACCACGCTGCCCTCCACCGAGCCGTTCATGGAGGACGTGACCAACGCCTGGACGGCCTCGGGCATCTTCGGCACCTGGTCCAACGGCAACAACGGCCCGGCCTGCCAGACCAGCGGCTCCCCGGGCAGCCTGGCCAGCAACTACTCGGCCGGCGCCTACGACATCAACAACAACATCGCCAGCTTCTCCTCCCGCGGGGCCGGGCAGAACGGCGAGATCAAGCCGAACCTGTCGGCGCCCGGCGTCAACGTCCGGTCCAGCGTCCCGGACAACTCCTACGCCAGCTACAGCGGCACCTCGATGGCCGCACCGCACCTCGCCGGGACGATCGCGCTGCTCTGGTCGGCGGCGCCCACCCTGGTCGGTGACGTCACGGCGACCCGCGCGCTGCTGAACGACACGGCGGTGGACAAGGCCGACACCCAGTGCGGCGGCACCACCGACGACAACAACGTCTACGGTGAGGGCCGGCTCGACGCGCTCGCCCTGCTCAACGCCGCCCCCATCGGTGACAACGGCACCCTGGCGGGCAAGGTGACCGACTCGGCCACCGGCGCCCCGATCGCCGGCGCCACCATCGCCCTGACCGGTGCGGCCACCCGCTCGCTGACCACCGCCGCCGACGGGACGTACTCGTCGCTGCTGCTGGCCGGCGACTACCAGGTCACCGTCTCGGCGTTCGGCTACCAGACCAGGACGCTCTCGGCGACGGTGACCACGAACGCGACCACGACGCTCAACGTCGCGCTGACCGCGGTGCCGAGCGTGACCGTCAGCGGTCAGGTCACCGACGGCTCCGGACACGGCTGGCCGCTCTACGCGAAGGTGAGCGTCGAGGGTCTCCCCGTCTCCGACTACACCACTCCCGCCAACGGCCGCTACAGCCTGAAGCTGCCGGCCGGGGCGACCTACCGGCTCAAGGTCGAGTCGCAGTACCCGGGCTACCCGGCCGTGACCAAGGAGGTCGTGGTCGGCTCGGGCAACACCACCAGCAACATCGCCGTACCGGCCGACCCGAACGCGTGCACCACGGCGCCGGGCTACACCAACAGCTCCGACGGCGAGTACGAGACCTTCGACGGCACCAGCGTGCCCGACGGCTGGTCCGTCGTGGACAACGCCGGCACCGGCCAGGTCTGGAAGTTCACCGACAGCGGTGACCGGGGCAACCTCACCGGTGGCTCCGGCGGGTTCGCCATCATCGACAGCGACGACTACGGCAGCGGTGGCCGGCAGGACACCTCGCTGGTCAGCCCCGTCGTCAACCTGACCGACGTCGCCGCACCGGTGATCCGGTTCAACCAGGACTTCAACTGGCTGAGCTCCGACCGGGCGGACGTCGACCTCAGCCTCGACGGCGGCACCACCTGGAGCAACGTGCTCCGGCAGGCGGCCGACGTGCGCGGGCCGAGGGTCACCGAGGTGCCCATCCCGCAGGCGGCGGGCCAGGCGCAGGTCCGGGTCCGGTTCCACTACTACGACGCCTCCTGGGAATGGTGGTGGCAGGTCGACAACGTGCTGATCGGCAGCAAGATCGTCTGCAAGCCGGTCGACGGCGGCCTGGTGCTCGGCCACGTCCGGGACAAGAACGACAACGGCTACGTCAACGGCGCCACCGTCACGAGTGACGACCGCCCGGCGGAGAAGGCCACCACGGTGGCGACCCCGGACGACACCGAACTCGCCGACGGCTTCTACTGGATGTTCTCGTCGCTGACCGGCCAGCACCCGTTCACCGCCAAGGCCGGCAACTACGTCAGCCAGACCAAGCAGGTCGACGTCGAGGCCGACTGGGCGACGGCCGCGAACTTCCAGCTCACCGCGGGCCGGCTGTCCGTGCAGCCGACGTCGGTGACCGGCACGGTCCGGATGCCCACCGGCAAGGTCAACAAGACCTTCACGGTGACCAACACCGGCGGGGCCCCGGTCACCGCCGAGTTCAGCGAGCGCGACGGCGGGTTCGTGCTGCAGCGGGCCGACGGGTCCCAGCTGTCCGAGCAGAAGCTGCTCGGCTCGACCGGCGCGCCGGTGCAGCGGCTCAGCACCCCGACGTCGCTCGCCGCCCGCCCGTCCGGCAAGTCGGCCACCGCGGCCGCCGCGCCGGCCGGTCCCCAGGCGGCACCCTGGACAGGCATCGCCAACTACCCGGCCAACGTGATGGACAACCGGGTGGTGAACCTCGACGGCAAGATCTACTCGATCGCCGGCGGTGACGGCACGACGTCCAGCGCCAAGAACTACGTGTACGACCCGATCGCCCAGACCTGGACGGCGATCGCCGACCTCCCCGCCGCCCGCAACGCCATGACGGTCGGGGTCGTCGACGGCAAGATCATCGCCACCGGCGGCTGGGGCGCCGCCGGACCGGACGCCACCACCTGGTCGTACGACCCGGCGGCCAACACCTGGACCCGGAAGGCCGACAACCCGGCGCCGCGAGCCGCCGCCGGTCAGGCCGTCGCGGACGGCAAGCTGTACGCCGTCGGCGGCTGCACCACGGCCAGCTGCCTGCCGATGTCCAACTCGGTGGTCCGCTACGACCCGGGCACCGACGCCTGGGAGACCCTGCCCAACTACCCGAAGTCGGTGGCGTTCGCGTCCTGCGGCGGGATCGGGGGCACCGTCTACTGCACGGGCGGCAACGACGGTTCCGTCGCCCAGAAGTCCAGCTACGCGTTCGACCCGGGCGCCAACGCCTGGACCGCCGTCGCGGACGCTCCGGCCGACAACTGGGCCAGCTCGTTCGCCGTCGCGAACGGCAAGCTCCTGGTCGTCGGTGGCTCGCAGGGCGGCGCCATCACCAACGCCGGCTTCGCGTACGACCCGGCCACCGACTCGTGGGCGAACCTGCCCAACGCCAACACGCCCCGCTACCGCGGTGGCGCGGCGTGCGGCTTCTACAAGGTGGGCGGCTCCTCGGGCAGCTTCAACGCCACGAAGGACAGCGAGGTGCTGCCCGGCCTCGAGGAGTGCGCCGAGGGACCGGCGGACGTGAGCTGGCTGACCATCGACAAGTCGAAGGTCACCCTGGCGCCGGGTGAGAAGGTCACGGTCACCGTCGGCATGACGGCCAACGTGGACCAGCCCGGCACCTACTCGGCGTCGGTCGCGATCAAGGAGAACACGCCGTACACCGTGCCGCCGGTGGCGGTCACGATGATCGCGCAGCCGCCGACCAGCTGGGGCAAGCTGATGGGTACGGTCTCCGGCCGTAGCTGCCAGGGCGCCATCGCGCCGCTTCCCGGCACAGTCGTCCAGGTCGACTCGTGGGCGATGTCCTGGACGTTCGCCACCGACGCCGACGGCAAGTACGCCTACTGGATGGACCGGCGCAACAACCCGCTCAGCATCATCGTCGCCAAGGACGGCTGGAAGCCCCAGACCCGTCAGACGAGGATCAACAACACGACGCCCACCGTGGAGGACTTCACCCTGTCCCCCATCCGCTGCTGACCACTGACCGCCGACCGTGAGGTCCGGCCCGCCCGGTGTCCCCACCGGGCGGGCCGGACCGCGTTCACGGCGTCGAGCAGGGGTCTCGGGCGGCTTCAGCGCCCGCAGGCGTGGGTCAGGAGGAGGCGAGGCGGAAGCCGATGCCGCGCACGGCGTGGATCGTCAGCACCGCGCCCACCCGACCGAGCTTGCGCCGCACCCGGCGCACCACCGAGTGCATGTCGGAGCCGCGCCCCAGGTGGTCGTTGCCCCACACCGCCCGGTGCAACTGCGCGTAGGTCCAGACCTGGCCCGGTGTGCGGGCGAGGCAGATCAGGAGGTCGTGCTCCAGCGGCGTCAAGCCGACCTCACGCTCCCGCCACCGCAGGACGCGCCGGTCCGAGTCGACGTCCAGATCGGACGCCAGCGGACCGGCCGGCGACGGCTCGCCGGCGACCCGGTCATCGGCGACCGGATCGTCGGCGACCGGGGCACGGGCCGGGTCCGGGTCACGGGCGGGGGCCGGGCGCACCACCCCGGGCGCGCGCAGCAGATCGAGGAACCGTCGCGCCTGGTGCGCGCTGGAGACGATCAGGAACGTCTCGGTGCCGCCGAGCAGCTGGGTCAGCTGTCGGCGTTCCGCGGCCGAGGCCGCGATACCGATGACCAAGGACGGCACCCCCGCCATCATCCGCCCTTCCGTTCCACCCTTTTCCTGAGGCCTTTCCGCGACGTCCGGCAATTGCCCGTGCGGGCAACGGCAATCGGCCGCCGGGCGCGGGTGGATTCGGACGCGCGACGGTCGGCAGGCGCGGAAAGTGTGCTGGAGCAGCGTTTTTGTGAGGCGTTACGGACTGCTGACCGGCATCATATAGCCGCCTACCGATGATTGGTATAGCAGTTAACGTCAATGTAACGGCGCGAGCGTCAGCGGCGTGCCGCACGCGTTTCACGCCCGCTGGTACCGCGCGAGGACCGCCGCGCCCGCCTGCTCCGCCGACAGGCACCGCAGGTGTTCGGGCGGGCCTCCCGCCGGGAAGAGCCGCCGACCGTCGCGGAGGACCGTCGGGAAGGTCAGGAGGCGGTACTCGTCGACGAGGTCCTCGGCCACCAGCCGGTGCACCACGCTCAGGCTGCCCGTGACGATGATGTCGCGCCGCTCCTGCTTGACCGCGTCGACCAGGTCGCCGTCGACGATCTCGGAGTTCGCCCAGACCGAGACGTCGGTGAGCGTACGGGTGGCGACAAGCTTGGGCACGGCGTTCATCCGGGCGGCGAACGGGTCGTCGCGCCCCGGCCAGAGCCCGGCGAACAGTTCCCAGGTGGTGCGCCCGAGCAGCAGCACCCCCTCGTCGAGCAGGGCACCGAGGCGGAACTTGTCCCCGGCGACGGTTTCCGGGCCGTGCCGGAAGGCCCAGCCGCCCGTGGGTGTGCCCCCGGACCCGTCCGGGTCCGACACGATCCCGTCCAGGGTCATGAACTGGATGACGACGACGCTCACGATGGTGTCCCTTCGGTAGGTGCTCACCGGTACGTACCGGCGGCGCCGCGCGCACTCATCGCACCCGGTGGAACTCGTCGGGAGAAATCCGCGGGGGCAGGTCGAACGCCTCGAAGACGCGCGGGTCGGCGAACACCACGTTGTGCGTGACGCGCCCACCGGCGACCGTGAGCACCTGCACCGTGTGCAGCCGGTGCGCTCCTCCGGGCTGCGGCGCGTACGCGGCGAGAGCCGGTTGCCCGTTGGCGCGCAGTCGTCGCACCCGCCAGCCGGTGCCCCGGGTCCGGAACACGCGATCCATGAACAGGCCGTAGTCGCGGCTGCCCCGGTACCAGAGCGGCACCGGCGGCATCTCCAGGATCGCCTCGTCGGCGAGCAGCCGCACGAGCCCGGGAACGTCGGCCGCCTCGAACGCCCGCACGTACCGGTCGACCACGGCCCGCACCCGCGGATCGTCCGGCTCGGCGACCTCGCCGACGTCGCCCACGTCCGGCGGCGCCGCCCGGGCGCGCTGCAGCGCGCTGTTCACCGCGGCGACGGTGGTGCCCAGCTGCGCGGCGACCTCGGCGGCGGTGAACCCCAGCACCTCGCGGAGCAGGAGCACGGCCCGCTGCCGGACGGGCAGCACCTGCACGGCCGCGACCAGCGCGAGCCGCATCTCCAGCCGCGTCTCCAGCTCGACCCGGGCGTCGGGAAACGGCTCCAGCCACGGCACGTCCAGCGAGGGTGTCAGCGGCGCTTCCGGATCGACGCTCGGCGCACCCAGCCCGGACGGCAACGGCCTCCGCGCACGCCCCTCCAGCGCGGTCAGGCACGCGTTCGTGGCGATCCGGTACAGCCAGGTTCGCTGCGAGGCGCGCGCGGGGTCGTACCGGTCCCGGGCCCGCCAGGCGCGCAACATCGTCTCCTGCACGACATCCTCGGCCTCGTGGAACGAGCCCAGCATCCGGTAGCAGTACGCCAGCAACTCACCCCGGTGCAGCTCGAAGTCCACGCGTCCATCCTGGCGGTCCCGCCGTCAGCCGGGTGTCGGTGGGGTCTCGCGCTCCGGGTCGAGGGTGAGGTTGAGCAGATCCAGCCCGGTGACGGGCTGGAAGCCGACCACGGTGTAGAGCGTGCGGGCGGCGACGTTGTCGACCTCGGTCTGTAGTGACACGCGCTGCGCGCCGGCGGCCCGGGCTTCGTCGATGACGTGCTGGAGCAGGGCGTTCGCGACGCCGCTACGGCGCTGGCGCGGCGCTACGTAGAGGTCCCGGATCGCCCACGCGGTGCCCAGCATCAGGGACGCCGGCATGATCGCCGTCGTGATGAAACCGCAGACGCGATCGGCGCGGATGGCGGCGGCGACCGCGAGCCGGCGCCGGGCGATCTGGTCGTGCAGCCACGCGCGGGTGCGCTGCGGGGACGGCGGCTGGCCGTAGTGCGCCCGGTAGTCGTCGAAGAGGGCGCCCACCCGCGCGAAGGCCTCGTAGGTGAGAGTTACCGGCACGACCGTCGTCAGCATGCCGCCCAGTCTCGTCCGCCCTACGCCGGTACGTCCTGCCACAGTTCGTTGAAGGCGATGCTGTCGAAGAAGGCGGTCCCCTCGACCACCTTGCCGTCGCGCATCCGCAGGAACCAGGCGACCGTGTCGGTGTACGTCGTGCCGATCGTGGTGGTGCCCGCGCCGTTCCACGCGACGATCACCGTGTCGGTGGTCGGGTCCTCGTGGATGCCCCGGATGAGCACCGGGCGGAAGGGGTCGTCCTTCGTGAAGCGCGCACCGAAGGGCGTCAGCGCCTCCTCGACGAACTGGCGGGCGGGCTGGTACACCCCGCCCGCCACCGACCGGCCGGTGATCTCCCACCGCAGGTCCTCGGCGAAGATGTCGGTGATGTTGCCGGTGCCGGCGGACCAGGCGGCGAAGGCGTCCGCGACGATCTCCCGGTTGGCGGTCATCGGCGGCTCCCCTTCTCCCCGTGGCGGCGCCCGGACGCGCGCCCGCTCCGCCCATCCTCCGCCGACACATCGGCGGCCGGAGGCGGATTCGGCGCACCGTCCCTCCCGGGCGGCGCGGGCGTGCCCCCCGCTACCCCCACGCGCCACCTACCCTGAACGCGTGGACCGGTGTGACGAGTGCCAGTTCGTCTATTCCGCGCTCGACAGCGGCGAGCTGCCGCGGCGGCTGCGCGACCTGGCCGGGCGCTATCCGGCCGCCCTGCACGCGGCGCCGGACGTGCGCCGGCGGCCCGCCCCGGAGGTGTGGTCGCCGCTGGAGTACGCCTGCCACGTCCGGGACGTGTTCCGCGTGCAGGGTGAACGGCTCGCGCTGGCGCTGCGCGTGGCGGAGCCCGAGTTCGCGCCGATGGGCCGCGACGAGCTGGTGGTCACCGAGCGCTACAACGCCCAGGACCCGGAGGTGGTCCTCGCCGGCCTGGCCACGGCCGCCGACGGCTTCGCGGCCGGTTTCGCGGCGCTCGGCGAGGCCGACCTGGCCCGCACCGGCGTCTACCCGTGGCCGCGGCGCGAGATGCGGACCCTGCTCTGGCTCGGCCGGCACACAGTTCACGAGGCCGAGCACCACCTGCTCGACATCCGCCGCGCCACCGGTGCCCGGACGGCCGGCGGGGCCTGACGCCCGTTGGCGTCAGGCCCCGCGACGGCGAGCCGGACCGGGATCCGGGCCGGACGGGGCGCTGCCCCGGCGGCCCGGCCGGCGGGTCAGTGGATCGGCACCGGCGTCCGCTGCTCCTCGCCCGTCCCGCCGTCGAGCAGGTGCGACGGCTCGCGCCGGCGCGGCAGGAGCGCGGCCGGGATGAAGGTGAGCAGCACCAGCCCGAAGGCGACCCAGAAGGTGGTCGCGAAGGAGCCGGCCGCGAAGTCGAGCCCGCGCTCGATCAGCGACGGAGGCACCGGGAACTGCTGGAGCAGCTCCGGGCGCAGCTGCGAAGTGATGGCCAGGCTGGCCTCGGTGACCGGCTTCCCGCTCGGGTCGGTCGCGCCGGGGATCACCTCGGAGCCGTTGAGCCGGCTCGTGAGGATCACCGACATCACCGCGGCGCCGACCGAGCCGCCGATCTGCTGGAGGATGTTCACCAGCGTCGAGCCGCGGGCCACCTCGGCGGCGTGCAGCGTCTTCAGCGCCGAGGTCATGATCGGCATCATGGTGCCGCCCATGCCGAGACCCATCACGAACAGCGAGCCGCACAGCAGCCAGTAGGACGTGTGCGGGTCGACCTGGGTGAAGGTGAAGAACCCGGCGGCGATGAGCACCAGCGCGAACGGCACCGTCCGGCCGACCGGCACCTTGTCGGCCAGCATGCCGGCGATCGGCATGGTCAGCATCGCGCCGAGGCCCTGCGGCGCCATGAGCAGGCCGGCGGTGAGCGTCGACTCGCCACGAATCTGCAGGAAGTAGCTCGGGAAGAGCAGGCCCGCGCCCATGAACGCGATGATGAAGACGAACAGGGTCACCGTGGCGATGCTCAGGTTGCGGTTGCGGAACAGCCGCAGGTCGAGCAGCGGGTGCCGGGGCCGGAACGAGTAGAACACGAAGGCCACCACGAGCACGGCGCCGACCAGCATGGGCAGCCAGACGCTGTTGTCGCGGATGGTGCCGGCCTCCGGCAGGGAGGAGACGCCGTAGAGGAAGAGCGCCAGGCCGGGCGAGAGCATCAGCATGCCGAGGAAGTCGAACGACTCCGACGGCTCCGGGTTGTCCTTCGGCAGCGCGAACTGGGCGTAGATCAGCGCGACGACGCCGATCGGCAGGTTGATGAGGAAGATCCAGTGCCAGCTGGCGGTGTCGATCAGCCAGCCGCCGAGGATCGGGCCACCGATCGGGCCGAGCAGCATCGGGATGCCGAGGACGGCCATGAGCCGGCCGATCCGGTGCGGGCCGGCCGCGCGGGTCATGATCGTCATGCCGAGCGGCATGAGCATGCCGCCGCCGAGGCCCTGGACCACGCGCCAGGCGATGAGCTCACCGATCGAGTCGGCGGTGGCGCACAGCCCGGAGCCGATGGTGAACAGCGCCAGCGCCACCATGTAGAGGCGCTTGGTGCCGAACCGGTCGGCGGCCCAGCCGCTGAGCGGGATCACCGTGGCCAGCGCGAGCGTGTAGCCGGTCATCGTCCACGCCACCCGGGCGTACGAGGCGTCGAACTCATTCTGGAACGTCGGCAGCGCCACGCTGACGACCGTCACGTCGAGGATCGACATGATCGCACCGAGCACGACGACGCCGGCCACCTTGAGGACCGCGGCGTCGAGCTTGTTCGATGTCGCGACAGGTTGCTGGGTCACAAACAGTCTCCTGGTTCAGGTCCGGTCGGGGGCGCTGGCGGCGCCGCGCGCCGGTGAGGGCGCGGGGTGACGTGCGGTGGGGCGGCGTCCGGCAGGAAGCGTAGCCACGGGCTGCGACATCGCGCGGCCGGTTTACCGGGATCGGCGGCGCGCGGGCCGCGCTCAGGCCGTGGCGCGGTGGTCGCGGGGATTGACGCCCCGGACGCGTCTGAAGGCGGCGCTGAGCGCGAAAGGGCTGGTGTAGCCGACTCTGCGGGCGACCGCGGCGAGAGTCAGTTCGGTGTCGCGGAGCAGGTCGGCGGCGAGCGCGAGGCGCCAGTTGGTGACGAAGGTCATGGGTGGCTCGCCGACCAGTTCGGTGAACCGGCGGGCGAACGCGGCCCGGGAGGCGCCGGTGGCGGCGGCGAGCCCGGCCACCGTCCAGGCCCGGGCCGGGTCGTGCTGGACCAGCCGGACCGCGTGGCCGACCACCGGGTCGGTGTAGGCCCGGTACCAGCCGGGCGGCTGTGCGCCGGGTCGGGCCAGCCAGGTGCGCAGCACCCCGATGACGAGCAGGTCGAGCAGCCGGTCCAGCACCGCCTCCTGCCCGGGACCGTCCCGGTCCAGCTCCTCGGCGAGCAGCGCGACGACCGGCAGGTCACCGTCGGCGGCGGTCAGCACGACCAGCGACGGCAGGGCCGCGAGCAGGCCGGCGCCGACCGCGCCGCTGCTGGCGTACGTGCCGGTGAGCAGGGCGGTCGCGCCGTCCGGCCGGGTGCCCCAGGTACGCAGGCCCAGCGCCATGGTCTCGGCCAGCTCCTGCCCGCCGAGGGTGGTGCAGCGCTGCCCGGGATGGATCACCACCTGCGGCGCGGTGTCCGGGTGGTCGGCCACCGTGTAGGGGTCGGGCCCGCGCAGCACGGCCACGTCGCCGGGGCGCAGCAGGGCCGGCGCGCCGCCGTCGGGCACCACCCAGGCGCTGCCCCGGACCACCGTGGTGACGCTCAGCGGAGCGGCGTCGCGGACCCGGATCGACCAGGGCGGGTCCATCACGGTACGGAGCAGGAACGCCTCCCGGGCGCGCAGCCCGCGGAGCACCTCGGCGAGCACGTCCACCCGGTGAGCGTAGACGCTCGCGTATGTTCCGGGGCGTTTCGGCCATGGAGCGTCCACCGGCCGCGGTGTCCAATGGTCCTCATGATCACATCGAACATCCGGGCCGGCGTGCTGCTGCTGGCCACCGTGACCACGGGGTTGACGGCGGGGCTCTTCGCGGCCTTCGCGTACGCGGTGATGCCGGGCCTGGCCCGGGTCGACGACCGGGCGTTCGTCGCCGGCCTGCGCGCGATCAACCAGGCCATCCTCAACGGCTGGTTCGCGCTCTGCTTCGGTGGCGCGCTGGTCTGCACCCTCGCGGCGGTCCTGCTGCACCTGCCCGCGGGGCTGCGCGGGCCGCTGCCCTGGCTGATCGCCGGTCTGGTGCTCTACGTGCTGGTGCTCGCGGTGACCGCCGCGGTGAACGTGCCGCTCAACGACCGGCTGGAGGCGGGGGCCGCCCGGCTGGCCGATCCGGCGGAGCTGCGCGCGACGTTCGAGAGCGCCTGGGTGCGCTGGAACGTGGTCCGGGCGGTGCTGAACACCGCCGCCTTCGGCTGCCTCGGCGTGGCGCTGCTGGTGGCCCGGTCGGTTCCCGCCTGACCGGCGTCCGGGTCACCGGGTGCGCAGCTTCGCCAGCAGCGCGACCTCGGCCGTGCGGGATCGTTCGATGCGGCCGGCGAGGTCGCGTACCCGGGCGCTGGTGCCGGCCTGGACCTGGGCGCGCGCCAGCTCGGCGGCGGTCCGCTGGTGTGCGGCGAGCACGTCGAGCAGCACCCGGTCGGCCTCGCCGGGCGGGGCGGCCCGCAGCCGGGCCAACCCGGCGGCGGCGTCGCTGTGTCCGGAGTGGTCGTGCCGCTCGGCGGCCGCCGCCGCGGACGGGCCGGCCTCGCGCAGCCAGCCGCGCATGGTGGCCAGCTCGTCGGTCTCGGTGGCCCGGACGGCGGCGATCAGCGTGCGGATCTCGGGGTCGGTGGTGCGGTCGAGCCCGAGGCCGACGATCTCCAGGGTCTGCTCGGTGTGCGCCACCATCATGGCCAGGAAGAGCGCGTCGATGCCGCTGGTGGCGGTCTCGGCGGCCGGCCCGGGGCGGGTGGCGGCGTTCGGCACGGGCTGGCCGGTGCAGCCGGCCGCGGCCAGCAGCACGGCCAGCAGCGCGGCGGCGAGCGGCCGGCGCAGGCCGGTCCTGCGGTCGCGGGCACACCGGGTGGGTGCGGCGCACGCGGGGCGTGGCCGCACCCGTCCGCTCAGAGCTGGAGCCACAGCGCCGGCACGTTCGACGGTTCCCAACCGGGGATCGCGGTGTGCGCCTGACGGCAGCGGTAGGTCCGGCCGTTGTAGGTGACCGTGTCCCCCACCTGGTAGGCGCGCCCGGCGGTCCAGGTGCCGCCCGGGGCCGGCGAGCTGGTGGGGGTGGGGGTGGGCCGCGGGGTCGTCGGGGCCGGGGTGGGCGTGGGCGACGGCGTGGGGTTGCCGCCGCCCCCGCCGATCTGGAGGTCGACGCAGGAGTAGAAGGCGTTCGCGGTGTCGGCGATGTTCCAGACGGCGAGGAGCTTCTGCCGGCCGGAGAAGCCACCCAGGTTGACGGTGTGCGACACGGTGGCGTCGGGCTGGCGGCCACCGCCGTCGACGACCGCGACCCGGGTGTTGCCGATCCAGTACTCCCAGTTGGACGTGGCGTGCCGGGCCGTGTTGACCCAGGTGAACGTCACCGTGCTGCCGACCGAGGTGGCCGGCCAGCCGCGGCTGTCGTCGTTGAGCACGGCGAACTGGGCGATGCCGGCGTGGCAGCTCTTGAGGCCCTTGGGGCCCTCGACGCTCTGCGGCTCGTACTTGATCTGGCCGCAGTCAGGCACCCGGTTCTGGGCGCAGAGCGCCTGGCGGCTGGGGGGCGACGAGACGTAGCCGTGGGCCTGGGCGGGGGCGGCGACCGCCAGGGTGGCGGTGACGGCACCCGTGGTGAGCAGCGGCAGGGTGATTCTTCGGCGCATGGCGGCAACTCCTTCGGGGCGGTGGGAGGAGATGTCAATGAACATAAATTAAACCTTGTTAACAGTAAAGACTCCTGTCTATAAATTAAGTCGCGTATCGAAGGGGCTCCTTGAGCGCTCCCGCGTCGACGTGGGATTCTGGTGCGTCGATGGCTCAGCGCGGGGCCGATCCGTCGCTCCCAGGGCACCCGGACACCGGGAGGGGCGACGCAGGACAGACGATCGCCCGACCCTCGAAGGACCCCGCATGAGCAGAACCACCTCCACCCCGCGCCGGGTCACGGCGTACGCGGCGAGCCTGCTGCTCGCCCTCGCCGCGCCGGCCGCCGTCGGACCGCCCGCCGCCGGCGCGGCGGCCGACCCGGTGACGGTCACCGTGAACGCCCGCGCCGGGCTGGCCACCGTGCCGGACACCGCGCTCGGCCTCAACCACGCCATCTGGGACGCGCAACTCGGCAGCACCGAGACGTCGGACCTGCTCCGGGCGGCCGGCGTGAAGATGCTGCGCTACCCGGGTGGCTCGTACGCCGACATCTACCACTGGCGGACCCACACCGGGCCGGGCGGGTACGTCGCCCCGAACACCGACTTCGACACCTTCATGGCCGCGACCCGGCGGGTCGGGGCCGAACCGATGATCATCGCCAACTACGGCACCGGCACACCGGCCGAGGCCGCCGAGTGGGTGCGGTACGCCAACGTCACCAAGGGCTACGGCGCGAGGTGGTGGACGGTCGGCAACGAGAACTACGGCAACGGTCACTACGGCTCGGCCTGGGAGGCCGACGACCACCCGGACAAGAGCGCCACCCAGTACGCCCGGCTGGTCGTCGAGTACGCCGACGCCATGAAGGCGGTCGACCCGGGCATCAAGGTCGGCGCGGTGCTCACCATGCCGGGGAACTGGCCGGACGGGCTGACCGCCGGCGCCGACCCCGGCCCCTGGAACCAGACCGTGCTCTCCCTCGCCGGCCCGAAGATCGATTTCGTCGACGTGCACTGGTACCCGGGCGGCACCGCCGCCGAGTCCCTCGCCCGGACCAGCCATCTCCCCGACGCCGCCTGGCTGCTGCGCCAGCAGATCGCCCGCTACGCCGGCCCGGACGCCGGCCGGATCGGCATCAGCTTCACCGAGCTGAACGTCGGCGCCGGCCAGAACACCCAGCCGGGCGCGCTGTTCCTGGCCGACGCCTACAGCGGGCTGCTGGAGCAGGGCGTCTTCACCGTGCAGTGGTGGAACACGCACAACGGGATCGGCACGGTCTCGCAGGTCGCCGGGCAGACCGACTACGGCGACTTCGGGCTGCTCTCCAGCGGCGGGTGCACCGCGGACGGGTCGGTCTGCGAGCCGCCGTTCAACACGCCGTTCGCGCCGTACCACGGGCTGTCCATGATGAACCTCTTCGCCCGGGCGGGCGACCAGCTCGTCCGCGCCGGCAGCGACGAGCCGCTGGTCGCCGCGCACGCGGCCCGCCGGCCCGACGGCAGCCTGGCGGTCCTGCTGTTGAACAAGGACCCGGACACCGCGCACCCGGTGGTCATCGACTACGCCGGCTTCACCCCGGCCGACGAGGCGCCGACGGTGCACAGCCTGACCAACGGCGCGGGCGGGGTGGCCACCGGCCGGTCCGGCGACGCGACCAGCCGGACGCTGCCGCCGTACTCGCTGACCACGCTCGTGCTGCGCCCGGCCGGTGTGGCCGGCGGCCGCCCCGGGGCGCCGGGCCGGCCCACCGCCGGGGCGGTCACGGACCGGACGGCGACCGTCTCCTGGCCGGCGGCCGCGCCCGGCGCCGCGCCGATCGCCAAGTACGAGGTGTACCGGCAGCACGGGGCGGTCAGCGAGCAGCTCGGCGAGACGGCCCGCACCTCCCTCACGGTCGGCAACCTCGAACCCGGCACCCGGTACACGGTCAACGTGCTCGCCCGGGACACCGCGGGCCGGGTCTCCTGGTCCTCCCCGCCGCTCACCTTCGCCACCGGCAGTCCGGCGGCCAGCGCCTGCGCCGTGCGCTTCCACCCGGACACCGACTGGGGCAACGGCTACGTGGCGACCGTCGACGTCGTGAACACCGGCCCGAGCGCGATCGACGGCTGGACGCTCACCTGGACCTGGCCCACCGCCTGGCAGCAGGTGAGCAGCGGCTGGAGCGCCAACTGGTCGCAGGTGGGCACGGAGGTCAGGGTGACCAGCACCGCCGACAACCGCCGGCTCGCCGCCGGCGGCGGCAGCACCAGCGCCGGTTTCGTCGGCGCGTACAGCGGGCCGAACGTGCCGCCCGGTGCGTTCCGGCTCAACGGGACCGTGTGCACCACCACCGGGTGAGCCGGGGGCGGGTCACCCCCGGCGGGGTGGCCTGAGCCGGCCGTCGGCCGCCGACGGGGTCCGCGAGCCCCGTCGGCGGCCCGCGTCGCCGGGGCGGCGTGGGGCGGGGACCACGTGGGGGCGCAGGCGCGCGGCCGGCACCGGGCCCGGCGGCCGGGGCGGCGCGTCCGGGCGGGGCAGCGCCGCCAGGATCAGCCCGAGGAGCGTCACGGCGACCACCCCGTCGAGCCAGTAGTGGTTGCCGGTGCCGACCACCACCAGCAGGGTGAGCACGGGGTGGGCCAGCCAGAGCCACCGCCACCGCCCGGCGGTGACCGCGACCAGCGCGACGGCGACGGCCAGGGCCCAGCCGACGTGCAGCGAGGGCATGGCCGCGTACTGGTTGCTCAGCGTGTCGGTCTCGGGTGGGCCGTAGACGGCGGGGCCGTAGCGGCTGCCGGTGTCGACCAGGCCGGTGAGCGCGGTCATCCGGGGCGGGGCGAGCGGAACGAGGAGGTGCAGGGCCAGCGCCGCCGCGGTGAGCGCCGCGAGGGCCCGCCGAATCCACCGGTAGTGCACGGGATGACGCAGGTAGAGCCACACCAGGCAGAGCACGGTGGCCGGGAAGTGCACGTACGCGTAGTAGCAGTTGGCCAGCCGCACCGGCAGCTCGTGGACCAGCAACGGGGCCTGCACGGCGGCCTCGTCGGGCAGGTGGAGCAGCCGCTCCAGCCACCAGATCCGCTCCCCGTTGGCCCGCGCGGTGCCGGACCGCCCGGCCACCGCCATCCGGCCCGCCTTGTACGCGAGGAAGAGCACGGCGACGAGAGCCAGCTCGCGGACCGCCCGGCGCACCGCACCGGCCCGCCGCGCATCGACGGTCACCGGCGGTGGCGCGGGCTGCATGGTGTCCACGGCGCCTCGATTCGGTCACGGCCGGCGGCACGCCGGCCCGGGTGGGCACGGACCAGGGCCGCCGCCGGATCGGCGACGGCCCTGGGACGACGGGGCGTCAGCGGCGGGCGCGTTCGCCCGGCCCCGCAACGTCCACGGCCACCTCGTCGAAGGCGGGCGCCCCGTCGACCGCGTCGGCCGCGACGGCGACCGAGCGGGCGGTGTCGGGCAGGTCCAGGCTGGACCGCAGGGTGACCGGCTTGAGAAGCAGCGCGGCCAGGATCCCGACGACCGCGATGGCGGCCGAGATCAGGAAGATGTGCCCGGTCGCGTCACCATACGCGGCCCGCACAATGTGCTGCACCGGCGCGGGCAGCGCGGCGAGGTTGAGCGTGCTGCTGCCGCCGCCGCCCGAGGTGGGGATCCCGGCCGCGGCCAGGTCGTGGGTGATCCGGTCGGTGACCTGGCGGGCCAGGACCGCGCCGAGCACCGACACGCCGATGGTGCCGCCGAGCGAGCGGAAGAACGCCACGCTCGAACTGGCCGCGCCGATGTCCTTGAGCGCCACCGTGTTCTGCACCGCCAGCACGAGGTTCTGCATGGTCATGCCGACGCCCACGCCGACGATGAACATGGCCGCGCCGACCAGGACCAGCGAGGTCTCGTGGTCGATGGTGCCGAGCAGGGCGAAGCCGACGACCAGGATGATCGACCCGGCGACGATGTACGGCTTGATCTTCCCGGAGGACGTGATCAGCCGGCCGGCGACGATCGAGGAGAGCAGCACGCCGGCCATCATCGGGATGGTGAGCAGGCCGGCCTCGGTCGGGCTGTAGCCGCGGCCGATCTGGAAGTACTGGCCGAGGAAGACCGCGCCGCCGAACATCGCCATGCCGACCGCGAGGCTGCCGAGGATCGCCAGCGCCGTGGTGCGCTCCCGGACGATCTCCAGCGGCACGACCGGCTCGGCGGCCCGGGACTCCACGAGGACGGCGAGGGCGAGCAGCAGCACCGAGCCGCCGACCATCGCGCCGGTCTGCCAGGACAGCCAGGCGAACGAGTCGTCGACGAACGAGATCCAGATCAGCAGCAGGCTGACGCCGGCGGCGATCAGCGTCGCGCCCAGGTAGTCGATCTTTACGTTGTCCCGCCGCGCGGTGGGCAGGTGCAGGGTGGCCTGGAGCAGGAGCAGCGCGACGGCCGCGACGGGCACGCCGACGAAGAAGCACCAGCGCCAGCCGAGCCAGGAGGTGTCCACGATGAGGCCGCCGAGCAGCGGGCCGCCGACCGTGGCGAGGGCCATCACGCCGCCCAGGTAGCCGTTGTAGCGACCGCGCTCCCGGGGCGGGATCATCGCCGCGATGGCCACCTGGACCAGGGCCTGGAGACCGCCGACGCCGATGCCCTGGAAGGCGCGGGCGGCGATGAGCTGGCCGGCGGAGTGCGCGAAGCCGGCCGCGACCGAGCCCGCCAGGAAGACCACGATGGCGACCTGGATGAGCAGCTTCTTGTTGAACAGGTCGGCGAGCTTGCCCCAGATCGGGGTGGTCGCCGTGGCGGTGAGCAGGGTGGCGGTGACCACCCAGGTGTACTGGGTCTGCGAGCCGTTGAGGGCTCCGATGATCTTCGGCAGGGCGGTCGAGACGACCGTGCTGCTCAGCATGGCCACGAAGAGCACCAGCAACAGGCCGCTGAGGGCTTCCAGCGTCTTCCGCCGGCTCATGGGCGCGGCGTCCGCCGTCGCGGTGGGTGCGCTCATCGCGCGTCCTCCAGGTTGTCGTGTCGGGTGAGGGCGACCTCGAGGTCGCGGGTGAGGCGGCCGAGCGCGGCGGACAGGGCCGCCACGTCGCCGGGGGTCCAGTCGGCGAGCGCCCGGGAGAGCACGCCGCCGTACCAGTCGTAGGCCTCGGTCATGGCCGCGCGGCCGGCCGGGGTGAGCGTCAGGTGGCTGGCCCGCCGGTCCTGCGGGTCGGTGCGCCGGTCGACCAGGCCGTCGGCGACCAGGGCGGCGACCGCCCGGCTGACCGTCGACGGGTCGAGCCGGCTCCGCTCCGCCAGGTCCCGGGCGTGGCAGCCGGTGGCGCCGTCCCGGTCGATGTGCCGGAGCAGGCCCACGAGGCCGGGCGGCACGGCCGGCCGGTCGTCGGCGCGCCGCTGCTTGAGCACCCGCACCCCGGTCAGCAGGTCCTGCAACCGGGCGACGAGCTCACGGCTGGTCGCGTCCACTCTTCCCCTCCCCTGCCTTGGTTGCCTCAAGCAATCATTCGCGAATCTTGCGCATCAGGCAAGTTTGCTCATTGAGAAACGGATCACGTACGCTGGGGAGCCATGGAGGAGTCCACCGGGCTGCGCGAGCGGAAGAAGGCGGCCACCCGCCTCGCCCTGCACGAGGCGGCCCTGCGTCTCGCCGCCGAGCAGGGGCCGGACCGGGTCACCGTCGAGGCGATCGCCGACGCCGCCAACGTGTCCCGGCGCACCTTCTCGAACTACTTCTCCAGCAAGGAGGAGGCCCTCTTCTACGGCGACACCGTGCGGCTGCGCCGGCTGCTCGACCTGATCGCCGAGCAACCCGCCGACCTGACGCCGTGGGCGGCGCTGAGCGGTGCCGCCCTGCGCCAGGCCGACGAGATGTACGACGAGCCCGCCGAGTCCTGGCTCAACCGGCGCCGCCGGCTGCACGGCAACCCGGGCCTGCTGGCGCACCAGGTGGCCGCGTACACGGCGATCGAGCGGGAACTCGTCGGGGAGATCGCCCGCCGGCTCACCGGCCCCGACGTGCCGCTGCGCGCCCGGATCCTGGCCGCGACCCTCCTGGCCACGCTGCGGGTCGCCGTCCAGCAGTGGATCGAGCAACCGGACCACCCGCTGACCGACACCCTGCGGGCCGCGCTCGCCCACGCCGCCCCGGCGGCCGGCTGACTGTCGCACCGTGGGGCTAGCGTGCTCGGCGTGGTGACCGTCGACGACGTCCGCGCCCTGGCCCGCACGCTGCCCCGCACCAGCGAGCACCTGATCCACGACCGGGTCAAGTTCCGGGTCGGCGCGATCGTCTACGTCGCGTTCAGCCGCGACGAGCGGACCATGGGCTTCGGCTACCCGAAGGAGCAGCGCGACGGGCTGATCGCCGCCGAGCCGGCGCTGTTCTTCCTGCCTCGCCCCTCCGACCTGCGGTTCAACTGGGTCTGCTGCCACCTGGAACGGCTCGACCACGCCCAGATGACCGAGCTGGTGTGCGAGGCGTGGCGGATGGTGGTGCCGAAGTTCCTGGCCCGCCAGCGGCTGGGCGGGTGAGCCACCGGCGGGGCTTCGGTGAGAGCGATACCACGCCGTACGGTCCCGGCATGAGCGGCACCACGACATCCACGGCGGCCGTGCGGCCGTACCGGCCCGCCGACCACGACGCGGTCTACGACATCTGCGTCCGCACCGCCGACGCCGGCGGCGACGCCCGCGGGAGGTACGCCTCCGACGACCTCATGCCCGACCTCTTCGCCGGCCCCTACGTGCACCTCGAGCCGGATCTGGCGTTCGTGCTGGCCGACGCCGGCCGGGTGGTCGGCTACGTGGTCGGCACCGCCGACACCCCCGCCTTCGTCCAGGCCTACCGGCGCGTCTGGATCCCCCGGCTGGCCCACCGCTACCCCGAGCCGTCCGGCACCCCGCGCACGCCGGACGAGGAGATGATCGCCCTGCACCACCGCCCCGAGCGGATGCTCCTGCCGGAGCTGGCCGACTATCCGGCCCACCTGCACATCGACCTGCTCCCCGGCCACCAGGGGCGCGGCCACGGCCGGCGGCTGCTGGAGACGTTCCTGGCCGCCGCCGCCCGGGCCGGCGCGCCCGCGCTGCACGTCGGCATGGTCACCGCCAACGTCCCCGCCCGCGGCTTCTACGACCGGCTGGGCTTCCATGTGATCCCGGTGCCGGACGCGGGCCCGCTCACCTACCTGGGACGGCCCACCACCTGAGCGGCGACGACAGTCCGGGCGGGGCGCAAGGGCGATCGATTCCGCCCCGCCGGCCGGTCCGGCGCTGACAGACTCGTGCGGTGGGCGGCGACCGGTGGCGCAAGGGGCTGGGTCCCGCCATGCCGATCGCCCCGGCCGCCCGGGTGGACAAGTTCGAGATCTTCTTCGACCTCGTCTTCGTGGTGTCGTTCTTCCTCATCACCCGGGCCACCGCGGCGAACGTGACCGGGCGCGAACTGCTGCACGCCATGCTGGTCCTCGCCGTGCTCTGGTGGTGCTGGGTGGTGCACAGCGTGGTGGCCAGCCGGCTCCGGCTGGGTGAGGGTTTCGTCCCCGCGCTCATGGTGATCGGCATGATCGCGCTGTTCACCTTCGCGCTGGCCCTGCCGCAGACCTTCGGCGACCTCCAGCAGGGCACCGCCGGGCCGATGCTGGTCACCGTCAGCTACGTGGTGATCCGCGCCGTGCACCTGTCGCTCTACGTGTCCGCGACCCGGGGCGACCCGGCGGGCCGGCGCAAGCTGTGGCAGTTCGTCCCCGAGGTGCTGATCACCACCTGCCTGCTGCTGGTCGCGGCGCTGCTCCCGCCGAGGGTCGCGGACCCGGAACTCGGGTTGTGGCTGCGCGACGGGCTCTGGATCGGCGTGGTGGTCGTGCAGTACGCCAGCGGCCTGCTCTCCGGCACGAAGGGCTGGCAGATCACCTCCGCCGAGCACTGGACCGAGCGCTACGACCTGATCCTGATCATCGCGCTGGGCGAGTCGGTGATCTCGGTCGGCGTCGGCGGCAACCTGCTCGGCAAGCCGGTCACCTGGCCGGCCATCCCTGCGGCGATCTTCGGCATCCTGTTCACGGCGGCACTCTGGTGGGTGCACTTCGACATGATCGGCCCGGCCGCCCGGATCGCGCTGCACGCCGCCGAGGGCCGGCCGCGCGTGGCGATGGCAAGGGACGCGTACGCCTACCTCTACCTGCCCATGATCGCCGGGGTGATCCTGTTCGCGATCGGCGCGGAGGAGCTGGTGCGGACGATCACCGACCCGGTCGGCGGGGTGGCCGAGCGGGGCCACGGACCGGCCGTGCCGCTGCTCTTCGCCGGGGTGATGATCTATCTCGTCGCCGACATGGCGTTCCAGTGGCGCACCCTGGGGACCCTGTCGTGGAGCCGGCTGGGCACTCTCGCGGCGCTCGCCGTCGGGCTCCCGGTCGCCCGGCACCTGCCCGCGCTCGCCGCGCTCGGGCTGCTCACCGCGATCTGCGTCGCGCTCGTCGCGGTCGAGCTGGCGATGATGGCGGATGCCCGCACCGCGCTGCGCCGGGCGGTCTACGAGGAGAAGGCCAGCCACGAGGCGGGCGAGGCGGCGTTCCGTGCCCGCTGGCACGACGGCGACCCGGACCGGTCCACGGAGTAGCCGGTCGCCCGTTCCCCATGCTGGGACGGGCTGGCCTTAGAGTCTCCGCGTGATCGAGATCGCCACCGAGGTCGACCTGTCCCACCCGCCGGCACGAATCTGGCGGGCGCTGACGGAACGGGCGCTGCTCGCCAAGTGGTTCGCCGGCAGCGAGTCGCTGGGCGACCGGACGCTGCTGCGGACCGGAGGGCTGCCCGGCTACGACGCCGACACCGAGGTGGAGGTGGTCGAGCTGCGCGCGCCGGAGCGGCTGGTGCTGCGCTGCCGCGAGGGCGACCGGAGCACCCGGCTGGCGTGCGACCTGGTCCCCATCGGCCACGGTTCGCGGCTGTCCGTGCGGGAGGTGCTGGAGGAGGGCGACTGGGACGCCGACCGGCGCGCGGAGCAGCACCAGCGGGCGGTGACCGGACGGCTCCCGGCGATCCTCGACTGGGTCGCGTTCCAGGAGATCGACCTGCGCCGGGCCGAGGGCGGGCTGACCGCCGAGCTGCCGGTGGTCCGGCCCGGTGAGGCGCGCAGGCGGGCCGGTCGCCGGCGGGCGCTGCTCGTGGCCGCGGTGCTGGCGGTGCTCGGCGTGGCCGCCGGGGTGACCGTGTGGGCCACCCGACCCGCGCCCACGGCGCCGGCCGCCCAGCCGGCGTCGACACCGTCGGCGTCGCTGACCGCGCCCACGGCGAGCAGCGCGCCGCCCCGGGCCACCCCGTCCCGGCCCACGCCGTCGGCCACCCGCCGCAGCGCCTCGCCGAGCCCGACCCCGTCCGCCTCCCCCACCCGTACGCCCAGCCTCAGCCCGACGCCGGCCGCGCCGCTGGCGGCCAGCTACGAGACCGTCTCCGACCGGGTCTTCGGCTACCGCGGCCAGGTGGTGCTGAGCAATCCCGGTCCGGCTTCGAGGTCCGGCTGGACGGTGACCGTGACGCTCGGCGACGACGCGACGGTCAGCGGCGTCAACGGGGCCGAGGCGAAGCAGGACGGCACCGTGGTCACCTTCACCGGGGCGGCGGTGCCGCCGGGCGGCTCGGCCACCATCCGGTTCGACGTGCGGGATCCGAACCTGGCGGCCACGGAACCGGAGGGCTGCACGGTGAACGGCACGGCCTGCGCCGGGCTGTGAGCGAGCAGCCCGGCGCCGCCGGGAGGACGGGGCCTCCCGGCGGCGCCGCTGACCCGAGGATCAGTTCCGGTTGATGGTGAACGTGCTGGTCGTGTTCCGGATGTCCTGGTAGTTGTCGGTGAGCCGGAGGTTGGTGAAGGTGGCGGAGCCGACCGCCGGGCCCTGCCCGGCCTCGGGCATCTCGTTGACCCAGATGCCGAAGCCCGACTTGGCGTCGAACGCGTCACCGCTGCGCTTCGCCCCGGAGATCGACACGTTGGTCAGGACCGTGTCGGTGACCGGGTTCTCCGGTTGGCTGCCGTTGTACTTGGTCTGGAACATGATCCCGGAGTACGTCGGGTCGACGATGTCCACGTCGGAGATCCGGATGCCGCGGAACTCCTTGGAGGCGGAGAAGAGCCACAGGGCCGGGAAGGTCTGCTGACCCCAGAAGTGCCCACCCGCCCGGATCAGCGAGACGTTCTGGAACTGGGTGGGCGGACTGGCCCCGAAACCGACGAACGGGTAGCCGAAGTCCAGCGAGCTGACGGTGATTCCCGAGTACGTCAGCATGTCGGCGATGTACAGGTTGCGGAAGACGTTGTCGTAGCCGCCGTACACCGCCACCCCGGCCGCCCGCCACGTCAGGGTGGCGGTCAGGTTCTCGAACACGTTGCCGTGGTTGCCGCCCGAGGCGCCCTGGTCGGTCGCGGAGAACAGCGCGAAGGCGTCGTCGCCGTTGGAGCGGCCCTCCGAATTGGTGACCAGGTTGTTCGTGCTGCCGTTGGTCATGTTCACCGCGTCGGCGAAGGTGTCCCGGAAGCGGCTGTCCCGGATGGTCAGGCCGCTCACGCTCACCCCCCAGTACGCGCAGACGGTGTGCTCGACCCAGACGCTGTCCAGCGTCATGTTGTCGACGTCCTTCAGCTCGCCCCACACCTTGCCCGGGCCGTCGATCCGGTTGGTGTAGTTGCCGAAGAAGGCCAGATGGGCGAAGGTCGAGCCGCTCGCCGACGACTCCACCCGGAAACCGGCGTCGGTGTTCTGCTGGTTGGTGGGCGTCTGGAAGCGGGTGTACCACATGCCCGCGCCCAACACCTTGACCGGCTTGCCGTACACCTGGAACTTCTGGGCGGTGTCATAGGTGCCCGGCGGCAGGTAGACGCCGACCAGGTTTCCGGTCGGGTCCATCCGGACGGCGTCCAGCGCGTTCTGCACGTCGGCGTGGCTGAAGCCGTTGGGCACCGCGTACCGGGCCGGGTCCGGGTTGGCCCGGGGCGACACCAGCTCCGTGTTGACGAAGTCGATCGCGTACGTGGTGCTGTTGGCCGGGTCCTTCTGGAGCCGGATGGTGGCGCCGGCCGGGACCGTCGAGTTCAACATCACGTTGGCCTCGTCGTACAGGTGGCGGGGCGCGCCGGCGCTTGGGGAATCGCTGGGGCCGGCCTCGGCTCCGTAGAGCCAGATGTGCTTCGAGGTGAGGTTGATCGGCTTGTGCAGCACCCCGTTGACGTAGATGTTCAACGTCGAGTCGATCCCGCCGCCGCCCGGGGCGTCCGGGATGGAGAAGCGGGTCACCAGGGTGTTGGTGGGCGCCCGGGTGGTCCACTCGACGTACGCGCCGGTGGTGTTCAAGGTGACCGCCCGGCGGCCGGACGCCTCGCCGGCCAGGTCGCCGATGGTCCGGTTCGGCCCGAGCACCTGCGCCCCGCCGCCGACCCGGCCGTCCTCGGCCTCGTACATGTCGTACGGGACGTTCGCGCCCCGCCCGACGAAGAGGGGCCGCTCGCTGGTGTTGTTCTGCTGCTTGACCGGCAGCTCGTTGGCGTCGGCGGCGAGCACGACCCGCACGGTGTACCGCCCGTTCGCCGCCGTCCAGCTGCCCAGGTTGACCGCCGGGCTGGTCGCCCCGGCCGCCAGGGCGCCGCTGTACGAGCCGGTCAGGGTGCGCACCACCGCGCCGGTGTCGCTGAGCACGGTGAGCGTGATGCCGTGCGCCCCGCCGGCCGAGGCGATCGTGCCCTGGTTGCGGATCGACACGGTGAAGCCGACCGTGGCCCCGGCACTCGGCGTGCCGGGTGACCAGGCCACCGACCCGGCGACCAGGTCGGAGCTGGGCACCGCGCTGACCGTCAGCGAGGCCGTCCGGCTGTTGTTCGACTCGTTCTGCTCGATGACCGTGTTCGCCTCGTCGGCCGTGGCGGTCACCTCGTAGGTGCCGGCGTTGCGGGCGCCGATGTTCACCGACACGGTCGCGGACGCCCCGGCCGCGAGCGCGCCGACGGCCGCGGTGCCGACCTTCGTCGTACCCAGGGAGAAGGTGACCGCGGACGCGGCGGCCGGCGCCGTGCCGGCGTTGCGGACGGTGGCGGAGAGGGTGACCGGGTCGGTCTCCACCGGCGCGGACGGCGCCGCGGACAGGGCCGTGACGGTGAGGTCCGGGTTCGGCGCCGGGGTGCCGATCACCTGGAACTCGGCGACCTGCCCGTTGGACGAGCCCGAGTTGGCGGTGAACTGCAGCCGCACGTCCGCGGCGGTGGCGCTGACCGGGATGGTCACCGTGTTGCTGCTGGTCGGGTTGAACGAGTACGTCGCCGAGCCGACCACGGAGGTGAACCCGGAGGCGGACTGCTCCCGGCCGAGCACCTGGAAGGTCTGCGTGCGGGGTCCCCACACCGGGTCGGGGTTGAGCTTGACGACGACCGCGCTGATGCTCGCGTTGGCGCCCAGCGCGACGGTCAGCGTGCTCGGGTACGCCCCCGGCGCCCCCTCCCAGTAGGTCGTCACGTCGCCGTCGTTGGCGTTGACCGCGTTGAACACGTGCACCACCGACGAGGCGGTGATCGGCTTGCCGGCGGCCAGGTTGGTGCCGCCCGGGGTGCTGCCGGTGCGGGTGACCGTGTTGGAGGTCGCCGAGACGTTCCCGGCCGCGTCCCGGGCCCGGACAAAGTACGAGACGGTCGCGGTGTCCGGCTGGGTGTCGGTGTACGTCAGGGTCGTGCCGTTGACGCTGCCGCGCAGCGCGTTGTTGGCGTAGACGTCGTAGCCGGTGACACCGACGTTGTCGGTCGACGCCGTCCAGGCCAGCCGGATCTGACCGGCCGCCGGCTGGGTGTACGCCAGGTTGCCCGGCGCGGTCGGCGCCGTGGTGTCCCCGGTGTTGCCGGTGCGGGTGACGGTGTTGCTGGGCGCCGACTGGTTGCCGGCCGCGTCGCGCGCCCGGACGGTGTAGGAGACGGTCGCGCCGGCCGGCTGGGTGTCGGTGTACGTGAGGGTCGACCCGCCGACGCTGGTGCGCAGCGTGCCGTTGGCGTACACGTCGTAGCCGGTGACACCGACGTTGTCGGTCGACGCCGTCCAGGTGAGCCGGACCTGGTCGGCGGCGGGCTCGGTGAGGGCCAGGTTGCCGGGGGCGCTCGGCGGCTGGGTGTCGCCGGTGGCCGGACCGTAGACCTCCAGCTCGGCGAGCTGGCCGGCGGGCCAGCCGGTGTTGGCGGTGAACAGCAACCGTACGTACCGCGTGGTGGCCGTGCCGAAGGTGACGGTGACCGTGTTGCCGCTGCCGGGGTTGAACGCGTACCCGGCGGAGCCGGCGAGGGTGCCGAAGGTGGACCCGTCGGTGCTGCTCTGCACGGTGAGCGTCTGGGTACGCGCCGGCCAGCCGGTGGGGAGCTTCAGCACCACCTTGTTGACCGCCACGGCGGCGCCGAGGTCGACCCGGATCCACTGCGGGAACGCGTTGTTGGCGCTCTCCCAGTAGGTGGCCGGGTTGCCGTCGTTGGCGTTGCCCGCACCGTAGACGTCGGAGTGGCCGCTCTCCGCCATGGTCCGGCCCAGGGCCAGGTTCGTGGAGGAGTTCGCGGCCCCGTACACCTCCAGCTCGGCGAGCTGCGCGGCGGCCCAGCCGGTGTTGGCGGTGACGGTGATCCGGACGTGGCGGGTGCTGGTGGCCGGGAAGCTCAGCGCGACCGTGTTGCCGTTGGCCGGGCTGAACGTGCGCCCGGCCGAGGCGACCAGGGTGGTGAAGGTGCTGCCGTCGGTGCTGCCCTGCACCGACAGGGTCTCGGTGCGGGACTCCCAGCCGGTGGGGAGCTTCAGCACGACCTGGTCGACCGACTGGGCGGAACCGAGGTCGACCTGGGCCCACTGGGGGAACGTGCCGCCGGCGCTCTCCCAGTAGCTGCCGGCGTTGCCGTCGGTGAGGTTGCCGGCCGCGTACGGGCCGTTGGCGCTGCTGGCCGTGGCGGTGCGGCCGAGCGCGAGGTTGGGGCCGCCGGCCGCGGCGGCCGGAGACGGGGGCGGGGCCGCGACGGCCAGCGCGACCGCGGCGAGCACCGCGACCAGCCGGGTACGGAATCTGGACATGGTGGAGGGACACCTTCTTCCGGGGACGTGGAGAGGTGGGTGTGGTGGGGGGGTGGACGGGGTCCCCGCCGCGCCGCGGGGACCCCGGGGCGGTCAGGTGGCGTACACCTCGAACTCGCCGAGCTGGCCCGCGGGCCAGCCGGTGTTGCCGGTGAAGGTCAGCCGCAGGTGCCGGCGCCCGGCGGACGGGAAGGTGATGGTGGCGGTGTTGCCGGTGGCCGGGTTGAACGTGTAGCCGGCCGACGCCTTCACGGTGGTCCAGGTCGACCCGTCGGTGGAGCCGAGCACCGACAGCGTCTGGGTGCGGGTCTGCCAGGCCGACGAGGGCGGCAGCTTCAGCACCACCCGGGACACCGGGTACGTGGCGCCGAGGTCCACGGTGAGCGACTGCGGGAACGAGTTGTTGGCGCTCTCCCAGTACGTCCCGGCGTTGCCGTCGACCGTGTTCGCCGCGCCGTACACGTCGGCGTGGCTGGTCTCGGTGACCGGCCGCCCGGCGGCCAGGTTGCCGGTGGGCGGCGGCGGGGTGGTGGTCGGGGGCGGCGTGGTGGTCGGCGGCGGGGTGGTGCCGGTGCTTCCGTACACCTCGAACTCGGCGGCCTGGCCGGCCGGCCAGCCGGTGTTGCCGGTGACGCTCAGCCGCAGGTGCCGCCGCTCCCCCGCCGCCAGCGGGATGGACACCGTGTTGCTGGTGGCGGGGTCGAAGGTGTAGCCGGCCGACGCCTTCAGCGTGGTCCAGGTCGACCCGTCGGTGGAGCCGAGGACCGACAGGGTCTGGGTCCGCCGCTCCCAGCCGGGCGGCAGCTTGACCACGACCCGGTCGACGGTGCGCGCCGCGCCGAGGTCCACGGTCAGCGTCTGCGGGAACGCGTTGTTGGCGCTCTCCCAGTACGTCCCGGCGTTGCCGTCCACGGCGTTCGCCGCCGCGTACGTCTGGGTGCTGCTGGACGCGGTGGCCGGCCGGCCGAGCGCCAGGTTGCCGCCCGACGGCGGCGGGGTGGTCGGGGTCGGGCTCGGCGTCGGGGTGGGGCTCGGCGTCGGGGTGGGCGGGGTGGACGGGCCGTTGCCCCACTGCGGCTCGGGCCACGGCCCGCAGTACGGGTTCGCCGAGTACCAGCCGGAGTTGCCGGCGCCCTGGGTGATCTGGAAGCCGCTGCCGACGCAGTTGTACATGGGGTTGGCCTGGGCGATGCCGGTGGCCCGCACGTTCGTGAAGCTGACCTGGCTGGGCGCCTGCACCTGGAGCGCGAAGGTCCCCGCGCCGTCGATGCGCACGTTGTTCAGGTTGATCCCGCTGGTCTGCCCCTCGATCCAGTGCAGCGCCGCGTAGGAGCTGTCCAGGATGTCGGTGTCGGTGACGTTGATGGTGGCGCCCTGGATCGGCTCGTTGAGCGCCGAGAACCAGAGCGCGCCGACACCGAAGCGCCAGTTGTAGTCGGAGTTGCCGTTGCGGATGAGGGTGTTGCGGGCGACGGTCACGGTGCCGGCGACAGCGGTCGGGCCGTTCACGCCGGGATAGCGGTTGGCCACGTGGATGCCGCCGCCGTTGGTGACCGAGTCGGCGGTCACGTTGTCGGTGATCCGGATGTCCCGGCCGCCGTAGGTGACCAGGTTGTTGGCCAGGATCGTCACGCCGACGGTGTTGAAGGTGAAGGCGTTGTTGACGTTCGGGACGCTCTGCGCCCACATGGCCAGGCCGTCGTCGCCGGTGTTGCGGACGAAGGTGTTCGTCACCGTGGAGTTCGTGACACCCCAGTGGAAGTTCACCCCGTCGGCCGTCTGGTCGAGGATCCGGCTGTTGCGGATGGTGAAGTTGTCCATGGGGCCGTCCATCCAGGCGCCGACCTTGGTGTGCTGCAACCAGAGGTTGTCCACCACCGAGTTCGACATGGCCCCGCCCAGGGCGTTGACCTGGTCCTCGTCGACCCGCTCGCGGATGTCGCCGATGATGGCGAAGTCCCGCAGGGTGACGTTGCGGCTGGGCCCGCCGGCCTCGTGCGACCGGATCTCGCCGCCGTAGCCACCGCCGGGCACGTACTTGCCGTAGATGCCGGCGGCCCGCTTGCGGTCGGTGGGGTGCCGGCCGCCGAGCACCGAGTACCAGGGCCCGGCGCCGCGCAGGGTAACCCCGTCGACCACCACGTGGTCCCAGAGCGTGAAGGTGCCGGCGGGGATCCAGACGGTCCTCCCCTGCGCCCGGCCGGCGTCGACCGCGGCCTGGAACTTCGCCGTCGAGTCGGTGGCGCCGGTGGGGTCGGCGCCGAAGTCGGTGACCACGTCCAGCGCGCCGGTGGGCTTGGCGATCTGCCCGCCGACCAGCTCGAAGTCGGCCAGGTCGATGGTGAAGGTGGGCGACTGGGCGGTCGAGGAGACCTGGAGGCGGATCTTCGTGCCGGCCGGGTACGTGGTGCCGAACAGGGTGCGGGTCTCGTCGTAGAAGTGGTGCGGGTTGGTGTCGCCCGGGTTGTTGTTGAACGGGTAGCCGCCGTAGTACCAGCCGTACCGGGAGGTGACCGGGACGGACCTGACCAGGGCGCCGCCGGCGCGCAGGTCGATGCTCGCGTCCCGGCCGGTGCCGGCGGCGTTGTCCGGCAGGCTGTACCGGAAGGTGACCGCGTTGGCCGGCGCCGTGAGGGTGAACTCGACGTACTCGCCGACGGCGTCAAGGGTGACCGCCTCCCGGCCGGACGCCTCCGACGGGAGGGTGCCGTAGCGGCGGTCGGGGCCGATCCGGGTGCCGGTGTGGGCGGCGTTCTCGGCCTCCTGCTCGACGAAGGGAACGGTCGCGCCGCGACCGGCGATGTCGAACGGGGACAGCCCGGCGGCGCGGGCCGGGGTGGCGGTGGTGGTGAGCGCCACGACGGTGACGGAGGTGGCGGCCAGCGCGGCGCCGGCGAGGACGGCGAGCCCCGCGCGGAGCCGGCTGCGGCGGGGGTGGTGCGGGGTGGTGTGATCGGCCATGAGGGGTGCGCTCCCTTTCGTCGGATGGCCAGGTCCCCCGTGCGGTGCGGTGGTTCCTCCCCTCCCTCCTGTTCGGGTGGCGCGGCGGACGGCGCCGGCGGAGGGGCCGCCGGCGCCGGGGACGGGTCAGCCGGTGCGCAGCCAGACCGCGGTGTCCGGCGGCAGCCGGTCGTCGTCGAGCGGACCGCTGGCCAGCAGCAGCCGCTCGTGCCCGGGCAGGGGCACGGCGGCAGCGGAGAGGTTGACCAGGCAGGTGAAGCCGGGCTCCCGGGCGAAGGCGAGCACCCGGTCGGGGGCGGGCAGCCAGGTGAGCGCGCCGTCGCCGAGCGCCGCCTCGGACCGGCGGATCGCGAGGGCCGCCCGGTAGAGCTCCAGCATCGAGTGCGGGTCGCCGGTCTGGGCGCGGACCGTGCGGTCCTTCCAGTCCGCCGGCTGCGGCAGCCAGGGCCCGGCCGCCGCGCCGTCGGGGCTGAACCCGAACGGCGGGGCGTCACCGGCCCAGGGCAGCGGCACCCGGCAGCCGTCCCGGCCGGGGTCGACCCGGCCGGACCGTTCCCACATGGGGTCCTGGCGCAGCTCGTACGGGATGTCCTCGACCTCCCAGAGCCCCAGCTCCTCCCCCTGGTAGACGTACGCGGCGCCGGGCAGCGCCAGGGAGAGCAGCGCGGCGGCGCGGGCGCGGCGGGTGCCCAGTTCCAGGTCGGTGGGGATGCCCTCGCGCTTGGCGGCGAAGCTGAACCGGGTGTCCGCCCGGCCGTAGCGGGTGACGTGCCGGGTGACGTCGTGGTTGGAGAGCACCCAGGTGGCCGGCGCGCCGACCGGCGCGTGCGCGTGCAGCGTCCCGTCGATGCTCTCGCGCAGTGCCGAGGCGTCCCAGGCGCAGCCGAGGAAGTCGAAGTTGAAGGCGGCGTGCAGCTCGTCCGGACGCAGGTAGTTGGCGAACCGCTGCCGGTCCGGCAGCCACACCTCGCCGATCAGCGCCCGGTCGCCGGGGTAGGAGTCGGCGACCCGGCGCCAGCCCCGGTAGATCTCGTGCACCCCGTCCTGGTCGCGGAAGGGGTGCGGCCGGTCGGGCCGGGTCTCGGGCAGCGTGCCGTCCTTCACCAGCAGCCCGGCCGAGTCGATCCGGATGCCGTCCACCCCGCGGTCGAACCAGAACCGCAGGACGTCCTCGAACTCGGCGCGCACCCGCGGGTGGTCCCAGTTGAAGTCCGGCTGCTCGGGGGCGAACAGGTGCAGGTACCAGTCGCCGGGGGTGCCGTCCGGGTTGACGGTCCGGGTCCAGGTGGGGCCGCCGAACTCGCCGACCCAGTCGGTGGGCCGCTCGTCACCGTTCGGGCCGCGACCCGGGCGGAACCAGAACAGCTCCCGCTCGGGCGCGTCCGGCCCGCCGGCGAGGGCCGCCTGGAACCAGGGGTGCGCGTCGGAGCAGTGGTTCGGCACGATGTCGACGATGCTCCGGATGCCCAGCGCGTGTGCCTCGCTGACCAGCGCCTCCGCCTCGGCGAGGGTGCCGAAGACCGGGTCGATGTCGCGGTAGTCGGCCACGTCGTAGCCGGCGTCGGCCATCGGGGAGGGGTACCAGGGGCTGAACCAGATCGCGTCGATGCCGAGCTCGGACAGGTAGCGGAGCCGCGACCGGATGCCGGCGATGTCGCCGACGCCGTCGCCGCCACCGTCGGCGAAGCTCCGCGGGTACACCTGGTAGATCACCGCTCCACGCCACCACGGACCGCTGTCTGCTGTGGACACGAGCACCTGCTTTCTGCGTCGGTACGTCGGCGGGTTCGCCGGACCTGGATGTGTCGGGCGAACGGTCGTCGGTCGCCGCGGGGAGTTTCGCCGGTGGTGTCCGGCGTGGTCAGCCCTTGAGGCTGCCGGTGGTCAGGCCGGACATGATGTTGCGCTGGAAGATCAGGAAGATCACGACGGTCGGGATGGCGGCGATGACCGAGGCGGCGATCACCACGTTCATGGGGGTGCCACCGGAGAAGGCGTAGATGCCGACGCTGACCGTCCGGGTCTCAGGCGACGGCATGACCAGCTTCGGCCAGAGGAAGTCCTTCCAGACCGCCGTCACCGCGAAGATCGAGACCACGCCGAGGATGGGCCGCGACATCGGCAGGATGATCGACCAGAGCGTGCGCAGCGGGGTCGCCCCGTCCACGAAGGCCGCCGCCATGAGGTCCTCGGGGATCGAGTCGAAGAACCGTTTCAGCAGGAAGATGTTGAACGCGTTGGCGACCAGCGGCAGCCAGATGGCGAACGGCGAGTCGAGCAGGTTGACGTGCAGGACCGGCAGGTCGATCACGGTCACGTACTGCGGCACGATGAGGACCATGGCCGGGATCATGAGCGTCGCCAGCATGAGGCCGAGGATCGCGTTGCCGAAGATCGGCCGGAGCTTCGACAGCGAGTACGCCGCCGCCGTGTCCAGGACGAGTTGGAACAGCACCGCGCCGGTCGCGTAGTAGAACGTGTTGAACAGCAGCTTGGCGAGGTCCAGGTTGCGCCACGCGTCGACGTAGTTCTGGGGCTGCGGGTCCTTGGGAAACAGCGACGGCGGCGTCTGCGCGATCTCCTGGCCGGACTTGAGCGCGCCGGTGACCATCCAGTAGAGCGGCCCGATGAAGACGAGCGTGAACCCCACGACGACCACGACGAGCAGCGTCCAGTAGATGATCCGGCCACGCCCCCGTTCGAGCTGGGCCTGGGAGATGAGGGTCCGGGTCCCGGAGTCCTGTGCCATTCCTCGTCCGTCCTAGTCCTGTCTCGCGGTCAGCCGCACGTACACGGCGGAGAAGCCGGCCAGCACGACGAGCATGATCACGCCGAGCGCCGCGGCGCCGTTGAGGTCGTTCTGGAAGAACCCGTGCTGGTAGATGAGGTACGCCACCGACGTCGCCGAGTCCCCGGTGCCCGCGCCGTTGGCGAGGATCAGCGGCTCGATGAAGAGCTGCATGGTGGCGACGATCTGCATCATCGCCAGGAGCGCGAGGATCAGCCGGGTCTGCGGGATGGTGACGTGCCGGATCCGCCGCCAGATGCCGGCGCCGTCGAGTTCGGCCGCCTCGTAGAGTTCGCCGGGGATGTTCTGCAACGCCGCCAGGTAGATGAGCACCGCGCTGCCCATGTTCATCCAGGTCGACGCGAGCACCATGGCCGGCATGGTCATCCCGGGTGACTGCATCCACTCCGAGGTCGGCAGGTGCAGCGCCGCGAGGACCGCGTTGAACAGGCCCGCCTCGCTGGGGTCGTAGGCGTAGAACTTGAAGAGGAACAGCGCCGAGGCGGGCGGCAGCATCACCGGCAGGTAGACCAGGATCCGCAGGTACCCCTTGGCGTGGCGGAACTCGTTGAGCAGGATCGCCACGAAGAACGGCACCGCGTACCCGAGGACCAGCGCGAGGAACGTGAAGTAGAACGTGTTCTTCCAGGCGGTCCAGAAGCTGGGGTCCGCGATGATGCGGGTGTAGTTGTCCCAGCCCACCCAGGTGGTCTCGCCCCGGCGGGTGCGCTGGAAGCTCATCACGATGCCGCGGACCATCGGGTACCAGGAGAAGACGGCGAAGCAGACGAGCGCCCCGATCAGGAACGTGTGCCCGGTGAGGTTGTCCCGGACCTTGCGGCCGAGGCTCGTCGCGCGGCGGCTCGACGGGTACGGCCGCTCGGGGCGGCCCGGTTGCCTGGTGGTACCCGGGACGGTGGTGATCGCCAAGGCTTCTCCTGCGGAAGTCGGTGGCCGGACGGGACGGGGCGGGGCGTGGGGGCCGGTGCGCCGGCCCCCACACCCGTGGGCTCAGCTGGCGGTGGCCAGCAGCTGGTTGACCTTGTCCTCGGCCGTCTTGAGCAGCGCGTCGATGTTCGCGTTCGGGTTCGTCAGGACCCCGGACATCGCGGCGTCGAGCACCGCGTAGATCGCCTGCGCGTTGCGGGGTTCACCCTTGATCGGGACCGGGTTCGCCTCGAAGATCGCGAAGTTCGCCGTGTCGACGTTGGCGTTCGCCTTACGCAGCTCCAGCTCCTTCTTCTGGGCGTCGCTGCCGTTGGCGAACAGCAGCGGCTGGGGCAGACCGACCGGGTAGTTCTGCGGCTTGGCCCGGACGTAGTCGAACTGGCCCTTACCCGGGGTCAACTTCTGGTAGGCGATCCACTTCAGACCGGCCTTGACCTGCTCGGGGGTCAGGCCCTTCTTGAAGAAGTAGCCCTCGCCGCCACCGAGCGTCGCCTTCGCCGCGCCGTCCTGGCCGGGCAGCGGGCCCATGGCCCAGTCCTGGAACTTGCCCTGGAACTGGCTGACGATCGCCTGGGTGGCGTCCGGGGCGCCGATGAACATGCCGACCTTGCCCGCGCCGGCGTTGGTCAGCAGGTCACCCCACTGGAGCAGCTGGCGGCTGCCCATGCTGTTGTCGCCGTACCGCATGTCCTTGAGGTTCTGCAGGACCTGCTTGCCCATCGCGTTGTTGAAGTCGGCCTTCTTGCCGTCCTCGCTCAGCACCTGGCCGCCCTGCGAGTAGAGCAGGGAGGTGAAGTGCCAGCCGCCGGTGTTGCCGGCGCTGTACTCGGAGTAGCCGGCGATGCCGTTGCCCAGCGCGGAGATCTTCTTGGCCGCCTCCCGGACCTCCGCCCACGTCTTGGGCGGGTTGTTCACGTCGAGGCCGGCCCGCTGGAACAGGACCTTGTTGTAGACCAGGCCCATCGAGTAGTTCTTCACCGGGACGGCGTAGAGCTTGCCGCCGTCGGTGAAGACCCCCTTGAGCGCCGGGTCGACGCTGTCCCAGGTCGGGATGCTGTCCTTGTTGGCGTACTCCGTGATGTCCATGGCCTGACCGGAGTCGAGCACCTGCTGGAGATCGGTCATGTACCCGTAGAACACGTCGGTCACCGTGCCGCCGGCGAGGCGGGCCGTGAAGTCCGGCGGGTTGTTGCACTGCTCGCCGACGCTGACGCTCTTGATGACGATGTTCGGGTTCTGCTTCTGGAACTCGACCACGTCGTCGTTCCAGTTCTTCAGCAGCTCTTTCTGGGCGCCGACCGGCTGGCAGTCGACGGTGATGGTGACCTTGCCGCTGGCGTCCTTCGCCGCGTCGTCGCTCTTCGTGGAGCAAGCCGTCAGGCTGAGCCCCAGGCCGGCCACGAGCGCTATCGCCGCAGCCTTCCGGTACTGCGGTACGGACATCTGTCCATCCCTTCGGGGAACGGGGTATCCATGGCCTTCGCTTGATTTGCCGTGATCGCCACCGCCCGGCGTCGAGGCCGGGTGTGAGTGGAGTCACTGTAGCGAGGCCGACTAGTTGCGGCAAGGTTTCGATCGTGATGTGAAAGGACACGACTTTGTGACGACAGATGTCGACAGCTTCCCGCGTGCCGCCTCAGTTCCGGCTCTCGTCCGCTTCGGTCCCAGCTCAGTGGGCCACGACGGGAACGGCCGCCGACCGCGGTGCAGCGGTCGACGGCCGGAAGGTCGCCGGGAGGTCAGGCAGCCGGTCGAGGGCCGGGCGCCCGCCCGGCGCCCGGCGCGGTGGTCAGCGGCCGGGGACGGGCGCGGTGGAGCCCCGCACCACGAGTTCGGGCTCGAACAGCAGCTCGTCGCGCAGCACGCCGGCCCCCTCGATCTGGGTGACCAGCAGGTCCACCGCGGCCTGCCCCATGGTCTCGATCGGCTGCCGGACGGTGGTCAACGGCGGGTCGGTGCAGGTCATGAAGGCGGAGTCGTCGAAGCCCACCACGGACACGTCGGCGGGCACCGCACGGCCCAGCCGCCGCGCGGCGCGGATGGTGCCCAGGGCCAGCACGTCACTGGCGCAGATGACACCGGTGACGCCACGCTCGATCAGCTTCGTCGCCGCGACCCGTGCCCCCTCCATCGAGAAGCTGGAGCGCTCCACGTACGCGGTGTCGTCCGCCCAGCCCGCGGCCTGGATCATCGCGGCCAGCTTCCGCCGGGACGGGACGTGCCCCTCCGGACCGAGCACCATGCCGATGCGTTCGTGCCCGAGCGAGCGCAGGTGCCCGTACGCCTGCTCGACCGCCACCGCGTCGTCGGTGGAGACCCGGGGGAAGCCCAGCTCGTCGACACCCGCGTTGACCAGCACCACGGGCAGGCCCCGGTCGGTCAGCCGGCGGTAGTGCTCGTGCGTGGCGTCGGCCAGGGCGTACGACCCGCCCGCGAAGATCACGCCGGAGACCTGATGGTCGAGGAGCATCTCCACGTAGTCCGACTCGGACACCCCGCCGATCGTGCGGGCACAGAGAGCCGGGGTGAAGCCGCGCTGGGCGAGGGAGCCGGTCACCACCTCGGCGAGCGCCGGGAAGATCGGGTTCTGCAGCTCGGGCAGGACCAGACCGACCAGCCGGGCCCGCTCGCCGCGCAGCTTGGTCGGACGCTCGTAGCCGAGCACGTCCAGCGCGGTCAGCACCGCGGTCCGGGTCGCCTCGGACACGCCCCCGCGCCCGTTGAGCACGCGGCTCACGGTGGCCTCGCTGACGCCCGCCTTGCGGGCCACCTCCGTCAAGCGTTTCGTCACGGCCGCAATCGTACGTCGTGTTCTTGCAAGAAATGAACAAGGGCTGGCGGGTCGTTGCCTGGTCCGGGTCGCCGGGCACCCACCACGCCGGGTCGCCGGGGCCGTTCTCAGCCTCGAAAGATCCTAACAAACAGACGCTTGAATATTGACAAACCCCAGGAATAACATGAGGCACCTTTCCGGCGGGCGCGTCCAAGCCGCGCCGACGCCACCACCGTCTCCCCCGTCCCCCGGCGAAAGTGGGTAGTCCGATGCAGCGGAGCGTGGAAGGCGCGGCGGGCCGTCGCCCGGCCGTGCCGATCGCCAGGATCCTCGGGGCGGCGGCCGTCGCCGTCGCGCTGGCCGTACCGTCCGGGAGCGCCGCCCTGGCCGCCGGCCACGCCGGCCCGACCCCCGTGGTCACCCGGGCCGGGCTCGACCCGGCGCTCGTCACCGGCCGGGGCGCCACCGTGGACTTCGTCGAGCAGGAGGCCGAGCACGGCCGGACCAACGGCACGGTCATCGGCCCGGACCGCGCCGCCTACACCCTCGCGGGCGAGGCCTCCGGGCGGCGGGCGGTCCGCCTCTCCCCCGGCCAGTACGTCGAGTTCACCCTCCCGAGGGCCACGAACGCGCTCACCGTCCGGTACAGCATCCCCGACGCGCCCGGCGGCGGCGGGATCACCGCGCCGCTGCGCGTCGCCGTCGGGCACGGACCGGCCCGCACCATGACGCTCACCTCGCAGTACGCCTGGCTCTACAACCAGTACCCGTTCACCAACGACCCCGACGCCGACCTGCTCCACCCGGACTGGTGGATCACCGAGTGCTCCTGCGTGCCGGCGGCCACCACACCCGCGCCCACCATCACCAAGCCGTTCCGGCCGCACCACTTCTACGGCGAGCAGCGCCTGCTGCTGGGCCGCACCCACCGCGCCGGCGAGGTGGTCCGGCTGACCGCGCCGACGGGCACGGCCGCGGCGTGGACGGTGATCGACCTGCTCGACGCGCACCTCGTCGCCCCGCCCCGGGTGCTGCCCCGCGCGGTGAACGTGCTGGCCTTCGGCGCCGACCCGACCGGCCGCCGCGAGTCCGCCGACGCCTTCGACCGGGCGATCGCGTACGCCCGCCGCGTGGACCGCACGCTCTACCTCCCGCCGGGCACGTACCAGGTGAACCGGCACATCACCGTCGACGACGTGACGATCGCGGGCGCCGGCAGCTGGTACACCGTCGTCAAGGGCCGCGAGGTCGCCCTGGACACCCCCGCCCCCGACGGCTCGGTGCACACCGGCGTCGGCTTCTACGGCCGCGACGCCGCCGACGGCGGCAGCAGCGACGTCCACCTCTCCGGCTTCGCCATCGAGGGCGACGTGCGGGAGCGCATCGACACCGACCAGGTCAACGCCATCGGCGGGGCACTCAACCACTCCAGCGTCGACGGCCTCTACCTGCACCACACCAAGGTCGGCCTGTGGTTCGACGGGCCCATGACCGACCTGCGGGTCACCAACACGGTCATCGCCGATCAGATCGCCGACGGGCTGAACTTCCACACCGGCGTGACCCACTCCTCCATCTCGCACAGCTTCATCCGCAACACCGGCGACGACGCCCTGGCCATGTGGTCGGAGCGGACCGGCAACGCGCACAACACCTTCGACCACAACACCGTGCAGTCCCCGGTCCTGGCCAACGGCATCGCCCTCTACGGCGGCAGCGACCTCACCGTCTCGCACAACCTGATCGCCGACCCGGTCCGCGAGGGCAGCGCCATCCACGTCGGCTCCCGGTTCGGCGCCGAGCCGTTCGCCGGCCGGCTCGGGATCACCGGCAACACCACCGTCCGGGCCGGCACGTACGACCTGAACTGGAACCTCGGCCTCGGCGCCATCTGGTTCTACGCGCTGGACCGCAGCATCGACGCCGACATCCAGGTGACCGGCGACCGCTACCTCGACAACACCTACAACGCCATCATGCTGGTCAGCGACTGGCCGGTGAAGGACGCCGTAGCGATCGACAACGTCCACTTCCGGGACATCAGGGTCGACGGCGCCGGCACCTCGGTGGTGAGCGCCCGCACCGCGGGCTCGGCCTCCTTCGCCAACGTGGACGCGCGCAACGTCGGGGCGGTCGGGGTGAACAACTGCGGATCGTTCCACTTCACGCCGGCCGGTTCGGAGTTCGCGCTCACCGACCTCGGCGGCAACGACGGCGGCTGGCTCGCCCCCTGGCTCCTGCCCAACACCATCACCTGCGACGACCGCCCACCGGTGGTGCCGCCGCCACCCCCGGCACCGTGGTGAACTGAACCACCTCCGGAGCGGCCCGGCCGGCGACCTGCCCGCCGGGCCGCCCCCGGCAAACGCTACTTCGGGTCGGTCCCCGCGCAGCACCTGTTGGAGGGTCCTGACGTGGTGATTCAGGGCAACCGGGTGCTGCACCTGCGCTACCGGGTGCGCCGTTGACCGATCTGAGCGGGACGCGAAGAAGCCCACTGCGAACGGTGCCACAAGATCGCCGGCCGGCCTGGGGACGGCGCAGGTCGGCGGACGTGTCCACGGCGGTGTGACATATTGCCCACACCCAGGGGCCAGCGAATGCGACAGCGGATACCTACAGTCGGGCCATGAGCACCGACGAAGGCGTGCGGGTCTGGCTCCGCCGGCATGGAGCTGAGCAGATCCCGCATCCCGGGGGCAACCTGTACGCCCACCTGTGTCGAGTCAGCGAACGGCTCGCCGTGCTCGGCTGCGGCAGTGACGTGCAGGCCGCGGGCCTCACCCACGCCGTCTACGGCACCGACGGGTTCGACCTCACCCTGCTCGATCGGGCCGATCGCGCCGTGCTGCGGGATCTCGTCGGCGCCGACGCCGAGGAGCTCGTCTATCTGTATGGCGCCTGCGACCGTGGACGCAGCTGGCGGGAGCTGGCACAGACCGGCCAGGTGTTCGACCGCTTCGTACGTCAGGTGAGAACGCCGGACGCGGCTCAACTTCGGTCACTTGTGGACCTGAGCATCGTCAACGAACTGGACGTCATCGAGCACGATCCCGCGGTGGCGGACCGGCACGGCACCTACTTCCGGGAACTGTTCGCCTCGTGGGCCCCGTTGGCCTCGGAGCAGGTCGTCCGCGATGCGCGGCGGGTCCTGCGGCCGTGACACCCGAACCGTCGCCGGGACCGGGTTCGACCGCACGCACCCTTGGGCGCGCACGCGTGCGAGCCGTCTACCCGGGCAGCTTTGATCCCTTCACTCCCGGGCATCTGGATGTGGTGAACCGGGCACGCGACCTCTTCGACGAGGTGGTCGTGCTCGTCGCGGTCAACAGCAGCAAGCAACCGGGCACCGACGAGGAGCAGCGAGCGGCCGCTGTCCGGGCCACTCTGCCGGTCGACTGGACCTCCGTCACCGTTGCGGCCTGGAGCGGGTTGACCTCCACCTACTGCCGTCGCCACGGCATAGGAGTGATCGTCCGCGGCGTGCGTAACACCACCGACCTTCGGACCGAGTACCAGCTCGCCGCGATGAACCAGTCGCTGGGTGTCCCCACCGTGTTCCTGCCCGCGCAGCCCGAGCTGGCCGCGGTGTCCTCGACCGCGGTGCGCACGCTGGGCGGCGGGGTCACCGGCCCACGAACGCCCATGGCATAGGCGGGAGACATCGCGAATACTGACGATGCTCGGCGGGTCGCGGATGGCGGGAGGGGCCCCAATGTGGCAATTGACGTTCGGTGCCCGGAGAGCGGGTCGTCGCCCGAGAGGACGGACACGTCGTCGAGCCGCCGGCTGGCGTCTGGGCCTGGTCCTGCCGCTCGTCGCCACCGCGGTGCTCGCCTGCGACTCGACCGGCGGCGAGCGGGTGACAGCTGAAGTGGTTGACGGCACGCTCGTCCTGCGGTTCGACCGCGCCTGCCCGATCAGCTATCTGCGCCTCACCATGCCACCACGGGAGGGCGAGACCGACACCCGCACGGTGTGGGAGATCGTCGCGGAGGGGGATGCTCCCGTGGTGGAGTCGGTGACCGCCGGTGTGCCCCCCGACGGCTTCCGGGAAAACGTTGACGACACCGCCAACGGCTTCCCGGCTCCCGTCTCCCTGGTCGTCAAGCACGGCCTGATGTTCTCGGCCAGGATCGACACCGCCGAGCTGGCGGACGGTCGCCACGACTATGCGCTGACCCAGCTGATGAACGAGATGGTTCCGCACGAATCCCGCTGTTGAGGCGAGGGTCAGCTGGTCAGCCAGCGGTGGATGCAGGTGAGGAGGTCCTCCGCGTCGACCGGCTTGGTCACGTAGTCGCTGGCGCCGGAGGAGATGCTCTTCTCCCGGTCCCCGCGCATCGCCTTCGCGGTCACCGCGATGATCGGCAGGTCCGCGTAGCGGGGCATGGCCCGGATCGCGGCGGTGGCCGCGTACCCGTCCATCTCGGGCATCATCACGTCCATCAGCACCAGGTCGATGTCGTCGTGCCGCATCAGCGTCTCGACGCCCTTGCGGCCGTTCTCCGCGTAGACCACATCCATGCCGTGCAGTTCGAGGATGTTGGTCAGGGCGAAGACGTTCCGGGCGTCGTCGTCCACCACGAGCACCTTGCGGCCGGACAGCTCCCGGACCACCGGATCACCGACCGGGCTGCGGTCGGTGACCGGCGCCGTGAACGACGGCACCCGTTCCGGGGCGTCCGCCGTCAGGTGCAGCACGATCCGCTCCCGCAGCTCGTCGAGGCTGCCGAGGATCTCCAGCGGGCGGTCCGCGGCCATCCCCTGGAGCAGGGTCTCCTGCCCGGCGGCGAGCGGCTGCCCGTGGTACGCGAGCACCGGCAGGCCGCGCAGGTCGGGGTGTTCGTGCAGCGCCTTGAGCAGCGCGGTGCCGTGCTCGTCGGCCGGGTCGAGCTGCACCACGAGCAGGTGGTGGCGGTGCCGGGCGAGCGTGCCGACCGCCGCCTCGACGTCCACCGCCGTCGACACCTCGACCGGGCCGCCGGTCTCCGCGGCCACCCCGCGGACCAGCAGGGTGAGCAGGCCCTTCTCGTGCGGTTCGAGCACCAGCACCCGCCGCTGCTGCTGCGCCACCCAGCGCTGGGCCTCCGACTCGACCGGAGCCGCCGTCGCCGCGGCCGGGACGCCGAGGCCGGTGTCGGGCAGCGGCGCGGCGACCGTGGCGGGCAGGTAGAGGGTGAAGGTGCTGCCCTGGCCGAGGACGCTCTCCGCGGTGATCTGCCCGCCGAGCAACCGGGCGATCTCCCGGCTGATCGACAGGCCCAGGCCGGTGCCGCCGTAGCGCCGGCTGGTGGTCCCGTCGGCCTGCTGGAACGCGTCGAAGATGGCGGTCAGGTGCTGCTCGGCGATGCCGATGCCGGTGTCGACGACGCGGAACGCGATGACGGTCTCCGCCGGCGGCATCCCGGCCGGCAGCTCGTCCGGGCGGGCCCGCTCGATGCGCAGCTGCACCCGGCCCTTCTCGGTGAACTTGACCGCGTTGGAGACCAGGTTGCGCAGCACCTGCCGCAGCCGCTGCTCGTCGGTGTGCAGCCGGGCCGGCACGTCCGGGCCGGTGACCAGGTCCAGCTCCAGGCCGCGCGGCGTGGTGAGCGGGCGGAACGTGGCGTCGACGTAGTCGCGCAGCGTGGACAGCTCGAACGTCTCCGGGTTGATGTCCATCTTGCCGGCCTCGACCTTGGACAGGTCGAGGATGTCGTTGATGAGCTGGAGCAGGTCGGCGCCGGCCGAGTGGATGACGGTGGCGTACTCGACCTGCTTCGGGGTCAGGTTGCGGTTGGGGTTCTGGGCCAGCAGCTGGGCCAGGATGAGCAGCGAGTTCAGCGGCGTACGCAGCTCGTGGCTCATGTTGGCGAGGAACTCCGACTTGTACTTGGAGGCAAGGGCGAGCTGCTGGGCTCGGGCCTCCAGCTCCTGGCGGGCCTGCTCGATCTCGGAGTTCTTCGTCTCGATGTCGTGGTTCTGCCGGGCTAGCAGGGCGGCCTTCTCCTCCAGCTCGGCGTTGGAGCTCTGGAGTTCCTCGGAACGGGCCTGCAGCTCCTCGGAGCGGGCCCGCAGCTCGGCCGCCAGCCGCTGCGACTCGGTCAGCAGCACGTCGGTGCGGGCGTTGGCGACGATGGTGTTGACGTTGACGCCGATGGTCTCGGTGAGCTGCTCGAGGAAGTCGCGCTGGATCTCGGTGAACCGGCCCATGCTGGCCAGCTCGATGACGCCGAGGACCTGGTCCTCGAACAGGATCGGCAGCACCACCAGGTGCAGCGGCACGGCCGCGCCGAGGCTGGACGAGACGGTGACGTAGTCGGCCGGCACGGCGTCCACCACGATGGCCCGCTTGCTCAGCGCCGCCTGCCCGACCAGCGAGTCGCCGAGGGCGTACCGGCGGCGGGTGGCGTCGTGGCCGTAGCCACCGACCACCCGCAGGCCACGGCCGTCGGTGGTCTCGTCGACCAGCAGGAACGTGCCGAGCTGCGCGGAGACCAGCGGGGCCAGCTCGTTCATCACCAGCCCGGCGACCACCTCCAGGTCCCGGTGGCCCTGCATGAGGCCGGAGATGCGGGCCAGGTTGGTCTTGAGCCAGTCCTGTTCCTGGTTGGTCCGGGTGGTCTCGCGCAGCGACTCCACCATGGAGTTGATGTTGTCCTTGAGCTCGGCGACCTCGCCGGAGGCGTCGACCGTGATCGAGCGGGTCAGGTCGCCGGTGGCGACCGCGCTGGTCACCTCGGCGATGGCGCGCACCTGCCGGGTCAGGTTCCCGGCCAGCTCGTTGACGTTCTCGGTGAGCCGCTTCCAGGTGCCGGAGACGCCCTCGACCTCGGCCTGACCGCCGAGGCGGCCCTCGCTGCCGACTTCCCGGGCCACCCGGGTCACCTCGGCCGCGAAGCTGGAGAGCTGGTCGACCATCGTGTTGATGGTGGTCTTGAGTTCCAGGATCTCGCCGCGGGCGTCCACGTCGATCTTCTTGGTGAGGTCGCCCTGCGCCACCGCGGTGGTCACCTGGGCGATGTTGCGCACCTGGCCGGTGAGGTTGTTCGCCATCGAGTTGACGTTGTCGGTCAGGTCCTTCCAGGTGCCCGCCACGTTCGGCACCCGGGCCTGGCCGCCCAGCTGCCCCTCGGTGCCGACCTCGCGGGCCACCCGGGTCACCTCGTCGGCGAACGCGCTGAGCGTGCCGACCATCGTGTTGATGGTCTGGGCGAGCACGGCGACCTCGCCCTTGGCCTCGACGGTGATCTGCCGGCTCAGGTCGCCCTGGGCCACCGCGGTGGCGACCAGCGCGATGGAGCGCACCTGGTTGGTCAGGTTGTTCGCCATCTCGTTGACGTTGTCGGTCAGGTCCTTCCAGGTGCCTGCCACGTTGGAGACGCGGGCCTGACCGCCGAGCCGACCCTCGGTGCCGACCTCGCGGGCCACCCGGGTGACCTCGTCGGCGAAGGCGGAGAGCTGGTCGACCATCGTGTTGATGGTCTCCTTCAGGGCGAGGATCTCGCCCCGGGCGTCGACGCGGATCTTCTGCGTCAGGTCACCCTTGGCGACCGCCGTGGTGACCTCGGCGATGCTGCGGACCTGGGCGGTGAGGTTGTCCGCCATGACGTTCACCGACTCGGTGAGGTCCTTCCAGGTGCCGGAGACGCCCTTGACGTCGGCCTGGCCGCCGAGGCGGCCCTCGGTGCCGACCTCCCGGGCCACCCGGGTCACCTCGTCGGCGAACGAGGAGAGCTGCTCCACCATCGTGTTGATGGTGTTCTTCAGCTCCAGGATCTCGCCGTGCGCGGTGACGGTGATCTTCTGCGAGAGGTCGCCCCGGGCCACCGCCGTGGCCACCTGGGCGATGCTGCGCACCTGGTCGGTCAGGTTGACCGCCATCGAGTTCACCGAGTCGGTGAGGTCGCGCCAGGTGCCGGCGACGCCGCTGACCTGGGCCTGCCCGCCGAGCCGGCCGTCGGTGCCGACCTCCCGGGCCACCCGGGTCACCTCGTCGGCGAACGAGGAGAGCTGGTCCACCATCGTGTTGATGGTGCTCTTGAGCTCCAGGATCTCGCCCCGGGCGTCGACGGTGATCTTCTGGGACAGGTCGCCCCGGGCCACGGCCGTGGTGACCTGGGCGATGTTGCGCACCTGGCTGGTCAGGTTGCCGGCCATGAAGTTCACCGAGTCCGTCAGGTCGCGCCAGGTGCCGGCGACGCCGGGCACCTCGGCCTGGCCGCCGAGGCGGCCCTCGCTGCCGACCTCCCGGGCCACCCGGGTCACCTCGTCGGCGAACGAGGAGAGCTGGTCCACCATCGTGTTGATGGTGACCTTCAGCTCCAGGATCTCGCCGCGCACGTCGACGGTGATCTTCTGCGAGAGGTCGCCCCGGGCCACCGCCGTGGCCACCTCGGCGATGTCGCGCACCTGGTCGGTCAGGTTGCCGGCCATCGCGTTGACCGAATCGGTCAGGTCCTTCCACGTGCCGGAGACGCCCGGCACGTCGGCCTGGCCGCCGAGCTGCCCCTCGGTGCCGACCTCCCGGGCCACCCGGGTCACCTCGGAGGTGAACAGGGAGAGCTGGTCGACCATCCCGTTGAAGACGGTGGCGATCTCGCCGAGCAGCCCGTCGGCGTCCTCCGGCAGCCGCGTGCCGAAGTCGCCGTCCCGGACCGCGGTGAGGCCGGCCAACAGCTGCCGGAGGCCCGGATCGGCCACCGGGGCACCGGCCGCCGGGGTCGTTTCGCGTCGCCGCGGGATCGTCTGGTCGACCACCACTACCGCCTCTGGGACAGCCGGGTGCCCCCCGGCAACGATTGCAACGGCGCAAGTATGCACAGACCCGCCCCGGCCCGCTGGACGGGCGAGGCGGGGTGGAGAGGAAGACGCACCGCCACCGAGGGGAGTCGGCGGCGGTGCGCGGGTCCGGGCGAGGCGGCAGCGCTCGCGTGAACCGGGTGTGAACGAGCCCGGGCGGCGGGCCGCCCGGACGGATCAGGCCTCGGTGAGCTGGCCGCGCAGCTTGGTCAGCGCGCGGGCGAGCAGCCGGGACACGTGCATCTGGGACACGCCGACCCGGGCGGCGATCTCGCTCTGGGTCAGGTTGCCGTAGAAGCGCAGGGTGAGGATCTTCTGCTCGCGCTCGTCGAGGGTGGCGAGCGCCGGGCCGAGGGAGGCGCGCAGCTCGGCCAGCTCGTACTCGTTGTCCTCGGTGCCGAGGGTGTCGCCCAGCTCGGTGGCGCTGTCGCCGTCACCGATCGGGGTGGAGAGCGAGACGGCGTTGTAGGCGCGGGCGCCTTCCAGGCCCTCGAGCACCTCTTCCTCGGTGACGTCGAGGTGGCTGGCGATGTCGGCGACCGTCGGGGCCCGGTTGAGGGTCTGGGTCAGCGTGCTGTTGGCCTCGGAGATGCGCAGCCGCAGCTCCTGGAGGCGGCGCGGGACCCTGATGTTCCAGGTGCGGTCGCGGAAGTGCCGCTTGATCTCACCGAGGATGGTCGGGATGGCGAAGCCGGCGAAGTCCACGCCCCGGGAGGCGTCGAACCGGTCCACCGCCTTGATCAGACCGAGGGCCGCCGTCTGGGCCAGGTCGCCGGCCGGCTCGCCCCGGCCGCTGTAGCGGGCGGCGAGGTGGTTGGCCAGCGGCAGCCACGCCTCGATGACCTGGTTGCGCAGCGCCGGCCGCCCCGGGTGGCCCTCGGGCAGCTCGGCCAGGGCCGCGATCAGCTCGCTGGCCCGGGTCTCCTCGCCGGTCACCGCCGTGCGGTGCACCTCGGCGGTCGTCGTCGGCGCGATGGTCATCGTGGTCATGCTGCCCTTCCTGTCCTGAGGAGAACGGGTGCCTCCCGAGCACCGGTCGTGCCAGTCACCCTAGACCAAAGTCTGCCGCCTAATCAACCGAACGGACGATGGCGATTTCGCCCGAGAACGGACAAAAGCGCCGTGGCCCGCGCCACTTTGGTCGTCAGCGGCGCACCAGCGGCCGGTAGTCGGCGGCGGTGAGCGGCAGCGAGGACACGTTGCCGTCGGCCCGGGGCACCTCCAGCGGCTGCCCGTCGCGGCGGAACGCCACGCTGTCCACGTCCGGGCGCTGAGTCAGCGTGCAGACGATCTGCCCGAAGGCGAGGACCTCGTCGTTGCGGCCGGTCTCCTCACCGGCCTGCCGCACGTCGACGGTGGCCACGGTGCCGGCCAGGGTGGCCCCGGCCACCGCGACCGTGCCCGGCAGGGCGGTGGCGAGGCCGCGGTTCCGCTCGGCGCCGTCCGGCCCGGCCAGCAGGTGCTGCAGGTGCGCGTCCACACCGGGCAGGCCGTCGACCCGGCGGGTGACCGCCGCCAGCCCGTCGCCCCGGACGAAGCAGAGCGGCTCGTCCACCCGCCCGTCCGGCTCGGCCGTCGCCGTGCCCACGGGGGTCGGGAAGCTGCCCGGGGGCCGCCGCACCGGGCGGGGCTCGTCGTCGACCGGCACCCCGCAGCCGCCGAGCAGCGCGGCGGCGAACAGCGCCGGGAGCAGCCGCCGGGTCATTCGCCCGCCCCCGGCAGCTCGACCCGGAACCGGGCGCCCCGCTCCCGGTCCACCACGCCGGCCTGCCCGCCGTGTGCGGCTGCGTGCTGGGCCACCAGGGCGAGACCGAGGCCCGTGCCGTCGGTGCCGGCCCGGGCGTGCGCCGCCCGACCCCGGACGAAGCGGTCGAAGATGACCTCCCGGTCGGCCGCCGGCACGCCCGGCCCCTCGTCGTCGACCTCCAGGACGCCGATCCCGTCGTGCATGCCGAGGCGTACGGCGACCGGGCCACCGCCGTAGCGCACGGCGTTGTCGAGCAGGTTCAGCAGGATCTGCTCCACCCGGCGCCGGTCGACCCGCCACTGCGCCGGGGTGCCGGCGGTCACCTCGACGAGGCTCTCCGGCAGCTCCCGCTCCCGGCAGGCGGCCCGGGCCAGCTCGGCGACGTCGACCGTGTCGCGGTGCGCGGGCTGCTCGGTGCGGGCCAGCTGGATCAGGTCGTCCACCAGGCGCTGGAACCGGGCCACCTCGTCGGCGACCAGTCCCGCCGCCGTCGCGGTACGCGCGTCCTGGTGCTCCTGGCGGCGGGTCAGCACGCTCGCGGCCGCGGCCAGGGTCTGCAACGGCGAGCGCAGCTCGTGGCTGACGTCGGCGGCGAACCGGCGGTCCCGGTCGATCCGCCGCACCAACTGGTCGACCATGTGGTTGAACGAGGTGGAGAGCCGGGTGAGGTCCGGGTCGGTGGTGGGGTCGAGCCGGGTGGCGAAGTCCCCGGCGGCGACCCGCTCGGCGGCGTCGGCGACCGCGGTGAGCGGCCGGACGCTGTGCCGGGTGGCGTACCAGCCGAGGGCCGCGCCGGCCCCGGCCACCATGATGGCCACCGCGGTCAGCGCCAGCCCGACCACCTGGAAGGTCCCCTCGACCTCGCGCAACGAGGTCAGCTCGTAGTAGCCCAGCTCGCCGGCGAGCGGGACGCCGACCAGCAGCGTCGGCTGCCCGTCGAGGCGGACCCGCTGCACGGCCGGCTGGCCGGCGGCGACCATCCGTTGCAGCTCCACCGGGACCGAGCCGGCACCGACGTCGGCGGTGCGGGCGTACCAGCCGTCGCGCAGGTGCAGCAGCGGGCGGCGGCTGCTGCCGGTGTCCAGCGAGCGCAGCACCGCCACCACGTCGGGGGTCCCGGTGTCCAGCCCCGACCGGACCACCGCGGCGTCGTAGTAGGCGGCCCGGACGGCGGTGCGCTCCCGCTCGTCGAGCAGCGAGCGGCGGGTCAGGTCGTACGAGAAGAGGGCCATCACCGCGGCGAGCAGCAACGCGCCGACGGCGAAGGCGGCGGTGACCCGGGCGCGCAGTCCGAGGCGGGTCATCGCTGGAGCTTGTAGCCGAGGCCGCGGAGGGTGACCAGGTGCCGGGGGTTGGCCGGGTCCGGCTCGATCTTCTGCCGCAGCCGGCCCACGTGCACGTCGACGAGGCGCTCGTCGCCGGTCTCGTACCCCCAGACGCGGCGCAGCAGCTGCTGCCGGGACAGCACCCGGCCGGCGTGCTCGGCCAGCTCGCAGAGCAGCCGGAACTCGGTCCGCGTCACCGGGACGGGACGACCCGCGCGGCGGACCTCGCCGGCCTCGGGGCTGATCTCCAGGTCGCCGAAGACCTGGGCGGGGACGGCGTCCGCCACGACCCGGCCGCGCCGGCGCAGGGCCCGCAGCCGGGCGGACAGCTCCTTGATCGCCACGGGCTTGACCACGTAGTCGTCGGCGCCGGCCTCCAGCGCGGCGACGATGTCGTGGGTGTCGTCGCGGGCGCTGACCACCACGATCGGGACGTCGTCGTCGCGGCGCAGCCGGCGGATGCACTCGAACCCGTCGAGGCCGGGGAGCATGAGGTCGACCAGCACGTTGTCCGCCGGGTCCTCCCGCTGCCGGCGCAGCCCCTCCTCCGCGGTCGCCGCCCCGGACGCGGAATAGCCCTCCTCCTCCAGGGCGAGCAGGAGTGCGAGCCGGATGCGGTCGTCGTCCTCGATCACCAGTACGGCCGTCATATGCGCATCATGACCGCCCGCGCACGGGTCACCCAAATGCGTCAGCCGTTCCCGGCTTTTGTCATGGAAATGACATACAACCGCGCGACGCCCTCCACGATCCCTGCGGAGGGTGGAGCGGACCGGACATGCGGGGCCGCGAGGGAGGAACCGTGAACGGCAGCACGCTGGTCGGGGCGCTCGTCGTCGGGCTGGCGATCGGGGCGGTGGGCCGCCTGGTCGTGCCGGGCCGCACGGCCGCGCCGGTCTGGCTGACCCTCGCGCTCGGGGTCGCCGCCGCGCTGCTCGGCGCGATCGTCGCGGGCCTGGTGGACAGCGGTCCCGGCGGACCCGCGGTGTGGCCGCTGGTCGTGCAGTCCGGCTTCGCCGCCGTCGCGGTCGTCCTCGCGGTCATCGCCGCCGGCCGCCCGGCGACCGGCAAGGAACCGCCGTCCCGGTCGGGCGCGCGGCGGAAGGAGGGATCGTGACGGTCGTACCCTCGGAGCACCTGATGCTGCTCATCTGCGACGGCTGCGGTGACAGCGTCACGGGCACCGGCTGCATCCTGCCGGACGCCGAGGTGGTCTGGACGCTGGTGTTCGAGAACGGCTGGGTCGGCTCACCCTTCGCCTCCGGGCCGCACCACTGCCCGCGGTGCGGCGCGCGGGCCACCGTCGAGGCCGGCGGCCTCGGCGTCGACGACCTGGACGAGGTCGGCGGCGCCCCCGCCGTCCCCGAGACCGACTCCGCCGACCGGATACGCCGGGCGCTGGCGCAGGCCGCCACGGTCGGCGACCGGGTGCTGGTCGACCTCACCGAGGTCGAGGTGATCGACTCGGCCGGGCTGGGGCTGCTGGTCCGGGCCCGGCAGGAGGCCCGGCGGGACGGGCGGCGGCTGTGCCTGGTGGCGCCGTCCCGGTTCGTGCGCACCGTGCTGCACACCATGCGGCTGGACGGGGTCTTCGCGGTCTTCGACAGCCGCGCCCGGGCGCTGGGCGGTCCGGTCGTGGCGGCGGCGCCCCGCCGGCCCGAGGCGCCGGTGGAGAGCCGCGAACGAGTCGAAGGAGCCCGCAGCTCGTGATGTCCTGGCCGTACCCCGACTTCCCGTTCGCCAACGACGGGCCCGCGCCCGACGACGCGGACGTGCGGCTCGCCGCGCTGGTGGCACAGCGGTTGAGCATCGACTGGACCACCCGGCGACAGCAGATCACCGTGACGGCACAGAACCGGGTGGTGATCCTGGCCGGGATGGTGGCCGACCCGGAGACCCGCCGGGTGGCCGGCGAGCTGGCCTGGGACGTGTCCGGCGTGTTCGACGTCTGCAACGCCCTCCGGCTGCGCTCGGGGCAGCGCTGGGGTCGCTGAGGAAGGCTGCACGGATCGGCGTCCGCCTCTCCCCTCGGCGCCTACCTAGATGCGGGTCAGTGCTACTCCCCTGGGGCCGGGGGGCCGCCGTCGGTCAGTCCTCCAGCAGGCCGGAGCGGCGCCAGAGCAGCCGGCCCGGCCCGGCGATCAGGCCCAGCTCGGTGAGGTGCTCGGCGATGCGCTGGGCGGACCAGCGCAGGGTGGCCCGCCAGTGCGGGTTGGCCCGGGCCGCGGCCACCCCGACGGCCGGCGCGATGCCGACGGCCGCGTAGGCCCGCGGATTGACCAGGCGGCGGGTGATCGAGTACGCGGCCCGCCCGATCACCAGCCGCGCGTAGCCCAGCGCGACGGGGCCGGCGGCCTCGACCTGGCGGGCCAGCTCGTCGCGGGCGAACCGCACGTGCCGGGCCTCCTCGACCACGTGGATCCGGGACACCATGCGGATCAGCGGCTGAATCGTCTCGTCGGCCATGGCCTCCCGTTGGAAGGCGTCGAGGATCTCCTCGGCGATGAGGATGGCCGCGTACATCTGCGGGCCGGTGGCGGTGGCCTTGAGCCAGCGCCCGAGCAGGTGGTCGACCGGATCGGCCCGGTAGACCGGGCAGCCGATGGCCTCGATGAGCCGACCGAACATGATGGAGTGCCGGCACTCGTCGGCGACCTCGGTGAGCGCGTACTGGGCGTGCCGGGTGGTCGGGTCGGCGTCGTAGTAGTGCCGGATGAGCATCTGCATGAGGATCGTCTCGAACCAGAGCCCGGCGCTGGCCGCGCTGGCCACCTCGTGCTTGGTCAGCTCGATCCGCTGCTCCTCGCTCATCCCCTCCCACAGCGCCGTGCCGTAGAGGCTGCTGCGCCGCGGCGGCATCCAGTACGCCCCGGGGGTGTGCGGCGCCGACCAGTCGATGTCGACGACGGGGTCGTAGCTCGTGCGCACCGAGGCGGCGAGCAGGCGGGTGGCCACCGCCTCGCGCGGGAATCCGGCCGACGTCCCCTCCATGGCCCCTCCTGGTTGACGTAACTTCAAGTAACTGTTACGAGTGGTAGCATGCGACGCACCTCCACCGATGTCAATGGCTCGGACGCACCGCCGGAGCCGGCCACACCTCCGCGCACCGGCCGGCGCGACCGCTGGGCCGACCACCGCGAGCAGCGACGGCAGGAGCTGATCGGGGCCGCCGTGCAGGCGCTGCTGCGGCACGGGCCGACCGTCGACATGGACCAGGTGGCCGCCACGGCCGGGGTCAGCAAGCCGGTGCTCTACCGCTACTTCGCCGACAAGGCCCAGCTCTGGCTGGCCGTCAGCGAGGTGGTGGCGGCCCGGGTCGTCGACGCCGTGGCACCCGCCGTCGAGCAGGTCCGCGAGGAGCGCGCACTGGTCGAGGCGACCATCGACGCCTACCTGAGCATCATCGAGTCCGAGCCGACGCTCTACCGGTTCCTGCTGCACGAGGCCGGGCATCCCGGCATCCAGCAGGTGGTGGCCGGCACGAGCCGGCAGGTGGCCACCGGCCTGGCCCGGGTCATCGGCGACCGGCTGCGCGCGCTCGGGCTCGACGCCGGCCCCGCCGAACCCTGGGCGTACGGGCTGGTCGGGTTCGTGCAGGCGGTCGGCGACTGGTGGGCCACGCACGGCCAGCCGATCCGCCGGGCCGCACTCACCGACTACCTGACCACCCTGCTCTGGAGCGGCATCGAAGGGGTCCGGCGCGGCGCCGACCTGCCCCACGAGCTCACCCGCGCCCACGAGCGGATCGACCGGTGAGCTGGCAGGGCCCGGCCGAGATCGCCGGCACCGCGGTCCGCCTGCACGCCAGCGGGCGCTGGGAGCCGGTCGACGGGCGCTACCACTGGGCTGGGCGGATCGAGCCGGAGCCCCGCGTGCTGCGACTGCTCCGCTCGGGCCGGCGCGACGTCGAGGTGCGGGTAGGCGAGCGGGTCGCCCGGGGCCGGCTCGCCGAGGCGGACCCGTGGGGTGGGGTGCGGATCACCGGCGTGGGCGAGCCACCGTGGCCACCCGGCGCCGACGAGGACTGACCGCCGCCCGGCGCGGACGGGACTGACCGCCCCGTGCCGGACGGGACTGACCGCCGCCCGGCACGGCCGGGGGCTGACCGCCGGTCGGCGTACCGTGGGTCGGATGACGCCGACCGCCACCGTGCTGCTGGTGTTCGGGCGCGGTGTGGTCGCGGGCGACGACGGCTACCGGCTCAGCGCGGAGAGCACCGCCCGGGCCCGGGCCGCCATCGGGTACGTCCACGAGCACGCTGCGGACTTCCGGCGGGCCGCCGGGGCGCGGTTGGTGTTCACCGGCGGCTGGCCGCACGGTCCCGCCGGGGCGCCCGGCCCCCCGGCCGGGTACCGGGAGGGCGAGCTGATGCTGGCCCTCGCCCGCGCCGCCGGCCTCGACCGGCACGCCCGCCTGCACGCCGAGACCCGGTCCCGGACCACCCTGCAGAACCTGGCGCACACCGTCCAGGACGGACTGCTCGCCGGTGAGGTCTTCACCCCGGCGCGGCCGCTCGGGCTGGTCTCCCACCCGTGGCACCTGCCCCGGATCCGGTTCCTCGCTGGCAAGGTGCTCGGGCTGTCCGGCGCGGCGCTGCTGGACGTGCCCGTGACCGGGCCCGACCCGGTGCCCGCCGGCGGCGAGCGGGTGGCCCGGGCCGCCAGCCGGGTGTGTTACCTCGGCCTGCGTACCCCGGAGGCGCTGCTGCGGCGGGAACGCGACCTGGCCCGCTCGGCGCAGCGTGTCGCGGACCTGTTCCGCCGCTGACCGGGTGGGATTCACCTTCCGGCGCCACGGGTAAGGACGGTCGTCGATCGGCCCCGACGGCGGGGCCGGCGGGCGACGGGTCCACCCGGGAGGTTCCGTGATCGTGCTGGTGCCGGTGTACCGACCCGGGGACCGCCTGCCACGGCTCGTCGACGACCTGGTCGTCGCGCTGCCCGTGGCGCACGTGGTGGTCGTCGACGACGGCAGCGGCCCGACCGCGGCCGGGGTGCTCACGGCGGCCCGCGACCGGGGTGCCACCGTGCTGCGGCGCCGGGTCAACCGGGGCAAGGGCATCGTGCTGAAGACCGGCTTCCGGTACGTCGCCGCACACCACCCCGGTCGCGACGTGGTGTGCGTGGACGCCGACGGGCAGCACCTGATCCCCGACGTCGTCCGCGTCGCCGACCGGATGCGCGAGACCGGCGCGCCGACGCTGGGCGTCCGCCGGTTCGACGGCGAGGTGCCGCTGCGCAGCCGGTTCGGCAACGTGACGACCCGGGCGGCGTTCCGCCTCGCCACCGGCGTCCCGGTGCGGGACACCCAGACCGGGCTGCGGGCGTACCCGGCCGGGCTGCTCGGCTGGCTGCGGGCCGTCCCAGGCGAGCGGTTCGAGTACGAGATGAACGTGCTGCTCCACGCGGCCCGGGCCGGACTGCCGATCGCGCAGGTCCCCATCGCCACCCGCTACCACGCCGGCAACGCCTCGTCGCACTTCTCCTCGCTGACCGACTCGGCCCGGATCTACGGGCCGCTGGCGCGCTTCGGCGCCGCCCGGCTGCTCGCGCCGGGCCGTCGCGCCGGCGACGCGGCCCCGACCGGGGTCACGTCGTCGCGTCCCAGACCTGCGACTCGAACTCCCTGAGCCGTTGCCCCATCTCCTCCGGCCAGGCCGTCCGGAAGGGATGATGGTCGGCCGGGATCACCCGGACCATCTCCTCGACCATCTCCCGCGGGTCGCGCTGGTGCTCCAGGTAGTCGGCGAAGTCGGGCCGGTCCAGCAGGGCGGTCGACGGATCCCACCACTGGGACATCGCCTCCACCCCGGTGTCGTTGTAGCCGGTCCGGTAGGGGCCGGGGTTGACCACGGCGACCCGGACGCCGCGCGGTTCGAGCTCGCCCTTCATGGCCCAGGCCAGCGCCTCGATGGCGTGCTTGGTGGCGGCGTAGACGCCGACGAACGGCCGGGTCCGGATGCCGACCGCGGAGGACACCCAGACGACCTTGCCGGCGCCGCGCTGGAGCATCGGCGGCACGAGGTCCTGCACGAGGTGCAGGTGCGCGAAGACGTTCACCTCGAAGGACCGGCGGACGCGGTCCATCGGGATCTCCACCACCGCCCCCGCCTCCTGGACTCCGGCGTTGAGCACCAGGATGTCCACCCGGTGCCGCCGGGCGGCGGCGCGGTCGGCCGCGTCCGTCACGTCCAGCTTGATCACGTCGAGGGTCACGCCGGTGCGCTCGGCCTCGGCGCGCAGGTCGCGTACCTGCGGCCAGATCTCGGCGCCGGCGACGACGTGGTGGCCGGCCCGGGCCAGGCCGAGCGCGGCGCCTCGGCCGAGGCCGCTGCCGGCCCCGGTGATGAGGATGTCGGCCACGCCGGTCAGCCCTGCCGGGCCTTCTGCCGGGGATCGGCCTTGTTGAGCACGAACACCTTGCCGCGGCGGCGTACCACGATCGAGTTGGCCTTGCGCTTGAGCGCGCGCAGGGAGCTTCGGACCTTCATCCCGTTCCTCCGTTCCCGCTGGTTCCCCGTTCGGGGTCGCGTACCCGCCGGGGCCCCCGTCATGCGCGGGGGCGGCGGGTCTCCCCACCGCCCCCGGCACGGTCACGGGTAGCTGACCACGTTCACGGGAACGGTGTTCGTGCCCTGCGCGGTGCCGCCGGTGTCGTTGATGACGTGGGTGATCGAGCCGTTGCCGCCGAGCGAGACGGTGAGCAGGCTGTGGAACCGTACGCCCGCCCTGGCCGGCGCCTCGAAGCCGTGGTACGCCGCGATGGTCGGGTCGACGTTGAAGTAGCAGTAGCTGCCCATCCCCCAGCCCTCGAACGAGGTGACCGCGTCGGCCACCTTGAACGCGGCGTAGCCGACCCGGGAGCCGTTCATCCAGGCCGACGCGCTCGGCGGGTCGTACGGCAACTCGTTCTGGAAGAAGATGACGCGCCCGTTGTTGCCGTTCCAGATCACCTCGTGCTTCTGGTAGTGCTCGACGAACAGGCCGAGCCCGGTGACGTTGTTCCCGTTGACGATCAGGCCGGTGTCGGCGGTGTTCACGGTCCAACCGATGCCGGTGCCGTGGTCGCCGCGCCACGCCCAGATGTGGTCGATCAGCGCGTCGTTCTGGTTGACCACCAGGCTGGTGGTGGCCTTGCCCGCGCCGGCGCCGCCGATCCGGAAGAACACGTCCTGGATCGAGGTCGGGTTGGCGGCGTGGCTCGCGGTCGAGCCGGCCGCGCCGATCTGGAGCAGCACCGGCGAGTTGACCGGGCCGGCGTCGAAGAGCAGCCCGGCCAGCCGGACCCCGTCGACGTCGGCCACGCTCATGGGAGTCACCCCGTTCTGCGGGATCAGCGTCGGGTAGCCGACGCCGAGCACCACGGTGCCGGGGCGGTTGACCGTGATGGTCTGGTTGACCGGGTAGACACCGGGGGTGAAGAGCAGGTTCAGGCCCTGCGCCAGCGCCGCGTTGATGGTGGCGGCCGAGTCGCCCGGCTTGGCGACGTAGAACTGGCTCAGCGGCACCGAGGTGCCGGGGGTGGCGCCGCCCAGCCAGGACGCGCCGCTGGCGTTGGTCCGGGTGGACGGGACGAACACCTGGTAGTTGCCGCCGCCGTCGAGGTACAGGTATGGGATGTCGCGGCTGACCGGGGTCTGCGCCAGGGTGGTGTACGCCGGGTTGGGGAAGCTGGTGGCCGGCGCACCGGCCACGCCGGAGTTGGTCATGTTCCACACGGCGTTGAGGTAGCCGCCGACGTTGCTGTCCCGGGTATACCACTGCTGCTGCGAGTACGGCTGGACCACGCCGGTGACCCGGCTGTCCGCGATGTAGCCGCCGCTGGCCCAGCCGTAGCCGTTCGGGGCCAGGTTGAGGTCACCCTGGATGTCCATGCGGCGGAACGGCGCGGCCTGCGAGACGGCCCACCGGGTGAACCCGGCCGACGGGAACACCTGCATGTTCGACGCCGACCGCCAGAAGTTCTGGGTGGCGTTGCCGTTGAACCAGCCGGCGTCGACGGTGACGTCGCCGTGGATCCGGACGTCGCCGGGGTTCCGGCCGAGCCCCATGATCGAGGTGTAGAAGCCGATCTGCGCGTTGATGCCGGAGTAGTCGCCCGGCTTGAACATGAGCGCGTACCGCTGGGTGCCGAACTGGTTGGACTCCTGGGTGCGGAAGACCGCGTCGAGCTGGCTCTGGATGCTCGCGCTGGACATCGACGGGTCGAAGGTGATGACGTTCGGGCCGAGCGAGCCGCCGCCCGGGATGGTGCCGCCGCCGGTCGTGTTCACGGTGAGCTCCCAGAGCGAGTATCCCCAGCCGGTGGCCCGGGCGGTGCCGTACATCCGCACGTATCGGCCGGAGCCGCTGACAGTGAGGGTGTCGGTCCCTCCGTCCCCGGTGGTGGTGGCGTACACGGTGGTCCAGGCGGCGCCGTCGGTGGAGGTCTGGATCTGGTACGCCCGCCCGTAGGCGGCCTCCCAGTTCAGAACGACCCGGCACAGGGTCCGGACGCTGCCGAGGTCGACCTGGAGCCACTGGGGATCGCTGGCGGCGCTGGCCCAGCGGGTGGTGGCGCTGCCGTCGACCGCCGCCGTGGCGAGGGTGCCGGCGTTCTCGGTGGACGAGGCGGTGGCGGGCCGGCCCTGCGCCGCGTTGGTCGCGGTGTCGCAGCCGGCGCCGCCGCCGGTGATGCCGTAGACCTGGAACTCCCACAGCGAGTAGCCGTAGGCGGTGGCCCGGGCCGTGCCGGTCATCCGCACGTAGCGGCCGGTGCCGCTGACCGTGAGGTCGTCGGTGCCGCCGTCGCCGGCCGCCGTGCTGAACACGGTGGTCCAGGCGGCGCCGTCGGTCGAGGTCTGGATCTGGTACGCCCGCGCGTACGCGGCCTCCCAGGCCAGGGTGACCCGGGAGACGGTGGCGGTGGCGCCCAGGTCGACCTGGATCCACTGGGGATCGCCGAAGGCGCTGGACCACCGGGTGCCGGTGTTGCCGTCGGTGGCGTTGCCGGCCGGGGTGCCGGCGTTCTCCACCGAGGAGGCGGTGGTGGGCCGCCCCTGGGAGAGCAGCGGGTCGGCCGCCCGGACCGGGGACGGCGGTGCCACCAGTGCCACGGTGGCGAGCAGCGCGGCGAGCACGGCGAGCGGCCGGCGCAGCGGTGGACGGGATGGACGGTGGTGCGGCGGGACGGGTGACATGGGCGTCTCCGTGGCGGGGGTGGTGGGGGCGGAACGACGGACGGGCAGCAACGTGTCGCGGCCGTCGTTCCGCTGGACCCTTCCTCCGGACAGGGATACATGTCAATTCTTCGACGCCGTGTCCGAGACTTTTTTCGCGCCTTGTGAAAAGTCCGGAACTAAGCCCGGGGCGGCCGCCGGGAACGCCCTCCCGGCGGCCGCCGCGCGGAGCTCAGGCGAGCGTGCAGGGGGTGCCGTTGAGGGCGAAGGAGGTGGGCCTGCCCGTGTTGCCCGTGTGGGTGGCCTGGAAGCCGATGCTCACCGAGCCGTTCGGGGCGATGGCGCCGTTGTAGGAGACGTTGCGGGCGGTCACCGCCCCGCTGGCCGGCGCGTACGTGGCGTTCCAGCCGTTGGTGATGCTCTGCCCGGCGGGCAGGGTGAAGGCGAGGCCCCAGCCGTTGACCGCCGTGGCGGCCGTGTTGGTGATCGTCACGGACGCGGTCAGCCCGGTGTTCCACGCGTTCACCGCGTACGCGACCCGGCATCCGCCCGAGGGCGGCGGCGTGCTCGGCGGCGGCGTCGTGGGCGGGGGGCTCGTCGGCGGCGGGCTGGTGGGCGGCGGGCTCGTCGGCGTCGTGGTGTCCAGGCCGAAGAAGCGCACGGCCTGGGCCGCGTCGACCGGCAGGTTGTGCGAGACGCCCTGCATGCTGATCGCCTCGACCGTCGCGGTGCCGCCGGTGCCGCCGTAGCGGGTGCGGGTGTAGCCGGCCTGCGGGCTGTCCGTGTACGCCGGCGTCTGGCCCAGCCCGTTCACGTCGGTCCACTGCTTGATCTCTTCGGTGAAGTTCGGGTAGCGCAGCGTCTCGTCGTTGGTCCCGTGCCAGAGCTGCATCCGGGGCCGCCGCCCGCTGTATCCCGGGTACGCGTTGCGCACCAGGTCACCCCACTGCTGCGGGGTCTTCACGACCTGGCCGTTGGCGCACTCGCTGTTCCACTCGGAGCCGTTGGTGGTGGCGAAGCAGCCGAAGGGCACCCCGGCGAAGGCCGCGCCGGCGCTGAACACGTCCGGGTAGAGCCCGAGCAGCACGTTGGTCATCATCGCGCCGGAGGAGACGCCGGTGGCGAAGATGTGGTTCGGGTCGACGGGGTACCGCTGCCGCACGTGGTCGACCATCGACTTGATGCCGACCGGGTCGCTGCCGCCGTCGCGGCGCAGCGCCTGCGGGGAGGAGACGTCGAAGCACTGGCTGCTCCGGGTCACCGACGGGTAGACGACGAGGTAGCCGTACCGGTCGGCCAGCGCCGCGAACTGGGTGCCGGAGTACATGGCCGGCCCGGTGCCGGTGCAGTAGTGGTTGACCACGAGCAGGCCCGGCCGGGCGGCGACGGTGTCCGGGACGTACAGGTACATCCGCAGGTTGCTCGGGTTGGCGCCGAAGTTCGTCACCTCGGTCAGCGCGGCCGCCGCGGCGGGGCCGGGGGCGGTCACCGCCGCCAGGGCGGCCAGCCCGGCGGCGACCACGGCGGCGCCGAGCAGTCGGAGCCTTCTCCTTCTGGGCAGCATGGCATCTCCTCAGGTGGTGGGGACGCCGCGCAGGGCGGGGTGCGCCCGCGGCGTGCTCGCCGGCGAGGCGCCTTCGACGGCGGCCCGGACCCTCGGAGACGAGATAGACGACCGCGAATCAACGCGGTCCGAGTCGGAGTCTAGGCCCCGGCCACGGGGCCGACAACAAGTTCCGGAAACGCTCGGGCCGCCGGCCCGGATCCGGTCAGGCGGGGAACAGCTCGGCGAGGAAGCGGTCGAGCAGGGCCACCTGCCGGTGGGCCGGAAAGGCCGCCGGGTCGAAGAGCGCCTGGACGACCAGGCCGTGCGCGAAGGCCGCGCAGGTGGCCACCAGGTCGTCGGGGTCGAGCCCCGGCCCGGGCAGCGCGGCATCCACATGGGACCGCAGCCGCGCCCGCCACCGGTCGTAGCGGCGGCGCTGGTCGGCGGCGAACTCCTCGTCGGCCAGCGCGCCGTCCCAGTAGCTGACCCAGACCCGGCTCATCACGGTCGCCTCGTCGGTCAGCGGCAGCACGTCGAGCAGGGCGGCCCGCAGCGCGGACCGGCCCTCCCCCGCCGCGGCGTGGCGGTCGCGCGCGTCGGTGTGCCGCTCCGCCACGTCGACGGCGTGCCGCACCAGGGCCCGCTTGTTCGGGAAGTAGTGGGTCAGCAGCCCGGTGGAGACACCCATCTCGGCGGCGACGGCCCGCAGCGTCAGCCCGCCGAAACCGCGGGCGGCCAGCACCCGCCAGACCGCCGCCGAGACGTCGGCGCGGCGGGCGTCGTGGTCACCTCGGGCCGGCATGGGGCTAGAGTACATAACAAACGTTCGGTACGCACCTTGGAGCGACATGTTCTCCCTTCCCCTCACCGACCGGGCCACCCTGGAGCCGCTCGCCCCGTGGCAGGCGGCGGAGTTCGCCGAGTTCGTCGCGCGCACCCGCCCCCACCTCGCGCCCTGGCTGCCCTGGGCGCACACGATCACCGACGCCGACACCGCCCGCGCCTTCCTCCAGCGCTACGCCGACGCCCAGGCCCGCGACGCCGGCTCCATCCACGGCATCCGGCTGGACGGGAAGCTGGTCGGTGGCACCCTGTTCCGCACCTTCGACGCCGCGGCCGGGGTCTGCGAGATCGGGGTCTGGCTCGCGCCGGAGGCCGAGGGGCACGGGCTGGTGACCCGGGCCGCCCAGCGGATGATCGACTGGGCGCTCGGCGAGCGTGGCCTGGCCCGGGTGGAATGGCGGACGGTGCCGCACAACGCCCGCAGCCGGGCGGTGGCGCGGCGGCTGGGCATGACCCGGGAGGGCGTGCTGCGCGCCGCGTTCCCGTTCCTCGGCGAGCGGCTCGACATCGAGGTCTGGTCGCTGCTGGCGACCGAATGGGGTGCCGCCGCGCCGGCGGGCGGCGCCTAGACGGTGATGACGACCTTCGCCCGCGCGTGCTCGCCTTCGAGGTACCGGATGGCCTCGGGCACCTCGTGCAGCGCATAGGTCCGGTCGATGACCGGGGTGAGGCGGCCGGCCTCGGCGTGGGCGCGGAGCGCGTCGAGGTGCTGCCGGCCGGGCGCGGCCGCCAGCGTGGCGATGCGCTGCCGGACGAAGGGAGCCAGCAGCCGCCCGCGCGCGATGAGCCAGACCGGCCCGACGAGGCTGCCGCCGCGGTACACGCCGCCGCCGGAGAGCACCAGCGTCCCGGTCGGGGTCAGCACCCGCCGGAGCGCGCTGAGTGAGCGGTTGCCGACCAGGTCCAGCACGACGTCGTGGCGGCGGGCGTCGCGGGCGAAGTCCTCGCGGGTGTAGTCGACGACGTGGTCGGCGCCGAGCGAGCGGACCAGGTCCACGTTGCGGGTGCTGCACACCCCGGTCACGGTCGCGCCGAGCGCCTTGGCCAACTGGACCGCCAGGGTGCCGACGCCGCCGGAGGCGCCGTTGATGAGAACGCGGTGGCCGGGCTCCACCTGCCCGACGTCGCGCAGTCCCAGGAGGGCGGTGACGCCGGCCAGCGGCAGGGCGGCCGCCTGCTGCGCCGTCAGGTTCGCCGGCGTCGCCGCGACGAGGGTCTCGGGCACGCACACGTACTCGGCGAAGGCGCCGTTGGCCTCGCCGAGGTCACCGAAGACCGCGTCGCCCGGGCGCACCTGCCGAACGCCGGCGCCGACGGCCTCGACCCGGCCGGCGAAGTCCCGGCCACGGACCCGCGCCCGGGGCGCCGACCGGCCCATCGTCAACCGCGCCAGCCGCGGATCGCCGCGCATGGCGTGCCAGTCGTACGCGTTGAGCGCGGCGGCCTCCACCCGTACGAGCACCTCGTCGGCGGCGGGCACCGGCGTGTCCAGCTCCGCGAGCGTGAGCGTCTCCGGCGGGCCGTATCGGTCCTGGACGATCGCCTTCATGTTGCCCTCCTCGGGTGTACGGCGTACACCTCACGGTAGGTGTACGCCGTACACTCGTCAAGGGCGTTATGGTTCAACCGCCGCCGGAAGACGAGGAACGAGATGGCTGAGCAGGCTGAGACGCTGCGCCGGACCCCGTTGAGCAGGGACCGGATCCTGCACGCCGCCGTCGCGCTCGCCGACCTGGCCGGAATCGAGTCCCTCAGCATGCGCAACCTCGCCCAGGATCTGGGCGTCGTGCCGATGGCCCTCTACAAGCACGTGGCCAACAAGGACGAACTGCTCGACGGCATGATCGACGTGGTCGTCGGCGAGATCGACCCGCCGGTGCGCGACGCCGGCTGGAAGCACACCGTGCGCCGGCGCATCCTCTCGGCGCGGGAGATGCTTCGGCGCCACCCCTGGGCGCCGCTCGCGATCGAGTCGCGGAACATGGCGACGCCGGCCCTCCTGGCCTACCTCGACTCGATGGTCGGGGCGTTGCGGGCCGGCGGGTTCTCCACCGACCTCGCGCACCACGTGATGCACGCGATGGGCAGCCGGATCCTGGGCTTCAGCCAGGAGCTGTTCGACGCCTCCCGGCGCGCCGGCCGGTCCGGCGCGACCGACCCGGAGCCACCGGCGGCCTTCCCGCCGGAGGTCGCGGCCCGGTTCCCGCACCTCGCGGAGATCGCCGTGGCGGCGTCCCACGACGACGCGTCGGTCGTGGGGCAGGGCTGTGACGACCAGTTCGAGTTCGAGTTCGCACTGGACCTGCTGCTGGACGGCATCGAACGGCTGCACCAGGAGGGCTGGACGTCGTCCCGCCCTCCCGGTGAACGGCAGGACGGCTAGGCAGCCTCGGCGGCGGTGCGGCGGCGCACCTCGGCGAGCATCCCGTCCACCGAGCCGGCCGGGTCGGTGACCGGGAACTGCACCGCCCGCACCACCGCCTCCGGATCGAGCAGCAGGGTGAGCCGCTTCAACCGGGTCACGCCACCGGCCCGGAAGGTCGGCAGCAGCAGGCCGGCGGCGAGCCGACCGTCCTCGTCGGACAGCAGCGGGAACGGCAGCCGGGCGTGCGCGGCGAAGGCGGCGAGCTCGTCCGGGCGCTGGGTGCTCACCCCCCGCACCTCGGCCCCGGCCGCGCGGAACAGCGGGTGCCGGTCGGCGTACGTCCGTGACTCCAGGGTGCAGCCGGCGGCGCCGGGGATCTCGCCCCAGCCCGGCGGGAGGGCCGGTGTGCCCGGCGCGAACGCCCCCGGGAAGAGGTAGAGCACGGTCCACCGGCCGGGCGCCGCCGGCGGCTCCGCGCCACCGTCGTGCCGGGGCAGGCTCATCGGGGGTACGCGGCGGCCCACCAGCCGGTGCGCCCGGCGTGCCTCGGCCGAGTCCTCGCCGGCCGTGGCGGTCAGCGCGCCGTCACCCATCACGTGCCGGGTGCCCCAGTCCTGGAGGGCGACCAGCACCGGCAGCAGGGCCTCCCCCTTTGCGGTGAGCAGGTAGTCGTGGCGCGGCGGGTGCGCCGAGTAGGGGTCGCGGCGCAGCACGCCGTGCGCGACCAGCCCGCCGAGCCGCTCGGTGAGGGCCCGCCGGCTGACGCCCAGCTCGCGCTGCAGGCCGTCGAACCGGGTGACGCCGCCGGCGATCTCGCGCACGATCAGCACGGTCCACCAGTCGCCCAGCACACCGAGCGCCTGCGCGATGCCGCAGTCGGCGTCGCCGAGGTCCGCCCGTCTCACATCCCACCTCCCGCTCGGCCCGCACCCCCGACTATAGTCCGTTTCAGATTGGAACTCACTGGCTCGGATCGGGGGTTGACGGCATGTCCGTCGAGCAGGGGGCCGGAGTGTTCTGGCGCTGGTGGACCGCCGGCACCACCAGTTCGGTGGGGTCGGCGGTCGGTGCGGTCGCGTTGCCGCTCACCGCGCTGACCGTGCTGGACGCGTCCGCGTTCGAGATGGGCCTGGTGGCGGCCGCGAGCTATGTCGCCTGGCTGGTGATCGGCCTGCCGGCCGGCGTCATCGTCCAACGGCTGCCGCTGCGCGGGGCGCAGGTCGGCGCCGACCTGGCCCGGGCCGCCGCGGTGGCCTCCGTGCCGCTCGCCTGGTGGTGGGGCCGGCTCACCGTGGCCCAGCTGGTGATCGTGGCGCTGGTGGTCAGCTTCGCCAACGTGCTGTTCGACGTCGCCAACGCCACCTTCCTGCCGGCCATCGTCGGCCGCGACCAGCTGCACGCCCGCAACAGCCTCACCTCGGCCACCCACGCCGCCACCCAGCTCAGCGGCCCCTCCCTGGGCGGCCTCGCGGTGCAGGCCCTCGGCGCGGTGCCGGCCGTGCTTGTCGACACGGTCAGCTACCTGGTCTCCGCGGCGCTGCTCGGGTCGCTGCCCGCCCGCCGGGTCGACGCGCCGGACCGCTGGCCCCCGGTCCGCGCCATGATCGGCGAGGGCTGGCGGTACGTCACCCGCCACCCGGTGATGGGCCCGACCATGTGGACCGCCACCGCGGTCAACTTCGTCTGCGGGGCGCAGCTCGCCGTCTACCCGCTCTACCTGGTCCGGGAGCTGCACGCCCCGGCCGCCCTGGTCGGTGTGCTGCTCGCGGTGGAGGGGGTCGGCTCGCTGGTCGGCGCGACCCTGACTCCCTGGATCACCCGGCGGTGGGGCACCGCCCGGTCGCTGCTGGTCGCCTGCGTGGTGGCCGTCGGCGGCGCGTTCCTGGTGCCGCTGGGCACCGGCTGGCCGGCGTACCTCGCCTTCGCCGCCGGCAACGTGATCTTCGCCGGTGGCGTGGTGGTGCTCAGCGTGACCACCCGCACCTACCGGCAGACCGCCAGCCCACCCGACCTGCTCTCCCGGGTGATGGCCACGGTCCGCTTCGTCTCCTGGGGCGCCATCCCGGTGGGCGGGCTGCTCGCCGGTGCGCTCGCCGGGGTCGCCGGAGGCCGGGTCACCCTGTTCTGCTTCGCCGCGGCCACCGCGCTGGCTCCCCTCGCGCTGCTGCTGTCCCCCGTGCGCCGCCTGCGCGACCTGACCGACCTGCGGATCGAGGAGCCGGCCGACCGGGAGAGCGTCGCGGCCCGCTGAGCCCGGCCAGCTAGCCGGCCTCCGCCGCGCCCCAGTCCCACAGCGCCCGGAGAACCGGCAGCAGGGCCCGGCCACGTTCGGTGAGCGTGTAGGTCACCCGGGGCGGCCAGGACGGGGTTCGGTGGCGGGCGAGCACACCGGCCGCGGTCAGCTGGACCAGGCGATCGGTCAGCACCTTGTCCGACAGGGTCGGCAGCGCGTGTGCGAGGTCGCTGAACGAGTGCGGACCCCGGGCGACCGCGCCGATCACCAGGGCGGTCCACCGGCCGCGCAGCGCGGCCAGGGTGACCTCCACCGGACAGGACGGATCGGGGCGGGCGTCCCTGCCGGCGCAGAGCCGGCGCAGGTCCACCCCGTCGTGGCCAACCGTTTGGTGAGTCACGAGACCGCCTCCTAGCGTTCGGCACGGCCGTTCGTCGCCAGCTCAGGGGGAACCATGCGCATCCACCATCTCAACTGCGGCTCCATGCGGGAGGTCGCCCCGCCGTCTGATCCGGACGGCGTGCTCCGGCCGTTGCCCGCAGTCTGCCACTGCCTGCTCGTCGAGACCGACTCCGCCGGCTTGGTGCTCGTCGAGACCGGTTTCGGCACGCTCGACGTCCAGGACCCGCAGGGGCGGCTCGGCCCCGACTTCCTCGCCTGGGCGCAGCCCGTCCTCGACCCGGAGGAGACCGCCGTCCGCCAGCTTCAGCGGCTCGGGTACGGCCCGGCCGACGTACGCCACGTCGTGGTGACCCACCTGCACCGGGACCACACCGGCGGGCTGGCCGACTTCCCGCACGCGCGGGTGCACCTGCACGAGGCCGAGCACCGCGCCGCCACGGTCGTCGGCCACGACCGCTACCTGCCGGCGCACTGGGCGCACGACCCGAGCTGGGTCACCTACTCCAGCGACGACGGGGAGCGCTGGCTGGGATTCGACGGAGTCCAGCAGCTCGACGGCCTACCGCCGGAAATCCTGCTGGTGCCGCTGGCCGGGCACACCCCGGGACACGTCGCCGTGGCGGTGCGACGCCCCACCGACGGCGGCTCGGCGTGGCTGGTCCACGCCGGCGACGCCTACTTCTACCAGGGGGAGGTCCAGCCGGGGCTGCCGCCAACCCCGTCGATGTTCGACGTCCTGCAGGCGTCCGTCGAGACGGACCGCCCGCTGCGGCTGCGCAACGTGGGACGGCTCCGGACCCTCCTCGCCGAGCAGCCGGATCAGGTCGACGTCGTCTCCGCGCACGACCCATGGGAGTTCGCGCGGCACCGGCAGGAGGCTCCGGCGAACCGGGCCTGACGGCCGGCCGGACCGTCGGCGCTCAGTCCGGCAGGACGGCGTCGGCGACCCGGCGCGCCCGCGCCGGGCGGGTGAGCACGTCGACGTTGTCGAGATACTGGTCCACCGCGCCGACCGGCGGGCGGGCGCGCAGCACCGGGTCCGCGATCGCGGCGCGCAGCGCGGCGGTGAACCGCTCGGCGTGCAGGACCAGGAACGGCCGGTCGTGGAACGGCCGGGCGGCCGGGTCGACCGGCGCGGCCAGCCCGGTGTCGTTGGTCCACGCCGCCACCGTCTCCAGCGCCTGGACCAGCCCGGCCTGCCGCCGGGGCCACCCGCCCGGCCCGAGGGCGACGGTCAGCGCGTCCACCACGGGCGCCGCGGCCGGCAGCGCCGCGAAGACCGTGCCGAGCCATTTCGCGTACGGGGGCCAGCGGCGGTGCAGCAGCAGGCCGAGGCGCATCAGGTCGCGGGCGAGCCCGGCGATCACCACCCGGCTGCCCAGTTCGTCACCGACCTCGGCGCAGCGGCCGGCCAGGTGCTCGGCCTGCCCGACCCGCTGCCACCCGGCCGCCAGCACGTGCCGCCAGACGTCGTCCGGATACCACGCCAGGCGGGCCCGGACGCCGGTGAGCGCCCCGCCCAGCCCGTCGCGGAACACCGCCCCACCGGTCAGCTCGGCGAGCCGCTGGGTGGGCACGGCCAGCCAGTCCGCCACCGTCATGCCGGCCCGCGGGTCCCCGCCCAGCCGGTCCCGCAGCCACGCCCCCAGCTCGTCGACGCTCACCCCGAGCCGCTCGCCGTCGGCGCGGGCCACGCCGAGCCGGACCGTGGGGCCGCCGGTGAACCGGGTCGGCCAGCCGAGGAACTCGGCCGGCAGCCCCGCGTCGAGAACCGCCCGCACCGGCGCCACCTCGGCCGCGTCGGCGACGAAGAGCTGGGTGCGCGGCCCCCAGTCGTGGTCGGTCGACCGGGGCGTGTCCAGGCCGAGCAGCTCCGAGCCGCCGTCGAGCAGCCCGGCCGCGTAGCGCAGGCCGGGCAGCCGGCGGGCCAGCAGCGGGGCGACCACCTCGTCGTGGAACCGGTGCGCCAGGGTCAGCCCGGGTACGAACGTCACCCCGCCAGTCTGCGCACCCGGCGCCGGCCGCGCCGCCCGGTTTCGCCCTCGGGCCCGGCCAGCGGCGGTGGTGGCGGTCCCGCCGCCCGGTTTCGACCTCAGGCCCGGTCGGTGGAGGCGATGGGTCCCGCCGCCCCGGTTTCGACCTCGGCCCGGTCAGCGGAGGTGGTGGCGGTCCGCCCAGGCGGAGATGGCGGCGGCGATCTCGGCGGGGCGGTCCTCCGGCGCGTGGTGCCCGGCCGGCCCGCAGGCGACCGTCTCCAGGGCCGCCATGTTCCGCGCACACCAGTCGGCCAGCTCCGGGGTGATCAGCAGGGTCGGTGAACCCTCGAAGGTCAGCAGCAGCTTGGGCACGTCGTCGCTGGCGGCCAGCCACCGGTCGTAGGCCTCGATCCGGGCGACCAGCTCGGCCGGCTCGCCACCGAGCGGCATCTGGCGCGCCCAGGCCAGCAGCGGCCGCCGGCTCTCCCGGGTCGGGTAGGGCGCCAGGTAGGTCTTCAGGTCCTCCTCGCCGACCGGCCGGAGCACCCCGCCGGTGAAGGCCTGCCGGACCAGCAGGTCCTCATCGAGCACGAGCTGCTCGCCGACGCCCGGTGTGCGGATCGCCTCGGAGCGGGCCCGGGCCTGCGGCGAAAGGTCGCCCCACGCCATCGGCTTGACCATGGTCTCCAGGAACGCCACGCCGCGGACCCGATCGGGGTGCCGGGCCGCCCAGTCGAAGGCGAGCGCGCCGCCCCAGTCGTGCCCGACCAGGACCACCCGGTCCAGGTCGAGCGCGTCGAACCAGGCGTCGAGGTAGCGGGCGTGGTCGGCGAAGAGGTACGGCGAGTCGGGCTTGCCGGAGCGGCCCATGCCGATGAGGTCGGGCGCGAGCAGCCGGCCCGCCCCGAGCCGGGGCAGCACCCCGCGCCAGGTGTGCGACGAGCCGGGGTTGCCGTGCAGGAGGACGAACACCGGCCCGGTGCCGGTCTCCTCGTGGTGGATGGTCGAGTCGAGCACCTGCGTCTCGGGCATGTCCGGCACTCCTTCGTCAGTCGGGTGGGTCGAGCGGGGTGTCCAGCAGCGCGGTCAGGTCCCGGACGAACCCCGCCGTCCGCGGGTCGTCCCGACCGCCGAGGGGGGCGAGCAGCTGGCCGAGCAGCGCCTGGACGGTGTCGATGGCGGGGCGGACCACCTCACGACCCCGGTCGGTCAGGGTGAGCCGGACCGCGCGGCTGTCGGCCGCGTCGCGCTCGCGCCCGACCAGCCCGTCGGCCTCCAGGGCCCGGGCCAGCTTCGACACGTAGAGCGGCTCCAGGCCGGTGTGGTCGGCCAGCTCGCGCTGGCTCGGGTGCAGGCCGGCGCGACGCATCCCGTGCAGCGAGGAGAGCAGCACGTACTGCGCGTGGGTGAGGCCGAGCGGGGCGAGGGCCCGGTCGACCGCCACCCGCCAGCGCATCGCCAGCCGCCAGACCAGATGGCCGGGGCTGGGACCGATCGGGGTTCCCTCCATGGCCGAAACAGTACATGTACATGATGTACATGGCTAGTATTTTCCGGTCGCGTCCCCCACCTCGTCGGTGGGCTGTGCCAGGCTGTCGGCGTGGCACACCGACCCCCGATCCTGCTGATCGACTCCCCGAGCCTCTACTTCCGCGCCTACTTCGGCATCCCCGAGTCGGCGGCGAAGACGGACGACGGCCAGCCGGTCAACGCCGTCCGCGGCTTCCTCGACATGCTGGCCCAGCTGGTCCGCACCCGGCGGCCCGACCGGATGGTCTGCGCGCTCGACCACGACTGGCGGCCGGCGTGGCGGGTGGAGCTGCTGCCGTCGTACAAGGCGCACCGGGTGGCGCCGCAGGGCGGCGAGGTGGTGCCGGACACGCTCTCCCCGCAGGTGCCGATGATCCTGGAGGTCCTCGACGCGCTCGGCATCACCGCGGTCGGCGCCACCGGCTACGAGGCCGACGACGTGCTCGGCACCCTCTCGGTCACCCAGCCCGGCCCGGCCGAGGTGGTCTCCGGCGACCGTGACCTGTTCCAGCTCGTCGACGACGAGCGCCAGGTGCGGCTGCTCTACGTCGGGCGCGGCGTGGCCAAGCTCGACGACTGCGACGACGCCGCGGTGCGCGCCCGCTACGGCGTCCCCGCCGACCGCTACGCCGACTTCGCGGCGCTGCGCGGCGACCCGAGCGACGGCCTGCCCGGCGTGCCCGGGGTGGGCGAGAAGACCGCGGCCCGCCTGATCGAGCGCTACGACGGCCTGCCCGGCATCCTCGCCGCGCTGGACGACCCGGGCTCCGGCTTCGCCCCCGGGCTGCGCACCAAACTCAACGCGGCCCGGGACTACCTGGCCGTCGCGCCGAAGGTGGTCCGGGTCGCCCTCGACGTACCGCTGCCGGACCTGGCCAGCGCGTTGCCGGCGGCGCCGGCGGACCCGGACCGGCTGCTGGAGCTGGCGCAGCGGTGGAACCTCGCCGGCTCGTGCCGGCGCCTCGTGGACGCGCTCGCCATGCCCCGGTCCTGACGGCCCGGCCGGGCCGCGTCGGCCCGGCCGGATCAGGCGGCGGCGTGGTAGGCCAGCACACCCCGGTTGACCGCGGCGATCGCCTGCCGGGCGGTGGAGCGCAGCTCGGTGGAGGCGCCGCCGGAGTCGGCGAGCTGGCCGAGCAGGTCGACCACCTGCCGGGCCCAGCGGACGAAGTCGCCGGCCGGCATCTCGCCGTCGATCTGGTGCCCGCTGGCGAGCACCTTGGCGAGGGCCTCGCCGCGCGCCCAGCGGTAGATCGGCCAGGCGAAGCCGAGGTCCGGCTCGCGGGTGACGGCCAGTTCGCGGGAGGCCTCGTCCGCCTCGATGTCCCCCCACAGCTTCAGCGTCTCGTCGACCGCGTCGACGACCGCGCCGCGCGGCAGCGAGGCCCGCTCGTCGACGTCGCGGCGGGCCTCGAAGACCACCACCGAGACGGCGGCGGCCAGCTCGGCCGGGGAGAGCCCGTCCCACACCTTGCGGCGCAGGCACTCGGCGACCAGCAGGTCGGCCTCGGTCCAGATCCGGCCCAGCATCCGGCCCGCGTCGGTGACCTCGCCGTCGGCGGACAGGTAGCCACGCGAGGTCAGCAGCGCGACGATCCGGTCGAAGGTGCGGGCCAGCGAGCCGGTCCGCCCGGCCACCCGCTGGCGCAGCTCCTCGGTGTCACGCTCCAGGCGGCGTCGCCGCTCGGCCCAGCGGGCGTGCTCCTCCCGGTCGGGGCAGGCGTGGCAGGGGTGCCGGCGCAGCTCGGTGCGGAGCTGGCTCAGGCGGTGGTCCTCGCCGACCGCCTGCCGGGAGCGCCCGCCCCGCCGGCCGCCGTGCCGGTCCAGCCCCGTGCCGCTGACCTCGGCGGCCAGGTCGCGGCGGGCCGCCGGCGAGCGGTGGTTGAAGTGCTTGGGCACCCGGATCCGGGCGAGCACCTCCGCCGGGGTGGTGAAGTCGCCGGGGGTGACCCGCCCGGCCCACCGGTCCTGCGTGAGCACCAGCGGGCGGGGCTCGCCGAAGCCGCCGGTGGCCGGGTCGAGCACCACGGCCAGGCCGGCCCGCCGGCCCGAGGGCACCCGGATCACGTCGCCCACCCGCAGCCGCTCCAGCGAGGCGACGGCCGCCGCCTTGCGCTGGGTCTGGCCCTGCCGGGCGATGGCGCGCTCCCGGTCGGCGATGGCCACCCGCAGGGCGAAATATTCGTCGAAGTCGCCCTGGTGGCAGGACGCGTCGGCGCCGTACGCCTCGATGGTCTCGGTGTTGCGCTGCACCTGCCGGGCCAGGCCGACCACCGACCGGTCGGCCTGGAACTGCGCGAAGGAGGACTCCAGCAGGGCCCGGGCCGGCTCCGCGCCGACGGTGCCGACCAGGTTGACCGCCATGTTGTAGGAGGGCCGGAAGCTGGACCGCAGCGGGTAGGTGCGGGTGGAGGCGAGGCCGGCGACGTGCCGGGGGTCGGTCTCCGGCGACCAGACCACCACGGCGTGGCCCTCGACGTCGATGCCACGCCGGCCGGCCCGCCCGGTGAGCTGCGTGTATTCGCCCGGGGTGAGGTCGACGTGCGCCTCGCCGTTGAACTTGACCAGGCGCTCCAGCACCACGCAGCGGGCCGGCATGTTGATGCCCAGGGCGAGGGTCTCGGTGGCGAAGACCGCCTTGACCAGGCCGCGGACGAACAGCTCCTCGACGACCTCCTTGAACGCGGGCAGCATGCCGGCGTGGTGCGCGGCGAGCCCGCGCTCCAGCCCGTCGAGCCACTCCCAGTAGCCCAGCACGGTCAGGTCCTCGCCGGGGATGGCGGTGATCCGCGACTCGACCACCTGGCGGATCTCGGTGCGCTCCTCGGGCGAGGTGAGCCGCAGCCCGGCGGCGAGACACTGCTGGACGGCCGCCTGGCAGCCGGCCCGGCTGAAGATGAACAGGATCGCCGGGAGCAGGTTCTCCCGGTCCAGCCGCTCGACGATGTCGGGGCGCATCGGGCCGCGCCAGCGGGGTCCGCGCCGGCCCGCGCCGGGGCCGGCGCTGCGCCCCTCCCCCAGCTCCAGCCGGCGCACGGTGTCGCGGGTGTAGCGCAGCAGCTCGGGGTGGACGTCGTGCTTGCGGGCCGCGTCCGCGTCGTGGAACAGGTCGAACATCCGCTTGCCGACCAGCATGTGCTGCCAGAGCGGCACCGGGCGGTGCTCGCTGACCACCACGGCGGTCTCCCCGCGCACGGTGACCAGCCAGTCGGCGAACTCCTCGGCGTTGGAGACGGTTGCGGAGAGCGAGACGAGGGTGACCGAGGCGGGCAGGTGGATGATCACCTCTTCCCAGACGCCGCCGCGGAACCGGTCGGCGAGGTAGTGCACCTCGTCCATCACCACGTAGGCCAGGCCCTCCAGGGTGGCCGAGCCCGCGTAGAGCATGTTGCGCAGCACCTCGGTGGTCATCACCACCACGGGCGCGTCGCCGTTGATCGCGTTGTCGCCGGTGAGCAGGCCGACCTGCTCGGCGCCGTAGCGGTCGACCAGGTCGTGGTACTTCTGGTTGGACAGCGCCTTGATCGGCGTGGTGTAGAAGCACTTGCGCCGGGTGGTCGGCCCGCCGCCGCCATCGGCCGCCGCCGGCTTCCCGGGGGCGCCGCGCAGCGCCAGGTGTACGGCGAACTCGCCCACCACGGTCTTGCCGGCGCCGGTGGGCGCGCAGACCAGCACGCCGCTGCCCCGTTCCAGGGCCTCGCACGCCTCCCGCTGGAAGTCGTCCAGGTCGAACCCCAGATCGAGCGCGAACTCGTCCAGGGCCGGAAAGGCGGAGGCCTGCGCGGCCCGGCGGCGCGCCGCGACGTACCGCTCGGCGGGACTCGACATGTCCCCAAGATTAGTTGGTGCCGACGACGGCCACCGGCCAAGGCCGTCCGGCAGTGGGGTCGGAGCGGGTCGGTAGGGTGCACGACGTGCCGGATCATGCCGAACCGCCCCGAGTCTCGAGCGGCGCCGACGACGCCGTCCGCCCGAGCCCGTCCCGTCGCCCCGTGGAGGCGGTGCTCTTCGACTTCCACGGCACCCTCGCGCAGGTGGAGGAGCCCCGCGAGTGGGTGCTCGCCGCCGCGGCGGCCTGCGGGGTCGAGCTGGACCGGATGCGGGCCACCGCGCTGGCCGACCGGCTGCTCACCGCCGGCCGGGCGGGCGGGCCACTGCCGGCCCGGGTGCCGCCCCGGCTGGCCGAGCTGTGGGCCGACCGCGATCTCTACCCGCACGCCCACCGGGGCGCCTACACCGGGCTGGCCGAGACGGTCGACGCCGGCATCGACGGGTTCGCCGACGCGCTCTACGAGCGGCTGCTGGTGCCCGAGGGCTGGGTGCCGTACCCGGACACCGAGCCGGTGCTGGCCGCACTCCGGGAGGCCGGCGTCAAGGTGGCGCTGGTCAGCAACATCGGCTTCGACCTCCGGCCGCTGTTCGCCGCCTGGAAGCTGGACGGGCTGGTCGACGCCTGGGCCCTGTCGTACGAGGTGGGGCGCTGCAAGCCGGACCCGGGGATCTTCCTGCGAGCCTGCGGGATGCTCGGCGTCGACCCGGAGCGCGCCCTCATGGTGGGCGACAGCCCGGCCGACGCGGGGGCCGTGGCGGCGGGCTGCGAGGTGCTGGTGCTGCCCGGCGCCGACCCGGGCCGGCCGAACGGGCTGGGCGCCGTGCTCGACCTCGCGCTCCGGCACTGACCGCGCGCCCGCCCGCACCGGATGCCGCACCCCGGCCGTCCGGCGGTTGCCCCACGTTCGGCGGCCGGAGGTTGCCGCACATTCGACGGCCGGCGGTTGCCGCACGATCGGCGGGCGGCGGTTGTCGCACGTCGGACGGCCGGCGGCCCGGCGGCACCGGGGCCGGCCAGCGGCGCTAGCGTAACGGGCGTGACGCCCGACCGCTCCTTTCGTGCCCGGGTCACCGGACGGCTCTCCGGCGGCCGGCTCGGCGCCGTCGGACTGGTGCTCGGCGGGGCGCTGTCGGTGCAGTTCGGGTCGGCCGTGGCCGCGCTGCTGTTTCCGCGTACCGGAGTGGCCGGGGCCGTCACCCTGCGGCTGACCGTCGGCGCGCTGCTGATGCTGGCCGTGTGCCGGCCCAGGCTGAGCGGGCACGGCCGGGGCGGCTGGGCGGCCGTGATCGCCTTCGGGCTGGCCCTGGCCGGCATGAACTCGATCTTCTACCAGGCGATCGAGCGGATCCCGCTCGGGCCGGCCGTGACCCTGGAGGTGCTCGGCCCGCTGGCGCTGTCCGTGGTCACCGCCCGGCGGCTGGCCGCCTGGTGCTGGGCCGGGCTCGCGCTGGCCGGGGTGGCCCTGCTCGGGCAGGGCGGGTTCGACCGGCTGGACCGGGTCGGCGCCGCGCTGGCGCTGGTCGCGGGCGCGCTCTGGGCGGCGTACATCGTCTGCTCGGCCCGCGTCGGCGGACGGTTCCCCGGGGCCGACGGGCTGGCGCTGGCGCTCGCGGTGGCCGCGCTCGTGACCCTGCCCGTCGGGCTGGTGGGGTCGGGCGGCCGCCTCTGGCACCCGGCGGTGCTCGGGCTCGGCACCGGGCTGGCCCTGCTCGCCTCGGTGCTCCCGTACACCCTGGAGCTGCTGGCGCTGCGGCGGCTGCCCACGGCGACGTTCGCCGTTCTGATGAGTTTCGGGCCGGCCATCGCCGCGCTCGCCGGGTGGCTGGTGCTCGACCAGGGGCTGCACCCCGTGGAGGTGCTCGCCATCGGCCTGGTGATCGCCGCGAGCATCGGCGCGGTACGCGCCGGCGCCCCGGCCGCCGCGGCGCCGCCCGCCGATCCGGACGCCGAGGGCGGCACGCTGGTCAGCGCAGCAGCCGCACCGCCGCCGGCACCGCGCTGACCCGCACCGGCAGGTCGAACGCCCGCTCGCCGTCGACGTACGTGGTGATGCCCTCGGCGTCCAGCTCCACCGTCCGGGCCCGGTAGCTGCGGACCAGCGGGTGCGTGACGTGGGTGCCCTGGTAGATCCGGGGTTTGACCCGCATGAGGGTGCGCCGGTCGAAGCGACCGCCGACCACCACGTCCAGCAGGCCGTCGTGCGGGTCGGCGTCGGGGCAGATCCGCATGCCGCCGCCGTAGCTGGCCGCGTTGCCGACCGCCACCAGCACCGCGTCCGTCTCGTGCTCCACGCCGTCGAGGCGCAGCCGGTAGCGGCGCGGCCGCAGCCGGGCCAGCTCGACCAGGATGGCCAGGTCGTAGCGGCGGGGGCCGCGCGGCCAGCGCATCCGGTTCGCCCGCTCGTTGACGATCGCGTCGAAGCCGGCGGCCAGCACGGCGCCGTACCAGCGGTCGCCGCCGCCGGGAGTGGTCAGCCGGGCCAGGTCCACCGGGCGGGTGCGGCCGGCGCGCAGCGCGTCGGCGATCACCCCGACGGCGGCGAGGGGGTCCGCCGGGAAGCCGGTGTCCACGGCGAAGTCGTTGCCGGTGCCGGCGGGCACCGGTCCGAACGGGACCGCCGTGCCGGCGACCGCCTGCAACGCCCGGTGCACCGTGCCGTCCCCGCCGACGGCGACCAGCGCCCCGGCGCCGTCCGCGACCGCCGCGTGGCACGCCGCCTCCGCCTCCTCCGGGGTACCCGCCCGCAGCAGCTCGACCGGCCGGCCGGCGCCGCCCAGCCGCTCCAGCACCTGGGGCAGCAGGCCACGGTGCCGTCCCCGGCCGGCGGTCGGGTTGGCGAGCACGGCCACCGGGCCGGGCGGGACAAGATCGTGCGCGGTCACGGCGAGCACCGTACGGCACGAACCACGCCGCTCACCAGGGGCGACACCCCTGTCCGCGATCGACGGGACAGCACGGCGAGCGACCGCCCGGCATACTTCCCGTGATGCGCACCCGCACGCTGCTCGCCGTCGCCGCTCCAATCGCGCTCGCCCCGCTCCTGTTGGCCGCCGGGCTCTGGTGGGCGCAGCGCCCGGTCGAACCGGCCTGGCACGACAACGCGCTCGCCGACGCCACCGATACCGCCGACCGGATCCAGGCGCGCTTCGCACGCGATCACCTCTACAAGGCGGCGGACTACGCGCACACCGCCGGTCAGGAGCCCGGGGTGGCCGTGCTCCAGGTCCACGGCGAGACGCACTGGCAGACCGGGGTCACCCTGGTGCTGCGGGTCACCGGGCACGGGCAGGGGGTCAACGGCAACGGCACGGTCGTCGAGGGGGACGCACAAGTCTGCTTCCGGTTTCGGCTGGGCCCCGAGCGGGACAGCCGCGACGACGGCATCGACTGCCCGGCGGGCGACCCGTTGCCGATCCGCCCGGACCCGACCTTGAGCGGCGTGGACGAGCGACTGAAGCAGGCCCTCGCGGTCGCCGGCCCGGACGAGGCGGCCGTCCGCGTCGCGGTGGAGGGCCTCGGGCTGGACCCCGCCGTGCGGCGGGAGGTCACCGCCGCCCGCGGCATGGTCGGGGTGGCCCTGCGCGCCGCCCAGTACGACTGCCTGCTGGCGCGCGTCGGCCCGAAGGGCGCCCAGACGTGGCGGCCGTCCCACACCCAGCTCGCCCCCGGGGAGCTGCCGTGCACGGCTGGCACAGCGCTGAGCAGCCAGTTCGGCCGCTACCCGCATTAACGGTCAGAAGCTGATGCGCACCTTCAGCGCGGTCCGCTCGTCCATGGCTCGGTAGCCGTCCGGCACCCCGTCGAGGGTCACCGACCGGTCGAAGACCGGGGACGGGTCGATGGTGCCGTCCAGCACATCGGCCAGCAGCTCCGGGATGTACGCGCGGGCCGGCGCGACCCCGCCCGCGAGGGTCACGTTGCGGTCGAACATCTGCTGGATGTCCACCCCGGCGCTGCCGCCGTGCGGCACACCGACGTAGCCCACGGCGCCGCCGTCCCGGGCGATCGAGATAGCGGTCCGCATCGACTCCTCGGTGCCGACCGCCTCCAGCACGGCGTGCGCCCCCTGCCCCTTGGTCAGCTCCCGGACCGCGGCGATCGCCGCCTCGCCCCGCTCGGCCACCACGTCGGTGGCCCCGAAGGAGCGGGCGATGTCGGTGCGCGCCATGTGCCGGCCCAGCGCGATGATCTGCTCGGCGCCGAGCCGCTTCGCGGCGAGCACCCCGCAGAGCCCGACCGCGCCGTCACCGACCACGGCGACGGTGGCCCCGGGGCGGACCCGGGCGGCGCGCGCCGCGTGGTGCCCGGTGGCCAGCACGTCGGAGAGCGCCAGCAGTGCGGTGAGCAGCCGCTGGTCCCCGGCCGCCTCGGCGGGCAGCTTCACGAGGGTGCCGTCGGCGTACGGCACCCGCACGGCCTCGCCCTGGCCGCCGTCGGAGCCGACGGAACCCCAGAAGCCGCCGTGCGGGCAGGAGGTGTGCAGGCCCTCGCGGCAGAAGTCGCAGGTGCCGTCGGACCAGACGAACGGCGCCACCACCAGGTCGCCGACCCGCACCGAGCCGACCTCGGCGCCGACGGCCTCGACCACGCCGAGGAACTCGTGCCCGATGCGCTGCCCCGGCTGCCGCTGGGCCACCCCCCGGTACGCCCACAGGTCACTGCCGCAGATGCAGGCCAGCACGGTGCGGACGACGGCGTCGGTGGGGGTGCGGACGGCGGCGTCCGGCACCTCCTCGACCCGGATGTCGTTCGGGCCGTGGATCACGGTGGCGCGCATGGGCGGGGTCCTCCCGGATGGGCAGGGCGGGCGCCGGGCCGGTGGTGCGGCCGGCGGCGGGGCGGCGGCCCCGGGCGAACCCTAGACCGCCCGGGACGCGCCCCGAACCCGTTCCACCGGCCGCGTGGCGGGGCTCACCGGTCAGCGCACCACGAGCCGGCTGCTCACCGGTGCGGCGCCGTCGCCCTTGACCTTCAGCGTCCAGTTGCCGGCGCCGCCGAGGGTCACGATTGCCTCCGCCGTGCCGTTCGGTTCCGCCTTGACCCGGGCGGCCCGCTTGCCGTCCGGGCCGAGCACGTCCAGCGTCCGGGCGGCGGTGGTCTTGTTGGTCACCCGGAACTGGATCTTCTCGCCGGGCTCGGCGATCAGCCCCTCCGCGCCGGTGATCCCGGCCGCCGTCAGCTCGACGGCGACCGCACGGTCGTACGCCGTCTCGGCCGCGGCGCTGGCCACGGCGCCGTCGTCGGAGACGGTGATCCGGGTCCGCACACCGTCGCCCTGCCGGCCGGGCTTGCAGGCGACCTCGTACAGGCCGGTGGCAAGGGTGGCGGGCAGGTCCCCGGTCTTCCCCGGCGCGACGTCCCCGGCCTCGGCGACCACCTTGGTGAACCCGTCCCCCTCACGGCCGTACAGGTAGACGCCGGTGGCCTGCTGCCCCCGGTTGGTCACCGTGAAGGTGACCGCGCCCGGGTTGAAGAGCGTGGTGGCGACCTCGCAACTGGTGTCGGTGGCGGTCACCGGGACCTCGACACCCTTGGGGGCGGGGTCGTCGTCACCGCAGGCGGTGAGGGCGGCGGTGGCGCAGATCGCGGCCACGACGGCGGCGGTACGGCTCTTCATCGGCTCTCCGGGGCGGAGGTCAGCGCGCTGACCAGGACGGACGCCGACAACCACCCCCGGAACACCGCCCGGGGGGACTTCGGCGGAGTCAGGAGAGTCTAAGCGGGCTGGCCGTCCTGGCAAGGGGACAGGTTGGCGCGACCTCCGGACCCGCCGAGGCGGGTCAGTGGCCGACGTGGGCCAGCCCGCTGCCGATCACGTCCCGCCGCCCCCACCGGCCCGGCACGTCGAGCAGTTCCACCCGGCCGAACCGGGCCGGCACCCGCGGCGCCATGAGCAGGTGCTCGCCGGCCGCCTCCAACCCGAGCAGGGCGCGCAGCAGCAGGAACGGGCTCGCCGTCGCCATCGCCTGAGGGTTGTTCGCGGTCGGGTAGCGCACCGGATACTCGGTCAGCTCGCGCGGATAGCCGGCGAACGCCTCGGGCAGCCGGCCCTGGAAATACCGGGACACGTCCACCATGGCCTCGACGATCCGCCCCGCCTCCTCGGCGAAGCCGTACCGGCGCAGCCCCCAGGTGACCAGCGCGTTGTCGAACGGCCACACCGCACCGACGTGGAAGCCGAGCGGGTTGTACCGTTCCTGCCCGGTGGCCAGGCTGCGGATGCCCCAGCCGGAGAAGAGCCGGGGCCCGACCAGGTGGGCGGCCACCTGCGCGGCCCGCTCCGGCGGAACGATCCCGCTCCACAGCAGATGGCCCATGTTGGACGCGAGGGCGTCGACCTGCTCGCCGTCGCCGTCCAGGGCCAGCGCGTAGTAGCCCCGGTCGGCGATCCAGAAGTCCCGGTCGAAGCGTTCCCGCAGCGCCGCGGCCTCCCGCTCCAACCGGTCGGCGTACGCCGGGTCGCCCCAGAACTCCCGGGCCATCCGCGCGCCCCGCAGCTTCGCGTCGTACGCGTACCCCTGGAGTTCGCAGGTGGCCAGCGGCGGGCCGGGCAGCCGTCCGTCGGCGTAGCAGATCGCCTCCGGCGAGTCCTTCCAGCCCTGGTTCGCCACCCCCGAGCGCTCGTTGCGCCGCAGGTACCGGACGTAGCCGTCGCCCAGCAGGTCGCCGTACTCGTCGATCCAGCGCAGGGCCGCCCGGGCCTCGTCCTCGAACTCCCGCACCAGGTCGACGTCGCCGCTCCACCGCTCGTACTCGTCGAGCAGGATCACGTAGAGCGGGGTGGCGTCGGCGCTGCCGTAGTACGGGGACTCCGGGCGCTCCTCGAAGGCCACCATCTCCCCGTAGCGGAACTCGCGGAGGATCTTGCCGGGCTCCTCGTCGCGGAAGTCGTCGAGCACCGCGCCCTGGTCGATGCCGAGCATCCGCACCGTCGCCGACGCCAGCTCCGGAGCGACCGGCAGCGCCATGAAGCTCGTCAGGATGCTGTCCCGGCCGGTGATGGTGGCCGCCCACGGCAGGCCCGCGGCGGGCATCACCTGGTTGGGCAGCGTCAGCGGCGAGTAGCGCAGCGCCGCCAGGTCCACGAGGCTGCGCTGGTAGGCCTCGGTCAGCGCCTCCCAGTCGCAGCTGAGCTGCGGCGTCCGGGACAGCCACCCGGTCAGGTCGTGCTGCCGTTCCTCGGCGCCGGCCCGGGGCCGCCGCTCCAACCGGTCCCGGACGTCCACCCCGTCCGGACGCAGCACCAACCCTCGCACCCGCAGGGTCGTCGTCCAGGCCTGCTTGGGCGCCAGCCGCACCGCCCAGGTGAAACCCCGCTCGTCCACCCGCACCGGTTCGCTGCTGGTCACCACCGTCTCCCGCTGGAACCTCTCCCGCTGGTAGCCGAGGCACAGTCCGCGCTCCTCGATCCGCTGGTAGAGCCGCCCCGGCGGCGTCCGCTCGGTCGCGACGCCCAGGATCGGCGCGAAATCGCTGCCCACGTCGAGCCGGACGGTGAACTCCACCGGCTCGTGGTGGTGGTTGAACACCGTCAGCCGCTCCTCGAAGGCGCCGCCGGTGATCGCGCGCTCCCGGATGAGCGACGACTTGGCGTCCACGTAGTGCGTCGGGGCGCCCGGGACCAGGAAGAACCGCAGCTGGAGATGGTCCCGCTCGGCCACCGAGAGCGCATTCAACCGCTCCCCGTTCAACGTGAGGCGCCAGAGCGACAGGAACCTGGTGTCGAAGTCAAAGAAGCCGACCGGATTGGCCACGGTCGCCTCGATGTCGCCGTTGTCCTCGCTGAGCACGAAGACGTTGCCGTCCAGCACGCGGACCAGGTTCGGGTTCATCCGGGCTCCCCACGCCCGCCGGCGCGGACCCGAGGATGCCGTGCCCCGACCGGCGCCGGGAAGAGCCGCTCCAGCAGCACCACGAACCGGAAGTGCCCCTCGGCGGTGATGTCGTTGCGCAGCCAGGCGGTGAGCGGCTTCGCCTCCCCCCGGCACATCCGGAGGAAGAAGTCCCGGCGGGTCCTGATCACCGTGTCGGCGTGCCGCGCCCGGCGGTCCACCGCGATCCGGCCCTGGTTGATGGTCAGGTGCCAGACGTCGAGCCCGTCGGCCCCCTCCAGCTCGAACCGGATCGTGCCCGCGGTGCGGCGCAGCAGCCGTTCGGGTGCCTGCCGGGCGAGCTGCGCGAAGAACTCCTCGATCGGATCGGACACCGCACCGCCTCCCGGGAGAGGGCCGTCGCGCCGCCGCCACCGATGCTCCGGCCGGCCGCGACGACGGACGCGTCCGCACCGCCTCGGGCGCCGCCCCAGACTATCGCCGGGCGCCGGCACGGACCCGGGGATCGGGGGAACTGCGGCGGCCGGCAGGATGGCGGGATGCGCCTGGTCTCCCTGCTCCCCTCGGCCACCGAGATCGTCTACGCGCTCGGGCTCGGCGACGACCTGACCGGGGTCACCTTCGAGTGCGAGGTGCCGGCCGCGTACCGGGCCGGCACCACGGTCGTGGTGGGCGGCCGGGACACCCGGGGCATGAGCCCCGGCGAGATCGACGCCTACGTCAAGGGCCAGCTCGCCGCCGGCGCGGACCTCTACACCCTGCACGCCGGCGCGCTGGCCGGGCTGGACCCGGACCTGATCCTCACCCAGGACCTGTGCCGGGTCTGCGCACTGCCCTCGGGCCGGGTGGCGGACGCCGTCGCCCACCTCGGCTGCCGGGCGGAGGTGCTGTCGCTCGACCCGTACACCCTGGCGGACGTGCTGGGCACGATCCTGGCCGTGGGCGCGGCGGCCCGGGTGCCCGACCGCGCGGAGGCCCTGGTGGACGCGCTGCGGGCGCGGCTCGCGGCGGTCCGCACGGCGGTCGCCGGCCGGCCCCGGCGGCGGGTCGCCGTGGTGGAGTGGGTGGACCCGCCGTTCGGCGCCGGGCACTGGATCCCCGACCTGGTCGAGGCCGCCGGTGGCGAGCCGGTGGCCACCCACCCCGGAGCCCGGTCCACGCCGACCACCTGGGCCGCGCTGCGGGCCGCCCGGCCCGAGGTGGTGCTGGTCGCGCCGTGCGGCTTCCACCTGGACGATGCCGCCGCGCAGGCCACCGCGGTGGCCCCGCACTTTCCCGGCGCGGAGGTCTGGGCGCTGGACGCGGACGGGCTGATCGTGCGGGCCGGCCCGCGCCTGGTCGACGGCGCCGAGGCGATCGCGGCGATCCTGCACCCCGGCGCGGTCCCCGCCCCGCCGGAGGGCGCGGCCCGCCGGGTCGCCTGACCGGGACGGCTGCGCCTCCCCCCTCACCGCGCTGGCGGCCTTCCGCGGCCCCGGCCACCACCCTCGATGCGGTGGTGTCGATCAGGCGCCGGCCGGCTGGCCGTCGCGGCCGAGCGGGGCGAGCCGGTGCCAGCGGGGCAGCTCGGTCACCACCGTGGCCGCCACCAGCAGGGTCACCGCGACCGCGACCGGCCGCGGCCATGCCGCCCAGGCCCCGAGCGCCGCGGCGACCAGCTGCAGCAGCACCAGCGCGACGGTGACCAGCCCGGGCACCGGCACGATCGTGTGCCGCTTGTCGCCGGGGGTGGCGAACACGGTGGGCAGGCCGATCAGCAGCACCACCGAGGCGACCGCCAGCACCACGGAATGCCGGGCGAGGGCCCACGGGGCGGCGACCCAGGCGACCAGCTCGGTCAGGAAGCGCAACGCGGAGGGCAGGTCGGCACGCCCGGGGCGGTCGTTGTCGGTCACGGCCGCCAGTATGCCGAGCCACCGAGCCGGACAGCGCCCCGGGAAACCCTCTTGCCGCCCTCCGCCCGGCCCGGCAGGGTGGCGACGTGGACCTGCACACCGCCCTGGCCGACGCGGCGGGCCTGGCCGCCGGCACGGTGGTGCTGGTCGAGGGCGACAGTGACCGCCGCGCCATCGAGGCGGTGGCCCGCCGGCAGGGCCACACCCTGGCCGGGGTGGCCGTGGTCCCGATGGGCGGCGTCACCAACCTCCGGCACTTCCTCGACCTGTTCGCCGGCCGCCGGATCACCGGCCTCTACGACGCCGGCGAGGAGGAATACGTCCGGCGCGTCCTGTCGACCCCCGGCGCCGACCTGTCCCCCGCCGGCATCGCCCGGCTCGGCTTCCACGCCTGCCGCGCCGATCTGGAGGACGAACTGATCCGGGCGCTCGGGACGGCCCGGGTCGAGCAGCTCGTCGAGGCCGCCGGGGACCTGCGGTCACTGCGGCGCTTCCAGCAGCAGCCCGCCCAGCAGGGGCGGCCATTGGCCGGCCAGCTCCACCGGTTCATCGGCACCCGGTCCGGCCGCAAGAGCCAGTACGCGACGCTGCTCGCCGACGCCCTCGACCCGGCCCGCACGCCCGCGCCGCTGGACCGGCTGCTGACCCTGCTCTGACCGCCGTACGCGCGCGAACGCCGCCCCCAGCTGCGGGGACGGCGTTCACGTCGGTGCTCGAGCGGAACCGGTCAGGTCATGTCGTCGTAGCGGCGCTCGATCGGCGCCGGGGCGGCGATCGGCTCAGGCGCCCCGACCGGGGCGGTCGCCTCCACCCCGCCGGCGGCCCCGACCGGCTCGACGGACAGGTCCAGCGGCGACACCTCGTCGTCGGCGACGCCCGAGTAGAGGTCCCGGCCGCGCCCCCGCCGCTTGTCGTTGACGAAGGCCACCCCGACCGCGACGAAGTAGAGCAGCGAGAGCGCGGTGGCGAGCAGCGTCATGCCGAACGGGCCCGGGTCCGGCGTGGCGATCGCGGCGAACGCGAAGGACACGAAGATCACCACGCGCCACCAGCTCAGCAGCCGGCGGGCGCTGGCCACGCCCGTGAAGTTGAGCATGAGCAAGATCAACGGGAACTCGAACGCCACCCCGAACAGCAGGATCATGTTCGTGATGAACCCGATGTACGCGCTGACCTCGAACTGGTTGGACAGCCCGCCCACGCCGGATTCCATCAGGAAGCTGAGGCCCTTGTCGACCACGAAGTAGGCCAGCACCGCGCCGGCGGCGAACAGCGGCGCGGCGATCGCCACGAAGACGTAGGCCCACTTGCGCTCGTGGCGATGCAGGCCCGGAGCGATGAACGCCCAGAGCTGGTAGAGCCAGACCGGCCCACCGATGATCAGGCCGAGCCAGAGCGCGAGTTTCAGCTTCAGCACGAACCCGGTCGTCGGCGCCAACGCCAGCAGGTCCTGGCACTGGCCCAGCGCGTCCGTCGTGTCCGGCAGGCGGCAGTATGGCCGCTTCAGCAGCAGGAAGACCGGGTCTGCCAGCCAGAAGCCGACGATCAGGCCGCCGACTACGGCCAGCGACGCGCGGAACAACCGCGAACGCAGCTCACGGACGTGCTCGATGAGCGTCATCGAGCCGTCGGCGGCCCGCTCGAACGTGCTCGGGCCGCGCTTCTTCAACCCGAAGGCCACGGTGGTGGGGCCCTCTCGGATCAGTTCTCGCGGACGCGCTGCACCGGGTCGACCGGCGGGGCGACCGGCTGCTGCTGCGGCTGCGCGAACTGCTGCTGCTGCGGCGGGAGCGGCTGGTAGCCGGTCTGCGCGTCGGCCTTCTCGGCCAGGTCACGGTCGTCGTCGTGCAGGCTCTTGGTCTCGGCCTTGATGATCCGCAGCGAACGGCCCAGCGAACGGGCCGCGTCGGGGAGCCGCTTCGCGCCGAAGAGCAGGATCAGCACGACCACGAGTACGGCGATGTGCCACGGCTTGAGGGCACCCATGGAAAGCTCCAGTCGCTCTGTGTCGGTGAGGGTGGTCGGAGCCCATCGTACCTGCGTCGAAGGCGGTTGCCACCCTGCCGGGCCCCCGGTTGCGGGCTCGGTCGGTGAAGTCTCGGACAACCCGGAGTGTCCCGTCAACCACCCACGGGGGCGCAATTGTGCGCGGATCCGGCCGCGAACGCGCAGCTATCGAACAGCGGACCGACCGGCGTCGATCACTTCCCGCGCCTGGCCTTGATCAACATCATGTGCTCCTGCGCGACGCCCACCCGCTCCTGGAGGGATTCGGCCCGCGCCTGGAGTTCCTCGGCGGCGGAGCGCAGCGACTCCGCCTCGGCCTGGCGCCGCTGCAGGGCCAGCGCCGTGCGGCGCAGCCGGGGCAGGCGCGCCAGCACCGGCCGGACCGCGAGGGCCAGCACGATCAGCGCGAACAGCACGACCCCGAGCACGATCCACGTCACCACGGCGGTCAGCTTACGCCGGTGGCGCCGGCCACCGCCGGGTCGGCGCGGTCGACCGGGGTGGCGTACGCGTCGAGCGCGGCGGCCGCCTGGGCCCGCACCTGCTCGGCCAGCTCGGTCGGCGCGACCACCGTCACGTCGGACCCGAGCCCGAGCACGAACCGGCGGGCCCAGCCCAGGTCGGTGACCCGCAGCGACACCAGCCACTGCTCGCCGTCGGCCTCGACCCGCTCGCACGGGTAGTACTCGGTGATCCACCGCTCACCCCGGCCGACGCGCAGGGTGATCAGCGGCAGGTCCGGCGAGGGGCGGAACACCCCGTCGCTGAGGTCGTGCGGGCGGGCCTGCGGCGGGACCACCGCCTGCTCGGCCAGCTCGTTGACCGCGTCGATCCGGTCGGCGCGGAACAGCCGGACCGCCTCCGCCCGGCGGCACCACGCCTCCACGTAGGCCCGGCCGCCGACCATCAGCATCCGCAGCGGGTCGATGGTGCGCTCGGTGGTCTCGTCCCGGGCGGCGGTGTAGTAGGTGATCCGCAGCGCCCGGCCGCGCTCGACGGCGGCGCGCAGCTCGCGGACCCGGGCCGTGTCGCCGGGCAGCCGCACCTCGACCGGCGCGCCGGCCAGGTCACCGGCCGCGCTCTCGATCTTGGCGAGGGCCCGCTCGACCGCCTCCCGGTTGGCGACCCCCGGCGTCTCGGCGAGCATCCGCAGGGCCACCACCAGGGCCAGGGCCTCGTCCGGGGTGAGCCGCAGCGGGCGGTCGATGCCGGCGTCGTAGGTGATGGTCACCCGGTCGCCGTCGAACGCCATGTCGATCAGGTCACCGGGGCCGTAACCGGGCAGCCCGCACACCCAGAGCAGCTCCAGGTCCTCGCGGAGCTGCTTCTCGGTCACCCCGAGGTCGTGCGCCGCCTCGGCGATCTCGATGCCGGGGCGGGCCAGCAGGTAGGGCACCAGGTTGAGCAGCCGGGCCAACCGGTCCGCCGAGGTGCGGCCGCCGCGGGCCGCCGGGCGGGTCACCGGGCACCCCCGGTCACGGCCAGGTCCTCGTGTCGGGTCGCGATCTCCTTCAGCCGCTGGATGACCGCCTCGCGGACCTCCGGCGGCTCCAGCACCCGCACGTCCGGGCCGTAGCCGACGATCTGGCCGGCCAGGAAGTCGGCGTCGGCGTAGGGCAGGACGAGGCGGTCGCCCTCCGGCCCGGCGTGGGTCTCCACCGCCCAGCGGCGCAGCCCCGCCGCGCGGCCCGCGGCGACCAGCACCGTGGCCCGGCCGGGGCGCTCCACCGGCCCGGACCAGCGGGCCACGTGGCTGATCAGGTCCACCCCAACGGGCGGCTCGTAGGCCGCGGGCTGCCCGGTCACCCGGACCGTGCCCACCACCCGCGAGAGCCGGAAGCAGCGCGTCGCCGCCCGGTCCAGGTCGTGGCCGACCACGTACCAGCGGCCGCGCCAGCAGACCACGCCCCACGGCTGGACCCGGCGGCGGGTCGGTGCGTCCCGGTCGGGCACCCGGTAGTCGAAGTTGACCTCGCGCCGGTCACGCGCGGCGGCGGTCAGCGGGGCGAACGCCGGGTCGACCGTGACCATCGGCTCCAGGCCCAGCGTGGCCTGCGGGTCCACGTCGATGCCGGCGGCACGCAGCTTCGCCAGCCCGGACGAGGCGGCGGCCGCCAGGCCGGCGTGCTGCCACAGCCGGGCCGCGATGCCCACCGCGGCGGCCTCGTCCGGTTCGAGGGGGATGTCCGGCAGGGCGTATTCCCGGGGCGCGATCCGGTAGCCCGGCTCGGCGTCGAAGACGCTGGCCGTGCCGGTCTCCAGCGGCACCCCGAGTTCCCGCAACTCGGCCTTGTCCCGCTCGAACTTGCGCTGGAACGCCTCGTGGTCCTTGGCGTCGTCCGGATCGTGCTCGTAGCCGGGCACGGTCGCGGCGATCTGCGCGGCGGTCAGGAACCGTCGCGTGGACAGCAGGCAGATCACCAGGTTGACCAGGCGTTCGGTACGGGTCCGCGACACGTGGGAAACGCTAGCAGCCCGCACGTCCGCAGCGCGCACCCGCGCGGGCGCGGCGCGCGGGAGTCCGGCCGCGGAGGCGATCCGCACCACACCGGCCGGGCCCGCGCCGCTCGCCGGGCGGCGGGCCGACGGCGGCCATAGGGTGAGCCCATGGCGGAGGCGCAGATCAAGAACGAGAGCGTCGGCACGGTCGTGGTGGCCGGCGCCGCGAACCTCGCCATCGCGATCGCCAAGCTGATCGCGGGCCTGATCTCCGGCTCCGCGGCCATGCTCTCCGAGGCCGCCCACTCGGTCGCCGACACCACCACCGAGGTCCTGCTCTACATGGCGTTGCGCCGCGGGGCGCGGCCCGCCGACACCCGGCACCCCTTCGGGTACGGCAAGGAAAGCTACGTCTGGGCGTTCCTCGCCGCGCTGTTCACGTTCGTGGTCGGCGCCGGCTTCGCCATCACCCACGGCGTCACCACCATCCTCGTGCACGAGCACACCGGCGACTTCCTGGCCTCGTACATCGTCCTGGCCGTCTCCTTCGCCATCGAGTCGGTCTCGCTGGCGCGGGCCGTGCGGCAGGTCCGCAGGGAATCGCGGCGCTGGCGGGCCAGCCCGCACCGCTACCTGCGGCTGACCGCCGACACCACGGTCAAGGCGGTCTTCCTGGAGGACAGCGCCGCCCTGATCGGCCTGCTGCTCGCGGCCGCCGGGCTCACGCTGTCGCACCTCACCGGCGACGAGCTCTACGACGGTGCCGCCTCGATCCTCATCGGCGTGCTGCTGCTGGTGGTCGCCGGCATCCTGGCGCGCAGCAACATCTCGCTGCTGGTCGGCCGGGCGGTGTCCGACCGGGTGCACCGCCAGATCGAGCACGAGCTGGCCGGGCTGCCGGCGGTGGACCGGATCGACACCCTGATGACCATGTTCCTCGGCCCGGAGGACATCCTGGTCGCCGCCAAGGTCGACTTCCAGGACGAGGCCACGGGCGCCGACATCGAGGCCGCCGCCGACGAGGCCGAGCGGCGGCTCACCGACAAGTTCCCCGAGATCGGGTACGTCTTCCTCGACCCGACCCGGTCGAGGCGCGGCAGCGGCGGGCACCGGGCCCGGACCACCCAGGACGAGGACGAGCGGGCGGTGGACCAGGACCCGGGCGGAGTGCCCTGACCCGGCGCGCCTCCCACCCGGCCGCACCCCGGCCCGGCGCCGGCCGATAGCGTGCCCGGCATGGTGCGATGGCGGTCCGGCACGGTCACGGCGGTACGGCGACGGTGGGCCGGCGCCGCCGAACTCGACGTCGACCTGCCCGACGGCGGCCGGATGCGCGCCCTGGCCTACCCGGCGCTGGTCGGTGACCCGGAGCCCGGCGACCGGGTGCTGCTCAACGCCGGCGCCCTGCTGATGGGCCTCGGCACCGGCGGGTACGCCCTCGTCGTCGCCCTGCCCGACCGGCTCCCCGCCGACCCGCCGCAGGCCGCCGACACCCGCGAGGCGGGGCACCTGGTCAAGGCCCGCTACACCCCGCTGCAGCCGATCCTGCTCGGCGTCGACGAGGAGGCCTCCCCGCACCACGCGCGGCTGGCCGCCGCGGAGTCCGTCGACGGGATGCCGGTGGTCACCGCCGACCTGCACTCCGCGCTGCCGGCGATCCTGGCCGGCGTCCACGCCGACGCCCCGGACGCCCGGGTGGCCTACCTGCTCACCGACGGCGGCGCGCTGCCCGCCTGGTTCTCCCGCACCCTCGCCGGGCTCGCCGACCACCTCGCCGGCACGGTCAGCGTGGGCCAGGCGTTCGGCGCTGACCTGGAGGCGAGCACCCTGCACAGCGGCCTGCTCGCCGCGCGCCACGTGCTCGGCGCCGACGTCGCGATCGTCGCCCAGGGCCCCGGCAACCTCGGCACCGGCACCCGCTGGGGCTTCTCCGGGGTGGCCGTCGGCGAGGCGGTCAACGCGGTCGCCACGCTGGGCGGGCGGCCGGTCGGCTCGCTGCGGATCTCCGCCGCCGACCCCCGCCCCCGGCACCGCGGCGTCTCCCACCACAGCCTCACCGCGTACGGCCGGGTGGCCCTGGCCCCCGCGGAGCTGGTGGTGCCGGACGGCCTGGACCCGGCTCTCGCGGCCGAGGTGACCGCCGCGCTGGCCCCGCTCGCGGCGCGGCACCGGATCGTCACCGTGCCCACCGACGGCCTGGACGCGGCGCTGCGGGCCAGCCCGGTCGGCCTGTCGACGATGGGGCGCGGGCTCGACGGCGACCACGCCTACTTCCTTGCCGCGGCCGCTGCCGGCCGGCACGCCGCCCGCCTGCTCGGCTGAGGCCGGTCAGCGCGCCGCGTAGCCGTGCGCGACGATGTGCTCCGCGGCCCGGGTGTAGCCCGCCGGATCGGCCGGTGCCACCGTGCCCAGGCCGTCGACGTAGCGGTTGAACATGCAGAAGGCGGCGGCGATCAGCACCGTGTCGTGGATCTCCAGGTCGGTGGCGCCGTCGGCGCGGGCGGCCTCGACCAGCTCGGTGGTGACCTCCCGGCCGCTGCGCTGCACCGCGCCGGCGATCCGGAGCAGGGCCCGTAGCTTCGCCTCGACCGGCGCTCCGTCCAGGTCCTCGCGGACCTGCCGCACCAGCGACATCCCCGCCGGCAGCTGGGCGGCCGCGAACGCGGAGTGCGACTCGCAGCAGAACGTACAGGCGTTCAGATCCGACACGTAGGCGGCGATGAGTTCCCGCTCCCCCGGGGTCAGCGTGGGATGCGGGGCGTGCAGCAGCGTGTCGGCGAGGTCCTGCAGCGGCGTGCCGGTCTCCGGCCGGTAGCGGGTCAGCCCGTTGATGCCGGGGTAAGCCTGCTCGTCCAGACCGAGGTCGATGTGTGCGATGCCGGCACGCTCCCTCGTCGTCGGCCGGGAGGACGCGGCGACACCCGCCGGTTTCCCCGTGGGCCATAGACGAGCATGGGGCGCCGCGACGCGTCAAGGCCCCGGCTCGGCGACCCGGACGTCGCGCGCCGGCTGGTCGCCCGGCACCGCCCGCCGAGACAGCAGCAACGCTCCGGACGGTAAGGCGCCTCAGCCGGCCAGGAAGATCAACGCCAGCCAGGCGACCACGATCAGCACCAGCGCCGCCGCCAGCACCCAGGTCGGCACGGCGAACTCGCCGCGGCGGTTGCGCTCGATCTCGGCGCGGATCTTCTCCCGGCGCCGCTCGACCCAGTTGAGCTTCTCGGTGCCGCCGTCGCGGCTGGCGGACGTGTCGCGGCCCGGGCGGCCGGCAGGTTCGGAAGTGTTCATCGCGACGCCAGCGTACCCGTGGGCGCGGCGGCCGGCGCCCCGGCACCGGCCGCCCACCCTCGGGTCACATGCTCGCGATGAGCCGCTCCACCCGCTCGTCGTAGGCCCGGAACGGGTCCTTGCACAGCACCGTGCGCTGCGCCTGGTCGTTCAGCTTCAGGTGCACCCAGTCCACGGTGAAGTCCCGCCGCTTCTCCTGGGCGTGCCGGATGAACTCGCCGCGCAGCCGCGCCCGGGTGGTCTGCGGCGGGGTCTCCTTCGCCTCGAAGATCTCCGGGTCGGTGGCCACCCGGTCCACCTCGCCGCGCCGCTCCAGCAGCCCGTAGAGGCCCCGGCCGCGGCGCAGGTCGTGGTAGGCCAGGTCCATCTGCGCCACCCGCGGGTGCGACAGCGGCAGGTCGTGCTTGCGCTGGTAGCGCTCGATCAGCCGCAGCTTCGTCACCCAGTCGATCTCCCGGGACACCGGGTCCAGGTCACCGGTCTCCACCGCCCGCAGCACCCGCGCCCACAGGTCCACCACCCGCTTCGCGGTCTGGTCGCCGCCGCGGCGCTCCACGAACTCGGTCGCCTTCGCCAGGTATTCCTGCTGGATGTCCAGCGCCGAGACCTCCTTGCCGGAGGCCAGCCGCACCTTGCGCCGGCCGGTGATGTCGTGGGACACCTCCCGGATCGCCCGGATCGGGTTCTCCAGCGTGAGGTCCCGCATCACCACGCCGGCCTCGATCATCCGCAGCACGATGTCGGCGGTGCCGACCTTCAGCAGCGTGGTGACCTCGTTCATGTTCGAGTCGCCGACGATGACGTGCAGCCGCCGGTAGCGCTCGGCGTCGGCGTGCGGCTCGTCCCGGGTGTTGATGATGGGCCGGCTGCGGGTGGTTGCCGAGGAGACGCCCTCCCAGATGTGCTCGGCCCGCTGCGACAGGCAGTAGACCGCGCCGCGCGGCGTCTGGAGCACCTTGCCCGCGCCGCAGATCAACTGCCGGGTGACCAGGAACGGGATCAGCACGTCGGCCAGCCGGCCGAACTCGCCGTGCCGGGACACCAGGTAGTTCTCGTGGCAGCCGTACGAGTTGCCGGCCGAGTCGGTGTTGTTCTTGAACAGGTAGATCTCACCCGCGATGCCCTCGTCGTGCAGCCGCTTCTCCGCGTCGACGAGCAGCCCCTCCAGGATCCGCTCCCCCGCCCGGTCGTGGGCCACCAGGTCGGTGACCGAGTCGCACTCCGGCGTCGCGTACTCCGGGTGCGAGCCCACGTCCAGGTAGAGGCGGGCTCCGTTGCGCAGGAAGACGTTGCTCGACCGGCCCCACGACACCACCCGCCGGAACAGGTACCGCGCGACCTCGTCGGGGGACAGTCGGCGTTGCCCGCGATAGGTGCAGGTGACGCCGTACTCGGTTTCGAGGCCGAAGATTCGCCGCTCCATGATGTGACATTAGCCGCCCGGGGCCCCAGATGGGCAGCGCTCAACCCAGCGGTCTCCTCCGCGCCGGGCCGGGCATTCCCCGCGTACGCACATCCCACCGCCGGGTACGGTCCCAGCCGTGAGACTCCTCGTCACCGGCGGCGCCGGCTTCATCGGCTCGGCGTACGTCCGGCGGCTGCTCACGGGCGCCGAGCCGGACCTCACGGCCGACGCCGTCACCGTGCTCGACGCCTACACCTACGCCGCCACCGAGGGCGCCCTCGACGCCGTCCGCGACGACCCGAGGCTGCGGGTCGTCCGCGGCGACATCCGCGACCCCGCCCTGGTCGACGCCACCGTCGCCGGCCACGACGCCGTCGTGCACTTCGCCGCCGAGTCGCACGTGGACCGCTCCATCGCCGCCGCCGCCGACTTCGTGACCACCAACGTGGTCGGCACCCAGACCCTGCTCGACGCGGCCCTGCGCCACGGGGTGCGCCGCTTCGTCCAGGTCTCCACCGACGAGGTGTACGGCTCCATCGCCACCGGCGCGTGGACCGAACAGGCCCCGCTGGACCCCAGCTCCCCGTACTCGGCCAGCAAGGCCGCCGGCGACCTGCTCGCGCTGGCCTACCACCGCACCCACGGCCTCGACGTCGTGGTCACCCGCGGCGCCAACACCTACGGGCCCTACCAGTACCCCGAGAAGATCGTCCCGCTGTTCGTCACCAACCTGCTCGACGGGCACGACGTGCCCCTCTACGGCGACGGCGGCAACGTCCGGGACTGGCTGCACGTCGACGACCACTGCCACGGCGTCGCGCTCGCGCAGGCGCGCGGCCGGGCCGGCGGCGTCTACCACCTGGGCGGCGGCGCCGAACTCACCAACCGGGAGCTCACCGGCCGGCTGCTCGCCGCCTGCGGCGCCGGCTGGGAGCGGGTCCGGCCGGTCGCCGACCGCAAGGGCCACGACCGCCGGTACGCCCTGGACTGCGCCACCACCCGGCGCGAGCTGGGCTGGACGCCCACCGTCGACCTCGACCGCGGGCTCGCCGCGACCGTCGACTGGTACCGGGACAACCGGGCCTGGTGGACGCCGCTCAAGCCGCACCGCTGACGGGCCCCTCACGCGCCGGCCGCCGGGCGCCGCGCTCGTGGCGGCCCCGGCGCCCGGGCACGGGTCACTCGCCGGGCTGCTCCTCCTGCGGCTGACCCTCCAGGTCCGCCGAGCCCGCCGACGTGGTCGGCTTCTTCGCCTCCTCGGTCGGCACCGTCGGGGTCTTCGCCCGGCCGGGCGCCGGCGCGGCGTCCGCGCCCGCGTCACCGTCCAGCAGCGCGGTCAACGCCGCCCCGGTGATCCGCCGGAACGTCCGCCCCACCCGGCGCCGGTCCAGGACCGCCACCTCCAGCTGGTTCGCCGCGATCGTGCGGGCCGCACCGCCCTCGCCGCCGACGCTGCTCAGCGCCTTCACCGCCGCCCGGACCGCCTCCGACAGCGACATCTCCGGGCGGTGCTCGTCCTTCAGCACCCCGGTGATCGCCTCGGCCTGGCCACCCATCGCCATGCGGCCCGGCTCGTCGTTGACCGACCCGTCGTACGTCAGCCGGTAGAGCGAGTCGTCGTCCGACGTGGCGCCCACCTCGGCGACGCAGATCTCCACCTCGAACGGCTTCGACTGCTCCGTGAAGATCGCGCCCAGCGTCTGCGCGAACGCGTTCGCCAGGCCCAGCCCGGTGACGTCCCGCCGGTCGTAGCTCAGGCCGTTCAAATCGGCCATCCGCACCCCGGCCCGGCGCAGGTTCTCGAACTCGTTGTACCGGCCCACCGCGGCGAAGCCGATCCGGTCGTAGATCTCACTGACCTTGTGCAGGGTGCTGGACAGGTTCTCCGCGACGAAGAGCACCCCGCCCTCATAGCTCAGGACCACCGCGCTGCGGCCCCGGGCGATGCCCTTGCGGGCCAGCTCGGAACGGTCGCGCATGATCTGCTCGGGCGAGGCGTAGAACTGCATGGCCACGGCGGCGGTTCTCCTTCGGGCGCTGTGCTGCGGGACTGCTGACTCAGGTCGGTGGGGAGCGGGGTCAGCCGCCCGGGTTCTCCATCCGGGCGGACACCACGCCCTCCGCGATCGCCGCCGTCTCGGCGTCGGTGAGCCGGTGCGTGCCCTCGGCGGTCGCGGTCATCACCACCGGGTAGATCCGGCGGGTCAGGTCCGGGCCACCGGTCGCGGTGTCGTCGTCGGCGGCGTCGTAGAGCGCCTCCACGGCCAGCCGCGTCGCGTCGTCGATCGACAGGCCCGCCCGGAACCGCTTCTTCAGCGCGGACTTGGCGAACAGCGAGCCGGAGCCGATCGCGTCGTAGCCGGTCTCCTCGTAGGGGCCGCCGGTCACGTCGAAGCTGAAGATCCGCCCGGCGCGCTGCGGGTCGGCCGCGGCCAGGTCGAAGCCGGCGAAGAGCGGGATCACGGCGAGGCCCTGCATGGCCGCGCCCAGGTTGCCCCGGATCATCGAGGCCAGCCGGTTGGCCTTGCCGTCGAGCGAGAGCATCGCGCCCTCGATCTTCTCGTAGTGCTCCAGCTCCACCTGGAACAGTCGCATCAGCTCGATGCCGATGCCCGCGGTGCCCGCGATGCCGACCAGCGAGTAAGCGTCGGCCGGGTGGACCTTCTCGATGTCCCGCTGGGCGATCAGGTTGCCCATCGTGGCGCGCCGGTCGCCGGCCATCACCACGCCACCGCTGGCCGAGATGGCCACGATGGTCGTCGCGTGCGGCGCCATGTCGGCGGCCATGCCGGGCGGCAGCGGCCGACGGCCGGGCAGCATCTCGGGGGCCACCTTGCTCAGGAACGCTGTGAAGGAAGACGTCCCCGCGTTGGTGAACGCATCTGGTAGACGCCCGGATGGATCGAAGCCCGCTGCCACGTGGTTCCTCTCAGGTAATTGATCGCCCTGGCCAGCCTCGGAGCATTGTCGCAGAACTGGCCAAGACCACCGTTGCAGGTCAGCTTCTCAACCCTGAAGGGTCGAGCTTGCGGCTGTGGATTTCGTGCTGGCTGCACGGGTCACGCCGCGTTCGGCAGGCTGGCGGCTGCCCAGTCCGCGACACCGCGAGCAGCGATGTTGCGGGCTGCGTTCACGTCGGCGTGCTCAGCGAAACCGCACGACGTGCACCGGAAGGTGGATTGGTTGGGGCGGTTGGCCTTCGCGATATGCCCGCAGGAGGAGCAGGCCTGCGAGGTGTACGCCGGATCAACGTGGACGACCCCAATCCCGGCCCGCGCCGCCTTGTAGGCGATCAAACGGTCGAGCTGGTTGAACGCCCACGAGTGCAGTGTGACCCGCTGGGGCCGTCGGAGCCGTACCCGGTCGCGGATGCCCGTAAGGTCTTCCAGGGCGATCCCGCAGCCGGTGCGTTCGGCCTCGGTCACGATCTGCTTGGCGATGCAGTGGTTGGTGTCGGCCGCGAACCGTGCCTCCTTCCGTCGGCGAGCCTTCAACAACCGCTTGGCCGACTTGGTACCTGTACGCTGAAGCTTGGTTCGCAGCCGCTGGTTGCGGTGCCTGACCCGGCTCAACTTCTTACCGCAGTGCCGAGTTCCGTCGTTGACGGTGGCGATGTTCGCGATACCCAGGTCCACGCCCAGAAACCCGTCAGGCTCCTTGACTTCGACATCAGCAATGTCGCAGGTGGCGTACAGAAACCACTTGCCGTCACGGTGCACAAGGTCCGACTCGCCCCGTCGGTGGGCCACGAGGGTCATGTATTGCTGCGGGGAGCACTCGAACCGCACTCGCATCAACCGGCCATTTACTGACCAGATCGACACGGTGCGCTCGGCAAGCTGCCACGACAGGCAGCGGTCGTCGAACGGCTGCGCAGCGTCCCGCCGAAACTGGATCGGCTTCGACTCGGCTCTGACGCGACGCTTCGACCCGGGCTTGCCAAGGTTGCCGGCCCGGATGTTGGCCCTCAAGGTGGCGTATGCGCCAGCGACCTTACGAGAAACCTGGATCGCGGGCTGAGCCGACAGACCGAGCGCCTTCAACCGGCCATAAGTGAGTCGCTGGAGCTCCCGCTTCGCGAAAATCCGCCGCTGGAACGCCTCAACCGAGGCGAGGTTCGCGCCGTCGTTACACAACTCCAGCGTCGAGGAAAGCGCCGCCTCCTGGACGGCGTCCGGGTACAGCCGAACCTGGACGACGATCTTCACGTCGACACCTTACCTCGCTGCCCGTCGGCCAACTATGGTCACAGCCGCGCGTCGCCGGGTCGTGCGGCGCAGCGTCCCTCGACGTAATCCAGGACTAGATCGAGACCAGAAACGTCAAGGCTCGTTCGTCGCCGCGGCGCTACAGGCGGGCATAATCAACTCATTACCAAGCCGGATATTCGGCCTATTCGCCCCCTTTCTGTACGTACCCCCTCACGAACTCTTCTGCGTTCTCCTCCAGGACGGAGTCGATCTCGTCGAGCAGGTCGTCGACGTCCTCGGTGATCTCGGCGTGCCGCTCGGCAACCTCGGGGTTGGCCTGCGCGGTGACCTCCTCGACCTCCTCGTGCGACTTGCCGGACTGGGTCTGGCCGCCTTCTTGGGTCGCCATGGTGTGCCTCCTCCACGATCGCCTGCGATCAACTTACCTCGCGCGGACGACGAAAAGCCCGTCGCGCGCCGGGTCCGGCACTCGACGGGCCTTCCGGCATCCGGCTCAGCCGCCGGTGAGCATCTCCAGCAGGTCCTTGGCGCTCTCACAGCGGTCGAACAGCGCCCCGACGTGGGTGCGGGTGCCCCGCTCCGGCTCCATCATCGGCACCCGGACGAGCGACTCCCGGCCGACGTCGAAGATGACCGAGTCCCAGCTCGCGGCGACCACCTCGGAGGCGTACTGGGCGAGGCAGCGGCCACGGAAGTAGGCCCGGGTGTCCTCCGGCGGCTCGGTCATCGCCGAGCGGGTCTGCTCGTCGGTGAGCAGGGTCTTCATCGAGCCCCGCTGCACCAGCCGGTGGTAGAGGCCCTTCTCCGGCCGCACGTCCGAGTACTGGAGGTCGACCAGCTGGAGCTTGTGCGAGCCCCAGCCGAGCTTCTCCCGCTCCCGGTAGCCCTCCAGCAGCCGCAGCTTGGCCACCCAGTCCAGCTCGTCGGCGCATTCGAAGGCGTCCCGGCCGAGCCGGTCCAGCACGCTCTCCCAGCGGTCGAGGACATCGATGGTCTGCGCGTCCGCGTCCGCGCCGTAGCGGTCGTCCACGAAGGACCGCACCCGCTCCAGGTACGCCCACTGCACGTCCAGCGCGGTCAGCTTGCGGCCGTCGCGCAGCCGCATGCGGTGCTTGAGCGACGGGTCGTGGCTGACCGCGCGCAGCTCGCTGACCGGGTCGGCGATGCCCAGGTCGGGGCCGAGCGCCTTCTCCTCGATCATGGTGAGGATCAGCGCCGTGGTGCCGACCTTCAGGTAGGTGGAGATCTCCGAGAGGTTGGCGTCACCGATGATGACGTGCAGCCGGCGGTACTTGTCGGCGTCGGCGTGCGGCTCGTCCCGGGTATTGATGATGGGCCGCTTGAGCGTGGTCTCCAGCCCCACCTCGACCTCAAAGAAGTCGGCGCGCTGGGAGATCTGGAAGCCGCTCTGGCCCCCGTCCTGGCCGATGCCGACCCGGCCGGCGCCGCAGACGATCTGCCGGGTGACGAAGAACGGCGTCAGGTACGCCACGATGTCGGCGAACGGGGTCTGCCGCCGCATCAGGTAGTTCTCGTGGGAGCCGTAGCTGGCGCCCTTGTTGTCGGTGTTGTTCTTGTAGAGGTGGATCGGGTGGGTGCCCGGGATGGTGGCGGCCCGCTTGGACGCCTCGGCCATCACCCGCTCGCCGGCCTTGTCCCAGCGCACCACGTCGAGGGGGTTGGTCACCTCGGGCGTGGAGTATTCCGGGTGCGCGTGGTCGACGTAGAGGCGGGCGCCGTTGGTGAGTATCACGTTGGCCAGCCCGAGATCCTCGTCGGCGAGCGCCTCGGCCGGGTCGTAGGCCGCCCCGGAGTAGGTGAAGCCGCGGGCATCGCGCAGTGGCGACTCCTCCTCGTAGTCCCAGCGGGCCCGGCCGCCCCGGTTGAGTTCCGGCCGCGCCCCGTAGGCGTTGACCACCTGGGAGGAGGTGACCATCGGGTTGGCTCCGGCCTGGCCGGGCACGGAGATGCCGTACTCGACCTCGGTGCCCATGATCCGTCTAACGCTCATCGACCTGCCCGCTCCGCTCGCCCGTCCCGGTCCCCCCGTCACGTCGAGAGTAGTCGCCGCTTCGACGGTAGGTGGCGCGCCGGGCCCCGGCGAACGTCGTTGCCTCGTGAGCCGGCTGGCCGGGGCTGGCGCCGCCGCCCCGGCCACGTCCGCCGGAACGGGTCAGAAGTACCGGTACACCTCGGCCGCCGCGTCCTCGGTCTCCGACGCCGGCGGGACGCTGATGGCGAGCGGCTCACCGAAGCTGTGCAGCTTCAGCTCGTTCCCGAGCGCCCCGGCCGCGGTGTCGAACGTGTACGTGAGCATCGTGAGCCGCCCCTCGGCGTCGAGGGTGACCTCGAACGGCACGGACTTCTGCCTGATCACCTTGAAGGCGTTGCGGAGGGTGGCGCGCTGACTTTCGCTCGTCGCCGCGGCGACGGCCTTCTCCGAATCGGCGACGCCCGTGTAGCGGCCGTCGCCGGTCCGCTCGGCGGAGACGACCCCGCCGAGGATGCCGGCCTGTGCCCGGATCTCAAGTCCCTGGGCCAGTTGTCCTTCCGGCCGGAGGCGGTCCCGGTCGAGCTTCACCCAGGGTTTGCCGTCCGACTCGTCCTGCTGGACGTAGACGGCGTCCTGGGTGACGGCCATGGTGATCGGCTCGGGAGTCTTCATGTGCAGCGTCATCCGGCCGGTGGCCGGCTCGACGGCCGACCGCATCGTGACGGTCTGGCCGGCCGCGCTGATGGTGACGTCCAGCGTGACCGTCCGCTCCAGGCTCCGGTCGAAGGCCTGCCGGATCGCGGCAACCGGGTCGGCCACGACGGTGGTGGCGGTGGAGGCGGGTGCCGAGGCGGCCGGCGCGGGGTGGGCGTCGCCGGCGGTGCCGCAGGCGGTCAGCAGGGCGGTGAGGCCGACGGCCAGGGCCGGGACGAGTGATCTTCGCACGCGAGGGACCTTAGCGGGTGCACCCCGCCTTCGTGGCCCACGAAAACGACGGCCGGGGCGGCACCCGTGTGGCGCCGCCCCGGCCGGTCGATCTCAGAGGTACTGGCCGGTGTTGCTGGCGGTCTCGATGGACCGGCCGGCCTCGGCGCCCTTGCCGCCGGAGACGAGCGTGCGGATGTAGACGATCCGCTCGCCCTTCTTGCCGGAGATGCGCGCCCAGTCGTCGGGGTTGGTGGTGTTGGGCAGGTCCTCGTTCTCGCGGAACTCGTCGACGCAGGCGTCGAGGAGGTGCTGGAGCCGGAGACCCTTGCGCCCGGAGGTGAGGAACTCCTTGATGGCCATCTTCTTGCCCCGGTCGACGATGTTCTGGATCATCGCGCCGGAGTTGAAGTCCTTGAAGTAGAGGACTTCCTTGTCGCCGTTGGCGTAGGTGACCTCGAGGAAGCGGTTCTCCTCGGTCTCCGAGTACATCCGCAGTACGACCGCGTCGATCATCGCCGCCACGGTGGCCTGCGGGTCGCCGCCGTGTTCGGCCAGGTCGTCGGGGTGCAGCGGCAGGCCGGAGAGGATGTACTTGGAGAAGATGTCCTTGGCCGCCTCGGCGTCCGGCCGCTCGATCTTGATCTTCACGTCGAGCCGGCCGGGGCGCAGGATCGCCGGGTCGATCATGTCTTCCCGGTTGGAGGCGCCGATGACGATGACGTTCTCCAGGCCCTCCACGCCGTCGATCTCGCTGAGCAGCTGCGGAACGATGGTGTTCTCCACGTCCGAGGAGACACCGGAGCCGCGGGTGCGGAAGACGGAGTCCATCTCGTCGAAGAACACGATCACCGGCGTGCCCTCACCGGCCTTCTCCCGCGCCCGCTGGAAGATCAGCCGGATGTGCCGCTCGGTCTCGCCGACGTACTTGTTGAGCAGCTCGGGGCCCTTGATGTTGAGGAAGAAGCTGGTGTGCCTCTCCTTGCCCTCCCGCTCGGCGATCTTCTTGGCCAGTGAGTTGGCCACCGCCTTGGCGATCAGCGTCTTGCCGCAGCCGGGCGGCCCGTAGAGCAGGATGCCCTTCGGCGGCCGGAGCTGGTGCTCGCGGAACAGGTCGGCGTGCAGGAAGGGCAGCTCGACCGCGTCGCGGATCTGCTCGATCTGCGAGTGGAGGCCACCGATGTCGGTGTAGCCGACGTCGGGCACCTCCTCCAGGACGAGCTCCTCGACCTCGCTCTTCGGGATCCGCTCGTACGCGTACGCCGAGCGGGGCTCGATCATGAGCGAGTCACCGGCCCGGATCGGCGAACCGATCAGGGTCTCGGCGAGGTGCACGATCCGCTCCTCGTCGGAGTGCGAGACCACCAGCGCCCGGTCGCCCGGCGCGCCGTCGGGACCCGCGAGGATCTCCTTGAGCATCACGACCTCGCCGACCCGCTCGTAGCCGAACGCGTCGACGATGTTGAGCGCGTCGTTGAGCAGGACCTCCTGGCCCCGGCGCAGCTCGTCGACCTCGAGCGAGGGCGAGACGGCCACCCGGAGCTTGCGCCCGCCGGTGAAGACGTCCACCGTGCCGTCGTCGTGCTTGGCCAGGAAGACGCCGTAGCCGCTCGGCGGCTGGGCGAGGCGGTCGATCTCCTCCTTGAGCGTCACGATCTGCGCGCGAGCCTCCTTGAGGGTGCTCACGAGCCGCTCGTTGTTCTCGGTCAGCCGCGCCAACTGCGCCTGGGTGGCCGCCAGCCGCTCCTCGAGCTGCCGGACGTGTCGGGGGCTTTCGGTCAACTTGCGCCGCACCAGGGCGAGTTCCTCTTGAAGGAACGCAACCTGCGTGGAGAGATCGTGGGCCTCCTTCTCCCACCGTGCGGCGCGCGAGTCCGCGTCGTCGCTGCGTGCCACGTCCCACCTCCCCGGGGGGCTTGAACGTTCTGACCTAACACTAGCCGCTATGAGCCCGATTCGGTCCTCCGCAACGCGCTCGTCACCGAAGCTTGATCGCCAAGGGCTGGTCGTCGGGCGGGTACGGGCGTTCGGGTACCGTCGGAGCGTGGGACGGGAGAACATGGGGGGTGCTTCGTGACCGACGTCGCGACGGACCAGCTGCAGGTCTGGGTCGATCAGGACCTGTGCACGGGTGACGGGCTGTGCGTGCAGTACGCGCCGGAGGTGTTCGAGTTCGACGTCGACGGCCTGGCGTACGTCAAGGGGCCGGACGGCGAGCTGCGCCAGGCCCCGGGCGCCCGGGTGGACGTGCCCGAGCACCTGCGCCTCGAGGTGATCGACTCGGCGAAGGAGTGCCCGGGCGAGTGCATCCACGTGGTGCGCGCCGGCGACGGCACGGAGGTGGCCGGCCCGGAGGCCGACGACTGAGCTGACGGATCACACCGCGGGCCGGGGACGACGTCCCCGGCCCGCGGTGTCTCTCAGAGCATCGGGCGGCCGACGACCGAGGCGACCAGCCGGGCGAACTCCTCCAGCCGGGCGATCTGCCCGGCGCCGCCGTCGTCGAGGGTCTTGCCGAAGCGCAGCGCGTCGTGCCGGGGCGCGCCGGTCACCTCGTCGCTGGGCGGCGCCTCGTCCAGCGAGCTGAGCAGCAGGTAGACGTCGATGCTGTCGACCCGGACCTCGCCGGTGTCGGCGCGGGTGAGCCGCCGGCGGCAGCCGACCTCGGTGACCGTGGAGACCGGCACCACCCGAAGCGAAGAGGTCATCGAGCCGGGCGGCCCCTCCCCCGGCGGGACGTCCTCCCCGTGCCAGAGCACCAGCCGGCTGCCGTCGCAGACGACGACCTCCTGCCACACCCCGTTGACCTCGTTGACGAAGCGTTCCAGGGTGAAGCCGAGCACGGAGGCGCCGCGCAGCACCCCGCCGAGGGCGTCCAGGGCGATGTCGGGGTCGCGCAGGTAGGCCCGGGCGGCCGACTCCAGGTCGGTGTAGGGCGACCAGTCGGGGAAGACGGCGGGCAGGTCGCCGTTGCCGTAGCCCGGGTTGCTCATGCCACCGCCTCCCGGCCCGTACGCCGCCGCCGGTCCGGACCGCCGGGGCGGGCGCGGCGCCCGCCGCGTGCCCCGATCCGCTCGCTCATGCCACCGTCTCCACCCGCTCGGTGTCGTCCCCGCCGGCACCCATGATCCGCCCGCTCAAACCCGTCCGCGCCGCGGGGTCACGCCCGGTCCGGCTCCTCGCCCTCGGCGGCCGCCCGCCGGGCCGCCTCGGCGGCGCGCAGCGCGTCGCGGCGCTGGGCGTACGCCTCGGCGCCCTTGCTGGGCTTGCGCCGCCGCGGCGGGGCGGTGACCCCGGGGGCGAGCTTGCGCGCGGAGACCAGGAAGGCGGTGTGCGCGATCATGCGGTGGTCGGGCCGGACCGCCAGCCCCTCGGCGTGCCAGTCCCGGACCAGGGACTCCCAGGCGCGCGGCTCGGTCCAGCCGCCCCGCTCGCGCAGCGCCTCGACCAGCTCGGACAGCTGCGGGGTGGTGGCCACGTAGCCGATCAGCACGCCGCCGGGAACGAGGGCCCGCTCGACCATGTCGAGCATCTCCCACGGGGTGAGCATGTCCAGGATGATCCGGTCGAACCCGGTCTCGGTGCAGTCGGCGACGTCGCCGACGTGCAGCCGCCACGCGGGGTGCGGGCCGTTGAAGAACGCCTCGACGTTGCGCCGGGCGATCTGGGCGAAGTCGTCGCGCACCTCGAACGAGTGCAGCTCCCCGTCGGTGCCGACGGCCCGCAGCAGCGAGCAGGAGAGCGCGCCGGAGCCGGCGCCGGCCTCCAGGACCTTCGCGCCGGGGAAGATGTCGCCCATGGCGACGATCTGCGCCGAGTCCTTCGGGTAGATCACCTGGGCGCCGCGGGGCATGGAGAGCACGTAGTCGGACAGGAGCGGCCGCAGGGCCAGGAACGCGGTGCCGCCGCCGGCGGTGGTGACCACGCTGCCGTCGGGGAGGCCGATCAGCGTGTCGTGGCTGAGGATCCCCCGGTGGGTGTGGAACTCCTTGCCGGGCTCCAGCGTCACGGTGTGCATCCGGCCCTTCGGGTCGGTCAGCTGGACCCGGTCGCCGGGGCGGAACGGCCCCCGGTGGACGGGGGGCAGCGCCGGGACGGTGGAGGTATCTGCGGTCACGTGTTCGTCTTCCGTTTGGGTTCGAGGAGCTGGGCGAGATCCGCGATGTGCAGGACGCCGACCACATCTTCGCCTGCCGTCACGACGTACTGTGCGCCCGGGTGGGTGCGCACGGTCTCCAGCACCCGCTCGCCGTCGGCCTCGACCGGCAGCGCGGGCACGCGGCCCAGGTCACGGGCCACCGCGTCCACCGCGAGCCACGGGCGCCGTTCCGCGGGTACGGCGGCGACGCGGGCCGGGTCGACCAGCGCGACCGGGCGGCCGGCGGAGTCGACCACGGCGAGCGCGGCGTCGGGCGTGGCCCCCTCGGCGCGGCGGCGCTGCGCCTCGGCGAGCGGGGTGCCGGTGGGCACCGGCAGCAGCGGGCGGGCCAGCCGGGCCAGGTCGACCAGCGGCAGGCGGCGGCCGATCCGGGCCATCCGGATGGACTGGCCGGCGCCCCGCCAGAGGGTGAAGGCGACCAGCAGCATCAGTGGCAGGGCGAGCGGGGCGAGCGCCCGGCGCAGGGTGAGCAGCACGACCAGGGCCACGGTGGCGACCGCGACGGCCCGGCCGATCCAGCCGGCCACCTCGGTGCCCCGGTGCCGGTCCCGGGTGATCGCCCAGACCGCGGCGCGCAGCGCCCGGCCGCCGTCCAGGGGCAGCCCGGGCAGGCTGTTGAAGACGGCGACCACGACGTTGCTGACCGCGAGCTGGAAGGCGAGCTGGTGGGCGAGGGTCCCGGCGGGCAGGGCCAGGGTGGCGGCGACGGCGCCGGCGCCGAGCACCGCCGAGACGGCCGGCCCGGCGAGGGAGACCAGCAGGTCGACCTTGGGGCTGGGCGCGTCCCGGTCCATCTCGGTGTAGCCGCCGAGCAGCTCCAGGGTGATCCCCCGCACACCGATGCCGTAGTGCCGGGCGGTCAGCGCGTGCCCCAGCTCGTGCAGCAGCACCGAGCCGAGCAGGGAGACCACGAAGCCGAGGCCGACCAGGTAGCCGCCGAGGTGGCCGAGGTCGAGCTGGCGGCGGGCCAGCGCCGCGTAGAGCACCGTGACGACCACGGTGAGCAGCAGCATCGAGGCGTCGGCGCGCAGCGGCACCCCGAAGACCCGGCCGAGGGTCAGACCGGGCCGGCGTGACGGTCTGGTCCGCTGCTCCACCGGCCCGATGCTACGTGAGCCGGTTCTGCGAGCCCCGCAGTCGCGAACGGAGGACGGCACGGCGGGGCCGATCATGCACCGGTGCGGCGACGGCCGCCCTGTCACACCGGTGCCCTAACCTTCCGGGCATGACGGCGGAACCGGTGATCGACACCCAGCACGGCCCGAGAGCAGAGGCCCCGGCCACCGTCCGGGCGTCGCTGTCGCCGTCGCGGGCGGCCGACTTCAAGACCTGCCCCCTGCTCTACCGCTTCCGCAGCATCGACCGGCTGCCCGAGCGGCCCACCGTGGAGCAGGTCCGGGGCACGCTGGTGCACGCCGTGCTGGAGCGGCTGTTCGACCTGCCGGCGGGGGCCCGCACCCCGGAGTCGGCCGGCGACCTGGTGGCCCCGCAGTGGGACCGGCTGGTCACCGAGCAGCCGGAGCTGGCGACGCTGTTCGCCGAGGGCGACACGGCCGCGGTGGAGGGGTTCCTCCGCTCGGCGGCGGCGCTGCTGGAGGGCTACTTCGCGGTGGAGGACCCGCGCCGGCTGGAGCCGGCCGAGCGGGAGGCGTTGATCTCCGCGGTGGTCGACGACGAGCTGCTCATCCGGGGCTACCTCGACCGGCTCGACGTGGCGCCCGACGGCGCGCTGCGGGTGGTCGACTACAAGACCGGCGGCGCCCCGCGCGAGGCGTTCGAGGCGCGGGCGCTGTTCCAGCTGAAGTTCTACGCCCTGGTGCTCTGGCGGACCCGGGGGGTGGTGCCGCGGGTGCTGCGGCTGCTCTACCTCAAGGACGCCGAGGTGTGCGACTACTCCCCCGACGCCGAGGAGCTGCTGCGCTTCGAGCGCACGGTGGTGGCGCTGTGGCAGGCGATCGAGCAGGCGACCGCCCGGCAGGATTTCCGTCCCCGGCCGAGCCGGCTCTGCGACTGGTGCAGCCACCAGGCGCTGTGCCCGAGCTTCGGCGGCACGCCGCCGCCGTTCCCGGTGGCCGGGGCGGCCGACCCGCTGACCGACGCCCGCTCCCGGCCGGCCGCCCCCGGCGCGGACGAATGACCCTCCTCCTCGGGGAGGAGACCGGATTCGGCATCGGCGACGAGGGCCGGCGCCGGGCGGCGGCTAGCGTCGGAGCATGACGAACCGGCTGCGCGCGTGGGCGCGGGAGCGGCCGCTGGCCGTGGACGCCGCCACGGCCCTCGCGCTGGCGCTGGTGGACGCGGCGTTCCTGCTGCTGACCCCGCGGGAGCTACGGCCGGAGCAGCTCTGGGCGGCGCTGGGCTGGAGCGTGCTGTGCGCCGCCCCGGTGGCGATCCGCCGCCTCGCGCCGTGGCCGGCGGTCGGCGCGGCGGTGGCCACCCTCGCCGTGCCGGTGCTGTTCCACCTCGCGCCCACCACCCAGGGGCTGGCGTTCATCGTTCTCACCTACACCATGGCGGCGCACCGGCCGCTGCGCTCGGCCGCCCTGGCGGCGCTGCTGCTCTGGGTGCCGGTGGTCCTGGCGAACGTGGTCGCGCCGCTGGACGGGGTGCTCGACATGGGCCCCGGCGTGCTGGTGCTCGACAACCTGCTCACCGCGTCGGTGGCGTTCGCGGTGGGCCGGGCGGTGCAGGCCCGCCGGCAGTCCACCCGGATGCTGCGGGAGCGGGCCCGGATCGCCGAGACCACCCAGCGGTCGTTGACCGAGCAGGCCGTCGCCGACGAGCGGCGCCGGATCGCCCGGGAGCTGCACGACGTGGTGGCCCACCACGTCAGCGTGATGGGTGTGCTGGCCACCGGGGCGCGCCGGGTGCTGCGCCGGGACCCGGACGCGGCGGACGAGGCGATGGCCACGGTCGAGGAGACCGGCCGGGCCACCCTGCGGGAGCTGCGCCGGCTGCTCGACGTGCTGCGCACCGACGCCGAGCCGGCCGCCGAGCTGACGCCGCAGCCGGGGCTGACCGGCATCGAGGCCCTGGTCGAGCAGGTCCGCGAGGCCGGGTTGCCGGTGACGCTGCGGGTCGACGGCACGCCCGGGCCGATGGAGGACGGGGTGGCGTTGACCGTCTACCGGATCGTGCAGGAGGCGCTGACCAACGCCCTCAAGCACGCCGGGCGGGCCACCGCGCTGGTCCGGCTGACCGTCACCCCCGGCTTCCTGGCGGTGGAGGTCACCGACACCGGGCGCGGCCCGACGCCGGTGGCCGACCGGATCGGGCACGGTCTGGTCGGGATGCGGGAGCGGGTCGCCCTCTACGGTGGGGTCCTGCGCACCGGCCCGCGGCCGGGCGGCGGCTTCCGGGTGTACGCGCGGATTCCGCTGGAGCCGGCCGGGGCGGTCCCGGCGTGACAGGCACCCAGCCGAACGAGGGAGACCGATGACCGACAGCACCGCGGGCCGACCGGTGCGGATCCTGCTCGCCGACGACCAGCCGCTGCTGCGTACCGGCTTCCGGATGGTGCTGGGCACCGAGGACGACCTGGACATCGTGGCCGAGGCCGGCGACGGGGTGGAGGCGGTGGAGCTGTCCCGGCGGTTGCTGCCGGACGTGGTGCTCATGGACATCCGGATGCCGCGGATGGACGGGGTGGCGGCCACCCGGGCGATCGTGGACGCCCGCCTGCCCGTGCGGGTGCTCATTCTCACCACCTTCGACCTGGACGAGTACGTGGTCGGCGCGCTGCGCGCCGGGGCCAGCGGCTTCCTGGCCAAGGACGTGCCGGCCGAGGACCTGGTGACCGCGATCCGGACGGTGGCGGCCGGGGAGGCGGTGGTGGCCCCGCGGATCCTGCGCCGGCTGCTGGACCGCTTCGCCGACGTGCTGCCCGATCCGGCGGCCACCCCGCCGAAGGCGTTGAACGCGCTGACCGAGCGGGAGCGCGAGGTGCTCGTGCAGGTGGCGCGCGGGTTGTCCAACGCCGAGATCGCCCGGGAGCTGTCGGTGAGCGAGACCACCGTGAAGACCCACGTCGGTCACTTGCTGACCAAGCTGGGGCTGCGCGACCGGGTGCAGGCGGTGGTGCTGGCGTACGAGACCGGGCTGGTCCGGCCCGGCGGGTGAGGTGGCACCGGTCACCTACCGTGACCATCGGCGGCGCGGCGGGGTTGACCATGACGCGACGTGAGGTCCTAGCGTCGGCGGCGCCGTCCAGTCAGGGATCACCCTGAGTGGGCCTCGGGGGTGACCCCAACGGAAATTCCGGCGAGGGTTCCGCCCGGGGGTGGACGGATCCGCGCCTGGCGGCGCCGAGGATGGGACTTGCCGCATCGGCCAGCGGGGGCGATGCGGATCAGCATGCTGACGGAAGAGGTAGATGACGTGACCGCGACGGTAGGGCAGCAGGCGCAGGCCGCGGCCCGGGCCAGCGACGTGTGGAAGGTGTACGGCAGCGGCGAGGCGCAGGTCATCGCGCTGCGGGGGGTGAGCGCCGAGTTCGAGCGGGGCCGGTTCACCGCGATCATGGGCCCGTCCGGCTCGGGCAAGTCGACGCTGATGCACTGCCTGGCGGGCCTGGACTCGGTGACCCGGGGCACCGTCATGATCGGTGACACCACGGTGACCGGGCTGGGCGACGCCGGCCTGACGAAGCTGCGCCGCGACAAGGTGGGCTTCATCTTCCAGCAGTTCAACCTGCTGCCCACGCTCACCGCTCAGGAGAACATCCTGCTGCCGCTGTCGATCGCCGGCCGCAAGCCCGACCCGGCCTGGTACGACACGGTGATCGACACGGTCGGCCTGCGGGAGCGGCTCGGGCACCGCCCGGCGCAGCTGTCCGGCGGCCAGCAGCAGCGGGTGGCGTGTGCCCGGGCCCTGGTCGCCCGCCCCGAGGTGATCTTCGCCGACGAGCCGACCGGCAACCTGGACTCCCGCTCCGGCGCCGAGGTGCTCAACTTCCTGCGCAACTCGGTCCGCGAGCACGGCCAGACCATCGTCATGGTCACCCACGACCCGACCGCCGCCGCGTACGCCGACCGGGTGGTCTTCCTCGCCGACGGCGAGATCGTCTCCGAGCTGATCGAGCCGACCGCCGACACGGTGCTGGACACCATGAAGAAACTCGACGCGCCGGCCGAGGTGGGCAACTGATGTTCCGGGCCACTCTCAAGAGCCTGCTGGCGCGCAAGCTGCGCCTGCTGTTGTCCGGCCTGGCGGTGGTGCTCGGCGTCATGTTCGTCTCCGGCGCGTTCGTGCTCACCGACACCCTCGGCCGTTCCTTCGACGCGGTCTTCTCCGACGCGTTCTCCGACGTCGACGTCAACGTGGCCGCGAAGCCGAAGGTCGCCCTGTCCGAGGTCGAGGGCGAGCAGGTGGCCGCCCCGGTGCCCGCGTCGGTCGTCGAGCGGGTCAGGGCGGTGCCGGGCGTGGCCGACGTGCGCGGCGTGGTCAACGCCGACGGGGCCCGGCTGATCGGCAGCAACGGCAAGGTGGTCACCTCGTTCGGCCCGCCGCAGCTCGGCGAGAACTGGCTCGGCGAGAGCGACCTGGTGAAGCTGCGGGAGGGGCGCGCGCCGCAGGCCGACGACGAGATCGTGGTCAACGTCGCGCTCGCCGACGCGGCCAAGGTCAAGGTCGGCGACCGCGTCGGCGTACTGACCCTGGCGCCGAAGAAGGAGTTCACGCTGGTCGGCGTCTTCGGCTACAGCGGTGGCCGGGACTCGGTCGGCGGGGTCAACGAGGTGGCGTTCACCACCCCGGTCGCCCAGCAGCTGATGCTCGGCAAGCCGGACGTGTTCTCCAACGTGACCGCGCAGGCCGCCGGCGGCACGACGCCCGAGGCGCTGCGCGACGACGTGGCCCGTTCGCTGGGCGGAGACTACGAGGTGCGGACCGGCAAGCAGCTCGCGGACGACGCGGCCGCCAGCCTGAAGGAGGGCCTGTCCTTCTTCAACAAGATCCTCCTCGGCTTCGCCGCGGTGGCGCTGCTGGTCGGCACGTTCCTGATCCTCAACACCTTCTCGATCATCGTGGCCCAGCGCACCCGCGAGCTGGCGCTCATGCGGGCCATCGGCGCGAGCGGCCGGCAGGTCATCGGTTCGGTGGTGCTGGAGGCCGTCGCGGTCGGTCTCATCGCCTCGGTGCTCGGGCTCGCCGCCGGCATCGGGGTCGGCGCGCTGCTGGCGTACCTGTTCGGCAAGCTCGCCGGCGGGCTCACCCTGGCGGGTCTGGGCGTGCCGCCCGCGGCGGTCATCGGCGCCTTCGCGGTGGGCACGCTGATCACGGTGGTGGCGGCCCTGCTGCCCGCCCTGCGGGCCTCGCGCATCCCGCCGATCGCCGCCATGCAGGACGTCGCCACGCCGGACCGGCCGCTGACCAAGGTGACCGTCGGCGGGTCCGTGGTCACCGCGATCGGCGCCGGCCTGCTCTTCCTCGGGCTCGGCGGCCACGCCGGCGACAACACCCTGGCCACCATCCTCGGCGGCGTGCTGTTCGCGTTCATCGGCGTGGCGCTGCTGACCCCGCTGATCAGCCGGCCGGTCGTCGCCCTGCTGGGCGCGATCTTCGCCTGGTCGGTGCCGGGCAAGCTGGGTCGGCTGAACTCCGGGCGCAACCCTCGCCGTACGGCGATCACGGCCGCCGCGCTGATGGTCGGCATCGCGCTGGTGACCGGGGTGACGGTGATCCTCGACTCGGCCAAGGGCAGCATCAGCGCCCTGGCGGAGGACACCATCAAGGCGGAGCTGGTGATCTCCGGCGCCCAGTCCGGCCCCCGGCCGGCGAGCTTCGACCCGGCGGTGCTGGAGAAGGCCGCCGCCATTCCCGGGGTGCGGCTGGTCGACGGCGAGTACGGCGACATGGCCACGCTGAACGGTGAGCGGACCTGGGTGGCCGTGTCCAGCGACGTGACCGCCCTGGAGCGGATCTTCGGGGCGAAGGCGAACGCCGGTGACATCAGCCGGCTGAACCCGGACCAGATGCTGCTCAGCTCGGACACCGCGAAGTCCCGCAACCTGTCGGTCGGCTCGACGGTGAACGTGCAGCTGTCCCGGGGCGACGCGCGCACCTACACGGTCAGCGGCATCTACGAGAGCTCGCAGCTGACCAACCCGGTGGTGCTGCCGCCGCAGGCGGCCGCCGACTTCGCCATCCCGCAGCCCATCCAGGGCTTCGTGCAGCTCGCCCCGGGCACCTCGGTGGCCGCGGTGCAGCCGCAGATCGAGCGGCTGCTCGCGGACAGCCCCGAGGTCGCGGTGGCGGACCGGGCCGCGTTCATCAAGCAGCAGACCAGCCAGCTGGACACCCCGCTGCGGATGATCCAGATCCTGCTGGCGCTGGCCATCGTGATCGCGGTGCTGGGCATCATCAACACCCTCGCCCTGTCGGTGCTGGAGCGCACCCGGGAGCTGGGGCTGCTGCGGGCCATCGGCCTGCGCCGGGCGCAGACTATGCGGATGATCACCGTCGAGGCCGTGGTGATCTCGATCTTCGGCGCGCTGCTCGGCGTCGTGGTCGGCACCGGTCTGGGCGCGGCCGTGGTGCGGGCGCTCAAGGACGAGGGCATCACCGACCTGGTCCTGCCCTGGGGCCAGATGGTGACCTTCCTGGTCCTGGCGGCGATCATCGGCGTGGTGGCCGCCGTGCTGCCCGCGATCCGCGCCGCGCGGATCAACGTGCTGGGCGCCATCGCCCACGACTGATCCGCCGCAACATCGGAAAGGGGCCCCGCCGGCGGCGGGGCCCCTTTTCGCGGGCCGGTCAGGCGGGGCGTTCGCCGAGCAGGGCTGAGAGCAACTCCAGGTCCGCCGCGGTCAGGCTCTCCAGCTGGTGTACGCCGTCGGCCGGCGGCAGCGGCACCTCGGCCGGTACGGCCAGCACGGCGGCCCCGGCCGCGAGGGCGCTGGCGACTCCGGTCGGCGAGTCCTCGATCGCCACGCACCGCTCGATCGGCACACCGAGCAGCCGCGCCGCGGTCAGGTACGGCTCCGGGTGCGGTTTGGCCGCCTCGACCTCGTCGCCGCAGACCACCGCGTCGAAGCTGTCCCGGCCGAGGGTGTCGAGGGCGACCTCGACCAGAGGCCGGGTGCTGGAGGTGACCAGGGCGGTGGGGATGCCCGCGGCCCGGACGGCGCGCAGCAGCGCGAGGGCCCCGGGCCGCCAGCGCAGCCCGTCGCGGAACAGCTCCAGGATGCGGGCGTTGATCCAGTCGGCGCTGGCCTGCGGGTCCCGCTCCGGCTGGCCCAGGTCGTCGTGCACGATCCGCATGGACACGGCCATGCTGGTGCCGATGATCGCCTTGCGCGCGTCCTCGGACAGGGTGCCCCCGTAGACCGCCGCGAGCTCCTGCAACGCGACGTCCCAGAGCTTTTCGCTGTCGACCAGGGTGCCGTCCATGTCGAAGAGCACGGCGGCGGGATGGGTGCTGCTCAGCGGGGGCCTCCCTCGGGTGCGGGTACCCGCCGATCCTCTCAGCCGCGCCCCGCCGGCCGGCCACCGTCCCCGCAGAGGGTGACCTGCGGCATCAGCCGAGGCCGCAGGCGTCCAGCGAGTTCTCGTAGCCGCGGAAGAACGATTCGCTGCGCTGCTCGGCGGTGCCGTGCGAACCCTCGGCGAACCAGGGCTGGTCGGGGTCGTCGCCGACCGCCAGCAGCCCCTCCCGGAACTCGTCCAGGTCGCCGTCGGCGAGGGTCAGCGTCCCCGAGCGCACGTTGTCGCCGATGTACGCCCCGGCCATGCAGTCGGCCTGCAGCTCCTGCTGGATGGTGAAGTTGTAGCGGATGCCGAGGCGGACCTGGACGCCGTGGGCGTACTCGTGGCCGAGCAGGTAGAACAGGAAGGCGTCGCCGACCTGGCGGAACGCCCCCACCGACCAGTTCACGTCGTAGGCGATGAAGTCGCCGGCCGAGCAGTAGACGGCGTTGTTGCGGGGCAGTCCCTCGCCGCCGCACGACACCTCGCCGGACCTGGTGTACGGCACGACCCGCCGGATCGGCTGGAACTGCTTGCCGGAGGCCCGGAACTGGTCCGTCCAGTAGCGCTGGGCGATGCCGACCGCGTCGGAGAAGTCCTGCTTGAACTCGGCCACGCTGGTGGTGCCGTCGGCCCGGGTCGCGTCCGCTCCCGGTGAGGCCGGTTGGCCGCTCTGCCGCGGGCGGGGCTGCTCCGGCTCACCCTGGTCGAGTCCGCCGCCCATGCAGCCGGCCGCCACGACCACGGCGACCAGCAGCCCGGCGAGCGGTCCCGGCCGCCGGCGTCCCGCGTACTCCCCCACCGTTGCCTCCCGGCTGATTCGCTGTGTCAGCGCAGTACCCCGACCGTGCGCCGTTGATGCCCACCGGGGATCACGTGTGCGCGCCGGCCTTCGTTCACCGGTCGGCGGGGCCGGGATGCGCTGACCGCGCCGGACGGCGTCAGCCGGTGAAGCCGTGCCCGCCGTTGTTCCAGCCGTCGTGCTGCGCGTGCGCCTGCTCGGCCGCCCGCCGGTGCTGCTCCCCCCGGGCCGCCCGGACCGCCGCGGGATCCTCGTCGGTGGCACGCCGCCGCCGGTCCCGCCAGGAGACGAACCCCACCACCACGGCCACGAGGGCGGCCATCACCGCCAGCGTCACCAGCACCGTCGTCATGTCGCCACTGTAGGACCGCCGCGCACCCCGCTCACCGCTACGCTGCGGCGATGATCGACACGGACTTCGACGCGCACGAACGGTCCCGGTGGGCGGGCCGCGCCGGGGCGTACGCGCGCAGCTTCGGCCGGCTCTGCGCGTACCCGGCGGAGGCGCTGCTGGACGCCGCGGCGGTGCGGGCCGGGCGGCGGGTGCTCGATGTGGGCACCGGGCCGGGCACCGTCGCGGCGGCGGCGCTGGACCGCGGCGCCGAGGTGGTGGCGGTCGACGCGGAGCCCAGCATGCTCGACGCGGCCCGGCGCGGCGCCCCCGGCGCCGAGGTCCACGCCGCGGCGCTGCCGCGCCTGCCGTTCCCGCCCGGCGGCTTCGACGCGGCGGTGGCGAACTTCGTGCTCAACCACGTCGGTGATCCGGCCGCCGGCGTGGCCGAGCTGCGCCGGGTGGTCCGCCCCGGCGGCCGCGTCGCGGTGACCGTCTGGCCGTCGCCGCCCCCACCGCTGCAACGGCTCTGGGGTGCGGCCCTCACCGCGGCCGGTGTCGCGACACCACCCGACCTGCCCCGGCTCGCGTCCGCACAGGACTTCCCCCGCACCGAGGCGGGCCTCGCCGGGCTGCTGGCCGCGGCCGGGCTGGCCGACGCCCGGTGCGTGACACTGACCTGGGCGCACCGCACCGACCCGGAGGACTGGTGGGCCGGCCCGGCGGCCGGCATCAGCACCATCGGCCTCGTGCTGGAACGGCAGCCGACGGCCGCGCGCCAGCGGGTCCGCCGGGAGTACGACCGGCTCGCCGCCCCCTACCGGCAGGCCGACGGCAGCCTGGCGCTGCCCACCGCCGCGCTGCTCGCCTCCGGCCGGGTCGACTGATCCACCCCTAGGCTGGTGTCCGGGGCGGCTTCGCGGCTCCGACGTCCCGGGTGAGCGGCGCCGCGGGGCGCCGGCCGAGAGGAGACACCGTGAAGTACCTGATCATGCTCTACGGCAGCCAGCGGGACTACGACGTCATGGCCGGGCGGCCCGGCGACCAGCCGCCGATGAGCCCGGAGCAGCTCGCCGCCATGCACGCCCACATGGAGGCGGTCCACAAGGAGCTGACCGAGACCGGCGAACTGGTCGACGCGCAGGGGCTGTCCGCGCCCGTGCACGCCCGCCGGGTCCGGCTGCGCGGCGGCGCGCCCGTGGTCACCGACGGCCCGTACGCCGAGACGCAGGAGGTGCTCGCCGGCTACACGGTGATCGACTGCGCCAGCTTCGACCGGGCCACCGAGATCGCCGCCCGGTTCGTCAACCCGGACGCCGAGGGCGAGTACGTCGACGTGCGGCCGGTCGTGGACGGCATCGAGGAACTCCAGGGCTGACCGGTGCCCACCGCGCGCGTCGAGGACCTGCTGCGCGCCCTGGCGCCGCAGGTCCTCGGCGCGCTCGCCCGCCGCTACGGGCACTTCGACACCGCCGAGGACGCCACCCAGGAGGCACTGCTCACCGCGGCCACCCGCTGGCCCGCCGACGGGCTGCCGGACGACCCGAAGGCGTGGCTGATCACCGTGGCGTCCCGCCGGCTGACCGACCTGCTGCGCGCCGAGCAGGCCCGGCGCCGCCGGGAGGACGGCGTGGCCCGGGAGGCACCCGCGGACCGCTGGCTGGCGCCGCCCGCCGACAGCGCGCCGGACGACTCCGACGACAGCCTGGTCCTGCTGTTCCTGTGCTGCCACCCGTCGCTGCCGCCGGCCGGGCAGATCGCGCTGACCCTGCGCGCGGTCGGCGGGTTGACCACCGCCGAGGTCGCCCGGGCGTTCCTGGTGCCCGAGGCGACCATGACGCGGCGGATCACCCGGGCCAAGCAGCGCATCCGCGACAGCGGGTTGCCGTTCGCCCCGCCGGCCGGCCCGGAGCGGGCCGCCCGGCTCGACGCCGTGCTGCACGTCCTCTACCTGATCTTCAACGAGGGGTACGCGAGCACCGGCGGGGAGCGGCTGCACCGGCCCGACGTGTGCGCCGAGGCGATCCGGCTGGCCCGGCTGCTGCACCGGCTCACCGACGACGCGGAGGTGGCCGGGCTGCTGGCCTTGATGCTGCTCACCGACGCGCGCACGCCGGCGCGTACCGGCCCGGACGGGACGCTGGTGCCGATGGCCGAGCAGGACCGGCGGCGCTGGCGGGCCGACCGGATCGCCGAGGGGACCGCCCTGGTCACCGCCACGCTGCCCCGCGGCGCGGTCGGGCCGTACCAGCTCCAGGCGGCGATCGCCGCGCTGCACGACGAGGCGCCCAGCGTCGAGGCGACGGACTGGCCGCAGATCGTCACGCTCTACGAGATGCTGCTGACCCTGCACGACAACCCGGTGGTCCGGCTGAACCACGCCGTGGCGGTGGCCATGGCGCGCGGGCCGCGGGCCGGCCTGGCGCTGCTCGACGCGCTGGGGACGGACCGCCGGGTCGCCGAGGACCACCGCCGCCACGCGGCCCGGGCGCACCTGCTGGAGCTGGCCGGGGAGCCGGACGCGGCCCGGGCGGCGTACCTGGCGGCGGCTCGCCGGTCGATGAACCTGGCCCAGCAGCGCTACCTGCACGCGCGCGCGGCCCGCCTGAAATCTGACGACTGATCCGGGCCGGATCACACGGAAATCATCGAGGCTCGTGCTCCTCGGCGGCGCCCCGGTGCTCGTCATGGAGCCGGGCCGTGCCCGGCTGCCCCCACGGGAGCGGCCGGCGAGTTTAGAGTCGTCGATCGTGACCAATGCGACGCGACACCTGGGACTGGGGCACGGTAGCGCGTTCGGCGAGCGCGGGGTGGCCAAGCGGTTGGGCACCCTGGGCCGCCACACCCCACTGGCCGGCCGGCGGCTGCTGGAGATCGGCTGCGGAGACGGCACCTACACGATGCGGCTGGTCGACGCCTTCGCGCAGATCGAGGCGATCGACATTCAACAGGATCGGCTGGAGCTGTTCCGGGAACGGCTGGCCGCCGACCCGGCGGCGGCCCAGAAGATCAACGTGCGGGAGCTGTCCGCCACCGAGCTGGACTATCCGGACAAGAGCTTCGACCTGGTTACCGCCATCGAGGTGGTGGAACACATCGACGATCTGGATGCCGCTCTCCGGCAGGTGCACCGGGTGCTCGCCCCCGGGGGCCGGTTCGCGCTGACCACGCCCAACCGGTGGTTCCCCTTCGAGACGCACGGTTTCCTCATCCGCGGGAAGCGTTACCGGCCGGCGCGGGGTCCGTTCCTGCCGTGGATCGTGCCGCTGCACCGGCGGCTGGCCGACGCCCGCGCCTTCACCGCCCGTGGCCTGTCCGCACAGCTACGCCGGGCCGGGCTGGAGCCGGTGGCGTTGGACTACATCATGCCGCCGTTCGACCGGTCAGGCTTCGGGCGTCGCATCCGGCCGGTGACCGACGGGATCGAGCGGTCGCCATTGAAGTTCTTCGGCATGGCCCTGGCGGTGGTCGCCCGCCGACCGGACTGACGGCCCCGCGGCCGGACGAGGGGAGCCCGGCGGGCACGGCCACCTCGGCCGACTCGCCTGCTTGCCCGGCCGGACCGACGTCGAGCACCAGTGATCGACGACGCCCGGATTCCGGCGCCCGCGCGGGGGCGCCTGGGGTGAGGCGGGACCTCAGTCCAGGCCGCGCATGATGTGCGGTTCGCCGTCGTCGTCACCGAAGCAGCGGTGCAGGGTCTGCGCCCGGGCCCACAGGTCCAGGCTGCTCGGCGGCCCGACCGGCGGTGGACCCGCCGGTGCGCTCAGCACGGGGGCCGGGTCCGGCGGAACCTTCGAAGCGATGTCGTCGGTCATCTCCGCCCCTTTCGTCGTACCCCCATGCTCGTCCTCGGACGTCACAGCCGCATCTCCCGGGCCGCGCCGCCGTGGACGGCGGCCGCGGCACGCGCTGCGGGTCGGGGGCGCTTACCCGCCCGGGCCGGGCCGGGCCGGTAACCGTACTCCGGTCACCGTAGCGGGCCGGGCCGTGCCGCACAGCGGTTTCTCCCGCCGGGCGGTCAGCCGCGGGCGTCGAGAAGCCGGTCCAGGTTGGCCGCGGTGCTGATGAGGGAGAGGTGGCTGAACGCCTGCGGGAAGTTGCCGGCCTGCTCCCCGGTCGGGGCGATCTCCTCCGAATAGAGGCCGACCTGGCTGCTGTAGGTGAGCATCTTCTCGAAGGTCAACTGCGCGTCGTCGAGCCGGCCGGACTCCGCGAGGGCCTGGACGTACCAGAAGGTGCACATGGTGAAGGTGCTCTCGCCGCCGGCGAGGCCGTCGACGCTGGCGCCCGGGTCGTACCGGTAGACCAGGCTGTCGGAGACCAGCTCGCCGTCGATGGCCCGCAGCGTCGCCTGCCACATCGGGTCGGTCGGCGCCACGAAGCCGAGCGAGGGCATGGCGAGCAGCGACGCGTCGAGCAGGTCCGTGCCGTAGTGCTGCACGAAGGCCCGGCGTCCCGGATGGAAGCCGCGCGTCATGATCTGCTCGTAGATCCGGTCCCGTGACTGTGTCCACCTGGCGACGTCGGCGGGTCGGCCCTGCCGGTGGGCCAGCCGGATCGCCCGGTCGAGCGCCACCCAGGACATCAGTCGCCCGTAGGTGAAGTCCTGCCGGCCGGAGCGCGTCTCCCAGATTCCGTCCTCGGGCTGATCCCAGTGCGCGCAGAGCCAGTCCATCATCCGGGTCAGGTTCTGCCAGCCCTCGCGGGAGTCCTTCAGGCCGTGGTCGTTGGCGAGGTGGAGGGAGTTGAGCATCTCGCCGTAGATGTCGAGTTGCAGCTGGTTCGCCGCGCCGTTGCCGATGCGCACCGGCGCGGACCCCCGGTAGCCCTCGAAGTGGTCGAGCACCTCCTCGGTGAGGTCCGGTGAGCCGTCGACGCGGTACATGATCTGCAACGGCACGCCGTCCGCCTGGGCAGCCCGGATCCGGTCGTCGACCCAGTGCTGGTACTGCCAGGCCTCGTCGGTGAAGCCGAGGCTGAGCAGGGCGTGCACCGAGAAGGCCGCGTCCCGGATCCAGGTGTAGCGGTAGTCCCAGTTGCGTTGGCCGCCCACCCGTTCGGGCAGCCCGGCGGTGGGTGCGGCGATCAGCGCGCCGGTCGGCGCGTACGTCATGAGCTTGAGCGTCATGGCGGACCGCTCGACCATCTCCCGCCACCGCCCGGTGTAACAGGAGCGGCCGAGCCAGCGCCGCCAGAAGTCCCGCGTCCGTTCGAGCAGCTCGCGGGCCTCCTCCGCCCGGTAAACCCGCGGTGGTCCCAGGGATCCCGTCTCGAGGATGACCCCGCCGGCCTCGCCCTCGTGCAGGGTGGCGACCAGGTGGATGCCCTCCTCGGTCCGTTCGAACTCGTGCTCGTCGGAGAGGCGCTCGGCGTACCGGATGGGGTTCAGGGTGAGGGACTGCCCGGCACTGCGGAAGACCGTGCCGGCCGGGTGCACCTCCAGCTCGTGCCCGTCGCGCCCGTAGTTGAACCGGGGGCGGCACTCGAACCGGAACCGCATGCTGCCGCGGACCATCCGCAGCATCCGGACCAGGCGGTGGTGACCGGTGGCCCGGTCGCCCGCGATCGGCATGAAGTCGACCAGCTCGCCCACCCCGTTTTCGCTGAGGAAGCGGGTGATGAGGATCGGGGTCCCCGGCAGGTAGAGCTGTTTGCTCGTGTAGTCGACACCGTCCGGTGAGACCTGGAAGTGGCCGCCGCGACGCCGGTCGAGCAGGGCGCCGAAGATGCTCGGCGAGTCGAACCGGGGTGCGCAGAACCAGTCCACCGTGCCGTCCTTCGTGATCAGCGCCGCCGTCTGCAGGTCGCCGACCAGGCCGTGGTCCTCCACCGCGGGGTACGAGTCCACCGGACCTCCCACCTCGTCTCGCCGTCGTCCGGCGTCTACCCCGGACCCGTCGGCACATACCTGACGGGCCGCCGGTACGCCCGGTTCCGTGCCCGAAGCGACGTGCGTCCGGTTCCGGTCATCCACTGTTCACGGAATCTGATCTGGACCGTTACTTCCATCTCTGTCTATATGGGTGCCACATGCCAATCCCATCCGGATGGAGTCCCATGACCCGCACGCTGCGCGCCACGGCCATCAGCCTCGCCGCGATCGTGGCCGCCACCCTCGGCCTCACCCAGCCAGCCTCCGCCGCCGGCTACTCCGCAACCTTGACCAGCGCCGTCGCCGGCCTCCCGGTCGCCACCGAGGTCCGCACCGGCTACAACCGCGACCTCTTCCCACACTGGATCGACGCCGACGGCGACGGCTGCAACACCCGCAACGAGGTCCTCCAGGCCGAGGCCACCACCAAACCCACGACCAGCGGCACCTGCACCCTCTCCGGCGGCCGCTGGTACTCCTACTACGACAACGCCTACTGGACGCTCACCGGCGACCTCGACATCGACCACATGGTCCCGCTCGCCGAGGCGTGGGACTCCGGCGCCCGCAACTGGACCACCAGCCGCCGCCAGGCGTACGCCAACGACCTGGGCGACTCCCGGGCGCTGGCCGCGGTCACCGACAACGTCAACCAGGCCAAGGGCGACCAGGACCCGGCCACCTGGCTGCCGTCGTACGCCTCCGCGCGCTGCCGCTACATCGGCGAGTGGGTCGCCGTGAAGCTCCGGTGGCGCCTCAGCGTGGACAGCGCCGAGAAGAGCGCCCTGACCAGCTGGGCGAACAACTGCCCCACCACCACCATCTCCGTCACCTACGCGTACTGACGCTCCTCGTTCCGGATCGTGGAGAGTTGACGTTCGCATCGAACGGCAACTCTCCAACATCCCCGCGTGTGGCGGGCTTCAATGGGAGCATGCGGGCCATGAAGGACGGCCGGGAGTGGCGGATCGGCACCGCCGCCGAGGTGGACTGGATCAGCGGGCACACCACGGCCGGCCTCTCGATCACCACCGCCATCCCGCCGGTCTTCGACGCCTACGCCACCACCTGGCGCAGCGACGACATCCCCGCCGCCGCCTACGAACGCGCCCTCGTCGACGACCTCATCGCGCACACCCCGGAGCAGCCGTGGTGGCTGGGCTACCTCGACACCGGCGCGCACGACATCGTCTTCCCCCGCGCCCGACGGTGTCGCTCTACTGGGACTGGCGGTACGTGCTCATCGAGGCCGGACCGGAGCAGGCCCTCACCTGGCGATCCGGCCACATGCGCGGCGACGGCTCACTGCCCGACCTGTTCTTCCCGGCCGACCGGTCCTGGCTGGTCTCCGCGCTCTGGGACGACGCGTGGACCTGCGTCGGCGGGCCGGAACGGCTGATCGACGCCCTTCAGCACGATCCGCTGGCCAACGGGCGCCGGGTCACACCCGACCAGGACGCGCTGCCACCCGGCCTCACCCGCGAGTGACCCCCGGCCTCATGGACCCGCACTCATCGGCGTCGCCGACGTGGGCACCCGCACGACGGTGTCGCCTGGCGCCGCCTCCGCTCGACGGGTCACGTGATGGCCGGTTCGCTGGCCACCGACCGTGCGACCTCCGGTCGGAGCCCGTCGACCTGACGGCCGACCGCTAACCTCCGAGGCTCTTCGTCATGAGGTGCTCGCGGCGCACACCGTCGGGCATGAGGTCGCCGAGCTCACCCGTGTCACGGAAACCGTTCCGCTGGTAGAGGGTCCAGGCGTTCTTGTTGCCTTCTACTACGGCCAGCCGTAGCGTCCGCGCGCCCACCTGCCGGGCCCACTGCTCGACCGCCCGCACGAGGTGGTCGCCCACGCCCTGGCCACGTCCCATGGGTGCCACGTACATCGAGATCAGCTCGACGATCCCGTCGTGCTCGGTCGGCACCCCGCTGGCCATCCCGACGGCCTGCCCGTCGAGCATCGCCAGGATGTTGTACGAGCCGGGGATGGCCAGCCGACTGCGCCAACGTTCCTCGCGGTCGCCGTCGCCCTGCCAGTCCACCAGCTGGGAACCGAAGGCGTACCCGGCCTCCGCGAGCGCAGCGAGCCGCAGTTCCCGCCACAGCTTCCAATCGCCCTCGCCAAGCACGCGTGTATCGATCATGCGGAGAGGGTTCCGCAAGCGTGGCGAGCAGGCAACCCGGTATCCGGTGACGCGGTGTGACGGCCAGGCGCTTGGGAACGGCGAACTGTCACCTGTCATCCGACACTGATCCGTAACGCATCAACTGGAGCCCGACAGCTCAGCACCGATGACGTCGGGTCTCAGGACTCGCGCGACAGATCAGCTCGGGACATGGGTGACACGTCCGGCCAGATGACGTCTCGCGGGCGGGACCGACAGACGTGCGGGTTCGTGATAGACCGCCATGGTGAGGATGACGTGATGAACCACGGCCTCGGACGGAGCTGAGGATGCCTGACCCCCGCGCCTTCTGGCTCGATGAGCACTTCGACCGTGAGCACGGCGCAGACGGGCGCGGTCGCTTCGAGGCCGAGGTGCTGAGGCGCATCGATGAGTTTGCCGACACGTGGGGCGACATCGCGCCCGTTACCTTCGCTGCCACAGCGTGGCGACTGGCAATCGAGCTGTCACCTGGCTACGTCCGTTGGCATAGACGGATCATCTCCGCGACCTGTACGCCGAGCCGGTGGGACGGGAGTATGACCTGCGCCGTGTCGGTGATCTCGCGGTGGCCCGCGGAACTCACCTGGACCAAGCAGTGGCAGCGTGACCGTGGTTGGCGCGACTGGCCGCAGTTGTTTGGCCAGTACACGACACCCTCGGACCAGGACCTGACGCGCAGCCCACATCTACGCGCGACGCTGCAGGTGGAAGCCCCGGTCCCCCTCGATGATCTACCTCCGGCTCCCGACGGTCCGGACAGTTCCGTAGCGCCCGCAGCGCGTAGAGCGGTAGTCGTGCTCGTTCGGGAACTCAACGAACTCCTGGGCCCGATGATCGGCCAACTGGAAGCCGGTGTACCAGCGGACTCCTGAGCGTCAGGCAGGTCCGGATACCGATCTCTCACGCAGGTCCCGAGACCGGACAGCTCAGCACCGATGATGTCGGGTCTCAGAACCTGCGTGACAGGGCGCTACGCTGCGCAGGATCATGCGTGGTGCGCTCATCGACTCTTCGACGGTGGCTGTCCTCTTGACGAAAGGGTGACGTGGGCACATTCGGAACCGGGCCGTTCAGCAGTGACGGCGCCCTGGACTTCCTTGAAGAACTCGCTGAACGGCCGCCAGAGCAACGCCTCGACGCGCTCCGGAACATGTTCACCTACGTCCTGGCCAACCGGGGTCTGCTCTGGCGAGAGTTTTTCCCTGACGAGGTCGTCGCGGCGGCAGCACTCGTGTCCGCCGCGCTTCCAGGCGGCGAGCACCTACAACACCGCCTGGCGGAACTGTCGGACGAGACAGACATGGCGCTGCTTCCCGCGTCAGCATCAGACCTCGCCCCGCCCGCACTGGGTGCGTTGCTCTTTGTCGCCGGCCCCGACGGGTCATGGCATCACGGGTGGAGCACCGAAGCGGACAGACTCGACGCGCAGAGGACCATCGACGACCTCGTGGCCATCCTTCGGGGGGTGATCCGGCCGGAGGTGTCCCCCACGTCCCGAGACTGATCTGTCACGCAGGCTTGGGACGACACCGGCCGCCCCGACCCTGGCGCACCCAGGTCAGCGGTGCTGTTGCCGTCTGAGGATCGCCGATCTGAGGAAGGGCGCCCGCGCGTAACCAAGGGCACGTATCAGTGCGGAGGCGCCCGCCGCGTCGGCTGTGAAAATCGCTGTCCGGTTGTCGGAGCACAGTGATAGACAGCCGGGGTGCACGAGATCCTCACGTTCTCTGATCATCTGCGGCTGATCGACGAACGATCGACCGCCTTCCGCACCGCGGTCGCTGCGGCGCCCGGTCTCGACGTGCCGGTGCCGACCCATCCCGAGCGGACGCTGTTCGACCTCGTGCAACACGTCGGCATGGGCCGCCGCAAGTCGGCCGCCATCGTCGCCGCTGGGCCGGCCGACGCTCCCCCGGAGAAGTCCGCTTGGGAGGACGGCACGGGTGCGCCTCGGGAACGCGAGGCTCTCCTGGCCTGGTGGACCGAGTCCGTCGAGCGACTGACGAGCGCGCTGCGCGAGGCCGGCCCGGACCGCGGTTGTTGGACGTGGTGGGGTGACTCGCAGTCACCGCAAACCTCTGGTGCATGGGCTCGGCGCCAGGTTCCCGAGATCGCGGTGCACACCCACGATGTCCAGCTCGCCGTAGGGCGCCCGGAGCCGCTACCGGACGAGGTCGCCCTCGACGGTTTCGACGACTGCCAGTTCACCCTCTGCTCGACGGATGTCGCCTGGCCGCACGAACCCGCCGTCGTCGACTACTACGCCACCGAGGGCCGCTCCTGGCGCCTTCGGCTGTCCCGCGACGGCGCATGGGCCGCCCGCCTCGGCGCGCCGGCTGCCAGCGAGGACCCGGGCCCGGACACGGCCGACGCCTCCGCCCGGGGCACGGCCAGTGACCTGGTCCTGTTCTTTTACGGCCGCATACCGCCGGATTCTCCGAAGCTGGAGCTGGACGGCGACCGTCGCATCTTCGACCAGCTCATCGCCTGGGACCCGTCCGTCTGACAATCGACGACACGCCACCTTGTGCACCCGGAGGCCGAGGCCGCAGCAACCTCACAGGGATCCGGTTCGGGTGGCTTCGCTCGTGAACAACGTGGACGTACTCCTCCTGCACGGCGGCCTGGAGACGGCATGATCATGCGGATCAGCGCCGTTCCCGGTGCTGCACCGCAGGTCAGCGTGGACCGGTGATCACTTGGCGTTGAAGTAGCTCGCCTCCGGGTGGTGCACCACGATCGCGTCGGTGGCCTGCTCCGGCATGAGTTGGAACTCCTCCGAGAGCTGGACGTTGATCCGCTCCGCGCCGAGCAGCTCCACGAGCTTCGCCCGGTCCTCCAGGTCCGGGCAGGCCGGGTAGCCGAACGCGTAGCGGCAGCCCCGGTAGTCGGTGCGCAGCAGGCCGGCCACGTCCGCCGGGTCCTCGTCGGCGACCGTGCGCCCGCCCGGCAGGACCAGCTCGGCGCGGATCCGCCGGTGCCAGTACTCGGCCAGCGCCTCGGTGAGCTGCACCGACAGGCCGTGCACCTCCAGGTAGTCGCGGTACTCGTTGCCGGCGAACATCTTCGCCGTGTACTCGCTGATCGGCTGCCCGACGGTGACCAACTGCAACGCCACCACGTCCAGCTGCTCGCCCTTGGGGCGGAAGAAGTCGGCCAGGCAGAGCCGGCGCTCCTGCCGCTGCCGCGGGAACGAGAACCGGGCCCGCTCGGAATGCCCGTTCTCGTCCAGCACCACCAGGTCGTTGCCCTCGGAGTAGGCCGGGAAGTAGCCGTAGACCACGGCCGCCTCGAGGACCTGGTCGGCGATGAGCCGGTCCAGCCAGTAGCGCAGCCGCGGCCGCCCCTCGGTCTCCACCAGCTCCTCGTACGACGGGCCCTTGCCGCCCCGGGCCCCGCGCAGCCCCCACTGGCCCAGGAAGGTGGCCCGCTCGTCGAGCAGCGCCGCGTAGTCGGCCAGCGGCACACCCTTGACCACCCGCGTGCCGAAGAACGGCGGGGTGGGCACCTCCACGTCCGCGGCCACGTCGGAGCGGACCGACGCGTCGTCCAGCTCCGGCAGCGCCTCGCGGACCAAGGCCCGCTGCCGCTCCCGGCGCTCCCGGCGGGCCGCCAGGGCGGCCTCCCGCTCCGGGTCGATCACCGGCGCGCCGCCCCGCTTCGCCGTCATCACCCGGTCCATGAGGGACAGCCCCTCGAACGCGTCCCGGGCGTAGTGCACCTGCCCGGGGAACGCCGAGCGAAGGTCGTCCTCCACGTACGCGCGGGTGAGCGCCGCGCCGCCGAGCAGCACCGGCCAGCGCTCGGCGACGCCGCGCGCGGCCATCTCCGCCAGGTTCTCCTTCATGATGACCGTGCTCTTGACCAGCAGGCCGGACATGCCGATGGCGTCGGCCCGGTGCTCCTCGGCGGCGTCGAGGATCGCGTTGATCGGCTGCTTGATGCCGATGTTGACGACGTCGTAGCCGTTGTTGGACAGGATGATGTCGACCAGGTTCTTGCCGATGTCGTGCACGTCGCCCTTGACGGTGGCGAGGACGATCCGCCCCTTGCCGTCGTCGTCGGTCTTCTCCATGTGCGGCTCCAGGTAGGCCACCGCGGTCTTCATCACCTCGGCGGACTGGAGCACGAACGGCAGTTGCATCTGGCCGGAGCCGAACAGCTCACCGACGACCTTCATGCCGTCCAGCAGCAGGTCGTTGATGATGGACAGTGGCGTGCGCCCCTCGGCCATGGCCGTGTCCAGGTCGGCCTCCAGGCCGTTGCGCTCCCCGTCGATGATCCGCCGCTTGAGCCGCTCGTCCAGCGGCAGCGCGGCCAGCTCCTCGGCCCGGGTGGCCCGCGCGGAGGCGGCGTCGACGCCCTCGAAGACCTCGATGAACCGCTGCACCGGGTCGTAGCCCTCGCGGCGCCGGTCGTAGACCAGGTCGAGCGCGATCTCGCGCTGCTCGTCGGGGATCTTCGACATCGGCAGGATCTTGCTGGCGTGCACGATGGCCGAGGTGAGGCCGGCCTGCGCGCACTCGTGCAGGAACACCGAGTTGAGCACCTGCCGGGCCGCCGGGTTCAGGCCGAAGGAGACGTTCGAGATGCCCAGGGTGAAGTTGACCCCCGGGTAGCGGGCGGCGATCTCCCGGATCGCCTCGATCGTCTCGATGCCGTCGCGGCGGGTCTCCTCCTGCCCGGTGGCGATCGGGAAGGTCAGCGCGTCGATGAGGATGTCCTCCCGGCGCAGCCCCCACCGGCCGGTCAGGTCGTCGATGAGCCGGCACGCGACGCGTACCTTCCAGTCCCGGGTGCGGGCCTGGCCCTCCTCGTCGATGAGCAGCGCCACCACGGCGGCGCCGTGCTCCCGGACCACCGGCATCACCCGGGCGTAGCGGGACTCCGGGCCGTCGCCGTCCTCGAAGTTGACCGAGTTGACCACGCAGCGGCCGCCGAGCATCTCCAGCCCCGCCTCGACCACCGCCGGCTCCGTCGAGTCCAGCATGATCGGCAGCGTCGAGGCGGTGGCGAACCGGCCGGCCAGCTCGCGCATGTCCTGTGTGCCGTCCCGGCCCACGTAGTCGACGCAGAGGTCCAGCAGGTGCGAGCCGTCCCGGGCCTGGCCGCGGGCGATCTCGACGCAGGCCTGCCAGTCGGCCGCGAGCATCGCCTCGCGGAACGCCTTGGAGCCGTTGGCGTTGCTCCGCTCCCCCACCATCAGGATGCTGGCGTCCTGGGCGAACGGCACGTGGTGGTAGATCGACGAGATGCCCGCCTCGGGGCGCGGCTCGCGGGTCACCGGCCGCCGGCCGCGCAGCCGCTCGACCAGCACCCGGATGTGCTCCGGTGTGGTGCCGCAGCAGCCGCCGACCAGGGCCACGCCGTAGTCGGTGACGAACTGGTCGAGGGCGTCGGCCAGCTCAACCGGGCTCAGCGGGAAGTAGGCCCCGTCGGCGGTCAGCACCGGCAGGCCGGCGTTCGGCATCACCGAGACCGGGATGCGGGAGTGCTGGGACAGGTAGCGCAGGTGCTCGCCCATCTCGGCCGGGCCGGTCGAGCAGTTGAGGCCGATCAGGTCGACGCCGAGCGGCTCGATCGCGGTCAGCGCGGCGCCGATCTCGCTGCCCAGCAGCATGGTGCCGGTGGTCTCCACGGCCACCTGGCAGATGATCGGGACGTCCCGCCCCAGCTCGACGCGGGCCCGCTTCGCGCCGACCACCGCGGCCTTGACCTGGAGCAGGTCCTGGCAGGTCTCGATGATCAGCGCGTCCGCCCCGCCGGCGATCAGGCCGGCGGCGTTCTCCTGGTACGCGTCCCGCAGGGTCGCGTACGCCGCGTGCCCGAGGGTGGGCAGCTTCGTGCCGGGCCCCATCGAGCCGAGCACGAACCTCGGCTGCTCCGGCGTCGAGTGCGCGTCGGCGGCCTCCCGGGCGAGCCGCGCGCCCGCCTCGGACAGCTCGCGGATCCGCTCGGCGATGCCGTACTCGGCGAGGTTGGGCAGGTTGGCGCCGAAGGTGTTGGTCTCCACGCAGTCCGCGCCGGCGGCCAGATAGGCCTCGTGCACGCCGCGGACCACGTCCGGCCTGGTGACGTTGAGGATCTCGTTGCAGCCCTCAAGGCCGTCGAAGTCGTCCAGGGTCAGGTCGGCCGCCTGCAGCATCGTCCCCATCGCCCCGTCGGCGATCAGGATCCGGTCCGCCAGCACATCGAGCAACGAAGTCCGCACAGGGCCAGGTTAGTGCGGCGCGGCCTGGACGGGTCACCGCAACCTGGGCTTCCCACATACTGTCAGCGGAATCACCGCGTACCTTTCATCCGGTTCGCCCGAGTGGTCGGCCCGGCCGACCGGCGCGGCCGACGGGCCCTGCCCGGCGGCGGCACGTAGGCTGACGGACGTGAAGGACATCAGCGACGCGACCGTACGACGGCTTCAGGTCGCGACGCGGCGTCAGACGCGCCGAGCTGAAGCGCGATACCCGGGTGCCGCTCGCGACGAGCAGGGTGAGGTGACGGCGTGACCGAGTTCGACGGACTGCCGGTGCTGCGGTCCCCGGTCGCCATCGCGGCCTTCGAGGGGTGGAACGACGCCGCCGACGCCTCGACCGCCGCCGTGGAGCACCTGGAGCAGGTCTGGCAGGCCCGCCAGGTGACCGAGCTGGACCCGGAGGACTTCTACGACTTCCAGGTGAGCCGGCCGACGATCACGATGGCCGACGGGGAGACCCGCCGGGTCGAGTGGCCGACCACCCGCTTCATGGTGGCCAGCCCCGAGGGCACCGAGCGGGACGTGGTGCTGATCCGGGGCATCGAGCCGAGCATGCGCTGGCGCACCTTCTGCGAGCAGGTGCTGGAGATCTGCCACAGCCTGGAGGTCGAGCGGGTGGTGCTGCTCGGCGCGCTGCTGGCCGACGTGCCCTACACCCGGCCGCTGCCGATCAGCGGCAGCGCCTCGGACGCCGACGCCGCGAAGCGCTACCAGCTCACCCCCACCCGCTACGACGGGCCGACCGGCATCGTCGGGGTCCTGCACGACGCCTGCACCCGGGCCGAGGTGGACGCCGTGTCGTTCTGGGTGCACGTGCCGCACTACGCCAACAACCCGCCCTGCCCGAAGGCCACCCTGGCGCTGCTGCACCGGGTCGAGGAGGTGCTCGACCTGCCGGTGCCGATGGCCGACCTGGCCGAGGAGGCCGCCGAGTGGGAGCAGCGGGTGCGCAGCGCCGCCGAACAGGACGCCGAGCTGGGCGAGTACGTCCGTGAGCTGGAGGAGCGGGTCGGCGACGCCGGCATCACCCCGCTGACCGGGGACGAGATCGCCCAGGAGTTCGAGAAGTACCTGCGCCGCCGGGGCGGCTCCGCCGGCCCCACCGCCGGCTCCTGGTAGCCGCTCTTCCCCGAAGGCCGGGTCCTCGCGGGCCCGGCCTTCCGCGTGTCCGGGGTGGCGAGGTCACCCCCTCTAGGGCATCCTAGGAACCTAGCTGTCGTGAGGAGGCGGGCATGCAGATCAACCCCGGCGCGGCCGAGTTCCCGCACCGGCAGATCGCCGCGCAGCTCAAGGCCCAGATCCGCCGCGGCGATTGGGGGCCCGGCGAGCGGCTGCCGTCCATCCCGGCCATCGCCGAGATGTTCGGCGTCGCGAAGCAGACCGTGCAGCGCGCCGTCGACCAGCTGCGGGTCGAGGGCATCCTGATCACCAAGCCCGGCTCCGGTACGTACGTCCGGGGCACCCGGCGCCGCCTCAACCGGCTCTCCCGGGGCCGGTACGGCGGCTTCCGCGGCTACCACACCGACCTGGCCGCCCGGTACCGGCAGCAGCTCGTCTCGGTGGGCCGCGCCGCCGCCCCGCCCGAGGTGGCCGACGCGTTCGGGGTGGCCGACGGCACGGAACTGCTCTGCCGGCGGCACCTGGTCCGCACCGACGACTCACCCGTCGAGGTGGGCGCCTCCTGGTTCCTGCCCGCCGACACCGCCGGCACCTCCCTGGAGCGGGCCGAGGCGTTCGGCCGCCCGCTCTACCAGGAGGCCGAGGAGGCCACCGGCCGCCGGTACGTCACCGCGACGGACACGATCAGCGCCCGCCAGCCCAGCCGGGAGGAGGCGGAGATCCTCCAGATCCGCCCGGACACCCCGGTGCTGCACCTGCTGCACGTCGCCTACGACGCCCAGCGCAAGCCCATCGAGGTCGCCCACGCCACCTGGCCGGGCCCGATGACCACGCTCACCGAGGAGTACCGGATTCCCGCCCCGCAGGCGGAGCCCGACCCGGACCCCGGCCTCGTCCTCGGCTGACCGCGGACGATCTTCTCGCCGTCGGGCTTGACCCTGCCCCAGGGGCAGGGTTCGACGATCGTCGGCATGAACGACAACAACAGCGCCCTGCACACCGTCGGGGCCCAGATCCGTGAGCAGATTGCCGCCTACTGCGAGTCCCAGCACGTCCCCGGGTTCGTCGCCGGCGTCCACCACGCCGGCGAGCAGATCGTCGTCGCCCACGGCACCGCGAACATCGCCACCGGCGCGCCGATGCGCGAGGACACCGGATTTCTCTTCGGCTCGGTCACCAAGGTGCTCACCACCACGCTGGTCCTGCAGCAGGTCGACCGGGGACTGCTGGACCTCGACGCGCCGGTGGCGCACTACCTCCCCGAATTCGCCCTGACCGCACCGGGCGCGGCGGAGAAGATCCTCGTCCGTCACCTGGTCTCGCACACCAACGGCATCGACGCCGACCTGTTCTTCCCGGACGCGCGGGGCCGCGACGCCCTGAAGACCTACGTCGACGGCCTTGCCGGGAGCTGCGGCGCCCTGTTCGAGGCCGGTGAGCGCCTCAGCTACTCCAACGGCGGCATGATCGTCGCGGGCCGGCTGCTGGAGGTGGTGACCGGCCTGTCCTTCCCCGACCTGCTCGCGCGCGACGTCTACGGGCCAGTCGGCATGACGGACTCCGGCACTTCGGCCGAACGGGCCATCCTCCGCAGCACGGCCGTCGGCCACTTCCCCGACCCGGAGACCATGGCGGCCCGGCCCACCGGCATGTTCATGCTGCCCGACACCTGGGGGCCGGCCGGGGGCACGCCGATCGGCACCGTCGCCGACCTGCTCGCCTTCGGGCGCACCCACCTGGCCGGCGGCGTCTCCCCCGCCGGCACGCGGGTGCTGTCGACCGCGTCGACCGCGCTGATGCAGCAGGTCGCGTACGACATGGCGACCCCGAACGTCCCGCCGATGGGCCTGGGCTGGGTGCGGTACCCGTTCGGCGACACCACCGTGCTCGCCATGTCCGGTGCGTCGCCCGGCGGCGTCTCCATCCTCTGCGTCGTCCCCGAGCACGACCTGGTCTTCACCGCCTTCGGCAACACCCCGGGCGCGATCCTCCTGCACGACCAGCTCCTCCAGCGGCTCCTGCGGGAGCTTCTCGGCGTCGAGATCCCCGCTCTGGTCACCGCACCGACGCCAGACGTGGACCTCACCCCGTACGAGGGCACCTACCGCTCTAACCAGCTCCGCATCGACGCCAGCGTCGTCGACGGCCAGCTCGAGGAGCGGATGGCCTACGAGCCGGCGGACGATTCGCAGGAGCGGATCTTCACCGCGTTCGCCGGCGGCGCGACCTCCGCCCCGCCGCAGCGCTACGTGCCGGTCGGGCCGGGTCTCTTCGCGCCGGTCGGGTACCCGTGGGAGACGTTCGACGGGTACCTGCGACTCCTGCTCGTCTCGTACCACGACGTGATCGACGGCCGGGCGCGCTTCCGCAACGGCGGCGGCCGACTGACCCGGCGGGCCTGACCGCCCCGTCCCGACCCGACCCTCGGTGGAAGGATCTCCGCCATGATCACGATTGGCCAGCTAGCGGAGTACGCCGGGGTGACCGTCAAGGCCGTCCGCCACTACCACCAGCGTGGTCTGCTCGCCGAGCCGGAGCGCGACTCGTCCGGCTACCGGCGGTACACCGCGGAGGACGCGATCGCCCTCGTCAAGATCAGAACCTTGGCCGAGGCCGGGGTGCCGCTGGCCCGCGTCGGAGACCTGCTCGACGCCGACCCGGACGCCCTCACGGCGGCCATCGCCGAAATCGATCACGGCCTCCGGGAGCGCATCGCGCAGCTGCAACGGACCCTGGACCAGCTCGCCCAGCTGCGCGGCGGCGACCGGCTCTTCGTCTCCCCGGAGGCCGCCGCCCTCCTCGACGATCTGCGCGAACTCGGCGTCAGCGAACGCCAGATCCGGCTGGAGCGCGACGGCTGGATCCTCATGCGGACCGCCTCGCCCGAGGATGCCTCCCGGTGGACCGCCGAGAAGCGCGAGCTGCTGACCGACCCGGATTTCCGCGCCCTCTACCTCGACCACGACGCCGCCTACGACTGGTCGCCGGACGACCCCCGCCTACCCGCCCTCGCGGAGCGCACCCGGACCTGGTTCGGCGACCGGCACCACCGATCGGAGACGCGCCCCGTCCACAACCCGACCATCGCCCGGCTGGCGGCCCAGTCCCAGCCCGAAGCCTCGTCCCCGGCGTGGGACCGCCTGGCCCGGCTCATGGGCGCCTGAGCGGCCGGGTCGGCCGTGGCCGGCCCTCGCTCGGCCGGCCGCCGGGCTGCGCTGCCGCCAGCCCGACGGTTCGGGACGGAGCCCCCGTCAGAGACGGATGCCCAGGAGCGCGTCCACGGTGTCCGCGAAGAGCTTCGGGGCCTCGGCGTCGTCGGCCACCCCGGCGAGCGCCTGCTCCACCCAGGCGTCCACCAGCGTCAGGGCGCCCGGCGTGTCGAGGTCGTCGGCGAGGCGGGCGCGTACCCCGGCCAGGAGCTCGTCGCCCGACGGACCGGCCGGCGCGGCGGCGGCCCGGCGCCAGCGGGCCAGCCGCTCCTGCGCCTCGGCGAGCAGCTCGTCGGTCCACGAGCGGTCGCTGCGGTAGTGCCCGCTGAGCAGGGCCAGCCGGACCGCCATCGGGTCGACCCGGTCGGCGCGGAGCCGGGAGACGAAGACCAGGTTGCCCCGGGACTTCGACATCTTCTCGCCGTCCAGGCCGATCATGCCGGCGTGCACGTAGTGGTCGGCGAACGGCGCCTGACCGGTCAGCCGCTCGGCGTGCGCCGCCGAACACTCGTGGTGCGGGAAGAGCAGGTCGTTGCCGCCGCCCTGGACGGCGATCCGGTCGCCGAGCAGGTTCAGCGCGATCACCGCGCACTCGATGTGCCAGCCCGGGCGGCCGGCGCCCAGCTCACCGCCCGGCCAGGAGGGCTCGCCCTCGCGGGCGCCGCGCCACAGCAGCGGGTCGAGCGGGTCCCGCTTGCCGGCCCGGTCCGGGTCACCGCCGCGCTCCGGGAAGATCTCCAGCATCTGCTCCCGCGACAGGTTGGACTCGTAGCCGAACGCGGGGGCCGCGGCGACGTCGAAGTAGACGTCGCCGGTGCCGTCGTCGAGCCGGTAGGCCGCGCCGTCCTTGAGCAGCACGAGCACCTTCTCGGCGATGTCCGGGATCGACTCGACCGCGCCCACGTAGTGCTCCGGCGGGATGATCCGCAGCGCCTCCATGTCCTCGCGGAACAGGGCGGTCTCCCGCATGGCCAGGACCTTCCAGTCCTCGCCGTCGCGCTCGGCCCGCTCCAGCAGCGGGTCGTCGATGTCGGTGACGTTCTGCACGTACCGCACGGTCAGGCCCGCGTCCCGCCACATCCGCTGCACCAGGTCAAACGTGATCATGGTGGCGGCGTGGCCGAGGTGGGTCGCGTCGTACGGGGTGATGCCGCAGACGTACATGCTGGCCGCGCCGTCGGGCTGACTGGGGTGGAGACCTTGCCGCGCCGAGTCGTACAACCTCAGTGGTGTGCCCTTGCCCGGCAGCCGTGGCACCTCGTGTCCCGCCCAAGACTCCATGATTGCCAGCCTAACGAGCCGTCAGGCGCTCGGGTGGCGCGCCTCGGGTGATCAACGCGACAACGGCTCACATGGGCGGCCACGGCATGGCCGGCCACTCCTCCGGCGGCAGCGGGAACCGCCCGGTCTCCCGCAGCCGGTCCACCCGGGCCGCCACCTCGGCGACCTCGCTGATGGTGAGGTGCTCGGCAAGCTCGTCGCCGAGCACCCCGGTGAGCTGCCCGGCCAGCCCGTCGAGCATCTCCACCGCGTCCGGCGGGAGCTGCCGGCCGGCCCAGCCCCAGAGCACGGTGCGCAGCTTCTCCTCGACGTGGAAGCAGACCCCGTGGTCGACCCCGTAGACGCGGTCGTCGGGGCCGACGAGCACGTGGCCGCCCTTGCGGTCGGCGTTGTTGATCACGGCGTCGAGGACCGCCAGGCGGGCCAGCCGGGGATCGTCGGCGTGCGCCAGCGCGTACGCGGCGCCGTCGTCGTCGCGCGCCGCGGCGACCGGGAACCAGCGCGGCGGCACCGTCTCGGCCGGCACGAACCCGACCAGCGGCTCGGCGTCCTCCGGCTCGTCGATCCAGAGCTGGCACGAGCCGGGACCGAACGGCCCGTCCCGCAGCACGGTCGGCGGCACCAGATCCCAACCGGTGGCCTGCGAGACCAGGTAGGCCGAGACCTCCCGGCCAGCGAGCGTCCCGTCCGGGAAGTCCCAGAGCGGGCGCTCACCGCGGACCGGCTTGTAGACGCAGCGCGCGGTCACCCCGTCGAGGGTGATGACGCCGCGCAGGGTGGTGTTGGAGGCATCGACCAGCCGCCCCTCCAGGGTGAGCTCACCGTCGCTGAGCAGTCGCAGCGACGCGGCGCCCTCCTGTCGGGGCTGAAGTTCGGACGAGGTCACCGGTGGTAGCCGTTGTGCCGGGGGCAGAGGTGACCGGCCGGGTCGAGCGGCTGGCCGCAGAGCGGGCAGGGCGGACGGCCGGCGTTGACCACCCGCCGGGCCCGCTCGATGAACGCGCGGGTCGCCTCGGGGGTCAGCCGGACCCGGAGCCGGTCGAGGTCGTCGTCCGGTTCGTCCGGGTCCTCGTCGGTGTCGTCGTCAGCGTCGCCCAGCTCGACCTCGGCCTCCGCCTCGCCGGCGGCGATCGCCTCGATCACCACGGTGGCGGAGTCCACGTCGAAGGCCAGGCCCAGGGTGCCGACCCGGAACTCCTCGTCGACCGGGGTGTCGAGCGGGTCGTTGTCGCCCGTCGTCACCGGGGCCGCCTCCGGAAGCTCGACGCCGAACCGGCGCTGCGCCTCGGAGAGCAACTCCTCCAGCTTCTCGGCGAGCAGGGACACCTGGACCTTTTCCAGCGCGACGCTGACCAGCCGGCCTCCGCCGCGCGCCTGGAGGAAGAACGTGCGCTCCCCCGGCGGGCCGACGGTTCCGGCGACGAACCGCTCCGGCGGCTCGAAGGCGTGCACCTGGTGGGTCATACCCACGACCCTATCCGGCGTGTGGAACCGTCGCGCAGCGCACCGACGCCGAATCCGCCCAGGGCGAAACGCCAGGGCCGCCGCCCGCCGTTCCCGGGCGTGGCGGTGCGGCTCACCGGGTCGCCCCCGCGCCGCCACCCACCGCCGCGTCCGAGTCGGTCGCCCGGGTCGCCCGCCGGCGCCGCTTGCGCGGCGGCGGGACCAGCCCGGCGAGGTCGCCGCCCGTGTCGTTGAGCCGGACCAGGAAGGGCCGCAGCGGCGTGTAGCGGATCGCGGTCACCGACGCCGGGTCCGCCACGATCCGCTGGAACAGATCCAGGTGTACGCCCAACGCGTCGGCCACGATCGCCTTGATCACATCGCCGTGGCTGCACGCCAGCCAGACCGCCTCGGGCCCGTGCTCGGCGCTGATCCGAGCGTCCCAGGAGCGCACCGCGGCGACCGCCCTCGCCGACATCGCCGCCATCGACTCCCCCTCCGGGAACACGGCGGCGCTCGGGTGCTGCTGCACCACCGGCCAGAGCGGCTCCTTCGCCAGCTTCTTCAACGGCTGCCCCTCCCAGGCGCCGTAGCCGCACTCGATCAGCCCCTCCTCGACCACCGGCTCCGCCCCGGGCAGGGCCAGCTCCAGGGTCTGCCGGCAGCGGATCAGCGGGCTGGTCACCACCGCCGCGAGGGGCAGCCCCTTGAGCCGGTCGCCCACCGCCGCGGCCTGGGCGCGCCCGGTCTCGTCCAGCTCGACCGGTTGCCGGCCGGCCAGGCCACCGTCGGCGTTCGCGGTGGTCCGGCCGTGTCGCAGAAGCAGAAGGGTCGCCACGCAGACCACCCTAGGCGCTGCCACCCCCTTGATCGACTGCACCACGGGATGTGGCGGTATCGGGGCGGGTCTGTGACCGCGAACACGTCGCCACCCGGAACAGCGGACCCGGTCGGGCCGTTGTGCAGAGCGTCGGTGTGCCCAGTGTCCCCGGGCCTCACCTAAATTGCCTTCGCGGAATACCGTTCGGCTGGAGCCGCGTCGCGCCACTCGCCGAGAGGCGACCTGCACACCGACACCTACAGCGCCGCCCGTCCCTCCGGGGCCGGGCGGCGCTGTCGTTTCCACCCTCTCCCCCGGCGCATCCTCACCGCACGGTTCGGGGTTCGGGGTTCGGCGTCCGGCTCCGGCGTTCGGGGCTCGGGGTTCGAGGTTCGGCGTCCGGCGTTCGGCGTTCGGCGTCCGGCTCCGGCGTGCGGCGTTCGGCGTCCGGCGTCCGGCGTTCGGGGTTCGGCGTCCGGCGTTCGGGGTTCGGCGTCCGGCGTTCGGGGTTCGGCGTTCGGGGTTCGGCGTTCGGGCTTCGGGGTCTGGGGTTCGGCGGTTCGGCGTTCGGCGAGAGGCACCGGCGAGGAGATGCGCGACGGGTACCGCGCCGATCCATCCACGTCATCAAGTTCGTAGCCGCCGACACAGGCAGCGTCAGCCTGGGGTGGATGTCCGGTTCGCACGCGGCCTCGGTCGCTGAGTGGAACCTCATGTATGTCTCTGGTGCCGGGATACCTCCATACCGTTCCACCGACCGTCCGTGTCTGGGTGCGGTGTCCGTTTCGCGGGGTGACCGGCGGCATCGCGGCGGCGGAATGGCGGGCGGGTGGGGGTCGTTGTATCCGGGTGAACGACCGAGGACCGCGCCCCGCCCGACGGGGTGACCGGCCCGCGTGACAGCCCGCCGAGGCGGGACTGCTCGGCCGGGAATGATGGTGGGCTGCCGGTCGTTGTACATGGTCCCGGCGCGACGAAGAGGCTTCGCCCCGCGCGCCGGATGATCCCCCTAAGACTTTCCTTGAGCGCCTGACGGTGCTTGCGCACACCACCCCTTGCCGACCCCCGTCGGTCCGGGTGTGCGCCAACCCCCGAATGGAGCTACCCCCATGAACACGATGCTGCGTAAGAGTGTGCTGGGTATTGCTGGTCTGGCCTTCACCGGTGGGATCTTCGCCGGTCCGGTCGCCGCCCACGCCGACGCCCGTCCGGTCGAGGGCAAGCCGGCCGCCGTGGCGGTGAGCGTGCAGGGCGCCCAGTCGCACATCGAGCTGAACGGTGAGCAGCTGGCCAACGCCAAGGCGATCATCGCGGCGACGAAGAAGGCCGGCCTGCCGGAGCGGGCGGCGGTGATCTCGATCGCCACGAGCCTGCAGGAGTCGAAGCTGGAGAACCTGGGGCACCTCGGCGACGCCAACGATCACGACTCGCTGGGCCTGTTCCAGCAGCGCCCGTCCAGTGGTTGGGGCACGCCGGAGCAGATCACCGACCCCGAGTACTCGACCCTGGCCTTCCTCAAGGGCCTCAAGCAGGTCGACGGCTGGGACAAGATGCCCCTGACCGGCGCCGCGCAGACCGTGCAGGTCTCGGCCTACCCGGACGCGTACGCCCAGTGGGAGCAGCAGGCCACCGACATCGTCGCGCACAACTGGAACAGCTGACAGCCGAACGAACGCTGGCCGGCACCCCCAACAACGGGGTGCCGGCCAGCGGCGTATCCGGATCAGGTCAGGTGGCGTCGATCGTGCCGGTGAGGAGCAGGCAGATGACCAGGGAGCCGAGCGCCACCCGGTAGAGGACGAACAGGTAGAGGGTGTGGTGCGCGACGTAGCGCAGGAGCCAGGCGATGGCCGCGTACCCGATGGCGAAGGCGATCACGGTGGCGACGACCATCTGCGCCACGCTCGGCGCGGCGGTGCCCGGTGCGGACGGCTCGAAGACGTCCGGGATGCTGAACACGCCGGAGATCACCACGGCCGGGATGGCGAGCAGGAACGAGTAGCGGGCCGCCGTCTCGCGGGTGAGGTTGAGCAGCAGGCCGGCGGTGAGCGTGCCGCCCGAGCGGGAGACGCCGGGGACCAGCGCGGCGGCCTGGGCGAAGCCCATGATGACGCCGTCACGCATCCGGAAGTTCTCCAGCGTGCGGGTCTGCCGCCCCCAGTACTCGGCCAGGGCGAGCACGATGGCGCCGAGGATCAGCGTGGTGGAGACCAGTCGCAGGTCCCGGCCGGCGGTGCGGATCTGGTCCTTGAACAGCAGCCCGAAGATGCCGATCGGGATCGTGCCGATGATGACGTACCAGCCCATGCGGTAGTCGAGGCTGGAGCGCACCGAGCGGTCGAACAGGCCGAGGCACCAGGTGCGGACGATCCGCCAGATGTCCTTGAAGAAGTAGATGAGCACCGCCGCCTCGGTGCCCAGCTGGGTCACCGCGGTGAACGACGCTCCGGCGTCCCGGTCGAAGAAGATCGCCGAGGTGATCCGCAGGTGCCCGGAGGACGAGACCGGCAGGAATTCCGTGAGCCCCTGGACGATGCCCAGGACGATGGCCTCGACCCAGGTCACTCGCCGACTCCGGAGAGGTCCAGCGCCTCGGCGACGGTCCGCAGGGTCTGCACGCCGCTGTCCCGGTCCGCCACGAAGAGGGTGACCGAGAGGGTGGTCACGCCGGCGGCGGCGTACTCCCGCATCCGCTCGGCGATGCGCTCCTTCGGGCCGAGCAGCGAGGTGCGGTCGATGAACTCCATGGGCACCGCGGCGGCCGCGTCGCGCTGCCGCTTGGCCAGGTAGAGGTCCTGCACCTCGCGGGCGGCGTCGCCGTAGCCCATCCGGGTGGCGAGCTGGTTGTAGAAGTTCTGCTGCCGGCTGCCCATGCCGCCGACGTAGAGGGCCGCGTACCAGCGGACCAGCTCGGCGCAGGTGGCGATGTCGTCGCCGACCACCACCGGCACGGACGGGACGACGTCGAAGCCGGCCAGCTCCTTGCCGGCCTTGGCCCGGCCGGCCCGCACCGAGGCGAGCTGCTCCTCGGCGAACTCGGGGGCGTAGAAGACGGCGAGCCAGCCGTCGGCGATCTCGCCGGCCAGCTCCAGGTTCTTCGGGCCGACAGCGGCCAGGTAGATCGGGATGTGCTCGCGCGGCGGGTGGAAGCCCAGCCGCAGCGCCTTGCCCGGGCCGTCAGGCAGCGGCAGGGTGTAGTGCTCGCCGTCGTACGCGACCTCCTTGCGGGCCACGGCCAGCTTCACGATGTCGACGTACTCCCGGGTGCGGGCCAGGGGCTTGGCGAAGCGGACGCCGTGCCAGCCCTCGGAGACCTGCGGGCCGGAGACGCCGAGGCCGAGCCGGAACCGGCCGCCGGAGAGCGCGTCGATGGTCGCCGCGGTCATCGCGGTCATCGCGGGGGTCCGCGCGGGGATCTGCATCACCGCGGCGCCCACGTCGATCCGCTCGGTCTGCCCGGCCATCCAGGCCAGCATGCTCGGCGAGTCGGAGCCGTAGGCCTCCGCGGCCCACACCACCGAGTAGCCGAGCCGATCCGCCTCCTGGGCCAGCGCCAGGTGGTCGGCCGGCGTGCTCCACGCCGTCTGGTATCCGAGGCTGAGCCCGAGTCGCACTGGTCCTCCCACCATCCGCACCACAGGTCGCATCAGGTTACGCAATGGAGGTGGTGGCGCGGGCCACGGGCTCACCTCGAACACGTCACATCCGCCGGAGGTCGCGCCGGAAGTTGACTGCGGCGAGGATATCCGTGACGCCGGCTTCGAAATAAGGTTCACCCATGCAACAGCGACCGCTCGGCCGAAGCGGGCTGGCGGTTTCGCGGCTCGCGCTCGGCACCATGACCTGGGGACGGGACACCGATGCCGATGACGCGGCCGCCCAGCTGAAGAGCTACCTCGACGCGGGCGGCAACCTCGTGGACACCGCCGACGTGTACGCCGACGGCGACGCCGAGTCGGTGATCGGCTCCCTGCTGGGCAGCCTGGTGCCCCGCGACGACCTGCTCATCGCCACGAAGGCGGGGCTGCGGCCGGGCAGCGGCCGGCGCCGGGACGGATCCCGGGGGCACCTGCTGCGCACCCTGGAGGCCTCGCTGCGCCGGCTCGGCACCGACCACGTCGACCTCTGGCAGGTGCACGGGTACGACCCGGACACCCCGCTGGAGGAGACGCTCTCCGCGCTCGACCACGCGGTGTCCAGCGGCAAGGCCCGGTACGTCGGGGTGTCGAACTTCTCCGGCTGGCAGACCGCCCGTGCCGCCGCCTGGCAGGCCGCCTGGCCGGGGCGGGCCCCGGTGGTGGCCGCCCAGGTGGAGTATTCGCTGCTGGAGCGGGGTGTGGAGCGCGAGGTGCTGCCCGCCTGCGAGGCCATGGGGCTGGGCGTGCTGCCCTGGTCGCCGCTGGGTCGCGGGGTGCTCACCGGCAAGTACCGCAACGGCCGCCCGGCGGACTCGCGGGCCGTGTCGCCGCACTTCGAGCGCTTCGTCGCCACCTACCTGGAGCCGCGCTGCTCCAGCATCGTGGAGGCGGTCGCCATCGCGGCCGGCGGCCTGGGCGTGTCGCCGCTGGAGGTGGCGCTGGCCTGGGTCCGGGACCGGCCGGGCGTGACCGCGCCGATCCTCGGCGCCCGCACCGTGGGGCAGCTCCTCGGGGCGCTGCAGGTGGAGCGGATGACCCTGCCGGAGGAGATCGTCACCGCGCTGGACGACGTCTCGGCGGTGCCGGTGGGCTACCCGGAACGGGACGGCTGAGCCCGTCCGGCCGAGCCCGCCCGGGCGAAGAGGGCGACGCGGGTCACCCTCAGGGGGTGGCGGCGCGCTGCAGGTCTGGGCAGCATAGAGGCCATGGACTACGAATACGCGCCGCTGCGGTTGCCCTCGAACGTCGATCGGTTGACCGCCGCGGCGCAGCTGGCGATCCAGGCGGAGTTCTCCGGCTGGGAACTGGCCCGGGTGCGGCTGTACCGGGACGGCACGCGGCAGGTCATGCTGCGCCGCCGCCGGGTCAACCAGCCGCAGCCGGGCCTCTCCTACTGACGGCCGCCGGGCGGGAGCGTCCCCGGGGCCCGCACACGGTGGGCCCCGAGGCGTCACTGCCTAGTGGGCGTGGTCGTGCTCCTCGTCGAGCTCCAGGAACGGGTGCTCGTCGAGCCGGCCGACCAGCCGGTCGTCGGCGGCCGGCTGGAACGGGCCGACCGGGTCGTCGTCGTCGAAGGACTCCAGGTCGACCGGGGTGCCGACCTCACTGACCATGACCACACCGTCGAGCGGCTCCAGCTCGGGCACGTCGAGGGCGGAGAGCGAGCCGTCGCCGCTCTGCAGCAGCTCCAGCACGGCCTCGCCGACCCCCTCGACCGCGGCCGGCTCGTCCTCCTCCGGGGTGCCCTCGCGGCGGGCCGCCTCGGCCGCCCGGATCAGCGCGGAGATGCTGGGCACCCGGTAGTCCCGCCGCTGGCGCACCGAGATCACCCGCGGGTGCGGGTCGGTCGCCTCGACGCCCTCGGCCCCGCCGAAGCGCTCGTCGGCCTCGTCCGGGTCGATCGACTCGACGTCCCACGGCGTCACCTCGCCGAACGCGTCGAGCAGCTGCTCGTCGTAGGCGAACGAGGCGTTGTTCAATGTGACGTACGCCTGCCAGACGGCGTCGTCGTCGATCCGGCCCTGGGCGGCGCGGACGGCGGCCAGGTGGGCGCGGGCCGCGTCGATCACCCGCTCGAGGGCGGCGTCCAGCTCACCGTGCTGGTCGGTCATGTGAGGCAGTCCCTTCGCGATGGGGGAGGTCCGGCGCCGGCGGCGGCGCGACGGGCACGGTCAGCAGCTGCGGAGAAAGCGGTCGAGAACCCGCACGCCGAACTGTAGTCCGTCCAGCGGAACGCGCTCGTCGATGCCATGGAACAGGCCGGAGAAATTGAGGTCGGCGGGCAGCCGCAGCGGCGCGAAGCCGAAGCACCGGATGCCGAGCTGGGAGAACGCCTTGGCGTCGGTGCCGCCGGAGAGCATGTACGGCACCGGCCGGGCGCCCGGGTCCTCGGCGAGCAGCGCGGCCGACATCGCCTCGACCAGGTCGCCGTCGAAGGTGGTTTCCAGGGCCGGCTGGCGCTGGATGTACTCGATGGCGATGTCCGGACCGACCAGCTCCCGCAGCTGCCGCTCCAGCAGCTCGCTCTGCCCGGGCAGGCTGCGGCAGTCGATGGTGGCGGTGGCCCGCCCCGGGATGACGTTGTCCTTGTAGCCGGCGGCCAGCCGGGTCGGGTTGGCGGTGTTGCGGATGGTCGCGCCGATGATGTTGGCGATCGGGCCGAGCTTGGCGATCGCGGTCTCCGGGTCGTCCGGGTCGATGTCGATGCCGAGGATGTCGGAGACCTCGGCGAGGAAGGCCCGTACGGTGTCGGTCATCACCACCGGGAAGCGGTGCCCGCCGATCCGGGCGACCGCCTCGGCGAGGGCGGTCACGGCGTTGTCGTCGTGCACCATCGAGCCGTGGCCGGGGCGGCCCTTGGCGTGCAGGCGCAGCCAGTCGATGCCCTTCTCGGCGGTCTCGATGAGGTAGAGCCGCCGGGACTCGTCCACCGAGTAGGAGAAGCCGCCGACCTCGCCGATCGCCTCCGTGCAGCCGTCGAAGAGGTGGCGGTGCCGTTGGGCGAGGAAGTGCGCGCCGTAGTCGCTGCCGGCCTCCTCGTCGGCGGTGAAGGCGAGCACGATGTCGCGGGACGGGCGGATCCCGGCCCGCTGCCAGCCGCGGACCACGGCCAGCACCATCGCGTCGAAGTCCTTCATGTCGATGGCGCCGCGGCCCCACAGGTAGCCGTCGCGGATCTCGCCGGAGAACGGGTGTACCGACCACTCGTCCGGGTCGGCGGGCACCACGTCGAGGTGGCCGTGCACGAGCAGCGCGTCCCGGCCCGGGTCGGTGCCGGGGATCCGGGCGACCAGGTTGGCGCGGCCCGGCGCGGACTCGATCAGTTCCGCGTCGACGCCGACCTCGGCGAGCTTCTCGGCGACGTACTCCGCGGCCTGGCGCTCCCCGACGCTGGTGTCGTTGTCCCCGGTGTTGGTGGTGTCGATGCGCAGCAGGTCGCGGCAGAGGTCCACGACCTCGTCGGTGGGGTCCGGTCGGGCGGAGGCGGGGTCGCTCGTCATCGCTTCTTCATACCAGCAGGGCCGGCCGGGCGGTCGCCCCCGGTCGGGGCGCGGTTTCGCGGATCGCGCGGGCGGGTACCGCCGGACCACCACACCCGTCGATCGGCTGGCCGGTGCTCGTGGCGCGGCGTCCGGCGCGCCGGGCCCGGACGGCCGTGGCCGCCAAGCTCAAGGAGGGCACCATGACCGTCCCCCTGCCGCCGTTGCCGCCCACCGCAGACGACGCGTACCGCCCGGGCGGGCGGAGCCTGGCCGACCTCGTGGACCGGGAGCACCGGGCGCTGCTCGGGCTGGCCGCGCAGGTCACCGACGCGGGCCTGGACCCGGCACGCCGCCGCGAGGTGCTGGACGTGCTGACGGCCGCGGTGTCCCGGCACCTGTCCGCCGAGGAGCAGTACCTCTTCCCGGCCGCCCGGGCCGCCGTGCCGGAGAGCAGCGACCTGGTGGACCGGGAGATCGAGGCGGACGCCGCCCTGCTGACCGCGCTGAAGGGACTGTCCGGGCCGGACGACCCGGCGGTGGCCGACGTCGCCGAGCGGGTACGCCGGCACGTCAGCCGGGTCGCCGCGCTGGTGACGCCGCTGCGCGAGGTGGCCAGCGACGCCGAGTTGATCCGGCTGGGCAACCGCTGGGAGATCGCCGAGGAGGCCGCGCCGACGCGGCCGCATCCGGGCACCCCGGCCACCCCGCCCTGGAACAAGATCGTCGAGCCGGCGGTGGGTGTGCTGGACAAGGTGCGCGACGTGGTCACCGGGCGGCGGACCCGCCTCGCGGACCTGGAGCGTCCCCGCGACCTCTGACCCCTGGCTCATACAGGTATACCGATGCCCGAAGACCCTTCCGCCCGGCCGTAGGGTGGTCCTACCGTCACCGTATGAATCTGGAGCTGCGACACCTGCGGGTGGTGTGCGCGATCGCGGAGACGGGGAGCGTCACCAAGGCGGCCTCCACGCTCGGCCTGGCCCAGCCGGCGCTGACCGCCCAGCTCCAGCGCATCGAACGGGCTCTGGGCGGGCCGCTGTTCGAGCGGGACCGCCGGGGCGCCCGGCCCACCGCGCTGGGCGAGCTGGTGCTGGACCGGGCCCGGGTGCTGCTGCCGGCCATGAAGGGCCTGCAGGACGAGGCGGCCCGCCTGGCCGGGGCGGGCGACCCGCTGAGCCGCTACCGGTTCGGCGGGGTGAACAGCCCCATCCTCGGCCGGCTGGTGCACCGGCTCGCCGCCGAGCGCCCCGACCTGCAGATCACCACGTACGCGTCGTGGTCGGTGGACGAGCTGGCCCAGCTGGTGGCCGGCGGGCGGCTCGACTTCGCGCTCACCGGGGTGTGCGGCGACGCCACCCCGTCGGCGGAGTCCGGGTTGAGCTGGCGGGCGGTGGCCGTCGACCCGGTCTTCGTGCTGCTGCCGCAGACCCACCCGATGGCCGCACGCGAGGAGGTGCGCCTCGTGGACCTGCGCCGCGAGCAGTGGGTGGCCGCGCCCGGGGACGGCTGCTTCGGCGACTGCTTCGCCGCGGCCTGCGCCCGCGCCGGCTTCACACCCCGCAAGGTCTACGAGGCGGACGTGCGGGCCTGCCTCGACCTGGTCGACGCGGGCGAGGCGGTGGCGCTGTGCCAGGCCACCTTCCGCCCGGTGGCCGGCCTGGTGACCCGCCGGCTCGCCGGGGCGCCGCTGCGCTGGCGGCTGCTGCTCGGCTGGCACCCGGACGCCCCGGCGGCGCGGGTCGCCGAGTCGGTGCTGGAGACGGCGGTGGCGGCGTACACCGACGCGCTGGCCAACCACCCGGACTACCTGGCGTGGCTGCTGGCCCACCCGGACTTCGGCGCGCAGCCGACCGCCCCGGGGGTGCGAACCGCCTGAGCGCGGGTATCTGGGCGGCATGACTGATCTGTACCCGGCCGCCGACGAGCGGGAGCTGCTGCGCCAGGCGGCCGCCACGCACACCGCCGCCTCCGCCGACCTGGAGGCGTTCCTGCGCCGGTTGCCGGAGGTGCCCGAGCCGGCCGACATCACCGAGTTCGCCAACCTGCTCAGCCGCGAGGAGCGGGCCCGCGGCGAACGGCAGGACGCGGCCGACGCGGCCGGCCTGCAACTGCCCAGCATGGAATCGGAATAGGGCGACGGCGGCGGCACCCGGGACCGGTGCCCGGGTGCCGCCGCGTCGCCGCGTCAGCGTTCGATGAGGACGTCGTGGCCGAGGTCGAGCAGGGAGTGCCGCCACTCGTCGTCGGCGTTGCCCCGGCTCGGCTTCTCCGCGCTGAGCGCCCGGATCCGCTCGATGGCGTCCCGCATCACCTCGATGTCCTCCGGGGTCAGGTCCACCTTGCGCTTGGTGAGCACCTGGAGGATCCGCCGCCCCGGTTCGGGCAGGTCGAGGTCGGGATTCGGGCCGAACGCCTCCTCCCCCGAGCCGCGGGTGAGCAGCCACTGCCGCAGCTGCTCGGAGGGGACGTTCACCTCGGCGTGGAAGTCGTCCCAGATCACCTCGACCTCCGGATCGAGTCGCGCCTCGCGTACCATCACGCCTCCTCTCCCGACGGCGACCCGGACGGCGTCGGGTCGCCCTCACCCTCTTCGGTCTGCTGCTTCAGGCCCTCCGGCGGCACCTTGACCCGGGCCGGGTTGGCGGTCGGCGGCGCCACGATGGGTTCGCTGCGTTCGGTGTCCTCCCGGGTCTCCTGGGGTTCGGTCACGTCCGCCCTCCGATCCGTCGGGTGTGGGGCGTCTTCCCTCATCGCGGATGGGACGTCGATGCGGTCGTGTAGCCGCGGTCGGAGGCGGCCACGTCGAAGGCGAGCTGGCCATCCCGGGCGTCGACGGTGATCTGCTGGCCGGGCGAGATCTGGTTCTCCAGCAGCATCCGGGAGAGCCGGTTGTCGACCTCGCGCTGGATGACCCGGCGCAGCGGCCGGGCGCCGAACTCGGGCTGGTAGCCGTGCTCGGCCAGCCAGTCCACGCCGGCCGTGGTGAACTCGACCCGGATGTCCTGGGCGTGCAGCCGGCGGCGGGTCTCCTCCAGCATCAGCCCGGTGATCTGGCGCAGCTGCTCGGCCTCCAGCCGCTGGAAGATGATCACCTCGTCGATCCGGTTGATGAACTCGGGCCGGAAGTTCTCCTGGAGGCGGCGCATCAGCCGCTCGCGCAGGTCGTTGGCCTCCTGCTCGCCGGGCTCGCCGGCGCCGAAGCCGACCGTGCGCTGGGTGCCGGTGATCAGCTCGGAGCCGAGGTTGCTCGTCATGATCAGTACGGTGTTCTTGAAGTTGACCGTGCGCCCCTGGCTGTCGGTGAGCCGGCCGTCGTCGAGCACCTGGAGCAGGATGTTGAACACGTCCGGGTGGGCCTTCTCGATCTCGTCGAGCAGCACCACCGCGTACGGGCGGCGACGCACCGCCTCGGTGAGCTGGCCGGCCTCCTCGTAGCCGACGTACCCGGGGGGCGCGCCGACCAGCCGGCTGACCGTGTGCCGCTCCTGGAACTCGCTCATGTCCACCCGGACCATCCGGTCGGCCTCGCCGAACAACGCCTCGGCGAGGGCCCGGCCCAGCTCGGTCTTGCCGACACCGGTGGGGCCGAGGAAGAGGAAGCTGCCCATCGGCCGGTCCGGGTCGGCCAGGCCGGTACGCGAGCGGCGCACCGCCTCGGCCACCGCGCTGACCGCCTCGTCCTGGCCGATCACCTTCTCGTGCAGGTGCCCCTCCAGGCGCAGCAGCCGGTCCCGTTCCTCCTCGGTGAGCTGGTTGACCGGGATGCCGGTGGCCCGGGAGACCACCTCGGCGATCTCCTTCGGCCCGACCTCGGGCACGTGGTTGGGGCCCTCGTCGCCGCGGGCGCGGCGGACCTGGTCCTCCAGTTCGGCGATCCGGTCGCGCAGGGTGGACGCCCGTTCGTACTGTTCGTCGGAGACGGCCTGCTCCTTGTCCCGGCGTACGTCGTCGAGCTGCTGCTCCAGCTCGCGCACGTCGGCGGCCGGGGTGCGGGTGCGCAGCCGCACCCGGGCGCCGGCCTGGTCGATGAGGTCGATCGCCTTGTCCGGCAGGTATCGGTCGGTGACGTACCGGTCGGAAAGTTCGGCGGCGGCGACCAGCGCCTCGTCGGTGAAGCGGACCTGGTGGTGGGCCTCGTACCGGTCGCGCAGCCCGCGCAGGATGGCGACGGTGTCCTCGACGCTGGGCTCGGGAACCAGCACGGGCTGGAACCGGCGGGCCAGGGCCGCGTCCTTCTCGATGCTCTTGCGGTACTCGTCCAGCGTCGTCGCGCCGATCACCCGCAGCTCGCCGCGGGCCAGGGCCGGCTTGAGCATGTTGGACGCGTCCATGCCGCCCTCGCTGCCGGCGCCGCCCGCGCCCACCAGGGTGTGGATCTCGTCCAGGAAGATGATCAGCTCCTCGCGGTGGGCCCGGATCTCGTCGATCACCTTCTTGAGCCGTTCCTCGAAGTCGCCCCGGTAGCGGGTGCCGGCCACGAGGCTGGCCAGGTCGAGCTGGATGACCCGCTTGCCGATCAGCGTCTGCGGGACGTCCCCGTCGCAGATCCGCTCGGCCAGCCCCTCCACGATGGCGGTCTTGCCGACGCCGGCCTCGCCGATCAGCACGGGGTTGTTCTTGGTACGCCGGGACAGGATCTCCACGGCCTGCTCGATCTCGTCGGCCCGGCCGATCACCGGGTCGATCTGGTCCATCCGGGCCAGGTCGGTGAGGTCCTGGCCGTACTGGTCGAGGGTGGGGGTGCCACGGTCCGGCTTCGGGCCGGTCATCGGGCCGCGCTCGGCGCTGGCCGCCTGGAGCGACTCGGGCTGGATCCGCCCGGCGGCGAGCATCCGGCCGGCCGGCGACTCCGGGTTGAGCGGCAGGGCCATGAGGATGTGCTCGGGGCCGATGTAGTTGGCGCCCATGGCCCGGGACAGCTGGTGGGCGTCGAGCAGCGCCCGCTTCGCGGCCGGGGTGAGCGACAGGTTCGGCGGGACCTCGCCCCGGGGCGCCCCGTCACCGCGCCCGCCCAGCGCGTTGACCAGCGCGTCCGGGTCGGCGCCGGCCCGGCGCACCAGGTCGCGCAGCGGCTCGCGCTGCAACGCCGCCCACAACAGGTGGTCGGTGTCCAGGTCGTTGCTGTGCTTCTGGGCCGCGCGGCGCGCGGCGTCGGCCAGCATCTCCCGCGCGTCGGCGGTCATGAGCCGGGTGATGTCGACCCGGTGCGCCGGCCGGCGTCCTCCCTCGCCCCGCCCGAAGTACCGGGCCAGGAACTCGTCCCACGGGTCGTTGCCGAAGTCACCAGGTCCCATAATCTCTGTCCTCCGCAGTCGGTCGGCACGGCCGCCGGGGCGCGACATGGCGCGGCACGGTCGGCGGTGGCTACCCGGCGGTCGGCGCGACAAACGCGGGCGGGTGGCACGCTGGGGGCATGGAGACCCGGCCCCTGCTGATCGTCGACGGCGCGAACGTGGTGGGCTCGCGGCCGGACGGCTGGTGGCGGGACCGGGCCGGGGCGGCCGCCCGGCTGCGCGACGCGCTGGTGCCGGTCGCCGAGGCGGGCGTGCCGCCGGAGCTGCCGCCGCCGGTGGAGGTGGTGCTGGTGGTGGAGGGCGCGGCCCGGGACGTTCCGGCGGTGCCCGGGGTCGCCGTGGTCTCCGCGCCCGGCTCCGGCGACGACACCATCGTCGCGCTGGTCGCGGCCGCCCCGGAGCGCCGCCGGGCGGTGGTCACCGCCGACCGGGAGCTTCGGGCCCGGGTGGCCGCGCTCGGGGCCGAGGTGTACGGCCCGCGCCGGGTGCCCCGCTGACCGTTTTCCGGGACGCCGGCCCGTCCCGCCCACGGGACCCGAGGGTCCGCCGGCGGGACCCGACAGCGCCGCCACACAGCGCCTTTCCGCACGTCAGAGCGACAATCGGACAGCCGGGCAGGAACGCCGCGAGGGTGGATGTTCTCCCGCCCATCGGGATGGGTTGTAATGGAGATCTCCCCCGCCCCCAGGAGGTCCCCCGTGGCGAGCGTCGCCGAGCTGAAGGCAGCCATCGATGTCGCTCTCCAACAGATAGGAGACGGGCAGACAGCGGTGCAGGCGGCCGGGGAGAAACTGGCCGAGGCGCAGCAGACCCTCGCCGGCGCGCTGGAGGGCAGCGGCCACGAGACCGTCGAGGCGGCCCAGGCCTCGCTGACCCAGGCCAGCCAGGAGCTGGAGGAGTGTCTCGCCGCCACGCTGGTGGCGGTCGAGCAGGCGCAGCTCTACGTCGCCACCCTCTGAGGACCGGCCGTGTCCATCATCGAGGACATCGGCGCGCAGGTCCGCGCCGCCGCCGAGGAACTGCCCCTGGCCCAGCTCGCCGCCGCGCTGGAGAAGTTCGGCCAGGCCACCGAGCGGCTGCGCTGGGTACGCCAGGAGTCGGCCAACCCGATGGGGGTGCCGGAGCTCTCCGCCGCCACCGAGCACGCCGAGACCGCCGGGTACGCGCTGCGGGTGGCGCAGGAGCAGCTGTCGGCGTACCTGGCCGCGATCGGGCTGGCCGCCGACGGGGCGCCCGCACCGAAGGCCGCGGACCGCCGGCCGCGGCACGACGCGGCCCGCGGGGAGGTCGCATCCCCCGCCCCTGACGCCGCCCCGGAGCCCGACGAGCAGCCGGCCGTACGGCGCTGGTGGGCGGTGCGGGTCGCGGAGCTGACCGGCGGCCGGGAGGGCGCCCCGGACGACCCGGACGAGCGGGTCGGGGACTCCCGCGAGCTGCTGCGCCGGGTGGTGACCGGCATCCGCGCCGGCGACCGGGACCGGCTGCACCGGGAGCTGCGCCGGGCGCACGCCGACGTCGGGCTGGGGCTGGCCGCGATCGCCCCGCCGATGCTGCGCGGCCTGGCCGGCGAGCTGCTCGGCCACCCGCCGCGCGCCGACGACCTGGGCCGGCTGCGCCGGGAGCTGGACGGGCGGGTCCGCGACCTGCTGCCCGGCCTGCCCCCGCCGGTGCTGGACACCCTGCTCACCCGGGTCTGCCGGATGCCCCCGCCGCGCCGCGCCGACGACCGGGAGCAGCCGCACGCGGCCGACCCGGCCGTCACCGCCGGGGTGGTCACCGGGGTGCTGCTCGACCGGCTCGGCCGCGACCTGCCCAAGGACACCGACGACCGGGAGCCGTCCCGTGGCTGACGTCCGCGCGCAACTGGTGACGCGGGTCCGGGGGCTGCTCTCCGAGGCCCTGGGCACCACCCGGAACCGGCTCGCCGACGCCGACGCCGACCTGGCCGCCGGCCGGGATCGGCTGGCCCGGGTGCGGCGGGCCGCCGCGGCCGTGCCGGAGCGGGTGGGCGCGGCGCGCGACCAGCGACTCGCCGAGATCGACGCCCGGCACGCCGCCCGGATCGCCGAGCTGGCCCGCCGGGCCGCCGCCGCGGCCGGGCGGGAGGCCCCGGGCGCGGCGTCCGCGCCGTGGGACGACTGGCGGGCCACCCCCGCCGGCCGGGCCGAGCCACCCGGCGCGGTCCGGGTCGGCACGGTACGCATCCCCGGCGCCGAGCCGGTGCCGGCGCTGGTTCCGCTGCTCGACGCCGGGCACGTGCACCTCGCCGGCAGCGACCGGGAGGGCGTCGCCGCGGTCGTGCCCGCGCTGCTGCTGCGGTCGGTGGGCCGGGCCGACCCCGGGGCGGTCCGGCTCTTCGGGTACGACCCGGAGCACCTCGGCGGCGGGCTGGCCGGGTTCGCCCCGCTCGGCACCGCCGGGCTGCTCACCTTCGTCGGCCCCGGCGGCCTCGGCCGGCTGCTCGACGACCTGGTGGAGCAGATCCGCCGGATCAACGAGACCGTGCTGGCCGGCGAGTACGCGTCGCTGCGCGAGCTGGCCGCCGCGACCGGCCGGCGCCCCGAGCCGTGGCGGGTGGCGGTGCTGCTCGGCGGCGACGAGCTGTCCCGGCACGAGCGCGGCCAGCTGGACCGGGTGGTGCGTACCGGTGCGGCCTGCGGCGTGCACCTGGTGGTCCGCGGGATCGACCTGCCCGACGGGCCGACCGTCACCCGGGTGGTGGTCGACCCGGACGACGCCCGGATCGGCGGCCTGCCGGTGGCGCTCGACGCCCCGCCGCCGGCCGGGCTGGTCACCGAGACCTGCCGCGACGTGGCCTCCCGGGTCAACGCCGGGCCACCGCCGGCGCCCTTCACCGACCTGCTCCCCCCGGCCGACGAATACTGGCGGGAGGACTCGGCGCACGGGCTGACCGCGCCGATCGGCGAGGGCCCGCACGGGCGGCCCGTGCTGCTCACCCTCGGCGACTACCCGCCGCACGCCCTGATCGGCGGCCCGTCCGGCACCGGCAAGACCAACCTGATCTTCGCGTGGATCGGCGCGCTCGCCGCCCGCTACTCCCCCGCCGAGCTGGAGTTCTACCTGCTCGACTTCAAGGAGGGGGTGTCCTTCGCCCGGTTCGCCCAGGGCCGGCGGGACCCGAGCTGGCTGCCGCACATGCGGCTGGTCGGGATCAACGTCAACACCGACCGGGAGTTCGGGCTGGCGCTGCTGCGGTTCCTCGCCGAGGAACTGCGCCGCCGGGCCGACGCGGCGAAGAAGCACGAGGTCACCAAGCTGGCCGAGCTGCGCGCGGTCGACCCGACCGGGCACTGGCCGCGGATCGTGGCGGTGGTCGACGAGTTCCAGGCGCTGCTCGCCGGCCGGGACGTGGTCGCCCGGGAGGCCGCCGACCTGCTGGAGGACCTGGCCCGGCGGGGCCGGTCGCAGGGCATCCACCTGGTGCTCGCCTCGCAGGACGTGCGCGGCATCGAGGCGCTGTGGGGGCGGCCCGCCCTCGTCGCGCAGTTCACCCTGCGCATCGCCCTGCCCAAGGCGCTGCGGATCCTGGCCGAACGCAACGACGCGGCGCAGTCGCTACCCCGGCACCACGCCGTGGTCAACGCCGAGTCCGGCCTGGCCGAGGGGAACGAGGTGGCCCGCATCCCGTCGGCCGGCGACTGGGAGACGTGGAGCCAGCTCCAGCACCGGCTGTGGCGGATGCGCCCGCAGGACGCCGCCCCGGCCCGCCTTTTCGACGGCGACGCGATCCCGCGGCTGGCCGAGGCGCCCGACTTCCGGGCGCTCACCGCCCCCGAGCAGGGGGTGCCGCGCAGCCCCGTGGCGCTGCTCGGCGAGATCATCGACGTGCAGGCCCGCTCGGCGGCGCTGCGGCTGCCCCGCGCACCCGGCCGGAACCTGGCCGTGCTCGGCACCCGGGTCGACGAGGCCTGCGCGGTGCTGGACGCCGCCGCCCGCTCCCTCGCGCGGCAGTACCGGCCCGGCACCGCCCGGTTCTCCATCGCCTGCCTCGACCCGGACGCCGACCCGGCCGCCCGCGCCCTCTACGAGGACCTGGCCGACGACGCCTCCTGGTACGACGAGGAGACGGTGCCGGAACTGATGGCGGAGGTCGGCGACGCGCTCGGCGCCCCGGGCACCCCGCAGACCCCGCACTTCCTGCTGCTGTACGCGGTCGACGCGGCAGCCGGGCAGCTCGCCGGGAAGGCCGGCCGGCGGACCGGTCTGGAACAGCTGCGCCGGATCCTGCACGACGGGCCGGAACGGCGTACCCACGTGCTGGCCTGGTGGCGCGGCGTGGCCCGGATGCGGGTCGACCTGGGCGGGCCGGCGGCGCGCACCGACCAGATCGGCGCCTGGGTGGCGCTCGACGTGCAGGGCGCCGAGCTGGGCTCCTCGCTCTACCCGGGCACCGGCGGGCCGGACTGGTATCCCCGCCCGTGGCGGGGCCTCTACTTCGACCGGGCGGTGCACCGCACCGGACAGGTGATCATCCCTTATGGTCCCTCCCGATGAACGAACCGGTTGCCAGTGAGACGTACGCCGCCCAGGTCCGCCGGCTCGCCGAGCTGACCGCCCGGGTGGCCGCCCAGCGCGCCGAGGCGCACGGCTGGTACGCGCAGCAGGTCGCCGCCGCCGACCGCGCCGTGGCCGACGCCGCCGAGCAGGTGCGGCGGGCCGAGGCGGAGGTGGCCGAGGCGCGGCGCATGGTGGAGCGGGTGGACACCGAGGCCACCCACCTGTGGGGGCAGCTCCGGGAGCGGATCGGCGCCGGCGGCCGGCGGCTCGGCGACCCGCCCGGTCCGGCCCGCGACGCCACCGGCGACCCGGTGCCGCTGCTGCGCGGGGTACGCGAGCTGCTGGACCGCACCCGGCAGCCGGGCGAGCTGCCGGGCTCGGCCAACCCGCTGCTGGTCGGCTGCGGCGTCGGCGGGGCGCTGGTGGCGTACGCCCTGGGCGAGGGCGCGCGGGCGCTGGGCGCCGGCTCCGGCGGGGACCTTGCCGTCGGCCTGCCCGTGCTGGCCCTGGTGGTGACGCTGCTCGGGCCGCTGGTCGGGTTGGCGCCGGCCCGGCTGCTCGCCGACCGCCGTCACGCCGTGCTGACCCCCCGCCCGATCATGCTGGTCGCCGCCACCGGCCTGGCCACGACCGCCCTCCTACTGACCCTGACCGCAACCCGCTGACCGACCCCCGCCCGGCCCGGCCGGCCCGGTGATCATGAAGTTGTTGCCGCGACACGCCGTCGTGGCGGGCAACAACTTCATGATCGACCGGCCAGGACGGCGGTCGGCGACGCGCTCGGGCGAGGCGGCGAGGGGGCGAGAGGTGCCGGGGGGTCAGGCGGGGGTCAGGACGGCTTCCTTGAGGAGGCGGCGGGTCAGGACCAGGCGGTCGGCGTCGTCGTCCAGGCCGGGCAGGTCGCCGACCCGGGTCACCTCGCCGGCGAGCAGCGCGCGCAGGGCCGGCTCGCAGGTGCCGGGCAGGGTGATGGTGCGGTCGACGAGGCGCAGCGCCACCTTCTCGTCCCCCGTCGGGGTGAGCTGCCAGCGCAGCCCGGCCCGCGGCGCGACCCGGCTGTCCGCGTCGAGCGTGGCCAGGGCGGCGGCCTGGGCGAGGGGCCGGATGGGCGCCGGGCGGGCGGCCGGCCAGGCCCGGGCGCGCAGCCGCGCGGCCACCGCGGCCGGATCGGCCCGCAGGAGCCAGTCGCGCAGCGCCTCGACCGTCTCGGTCAGCTCCGGCTCGATGGCGTCCGGGTCGGCCACGTCGATGCCGAACGGCAGCCCGGCGCGCAGCCGGGCGTCCTCGGCGGACAGCGCCAGCAGCTCCTCGACCAGGGCGTACCGGGTCAGCGCCCGGATGCCGACGGTCAGGTGCAGGGAGCTGGCCTCCTGCGCCTGGGCGCTGTGCAGCCAGCCGCGCGGCAGGTAGAGCGCGTCGCCGGGTTCGAGCACCACGTCCAGCGCGGGCCGGCCCTCGGCGACGGCGGAGACCTCGTCGGCCCGGCCGCCCCAGGGCTGCTTCTCCAGCGGGTCGGGCAGCACCGGCGGGTGGATCCGCCAGTGCTTGCGTCCGTCCACCTGGAGCACGAAGACGTCGTGGGTGTCGTAGTGGGTGGCGAAGCCCTGGTTGCCGGCCGGAGTCAGGTAGGCGTTGACCTGCAACGGCTGGGCCAGCGCGGCGCCCAGGTCGCGGGCGAAGTCGACAAGCGCCGGCCAGGTCCGGTGCAGGCCCTGGAGGACCAGGGTGGCGCCGTCGGCGTACAGGGCGAGGATCTTCTCGTCGAGGACCTGGTCGCCGATCTCGGCGCCCGCGCCGCCGCCGCCGGTGAACCGCGCCGCCGGCACGAGCTGGCCGTCCTTGGCGACCCGCAGGAACGGGGTACGCAGGCCGCGCCGGCTGAGCAGCTCGTCGACGTCGGCGGGGCTGAGCAGGTCGGTGAAGCCGGCCGGGTTGGGCAGCTCGGCCGCCCGGGACAGCAGCGGGCTGCGCCCCCAGTGGTCGGCGGCGAACTTGGCCGGCTCGACCGCCACGCAGCGCGCGAGGGCGTCGGCCGCGGAAGACGGAACCGCCGGGCGGCCGTGGCCGCCCGGCGGGTCGAGGTGCGTCACGGTCATCCGTCAGGCGCTGCCGTCGGCGCCGCCGTCGCGCTGACCGGGGGTCGCGCCGCCGTCGGCCGGGCCCTCGGCGCTGCCGTCCGCCCCGCCGTCATGCTGACCGGGGGTCGCGCCACCGTCGGCCGGGCCCTCCGCGCCCGCGTCGGCACCCTGGTCCCGGCCGCGCTCGGCGCCACGGTCCGCGCCGCCGTCGGCGCCGCCGTCCTGCTGGCCCGGGGTCGCGCCACCGTCGGCCGGGCCCTCGGCACCGCCACCGCCGGTGGTCTGCATGTCGTCGTCGTTGAGTGCCATGGGTGCTCCCTCGGTGTGCCGCCCCGTCGTCGGGGTCCGTGTGCAGCGGGTGGTACCCCACGCCCGATCTTCTCTAACCACACCGTAGACGCCCGGACGCGGCCGCACGGACGGTTCGCCGCGCCCCGGCGCGGGTCACCCGATGCGGCAGGTCACGCCCTTCACAGTGCACGTCGCCGGCGACGACGGGCGCCGCGGGGGCCGGTGTCCGCGGGTTGCCGGGCGGCGGGCGGACGCGTCCGGTGCCAGGATGGCGGAGAGGGAGCACCGGGAAGGGGTGGGCGTGGGACAGCCGGAGCCGTTGACGCCGCTGGCCGAGGACTGGCAGCGGGCACTCGCCGTGGTGGCCCACCCGGACGACCTGGAGTTCGGCGCGGCCGCCGCGGTGGCCCGCTGGACCGGGCAGGGCAAGCAGGTCGTCTACTGCCTGCTCACCAGCGGCGAGGCGGGCATCGACGGCATGCCGCCGGAGCGCAGCCGGGTGCTGCGGGAGGAGGAGCAGCGGGCCTCCGCCGCCGTGGTCGGGGTGGACACCGTGGAGTTCCTCGGCCTCCCCGACGGTCTGCTGGAGTACGGCGTGGCGCTGCGCCGCGCGATCGCCGCCGTGGTGCGCCGGCACCGCCCGGACGTCGTGCTCACCAACAACTTCCGGGAGACCTGGGACGGGGCGTACGCGCTCAACCAGGCCGACCACATCGCCTGCGGCCGGGCCACGCTGGACGCCGTCCGGGACGCCGGCAACCGCTGGATCTTTCCGGAGCAGCTCACCGACGGGGTGGGGCCGTGGTCCCGGGTCCGCGAGGTGTGGGCGGCCGGCTCCCCGCAGGCCCGGCACGGGGTGGACGTGACGGCCAGCTTCGACCGGGGGGTGGCGTCGCTGCGCGCGCACGGGGCGTACCTGAGCGGGCTCGGCGACGGCGGTTTCGACGCCGAGGAGTTCCTCGAGGGGCTGGCCCGGCCGGCCGGCACCCGGCTGGGCGTCCGGTACGGGGCCGCCTTCGAGGTGTTCCGGATCGACCTCGCCTAGGCGGCCGCGATGATCCTGGTGGGCACGTCGGGCTGGCAGTACCGGGACTGGCGGGAGCGCTTCTATCCGGCGAAGCTGCCGCAGCGGCTCTGGCTGGAGCACTTCGCCGCGCGGTTCGCCACGGTCGAGGTCAACAACGCCTTCTACCGGCTGCCCGAGCGGGACACCTTCGTGGCCTGGCGGGACCGCACGCCGGGCGACTTCTGCGTGGCGGTGAAGATGAGCCGCTACCTCACCCACATCAAGCGGCTGCGGGAGCCGGCCGAGCCGGTGGCCCGCTTCCTGGACCGGGCGACCGGGCTGGGCGACCGGCTGGGGCCGGTGCTGGTGCAGCTCCCGCCCACCATGCGGGCCGACCCGGCGGCCCTGGACGCGACGCTGCGGCTGTTTCCCGCCGAGGTGCGGGTGGCCGTGGAGCCCCGCCATCCGTCCTGGTGGACCGACGACACCCAGCGGGTCCTGGAGCGCCACCGGGCGGCGCTGGTCTGGGCGGACCGGCTGAGCCGCCCGGTCACCCCGCTGTGGCGCACCACCGACTTCGGCTACCTGCGGCTGCACGAGGGCCGGGCCCGGCCCTGGCCCCGCTACGGTCGCGCCGCGCTGGCGACCTGGGTGCGCCGGCTCGCCACCGCCTTCCCGGCCGGCGAGCCGGCGTACGTCTACTTCAACAACGACCCGGGCGGGGCGGCCATCGTCGACGCGGTGGCCTTCGCCGGGCTGGCCCGGCGGGCCGGGCTGCCGGTCACCCGGACGCCGCCGGCCCGCCCCGCCGGTGCGGCGGAGCGGGCCGGGGACGGAGCCGGTCAGGGAATCATCTGACCCAGGTCCTTCGGCATGGTGGACTTCACGTCCTCCCACTCGCCCTGCGTCACGTGCCGGCGCAGGGTGTCCAGCACCACCTGCACCACCCGCTGCGGGCCGCCCTCCACGTCGTACGGGAAGCCCTGGCGGACCTCGTAGAGGAAGTCGTCGCGGTTCAGCTTGATCGGCACGTTCTCCGGCTGCCAGCCGTCGAAGTAGATGCCGCGCACCAGCACCGGCAACTGCTGGGCGAACTCGGCGCTCTCCTGCACCGGCATCCGGTCCCGCAACAGGTGCAGCACCGTACGCAACGCCGCGTAGGACTGGTTGCGCTGCGCCTTCGGCCAGCCGTACGCCGACTCGATCTCCTTGAGGATCACGTTCGTCTTGTCCAGCGAGGACTCGAACGCGGAAATCAGCTGCTCAGCCATCTGCCCACCCCCGTGCTTCGCTTTCCCAACGTCGGTCGTCGGTGCGTCGCGGCGGCCCGCTGGGCCCCCGCCAGAGCCGGGTCGGGGTGAACCGCCCGGGCCGCCCGCCCCGCCGGGGCGCGTCGGGATTCCCGACCACGTGCAGCACCCCGCCACGGCGTCGATCCGCTACGACCCGCACCGTCATGACCCCACCTCCTCCTCGGCCGCGCGGTCGCGCCGGTCGACGGACCGCGCACACCGTCCATGCTGCTGGGGCATCGGGTGAGGCGGCCTCACCCGGGCCGGGTGAACTGCTCAGTCGGCGTCGAGCAGACCCGCCAGGGTGGTGGCGTTGCGCTGGGCGTAGTCGCGGTAGCAGTTGTTCATGAGCACGTGGGTGCGCTCGGCGTCGCCGGCCAGCTCGCGCAGTTTCGGCGCCCAGTCGCGCAGCTCCCGCGTGGAGTAGTCGTAGCCGAACTTCTCGTGGATGTCCTTGCTGGTCCACTTGTCGCTGTGCCCGTGGAAGCGCACCACCGCGAGGTCCGCGGTGGCGGCCAGCACCGGGGGTACGGACGACTTGTGTCCCTGCGGCATGTCCACGCAGACGAACGGCAGCTCGTGTTCCCGGAGGAAGCCCAGCGTCTCGTCGGCGTTGTCGCCGTCGAACCAGGAGGCGTGCCGGAACTCGAAGACCGGGCGCAGCGGCGCGCAACGCCGGGCCACCTCGAGCAGGTACTGCTTGTTGTCCCGCCGGATGGTGAACCAGGGCGGGAACTGGAACAGGATCGCTCCCAGCTTGCCGGCCTCGACCAGCGGGTCCAGGGCGGACAGGAACCGGGTCCAGACCTCCTCGTACGCCTGCGGCGGCAGGTCGTCCGGGTAGAGGTTCTTCTTCTCCGTCTCCGGGCGCAGGTCCTTGTAGAGCGCGGAGACCCGGGTCGGGTGCCCGGTGAGCAGGCTGAACGCCTTGATGTTGAAGGTGAAGCCGGGCGGGGTGCGGTCCACCCACAGCTGCGCGGTCCGTTCGGCCGGCGGCGAGTAGTAGGTGGCGTCGACCTCGACCAGCGGGAACTGCCGGGCGTAATAGGACAGCCGCTTCTCCGGGGTGTCGGCGCTCGCCGGGTACCAGCCGGAGTCGAGCAGGGTCCGGTCGGTCCAGGAGGCGGTGCCCACCTTGATGTCACCCATCTGGCGAGTCCACCGCTACTTGGACCGACCGGCAACCCGGGCGGCGCTCAGGCCGCCCGCCGCTCCCGGGTCTGCTTGCAGGACACGCAGGAGGTGGCGGACGGGAAAATCTCCAGGCGCTCCACCGGAATCGGCGCGGAGCAGCCCTCGCAGAAGCCGTAGGTGCCCTCGTCGAGGCGGGTGAGGGCGTGCTCGAACTGGGCGCGCCGGTCGAGGATGGTGCGCAGCAGGGACTGCGCGGTGTCCCGCTCGGCGGTCTTGGTGCCGCTGTCGGCCTGGTCGTCGCCGGCGGTGTCGCCGACCTCGACCAGCCGGAGGACCTGGCTCTGCAGCACGGCCTGGTCGTACTCCGCGGTCAGCTCGTCGTACCGCGACGTGAGGGACTGCCGGATCTGGTCGACCTCCGCCTGGGAGCGGCCCGTGGCTGTCGTGTCGTGGACGAGCATCGCTGCCTGCCTTTCCTGGGGCCTCATAACATTCCGGGGCGCGAGCGCCCCGGAACGTGGTCCGATGGATGCACGGGCGAGATCACCCCTGCCCTGTGAGCCGGGCGATTACCCACCCGGTCCGCGGATCAAACCGGGGATTTCCGCGTTCTTCGTCGCCGTTCGTGCCCGGCTGCGCCGCCCGGACCGTCCCCGTCCCGGCCGCCCCGGACGCGGTCGTCCGGATGCGGGCGGGCCGGTGCGGGTCAGCCGGCCTCGACGAGGGCGGGGTGGCGCGGGTCGTCGGCGCGGACCACCACGTCGGCGAAGGAGGCCGGGTCGACCTCGTCGGCGTATCGGGCGAAGGCCGGCAGGGTCCAGCGCAGCTCGGGGTCGGTCCGCCGCTCCAGCGCCGCCGGGGAGAGCACCAGGTGGACGGCGACGTCGAACGGCAGGCCGCCGCCGAGCAGCAGCGCGCCGCTGACCAGGACCACCCCGCCGGGAGGCAGTTCGAGGTACGCGGCGCGGCTGGCCCGGTCGGCGGTCGCGTCCCAGAGCGACGGGAGCAGCCGGCCGGACCCGTCCGGGCCGGCGGGGTCGAGCACCTCCCGGCGCAGGCCGGCCTCGTCGACCCAGCCCTCGTAGTACGCGTCCGGGTTGGTCCGGCCGTGCTCCAGGCGGATCGAGGCGGGCCGGAGGAAGTCGGCGGACCGGACGTGCAGCACCGGGCGGCCGGCGGCGCGCAGCGGGTCGACCAGGGCGGCGGCGAGGGCGTCCGGCTCGGCTGCCGGCGGCCCGTCGACGGCCACCCGCAGCCGGCCGGGTACGGCGGCGCCGGCGAGCCGGTCGGCCAGTTCGGCGACGAGCAGCTCGGGCGTGATGGGGCGGACGCGCATCCGACCATCCTGCCCGGCGGGACGGGTCACGATCCGATCGGCCGGGCGGGGCTCCGTCCCGCGGCGCGGGTCGCGGTGCGATCGGCCGGGCGGTCGGGGCTCCGTCCGGAGGGCGATCGGCACGTGGCGGCCGGGCCTGGGCGGGGTCAGCCGGTGCGGTCGATGGTGACCCGGGCGTCGTCGGCGAGCCGGTAGCCGACGCCGTAGACGGTGGTGACCAGCGGGACGTCCACCCCGACCTTGCCGCGCAGGCGGCGCACGTGCACGTCGACGGTGCGGACGCCGGCGTGCTCGTAGCCCCAGACGGCGTTGAGAAGTTGCAGGCGGGTGAACACCCGGCGGGGGTGGGCGACGAGGTGCAGCAGCAGGTCGAACTCCAGCCGGGTCAGCGGCAGCGGCTCGCCGTCGCGGAGCACGGACCGGGACGCGGCCAGGATGTGCAGGGTCGGGATGGTCGGTGCGAGCGGGCGCCCCGGGGACCGGCCGGCCGGCACCGGGTCGGGGCGGCGCTCCGCCGGGGCGGCGCCGGTGCTGATCACGGCGTCGCCGCGTTCGAGCAGCTCACGGGCTGCGTCGAGCAGCCGGCGGGCGGCCGGGGTGAGCGACTCCTCGCAGGCCAGCGGGATGTTCAACGTGACCGTGAGCACGGGTGCCGAGGTGTTGGCGGGGCGGCGCTGGCCGCCGGGGGGACGACCCGGAACCGCGGGTTGGGACGTATGCCATCCGGCGCGCGACGAGGCGGGGCTGACCGACATGGTCCTCCTTGGCTGGTCCGGGTATCTCCCCACGGCCCGGGACGCCGCTTCATCGATGCTTCCCGGCGCCTGTGCGAGGGTCAAGGGGCGGCTGCGTTGCATGAATGTGACAATTGACGAACACATCGGAGCCGCATGCTCGCTCTGCGTACGAGCCCGTTGATTACAGCAGAGCGACGAGTTGACCCGGTACGGGGGGTCCCCGCCCGGTTCACAATGGGCGGTGCACCCGCGAACGTGAACGCGGCGTACCCGTGAACCGGGTACGCCGCGCACCGGCCGGCGGCGCCTCAGCGCTCGCGGTCCACCACGATCCGGGCCTCGTCGGCCAGCCGGTAGCCGATGCCGTACACGGTGGTCACCAGGGGCGTGTCGACGCCGAGCTTGGCCCGCAGCCGGCGCACGTGGACGTCGACGGTGCGGGCCACCGCGTGCTCGTAGCCCCAGACGTTGGCGAGAAGTTGCCGCCGGGTGAACACCCGCCGGGGATGTTCGGCGAGGAAGAGCAGCAGGTCGTACTCGATCCGGGTGAGGGTCACCTCGGCGCCGTCGTGGCGGACCCGGCGGGTGCCGGTCAGGACGCGGACCGTGCCGGGTTCCTCGGCTCCGGCGGGCGGCGCGGGCGGCTCCGGCGGCGCGCCGGCGCGGCGCAGGTCGAGCACGGCGCGGGCGGCCTGGTGCTCCTCGGGCGGGAGCAGGCCCTCGCCGGAGGCGGCGAGCTCGTCCAGCAGGTCCACCAGCCGCGCCAGGCCGGGCGTCAGCGCACCGGCACCCAGGTCGAGGGTGATGGTCAGGGTCGGGGCGGTACGCGGCCGGTGCGGCGCGGCGCGGTCGGGGCGGCCCGGTCGGGCCGGACGGGAGGAGATGGCGACGACGGACATGGGAGCCTCCTGTGCGGGCGGTCGCCCCGCCCCACCGGGGGTGCGGCGGGGCGGTCAGCGGGGCGCCCGGCCGGCGGTCACCGGGGGCGCGGCGGGCGAGGGTCGGGGCAGCGGGGTGGGGCCGAGGGTGGGCAGGCCGGCGATGCGCCAGGCGGCGAAGCCGCCCGCCACGTCGGTGGCCCGGTGCAGGCCGAGGTCCTGGAGGGCCGCGGCGGCCAGCGAGGAGGTGTAGCCCTCCTGGCAGAGGACGATCACCGGCACGTCGTAGTCGACGGCCTGCGGCAGCCGGGCCGCGCAGCGCGGGTCGAAGCGCCACTCCAGGACGTTGCGCTCGACGGCGAGGGCGCCCGGCACGGTGCCGTGCGCGGCGCGCTGGCCGGCGGGCCGGATGTCCACGAGCAGGGCCCCGCCCCGGACCGCCAGGTGGGCCTGCTCGGGGTCGAGCCGGCGCAGCCGGGCGCGGGCGGCGGCGAGCATCTCGTCGATGCTCCGGGAGCCGGGCGGTGGGACCGGACAGCTCTCGGTGCGGGTGGGGGTCTGCGCCATCGTGGCGTCCTTTCCAGCGGTGACGGTCGGGGGTCGGAGTGCGGGCCGGCTCACCAGGCGACCCCGGCCTCGGCCACCTCGGCGACCAGGAGCCGGCCGGTGTCGAGGCGGTAGCGGGTCATCCGGCGCAGCGCGGGCCGGTAGACGTGCACGCTGACCGCCGGCTGGTCGCTGCGGTTGCCGACGACGTGGACGTGCCGGGGCCCGAAGCGGCGGCCGGAGCCGGCGGCGAGCTGGTGCGGGCGCAACCGGCCGCCGACGACGGTCTCCTCGGTGAGGGTGCCGGCGACGACCACGAAGGCGCCCGAGGAGCCGCCGTGGTCGTGCAGGTCGGTGCCCTGCCCGGGCAGCCAGCTCAGCGCCCACACCTCGTGCTCGGCGTCGGCGGCGAGCCGCGCGTACCACCGCTCGGCGCGGTCGAAGCACAGCGGCACGGGCCAGCCGGTCGGGTCGGCCCAGCGGGCGGCGACGGCGAGCAGGTCGGACGGGGCGGCGCTGGTCATCGGCGGGGCGTCCTCACGGTGCGGTGGCGGCGTGCTCCCTCAGCATAGTCTTCAAACCCTATGGGTTTAGTAGGTAATACCGCATGCTGGGACGCTGCGAACCGCGTGGCGGCAGGTCAGCGGAGGACGGGCGGGTCCACCCGGTAGCCGGGGACCGACGGCCAGCGCACGGTGAGCACCACCGACTCCCGCTCGGCGTACCAGGAGTGGTCCACGCCCCGGCCCCAGACCACGTAGTCGCCGGGCTCGCGCAGCACCACGGTGCGGTCCGCCAGCTCGATCCGGAAGGCACCGCTGATCAACACCAGCAGGGCGGTACGCCGCTCGCCGGTGGCCCACCGCGAGCGGGTCTCCCCCGCCGGGTGCACGCCCCACTTCACCTCGACCTCGGTGCTGTGCCGGACGTCGCCGGGCGGCTTGAAGTGCCCCAGGAGCCAGCCCGCGTCGGTCGCCCCGTCCACCGCCGCGTTGCCGACGTACACCCGATCGTCCATCCGCGCCTCCCGTGCCGGCTCGGCAAGCTACCAGGCGGGGCCGGCGAGGCGACCACTAACCTGGACGGATGCCCGACGAACTCGACGCCGAGACGCTCGCCTTCGCCCACCGGATGTTCGACCTGGCCCGCGCCGGGACGACCGACGAGCTGGCGGCGAACGTGGACGCGGGGCTGCCGGTCAACCTGACCAACGCCAAGGGCGACACGCTGCTCATCCTGGCCGCGTACCACGCCCACCCGGAGACCGTGGGCGCGTTGCTCTCGCGCGGCGCCGACCCGGCCCGGACGAACGACCGGGGGCAGACCGCGCTCGCCGCGGCGGTGTTCCGCAAGAACGCCGAGGCGGTCCGGGCGCTGCTCGACGCCGGCGCCGACCCCGAGCACGGCGATCCGTCGGCGGTCGAGACCGCCCGCTTCTTCGATCTTCCCGAGATGCTCGCCCTCCTCGGCCGGAGCTGACCGGCCCGGGCGGGCTGCCGACGCGCCCGGCGGCGGGGCGGTATACAGGTGCGGTGGAGGATCCCGTACCCGAGCAGATGCGCGCGGCGGCCGGCGCGCTCCTGACGGCGCTCGACGAGCCGGCCGCGCAGCGGGCCCGGCACGACTTCGACGACGAGCCGGCGCGCCGGTGGCTGGAGTACCGGCCTCGGCCCCGCCCCGGTGTCAGCCTCGCCGACCTGAGCGGCGCCGCCCGCAAGGCCGCCCACCGGCTGCTCGCCACCGCGCTCAGCCCGGCCGCCTACGCCCAGGCCATGGCCGTGGTGGCGCTGGAGGAGGTCCTCGATCGGGCGGAGGGCTGGCAGCGCGGCCGGCACAGCGGCGACTACTGGGTGGCGGTCTTCGGCGACCCGGCGCGCGACGACCGGTGGGCGTGGCGGTTCGAGGGACACCACCTGTCGGTCAGCATGACCGTGGTCGACGACCAGGTCTCCCCCGCCCCGATCTTCCTCGGCGCCAACCCGGCCACCGTCCGGCACGGCGGCCGGCCGGTCTCCCGGCCGCTCGGGCCGGAGGAGGATTTGGCCCGGGAGCTGCTCGACGCGCTCGGGACGGCCGGCCGGGCCGCCGCGATCGTCACCGACGAGGCGCCGGCCGACATCATCAGCGCCACCCGGCCCACGGCGCCGGGGCGGCTCGACCCGCTCGGCGTGCCCCGCGGCCGGCTCGCCCCGTCCGGCCGGGCGCTGCTCGACCGGCTCGTCGCGCTCTACCTGGATCGGCTCCCGCCCGAGCTGGCGACCCGGGAGGCGCGCCGGCTCACCGGGGGCGAGCTGCACTTCGCCTGGGCCGGCCCGGTCGGAGCGGGTCAGCGGCACTACTACCGGATCCAGGGCGACGACCTGCTGATCGAGTACGACAACACCACCGAGGACGGCAACCACGCGCACACCGTGCTGCGCCGCCCGGCCAGCGACTTCGGCGCCGACGTGCTGGCCGCCCACCACGCCTCCGCGCACTGACGGGGGCGGGTCAGGGCAGGCGGGCCTCGATGAGGAAGCGCCGGGCGTGCGCCACGAACGGACCCTCGGCGCGGATGCGCTCGTCCAGGCGGCGCAGCTCGGCGCGGTAACGGTCCACGGTGAAGCCGGGCACCGTCCAGACCACCTTGCGCAGGAACCACACCACCGCGCCGATGTCATGGAAGACGGTCCGCAACGTGGCCGTGCGCAGGTCCACCACGGTCAGTCCGGCGGCCTCGGCCGCAGCGACCGCCTGCTCGGGGTGGCGGTGCTCCGGCGGCGGCAGCGGCCCGAGGATCGCCTCGCTCAGCTCGCGGACCGTGCCGGCGCCGATCTGCTGGGACAGGTAGCTGCCGCCGGGGCGCAGCACCCGGGCGACCTCGTCCCACCAGGTGTCCACCGGGTGGCGGCTGACCACGAGGTCGAACGCGGCGTCGCGGAACGGCAGCGGCGGCCGGCCGGCCACCTGCACCACGGCGCCCCCGACCCGGCGCAGGGTGCGCCGGGCGACCGGCACGTTCGGCGGCCACGCCTCGGTGGCGACCAGCAGCGGCGGCGGGACCGGGACCTCGGCCAGCACCTCTCCCCCGCCGGTGTCGATGTCCAGTGCGGCACGCACGGTGGCCATCCGGGCGCCGACCAGGCGGGCGTACCCCCAGGGCGGGCGTTCCTCGGTGGCCCGCCCGGCGAGCCAGGCGAAGTCCCACCCCTCGACCGGCGCCGCCGCGCCCTCGGCGATCAGCTCGTCGGCGTACCGTTCGGTGTCCATCGGTCGAGCCTGGCGGCCGGGGGCGGCCGGCGGCAAGGCGTTTTCAGGCCTTCGGACGGATGATCTCCACGGTGGCGCCGGGGATGTCCCGCAGCGCCTCGAAGCCGGTCGGCTCCGCGGCCCGGCCGCGGTCGAACTGGCGCATCAGCCGGGCGCCCAGCCGCACCCCCACCGAGCCCACGGCCAGCGCGAGCAGCTCGGTGGCCACCTCGACGCCGTTCGCGCCGCGCTGCGGCGCCTGGGCCCGGATCAGGCAGGTGAGCAGGAACAGCGCCGCCATCGCGGCGTTGACCAGGTTGAACGTGATCGCGGTCCGCCGGGTCCGGTCGGCCCGCACGTCCCAGAGGTCGACCATCCCGGCGACCGTCGTGAGCGCGGCGGCGATCAGGGCGGCGACCGCCGTCCAGTAGCCCACCTCGCCGAGGAAGGCCGGGCCGCCGGCGACGTCGGCGAGGTCGAAGACCGCGGCGCTGACGAAGAGCCCGAACGGGAACGTCACCAGCATCGGTTGGATCGGGTGCCCCTGCACCCGCAGCCGGCTCTCCATCGGTTCCTCCCCAGGTCGGTGCAGCTCACCAGTCCAGGGTGCTACCCGAGGCCCACCGGGGCGAAACGAATGTCGCTCAGTTGTCCCGGGGCCGGGAGACGGTGAGCAGGAGCCGCTCGGCCACCTCGCGCAGCGGTATGTCCAACGAGGAAGCGGCGCTGCGGAGCACGTCGAGGGCCTCCGGGGCGGGGCAGCCGCGCTGCGTCATGATGACGCCGACGGCCTGCCCGACGACCCCGTCGGCCAGCGACGCGGTGTCGAGCTGGCCGGCGAGTGCGGCCTGCCGCTCCCGGTCCCGGGTGGCGGCCAGCAGCAGCCCGGCGTGCTCGGCGAGGAGCATGGCGGTGAGCTGGTGCCGCGGGGAGAGCGCACCGGCCGACTCGGCGTAGAGGTTGATCGCGCCGATCACCTGCTCGTCCACGTCCACCGGCGCGGCGATGACCCCGTGCACGCCCAGCCCGCGGGCCCGCTGCGCCCAGGCCGGCCAGCGCGACTCCCCGGCCAGGTCGCCAGCGGTGATCATCTCGCGCCGCCGGATGGCGGTCAGGGCCGGCGTGTCCGGGCCGTGCCGCAGGTCGTCCAGCTCGGCCCGCTCCGGGTCGGAGGCGGCCACCCCGGCGGGCTCACCGGCGCGCAGCGCGGTGAAGCCGCAGCAGTCCACCCCGGGTACGGCGTCCCGGGCGATCCGGACCAGCCGGTCCAGCGCCTCGTCGAAGTCGGTGACCGAGATCAGGCCGGCGGTCAGCTCCCGCAGCAGCGCGGCGGCCTCCAGCACTCCGAGGGTGTCGGTCATGGGGTCCCGCGTGTCGAGGTTCACCGGGCCACGGCCTCCGTCACCTCCGCGTCCGTCCACGCGGTGTACCCGTCCGGCGCCGTTGCCTGTCCCATGATCGCTCTCTCCCTGACTCGAAGCCCCGGCCTACTACCCTCCCAAACCGGGATCGAAACCGCGCAAAGGGGTCCCTTCCGGCGCGGTACGCGCCGGAAGGGACCCCTTGCGGACGATCAGCGGGAGCCGGAGATGAGCCGCCGGCCCACCGAGGCGATCAGCCGGTCCAGCTCCGAGCCGAACGGGTTGTCGTGCACCAGGTACGTCCAGGTGGCGGTCGGCCGCACCAGCTTGGCGGCGTCCGGCTCCCAGCCGTCGGAGAACTCGGTCTCCTCGAAGGTGGCGATGGTCCGCGTCTCGATCTCGGGGATCAGCGCGTTGAACGCCGGCACGGCGCTGCGGTGGAACTCGTCCAGCGGGTCGAGCCGGCCGAGCGCCCGCAGGTGCACGCCCTCGCGGACCTCGGAGAGCTCGGCCAGGTGCTCGGCCCAGAGCCGGTCCAGGTGGTAGAGGGCGATCTTGCGGGCCACCTCGGCGAGCAGGTCCTCGTCCATCTCGCCGGCCTTCTCCGGCACCCGCTCCAGCAGCATGAGCGCCGCGATGTCGCTGGTCAGCAGCCGCTCCCGGCGCTCGGCCAGCGCCTTGCGCTGCTGCTCGATCACCTGGCTGTACCGCCAGGTGTTGCGGTGGATCTCGTGGTTGACGCCCTCGGCGACCCGCTGGGCGTGCTCCACGGCGTAGTCGACCTGCGGGTCGGTGACCAGGCCGTCGGCGTTCATCCGGGGCGACGCCGGGACGGTGTCGCCGGCGTGCCGCACGACCAGGTCGTCCTCCAGGCTGACGAAGAAGACCGAACCACCCGGGTCGCCCTGGCGGCCGGCCCGGCCACGCAGCTGGTCGTCGACGCGGCGGCTGTCGTGCCGGCCACTGCCGATCACGTAGAGGCCGCCCAGCTCGGCGACCCGCTCCTGGTCGGCCTGGTCGCTGCCGCCCAGCCGGATGTCCACGCCCCGGCCGGCCATCTGCGTGGAGACGGTCACCGCGCCGTACGCGCCGGCCTCGGCGATGATCCCCGCCTCCTCGTCGTCGTTCTTGGCGTTGAGGACCACGCAGGAGACCCCGGCGGCGTGCAGGCCGGCGGCGAGTCCCTCGGACTCCTTCACGTCGAGGGTGCCGACCAGCACCGGACGGCCGGCCTCGTGGCAGCGCCGGATCTCGTCGATCAGCGCCTCCTCCTTCTCGGCCCGGGTGGCGTAGATCCGGTCCGTCTCGTCCTCCCGGACGCACGGGGTGTTCGGCGGGATCACCGCCACCTCGAGGCCGAAGAACTCGCGGAGCTGGTCGCCGACGAGGACCGCGGTCGCGGTCATCCCGCAGACCGTCGGGTAGAGCGCGATGTAGGCCTGCACGGTGATCGTGCCGAGCACCTCGCCCTCGGCCGTGGCGTCCAGGCCCTCCTTGGCCTCGACCGCCGCCTGGAGCCCGTCCGGCCAGCGGCGGCGCTGGGCCACCCGGCCGCGCATCTCGTCGATCAGCTCGACCGACTTGTCGCGGACGATGTAGTCCACGTCGCGGTGCAGCAGGGCGTGCGCGTGCAGCGCCACGTTGACCGCGGAGAGCTGCCCGACGTGCTCCTCGTCGTAGAGGTCGATGCCGCCCAGCTTGGCCTCGACCGTGGCCAGGCCGACCGAGGTGAAGGCGACGCTGCGGCCGTCCTCGGCGATCGTGTAGTGCCGGTCCTTGCGCAGGCCGCGAACCAGCGCGGCGGCGGCGTGCACCGGGTCCTGCTCGCCGGGGACCGCGCCGGCGAGGACCATCGGCACCCGGGCCTCGTCGATGAGGATGGAGTCGGCCTCGTCGACGATCGCGGTCTTCAGGGCCGGCTGGACCCGCTCGGACAGGTCGGTGACGAGCTGGTCGCGGAGGAAGTCGAAGCCGGCCTCGCTGACCGCGATGTAGGTGACGTCGCAGGCGTAGGCGGCGCGCCGCTCCTCGGGGGTGGACGCCTCGTTGACCCAGCCGACGGTGAGCCCGAGCAGGGCGTAGACCGGGCCCATCCACTCGGCGTCGCGGCGGGCCAGGTAGTCGTTGACGGTGAGCACGTGCACCGGGCCGTTGCCCATCCGGACGTGCCCGTAGGCCGCGATGGCCGCGGTCAGCGTCTTGCCCTCACCGGTGGCCATCTCGGCGACCTTGCCGGAGAGCAGCGCCATGGCGCCGAGCAGCTGGACGTCGTACGGCCGCTGGTCGAGGCCCCGGCGGGCCGCCTCGCGGCCGACCGCGCAGAGCTCCTCGTAGCCGGTGGCCTGCCCGGCCGCCTCGGTCAGCTCCGCGTCGGAGAGCTTCTCCAGCTCCGCCTCGCGGGCCTCGATCGCCGGCAGCAGCTTCTCCAGCGGGGCCAGGTCGACGGTCGTTCCCGGGCGCTGGAGGAACCGCCGGAACCTGGTCTTCAGACGTTGCGACACACCCATGAGCGGCAACGGTACGCGAACGGGAGCCGATTGTGACACCCGTGCGGGGCGGCCGCCGGGCCGTGTCCGAGTTTGGGACTGTTTCCCCAGGTCAGGGCATTTTCCGCGCTCAGCCGACGAGGAGCTGGTGGGTGGCCAGCTCGCGGTAGAGCGGGCTGGTCGAGGTCAGCTCGTCGTGGGTGCCGACGGCGACCACCCGGCCGGCGTCCAGCACCACGATCTGGTCGGCGTCCACCACGGTGGAGAGGCGGTGCGCCACGATCAGCAGGGTGCGGCGCACGGCGACGGCGTCGATGGCCCGGCGCAGCGCGGCCTCGTTGCGGGCGTCGAGGTTGCTGGTCGGCTCGTCGAGCAGCAGCACCGGCGGCCCGGCCAGCAGCGCCCGGGCGATCGCCAGCCGCTGCCGCTCCCCGCCGGAGAGCAGCACGCCGCCCTCGCCGACCTGCACGTCCAGCCCGGCGGCGGTCCGCTCGGCCAGGTGCCCGAGGTTGACCTCGTCGAGCACGGCGCGCAGCCGGTCGTCGGTGGCGTCCGGCGCGGTGATCAGCAGGTTGTCCCGGAGCGTGCCGGCGAGCACCGGGGCCTCCTGCTCCACGTAGCCCAGCCGGGCCCGCAGCGCGTCCCGCGGGAGGTCGCGCACGTCCACCCCGTCCAGCCGCAGCGCGCCCCCGGTCACCTCGTAGAAGCGCTCGACCAGGGCGAGCAGCGTGGACTTGCCGGCGCCCGACGGGCCGACCAGGGCGGTGCGGGTCCCGGCGGGGACGGTGAAGCTCACCTCGTGCAGCACCGGCGGGCCGCCCGGGTAGCCGAAGTCGACCCGGTCGAACTCCAGCGCCGCCGGCCCGGACGCGACGGGCCGGGCGCTGACCGGCGCCGGCCGCTCGTCGGCGCCCTCCCCCGGCACGGCGAGGATCTCCTCGATCCGGGCCAGCGCGCCGAGCCCGGTCTGCAACTGGGTGTACGCGTGCACCGCCTGCCCCAACGGCAGCACCAGGAAGAACAGGAACATCACGAAGGCCACCAGGTCACCCACGCCGATCGCGCCGGACGCCACCCGGGCCCCGCCCACGGCCAGCACCAGCAGGAAGGCGCCCTGGACGGTGACCGTGCTGGCCGGGCCCACCACCGCCTGGGCCCGGGCCACCCGCAGCCCGGCCGCGTACGCCTCGGTCGCGCTCGACACCACCGTCGCCGTCTCCCGCCGCTCGGCGCGGCTGGCCCGGATGGTCCGGGCCGCGGAGATGGCCCGCTCGACGGCGGAGGTCATCTCGCCGACCCGTTCCTGGGCCTGGCGGGCCAGCCCGCGCACCCGCCGGGCGACCGTGAGGGCGAAGCCGACGCCGACCGCGACGGCGGCCAGGGTCACCCCGAACAGCAGCGGGTCCAGCAGCAGCATGGCGGTGCCGGCGCCGAGCACCATGACCGCCCCGGTGACGGTCTCGAAGAGGCCGGAGGTGACCACCGCCCGCAGCAGCGTGGTGTCCGCGCCGACCCGGGAGAGCAGGTCGCCGGTGCGGCGCCGGTCGTACTCGGCGATCGGCAGCCGCAGCACGTGCCCGGCGAGCCGCCGCCGGGTGCCCAGCACGAGCCCCTCGGCGGTGCGCTGGAGCAGGAAGTCGCGGAGCCCGCCCAGCAGCGCGCCGACCACCACGAGGGCCACCAGGACGGCGACCAGCCCGGTGGCCGGGCGGCCGGCGGTGATCCGGTCGAGCACACCCCGGGTGAGCAGGGGCTGGGCCAGCGCCGCCCCCGCGCCGGTGAACGACAGCACGCCCACCGCGACGAGAGTGCCGCGGTGGGCGCGCAGGTACGGCAGCAGGGCGGCGAGCCCCGGCGGGCGGGCGGCGTCGGTGGTCATGGCAGCACCGTAACCGGGCCCGCCCAGGCTCAGCCGGTGAGCACCACCTGCAGCTCCGAGCGGCGCCGCTCGGCCAGGTCGGTGAGCAGCACGGGCGCCTCGTCCAGCGGCACCACGGCGGAGACGAGGTGCTTACGGACCAGGTCACCGTGCTGGCGCAGCAGCTCGACGGTCTCCGCGGAGAGCCGCTCCCGGTCCCAGGTGGGGGCCAGCCCACGCGGCACCCGGCCGATCTGGGCGCAGCGCAGCGACAGCCCGTTGTGGTGGAACTCCTCGCCGAACCGGACCGCGTCCGCGCCGCCCTGGTAGAACGCCAGGTCGATCACCGTGCCCTGGGGCCGCAGCAGTCGCAGCGCGAGCTGGAGCGCCCAGTCCTGCCCCCGGCACTGGAAGACCACGTCCGCGCCCCGGTCGCCGGCAGCGTGGTTCCACCGGGTCTTGAGCACCACGGCCGGATCGTCCGCCGCCGGGTCGAGGGTCTCCAGGCCGAGTGCCTCGGCCGCCTCCCGCCGGGCCGGGGTGGGGTCCAGGACCACCACGGAGGCGGCGCCGTGCCGCCGGGCGAACAGCGCGGTGAGCAAACCGACCACTCCGCCGCCGACCACCGCCACCCGCCGCCCGCGTACCCCGTCGCCGAGCGAGCGGACGTCGGTGCCGCACAGGTCGGCGGCGGCGTGCAGCAGACCGTTGGCGCAGATCGGGCCCATGTGCGCGACGTAGACACCGAGCAGCGGGTCGAGGTCGTCGGGCAGCGGCACGAACCGCTCGGCGACCGGGTCGGCGACGTGGCCGCTGCGGTGGCCGTACGTCATGGCGGCGACCGTGCCCACGGCGACGGCCGGGGTGCGGCTCTCCACCACCCGGCCGACCTGCATGTAGCCGAGCCGGGTGACCGGGTACGGCGTGCCGGCGCCGCCGGGCTGGAACAGCCCGAGGTCGGCGTTCCAGGTGACGTGGAGATAGGGGTTGGTGCCCTTGACGTAGCTCAGCTCGGTGCCCGCCGAGACCCCGCTGAACAGGGTCTCCACCCGGAAGGTGCCCTCGCGCAGCTCGGCCGCGTCCTGCTCGACCAGCTCGACCCGGCCCGGAGCGCTGACCACCACCACCCGGTCACGCATCGACGGCCACCCCCGTCGGCCCGGCCGGCGCCGCGTCGGCGACCGCGGCGGTGAGCCGCGCGGCCGGCCCGGTGGGCAGCGCCACCGCCCGCCCGGTACGCGCCGACTCGGCCACCGCCAGGGCCAGCCGCTGGGTGCGCAGCGCCTCGGCGTACGGGACCCGGACGTCGTCGCCGATCCCCCGGACCGCGTCGACGAAGGCCCGGTCGACGGCCACCCGGGCGCCGTCCGGGTCGGCGGGCAGGTGCCGTTCGCCCTCGGCGTCGCAGACGGTCAGGCCGTCCTCGGCCAGCGACAGGGCCAGCCCGTCGGCGAGGATCTCCAGGCCGGCCCGGTGCTTCCAGCCGAGCACGCAGGCGGCGGCCAGAGTGCCGACGGCACCGGAGGCGAAGCGCAGGGTGGCCGCCGTGACGGAGTCGATGTCCGCGCCCTCCACCGGCGGTGGGGTGCCGTCGCCGTACGCGGTCACCTCGGTCGCCTCCCCGACCAGCAGCCGGACCAGGTCCAGGACGTGCGCGGCCTGCTCGACGACCGGCCCGCCGGAGCGGTCCCGGCGCGCCCACCAGGCGACCGGCGGCACCTTGTCCAGCCAGGCGCCGTTGACCATCCGTACCGGACGGTCGGCGAGCAGCTGCCGGGCCTCCTCCACCACGTGCAGGTAGCGCCAGTGGTGGCCGACCCCGGTGAGCAGGCCGCGCCGCTCGACCAGCGTGGCGACCCGCTCCGCGGTCTCCAGGTCGAGCGCCACCGGCTTCTCCACGAACATCGGCACCCCGGCGTCGATCACCGCCTCCTCGACGGGACCGTGCGCGAACGGTGGCACGCAGACGTACACCGCGTCCGGGCCGGCGGCGAGCAGGTCGTCCACGTCGCGGAAGGCCCGGGCGCCGTGCGCGCCGGCGAGCGCCTCCGCCGCCTCCGGGGCGACGTCGGTCACCCCGAGCAGTTCCACGTCCTCGAAGCCGGTCAGCACACGAGCGTGGCGCTGCGCCACCCCGCCGGCCCCGACCAGTCCCACCCGGCACGCGCGCATACTCCCGACCCTTCCACGACGACAGACTGCCGAGAGCACTCCCCGGGCGGCCGCCTCCCCAAACGCGGACGGACGCGCAATCAGACGTTCACCGCGCGGGAACCGGCCCGTACCGGACTGGTGATCAGGTGTTCGGCATGATCCGGTTAGCACGGGCCGCGGACTGGGCAATCCAGGAGCCCGTGGTTCCACCACGATCTGGGAGAGTGCCTGTGCGGGATACAGAGTCGACCGTCTCACCTGTGGTGGAGGCCTGGGCCACGTACCGCACCACGTCCGCCGACGACTGGCCGGCGCGTCGCCTGCTGCGGGCCAAGGGCCCGAGCCGGGTGAGCGTGGTGCTGCCGGCCCACAACGAGGAGGCGACCGTCGGGGCGATCGTCTCGACGATCCGGCAGCACCTGATGGACCGGGTGCCGCTGGTGGACGAGCTGATCGTGGTGGACTCGCGGTCCACCGACCGGACCGCGCAGGTGGCCCGGGCGGCCGGCGCCGAGGTGGTCAGCCAGGACGCCATGACGCGCGGGCTGCCCCGGCTCACCGGCAAGGGCGACGCGCTGTGGGCCGGGCTGGCGGCGGCGGAGGGTGACGTCGTCGCGTTCGTCGACGCCGACCTGCGGGAGTTCCGGCCGCACTTCGTCACCGGCCTGGTCGGGCCGCTGCTCACCGACCCGTCGGTGGACTTCGTGAAGGGCTTCTACCACCGGCCCCTGGTCGGGACCACGGGCGTGGAGGCCGACGGCGGGGGCCGGGTGACCGAGCTGATGGCCCGGCCGCTGCTGAACCTGTTCTGGCCGGAGCTGGCCGGCTTCGTCCAGCCGCTGGCCGGGGAGTACGCGGGCCGCCGCGAGGTGCTGGCGCAGCTGCCGTTCGTCTCCGGCTACGGCGTCGAGACGGCCATGCTCATCGATCTGCTGGAGCTGGTCGGGCTGGACGCGCTGGCCCAGGTGGACCTGGGCGAGCGCAAGCACCGGCACCAGGACACCGCCGCGCTGGGCCGGATGTCGGCGCAGATCCTGCTGACCGTCTGGTCCCGGTTGCAGCGGCGCGGCTGGGCGGTGCCCGGGCTGGAGCCGACCGCCCTGTTGACCCAGTTCCGGCGGGGCGGCTCGGAGGCGCTGCCCAACCTGGACCGCGAGATCGTGGTCAGCGACGTCTCGATCGAGGAACGGCCGCCACTGGCGCAGCTGCAACACCGGGTGCCGCGCCGGCGTGTGGCGGCGTGAACCGGTGAGCGCCGCACGAGGAAGGGACCGCGCACGATGACCCTCACCGTCCTGATGAACGCGGGTCCCTGGCTGTCCGTGCCGCCACCCGGCTACGGCGGGATCGAGAACGTGGTCGCCACGCTGGTGCCGGAGCTGCGCCGGCTCGGCGTGCGGGTGGTGCTCGCCTCGGTGGAGAGCAGCACGCTGCCGGTCGACGAGCGGATCTCGGTCTTCCCGGACGGGCAGTTCCAGAACCTGCAGCGGCCGTACAACCAGGTCTGCGGGGTGGCCCAGGCGCACCTGCACGGCGTGGTGCGCGCGTTGCGCGCCCGCGACGACATCGACCTGGTGCACGATCACGTGGAGGCGGCCGGGTTGGCCACTCTGGCCGCGATGGGCCCGGACGCCCCGCCGGCGCTGCACACCCTGCACTGGGACCTGGCCAAGCACCCGGAGCTGTACGGCAACCTCGACGGCGGCCAGCGGGTGCGGGTCAACGGCGTCTCCGCCGCACAACTGGCCCGCGCGCCGCGGGCCCTCCAGGAGCACTCGGTCGGTCACGTGCACCTGTCCACCCCGCTGGCCGTGGGCGCGGACCGCCGGCCGGCGGTGGCCAAGGGTGAGCACGTGGTCATCCTGGGCCGGATCAACCCGGGCAAGGGGCAGGACCTGGGCGCCCGGCTGGCCCGGCAGGTCGGCTTCCCGTTGGTGCTGGCGGGGCCGGTGGGGCCGTACCACCGGCCCGAGGACCTGGCCGCGGCGGGCGACGAGGCCCGGCAGAACCCGGATGTGCGGTTCTTCTACGACCAGGTCGCCCCGCACGTCGACGGCGACCTGGTGCGCTGGGTTGGCACGGTCGCCGGGCAGGAGCGCGACGACCTGGTGGCGGGGGCGCGGGCCTCGCTGTTCCCGCTGCGCTGGGAGGAGCCCGGCGGCACCGCGGTGGTCGAGTCGCTCGCGCTCGGCACGCCGGTGGTGGCCACCACCCGCGGGTGCCTGCCGGAGCTGATCGAGCACGGCCGCACCGGGCTGCTCACCGCCGACGAGGAGGAGCTGGGCGAGCTGGTGCTGGCCGCCGGGCTGCTCGACGAGGACGAGTGCCGGCGGGAGGCGGCCGTCCGGTTCACCCCGGAGCGGATGGCCCAGCGGTACGTGGAGCTGTACGAGGGGGTCCGCCGGCTCGCCGCCCGGTCGTTGCAGCCGGCCTGACCCGAAGGGTTCGCGCCGGTTGCGCGTTTGCCCCCGGTGTGCCCGGGAAAGCCGCCCGGTCCCTTGTCTGGCGAGGAGGCCGGCATGACGAACTCGATGGCCCACTCCCGTGGGCGACGCAACCCGGCCGACGGCCGCGCGCCGGTACGCCGGGCCGCGGCGACGGTCGGCGTGCTCTTCCTGGTGATCGGCGTGCTGGGCTTCATCCCCGGCATCACCACCCACTACAGCGACCTCAAGTTCGCCGGGCACGACTCGGACGCCAAGCTGCTCGGCCTGTTCCAGACCTCGGTGCTGCACAACATCGTGCACCTGCTGTTCGGGATCGCCGGCCTGCTGCTGGCCCGGTCGGTCTCCGGCGCGCGGGCGTTCCTGGTCGGCGGCGGCGCGATCTATCTCGTGCTCTGGCTCTACGGCCTGGTGGTCGACCACAACAGCGGCGCGAACTTCATCCCGCTCAACGGCGCGGACAACTGGCTGCACTTCCTGCTCGGGGTCGGCATGATCGCCCTCGGGCTGCTCACCACCCGGGGCGCAAAGCGGCGCTGACCAGGCTCACCCGGAGCCGGATGTCCGGTTTCACCCGCCCCGGGCGCGGGTATTTCCAGATCCCCGACGAGATGGAAACGAGGGCCTGGATGTCGACCCGGATCAGGTGCGAGGTCCGCGACGAGACGCCGGTCACCGTCGTACGGCTGGCGGGCGCGCTCGACCTGGGCACGATGCGCTCGGTGCACACGGTGCTGGACCGGTGCCTCGCCGCGCAGCCGGACGCCCTCGTGGTCGACCTGGAGAAGCTGGACGTCACGGACCCGCTCGCCCTGTCCGTCTTCGCGGCCGCCGCCCGCCGGGCCGCGGACTGGCCGGCCGTGCCCATGGTGCTGTCCGCCCCTCCGCCGGAGGCGGCGGCCTGGCTCACCGAGACCACCGCCTGCCGGGTGGTCCCGGTCCGCGGCGACTGCGCGGAGGCGGCGGCGCTGGCCGGGACGGTCGCGGCCCCGCGGCTGCGCGCCCGGCTGGAGCCGGTGGCGGGGGCCTGCCGGCGGGCCCGCGAGCTGGTCACCGACGCGTGCGGCCGGTGGAACATCCCGGAACTGGCCGGCCCCGCCTCCCTGGTCCTCAGTGAGCTGGTCGGCAACGTCGTCCGGCACGCCGGCACCCCGATGCAGGTGACGCTGACCCTGCGCCGGCCGTACCTGCGGGTGGCCGTGATGGACGGCAGCCCGGCCGACCCGCGGGCGGCGACCGACCGCGACCCGCGGGCCGAGGGCGGGCGCGGGCTGATGCTGGTCCGCGAGCTGACCCAGCGCTGGGGCAGCACCCCGGCGGGCGCGGGCAAGGTGGTCTGGGCCATGCTGCCGGCGAACTGACCGAATTCTCCGCTCTCGCCTGGTTTGATGGGCAGAGGGTCGGGTACGCGTGCCCGTCCTGTCTGTCGTCACACGGGGTGAGAAGCCATGCCTAAGCGGGTAGTCACGGAGCCACGAGACCGGGGGCCTGCGATCCTCGCGCCGGCCCGGTTCGGCGGCTTTCCCGGCCCGGTCCGGGGGGCGGTCAAGGGCGACTCGCTGTGGCGGCTGCTGCGCACCACCGACGCGAAGCTCATCGGCCTGCTGTACCTGGGCACAGCCTTCGCGTGGTTCATCATCGGCGGGTTCATGGCGATGCTCATGCGGGCGGAGCTGGGCCAGCCCGGCATGCAGTTCCTGTCCCCGGAGCAGTACAACCAGCTGTTCACCATGCACGGCACGATCATGTTGCTGCTGTTCGCGACGCCCATGGTGTTCGGGTTCGGCAACTACATCGTGCCGTTGCAGATCGGCGCGCCGGACGTGGCCTTTCCCCGACTCAACGCCTTCGCGTACTGGCTCTACTTCTTCGGAGGCCTCATCGTCCTCGGCGGGTTCGTCACCCCGCAGGGCGCGGCGGACTTCGGCTGGACCGCGTACACGCCGTTGAGCGAGTCGCAGCACAGCCCGGGAGTCGGCGGGAACATGTGGGTGGTGGGCCTGGCCGTCTCCGGGCTGGGCACCATCCTCGGCGCGGTCAACCTGATCACCACGATCATCACCCTGCGCGCCCCCGGCATGACGCTGTTCCGGATGCCGATCTTCACTTGGAACCTGCTGCTCACCAGCGTCCTGGTGATCCTGGTCTTCCCGCTGCTGGCCGCCGCGCTGTTCGCACTCGGCGCCGACCGGATCCTGCACTCGCACGTCTTCGACCCGACCACCGGCGGGCCGATGCTCTGGCAGCACCTGTTCTGGTTCTTCGGCCATCCCGAGGTCTACATCGTGGCGCTGCCGTTCTTCGGCATCATCACCGAGATCATCCCGGTCTTCTCCCGCAAGCCGATCTTCGGCTACACCGGTCTGGTGCTCGCCACCATCGCGATCACCGTGCTGTCGATGACCGTCTGGGCGCACCACATGTTCGCCACCGGCCAGGTGCTGCTGCCGTTCTTCAGCATCCTCAGCTACCTCATCGCGGTGCCGACCGGCGTGAAGTTCTTCAACTGGATCGGCACCATGTGGAAGGGGCAGATCACCTTCGAGACGCCGATGCTGTTCGCCATCGGGTTCCTGGTCACGTTCCTGTTCGGTGGACTCACCGGGGTGCTGCTGGCCAGCCCGCCGGCCGACTTCCACCTGCACGACACCTACTTCGTGGTGGCCCACTTCCACTACGTGCTCTTCGGCACCATCGTCTTCGCCGCGTTCGGCGGGCTCTACTTCTGGTTCCCCAAGATGACCGGGCGGCTGCTCGACGAGCGCCTGGGCAAGATGCACTTCTGGACCATGTTCATCGGGTTCCACGCCACCTTCCTGGTCCAGCACTGGCTGGGCGCCGAGGGCATGCCCCGCCGGTACGCCGACTACCTGCCCGGCGACGGCTTCACCACGCTCAACGTGATCTCCACCCTCGGGTCCTTCCTGCTCGGCGCGTCCACCCTCTTCGTCATCTACAACATCTGGAAGTCCTGGCGTTACGGCGCCATGGTGACCGTGGACGACCCGTGGGGCTTCGGCAACTCCCTCGAGTGGGCCACCACCTGCCCGCCGCCCCTGCGCAACTTCGACCGGATGCCGCGGATCCGCTCCGAGCGGCCCGCCTTCGACGCCAAGTACGGCCCACTCGTCTCCGACCTGGGCCGCGACCTGCCGCAGCGCACCACCAAGCCGCCGCAGCACTTCACGGAGGAGTTGCGCCACGTGCCGTACACCCCGGAGTCGCCGGCCGCCGAGGGCGCGCACGGCGCCCGCGAGGCCGTCGAGTACCAGCCCGCGCCGCAGTCCGGCGCGCGGCCGGTCGAGGTGCCGGAGCCGGAGGAGGTGCGCCGGCCCAGCTTCGACGAGACGATCGAGCCGGACGAGACCCAGCTGGGTCCACAGCGCAGCAAGCCGTCGAACCCCCGCTGGGAACACCCCCGCGGGCACGGCGAGAGCACCGAGGACTGACCGGACCGCACCGCGGAGGGGCCGGCGCCGTCGGGCGCCGGCCCCTTTCGCTCGGGTACGCGCGCGCCGCCCGCCCCGGTCCCGTCGGGTACGGCACCGCGCCGGCCCCGGTGGACGGAGCCGGCGCGGTCCGGACGGATCAGTCGGCGGCGGGCAGGCCGGCCGCGGCGAGCGAACGGCGCACCGCGGGCTGCACCCGGGTCAGCCGCAGCGGCACCCCGGTGCGCGCAGCGGCGTCCCGGCCGGCCATCAGCGCGGCGATCCCGCCCGCGTCGAAGCCGCCCGCGCCCACCAGGTCGACCACCACCTCGCGGGGCTGCCCGGTGACCGCCTCCAGCATGGCCTTGCGGAGCCGGTCCGCGCCGTCGCGGTCCACCTCTCCCCCGACCTCGACGACCACCCGGTCGCCGTTCTGCTTCACCGAGATCCTCGCCCTGGCCGGCTCGGACTCGGCCGCGCCGTTCTGCCACGGTGGCGGGGCGTCGGCGAGCATCGCCTGGCGCAGCCAGGTCAGGGCCCGGGAGAGCAGCCGGGACACGTGCATCTGCGAGATGCCGAACCGGGCCGCGATCTCCGCCTGGGTCTGGTTGCCGTAGAAGCGCATGGCGAGGATCCGCCGCTCGCGCCACGGCAGCCGGTGCAGCAGGCCGCTGACCGTGACCCGGTCGTCGACCGACTCCAGGGCGTTGTCCGACTCGCCGACCAGGTCGCCGAACTCGGCGGAGCTCTCCCCGCCGACCGGCGCGTTCAGCGAGGCCGGGCTGTAGCCGGCGGCCGACTCCAACGCGGCGAGGATCTCCTCCTCGGGCGTCTCCAGCCGTTCGGCCAGCTCCGCGACCGTCGGCGCCCGGGACAGCTCGCTGGTCAGCGCCGCCGTCGCCTGCCCGACCTCCAGGATCAGGTCGCGCAGCCGGCGCGGCACGTGCACACCCCAGGTGCGGTCCCGGAAGTGCCGTTTGATCTCGCCGACGATGGTGATGGCCGCGTACGCGGTGAACGAGCCGCGCTCTGGGTCGTACCGGTCGACGGCGTTGACCAGGCCGAGGCGGGCCACCTGCTCCAGGTCCTCCAGCGGTTCCCCGCGGCCCCGGTAGCGGCGGGCCAGCCGCCCGGCGAAGGGCAGCGCGAAGCGCACCAGGTCGTCCCGTGCCTCCTGCCGCCGCTCGGGTGGCAGGCCGGCGATCCGTGCCGCGTACGCCAGCGCCGCCGCGTCGAGGTCCTCCAGGCCCCGCTCGGTCGGTGGTGGTGTGGGTGTGGTGGTCTGTCCGAACATCCGCGCCTCCCTCAGGAAGGTCCCCCGCCCGGATCGGAACCGGTCGTGCGCGTGGTCGAGCCACACACCGGGCCGGAAGTTGGGTTACGTGACGGCACGCCGGAAGCGGCGGCCGCCCGCCGCACGGCGTCGTGGGCCGTTCCGCGGCGAGCGGTGTTCCCGCTCCGTAGGTACTCAATCACGGTCCGCAGGATCGCGAGGATGTTTCGCCAGGTTGGTCGGCGACCCGCCGACGGCCGGCCTCAGGAGACCAGCAACCCCTGGTGGGCGCCCGCGTCGCGCAGCGCGGCGAGGGCCTCGGCCATCCGCAGCGGCGGCGGCACGGGCAGGTCGTAGGCCTGGTTGCGCAACACCTCCGTGGCACGGCGGGTGGGCACCGCGGTGACCGGGTAGCCGCGCGCGGAGCTCCGGTCCAGGGCGCGCCGGCGGCGCCCGAACCCGGCCACCGCGAGCCACTGGGGCAGCCCCGCGAGGGCCGGCGAGCGGATCCCGGGCGGCTCCGGCAGCACGTCCACCGAGCTGAACGGCTCGCTGCCGGCGAGCCACCACTCGGCCCCCTGCACCCGGCGGCGGGTCGCGTTCTCGCACCAGTAGGGCACCAGGCCCGCCCGGAGCACCTGCCACGGGTCGAGCAGCCGGCCGCACTCGACCACCAGGCGGTCGCCGGTCTTGCCGGCCCGGCGCAGCCAGCGCCGGTACAGGTCCGCGGTGGCCGCGCTCAGCGCGTCCGGCTGAGGGACGACAACCCGGTGCAGCGGGTGTCCCTGGCGGCCGCCCCACTCCCGGGCGTCGTGCTCGAAACCGGACTCCACGCCGTTCTCGGCGAACGCCGCCGGGGAGGTGACGTCCGGCGGTGCCCAGCGCGCCCCGTCGCCGCCCGCCGAACGGAGCACCTGGCGCAGCGCGTGCGCGTCCGGGTGGAAGTCGACCGGGTCGAGGCCGCTGGCCGGGCAGCCGACCTGGAAGCTGTGCCCGCTCCCCTCGTCCCGCACCGGCCACGTGCGCGCGTCGTGCAGCAGCAGCACCGGCGCCCCGGGCTCCAGCCCTTCGGCCAGGAACCGGGCGTACGCCACGGGCAGCGCCCGCCAGCGCACCGCGAGAGCCACCGTGGCGCCCGCCGACGCGCCCCGGCTGGCCGGGCAGTGCACCTGCCGGACGTGCACGCGGGCGTTGCCGGCGAGCAGCCGGCCGGCCAGCGCGGCGCCGTGGTCGAGCGCGGCGTCCGGGCGGTCCACCGCGCCCCGCGTCCAGTGCGCGGCCACCTCGAACCCGGCGGGCAGCCAGGGCACCCCGAGCGCCACCGCGAGGTGCGCCGCGGCGCCGTGCGGCGAGCCGAACACCGCACCGGGCCAGCGGCGGGCCGGGTACTGGTCGACGAACCAGCCGGCCACCCGCTCGGCGTCCACGTCGGCGACCTGTGCGGGGCTGAGCGCGGCCCGACCGGCGGCCCGCGCCGCGGCGGCCCGGCGCACCGGCTCCGGGGCCCCGGTGAAGCGCGACAGCGGCCCCGGGTGACCGAGGTCGCCGCAGTCGTCACCGCGCAGCGCCCGGGCCGTCACGGCGACCAGGAGCCGGGCGGCGCTGCCCGCCGCCACGACCCGGTCGCCGGTCAGCCCGGCGCCGGCCGTCGTCGGCCCCACCGGCACCTTCCGCCCCGGCCCCACCTTGCCTCGTTCGCTCACCACGCGGCCCGGCTTCCCGTCCCTCTGGGGTCTAAACGGGGCATCCCCCCACGGGTCGGACCAATCAGCGGGCGGGCGGCGGCACCGCGCGCAGCACGCACCGGAGCAGTTCCGCCGTGCCCCGCCGTCGCGGGCGGAACGGGGGCGAAAGCAGCGCGGCCCGGCGGCACGACAGCGGTCGGCACCGCCCCCGACCGAGGGCGGTGCCGACCTGACGCGTGGCCCGGTCCCGCTACACCAGGTCCTCCGCCTCCACGGCCGTCCCGGTCTCCAGCACCCGCTCCCGCACCCGCCGGGCGGCGTCCCCGTCGGCGAACAGGCCGCGCAGGTCGGCCAGGGCCGGCTCGGGCGGGTCCAGCGCGACCGACGGGTCGACCACGGCCTCCAGCACGCTGGGCCGGTCCGCGGCGAGCACCTCGTCCCAGGCGGGACCAACCAGGTCCGGCCGGTCCACCCGCACCCCGTGCAGGCCGAGCAGCCGGGCCCAGCCGGCGTACGGCACGTCGGGCCGCCGGGCGGCGAACGCCCCGGGCGGGCGTCCGTCACCCATCCCGGACTGGTCGCGGTTGTTCAGCACCAGCACCACCAGCCGGGGATCCCGCCACTCCTGCCAGTGGTGCGCCACGGTGATCAGCTCGGCCAGCCCGTTGAGCTGCATGGCGCCGTCGCCGAGCAGCGCGAGCACCGGCTCGTCGGGGCGGGCCAGCTTGGCGGCGACCGCGTACGGCAGGGCGCAGCCCATCGAGCCGAGCGTCCCGCAGAGCTGCGCCCGAACGCCCGGGGGCAGTTGCAGATGCCGGGCGTACCAGTAGATGACCGAACCGACGTCCACCGCGACGGAGCCGTCGCGCGGCAGCCGGGCGGAGAGCTCGTGCAGCACGAGCTGCGGGTTCACCGGCTCGGCCGGCGCGGCGGCCCGCTCGGCGGCGGCGTCCCGCCACCGGTCGACCGAGCTCTCCACGATGCCCCGCCACTGCGCGTTGGGCCGGTCCGGCAGCCGCGCCAGCAGCGCGCGCAGGGTCTCGGCGGCGTCGCCCACCAGCGGCACGTCCACCGGGTAGCGGGTGCCGACGCGCCGGCCGTCGATGTCGATCTGGATGGTGCGCACCTGGCCCGGCATCGGGAACCAGTCGGTCCACGGGTCGTTGGTGCCGACCATGAGCAGGGTGTCGCAGCCCCCCATGAGCTGCGCCGCGGCGGTCGTGCCGACCTCGCCGAGCACCCCGGTGTGGAAGGGCAGCCGCTCGTCGAGCACCGGCTTGCCCAGCAGCGAGGTGGCCACGCCCGCGCCGAGCCGGTCGGCGAGGGCGACCACCTCGTCGGCCGCCCCGTGCGCGCCCTGCCCGATCAGGATCGCCACCCGCTGCCCGGCGCCGAGCAACGCGGCGGCCGCGTCCAGGTCGGCGTCGTGCGGCAGCACCCGGGCCAGCGGCTCGCCCGGCGTCGCCGACATCACGCCGGCGGCCTGCGGCAGCAGGTCGGGCACGGCGGCGAGCTGCAACGCGTGCGGCAGCACCACGCAGGTCGGGCTGCGGGTGGCCGCCGCGGTGCGGAACGCCTGGTCCAGCAGGACCGGTACCTGGTCCGGGGTGCGGCCGTAGCGGACGAACTGGTTGCAGACGTCGCCGAAGAGGCGGCTCAGCCCGATCTCCTCGTGCGCCCCGCCGAGCGGCCCCGTGACGTCCTCGCCGACGATCGCCACCACCGGCTTGCTGTCCAGCTTGGCGTCGTAGAGGCCGTTGAGCAGGTGGACCGCGGCCGGCCCCTGGGTGGCCAGGCACACCCCGATCTCGCCGGTGAACTTGGCGTGCCCGGTGGCCATGAACGCGGCGGTCTCCTCGTGGCGCGCCGGGATGAACTCCGGGTCCCCGCCCGCCGCGTCGAGCGCGCCGACCAGGGGGGCGATCGCCGCCCCCGGGTAGCCGAACGCCCGAGGCACCCGCCAGGCCCGCAGCCGTTCGACGACCAGGTCCGCCACCGTACGGTCAGCCATTGCCCCGCCCGGGCGTGCTGACGTCGACGTAGCGCAGCACGGCGCCGACCCCGTCGGTGAGTTCCGGCGCCTCCTCCGGCGCGAGCACGGTGAGCTCGGCGTCGGTGCCGATGAGGGCGCGCAGCAGCGCGGCGTCGGCCCGTACCTTCTGCGGGTCGGCCACGGACATGTCCCGCAGCTGTGCCGGGTCCGTGGCGATCTCGGTGGGTTCCGGCCCCACCCACAGCTCGCCGTCGGCGGACGCGTCGTCGACGATCAGCATGGTGTCGACCTGGTCGCGTTGCAGGGCGGAGACCACGGCGTCGAGGCCGGCGCCGACGTCCTCCTGCACGCCGAAGCGGTCCAGCGCGGTGGCGATCCGCTGGTCGGCGACCTCGGCGATGGTCTGCACGGTGATGTCGTCCATCAGGGTGTCGTCGGCGCCGATCCTCTCGCGCGAGCCGGCGTCGGTGCGGACCAGCACGTCCTGCCAGCGCTCGGGCAGCTGGGCGGCGATCATCCCGGTGGCCCGGATGTCCCCGGCCACCACCACCACGTCCGCGCCGACCCGGTCGGCCAGCTCGGCGGTGGCCGCCGCGGCGTCACCGGCGTTGTGGTGCCAGGCCTCCATGGCGGCCCGCTGGTAGCGGGACTGCGACCAGCCGCCCGGCTGCACCCGGCGCAGCTGCCGGCTCTCCCGCCCCTTCACCGTGGCGCGCCGCGGCACCCCGCCGGCGCTGACCGCGACCGCGTCGGCCCCGGTCCGGTCGGCGAGCACCCGCACCCAGGCGATCTGCTCGCCGCGCTGGGCGACCAGGGGCATGGTGTGCGGCAGCGCGGACCAGGTGGCCAGGTCGCGCAGCGGCGGTGCGGAGAGGTATTCGGTGAGCACCACCCGCCCCCGGGTGGCGAAGACGGCGATGCCGTAGTCGCCGGGCATCGGTTGGTGCCGGCGGACCACCTCCTCAACCGCCTCGACGGTCGACTGGTCGGCGCCCTGTCCGATCAGCTCCCCCTTGAGCGCGCGCCAGCGCAGGTCGACCTGCGGACGTGCGTCGTGGGTGTCCCGGGAGGCGTCCAGGTACACCGAGCACCACGGCCCGGGACGGTCGTAGAGCGGGCGCAGGAAGGACAGCTGCATGCTCGACCCCTTTCCAGCTCGGCCGCACGCATACCCGCGCGACCCCGGATGTCACCTTCCGGGGCCGGCCGTGACCGGTGTTCATTCACGTCGTTCAACCCGGGGAATCGATACCATCAGTGAACGCGACGGGACTCTCGGTGGTGAACATGGACACGGAGCTGCACATCCGCCACGCCGTCCATCCGACGGAACGGATCGTCACCGGCCGGTTGGCCCGCCTCCAGGAGGGCTACGCCCGCGAGGTGCGGGTGGGTCAGCCGGTGCTGGTCGGGGTGCTGACCGCGGCGGGCGTGGTGGGGCTGCTGCTGCGGGTGGTCCGGGCGCTGCTCAGCAGCGGCGGCGGGGGCGCGCGGCGCAGCTTCAAGGAGCTGAAGAAGGGGCCCGAGTTCCTGGTCACGCCGGTCCGCGTACGCGACGCCACCGACCGGCTCGTGGAGGTCGAGCTGCACGGCCACCTGCCGCAGAGCGCCCTGCACCCCGGCGACCACCTGCAACTGACCCTGCGCCCGCAGCGCGACCCCGACCTGCCGCCCCGGATCGAGCGCATCGTCAACCTGACCACCGGTCAGCTGCTGACCCCGCGCACCGCCACGGTCTGGTCGCACCTGGGGCCGGCGCTGCTGCTGCAGGCGGCGCTCGGCGTGCTGCTGGTCGCCGGCGTCGCCGCCTGCTCGGCGCTCGGCTGAGGTTTCCGCTGCCGCCCGCCGGGGCACCGGCTCGCCATGTTCCCCGGATTCACCCTGGAGCACATCGACGTCGGCCCGGTGCGCCTGCGGGTCCGGCACGGCGGCTCCGGGCCGCCGGTGGTGCTGCTGCACGGGCACCCGCGCACCCACGCCACCTGGCACCGGGTGGCGCCGCTGCTCGCCGACCGGCACACCGTGATCTGCCCGGACCTGCGGGGGTACGGCGACTCGTCGAAACCGCCAAGCGACCCGGCGCACACCGCCTACTCGAAGCGGGCGATGGCCGGCGACGTCGTGGCGCTGCTCGACGCGCTCGGTCATTCCCGCGCGGCGGTCGTCGGTCACGACCGGGGCTGCTACGTGGCCATGCGGACCGCGCTGGACCACCCGGACCGGGTGACCCGGCTCGGCGTGCTCGACGGCGTGCCGATCGGCGAGGCCCTGGCGCGCTGCGACGCCCGGTTCGCGGCCCGCTGGTGGCACTGGTTCTTCCTGGGCCAGCTCGCGAAGCCGGCCGAGCGCGTGATCAACGCCGACCCGGACGCCTGGTACGGCGGCTCGCCGGAGGCGATGGGCGCGGAGGCGTACGCCGACTACCGCCGGGCCATCCACGACCCGGCCACGGTGCACGCCATGTGCGAGGACTACCGGGCGGGACTCGGCCCGGACCGGGCAGCGGACGACGCGGACCGGGCCGCCGGCAGGCGGATCGGCTGCCCCGTGCTCTTCGCCTGGTCGGAGCGGGACGACATGGTCGACCTGTACGGCGACCCGGCGGCGATCTGGCGGGACTGGGCCGACGACGTGCGGGCGGCGTCGATCCCCTCCGGCCACCACATGGCCGAGGAGGCGCCGGTGGAGCTGGCCGCCCTGCTCGGCGACTTCCTGGCCGGGTGATCCCGGCGGTCAGCCGACCGGCGTGAGGGGGCGCTCGGTGGCGGCCGGCGTGGCGAGGAGGCCGCGGCGGCGGGCCCAGCGCTCGAAGAGCACCGTGGCGAACGGCGGCACGGCGCAGGCCAGCGCGACGGCGGTGTGCCACAGCGACCAGCGCCGCTGCCGGGCCACCACCAGCACGAGCAGCCCGTACGCCACGAAGAGCGCGCCGTGGACCGGGCCGAACACGTGCACGCCGATCTCGTTGCGCGGCGGCCCGTACTTGACGGCCATGCCGGCCAGCAGGGCGGCCCACGAACAGGCCTCGGCGATCGCCGCCGCCACGAACAGCCTGATGGTCATCTCGCGCATCCGGCCATGCTAGCCAGCCGGGCCGGCCGGATCGGCCACGACACTGTGCGACGCGACAGGGATCACCGGCGGGACAGCTGGGTAGTAATGGGTCCCCCGGCTCTTTCCCCGCGCCGCGGTGGCGTGCGAGGTTAGGGGGACCAACGGTGACAGGGTGGTGACCATGGGCGAGGACGTCGGCGTGCGCACCTTCAGCCGCGAGGACCGGGCCCGCTACCGCGACAAGGTGCGGCGTTGCCTGGACGTGTTCGCCGAGATGCTGCGGGAGTCCCGCTTCGACGTGGAGCGGCCGATGACCGGGCTGGAGATCGAGCTGAACCTGGTCGACGAGGACTCCCAGCCGGCCATGCGCAACGCCGACGTGCTGGAGGCGATCGCCGATCCCAGCTTCCAGACCGAGCTGGGCCAGTTCAACGTGGAGATCAACGTCGCGCCGCGCCGGTTGACCGGCACCGGCACGGCCCAGTTCGAGGAGCACGTCCGGGCCAGCCTCAACGCCGCCGAGGAGAAGGCCCGCGCGGTCGGCGCGCACATGGTGATGATCGGCATCCTGCCGACCCTGCGCCCGGAGCACCTGACCGCCGAGACCCTGTCGGCCAACCCGCGCTACGCCCTGCTCAACGAGCAGATCTTCGCCGCCCGGGGCGAGGACCTGCGTATCTCGATCAGCGGGGTCGAGCGGCTGGCCACCACGGCGGACACCATCACCCCCGAGGCCGCCTGCACCAGCACCCAGTTCCACCTCCAGGTCAGCCCGGACCAGTTCGCCGACCACTGGAACGCCGCCCAGGCGATCGCCGGCGTCCAGGTCGCGCTCGGCGCGAACTCGCCGCTGCTGTTCGGCCGGGAGCTGTGGCGGGAGACCCGGGTGCCGCTGTTCCAGCAGGCCACCGACACCCGCGCCGAGGAGATCAAGGCCCAGGGGGTACGCCCCCGCGTGTGGTTCGGGGAACGCTGGATCACCAGCGTGTTCGACCTCTTCGAGGAGAACGTGCGTTACTTCCCCGCGCTGCTGCCAGTCTGCGACCCGGAGGACCCGGCGGAGACCCTGGCCGCCGGGGGCGTGCCGAAACTCGCCGAGCTGCGGCTGCACAACGGCACGATCTACCGGTGGAACCGCCCCGTCTACGACGTGCTGAAGGGCCGCCCGCACCTGCGGGTCGAGAACCGGGTGCTGCCCGCCGGGCCGACCGTGCTGGACACCGTCGCCAACGGCGCCTTCTACTTCGGCCTGGTCCGCGCCCTCGCCGAGTCCGACCGGCCGCTCTGGTCGCAGATGTCGTTCAGCGCGGCCGAGGAGAACTTCACCAACTGCGCCCGGCACGGCATCGACGCCCAGGTGTTCTGGCCGGGGCTGGGCTACCTGCCGGTGACCGAGCTGGTGCTGCGCCGGCTGCTGCCGCTGGCCCACCACGGGCTGGACCGGTGGGGCCTCGACCCGGTCGAGCGGGACCGGCTGCTCGGCATCGTCGAGCAGCGCTGCCTGACCGGCCGCAACGGCGCGACCTGGCAGGTGGAGACGCTGCACCGGCTGGAGTCAGCCGACCACCTGGACCGGCCGGAGGCGCTGCGCGAGGTGGTCCGCCACTACGTCGACCTCATGCACACCAACCGCCCGGTCCACGAGTGGCCGATCCCCTGACCGTTCCGGCTCAGAACGGGGACGGGTCGTCCCGCAGCCGGCTGTAGAGCCAGCCGTCGCGCCAGGCGCCGGCGCGGAACTCGCAGGCCCGGATCACCCCTTCGAGCTGGAAGCCGGCCTTCTCCAGCGACCGCTGCTCGGCGACGTTCTCGGGGTGGGTGCCGGCCTGGATCCGCTGCGCCGGCGTGTGCGCGAACAGATAGTCGCAGAGCAGTGCCTGCGCGCGCCAACCGATACCCCGCCCGCGCCACTCGGGCAGGAGCGCGACACCGATCTCCCAGTACGGCGCGCGTCCGCTGTAGATACCCGACTGGTAGCTCACGAGGCCGGCCGCGGTCTCCTCGGGCTCGACCTGGACGATGAGCCGGCCGTCCCGCTCGCCCAGGTAGCCGTCCTCGGCGTACCGGCGGGCGGGCGCGCCCGCGTCCCGAAAGCCGGCCCAGTCGAGCCCGATCAGGCCCGGCTCGGTGAGGAACCGGCGGAGCATCGCCAGGTCCGGCTCGGCCACCGGACGCAGCCGGACCGTGCCGCCGCCCGCCTCGTGCGCGATGCCGGCGAGCCTCGGCTCGGCCTCGTCCATGTGCGGAACGCTAGCGGCCGTCGTCTCGCGTCGCTGCCCCGTGGCGCACGCCGGGCAGCGCACGGTCGCCGGACCGTCTGGCCGCCTGCCCGGACCGGTGAGCGGTCAGAGCGCCACGATCGCGGCGGACTCCGGCGGCAGCTCGATGCCGTCGCGCATCACGGTGACCCCCTCGGAGGTGGCGAGCAGCACCCGGCGCACCACGCCGGGCAGGTTGATGCGCTGCGGCTTGCCGGCCAGGTTCGCCACCACGAGGCAGCCGCCCCGGCGCATCAGCAGGAACTGGTCGCCGTGGCGGACGTCGACGTGGCCGAGCCGGGGGTCGGACAGGTCGGGACGCTGCTTGCGCAGGGCGATGAGCCGCCGGTAGAAGTCGTACATCTCCCGGTGCTCGGGCTTGTCCAGCTCGGCCCAGTCGAGCCGGGACCGGACGAAGGTCTGCGGGTCCTGCGGGTCGGGCACGTCCCCCGGCGGCCAGCCGTGCGCCGCGAACTCCCGCCGGCGCCCGGTCGCGACCGCGGTGGCCAGCTCGGGCTCGGGGTGGCTGGTGAAGAACTGCCACGGCGTGCTGGCCGCCCACTCCTCCCCCATGAACAGCATCGGAGTGAAGGGCGCGGTCATCAGCAGGGTGGCGCCGACGCGCAGCAGCCCGGCGGAGAGCGTCTGGGAGATCCGGTCCCCGGTGGCCCGGTTGCCGATCTGGTCGTGGTTCTGCAGGTACGCCACGAACCGGTGCCCCGGCGTGCGCTGCCGGTCGACGGGCCGGCCGTGGCTGCGGTTGCGGAAGCTGGACCAGGTGCCGGCGTGGAAGAACGCGCCGGTCAGCACGTCGGTGAGGCATTCGAGGGAGCCGAAGTCGCCGTAGTAGCCCTGCCGTTCCCCGGTGAGCAGGGTGTGCAGCGCGTGGTGGGCGTCGTCGTTCCACTGGGCGTGCAGCCCGTAGCCGCCGGCCTCCCGCGGAGTGATCAGCTTCGGGTCGTTGAGGTCGCTCTCGGCGATCAGCGACAGCGGCCGGGCCAGGTGGGTGGAGAGGGCCTCCACCTCGGCGGCCACCTCCTCCAGGAAGGGGGTGGCCCGGGAGTCCGGCATGGCGTGCACGGCGTCGAGCCGCAGCCCGTCGACGTGGTAGTCGCGCAGCCACATGAGCACGCTGTCGACGATGTAGCGGCGCACCCCGTCGGAGTGCGGCCCGTCCAGGTTGACGGTGCGGCCCCAGGTATTGCTCTGCTCGGTGAGGTACGGCGCGAAACGCGGCGCGTAGGCCCCGGAGGGCCCGAAATGGTTGTAGACGACGTCGAGGATCACCCCCAGCCCCTTGGCGTGCGCCGCGTCGACGAAGCGCTTGAGCCCGTCGGGCCCGCCGTACGGCTCGTGGGGCGCGTACCAGCAGACCCCGTCATAGCCCCAGTTGTGCTCGCCGTTGAAGGCGTTGACCGGGAGCAGCTCGACCAGGTCGACACCGAGGTCGACCAGGTGGTCGAGGCGGCCGATCGCCGCGTCGAAGGTGCCCTCCGGGGTGAACGTGCCGATGTGCAGCTCGTAGAGGACGCTGCCGGGCAGCTGCCGCCCGGTCCAGCCCTGGTCGGTCCAGCCGAACGCGGCGTGGTCGTAGCGCCGGCTCGGCCCGTGCACCCCCTGCGGCTGCCAGGCCGACCGGGGGTCGGGCAGCGCCTGGTCGTCGTCGTCCAGCAGGAACGCGTAGTCGGTGCCGGGCCCGGCGCCGGGCACCTCGGCCCGCCACCAGCCGTCCGGGCCGGGGCGCATGTCGTGGTCGGCGACGCCGGGCAGGCGCAGCCGCACCCGGGCGGCTTCGGGCGCCCACACCGTGAACTCGGTCATGCGGCAGCCTCCACGGAGACGGAGTCGGTGGGAGCGAGGAGGGCGACGGGGTAGGTGCTCAGCAGATCGTGCATCAGCAGCTCAGACCCACTGTAGACCCGACCGGTGAACACGTCGGTAACACTGTTGCCGGAAATCGCGAGGGTCGTGTCGCGCCAGCCGCCGTCGCGGACCAGCCGCAGCGGCAGACGGGTGGCCACCGCGATCGCCCCGCCCCGGTCGAAGGCGACCGCGTGCGCGCCGGCCGGCCCGTGCGCCGGCACCGGCCGGTAGCCGGTGAACAGCTCCGGACGGTCCCGGCGCAGCCGCAGGGTCCGGGAGACCACGAGCAGCTTGGCCGCGCCGTCGGCGGCCACCGCCGGCTGCCAGCCGGCGTCGAGTCGGGCCAGCAGGTCCCGGCGTACGGCGAAGTCGACCGGGCGGCGGTTGTCGGGGTCGACCAGGGAGTTCTCCCACAGCTCGGTGCCCTGGTAGGTGTCCGGCACCCCGGGCATGGCGAGCTGGACCAGCTTCTGCCCGAGCGAGTTGGACCAGCCGGGCGGGGTGATCTCGCCGGCGAACGCGGTGAGCTGGGCGTGCAGCTCCGGGTCGTCGTACAGCCGGTCGACCAGGGCGTGCAGCTCGTGCTCGAACGCGGGGTCGGGGTCGGCCCAGCTGGTCGACACGGACGCCTCCCGGGCGGCCTTCTCGGCGTACCTGTGCAGCCGCTCGCGCTCGATGGGCCAGGCCCCGACGGCGGTCTGCCACAGCAGGTGGGCGAACGCGGGATCGGCCAGCGGGGCGCGGGACATCCAGTCGGCGACCCGCTCGGCCCAGCGGCCGGGCAGCTCGGACAGGACGGCGAGCCGGGCCCGGACGTCCTCGCCGCGCTTGGTGTCGTGGGTGGAGAGCGTGGTCATGCTCGCCGGCCAGCGCACCTGCCGGGCGGTGGCGAAGCGGTGGAACTCGGCCGGCGGCACGCCGAAGTGGGCGGGGCTGCCGCCCACCTCGTTGAGGGCGACGAACCGGCTCCACCGGTAGTAGGCGGTGTCCTCCACCCCCTTGGCCATCACCGCGCCGGAGAGCTGCGGGAAGCGGGCGGCCAGCTCGTGCCCGGGGTCGCGGAGCCGGGCGGTGACCTCGTCCAGCACGGCGGTCAGGTCGGGGCGGCGGCGGCCGGCCTCGGCGCGGGCGGCGGCGAGGTGCCGGGCGCCCTCCGGCGGGTAGCCGCGGTAGACCGGGAAGCAGGCCGCCAGCTCGGCGAGGGCCGCCCGGACCTGCTCGGCGGGCAGCTCGGGGACGAGGGCGGCCAGCCGGCTCAGCTCGGCGGCGAGCAGCCGGGTGGCGGCCGCCAGCTTGGTGTCGTGGGTGAGGTCCTGCCACGAGGTGTGCCGGCCGGTGAGCCGGCCGTCCAGCGCCGTGAAGTCCGCCTCGGCGTCCGGGTCCACGAAGAGCCCGCCCGCCGCGGCCAGGGCGTCGTAGCCGGTGGTGCCGTCGACCGGCCAGTCCGGCAGATCCTCGCCGTACTCCAGGATCTTCTCCACGACCAGCCACGCGCCGGGCGCGGCGGCGCGCAGCCGGGCCAGGTAGCCGGCGGGGTCGCGCAGCCCGTCCGGGTGGTCGACCCGGATGCCGTCGAGGTCACCGGCGGCGGCCCAGCGCAGGATCTCGGTGTGGGTGGCGCGGAAGACCTCCGGGTCCTCCACCCGCAGCCCGGCCAGGTCGGACACGGCGAAGAACCGGCGGTACGTCAGCTCGCTGTCGCCGCGCCGCCAGTCGACCAGCTCGTAGTGCTGCCGGTCGTGCACCTCGCGGGGCGTCCCGTCCCCGGTGCCGTCGGCGATCGGGAAGCGGTGCTCGTGGTAGCGCAGCTCCCCGTCGACCACCTTGAGGTCGTCCAGGGCGGCGGGGGTGTCGGCGAGCACCGGCAGGAGCAGCCGGCCCCGGTCCCAGTCGATGTCGAACCAGTCCGCGTACGCCGAGGCGCGACCCCGGCGCAGCACGTCCCACCAGGCCGGGTTGGCCGCCGGTCGGGCCACCCCGGCGTGGTTGGGCACGATGTCCACGACCAGGCCGAGCCCGGCCGCGCGCAGCGCCCGGACGAGGCGCTGCCGGCCGCCCTCACCGCCGAGCTCCGGGTTGACCGCGCGGTGGTCGACCACGTCGTAGCCGTGCTGCGAGCCGGGGGTGGCGGTGAGCAGGGGCGCGCTGTAGAGGTGGGTGACGCCGAGGTCGGCCAGGTAGCCGGCGAGGCCGGCGGTGGCGTCGAGGTCGAAGCCGGGGCGGACCTGGACGCGGTAGGTCGACCCCACCCGCGCCGTCGTCGCCGTCGTCTCGTCGGGGTGGGGGGTGTCGGGCATGGTCAGGCCGTCCTCTCCAGGACCAGCAGCGAGCGGTCGGGGACGCAGACACTCCCGCCCGCCTCGACCGCCAGTGTCTTCTCCGGATCCGGGTCCGCGGTGCTGATGACCAGCTCCCACCGCTGCCCGAACTCGGCCGGTGGCAGGGTGAAGTCCAGCGGCGCGTCGTGCGCGTTGAACAGCAGCAGGAACGAGTCGTCCCGGTGGCGCTGGCCGTACTGGCCGCGTTCCGGGATGCCGTCGCCGTTGACGAACAGGGCCACCGAGCGGCCGAAGTCGTTGCCCCAGTCCTCGCCGGTCATCTCCCGGCCGTCGGGCGTGTACCAGGCCAGGTCGGGCAGGGCGGTGCCGGCGGCCCGGCCGCCGACCGGCAGGCCGGTGAAGAACCGCCGCCGCTGGAACACCCGGTGCCGCTTGCGGAACTCGGTGAGCCGCTGGACGAACGCCACCAGGTCCTCGTCGGCCCGCGTCCAGTCGACCCACGCCAGCTCGCTGTCCTGGCAGTAGGCGTTGTTGTTGCCGTGCTGGGTGCGGCCCAGCTCGTCGCCGTGGCCCAGCATCGGCACGCCCTGGGAGAGGATGAGGGTGGCCAGGAAGTTGCGCCGCTGCCGGGCGCGCAGGGCGAGCACCGCGCGGTCGTCGGTGTCCCCCTCGACGCCGCAGTTCCAGGATCGGTTGTGGCTCTCCCCGTCGCGGTTCTCCTCGCCGTTGGCCTCGTTGTGCTTGTCGTTGTAGGAGACCAGGTCGTTGAGCGTGAACCCGTCGTGGCAGGTGACGAAGTTGATGCTGTGGAACGGGCGGCGCCCGTCGTCCTGGTAGAGGTCGGCGGAGCCGGAGATCCGGGAGGCGAACTCGGCCAGGGTGTGCGGCTCGCCGCGCCAGAAGTCCCGCACGGTGTCCCGGTACTTGCCGTTCCACTCGGTCCACTGCGGCGGGAAGTTGCCGACCTGGTAGCCGCCCGGGCCGACGTCCCACGGCTCGGCGATCAGCTTGACCCGGCCGACCACCGGGTCCTGCTGCACCACCTCGAAGAAGGTGGAGAGGCGGTCCACCTCGTAGAACTCCCGGGCGAGGGTGGCCGCCAGGTCGAAGCGGAAGCCGTCGACGTGCATCTCGGTGACCCAGTAGCGCAGCGAATCCATGATCAGCTGCAGCGAGTGGGGGCTGCGCACGTTGAGGCTGTTGCCCGTGCCCGTGTAGTCGACGAAGTAGCGACGATCTTCCTCGGAGAGCCGGTAGTAGCTCGGGGTGTCGATGCCCTTGAAGCTCAGCGACGGCCCGAGGTGGTTGCCCTCGGCGGTGTGGTTGTAGACCACGTCGAGGATGACCTCGATGCCGGCCGCGTGCAGCGCCTTGACCATGCCGCGGAACTCCTGCACCTGCTGGCCGAGCCGGCCCAGCGCCGAGTAGCCGTGGTGCGGGGCGAAGAAGCCGATGGTGTTGTAGCCCCAGTAGTTGCGCAGCCCCAGGTCGGCCAGGCGGTGGTCGTGCACGAACTCGTGCACCGGCATGAGCTCGACGGCGGTCACCCCGAGCCGCTGGAAGTAGTCGATCATCACGGGCGAGCCGATCGCCGCGTACGTGCCGCGCAGCTCCTCCGGGATGTCGGGGTGGCGCATGGTCAGGCCGCGCACGTGCGCCTCGTAGATCACCGAGTGGTGGTACGGGGTGCGCGGCGGCCGGTCGTTGCCCCAGTCGAAGTACGGGTTCACCACCACCGACTTCGGCATGAACGGCGCCGAGTCGGTGTCGTTCCGCCGGTCCGGGTCGCCGCCCACCTCGTAGTCGTAGACGGCCGGGTCCCAGCTGACCTCCCCGTCGACCGCCTTCGCGTACGGGTCGAGGAGCAGCTTGTGCGGGTTGCAGCGCAGCCCGTTGGCCGGGTCCCACGGCCCGTGCACCCGGTAGCCGTAGCGCTGGCCGGGCTCGATGCCGGGCAGGTAGGCGTGCCAGACGTAGGCGTCGACCTCGCGCAGCTCGACGCGCCGCTCGGCGCCGGTGTCCCACTCGTCGAACAGGCAGAGCTCGATCTTCTCCGCCACCTCGGAGAAGATCGCGAAGTTGGTTCCCATCCCGTCGTAGGTGGCACCGAGGGGATAGCTCTCGCCCGGCCAGACCTGCATGTCGCTCCTTCGGCCATGATCATGAGCGCACCGGACGGGCGGGCCGCCGGTGCGCACGCCGCTAATGCCCCGCCACACGCTCCGCCAATCCACCCGTTCGGACGGTAACCGAATTCCACCCACCTGAGGCGGGCCGGACCGTCAGGTGTTGTCCGTCACGATCGCCCTTTTCCAGATGCGGGTTCGCGCCGGATGGCTTTTCCTGGGTGGCGGACGCGCGTGCCCGCGCGGGTCCATCCCCGGCCGTTCGGCCACCCCACCACGCTCCCCACGCCGCCAGTGACGTCGGCGCGTACCAGCATGCATGGACGGAGATCGATGTGACCACCCTGCGGGTCGGCGCGCAGCCCGCCACCGCGACGGACCGGACCCACCGGCCCACCCTCACCTCCCGCCCCACCATCCCGCCGCAGCCCGGCGTGCCGCCCCGGACGCGGCGCATCCTCATGCTGTCGTGGGAGTACCCGCCGGTGCTCGTCGGTGGCCTCGGCCGCCACGTGCACGCGCTCTCCGTCGCCCTGGCCGCCGCCGGCCACGAGGTCACCGTCGTCACCCGGCACGCCGACGGCGCGCCGCTGGAGGAGTACGCCGACGGCGTGCGGATCGTCCGCGCCGCCGAGGACCCGGTCACCTTCCCCCTCGCGACCGGCTCGCTGCTGGCCTGGACCATGGCGTTCAACCACACCCTCACCCGGGCCGCCCTGCGCGCCACCGAGTCCGGCGCGTACGACGTCATCCACGCCCACGACTGGCTGGTCGCGCACACCGCCATGACCCTGCGCGAGCACCTGGACGTACCGCTGGTCAGCACCATCCACGCCACCGAGGCCGGCCGGCACCAGGGCTGGCTGCCCGAGGAGATGAACCGCACCATCCACGGCGTCGAACACTGGCTGGCCACCGAGTCGGGCCGGGTGATCGTCTGCTCCGGCTACATGCGCGACGAGGTGGGCGCGCTGTTCGGGGTGGACCCCGCCCGGGTCGACGTGGTGCCCAACGGGGTGGAACCGCACCGCTGGCGGGTGCCCGGCTCGGCCGTCGCCGCGGCCCGGGCCCGGTTCGCCGGGGACGGCCCGCTGGTCACCTTCGCCGGCCGGCTGGTCTACGAGAAGGGCGTGCAGCACCTGCTCGCCGGGCTGCCCCGGCTGCGCGACCGGCACCCCGGGCTGCGCGCGGTGATCGTCGGCGACGGCCCGTACCGGGCGACCCTGGAAGCCGAGGTGCACCGGCTCGGGCTGGGCGGCACGGTCAGCATGCCCGGCTTCCTCGGCGGCACCGACCTGCCCGCCGTGATGGCCGCCTCGGACTGCTTCGCGGTGCCCAGCATCTACGAGCCGTTCGGCATGGTGGCCCTGGAGGGCGCGGCGGCCGGCGCGCCCCTCGCGGTGTCCCGCACCGGCGGGCTGGCCGAGATCGTCGAGCCGGGCGTCACCGGACTGACCTTCGCGCCGCAGGACCCCGACGGGCTCGCCGAGGCGGTCCACGCGCTGCTCTCCGACCGGGACCGGGCCCGGCTGCTGGCCCGGCGCGCCCGCGCCATGGTCCACGACCAGTACGGCTGGTCCGCCATCGCGTCGCGCACGGCCGCCGCGTACGCGTCCGCCATCGCAGGCGATCCCGCGTTCACGGCCGCCCGGGCGGAGCAGCGGATGGCCGCCGGCCGGACCCTGCCCGCCCTGCCCGAGGGCAACCTGCTCGCGGCCGCCGGCCTGCGCTGACCCGAGCCACGACGGCCGCCGCCCCTCCCGTGGGGCGGCGGCCGCAGGCGTACCAGATCACCAGCCGCCGGGACTTCCCCGAGCCCGTTGCCATGCTCCAGATGGGCAACGTCTGGCTCGCCGAGGACGTCGAGAAGTGGATCGCTGAAAAGCGACCCGACATGGACTGAGCCCCGCCCTGCCGGACATGACAGGTCCCCTGAGGCTGCGGCGTCGGCCCTAGGATCGCGAGCATGCGGGAGGTGGGGCTGACGGTGCGGCCGGCGAGCCTGGCGGATGTTGCCTCACTGGTGGGGTTGCGCCTGGCCAACGCCGAGGCGCACCTCGCTCTCGACCCTGACGTCTACCGCCTTCCGCAGCCTGAGGCGGTGGTGCGCCACTTCACGGCCGTGCTGGCCGACGAGGCGGGGCGGGGCGGTGTTCTCGTCGCCGAGGCTCATGACGGCCGGGTGGTCGGAATGATCGAGGTGTTGTCGCAACCCGATCCGCCGGAGCATCAGATCCTGCGTCCCGAACCTTCGGCGCAGGTGCACACGGTGGTGCTGCCCGATGCGAGGGGGCTCGGGGTGGGAGCAGCGTTGCTGGAGGCGGCCGAACGGTGGGCAACCGACCGAGGCATCACCTACCTGTCGGCCGGCATCCACCACCGCAACGTCGGTGCGGTGCGCTTCTACCGTCGGCACGGCTACACCGACGCCGGCTTCTCCCTAGGCAGGCATCTGGGCGTCCGGTGACCAGTGGTACGCCCGGCTGCGCGCCGGCCACGGAGGATCAGCGGGACCGCCGGCCCAACAACAGCGCGGCGTCCCGGAGGAAACGGTCCTCCGCCGCGGCAGCGGCTGGTGACACGTCCCGCAGGGTCGGGAAGTTGTGGATCAGTCCGGGCTCACGTCGGTGCGTCACCGGCACGCCAGCGGCCCGCAGGCGCACGGCGTAGGCCTCACCCTCGTCGCGCAGCGGATCGTGCTCGGCGGTCACGACGACGGCCGGCGGCAGGCCTCGCAGGTCCGCGACGAGCGGATTGGCCAACGGCGAGTCGCGGGTGTCGGGATCGGGCAGCCACATCGCGACCCATCGACGAAGGGTGTCGGCATCGAGCAGCCAGCCGCGCCCCTTGTCCTCGACGCTCGGACACCGGAGCGTGGGATCGGCGTTCGGGCAGACCAGCAGCTGCGCCAGCAGGGAAACCTCGTCGCGCAGCCGCAGCGCCGCCAGGATCGCGATGAGGCCGCCCGCCGAGTCCCCGGCCACCGCAACCGGTGTCCCGTCCCCGGCGACCCGCCTGACCACCCCCACCGCGTCGTCGACCGCCGCGGGCCAGGGATGTTCCGGCGCGCGTCGATAGTCGAGCGCGACCACCGACGCGGCCGTCGCCACGGCGAGCCGCCGCACCTGCGCGTCATGCGTGTCGAGATCTCCCAGGACGAACCCGCCGCCGTGGAGGTAGACGACCACCGGGCCGGCGCCCGGCTCGTAGACCCGTACCGGGACACCCGCCATCGTCGTGTCGGCGGTCGGGACGTCCGGTCCCGGCGTACGCGCCGCGGCCCGGGTGCGGGACGCCTGACGTAACGTCGCCATGTCCGGTTCGCCGACGGTCGGCTGGGCCCGCGCGGTTCGCAGAAATGCGGCCAGGTGGTCGTCAGCGATGAACTCCTCCGGCACCGGACTCATGCTAGTGGGCCGGCTGGCTCCGGCTGACCGGAAGACCCGCGCCGACGGCCCCGCGCCGAGGATGCCGCCGTGGAATGATTCCGCGATGGCCAGCTACGACATAGCGCTCGTCCTGCTCGTCGACCCCTCCGGCGCCGTTCTCCTGCAGCACCGCGACGAGCACGCGCCCGTCTCGCCGAACCAGTGGGGCCTGCCCGGCGGCCACATCGAGCCCGGCGAGACGCCGGAGGAGGCCGCCCGCCGGGAACTGCTGGAGGAGACCGGCCTGACCGCGGGCGAGCTGCATCCCCTCTGGACCGGCCCGCGCCCCTATGAGGAGGGCTTCCCGCACACGGTGACGGTCCACGTCTTCCACGGCACGACCGAGGCGCGTCAGGAGGACGTGGTGCTCGGCGAGGGCCGCGCCATGGTCTTCGTCCCCCGCGACGAGGTGCTCGACCGGGAGCTGGCGGTCACCACCGCGTTCGTCCTCCCGCTCCATCTCCGGGCGGCGGACAACTCCTGAGGCGGGCTCGCGGCGTGTCTCGCGAGGACCCGCGCGATCTTGGCGACCGGGCGTTCGTGGCGAACGGCAACTCGCCAAGATCGCAGGTCGCGGACCGCGATTGACGGCTTCGCGGAATCCGCCCGACGGCTCGACCTGCATGATCTTCCGGTCGTGATCTTCCGTTCGGGCTGGTCGCGGCCGGCTCGGATCGGACAGACTCGCGTGAACCTGTGACAACGAGGTTCGAGGAGACGCGGTGCGGGTGCTTCTGGTGGAGGACGACCTGAGAGTCGCGTCCGCGCTCGCCGCCGCGCTGCGCCGCCGGGGCAACTCGGTCATCACGGCCACGACCGCGTCGGAGGCGGTCGAGGCCGGGCCGGTGGACCTCATGCTGCTCGACCTCAACCTGCCCGACCGGGACGGGCTGGCACCGTGCCGGGAGATCCGCCGGCACAACGAGGACATCGCGATCATCGCGGTGACCGCCCGCGGCGACGAGCGGGATCGGGTGGCGGGGCTGCGGGCCGGCGCCGACGACTACGTGGTGAAGCCGTTCTCGATGGCCGAGCTGCAGGCCCGGATCGAGGCGGTGATGCGCCGCGCGGCGCGCACCGCCCGGATCGAGGCGGCGCTGGAGGTCGGCGACCTGCGGCTGGACCTCAACGCCCGGCGGGTCTGGCTCGGCGACCGGGAGGTCGTCCTGACCCGCAAGGAGTTCGCGCTGCTGATGGCGCTGGCCCGGCAGGCCGGGACGGTGGTGCCCCGGGAACGGCTGCTCATGGACGTCTGGCAGACCACCTGGGGCGCCGGGCACACCCTCGACGTCCACGTCGCGGCCCTGCGGGGCAAGCTCGACGACGCCGGCCTCGTGGAGACCGTGCGCGGGGTGGGCTACCGGCTCCGGCCGGCCTGAGCCGCGGATCCTCAGATCCACCTCAAGAAATCGCTGACCGTCGACCAGGGACGGGTCGGCTCGCGTTGGCTGTGCGGACCGAGTCATCCCACCTGTTCTGGAGCATCCATGAGAGACAGACGGACGACGGCCATCCTCTCCGCCCTGCTCGCCGCCAGCCTGGCGGCTTTCGCGGGACCCCTTCCCGCACAGGCCGACCCGGCCGAGCCGAACCAGGTCCAGGGCCTGACGGTCGTGCAGGGCGACGGCTACGCCACCCTCGCCTGGACGCCGGTCGAGGGCGCCACCGACTACCAGATCGAGCGCACCCCGGTCGCCGCCGACGACACGGCGGCCGGACCGGCGGTCATCACCGGCGTCTGGCGGCCGAACCGCCAGATCAACAACTCCTCGCCCACCTTCGCCGACGCCGGGTTCAACCCGGGCACCCGGTTCCAGTGGCGGGTCCGCGCCCGCGTCGGCACCACGGCCGAGCCGTACTCGGCGCCGGTGGCCGGCACCACCCGGGCCCCCTGGGGCGACCCCGCCGTGCCGGGCCAGAACCTCCGGACCCAGTGGGAGACCACCCTCGCGGCCCAGTACACCAGCGACGTCAACGAGTACGCGTACACCGCGGCGGTCGACGAGGCGAGCGACCGGGTCCGGGTGACCGAGATCGGCCGGACCGCGCTCGGCCGCCCGATCAACATGTTCGTCATCGGCTACCCCACCCCGCCGGCCACCCCGGCGGCGGTGGCCGCGACCTCGCCGCTGATGGTCAACTGCAACGTGCACGGCAACGAGCCCGGTGACCGGGAAGCCTGCCTGATCATGGCGCGCCAGCTGGCCTTCAGCGACGACCCGCGGACGCTCGACCTGCTGTCGCACACCACCGTCCTGATCGTGCCCACCATCAACGGGGACGGCCGGGCGGCCAACACCCGGGGCAACTCCACCGGCCAGGACCTCAACCGGGACTACTCGCTGATCCGCCAGCCGGAGACCTTCGCGCTGATGCGGATGCTGCGCGACTACCGGCCGGTGGCCGGCTACGACGGGCACGAGTTCGGCAACTCCAGCGCCGGCGACCTGCCGATGCTGCCGCCGCGGCACCAGAACGTCGCCCAGCCGATCTTCGACGAGTCGCAGCACATGATCGAGGGTCACATGTACACCCAGGGCGCGAAGGACGGCTGGTGGCCCTGCCCGTACGGCTGCAACGGCGGCGGGAACGTGGGGCTGAGCGAGGAGACCATCCTGCGCAACACCCTGGGGCTCAAGAACGTGGTGAACTCCCTGCTGGAGCTGCGCAGCTCCGGCGGCACGACCCGGCCGGACGAGGGCAACACGGCGAACAACCGGCGGCGCAAGACGTTCTCGGCGCTGTGGACGTTCCAGCAGTTCCTCGACTACCACCGGGCGAACCTCAAGGAGATCACCTCGGCGCGGGCCGACGGGATCACCTTCCAGGTGTCGAACACCGGCCGGATCGTCTTCCGCGGCTCCCGGCCGATCGCGGCGTACCCGTCGCCGCACCCGGGTGAGGCCCCGCCGCCCCTGGACGCCCCGCGCGCCGACCAGATCCTCACCGACGTGCCGTGCGCCTACCGGCTCACCGAGGAGCAGTACCACGGCGAGCGCACCGACGGCCCGGCCGGCCAGCGGACCACCGTCGCGCAGCGGCTCGCCGCGCACGGCTGGAAGGTGGTCAAGGTCGCCGACGGGTACGTGGTGCCCCTCGCCCAGCCCGAGCGGGGTCTGATCCCGCTGCTGCTCGACGGGCAGGCGGTGGAGAAGCTGGTCGACGCCGAGCGGGTGTACCCGACGGTGACCGGCCCGCGGAGCGGTCCGCTGGTGGTTTCCGGCTTCACCTGCCTGCGGGACGCCACGGTGACCGGTCCGGTCCGGGTGCGGGCCGGCGGCACACTGGTCGCCACCGGCTCGTCGATCACCGGCCCGGTGGACGCCGCCGGCGCCGCCGGCGTGTTCCTGACCGACACGAAGGTCACCGGCCCGGTCCGGATCGCGCAGGGCACCGGGCCCGTGGTGGTCGTCGACACCACGGTCGAGGGTCCGGTCGACGTGTCCGGCAACCGGGGCGACGCGCCGCTGCTGGCCGCCAACACGGTCACCGGCCCGCTGCGCTGTGACGGCAACAGCGCGGCCCCGGTCGACCTGGAGCTGGGCAACTCGGCGACGGGCCCGAAGTCGGGCCAGTGCGCGACCCTCTGACCCGCTGACCGTCGTACCGGCAGGTCCGGCCTCCCGGGCCTGCCGGTACGACCCGACCCGAGCGGAGAACGCCGTGGAACGGCCCGTCATCCCCCCGCGATCCCGATCCCTCCCCCGGCTCCGGTGGCCGGCCCGCCGGCGGACCGCTGCGCTCGCCGCGGTCGCGCTGTCCCTGGCGCTCACCGGCACGGGCTGCTCCGGCGCCGGCACCCCTTCGCCGGCCGCGGCCGGCGGCGCCGCTCCGAAGGCGGCACCCGTCGTGAGCGGCCCGCTGTGCGACCTGCTGCCGTCCGGCAGCGAGCCCGGCAATCCGGCGGCGCTGGCCGGTCAGCCGGCCGAGGCGGCTCTGCAGTGGCTGCCCGTCCTCACCACGTTCGAGGCAGCGGTGCGGGCGTCCGGCATGTCCGCCGACCTGCACGGCGGCTCGGGGGTGACCATCCTGGCCCCGAGCGACGACGCGTTCGCGGCCAAGTTCTCCGAGGACAACCTGGACCAACTCCTCGTGGCCGACCGGGACAAGCTCCGCGGTCTGCTCCGCGAACACCTCGTCGCCGGGTCGCTGTCGCTGTCCGACCTGGTGAGTGCCGGCACGGTCACCACGCTCGCCGGCACCACCCTGACCGTCACCGGGGGTGGGGGTAACGCCCGCCTGGCCGACCAGGCCGACACCGTGTGCGCCGACTACCAGGTCGCCGGTGCGCGGATCCACATCATCAACCACGTGCTCGGCAGCCTGCCCACCACCGGTGGCGAGGGCGGGCACCGCGCCCACTGACCGCACGAACCGAGTCTTGCCCCAGGAAACCGCAGGTCGATACGTTTCGATCCAGCTCGCTTGATCTCCCGCCGAGTGAAACGAGGCATTCACCATGCGCCTGTCGAAGCGCCCGCTCAGGGCGGTCCACCCGAGAAGAACGGCCGGTGTCGCCGCGCTGCTGCTGCTCGCCGGTCTGACGCCGTTGCTCGGAGGCGCGCCGGCCGGCGCCGCCCCCACGCCCCCCAGTTGCAGCAACGACCCTGCCGCGCGGCTGTCCACCGTGCCCAGCCCCGAGTCCGCGCTGGGCTTCCCGCTCGGCACGGGCCAGGAGCGGGTCGTCACCAACGACGAGGTCCGTGGCTACCTGAAGGCCGTCGACACGGCCTCCGACCGCGTGGTCACCGGCGTCCTGGCGACGAGCGTGCTCGGCCAGCCGCTGCCGTACGCCATCGTCTCCAACGAGCGGCACGTCCGGCCGGGCGCGCTGCGGCAGATCGCCGACGACATCCGCGACCTGCGGGACCCGCGCCGGACGAAGCCGAGGAAGGCCGCCGAGACCGCGGCCGACCGCCCGGCCATCGTCTGGGTGGCCGGGAACGTGCACGGCGGGGAGAAGAGCGGCACGGACGCCGCGCTCAAGACCCTGTACGAGCTGGCGTCGGGGCTGTCCTGCGCGGTCGCCGAACGGAACGACAACCTGGTCACCGTCATCGTGCCGACTCAGAACCCGGACGGTCGCGACGCCAACCGGCGGCAGAACGAGTACGGCTTCGACATGAACCGGGACTGGTTCGCCCGCACCCAGCAGGAGACCGACGGCAAGATCGAGCTCCTGCGGCAGTACCCGCCGCAGGTCTTCGTCGACGCGCACGAGATGGGCGGCCGGCAGTACTTCTTCCCGCCCAACGCCGACCCGATCCACCACGAGATCGCCGGCGAGAACGTCGACTGGATCAACCGGATCGGCGAGGCCAACAAGGCCGGCTTCGGCTTCAACGGCGCCTGCGGCGGCGCCGTCACCACCGAGTGCTACTTCAACTACGCGACGTACGACCTGTTCTTCATGGGCTACGGCGACACCGTCCCGGCGGCCGGCTTCGGCGCCGCCGGCATGACCTTCGAGAAGGGCAGCGCGTCGGCGGTGGCCGACCGGGTCCAGCAGCAGTTCCACACCCAGTGGTCCACCCTCGGGTGGGCCGCCGCGAACAAGCACGAGGTGCTGACCGGCTACTACAAGATCTGGACGGACGCGCTCGCCGAGGGCCGGGCCGGGGCGCTGGAGCCGAACGAGGTGGTCCAGCCGACCAACAGCGTCCAGTTCCCGGTGCCGGACATCACGATCCGCTCGTACTTCCTGCTCCCCGACCGGCAGCTCGGCGACGTGCGCCAACTGGTCGAGCGGCTGCGCCGGATGGACGTCGAGGTCTACGAGGTGACCAAGCCGACGAAGGTGCCCACCGCCCGGGTCTTCGGCGGACGCACCGCGACCGACGTCACCGTGCCGGTCGGCGCGTACTGGATCCCGATGGACCAGCCGCAGAAGCACTGGATCCAGGCGATCATGGGCGAGGACCCGTACGTGCCGTTCCCCTACTTCTACGACGTGTCGTCCTGGAGCAACCCGCTGCTCATGGGCGTGGACACCATCTACACCGGCGACGACGTCCGGCCGCACGCCAAACTGGTCCGGGAGATCACCGGTGGCAGGGCCTCGGCGGCCGGGGCGAAGGGGTCGTACGCGTACCCGCTGGACTCGGCGGCGGCGGCCGAACTCACCTTCCGGCTGCTCGGCCGGGGCGTGCCGCTCGTCCGTGACCTCGACACCAGCGTGGTGGGCTTCCCCGCCAAGAGCCTGACCCAGGAGGTCGACCGGCTGGCCCGGTCGCTCGGGGTGACCCTGAGCCCGAGCGGCGCGCCGGCCGCCGGGAGCCCGGTGGACCTGCCCGATGTCGGGCTGTTCCAGGGCACCGGCATCTCCACCACCTCCGGCTCGCACGGCGAGGCCCGGTATGTGCTCGGCAAGCGGTGGGGGCTCGACCTCACGCCGGTGACCACCGCCGACATCAACGACAACACCCCGGCGTTCACCGAGCGGACCGTGCTGCTCGTGCCGGACGGCAGCAGCTCGACCGGCGGGCTCACCGCCGCCGGGCAGGCCAACCTGCGGAACTGGATCGCGCAGGGCCACACCTACCTCGGCCTGCGCAACGAGGGCACCCGGATGGCCCGGGCCGCCGGCCTCACGTCGACCACCGAGAAGGCGAAGCCGGCGGACTACCGGATGATCGGCTCGCACCTGCGGGTCGACGTCGACCGCAGCAGCCCGGTCGCGCTGGGCCGGCCGGCGGAGGACTTCGAGTTCAACAACAGCGACTCGATTCTGAACCCGAGCAGCACCGGCACCAACGTCCTCAGCTACCCGTTCGACGACACCTTCTGGGCGAACGGCTACACCACGCGCAGCGAGGTGTTGAAGGGCACGGTCGCCCTGGTGGACGAGCCCACCGGCGCCGGCCGGGCCGTACTGTTCGCGTTCAACCCGCTCTTCCGGGCGTACAACGAGAACGGGCTGCACCTGGTGGCCAACGCCCTGCTCTACCCGTCGGGTGCGGCGGCGGACCGCGGCGCCGCGCGGCGGACGCCCGGTGTCGACCCCGCCCGGGCGGCCGCGGCGGCCCAGCCGGTGGCGGACGACCTGGGCGGCGGGTGGCGCCCGATCACGGTCGAGGTGGCGGCCGGTGACCGGGGTCGCGCCGAAGCGGTCACCGCCCGGTACACCGACACGGCCCGGGTCTCCGTGGTGGACGGGTCGGCCTACCTGGTGATCCCGAATCCGGCCGGCCTGCAGGCCGACGAGCACCCGTTCCTGCGTGACCTGGTGGGCGCCCTCCGGGAGGCGCAGATCCCGCTGCGTTCCCTGGTGGGCTGACGCACCGTCGCGCAAACACGAAGGCCGCCGACCCGCACGGGTCGGCGGCCTTCGCCGTCAGGACCGGGCTCAGCGCTGCGCGGCGGGGACGTAGTCCCGCTCGGCGTAGCCGGTGTAGATCTGCCGCGGGCGGCCGATCTTGGTCTCCGGGTCGTTGATCATCTCGCGCCACTGGGCGATCCAGCCGGGGAGCCGGCCCAGGGCGAACAGCACCGTGAACATCTTCGTCGGGAAGCCCATGGCCTTGTAGATCAGGCCGGTGTAGAAGTCCACGTTCGGGTAGAGCCGGCGCGAGACGAAGAAGTCGTCGGCGAGGGCGATCTCCTCCAGCTGCATGGCGAGGTCCAGCAGCGGGTCCGGCTTGGCCATCCGGCCGAGCACGTCCTGCGCGGCCTTCTTCACGATGGCGGCGCGCGGGTCGTAGTTCTTGTAGACCCGGTGGCCGAAGCCCATCAGCTTCACGCCGTCCTGCTTGTCCTTGACCTTCTGCACGAAGGTACGGACGTCGCCGCCGTCGGCCTGGATCTTCTGGAGCATCTCCAGCACGGCCTGGTTGGCGCCGCCGTGCAGCGGGCCGAACAGCGCGTTCACGCCGGCCGAGACCGAGGCGAACAGGTTGGCGTTGCTGGAGCCGACCAGCCGGACGGTCGAGGTGGAGCAGTTCTGCTCGTGGTCGGCGTGCAGGATGAACAGCATGTCCAGCACGCGGGCCATCACCGGGTCGACCTCGTACGGCTCGGCCGGCACGCCGAAGGTCATCCGCAGGAAGTTCTCGACGTAGCCCAGCGAGTTGTCCGGGTAGAGCAGCGGCTGGCCGATCGACTTCTTGTAGGCGTACGAGGCGATGGTGGGGACCTTCGCCATCAGCCGCACCGTGGACATCTCGACGTGGTCGGAGTCGAACGGGTCCAGGCTGTCCTGGTAGAAGGTCGAGATCGCGCTCACGGCCGAGGAGAGCACGGCCATCGGGTGCGCGTCGCGGGGGAAGCCGTCGAAGAAGCGGCGCATCTCCTCGTGCAGCAGCGAGTGCCGGCGGACCCGCTCGCTGAACTCGGTGAGCTGGGTCTGGGTCGGCAGCTCACCGTAGATCAGCAGGTAGGAGACCTCCAGGAAGGAGGACTTCTCGGCCAGCTGCTCGATCGGGTAGCCGCGGTACCGCAGGATGCCCGCGTCACCGTCGATGTAGGTGATCGCGGACGAGCAGGACGCCGTGTTCACGAAACCGGGGTCGTACGTCGTCATCCCGGTTTCCTTCAGCAGCTTGCCCACCCCGATTCCGGCGGGCCCCTCGACCGCGGACTGCACCGGCATCGACAGCTGCCCACCGGGGTGGTCGAGCTTGACTTCCGTCATCTGTTCCTCGCTTCGCCGGCAAGATCTTCGTTGAGTTGCCTTCGCTTTTACCGTAATCACGGTGGGGAGGACACCGCTCGTCATGGTTCGGTGGTGAGGTATGCGTCACCCGATTCCCGACTTGCCGACTCGGAAACCCGGTGGAAGCGCGACCACCCCGAGCTGGGAAGGCTACCCGGCGATCCTGCGGATGATCACGAGAGGGTGAGCCTGCTCAGCGCCCCGTCGGCGCCCACCCGGTAGAGATCGAGGCGGTTGGCCCCGGCGGCGAAGAGCCGGTCGTCGGGGAGAAGGGCGGCGAACCGCCGGCCGGCGTGATCCGGCGGGACCACCGGGACGACCGCGCCCACGGTGCCGTTCACCGCCACGGCGAGCCGCGTCCCGTCCGGCACCGAGGCGGGCACGGACCCCCAGACCAGCGCGGGCAGCTCGCCGCGCGCCGGGTCGACGTCGCGGAACGCGGCGAGGTTGCCCACCGTCGCCGTACCCCCGGGTGGTTTCTCGCCGACCCGGGTGCCCACCAGCGGGTCGGGGGCGGGTGGCGCGGGCGGGGACGGGACCCCGCCGGGGAACGTGAGCGGCTGGCCGGGCGTGTCGTAGAAGCGCTTGTCGGAGGTGTCGCGCGGGGCCTGGCTCGCCGGCCGGCCCTCCATCCGCCAGGGGATCCGCATGTGGGTCTCGTCGGCGATCGTCGGCAGCAGGTCGACGTGCTGCCAGTTCCGGTCGTCGACCCGACCGGTCCGCTGGCCGGGTTCCTTCAGGAACATCGGCACCCAGGCGACCTGGTCGGGCGCGTGGGTGATGGCGTCCAGCCCCCGGCCCTGCCAGTCCTTGCGGAAGCTCACCCCGTGGTCGGCGGTGACCACCACGAGCGCCTTGTCGTAGAGGCCGGTGGCGCGCAGGGTGCGCAGCGTCTCGCCGATCAGCCGGTCGGTGTAGCCGAGCTGGGCGAGGTGCCGGGCCCGGGCCAGGTCCACCCACCCGGTCCCGTCGCTGGGCAGGTCCTCGGGGGCCGCGTAGTGCGCCCCGGACGGCAGGTAGACCCAGGGCGAGTGCGGCATGAGCAGGTGCAGGAAGTGCAGCGTGGGCCGGTCGGCGGGGCGCAGGCCGGCGAGGAAGGTGGTGAACCGGGCCGGCTGGTTGTCGTCGAGGGTGTCCCAGCGGAACTTCGGGTCGTTCGGCACCGGCTCGGCAGCGTCCAGCCCCGCCTCGGCGCGGGTCTGCTCCCGGTAGGAGTCCTCCGGGTCGATCCGGCTGTCCACCGGGGCGGTGACCTGGCCCAGCAGCTTCCCGCTCTCCCGCACCAGCACCCCGAGCCCCTGCTGCGGGCTGACCGGCTGCTCGCAGCGGCTGGGCGGGCAGAGCCGGGTGATGCTCTCCTCGGCCTTGATGTCGTACAGGCCGCCGAGGGCGGTGAACAGGTTGTCCGGGTACCGCGAGTAGTGCGGGGCGATCGGCTCGGCCGGGTAGCGCCCGCGGAGCATGGCCGGCAGCGCGTAGGGGGTCCAGCCGCTGACGCCGGTGGCGTTGCGGTACCAGGTCGAGCCGGCGGCCAGCTCGGCGAAGTGCGGATAGCGCGCGGCATCGATCCTGCGGTCCGGACCGAGCAGGGAGACCAGCGGCAGCTCGTCCAGGACGATCATGACCACCGGCGGGTGGGCGCCCGCGCCGGCCACCCCGGCGGCGCCGCCGTGCCCCCGGGGCAGCACCACCGCCGAGGCCGGCGAGACGAAGACGAACAGGCCGACGAAGACCAGCGGCCCGACCGCGGCCACCCGCAGCACCCGGGCCAGGGCCCGCCACCGCCGGTGGGCGGCCGCTCCGGCGGCGCCGGCCACCACCGCCGCCACCAGCAGGGGTACGCCCCGCAGGGGCGTGACGTGCCGGCCGACCTGCACCGCGAGCGCGGCCAGCAGCAGCCCCACGACCAGCGTGTGCACGGCCGCCCGGGCGGGCCGTCCGGCGACCAGGCCGACCGCGCCGAGCAGGGCGAACGGCACGGTCGGCGCGATCGCGATCAGCGCCACCAGGAGCAGCACGTCGGCCCGGGAGGCGCGGTGGAACAGGAAGAAGTCCGGGCTGCGGCCGAGCACGTCCAGCAACGGCTGGGTGACCACCAGCCCGACCAGCGCCGCCACCTCCAGCAGCCGGCCCGCCTCGCCGCGCCAGCGCCGCCGGCCCCAGGTCCGGGGCCGGTCCGGGGCCGGCGGCGGGGTCCGTGGCGGCGCGAGCGTGTCCTCAGCCACCCACCACCACCTGATAGAGGGTGCGGGTGCCCGACGGCAGCTCGGCGCGGCCGACGACCCGCCCGCGCGCCGCGAGCAGCGGCTCGAACACCTCCCGCCGGTAGTCGGGGAAGAGCCCGTCCGGCTTGTTGGCCAGCAGGCGGCGGGCCATCGGGTCCTCCGGGTGCACGAACTCGACCACCAGGCTGCCGCCGGTCACGGTCAGCGCGACGAGCTGGTCCAGCACCTCGGGCAGCGGCACGTTCCGGCCGATCGCCAGGTGGTGCACCACGGCCAGGGCGAGCACCACGTCGGCCCGGGCCCGGTCGGCGAAGGCGGCCCGCTCGACGCCCCGCCAGCCACCGCCGGGCGACGGGTCGGCCAGGTCCATCACCAGCGGCAGGATCCGCCCCTCCCCCTCGTCGCGCAGCGCGCGGTAGAGGGCGTCCACCACCGCCGGATCCTGCTCGACGGCGACCACGTGGTCGGCGTGCCGGGCGGCGATCCGGGCGTAGCTGCCGTCGTTGGCGCCCAGGTCGAGCACCCGGCCCGGCCCGGTGGCGGCCACCGCCCGGTCGACGAACTGCTCCTTGGCCTGCCGGTCGGGCACCGAGTACGCGCACGTGCGCTGGTAGTCCGACCAGTGGGTGTCCCCCGGCCGGTGGTCCAGCCTGCGGACCAGCTTCGTCAGCCCGCGTACGGTGGCCAGGGCCAGCTCGCGCGAGTAGCCGGCCGACCGGAGCTGCGCGCGTACCGTGCTGGTGCTGGCCCCGGCGTTGCGGTCCTGCATCGCGCCGTGCAGGTGCACGTGGGTGAGCACCCCGGCCCGCCAGCGCCGGGCCCCGCCGAAGAGCCGGCGCATCTGGTCCGGCTCGACGCCGTCGATCCGGGCCCGCAGGAAGGGCTGGAAGTCCAGCCCGAGGTGGGCCTGGAGCAGCAGCGGGTAGAGCAGCGTCTGACAGAACTGCCGGTAGCCGGCCCAGGGCTCGCCGTCGCGGGCCGCCTCGAACGAGCCGACGTCGATGAAGACCGGCCGGGCGCCCCGCCACTGCACGTTGTAGGCGGAGCCGTCCTTCGTGGTGAAGCCGGCGGCCAGCGCGGCGCCCAGCACCTCCAGGTGCAGCAGGGCGGCGTCGCGGAGCATCCCGTACGACCACTCGTAGGGGTGCGAGACGAACGGGATCCGCTCGTGGCGCAGCACCGCGGCCCAGGGCACGTCGACCGGGGTCGGGAACAGCTCCTCCGTGGCGCAGACCTGCCGGTTGGCGAGCAGGTCGCGGAAGAAGTCGCTGGCGGCCAGGGCGCGCCAGTCGCGCGCGGACCGCTCGTCCAGCCCGCGCAGCACCTCGCCGGCGCGGTGGAAGACCCGGTTGCCGGGGTCGCGGAAGGAGCCGGGCTCGGCGCGCAGGCCGGTGTCGGAGAGCCCCACGCCCGTCAGCCCTGGTCGGTGGGCTGCCGGCGGAACCGGGCCACCAGCCGTCTCCAGTAGAGCTTGGCGGCCACCGCCACGCCGGCCACCCCGCCGACCACCGCCTGCACGATAAGGCTGCCGGATCCCGCGTCCAGGTAGGCCAGGTGCGTCACGGCTGCTTCCTTCCCCTCGCCAGTCATCGGAGTCCGGCCCGATATGAGAGCTTTACTGCTCTAAGCCGGACTTGCCCCACCGTACGCCCCTGGTCCTGATTGTGCCGGCCACACCGGCGACTCGTCCCCCGTCCGATCCGTTCAAGACGGCCAGGCCGGCCGGCCTCTACCGTGGCCGCATGACACCGCAGTTCGATCTCATCGGGATGGTCGTCACCGACATGGGACGCACCCTGGACTTCTACCGCCGGCTCGGGCTGCCGATCCCGCCCGGCGCCGAACGCGAGCCCCACGTGGAGGTGACCCTCGACAACGGCGTCCGGCTGGCCTGGGACACCGTCGAGACGATCCTCAGCTTCGACCCCGACCACGCCCCGGCGACCGGCGGCCCCCGCGCCAGCCTGGCCTTCCGCTGCGCCGACCCGGCCGAGGTGGACCGCTGGTACGCCGAGCTGACCGGCGCCGGCCACCACGGCCACCTGCCACCGTGGGACGCCTTCTGGGGCCAGCGCTACGCGGTCCTGCTCGACCCGGAAGGCAACGGCGTCGACCTGTTCGCCCCGCTCAAGTCCGACTGAGCCACCACCGCCGGGCGCTCGCCTCCGCACCGATCCGCCGATCTTGGACAGTTACCGTTCGAGCGGAACGGCAACTGTCCAAGATCTCGAAGGCCCCCCGCCGCGGGCCTCAGGCGCCGGCGGGCGGCAGCAGGTGGGTCGGTGGGACGCCGGCCAGTTCCTTCACCTCGCGGGTGAGGTGGGCCTGATCCGCGTACCCGGCCAGGGCGGCGACCTCGGCCAGCGGGGTCCCGCCGCCCGCCAGGTCGAGGGCGCGGCGCATCCGCAGGATACGGGCGAGGGTCTTCGGGCCGTACCCGAAGAGGAGCTGGCTGCGCCGGTGCAGGGCCCGCGCGCCCAGGCCGACCTCGGCGGCGGTCGCGGCGACGGTGGCGCCGGCCGCCAGTCGGGCGGCGACCCGCGCCCCGATCGGGTCCGGGCCACCGGCGGCCCGCAACCGGCCCCGCGCGACGTCCTCCAGCACGGCGGCGACGGACGGTCCCGACCATCCGGCGAGCGCCGGAGCGGGTGGGCTGCCACCGGCGGACGCGGCGGCCGGTGGACGTCCGGGAGTTCGGTGCCGGGCACGACCGGCGCCGAAGTGTGGGGCGTCGGCCGCCTCGATGCGGTCGGCCAGGTCGGCGGCGGCCCGTCCCCACAGGTCGGCGAGGGGCACCCGCTGGTCCCGCAACTCGTCGGCGGGCAACCCGAACACGGCGGGTCCGGTGCCCGGTGGCAGCCGCAGCCCGACCCACCGCTCCCCCGGCACGCCCACCGACAGGTGCGCGGTGCGGTCCGGCCCGGCGACCAGCAGGCCGGACCGGCTGGACCAGAGCAGGTCCAGGCACCCGTCCGGCAGCACCCGCACGGGTGCGTCGCCGCGCGAGACGCTCGCCCACCGCACGGCACCCGGGATCCCCGGTGCCGGCCCCTCCCGGTACATGCCCCCACCCTGCCACGCGGCGGCGCGGTTCCCGCTCCGGATCTTGGCGAGTTGCCGTTCCTGCCGGACGGAAACTCGCCAAGATCCCTGCCGTCAGGGGCGGTGGTGCAGGGCGAGGCGGAGCAGGGTGAAACGGAGCGCGGTCGCCGCCAGGTTGGCGGCGACCAGGACGGTCAGCTCCACGGCCCGCGGCGGCGCGCCCGCCGTGGCGTGCAGCACCGCCAGGGAACCGCTGGTCAGGGCCAGGCCGAGGGCGAAGGCGAGCAGGCCCTGGAGGTGGTGCCGGCCGGCGTGCCGGCGGCCGGTGACGCCGAAGGTGAGCCGCCGGTTGGCCGCCGTGTTGGCCACCGCCGTGACCAGCAGCGCCAGCAGATTCGCCGGTTGCGCCCCGAGCGGGCCGCGGGCCAGCACGAACAGCACCAGGTACGCGAGCGTGCTGGCCACCCCGACCATCGCGAAGCGGGCGAGCTGCCGGGGCAGCCCGACGGGCACCTGGGCCGGCGGCGCGTGCAGCGGCGCCCGGCCGAGCTGCGCGCGCAGGTCGGCCAAGGGCAGCGCCCCGGTGACCAGGCCCCGGCCCAGCCGCCAGATGCCGCGCAGGTCGGCCAGGGCGGTGGCCACGATGTCCACCCGGCTGTCCGGGTCGTCCACCCAGTCCACCGGGACCTCGTGGATCCGCAGGCCGGCCCGCTGGGCCAGCACCAGCAGCTCGGTGTCGAAGAACCAGCCGGTGTCCCGCACCAGCGGCAGCAGCCCGGCCGCCACGTCCGCGCGGATCGCCTTGAACCCGCACTGCGCGTCGGAGAAGCGGACCGCGAGGGTGCCGCGCAGCAGCAGGTTGTAGCCGCGCGAGATCACCTCCCGCTTGGCGCCCCGGACCACCCGGCTGGTCCGGGCCAGCCGGGTGCCGATGGCCAGGTCCGAGTGCCCGGAGAGGAGCGGGGCGACCAGCGGCAGCAGCGCCGCCAGATCGGTGGAGAGGTCCACGTCCATGTACGCCAGCACCGGCGCCGGGGAGGCCGACCAGGCGGCCCGGAGCGCCCGGCCCCGCCCCTTGGCGTCCAGGTGCAGCACCCCCACCTCGGGCAGCTCGGCGGCGAGCGCGTCGGCCACCGCGAGCGTGCCGTCGACGCTCGCGTTGTCGGCCACGGTGATCCGGAACGGGTACGGGAAGTGCGCGGTGAGGTGCGCGTGCAGCCTCCGGACGCAGGGGCCGAGGTCGGCCTCCTCGTTGTGCACGGGCACCACCACGTCGAGCACCGCCGTGTGCTCCGTGGGCCGGGCCTGCACGGCGGCCCGGGGTTCGCGGGTGTCGGTCATCGCTCAGCCCTGCTCTCCGCTGCTCAGGTCGTACACGGTCACGCCGTCGACGGTTCGCGCCGTGAAGGTCTCGGCCACCCACGCGGCGATCTCCGCGGACGCGTTGCTGCCGCCGTTGGCCCGGAACCCGCCGCCGCCGACGAAGTAGTGGATCCGCCCGTCGGTGACGTACCGCTGGAACTGGGCGAGGGTCGGGGACGGGTCGCTGCCGTTGAAGCCGCCGATCGGCATCACCGGCTCGCGGGTGGCGAGCTGGTAGCCGGAGGCGTTGTTCGAGCCGACCGTCGCGGCGACCCACGTGTAGTCGTCCGCGTCGGCCTCCAGCAGCGCCTTCAGTTCGGCGCTCGGCTCGCGGGCGTCGAGCAGCCCGCCCATCCCGCCGCCGCGCTGCGACCGCCCGTCACCGGGGAGCTGCCCGCTCGTCCCGTCCTGCCCCGTGCCGGTCTGGCCGGAGCCGGTCTGGCCGCCGGGAAGGCCGGGGAGCTGGCCGGTGCCGCCCGGGAAGGCCGGGAACTGGCCGGTGCCGCCCGGCGCGGCGCCACCGTTCGGCCCGGTGCCGCCCGGCGCGGCGCCGCCGTTCTGCCCGCCTGGCGTGGCACCACCGTTCTGCCCACCCGGGAGGCCGGGGAACTCGCCGCCGGGGAACTGCATGCCGCCCGGCATCCGGCCGCCGCCCGGGAAGCCGCCGCGGCCGCCGGGGCCGAAGCCGCCCTGCACGAACGGGCCGGCACTGGGGATCGAGCCGGTGTGCGGGGTCGCCGCCGTCTGGAGCGAGTAGGCCACCGGGCCGGCGAGCGCGGCCGCCGCACCGAGCGCGAGCAGCACCGGGGCCATCCGCCGGGGCAGCCGGTCGGCGACGACCAGCAGCGCGGCGGCGGCCAGGCCGGCCACGAGCACGGCGGTGCGCAGCCACGGGTACCAGTCGGCGCTGCGGCCGAGCAGTTGCCAGGACCACCAGGCGGTGACCGCGAGCGTGCCGGCCAGGATCACGGTCGCGGCGAACCCACGCCGCCGATCCGGAGCCAACGGCCCACCCGCCGATGCCGGGGCACTCGACGTGCCGCCGACGCCGGTCGCGGGCACCGGCGACGGAGCCGCGACCGGGTGCCCCGGCGTGCCGGCCGGGGCTGCCTCCGGCGCGCCGGGCACGGTCGGCGCGGGGGCGGTCGGCGGCACCGCGCCGTCCGGTGCGGCAGGGTGCGGCGGGACGACGGCGGCCGGCGGGAGGGGGCTGGTGGAGGCTGCCGGGGCGTACCCGGGGGTGGGTGCGGTGGGGACGGCCGGTGTCGTCCGGGCCCGCCAGAGCAGGGTCGCTCCGATGCCGACCAGCGCGCCGACCGCCGGCGCCAGGGCCACCGTGTAGTACGCGTGGAAGATCCCGGACATGAAGCTGAAGATCAGCCCGGTGACCAGCAGCCAGCCGCCCCACAGCAGCAGCCCGGCCCGGGTCCGGTCGGTACGCGCCGCCCGCCCGGCCAGCCACAGCCCGGCGGCGAGCAGGATCAGCGCGGCCGGCAGCAGCCAGGAGATCTGGCCGCCGACCTCGGTGCCGAACATCCGCAGCAGGCCGGACTGCCCGGAGAACGGGCCCCCGCCGCCCGGCCGGCCGGCGCCGCCGACGCTGCCCTCCTCGTCCCCGGTGATCCGGCCGAGGCCGTTGTAGCCGAGGGTCAGCTCCAGGATGCTGTTGTGCTGCGAGCCGCCGATGTACGGGCGGGCGCTCGCCGGGACCAGCTCCACGACGGCCACCCACCAGCCGGCGGCGACCACCACGGCCAGCCCGGAGAGCAGCAGCTGGCGCACCCGCCGCCAGAAGCCGGTCGGCGCGGCCAGCAGGTAGACGCCGGCGAACACCGGGATCACCAGGAACGCCTGGAGCATCTTGGTGAGGAAGCCGAGGCCGACCAGCGCGCCGGTCAGCGTGATCCACCGGGTGCTCGCCGTCTCGACCGCGCGCACCGTGGCGTAGGCGGCGGCGACCAGCAGGAACACCAGCAGGGCGTCGGGGTTGTTGAACCGGAACATCAGCGTGGCCACCGGGGTGACCGCGAGCACCGCGCCGGCCAGCAGGCCGGCGACCGGCCCGTACCAGCGGCGTACGGCGGCGTGCAGGACGCCGACGGAGGCGACGCCGAGCAGGGCCTGCGGCACCAGGATCGACCAGCTGCTCAGCCCGAAGAGGCGGACCGAGAGGGCCATCAGCCAGAGCGAGGCGGGGGTCTTGTCGACGGTGATCGAGTTGGCCGCGTCCGAGGAGCCGTAGAAGAAGGCCGTCCAGCTCTCCGAGCCGGCCTGCACGGCCGCCGAGTAGAACGCGTTGCCCCACCCCGAGGCACCGAGGCCCCAGAGGTAGAGCACCGCGGTGGCCAGGAGCAGGCCGAGCAGGGCCGGTCGCGTCCAGCGCGGGTCGCGACGGGGCGGCCCGGCCGGCGGCTGCGCCGGGGTCCGGACCGGTTCCGGGGCGGGCGCGGGGGCCGGGTCGGTCGCGGGCGACCCGGCCGAGGGCGCGGTCAGCAGGCTCTCTGTTCTGTCCATGCCGGCAAGCCTCGGGCGACCCGCTGACCCGCCACCGTGAGCGGCCTATGCGTCGGCTGTGGATCCGGGCAGCCGCACCGTGAAGGCGGTCCGGCCGGGCCGGCTCGCCACCGCGACCTCGCCGTGGTGGGCCTCGACCACGGCGGCCACGATGGCCAGGCCGAGGCCGGTGCTGCCGTGCGCCCGGGAGCGGGAGCTGTCGCCGCGGGCGAACCGCTCGAAGACCTCCGGTTGCAGCTCCTCGGGAATGCCGGGGCCGTCGTCGGTGACGCTCAGCTCGACGCCGCCGGGCACCGGCGTGAGCCGGGTGGTCACCGTGGTGCCGGGCGGGGTGTGCACGCGGGCGTTGGCGAGCAGGTTGGCCAGCACCTGGTGCAGCCGGTGGGCGTCGCCGGTGACGCTCACCGGCTCGTCGGGCAGGTCGAGCTGCCAGCGGTGCTCGGGGCCGGCCACGTGCGCGTCGCTGACCGCGTTGACCACCATGACGGTGAGGTCGACCGGCTCGGCCGCGAGCGGGCGGCCGGAGTCGAGACGGGCGAGCAGCAGCAGGTCGTCGACGAGGCTGGTCATCCGGGTGCCTTCCGACTCGACCCGGCGCAGGGCGTGTGCCACGTCCGGCGGCACCTCGTCCCGGCCGCGCCGGGCCACCTCGGCGTAGCCGCGGATGGCGGCCAGGGGGGTGCGCAGCTCGTGGCTGGCGTCGGCGACGAACTGGCGTACCCGCGTCTCGCTGGCCTGCCGGGCGGCGAGCGCCGCGGCGACGTGGCCGAGCATCCGGTTGAGGGCGCCGCCCACCTGCCCGACCTCGGTACGCGGGTCGGTGTCGGCCGCCGGGACCCGCACCGACAGGGCCACCTCGCCCCGGTCCAGCGGCAGCTCGGTGACCCGGGCGGCGGTGGCGGCGACCCGGTTCAGCGGGCGCAGCGCGGCCCGGACGATCAGCGCGCCGAGGCCACCGGCGACGACCAGCCCGGCGGTGACCAGCCCAGCCTGGGCGACCAGCACCCACATGACCGTTTCCTCCACCCCGGACAGCGGGACGGCGAACACGAGGACGTCGCCGTCGGCCGCCTGATGGGCGACGGCCCGGTAGTCGCCGTGGCCTCCGATGTCCACGGTGCGGGGCCGCCCGTCGGTGGGTTGCCCGACCACGTCCGAGACCTGCTCGGCCGGCAACGACTCGACCAGGCGCGCGCCGGTCCGGATCTTTCCGCAGACCACCTGACCGTCCCGGACCCGCACGGCGACCGAGTCCACCGGGAAGCCCGGCGGTGGCTGCAGCGCCTCGCACTCCCCGGCGTCGCCGGGTCGCCCGGGCGTCGGCTGGTCCCGGAAGATGTCGGGCACGTTCTCGCGCCGGCGGTCACCGGCGGTGATCTGGTCGTCGACCTGGCCGATGAGGAAGTGCCGCAGGGCGATCGTGGTCAGGCCGCCGATGCCGATGCTGACCAGGGCGAGCAGCCCCACCACGGAGAGCACCAGCCGGCGGCGCAGCGACCACCCGGCCAGCCGTTGCCGCAGCCGCCCGCCCCGGTCACTCCGCGGGCTTGAGGACATAGCCCGCCCCGCGCAGGGTGTGGATCATGGGCTCCCGGCCGGCGTCGATCTTCTTGCGCAGGTACGAGATGTACAGCTCGACCACGTTGGCCTGGCCGCCGAAGTCGTAGTTCCAGACCCGGTCGAGGATCTGCGCCTTGCTCAGCACCCGGCGCGGGTTGCGCATGAGGTAGCGCAGCAGCTCGAACTCGGTGGCGGTGAGGTTGATGAGGTCGCCGCCGCGGCGTACCTCGTGGCTGTCCTCGTCGAGGCTGAGGTCGCCGACGGTCAGCACGGCCTCCTCGCGGGCGGCGACCGCGAACCCGGAGCGGCGCAGCAGGGCGCGCAGCCGGGCGATCACCTCTTCGAGACTGAACGGCTTGGTGACGTAGTCGTCGCCGCCGACGGTGAGCCCGGCGATGCGCTCCTCGACCGCGTCCCGCGCGGTCAGGAAGAGCACCGGCACGGTGGGCGCCTGCTCGCGCAGCCGGCGCAGCACCTGGAAGCCGTCCAGGTCCGGGAGCATCACGTCGAGCACCACGGCGTCGGGCTTGACCTGCCGGGCCGCGCTGATCGCCGCCATCCCGTTGCCGGCGGTGGTGACCTGCCAGCCCTCGTAGCGCAGCGCCATCGAGAGCAGGTCGGTGAGCGTCGGCTCGTCGTCCACCACCAGCACCCGCACCGGTTCGCCGTCCGGTCGGCGCAGTTCGATCCGGCCCTGTGCGGCCTGCCCGTTCATGACCATGCTCCCATCGTGGGCGCACCCGCTGTACCGGGCCTGTCCCGATCCTGTGTACCAGCTGTGCGGGCCGATCGGCGGGATCCGCGCGGATCGGAATGGCTGGCCGGGCGGTGCGTCCGGGCCTGGCGCGGACGCGCCGGCGACCCTTCCCCAGCACGCTACCCGGTGGTAACTTGCCGGCATGTCCATCGATGGTGCCGCGGCCGGACGGCTCGCCGGCAAGGTGGTGCTGGTGACCGGAGCGGCCCGGGGCATCGGCGAGCACACCGCCCGGCTCGCCGCCGCCCGGGGCGCGCGGCTGGCCCTGGTCGGGCTGGAACCCGACCGCCTCGCGGCGCTCGCCACCGAGCTGGGTCCCGGCCACGTCTGGTTCCGCGCCGACGTCACCGACCAGGCCGAGCTGGCCGCCGCTGTCGACGGCACGGTCACGGAGCTGGGCGGCATCGACGCGGTGGTGGCGAACGCCGGGGTCGCCAACCGGGGCACCATCGCCGTCGGCGACGTCGAGGCGCTGGTCCGCACGGTCGAGGTGAACCTGATCGGCGTGATGCGCACCGCGGCGGCGACCGTGCCGGCACTCACCGCCCGCCGGGGCTACCTGCTGATCGTCTCCTCCGCCGCCGCGTTCGCGGCGCTGCCCGGCATGGCCGCCTACTGCGCCTCCAAGGCCGGCGTCGAGCACTTCGGCACGGCCATCCGGTTGGAGCTGGCGCACCGGGGGGTGGCCGTGGGCACGGCGCATCCGTCCTGGGTGGACACCGACCTGGTCCGCGAGGCGCGGGCCGACCTGCCGGCGTTCGAGACGGCGCTCGCGAAGCTGCCCTGGCCGATGCGACGGACCACCACCGTGCAGGAGTGCGCGGAGGCGTTCGTCCGGGCGATCGAGCGCAGGCGGCGCCGTGTCTACGTGCCACGCGCCGTCGGCGGCGTGCAGGCGGTCCGGTCGCTGCTGGTCAGCCCGCTCGCCGACCGGCTGGTCGGGCGGACCGCGAAGGAGACCGTCCCGCTGATCGAGGAGCAGACCCGGGCGCTGGGGCGGGGCTTCGGGCCGAGCACACCGTACGGGGAGACACGGCGATGACCGCCGCCGTGGAGGTCGTCTTCGAGCGGCGCGGGGCCGGCACGCCGCTGGTGCTGCTGCACGGCATCGGTCACCACTGGGCGGCCTGGTCGCCGGTGCTGGACCGGCTCGCCGAGGCGCACGACGTGATCGCCGTCGACCTGCCCGGGTTCGGCCGCTCGCCGGTGCCCGCCGCCGGCCTGCCCGCCGACATGCCCGGCCTGGTGGCCGGGATCGTCGAGCTGTTCGCCGCGCTGGGGCTGGACCGCCCGCACGTGGCCGGCAACAGTCTCGGTGGCGCCATCGCCCTGGAACTCGCCGCCGCCGGAGCGGTCTCCTCCGCCACCGCCCTCTCCCCCGCCGGCTTCTGCACCCCGCGCGAACTGCGCTGGGCGCTCACCGTGCTCACCCTGCACCGCAACGCCGCCCGGCTGCCCGAGCCGGTGCTGCGGTCGCTGTTCGCCAACCCGGCGCTGCGCACCCTCGCGCTGGGCATGATCCTGGCCCGGCCGAACCGGATGGCGCTGGCCGAGGCGCTGGCCGACGCGCGGGCGCTGCGCGAGGCGCGGGCGTTCCGCGCGGTGGCCCGCGCCGGCCGCGGGTACGCGTTCGCCGGCGCGCCGACCGTGCCGGTGACGGTCGCCTGGGGCACCCGGGACCGGATCCTGCCCTACCGGCAGGCCGCGCTGGCGCGGACCAGACTGCCGGCGGCCCGGCACCTGGACCTGGCCGGCTGCGGGCACGTGCCGATGCACGACGACCCGGAGCTGGTCACCTCGGTCATCCTGCACACCACCGGCGCACGGGCGGCCTGACCGGGCTCACTCGGTGGCGCCGAACGGGTCGGTGCGCACGTACCGCATCGTCCAGTCGCCGCCGCCGTGGTGGTGGTCGCGCTCGTAGAGATGGTCGGCCTCGCCGCCGGGCGGCCGGTCCGGGTGGCGCAGGATCCACCGTGGCGGTGGCGCCCCGTCCGGGCCGGCGGGCAGGTCCCGGACCAGGTCGTCGGCGGGTCCGCCGACGAACCGCACGCGCACCATAGCCACCGGTCACCCTCCGCATCGCCGTCGACACACAGTCCCTGCTCGCGAAGCTACCCCGCGCCGGGCCCGCCCGCTGGCGGTAATCCCCGGCGGTTTGCCCTGCTCCGGGCCCGGGTAGCGAAGCGGAGGGGACCGAACAAGGGCGAGGAGTGGTCGATGAGGACGCTGGGCGGGCGGTACGAGCTCGAACGGCGGGTCGGCATCGGCGGGATGTCCGAGGTGTGGCGGGCGCACGACCTCGTGCTCGACCGGACCGTCGCCGTGAAGCTGATCTCGCCCGGGCTGGACGGGGAGGCCACCTCGGTGGACCGGATCCGGCGGGAGGCCCGCTCGGCCGCGCGGCTCGTGCACCCGAACGTGGCCAGCGTCCACGACTTCGGCACCGCCGCCCTGCCGGACGGCCGCGCGGTGCCGTACATCGTGATGGAGCTGGCCGAGGGCGAAACGCTCGCCGCCCACCTGCGCCGCGGCCGGCTCGACTGGCGGATCGCGGTGCGGGTCTGCGCCGAGGTGAGCGCTGCGCTGGCCGCGGCGCACACGCACGGCATCGTGCACCGCGACGTGAAGCCGGCGAACGTGATCCTCACCCCGGCGGGCGTGAAGGTGCTCGACTTCGGGATCGCCAGCCCGGCCGGCGCACCCGACCACACCCCGGACGGGATCGTCGTCGGCACGCCGGCGTACCTGGCGCCGGAACAGCTCGACCGGCAGCCGGCCACCCCGGCCGCGGACATGTACGCCCTGGGCGTGCTCCTCTACTACTGCCTGACCGGCCGGCTCCCGTACGCGGCCGACACCACCACCCAGCTGCTCGGCTCGGGCCGGCGCCGGCCGCCGGAGCCGCTGCCCGACATCGACGGGTTGCCGGCCGAGGCAGCCGACCTGTGCCGCCGCTGCCTCGCCGAGGATCCGGCCGCCCGGCCGACCAGCCTGATGGCCGCGTTGCTGCTCGCCGAGGTGGTGGACGCCCGGGTCTACGTGCCGATGGTCGCGTGGGCGCCCCGCCAGCGCAGCGCCGCGGTGTCGGCGTGGACCGACCAGGCGGCCGCCGAGGCGACCGAGGCGTTCGCCGTCGACGCGCAGCCGACCGGCCGGCCCGGCTGACGCCCGGCCTGCTCAGGCACGGTTTCGCCGGGCGGGGGCCGGGTAGCCGGGCGGGTGAGTGACGGGAGGAACGCGATGCCGGATCCGAGTTCCTGGCTGGCCGAGACGGCCACGGCGACCGCCGCGGGCGGTCACGTACGCACCGACGACGGCGGTCTCTCCTCCGCCCTGGCGTCCCCGCTGGCGCCGCACTGCACCGGCCTCACGCCGGAACAGCTCCTGGCCGCCGCGTTCGCCTCCTGCCTGCACCACGCGGCGGTGGAGGCGGCCGGTGAGATCACCGACGAGGCGCACACCGTCGAGGTGACCGCGGAGGCGAAGCTGGGCCGCGACGACGACGGCCGGTACCGGGCCGACGTGCACGCCGAGATCTCCTCGGCCGGTCTCACCCGCGAGCAGCTGGCCGACCTGGTCGCGCACGCCGACCGGCTCTGGCCGTTCTCCAGCGGCGACAACAGCCGGCACCGACTGACCGTCACGCCGGCGGAGAACGGCCGGCACTGACCATTTCACCAGCGGAAACCGGCGGTCACCGCGCGGTGGTCGCTGTCCGGGGTGTGCAGCACCCCGGCCGCGGTGGGGGTGATCCCCCGGTAGAGGACGTGGTCCGGGCGGGTCACCGGGAGCCCCGCCGGCCAGGTGAAGCCGAAGCCCTGCCCGGCCTCGGCCTGGGCGTCGCCCAGCAGGCGGGTGAGCGGCCCGAAGACCCGGTCGGTGGTGGCGGTGTTCAGGTCGCCGAGCACCACGAGCCGCGGCGCGCCGTCGGCCCGGACGGTCGCGGCGAGCGCGGCGAGGGTCTCGTCCCGGGTGGCGGTGTGCCCGGCCCGGGCCGAGCCGAGGTGGACCACGTACACCGCCAGGTCGCCCTGCGGGGTGGCGACCACGGCCCGCAGGGCCCGCTCCCAGCCGAGGCCGGTGTCGACGCCGTGCGCCTCGCGGATCGGCCAGCGGCTCCACAGCGCGACGGTGGAGACCGCGGCCCGGTGCGGGTAACGCGCGCCGAGCGCGGCGGCGACCCGTTCGCCGTCGTCGACCTCCTGGAGCCCGATGAGGTCCGGGGCGGCGTCGGCGAGGGCGCCGACCGTGGCGGCCGGGTCGGGATTGCCGGAGCGCAGGTTCTGGCTGGCGACCCGGAGCGAGGGCGTGCCCGCGCCGGCGGCCGGCGGCAGCCAGGCGCCGCCGTAGAGCGCCGCCCAGACCAGCGCCGGCAGCAGCACCACGAGCAGAGCCCGGCGGGACCGGCGCAGCAGCGCCGCGAGGGCGAGCAGGGGTACGCCGAGCCCGAGCAGCGGGGTCACGCTGTCCACCAGGCTGCCCAGGCCGTGCACGTTGGGCACCGCCCGGTGGCCGACGATGAGCAGGGCGAGCAGGACGGCGCACAGGCTGACGACCAGCCCTCGCCGGCCCTGGCGGCCGGCGGGCTCGCCGGCGGCCCGCTCATCGACCATCTGCTCCGTCACCGTCCGCATCGTATCGAGCGGCGGGACCTCCGGTGCCGGCGATCCGGACACGTCCGCCCACCGGCGGCGTGGGCCCTCCGGCCGAGTGATGTACCCCCAGGTGGCGGGCGCATCCCTCGCCCGAACGGACGAGGGGAGGGGAAACCGCCGAGAAGAGGATCATGCGCGAATCTTGCCCCGGACTTTCCGACATGAACGGAAAATGCGAAACGCGAGGATGATCGAATTCGTGGTGCACCGAGCGTAATGTGCGGGCGGATCATGGCAAATTGTGGCGCATGCCACCAACCACCCCGATGGCAAGCGCCGAGAAGCTTTCTAGCCTCGGCGAGTGCATCCCGATCATCCCGATACGCAGCAGCCGACCGAGACGCGACCCGTTCGCCGTACGATCGACCCGGCATCAGCCGAACGGAGGATCGGGCGGCACCGGGCCCCGGAGCCCGCCCGCCGCGGGCCGGGCCGCTCCACCCCCGCCCGGGTCGCCGTCGCCACCGGCGTGACCTGCTGCCTCGGCCTGGTCGGCGTCGTCGGCGTGCGAGAGACCGGGCAGCCGCACGCCCCGGTCCGCGAGGCCCTCGCCGACCGGGCGGCCACCGAGCAGCGGGCCTCGCGGGACTTCGAGCGGGCCGCTCCGCCGGTCGCCGTGCCGGTCACCCCGATCCCGGCCGCCACCCCGAGCCCGACGCCCACGAAGAAGAAGACGCCGAAGAAGCCCGTCCGGCCCAAGCACCCCCGGCCCGTCGCCGGGCTCGACCAGCGGCAGATGGACAACGCCAAGGCGATCGTCGACGCCGGCCAGGCCATGAAGATGCCCCGCCGGGCGCTCGTGGTGGCCGTCGCCACCGCCATGCAGGAGAGCAACCTCTACAACCTGGCCAGCGACGTGCTCCCCGAGTCGTTCGACTACCCGCACCAGGGCAGCGGCTCCGACCACGACTCGATCGGCCTGTTCCAGCAGCGACCCAGCAGCGGCTGGGGCACCGTCGCCGAGATCATGCGCCCGGCGTACGCGGCCCGCGCCTTCTTCACCGCGCTGAAGGAGGTGCCCGGCTGGACGGAGCTCAGCCTCACCTCGGCCGCCCAGGCGGTGCAGGTCTCCGCCTTCCCCGACGCGTACGCCCAGCACGAGAAGCGGGCCACCACGGTGGTGGCGGCGCTGGTCTGAGCGACGCTCAGGCCGCGCTGCGCTCGGCGGCGCCGCCGGTGGGCACCCCCGCCGCCGCGGTCGGCGTGTCCGGCGGCACCGTGTCACCCCGTGCCCCGGCGAGGATCTCGTCGACGCGGGCCTCCCGCCGGCGCCGGGCCAGCAGCGCCGCCTCGAAGTCCCGGCGCGCGCGGACCGCCTCGGCGTACGCCTGCTCGCGCACCTGGCGGGCCTCCTCCCGGGCGGCCTCCAGCTCGCTGCGGGCCTCGGTCAACAGCCTGGCCGCCTCCCGCTCGGCGGCCGTTCCGACGGCCTCGTCGCCGTCCACGGCGGCGGTGCGGCGGCGCAGGAAGTCGCAGAGGTGGGTGGCGTCCTCCCGGACCTGGTCCCACTCCCGGCCCGCGCCGGCGGCGCTCTCCGCGCGAGCCGCGAGCCGGACCAACCGGATGCCCAGCTCGTCCAGGCAGGAATCCACCTGCCGCTGGTCGTAACCGATGTCGACCACGGAGAACCTCATCTGTGTCGCCCCCCAGGCAGCTGGTGTCACTTCCCCACCTGACGATCCTGGGCGGCCGACGGCCACGGCCGCGGCGGTTCCCGCAAATTGTTCAGCATCCGGACGCCCGGACGAAAGGGCTCAGGGGTGCTTGGGGAGCACGACCACCCGGCCGAAGAACTCGTCGATGCGGCGCACCACGTCGTTGAAGTCGTCCAGGTCGATGGGCTTCGTCACGTACGCGTTGGCCTGGAGGGTGTAGCTGCCGAGGATGTCGGTGTCGGCGTTGGAGGTGGTGAGAACGACGATCGGGATGGTCCGCAGCTCCTCGTCCCGCTTGACCTCACCGAGCACCTGGCGCCCGTCCATGCGCGGCATGTTCAGGTCGAGCAGGATGACGTCGGGGCGCCGGGCCTCGGTGTGCCGGCCCTGGCGGCGGAGGAACTCCATCGCCTCCTGGCCGTCGTTGACCACGTCGATGACCTTCTCGACGTCCGAGTCCTCAAGGGCCTCCTCGATCATCAGGACGTCACCCGGGTCGTCGTCCACCACCAGGATACGAACGGGGCTCGGGGTGCCATGGCCCATGGGACTACCTGCTTCGTCTCGGGAGGTGGAAGGCCGACGGCGAGGTCGACGGCCGGCGGGGAAATCTATCCGATCAGGAGGCGGCCGGGGTGGCCGGGTCGGCCGCCTCCGCCTCGTGGCTCAGCACCTCGGCCAGCCCGGTCACCTGGAGCACCCGGGCCACCCGGCCGGTCGCCCCGGTGATCCGCAACCAGCCGCCCTTGGCGGCGGCGAGGTTGTCGCCGCGGACGAACGCGGCGATGCCGGTGGAGTCGCAAAAGGTCAGCTCGCTGAGGTCCAGCAGCAGCTCACGGTGCCCCTCGGCGGCCAGCCGGTCGATGGCGGCGTTGAGCTCCGGCGCGGTGGCCAGGTCGAGCTCGCCCGCGAGCCGGAGGTAGGCCGGACCGCCGTCCCGCTGGCCGTACGTGACGGTGAACGTCACCGTGGCCCCTCTCGCTCCCACCGCAGGCCCACCCTTGCAGTGCAGCAAGTATACGCAGGTCTCCCCGGCGCGCCCGCACCCTGACCGGTCAGCGCCCCGGCGCGGCGGACAGCCCGCCGACCAGCGCGCGGGCCCGGTCGAGGAACCGGGCCGCCCGGGGGAAGTCCCGCAGCCGCTGTCCATAGTGGTCGAGGGTCAGCCCGACCGCGGCGGCCGGGACCCGGCGGCTGACCAGGATCGCCACCAACCACTCGACGAACTCGGTGAAGAGGGTCTCGTCGTCGACGTAGAGGGCGGCGGCGAGGAAGTCGACGATGTAGCCGAGATCGCTGACGGTCGAGTCCAGCTGCGCCGGCGTGTAGTCGCGCACCCCGGGCACCCGCTCCCGCAGGTCGGCCAGGGCGCTGTCGATCAGCTCACCGCGCCGCTTGGCCAGGCTCGTGTACTCGTCGTCGGCGAGGTGGTCGAGCCGGGCCGGCGGGACCGCGCGCAGCGCCCGCTCGTCGGCGACCAGGTCCGCCGCGGTCGGCGCGTCCGGCGCCCACGGCACGCCCAGCACCCGGGCCCAGCGGCCGTCGCCGCCGAAGCCGCGGCCGCCGACCACCACCGGCACGTCCGAGCGGCGGCACGCCTCGATCATCCGGTGCGCGTGCGGCAGCCGCATCGGCAGCGCGCAGGCCAGGGCCACCGCGTCCGCGTCGTAGCGGTGCAGGTAGGACACCAGGTGCGCGGCCGGCACGCTGGCGCCGAGGAAGGTGATCTGCCAGCCGCGCAGCCGCAGCACCTCGGCCACCAGCCGGGCGGGCAGGGCGTGCCACTCCCCGTCCATGCAGGCGACCACGATCCGGCCGCGGGTCGGGCGGGGATTCGCGTACGCGGCGACGGCCGCCACCACCCGCTCGCTGATGTGGGTGGCGGCGTGCTCCTGGGCCACGCTCCACTCGTCGCGCGCCCACCGCTCCCCCACCTCGGCCTGCGCCGGGGCGACCAGCTCCAGCAGCACCCGCTCGGCCGGCACACCGGACTCCAGCAGCCCGAGGGCCACCTCGACGGCGGCGTGCTCGTCGGCCTCAGCCAGGCACTCCAGATAGCCGGGGAAGGCGTGGGCCGGGTCGGCCCCGGTGGTCGTCGCGGTCACGCGTCGGTCTCCCTCGTCCGGTCGGCGCCGGTCGGGCCGGGCACCACGTGCAGGTGGCGGCCGGGGCGGACGGGGCCGGTCGCCCGCAACGCGAGCACCGCGATGTCGTCGTGGTCGCCGTGGCCGAGCCAGTCGCAGGTCACCTGCTCGACCCGCTCGGCCAGCGCCGGCGCCGGCATCCGGTGGCAGCCGACCACCGCGTGCAGGAGCCGCTCGGGGCCGAACTGCTCGTCGCCCCGCCGGCCGCCGCGCGCCTCGGTCACCCCGTCGCTGTAGAGCAGGCAGGTCTCGCCCGGGGCCAGATGCACGGTCACCTCGCCGATGCGGGGATCCGGCACCACACCGATCAGCATCCCGCTCAGTGGCACCGGCTCGACCTCGCCGGAGGCCCGCAGCACCAGCGGTGGGAGGTGGCCGCCGCCGGCCATGGTCAGGGTGAGGCCGCCGTCGCGGTGCGGGCGCACCACACCCAGCACCATGGTGGCGAACCGGCCCTGCCCGTGCGCCTGGGTGGTCTCCAGCAACGCGTCGTTGAGCAGTTTGAGCAGCCGGCCCGGCTGCGACTCGACCCGGTGCAGCGCGTGCAGGCACTGGCGGAGCTGGCCGGTGAACACGGCCGCCTCGACGCCCTTGCCCGAGACGTCGCCGAGGAAGAAGACCGAGCCGCCGTCGACGAGCCGGTGCGAGCCGTAGAAGTCGCCGCCGATCCGCAGCCCGGCCTGGGCCGGCCGGTAGGCGGTGCCCCACTGCACGCCCGGGGCCGCCGCGGGCTCGACGGGCAGGAGGCTGGCCTGGAGGGTGTCGGCGACCTCGGCCTGGTCGCGGTAGAGCAGCGCGGTGGTGAGCGCGGCGCCGGCCCGGGCCGCGAACGCGCGGACCAGGTCGAGGTCGGCGTCGTCGTACCAGCGGTTGGCCCGGCGGGCGACCAGGAGCACGCCGACCGGGGCCTCCCGGCCGGGCAACGGCACCACCCGCGCGGTGGCGCCGGCCGCGTCGAGACCGGACAGCCAGCCCGCCTCGACGGCCTGCTCCACCAGCCAGTCCAGGGCGTGCGGCTCGGCGCCGCCGAGCCCCTCCTCGATCGCCGACGGCAGCGCCGCGGCCGCGAGCACGCCGCTGTCCACGGCGGGCGCCTCGTCGTCCGCGCGCACCGCCCGCCACCAGCGGGCCCGGCCGGAGCGCGGGGTCAGCACCAGGACGGCGACGTCGGCCACCGTCGGCACGGCCAGCCGGACCACCGCGGCGGCGGCACGGTCGGGATGCAGGGGGTTGCCGAGCTTCTCGCCGACCACGGCGAGGAACGCCGAGCGGGCCCGCTCGGCGAGCAGCGCGTCGGCCCGGCTGACGCTCTCGGTGACGTCCTCGACATACCAGCAGCGGCGGCCGGCGGAGAGCACGACCCGCCGCAGGCGCAGCCGCCGGCCGTGATGGGTGAACTCGCCCGGGTCGTCGCCGCGCAGGGCGGGCACGCCGGCCGCGGCGAGCACCTCGCCGGGCACCACCTCGGGGACCAGCCGCTCGGCGACCGGGCTGAGGTGCCGCACCACACCGTCGGCGTCGCAGACGATCAGACCCTCGCGGAAGTGCTCCACCACCGCCGACCAGTCGGGGGCGGCCGGGCCGCGGTCCGGGGCCAGGGACGGCAGGGCCGGTGCGGCGGGCGACCACGCCCGAGCCCGTCTGGCGCCCGGCGTGGAGATCCGTCCGTCGCCCGGGTCAGCGCCCCTGACGTCGGCAGCAGTCACCAGCTGAGCCCCACTCCTGTCGATACCCGCGGTCCACGCGACACGGCGCGTGAGGTCACATCTCTTCGCCCACCCTACGCCGGTGTACCGGTACCGCCACCCCACCGCTCATGCCCCGGCCTGCGGACGCGTCGCCGGGCGGGGCGGTTCCGGGGTTGTTACGATCCGGACGACCCGGCCCGAACGGCAGCCGCGAAAGGCGTGATGGTGGCACCCCGACGGAGAACGCCCGACGCGACACCGCTACGCCTCTCCGTGGACCGCTCCGACCCCGACGCGCCGGTCATCAGGGTCGGCGGTGACCTCGCCTTCACCACGGCCGCCCCGCTGCGCACCGAGGTCGACCGGCTGCTGGCCGAGGCCCCCCGGACGCTCGTGCTGGACTTCCGCGACCTGCTCTTCATCGACAGCACCGGCCTGTCGGTGATCGTGCACGCCTGGCGGGACGGCCAGCAGGGCGGGACGGCCGTCCAACTGCGGGAGACGCCCCGCTTCCTGGCGACGATCCTCGACATGACCGGGGTCACCGGCCTGCTGTCCCGGCCGCAGCCCGACCGCGCGTCCGAGCGGCCCACGGCGGGCTCGTCCGCCCGTGCCTGAGCACCCTGTGGTTTCCGGGACCGGTCCGGGCTGGAAACATGACCACATGCGCCCGCAGCTGCTGACCATCCAGGTGGACCGGCTCGACCCCGGACGTGCCCGGCTGCGGCTGACCGGCGAGCTGGACTTCGACACCGCGCCGGAGCTCGTCTCCGTCGCGGCCGAGCTGCGCCGCGACGGCTGCCGGGAGCTGCTCCTCGACTTCGCCGGGGTGGGGCTCTGCGACTCCTCCGGCCTCAGCGCCCTGGTGCTCATCCACCGGGCCGGGGACGGTCCCGTACACCTGGACGCCGTGACGCCACAGGTGCGGCAGCTGCTGGACCGCACGGGGCTGGCCGAGCTGCTGGCCGTCCCGCCGGTCGGGGAGACCGCGACCACCCGCGACGTCGGCTGACCGCCCCCGGACGGGGGATGGCCCCCGACCCTGGGACCAGGGGCCGGGGGCCGGGGAGGATGGCTCAGGCGGCGGGAATGGCCTGCAGGCGCGGGCCGGATTCGCGCAGCTCCCCCACCGTGGGCGACGCCGCGTCCTCCGGCGTGCCCGAATCGGGCGTCTGGAACAGGTAACGGACGAACTCCCCACCCGCCTCGTTGTCGTCAGCTCCCGGCCACTGCCCCACACAGTCGACGCCGACGACCTCGCGCCCGCTGCCGTCGCCCTCCTCCAACAGCGCCCAGAGGGTCACCGGGTAGCTGCGGGTGCCCTCCGGGTCGACCTGCCACCTCGCGTACCAGCCGGGCCGGGCGGGGACGATCTCCACGATCCGTTTCATGACGACCTGCCCTTCCGCTTGCGTCGGAAGTTCTTCCGGTCCACCACGATCGTGCGGCCCCCCGGGGTGACCGGTCCTCACCCGCAGCGAGTGAAGCCGGCCGGTCCGCCGGCAGCCGTTTCCTTCCCGCCAGCGCCGGGAAGGCGACCGGCGCAAGCGCAACCGACCAGGAACGAGGTGCGACGATGCGCAAGCAGATGGAGGGCGACAACCAGCGCCGCCGGGCCCTGGCCCGGGACGCCCGGGAACGCGGTCGGCGGCCCAGCCAGACCGGCGCCAGCCTGAGCGCGTCCAAGCAGATCACCTCGCTGGACCAGCGCGAACGGTCCGGCCCGCCGCCGGCCGGCCGGCACAAGCCGGACACCACGCGCGGCGGTCCCGCGCCGCCGCCCGCGGCCGTGGCGGAGCGCCCGCGCCCGCTGCCCGACGAGCGGCCGGCCCGGGTGACCACGATGGGCTACCAGGATCTCGTTGACGACGTGAGCCGGCGGGCCGGGGTGGACTTCTCCACCGCCAAGGTGGCGGCCGAGGCGACCGTGCTCGCGCTGGCGTGGGCGCTCGACGAGGCCGAGCGGGAACGGCTGCTCGAGGCCGTGCCGGTGAAGCTGCACGACGTGGTGCCGGTGGACGGCATCGCGCGGCGGCAGGACCTGCCCGGCTTCCTGGCCGAGGTGGGCCGGCGCAGCCGCCTCACCCCGGAGCAGGCCCGCTACCAGGCGCAAGCCACCCTCGCCGCGCTGGCCGACGCGGACGGCGACCTCGTCGAGTCGCTGCGCGTACCGGACGGGTTGCGGGACCTGCTCGCACCGCCGGCGGCCGGCGGCGGCCTGGTGGGCCCGACGTCCGCCACCGCCCCGCTGGACGAGCAGGAACTGCGCGACGCGCTCGGCCGGCTGCCGTACTGGTCCAGCGACCGGCAGTCGCTGGTACGCACCATCGAGCTGCCGAACGGCAACCTGGACCGGGTGCTCGACCGGCTCGACCTGCTCCGGGGGGAGACCGGGCGCGGCCCGCAGATCGGCCGGCCCGACCCGGACAGTGCTGTGCTCACGGTGCGCAGCCAGCAGGTCGACGGGGTGACGGCGTCGGACGTGGACCTGGCCGGACGCATCGATGACGCCATCGACGAGGCCGGTGCCGGGATGGCCGCCGGCTGAGCCGCGGGCGGTCCGGGCCGGCGGGCACTACGCCCGCCGGCCCGGCGTTGCGCCGGGTACCGTTGCCCGCCGTGGAGAGCGACGCCGAGGCCCTGGAGATCGTCGTGGACCCGGCCCGGCCCACCGGCCGGACGCTGCTCGCCGCCGGGGTCGAGCAGTCCTACGTCGACCTGGCGGACCCGCGCCACCTGCACTTCGAGTACGTGCGGCGGATGGCCGCCGTGCTCGACCTGGCCGCGCCGCCGAGCCGGCCGCTGACCGTCCTGCACCTGGGCGGCGGGGCGCTCACCCTGCCCCGCTGGCTGTCCGCCACCCGGCCCGGCTCACCCCAGCGGGTGATCGAGCGGGACCCGGCGGTGGTCGACCTGGTCCGCCGCGAGCTGCCCCCGGTGCCGCCCGAGGTGGTCGTCGAGATCGGCGACGCCCGGGACGCGGTCACCACCGCCCCGGCCGGGGCGTACGACGTGGTGCTCGCCGACGTCTACCGGGGCGCCCGGATGCCCCGGCACGTGGCCAGCGTGGAGTTCGCCGCCGAGGTGGCCCGGGTGCTCCGCCCGGACGGCGTCTTCCTGGTCAACGTCACCGACCTGCCGCCGCTGGTGCACACCCGGGCCCAGGTGGCCACGCTGCGGGCGGTCTTCGCCGACGTCTGCCTGGTCGCCGACCGGCGGATGCTGCGCGGCCGGCGGTACGGCAACCTGGTCCTCGCCGCGGCCACCCGCCCCGACCGGCTGCCGGTACGCCGGCTCGTCGCCCGGGCCGCCGGTGATCCGGTGCCCGGCGGCGTGCTGCACGGGGCGACCCTGGACGCCTTCGTCGCCGGCACCCGGCCGGCCACCGACGCCACCCTCGCCGAGCGCTGACCGGCGGGTTTCCACCGGTGCCGGGCGGGTAGCCGCGCCGGATGAGCAGAGCCGACGACCGGTCCACCGCCCGCCGGGCGCTGATCGTGATCGGTCTGGTGCTCGCCACGCTGCTCGGGCTGGCGCTGGTCTGGGCCACCCGGCGGGTGCTGGTCTGGGGCCTCGTCGCGGCGTTCTTCGCGGTGGCCCTGAACCCCCTGGTCAACCGGGTGGAACGGCGGCTGGTCCGGCGCCGGGCACTGGCCACCCTGCTGGTCTTCCTGGCCACCTTCGTGCTGCTGGCCGCGCTGGGCGCGATGATCGTGCTGCCCCTGGCCGACGAGCTGGGCCGGTTCGCCGACCGGGCGCCGGAGCTGCTCCGCCAGGCCCGCGCCGGGCGGGGACCGCTCGGCGAGGTGCTCAACCGGTTCCACCTGCTCCGGTACGCCGACACCCACGCGGACCAGATCGAGCGCTACGGCTCCCGGCTCGGGCAGCCCGCGGTCGGGGTGCTCCGGGGCGTGCTCGAGATCGTCGCGGCGGTGCTCACCGTGGTGGTGCTGGCCTACCTGATGGTGCTGGAGGCGCCGAAGATCATCGCCGGCACGCTCCAGCTCATCGGCGACGGTGCGGCGGAGCGGCTGCGGCGCATCGGCCGGGACTCCTCCCGGATCATCACCGGCTACCTGAGCGGCAACCTGCTGATCAGCGTCATCTGCGGCGGCCTGACCTTCGTGGTGCTCTTCCTCGTCGGGGTGCCGTTCGCCGGGGTGATCGCCCTGGTGGTCGCGCTGGCCGACCTGGTGCCGCTGGTCGGGGCCACCATCGGGGCCATCGTCGCGGCCGGGGCCGGGTTCCTGCACTCCCCCACCGCCGGCGTGGTGGTGCTGGTCTTCTTCGTGGTCTACCAGCAGGTCGAGAACCACCTGCTGCAACCGGTCATCATGGCCCGCGCGGTCCGGCTCAACCCGTTGACCGTCCTGGTGAGCGTGCTGCTCGCCGCCGAGCTGGCCGGCCTGGTGGGCGCCCTGCTGGCCATCCCGGTGGCCGGGATCGTGCAGGTCCTGCTGCGCGAGTTCGCCCGCGCCGGGCGGCAGGCCCTGGCCGTCCCGGCGGTCGCCGGCCCGGAAGGGCGTCCGGCCGGCGGCCACACTCCCGGAGACGGGAAGGCGCCACCGGCCGGCGGTTGATCCGCGCGGACCCGCTCAGCGGCGGTGCACCACCTCGGGCGACTCGCTCTCCAGCGGCACCGCGTTCGCCGGGACCAGGCCGAGCTGCACGGCCGGCCGGGGCAGGGCGGCGTCGAGCAGCCAGTCCGCGCCGACCCGGGCCCGGTTGCTCGGCATGGCATAGAGGTGGTAGCCGCGGGTGACCGCCTTGGCCGGCAGGCCGGCGAGCGGCACGTGCAGCGGGTTGGCCGCCGCTTCCTTGCCGCCCAGGTCGACCACCCAGCCCAGGTCACGGTGCTTGTACGACTTCCGGGTGCCCTGCCCGTAGGAGGCGGCGATGTTGCGTGCGGCGAGCTTGCCCTGCCGCTGCGCGTGCTGGGCGGTCATCGCGCACACCTGCCCGGGGCGGGTCGGATCGGGCACGGCCGCCGCGTCGCCGCAGGCGAACACCTCCGGGTAGCCGGGGACGTTGAGGTACTCGTCGGTCACGAGGCGCCCCTTCTCGGTGCGCAGCCCCAGCTCGGCCACGAACGGGTCCGGACGCACTCCGACGCACCAGACCAGGCTGCACGTCGGGACGTACTCGCCGTCGGTGAGCAGCACGCCGTCCGGGGTGGCCTCGGAGACCGAGGTGCCCATCCGCACGTCGACGCCGCGCCGGCGCAGCACCCGGTCGGCGGTGACGGAGAGGCGCTGGTCCAGCTCGGGCAGGACGCGCGGGGCCACGTCCAGCAGCATCCAGCGGGGGCGCACCTTGAGGTGGGGCCGCTGGGCCATCATCCGGTCGGTGAAGAGCTGCCCGTGCGCGGCCACCTCGGTGCCGGTGTAGCCCGCGCCGACCACCACGAACGTGGTCCGGGACCGCTGCTCGACCGGGTCCTCGGCCAGCTCGGCCAGCTCGAGCTGGCGGATGACGTGGTCGTGCAGGTAGAGCGCCTCGGGCAGGCCGCGGAAGCCGTGCGCGTACTCGGTCACGCCGGGGATCGGCAGCAGCTTGTTGACGCTGCCGACGGAGAGCACCAGCCGGTCGTACGCGAGCTGGCCGTGGTCGCCCTCGGCGGAGCGGTAGCCGACCCAGCGGTTCTGCAGGTCGACCCGGTCCGCCTCGCCGATGACCACGCGGACGCCGTCGAGGGTGCCGGCCAGCGGCACGGAGATCCGGGTGGGCTCGACCACCCCGGCGGCGACCTCGGGCAGCAGCGGCAGGTAGAGGAAATAGTCGGTCGTGTTCAGCAGGACGATCTCGGCCCGCTTGCCGGCCATCCGGCTCAACGCCTTCGCCGCGTGGTATCCGGCGAACCCGGCCCCCACGATCACCACACGAGGTTTCGTCATGCCTGCTGCCGTTCCCGTCGAGGACCCCGACAAACGTGGCCGTCAGTCCGCGGAAAGCCGCACGTACCCCTTGCGGCCCACCGCCTCGAGGTCCCAGGACTGCCCGAAGGCCCGCAGCCGGTCGACGGCGATCCGGCCGATCTCCGGCGGGATGTCGGGGTCGAGGACCACCCGGCCGTCGACCGGGTTGAGGTTGAGCATCGCCCGGGCCAGGGCCAGCGGAGTGGCGCTCGCCCAGGCCTGCGGGCTGCACGCGGTCGGGTACGGCACGGCGAAGAGCAGCCGCTCGCGCGGGTAGCCGCTGAGCGCCTCGGGGAGCCGGTAGCCGAACTGCTCCGCCACCTCGATCAGCGCCAGGCTGATCCGGTTGGCCTCGGCCCGGTACCCGTACCGGGTCAGCCCGAGGACGGCGAGCGAGTTGTCGTGCGGCCACACCGTGCCGTGGTGGTAGCCGAGCGAGTTGAACAGCGCGTCCTCGCGCGACAGGGTGCGGATTCCCCAGCCGGAGAAGGAGTCCTCCGCCATCAGCTGCCGCACCACCCGGTCCGCCCGCTCCGGTGGCACGATGCCGCTCCAGAGCAGGTGGCCCATGTTCGACGTCTTCGAGTCGATCCGGTTCTTGTCGCCGTCCAGGCCGACGGCGTAGAAACCACCCCGCTCCTCGATCCAGAAATCGCGGTTGAACTGGTCGTAGAGCCGAGCGGCGTCCGCGCGCAGCCGGCGGGCCAGGGCCGGGTCGTTCAGGGGGCCGTCGGCGAGCTCGGCGAGCCGCAGCTTCGCGTCGTATCCGTAGCCCTGGATGTCGGAGGTGGCGATCGGCAGCACCGGGATCCGGCCGTCGTGGAAGACGACCCCGTTCGGCGAGTCCCGCCAGCACTGGTTCCCCAGGCCCTCCGGCGAGCGGGTGGCGTACTCGACGTAGCCGTCGCCGTCCCGGTCCCCGTAGTGGTCCATCCAGTCAAGGGCCGCCATCGCGTTGTCCCGCAGGCTCCGCACGAGGTCGTCGTCCCGGGTCCACCGCCAGTACTCGGACAGGAGGATCAGCCAGAGCTGGGTGGCGTCGGCCGTGCCGTAGTACGGGCCGTACGGCTTCAGCCCGGTCCGGGTCAGCTCCCCGCTGCGGACCTCGTGCAGGATCTTGCCCGGCTCCTCGTCGGTGAAGGCGTCACAGCGGTCGCCCTGCAACCGGGCCAGGGCGAGTAGCGTGCCGCGCGCCAGGCTCGGACCGGCGACCAGTGTGTGGTATGCGGTGAGCAGGGTGTCCCGGCCGAAGACGCTGAGGAACCAGGGCAGTCCGGCGCCGGGCAGCATGATGCGCTGCCCCTTGACCTCCAGCTCCAGCCGGAGCGAGGCGATGTCCTGCCCGGTCCGGTGCATGGTCCGTTCCAGCGCCTGACTGTCGCTGTGCAGCCGGGCCCGCTCGGCCATCCAGTGGCGGAACGGGTCGGGTAACCGCCCGTGGATCACGTCGGCGATGTCGCCCCGGACCGACTCGACCACCCCCAGGCCCGGCGGCAGCGGCACGTCCAGGTCGACGAACCACTCCTCCCGTTGGTGCAGCTCCAGCTCCCACACCAGCTCGTCGCCCTCGACCCGGTCCGCGGGCCGCGAGGAGCAGACCCGGGTCTCGGCGGAGAAGCCGTCGGCCGCGTACGTGAAGCAGAGCTGGTCGGGCGTGTGCCGGCGGGTGATGTGCGCGGAGCGGTCCCGGACCCCGGACTTGACCTCGAAGAGGTCGGCGAAGTCGGCGGCCGTCGCCAGCCGCAGCTCGATGCGGACCGGTTCGGGCTGGTAGGACACCAGTTCCACCCGCTCGTGGAAACCGTCGCCGATGTAGCGCAGCCGCCGGAAGCCGAGGCCGTTTGCCGGGAGGCCGGGCAGCTCCGGACTGGCGAGCGCGAACTGGGCCGAGTAGGGCTGAAGGATCTGCGAGCGGAGCACGAGCAGGCGCTGCCCGTTCACCGTGAGCACCCACCCGCTGAGCAGCCGCGTGTCCAGATGGACCAGACCGCCGATGCTGCCGGGCGGCACGTCGCCGGACGGCTCCGAGTACATGAAGGTGGGGCCGTTCAGGACGGCGATGGATTCGGCGCCCAGCTCGGGCGGGATGGATCGCTGGTCCCCGCTCTCATGGGCGGGGGCCAGCACGCCCGGCGTCGGATCGGCCGGAGTCGGACGCACGACAGCCATGCGCCGACGGTAGGAGGAGTGCGGGCGAGGGTGGCATCACCCGTTCCGGATGAAATCGCCACGCTGATCCATGCCTGACTATATGGACAGGCTTCCCATCCGGGGCGAGGATGCCCAGATGGGAACCCACGAGACCGCCGGGGGTCGGCCCACGAGGTCCACCCGGCGCACCTTCCTCACCGCCTCCGCCGCCGCTACCGCCGCCACCGTCGCCGCTCCGCTGACCGCCACGCCGGCCGCCGCCGGCGGCACCGACGCGCCGCCCGGCCCGGGGCGCCCCGCCCGGCCGCAGCCTCCGGGCCGGGAGCTGACCGCGCTGCTGCGCGAGATCGACCGGGACCGGATCGAGGCCACCGTCCGCCGGCTCGCCGCGTTCGGCACCCGGCACACGCTCTCGGACCAGGACGATCCGGTACGCGGCATCGGCGCGGCCCGGGACTGGATCCACGCCCAGCTCACCGAATTCGCCGCCGCCTCCGGGGGCCGGATGACCGTCGCACTCCAGTCGTACGTGCAGCAGCCCGCCTCCCGGATCCCGACTCCCACCACCATCACCAACGTGGTGGCCACCCTGCGCGGCGACACCGCTCCGGACCGGGTCTACGTGATCACCGGCCACTACGACTCCCGTGCCACCGATGTCATGGACGCGGTCAGCGACGCTCCGGGCGCCGACGACGACGCCTCCGGCGTGGCCGTCGTGATGGAACTGGCCCGGGTGCTGGCCTCCCGGCGCGCCGAGGCCACCATCGTCCTCGCCGCGGTGGCCGGCGAGGAGCAGGGGCTGTACGGCTCGGCGTACCTGGCCGGGCAGCTCAAGGCGGCCGGCGTCGACGTGCAGGCCATGTTCAGCAACGACATCGTGGGCAGCAGCACCGCCGACGACGGCACCCGCGAGCCGCGGGTCGTCCGGCTCTTCGCCGAGGGCGTGCCGACCGCCGAGACCCCGGCCGAGGCGAGCGTGCGGCAGTCCGTCGGAGGGGAGAACGACTCCCCGTCCCGGCAGCTCGCCCGGTTCGTGTCCGACGTGGCGGACAACGGCGCGACCGGGATGCGGGTCCGGGTGATCTACCGGCGGGACCGCTACCTGCGCGGCAGCGACCACATCTCGTTCCTGCGCGAGGGTTGGCCGGCCGGCCGGTTCACCGAGCCGAACGAGGACTTCGCCCACCAGCACCAGGACGTCCGGGTGGTCGACGGCGTCCAGTACGGCGACCTGCCGGAGTTCTGCGACTTCGACTACATCACCCGGGTGGCCCGGGTGAACGGCGCGACGCTCTGGTCCCTGGCACAGGCGCCGGGCACCCCGAAGGGGGTCACCGTCGTCACCACGAACCTGACCAACGACACCACCCTGCGCTGGCAGCGCGGCACCGAACCGGACCTCGCCGGCTACGAGGTGGTGTGGCGGGAGACCACCGCCGCCGAGTGGCAGAAGGTGCTGCCGGTGGGCGACGTCACCGAGGTGACGATCGACCTGTCGAAGGACAACGTGTTCTTCGGCGTCCGGGCGGTGGACCGGGCCGGGCATCGCAGCCCGGTGGCGTTCCCTAAGCCGGGCAGCTGACCCACCCTGAGGCATCAACAAGGCCGGTGGGCGGCCGCCGTTCGGCGGCCGCCCACCGCGCCGTCAGTCCCGCCCGGGCTCCGGTGCGGTGATCGCCCAGCGCTCGTGGTCCCGCCAGGCGCCGTCGACGAACAGGTAGTCCGGCGAGAAGCCCTCCTGCCGGAACCCGAGCCGGCGGGCCAGCTTCTTCGACGGCTCGTTGCCCGGCTGGATGTTCGCCTCCAGGCGGTGCAGCCCCAACGCGGTGAACGCGTGCGCGATCACCAGCCGGACCCCGGCCGAGGCGTGCCCGGTGCCGGCGTACGGCCGGAAGGCGGCGTAGCCGAGGTAACCGCCGCGCAGCGCGCCCATGACGATGCCGCTGATGTTCGCGTACCCGGCGATCTCGCCGGTGGCCCGGTCGCAGAACAGGTACCCGGCGCTGCCCCGCCCCCGGATCTTGCGCAGGTAGGCGGCGTACCGCTCGGCGTCGTCGGGCGCGGTGAGCCACGGATGGTGCAGGTCGTGGCTGCGCCGGGCTGCGGCCACGAACTCCGCCTCGTCGGCGGGGCGGGGACGGCGGATCGCGACGCGGCCGTCGCTGCGGAGGTACCTCACGGCCAGCCACTCTCGGTCACCCGCCCGCCCGCTGTCCAATCGGGGTCGCGCCACCCGCCGGCCTGCCCTAGCGTGGCACCCGAGGACGGGAGGTCGATCATGAGGACTGCTCCACTCGGCACGGTGCTGGTTTCCGCTTCGCCAGTGGGCGACCCGGTGTCCTGACCTGACCGGCGCGGCCTCCGCGCCCGCCCGGCGCTGTCGCCGGGCCCGACACCGCCACCCGCACCGCGAAGCGATCCGGTGATCCGCCCCGCGCGGGTCCCGACATCCCGGCGTGCCCGCACGCCACCACATCGCTTCCGAGGGAGTTCCTCGTGTTTCCGGACGACCCGTCCGGGTGCCGCGTCGCACCCGGACCGCGTACCCCTGCCCGGTGGCCGGCATGACGGCCACCCTTCCCGCCGGCCGGCTCGGCCCCGACTTCCGCCGGCTCTGGACCGCCTCCGCCGTCTCCAACCTCGGTGACGGTGTCACCCTGGTGGCCGCGCCGCTGCTGGTCGCCTCGCTCACCCCGGACCCGGCGGCGGTGGCCGCCGCGGCGCTCGCCCCGCAACTGCCGTGGCTGCTGCTCGCCCTGGTCAGCGGGGCGCTCGTGGACCGGCTCGACCGCCGCCGGCTGATCGTCGCGGTCAACCTGGGCCGGGCCCTGGTGCTGGCCGCGCTGGCTGGGGCCGTGCTCGCCGGGGTGGCCACCGTGCCCCTGGTCTGCCTCGCCTTCTTCCTCACCGGCATCGGCGAGACCCTCGCCGACACGGCGGCCGGGGCCCTCCTGCCCTCGGTGGTGCCCGCCGACCGCCTGGAGCAGGCCAACAGCCGGCTCTCCGCCACCTTCGTGATCGGCAACCAGTTCGTGGCAAAGCCGTTCGGGGCGTACCTCTTCGTGTGCGCGGCCGCGCTGCCGTTCGGGTTCGACGCGGCCACCTTCGGGCTGGCCGCGCTGCTGCTGGCCCTGCTGCGCTGGCGACCCGTCCCGTCCGCGACTCCGCCGGCGCCCGCGGCTCCGCGCCGGTCGCTGCGGGTCGACGTGGTGGAGGGCGTACGCGCCCTCTGGGCCGTGCCGGTGCTGCGCACCCTGGCCGGTTGCATCGCCGTCATGAACGTCGCCTTCTGCGCCGCGTTCGCGGCCTTCGTGCTCTACGCCCGCCAGCGGCTCGGCCTCGCCGAGGTCGGGTACGGCCTGCTGCTGACCGCCTCGGCGCTCGGCGGGCTGGCCGGCAGCGCGCTGGCCACCCGGCTTCGGTCCCGATTCGGCACGCCCGCGCTGCTGCGAGCCGGGCTGCTGATCGAGATCGGGCTTCAGCTCGTGCTGGCCGGCACCCGAAATCCGGTGGTCGCGGGCTCGGCGCTGGCCGTGTGGGGCGGGCACGCCATGGTCTGGGGCGTGCTCGTGGTGTCGCTGCGGCAGCGCCTCGTGCCGGACCGGCTGCGCGGCCGGGTGTCCAGCGTCTACGCCCTGGCCGACCTGGGCGGGGCGGCGCTGGGCACCGCCGCCGGTGGCGTCCTGGCCCGGGCGACCGGGAGCCTCCTGGCGCCGTTCTGGCTGGCCGCGGCGGCGCTCGCGGTGCTCACCGCGCTGTCCTGGCGCCGGCTGGGCGACACCGGCCGCTGATCCGCCCGCGCCGGTGGGGAGGCCGGTCCGGTTCTCCCCACCGGCGTCCCCCAACCGCCTCCTGTAGGTCACCTTGCCGTCACGTCGGCGTAGCCCCGCCGACCGATGCCTCCGCCAGCGTGGTGTCGCGCCGGAGAGGCCGGCCGACCAGCGGAGGACCAGCAGTGGCACACGACGAGGCGACACCGCCGCGCCGCGGCCGGATCGTCATGCTCGTCGACAACAAGGTCGAGGGCGACTCCCGGGTGCAGAAGGTCGCCCGGTCCGCCGCCGAGGCCGGGTGGGACGTGACCCTGCTCGGCCGCTCCCCCGACGGCGCCGAGCGGAGCTGGCGGCTGGGCGCCGCCGAGGTGCGGCTGCTGCCGATGCCGGAGCCGCTGCACCGCCGCCGGCACGAGTTCCGCCGCTCGCTGCGCTGGCCGCTGGCGTACCGGTCGGACGGCATCGCCGAGCACCGCGCCCAGTGGGTCCGGGCCTGGCGGGCGGACCTGGCCGTCCGCGCCGCCCTGGTGACGCGACGCGCGGCCGACGGCGAGCTGGCCGGCGCCCGGCTGGGACGGGCCCGGCGCGCGCTGCGCCGGCGGGAGGTCGCCGCCCGGCTGCTCGACCGCTGGGTGTGGCTGCGCACGAAGATGATGAACAGGGTCCGGTACGGCCGCCGCTTCCGCAGCCCGTGGGACCGGGCGTACACGCTGTTCTGGCAGCTCGTCCAGGGCGACCGGGCGTGGCGGCGGCTGGAGCCGGGGCTCTGGGACTACGAGCTGGCCTACGGCCCCGAGGTGGACCGGCTGCGCCCGGACCTGATCCACGCGCACGACTTCCGGATGCTCGGCGTCGGCGCCCGCGCCAAGATCCGCGCCGCGGGCCAGGGCCGCCGGGTCGCGCTGGTCTGGGACGCCCACGAATTCCTGCCCGGGATCAAGCCGTGGCGGGACCATGCCCGCTGGCTGCCCGCCCACCGGGCGCACGAGCGGGAGTACGCCCCGTACGCCGACACGGTGCTCACCGTCTCGGCGGACCTGGCCGAGCTGCTGCGCCGCGAGCACCGGCTCGCCGAGGCGCCGGGGGTGCTGCTCAACGCCCCCGCCGACGACCACCGCCCGGCCGACGACGCGCCGCCGCCGGACCTGCGGGCCGAGTGCGGGATCGCCCCCGACGTGCCGCTGCTGGTCTACAGCGGCGCGGCGGCCCCGCAGCGCGGGCTGGACACCCTGGTCGAGGCCCTGCCCCGGCTGCCCGGCGCGCACCTCGCGCTGGTGGTCAACCCGGCGCTGCGCTACGTCGAGCGGCTCGCCGAGCGGGCCGCCCGGCTCGGTGTCGCCGACCGGCTGCACGTGCTGCCGTACGTGCCGCACTGGCAGGTGGTGCCGTTCCTGTCCGGCGCGGACGTCGGGGTGATCCCGATCCACCGCTGGCCGAACCACGAGATCGCCCTGATCACCAAGTTCTTCGAGTACGCGCACGCCCGGCTGCCGGTGGTGGTCAGCGACGTGCGGACCATGGCGGCTGCGGTGCGGGAGACCGGCCAGGGCGAGGTGTTCCGGGCCGGCGACGTCGACGACCTCGTCCGCGCGGTGACCGCCGTGCTGGCCGACCCCGCCCGGCACCGCGCCGCGTACGACCGGCCGGGCCTGCTCGCCGCCTGGACGTGGTCGGCCCAGGCCGAGGTGCTGGAGGCGGCGTACCGCCGGCTGCTGCCCGAGGTTCCATCCCCGCCCGACGCGGACACGCCCGAATCGTCGACTCCCCGAGGAGCGCTCCGGTGCCCACCCCAGACGTGAGCGTCGTCATCCCGGTCTACAACACCCGGCCCTACCTGCGGTCCTGCCTGGACTCGCTGCTGCGCCAGACGATCGGCCGGGACCGGCTGGAGATCGTGGCGGTGGACGACGGCTCGACCGACGGCAGCGGCCGGCTGCTGGACCGGCTCGCCGCCCGCCACCCCGGCACCGTGAAGGTGCTGCACCAGGCCAACTCCGGCGGCCCGGCTACGCCCTGCAACCGGGGCCTGGAGGTGGCCACCGGCCGGTACGTCTTCTTCCTCGGCTCGGACGACCACCTCGGCCCGGAGGCCCTCGAACGGCTGGTCGCCGCCGCGGACCGGTACGGCTCGGACGTCGTACTCGGCAAGGTGGTCGGGGTCAACGGGCGGCACGTCTTCTCCGACGTCTTCGCCGCCGGCAACGCGGTCGACGTGAGCCTGTTCGACTCCGCGCTGCCCTGGTCGCTGGCGAACACCAAGCTGTTCCGGCGGGACCTCGTGGACCGGCTCGGGCTGCGCTTCCCCGAGGACATGCCGGTGCTCAGCGACCAGCCGTTCACCCTGGCCGCCTGCTATCACGCCCGGCGGATCTCGGTGCTCGCCGACTACGACTACTACCACGCGGTGCGCCGCCTGGACGCCCGCAACATCACCTACCACAGCCGGGTCGACCAGCGCCTGGTCAGTGTGGAGCGGCTGTTCGCGTTCGTGGCCGGGCTGATCCCGGCCGGCCCCCGGCGGGACGCGGTGCTGCGCCGGCACGTCGGGCTGGAGCTGGCCAACCTGGTCGGCGACGACTTCCGCCGCCTGGACCGCGCGGCGCAGGAGCGGGTGCACGCGGTGGTCCGCCGCCTCATGGAGCGGTACGTCACGGACGGGCTCCGCAGCCGGCTCGACATCGAGGCCCGCCTGCGGCTGGGCGCGGTGACCGCCGGAGGCGTCGACGAGCTGCTGGCGATCATCGACCAGGACGCCGAGCGGGGTGTCCCGGCCACGGTGGTCGCGGACGGCCGCTGGCACGCCGGCTACCCGGGCGCGCCGGCCGCCTGGACCGACGTCACCGAGGTACGCGCCGACTGGCTGGCCCGGCTGGACACCGTGACGGTGAGCTGGGCGGACGCACACACCCTCGCGGTGACCACGCGCAGCCCGTACCCCCGTTTCGCCGCGGAGGCGGGGCCGGTGCGGCTGGTGGCCGGCCCGGTCGCCGGCACCACCCTGTTGGACGCCACCGACCCGACCGGCCGGACCGTGCGGACCGACTTCCCGGTCGACCGGCTCCTCGCCGGCAGCGCCGCCAGCGGCCAGCGCCACCCGGTGCGGGCGGAGGTCGACGGTGGCCACGGCCGGGGCAGCGCCCCGGTCCGCGCGCCCCGGCTCGCCGCCGGCCGCCCCCGGCTGCTGCGCCAGGGCGCCCGCCTGTACGGGGTGGCCGCGACCGTCGACCCGCGCAACGGCCAGCTCGTGCTGTCGGTGGTTCCGGTGACGGCCGGGCAGCTGGTCAGCCGGCTGCGCCGGCGGTGGCGGCGGAGCGCGCCGGCCGTCGCCCGCCCGGTGCCCGCCCCGGCGCCGGCCCGGCCGGCGGGCGCGCCGGCGCCCCTCAACCCGACGAACCACGCCGAACCCAGCCCCGTGCAGGTGGGCCAGCTCACCGTCACGTCCTGACGTTCGGGGCGCCCCGCCGGGTCAGAGCGGGCGGGGGTGGGGTTGGTCGAGGGGCATGGGGATCTGGAGGTAGGTGGTGCCACGCAGGTCGAGCCAGGCCTGGTCGGGGGCGCGGACCAGGCGCACCATCACCTCGGTGCAGGCCGGGCAGCGTCCGATCAGGCCGGGCGCGTGCGAGTAGACGTGCAGCCCCGCCATCGGGCCGGTCATGCCGCAGTGGTCGCAGCGCCCGATGGCGGAACTCAGGTCGACCGCGAAGACTTCGCGCAGCGGTCCGTCGAGCATGTTGCCGTCCACGTAGGACATGTCGGTCATGCGCTCTCCTCGGGTGGTCAGCCGGTCGGGCCGAACCGCTCGGTCTTCACCCGCCGGGTCGGGTGGCCCAACCCCACCAGCAGGTCCGCCACGGTCTCCACGAAACCGGTGGGGCCGCAGACATAGCAGAGCGGCTCCAGGTCGGGCGGCCAGCCGTGGGTGTTCACGTCGGCCACGCCGATCCGGTGCGGCTCGCCCCGCCAGCCCTCCGGCGCCGCGCGGGTGTAGACGTACGCGACGTCGAGGCCCTGGTCGTCACGCGTGCGGCGGCGCAGTTCGTCGGCGTAGAAGACGTCGTCGGGGGTGCGTACCGAGTAGATGAGGCGAAACGGCGCCCGGCTGCCGGCGGCCCGCCGGGCCCGGACCATCGCCATGAGCGGCACCACCCCGGAGCCGCCGCCCACCAGCAGCACCGGCGCGGTCTCGTCGGAGCGCCAGACGAACCAGCCGCCGATCGGCCCGCGCACCTCCACCGGGTCGCCCTCGGCGTAGGTGTCGGTGAGGTACGGCGACACCTCCCCGTCGGGCACCCGCTGCACGGTGACCACGATCCGCTCCCCCTCGGCCGGCCCGGCCAGGGAGTAGGAGCGGGCCGCCTGGTAGCCGTCGGCGGCGGTGAGCCGGATGTCGACGTGCTGCCCCGGCACGTGCCCCGGCCAGCCGGGGACGTCCAGCACGAGGGTCTGCGCGCTCGGCGTCTCGACCCGCCGCTCCACGAGCCGGGCGACCCGCCAGGTCAGCGCGGCGGCCACCTCAGTCGCCCTGGTAGCGCTGCTCGCGCCACGGGTCGCCGTAGTCGTGGTAGCCGGCGGTCTCCCAGAAGCCGGGCTGGTCGTCGGTGAGCAGCCGGACACCACGGACCCACTTGGCCGACTTCCAGAAGTAGAGGTGCGGCACGAGAAGCCGGGCCGGGCCGCCGTGCTCGGCCGGGAGCGGGCCGCCGTCGTAGGTGTGCGCCACCCAGGCCCGGCCGCCGCGCAGGTCGTCCAGCGGCAGGTTGGTGGTGTAGCCGCCGTAGGAGTGGACCAGGGCGTACCGGGCGGCCGTGTCGACGCCGTCGAGAAGGGTGTCCAGCGAGACCCCCTGCCAGTCGGTGCCCAGCTTGGACCAGTGGGTGACGCAGTGGATGTCCACGTGCGGCGTCTCCTGCGGCAGGCCCATCAGCTCGTCCCAGGACCAGCGGTACTCGGCGCCGTTCTCGGCGGTGAGCACGAATTCCCAGGTGTCCAGCGGCACCCGGGGCGTCGGCCCGGCGGAGAGCACCGGGAAGTCCTCGGTGAGGTACTGCCCCGGTGGCAGGGCCGGTTCGGCCGTACGGGGCCGGCCCTGAAAGCCCGGCGACACGATTCCCACGCGTCAGTCGTACCACCTGGGGTGGGGTCGGGGCGACGGGTTCGGCCGGGAGCCGCCGCGCCGGGTGACCGGCGCGGCGGCCGGGTCACCGCCGCTCGGCGACGACCGACCGCTCCCCGGGCGTGCGGTCGCGGGTCGCGCGCAGGCTGGTCAGGGTGACGATCACCAGGACGCCGATGATGACGCCCAGCGAAGCGAGGGTGGGGATCTGCGGCACGCCCGGCCAGATGCCGTGCGCCCAGTGCAGGCCCAGCTTGAGGCCGATGAAGGCGAGGATGGCGGCCAGGCCGTAGCTGAGGTGCACGAGGCGGCTCAGGGCGGCGTGCAGGACGAAGTAGAGCGCCCGCAGGCCGAGCAGGGCGAACGCGTTGGTGGCGAAGACCAGGTAGGGGTCCTCGGTGATGCCGTAGACGGCCGGCACCGAGTCGACGGCGAAGACCACGTCGGTGGCGAGCACCGCGACCACCACGAGGGCGAACGGGGTGAGCGCCCGCCGGCCGTGCTGCCGGATGGTCATCTTCGGACCGTGGTACTCGTCGACCACCGGCATGACCTTGCGCAGCAGCCGGACCGACCGCATCTTGTCGATGTCGACCTCCTGCTCGTGCCCGGTGAGGGCGTCGCGCAGCAGCTTGACCGCGGTGGCGATCAGGATGAGGGCGAAGAGCAGGAAGGCGAAGTCGAGAGTCTGCAGGGCGGCGGCGCCCAGGGCGATGAAGATCGCGCGCAACACCAGCGCGCCGGCGATGCCGTAGAGCAGCACCCGCTGGGCCAGCACGGCGGGCACCGCGAACGCGGCCAGCAGCAGCATGAAGACGAAGAGGTTGTCGACCGAGAGCGACTTCTCCACCAGGTAACCGGTGAGATATTGCACGCCCTGCTCGGACCCGTAGCGGCCCCACACCCAGCCGCCGAAGGCCAATGGCAGGGCGATGTAGAAGGCCGACCAGCCCAGCGCCTCCTTGAGGGAGACCTCGTGCGGCCGCCGGGTGACCAGGAAGTCGAGCACCAGCAGCGCCAGCACGCCCGCGATGGTCACCGCCCACAGGGTGGGGGTCCCCACCGACGACAGCTCGGCAGCGGACAGGTACGACAACTCGGTCATGGAGCCTCCTCGAACACGGTGCCATGTCCGAGGTCTCCTTCACCCACCCATGGTGGGCAACCACCCGAGGCGCGCCCGGGGCCCGCCGTACTGACCGGAATGGTTCGTGGGAAGTACTCCCCTCGAGGCTCCAAGGTTAGGGCAACCTCAACCCGCACGCCAAGTTTCGACGCGGATGATTGCCCTGGTCAACCGCTGTGCGGGGCGGTGGGGCGTGGTGCCCGGGCCACCCGGGCCCTATGGTGACGCGATGAACAACGGGCCGCTGACCGGCGTACGGGTGATCGAGCTGGCCGGCATCGGGCCCGGGCCGTTCGCCGCCATGATGCTCGCCGACCTCGGCGCGGACGTGGTGCGGGTGGACCGGATCGGCGGCGGCGGCTTCGGCGACATCCCGGGCGACCTGCTGAACCGCAACCGCCGCTCGCTCGCCGTCGACCTCAAGACGCCCGAGGGACGCGAGCTGGTGCTGGCCCTGGTCGCCGGGGCGGACGCGCTGGTCGAGGGCTTCCGGCCCGGCGTCACCGAGCGGCTCGGCCTCGGCCCGGACGACTGCCACGCCATCAACCCCAAACTGGTGTACGGGCGGATGACCGGCTGGGGGCAGGACGGCCCGCTCGCCCACACGGCCGGCCACGACATCGACTACCTGGCGCTGACCGGCGCGCTGCACGGCGTCGGCCGGGCCGGCGAACGCCCTGTGCCGCCCATGAACCTGCTCGGCGACTTCGGCGGCGGCGGGATGATGCTGGCCCTCGGCGTCGTGGCGGCGCTGTACGCGGTCCGCGCCGGCGCCCCCGGCCAGGTGGTCGACGCCGCGATCGTGGACGGCGTGTCGGTGCTGGCCACCCAGATCCACGCGCTGCGCCGCGTCGGCATGTGGCAGGACCCGCGCGGGGTGAACCTGCTCGACGGCGGCGCACCCTTCTACGACACGTACGAGTGCGCCGACGGGCGGCACCTCGCCGTGGGCGCCCTGGAGCCGCGGTTCCACGACGAGCTGGTCCGGCTCACCGGCTTCCCGCTCGACGGCGACGAGGCCCCCGACCGGCACGACCCGGCGAACTGGCCGGCGCTGCGGTCGGCCTGGGCCCGGCTGTTCCGCACCCGCACCCGGGACGAGTGGGCCGCCCTGCTGGCCGGCTCGGACGCCTGCGCGGCGCCCGTGCTCGACTGGGCCGAGGCCCCGGAGCACCCGCACCTGGCCGCCCGGGAGGTCTTCGTCGCGCCCGACGGGGTCCCCCAGCCGGCCCCCGCGCCGCGCTTCTCGGCCACCCCCACCTCCGTACGCCGGCCGCCGCCCCGACCCGGTGAGCACACCGACGAGCTGCTGGCCGAGGCCGGTCTCGACGCGGAACGGATCGCCGCCCTGCGCGCCGCCGGCACGGTCGCCTGACCGCTCACCCGGCGCCGCACCCGGCCCGGCTCGGCGTCAGCGGCGGGCCGCGGCGGGCGCCAGGGCCGGCTCCACCATGTCCCGGAAGTCGCGCGGCAACTGGACCACCACGTCCTGGAACTCCCCACCGGTGATCGCCTCGCGCAGGGTGCAGAACACGGCGCGCACCCCGTCGCGGGCGGTGTTCTCGTCGACGCCGGCGCGCACGGACACCCGGGTGACGAACTCGGCCGCCCCGAAGCGGTCGGCCGCCTCGGCCCGGGGGTCCGGCTTGAGCAGCCCCTGGAGGGGCTTCGGCAGCTGCGCGGCGAGATCCAGCACCTCGCCGCCGGTCAACCGGTCGGTGAGCGTCGCCAGCGTGGCCCGCGTCAGCTCCGCCGCCCGCTCCTGGGACCCTCCGGTACGCCGCGCCACCCGGCCGACGAAGGTGAGGTAGTGCATGGGTGGTACTCCCTTCGGTGCTCAGCACCGCGCGGCTACCCGTCCCGGCGGCGCGGAAACCGCGGCGGATTTCCACCGGTCCCGGGCGTGACCCGCGGTCCGGCGGGTAACCGCCGCCGGTCGTGACCGCAACTACAGGCGCGAGGAGCCCCACCCATGGCGAGTTACACCGACGTCCTCGAGTATCTGTCCGCGCTGGACTACCCGGCCGGCAAGGACGACGTCATCCAGGAGGCCGAACGGGAGGGCGCGCCGCCGGAGGTGTTGAAGGCGCTGCGGGCGCTGCCGCCGGTGGACTACGCCAACGGCACCGAGGTGGCCCGCTCGGCGGGCATCGACGCCGCCCCCGAGGTGGGTCGCTCGCAGCGCGCGGCGCAGGCCCGGGACCGCCACCCGCGGGTCTCGCAGCACCTGCGCGGCATCTGACCCCGCTCGGTGCCGCGTTGGACGGCCGGCCGGGTCCACGGGCACGTGCCGGCGGCGCTCCAGCTCGTGGTGATGGCGCTGGTCGGCGGCGTCGCCGCCGGCGCCACCGTTGTCATGCTCAGGCCGGCCCTCGCCCCGCTGGTGGGGTGGGACGCGGCCGCGCTGAGCTGGCTGGCTCTGCAGTGGGGACGGCTGTCCCGGCTGGACGCCGAGCGGACCGCACGGTTGGCGAAGCTGGAGGACCCCAACCGGGCCACCCGCGACGCCCTGCTGCTGGCCGCCTGCCTGGCCAGCCTGCTCGCGGTCGGCATGGTGCTGACCACCACGCACAGCCTCCAGCCCGGACTGCTCCGGGACCTCTACGGTGCTCTCGGCGTGCTGAGCATCGTGGTCGCCTGGTTCGTGGTGCACACCGTCTACACCACGCGGTACGCCCGGCTGTACTACAGCGGTGAGCCGGGCGGGATCAACTTCCACCAGGAGGAGCCGCCCTGCTTCTCCGACTTCGCGTACGTGGGCTTCACGGTCGGCGCGACCTTCCAGGTCTCCGACACCGACCTGTGCAGCTCAGAGATGCGCCGCACGGCGCTGCGGCACGTGCTGCTGTCGTATCTGTTCGGTGCGGTCATCATCGCCGCCACGGTGAACCTGCTCGCCAGCCTCGCGCAGTGAGCCTTGCCCAGTGCGTCTGGGAACCCCGGCGACAGGCGGGCGCCCCGGGCCACGAACCGCGACCTGGGGCGCCACGCAGCACCTGTCCCCGCCGGTCCGCGCCCGAACCGGGTCGCGACCGACAGGCGGTGGATGTTCGCCCGAACCGGGCGGGCATCGCTGCCACGATCATCATACGACGGGGCATCAGCCGAACGGGTGAGTATCGCGAAATTGTGGCCCGTGGCACGTCCCGGTCACCTGGTCACCTCGGCGTACCGCTTCTCCAGGTCCACCCGGGCCAGCGCCCCGACCAGCCAGGCCAGCCGCTCCGACTCGCCGCTCCCGGCCAGCCCGGCCAGGTCGTCGGCGGAGCGGCCCAGCCCCAGCCGGCGGGCCGCCGCGAGCGCCCGCCGGTCGGCCACCGGCGCCACCTCACGCCACACCGCCTGCACCTCGCGCAGGAACAGGTCCACGACCTCGTCGTCCACTCCGGGCAGCCCGGTCAGCAACCGCCGCTCCCGGCCCGGATCCTGGTGCGCCTCGGTGCGCAGCCGGCGCAGGTCGCCCCGGTACGCGTCCACCACGTTCTGCGCCAGGTCCCCGAGCGTGGCGGCGAGCGCGTCCACGTCGCCACGCTGCCCCGCGGCGCGCAGCACGCGGACCCGGTCGGCGTGCAACGAGCGGGCCAGCCGGGCGGCGCTGTCCCAGCCGGCGTCCCGCAACCCCGTCGCCGCGTCGATCGCCTTGTGGAAGTCGCCCCGCCGACTGAGCAGAACGGACAGGTAGAGCACCTGGAACAGCTGGGACGGGTTGTTCGTGACCCGGAACCCGTAGCGTTCGGCGAACCCCCGCCCGTCCCCGGCGAGCCGGCGGACCAGCCGCTTCTTGTCCTCAACACTGGAAATCGCACTGGTGGTGGGCATGCCCGCCGTCTACCCGGGGCGGGCCGGGGCATTCAGCCGAGCGTGCCGCCGCGCCGGTCCCGCGCCTTGAGCCGGGTGGTGGGCAGCGCCGGGGCGGGCAGCGGAGGCGCCGCGTCGTCGGCGACCGTGCCGAACCGCCGGCCCGCCATCCAGTCCTCGCGGGCGGCCGCCACCTCCTCGTGCGACCGGCCGACGAAGTTCCACCACATCACCAGCGGCTCCTCGAACGGCGTGCCGCCGAGCAGCAGCAGCCGGCTGCCCGGGGCGGCCCGCAGGGTCAGCGCGTCCCGGCCGGCGCCCAGGTAGAGCAACGCACCGGGGGCGAAGGCCACCCCGTCCACCTCGGCGGAGCCGGACATGGCGAGCAGCCCGTACTCGAAGTCGCGGCGCAGCGGCAGCGTGGCCGGCGCCGGGCCGCGGACCTCGAGCTGCGCGCCGACCAGCGGGGTGTGCACCACGGCCGGGGAGCGCTCCCCGCCCACCTCGCCGACGAGCAGCGTGACGTCCAGGTCGCCGTCCGCCCACCGGGGCAGGTCGGCGTGGTGCGCGAAGTCGGCCGCGCCGGCCCGGGCCGGGTCCGGCAACGCCACCCAGAGCTGCACGCCGTGCATCACCGGCGGGTGCACCAGGGGCGAACGTTCGGAGTGGGCGATGCCGTGGCCCGAGGTCATCACGTTGAGCTGGCCGGGGCGGATCGGCTGGACGTTGCCCAGGCTGTCCCGGTGCAGGATCTCCCCGTCGAGCAGCCAGGTCACCGTCTGCAGCCCGGTGTGCGGGTGCGGCGGCACCTCCATGCCCGGGCGCTCGGCCACGTCGTCCGGTCCGAAATGGTCGACGAAACACCAGGCCCCGACCAGCCGCCGCTGCCGCTGCGGCAGCAGCCGGCGCACCGTGGTGTAGCGCCCCAACGGCACGTCGTGCCCGGGCAGCAGCACGCTGCCCGGGTCCGTGGAGCCCACGCCAGGTGGGAGGGTCTGCGCCGGCAGGGATTCGGTACGGTCCACCGCCCGACTGTACGCTCAGCCGCCCGCGACGCTCACGGTGTTCGCCCTGCTCCGTGGGCCGCGACACGGACTGTCTTCATCTCGCTCAGCCGGCCGAGACGCTGACCGCGTTCGCGGCGCTCACCGGCCGACACGCTCACCGTGTTCACCGCGCTCAACCGGCCGAGACGCTGACCGCGTTCGCGCCGGCCACCAGGTCGAGGTCGAGCCGGTCGCGGGCTCCGTCCCAGCCGGGTGAGCTGATCACCTGGCCGGCGGCCACCCCGGTGCGGCGATCGTCGTACACGGCCACCGAACCCGCGCCCGCCGCGACCCGCACCCGGGCCGGCGACCCGCCGGGAACGATCACCGTCAGCTCGCTCATTCCGCCGCTCACCCGTACGGTCAGCGCCCCGCGTAACGGCGGCAGCCGCAGGCCGGTCCGGGACGCCCCGCCGACCAGCTCGACCCCCGCCAGCCGGGCCCCGCCCAGGTCGAGCCGCTGCTCGCTGACCCCGCTGGCCAGGCGCAGCCGCCAGGTGACCCGGGAGTTGAGCACCACCTCGACGGCGGCCGGCCCCGACCGGCCGTTGTCCTGGACGCGCAGCCGGACCCGGTCCCCGGCCAGCTCGGGCCGCGGGGTCACGCCCGCGCCCTCGGGCGCGCCGACCCGGTACAGGTCGTCGCCGAGGTCCGCGGCCCGCAGGGCGAAGCTGGCGAGCGGGTCGACCAGCTCGAAGTCGGCCTGCCGCCGGTCGCCCCGCGGGGCGGTGAGCGTCTCCTCGGCGGCGGCGGTCACACCGCCCGGCTGGTGGCCGTCGCCCAGCGTGGGCCGGTGGCCGTCGGGCGTCACCTGCCGGCCCCCGGTCGGCGTGGATCCGTGGCCCTCGGCCGGTGGCTGGTCGCCCTCGGCCGGCGTCGGCCGGTCGCCCCCGGTCAGCGGGGGCGCCTCGCCGGAGAAGGCGACCCCGAGCCGGGCCGGATGGGACAGCGTCACGACCACGGCCGCCACGCCGAGTGCCACCACCAGCACGGCGGCGGCGGCCAGCAGGCGCGCAGCTCCGGACCATCCCGACCCGGTCGGCTCAGAGTCGGTCATGGTTGTCCCCTCTCACCGGTCCCCATCGGCTGATACGTCTCCGTTCCGGGTTCAGTTCATTCCTGGAGACGCCGCTGGCCGGCACCCCGCTCGGGGGTGCCGGCCAGCGTTCGTTCGGCTGTCAGCTGTTCCAGTTGTGGGTGACGATGTCGGTGGCCTGCTGCTCCCACTGCGCGTAGGCGTCCGGGTAGGCCGAGACCTGCACGGTCTGCGCGGCGTCGGTCAGGGGCATCTTGTCCCAGCCGTCGACCTGCTTCAGGCCCTTCAGGAACGCCAGCGTCGAGTACTCCGGGTTGGTGATCTGCTCCGGCGTGCCCCAGCCACTGGTGGGGCGCTGCTGGAACAGGCCCAGCGAGTCGTGGTCGTTGGCGTCGCCGAGGTGCCCCAGGTTCTCCAGCTTCGACTCCTGCAGGCTCGTGGCGATCGAGATCACCGCCGCCCGCTCCGGCAGGCCCGCCTTCTTCGTCGCCGCGATGATCGCCTTGGCGTTGGCCGTCTGCTCACCGTTCAGCTCGATCTTGGACTGGGCGCCCTGCACGCTCACCGCGACCGGCGTGGTGCCCTGCACGGGGGCAGCGTCGGCGTGGGCGGCGACCGGGCCGGCGAAGATGCCACCGGTGAAGGCCAGACCAGCAATACCCAGCACGCTCTTACGCAGCATCGTGTTCATGGGGGTAGCTCCATTCGGGGGTTGGCGCACGCGGCCGATGGGGGTCGGCAAGGGGTGGTGTGCGCAAGCACCGTCAGGCGCTCAAAGGGGAAAGTCTTGGGGGATCATCCAGCGCGCGGGGCGGGGCCTCTTCGTCGCGCCGGGACCATGTACAACGACCGCCGGGCCACCGTCATTCCCGGCCGAGCAGTCCCGCCTCGGCGGGCTGTCACGCGGGCCGGTCACCCCGTCGGGCGGGGCGTGGTCCTCGGTCGTTCACATGGATACAACGACCCCGGCCCGCCGGCCATTCCGCCGCCGGGATGCCGCCAGTCACCGCACGAAACGGACACCCCGCGCAGTCCGGGACGGTCGGTGGAACGCCATGGAGGTATCCCGGCACCGGAGACATACATGAGGTTCCACTCAGCGACCGAGGCCGCGTGTGAACCGGACATTCCACCCACGCGGCACTCCGAGCCGGCCGATTGTGGCCGAGCACGCCGATCCAGGCGGCGGCGCCTCCCCCGCCTCCTCGGTGAGCTTGAGGAGGCGACAGGTCAGCTCGGCGTCCCCGGTGCCGTTGGCCGCGTCCAGCCAGGCGCGGGCATCCCCTGCCGTCTTCCAGATCAACTCGTCCACCCACGCGGTGAACCGGACGGCGGTGACGATCCGTACCCCGGGGCGGTGGTGGCGACGAGGCCGGCACCGGGACCGGAAGGGACGTGTCCGTGATGCCGGAGACCGTCGAGACGGTGTTCGCGAACGTGGTCAAGCGGAACCCGGGTGAGCCCGAGTTCCACCAGGCCGTACGGGAGGTGCTGGAGAGCATTGGGCCGGCCCTGGCCCGCCACCCCGAGTACGCGCACGCGTGCGTCATCGAGCGGATCTGCGAGCCGGAGCGGCAGGTCATCTTCCGGGTGCCGTGGGAGGACGACCACGGCCGGGTCCGGGTGAACCGCGGTTTCCGGGTGGAGTTCAACAGCGCGCTGGGCCCGTTCAAGGGTGGTCTGCGCTTCCACCCGTCGGTCTACCTGGGGATCGTGAAGTTCCTCGGTTTCGAGCAGATCTTCAAGAACGCGCTGACCGGCCTGCCGATCGGCGGCGGCAAGGGCGGGGCGGACTTCGACCCGAAGGGCCGCTCGGACCGCGAGGTGATGCGGTTCTGCCAGAGTTTCATGACCGAGCTGTACCGGCACATCGGCGCGCAGACCGACGTGCCGGCCGGGGACATCGGGGTGGGTGGCCGGGAGATCGGCTACCTGTTCGGCCAGTACAAGCGGATCACCAACCGGTACGAGTCGGGTGTGCTCACCGGCAAGGGCCTGTCGTACGGGGGTGCGCAGGTGCGGCGGGAGGCGACCGGCTACGGGGCGGTCTTCTTCGCCGAGGAGATGTTGAAGCAGACCGGGGACAGCCTGGACGGCAAGCGGGTGGTGGTCTCCGGCTCCGGCAACGTGGCCATCTACGCGATCGAGAAGGTGCACCAGCTCGGCGGCACGGTGGTGGCGTGCTCCGATTCGGACGGCTACGTGCTGGACGAGAAGGGCATCGACCTGGCCCTGCTGCGCGAGTTGAAGGAGGAGCACCGGGCCCGGCTCGACGACTACGTCCGGCACGTGCCGCACGCGGTGGCGGTCTCCGGTCGTACCGTCTGGGAGGTGCCGTGCGATCTGGCGCTGCCGTGCGCGACGCAGAACGAGATCGGCGGCGCGGAGGCCGCGGCGCTCGTGGCCGGCGGCTGTGTCGCGGTGGTCGAGGGGGCGAACATGCCCACCACGCCGGAGGCCGTGCGGATTCTCAGCCGGGCCGGGGTGCGGTTCGCCCCGGGCAAGGCCGCGAACGCCGGCGGGGTGGCGGTGAGCGCGCTGGAGATGCAGCAGAACGCCAGCCGCGACTCGTGGACGTTCGCCCAGTCGGAGCAGCGGCTGCGGGAGACGATGCGGGACATCCACGCCCGCTGCTGGACCACCGCCGAGGAGTACGGGCTGCCGGGCGACTACGTGGCCGGGGCGAACATCAACGGGTTCCGGCGGGTGGCGGAGGCGATGCTGGCACACGGGTTGGTGTGAGCGGCCACTGTGGTCGGACCGGCCGAACTTGGCTGACCGTTCGGTCAGTCAACGATTGACAGGTTTCGAAGCCCGTCCTAGGTTCAGGGCGCTACCGGCCGGTAGGCATCCGTCCCGCCTGGCCGCCCCCGTCCCGGGGCGGCACCCGTCCCCGGGGGAGCACCGATGCTGACCTCACCCACCCGCCTCCTGCGCCGGCTGCTCGCCGCCGGCGCGGCCCTCACCCTCGCGGTCGGCCTCGCCGGCGCCGCGCCCGCCTCCGCCGCCGACCGTCAGGACGACGGCACCCAGCCACTGCCCGGCTACACCATCAGCAACCCGCCGCTCGCGCCGCTGGTGATCGACGGCGCCACCACCACCGTCCGGCAGGGCGTGCACGCGCACGCCGGCTTCATCATCGAGACGCCCGCGAAGTGGAACGGCGACCTGGTGATGTGGGCGCACGGCTACCGCGGCCAGGGCACCGTGCTCGCCCCCGAGCCGCCGGGCTACGACCTGCGGCAGCGGGTGCTGTCGCAGGGGTACGCCTGGGCGTCGTCCTCGTACGACCGCAACGGCTACGACATCCGCTCCGGCGTGCTCGGCACCCGGGATCTGGCCGACCACTTCGCCCGCACGGTGAAGCGGCCGAAGCGGGTGCTCATCGCCGGCGTCTCGATGGGCGGGCACATCATCGGCCGGTCGCTGGAGCAGTACCCGGGCTACTACGACGGTGCGCTGCCGATGTGCGGGGTGCTCGGCGACCAGGAGCTGTTCGACTTCTTCCTCGACTACAACCTGGTCGCGCAGGCCCTCGCCGGGGTGCGCGCGTACCCGACGCCCGACGACTACCTGACCGACGCGGTGCCGCGGATCCAGGTGGCGCTCGGGCTGGCCGACCTGAAGCCGGGCGGCCCGGACACCACGAACGACCTCGGCAAGCAACTGCGGGCCGTCACCGTCGAGCGGTCCGGCGGCCCGCGGCCCGGCGCCGACGCCGCCTTCGCGGTCTGGAAGGACTTCCTGTTCAGCATCACCGTCACCGACGGCGGCGACTCCCCCGCCCAGCGGCCCGGCCAGCTCGCCACGAACCTGCTCACCCGGTACGCCCCGAACAGCCCCGTGAACGTCAACGCGAGCGTGCAGCGGGTCGCCCCGGAGAACCTGCGGCAGCGGCTGTCCCCGACCCTGACCGAGGTGCCGCGGATCAGCGGCCGGCCCACCGTGCCGGTGCTCAGCCTGCACGACCTGGGCGACCTGTTCGTGCCGTTCGGCATGGAGCAGGCCTACGCCCGGGACGTCGCGTGGCACGGCCGCAGCCGGCTGGTGGTGCAGCGGGCGATCCGGGCCGCGCAGCACTGCGAGTTCAGCCCGGCCGAGGCCGGCGCCGCGTGGGACGACCTGGTTTCCTGGGTACGCACCGGCAAGCGCCCGGCCGGCGACGCGGTCACCGACCGGAAGGCGGTGGCGGCACCGGACTTCGGCTGCCGGTTCAGCGACCCGGCCGCCTGGGCTGCCGGCTCGGGGACGCGTCGCCTGTACGCGCCCTGCTGACCTGATCCGGATACGCCGCTGGCCGGCACCCCGGTTTCGGGGTGCCGGCCAGCGGTCGGTTGTTCGGGTCAGCTGTTCCAGTTGTGGGCGACGATGTCGGCGGCCTGCTGCTCCCACTGCGCGTACGCGTCCGGGTAGGCCGACACCTGCACGGTCTGGGCGGCCTCGGTCAGCGGCATGTCCTGCCAGCCGTCGACCTGCTTCAGACCCTTCTCGAAGGCCAGGGTCGAGTACTCGGGGTCGGTGATCTGCTCCGGCGTACCCCAACCACTGGACGGGCGCTGCTGGAACAGGCCCAGCGAGTCGTGGTCATTCTTGTCGCCGAGGTGGCCCAGGTTCTCCAGCTTCGACTCCTGCAGGCTCGTGGCGATCGAGATCACCGCGGCCCGCTCCGGCAGGCCGGCCTTCTTCGTGGCGGCGATGATCGCCTTGGCGTTGGCCAGCTGCTCGTCGTTGAGGTCGATCTTGGACTGGGCGCCCTGCACACCGTGCGGGATCAGCTTGTCACCCTGCACCGCCACGGCGGCCGGCTTGCCCTCGACCGGACGGGCGTCGGCGTGGGCGGCGACCGGACCGGCGAAGATCCCACCGGTGAAGGCCAGACCAGCAATACCCAGCACACTCTTACGCAGCATCGTGTTCATGGGGGTAGCTCCATTCGGGGGTTGGCGCACACCCGGGCCGACGGGGTCGGCAAGGGGTGGTGTGCGCAAGCACCGTCAGGCGCTCAAGAAAGTCTTAGGGGATCATCCAGCGGACGGGGCGAAGCCTCTTCGTCGCGCCGGGACCATGTACAACGACCGGCGGCCCACCATCATTCCCGGCCGAGCAGCCCCGCCTCGGCGGGCTGTCACGCGGGGGCGGGCTGTCACGCGGGCCAGTCACCCCGTCGGGCGGGGCGTGGTCCTCGGTCGTTCACCCGGATACAACGACCCCCACCCGCCCGCCATTCCGCCGCCGCGATGCCGCCGGTCACCCCGCGAAACGGACACCCCGCCCAGACGCGGACGGTCGGTGGAACGGTATGGAGGTATCCCGGCCCCGGAGACATCAATAGCCTTCCACTCGACCCGCCGGGGCAGGGCAGGAACCGGACATCTCGCGACAACCAACCGGGATCTTGGAGGGTTCCCGCTCGGTCCGAGCGGCAGCTCACCCAGGATCCGGGTGAATGAAGCAGAGGCGAGGTCAGTGGTCTTCGGATTCCTCCGGGTTCCACCAGCCGCCCCGGTAGAGGGTGCCGCGGGGAGGATCGGCCGGGGCGGGGCGCGGGCGGCGGGCCCGGCGTACCCGGCTGAACACGAACCACCCGACCGCGCCCACGCAGACCACGATGACCACGTTCTGCACCGTCCCGACGTACGCCTCCACGACGTGCCAGTTCTCGCCGAGCAGGTAGCCGGCCAGCACGAACACGCTGTTCCAGATGAGGCTGCCCAGCGAGGTGAAGAGCAGGAAGACCGGCACGGGCATCCGTTCCACGCCGGCCGGGATGGAGACGAGACTGCGGAAGATCGGAATCATCCGGCCGAGGAACACGGCCTTGACGCCGTGCCGGAGGAACCACGCCTCGGTGCGGTCGACATCCTCCAGTTTGACCAGTGGCAGCCGGCCGACGAGGGCCCGCATCCGGTCCCGGCCGAGGGCCGCGCCGATCTGGTACAGGGCCAGCGCGCCCAGCACCGACCCGAGGGTCGTCCACGCGATCGCCCCGAGCAGGCTCATCCGCCCCTGGCTGGCCGTGAACCCGGCCAGCGGCAGGATCACCTCGCTGGGGATGGGCGGGAAGAGGTTCTCCAGGGCCACCGCGAGGCCGGCCCCGGGGCCGCCGAGCCGTTCGACGAGGCCGGTGACCCAGCCGACGGGTCCTTCGCCGGCCGGCTCCGCGGCGCGCGGGGCCGCCACCCGGGGGCCGACGAGGAGTTGCGCGTTTCCGATCATCCGACAACGTTACGAGGTGACCTGACCGGCGACCACGAAAACCGGAGCCCACTACCCGCGAGCCGGCTCATGGTTCGGCGTCTGGTCGTGGCCGGCGCCACCGACCCGATCGGTGTGCCACCCGGCCCCGCTCGGGCCGCTCGCCTTCGGCCCGGCGTTCCAGCGGGCAGCGTCAAGGACAGGACGTGCGCCGGGGACGCGTCCCGACGACCCTCCACTGCGTACGGGACGGCCGGCTGGGCATCGCCTACCTGGTCGCGATGCTGTCGGGGGCGTCGTTCTTCCGGGATCCGCCGGCCGTCGGCCCGGTGACCTACGGTGGCTCCGAGACGGGGAGGCGATGACGGGTGGGAACCGAGGCGACGGGTGGGGACCGAGGCGACGGGTGGCGGCCGGTGATCGGTCGCGTGGTGGGCCTTCGGCGTTACCCGGTGAAGTCGTTGCTGGGTGAGGATCTCGACGCGGTGGCCGTGGACGCGGCCGGGCTGGCCGGGGACCGGCGGCTCGCCCTGCTGCACCGGGAGACCGGGAAGGTGGCGAGCGCCAAGAACCCGTACCGGTGGCGGGCGCTGACCACCTGGCGGGCCACCGGCGGCGACGGCGCGGTGCGGATCGCGCTGCCGGACGGCCGGAGCGTGGCGGCCGGCGACGACGGGGTGAACGACGTGCTCTCCGCGCTGCTCGGCACGCCGGTGACGCTGGTCGGCACCCCACCGCCGGACGCGGTGCTCGAACGGTCCCGACCGGAGGAGGTGCTCGCCGCGGGGGTGGCCGTGCCGGTGCCGGTGGACGAGGGACGGCTCGGGGGCGCGGCGCCGCCGGGCGGCTTCGTCGACTTCGCCCCGGTGCACCTGCTGACCACCGCGACGCTGCGGCGGATCGGGGCGGAGCTGCCGTCCGGCGCGGTGGACCCGGTGCGCTACCGGCCGAACCTGGTGGTGGACACCGCCGGCGCCGGGTTCGAGGAGAACGACTGGCCGGGTCGGGAGCTGCGGATCGGCGCCGAGCTGGTGCTGCGGGTGCTGGCCCCTACGCCCCGCTGCGCGGTGCCGACGCTGGCGCACGGCACGCTCCCCCGCGACCCGGAGGCGCTGCGCGTCCCGGCCAGATTGAACCGGGTGGTGCCGCTGGACGGGCTGGCGCCGCAGCCGTGCGTCGGCGCGTACGCGCAGGTGGTGCATCCCGGGCAGGTCCGGGCGGGTGACCCGGTGCAGCTGGCCTGAGGGGCCGGCTCAGCCCTCGCCCCGGCCGCCCCCGCGCAGCCCCGCGTAGCTGTCGAGAAGGTCCTGGAGGGCGGCGGCCGTGCCGTCGTCGAGCTTGCCGTCCTCGGCCAGGTCGTCGATGCGCTCGCGCAGGTCGTCGACCCGCTTCGCCCGGTCCTTGGGCTTGCCGCGATCCAGCTCGGCGGCCTTCTCGCGCAGGTCGTTCGCGGTCTTCGGCTCGATCCGGCCGTCGCCCACGGCCTGGTCGACCACGTCGGCGAACTGCGCGGCGAGCTGGCGCAGGGTGACCGGCGCGGGCCGGGTGTCGGGCGGGCCGGAGGTGGCCGGACCGGACGGCGTCGACGGGCTCGGCTCCTCGGCCGGCGCCGTGTCGGTCGAGGGACCGGTCGACGGGCCGGCGACCGGCCCGGTGCCGGTCGGTGTGTCGGAGTTGTGGTCGAGCAGCAGCGTGCCGACCAGGGCGAGCAGCAGCACCACCCCGGCGGCGACCAGCGCTCCGACGAGGCGGTTCGATCGGGCGGCCGGGCGCGCGGGCGGCGGCGGGACCGGGCGGGGGGCCCGCTCGATCAGCGTCGGCGGGTGTTCCGGCCGGGACACGGTGGGCAGGATCGCGGTCGGCGGGTCGGCCGGCTGGCCGGCGCCGAGGCGGGTGGCGAGCTGGGCGGCGGTGGGGCGCCGCGCCGGGTCCACGGCCAGGCAGGCCAGGGTGAGCTCGGCGACGTCGGCGGGCAGCCCGGGGATGCGCAGCGGCGGCACCGGGGGCCGGTGGGCCCGCACGTCGAGCACGTCGTCCCAGGTCTGCACGGGCAGTGGGGCGCGCCCGGTGAGGGTGCGGTAGAGCAGGGCGCCGAGGGCGTACACGTCGCTGGCCGGGTTCGCGGGGCCGGGGGTCATCCGTTCCGGCGCGAAGTACGCCGGGGTGCCCATGAGCAGCTCGCCGGTCTGCCCGGCGAGGGGGTGCCGCGGCCCGGCCAGGGTGGCGATGCCGAAGTCGAGCACCTTCGCCCCGGTCTCGGTGAGCATCACGTTGCCGGGCTTGATGTCCCGGTGCACCACGCCGATCCGGTGTGCGGCGGCGAGGGCGGCGGCGATCTGCCCGGCCAGCCGGACGGCCTCCGGCCAGGCGAGCGGCCCGGCGGTCAGCCGGTCGGCGAGGGTCTGCCCCTCGACCAGCTCCATCACCAGGTAGGGCACCACCGAGGCGTCGGGGAGGGTGGCCTCGCCGTAGTCGTACACCTGGGTCACGTGCGGGTGCGTGAGCCGCGCCGCGGCGCGGGCCTCGCGCTGGATGGTGGCGCGCAGCTGCGGGTCGGCGGCGAGCTGGGTGGCGAGGGCCTTGACCGCGACGGGGCGGTGCAGCACCTCGTCGTCGGCGCGCCACACCTCGGACATCCCGCCGAGCCCGATGCGCTGGCGCAGGACGTACCGATCGTGCAGGCGCAGCGAGGGCGTGAACGGCGACATGGTGGTCCAGTGTGCCTGGCCGGCGGGGCAGCACCCAACCCGGTGCCCGGTTCCGCGCCGATCGGGCGGTTCCGGGCCGATCCGGGTGGCGCCGGCCACCGGCCGGGAGTCAGGACTGGCAGGTGGGGCGCGCGGCGGGGCGGGGCTCCATCCGGTCGGCGAGGCGGCGCAGGGCCGCCGCGGTGGCCAGCCGGGTGGGCGCCAGCCGGGGCGCGCGGGGCCGGTCGGGACGGATCGGGGCGTCGGGGCGGGCGGAGTTCACGTGCCGCGTCACGGCGTCGACGGCGAGGACGAATCCGGTGGAGTGTTCCATGGTCAACTCCTGGGGACGGGACCGGTGGAGGTCCGGACGACGAGATCGGTGGGGAGCAGGAGGTGGCCGCCGGCCGGGTCGGCCGGCGGCTCCAGCAGCAGCGCGGCGGCGAGCCGGCCCTTCTCCTCGGCCGGCTGCCGGACGGTGGTCAGGCCCGCGTCGGCGGCCTCGGCGACGTCGTCGAAGCCGGTGACCGAGAGGCCCGAATGCGGGCCGGCCGCGTCGAGCACTCCGAGCGCCAGCACGTCGGAGCAGGCCAGTACGGCCGTGGGCGGGTCGTCGCCGGCCAGCACCGGTGCGATGGCCGCGGCGGCGGCGGCCCGGCTGTTGCCGGTGGCGTTGACCACGGTGATCTGCGGCCAGGGGACGCCGACGGCGGCGAACGCGTCGGCGAAGCCGGTGAGCCGGCCGTGGGTCGTGGGGCGGGGGGCGTCGCCGGGATCGGCCAGCCGCAGCGGCCCGGGCGGCGCGTCGGGCAGCACGGTGTCGCCGAGCAGGACCACCCGCCGGTGTCCGAGGCCGGCGACGTGGGCGGCGACGGACCGGGCCGCGGCCCGCTCGTCGATGCCGACGAAGCGGTCGGCGGGGCCGGCCGCCGCGGGTGCGGTGGTGACGAGGGGCAGCCCGCGGTCCCGGATCGCCCCGAGCACGTGCTCCTCGTCGCCGACGCAGTAGACGCAGAAACCGTCGACGGCGGCGTTGTCCACGGCGGCCCGGGCCCGGTCGCGCTCGGCGGGCAGGGGCACCAGCAGCAGGCTGGTGCCGTGCTGCTGGGCCACCTCGCCGACGCCGGCGAGGAAGCGCACCGCGAACGGGTCGGTGAACGCGTAGGACAGCTCGGAGGTGAACAGGACGCCGATCGCGCCGACGAAGCCGCGGCGCAGCGAGCGGGCGGTCGGGTCGGGGCCGGGGTAGCCGAGGCGGCGCGCGGCGTCGAGGATCTTCGCCCGCAGCGCGGCGGAGAGCTGGTCGGGCCGGCTGTAGGCGTTGGAGACGGTGCTGCGGGAGACGCCCACCGCGTTCGCGACGTCCTGCAGGGTCGGCTTCACCGGTCTGCCCTTCTGAATCGATTCAGTACTGTATCGATTCAGAACCTACTCCGCCCCTCGGCGGGCGTCAACCGGAAACCGTCCCGTCAGGCCGGGTAGAGCTCGTCCCGGATGCGGACCAGCAGCTCGGGGGTGCGCTCGGGCGGTGCGGCCTCGCCGCAGAGCCGCTCCATCGCCGTCGCGTAGTGGTCGAGGTCGTCGCGCTTGTCGAGATAGACCGCGCTGGTCAACTGCTCGATGTAGACGATGTCCGACAGGTCCTCGTCACCGAAGCGCAGGATGCTGAAGGCGCCTCCGGCGGCGGCGTGCCCACCGGCGGCGAACGGGACGATCTGGAGCCGGACGTGCGGCGCGGCCGTCGCCTCGATGAGCGCGTCGACCTGCTCGCGCATGACCGCCGGACCACCGACGGGCCGCCGCAGCACCGCCTCGTCGAGCACCGCCCAGAGCTGCGGCGGATCGCTGCGGCGCAGCAGCTCCTGGCGCTCCATCCGCAGGCGCACGCGGCGGTCGACCTCCGCCGGCGGGGCGCCGTGGTGGCCGAGCAGGACCACCGCCCGGGCGTACGCGGGGGTCTGGAGCAGCCCCGGGACGAACTGCACCTCGTACGTGCGGATCAGCGCGGCGGCGGCCTCCAGCCCCAGGTAGGACTGGAACCAGCCGGGCAGCACGTCACCGTAGCGCTGCCACCAGCCGGGGCTGTTCGCGTCGCGGGCGAGCCGGAGCAGCGCCGCCCGCTCGTCGGGCGCGGCGACGCCGTAGAGGGTGAGCAGGTCGGCGACGTCGCGCTCCTTGAAGCCGACCCGGCCCAGCTCCATCCGGCTGATCTTGGATTCGGAGGCGCGGATCTCCCAGCCGGCGCTCTCCCGGCTCACCCCGGCGCCCTCCCGGAGCCGGCGCAGCTGCGCACCGAGCAGCATGCGCAGCACGGTCGGACCGCTGGTCGGGGCTCCCTCGACGGGCACCGTCGTCACCTGGCCGTCCTCTGCCGACTGTCCTGACCGGACACCCAGCCCGGCGAGGAGTAAGCATGCCATGGACCGACAGTGAGGTGAACTCCTCCGGACGGAGGATGCGGTCCCGTCAGCGGGACGGCGGGCGGGCGATCAGGTGGTCGAAGTCGCCGTCGCGAGCGCCGAGCACGAAAGCGGCGATCTCGTCGACCGTGTAGATGAGCGCCGGACCCTCGGGGTGCCGGGAGTTGCGCACCGCGATGCCGCCGCCGTCGGGCAGCTCGGCCAGCTCGACGCAGTTGCCGCTCGGGTTGCTGCGCCGGCTCTTCTGCCACCGCACCGGCGGCAACTCGCTGGTGGGTACGCCGTTCGAGGGGGGTCGCATGGGGGCGTCCTTCGCGGGAAGAGCCAGCCGGTGCCGCGGGGAGGAGCGGTGGGTGGCGACGGGGGCCGTCTACTGAGGACGGAGATGCACGTGCATCTGCTATTGCATCTGCAATGGACAGCGAGCATGATATCGCACGTGCGGTGTACCCGGACGTTCACGTTCGGTTACCCGGATCCCGGTTGCGAGCAGACAGAACAGGTCCGGCCCGGCACCGTCCGGCGAGGCCGGGTCGCCGTGAGGGAGGGCGCGTGCCGGATCCGATGACCGTCGCCTCCGGCATCTCCGCAGCTGGCGCCCTGGTCTCCGCCTGGCAACTGCGCCGCCGGGCGCTGCGCGCCGAGGCCGAGATCGAGCTGCTCCACGCCGAGCTGGAGGCCGAGCGGCACGCGGCCAGCCACGACCCGCTCACCGGGCTGCCCAACCGGCGGGCCTTCTTCCGGCTGGCCGCCACCCTGCTCACCGACGCCGCCGGCAAGCCGCTGGTGGCGATCGTGCTCGACCTCGACGACTTCAAGCAGGTCAACGACCGATACGGGCACGCCGCGGGTGACCAGGTGCTGGTCAGCGTGGCGCAGCGGCTGGCCGCGTTCGCCGGGGACAACCTGGTCGCCCGGCTCGGCGGCGACGAGTTCGCCGGCCTGCTGGTCAGCCCGACGGTGGACCGGCGCTGGATCGAGCACGCCACCCGCCGGCTCTGCGAGGCGCTCGCCGCGCCCATCCCGCTGGGCGCCCGCAGCGTGCGGGTGACCGCCTCGGTGGGGCTCGCCCCGGTGCACGGCCCCGCCCAGCTCACCGACGCGCTGTGCCGGGCCGACGCGGCCATGTACCAGGCCAAGACGGTCGGCGCCGCCCGCGCGGCCCGCCAGCTCGTCGGCGAGTACTGAACCGGCCGGCGGTCAGCCCGGCCGGGACTCCCCGGCGGCCCGGGCCACGAGCGGGCGCTCCGCCCGCCTGTCAGCGCCAGCCGTAGCCGGCCCGCAGCGCCTGACCCACCCGGTCGAACCGCCGCCGGTCCAGCACCGCGCCCTCGCGGCGGATGCTGTCCTCGCGCATGGTGAGCACCCGGTCCAGGCGCACCCAGCTGGGCCGCTGGTCCCGGTCCCACTCCCCCGGGCCCAGTGCCAGCCAGTGCCGCTGGCCGTTCCGGTCGCTCTGGCTGGACAGCATCAGCCCGAACAGGGTGCGGCTCTGCCGGCCCACCACCAGCACCGGGCGGTCCTTGCCCTGCCGGGGGTCGTCCTCGTAGGGCACCCAGGTCCACACGATCTCCCCCGGGTCGGCCTGGCCGTCCAGCTCCGGCGCGTACGCCAGCTCGCGCCGCTGCAACGCGCTGACCTGGCGGCGCCGGGCGACCTGGGCCGGGATCGGCCGGGCGGTAGGGGTGGGCGCGGCCGCGCCCCCGGTGATCCGGCCGAGCCGCGACGCCACGTTCCTCAACAGACTTGCCACGGCGGGCAGCCTATCTCCCGGCCCGGAAGGGGCGCGCGGCGGCGGAGGTGGCCCGGGTGGTCGCCGCGGGTTCCGACTGAAGCGCCGATCGCCGCCGGCCGGCCCGGGGTGGTTGACTCGGGCCTGGTCGGAAGCGGAGGTGGTCGAGATGACCTTCGAGGTACGCACGCGCAGCCTGCCGGGCCGGCCCGCGGCGATCGGCGCGGCGGGCCCGTTCACGCTGGTGGTGGACCGCCCGGCGGACGGCGGCGGGGACGGGCTGGGCTTCAACGGCGGGCAGCTGCTCTACCTGGCGGTCGCCGGCTGCGTCTCGAACGACCTGTTCCGCGAGGCGCGGGCGGCCGGAATCACGCTGCACCGGGTCGAGGTGACCGTGCACGGCGACTTCACCGGTGACCCGGCGGTCTCCACCGAGGTCGGCTACGACGTGCGGGTCGAGGGCGACGCGACCGACGAGCGGCTGCGCGACCTCGTGGCCCGGGTCGACGCCATCGCGGAGGTCCCCAACTCGCTGCGCCGGGGCACTCCGGTCCGGCTGCGGCACACCGAGGTGGCCAGCGGCACCGGCTGACCGGGGTCCGAACGGGGCGGCGAGCCCGCCGTGCCGGGCGCGGATCACGGCGACGATCACGGCCCGATAGCCTGGGCGGGCGCCGGGCCGGGTGCCGCCGCCCCGGCGGAAGGGAGTGCCGTGCATCCGGATCTGCCCCGCGACCTGCCGTTGTTCGAGCGGCAGGCGGTCCGGCTCGTGGTGCTGGACACCACCGACCGGCTGCTGCTGTTCCACACCCGCGACCCGGACCATCCCGTGCTGGGCACCTGGTGGGAGCTGCCCGGTGGCGGCCTCGACGCCGGAGAGACCTACCTGGAGGCGGCCGTACGGGAGTTGCGCGAGGAGACCGGCATCGTGGTCGCGCCGGCCCAGGTGGGCGCGCCGACCTGGCGGCGGCGGGCCAGTTTCCGGCACCGGCAGCGGCGGCACCTCCAGGACGAGGTGGTGGTGCCGGTGCGGCTGCCCGGGCCGGGACCGGACGTGGACGAGGCGGACCGGCTGGACTACGAGGTGGAGGACTACTTCGGGTTCCGTTGGTGGCCGGTGGCCGAGGTGGTCGCCGACCGGCCGCGCTGCTACCCGGGGCGGCTGCCGGAGCTGCTGCCGGCGTTCCTGGCCGGCGAGGAGATCGACGAGCCGTTCGAGCTGTGGTCCTGACCGGCGTGCCGGCCGCGCCGCCGACCGGCACAGTGGAGCGGTGAATCCTCTCCACGCACCCCTGGCCCACTACGCCGAGCGGCTGCACCGCGCCGCCGGCGCCGCCCACCACGTCGCCTCGCCGCTGGGCGCCTGGCTGCTGCTCGCGCTGACCGGTCCGGCGGCCACCGGCGAGGCCCGCGCGATCCTCACCGAGGCGCTCGGCACCGACGCGGACGACGCCGCCGCGGCGGCCCGCGCGCTGCTCGCCGAGCCGCACCCGCTGGTCGCCGCGGCCACCGCGCTGTGGGAGCGGACCCCCTTCGAGCAGTTGGCCGGCTGGCGGGCCGGCCTGCCGGAGCGCACCGAGCGGGGCCCGCTGCCCGACCAGCCGGCGCTGGACGCCTGGGCCCGGGAGCGCACCGGCGGCCTGATCGAGCAGTTTCCGGTCGCCGTCACGCCGGACACCCTGCTGATCCTGGCCAGCGCGCTGGCCACCCGGGTGTCCTGGGCCGACCCGTTCCGGGTGGCGCCCTCCGGTGAGCTGGGGGCCGGCAGCGCCTGGGCCGGCCGGCTGCGGCGGGTGCTGCGCACGCCACCGTGGGGGCACCGCTGCTGGGTGGCGGCCACCGACCGGGCCGGCGACGTGGCGGTGCACGCCGCGCCGGCCCGGCCGGCGGACGGCGGGGCCGGGCTGCTGGTGGTGTCGGTGGCCGCCGCGCCGGACGTGCCGGCGGCGGACGTGCTGGCCGCCGCGCAGGACCTCGCCGCGACGGCCGCCACCGTCCCGGGCGGGGCCGAACCGGGCCGCCGGTCGCTGTTCGACCTGTCGCTGGGCGAGACGCCGCTGTGGACGCTGCGGGAGGAGCCGACCCGGACGTTCGCCCGGGACGGCCGGGAGGAGCGGGCCGAGGCGGTGCTGCCCTGCTGGTCGGCGGAGAGCCGGCACGACCTGGCCCCGGCCGGGTTCGGGTTCGACGGGGCGGCGCGGGCCCTGGGCGCGCTGCTCGGGCTGGCGGAGCCGCCGTTCGAGGCGGTGCAGTCGGCGGTGGCCCGGTTCGGGCGGTACGGCTTCGAGGCCGCCGCGGTGACCGCGTTCGCCGTTCCGACCGGGCTGCCGCCCGAGGGCGTCGCGCGGGTCGCGGAGCTGCGGTTCGGGCACCCGTACGCGGTGGTGGCGGTGGCCACCGACGACGCGGGCGGGCCGTGGCACGGGCTGCCGGTCTACTCGGGGTGGGTGGCCGAGCCGGCGGAACTGCCCGAGGACGAGGCGGCGGACCCGCCGGCGCGGTGGTGAGCGTGGGGGCCTCCGGTTGCCGCCGGAGGCCCCCACCGGCCTAGGCGGCCACCTTCTCCCGCTCGGCGGCCCGGGCGGCCAGCCGCCGCTCCCGCTCCTGCGCGCCGATCAGGTCGTCGGGCAGCGAGTCCTCGACCTCCAGGTCGAAGCGGCGCAGCAGGCGGATCGCGAAGCCGCCCAGGGTGATGAGGATCAGGACCACCCCGAAGCAGACGTACGCGAAACCGATGCCGCGGCCCGGTCCGGTGCCGAGCACCGCGCCCACCGACCCGGCGAGGGCCCCGCCCGGGGCGAGCATCGGCTCGAACAGGGCGGTGGCGCCCGGCGCGAGCAGCGCGAACCCGATGGGCAGGGTGGACCAGGCGATGGTCTGGTTGAGGCTGAACACCCGGCCGTGGAAGCGCTGCGGCACCTTGACCTGGACGATGGTCGCGTAGATGGACTGCGCGGTGGTCATCGCCATGGCCAGCCAACACATGCCCACGCAGATCATCGCGAGCGAGGCGTCCAGGCCGATCAGCACGCAACCGATCGCGGTGCCCAGGTTGCCGATCAACACGCCGATCATCCGGCGGCGGCGCGGCCCGCCCCAGAGCGACATGAGCACCCCGCCGGCCACCGCGCCGACCGCCTCGGCGAGTGCCACCTGGGCCACCTGGGTCGGGCTGCCGAAGGAGAGCACCAGCGGGGTGGTGAGCACCAGCGCGGGAGCGAGGAAGATGTTGCCGAGCGCGAAGTAGCCGAGCATCAGCCGGAAGCCGCGGTGCTGCCAGGAGTAGCGCATCCCGTTGGCGATGGCGACCAGCAGCCGTTCCCGGGGCCGCCAGCCGAGCAGGTCGGGGAAGCGCACCAGGGCCAGGGCGAGTACGGCGATCACGTAGCTGGCCACGTCGATGAGCAGGATGCCCTTCAGGTCGATCGCGGCGAGCAGGCCGGCGGCGAAGACCGGCATGAGCAGGGTGGCCGTGCCGGTGGAGAGCTGGGTGATGCCCATGGCGTGGCCCAGGTAGCGCTTGGGCACGAGCTGTGGCACCGCCGACTGGAACGCGATCCGCTGGAACGACCCGGCGACCGAGCTGAGCGCGACCAGCAGGTAGATGTGCCAGAGCACCAGGTTGTCGGTCCACAGCAGGGTGGCCAGGACCAGCTGGATCGACCCGGCGACGGAGCTGGCCAGCATCATGATCCGGCGCCGGCTGACCCGGTCGACGATGGCGCCGGCCACCGGGAGCATGAGCACGCCGCAGATCAGCGCGAGCGCCCAGAGCAGGCCCAGGTCGGCCACCGACCCGGTCCGGTTGAACAGCCAGATCGGCAGGGCGAACGCGGTCAGCGCCGAGCCGGTGCTCGACACCAGCTGCCCGATCGTGATCGACAGGAAGCGGGCCATGCTCGGCTTGACCGTCGTGCTCGCCGGCCGCTCCTCGGCGCCGACGCGGAGCCGGTCGAGGACCGCCCAGCCCGCGTCCTCGCCCCGCGCCTGCGGGCCGAGGTCGGCGACGTCCCCGGCGACCACGGCCGGGTGCACCCGGGTGACGATCTCGGCAAGTTCCTCGGCCCGGTACTTCAGGAAGAAGTGCCCGGCCTGGTCGAGGACGACCAGCCCGAGGGTGTCGCTGAGGAACTGCCACTCGGCGTACCGCTCGCGGTGGTAGTCGGTGACCGGGTCCTCGGAGCCGACCACCGAGATGATCGGGGCGCGCAGCTTCGTGGCCCGCTGGTCGAGCAGCCGGGTGAAGTACTCCTCCGAGGCACGGGAGTCGGCCCGCATGTTGCTGATGATCCGGTCGGCCTGCTCCGGGTCCAGCTCGTCGGTGTCCACGCCCATCGACTTGAGCCAGCTGGCGTAGTGCTTGTTGCTGCGCAGCTGTTCGAGCCGGTTGCGGGCCGCCGCGAAGAGGCCCTTCGGGCGGGCGAACGGGAACATGGCCCCGATGTAGACGGCGTCGAGGTCCCGCCCGGCCGCCTCGACCTTGCGGGCCACCTCGGCGACGATGGCGCTGCCCACGCCGCAGTGGCCGTAGAGGGCCAGCGGCCCCTCGACCCGTTCCAGGATCTCGTCGGCCACCCGGGTGGTCAGCTCGTCGAAGGGCAGCGCGTCCTCGCTGAGGCCCACGTCGTGGCCGGGGATGGCCAGGGACCACAGCGCGTGCCCGGCCGGGAGCGCGTCGGCGAGGGGCTGGTAGACGATGGCGCTGCCGCCGCCGTACGGGACGCAGACGTAGGTGAGCACCCGCTGGGCGGCGGGGATCGGCTTGGTCAGCTCGTAGAGCAGCCGCCGGGGGCCGGCCTCGGCGGCGTCACCGCAGATGAACGCGGCCAGTTCGCGGATGGTCCGCTGCTGGAACAGGTCCATGACGCCGACCGCTCGGCCGCCCAGCTCCGCCTTGCGGATCTTCGCGACCACCTGGGTGGCGAGCATGGAGTGCCCGCCCAGGTCGAAGAAGTCGTCGTCGATGCCGAGCGTGTCGACGCCGAGCACCTCGGACCAGATGGCGGCGAGCGCCCGCTCGGTGTCGTCGCGGGGCTCGACCAGCGCCACGGACGCCTCGCGGGTGACCACCGGCGCGGGCAGCGCCTTGCGGTCGAGCTTGCCGTTCGGGGTGAGCGGCAGCGCGTCGAGGGTGACGAACGCGGCCGGCACCATGTATTCCGGCAGGGTCTCCTTGAGCGCCGCCTTCAGCGCCGCGTGCTCGGCCGGCCCGACCAGGTACGCGGTGAGCCGCTTGTCGCCGGGGCTGTCCTCGCGCACGATCACCGCGGCCTCGGTCACCCCGGGCTGCTCGCGCAGCGCGCTCTCGATCTCGCCCAGCTCGATGCGCAGGCCGCGCAGCTTGACCTGGTGGTCGATCCGGCCGAGGAACTCGATGACCCCGGTCCCGTCCGGCCCCGCGACCCAGCGGGCCAGGTCGCCGGTGCGGTAGAGCCGGGCGCCCGGCTCGCCGGAGAAGGGGTCGGGGACGAACTTCTCGGCGGTCAGCGCCGGCCGGCGGTGGTAGCCGCGGGCCAGGCCGACGCCGCCGATGTGCAGTTCCCCGGCGACCCCGACCGGGCACTGCGCGCCGGCCGGGTCGAGCACGTGCAGCCGAAGGTTGCCGATCGGCGCGCCGATCGGCACGCTCGCCGCCCCGGCCAGCCGGGCCGGGTCGCAGTGCCAGGCCGTGACGTCGATGGCCGCCTCGGTCGGGCCGTACAGGTTGTGCAGGCCGCACCAGGGCAGCCGGGCCGTGAAGTCGAGCGCGGAGGCCAGCGGCAGCTCCTCGCCGGAGCAGATCACCCGGCGCAACGCGGTGGCCGCCTCGACGCCCTCCTCGGCGAGGAACACGGTCAGCATGGACGGTACGAAGTGGGCGGTGGTGATGCGCTCGGCGACCAGCAGGTCGCGCAGGTAGCCGGCGTCCTTGTGGCCGCCGGGCTTGGCGAGCACGAGCCGGGCGCCGGTGCGCAGCGGCCAGAAGAACTCCCAGACCGACACGTCGAAGCTGGCCGGGGTCTTCTGGAGCACCGCGTCGTCGCCGCCGAGACCGTAGGTCTTCTGCATCCAGTCGAGCCGGTTGACGATGCCCCGGTGGGTGTTCGGCACCCCCTTGGGCCGGCCGGTCGAGCCGGAGGTGTAGATGACGTACGCGAGGTGCTGCGGACCGGCGGTGGGCACCGGGTCGGTGGCCGGCTGGTCGGCCCAGACCGTGGCGTCGTCCAGGGCGAGCACCGTGGCGGCGGTGGCCGGCAGGACGTCGCGCAGGTGCTCCTGGACCAGCACCACCGGCGCGTCCGCGTCGGTGACCATGAAGGCGAGCCGGTCGGCCGGGTACTCCGGGTCCAGCGGCAGGTAGGCGCCGCCGGCCTTGAGCACCCCGAGCAGGCCGGCGACCAGCTCGACGGAGCGTTCCGCGCAGACCCCGACCAGGGTCTCCGGGCCGACGCCGGCGGCGCGCAGCCGGTGCGCGATCCGGTTGGCCGCCGCGTTCAGCTCCGCGTAGGTGAGGCTGCGTCCCTCAAGGGTGACGGCGACCGCGTCCGGGGTGGCCGCGGCGCGCTCCTCGATCGGGCCGTGCAGGGTCTCGTCGCGCGGGAAGTCCGCGGCCGTGTCGTTCCACCCGGCCAGCAGCGCCCGCTCGTCGGCGGGGAGCAGCTCCAGCCGGGAGACCGGGGTGTCCGGCGCGGCCACGATCGCGGCCAGCAGCGTGGTCCACCGCCGGGCCATCCGCTCGACGGTGTCCCGGGTGAACAGGTCGGTGTTGAAGACCAGCTTGCCCCAGAGCCCGTCGACGGTCTCCACCGCGTGCAGCTCGAAGTCGAACCGGGTGGCCCGCAGCTCCATGGGGGTCCACTCGAAGGTGACCTCGTCGCTGCGGGACACCCCGCGGAACCGGCCCATCTCGTAGTTCTGCAGCACGAACATGGTCTGGAACACCGGGGAGCGGCTGACGTCCCGGGGCAGCCCCAGCTCGTGGACCACCTTGGCGAACGGCACCTCGGCGTGCTCGAAGCCGTCGAGCACGGTGCGCCGGGTACGCGCCAGCAGCTCCGCGAAGGTGGGGTCGCCGGCCAGTTCGGCGCGCAGCGGCAGCATGTTGATGAACATGCCGACGACGTTCTCCAGCTCCGGCGCGGAGCGGCCGGCCACCGAGGCGCCGACGGCGAAGTCGTCCTGACCGGCGTGCCGGGCCAGCAGCACCTGGTACGCGGCGAGCAGCGTCATGAACAGCGTGCCGCCGGTGGCCCGGGTGAGCGCGTTGAGCGCCTCGGTGGCCGCCGGGTCGAGCTGGAACTCGACGAAGTCGCCCCGGTAGGTCTGGGTGGCCGGGCGGGGCCGGTCCAGCGGCAGTTCGAGCGGCGTGATCCCGGCCAGCCGATCCTTCCAGTAGTCGACGTGCGCGCGGGCCTGCGGGCCGTCCAGCTCCCCGGCCTCCCAGACGGCGAAGTCGCCGTACTGGATAGGCAGGGCGGGCGGCTCGCCGCCCCGGTAGAGGGTGATCAGGTCGCGCAGCAGCACGTCCACCGACCAGCCGTCGCCCACGATGTGGTGCTGGCCGAGGAAGAGGATGTGGTCGTCGCAGGCGGCCAGCCGGATCAGCAGGGCCCGCAGCAGCGGCCCGCCGGCCAGGTCGAACGGCTCGGCGGCGGCCGCGTCCACCAGCGCCTGCGCGCTCGCCTCGTCCGGTGCGTCCACGATGGTCAGCGGCACCTCGACGGACTCCTCCACCACCACGGTGGGGCGGCCGTCGGCGTCGGCCGGGAAGCGGGTGCGCTGCGACTCGTGCCGGGCGGCGAGCGCGGCCAGGGCCGCGCGCAGCGCCTCGACGTCGAGCGGGCCGCGCACCCGCAGCGGCACCGCGATGTGGTACGCCGCCTCGCCCGGGGCGAGCTGGTCCATGAACCAGACCCGCTCCTGGGCGTACGACAGCGGCACCTCGGTGCCGGGGGGCCGGGGGGTGATCCGGGCCGCGGGGGCGGCCTGGCGGGCGCGCAGTCGCTTGGCGATCAGCGCCTGCCGGGCCGCCTCGCGGGCCGGATCCTTCAGGTCGGTCATCAGCTGCTTTCCTCTTCCGCCGCGAGCAGCGCGGCGACCTCGCTGTCGGAGAGCCCGTCGAGTTCGGCGGCGATCCGCTGCTCGATCTGGGCGGCCAGGTCCGCCACCACGGGGCTGCCGAACAGCGCCCGCATGGGCAGGTCGACGTCCACCTCGGCACGGATCCGGGCCATCGCCCGCATGCCGCGCAGCGAGTTGCCGCCGAGGGTGAAGAAGTCGTCCAGGGCGCCGACCTTCTCCACCTGGAGGATCTCGGCGTACACCTCGGCGACCAGGGCCTCGGCCTCGGTGCGCGGCGCCACATAGGCGTCCTGCGCCGGCGCGGCGGCGGCCGGCGCGGGCAGCGCGGCCCGGTCCAGCTTGCCGTTCGGCGTCAGCGGCAGCGCGTCGAGCCGGACCAGGGCCGCCGGCACCAGGTGCGCGGGCAGCTCGCGGGCCAGCTCGGCGCGGACCGAGTCCTCGTGCGCGGGGCCGAGCAGGTAGCCGACAAGGGTCGGCTCACCGGTGTCGGTGCGCACCGCCGCGGCGGCCGCCCGGACGTCCGGGTGGGCCAGCAGGGCGGCCTCGACCTCGCCCAGCTCGATGCGCATGCCGCGCACCTTGACCTGGTCGTCCCGGCGGCCCAGGTAGTCCAGGGTGCCGTCGGGACGCCAGCGGGCCAGGTCGCCGGTGGCGTACATCCGGGCGCCGGGCGGGCCGTAGGGGCACGGCAGGAAGCGCTCGGCGGTGAGGCCGGGGCGGCGGTGGTACCCGCGGGCCAGCTGGGCGCCGGTCACGTACAACTCGCCGACCACGCCCGGGGGCACCGGCTGGAGGGCGGCGTCGAGCAGCAGCGCCCGGGTGTTCCAGGTGGGCGTGCCGATCGGCACCGGGCCCGGCGGGACCGGCTCTCCCGGGGCGGTCCGGGCGGCCACGCAGCCCACGGTGGCCTCGGTCGGGCCGTACTCGTTGACGACCGCCACGTCGGGGTGGGCGGCCCGCCAGCCGGCGAGCTGCTCGCCGGTGAGCGCCTCGCCGCCGATCACCAGGTCGGTGGTGGGCGACAGCTCGCCGTCGAGCAGCGGCAGGTGGCTCGGGGTGACCTTGAGGAAGGCCGGCCGGCCGCCGGCCCGGGCGGCCGGCTCGTCGATGGCCGCGAGCCGGACCGTGCCACCGGCGGTGAGCGTGCCGAGCAGGCCGGTGACGGTGAGGTCGAAGGAGACCGGCGAGTGCAGCAGCGCGGTGCCGGCCAGCCCCGGGTAGGTGTCCCGCGCCCAGGCCAGGTAGGCGCTCACCGCCCGGTGCTCCACCACCACACCCTTGGGCCGGCCCGTGGAGCCGGAGGTGTAGAGCACGTACGCCGGGTGCTCGGGGCGCAGCGGGGCCCGCCGGTCGGCGTCGGTCAGGTCGCCGTCGGGCTGGTCCGCGCCGAGCTCCCCGTCGAGCACCAGCGCCCCGCCGGGCACCAGGGCGGCCGTGTCCGGGGTGGCCACCACGAGGGCCGGCGCGGCGTCCTCCAGCAGGTAGGCGATCCGACCGGCCGGGTACGCGGTGTCCACCGGCACGTACGCGGCGCCGGACTTCAGCACGGCGAGCATCGCCACCACCAGCTCGCAGGAGCGGGGCAGGGCGAGCGCGACCCGGTCCTCCGGGCCAGCGCCGCGGGCCACCAGCAGCCGGGCCAGCCGGTTCGCGGCGGTGTTCAGCTCGGCGTACGTCAGCGGCACGCCGTCGCAGACCAGCGCCGTGGCGTCCGGGGTGGCCGCGGCCCGCCGCTGCACCTCGTCGACCACGGTGGCCGGCGGCACCTCGCGGGCCGTGTCGTTCCAGGCGCCCAGAACCAGGTCGCGCTCGGCGTCGGTGAGCAGCGGCAGCGCGGCGACGGTCCGCTCCGGGTCGGCCACCGCGGCGGTGAGCAGCCCGACGTACCGGCGCACCACCGTCTCGGCGGTGGCCCGGTCGAACAGCGCCGTCCGGTAGACCAGGCGGCACTCCCCGGCCGTGATGTCGAAGGCCAGGTCGTCCTTCGTGGTGCCCAGCTCCACCGGGTCGAGACCGGAGTCCGGGATGTAGTTCAGCGCCGTCTGGAAGATCGGCTGCACCGACGGGTCGCGCTGCGGGTCGACCGCCTCGACGATCTTCTGGAACGGGGTCTGCCCGTGCTCCATGGCGTCGACCAGGCCGTCGCGGACCCGGCCGAGCAGCGCGGCGAAGGACGGGTCGCCGGAGACGTCGCAGCGCAGCGCCACCGGGTTGACGAACATGCCGATCAGCGGGGCCAGCTCGGGGGTGTCCCGGCCCGCGGTGGAGACGCCGACCACCACGTCGGTGTCGCCGGAGATCCGCGACAGCAGCGCCGCGAAACCGGCCAGGAGCACCATGTACGGCGTGGCCGCCGCCCCGGCCGCCAGCCGGCCGACCCGGTCGAGCAGCCCGTCGGGCAGGTCGAAGCGCACCTCGTCGCCGGCGAAGCCGAGCTGGGCCGGGCGGGGCCGGTCCAGCGGCAGGTTGGTCACCGGCGGCGCGCCGGCCAGGTGGCCGGTCCAGAAGGCGAGCTGCCGGTCCAGTTCCGCCCCGGTGAGCTGATCCCGCTGCCAGACCGCGAAGTCGGCGTACTGGATGGGCAGCTCGGGCACGGCGGGCTCGGCGCCGCTCTGCGCGGCCGCGCCGAACGCGGCGAGTTCGTGGTGGAACAGGACCGCCGAATGGCTGTCGAAGACGGCGTGGTGCGCCACGAAGACCAGCGCCCAGTCGCCGTCGAGACGGACCAGCCGGGCCCGCCACAGCGGCGGCGCGTCCAGCGGGATCGGGGTACGGGCCAGCTCGGCGCGGATCGCCTCGAACGCGGCCAGCCGCGCCGACTCCGGCAGGTGGCTCAGGTCGGCGGTGGGCAGCGGGACCGGCTCGTGCGCCCGAACCACCTGCACGAGCGCGCCGTCGTCCTCCCGCAGGTGGGTGCGGAGCGCCTCGTGCCGGGCGACCACCCGGTTGACCACGTCGCTGGCCGCGGCGGCGTCGAGGCCGGCCGGGAAGCGCCACGGGACGGACACGTTGAACACCGGCGAGCCGGCGTCGAGCTGGTTGGCCATCCACACGCGCTCCTGCGCGAAGGAGGCCGGGAAGGTCCACTCCCGCGTCATGAGTGGGCCTCGCGGACGGAGCGGGGACGCATGTCGGTCCAGACCGTGTCGACGTGGGCCAGGCACTCCTCGCGGGTGCCGGCGAAGCCGGTGTCGTGCCAGCCCGCGGGGAGGTCCCGGTCGGCCGACCAGATCGAGTACTGCTCCTCGTCGTTGCGGACGACCAGGAATCGGGGTTCGGCCATGTCAGTTCGCTCCAGGGGTGTGGGGGGTGTGCGGCTCGGCCATCGCCACAGCGATCTTGCGAGGGCCGGTGAACGGCTCCCGGCCGTGCGCGGCCGTCATGTTGTCCACCACCAGCACGTCGTCGCGCTGGTAGTCGAAGCGGACGGTGGCCGCCCGGTAGGCGGCGCGGAGGTGGTCCATGACGTCGGCGGGGATCTCGCCGCCGTCGCCGTAGTAGGTGTTCGACGGCAGCCCGTCGGCGCCGAACATGGCCAGCAGCCCCTCCTGGTAGTCCTTCGGGAGGGTGCTCACGTGGAAGAACGTGGCGTGGTTGAACCAGCGCGGGGTGTCCGAGCCGGGCCGGTGGTGCACCACGTCCCGCACCGCCCGGGTGCGCAGGCCGTCCTTGCCGACCCACTCCACGGTGATGCCGTTGGCCGCCGCGTACGCCTCGACCTCGGACCGGTTCTCGGTGTTGAACACCTCCTGCCAGCGGGTGCCGAAGTCGCCGTGGAAGTTGCGCACCAGCATCCAGCGCCGCCGGACGAACTCCTCGCGCACGGCCGGGTCGATCAGGTCGTGGACCCGGCGGATGTCGGCGAGCGGGGTGGCGCCCCGGGTCTCCGGCGCGGTGATGCAGTAGAAGAACAGGGTCAGCGGCCAGCGCGCCTGGTACGAGTTCTCGTTGTGCAGGAAGATCTCCTCGTCCGGCGGGTAGTCGGTCGAGGTGTAGACCCGGCCCTTGATCGAGTGCCGGGGCGAGGAACGCTCCGTGTAGGTCAGCGGCTCGCCGGACAGGGCGCGGACCACCCCGTCGAAGCCGTCCACTCCGCCGACGTCGAAGCCGCGGAACAGCAGCCCGCCGTGCTCGACGAGGGTGGCCCGCAGCTCGGCGCGGCGGGCCGCGATCAGGTCGGTCAGGGCGCGGCCGTCGTTCTCGACGACCACCGGCAGCGTGGCGATCGTGTCGCTCATGATGCGGTGTCTCCTTGTCGGTCGTGGTCAGGCGCGGGGCAGCCGCGGGATGGCCGGGATCGCCGCCGGCGCGGCCGGTTCGTCGGCGGGCTGGCTGGCCCGCAGCTCCTCGATCCGGGCGGCCAGCCCGGCGACCGTGGGGGTCTCGAAGAGGCTGCGCATGGGCAGCCGGACCCCGGTGGCCTTGCGCATCGCGGCGATCAGCTGCACCGCGACCAGCGAGTTGCCGCCGAGGGCGAAGAAGTCGTCGTCCACGCCGACGTCGGTCACGCCGAGGCCGTCCCGCCAGACCTGGGCGATGGTCTTCTCCAGCTCGGTCGAGGGGGCGGCCGAGCCACCGCCCGTGCCGGCGGCCGCGGTGGCCGGGATGTCGGTCTCCGCCTCCAGGCTGTCCGTGGTCACCCGGGCCGAGCGGCGCCGGATGTCGGCGACGGTGCGGGTGGTGATGACCACCTGCGCGCCCAGGCCGGCGGTGAGGCTGCGGCGGAACGCCTCGGCCCCGTCGACCGGCCGGATGTCCTCGGTGACCGGTGCCGGCGCGGCGTCGGCGGCGGCCGGGGCGTCGGCGAGGCCGCCGGTCACCGCGCCCTGGTCCACCTTGCGCAGCACGAAGTCGCTGATCGCGACCAGTTCCCGGCCCTCGGTGTCGCGCAGCGACAGGTCCGCCGCCACCACCTCCTCGGTGGCGCTGGGCCGGTGCCGCAGGTGGCTGTGGAAGGCCGCCGGCAGCGCCCCGCGCACCACGATCCGGCCGTACGACAGCGGCAGGTAGGTGCCCGAGCCCTGGCCGCGCCCGAAGGCGGTGGCCACGTCCAGCAGCGCCGGGTGCAGGCCCCAGGAGGGCAGGTCGCCCAGCGCGGCGGCGGGCGCCTCGACCCGGGCCAGCTCCTCCCCCTCGGCCAGGTGGTGCTCGGCGAGCGCGGCCCAGCGGGGGCCGAAGGTGAGCATGCTGGTGCGGCCCCGGCCGAAGGAGGCGTCGTCGTCGACCCGGCGGCCGGCGACGGCGGGCGTGCCGGCCGGCGGGGCGGGCTCGGTGGTCCAGCCGGCCGCTCCGCGCACGTGGGTGCGGAGCTGGCCGGCCGCCAGGCTGGCCACGGTGAAGTCGACCCCGTCCTCGGCCGGCGTCAGCTCCACCCGGTACTGGGCGACCGTGCCGTCCGGCACCGAGAACGGCTCCAGGAAGACCACGTCCCGCAGTTCCACGGCGGCGTCGGGCGCCGGGGCGGGCAGCGCGGCGGTCACCGCGGCCCGCACCGACTCCAGGTGGGCGGTGCCCGGCACCACCGGCACCCCGCCGATCCGGTGCTCGTCGAGCAGCCAGTGGGTGCCGGCGGAGACCAGGCCGTGCAGGACCGTGCCGTCCGGACCGGTCACCCGGGTGGTGAGCACCGGGTGGTCCACCGGGGCGGTGACGGTGTCCCGCCCGGCGGCCCGGAAGGCGGCCGGCGCGTTCGTCTCCACGGCCATGCCGACCTCGGCCCAGCCGCCCCAGTTCTGCGAGACCACCGGGGCGCGGAAGCCGGCGCCGGCGCGCGCCCAGGCGTCCAGGAAGCTGTTCGCCGCGCAGTAGTCGACCTGGCCGAAACCGCCGATCACCGCGGTGATCGAGGAGCAGAGCGCCACGAAGTCCAGCGGCAGGTCACCGAAGACCTGGGCCAGGGCGAGGGTGCCGGCGAGCTTCGGGGCGAGCACCCGCTCCGCCTCCACCCGGTCCTTGATCTCGGCCATGCCGCCACCGGGCAGGCCGGCGGCGTGCACGATGCCGTCCAGCCCGCCGAACCGTGTCTCGGCGGCGTCGCGTACGCGGCGCAGGTCGTCGGGGTCGGTGACGTCGGCGGCGAGCACCAGCACCTCGGCCCCGGCCGCCTCCATCCGGCGGATCGCCGCGATGGCCCGGCCGACCCGGTCGGCGCCGCCGTGCACGGCCAGGTGCTCGTCCCACCGGTCCCGCTCGGGCAGGCCGGAGCGGGCCAGCAGCACCAGCTTGGCCCGGGCGCGGCGGGCGAAGTCCTCGGCCAGGGTGACGCCGATGCCGCCGAGACCGCCGGTGATCAGGTAGCGGCCGGCCTCGCGCAGCACGCCCGGCTCGGCCTCGGCGTCCACGGTGACCTGCTCGTAGCCGGCCACCCAGCGCCGGTCGCGGCGCAGCGCCACCTCCGGGTGCTCCGGATCGGCCGGGGCGCGCAGCTCGGCCACGAGCGCGGCGACCCCGCGCGCGGCGGTGTCCGCGTCGACCAGCCGGACGGTGAGCCCGGGCAGCTCGACGGGGAGCACCCGGGCCAGGCCCGCCAGGGTGGCGTGCTCCGGCCGGACCAGGTCGTCGCCGCGCACGTCGCCGATGCCGGCGGTGACCAGGTCGAGGCGGATCCCCTCCTCGTCGGCGGTCAGCCCGGCGCCGGCGAGCGCCTGCACCAGGTGCAGCGCGCTGAAGAAGCCCCGGTCCTGGGCGGCCCAGGCGGCGGCGATGTCGGTGCCGGCCGGCTCGCCGTCGAGGGCGTAGGCGTGCACGATCCGGCGGGGCAGGTCGGCGCCGAGCGCGGCGACCAGCGCCTCGTGGTCCTCGCGGACGCCGGGGCGCAGCCGGAAGCCGCTGGTGGTGGCCGCGAAGGCGTCGCCGGCGCGTACCTCGACGGGGTCGTCGCCGGCGGCGCGCAGCGCGGCGACGAGCGCCTCCCCGCGCGGGCCGTCGGCCAGCACGAGGCACCGGCCCAGCGGGACGACGGTCCGCGCCGGGGCGGCCTGCCGCCACACCGGCACCGCGAACCACTCCGGCAGCGGCCGGGGCCCGGTCTCGACCGGGGCGGCCGCCAGCTGCACCGGGTCCGGGTCGACCCAGTAGCGGCGCCGCTCGAACGGGTAGGTGGGCAGCGGCACCCGCCGGGCGTCGGGGTCGGCGGCCAGGGTCACCGGCACCCCGGCGCACCAGAGCGCGCCCGCGCTGCCGAGCAGTGTGGCCAGGTCGCCGGTGGGCTCGCCCGGCCCGGGGAGGCTGCCCAGCGGGGTCAGCTTCCGCTGCGCCTCGGAGGCCTTGGCGACCTGCATCCGGGCCAGGTTGGCGAGCTGCCGGCCCGGGCCGCACTCGACCAGCGCCCACGTGCCCTCGGCCAGCAGGGTGGCCACGCAGGCGCCGAAGCGGACCGGCCGGCGCAGGTGCGCCGCCCAGTACGCGGGGTCGGTGGCCTGCGCCTCGGTGATCCAGGTGCCGGTCACGTTGGACAGGAACGGCACGGCCGGCGGGCGCAGCGGCACGCTCGCCATGAGCGCGGTGAACTCGTCGAGGATCGGGTCCATCATCGGCGAGTGGAAGGCGTGCGAGGTGCGCAGCAGCTTGGACTTGTTCTTTCCGCCCAGGCTCGCGGCGAACTCCTCGACCAGCGCGGTCTCCCCGGCCACCACGCAGGTGCCCGGGCCGTTGACGGTGGCCACGGACAGGCCCTCGGGCAGCCGGTCGGCGACCGCCGACTCGTCCAGCGTCACGGCGAGCATCGAGCCGGCCGGCAGCGAGTGCATGAGCCGGCCCCGGGCCGCCACCACCCGCAGCGCGTCGGGGAGGGTGAGCACGCCGGCCACGGTGGCGGCGACGTACTCGCCGATGGAGTGGCCGAGCATCGCGGCCGGGGCGACCCCGGCCCGCTGCCAGGCGGTGGCCAGGGCGTACTCGACGGTGAACAGGGCGGGCTGGGTGTAGCGGGTCTGGGTGAGCTTGTCCCCCGCCTCCGGGTCGCGGCCGAGGATCAGGTCCCGGATGTCCAGGCCCAGCTCGGGGCGGAGCAGCTCGGCGCACTCGTCCACGGTGGCCGCGAAGGCCGGGTCCTCGGCGTACAGCTCGGCGCCCATGCCGGCGTACTGGGATCCCTGGCCGCTGAACAGGTAGGCGACCCGCGGGGCGGGGCCGTCGAGGGCGCCGCGGTGCCCCTTGCGCTTGTCGCGCAGGGCGGCCGCCGCGGACGGCAGGTCGGTGGCGACCACGGCGGCGCGGTGCGGGTACTGCTGGCGGCCGACCCGCAGGGTGTGCGCGACGTCGGCGAGCAGTTCGGGGCCACCGGCGGTGCCGCTCTCCAGGTGGTCGGCGAGGCGCTTCACCGCGGTGTCCAGGGCGGTCGGGGTCTTCGCCGAGACCTGGAGCAGGTGCGCGGGGCGGACCCGCCGCTCGGTCCGGTACGCGGCCGGCGCCTCCTCCAGCACCACGTGGGCGTTGGTGCCGCCGATGCCGAACGAGCTGACGCCGGCACGCCGGGGCCCGCCGTCGGTGTCCCACTTGGTCAGCGTGTTCGCCACGTAGAACGGGGTGTCGGCGAAGTCGATGCCCGGATTCGGGGTCTCGTAGTTGATGGTCGGCGGGATGAGGCCGTGTTCCATGGCCAGCACCGTCTTGATCACGCTGACGATGCCGGAGGGCTGGCTGAGGTGGCCGATGTTGGACTTCACCGAGCCGATGCCGCACCAGCCCCGGTCGTCGGTGTCCTTGGTGTACACCGCGGAGAGGGCGGCGATCTCGATCGGGTCGCCGAGCGCCGTGCCGGTGCCGTGCGCCTCGACGTAGCTGATGGTGCGCGGGTCGATGCCGGCCAGGCCGACCGCCTGGGCGACCGCCTCCATCTGGCCGTCGATGCTGGGCGCGGTGAAGCCCACCTTGCCGGCGCCGTCGTTGTTGATCGCGTTGCCGAGCACCACGGCACGGATGGTGTCGCCGTCGGCGATCGCGTCGGAGAGGCGCTTGAGCAGGGTGACACCCACCCCGCTGCCCCAGACCGTGCCGTTGGCTGCGGCGTCGAACGGGCGGCAGCGGCCGTCCGGGGAGGTGAAGCCGTCCATGCCGAGGTAGCCGATGTGCGGCAGCTCGATGTTGACCCCGCCGGCCAGCGCCATGTCGCACTCGCCGTTGCGCAGCGCCTCGCAGGCCAGGTGGAAGGCCACCAGCGAGGTGGAGCAGGCGGTGTGCACGGTGAGGCTGGGCCCGCGCAGGTCGAGCCGGTAGGAGACGTTGGTGGCCACGTAGTTCGGCGAGTTGCCGGTGGCGAGCGAGACCGCGCCGTGCGGACTGCCGCCGACCCGCTTGTTGCGCAGCACGTTGCGGTGCAGGTAGGTGTTGCCGCCGGTGCCGGCGTAGACGCCGACCGCGCCGTCGTAGCGGGCCGGGTCGTAGCCGCCGTCCTGGAGCGCCGTGTAGCAGGTCTCCAGGAAGAGGCGGTGCTGCGGGTCGGTGATCTCGGCCTCGCGGGCGGTCATCCCGAACAGGCCGGCGTCGAACTCGTCGTAGCCGTCGACCAGCGGGGCGCGGTTCACCCAGCCGGGGTCGTCGACCTCCTCGGGGGTGGCGCCGCGGGCGATCTGCTCGTCGCGGGTCAGCTCGGTCACCGACTCGACGCCGTCGACCAGGTTGCGCCAGAACTCGTCGACGTCGCCCGCGCCGGGTAGGCGGGCGGCGAGCCCGACGATCGCGATCGGTTCGATGCCGTCGTCGGTGGTGGGAATGTCGTTCTGCATCGGGGTTGTCCTTAGCTCACGCGGTGCGTCGGGGAGGGGTACGGCGTCACGGCTGGTTCGGTCGTCGGGGTGGGGTGCGGCGGGCGCGGCCACGCCGGGCGGCGGCCCGCAGCGCGGCCCGGGCGAGTTCCGGCCGGTCGGCGGCGCCGTCGAGGCTGGCGGCGAGGGCCCGCACGGTCGGGTGGCGGAACAGGTCGAGCATGGTGAGGGATCGGCCGGTGGCCTCGGTGAGCCGGGCGTGCACCGCGGCGAGGGCCATCGAGTGGCCGCCGATGTCGAAGAAGTTGTCGGCGACGCCGACCCCGTCCCGGCCGAGCACGTCCCGCCAGATGCCGGCGATCAGCTCCTCGGTGGCGGTGAGGGCGTCCGGCCCGGCAGGCAGCGGGGCCCGCGCCGGCTCGGCGGCGGCCACGGTCATGGCGCCGAGCGCCGCCACCCGTACCGCCGCGCGGGGCAGGCCGGTCGCGACCTGGTCGGCGGGCGCGTCCGGGTCGGCCGCGAGGGCGCCGACCAGGTCGGCCAGATCGGCCAGGAGCGCCTCGATCCGCTCGGCCTCGAACAGGTCCGGGTTGTGCACCACCTCGACGCCGGCCCGGCCGTCGCGCTCCACCACGTAGACGGTGATGTCGAACGGTGAGCCGGGCTTCGGCACGGGCACCGGCTCGACCGTCAGGCCGGTCAGCGCGAGCCGGGGCGCGACGAAGTTGAGCACGTTGAACAGCACCTGCACGAGCGGGGCGCGGGAGGTGTCCCGGCCCACGCCGAGCGCCTCGACGATCCGCTCCAGCGGGGCGCCGGGATGCTCGGTGACCGCGTGCAGCTCGGCGGCGCACCGGTCGACCAGCCCGGCGAAGCTCGACCCGCCGGTGCGGACCCGCACCGGCACGGTGTCGATGAAGAAGCCGATGACGTCGTCGAAGGCGGCCAGCCGCCGGTCGGCGACGATCGCGCCGAGCACGTGGTCGTCGCCGCCGGTGAGCCGGCGCAGCAGCTCACCGAAGCCGGCCAGCAGCACCGCCGCCACCGTGGTGCCGCGCCGGGAGGCCAGGTCGCGCACCGCCCGGTCGGCCGCCTCGGTGAGCCGCACCCCCGCCTCGACCCCGGCGTAGGTCTGCACCGCCGGGCGGGGCCGGTCGCGGGGCAGGTCCAGCACGGTCGGGGCGCCGGCCAGGTGGTCGGTCCACCAGGCCAGGTCGGCCGCGCCCCGGCGGCGGTCCCGCTCCGCCCGCCAGACCGCGTAGTCGGCGTACGTGGCGGGCAGGGGCGGCCGGGCCGGCGGCTCACCGGCGACCGCCCGGGCGTACGCGCCGGCCAGCTCGTCGTAGAGCAGCGCCTCGGACCAGCCGTCGAAGACCGCGTGGTGCACGGTCACGGCGAGCACGTGGGTGTCGGCGGCGAGCCGGTAGACGGTCACCTGCCAGGGCGGCCCGGTGGCCAGGTCGAACGAGTGCCCGGCGCCGGCCGCGAGCATGGTGGCCAGCTCCGCCTCGGCGTCGGCGGCCCCGGTCAGGTCGACCACCGGCACGGCCACGTCGGTCGGCTCCTCGCGCACCGCGTAGGGCACCCCGCCGGTCTGCGGGATCCGCCAGCGCAGCACGTCGTGCCGCTCGGCCACGGCGCGCAGCGCGGCGCCGAGCGCGGCGGTGTCGAGCGGCCCGCGCAGCCGGTGCGCGACCGCGATGTTGTACGGCGCGCTCGACGGGGCGAGCTGGTCCATGAACCAGAGCCGCCGCTGCGGCGGGGAGAGGGTGGGCGGGTTGCCGGTGGTCAGGCCGTCGCCGTCGGCCGGCGCGGCGGCCCGCACCCGGTCGACCAGCGCGGCGAAGGTGCGGTCGGTGAACAGCACCCGGGTGTCGACCCGCCGGCCCAGCTCGGCGCGGAGCGCGGCGACCAGCCGCATGGCGGCGATCGAGTTGCCGCCGGCCGCGAGGAAGTCGCTGTCCGGGCCCGGGTTCGCACCGAGCAGCCGGATCCAGAGCCGCCGGACCGCCGCCTCCACGGGATCCCCGCCGTCGGCCTCGTCCGCCACGTCCGGGGCGGCCGCGGCGAGGGCGCGCAGCGCGGGCCGGTCCAGCTTGCCGCTGGTCGGGCTGACCGGCAGCGCGGCCAGCCGCACCGTCCGGGCCGGCAGCATCGCGGCGGTCAGCCGCGGCCCGGCGTACGCCCGCAGCGCCTCGTCGCCGGGCGCGCCGGCCGGGGTGAGGAAGGCGACCAGCTCGGTGCCGGCCGGGCCGGGCACGGCCTCCACGGCCACCCCGTCGACGCCCGGGTGCCCGGCCAGCACGGCCTCGACCTCACCCAGCTCGATCCGCTGGCCGCGCACCTTGACCTGCCGGTCGGCCCGGCCCAGGTAGACGATCCGGCCGTCCGCCGCCTGCCGGACCAGGTCGCCGGTGCGGTAGAGCCGCTCCCCTGGCCGGTCGCCGAACGGGTCGGGAACGAACCGCTCGGCGGTCAGCCCGGGCCGGTTGAGGTAGCCGTCGGCCAGGCCGGGCCCGCCGATCAGCAGTTCGCCGGTCTCCCCCGGCGGCACCGGGCGCAGGTCGGCGTCCACCACGTACGCCCGGTGGTTGGGCAGGGGCCGGCCGATCGGCACCGGGTCGGTGTCGGCGGCGGTGAGGTCACCGCTGACCGCCAGCACGGTGGTCTCGGTGGGGCCGTAGCCGTTGAGGAACCGCCGGCCGGGGGCCCAGCGGGCGACCAGCTCGGCGGGGACCGCCTCGCCGCCGCAGAGCAGCACCCGCCAGGACGGCAGCTCCGCCGGGTCGAGCAGGGCGAGGACGGTCGGGGTGATGAAGCCCCAGGTCACCTCGTGCGCGGCGACGAACCGGGCGAGCCGGACCGGGTCGGCCCGGTCGTCGGCGCCGAGCAGCTGCACCGCGCCGCCGAGCAGCAGCGGCACGAACAGGTCCATGGTGGCCGCGTCGAAGCCGAGCGAGGCGATGCCGAGGCTGCGCACCGAGGCGTCGGCGCCGGTCAGCGCGGCGACCCCGGTGACGAACTCGACGGCGTTGCGGTGGGTGGTGAGCACCCCCTTGGGCCGGCCGGTGGAGCCGGAGGTGAACAGCACGTACGCCGGGTCGCCGGGACGCGCCGGGCAGGGGGCGAGGGGGGCCGGGCCGGGCAGCCCGACCGCCTCGACGCCGGGCTCGTCGCCGAACTCGGCTGCCGCGGCGTCGCCGGCGACCACCCGGATCCCGGCGTCCCGGGCGATCTCGCGCAGCCGCTCGCGGGGGCCGCCCGGCTCCAGCGGCACGTACGCGGCGCCGGCCAGCAGCACACCGAGCACGGTCACCACCAGGTCGGGGGTACGCGCGCCGCACACACCGACCCGGTCGCCGGCAACGATCCCGCGCTCGCGCAGGGCGGCGGCCAGCCCGGCGGCCCGGTCGACGAGCTGCCGGTAGGTCAGCCGGGTGTCCCACTGGCGTACCGCCACCGCGTCGGGGGTGCGGGCGGCCTGCGCGGCGATCAGGTCGGCCAGGGTGGCGTCCGGCCAGGGCAGGTCCGCCCCGTACGCGGCGCTGACGGTCAGGATGTCGGTCACCCGTGGTCTCCCCGGTGCTCGGCTGGGTCGGTGATCTGGAGGCGGAGTTCGTTGACGTAGCCGCGGCCCTGCGCGTCGGTGATCCACGACCGGGCCGGGTCGGGCAGCAGCTCGGTGACGACCACGGCCACGTCGGGGCCGGTGCGGGCGGCCGCGTCGACCATGGCGCACAGCGAGTGGGCGTGCAGCGGGCCGGTCAGGTCGACGTAGCAGGGCTTCACCTCGGTGCCGACCTTGACGAAGACCCGCTCGGGCAGGCCGAGTCGCTGCCGCAGCCGCCGGACCGCGAGGTAGCGCTCGGCCTCGCCGGCCGCTCCGGCCAGGCCGGACTCCCCGACGGTGGTGCGCCAGGTGCGCCGGGCCACGACCAGCCGGTCGATGGTGATGCGGGGCATGTGCGGGGCCGGGTCGAGCAGCTTGAAGCTGTCCAGCAGCAGCGCGGAGAACAGGTTGCCGAACACCTCGGTGAGCGGCCAGCGCCGCCCGTCGGGGAAGACCGCGTCGAAGGTGGCGCCGGCGCGCTCGATCCGCACGTCGGTGGCCGGGACGAGGCGGTCCAGGTCGGCGCCCCGGGCGGTGTCGATGCCGATCTGCCGATCCTGCGGGCCGGTCAGCTCGTAGGTGGTCCGGGTGGTCAGGCGCGGGTAGTTGGCCGGGTAGACGACCCGCAGCCGGACCGGCCCGAGGTCGGCGTCGAAGCCGGCGCGCAGCATCGCGGGGTCCGGGTGGAACGGGGTGAGCACGGCGCTGTCGAAGGTGGTCAGACCCGGGTGCAGCTCGCCGAGGACGAGCAGGAACTCGCCCCGGTTGAGCGCGTCGAGGTCGGCGGTGGCGATCTGCACGTCGGGGCTGTGGATCCGGGCGGACGGCCAGCCGGGGCCGTCGGCGGCGAACAGTTCGGCGGCCCGGGCGGCCAGGTCGGCGCTGCGCAGGGTCAGCTCGGCCTGGCCGGGCGGCAGGTCGGCCAGGCCGAACAGCTCCCGCCAGCGGGCGGTCAACCCGGCGGCGGCGCGCTGGAGCGGGCCGTCGGGGGCGAGCAGCAGCCCCTGGGCCGGCGCCCACACGTCGGCGAGCCGGACCGGGCCGTCCTCGACCAGCTCGGCGTGGAGGTCGGCGACGACCGCCGTGCAGGCCGCGCCCACCTCGGCGGTCAGCCAGCGGGCCGCGGTCAGCACCACGGCGAGCGGGTCGGCCAGCGCCTCCCGCACCGCCGCGCCCACCCGGACCTCCAGGTCCCGGTCGGTCTCCTCGTAGACCAGGGTGCGGCCGACGTACATCTGGCCGGCGTGCCGGGTCGCGGCGGCCCCGGTGACCGCGGTGAACTCGCTGTTCAGCGCGGCCAGCGCGGCGCCCAGCCGAGCCGGGTCGCCGGCCGCGGCGGCCAACGCGTCGCGGGCCGCGCGGAGCCGGTCGAGGCCGGCCTCGGCCGCCGCCCGGACGGCCGGGTCGCCGATGGCGGCGATCCGCCCGGCCAGCACCCGTTCCGCGGCCGGGCTGGTCGGCAGGGCGGCGTCCCAGGCAAGCAGCCCGCGCTCGACCAGCCGGTCGAGCAGCAGGTAGCCGTCGGCGCCGGCCCGCAGGTCACCGGCCGCCCGGAACCGCTCGACCAGCTCGGCCGCCGGGGTCCGGCCGTCGGCGGCGGCGAGCAGCCGGGCCTCCACCGGGGACAGCTCGTTCGGCGGGTGCAGCGGCCGGTGCACGCGGTTGCCGGCCACGGTCAGGTGGGGCGGCCGGGTCGGTGGCCACCAGCGGCGCACGGCCAGGTCGGCGCCGAGCCGGTCGGCGTACGCGGCCAGCGCCCACGCCTCGAAGTGGACCCGGCGGCGGCGGACCAGGCCCGCGCCGGGGGTGACCCGGGAGGTGCTCGTCTCCGGTTCGAGGGTGCCCCAGCAGACCGGCCCGAAGAACCCGATGGTCTCGGCCTTGCCGCAGTAGCGCTGCCAGTAGCGCAGCAGCGTCATCTCGCGCTTGCGCCGCCGGCTGTTGCGGGTCCCCGGGTCGGTGCGCAGCAGCCCGTCGAGGGCGACGAGCATGTCGGGGTTCTGCCAGGTGACCGCCTCGCGCAGCAGCGGGTCGGCGGCCAGGTCGAGGGCCGCCGCGGAACCCTCGGCGGCCGCGGCGTCCAGCGCCTTGTCGAGGACCTCCCGCGTGCCCTCGCCGGTGAGCAGGGCATCGGCCGCGGCGGCGGCCTCCGGAGCCGCGAACCGGTCCAGCCCGGCGGCCGGGAAGCCGGCCGTCCGCACCACCGTGTCCCGCCAGACCGACCAGCCGGTCTCCCCCAGTGGCAGCAGGTGGCTCATCGGTTCTCCGTCCCCTGGGCGTCCACGATGTGCAGGCGCAGCTCGCTGAAGTAGCGGCGCCCGGCGCCGTCGGGCACCCAGGCCTGGTCGGTGGTCGGGAGCATCTCGCTGACGGTGAGCGAGACGTCGTCGCCGCCGTCGACCCGGGCGGCCCGGACCATGGCGCAGAACATGTTGGCGAAGGCCGGGCTGGACAGGTCCACGAAGCACGGCTTGGTCTCGGTGCCGAGCTTGACGTAGACCTGCTCGGGCAGGCCGAGCCGGCGCCGCCAGCCCCGCACGGCCAGGAAGCGCTGCCGCTCGCCGGTGGCCGACGCCAGGCCGCTCTCCCCCACCGTGGTCCGCCAGGTCTGCCGGGCCACCACCAGCCGGTCCAGCGTGATCCGGGGCGTGTACGGCGCGGCGGCGACCAGCTTGAAGCCGTCCACCGCGTGCGCGCTGAGCAGTTCGGCGAAGACCTCGGTGAGCGGCCACCGCTGCCCGTCCGAGGCGGTGGCCACGAGCCGCCCGTCGACCTCGCCGACGGTGAGGTCCACGGTGGGCAGCACCCGGGCCGGTTCCGCGCCCGGCGCGTCCTGGAAGGCCAGGTGCCGGTCGGTGGGCCCGGTCAGCGACTCGGAGGTGCGGCTGGTCCGGCGCGGCCACTCGGTGGGGAAGAGCAGCCGGACCCGCCGCTCGCCCATGTCCTCGGCCAGCGCGGCGCGCAGCCGCTCCACCTCCGGGTGGGACGGGGTGAAGACCGCGCAGTCGAACGAGGACCAGGCGGCGTGCAGCTCGCCGAGCACCACCGTGAAGTCTCCCCGGGCCAGCGCCGCCGCGTCGGTGGCGCAGATCTGCAGGTCGGGGCTGTGCATCACGGCGTTGGACCAGGTCGGCCGGGCGCCCGGGAAGACCGCGTCGACCCGGTCGGCCAGGTCGGCCACGCGCAGCCGCACGTCGGTGGTGCCGGGCGGCAGCACGTCCAGCCCGAACAGCCCGGCCCAGCGGGCGGCGAAGTCGGCGGCGACCCCGTCGACCGGGCGCTCTCCCCCGCCCCAGAACAGGCCCTGGGCCAGGAACCACAGGTCCGCCAGCGCGACCGGACCGCCGCCGGCCTCGGCGCGCAGCTCCTCGTAGAGCCCGCGGAACACCTCGTCGTACGCGTCGGCCAGGGCGTTCGCCATCCACCGGGCGGCGCGCAGCAGCACGTCCAGCGGGGCGGCCAGCTCGGCGAGCAGCGGCGCGCCGAACACCACGTCCAGGTCGCGGGCGGTGTCCTCGTAGCAGATGGTCCGGCCGGCGTACATCTGGCCGGCCCGGCGGACGGCCGGGACGCCGGTCAGCTCGGTGAAGGTGGCGTCGAGGGTGTCCAGCGCGGCGCGCAGCCGCACCGGCTCGCCGGCCGCCCCGGCCACCGCGTCGCGGGCGGCGCGGAGCCGGTCGAACCCGGACCGCGCGGCGCTCCGGGCGGCCTCGTCGCCGATCGCCGTGATCCGGTCGGCCAGCACCCGCTCGGCGTCCGGGCTGACCGGCAGCGCGGCGTCCCAGCTGATCAGCTCCCGCTCCACCAGCCGGTCGAGCAGGGCGTACCCGTCCTCGGGGCGGCGCAGGCCGATGGCCGGGTCGGCCACCAGGTCGGCGGCGCGGCGCTGCCCGTCGGCGGCGGCGAGCAGGGCCGCCTCCACCGGGGTCAGCGCCAGCGGCGGCCGGCCGGGGCGCAGCACGGTCCGGTCCCGGACCGCGAGGTGCGGGCGCAGCACCGGCGGCCACCACCGGCGGACGGCCAGGTCGGCGCCGATCCGCTCGGCGTACGCGGCCAGCGCCCAGGATTCGAACCACACCCAGCGCCGGCGGGTCAGCCCGGCGCCGGGGCGGATCCGGGCGGTCTCCGGCTGGTCGGGGTCGACGGTCACCCAGCAGCTCGGGCCGAAGAAGCCGACCGTCTCGTTCTTGCCGCCGTAGCGCTGCCAGTACTTCAGGAGCGCCCGCTCCCGGTCCCGGCGCCGCACGTTGCGGGCCGCGTCGGCGCCGCCGCGGGCCAGCCCGTCCAATGCGACAAGGGCGCCCCGGTTCTGCCAGGTGATCGCCTCGCGCAGCAGCGGGTCGGCGGCCAGCGCGCTGGCCCGCTCGGCGCCGGCGCGGACCGCCTCGTCGAACTCCTTGTCGTACCGGTCCTCGCCGGCGCCGGTGGCCAGCAGGTCGTCGGCCGCCGCGGCGGCCCGGGGCGCGGCGAACAGGTCCAGGCCGTCGGCCGGGAAGCCGGTGGTGCGCAGGATGGCGTCGCGCCACACCGACCAGGCCGTGTCGCCGAGCGGCACCCGGTGCGCACCGCGGGCGGTCCCGCGGCCGGCGGTGCGCACCGGGTGCGTACCCGCGGCCGGCTCGCCGGTGCGGGTGGTCTCGGCGCCGAGCGCCGCGGCCAGGTCGGCGCGGATCAGCGCGAGCAGCTCGGGGAGCCGGTCGTGCAGGAAGAAGTGACCGCCGGCCAACTCGTGCAGGGTGAAGCCGGCGGCGGTGTGCTCGGCCCAGGCGGCGTGCTGCGCGCGGGTGACGGCCCGGTCGTCCCGGCCGTTGAACGCGACGATCGGCACCGGCAGCGGCTCGCCGGGCACGTACCGGTAGCCGTCCACCCGGCCGAAGTCGGCCCGCAGCAGTGGCAGCAGCAGCTCCACCAGCTCCGGATGGTCGAAGAACTCGGCGGGGAGACCGCCGCCGTCGGCGAGCCGGCGCAGCAGCTCGTCGTCGTCGGCGCGGGACAGCCCGTCGAAGGGGCCGGGCGCGGTGACGTGCGGGGCGCGGGCGCCGCCGACGTAGAGCCGCAGCGGCAGCGGGCCGCCGGTCCGGCGCAGCTCCCGGACCACCTCGAAGCCGAGCCGGCCGCCCATCGAGTGGCCGTAGACGGCGTACGGGCGGTCGGCCCGGGCCGCGACGGCCTCGGCCACCTCGGCGACGTCGAAGCGCGGATCCTCGTTGATCCGGTTCTCGCGGCCGGGCAGCTGCACCGGCAGCACCTCGACGTCCGGGCCGATCCCCTCCTGCCAGCGCCGGAACGCGCTCGCGCCGGCACCGGCGTAGGGCAGGCAGAACAAACGCACCGGCGCCTGGGGTCGGCTTCCGGCGGAGACGAACCAGTTCACCGCGGACCTTTCTGGACGGGGTCGATCCAGTACCGCCGGCGCTGGAACGGATAGGTGGGCAGGCCGGTGCGCCGGACCGTGCCCTCGGGGTGCAGGGCGTCCCAGTCGACGTCCCGCCCGGCGACCCAGTCGGCCGCCAGTTCGCGCAGCGGGCCACCGTCGCCGGCGATCCGGGCGTCGGTGTCCAGCAGCGCGTCGAGTCCGGCCAGCGCGCCGGGCAGGTCGGCGGCGACCACCGCGGCCCGGTGGGCGAAGGCCCGCCGGCCGAGCGCCAGGGTGGCGGCCACCTCGGGCAACGCCGGGGCGTCGCCGCCGAGGTGGGCCCGGAGCCGGGCGAGCGCGGCCCGCAGCGCCGCCGGGGTACGCGCCGACACCGGCAGCAGCCACGGCCCCTCGCCGGGCGGGTCGGCGGGGTCGGCCGGCGGCGGCTGCTCCACCACGACGTGCGCGTTGGTGCCGCCCAGGCCGAAGGCGCTCACCCCGGCCACCCGGCGTGGGCCCTCGGGCCAGTCCCGCGCCTTGGTGGGCACGTAGAACGGGCCGGCGGCCAGGTCGATCTCCGGATGTGGGCGGGTGAAGTGCAGGTTCGGCGGGATCACCCCGTGCCGCACGGCGAGCACCGCCTTGATCAGCCCGGCGATACCGGCGGCCGCGTCGAGGTGGCCGATGTTGGTCTTCACCGAGCCGAGGGCGCAGCTCTCGGCGGGCGCGGCGCCCGCGTACACCTCGTGCAGCGCGGCGACCTCGATGGCGTCGCCGAGCGGCGTGCCGCTGCCGTGCCCCTCGATGAGGCCGACCTCGCCGGGCGCGACCTCGGCGGTGGCCAGCGCGTTGGCCACGGCGGCGGCCTGCCCGGCCGGGCCGGGCACGGCGAAGCCGGCGCGGTCCGCCCCGTCGTTGGTGACCGCCCAGCCCGGCAGGACGGCGTAGATCCGGTCGCCGTCGGCCTGCGCGTCGGCGAGCCGGCGCAGCGCGACCACCCCGGCGCCGGAGCCGAATCCCGAGCCGTTGGCGCCCTCGTCGAAGGCGCGGCACCGGCCGTCCGGTGCGGCCAGCCCGCCCGGGACGTGCCGGTGCCGGGGCCAGGTGACCGTCACCCCGCCGGCCAGCGCGAGGTCGCACTGGTAGTCGGCGAGGCTCTGCGCGGCCAGGCAGACCGCGACCAGCGAGCTGGAGCAGGCGCTCTGCACGGCCAGGGCGGGCCCGGTGAGCCCGAGCCGGTAGGCGACCTGGCCGGGCAGGTGGTCGGTGAACTGCCGGCCGATCAGCCGGGCCTCCCAGTCGTCCGGGTCGACGTCGCCGACCACGGCCGGGTTGTCCATGAGGTGGAACAGGAAGTACCGGTTGGCGGAGGTGGCCGAGTAGACCCCGACCAGGCCGGGGAAGCGCTCCGGGTCGTGCCCGGCGTCCTCCAGGGCCTCCCAGGCGGTCTCCAGGAACAGCCGGTGCTGCGGGTCGGTCCGGGCCGCCTCGTCGGCGGCAAAGGAGAAGAACTCGGCGTCGAAGTCGGCGACCCCGTCGAGCCGGCCGGTGGCCCGCACGTGCCGGGGGTCGGCGCGCAGCCCCGGTCCGACGCCGAGGGCGGCCAGCTCCTCGTCGGTGTGCTCGTGGATCGCGTCGACGCCGGTGCACAGGTTCCACCAGAAGGTCGCCACGTCGGGCGCGCCGGGGAAGCGGCCGGCGAGGCCGACCACGGCGATCTCGTCGCCGGTGTACTCGCGGGCCGCGGCGGCCGGCGCGGCGGGCGCCGGCAGCACCGGGGCGCGGACCCCCTCGGGCGGGGCGTCGAGCAGCGCGGCCTGGGCGGCCACCGTGGGGTGGTCGAAGAGGCGCAGCAGGGGCACGCGCACGCCGAACTGATCGGCGAGCCGCTGCTGCACCTGGCCCAGCAGCAGGGACTGCCCGCCGACGTCGAAGAAGCTGTCGGTGCGGCCGATTCCGGGACGGCCCAGCACGGCGCACCAGATGTCGTGCACGGCCCGCTCGGTGTCGGTGGCCGGCGCCTCACCCGCCGGCAGCTCGGCCGCCGGGTCGGGCAGCGCCCGCTCGTCGACCTTGCCGGTGACGGTGAGCGGGAACTCGTCGAGCACCACGACCGCGCGGGGCAGCGCGTAGCCGGGCAGCGCGGCGGCGAGCGCGGCGCGCAGCGCGGCCGGGTCGGGGCGGTCGCCGGCCGGACGGGCGTACGCGAGCAGCTCGCCGTCGCGGGCGATGGCCCGCACCCCGGCCACGCCGGGCTGGGCGGCCAGCACGGCCTCGATCTCGGTCAGCTCGACCCGGTGCCCGCGCACCTTGACCTGACGGTCGAGCCGGCCGAGGCAGACCAGCTCGCCGCCGGGCAGCCGCCGGCCCAGGTCGCCGGTGCGGTACGACCGCAGCCCGTCGGCGTCCACGCTGAACCGGTCGCTGTCCTGGTTGAGGTAGCCGGGGGCGAGGTGGTGGCTGCGGACCACCAGCTCACCGGTGTCCGGGGCGAGGTCGACCCGGTAGCCGGGGAACGCGGTGCCGATCGGCAGCGGGCCGGTGGCGGCCGGGTCCACGCCGGACAGCGGCAGCACGTGCCGGGCCACGAAGGTCATCTCGGTGGCGCCGTAGCCGTTGACCAGCACGCAGTCGGCGGCGAACCGGTCCCGCCCGCGTGCGGCGTCGGCGTACGTGGCCTGCTCGCCGCCGAGCAGCACCACCCGGACCGCGTCGAGGCGCCGGTCGCCGAGGGTGTCGAGCAGGTAGCGGTAGACGGTGGGCGTGCAGTGCAGCACGGTGGCCCGGTGCCGGTCGAGCTGCGCGACGGCGTGGGCGAGCCCCTGCCGGCGCAGGTCGACCGGGACCACCGCGGCGCCGCTGAGCAGCGCCGGGTAGAGGTCGGGGATGGCGGCGTCGAAGCTGAACGAGGCGAGCAGGCTGAGCCGGTCGGCCGGGCCGATCGCCAGCGCGGCGATCTGGTTGTCGACGACGTGCGCCAGGTTGCGGTGGGTCTGCCCGACGGCCTTGGGCACCCCGGTGGAGCCCGAGGTGAACAGCACGTACGCCAGCGCGTCCGGGTCCACCGGGACGGGCCGCAGCGGGGCCGGCGGCACCTGGTCCAGCGGCACCACGGTCCGCCCGCCGGCGAGGTCCCGGGCCAGCTCGCGGTGCTCGGCGGCGCAGGCGAGGGCGGTGACCCCGGCGGCGGCGAGCATGTGGCGCAGCCGGTCGACCGGGAAGCCCGGGTCCAGCGGCACGTACGCGCATCCCGCGGCGAGAGCGCCGAGCAGCGCCGCGACGGTCGGAGCGCCGTGCGCGGTGAGCAGGGCGACGCGGTCACCGGCTCGGACGCCGGCGGCGACGAGCGCAGCCGCGTGTCCCCCGGCCATCGCGGCCAACTCGGCGTAGGCGACCTCGTGGGTCTCACCGAGCAGGGCCGGACGATCACCGTGACGCGCCGCGATCTCGCCGAAACGATTGATGATCATCGGCTGTGCCATGTCAGCGGGCTGTTTGTTCCCCGTGGACGGCAGGCGCGCAGCGTTCGGTGAATGTGATCATGATCCCCCCCAGGACTTCACACTGGGAGCAGAATAAAGCTCAATCTCTCGATGGCGAGCGCATCGATGCAGGTCGAGCCAAAGGGACGACGGCGCGTGGAAGCTCGGATGGAGGAATTCATCCGATCATCCCTCTAGCGCGTAGACCATTTACGGCGTAAGCGTCTACTCGCGAGTTATTTTACGGTGAAAATACTTCCCGACCGTGGATTTTCCACATTGGCGGCCTCGTCGCCGCAGCTCAACCCGTGTCTCGGGGAGCGTCCCTACACATCGTACGGTGGTCGGGGGATCGGGTCGACCATCGCGTCGAATCCCTTGGGGAGCTGCGCCACGAGATCCTGGAACTCGCCGACCGTGACCGTCTCGCGCAGGGTGGCGAGCACCGCGCGGGCGCCCACCTCGGCGACCGCCGGGTCCACCCCGGCCCGCTCCGCGACCCGGTACAGGAAGGCGACCGCCCCGCCGGTCGTGCCGCCCTCGCCCGGCGCGACGAGATAGCTGCCGACCTCGTCCGGCAACTGCGCGGCCAGGTCCGCCGACTCGGTGGCGGTGATCCGCTCGGCGAGGGTCTGCAGCACCGCCCGCGAGATCGTGGCGGCCTGGCCGGTGGGCAGCTCGGCGCGGCGGGACACCGCCTCGACGAATCGGGGAAACCGCACAGCCGCACTCCTGTCGTCGCCGGCCGCCGCCGGGTATCCGACAGCCCCGGTCCGAGACGGCCCGGAGCGTCGCGCCCGCGGTTACCCGCGCCCGGCGACGGCAAACGACTCGTGACACCCGGCGGGCACCGCCTCGTCCGCCGGCGCCGGCTCGGGGACCGGGAAGTCCCGGGTACGCCACACCGGCGAGCAGCGCGTGACGAGCGCCGCCGCGGCCATTCCCGCCGCGGCCAGCCCGAGGTACGCCGGTGCGCCCAGCAGCCCGGTCAGCGCGCCGCCCAGCGCCGCGCCGAGCGGCATGGCCCCCCAGATGACGAACCGGCTCGTGGCGGTCATCCGGGACAGCAGCGCGGGCGGGGTGGCGGCCTGCCGGAGGCTGACCGCGTTGACGTTGTAGAGCCCGCTGGCGAAGGCGCTCACGGCCAGCCCGAGGGCGATGCCGACCGGGTGCGGCCAGAGCACCAGCGCCGCACCGGCCTGGAGCACCGCCGCACCGGTGACCGCCCGGCCGACGCCGAGGCGGGCCCGGGCCCGGCCGGCCACCGCCGCGCCGAGCAGGTAGCCGACGTTGGCGGCGGCGATCAGCAGGCCGACGGTGGCGGCGGGCAGCCGCAGCTCGCGTACCGCGTGGACCAGCAGCATGGCGAGGAAGCCGGCGTGCCAGAGGTTGGTGAGGCCGGAGCAGAGGGTAAGCGCCCGCACCACCGGGTCGCGGAACACGAACCGGAACCCCCCGGCGGCGTCCCGCCACAGCCCGCCGGCACCGGGCGCGGCGGTGCGGGTCAGGCGGGGCGTACCGGCCAGGAAGAGCGCCGAGGTGACGAAGCTGGCCACGTCGACCAGCAGGGCCAGCGGCGCGCCGAGGACGCCGACCAGCACGCCGGCCAGGCCCGGGCCGGCGGTCTGCCCGACCGCCCGGGTCGCCTCCAGTCGGGCGTTCGCATCGGCCAGGCGGGCGGCGGGCACCACCGCCGGGACGGCGGCGAAGTACGCCACGTCGAACAGCACGGTGGCGCAGCCGGCCAGCAGCGCCACCGCGACGAGCTGGGCCAGGGTCAGCAGCCCGGCCGCCCAGGCGAGCGGGACGCTGGCCAGCAGCACGGCCCGGGCCAGGTCGGCGCCGACCAGCACGGCACGGCGGGGCAGCCGGTCCACCAGGGCTCCGGCCGGCACGCCCAGCAGCAGGTACGGCAGGGTGGTGGCGGCGGTCAGCGCGGAGACCCCGGTGGTCCCCGCGCCGAGCCCGGTCAGCGCGGCCAGGGGCAGCGCCACGGTGGTCACGTGGGTGCCGAGGGTGCTGACCGCGTCGGAGAGCCAGAGCCGGCGGAAGGTGGCGTGCCGCCAGAGGGCGGCAGAGGTGACGGTCATGCGGGCAGCCTCCGGCGCGTACCCGGGGAACCGGCCGGCGCGGATTGTCACGGTGACAATCCGGCGGCGGGCGAGACGTGCGGCGGCTAGATTGTCACGGTGACAATCTGGGAGCCGGCGGGGCTGGCGGGCGACGGTGCCCGCTACCTGGCGCTCGCCGACGCGATCGGCGCCGACATCGCGGCCGGCCGGCTCGGCCCCGGCGACCGGTTGCCGCCACAGCGGGACCTGGCCCGGCGGCTCGGCGTCACGGTCGCCACCGTCGGCCGGGCCTACCAGGTGGCGGCCCGGCGCGGCCTGCTCACCGGGGAGGTGGGCCGGGGAACCTTCGTCGCCCCGGCGCCCGCCCCGCCGCCGGCCGGCGCGGCGCCCGTGCTGGACGTGGCCGCCGTGCACCCGCCCGGCCACGGGCCGGTGCACCGGGCCGTCGCGCCGATCCTGCACCGGCTCGCCGCCGACCCGCACGCGGTAGGCGCGGAGGACGCCGACGCGGTCCGGCACCGGATCGCCGGCGCCCGCTGGATGGCGCACGCCGGCTGGCGGCCCGAACCGGACCAGGTCGAGGTGACCGCCGGTGGGCAGCACGGGCTGGCCGCCGCGCTCGCCGCGTTCGCCCCGCCCCGGCAGGTGCTGGTCACCACCGAGCTGACCAACCCCGGCCTGCTCGCCGCCGCCCGGCTGCTCCGGGTCGAGCTGGCCACCGTGCCCAGCGACGCGGCCGGCCCCCGGCCCGACGCCCTCGACCGGCTCTGCGCCCGCCGGCGGGTCGCCGCGTTGCACCTGCACCCGACGCTGCACAACCCCACCGGGCTCACCGTGCCCGCCGACCGCCGCCGGGAACTCGCCGCCGTCGCGACCGCCCGCGACCTCGTGGTCATCGAGGAGGACCCGTTCGGCGCGCTGCTGCCCGACCGGCCGCCCCCGGTGGCCGCGTGGCACGCCCGGACCGTTCACCTGAGCGGGCTCACCAAGACCCTCGCCCCGGGGCTGCGGATCGGCTACCGGCACGCTCCGGCGTCCCTCGCCGAGCCGCTGCGCGCCGCGGCCCGCGCCCTCGCCTGGGCGCCCGCTCCCCTGGTCGCCGAGGTCGCCACCCAGCTCGTGCTCGGCGGGCACGCGCACCAGCTCGCCGCCGCCCGCGCCGCCGAGCTGGCCACCCGGGCCGCGCTCGCCCGGGAGCTGCTCGGCGAGCGGGTCGCAACGCCGGGACCCGCCCCGTTCGCCTGGGTACGCCTGGACGGCGACGCCGAGGCGGTCACCGCGCTCGCCCACCGGCGCGGTGTGGCGGTCGCCGGCACCGACGAGTTCGCCGCCCGGCGGGGCGCGCCGGCTGGGCTGCGGGTCAGCCTCAGCGCCGACGACCGGACGGTCCACACCGCCCTGCGCGCCCTGGCCCGGCTCCTGCCCACCTGAGCCGAGGTCAGCCCAGCGCGCCGAGGGACCGGACGTGGTCGTGCGCGGTGAAGACGCCGAGCGGGACGGCGGACTCCGACATCACCGCCACGGCCAACTCCTCGGCGATCTCCCGGACGCCGGCGGCTCCCGGAATCGACGGCCGTCGGGTTTGCCACCGTTCCGCGACGGGGCACCTCCGCCGGTGACGCCCCGGGTCGCCGGGCGCCGACGTGGGACGGAGTGGCCGGATGGGATGGCTGGGGAAGCTTCTGGGCGGGCCGGACTCGGCGCGGCAGGACGTCGCGGAGCTGGTGACCACCTACCACCTCTTCCGCACCACGACGGAGACGGCCGGGCTGGACGACCGGGAGACCGTCCGGCGGTGGCTGCGGGAACTCGATCCGGATCTCCAGCAGCAGGTGCACATCCGCCGGCCGTGGGGGGTCATCGCCGCGGTGAGCGACCGCCGCGACCCGGTCGGTGTCGTCATGCGGGAGCCGGACGGCCGGGCCTGGGGCGCCTACGTGCCGGGCGCGGACCGCCGGGAACACCTGACGCCCGAGCAGGTCGAGGCCGTGATGCTCGCCGCGCTGACCTCGGCCGCGCGACCCGACGGGCCGGACTGGCGACCGATCGGGTGATCCGCCCGCCCGCCGCGGCGGGAACCGGGCCGGGGCCGCGGCTCGGTAGGCTCGCGGCATGGCCCGCACCACCCATCCCGGCGCCTGCCCGCTGGACTGCCCCGACACCTGCGTCTGGCAGCTCACGGTAGAGGACGGCCGGGCCGTCGCGCTGCGCGGCGACCGCGACCACCCGTTCACCCGGGGCGCGCTCTGCGGCAAGGTCAACCGCTACCTCGACGCGGTCAACGGCCCCGACCGGCTGACCACGCCCTACGTGCGCACCGGCCCGAAGGGCGCCGGGCGGGTCGCCTACCGGCCGGCGAGCTGGGTCGAGGCGGTCGACCGGGTGGCCGCCGGGCTGCGCGCCAGCATCGAGCGCGACGGCCCGGAGTCGGTGCTGCCCTACTACTTCGCCGGCACCATGGGCCATGTGCAGGGCTGGACCATGGGCCAGCGGCTCTTCGCCCACCTGGGTGCGTCGCGGCTGGACACCACCATCTGCACCGGGGCGGCCCGGGCGGCGCTGCGCTCGATCTACGGCGACTCGATCGGCTTCGAGCCGGAGTCGATCGTGGCGGCGAAGCTCATCGTGCTCTGGGGCGCCAACCCGCTCGCCACCAACCTGCACCTGTGGCCGTTCGTGCAGCAGGCCCGGGAGCGCGGCGCGTACCTGGTCACCATCGACCCGCTGCGCACCGACACGGCGGCCCGCAGCGACGAGCACGTCGCCCCGCTGCCCGGCACCGACGCGGCCCTCGCCCTCGGGCTGATGCGGCACGTGCGCGACGCCGGCGCGGCCGACGAGGAGTGGCTGGCCGCGCACACCGTCGGCTGGCCCGAGCTGGCCGCCCGGCTCGACGAGTGGCCGGTGGAGCGGGCCGCCGCCGAGTGCGGCCTGCCCGTCGAGGCGGTCCGCCGGCTCGGCGACCGGATCGCCACCACCCGACCCACCGCCGTCCGGGTCGGGCTCGGCCTGCAACGGCACCACGGCGCCGGCCAGGCGATCCGGGCGATCTGCGCGCTGCCCCTGGTCACCGGCGACTTCCGCTACCCGGGCGGCGGCGCCCTGGTGTCGACCAGCGGGCACCACCCGATCGAGGAGGGCCCGGTGGTCCGGCCGCCCGGCATGCCGGCCCCGCCGGCCCGGTCGGTGAACATGAGCCGGCTGGCGACCGTGCTCACCGGGGAGGCCGACCCGCCGGTGACCTCCCTGGTGGTGTTCAACTCGAACCCGGCCGCCACCGCCCCGGACCAGAACCGGCTCCTCGCCGGCCTGCGCCGCGCCGACCTGTTCACCGTGGTGCTGGAGCAGCGCTGGACCGACACCTGCGACTACGCCGACGTGGTGCTGCCGGCGACCATGCAGCCCGAGCACCTCGACCTGCACTCCTCCTACGGCCACCACTACACGACGTTGAACCTGCCGGTCACCCGGGCGCCCGGGGAGGCCCTGCCCAACACCGAGATCTTCCGCCGGATCGCCGCCGCGCTCGGCGTCGACCACCCCCGGTTCTCCGACAGCGACGAGGACCTGGCCCGGCAGCTGCTGGCCGGCACGCCGGTCAGCTTCGAGGAGCTGCGCGAGCGGACGTACGCCCGGACCACCGGGGTGCCGGTGGGCGCCGCCCCGTTCGCCGCCGGCGGTTTCCGCACCCCGGACGGGCGGGCCCGGCTGCACGACCCGACGCTGGCCCGGCTCGGGGTGGACCCGCTGCCCGGGCACACCCCGCCGGTGGAGGCGGCCGACCCTGAGCTGGCCCGCCGGTTCCCGCTGGTGCTGATCGCCCCGGCGGGCCGGTTCCTCATGAACTCCACCTTCGCCTCGCTGCCCTGGCACACCCGGCGCACCGGCCCGCCGCGGGTGCACCTGCACCCCGACGACGCGGCGGCGCGCGGCCTCGCCGACGGCGACGCGGTGCGGGTGCGCAACGACCGCGGCGCGTTCCTCGCGGCGGTCGCGGTGGACGAGGCGACCCGGCCGGGCCTGGCGTTCACGTACAAGGCCTACTGGGCGCGGCTGAGCCCGGGCCGGGCCACCGTCAACGCGGTCACCGCCGTACGCGACACCGACCTGGGCGAGGCGCCGACGTTCCACGACTGCCGGGTCGAGGTCGAGCCGGTGCCGGCCGAGCTGCTGGTCCCGGAGCCGCCCGCCGACGCGGCGGCCGTGCCGGCGCCGGCCGCACCCGCCGAGGCGGCGACGGTTCCGGCCGGCTGAGCCGGGACTTCCGGCCCGCCGGCAGGGTCCCTGCGCCCCTGCTACCGACCATCGCCTGACCCGCCCCGGCGGGGTCACCCGCGTCGCCGCCCCCGGCTCAGCCCTCGGCGAGGGCGTCCAGCACCAGCGCGGCGGTCCAGCTGAACGCCGGTGAGCCGAGCCCGGCCCCGGTGTCCGGGTGGAAGTACTCGTGGCAGCCGGCCGCGTCGACCAGCCCCAGCAGGGACTCGCGCAGCCCGGCGGCCAGGTCGGCGCGGTGGTGGGTGCGCAACCCCCGCCACAGCAGCCAGCCGGTGTTCACCCAGCTCGGGCCGCGCCAGTAGCGCAGCGGTTCGAAGTCCGGCGCGGTGCGGTCGTGGGTGGGCAGCGGCCGGTCCATGCGGGCGGCCAGGCCGAACCGGGGCGAGCACGCCTCGGCGAGCACCGCCCGCACCTGGTGGTCCGGCAGGTCGGGCAGGATCAGCGGCATGAGCCCGAGCACCGTACGGGCCGGGACGAGCCGGTCGGCCCGGACGTCGCGCGGGCGGAAGGTGCCGGTCACCGGGTCGTAGAGCCGGTCGACCAGGGCCTGCGTGATCCGCGCCGCGCGGTCCCGGTGCGGCCCGGGGTCGGCGCCGACCACGGTGGCGATCCGGGCGAGGGCCTGCTCGGAGACTCCCAGCGCCGCGTTGACCAGCGGGCACTCCACGAGGAACGCGTGCCGGCCGAGCAGCCCCTCGTCCCGGTAGCGGCCTGCCCGGTAGGCGTCCACGAGCGCGACGTAGCGCGCGTAGTCCAGGTCGGTGGGGCGGTGCGCCGCGTCGGCGTGCGCGGTGTCGTGCCGGCGGTACGCCCGCATCACCGTCTCGTCGGCGGGCACCGCGGCCAGCGGGGCGTCCCAGGCGGGGCTGTTGTCCAGGCCGGACTCCCACGGGTGCACGACGGCGGCCAGCCCGCCCCCGCCGACGTCCCGCCGCCCGGTCAGGTAGCGCTGCTGGGCGACCAGGCGCGGGTAGAGCCAGCGCAGCGCGGCCACGGACGCCTCGGAGGGGGCACGGCGGTGCGCCAGCCACGCGGCCGGGGCGTGCACCGGCGGCTGGACGATCCCCGAGGTGGCCGCCGCCGGTGCGCCGTCGGCCCGGGCCGAGTCCCAGAACGCCGGCCCCGGGAAGTACGCGCCGACCCGCAGCGCCGGGTTGAACACGATGTGCGGCACCCGCCCGTCGGCCCACTGCGCGGCGAACAGGGTGCGCAGCTCCCGCCAGGCCCGGTCGGGGCGGACGTGCGCCAGCCCGACCGCGATGAACGCCGAGTCCCAGCTCCACTGGTGCGGATAGAGGGTGCGGGACGGGACGGTGTGGTCGTGCTCCCAGTTGGCGTCCAACGTGGCCAGCGCCAGCCGGCGCAACCGGGCGGCCCGCTCGGCGTCGGCGCGGCCGGGGCCGCCGGCCCGCACCGGGGCCGCGCCGCCGGGGGCGCTCATGCCGCCGCCCGCCGCGGCCGGGCCTGGGCGAGGACGGTGGCGGCCTGGCGCAGGGCGGCGACGGGCTCGCCGCGCAGCCGGCACTCCAGCGCCAGCCAGCCGGGGTAGCCGATCTCCTCCAGGGTGGCCAGCAGTCCCGGCCAGTCCAGGTGCCCGGCCCCCGGCTGGTGCCGGTTGGAGTCGCTGACCTGCACGTGTCCCAGGTACGGCGCGGCCGCGCGCAGCGCCGCGCAGGCGTCGTCCTCCTCGATGTTCATGTGGTAGGTGTCGGCGACCACCCGGACCGAGGGCAGCCCGACGGCGCGGCACAGGGCCACCGCCTCATCGAGCCGGTTGACCATGTGGTCCTCGTACCGGTTGAGGGGTTCCAGGAAGAGGGTGACCCCCTCGGCGCGGGCGTGTTCGCCCAGCTCGCCCAGGGCGTCGACGAGCACCTGCCGGTCACCCTCGGGTGGGCGGGGCGGCTCGAACGGGGGCAGCCGGCGGGAGAACATCCCCCAGGCGGCCGGGGTCATGGCGCCGATGCCGCCGAGCTCGGCGATCACGGAGAGCTGGGAGCGCAGGTTGCGGACCGCGTCCCGGGAGCGCTCGGGGTCGAAGTCGCCGATGAAGTGGTCCATCTCGACGCAGACGGTCGGCATGACCACGCCCTCGGTGCGGGCGCGGCGCAGCTCCGGCAGCCGCCGGGCGAGGGCCAGGTCGCCGCGGCCGCGCAGCTCGATGCCCTGGTAGCCGAGGGAGACGGCGAGGGCGTACTTGTCGGACAGGCCGGCGCCGGGGAGCAACTGTTCCTGGCAGGCGAGGGGGATGGTCATGGGAACCTCAGCACGACTTGGAGGGCGTCACCGTCACCGCGGTCGAGCAACGCGAGCGCGTCGGCCACCGCGCCCGCGTTGACGACGTGGCTCACGAGCGGCAGCGGGTCGACGCTGCCCTCGGCCACCAGGTCCATGAAGGTGTGGGCGATCCGGCTCCCGGTCCACCGGCCGGCCGTGCCGGGCGCCGGCGCGGGCCCGGAGACCTGGGCCGCCACCAGCTGGATCCGGTTGTGGTGGAACTCCTCGCCGAGTCCCAGCCCGTGGGCGTACCCCTGGTAGAAGCCGGCGGCCACGACGCGGCCGGCGTGGGCGGTGGCGCGGATCGCCTCGTGCAGTGCCGGGTACGACCCGGACAGCTCCAGGCAGACGTCCGCGCCGCGGCCGCCGGTGGCGGCGTGCAGCGTGGCGGCGGCGGAGTCGACGGCGGCGTCGACGACCCGGCGGGCGCCGAGCCGGGTGGCGTGCGCGAGCCGGTCCGGCACCCGGTCGACGGCCACCACCCGGGCTCCGGAGAGGACGGCGAGCCGGGTGCCGAGCAGCCCGATGACGCCCTGCCCGAAGACACCGACCCAGTCGCCGAGGTGCAGGTCGCCGGCGAGCACGGCGGTCAGCGCGATGGCGCCGGGGCGGGCGAAGACGGCGACCAGGGGGTCGAGCCCGGGGGCGAGCGGGGTGACCGCGCCGGCGGCCAGCACGGCCTCCGCGCGGTGCCCCCAGATGCCCCAGACGACCTGGCCGGGCCGGCGGTCGGCGACGTCGGGCGCGACCTCGACGATCTCGCCGACCTCCTCGTAGCCGAAGCCCACCACCGGGTACGCGGGCGCGGCCTGCCGGGGCACGAACATCCGGGTGGCGTCGTCCCAGTCCTTGCTGAGACGGGGGTTGCTGCCCCGGTAGAGGGTCAGCTCGGTGCCGGCGGAGATGCCGGAGTAGCAGGTGCGGACGCGGACCTGGCCGGGGCCGAGCGGGTCCGGGGGGCAGGGCTCCAGGCTCACGCGCCGGGGCCCGGCCAGAGAGACAACCCAGTTGCCCATGGCGTCGCTCCGAGGGAAGTGCCGGGCCCAATTCTAAACCGAAATATTGGTAATTGTCTTGTAAACGATCAATCGAAGGCGTTAGATCCCTGTTGTACCCTTCGAGAGGAGTGCCACCGATGCCATCACCCTCGATGCGGATGCTCGCCACCACCCTGATCATGGCACTTGCCGGGACAACCCTGCTGGCCTGCGGTGACGACGAGCCGAAATCCGACAGTTCCCAGATAACCGTGTGGAGCCTGGAAGACGTGGCGGACCGGGTGAACGCCACCAAGGCGATCATCGCGGACTACACCGCCAAGACCGGCGTCAAGGTCAACCTGGTCACCGTCAACGAGGACCAGTTCCCCTCCCTCATCGCCTCCAGCGCCGCCGCCGGCGACCTGCCCGACGTGGTCGGCTCGGTCTCCCTGGCCGGAGTGCGCACCCTGGCCGGCAACGACCTGCTGGAGCCCGACGCCAACAAGCGGGTCGTCGAGAAGCTCGGCCGGGACACCTTCTCCCCGCGCGCCCTCGAATTGACCAGCGACGACGGCCGGCAGCTCGCCGTGCCGAGCGACGGGTGGGGCCAGCTGCTGGTCTACCGCAAGGACCTGTTCGCCGCGGCCGGCCTGCCCGCCCCCGACACGTACGAGAAGATCGCCGCCGCGGCGGCGAAGCTGAACACCGGCGGCGTCGCCGGCATCACGGCGGCGACGGCCCCCGGCGACGTCTTCACCCAGCAGACCTTCGAACATCTCGCGCTGGCCAACAACTGCCAGCTCACCGACGACGCCGGCAAGGTCACGCTGGACTCCCCCGAGTGCGTCGAGGCGTTCCGCTTCTACGGCGACCTGATGCGGAACAACTCGGTCAAGGGCGCGCAGGACGTGGACACCACCCGGGCCACCTACTTCGCCGGCAAGGCGGCCATGCTGATCTGGTCGCCGTTCATCCTCGACGAGCTGGCCGGGCTGCGGAACGACGCCCGGCCCACCTGCCCGCAGTGCCAGTCCGACCCGGCGTGGCTGGCGAAGAACAGCGGCTTCGTCACCGCCATCAAGGGCCCGAACGGCGCCGAGCCGGCCCAGTACGGCGAGATCAGCTCGTGGGCGGTGCTCGACGGCGCGAGCGACCCCGCGTCGTCCTTCGTGGAGTACATGCTCTCCGACGGCTACCCGCGCTGGTTCGGCATGTCGCCCGAGGGGCGCGTCCCGGTGCGCACCGGGACCGCGGAGGACAGGCAGAAGTTCCTCACCGCCTGGAACACCAGCCAGGCCGGCGTGGACCGCAAGCAGCCGCTGTCGGCGGTCTACGGCTCCGACGTGCTCGCCACGGTGCGCAAGAGCCCGGACACCTTCCAGCGCTGGGGGCTGACCCAGGGCCAGGGGAAGCTGGTCGGGGCGATCCTCGGTGAGCTGCCGGTGCCCAAGGCGCTCGCCGACGTGGTCGGCGGGAAGTCCGACGCCCGGGCCGCCGCCGAGCGGGCGAAGAAGGACGTCGACGCGATCGCCAAGGGCGTGAATTGACCACGACCGCGCCGGAGGCCGGCCGCTCCCCCACCGGGGAGCGGCCCCGCCGGCCCGGCCGACGCCCGCTCACCCTGCGCCGCCGCGAGTCCCGCGCCGGGCTCGCGCTGGTCACCCCCACCCTGCTCGTCGTGGTCGCGGTGATCGGCATTCCCATCGTCTGGACCGTGGTGCTGGCCTTCCAACGGGTACGCCTCGCGACCCTGCGCCGGACCGGCCTCTTCGGCGAGCTGACCCTGGACAACGTCGACCGGGTGCTGCACACCCCCGGCTTCGCCGACACGCTGTGGACCACCGTCGTCTACAGCGCCGGCGGGACGGCCGGCTCGATCCTGGTCGGCCTCGTGGCGGCGCTCGTGGTCCGCCGCCCGTTCCGGGGCCGCACGATCGTCCGCGCGTCCATGCTGCTGCCGTACGTGGCGCCGGTGGTCGCCATGACGTTCGTCTGGCAGGTGATGCTCGACCCGCAGCTCGGCGTCGTCAACGACTGGGGCCGGCGGTTCCTCGGCTGGGACGAGCCCGTGCCGTTCCTGTCCCAGGAGTCCACCGCGCTGTGGACGGTCATCGCGTTCGAGGCGTGGCGCTACTTCCCGTTCGCCTTCCTGTTCCTGCTGGCCCGGCTCCAGGCCGTGCCGGCCGAGCTGGAGGAGGCCGCCCGGGTCGACGGGGCCACGCCGACCCAGCGCTTCCGGCACATCCTGCTGCCCCAGCTCATGCCGGTGATCGCGTTGATCGGGGTGCTCCGGTTCATCATGACCTTCAACAAGTTCGACGACGTCTACCTGCTCACCGGCGGCTCGGCCGGCACCGAGGTGGTCAGCGTCCGGGTCTACCAGTTCCTCACCGCGCGCACCGACATCGGCGCGGCGGCGGCGCAGGCGGTCGTGCTGGCCGTCGTGCTCATCGTCTTCGTGGCGATCTACCTGCGCTTCTTCGGCGGCCGGCGGGAGGAGGCGTGATGGACCGGGACCGGATCGAGACGGTGAGCCTGCGCTGGCTGCGCCGGCTGGTGATCGCCGGCTTCCTGCTGGTCACCCTGCTGCCGTTCTGGTACATGCTGGTGCTCTCCGTACGCCCCATCGAGCGGCTGCTGCTCGATCCCGGCTCGCTGCTCGTGCCGGTCGGCGAACTGACCCTGGCCACGTACGCCGAGGTGCTCAAGTCCGTCGAGGACGGCGGGCAGGGCTTCCTCGCCTTCATCCGCAACAGCGGCATCGTGGCGCTGGCCGCCACCGCGCTCACCCTGGTGATCGCCATCCCCGGCGCGTACGCCGTGTCCCGGCTGCGGTTCTTCGGCCGGCGGCAGGTCAGCGCGCTGTTCCTGGCGGTCTACCTGTTCCCGTCGATCGTCATCGCGATCCCGCTGTTCGTGGTCTTCACCCGGGCCGGGCTGCGCGGGTCGCTTGTCGGGCTGGTGCTGGTCTACATCTCGCAGACCCTGCCGGTCTCGGTCTACATGCTGAAGAACTACTTCGAGACCATCCCGGTCAGCCTGGAGGAGTCCGCGGCGATCGACGGCGCCGGCCGCCTCGGCATCATCCGCCGGGTCAGCCTGCCCCTCGCCGCGCCGTCGGTGATGGCGGTCGCCCTCTACGACTTCATGATCGCCTGGAACGAGTTCCTCTTCGCGCTGCTCTTCCTGGTCGACCGGCCCAACCGGTGGACGGTCTCACTGGGGCTGTCACTGCTCGCCGACGGCGTCGAGGTGCCGAAGACGGTGCTGATGGCCGGCTCGGTGATCCTCACCCTGCCGATCGTGATCCTCTTCTTCGCCGGCGAGCGGCTGCTCACCGAGGGCCTCACCAGCGGCGCGGAGAAGGGCTGATTGACCTTGGCGGGCGGCTCCACCAGGATGGCCCGGTGCGGGCGACCCGGGAACGGACGGTCAGCGGGCGGGCGGCGCGGCTGATCACCGAGGTGCTCGCGCCGGGCGTCCTGGTGACCGCCCTGCCGCTGGTGGCGGCCGCCCGGGTCAGCCGCTCCCCGCAGCAGTTCCTGCTCTGGGGCGGCACGGCGCTGCTGTTCTGCGCGGTGCTCCCGGTCGGCGTGATCGTCCACGGCGTACGCCGCGGCCGGCTCACCGACCGGCACGTCGGCGACCATACCCAGCGGGCCCGGCCCCTGCTGACCGGCCTGGCCTCGGTGGCGGTCGGCACGGCCCTGCTGGCCGCGCTTCGCGCGCCCGCCGAACTGTTCGCCGTGATCGTGGTGATCTTCGTGGTCGGCGCGGCCTGCACTCTGGTCAACCACTGGTGGAAGCTGAGCATCCACGCCGCGGTCGCGGCCGCCACCACGGCCGTCCTGGTGCTGCTGTTCGGCCCGGCCCTGCACGCCGGCTGGCTGCTGGTGGCCGCGGTCGGCTGGTCCCGGGTGGTGCTGCGGGACCACACCTGGCCGCAGGTGGTGGCCGGCGCCGTCACCGGCGCCCCGCTCGCCACCGGCGCCTTCCTCGCCCTGAGCTGAGGTTCTGCGGCCCGGCCAAACAAGATCAGCTACCGTGGCGGCATGGGCAAGCCGACCCGCTGGGTGACCGAGACCAAGCCGGGACACTCGCAGTGGTACATCGACCGGTTCCGGCAACTGGCCGCCGAGGGGGCTGACCTGGCCGGCGAGGCCCGGCTGCTGGACGCGCTCGTCCCGCCGGGCGCGCGGATCCTGGACGCCGGCTGCGGCACCGGCCGGGTGGCCGCCGCGCTGGCCGCCCGGGGTCACACGGCGCTGGGCGTCGACGCCGACCCGGTGCTGATCGACGCCGCCCGCACCGATTACCCCGGCCCGCGCTTCCTGGTCGCCGACCTGGCCGAGCTGGACCTGGCCGCGCAGGACGAGCCCGAGCCGTTCGACGCGGCCGTGGTGGCCGGCAACGTGATGGCGTTCGTCGCCCCCGGCACCGAGCGCGCCGTGCTGACCCGGATCGCCGCGCACGTCCGGCCGGACGGCCTCGTGGTGGTCGGTTTCGGCACCGACCGCGGCTACCCGCTCACCGAACTGGACGCCGACGCGGTCGCCGCCGGGCTTCGCCTCGAACACCGCTTCGCCACCTGGGACCTGCGTCCCTGGCACGACGACGCGGCGTTCGCGGTGACCGTGTTCCGCAGGCCGGCCGCCTGAGCCCACCCCGCGCCCGTCCGCGCGGTGGCTCTGCGGGGTGCCGGGCCCGGGCAGGCGCGGGCGGCGACCCGCGCGAAGCGGACGCGCCGCCGGTTCAGGCCGGGGCGGCGACCGTGCGGGCGGCGGCCGGGTCGAGCGGGCTGCCGGCCGGCACCAGGCTGACCAGGCCCGCCGGCAGCCGGACCGGACGCACCCCGGCGTAGCCGAGCATGCCGGGCACGTCGGCGCCCGCCAGCACGTAGCGCCGGCCGAGGTCGGTGACCACACAGACCGCGCCGCCGGTGGCGCCGGGGGCGGCGGCCGACTCGACGAGCGCTCCCCGCCCCGGCTCGACCAGCACCTGGTCGGCCAGCCCGCCCCGGCCGGCCGGCGTCCGCGCGGCGGCGGGGAGGTCCGGCGGGGTGGCGCCGAGCCGGACCTCGCGTACGCCGCTGTCGTCGCCGGCGCGGGCGCAGAGCGCGCCGCCCTCCACCGCGGCGAGCGCGGGCGGGACCGCGGGCGGGGCGGTCGGCCCGGTCGGCACCAGGTCGGGAAGCTTCGGCAGGGCGGCGAACCGGCCCAGGGTGATCGGTTCCGGGGCGCCCTGGCCGGTGCGGGCGAGCAGCAGGGCCGCCTGCAACTCGGTGATGCCGGCGAGGCCGGTCCGCCCGGCCACCGCGTACTGCCGGCCGCCGCCGGAGTTGCGGACCAGATAGACGTCGCCGACGGTGGCGCCGGTGACCCGCTCGGACGGGGCGCCCAGGTCGCGCAGCGGGGGCGGCGCCAGGTCGACCCCGGCCGGCACCGTGTTGAGCAGCGCCGGGGCCACCGGCGCCGCCCGTTCCCGGGTGGCGGCCAGCGCGGCGAGCACCCGGTCGGTGTCGCGGAGGAGGTAGCGCCGCTCGTGCCAGAGCAGGTGCAGGCTGCCGTCCGGGTGGCGCAGCAGCAGGCCCTGGTCGCCGAGGGGCCGGCCGCCGGTGGCGTCCCGCCCGATCAGCAGCGCCGAACGGACCTCCGTGCGGCCCGCCTCGACGGCGGTGACCGAGCAGACCGTCCACGCCCCGCCGGTGAGCCGCCCCGGCGCGGGCAGCGAGTCGGGGGCGTCGGCGATGCCGAGGGGCAGGCCGCGCGGCACGCCCTCGATGGAGCGGCGGGAGACCAGCACGGTCTTCGGCCGGTCCGCCCCGATGACCAGCAGCGCCGAGGCGTAGTTGAGGACCGGGTGCAGCTTCTCCTCCCGGTAGACGAACCGCGCGCCGGACTCCTTCTCCACGATCACCGCGCCCGGGTCGCGCCAGGCGCTGCCACCACCGGCGAACAGGCCGTAGAGGGCGACCCCGCCGAGCGCGATCACCGCGACGAGCACGCTGGCCAGGCCGGCCCCGGCCAGCCGGCGGAACGGCGACTGCGCGGGGTCGGTCTCCCGCATCACCAGCGCGGCGACCGCCCGCTGGACGGTGAACTGGTAGGAGTGGAGCTGGTCCTGCCGGGACGGCATCGGATCCCTTCCGCCTGGTTCGTCGGCGCACAGGATAGACGCTCCGTTGATCCCCTGTGGACCCTCCGTGGCGCCGTGGCCGGCCGGACGTGGGTCTCGTACATCCGCGCCGCGACGCGCAGACCGGATGCGGCGGTGAGTCCCGCCACAGCCCAGGCCGTAGGTGGAATCGGGAATCGGGCGGGAATTGGCTGGGTACGCGGGCCGTTGACGATACCCGTGGGGGTATCCAGTGGCAGACCGGTACCCCCTGGGGTATGTTGGAGGCAGGAGGTAGTGGCGTGAAGCTTCAACCCGAGATGACCAGCGAGGCGCTCACCCGGCTCAAGCGAGCCCGGGGCCAGCTCAACGCCGTCATCGAGATGATGGAGAACGGCGAGGACTGCCGGGCCGCCCTGACCCAGCTCGCGGCCGTGTCCAAGGCCATCGACCGGGCCGGCTTCAAGATCATTGCGTCCGGCATGCGGCACTGCGGCACCGCCCGGGAGCGGGGCGAGGAGCCGGAGATGACCGAGGAGGAGCTGGAGAAGCTCTTCCTCGCCCTGGCCTGACCGAGGAATTCACCGTCCTCGCCGCGTGATCGCGGCGAGGACGGGTATCACTACGCCCGCGACCCGGGCCGAAGTCTGACTTCCACATACCCCCGGGGGTATGTGGAACAGAAAGGAGAACGGCACATGTCAGTCGAGGTCTCCGTCATCGCGACGTCCTCGCTCGGCGACCGCAGCTACCTGGCCTCCGACGGTCAGGTGGCGATCGTGGTCGACCCCCAGCGCGACATCGACCGGATCCTGTACCTCGCGGGAGCCAAGGGGGTGCGGATCACCCATGTGGTGGAAACGCACATCCACAACGACTACGTCTCCGGCGGCCTGGAACTCGCCCGGATCACCGGCGCCCGGTACCTGGTGGCCGCCGCCGACGAGGTCACCTTCGACCGGATGCCGGTCACCGACGGCGACACGATGCCCGTCTCCGACAAGCTGCGGCTCCGCGTGGTCGCCACCCCCGGCCACACGTTCCACCACCTGTCGTACGTCCTCGACGAGCCCACCGACGGTGGCTGGCAGCCGGCGGGCGTCTTCACCGGCGGCTCGCTGCTGTTCGGCACCACCGGACGCACCGACCTGCTCGGCCAGGAGCACGCCCACGAGCTGGCCCACCGCCAGCACGCCTCGGCGCGGCGGCTGGCCGACCTGCTGCCCGACGGCGCCCAGGTGTGGCCGACGCACGGCTTCGGCAGCTTCTGCTCGGCCAGCCAGGCCGACGCCCCCGACTCGACAATCGGACGCGAGAAGCAGGCCAACGCGGTGCTGCGCCTGGCCGCCGACGAGTTCGTCGGCAAGACCCTCGCCGGCCTGGACGCCTACCCGGCGTACTACGCCCACATGGGCGTGGCGAACAGCGCCGGGCCGGCACCGGTCGACCTCACCCCGGTCGCCAGGGCCGACGCGGCCCAGCTCCGCGACCGGATCTCTGCCGGGGAGTGGGTGGTGGACCTGCGGCACCGCAAGGCGTACGCGGCCTCGCACCTGGCCGGCACGGTCAGCCTCGCGCTGGACGGCCCGATGTCGACCTGGCTCGGCTGGCTGATCGACTGGGGCACGCCGATCACGCTGCTCGCGGAGACCGCGGAGCAGGTCGCCGACGCCCAGCGCGAGCTGGTCCGGATCGGCATCGACCGGCCGGCAGCGCAGGCCACCGGCGGGGCCGAGCAGTGGGCGGCCACGCCCGACCAGCTCCGCGAGCTGCGGATGGCCGACTTCGGAGCACTGGCCGCGGCCCGCGCGGGGAACACCCCGGCCGGGCTGCCCGCCCCGGCCGTCGTGCTCGACGTGCGGATGACCAACGAGTGGCGCGCCGGCCATGTCGAGGGCGCCGTGCACGTCCCGCTTCCCGACCTGCCCAAGCGGCTCGCCGACGTGCCGGCCGGCGCGGTCTGGGTGCACTGCGGCTCCGGCTACCGGGCCACCGCCGCGGCGTCGCTGCTGGCCAACGCCGGCCGCGAGGTCGTCGTCATCGACGACAGGTTCGATCGGGCCGAGGCGGCGGGCGTCGCCATGGCCGACAACGCCTGACCCCTTTCCGAGTCCCGGCCGGCGCCACCGGCGCCGGCCGGCGTCCCACCCTGCCGCCAGCTACGGCGATTCGTCCCAGAACGAGGAGAAATGAGCGCTTCCGAGACCACGCACCCGGCCAGCCTGGACGCCACCACCCTGCGGGAACTGATCGACTCCGGGCGCTCCCCCCGGCTGCTCGACGTGCGCACCCCGGCCGAGTTCGAGACCGTCCACATTCCCGGCGCCTACAACGTCCCGCTGGACCTTCTCAAGGAGCACCGCGAGGAACTGCGTAACCACCTGGACGAGGACGTGGTGCTGATCTGCCGCTCGGGCGCCCGCGCCACGCAGGCCGAGCAGGCACTGGCCGGGGTCGGGCTGCCGAACCTGAAGATCCTCAACGGCGGCATGCTCGCCTGGCAGGCGGCGAACGCGCCGACCCAGCAGGGCGCGCCCCGCTGGGACCTGGAGCGGCAGGTCCGCCTGGTCGCCGGTGCCATCGTGCTGGCCAGCGTCGTCGGCTCGGTGTTCGTACCGGGCCTGAAGTGGGTCGCCGCGTTCATCGGCGCCGGCCTCACCTTCGCCGCGGTCACCAACACCTGTGCCATGGGGATGATGCTGAGCAGGCTGCCGTACAACCGGGGCGCCAGCTGCGACCTCGACACCGTCGTCGGCCACCTGCGCGAGAGCAACGGGGCGCGGGCATGACCGGTTCCCTGCTGCTCACCGTCGGCCTGGCCGTGCTGATCGGGGTGAGCCTCGGGCTGCTCGGCGGCGGCGGGTCGATCCTCGCCGTCCCGCTGCTGGTGTACGTCGCCGGCCTGCCGGCCAAGGAGGCGATCGCCACCTCCCTGCTCGTCGTCGGCGCCACCAGCGCCGTCGGCGTCCTGCCGCACGCCCGCGCCGGACGGGTCCGCTGGCGTACCGGGCTGATCTTCGGCTTCGCCGGAATGACCGGCGCGTACGCCGGCGGCCGGCTGGCGGAGTTCGTCCCGGCCGGATTCCTGCTCACCGGCTTCGGCGTGATGATGCTGGCCACCGCGATCGCGATGATCAGGGGCCGGCGCGCCGCCGAGGGCCGGCCGGTGCCGCACGAGCTGCCGGTGTTCCGGGTGATCCTCGACGGGATCGTCGTCGGTCTGGTGACCGGCCTGGTCGGCGCGGGCGGCGGCTTCCTCGTGGTGCCCGCCCTGGCCCTGCTCGGCGGCCTGCCGATGCCGGTCGCCGTCGGCACCTCCCTGGTCGTCATCGCGATGAAGTCCTTCGCCGGCCTGGCCGGTTACCTCTCCAGCGTGAGCATCAACTGGGGCCTCGCCCTCGCGGTCACCGCCGCCGCCGTCCTCGGCAGCGTCCTCGGCGGTCGCCTCGCCGGGAGGATCCCCGCGGACCTCCTGCGCAAGTCGTTCGGCTGGTTCGTGGTGGTGATGGGCGCCTTCGTCCTCGCCCAGCAGTTGCCCCCGTTCGCCGGACTCGCCGTGGGAGCGCTTGCCGCAGCCGGTACGGTCACCATGGCGGTGTGGGGCCGCCGGAGGAGGAGACACAGTGGACAGCAGCGCCTGGGATGCCCGGTACACGAGCACGCCGGGTCTGGTGTGGAGCGCTGAGCCGAACCGCTTCGTGGTCGAGTCGGTCACCGGGCTGATCCCCGGCGCCGCGCTGGACCTGGCCGCCGGTGAGGGACGCAACGCGGTCTGGCTGGCCGAGCAGGGCTGGCGGGTCACCGCGGTGGACTTCTCGCCGGTGGCCGTCGGCCGGGGGCGTGAGCTGGCCGCCGGGCACGGTGTCGAGGTCGAGTGGCGGGTCGCCGACGTCACCGCGTACCGGCCGGTGCCGGGCAGCTACGACCTGGTGCTCATCAGCTACCTGCACCTGCCCGCCGACGACCTCGCCCGGGTGCTGGCCGCGGCCAAGCAGGCGCTGCGCCCCGGGGGGAGCCTCGTGGTGGTCGGCCACGACCTGGCGAACCTGACCGGCGGCACCGGTGGGCCGCAGGACCCGGCCGTGCTGCTGACGCCGGAGGCGGTGGTCGACGGCCTCGCCGGGCTGCACATCCGGCGCGCCGAGACGGCCCGCCGCCCGGTGCCCACCACCGACGGCGGCACGGTCGACGCCCTCGACACGGTCGTCGTGGCGAGCCGTCCCGACTGACGGCGCCGTCAGGGCCGCAGGATCAGCCGGATCGGGTTGCCCTCCTTCTCGTGCACCCGGCGCACCGCCTCCGGCGCGTCCGCCAGCGGCAGCACGTCGCTGACCGACGCGGACAGGTCGAGCCGGCCCAGCCCGGTGAGGGTCACCAACTGCCCGACGTGCTCCGCCTCCGAGCCGTAGTGGCCGAGCACCGCCTGGCGGTTGTAGGTGAACCGGCTGTCCGACGGGATGCTGATGGGCTGGTTGGCGATGCCGGCGAGCACCAGCCGGCCGTGCCGGCCGAGCACGGTCATGGCCTGCTCGCGGACCGCGTTGACGCCGGCGAAGTCGAACGCCACGTCGAGCCCCCGGGTGCCGACCAGTTCGAGCACGGCGTCCTTGAAGCCGTCGTCCGCCGGGTCGATGGCCAGGTCCGCGCCGAGGGCGAGCGCCCGGTCCCGCGCCGCCGGCAGCGGGTCCACGGCGATCACCGGGGCCGCGCCGACCAGCTGCAGCAACTGCACCGCGTGCGCGCCGAGGCCACCGACGCCCCACACGGCGACCGCCTCGGCGGGCCGGACCCGGGCCGTCTCGGTCACCGCGGCCCACGGCGTGGAGACCGCGTCGGGAATGATGCAGGCCTGCTCGAACGGGAGCAGATCCGGGACGGGGACCAGGGTGTCCTCGCGGGCCAGGGCATATTCGGCCCAGCCGCCGTCGTAGTCGACGCCGCGGGTGAGCACGAGGCCGAACCGGTCCCGCTCCCCCGCCTGGAGCAGCACCCGCTGGCCCGGCTCCCAGCCCCGCACCCCGTCACCGAGCGCGTCGACCGTCCCGGCCACCTCGTGGCCGAGGATCACCACGTCCCCGTCCAGGTGGAGCGGGGTCAGGGTGCCGTCGATGAGGTGCACGTCCGACAGGCACACGCCGGCCGCGGCCACCCGGATCCGCACCTGCCCGCGCCCCGGCTCGGGCACCGGCACCGACTCCATCCGCAGCGCCCGATCGGCCACGTGCAGCCGTCCGGCCAGCATGTCCGCCACGCTCGCTCCCCTCTCCGGCGTCCTCGACCCCGCCGGCCGCGCCGGGCGGGAGTCGTCGGCGGCGTACCCGTCGCCGGCCCGCCGATGCGGCGGGGCGCGGAAAAACGGCCGCGCCGCCCATATCCCCGGGCGGCCGGACGACCGGCCGGTAGCATCCGGTCACGGACCGGCGGAGAGGACACGGGTGGGCGCGCGTTTCGAGGAACTGGCCTGGCGGGAGACGCCGATCGGCGAGATCAGTCTGCGCCGGCGCCGCGACCCGTCGCTCGACGTCGACGTGTACGAGGTGAAGCTCGACGACGAGTTCCTGATGTCCAGCCTCTTCCCGGTCGCGGAGATCGAACTCGCCCGGCTCGGGCTGGCCCCGCTGACCGGCGGCGCCCTGGACGTGGTGGTGGGCGGGCTCGGCCTCGGCTACACGGCGCGCACCGCGCTGGAGGATGCCCGGGTGCACTCACTGGTGGTGGTCGAGGCGATCGAGGACGTGATCGACTGGCACCGCCGGGACCTGCTGCCGTTCGCCGCCGGACTGGCCGCCGACTCGCGGACCCGGTTCGTGCGGGCGGACTTCTTCGCGGCGGTGGCGAGCGGCGTCGGGTTCGATCCGGAGGCGCCGGGGCGCCGGTTCCACGCGGTGCTGCTCGACGTGGACCACTCCCCGCGCCAGGTGCTGCACCCCAGCCACGCCGACTTCTACACGGTCGACGGGCTGCGCCGGCTGGCCGCGCTGCTGCACCCGGACGGGGTTTTCGCGCTCTGGTCGAACGACCCGCCCGATTCGGAGTTCCAGCGGACGCTGACCGAGGTGTTCCCGACCTCGGTGGCGCACGTCGTCCGCTTCCCGAACCCGTTGCAGGGCCGGGAGGCCGCGAACACGGTGTACGTGGCCCGGCGATGAACCGGCCCCGGGCGGGCATGGCGGGCGCCGGAGCGGGAAAGCGGGCGGCCCACCGCACTCCCGGGAGGATGACATGCGGGCGTTGCTCTGGATCGTCGGCGTCGTGGCCGCCGTGCTCATCCTGCTCGGGCTGTTCCTGGAGGCGGTGCGCTGGCTGCTCGTCATCGGCCTGATCGCGCTGGTCGTGCTCATCGTGCTGGCCTTCGTGCGGGGCCGCCGGGTCGTGCAGAGGGGCGCCCCACGCCGCTGACCCGCCGCCGCCGTGTGACGAACTCAGCAAGTTACTCCGCCGTAAGTTACCGGGCGGTTAAGTTAGGCTGAGGGCCGTCATCCGGCAGCGAGGAGAGACGGCGATGGACGCGACCGCGCAGCGGCCCTGGACCCGCAGCTACGCCCCGGGCGTACCGGCCGAGATCGCGGAGCCGACCGGCACGCTGGTGGACCTGCTCACCGACGCCGCCCGCCGGTTCGGGCCCCGGGTCGCCCTCGACTTCTACGGCGCCACCACCACCTACGCCGAGCTGGCCGACCAGGTGGCCCGGGCGGCCGAGGCGCTGCGCCGGCTCGGCGTCGGCCCCGGCGACCGGGTAGCGCTGGTGCTGCCGAACTGCCCGCAGCACGTGGTCGCCTTCTACGCGGTGCTGCGCCTCGGCGCCGTGGTCGTCGAGCACAACCCGCTCTACACCGCCGACGAGCTGGCCCACCAGCTCACCGACCACGGCGCCCGGGTCGCCGTGGTGTGGGACAAGGTGGCGCCGCTGGTCGCCGGGCGGGGCGCGGTCGAGACCGTGCTGGCCGTCGACCTGCCCAGGGCGCTGCCCCGGCTCAAGCGGTGGGCGCTGCGGCTGCCGCTGCCCAAGGTCCGCGCCGCCCGGGCCGCGATGACCGCCCCGGCGCCCGACGCGCTCTCCTGGCCGGCGCTGGTCGCCGACGCCGCCCCGCTGGCCGCCGACCACCCCGCGCCCCGAGCCACCGACACCGCGCTGCTCCAGTACACCGGCGGCACCACCGGGGTCCCGAAGGGCGCCGTGCTGACCCACCGCAACCTGCGGGCCAACGCCGCGCAGGGCCGGGCCTGGGTGCCCGGCCTGCGCGACGGCGCCGAGACGGTGTACGCGGTGCTGCCGCTGTTCCACGCGTACGGCCTGACCCTCTGCCTCACCTTCGCGGTGAGCATCGGCGCCACCCTGGTGCTGTTCCCCCGCTTCGACCTCGACCAGGTGCTCGACGCGGCGCGCCGCCGCCCGCCGACCTTCCTGCCCGCCGTCCCACCGGTCTACGCGCGGCTCGCCACCGCGGCCCGGGAACGCGGCGTCGACCTCACCTCCGTCCGGTACGCGATCTCCGGCGCCATGGCGCTCCCGCCGGCCACCGTGGACCTCTGGGAGTCGGTGACCGGCGGCCTGCTGGTCGAGGGCTACGGGATGACCGAGACCTCGCCCATCACGCTGGGCAACCCGGTGGCGCCGACCCGCCGGCCGGGCACGGTGGGGGTGCCGTTCCCCTCCACCGAGGTCCGCCTCGTCGACCCGGAGGACCCGACCCGGGACCGCGCCCCCGGGGAGGCCGGCGAGCTGCTGGTCCGCGGCCCCCAGGTGTTCGCCGGCTACTGGAACCGCCCCGACGAGACGGCCCGGGTGCTGCTGCCCGGCGGCTGGCTGCGCACCGGTGACGTGGTCACCATGGACGCCGACGGCTTCGTCACCGTGGTCGACCGGATCAAGGAACTGATCATCACGGGCGGGTTCAACGTCTACCCGTCCGAGGTGGAGGAGGCGCTGCTGCGGATCCCCGGCGTCCGCGAGGCCGCCGCGGTCGGCCTCCCCACCGGGGACGGCGAGGAGGTGGTGGCCGCCGTGGTGCTGGACCCGGGGGTGGGCGCCGGCCCGGACTCGGTCCGCTCGGCCTGCCGCCAGCATCTCGCCGGCTACAAGGTGCCGCGCCGGGTCGTCGTGGTCGAGGAGCTGCCGCGCTCGCAGATCGGCAAGGTCCTGCGCCGCGAGGTCCGCGACCGCCTGCTCGCCGGGGGCTGAGGGCGGGGCCGGCACCGGTCAGGGCAGCTGGCCCGGCCGGTCGACGATCGCGACCCGGAGCTGCGCGACGGCCGATTCGGCCGACTCTCTGCCGTCGCGCACCACGGACCTGCGGGTGCCCAGGTAGACATGGGTGTTCCGGTCGAAGATGAGGTCGTTGTTGCCACCGATCACGCCGGGCATGCGGATCGCCACCCCGCGCCGGCCGGCGGCGTCCACCACGTCGCCCGAGATGACGACGGCTCCCGGCTCCCGGGCCAGCAGTTCGAACAGCGCCGCCAGCGCCCGGGGCGGCACGTAGCCGTCGAGCACGGACCGCGCCGTGGTGTACGGCATGCTCTCGCTCCCGTGCACCGCCTTCTCGTCGGCGCCCGCCGGGAGATGCAGGTCGACCGGGTGTTCCCGGAGGTATCGGAGCAGCCGGTCCGGGTCGGTGGGCAGGTCGCCGTGGTACGCGGGCGACGGCAGCTCGTCCAGCTCCTTGCGGGGATCCGCGGGATCGATCGGGCGGAGCACCCGCAGCTCGCCCCAGCCGTTCGGTTCGGCCTCCGGCCGGTACCGCGCCTGCGGGTGCGCGACTCCCCCGGCCGACTGCCACATCTGCACCCGCGTGGTGACGTACGGGCCGCTGTCCGGCCTCTCCCGCCTCGTCGCCAGAGCTTCCGTGAACACGTACTGGTCGGGTCGGGCGGTGAGCTCGGGCTGCTGCCGAGCGGCGTCGGCCGCCAGTCGGAGGATCTCCGACGCGTTGGCCGTGGGCGGCGGCTGGTCGCCCAGTCCCATCGTCTGGGCCGCCAGGACTCCGGCGGTCAGCGCGACCGCCAGCCCGAGCGCTCCGGCGAGGCGCCACCCGCGCGGGAACCGGGTGCGGTGCCCGACCGGACGGGCCGCCGGAACGGTCTCGGACCGCCGGACGACGTGGGCCTTCAGATCCGTGAGGAGCTGCTCCTCGAAGCCGTGCGGTGACTGCTCGGTCCTGGTCATGGCGTCGTCTCCGTTCGATCAGGCGAGGGTGGTGGCCGGGCGGGCGAGCACGGCGCGGACGATGCGACGGGCGCGGTGCAGGCGGACCCGGGCGGCGACCGGGGACATCCCGAGCGCGGTCGCCGCCTCGGCCACGGTGAGACCGTCCACGGCGACGCTCTCGACCAGCGCCCGGGTGTGCTCGGGCAGCCCGCTCAGCGCCCGGCACGTGCGGCGCGCCGCCGACTCGGCGTCGATCCGTTCCTCGATGCGGGCGATGTCGTCGGCGTCCAGGTCCCGTCGTCCGGCCAGCCGGCCGGTCACCCGCAGCCGGCGGGCCGCCCGGCGCCGCTCGTCGGCGATGACGTTGCGGGCCACCCCGAACAGCCAGCCGATCTGGCTGCCCCGGTCCGGCCGGTAGCCGGCCGCCGATTCGATCACCGCCAGGAACACGTCGGCGGTCAGGTCGGCGGCGAGGTGCGGGTCGTCGACCCGCCGGGCCACGAACCGGCCCACCGCCTCCACGTGCCGCCGGTAGAAGATCTCGAAGGCCACCGGATCGGCTCCGATGCCGGAGATGTCACCCTCCACTGAGCCAGGATCATCCACGGGCCGTCCTCTCTCGTAGCCGTTACACCCCTTCTTCGTACGGGCGGGCGGTGGTGTTACCGGAACGAGAGGTGGCGCTTCCCGGGCCGGCGGCACCAATCGTCCTCGCCACCTCGCTCAGGTCGTCGTCCAGCTGGTGATCGCGCCCGGGCAGCCGGTGCAGCCGCGCCTGCGGGACGGCGCGGGCGTACAGGTCGGCGTGCGACGGTGGGGCGGTCTCGTCCTGGAGGCCGTGGAACACGTGCACGGGCACGCCGTGCGGCAGCCTCGCACCGAGGTCGTGCGGCAGCTCGAACTCGTCGCCGGGCCAGCCGCCCGCGCCGACGAACGGAGCGGCGATCAGCACGATCGCGCCGATCTGCCGCTCCGGTGGCCGCTCGGCGAGCGCGGCGACGAGGATCGTCGCGCCCACCGAATGGCCGGCGACCACCGCGCCGTCGTCCAGGGCCGCCAGCTCACGCCGGATGGCCGCACCCCACCAGGCGTAGCTCGGGTCGTCCTCGTCGGGCATGCGCGGGTAGCGGACCTCGTAGGTGTCCCCGAGCTCCCGCCTCAGGCTGTCGACCAGCTTGTCGTCCCATTCGTCGTGCGCGCCCGCGCCGCCGCCCTGGATGAACAGGATCTGCCGGGTACCTGCCATGACGATCCACCTTCGGGTGCTCGGGTCGGACGGCGACGCGTGGGCCGGCGTTGCGGGATCGTCACGCCGGTTCGACGGGGAGCCACAGTTCGCAGGTCGCGGTGCTGAAGTCGTCGGCGTGGTGGAGGACCGCGACGATCGAGGGGCCGGGCCGGAGACGCCACGGGTTGGAGGGGAACCAGTCGGTCGCGGTGGCGGCCCAGGTCTCCTGCAGGACCTGCGGGTGCGGTCCGGCGGTGCGGAAGACCGCCCACCTGCCGGCGGGCACCTCGATGGCGTCGAGGTCGTCCGGGGCCGGCGTGTCCCCGGAGACAGCGACCCCGTGCAGGTAGGTCAGTTCGCTGCCCTCGGCGCCGTCCGGGTCGAGGTCGTCGCAGACCTGCAGCAGGCCCGGCGGCTCGGCGTCCCCGAGGCTCTTCAGCCGGAGGTGCTCCTCCCGCGGCAGTGCCGTGATGTGCCGCTGGATGTGCGGGTTGATGCCGTGGTGGATCAGCGGGACCCGAACGGCGTGCCCGACGAGCCGGAACGCGGGGCGGTCAAGGATGCGGGTGTGCATGGGTCTGCTCCCTTCGACGCTCAGGCGGAACCTGAGCTGCGGTTGTGTGCGAAGGGGGCCTCCGTCGCGGCGGACCTCACCGGGGCCGGCGCCGTGGACCGCCCGGAACGCGCGGCCGAACGCCTCCGTCGAGCCGTATCCGTGCCGGACGGCGATGCTCAGCAGGTCGTCCCGGCCGCGAACGACGTCGGCGGCGGCGACGGTCATGCGGCGCCGGCGCACGTACTCCGACAGCGGCATGCCGGCCAGCGACGAGAACATCCGGCGCAGGTGGTATTCGGTCGTGCCGAGCGTCCTGGCCAGTCCGACGACGTCGAAATCCTCGGTCAGGTGCTCTTCGACAGCGTCGACGAGCCGGTTGAGTGCCGAGATCACGAGGCCTCCCTTCGACGTCAAGACTGGCCCGAGGAACCCCGGCCGCGCCCGACCGCTGTGGCCCGATCCGATCATGCCGCTGCCGGCGGAGCCCGTCAGCCGAGACCGCGGTGCGCGGCCCACAGCTCACCGGCGCGGCCGGCAGCCCGGTCGACCAGAGCCACCAGCTCGGGCCGCTCCGGCACGGGGAACGAGACATAGGTGCCGCGGCCACCGGCGGTCGGGCGGCCGTAGGCCTTCGCCGCGAGGCGCCCGTCCGGCAGGAGCCGGACGTTGAGCGTGGTCAGCGTGAACTCCTCGCCGCGCCGGGTGTCGGTCCAGCGGAGCCCTTCGGGGATCGTGACGTTGATGGCCAGGGCGCTGAACTCGAGAGGGACATCGCTGCTCATGGACGCATGCTCCCACGCGACCCGACGCGCACGACGACGGCGGCGGTGAATCACCACCGTTCCACGAGGTGTTCGCGGCCCTGCGGCGGGTCGTACGGTTCGGGCCAGTAGTCGACGATCCGGCTGATCAGCCCGTGCTCGGACACTTCCAGCCAGACACACGCGTCCTGCTGCTCGTCGCCCACCCGGACGTCGAGCCAGAGGGCGGCCGACCCGCCGTCGGCGACGAGCCGGCGCACCCGCAGGTGCCAGTCACCGGGATATTCGATGTTGAACCGGAGGAACGCCTCCCTGCCGCGGATGCGCTCCCGGGTCTGTGGCATCTCGTAGACCACGTCGTCGGTGAGCAGGCCGGCCAACGCGGGCCAGTCGCGGCGTTCGAGACGATCGACGTAGTCCTGACCGGTCTGCCGGGTCACGGCGGTGTCGTTCACAGCGCGGACCCTACGGTCCGGCACCGACATCCTCGGCCGGCCGCTAATTTTGCCGAAACAGCAAGAAAGTTTGTCAGCGCCCGGAGCGTTCAGGATGCTGGTGGGCATCGCGGCGAACGCCGCCCAGCACCGGAAGGAAACGCCGCATGAGTGGACACGGGCACGGCCACCAGCTCAGCGAGGAGGAGGCGGCCGCCATCTTCGAGCCGCCGGCCTGGGACGAGCGGTACTCCGGCGCGGAGAAGATCTGGAGCGGCAACCCCAACGCGCAGCTCGTCGCCGAGGTGACCGGGCTGACGCCGGGCACCGCGCTCGACGTCGGCTGCGGCGAGGGCGGCGACGTGATCTGGCTGGCTCGGCAGGGGTGGAGGGTCACCGGCGCGGACTTCTCCGCCAACGGCCTGGCCCGCGCCGCCCGGCACGCCGAGCAGGCCGGGGTCGCCGACCGCACCGACTGGTGGCAGGTCGACGCTCGGACCTTCGCGGCCGACGGCCGGTCCTACGACCTGGTCACCAGCCACTTCCTGCACCCGCCGGACGGCGGGATGGTGGAGGTGACCGGCCGGCTGGCCGGCGCCGTCGCACCCGGCGGGCACCTGCTGGTCGTCGGGCACGCCCCGCACGAGGTGTTCACCCACCTGACCGCGAGCCAGCGCCGGGCCATGTTCCTGGCCGAGGAGCTGCTGCCCGGGCTGCCGGACGACTTCGAGGCGCTCGTGGTCGAGCAGCGGCCGCGGACGGTCACCCGCGACGGCGTGACGGTCGACATCGACGACTCCACGCTGCTCGCCCGCCGCGCCTCCTAGGCTCACCGCCGCCGGTCAGAACAAGGCCTCCAGAGTGTCCAGGATGGTATATCCAGGCTGCTCCAGCAGGTCAATCTGTGGTGGCCGCCGTAATGCTGGGCTCGGGACGGATTCCGCCTCGGACTCGGTCCACTCGGCCTGCCTGCAGCAGCTCGCCCGGATGCGAGTTGCTCCGCCCGGTGGTGGTAGACAACCTGCCTCGCTCGCAGAATGACGAGATCCTTCGCAGCGAGGTTCGCGATCGGGTGCTCGGCGAGGGGGGACTAACACTTACGGCGCCTGCCGCCTGGAATACGTCTCCCACCCATAGAGCCGGCGATAGCGTTAAGTTGCTCACGAGCCCATTTGGTGGTCTCGTGACCGTTTCCGAGGACATCCCGAATTCCTCGGAACCCCTGCTCTGCCAGCCGGCGTGCATTGAGGTTTTGATGAAGCGCAGCAAGGGTCATCGCAAGATTCACTGCCGTCACCAGGGTGTCTGGATGGTTATCCCCCAGCACCCGCCGCCGGCGCTCCAGCACATACTCCTCCATGGTCCGCGCTTGCTTATACTCCCCGAGATTGTATAGAGTACTGGCTAGGCCACCCAAAGAGCTTAAGGTGTCGGGATGATCCTCACCCAACACCTGCCGCCTCCGTTCTAGCGCCTCCTCTCCCAAGCGCTGCGCCTGCTCAAACTCACCAAGGCTGTATAACGTGGACGCAAGGCCGTTCATGGTGCTTAGCGTGTCGGGGTGGTCCTCCCCTAGCGTCTGCCGACGCCGCTTCAGCACTTCCTCTTCCATGAGTCGCGCCTGCTCAAAATCACCAAGACCGTGGTGCCCGGCCGCCAGACCCATAACCGCGTTCAACGTGTCCGGGTGGTCCTCGCCCAGCGTCTGCCGACGCCGCTTCAGCACTTCCTCTTCTGTATGTCGCGCCTGCTCATGACGACCAAGCCGCCGCAGGGTGGTAGCCACGCCACTGGCAGCGGTCAGCGTGTCCGGGTGATCATCGCCCAGCATTCGCCTCCGCCGCTCCAGGACATCCTCCCCCATACGCAACGCCTGCTCATATTTACCCATCTTTCCTAAACCACTGGCCAGGTTGGAGACGGATATGAGCGTGTCGGGGTGGTTGTCGCCGAGCACTCGCCGCCGCCGCTCTACTACGTCTTTGTCTAGATGCAACGCCCCTTGGGGGTCTCCCTGCACATCTAGGACAACGGCGAGGTCGCTCATTGAGCGGAGGGTATCCGGGTGATCCTCCCCAAGCGCGACCCGCTGACGGGACAGGGTGTCCTCGATCAGCGGCCGCAGCTCGCGGAGCTTGCCCAGGTCATGGTAGGCCCAGACCAGCTCGGTGGCAGCCCTCAGGGTGTGGGGGTGATCTGGCCCTAACCTCTTGCGCCACTGCTGGTAAAGATGCTCGGCAAGCCGTTGGGCAGGGCGGGCATTGCCGCGGACAATCAAAAATATGATTGCTCGACAGGCCAGGTCGCGAAGACTTGAGTTGTTGGAGTGAGCGGGATCGGTCGCGAGCAGGTGCGGCAGTAGACGAGCCCAACCTGGCCAAGCGGCGGCGTCACGTGGATCACCCGGCTCGGCCATGCTGAGAACTGCTTCGATCCGAGTCTGTAGCTGCACGACCGCATTCGGCGCTAACTGATCCCGTAGGATGGCCTGCACCAATCGGTGTACGGCAATCCCCTGGGGAGACACCTTAGCTAAGCCGAAGTCGCCGACCCGGGCCACGCTTCGCGCCCGCGCCAACGGTTTGCTAATCACGGCCGCCAGCGAAACCAGGCCCCATGAGTCATCCGCAGCTGGTGTTTCGAACTGCACGATCGCCGTCAGCAGCTCGACAGGAACCGGTTCCGGAGCCAAGAACGCACACAGCCTCAGGATTGCCAGGGCAGCCGGGTCAACATCAGCAAGCCGATCGCTGCTAAGCGCGATCGTGGCAGCAAGAGGGCTGGGGTAGCTAATAGGTCGTCCTTCACCCAGCACCTCACGTGCCTGACTGGACAACGCCTGTCGGTACTCCTCGACCGACATTCCGGTTTCGGCTAGGAAGCTGGCGGCCTGCACAAGCGCTAGCGGTAGATCACCCAGCGCTTCTGCTAACTCTTCCGCTTGGTCCACATCAAGCATTGGATAGTGAGAAGAAAGCAGGAGTATAGATTCCGCCCTGGCGAGAACGTCGATCTCAACGGGCGCGGCCAACTGTGTCCAGCGTTGGTGGCGGGAGGTAATGATGACATGCCCGGCTCCCCCAGGTAGCCACTGACCAATATCATCTGCCGACTCGGCGTTATCGAAGATCAGCAACCATCCGTTACGGCTGCGCAGATAGCTCTTTACTGCATGCGCCGCCGCCGCACTTGACGCTTCTGGAGCGACAACCCGAAGGGCGGAACCAAGCTTCGAAAACTGTTCACCGATAAGCCCTGTCTGCTCCGCTGGTATCCACCAGACCACGTCATATTCCGCCGCGTAGCGGTAGGCGAATTCAGTAGCGAGCTGCGTCTTGCCGATTCCACCCATTCCATGGAGCGCCTGTACCACCGCAGCGCCACCTGAGCCCAACTGCTCACGGAGCCGGGCTAGTTCGCTCTCCCTGCCGGCGAAGCCAGGATTGCGGGGACCGACGTTCCACACTGCAGGCAACGCGCCAGCAACCTTCTCAGCTGCCGCTGTTAATAGCGTGTCCTCTCTGGAGGGCAGTCCCTGAGATGCTGGCGCTTGTAGGAACACGTTCAGCTGGTTGCCCGTGCCCTGCGCCCCTGTGCTTCCCTGACCCGCCGTCCATACTCCCTGTGCCACGCTGGATGTTGGCACCACTGTCGGAGCACTGCGGACAAGACCGTTGGACTCAGCACCGCCTGTCGTCACGCCCCACCGCCACGGCTGCCAAACACATTGGTCTGGTGACCATGGCCCTGCACGATCTGCTGGCTGTAATCAAGGGCTATAGCATGCTGCACGACATCGCCCGCCGAACTAGTCCCTGTGGCCCCGACCACCTGCTCCACTAGTGCACGCAGTTCCTCAGCTGCCTCTGGGTGGTCACTCAACAAGTCCTCAAGCCGGGCAGTCCAAGCCGCTTGCTGTTCCAGCCTCACCCGCGCTGCGTCCGGGCCAGCGGCTTCTAGTGCGGCGCGAGTTCGCTCCAAGCGCTCCTCCAGAGCGACGATGCGACCTTGATCACCTCGCCCAAAAATTCGGGCGAAGCCTCGTCTGGCCAGATGCCAGCCGTCGGTAGCCACGGCGCCAACCAACGCCGTGCCACCCGCAGCTGCCAATCCACCCAGCGCCTCTGCCAGCATGGACACCCCCAAAATGACGAATCGAAAACTTCCGTTCAGGCATATCTCGTCTAGGGTAAGGAGGGAATCGGACAGCAGGGCCTTTCAGAGGCTGGTCGGGTATCCGACACACCACGCCAACAGTTCCGTGCCATCCCAGCCGTCCTTCGGAGCCCAAAGGACGAGCCACGGTAGCTAGTGCGAGGCCCACTCAGGTGAGCTGCGGAGGCCGCTGTCCATCATTCGCAAGCGGTCAGAACCAGGTCTCCCGGGTGTCCAGGGTGGTGCGGTCCAGGCTCTCCAGCAGGTCGAACTGCGGCCCGGTCCGGGGCAGCTCGTGGCGGAAGAAGTACCGGGCGGCCTGCCGCTTGCCGGCCAGGAAGTCGGCGTCCGGGCCGTCCGGGCTGCCCAGGGCCTCGACGGCGAGCAGCTGCTCCAGCCACATCCAGGCGATCACCACGTGCCCGACCGCCTCCAGGTAGAGCGAGGCGTTGGCCAGCGTGACCTCGGGATCGCCGGCGCCGTGCAGCCGCCGGGTGACCACGGCGATCCGGTCGACCGCCGCGCCCAGCCGGCCGGCCAGTTCGGCCGCCTCGCCGTCGGCCTTCCAGGCCCGGGTCACCGTGGCCCGGATGGTCTCCAGCAGCAGCTCCAGGCCGGCGCCGTCGCGCATGGTGACCTTGCGGCCCAGCAGGTCCAGCGCCTGGATGCCGTGGGTGCCCTCGTGGATCGGGTTGAGCCGGTTGTCCCGCCAGTGCTGCTCGACGTCGTAGTCGCGGGTGTAGCCGTAGCCGCCGTGCACCTGGATGGCCAGGTCGTTGGCGGCGAGGCACCACTGCGACGGCCAGCTCTTGGCGATCGGGGTGAGCAGGTCCAGCAGGAGGTGCGCCCGGCTGCGGTCGGCCTCCGCCGGGGCGGTCTTCTCCTCGTCGAGGAGCCGTCCGCAATAGAGGATGAGGGCGAGCGCGCCCTCCACGTAGCTCTTCTGCGCCAGCAGCATCCGGCGGACGTCGGCGTGCGCCACGATCGGCACCTGCGGCGCGGTGGGGTCCTTGTCGGCGGCCGGCCGGCCCTGCGGGCGCTGGCGGGCGTACGCCACGGACTTGAGGTGGGCGGTGTAGCCGAGCGCGGTGGCGCCGGCGCCCACCCCGATGCGCGCCTCGTTCATCATGTGGAACATCTGCGCCAACCCCTGGTGCGGCTCCCCCACCAGGTAGCCGACCGCCCCGGGCCGCCCGTACGGGCGGTGCACACCCTCGCCGAAGTTGAGCAGCGTGTTGGTGGTGCCCCGGTAGCCGAGCTTGTGGTTGAGGCCGACCAGCACCACGTCGTTGCGGGGGCCGAGCGCGCCGTCGGCGTCGAGGAGCACCTTCGGCACGATGAACAGCGAGATGCCCTTCACCCCGGGCGGCCCGCCGGGGATCCGGGCCAGCACCAGGTGGACGATGTTCTCGGCCAGGTCGTGCTCCCCGCCGGAAATCCACATCTTGGTGCCGATCAGCCGGTACGCCCCGTCGTCCTGCGGCTCGGCCCGCGTGGTGATGTCGGCGAGCGAGCTGCCGGCCTGCGGTTCGGACAGGCACATGGTGCCGAAGAACCGCCCCTGCACCATCGGCCGGACCCAGGTGTCGATCTGCTCGGCGCTGCCGTGGGCGAGCAGCAGGTTGGCGTTGCCGAGGGTGAGGAACGGGTAGGCGGCGGTGGCCACGTTGGCGGCCTGGAACCAGGCGGAGCAGGCGGCGGCCACGGCGTGCGGCAGCTGCATGCCGCCCACCGACTCGTCCATGGTGGCGGCCAGCAGGCCGGTGCGGGCGTAGGCGTCCAGGGCGGCCTTGACCTGGGGGATGGTGCGGACCCGCTGCCCGTCGAAGGTCGGTTCGCTGGCGTCGGCGGCCCGGTTGTGCGGCGCGAACTGCTCGGCGGCGAGCTGCGCGGCCAGGTCCAGCACGGCGTCGAAGGTCTCCCGCGAGTGCTCGGCGTAGCGGGGCCGTTCGGTCAGCCGGCCGACGTCGAGCCAGTCGTGGAGCAGGAACGCCAGATCGCGACGGGACAGCAGGGTGGACGACGACACGGGACTCCCTCCGTGGGCCGTCGTCAGCCGCGGCGCAGCCCGGCGACGGCCTCTCGGAGGTCATCCTGACTGATCGGGGCGGGCGGCGCACCCTCCGTCGCCTCCCGGAGCGCCTTGGCGAGTTGCACCCGGCGCAGCACCTCCCGCAGGTCGGCCCCCGTGAGCCCGGGGGTGGCCGCGGCCAGCGCCGCCGGGTCGACGTCGGCGCCGAACATCCGGAAGCCGGGCCGCTCGTGCCGGTCGATCAGCTCCCGGATCATCTTGGCGAGGATCTCCGCGCGGCCGGTCTCGTCCGGCGCCGGAATGGCGATCTTGAGGTCGAAGCGGCCGGAGCGGGTCAGCGAGGCGTCGACCCGCTGCGGGAAGTTGGTGGTGGCCACCACGATGACGTCCGGGTTCTCCTCGAACAGGGTGTTCATCTCCTGCTTGAAGATGCCGGCCACCGCGTTCACCGCCTGGCTGGCGGCGTCGCCGCCGGCGCCCGCGTAGCTGATGATGCTGTCGAACTCGTCGAAGAGCATGACGGTGGGCCGCCGGTAGCGGCGCGCCTCCCGGAAGATCCGCTTGATGTTGCGCTCGGAGCCGCCGAGGAACTTGTCGAGGATCTCCGGGGTGCGGATCTCCACGAAGTCCGCGTCGATCTCGTTGGCCAGGGCGCGGGCCAGCATGGTCTTGCCGGTGCCCGGCGGCCCGTACAGCAGGATGCCCTGCGGCCGCCGCGCGCCCCAGCGGGCCATCGCCTGCGGGTGCCGGAACGAGACGGCGACCTCGCGGAACCGGGCGACCACCTCGGCCAGGCCACCGACCTGGTCGAGGGTCACCGCCGCGCTGCGCGGCGCCGCCGCGGCCACGCGGTGGCCCACGGGGTACGACCGGCCGCGCAGCAGCGTCGGCTCCGGGGTGTCGCCGGCCAGCTCCCGGACGGCCTGGAGCACCACGCCGACCATGAGGGTCAGGTGCGCGGGCGTGACCTCGGCGCTGGGCACCTCGGCGCGTACCCGCACCGCCGGCCCGTCGTGGCTGACCTCGGGGCGCAGGCCGGCCTCGTCGGCGGCGCGCAGCACCGCCCGGCCGGCCGGGTCGCGCGACGGCTCGGCGAGGGCGGCCCCGGTGGGCCGCAGCCCGAGGCGGCGGCCGGCCTCGGCGGCGACCCGGCCGACGGCGGCGGCCGGACCGTCGCCGCCCCGCGCGGCGAGCCGCTGGGCCACCAGCAGCCCGATCGGCCCGGCCAGGCCGAGGGCGAGCAGGCCGGCGCCGGGCAGCGCGGCGTCCGCCCGCAGGTACGCCTCGAAGCGGTGCACCGGCCGCCCGTCCCGCCTGTCGGCGCGCACGGTGCAGCGCACCTCCCGCACCGGCGCGGGGAAGTCGCCTCCGGCCAGCAGCTCCACCGGCCCGTCCTGCGCCGCGGCGAGCAGGCCCGCGGCGTCGGTGACGGTCACCCGGGCGCCGAGCAGCGTCACCGTCTCGGCGTCCGGCCGGACCTCGTACCCCATGCGATCACATCCCTCGCCGCGGCGGTCTCCGCTGCCGAGTCTGGCACCGTGGCACCGCCCCGGCCACCGGCGCGGTCAGCCCGCCTCGGCGAGCAGGCCGTCGACCAGGTCCCGGGGCAGCCCGTGGGTGTCGTGCAGCCAGTGGTAGTCGCGCTCGGTCAGCGGACCGCGCGCGCGTACCCGGTCGACCAGCGGCCGGCCCCGGTCCAGCAGGCCACGGAACCGCCGCTCCTCGTCCAGCAGCAGCTCCCGCAGCGGCCCGACCTCCGCGTCCTGCCGGAACCGGCGCAGCGTGTCGCGGTACGCGTCGAGCGGCAGCTCGGTCAGGCCCCGCGCCGGGTCGTCGCGCCACAGCACGGTGAGCGCCCGCCGGACCAGCCGGCGCAGCACGTAGCCGCGGCCGGTGTTGCCGGGGCGTACCCCGTCGCCGAGCACGACCACCGCGGAGCGCAGGTGGTCGGCGACGACCCGCAGGTCCGCGCCGCGCAGGTCCCACCGGTCGCGGACCGCGCCCACCCACGGGGTCAGGCCCGCGCCGTCGAAGACCGACGGGCCGCCGCGCAGCACCATTTCCAGGCGTTCCAGGCCCATCCCGGTGTCGATGCTGGCCATCGGCAACGCCGTCAGCCGGCCGTCGGGGTGGCGGTGGTGGCGCATCTGGACGTGGTTCCACACCTCCATCCAGCGCTCGTCCGTGCCCGGGGTGCCGGAGGGTGGGCCCTCCCCGGTCCACACGAAGATCTCCGAGTCGGGCCCGCACGGGCCGGTGGGGCCGTTGGACCACCAGTTCTCCGCGCCGTTGGACTCGACCGGCACGCCCAGCCCGGTCCAGGTCGCGAGCGCGGTCTCGTCCGGGCCGACCTGCTCGTCGCCGCCGAAGACGGTGGCGTGCAGCCGCCCCGGGTCGATACCGAAGCCCTCGGTGAGCAGTTCGTGGCCCCAGCGCAGGCTGGTCGCGATGTCGTAGTCGCCGAGCGACCAGGAGCCGAGCATCTCGAAGACGGTCAGGTGGGTGCGGTCACCGACCTCGTCCAGGTCGGTGGTGCGCAGGCAGCGCTGCACGTTGACCAGCCGCCGGCCGCCGGGGTGCGGGCGCCCCAGCAGGTACGGCGTGAGCGGGTGCATGCCGGAGGTGGTGAAGAGCACCGGGTCGCCGGGCGACGGGACGAGCGAGCTTTCCGGCGCGTCCCGGTGGCCGCGGCGGTGGTAGTGGTCGACGAAGGTGCGGACGATCTCATCGGGTGTCATAACACGGGCCTTCCGGTGGGGACGACCGGACGGTCCGCCGCGCGGGCGGTGGCGTGACACGACGACGCCGGCGGACCGTTTCCGGTCGCCGGCGGGGATGGGGCAGGTCAGGCGGCGGCGGCCGGCGAGCGGGAAGCTCGCGCGGCCGCGGCGGTGGTGCTGCGCCTGAGGTCCATGCCCATGACGGTAGCCGATCGGGGATGGCGCCGCCCACCGGAATATCTCTCCGGTGGGCGGCGACCGGTCAGGCCGTGCCGGAGGAGACCAGCGAGGCGGAGGCCACCGGCTGGCGCCGGTCGGCGCGCCGGTTGGGCAGCGACAGCCGGATCACCTTCCACCAGGCGGAGGCGACCTGCTTCGGCAGCGGGCCGGTCGTGTACTTCAGCCCGTACCGGTCGAACAGCGCCCGGACCTGCGGGGCGATCTCCTGGTAGCGGTTGCTCGGCAGGTCGGGGAAGAGGTGGTGCTCGATCTGGTACGACAGGTTGCCGGTCATGATGTGCAGCAGGCGGCTGCCGCTGATGTTGGCCGAGCCGAGCATCTGCCGCAGGTACCACTCGCCGCGGGTCTCGCCCTCGATGGAGGTCTTCTCGAAGGTCTCCACGCCGTTCGGGAAGTGCCCGCACATGATCACCGAGTGGCTCCACAGGTTGCGGATCAGGTTCGCGGTGAACGTGGCGGCGAGCGTGGACAGGAACGACGGGCCGGACAGCAGCGGGTGCAGCACGTAGTCCTTGAGCACCTGGCGGCGGATCTTGCGGCCGACCGCCCGGGCGCGCGCCCGGAACGCCGGGTCCTTGTGCCGGCCCTTCTTGAGGTTCTCGCCCAGCTCCAGGTCGTACGCGGCGATGCCGTACTCGAAGAAGCAGGCGTTGACGAAGTTGTAGAACGGCTGGCCCAGGTACGCCGGGTGCCACGGCTGGTCCTCGTCGACCCGCATGATGCCGTAGCCGAGGTCGTTGTCCTTGCCGAGCACGTTGGTGTAGCGGTGGTGCAGCTCGTTGTGCGAGTGCTTCCACTGCTCGGGCGGGGAGACGTGGTCCCAGTCCCAGGTGGTGGAGTGGATCTTCGGGTCGCGCATCCAGTCCCACTGCCCGTGCAGGACGTTGTGCCCGATCTCCATGTTGTCCAGGATCTTGGCCACCGCGAGGCCGGCCGTGCCGACGATCCAGGCCGGCGGGAACAGCGAGAACAGCAGCACCGCGCGGCTGCTCAGCTCCAGCGTTCGCTGGGTCTTGATCACCTTGCGGATGTAGCGGGCGTCCCGCTCACCCCGGTCGGCGATCACCCGGTCCCGGATCGCGTCCAGCTCCTTGCCGATGATCTCGATGTCCTCGGCGCTGAGGTGGGCGATCGGGTTGTCCGCCTTCTTCTGGATCACGGTCACGTCGGAGGGCCTCCTGTCAGAGTTCGATGTCGCAGGTACCGGCGGCCGCCGACACGCAGGTCTGCACGAGCACGCCGTCCCCGGGGACTGCGGTGGTGACGTCGCCGTTGCGCAGGTCGCGTACCGCGCCCTCGCGCAGCGGGACGACGCAGCCGAAGCAGATGCCCATCCGGCAGCCGGACGGCATCAGCACCCCGGCCCGCTCGCCGGCGTCGAGGATCGGGGTGGCCCCGTCGGCCTCGACGGTCACCCCGGCCTCGGTGAACGTCACGGTGCCGCCCTCCCCCGGCGAGATCACGGTGGGCCGGAACCGCTCGGTGTGCAGCCGGTCGGCGAGCCCGTGGGAGTCCCAGTACCCCTCGACGGCGTCGAGCATGCCGATCGGCCCGCAGGCCCAGGTCTGCCGGTCGAGGTGGTCGGGCACCAGGTCGGCCAGCTCGTCGACGCCGAGCAGGCCGTCGCTGTCGGTGTGCCGCTCGACCAGCCGCAGCGCGCCGGCCTCGGCGAGGGCCCGCAGCTCGGGGCCGAAGATGACGTCGTCCCGGGTGGGCGCCGAGTGCACCAGCACCACGTCCGCCCGGTCGTGCAGGCCGGCGCGGAGCATCCCCATGACCGGGGTGATCCCGCTGCCGGCGGTGAGGAAGAGGACCCGTCCGGGCGTCGCCTCGGGCACGACGAAGTCGCCCTGCGCCTGGTCGAGCTGCACGATCGTGCCGGGCCGGACCCGGCGGACCAGGTGATTGCTGACCTTGCCGTCCGGGATCGCCTTCACGGTGACGGCGATCAGGCCGTCCGCGGCGCCCGGCGTCGAGGTGACCGAGTACGCGCGCCACTGGCGCACCCCGTCGACGTCCACGCCGAGGCGCACGTACTGTCCGGGCAGGTGCCCCTGCCAGCTGCGGCCCGGCTGGATGACCACGGTCGCGGCGTCCCGGGTCTCCGGACGGACCTCGACGATCCGGCCGCGCAGCGGGGCGCCGGCCCGCAGCGGCGCGACGAGGTCGAGGTAGTCACCCGGCAGCAGCGGGGTGGTGACCGCGCCGGCCAGCCGCAGCAGTCTGTCCCGGAAGGTCACCTTCTGGGGGCGGCGGGGGGCAGTTGTGGTCATATCACCAGGGTGACTGCGTGATCGCATAACATCTTGACCGGCAAAGGTGAAAGAGCCGCAGGTTTTTGTTCGGGGAGAACAACATGTCGGACGACTACGCGAGCTATCGCGCGGCCCATCTCGAACTCGACGAAAGGGTGTCCGCCCGGCTCCGTGACCGGCTCCCCGTCGTCGCGGAGCGTACGGTCAGCGCGATCACCGCCGAGGTCCCCGACTACTCCGGCGCGCTCACCGGCACCATGCGGGCGAAGATCGAGAACGCGGTACGCATCGCGCTGGGCACCTTCCTCCAACTCATCGACGGGGCACAGCTGGCCGACCCGAGCACCCCGCTGGCACCGGCCCTGGAGGCCGCGTACGCCCTGGGCAGCGGCGAGGCGCGCTCGGGGCGCAGCATGGACGCGCTGCTGGCCGCGTACCGGGTGGGGGCGCGGGTGGCCTGGCGGGAGGTCTCCGCCACCACGGTCCGCAGCGGGCTGTCCGCCGAGACGGTGGCGGAGTTCGCCGAGCTGATGTTCGCGTACATCGACGAGCTGTCCGCGGCCAGCGTGGCCGGGCACGCCGACGAACGGGCCAGCGCCGGCCGGGCCCGCCGCCGCAACATGGAGCGGCTCACGCGGCAACTGCTCGCCGGGGAGCCCGAGGACATCCTGCGGCGCAGCGCCGAACGGGCCGACTGGCCGCCGCCGCAGACCCTCACCGTCGTCCTCCTGCCGCGCCGCAACCTGCGCGCGGTGCTCGCCCTGCTCGGCCCGCACACCCTGGAGAGCGGCGAGGACCTGCCCGGCATGGACCCCGCCGAGGAACTGGCCGTCCTCCTGGTGCCGGACACCCACGGCGCCCGGCGGCGCCAGCTCACCCGCCTGCTGCACGGGCACCGGGCGGTGCTCGGGCCGGCCCGGCCGTGGCACCGGGTCGCCGCCTCCTACCAGCGGGCCACCCGGGCGCTCGCCCTCGGCCTCGGCGAACCGGACGCCGGGCCGGTCGATACCGAGCACCACCTGGCGGAGCTGCTGCTCAGCATGGACCCGGAGATCCTGGCCGACCTCCGCGCCCAGGCGCTCGCGCCCCTCGCCGACCTGCCGCCGGCCACCGCGCACCGGCTCGCCGAGACGCTGCGCTCCTGGCTGCTGCACCAGGGTCGCCGCGACGACGTGGCGGCCGACCTGTTCGTGCACCCGCAGACCGTCCGCTACCGGATGGGCAAGCTCCGCGAGCTGTACGGGGACCGGCTGCACGAACCGGCCACGGTGCTCGCCCTCACCATCGCCCTGGCCGTCCCACCCACCCCACCGGAGGCGGAATGAACAGCCCGGGCACGGTCGGCGCCACCGTTCCGCGCCGGTCCGGCCGGGCCGGTGTCGGCGGGTGCCCGCGACGGCACGCCGCGGTTCCGCCCGGGTGCCGGCACCGTCCTCGGGGACGGGCTCCGACGGCCGACGGGGCCTACTCCTCGGGGACGCCCGGACCGACCTCGCCGCGCCTCAGGTGCTCGGCGTTGCGGTCGGCTTCGCTGTCCGCGTTCGCGGCTCCCGCGCCCGCGTCCGTGGTGCGGCGCCCCTCGGCGTCCTGGTACACGGCGCCGGTCTCGAGCGCGTCCCCGTGCTGCCGGCTCTGCTCAGGTGTGGTCATCGCCACCGACTACCCGGCGACCGCCCCGGATATGCGCCGGCCTCCGGCAGAGGCTACGGCTCGACCCGGCCGGCGCCGTGGATCCTCGCCAGTTCGGCGGCCAACTCGGCGTCGGTGAGCGCGCCCCGCTCGTGCTGCCGGGTCAGCGCGTGGATGTCGCGCCGCCGGTCGGCGCTGGGGACACCGCTGGCCGGGCCGATGCCGGTCGAGGGCCCGGCCTGGCGGACGCCCCCCGCGGCGGGCCGGCCGGCGGGCGGCGTGGACTGACCGGGGAGCGACGGGGGCCAGCCGGCCGGCGACCCGGGCCGCCCCTCCGGGGGCGCCTGCCCGCGGCGCTGCGCGTCGTGGTGGTGTGCCTGCAGGATCGCCAGGATCTCGTCGTAGTGTTCCGGCCAGGTGGCCAACCGGCCCAGTTCGGGCCGGAACGTGAACGGCCGGAACAGGTCGCCGCGCTGCAGCGGAGTCTGTACCGAGGGCCCGTCGGTCCGGTCGATGACGATCGCGACGCGACCCATGTCCAGGCCGGCGATGCTGGCCGTGCCGTTGCGGATCCGCGCCACCGACGCCCAGGGCACCGTTGTCGTACGCAGCAGGGACCGGGACCGCAGACCGCGGGCGCTGACGTAGACGCCGAGCATCGCCTGCCGCGCCGTCACGGTCACGGCGACGATCAGCCACAGCACGGCGAGGACCGCCAACGGGGCCGGCACCGACCCGCGCACGTGCCCGGCGACGAGGAACGTGCCGACTGCGACCGCCGCGACGAGCCCCAGCAGGGCGAAGCCGGTGGCGATGTCCAGCGAGTACGGGCGGCGCCATCTGCTCATGCTGCCATGGTGGGGGGAGGTGTCCAACCGGGACCGTGCGTCAGGCGGGGACGTAGACGAGGTCCATGGTGTCGGTGCGCCCGGACCAACGGAGGTCGAGGTGCCAGCAGCCGGCCTGCGGCAGGTCGATGATCGACGGGCCGGGGCCGCCGGCGACCTCCCGGGTCGCCCGCGTGGTGGTGCCGTCCAGGGTCGCCGTGATGACGAGGGTGGTCGGCGCGCTGGGATCGGGCGACGGCGTGGCCGCCGGCCGGGCCACCCAGAGGATCTTGTTGTTGGGCCCCTCCGTCCGGCCGACGCTCAGCGGCTGGCCGAACAGCACGGCCACGATGTCGCCCTTCGCGCCGAACACGTGCGCGATGCGGGTGCCCCCGCTGAACCCGGCATCGGCCCAGTCGGGCAGCTCGCCCGACTCGACCCGTGCCGCGCAGCCGGTCGTCGCGCCGGCCGCCGGCGTGGCCGGCGTGCCCGACCGGCCCGCGGTGGTGCAGCCCGCCAGCAGGACCACCGCCCCCAGCAGGAGCCTTCCGCATGAACGCATTCCGCACCTCCGGACCTGCCCGGCGCCGTGGGCGGCACCCCTGTCCTGACGACACCGGTCGGGCGGCACAGGTTCCGACCCACGCGCGCGCGACCGGTGCCGCGGCCCGGTACACCTAGTCCAGGGACTCGGCGATCCCGATCGCCTCGTCCCGGGTGAGGTCGCCCTCCAGCCGGTAGCTGACACCGGCGTCCTCCCAGATCAGCGTGGCCGCGGCGAGCCGGGCGGTCGCCACCCGCACGGTGCCCGTGCGGTCGACGTAGGACAGCTCGTGCGGGCCGCCGATCCACACGGCGAAGTCGCCGTGGACCTGGACCCATTCCACGCCCGGCCCACTGACCTGCTTCTGGAAGACCGGCTCGAGGTGCCCGTCGAAGGCGTCGAGGCGCAGCGCACCACCGCGGTAGAGCAGCGTCACCACCCGGTACGCGCCGGTGCCGTCCGGGTCGGCGACCAGCACCTGCTCGGGATCGCCCAGCTCGGCCGGTACGCGGATCGGGAAGCGAAGGTGCCGCTGCGCCTCGTGGAAGGCGGCGGGCCGCTGGGCCGGCAACGGCGACGGCACGCCGGTGGGCGGCATCGGCGCCGACGTGGTGTCGATGACGATCCCGGAGAAGCGCAGCAGTCCCGCCACGGCGTCGGCGATGGCGGCCCGCCCCGGCGGCAGCAGGGCGACCAGCAGCGCGGCCAGCACCGCGGCGAGCCAGTAGCGCCAGCGGCGCCGACGGTGTGCCGGCGCGGCCAGCCGGGACCGCACCCGGGCGGTCACGTCGGGGACCTCGGGTGTGTCCAGCCAGGTGGCGAGGGCCCGCAGCTCGCGCTCGAGGTCATCCACGGCGCACCTCCTCGCGGTCGAGCAGGCTGCGCAGCTTCGCCAGGGCCCGGTAGGTCCGTGACTTCACCGTGCCCTTGGGCCAGCCGAGCGTCGTCACGGTCTCCTCCTCGGTCAGGTCGAGAAGGAACCGGCACACGATCACCTCGCGGTCCTTGACCGGGAGCTGGCGCAGCGCCGCCACCAGCGCGGCCCGGCGCTCCGCGGCGAGGACCCCGCCGACCGCCGCGTCCTCGCCGACCTCGGCCCCGGGGTTCGCGGCCGTGGCCCGCAGGACCAGCCCGTCCCGCCGGCTGCGGGACCGGTGCAGGTTGCGGGTCTCGTTGGCGACGATCGCGAGCAGCCACGACCGGAAGGACGACTCGCCGCGGTAGCGGGACAGGTTGCGGAACCCCTTCACGAACGCCTCCTGGATGACGTCCTCCGCGTCCGATCCGGCGCCGAGCAGCACCGCCGTCCGGTACGCGGACGCGGTGTGCCGGGCGACCAGGAGTTCGTACCCCTCCAGGTCACCGGCGCGAGCGCGGCGGACAAGCTCGTCGTCGTCCAGTGGAGACCTCCCGTTCGATCACCCTCATGACACCGGCCGGGCGGCGCAGGTTCCACCTTCGCGGCGCGGAACTTCGACGGCTTCGAGGGTGTCACCCGAGCATGACCGTCACCATCTCGCGCCGCGGCATCCTGACCCTGCTCGCCGGCGCCGGCGCCGCCGCACTGGCCGGCTGCGAACCGGCCCGGGGCCCGGCCTCCGCCCCGGGCGTCGCCATTCCCGATCCGCTGCTCGTCCGCGTCGACGGAGGGGAGGCTCTCCTGCGCGGGACCGACCGGCGGACGTTCCCCCGCGCCGTCGGCAGCGCGGACGGCGGATGGATCTTCGCGACGGCCCCCGACGGCCCCGACACCGCCTGCTGGCGGATCGACACCACGACCGGCCACGCCTCGCCGAAGACGGTGCTGCCCGGGCGCTGGGCACCCCAGGCGGTCTCCGGCGACGGGACGGGGGTGGCCCTCACCACGACCGGCGCCACGGCGAGCGGCGGTCGCCCACCGGGGCGGAACGCGACGCCGGTGCTGGTCGCCGACGTCAACGGGGTACGCCACCGGCTCGACCTGCGGGGCAACTTCGTCCCGGAGGCGTTCACCGCGGAGCACACCGGGCTGTTCGTCCTCGAATGGCTCCCCGCGACCGCGCCGGACCGCTACCGGGTGCGGGTCGTCGACCTCGCCACCGGCGAGCCGGGACCGCTGTCCACCCGCGACAAGACACCGGTTCCGCCCGGCGCCGAGGAGGAGATGCGCGGCGACGGGCGCCAGGCGGTGCTCGCCCCGGACCGCACGGTCCTCTACACGCTCTACACCCACCAGCCCGGCCACCAGCACACCCGGGACCTGGTCAGCGGTCGGCCCGGCAACGCACACGCGTTCGTCCACACCCTCAACCTGGCGGCCCGGTGGGCGTACTGCATCGACCTGCCGCACCCGTTCGGCGAGGCGGCCGCGGCCGGCCACGCCATGGCGATCAGCCCCGACGGCGGGCGGCTCCTCGTCACCGACGTCTCGTCGGGCACCGTCGCCGACATCTCCACCGAGGAACTGACGGTACGCCGCACGGTCCCGCAGGACCGCGGCACGGGCGCCGCGCACGCCGCCGCCGGCGACGACCGCCTCTTCCTCGCCGCCGGCACGACGGTCCGCGCCCTGGATCTCACCCGCCTGACCGGCACGGCGGACTGGCAGGTACGCGAGCCGGTCACCGGCCTCGTGCTCAGCCGTGACGGCAGCCGCCTCCACGTGGGCCAGCGGGACGCGGTGAGCTGGCACGATGCCGCCACCGGCCGGGAACTCGGTCGCGTCCCGGTCCCCGGTCTGGTCGGCCTGCACGGCCTGGCCGGGTCCGCCTGACCCGCCGCTGCCCGGCCGCCTTCCTGCCCCTGCCGCCCGCCCGCCTCGGATGGGACCGAACACGGTCCACCTGCCCGGGCGGCCCGGGTCCTCCGGCCCTGCCCGCCGCCGCCCAGGCCGGGCAGGCTCGGAGGGGAACCGGCGACGAGGAGGCGTACCCATGAGCCAGCCAGCGACCTGGGCGGAGCAGACCCCGACCGTGCGGATGCTGGAGACGGCGGCCCGGCAGGCCCTGCACGCCCCGTCGGTGTTCAACACCCAGCCCCGGCGCTGGCGGGTCACCGCGGACACCCTCGACCTGCGCGCCGACACCGACCGGCAGCTCGCCGCCGCCGACCCGGACGGCCGGCTGCTCACCCTCAGCTGCGGGGCGGCCCTGCACCACGCCCGGATGTCCCTCGCCGCCGCCGGCTGGACGGTCACCGTCGAGCGGCAGCCCGACCCGACCGACCCGGCGCTGCTGGCCCGGCTGCGCGCCACCGGCCCCACCCACCTCGACGTCGCCGCCGCCCGCCTGGTCGAGGCCATCCCGCGCCGCCGCACCGACCGCCGCGCCTACGGCGACCGCCCGGTTCCCGAGCCGGTGCTGAACCGGCTGCGCGCCGCCGTGGAGGCCGAGGACGGCCACCTGCACGTCGTCCGGCCCGACCAGATGCCGATGCTGGCCGTCTCCACCGGCCGCGCCGCCGACGTCGAGCTGGCCGACCCCGCGTACCGGGAGGAACTGCGCCGGTGGACCGACCGGCCCGCGGGCAGCGGCGACGGGGTGCCAACGGCGACCGCCGTCCGCCCCGCGCCCCGGCGGGTGCCGTTGCGCGACTACGCGCCGGGCGGGGCCGCCGGGCTGAGCGCCGGCGCGGGCTTCGACCGTGGCGCGGCGTACCTGATCCTCTTCGGCGAGCGCGACGATCCGGCGGCCTGGCTGCGCGGCGGCGAGGCGCTGTCCGCGCTGCTGCTCACGGCAACGGCCGAGGGCCTGGCCAGCGCCCCGCTCAGCGACGCCATCGAGGTCGCCTGGCCGCGCCGGATGATGCGCGACCTGCTCGCCGGGATCGGCGACCCCTACCTGGTGGTCCGGGTCGGCTGGGGACCCGACGACGACCTGCCGCCCGCACCCCGCCGGGCCCCCGCCGACGTCATCGAGGTGACCGGCTGAACGCCGACCCTGGCCCGGTGCCGCCGTGCGGCACGGCCTACGGTGCCGGTGGGCCGCCCAGCCCGCGGAAGACCTCGCCGCAGACGTCGACGCAGTGCGCCAGCACCACGTCGGCGGTGAGCACCCCGGTCGTGGTGAACAGGAAGACCTCGCGGTCGACGCGCTCGACCGACGCGGTCCACGGCGCGGCCGTCAGCGTCCGCTCGACGGCGTCGCTGCCGGGTGAGGACAGGTCGAAGACGGTCAGCATCCCGTCGTCGAAGCTGAGGGTCCACTCCCGGCCGTCCTTCGTGGAGACGGCCAGATAGCCCGGCAGGTCCTCCAGTGCGGGGTCCTGCGGCAGGCGCCCGGTCGCCCCGGCCACCGCGGGCTGCTCGGCCAGGGCGTCGCCGTCGAAGACGTCCCAGCCGTCGATGCGCTGCGGCTCGACACCGTCGACCGCGTAGGCAGGGCGGGAGCGGCGCAACCAACTCATGACTCTCACTATCGGGCACGGGGGGCCCGGTGTCGCCACCGGGCCCCCACACGGGAAGGGATCAGGGCCAGAAGGAGCCGTTCGACGGGTAGATCTTGAACGGGATCCGGTTGCGCCGCAGGCAGTCGAGGAGATCCTGCGGGATGTCCAGCGACCCGTTGGCGTGCGGCAGGAAGTGCCACATCGCCTCGGCCACCTGTTGCGTGTCGAGCAGATGCCGGTCCTGGTCACACTGCTTGAGGTAGTGGCCCGGGTACGGCTTGCCGGTCTTCACCTCGTGCAGCTTGCGCGGCGGGCCGGTCTCCAGGAAGTCCGGCTCGCGGGCCGACCCCGGCCGCGGCACGTTCGGCGTCGCGATCCGCCCGGCCTGGTTGCGCAGACCCGGCACCCCCGCCATCACCACGTCGGCGAAGTAGTCCTCGCCGGCGTCCGCGCCGCGCAGCCACGGCGTCGGCGTGGGCGGAGGCGTCACCGCGTCGGTCAACGCGTCCGCCAGCCGCCCCAGGCTGTTGTCGGCCCGGCGGGCCAGCCGCAGGATGACTTCGTCCGCGAACCCGGCGTCGGTGAACCGGCCGTAGTTGCCGAGCATGATGGCACGGATGGTCAGCGTCTTGACGCTGTCGGAGATCTTGTCGTACTTGGCGACGAAGTGGATCACCTTGTCGAGCCGGTGCAGGTACCGCGCCACGAACTTCGCGGCCTTGCCGGGGATCGCCACCGCGTCACCGACGTACGGGACCAGGCCCATGATGCTCAGGCCGGCGCCGACCCAGTCCTGGTTGATCACCGCGGCGACGGTGTCCCGCAGATCCGCCAGGCCGCCGAGCACCCAGCCGACCACCGGGATCAGGCTCAGGCCGCCGGAACACAGGTAGCCCGACAGCCAGGCCATCGAATCCCTGGGCGCGAAGTCACCGGCGATCAGACCGAGCACGAAGTCGGTCACGTACGTCCACTTGCTGACCTGCTCGTCCGGGATCAGCGGGTCCAGGCCCTGGTCCTCGGCGTGCCCGAGCTCGTAGGCGTCGGACATCCCGTCACCGTCGGTGTCCACCGCCAGGGGGTTCGTCAGGTGCTCGCTGGTCTCCGCGCCGTCGCCCAGGCCGTCGCCGTCGGTGTCCGGGTTGGCCGGATCCGTCTCGCTGTCGTCGACCTCGGTGCTGTCCGGGATGCCGTCGCCGTCGGTGTCGGTGTCGGTGGGCGTGGTCGTGAGTGGCGGCGGGTCGCCGGGCAGTGGCGGGGCGCGGGGCTGGTCGGCGACCAGCGGATTGCTGCCCTTGGTCACCTCGGCGCCGTCACTGGCCCCGTCGCCGTCGGTGTCCGGATTGGTGGGTGAGGTGCCGAGATCCTGCTCCTGGAGGTTGGTGAGGCCGTCACCGTCGATGTCCTCCGCGCCGTCGGCGACCGAGTCCTGGTCGGTGTCGACCGCGTTGGGTCGGGTCCAGCCGGCCAGTTCGGTGATCTCGAACTTGTCGGTCAGCCCGTCGCCGTCGGAGTCGACCAGCAGGGGGCTGGAGCCGAACCGCAGCTCCACCACGTCGATCACGCCGTCGTCGTCGTGGTCACCCGTGTAGGTGATGCCGAGCCGCGTGAGCACGTTGAAGCCCTTGGACCAGGCGCTCGCGGCCTGGATGGTCGCCGGCTCCGGGTTGGCCTTGGCCAGCATGTCGTCGGCCTTGGCCAGGTTGGCCTTGGCCGCGTCCAGGTCCGCGAACGCACCGGTCAGCTCCGCCGGGGCGGGCGCGGGAGGCGGGGTGGCCCGGAACGGGCCGATCGTCGCCTCGGCGTCCTGGATCGCCGCGTCAGCCAGCAGCCGCACGCCGGTGAGGGTCTCCACCAGCGCGGCGATGTGGGCCTGCTCGGCCTCGCCGTTGGGCGGGCTGGCCCCGGTCATGCGGCCTTTGAGGAAGGCTTCGAGGTGCTTCAGGTTGTCGAACGTGACCTCGCCGTCGGCGACGCTCGTCAACCGGGCGCCGTCGAAGTACCGGCTGCCGACGTCGGCCAGCACCGGGTCGATCCGGCTCGCGCCCAACCCGTCACCGACGTACGGGCGCAACGCCTGGGTCGCCTCGCTGACGTAGACCTTCGCGTCGCGGGTGTACGCGGCGGTGGGGATCTTGGCGACCTCCACCTCCCAGAGGCGGCTCCCCGCCGCCGACGCCGGGGCGGCGACGAGCGCCGTCTGCGCGGCGACCAGTGCCGCCACCACGGCGGCAAGTCTCGATCGCAATCGTCTTCTGTGCCTCACCAATACCTCCGTCTGTGCGAAACGGTCGGATGTATCGGTGAGAATATTTACAACTTTGATTGCATGGAGCCCCGCCGGAATTAGCCTTCTGTGAGCGGATACCTGTGGATATTTTGGTCCCAACTGGACAGGACCGGCACGGCGCTCGCGGCGGCAGCGTGACCGGTCTGGTCGGGGCCGCCGGCGGCCTGGGCGGCTTCGTGCCCCCGCTGACCATGGGCTGGGTGTACGGCCTCCAGGGCTCGTACGCGATCGGCCTGATGCTGCTCTCCGACATGGCCCTGGCCGCCGCGGTCTACACCGCCGTGAAGATGCGGAACCTCGCCCACCCGGACAGCTAGGCCGTCCAGCAGTCCGCGGCTCTTCCTTCTTCCCGCGTCCCTTCCTACTGTGATGATCAATCGCCGCTCGACGATCGTGGGAGTCACATGAGCATCCGCGTGTACCGCAACGCCGCCGTTTACACGGGAGACGGCGGCAACCCGCTGGCCGAGGCCATGGCCGTGGAGGGCGATCGCCTGCTGGCCGTGGGCCGGGAGGCGCAGGTGCGCGAGGCGGCGGGCCGTGGCGCGGAGCTGATCGACCTGGACGGCGCCGCGGTGCTTCCCGGGCTCTACGACGCCCACATCCACACCGCCCAGTACGCGCAGAGCCTGGGCGCCGTGGACCTGCGCGCGGCGCGTCGCCTCGACGAGGCCCTCGCCATGGTGGCCGCGCACGCGGCGCGGCTGCCACCGGGTGCCTGGCTGTTCGGCGGCCGGTGGAACAGCAACACCTGGGATCCGCCGGCGCAGCCGGACCGGTACGCGCTGGACTCGGTCTGCCCCGAGCTGCCGGTCGCGTTGCCCAGCGTGGACGGCCACACCGTGTGGGCCAACTCGGCAGCGCTGCGGCTGGCCGGCATCGACGCGAGCACTCCCGACCCGGTGGGCGGCGAGATCGTCAGGGACGCTCACGGGGAGCCGACCGGCATCCTCCGCGAGACGGCCTCACACCCGCTGCGTGACCTCATGGTCTCCCCCGATCTGCGCGACCTGCTGCGGGCCGGGCAGGAGGAGCTGCTCGCGCTCGGCCTGACCAGCGTGCACGACATCGACGGCGAGGACTGCCGGGCCGCCTATCTCGCTCTGCGCGACGCCGGCGAGCTCAAGCTGCGCGTGCACAAGGCGATCCCCATGACGCACCTGGAGGCGGCCATCGCCGAGGGCCGCCGGACCGGGCAGGGCGACGACTGGTTGCGTACCGGGCCCGTGAAGATCTTCAGTGACGGGGCCCTCGGGTCGCACACCTGCCACATGAGCAGGTCCTTCGCCGGCGAGCAGGGCAACGTGGGCATCGCGGTCACCCCGTACGAGGATCTGGTCACGCTGTTCGCGAGGGCGGCGGGCGCCGGCATCGCGGTGGCCACGCACGCCATCGGCGACCGCGCCAACCACCTGGTCATCGACGCCTACGAGGCGCTCGGCCGCACACCGGGGCTGCGGCACCGCATCGAGCACGCGCAGCACCTTCAACCCACCGACCTGGCCCGGATGGCCACCCTGGGCATCGTGGCCTCGATGCAGCCGGTGCACTGCACCAGCGACATCGATCTTGTCGATTCCCTGCTGGCCGGCCACGATCTGGCCTCCTACGCCTGGCGCGGGATGCTCGACGCCGGCGTCGTGCTGGCGTTCGGCTCCGACGCCCCCGTCGAGAGTCCCGACCCCTTCGCCGCGCTGTACGCCGCGGTCACCCGTGCCCGTCCCGACGGTGCCCCCGCCGGCGGCTGGCAGCCTGAGCAGCGGCTGAGCATGGCCGAGGCCGTGAGCGCCCACACCCTGGGCGCTGCCCGCGCCGCCGGCGAGGACGACCGCAAGGGTGTCCTCACGCCGGGCAGGCTGGCCGACTTCATCGCGGTCGACACCGACCCCTACCGGGACTCGCCGGACGCGGTGCTGCGTACCAAGGTCATGACGACCGTCGTGGGCGGCGAGATCCGCTGGCAACGGACCGGAAGCCGCTGAAGCAGCGGCCCTGACCGGCGTTTCCGCCGGTCAGGGCTGTTGCTCGGAACCCGCCGGCGGCTACGGCAGCGACCGGGTCACCGCGGCGGGGCGGCGACGCTGTCGCGGGAGACGAGCCTCGGTGCGATGGTCCGCCGCAACTCACCGACCACGCCGGACTCGATCTGAGCCAGCAGCAGATCCAGACTGGCCCGGGCCACCGCGACGAAGTCCGGCCGCACCGTCGTCAACGGCGGAATGAAAAACGCCGCCTCCGGCACATCATCGAAACCCACCACACTGATCTCCGCCGGCACCCGACGACCATGCTCATGCAACGCCCGCAACACACCCAACGCCAAATGATCATTCGCGGTGAACACCGCCGTCACCTCAGGCATCCGCGCCAACACCTGCCCACACCGGTAACCCGACGCCGCCGACCAGTCCCCCGCCACCAACGGCGGCACCTCAGCACCCGCCACCCGCAGCGCCTCCCGCCACCCCTCGATACGCCCCGCACTGTCAAACCAGTCCGCCGGCCCCGACACATGCCACACCGTGCGGTGACCCGCCTCCAGCAGATGCCGCGTCGCCGCCCGCGCCCCCGCCACCTGATCCACCGTCACCAACGGCACCGGCCGACGCGGATCACCATCCACCGTCACCAGCGGCACGTCCTTCGGCAGATGCTCCAGCGCCTCACCGGCGGACTCGACCGGAGCGATCACGACAATGCCCGCCACCCGATGCGCGAGATGCCGCTCCACCGCCGCGGAAATCGACACCCGGTCCAGATCCCGCACACTACCCACCGTGACCGCGAAACCCACCTCCGCCGCGGTCTGCTCCAACGCCGCCAACAACGACGCCGGCCCATACAACGTCGTGTTCTGCGCCACCACACCAATCACCTGCGACCGACCCGTCACCAACGCCCGAGCCGCCCGATTCGGCCGATAACCCAACTCCACAATCGCCGCCTGCACCCGCAGACGCGTCTGCTCCCGCACATTCGGATGCCCGTTCAACACCCGCGACACCGTCTGATGCGACACCCCCGCAAGCCGAGCCACATCCGTCATCGCGGGACCACGCACGGCACACACCCTCCCCGCCAAGCCCCGACCGCGTTCCGGCGACCGACGCCGGAGCGGCCGGACGCACCATCCGCAGCCCTGCATTCACCCTGGTCGCGCAGCCGGGGCAGCCCGGCACCGGGCCAGCGCCAGTGTACGACCGGGCCCCGTCCCGCCCGCCGAGGCACGGCGGCGACCGCGGGACCGGGCGGGCTCGGCCGTGCGCCGAGCCCGCCCGCTCCAGTTCCAGCCGTTCCCGCGCGAACGCTCATCGGATCCGGCACACACGCCGTTGCCGTGAGCGTCAGGACCACGCGGGCCGGACCTGCGTCGCGCCCCTAGCGCTGCAGCGTCAGCACACCCGGCCGGTACGGCAGGAGGCCGTAGTCGCCGCCCGAGTTCGGGGCCCGCCCCTGGTAGAGCAGTTGGAGGTTGCAGGGATCGATGGTCATGGTCTGGTCGGGGTTGCTGCGCACCAGGTCGCCGTGGCTGATGTCGTTGGTCCAGGTGGCCCCGCTGTTGGCCTTGCCGGCGAAGGGACTGCTCTCGCTCGCGGCCTGCGGCGTCCACGAACCGCCCAGGCTGCTGGCCGTGAACGACCGGAAGTAGCGGCCCTGCGAGCCGATCGCCTCGACCAGCATGAGGTACTGGTTCTGGCCCTGGACCTTGTAGACCTGGACCCCTTCGAAGAGGTTGTTGGTCGAATCACTCATGATCGTGGTGTAGTTCGAGCCGAAGTTGCCCGGAAAGTTCCCGATGGGCATGCTGGCCCGGTAGATCTTGCCGTTGTCCCCGGCGAAGAACAGGTACATGTTCTGGCTGTCACCGATGAGAGTCTGGTCGATCGGTCCCGTGCCGGAGCCCGAGATGCTTCCGGTGAAGAGCGTCTGCTGCGACGACCACCCGTTCACATTGGTGGGATCGCTCGACGTCCGGTACGAGAAGGCCGTCCCGCCCCACTGGTAGGCGAGCACCCAGATGTTCTTCGGGGCGAAGTAGAACAGCGTCGGCGCGACAGCCGAGAAGGGCATGGCGTTCTGGCTGGCCGAGGCCATGTCGGACCAGTTCGTGAACGGGCTGAAGTTCATCGAGCCCCACGACGACCCGGTGTCGTGCGTCGTGGCATAGACGAGGTGCCGGCCGTTGTGCACGACGTTCGTGAAGTCCTTGAGCGAGACCCATCCCGACCTCGGGTTCGCCAGCGAGCCCGTCGACGACCAGCGGTACGTCGACGGAAGGGTGCACGAGCCGTTCGGCGGCGGCGTGGTGGGGTTGCTCCCGCCGTCGACCCGGACGAGCTGCCACTGCTGGTTGGGGCCGTTCCAGTCGTCGTACTGCACGATGCTCCCGCCGTCGGCGGTCGAGGCGCCCTGCACCTCCACCACCCTGTTGCTGTTCCGGTTGATCAGCCGGACGTAGCCGCTGTCGGAATCGGCCAACCGGAACTGCTGGTTGGCCTGATTGCCGTCGGCCCACTGCACGATGTTGGCGCCGTTGGCGGTCGACCAGTTGTAGACGTCCAGCACCTTGCCGGAGAGCCGCGACCGCAACCGGTAGTAGCCACCGCCCGAGTCCACGAACTGCCACTGCTGCTGGTTGCCGTTGTTCCGCGACCACTGCACGATCCGCGCGCCGTCGTTCGTGGCCAGGTTGTACACGTCCAGGGCCTTGCCACTGTTGCGGTTGATCAACACGTACCAGGCGCTCGTGTCGACCGTCGCCGCGGCGGCGGGCGTCGACACCGCCACCGCGGCGGCGCCACCGACCACCACCGCGGCCACGGCAGCGGCGACGACCCGCGGCAGCCACCTGCGCCGCGACGGCGGCGCGATCGATGGAGACCTACCAAAGGCAGACATGATCCTCCTTCATTGACCAATGAGCCGAACGGTCCACCCGAGAATGGGCACACCGCGATGCATGGCCGGACCTTCGCGCCCGGAGGTGTTAGCGCTAACAGCGTGGGCGCATGCCCTGGCCAACGCCTGATCAAAGGTCCCGACGAACTGCGCTTGCCCGGTAAGCCACAGGCATCGTCGTCCTTGCCCATCGACTGTGAGCGATAACATCGCGTTCGTCAAGTGCGGCGGCTGGCGGCTTCGGGGTCGCCGACCGTGCCGTTACGGGAGAGCTGCGGGCTCCCCGACTCCCGGGCCCGCCGGCGTCACGCCTGCGACCATAGGCTGGATGAATCGGGCCGGTGGTCGACGCCGGCCCCGCCTGGGAGACCGCGATGACCGAGAGCGCCCGCCGACCGGCCCCGGCCGGGACCCGCGGCGATGACGGGTGGCTGGCCGAGGTCGCCCGCGAGGCCAGCGCCGATGCCGGCGGCGTGCCGGTGGAGTTGCTCGGCGACTATCTGCGGCTGTTGACGGACGCGGCGGTGACCGGCCGCCGGCCCCGCCGCGGCGAACTCGACGCGGTGGGGGCGCTCGGCCGACGCGCCGCCGAGCAGGGCGTGTCGGCGGGCCGGGCCGTCCGCCTCTACCTGTCCGCGGCGCGGCGGCTCTGGCGGCAACTGCCGCACCTGGCCCGTTCCACCGACAGCGAGACGGTGCGCGCGGCGGCGGACGCCGTGCTCCACGTGGTCGACACCGCCGTGGCCACGCTCGCCGAGGGCTACGCGGCGGCCCGCCGGGAACTGGTTCGCCGGGAGGAGACGCTGCGCCGGGAACTCGTCGACGACCTGCTGCGTGGCGACTCCGACCTCGGGGGGCTGGTGGAGCGGGCCGAGCCGTTCGGGCTGGATCTGGCCCGGGTGCACCGGGTGGCGCTCGCCTCACCGGCTCATCGGCTGCCCGACACCGAGGCGGCGATCAGCGCGCTGGAGCGGGTCATCTTCGACCGCCTGGGTGACCGCGACGTGCTGGTGGCCACGAAGGAGGGACTGCTCGTGGTGATCGCCCCGGCGGACGTGGTGACCCCCGACCGAGGCGGGGGCGACGGCGGGTCGGTGGCGGATCTGGGGCGGATGATGCACGGCGAGCTGGACCGCCTGGTGCGGGGCCGGCCGTGGCAGGTGGCCGTGGGCCGCCCGCACCCGGGCGTGTACGGCATCGCCCGCTCCTATGAGGAGGCCCGGGAGGCGCTGACCACGGCGCGGCGGCTGCACGCCGACACCTCGGTGATCGACGCCCACGACCTGCTCATCTACCGCGTCCTGCTGCGGGACCAGGCGGCGATGGTGGACCTCGTGCAGGCGGTGCTCACACCGCTGAGCCGGGCCCGGGGCGGCGCCGAGCCGCTGCTGGACACCCTGAACGAGTACTTCGCGTGCAGCGAGGTCGCCACGGAGGCAGCCCGCCGCCTGCACGTGTCCGTGCGCACCGTCACCTACCGGCTGGACAGGATCCGGGCGCTGAGCGGCTACGACCCCGCCGATCCCCGGGACAGGTTCACCCTGCACGCCGCCGTGCTCGGCGCGCGGGCACTGGACTGGCCCCGGCGGCCGCTGCCGGCGTAGCGGGTCAGGCCGGGGCGGCGACCACTTCCGGAAAGCCGAGCAGGGCGGCCAACGCGCTGGCCTCGGTGCGGGTCAGGGTGAGGCTGACCATGCGGTCGGGGTCGTCGGGATCGTCGTGGACGACGTCCCGGCGGTCGCCCACCTGGTACTCGACGATGCCGATCCGGCGGCCCTGACTGGTCGTGAAGACGTGTCGTACCCCGATGCCGGGCAACGTCGTGCGTTCGATGTTCACAGGGGATGCTCCTTGCGGGACGGCTGCCCAGGGCCGGCCGGGAGCGGGTCGGCGCTACGGCAACGCGGTGGACGGTCGAGCGGCTCTCCCGACGGCCGGCGGCGCCCGATCGGCCGACCAGGCCGGCACGCAGCCCGCGATGGCGCGGTTCAGCCGGACCACGATGCACATGCCGAGCGCGCAGCCGGCACGAACCGCCGCGACGACAACCGCCAGCACGGCCAGCATCGACAGCGCGAGGGACCGCTCGACGCCGACGGGCTGCTGGTGGTTACGCATACGGCCCACCATAGCCTCCGCCGAGCATCGCCCCGGGGCCCGGCGCGGGCAGGTCACCCGGGAGCCGGCCCGGATCGCGGACCACCACCAGCCGTGACGGCAGCCGGACGCCAAGCGACGGTGTTCTCCGGCGGTCGGCAATCAAGCGGGCTTTTATTGGCCGGTCACGCGCAATGCCAACCCCCCGCTTCCGGGCGACTCTGGAGGTCCGACGCGGTAGCCGAGTAGCAAGGAGGCGGTGATGACGACCCGCACGCCGGTGGCCAGCCCGCCCGTGTTCGCCGGTTGCCCGCCGCTGTCCCGGCGTGGACCGGCCCGGATCCCAGGCCCGGCCGCCGGAGGCGCCGCATCCGGCCACATCCCGCCGCCACCGGCGCACCGCCGACGGCCCTGAGCCGCGGCAGGCCGACGCCGCCGAGCCCGGCAGCCTGACGGGTCGACGCAACGGCCCGGCCACCCCACCCACCGCACCCCGACCGTCCACCGGACGGCGATGTGTCCCACCGTAGAAGAGGTCGGTATGCCCGGCAACGTCACTTCCGTACACCCTTCGGCACGCACCGGGATGCTGTTCGGCCGGTCCCACACCACCCGCCCGGCGGTGGCCGTCGGCCCCGAGCCGATCGCCGTGGACCTCGGCAGCGCCCAGCTGCGGATCTGGCTGGGACCCGGCGGGATACTGAGCGTCCCGGTCGGCCAGAGCCTGCGGACACCGGTCGTGCGGCGCGGACGGGTCGTCGACGGCCCCGCCTGTGCCACCGAGCTGCGACGGCTACTGCGCGAGCACCGCACCCCGGTGCCGGTGGGAGCGCTCGTCGTGGCCTGCCGTCCGGTGCTCGCCACTCCGGCCGACCAGGAAGCGACACGCCGCGTGCTCAACGCCGTCCTGGCGCCGTCCCGGCTGCTCTTCGTCGACAGCGTCCGCGCGGGCGCCATCGGCGCCGGCGCCGCCGCCGGCACCCTGCTGCTCGCCGACATCGGCGCCCAACTCACCGAGGTGGCTCTGCTGGAGCACGGTCGGGTGGTCGCCGCCCGGCGCGCCGAGGTCGGCACCCGCGACCTGAACCACGCGGTGACGGCCACCATGCTCGCCGACACCGCCACCAGGCTGGTCCGCGAGCTGCGGCAGGAGCCGGCGATGCGGCCGCTGGTCCGCGACTCCCTGGCCCGGGGCGTGATTCTCGTCGGGGACGGAGCCACCCGACCCGACCTGACCGCCCGGCTGGTCGCCACGCTGGGCGCGACCGTGCACCGCGCCGCGTCACCGCGTACCGCCGCGCTGACCGGCGCCGGAATGGCGGCCGTCGCGGCGACCCGACACCCCGCCAGCGAGTGAATCCCACCTTCTCCCGGAAAGGACCACCGACCATGACGCACACCCTCGACGACCGCACCGAGACGCTGCGCGAGGTGCTGGAACGCCAGTTCGCGGAGCACACCGACCAGCTCATGGAACTCACGGTGCACTCACGGCAGCACGACCACGGGGGCCACGACCCCCACACCCTGCGCCGGCTCATCGAGGCGGCCCAGCAGGGCGTCGCCGACACCGCCCGGGCGCTGAGGCGGATGTCCGAAGGCAGCTACGGCCTCTGCGAGGGCTGCGGTCGGGACATCCCGACGGCCCGGCTGGAGATCCTGCCCTCGGCCCGCTACTGCGTACCGTGCCAGCAACGTAGCTGACCGGCGCTGTCCGGCCACGTCCGCGACACCGCGTTGCGCCGTTCCGTGATGATCTCTTCCATGGTCGGTGCGGCAGGAGCCCGGCCGGGATTGACTCTCTCCCAGGGGCAGGGTCGAGGGTGTCGGGAGGCGTCGGTGACGAAGTTGATGCCGATCGGAGTGTTCGCGCGGGCGACCCGGCTGTCCGTTCGCGCGCTGCGCAACTACGACCGGCTGGGTCTGCTCGTCCCGGCGCGGGTCGACCCGGATACCGGCTACCGCCGGTACAGCGTCGACCAGTTCCCCCGGGCGGGGCTGGTCCGGCGGCTGCGAGAGCTGGAGGTGCCGTTGCCCGAGATCGCCGAGATCCTGGCGGCCGACACCCCGGAGCAGGCACGCGCCGTCATCGAGCGACACCGGGACCGCGTGGCCGCGCGGGCGGCCCGGCTGGACGAGATCGCCGGGCGGCTGGACGCCGTGCTGGCCGAGCCGGGGCGCGTGCCGGGCTGGCTGCACGTGTACGAACGGTGGCGGCCCGCCCAGCCCACCGCCGGTGTGCTGGTGCGTACCCCGTCGGGCGGGCTGGCCGATGCGCTGGCGTCCGGGTTCGCGCGGCTGTTCGCCGGCCTCGCCGCGCAGGGGATCGCGCCGGCGGGGCCGGCCGGCACCCGCTACCTCGGCGACGACCTCGACGCGGCGGAGTGGGAGGTGGAGCTGTTCGTGCCGGTGGAGCGTCCGCCGAGGCCGACCGCGACGATCGCGGCCGGGGAACTCGCGGGCTGCCTGCTCGCCGCGACCGTCCACGAGGGCGGCTACGACGACGTCGAGACGGCCTACCGGTCGCTGGGGCGTTGGATCGCCGAGCAGGACCGGGTGCTGGCGGGTCCGGCCGAGGAGCGCTACCTCGTCCCGCCCGCGCCCGGCGTGCCCACGGCGGCGCTCCGCACGGAGATCGCCTGGCCGGTCCGGCCCCCGGCCGGCCCACCCCGACCAGGAGACCAGGACACGAAATGATCATCGAGAACGTGGCGTTCCCCGCCGGTCAGCACTGCGAGACCACCACGCTCGGCGCCCTGCTGCACCACCGGGGCCTCGACCTCTCCGAGCCCATGCTGTTCGGCCTCGGCGAAGGCCTCGGCTTCGTCTACTGGGACGCCAGGAACCTGGACTTTCCCTTCCTCGGCGGCCGCACCAAGCCGGCCACGATCACCCGGACGGTGGCCGACCGGCTGGGCCTGGCGCTGCACGTCCAGGAGACCGCCTCGCCGCGTAAGGCCTGGCAGACCGTCGCCGCCGCCCTCACCGCCGGACGACCGGTCGGCCTGCAGCTGGACTCCTACCACCTGGACTACTTCACCACGAAGGTCCACTTCGGGGGCCACTTCGCCGCGCTGTACGGCTACGACGACACCCACGCCCATCTCATCGACACCGCCCAGCAGGGCGGCACCGTGACGACCACGCTGGCGAGCCTGGAACGGGCCCGCAACGAACGCGGACCGATGACCGCCCGCAACCTCTCCTACTCCATCGGGAGCCTTACCGGCCGGCCGGAGCTGGGCGACGCCATCCGGACGGCGATCCGCAACAACGCGCACGCCTTCCTCAACCCGCCCATCGCCAACCTCGGCCACCGCGGCGTCGCCAAGGCGGCCCGCCAGGTGACCCGGTGGCTCGACCGCTCGACCGACCCGTCCCGCGACCTCCCGCTGGCCGCGGCACTGATGGAACGCGGCGGAACCGGCGGCGCCCTGTTCCGCACCATGTACCGCGACTTCCTCGCCGAATGCGCCACGATCGTCGACGACGACGACCTCCACCTCGGTCACCAGATGTACGCCGAGATCGCCCCGCTGTGGACCAGCGTCTCCGACCACGTCACGGCCGCCGGAGAAACCGGCGACCCGGAGCACCTGGCCCGCGCCTCGGCGACCCTCGCCGACCTCGCCGACAGGGAACGCCGGGCCATGCAGATCCTGGCCGGCATCCACCACCGATGACAGCGGTGAAGCGCGCCACCACCGCGCAGCCCGGGTGGGCAGTCGCGCACCCACCCGGGCGGACCGTTCAGCCCAGCACCCGACCCGGGTTCGCGCGCAGCGCGGCGACCAGCGGCGCCGGCGCGGTGCGCGGGGATCCCGCCGGGTACGGCGGGCGGGGGTCGTACTCGATGCCGAGCTGGATCGCCTGGGCGACGGCGTCCCCGGCGATCCGTCCGGCCAGCGTCAGGGCCATGTCGACGCCGGCCGACACCCCGGCGGCCGTGACGTACTTGCCGTCCACCACCACCCGCTCCTCGGCTGGCACCGCCCCGAACGCGGGCAGCTGATCCAGGGCCAGCCAGTGCGAGGTGGCCTGGCGGCCGTCCAGCAGCCCGGCCGCGGCCAGCAGCAGCGAGCCGGTGCAGACCGAGGTGGTCCAGGTGGTGGTGGCGTCGACGGCGTGCAGCCAGTCGAGCAGCCGGGCGTCGGCCATCCGGGCGATCTGCCCGGGCCCGCCGGGGACCACCAGCACGTCCGGGCGGGTCACCTCGTCCAGGGTGGCGGTGGCCGTGAGGGCAAGGGTGCCCACGTCGGTGGTCACCGGGCCGGGCCGGTCGGCGACGAAGACGGTACGGGCGCCGGGGAGCCGGCCGAACACCTCGTAGGGGCCGACGGCGTCGAGAGCGGTGAACCGGTCGAAGAGGAGGACGGCGATCTGCATGGCATGTTCCTTCCAGGGTGTGGGTCGGTCAGCGGGCGTCGACGGTGAACGGCACGGTGATCACGTGGCCGTCGGCGAGGCGGAACTGGCCCCAGAGCCGGTAGCGGCCCGGGCGGGGGAAGTCGACGTGCAGGTCCAGGTCCGGTCCGTAGGTCTGACCCGGCAGGGCGAAGACCGGTCGGCCGTCGGCGTCGGAGGTCTCGGCATGCTCGTGGGCGAAGCTGTCGCCCGCCTCCGACATGACGACCACGTGCCCCGCGGCAGCCAGGTACGGCCGCAGCCCGGTCAGCGCCTGGCCGGTGGCCGCGTCGGCGAAGCGGTAGGTGAAGCGGCTGCCGCCGACCTTGGCGGTCCCATCCAGGGTCACCCGCACGCCGTCGACGACCTGCTGCCGCCCAGACGTCACCGGCCGCTGGTGGATGACCTCCGCGGGGTCGCCGACCACCAGGTCGTGGCGCTGCAGCACGTCGGTCAGCTCGCCCTTGCGCCGGAACTCGGTGTGCACGAGGTACCGGCCGGGGGTGGGGAAGGTGACCGTCACGTCGAACTCGCCGGGCCGGCCCACCGGCTGCGGGTGGACGTGGGCGAAGCTGGCCAGGTCGTCGCGCACGGCGATCAGGTGCATCCACGCGTCGTGACTGCGCCCCACGTCCCGGACCGGCCGGCCGCTCTCCGCGTCGGTGATCCGGACCCGGATCGTGGCGGGCCGGCCGGGCAGGACGTCGGCGGGCAGCCGGACATCGACCCGGACCCCGGCGTCCTCGGCGTCCACGGGCTCGGTCTCGGCGGTCATCATGGTGCTCATCGCCGGTCGCATCGGCATGCCGGTGTTCTGCGTCCAGGCCAGCACCCCGTTCATGCCTCGGGCGGCCGCGTCGGTGCGGCTGAGCGCGGTGAAGCCGGCGCCCACGGCGAGCGCGAGCAGGGCGACTCCGGTGAGGTACGCCCACTCGCCGAGCCGGGCACCCAGGCGGGGCCGCAGCGCGGCGGCCGTCTCCGGGCGGCGGAAGCGGCGCAGCCGTAGCGCGTTGGTGACCACGCTGACCGAGCTCATGGCCATCGCCGCGGCGGCGAGCGACGGGTCGAGCAGGATGCCCCAGGTCGGGTACAGCACACCGGCGGCCACGGGGATCAGCAGGGCGTTGTAGCCGAACGCCCAGCCCAGGCCCTGCTTGATCGTGGTGACCGTACGCCGGGACAGCGAGATCGCCGAGACGATGCCGCGCAGGTCGCCGCCGACCAGGGTGATGTCGGAAGCTGCTATCGCCACGTCCGTGCCGGTGCCGATGGCGATCCCCAGGTCCGCGCGGGCCAGGGCCGGCGCGTCGTTGATGCCGTCGCCGACCATCGCGACCACCGCGCCACGCTCCTGCAGGGCGGCCACCCGGGCGGCCTTCCCCTCGGGCCGGACGTCGGCGATCACGTGGGCGATGCCGACCTCGCGGGCGACCACCTCGGCGGTGACGGGGTTGTCGCCGGTGAGCATCCACACCTCCAGGCCCAGCGCGCGCAGCTGGGCCACCGCGTCGGCGGACTCCGGCCGCAGGGTGTCGGCGACCCCGAGGACGCCGGCGAGCCGGCCGTCGAGCGCAAGGTACACAGGGGTGCCGCCGGCGGCGGCGACGCCGGAGACCCGGTTGGACAGGGCGGTCACGTCGATGTCGTGGCGCCGCATCAGGGCGGCGTTGCCGACGAGCAGGGCGAGGCCCTCGACCCGCGCCTCGACGCCGTGCCCGGGCACCGCCTCGAAGGACTCCGCCGCCGGAACGGCGAGGTCGCGGGCGCGGGCGTGCCGGACGATCGCCTCGCCGAGCGGGTGCTCCGAGCCGGTCTCGGCCGCCGCGGCGTAGGCCAGCAGCTGGTCGGCGTCGACGCCGTCGACGGTGTGCACCGCGGTGACGTCGGGACGGCCGCGGGTCAGCGTGCCGGTCTTGTCCAGCACCACGGTGGTGATCCGCCGGGCCTGCTCCAGCGCGTCGCCGCCGGAGATGAGGATGCCCAGCTCGGCGGCCTTGCCGGTGCCGACCATGATCGCGGTCGGGGTGGCCAGGCCCAGCGCGCACGGGCAGGCGATGATGAGCACCGCGATGGCGGTGCCGATGCCGAAGGTCAGCCGCCCGTCGGCCGGCCCGGCGAGCGCCCAGACGGCGAAGGTGAGCAGGGCCAGCCCGAGCACGGCCGGCACGAACCAGGCGGAGACGCTGTCCACCAGCCGCTGCATCGGCGCCTTGCCGCCCTGGGCCTCGCGGACCAGGCGCACGATCTGGGCGAGGGTGGTGTCCTGGCCCACCGCGGTGGCCCGGAGCACCACAGCGCCGGTCCGGTTGACGGTCGAGCCGATGAGCACGTCCCCGACCGTCTTCGACACGGGCATGCTCTCGCCGGTCAGCATGCTTTCGTCCACCGTGGAGGCGCCCTCGGTGACCGTGCCGTCCACCGGCACCTTCTCGCCGGGCCGCACCCGTACCAGGTCGCCCACGACGACCTGGTCCACCGGCACCTCGACCTCGACGCCGTCGCGCAGCACCCGCGCGCTCCGCGGGCGCAGTCCGAGCAGCGCCCCGATCGCCGCGCCGGTCTGCCGCCGCGCCCGCGCCTCCATCCAGCGCCCGGTCAGCACCAGCGCGATGACCACCACAGAAATCTCGAAGTAGACGTGCAGCGGCAGGCCGAGCCGTTCGGCGGCCGCCGGCCAGAGCGTGACGAAGGCGCTGTAGGCGTACGCGACCGTGGTGCCCAGGGCCACCAGGGTGTGCATGTTGACGCCGCCGTGCCGGGCCGCCGCCCAGGCCGCCCGGTAGAAGGGCCGGCCCGCCCCGAACTGCACCACGGTCGCGACGACCAGCAGCGCCGGCATCAGCCAGTCCATCGCGTCGACGGACAGCGGCAGGTACATCAGCACCATCATGGACAGCCCGGTGGCCAGGGTGAGCTGCCAGGTCCGCCTGAGCCGGGTGACCTCCCGCTCCTCGGCGCGGGCCCGCTCGGCGTCCTCGTCGGCCGCCGGCGCGGACGCGCCGCCCGGCTCACGCGGCTCGCCGGCCGGCACGGTGGCCGTGTAGCCGGCTCGCTCCACCGCCGCGGCCAGTGCCGGCGGGGCCACCCGGGCCGGGTCGTAGACCACGCTCGCCGTCTCGGTCGCCAGGTTGACCTGGGCCCGCTCGACGCCCTCGACCCGGCTTAGCGCCCGCTCCACCCGCCGGACGCAGGACGCACAGGTCATCCCGCCGATGTCCAGCGTGCCGGAGACGACCGTCGGTGTCGTCATCGCACTGCTCCTCTCGTACCGGGCGTCGCAGGCGCCCTCGCTGGTCCGGCGGCCCTCGCCGGCCGGTGACGCCACGCTCCCGGCCGCCGCTGTCCGCCCGCTGTCCGCGACCCGTCGGCCCCTCCCGGCGTACGCGACAGGGCGCGGACAGCGCTCCCCGGCACGGTTCGAACCGCCGGGCCGCCACGAGGGCGGCCCGCCGGACGAAGGAGTGAACCGTGAACCAGCTCGTGCTCTCCGTGCCGAACATCAGCTGCGGCCGCTGCGTCGACGCCATCCGGGAGGAGGTGGGTCTCGTCGCCGGCGTCCGCGCCGTGGCGGTGGACCTCGCGACCCGTACGGTCCGGGTCGACGGCGACGCCGACCGGGCCGCGGTGGTGGCCGCCATCGGCGAAGCCGGCCACCAGGTCGCGTGACCGGTACGAGGGGAGACGGACCGATGGACCTGGACACCGTGATCGTCGGGGGCGGCCAGGCCGGCCTGGCGCTCGGCCACCACCTGCGCCGCGCCGGCGTGCCCTTCGCGATCCTCGACGCGCACGCCCGGGTCGGCGACGCCTGGCGGCACCGGTGGGACTCGCTGACGCTGTTCACCCCGCGCCGGTTCTCCGCCCTGCCGGGCCTGCCCTTCCCGGGCGACCCGGACGGGCATCCCGGCAAGGACGAGGTCGCCGACTACCTGACCCGGTACGCGGCACACTTCACCCTGCCGGTCCGGCTCGGCTGCCGGGTCACGTCGGTCCGTCCCGGCGCGGCCGGCGGCTTCACGGTCGACACCTCGACCGGCACCCTGCACGCCCGGCGCGTGGTGGTCGCCGCCGGGGCGTTCCACACGCCCCGGATCCCCGACGTGGCCCGGAAGCTCGCGCCGCGGGTCGCGCAGCTGCACAGCAGCCGGTACCGCCGGCCCGACCAGCTGCCCGGGCACGACGTCGTGGTGGTCGGCGGCGGCAACACCGGGGTGCAGATCGCCGCCGAACTCGCCGACGACGGCCGCCGGGTGGCGCTCGCCGCGCCGACCCTCGGCCCGGTGCTGCCGCAGCGCTGGCTGGGCCGGGACATCTTCTGGTGGTTCTCCCGGCTGGGCACCATGCGGCTGAGCTCGCGCAGCCGGCTGGGCCGCCGGATCGCCGCCCAGAACCCGATCATCGGCACCGACGTGGCCGGGCTGCTGCGGCGGGTGGACCGGGTCGGCCGGGTGGTGGACGCCGAGGGGGACGACGTCCGGTTCTCCGGCGGCGGGCGGCGGCGGGTGGACGCGGTGATCTGGGCGACCGGCTTCCGCCCGCACTATCCCTGGCTGGAGGTGCCGGTGCTGGACCCGTCCGGCGCACCCGTCCAGCGTGACGGCGTGACGGACTGGCCGGGGCTGTACTTCCTCGGCCTGCCCTGGCAACGCGCCCGGGGCTCGGCGGTGCTCGGCTGGGTCGGCCGGGACGCCGAGGTGCTGGCGGCCCGGCTGGCCGAGGACCGGCCGGCGCCGGCCCGACCGGCGGTCCCGGCCTGATCGGTGCAGGTCACCGCCGCTCGGATGATCGTTCCGACGACGGTCGGGACGTACCATGGGGCCCGCCCGGGCGGCCGCCCGGCGACCGGAGCGGGCCCGAGCGTCCGCCGCGGACGGGAGTGCGATGAGCCGGGACAGCGAGCCCACGGTGAGCTTCGGGGTGCTCGGCACCGTCGAGCTCCAGGTGGCCGGCCGTCCCGCCACGCCACTCGCCCCGGCGGCCCGCGCGCTGCTGGCCCGGCTGCTCCTCGCCGCGGGCCGGGTGGTCTCGGCGGACGCGCTGACCGACGCGCTCTGGGGCGAGCAACCCCCGGCCGATGCCACGAACGCGCTGCAGCTGCGGGTGTCCAAGCTGCGCCGCGCCCTGGTGGCCGCCGGGGCGGGCGGCGACCTGCTGGTCACCCGCGCCCCCGGCTACCGGCTCACGGTCGCCGCGGACGCGGTGGACGCGTACCGCTTCGAACGGCTGCTGGAAACGGCGCGCAGCGCCACCACCGGCGACGGGCCGGCCGTGGCGCTGTCCCGCTTCGACGAGGCGCTGCGGCTCTGGCGGGGGCCGGCCCTGGCCGACGTCGGAGACGCCGAGTGGGCCCTCGCGGAGGCGGCCCGCCTGGAGGAGCTGAGGCTGGGGGCGGTGGAGGACCGCCTGGAGCTGCTGCTGGCCGCCGGCCGGCAGGCCGAGGCGGTCGCCGACCTGGAACGCCTGGTCGCCACCCACCCGCTGCGGGAGCGCCTGCACCGGCTGCTCATGCTGGCGCTCTACCGGGGCGGGCGGCAGGCGGACGCCATCACCGCGTACCACGCGCTGCGGCACCGCCTCGTCGACGAGCTGGGCATCGACCCGGCACCTGAACTCCAGGCGCTCGCCGAGGCGATCCTGCGCCAGCAGGTGCCCGCCCCGGCGTCGGCCGCGCCGCCCGTGGCCGAGCCGGCCCGGACGGTGTCGGCGCCGGTCCCCGCCCCCCGGGCGCCGCAACGCGACGACCTGCCCCGCCGGCTCACCTCGATCATCGGCCGTCAGGACGACGTGCACCGCGTCCTCGACCGGCTGCGCGAGGCGCGGGTGGTGACGCTGACCGGCCCGGGCGGCGTCGGCAAGACCACCCTCGCCATGGAGGCGGCGCGCCACGTCGACGACGCCCTCGCCGACCGGGTGCACCTGGTCCGGCTGGCCGCCCTGCCGAGCGGAACGGATCTGCCCGAGGCGGTCGCCGGTCAGCTCGGCGTGCCCGCCGGCGGGCCGGGACCGGCCGCGACCGCCGCGCTGGTGGCCTGGCTCGGCGGCGACTGCACCCTGCTCGTGGTCGACAACTGCGAGCACGTCATCGACGAGGCCGCGGAACTGGTCGAACAGCTCGTCGCGGCCTGCCCGGCGCTGACCGTGCTGACCACCAGCCGGGAGGCGCTGGCCGTACCCGGCGAGACCCAGCTCGCGGTGGCGCCGCTCGGCGTACCCGACGGGCCGGCTGATCCCGCGCGACTGGGCGACAGCCCGGCGGTGGCCCTGTTCCTCGATCGCGCGCGGGCGGTGCGCCCCAGGTTCGTCCTCGACGGGACGACGGCGCCGGTGGTCGCGGACATCTGCCGGCAGCTCGACGGCATGCCGCTGGCCATCGAGCTGGCCGCCGCGCGGGTGAAGGCGCTGCCGCCGGCCGAGATCGCGGCCCGGCTGCACGACCGGTTCGCGCTGCTCACGGCGGGCGCGCGGACCAGCGAGGCCCGGCACCGCACGCTGCGGGCCACCCTCGACTGGAGCCACGACCTGCTCTCCGATGCCGAGCGGCGACTGCTGCGCCGGCTGGCGGTGTTCCGGGGCGGCTGGGACCTGGCCGCCGCCGAGCAGGTCTGCGCGTTCGACGGCCTGGCCGCTGACGAGGTCCTCGACCTGCTCTTCCGCCTGGTCGACCGGTCCCTCGTGGTGCCGGACCCGGCGACCGGGCGGTTCCGGCTGCTGGTCACCATCCGGGAGTACGCCGCAGCCCGGCTCGCCGAGGCGGGCGAGACGGAGACGGCCCGCGACCGGCACCTCACCCACTTCATCGAGCTGGCCGAGCGGTACGGACCGCACGCGCGCTCCGACGCCGACGCCTGGGCGCGGCTGACCGAGGAGCATGACAACTTCCGCGCCGCGATCGACTGCTGCCTGGACCGGCGCGACGGGGTCGACGCCGGCCTGCGGCTGGCGGACGCCCTCTTCCTGTTCTGGAACTACGGCCCCCGGTACGAGGGGGTGCGCGCCCTGACCGCGCTGCTCGCCGCCGGCGTCCCCGCGCCCGCCGCGCGGGCCTCCGCACTGCAGCGGATCGGCCTGCTCGGCGTCTACTACCCCACCGCGGAGACCCGGGCCGCGGCCCGGGACAGCCTGGTGGCGTTCGAGCGCCTGGGCGACCCGGTCAACACCGCCACCTCGCGGCTGGTCGTCGCGTGGGAGGGCCAGTACGACGGCGACCCGGACCGGTACCGGGCGATGGTCGCCCAGGCGGTCCGCGAGCGGGGCGACACCGACGACCCCTGGTGGCACGGGACAGTCCACTACGTCGAAGCGCTGCTCGATCTGCGGACCGGCGCCTTCGAGCGGTCCGCCGAGCAGTGGGCCCGCAGCCTCGAGTGGACGCGGAAGGCGGGCGACCTGCTGCTGCCCGCCGGGATCCTGGCGCACCTCGGCATCGCGCTGCGCGAGGCCGGCCGGCCGGACGAGGCGATCGCCACGCTGGAGGAAGCGGCGGCCGAGGCGCGGCGCAACCCCTCCCCCCACGCGACGGCGTTCACCCTCGTGCAGCTCGCGCACACCCGCCTGGACGGGGGCGAGGTCGACGGGGTGACGGCGATGCTCGCCGAGGCGGACGACACCGCCCGCCGCAGCGGCAACCCACGCTGCCAGGCCTGGGCCGCCTGGGGCCGGGCCCGGATCCGGCACGCGGAAGGCGACGTGGTCGGCGCGGCGGACGAGTGCCGCCGCGCCCTGGATCTGCTCCAGGAGCGGGAGTTCCCGTGGGCGCGGCGCCGGCTCTGGTTGCTGGCGGCCGAGGCGGCGACGGCCGCGGGGCGACCGCAGGAGGCTGACGCGGCCCGGCGAGCGGCCGCGGCCCTGACGGCGGGCCGCTAACCGGAGCAGTCCGGGCCGTCCGGGCACACCGCCAGGCCGGCCCGGCGCAGCGCGGCCGGATCCACCTCCCCGCCCACCCGCAGCCTGCCGGCGTCCACGTCGAACTCCAGCGACACCACCCCGGGCAGGTCGCTCACCCGCCCGCTGACCGCGCGGACGCACCGCCGGCACATGCCGGGCGGCACGGTCACCGTCAGGACCCGCGTCGCGCCCGCGGCGGGCACCGTCCGGTCGTTCCGTTCCACCATGCCGCCAACCTGGCCGGGGCCGCTGGCGGCCGGCTGTCCATCCGCTGTCCGCGCCCACCGGATTGACAGCCAGCGTCCGGACAGCACGACGGGCGACTCTCCTCATGTCACCGATCCGCACCTGACCGAGGAGTCGCCATGAACCACCTGCTCACCGCCGAGCTGTTCCTGCTGGAGCGCGCCGAACTGGTCCGTCAACTGCGCCGGGACCGGCACGCCGCCACCGTTCGCGCGACCCGCACCCTGCTGCACCGTCGAACCGCCCGCTGAACCCCCGCCCCGGACGCACGAGCCAGGAGATCTTCAATGACCACGAGCATCGCCCCCGCACCCGCCACCACCGCCGCCGTGCAGGCCCGGGACGTCGTCCGCACGTACGGCCGCGGCGACGCCGCCGTCCGCGCCCTGGACGGCGCCACCGTGTCCATCCCGGCCGGCCGGTTCACCGCGATCATGGGCCCGTCCGGCTCCGGCAAGTCGACGCTCATGCACGCGCTGGCCGGACTCGACACCGTCGACGCCGGGCAGATCCTGCTCGGCGGGACGGACCTCGGCCGGCTGACCGAGCGGCAGCGCACGCTGCTGCGCCGCGACCGGATCGGCTTCGTTTTCCAGGCCTTCAACCTGGTGCCGACCCTGACCTCGCGGGAGAACATCGTCCTGCCGCTCACCCTGGCCGGCCGCCGGCCCGACCCCGAGCGCCTGGCCCACCTGGTGGCCACCCTCGGCCTGACCGACCGGTTACGGCACCGGCCCGGGGAACTCTCCGGTGGCCAGCAGCAGCGGGTCGCGGTGGCCCGCGCGCTGGTGACCCGCCCGGAGATCGTCTTCGCCGACGAGCCGACCGGGAACCTCGACTCGCAGGCAGCCGAGGCGCTGCTCGGCTTCCTGCGACAGGCCGTCGACGAGCTCGGGCAGACGATCGTGATGGTCACCCACGACCCGCACGCCGCCGCGTACGCCGACCGGGTGGTGTTCCTCGCCGACGGCCGGATCGACGGCGAACTCGACACGCCGACCGTGCCGGCCGTCCTGTCCCACATGGCGCGCCTGGCCGCGCCCGCGGCCATCGGAGGGAACTGACATGTGGCGCCTGACCTTACGTACCACCCTGGCCCGCCGGGCCCGGCTGGCGCTGACCCTGCTCGCGGTCGTCCTCGGCGTCACCTTCGCCACCGGCGGCCTGATCCTCACCGACACCTCCGGCCGGCTGCTCGACGACCAGTTCCGCACGGCGACCGCCGGCGTCGACCTGACCGTGCGCGACGCGGTCGCCTTCGACTCCGCCATGGGCGTGGAGGTCGCCCGGGACCCGCTGCCGGCCGGCCTGCCGCAGCGGATCGCTGCGGTGGACGGCGTGGCCGCCGCCCGGCCGCAGGTGCGGGGCCAGGGCCTGCTGGAGGTGGACGGCACGGCCGTCGTGCCGAGCGGCCCGTCCGTGCTGGCCTCCTGGGCGCCGCCACCGGTCGGCGCGTTCACCGTGCGCAGCGGCCGGCCGCCGGCCGCCGACGACGAGGTGGTGATCGACGAGGACACGGCCCACGCTCAGCGCATCGACCTCGGCGACACGGTCACGGTCCGGGCGACCGGCACGGCCCGCCTGCGGGTGGTCGGCCTGGCCGGGTTCGGCGCCCGCGGCGGCCTGCCCAACAGCACGATCGCCCTGGTCACCCTCCCGTCGGCGCAGCGCCTGCTCCGGCTCGGCTCGGACATCTCCGAGGTGGCGGTGGTCGCCGTGCCCGGCGTCGCCCCGGACGACCTGCGGGACCGGATCGCGGCCGCCGTCGGCGGCGGCTACGAGGTCGCCCCGAGCCGGGACATCGCGGCCGCCGGGGCGGCGGCCGCCCGGGACCAGCTCAGCTGGCTGCAACTGGTGCTGCTCGCCCTGGCGGCGGCGGCCCTGCTGGTCGGCGCGTTCCTGATCACCAACACGTTCTCCATCGTCATCACCCAGCGGACCCGGGAGCTCGCCCTGCTGCGGGCCGCCGGAGCGACCGGTGGGCAGGTGCTGCGCTCCGTCCTCGGCGAGGCCCTGCTGGTCGGGCTCGCCGCCTCGACCGTCGGGCTCGGGCTCGGCGTCGCCGCCGCCACCGGCATCCGGAACCTGGCCGGGGCGTTCGGCGTACCGCTGCCGGAGGGCGCGCTGGTGCTGACCGCCCGTACCGTCCTGGTGGCCTTCGCCGTGGGCGTCCTCGTCACGGTCGGCTCGGCGGTCGGGCCGGCGCGGCGCGCGGCCGCGGTGGCGCCGGTCGCGGCGCTGCGGGAGGCGGCCGCCGCCCGCACCGGACGGCTCCGGGTGATCACGGGTGCGCTGGCCGCCGCAGCCGGTCTGGCCGCGACCGCGGCGGTGCTCGCCGCCGGCGCGCCCGTCCCGCTGCTCGGCGTCGGCGCGCTGGGCGCCGTCGGCGGGCTCGCGCTGCTCGGCCCGGCCATCACCCCGATCCTGGTACGCCTCGTCGGCCGGCCCCTGGCCGTCGGGGTGACCGGCCGGCTGGCCAACGAGTCGGCGGCCCGCACACCGCGACGCACCGCGGCGACCGCCCTGGCGCTGGCGCTCGGCCTCGCGCTGATCAGCTTCATGGCCGTCCTCGGCACGTCGGTCAAGAGCTCGGTCCGGGCGTCCTATGCCGAGGTGATCACCGCCGACCACGTCGTGGAGAGCGCCCGCAACGAGATGCTCGGTGGCCTCTCCCCCGCCGTGTACGACCGGGTGAGCCGGCTGCCCGAGGTGGCGGTCGCGTCCCGGCTGCGCTACGGGCACTGGCGCGACGGGGACGCCACCCAGGCTCTCACCGCCGTGGACCCGGCGACGCTGCCCCGGGTGACGTCCCTGCACTTCACCACCGGCAACCTGGCGGCACTGACCGGCGGGGGCATCGTGCTGGCCGAGCACGTGGCCCGGGACCGGGGCCTGGCCGTCGGGGACGAGCTGCCCATGACCTTCTCCCGGACCGGCACCCGCAGCCTTCCGGTGGTTGGCCTGCTCCGGGACGGGGACGCTAGGGCACTCTCCACCGACTACCTCATCTCGCTGGACACCTTCGCCCGGCTCTACAGCGAGGAGATGGACGCGAGCGTGCTCATCCGCACCGCCGACGGGACGGGCCGGGCCGCCGCCGAGCGGGCGATCACAGCGGCCCTGGCCGACACCCCGACCGCGCAGGTGCGCGACCAGGCCGCCGCGGTGGCTGGCCGGACCCAGATGATCGACCAGGTGCTCGGCCTGGTGACGGTCCTGCTGATGCTGGCCGTGCTGATCGCCCTGCTCGGCATCACCAACACCCTCGCCCTGTCGATCACCGAGCGCACCGCGGAGATCGGGCTGCTCCGCGCGGTGGGGATGACCCGCCGGCAGCTGGGCTGGATGATCCGCGGCGAGGCGGTGCTCGTCGCCGCGCTGGCCAGCGTGCTGGGGATCGTGCTGGGCGTCGGTTTCGGCGCCGCCACGGTCCGCGCGCTGGGGCGGGACGCTCCGACCGTGCTGGCGGTGCCGGCCGGCCGGCTGCTGCTCGTGCTGGCCGTCGCCCTCGCCGCCGGCCTGCTCGCCGGGCTGCTGCCCGCCCGGCGCGCCGCCAGGCTGGACGTCCTCGCCGCGATCGACACCCCGTGATCCCTCCCGGGCGGCACCGGCCGCGTCCGGTGCCGCCCGGCCGCCACCTCGAAAAGGAGAGCACCATGAACGACACCATCAGCATCCGCCGGGCCGGCCCGGACGACGCGCCCGTCGTGGACACCCTGGTCCGGGAGATCGCCGCCCACGAGGGCGACAGCGCGCACGTCACGGTGACCGCCGAGCGGTGGCACGAACTGCTCAGGAGGGACGACGTCACGGTCCTGCTGGCCGAGCGGGCCGGCGAACCCCTGGGCTACGTGTCCGCGCAGCGCCGGCTGCACCTGTGGACCGGCGGGGACATCCTCGCACTGGACGACCTGTACGTCCGCGCGCAGGCCCGAGACGGCGGGGTGGGGCGAGAACTGATGACGGCGCTCGCCCGATGCGCCGCCGTCGACCGGCTCGCCATCCGGTGGGAGGTGAAGCCCGAAAACGTGGCGGCGCAGCGGTTCTACGGCCGGCTCGGCGCGCGGCTGTTCACCAAGGTGATCGTCGGCTGGCGTCCGGAGGATTATCTCCCGCTGCTCTAGCTGTGCGGGGCCTTGGCCGGGTGGCTCCTCGAAGGTGAGGTCTCCTCCGCCGGGCGGAATGAACCGTCGAGGTCAGCTTCTCGTGGGCCTCCTACGGCATGCGGGTGGGCAGGCGGAGCTCCTCAAGGTCCAGTTCGCGTTCGAGGACGCGCAGCCCTTCGTCCGGCAGCCGGCCGGCGTCCCGCCACCGCAACAGCTCCTCGCGCTGGACATCGATCGCGGCCCGGCGGATGCGCAACGCCGCTTCGTACTCGGGTGAGACCGGCATCCCGGACAGGTCCGCCGCCTGGAGCAGGTCGAGGCGGCCCCGGTAGCGGGTCAACCGGCTCTGCAGTTGCGCGCGCATCGTCTCGACGGCGTCGATGTGCTCCGGTTCCTCGACGACGATCTCCGAGAGCCGGGCCAGGGCGGCCTCGACGGATGCCGACCGTGCCTCGTTCCGGATCCGGACCTGATCCGCCTCGTCGGCACGCAGACCCAACGCGCTCACCAGCGGCGCGAAGGTGAGCCCCTGACCGACCAGCGTCACGAGTACGACGATGAACGCGCAGAACAACAGCAGATCCCGGTCCGGGAACGGTGCCCCGCTGTCGGTCGCGAGCGGCAGGGTGAAGATCGCGGCGAGGGTGATGACCCCGCGGGTGCCGGACCAGCTGAGCGCCACGACCTCGCGGCCGGTCAGCCGCCGGGCGTTGCGCGCTTCGGAGGCGGCGCTGCGGGTGGAGCCGGCGGTGTCGTCGTCGTCCTCGGAGGCGCCGCCGAGGCGGGTGTGCATCCAGCGAGGGAGCGACTGGTTCAGGACCAGCCACAGCGGGCGCAGGAGCAGGACCACGCCGGACGAGACCGCCACGGCGATGACGATCGTGGAGGTGTCGTACTGCCGCAGCCCCTTCACGACCTCGGGCAACTGCTGCCCGATCAGGAGGAAGACGAACCCCTCGAGAAGGAAGTCGACCAGCCGCCACACCGCGCTGGTCTGGAGCCGGCTGGCGCCGGAGGCGAGCCGGGGCGTGTGGTGCCCGACGATCAGCCCGGCGACCACCACCGCGAGGACCCCCGAGACGTGCAACTCCTCGCCGAGCAGGAACGCCACGAAGGGGGTGGCGAGCGAGATCGCGTTGGACAGCAACGGATCCCTGGTCAGCGGCCGGGCCAGACGCACACCCCAGGCGACCGCGGCGCCCACCACGAGTCCGCCGGCCGCCGCGAGAACGAACTGTGCGGCGGCCGCGGGGAAGGAGAAGGTGCCGCTGACGGCCGCGGTCACCGCCACGCTGAGGATCGTCAACGCGGTGGCGTCGTTGAGCAGCCCCTCACCCTGGATGATGGTGACCAGCTTCGGCGGAAGATTCACCCGCCGGCCCACCGCGAGCGCCGCCACCGGGTCGGGAGGCGCGACGGCCGCGCCGACCGCGACACCCGCGGCCAGGGTCGCCCCGGCGACGAACAGGTGGAACCCCAGCCCGATGGCCAACGCGGTCACGAGCACCAGGACCACGGACAGGCTGACCACGATGCGCATGTTCCTGCGGATCGCCAGCAGTGACGAATCGAGCGCCGCGCTGTAGAGCAACGGTGGCAGGACGATGGTCAGCACGATGTGCGGGTCCAGCGTGATGTTCGGTCCCGGTAGCAGCGCGTAGAGGATGCCGATCAGCGTCAGGAGCGCCGCCGAGGGCAGACCGGTCCGCGAGGCCAGCCACCGCGCGAAGATGATGACCGCGACGGCCGCCAGGACGAACACCAACAGGCTCTCGGGACTCACGTACTCATTTCCTCCTCACGTCCACCACGTCCGGCCGCCGCCCGGCGGGTGCGGTTCAGGCTGATCAACTCGTCGAGCGACTCCCGCGTGAGGGTCAGATCGGCGATGTGGCTGCTCAGCTTGTCGCGTTCCTCGGTGAGGCGGGCGAACGCGGCGTCGCTGTTGGCGTCGCTCGGCGCCTGCCGGCAGGGAAGCACCTCGAGGATCGTCTGGCTGGACAGGCCCGCCGCGTACAGCCGCTGGATGTAGCGCACGAGGTCGACGTCGTCCTCGGTGTAGTAGCGATGCCCGCCGGTGCTGCGCTTGCTGATCAACAGGCCCTGCTCCTCGTAGTAACGCAGCGACCGCACGCTCACCCCGGCCCGCGCCGCCAGGTCGCCGATCCGCATGACTCCCCCGTGTCGTCCGCCACCCGGGCTTGAAACTCACATCGTGTGAGGTTTTTAGCGTACAGATCCCGACGAGCAGGAGTGGCGATCCCCCGCATGACGCCCGCCCCCGCCACCCGGTGCGCAGGGCGACGGCGGTGCGGGTGCGGGCGGCCCAGCCGGCCGGCAGGAACGCGCCAGCGGCGACGGTCTCCCCGCGCCCGCGACCACCCGCCGCCCCGTCGAGCGGTCAGGCAGCGCTGCGGGAGCGGGCCAGGGCGAGCCAGCCGAGGACCGCGGCGATCAGGCCGATCGCCAGGGCCAGGAAGCCACCGACGATCCCGTAGCCGGTGCCGGGACCGCCCTTGGCGGCGGCCACCACCAGCCCGCCGACAACCATGCCGGTCGGCCCGGCCACCAGGGCCACGACGGCCCCTCGCCTGCCGTTGCCGCTGCCGATCCGCCCGGCGGAGCGGGCCAGCGCCAGCCCACCGACGACCACGCCGGCCAGCGCCACCAGTACGGCCACGCTGCCCACGAGTCGCCCGGTGGTCAGGGTGGAGGGATCGGCCGCGGCCGACGGGGCCGAGACGTGCGCGGCCGCCGGTGTGGCAAGCCCGAACCCCCCGACCAGGGCGGCTGCGGTGGCGGTGAACAGGTGACGGGTGGACATGAGGTGCTCCTTCTCCTTCGACGATCGGACGTGTCTGATCCTGTCCGCCGCCCCGCCACCTGTCGTCCTGCCGGCGCGGGCACTTCACGCTGCCGCGTGCGACGCATCCGGCTGCCACGGATGTCGCAGAACACGGCCGGGTACCGCGTCCGCGGTAGCCGGCCGATCGTCCGCGCGCAGGAGTCGCCCGGGGTGGACATCCCGCTAGGGTGCGCGCATGGGTAAGGGACGGATCGGTGTCAGCGACTGGGTGGTCGCCGTCGGCGTGGCGGCGATCCTGCTGGTCACCGGGCTGTCCGGGCAGCACTCCACCACCGGCCCCGACCTGCTCGGGTACGCGCTGCTGACGGCCGGCGGCCTGGCGCTGGCCGCGCGCCGCCGCGCCCCGGTTCCCGTGCTGGCCGTCACCGGGCTGTGCGCGGTGGGGCACCAGGCGGCCGGCTTCGACGTGCCGGCCGTCGCGTACCTGTTCGCGGTGTACGCCGCCGTGCGGGCCGGACACCGCACCGTCACGGTGGCGGCGAGCGTGCTCATGCTGGCCGCTCTCCCCGTCGCGGCGATGGTTTCCGGTCTGCACGACACGGGCGAGGCGTTCGCGCAGGCCCGAGGCGCCCTCGAGCTGGCCTGGCTGATCGCCGCCGGCGCGGCGGGTGAAGCGCTGCGACAGGCCGAGCGCCGGGCGGACGAGGCCGAGCGCACCCGCGAGGAGACCGCGCGGCGCCGCGCCGACGAGGAGCGGCTGCACATCGCACGGGAGCTGCACGATTCGCTCACCCACCAGATCTCCGTCATCAAGGTGCAGGCAGAGGTCGCCGTCCACCTGGCCCAGAAGCGGGGCGAACAGGTGCCGGAGTCCCTGCTGGCGATCCGGGAGGCCGGCCGTGAGGCGGCCCGGGAGTTGCGCGCGACCCTGGAGGCGCTGCGCGACGACGACCGGAGCCGGCCGCATGGCCTCGACCAGGTTCCGGACCTGGTGCAACGGGCCCGGACGGCCGGCCTGGACGCGAAGCTGTCGATCGAGGGACGCCGGAACGACGTGCCGGCCGCGGTGGACCGGACCGCCTACCGGATCATCCAGGAGTCGCTGACCAACGTCGCCCGTCACGCCGCCGCCACCAACGCCTGGGTCCGGATCGACTACCGCCCCGACGCCCTGCTCATCCGGATCGACGACGACGGCGGGACCACGCCGGACAGCGCTCCGGTGCCCGGCGTCGGGCTGCTCGGGATGCGCGAACGGGTCACCGCCCTCGGCGGTCACCTGATCGCGGCGCCGCGCCGCGAGGGCGGCTTCACCGTCCAGGCCGAACTTCCCGTGGACCAGCTCTCATGATCCGTGTCCTGCTGGTCGACGACCAGCCGCTCCTTCGCAGCGGATTCCGCGCGCTCCTCGACATCGAGGACGACATCGAGGTGGTCGCCGAGGGCGCCGACGGCGGCGAGGCCGTGGCGCTGGCCCGGGAGCACCTGCCCGACATCGCGCTCATCGACATTCAGATGCCGGTCGTCGACGGCATCGAGGCGACCCGCCGCATCGCCGCGGATCCGGCCCTGGCCGGGGTACACGTCGTCATCCTGACCAACTACGGACTGGACGAGTACGTCTTCAACGCGCTGCGCGCCGGCGCGGCCGGGTTCCTCGTCAAGGACATCCAGCCGGAGGACTTCCTGCACGCCGTACGCGTCGCCGCCCGCGGCGACGCCCTGCTGGCACCATCGATCACCCGCAAGCTGATCAACCGGTACGTCACCCAGCCCCTCCACACCGGCGCCGACGCGAGGCTGGACGAGTTGACCAACCGCGAACGCGAGGCCGTCGCCCTTGTCGCGCAGGGACTGTCCAACGACGAGGTCGCCGATCGCATGGTGATCAGTCCGATGACCGCGAAGACCCACATCAACCGGGCCATGGCCAAGCTCCACGCCCGCGACCGCGCCCAACTCGTGGTCCTCGCCTACGAGTCGGGCCTGGTGTCCCCGCGCACCGCCTGACACCCGGTCGGGGCGGGACGGCGGTTGCCGGCCGCCCTCCCGGAGACCCCGGCGCCCACCGGATACTCGCGAGCGCGACCCCGCGGACGCCGCGCTAGCTTTGCGCAGTGCGTGGGTATCGGATCGGCGTTCTCGGACGGACCGAGCTGAGCGTCGACGGGGTGGCCGTTTCCCTGGCCCCGCTGGAGCGGGCGTTCGTGGCGAGCATGGCGGCCCACAGTGGACGCATCGTCTCCGTCGACCGCCTGATCGACGGCCTCTGGCCGGAGCACCCGCCCGCCGGGGCGCGTAACCGGGTGCAGGCGATCGTCGCCTCGATCCGGCGCGCGACGACGCCGGAGCTGATCCTCACCCTCTCCCCCGGCTACCAGTTGAACGCCGCGGTCGTCGTGGACGCGGCGGAGTTCGCCGACGATGTGCGGGCCGCCACCGCCGCCACCGCCGCCCGCTGCGCCGTGGAGCTGCTCGACCGGGCCCTGGCGCGCTGGCGCGACGAGGCCTTCGTCGACGTCAGCACGAGCCTGGTCGACGCCGAGCGCGACCGGCTTCGCGAGCTGCGCGAGCACGCGGTCGAGCTGCGCGTCGACGCGCTGCTGTCGCTCGGCCTGCACCAGGACCTGGTGCCGGAGCTGACCACGCTGGTGCGGGATCGGCCCCTGCGGGAGCGGCTGCGCGGCCAGCTCATGACGGCGCTGCACCGCAGCGGCCGGCAGGCGGAGGCACTCGCCGTGTACCGGGACGGGGCCCGGGTGCTCGCGGAGGAGCACGGCATCGACCCGGGGCCGGAGCTGCAACAGCTGCACCGGGAGATCCTGGGCAGCGAGCGGGAGGCGTCCCGGCGGGCCTGGGTGCGGCCCAACCAGCTTCCCGGCGCCACCGGCGACTTCGTCGGGCGCGACAAGGAGCTCGGACTGCTGCTGTCGCTGCTGGGGCGCACCCCGCCGGCCGCCGGGGCGGCGCAGGTCGTCGTGGTGACCGGGCTCGCGGGAACGGGCAAGACCACGCTGGCGCTGCGTGCGGCGCACGAGAGCCGGCACCGCTTCCCCGCCGGATGCCTGTACGCGGACCTGCGCGGCAACACCGCCGACCCGGCGCGGCCCGGCGCGGTGCTCGGCGCCTTCCTGCGCGCCCTGGGAGTGGCCGGCACGGCCATCCCGGTGGCGGCCGAGGAACGCGCGGCGCTGTATCGATCCGTGCTCGCCGACGATCCCATGCTGGTGATGCTCGACAGCGCCGCCGATGCCGCGCAGGTGCGCCCGCTGCTGCCACCCGGTGGCAGCACCGCGCTCGTCACCAGCACGGCGGCGTTGCCCGGACTCCCCGGCACCGAGGTCGTCGCGCTCGACGTCCTGCCCCTCGACGACGGCCTGGAGCTGCTGGCCGGGCTCGCCGGCGCCGAACGGATCAACCGGGAGGCCGGGGCCGCCGCCGCCGTCGTGGAGCTGTGCGGGCGCCTGCCGCTGGCGTTGCGCATCGCCGGCGTGCGGCTGGCCGAACGGGAGGCCATGACCGTGGCACGGCTGCGCGAGCGGCTGCGCGACGAGCGGCGCCGCCTCGACGAGCTGTCGCTCGACGGGCTCGACGTGCGCAGCACCTTCACCGTCGGGTTCGAGCGGCTGTCCCCGCCCGCCGCGCGGCTGCTCGCGGTGCTCAGCCGTACGACGCTGCGCAGCTTCGGGATGTGGGACGACACCACCGAGCCGCTGCTGGAACAGCTGTGCCGGGCCCACCTGCTGACCGCCGAGCCCGGCGGGCGGGTGCGGATGCACGACCTGGTCCGGCTGCACGCCCGGGAGCGCACCGCCGTCACCGACCAGCAGGTGATCGACTGGTACGCACGGCTGCACGCGTACGCCGAACGTGCCGACGCGGCGCTGCCCTGCAGGATCCTGCCGGGAGCGGATGCGGAATCCGTGCTCGACGCCTGGGACGCCGTCGACTGGTTCGAGGCGGAACGGGAGAACCTGGTCGCGGCGGTGCGGGACCTGCTGGAGCTGGACGCGGTCGACCTGGCCGGGCGGCTGGCCTGCACGATGGGCAACTTCGCGACGATGCGCAGCCAGCACCTGCCCGAGTACGTCGACTGCCTGCGCGGCGTGCTCGACCGCCACGCCGACCTGCCGGTGCCGACCCGGACGGCGCTGCGGCTCCACCTGGGCACCGCCTACCGCATGCTGGACCGGCACGCCGAGGCCGTGCCGCTGCTGCGCGCCGCGCACCGCGACAGCCGGGGACCGCTGGTGGCGTACCGGCTCGTCGCGCTGCAGGGCTACTCGCTGTGCTGCCGTCAGCTCGGCCGGTTGCGGGAGGCGGACGCCGCGCTGCTGCTCATGGTGCGGTTGTCGGCCGCGCACTGGCCGGTCGGCCCGGTCGGCGGACACGTGCTGCTGGCTCTCGGCATGCAGTACGGGCAGTACCAGCACACCTCCCCGTTCGCCCACGCCGCCTGCGCCGCGGCCCGGCAGCTCTTCGCCGACGGCGGCGACCTGTGGGGCGAGGCGCTCGCGCTGGAGAGCCTCGGGCTGCTGCACCGGCACGCCGAGCGGTGGCCGCAGGCCCTGGAGCACCTGCGGCGGGCGGTGGCCGCCGCGCGGCGGCTCGGTGACCGGATGAGCGTGACCACCGCCGAGCAGGCGCTGGCCGCGACGCACCTCGCCGCCGGCGACCGCGACTCGGCGCGACGGCTGCTGACCCGTACGGCACCGGCGTTCCGCGGGATGCGCCACGGGTGGGGCGAGGCGATCTCCCGCCGGCTGCTCGGGAAGGTGCACCTCGAAGAGGGGGACGCGGGCCGGGCGGTGGCCGAGCTGGAGGGCTCGGTGGCGATGCTGCGGGGCATCGGGCAGCCGTTCCCGCTGGCGAACTCGCTGAGCCTGCTGGCCCGGGCGCAGGCCGCGCTGGGGCGGCACGACCGGGCCGTCGCGCTGGGCGAGGAGGCGCTGCGCATCTTCGAGCACTTCGACGCCGCGTACGCCGGTGACCTGCGCGAATCGCTGGCGTGCTGGCGGCGCGCAGCGGGTGCGCAGTAGAAGCGCAGGGCGGGCGCAGCGGCGACCGGCACAGTGACGGGCAACCACCCCTCACAAGGAGGTCTGCCCATGACCAGGATCATCAACCGGGTCGGCGACGCCATGCTCGGCAAGGTGCTCGGCCGCGAGGAGGCCGGCGCCTGCGTGCCGGAGAACGGCAAGGCGTGCGCGTGCGTCGCGTCCGACGGCTACTGCTCGGGCGGCGTCTACTTCCGCCGTTACCGGCAGGGCTACTACAACTGCAACGGCGCCTGCGTGACCTCCACGTCCCGGTCGCTCTGCTACGTCAAGAAGGCCGGCGTCTGCTGACCTGATCTCCCCTGGGGGCCGCGCCGGCCGGCGCGGCCCCCGCCTGACTCGCCGAGGAGTTCCCATGCCGGGTTTCGCCTACGCCGCTCTCGCTGTCGTCGGCGCCGTCGCCGTGCTCAACCTCGTCCTGACCCTGGCGCTGGCCCGCCGGCTACGCGAGGCGCAGGCCGGCCACGCCCACGACGGCGAGCCCGTCCCCGAGGTGCTGCCCGCCCCGGGCCTGCGGGTCAGCGGCTTCGCGCACGCCGATCTGACCGCCGGCCGGCGCACGGTGGTCATGCTGACCCCGACCTGCCCGCCGTGCCAGACCCTCCTGGACGACCTCACCGCCGACGCCGACCGCTACCGCGACGACACCCTCGTCCTCATGATCGGCACGCCGGAGGAGACCGCCGCGATCGCGCCCCGCCTGACCACCTTCGAGACGGCGACGATCTCCGAACAGCTCGCCGAGCGCGAGTTCCAGGTCAAGGGCTTCCCCGCCGTGCTGTCGATCGTCGACGGCGTCGTCGCGGACGCCGGCCACCAGCTTCCGGTCCTGGCCTGATCGTGGCCACGCTGCGAGCCGCCCTGCGGCTGGGTTGCGCCGACCCGAAGGCGCTCACCGCCGTGGTCGCCCTCGTCCTCGTCGGCGCGGCGCCGCCGCTGGGCGTCGCGTGGTTCACGAAGCTGCTGTTCGACGAGGTCGGGCGGGGCCGCTCGGCCAGCCCGTCGACCGCGACCTGGTACGCCGTGGCGATCGCCGCCCTGGGCGCCCTGGCGGCGATCGCCAACCGCCTGTCCGGCTACTTCACCACGGCGTTGCAGCACGCGATCACGATCGCCGCCGAGGTGCGGCTGTACCGGAAGCTGAACGGCTTCCTCGGCCTTCGCCCCTTCGAGCAGCCGGCGCTGCGCGATCGGCTGGCCCTGGCCCAGCAGGCCGCCGACCAGACGCCGTACGTGGTCGTCATGTTCGCGGTCAACGTGGCCCAGAACGTCGTGACGGTGGGTGGCTTCGCCGCGATCCTGACGTCCCTCTGGCCGCCGGCCGGCCTGCTCCTGCTCGCCGTGGCCGCGCCCGAGTTCCTCATTCAACTGCGGCTGTCCCGCCGGGCCGCGCGGGCCGTGGAGGACAGCGCCGGCCTGTTCCGGGCCCGGTTCCTGTTCCAGACCGTGCTGACCGACCTGCGCGCCGCCCGGGAGGTGCGCCTCTACCATCTCGGCCGGTTCTTCCACGACCGGCTCACGGGCGCCGTGCGGGCCGCCGCCCGGATCGAGCTGGCCGCCGCGCGGCACGCCACGGCGGTGCAGACCTGCTGGGCGCTGGCCGGCGTCGCCGCGACACTCGCCGCGACGGTGGTCGCGGTGAACGCCGCGGTCCGCGGCCGCCTCAGCCTCGGTGACCTCACCCTCCTGCTGGCCGCGCTCGCCGCGGCACACAGCGGCCTGGCCGGCATCGCCGGTCAGCTCGGCGAGGCGGGCACCGCGATGCGGCTGTTCCGGCACTACGTCGCCGTTCTCGACACTCCCGCCGACCTGGTCGACGGGACCCGGCCGGCCCCGCCGCTGCGCGCCGCGATCCGGTTCGAGGACGTGTGGTTCCGCTACGACGAGGACGGTCCCTGGATCCTCCGGGGCGTCGACCTCACCATCGACGCCGGCGAGGCCGTCGGGCTCGTCGGTCTCAACGGGGCCGGCAAGAGCACCCTCGTCAAGCTGCTCTGCCGGTTCTACGACCCCGACCGCGGCCGGATCACCTGGGACGGCGTGGACCTGCGCGACCTACGGGTCGAGACGGTGCGCCGGCGGATGGGGGCGGTGTTCCAGGACTTCATGTGCTACGACCTCACCGCCGCGGAGAATGTCGGCATCGGCCGGCTGCCGCACACGCCCGAGCAGGTCGAGGCCGCCGCCGCCCGCGCCGAGATCCACGACCGCCTCCGCGACCTCCCCCACGGGTACGCCACGCTGCTCAGCCGCACCTTCGCCGACCAGGACGGCGAGCCCGGGGTGACGCTCTCCGGCGGGCAGTGGCAGCGGGTCGCGCTCGCCCGGTCCCTGATGCGCGCCGACGCCGACCTGCTGATCCTGGACGAGCCCAGCTCCGGGCTCGACGCCGACGCCGAGACCCGCGTGCACGCCTCGCTGGCCCGCATCCGCCACGGCCGTACCGGGCTCCTGATCTCCCACCGGCTCAGCACCCTGCGCGACGCGCGGCGCATCATCGTGCTGGACGCCGGGCGCGTCATCGAGTCGGGGGCGCACGACGAGCTGATGGCGGCCGACGGCGAGTACGCGCGCCTGTTCCGCCTCCAGGCCGGTGGCTACCAGTTGGCGGCGACGTGACCGGCTGGCTGCGCCGCCGCTGGCGCGTGGTGGTCGTACGCGGACACAGCATGGCGCCGACGCTGCACGACGGCGATCTGCTCGTCGTCCGGGTCGGGCGGACACCGGCCGCCGGTGACCTCGTCGTCTTCCGGGCCCGCGACGTCGTCCCGGAGGCGGAGCTGACGTGGATGGTCAAGCGGGTGCACCGGATCGAGCCCGACGGCGCCGTGACGGTACGCGGGGACAACGCCCGCAGCCAGGACTCGCGGCATTTCGGAGCGGTGCCACGCCGGGCGATCCTCGGCGTGGCCAGAGGGAGGCGATGACCCCGTGTACGTCGAGATCGGGTGCCGGGTGCTGCTCGGCACGGTGCTGTTGGCGGCGGCGGTCGGCAAGGTCTCCGGCCGGGCCGCCTACCGCGAGTTCACGCGCTCGGTGCGCGACATGGGCTACCGGCCCCCCGGCCCGCTCGCCGCGGCCGTGGTCGCCGCCGAGTTCACCGCCGTCGTGCTGCTGGCGGTGTTCCCGCCGGCCGGCTTCCTCTGCGCGGGCGCCCTCCTGCTCGCCTTCACGGTGGCCGTCGCCACGAACCTGCGGCGGGGCGGCGCCACCTGCCGGTGTTTCGGCCGCACCGCCGCGCCGCTGGGCCGGCACCACGTGTGGCGCAACGTGGTCCTCGTCGGCTGCGCCGTCGCCGGCGCGCTCGCACCGGCCGGACCCGTACGGCCGGGCGAGGCGGTCCTGGTCGTCGTCGGCGCGCTGCTCGCCGGCGTGCTGGTCGTCATGCTGGACGAGCTGCGCTACCTGTTCGGCGCGACCAGCGGCACGTGACCTTCGGGTCGGGCGCCACCGGACCGCTCCGGTGATCGGCCCGCGCGGGGCGGGCCGCCGTCACCGGCCGAGCCGCGCGGCCATCCGGCGGCGCAACGGCGGCACCGCGCCGGTGATGCGCATCGTCGTGCCGCTCATCGAGTTCGGCGAGCACGGCTTCGCGGGCGCCCGCACCAGCGCGATCGCCGCTCGCGCCGGGGTCAACCAGCAGCTGATCTCCTACTACTTCGCCGGCAAGGAAGGCCTCTACCAGGCCCTGCAGGAGCGATGGCGGTCCACGAGCGGCGCCGCTCAACCCGACCTGCCGATGGCCGACGTGGTCGCGGGTTTCCTCCGGCTCGGCGCGACCCAGCGGTCCTGGGCGCGGCTGCTCATCTGGGAAGGACTCGCCGACACGGGAGCGGCCGCCGACACCGAAGGCGAGGCGCAGGCCCACAGGTACTTCACGGCGATGGTCGAGGACGTGCGCCGCCGGCAGCGGACCGGCGAGCTGTCCGCCGACCTCGACCCCGCGTACGTGGTGCTGACGTTCTTCGCGGCGGCGCTGGCGCCGACCGTGCTGCCGCAGGTCGTCCGCCGGCTGACCGGCCTGGCGGCCGACTCGCCCGAGTTCCTCGACGCGTACGCCGCACAACTGGGCACCATGCTCGGCCACCTCACCGTGCCCACTCCCCCGTCGGACTGATCAGGGGCTCAGGGCCGCCTCGCCGTGAGGCCGGTGCAGCGCCTCGCCGCGGCGATCCTGTCCTCGATGCGCTCGCGGGCCGCGCCGGACACGAGGACGGGCTGCCCGGTGCCGGACACCGTCGCCGGCAGGAACTCGGTGCGGGTCACCGTCCGCCCGCGCACGGTCAGCCGCAGGACGCCGGAGTCGGTGCTGTGCGACTCGCTGTACCAGAGGAAGTTGCCGAGCCCGTAGTGCACGTAGGTCTCGCCCAGCCAACCGTCGGCGAGCAGGGTGTGCGCGTGGGTGCCGACCACGATGTCCGCCCCGGAGGCGGCCAGCCGCCGGGCGAACGCCGTCATCTCCCCGGTCGGGCAGGGGTTGCCCTCGACGCCCCAGTGCATGAAGACGATCACCAGGTCGGCCCGGTCGCGGGCTGCTCGCACGGCGGCGTCGGCCCGGGACCTGTCGAAGGCCATCGCGATGCCCGGGCGGCTCTGCGTCGCTTTCCACTGCGCGGCCAGGTCGTGCACCTGCGACATGCCCAGCACCGCGACCCGCACGCCCTGCACGGTGCTCAGCCAGGGCGCGTACGCCGCGCCGGCGTCGCGGCCCGCCCCGAACACCGGGAAGGCGGCGTCCGCCGCCGCGTCCAGCGTGTCCGACAGCCCGACCTGGCCGTAGTCGAGGGTGTGGTTGTTGGCGAGCGACACGGCGTCGACCCCGGCCGCGCGAAGCGCCGTGAAGGCGGTCTCCGGCGATCGGAACCGATAGCGCTTGGGCTGCGGGGTGCCGCGGTCCGTCACCGCCGTCTCAAGATTCACCACGGTGAGGTCGGCGTCGCGCAGTACCGAGGCGGTGCGGCCGAATGCCGTCCGCGGGTCGTCGAGCAGACGCAGCGTGCGGCCCGTGAAGTGCACGTCGCCCGCGAAGGCCAGCCGCAGCTCGACCGGCGGGGCAACGCCCGGCCCGCCGGTGCTCGGCGACGCCCCGGCGTCCGACCCGGTCGCGGCCGGCGGCTGCCATTCGGCCGCCGGGCGATCCGCGGTGGTGCACCCGGCCACCGCTGTCCCGATCGCCAGCGCCGCCAGCGCCATACGCACCGTGGTGCTGATCACCGGCACAGGATAGTGAGGCCGACCGGAGTCATGGGGTCGAGCGGGTCATCAGCCGCCCCATGAGGGTCTTCGCCCACGGGTGGTACCGGGTGTTCTGGAACGCCGCGACGATCCACCGGTCCCCGTCGCGGCGCAGGACCGTCGTGTTCGTCGACACGCGCTTCGCCGACGGGACGGTCCGGCCCCTCTGCCAGCGCATGATGATGCCCGCGCGCTGCACCACGATCGCCGTCGCGGGGTCGGTGAAGCGGATCGTGCGCTCGACGACGGCGAGCCGGGAGCCGCGCATGATGCCGTCGAACAGGGGCCGGTGGCCCGCGGCGATCTCGTCCCGGCCGGTCATCACGGTGCCGTCGAACGCCACATAGGTGGCTTCCGGCGCGTGCAGCGTGGCGTACGCGTCGGCGTCGCCGGCCTGCCAGCAGGCCTCGAGCCCGGTCAGGGTGTCGAGGACGCCGGCGTGTGCGGTGGTGGTCATCGCGGTCCCCCTGATTTACTTAGCTGGAACGTAGTAATTACTACGCCGAATCTAAGTATTGGTGGGCGGAGTGTCAACCGAGGGCGCGCACGTCGAACGGAACCTGGGCCGCGACCTCAGCGGTGCGGTCGTGCTGTTCCACCAGGCCGTCGCGGCGCGCCTGGGGCTGTCGGCCGGCGACCTGAAGACGCTTGAGCTGATCGCCACCGACGGGCCGTTCAGCGCGAGCGAGCTGGCCCGGCGCACCGGGCTGACCGCCGCGGGAATCACCAGCGTCGTAGCGCGGCTCGCGGCCGGCGGCTACGTCGTGCGGGAGACCGACCCCGGCGACCGCCGGCGGGCGATCATCCGCGCCGCCGACGCCGAGCACCCGGAGCTTGCCGACGCGTTCGCCGGGCTCGGCCGGGCGCTCGGCGGCGTCATCGCCGACTACGACCCGGCCGAACAGGCGGCGATCGTCAGCTACCTGCGCCGCACGATCGACATCCTGCGCGAGCAGACGATCCGGCTCGGACCAGGATCCGATCGGCCCACCTGTCGCGCCGGGGAATGACGAGCCGTCGCATGCGCCCCGCCGTGGCAGGGCGCCGCCGGGCCTCCCTCGGTCAGGCCGAGGCGGAGAAGGCGGCGATCAGCCCGAACATCCCGCAGCAGAGCAGTCCGCCGACGCCCAGGATGACGAGCAGGATGCTGTAGTTCGACCACAGGCCGAACCGGGTCACGTCGGTGCCGTAGCCGTCGTGCACCCGGTTGCGCCAGCCCCCGAAGCGGAACGAGAGGTGGTGCACCGCCCCCGGCTGCGCGGCGAGCGTGGTCGTGATGACGGGGATGCCCATGAAGTCGGTGTACCGGACGTCGTGCGGACCGGCCGGGACCGCCACGTGCCAGGTGCCCTCGCCGGGAATGGCCACCACCCGACGGTCGATCTTGAACCGGCTGGTCACCGGAGCCGGCACGAGGTACGGCCCCCGGTTCACGGAGACGACGAGCACCGCGCACCCCGGCGGCGGCGCGATCGGGTGGGGGTACGCGATCAGCGGCGTCGCAGCGCCGGGCATCGACGGGTGCGGCAGAGGGGGGACGTAGGACACGGCCAGATTCTGGCACGGCGGCGCACGCCCGCAGCCGCCACGCCCAGCGGCACGGACAGCATCGCCGTGCGTGCCGTCACCCCGGAATCGCCGCCTCCGCCCACCACGGTCAGCACGACGTTGCCACCGCCCGCATGCGCGCCTTCGCCGAGGCGGCCCACACCCTCGCCGCAGAAGGTCACTAGGCGAGCGGCGCGCCGACAGCGGGACGTGTCCCGACCCGGGCAGGGCTCGACGTGGCGTTCCTCAGGGGAGCTGCGCGAGCTGGACGCGTACCGCGCCGGCGTCGGGATGATCGAGCTGTTCCAGGATCGCCAGCGCGTCCCGCCATGCCGCGCGGGCGCCCACCCGGTCACCGGCGGCGTGGCGGGCGCTCCCGAGATGGGTCAGGACGATGCTCTCGTCGTACCTGATGCTCAGCTCCCGGGTCAGGGCGAGCGCGCTGCGGAAGCACTCGGTCGCCCGCACGTGGTCGCCGAGGTCGAGATGGACGTGACCGAGGCTGTCCCAGGCCTGGGCGGCGCGGCGCCGGTCGCCGGTCCGCTCGTGCAGGTCGAGGGCCCGCCGGCAGTAGCCGAGCGCCTGCCGGTGCTCCCCGAGGTGGGTCAGGTACCAACCGATCGCGTTGAGCCCGTCGGCCTGCCCGGCCACGTGCCCGAGGGCCTGGTAGAGCGCGAGCGCCTGACGCGCCTGCGGCAACGCCTCGGCGTAGCGGCCCTGCCGGTCGAGCACCCAGGCCAGGTTGAGCCGGGTGTGCGCCTGGCCGGTGCGGTCGCCGGTCTGTTCGAACCGCGCCAGGGCGCGCTCGAAGTGCCGGCGGGCGTCCTCGTTGTCCCCCAGCTTCGCCCTGGCCCGCGCCAGGCCCCAGTGCGCGTGGGCCAGACCGCGGCGGTCGTCGAGGCGTCGGGCGGCCGTCATCGCCAGGTCCTGCACCGCGGCCAGGTCGTGCCAGTAGGCGTGGACGTCGAGGAAGTCCAGCAGCGTCCACGCCAACTGCCAGGCGCGGCGGTCGGCGCCGGTGTGGACCGCCTGCCCGACGGCGGCCAGGAGCACCGCCTTCTCCGCCCTGAACCAGGCGAGCGCCTCCTCGTAACAGGCGAGGACCACCGGGGCCGCGCCGGGCTCGGGCGCCGAGTCGGTGATCGGATCCCGATGCGGGTCCAGCAGGCGGGCGGCGCCGTCGGCGGTGTGCAGGTAATGGTCGAGCATCCGGCGCCGGGCACGCCGCTGCGCACCGGGGTCGTCGTGGTCGTGGGCCAGCTCTGCGGCGTACCGGGCGAGGAGGTCGTGGCAGGCGTAGCGCCCGGGGGCCGACTCGCCCAGCAGGTGCGCGCGGGTCAACTCCGCCAGGAGTGGCCGCACGGACGTGGTCGACCGGCCGGCGAGGCTCGCCGCGGCCGGCGCGGTGAGGTCCGGGCCGGAGTGCAGGCTCAGCAGCCGGAGCAGCCGGGCGGCCTCGCCCGTGAGGGTCCGGTAGGACCAGGAGAAGACGGCTCGGATGTCGGTGGCGACGTCCCCGCCGTCGAACGGATCCAGCGCGGCGGCCGGGACGTCCGCGGCGTGCCGCAGCTCGGCGGTCAACGTGGCGAGCGGAAAGTCGGGCCGGGTGACGGCGCGCGCGGCGACGATGGCCAGCGCGAGCGGCAGCCGCGCGCACCGGGTGATGAGCTCGTCGACCCCGCCCGGATCGGTGGCCAGCCGGTCCGCGCCGAGACGTCCGGCCAGCAGCTCCCGGGACTCCCGCGTCGACAGCAGATCCAGCGTCACGGGGTGCCCGCCCTCGCTCACCACCAACGGGGTCAGCTGGTCGCGGCTGGTGACCAGGACGAGGCAGCCGGGTGCGGCGGGCAGCAGCGGCCGGACCTGCGCGACGTCGCGGGCGTTGTCGAGGACGACGAGCACCCGCCTGCCGGCCAGCAAGCTGCGGTACAGCCCGGCCTGCGCGGCCGGCTCGACGGGAATCCGCTGCGCCGGCACCCCGAACGCGTCGAGGAAGCCACGGATCGCCGTGGCCGGATCCACCGGGCAGCCGTGGCCGGCGAAGCCACGGAGGTCGACGTACAGCTGGCCGTCGGGGAACTCGCCGGCCATCCGGTGTGCCCAGTGCACGGCCAAGGCGGTCTTGCCTACACCGGCAGTGCCGGACACGACCGCGATGGGCGGGGTACCGGGCTGGCCGGCACGTGACGCCCGCGCGGAGCGCAGCAGGGCGTCGAGCCTCGCCAGCTCCGGACGGCGGCCGGCGAAACCCCGCACGGCCACGGGCAGCTGGGCGGGTGGCGGTGCCGGATGGGAGACCGCGCCGGCCATCCGGGTCGGTCCGCACACCGCCGCCGGCGGCGCCAGGTCGGCGTCCTGCCGGAGGATGGCGGCGTGCAGCTGACGCAGTGCCGGGCCCGGATCGACTCCGAGCTCCGTGGCCAGGGCGGTGCGCAGCCGCTGGTAGGCCGCCAGCGCGTCGACCTGGCGGCCGTCGCGGTACAGCGCGAGCATCAGCCGGTGGTGGATCTGCTCGTGGTACGGATGCTCCGCGGCCAGGCGCGCCAGCTCCGGTACGAGCGACGCGTGCTCACCCAACGCCAGCCGCGCGTCGGTCAACGCCTCCCGGGCCGACAGCTCCAGTCCGGCCAACCGCTCGGCCTGCTCGTCCAACCAGCGCAGCCCGGCCAGGTCCGCCAGCGGCCGTCCCCGCCAGAGGGCCAGCGCGGCGCGCAGGGCAACGGCGCGCTCGGCGGGATCCCCCGGTTGCCTGCTCTCACCGATCAACCGCTGCGCGAGGTGCAGGTCGGTGGCCTCCTCTGCCAGGTCGAGGACGTAGCCGTGCGGACGTACCGTGATGGCCGCCCTTCCGCCGAGCACCCCCCGCAGGTACGAGATGTGACGTTGCAGGGAGTTCTTCGCGGTGGCCGGAGGCGTCCCGTCCCAGACGATCTCGATGAGCAGGTCGGGGTGCACGGCGTCACCGGCATGCAGGGCGAGTGCCGCGAGCAGGGCCTTGCGCCGTAAGCCGGGCACCGGTCGAGCGCGATCCCCCTCGGTGACGTCGACCGGCCCGAGAAGTCGGACCTGAATGGTCGCCACCTCCACTCCTCAGCGGTCAACCAATCGAATGCTAGCGATCGCCGGGCCGCCCGGGTCAGCGCGCGTCAGGTTCACGTCAGCGCCGGATGCGACCGTGCGACGGCGCGACGGTCAGCACGCCGCGGCGCGGTCGAGCGACCGTGCCCCCGCGCGCAGGACAAGCCCGATCAGAGGAAGTGAGGGACCATGAAGCTCAGGCACGCCATCCGCAGGACGTTGACCGTCCTCACCGCGGCCACGGTGGTCGCCGCCGGAGCGGTCGCCGGAACCGCGGCCCCGGCGCTCGCCGTGACCGCGAAGCTGGAGATCTTCCTGCAGTGCCAGACCAACGACGGCCGGTACTGGGACTACACGGTCCAGGTGAGCGGCGCCACCTCGCGCTGGTACTACGACAAGTACTCGGTCGAGGTCCGGATCTGGGGCGACGACGAGTGGAGCGACGACCTGCTCGGCGGCCCGTACCGGACGCTCTACGACAACAGCTCGGGCGGCGGGCCGGGCTACTACACCTTTGCCGTGTGCATGAACAGCTCGACGCTGAACGAGGACGTCGGTCTCGACGACATCTACGCCGGCGTGCGGGTCTACAACGCCAGCAATGTGAACACCGAGACGGTGGAGTCGAACCGCTGGTACGGCTACTTCTGACGAGCAGGCTCCTCGCCGCCGGCGGCCACCAGGTCCCCGACGGCGGGCATCGAGGAAGCCGACGCCCGGACCAGTGTTCCCGCTGGTCCGGGCCTTTCCTGTCGGCCGTCAGCCGGCCGAGGACCATCTCAGCCGCCGCGCGGGCAGAGGGACTCACGCCTCGCCGTGCACCATCCACTGCTTTCCGTCGATCAGCTCCCGGGCGGCGTCCAGATGACCGGCGTGGCATGCGGTTTCGGTGATCACATGCAGGATGATGTCGCGGGTGGTGTGCAGCCGGAAGCTGCCGAGCCTGTTCGCGGGCCACCAGGCCGGCGGGGTGTCCATCGGAGTTTCACGAATGACCGTGTCGGCCGCGTCGATGCAGGTGCGGTACCGGTCCAGGATGTCCTCCGGCGATACGGACCGGTCGACGTTCCACACGTTCTCGGTGTGCGGCAGGGATGCGATCACCGAAGTCTGGCCGGCGATGACGGCGTTGAACCAGAACCGCTCGACGTCGAGGGCGAGATGGTTGACCAGACCGAGGCAGCTCCATCCGGACGGCAGCACGGGACGGCGCAGGTCCGTGTCGCTCAAGCCCTCCAGAGCGCCGGTGATGTGACGGCGCTGCCCGTCCAGACAGGACCGCAACGTGGCGGTCAGTTCCGCCTCGGCGGCGATGGCGAGCGGGAAGTCCTTGAGCGCGAACGTCGGGTCTTTCATCGGGCTCTCCTTGCGTCACCCTGGTCGCTGACACCCAGGTGACGACTGGGCGGGGCCGATCCGGACCGACACGTGGAGGAAAATGTGGGAGGCGGATCGCGGCGAACCCCCGCGGCCGCTTCGGATCCGCGGCCTCGGCGGTGTCCTCCGGAACGGTCTGCCAGCGGCACGTGCGGAGTGCTTGACGGCAGCCGTGACAGCAGCCCACAGGAACGGCCACGCCCAAGGCGCACGAACGGAGTGGAGCCACTACCCAAGGCAGTGGCTCCACTCCGTTGTCGCGCGGAACTGCGGTTCACAGGCGTCACACGATGGAGATCGACCGCACCTGGGTGTTGCCCTTGGTGTCGACGTACACCTTGTAGTCGCCGACGGTGTAGGTGCCGGCAGCGTTGTTGTCGATGGTGAACGTGGCCGTCACCGGAGACGCGCTGCCGTCGACACGGGTCTGCTGCACCGTGATGGTCAACTCGTTCGTGTTGCCCTTCAGCTTCTTCACCATCGCCGACGGCTTCGCGTCGACGACCGCGTTGGCGACGGTCACGTAGACCGCGTCGGGCGAGGAGAACTCGGCGTTCTTCTGACCGTCACCGAACACGAAGAAGCCCCGCTGTTCGACGGTCCCGCGCCCGGGGAACGGATCCGGGTTCGAGGCCAGGTACGTCGGGTTGAGCTTGTACAGGTCCGTCTTGGAATCCGCGAGCCTGGCCTGCACCCCGGTGTACGGCGCGTCGGTGATCGCGAGGTTGACCGACAGGTAGATGGCGTCGGGGTTGTTGGCCGACATGCGCGAGGAGAAGTACTTGTCCGTGCTCTGCCCCGCAGGAACGGCCAGCGGCACGACCTTGTCGCCGACGAGGATGTTGAACTGGAAGTCGCCGTAGCCCCCCGCGACGAACTTCGCCCACGCCGCGTCCGACATGTGGTCGGGGCGCTCCACCTTGAACTCCAGACGCATCGGCGCCACGTACGTGCTGGTCTGGTACTCGGGGTCGGTCAGGGGCAGGTAGACACCTCCCGGGGCGTGCCCCAGCTCGAAAGCCGACGCCGTCGGGGTCGAATTGCCGCGCCCGTTCCACATCGGGATGTTGAACGAGGTGGCGCCGAGCAGGGCCTGGTTGCCCAACTGGCTCGTGCCGACCGCGGCCGACGCGTCCTTGTAGGTGCCGATCGTGACGTCGAGCAGGTCGAGGTCCGCCCGGTCGGCGTTCAGCCCCGGCATGTCCGCCCACATGAACTTGGCACCGGCGGGCCCGGAGTACCGGGCCATCTCCAGCATGCCATCGGCCATGATCTTGGTCATCTGCACCGCCGAGTCGACCTTCATCCGCTCGTTGGCCGTGTGCCACCAGCGCTCGTTACCCGGGATGACGGCGCCGAAGGCGGTCATCTTGTTGCGGAAGCTGCTGGCCAGGGTGCCACCGGTCGTGCCCTGCGGATAGACCACGTCCCGGAGGGAGTACGGGTCCGCGAACTCCCCCGGGTTGCGGTCGATCGAGGCTTGGTAGCTCCCGAACTGGAGAGCCGTCAGCGGATTGTCGTGCGTGACGTACAACCCGGCGCCGACGGGCGAGCCGAGGGTGCCGATGGTGAACCCCTTCGCCTGGAAGGCGGCCGTGACCGCCGCCGTCGCCTGGCCGGAGTCAGCCGCGGTGACGTGCATGCTGCGCACATACATCGGCATGCTGAGGCTGCCGGAGGCGTCCGTGTAGAAGCTCGTCGGGGTCTCCGAATTGATGCCGCCCATGAGGGCGAACGTCAGGTTCGGCGTGCCGTTGCTCGGGTTGCGCAACAGGTTCGCCGGGATGTCCATGTACTTGCCGATATAGGCCTCGCCTTCGACACCGTCGCGGAAGAACAGGTCGGCGATGCCGTCGGCGGCCTTCTTCAACTGCAGGTCGGCGGCCGTGCTTCCCAATTCGCCGAGCCCCTTGGAGAGGAGGAACATTCCCCACACGACGGCATTCTTGCCGTACTGCGGGGTCGGCATCTCCATCGCCACATCGGTGTTGATCTCCAGCGTGAGCGAGTCGCCGGTGATCGTGGTCCGCACCTTGGGCGTGGTGCGGGGAGCAGCCGGGAGCCAACCCTTCGTGGTCGCGGCAGCGGTGATCGCCGACACGAACCGGTCGCGCTCGGTCGAGCTGGCCCCCGCCACGTCGAGGGTGAAGGTGGCCCGCGAGGCGATCTGCGTGGTGCTGCCGTAGGCGATGTCCTTGAGCGTCGGGTCGCCTTCGCGCAGGGTGACGCCGGCCGTGGCAGCCGTCAGCCGGAAGGCCTTGGTGCTGTCCGCGGACAAGCTCATCGACACCGACGGGGTCACCGATCCGGAGTTGCCGACGATGACCGGGAACCGCGAGTCGGAGGTGTAGGCCGCGATCGGGATCTCTTCCCGGTTGAGGTTCTTGTAGGCCCAGTTGTCGTAGAAGCTCGGGTTCGAGTTGTACGGGATGGACTGGAAGGTGGCCGTGTTCGTCGTCGAGGGCGTGCCAGGGCCGCCGTCCTCGTAGATCCCCATGACGATGCGGATGCGTCGGTCGAGGGGCAACCCCGCCTCGAGCAGCGCCTTGGCCGCGAGCAGCGTCGCCAGCGTCGGACCGCTGTCGTCCTGGATGCCCGCCCCGTAGACCCAGCCGTCCTGGACATAGGGCGAGTGGTACGCACCCGGAGTGCCGAGGTTGCCGTCGGCGTCCCGCCAGCGCGCCAGCTGGGCCGGCGAAACGGAAGCCGTCGGCGAGTCGAGGTGGCTCAACGCCATGACCATCTCCGGGGCGTCCGGATCACCGATCTCCGCGTAGACGTACTTGTCGGGTTGGCGCTGGACGACCACCGGGAAACCCAGGTCGGTGGCCAGCTTGACCACCCAGGCGAGCTTGGCGACCTTGCGGTCGTACTCGTTCTGGTTGGCTGCGGTGTTGCTGACCGGGAAGGGGTACGCCGTCGCGGCCGTGCCGCCTCGGGAGATGGAGTCGTAGCTCGACCCGTCCAGCATCGCCCCGACCAGAGTGAGCGGGTCGTAGGTGCCGTCCCCCGCCCGCGCGCTGTTGACGCGCCCCGCCAACGCCTCGACTTCCGCGTGGATCGCGTCGCGCTCGGCGTCGGTCACCGACAGGTCGTAGGTGACGCTCGGCTGGAAGCGCTCCTCGCCGAGGCTGGCCGCGGACGCGTGGGGCATGGGCGCAACGGTCGCCGCGAGGGACCCGGCGAGCAGGACGGAGAAGATGGTCGTCCGTCTGTTTCTCATAGAAGCTCCAGAACAGGGGGGATGACGCTGTGGCGACAGCACACGCCAGCCGTGCCGCCAGTGGCCGACGGAGCGGGATTTCTTGAGGATGATCTGAGAATCGGCCGGTGCCGTCAGCCTGCTGCCAGACGCCGGCAGCCCGGTGGGGCACCGTCGGTGCACGACACAGGCTTGTCGCGTGGCCTTATCCAACGACCGCCAAGAAATCCGAGTAGAACAGGCCCAGGCCGACCGCCACGCAGACGCCGGCCACGATCCAGAACCGCACCACGATGTTGACCTCGCTCCAGCCGGCCAACTCGAAGTGGTGGTGCAACGGCACCATCCGGAAGACACGCCTGCCGGTGGTCCGGAACGAGACGATCTGGATCACCCAGGTCGTCGTGATGATGACGAAGAGCCCGCCGATCATGATCGACAGCAGCGTGGTGCGGGTTACCACCGCGAGGCCGCCGATCAGGCCGCCGAGCCCGAGCGAGCCCACGTCACCCATGAAGATCCGCGCCGGGGACGTGTTCCACCACAGGAAGCCCACGCAGGCGGCAGCCGCCGCCGCCGCGATCATGGCGATCTCCAGGGGGTCCCGGACCTGGTAGCAGTACTCGTTCACGCGGGCGTACGCGTCGTCGGCGCACCAGTGCCGGTACTGCCAGAAGCCGATCAGCGCGTACGCGCCGAGCACCAGGATCGACGCGCCGGTGGCCAGGCCGTCGAGGCCGTCGGTGAGGTTCACGCCGTTCGACATCGCCATGATCACGAAGACGAAGACCATGACCGCGCCGACCTTGCCGACGTCCAGCCAGCTGATGTCGCGGATGAGCGAGATGTGCTCGCTGGCCACGGTCTGGCCGTTGGTGCTCGGCACGTAGAGCGCGGCGATGCCGAACCCGCCGCCGACGATCGCCTGGCCGAGCAGCTTGCCTTTGGCGGACAGTCCGTCGGAGTTGCGCCGGCGCACCTTGAGGAAGTCGTCGAAGAAGCCGACCGCGCCGCAGAAGACGAACAGCCCGAGCAGCACCAGGGCCGTCATGGTCGGCCCCTCCTGCGCGATCTGCCGGTCGGGCAGGGTGGTCAGCGCGAGGTGCCCGGCGACGTAGGCGAGGACGGTCGCCACGATGAAGACGACCCCGCCCATCGTGGGCGTGCCCTTCTTGCCCTGGTTGCTGGCGAGCCCGATCGATCGGATCGGCTGGCCGGCCTTGAGCGCGGTGAAGACGCGAACCGCCACCGGCGTGCCGAACAGGGAGATGATGAACGCGACCGCGGCCGCGACGATGACCGCCCTCACGGGCGAACCTCCACGAGATCCGGATTTCTCCCGGCGTCCCCGCCGAGCGTCCAGATCAGCGCCTGACGTGTCGACCTGAGCTGGCCGTGCGGATGGTCCTTGCCGAAATCATCGATCACGAGACACGAGCTTGCCATCCGACGGCGAGCGGAGCAGCCCCGGACCTCACCGGGCCATGGATCGGGACCCGGCGACACGAATCCGACGACGATCTTGTAGTGCCAGGCCCGAGGTTCACCTTGTGTTCGAAGCGGCGGAGACAGCCCCAACGACGCGATCCCTTGTCGGCCGTGGTGCGCGATGCCACAGGAGCGGTACACGGCCGAGCGTCAGGAAGCCTTATCCATCCCGTCGAGCTGTACGGCAACCGTCGGTGCTGTTACGCGGCTCTTCGGTACCTGCCGGGTGCGGTGCCGTATTGGCGTTTGAACGCGTTGGCGAAGGCGAACTCCGACGTGTAGCCGATCCGGTGTGCGACGGCGCTCAGCGGCGCGTCGGAGTCCTGGAGTAGCCGGGCTGCCGTGGTCATCCGCCACCAGGTCAGATAGCTGAGCGGCGGCTGGCCGACGAGGGTGGCGAAGCGCCGGGCGAATGGCGCCCGGGACAGCCCCGCCTCCGCGGCCAGAGTCGCGACCGTCCAGGGCCGCGCCGGGTCGCGGTGCATGGCCCGCAGCGCGGCCGTGATGGCCGGGTCATTGAGTGCCGCCGCCCAACCGGTGGTGGCCCCACGCGCGGGCTGCTCGTCGAACCAGGTACGCAGGATGTACAGCAGGAGCGTGTCGAGGAGGGCAGGCACGATGGCGTCGGTGCCGAGGCGAGGTCGTTCCAATTCGGCGGCGAGCAAGTCCACGGTGGCGCACAGCTCGGGGTGGCGCCCGAGGTGCGCCGGGAGGTGGATGAGTTCGGGCAGGTCGTTCAGGAGCGGATGGGCGCGGGCCGGATCCAGCTCGTACGCGCCGCAGAGCGTCACGGTGGTAGGGCCGTAGGTGCCGAGGGGCTCGCCGACGGTGGCGGTTGCGTAGCGCTGAAGGAACTGCGGGTCGTTCGGTTCGCAGGCGGGTGCCGTCACGGGGGTCGATGGGTTGTCGGCCAGCGCGTGCCCCTGCCCGCGCGGCAGGAACACCACGTCCCCGACGGTCAGCGACACGGGGTCGCTGTCCGGCGAAACGAGCCAGCACGGACCCTGCAGGATCACCTGAAAACCGGCGCATCCGGGCACGGAGGCGAATCGCTGCGCCCACGGAGCGTGCCACACCACCCGCGCTGAACGTGGCTGACCGGTCCGCATGACAGCGATCACGTCGCTGAGCACGTCCATCCCGCCACAGTACCTACGTGAAGACGATCGAGTATCAACCGAGGACCAGCACACATGGTTCGTCTTCAGCTCGTTCCATACGTTCGATGGCATGAAAGCCGCACGAATACACGAGTACGGTGACGCGTCCGTCATCCGCTATGAAGACGTCCCACGCCCGGCGCCTGGCCCGGGTGAGGTGCTGACCCGGGTCGCCGCTTCCTCGTTCAATCCATCCGAGATGGCACTACGTTCCGGGCTGCTGCGTTCCATCCTCCCGCTGAACCTGCCGTACACGCTTGGCTGGGATGTGGCGGGCACCGTGGTCGAGATCGGCAGCGACATGCACACGCTCGCCGTCGGCGACCGGGTCGTCGGCCGGCTCGACGGCGGCGGCGCCGCCGAGTACGTAGCCGCCCCAGCCGACACCCTTGTCCCGGCACCCGTCGCCATCCCGCTCGCCAACGCCGCCGCCATCCCTGTCGCCGGCCTCACCGCATGGCAGGCGGTGTTCGAACATGCCCGCATCACGCCCGGGCAGCGGGTGCTGGTCAACGGCGCGGGTGGCGGCGTGGGCGGATTCGCCGTCCAGCTCGCCAAGCACGCCGGAGCGCAGGTCATCGCCACGGCAAGCCCGCGCAGCGCAGCCGCGGTCCGTCAACTCGGCGCCGACCAGATAGTCGACTACAGCGCCTCACCCGTGAACGATGCGGTGGAAAGACCGGTCGACACCGTCCTCAATCTCGCCGCGATCAACCCCTCGGAGGCCGCGGCCCTGATACCGCTGGTCCGGCCCGGCGGTGTCATCGTCTCCATCGCCACCCCGATCGAGCCGCCCACCGACGCCTCAGTGAGCGCGATGCACATGGTCGCCCGCAACGACGTGAACCACCTCGCCGCACTGGTGAAACTCGTCGACGCAGGCACAGTCCGCCTGGATATCGACTCGTCCCGCCCGCTCGCCGACCTGGCCGCGGTGCACCGCGACGCCGAGGCCGGCCACACCCGGGGCAAGACCATCCTCATTCCGTGAAGGAGTCCCTGATGACCGCCACCTCCGCTTCCCCGATGATCAAAGGGCTTGGACCCGCTCGCCTGGACTCCCCCGCGAGCAGCGGCACAGTTCGTGTCCCTGCTGTCCGACGGCGGCATGAGCATCGAGCAGATTGCCGACCTCTGCGGGCACTCCGGCATGACCGTCACCGAGAGCGTCTACCGGCACCAACTCCGGCCGGTGCTTCTGAGCGGCGCGGTCGCCACGGATCGGATCTTCGGCGCTGAGATGTAGTCACCCAGCTACGACAAGAGGGCACATCCATTGACTGGATGTGCCCTCTGAGCTGCGTCGGGATGGCCGGATTCTCGTCCAAGGCCACGCGGGAAGCCCTGCGGAAGCTCGGCGAAAGCCTCGATCAACACTGAAGCTCACAGCCACGGAGCGTCACGGAGTCCACGTAGGTTCCCGAAGCTCGATCGCCGGCTACCGGAAAGTCATGCTCGGCGCGGTACGGCTCCGTCCTGCCAGCGGTAAAGGTCGCGCAGCAGGCAAATCTCGGCGCCGTGATGGATCAGCTCTCTGTTGACGTGCAGGACGATGCCCTCCATGGGAAACCGCTCGGGACCCACCGTGGGCGGATTCTCCAAGTCAGCGTCCGAGAGCTCGCGGACCCCCGCGTTCCATCTCCCATACATCTCATCGAGCTGTTTTAGCGCCTCGTCAGCCGTCCCCGCGTAGGCGAATGTCTGGGAGTCGACGTCTTGGCCGCCGAAGTGCCATCCGACCCGATAGCCGAGGCAGGAGACGATGATGTGCGCCAGCCGCCAGGCAATCGTGGTCACCGGCGCCGGCACCGGGGCAGGGGACGCAAAGTCCATCGCCCATTCCCCCGAACTTGCCGACATCGGTGCGGCCGACGTGCCACGTGGACGGACGCTCCAGCAGCCGCGCACCGGCTCCCAGAAGTACTCCTCATCGGCAAGACCGTGCAGCCGCGGCCGCAGATTCTTGTGCCAGTGCCGGTCCAGCTGGTCCGCGAGTCGCTCGCTTCTCGCCATCTCCGCACACTACATCAGCGGAGACCTAGCATGATCAAGACCGTAGACTCCCGCCCGAGATCAGATGGGCATCCCGAGCGAGCGCCACGCCAGAGCCTCCGACCTGCATGTTCGAAGGCGGCGAAGACTCAATGAGTCGCTGCAGTACTTCGCTGCTGTACAGGATCAGAAAAGGCCATCCGGAAGATTCCGAATGGCCTCTGACCTGCGTCGGGACGGCCGGATTCGAACCGACGACCCCTTGACCCCCAGTCAAGTGCGCTACCAAACTGCGCCACGTCCCGATGCCCCCGCGTGACGTTCCCCGCGGCAGCCGGTACAGCTTAGCGCAAGATCCTCCCACCCGCGCACAGGCCCCACCGGGTGCCGGCCGCCACTCCCCCTAGAGCGTCCTAGGAAAGAAGCCGCCGGGGAGGGAACCCCGGCGGCTTCTCGAAGGGCGGGTGGGTCAGCCGTGGGCCTTGCCGCGGCCGCCCGGGCCGAGCTTCTTGCGGGGGCGGACCGAGATGTCGATCGGGCTGCCCTCGAAGCCGAACTCCTCGCGGAGCTTGCGCTCCACGAACCGCTGGTAGCCGGCGTCGAGCGGTCCGGTGGTGAAGAGCACGAAGCGCGGCGGGGCCACGCCGGCCTGGGTGGCGAAGAGGATGCGCGGGGCCCGACCGCCGCGCACCGGGTGCGGGGTGGCCTGGACCAGCGCGGTGAGCCACTGGTTGAGCTGGGCGGTCGGGATGCGGGTCTCCCAGCTGGCCAGGGCCTTGCGCAGCGCCGGGGCGAGCTTGTCGACCGCCCGGCCGGTCTTCGCCGACAGGTTCAGCCGGATCGCCCAGGGGATGCGGCGCAGCTCCCGGTCGATCTCCTTGTCGAGGTAGTAGCGACGGTCGCCGTCGACCAGGTCCCACTTGTTGAACGCGATGACCAGGGCCCGACCGGCCTCCACCACCATGGTGAGGATGCGCTGGTCCTGCTCGCTGATGACCTCGCTGGAGTCGAGCAGCACCACGGCCACCTCGGCCGCCTCGATCGCGGAGGCGGTGCGCAGGCTGGCGTAGTACTCGGTGCCGCTGGCCTTGCCGACCCGCTTGCGCAGGCCGGCCGTGTCGACCAGCTGCCAGGTCTCCCCACCGATCTCCACGAGGCTGTCCACCGGGTCCACGGTGGTGCCGGCGACCGCGTCGACCACCGCGCGCTCCTCGCCGGAGAAGCGGTTGAGCAGGCTGGACTTGCCGACGTTGGGACGGCCGACCAGGGCGACGCGGCGCGGGCCGCGCGGGCGGTTCTCCACGATCTTCGGCGCCTCGGGCAGCGCCGCCATGATGGCGTCGAGCAGGTCGCCGGAGCCGCGGCCGTGCAGCGCGGAGACCGGGAACGGCTCACCGAGGCCGAGCGACCAGAGCGCGGTCGACTCCATCTCGATGGCGGTGTTGTCGGCCTTGTTGGCGACCAGGATCACCGGCTTGGCGCTGCGCCGCAGCATCTTCACGGCGGCCTCGTCCACGTCGGTCGAGCCGACCATGGCGTCGACCACGAAGAGCACCACGTCGGCGGTGACGACGGCCGTCTCGGCCTGGGCGGCGATGGCCGCGGCCCGGTCCTTGGCGTCGGGCTCCCAACCGCCGGTGTCCACCACGGTGAACGCCCGGCCGTTCCACTGCGCGTCGTACGGCACCCGGTCCCGGGTCACGCCGGGGATGTCCTCGACGACCGCCTGGCGGCGGCCGATGATCCGGTTGACCAGCGTCGACTTGCCCACGTTGGGGCGGCCGACGACGGCCACCACCGGCTGTGGGCCGGTCGGCTCACCGGGTTCGAGCTCCGGCTCGCGCAGCTCGACCCAGCCGCCGAAATCGTCGCTCATGCCACACCCCGCTCGGTGAGCAGCGCGCGCAGCCGGGCGACGACCTCGTCGATGCCCAGCTCGGTGGTGTCCAGCACCACCGCGTCGGCGGCCTGCTGGAGCGGGTTGACCTTGCGGGTCGAGTCCAGCTTGTCCCGGCGGGCCAGGTCGGCGGCGGTCGCCGCGACGTCGATGGCGTCCTCGGCGCTGCGCCGCTGGGCGCGGGCCGCCTCGGAGGCGGTCAGGTAGACCTTCAGGTCGGCGTCGGGCGCCACCACCGAGCCGATGTCGCGGCCCTCGACCACGATCCGGCCGGCGTCGGCGATCACCTGCCGCTGCCGGGCGACCAGCAGCTCGCGGACGGCGCCCACGGCGGCCACGGCGGAGACCGCCCCGGTCACCTCGGGACCGCGGATCTCCTTCGCCACGTCGACGCCGTCGGCGGTCACGCCGTACCCCTCGGGGTCGGTGCCGATGCGCAGGTCGACCTCGCCGGCGACCTTGGCCACCGACTCGGTGTCGGTCAGGTCGACGCCGGAGCGCAGCACCGCCCAGGTGAGCGCCCGGTACATGGCGCCGGTGTCGAGGTAGCGGGCGCCGAGGCTGACCGCGAGCCGCCGCGACACGGTGGACTTACCCGAACCGGACGGCCCGTCCACAGCGACCACGCAGCGCCCGGCCCGTACGTTTTGCTCCACCGTTGTCCTCCTCAGCCCGTACCTCGCGGGTCGCCGGCTTGTCCGGCGCCGTTGAGCGGTTGTGTTTCTTCGTCAATCATCCCGCGCCGCGCGGGTCGGCCACGCGCCGTGCCGCCGAAGGCGACCGCGGGCCGCGTCGAAGCCTACCGGGAGCCGTACCCCGATCGACGGGGTCAGTCACCCACGGCCTTGAACAGGGCGGCGACCTCCGCGTTGGTCAGTCGGCGCAGCCGCCCGGTGCGCAGGTCGCCGAGCTTGATCGGACCGATCGAGGTACGGATCAGCCGGGACACCGGGTGTCCCACCTCGGCCATCAGGCGCCGGACGATGTGCTTGCGCCCCTCGTGCAGGGTCAGCTCCACCTGGGCGGTTTTGCCCAGGGTGCCCACCACCTTGAAGGAGTCGGCCTTCACCGGCCCGTCCTCCAGCTCGACGCCGGCCGTCAGCCGCTTGCCCAGGTTGCGCGGGATCGGCCCGGCCACCTCGGCGAGGTAGGTCTTGAGCACCTCGTACGACGGGTGCATGAGCTTGTGGGCGAGGGTGCCGTCGTTGGTGAGCAGGAGTAGGCCCTCGCTGTCGGCGTCGAGCCGCCCGACGTGGTAGACCCGCTGCTCCAGCCGCGCGCCGATGAAGTCGGCGAGCTCGGTGCGGCCCTTCTCGTCGGCCATGGTCGTGACCACCCCGCGCGGCTTGTTCATCGCCACGTAGACCAGGCGGACGTCGGCCTGGAGCCGCTCGCCGTCGACGTGGATGACGTCGCGCGCCGGGTCCGCCTTGTCGCCGAGCTGGGCCACCCGGCCGTTGACGGTGACCCGGCGCCGGAAGATCAGGTCCTCGCAGGCGCGCCGCGAACCCACCCCCGCGGCGGCGAGCACCTTCTGCAGGCGCTCGGCGCCCTCGTAAACGGGGGCATCGGGCTTCGGGGCACGGTCATCGCGTCGCATCGGCAAGCTCTTCTACGTCGTCGGGGAGGAAAGGGGCCAGGGGCGGCAGGTCGTCCACCGAGTTCAGCCCCAGCTTCTCCAGGAACATCGTGGTGGTCCGGTAGAGGAACGCACCGCTGTCCGCTTCGGTGCCGCACTCCTCGACCAGACCCCGGGAGACCAGGGTACGGATCACGCCGTCGCAGTTGACGCCCCGGATGGCGGAGATCCGCGACCGGGTCACCGGCTGCTTGTAGGCGATCACCGCGAGGGTCTCCAGCGCGGCCTGGGTCAGCCGGACCGTCTGGCCCTCCAGTACGAACCGCTCGACGTACGTCGCGTATTCCGGCCGGGTGTAGAGACGCCAGCCACCCGCGGCCCGGCGCAGCTCGAAGCCGTGCCCGGCGGCCATGTAGCCGGCCGCGATCTCGTCGAGCATCGGGCCGATCCGCTCCGGGGACTGCTCCAGCACCTGGGCCAGGGTCAGCTCGCTGACCGGCTGGTCCACCACCAGCAGGATGGCCTCCAGCGCGCCGCGCAGCTCGGCGTCGTCCAGCACCGGCGCGGGCTCCGGCTCCGGCGCCGGCCGCCGCCGTCCCCGCCTCCCGGGTACGCCGCCCTCCCCCGCAGGCTCGCCGGGTCCGGCGTCGGGGTGGGTGAGCCGGTCGGGGCCGATCGCCTCGTCGGCGTCCGGGGCCGACTCGCCCGCGCCCGACGCCACCTCCGGCTCCGCCGCGCTCTCCCCCACCCGATCTTGGACAGTCTCCGTTCGAGCCGAACGGTAGGTGTCCAAGATCTCCGCCGTGGCGCCGGCGGGCGGCGGCACGGGCGTCCGGGGCGCGGGTACGGGCTCCGGCCCGGCGGACGGCTCCGGCCCGGCGGACGGCTCCGACCCGGCGGACGCCTCCGGCTCGGCGGACTGCGCCGGCTCTGCGGGCGCCGAAGTAGCTGGCTCAGCCGGTGTCGCGCGCGGCTCGGGCTCGGCGGGCGTCTCGCTGGTGGCGGGCTTCGGCGGGGTCGGCCGCTCCCACGGGGGGACCCAGGCGGCTGCCTGGTCGGCCAGCGAGTCGCGGCGTTCCTCGTCGTTCATCGGGTCACTCCTGTGTCGGCGCGGCGTCGTCCGCCGCCGCGGACCGGGTCGGCGCAGCGTCGTCCGCCGCCGCGGACCGGGTCGGCGCGCCGTCGTCCGCCGCCGCGGACTGAGTCGGCGCGGCGTCGTCCGCCGGGGCGGAGGGGGTGTCCGCCGGCGGGGTGGCCGGCTCCGGGGAGCCGGCGTACTCGTCGATGGTCAGCTCGGTGTCGCCGTCGGCGGCGCCGGTCCAGCGCACGGTCAGCTCCTCCAGCGCCTGCTCCTGAACAAAGGCGACGAGGCCCTGCCGGTAGAGCTCCAGCAGCGCCAGGAAGCGCGCCACCACCTCCAGGGTGATCTCGCAGTCGGCGCAGAGCAGCGAGAAGCTGGCGGTGCCGGCGCGGCGCAGCCGCTCGGAGATGATCTCGGCGTGTTCCCGGACGCTGACCCGGACCATGTGCACGTGCGCGATGGACACCTCGGGAACCGGCTTCGGGGACATGGCCCGGAGCGCGAGCTTGAGCAGCCGTTCCGGGCCGATGCCCAGCACCAGGTCGGGCAGCGCCTCGGCGTATCGGGGTTCGAGGGTGACCGCCCTCGGGTAGCGGCGCCCGCCGACCGACTCCAGCTCGGCGATGTGCGCCGCCGCCTCCTTGTACGCCTTGTACTGCAGCAGCCGGGCGAACAGCAGGTCCCGGGCCTCGAGCAGGGCGAGGTCCTCCTCGTCCTCCACCTCGGCGGCGGGCAGCAGCCGGGCCGCCTTCAGGTCCAGCAGCGTGGCGGCGACCAGCAGGAACTCGCTGGTCTCGTCGAGGTCCCACTGGTCGCCCATGGCCCGCAGGTACGCAATGAACTCGTCGGTCACCTTGTGCAGGGCCACCTCGGTGACGTCCAGCTTGTGCTTGCTGATGAGCTGGAGCAGCAGGTCGAACGGGCCGGTGAAGTTGTCCAGCCGGACGGTGAAACCGGTGGTCTCCTCGACGGTGGCCGGGTCGGCGGGCACCACGCCGTCGACCTCGGCGGCCAGCTCGGCGGCGGCCACCGGGTCGGCGGCGCCGTGCGGCGGGTCGAGGGGCGGTGCGGTCACCGGCAAACCGTAGTCCACGACGGGGTCACCCGGCGTGCGGCCTACCGCTCCGCCTGGGCGGCGATCACCTCGCGGGCGAGCTGCCGGTAGTTGCGCGCGCCCGAGGAGGCCGGGTCGAGGGTGGTGATCGGCGCACCGGCCACCGTCGACTCGGGGAACTTGACGGTCTTGGTGATCACCGTCTGGTAGACCTTGTCGCCGAACGCCTCCACCACCCGCTGGAGCACCTGCCGGCAGTGGGTCGTGCGGCTGTCGTACATGGTGGCGAGGATGCCCTCGAGCTCCAGGTCGAAGTTGAGCCGCTCGCGCACCTTGTCGATGGTGTCCAGCAGCAGCGCGACACCGCGCAGGCTGAAGAACTCGCACTCCAGCGGGATGAGCACGCCGTGCGCCACGGTCAGCGCGTTGATCGCCAGCAGGCCCAGCGAGGGCTGGCAGTCGATCAGGATGAAGTCGTACTCCTTGCGGACCGTGCGGAGCACCCGAGCCAGGGCCATCTCCCGGGCGACCTCGTTGACCAGCTGGATCTCGGCGGCGGAGAGGTCGATGTTGGCGGGCAGCAGGTGCAGCCCGGCCACGTCGGTCTTGATCAGCACGTCCTCGGCGGTGACGTCGTCCTGCATGAGCAGGTTGTAGACCGACAGGTCGAGGTTGTGCGGGTTGACGCCGAGGCCGACGGAGAGGGCGCCCTGCGGGTCGAAGTCGACGAGCAGCACCTTGCGGCCGTATTCGGCGAGGGCGGCGCCCAGGTTGATGGTGGTCGTGGTCTTGCCGACGCCACCCTTCTGGTTGGCCATCGCGATGATCCGCGCCGGGCCGTGCCGGTCGGTCGGCATCGGCTCGGGGATCGGCTTGCGCATGGTGTAGGCGGCCGGGTCGGCGGGGCCGAGGTCGGCGCCGAGCGTCGCCTGCTGCTCGCGGAGCTCCGACGTCCAGGTCTCGGCGCGGTCACCGTTTCCTGCCATGTCCTCGTTGCCCCCTCCCGACGACCACCCGGCGTCGGAGCCGTCCGACGTCCCTCGCGGCGCCGCTGCGCACCCCCGGTCCGTCACCCCTGGAGGCCCGCGCCGAAGCCGACTGTACGCCACGTGCCAGCAGCGCGTTCGGTAGCGGGTCGGCGTGTCGGGCAGCGGTCAGCCGGGACGCTGGTTCGTTCGACTGCGGGGCTCGCAACCCCGGCTCACTCCTCGCGCTCAGCCGTGGGCGCGCGGGTGGGCGGTGGCGTAGACCTCGCGCAGCCGTTCCACGGTGACCAACGTGTACACCTGCGTGGTGGTCACCGAGGCGTGGCCGAGCAGTTCCTGCACCACCCGCACGTCGGCGCCGCCGTCGAGCAGGTGGGTGGCGTAGGAGTGGCGCAGGGTGTGCGGGGAGACCGCCTCGGGCCCGTCGACCGGCAGGCCGGCCCGTTCGGCCGCGGCGCGCAGCACGGTCCAGGCGCCCTGCCGGGTGAGCGGTCCACCGCGGGCGTTGACGAACACGGCCGCGGTGCCCCGCCCGGCGGCCAGCAGCGCCGGGCGGCCCCGCACCAGCCAGGCGCGCAGCGCCTCGGCCGCGTACCCGCCGACCGGCACGAGCCGGGTCTTCCCGCCCTTGCCGTGCAGCAGCACGGTTCCGGCGTCCAGGTCGAGGTCGTCCACGGCGGCGCCGATCGCCTCCGAGATGCGCGCGCCGGTGCCGTACAGGAATTCCAGCAGCGCCCGGTCGCGCAACGCGCGGGGCGCGGCCTCGCCGGTCGCGGTGACCGGGCCGGCGGTCTCCAGCAGCCGCACGACGGCGTCGACCGGCAGCGCCCGGGGCAGCCGGCGCGGCGGGGCGGGCGGGCGGACGTCACGGCCGGGGTCGGCGCCGCTCATCCCCTCCCGCAGCGCGAAGCGGTGCAGGCCGCGCACGGCGCTGGCCGCGCGGGCGGCGGAGGAGACGGCGAGCGGCGGGTGGTCGGCGTCGCCGGCGCGAAGCCGGCCCAGGTGCGCCTCGATGTCGGCGGCGCCGACGGCGGCCAGGTCGGTCACGCCGGCGGCGGCCAGGGTGGACAGGTAGCGGTCCAGGTCCCGGCGGTACGAGGCGAGGGTGTTCGCGGACAGTCCCCGCTCGACGGTGAGATGGTCCAGGTAGCCCCGGACGGCACGGCGCAGGGCCGGCGCGGGCTCGACGCCCGCACCGGCCCCGTCCGTCGTCGCGGTCAGGCCGCCGTCCCTCAGCCGAGCACCTCGGCCAGCGGCAGCACGTCCATGCCGTGGGCCTCGGCGACCGGGCCGTAGACGACCTGGCCGGCGTGGGTGTTCAGGCCGAGGGCGAGCGCCGGGTCGTTGCGCAGCGCACCGCGCCAGCCCTGGTTGGCCAGTTCGAGGGCGTACGGCAGGGTGACGTTGGTCAGCGCGTAGGTGCTGGTGTTCGGCACCGCGCCCGGCATGTTCGCCACGCAGTAGAAGATCGAGTCGTGCACCTTGTAGACCGGGTCGGCGTGCGTGGTGGGACGCGAGTCCTCGAAGCAGCCGCCCTGGTCGATGGCGATGTCGACGAGCACGCTGCCGGGCTTCATCCGGGAGACCAGCTCGTTGGAGATGAGCTTCGGGGCCTTCGCGCCGGGCACCAGCACCGCGCCGATCACCAGGTCGGCGTCGACCACGGCCCGCTCGATCTCGTACGCGTTGGAGGCGACGGTCTGCAGGTGGCCCCGGTAGATGGCGTCGGCCTGGCGCAGCCGGGCGACGTTCTTGTCCAGCAGCAGCACCTCGGACTGCAGGCCCAGCGCGATGGCGGCGGCGTTCAGGCCGGAGACGCCGGCGCCGATGACCACGGTCTTGGCCGCGTACACGCCGGAGACGCCACCGGGCAGCACGCCCCGGCCGCCACCGGTGCGCATCATGTAGAAGGCGCCCACCTGCGGGGCGAGCCGGCCGGCCACCTCGGACATCGGGGCGAGCAGCGGCAGCGAGCGGTCGGGCAGCTCGACGGTCTCGTAGGCGATGCCGGTGACCTTCCGGTCCACCAGCGCGTCGGTGCACTCCTTGGAGGCGGCCAGGTGCAGGTAGGTGAAGAGCACCTGCCCCTCGCGCATCCGGTGGTACTCCTCGGCGATCGGCTCCTTGACCTTGAGCACCAGCTCGGCGGTGTCCCAGACCTCGTCGGCGGTGGCCAGGATCTTGGCGCCGGCGGCGGCGAACTCGTCGTCGGTGATGCTGGAGCCGACGCCCGCGCCGGACTCGACGAAGACCTCGTGGCCGTGGCGGGTGAACTCGTTGACGCCCGCGGGCGTGATCGCCACGCGGTACTCGTGGTTCTTGACCTCGCGTGGGATTCCGACCTTCACGATGCAGACACCTTCCTCGGGGACGCTCACCCCCGACTGCGCGGCGCCGCGGCGGCCCCTTTGCCGTCGCGGTCCACCGGTCCCGCCCGGCGGCAGTCTAGGCGCGTGGGAACCCCACGGAGGCCAACACAGTGACATCCGGTGCCCGGTCGTGCTGACGGTGTGTCAGGCATCGACCGGGCTGAGCGGTGGAGACCGCCTCAGCCGTCAGGACAATGTTCGGTAAATATCCTTCCACCGTCCGGGCGCCGGTGCGGACAGGAGCGCTGTCGATCACTAGGGTGTCCGCTCATGACCACTCCTCCTTACCAGCAGTACCCGCAGGGCGTCTCGGACAAGAGCAAGATCGTCGCGGGCATCCTGCAGATCCTCCTCGGCGGCTTCGGTGCCGGCCGGTTCTACATGGGCGACACCAAGACGGCCGTCATCCAGCTCGTGGTGACGCTCGTGACCTGTGGCTTCGGTGCGATCTGGGGCCTCATCGACGGCATCCTGATCCTGGTCAACGGTGGCGTCGACGGGCAGGGACGCCCGCTGCGCGACTGAACGACGGCACGAACGGCAGGGGCCGCGCGGTGTTCGCACCGCGCGGCCCCTTCGTCGTCCGACCCGGCCTAGCGGGGCAGCGGCGCCTCCGGGCGGCGCAGCTCGGTGAAGCCGGTCTCCCGGGCGCGGGCGGCGGCGAGCAGCCCGGCCACGCAGGAGGCGTTGGTGATCTCGCCGGCCAGGACCATCCGGACCGCCTCGTCGAGGTCGACGCGGACGACCTGGAGGTCGGCCTCCTCGTCGCGCCGGTCGTGGCGCTGCTCGGCGGGCACCTCGGCGAGGTCGCGGGCCAGGAAGACGCGGACCACCTCGTTGCTGAACCCGGGCGAGCTGTGCAGGTCGACCAGGAGGTCGATGCTGCCGGCGGTCAGGTCGGCCTCCTCGGCCAGCTCCCGGGCCGCCGCGGTGGCCAGGTCCTCGCCCCGGACGTCCATCAGCCCGGCGGGCAGCTCCCACAGGTGCCGGCCCACCGGGTGCCGGTACTGGCGGATCAGCACCACCTGGCCGGCGTCGTCGAGGGCCACCACGGCCACCGCGCCGACGTGCGTCACGTAGTCGCGGGTGGCGCTGCCCCCGCCGGGCATGGTGACGTCGTCGCTGACCACCGAGAAGATCCGGCCGGACCAGATCTCCCGGTGCCCGGTCACCTCGTACCGGTGCTCCACCGCGCTCACGCCACCGCCTCGCTCGCTCCGCTCGCTCACGAGGCGGACGCCGCCTTCGCCGCCGCGGCGCCGCCGTTGCGGCCCGCCTTCTTCGCGGCCGCCTCCGCCGGGGCCTCCAGGTCGACCGGAAGCTGGTCGGCCTCGGAGTACGCCACGGCGGCCTTCACGAACGCCGCGAACAGCGGGTGCGGCCGGGTCGGCCGGCTCTTCAGCTCGGGGTGCGCCTGGGTGGCCACGAAGAACGGGTGCAGGTCCCGGTCCAGCTCGACGAACTCGACCAGCCGGCCGTCCGGCGAGGTGCCGGAGATGGTCAGGCCCGCCTTGGTGAGCTGGTCGCGGTAGGCGTTGTTGACCTCGTACCGGTGCCGGTGCCGCTCGCTGACCTCGGTGCTGCCGTACGCCTCGGCGACCAGCGAGCCCTCGGCCAGCTTCGCCGGGTACGCGCCTAGCCGCATGGTGCCGCCCAGGTCGCCCTTGCCGGCGACGATGTCCTCCTGGTCGGCCATGGTGGCGATGACCGGGTGGGTGGCCTCCTCGTCGAACTCCAGCGAGTTCGCCCCGTCGAGGTTGGCCAGGTGACGGGCCACCTCGATGGTCATGCACTGCAGGCCGAGGCAGAGGCCGAGCAGCGGGATGCCGTTCTCCCGGGCGTACCGGGCGGTGCCGATCTTGCCCTCGATGCCGCGGACGCCGAAGCCGCCGGGGATGACGATGCCGTCGACGCCGGCCAGGGCCGCCGCCGCGCCGGCCGGGGTCACGCAGTCGTCGCTGGGCACCCAGCGCAGCTGCACCCGGGCCCGGTGGCCGAAGCCGGCCGCCCGGATCGCCTCGCTCACCGACAGGTACGCGTCGGGCAGGTCGACGTACTTGCCGACCAGCGCCACGGTCACCGTGTGGCGCGGCTGGTGCACCCGGTCGAGCAGGTCGTCCCAGCGGGTCCAGTCCACGTCGCGGAAGGAGAGGCCGAGCCGGCGCACCACGTACGCGTCGAGGCCCTCCCGGTGCAGCACCTTGGGGATGTCGTAGATGCTCGGCGCGTCCGGCGCGGCGGTGACCGCCTCCCGGTCGACGTCGCAGTAGAGCGAGAGCTTCTCCTTGACCTTGTCCGGGATCTCCCGGTCGCAGCGCAGCACCAGGGCGTCCGGCTGGATGCCGATGCTGCGCAGCTGCGCCACCGAGTGCTGGGTCGGCTTGGTCTTCAGCTCACCCGACGGGGCCAGGTAGGGCACCAGCGACACGTGCAGGTAGAAGCAGTTGTCCCGGCCGAGGTCGTGCCGGACCTGGCGGATCGCCTCCAGGAACGGCAGCGACTCGATGTCGCCGACGGTGCCGCCGACCTCGGTGATCACCACGTCGGGGACCTGGCCGCCGGCGTCCGGGTCGGCCATGCCGAGGATCCGCGCCTTGATCTCGTTGGTGATGTGCGGGATGACCTGGACGGTGTCGCCCAGGTATTCGCCGCGCCGCTCCTTGGCGATCACCGCCGAGTAGATCTGCCCGGTGGTGACGTTCGCCTTGCCGGACAGGTCCCGGTCGAGGAACCGCTCGTAGTGGCCGACGTCGAGGTCGGTCTCGGCGCCGTCCTCGGTGACGAAGACCTCGCCGTGCTGGAACGGGTTCATCGTCCCGGGGTCGACGTTGAGGTACGGGTCGAGCTTCTGCATCACGACGCGCAGCCCGCGCGCGGTGAGCAGGTTGCCGAGGCTGGAGGCGGTGAGGCCCTTACCCAGCGAGGAGGCGACGCCCCCGGTGACGAAAATGTGCCTGGTCGTCCGTGCTGAAGGGGCCAAGGCCTGCTCCCGTGTCGTCCGTAGCGGTCGTGCGAACCGCCGTGCCGATCAGCCAAGTGATCACGCGATCCACGGGATTCCACGGTAACACCTCCTCGGCCCCGCAGCGGCGTCGCACCCGCCGTCGGCGCACGTGAAGCCCGGTTCGCCTCAGCCGGCGGGCACCTCGGTCGATGCCGGGCCGGGCTGGGCGGGCACCCGGGGCGTCCGGTCGGCGGCGGCGTCCGGCGCCCCCGTACCCCGGTCTGGGCCCCCCGGAGCGCCCTCGGGGGCCTCAGGGTCGGGCTCGGGCCGGGCGGCGCCGCCCGCGCCCGGTACTGCGGCCGCGCGCCCGCCGCTCGGACGGTCCCCGCCCGGGCCGCCGGGCGGGGCCGACCCGCCCTCGTCGCCCGGACGGCCGCTGCCGGGCTGGGTGCGGTCGGTGGAGTGGTCGAGTACCCGCAGGGCCGCCAGGGCCGCCATCGGCACCACCAGGGCCCCCGCCGCCCCGGCCACGTCCAGCGCCGAGCCGCTCAGCACGCCGCCCAGGCCGGCGGCCACCCCGGTGCCGGCCATCGCCGCCCGGATCGCCGGATAGATGCCGAACAGCCGCATGAGGCCGCCCCAGGGCTGGAGCAGGGCGAACCAGACCAGCGCCGCGCCGGCCAGGGCCAGGACGGTCAGCGGGCTGTTCACCAGGGTCTGGAAGTTGGCGGTGCTGGACCGGTGCACGGTCAGCCCGCCGGTGCCGTCGCCGAGCGCGGCGAGGAAGCGCCCCAGGCTCCCCCGCTCGGCCTCCGGGCGGCCCACGTCGACCACGGCGAAGCCGATGGTGACCGCCAGCCCGGCCATGGTGGCCCAGGCCAGCCGGCTCACGGTCAGCCAGCCGCCGGTGCAGATGGCGGCGGCGACGCTCACCCCGGCGGTGAGCGCGATCGCGCCGATCGAGTCGGCCCCCAGGTAGGGGCTGCCCACGATGACGACGGCCGCCCCGCCGACCGCGACCATCACCATCGGCCGCCAGGCCCGGCGGACCCGCTGCGCCAGCCAGCCGCCGCAGAGCAGCGAGCCGGCGATGAACACGCCCAGCCCGACCGTGCCCAGGCCGGCGTACCGGCCGCCCTCCAGCGCCGAGTAGCCGATCACGCCGTTGAGCTGCAACCGGGAGCCGGTGAGCACGTCCACCCCGACCACCAGGGTGGCCAGGGCGGCCACCGCGCCGAGCGGACCGAGGGTGCGCTCGTGGCCGGGGGTGAACCGGACCGCGGCGGTGCCGCCGACGGTCAGCAGGGCGGTGACGGAGGCGAACCACCAGCCGGCGTGCGACCCGCGCCACCAGGGCACGGCGTCGGCGAGCAGGGCGGCCGGCACGGCGAGCGCGGCGGCGATCAGCAGCAGTTCCACCGCCGCCACCACCCGCCGGGACACCGGCTCGGGCCCGTGCGGGCCGGCGTGCCGGCGGGCCCGGCGCAGCAGCGGCAGCACCGCCACGGCGAGGGCCACCTGGGCGGCGGCGAGCAGGGTGAAGAACCAGCCGGCGACCCGGCGCTGGGCGGCGGCCTCGCGGTCCGCGTCGGCGGGCGCGTCGATCGCGGCGCGCAGGTCGTCGGGGCGGTCGCCGACGGACAGGGCGGGGCGGCCGACGAAGAGCCGCTCCGGCATCGGGCGGCCCAGTGCCGCCAGCGCCGTGGGCGCCAGGTCGACCAGTTGCAGGTAGCCCTCGCGGGCGGTGCTCGGCGAGGTCAGCCAGCCCCGGCCCCAGCCCGGACCGTCGGCCACCGCGACGTGCAGCCGGGACGGGGTGTCGGTGTCCGAGACCCCGGCCACCAGGACCAGCGAGTGGGGCGGCCGGGCGGCGAGCACCCGGGCGAGCTGGGCGTCCACCTGGCGGGCCTGCGCGGCCCGGTTGGTCGGATCCGCGCCGTCGACGGTGCCCAGGTCGACGATGCTCAGCACACAGGAGCCGAGCAGCTTCGCCGGGTCGGCGGGGAGCACCGGCGCATACCGGTCGACCCGGCCGAACGGGCGGGCGGCGGCCACCGCGGCGCCCGGGCCGACCGCCACCGAGCAGCGCACCGACTCGGACAGCGCGCCCGGGGTGGTCCCCCAGGAGAGCCGGTCCTGGTTGTACGCGACGACGCTCTCCTGGTCAGGCAGGTTCGCGCCGATCCCGTCGGGCTGCTCGACGGTCACCCCGGTGGCCGGGCAGCCCCCGCCCGGCCGGCTGCCGTTCCAGGCGGCGAAGTTGCCGGCGCCCAGGGTGAGCCAGCCGTCGACCGGGCAGGTGGGCCGGTGCGCGGAACGTACCGACAGGGAGCCGATCGAGCCCTGCTCGGCCATCCGCCACAGGGTGGGGGTGGTCTGCGGGTCGACGTCCTCCCAGCGCAGCCCGGCCGCCCCGGCCAGCACCACGAAGTCGGCGCTGCGCTCCGGCGCGCCGTCGTCCGGGCGCGCGGCCAGCGCGGTGATGCCGAGCGCCACCACGACAAGGGTCAGCAGCACCGGGGTCAGTTTGCGCAGCATCACCGGTTCCCCGTCGAGTGCTCGGGCGTCAGCTCCGCGTAGAGGTCGACGAGGGCGCCCGTGGTGTCCGCCTCGGTCGGCCAGGTCGCGGCCCGGGCGGCGCCCCGGCGGCCCAGGTCGGCGCGACGGGCCTCGTCGTCCAGCAGGTCGCGCACCGCCGCGTCGACGGCGTCCACGTCCCCGGCGGGGACCAGCACCGCCGCGTCGCCGACCAGCTCCGGCAGGCCGCCGACGGCGGTCGCCACCAGCGGCACGCCGGCACCCAGCGCCTCCTGGGCGAAGAGCTGGCGGGCCTCCCAGTCGCTGGTCACCACGGCCAGGTCGGCGGCGGCGAGCAGGTCGGCCACGTCGGTGCGGTGCCCGAGCAGGGTCACCGGCGCCCGGGCGGCCGAGATCCGCGCGGCGAGCGGGAGGTACGCGGGCCCGCTGCCGGCGATCACCACCAGCGGCGCGGGCTGCCGGGTACGCCACCGGGCGGCCGCGTCGATCAGGATGTCGTACCGCTTCTGCGGGTGCAGCCGGCCCACCGAGAGGATCAGCGGCCGGTCGGCGCCGACCCCGAACTCGGCGCGGACGGCGGCCCGGCGGCGGCGCGGCGCGGGCAGTGCCGGCGCGGCGACCGGGGCGAGGCGGGCGTCGCCCGCGCCGAGCGCGGCGGCCCGGTCGACCAGGTCGGCGGAGGCGCCCAGGGCGACCCGGACGTTCCGGGCGACGATCCGCTCGGCCAGCCGGGACAGCCCGCCGCGCAGCCCGCCGGCCAGCACGGCGTTGTGCCACGTGACCACGAGCGGGGCGGCCGGGCGGGCGAGCACGGCGACCAGGCCGGCGCGCAGCCCGTGCGCGTGCACCACGTCGATTGGCGGGTCGGCCAGGGCCCGGCGCAGCGCGGCGACGGCACGCGCGTCGGCCGGGGTGGGGCTGGCGGGGATCTCCACCGGCGTGAACCGGGCGCCCACCCCGGTGAAGTCGAACTGGTCCTGGGTGGCGGCCGGGCCGCAGACCAGCACGGACGCGCCGGCTTCGGTCAGGCCCCGGGCGATCGAGCGGACGTGCTGCCCGACGCCACCGGTGCTGGAGGCGAGCACCAGGGCCACGGAGCCGGGCCACCGCGGCGCCGACGAGGCGTCCGTCATGAGGAAACGGTCTCCTTTCCGTCGCCCCGCTCGCCGGGACGCTGGTCCTCCCGCGGGCCGTCACCCCCGCCGGGCGGGCGTCGCCGGCCGAGCCGGCGGGTCACGGCCGCGAGCAGCGGCCGGACGTCGCGGGCGTCGATCAACCAGGCGACGGCGAGGAACAGCGCGGCGACCACGACCCCGGACAGCATGCCCTGCACGAGGGCCTCCGGTGTCGTCGGGGTCCCGCCGGCGAGTCCGGCGAGTCCCCGGGCGGTGGCCGCGCCGCCGAGCCCCGCGACCGCGGCGGCGAGCAGGCCGGCGGCCCCGGCCCGCCCGACGCCGGCCAGCGCGGCCGGGCCGGCGGAGCGGAGCACGGCGACGATCAGCAGCCCGCCGAGGAGCAGCATGCCGGCGGAGGTGGCCAGGGTCACGGCGAGCACCCGGTCGGCCAGGGGCAGCAGGTGCGCGAGCAGCACGGCCAGCGCCGGCACGGTGAGCCAGCCGAGCGCGGTGGCGACGGTGGCCGCCCGGGTCTCCCCCCGCGCGTAGAGGGCCCGGGTGAGCACCGCGAACAGGCCGTAGCCGAGCAGACCGGGGGCGAAGCCGGCGATGCCCGCCGCAGCCGTGCCCGCGTCGGCGGGGTCGAAGAAGAAGTGCCCGACCGGGCCGGCCACGCCGACCAGCGCGGCGGCCCCCAGGAGGCTGAACAGCACCACCCCGCGTACCGCCGGGGCGAGGGTGTCCCGGTAGGCGCGCTCGTCGCCGGCCGCCCGGGCCGCCACCAGCGTCGGGTACGCGGCCACCGCGAGCGGCACGGCCAGCACCGCCCAGGGCAGGAAGTAGATCGTCTGGGCCAGGTTGTAGACGCCGACGTCGGCGGTCCGGCCGTAGGTGACCTGGTTGAGCGCGACGACCAGGGCGATCTGCTGGGCGGCGACGGTGACCACCCCGGCCACGGCCAGCCCGCCGACCCGGGCCCGGGCGTCGGCGGGGAACCGGAAGCCGAGCCGCGGCCGCAGCCCGAGCCGGCGCAGCGGGACCAGCAGGGACAGCGACAGCACCACCACGCCGAGCGTGGTGCCGCCGGAGAGCAGCAGCTCACCCCCCGGCCCGACCTCGGCGACGCGGGCCAGCCGCCCCTCCGCGACGGTGAAGCCGAGATAGACCACGATGACGGTGACGCTGGACAGCAGCGGGGCGATCACCGGCCAGGCGAACCGCCGGTGCGCCTGGAGGACCCCGGTGAGCACGATGCCGACGCCGTAGAGCGGCAACTGGGGGGCGAAGACCCGCAGCATCCGCGCCCCGGCCTCCTGCTGGGCGCCGTCCAGGCCGTGGCCGAGCAGCCCCAGCAGCGGGTCGGCGAGCAGCGCCACCAGCACCGCGAGGGGCACCAGCAGGCTGAGCGTCCAGGTGAGCAGGGCACCGGTGGTGGCGGCCACCGCCCGCCGGTCCCCCGCCTCGACCGCGCCGGCCAGCAGCGGTACGACAAGGCTGGCCAGCGCGCCACCGGCGACGATCTCGAAGATGAAGTTCGGGACGTAGTTCGCCACCAGGTAGGCGCCACCGAGGTCGGTGGGGGCGAGCGTCCAGGTGAAGACCGCGGTGCGGCCGAAGCCGGCCAGCCGGCTGACGACGGTGAGGACGGCGATGAGGGCGGCCGCTCCGGCCACGCGGCCGGCGCCGGCGAGGGGTGCCGGTTTCGTCACGTCAGTCGGCGAGCCGGCCCAGCTCGTCGAGATGCCGCAGCCCCGGGGTCCGCTGGATCACCTGGGTGAAGCTCACCTTCTCGCTGGCGGCGGTGAGGGCGGCGAGCACGGCCAGCACCCCGGCCCGGCCCAGTGGCCCGGTCCGCGCGGCCAGGCTCACCCCGAGCACCGCGCCGAGCGCGTTGGCGCCGCTGTCGCCGAGCATGACCCGCTCGTCGAGGTCCTCCTGGACCAGCCCGGCGGCCGCCCCGACCGCGCCCGCCGCGATGCCCCCGAACGGGCCGCCGGCGATGGGTGCGCCGAGCAGCATGCCGGCCTTGAGCGCCCGGCCGGGGCGCAGGTCGAGCAGATTGACCAGGTTGGCGGTGCCGGCCACCACGCCGGCGCCGAGCAGCACGTCGAGCCCGCGGCGGAGGCCGCCGGCCGCCTGCCGGCGAGGGTGCGCGGCGACCCGCGGGTCGGCGGCGAGCAGCGCCGCGGCGCCGAGCCCGGCCGCGCCCACGCCGGCGATCTTCACCAGCCCGGCGGTGACCCGCCCCTCGCGCAGCGCGGCCAGGTGCCCCGCGAAGCCCTTGGCGGCCTTCTGGTCGGGGCGCGCGCCGACGACGTCGTCGTAGAGGCCCACGGAGCCCGCGCCCACCCCGGCGAGCAGGGCGGCCGCGCCGGCCGGGGCGCTGCCGGCACCGAGCGCGCCCGCGGTGGCCGCGCCGACCGCGAGGGCGGGACCGGCGGCCAGGGTCACGGTGCGGCCCCGGAAGTTGGTGCGCTCCAGCACCGGCGCGCTCGGCGAGCTGCGCACCTCCCGCAGCACGTAGCGGGCGGCCAGCGCCCCCGCGCCGACGGCCAGCAGCCGACCCAGTCTCACGCGACCCCTCCGTTCCGGATGTTCAGCGCGACGCGGCACGGACCGGTCACTGGGGCAGTTTAGGCAGCAGGCCGGCGGCGTTGTCGCCGACGCCGTACTGGCCGGCCTTCTTCTCGGTCAGCTGCTGCACGAGGGCGAGGCTGGTGACCAGCTGCCCCTGGACAGTGTTGGCGTTGTCGACGGTCGAGATGGTCTGGGACAGCACCGGGTCGCCCCGGACCGCGGAGACCACGTTGTCGCCGGTCGAGCCCATGCCGCCGACCACGATCGCGCCGGTCCGGTCGAACTGCTCGGCGATCTTCACCACCGACGCGTCCTTCTCCGCCGAGAACTTGTCGACGTAGGGCTGGCCGCTGACCACCACGACCGCCTCGGCGGCGCCGCCGATCTTGTCCTGTGGGGTGAGGTAGCCGGAGTTGGTGTACTGCTGCACGACCGACCGGCGGTCCGCGTCGCTGACCGCCGGGCTGCCCTGCGGCCGGTCGAGCAGCACGCTGGCCAGCAGGGCGCTGGAGGTCTCCACGCCGTGCCCGTTGCCGGGCAAACCGGAGGTGGGCACGCTGTTGGGGCGGGCCGCCGTGACGGCGAGCTCCAGCAGGTTGTTGTTGCTGTCCGGGTTGATGAACTTGTCCTGGACGTCGATCCGGGCGGTGACGTTGGCCCCGGCGAGCTGCAGCATCTTGACCACGCCCTCGGTGTGGTCCCGGCCGCTGGGCAGGCTGAGCACCAGCACCCGCCGGCCGTTCAGCTTGCCCGGGAGGATCACCTGCGCCATCTCGGCGGCGAAGTCCTCCTCCATGTCCAGTTCCTTCTGGAGGCTGTTGACCGACTGGCGCATCAGCGAGTTGTCCTTGCTGAGCCCGTTGACCCGCTCCTTGAGCGAGTCGGCCACCGGGCCGTTGAGGGCGGCCGTGCCGACCACCAGGCCGATGGCCAGGGCCAGGAAGACCGCGGTCAGGGACACCACGTGGTAGCGGAAATTGATCACGCTTGCAGCCTCTTGATCGTCGGGGAGCTAGAAGATCTGGCCGAGCTGGAACACGAAATTGTCCCACCACTCCGACACCACGCCCAAATACGCCTTCCCGACTGTGGAGACCGCCACCGCGGAGGCCATCGCGGCCACCGCCGAGAGGATGAGCAGCAGCAGCGAGGAACCGGAGATGCTCTGCCGGTAGAGCCGGCTCACGCCCTTGGCGTCGACCAGCTTGCCGCCCACCTTCAGACGGGTCAGGAAGGTCGAGGCCATGCCACCCCGGCCCTTGTCGAGGAACTCCACCAGGGTGGCGTGGGTGCCGACGGCCACCAGCAGCGAGGCGCCCTTCTCGTCGGCCAGCAGCATGGCCAGGTCCTCGCTGGTGGCCGCGGCCGGGAAGGTGATCGCCGGCACGCCGAGGCCCTCGACCCGGGGCAGGCCGGGCGCCCGGCCGTCCGGGTAGGCGTGCACGATCACCTCGGCGCCGCAGCGCAGCACGTCGTCGGTGACCGAGTCCATGTCGCCGATGATCATGTCGGGGGTGTAGCCGGCCTCGACCAGCGCGTCGGCGCCGCCGTCCACGCCGATCAGCACCGGCTTGAACTCCCGGATGTAGGGGCGCAGCACGTCCAGGTCGGCCTTGTAGTCGTAGCCGCGGACCACGATGAGGCAGTGCCGGCCCTGGATCTGGGTCTGGATCTCCGGCACGCCGACGCCGTCGAGCAGCAGGTCGCGCTCCTGCTTGAGGTAGTCCATGGTGTTGGCGGCGAACGCCTCCAACTGCACCGACAGCCCCTCGCGGGCGTCGGCCATCGACTTCGCCACGGTCTCGGCGTCCTGCAGGGCGCCGTGCGCGACCGGCTCCTCGCCGACGAAGACCGTGTTGCCCTCGATGCGCACCACGTCGCCCTCGCGGATCTGCTCGAAGACGCTCTCACCGAGGTCGTCCAGCAGCGGGATGCCCGCCGCGATCAGCACCTCGGGGCCGAGGTTCGGGTAGCGCCCCGACACCGACGGCTTGGCGTTGAGCACGGCCGCGACACCGACGGCCACCAGCGAGTCGGCCGCCACCCGGTCCAGGTCGACGTGGTCGATGACCGCGACGTCGCCCGGCCGGAGCCGCCCGACCAGCCGCTTCGTCCGGCGGTCGAGGCGCGCGGTACCGAGGACTGAGCCCGGTTCCGCGTTCCGGGTCCGGCGCAACGTGGGTAGACGCATCGTGACCATCCTGGCATGTGAGGCATGTTTTGCTGTCGCGACATGCCTGAGCAGGGCCGCCTACCCAGGGAAGCACACCGGAGCGCACGCCGGTGTGCTTGCGCTCACAATCTCGGGATCACGGGCGCCTTTCCTTGGCCGCCACGGCCAGGAGCTCCTCCGCATGCGCGATACCCAGATCCGAGTCCGGCAAACCGGCGAGCATCCGGGCGAGCTCGCGGGCCCGCTCAGTGTCCTCCACCACCCGGACGCCGCTCGTGGTGACCGCTCCCCCGGTGTCCTTCGCCACCACGAGGTGCCGGTCGGCGAACGCCGCGACCTGCGGCAGGTGGGTGACCACGAGCACCTGGTGGCTGCGGGCCAGCCGGGCCAGCCGGCGGCCGATCTCCACCGCGGCCTGCCCGCCGACGCCCGCGTCGACCTCGTCGAAGACCAGCGTGGGCGGGCCGCCCGAGCCGGCGAAGACCACCTCGATGGCGAGCATCACCCGGGACAGCTCGCCACCGGAGGCGCCCCGCTGCAACGGCAGCGCCGGCGCGCCCGGGTGGGCGAGCAGCCGCAGCTCCACCTCGTCGGCGCCGTCCGGCCCGACGCCGGCCTCGACCCCGTTGACCGGCAGGCTCGGCTCGGCCCGCCCGGCCGGCCGGGCCAGCACGGCCACCTCGATCCGGGCGTGCGGCATGGCCAGCCCGGCCAGCTCGACGGTGACCTGCTCGGCGAAGCGGACCGCCGCCTCCTGCCGCGAGGTGGAGACCCGGCCGGCCAGGTCGGCCACCTCACCGGCGAGCCGGGCCGCCTCCCGATCCAGCTCGTCCAGCAGGTCGTCGGAGGTGTCCAGGTCGGACAGCCGGGTGCGGGCCCGCTCGGCCCAGGCGATCACCCCGTCGACGTCGTCCGCGTATTTCCGGGTGAGGCCGCGCAGCGCGGCCCGGCGCTCGTAGACGGTCTGCAGGCGCGCCGGGTCGGCGTCGAGCGCGGCCAGGTAGGTCGACAGCTCGGCGGAGACGTCGGTGACCAGCGTGGCCGCCTCCTCCAGCCGGGCGGCCAGCTCCCCCAGGGCCGGGTCGGTGCCGGCCTGCGCCTCGAGGGTGCGCCGGGCGGTGCCGAGCAGCGCGGTGGCGTCGGGGGTGTCGTCGGCCGCCTCGACGCCGCCCGCCACGCACTGCTGGGCCACCTGGGCCGCGGTGCGCAGCCCCTCGGCGTGCTCCAGGCGCTGCGCCTCCGCCTTCAGCTCGTCGTCCTCGCCCGGCTGCGGGTCGACCCGCGTGATCTCATCGAGGCCGAGCCGGAGCAGATCGGCCTCCTGGTTGCGCTCGCGCGCGTTGCGCCGCCGGTCGGCCAGGTCGTCGACCACCGCCCGCCACCGGGTGTGCGCCTCGCGCAGCGCGTCGAGCAGCTTCTCGTGCTCCGGGCCGGCGAACCGGTCGAGCGCGGCCCGCTGCTCGGCCGGGCGCAGCAGGCGGAGCTGGTCGGACTGGCCGTGCACGGCCACCACCTGCTCGCCGACCTCGCCCAGCATCGACACCGGCATGCCGCGGCCGCCCAGGTGCGCGCGGGACCGGCCCTCGACGGTCACCGTGCGGCTCAGCAGCAGCGAGCCGTCCTCGTCGGGTTCGCCGCCCGCGTCGGTGATCCGGGCGTGCACCGTCCCGGCCACCCGGCCGTCCAGCCGCAGCCGGCCCTCCACCACGGCGCGGCCCGGTTGGGCCCGGACCCGGCCGGCGTCGGCCCGGCCGCCGAAGAGCAGGCCGAGGCCGGTCACCACCATGGTCTTGCCCGCACCGGTCTCGCCGGTGATGACGTTCATCCCGCCGGTCAGCGGCAGCGTGGTGTCCTCGATGACGCCCAGTCCGGTGATGCGCAGCTCTTCCAGCACAGCACCCGACAGTAGACGCGTCCTCCGACACTTGACCAGCCGGCGCGGTGCCCGTGGCGGGGTCGTACAGTTCTGCCCCGTGCTGGACGTGATCGGCCTGACCCCGGACGAGGAACGGCTCTACCGCTGCCTCGTGCAGCTCACGACCGCGCGGGCCGGCGAGCTGGCCGAGCGGCTCGGCCGCCCGCACGCGGACATCCTGGCCCAGCTCGACGCCCTGCGCGGCAAGGGACTGGTGCTGCCGGCCGGGCCGGAGCCCGACGCGCCGCTGCGGCCGCTGGCGCCCGACGTCCCGCTCGGCGAGGCGCTGCTGCGCCGCCAGGAGGCCCTGGAGTCGGCCCGCGCGGCGGTCACCCAGCTCACCGAGGAGTACCGGGCCGGAATGCGCCGGCACGACGCCGAGCATCTGGTCGAGGTCGTCACCGGCGCCCGGGCGCTCCGCGAGCGCCTGCGCGACCTGCAGAACGGCGCCCGGTCCGAGGTGCTCTGGTTCTGCCGGGCGAACCCGCTCGCGATGGCCGGCCAGGAGAACGTCGAGGAGTTCGACGCGCTGGCCCGCGGGGTCCGCTACCGGGCCATCTACGAACGCGGGATGCTCCTCGAACCGGGCGCGCTGGCGGACGTCGAGCAGGGCGTACGCGCCGGTGAGCAGGCCCGCGTCCTCGACCGGCTGCCCGTCCGGCTGGCCATCGTGGACGGCCGGACGGCGGTCTGCCCGCTCGTGCCGGAGCGGGACAGCGGCGAACCGAGCGCCGCGGTGATCGGCCGCAGCCAGCTGCTGGACGCGCTGCTCGCGCTGTTCGAGAGCCACTGGCTGATGGCGACGCCGTTGGGCCCGGCCGCCCCGCCGATCGCCCGGGACGGCGACGGCTACCGGCCGGACCCCGACGAGGCGCGGCTGCTCTCGCTCTTCGTGGCCGGGGTGCCGGACAAGTCGATCGCCTCGCAGCTCGGCGTGAGCCGGCGTACGGTGCAGCGCCGGCTGGCCGACCTCATGGAGCTCGCCGGCGTGGACACCCGGCCGGGGCTGGCCTTCCAGGTCGCCCGGCGGGGCTGGATCTGAGCCGGGCGGGGCGGCACCCTCAGAACCGACGAGACGCCGCCCCGCCTCAGCCGGGCGGGGCGGCACCCTCAGAACCGACGAGGCGCCGCCCCGCCTGGCCGGGCGGGGCGGCACCCTGAGAACCGACGAGGCGCCGCCCCGCCTTGCCGGGCGGGGCGGCACCCCCGGGGCCGCCCCGCCCGACGATTCAGCGCAGCCCGTACGCGTCGAGCACGGTCTGCTCGACGGTGTTCCCGGCGCGGTCCCGGGCGTGGGTGCGCAGCGACACCGTGCCGTGCCCGGCCGGCACCGCGGCGGTGAACCGGGTGCCGGAGCCGTGCACCGGCACCGCCCGCCAGCTCCGCCCGCCGTCGAACGACACGTCGACGGTGACCCGACCGCCGGTCGGCGCCGGCAGCCCCGCCGGCTGGCGCAGGGTCAGCTCCAGCCGGTGCGGCCGGCCGGCCACCTCGCCGCGCAGGTCGGCCGGAACCCGGTAGTCGACCTGGAGCAGCGGCAGTGGCCGGGCGGCGGAACCGGCCGGGCGGGCCGAGGTGAACTCCCAGGCCGTCTCGGTGCGGGTGGACCGCTGCCACTCGTCCGAGGACCGCCCGGTGGTGACGTCCAGCCGGTAGCGGGCGGCGTCCGCGGTGGTGGGCACGGGCGCCCAGCCGCCGGTGAGGTCGGCGATCTGCTGCCCGTCCCGGCTCAGCCGGCGCTCGACGGTGTCCTGCTCCTCGCCGTACCCGGCCGGGCTGTAGTGGCCGTCCGCGTCGACGAACTCGGCGACCCGCAGGTCCAGGGTGTCGCCGGTGCGCGTGGGCACCGGCGCTCCGCCGCTCGCCGGCACGGCCGGCCGCACCACCGGGGCGTGCCAGGTCGCGGTGACCCGGTCGTCGGCGGCGTACCGCCGGGGCTGCTCGGCGAGCCCGCCGAGCAGCGGCCCCCAGGACCAGGTGAGCCGGTGCAGCACCCGCTGCTGCCACCAGGAGTCCCCGGCGCTGACGAACTCCTGCCGGGTGGTGCCGGTACGCACCATCCGCTGGTCGTCGTTCCAGGAGTACTCCTGCCAGGGGCGCCAGCCGAACCGCTGCTCGGTGGCCCAGTCGGACCCGCCGGTGTCGGCGTAGCGGGCGGTCACCTCGGCGGTGTTGTCCGCCGTCACCCGGTGCACGATCCGCTCCGGGACCCGCCCCTTCGACACCTGCCACACGTCGTACAGGTAGGGGCTGTCCACGGTCAGCGTCACGTCGAGGGTCACCCGGCCGCGCTTCGCCGCGGCGATCATCCGCTGTCCGTCGTCGTTCGCGACCACCAGCGACGGGATCGGCAACCGGTCCCCGTCCGGACGCCAGACCGTCCACGCGCTCCGGTCCGCCGGACGGACGATGAGCACCATGGCGGCGCCGGCCGCCGTGGCGTCGGCGATCTGGTCCTCCTCGGCGCGGTCGTAGCTGCCGGCCACCAGCGCGGCCGCACCTCGGGCGCCGGCCCGGGCCAGCTCGGCGGCGGTGCCGTCGCCCGCCCAGACCAGCGGGAGCTTCCGCCGGCCCGCCGGAGCCGGCGACTGGCCCAGCAGGTTGATGTCCAGCGGACCGGCAACCTTACCGACCTGGGCGTCCACCATGGGCGCCACCAGCTGCCAGCGGGAGGCGAACTCGAACTCGCCCCGGCTCACCGGCCGCGTCGGGGTGACGTTGACCTGCTGGGTCGTGCTGAAGTTCATGACGCCGTGGTCGACCTGCCGGCCGTTGCCGAAGATCCGGTGCTCGTAGAAGCTGATCGCCGCCCGCTGCTCGGTCGGCTTCGGCGTCTCGATCCGCACCGGCGTGCCCTTGCGCGGGTCGAGGACCACCGTCAGGTCCCGGTCGACCATGAGCTCGGGGTCGGTGACCAGGGTGATCTGCTCGTCCAGCGGGGCGCCGTGCTCGATCAGGCCTTCCAGCAGGTACGGACCCTCCTCGACCTGCACCTGCCACCCGGTGGGGGGAAGCCAGAGCAGCTGGTCCGAGTCAGAGTGCTCACCGAAGAGGGTGACCACCGGCGAGAGGCCGGGCTGCCCGGCCATGTCCAGGGCGCGCAGGGTGACGGTGTGGATCGGGCCGCTGAGGGTGAGCCCGACGGCCGTGCGTACGGCGACACCGTCCGCGCCGGTGGCCACCAGCCACCCGCCATGCACTCCCCGCTCCAGCTTCGCCGGGTCGGCGTGCAGCGGGACGTTCACGCTTCCGCCGGCCGGCACGGTCACCTCGGTGGCGTCGAGCGAGATCCCGTCCGGCTCGGCGGCGCCGCTGTCGAGGTTGCGCAGCTCCAGGGCCAGCCGCAGGGTCTGCGGGGACGCGGTGCCGTTGGTGTACGTCACGGTCCGCTCCGCCGCCGCGCCGCCGGTGTTCACCCGGCCGAAGTCGGCGGTGGCCGAGCCGTACACCCGCTGGCTCAGCGCGCGGGCCACATCGACCCGGCCGCCGCCCTGCTCGTAGACGGTCAGCGCGGGGTTCGCCTTCGCGGTGCTGGCCAGCGCGTCCTTGAGCTTCCCGGCGGTCCAGTCCGGGTGTTCCTGGGCGAGGATCGCGGCCGCTCCGGCCACGTGCGGGGTCGCCATCGACGTCCCGGACGCCCGCGTGTACGCCTCGTCCACCGGCGTACCCATGGTGGTGCCGGAGGCGCGGGCGGCGGCGATGCCGACACCCGGCGCGGTGATCTCCGGCTTGAGGCCGTTGTCGCCCAACCGCGGGCCGCGGCTGGAGAAGTCGGCCAGGTTGTCGTCGCGGTCCACCGCGCCGACGGTGAGCGCGGCCGCGGCCGCGCCGGGCGACCCGACGGTGCCCGCCGCCCCCTCGTTGCCGGCGGCGATCACGAAGAGCGCGCCGGTCTCGGCGGTGAGGTCGTTGACCGCCTGGCTCATCGGGTCGGTGCCGTCGGTGGCCGGGCCGCCGAGGCTCATGCTGACCACCTTCGCGCCGGAGTGGGCGGCCCACTCCATGCCCGCGATGATCCCCGAGTCGTAGCCGCTGCCACCGTCGTCGAGCACCTTGCCGATCAGCAGCCGCGCTCCCGGCGCGACGCCCTTGCGCAGGCCGTCGGAGGCCGCGCCGCTGCCGGCGATGGTGGACGCCACGTGGGTGCCGTGGCCGTGACCGTCCCGGGCGCTGCCGCTGCCGGTGAAGTCCTGCGCCTCGGCGATCCGACCGGCCAGGTCGGGGTGGGTGGCGTCGACGCCGGTGTCGAGCACCGCGACCCGGACACCGGTGCCGTCCCGGCCGGCCGCCCACGCGGCCGGGGCGCCGATCTGCGGCACGCTGTGCTCCAGCGCCGGGTGCACCCGCCCGTCGAGCCAGATCCGGGCGATGCCACCACCGAGGCGGGGCGCGGCGCCTGCGCTCCGGACCGCCGGCGCGCCGCCCAGCGTGGTCCACAGCCCACCGAGGTCGGCCTTGTCGACCCGCAGCGCGGCGCCGTTGATGCTCGGCAGCGCACGGGTCGCGGTGGCGCCGGCCAGCGCCTGCACGCGGCCGGCGGCCGGCTGCTGGTAGCGGACGATCAGCGGCAGCGTGCCCTGCGCGGCGTCGCCGTAGCCCTCGGCGGCCAACTCCTCCACGTCGAACAGGTCCGGGTCGAGCGCCCCGGCGGTGAGGTACGGGACGACGTCGCTGGGCAGCACGCGCAGCCCGCCGTCGACCTCCAGGGTGTGGAAGGTGACCCGCTCCCGGCCGGGACCGGGGTGGACCGTGGCGGCGACCCGGCCGGGCGCGGCCCGGACGAGGTCGACCCGGTCGCCGGTGATGAGGGTGATGCGGGCGGGTGCGGCGCCCGGGGCGGCCGTGGCCGGGCTCGGGCCGGTGGGCCGGGCGGCCGGATCGGCGGACGCCGGTGCGGCGAGCCCGACCACCAGCGCCCCGACCGCGCCGGCGGCGAGCCAGCGTGGGGACCGGTGCATGCGATGCGCTCCTCTGCTCGGGGGCCGGCCTCGGGGGGGATTGAGGCCGGCCCACCGGAGTCTGCGACGGAGATCATCTGCCGGTCACTAGGTACGCCGCGCCGCACCGGCGACATGTCGCCAGGTGGACACGAGGTTGCCGCGACGGGACGAGCGGATGGTCACCGCCCCGGTGCCCGCGGTGGTCGGATCGCCGGAGCGGCGTTGTCGGATCGCCGGAGCGGCGATGGTCGGGGTGCCGGAACGAGTGCGTAGCCGCCCGGTTCGTGAGCCGCCGTTTCCTCCGACGGCGGCTCGCCGATCCGGCCGACCCGACCGGGGTCGAAACCCGGCCGGGCGCGGCTCGCCGTCCGCCCGCCGCGGCCGGCCGCGACTCCTCCGGCACCCCGACCGTCGTGGACCCGACCACCCCCTGGCCAGGGCCACGACCGTCGGACCGCGCGGTCCGGGCGGACACGGGCCTCACCGCCCCGCCCGGACTCCACCTCGACGCAGCCCGGACGCCCCGATCGCCGTCCCGTGCGACGGCGTCACCGGCCCCGACGGGCGCCCGCCGCGGGGGCGGAGACATCCGCCCCGGCCCGGTGCCGGCGACGTACGCCGGAACCCGGCGCGGCGTGCGTCGGGGGAGGCTCCTACCGTAACCCGCCCGCGGCCGGCACCGGGTACGCCGAACGGGCGACGCGGCGTTCGCTGAGTCGCCGGTCAGCGACGGCTGCCGCGCCAGCCCTGCACGGGCAGGTCGAACTTGGCCACCAGCCGGTCGGTGAACGGCCGTGCCCGGAGCCGGACGATGCGCACCGGCAGCGCGCCCCGGCGCACGGTGACCCGGGCGCCCGGGGGCAGGTCGTAGACCCGCCGGCCGTCGCAGCAGAGCACCGCGAGGGTGGTGAACGGGTCCACGGTGATCGCGAAGGTGGACGTCGGCGCGGTGACGAGGGGGCGGCTGAACAGCGCGTGCGCGCTGATCGGCACCAGCAGCAGCGCCTCCACCTCGGGCCAGACCACCGGCCCCCCGCCGGAGAACGCGTACGCCGTGGAGCCGGTGGGGGTCGCGCAGACCACGCCGTCGCAGCCGTAACGGGACAGCGGCCGGCCGTCCACGTCGACGAGCAGCTCCAGCATCTGGGCCCGCTCGCCCTTCTCCACGCTGATCTCGTTGAGCGCCCACGACTCGACGGTCGGGCCGCCCTCGAACTCGGCGGTGACGTCGAGGGTGAGCCGTTCGTCCACGGTGTAGTTGCGCCCGACCACGTCGCGCACCGCGCTGTCCAGGTCGTCCATCTCCGCCTCGGCCAGGAAACCGACCTTGCCGAGGTTGATGCCGAGCAGGGGCGCCTTCGCCGGGCGGGCCAGCTCGGCGGCGCGCAGGAACGTGCCGTCCCCGCCGAGCGCGAAGACGATCTCGGCGCCCTCGGCCGCCTCCGGGCCGGTCACCGGCACCACGCCGGGCAGGTCCAGGTCGTCGGCCTCCTCGGCGACCACCCGCACCTCGAAGCCGGCCGCGATGAGGTCGGCGGCCACCGCGCGCGCGTGCTCCGTGCTGCGCCGACGGCCCGTGTGCGTCACCAGCAGAGCGGTCCGGCTCACCCGGACACCTCCTCAGTCGTGGCCTGCGGCCCGGCGGCCGGAAATCCCTGCGGGCCGGCCGCCACCACCGCGCGCACCCGATCGGGGTCCGCGGCCGGCGCGTCCCGGCGTAACCATACGAAGAACTCGACGTTGCCGCTCGGCCCGGGCAGCGGGCTGGCGGCCACGCCGGCCAGGCCCAGCCCGAGCTGCGCGGCCGCGGCAGCCACGTCGAGCACGGCCTCGGCGCGCAGCTCCGGGTCACGGACCACGCCGCCCGCGCCGACCCGGTCCCGGCCCACCTCGAACTGCGGCTTGACCATCAGCGCCAGGTCGCCGTCGGGCCACGTGCAACCGGCCAGCGCGGGCAGCACCAGCCGCAGCGAGATGAACGACAGGTCGGCCACCGTCAGGTCGACCGGGCCGCCGATGGCCTCCGGCGTGAGGGTACGCACGTTGGTGCGCTCGAAGACGCGCACCCGCTCGTCGTTGCGCAGGGACCAGGCGAGCTGCCCGTAGCCGACGTCGACCGCCACCACCTCGGCGGCGTCGGCGCGCAGCAGCACGTCGGTGAAGCCGCCGGTGGAGGCGCCCGCGTCCAGGCAGCGCCGGCCGACCACGGTCAGCCCGCCGGAAGTGAACGCGGCGAGCGCGCCGGCCAGCTTGTGACCGCCGCGGGAGACGTACTCGTCGGCGGGGTCCTCGCCCGTGACCAGCAGCGGGTCGGCGGGGTCGACCATCGCGGCGGCCTTGCGGGCCGGCACCCCGCGCAGCTGGACGCGACCGGCCTCCACCAGCGCGGCGGCCTGCTCACGGGAGCGGGCCAGGCCGCGGCGGACGAGTTCGGCATCCAGCCGGGTGCGACGTGCCATCGGTGGTTGTTCTCCGCCTCTTTTCAGGCCTGGTCGATGCTGGCCAGGGTCTCGCGCAGCGTCTCGTACGCCGCCTCGTACTGGGCGATCTGGTCCGCCGGGGAGAGCGCCTCGGCGTTGATCATGGCGTGCACGGCGGCGTCCACCGCCGGGTGCCGTGCCTCGCCGACCTCCTCGACCGGCGCCGGCCGCGCGCCGGGGGGCGGGGCGGGCCGGGGACCGGCCGGCGGCGGTCCGGGACGCGGGCCGGGCCGGAAGGGCCCGGTCACGACGCGGCACCGCCGGTCGGCTTGCGGCCGGCGGACTTCTTCGCCGGGCGCACCGGGGCGGCCGGCGACTCCTCGGCCGGGGTCTTCGCGACGGTGGCCGCCGGCTTCTTCGCGATGGCCTTCTTCGCCACGGCCTTCTTCGCGACGGCCTTGGTGCGCGCGGGCACGGGGGGCGCCGAGACGGGCGCCTCGGCGGCCGGCGCGGCCGGGGCCGGTCGCTCGGCGCCCGGCTCGCCCTCGGCCGGCCCCGTGGCGGTCGGCTCCCCGGAGGGCGTCACCTCACCGGCGCCCGCCGTCTCGGCGGCCAGCGGCGGGGAGGCCGGCGTGCGCAGGGCGTCGCTCTCCGGCCCGGCGGCGGGCTTCGCACCCGCCTCCGCCGCGGGGGTCTTCGCCTCGCGCAGCTGCCGCTCCAGGTCGTGCACCCGGCGGGTCAGCTCGGCGACCTCGTCGGCGGTGGCCAGCCCGACCGCGCCCAGCGCGCGGTCGACCTCGAAGCGGACCAGCTTGGTCAACGCCTCCCGGTTCGCCATCCCGGTCGAGACCAGCTCCTCGGCGAGCGACTGGAGCTGGGCGGCGGTCGCGCCGCCCTGGCCGACCACGCGCTTCACGGCGTCCTGGGCCTTCTTCCGGGGCGCCTCCGTCAGGCCCATGGCCAGCTCGAGGTAGGCGCGCCACGCGTCCTGCATGCCAGAGTCCTTCCGCGGGGCGGGGTGTGCAGGTGTCACGCTACCGGGCGCCCCGGACGCCCCATTGCGGTACGGTGCCGGGAACGGCGTGGCGAGTGGTGAGGAGACGATGTGGCCAGCGTGGACGAGTGCCGGCAGGCGTTGCAGGACCTGGCCGCCCGGCTGGACCGGCACGCCGACGTGCAGGGGCGGATCGACCTCGACCGCACGCTCGCCTGCCGGATCACCGACCTGGACACCGCGTTCCACGGGCGAATCGAAGGCGGCCGGCTCGTCGACCTCACCGACGGCGACGACCCGAAGGCGAAGATCGCGCTGAGCGCCACCAGCGACGACCTGGTCGCCCTGGTGCACGGTCAGCTCGACGTCATGAAGGCCGTGGGCGCCCGGCGGGTGTCGATCAAGGCGAACCCGTTCGACCTGATGAAGCTCCGCAAGCTGCTCTGACCCGGGCCGGTCAGCCCGCGAGGCCGAGCGCCGCCAGGGCCTCCTCCGCCGCCGCGGACGCCGGCCGCACCCGCGGGCCGGCCGCCGCCGGCCAGGCCGCCGCGCAGAGCGCCGCGAGGGCGTCCAGCGGGCGTCCCGCCCCGTCGAGGGCCAGCCCCCCGTCGGCGGCGGTCGCCGACCAGCCGCCGGCGTCCGCCGTGCCCGGCACCCGCACCACGGCCGCCGGGTCGAAGAGCCCCGCCAGGTCGAAGGAGACGTACGCGGGCCGGCGCGGCTCGGGCGCGGCCAGCAGCTCGGCCACGTCGCTGACCCCGGTGAGCACCAGCAGGCTGTCCAGCCCGGCCCGGCGGGCGCCCTCGATGTCGGTGTCCAGCCGGTCGCCGACCACCAGCGTCCGGCCCGAACCGGCCCGGCGGGCGGCCGTGGCGAACAGCGCCGGCTCCGGCTTGCCCACCACCACGTCGGGATCCCGTCCCAGCGCCGTGCGCAGCACCGCCACCAGCGAGCCGTTGCCCGGCAGCGGGCCGCGCGGGCTGGGCAGGGTGCGGTCGGTGTTCGTGGCGTACCAGGGCGCTCCCGCCCGGACCGCCAGCGACGCCTCGGCCAGGTCGGACCAGCCGACCTGAGGACCGTACCCCTGGGCCACGGCGGCCGGCTCCTCGTCCACCGTCGAGACCGGGCGCAGGCCCACGGCGCGCAGCTCCGCGCGGAGCGCCTCCGCCCCGACCACCAGCACCGGCGCGCCGGCGGGCAGCCGGTCGCGCAGCAGCTCGGCGGTGGCGGCCGCGGAGGTCAGCACCTCCTCCGGCCCGGCCGGCACACCCATGCCGGTGAGCAGGTCGGCCACCTCGCTGGAGCGGCGCGAGGCGTTGTTCGTCGCGTAGGCGACCGCCCGGCCCTCGCCGTGCAGCCGGCCGACCGCCTCGACCGCGCCGGGGATCGGCCGGTCGATCAGGTAGATCACCCCGTCCAGGTCGAAGACGACCAGGGCGTACCCGTCGACCAGCCGGCCGCCCGTTCCGGCCCGGTCGCGTTCCCCGCGACCCGGACCGGAACCCGCGTCCCCGGCGCTTCCGGTCACCGGCGCTCCGACTCCGAAGCCTCGTCGCCCGGGGCGTCCGGGCCGGCCGCGTCCACGGCGGCGGCGCGCGTGTCGGCGGCGAGCGAGCGCGCCTCCGCGTCGGTCAGCTCGTCGTCGCCCAGGTCCGCCGCGTCCCGGTCCCGGTATCCGGCAGCCTCGCCGGCCGGTACCGCGTCAGCGGCGCCCCCGGCGATGGAGTCCGCCGTGTCGGCGTCGGCGCGCAGCCGGGCGTCACCGTCGAGGTCGTCGTCCTCGTCGAGGTCGTCGCCCTCGTCGTCGTCCCGGTCCGCGTCGCCGTCGAGGTCGTCGCCCTCGTCGTCGTCCCGGTCCGCGTCGCCGTCGAGGTCGTCGTCCTCGTCGTCGAGGTCGTCGTCCTGGTCAGCGTCCTCGTCGTCGTCGAGGTCGTCCTCGTCGTCGTCGAGGTCGTCCTCGTCATCGTCGAGGTCGTCGTCCTCGTCATCGAGGTCGGCGGAGTCGCCGGTGAGGTCGGCGTCGGGACGGGACGGCACGGCGCCCGGGGCACCCGGGCCGGCGGCGAACTCCTCGTCCTCTTCCTCGTCGTCGCCCTCGATGACGACGCCGTCCAGCTCCAGCAGCCGCTCGGCGGCGTCAGTCTCGCCCTCGGCGTCCACGTCGGCAGCCCGGGAGAACCACTCCCGCGCCTCCTCGCGCCGGCCCACCGCCAGCAGCGCGTCCGCATACGCGTAGCGCAGCCGGGCCGCCCACGACTCGGTCGAGTCGGCGGTCAGCTCGGGGACCTGGAGCATGGCCACCGCCGCGTCCTTCTGCCCGAGGTCACCCCGGGCCCCACTGGCCACGATCAGCAGCTCGATGGCGACGGCCTGGTCGAGCTTGTCCCGGTCCGCGCCGCGGAACAGGTCGATGGCCCGCTCCGGGCGACCCAGCGCCCGCTCGCAGTCCGCCAGCACCGCCAGGTGGCTCTGCAGACCGGTCATCCGGTGGTAGGTGCGCAGCTCGGCGACGGCCGTCTGCCACTCCCCCGCGTGGTACGCGGCCAGCCCGACCGCCTCCCGCACCGCGGCGATCCGCGAGGCGAGCCGGCGCGCGGCCATGGCGTGCGCCAGTGCCTCGGCCGGGTCGTCGTCGATCAGCAGCCCGGTCGCGACCAGGTGCCGGGCGACGGTCTCCGCCACCGGCTTGGCGAGGGAGAGCAGCTCCGCGCGGACGGTCGAGTCGAGGTCGCTGGCGACCACCTCGTCCGGCAGCGCCGGCGCCTCACCCGTACGCCCCTCGGCGCGCTCGTCCTGCCGCTCCCGGTACGCGCCGTCCTGCCGGCGGTCGTCCCGGTCGTAGCCCCGGCGCTCGCCGTCCCGCTCGGTACGCTCACGCCCGCCACGGCCCTCGCGGTCGTCACGGCGGAATCCGCCGGGCCGCTCGTCGCGGCGGAAGCCCTCGCGGCGGTCGCCGCCGAAGCCACCCTCGCGGCGCTCGCCACCACGGGGCCCGCCTACGCGGTCGTCGCGGCGGAAGCCGCCGGGCCGCTCGCCGCCGGCATAGCCCTCGCGACGATCGCCGCCACGGAAGCCCTCACGGCGCTCGCCGCCGAAGCCACCTTCACGACGCTCGCCACCGCGGAAGCCGCCCTCACGGCGGTCGCCGCCGAAGCCACCTTCGCGACGCTCGCCGCCGCGGAAGCCGCCCTCACGACGCTCACCGCCACGGAAGCCGCCCTCACGACGATCGCCACCGCGGAAGCCGCCCTCGCGACGCTCGCCGCCACCTTCGCGACGCTCGCCGCCGCGGAAGCCGCCCTCACGGCGATCGCCACCGCGGAAGCCACCCTCACGGTCGCCCCCACGGAAGCCACCCTCGCGACGCTCGCCGCCACCTTCGCGACGCTCGCCCCCGCGGAAGCCACCTTCGCGGCGCTCACCGCCGAAGCCACCTTCGCGGCGGTCCCCGCCACGGAAGCCACCCTCACGACGATCGCCGCCGCGGAAGCCACCCTCGCGGTCGCCCCCACGGAAGCCGCCCTCGCGGCGGTCGCCGCCGCGGAAGCCCTCACGGCGCTCGCCGCCGGAACCACCTTCGCGGCGGTCACCGCCGCGGAAGCCACCCTCACGACGATCGCCACCGAAGCCACCTTCGCGACGCTCGCCCCCGCGGAAGCCCTCACGACGCTCGCCGCCGAAGCCACCTTCGCGGCGGTCACCGCCGCGGAAGCCACCCTCACGACGCTCACCACCGCGGAAGCCACCCTCACGGCGGTCGCCACCGCGGAAGCCCTCACGACGCTCGCCGCCGGAACCACCTTCGCGACGCTCGCCGCCGCGGAAGCCACCCTCGCGGTCGCCGCCACGGAAGCCACCCTCACGGCGCTCGCCGCCACGGAAGCCACCCTCGCGACGCTCACCGCCGGCGAAGCCACCTTCGCGGCGGTCACCGCCACGGAAACCACCCTCACGACGCTCACCGCCGCGGAAGCCGCCCTCACGGTCGCCCCCACGGAAGCCACCCTCACGCCGGTCCCCGCCACGGAAACCGCCCTCGCGGTCGCCCCCACGGAAGCCGCCCTCGCGACGCTCACCACCGCGGAAGCCGCCCTCGCGACGCTCGCCGCCGGCGAAGCCGCCACGGCGCTCACCACCACGGAAGCCACCCTCGCGGCGCTCACCGCCGGCGTTGCCGTCCCGGCGCTCACCACCGCGGAAACCGCCCTCGCGGTCGCCGCCGCGGAAGCCGCCCTCGCGACGCTCGCCCCCGCGGGAGCCACCATCACGGTCGTCACGGCGGAAGCCGCCCTCGCGGCGGTCGCCGCCACGGAAGCCGCCCCGCGGGCCGCCCGAGCGGTCGTCGCGGTCGCCACGGTACGAGGGACGGTCATCGCGGCGGGCGTCGCCGCGCCCCTGCCCGCGCTCGGCACGGTCCTCGTAACGACGGGGGCGATCCTCGCCCTGCGGTCCTGAACTCACGGGTACATCCTTCCTCATTGCGTCCTCCAAGGACGCTAACGCAGTCGAGGGCCGACCCTGCTGGGGCGGCCCTCGACTGGAAGATTGTCCGGCGGTGTCCTACTCTCCCACACCCTCCCGAGTGCAGTACCATCGGCGCTGGAGGGCTTAGCTTCCGGGTTCGGAATGTGACCGGGCGTTTCCCCTCCGCCATGACCGCCGTAACTCTATGAACATGTCAAAACAACCAACAGGTTGTTCGCTCGTTCAGAGTTGCACAGTGGACGCGTAGCAGCTTGGTAGTCAAGTCCTCGGCCTATTAGTACCGGTCAACTGAACCCGTTACCGGGCTTACATTTCCGGCCTATCAACCCAGTCGTCTAGCTGGGGGCCTTACCCCACAAAGTGGGTGGGATACCTCATCTTGAAGCGAGCTTCCCGCTTAGATGCTTTCAGCGGTTATCCCTTCCGAACGTAGCTAACCAGCCGTGCCCCTGGCGGGACAACTGGCACACCAGAGGTTCGTCCGTCCCGGTCCTCTCGTACTAGGGACAGCCCTTCTCAAGTATCCTACGCGCACGGCGGATAGGGACCGAACTGTCTCACGACGTTCTAAACCCAGCTCGCGTACCGCTTTAATGGGCGAACAGCCCAACCCTTGGGACCTGCTACAGCCCCAGGATGCGACGAGCCGACATCGAGGTGCCAAACCATCCCGTCGATATGGACTCTTGGGGAAGATCAGCCTGTTATCCCCGGGGTACCTTTTATCCGTTGAGCGACACCGCTTCCACATGCCAGTGCCGGATCACTAGTCCCGACTTTCGTCCCTGCTCGACCTGTCAGTCTCACAGTCAAGCTCCCTTGTGCACTTGCACTCAACACCTGATTGCCAACCAGGCTGAGGGAACCTTTGGGCGCCTCCGTTACCCTTTAGGAGGCAACCGCCCCAGTTAAACTACCCACCAGACACTGTCCCTGAACCGGATAACGGTCCGAAGTTAGATACCCAAATCAACCAGAGTGGTATTTCAAGATTGCCTCCACCCATACTGGCGTATGGACTTCACCGGCTCCCACCTATCCTACACAAGCTAACTCAAGTACCAATGTCAAGCTATAGTAAAGGTCCCGGGGTCTTTCCGTCCTGCCGCGCGTAACGAGCATCTTTACTCGTAGTGCAATTTCGCCGGGCCTGTGGTTGAGACAGTGGGGAAGTCGTTACGCCATTCGTGCAGGTCGGAACTTACCCGACAAGGAATTTCGCTACCTTAGGATGGTTATAGTTACCACCGCCGTTTACTGGCGCTTAAGTTCTCCGCTTCGCCCCGAAGAGCTAACAGGTCCCCTTAACGTTCCAGCACCGGGCAGGCGTCAGTCCATATACATCGAATTACTTCTTCGCATGGACCTGTGTTTTTAGTAAACAGTCGCTTCCCCCTGCTCTCTGCGGCCATACAACGCTCCACCCGCGCGGGGCTTCACGTCTCCGGCCCCCCTTCTCCCTAAGTTACGGGGGCAATTTGCCGAGTTCCTTAACCACAGTTCGCCCGATCGCCTCGGTATTCTCTACCTGACCACCTGTGTCGGTTTGGGGTACGGGCCGCTAAGAACTCGCTAGAGGCTTTTCTCGGCAGCATAGGATCACTGACTTCACCTGAATCGGCTCGGCATCACGTCTCAGCCTTCATGCGCCGCGGATTTGCCTACGGCACGGCCTACACGCTTACCCCGGCACAACCACCGGCCGGGCTCAGCTACCTTCCTGCGTCACCCCATCGCTTGACTACTACCCGCCAGGTTCCCACGCTCGCCTCGTTCGGTCCGAAGACCTCCCAAGGTTCGGGTGGTTAGCACAACGAGGTTCGTCAGGGTCGCTCTTTCGCGGGTACGGGAATATCAACCCGTTGTCCATCGACTACGCCTCTCGGCCTCGCCTTAGGTCCCGACTCACCCAGGGCGGATTAGCCTGGCCCTGGAACCCTTGGTCATCCGGCGGAAGGGTTTCTCACCCTTCTTTCGCTACTCATGCCTGCATTCTCACTCGTGCCGCGTCCACAACTAGGTCACCCCGTTGCTTCACTCGCGGCACGACGCTCCCCTACCCATCCACACACCTGCACAAGGAATCAAGTCCAAGCGAGGTTAAAATGTGAATGCCACAGCTTCGGCGGTGTGCTTGAGCCCCGCTACATTGTCGGCGCGGAACCACTTGACCAGTGAGCTATTACGCACTCTTTAAAGGGTGGCTGCTTCTAAGCCAACCTCCTGGTTGTCTATGCGACCCCACATCCTTTTCCACTTAGCACACGCTTAGGGGCCTTAGCTGGTGATCTGGGCTGTTTCCCTCTCGACTACGAAGCTTATCCCCCGCAGTCTCACTGCCGCGCTCTCACTTACCGGCATTCGGAGTTTGGCTGATTTCGGTAAGCTTGTGGGCCCCCTAGACCATCCAGTGCTCTACCTCCGGCAAGAAACACGCGACGCTGCACCTAAATGCATTTCGGGGAGAACCAGCTATCACGGAGTTTGATTGGCCTTTCACCCCTAACCACAGGTCATCCCCCAACTTTTCAACGTTGGTGGGTTCGGCCCTCCACGCGGTCTTACCCGCGCTTCAGCCTGCCCATGGCTAGATCACTCCGCTTCGGGTCTAGAGCATGCGACTGAATACGCCCTATTCAGACTCGCTTTCGCTACGGCTCCCCCACACGGGTTAACCTCGCCACATGCCACTAACTCGCAGGCTCATTCTTCAAAAGGCACGCCGTCACCCCGCAAGGCTCCGACGGATTGTAGGCGAACGGTTTCAGGTACTATTTCACTCCCCTCCCGGGGTACTTTTCACCATTCCCTCACGGTACTCGTCCGCTATCGGTCACCAGGAAGTATTTAGGCTTACCAGGTGGTCCTGGCAGATTCACGGCAGATTTCAGGGGTCCGCCGCTACTCGGGAACACCCACAGAAGGTCAGCAACTTTCACCTACCGGACTATCACCGTCTACGGTCAGCCTTTCCAGACTGTTCGACTAGCCACTGACTTTGTAACTTCTCGAGCGTGTGTCAGCACACTCAGCAGGGTCCCACAACCCCGACCACGCAACCCCTGACAGGTATCACACGCAGCCGGTTTAGCCTCAATCCGCTTTCGCTCGCCACTACTCACGGAATCACTTGTTGTTTTCTCTTCCTACGGGTACTGAGATGTTTCACTTCCCCGCGTTCCCTCCACACACCCTATGTGTTCAGGTGTGGGTGACACCACATGACTGGTGCCGGGTTTCCCCATTCGGACACCCTGGGATCACAGCTTGGTTGACAGCTCCCCCAGGCCTATCGCGGCCTCCCACGTCCTTCATCGGCTCCTGGTGCCAAGGCATCCACCGTTCGCCCTTGACAACTTGACCACAAAGATGCTCGCGTCCACTGTGCAATTCTCAACAAACGACCAACCCACAACCCGCAGCATGACACCAACCCGAGACAACCTCGGCGGTATGCCACACCAGGTCGTGCCTGGCGCCGGCGGAACAATCCGTTCCGCTCACGGCTCTGAAAGACAACCAATGGTTGTTCCTTCAGGACCCAACAGGGTGCTCTCCATCCTCCCCAGCCGCACCAGGACTTCGTTCCACACCACCCACGAAGGATGGCCGTACTAGAAGGAACCCGGCCGTTGCCAGGGAAAGGACTCGCCAGTGTCTCCGCCATTGAGCACCCCACCACCACATTCGGGCAGTGCGGGCTCCATACCGTCTTTCGACGGATGGTGCTCCTTAGAAAGGAGGTGATCCAGCCGCACCTTCCGGTACGGCTACCTTGTTACGACTTCGTCCCAATCGCCAGCCCCACCTTCGACGGCTCCCTCCACAAGGGTTGGGCCACCGGCTTCGGGTGTTGCCGACTTTCGTGACGTGACGGGCGGTGTGTACAAGGCCCGGGAACGTATTCACCGCAGCGTTGCTGATCTGCGATTACTAGCGACTCCGACTTCACGGGGTCGAGTTGCAGACCCCGATCCGAACTGAGACCGGCTTTTTGGGATTCGCTCCACCTCGCGGTATCGCAGCCCATTGTACCGGCCATTGTAGCATGCGTGAAGCCCTGGACATAAGGGGCATGATGACTTGACGTCATCCCCACCTTCCTCCGAGTTGACCCCGGCAGTCTTCGATGAGTCCCCGCCATAACGCGCTGGCAACATCGAACGAGGGTTGCGCTCGTTGCGGGACTTAACCCAACATCTCACGACACGAGCTGACGACAGCCATGCACCACCTGTGACCGCCCCCGAAGGACCTGCCATCTCTGACAGTTTTGCGGCCATGTCAAACCCAGGTAAGGTTCTTCGCGTTGCATCGAATTAATCCGCATGCTCCGCCGCTTGTGCGGGCCCCCGTCAATTCCTTTGAGTTTTAGCCTTGCGGCCGTACTCCCCAGGCGGGGCGCTTAATGCGTTAGCTGCGGCACAGGGAACCGGAGAGGCCCCCCACACCTAGCGCCCAACGTTTACAGCGTGGACTACCAGGGTATCTAATCCTGTTCGCTCCCCACGCTTTCGCTCCTCAGCGTCAGTATCGGCCCAGAGACCCGCCTTCGCCACCGGTGTTCCTCCTGATATCTGCGCATTTCACCGCTACACCAGGAATTCCAGTCTCCCCTACCGAACTCTAGCCTGCCCGTATCGACTGCAGGCCCGCAGTTGAGCTGCGGGTTTTCACAGTCGACGCGACAAGCCGCCTACGAGCTCTTTACGCCCAATAAATCCGGACAACGCTCGCGCCCTACGTCTTACCGCGGCTGCTGGCACGTAGTTGGCCGGCGCTTCTTCTGCAGGTACCGTCACTTACGCTTCGTCCCTGCTGAAAGAGGTTTACAACCCGAAGGCCGTCATCCCTCACGCGGCGTCGCTGCATCAGGCTTCCGCCCATTGTGCAATATTCCCCACTGCTGCCTCCCGTAGGAGTCTGGGCCGTGTCTCAGTCCCAGTGTGGCCGGTCGCCCTCTCAGGCCGGCTACCCGTCGTCGCCTTGGTAGGCCATCACCCCACCAACAAGCTGATAGGCCGCGAGCCCATCCCAGGCCGAAAAACTTTCCACCAAACCTCATGCGAGGAAAGGTCATATTCGGTATTAGCCCCGGTTTCCCGGGGTTATCCCAAAGCCTAGGGCAGGTTGCTCACGTGTTACTCACCCGTTCGCCGCTCGAGTACCCCGAAGGGCCTTTCCGCTCGACTTGCATGTGTTAAGCACGCCGCCAGCGTTCGTCCTGAGCCAGGATCAAACTCTCCAACAAAAATCTTTGTTGAACAATCATCCTGACAACAAAAGTGTTGCCAAAGGAATCCCAACCAGCAAACCCTCCCAAAGAAGAGCTGCCAGTCCGGGGTATAAATCAATTTGGCACTGGCTTATCAAGCACCCTGTTGAGTTCTCAAAGAACAACCACACACCATCCGGAAACCCCACACCGTGGAGCCCCCGTCCGGGGCATTTCCGTGCACCACACCCGCCGCTCTCGCGCCGGGCACTTTTACTACGTTACCCGGTGGTTTCTGCCGTGTCAAACCGGTGTTTCGCGGTTTGTCATGCTTCCACCCTTTTGCCGGGCACCACTATTCGACCGGCTCGCGCCGGGCGCCTCGTGGGTTTCGGCAGGACGGCCGCCGCGGTTTCCCGCTCGCTCGTCCGTGTCCCTGCCGGCCGATAACCTTACCCGGTCGGTTCCGCCTCGCCAAATCCGCCTCCCGGCGAATCCGGGGCACCGCCCGTATTCGGTCCTGCGCTCCGGCCTTCCAGGTGCTTCGACCTGTTTCGTCCGTTCCGCGCTGGCAGAGAGAAAGTTACGCGCCCGGCGGATTGATCGTCAAATCCACCGGGCGCGTCCCGCGTCACACCGTCGACGTGGGGCTATCTGCCCAGCTCGACGCCGGCGAAGTTGCGCTTGCCCCGGCGCAGCACCAGGTAGCGGCCGTGCAGCAGGTCCGCCGGCGACACCGTCGCGTCCACCTCGGCGATGCGCACGTTGTTGACGTACGCGCCGCCCTCGGCGATGACCCGCCGGGCCTCCTTCATGCTCGGCACGAGGCCCGACTCCTTGAGCAGGCCCGCGACGTCGGGCAGCTCGTCGAGGTGCACGAGACCGGCCTCGGTGAGCGCGGCGCGCAGGGTCTCCGGGGCCAGGTCGTCGAGCGAGCCGCGACCGAAGAGCGCCTGGCTGGCGGCGACCGCCTGCGCCATCTCCCGCTCGCCGTGCACCAGCGCGGTCAGCTCCTCGGCGAGGGCCCGCTGGGCGAGCCGCGCCTGCGGGCGTTCCGCCGTGGCCTTCTCCAGCTCCTCCAGCTCCTCCCGGGAGCGGAAGCTGAAGTACCGCAGGTAGCGGGTGACGTCCCGGTCGTCGGCGTTGACCCAGAACTGGTAGAAGGCGTACGGGCTGGTCATCTCCGGGTCGAGCCACACCGCGCCGGTCTCGCTCTTGCCGAACTTGGTGCCGTCCGACTTGGTGACCAGCGGGGTGGTGAAGGCCTCCACCGGCCCGGCGCCACGACGCCGGATGTAGTCCACGCCGGCGGTGATGTTGCCCCACTGGTCCGAGCCGCCGTACTGGAGCTGGCACCCGTGCCGGCGGTGCAGCTCGAAGAAGTCGTTCGCCTGGAGCAGCTGGTAGCTGAACTCGGTGTAGCTGATGCCCGTCTCCAGCCGGGCCTTGACCACCTCGCGGGCCAGCATCTTGTTCACCGGGAAGTGCTTGCCCACGTCCCGGAGGAACTCCACCACCGACATCTCGGCGGTCCAGTCCAGGTTGTTGACCAGCCGGGCCGCGTTCTCCCCCTCGTACGTCACGAAGGGCGCGAGCTGGTCGCGGATGCGCTGGACCCAGCCGGCGATGACCTCGGGCGGGTTCAGCGTCCGCTCGGCGCTCTCCTTCGGGTCGCCGATCTGGCCGGTGGCGCCACCGACCAGCAGCAGCGGCCGGTGCCCGGCGAGCTGGAGCCGGCGGGCCATGACGACCTGCATGAGGTTGCCGACGTGCAGGCTGGGCGCCGTCGGATCGAAGCCCACATAGAAGGTGGTGCTCCCGCCGTCGAGCAGCTCGCGCAGCTCGTCGAGGCCGGTCGAGTCCTGGATCAGACCCCGCCACCGCAGGTCTTCGGTCAGGGAGTCCCGCCCCTGCGGGAGGTTGCTGTCCGTCACGGTCACCGATTCTCCCCCATCCCCGGCTCCGGCCCGTACCGGGTTTGCCGACGGGGGGCGACTAGGCTGGCGGCTCCACCGACAGGAGGGGGCCGCCGTGGAGATGCCGGACGTGACCGGGGGCTTCGTCGCCCTGCTGGGCCTGAAGTTCGACGAGGTGAGCGGGGACCGGGTGGTCATCCGCTGGCAGGTCCGTCCGGAGCTGCACCAGCCGTACGGGATCCAGCACGGCGGGGTCTACTGCTCGGTCGTGGAGACGGCGGCCAGCATCGGCGGCGCCCTGTGGCTCGGTGACAAGGGCAAGGTGGTCGGGGTCTCCAACCAGACCGACTTCCTGCGTGCCGTCCGGGACGGCGAGCTGACCGCTGTCGGGACCCCGATCCATCGCGGCCGCAGCCAGCAGCTCTGGCTGGTGGAGATCACCGAGGAGGGTGGCCGGTTGGTCTCGCGCGGCCAGGTACGGCTGCAGAACCTCACCTCCGCCTGATCCCCAGCTGTTCGATTCGCCCCGGAAAGGGCACCTGACGCCGATATCGTCGCGTCGATGAGCCCGGCCACCACCGACCCGACGTGAGGAAACTCTTCGCCGCCACGCTCGGCGTGCTGTCGGCCGTCGGCGGCTTCGTCGACATCGGCGATCTGGTGGCGGCGAGCCAGGCGGGCGCCCGCTTCGGAATGGCCCACGCCTGGGTGCTGCTCGTCGGGGTGGTGGGCATCTGCGCGTACGCGGAGATGGCCGGCCGGATCGCGGCGGTGAGCGGCCGGGCGGTCTTCGACCTGGTCCGGGAGCGCCTGGGACCGCGGGTGGCGCTGCTCAACCTGGTCGCCTCCTGGCTGGTCACGGTGATCACCCTGGCCGCGGAGCTGGGCGGGGTGGCGCTGGCGTTGCAGCTCGCCACGGGATGGAGCCACCTGCTCTGGGTGCCGGTGGCCGCGGTGGCGGTCTGGCTGGTGCTCTGGCGGATGCGCTTCGAGCTGATGGAACGGGTCTTCGGCCTCGCCGGGCTGGCGCTGCTGGTCTTCGCGGTGGCACTGTTCGCGTTGCCCACCGACTGGGCGGAGCTGGGGCGCGGGGCAGTGACCGTCGGCTCCTCCGGTGCGGGCTGGTCGGTGTACTGGTTCGTGGCGGTGGCGCTGTTCGCGTCAACGGTCAGCCCGTACGAGGTGTTCTTCTTCTCCTCCGGCGGGGTCGAGGAGCGATGGAGCGCCGCCGACCTGGCGCACGCCCGCTCGAACGTGCTGATCGGCTTCCCGGTGGGTGGCTTCCTGGCGCTGTCGCTGATCGCCGTGGCGACGGTGGCGTACCACCCGTCGGGGGCGTCGCCGGACACCCTCGAGGCGGTGGCCCGGCCGGTGGTGACCGCGTTGAGCGGGGTCGGGCTGGCCGCCGCCGTGCTGGCGTTCTTCGCGGTGACCTTCGGCGCGGCGCTGGAGACCGGCCTGTCCGCCGCGTACGCGGCGTCGCAGTATTTCGGCTGGCAGTGGGGTAAGCGGGTCAGCCCGCGGGAGGCCGCCCGGTTCCACAGTGTGCTGCTGGTCGGGCTGCTGCTCGGGGTGCTGCTGCTCATGACCAGCGTGGACCCCATCCGGCTGACCGAGTACATGCTGGTGCTCAGCGCGGTGGTGCTGCCGCTGACCTACCTGCCGATCCTGGTGGTGGCGAACGACCGCATCTACCTGGGTGACCGGGTCAACGGGTGGTGGACGAACCTGCTCGGGGCGCTGTTCCTGTTGCTCATCGTCGCCGCCTCGGTGGCGGCGATCCCGCTGGCGATCATCACGAGGATGGGGCGATGAGGATCCAGCTCGCCAAGCAGTTGCTCGACCGGCAGATCGTCGACGTCGACGGCCGGCTGGTCGGCCGGGTCGACGACATCGCGTTCGCCGTCGACGAGGAGGGCTACCCGTACGTCGACTGCCTGCTCACCGGGCAGGCGGCGCTCGGCGACCGCATCGGGGGCCGGATCGGGCGGCTGCTCGTCGCCGTCGCCGACCGGTTCACCGACGACCCGCCGGTGCCGCCGCTGCGCGTGGCGCTCACCCAGGTCGACCGGGTCGACAGCGTGGTCCGGCTGCGCTGCCCGGCGGCCGACCTGCCGCCCTCGCCGGTGGAGACCTGGCTGCGCCGGCACCTGATCGACCGGATCCCGGGAGCGCACCGTGCGAGCGGGTGAGCTGCTCGGCCGGACCGCGTACGACCTGCGCGGGCGGCGGTTGGGCCGGGTGGTCGACGTGGTGGTGCGGGGCGGGTGGCCACCGGACCGGCTGCGGATCACCGACGTGATCGTCGCCGGCCACTGGTGGACCCGCGTCACGAGCCGGCTGATCGGGCCGGAGCGGCACCCGTCGGGGCCGTGGCTGCTGCGCGCCGTCACCCGGGTGCTGGCCCGCAGCACCCACCAGGTGCCCGTCGACTCGGTGCAGGTGCGCCCGCCGGTGGCGGGCTTCCCGTTCGGCCCGCCGGCCCGGCGCGGCTGAGGGTCAGCCGCGGGCCTCGTCGAGCACCGGCGTGCCGTCGGCGTCGGCGTGCTCGGCGTCCTCGCCGCGGTCGCGGCGGGCGTGCCGGCGGACCCGGACCTCGGTGATGGCGTGGTGGTCGACGTCGCCGACGGCCAGGTCCCAGCCGTCGACCCGGACCCGCTCCCCCGCCACGGTGGGGATGTGCCCGAGGCAGATGAGCACGAGCCCCGCGATGGTGGTGTAGTCGCCGGGCGGCCGGTTGGGCAGCTCGACGCCGAGGTCGGTGAGGTCGTGCACCGGGAAGGTGCCGGGCAGCACGAGCGTGCCGTCCTCCTCGGTGCGGATCGAGCCGAGGTCCCGGTCGGTCTCGTCGTAGATCTCGCCGACGATCTCCTCGAGGATGTCCTCCAGGGTGACGATGCCGTCCACGGCGCCGCGCTCGTCGACCACCAGCGCGATGTGCTGGCGTTCCGCCTTGAACTGGCGCAGCGCGTCGACCACGGGCAGCGAGTCGGGCAGCAGCATGGGCGGCCGGGCGATCTCGTCCACCGGGCGGTCGTCGGGGACGCCGACCAGGTCGCGCAGGTGGATCACGCCGACCGCCTCGTCCAGGCCGCCGTGCCGGACCACCGGCGCCCGCGAGTGGCCGGTCGCGGCGAGGACCAGCCGGGCGGCCTCCGCGGTCGTCCCGCTGTCCAGGGTGAAGACCTGCAACCGGGGTACGAGCACCGCCCGCAGCTGCCGGTCGGCGATCTCCACGGCCCCGGCGATGATGGTCCGCTGCTCCTTGGTGAAGCCGTGGTTGCCGGCCACGATGTCGCGCAGCTCGTCCGGCCCGATCTCGTCCGGCTCGTGCTTCGGGTTCAGCCCGAACAGGCGGACCACCAGGTCGCTGGTGGCGCCGAGGGCCCAGACCGCCGGCCGGGTGACGCTGGCCAGCACGTCGAGCGGGCGGGCCACGACGAGCGCCCACCGCTCGGCGGACTGCATGGCGATCCGCTTCGGGGCGAGCTCGCCGAAGACCAGCGTCACGAAGGTGAGCACCAGGGTGACCGCCACGATGGCGACCGTCTCGGCGGCGTCGCCGAACACCCCGAGCAGCGGGACGAGGGGCTTCGCGAGGGACACCGCCGCGGCGGCGGAGGCCAGGAAGCCGGCCAGGGTGATCCCGATCTGGATGGTGGCCAGGAACCGGTTGGGGTCCTTGGCCAGGCGGGCCAGGGTGCGGCCGGCCCGGCTGCCACGCTCCAGCCGCTGGAGCTGGCTGTCGCGCAGCGAGACCAGGGCCATCTCGCTGCCGGCGAAGGCCGCGTTGACGATCACCAGAACTCCGACCAGGGCCAGTTGGCTCCAGTAGCTCTGCACGCGCGGTTCTCTCCCTCGGCCGACCCGGGCCGGCCGCAGTGGCCGTCCCGTCGCCGACCGTGGCCCGGGCGGCGTGGCCCCTCTGTTGCCCCGCGGGCGGGCCGCGCAATCCTCCGGCGGCGGGTCAGGCGGGAGCGGGCAGGTCCAGGACGTACGCGTCGCCCTCGGGGCGGAAGCCGAGCCGGTGGTAGTAGGGGGCGACCATGCCGGGCGGACTGACCACCCGGCGGAAGCCGCGGTCGGTGAACAGCCGGCTGCGCCGGTAGACGAACTCGCCGGGGGTGAAGTCGCGGAACGGCGGGGTCACGTAGTCGAGGTCGATCTGGGCCACCCCGCCGGCCTCGGCGTGCGAGACCACCACGCCGACCACCTCGTCGGCGCGGACCACCAGGAACGCGGAGCGGTCGGCGGCGGCCGGGTCCCAGTGGAAGTCGGGGTTGAACCGGGCGATGTCGGCGGCGTGCACCCGCAGGGTGTGGGCCAGGAAGGCGTCGCCGGTGCCCACCTCGACCACCTCGTAGGTCTGCGCGTCGTGGCGGGTGGCCAGCATCGTCCGCAGGTACCAGACGTTGATCACGGCGAGCACCACGTTGAGCCCGACCATGGGCCACACGTGCACGGCGGCGTTGTAGCCGATCAGGATGAGGCAGCCGAGCAGGTTGAGCGCGCGCAGCCGCAGAATGCGGGTCTGCAGCAGCGACCAGACCAGCAGCGCGGAGCCGGCCCAGCCGACGAGTTCCAGCCAGTTCACCCAGGGGAGACTAGTGGCCGCCCTGGTCAGCCGCCTCGGCGGGCAGCTCCAGCACGTACTCCTCGACCTCGGCGCCGCGGCCGGCGGCGTATCCCGAGTCCTCGCCGACCACCACGAAGCCGCACTTGCGCAGCACCGCCAGGGAGGCGGCGTTGTCCTTGGCGGCGCGGGCGTGCACCGGCCGCTGCGGCACCTCGCGCAGCAGCGCGGCGAGCGCGGCGGTGGCGTGGCCCCGACCCCAGTAGGCGGAGTCGATCCAGTAGCTGACCTCGGTGCGCTCCCCCACCGGGAAGGCGGCCACGCGCCCGACCACCGTGCCGTCGACGATCACGGTGCGGTTGACGATGCGCGGGTCGGCCCGGATGCGCGCCCAGTGGGCGTCGAAGGCGGCCCGGTCGGCCGGGTCCTTCGGGCCGAAGGCGGCCATCCAGTTGGCCTGCGCGTCCTGCTCGTGGGCGAAGAACGCGGGCAGGTCCTCGTCGCGCACCGGCCGCAGCCGCACCTCACTGGTCATCGCCGGAGGATACGTGGGCGCACCGACAGGTTCGGACCTCCGGCCCGGTCGGTGTCCCGTCCGGCCCTGCCGCGCTGGCGGGCCGCCCGGCTACCAAGGAATGGGACGCCAGGCACGCCGGCCGCCGCGCTGGTGCCGGTCACCCGCGCGGGCCGGCCGGTCGGGGTGTTCGTCGTGTCCGGCGGGCGGGTCCGCTACCGCCGGCTGGCCGACCCGGACCGGCTCGTCGCGGCCGCCACCGGGGCCTTCGCCGTGGCCGCGCTCGCCGCCGCCGTGGGGGTGGTGGCGTCGGCCCGCCGCCGGCCGCCGGCCATCCGCACGGTCACCATGGGCCCGGGCGGCTGGGTCAGCCTGCGCGGCGCCCCGCTGCCGCCGCTGCGGCCGGACCGGCGACCCTGGTGGGCCCGTGCGCTGCGGGCCCGCCGCCTGGTCGTCGACCGCTGACCCGCCCCGGGTACGGCCGCCGCCTCCGTCGGGCCGGCGGCCGTACCCGCTCCGGGGTCACCCCGTGCGGTGGACCTGCCGTGCGGGCCGGGCCGTCGGGTCACACGGCGGGTGGACCGGCGTCCCGACCGGCACCGGGCCGACCGGGTGGGAGCGCAGGATCGTCGGGTGAACAGGATGCTTCAGCGCCCGCGTGGCCGCGCACGTCCGATGCGTACCCTCCGGGCCCGCGTCGTCGGCCCGACCGCGGCCGGCCCGCGTGCCCTCGGCCCGACGGCGGCCGCGCCGCTGGCGCTCGCCGTGGCGGCGATCGGCGCGGTGGCGATCGGCCGGCTCATGATCGCCCGCCTGGCCATCCGCCGGGCGGTGATCCGTGAGCTGCGGATCGGCCGGTTGGAGGTGGACGACCTGGTCGTCCACCGGCACGCGGCAGGTCAGCCGGTCGGCGGCAGCGCCGTCGGGTAGCCGTACAGCTCCAGCAGCCGCACCCGGGACGCGTGCAGCCGGTCCACCACGACGCTCATGAAGCGGGTCGTGAGCTGCCGGCCGAGGGCGCCGTCGGACTCCATCAGCCGGCGTACGCCCGCGGCGTCGAACTCGACCGCCGTGCACCGCTGCGCGGCGACCGCGCCGAACTGCCAACGGTAGGGCGGGAACAGCCACGACCAGCCGAGCACCCCGCCCGCACCGATCGTCTCGATCCCCACGTCACCACGGCGGGGCACCGGGAAGTCCAGCGCCACCTGGCCGCCACGGACCAGCCAGAACCGCTCGGCGGGCTGCCCGGCGCGGAACAGCCGGTGCCCGGGGTGCCAGACCACCGGGCGGGCGTAGCCGGTCAGCGGGGGCAGCCAAGCGTCGGGCAGCCCGGCGAGGAAGGGGTGTGCGCGGAGCATCTCCAGCGGGGTCATCGGTCACTCGCCTCCCACGGGGTCCTGGATCGTCCCGGCACCAGCTCACACCCGTTCGGCCCGACGTGGCAGGGTCGTTGGTCCCGAATCGACCGGGTGCAACGCCTCTGCCCGCGAAGCGCCGACCGGAGAACCCTGGAGGTGGACGAAGGAGGACGTGATGACCGACAGATCCGGCGCCCCCGTCGTGGTGGGCGTGGACGGTTCCCCCACCGCTTTGGACGCGGTCCGGGTGGCCGCCCGGATGGCCGCCACCCGGCACCGGCCCCTGCGGGTGGTACACGCGTTCCAGTGGCCGCTGCTCGGCACCCCACTCGGCCCCGTGGCGGCCGCCCTGCCGCACGAGGAGCTGCGGCAGGAGACGGAGAAGCTGGTCGCCGAGGCGCTCGACGAGGCCCGCAAGGTCGACGCCGAGCTGCCGGTGACCGGCGCGGTACGCGACGGCGCCGCCGTCCCGGTGCTGCTGGAGGAGAGCCGGGACGCCGCGCTGCTGGTGCTCGGCCACCGCGGGCTCGGCGGTTTCGCCGAGTTGCTGGTCGGCTCGGCGGCGGTGGGGCTCTCCGCCCGGGCGGACTGCCCGGTGCTGGTGGTGCGGGGCGAGCCGCGCGCCGACGGCCCCGTCGTGGTAGGCGTGGACGGCTCGGCGCTGTCCACCGAGGCCATCGGCTTCGCGTTCGCCGAGGCGGCGCGGCGCGGCGCCGACCTGGTGGCGGTGCACGCCTGGCTCTACCCGACCCCGGTCGGCCCCGGCGACATCGTGCCGCTGGCGTACGACCCCGAGGAACTGCGCGCGGAGGAGGAGCGGGTGCTCGCCGAGGCGGTCGCCGGCTGGGCCGAGCGCCACCCCGAGGTGCAGGTACGCCGGAAGCTGGTCGCGGCCGCCCCGGCGGCGGCACTGGTGGCCGAGTCCACCGACGCGCAGCTGGTCGTGGTCGGCGCGCACGGCCGGGGCAGCCTGGGAGGGCTGCTGCTCGGCTCGGTCAGCCACGCCGTGCTGCACCACGCCCGCAGCCCGCTGGCCATCGTCCGGCACCGCCGGAGCCCCGCCGCGGGCTGACCGTCCCCCGTCCGCGCCGGCCCCTTCCCCCCTCGGCCGGCGCGGACGGCCGCGTTCGCGCTCGGTCGGCGGGGTCGTCGTCGACAATGGGCGGAGCCGACCGGAGGGATGCCGATGAACCGACCTGTCGTGGTGGGTGTCGACGGATCGTCGACCAGCCTCACCGCCGCCGAACACGCCGCCCGGGCCGCCGTGGCGCGGTCCCGACCGCTGCACGTGGTGCACGGCTACCTGCATCCGCTCGGCTACGGGGTGCCGCTCAACCCGTACGACCTCGGGGTGCCGGCGCCCACCGAGGAGTCGCAGAAGATGTTGGAGCAGGTGGCCGCCGAGCTGGTCGACCGGCATCCGGGTCTGCGGGTGGAGGTGCGCCAGGTGGCCGGCGGCCCCGGCGTCACCCTGATCGAGGAGTCCCGCCGGGCCGAACTCGTGGTGGTGGGCAGCCGGGGCGTGGGCGGCTTCGCCGGGCTGCTGCTCGGCTCGGTGAGCAACCAGGTGGCGCAGCACGGGCACTGCCCGGTGCTGGTGGTCCGCCCGGCGGAGCAGCCCATCCCGGTGCGGGGCCCGGTGCTCGTCGGGGTGGACGGGTCCGAGTCGGCCGGGTACGCCGTGCGGCTCGCCGCCGACGAGGCGGTCCGCCGGGACGCCGACCTGGTGCTGGTGCACGTCCGCACCCCGGAGCGGGGCGCCGTGGCGCCGGACGCCGCGGCCGAGGCCACCGCCGCCGCGCAGGCCGAGTCGGCGGAGCTGCTGGCCGGGGCGGCCGCCCGGATCCGCTCGGACCATCCGGTGCTGAGCGTGGTCGAGCGGCCCCTGCGGGGCGAGTCCCCCGAGCAGGCGCTGATCGAGGCGAGCGGCGAGGCCGCGCTGGTGGTGGTCGGCTCCCGGGGCCGGGGTGGCTTCGCCGGGCTGCTGCTCGGCTCGGTCAGCCAGGCGCTGGTGCAGCACGCCCACTGCCCGGTGCTGGTGGCCCACCCGTACGAGCCGGCCGGCGACTGAGGTCGCCGGCCGGGCTCAGGCCGGGTCGCGACCGGCGAGCAGGTCCTCGAAGCTGGTGGTGAGCGCGAACGGGTCGGCCGGCCCGGTCGCCGCCGGCCGGCGGTCCACCTGGTCGGCCAGCTCGATGCCGGCCCGCCGGATCCGGGCCCGCAGCGCGCTGTCGCCGCCGTCGCCGGCCCAGTCCTCCGGCGCGGCGAAGACCGCCGTGGGCACCACGACCGCCCTCAGGTAGGCGAACATCGGCCGGACCGCGTGCTCCAGGGCGAGCGAGTGCCGGGCCGTGCCGCCGGTGGCTCCGATGAGCACCGGCCGGCCGGCCAGGGCCTCCTTCTCGACCACGTCGAAGAACGACTTGAACAGGCCGCTGTACGAGGCGTTGAAGATCGGGGTGACCGCGATCAGCCCGTCCGCGCCCGCGACGGCGTCCAGCGCGGTCCGCAGGGCGGCCGGCGGGAAGCCGGTCAGCACGTGGTTGACCACGTCGTGGGCGTACTCGCGCAGGTCCAGCGTGCGGATCTCCACCTCGGCGCCGCGCCGGACCAGCTCGTCGCGGGCGGCCGCGGCGAGCTGGTCGGCGAGGAGCCGGGTCGACGAGGGCTGGCTGAGGCCGGCCGAGACCACGGTCAGCGTGCGGCGGGTCATCGGTCCTCCTCGGGCGCCTTGCCGGTCACGTCGTCGACGGCGTGGACCGTGCTGTCCTTGGCGCCGCCCGCCGCGGCCAGCAGCGAAGCGTGCGTCGGCGCCTCGGGCACGTGCGCCGGGCGCAGCGAGTCGAACTCCTTGCGCAGCACCGGGACGACCTCCTCGCCCAGGAGGTCGAGCTGCTCCAGGACGGTCTTGAGCGGCAGCCCGGCATGGTCCATGAGGAAGAGCTGGCGCTGGTAGTCGCCGACGTACTCGCGGAAGCCCAGCGTGCGGTCGATGACCTGCTGCGGGCTGCCCACGGTCAGCGGTGTCTCGCGGGTGAACTCCTCCAGCGACGGCCCGTGCCCGTAGACCGGGGCGTTGTCGAAGTACGGCCGGAACTCGCGGACCGCGTCCTGCGAGTTCTTGCGCATGAAGACCTGCCCGCCGAGGCCGACGATGGCCTGGTCGGCGGAGCCGTGGCCGTAGTGCGCGAAGCGCTGCCGGTAGAGGGCGACCATCCGCTGGGTGTGCTCCTTGGGCCAGAAGATGTGGTTGGCGAAGAAGCCGTCGCCGTAGTACGCGGCCTGCTCGGCGATCTCCGGGCTGCGGATCGAGCCGTGCCAGACGAACGGCGGCACGTCGTCGAGCGGGCGCGGGGTCGAGGTGAACGACTGCAGCGGGGTGCGGAAGCGGCCCTTCCAGTCGACCACGTCCTCCCGCCACAGCCGGTGCAGCAGGTCGTAGTTCTCGATGGCGAGCGGGATGCCGTTGCGGATGTCCTGCCCGAACCACGGGTAGACGGGGCCGGTGTTGCCGCGGCCCATCATGAGGTCCACCCGGCCGTCGGCCAGGTGCTGGAGCATGGCGTAGTCCTCGGCGATCTTCACCGGGTCGTTGGTGGTGATCAGCGTGGTCGAGGTAGACAGCAGGAGCCGCTCGGTGCGGGCCGCGATGTGGCCGAGCATGGTGGTGGGCGACGACGGCACGAACGGCGGGTTGTGGTGCTCGCCCGTGGCGAACACGTCCAGCCCGACCTCCTCGGCCTTGAGCGCGATGGCCACCATGGCCTTGATCCGCTCATGCTCGGAGGGCAGCCGACCGTTGGTCGGATCGACCGTGACGTCGCCGACGGTGAAGACTCCGAACTGCATGACCAGCTCCTCGCGTGGGGTCCGGACCCTCCGGCCCGGAATCGCTCCGCACAACATAGTTGACGAAGCAACTATTCCACGCGGCACCCGCTCCGGGGTGGCCCACCTCACGGCCGGCGGCCGCCACGGGGAGCGGGGTCAGCCGCCCGCCACCGAGGGGAGGATCTGGACTTCGGCGTTCTCGGGCACCGGGGTGTCCAGGGCGCCGGTGTGGCGGCAGTCCTCGCCGTCGACGTAGACGTTGACGTAGCGGCGAAGGTCGCCCCGCTCGTCGCGGATGCGGCGAGCCAGCCGGGGCCAGGTGGCGGCCACCTCGTCGAGAACCGCCCGCAGGGTGCCGCCGGCGGCCACGGTCAGCCGGCTCTCCCCGCCCGCCTCGGACCGGAGCGGGCCGGGCAGCAGCACGGTGACCACTCAGACCTCCGCGGCCCGGACGCAGAGCACGTCCGGCAGGTGCGCGGCCACCAGCGACCAGGAGTCGCCCTCGTCGGCGCTGGCGTAGACCTCGCCGGAGCGGGTGCCGAAGTAGACGCCGGCCGGGTCGTGGTCGTCGGCGCTCATGGCGTCGCGCAGCACCGAGGGATAGAAGGGTCCGTCGGGCAGGCCGGCGGTGAGCGGCTCCCAGCTCCCGCCCGCGTCGGCCGAGCGGTAGACCCGGCAGCGCCGGTCGGTGGGGAACCGCTCGCCGTCGGCGGTCAGCGGGAAGGCGTAGACGGTGCCGGGGCGGGACGGGTGGGCGACGATCGGGAAGCCAAAGTCGCTGGGCAGGCCCGCGGCGATCGAGGTCCAGGTGCGCCCGTCGTCGTCGGAGCGGTAGACCCCGTGGTGGTTCTGCGCGTAGAGCCGCTCGGGGTCGCCGGCGTCCCGGGCGATCTTGTGGACGCACTGACCGAACTCGGGCCACTCGTCGGGCAGGAAGTAGGCCCGGATCCCGGTGTTGCCCGGCGCCCAGCTCGCTCCCGCGTCCTCGGTGCGGTAGACCCCGCCGGTGGACATGGCCACCGCCATCCGGCCCGGGTCGCCCGGGTGCGGGAGCACGCTGTGGACGGCCTGGCCGCCGAAGCCGGCGCCCCACTGCTCACGGTGGGGATGGTCCCAGAGCGCCCGGACCAGGCTGAAGCTGCGCCCGCCGTCCTCGGAGCGGAAGAGCGCGGACGGTTCGGCGCCCGCCCAGACCACGTCGGGCTGGTCCGGGCCGGCGGGGGTGAGCTGCCAGACCCGCCCCAGGCTGGCCCCGGTGTCGGCCGGGAACGCCACCGGCGCCTGCCCCGGCTCGTGCCAGGACTTGCCCAGGTCGTCGCTGGTGGCCACGCTGGGGCCGAAGTGCGAGCTGGTCATGCCGGCGAGCAGTCGGGGACGGCCGGGGCGCTTGTCGACGGCCACCGCGTAGACCCCGGTCATCGGGAAGTGCGGGCCGCTCACCGCCCAGTCGCGCCGGTCGGTGCTGGTGGCCAGGAAGAGTCCCTTGCCGGTGCCGATCGCGAGCAGCGTCGTCATGCCGGTCCTCCCTCATCGATGGGTGCCGTGATTATCGCCACACCCACCGACAGGATTCACTCCCGGCGCGCCGCGCGCCGGTCAGCGCCGGGCGCGGGGCACGTGCCGGCGGTACGCGCTCACCGTCTCCTCGCCCGTGATCCAGAAGCGCCAGGGCACGTCGTGGGCGCCCGTGACGCCGACCCGGGGGCCGGCCGTGACCGCCGCCTCGGGCACCGGCGCGAGCGGGGGCCGCAGCCGCACCAGCCCGTCGCCGAGCAGGTCGGCGCCGTAGACGGACCGGTCGATGCCGAGCGCCGCGCAGAGCCGGGCCGGACCGCGCGCGAGATCCACGTCCTTGCGTACGGCCGGGCGGCGCTCCCGCGCGGCGTCGAGGCCGTCGACCACCTCGCCGGCGCGCAGCAGCACCGCCGAGGCCTCGCCGTCGGGCCCGGTCACCACGTTCACGCACCAGTGCATGCCGTAGGTGAAGTAGACGTAGGCGTGCCCGGCCGGGCCGAACATCACGGCGTTGCGCGGGGTGCGGCCCCGGTGGGCGTGGGAGGCCGGGTCGCCGGCGGTGCCCGCGTACGCCTCGACCTCGGTGATCCGGACGGTGACCCCGTGCCCGGTGAGCCGGCAGCCGAGCAACCCCCGGGCGGCGGGAACCACCGGGCCGGCGAGCAGGTCGGAGAGGACGGAGAGGTCGGACGCGGTCACCGGGAAACCCTAGCCGGATCCGAGAGGTGAGCACGAATTGCTTTCAACGGGCTGTTGACAAAATGTCGTTCAAGGGTGTGGAATCGACGACATGGTCACGATGGACAACGACCCGTTCACCGCTCCGGATGCTGCCCAGGCCCGGGCCCACCGCAACTACGCGGCGCTGCTGCGGATCGCGGAGCGGCACGCCGGCACGGACGCCCGCCGCCGGCGCTACGCGCACCCCGACGTCCCCGACGCCTACGAGGCGGCGACGCTGGTGATGGCGCTTGCGGGCGGGGCGGAGCTGGCGGAGGGCGAGGAGCCGGTCGACCAGGCCGACCTGACTGCCGCGCTGACCCTGATCCCGCACGTGCGCGCCGAGGTCGACGCCTTGGAGGCGGGCCTGCTGCAGGTGGCCCGCGGCCGGGGCCTGACCTGGCAGGCGATCGCCTTCGGGCTGGGGTTGGGCAGCGCGCAGGCGGCCCGGCAGCGCTACGAGCGGCTCACCGTGCGCACCGGCACCGGCGACTGATCCTGATCCACCAGGGGGCGGCGCGGTGGCGGGGCCCGGCGACTGTCGCAGCCGCGGGCGAGACTGTGCCGGTGGACGGCACGGGAGGGGTGCGATGAAGCGCGAGGAGATGCGGTCCTACTGCCTGGCCAAGCCGGGCGCCTGGCTGGACCAGCCGTGGGAGGGCGACGAGGTGGTCAAGGTCGGCAGCCGGATCTTCGCCTTCCTCGGCGCGCCCGAGGGTGAGGCCCGGGTGGGGCTCAAGTGCGGGCCGTCCCGGGAGGTGGCCGACGAGTGGCTGCACCGGTTCCCCGACGACGCCCGCTCCTCCCCCTACATCGGCCGCTCCGGCTGGAACACGCTGCGGCTCGACGGCGCCATCCCGGACGAGGAGCTGATCGAGGCGGTCGACGGGTCGTACGACGCGGTGGTGGCGAAGCTGCCCAGGCGCGAGCGGCCGACGGCCTGACCCCGCGCGGCGGCCGGACCACCGCGCGGGGTGTCGTGCTCAGCGGGGCACGACCCGCTCGGCGGCCCACTCCCGCCAGCCGGCCAGCCTGTCGGCGGCCGTGGCGAGCTGGTCGGCCACCGGCCCGGGACCGGTCGAGCCGGGCGTGATCCGGGCGGCCAGGGCGGAGCGCACCGACAGCACGTCGCGCACCGAGGGGTCGAGGTGCTCGCTGACCGCGGCCAGGTCGTCGTCGGACACCTCGTCCAGGGCACAGTCGCGGGCCACACAGAGCGCCACCAGCCGGCCGGTGATCTCGTGCGCCTCCCGGAACGGCACGTTCCGCCGGACCAGCCAGTCCGCGACCTCGGTGGCGAGGGAGAAGCCCGCCGGCGCGGCGGGCACCAGCCGGTCGACGCGGACCGTCATCGTCGAGATCATCCCGGCGAGGGCGGGCAGCAGCAGCTCCAGGGTGTCGACCGCGTCGAAGGCCGGCTCCTTGTCCTCCTGCATGTCGCGGTCGTAGGTCATCGGCAGGCCCTTGAGCATGGTGAGCACGCTCATGAGGCCGCCGACCAGCCGGCCGGACTTGCCCCGGGCCAGCTCGGCGATATCCGCGTTCTTCTTCTGCGGCATGATCGACGAACCGGTGGCGAACGCGTCGTCCAGCTCGACCCAGCCGAACTCCTGCGACGTCCAGAGCACCACCTCCTCGCCGAGGCGGGACAGGTGCACGCCGGTCATCGCGGTGACGAAGAGGAACTCGGCCACGAAGTCCCGGTCGGCCACCGCGTCCATCGAGTTGGCGAAGGACGTGCGGAACCCCAGCTCCTTGGCGACGGCCACCGGGTCCAGCGGCAGGCCGGAGCCGGCGAGCGCGCCGGCGCCGAGTGGGCTGACGGCGCACCGGTGGTCCCAGTCCCGCAGCCGTTCCAGGTCCCGCAGCAGCGGCTGCACGTGGGCGAGCAGCCAGTGCCCGAAGGTGACCGGCTGGGCGTGCTGGAGGTGGGTCATGCCGGGCGCGGCCGTGTCCACGTGCCGCTCCGCCTGCTCCACCAGGGCCTCGGCCAGCTCGACCAGCCGGGCGGCCACGCCGCGCGCGTGGTCGCGCAGGTAGAGCCGCAGGTCGGTGGCGACCTGGTCGTTGCGGGAGCGGCCGGCGCGCAGCTTGCCGCCGAGGCTGCCGAGCCGCTCCAGCAGGCCGCGCTCCAGTGCGGTGTGCACGTCCTCGTCGTCGATCGTGGGTCGGAACGTCCCGGCGGCGCAGGCGGCCTCCAGGTCGTCCAGCGCGGCCAGGATCCTCCCCAGCTCCTCGGGGTCGAGCAGGCCCGCGCCGGCCAGGACCCGGGCGTGCGCCCGGGAGCCGGCGATGTCGTACGGGGCGAGGCGCCAGTCGAACTGGACGCTCACCGACAGCCGCGCGAGCGCCTCGGCGGGGCCGCCGGCGAACCGGCCTCCCCAGAGGCTCGTCCGGTTGGCGGGGGCGCTGTTCTCGGTCAGGCTCTTGTCGTCCACCCCACCCATTGTGGCAGCGCTCACCTTTCGCTCCCGACTGCGGGGCTCACTCGCTTCGCCCCTTCACCCCTCGCGTTCGCACTCACGATCAGCGTCCGCCCAGCCGGGCGTCCCGCGCGGCGGCCATCCTGCTGGGCAGGCCCCAGAGCTGCACGAAGCCCTTGGCGAGGGACTGGTCGAAGGTGTCGCCGGTGTCGTACGTGGCCATGCCGAAGTCGTACAGGCTGGCCTCGGAGCGCCGGCCCGTGACGGTGGCCCGGCCGCCGTGCAGGGTGAGCCGCCCCTCGCCGGAGACGTGCTGCTGGGCGTCGTCGATGAACGCGTCGAGCGACTTCTTGAGCGGCGAGAACCAGAGGCCGTCGTAGACCAGCTCGCCCCAGCGCTGGTCGACGCCGCGCTTGAACCGGGCCAGGTCCCGCTCGACGGTGACCGCCTCCAGCTCCTGGTGGGCGGCGATCAGCGCGATCGCGCCGGGGGCCTCGTAGACCTCGCGGCTCTTGATGCCGACCAGGCGGTCCTCGACCATGTCGAGCCGGCCGACGCCCTGCGCGCCGGCGCGCCGGTTCAGCTCCAGGATCGCCTGGTACGGGGTGACGGTCTCGCCGTCGACGGCGACCGGCACGCCGGCGTCGAAGGTGATGACCACCTCGTCGGCGTCGCGCTCCTGCGCCGGGTCGGCGGTGTAGGAGTAGAGGTCCTCGATGGGGCCGTTCCAGATGTCCTCCAGGAAGCCGGTCTCCACCGCGCGTCCCCACAGGTTCTGGTCGATGGAGTACGGCGACTTCGCCGACACGTCGATCGGCAGGCCCTTCTCCTCGGCGAAGGCGATGGCCTTGTCCCGCGTCCAGGCGAAGTCGCGGGCCGGGGCGATGATCTTCAGCTCGGGGGCGAGGGCGTTCAGGCCGACCTCGAAGCGGACCTGGTCGTTGCCCTTGCCGGTGCAGCCGTGCGACACGATGGTGCCGCCGTGCTTCTGCGCCGCGGCCACCAGGTGCTTGACGATCAGCGGCCGGGACAGCGCGGAGACCAGCGGGTAGCGGTCCATGTAGAGGGCGTTGGCCCGGATCGCCGGCAGGCAGTACTCGGCGGCGAACTCGTCGCGCGCGTCGACCACCTCGGACTCGACGGCGCCGCAGTCCAGCGCGCGCTGACGGATGGCGTTCAGGTCCTCGCCGCCCTGGCCGACGTCGACCGCCACGGCGATCACCTCGGCGCCGGTCTGCTCGGCCAGGTAGGGAATGGCGACGGAGGTGTCGAGACCCCCGGAGTACGCCAGGACGACCCGCTCGGTCATGGTGTGGTGCTCCCTTCAACGTTCTCTTCGCGGCGGGCCCACGCGGCGAGCTTGTCGCCCAACGCGGCGCCGCCGTCGGCCTCGCGGGCCACGACGAGGATGGTGTCGTCGCCGGCGATGGTGCCGACGATCTCGGACAGGCCCGCTCGGTCCAACGCGCTGGCCAGGTACTGGGCTGCGCCCGGCGGGGTGCGCAGCACGGCGATGTTGCCGCTGGAGTCGACGCCGTTGAGCAGCTCGCGCAGCAGCCGGACGAGGCGGGCCGGTGCGGCCTCGGCCTCCCGCAGCGGCCGGTGGCCGTCCTCCGGAATCAGGTAGACGCCGCGCCCGTCGCCGCCGCGCGCGGTGACCGCCCCCAGCTCCTTGAGGTCACGGGAGAGGGTCGCCTGGGTGACCTGGATGCCGTCACCGGCGAGCAGGTCGGCCAGCTCGGTCTGCGAGTGGATGGCCTTGTCGCGGATGAGCTCAACGATGCGGCCGTGCCGCGCGGCACGGGTCAGCGGTGCGGTCATGATGCCTCCAGGAGAAACGTCAGCAGCGCCTTCTGGGCGTGCAGGCGATTCTCCGCCTGGTCGAACACGGCGCTGTGCGGCCCGTCGAGCACCTCGTCGGTGATCTCCTCGCCCCGGTGTGCGGGCAGGCAGTGCAGCACGATGACCCCGGCCGCGGCGTGGCCGAGGAGCGCCCCGTTGACCTGGTACGGCAGGAACGGGGTGATCCGGTCCTGGCCGTCGGACTCCTGGCCCATCGAGGTCCAGGTGTCGGTGGCGACCACGTCGGCGGCGCGGACCGCCTCGACCGGGTCGGTGAGCACCCGGACCGAGCCGCCGGTGCCGGCGGCGATCTTCTCGGCCCGGGCCACGATCTCGGGATCCGTCTGGTAGCCGGCCGGACCGGCGATCCGCACGTGCATCCCGGCGGTCGCCCCGGCCAGCAGGTAGGAGTGCGCCATGTTGTTGGCCGCGTCCCCGACGTACGCCAGGGTGCGCCCGGCGGTGGCGCCGAAGCGTTCCCGGACGGTGAGCAGGTCGGCGAGGAGCTGGCAGGGGTGGTAGGTGTCGGTGAGGGCGTTGACCACCGGCACGGTGGCGTGGCTGGCGACCTCGGCGATCCGGTCGTCGCCGTGGGTGCGCAGCACGATGGCGGCGACGTAGCGGGACAGCACCCGGCCGGCGTCGGCGAGGGTCTCGCCCCGGCCGAAGTGGGTGACCTGGGTGTCCACCACGAGCGGATGCCCGCCCAGCTCGGCGATGCCCGCGTCGAAGGAGATCCGGGTGCGCAGGCTCTGCTTGTCGAAGAGCACCGCCACCGACCTCGGGCCGGCCAGGGGCTTGTGGGCGAACCGGTCGGCCTTCATCCGGGCGGCCAGGTCGAGCACGGCGGCCTGCTCGACGGGCGAGAGGTCGTCATCCTTCAGGAAGTGCCGGGTCATGCGGGGACCTCCGTGGCGATAGGCGCGGGCGCGGCGGCGTCGAGGGCGGCCGGCAGCGCGGCGAGGAAGGCGTCGACCTGGCCGGCGTCGAGGATCAGCGGCGGCGCGAGCCGGACCACGCCCGGCTGCACCGGGTTGACCAGGAAGCCCGCCTCGCGCAGCGCGCCGGCCACCGCGCCGGAGACCGGCGCGTCGAGCACGATGCCGAGCAGCAGACCGGCGCCGCGGACCTCGGTGACGAGCGGGTGGCCGAGCGCCTCGACGCCGCGGCGCAGCCGCTCCCCGACCCGCTTCACGTGGTCGAGCAGCCCCTCGTTGGCAATGGTGGCGACCACGGCGAGCGCGGCGGCGCAGCTGACCGGGTTTCCCCCGAACGTGGTGCCGTGCGAGCCGGGCGTGAGCAGGTCGGCGGCCCGCCCGAAGGCCAGGCAGGCGCCGAGCGGCAGCCCGCCGCCGAGCCCCTTGGCCAGGGTCACGACGTCCGGCTCGACGCCGTCGGCCTGGTGGGCGAACCAGTGCCCGGTGCGGCCGACGCCGGTCTGCACCTCGTCGAGCACCAGCAGCGCGCCGTGCGCGGCGGTGATCCGGCGGGCCTCGGCCAGGTAGCCGGGCGGCGGGACGACGACGCCGTTCTCGCCCTGGATCGGCTCGACGATCACCATGGCGGTGGCGTCGGTGACCGCCTCGGCCAGGGCGGCGGCGTCGCCGTACGGCACGTGGGTGACCTCGCCGGGCAGCGGGCGGAACGGGTCGGTCTTGGCCGGCTGGCCGGTGAGCGCCAGGGCGCCCATGGTGCGGCCGTGGAAGCCGCCGTGCGTGGCCACCACGTGGGTGCGCCCGGTGAGCCGGGAGAGCTTGAACGCGGCCTCGTTGGCCTCGGCGCCCGAGTTGGCGAGGAACACCCGGCCGGGGCGGCCGGCCAGCGCCAGCAGCAGCTCGGCCAGGGCCACCGGGGGCTCGGCGACGAACAGGTTCGACACGTGCCCGAGGGTGGCGACCTGCCGGGACACGGCGGCCACCACGGCCGGGTGGGCGTGGCCGAGGGCGTTGACCGCGATGCCGCCGAGCAGGTCGACGTACTCCCGGCCGGCCTCGTCGACCACGACGGCGCCGGAGCCGGAGACGAGCGCCAGCGGCGGGGTGCCGTAGCTGTCCATCATGGCGGCGCGCCAGCGTTCGACGAGCGTGCTCATGAGTCGATCACCATCGTTCCGAACCCTTCCGAGGTGAAGACCTCGAGCAGCGTGGAGTGGGCGACCCGGCCGTCGACGACGTGCGCGGCGGGCACTCCCCCGCGCACGGCCCGCAGGCAGGCCTCCATCTTCGGGACCATCCCGGACTCCAGGGAGGGCAGCAGCTTCGCCAGGTCGTCGGTGGTGATCTCGCTGACCAGGCTGGTCGTGTCGGGCCAGTCGGCGTATAGGCCGGGGACGTCGGTGAGGACGACCAGCTTGCGCGCGTCGAGGGCGACGGCCAGCGCGGCGGCGGCCGTGTCGGCGTTGAGGTTGTGCAGCACCCCGTCGGCGTCCGGCGCGACCGTGGAGATGACCGGGATCCGGCCGGCCGCGATGAGGTCGGCCACCGCGGAGACGTCCACCGACTCCACGTCGCCGACCTGCCCGACGTCGACCGGCTCCCCGTCCACGTACGCCGGGCGGCGCACCGCGGTGAACAGGCCGGCGTCCTCGCCGGAGAGGCCGACCGCGAACGGACCGTGCGCGTTGATCAGGCCGACCAGCTCACGGCCGACCTGCCCCACGAGGACCATCCGGACGACGTCCATGGCCTCGGGGGTGGTGACCCGCAGGCCGCCCTTGAACTCGCTGGCGATGCCGAGCCGGCCGAGCATGGCGGAGATCTGCGGACCGCCGCCGTGCACGACGACCGGCTTGAGGCCGGCGTACCGGAGGAAGACCATGTCCGCGGCGAACGCCCGCTGCAGGTCGGGGTCGACCATGGCGTTGCCGCCGTACTTGACCACGACGGTGGCGCCGGAGAAGCGGGCCAGCCAGGGCAGGGCCTCGATCAGCGTCTCGGCCTTGGCCTGGGCCCGGGTGAGGTCGGCGGTGAGGCTCATGAGGAGTACGCCGAGTTCTCGTGCACGTAGGCGTGCGACAGGTCGTTGGTCCAGATCGTCGCCTCCGCGTCGCCCGCGTGCAGGTCGATCCGGATGGTGACGTCGCGGCTGGTGAGGTCGACCTTGGCCCGGTCCTCGGCGGCGGCGCCGCCCCGGCACACCCAGATCCCGTTGACCGCGACGTCCACGCCGTCCGGCTCGAACGCGGCGGCGGTGGTGCCGACGGCCGCGAGGATCCGTCCCCAGTTCGGGTCGTTGCCGAACAGCGCGGTCTTGACCAGGTTGTTCCGGGCCACCGAGCGGCCCACCTCGACCGCGTCGTCCTCGTCGGCGGCGCCGGCCACCTCGATGGCGATCTGCTTGGTGGCGCCCTCGGCGTCGGCGATCAGCTGCTGGGCCAGGTCGTGGCAGGCGGCGGTCACCGCGGCGGTCAGCTCGGCGGCGGTGGGCTCGAGGCCGGAGGCGCCGCTGGCCAGCAGCAGCACCGTGTCGTTGGTGGACATGCAGCCGTCGGAGTCGACCCGGTCGAAGGTGACCCGGGTGGCGGCCCGCAGCGCGGCGTCCAGGGTCTCCGGCCCGGCCACCGCGTCGGTGGTGAGCACGCAGAGCATGGTGGCCATGGCCGGGGCGAGCATGCCGGCGCCCTTGGCCATGCCGCCGACCGTCCAGCCGCTCCCCCGGGCCACGGTGGTCTTGGGCCGGGTGTCGGTGGTCATGATCGCCTCGGCGGCCGGGTGGCCGCCGTCGCGGGACAGGCCACGCACCGCGCCGCGGACGCCCGGGAGGAGCTTCTCCATGGGCAGGCGCTCGCCGATCAGGCCGGTGGAGCAGACCGCCACCTCGCCGGCGCCGACCATGAGCCGGGGGCTGCTGGCGGTGAGCGCGGCGGCGGTGTGCTCGGCGGTGGCGTGGGTGTCCTGGAAGCCGGCCGGGCCGGTGCAGGCGTTGGCGCCGCCGGAGTTGAGCACCACGGCGCGGACCACGCCGCCGCGGACGACCTGCTGGGTCCAGAGCACCGGGGCGGCCTTGACCCGGTTGGCGGTGAAGACGCCGGCGACACCGGCGTCGGGGCCGTCGTTGACGACGAGGGCGACGTCGCCGGCGCCGCTGGCCTTGAGGCCGGCGGCCACGCCGGCGGCGCGGAAGCCCCGGGGGGTGGTGACGGTCACTGGGCCGTCCTCTCGTTCACGACTGCGGGGCTCCGCTTCGCTGCACTCCTCGCGCTCACGGCGCTACTCCAAAGGCAGGAAGGCCGGTGGTCTCGGGGAGGCCGAACATCAGGTTGGCGTTCTGCACGGCCTGGCCGGCCGCGCCCTTGCCCAGGTTGTCGATGGCGCTGACCACGATCACCCGCCCGGAGTCGGCGTCGACGGTGGCCTGCAGGTGGCAGGAGTTCGAGCCGGCCGTGGCGGCGGTGTGCGGCCACGTCCCCTCGGGCAGCAGGTGCACGAAGGGCGCGTCCGCGTACGCCGCCGCGAGCACCTCGCGCGGGTCGGCGTCGGCGGCGGGAAGGGCGGTGACGGTGGCCAGGATGCCCCTCGGCATGGGGGCCAGGACCGGGGTGAAGGAGAGGCTGGCCGCCCCGGTGGCCTGCTTGATCTCCGGCACGTGCTGGTGGGCGCCGACCTTGTAGGGCGACAGGTCGCCCATCACCTCGCTGCCCAGCAGGTGCGGCTTGGCGGCCCGGCCGGCGCCGGAGGTGCCGGAGGCGGCCACCACCACCACGTCGGTGGGGTGGACGGCGCCGGCGCCGATCAGCGGGGCGAGCGCCAGGGTGGTCGCGACCGCGTAGCAGCCGGTGCTGGCCACCCGGGTCGCGGCCGCGATGGCGGCGCGCTGGCCGGGCAGCTCGGGCAGGCCGTAGGTCCAGGCGCCGGCGTGGTCGCCGCCGTAGTAGCGGGCCCAGGCGCCGGCGTCGCGCAGCCGGTGGTCCGCACCGAGGTCGACCACCTTGACGGCGGCGGGCAGGGCCGCCGCGAGGGCCGCCGACTGGCCGTGCGGCAGGGCCAGGAAGACCAGGTCCGCGTCGGCCAGGGTGGTCGGGTCGGTCGTCCCGAAGATCAGGTCCAGCCCGGACAGCTGCGGGTGCACGGCGGCGACGGGCCGGCCGGCCGAGGCGTGGGCGGTGGCGGCGACCAGCTCGAACTCGGGGTGCCCGGCGAGCAGCCGGAGCAGCTCGCCGCCGGCGTAGCCGCTCGCCCCGGCGACCGCGACCCGGATGCCCATACTCACCTCCGTATGACTATGCAGGTGACGGTATCAGCGATGATCGGCAGCCGCAAGTTCATGCAGTGGACTGCATGAACTTCGAGTCGGGTGCGGGACCGCGGGCGCGGCGCGCCCCCTCTCAGCGCTCGGGCGGCAGGCCGGAGGGCGGCGCCGTCTCCCTCGGAAACATCCGCCAGCTGATCGCGTTCGAGGCCGCCACGCCGGCCACCGCCAGGGTCGCGACCGTGGCCACCAGCAGGGGCGGCAGCACGACGGTCGCCGGAGCCAGGACCGCCAGCACCGCTATCCCGATCGGCCGCGACCAGGAGATGCGGCTGAACGCGGCGTAGTCGAGCATCGCCCGGCCGACCAGGAACAGCGCCGGGCCGCCGAAGATCACAACGACCCAGGACAGCTGGGTTCCGCCGGCCGGGTGCGAGATGATCAGCTTGTCCCCCACACCGGTCACCGCGACGCCGATCACCATGATCAGATGCGCGTAGGACGCGAGGTCACCGACGTAGGCCGGGGACCGGGACCGGGCGATGGCAAGGGGAAGCAGCTCCCCCGCCCGGTAGTAGTAGATCTGCCAGAGCAGCACGGTGAGCACGAACGACACCACCAGCGCGGCGGTCCGCTCCCGTTCGAAGCCGTACGGGCTGAACTGGATGCCCGACGTGAGGATGTTCTCGCCGAAGGCGATGATCAGCACCTGGCGGTAGCGGTCGGTCAGATGCTCCTCGGCGATCGGCTGGCCCCGCAACCCGGCGCGGCCCAGCCGCGGTGTCGGGAAGTCGAGCAGCCCGCCGGCGTAGTCGATGAGGACCGCGAGGCTCCACAGGACGAGCCGCGTCGGGCGGTCGGTGAAGATCCCGGCGAGCCAGGGCACCGCGGAGAGGCACGCCCAGAAGACGATCCGGACACTGACCAGGCGCTGGTACCCGTCCCCGCCGAACAGCACCAGCCAGAGATGGCGGAGCACCTCCACGGCGACGTACACCGTGGCGAAGACGACGGCCCGGTCCCGGAAGGCCGCCGGCAGCGCGGCCGCCAGCAGCAGGGCGCCGAACATGGTCACGACGACCATGACCTGCACCATCGGGCGGGTCGGGTCGTACCGGTTGGTCGTCCAGGCCATCCGGTACCACAGCCACCACAGCGCCATGGTGAGCACCAGCGCCGAGTAGAAGCCCTGCCAGTCCAGCTGCCCGTACAGGCGGTCGGTGAGCCGGTTGAAGGCGAAGACGAGCACCACGTCGAAGAGCAGTTCGACGAAACCGGCCCGCCGTGGGGGCTCACGACTCCCCGGCAGCTCCCACGCCCCGCCCCGCACGGCCATCCGAATCTGCCCTACTTCAGCCCCGTTTGGGCCAGTATTCCAGGCCACGGCGGAGGAGGTGTGAGGACGGCTCACGGGTGGCGCGTGAACGCGCACGGCACCCTTGCATTGACAGGTGCCCATGCGTGGCCGATTCTGAGAGAGCGCTCTCCCGGGTCGTCCCGCCCGCGTCCGCGCCACCCCACCACGCCCACCACCCCGCGCCCGCCGCAGGCCGCGGCGGGTGGAAGGAGCCTCCCGTGCCCACCCCCAGGACCCTGCTGCGCGCCCTGCTCGCGCTCGCGCTGGCCACCAGCGGCGCGGTGGCGGCCGCCTCGCTGGCCCGCGCCACCGGCCCCGCGCTGCTCCCGCTGACCGTCACCAACGCCACCGGACGCACCGACGCCACCTGGCTGTACGTGCTCGGCACCGACCTGGCCACCGGCCGGCTCGGCTACGTCACCGCCGGCGGCGCCTTCACCCCCTGGCCGGCCGGCGGCCTGCCGCCCACCCCCGCACCCGACGTCGCGGTGCCCGGCCCGGCCAACGGGGCGAGCACCGTGCTGCGGCTGCCCCGCAACCTCTCCGGCCGGGTCTACTTCTCCTTCGGCGCCAAGCTCAAGCTCTTCCTCACCCCGGACGGCCTGGTCCAGCCCGCACCCTGGGCGGGCGGCGACCCCAACCGGGACCTGCTGTTCGACTGGTCCGAGTTCACCTACAACGACGCCGGGCTCTGGCTCAACAGCTCCCAGGTGGACATGTTCGCCGTGCCGCACGCGGTGAGCGTCACGGGCGCCACCGGGACCACCCGGCGGACCGGGCAACCGGTCGACGACGGGCGCAACAAGGTGATCGCCGCGATCCGCGCCCAGTCGGGCTGGAGCGGCGCCGTGCAGACCCGCTCCGACGGCACGGTGCTGCGGGTGCTCGCCCCCGGCAAGGCCGCCGACGCCGGGCTGTTCAGCCGCACCTACCTCGACCCCTACATCGCCTCCGCCTGGCAGGCGTACGCGACCAGGACCCTCACCGTGGCGCCCTTCACCGACCAGCCGGGTGTTCGCTACCTTGGGCGCACCAGCGGGGACGTGATGACGTTCACCGACGGCGGCGGCCGGCAGGTGGCCACGTTCCGCCGGCCGTCCAGCGCGGACGTCTGGGGCTGCGACGGCGCGCTGGCCGCACCGAACGACCAGGTCGTCGGCCCGATCGCCCGGACCCTCTGCGCCGCCCTGCACCGCTCCACGCTGGGCACCCTCGACCTGCAGCCCTCCGGCGGCCCGGCCGACTTCTACCGGGGCACGCTGACCAACCACTACTCCCGGATCGTGCACGCCAACATGGCCGACGGGAAGGCGTACGGGTTCGCCTTCGACGACGTGCTGAACCAGGAGTCGCTGGTGCACGACGGCGACCCCCGGGCCGCCGGCATCACGCTCAGCCCGTTCGGCCCCGGCGGCGGCCCGAGCCCCTCGCCCAGCCCGTCGAACACGGCCACCCCGGGCCCGTTCAGCGCCACCCGCTACCTGCGGGCCGGCGGCGGGCTCGACCCGTCCACCGGCGCGCCCGGCACGGTGAGCCTGGCCGCGGCCGGGGGCAACCACGACGGCACGCCCACCAACGCGCAGGTCTTCACGGCCCGGGGTCTCACCGGCCGGTGGACGGGCGGGGCCACCGCCTTCGACCTCTCCGTCGACGCCGGCACGGCGGTGGGCGACGGGGTCCAGGTGCGGATCTCGTACGACCGGACCGGCGACGGCGGCTGGGACCGGGTGGAGACGTACGCCTACTTCGCCACCGACCCGGTGCCCGGCTGGGAGCACTACCGGCAGACCCAGGGGCTGCGCTCGGCCACCGGCACCCTCGGCGACCTGGCGGGCGGCACCGTGCGGGTCGAGGTGTGGAACGCCATCGGCGGCACCCCGACGACGCTGGGCGTCGGCGACTCCTCCCGGCTGACGCTGCCGTACACCGGCTGAGCCCACCGCCGGGCGCCCCGCGGCCGGCCACCGCCCCCGGACAACCTGTTCTCATCGCCGGAGCCGTCACTGTCCGAACAAATCTCATGACAGTCGGCTTTCATCGATTAACATTGTTGTTTCACGGGAGTGCGGGGTCGGGCCGGCCGGCCCGCGGGGGCGCACGGAGGACGCATGGGCCTGACGCTGCAGATCCTCGGTCCGGTGCGGGTCTGCCGCGACGGGCGGTGGCTGCGGCTGCCCGCGGGCCGCCCGACCGCCCTGCTGGTGGTCCTGCTGCTGCAGTCCGGCACGCCCGTGCCGGTCGAACGGCTCCGCGAGGAACTGTGGGGCGCCCGGCCACCCGCGTCGGCGGTGGCGAACCTGCGCAGCCACGCCAGCCAGCTGCGCCGGCTGCTCGCCGTGCCGGGCGAGCCGCCCCGGCTCCGGGCGGAGGGCGGCGGCTACCTGCTGCGCACCGGCCCGGGCGAGCTGGACGCCGCCGAGTTCGAGCGGCTCACCGCCGACGGGCTGGCCGCCCAGGCCCGAGGGGCGGCGGCCCACGCGGTGGACCGGCTGGGCCGCGCCCTCGCGCTCTGGCCGTCCGACACGCCAACGCCGGCGTACGGGCCGAGCACCGCCGCCGCGTTCGACCGGCTGCGCGAGCGCCGGGCCGTGGCCCGGGAGGCGTACGCGGCCTGCCGGCTGGAGCTGGGCGACCCCGGCTCCGCCGAACTGCGGAGCCTGCTCGGCGAGCACCTGGTCGAGAACCCGCTGCGGGAGACCGGCTGGGCGCTGCTGATGAGCGCCGAGCAGCGGGCCGGTGACCGCGCCGCGGCGCTGGGCACGTACCGCCGGGCCTGCCGGGCGCTCGCCGGCGAGCTGGGCGTGGCGCCCGGGCCGGAGCTGACCGCGCGGTACCGCGCCGTCGTGCACTCCGGACCCGGGTCACGCCCGGACACCGGCCGCCCTGCCGCCGTGGACCGCGTCCCGGCGGTCCCACACGAACTGCCGTACGCCACCGGGCCGTTCGTCGGGCGGCACGCCGAACTGGCCCAGCTCGGCGCCGCGCTGGCCCGGGCCCGGGACCGCCCGGTGCTGCTGTCGGTGCACGGCACGGCCGGAGCCGGCAAGTCCGCCCTGGCCCTGCGCGCCGCGACCGCCGCGCTGGACGCCTTCCCCGACGGGCAGCTCCACCTCGACCTCGGCGGGTCGGCGGCCGGTGAACCGCTGCCGCCGCGCCAGGTGGCCGACCGGGTGCTGCGGGCGCTGGGCCCGACGTCCGACCCGGAGCCGACCACGGTGGCCGAGGCGCAGGCCCGGGTCCGCTCCGCGCTGTTCGGCCGCCGGGTGCTGCTGGTGCTCGACAACGCCGCCGGCCCGGCACAGGTGGACGGCCTGCTGCCGGCACGCGGCGGCTGCGCCCTGCTGGTGACCGGCCGCGCCAGGCTGCCCGACGGGCCCGGCCCGGCGCTGCGGCTCGACCCGCTGCCGCCGTGTGACGGACTCGCGCTGCTGCGCGCGCTGGTCGGCGACCGCCGGGTGGACGGCGAACCGGCCGCGGCCGCCGCCGTGGTGGCGCTCTGCGAGGGTCTGCCGCGGACGCTGCGAGCCGCCGCGCGGCGGCTCGGCGAGGGCGGGACCCTCGCGCGGTTGGCCCGGCTGCTGCGCGCCGACCGCTGCCGACCCGCCGGCACCGCGCACCGGCACGCCAGCTGAGCCCTCGGCCCCGGCGCGACCCCGCACCGACCCGGCGGCGCCGTCACGCCGCCGGGCTCGCCGCCACGGCGTCCGGGGCGGCGTCGGGTGCCGGGGTCTCCTGGCGGTAGCCGCGGGCCTGGAGGGCGAAGAGCCGGGCGTACCCGCGGCCGGCGGCGAGCAGCGTGTCGTGGTCGCCCCGCTCGGCAACCTGGCCGTCGGCGAGCACCACGATGACGTCGGCGTCCCGGACCGCGTTGAGCCGGTGCGAGACGAGCAGGCTGGTCCGGCCCCGGCGCAGCGTACGCAGCCGGGTGTGCAGGTCGTGCTCGGCCTCGGCGTCCAGCCCCGAACTGGGCTCGTCGAGGACGAGCAGGTCGCGGTCGGCCCGCAGGAAGCCCCGGGCCAGCGCCACCCGCTGCCACTGCCCGCCGGAGAGCACCACCCCGGCACGCGGGTCGTCCCGGTCCGGCCCGCCGAAGAAGATCCGGGTGAGCAGGGTGTCGTACCCGTGCGGCAGCGCGGCCAGCACGCCGTCCACGCCGGACTGCCGCGCGGCCGCCCGCAGCCGCTCGGGGTCGTCGCGGGCACTGAGGTCGCCGACGGCGATGTTCTCCGCGGCCGTGAGGTCGTACGGCATGAAGTCCTGGAACACGGCGCCCAGCCGCTCCCGCAGGGCCGCCGGGTCGAACTCGCGCAGGTCGACGCCGTCCCAGAGGATGGCGCCGCGCTCCGGGTCGTAGAACCGGCAGAGCAGCTTCACCAGCGTGCTCTTTCCGGCGCCGTTGAGCCCGACCAGCGCGGTGGTCGCGCCGGCCGGCAGGAGCAGGTCGACCCCGCGCAGCACCCAGGGGTGCTCCGGGGAGTAGCGGAACCAGACGTCGCGCAGCTCGATGCCGTGCCGCAACGGCGGTACGGGACGCGGCACGGCGGGGACCGGCAGGTCCGGCTCGGCGCGGACCACCTCGTCGTAGTGGTCGAACAGGAGCAGCGCCTGGTGCACGGAGCCGACCTGGCCGACGAGGGCGCCGAGCGCGCCCTGCACGCCGGGCACGGCCGCCAGGAACAGGGCCACGTCGCCGACGCCCACCCGGCCGGTGGCGGCGCGGGTGACCACCCAGACCACACCCACGCCCGCCACCACCGCGCCGAGCAGCGCGAGCAGGGCCTGGGCGCGGGTCTCGCGGGCGTCCAGCCGGCGCTCGACCCGGTGCATGCCGTGCAGCTCGTCCAGCATCCGCTCGCCGAAGAACCGGCCCAGGCCGAACAGCCGTACCTCCTTGGCCGCCGGCACCCCGGTGATGAGCTGGGCGAAGAACAGGTCGCGGCGCTGGAAGTGCTCCAGCCGCAGCACCATGGCCGCGCGGGCCCGGTTGAGCCGGAGCTGCATCCACAGGGTGGGCAGGGCGGCCAGCAGCACCAGCAGGCCGGTCAGCGGGCTCAGCGCGAGCAGTACGCCCAGGAAACCGCCGATCGCCACCACGCTCTGCGCCGCCCCGAGCAGGCTCCCGGTGAGCTGGGTCGGCCCGAGATGCCCGGTCTGCTGTGCCGCCTGGAGCCGGTCCTGGTAGGCCGGGTCCTCCAGGCGTACGAGGCCGACCAGGCGGGACACGGCGTCGAACAGGCGGCGGCGCACCAGCCGGGACACCGCGCGGATCCGTTCGGCCTCGACGTACCGGCGCAGGTGCGGCAGGACCACGCCGGCCGCGGCCGCCCCGGCCAGGCCGGCCCCGAGCAGCGCCAGCGGCAGGTCCCGGCCGGCGGCGCCGGTCAGCCGGTCCAGGACGAGCTTGGTCAGCCCGGCCACGACCACCGGCGCGGCGCCGGCCAGCAGCGCGAGCAGCAGGTCGACGAGGGTGCCGGCGGGGGCCGCCCGCCAGGTGAGCCCGAGGGCCGCCCGGGCGTGCCGGGCGGCCCGGCGGGGCGTCAGCCGTGGCTCGCTCACGGCGCCACCGGCAGGTCCAACCGGGCGATGCCGAAGGCGGTGGACGCCACGATGCCGCGCTCGTCGAGCAGGCCGAACGCCGGGAATCCCTTGATCGCGAACGCCGTGGGCAGCGGCCCGCTGCCCGGCTCGACGAAGACCGTGGCGAGCCCGGTGAACAGGTCGGCGTACGTCTGGGTCTCCGGGCCCTTGCCGACCACGACCACCCAGACGTGCGCGGCGCCGCCGGGCATCTCGGCGGCCCGCTCGCGCAGCAGCGGCAGCTGCTCCTCGCAGTGGTCGCAGCCCGGCGAGATGAACGCCACGAGGGTCATCGGCGGGAGGTCGGCCCGGGTCCGCACGCGACCGTCCACGGTGGTGGACACGAAGTCACCGGGGATCGAGCCGACCTCCAGCATCACCTCCGGCGGGGCGGACTGCCGCTCGCTCAGCAGGTCGGTGTGCTCCCTCAGCCGCCGGATCACGCCGAGCAGCAGCACGAGGTTGAGCAGGCCGAGGGCGGCGACCAGGACGACGGCGACGGTCAACAGGGGCATGGGGTCTCCTTGGGGTGGTCAGGAGCGGCCGGCCGGGCGGGCCGCCCGGGGCGGGCGCGGTGCGAAGAGGGCGACCAGGTCGTCGAGGCGGACCACGAGCGCGGCGAGCGGCACGGCCAGCCCGGCGGCGAGCAGCAGGCCCGCCGGGCCCGGCGGCGGTCCGCCGACCGCACCGCCCAGCAGGCCGAGCAGCGCCGCGGCGGTGAGCGCCAGGTTGCGCGCCACGTGGCGGGCGCCGATCGGGGCGTCGCCCGCGCCGAAGCAGCGGCAGGCCGGGCGGGCGCCGCGGCGCAGCGCGCCGACGATCGCGGCCGTGAGCACGCCCAGCAGGCCGGCGGCGAGCAGCAGGCCGGCGGGCACCGTGCCGGGCGGGGCGAGCAGCACCACCACGGCCGCCTCGGCGGCGACCGCCAGCCGGGCGACGGGACCCGCCCACCGGGCCGGCACACCGAACTGGGCGACCGAGCCGACGAACCCGGCGAAGCCCGCCCGGGTCCGCAGCTTGCCGACGACCGCGGTGAGGAACACCAGGGCCAGCAGCAGCCGCGCGGTCAGCTCTACCGCTCGCATCCGTACCACCTCCTCGGCGCGGGGAGGCCCACGCTAGGAGCGCCGGATACATCCGGCATACATCGGGCGCGGTGAGCGACGGCGGTCGCTGTAGGCCCGGTGTACCGGGCGGCCGTAGCGTCCCCGCATCGATCGGTGTCGAAAGGAGGTGAACGAATGTTCCGTCGACTCGAGAGCCTGGGTGAGCGGATGCTCGGCGTGTTCGTCCCGAAGGTGACGGCCGCCGCCGGCTGTCCGCCGGACCCCTGGTGCGCCGTGTGCGGCACCTGCTACCTCAAGCGGTGCAGCTACACCGGGGCGTGCAAGGCCAACTGCGGCTCGTGCGGCTACTACTGCACGGCCGGGGCCAGCACGATGACCACCCTCTGCTGATCGGGTGTGCCGCGCGGCCGGTCCAGGTCGCGCGGCATTCCCTCGTCAGCCGTGCAGGCGGGGCCGGATCACCACGCCGAGCACGTCCGGCCCGGGGATGTAGCCGCACTCGCGGGAGTCGTAACTGAACGGCGGGTTGTCGCCGAGCACGACGAGCCGCCCCGCCGGCACGGTGCTCTCCGGGCGCTGCCGCAGCAGCGGCACCCGCCGCACCGGCACCGGATCGCCCGGCACCGCGTGCGCCCGCTTGATGAGCAGCCCCGGCCCCTCGTCGGGCCGGCCGGGCCGCCCGGCGGTCATCGCCGCGGGCGCACGGACCACCACCACGTCGCCGGCCCGGACCCGGTCCAGCGGGACCCGCCGGGCCAGCACCCGGTCACCGGCGCGCAGCGTGGGTTCCATGCTGCGCCCCACCACCGAGACCAGCAGCAGGTGCCGCCGGGCCCAGCGCAGGCCGGCGACGGCCGACGCGAGCGCGCCGGCCGCCACCAGGCCGAGGACCACCCACACGTCAGGCGCCGCGCAGGGTGGCGCCGAAGCGGCGGGCCGCCTCGGCCACCGCCGCGTCCCGGGCGGCCACCGCCTCCTCGCCCGCGAGGGTCCGGTCCGGGGCCCGGAACGTCAGCTTGTACGCCAGCGACCGGCGCCCCGCGCCGAGCTGCTCGGACGCGTAGACGTCGAAGAGCCGGACGTCCTCCAGCAGCGGGCCGGCCCCCTCGGCGAGGGCCCGCTCCACCTCGGCGGCCGGGACCGACTCGTCCACCACGAGCGCCACGTCGATGAGGGCGGGCGGGAAGGTGGAGACGGCCGGGCCGGACACCACCGGCGCTTCGGGCAGCGCGTCCAGGTTCAGCTCCATGGCGCTGGTGCGCCGGGGCAGTTCCAGCGTGGCCACCACGGTCGGGTGCAGCTCACCGGCATAGCCGACCACCGTGCCGTCGACCAGCAGCTCGGCGCAGCGGCCGGGGTGCCAGGGGGCGCGCTCGGCGGCCCGGACGGTGACCCGGTCGGTCGGGATGCCGGCGGCGGCCAGCACCGTCCGGCCCGCCTCGACGGCGTCCGCCCAGCCGGCCGCTCGGCCCGCGCCCCACCAGCCGGTCGGCTCCATCTCCCCGGTGAGCGCCACGGCGACGTGCCGCGGCTGGTCCGGCACCACCGCGTCGGCGCGGGCGAACTCCTCGTCGGTCGGGCGCCGGTCCACGCCCATGGCCGGCGGGGCGCCCGCGCCGGGACGCGGGTGGAACACCACGCCGATCTCGTAGATCGCCACGTCCCGCTGGCCCCGGCCGACGTTGCGCTTGAGGATGCCGAGCAGCGGGCCGAGCAGCGTGGTGCGCAGCAGCGGCTCCTCCTCGGACAGCGGGTTGGCCACCCGCACGGCGGGGCGGCGCGGGTCGTCGGCCGGCAGGCCGAGCTGGTCGGCCAGCTCCGCGGCGACGAACGGGTGCGCCAGGACCTCGACGTACCCGCGCTCGGCGAGCGACCGGGCGACCGCCCGGCGGCGCTGCTGCGGCGCCGTGAGGCCACGGCCGGGGGGCGCGGTGGGCAGCACCGACGGCACCCGGTCGTAGCCGTCGAGGCGGACGACCTCCTCGACCAGGTCGGCCGGGTCGGTGAGGTCGGGCCGCCAGCTCGGCGGGGTCACGCTCAGCACGGCACCGCCGCCCGCGGCGGCGACACCGGTCTCGCCCGGGTCGTCGCCGAGCCGGTCGTCGCCCCGGGTGACCGCGCAGCCGACCTGCTCCAGCAGCTCCACCACCCGCTCCGGCGGGTACGCCACGCCGACCCGCCGCGACGGCAGGTCCACCGGCAGCGCCACCGGCGTACGCGGCCGGACGTGGTCGAGGTCGAGGATCTCGGCGCCCACGGTGCCGCCGGCGTGCTCGGTGAGCAGCCGGACCGCTTTCTCCAGCGCGACCAGCGGCAGCGCCGGGTCGACGCCCCGCTCCCAGCGCTTGGCCGCCTCGCTGAACAGCTTGTGCCGCCGGGCGGTGCGGCCCACCATGGCCGGGTCCCAGTGCGCCGCCTCGAAGAGCACGTCGGTGGTGGAGGCGACGACCTCGCTGGTCTCGCCGCCCATCACGGCGGCCAGCGAGACCGGCCCGGTGTCGTCGCAGATGACCATGTCCTCGGCGACCAGCGTGCGGGTGACACCGTCCAGCGTGGTCAGCTTCTCCCCCGGCTCGGCGCGGCGGACCACCAGCGGGCCGCTGATCCGGTCGGCGTCGAAGGCGTGCATCGGCTGGCCGAGTTCGAGCATCAGGTAGTTGGTGATGTCGACCGGCAGGGAGATGCTGCGGACGCCGGCCACGGTCAGCCGCCGGGACATCCAGCCCGGGGTCTGCGCGGTCGGGTCGACACCGCGGACCATGCGGGCGGCGAACCGGTCGCAGCCCACGGTGTCGCGCACCTCGACGGGGTACGCCGGCTCGGCGGTCGCGCCCGGGGCCGGCAGGGCGGCCGGGTCGCGGAACGGCACACCGAGGGCGTGCGACAGCTCCCGGGCGAGGCCCCGGACGCTGAGCGCGTACCCGCGGTCCGGGGTGATCTCCAGCTCGACCACGACGTCGTCGAGGCCGACCACCGGGCGGGCGTCGTCGCCGGGCTTGGCCGGGGTGTCCTCGGGCAGCACGATGATGCCCGAGTGGTCGTCGCCCAGGCCCAGCTCCTTGGCCGAGCAGATCATGCCGTTCGAGTTGCGCCCGTAGGTCTTGCGCGCGCCGATGTGGAAGTCGCCGGGCAGCACGCCGCCGGGGAGGATGACCACGACGCGGTCGCCCTGGGCGAAGTTGCGCGCCCCGCAGACGATCTCCTGCGGCTCGCCGGTGCCGTTCGCGGCGCCGACGTCCACCCGGCAGAACCGGATCGGCTTCTTGAAGCCGGTCAGCTCCTCGATCTCCAGCACCTCACCGACGACCAGCGGCCCGGTGACGGTCTCCCGCAGGTCCACCACGGAGTCGACCTCGATGCCGAGGTCGACCAGCGCCTGCTCCAGGTCGCCCGTGGGCAGGTCGGCCGGGAGGTCGACGTGCTCCCGCAGCCAACTGACAGAAACTCGCATGACTGTTAAACCACCGTCTCCGTAACTCGTGCCCGCACCGTCAGACCCCGAACGCGCGGGTGAACCGCACGTCGCCCTCGGCCATGTCCCGCATGTCGCTGACCCCGTGCCGGAACATCACGGTCCGGTCGATGCCCATGCCGAAGGCGAATCCGGAGTAGACCTCCGGGTCGATGCCGCAGGCGCGCAGCACCCGCGGGTTCACCATGCCGCAGCCGCCCCACTCGACCCACTGCGGGCCGTCCCGGTGCTCCGGGAACCAGACGTCGAACTCGGCCGACGGCTCGGTGAACGGGAAGTAGTGCGGCCGGAACCGGGTCTTCGCGCCCTCGCCGAACATGGCCCGGGCGAAGTGGTCCAGCGTGCCGCGCAGGTGCGCCATGGTGATTCCCTTGTCGACCACCAGGCCCTCGACCTGGTGGAAGACCGGCGCGTGGGTGGCGTCCAGCTCGTCGGTGCGGTAGACCCGGCCGGGCACCACCACGTAGATCGGCGGCTTGCGGGTCAGCATGGTGCGCGCCTGCACCGGCGACGTGTGGGTGCGCAGCACCAGCCCCGAGCTGTCCGCACCGGCCGGGGGCGCGATGTGGAAGGTGTCCATGAGGCCGCGCGCCGGGTGGTCGGCGGGGATGTTCAGGGCGTCGAAGTTGGTCCACTCCAGCTCGACCTCGGGGCCCTCGGCCACCTCGTAGCCCATCCCGACGAACAGGTCGCTGATCTGCTCCATGAGGGTGCTCAACGGGTGGCGGGCGCCGCGCGGCCGCCGGTCGTACGGCAGGGTCACGTCGACCCGCTCCTCGACCAGCACCCGCTCGGCCTGCTCGCGCTCCAGGATCTCCTGGCGGGCCGCGTACGCGGTCTCGATGGCGCGGCGGGCCTCGTTGACCCGCTTGCCGGCGTCGGACTTGGCGGCCGGCGGCAGCGCGCCGATCTCCCGGCGCGCGAGGGACACCGGGGACCGGTCCCCGAGGTGCGCGGGGCGCAGCGCGGTCAGCGCGTCCGGGTCGGCGGCGGCGGCGAACGCCTTCTCGGCGTCGGCCACGGCCGCGGCCAGGGCGTCCGGGTCGAGCAGGGCGACCTGCTTCGGGTCGTACGGATCGTTGCGGTAGCTCATGGCGTACGGGCACTCCCTCACGGCGGCGCCGGCCCTCACGGGCGGCTAGGCGAGTCTACGGACGCGCGGCTTCGCCGCAGCCCGCCGGTGGGAGATCGCGCAGGAGGAAGGGTCAGGCCCGCCGCCCGCCGACACCGGCGGGCTGGCTAAACGAACGCCGAGGCGCGTTCATCATCCGGCTGACTCCCCTGCTGTGTGGCCGCGCGGACCCGCGGGTCGGCGCAGTGCTCTGGCTGAAGCGTACAGGCAGACGGCCGCGGCCGCAGCCAGGTTCAGGCTCTCGGCGCGCCCGTGCAGCGGCACCCGGACCCGGGCGTCGGCCGCGGCGGTCAGCTCCTCGGGCAGCCCGTGCGCCTCGGAACCGAAGAGCCAGGCGGTCGGGGCGGCCAGCCGGCCGGCGTCGGCGAGGTCGTCGAGGTCGCTGTCGCCGTACCCGGTCGTGGCGAGGACGGTGAGCCCGGCGGCCCGCAGCGCCGCGACCACGGCGACCGGGTCGGTGGCGCGGACCACGTCGACGTGGAACAGGCTGCCGGCGGAGGCCCGCACGCACTTGCCGTTGTAGGGGTCGACGGCGTCCCCGGCGAAGATCACCGCGCCGGCGCCGGCCGCGTCGGCGGTGCGCAGGACGGTCCCCGCGTTGCCGGGGTCGCGGATCTCGGCGAGCACCGCGACCAGGCGCGGTCCGCGCGCCAGGGCGTCGTCCAGGGGTACGTCGAGGTGCCGGCAGACGGCGACCAGGCCCTGCGGCGCGACGGTCTCGGCGAGCGCGGCGAGCGCCTCGTCGGTGACCTCGGAGACGGGCACGTCGGCCCGGGCCGCGAGCGCGGCGAGATCGGCGTACCGGTCCAGGGCGGCCGGGGTGCCGAACAGCTCGACCACGGTGCCGGCGCGGGCGAGCGCCTCGCGGACGGCCTGCGGCCCCTCGGCCAGGAACCGGCCGGTGGCCTCCCGGTCCCGCCGGCGCTGGAGCCGGCGGGCGGCGACCACCCGCGGGGTACGCGGGGTGAACGGGCCGGGAACAGCGTCGAGGCGCCTCCCGTGCGGTGCTGACGGCATGGGAGACGCCTCGATCTGCTGGTGCGGGTGGATCAGGCGGCCTGGGCCGCGGCGCCACCGGTGCCCTCGGCCGCCACGGCGGCGCGGGCCAGCTCGACGATCGCGGCGAACGCCGCGGCGTCGTTGACGGCCAGGTCGGCCAGGATCTTGCGGTCGACCTCGATGCCGGCCAGGCGCAGGCCCTGGATGAGCCGGTTGTAGGTCAGGCCGTTGGCCCGGGCGCCGGCGTTGATCCGCTGGATCCAGAGCTGCCGGAAGTCGCCCTTGCGGTCACGACGGTCCCGGTAGGAGTACTGCATCGAGTGCAGCACCTGCTCCTTGGCCTTGCGGTAGAGCCGGGAGCGCTGACCGCGGTAGCCGCTCGCGGTCTCCAGCAGGGTACGACGCTTCTTCTGGGCGTTCACAGCCCGCTTGACGCGTGCCATCTCAACTCCTTCTTCGGTTCAGGTGGCGCGCGTCAGCGGCCGAGCAGCTTCTTGATGCGCTTGGTGTCGGCCTTGGCCAGCTCGACCGTGCCGGTCAGCCGGCGGGTCTGGGTGGAGGGCTTCTTCTCCAGCTTGTGGCGGAGGCCGGCCTGCTGGGCGACGATCTTGCCCGTGCCGGTGACCTTGACCCGCTTGCCCGTACCCGTGTGGCTCTTCATCTTCGGCATGTGGAACGTCTCTCCCTGTTACTGGCCGCTGGTGTCAGCGGTCGGGCCGGTCTCGCCGGCTGCTGCGGTCTCGCCGGCCGCCGGGGTCTCGCCACCTGCCGGGGCTTCCGACTCCTCCGCGGCCCGGTCCCGGGGCCCACCGCGGGACGCCGTGGCGGCGACCGCGGAGGCCTTCACGGCCCGGTGCGGAGCGAGAACCATGATCATGTTTCGGCCGTCCTGCTTCGGCGCGGCCTCGACGTATCCCAGGTCCGTGATCTCGGACTCGAGCCGGCGCAGGAGCCGGTAACCCAGCTCCGGGCGGCTCTGCTCGCGACCGCGGAACATGATCGTCACCTTGACCTTGTCGCCCGCCTTGAGGAACCGCACCACGTGACCCTTCTTGGTCTCGTAGTCGTGCGGGTCGATCTTCGGCCGGAGCTTCATCTCCTTGATGACGGTCTGCTGCTGGTTACGCCGCGCTTCGCGCGCCTTGAGTGCGCTCTCGTACTTGAACTTGCCGAAGTCCATGAGCTTGCACACCGGCGGGCGCGCCATCGGCGCAACCTCGACCAGGTCCAGGTCGACGTCCGCGGCCAGCTGCAGGGCGCGCTCCAGCGGGACGATGCCCACCTGCTCACCCTCAGGGCCGACCAGTCGGACCTCACGTGCCCGGATCTGCTCGTTCACGCGTGGTTCGACGCTGATGGGGCCTCCTCGAGTCGAGTCTTCCGTGGTGCCGACTCCGCGGGCTCCCGGACGGGAGCCGACCCGGAAAGCAGAAGGCCCCGGCGTATGCCAGGGCCCACTCGACCGGTCGGCACGATCACAGGATCGCGCATCCGGAACCGGGACGTGCCCGGAACCGGGAGACCGGGACCCGGCCACCTACGGGGGCGACTCGGGTGGGAGCAGGCGCTCCGCTTCAGGACCGCCCACAGGGCGGTCTGGTCGACTCCGCAACACTACACCCTCGGACCAGCCCGCCCCAAACCGGGGCGCGGCGGTCAGCGCGGGACGGCCGAGTCGCCGGCCAGGGCGGCCAGGTGGGCCTGGTGCAGGCGGCGCAGGGCGCGGACCGCCTCGACGGCGCGCTCCTTGTCGGCGGCCTGGAGGGCGACCATCGGCAGCAGGTCGTCGTCGTGCAGCTCCAGGCTGGCCCACGGGGCGCCCCGGTCGAACCGGACCCCGCGGATCACCTCCCAGGGCAGGTCGTACGAGCCGATCACGTTGCGGACCCGGACACCCCGGGCGTCGGCCACCACCCGGGGGCGGGTGAAGAGCAGGAAGCCGAGGGCCCCGAAGACGCCAAGCCCCACCATGGCGAGCTGGTCGCCCCGCTGGAAGCTGCCGTAGCCGTCGCCGGTCGCGCCGGTCAGGGAGGTCGCCACCAGGCTGAACACCACGAGCAGCGTGACGGCCGACGCCCAGCAGACCACCCGGACCCGCCGCGGCCGCACGGTCACCACTGAATCGTTCACGAAACCAGTCTGCCATCCGCCTCGGGCGTACGTTCCGCCGCCACACGGACCGGGCGGCGCCGCCGCACGCCGGCCACGACCACCGCCGCGCCGGTGAGCACCGCCCCGGCCAGGACCGGCAGCCGCACCCCGGCGCCGCCGGGCACCACGACGTCCAGCACGAGGGCCCCACCGAGCTGACCGGCCACCAGCGCCAGGCCGGTGCGCAGCACCCCGGCGGCGCGCACGCCGACCAGCAGGGCGAGCACGATGCCGACGCCGAAGAGGCCGCCGACGTAGAGCCACCACTGGGTGGGCCAGTTCGGACGGGTGGCCAGCGCCCCGGCCAGCGCGGCCACCGCGGCGATCACCGAGGTGCTGACCGCGAAGTTCACGGCCAGCCCGGCGGCCGGACCGATCGCCGCGGCGACCCGCCCGTTGAGCGCGGACTGCAGCGCCACCGCCAGGCCGCCGGCCACCGAGAGCAGCACCAGACCGACCGCCAGGTCGCCGACCGGCCGGCCGAGCTGGGCCATGGTCACCGCGGCGATCCCGAGCAGCGCCCCGACGACCCGGGGCAGCGTGAGCGCCAGCCGGCCCGTCGCGGCGAGGCCGACCCGGTCGACGGCGAGCCCGCCGAGGCTGCCGCCCGCCACCTGGGCGATCGTGAAGACCGCCACCCCGAGCGCCGGCACGACGAACGGGCCGATCACCACGATGGCGGCGCCGCCCAGCCCGCCCAGGTAGGCCCACCAGGGCAGGCCGGAATGGCGCAGCCCGGCCAGCCCGGCCCGCATGGACGGGACGGCGACCAGCCCGAGCAGCACGATCAGGCAACCGCCGAGGTTGTTGACCATGGCGCCGACGAGAGGGTCGCCCGCCCGCTCCCCCAGCTCGGCGTTGACCACGCCCTGCGCGGCCGAGGCCACCCCGCCCAGGACGACCACGGCCAGGGCGGCCGGAACCGGCAGCGGCCTCACAGGCGGCAGGCGTGGATGTTGGTGACCAGGATGGCCCGTGCGCCCAGCTCGTAGAGCTCGTCCATGATCCGGTGCACGTCGTCGCGCAGCACCATGGCCTGCACGGCCACCCAACCCTCCCGGTGCAGCGGGGAGACGGTCGGCGACTCGATGCCCGGGGTGAGCGAGCTGGCCCGGTCCAGCAGGCCGGCCGGCACGTCGTAGGCGAGCATCACGTAGCGGCGGGCGACCAGCACGCCGTGCAGCCGGCGCAGGAGCTGCTCCTGCTGGGCGGAGCCGGCGGCGCCGGCCCGGCGGACCACCACCGCCGAGGACCGCAGCAGCGGCTCGCCGAAGACCACCAGGCCGGCCTGGCGCAGGGTGGCGCCCGTCTCCACCACGTCCGCGACCACGTCGGCCACGCCGAGCCGGATGGCGTTCTCCACCGCGCCGTCCAGCCGGATCACCTCCGCCTTGACGCCCAGCTCGGCCAGGTGCCGCTCGACCAGACCCGGGTACGCGGTGGCGATCCGGTGCCCGCCGAGCTGCTGGACCGAGTCCACGTCGTCGGGGCGGGCCGCGAACCGGAAGGTGGCCCGGCCGAAGTTGAGGTCGACGACCTCCTCGGCCGGCGCGCCGGAGTCGACCAGCAGGTCCCGGCCGGTGATGCCGACGTCCAGGTCGCCCGAGCCGACGTAGGTGGCGATGTCCTTGGGACGCAGGTAGAAGAACTCGATGTCGTTGGGCTCGTCCCGGCAGACCAGGTCCTTCGGGTCGGTGCGCTGGCGGTAGCCCGCCTCGCGCAGCATCCCGGCGGCCGACTCGGCCAGGGCGCCCTTGTTGGGTACGGCGACACGCAGCATGGGAGTGCTCCTTCGATCGATCAGGTGATCAGCGGACGGGGCACTCACAGATGTCGGTAGACGTCCTTCAGCTCGAGGCCGGTGGCCAGCATCAGCACCTGGGCCTGGTAGAGCAGCTGGGAGATCTCCTCCGCGGCCCGCTCCGGGCCCTCGTGCTCGGCCGCCATCCACGACTCGGCCGCCTCCTCGACGACCTTCTTGCCGATGAAGTGCACGCCCTTCTCCAGGGCGGCGACCGTGCCCGAGCCCGGGGCGCCGGCGGCGGCCTTGGCCTGCAGCTCGGCGAACAACTCCTCGAACGTCTTCACGGAAGGCGATTCTTCCAGCCGCCCCTGGTGACGCCTCCCCCCGGGTCCGGCGCGGCGGGACGCCGACCACATGGTGGACGGCTCGCTCGAAGCAAGTCTTTCGAAACACGCCTTTCGAAGGTTATCCTTCGACGCATGGCCGAACAGCGCCCCCGCGAGATCACCGACGTCGACACCCTGCGGGCCTTCGCCCATCCGCTGCGGCTGCGCATTCTCGACGCGGTCGGCGTGCACGGCCCGCTGACCGCCACCGAGGTGGCCGAGCGGGTCGGCGAGAGCCCCGCCAACTGCTCCTGGCACCTGCGCCAGCTCGCCCGGTACGGGTTCGTGACCGAGGCCGGCGGCGGCACCGGGCGGCAACGGCCGTGGCGGCTGGTCACCGACGGCCATCGCTGGGGCAACGGCGAGGAGGGCCCCGAGCTGGCACGCGCCGGCGACGCGGCCGCCCGGGTCCTGCTCGACCTGGAGTACCGCAAGCTCTGGGACTGGATGGCGGCCCGCCGGCAGCAGTCCCCCGAATGGCGGGACGCCGGCTACTTCACCCAGTTCGTCAGCTGGTACACCGCCGACGAACTCCAGGAACTCCAGGAGGAGCTGCGCGGGCTGTTCGCCCGTCACCTGGACCGGCTCGGCGACCCGGCGGCCCGCCCGCCCGGCTCCCGGCCGGTACGGCTGATGGCCTGGGGCGTGCCCGAGGTCGACGGCCCCACCGTCGCCGAAGGGAACGGGGACCGATGAGACGACTGCTGCGCCGCCCGGAGTTCCGGCTGTTCTTCGTCGCACTGGCCGTCCGCATGATCGCCGAGTCGATCCTGCTGCTGGCCCTCGCGATCTGGGTCAAGGAGCTGACCGGCTCCGACGGGCTGGCCGGCGCCACCTTCCTGGCGCTGACCGCGCCGATGGTGCTCGCCCCGCTGGCCGGCTGGGTGGTCGACCGGGCGCCGCGCCGTCGGCTGTTCGTGGCCCTCAACGCGGGCACCGCCGTCCTGCTGCTGCCGCTGCTGGCCGTCCATGACGCCAGCCGGCTGTGGATCGTCTACGCGGTCGCCGCCGGCTACGGGCTCTCGTACATCGCGCTGGGCGCCACGGTCACCGCGCTCGTGCAGGAACTGGTCCCCGCGGAGCTGCTGCCCGACGCCAACGGCGTGTCCCAGACCGTCAAGCAGGGGCTGCGGCTGGTCGGGCCGCTGCTCGGCGCCGGCCTGTTCGTGCTGCTCGGCGGCCCGGCGATGGCGGCCACCTGCGCGCTCGGGTTCCTGGTGGCCGGCGCCGTGGGGCTGGCGGTGCGCCCGGCGCCGGGGGCGGGTGGGATCGGGGCCACCGGAACGGCCCCGCCGCGGGCGGCGGAGGTGCGGGCCCCCGGAGACGGGCGCGGGGAGCTGGTCGCCGGCGTGCGGCACCTGGTGGGCGAGCCGGCGCTGCGCCGGGCGCTGCTGGCGGTCGTGGTCGCCACTATCGGCCTCGGCTTCGGGGAGACGCTGTGGTTCGCGTACGTCGACCGGGGGCTCGGGCGGGAGCCGGCCTTCCTGGGGGTGCTGGTCTCCCTGCAGGGCATCGGTGGCCTGATCGGCGGGCTGGGCTCGGCGGCGCTGGTGCGCCGGCTCGGCGAGTTGGGCGCCATGGCGCTCGGCGTGGCCACCGTCGCCGTGGGCTTCGTGGCCCCGGTCTGGCCGGTGCTCGGGCTCGCCGTCGCCGCCGCGGTGCTGATCGGCCTCGGCCTGCCGGTCGCCCTCGTGGGCACCATGACGCTGGTGCAACGGAACACCCCACCGGGTCTGGTCGGCCGCGTCTCGGCCGCGCTGGACGCGCTGGCCAGCGGACCGCAGGCCGTGGCGATCGGGGCGGGCGCCCTGGTGGTCGGCCTGGTCGACTACCGGCTGCTGTACGGGGCGATCGGGGGGCTGCTGCTGGCTGCCGGGGCGTACCTGCTCACCGGCCGCCGCCTCACCACCCCACACACCGGAGGACGCTACGAACCTGATGACGCAGACGATTCAGCCGGGCCGGCGACGCTCCCGGTGCGGCTCGGGTGACCGCAGCCGTGGACGCCCTCCGGTCGTGACGGGCGGCGGGACGGTGAATCACCCACGTCATCAAGCTCGTAGCGTCCCGCGAGTCACACGGCAGGCCTCCGACCGGGGATCGTCGCGGCGCCCGCCGCCCCGGACGGTCCGCCGCACGGGTGCCGGCCGGGTCAGGCGAAGCCGACCCGGTGGCCGCTCGCGGCGTCCAGGCCGCGGATGGCCAGCGCGGCGTCCAGCGCCGCCACGGTGGCGGCCCAGCCCTTGTCCTCCGCCGAGCCGGGCAGCCCGGCCCGGTCCCGGGCCTGCTCGACGGTGTCCACGGTGAGCACCCCGTGGGCCACCGGCTTCCCCTCGTCCAGCGCCACCCGGGTCAGCCCCTCGGTGACCGACTGGCAGACGTAGTCGAAGTGCGCGGTGGAGCCCCGCACCACCACGCCGAGGGCGACCACCACGTCGTACCGGCGGGCCATCGCCTGGGCCACCACGGGCAGCTCGACCGAGCCGGCCACCCGGGCCACCACGGACCGCGCGCCGCACGCCTCGGCGGCGGCCACCGCCCGGTCGACCATGTGGTCGGTGAGGTCGCCGTGCCAGCGCGCGGCCACGATGCCGACGGTCAGCCCGCCGGCGTCCACCGCGGTCACGCCCGGTTCGCCGAAACCCGCCATGTCTACGCTCCGATCTCGTCGCCGGCGACCGGGCGGCCCATCGGCGCCTCGGTCACCTCGTCCAGCCCCTCCAGGAGGTGGCCCATCCGGTCCCGCTTGGTCCGCAGGTAACGCAGGTTCTCCGGGTTGGACCGCACGGGCAGGCCCTCCCGGCCGCTCACCGTGAGGCCGTACCCCTCCAGGCCGGCGCGCTTGGCCGGGTTGTTGGTCAGCAGCCGCATGGAGCGGACGCCGAGGTCGTAGAGGATCTGCGCGCCCGTCCCGTAGTCCCGGGCGTCGGCCGGCAGCCCCAGGTCGAGGTTCGCGTCCACGGTGTCCCGGCCCTGGTCCTGGAGCTGGTACGCCTGGAGCTTGTGCAGCAGGCCGATGCCCCGCCCCTCGTGCCCGCGCACGTAGAGCACCACGCCCCGCCCCTCCTGGGCCACCCGGGCCAGCGCGGCCTGCAGCTGGGGCCCGCAGTCGCAGCGCAGCGACCCGAAGACGTCCCCGGTGAGGCACTCGGAGTGCACCCGCACGAGCACGTCCCGCCCGTCGCCCAGGTCGCCCATGACCAGCGCCACGTGCTCGGCGGTGTCGTGCTCGGCGCGGTAGCCGAGCGCCCGGTACACCCCGTACGGCGTGGGCATCCGCGCCTCGGCCACCTGCTCGACCTGCTTCTCGGTGCGCCGCCGGTAGGCGATCAGGTCGGCGATGGTGACCAGGGTCAGCCCGTGCTCGGCACAGAACTTCTCCAGGTCGGGCAGGCGCATCATGGTGCCGTCGTCGTTGACCAGCTCGCAGAGCACCCCGGCGGGGCGCAGCCCGGCCAGCCGGGTCAGGTCCACGGCCGCCTCGGTGTGCCCGGGCCGGCGCAGCACCCCGCCCTGGCGGGCGCGCAGCGGCACCACGTGCCCGGGGCGGGCCAGGTCGGTCGGGTCGGTCGACGCGGCGGCGAGCAGCCGGATGGTGTGCGACCGGTCGGCGGCCGAGATCCCGGTGCTGATCCCCTCCCGCGCGTCCACGGTCACCGTGTACGCGGTGCCCCGCCGGTCCTGGTTGGTGTGGTGCATGGGCGGCAGGTCCAGCCGGTCGCACTCGCTCTCGGTGAGCGGCACGCAGATGTAGCCGGAGGTGTAGCGGACCATGAACGCGACCAGCTCCGGGGTGGCCAGCTCGGCCGCGAAGATCAGGTCGCCCTCGTTCTCCCGGTCCTCGTCGTCGACCACCACGACGGGCCGGCCGGCGGCGATGTCCGCCACCGCCTGCTCGATGCTGCCGAAGGTGCTGCTCATGCCACGGCCTCCGAGTACGTCGGCGGGATCGGGGTGCGGGCGGGCGGCGTCGCCCGGGAGGTGCGCCACCAGGCGTACAGGCCGGCGAGGCAGAACCCGCCGTAGACCAGGTACATGGCGGCCGACGGGTAGAAGCCGCCCTGGAGCAGCAGCGGCACGCCGACCGCGTCGACGGCGATCCAGATCAGCCAGAACTCCACCCAGCCGCGGGCCATGCCGTAGGTGGCGAGCAGGCTGCCGACCAGGATCCAGGCGTCCGGCAGCGGCCCCCACGAGCCGAGCGCGGCGAGCACCGGGTACGCGGCCGCGGTCCCGACCGCGGCGGCGGCGAGCAGGCCGAGCCGCTCCCGCCAGGTCGCCCAGCGCGGGACGACCGCCGGCTGCTCCCCGCCGTCCGAGCGGCGGTTGCGCGACCAGCGCCACCAGCCGTAGACGCTGACCGCGAAGAAGAAGACCTGCCGGCCGGCCTGGCCGTAGAGGTCGTGCGCCTGGGGGGTGGCGAACACCCCGCCGAGGAACACGGTGAACAGCAGCGCGTTGCCGATCATGCCGACCGGCCAGGCCCAGACCACCCGGCGGAGCCCGAACAGCGCGGAGGCGAGGCCGAAGACGTTGCCGACGATCTCCCGGACCAGCACCGGCGAGCCGGCCACGTGCACCTGGGCGTCGAGCAGCCAGCCGAGCGGGCCCGTCACCGGGCACCCCCGGCGGCGCGGTCGCCGAGCAGCCGCTCGACGTACTTGGCCAGCACGTCCACCTCGAGGTTGACCGGGTCGCCGGGACCCTTGGCGCCGAGGGTGGTGAGCTTGAGGGTGGTCGGGATCAGCCCGACCGAGAACCAGTCGTCGCCGACCGCCGCGACGGTCAGCGAGATGCCGTCGACGGTGATCGAGCCCTTCTCCACCACGTAGCGGGCCAGCCCGGCGGGCAGCCGGAAGCGCACCGTCTCCCACTGCGCGGCCGGCTCCCGGGACAGCAGCTCGCCGACCCCGTCGACGTGCCCCTGCACCAGGTGGCCGCCGAGGCGGCTGTTCAGCGCGGCGGCCCGCTCCAGGTTGACCGGGTCGCCGGGGCGCAGCGCCCCGAGCGCGGTGCGGCGCAGCGTCTCCCCCATCACGTCGGCGGTGAAGATCCCGCCGTCGACGTCGACCACGGTGAGACAGACCCCGTTGACCGCGATGGAGTCGCCGTGCCGGGCGTCCGAGGTGACCAGCGGGCCGCGGACCGCGACCAGCGCCGAGTCACCCCCGGTGTCGGTGGTCCGGACGATCTCGCCCAGTTCCTCGACGATGCCGGTGAACATGTCAGGCCTCCCTCTTCCGGGGCAGCGCGGTGATCCGCAGGTCGGGACCGACCTGCGTAACGTCGGTGAGCTCCAGGTCGATGGCGTCGGCGATGGTGGTCACGCCGGCGTCCAGCAGCGCGGTCGGCCCGGCGCCGAGCAGCTTCGGCGCGACGTACCCGACGATCCTGTCGACCAGGCCGGCGGCGAGGAACGCGCCGGCCAGGGTGGGGCCGCCCTCCAGCAGCGCGGCCCGCACGCCGCGGTGGTGCAGCTCCGCGAGCAGCGCCGCGAGGTCGACCCGGCCGTCCGGGCCGGCACCGACCTCCGCGGCGGTGGCCACCCAGGTCCGGGCGGCGCCGTCGCGGACCCGGGCCTGCGTCGGGGTACGCCCCGAGCTGTCCACCACCACCCGCAGCGGCTGGCGGATGGCCAGGGTGCCGTCGCGCAGGTTGCGGGCGGTGAGCCGGGGGTCGTCGGCCAGCACGGTGCCCACCCCGGCGATCACCGCGTCGACGGTGCCGCGCAGGGCGTGCACGTCGATCCGGGCCGCCTCCGAGGTGATCCACATGCTGGTGCCGTCCGCCGCGGCGGAGCGCCCGTCGAGGGTGGCCGCGTACTTCCAGATGAGGTACGGCCAGCCCCGGCGCATCGAGGTCAGCCAGGCGATGTTGCCGGCCTCGGCCTCGTCGCCGCGTACCCCCAGGTCGACCTGGACGCCCGCGGCGCGCAGGGTGGCCGCGCCGCCCGAGGCGACCGGGTTGGGGTCCGGGACGGCGACCACCACGCGCGCGACGCCGGCCGCGATGAGGGCGTGGCTGCACGGGCCGGTGCGGCCGGTGTGGTCGCAGGGTTCCAGGGTGACCACGGCGGTGCCGCCGCGGGCGCGCCGGCCGGCCTGGGCCAGCGCGACGATCTCGGCGTGCGGACCGCCCGCGTAGGCGTGGAAGCCCTCGCCGACGACCTCGCCGTCGGCGTCCAGCAGGACGCAGCCGACCACGGGGTTGGGGCTGGTGGCGCCGAGGCCGCGGGCGGCCAGCGCGATCGCACGACGCATCGCCTCGTCCTCGGAGACGCTCGCCATCGCCAGCCCTGCCCTCTCGCTCGCCGGTCGCGCGCGGGCGGGTCAGGGAACAGAGCGGCACGGGTGCCGCGGACACGCGGCGGCGGAGAGCCGGGGACGGCACAGCCGACCCCGGGGAAGCCCACGCGGCGGCTGAGGGTGCTCAGCGCCCAGCAGGGCTCTCCCCGTCCCGCGCGCTGTCTCCCATCCGGACTGTCTGGGGGCGGACGAGCCGCACCCCAACCGTCGGCCCCGGATTCTCACCAGGTCCACCGTCCGGCCGAAGCCGTCCGGGTCGCGGGCTTACCACGGTCGGACCGTGGATCACCGCCGGTTCGGAATTTCACCGAGCCCCGCCAGCGCGTGGTGGGTACACCGGAAGTCTTACACGTCCCGAGGCGGGTCGCGCCACAGAGGCGAGCTACTTCACAGCCCGGGCCGGATCGTCACGTCACGCCCCGTCGGCGGTCGACCGCGACGTATGACCCGGGTTGGCTCTTGGCGACCGTCTTCATCTCGGAGGCCACGGCGATCGCCTCCAGGGGGTCGGTGAAGCGTTTGCCGGAGTCGGAGAGGGAGACGCCGATGGAGAGGGTGACCAGCGCGGCCCGGCGGATGTTGCCCCGGCGGTCCTTCAGCTCGACGAAGCCGCGCTCCCGGTCGGTCGGGTCGTACAGGGCGTCGGCGGCCTTCTCGAAGTCGACCACGGCCCGGCTGGTCAGCGGCCGGACCTGGGACGGGGTGCACACGATGACGAAGTCGTCGCCGCCGACGTGGCCCAGGAAGGCCGGCGGCAAGCCGATCGAGACCACCGCCCGGTGCAGGCTGCGGGCCAGCGCGGAGATGAACTCGTCGCCCCGGACGAAGCCGTAGCGGTCGTTGACGCTCTTGAAGCGGTCGATGTCGATGTAGCCGACGGCGTAGTCGACGCCGCTGCGGACCCGGTCGCTGATCTCCCGCCGGATCCGGCTGTTGCCGGGCAGCCCGGTCAGCGGGGAGACCTCCCGGAACTCCTTGTTGCGGCGCAGCGTGGAACTCACCCGCGCGACCAGCTCGGCGGTGTCGAAGGGCTTGACCAGGTAGTCGTCCGCGCCCGCGCTGAGGCCGTTGACCTTGTCGGAGGTCATCCCCTTGGCGGTCAGCATGATCACCGGCAGGGCCGAGGTCATCGGGTCGGCGCGCAGCCGGCGGGTCAGCTCCAGCCCGTCGATCCGCGGCATCATGAGGTCGACCACGGCCAGGTCCGGCCGGTGCCGCTCGATGACCTCCAGGGCCTCCTGGCCGTCGCCGGCGTGCAGCACCTCGAAGCCGTGCAACCGCAGGTTGAACTCGACGAAGCGGGCGATGTCCTCGTCGTCGTCGACGACCAGGATCACGTCGGGTCGGTCGCCGGCGGGATCCACCTCAGGCCCCGGTCGTCGCGCGTTCCGCCAGGCCGCGCAGCCGGCGGACCGCCTCGGCCGGGTCGTCGGCCCCGTAGACCGCGGTGCCGGCGACGAAGGCGTCGGCGCCCGCCGCGGCGGCCTGTTCGATGGTGTCCGCGGCGATCCCGCCGTCCACCTCGATGCGGAGCTCCAGGTGGCCGCTCGCGACGTGCCGCCGGGCGGCGTGCACCTTGTCGAGCAGCTGGGGGATGAACCGCTGGCCGCCGAAACCGGCCTTGATCGTCATGATCAGCAGCGTGTCGAAGCTGGGCAGCAGGTCCAGGTACGGCTCGATCGGCGTGTCCCGGTCGATCGCCAGCCCCGCCTTCGCACCGGCCGAGCGCAGGTCCTTGGCCAGCGCCACCGGGTCGTCGCACGCCTCGGCGTGGAACGTCACGTTGTACGCCCCGGCGTCGGCGTAACCGGGCGCCCAGCGGCGCGGATCCTCGATCATGAGGTGCACGTCGAAGGGAAGCTGGGTGGCCGCCCGCAGGCTCTGCACCACCGGCAGCCCGATGGTCAGGTTGGGCACGAAGTGGTTGTCCATGACGTCCACGTGCAACCAGTCGGCGGCATGCTCGATGGCGCGGACCTCGTCGGCGAGGCGGGCGAAGTCGGCGGCCAGGATGCTGGGCGCGACGATCAGCGGCGGTACGGTCACCGGGCCAGTGTACGAAGGCGGTCACCCGGCGTCCGCAGCGCGGCACCGCCGGGAGCCCACCGTGACCCGGACGTGACCCGCGGTGCAGAATCAGCCGGTCCGGTGCGGAAAGTCGACACGAAAAGCCATCCGCGACTGGCCGATCGATCGAAACAGGGCGAAACTCCTACAGGGACTGTCACGTATGCTGCACGCCCGGTCGCGGGGCACGCCGCACGGGCCGCGGCGACCGGCTGTCATCTCCCGGGAAGGGCGGACGATGCGACGGTGGCTCCTGGCGCTGGCGCTGGCCGGCACGGCGACGGTGGCCCTGACCGGCTGTGTCCCACCGCACCGGGCCGACGGGGACCTCACCGACGACTGGGCCGCGCTGCCGGCGCCGCGCCTGTTCGTCCCCGCCACCGACGCCTGCCTGTCCCGGCTCACCGCCGTGGTGCAGGCCGCCACCTACGAGACGGTCGACTGTGCGGGCAGCCACCTGGCCGAGACGGTGCACGTCGGCACCTTCACCGGTCCGGCGGCGCAGGGCGCGCGGCCGGAGCCGGGCTCCCCCGGGCTGCGCACCGCCCGCGCCGAGTGTGACCAGCGGGCCCGGGAGGTGATCGGCGGGGACTGGCACTCCGCCCGGCTCACCCTGAGCATCGCGCTGCCCCCGGTCACCGCCTGGATGGGCGGGGCCCGCTGGTTCCGCTGCGACCTGGCGGAGACCGACAGCATCGACAACACCCGGCCGATAAACCGGGTGGGCAGCCTGCGCGGCGCCATGGTGGGCGACAGCCCGCTGGTGCACCGCTGTTTCGACCCGAAGCTGATCGGCGACAACCTGAACTACATGGCCCCGGTCCTCTGCACCGAGCCGCACCGCGCCGAGTTCGTCGGCGTCTTCGAGGAAGGCGACATGAGCTGGGCGGACTTCACCCGCGCCGCCCCGCAGGTGCACCGCCGCTGCATGGCGCTGATCGCCGCCTTCGCCGCGGTGCCGAACAACGCCGACCTGCCGTACCGGGCCGGTTCGATCTTCTACCCGCCGTCGCAGCGGGAGTGGGAGGAGGGCGACCGGGGGGTGCGCTGTTTCCTGTGGAGCGACGACCGGAAGCTGACCCGGTCGGTGCGCGGGGCCGGCCCGGAGGGACTACCCGTCAGCTGAGCCCCGGTGTCGTATGCTGCACCGCCGAGGCGTACCCGGTGCTCCGCGCCGGTCGGGCGACCACGGACGACGGGGAGGTCGGTCGGGATGCGGCGATGGTGGGCGGCGGTCGCCGCCGGTGTCACGGCGGTGTTGGCGCTCGGCGGCTGCGGCGCGCCGGCCGGGGTCGACCGCGACCTGGCCGACGACTGGCCCGCCTTCGGCGCCCCGGCGGCGTTCGTGCCCCAGGCCGGCGCCTGCCACTCCACGATCCAGGACGTCGGCTACCTGAGCGGCTGGAACCCGGTCGACTGCGCCGCCACCCACCGCGCCGAGACGCTGTACGTGGGCACCCTGACCGGCCCGGACGCCGGGCGCGGCACTCCCCCGAAGGCCGGGTCGACCGGCGCCCGGACGGCGCACGCCGAATGCGCGAAGCAGGTCAACAAGGCGGTCGGCGCCGAGTGGCGCTCGGGGCGGCTGCGGCTGTCCGTGGTCTTCCCGTCGGCCGCGGCCTGGACCGGCGGGGCCCACTGGTTCCGTTGCGACGCCTCCGAGGTGGCCAGCCTCGACGACGGCAGCGTCGTCGCGCGCCGCGGCAGCCTGCGCAACGCCCTGAAGGCGGGCTCGCCGCTGGCGCTGGGCTGCTTCAACCCGAAGCTCAGCAAGGACGACGTGGAGGAGATGCGGCCGGTCGCCTGCACCGCCAAGCACCACGCCGAGTTCGTCGGGGTCTACCGGTTCCCGGATCTCAGCTACGCCGAGTTCCAGCGGACCACGCTGCGGGCGCACAAGGGCTGCCGCGCGCTGATCGCCCGGTACGTCAAGGTGCCGAACAACGGCGACCTGGTCTACCGGGCCGGCACGATCATCTACCACCCCTACGAGGAGGAGTGGCAGGACGGCGACCGTGGCGTGCAGTGCTTCCTCTGGGTCTCCGACCGGACGCTGACCCGCTCGCTCAAGGGCGGCGGCAGCAAGGCGCTGCCGGTCACCTGAGCGGGAGCGGGGCGGGCTCTCCGGCCCACCCCGCCCGGTGCGCTCAGCCGACCTGGAGCGTCACGTCGTCGATGACGAAGCTGGTCTGGAGCGAGGCGTCCTCCACCCCGGTCCACTTCAGCGTGACGGTCTGCCCGGCGTACGCCGCCAGGTTGAAGCTGCGCTGCGCGTAGCCGCTCGCCTTGTTCAGGTTCGAGTACGTCGCCAGCGTGGTCGTGCCGACCTGCACGGTCAGCTTGTCGTACGCGGTGCTCGTGGTGGTCTCCGCGGTGTCGATGTGCAGCCAGAACGACAGCGTGTAGCTGGCGCACCCGGCCGGGATGGTCACCGACTGCGACAGCGTGTCCGTGTGGGTGCTGCCGTAGCCGTCCAGCCACGCCTTGTAGGAGCCCGTCCGGGCCGCCTGGCTCGACGAGTTCGTGATGACCCCCGAGCTGGCCGTCCACGGCGTGCTGCCCGACTCGAAGCTGCTGTTGCCGATGAGCTGGCCGCCGGCGCAGCCGCCCGTGCCGGTCACCGTGAGGGTGTAGCCGGCGGTGCGGGTGACCGAGCCGGTGCCGGTGACCGTGATGGTGAAGGTGCCGGTGGTGGCGGTCGCTGAGGCGCTGACGGTCATGGTGGCCGAGCCGCCCGAGGTGACCGAGGACGGGCTGAAGCTCACCGTCACCCCGCTCGGCGCGCCCGTGGCCGACAGGCTCACCGTCTGGGCGCTGCCGCTGGTGGTGGCGGTGCTGACGGTCGCGGTGGTGGAGCCGCCCCGGGCGACGCTGCCGGAGGTGGGGCTCACCGCGACGGAGAAGTCGTTGGTCGGGGTGCCGCCGCCGACCGCGAGCTGCCAGATCGCGTACGCCACACCGTCGGCGCTGCGGTTGAGCACCGTCGCGCTGACGTTGGCGGTGGTGTCGCAGGAGCGGTGGTAGCAGGAGTCGTACGCGGAGTTGGCCGTGCCGCCCCACTTGGCGGCCTGGGCGCTGGTCTTGCGGGCGCTGGCGCCGGCCGCGTAACCGGAGGTCGGGATGCCGGCCTGCTGGAAGGGGTAGTCGTCGGAGCGGCCCTGGCCCTCGACGTTCTCCTCCGGCTGGAGGTTCAGCGAGTCCCAGTAGGCCTTCAGCGGCGCGGCCGTGGTGGAGGTGACCCGGTTGATGAAGTAGCCGCCGTTGGTCGAGCCGACCATGTCGAAGTTGTAGTAGCCCTTGATGTAGCCCTTCTGGGTGGCGCTGAGCGAGTTGACGTAGAACTCCGAGCCGTTGAGGCCCTGCTCCTCGTCGGTCCACCACGCGAACCGCACCCGCTTGGTCATGCTCGGGTTCTGGCTCGCCAGGACCAGCGCGTTCTCCAGCAGGGTGGCCGAGCCGGAGCCGTTGTCGTTGATGCCCGGGCCGGCGGAGACGCTGTCGAGGTGCGCCCCGAACATGACCACCTGGTCGGCCGGGCCCTGCGGCCACTCGGCGATCAGGTTGTTCGACCGGTAGGTGCAGGTCGTGCAGACCTGCTCGGAGACGGTGTAGCCGGCGGCCTGGAGCTTGCCCTTCACGTAGGCGACCGAGGCGGTGTGGCCGGCCGAGCCGGCCCGCCGGTTGCCGCCGTTGCTCGTGGCGATGGAGTTGAACTGGGTGAGGTGGGCCTGGACGTTGGTCACCGAGATGTCCGGCGCGGCGGCGGCGAGCGCGGGGGCGGCGCTCACCGGCGCGGGCTCGGCGGAGGCGGCCGTGGCGGTCAGGGTCGCCGTCACGGCGGCGAAGAGGGCGAGCGCGAGGCCCGCGGTCGGCGTTCTGCGTCTCATGGAGACTCCTCGTGGGGGTCGGCGGGACGTGCTGGCGGGGGTGGCGCGGCCTGTGGACCCCGGTGGGAGCCCCACGGACCGGTGATCGGACAGTGACACGTGTCGATGTAAGAGTCAACGGGACTGTCACATGACACAAAGCGGGACCGGCGTCGCCGGTCCCGCTTTTCCGTTCACCTGTGGACATTCGACCCGTGGGCCGGGTCCGCGCTCAGCCCTTGCGCAGCACCGCCAGGAACATCGCGTCCGTGCCGTGCCGCTGCGGCCACAGCTGGACCGTGGGGCCGTCCCCCAGCCCGGGCATGCCGGCCGGCAGCAGCGGGCGGGCGTCGACGAAGTCGACCGGGAAGCCGCACCGGCGGGATGCCTCGGTCACCGACACGTGCGTCTCCACGGTGTGCGGCGAGCACGTCACGTACGCGACCAGGCCGCCCGGCCGGGCCGCGCGCAGCGCGGCGGTCAGCAGCTCCCGCTGCAACCGGGTCAGCGGCGGCAGGTCCGACGGCTGGCGGCGCCAGCGGGACTCCGGCCGGCGGCGCAGCGAGCCGAGGCCGGTGCAGGGTGCGTCCACCAGCACCCGGTCGAAGTGCCCCTCCGGCAGCTTCGGATCGGCCCCGACCGTGCGCCCGTCGGTGTTCACCACGGTGACCGGCAGGCCCCGGGTGGCCTGGCTGACCAGCCGGGCCCGGTGCTCGGCGACCTCGACCGCGGTGAGCCGGGCGCCGCGCTCCGCGGCCAGGGCGCCGAGCAGGCCCGCCTTGCCGCCGGGGCCGGCGCACAGGTCGAGCCAGCGGCCGTCCGGGCCGTCCAGCGGCGCCACCGCGAGGGCGTTCGCCACCAGCTGGGAACCCTCGTCCTGGACGTGCGCGCGCCCCTCGCTCACCGCCGCCAGGTCACCCGGCGCACCGCCGGCGAGGTAGACGGCGTACGGCGAGAAGGCGCCGGGCGCCCCGCCGACCTCGTCGGCCAGCGCCACCGGGTCGGCCAGCCCCGGCCTGGCGCACAGGTGCACCGGCGGGCGCTCGTTGTCCTCGATGAGCAGGCGGGCGGTCTCGCGCAGATCACCGCCGAGCGCCTCGGCGAAGGCCCGGACGATCCACTGCGGATGGCTGTACGCCAGCGCGAGGTGGCCGATCGGGTCGGTCTCCTCGGACGGGGCGAGCTTCGCCACCCAGCCGTCGACGTCGCGGCTCGCCACCTCGCGGAGCACCGCGTTGGCGAAGCCGGTGGCCCCGGCCGCGACGGTCCGCACCAGGTCCACGGTGGACGACACGGCCGCGTGCGCCGGCACCCGGGTGTGCAGCAACTGGTAGGTCCCGAGCCGCAGCGCGTCCCGCACCGGCGGGTCGATCCGCTGCACGTCCCGGCCGGCCGCGTCGGTGATGATCGCGTCCAGGGTGCCGGTGTGGCGGAGCGTGCCGTAGGTCAGCTCGGTGGCGAAGGCGGCGTCCCGGCCGGTCAGCCCCTCGTCGCGGAGCATCGCCGGCAGCACCAGGTTCGCGTACGCGTCGTCCCGGTGCACCGCCGCGATCGCCTGGAACGCGACGTGCCGGGGCAGGTCGACGGCCGGCCGGACCGGACGCCGGACGCCGCCGCGCCGGTCGGCGCCGAAACGCCCCTCGCGCGGCGGCCCGTCGCCCCGGCGCGCGGGGCGGTCGCCGCGGTCGCCGCGGTCGCCGCGGTCGCCGCGGTCGCCGCGGTCGCCGCGGTCGCCGCGGTCGCGGGACCGTTCGCCGCCGGTGAACCGCCCGGCGTCGCCGGAGCGGCCGCCACGCGGACCGTCGGAGAACCGGCCGGGCTCGGCCGGCCCGGTCACGCGAGCACCTCGCCGGCGGCGACCCGGACGCCGCGCGCCCAGTCGCCGGCCGACATGGCCTTCTTGCCGGCCGCGCGCACCTCGCCGAGCCGCACCGGGACGGTGCCGGTGCCGGCCAGCACCCGCGACTTCTCGACCAGCAGCTCGCCGGGCTTCAGCTCCGGGCCGTCCGCCACCGCGGTGACCGGGCCGAGCTTGACCCGGTCGCCCCGGAAGGTGGTCCACGGGCCGGGGGCCGGGGTGCAGGCGCGGATCCGGCGGTCCACCGCGAAGGCCGGGTCGGCCCAGCGGACCCGGGCGTCCTCGACGGTCAGCTTCGGCGCGAGGGAGACCCCGTCGGCCGGCTGCGGCTCGGCCCGGGCGGTGCCGGCCGCCAGCGCGTCGAGCACCGCGACCAGCAGCCCGGCGCCGGAGTGGGCGAGCCGCTCCAGCAGGTCGCCGGAGGTGTCGGCGGGCCGCACCTCGTCGGTGACGGTGCCGTAGACCGGGCCGGTGTCCAGCCCTTCCTCCAGCTGGAAGACGCTGGCCCCGGTCAGCTCGTCGCCGTGCAGCACGGCGTGCTGCACGGGCGCCGCACCGCGCCAGGCGGGCAGCAGCGAGAAGTGCAGGTTGATCCAGCCGAGCCGGGGGATCTCCAGCGCCGCCGGCGGCACCAGCGCGCCGTAGGCGACCACCGGCACGCAGTCCGGGGCCAGCTCGCGGAGCCGGTCGAGGAACTCGGGCTCGCGCGGTCGCGCCGGGGTGAGCACCTCGACGCCGTGCGCGTCGGCCCAGGCGCCGACCGGGGAGCGGTGCAGGCCCCTCCCCCGGCCGGCCGGCGCGTCGGGGCGGGTGACCACGGCGAGCAGGTCGTGACCGGAGGCGGCGATCGCGTCCAGCGCGGGGACGGCGACGGCCGGCGTGCCGGCGAAGACCAGGCGCATCCGGGTCACCGCCCCAGGCCGAAGGGGTTGCCGGCGGCGTGCGGGCTGAGCTTCACGGTCGGCGGGGCGCCCTCGTCGTACCACTCGGCCTGGCGGATCGCCTTCATGGCCTCCTTGCGGCCGGCCGGGTCGAGCCGGTCGACGAAGAGCACCCCGTCGAGGTGGTCGGTCTCGTGCTGCACGCAGCGGGCCATCAGGCCGGTGCCGACGATCTGCAGCGGGTCCCCGTAGCCGTTGAAGCCCTTGGCGATGACGTTCTGCCGTCGCTTCGTGTCGAAGTAGAGCCCCGGGATGGACAGGCAGCCCTCCGGGCCGTCCTGTTCCTCGGAGTCGGGGAACTCCAGCACCGGGTTGACCAGGTGCCCGAGGACGTCGTCGACGTCGAAGGTGAACACCCGCAGGCCCACCCCGAGCTGCGGCGCGGCCAGGCCGGCGCCGCTCTGCTCGCGCATCGTGTCGGTCAGGTCGGCGATCAGCTTGCGCAGCTCGGCGTCGAAGTCGACGACCGGGTCGGCCGGCGTGCGCAGCACCGGGTCGCCGAACAGACGGATGGGCTGGACGGTCACGCGGAGTGGCTCCTTGTCTGGGACGGGTGGTGCCGTACCAGTCTACGGAGTCGATCCGGTCGCCCCGGCCGGCGTACCGCGATCGGTGACCGGCGACGCCTCGTCACCCACGGTGACCGGCAGCGTCGCGTATCCGCGCAGGGTGAGCCGGACCCGCCGCTCGCCCGGCCCGGCCAGGGCGAGGCCGGGCAGCCGGCGCAGCAGCAGCGGGAACGCCACCTGCGCCTCCAGCCGGGCCAGGCCCGCGCCGAGGCAGTAGTGCGGGCCGGCGCCGAAGGAGAGCGGGTGCACCTGCGGCCGCCACGGGTCGAACCGCTCCGGCTCCGGGTAGCGGCCCGGGTCCCGGTTCGCGGCGCCGAGCATCACGATGAGCCAGCTCCCGGCCGGCAGGTCCACGCCGCCGTGCCGGGTCGGTGCGGTGCTCATCCGGGAGGTGAGCTGCACCGGTGAGTCGTAGCGCAGCAGCTCCTCGACGTAGCCGGGCGCGAACTCGGGATGCTCCCGCAGCGCCGCCGCGTGGCGCGGGTGGTCGAGGAGCACCACGAGGCCGTTGCCGAGCAGGTTGGTGGTGGTCTCGAAGCCGGCCACCAGCAGCACGATCAGGTTGGCCAGCAGCTCGTCGCCGGAGAGCCGATCGCCGTCGGCCCTCATTCGGTCCGTAGCGCCGCCTCGCGGCGCGGAGGCCGAATTATGGCCGTCGGCGTCGTGGGCCTGCACGAGCGCGGTGGTCAGGTCGTCCGCCGGGGCGCGCCGGCGGGCCGCGACCAGCTCGGTGAAGTAGTCGCGCAACTCACCCGCGCCGCGGTCGGCCACGGCCAGCTCCTCGGGGGTGATCTCCGGCTCCAGCACCCCGGTCAGGTCGGTGGCCCAGCGCCGGAACAGCGGCCGGTCGGCCGCCGGCACGCCGAGCAGCGCGCAGATCACCCCCACCGGCAGCGGGTACGCGAACTCGGCCATGAAGTCGACCGGCGCGCCCTCCCGGCCGCGGGCCAGCATCCCGTCGACCAGCCGGTCGGCCTGCGCCTCGACCACGTCCCGCATGGCGGCGATCCGGCGCGGGGTGAAGGCGCCGGCCGCCAGGCGGCGCATCCGGCTGTGGTCCGGCGGGTTGGTGCGCAGCATCGACCGGGAGATCGACAGGACCGCCGGACTCTCCCGCCAGCCCGGCAGGAACTGGTCGCGCAGGTCGTCGTCCATCACCCCGAACCGGGCGTCGCGGAGGATCGCGTCGGCCTCGGCGTAGCCGGTCACCACGTAGAAGACCGGGCCGGCCTGGACCACCGGGCCGTGCGCGCGCAACCGTTCGTACGTCGGGTACGGGTCGACCCGTCCCGAGGGCGACATGAGCAGCGCGAGGGCGTCAGCAGGATCCACGATCGGCCTCCCCAGCCATCGGAGACCTTCATCATGCTCCGGTCCGCCGGATCGGGCGATCCCGCCGCCGCGCCCGTGAGCCCGGTCAGGCGCCGGCGCCCGGCTCCCCGGCCAGCACCGCGCCCCCGCCCAGCAGGGCGTGCTCGGGCAGCGGCAGGGCGAGGCCGTGCGCGGCCTCCCAGTCGTGGATCAGGCTGGGCCGGGCCTGGGCGGCGAAGAAGTCGACCGCGCTCAGCCCGCCGACCACCGGCTCGTCGACCTCGGCGACCAGCCGGGCGGGGACCAGCGGGAAGCCGCTCTGGAGGGCGGCGCTGAGCCGGCGGTGGCCGTCGACCACGAAGAAGTACTCGCCGGTGTAGCCGATGGTCAGCGGCTCCAGGGCCTCGTCGCCGGACCCGGCCACCTCGCCGACGAACTCCGAGTCCCACAGCCCACGGAGGGTGGCGATGTCCTCGGTCGGGTAGACCCGGGCCGGGTCGAGCAGCAGCAGCGGCTGGCCGTCGCGCAGCACGTCCGCGCCGAGCCGCCCCTCGTAGACGTCGACGACGTGCTGGATCACCTGCTCCGGGTTGGCCCGGGTGGTGTCGCAGACCAGGTCGTAGTTGCGCAGGCGGGCCTTGTCGACGCCGTAGCGCACGATGAACCGGCTGCGCTCGCTCTCGCTGCGCTCGCGGAGCTTGGCCTTCGCCTCCTCCATCGAGGTGTAGCTCTCCGCCGGGCCGGACGGGCGGGCCAGCACCCGGCGGGCCGCCTCGGTCGGCTCGGTGATCATGTGCACCTTGAGCGCGTCGGTGAAGAAGTGCCAGGCCAGCCGGGAGTCCATCACCAGGCTCTCGCCCGAGGCGGCGATGTCCCGCTGGAGCTGGTCGACGTAGCCGTCGACGGCCTGGTCCAGCTCGGCGTGCAGGTTGAGCTGCAGGGCGGTCATCTGCCGCTCCTGGGCCATCTGGCGGTAGAGGTCGCCGACGCTGACCCGGCGCAGGCCCAGCCGCTTGGCGATCTCGACGGAAACGGTGCTCTTGCCGCTGCCGAGGTCACCGTTGAAGACGATCGACTGACGAACGGTCACGACTGGTCCACCCCTGATCACCGGCTGATTGACATCATCGAATCCGCGTCGGCTCGACGCACTCCCGCTTTGCCGCGCCGCGCCCGGGAGCCGTCGTGCGCCTGGGCATGACGGGCGATGCTATCACGCGTCTTCCACCCATTTGCCGGACGCGGTGTGTGGCAAACCCCAGCTCACGACCGTACGCAACGGCCCGCGTGCGGCACGTCACGGGCGGCGGGCGGGCTCAGAACAGGCTGAGCGGGTCGATCTGGAGCCGGACCGGATCCGCCGCCTTGCGGGCGCTGCGCTGCCCGGCAGCCGCGTGCAGCGCCCCGGCCAGGGCGGCGGCCCGGGCCCGGGGCACCCGGACCAGCATCCGCTCCCGCCCCTCGTCGGCCGGCACCGGGCCGAGCACCTCGGCGCCGTCCGGCAGCCGGGTACCGGCCAGCAGGTCGGCCACCGCGTCGGCCACGCCGGTGACGCTGGCCATCCGCACCGCCGGCGGGAAGCCCAGCTCGCGGCGCTCGGCCAGCTCCCGGGTGGCGAACCACGCGGAGTCCCAGCGCAGCAGCGCCTGCACCGGCGCGAGGGCCCCGTCGGCGACCACCACCACCCGGCCGCCGGCCGGCCCGGGCCGGGCCAGCGCGGCGGCGGCCAGCCAGCGCCGCAGCGCCTCCTCCCCGGCTCGCAGGTCGGCCCGGGTGAGCAGGGCCCACGAGTCGAGCAGCAGCACCGCCCCGTAGCCGCCCTCGGCAACCGGTTCCGCCCCGGGGGTGGCGATCACCAGGCCCGCGCCGGCCGGCACGGTCGCGAGCACCTCCTCCCGCCCCGAGGTGCGTACCGGCACCCCCGGAAACGCGCGGCCCAGCTCCTCGGCGGTCCGCCGGGCGCCGGTGACGGACGCGCGCAGCCGCCGCCCGCCGCACTCCGGGCAGGCGTACGCGGCGGCGACCCGCCCGCACCAGCGGCAGGCGGGCACGCCCTCGGCCGACGGCAGGCCCAGCGGGCCGGCGCAGTGCGGGCAGCGGGCCGGGGCCCGGCAGTCGGCGCAGGCCACCGAGGGCAGGTACCCGCGGCGGGGCACCTGCACGAGCACCGGCAGGTCGGCGCGGAGCGCGTCCCGGGCGGTGGTCCAGGCCAGGCTGGGCAGCCGGGCGGACGCGGCACCGGGGTCCCGGGCCAGGTGCGGGTCGTCCCCGGTCGGCGCGATCGCCGGCATGCGGGCCCGTACCGTCGCCCGGTCGGCGACCACCTCGCGGGCCCAGCCGGTCTCCACCAGCAGCTGGGCCTCGGCGGTCCGGGCGTAGCCGCCGACGAGGGCGGCGGTCCCGCCGAGCTGGGCGCGGGTGAGCAGCACGTCGCGGGCGTGCGGGTAGGGCGCCCGGGGCTCGGCGTGCAGGTCGTCCCCGTCGTCCCACACGGCGACCAGGCCGAGCCGCTCGACCGGGGCGAACATCGCGGCCCGGGTGCCGATCACCACGGGCACGTCGCCGCGGCGGACGGCGAGGAAGGCCCGGTAGCGGCGGGCCGGCCCGGCCGCCGCGGAGAGGCAGGCGTGCCGGCCTGGCCCGAGGACGGCGGTCAGAGCGGCGTCCAGGCGGTCCAGGTCCCGGGCGTCGGCCACCACGACCACGGCGCCCCGGCCGCCGGCCACGGTGGCCGCCACGGCGTCGGCGTACCGGTCGGCCCAGTCCTCGCCGGGCAGCGCGGACCAGACGGCCCGGGGCGCCCGGCCGGCGGTGAGGGCGCGCAGGAGGGCCGGCCCGGCCGGGTAGTCCCGCCAGCCGCGCGGGTCGACCGGCCCGGCGGCATCCGGACCGGCGGCGTCCGGGCCGGCGTCTGCGGGCGCGGTCGCCGGGGTGGCGGCATCGGGCCCGGCGTCCGGGGGCGCGGTCGCCGGGGTGGCGGCATCGGGGCCGGCGTCTGCGGGCGCGGTCGCCGCGGTGGCGGCGTCCGGGCCGGCGTCCGCGGGCGCGGTCGCCGCGGTGGCGGCATCGGGGCCGGGGCCGGGGCCCGGGTCGACGGCGGCCGGCGGGGCGTCGGCGGCGGCCGTGTCGGTCGCCGTGACGTCCTTCTCGACCCGGGCGTGCCGGGGCGGGACGGCGAGCCGGAGCACGTCGGCGAGGCTGCCGGCGTAGCGGTCGGCGACCGCGCGGGCCAGCGCGGCCACCTCCGGCGCCAGCACCGGCACCGGGGAGACGACCTTCTCCAGGTACGCCAGCTTCGGGTGCGCGGACTCCGCGACCCGCTCCAGCAGCCAGCCGTCGACGAGCTGGCCGGCGAAGCGGACCTTCACCCGCACCCCGGGCCGGGCGTCGGCGTCCAGGGTGTCGGGAACCAGGTAGTCGAAGGGGCGGTCGAGGTGCGGCAGGGGCACGTCCACGCAGACGCGAGCGACCGGCGACCCCTCGGCGGGTCGCCGGTCGCCTCGCCTGGTGCCGGTCAGGCTCCCGCGGCCGACTTGAGGTCGGCGGCCCGGTCGGTGCTCTCCCAGGTGAGGTCCGGCAGCTCGCGGCCGAAGTGGCCGTAGGCGGCGGTCTGCTGGTAGATCGGGCGGAGCAGGTTGAGGTCCCGGATGATCGCGGCCGGGCGAAGGTCGAAGACCTCGGCGACGGCCTTCTCGATCGAGGCGACCGGCACGGTCTCGGTGCCGAAGGTCTCGATGAAGAGGCTCACCGGGTGGGCCTTGCCGATGGCGTACGCGACCTGCGCCTCGCAGCGCTCGGCCAGGCCGGCGGCGACCACGTTCTTGGCGACCCAGCGCATCGCGTACGCGGCGGAGCGGTCCACCTTGGACGGGTCCTTGCCGGAGAACGCGCCGCCACCGTGCCGGGCGTAGCCGCCGTAGGTGTCGACGATGATCTTCCGGCCGGTGAGGCCGGCGTCGCCCATCGGGCCGCCGATCTCGAAGCGCCCGGTCGGGTTGACCAGCAGCCGGTAGCCCTCGGTGTCCAGGCCGAGGCCCTCCAGCTCCGGGGTGATGACGTGGTCGCGGACGTCCGGCGTGAGCAGCGATTCGAGCGAGATGTCGGCCGCGTGCTGGCTGGAGACCACGACGGTGTTGAGCCGGACGGGGCGCAGCCCGTCGTACTCGATGGTCACCTGGGTCTTGCCGTCGGGCCGCAGGTAGGGGATCGTGCCGTCCTTGCGTACCTGGGCGAGCCGGCGGGCCAGCCGGTGGGCGAGCGCGATCGGCAGCGGCATCAGCTCGGGGGTCTCGGAGCAGGCGAAGCCGAACATCATGCCCTGGTCGCCGGCGCCCTGCGCGTCCAGCGCGCTCTCCGACGAGCCGGTACGCAGCTCGAACGCGTTGTCGACGCCCTGCGCGATGTCCGGCGACTGGGCGCCGATGGAGACGCTCACGCCGCAGGAGGCGCCGTCGAAGCCCTTCTTCGACGAGTCGTAGCCGATCGACAGGATGGTGTCCCGCACGATGGTCGGGATGTCGGCGTACGCCTTCGTGGTCACCTCGCCGGCGACGTGCACCTGGCCGGTGGTGATCAGGGTTTCGACCGCCACGCGGCTGTGGGGGTCCTGGGCGAGCAGTGCGTCGAGAATGCCGTCACTGATCTGGTCGGCGATCTTGTCCGGGTGGCCTTCCGTGACCGATTCGGACGTGAAGAGACGTGTCACGGCACTCCTAAGCATGTGAAGACTTTTAAAGGTCGCTCGGCGGCAGTTTAGTCACCGTGCTCCCAGGGTGACCCGGGGAACCGGAGAGTGACCAACCGTCAGGACCGCTCCGGCAGGCGGGCGACCACGAGGTCCCAGACGGCGTCGGCCAGGTCCTCCTTGGGCTGCTCGGGCATCCGGTGCACCGACCCGTCCGCCCCGATCACCGTGGCGGCGTTGGTCTCGGCCCCGAAGACCTTGTCCACGCCGACCTCGTTGATCACGATGAGGTCGGCGCGCTTGCGGGCGAGTTTGGCCCGGCCGTTGGCCTCGGCGTCGCCGGTCTCCGCGGCGAAGACCACCAGCACCTGCTCCGGCCGCCGGCGCCGGCCCAGCTCGGCCGCGATGTCCGGGTTGGTGACCAGCTCGATCGTGGGCGCGCTGCCGTCGTCCGACTTCTTGATCTTACCGGGCGCGTACGTCGCCGGGCGGAAATCGGCGGGCGCGGCGGCCATCACCACGGCGTCCGCGTCGGCGGCCGCCTCCAGGGTGGCCTTGCGCAACTCCTCGGTGCTGCCCACCCGGACCAGGTCCGCACCGGCCGGGTCGGCGAGGGCGACGTTTGCCGAGACCAGGGTGACCCGGGCGCCCCGGGCCACGGCGGCGCGGGCGAACGCGTAGCCCTGCTTGCCGGAGGAGCGGTTGCCGAGGAAGCGGACCGGGTCGAGCGGCTCCCGGGTGCCGCCGGCGGTGACCACCACGTGACGGCCGGCCAGGTCGGCGGGGGCGGCGCCGCCGCGGGCCAGGGCCCGGCGGGCGACCGCGAAGATCTCGGCCGGGTCGGGCAGCCGGCCCTTGCCGGTGTCCTTGCCGGTGAGCCGGCCGACGGCGGGCTCGATCACCAGGACGCCGCGGGACCGCAGGGTGGCCACGTTGGCGACGGTGGCCGGGTGCTCCCACATCTCGGTGTGCATGGCCGGCGCCAGCACCACCGGGCAGCGCGCGGTCAGCAGGGTGTTGGTGAGCAGGTCGTCGGCGAGGCCGTGGGCGGCCTTGGCGAGCAGGTCGGCGGTGGTGGGCGCCACCACGACCAGGTCGGCGTGCTGCCCGAGGCGGACGTGCGGCACCTCGTGCACGTCGGACCAGACGTCGTCGGCGACCGGCTGGCCGGAGAGCGCGGCCCAGGTCGGCGCCCCGACGAAACGGAGCGCCGACGCGGTCGGCACGACCCGGACCCGGTGACCCGACTCGGTGAAGAGCCGGAGCAGCTCACACGCCTTGTAGGCGGCGATGCCGCCACCGACCCCGAGGACGATCTCGGCGGCCATCGGCGCGGGCGGGGCTTACGGCTGGTCGGTCGGCTCGGCGGTGAGCAGACCCGCGTTGATTTCGCGCATGGCGATGGAGAGCGGCTTCTCCTGGGGGGTGGTCTCCACCAGCGGGCCGACGTACTCCAGCAGGCCCTCACCGAGCTGGCTGTAGTAGGCGTTGACCTGGCGCGCGCGCTTGGCGGCGAAGATGACCAGCGCGTACTTCGAGGTGGTCTTCTCGAGGAGCTCGTCGATCGGCGGGTTGGTGATGCCTTCGGGGTTGGCGATGGATCCCACGAATTAACCTCTGCGTCGTTGTGCACCGCCCGGGGGCGGTGGCCTCTCAACCGCTCGGGCGCGGTCGGGCCGGAGCCAGGAAGGAAGAACCGAGCAAGCCTACCAGCTCGTCGGCCGCGCGCTCGGTCCGGTCGTGCACGACGGCGTGTGCGAAGGCGGCCGCGACGGCCGGGTCCGGCCGGTACGTGGGCGGGGTGAGCAGCACCAGCCGCGCGTCCGGCGCCATGGCCCGGACGGCGAGCGCGCCCGGCAGGTCCAGCGGGAGCAGCACCGGCCGCCCCTCGGCGAGCCGGGATCGCACGCCCGCGCGCGGCACCCCGCGCCGGTACGGCCCGATCCGGCTCCACTCGAGCAGCTCGTCGGCCGCGACCATGCGGTCGAAGTCGCCCGCGTCGACGAAGAGCCGGTCGACGCCGTCCACCTCGCCGGGGCAGGCCGGCCGGGTGGTCACGGCCACCGGCACCCACACGGACGGAAAGCGCGCCCGGACCAGCTCGACGACACTCTCCCGGCCGGCTCCCGAAGGTCCGGCCAGGACAGTGAGCCGAGCCGCCGGGCGCGCCTCGTCATCCGTGCTCACCGCTTGTTTCTACACGGTGGGTCGTTCAGTTGGCGGCGAACTCTCCAAGCAGCGCCTTGCGCTGCTGCTCGCCCAGGCCACGCAGTCGGCGGCTGTCAGCGATCTTGAGCTTCTCCATGATCTGGGTGGCTCGGATCTTGCCGATGCCCGGCATCGCCTGGAGCACGGCCGAAACCTTCAGCTTGCCCACGACGTCGTCGGACTCGGCCCGCTCGAGGACGGTGGCGAGGGTGGTCTTGCCCTGCTTGAGCTGTTCCTTCAGCTCAGCACGGGCCTTGCGGATCTCCGCGGCCTTCTCCAGCGCGGCAGCGCGCTGCTCGGGGGTCAGTGACGGGAGCGGCACCAGTTCTCCTCAGGTCCCTAGTACGGCGGGCGGGGTGCACCGCCGCAGCTGTGAAACGTGGTGTCGCTGGCAACCAAAGGGGTCAGTGGTTCCCAGCGCGGGGAAAACTAGCGGTCAACGGCGTTTTCGGCAACGTGGGCGCGCGAAGATCAACGGAAAGTGACCGAGCCGTCAGTCAGTCACGCGTGGCCAGGGCGGCCCGACACTCGGCCAGCACGCGGTCGGTGGCGGCCAGCAGGGCGGTCTGGTCCGGCCCCGCGCCCAGCACCTCCCGGGAGTACGACGGCAGCACCGAGGGCAGGGCCGAGCCGAAGACGGTACGCAGGTCGGCGGCCGTCGCGCCCTGCGCGCCGAGCCCCGGGGCGAGCAGCGGACCGTTCACCGCGGTGAGGTCATGACCGGTGTCACCGATCGTGGCGCCGACCACCAGCCCGAAGCTGCCGAGCGGCTCGGCACCCCGGTTGAGCTGGGAAATCTCGTCGATGACGGTCTGCGCCACGGTGCGCCCGTCGGCCCCGACGGCACGCTGCACGGCGGCTCCCTCGGGGTTCGAGGTGAGCGCCAGGACGAAGACGCCGCCGCCGTGCGCGGCCGCCAGCTCGAACATCGGCGCGAGCGAACCTACCCCGAGGTAGGGACTCGCGGTGACCGCGTCGACATACAGCGGGCTGGATGGATCGAGGTAGGCCGACGCGTACGCGCTGACCGTCGAGCCGATGTCGCCGCGCTTGACGTCGAGGAGAACGAGCGAGCCCGAATTTCGCAACTGTCGGATAGTTGACTCAAGAATTCCGACACCCCGGGACCCGAAGCGCTCGAAGAACGCCGACTGGGGCTTGACCACGGCCACCCGGTCGCCGATGGCCTCCACCACCGTCCGGCAGAACCGGTCGAGACCCTCGACGTCGTCGGACAGTCCCCAGCGGGCGAGCAGCCCGGGGTGCGGGTCGATCCCCACGCAGAGCGGTCCCCGCTCGGCCACGGCCCGGTGCAGGCGGGCGCCGAAGGTCTCCATCGCGTCTCTCCCTCTCCTGGCGCGGCGTCGGGCCGCGTCGTGTCCGGCGACGGCGTCCCGCCGCCGGTCGTCCCGTCCGCCGGGCTCAGCCGGCCTTGACGGCCGCGGCCACGCCGGCCGCGATCCGCGCCACGTCCGCGTCGTCGCAGACGTACGGCGGCATGGTGTAGACGAGGTCCCGGAACGGGCGCAGCCAGACCCCCTGCGCCACCGCGGCGGCGGTCGCCCGGGGCAGGTCCACCTCGTGGTCGAGCTGCACGACGCCGATCGCGCCGAGCACCCGCACGTCGGTCACCCCGGGGGCGTCACGCAGCGGCGCCAGGCCGGCCCGCAGCCCCTCGGCGATGCCCGCCACCCGGCCGGCCCAGTCCCCGGCCCGCAGCAGGTCCAGGGAGGCGTTGGCGACCGCGCAGGCGAGCGGGTTGCCCATGAAGGTGGGGCCGTGCGCCAGCACCCCGTCGGCCGAGATGGCGCGGGCCACCTCGGGGGTGCAGAGCGCCGCGGCCAGGGTGAGGTACCCGCCGGTGAGCGCCTTGCCGACGCAGAGCACGTCCGGGGCGACCCCGGCGTGCTCGGCGGCGAACATGGTGCCGGTCCGGCCGAAGCCGGTGGCGATCTCGTCGAAGACCAGCAGGATCCCGTGCGCCCGGGTCACCTCGCGCAGCACCCGCAGGTAGTGCGGGTTGTGGAAGCGCATCCCGCCGGCGCCCTGCACCACCGGCTCCACGATGACCGCGGCCAGCTCGCCGGCGTGCCGCTCGACGGCGTCCACGAGCGCCGCCTCGTACGCCGGGTCGGGCGGGGTGTCGAAGCCGGCCGGTGGCACCGGCGCGAACACCTGCCGGGGCAGCACGTCGCCCCAGAGGTGGTGCATGCCCCCCTCCGGGTCGCAGACGCTCATGGGGTGGAACGTGTCGCCGTGGTAGCCGCCCCGCCAGGTGCCCAGCCTGCGACGCTCCGGCCGCCCCAGGGCCCGCTGGTACTGCAGGCACATCTTCACCGCCACCTCGACGCTGACCGAGCCGGAGTCGGCCAGGAAGACGTGCTCCAGGCCGTCCGGGGCCAGCTCCACCAGGGTCCGCGCCAGGCGTACGGCGGGCTCGTGGGTGAGGCCGCCGAACATGACGTGACTCATCCGGCCCAGCTGGTCGGTGACCGCGGCGTCCAGCACCGGGTGCCGGTAGCCGTGGATCGCCGCCCACCAGGACGACATCCCGTCGACCAGCTCCCGGCCGTCGGCCAGCCGCAGCCGTACGCCCTCGGCACTGTCCACCACGTACGGTGGGCTGGCCGGCGGCAGGGCCGCGTACGGGTGCCAGACGTGCCGGCGGTCGGCGGCGAGGATCTCCTCGGGCGTCACGGTTCTCCTTCGTGGTGTCAGCGCCGGGCGGCCGCCCGGGCCACCGACCGGACCAGGGCCGGGCCCCGGTAGATGAAACCGGTGTAGAGCTGGACGAGGCTCGCCCCGGCGTCGAACATCCGGATCGCGTCGTCCGGGTCGAGGATCCCGCCCACGCCGATGACCGGCAGCCGGCCGCCGGTCTCGCGGTGCACGAAGGCGACCACCTCGCGGGCGCGGGCGGTCAACGGTCGGCCGGAGAGGCCGCCGGTCTCCGCGCCCCGCTCCCGGTCGGCCGGGGCGAGCCCGTCGCGGCCCAGGGTGGTGTTGGTGGCGATCACCCCGGCCGCGCCGCGGTCGAGGCAGACCTCCAGCAGCTCGGCGACGGCCGGCTCGGTGAGGTCGGGGGCGATCTTCACGAGCACCGGCTTGTCCCCCACCAGGGCCGCGAGCAGCGCGTCCAGGTGGGACCGGTCCTGGAGGGACCGCAGCCCCGGGGTGTTCGGTGAGGACACGTTGACCGCGAAGTAGTCCCCGTGCGCCTTCAGCGCCCGGTAGGAGGCCAGGTAGTCCTCGACGGCGTCGTCCAGCGGGGTCACCTTGGACTTGCCGAGCGAGATGCCCAGCGGCACGCCGAGCGGGCGTGGCAGCGCCGCCAGCCGGGCCGCGAGGGCGTCGGCGCCGGCGTTGTTGAAGCCCATCCGGTTGACCACGGCCTCGCTGTCGCGCAGCCGGAAGAGCCGGGGCCGGGGGTTGCCCGGCTGGGCGTGCGCGGTGACGGTGCCGACCTCGACGAAGCCGAAGCCCAACGCCGGCCAGGCGGGCAGCGCCACCCCGTTCTTGTCCATCCCGGCCGCCAGCCCGACCGGATTGGGGAACTCCACCCCGAACACGGTCCGCGGCGCCCCCCGGAAGTACCGCGCCCGCAATGCCCCGAGCACAGCCGCCCGCCGAGCCACGGAGGAAAGCCGCGCCAAGGTCCACTCATGCGCCGCCTCGGCGTCCCCACCCCCGATCCGGAACAACCGAGGCCGCACAACCTTCTCGAAGATCACGCCCGCCTCCCCGGCCCGACCGCGTTGATCATGAAGTTATCGCCCCGACACGCCGACGCGCCGGACAACAACTTCATGATCGACGGCAGCGGGGCTGTCACTCGCCGGCCCGGAGGGCGGCGTGGAGCTCCTGGAGGGGGCGGACCCGCATGTCGCCTCGGATCCTCGCCTCGATGCCCATTACCGCCGCTGCCGCGCCGGGCACCGTCGTGACGCAGGGGATGTCCGCCGTCACGGCGGCGCTGCGGATCTCGTAGCCGTCGGAGCGGGCGCTCGCGCCGGAGCCCTGCGGGGTGTTCACCACCAGGGCCACGTCGCCGCCGAGGATCAGCGAGACGGCGTCCTCACCCTCGCCCGACTCGTAGTGCTTGCGGATCTGCTCGCAGGCGATGCCGTGCCGGCGCAGCACCTCGGCCGTGCCGGTGGTGGCCACGATCTCGAAGCCCAGGTCGGCCAGGCGCTTGATCGGGAAGATCATGCCGCGCTTGTCCCGGTTGGCCACCGAGACGAAGATCTTCCCCGCGGTCGGCAGCGACCCGTACGCGGCGGACTGCGACTTGGCGAAGGCGTGCCCGAAGTTGGTGTCGATGCCCATCACCTCGCCGGTGGACTTCATCTCCGGGCCGAGCAGCACGTCGATGCCCTTGCCGGACGGCGTGCGGAACCGCTTGAACGGCAGCACCGCCTCCTTGACCGCGATCGGGGCGTCGGCGGGCATGGTGCCGCCGTCCCCGGTGGGCGGCAGCATCCCCTCGGCGCGCAGCTCGGCGATGGTGGCGCCGAGCGCGATCCGGGCCGCCGCCTTGGCCAGCGGCACCGCCGTGGCCTTGGAGACGAACGGGACCGTCCGGGAGGCGCGCGGGTTGGCCTCCAGCACGTAGAGCGTGTCGCCCTGGAGCGCGTACTGGACGTTGAGCAGGCCCTTCACCCCGACGCCGCGGGCGATCTCCTCGGTGTAGCGGCGCACCTGGGCCAGGTGCGAGCCGGCCAGGGTGATCGGCGGCAGCGCGCACGAGGAGTCGCCGGAGTGGATGCCGGCCTCCTCGATGTGCTCCATCACGCCGCCCAGGTAGACCGCGCCGTCGGCGTCGACCAGGGCGTCCACGTCGATCTCGATGGCGTCGTCGAGGAAGCGGTCCACCAGCACCGGGTGGTCCGGCGAGATGTCGGTGGCCCGGCCGATGTAGTCGCGCAGGGTGGCGTCGTCGTAGACGATCTCCATGCCCCGGCCGCCGAGCACGTACGAGGGCCGCACCAGCACCGGGTACCCGATCTCGTCGGCGATCGCCTTGGCCTCGTCGTACGAGGTGGCCATGCCGTGCGCCGGGGCGCGCAGCCCGGCCCGGGACAGCACCGCGCCGAACGCGCCGCGCTCCTCGGCCAGGTGGATCGACTCCGGGGAGGTGCCGACGATCGGCACGCCGGCGGCCTTGAGCCGCTTGGCCAGGCCGAGCGGCGTCTGCCCGCCGAGCTGCACGATCACCCCGACCACGCCCGGACCGCCGGCCGCCTTGCCGGAGGAGTCCTCGGCGTGCCAGACCTCCAGCACGTCCTCGAAGGTGAGCGGCTCGAAGTAGAGCCGGTCGGCGGTGTCGTAGTCGGTGGAGACGGTCTCCGGGTTGCAGTTGACCATCACCGTCTCGTAGCCGACCTCCCGCAACGCCTGCACGGCGTGCACGCAGGAGTAGTCGAACTCGATGCCCTGCCCGATCCGGTTCGGCCCGGAGCCCAGGATGAGCACCTTCGGCCGGTCCGAGGGCCCGACCTCGGTCTCCTGGTCGTACGTCGAGTAGTGGTACGGGGTGGTCGCCTCGAACTCGGCCGCGCAGGTGTCCACCGTCTTGTAGACCGGCCGGATGCCGAGCCGGTGGCGCAGGGTGCGGACGCCGTCCTCGGCCGCCAGCTCGGGGCGCAGCGCGGCGAGCTGCCGGTCGGAGAGGCCGGCCCGCTTGGCCCGGCGCAGCAGCTGGGCGTCGAGCACCGGGGCGTCGACGATCTCGGTCCGCAGCTCCACGAGCGCGGCGATCTGGTCCAGGAACCAGGGGTCGATGCCGCCGGACGCCTCGGTCACCTCGGCGATCGACGCGCCCAGCCGCAGCGCCCGCTCGACCGTGTAGATCCGGCCGTCGTGCGGCATCCGCAGCGCGGCGAGGGTGTTCTCCCGGGTGGCCCCCGCCGGGTCCGGGGTGGTCCAGAAACCCGACGACTTGGTTTCCATCGAGCGCATCGCCTTGTTCAGCGCCTCGGTGAAGTTGCGCCCGAGGCTCATGGCCTCGCCGACCGACTTCATGGTGGTGGTCAGCTCCGGGTCCGCGCCGGGGAACTTCTCGAACGCGAACCGCGGGATCTTCACCACCACGTAGTCCAGGGTCGGCTCGAACGCCGCCGGGGTCTTCAGGGTGATGTCGTTGGGGATCTCGTCGAGGGTGTAGCCGATGGCCAGCTTGGCGGCGATCTTGGCGATCGGGAAGCCGGTGGCCTTCGACGCGAGCGCCGAGGAGCGGGACACCCGCGGGTTCATCTCGATCACGACGATGCGGCCGTCGGCCGGGTTCACCGCGAACTGGATGTTGCAGCCGCCGGTGTCGACGCCGACCTCGCGGAGCACCGCGATGCCCAGGTCACGCAGGCGCTGGTACTCCCGGTCGGTCAGCGTCATGGCCGGGGCCACGGTGACGCTGTCGCCGGTGTGCACGCCCATCGGGTCGACGTTCTCGATCGAGCAGACGACCACCACGTTGTCGTGGCGGTCGCGCATGAGTTCGAGCTCGTACTCCTTCCACCCGAGCACGCTCTCCTCGATGAGCACCTCGTGCACCGGGCTGGCGGCCAGGCCGGCCCCGGCGATCCGGGTCAGGTCCTCGTCGGTGTGCGCCATGCCGGAGCCCAGGCCGCCCATGGTGAACGACGGCCGGATCACCACCGGCAGGCCCAGCTCGCCGACGGTGTCGCGGACCTCGTCCATCGAGTGGCAGACCCGGGAGCGGGGCACCAGCGACGACGGGTCGTCCAGCCCGAGGCGTACGCCGGCCTTGGCCACGATGTCCTTGAACAGCTGGCGGTCCTCGCCCCGGTTGATGGCGTCGATGTTGGCGCCGATCAGCTCGACGCCGTACTTCTCCAGGACGCCGGCCTCGTGCAGGGCGACCGCGGTGTTCAGCGCGGTCTGCCCACCCAGGGTGGGCAGCAGCGCGTCGGGGCGCTCCTTGGCGATGACCAGCTCGACGAACTCCGGGGTGATCGGCTCGACGTAGGTGGCGTCGGCGAACTCGGGGTCGGTCATGATCGTCGCCGGGTTGGAGTTGACCAGGCTGACCCGGATCCCCTCGCTGCGCAGCACCCGGCAGGCCTGCGTGCCGGAGTAGTCGAACTCGCAGGCCTGGCCGATGACGATCGGCCCGGAGCCGATGACCAGGACGTGCTTGAGGTCGGTCCGCTTAGGCATCCGTGCGCCCCTCACTCTGCTTCCGGTCGGGGCCGCGGCCCTCGATCAGCTCGGCGAAACGGTCGAAGAGGTAGTCCGCGTCGTGCGGGCCGGCCGCCGCCTCGGGGTGGTACTGGACGGTGAAGGCGGGCACGTCCTTGGCCCGCAGCCCCTCGACCACGTTGTCATTGAGGCAGACATGGGAGACCTGGACGCCGCCGAACTCGGTGTCGATCACCTGGTCGGGGACGACCAAGCCGGGCCTTCGGCCCGGCTCCTGCACGGCGCTGAGCTCCTGTTCGCGGCCCGGCCAAGCGACCGCGAAGCCGTGGTTGTGGCTGGTCACCTCGACCTTGCCGGTGGCCCGGTCGAGCACCGGCTGGTTGATGCCGCGGTGGCCGTAGCCGAGCTTGTAGGTGCCGAAGCCGAGCGCCCGGCCCAGGATCTGGCTGCCGAAGCAGATGCCGAACAGCGGGATCCGCCGGCCCAGCACCTCCCGCGCCAGGGCGACCGGCCCGTCGGCGGTGGCCGGGTCGCCCGGCCCGGGCGAGAAGAAGACCGCGTCCGCGCCGGTGGCCAGCAGGTCCTCGATGCGGGAGCCGGCGGGCAGCACGTGGGTGGTCACACCGCGGGCGGCCAGCCGGCGCGGCACGTTGCGCTTGATGCCCAGGTCGAGCGCCGCGACGGTGAACCGGTGCTCGCCGACCGCCTCGACGACGTACGGCTTCTCGGTGGTCACCTCCGCGGAAAGGTCCGCGCCGACCATCTGCGGCGCGCGGCGGACCCGGTCGAGGAGGGCGACCGGGTCGTCGTCGATGCTGGAGATGCCGACCCGCATGGCGCCGCGCTCGCGCAGGTGCCGGGTGAGGGCCCGGGTGTCCACGCCGCTGATGCCGACCACGCCCTCGGCGGCGAGCCGGTCCTCCAACCCGCCCGTGGCCCGCCAGTTGGAGCCGATCCGCGCCGGGTCGCGCACCACGTAGCCGGCCACCCAGATCCGGCCGGACTCGTCGTCCTCGCCGTTGACGCCGGTGTTGCCGATGTGCGGCGCGGTCTGCACCACCACCTGGCGGTGGTAGGAGGGGTCGGTGAGGGTCTCCTGGTAGCCGGTCATGCCGGTGTTGAAGACCGCCTCACCGAAGGTCTCCCCGACGCTGCCGTACGCCTCGCCGTGGAACGTGCGCCCGTCCTCCAGGACGAGGATCGCGCTTCTGCGCTTCGCCATTACTTGACAGCCTTTCCGTCCAGGACCGTCGGCTCGCCGCGCAGGAAGGTCGCCACGATGCGACCCGGCAGCGTCATGCGGGCGTACGGGGTGTTGCGACTGCGGCTGGCCAGCTCCGCCGGCTCGACGACGCGGCGGGCGGCCGGGTCGACCAGGGTCAGGTTGGCCGGCACGCCGGGGGCCGGGTCGAGGCCGTGGGAGTCCAGCCCGGCGATCCGGGCCGGGGCGCGGGACATCCGCTCGGCGATGAGGTCCCACTGCGGCCCGAGCACGTCCAGCGCGATGGAGAGCGCCGTCTCCAGACCGAGCATGCCCGGCCGGGCGTACGCCCACTCGCACTCCTTGTCCTCCACGGCGTGCGGCGCGTGGTCGGTGGCGACGATGTCGATCACGCCCTCGGCCAGGGCTGCCCGCAGCGCGGCGACGTCGGCGGCGGTGCGCAGCGGCGGGTTGACCTTGTAGACCGGGTCGTAGGTGGCGGCCTTCTCGTCGGTGAGCAGGAGGTGGTGCGGGGTCACCTCGGCGGTGACCTTCACTCCCCGGGCCTTGGCGTGCCGCAGCACCTCGACGCTGCCCGCCGTGGAGACGTGGCAGATGTGCAGGCGGCTGCCGACGTGCTCGGCCAGCAGCACGTCGCGGGCGATGATCGCCTCCTCGGCGACCGCCGGCCAGCCGGTCAGCCCGAGCCGGGTGGAGACCTCGCCCTCGTGCATCTGGGCGCCCTCGGTGAGCCGGGGCTCCTCGGCGTGCTGGGCGATCACCCCGTCGAACGCCTTGACGTACTCCAACGCCCGGCGCATCAACTTCGGGTCGGCGACGCAGTGCCCGTCGTCGGAGAAGATCCGCACCCGGGCCGCCGAGTCGGCCATCGCGCCCAGCTCGGCGAGCCGCTCGCCGGCCAGGCCGACGGTGACCGCGCCGATCGGCTGCACGTCGACCAGCCCGGCCTCCCGGCCGAGCCGCCAGACCTGCTCGACCACGCCGGCCGTGTCGGCCACCGGCGAGGTGTTCGCCATGGCGCAGACCGCCGTGTAGCCGCCGAGCGCCGCCGCCCGGGAGCCGGACTCCACGGTCTCGGCGTCCTCCCGGCCCGGCTCGCGCAGGTGGGTGTGCAGGTCGACCAGGCCGGGCAGGGCCACCAGGCCGGTGGCGTCGAGCACCGTGGCGTCGGGCGCGGCCAGGCCGGCCCCGGTCTCCACCACGACGCCGTCGCGGATCAGCAGGTCGGTCGGCGCGGCGCCGACCACACTCACGTTCCTGACCAGGTACGCGGTCACCGGTTGTTCCCTCCGAGCAGCAGGTAGAGGACGGCCATCCGCACGGAGACCCCGTTGGCGACCTGTTCGACGATGGTGGAGCGGGGCGAGTCGGCCACCTCGGGCGTGATCTCCATCCCCCGGTTCATCGGGCCGGGGTGCATGACGATCGCGTGCTCCGGCAGCCGGCGCATCCGCGGCCCGTCCAGCCCGTAGCGGCGGGCGTACTCGCGGGCGGAGGGGAAGTAGGAGTCGTTCATCCGCTCCCGCTGCACCCGCAGCATCATCACCACGTCCACACCGGGAAGAACGGTGTCGAGGTCGTAGGAGACGTCGGTGCCGGGGGCCAGTGCGGGAGAGATGTCGACCGGAATGAGGGTCGGCGGGCCGACCAGGGTGACCTTCGCGCCCAGGGTGGAGAGCAGCAGGACGTTGGAGCGGGCCACCCGGGAGTGCAGCACGTCGCCGACGATCGCCACGTGCAGGCCGTCCAGGCGACCCAGCCGGGACCGCATCGTGTAGGCGTCGAGCAGCGCCTGGGTGGGGTGCTCGTGGGTGCCGTCGCCGGCGTTGACCACCGAGCCGTCCACCCAGTTGGCCAGGCGGTGCGGGGCGCCGGAGGCGGGGTGCCGGACGACCACCGCGTCGGCGCCCATGGCCTGGAGGGTGAGCGCCGTGTCCTTCAGGCTCTCGCCCTTGGTCACGCTGGAGCCCTTGGCGGAAAAGTTGATCACGTCGGCGCTGAGCCGCTTGGCGGCCGCCTCGAACGAGATCCGGGTCCGGGTGGAGTCCTCGTAGAAGAGGTTGACCACGGTCCGGCCGCGCAGCGCCGGCAGCTTCTTGACCTCCCGGCCGGCGACCGTGGCCATCTCGGCCGCGGTGTCCAGGATCCGGGTGGCGGTGGCCGCGTCCAGGTCGGCCCCGGAGAGCAGGTGACGGATCATGCGGCGCCTCCGTGCAGCCGGACCTCGTCCGCGCCGTCCGTCTCGGCCAGGGTGACCTTGACGCTCTCGGCGAGCGCGGTGGGGATGTTCTTGCCGACGTAGTCGGCGCGGATCGGCAACTGGCGGTGCCCCCGGTCGACCAGGACGGCGAGCTGCACCGAGGCCGGGCGGCCGACGTCGCTGAGCGCGTCCAGGGCGGCCCGCACGGTGCGGCCGGAGAAGAGCACGTCGTCGACGAGGACCACCCGCCGGCCGTCGATCCCGCCCGGGGGCAGGTCGGTGGGGCCGACCGCGCGGGTGGCGTGCCGGCGCAGGTCGTCGCGGTAGAGCGTGATGTCGAGCACCCCGACCGGGACGGTCACGTCCTCGAAGGTGCTGATCCGGGCGGCGAGGCGCCTCGCGAGCGGGACCCCGCGGGTGGGGATGCCGAGCAGCACGGTGTCGGCGGCGCCCTGGGTCTTCTCGAGGATCTGGTGGGCGATGCGGTCGACCACCCGCGACACGTCGGCGGCGGCGAGGATGACCTTCACCGAGGGTTGTCGCGGCGGCGACGGGTGGGCAGCCGGTGGGTAGGCCACGGCGGACCTCCTTCCCCGCCTCACGGGACGGGTCGTTAAAGGACGTCTGGTTGACTCCGGCGGGCCGCGGAGGGCCCGGACCGGGGCTTCACGCCACGTTACCAGCGGTCACCGGGCCGGCCGCCGCCGGGACTGACCAGCCGGTCAGCGTGGAGAAATGTGGACAACCCGTACGCCGGGCCTACCGGGGTCGTCACGAACACTTGACCGCGTGTCGCAATCCCCGTACCGTCACGCTCCGTAGCGATAGCTGGGAGAACCCCGAGCAGCACTGGGAGTGTCCGAATGCCCTCTGAATACGCCAAGTCGCTGGGCGCCCGCCTGCGCTCCATCCGCCAGCAGCAGGGCCTGTCCCTGCAGGGTGTGGAGGAGAAGTCGAACGGGCGGTGGAAGGCCGTGGTGGTCGGCTCGTACGAGCGTGGCGACCGCGCCGTCACCGTGTCCCGCCTGGCGGAGCTGGCCGACTTCTACCGAGTTCCCGTCTCGGAGCTGCTGCCCGACGGCAGCGGGGTGCGCCACGAGCCCACCAGCAAGATCGTTCTGGACCTGGAGCGGCTCTACGACGAGGCCTCCGAGGACCTGGCCTACGTCGCCCGGTACGCCCGCGCCATCCAGCAGCAGCGCGGCGACTACAACGGCCGGGTGCTCTCCATCCGCGCCGACGACCTGCGCGCCCTCGCGATCGTCTACGACGCCTCGCCGTCGGGCCTGATCGAGCGGCTCACCGAGCACGGTGTGCTGGTCGCCGACCCGCGGGCGTTCTTCGCCTCCTGACGCGCCCGACACGAAGGGCCCGCGCCGTTCGGCGCGGGCCCTTTCGTTGTCGGCGGCTCCGAGTCGCGGCGCGGCGTCGAGCTGGCGTTGCCGCAGCGTCAGCGGGTGGCGTACTCGGCGATCCGGCCGAGGATGCCGTTGAGGAAGCGCGGCGAGTCGTCAGTCGACATCTGCCGGGCCAGCTCGACGGCCTCGCTGATCGCCACCGCGTCGTCGATCTCGTCGACGTAGAGCAGCTCGTAGACCGCGATCCGGGCCAGGTTGCGGTCGACCGCCGGCATCCGGTCCAGCGTCCAGCCCTCGGCGTAGCTCGCGATCACCTCGTCGATCCGGTCGAGGTGCGCGGCGACCCCCTCGACCAGGCCGACCGCGTAGCCGACGTGCTCGGGGCGGGGCTTCTCGATCCGCTCCAGGTAGCCGGCGAGGACCTCGACGGGCGGCCGGTCCCGCAGGTCGGCCTCGAAGAGCACGTCCAGCGCCCGCTTGCGCGCCTTGCGGCGCGCCGGCATCTGCTGCTTGGCACCCTCCGCCATCAGGCTCGGCCGAGGTAACGGCCGTCGCGGGTGTCGACCTTGATCTTCTCGCCGGTGGTGATGAAGAGCGGCACCTGGACGGTGGCGCCGGTCTCGACGGTGGCCGGCTTGTTGCCGCCGGTCGACCGGTCGCCCTGCAGGCCCGGCTCGGTGTAGGTGATCTCGAGCACCACCGAGGTCGGCAGCTCGATGTAGAGCGGCAGGCCCTCGTGGGTGGCGACGGTGGCCTCGGCCTCGGGGAGGAGGTAGTTGGCCGCCTCGCCGACGGTGCCGCCGGGAACGGTGATCTGGTCGAACGTCTCCAGGTCCATGAAGACGTAGTCCTCGCCGTCGGCGTAGAGGTACTGCATGGTGCGCTTGTCGACGGTGGCGGTCTCGACCTTGGTGCCCGCGTTGAAGGTCTTGTCGACCACCTTGCCGGACAGCACGTTCTTCAGCGTGGTACGCACGAACGCACCGCCCTTACCGGGCTTGACGTGCTGGAACTCGACGACGGCCCACAGCTCCCCGTCGAGGTTGAGTACCAGGCCGTTCTTGAGGTCGTTGGTGGAGGCCATTTCCTGCCTTGATCTTCAATTGGCGGACAGACCTACGAAGTCTACTAGCTGTGTCGAACCGGGTCGCCGGGCTGCTCGCCGGCCGGGCCCCGCCGAGCCCGGCGCACCGGCCCGGACGTGCGGAACGTCACGCAGCGGGACCGCTCGTCAGGCGCCGTCGGCGAGGCGCCCGGCCAGGTGGTGCAGGGCCAGCCGGTAGCCGTCCACGCCCAGCCCGCAGATCACCCCGGTGGCCACCGCGGAGACCACCGAGTGGTGCCGGAACTCCTCGCGGGCGTGGATGTTGGAGATGTGCACCTCGACCAGCGGGCCGCGCAGCAGGGCGCAGGCGTCCCGGACCGCTATCGAGTAGTGCGACCAGGCGGCCGGGTTGAGCACCACCGCCGCGCCCTCGTCGGCCGCCGCGTGCAGCCAGCCCAGTAGCTCGTGCTCGGCGTCGGTCTGCCGGACCACCACGTCCAGCCCCAGCTCGCGACCGGTCTCCTCGCAGAGGGTCACCAGGTCGGCGTAGCTGGTGACCCCGTAGACGTCGACCTGGCGGGTGCCGAGCCGGCCCAGGTTCGGCCCGTTGAGCACGTGGACCCTCATCCGGTGATCTCCTCGTACGCCCGCGCCAGCAGCTCGTCCGACGGCGCCTCCAGGATCGCCGGGCGGGCCAGGCCGTCCAGCACCACGAAGCGCAGCCGGCTGCCCCGGGCCTTCTTGTCCACCCGCATGGCGGCCAGCAGCTCCGGCCAGGCGTCGGCCCGGTAGCCGGTGGGCAGGCCGAGCGCCGCCACCACGGCCCGGTGCCGCTCCGCGGTGGCCGCGTCCAGCCGCCCGGCGAGCCGCGCCAGCGTGGCCGCGTAGACCAGGCCCACGGCGACGGCGTGCCCGTGCCGCCAGCGGTAGCCCTCCACCTTCTCGATCGCGTGGGCCAGCGTGTGCCCGTAGTTGAGCACCTCACGCACCCCGGACTCGCGCAGGTCACCGGAGACCACGTCCGCCTTGACCCGCACCGCCCGCTCGATCAGCTCGCGGGTCACCGGCCCGGTCGGGTCCAGCGCGGCGGCCGGGTCCCGCTCCACCAGGTCGAGGATCACCGGGTCGGCGATGAAACCGCACTTGACCACCTCGGCCATGCCGGCGGCCAGGTCGGCCGGCGGCAGGCTGTCCAGCGTCGCCAGGTCGCAGATGACCCCGGCCGGCGGGTGGAAGGCGCCGACGAGGTTCTTGCCGGCCGCCGTGTTGATCCCGGTCTTGCCACCGACGGCGGCGTCGACCATGCCGAGCAGGGAGGTCGCCACCGGCACCCAGCGCACCCCGCGCAGCCAGCTGGCCGCGACGAATCCGGCCAGGTCGGTGACCGCCCCGCCGCCGACCCCGACCACCGCGTCGGTGCGGGTGAAGCCCGCCTCGCCGAGCCGGTCCCAGCAGGCCGCGGCCACCTCGACGTGCTTGCCCGCCTCGGCGTCGGGCACCTCGATGAGCAGCGGGGTCACCCCGGCCGCGCGCACCCGTTCGGCCAGCTCCTCGGCCAGCCCCTTGAGCGGGGGCGCGTGCAGGAAGGCCACCCGCTCGGCGTCGGGCAGCAGCCGGGGCGGCGGGTCGAGCAGGTCGCGTCCCACCAGCACGTCGTACGGCCGCTCGCCGCCGACCGGGATCCGGGTCACCTCGTCCATCGCGGGCAGTCTAGTCGAGCGGGCGGCGCCGGGGCGGCGACTGTCCACTCCGTGGCCGATCCGCCGTCACCGACGTTTGACCGGGCAGGAGCGGGCAGTAACGGTGGGGACGAACCCCCGACGGCGGAGGTGCAGGCATGACCCGACCAACCATCGACGGCGCGGACATCCGCGTGCCGGCGACGATCCTCGGCGTGGGCCTCGGCGGCTTCGTCGACGGCATCCTGCTCCACCAGGTGCTCCAGTGGCACCACCTGCTGAGCAGCACCGACACCGACCGGATCGGGATCAGGTACTACCCCGTGGACACGGTCGCCGGGCTGAGGATGAACACGCTCTGGGACGGGCTGTTCCACACGGTCACCTGGGTGGCGGTGCTGACCGGCCTGGCCCTGCTGTACGCCCGGGTCACCCGGTCCCGGGGCCGGCTGTGGCGCTCCCCCGCGCTGTGGGGCTGGGCGCTGGTCGGCTGGGGCCTGTTCAACCTGGTCGAAGGGCTCGTCGACCACCAGATCCTCGGCATCCACCACGTGCACGGCGGTCCGCACCAGCTCTGGTGGGACCTCGGCTTCCTGGCGCTCGGCGCGGTCTTCGTCGCGGTCGGCTGGGCCGTGCAGCGAAGGGCCTCCGCCGTCGACCTCTGCGCCCCGGAGCGGCGGTGAGCCTCGCCCACGCCGGGCACGCCGCCGGCGGCATCCCGGCCGCCGCGCTCGTACCCCCGGTGCTGTTCTGGGCCTACCTGGCGGCGGCGCTGCGGCAGCGGGACCCGGGCCGGCCCGGATGGGACCACCGGCGGACGGCGAGCTTCGGCCTCGGCGCCGCGCTGCTCGCCGCCGGGCTGCTGCTGCCCGCCGCCGACCTGCCCGGGCACATGGCCCAGCACCTGCTGCTCGGCATGCTGGCGCCGCTGGCCCTGGTGCTCGGCGCACCCGGCACCCTGGCCCTGCGGACGCTGGACCGGCGGGTCGGCCGCGCGGCGCTGCGGGTGCTGCGCCGCCCGGCCCTCCAGGCGCTCGCCCACCCGGTGACCGGGCTGCTGCTCACGGCGGGCGGGCTCTGGCTGCTGTACCTGACCCCGCTCCACCGGGCCACCCTGACCCATCCGGCGCTGCACGGGCTGGTGCTGCTGCACTTCGTGCTCAGCGGATATTTGTTCACCTGGTCGATCGCCGGGCCGGATCCCGGCCCGCACCGGCCCCGGGTCCCGGTCCGGCTGGTCGTGCTCGGGGTGGGCGTGGCGGCGCACGCCGTGCTCGCCCAGCTCCTCTACGCCGGCGTGCTCGTGGACGTGGCGGCGACCGGGGACGAGCTGCGGGCCGGCGCGACGGTCATGTACTACGGCGGCGACCTGGCCGAGATCCTGCTGGCCCTCGCCCTGCTCGTCACCTGGCGGCCGGAGCGGGCGCCCCGGCCCGCGGCGGTCAGGGCTTGAGCAGGGCCGCGATCTCGCCGGCGATCTCCTCCGGGACACGCCCGTCGGTCAACACGGTCGCGGTGGCCACCTCGGCGTAGAGCGGGCGGCGCTGCTCCATGAGGTGCTTGAGGGTGGCGCGCGGGTTCAGCGCCAGCAGCGGCCGGCCGGACCCCAGGCCGACCCGCTTCACCGCGTCGGGCAGCTCCACCGACAGGTGCACCACGGTGTGCCCGATCAGCGCGGCGCGGTTCTCCTCGGCGAGGACCGCGCCGCCGCCGAGGGCGAGCACGCCCGCGTGCGAGGCCAGCCCCGCCGCCACCGCGGCCCGTTCGAGGGTACGAAAGTGATCCTCGCCCTCGTCCACGAAGATCTCCGGGATCGGCTTGCCGGCGAGCTGCTCGATGTCGGCGTCGGTGTCCCGGAACTCGACGCCGAGCGCACCGGCGAGCGCCCGCCCCACCGTGGTCTTGCCGGAGCCGGGCGCCCCGACCAGCACGCAGACCGGCCGGGTGCTCATTTGATCACCAGCGCGTCGAGGTAGCCGGACAGGTTGCGGCGCATCTCGGCGACCGAGTCGCCGCCGAACTTCTCCACCGCCGCCTCGGCCAGCACCAGCGCCACCATGGCCTCGGCCACCACGGCCGCGGCCGGCACGGCGCACACGTCCGAGCGCTGGTTGATCGCGGTGGCGGGCTCGCCGGTGAGCACGTCGACGGTGGACAGCGCCCGGTTCAGCGAGGAGATCGGCTTCATGGCCGCCTTCACCCGCAGCGGCTCGCCGGTGGTGATGCCACCCTCCAGGCCGCCGGCCCGGTCGGTCACCCGGCGCACGCCGGTGGCGGTGGGCAGGATCTCGTCGTGCGCCTCGGAGCCGCGCGAGCGCGCCTGCGACCAGCCGTCGCCGATCTCCACGCCCTTGATGGCCTGGATCGACATCAGCGCGGTGGCCAGCCGGGCGTCGAGCTTGCGGTCCCACTGGACGTGGCTGCCCAGGCCCGGCGGCACCCCGTACGCCAGCACCTCGACCACGCCGCCGAGCGTGTCGGCGGCCTTCTTGGCGGCGTCGACCTCGGCGACCATCCGGGCGCTGGCCTCCGGGTCGAGGCAGCGCAGCGGATCGGCGTCGATCCGGGCGGCGTCGGACGGGGCGGGCCGCAGGCCGGGCTTGACCCCGACCGGGCCGAGCTCCACCACGTGAGAGACGATCTCGACGCCGAGGGCCTGCTTGATCAGGGCCTTGGCGACGGCGCCCACGGCGACCCGCGCGGCGGTCTCCCGGGCGCTGGCCCGCTCCAGGATCGGCCGGGCGTCGGTGTGGCCGTACTTCTGCATGCCCGCCAGGTCGGCGTGACCGGGGCGGGGGCGGGTGAGCGGGGCGTTGCGGGCCTGACCGGCCAGCTCCTCCGCGTCGACCGGGTCGGCGGCCATCACGGTGCGCCACTTCGGCCACTCCGAGTTGCCCACCCGGACGGCCACCGGGCTGCCGATGGTCACGCCGTGCCGGAGCCCGCCGATGATCTCGATCTCGTCCTGCTCGAAGGACATCCGGGCGCCCCGGCCGTAGCCGAGCCGGCGCCGGGCCAGCTCGCCGGAGATCTCCGCGGTGGTCACCTCGATGCCGGCGGGCACCCCCTCCAGCAGCGCGACGAGGGCGGGTCCGTGCGATTCACCTGCAGTCAGCCAGCGCAACACAGCGGTCAGTCTGTCACGCCCGGTGTGCGACACCTCGCACTGCCCGCCGCGTCCCGCCCTGCGGACGCGGCCGTCCGGGCGGCGGGCGCGTGGCGCGGCTCCGGGGCCCCGGGCGGCCCCCGGGTCAGGCCGGGGCGCGGGCCTCGGCCAGCGCGGCGCGCATCGCCTCCCGAGGCGCGGACACGCCGGTGAAGTGCTCGAACTGGCCGACCGCCTGGGCCAGCAGCAGGTCCAGCCCGGAGACCACCCGGCAGCCGGCGGCGACCGCCGCCGCGGCGAGCGGGGTGGGCCACGGGTCGTAGACCACGTCGAAGAAGACCGTCCCGGGCCGCCAGTCGAAGTTGTCCGCGAGCGGGTCGGCCACGCCCTTCGGCACCGTGGAGACCACGAGGTCGGCCCGAGCGTGCGCCGGGGCGCCGTCCCACGGCGCGCCGACCAGCGGGACGCCGACCGCCTCGGCCGTCGAGCCCAGCTCCCGTACCGCCTCCGGCCGGCGGGCCACCACGGTCACCTCGGCCGCGCCGATCCGGGCCGCCGCCGCGACGGCCGCCCGGGCGGTGCCGCCCGCGCCGAGCACGGTGACGGTGGCACCCGAGGCGCACCCGGCGGCGGTGAGCACGTCGACCATGCCGGCGACGTCGGTGTTGTCGGCGTACCAGGTGCCGTCGGGCCGGCGTACCAGCGTGTTGGCGGCGCCGACCGCGGCGGCGACCGGCGACGCCTCGTCGGCCAGCGCGAGCGCGGCCTCCTTGCCCGGCATGGTCACCGACAGGCCGGCCCACTCGGGGCCCAGGCCCGCGACCAGGCCGGGCAGCTCGTCGGCCGCGCACTCGATCCGGGTGTACGACCACCCGGTCAACCCGGCCGCCGAGTACCCGGCGTTGTGGATCACCGGGGAGAGCGAGTGGGCGATCGGCCGGCCGACGACGGCGGCCTTCATCAGGTGCAGTTCTCCCCGGTGAGCACCTTGTTGTCGCACATCTTCTTCTGCAGCTGACGGAAGTCGGCGTCGTTCGAGCCGTAGCCCATGGTGCCCTTCTGGTCGATCGTCATGAAGAAGATCCAGTCGCCGGGCGGCGGCTCCAGGGCGCCCTTGAGCGCGGCCTCACCCGGGTTGCTGATCGGGGTGATCGGCAGGCCGGCCACGTTGTGCGTGTTGTACGGGTTCTTCAGGTCGTTGATCTCGCTCTGCAGCAGGTCGTCGGAGTCCTTCGGGTCCTTGCCCTGCAGGCGGAAGTAGTAGTTGATGCCGCTGTCGATGCCGAGGCACTTGCAGCCGATCTTGCCGGCGTAGACCCGGTTGTAGATGACCCGGGAGACCTTCGGCAGGTCCACCGCGTTGACCGATTCGGCCTCGGCGATCGAGGCGGTGATCAGCGCCTCGTACGGGGAGATCTTCCGTTCCTTCTGCGCCCGGTCGACGAAGTCGAGCTGCCCGGCCACGGTCATGAACTGGTCCACCATCATCGACAGGATCTGCTCGGCGGTGGCCTTCGGCGGGATCTCGTAGGTGGACGGGTAGAGGAAGCCCTCGATGCTCTTCGGGCCCTTCTTGCCGTCCTCCCGGTTGAACCAGAAGGCGGGCACGCCCAGCTTGACCGGATCCTTCGCGGCGGTCTGGAAGTCCTTGACCGGGATCTTCGTCTGCTTCGAGAGGATCTGGTAGATGTTCAGGCTGATGGTGCCCTCGGGGATGGTCACCCCGTTGACCACCCGGCTCTTCGGGTCGAGCATCAGCGTGATCACGTCCGCGGCCTTCATCTGCTTGCGGACCTTGTAGCGGCCGACCTGGATGTTCTTGCTGCGCGAGTTCGCGTCGGCGGCCTCGATGAACGCCTTGGTGCTCTTCACCACACCGGCTTCGTAGAGGGTGATGCCCATGTCGGTGAGGGTGTCGCCGGCCTTCACCTCGACCAGCGTCTCGCCCGTGCCCGGGCCGTCGTAGTCCGGGGTGACGAAGTGGTTGCGGATCCGGTCGAAGCCCACGTACGCGCCGCCGCCGATGCCGCCCAGCAGCACGATCGCCATGAGCAGGGCGAAGATGGTCTTGCCCCGGCCGCCACCCGACCCGCCGTTGCGCTTGCGCACGGCGCTGCGCCGGTGCCGGCCCTTCTCCCCCCTCTCCGCCTCGTCGAACCCCAGATCAAGATCGTCGATCATTGCGTCCGCCTCCGCTGCGCGTCCAGCCAGCTCTGCAGAATCTCCACCGCGGCGGCCTGGTCGACCACCGCCCGTTGGCGCTTTCCCCGGACGCCCCGTTCGGCCAGCCTACGACTCGCGACCACGGTCGACATCCTCTCGTCCGTCAGCGTCACCGGAATCGGCCCCATTACATCGGCCAACCGGTCAGCGTACGTTGAGACGTTCGCCGCCGCGGGGCCGTGCTTTCCGGCGAGGTTGACCGGCAGACCCACCACGATCTCCACCGCCTCGTGCTCGGCGGCCAGCCGGACCAGCTCGGCGATGTCGGTGGGCACCGCGTCCGGCCCGGTCGTCAGGTCGCGGGCCAGGGTGACCAGCGGGGTGGCCAGGATGCCGTGCGGATCGGAGCGGGCCACCCCGACCCGGACCTGGCCGACGTCGACGCCGAGCCGGACACCACGGGACAGTTCAGCCATCTACCGGACACCTTTCCCCCGGTACGGGCCAGGGCGGACCGAGCGGTCCGCCCTGGCTTCCATCGGTGCGCACATCAGGCGTCGGCGATCGCCTTCTCCACGGTGGCCAGCAGGTTCGGCGCCTCCGCGGCGGGCAGGCCGCCGCCCTGCGCGAGGTCGTCGCTGCCGCCGCCCCGGCCGGAGAAGGCCGCCTTCACCAGGTCCTTCGCGGTCAGGCCACGGCCCCGGGCGGCCTGGTTCACGGCCACCACCAGCGACGCCTTGCCGCCCGACCGGGCGGCCACCGCGACCACGGCCGGGCGGGCCGGGTCGATCCGGCCCCGGATCTCCTGGGCCAGGGTCCGCACGTCGTTGCCGGCCGCGCCCTCGGGCGCCTCGGTGCCGACGTACGCGACGCCGCGGACGTCCTTCGCCTGCGCCGCCAGGGCCGCGGCCCCGCCGAGCACCAGCTGGGCGCGGAGCTTCTCCAGCTCCTTCTCCGCATCGCGGAGCTGCGTGACGGTCTGCTCCACCCGGTCGGCGACCTGCTCGCCCGGCACCCGGAACAGCTCGGCGAGGCGGGAGACCAGCAGGTGCTCGCGGGCCAGGAAGCCGAAGGCGTCCATGCCGACCAGCGCCTCGATCCGGCGCACGCCGGAACCCACCGACGCCTCAGAGAGGATCTTGACGAGGCCGAGCTGCGCCGAGCGGGCCACGTGCGTGCCGCCGCACAGCTCGCGGGCGTAGTCGCCGACCTCGACGACCCGGACCCGCTCGCCGTACTTCTCGCCGAACAGGGCCATGGCGCCGATCCGGCGCGCCTCCTCCTGCGTGGTGACGAAGGCGTGCACCTCCAGGTCGGCCAGCAGCACCTCGTTGACCTGCTGCTCCACGTCGTGCAGCACGCTCGGCGCCACCCCGGTCGGGGTGTTGAAGTCGAACCGGAGCCGGCCCGGCGCGTTCAGCGAACCCGCCTGCGTGGCCGACTCCCCGAGGAAGTTGCGCATGGTCTGGTGCACCAGGTGCGTGGCCGTGTGCGAACGGGAGATGGCCCGCCGCCGGGACACGTCGATCTCGGCGTAGCCGGTCTCGCCGGCGCGCACCTCGCCACGGAGCACCTTGGCCCGGTGCACGATCAACCCCGGCACCGGCTGCTGCACGTCGAAGACCTCGAGCTGGCCGCCACCCACCGTGATCAGGCCCTGGTCGGGCTGCTGGCCGCCGCCCTCGGCGTAGAACGGGGTGGTGTCGAGCACCAGCTCGATCGTGTCGCCCTCGACCGCCGCGGCCACCTCGGCGCCGCCGGCCAGCAGCGCCCGCACCCGGGACTCCCGGGTCAGCTCCGTGTAACCGGTGAACTCCACCGCGCCGCCGCCGTCGAGCACCGACCGGTACGCCGACACGTCGGTGTGCCCGGTCTTGCGCGCCTGGGCGTCGGCCTTGGCCCGGCTGCGCTGGTCGGCCATCAGCCGGCGGAAGCCCTCGGCGTCGACCTGCAGGCCCTGCTCGGCAGCGATCTCCAGGGTCAGGTCGATCGGGAAGCCGTACGTGTCGTGCAGCTGGAACGCCTTGTCGCCGGAGATCGACGCCTGCCCGGCCGACTTGGTCTCCGCGATCGCGGTGTCCAGGATCGTGGTGCCCGCCCGCAGCGTGGCGAGGAAGGCGTCCTCCTCGGCGTACGCGTACTGCGAGATCCGGCCGAAGTCCTCGGCCAGCTCCGGGTAGGACGGGGCCATGCAGTCCCGGGCCACCGGCAGCAGCTCGGGCAGCGCCCGGTCCTGGTAGCCGAGCAGGCGGACCGCGCGGATGGCCCGGCGCATGATCCGGCGCAGCACATAGCCACGGCCCTCGTTCGACGGGGTCACCCCGTCGCCGATCAGCATGAGCGCGGTGCGCACGTGGTCGGCGATCACCCGCAGGCGCACGTCGTCCGGGTGCGACTCGCTGGCCACGTGACCCGAGTGCGCGCCGTAGCGCTTGCCGGTCAGCTCGGCGGCCCGGGCCAGGATCGGCCGGACCTCGTCGATCTCGTAGAGGTTGTCGACGCCCTGCAGGATGGAGGCCATCCGCTCCAGGCCCATGCCGGTGTCGATGTTCTTCGCCGGCAGCTCACCGAGGATCGGGTAGTCCTCCTTGCCGGTGCCCGGCCCCCGCTCGAACTGCATGAAGACGAGGTTCCAGAACTCCATGTAGCGGTCCTCGTCGACCGCCGGCCCGCCCTCGCGGCCGTACTCCGGGCCACGGTCGTAGAACAGCTCGGAGCAGGGGCCGCACGGGCCGGGGATGCCCATCGACCAGAAGTTGTCCGCCTTGCCCCGGCGCACGATCCGCTCGGCCGGCACGCCGACCGACCGCCAGATCTGGTACGCCTCGTCGTCGTCCAGGTAGACCGTCGGCCAGATCCGCTCCGGGTCCAGCCCGAAGCCGCCCGCCTCGACCGGCTTGGTGACCAGGTCCCAGGCCAGCGGGATGGCGCCGTCCTTGAAGTAGTCGCCGAAGGAGAAGTTGCCGTTCATCTGGAAGAACGTGCCGTGCCGGCTGGTCTTGCCGACCTCGTCGATGTCCGGCGTCCGGATGCACTTCTGCACGCTGACCGCCCGCCGGTACGGCGGGGTCTGCTGGCCCAGGAAGTAGGGGACGAACTGCACCATGCCGGCGTTGACGAACAGCAGGTTCGGGTCGCTGATGGCGGGCAGCGGAGCGGACGGCACCACGGCGTGGCCGTTGGCCTCGAAGTGGGCGAGGTACCGCCGCTTGATCTCCGCCGTCTTCATCGCTGGTGCTCCTCCGGGAAAATCTCTCGGTCACCGATCCGCGGGTCCTCCCGCAGCTCGGCGAACTGGTCGTCGTACGCCTCGCCGCGGGCGAAGGCCTCGTGGATCTCCTGCTCGCGCTCGGCCATCCCGACCCGGACGTCGTCCACGAAGCTGCGGACCGACTCGACGAGACCGCCGGCCGACTCGGACAGCCCGCTGGCGATGCCCGCCGGCGTGTACGCCTGCGCGGTCCGGGTGGCCTTGCGGACCACCAGCACGCCCACGGCCAGGCCGATGCCCAGCCAGAACAAGCGCCTCATGCTCTCATCCTCCCGCTGTCAGCCGGCCGGGTCAGCGGTTGCCGCGCTTGGCGGCCCGGCGCTGCTGCTTGATGGTGTCGCGCACCTCGCGCTCGGTCTCGGCGTGCCGGCGCGCGGCGGCGGCCTTGCGCACGCCGTAGCCGAACGCCGCGACCTTGACCAGCGGGTTCGCGGCGGCGGCGGAGACCACGGCGGCCAGGTTCGCCACGTTGGCGGTGACGTTCTGCGCGTGGGTGGTCATGGTGTCCACCTTGGCCAGCTGGAGGTTGACACCGTCGAGGGAGGTCTGCACCTGCTCCAGGGCGGTGTTGACGTTCTTCACCGTGGTGTTCACGTCACCGAGCAGCGGCGCGGTGCGGTCGTTCAGGTCGGCGATCATGCGGGTCGTCGCGTCGACGGTGTGCCGCAGCCGCAGGATCGGCACCGCCAGCACGAGCACCAGCATCAGGAACGCGCCGGCCGCGATCAGCGCAGCGATCTCTCCACCACTCACGCGCATGTCCTCCTCAAGCAGTGTCCCGGGACCCGACGCCCCGGGACGCGCGACCGTACCTACCCGGTCCGCCGCGCGCCGACCCGTGACCGGTCAACGGGCGCGGGCGGGCCCGCCAGCCCCAGACCCTACCGTCCGTGATGGAAACCGGCTCACGACGGTGAGGGTGCCGACTCGCCGAGCGGGTCGTCGGTGAGGGTCGGGTACGGGTCCTCGCCGGTGAGTGACGGATCGGTGGTCGGCTGCGGTCCGGTCCGCTCGTCGTCGATCGCGTTGCGCACCTTCACCGACACCAACGAGCCGGTGCACTCACCCGCTGCGGGCGCGGGCGCCGTAGACGGCGGGGGCTCGCCCGCCACCGGTGGCGGCACGCAGGTGGGCTCGCGCACCCAGAGGTCGAGGGTGAGCTCGTCCCGGCGCCAGCAGGTGTAGCTCCCCTTGACCTTCTGCTCCGGGCAGCGGTCCACCTTCCACCGCTGCCAGCCGTCCCCGGACAGGGCCGCCTCGTAGGCCTGCGCGGTCTCCTTCCAGGGCTTCTGCGACTCGACGGTGCGTTCCCGCAGCCGGCAGTCCTGGAGGCACCACCGGCTACCGCTGACGTTGTCCACCGTCTTCGCCGCCGCCCAGGACGGCACGTTCAACGCGTCGAGGGTGTCGAAGACCGGGTCGTGGCTCAGCGTGCGCAGCCCGAAGTAGAGCGGCAACGCGCCGAGCAGCACGACGCTGACCAGGGCGAGGATGCCCATCCGCAGCCGCCGCCGCTCGCGCATCTGCCGGCGCAGTTCCGAGCGGGCGCCCCGCAGGCCGCCCGCCGCGTCGTCGGCGTCCGCCGGCCCGGCCTCGGCCCGGCGCAGCGCCGGTCCGGCGCCATCGCCCGGCCGCGCCGGCTCTGCCGGGGGTACGACGGCCGCGGCCCGCGCCACCGCCGGCTCCCCGGGGGGTACGACCGCCGCCGCCCGCGCCACCGCCGGTTCCCCGGGGGGTACGGCCGCCGCGGCCCGCGCCACCGCCGGCGCGCCGGGCCCCTGCGGCACGGCGCCCGGGCCATTCGTTCCGGGCCGGGTGGGCTCCGGCGGGTGCGGGTTCGCCCGGCCGGCCGGACGCGGCCGCCCGGGCCACCGGGGGGCCACCGGCCGCGGCGCGCGGGTCGCCGGTCGGGTCGCCGCCGTCCGGGCGGGCGGAGCCGCGGGCCGGACCACGCGCGTCGCCGCCGGCCGGACCCGCTCCGGGGCGTCCCGGCGGCACGGGGCGACGGCCGGCGTCGGGGCCGGTCCGCGCGGGGGCGCCCCCGGCGGGGAAGCCACCGGTCCGTGCGGGGTCGCCCGCGGCGAAGCCACCGGTGCGCGCCGGGTCACCGCCGACCGGGAAACCGCCGGTACGCGCCGGGTCACCGCCGACCGGGAAACCGCCGGTACGCGCCGGGTCACCGCCGACCGGGAAACCGCCGGTGCGGGCGGGGTCGTCGGTGGGCGGGCGTCCGCCGGGCCGGGCCGGGCCGCGCGCGGGACCGGGCTGGTCGGGCTTCAGCGGAGGCACCGCTGCGCCGACGCGGCCGGTCGCGCCACGGTCGGGGGCGGCCGGGCCGCCGCGCCGCGCGGCGGTCGGCTCGTCCGCCGGGGGGCCGCCCGGGCGGCGGACCGCCGGCATGGCGGGGTCGCTGTGCGAGGTGCGGCCGGCCTGGCGCAGCCAGTCGGCGGGCCGCTCGGGCCGCGACGGGCGAGCCTCGTCCGCGGCCTCGCGGGCCCCACGCCGTGCGGCCGGCGGAGCGCCGCCGGTGGCACCGGGTCCGCCCGGCGCGTCAGCGGCGGCGCGACGGCCGGTCGGAACGTCAGGGGCGGCGCGGCGGCCGGCCGGGGCCTCGGGCGCGGCGTGACCGCCCGCCGGGGCGTCCGGCGCCGCACGGCGACCGGCCGGCGCGTCGGGCGCGGCACGGTGGCCGGCGTCGGGCGCGGCACGGTGGCCGGCCGCGGGCGGGGCGTCGCCGGGGGCGCGGTGGCCGGGCGCCGTGGCCGCGCCGTCGGGAGCACCCCGACGGCCCGGCGGCGTTCCGGGGTCACCGGCGGCGGGCCGTCGACCCGACGGCATCGCCGCCTCGTCGGGAGCGATCCGGCGGCCACGCGGCACGGCGGCGATGTCGGGCGCGCCGGTCGGCGGCGCGACGTTCTCAGGAGCGCCCCGGCGACCGGGCGGGACCGCCGGCCCGTCGGGAGCCGCCCGGCGGCCGGGCGGGGACGCCGGGACGGCACCGGCTCGCCGGCCGGTCGGCGGCGGGACGTCGGCAGCGGGCCGGGTGCCGGGTGCGGCGCCGGCCTGGCCGCGGCGCGGGGTCGGGGTGGCGCCGTCCGGTCGACGGTCGGCGTCGGGACCGGCGGCCGGCACCGGCGGGGCGTTTCCGCTGCGCGGCACCGCCGGGTGGTCGGGTTCCCCGGCGCGCCGGCGGCCACCGGGCCGACCGCCGGCACCGTCCACCGTGGGCATGCCGGCGGTGGACGGCTCGGAGCGCTGCGGGGCGCGGCCACGGCCCGGCCCGGGGTAGCCCGCCTGCGGCCCGCCGCTCACCGGATCGGTGGGCCGGCCGACGCCGGGCGCGGCGGCGCGCGCCGAGGGCGCACCGCCGCGACCGGACTCCGAGGGCACACCGGCGCGGCCGGGCTCCAAGGGCACGCCGGCCCGGCCGGATTCCAAGGGCACACCGGCCCGGCCGGACTCCGAGGGCGCACCGGCGCGGCCTGGCGCCGCGGTGGCCCGACGGCCGGCACCGGAGACGGGCCGGACCGCGGGATCGGCAGGACCCGCGGCGGCCCGACGCCCGGCGGCGGGCGGGGCACCGTCGGGCACCGCCCGACGGGCACCGCCGGCGGCCGGCGGGACGCCGGGACCGGGGTCGGATACGCCGCGACGGCCCGGCGCGGGCACGCCGCCCTCCGGGGCCGGCCGGCGGCCGGCGCCCGAGACCGGGCGGACGCCCGGCTCGGCGCCGTCGGGCAGGGCCCGCCGGCCGCCGCCGGAGACGGGTCGCACCGCCGGGTCGACGCCACCCGGCCGGGGGCCGCCGGCCGGGCCGGCGGGCGCCTCGGCGCCGTGGCGACCGCGCGGGGTGGGCGGAACCGCGTTCCGGGCGCCGTCCGGGCCGGGCCAGCCGGGACCGGGATTCGGGCCACCGTAACCGCGTTCGGGGGCGGGACCGGCGCCCTGACCGGCGCGGCCGGGAACCGGGCCGGCGGGGGGCGCGACACGCGGGCCGGGCGGGCCGCTCACCCGGCCGGGAGCCGGCGGCTGCTGGCCGGCCGGGGCGTCGGGGTTGCGGCGGGGCGGGCGGGACGGCTCACCGGGGGCGCGGGTGGGCTCGGCGGGACGCCGGGTCGGTTCGGGTGCGCCGGGCCAGGGGCCGTCGACGGGGCGACGCGGTGCCGCCGGATCGGGGCCGCCGGGGCGGGCGGGTGGCGTGGCGGGGCCAGTCGGTCCGGCCTCGGGGGCACGGCGGGCCGGCGGGGTCTGCGGCCCGGGCCGGGCGGGCGCGGCCGGTGGCACCGCGCCCGGGCGGGCCGCCCCGGGCGGTTCCGGCGCGGGCGGACCGGGGCGGGGACCCGGAGCGGGTGGCGGCACGGCGCCGGGCGCTTCCCCGCCCGGGCCCAGGTCGTTGCGCTGCTGCTTGGCCGTCCGCAGGTCGTCGATCCAGCCGAACTCCTCGCCGGCGGTCGCCTCGGCCGGCTCCGCGTCGGCCTTGCCGCGCCCCCACCGGCGGCCCTTGGCACGCGGGTCCCGCCGCTCGTCGGGGCCGTCCGCCGGCTGCTCCGGACCACGCGCCATCACTGCTGACCCTCCCCCACGGCGTCGCTGCCGCCCTCGTTCGCGCCGTCGGCCCGCGCGGCGTCCGCCGGGCGGCCGCCGCTCACCGCCGCCTCGACCCGCGCCGGCGGCGCGGGCAGCCCGCGCACGATCCGGCGCAGCAACGGCAGCCGGGTGGCCACCGCCCGCTCCGCGCCGTGCCCGCTGGGTTGGTAGTAGTCGGTCCCGACGAGGTCGTCCGGAACGTACTGCTGGGTGACCACCCCACGGTGGTCGTCGTGCGGGTAGCGGTAGCCGGCACCGTGCCCGAGGCCCCGGGCGCCGGCGTAGTGGGAGTCGCGCAGCCCGCGCGGCACCGCCCCGCCGCGACCGGCGCGTACGTCGGCGATGGCCGCGCCGATGGCGGTGGTGGCCGAGTTGGACTTCGGGGCGGTGGCCAGGTGGATGACCGCCTGGGCCAGGTTGAGCTGGGCCTCGGGCAGGCCGACGTATTCGACGGCGTGCGCGGCGGCGGTCGCGACGGTCAGCGCCGTGGGATCGGCCATGCCGACGTCCTCGCTGGCGAAGATCACCATGCGTCGGGCGATGAACCGGGCGTCCTCGCCGGCGACCAGCATCCGGGCCAGCCAGTGCAGCGCGGCGTCCACGTCCGAGCCGCGCATGCTCTTGATGAACGCGCTGGTCACGTCGTAGTGGGCGTCGCCGTCGCGGTCGTAGCGGACGGCCGCCACGTCGACCGCCTGCTCGGCGACGGCGAGGTCGATCCGGTCGACGCCGCGCGCGGTCGCGGTGGCCGCCGCCGCCTCCAGCGCGGTGAGCGCCTTGCGCACGTCACCGCCGGCGAGGCGGACGAGGTGGTCCTCGGCGTCGGTCGCCAGGGTGAGCGCGCCGCCCAGCCCGCGCTCGTCGGCGACCGCGCGGTGCAGCAGGCCGCGTACGGCGTCGTCGTCCAGGGGCTGGAGGGTCAGCAGCACGCAGCGGGAGAGCAGCGGTGAGATGACCGAGAAGTACGGGTTCTCGGTGGTCGCCGCGAGCAGGGTGACCGTGCGGTCCTCGACGGCGGCGAGCAGCGAGTCCTGCTGGGTCTTGCTGAACCGGTGCACCTCGTCGATGAAGAGCACGGTCGGCGGGCCCCCGGCGCGGCGCTGCCGGCGGGCGGTCTCGATGACCGCGCGGACGTCCTTCACCCCGGCGGTCAGCGCCGACATGGCGACGAAGCGGCGGTCGGTGGCCCGGGCCACCAGGTGCGCGATGGTGGTCTTGCCGCTGCCGGGCGGCCCCCAGAGGATCACCGACATCGGTGCCGCGGCCTCGACGAGCTGGCGCAGCGGGGCGCCGGGCGCGAGCAGGTGGTCCTGACCGACCAGCTCGTCGATGCTGGCCGGCCGCATCCGGACGGGCAGCGGCGAATCCGCCGCGGCGGCGGTGAACCCGTCGACGCCGCCGGAACCCGCGGGGGCGCTGGGCGCTCCGGCGGGTTCGCCGAGGGTGAAGAGGGCGTCGGATTCCATCACGAGAACAGTACCGGGCCGGGCCGACGACGCTGGAATCGCGCCGCCGCCCGGCCCGGGATGGTCGTTTCCGGTCAGCCGCGACCCGGACGCCGGCCCCGGTACCAGCGGCCGCCGCCCCCGCCCCGGGTGCCGGAGCCGACCCCGGCCAGGTAGAGGGAGAGCAGCAGGAAGCCGATGAGCATGAGGGTGTGGGTGTTGAACAGGTCGGGCGCGCCGAGGTTCGTGTCCAGGAAGTCGATCAACAGGGCGAAGCCGAACACGATGGCCGCGAGAATGGCGAGCATGGTCGTTCCTCCGGTGGGGGGTCCCAGTAGGTCGGCCACGGATGTACCCGATCGGTCTGTTCGTCAATCTCCACCATGGAACGCCCCGTCGGCGGGCGGCGGTTTCGCGTCAGCGGTCGGTGGCGAGGATCGCGTACCGGACGGAGTCCCACCAGGAGTCCCGGACCAGCAGGTGGTCCCGGCTGATCCCCTCGCACCGCATGCCGGCCTTCTCCAGCACCCGCCGCGAGGCGGCGTGGTCCGGCCGGGTCGTCGCCTCCACCCGGTGCAACCCCACCGGCCCGAACGCCAGGTCGAGCAGCAGGCCGGCGATCTCCGTGCCGAGCCCCCGGCCCCAGTGGTCGGGGTGCACCACGTAGCCGATCTCGCCCCGCCGGTGCGCCACGCTCTCCACGGTGAGGGTGCCCAGCCCGAGCAGCGACGCCCGACCTGCCGACCCGGTGTCGTCGTGGGCCGGCTCGACGGCGGCCAGCCGGTACGCGGGCCGCGGCTCGCCGACCGCCGCCTCCCGCCAGGTGGACAGGGCGGCGTGAACGTCGTCCCGCGTGGGGGCCCGCTCGTCCAGCATCCGGTCGAACACCCGTGGCTCGGTCAGCAGCGCGTGCAGCGCCGGCACGTCGTCGTCGGCCCATTCCCGCAGCACGCAGCGCGGGCCGGACAGGCGCACCGGTCGTACGGAGTGGAGGGGGGTCATGAGTTCTCCTCTCGTAGGCTGGCCGCATGATCACTGCCGAGGAGGTCCTGTCGGGGCGGGACACCCTGCTCGCCGCCGCCGGCCACCACCCGTACGCCCGGCACGCCCTCTGGCGCGACCGGGAGGCGCGGGGCTGGCGCCGGGACGGCGCGGTGGGCTGGCTGCTCCCGCCGGAGCACGGGCCGGCCGGGGGCGCGCTCGGGGCGGCCGGGCCGGCGCTGGACGTCTTCGCGGGTCTGGTGGCGGGCGGGACGCTGCACGCGGGCCAGTGGCTGCACCTGCCCCGGACCGATCCGGCGGAGGTGGCCGGCCGGTTCGCCGTGGCCCGGCTCGACGAGTGGGACTTCCTCTGGACCACCGCCGCCCCGCCGGAGCAGCCGGAGGAGGGGCGCGTGGTCCGCCTCACCGAGGCCGACCACCCCGCGCTGGCCGCGCTGATCGAGGAGGCCTTTCCGAGCACGACGTCCCGCCCGGGCGACCCGCGCATCGTCGACTGGTACGGCATCCGGGACGGCGACCGGCTGGTGGCGTGCGGCGCCGACCGCAGCCGGGGCGACGTCGGTTTCCTGGCCGGGCTGACCGTGGCGCCCGGCCGCCGGGGCCGCGGGCTCGGCGCGGCGCTCACCGCCGGGATGACCCGCGCCCTGCTGGCCCGGTACGACCACGTGGCGCTCGGCGTCTACACCGCCAACGTCGGGGCGGTCCGGCTCTACCGCCGGCTCGGCTACACCGGCACCGAGCCCCGTACCTCGGTCCACCTGGGCTGACCCGCCGATCACGGCCACCTCCCACTGCGGCTTCCCCGTCAACCTGGCCCGGCCACCTCGCCGAGTCGGCGGCTCACCCACCGCCCCGGCCCCGCCAGCTCGCCGACCTGGCGAGGTCGGGCCGAAGCGGCGGGGCCGGGCACGGGGCGCTCAGTCCGACCGAGCGGGCGCGGAGACGGCGGCCGGGACCGGGTCGACCGGGCCGGCCGGGTCGAGCGCCGGGCCGGGATGGCCCGGGCCGGCGGCCGATTCACCCGGCCGCTGCTCGCCCGCGTCGGGTTCCGCCGCCGCGGTCCGGCGGCCGGCCCGCCAGGCGGGCAGGTAGAGCGGGGCGGCCACGGCGAGCACCACGCCGCCGACCAGCATGGCGACGGTGATGCTGGTGGCGTCGGCCACGGCCGTGAGCACCACGGCGCCGAGCGCGCCGGCCGGCTGGCCCATCATCGAATTCAGCGAGAGCACGCTGGTCCGGTACGGGCCGTCGACCTGCCGGTGCAGCAGCCCCATGTGCAGGGGGTTCGACGCGCCGTGCACGGTGTAGCAGGCCAGGTAGGCGATGAGCACGCCGACCGGGCCGGCGAGCAGGCCCATCCCGACCACGGTGACGCCCTGGAGCACCCGCATGAGCGCGGCGGCGGGCGCGGCGCCGAGGCGGCGCAGCAGCAGCGGGGTCAGCGCGGCGCCGGCCGCGTTGGCCAGCCAGGCCGCGGAGCTGGCCGGGCCGAGCAGTGCGGCGGCGCGGTCGGCGCCGCCGACCACCTCGGCGAGGCGCACCGGCAGCAGCGACTCGAAGGTGACCATGCCGAAGCCCCAGAACAGCTCGACGGCGACCAGCGCGAGCAGGACCCGGTTGCGGCGCAGCAGGCCGACGGCCTGGCCGACCATCCGGGGCGCCTCGGCCACCGAGGCGCGGACCGCGGCGGCGCCCTGGGCGTGCCGGTGCTCGACCAGCAGCACGGTGAGCGCGACCAGCGCGGCCACCTGGAGGGCGATGGCCACCAGCACGGGCAGGGTCAGCGCGCTGAGCGGCCCGACCGGGCCGAGCGCGACCAGGCCGCCGCCGAGCAGCGCGCCCGCGCCGATGGCGACGCCGATGACGGTGCCGGCCCAGCCCAGGCCGCGCTCGTACTCGGCCTTCGGGTCGGCGGCCAGGGTCGCGTCGACGTACCAGGACTCCAGCGGGCCGCTGTCGAGCGCCCGGTAGACGCCCTGCAACGCCCAGACCAGGAAGAACATCCAGAACGAGTCGGCCACCACGAAGAGCACCAGCGAGACCAGGCAGACCGCCCAGGCGACGACCAGCACCGGCTTGCGGCCGAGCGCGTCGGCCAGACCACCGGTGGGCAGCTCCAGCGCCAGCACGACGAGGCCCTGGGCGGTGGCCACCAGGCCGATCTGGGACAGCGACAGGCCGCGTTCCTGCATGAGCAGGACCATCACCGGGGTGAGCAGGCCGGTGGGCAGCCAGCGCAGGCCGTAGAGGGTGAGGTAGCGGAACCGGACCTGGCGTACGGACAGCGCGGTCACCGGAACTCCTTCGGCAGCGGGTAGGTGGCGAGGTAGATCTGGACCGGCTCGGCGCCGGGCTCGGCCGGGTCGGCCTCGGCGCGGTGGCGTTCGAGCAGCGCCCAGACCTCGGCGGTGATCGCCTCGAGCCGGGCGGCCGGGACGGTCATGAAGATGTCGCTCATGCCGAAGGCGTCCCGCCAGGCCGGCGCCCACTCGTGCTGGGTGGCGAACCACTGCTCCGCGTGATGCGCCAGGAGACGCACCTGGTCGCCCTGTATCCAGTCGATCGCGGCGCGGGCGTCGGGGTCGCCGTCGAAGTCGGTCGGCTCCCAGTTGGTGACGTCGTGCGCGGCCTGCCACCAGCGCTGCCGGCCGATGCCCCGGTCGGGGTCCTCCACGACCAGCCCCACCTCGGCGAGCTGGCGCAGGTGGTAGCTGGTGGCGCCGGTGTTGGTGCCGAGGATCTCGGCGAGCGCCGTGGCGGTGGACGGGCCCTTCACGCGCAGCGCGCCGAGCAGGCGCATCCGCAGCGGGTGGGCCAGCACCCGCACCTGTCGATGGTCCAGCCGCACCTCGCGCGGCTCGGGACGCGACCCCTCGTTCTCCATGCCGTGCACAATATCTGTGCACAGTTTCTATGCACAAGAGTTTTGCACAGAAGTTGTGCATGGGAAGGCTCAGGCCAGCACCGGGCTCAGGCCAGCACCTCGCTGATGCCACGCAACCGGGTACGCAGCAGGCCGGCCGCCCGCGAAGAGTCGAGGCGCACCTGGGCGGGGCGGTGCAGGCCGGCCTCGGCGATGGTCGCCGTCTTCAGGCCCGCCGGGTCGAGGCCCTCGTGCCGGGCCACCAGCAGCCCCATCTCGGCGCGGCTGGCCGCCTCCGGGCCGGCCACGTTGAGCGGGCCGGCCAGGTCGGTGGGCACCAGTTCGAGCACCGCCGCGGCCAGGTCGGTCACGTGCACGGGGCAGCGGGCCTCGTCGGTGAGGAGGACGGCCCGGCCGGCCAGAGCGTCCCGGCAGAGCTGGATCTGCTTGCTCCCCTCCCCCACGATCAACGAGGTCCGCACCAGCACCGCGCCCGGATCGAGCGCGCGCACCGCCGTCTCGGCGGCCGCCTTCGCCGCCCCGTACGGGTGCAGCGGCGTGGGCACGTCGTCGTCGGCGTACGGCGTCGGCCGGCCGGCGTGCAGCGCGTCGCTGGACAGGTGCACCAGCCGCGCCCCCACCTCGGCGGCGGCGCACGCGATGTGGGCCGCCCCGTCCGCGGTGACCCGCCAGTCGTCGTACCGGTAGGGGGTGGCCACGACGGCGTCGGGACGTACCCCGGTCAGCAGCGCGCGCACGGCGGCCCGGTCGGTGACGTCGAGCCGGCGCGGCGCGACGCCCGGCACCGCGACGGCGGCCGAGTGGTACGTGCCGGTCACCCGGTGCCCGGCGGCGACCGCCTGCCGGCACACCTCGGCGCCGAGGAAGCCGCTGGCCCCCACCACGAGCAGGTTCATCCCGTCCTCCAGCCGTCGAAAGCCCGCGTCATCATGACGCGGTGAACGGGCACCGCCCCAGCCGGCTCGGCGCCCCGGCTGGAGTTCCGATTTCGCCAGGTGTCACCGCGGCGGGGTGAGGGGTCACCGTCGAAGGCTGACGCAACGTCTCCGGCGGCTGGCTCGTTTGTGCGACGAGTGGTGGACGGAGGCGGATGATGGCGGCGGGACGCGGTGCCGACCTGCTGCGCCCGCCCACGAGTTCGGGCCGCGCCACGTTCCTGGAGCTCTTCTTCGACCTGGCCTTCGTCGTGGCCCTCACCCGGGTCACGCAACGATTCGTCGACCTGAGCGGTGACACCGGCTGGGCGCTCGTCGCAGGGCTCGGTCGTACCCTGCTGCTCTTCCTGGCGCTGTGGCTGATCTGGTCGCACACCACCTGGATCACCAGTCGCTACGAACCAGAGCGGTCGATCATCCAGGCCGTCGTGGTCGGCACCATGCTCGCCGGCCTGGTCATGGCCGTGACGTTGCCACGAGCCATGGAGGAGCGGGCGCTGCCGTTCGCGGCCGCATACCTGATGGTGATGTTGGTGCGGCCGCTGGTGATCGCCGCCGCGCTGCGTGGCCATCCGCGACGACTGGTGCCGTTCCGGCTCGCCGCCTGGGCTGCGGCGAGCGCGCCGCTCTGGCTGGTCGGCGCGCTGGGCCCGGAACCACTTCGCCTGCCGCTGTGGGCTGCCGCCCTCACCGTCGACTACCTCGCCTGGGTCCTGGGCTGGCCGCTGCCGCGGGTCGGGGCCTCAGCGGTGCGCCGCTGGCGGATCGCCGGGACGCATCTTGCCGATCGTCACCAGCAGATGTTCCTCGTCGCACTCGGTGAGACGATCCTGGTCATCGGCCTGGTTTTCAGCGGCACGGACTACTCCTCGGTGCGGGCAGCGGCCTTCGGGGTCGCGTTCGCCACCAGCGCGCTGATTTGGCGGATCTACTACCACCGCGCCGGTCTGCTGCTGACCGAGGCGCTGGGTCGGGCGGGTATGCCCGGCCGGCTGGGCACGGTGTCGGAACGGACGCATTTGCTGATCGTGCTCAGCGTGCTCGTCACCGCGGTCGGCTACGAGTTGGTGATCGATCACCCGTACGGGCCGTCGCGGCCCAGTTGGCTTCTGTTCGTGGTGGGCGGCCCAGTGCTCTTCCTCGTCGCCCGCACGCTGCTGGAGTACGAGATCTTCGGCCGGGTTTCCCTATCCCGGGTGAGCGGCTTGGTGGCCCTGCTGCTGCTCACGCCGGCGTTGGCCCGCTGGGCACCGATGGTCGGGCTGAGCGTGGTGGCCGGAGTGCTGGCCCTCGTCGCGCTGCTCGACGCGCTGCGAAGTCGGGGACGGCCGCTGGAGCCTTCCGCCTCGCCGATCGAACGGGAGGCATCCGGCGATCGCGACCCCGAGGCGTGACCCGCCGCCAGCCCGACCGGCCCCGCGCCGATGACGACCACGTCGTACCCGGGTTCTCCAGGTCAGTTCGCCTTCGCGGCGCGGCCGAGGCGGACGGCCGAGATGAGGAAGAAGATGGCGCCGGGGATGGCGTAGCCGATCGCGTTGGCCAGCGCCGGGTTGTCCGCGGCGGCGGCCGCGACGAACGAGCCGCCGGCGAGCACGGAGAGACCACCGCTGATGATCATCGGCCACTGGCCGCCCAGGCTGCGGCGGGTCACCCCCACGAGCAGCTGCACCAGCCCGGCCACGATCGCCCAGGCACCCCAGACCTGCAGCATCGCCGGGACACCGGAGGTGCCGGCGACGGCCAGGCCGATCGCGGCGAGCAGGCTGACCGCGATGTTCACGTGGAGCAGGGTGGGCGATCCGGTGGCGCGCGACGCGCGGGCGTCGATGACGGCGGCGGCCACGTCGAACAGCGGGTAGATCACGAAGAGCGTGACAGCGAGTGGGGTGAGGTCTCCGGCGATCGCAAACGTCACGCCGGCCCAGACGATGGCGAAGGCGAAGCGGACGAAGTACAGCCGCCGCAAGGCGGACGCCGTCGTCGAGATGCGGGGTGCGGCAACGGTGGTCATGGTGATCCTTTCGGTGGCGCCCGAGGGGGGCCGCGTCCAGCAGGGGCATGCGACCGGAGCGCCGCCAGGTAGAACGAACGTTCTGTCTTGTTGTCAAGGTAGCGGCCATGCGCCGCATCGTCAAGACCGAACGTTCTACCCACCCGCCCGGTCGGAAGTAGTGACCGAACGTTCTGTTCGTTATCGTGGGCCTCATGGCACGCAGCGAATCCGGCGTCCGGCCGTCCGAGGCGCGACAGCGGCTCCTCGCCACCGCGACCAGGGTTTTCTACGGCGAGGGAATCCACTCGGTGGGTGTCGACCGGATCATCGCCGAGGCGAAAGTGACCCGGGCGACGTTCTACCGGCACTTCCCGGGCAAGGAGGACCTCGTCCTCGCGTATCTGCAGGCGGCGGATCAAGCCATCCGTGACCAGGTGGACGCGGCCTCCGCCGCCGCCCTTCCGGCGCCCGACGCCCTCCGGGCCGTCGCGGAGTCGATCGCCGGGGACATCCAGTCCGCCGGCTTCCGCGGCTGCGCCTTCCTGAACGCCGTGGCGGAGTATCCCGACCCCGACCACCCCGTGCACCAGGCCGTCCTCGCGCACCGGCAGTGGTTCCTCGACACGATCAACACCCTGCTGGCGAGCATTGACGAGACCGGGGCCGAATCCGCCGCGCGGCATTTCGTCATGCTCCGCGACGGGGCCATGGCAGCCGGCTGCCTCTTCGACCCCGCGCTGATCTCCGAGACCTTCCGCCGCGGTGTCGAGGAACTCATCCGCACCCACGCCGCACGCCGGCCAGCCTGAGCCCAGCTCGACCCACCCACCCCTCGCACACGCCGATCATGAGGTAAGCGGCGCGACACGCCGGAGCGGCCACGGCCAACCTCATGATCGGCGGCGAGGAGCGGTGGGTCAGGTCGGGTCGGCCACCGGGGCGGCCGGGCCGGCGGTGCCGGCGTGCGGGCCGGTGGGCGCCTTCGGCTTGGCGTCGATGCCGGCCTCGGCGCGCTGCTGGCCGGTGATCGGCGTCGGCGCGCCGGTCAGCGGGTCGAAGCCGCCGCGGGTCTTCGGGAAGGCGATGACCTCGCGGATCGAGTCCGCGCCGGCCAGCAGCATGCAGACCCGGTCCCAGCCGAACGCGATGCCGCCGTGCGGCGGCGCGCCGTACTTGAACGCCTCCAGCAGGAAGCCGAACTTGTCCTGTGCCTCGTCGGCGGTGATGCCGAGCAGGTCGAACACCCGCTGCTGCACGTCGCCGCGGTGGATACGGATCGAGCCGCCGCCGATCTCGTTGCCGTTGCAGACGATGTCGTACGCGTAGGCCAGCGCCCGGTCCGGAGCCTCCTCGAACCGGTCCACCCAGTCGGCGTTCGGCGAGGTGAACGGGTGGTGCACGGCGGTCCAGCCGCCCTCGTCCGTCTTCTCGAACATGGGCGCGTCCACGACCCAGCAGAAGGCCCAGGCGCTCTCGTCGACCAGCTTGGCCCGCTTGGCGATCTCGATCCGGGCGGCGCCGAGCAGCTCCTGCGCCTCCCGGGCGTCGGTGCCGGCGGCGAAGAAGACGGCGTCGCCGGGCTTCGCGCCGACCGCGTCGGCCAGGCCGGCCAGGTGCGCCTCGGAGAGGTTCTTGGCCACCGGGCCGCGCGCCTCGCCGGTCTCCGCGTCGAGCACCACGTACGCGAGGCCCCGCGCGCCGCGCGCCTTGGCCCAGTCCTGCCAGCCGTCCAGCTCCTTGCGGGTCTGGCTCGCCCCGCCCGGCATGACCACGGCGCCGACGTAGCCGCCCGCGTCGATCGCGCCGGCGAACACCCGGAACTCGGTGCCGCGCAGGTAGTCGGTCAGCTCGGTCAGCTCGACGCCGTAGCGCAGGTCCGGCTTGTCCGAGCCGTACCGGGACATGGCGTCGTGCCAGGTGATCCGCGGGATCGGCCGGGGGATCTCGTAGCCGGCCAGGTCGGACCAGAGCTTCGCCACGATCGCCTCGCCGAGGTCGATCACGTCGTCCTCGGTGACGAAGGACATCTCGATGTCGAGCTGGGTGAACTCCGGCTGCCGGTCGGCGCGGAAGTCCTCGTCGCGGTAGCAGCGGGCGATCTGGTAGTAGCGCTCCATGCCGCCGACCATGAGCAGCTGCTTGAACAGCTGCGGCGACTGCGGCAGCGCGTACCAGCTGCCGGGCTGGAGGCGGACCGGGACCAGGAAGTCGCGGGCGCCCTCCGGGGTGGAGCGGGTCAGCGTCGGGGTCTCGATCTCCAGGAAGTCCCGCTCGTGCAGCACCGCGCGGGCCAGCTGGTTGGCCCGCGAGCGCAGCCGCATGGCCTTCGCCGGGCCACCGCGGCGCAGGTCGAGGTAGCGGTACTTGAGCCGGATGTCGTCGCCGGCCTCGATCTGGTCGTCGACGGGCAGCGGCAGCGGCGCGGCCTCGGAGAGCACCTCCAGCGCGGTCGCGGTCACCTCGACCTCGCCGGTGGGCAGGTCCGGGTTCTCGTTGCCCTCGGGGCGGCGGGTCACCTCGCCGGTCACCTTGACGCAGAACTCGTTGCGCAGCGCGTGCGCGTCCTCCTCGCGGAACACCACCTGCACGACGCCGGAGGCGTCGCGCAGGTCGACGAAGATGACACCGCCGTGGTCGCGCCGGCGGGCCACCCACCCGGCGAGCGTCACCGTCGAGCCGGCGTCCGCGGCGCGCAGGCTTCCGGCATTGTGGGTACGGATCACGGCTTGCGTCTCCTCATCTGGTCCACGTCTGCTTCCCGCATTCTGTCAGGACGGGCGGGCCGGCTCCCCGGCACCCGGCGGGACGGGCCGCCGCGAACCCCGGGCCGGGGCCGGTCGCGGCGGTTACCGTGGCCGGGTGCGTGCCGTACCGAGCTGGGCCGTGGCCACGGCGGCGGCGGCGCCGGTCCTGCTGGTGGCGGGTTGGACGGTGGCCGGGGCCCGGCAGCCGCCCGGCTACGACCCGGTCCGGGACACGATCAGCGAGCTCGCCGGCGAGGGCGCGACCGACTCGTGGCTGATGGCGGCCTGCCTGGTGCTGCTCGGCTGCTGCTACGTGGGCACGGCACTGGTCCTGCACGCGGCCGGGCTGCCCAGCCGGTTCCTGCTCGCGCTCGGGGGGACGGCCACCATCGCGCTGATCGCCTTCCCCCGGCCGCAGGTCGGCGGATCGCCGGCGCACGGGACGGTGGCGACCGTAGCGGTGCTGGCCCTGTCGCTCTGGCCGGCCGGGTCGGCGTTGCGGCTGCCCCGGGCCGTCCGCCGTGGCGTGGCCGCCACGCCAGCCGGCACGCCGCCGTGGGCGTTCCGCCCGCCGGTGGCGCTGGCCGCGACCGCGCTGCTGCTGGTCCTCTTCGGCTGGTTCGTCGTCGAGGTGACCGGCGGCTCGCGGACCGGGCTGGCCGAGCGGGTGGCCGCGCTGGCCGTCGCGCTCTGGCCGCTGGCCGCGGTCCTCTCCGCCCGCCGGGCCCACCGCAGCTGGTCGGCGCGGCGCCCCGACCCGCCGGTGGCGGAGGAGTCCCGGCGGCGCCCGGTCCGGTGATCCGCACGCGGACGGGCCGCCGGTCGCCCGGCGGCCCGTTCACGTGCGATCGGTCAGAAGACGCTGACGCCGTAGCGGCTCAGCACCTCGGTGACCGGCTGGAAGTAGGTGGTGCCGCCGGAGGAGCAGTTGCCGCTGCCACCGGAGGTGAGGCCCAGCGCGGTGCTGCCGGCGAAGAGCGAGCCGCCACTGTCGCCGCCCTCGGCGCAGACGGTGGTGCGGATCAGGCCGGAGACGCTGCCCTCGGCGTAGTTGACGGTGGCGTTCAAAGCGGTCACCGAGCCGCTGCGCACGCCGGTGGTGCTGCCGGAGCGCCGGACCGACTGGCCGACGTAGGCGTTGCCGGCCGTGGTGATGTCCTGGTAGGTGCCGTTGTAGAGGTACACGTTGCCGGTCGCGTTGGCCGAGTTGCTGTGCCGCACGATGCCGTAGTCGTTGCCCGGGAAGCTGGTGCCGGTACGGGTGCCCAGCACGCTGGTCTGGCCGGAGTTCGAGTACCAGGTCGAGCCCAGGTTGGTGCAGTGGCCGGCGGTCAGGAAGTAGTAGGTCGAGCCGCTGCGCACGTTGAAGCCCAGCGAGCAGCGGTAGCCACCGGTGTAGATGGCCTGGCCGCCGGAGATCCGGGTGCTGAGCACGCCGGCCTCGGCCTCGATCCGGACCGTGCCGCCGGTACGCGCGGCCGCGGCCTTGACCCGCTCCAGCTTGGCGCCGGTGACGGTGCTGTCGACGGAGACGACGACCTGGTTGGTGACGGCGTCGGTCCACCAGGCGGTGCCCGGGATCTTGGCGGACCTCTCCAGCTCCGCGGTGGCGGAACGGAGCTTGTCGGCGCCCCGGGTGACGAGCTTCGGCGTGGCGCCGGCGGCGCGGACCTGGCGGGCGGCCGCGGCGTCGGTCACCGCGACGACCATCTTGCCGCTGCTGTCGGCGTACGCGCCGGCGGCGCGGTCACCGAGCTTCGTGGCGAGGGCGGCGGCGGCGTCGGGCGAGGCGGGCGAGGCGGGGGCCGCCTGGGCGGGAGCGCCGAGCAGTGATCCGGTGACCAGGGTGCCGGCCACCGCGACGACCATGGCGCGGCGGAGCGTGGACCTCGTGGGTCGCATGTAACAACCTCCGGATGGGGGTGACGGGCACTGTCATGCGGACGTGCCCGGGGACAACCCGGCCGACCTGGGGAAACCGGCCGGGTCACCAAAGTATTCACATATTTAAGATCGTAAGCAAGACATGGCTTTGCCCGAATTCGCAGGGCTGTGCGATGTAACCGCGAAGCAACATCATCGACATCGGCTGTCAGAGCCGGCCGGTCCGCTCAGGCCCGGCGGCGGGCCCCCGGGCCGGGTCGCGGCAGCACGTCGCGCGGGTCGGTCAGCTCGTGGCCCGCAGCGCAGCGCAGCGCCACCCGCACCTCGGCGCCGCAGTCGCGGTGGGCCACGGCCAGCGGCGAGCCGTCCGGATCGGCCAGGTAGCGGTCGCCCCAGCCGAGCACCGCCACCAGCACCGGCCAGAGGTCGAGGCCCTTGTCGGTGAGCCGGTACTCGTGCCGCAGCCGGCTGCCCGGCTCCCGGTACGGCTCCCGGCGCAGCACCCCCTGCTCGACCAGCATGGCCAGCCGGTTGGTGAGCACCTGCCGGGGGATGCCGGTGCGCACCCGCATGTCGTCGAAGCGGCGCACGCCGTTGAAGACCTCTCGGAGCACGACCAGGGTCCACCGCTCGCCGAGGATCTCCATGGCGCGGGCGATCGTGCAGTTCTCCACCGACCAGTCCAGTGCCGCGGGTCTCATGCCGACCAGGCTAGGTCTGATTGACAGACTCAGCAACGCGCTGCGAGGCTGAGTCCATGACACAGACGCAGGAGCGCAGCCGCACCTTCACCTGGTCCGACCCGGTCGCCGGGGCCGCCCACATCGGTCGGCGCGGCGGCCTGGAGCTGCTCCGCGCGATGATCGCCGGGGAGCTGGCCGCGCCGCCGGTCATGCACCTCATCGACATGGCCCGCATGGAGGCCGACGAGGGCCGCGTCGCGGTCGAGCTGGTGCCGCAGGAGTTCCACTACAACCCGCTCGGCACCGTGCACGGCGGCGTCCTCTCCACGCTGCTGGACACCGCCGCCGCGTGCGCCGTGCACACCACCCTGCCGGCCGGCGTCGGCTACACCTCGCTGGACCTGAACGTGAAGTTCCTCCGCCCCGTCACCGTCGCGAGCGGCACCCTGCGCTGCGAGGGCACCGTGCTCCAGCGGGGCCGCCGCACCGCCCTGGCCGAGGCCCGGCTGACCGACGGGCGGGACCGGCTGATCGCCCACGCCACGTCGAGCTGCCTGCTCTTCCCCCTCGACCAGCCGGCCTGACCGGGGCCGGCGTGGAGCGCGAGAGCGGCTCCGGGCGCCGGCCGCCGTCCCGAGAGCCGGCGGCGGCCGCGCCCGAAGCCCGCGCTCAGCGCGCCGCGGCGAGGCGGGCGGCGCGGGCCGCGCGCTTCTCCTCGAACCGGGCCGCCTGGGTCTCCAGGCTCTCCAGCTGGGCGGCGATCTGGTCGCGGGCGGCCTCGCCGTCGGCGTCCAGGCCGGTCGCCTCGAACAGGTTCCACTGGCGCAGCACCGGCACCACGACCTCGTCCCGGTGCTGCCGCAGGTCGTAGATGCCGGCCAGGGCGATCGCCACCGACTTGCGGGCGAAGCCGTCGATGCCCACGCCCGGCATCTGGAAGTCGGCCAGCACGTCGGCCACGGCCCGCATGGCCTGGCTCGGTGCCAGCTCGATGGCGGCCCCGAGCAGGTTGCGGTAGAAGACCATGTGCAGGTTCTCGTCGGCGGCCACCCGGGACAGCAGCGCCTCGCAGGCCGGGTCGCCGGTCGCCCGGCCGGTGTTGCGGTGCGAGATCCGGGTGGCCAGCTCCTGGAACGAGACGTACGCCAGCGAGTGCAGCACCTCGTCGTCGTGGGTGTTCACGTAGCCCGCCGACATGTGCGTCATCCGGGCCCGCTCCAGGGCCACCGGGTCGACCGCCCGGGTCACCGTCAGGTAGTCGCGGATCGCCGTGCCGTGCCGCCCCTCCTCGGCGGTCCACCGGTGCACCCAGGTCCCCCACGCGCCGTCCCGCCCGAACAGCTGGGCGATCTCGTGGTGGTACGAGGGCAGGTTGTCCTCGGTGAGCAGGTTGACGATCAGCGCGGTCCGGGCCACCTCGGGGATGGCCGAGTCGCCCTCCGCCCACGGCTCGCCGCCGAGCGGGCCGTCGAAGGTCCGCCCCTCGCTCCACGGCACGTACTCGTGCGGGAACCACTCCTTGGCCAGCGACAGGTGCCGGTCGAGGTTCTTCTCGACCACGGGTTCGAGTTCGAGGAGCAGGGCGGTCTGGCTGAGCACGGTCACGGCGATCTCCCTACGGTGGCGTAACTTACGCCACCGTAGGTCCAATCGTCGTCAGGCGCCAGCGGTCGCGGGTCCGACCAGCGGTTTCAGGTCGGCCCGGGGCGGCGTCCACTCCCCCGCCGCGGCGGCCACCTGCTCGCCCGAGCGGATGTCCTTCACCTCGTCGCCCTCGGCGCCGGGGAACCAGACGTACGGGATCCCGCGCCGCTCGGCGTACCGGATCTGCTTGCCGAACTTGGCCGCGCTCGGCGACACCTCGGTCGGGATGCCCCGCGAGCGCAGCGCCTCGGCCACCCGGTTGCTGGCCGCCCGCTCCTCCTCGGCGGTCACCGCGACCAGCACGCAGGTCGGCACGTCCCGGGACACCGACAGCCCGCCCGCGCCGAAGAGCAGGCCGAGCAGCCGGGTCACCCCGATCGAGATGCCCACCCCCGGGAAGCGGGTGGCGCCGGAACTCGCCAGGTTGTCGTACCGGCCACCGGAGCAGACCGAGCCGAACCGCTCGTAGCCGATCATCTGCGTCTCGTAGACCGTGCCGGTGTAGTAGTCCAGGCCGCGGGCGATCCGCAGGTCGGCGACGCAGAGACCGGGCGAGTGCGCGGCGGCGGTCTCCACGACCCCGACCAGCTCCGCGATGCCCTCGTCCAGCAGCGGGTCGGTCACCCCGAGGGCGCGCACCGCGTCGGCGAACGAGGCGTCCGGCGCGGAGATCTCCGCGAGGGCCAGGACCGCCTTGGCCTGCGCCTCGCTCGCCCCGGCGGTCTCCGCCAGCAGCTCGGCCACCTTCGCGGGGCCGATCTTGTCGAGCTTGTCGACCGCCCGCAGCGCCGCCTCGGGGTCGGTCAGCCCGACGCCCCGGTAGAAGCCCTCGCAGATCTTGCGGTTGTTGACCTGGATCCGCACCGGCGGGATCGGCAGCGAGCGCAGCGCGTCGCCGATCACCAGCGGCATCTCGGCCTCGTAGTGGGCCGGCAGGGTGTCCCGGTCGACGATGTCGATGTCGGCCTGGAGGAACTCCCGGTAGCGCCCCTCCTGCGGGCGCTCGCCCCGCCACACCTTCTGGATCTGGTAGCGGCGGAACGGGAACTGGAGCTTGCCGGCGTTCTCCAGCACGTACCGGGCGAACGGCACGGTCAGGTCGAAGTGCAGGCCGAGCGCGTCGTCACCGGCGGGACCGTCGGTGTCGGCCTGCAGCCGGCGCAGCACGTAGACCTCCTTCGAGGTCTCCCCCTTGCGCAGCAGCTGGTCGAGGGGCTCGACCGAGCGGGTCTCCAGCGGCGCGAAGCCGTACAGCTCGAAGGTGGCGCGGATCCGGTCCAGCACGAACTGCTCGATCATCCGCTGGGCGGGCGTCCACTCCGGGAAACCGGAGATGGGCGTGGGCTTGCTCATCGCGTACTCCTTGCGTCCCACGCGGACCGCGTGGGGAGGTCGTGGGTGCGGCTACAGGCCGCGGGTGGGCGCGGCCGGGCGCGCGCCGCCGGTGCCCGACACCTCGACGAGGTACGGGTTGGTCGCGCGCTCGCGGCCGATGGTGGTCTGCGGGCCGTGGCCGGGCAGGACGACGGTGTCGTCGGCCAGCGGGAGGACCTTCTCCCGGAGGCTGGCCAGCATGCGGGGCATGCTGCCGCCCGGCAGGTCGGTGCGGCCGATCGAGCCGGCGAACAGCACGTCACCGGAGAGGCAGATCTGCTCGGCCTCCCAGGGCGAGCCGGCGCCGGGCATCCGGAACAGCACCGACCCGCCGGTATGGCCCGGAGCGTGGTCGACGGTGATCTCCAACCCGGCCAGCGACAACCTCGCGCCGTCGGTCAGCTCCGCCACGTCCTCCGGCTCGGCGTACGGCAGCCGGCCGCCGAAGAGCTGGGTGAGGTCCATCGAGAGCGCCTTGGCCGGGTCGGCCAGCAGCTCCCGGTCCTCCGGGTGGACGTACGCGGGGATGCCCCGCGCGCCGCAGACCGGGGCCACCGAGAAGGTGTGGTCGAGGTGGCCGTGGGTGAGCAGCACGGCGGCCGGGTGCAGGCGGTGCTCGGCGAGCACGGCGTCGAGCCGGTCGAGGACCCCGATGCCGGGGTCGACCACCACGCACTGCTCCCCCGGCGCGGTCGCCACCACATAGCAGTTGGTGCCGAAGGCGTCCGCGGGAAAGCCGGCCACGAGCACGTCCGCTCCCCTTCCGTCCGGTCGTCGTCCCTGTCAGCAGCCTAGTCGCACGGGCCACCGGCTTTCGCCGACCACCGGCCCCGGTGGCCCCGCCAGCAACAGTGACAACGCCCGATAAACCGAGGCCCGACCTCGTACACCACTTTCCCAGCCCGTACCCGTACACTCTGGCGGGCGTGTGGCGTGGCGCACCTCCGCGACAGCGGGCGGGCAGCGCCCGGCGCCGGCGAGGACCAGGGTAGAGGAAGGGGAGCACGGGTGGCTTCCAGCAGGGACCGGCAGCGCAAACTGGCGCGGGCCAAGCTCGACCGGCAGTTGGCCCGGCGGGCCGCGGCCGCGAAGCGCCGCCGGCAGATCCAGGCCGGCGTCGGCGCCGCCGTGGTGCTCGCGCTGATCGTGGTCGGCTCGGCCTGGGCGCTCGGCGCCTTCGACTCCGAGCCGAAGAAGCAGGCCGCCGAGGACACCTGCCTCTGGACGCCGCAGGACGCCACGGCCAACACCAACCTCAAGGACGTGGGCACCCCGGCCACCACCGGCCTGCCCACCTCCGGCACCCGGGCCATGACGGTCACGACCAACCAGGGCGGCCCGATCACCGCCGACCTGGACCTGGCCGCCGCCCCGTGCGGCGCCGCGAGCATCTCGTTCCTGGCCGGCAAGTCGTTCTACGACAACACCAAGTGCCACGAGATCACCGCCGAGGGGGCGCTGCGCTGTGGCGACCCGAGCGGCAGCGGCCTCGGCGGCCCGACCTACTCGTTCTACAACGAGAACGTCCCCACCACGCCGGAGGCCAGCCCGTCGGCCTCGCCGGCGCCGGCGCAGCCCCCGGCGTACCCGAAGGGCACGGTCGCCATGATCGGGAACCCGCCGGGCAGCAACGGGAGCCAGTTCCTGATCTTCTTCAAGGACTTCAGCCCGGCGACGCCGGCGTACACCGTCGTCGGCAAGGTCACCGGCGGCCTCGACGTGGTGGAGAAGATCGGTGCCCTGCCGACCGTGGACAATGGGAGTGGGGCCAAGGTCAAGCCGAAGACGGACGTGGTGATCCAGAGCCTCACCGTCGGCGAGCCGAACGCCGCGCCGGCCGCCACGAGCGCGCCGGCGGCGAGCCCCAGCGCCGGCTGACCCATCCTGAGCAGCGGCGAGCACCGCCGTACCCGAGAAGCATGTGAGGAGTGACCGTGACGTCCACGAGAGAGCGGCAGCGCGCGGCGGCGCGGGCCCGCCTCGAGCGGGAGATGGCCGAGCGCGCCGGCAAGGCCCGCAAGCGCCGGCAGACCCAGGCCATCGTCGGTGCCGCGGCCGTGCTGGTGCTCGTCGTGGCCGGCACCGTCTGGCTCGCCACCTCGCTCGGCGGTGACGACAAGAAGCAGAACGCCGCCGGTGGCGACGGGTTCTCCCAGTGCGCCTACACCGAGGTTCCCGCCGAGGGGCGCCCGAAGCAGATCAAGGACGTCGGGCTGCCCCCGGCCCAGCAGGCCAACAAGGGCGCCCAGACGATGACGATCGACACCAACCTGGGCCCGATCACCGCGAAGCTCGACCGCGGCCTGGTGCCCTGCACCGCCGGCAGCTTCACCCACCTGGCCAGCAAGGGCTTCTTCGACAACACCAAGTGCCACCGGCTCGTGACCGAGGGCATCAAGGTGCTCCAGTGCGGCGACCCGAGCGCGACCGGCAACGGCTGGCGCGAGACCGACGGCACCGGCGGCCCGAGCTACAACCTGGCCGAGGAGAACCTGCCGACCAACAAGCGGCCCCCGTACCCGGAGGGCGTCATCGCGATGGCCAACTCCGGCCAGCCGGGCAGCACGGGCAGCCAGTTCTTCATCGTCTACGGCGACTCGCAGCTCGACCCGAACTACACGGTGCTCGGCACCATCACCGGCGGCATGGACGTGGTGAAGCAGGTGGCCGCGGCCGGTGACGACGGCGCCTTCGCCCAGCAGGCCGGCGGCGGTCACCCGAAGAAGGAGATCGTCATCACCAAGATGAGCCTGAGCGACATCCAGGGCGGCTGACCCGCCCGCACGACGACGAAGCGCCCGCCGGCAGACCGCCGGCGGGCGCTTCTCCGTGTGCCCCTGTCGCTGTCAGGCGCCCGAGGTGACCCGGTAGGCGTCGAAGACGCCGTCGACCTTGCGGACCGCGGCCAGCAGGTGCCCGAGGTGCTTCGGGTCGGCCATCTCGAAGCTGAACCGGCTCACCGCCACCCGGTCCCGGGTGGTGGTGACCGTCGCGGAGAGGATGTTGACCCGCTCGTCGGAGAGCACCCGGGTCACGTCCGCGAGGAGCTTGTGCCGGTCGAGGGCCTCCACCTGGATGGCCACCAGGAACGTGGAGGCGGAGGTGAGCTTCCAGCTGACCTCGACCACCCGCTCGCTCTGCGCCCGCAGGTCCTCGGCGTTGGCGCAGTCGTCCCGGTGCACGCTCACCCCGCCGGAGCGGGTGACGAAGCCGAACACGGCGTCCGGCGGGACCGGGGTGCAGCAGCGGGCCAGCTTGATCCAGACGTCGCTGACCCCGCGGACCACCACGCCCGGGTCGGCGCTGCTCTGCCGGCTGCGCGGCGGCCGGGTGGCGACGGCGGTCTCGGCGATGTCCTCCGCCGCGCCCTCCTCGCCGCCGTACGCGGCCATCAGCTTCTGCACCACCGACTGCGCGGAGACCTGGCTGTCGCCGACCGCCGCGTAGAGCGAGGCCACGTCGGCCAGGTGCAGGTCCCGGGCGATCGCCATGAGCGCGTCCGAGGTGAGCATGCGCTGCAACGGCATGCCCTGCTTGCGCATCGCCTTGACGATCGAGTCCTTGCCGGCCTCGATCGCCTCCTCGCGCCGCTCCTTGTTGAAGTACTGGCGGATCTTGGTGCGGGCGCGCGGGCTCTTGACGAAACCGAGCCAGTCCTGCGTCGGGCCGGCCGTGTCGGACTTCGAGGTGAAGATCTCGATCACGTCGCCGTTGGACAGCGTCGACTCCAGCGGCACCAGCTTGCCGTTGACTCGGGCGCCGATGCACTTGTGCCCGACCTCGGTGTGCACGGCGTACGCGAAGTCCACCGGCGTCGACCCGGTCGGCAGCGGGATGACGTCACCCTTCGGGGTGAAGACGTAGACCTCCTGGCTGGACAGGTCGAACCGCAGCGCGTCGAGGAACTCGCTCGGGTCGGCCGCCTCCCGCTGCCAGTCCAGCAGCTGGCGCAGCCAGGTCATCTCGTCGATGTGCGCCGGCGGGCCGACCACCGGAACGCCCTTGTGCTCCTTGTACTTCCAGTGCGCGGCGATGCCGAACTCCGCGGTGCGGTGCATCGCGTAGGTGCGGATCTGCATCTCCACCGGCTTGCCGGTGGGCCCGATGACCGTCGTGTGCAACGACTGGTACATGTTGAACTTGGGCATGGCGATGTAGTCCTTGAACCGGCCCGGCACCGGCTGCCAGTTGGCGTGGATGACGCCCAGCGCCGCGTAGCAGTCGCGCACCGTGTCGACCAGGATCCGCACCCCGACCAGGTCGTAGATGTCGTTGAAGTCGCGCCCCCGCACGATCATCTTCTGGTAGATCGAGTAGAGGTGCTTCGGCCGGCCGGTGGTCTCCGCCTTGATCTTGGCGGCCTTGAGGTCGGTGGACACCTTCTGGGTCACCTGGCGCAGCAGCGCCTCGCGCTGCGGCTGGTGCTCCCCGATCAGCCGGTTGATCTCCTCGAACCGCTTCGGGAACAGGGTGCCGAAGGCCAGATCCTCCAGCTCCCACTTGATGGTGTTCATACCGAGGCGGTGGGCCAGCGGGGCGAGGATCTCCAGCGTCTCCTTGGCCTTCTGCTCCTGCTTGGGCCGGGGCAGGAAGGTCAGGGTGCGCATGTTGTGCAGCCGGTCGGCCAGCTTGATCACCAGGACCCGCGGGTCCTTCGCCATGGCCACGACCATCTTGCGGATCGTCTCCGCCTTGGCCGCGTCGCCCAGCTTGACCTTGTCGAGCTTGGTGACGCCGTCGACCAGCAGGGCCACCTCGCCGCCGAAGTCGGCGCGCATCTGGTCGAGGGTGTATTCGGTGTCCTCGATCGTGTCGTGCAGCAGCGCCGCGACCAGCGTGGTGGTGTCCATACCGAGGTTGCCCAGGATGGTCGCCACCGCGAGCGGGTGGGTGATGTAGGGGTCACCGGACTTGCGGTACTGACCCGAGTGCCAGCGCGCGGCCGTGTCGAAGGCGCGCTGGAGCAGCCGGGCGTCGGCCTTGGGGTGGTTCTCGCGGTGGGTGGCGATCAGCGGCTCCAGCACCTCGCTGACCTGCGAGGTCTGCCAGGGCGCGTTGAAGCGGGCCAGCCGGGCGCGCACCCTGCGGCCGGTCGGCGCGTTGGAAAGGGCGAAACCGCCGGCCGGCGTGGGGTCCGCCGCGCCGTCGGTCGGGAACGGCACCACGACCGCCCCGCCGTCCGCCTTCCCGTCGGGCCCGCCGCTGGCACCGGCGCCCGTCACCCGCGCCGGCGGGTTGCCGCTGCGCTCGGTCACCGAGCCGTCCGCGTCGCCTGTCGGGTGCACCGTGCCCTCCACCGGAGGGACGACATCGTGGGACACCGGCCTCCTCACCGCTCGCCGGGAAGCGCCGGCCGTCCGGCCGACGTCCTGTCCAACCGGCCGAGGGGCCGGAGTTGTTCCGCGCCGGGCATCGGAACCTCGCGGCCCCGGCAGCCCCGCGCCGCCGGACGGTCACCCGCCCGGTCAAGCAAAGGGCAATGCTACCCGTACGCAGGGTACGCCGCCGCTCCGCCGGACGGACCGCGCCGGGTCCGCCCGACGGGTCGGTGGGCTCAAACGGTCAGCAGGGCATGGACCGGACGCGGGGCGAGCCGCTCCCGGCCCTTGAGGAAGCCCAGCTCCATGAGCACCGTGAAGCCGACCACCGTGCCGCCGGCCCGCTCCACCAGATCCAGGGTGGCCTCGGCGGTGCCGCCGGTGGCGAGCACGTCGTCCAGGACGAGGACCCGGTGCCCGGCCGTGAAGGCGTCCTGGTGCACCTCCAGGGTCGCCTCGCCGTACTCGAGGGCGTAGGAGGCCGCGTGGGTGGCCCGGGGCAGCTTGCCGGCCTTGCGCACCGGCACCACGCCGACCCCGGTGGCGTACGCGACCGCCGCGGCGAGCACGAAGCCGCGCGCCTCGATGCCGACCACCGCGTCGAACGAGTCCCGCCCGTGGTACGCGATGATCCCGTCGATCACCTCGCGGAAGGCCGTGCCGTCGGCGAAGAGCGGCATCAGGTCCTTGAACATGACCCCGGGCTTCGGGAAGTCCGGCACGTCCAGCACGCGGCTGGCGACCAGGCGGGCGACCTCCGGGCCGCTGTCTCCTCGTACCCCGGTGGTGTGGGTCTCCGTCACGGTGTCCCATGTCCTCTCGAACGACGGCGGCGTCCGTCATGCCGCTTTCACAGCATGGCGGACGCCGCCGGGTCGATCCCTACCGGGTGTGCGGTCAGCGACGCTTCGCGCCACCGGGCCGGTTGCCTCCGCCACCGGCCGGGCGCCCGCCCCGGGCGCCGGTGGGGCGCTTGGCGGCCGGCCGGGCGCCGACCTTCGGGGCGGCGCCGGCCAGGGCGGCCGCCTCGGGGTCGATGGCCTCGTCGGCGCTGGCCGCCGCGGCCCGCGGCGCGCCCTTCGGGGTGACCTCGCCACGGGCGATGGCGCCCCGGCGGGCCAGCACCCGCTTGTTGTGCGCGCTGATCCGCGGGTCCTGGTTCTTGAGCAGCACCAGCAGCGGGGTGGCCAGCAGGATCGAGGTCAGGAAGGCCACCGCCATACCGACGAAGAGCACCAGACCCAGGTCCTTCAGGGTGCCCGCGCCCAGCAGGCCGGCACCGATGAAGAGCAGGCCGCCGACCGGGAGCAGCGCGACCACCGAGGTGTTCAGCGACCGCATGAGGCTCTGGTTCAACGCCAGGTTGGCGGCCTCGCCGTAGGTCTGGTTGTTGTTGGCGGTGATGCCGCGGGTGTTCTCCTGGACCTTGTCGAAGACCACCACCACGTCGTAGAGCGCGAAGCCCAGGATGGTGAGGAAGCCGATGATCGTCGACGGGGTGACCTCGAAGCCGACCAGCGAGTAGATGCCGGCGGTGAGCAGCAGGTTCGTGAAGAGCGACGCGATCGCGGCGGCCGCCATCCGCCACTCGAAGCGGAGGATCAGGTAGATCGCCACCACGGCCACGAAGATCACCAGGCCGAGCAGGGCGCGGGAGGTGACCTGGCTGCCCCACGCCTCGGAGACCTGGCTGCCGCTGATCTGGTCGGCCTGGATGCCGAACGACTGCGCCATCTCGGTCTTGGCCTGGTTGGCCTGCTCCGCCGTGAGCTGCCCGGTGCGCAACTCGTAGTACTCGCCGCTGGTGCTGCCGACCTTCTGCGCGGTGACGACCTCGGCACCGCCGCCCTTGGCGGCGAGCGCGGCATTGACCTTCGTCTCGGCCTGCTCCAGCGTGCCGACGCTGGCCGGCACCTGGAACGAGTTGCCGCCGGCGAACTCGATGCCGAGCTTGAAGCCGCTGATCGCGAAGCTCAGCACGGCGATCAGCACCAGCAGGCCGGCCACGCCGAACCAGAGCTTGCGCTTGCCGACGATGTTGAGATCGGCCTCGCCCCGGTAGAGCCGGGCGGCCAGACCACTCTTAGCCATCTCAGGCCTCCTTGACGCGCGGGTTGCGGCCGGTGCCCGCCTCGGCCGACCGGGCCGGGAGCGCCCGGCCCAGGCCGCTGACCCGCGGGGACAGGAACGCCCGGGTGCGGGCGAACATCGTCATGATCGGGTGACGGAAGAGGAACACGACGACCAGGTCGAGCACGGTCGCCAGGCCGAGCGCGAAGGCGAAGCCCTTCACCGCGCCGACCGAGACGATGTAGAGCACCACGGCTGACATCAGGGTGATGGCGTTGGCCGAGATGATCGTCCGCCGGGCCCGGACCCAGGCCCGCGGCACCGCGCTGCGGGGGCTGCGCCCCTCCCGGATCTCGTCCTTGAGCCGTTCGAAGTAGATGACGAACGAGTCCGCCGCCACACCGAGCGAGACGATCATGCCGGCGATGCCGGCGAGCGTGAGGGTGAACCCGATCGACCGGCCGAGCACCACGAGCGCGCCGAAGACCAGCAGCGCCGAGAGCACCAGGCTCAGGAAGATGACCGAGCCGAGCAGCCGGTAGTAGAAGAACGAGTAGATGATGACCAGCAGCATGCCGATGCCGGCCGCGAGCAGGCCCGCCTTGAGGTGGCTGTCGCCCAGGGTCGCGGTGACGTTCTGCTGCTCCTGCGGCTCGAAGGTCACCGGCAGGGCGCCGTAGCGGAGCTGGCTGGCCAGCGCGTTGGCGCTCTTGTTGTCGAAGCTGCCGGTGATCTGCGAGTCACCGGTCAGCACGCCCTGGATCTCCGGGGACGAGACGATCTCGTTGTCCAGCACCACGGCGACCCGGCACTTGCCGTCCGAGCCGAGCGCGGTCTGGTCGCAGGCCTGACCCTCGTTGGTGAACGCCTCGCGGGTCAGCGCGGTCCACTTCTCCTGGCCCTTGCCGGTGAAGTTCAGGCTGACCACCCAGGAGCTCGTCTGGTCGAGCTGGGCGGAGGCGTTCTTGACGTCGGTGCCCAGCACCTTGGCCTTGTCGAGCAGGTACTTGGCGCCGGACTCGCAGGCGACCGCCTGCTGGTTCTCGTCCTTGATCGACGCCGCCGGCCGGTCGTCGAGCTGGGCGCAGGTGATCATCGGGACGTTGAACTGCATCCCGACCGGCAGCACCGCGACTTCCTGCGGGGAGAGCGTGCCGAACGGCTTGAGCTTGTCGGCCAGCGACGGGTCGGCGGTCAGGTCGGCCGGCGCCTGGAGGCCGGACGCGGCGGCCCAGGCGGCCGCACCCACCTTCTGCTCGATGGCCTTGCGCTGCTGCTCGACGCTCTGCGGCACCGGCTCGGCGCTGGCGCTCGGGCTCGGCGCGGCGGCGCTCGGCGTCGCCGACGGGGTCGGCGCGGCGGCGCTGGCGCTCGGCGTCGGGGCCATGCCGCCCTGCCCGCCGGCGCTCGGCGACGAGGTCACCTTGGGCGAGGCGCTGCCGGAGGGCTTGGGGGTGGCGCTGCCCGACGGGGTCGGGGTGGCGCTGCCCGAGGGAGCCGGGGTGGCGCTGGCGGTCGGGGCCGGCGCGGCGGCGGCGCCGCTGCCGTCGGTGGCCTTGAGCACCTTGCGGAACCGCAGCTCGGCGGCCTCACCGACGTCCGTCAGGTCCCGGTTCTGGCCGGGCAGGGAGATGACGATGTTCCGGTTGCCCTCGGTGACCACCTCGGCCTCGGCCACGCCGAAGGCGTTGACCCGGTTCTCGATGATCTGCCGCGCCTCCTCCAGGTTGGCGGCGGTCGGGGGCTTGCCGTCCACGGTGTTGGTGGCCTCGAGCGTCAGCCGGGTGCCGCCGACGAGGTCCAGGCCGAGCCGGGGCTCCAGCCGGTCCTTCCAGCCACCGCTGGCGCCGCCCGAGAAGAACACCAAAAGATAGAGGACGACGAAGATGAACCCGAGTACGGCGAGCTGCCGTCCGGGGCGCATCTGTCCCTGAGGTGGTGCCACGGCTGTCCTGTCTCCCTGTACGGTCGCGCCGCTTCGGCAGCGGCGAGATTGTCGGGCCGGGGGTGTCCGCCCGACTGCTCCGGGGGTCGGCGCCGCCGGACGGCACGCCTCCCCGGCGCACGACGCGGCGGCGTCGCGCGGGGTTCCCCGCGTGCCGGCGTCGGACGCCGACCCAACTATCCACTTGTGTGAGTGAATCCGCTGCCCCGTCCGGGGCCGGTGTCACTCCTTGACCGACTCGGCTTCCTCGGAGATCGTCTCGGCCTCCGGAACCTCGACCCGCTTGACCACGCGGGCGATCGCCGGGCGGGCGTACCGGGTCTGCACGCCCGGGGCCACCTCGATGAGGACGGTCTCGTCCTCGACCCCGGTCACCGTGCCGTAGAGCCCGCCGATGGTGACCACCTCGTCGCCCACGCCGAGCGCGGACTGCATCTGCTCGGCCTCACGGCGACGCTTCTGCTGCGGGCGGATCATCATGAAGTACATGACGCCGAAGAGCAGAGCGATCATGAGGATCGGCGTCAGACCGCCGGCCCCTCCGCCACCTGCTGCAAGGTTCTGCACGGTTGTCGACCTTCCCATTGGCCTCTGCTCCCCCCGGTGGGGTGCCGGAGCGGAGGCGACTTCTCACGTCCTGTACAAACCGCGGCGAAGTCTAATCCCTGCACCTGAGAACACCGAATGCGGCACAGATCACGTTCGGATCACGGCTGATCGGTCTGCGCCGAGAACAGATCGGGCGCGGGAGGGGCATCCGTGCCAAATGTACCATTCGGCGGGGTACGCCCCAGATGGAGCCAGGCGGCCGCCGTGGCGACCCGGCCGCGCGGCGTCCGCGCCAGCAGCCCGGCCCGGACCAGGAAGGGCTCGCACACCTCCTCGACCGTGTCCGGCTGCTCCCCCACCGCCACGGCGAGGGTGGAGAGCCCCACGGGACCGCCCCGGAACGAGTCGACCAGGGCCGTGAGCACCGCCCGGTCCAGCCGGTCCAGGCCGAGCGCGTCGACGTCGTAGACGGTCAGGGCCGCCTGGGCGGTCTCCAGGTTGACCACCCCCTCGGCGCGGACCTCGGCGAAGTCGCGGACCCGGCGCAGCAGCCGGTTGGCGATCCGGGGCGTGCCCCGGGACCGGCCGGCGATCTCCGCCGCCCCGTCGGCGGTGATCGGCACGCCGAGGATCCGCGCGGACCGGTGCAGCAGCGTCTCCAGGTCGGCCGGGGAGTAGAAGTCGAGGTGCGCGACGAAGCCGAACCGGTCCCGCATCGGGCCGGTGAGCAGGCCGGACCGCGTGGTCGCCCCGACCAGGGTGAACGGCTCCACGTCGAGCGGGATGGCGGTCGCCCCCGGACCCTTGCCGACCACCACGTCGACCCGGAAGTCCTCCATGGCGCTGTAGAGCAGCTCCTCGGCCGGCTTGGCGATCCGGTGGATCTCGTCGATGAAGAGCACGTCACCCTCGGCGAGGCTGGTCAGGATGGCGGCCAGGTCGCCGGAGCGCTCGATCGCCGGCCCACTTGTCACCCGGATCCCCGAACCCAGCTCCGCGGCCACGATGTTGGCCAGGGTGGTCTTACCCAGGCCAGGCGGCCCCGACAGGAGGATGTGGTCGGGCGGGGAGCCGCGCCGCATGGCGCCCTGCAGCAGCAGGTCGAGCTGGTCGCGCACCCGGTGCTGGGCGATGAACTCCTCCAGCCGCCGAGGCCGGACGCTGGCCTCCGCGTCCCGCTCCGCGTCGCTGACGTACGCCGAGACGAGATTGTCGTTGCTCATCGCGTGCGGCCCAGGAGGCGGATGGCCTGCTTGAGCAGGACCGGCACGGGCGGGGTCTCCCCGTCGACGGTCTCCGCGACCGCGGCCACCGCCTGCTCGGCCTGGGCGGCGCTCCAGCCGAGCCCGACCAGCGCCTGGCGGACCTGCTCCGGCCAGGCGCCGGCGGTCACCCCGGCCGCGCCGTCGGCGCCCACCGGCACCGGGCCGATCCGGTCCCGCAGTTCGAGCACGAGCCGCTCGGCGCCCTTCTTGCCGATGCCGGGCACCCGGGTCAGCGCCGCGGTGTCGGCGTTGGCGATGGCCTTGCGGATCGCATCCGGAGTGTGGACGGCAAGCACCGCCTGGGCCAGCCGCGGCCCCACCCCGCTGGCGGTCTGGAGCAGCTCGAAGAGCTGCTTGGCGTCGTCGTCGGCGAAGCCGTAGAGGGTGAGCGAGTCCTCCCGGACCACCAGGCTGGTGGCCAGCCGGGCGGGCTGGCCGACCCGCAGCTCGGCGAGGGTGCCGGGGGCGCACTGCACGGCCAGGCCGATGCCGCCCACCTCCACCACGGCGTGGTCCGGACCCGTCGCGGTCACCGTGCCGCGCACGCTGGCGATCATGACACTCCTCCTCGTCGTGCCCGCTGCGCCGCGGCGGCCAGCTTGGACCGGGTGCCGCCGCGCCAGACGTGGCAGATGGCCAGGGCCAGGGCGTCGGCGGCGTCGGCCGGGCGCGGCGGCTCGGGCAGCCGCAGCAGCCGGGTGACCATGGCGGTCATCTGCGCCTTGTCGGCCTGGCCGGAACCGGTCACCGCCGCCTTCACCTCGCTGGGCGTGTAGGTCTGCACAGGCAGCCCGGCCCGCGCTCCGGCGAGCACGGCGATCCCGCTGGCCTGGGCCGTGCCCATCACGGTGCGGACGTTGTGCTGGCTGAAGACCCGCTCGACGGCCACGGCGTCGGGCCGGTGCTCGGCGACCAGATCGGTGAGCGAGCGGTCCAGGTGCAGCAGGCGCAACGGCAGGTCGTCCCCGGGATCGGTGTAGACCACGTAGTAGGCGACAAGGGTGCAGGGACGGCCCGGCACGCCCTCGACCACGCCGACCCCGCACCGGGTCAGCCCCGGGTCGACGCCCAGCACCCGCACGCCGCCTCCTCCCCGAGCCCCAGCAGTACGTGTGTTCGACACCCTACTGGTGCGCCCCGGGGCCCGGCCGGGCGGACACGCCGGGAGCCGGCGGACGCGATCCGCGCCACACACTGAAGCGGTCGAGTATGTGTCGCCGCCCCATGTGCCGCCGGCCACACAGCTCGTAACTTCTTGCGCCATGACGGCAGAACCCGTGGCGGTCCCCCACGTCGTGAACGTCGACCTCTCCGGTCGCGCCGCGCTGGTGACCGGTGGTGGCAGCGGCATCGGACGGGCCTGTGCCCTGCGCCTGGCGGCGGCCGGCGCGGCGGTGCTGGTGGTCGACCGCAACGTGGAGGCGGCCAAGGCCGTGGCCGCCGAGGCGGGCGGCCGGGCCGAGGGCATCGACCTGGCCGACGTCGAGGCGGTGGACCGGCTCGACGTCGACGTGGACATCGTCGTCAACAACGCCGGCCTGCAGCACGTCGCGCCGGTGCAGGAGTTCCCCGTCGAGCGCTTCGAGTACATCCAGCGGGTGATGGTGGAGGCGCCGTTCCTGCTGATCCGCCGGGCGCTGCCCCGGATGTACGCGAACGGGTGGGGCCGGATCGTCAACATCTCCTCGGTGCACGGGCTGCGCGCCTCGCCGTTCAAGGCGGCGTACGTCTCGGCGAAGCACGCCCTGGAGGGGCTGTCGAAGGTGGTGGCGCTGGAGGGCGCCCCGCACGGGGTGACCGCCAACTGCATCAACCCGGCGTACGTGCGGACCGCGCTGGTGGAGAGCCAGATCGCCGACCAGGCGGCCAGCCACGGCATCGGCGAGGACGAGGTCGTGGAGAAGATCATGCTGGCCCGGGCGGCGATCAAGCGGCTGATCGAGCCGGAGGAGGTGGCGGAGCTGGTGGCGTACCTGTGCTCGCCGCCCGCCGCGTTCATCACCGGCGCGTCGATCGCCCTCGACGGGGGCTGGACGGCCAACTAGTGGCCTCGCGCACAATGTCGGTCATGTCGTCGCCGGTCGAGTTCCTGGAGCTGCTGGCGCGGGAGGCCGCCGCGGTCGAGTTCGAGGGCCCGCTGGTCGCCGCCCGCGCCGCCGGCCTGCCCGCCGAGCGTCTCGCCGAGCTGGAGCAGGCGAAGCTGGTGGCGTTGCGGGTCCGCGCGCTGCTGGAGCGGCGGCGCCGCCGGGAGACCGAGCTCTCCGGCCTGTACGACACGGCCAGCGACCTGGCCGGGCTGCGCGACCTGGACGACGTGCTGCGGGCCATCGTGCACCGGGCGCGGATCCTGCTGGGCACCGACGTGGCCTACATGACGCTCAACGACGACGAGCGCGGCGACACGTACATGCGGGTCACCGACGGTTCGATCTCGGCCCGGTTCCAGCGGTTGCGGCTGGAGATGGGCGACGGCCTGGGCGGCCTGGTGGCGCAGACCGGCACCCCGTACGTCACCTCCAACTACCAGGAGGACGAGCGGTTCCGGCACACCGGGGAGATCGACGGCGGGGTGGGCGAGGAGGGCCTGGTGGCCATCCTGGGCGTCCCGCTGCGGCTGGGGTCGAGCGTGATCGGCGTGCTCTACGCGGCCAACCGTTCCGCCCGGCCGTTCGCCCGGGAGGAGGTGTCGCTGCTGGTCTCGCTGGCCGCGCACGCCGCGGTGGCGATCGACACGGCCCGGCTGCTGTTGGAGACCCGGTCGGCGCTGGAGGAGCTGTCGGCGGCGAACAGCACGATCCGGGCGCACAGCAGCTCGGTGGAGCGCGCCGCCGCCGCCCACGACCGGATGACCGCCCTCGTGGTGCGCGGCGGCGGGATGGAGGACGTGGCGGCCGCGGTCACCGAGGTGCTCGGCGGGGCGCTGCTGGCGCTGGACGCCGAGGGGCGGCGGCTGGCCCGGGTGGGTGAGATCGAGGAGCCGGACCGGGCGGACATCGTCGAGGCGGTGGCCGCGTCCCGCACCGAGGGGCGCAGCGTCCGCCGGGGTCCGCTCTGGTACGCCGCCGTGGTGGCCGGCGCGGAGAACCTGGGCGCGCTGGTGCTGCGCCCGGACGGCGAGCTCGTCGATGCCGACCAGCGGATCCTGGAGCGGGCCGCGCTGGTCACGGCGCTGCTGCTGCTGTTCCGCCGGACGGTGGCGGAGGCGGAGGGCCGGGTCCGGGGCGAGCTGTTGGACGACCTGATCGCCCGGCCGCTGCGGGACACCGACGCGCTGCGCAGCCGGGCCCGCCGGCTCGGTGTCGACCTGGACGCCCCGCACGTGCTGGTGGCGGTCGGCGACGACGCGTTCGCCGCCACCGGCTCGGCCCGGCAGCGGGTGCTCTCCTGGGCCACCACGTACGCCTCGACGCGGGGCGGCCTGGCCGCGGCGCGCGACGGGCGGGTGGTGCTCATGCTGCCCGGCCGGGACGCGGGCGGCGCGGCGCGGGCCGTGGCCCGGGACCTGTCCCGGGTGACCGGCCGTCCGGTGACGGCCGGGGCGAGCGGGCCGTCGGCCGGCCCGGCCTCGCTGGCCACCACGTTCGCCGAGGCGGAGCGGTGCCTGACCGCGCTGGGCGCGCTGGGCCGGGCCGGGCAGGGGGCGAGCACGGCCGAGCTGGGCTTCGTCGGGCTGCTGCTGGGCGCCGTCGGCGACCCGGGCGACCGGGACGTGGCCCGCTTCCTCACCGCCACGGTGGGGCCGGTGGTCGACTACGACGCCCGCCGGGGCACCGCGCTGGTGAAGACGCTGGAGGCGTACTTCGGGGTGGGTGGCAGCCTCGCCCGGGCGGCGGAGCTGCTGCACGTGCACGTCAACACGGTGACGCAGCGGCTGGAGCGGGTCGGTCAGCTGCTCGGCGCGGACTGGCAGAAGCCGGAGCGCGCCCTGGAGGTGCAGCTCGCCCTGCGCCTGCACCGCCTGCGTACGCCCATCACCGGCTGAGCGACGGCCCGCTTCCCTTGTCGGACCCGGCGGGCATGATCTCGTCCGTGCCGGAACTGGACCCCTTTCGACGGCTGGTCGCCTCAGCCGGCCGGGTGTGCCGCCTCGCCGACGACCCGGACGTCTTCGACGAGTACTACGACAGCAACGCACTGAGGGCGTTCCGCGAGGCTCTGGCGGACCTGGATGGGCTGCTGCGCGAGGTGGACCCCGTTCCACTGCCGGCCGCCGACCTGCCCCCGCCGACGCTCGCCGACCTCCTCGGCGTGCTGCTGCGCCTGCCCGGCGCGCAGGGGGTGGAGGAGGTGGCCGGTCGGCTGGACGACGAGCTGGTCGAGCAGGCGCTGGGCCATGCGCTGGCAATGCCCGACTCGGCTCGTCAGGCCGACCTGCTCGTCGCCGTCGCGCCTCGGTTGACGGAAACGCAGGCGGCGCGAGCGCTGACCGTGGTGCCCGCAATGGGCCGCGCCGGCGAGCAGGCGCGGACACTGACCGCGCTGCTCCCCCGGCTCCCCGAGGCGCGACGCCCCGCCGCGGCCCGGGTGGCGCTCGCCGCGGCACGGCGGCTGCCCGTCGCCCTCGGCCACACACTTGTCCAGCTCGCTCCCTGGCTGGACGCGGCCGCGCGGGGGGAGCTGTACGACCTGGTGGCCCCGGCGCCCGGCCAGCGACCGGGGCACGAGCTGTGCGCGCTGGCCGGCTGGTTCCGATCCGAGCAGCGCGGCGCCGCGCTGGAGCTGATCGTCGGGGTCGGGGACGAGAACCTTCGGGCCGTCCTGCTCGGCGCGATCGCGCCGCACCTGGATGAGGCGCAACTCGCGGTCGCCCTCCGTGCCGCGGCGGGGATCACCGAGCCCGGCTTCCGGGCCCGGGGGCTCGCCGGGACGGCCCGTTCGCTCCCCGCGTCGCGCCGCCGGGAGGTGGTGAGCGCCGCGCTGACCGCCGCGCGCGAGCCGGGCGGCGGAAGGCACTCCTACCTGGCGCTGTCCGACCTGGTCGAGATGATCGAGCCGGACCAGTTCGACAACGCGTTGGCGGCGGTGCTGTGCATACCGGACGAGCACACGCGCGCGCACGCGCTGGGATTGCTGGCGGTGCGGCTGACCGCCGCCCAACTGCCCGCCGCGCTGGCGGGTGCCGAGGCGATCGCGGATCCGAGGGCGCGGGCGATCGCCTCGACGGCGCTGGTGCGACACGTGACGGAGGAACTTCGCGAGAAGGCGGTGGCGATCGCGGCTCACGCGTTGGCCGCCCGGCCGGGCGCCGGTTGGTCGACACACCTGCAGGTCCTGCTTCCCCACCTCAGCGACCGGCAGCTCGACGAGCTGTGGGAGGCCGCGCTGCACGAGGAGCGGGATCATCCGCAGCACGGGCTGTCGACGTTGCTGCCCCGGGTGCACCCGACTCGCCGGGCCGCGGCCCTGGACACGGTCCTCGGGTACGAGCCGGCGCACCTCGCCGAGTCCCTGGCGGAGCTGGCGCCGTTCCTGGACCCGGCGCTACGACTCCGGGCCTATCGGGCGGCGCGGCGTCTCGTGGACCCGGCGACCCAGGCCCGGGCCATCGCCGCCGTGGCGCGGCACCTGCCGCCCGGCGAGGCGGCGGAAGCGGGACGGACGGCGTTGGCCGGCGCGTCACGGCTCCGTGATCCAGCAGCCCGAGCGGCGCTGCTCGCCGACCTGGCCGCACTGCTCGACGGCGAGGATCGGCGCACCGCACTGGCCTGGGCGGTGGCCGCGGCACGGGATGCCGAGCCGGCGGAAGCCTGGCCGGTCGCACGGACGCTGACCAGGCTCGTACCGCTGCTCAGGGAGGCGACCGCAGAGAGCACGCCTCGCACGGGTTGACCCTGGCGGTCAGCGGGCGCGGAGGCCTTCGAGGACGCTGTCCACGACCCGCTCGGGCAGGATCCGGTCGTCCAGCTCGGGGTGCCAGCGCAGCACCCGCTGGAGCAGCATCGGGCCGCTGAGCAGCGCCATGGCCAGCTCGACGTCGAGGTCGGCGCGGAGTTCGCCGCTGTCCACCCCGCGGCGCAGCACCTCACGCATGAGCTTCCGCCGGGGCGCGACGATGTTCTGGTAGAGCTGGAAGTGGTCGGGGCTGCGGTTCACCTCGGGCACCAGGCACGGCATGATCTTCGCGGCCCGCGGGTCGACGTTGTGACCGACCGCGCCGACGAGCAGCACCAGGTCGTCGCGGACGGAACGCCCGGCGGGCTGGGGTGGCACCCCCTTGAGCCGGCCCAGCGCGTCCATCAGCAACGCGTCCTTGCCGGACCAGCGGCGGTAGATGGTGGCCTTGCCCACCCCGGCGCGGGCGGCGATCGCCTCGATGGAGAGCGCCTCGAGCGTGCTGCCCTCGGCGAGCAGGTCGAGGGTGGCCTCCACGATCGCCTCGTCCGCGCGGACGCTCCGCGGTCGCCCGGGCGACCGCGGAGCATCAGCCATGGAAGTCATGTCAGACATTGTCGCCGAACCTATGCGGTTCCGGCCAACTCCGGCTCGGCGGCCGGCTGGGCTTCGGTCTCGATCACCGGGCGGCCCGGCATCCAGCGCAGCACGATGCCCATGCCGAGCAGCGCCACCAGCGCGGAGATCCCCGCCGCCCAGTGCATCGCCGAGACGAACGAGTCGTTCGCCGCGTCGATGAGCCGGGGCGCGCCGGCCCCGAGCCGGCCGGCGACCGCGTACGCCCCGGAGATCGACTCCTGGGCGGCGTCGCGGACCGGTGCGGGCAGGCCGGACAGGGTCGAGGCCACGTCGTTGCGGTAGACCGCGGAGAGCACCGAACCGAGGACCGCCACGCCGAGCGCGCCGGCCACCTGGCGGACCGTGTTGCTGACGGCCGAGCCCACGCCGGCCTTCTCCCGGGGCAGCGCCGACATGATCGACTCGGTCGCCGGCGGCATGATGTTGGCCATGCCGGCGCCCTGGACGAAGCCCAGCGCCGAGAAGATCCAGATCGGGGTGTCGGCGTCGATGAGCACGAACGCGCCGAGCGCGGCGGCGGTGAGCAGCAGCCCGACCCCGGCGACCGCCCGGCCCCCGTAGCGGCGGACCATGGCGGCGCTGCGCGGCGCGAAGATCAGCTGCGCGGCGGCGAAGGGCAGGAAGAGCAGGCCGCTCTCCAGCGGGCTGTAGCCGCGGACCAGCTGGAGGTAGAACGCGCCGAAGAACATCACGCCCATCGCGGCGAAGAAGACCAGGCCGACCAGCGCGACCGGGGCGGCGAACCGGGGCACCCGGAACAGCCGGACGTCCAGCGACGGGTGGTCGCTGCGCAGCTCGTGGGCGACGAACCAGCCGAGCACCGCGAGCCCGCCGAGGACCGCGAGCCACACCTGCGCCCGGTCGAACCCGTGCTCGCCGCCGTCGATGATGCCGTAGGTGAGGGCGACGAGGCCGACCACGGAGAGCAGCACGCCGAGCAGGTCGACCCGACCCGGCCGGGGGTCGCGGGACTCCGGGACGAGGGTGGCGACGAGCACCACGCCGAGCACCACCACCGGCACGTTGATCAGGAAGACCGAGCCCCACCAGTAGTGCTCGAGCAGGGCGCCGCCGAGCACCGGGCCGATGGCCACGGCCAGGCCGACCGCGCCGGCCCAGACGCCGATCGCCTTGGCCCGCTCCCGCGGGTCGAAGACGTTGGAGATGATCGACAGGGTCACCGGCATGATGGCCGCGCCGCCGACGCCCATGAGCGCGCGGGTGGCGATCAGCTGGCCCGGGTCGTGCGCGTACGCGGAGAGCAGCGAGGCCAGGCCGAACAGGGCCAGGCCGACCATGAGGAAGCGCTTGCGACCGAGGCGGTCCCCCAGGACGCCGAAGGTGAAGAGCAGCCCGGCGAAGACCAGGGTGTAGGAGTTGATCGCCCACTCCAGCTCGCCCTGGCTGGCCCCGAGGCCGTGCACCGGGTCGGCGAGGGTACGCAGGGCGACGTTGAGGATGGTGTTGTCGAGGACCACCACGAGGAGGCTGATCACCAGCACCCCCAGGATCGCCCACCTCCTCGGGTGTCCGGTGTTCTCGTGCGGTTCCACTCGGGTTCTCCCCCCGGCTCACCCGCGTCAAAATACGATACGGGACAGACTCGTAACGCAGTCGAGCGTAGGTGAGAGGGTTTCGATACGGAACCGGTTCGTATCGAATGTGCGCCAGGTCACGCCCCGGTGCGCCGCGCAGCATGGCACGGCGGCGCCACGGGCCACCGGCCCGCGCGCCGCCGTGAGAGCGGTCGGATCAGCCTGCCTCGCGGGCCTGCCGCACCGCGGCGCTCAGCCGCGGCTTCATCCACCGGGCGACGGGCCGCTCGATGAACCGGTGGATCAGCCACGCGGCGAGCAGCAGCCCCGCGAACAACGCGCCGAGCAGCAGCCACGGCGACAGGTGGGTCTGGGCGCGTTCGATGACGGCGAGCCCGACCGTCTGGTGGACGAGGTAGAGCGGATAGGTCAGCGCCCCCGCCGTGCCCACCCAGGACCAGCGCACCCAGCCGAAGTGGCCGAGGGCGACCGCCGCCATCACGACGACGAAGAACGTGACGATCACGGCGGACGGCAGGAAGCCGACCTCCCGGGCCCGGGCGAGGCCGGGCAGCCGGGTGAGCGCGACCAGCAGGGACAGCCCGACGATCGACCAGAGCAGCAGGTTCGGGCCGAAGCGGTGGATGAGATAGAGCGCGACGCCCGCGATGAAGTAGCTGGAGTGGTTGGCGGCGACCACCGCGGTGAGCCACGTGTTGCCGAACTTCGGCACGACGAGCGAGGCGACGGTCCAGAGGGCGCAGAACGTGACCACGCCGCGGTAGCTCAGGCCGCGGGCGACCAGCACGGCGAACAGCAGGTAGAAGACCATCTCGATGGTGAGCGTCCAGTAGGACAGGTCGAGGTGCGCGACGCCGAGGAAGTCCTGCATCATCGTCAGGTTGGCCAGGACGTCCCGGACCTCGGGCCGCTTTTTCAGCGGCACCAGCAGGAGCACGCCGGTCGCCAGCAGCACCGCGAACCAGTAGGCCGGGTAGAGCCGCACCACGCGCGAGACGAAGAAGTCACCGACCCGTCGGCCCCACGCGCTCATGCAGATCACGAAGCCACTGATGATGAAGAACAGCTGCACGCCGAGGAAGCCGTACCGGGAGACGGTGTGCAGCGGGCCGAACGCCGCCGCCGCGGAGGGGTCCTGCCAGGCGCCGAGCTTGTCCCCGACGAGGTGGTACGCGACCACCATGACCGCCGCGCCGAGGCGCAGCCCGTCGAGGACCAGCAGCCGTGGCCGCCGAGGGGCGGTCGCGCCCGCACCGGGCGTCGCGGCGGCCGGCTCGACCGGCGGGCCGGGACGAACCTGCTCGGGCACCGAAACCGTAGCGGCACGTTCGTCCGTCGCCTGCGTCATCGACGTCTCCTGGAGATCGGGGCGGTTGGGGGCGGCCGGCCCGACGGGCCGGGTCAAACCGGCACGCGCTCCGGCGCGGTCGGCGCCGGGCGGACAGCGCGCCGCTGGTACAGCAGCCATAGCCCGGCGAGCGCGAAGAGTACCAGCGCGGTGCCGGTGTAGGCGTCAAGCGCCAGTGCCTGCGCGGCGCCCTCCAGCCGACCCGACTTCCAGATCAGGCCGAGCGGGATGACCTCTCCGGTCCGGGTCGGACCCGGCCACATGAGGAACGGCAGCACCGCGGCCACCGCCACCACGCCGGCGATCACGCGCGCCACGCCGCCCGCACGCCGCACCAGGTCGACGAGCACCAGCACCATCGGGCCGATCCAGAGCCAGTAGTGCGACCAGCTCACCGGCGAGATGACCAGCATCGCCAGGCCCACCACGACCATCGCCATGGTCTCCTCGCCCTGGCGCTGCAGGGCGACGGCGAGGGCGAGGGCGGCCACCGTGACGACGACGACGGAGATCATCCACCAGACGTTGTTCGGCTCCTCGATCTTGAGCAGCCGGGCGATGGCTCCCTGCAGGGACTGGTTACCGCCGTAGCGCGGCCCCAGCGTCATGAGCACCCGGCTGGAGTCGAACGCCCGACCGGTGAGCCAGTAGTCGTACGAGCCACCCGGCTGGATGATCGCGCCCAGCACCGTGAGCCCGGCGAAGGTGGCCGCCGCCACGACGGCCGCCCGGATCCGGCGGGTCAGCAGCAGGTAGACCACGAACAGGCCGGGAAGCAGTTTGAGCGCGGTGGCCGCACCCACGCCGATGCCCTTGAAGCGACTGCGGTCCGGCCGGGAGAGGTCCGCCACGACCAGCAGCAGCACGAAGATGTTGATCTGACCGAGGTCGATGTTGCGCTGCAGCGGCTCGGTCCAGACCACCAGGGCGAGCGCCGCGGCGGCCACACCCAGCCGGCCCTGGACGCCGCGGTAGCCGAGCATTCCCGTGGTGAAGTACAGCGCGGCGAACATCACCACCAGCCCCAGGGCGCCCCAGACGTGCAGGGACGTGCGAGGGTCGAGCCAGGTCAGCGGCGTGATGAACGGCAGCGTGACCGGCGGGTAGGTGTAGGGCAGCCCCAGCGAGGTGTAGCCGAGCTGGTAGACCGGCTCGCCGTCCAGGAACGCGTGCGCGGCGCCGAGGTACATCTTGAAGTCGGTGGCCCGCAGCGGATGATCCCGGACGAAGCTGACGTATGCCGCGAGGGAGCCCGCCAGGGCCACGAGGCCCGGGAAGAGCAGCCAGGCCGGGAGGGTGGCCCGCGGTGGCGCCGGCCGCTCGGGCGGGGTCTCGGTGACGAGCCCGCGGATACGCTGGATGATCATAGTGGGTTGGATCCTAGCCCAGGCCGGGCGACGTGGGGTACCGCCGTCCGGCACCCCACGTCGCTGACAGTCGTCGATCGACCACCCGGTGTCACGGTCGGCCGGACCGGCTCCGTCGAGCCGCGGACCAGCGCCGGACAAGGTGGGCGCTAGTGCCCCAGACACCACGCCGGAACAGCAGCACGACCAGCACAAAGATCCCGCCGGTGACCAGGCCGATGGCTTCGAAGCCGGAGAACGACAGCCAGTCCTCCAGCCGGACCACCAGGGCCGCCCCGAGCACGCCGCCCCAGAGGGTGCCGATGCCCCCGAGCACCACCACGATGACCGCCTTGCCGGAGGTGGTCCAGTGCAGCACGTCCAGCGAGACGAACCGGTGGCCGACCGCGAAGAGCCCGCCGCCGAGCCCGGCCAGGAAGCCGGACAGGACGAACGCGGTCAGCTTGTAGCGGTGCACCGGGTAGCCGAGCGCGCGGGCCCGGGAAGGGTTGTCCCGGATGCCGACCAGCACCCGGCCGAACGGCGAGTGCACGATCCGCCAGGCGGCGAGCAGGCCGAGCAGCACGATCGGCAGGATCGCGTAGTAGAAGTAGTAGTCGTCGGAGAGGTCCGCGCCGAAGAACTCCCGGGGCACGCCCTGGAGGCCGTTCTCGCCCTGGGTGACCGACCGCCACTCGTTGGCCACGTAGTAGACCATCTGCGCGAACGCGAGGGTCACCATGGCGAAGTAGATGCCGGTGCGCTTGACCGCGAGATAGCCGATCGGCAGCGCGAGCAGCGCCGCGGCCAGAGCGCCGGCCAGCACGGCCGCCGGGAAGGGCAGGCCGGCGTGGATCGCGACCAGGCCCGTCACGTACGCCGAGGTGCCCCAGAACGCGGCGTGCCCGAAGGACATCAGCCCGGTGAAGCCGAGCAGCAGGTCCACCGAGACGGCGAACAGCGCCCAGCAGAGGATGTCCACGGCCACGGCCGGGTAGAGCCCGTTCGGCAGCCAAAGGGCCACGGCCAGGCCGGCGCCGAGCAGCGCGTACCGGACCCAGCCGGGCGCCCGGGCGACGGTGAGCAGCCCGGACGGCGGGGCGGGCCGGGCCGACTCCTCGGCGGGGGTGTCGACAGCGCTCGTCATGCCGGTGCCTCCTCACGGCCGAACAGGCCGGCCGGCCGCCAGAGCAGCACCGCGGCCATCACCACGAACACGACGGTCTGCGACACGATCGGGAAGTCCGACAGGTACGCCTCGCCCCAGGCCTGGATCAGGCCGATGCCGAAGCCGGCGGCGACCGAACCGAAGATCGAACCAAGCCCGCCGATCACCACCACGGCGAAGACCACGATGATCAGGTCGGCACCCATGAGCGGATTCACCGCCCGCATCGGGGCGGCGAGCACGCCGGCCAGCCCGGCCAGGGCGATGCCGAAGCCGAACACCGGGGTGACCCACTTCCCCACGTCGATGCCGAAGGCCCGGGTCAGCTCCGGGCGTTCGGTGGCGGCCCGGACCACCATGCCGACCCGGGTGCGACCGAGCACCCACCAGACCGCGGCGCAGAGCAGCACGGTGAAGCCGAGGATGAAGACCCGGTAGGTGGGGAATTCGAACAGTCCGAAGTCGACCGTCCCGCTCAGCTCGGTCGGGGTGGCGTACGGGCTGGACTGCACGCCGTACCGGGACTTCACCAGGTCCTGCAGGATCAGCGTGAGGCCGAAGGTGAGCAGGAAGTTGTAGAGCGGATCGAGCCGGGTCAGCCGGTGGATCACCGCCCGCTCCAGCACCATGCCGAGCAGGCCCAGCGCCAGCGGCATGATCACCAGCGCGGCCCAGAACGGCACACCCGCCTCGGCGAGCAGCACGTACGCCCCGAAGGCGCCGAGCATGTAGAAGGCGCCGTGGGCGAAGTTCACCACCCGGAGCATGCCGAAGATGACCGCGAGCCCGAGGGCGAGCAGGGCGTAGAACGCCCCGCCCACCAGCCCGTTGAACGTGTTCTGCAGGAAACCCGACATCAGCTCGTCACATCTTGCAGTCGGCGGACGGCGTACGGAACGCCTCGGCCGCCGGGATGGTCTTGAGGATCTTCACGTAGTCCCACGGCTCGCCCACCTCGGCCTGCGGCTTCACCTGGGCCAGGTAGGCGTCGTGGATGACCCGGTGGTCCTCGGCGCGGATCTTGCCGTTGCGCAGGAAGAGGTCGTTGACCTCCTTGCCCTCCAGGCCCTTGACCACGGTGTCCGCGTCGTCGGTGCCGGCGGCCTGCACGGCCTCCAGGTACTGCATGGCCGCGGAGTAGTTGGCCGCGTGGGCGAAGGACGGCCGGGTGCCCGTCTCCTTCTGGAACTTGTCGGCCCACTCCCGGTTCTGCTGGTCGAAGTTCCAGTACCAGGCGTCGGTGTAGGTGGTGCCGGCGAGCGCGGCCGGGGTGAGCGAGTGGATGTCGGTGATGAACATGAGGCCGACGGCCAGCCCGACGCCCTTGTCCCGCAGCTTGAACTCGTTGTACTGCTTCACCACGTTGACCAGCTCGGCGCCGGCCTGCATGGTGCCGAGCACCTGCGGCTTCGGGTTCAGCGTGGGGGCCTTGAGCAGGAACGAGGAGTAGTCGCCGCTGGTGTTCGGGAACGGCGCCCCGTCCTTGCCGACGACCTGCCCGCCGGCGGCGGTGATGGCGGCGGAGAAGCTCTTCTCCATGTCCTGCCCGAACGCGTAGTTCGGGTAGAGGATGTACCAGTTCTTGCCGACCTGCTCGGTGGTCACCGTGCCCGTGCCGTGGGCCAGCATGTAGGTGTCGTAGGCGTAGTGGAACGTGTACTTGTTGCAGCTCTTGCCGGTGAGGTCGGTGGTCGCCGCGCCGATGTTGAAGTAGAGCTTCTTCTTCTCCTTGGCCACGTCGGCGACCTTGAGGGCGGCCGAGGAGGTCGGCACGTCGAGGATCGCGTCGACGCCCTTGCGGTCGTACATCTCCTGGGCCTTGCTGTTGGCCACGTCCGGCTTGTTCTGGTGGTCGGCGGTCTCCACGCTGATGTTCTTGGTGACGGCCTTGTCGCCGTACTTGGCCTTGAAGTCGGCGATGGCCATCTCCACGGCCTTGACCGAGTTCTTCCCGGACAGCTCCGAGTAGGCCCCGGACTGGTCGTTGAGCACCCCCAGCACGATCTTGTCGCCGGTCAGCTTCGAGTCGCCGCCGGACGCCGGACCACCGCCGCCGCAGCCGGCGACCAGCACCATCGCCGCCGCCGACGCGGCGGCCACACCCACGCTTCTACGCATGTCCAAAATCCCTTCGTACCGCGCGGTCCACGCGGGTCAGCCGTCGTTTCAGATGCCGAGGTACGCCAGCAGCTCGCGTTCCCGCGAGCGCACCTCGGAGTTGTCCATCGCCTCCGCTATCCGCCCCTCGGCCAGCAGGTAGTGCCGGTCGGCGACGCCGGTGGCGAAGTGCAGGTTCTGCTCGACCAGCAGCACGGTCACGCCGTGCTTCTTGGCCTCGCGCAGCAGGTCGCCGACCTGCTGCACGAGCAGCGGGGACAGGCCCTCGGTGGGCTCGTCGCAGAGCAGCAGCCGGGCGCCCATGCGCAGCACCCGGGCGAGGGCGAGCATCTGCTGCTCGCCGCCGGAGAGCATGGTGGCCGCCGAGTCCCGGCGGGTGTACAGGGCGGGGAACGCCTCGTAGACCCGTTCGAGCGGCCACGGGTCGGGGCCGACCCGGGGCGGCAGCGTCAGGTTCTCGGTGACGGTCAGGGTGGCGTACGCGCCGCGGTCGTCGGGGACCCAGCCGAGCCCGAGCCGCGCCCGCTTGTACGCGGGCAGCTTCGTGACGTCCCGGTCGGCGAAGCTGATCGTGCCGCGCTGGCCGGGGTGCAGCCCCATGACGGAGCGCAGCAGCGTGGACTTGCCGGCGCCGTTGCGCCCGACCAGGGTGACCACCTCGCCGGCGGCCACCTCCAGGCTCACCTCCCGCAGCACCTGGGCCTCGCCGTACCAGGCGGAGAGGTTCTCAATGCGCAGCATCGGCGGCTCCCAGGTAGGCGGTGATGACCCGCTCGTCGGCGCGGACCTGCTCGTAGGGCCCCTCGACCAGGACCTTGCCGGCCTGCAGGACGGTGACCGTGTCGGCGAGCCGGCCCACCACGCTCATGTTGTGCTCGACCATGACCACGGTCCGGCCCGCGCGGACCCGGGCGATCAGGTCGACGGTGCGGTCCACGTCCTCCAGCCCCATCCCGGCGGTGGGCTCGTCGAGCAGCAGCACCTTCGGGTCGAGGGCGAGCGCGATGGCCAGCTCCAGGGCGCGCTTGCGCCCGTACGCGAGGGCCTCGGCCGGGGCCTCGGCCAGCTCGGCGAGACCGACCATGGCGAGCAGCTCGTCGGCCCGGTCCCGGTAGCGACGCATCAGCTTCGCCGAACGCCAGAACCGCCAGCCCAGCCCGCTGGGCGCCTGGAGGGCCAGCTCGACGTGCTCCCGCGCGCCGAGCTGGGGGAAGAGGCTGGTGATCTGGAAGGAGCGGGCCACGCCGAGCCGGGCGACCCGTTCCGGGGGCAGGCCGGTGACGTCCCGCCCGGCCAGCTCGATCCGCCCGGCACTGGGCGGCAGGAAGCCGGTGAGCAGGTTGAACAGAGTGGTCTTGCCGGCGCCGTTCGGCCCCACGAGGGCGTGCACGGTCTCCGGCGCCACGTCGAGGTCGACCCCGTCGACCGCCCGGAAGCCCCGGAAGTCCCGGGTCAGCCCACGGGCCGACAGGATCGCTTGGCCGGCCATCGCCTCACCCTCCGCAGGTCCACATCCGCGGCGGCCAGGTCGGTGACCGGGGTCACAGGGCCGTCGCGTGCAGGAAACCTACGGCGCGCCGGCGGAGTCGAGCCATGTCGATCCTCCACACATTCACCCCCGATGGGACGGGCCCGCTCCCCATAGGGGGCGGGCCCGTCCGCCGAGATCGCGACTGATCGGCGGGCGTCGACATGTGGTGGCGCCACCGTCACCGGGCGGCCGCGTACTCCGGCAGGTCGATCCCGTCGGCCTTGCTGAAGAAGAGCCGGGTGGCGAGCCCGCGCAGCGGGCGGGAGGTCATGGCCCGCATCGACGCGTCGCGCATCCGGATCGCGGCGCGGCTGGCCGGCAGGAAACCGGAGATGCCGCCGCCCGGGATCTCCTGGCTGCGCGTCACGTGCGGGCGCAGCAGCTCCTCGTAGCGGCGGTAGGCCACCGCGTGGTCGCCCCGCCCCGCCGCCAGCTCGCCGGCCAGCAGGTACGCGCCGACCAGCGCGAGGCTGGTGCCCTGCCCGGTGAGCGGGGACGGGCACCAGGCGGCGTCGCCGAGCAGCGCCACCCGCCCGGCGCTCCACGAGTCCATCCGCACCTGGCCGTACCGGTCGAAGTAGAAGTCGCCGGCGGCCGGGGCGGCGGCCAGCAGGTCGGCGGCGCGCCACCCGACGTCGGCGAAGCGCTCGGCGAGCAGCCGTTGCTGGGCGGCCGGGTCCCGCCGGTCCACGTCGAGTTCGCCGGAGCGGAAGCTGAAGAACGCGGCGGTCCGGCCGTCCCGGGTCGGGCGGGTGCCGACGACCCGGCCGCCCGGAGCGTTGTGCAGCAGGAACCACCCGGTCTCGTCCCGGTACGGGGTGGAGAAGTAGGCCAGGTACGCGCCGAGCGGCCGGACGTACGCCGACTCGGGGCCGAACGCGAGCGCCCGGGTGCGGGAGTGCGAGCCGTCCGCGCCGACCACCAGGTCGACGGTGCGCGGGGCGGAGCGGGCGAAGGTGAGCCGCACCCCGTCCCCGGTCTGGTCCAGCGTCTCGATCGAGTCGTCGAAGACGTACTCGACGTCGTCGCGGGTCGCCTCGTGGAGCAGCCGGGCCAGGTCGCCGCGCTCGATTTCGATGTCGGCGACGATGCCCTCCCCGCCGAAGGCGTGCACCGGCAGCCGGGCGCGCGTCTTCCCCCGCTCGTCGACGTACGCCATGCCCTGCTCCCGGACGGTCTCGGCCCGGATCCGGGCGGTCAGCCCCATCCGGTCGACCACCTCGCGGGCGGTCCCCCGCACGTCGACCGCCTGCCCGCCGGGACGCAGCCCGGGGGCCTGTTCCACCACGGTCACGGCGAAGCCGTGCCGGCGCAGCCAGAAGGCGAGGGCCGGGCCGGCCACGCCGGCGCCGGAGATGAGCACGGTTTTGTCGTTCATGGTGTTCTCCTGAGATCGCGCGTACACCGTCCATCAGGTGCGGGTAGGACGCTAGGGTCCGGGCGCCTCAGGCGCTTCCCGTGACCTAGTACGCTGCCCGTTCCGGGGCATCCCGCCGGGCGGGTGTACTAGTACGCTGCCGGCATGTCGCAGCACGGTCAGGGCCAGGAGCCGCCGTACCGGCGGATCGCGGCGGAGATCCGCCGCCGCATCGACCTGGGCGAGCTGCGGCCCGGCGACCGGGTGCCCTCGACCCGCCAGCTCACCCGCGAGCACGGGGTGGCCATCGCCACCGCGACCCGGGTGCTCGCCCTGCTCCGCGCCGAGGGGCTGGTGCTGACCCGGCCGGGCGCCGGCACCGTCGTCGCGGAGCCACGGCGGGAGTCGGGGCGGGCGGAGCCGGAGTTGAGCCGGGAGCGGGTGCTGCGCACGGCGGTCGCGCTGGCGGACGAGGGCGGCCTGGCCGCGGTGTCCATGCGCCAGATCGCCGCCGAGCTGGGCGTGGCCACCATGTCGCTCTACCGGCACGTGCGCGGCCGCGACGAGCTGATCCTGGCGATGGCCGACGCGGTGCTGGCCGACGCCCCGCTGCCGGCCACCGAGCCGGCGGGCTGGCGCGCCCGGCTGGATCTGCTCGCCCGGGCGCAGTGGGCCGTCTACCGGCGGCACCCCTGGGTGCCGCACGTCATCTCGATCGCCCGGCCGCAGCCGCTGCCGCACGGCATGGCGCACACCGACATGGCCCTGCGGGCCACCACCGGGCTGGGCCTGGACCGGCAGGTGCGCTGGCACGTGGCGATCACCCTGATGGCCTACGTGAAGGGCATCGCGACCAACCTGGAGATGGGCGCGCAGGCGGTGCAGGACACCGGCCTCACCCACGACCAGTGGGTCGACCGGCAGCAGGCCATGTTCCAGCAGGTGATGGCCGGTGGCGGGCTGGCCACCATGGACGCCCTGACCAGTGGCGGCGTCGAGCTGGACCTGGAGACGGTCTTCGACTTCGGCCTGCGCCGGCTGCTCGACGGCTTCGCCGCGCTGATCGGGGGCGACGGCGTCAGTCCGGGAAGGTGACCACCCAGCGGGCGCCCTCGCCCCGGGCCAGCCGGTCCAGCGCCGCGGGCGCCTCCTCCAGCCCGATGGCGCCGCTGACCAGCGGAGCCAGGTCCAGGGTGCCGCCGGCGAGCGCACCGGCCAGCTCCGGCACCTCCCGGTCCGGGTCGGAGGAGCCGTAGACCGAGGAGCGCAGGGTGCGGGCCGAGTGGAAGATGTCCAACGACGACAGGCTGAGCAGGTCGTCCTTGCCGCCCATGCCGACCACGGTAACCGCTCCCCCGCGCCGGGTCGACCGCCAGGCGGCCCGGATGGTGACGGACCGGCCGACGCACTCGAAGGCGTGGTCGACGCCCCTCCCCTCGGTGCGCGCCCGGACCTCCTTGGCGAGGGTGTCGTCGGAGCGGAGGAAGTCGGTGGCGCCCGCGGCGAGGGCGAGATCCCGCTTCGCCTCGGCCACGTCGACGGCGAGGATCGGGCCCGCGCCCGCCTGCCTGGCGGCGGTGAGCACGGCCAGGCCGACCCCGCCGAGGCCGATCACCGCGACCGACTCGCCGGGGGCGACCCGGGCGGTGTTGCGGACGGCGCCGGTGCCGGTGAGCACGGCGCAGCCGAGCAGCGCGGCCTGCTCCGGCGGCAGGCCGGCCGGGACCGCGATGGCGGCCCGCTCGGGCACCACCACCTCCTCGGCGAGCGCGCCGAGCCCCAGGGTGACGTGGAGCGGGCCGCCGTCGGCGGTCTCGCCCCGGGCCACCGAGGCCCCGGTGTTGGCGGTGCAGAGCCAGGGCTCGCCGTGCCGGCAGTGCCAGCAGGCGCGGCAGGCGGGGGCCCAGTTGAGCACCACGGGCGTGCCCACGGCCAGCCGGGTGCCGGGGCCGGCCTCGGCCACCACGCCGGTCGCCTCGTGCCCGAGCACCAGCGGGTACGCGGGCGCCACCGTGCCGTCCACCATGGCCAGGTCGGAGTGGCAGATGCCGGCGGCCCGGATGCGGACCCGCAGCTCGCCGGGGCCGGGGTCGGGCAGGCGTACCTCCTCGACGGCCGGGGTGGCGCCCCGGCCGCGGACCACGAGCGCCCTCACCGCTGGATCGCCTTCAGCTCGGTGAACTCCTCGATGCCGTAGCCACCCAGCTCGCGGCCGAGGCCGGACTGCTTGTAGCCGCCGAACGGGGCGAGCGGGTTGAACGCGCCGCCGTTGACGTCCACCTGGCCGGTGCGCAGCCGCCGGGCCACGCCGAGCGCCGCCTCCTCGTCGGCGGACCAGACCGCGCCGGCCAGCCCGTACCGGGAGTTGTTGGCGATGGCGACCGCCTCGTCGGTGTCGGCGAACGGGATGACCGCGAGCACCGGGCCGAAGACCTCCTCCTGGGCGAGCGCGCTGTCCGGGTCCACGTCGGCGAAGACGGTGGGCGCGACGAAGTGCCCGCGCGGCGGCAGCGGCGCGTCCGGGCCGCCGGCGACGAGCCGGGCGCCGTCGGCGAGGGCCCGGTCGACGTGCCCGCGTACCCGCTCGGCCTGGGCGGCGGAGACCAGCGGGCCGAGCCGGGTGGCCGGGTCGAACGGGTCGCCCAGCCGGTATCCGGCCACGGCCGCCGCCAGCAGGTCCAGCGCCTCGGCGTAGCGATCGCGGTGGACCAGCATGCGGGTCCAGGCGGTGCAGGTCTGGCCCGAGTTGAGCAGGGCGTTGCCGACACCGACCTTCACGGCGGTGGGCAGGTCGGCGTCGGCGAGGATCACGTTGGCGGACTTGCCGCCGAGTTCGAGGGCGACCCGGGCGATCCGGTCGGCGGCCAGGTGGGCGATCCGCCGGCCGGTGGCCGTGGAGCCGGTGAACGAGACCAGGTCGACGTCGGGGTGGGCGGCCAGGGCCTCGCCGACCACCGGCCCGGTGCCCGGCACCAGGTTGACCACCCCGGGTGGCAGCCCGGCCTCGGCGACCGCGTCGAACAGCAGGTACGCGGTGAGCGGGGTCAGCTCGCTGGGCTTGAGCACCACCGTGCAGCCGGCGGCGAGGGCCGGCGCCACCTTGGCGACCACCTGGTGCAGCGGATAGTTCCACGGGGTGATCGCGCCGACCACACCGACCGGCTCGCGGACCACGAGGGAGTTGCCGACGGTCCGCTCGGCCGGCGGTCGGCCGGCCAGGTCGACCATGCCGCGCAGCACGGTCAGCGGCAGGCCGGCCTGCACCCGGGTGGCGAGCTTGAGCGGCGTGCCCAGTTCGAGGGCGACGGTGCGGGCGATGTCGTCGGCGCGGGCGGCGAGCGCGGTGTGCAGCCGGTCGAGGTGGGCGGCCCGCTCGGCGGGGGCGGTGGCGGCCCACCCGGGGAACGCGGCCCGGGCGGCGGCCACGGCGCGGTCGACGTCGGCCGGGGTGCCGGCGGGGACCTGCCCGACGACGTCGCCGGTGGCCGGGTTCTCCACCGGGATGGTCCCGCCGTCCGCCGGGTCGACCCAGTCACCGGCGACGTGCAGATGGCGGCGGACCAGCAGGGCGGGGGGCGCGTCGGCGAGATCCATGGCGTCCCTTCGGGGGCGGGAAACTAGCAGTGGGAGTTTTGACGCTACCCCGGACCGGTTCCGGGTTCCAGGGGGGTCACGGTCCGGGCGTACTCGGCGGCGAGGCCGTGCAGCAACGCGTCGAGGCCGAGGATGAACGCGCCCTCGTCGACGCTGCGCTGGTGGCCGCGCAGCCGGTGCGCCTGGTTGAGGTGCGGGTGGGCCGCGTACAGCTCCGGGTCCTCGACGAAGCCGCGGGCGAACGAGCCGAGCGCCGAGCCGGCCACGAAGTAGCGCATCGCGGCCCCGATGTGGGTGGCCCGGGCCGGCGGCCAGCCCGCCCGGACCAGGCCGCCGTAGACGGCGTCGGCCATGGCCAGCGCGGCCGGCCGGCGACCCGGCCCCTGCGCCAGATAGGGGACGATGTTCGGGTGGACGGCCAGGGCCTGCCGGTAGGACCGGGCCCAGCGGCGTAACGCCTCGACCCAGTCGTACCGGTCGAAGACGGTGACGTCGACGGACGCCGTGACGCTGTCGGCCACCGCGTCGAGGATCTCGTCCTTGGTGGCGAAGTGGTTGTAGAGCGAGGGGCCCTGCACGTTGAGCGCGGCGGCCAGCCGGCGGGTGGAGAGCGCGCCGAGGCCGTCGGCGTCGATCAGCGCGAGCGCGGTCTCGACGATCCGGTCCCGGCTGAGCAGGGCCTGGCGGGGACGGGGCACCTCAGGCCGCCCACGCCGGGCCGTCGCCTCCGCCGCGCGCCCCTCGCCGGTCGAATCCCGCCACGCCGCCTCCCCCGTCGGAACACCTGCTCACGCACCCTAACCGGGGCAGGGCCGCGGAGCCTCACCGCGACGGCGGGAAGAGGGGTCTGGACGGATGAAAACTTACACCGCTAGTTTAAGAGCGACCGCCGCCGCCCGCGGCGGACCGTCGCCACGCCGACCGAGGGAGCATCGTGGACTTCGCACTGTCCGACGAGGAACGGGCCGTCCGGGACACCGTGCGCGCCTTCGTCACCCGCGACGTGCTGCCGCTGGAGCAGGAGGTGCTGCGCCGCGAGCGCGCCCACCAGCCCGGCCTGGACCGCTCCGAGCTGCGCGAGTTGCAGCTCAAGGCGAAGAAGTTCGGCTTCTGGGGCCTGGCCACCCCCGAGGAGTACGGCGGGATGGACCTGCCCGCGGTGCTCCAGTCGCTGATCTGGACCGAGCTGGGCCGCTCCTTCGTGCCGTTCCGCTTCGGCGGCGAGGCGGACAACATCCTGTTCCACGCCAGCGAGGAGCAGAAGCGGGAGTTCCTCCTCCCCACCATCGAGGGGGAACGGATCTCCTGCTTCGCGATCACCGAGCCGGGCGCCGGCTCGGACGCGGCGAACATCAAGCTGCGCGCCCGCCGGGACGGCGACGACTGGGTCCTCGACGGCGAGAAGACGTTCATCACCAACGGCAACGACGCCGACTTCGCCATCGTGGTGGCGGTGACCGACCCGGCGAAGGGCGCCCGCAACGGCGGCGCGACCGCGTTCCTGGTGGACCGGGCGATGGGCTGGCGGTCGGAGTTCATCCAGACCATGGGCGAGGGCGGGCCGGCGTCGCTGATCTTCGACGGCGTACGCGTGCCGCACCGCAACATCCTCGGCGAGGTCGGCCAGGGCTTCACGCTCGGCATGGAGTGGATCGGCAAGGGCCGCTACACCATCCCGTCGCACGCCATCGGCATCGCCGAGCGGGCCCTGCAGATGGCGATCGACCACGCCAACACCCGGGAGACCTTCGGCGCGAAGATCGGCACCAACCAGGCGATCCAGTGGATGATCGCCGACTCGGAGACCGAGCTGGAGGCGGCCCGGTGGCTGGTGCTCAGGTCGGCGTGGACGGTCGACCAGGGCCTTGACCCCCGGCACGCCTCGTCGATGGGCAAGCTCTACGGCGCCGGCATGGTCAACCGGGTGGTCGACCGGGTGCTCCAGATCCACGGCGGCATGGGCTACACCCGGGAGCTGCCGATCGAGCGCTGGTACCGCCAGGTCCGGCTGTACCGGATCTTCGAGGGCACCGACGAGATGCAGCGGCTCATCATCTCCCGGGACCTGCTGCGCGGCTACACGAAGATCGGCGGCCACCTGGCCTGAGCCGGCGGTGGCTCCCGCCCGGTCCCGGGGCGGGAGCCACCGCCACCTCGCCTCAGCCGGTCAGCGCCGTCAGGGCCAGGTCGACGTCCTCCTCGGTGGTGTAGAGGTGGAACGCGGCCCGGACCCGCCCGGCGCGGACCGCCGCCCGCACCCCGGCCCGGGCCAGTTTCTCCTGCGCGCCCGGCACCTCGACGGCGACGATCGCGCTGTCGCCGGGCGGGCGGCCCAGCCCGGCCAGGAACCGGTTGGCCAGCGCCACGTCGTGGGCGTGCACGGCGGGCAACCCGATCTCGGCGAGCAGTTCCAGGGCGGGGGCCGCGCCCACGTAGCTGAACCAGGCCGGCGAGATGTCGAAGCGCCGCGCGTCGTCGGCCAGCCGCAGCGGGGGGCCGTAGTAGGAGGAGTGCGGGTCGGCGCCCGCGTACCAGCCGGCGGCGTCGGGCCGCAGCCGCTCCCGCAGCGCCGGGGCCAGGTAGCCGAAGGCCGCGCCGCGCGGCGCCATCAACCACTTGTACGCGGCCACCGCCACCACGTCGGCCAGCCCCGCGTCGAACGGCAGCCACCCGGCGGCCTGGGTGGCGTCGACCGCGACGAGGGCGCCGTGCGCCCGGGCCGCCGCGACGATCGTCTCGTACGGGGCCACGGCGCCGTCGGCGGACTGCACGAGGCTGAACGCGACCAGGTCGGTGTCGCTGTCGATCGCGTCGACCAGGCCGGCGAGCGGCACGGTCCGGACCCGGACACCCCGCTCCTGCTGCACCAGCCACGGGAACAGGTTGGAGGTGAACTCCACCTCCGGGGCGACCACCGTGGCGCCGGCCGGCAGCGCGGCGGCCACCGGCGCGAGCAGTTGCGAGGCCGTGCTGCCGATGGTCACGTCCGTCGGGGCCACACCGACCAGCCGGGCGAACGCGGCGCGGGCCCGCTCGGCGGCGACACCCCAGCCCTCCCAGGAGATCCGGCCCACCCGCCAGTCGGCCAGGGCGTCCTGCAACGCCTGCCAGGCCGGCTCGGGCGGCAGCCCGTAACTGGCGGTGTTCAGCCAACCGGGCTCCGGCTGCCACAGCTTCTGCGCCTGCTCCACATCCATGCCACCGACGCTAACGATCACCGCCGGCCACCGGGACGGCCAATCCCCGCCTCGTGGTCCCCGCCGACACGCCGGTCCGGCCCGCCGCCATGCCGGCCCGACCTCGCCGACCATGCCGGGTCCGGGTCACTCTGGCCCGGGTCACGCCGGCCCGGGTCACGCCGGCCCGGGTCACGCCGGCCCGGGTCACGCCGGTCCAGGTCACGCCGGTCCAGGTCACGTCGGTCCGGGCCCGCCGCGCCCGCCGACCGGGCCCGCCCGACGGGGGGTCCGGCGGGCCGGGCTCGGCGGTCGGGTCAGGCCGGTGCGTCGGCCGGGGTGGCCGGTCGCGGCGCCGGGACCGGCTCGGGGGCGTCGTCAGCCGCCTCGTCGTCGAGCATGGTGGCCTCGTCGAACGGGCGCTGCCCGCTGAGCACGGCGCGGGCCTGCGCCCGGTCGAACTCGCCGGTCCAGGTGCCGACCAGCACGGTGGCCACCGCGTTGCCGGCGAAGTTGGTCAGCGCCCGGGCCTCGGACATGAACCGGTCGATGCCGACGATCAACCCGACGCCGTCGACCAGGTCCGGGCGGTGCGACTGGAGGCCGCCGGCCAGGGTGGCCAGGCCGGCGCCGGTCACGCCGGCCGCGCCCTTCGAGGCGATGATCATGAAGGCCAGCAGGCCGATCTGCTCGCCGATCGCCATGGGCTTGCCCAGCGCGTCGGCGATGAACAGCGCGGCCATCGTCAGGTAGATGGCGGTGCCGTCGAGGTTGAAGGAGTAGCCGGTCGGCACGGTGATGCCGACGACCGGCTTGCTGACGCCGAAGTGCTCCATCTTGGCGATCAGCCGGGGCAGCGCCGACTCCGACGACGAGGTGGACAGGATCAGCAGGAACTCCCGGCCCAGGTAACGCAGCAGGGAGAAGATCGAGACACCGGACACCAGCCGCAGCAGGGTGCCGAGCACCACGATCACGAAGATCAGGCAGGTGGCGTAGAAGCCGAGCATGATCTGGGCCAGGCTGGTCAGGGCGTCCACGCCGGTCGCGCCGACCACCGCGGCGATCGCGCCGAAGGCGCCGATCGGAGCCACCCACATGATCATCGCCAGCACCTTGAAGACGAGGCGCTGGATCACCTCCACGGCGCGCAGCACCGGCTCACCGCGCCGGCCCATGGCCTGGACGGCGAAGCCGACCAGCAGGGCCACGAGCAGGGTCTGGAGCACCGAGCCCTCGGTCAGCGCGGAGAACAGCGAGGTCGGGATGACGCCGAGCAGGAACTCGACGGTGTCGCCGCTCTCGCCGCCGGCGGCGGACTTGCCCGCGTCGGCCACCTCCGGGCCGAGGTTCAGGCCCGAGCCCGGATGCACGATGTTGCCGACCACGAGGCCGATGGCCAGCGCCACCGTCGACATGAGCAGGAAGTAGCCGAGCGCGAGCCCGCCGACCTTGCCGACCCGGGCCGCCTGCCGGACGGACCCGACGCCGAGGACGATCGTGCAGAAGATGACCGGGCTGATCATCATCTTGATCAGGTTCACGAAGCCGGTGCCCAGTGGCTTGAGCTCCTTGCCGACCTCGGGCGCGGCGAGGCCGACCGCGATGCCGGCGAGGACGGCCACGATGACCGCCAGGTAGAGGTACCGGGTCCGGTCCCGGCGGGCGGGCCGGGCGGCGTCGGGGGTGGATGTGGTGGTGGTGGTGTCCATGCCGACAATGTGACGCCCGTCTCAGCGCAGGGCACGGTTGCGTTCATTCTGTTCACCCCCGCGGCTCGCGGCCGAAACCGGACCGGGCGGGTGCGCCAGACTTGCGGGACGACCGGGGCGGGAGGAGGGGATCGGTGGCCCGACGGCAGTGGAGCATCGCGGGGCAGCTCTTCGCCCTCCAGGCGGTGGTGGTGACGCTGCTCGTGCTGGCCGGGGCGGCCGGCGCCGTCTGGCTGGCCCGCAGCGACTCCCAGCAGGCCGCGAAGGACGAGGTGCTGGCCGTGGCGCAGGCCGTCGCCGGCTCCCCCAACGTCCGCGCGGCCCTCACGACCGCCGACCCGCCGGCCACCCTCCAGCCGTACGCGGAGGCCACCCGGGTGGCCACCGGAACGGACTTCGTGGTGGTGATGGCCCCGGACCGGACCCGCTACTCGCACCCGAGCCCCGAGCTCATCGGGCAGCCGTTCATCGGCGACATCGGCCCGGCGCTCTCCGGCGAGCCGTTCACCGTCACCAACGTCGGCACGCTGGGCGAGTCGGTGCGCGCGGTCGTCCCCGTGTACGACGACCAGCACCGCATCATCGGGCTGGTCTCGGTGGGCATCACCACCCGGGCGATCAACCGGAAGCTGCTCGCCCAGGTGCCGGTGCTGCTCGGCGCCGCCGCACCCGCCCTGGCCCTGGCGGCCACCGGGTCCTGGCTGCTCAGCCGCCGGCTGCGCCGGCAGACGCACGGCCTCGGGCCGGGCGAGATGACCCGGATGTACGAGTACTACGACGCGGTCCTGCACTCCGTCCGCGAGGGGCTGCTGGTGCTGACCCGGGACCGCCGGGTGGCGCTGGTCAACGACGAGGGCCGCCGCCTGCTGGGGCTGGCCGACGACGCGGCCGTGACCGACCGGCCGGTCAGCGGGATCGACCTGCCGCCCGCGGTGGCCGAGCTGCTCGCCTCCGGCCGGGACGCGCACGACGAGCCGGTCCTGGCCGGCGACCGGGTGCTGGTGGCCAACCAGCGGACCACCCGCTTCGAGGGCGCCGTGCTCGGCACCGTGCTGACCCTGCGCGACCAGACCGAGCTGCGCAACCTCGCGAGCGAGCTGGACTCGGTCCGCGCCCTCACCGAGGCGCTGCAGGCGCAGACTCACGAGTCGGCGAACCGGCTGCACACCGTGCTCACCCTGGTGGAGCTGGGCCGCACCGACGAGGCGGTCCGCCTGGGCACCCGCGACCTGGCGCTCGCCCAGCAGCTCACCGACCGGGTGGTCGGTGCGGTGACCGAACCCGCGCTGGCCGCCCTGCTGCTCGGCAAGTCGGCGCAGGCCGGCGAGCGCGGCGTGGACCTCGTGGTCGAGCCGGACTGCCGGCTCGACGACAGCCCGCTGCCCAGCACCGACCTGCTCACCGTGGTCGGCAACCTGGTCGACAACGCCCTCGAGGCGGTCGCCGGCGCCCCGCCGCCGCGCCGGGTCCGGGTCTTCGTCGGCACGGTCGACGACGAGCTGGTGGTCCGGGTCGGCGACAGCGGCCCCGGGCTGGACCCGGACCGGGTGGCGGACGCGTTCCGGCGCGGCTGGTCCACCAAGAGCGCCGGCCGGGGCCTCGGCCTGGCGCTGGTCGGGCAGGTGGTCCGCCGGCACGGCGGCGCCGCGGAGGTGGCCCGCACCGACGACGGGGAGACCCTGTTCACCGTCCGGCTGCCGATCCCGCGGGTGGCCCGATGAGCGACGTCCGGGTGCTGGTGGTCGAGGACGAGCCGCTGCTGGCCGAGGCGCACAAGGCGTACACCGAACGGGTTCCGGGCTTCGTGGTGGTCGGCGTGGCGCACACCGCGCGGGACGCGATGGCGGCGCTGCGCCAGCGCGGCGGCACGGACGTGGACCTGGTCCTGCTCGACTTCCGCCTGCCCGACCTGCACGGCCTGGACGTGTGCCGGGCCCTGCGGGCGGCCGGCAGCAGCGTCGACGTGCTGGCGGTGACCTCGGCGCGGGACCTCGCCGTGGTCCGCACCGCGGTGTCCCTCGGGGTGACCCACTACCTGCTCAAGCCGTTCACCTTCGCCGCGTTCCGCGACAAGCTGGAGCGGTACGCCGAGTACCGGCGGCAGGCCCTCGCCGACGGCGAGGTGGGCGCCCAGCACGAGGTGGACCGGATGTTCGCCACCCTGCGCGGGGCGACCCGGCACACCCTGCCCAAGGGCCTGGACGAGCAGACCCTGCACACCGTGCTGGCCGCCCTGGGCGACGGCGGCCTGTCCGCCACCGAGGTCGGCCGGCGCACCGGGATCTCCCGGGTGACCGCCCGGCGCTACCTGGAGTACCTGGTCTCCGCCGATCGCGCGGTCCGCGCCCCCCGTTACGGGACGCCGGGCCGCCCCGAGGTGGAGTACCGGCCGACCTGACGACAGGGGTGGATCGGGCGGCCCTGGCGGTGCGGGACCGGCAGGAGTCGGCCTTCTACGGCAGCGACGCCTGGCGCGACGGCCCCCGCGACGCGATCCTGTCGCGCATCGAGAGCTACCACACCGTGGTGCTGGAGACCTCCGACGCCGCCGCCGACGTGCTGGGCGGCCACCGGCCCTGAGCTGGCCCGCCGCGGCGGGTCAGCTCACGTTGGCCGGGCCGAGGACGCTCTTCAGGTCGCCCATCAGCGCGGTCGTGGCCGCCACCCGGAACGGGCCCAGGCGCAGCGTGGTCGTCTTGCCGCCGTTGAGCAGCTTGACGTGCACCTCGGTGTCGCCCGGATGCAGCACCAGGGTCTCCTTGAGCTTCTCCACCAGCGGCGGCGTGCAGCGGTGCACCGGGATGGTGAGGGTGACCGGCTTGTTCGCCGGGTTGCTGCTGATGTCGGGCATCTGCATGTCCATCGCCATGATCCGCGGGGTGTCGTCGCGGCGGTCCACCCGGCCCTTCACCACGACGATGGCGTCCTCGGCGATGTACTGCCCGATCACCTCGTAGGTGTTCGGGAAGAACAGCGTCTCCACCCCGCCGGCCAGGTCCTCCAGGGTGGCCGACGCCCAGGCCCGGCCCTGCTTGGTGACCCGGCGCTGCACCCCGGAGAGGATGCCGGCCAGGGTGACCACCGCGCCGTCGGGCACGCTGCCCTCCTCGGAGAGCGCCGTGATGGTGGTGTCCGCCGCCGCGCCGAGCACGTGCTCCAGGCCGAAGAGCGGGTGGTCGGAGACGTACAGGCCGAGCATCTCGCGCTCGAAGGCGAGCTTGTCCCGCTTGTCCCACTCGCTCTCGCCGATGACCGGCATCACCGTGGTGCTGCCGCCGGTGTCCACGTCGCCGAAGCCGGCGCCGAACAGGTCGTACTGGCCGACGGCCTCCTTGCGCTTGACGTCGGCGTACGCGTCGATGGCGTCGGCGTGCACGGCGAGCAGGCCCTTGCGGCTGTGCCGCAGCGAGTCGAAGGCGCCCGCCTTGATCAGCGATTCGATGGTCTTCTTGTTGCAGGCCACCGCGTCCACCTTGGACAGGAAGTCGTAGAAGTCGGCGTAGTCGCCCTTCTCCTCGCGGCACCGCATGATCGCCGCCACCACGTTCGCGCCGACGTTGCGCACGGCGGCCAGGCCGAACCGGATGTCCTCGCCGACCGGGGTGAACGGCCCGGCCGAGGTGTTGACGTCCGGCGGGAGGACCTGGATGCGCATCCGGCGGCACTCGGAGAGGTAGAGCGCCATCTTGTCCTTGTCGTCGCCGACGGAGGTGAGCAGCGCCGCCATGTATTCCGCCGGGTAGTGCGCCTTGAGGTACGCGGTCCAGTACGACACCAGGCCGTAGGCGGCGGAGTGCGCCTTGTTGAACGCGTAGCCGGCGAACGGGACGAGGACGTCCCACACGGCCTGGATGGCCTCGTCGGAGTAGCCGCGCTCGCGGCAGCCGTCCCGGAACGGGACGAACTCCTTGTCGAGGATCTCCTTCTTCTTCTTGCCCATGGCGCGGCGGAGCAGGTCGGCCTGGCCGAGGGTGTAGCCGGCGAGGATCTGCGCGGCGCGCTGCACCTGCTCCTGGTAGACGATCAGGCCGTAGGTGGGTGCGAGGATCTCCCGCAGCGGCTCCTCCAGCTCCGGGTGGATCGGGGTGATCTCCTGGAGCCCGTTCTTGCGCAGCGCGTAGTTGGTGTGCGAGTCCACGCCCATGGGGCCGGGCCGGTAGAGCGCCAGCACGGCGGAGATGTCCTCGAAGTTGTCCGGCTTCATGAGCCGCAGCAGCGAGCGCATCGGCCCGCCGTCGAGCTGGAACACGCCGAGCGTGTCGCCGCGGGCCAGCAGGTCGTAGGCCGCCTTGTCGTCCAGCGGCAGGCCCAGCAGGTCCAGCTCCTTGCCGTGGTTGAGCTGGATGTTCTTGACCGCGTCGTCGATGATCGTGAGGTTGCGCAGGCCGAGGAAGTCCATCTTCAGCAGCCCGAGCGACTCGCAGGTCGGGTAGTCGAACTGCGTGATGATGACGCCGTCGGCGTCGCGCCGCATCAGCGGGATGTGCTCGATGATCGGCTCGGCGGACATGATGACGCCGGCGGCGTGCACGCCGGTCTGCCGGATCAGGCCCTCGATGCCCTTCGCCGTCTCGATGACCTTCTTGACGTCCGGGTCGGACTCGTAGAGGCCGCGGATCTCGCCCGCCTCCGCGTAGCGCGGGTGCTTCGGGTCGAAGATGCCGGACAGCGGGATGTCCTTGCCCATCACGGCCGGGGGCATCGCCTTGGTGATCCGGTCGCCCACCGCGTACGGGTAGCCGAGCACCCGCGCCGAGTCCTTGATCGCGGCCTTCGCCTTGATGGTGCCGAAGGTGGCGATCTGCGCGACCTTGTCCTCGCCCCACTTGTCGGTGACGTAGCGGATCACCTCACCGCGCCGGCGCTCGTCGAAGTCGATGTCGACGTCCGGCATCGAGATGCGCTCGGGGTTGAGGAACCGCTCGAAGATCAGGCCGTGCGGGATCGGGTCCAGGTCGGTGATGCCCAGGGCGTACGCGACCAGCGAGCCGGCGGCCGACCCCCGGCCCGGGCCGACGGCGATGCCCTGGCTCTTCGCCCACTGGATGAAGTCGGCGACCACGAGGAAGTAGGACGGGAAGCCCATCTGGATGATGACGCCCAGCTCGTACTCCGCCTGGACGACGTGGCCCTCGGGGATGCCGTTCGGGAAGCGGCGGGCCAGGCCCGCGAAGGTCTCCTTGCGGAACCAGGACTCCTCGGTCTCGCCCTCGGGGATCGGGAACCGCGGCATGAGGTTGTGGAACTCGAACATCCCGGCCGGGTCGACCTTCTCGGCCACCAGGAGAGTGTTGCGGCAGCCCTGCTGCCACAGCTCGGACGAGTCGACGCCGCGCATCTGCTCGGCGGACTTGACGAAGTAGCCGCCGCCCTCGAAGCGGAACCGGTTGGGGTCGGCGACGTTGCTGCCGGTCTGCACGCAGAGCAGGACGTCGTGCGCCTCGGCCTGCGCCTCGTGCGTGTAGTGCGAGTCGTTGGTGACCACCGGCGGGATGTCGAGCTTGCGGGCGATCTCGGTGAGCCCGTCCCGGACCCGGCGCTCGATGTCGAGGCCGTGGTCCATGATCTCCAGGAAGTAGTTGTCCTTGCCGAAGATGTCCTGGTAGGCGGCGGCGACCTTGAGCGCCTCGTCGAACTGGCCGAGCCGCAGCCTGGTCTGCACGGCGCCCGAGGGGCAGCCGGTGGTGGCCATGATGCCCTCGGCGTGCTCGGCGATCAGCTCCATGTCCATCCGGGGCCACTTGACGTAGTGGCCCTCCATGGAGGCACGGGAGTTGAGCTTGAACAGGTTGTGCAGGCCGTCCCGGTTCGCCGCCCACATCGTCATGTGGGTGATGGCGCCGTTGCCGGAGACGTCGTCGCTCTTCTGCTCCGGCCGGCCCCACTTGACCCGCTGCTTGTGGAAGCGCGACTCCGGCGCCACGTACGCCTCGACGCCGAGGATCGGCTTCACGCCGGCGGCCATGGCCTGCTTGTAGAAGTCGTTCGCGCCGTGCATGTTGCCGTGGTCGGTGATCGCCACCGCCGGCATCCCGAGCCGCGCGGCCTCGGCGAAGAGGTCCTTGAGCCGGGCCGCCCCGTCCAGCATCGAGTACTCGGTGTGTACGTGCAGATGCGCGAACGAATCGCCCATGCGTGGCGCCCCCCGGGGTGTGGATCAAGGCTGCGTCGGAGTCGACCGGACCCACCCTACCGAGGTGATCTGGCCGGCTCCACCGTCCGCGCCGAGGGTGGCCGGGGTCTCTCCGAACCGATGGTGCGGACGAACACGATGCTGTGCCGCTTGCGCATAGTGTGTGCCACACACTATCGTGTGTCGCATGGTCAGCGACGAGATCCTTCGGACCCATCTCCAGGAGCTACGACGCGGCACCGTCGTGGTGGCCAGCCTGGTCGCCCTGCGCCGGCCCGACTACGGCTACGCGCTGTTGCAACGCCTGGCCACCCACGGCTTTCCGGTCGACGCCAACACCCTCTATCCCCTGCTCCGGCGGCTGGAAGAGCAGGGGCTGCTCACCAGCGAGTGGAACACCGAGGAGAGCCGGCCGCGCAAGTTCTACCGCACCAGTGACGACGGCGAAGCGGTGCTGGGCCGCCTCCTCGACGACCTGACCGCGGTGCACACGTCCGTCACCCAGCTGATCGAAGGAGTGGGCCGATGAGCTCCCTGACCGACCGTTACCTCGCCGCCACCCTCCGGACGGTGCCGGCCGCCCGGCGCGCCGAGATCGAGACCGAGCTGCGCGGCTCGATCGAGGACATGATCGACGGCCGCCGCGCCGACGGCCGGAACGCCGCGACCGCGGAACGCGAGGTCCTCACCGAGCTGGGCAACCCGGCACAGCTGGCGGCCCGCTACGCCGACCGGCGGCTCCAGCTCATCGGCCCGACCTACTACCTGGCCTGGGAGCGGCTGATGAAGCTGCTGCTCAGCTTCGTCCCGGCCACCGTGGGGATCATCGTCGGCCTGCTGGACGCCACCGACGGGAAGAACCCCGGCGGCGCGGTCGGCGCGGGCGTTGCCACCGCCCTGGAGGTCGCGGTCCAGATCGCCTTCTGGGTCACGCTGGTCTTCGCGGTCCTCGAGCGGACCAACACGTCGCTGCACCTGCCGGCGTGGACCGTCGACCAGCTCCCCGAGGTCCAGACCAACCGACAGATCACCCTGGTCGACGTCGCCGCCGCGATCGGCTGGCTGGTGCTGGTCATCGCCTACCTGCCGATCCAGCACTTCCACTCGTTCGTGCCGAGCGGCGACGGCAACCTGCCGATCCTCGACCCGGCGCTGTGGAGCTTCTGGCTGCCGTTCCTGATCGCCGTGCTCGTCGCCACCATCGGCCTGGAGGTCGCCAAGTACCGGGCCGGGCGGTGGACGTGGCCGCTGGTCGCCGTGAACGCGGTGCTCGACCTGGCGTTCGCGGTGCCGGTCATCTGGCTGATGTCGACCGACCGGCTGCTCAACCCCGAGTTCGTCGACCGCTTCGCGTGGCTCGGGCGCGAGGAGAACCTGAACACCCTCGCCACGATCGTGGTGGCCGGCACCGCCCTGGTCGTGCTGTGGGACATCGTCGACAGCGCGATCAAGACGTACCGCAACCGGCACTGATCCCGCCGGCCCGTGCGGCCCGACACCCACGCGGGTGTCGGGCCGCACCGGTTCAGGCGTCGGCGGGTCGGGCCCGCCACTCCCGGGCGAGCAGGGCGTACACGGCCTCGTCGGTCCACTCGCCCTTGACGAACTCGTTCTCCCGCAGGTCCGCCTCGCGGCGCATGCCGAGGCGCTCCAGCACCCGGGCCGAGGCGGTGTTGCGGGCGTCGAGCCGGCCGACGATCCGGTGCAGCCCGAGGCCGTCGAAGCCGAGCCGCAGCATCTCCCGGGCCGCCTCGGTGACGTACCCCCGGCCGGTGTGGTCGGGGTGGGCGACGTAGCCGATCTCGCCCTGCCGATGCTCCCCGCTGGTCCAGCTGAGCAGCACGTCGCCGACGAACTCCCCGGTCTCCGGCAGGACGACGGCCAGGTTGAGCACGTCGCCCGGCGCGCGCAGCGCGGTGCGCCGCACCATCCGGTCCACCGCCGCCCGGGCGGCGGCGTCGTCGTAGGGCTCGTGGTAGAGGAACCGGGTCACCTCCGGACGGCCGCGGTAGTCGCGGACGACGGCCAGATCGTCGGGGGTGAAGGCGCGCAGCAGCAGGCGGTCGGTGCGCAGCGGCAGGTCGGGAACGAGCATGCCGGCAGGGTACGGGCGCGGCGGCCGGCCGGTCAGCCCGGTTTCCCGGCCGCCGGGTGCGGACCTGGGCATCGACGGCCGGCGGGATGAGAGTCTTGGTCAGGTGACCACCACGACGGCCGACACCTGGCGCCGGCCCACGCCCGCACCGGAGCACCTGCGCCTCGACCTCTACGGCGGGCTGGCCGTGACCGTGCTGGCCCTGCTGAGCCTCACCCTGACCCACAGCACCGGCGCGTTCCTGCTCGGTCCGCCGCCGTCCTGGCCCGAGCAGGTCTTCTGGACCGTCGCGGTGACGCTGCCGCTGATCTGGCGACGGCGGTTCCCGGCCACCACCACCCTCGTCGTGTCGGCCGCCTTCATCGCCGCCCAGGCCCGCTCCGCCCCGGAGACGCAGCTCTCCGCCTGGTCCCTGTTCGCCGCGCTGTACTCGCTCGGCGCCTGGGGGCCGGACCGCAGGCTGGCCCGCCGGTTGCGCATCGGGATCATCGCCATGATGTTCGCCTGGCTCGGCGTGTACTACGCCGTCAGCATCGGCAGCATCCCGCCGGACGCGTTCGCCCGCGCGGCCGGCCCGGTGCCGCCGGTGCTCGCGGCCATCGTGACCGGGGTGCTGGTCAACGGGCTCGTCTTCGGTTTCGCGTACTTCTTCGGGGAGACCGCGTGGCTGGCCGCCCGCCGCCAGCACGAGCTGGTGCAGCGGGCGGAGGAGCTGCGCCGCTCCCAGGCCGAGGCGCGCGGGCGGGCGGTGATCGGCGAACGGGTGCGGATCGCCCGCGAGCTGCACGACGTGGTCGCCCACCACGTGTCGGTGATGGGGGTGCAGGCGTCGGCGGCGCGGCGGGTCTTCGACAAGGACCAGGCCAAGGCCCGGACGGCGTTGACCGCGATCGAGGACACCGCCCGCACGGCGGTCGACGAGCTGCGCCGCATGCTCGGCGTGCTCCGCGCGGGTGACAACGCCCCCGATCCCGGCGGGCCGCCGGCCGGGATCGACCGGGTCGCCGCGGTCGTCGAGCGGGCCCGCGACGCCGGGCTGCGCGCCGCCCTCGGGGTGTACGGCGACCCGGTGCCGCTGCCGGAGTCGGTGTCCCAGGCGGCGTACCGCATCGTCCAGGAGGCCGTGACGAACGTGCTCAGACACGCCACCGGCGCGGGCGGGCTCGACGTGCGGATCCGCTACCTGGCCAGGGAGGTCGAGGTCGACGTGACCGACGACGGACGGTCCACCCACCCGGCGAACGCCGACGGGCTGGGCCTGGTCGGCATGCGCGAACGCGTCGCCACCCACGGCGGCGAGCTGGAGGTGGGCCCCCGGGCCGGCGGCGGCTGGCGCGTCCGCGCCCGCCTCCCGCTGGCGGTCGCCCTGGCGGAGGCGGCATGACCGGGCCCGACGCCGCCGGCCGGGACGGCGGGCCCGGCGTGGACCGGCCGATCCGGGTCCTGCTCGCCGACGACCAGCACCTGGTGCGTACCGGGTTCCGCGTCATCCTCGAGGTGGAGGACGACCTGGCGGTGGTCGGCGAGGCGGCCGACGGCGAGCGCGCGGTGAGCATGACCCGGGCGCTGCACCCGGACGTCGTGCTGATGGACGTGGAGATGCCCGGCATGAACGGGCTGGAGGCGACCCGGCAGATCACCGCGCCGGGCTCCCCCGGCACGCCGGCCGTCCTCATCCTCACCACGTTCGACCGGGACGACTACCTGTTCGCCGCCCTCCAGGCCGGCGCCAGCGGCTTCCTGCTGAAGAACGGCACCCCGGAGGCGCTCGTCGAGGCGATCCGGGTCCTGGCCCGGGGTGACGCGCTGCTCGCCCCGGAACTGACCCGGCGCGTGATCGCCACCTTCGCCCGGCCGGGCGGCACGTGGGCGGGTGGCGTCGCGGCGGGTGGCGTGGCGGCGGGTGGCGCGCCGCTCGACGAGCTCACCCCCCGGGAGCGGGAGGTCCTCGTCCTGCTCGCCCGGGGCGCGAGCAACGCCGAGATCGCCGCCCAGCTGCACCTCGGGGAGGCCACGGTGAAGACCCACGTGAGCCGGGTGCTCGCCAAACTGGGCCTGCGCGACCGGGTCCAGGCGGTGGTCTTCGCGTACGAGCAGGGGGTGGTGCGGCCCGGCGGGTGACCGGCTCCGTCGTCGGGGGGACGCCGGATCTCCACCCCGGGACGGACGGCAGCCCAAGATCGCGGCTCTAGCGTGGTCGCCGTGACCGATGTGCTCCGCCTCGACGGCGTCGACCGAAGTTTCGGCGACCGTCAGGTGCTCAGGAATGTGTCCTTCGACGTGGCGGCCGGCCGGATGACCGGCTTCGTGGGCGGCAACGGCGCCGGCAAGACCACCACCATGCGGATCATCCTCGGCGTCCTCGCCGCCGACGCCGGTCGGGTGACCTGGCAGGGCGCGCCGCTGACCGGGGAGGCCCGCCGGCGCTTCGGCTACATGCCGGAGGAACGTGGCCTCTACCCCAAGATGAGCGTCCGGGAACAGGTGACCTACCTGGGCCTGCTGCACGGGATGGCTCCCGCGGCGGCCCGGCGCGCCACGGACGCCCTGCTGGAGCGGGTCGGTCTCGCCGAGCGGGGCGACGACCTGCTGGAGACCCTCTCGCTGGGCAACCAGCAGCGCGCCCAGATCGCCGCCGCGCTGGTGCACGAGCCCGAGGTGCTGGTGCTGGACGAGCCGTTCTCCGGCCTCGACCCGCTGGCCGTCGACACCGTCGTCGGGGTGCTGCGCGAGCGGGCCGCCGCCGGTGTCCCGGTGCTCTTCTCCAGCCACCAGCTCGACGTGGTGGAGCGGCTCTGCGACGACCTGGTGATCATCTCGGACGGGGTGATCCGGGCCGCCGGTGATCGGGAGCAGCTGCGGCGGACGTACACCGCGCCCCGGTTCGAGCTGGTGGTGGAGACCGACGCCGGTTGGCTGCGCGACCAGCCCGGGGTGACCCTCGTCGACCTGGACGGCGCCCGCGCCGTGTTCGACCTCGCCACCGACGCCGACGAGCAACCCGTCCTGCGGGCGGCACTGGCCCGCGGCCCGGTCCGCGCGTTCCGCCCGGTCCGCCCCTCCCTCACCGAGATCTTCCGAGAGGTCGCCCAGTGAACACCCTGCAGGCCACCCGCCTGGTCGCGGCCCGCGAGATCCGGGTCAAGCTGCGCGACCGGACCTTCCTGATCAGCACCGTGTTCTTCCTGCTGCTCGCCGCGGCCGGGACCATCCTGCCGGCGGTGCTGGCCGGCGGCCCGTCGAGCGTGGCCGTGACCGCGCAGGCCGCCGAGCCGCTGCGGGCCGCCGGCCTCAAGGTGCGGGTCGTGCCCGACGACCGGGCCGCCGAGCAGGCCGTCCACGACGGTGACGTGGACGCCGCGGTCGTCGCCGGCCCGACCGTGCTCGCGATGGACGACGCGCCGGACGACGTGGTGGCCGCGCTGAGCACGCGACCCCAGGTCCGGCTGCTGAACCCGGACGCCGTGGACCCGGCGGTGGCCTTCCTGGTGCCGTTCGCGTTCGCGTTCATCTTCTTCGTGACGTCGCAGGGCTTCGGCGTGCAGATCGCGCAGAGCATCATCGAGGAGAAGCAGACGCGGATCGTCGAGATCCTGGTCGCCGCGGTGCCGGTACGGGCGCTGCTCGCCGGCAAGCTCGTCGCCGGCACCCTCCTCGCCCTCGGTCAGATCGCCCTGGTCGCGCTCGTCGCGGTGGCCGGCATGACGTTCGGCGACGACAGCGGGCTGCTCTCCCTGCTGGCACCGGCGATCGGCTGGTTCGTCCCGTTCTTCCTGCTGGGCTTCGTGCTGATCGCGGCCATGTGGGCGGCGGCCGGCGCGCTGGTCAACCGGCTCGAGGACATCGGTGGCGTGTCGATGCCGGTGCAGCTCACCGTCATGCTGCCGTTCTTCGCGGTGATCTTCCTGCACGACAACACGACCGCCATGCGGGTGCTGTCCTACCTGCCGTTCTCGGCGCCGACGGCCATGCCGCTGCGGCTGTTCACCGGGGACGCGGCCGCCTGGGAGCCGGTGGTGGCGCTCGTCCTGCTGCTGGCGGCGGCCGCCGGGTTCCTGCTCGCCGGGGCCCGCGTCTACGAGGGCGCGCTGCTGCGCACCAACGGCCGCACGTCGATCCGTACGGCCTGGCGGTCGCGGGAGACCGTGGCCTGAGCGCGGCAGCCGTGGAAAGGATCTCGCGCCGGGCGACACGATCGCCCGGCGCGAGACCACCCGTCGGGGCCGTCAGCCGACGGCGGCCATGACCTCGTCGGAGACGTCGAAGTTGGCGTAGACGTTCTGCACGTCGTCGCAGTCCTCGAGGACGTCGATCAGCTTGAAGATCTTGCGCGCGCCCTCCTCGTCCAGCGGCACGTTGACGCTGGGGATGAGGGAGGACTCGGCCGACTCGTACTCGATGCCGGCGTCCTGCAGGGCGGTGCGGACCGGGATGAGGTCGGTCGGCTCGGAGACCACCTCGAACGCCTCACCGAGGTCGTTGACCTCCTCGGCGCCCGCGTCGAGCACGGCCATCATGACGTCGTCCTCGGTGGTGCCCTCCTTCGGGACGATCACCACGCCCTTGCGGGAGAACATGTACGACACGGAGCCGGCGTCGGCGAGCGAGCCGCCGTTGCGGGTGAGCGCGGTGCGCACCTCGGTCGCCGCCCGGTTGCGGTTGTCCGTGAGGCACTCGATGAGCATCGCCACGCCGTTCGGGCCGTAGCCCTCGTACATGATGGTCTGCCAGTCGGCGCCGCCGGCCTCCAGGCCGGAGCCGCGCTTGACGGCGCGGTCGATGTTGTCGTTCGGCACCGAGCTCTTCTTCGCCTTCTGGATGGCGTCGTAGAGGGTCGGGTTGCCGGCGGGGTCCCCGCCGCCGGTGCGGGCCGCCACCTCGACGTTCTTGATCAGCTTGGCGAACATCTTGCCGCGCTTGGCGTCGATGACGGCCTTCTTGTGCTTGGTGGTCGCCCACTTTGAGTGGCCGGACATCTCATACCTCCGTCTGTTGACCCACGCCTGCGTCGACTGTCCGCGCCCGCGCCGAACCGGGACCGCCGGGCGGTCGGCTGGGGGGCGGCGGCGGGCGGTGAGCCCTGCCGAACCGCCGCAATCCTACCGAGGCGGCGTCCCCGCATGTCACACCCGCACCCGGGGCGGCGCCGCGTGCGGTCAGGCGGCGGCCCGGACGAGATCCACGAAGTAGCGGTGCAACCGCAGGTCGCCGGTGAGTTCCGGGTGGAAGGAGGTGGCCAGCAGGTGACCCTGCCGCACCGCGACGATCCGGTCGGCGGCCGGCCCGGACGACGACTCCGGCTCGGCGCGTCGGACGCCGCGCGGCGACCTGGAGTCGTCGTCGGTGACCCGGCCGAGCACCTCGACGCCCGCGCCGACCCGCTCGACCCAGGGGGCCCGGATGAAGACCGCGTGGAACGGCTCGCCCGCGACCCCGGTGATCTCCACGGGCGCCTCGAACGAGTCGACCTGCCGGCCGAACGCGTTGCGCCGGACGGTCATCTCGATGCCGGCGAAGCCGCGCTGGTCGGGTCGGCCGTCGAGCACCTCGGCGGCCAGCATGATCATGCCGGCGCAGGACCCGTAGACCGGCATGCCGCCGGCGATCCGCTTGTCGATCGGCTCGCGCATCTCGAAGATGTCGGCGAGCTTGCTCATGGTGGTCGACTCGCCGCCCGGAATCACCAGGCCGTCGACCGTGTCCAGCTCGGCCGGGCGGCGCACCGGACGGGCGTCCGCGCCGGCGCCGGCCAGGGCGGCGAGGTGCTCGCGCACGTCGCCCTGGAGGGCGAGCACACCGATTACGGGTGTGGTCACTCCCCGCTCCTCTCGCTCGGCGGACGGGGCCCGGCCGGGCCCCGTCCGGTCACCGTCACCAGCCGCGCTCGGCCAGGCGGTGGGGCTGCGGGATCTCGTCGACGTTGATGCCGACCATCGCCTCGCCCAGGCCGCGGGAGACCTTGGCCAGCACGTCCGGGTCGTCGTGGAAGGTGGTGGCCTTCACGATCGCGGCGGCGCGCTGGGCCGGGTTGCCCGACTTGAAGATGCCGGAGCCGACGAAGACGCCCTCGGCGCCGAGCTGCATCATCATGGCCGCGTCGGCCGGGGTGGCGATGCCGCCCGCGGTGAACAGCACGACCGGCAGCTTGCCGGTCTCGGCGATCTCCTTGACCAGCTCGTACGGCGCCTGGAGCTCCTTGGCGGCCACGAACAGCTCGTCGGCCGGCAGCGTCTGGAGCCGGCGGATCTCCTTGCGGATCTTCCGCATGTGGGTGGTGGCGTTGGAGACGTCGCCGGTGCCGGCCTCGCCCTTCGAGCGGATCATGGCGGCGCCCTCGGTGATCCGGCGCAGCGCCTCGCCCAGGTTGGTCGCGCCGCAGACGAAGGGGACGGTGAACGCCCACTTGTCGATGTGGTTCTCGTAGTCGGCCGGGGTCAGCACCTCGGACTCGTCGACGTAGTCGACGCCGAGGGACTGGAGAACCTGCGCCTCGACGAAGTGGCCGATCCGGGCCTTGGCCATCACGGGGATCGACACGGCGCTGATGATGCCGTCGATCATGTCCGGGTCGCTCATCCGGGAGACGCCGCCCTGGGCGCGGATGTCGGCGGGCACCCGCTCCAGCGCCATGACGGCGACGGCGCCGGCGTCCTCGGCGATCTTGGCCTGCTCGGGGGTGACCACGTCCATGATCACGCCACCCTTGAGCATCTCGGCCATCCCCCGCTTGACGCGGGCGGTGCCGACGACGGGGTTGGCGTCGGTGTTCGGGGAGGTGGATTCGGGCACGGGTCATCGCTCCTTGGACGTGCTCGGGGGTGGCTGAGGAAAGGCTACGACGGGGTCAACGCCGGTCCGACAGCCAATCAGACCCCCGGTGGCCTGCCCTGTGGTCGGCGTCACCGGGGTCGGGGCCCCCGCCCGCTCAGCCCGTGGTGACGTCCGCCCGCGGGGTGAGCGTGGGGTCGTCGACGTCGAAGTAGCGGGGCCAGTCCCGCCCACGTCCCATGCGGAGCAGGCGTACCAGCGGGCGGCCGCGGGCCGCCCGGGCGTCGCGGACCAGGTCGGTGTGCACCTGCCGGGCCAGGGCCAGCCGCCGGCTGGCCGCGATCACCGCCTCGCAGGCCGGGTCCGCCGGGTCCAGCTCCACCGTGCGCAGCTGCCGGGTGAGGTCGTTCTCCGCGGCCTCCCGCTCCTCCCCCACGGCGTCCAGGGCGATCCGGGCGGCCGAGTACAGCTCCACGCCGTAGCGCTGCTCGGCCAGCACGGCGGCGGCCGCCGCGCGCCGCAGCAGGTGCGCGTCGAGCGCCCGGGCCGCCGACTCCGCGCGGGCCTGCAGCCGCTCGACCCGGCCGGCGGTCCAGATCAGGTACGCCGAGACCAGCCCGAGCACCAGGGCCGCGCCCACCACCCACCACATGCCCGGCATCGTAGTGCTGCTCCTCATCCCGCCCGGCCGGCGCGGGCACCGGTCGACGCGCTCGTCACAGCGGCCCCACCGGCCACCGGGTTCAGCCCAGCCCCGCCCATTCCTGGTCCATGACCCGGCCGTCGGTGGCCTCGATCGCCGCTGCGTATACCTCCAGAACGCGCCGGGCAACCACGGGCCAGTCGAAATTCGCGACCACCTGGTCGCCGGCGGCGGTCAGCCCGGCCCGCTGCCCCGCGTCGTCGAGCAGGTCCACCAGGGCGGTACGCAGGGCCGCCGCGTCCCCGGTCGGGAAGAGCCGGCCGGCCCGCCCGCCGTCCAGCACCCGGCGGAACGCGTCCAGGTCGCTGGCCACCACCGTGGTGCCGGCGGCGAGCGCCTCGGTGAGGATCATCCCGAAGGACTCCCCGCCGGTGTTCGGTGCGACGTAGAGGTGCAGGCTGCGCAGCATGCGAGGTTTGTCGGCCTCGGAAACCATGCCGAGGAAGGTCACCCGGTCCCGCAGGTCGGCCGGGAACTGCCCGTAGAGGTCCTCGGCGTCGCCCGGCCCGGCGACCAGCAGGCGCAGGCCCGGGCGGTGCGGGGCGAGCGCCACGAAGGCGTCGCGCAGGATCGGGAAGCCCTTGCGCGGCTCGGTGAACCGGCCCAGGAAGCCGAGCGTGCCGCCGCTGCCCGGCGCGCACTCCCCCGGCCAGCCGGGCAACGGCTCGACGCCGGCGAACTTCGCCACCGCCACCCCGTTGGGGATCTCCACGGCGCCGCCGTCCATGTGCTCGACCTGGACCTTGCGGGCCAGCGCGCTCACCGCGATCCGGGCGGTGATCCGTTCGAGCAGGATCTGGAGCACCCCCTGGGCGGCGGACAGCACCCGCGACCGGGTCATGGCCGTGTGGAAGGTGGCCACCACCGGGCCCCGCGCGCAGAGCACGGCCAGCATCGACAGGCTGGGGGTCAGCGGCTCGTGCACGTGCAGCACGTCGAAGTCGCCCCGGGTGATCCAGCGCCGCACCCGGGCCGTGGAGACCGGGCCGAAGGCGATCCGGGCCACCGAGCCGTTGTACGGCAGCGGCACCGCCCGCCCGGCCGACACGACGTACGGCGGCAGCGCCCCGTCCTCGTCGGCCGGAGCCAGCACGCTCACCTCGTGGCCGAGCCCGAGCAGCGCCTCGGCCAGGTCCATGACGTGGTTCTGCACCCCGCCCGGGACGTCGAAGGAGTACGGGCACACGATGCCGATCCGCATTGCGCCCCGCTCCCTCAGATCGTCCCGGTGGTGGCCGGCGACTGCGACACGCTGCCGTCGGCGCGCTGGTCCAGCCACATCCGCTGCAACATGTGCCAGTCTTCCGGATGCCGGGCGATGCCCGCCGCCAGACCGTCGGCAATCCGCTGGGTCACGGCGCGCACCCGGGCGTCCAGCGGGGCGCTGCCCTCCTCGGGCAGCTCCAGCGGGCCCTCCAGGGCGGCACGGGGGCCGTCCGGCTCGTACCACAGCGAGGCCACGTAGAGCGGCGCGCCCGTGCGGATGGCCAGCAGGGCCGGGCCGGGCGGCATCCGGGTCCGGCCGCCGAAGAACTCCACGTCCACGCCGCGGGCGGAGAGGTCCCGGTCGGCGAGCAGCGGCACCACGGCGCCCGCCCGCAGCCGGTCCACCAGCACGTCGAACGCCGGCCGGTCGCCGCCGGAGGTGGGCAGGATCTCCATGCCGAGGCCCTGCCGGAAGGCGAGGAAGCGCTCGTAGAGGCCCTCCGGCTTGAGCCGCTCGGCGACCGTGGTGATGGGCCAGCCGGTGGCCGCCACCCAGGCGCCGGCGGCGTCCCAGTTGCCGGCGTGCGGCAGGGCGACCACGGCGCCCCGGCCGGCCGCCACGTCGGCGGCGAGCTTCTCCTGGCCGTCGAGGTGGAACCCGGCGAGGATCTCCCGCCGGCTCAGGCTCGGCAGGCGGAACGCGTCCAGCCAGTACCGGGCGTACGACCGCAGGCCGTCGCGGACCAGCCGGTCCAGCTCCGCCTCGGGCAGGTCGGGGCCGACCACCCGGCGCAGGTTGGCGCGCAGCCGGCGCGTACCCCGGCCGTTGCCGCGGTGGGCGCGGTCGGCGCCGACCCGGAAGGCGGCGGCCACCACGGGCCGGGGCAGCGCGCGGACCAGCCGCCAGCCGGCGACGTAGCCCGCCTCGGTGAGGTTCACTCCCGGCCGACCAGCTGCGCCTGCCGGTACACGTGGGCCATCCGCTGCCCGACCGTGAAGATCGAGACGGCGGCGAGCAGCCAGAGCGCGATCTCCAGGGCCGGCCGGACGCCGAGGCCGGTGAGCAGACCGCCCACCCCGACGATCAGCAGCCGCTCGGTGCGCTCGGCGATGCCCACGTTGCAGGTCATCCCGAGCCCCTCCGCGCGGGCCTTGACGTAGGAGACCAGGCCACCGGCGGCCAGGCAGAGCAGCGCGGCGGCCACCCCGGAGTGGTCGTGCTGGCTGGCCAGCCAGTAGGCGACCGCGCCGAAGACGGCGCTGTCGGCGATCCGGTCCATGCTCGAGTCGAGGAAGGCCCCGAACCGGGTGGAGCCGCCGCTCATCCGGGCCATCGTGCCGTCGAGCAGGTCGGTGAGCGCGAAGACCGTGACGATCAGCGCACCGGCGACCAGGTGACCGCGGGCGCCGAAGCCGAGCGCGCCGACGAGCACGCCGACGGTGCCGGTCACGGTGACCGCGTTGGGGGACACACCGGCGCGGAGCAGGCCGCGCGCGACCGGCTCTACGACGCGGGTCATGCCCGCGCGGGCCGTCACTTGGAAGATCTTCGCCATGGGGGTCCCACGATAACGGCCGGCAGCGGTCGGGGACACAGCCGGTCGTCCCGACCCGCCTGGCGCTCTTGTGTCGGCCCGGTTACAGGTGTGAGATCGAGCGTGGGAGGTGAGCGAGCTCACCGGATCACCCGTCCGCCTACCCGTCGTCCAGGAGATCACCGGAAGATATCGCCGCGGTGCCCGCCCGGGCCGCTTCCCCGTCGCGCGCGGCGGTCGCCACCACCACCGGTTGAGGGAGGTGCGCCGCGATGGCGCAGAAGAATCAGGAGAAGGGTGTCACCGGCGGCGCGCCGGTGGTGACCGAGCCCGGCAGGGTTCGCAACGTGGTGCTCGTCGGGCACTCCGGAGCGGGCAAGACGACTCTGGTCGAGGCGCTGCTCGCGGCCAGCGGCACGATCGGCCGGGCCGGCAACGTCACCGAGGGCACCACCGTCTGCGACCATGATCCCGCCGCCGTGCGCCAGCAGCGCTCGGTGAGCCTGGCCTGCGCCCCGCTGCTGCACCGCGACGTCAAGATCAACCTCCTGGACACCCCCGGGTACGGCGACTTCGTCGGCGAGCTGCGCGCCGGGCTGCGGGCCGCCGACGCGGCGCTGTTCGTGGTCTCCGCCGTCGACGGCATGGACGCCGCCACGGCCGCGCTCTGGGAGGAGTGCGCCGCGGTGGACATGCCCCGCGCCGTCGCGGTGACCCGGCTGGACCACCCGCGCGCCGACTTCGACGAGGCGGTGGCCCTCTGCCAGCGGGTTTTCGGCGACAACGTGCTCCCCCTCTACCTGCCGATGCTGGGCGACGACGGCGAGTCGGTCGCCGGCCTCATGGGGCTGATCACGCGGCGGGTGTTCGACTACTCCCAGGGCCTGCCGGCGGCGGTACGCGAGCCGGACCCGGAGCACCTGCCGGCCATCCTGGAGTCCCGCAACGAGCTGATCGAGGGGATCATCGCGGAGAGCGAGGACGAGACCCTCATGGACCGCTACCTCGGCGGCGAGGAGATCGGCACCGAGGTGCTCATCACCGACCTGGAGACGGCGGTCGCCCGCGGCCACTTCTACCCGGTGGTGCCGGTCTGCGCGGAGACCGGCGTCGGGCTGGACGCGCTGCTGGACGGGCTGGTGGCGGCGTTCCCGTCACCGCTGGAGCACGAGCTGCCCGCGGTCACCGGGGTGGACGGCTCGCCCCGGCCGCCGCTGGCCTGCGACCCCGACGGCCCGCTGGTCGCCGAGGTGGTCAAGACGACGGTGGACCGGCACGTCGGGCGGGTCTCGCTGGTCCGGGTCTTCTCCGGCACGCTCCGCCCCGACCAGGTGGTCCACGTGTCCGGTCACGGCATGGCCGAGCGCGGCCACCCCGACCACGACGCCGACGAGCGGGTCGGCCACATCTACAGCCCGCTCGGCGCGACGCTGCGGGAGGTGACCACCGCGGTGGCCGGTGACATCTGCGCGATCACCAAGTCGGGCAGCGCGGAGACCGGCGACACCATCTCCGCCAAGGAGGAGCCGCTGCTCGTCGCCCCGTGGGAGATGCCGGAGCCGCTGCTGCCGGTGGCCATCGTGGCGAAGAGCCGGGCCGACGAGGACGCCCTGGCCCGCAACCTGGCCCGGCTGGTCGCCGGCGACCCGACCCTGCGGCTGGACCGCAACGCCGAGACCCACCAGCTGGTGCTCTGGTGCATGGGCGAGGCGCACGCCGACGTGGTGCTCGACCGGCTGCGCGCCGGCGGGGTGGAGCTGGAGACCGAGCCGGTCCGGGTGGAGCTGCGCGAGACGTTCACGGCCGCCGCCAGGGGCCACGGCCGGCACGTCAAGCAGTCCGGCGGCCACGGCCAGTACGCGGTCTGCGACATCGAGGTCACGCCGCTGCCCCGGGGCGCCGGCTTCGAGTTCGTGGACAAGGTGGTCGGCGGCGCGGTGCCGCACAACTACATCCCGTCGGTGGAGAAGGGCGTCCGGGCGCAGATGGAACGCGGCCTGGTCGGCGGCTACCCGGTGGTGGACCTGCGGGTGACCCTCTTCGACGGCAAGGCGCACAGCGTCGACTCCTCCGACGCGGCGTTCCAGACCGCTGGCGCGCTCGCCCTGCGGGACGCCGCCGAGAAGGGGCAGCCCACGCTGCTGGAGCCGGTCGACGAGGTGACCGTCCGGGTGCCCGACTCGTCGGTGGGCGCGGTGATGGGCGACCTGTCCGGCCGGCGCGGCCGGGTGCTCGGCACCGAGCCCGATCCGGACGCCGAGGGGCGCACCCTGGTCCGGGCCGAGGTCCCCGCCACCGAGCTGCTGCGCTACGCGGTCGAGCTGCGCTCGATGACCGCCGGCACCGGCACCTTCCGCCGCGAGTTCGCCCGCTACGAGCCGATGCCCGCCCACCTCGCCGAGCAGGTCCGCAAGGAGGCCGGCAACCGCGCCTGACCCGGCGGGTCAGGGGCGGGCCGCGGGCACCGGCGGCATCGACCAGTGCGGGCGGTCGGCGTCGCGCAGGGCCGCCGCGCGCAGGGCGGCGAGCTGGCGCTCCACCTCGGCGAACTGGTCGGGGGCGAGCGGGCCGCGGTCCAGCGCGGCGGCGTTCTCCTCCACCTGGGCGACCGTGCGGGCGCCGGGAATCGGCACGGCCCGGCCGCTGCGCGCCCAGATCCAGCCGAGCGCGCCCTGGGCCAGGGTCCGGCCGTCCGCGGTCAGCGCGCCCCGGACGGCGGCGACCCGGCGCAGCCACTCCGGGGCGGGCCGGCCGCCGCGGAACCACTCCAGCCAGTTCGGCGCGGTCCCGCGCACGTCGTCGCGGGGCAGCGTGGACTCCGGGGTGTACTTGCCGGTGAGCAGCCCCATCCCGAGCGGCCCCCGGGCCAGGCTGGCCAGGTCGTGCTTCTCGCAGGCGGCCAGCATGGCCGGGGCGTCCCGGAGCACCGACAGGCCGTGCTGGACGGCGGCGGCGCCCCGCGCGACCTGGGCGAAGGCCGCCGCCCGGTCGGCCCGGTCGGTGCTCCAGCCGTACGCCCGGATCAGGCCGTCGGCCACCAGGTCCTCCAGGGTGCCGATCAGCGCCTCGGCCCGGGGCACCGGGAGGTCGGCGAGGTGCAGCTGGTAGAGGTCGATCCGGTCGGTGTCCAGCCGGCGCAGCGAGTCGACGACCGCCCGCCGCAGGTACTCCGGTGAGGCGTCCTCCCCGGTGGCCTGCCGGGCCCGCTCGTCGAACGTGTAGCCCCACTTCGTGGCGATCACCGCCTCGTCGCGCCGGCCGGCGAGGGCCCGGCCGAGGATCCGCTCGCCGTGCCCGGCGCCGTACGTGTCGGCGGTGTCGAAGAGCGTCACGCCGAGGTCGAGGGCGCGGCGGACCGCCCGGATCGACTCCGCGTCGTCCACGGCGCCCCAGCCCAGCGGCCGGGCGCCCTCGGCCCACGGGCCGCTGATCGCCCAGCAGCCCATGCCGAGGGCGCTGACCGCGATGCCGCTGCGGCCCAACGGCCGCGTGCTGACTGCCATCGCCGCATCCTGCCACCTTCCCCGGACCCGTGGGCCGCTTCCTCACCCCGGGTGCCGGGCCGGCCGGCGGACGGTCAGCGGGCGTACGCCAGCAGCACCGGGTCGGCCTGCCCGGACCAGGAGCCGGTCAGCCGGGCGGGCGCCGGGGCGTCGGCCGGAGCCGGCCGGCGGACCAGGGCCAGCTCCGCGCCACCGGCGCGGATCAGGGTCGGGTCGCCGTCGACCACCTCGTCGACCAGGTCGAAGGCCGACGGGTTCCCGGACCGGGTGCCGGCGAGGGTCATGCTCGCGGCGCGCACCTCGCGCCGGCCGTCGACCTCGAAGTACTCCTCCGCCTGGCCGGCGTCGGCGAGGACGGCGGCGGCCAGGGCCGGCGGGTAGACCGGATCGCCGCAGGCGTCGTACACCCAGCGCGGGCCGAGCACGGAGTGGTCGGTGGTGCCGAGCAGCCACCGCTCGGCGCCGGGCAGCGGCGCGGCCCGGTAGGTGAGCGGCACCTGGAGGACCGGCCCGTCGCCGGCCCGGACCAGCATGGTCTCGATGCCGACCTCGCCGGCCGGGTCGTCGAACCGGTAGGCCGCCACGCGGGTGACCTCCGCACCCGGGTCGCCGGTGAACCAGGGCCGGCCGGGCAGCCAGGCGGCGAGCAGGTCGAGCTTCGAGGGGCGCAGTTCGGCGCGGTGCAGCAGGGCCATGCCCAAGATCGTACTGCCGGGGTCGGACCGGGGCCGCCCCCGGCCGTCAGGCCGGCCAGGCCTTGGCGAACAGGTCCCGGGTGTCGGCGAGCAGTTGCGGCAGCACCTTGGTGCGCCCGATCAGCGGCATGAAGTTCGCGTCGCCGCCCCAGCGCGGCACCACGTGCTGGTGCAGGTGCGCGGCGATGCCCGCGCCGGCGACGCCGCCCTGGTTCATGCCCAGGTTGAACCCGTGCGCGCTGGAGACGTGCCGGACCACCCGCATGGCGTCCTTGGTGAACGCGGCCAGCTCGGCCGTCTCCGGCGCGTCCAGCTCGGTGTAGTCGGCCACGTGCCGGTAGGGGCAGACCAGCAGGTGCCCCGGGTTGTAGGGGTAGAGGTTGAGCACCGCGAAGACGTGCTCGCCCCGGGCCACCACCAGGCTCTCGTCCGGCGGCCGGCCGGGGGCGAGGCAGAACGGGCAGCCGGTCGGCTTCTCGTAGCCGCCCTCGGGCCGGTCCCCGCCGGAGATGTAGGTCATCCGGTGCGGCGTCCAGAGCCGCTCCAGCCCGTCCGCCAGACCGTTCCCGTCGCCGCTGCCGGCGCCGTCGAAGTGCCGTTCCGCCCCAGTCACACGCCGATCCTACGGTCACCGGGCCGTCTCCCATCCGCCCGGACCGGCCGGGTGGGGGACGGGTGGCTCAGGTGTTGGGCGTGCCCTCCGCCGACGGGCCGGAGTTGGTGCGGGACTCGGCGACGTCCCGCACGTGGGCCACCGCCTCCTCGATCGGCACGCCGTTGCGCTGCGACCCGTCGCGGTAGCGGAAGGAGACCGTGCCGGCGGCCACGTCGTCGTCACCGGCGATCACCATGAACGGGATCTTCTGCTGCTGGGCGTTGCGGATCTTCTTCTGCATCCGGTCGTCACCGGCGTCGACCTCGGCGCGAATGCCCTGCTTGCGCAGGGTGGTGACGAAGTCCTGGAGGTAGTCGGTGTGGTCCTCGCGGATCGGGATGCCGACCACCTGCACCGGGGCGAGCCACGCCGGGAACGCGCCCGCGTAGTGCTCGGTGAGCACCCCGATGAACCGCTCGATCGACCCGAACTTGGCGCAGTGGATCATCACGGGCTGCTGCCGCGTGCCGTCGGCCGCCTGGTACTCCAGCCCGAAGCCCTTCGGCTGGTTGAAGTCGTACTGGATGGTCGACAGCTGCCAGGTGCGGCCGATGGCGTCCTTGGCCTGGACGGAGATCTTCGGGCCGTAGAAGGCCGCGCCGCCCGGATCCGGCACCAGGTCCAGCCCGGTCTCCCGGGCGCACTGCTCCAGCACCGCGGTGGCCGTCGCCCAGTCCTCGTCGGACCCGACGAACTTGTCGAGCCGGGCCTCGTCGCGGGTCGACAGCTCCAGGTAGAAGTCGTCGATGCCGAAGTCCTTCAGCAGGCTCAGCACGAAGTTGAGCAGGTGCTTGATCTCGGCCGGGGCCTGCTCCCGGGTGCAGTAGGAGTGCGAGTCGTCCTGGGTCAGGCCGCGCACCCGGGTCAGCCCGTGGACCACGCCCGACTTCTCGTAGCGGTAGACGGACCCGAACTCGAACAGCCGCATGGGCAGCTCGCGGTAGGACCGCCCGCGCGACCGGTAGATCAGGTTGTGCATGGGGCAGTTCATGGCCTTGAGGTAGTAGTCCGCGCCCTCGAGCTCCATGGGCGGGTACATCCCGTCGGCGTAGTACGGCAGGTGGCCCGAGGTGTGGAAGAGGCCCTCCTTCGAGATGTGCGGGGTCCCGACGTACTGGAAGCCCTCCTCGATGTGGCGGGTGCGGACGTAGTCCTCCATCACCCGCTTGAGCACACCGCCCTTGGGGTGGAAGACCGCCAGGCCGGAACCGATCTCGTCGGGGAAGCTGAACAGGTCCAGGTCCGCGCCGAGCTTGCGGTGGTCGCGCCGGGCGGCCTCCTCCAGCAACCGCAGGTACGCCTTCAGCTCGTCCCGGGTCGGCCACGCCGTGCCGTAGACCCGCTGGAGCTGGGGGTTCTTCTCCGAGCCCCGCCAGTAGGCGGCGGCCGAGCGCATGAGCTTGAACGCGCCGATCAGCCGGGTGTTCGGCAGGTGCGGGCCGCGGCACAGGTCCGACCAGCAGACCTTGTCCTCGTTGGCGGCGAGGTTGTCGTAGATGGTCAGCTCGCCGCCGCCCACCTCCATCACCTCGGAGGAGTCCAGCCCCTCACCCTTGACCTCGATGAGCTCCATCTTGAACGGCTCGGCGGCCAGCTCGCCGCGCGCCTCGTCGAGGCTGCTGAAGCGGCGCCGGCGGAACCGCTGGCCGGACTTGACGATCTCCTGCATCCGCTTCTCGAGCTTCGCCAGGTCGTCCGGCTGGAAGGGCTTGGCCACCTGGAAGTCGTAGTAGAAGCCGTTCTCGATGGGCGGGCCGATGCCGAGCTTGGCCTCGGGGAACACGTCCTGCACGGCCTGGGCCAGCACGTGCGCGGTGGAGTGGCGCAGCACGTTCAGCCCGTCCGGGGTGTCGAGGGCGACCGGCTCGACAGCGATCTCCTCGGCCGGCTTCCAGTCGAGGTCGCGGAGCACGCCCTGCGGGTCGCGGACCACCACGATGGCCTTCGGGCCGCTCATCGGCAGCCCGGCCGCGGCCACCGCGTCGGCCGCCGTCGTCCCGGCGGCGACGACGACGGGGTCGGCCACGACGGGGGTACGGGGTGCGGACACGGTGACTCCTGTCGTCGAACGGGTTCGAAGGTGCCGGGTACCGGCTCCGTCGAACGGGTTCGAAGGGTGCCGGGTACCGGCTCCTGCGATGCTATCGGTCGCCCGGACCCGCGCCGTCGGCGACGCCGCGCTCCCCCGGCCGATCAGTTCCGTCCCGCGTTGAACCTTTCCGCCTTCCCGCCCGAACTACCGGGTGAGGCCGGAGCCGGTTGCCGGCCGTGTCGACACGGATGGGGACGACCATGACGATGACCCGTCGGGGCCGGTGGTGGGCGACCGCGCTGCTGGCCGCCACGGTCGGCGGCACGCTGGGCTGGCCCGGCGCCGCGAGCGCCGCCGAGGTGACCCTCACGACCTCACCCGCCCAGGTGCACCAGGGCGACGCCATCGAACTGGCCGTGGTCCTGCCCGAGGAGCGGGCCGGCAGCCGGACCAGCCGGATCGAGCTGCGGATGCCCGCGGACGCCCCGATCGGCGAGGTCTACCCGCTCTCCGTGCCCGACTGGGCGCCCACCATCACCACCCGCACCCTGGACCAGCCGGTCGCGGGCATCCACTCCTCCGAGCTGAACCAGGTGACCGACTCGGTGGCCTGGATCCGGATGCCCGGCGGCTCGGGCGGGCCGGCCCGGCTCTCGCTCGGCATGGGCCCGATGCCGGCCACCGACAAGCTCACCTTCACGGTGATCCAGACCTACGCCGACGGCACCGTGGTCCGCTGGGCCGACCCGCCCGGCGGCGCGCACCCCGCCCCGACGGTCACCCTGCTGCCCTCGCTGGCGGGCGCCGCCGCGCACGCCGGCCACGGCGAACCGGTCGCCGAGGCGCCGGCCGAGGCGGCCGCCCCGGCACGGGCCGACGACGGCGGGCCGAGCGCGGACCTGCTGCTGGGCGGCGGGCTGCTCGCCGGGCTGGCCGGCGGCGCGGCGATCGGCTGGCTGCTCAGCCGCCGGAAGCGCGACACCCTCATCCTCCCGCCCGACTCCCCCGCCCCGACCGACAACGACGCCCCCGAGGACGACCCCGCCGAATCCCACCCCACCACCACCGAAACCGCACCCCTGACCCCCACGGCCTCCCGCTGAGCGCGCCACGCCCGGCGATCTTGGCGACCTACGGTTCGGAACGAACGACAACTCGCCAAGATCCGAAGCCGACACGGCCGCGTGGAGCTCGGCCCGCGCGAACCGCACGGGCGCGCCGCTGGCGGCGGACGCGGCGAGCGGGCCCTGGCGACGACCGGCGGGGGTGCGTGAGGAGGTCAGGCGGGGGCGGCGAGCCAGGACGGGAGGGGTTCGCGGGCGGCGAGCCAGCCGTCCGGGACACCGCCCGGCGTGCCGACCCCGGTGTGGGCGGCCACCACGCCGCCGACGATCGCCGCCGTGGTGTCCACGTCCCCGCCCGCCCGCACGCAGGCGCGGATCGCCGCCGGATAGTCGTGCAGGTGGGTGGCGGCGACCCAGAGGGTGAAGGGGACGGTGTCCTGTGCGGTCACCCGGGAGCCGTTGCCCAGCGTCTCGGCGACCTCGCCGGCCGGGTGGCCGAGCAGCGCGGCGGCCCGGCGTACGCCCCGGTGCACGTCGCCGGCCGGGTCGAGGGCCCCGGCCACCACGGTGAGCAGCCGGGCCGGCTCGGGCCGGTCCCCGTCCAGCCGGGCCCGGGCGGCCAGCGAGGCGGCCACCGCCACGGCGACCGCCCCGGCGATCCCCTCGGGGTGGGCGTGGGTCACCTCGGCGGAGGCGCGGGCCTGGTCGGCGGCGCGCCGGGTGGAGTCCGCGTACCAGGCGCCGAGCGGGGCCACCCGCATGGCCGCGCCGTTGCCGCAGGAGCCCTGCCCGTCGAAGGCGGACGCGGCGGCCACCGGCCACGGCGTGCCGGCGCGGATCAGTTCGAGCAGTTCCACGGCGCCGGCGCCGTAGCGGCGGGCCGGGTCGTAGTGGGCCGCGAAGGCGAGCGCGAGGGCGTCCCGGTCCACCCGCCCGTGCGCGGCCAGCACGGTGAGCACCGAGCAGGCCATCTCGGTGTCGTCGCTCCACGGCCACGGGCCGGGCGGAAGCGCGTCGGCCCAGGCGGCGACCGCGCTGCCCGGCACGAAGAACCGCGCGCCGAGGGCGTCGCCGACGGACAGGCCGGCGAGCGCGTCGCGCGCGAGCGTGAGGCGGGTGTCGGGGAAGAGAGTGAACGTCATCGTCGTCCCAGCTTGCCCGGTTCGCGGGACTGCCGCAACGCGATCAACTTGCCACGCCGAGTACGGTGCTGACGTGGCAACCGTCCTCCTGGTCGAAGACGATCACGTCGTCCGCGGCGCGATGCTGCGGTCCCTCACCGACCGGGGACACGCGGTGCACGCCGTCGGCACGGCGCTGGACGCGCTGCGCCGGGTCGCCGCCGAGACTCCCGACCTGGTGGTGCTCGACCTCGGCCTGCCCGACCTGGACGGCTCCGACGCGCTGCGCATGCTGCGCGGCATCACCGACGTGCCGATCATCATCGCGACCGCCCGCGACGACGAGCAGTCGGTGGTCCGGCTGCTCCGGGCGGGCGCCGACGACTACATGGTCAAGCCCTTCACCGGCGCCCACCTGGACGCGCGGATCACCACCGTGCTGCGCCGGGCCGGCCGGGCCAGCCGGACCGTCCAGCCGGCCGTGCACACGGTCGGCGGCCTGCGGGTGGACGTGGGCGAGCGCAGCGCCGTGCTGGACGGCGAACCCCTGGCCCTGACCCGCAAGGAATTCGACCTGCTGGCGTATCTCGCCGCACGTCCCGGCCGGGTAGTGTCCCGGCGGGAACTCTTGGAGGAGGTATGGCGGCAGCCCTCGGTCGGCGAGGACCAGACCATCGACGTTCACCTCTACTGGCTCCGCCGCAAAATGGGCGAGTCCGCGGCGAAGCCGCGCTACCTGCGCACCGTGCGGGGGGTCGGCTTCCGGCTGGTGGCGCCGGACTGAGGCCGGCGCTGGCCTGGCTCACGGCCGGCATGTGCAGCCTCGTCGCGCTCGCCTTCCTCATCCCGCTCGGGATCACCCTGTCCGACCAGGCGCGGGAGGAGAAGCTGGCCGACGCGGCCCGGCGCAGCGCGCTGGTCACCGGGGCGCTCGCGGTCAGCACCGACCCGGAGATCGTCCGGCGGGCCGTGGCGGCCAGCGACGACGACGCGGCGCTGCGGCCCGTCGTACACGGGATCGGGGTCGACGAGAGCGCGGGCCGCGCCGACGCGGCGGCGCTGGACCGCGCGGCCGCCGAGCGGCGTTCGGTGGTCACCGACGTGCCCGGTGGCGTCCTCCGGCTGGACCCGGTGGTGCTCGGCGACCGGGTCGCCGTGGTGGAGGTCTTCGTTCCCGACGAGGTGCTCGACGCCGGCGGCGGTGGGCGGTGGCTGCTGCTGCTCGCCGTGGCGCTGGCGCTGGTCGGCGCGGCGGTGATCGTGGTCGACCGGGTGGCCGCCCGGGCCGTCGACGCGACCGGCGAGCTGGTGAAGGCGGCCCTCGCGGTCGGCGACGGCGAGCTGGGCGTGCGGGTCGAGCCGACCGGGCCGCGGGAGCTGGCCGAGGCCGGGCACGCGTTCAACCGGATGGCGGAGCGGCTGGTCGCGCTCCGCGCCGACGAGCGGGAACTCGTCGCCGACCTGTCGCACCGGCTGCGGACGCCGCTGACCGCGCTGCGGCTGGACGCCGAGGCGCTGGAGTCCGACGACACCAGCATCGGCACGTTCAGCGAGGCGGAGCTGGACCGCCGCCGCGGCATCCGGCGGATCCGGCAGGCCATCGTGACGCTGGAGGGCGAGGTCGACCAGCTGATCACGACCACCCGCAAGGCGGTCAGCCAGGAGACCGGGCCGGCGACCTGCGACGTCAGCGAGGTGGTCCGGGACCGGATGGTCTTCTGGTCGGCCCTGGCCGGCGACCAGAACCGGCCGCACCGGGTGGTCGGCGCGCAGCTGCGGATCCCGGTGCCGGTCCCCCGGGCCGAGCTGGCCGCGGCGCTGGACGCGGTGATCGGCAACGTCTTCCGCTACACCCCCCAGGGCACCGCGTTCGAGGTGGCGGTGAGCCGGCGGGACGGCTGGGTGGCGATCCGGATCGACGACGCCGGCCCGGGGATCGCCGACGCGGACCGGGCGCTGCGCCGGGGCGCCAGCGACCAGGGCTCCACCGGCCTGGGGCTGGACATCGCCAAGCGGGTCGCGTTGCAGGCCAACGGCTCGGTGAGCATCGACCGGGCCCGGCTGGGCGGGGCCAGCGTGGTGATGCTGCTGGCCGACCCGGAGGCGACGCCCCGGCAGGTCAACCGGTTCGGCCTGGTCGGCCGGATGGCGCGCGACGCCCGGGAGCCGCGGGCCGGCCGGCGCTGGCCGCGCCAGCGCTGAGCCGGTGGCTGTGGGCCGCCGCAAGTCTTCCTTAGGACTGGGTTAACGACGGCCCCGGCGCCCGGCCGGGCTGTCAGGATCAGTACCGAACCCATCAGTTCCGCCGGCCGGGGACGCCCCGTAACACCTCGGTCGGCGGAGCAGTGCGCGCGGCGGGAGTTCGGTCCCCCCACACCTCGCTCCCGCCGCGCGCCGCTTCTCCCGTCGAGCCGCACCCCGGGCGTGAGGTGACCGTGATGACGCCGACCGTCAGCCGCCTGCTCCGCTGGGCCGCCGTGATCGGCCTCGGCGTCGCCCTCACGCTCGCCGCCTGGCAGGACCCGGTCCTCGCGGACGGCCCCGGCCGTGCCGCCGACCGTCTGCCGGGCGCCACCGTCGCGATCGCCGCGGTGGTGGGGTTCGGGCTGGCCCTGGCCGGGCGGCGCCGGCCGCTGCGGGTGTCCCGGCGGCCGGTGCCGTCCCGCCCGCTCAGCGCGTCGCGGCCGCCACGTACGCGTCGATCTCGCCGCTGATCCGGGCCTGCTCCCCCGGCTCCAGGAACGCGGCCGTGACCGCGTCGCGGGCCAGCGCGGCCACCCCGGCCGGGTCGAGGCGCAGCAGCCGGGCGGCCACGGCGTACTCGTCGTTGAGCGTGGTGCCGAACATCGGCGGGTCGTCGGAGTTGACGCTGACCAGCACGCCCGCCTCGACGAGCTGCGGCAGCGGGTGCTCCTCGATGGTCGCCACCGCCCGGGTCCGCACGTTGGAGGTGGGGCACACCTCCAGCGGGATCCGCCGCTCGGCCAGGTGGGCGAGCAGCGCCGGGTCGAGGGCGGCGGAGATGCCGTGACCGATGCGCTCGGCGCCCAGCTCGCGCAGCGCGTCCCAGACGGTCTCCGGGCCGGTGGTCTCGCCGGCGTGCGGCACCGACCGCAGGCCGGCCGCGCGGGCCTGGTCGAAGTACGGCTTGAACTGCGGCCGCGGCACCCCGATCTCCGGGCCGCCCAGGCCGAAGCTGATCAGCCCGTCCGGCCGCTCGTCCAGGGCGATCCGCAGGGTCTGCTCGGCGGCCGGCAGGCCGGCCTCGCCGGGGATGTCGAAGCACCAGCGCAGCGCGATGCCGAAGTCGGCCTCGGCCCGCTTGCGGGCGTCCTCGATCGCCTCGCAGAAGGCCGGTGCGGGGATCCCCCGGTGCACGTGGGAGTACGGCGTGACGGTCAGCTCGGCGTACCGGACCTGCTGGCGGGCCAGTTCCCGGGCCACCTCGTGGGTGAGCAGCCAGACGTCGTCGGCGTCGCGGATGAGGTCCACCACGCTCAGGTAGACCTCGATGAAGTGGGCGAAGTCGCGGAACGCGAAGTAGTCGGCGAGCGCCTCCGGGTCGGCCGGGACGGGAGTGCGCCCCTCGTGCCGGGCGGCCAGCTCGGCCACGATCCGGGGCGAGGCGGAGCCGACGTGGTGCACGTGCAGCTCCACCTTGGGCAGTCCGGCGATGAAGGTGGGCAGGTCGGTCACAGGTTCTCCTCTGCGCGGGCGCCGGTGCGGGCCACCACGAAGATCCGGCGGAACGGGAAGTACACCTGACCCTGCCGCACCGGGTACGCCTCGGCGAGGCGTACCCCGAGCTCGGCGCGGAAGCCGGCCCAGCCGGCGGCGTCGAGCGCGGCGCGGACCGGGCGCAGCGCCGTGCCCTCCATCCAGGCCAGCACCGGATGGTCGGCGCCGGCGGCCGGGAGCAGGTGCACGTAGGTAGTCTCCCAGGCGTCCACGGCGCAGCCGGCACCGACCAGCAGCGCGGCGTAGTCGACCGGCTCCTCGACGGGCGCCTCGCGCAGCAGCGGGGCGAGGGTGTCCCGCCACCGGTCCCGCCCGGCCACCTCGCGCAGCGCCCGGTGCGACGGGGCGGCGAAGTTCCCCGGCACCTGGAACGCCAGCCAGGCGCCGGCCGGCAGCGCGGCGGCCCAGCGGGTGAGCAGCTCCCGGTGGCCGGGCACCCACTGGAGCACCGCGTTGCTGACGAGCACGTCCACGTCCGGCTCGGGCCGCCAGGTGCGGACGTCGCCGACGGCGAAGTCGACCGGGGTGTCCAGGGCGGCCGCCCGCGCGATCATCTCCGGGGAGGAGTCCAGGCCGGCGATCCGGCTCTCCGGCCAGCGCTCGGCGAGCGTGGCGGTGAGCGTGCCGGGCCCGCAGCCGAGGTCGACCACGGCCCGTGGGCGCGCGGCGGGGACCCGGGCCACCAGGTCGTGGAAGGGGCGGGAGCGCTCGTCGCCGTAGCGCAGGTAGGTGCTCGGATCCCACATGACTGCCTCCAAACCGTACGTACGTCTTGTTAGACCGTACGGCCCGGCGGGCGTACCGGCAAGCGGCTCACTAGGCTCGACAGGGTGGAACAGCGCAGCTTCGACCGGCTCGGCCGGCACGTCGGCATCATCGGACTCGGCGCCTGGCAGCTCGGCGCGGACTGGGGCGAGGTCAGCGAGAGCACGGCCCTCGACGTGCTCGGCGCCGCCGTCGACGCCGGGGTCACCTTCCTGGACACCGCCGACGTCTACGGCGACGGCCGCAGCGAGCAGCTGATCGGCCGGTTCCTGCGCGCGCACCCCGGGCACGGGCTGACCGTGGCCACCAAGATGGGCCGGCGCGTGCCGCAGGTGCCGGAGGCGTACACCCTGGACAACTTCCGGGCCTGGACCGACCGGTCCCGGGCGAACCTCGGCGTGGACACCCTCGACCTGGTGCAGCTGCACTGCCCGCCCACCGCGGTCTTCGCCGACGACCGGGTCTTCGACGCCCTGGACACCCTGGTCGCCGAGGAGCGGATCGCCGGATACGGCGTCAGCGTCGAGACCAGCGACCAGGCGCTCACGGCGATCGCCCGCCCCGGCGTGGCCAGCGTGCAGATCATCCTCAACGCCGTACGCCACAAGCCGCTGGAGCGGGTGCTGCCCGAGGCCGCGAAGGCCGGGGTCGGCATCATCGCCCGGGTGCCCCTCGCCAGCGGCCTGCTCTCCGGCCGGTACGACGAGCACACCACCTTCCCGGCGAACGACCACCGGAACTTCAACCGGCACGGCGAGTCCTTCGACGTCGGCGAGACCTTCTCCGGCGTCGACTACGACCTCGGCCTGTCGGCCGTGCGGCGGCTCGCGCCGCTGGTCGGCGAGGGCCGGACGATGGCCCAGTTCGCGCTCCGCTGGATCCTCGACCAGCCCGGCGTCACCGTGGTCATCCCGGGCGCCCGCAACGCGGAACAGGCCCGGCGCAACGCCGCCGCGGCCGGCCTGCCGTCGCTGACCGAAGTGGAGCTGGCCGCCGTCCGCGCCACCTACGACGAGCTGATCCGCCCACAGGTGCACGACCGGTGGTGACCCCGTACCGGCGGGCCGTCGGCGCGGTGTCGCCGCCGGCCGGCGCCCGCGGGCATGCTGGAGCCGGGCGCGCGTCGGCGGAGGGGGAGCGATGAGGGGCTGGTTCCGGCTCACCGTGGGGCTGCTGGCCGTGGTGCTCGGTGCCCTGTGGACCGTGACGGGCCTGGGCTACGTCGAGGGCAGCGCGCTGACCGACCAACGGATCTGGGCGGTCGCCGGCCCGGCGCTCGTCCTCATCGGACTCGTGGCGCTGTGGTTCGGCATGCGGGCCCGGCGCCGGCGCGGCTGAGTCGCGGCCGGTCCACAGTGCGGAAAAGCCCCGCCTCCCGGAAGGGACGCGGGGCTTCTGCGCACCGGCCGGCGCGGCCGGTGCTCCGACAGCTCAGATGGGGCGGACCTGCTCGGCCTGCGGACCCTTCTGACCCTGGGCGATCTCGAACTCCACCCGCTGGTTCTCCTCCAGCGTGCGGTAGCCGCTGGACTGGATGGCCGAGAAGTGGACGAACACGTCAGCACCCCCGCCGTCGACGGTGATGAAGCCGAAGCCCTTGTCAGCGTTGAACCACTTCACGGTTCCCTGCGCCATGTGTATCTCCTTCTAAAACTGGCGGCCGAGCACGCCGTGCGGCCGATTGGCCGTTTTCGAGCAGCGGTGCCTGAGGCGGCCCCCATCGAAGGAGACTTCTCTCAACCCACGCGTCTCTCAACAGCGTGAGACAGCAAACCACGTACGCAAAAACTTCGCACAGCCTACCCGACGAAAGTCTCCGACATGTGACCTGACGGTGGCGGCAGATCCACTGGCCGGGCCCGTCGGGCCAGGCGAAAGGCCCCTGTCCACCGAGGTGAAAGGGGCCTTTCGTGCGTATGGAATCAGTCGGGCCAGCGGCCGGTGAGCCGGCGTACGCCGACCGCCCCGCCACGGTCCACGGCGGCCCGGACGACCGCGAAGATGGCCCCCTGCAACGCCGCGGCGGCGAGGATCTCGCCCCAGCGGCGGTCCTCGTCGGTGGCGCTGGGCGCCTCGCCGTCGCCGGCCGTGATCTTCCAGACCTGCCGGAAGATGACCCCGGCGACGGTGCCGGCGGCCAGACCCATCAGCACCCCGACCGGCTTGTAGACAACCCTGCCGACGCCCTTGCTCACCTGCGCCTCCCACGAACGATCAACAGCACCACCGCGGTGGCCACGGCCCCGGCCGCCACGGCCGCCCACGGCACCGGGTTGCGCCCGACCGCCCCACCCTTCTCGTATGCCTGCGCCCGGACCAGCCGGGCCCTCTCCGCCGCCTGCCCGCGCACCCGGGCCACGGTCAGCGCCGCCTGCTCGCGCATCCGCACCTTCGCCTGCTCGGCGGAGTGCCGCACCAGGGCCTTGACGTCGGCCCTGGCGGCCAGCAGCTCCATCGTCTCACCCAGCTCCACCCGGGTCCGGCGGATCTCCTCCCGGAGCGCCGCCACGTCCCCGGTCCCGTTGCCGGTCATGCCCGCCTCCCGTCCTTCACCGCGGCGGTGACGGTGTCGACGTCCGCCCGGACGCTGCGGACCGTCGCCTCCGGCACCGGCGGGACGGCACGGCTGACCTGCTTCTTGCCGACGAGCGCCAGGATGCCGGCGAGCAGGAAGAGCGCCACCGCCACGATCAGCGCGGCGAGCCACGCCGGCATGACCAGATCCAGCAGCAGGATCACCGTGGCGACCAGCGCGCCGGCGCCGTAGAAGGCCATCACCCCGCCGCCGCCGAACAGACCGATCCCGATCCCGGCGTGCTTGCCCTTCTGGGTCAGTTCCGCCCGGGCCAGCGCCAGCTCGTCCCGCACCAGGCGGGTGACCTGTTCGGTGGCCCGCTGCACCAGCTCCGCGGTGGACGGCTCGTGCCCGGTCCGGGACGCGCTGCGACTCGCGACGTCAGCCATGCTGTCCTCCTTTCATCATCACCGCGCTGTATGCCCGGAGTCGCCGCCCGTCAATCCTGCGCGGAGCGGCCGGTCGACCCGGCCGCACACCATGTCCTCGTCCGGCCGCCGGGCGGCGGCCGGATCCGGGGCGTGCGCAGCAGGTCCCCCGGTACGCGCCGATCAAACGCACCCGGCCCGACCTGCCGCGTCCGCAGGCCGTCCGGCAGGTGCAACGGGCCGGACGGGCCGCAGGTCACGAGGGGCGGCCGACGCGCGGAGCCCCCGGCGCCGCGGGGGCGGCTGCCGGGGGCTCCGGAGGGGGTACGGGTCAGCGGCGGGCGTCGGCGTGTTCGTCGCGGCCGACGAACGCCTCGCTGCGGGCGTCGCCGTCGTCGCTGCCGCCGAAGACCCGCGCGTCGTCGGGCACCTCGGTGTCGGGCCGCCGGCGGGCCGGCCGCCGCGGCTGCGCCGCCTGCCAGGGCAGCGGGCCGCCGGTGTCGCCCACCTCGGCGCGCAACCGGGGCAGGGCCGTCGGGCGCTGGTCGCGCACCCAGGCGACCAGGTGCTCGCGGACCAGGCAGCGCAGGTCCCACAGGCTGCCGGCGTCGGCCGCGCTGACCAGGGCCCGGACCTTGACCAGGCCGCCGGTGGCGTCGGTCACCTGGAGCACGCAGACCCGGCCGTCCCAGAGCTCCGTGCCCTCGCACAGCCGCCGCAGCTCCTCCCGCATGGCCTGCACCGGAATGGCCCAGTCCAGGTCGAACTCGGCGGTGCCGAGCACGGCCGCCTCGGTCCGGGTCCAGTTCTGGAACGGGGTGCTCGTGAAGTAGGAGGTGGGCAGGATCAGCCGGCGGTCGTCCCAGACCTGCACGACCACGTAGCTGAGGGTCAGCTCCTCGACCCGGCCCCACTCCCCCTCGACCACCACGACGTCGTCGAGGCGTACGGCGTCACTGAAGGCGAGCTGGAGGCCGGCGAAGACGTTGCCCAGCAGGCTCTGCGCGGCCAGCGCGGCGACCACACCGACCACACCGGCGCTGGTCAGCACCCCGGCGCCGATGCCGCGGACGGCCGGGAAGGTCATCAGCATCACGCCGAGGGCGAGCACCACGATCACCGCGATGGTCAGCCGGCGCAGCAGCACCACCTGCGTACGCACCCGCCGGGCGTGCCGGTTGTTCGGCACGTCCACCCGGAACCGGGCCAGCGCCGTGTCCTCCGCCACCACCAGCAGCGAGGCCACCAGCCAGGCGGTGGCGGCGATCAGGGCGAGGACCAGGACGTGCAGGACGAGCTGCCGCCAGGGGCTGCCCACCGCGTACAGGGTGGTGAACCGGACGGCGAGCTGCACGGCGAGCACGGTCGCGGCCACCTGGAACGAGCGGTGCGAGTGCTCGGTGAGCTCGGTCATCAGCAGCGACCGCCGGCCGAGCCGGCGGGTGGCCCGGTGCACCACCTCGACCAGCAACAGCGCGACCGCCGCCGCGGCGAGCGCGGCGGCGGCGGTCACGAGGTAGGTCTGCACGTTCTCTACTCTCCCTCCGGCCGGGCGGAATCGGGCAAAGGCCCAATGGTGCCCGGACTATCGCGTATCGACCAGGATCACACCCGGCGGTAGCGCGACTGGAAGAAGCAGTAGACGCCGAAGGCGGCGATACCGAGCGCCATGAGCGTCAGCAGCACCGGCCCGTACGACTGGTCGCGGAGGGTACGCAGGGCGGCGTCCAGCCCACGGGCCTTCTCCGGGTCGTACTTCACGGCGGCCGTCACGATCAGCAGGCCGGCGATGGCGAAGACCGCGCCGCGGGCGGCGTACCCGGCCATGCCGAGGCGGCGGGTCAGGGTGCGCGTCTTCGGGCTCATCCCGCCGGTCTTCAGGTTGCGCTCGAACTTCTTCTTGAGCCCGTAGATCACCATGCCGATTCCGACGGCGGCGAGCACCAGGCCGGCCAGCCCGACCAGCCACCGGCCGCCCTCGGAGGCCATCAGCTTCTCGGTGAACTGCTGCTGCTGGTCGGCGGCGTTGCTGCTCGCGTCCTGGAAGACCTTGACGGCGGTCCAGCCGAGCCAGACGAAGACGATCACGCGGACGACGGAGGCGATCCGCTCGAAGAGCTTCTCCTTGCCGCGCCGGGAGCGGTGGCCGATGACCGCCTCGAACGCCTGCCAGATCGCCATGGCGAAGAGCCCGACGGCGATGGCCACCAGGAGGAACTTGCCGAGCGGCTGTTCCCCGAGGGTGCGCAGGGCACCGTTCTGGTTGCCCTCCTCCCCCGACTTGCCGAAGGCGATCTGCACGGCCAGCCAGGCGAAGAGGAGGTGCACGATCCCGTAGCCGATGAAACCGGCCCGGGTCAACAGTTCGAGCCACCTGCTGTTCGCGGCCTGGGCGGCGGTGGCTCCGGCGTTCCGGGTGAGAGACATGGCGCCTCAATCTCCCGGTGCGAAGATTTCCAAACGTCGGCCGCCGCCGCCCGGCGCGGCGATCAGCCGTTCGGGTCGCGGGCCACCCGGACGACGACCTGCTGGTTGGTGACGCTGTCGAGGGTGACCGAGAAGCCGCCGGCCTGGGCGGCCTGCTGGCCGACGGTGAGCGAGAGCTGCTCCCCGGCCACCTCGACGGTGACCTGGTCGCCCTCGGCACCGACCAGCTTCGCCTCGACGCCCAGGATGGAGGCGCTGGCCTCGACGCCACGCTCGAAGGTGACGGTGCAGGCGTCCAGACCGCAGTCGGTGGAGGCGTTGTCCGAACTGCAACCGGCCAGCAGCGCGGCGCCGAGCGCGAGGCCGGCGAGCAGGCCGGCGGCGCGGCGGGTGGGGGTCAGCACGGGGGAAACGCGTCGATTCGTCACCCGGCCAAGGGTACGAGACGGCGGCCACACCGCCACCCGCCGGTGATCGTCCCGCCGCGGGTTAGGGTCCCGGCATGCCCTTCGACATCGCCCGCACCCGGGCCGCCTACCCCGCCCTGACCGAGGGCTTCGCCCACTTCGACGGCGCCGGCGGCACCCAGACCGCCCGGCCGGTGATCGAGGCGGTCACCGCCGCCATGACCGCCGCCACCGGCAACCGGAGCACCGCCTTCGTACCGGGACGGCGGTCGCTGGACCTGGTGGCCGCGGCCCGTGCCGCGGTGGCCGACCTGCTCGGGGCGGAGCCCGGCGGCGTGGTGCTCGGCCCGAGCGCCACGGCGCTGACCTACACCCTGGCCCGGACGCTCGGGGCGGGCTGGCGGCCGGGCGACGAGGTCGTGGTCTCCCGGCTGGACCACGACGCCAACGTCCGGCCCTGGGTGCAGGCGGCCGAGGCCGCGGGGGCGACGGTTCGCTGGGCCGAGTTCGACCCGGCGACCGGGGAGCTGCCCGCCGGCCAGTACGCCGACCTGGTCACCGAGCGCACCCGGCTGGTGGCCGTGACCGCCGGCAGCAACGCGATCGGCACGGTGCCGGACGTGGCGGCGATCGCGAAGACCGCGCACGCGGCGGGCGCGCTGGTCTGCGTGGACGGGGTCCACGCGGTGCCGCACGGCCCCACCGACCTGGCCTCGCTCGGCGCGGACTTCCTGGTGACCAGCGCCTACAAGTGGTCCGGGCCGCACCTGGCCGCGATGGCCGCCGACCCGGCCCGCTGGGCGTCGCTGCGCCCGGCCAAGTTGCTCCCCTCCTCCGACGCGGTCCCGGACCGGTTCGAGTACGGCACGCCGAGCTTCCCGCTGCTGGCCGGGGTGGTCGCGGCGGTGGACCACCTGGCGGCCCTCGACCCGGCCGCGACCGGCGGCCGCCGGGACCGGCTCCGGGCCGGGCTGGCCGCCGCCCAGGCGCACGAGGAGGCCGTCTTCGAGCGGCTGCTCGCCGGGCTGGCCGCCCGCCCCTTCGTCACCGTCCACGGCTCGCCGGCCCGGCGTTGCCGGACGGTGTCGTTCCGGGTGTCCGGGTCGACCCCCGCGGAGACCGCGGCGGCACTGGGCGCGGCCGGCGTCTGCCTCTCCTCCGGCGACTACTACGCCTACGAGTACTTCCAGACCATGGGCCTGCGGGACAGCGGCGGCGCGGTCCGGGCCAGCGTCTACCACTACAACACCGTCGAGGAGGTGGACCGCTTGCTGGCCGAACTCGACCGGCTGGCCGCCGCCGGGGAGAGAATGGCCAGGTGAGCTTCCTGGTCGAGGAGAACCCCGCGAAACGCCGCTTCGAGATCCTCGTCGACGACGCGCTGGCCGGGTTCACCGCGTACGTGCCGCGCGGGGAGGTGCTGGTCTTCACGCACACCCAGGTGGACGAGCGCTACCAGAACATGGGGGTGGGCTCGGCGCTGATCCGGGGCACGCTCGACCAGATCCGCGAGCGCGGCGGCCGCCTCGTGACCCAGTGCGAGTTCATGGCCACGTTCATCCAGCGCCACCCCGAATACGCCGACCTGGTGGTCCCCGAGCCCTGACCGGCCGCCGGCCCGGCGGGGCCCGGCTCGGGTCAGCGCGTGCCGGCGAGCAGTTCGGCGGCGGCGAGGGCGGCGGCCCGGGTCGCGCCGTGGGTGGCCACGTGCACCACCCCGGTGACCAGCTCGGGCACCCCCAGCTCGACCACCACCGCGTCCGGGCGGGCGGCCAGGGCGCGGGACACGGCGTCCCGCATCCAGTCGTGCCGGTGCAGGTCCCGCACCACCAGCACCAGGGGGCGGCCGGCCGCGCCGGCGGCCGGGTCGGCGGGGACCTCCTCCCGGGCGTACCGGGCGGTCGTGGTGCCGGGCGCCAGGTCGGTCAGGGGCGCCGCGATCCCCCACGGCGTCTCCGCACCGATGGCGATGTTGCGCGGCGGGGCGAACTCCACCACGTGCGCCGGGCCGGCCAGCGGCAGCAGCCCGCCCGCGCCGGTGACCACGCGCAGGGCCCGGCGGGCGGCGGCCAGGCCGATCGCCGAGCCGGCGTCGCCGGGCCGGTGCCCGGACCGCCCGGTCCGGGCGGCGACCGTCCAGGCGGCGAGCTGCCCGACCCGCTTCGCCGCCTCGGCCAGCCGCTCCTCGGGCAGCTCACCGGCGACGACCGCGGCCACGATGGCGTCCCGCAGCTCGCGGGCGTCGGCCTCGGTGGCCCGCTCCCCGCCCACGCAGATCGCGTCCGCCCCGGCGGCGAGCGCGCGGACCGCCGCCCCGGCGAAGCCGTACCGGTCGGCCACGGCCCGCATCTCCACGGCGTCGGTGACCACCACGCCGCCGAAGCCCAGCTCCTCGCGGAGCAGGCGGCCCAGGATGCGCGGGCTGAGCGTGGCCGGCAGTTCCGGGTCCAGCGCCGGCACCAGCAGGTGCCCGGTCATGACCGCCTGCGCCCCGGCCGTGACGGCGGCCCGGAACGGGGCCAGCTCGACCGCGTCCAGCCGGGCCCGGTCGCCGCCGATGCGCGGCAGGTCGTGATGGGAGTCGACATGGGTGTCGCCGTGCCCGGGGAAGTGCTTGGCGCAGGCCGCGACGCCGCCGGCCTGCAGGCCGCGGACCCAGGCGGCGGTGTGCCGGGCCACGAGGGCCGGGTCGGCGCCGAAGGAGCGGACCCCGATCACCGGGTTCTCCGGGTTGGAGTTGACGTCGGCGTCCGGGGCGTAGTTGAGCGTGACGCCCACGCCGGCCAGCTCGGCGCCCAGGTCGCGGGCGACCTCCTCGGTGAGGTCCGGGTCGTCGACCGCGCCGAGGGCCAGGTTGCCCGGCCGGGAGCTGCCCCGGGCCGACTCGATCCGGGTGACGTCGCCGGCCTCCTCGTCGATGGCCACGATCACGTCGGGCCGCTCGGCGCGTAGGGTCGCGGTCAGGGCGGCGACCTGCTCGTGGTCGACGACGTTGCGGGCGAAGAGGACCACCGACCCGAGCCCCTCGGTGAGCCAGCGGCAGACCCACGGCGGCGGTGTGGTGCCGACGAACCCCGGTTGCAGGACGGCGGCCGCCAGGGCCGCCAGGTCTCCGGTCGCTCCCACGGTCCGCTCACTCATGCGCTGTCGTACCCCCGTCTTCCCCACGGCCCGCCGCCCGGCGGTGCTGTCATGGTCACACCGCCCTCCGAAATAGTCAACAATCCTTACTGTTAGCGGCTGGCACCGCCGGGTGGCCCGTGGGAGAGTGCGAGCATGCCTCCCGCCCTGCTCGCCGACGCCACCAGCGCCGCGGACATCCCCGGCGTACGCCTGCTCGGCCTGGTGGTCGGCGGCCTGTTCCTGCTGATCGCCATCCGGGCGATGTTCCGCCGCTGACCCGCCGCGTTCGGATCCCGTCTCCCCGGGGTAGGGCTGTCGTTGTCGGTGCGTGCGCCCGGCACGCGGACGCGGCGAGGGGGAGCGATGAAGATCGGCTACTTTCTGTCCAGCGAGGAGTACACCCCGGCGGAGCTGCTGGAACAGGCGCGCGGCGCCGAGCGGGCCGGCTTCGAGGCACTGTGGATCTCCGACCACTACCACCCCTGGGTCGACGCGCAGGGCCAGAGCCCCTTCGTCTGGTCGACCATCGGCGCCCTCAGCCAGGTCTGCCGGCTGCCGGTGACCACCGCGGTCACCTGCCCCACGGTCCGCATCCACCCGGCGGTGATCGCCCAGGCCGCGGCCACCAGCGCGGTGCTGCACGAGGGGCGGTTCGTGCTCGGGGTGGGCAGCGGCGAGGCGCTCAACGAGCACATCTTCGGCGACCCGTGGCCGCAGACCGACGTCCGGCTGGAGATGCTGGAGGAGGCGGTCGAGGTGATCCGCGAGCTGTGGACCGGCGACTTCGTCAACCACCACGGCAAGCACTACACGGTGGAGCACGCCCGGATCTACACCCGCCCCGACACTCCCCCGCCGATCTACGTCTCCGGCTTCGGCGCGAAGTCGATCGAGCTGGCCGCCCGGATCGGCGACGGCTACGTCAGCACCATGCCCGACGCCGACATGGTGCGCCGATTCCGTGACTCCGGCGGCGGCGAGAAGCCCTGCCAGGCCGGGTTCAAGGCCGCCTACGCCGACAGCGAGGACGAGGGCGCGCGGATCGCGTACGAGCGGTGGCCCAACGCCGGCGTGCCGGGCGAGCTGTCCCAGGTGCTCCCGTCACCGCGCCACTTCGAGCAGGCCGCGCAGCTCGTCAAGCCGGAGATGATGAAGGAGTCGTTCGTCTGCGGCCGGGACGCCGACGCCCACCTGGAGATGATCGACAAGTACGCCAAGGCCGGCTTCGACGAGATCTACGTGGCCAACACCGGCCCGCACTGGCAGGGCCTGTTCGACCTCTACCAGCGCGAGGTGCTGCCCCGGCTGCGCTGAGGCCGGCGCCGGGCCGGGGCCACCGGAATTGAGGTGCGGACCGCCGCCCCACTTCCGATCATGGTGGGCGTGCATTCCGCCCTGACGGTGACCCCGGCCGAACTGCCCACGCTGCTGCTGCACGTGGCGGTGGTCCGGCCCGTCTTCGTCTGGGGACCGCCCGGCATCGGCAAGAGCTCGCTGGTCCGGGCCTTCGCCGACTCGCTCGGCCTGCCCTGCGTGACCCTGGTCGGCACCCAGCTCGCCGCCGAGGACCTGATCGGTGTGCCGGAGCTGCGCGACGGGCGCAGCCGGTTCGCGCCTCCGGAGTCCATCGCCCGCGACGAGCCGTACTGCCTGTTCCTGGACGAGCTCAACTCCTCCAGCCCCGAGGTGCAGAAGGCGTTCTACTCGCTGATCCTCGACCGCCGGATCGGCTCGTACGAGCTGCCGGCCGGGTCGATCGTGATCGGCGCCGGCAACCGGGCCACCGACAACGCCCTCGCCCGGCCGATGGCGTCCGCGCTGGTGAACCGCCTGGTGCACGTGCACCTGCGGGCCTCGGCGACCGACTGGCTGGCCTGGGCGGCCGCCGCCGGGGTGCACCCGTGGGTGGTGGACTACCTGACCGAACGCCCCGACCAGCTCTGGGTGGCACCGCCCAAGACCGAGGAGGCCTTCTCGACCCCGCGCAGCTGGCACATGCTCTCCGACGCGCTGCACTCCTTCGGCGCCGACGTCGACGAGGCGACCGTGCGGCTGCTGGCCGGCGGCACGCTCAGCGGGCAGCACGCCGCCGGCTTCGCCGCGTACGTCAAGACGGTGCGGCACCGGTACGGCCTGGACGCCATCGTGCGGGGTGACGCCGGCTGGCCGCGGGGCCCGCACGACCGGGACCTGCTCTACTTCTTCGCCGAGGCGTTCCGGGCCCGGCTGGTCAAGGAGCTGCCCGCCTCCCGGGAGCACGCCTCTCCCGGCGTGCGCGACTTCGCGATCCGGGCCAAGGGGCTGCTGGTGGAGCTGGCCGAGATCTCCCTCGAATGCGCCCAGCTCGTCGTCGCCACCGACGACGACGGGATGCCGGTGCTGCCGGCCTGGTTCCTGGTCGAGGTGACCCGGGACCTGCCCCGCCTCGTCGCGGCCCGGGCCTGACCGTGGCGACCCGACGCCGGTCCGGCCGCCGGCCGGATCCGAACGAGGAGGCGTTCGACCAGGCCGCGAAGCGCGCCCACGACCACCCGATGTTCCGGCCGCTGCTCGCCGGCGGGTACCCGCGCGCCCGGCTGCGCCGGAGCGACGGCGAGGGGCCGGCGGACGGACGGGGCTGGGCGCGGGTGGCCGCCGACGGCGAGATCACGGTCGACCTGCGGCGGCGCGCGGACGCCGACGAGTGGTGGTGGGTGGTGGCCCACTGCCTGCTGCATCTCGGCTTCGGTCACCTGGAACCGGACCGCGCCGGCCACACCGACCAGGCGGCGGAGGTCGCGGCCTGCGTGGCGGTGAGCCGCTTCCAGCTCGACGCCAAGCTGGGCCGGCCGCCCCGCCTGCTGCCCACCCCGCTGCCCGGCGGGGCGGAGGAGCGGCTGGCCGCCGACTGGCGGCACCGCGGGGTCCCGCCGGAGTACCTGGACTGCGGCGTCGGCGGTCACGGCGGCGACGTGGTGCTCCCGGCCCGGCCCGCCGGGTCGGCCGCCCCGCAGCTGCCCGGCACCAGGTGGCAGACCTGGCCGGAGCGCTTCGCCGTGGGCCTGGCGGCGGCCGCCGCCGCGGCGGTGGAGGCGGCGGGAGCGCCCAGGCCGGGACCGGGCGGCGTGACCCGGGACAACGCCTGGGAGCGGGCCCGGCGCTGGTTCGTCTCGTCGTACCCGCTGCTCGGCGCGCTGGCCGCGGGGTTCCGGATCGTCGCCGACGTGGAACTGGCGCGCTCGTGGGACATCGCGGTCGCCGCCGTGGACGCGGACGCCGGGGAGATCTACGTCAACCCGCTGCGGGTGCTGCCGGAGGCGCAGTGCCGTTTCGTGCTGGCGCACGAGATGCTGCACGCGGCGCTGCGGCACGGCGAGCGGGTGGCACACCGCGACCCGTACCTGTGGAACGTCGCCACCGACTACGTCGTCAACGGCTGGCTCGTGGAGATGGCGGTCGGCGAGATGCCCGAGGGCCTGCTGCACGACCCGCAGCTGCGCGGCCTGTCGAGCGAGGCGGTGTACGACCGGCTCGCCACCGACCTGCGCCGCCACCGCAGGCTCGCCACCCTGCGCGGCGCGGGGCGGGGGGACATCCTGGGCCACGGGACGCCGGGGCCGGGCGAGGCCCGCCGCGGGATCGACCTGGACGAGTACTACCGGCGGGCGCTGACCGGCGGGCTCGCCTACCACGAGTCGTCCGGGCGGGGACTGCTCCCGGCCGGGCTGGTCGCCGAGATCCGCGTGCTCGACGAACCGCCGCCGCCGTGGGACGTGCAACTGGCCCGCTGGTTCGACGAGCGGTTCCCGGCGCGGGAGCGGCTGCGCTCGTACGCCCGGCCGTCGCGCCGCCAGGCCGCCACCCCCGGCATCCCGCGTCCCGGCTGGCACCGACCCGAGGTGGAGGAGCGCCGGCCGACCTTCGGTGTGCTGTTGGACACGTCGGGGTCGATGGGCACCCGGCTGATGGGGCGGGCGCTCGGCGCCGTCGCCGCGTACGCCCTCGCCCGGGACGTGCCCGCCGCCCGCGTGGTGTGCTGCGACGCGGTGGCGTACGACGCCGGCTACCTGCCGGTGGAGGAGATCGCCGGGCGGGTCCGGGTGCGGGGCGGCGGCGGCACCGTGCTCCAGCCGGGCGTACGCCTGCTGGAGAACGCCGACGACTTTCCGGCGGACGGTCCGATCCTGGTGATCACCGACGGGGAGTGCGACGTGCTGCGGATCCGCCGGGACCACGCCTTCCTGGTGTCGCGTGGCGCCCGGTTGCCCTTCACCCCGCGCGGCCCGGTGTTCCGGATGACCTGATGACCCGGTTTCGGCGGTGATCGGCAGGGGTACCTGCGGCCACTGATGAAACTGACCAGGCACTCGACGACCCTGCGCCGCGCGGCCAAGAGCCTCTTCGGCTGGACCGCCCTCCGGCCCAACCAGCTGGCCGCCATGCGGGCGGTCATGAAGCGCCGCGACGCCCTGGTGGTGCTGCCCACCGGCGCCGGCAAGTCGGCGATCTACCAGATCCCGGCCAGCCTGATCCCCGGTCCCACGGTGGTCATCTCCCCGCTGCTCGCCCTCCAGCAGGATCAGATCGCCGCGCTCAACGAGCGGCAGCGTCCCGAGCTGCGGGCGGTCCGGATCAGCTCCGACGAGAGCGCGGCCCAGCAGGCCGAGGCGATCGAGGAGATCCGGGCGGGCCGCGCCGAGTTCCTGTTCATCACCCCGGAGGCGCTGAGCAACCCCGAGCGGCTGGCCGAGGTCCGCGCGCTGACGCCGGCGCTGGTCGCGATCGACGAGGCGCACTGCATCTCCGCCTGGGGGCACGACTTCCGCCCGGACTACCTGGCGCTCGGCCACCTGATCGAGGGCATCGGCCGGCCGCCGGTGGTGGCGCTGACCGCCACCGCCTCCCCGCCGGTCCGCGACGACATCGTGGCCCGGCTGCGGCTGCGCGACCCCGAGGTGGTGGTGTCCGGGCTGGACCGGCCCAACCTCTTCCTGGAGGTGGCGCACTGCCCCACCGACGACTACCGCTGGCGGCGGCTGCTCGCGCTGCTCCGCGACGACGAGCGGCCCGGCATCATCTACGTGCCGACCCGGCGGGCGGCCGAGGAACTGGCCCAGCGGCTCACCGACGCCGGCTTCCCGGCGCAGTACTACCACGGGGGGATGCCGACCGGCGCCCGCAACGAGCTGCACGAGGCGTTCCTGGCCGACCAGGTGCCGATCATGGTGGCGACCTCGGCGTTCGGCATGGGCATCGACAAGCCGAACATCGCCTGGGTGGTGCACATGGCGCTGCCCGACTCGCCGGACAGCTACTTCCAGGAGATCGGCCGGGCCGGCCGGGACGGGGCGCCCGCCCGGGTGCTGCTGCTCTGGCGCGCCGAGGACGTCGGCCTCCAGCGCTACTTCAGCGGGGGCCTGCCCGACGAGAACGAGCTGGCGGAGCTGGCCGCCCTGCTGCGCAAGCAGGCCCGCACCAAGAAGGAGCTGCGCGAGGTGACCGGCCTGGGGCCGCGCAAGCTCGGCCAGTACCTCTCCCTGCTGGAGCAGGTGGGCGCCGCGGAACCCCGGGCCCGGCAGCGGATCGCCGCCCCCCGGTACGCCCCGGCGGCCGCCGAGTCGGGCCGGGCCGCGCTCGCCGAGGCGGAGCGGCAGCAGACCGTGACCCGGTCGCGGACCGACATGATGCGGGCCTTCGCGGAGACCACCGGCTGCCGGGGGCAGGCGCTGCTGGCGTACTTCGGCGAGCAGATGAGCGAGGTCTGCGGGCACTGCGACAACTGCCACGCCGGCACCAGCGTCCCCGCGGACGGCGCGGTGGGGCCGTTTCCCGTGCACAGCCAGGTGCGCCACCCGGAGTGGGGCGCCGGCCTGGTGCTCAGCTACGAGGAGGACCGGATGACGGTGCTCTTCGACGAGGTGGGCTACAAGACGCTGTCCGTCCGCGTGGTGTCCGAACAGGGCCTGCTGGAGCTGGACTAGCCTGACCCGGGCGCCGCGGTGGCGGCGCCCGTCGACAACGACGACCACGGCGAAAGGGGCTTGATCGTGATCGAGCAGCCGGCGTACACCGGGTTCGGTTTCTCCGACGAGGAGTGGGGGCTGCTGGTCGGTCTGCCGCAGTCGGTCCTCGCGGCGGCCGCCGCGGCCGAGTCCGACGGCACCCGGCGCACCATGGCCGAGAACGCCGCCGGGCTGGAGACGATCGCCGCGGGCCGCGAGTCGGCCAGCCCGCTGGTGGCCGCCGTCGCCGGCGAGATCGTCTCCCGGGTGGGCGACCCGGAGGCCGGTGAGGAACTGCCGGTCATCACCCCCGACGACCCCCAGGCGATGATCGAGGACGTGCTCGGCCGGGCCGGGCAGGCGTCCGTGCTGCTCTCCGCCAAGCTCGACGAGGGGCAGGCGGGCGCCTACCGGCACTGGCTCGTGGAGATCGCCGAGCAGGTGGTGGGCGCCGCGTCCACGGGCGGCATCCTGGGCCTCGGCGGCGACGTGGTGAGCGACTCGGAGCGGCGCTTCCGCGACCGGCTCGCGCACGTACTCAACGACTGATCGGACTCTTAACAGAAGATTCGACGTCCGTCAATGACGGAAATGTCACGCCCCACGAGCGCCAACTCCCGGCCTCGTGGGGCGTCCTGCTTCATGAAGGGGAACGAACCGCGGGGGTCGCGCATGGACACGGAACTGAACCGGCAGGTCTTCGACACGGCACAGGTGCCGGCCGCCGACCGCTTCGGCCTGTGGCTCGAGATGCTCGCCCACACGCCGGGGCTCATGCGGGTACGCACCGAGCACGCCGACAACTTCGTGGCCCGGGCGGAGTTCCTCGACCTCGGTCCGCTACAGCTCATCCGCCACCGCTACCCCTCGCTGGACGGGACCCGGAGCCGCAAGCTGATCCAGCGCTCCGACGCCGACTACTACGTGCTCGCGCTGACCCTCACCGGCAACAGCATGGCCGACCAGGACGGGCAGCGCGGCATCTGCCGCCCCGGCGACTTCACCTTCTACGACTGCGCCCGCCCGCAGGAGCTCAGCCACCACGGCGACGACGACGGGCGCCGGCCCGCCAGCTCGCTCGTGGCCTTCATCCCGTACGACGCGCTGCCCCTGGCCCACCGCCGGCTCACCCCGCTGTTCGCGGGCCGGATGTCCGGCACCGAGGGGGTCGGCGCGCTGCTGGCGGACTACCTCATCCGGCTCACCGGCCATCCCGAGCAGTACCACGCGGCGGACGCGGAGCGGCTGGCCGGCGTCGGCCTCGACCTGATCTCCACCATGCTGGGCCGGCACCTGGTCTCCGCGGACGCCGTGCCCACCGAGGTGCGGCGGCGGGCACTGCTCGCTCAGATCCGCTCGCACATCCACCAGCACCTCGGTGACGGCACGCTGAGCCCGCAGTCGATCGCCGACGCCCACCACATCTCGGTCCGGTCGCTGCACCGGCTCTTCGAGGCCGAGGAGACCACGGTGGCGGCGTGCATCCGGGACGAGCGCCTGGAGCGGTGCCGCCGGGACCTCGCCGACCCGGCGCTGGCCGACCGGCCGATCCAGCTCGTCGCCGGCCGGTGGGGCTTCCGGGACAAGGCCCACTTCAGCCGGGCGTTCCGGGCCGCGTACACGGAGACCCCGCAGGCGTACCGGGCCCGCCACCTGGAAGCGGCACGGATCGTCAACACGGCGGCGTCCGCAGTCAACTCCGGCCGGACATACTGAGTGCGGGCCGGCAGCCGGGCGACCGGCGCGGCCCACTGGTATCGGGGGGCCGTGGCGAGGCGCCCGCGGCGGTTCCGCCGCGGGCGGCCGCCCGGTGGCACCCCGGACGGCATCGGCCGTCGACGGCCACACCGGTTTCCGGCCCCGTCGTGCTTCCCCCCAGGACCGACGGCGGGGCCGGTCAGCCCGCCTCCTCCTCCAGCAGCACCAGGACGGCCTTCTCCGCGGCCTCACGCGGCATGGCCGGCTGCACCGGCGCCAGCACCCCGTCGTGGTAGAGGTCGACCACCCGCGGATCCACGTAGGAGGTCCGGGCCACCGTGGGGGTGTTGCCGAGCAGCTCGGCGACCGACCGCATGACCGCCGCCACGGCCCGCTTGCGGGCCGTGGCCGAACGCTGCGGGCCGACCGTGGCCAGCTCGGTGGCGGCCAGCACGGTGGCGTGCCAGGTACGGAAGTCCTTGGCGGTCATCTCCCCGCCGCTCGCCTCGCGCAGGTAGTCGTTGACCTCGTCGCTGCGCACGTCCCGCCAGCTCCGACCGTCCCAGTAGCCGAACAGGCGCTCCTCGGCCCGCCGCCGGCGGCGCAGGTTGGTCAGCACCCGGCACAGCTCCGGGTCCTCGATCCGGCGGACCTGCTCGATGCCGCCCTTCGCCGGGAACTCGAAGACCACGCAGCCGCCGCGCGAGCGGGCGTGCTCGGGGCGCAGGGTGGAGACGCCGAAGGTGGCGTCCTCGCCGGTGGCGTACTGGTCACTGCCGACCCGGAACGTGCCCATGTCGAGCAGCCGGGCGACGGTGGCCAGGATCCGCTCCCGCCGCAGGCCACGCAGCGCCAGGTCGTGCCCGACCCGGTCGCGCAGCACGGGCAGCCGGTGGGCCACCTCCAGCACGTGGTCGAACTTGGCCTCGTCCCGCTTCTCCCGCCACTTCGGGTGGTAGAGGTACTGCTTGCGCCCCGCCGCGTCGATCCCGGTGGCCTGGATGTGCCCGTTCGCGTGCGGCGAGATCCACACGTCCTGCCACGCCGGAGGAATCACCAGGTCGCCCAGCCGGGCCAGCTCGTCGGGGTCGCGCACCGGATCGCCCTTCGCGTCGACGAAGAGCCAGCCCTTGCCGCGCCGCCGGCGTCCGTACCCCGGCCTGCCCGGATCACTACGCCGCAATCGCACCGGAGACCCGCACCGCCCGTTCCGCCTCGTCCACGGCCGCCACCACCTCGTCGACCTCGATGGCCGCCAACGTCGGGTGGGTTCCTACCCCACCCGTACCCGCCCAATCCCGGTCGATCCCGTCACGCGGCGTGACCCCGAGCACCCGGTGCCGGAACCGGTCCGGCGGCGGGCCCCAGTGCGCCGGCGGCACCGGACCGAAGAGCACCACCGAGGCGGTGCCGTAGCCGGTGGCCAGGTGCGCCACGCCGGTGTCCCCGCTGACCACCAGCCGGGCGTCGGCCACCAGCGCGGCCAGCTCGGCCAGGCCGGTCCGGCCGGCGAGCACGGCGTCCGGGGGCAGCCCCGCGTCCCGGGCCACACGGACGGCCAGGTCCCGCTCGTCGGTCGAACCGGTGAGCACCACCCGGTGACCCCGGGCGGTGAGGATCCGCGCCAGCGCGGCGAAGCGGCCGGCCGGCCAGCGCTTCGCGGGGATCTTGCTGCCGGGGTGCAGCAGGGTGGCCCCGGCCGGGACGGCGGCGGCCGGCGGGCGGCGCAGCGCCAGGTCGCCGGGGTCGGCCGGGAGCCCGTACCAGTGCAGCAGCCGGCACCAGCGGCGCACCTCGTGCTCGTCGTCGTCCCAGAGCGGGCCGGCGAGGTGCCCGGCCTCGGCGTTGCGGTGGGCGAGCAGCCGGCCCGGCCGGGCGGCCGCGAGCATCCGGTGCGACCGGGGACCCCGCCCGTGCAGGTTGACCGCCACCTCCGGCGGCGGGCCGGGCCACGCCGGCCGGTCGACCAGCCCGGCGGTCGGCAGCACCCGGTCGACCACCCCGGTCAGCTCGGCCAGCGGCGCCAGCCAGGCCGGCGCGGCCAGCACCAGCTCCCGGCCCGGGAGGCCGGCCCGCAGGCCGCGCAGCGCCGGGACCGCGGTGGCCAGGTCGCCGACCCCGAGCGCCCGCAGCACGAGGATCACGGGTACGACGACTCCTGCTGCGCGCAGACCACCATCTCGCGTACCGCGCAGCCGGCCGGCTGGGAGAGGGCGAACATCACCGCGGCGGCGGTGTCGGCCGGCTCGTTGAGCGCCGCGTCCGGGCCGGGGCGGTACTGCGCGTCCCGCTCGTCGAAGAAGGCGGTGCGCATGCCGCCCGGGATGAGCAGCGTGACCCCGACCGCGCCGGCCAGCTCGGCGGCGAGCGCCCGGGTGAAGCCGACCACCCCGAACTTCGCCGCGCAGTACGCGGTCGCATCGCCGACCGCCTTCACCCCGAGCGTGGAGGCGACGGTGACGATGTTGCCCCGGGACGCCTCCAGGTAGGGCAGCCCGGCCCGGATCACGGCGGCCGTGGCGAGCAGGTCCACCGTGACGATGCGTTCCCAGGTCTCCGCCGGCACGTCGATGAGCTTCCCCGGCACGTCCATGCCGGCCGCGGTGACCACGGCGTCCAGCCCGCCGGAGCGTTCCGCGAGGTCCCGGGTGGCCGCCTCGGCGGCCCGGGTGTCGGCCAGGTCGCACTCGGCCCAGGGCACCCCGTCGGCGGGCCGTTGCCGGTCCAGCACCAGGGGGCGCCCGCCGGCCCGGGCCACCGCGGCGACCACCGCCGCGCCGAGCCCGCTCGACCCGCCGGTGACCAGAACGGTGGGGCCGGCCCCGGGTGGACTGCTCATCGTGCTCCCTCCGTGGACTGGACGACCGCCGGCTCCGCCGCGGCGGGCCAGCCCGCCAGGCCGCGCCCGGCCCGGGCCGCCGCGATCATGTCGGTGGTGGACCGGCCGTCCAGGTACGGCACGACCACCGTGTGCCCGCCCCAGCGGGCGAGGATCTCCGCCTCGGGGAGCGTCTCCGCGCCGCCGCCGCTGGCGTAGTCACCGCCCTTGACCCAGATGTCCGGGCGCAGCCAGGACAGCGCCGCGCGCGGCGTCGGCTCGTCGAAGATCAGCACGGCGTCGACGCAGCCCAGCGCGGCGAGCAGGCGGCCCCGGTCACCCTGCGGCACGACCGGCCGCTCCGGCCCCTTCAGCCCGGCCACGCTGGCGTCGGAGTTGAGGCAGACCACGAGGCAGTCGCCGAGCTGCCGGGCCGCCTGGAGGGTCGCCACGTGCCCGGCGTGCAGCAGGTCGAAGCAGCCGCCGGTGGCCACCACCGTGCCGCCGGCCGCGCGTACCCGGGACACCACCTCGCCGGCCGCGGCGGCGCCGATCCGGTCCCCGCCGCCGACGACCACGGCCGGGGCCGCGGCCCGTACCGGAGCGGGCAGCGCGGCGGCCACTCCCCCGCCGGCCACGTACGCGGACGCCTCGGCCACCGCCTCCTGCACCGCCTCGGAGACCAGCGCGCCCCCGGCCAGGGCCAGGGTGGCCGCCGCGGCGAACCGGTCCCCCGCGCCGCAGGTGTCCCCCTCGGCGGCCGGGGCCGGCACCACCAGCGGGGTGGAGCCGGCGTGGCAGAGCAGCGCGCCGTCCCCGCCCAGGGTCACCGCCACCGCGCCGGCCTGCCAGCGCCGGCGCAGCGCCTGTGCGCCCCGGGACGCGGTGACCAGCCGGGACGCCCCCGGCGGCGCCTTGGCCAGCTCGCGTGCCTCGGACTCGTTCGGGGTCGCCAGGCTCACCCCGGGCACCGCGGCCGGACCCCGCGGGTGCGGGTCCCAGACCACCGGCGCCCGCGTCGCGGCGAGCGCGGCACGCAGGGCGGGATGCCTGGCGACGCCCCGGCCGTAGTCGCTGACGAGCACGGCCGAGGCGGTGGCGAGCAGGCGCAGCACGGCCTCGCTCGGCTCGCCCGGATCGCCCGCCGGCCCGCCCCGGTCGTGGCGCAGCAGCACCCGGCCGCGGGCGTGCAGCCGGATCTTCTCCGGGGTGGCGCCGGCCAGCGGCAGCGCGTACAACTGCACGCCGGCGGCGGCGAGCAGGGTGCCCAGCCGCGCCCCGCCGGCGTCGTCGGCCACCGCGGTGACCAGCGCGACCTCGGCGCCCTGCGCGGCGGCGAAGACGGCGGCGAGGCCGGCGCCGCCGGGGCGGTCGACGTGCGTGGTCTCCTCGAGCACCGGCACCGGGGAGTCCGGACAGAGCCGGTTCACCACCCCCTCGACGTCCCGGTCCAGCAGCGTGTCACCGAGCACCACCACGGGTCCCGTCATGCTCGACCTCCTCATCGGGCCTGCACCTTCCCGTCCGGGCCGTCGCCGAGCACCACCTCGACGCCGGCGCGCACCGTGTCGGCCGGCGCCGTGTCCGCGGCGCGGGCGGCGAGCGCCGCCGGCAGCGCCCGGTCGACGTACTCGCAGAGCACGTGGGTGGCGACCAGGTGCAGCTCCTGCACGACCTGGCTGTCCGGCGAGTCGATGGCGAGGGTCTCGTGGCACGACCCGGCGAGCGGGTTGGGGGCGGGGCCGGTGAAGGCCCAGCAGCGCAGGCCGGTGTCGTGTGCGGCGCGGGCGGCGGTGAGGAGGTTGGTGCTGGTGCCGCTGGTGGACAGGAGCAGGAGGATGTCGTCGGGTCGGCCGTGGGCGCGGACCTGGCGGGCGAAGATCTCGTCGTAGCCGTAGTCGTTGCCGATGGCGGTGAGGGCGGAGGTTTCGGCGTGCAGGGCGATGGCGGACAGGGGTTCGCGGTCGTCGCGGAGTTTGCCGACGAGTTCGGCGGTGAGGTGCTGGGCCTCGGCGGCGCTGCCGCCGTTGCCGGCCACCAGCAGCCGCCCGCCGGTGGCCAGCCGGTGCGCCAGCTCCCCGCCCCAGCGGGCCAGCAGCTGCTCGGCGTCGCGCAACGGCAGCAGCGCGGCGGCCAGCCGGGTCAGGTGGTCCTCCAGGACCGTCCCCCCGGCGGCCGGCGTGGCCGCCATCAGGCGACCACCCGGGTGGGCCGACGCACGGTGGCCACCTCGGCGTACAGCGCGGCGAGCCGATCGGCCGTGGTGGACCAGGAGTAGCGGGTCCGGGCCCGTTCCAGGGCCGCGGTGGCGTAGGCGAACCGGCGGATCCGGTCGCCGAGCAGGCCGCGGATCGCCGCGCCGAGGGCCGCCGGGTCGCGGGCGGGCACCAGGTCACCGGTACGGCCGGGCACCACCGTGTCGATCAGCCCGCCGACGGCGGTGCCGATCACCGGTACGCCGCACGCCATCGCCTCCAGCGGGGTGAGCCCGAACGGCTCGTACCAGGGGGCGGCGACCAGCACGTCCGCCGACCGGTACCAGCGCCCCATCTCCTCCCGGGGCACCGCCCCGATCAGCTTCACCCGGCCGGCGATCCCCCGGGACGCGGCGAGCGCGCGCAGCCGCAGCGCGTACGGGTCGGTCTCCAGCAGCCCGGCCGGCGGGCCGCCGACCACCACGCACTCGGCGTCCGGCACCAGCGCGGTGGCCCGGATGACGTCCTGGAAGCCCTTGCGCTCGACCAGCCGCCCGACGGTGAGGATCCGGGGCCGGGCGCCGTCGGAGTCGGCGACCGGGCCGAGCGGCGCGAAGGTGGACAGGTTCACCCCGGACGGCACCACGGTCATCCGGGACCGGGGCACGCCCATCCGGACCAGCTCGGCGACCTCGTCCTGGCACTGGGCGACCACCCGGTCGACGGAGCGGCCCAGCCGGCGCTCGTGCGCGACCCGGCCCGGTGGGCTGGTGTCCTGCGCGCCCTGGTGCCGCCGCTTGACCGTGCCGAGCGCGTGGTACGTCTGCACCACCGGCACCCCGGTGCGCCGCGCGGCGGCCAGCCCGGCCAGCCCGCTCATCCAGAAGTGCGCGTGCACCACCTCGGGCTGCCAGTCGCCGGTGCGCCACCGCTCGGCCAGCCACTCCCCGAAGGCCGGCATGTACGGCAGCAGGTCGTCCTTCGCCACCGGCTCGGCCGGCCCGGCGGGCACGTGCACCACCTCGTACCCGTCGGGGGCGCGGACCGTCACCGGCAGGTCCACCGCGTCGAGCCGCGTGTACACGCGGACGTCGTGGCCGGCGGCCGCGAGCGCGGCGGAGAGCTCCGCGACATGCGTGTTCTGGCCGCCGGCGTCCTCCCCGCCGAGGACGGCGAGCGGGCTGGCGTGCTCCGAGATCATCGCGATGCGCATACTTCCTCCTCCAGCAGCCGGTCCCAGTCGGCGAGGAAACGCTCCAGGCCGTAGCGGTCGCGGGCGGCGGTCCGGGCCGCGGCGCTCGCCCGCCGGGCCGCCGCCGGGTCGTCCAGCAGGCCCCGGGCCGCGTCGACCAGCACGTCGACCCGGGTGGACAGGGCGCCGGCGGACGGCGGGACCGCCTCGACGGCCTCGGTGGTGGCCAGCGCGACCACCGGCATGCCCATGGTCATGGCCTCGACGAGGCTCAACCCGAGCGAGGTCCACCGGCACAGGTGCAGGTACGCCCGCCGCTTCGCCAGCTCGGCGTGCATGGCGTGCTGGGGCACGTCGTCGTGGCTGGTCAGCCGGTCCGGGGGCAGGCCCAGGTGCTCGGCGAGCCCGGCCACCTTCATGCCGTAGACGTCGAGCGGGGCGAGGTCGGCGAAACGGGCCAGCAGGTCGGTGCCGGTGACCCGCCAGCGGCGGACCGGCTCGTTGATGACCACGGCGAGACGGTCCAGCTCGCCGGTCCACTCGACCGCCGGGGCGACCACCCCGTGCTCGACCACGGCGGTGCGGGTGCCCCCGTTGTCCCAGAACAGCTCGTTGAAATGGGTCACGTGGGTGAGCAGCAGGTCGTCCCGGTCGGCCATCGGGTGCCGGCTGTTCGGCACGTCGCCCTTCGGGGTGTTGTGCTCGACGTAGATCGCCGGCACGTCCCGGCCGACCCGCCGGCCGAGCCACTCGCAGGCCAGGTCGAACTCCTCGGGCCGCTGGAGCAGCACGACGTCCACGTCGGCGCGGCGCAGCTCCGCCGGGGTCACCTCGACGGCGCTGTCCGGCCACGGGTAGGTCCGCGCCCGGCCCAGCCCGTACGCGCCCCGGTCCGGGGTGACCGGCACCAGGTAGCGGTGTTTGCCGTGCACGAACGACGTGGTCCAGGAGCCGTGCACGTGCCAGACCAGGATGTTCATCCGACCACCCCGCCGGGGACGGTGACCAGCGGCTCCGGCGCGTCGGCGGGCACCCCGAGCAGCCGCAGCGCCTCCAGCACCCGGCCCGGCTCGACGGCCGAGAGGCAGGGGTGGCCGGGGACCGGACAGCGCGTGGCCCGGGTGTCCCGGCAGGCCGCCCCGGCGTCGCCGAGCCGCACGGTGGGCACCCGGTAGGGACCCCACTGTCCGAACGGGACGGTCGGGGCGAAGAGGCTGACCACCGGCACGTCGAGCGCCGCCGCCAGGTGCGCCGGCCCGGTGTTGCCGACCACCAGCGCGCCGGCCCGGGCGATCACCGCGGCCAGTTCGCCGAGGCCGGTGCGCCCGCCCAGGTCGAGACCGCCTGCGGCGGCGACCTGGGCGGTCAGCTCCCGCTCGTCCGGCCCGCCGGTGACGACCACCCGGTAGCCGGCGGCGCTGAGCACCCGGACGATCCGGGTGGCCAGCTCGAAGGGGCAGGCCCGGGTCTCCACGGAGGAGCCCGGGTGCAGCACCACGTAGCCCGGCTCGCCGGCGGCCGGCGCGGGCGGCAGCCGGTCGGCGCGCAGCCGCAGCCCCGGCTCGTCGCCGGCGGGCAGCGCGAAGCCGGCCGCCGCGGCCAGCGACAGGGCCCGCTCCGGCTCGGGCACCCCGACGGGCACCCGGTGTCGCACGTCCAGCAGGGCGCCCGGGTAGTCGTCGCTGATCGCGCTGATCCGCGGCACCCCGGCCATGCGGAGCAGCAGCGCCAGCGGCAACGCCGACTGGTGGAAGGAGGTGAAGACGACCGCCTCCTCCGCGCGGACCGCGGCGAGCCGGTCGACCAGGGCGCGCATCCCGGCCGGGTCGACCGGCGGGGCCGGAGCGTCGATCCAGGACAGCGGCCACTCGATGATCTCGTCGACGCCGGGCAGCAGCTCCGCCGCGGCCCGGCCGCGTGGCCCGCAGAGCAGCACCACCCGTTCCGCCCCGGCCGCCACCGCGCGGATGCCGGGGCCGGTGACCAGCACGTCGCCGGCCGCGTCGCAGCGCGCCACCAGCACGGTGCCCCGCCGGGGCGCCGGCTCCGGCGCGGCCACCAGCCGCATCCGGCCCAGGATGGCGCCCACGGCGTCCGGCAGGTCGGCGGCGACGGTCGGCGCGGCCGCCACCTCGGCGGCCCGCGTGGCGGGGGTGGGCACCATGATGGCGGCGGCCCCGGCCGCCGCGGCGGCGGCCATGTCGGCGCCGATGTCGCCGACCAGGACACAGCGGGCCGGCGTGGTGCCGAGCGCCCGGGCGGCGGCGTGCACCAGCCCGGGGGCGGGTTTCCGGCAGGCGCAGCGGTCCGGCTCGCCGTGCGGGCAGATCTGCCAGCAGTCGAAGGGCCCGAGCAGTTCCTCCACCCGGGCGTTGACCCGGCGCAGGTCCTCGGCCGTGAAGCAGCCCCGGGCCAGGCCGGACTGGTTGCTGACCACCGCCAGGCGCAGCCCGGCCGCGCGCAGCCGGTCCAGCGCCTCCCGGGCGCCAGGCACCGGCCGGACCTTCTCCGGGTCGCCGTTGTAGGGCACGTCCTCGATCAGCGTGCCGTCCCGGTCCAGCAGCACCGCGTCGTACAGGCCGGACGGGAACCGGTCAGCACCCGGGCCAACCCGGGCTGACCTGCACTGATCCCGCTCGTGGTCCCGTCGCACGGGCGGCGGGTTCCCGACCCCCCGAGGAGTAAACATCAACTTCGGCGGAGCCGCCTCCGCCGGTGCCGTACGGCCGGTCCGCACCCGTCGCCGCCGCCGGCCCGGTCCGGCGTTACCCGCCGCCCCCGAGAAGCTAACCCGGCCGGTCGTTAGCGGAGGTCCAGGCGGGGGTATGGGGTTCCGGTGGCGATTGTGGAGAAAGTGATCGACGCGCCCCCGCAGCAGGTTTTCGACGTGCTCGCCGACGGGTGGACGTACAGCGACTGGGTGGTGGGCACGGTGCACGTCCGGGACGTGGACGACTCGTGGCCCCGGGTGGGCAGCCGGTTGCACCACAAGGCCGGCCCGTGGCCGTTGTCGCTCCAGGACACCTCCACGGTGCTGGAGTGCGACGCCCCGCACCGGTTCGTGGTGCGGGCCGGGCTGTGGCCGGCCGGCGAGGCGGTCGTGGTGTTCCAGCTGGAACCGCTGGCCGACGGCCGGACGCGGGTCACCATCGGCGAGGACTTCGCCGCCGGGCCGCTGCGCTGGGTCCGGAACAAGCTCAACGACCTGGTGCTGCACCAGCGGAACAAGGAGACGTTGAGCCGGCTCTCCGACATCGCCACCCGGCAGAAGGCGGACCGGTGACCCAGCGGGTGGTGATCACCGGGGCGAGCGCGGGCGTGGGGCGCGCGGTGGCCCGGGCGTACGCGGCGCGCGGCGCGCGGCTGGCCCTGCTGGCCCGGGGCGCGGCCGGGCTGGCCGCCGCCGAGCGGGACTGCCGCCGGCTGGGCGCCGCCGAGGTGCGCACCTACCGCGTGGACGTCGCCGACGCGGGCGCCGTGCAGCGGACCGCCGACGACGTGGTGCACCACTACGACGGGCTGGACGTCTGGATCAACGACGCGATGGTGTCGGTCTTCGCGCCCGCCTGGGAGATCACCGCGGCCGAGTTCCGCCGGGTCACCGAGGTCAACTACCTGGGCACCGTGCACGGCACGCTGGCCGCGCTGCGCCACATGCGCGCCCACGGCCGCGGGGCGATCGTGCAGGTCGGCTCGGCGCTGGCCTACCGGGGCATCCCCCTGCAGTCGGCGTACTGCGCGAGCAAGCACGCGGTGCAGGGCTTCAACGACTCGCTCCGGTCCGAACTGCTGCACGACTGCCCCGGGGTGAAGCTGTCGATGGTGCAGCTCCCGGCCGTCAACACCCCCCAGTTCTCCTGGGTACGCACCCGGCTGCCCCGGCATCCGCAGCCGGTGCCACCGATCTTCGCGCCCGAGGTGGCCGCGCGGGCGGTCGTCTGGGCCGCCGACCGCGGTCCCCGCGAGCTGAACGTGGGCGGCCCGACGTGGCGGGCCCGGCTGGGCAACGTCCTCTTCCCCGGGCTGCTGGACCGGAAGCTGGCCCGCGACGGCTACGACAGCCAGCAGACCGACACGCCGATCGACCCGGCGGCCTGGCGCGACAACCTGGACCGGCCGGGCGACGACGAGCGGGACCGGGGCGCCGCGGGCGTCTTCGCCGACTCGGCCCGCCGCCGCTCGGCGGCACTCTGGGTGAGCACGCACAAGCCCGCCGTATCCGTGCTGGCGCTCGGCGGGCTGCTCACGGCGGCCGGCGGGCTGGCTCGCCGGTTACGCTGACCGCCCACGCCGGCGAACCGTCCGGAATCCTCCGGGCGGGCGTCTGTGCGGACCGCGCGGAGGGTACTGGCTACCCTCTCAGGTGAACCTGTCGGCCGACCGAGGATGTCCGTGATGATCGAACCCGTGCAGTTGCCCTCCCCGTGGCGCGACGCACGCCTGACCGTCGTCGTTCCGACCTACAACGAGGCGGGCAACCTCCCGATGCTGGTCGAGCGCGTCCTCGCGCTGCCGCTGCCCGGGTTGAAGGTGCTCGTCGCGGACGACAACTCCCCGGACGGCACCGGGGAGATCGCCGACAAGTTGGCCATCGAGCACCCGGACCGGGTGCTCGTGGTGCACCGCCCGGGCAAGGAGGGCCTCGGCCGGGCGTACGTGGACGGCATCGGGCGGGCGCTCGACGACGGCGCCGAGTACGTGGCGCAGATGGACGCTGACCTGTCGCACCCGCCGGAGGCGCTGCCCGGCATGCTCGGCGCCCTGCTCTCCACCCAGGCCGGCGTGGTCATCGGCTCGCGCTACGTGCCCGGCGGCGAGCTGGACGAGAACTGGCCGCTCTACCGGCGCGCGCTCAGCGGCTGGGCCAACCTCTACGTGCACACCCTGCTGCGGGTGCGGATCCGCGACCTGACCGCCGGCTTCAAGATCTGGCGGGCCGACGCGCTGCGCGACATCGGCCTGGAGCGGGTGCAGTCCAACGGCTACAGCTTCCAGGTGGAGATGCACTACCTGGCGACCAAGCTGGGGCACACGATCCTTGAGGTGCCGATCCGCTTCGAGGAGCGGCGCGAGGGTGCCTCGAAGATGACCACCGCCACCAAGATCGAGAGCGCGCTCATGCCGTTCAAGCTGCGCACCCGGCACCGCAACCTGGACACCTGACCGGCGCTCGCCGTTCGCACGGACACTGGCCTCACGCTGCGTCATGATGGCGCAGCGTGAGGCTTTGTCGTCGGGGCGACCACGACCTCACACCGCCTTTGCTCTGCAGCCATGACCGCAGCACCCTCCCCACCTGCTCGGCGAGGAACCGCCCGGCCGCCGCGCCGGCCGCGGCCGGACACCCTGCGTGACCGCTGCGTATGCGGCTGCAGAGCAAAGGCGGTGTGGGAGGGGTGCCGGCCGGCGGGCGTCTGTCACCAACGGTGACCGGGGACGACGAATGTGCGCCTGCCAGGTGGCCGGTCACCGGTAGACGGTTCGGGCGCCACGGGCCGCGCCGACCGGGCTGCCGGTCAGCGGTAGCCGGCCCGGTCGCGCCAGGGCAAGGCAGGCGGAGTCGGCGGTAGCCGGCCCGGTCGCGCCAGGGCAACGCAGACGGGGTCAGCGGTAGACGCTGCGGTGCGCGGCGCCGATCACGCCCGCGTACAGGTCGCCGGTGAGCAGGCGGTCGCGGGCCAGGGCGGCGCGGGCGGCGTTCGCCCCGGGCGCGCCGTGCACCCCGCCGCCCGGATGCGCCGAGGCGCTGGCCAGGTAGAGCCGGTCCACCGGGGTGTCCGCGCGGCCCAAGCCGGGGATCGGCCGCAGGAAGAGCTGCTGGTACGCGGCCGCCGTGCCGCCGCCCAGCGCCCCGCCGACCAGGCTCGGTTCGGCCGCCTCCAGGTCGGCCGGGCCGGCCACGTGCCGCCCGACGACCAGCGAACGGAAGCCCGGGGCGGCCTCCTCCAGCACCTCCTCCATCCGCTCCACGTGCCCGATGACCTCCTCGGCCCGCCAGTGCCGGCGGAACGGCAGGTGCGTGTACGACCACAGCGACTCGGTGCCCGGCGGGGAGTGGCTCGGGTCGGCCACCGACATCTGCCCCACCAGCAGGAACGGGTCCCGCGGCACCTCGCCGCGGGCCAGCGCCCCCGCGTACGCGGTGAGCCCGTCCAGGTCGGCGCCCAGGTGCACGGTGCCCGCGCCGGCGATCGCCCGGTTCTTCCACGGCACCGGCGCCGAGAGCGCCCAGTCCACCTTGAGCGTGGAGCCGTCCCACCGGAAGTGCGCCAGGTCCTCGACCAGCCGGGGCGGCAACGCCGCCGGGCCGACCAGGTCCAGGTAGAGCGCCGGGGCGGGGACGTCGGCGAGCACGGCCCGCCGGGCCCGCCAGTCGGCGCCGCCGGCGGTGCGCACCCCCATGGCCCTGCCCCGGGCCGTGAGCACCCGGTCGACCCGGGCGCCGTACTCGATCCGGCCGCCCCGCTCGACCAGCCGGGCGACCAGCGCGTCGGTGATCCGCTGCGAGCCGCCGACCGGCACGGGCCAGCCGACCTGCTGGCCGAGCATGGCGAGCAGCCAGCCGTACACCCCGGAGCCGGCCTCCTCGGGCGACAGGTCGGTGTGCAGGGCGCAGCCGGCCAGCAGCGCGGGCCCGCCGTCGCCGGCGAAGAGTTCGTCGCCGAGCTTGCGCACCGGCACCACGAGCCGGCGGGCCAGCCGCAGCGCGCCGGCGACCTTCAGCCGGCGCAGCAGGGTCAGCCCGCCGCGTACCGGCGGGAACGGGCTGGTGATGGTGTCGAGCATCGGCTCGGCCACCTGGAGCCAGTCCGCGTACGCGTGCCGCCAGCGGTCGCCGTCGCCGGGGGCGAACGCCTCCAGCGAGGCCGCGGTGACGTCGAGGTCCCGGTTGACCACGGCCGCGCGGCCGTCCGGAAGCAGGTGGGCCAGCACGTCCGGCGAATGGGTCCAGGACAGCCCGTGCCGCTCCAGGCCCAGGCCACGCAGCACGGGCGAGGCGTAGCCGAGCGGGTAGAAGGAGCTGTAGAGGTCGCTGAGGTAGCCGGGGGCGGTCACCTCGGCGGAGCGCACCGCCCCGCCGGGGACCTGGGTGGCCTCCAGCACCAGCACGTCCCAGCCCGCGTCGGCCAGCAGGTTCGCGGCCACCAGCCCGTTGTGCCCGGCCCCGATGACGACGGCGTCCGCGGTCGAAATCATCCGATCCGCCTACCCGGCCGGTTACCGGGCGAAACGCGTTTGCCTCGCCGGGGTCGGGGCATCCACTGCCGCATGTACACGGTTGCGCAGCTCATAGGTGGAGTCTGGGGTGCCGGCGGTGCGGGGGGCGAGCTGGTCGTACACGATCCGGCCGACGGCTCCCCGGTGACCACCGTGCCGGTGGCGACGGCGGACGAGGTGGCCAAGGCGGTCGAGGCGGCCCGGGGCGCGGCGGCGGAGTGGGCGGCGACCGCCCCGGCGGAACGGGCCGCGGCGCTGCACCGTGCGGCGGACGCGGTCGAGGCCGTCGCCGACGAGCTGGCGCAGGCCACCACGGCGGAGATGGGCAAGCCGCTGGACGACGCGCGCGGTGGCGTGGCGGCAGGCATCGGCACGCTGCGACAGTACGCCGAACTCGGTCCGGTGCGGGGCGGCCGGACCCTGCACGGCGCTCCCTCCGCGCTGGACTTCATGGCCCCCGAGCCGCGCGGCGTGGTCGCCGCGATCACCCCCTGGAACGACCCGGTGGCGGTCTCCTGCGGCCTGCTCGGGGCGGCCCTGGTCACCGGCAACGTGGTGCTCCACAAGCCGAGTGAGCGCACCCCGGCGACCGGCTGGCTGCTGGCCCGGGCTCTGGACTCGGCGCTGCCGGCCGGGGTGCTGTCGCTGCTGACCGGTGGCGCCGAGGTGGGCGCGGCGCTGGCCGGTCAGGAGGTGGACGTCGTCGCCCACGTCGGTTCCACCGCGACCGGCCGGGCGATCGCCGCCGCCGGCGCCCGCACCGGCGCGAAGGTGCTGCTGGAGAACGGCGGCAGCGACCCCCTCGTGGTGGACGCGGATGTGGACCCGGTCTGGGCGGCCGAGCAGGCGGCGCTGGGCTGCTTCGCCAACGCCGGGCAGATCTGCGTCGCGGTGGAGCGGATCTACGTGCACCGGGACGTGGCCGAGGACTTCGTCGACGCGCTGGTGGAGCGGGCCGAGGCGCTCGTGGTGGGCCCCGGCCGGTCCCCGGGGACCCAGCTCGGGCCGCTGGTCGACCGGCGGCACCGGGACCACGTGCACGGGCAGGTCACCGCGGCGGTGGCCGAGGGGGCGCGGCTGCGCACCGGCGGCGGCGTGCCGGACGGGCCGGGCGCGTTCTACCCGGCGACGGTGGTCAGCGACTGCCGGCACGAGATGACGCTGGTCCGTGAGGAGACCTTCGGGCCGGTCGCCCCGGTGGTGGTGGTCGACTCGTTCAGCGAGGGGCTGCGCTGCGCGGCCGACTCCCCGTACGGGCTGGCCGCCACGGTGCTGACCGGCTCGATGAGCCACGCCCACCGGGCCTGGCGGGAGCTGCCGGTGGGCACCGTCAAGGTCAACGCGGTGTTCGGGGGCGCGCCGGGCGGCGCCGCGCAGCCGCGCCGCGGCAGCGGCCAGGGCTTCGGGTACGGCCCGGAGCTGCTCGACGAGTTCAGCACCGTGAAGGCGGTGCACATCGAGGCGCCGGGCGGCGGCCACTGGTGAGCGGCACGACGGGAGCCCGGGACCTGCGCGGTCCCGGGCTCCCGTGTCGTCGCCGGCCGGTCAGCGGCCGCCGCGGGCCTTGCGGGTGGCGTTGTTGTTCGCCTTCTCGATCGCCTTGACCAGCTCGGGCTTGCTCATCCGGGAGCGGCCCGGCACGTCGAGCTTCTTGGCGACCTCCATGAGGTGCTCCTTCTTCGCGTTGGCGTCCACCCCGCCGGCCGTGGGGGCCCGCCGGGCCGGGCCGCCGCCGGCCGCCTGCCGGTCGCTCGGGCCCTTGCGCCCCTTCGGCTCCCAGTGGTCGCCGACCTTCTCGAACTCGTGCTTGACCGCGGCGAAGGCGGTGCGGTGCGCCCGCTCCCCCTCGCCGTACGTCTCGACCGCCGAGTCGTGCGTCTTCTCCCAGGTCCGCTGCGCCTTGTCCGGGGAGCGCTTCAGCGTGCTGGGCAGTACCTCGCGCCCGGGCATCTCGTCCTCCTCCGTCTCCGTGGGATCCACTACGAATTCCCGCCCCGGCCCAGGGCAAACCGGCACCGGTTTGTCGGCTTCCCCCGCGGGGTACCGCCCGGGCCACCTGCCGGAGGTGCGCCGGCGGTGCGGAGGAGGCGGTCATGACGGCGACGGATGCGGCGGCCGGCGGCCGGCAGCGGGCCCGGATCCCCCGGCGGGTACGCCAGTTGAGCTGGGCCACCTGGCGCGGGGTGCTGGTCCGCGCCGGGCGCAGCTTCGTGAAGGACAACTGCGCCGACTGGGCCGCCGCGCTCACCTACTACGGGGTGCTGGCGCTCTTTCCCTCGACCATCGTGGTGGTCGCCCTGGTCGGGCTGGTCTCGGACGGGCCGCGCACCGTGGACACCGTGATCGACCTGGCCCGGGAGATCGGCGCCGGCTCGGTGGTGGGCAACGACGCCTTCGTCGCGGTGGTGCGCGGCGTGGTGGAGCAGCGGGGCCCGGCGAAGGTCCTGCTCAGCTTCGGTCTGCTCGGCGCGCTCTGGTCCGCGTCCGGCTTCATCGGCGCGTTCACCCGGGCCTCCAACGCTATCTACGGCGTCGAGGAGGGGCGGCCCTTCTACCGGCTGCGGCCGGTGCAGATCGGGCTCGCCGGGGTGTCGCTGGTGCTGCTCGCCGTGGTGGCCCTGGGGCTGATCGTCAGTGGCCCGATCACCGACTTCGTGGGCGACCGGCTGCACGCCGGCGGGCTGACCCGCCAGGTGTGGACGGTGGCGAAGTGGCCGCTGCTCGCGCTGGTGGCGATGACCCTGCTGTCCCTGCTGTTCTGGATCGCCCCGAACGTGCGGCAGCCCCGGTTCCGCTGGCTCACCCCGGGCGGCGCGCTGGCCCTGCTGGCCTGGGTGCTCGCCTCCTTCGGCTTCGGCCTCTACGTGGCCAACTTCGGCTCGTACGACGTGACCTACGGCAGCCTGGGCGCGGTCATCGCCTTCCTGGTCTGGCTCTACCTGTCCAACTGCGCGCTCATGCTCGGCGTCCAGGTCAACGCCGAACTCCAGCGGGGCCGAGTCATGCAGGCCGGCGTGGAGGATCCCAGCGAGCCGGTCCTGCCGCCCCGCGCTCCGGCCGATTCCTGACCGGCTTTCGCCCGGTTCCGTGGCTTATGACCGGCTCGACCGGCCAGCGTCGGTTTACCGGCGGCCCCCTCGGGCATGTCTGTCGGCATGGAGCGTGGCAGCAGCAAGCACTCACCGAGAGTCGACGAGCAGATGAGCAGCGAGGTGAGCGGCCTCGTCCAGGGGCCGGGCACCGGAGGCTCGCGGGTCGACGAGTTCCGCCAGCCGGAGCCTGCGGGCGAGGACCAGCCGGAGCCGAAGACGGTGACGGCCGGCGCGAGCCGCGGCGGCAACCCGCAGGGCATGAGCATGGACGACGTCGAGGAGCGCAGTCGGCTCGGCCGGTTCATCACCATGAGCGCCCTGCCCGGTGACCGCGACACCCTGGTGGCCAACGCGCGGGAGAACCAGGCGCCCGCCGACATCGTCGCCGCCCTGGAAGGACTTCCCGAGGGCACCAGTTACCAGACGGTTTCCGAGGTGTGGGCCGCGCTCGGGCACAAGAACGAGACGACGCGCTGGTGAGCGGACCGGCCCACGGTCCGCGAGCAACACCGGCGGGACAGGAGGAACACTGACATGAGTGGCGTTATGGAGCACGTGGACGTGGCCGTACCCGTCCGCACCGCGTACGACCAGTGGACGCAGTTCGAGGAGTTTCCGCACTTCATGGAGGGCGTGCAGGAGGTCCGGCAGCTCTCCGACACGATGACCCACTGGACGGTGGAGATCGCCGGCGTGAAGCGCGAGTTCGACGCCGAGATCACCGAGCAGCTGCCCGACGAGCGGGTGGCCTGGCGCTCCACCGGGGGCACCCAGCAGGCCGGTGTGGTGACCTTCCACCGCCTGGACGAGGCGAACACCCGGGTCACGTTGCAGATGGAGTTCGAGCCGCAGGGTGCGGTCGAGAAGGCCGGCGACAAGCTGGGCGTGGTCGACCGCCGGGCCAAGGGCGACCTGGCGCGGTTCAAGCAGTTCATCGAGCGGCGCGGTCAGGAGACCGGCGCCTGGCGCGGCTCCGTCGACCGGCCGACCCCCTGATCGTCCCCCGAAACACGGACCCCGATGGCCGCCGGTGCTCCGGCGGCCATCGCCGTGTCCGGGGCCGTTTGCGATCATCCGGCCCGGGTACCGCAGGGGAATGACCGACAACGACAGCCACGTGTGGCGCGACGAGGAACGCACTCCCCTGCGCGAGCTGGACCGCGCGCTCGCCGGGTCGTCCCTCGACGGGCAGGCGGACGACGTCACGGGCAACGACGCCGGCGAGGAGTCCGCGTTCGGCCACGGACCGGAGGCGGTGGACCGGGGCGCCGGCCCGGAGGCCGAGCGGCGGGAGATGACCGACGCGGACCGGGCGTACCGGCCGTCGACCACCGGCCGGACCGGCCCCGACAACATGTGAGCCCGTCCCCGGGCGGCCGGAGGGCCCGCCCGGGGTTCAGCCGGCCCGGCGGGCCTGCCGGGCGCCTGCGGCGTGCAGGGCGACGAGCGCCACCGCGAGCACCACGAGCGTCGGGCCGAGCGCGGCCACCGAGACCCGGGCCAGCAGCACCCCGACCGCGGCCGGCACCAGGGCGGCGCCCAGGCCGGCGGCGCCGATCTGCAGCCCGATGGTCCGGTCCGCGTGGTCGGGGCCCACCCGTTCCGCCGTGGTCAGGGTGAGCAGCGGGAACACCGGCGCCGCCGCGAAACCCACCACCAGCAGGCCGGCCACGGTCACCCAGCCCGGGGCGGGCAGCGCGATGAGCACCGCTCCCCCGGCCATGCCGAGCAGGCTCCCCTGCAGCACCCGGGCGCTGCCCAGCCGCTCCGCCACCACCCCCTGCACCACCCGCCCCACGAAGAGACTCCCCCAGTAGCCGGAGACGCAGAGCCCGGCCACCGCGGCGGACAACCGTCGCCCCTCGGTGAGCAGCAGGAACGCCCACAGGCCGGTGGACACCTCGATCGCCACGTAGACGGCGAAGGCGGCCCCGCCGAGCCACACGGCCGGCAGCCGCAGCGTCGCACCGATCGGGGTCCGCCGCGCCGGCCCGGCCCCGGCGGGCTCGCCGGGGACCACCTGCGGCGCGATCGGGTCCGGCGGCAGGGCCGCGCCGGCCGGCGGGCCGCCGCGCCAGAGCCGCACGGTGAACGCGAACGCGGCGGCCAGGACGAGCTGGGCGGCGGCCACCAGGGCGTACCCCCAGCGCCAGCTCAGGCCGGCGCCGAGCACGGCGGTCATGATCAGCGGCCCGATGGCCACGCCGAGCCCGAAGAACGCGTGCATCCAGTTCATGTGCCGGGGGCCGAAGGCGGCGGCCGCGTACGCGTTGAGCCCGGCGTCGATCGCCCCGGAGCCGAGCCCGAGCACCAGCGCGAAGCCGACCATCACGCCGAGCGCGGGGGTGGACGCGTACCCGGTCAGGGCGACGCCGGCCAGGAGGGTGCTGCCGGCGAGCAGCCAGCCGACGCCGAGCCGGGCCAGGGTGAACCCGGCGAGCACGCTGGAGGTCAGGTAGGCCACCGTGCCCGCCGTGAGCACGACCCCGACGGCCTCGGTCGGCACGCCCAGGTCGAGCCGGATGGAGGGCCAGCCGACCCCGATCAGGCCGTCGGGCAGCCCCAGGCTGACGAAGGCCAGGTAGGCCAGGAGCAGCAGGGCCGGGCGGGGCGGAGCGGGGGCGCGGGACACGAGACCCCATACTGCCCAGCCCGTGCCGGTTCCGGACGACCGGGGCCGGCCACCCTGGCGCCGAACTCAGCCGAAACGACAAAAAGTGCGATACGGACGGTCGGGAAAACGGACAGCCCATCCAGAATCGGCCGAACGGCTGACGGCGATGCCCCTGCCCCGCGTAAGACTTTCGGGATGCAACAGGGCTCCGGTTTCCTCTCCCAGCGTCAGCGCCGCCTGGCGTGGCTCGGCTTCCTGCTCGCCGCGATCCAGGCCCCCGTCGCCGCCAAGCTGGTCGACGACAGCTCCTGGCTGTTCAGCCTCGTGGTGGCGCTCATGGTGGCGACCGTGATCGTCGCCGACGACGGCGTCCGCCGCACGGCGCAGGCCCGCTCCTCCGACTGATCAGCCCTCGGCGGGGCGCGCCTCGTGCCCCGGCCGACCCGGGCTGCGGCGGCGTTCCTTCATCTCCGCCTCGTAGAGGTGCCGCCGGCCGCCGACCAGTTCGTCGCGGGCCCGCCGGTCCAGCTCCCGGAACAGCGCGTAGTAGCCGTCGTCGAAGTCCTCGACGATCTGGAAGGTCCAGCGTCCCGCGATCACGTTGCGGCCCAGCAGGTCCTCCTTCACCCGTGCGGCCAGCTCCGGGTGCCCGGCGGAGCGGAACAGCTCCACGGCGTCGTCGAGCATCAGGTCGGCGTGCCCGATCAGCTGGTGCAGCGAGTAGAGGTGCCCCCGGGCCCGCTCGACGCACTCCAGCGCCTCGCTGAGCTTGCCCAGGGCCTCGACCGTGGCGTCACTCACGCCGGCCGGCCGGCGGTGCGCCTGGTCCGGTCCGTCCACCTGCTGTCCCATTCCGTTCCTCCGCGGGGTCGCGTGCGCGGTCTGCGCGGTATCCCTTCTGCCCCGCGACGCGCCGCTCAATCCCGGCGGGCGAGGCCGCGCATCGCCCGGACGACCCGGGCATCGGCCGGTCGGCCGAGGCCGCCCCGCTCCCGGCAGGGCTAGCCTCGGTCACCATGCGTGTGCCGAACAACCGGGTGGCGACCCGTTCCGCGGCGGTGGCCGCCAGGTCCAGCCTCACCACGCTCACCGCCGCTGTCGGCACCACGGGCCTCGCCGCGGCCGCCGCCAACCCCGGCCTGCTCGCCGCGGTCGACCAGCACGCCGCCGCCGTCCGCGACAGCCTGGACGGCGACCGCCGCCCGCTGACCGTCGCGGCGCTCGCCGGCTACGCCGAGGGTGTGCGCGACGCGGCACGGGAGCACGGCTGGCAGCCGCCGGTCGAGCCGGTCGACTGGTCGGAGCCGGACTGGCTGCTGACCCGCCTGCTCGCGGTCTGCCTGCTGACCCGCGCGCTGGACCCCCGCGACCTGGCCTGAGACACGGCGGAGGGTGCCCGCGATTCGCCCCGCGGACACCCTCGTCGCCCCGTTGTGCTCAGCCGTTCGGCCGGCGGAACTGCTGCGTCTCGTCTCCGGCGTTGCCGGACCGGTACGTGCCCTGCGCCCCCGACATCGACGACTGCGGCATGGCCGGGCTGGGCTGGCCGCCCCGGTCGGCCATCTGCCGCTCGTAGTCGCTGCGGCCGGCGCCCTGCGCCTGGCGCTGCTGCTGGAACGCCCGGGACTCCTCGGCGGCCCGGTTGAGCCACCCCTCCCAGCGGTTCTGCATCGGCTTCACCAGACCACCGCCAACGCCGATGACCAGGATGCCGGCGATGGTGCCGAGGAACGCGATGAGCACCGGCGTGGTGACCGTGGTGGCGATGCCCACCTGGTTCAGCGCGGCGATCACGCCGAGCGCCAGGATGAAGACCGCCGTCAGGTCGGCCAGCACCCGGCCGTACGAGAGCCCACCGAGGGCGCCCGAGACCAGGTCCCGCACCGCGTTGGCGATGGCGGCGGCGATGACCACGATGACGATCGCCACGAAGGCCCGCGGCAGCCAGGACACCACACCCCGGATCAGGTCACTGATCGCGTTGGGTCCCCACACCCCGAAGGCGAACTGCAGGGTGAACAGCAGGACCGCGTAGTAGGCCAACTTGGCCAGGATGTCGCTGGCGTCGTACCTCGTGCGTTCGAGCGCGCGTTTGATGCCGCCACGTTCGACGGCTCGGTCGAATCCCACCCGTTCCAGTGCCGCGTCCACGATTTTGAGTACGGCTCGGGCGATGAGCCAGCCCACCACGAGGATCGCGATGAACGCGATGGCCCTCGGGATGAAGAGCAGCACCGACCTCCAGAAATCGGTCAGGGCGTCACCGATGTCGGCCTGCCCGACCGCGAGGGTTTTCGGCATGTTGTCCCTCCTGTCGCGTGAACTGCGCCGCCCGCATACCCGGTCGCGTCGGCAGCACGCCGAGCCGACCCGGGGCAATTTCCCGACATGACCGGGCGAACCACCCGTGACCTGCACCAACACCCGCGATCGGACCACTCGGCGGCCGACGCGCGCGCGTGATCGAAACCCGACCGCCAGGCTCCGGTTAGGCTGCGTTCATGCCAGGCACCGTCGGGCGGGTCCCCACGCCATCAGCCCCCACCCCGGGAGCGGGCGCCGGACCGGGCGCGACCGGATCCGGCGCGGCCACCGTCCTGGCCCACCCGTGGGCGGCCACGCCGCTCGGCCCGCCGGACGGCTGGGATCCGGCGGTCCGTGCCGTGGTCGACCTGGTCCTCGCCTCCCCGGTGCCGATGGCCCTGCTCTACGGCGAGGACCTGGTCCTGCTCTACAACGACGGGTACGCGGAGCTGATCGGCGACCGGCACCCGGCGGCGCTCGGCCGGCCGGCCGCGGAGGTGTTCGCCGACCTCTGGCACGACCCCGGCGCCGGCGAGGTGGTCAGCCGGGTCTACCGGCGGGGTGAGCCCTACCTGGAGCGGGAGGCGGTGCTGCCGGTCGACCGGCACCGTGCCGGTTCCGCCGAGCCGGCCGTGTTCACCCGGGGCTACTCCCCGGTCCGCGACTCCACGGGGCGGATCATCGGCGTGCTCACCGTGGCCGCCCAGACCACCCAGGTCACCCAGCAGTTGCAGAGCCTGAGCGACTTCGCGGCGGCGCTGTCCGGCACCCTCACCCTGGACGACGTCGCGCGGGTCACGCTGCGCTACTGCCTGCACTCCTTCGACGCCGACCGGGTCTCGTTCACGGTCGACGAGGGCTCCGCCTGGCGGATGGTCCGCCGGGTCCGGGGCGAACTGCTGGACGAGGCCGACGAGCGGCTGCCGCCGCTGTGGCGCCGGCTGCCCGCCGACTCCGCCCTGCCGATCGCGGTGACCGCACGCAGCGGGGTGTCGTCCTTCGTCGCCGACGGCCAGCCGCTGCGGGACACGGCGGCGGACCGGCACGACCAGAAGATCCGGGCGATGGCCTCGCTGCCGCTGCGCTCGACCGTCATCCGTGGCGCGCTGACCGTCGGCTACCAGGCCGCGCACCCCTGGTCACCCGCGGAACGGGCGCTGCTCGCCGCCTCGGCGGAGCTGGTCGGCCAGGCCGCCGAGCGGGCCCGCCGCTTCGAGACCCAGCACGGCACCGCCCAGCTGTTGCAGCGCAGCATGCTCCCGGAGCAGCTGCCCGACCTGCCCCGGCTGCGGATCGCCGCCCGCTACGACCCCGGCGTCGACGGCAACGCCGCCGGTGGCGACTTCTACGACGCGTTCGTGCTGCCCACCGGCGCGCTGGGCGTGGTCCTCGGCGACGTGGCCGGGCACGACGTACAGGCCGCCGCCCGGATGGGCCAGGTACGCGCTGCGCTGCGCGCGCTGGCCCTCTCCGACCCCCGGCCGGACGCGGTGCTCGGCGGCCTGGACCGGCTGGTCGCCAGCCTGGGCACCGAGGGCGGCACACATGAGCTCTTCGTGACCGTGGTGTTCGGGGTGATCGAGGCCGACCGGGGGCAGATCACCCTGGCCAGCGCGGGCCATCCCGCGCCCCTGATCCGGCGCTGCCCCACCGACGGCGAGCCGATCGCCGAGTACGTCGAGGTGCCGCCCGCGCCGCCGCTGGGGCTGGGCTGCCACCCGCGGACGGTGACCGTGCCGTTCCGCCCCGGCGACACCCTCCTGCTGTTCAGCGACGGGGTGGTGGAGCGGCGCTGGCAGGACCTGACCGCCGGCCTGACCGGGTTGGGCGCGGCGGTGACCGCCGCCAGCAGCGGCGACCCGCGGGCGCTCTGCGCGGTGGCGACCGCCGCGGTTCCGGGTGCCACCGAGGACGACGTGGCCGTGCTGGCCGTGGAACACGCGGTCAAGCCGAGCCGGTCGGCCGGCATGGAGGTGCCGGCCGAGCCCACCGCGCCGAGCCGGGTCCGGCACTGGATGACCGCCCAGCTCACCGACTGGCAGGTGCCCGAGGCGGTGGTCGGCGCGGCCGTGCTCTGCACCAGCGAACTGACCACCAACGCCCTGCTGCACGCCGGCACCGCCGCCCGGGTCGAGATCGACCTGAGCCCGGAGCGCCTGCTGGTCTCGGTGGCCGACTCCGGCACCCGGGGGCAGGTGACCCGGGCGCAGACCGACACGCTGAGCAGCCGGGGCCGCGGGCTGGGGCTGATCGAGGAGCTGAGCGACGCCTGGGGCACCGACCCCACGGTGCGCGGTTCGACGGTCTGGTTCGAGATCCTCATCCCGTCCGGGTGAGTCGCGCGTCGGGGCCGACCCGGACGGGTAGGAGGGTGCCATGCCTGACGACAACCGCTGCGGTGTCCTCTTCGACGTGGACGGCACCCTGGTCGACACCACGTACCTGCACACGGTGAGCTGGTGGGAGGCGCTCCGCCAGGGCGATCACCGGGTGCCCATGGCGCGGATCCACCGGGCCATCGGGATGGGTTCGGACAAGCTCCTCGACCACCTGCTCGGCGCCGAGCGGGACCGGGACGCGGACGGCAAGCTGCGCGACACCCACGACGCGCTGTACACCGAGTACTGGGAGCGGCTCGTGCCGCTGCCCCGGGCGGTGGACCTCCTGCGTGCCTGCGCGGCCCGCGGGCTGCGGGTGGTGCTGGCCACCTCGGCGGCCGAGCACGAGGTGGCCGCCCTGCGGGCCGCCCTCGACGCCGACGACGTGATCGACACGGTGACCTCCTCGGCGGACGCGGAGGAGAGCAAGCCGGCGCCGGACATCCTGGCGGCCGCGCTGGCCCAGTCGGGGCTGGCCGCCGAGCGGGTCGTGTTCGTCGGCGACTCGGTCTGGGACGTCGCCGCCGCCGGCAAACTGGACGTGCCCTGCATCGGTCTGACCTGCGGCGGCACCAGTCGCGGCGAGCTGGCGGGCTCGGGCGCGGTGGCCGTCTACGACGATCCGGCCGCCCTGCTGGACGGTCTCGCCGACAGCGCGATCGCCGCCCTCACCGATCCGACGAGGTCGGTTCGCGCCCCGCGCCGCGCCGGTGACACGGTGACCGGTCCCACCGGGGAGAAGACGGACACGGAGGCATAGCCGGCACCGCTTCGGGGCACTGGTGACCACCTGCCCGCACCGTGGGCGGCGGAAGGGTGGTGCCGTGGAACCGGTCGATGTCGCGTTCGCCCTGCTGGGCGTCGGTGCGCTGCTGGCAGGGATCCTGCCCCGGGTGCTGGAGCACCGGCCGTTGTCGATGCCGATCGCGTTTCTCGGCCTCGGCATGCTGGTGTTCGTGCTGCCCACCGGGCTGCCGACCCCGGACCCGCTGCGCTGGCCTGAGCTGACCACCCATCTCACCGAGGTCGGCGTGATCGTCGCGCTGATGGGCGCCGGCCTCAAGATCGACCGGCCGTTGAGTTGGGCGCGCTGGTCGTCGACCTGGCGGCTGCTGGCCGTGGCCATGCCGCTGTGCATCGCCGCGGTGGCGGTGCTCGGCTGGTGGTGGGCCGGCCTGGTGCCGGCCGCGGCGCTGCTGCTGGGCGCCGCGCTCGCCCCGACCGACCCGGTGCTCGCCTCCGACGTGCAGGTGGGCGAGCCGACCGACGTGGAGGACTCGGAGGACGAGGTGCGCTTCGCGCTCACCTCGGAGGCCGGGCTGAACGACGGGCTGGCCTTCCCCTTCGTGTACGCGGCCATCGCGATCGCCACCACCAGCCTCGCCCCGGCGGACTGGCTGGCCCACTGGCTCGCCGTCGACGTGCTCTACAAGCTCGCCGTCGGGGTGGGCGGCGGGCTGCTCGTCGGCTGGCTGCTCGGCAAGCTCTTCTTCCGGGCCCCGAGCAACCTGCGACTGGCCCGGCACGCCGAGGGCTTCCTGGCCCTCGCCGCGACCTTCCTGGCGTACGGGCTGGTCGAGGTGGTCGGCGGGTACGGCTTCCTGGCCGTCTTCGTGGCCGCCCGGGCGATCCGCGCGGCGGAACGCACCCACGAGTTTCATTCGGTGCTGCACGACTTCGCGGAGCAGGTCGAGCGGCTGCTCACCGTGCTGTTGCTGCTGCTGCTCGGCGGTGCGGTGATCGGGGGGCTGCTCGCCCCGCTGACGTGGCCGGCGGCCCTGGTCGGGCTGGCCCTCGTGTTCGTGATCCGGCCGCTGGCCGGCTGGCTGTCACTGCGGGGCGCGCCGGGCCGCCCGGCCGAGCACTGGGTGATCTCGCTGTTCGGCATCCGCGGCGTCGGCTCGTTCTTCTACCTGGCGTACGCCACCAGCAAGACGGAGTTTCCGCAGGCGGAGGTGGTCTGGGCGACGGTCGGCCTGGTCGTGGTGGTCTCGGTGGTGGTGCACGGGATCGCCGCCACCCCGGTCATGCAACTGCTCGACCGTGCCGGCGAGCGGACCCGGGACGCCTCAGAGCGGGGCCGGACGGACGAACCCGCCCTGGACGGCGTCCGGGGCTGACCGGGGCGCCGGCACCAGCCGGGCGGCCGGCAGCTCCAGGTGCACCCGCACGGTGGTCATCCCGTCGGCGACGTGCACGTCCACCAGGTCGCAGAGCCGGTGCACCAGCAGCAGGCCCCGGCCACGCACGCCGGTCGCGGGCGGCGGGATCCGGCCGGCCAGGGGATCGGTCAGCTCACCCGGGCCGCTCACCTCGCAGACGAGGTCGCCGGCGGCGGCCCAGCACCGGGCGGTGGCCGGCCCGGCGCCGTGGGTGAGCGCGTTGGAGGCCAGCTCGGTGACGGCGATCCGCAGGTCGTCGACGCGTTCCGCGGCGAGCCCGGCGGCCTCGGCGACGGCGGCCACCGCCGCGCGCAGCGACCCCAGGCGCTCCGGCCGGACGGGCTCGGCGAGCGCGTCACCGGGCGGCGGGGGCAGCGGGCGGGCCAGCCGGCGCAGCACCGACCGGGGCGGCCGGTAGCCGGCGCTGGGCCGGGCCACTCCCCCGCTGACCAGCCAGGGGTGGGTCCCGGCGACGTCGGCCAGCGCCCGGGCCGGCAGCCGGGACCGGTCGAACAGGCAGCGCACGGTGATCGACTGGTCGGCGAGGCCGAGGTTGATGATCGCTTCGTGCTCGACGCAGTGCCGGTACGCGGCCGCCCGCCGGCCGGGCCAGAGCGGCTCTCCGACGACGCGGACCCGGCGGCCCGGGAACCGGTGGACGAAACTGCGCAGCGTGGTGGCGATGATGGCTGCCGGGTTCCGCCCGATCACCGCCATGTCGGCCAGCTCGACACCGTCGAGCGGGTCGAGCAGCGGCCGGACCAGGGACAGCCGGTGGGTGGGCACGGCGACCAGCACGGGCTCGCCGGCGGCCCGTCCGGCCTCGACGAACCCGCCCACGGCGGCACGGTAGTCCCGGTCGTCGGCGTAGAACAGGGCGTCGTGGCGCAGCCCATCCTCCGGGAACGGCGACCGGTCGACGCCGGTCCTGCCGGTCCCCGGCCGACTGCCGGCGCCGCTCACTGCCCGTGCACCTCCCCGACGAAGGATACCCGTGGGTGACGAGCCGCCTGCGCGCAGTGGCACCGGTCAGCCACGGTCCGCCATGAGCCGGGCGGTCAGGGCACGGCCCAGGTCCCGGCCGGAGCGCCAGGCGCCCTGCACCCGCGGCCGCCCGAAGGCGTCGCCGGCCAGGCCGATCCCGTCGTCGTCCAGGTGGTAGCCGCCGTCGCCCCCGGCGGCCGGTTTCGCGTACGTCCAGCGGTGCACGTGGGTCAGCTCGGCCGGTTCGGGCAGGCCGAACAGGTCGCGGACGGCCTGCTCGATCGCCGGGCCGGCGGCGGTGGGCTGGAGCAGGTGCCCGGCGGCGAACCCGGGGGTGGTGTGCGCGACCAGCACCGGGGCGCCGTCGCCGCGCCGGTCGCCGTCGTCACAGACCGAACTCAGCACCGGATGCTCGTTGACGAACGCGCCCCGGAAGTCCGGCCAGCGGCGGGCCGGGAAGCGCAGCACCCCGGCCAGCGCGGAGGACCAGCGCTGGGCCGCGACCGCCCGGGTGGCCGCTTCCAGAGCGGGGTCGAGCAGCAGGGCGGCCTGCGGGCCCGGCATGGCGAGCACGACCGCCCCGGCGGCGCGGCCGTCCACGCGGGGGCCCGGCTCGACGGTCATGACCAGGCGGTTGTGCGCCACCGGCAGGTCACCGGCCAGGTGCTCCACGAGCGAGCGGAGCCCTCGTGGGGCCGCCCAGCGCATCGGGCCGGGCACGTCCTCGCGCCCCCGCGGCCCGTACGCGACGAGCGTGTCGGTCCACTCCCGGGCCAGGCCGGCGGCCCGCCACCCGTCGACCACCGCGGCGAAGTCGGGGTCGTCGACGGTGAAGTAGGCGGCGCCCAGGTCGGCGGGGCGGCCCTCGAAGCGCCTGGTGGCCATCCGCCCGCCGGTCACCCGGGCCCGTTCCCGGACCTCCACCGGGATGCCGGCCCGGGCCAGCTCGGTCGCGCAGGCCACCCCGGCGATGCCCGCGCCGACCACCACCACACCCGCCCGGTCCGCAGTCACGCCGATGATCGTAGGCGGCGGCCGGCATGAAGACCGCGCCACGGGGGTAGTGGTACACCTGTTCGAGGGAGAGGTGATCATCATGGCCGACCGCAGCAACGGCAGCAGGGACAACGTCAACCCGGACGCCGCCGTGAAGGACCCGGACGACTGGGTCACCGGCGACGAGCCGCCGACCGCGGCCCAGGAGTCGTACCTGCACACCCTGGCCCGGGAGGCGGGCGAGGAGGTGCCGGACGGGCTGACCAAGGCCGAGGCGTCCCGCCGCATCGACGAGCTCCAGGCGGAGACCGGTCGCGGCCGGTGACTCAGGGCGGGGGCAGGCGGTGCAGCTCGACCCGGTCGAGCCGCCCCGCCGCCACCCGCGCGGTCAGGTAGGTGGCGTGCGGCTGGGCCCGCCGGTCGGTGGGTGAGCCGGGGTTGAGCAGCCGCAGGCCGCCGGGGGCGACGGTGTCCCACGGGATGTGGGAGTGCCCGAACACCAGCAGGTCGCAGTCACCGAACGCGGCGGCGCAGCGCTCCTCCCGGCGGGTCTTCGGCCCGGTCTCGTGCACCACGGCGACCCGCAGCCCGTCCAGCTCGACGCGGGCCACCTCGGGCAGCCGGGCGCGCAGCGGCGGCCCGTCATTGTTGCCGTACACGCCGACCAGCCGGCGGGACCGGGCCTCCAGGGCGTCCAGCAGCGACACGTCCACCCAGTCGCCGGCGTGCAGCACCACGTCGGCGGCCTCGACCGCCGCCCAGAGCCGCTCGGGCAGGTCCCGCGCCCGCTTCGGCACGTGCGTGTCGGCCATGATGACCAGCTCCATCCCCCGATCCTGCCCGCCGCCGGGCCCGCTGTCGCGGTGGCGGCCCCCACCAGGACCGGGTCGGGCTCAGGCGCCCTGGTCCTCCATCTCGTGGGTCGGCCCGGCCGGCGCGCCGGTCCGGCCGCCGAGCCGCCCGGCGGCCGCCGTGATCCGGCCCGCGGCGTTGATCAGGCCGATGTGCGAGAAGGCCTGCGGGAAGTTGCCCAGCTGCTCGCCGGTGGTTTCGTCGATCTGCTCGGCATAGAGGCCGAGGTCGTTGACCCGCGCGGCGAGCTGCGCGAACAGCCGGCGGGCGCGGTCCAGCTCGCCGGCCTCGGCCAGGCCGGCGGCCAGCCAGAACGAGCAGATCAGGAAGCCCGCCGGGTCGCCGTCCCAGCGGCGCAGCAGGCCGTTGCGGGACAGCTGGCGCTCCATCAGGTCGATGGTGGCGCGCATCCGCGGGTCGGCGGCGGGCAGGAAGCCCACCAGCGGCATGATCAGCACCGAGGCGTCCAGCTCGTCGGAGTCGAAGGCGCCGGTGTACGCCCCGACCCGGTCGTTCCAGCCCCGGCGGAGCACCGCCGCGCGCACCTCGTCGCGGGCGGCCGCCCAGCGCGCCACGTCGGCGGGCTCGCCGATGCGGGTGCCGAACCGGACGGCCCGGTCCAGCGCGGTCCAGCACTGCACCTTGGACGACACGTAGTGCCGCTCCACGTCGCGCGCCTCCCACATCCCGGCGTCGGGCCGGCGCCACTCCCCCACCGCCTGGTCGGCGAGGTCGTGGAGCAGCTGCCGCACCTCGGCGGACATCGGGTCGAGGTAGTACCGCATCAGCCACGCCGCGTCGAGCACCTCGCCCAGCACGTCGGTCTGCCGCTGCCGCCAGGCCTCGTTGCCGATCACGACCGGCCCGCTGCCGGCGTATCCGGCGAGGTGGTCGAGGCCGTGCTCGGTGAGGTCCCGCTCACCCTCGACGCCGTACATGATCGGCACCGGCTCGTCGCCGATCCGGCCCATCGCCCGCGCCACCCAGCTGAACTGCCGGTCCGCCTCGTCGGGGCACGCGGCCAGCCAGAGCGCCTGGAGGGTGAGGCTGAAGTCGCGGAGCCAGACGAACCGGTAGTCGTAGTTGCGGTCGCCGCCCAGCTTCTCGGGTATCGAGGTGGTGGCCGCCGCGACCACCGCCCCGCTGGGCCCGTAGGTCATTCCCTGCACCACCATCGCGCTGCGGCGGACCAGATCGCGGTAGTCGCCGTGGTAATCGTGCAGGTCGGCCCAGGACCGCCAGCCGGCGACCGCGTCCGCGAGCACCTGGTCGGCGTCGGGCAGCGCCGGCGCGCCGGCCCGGTAGGTCGGGGCGTATCCGAGGGTGAAGTGGTGGGTGCTGCCGGGGCGGGCGGTGAACCGCCCGGACGCGGCGCCCACGCCGCAGGTCAACGGCACGTTGGCGCGCAGCTCCAGCCGGCAGGCGCCGGCCGTCGCCCCGATCACCCCGTCGGTCTCGGTGAGGTAGGCGTTGACCCGGCCGTACTCGAAGCGCGGCGCGTAGTCGACCTGCATCGGCACCTCGCCGCTGAGCCCCTCGACCACCCGGGCCAGCACCCGGGGTGACTTCAGCCCGATCCGGTGACCCCGCGCGCCCGGTTCCAGCGCCAGGGCGTCGGTGACGGCCGCCGTCCCGGTCGCGGTGGTGAAGACGGTACGCAGCACGAGCGTGTCGTCCAGATAGGACCGGGTGCTGGTGAACTCGCCCGCGGGCCGGATGCTCCAGTGCCCGGCCGCGTCGTCGAGGAGCCGGCCGAACACCGACGGTCCGTCGAAGCGGGGCGGGCACCACCAGTTGACCGCGCCGGCCCGGTCGACCAGGGCGGCGCTGTGCCCGTCGGCGAGGAAACCGTGCTCGCTGATCCGTCCGGTCCGCACGGGGATGGCTACCCGGCCCGGCGGTCGCCATGCGCCGCCATCGGTGCGGACGGGCGCGTTACCGCCCGACGGGGGTGGGAACGCGTCGGGTTGACGAAGGAGGAGCTCATGACCAGTCCCTCGAGTCCGACCGCGGCCTGGCGGCCCGGGATGCCGGGCAGCGACAACCTCCCGTCCGGTCCGGGCGGCCGCCCGTTGCCGCCCAGCGGGGACGGACACGGGCCGCAGGCCGGCCCGCCGACCGTCACGATCGGGTCGTACCCGGACTATCCGTCCGCCCAGCGGGTGGTGGACTATCTTGCCGACAACCGGTTCCCGGTGGAACGCAGCGCGATCGTGGGGACGAACCTCACCCTGGTCGAGACGGTGATGGGGCGGCTGACCACGGGCCGGGCCGCCCTGGTCGGCGCGGGCACGGGCGCGTGGTTCGGCCTGTTCATCGGGTTGCTCTTCGGCATCTTCACCGCGGGCAACTGGATCGCGGTGATCCTGGTGGGCCTGGTGATCGGCGCGATCTGGGGTGCCGTGTTCGGCGCGGTGGCCCACGCCATGACCGGGGGCCAGCGCGACTTCACCTCGGCCAGCTCGCTGCGGGCCAGCCAGTACGCGGTCACGGTGGACGCGGACGTGGCCGAACAGGCCCGGCAGCTGCTCGGCCGGATGCACCTGACCCCGACCGGCGCCACCGCCCGCTGAGCGGCCGGTCCCCGACGCCCCGGCGCGCCCGTCGCGCCGGGGCGTCACGCGGTCAGTGGTACGACCGCTCGCCGGCGCGGATCGGGACGTCGACCCGGTTCTCCGGCGGGGCCAGCGGGCAGGCCCACCGGTCGTCGTAGGCGCAGCTCGGGTTGTAGAGGTAGTTGGCGTCGAGGCGGACCCGGTTGCCGGGCAGCACGGTCAGGCCGCGCCCGAAGGTCCCCTTCACCGTGTCGGTGAGGTAGCGCCCGCCGCCGTACGCCTCGGCGCCGCAGGTGGCGTCGCGGACCGGGAGGAACAGCCCGCCCCCGTACGCCTCGATCCACCACAGGGTGAGTGGCCCCCAGGGCGTCTCGGCGACCGCCACCCGCCGGTACCGCACGACGCCGTCGGGACCGCCGGTGTCGATGCTCTCGGTGCCGGAGGCGGGGCGCAGGGGGGCCTCGACCACCGCCGACGGGTCGGGCGGAAACCAGCGCAGCCCCGTGAAGCCGGGCCGGTCGGCCGCCGGCAGGGGGCTGCTGGGGTGGTCGCGGAACAGCTCGTCCCGGGCCGCCCGGAAGGCGGCCAGGTCGAGGTCGGAGAGGTAGAGCCGTGCCACCCGCTCACGCCAGTCCTGCACGTCGAGATCATCCACTCTCCGACCCTAGCCCGATGCTTTGGTTCAGATTCGAAAATCACCGCTGTCCGTCAGCACTGTTGCCCGGCTCACCTCGCCGGTGGAGGGGTTGTTTAAATTTTAAGTAGTGCTACTCTCGTAGCCATGACGGACAGCCTGGACCCCGAGCGGTTGGCCTGCTGGCGCGCCTACATCGAGGCGAGCCAGCGGCTGTTCACCCAGCTCGAGGACGACCTGCGCGCCGACAGCGAGCTGAGCTTCGCCGACTACCACGTGCTGGTGCTGCTCTCCGAGGCGCCCGGGCAGCGGCTGCGGATGGGTGAGCTGGCCGGCCGGCTGGTGTTCTCGCCGAGCCGGCTGACGTACCAGATCTCCTCCATGCAGAAGCGCGGCCTGGTGGCCCGGGAGTCCTGCCCGGACGACCGGCGCGGCAGCGAGGCGGTGCTCACCGCCGCCGGGCTGCTGACGCTGCGCGAGGCCGCGCCGCACCACCGGCGCTCCGCGCGCACCCACCTGATCGACGACCTCGACGACGCCGAGGTCGCCTGCCTCACCCGGGTCTTCGAGCGACTCGGCCGGCGCCTCCGCGCCGACCGCGACGCGTCGTCCACCCCGGCCGACAAGTAAGGAGACCCCAGATGCCCGCGATCACCGTCGACGACGTCCTCGTCCTGCCCCGCCTGCCGGAGCTCGGCGAGTCCACCACCTACCGCCCGGTCCGCCGGCTGACGACCGCGCCGAGCGGCTACGAGGGCGAGGGCTTCCCGGTCCGCCGGGCCTTCGCCGGCGTCCCGATGACCGAGCTGGACCCGTTCATCCACCTCGACCAGATGGGCGAGGTCGACTACGCGCCGGGCGAGCCGAAAGGCACCCCGTGGCACCCCCACCGGGGCTTCGAGACCGTGACCTACATGATCGACGGGATCATGGATCACCAGGACTCGCAGGGCGGCGGCGGCACCATCACCGACGGCGACACCCAGTGGATGACGGCGGGTCGTGGCCTGCTCCACATCGAGGCGCCGCCGGAGCACCTGGTGATGAGCGGCGGTCTGTTCCACGGCCTCCAGCTCTGGGTCAACCTGCCCCGGGTGGCGAAGATGAACCCGCCGCGCTACCAGGACATCCGCGGCCGGGAGTCGGCGCTGCTGACCACGCCCGACGGCGGCGCGCTGATCCGGGTGATCGCCGGCGAGATCGCCGGGCACCAGGGTCCCGGCTCGACCCACACCCCGATCACCATCGCGCACGTGACGCTCCAGCCCGGGGCCGAGCTGAGCCTGCCCTGGCGGCCGGACTTCAACGCGCTGGTCTACGTGCTGGCCGGCCGGGGCACGGTGGGCACCGACCGGCGGCCGGTCCACCTCGGCCAGCTCGCCGTGCACGGGCCCGGCGACGCGCTGCGGGTCACCGCGGACGAGCGGCAGGACGCGAACACCCCGGCGCTGGAGCTCTACATCATGGGCGGCCAGCCGATCCGCGAGCCGGTGGCGCACTACGGCCCGTTCGTGATGAACACCCGCGCCGAGCTGATCCAGGCGGTCGAGGACTACCAGGCCGGCCGGCTCGGGGTGATCCCGGCCGAGCGGCTGCCGCACAGCGGCGGCGAGGGCGACCGCCCCTGACCCGCTCCGTCCGACGGGCGTCCCGGTTCGCCGGGGCGCCCGTCGCCGGTCTCAGGAGACGGCGAAGATGCCGGCCACCCCGAGGATCACCATCAACAGGACCGCCACCAGCGCACCCCGTTCCCCCTCCACCGCCTGCTCGCGGTATTCGGTCACGGTGTTCGGCGTCTCGGCGGGCATGCTGTGGCCTCCTCGGTTTCGCGATCCAGGGGTCCGGTGCACCCCCCGCGAGCACCCCGCCGACCGGGACGGTCGGCGTGCGGGGCCGTGCCGGGGGTCCTACCGTGAGGACGATGTCGACCTCGGGAGGCTGGAACGTGACGATGCGGGACTGGTTCCTCTCCGCACAGGAACGCGCCAACCCGGGGTCTGAGTTACCCGTCTGGACGAGCGGAAACCTCGTCGAGCCGTTGATTCACGGCGGCACGTACTTCGACCGGCTGGTCAGTGAGGTGGATCACCTCCGGGCCGGCGACCATCTCTTCTTCACGGACTGGCGCGGGGACCCGGACGAGCGGATGCGGCCGGACGGCCCGACCGTGGTGCAGTTGTTCGCCCGGGCCGCCCAGCGCGGGGTGGTGGTCAAGGGCCTCGTCTGGCGCTCCCACCTCGACGCGCTCTCCTACAGCGAGGAGGAGAACCGCGACCTCAGCGAGGTGATCCGCGCCGCCGGCGGGGAGGTGCTGCTCGACCAGCGCGTCCGCCGCGGCGGCTCGCACCACCAGAAGCTGGTGGTGCTGCGCCACCCCGGCGCCCCGGAGCGGGACGTCGCGTTCGCCGGCGGGATCGACCTCTGCCACAGCCGGCGGGACGACGCGGCGCACGGCGGCGACCCGCAGGCGGTCGCCATGTCCCCGCGGTACGGCCCGCACCCGCCCTGGCACGACGTCCAGCTCGCGCTGCGCGGCCCGGTGGTCGGCGCGCTGGACACCACCTTCCGGGAGCGGTGGACCGACCCGATGCCGCTGGACTCGGAGAACCCCATGGCCTACCTGCGGGACCGGCTGCGCGGCTCGGACCTGAGCCCGGGCCCGCTGCCCGACCAGCCCCCCGACCCGCCGCCGTGCGGGCCGCAGCACGTCCAGGTCCTGCGCACCTACCCGGCGGTGCGCCCGCGCTACTCGTTCGCCCCGGACGGCGAGCGCACGGTGGCCCGCGGCTACACCAAGGCGGTCCGGCGGGCCCGCCGGTTGATCTACCTGGAGGACCAGTACCTCTGGTCGACGGAGGTGGCCGACCTCTTCGCCCGGGCCCTGCGCGAGCAGCCGGACCTGCACCTGGTGGCCGTCGTACCCCGGCACCCGGACGTGGACGGCCGGTTGGCGCTGCCGCCGAACATGGTCGGCCGGTCGCAGGCCCTCGAACTCTGCCACCGGGCCGCCCCCGACCGGGTGCATGTCTTCGACGTCGAGAACCACGAGGGCACCCCGGTCTACGTGCACGCGAAGGTCTGCGTGGTGGACGACGTGTGGGCCAGCGTGGGCAGTGACAACTTCAACCGCCGCTCGTGGACCCACGACAGCGAGCTGTCCTGCGCCGTGCTGGACGACACCCGGGACGAGCGGGCCCCGACCGACCCGGCGGGCCTGGGCGACGGCGCCCGGGTGTTCGCCCGGGAGCTGCGGCTGCGACTGTGGCGGGAGCACCTGGACCGGGACCCGGACGGCGGGGCCGACCACGACCTGCTCGACCCGGCGGACGCGGTCGCGGCGATCACCTCAACGGCGGCCGAGCTGGAGCGGTGGCACGAGTCCGGGCGGGTCGGGCCCCGCCCGCCGGGGCGGCTGCGACCGCACCGGCCGGAGCGGTTGCCCTGGCGTACGCGGCTCTGGGCGCTGCCGGCGTACCGGCTGGTCTACGACCCGGACGGCAGGCCGCTGCGGGCGCGGCGCGCCGGCACCTGGTGAGCCGCCGCGACCGGCTCGCCGGTGGGCAGCGGCTCGTCCAGCGCGTCGGGCCGGGCCGGGTACGCGAACGACACCCGGGGCGAGTAGAAGCCCCAGCAGACCTGTAGCGGGTTGGCCGGCCGGAGCGCGTAGACCGGATGCTCCGGGGCGAGGAACTCCACCGACTCGACCTCGAACGGCGACACCGGCTCGGCCACGTACGGGTAGTCCGCGACGATCAGGTCGCCGTCGCGGGCGGTGAGGTAGCGGTGATGGCCGTTGTGCGCCTCGGTGCCGGTGTGCCCGACCTCGGCGGTCACCTGGATGAGCGGTCGCCCGTCGGCCCACGTCTCGGCGGTGAGCCGCCCGCCCCGCACGTCGACAAGGGTCTCCCCCGGCACGGCCGGAGCGCCCCGGGCCGAGGCGTACTGCCGGACCCGCGGGCTGGAGGCGAGGTAGTGGGTCCACCAACCGCCGGGCGTCTCGCCGTCGGGCGGATCCTCGTCCGCGAGCGAGACACCCAGGAAGGTCAGCGAGTACGCGCCGAACCCGGAGGTCTGGCTCTCGTCGTCCACCACGTACTGGCAGAGGAACACCTGGCGGTCGGGGCGCGGGCGGAGGCCGGCCGGTACGAGCGCCGCGACCGCGTCGGGGTCCGCCGGGACCCAGCTGAACAGCAGGGTCCGGGCGTTGACGACGAGTTGCGGAGCGGCGGGATCCAGCACGGTGCCTCCGTAGACGTGTACACCCTGGACGCTACGGGCGGTCCCGTCTGCGGGACAACGACGGAAAGGCGACAGTGTGAGCCGACTGTCGGGTTTCACGTTGACCGGTCGGCCCCGGACATCCGCCGTCCGGCCAGTCGGGGCCGGCCACCTCGCCCACCGCGCCGGTCGGCCATCCAAGGGTTTCTGCCCCGATTCAGGCGCTTCATGCCAGGGCGCGGCATAAGTACATCGTACTTTCGGCTAGATTTCCTCGGGCCGATCAGGTTAAGGTGGCTTCCGAACGGCCTAACTGAAGCTAAACCACAGCGTCACGTCTTTTTGTTTCGCGGACGAGGTGCAGGGAGGACCACCCATGACCGCGCACACGATCAGCGAGCCGGCGACGACAACGCCGTCCACCTCCGACAAGCTCGACCCGCGGGCGCTCACGGACAGCGCCGCCGACCTGCTCAACGCCATGGCGGCGCTCCCCGCCCACCACCCGTCGCGCGCCGCGCTGCGCGACCGGGCGATCGAGGCCTGGCTGCCTCTCGCCAACCACCTCGCCCACCGCTACAGCGGCCGGGGCGAGCCCACCGACGACCTGGCGCAGACCGCCGCCGTCGGCCTCATCAAGGCGATCGACAAGTTCGACCCGTCCCGCGGCGTCGACTTCGCCGGCTACGCCATCCCGACCATCATCGGCGAGCTGAAGCGCCACTTCCGCGACCGCACCTGGGACATCCGGGTGCCGCGCCGCCTCCAGGAGCTGCGGCTGGCCATCTCCGACGCCAACAGCACGCTGCTGCAGACCCTCGGCCGCTCCCCGACGGTCGCCGACATCGCCGGCCACCTCAACCTCACCGAGGAAGAGGTCCTGGAGGGCCTGGAGGGCGCCCGCGCCTACAACGCCGTGTCGCTGTCCACCCCGACCGGCGACGGTGACCGGGCCACCGAGCTGGGCGACATGCTCGGCGGCGAGGACGGCGAGTTCGAGCTGGCCGAGCTGCGGGTCGCCCTCGGGCCGGCGCTGGCCACGCTCGACGAGCGCGAGCAGAAGATCCTCACGCTGCGCTTCTACGGCAACCTGACCCAGTCGCAGATCGCCGAGCAGATCGGCGTCTCGCAGATGCACGTGTCCCGGCTGCTGGCCCGGGCGCTCACGAAGCTGCGCGGGCAGCTCGACGGAACGTACTAGGGGGTGGCGGCGGTGGCCGGGTCGGCGGGCCCGGCCACCGTTGACGACCACTCGGGCCCGGTCGGCGGTGCGCCGGCCGGGCCGTTCCGTGTTCAGCGCAGCACCAGCAGGTCCAGCGCGTCGACCACCGGGGCGTGCGGGGTCCGCCGCGCCGCCGCCCGCAGCCGGCGCAGCCCCCGGTCGTAGTCGGCGTCGTCGAGCAGCACCAGCGGGGTGTGCGCCGCGCGCCGCAGCCCGTCGGCCGCCGCCGGCTCGACCGCCACCACGTCCACCCCCCACCAGGCCCGGAAGGCGGCGGCCCACGCGCCGGTGCCCGCCCCCAGGTCGAGCACCCGGTCGCCGGGCCCGACGGGCAGGTGCCGGGCCACCGCGGCGCGCCAGCTCGCCAGGCCGCCGGACGGCACGTGCCGGGTCGCCGCGAAGGCGGCGGCCGAGGCTTCGTCGTACGCGATCATCGCCATGACCGTCACTCCACGCGAGGAAACGGTCACCGTCAATGTGAGAAGTGGAACAGGACCCCGCGCCGGCCGCCCGGCCGGGGGTGCGAGAGTGGGTCCGTGCTCTCCGACGTCTCCCTGGACCTGCCGGTCCGGCCGGTGCTGCCGACGCTGGTCGAGGCGCTGGACGCGGCCGGCGCGGCGGTCCTCGTGGCGCCCCCGGGCACCGGCAAGACCACCCTCGCGCCGCTCGCGGTGGCCGACCGGGTTCCCGGCCGGGTGGTCATCGCCCAGCCGCGCCGGGTGGCCGCCCGGGCCGCCGCGCACCGGATGGCCGCCGTGCTCGGCGAGAGGGTCGGTGAGCGGATCGGGTACGCGGTACGCGGCGAACGCCGCGTCGGTCCGCGGACCCGGGTCGAGGTGGTCACCACCGGCCTGCTGGTCCGCCGGCTGCACCACGACCCGGAGCTGCCCGGCGTCGGCGCCGTGCTGCTCGACGAGTGCCACGAGCGGCAGCTCGACGCCGACCTGGCGCTGGCGTTCACCGTGGATGCCCGCGGCACGCTGCGGCCGGACCTGTGGCTGCTGGCCATGTCGGCCACCCCGCGGGCGGACCGGTTCGCCGCGCTGCTCGGCGGGGACGCTCCCGCACCGGTGGTCCGGGCCGAGGCCGCCCTGCACCCGGTGGACCGGATCTGGACGCCCCCGCCCCGCCCGGTCGCCGCACCCGGCGCGGGACGGGTCGACCCGGCGCTGCTGGACCACGTGGCGGCCACGGTGCGCCGGGCCCTGCGCGAACGCGCCGGGGACGTGCTGGTCTTCCTGCCCGGCGCCGGCGAGATCGCCGCCGTCGCGGGCCGCCTGGCCGACCTGCGCGACGCGGTCGCCGTGCTGCCCCTGCACGGCCGGCTGCCCGGCGCCGCGCAGGACGCCGCGCTCACCCCGCTGGCCGGGCGACGCCGCGTGGTGCTGGCCACCGCGGTGGCGGAGAGCAGCCTCACCGTGCCCGGCGTCCGCGTCGTGGTGGACGCCGGGTTGAGCCGGGTGGCGCGCACCGACCTGGCCCGTGGGCTGGGCGCGCTGGTCACCGTGCCGGTGTCCCGGGCGGCGGCCACCCAGCGGGCCGGCCGGGCCGGGCGGGAGGCGCCGGGCGCGGTCTACCGGTGCTGGTCGGAGGCGACCCACGCCCGGCTCGCTCCGCAGCCCGAGCCGGAGATCGCCGCCGCCGACCTGACCGGGTTCGCGCTGGAGCTGGCCGCCTGGGGCACCCCGGACGGCGCCGGCCTGGCGCTGCCCGATCCCCCGCCCCCGGCCGCGCTGGCCGTCGCCCGGGACACGCTGACCACGCTCGGCGCGGTCGACTCCGACGGCCGGATCACCGCCCGCGGGCGTGCCATCGCGGCCGCCGGCGCGCATCCCCGGCTGGCCCGCGCGCTGCTCGACGGCGCGGAGCGGGTCGGCGCCGACCGGGCCGCCGAGGTGGTGGCGCTGCTCGCCGAGGAGCAACTCGGCGGCGCCGGTGACGACCTCACGGCGCTGTGGCGCCGGCTGCGCACGGGCGCCGACCCGGCCGCCACCGCCCGCTGGCGCGCCGAGGTACGCCGCCTGCGCACCGCCCTGCCCGGCGCCCCGCCCTCAGGCCGCCCCGGACCCGACCTACCCGACGACCGGACCCCAGGACGCCCCGGGCGCCCTGGGCGTTCCGGACCTGATCTCCGGTCCGGCGACGGGACGGCGGGACAGCCCGGGCGCCTGCCCGACGATCTGGCGGCGGGGCTGCTGGTGGGGCTGGCGTACCCGGAGCGGTTGGCGCGGGTGCGGCGGGCCGGCGGGTCCGCGTACCTGATGGCCGGCGGGACCGCCGCGGAGCTGGCGGCCGGGTCGGGGCTGGCGGGATCGGCGTGGCTGGCGATCGCCGTGGCCGACCGCTCCCCCGGCGCGCCGACCGCCCGGGTCCGGCTGGCCACCCCGGTCGACGAGGCGACCGCCCGGGAGGCCGGCGGGCCGCTGCTGCGTGCCGCCCGCGAGGTCGGCTGGTCCGGCGGGGACGTGGTGGCCCGGGAGGTGGTCCGGCTCGGCGCGATCGAGCTGGTCGACCGGCCCCTCGCCGCACCCGATCCGGCGCGGCTCGCCGAGGCGGTGCTCGCCGGGCTGCGCCAGGACGGCCTGACCCTGCTCACCTGGACGCCGGAGGCCACGGCGCTGCGCCGGCGGCTGGCCTTCTGCCGGCGGGCGCTCGGCGACGAATGGCCGGACGTCTCCGACGCCGCGCTGCTCGCCGCCGCGCCGACCTGGCTGGGCCCGGAGCTGACCCGCGCGCGCCGCCGGGCCGACCTGGCCCGGGTCGACGTGGCGGCGGCGCTGCGCCGGCTGCTGGACTGGCGGCAGGCGGCCCGGCTGGACGAGCTGGCGCCGGAGCGGCTCCCGGTGCCGAGCGGATCGCGGATCCGTCTGGACTACGCCGACCCGGCCGCGCCGGTGCTGGCCGTTAAGCTCCAGGAGACGTTCGGCTGGCCGGCCGCGCCGCGGATCGCCGACGGCCGGGTGCCGGTGCTGCTGCACCTGCTCTCCCCCGCCGGCCGGCCGGTGGCGGTCACCGCCGACCTGGCCTCGTTCTGGCGGACCGGCTACCCGCAGGTGCGGGCGGAGCTGCGCGGGCGCTATCCCCGCCACCCGTGGCCGGAGGACCCGACCACCGCCGAACCCACCCGCCGCGCCAGCCCGCGCCGGCGCTGACCCGGGCTACTCGTCGACCACGTCGGCGATCACCACGGTGACGTTGTCCGGGCCGCCGGCCCGCAGCGCCAGGTCGATCAGCTTGGCCGCGCACGCCTCCCGCTCCGGGTGGCCGCCGAGCACCTCCGCGAGGGTGTCGGGACGGACCACGTTGGAGAGGCCGTCGCTGCACAGCAGCCAGCGGTCGCCGGCCCAGGGCACCATCGTCGCGTAGGTCGGGGAGACCTCGTCGCCCTGCAACGCCTGGGTCACCACGGCCCGGCGGGGGTGGCTGCTCGCCTGCTCGGCGGTGATCACGCCCTGGTCGACCAGCATCTGCACGAAGGTGTCGTCCCGGGTGACCTGCTTCAGCACGCCCTCCCGGAACAGGTAGGCCCGCGAGTCGCCGACGTGCGCGAGGGCCAGGCAGCTGCCGGTGCGGGCGAACAGCAGCGCGGTGAGGGTGGTGCCCATGCCCTGGCGTTCCGGGTCCTCCTCGACCGCCCGCCGGATCCCCGTCGTGGCCAGCTCGATGCCGCCCTGGAGGGCGGCGACCAGCGCGTCCTCGGGGGTTTCCACGTCCAGCGGCGCGAACGCGTCCATCGCGATGCGGCTGGCCAGGTCACCGGCGGCCATGCCGCCCATGCCGTCGGCGACGGCGACCAGCCAGTTGCCGGCGTGCTGGGCGTCCTGGTTGCCACTGCGGATCAGCCCACGGTCGCTCGCCCCCACGGAACGAAGCTTCAGGGTCATGGGACGCAGCCTGCCAGTTGTAGGGCTCGGTTGTCTCTAGGAGATCAGGACCATGCTACGTGGCGCGGCGAATCTCACTGCCGCCGGCAACACCCCACCGCCACGAGAAGCGCCGCCCGAGATCCTGGTGCCGGGTGGCCCCTCAGGGGGCCGTTTCCTACCAAGATCTCGTCCGCCGTCCGGCCTTCGATACCGTCCCGGGATGGCGTACCTCTTCCTGCTCGGCGCGATCACCGCCGAGGTCATCGGCACCAGCCTGCTGAAGGCGACCGACGGCTTCACCCGGCTCTGGCCCACCGCCGGCCTGGCGGTCGCCTACCTCTCCGCGTTCGGGCTGCTCGCCGTGGCCGTCCGGGACATCCCGGTCGGCGTCGCGTACGCGGTCTGGTCCGGGCTCGGCACCGCGGCCATCATGGCGATCGGGGCGGCCTTCCTCGGCGAGCCGCTGAGCGTCGCCAAGGTGGTCGGCGCGGGCCTCGTGATCGCCGGGGTGGTGGTGCTCAACCTCGGCGGCGCCCACTGACGCCGACAGACGGCGCCGCGCGGCGGGTCAGGCGACCGGGCGGCGCATGGCGACGCGGTCGGCCGGGTCCAGCCCGAGTGCGGCCTCGGCGGCCAGCAGCCCGGCCAGCCCCGGAGTCACCTCCGCCCCGGTCAGCTCCCGGAACCCGCAACGGGCGTAGTACGGCCCGTTCCACGGGACGCTGCGGAACGTCGTCAGGGTCAGCGCGGGCAGTCCCGCCCCGGCGGCCCACCCGGCCACCTCGTCGAGCAGCCCCCGCCCGATCCCCCGCCGGGCGTACGCGGGCTCCACGCTGAGCTGCTGGACGTGCGCGCAGCCGTCGACCAGGTCGACCAGCGCGAAGCCGACCGGGCGGTCCGCGACGTCGACCGCCACCCGGACACGTCCGTCCCGCTGGGCGGCGACCAGCACGTCCAGCGGCAGCGGTGGCATGTCGGCGACGTCGGTCATGCCGATCTCCCGGAACGGGGCGCCGGAGGCCACCTCGATCCGCTGCACCTCGGTCAACTCGTCGGCCCGGGCCGTCCTGCTGCGCATCACGGCCCCGACCCTGGCAGAGCCGATCCGCGCGGGCGAGCGGATTACCGTCCGCCGGTGTGACGGGGGTCGCCCGGTTCGGGGCCGCCGGCCCGGCGGCGCCCTGCCTAGGGTCGGGATCATGACCGTCGACATGGATCTCGGCGCGGTGCGGGCCGCCGTCGCCCGGCAGGCCGCCCGGGTGACCGAGGGCATCGAGGACATGGAGCGCTACCTTGCCGCGCAGGTGGCCGACGAGTCGCACCGGGAGGTGACCGGGCCGCTGCTGCCGGGCACCGGGGCGAGCGGCGTCATCCGGCACCGCGGCGAGGTGCTCGCCACCTGGGGCGATCCGGCGGCGTCCGAGATGTTGTTCAGCGGCACCAAGGCGGTCGTCGCGACCGTCGCCGGGGTGGCCTTCGACCGGGGCCTGCTCGACCCGGACGCGCCGGTGCGGGACACCGTCGATCACCCGTTCCTCGCCGGGCTCGGGGTCGACGGGATCACCTGGGCGCACCTGCTCCAGCAGACCAGCGGCTGGACCGGCGAGCTGTGGGGCAAGCCGACCGGGGCGGACGCGCAGAGCCGCCGGGAGGGCTTCGAGCGGGAGGGTGCGCCGGGCGCCGGCTGGGCGTACAACGACGTGCGGGTGAACCTGCTCTGCCTGGCGCTGACCCTGCTGTTCCGCCGCCCGCTCGGCGAGGTGCTGCGCGAGGCCGTGCTCGAACCGGTCGGCGCCTCCGCGTCCTGGTCCTGGCACGGGTACGCGGACGCGGTGGTTGACGTCGACGGCGTCCCGGTGCCGGTGGTGAGCGGCGGGGCGCACTGGGGCGGCGGGCTGTGGATCTCCGCCGCCGACCTGGCCCTGCTCGGCGAGGTCTACCGGGCGGGCGGCACGTGGCAGGGCCGGCGGCTGCTCAGCGCCGAGTGGATCCGGCGGGCCTGGTCGCCGTGCCCGCTGAACCCGGACTACGGCTACCTCTGGTGGCGCAACGAGTCGGGGAAGGTGCAGCCCGGCGCACCGGCGACGGGACGCTGCGCCCGTGGCAACGGCGGCCGGCACCTGCTGTGGGTCGATCCCGACCGGGACCTGGTCATCGCCTCCCACTGGGGCGACCGGGTCGCCGAACTGATCACCGAGGTGTCCCGGGCGGTGCCGCCGGTCATGCGATGAGCCGCTGGTCGCGCATATCGCCGATCCCACCGCCCGGGGAGCTGCGCACGCTTGCCCTGGCCACGCTGGCCAACACCGTCGGCTCGGGGCTCTGGCTCACCGGCGGCGCGCTCTACCTGACCCGGGACGTCGGGCTCTCCCCCGCCTCGGTCGGCGCCGGACTCACCCTCGCCGGCCTGGTCGGGCTCACCGCCAGCGTGCCGCTGGGCGCGCTCGCCGACCGGCGGGATCCCCGTACGCTCCGCGCGCTCATCCAGTTGGGCCAAGCCCTCGCCGCTGCGGCGTACCTGCTGGTCGGCTCCTTCCCGGTGTTCCTCGCGGTGGCGGTCCTCGAGATGCTGCTCGCCTCCGGCAACCTGGCCGTCCGCGCGGCGCTGGTCGCCGCGGTCGCCGGACCCCGGGGTCGCGTCCACGCGTTCGCCACCCTGCGTGCCGTGGCGAACCTGGGCATCGCGGTGGGGGCCGGGCTGGCCGGGTTCGCGCTGGCGGCGGACAGCCACCTGGCGTACCAGGTGCTGGTGGCCGGCAACGCGCTCACCTACCTGCTGTCGGCGGCGCTGCTGCTGCGGCTGCCGGCCCACCCTCCGGCGGGCGGCGGACGCGGGCCCGGGGGTGGGCGCCGGAACGGCGTGCTCCGGCCCGGCACGGCACTGCGGGACGTGCGGTTCCTCGCCGTCAGCGGCGCGTCGGCCGTGCTGGCGCTGCACTGGACGCTGCTCGCGCTGGTGGTGCCGCTGTGGACGGTGACGCGGGCCGGGGCGCCGCCGCCGGTGGTGTCGGCGGTGCTCCTGACGAACACCGTGCTCACCGTGCTGCTCGCGGTGCGGCTCGGCCGCGGCGCCGACGACGCCACCCGCGCCGCGCGCTCGATGCGCCGCGCCGGGCTGGTGCTGGCCGCGGCGATGCTGCTGTACGCGGCCACCGCCGGCCTGCCGCCGGCCGCGTCGGTCACGCTGCTGCTGGCCGCGACCGTGGTCTACACGTTCGGCGATCTCTGGCACGGCACCGCCGGGGCGGGTCTGGCGTACGACCTGGCCCCGCCGGACGCGATCGGCGCGTACCAGGGCGTGGACGGCATGTTGGCCGGCCTGTCCCGCGCGGTCGGTCCGGCTCTTCTCACGCTGCTGGTGCTCGACGGCGGCGTGCCGGGCTGGCTCGCGGTCGGGGCGGTCTTCGCCGGCGTCGGCCTGGCCACGCCCGCGCTCACCCGGTGGGCGCTGGCGAACCGGCAGCCGGCCCGGCCGGCGACCGGTGATCGTCCCGCCGCGCCCGTGTAGGAGCATGACCGGCATGACGGACCAGCACACCATCGCCATCCGCCCCGGTGGTCCGGCCGACGCCGCCAGCGTGCTGCGGCTGCTCGACAGCGCCACCGCCTGGCTGGTGGAGCGCGGCCGGACCGGCCAGTGGGGCACCGAGCCCGCGTCGGCCGACCCGCGCCGGATCGCCCAGGCCGACGCGTGGGCGGGCGGCGGCGGGCTGTACCTGGCGATGCTCGGCGACGCCTCGGTGGGCGCCCTGGTCGTGGGGGCGGCCACCGCCTACGTGCCGACGGCCACCGAACCCGAGCTGTTCGTCAACCTGCTGGTCACCGACCGCGCGTACGCGGGCCACGGGATCGGGGCGCGGCTGCTCGCGTACGCGGCGGAGCTGGCCCGGGAGCGTGGCCTGGGGCTGCTCCGGGTGGACTGTTACGGCGGGGACGACCGGGCGCTCGTCCGGTTCTACGAGGGCTGCGGCTTCACCGCGACCGACCGGTTCACCGTCGAGCGCCCGGGCCGGCCGCCGTGGCCCGGTCAGGTGCTGGAACGCCGCCTCGGCTGAGCGGTCAGCCGATCTCCTCGTCGACGAAGCACCAGCGCCAGGTCTCGCCGGGCTGGACCGAGCGCATCACCGGGTGCCCGCTCGACTCGAAGTGCTTGCTGGCGTGCTGGTAGGGCGACGAGTCGCAGCAGCCCACGTGGCCGCAGGTCAGGCACCCCCGCAGGTGCACCCAGTCGTCGTTGCCGATGGCCACGCAGTCCGGGCACTCGGTCGTGGTCGCGAACTCGGCGTCGCCCGCCTCGGTCAGGTGTGCACAGCTCACTCGTCGGCCTCCTGTCGCAGCAACGACTCCTCCAGGTCCAGGTCGCGGTAGGCGCGGACCAGCACCTCCTCCGGGATCTTCCCGGAGTCGCGGGCGGCCCGGAAGACCTCCCGCTCCGCGTCGATCATCTCCTGCCGCAGTCGACCGTACGCCCGGGAGGGGGTCTCCCGCTCCTCGCCCCCGAGCCGTTCCCAGGCCACGTTGGTGCGGCTCTGCACCAGCCCGCGCAGCCGTTCCACCACGGCGTCCGGCGCCCCGGCGGCCAGTTCCTCCAGCCGTTCCCGGGCGGCCCGGCTGGCCTGCTGCTGCACGGCGGCGGCGGAGAGCGCGTCCTGCACCGGATCGTCCGGCGCCAGTTTCGCCGCGCGGGCCACGGCCGGCAGGGTGGCGCCCTGCGCTACGAGGGTCACCACGATCACCGCGAACGCCAGCCAGATGAACAGCTGCCGCGGGTACGCCCGGTCGTCGGCCAGCGTGAGCGGCAGGGCGAGGGCGGCGGCGAGGGTGACCACGCCGCGCATCCCGGCCCAGCCGATCACGAAGGGAACCCGCACCGACAGCGGCGTCTCCCGGCGGCGCGCCCGGGGCACCAGCCGGCCCAGGTAGGTGGCCGGGAGGAGCCAGACGAACCGGGTCAGCACGACGGCGGCCAGCACCGCGGCGGTGACCCCGACCAGCCGGCCGGCCGGCTCGTCCAGGTCCCGGAGCACGTCGGGCAGTTGCAGGCCGACCAGCAGGAAGACCAGCCCTTCGAGCAGGAACTGGATCAGCCGCCAGAACGCGCCCACCTGGAGCCGGGAGGCGGCGGACATCAGCAGCGGCTGCTTGTGCCCGATGCCCAGCCCGGTGACCACCACAGCCACCACGCCGGACGCGTGGATCTCCTCGGCGGCGAAGACCACCGCGAACGGCACGATCAGCGACAGGGCGTTGTCCAGCACCGGGTCGCTGATCCGCTTGTGCAGGGCGCCGAAGACCACCACGCCGAGCAGCCCGACGAGGACACCGCCGCCGGCCGACACCAGCACCTCGCGGGCGACCGCGCCGACCCCGACGTGACCGCCGGCCGCGGTGGCCGCGGCGACCGCGACCCGCAGCAGCACCAGCGCCGTGGCGTCGTTGACCAGGCTCTCCCCCTCCAGGATCGTCACGACCCGCCGGGGCAGGCCCACCCGCCGGGCCACCGCGGTGGCGGCCACCGCGTCGGGCGGCGCCACGACCGCGCCGAGGGCCAGGCAGATCGCGTACGGGACGTCGGGCAGGATCAGGTGGACGACGGTGCCCACCACGAACGCGGTGAAGAGCACCAGCCCGACGGCGAGCAGCAGGATCGGCCGGAGGTTGAGCCGGAACGCCGGCACCGACGTCTTCAGCGCGGCCACGTAGAGCAGCGGCGGCAGGATGCCGACCAGCACCAGTTCCGGGTCGAGGTGGACCTGCGGGAAGCCGGGCACGAAGGACAGGACGAGGCCGAGCACGACCAGCAGGATCGGTGCCAGCAGGCCGAGCCGGCGGGCCAGCGCCGCGCCGAAGGTCGCGATCGCGAGGATGACCACGACCTCGATCAGAGCTTCCATGGGGTACGAGCCTAGGCGGCCGGCGGCCCCGACGTGATCACGAGGCGGCGGTACGGAGTTTCGGCAGCACCTCGGTCCCGAACGTGTCGATGAAGGCCCGCTGCTCCTGCCCGACGTGGTGCAGGGCGATCTGGTCGAAGCCCAGCGCGACGTACTCCTCAAGCCAGCCGACGTGCCGGCCCAGGTCGGCGGAGACGTTGACCACCGAGGTGACCTTCTCCAGCGGCACGTCCTCGCTGACCACGTCGAAGTGGTCGGCCAGTTCCAGGTCCCAGCAGACCGGCGGGGCGAAGACGTTGCTGCGCCACTGGTCGTACGCGACGGCCTCGGCCTCGGCCTGGTCGGGCGCCCAGCTCACGTGCACCTGGAGGTGCAGCGGCCCGCGCCCGCCGGCGTCCCGGTAGGCATCGATCATGCGCCGCAGGTGCTCCACGGGCGCGTTGACGGTGATCAAACCGTCGGCCCACTCGGCGCACCAGCGGGCGGTCTCGACGCTGACCGCCGCCCCGATGAGCGCGGGCGGCTCCTCGGGACGGGTCCACAGCTTCGCCCGGTCCACGGTGACCAGGCCGTCGTGGCTGACCTCCTCGCCGGCGAGGAGCGCCCGGATCACGTCCACGCACTCGCGCAGCCGGGCGGCGCGCACGTCCTTGCGCGGCCAGCCGGTGCCGGTGATGTGCTCGTTGCTCGCCTCGCCCGTGCCGAGCGCGGCCCAGAAGCGGCCCGGGTACATGGCGGCCAGGGTGCCGATGGCCTGCGCGACGACGGCCGGGTGGTAGCGCTGGCCGGGCGCGTTGACCACGCCGAACGGCAGGTTGGTGGCCTGGAGCGCGGCGCCGAGCCAGGACCAGGCGAAGCCGGAGTGGCCCTGCCGGGCGCTCCACGGCGAGAAGTGGTCCGACGACATGGCGGCGTCGAAGCCGGCCCGTTCGGCGTGGATCACCGCCGCCAGCAGCCGGGACGGGTGGATCTGCTCGTGGGACGCGTGGAAGCCGAACACCGTCATGGGGGCATGTCCTACCCATGACGGCGTCCGGTCAATCGCGGCTACTCCGAGTGCGCCCCGGCTCCGGCGCCGGCCTCCCCCTCGCCGACCCAGACGGTCTTGGTGTTGCAGAACTCGCGCATGCCCACGGCGGAGAGCTCGCGCCCGTACCCGGAGTTCTTCACGCCGCCGAAGGGCAGCTCCGGATAGGACGTGGTCATGCCGTTGATGAAGACGTTGCCGGCGTCCAGGTCGACGGCGAAGCGCTCCTGCTCGGCGGGGTCGCCGGTCCAGGCGTTGGAGCCGAGGCCGAAGTTGGTGCCGTTGGCGACCTCGATGGCCTCCTCGTAGGAGCCGACCCGGTAGAGGCCGGCGACGGGCCCGAACACCTCCTCGGCCCACATCCGCATCTCCGGGCGCAGGTCGGTGACCACGGTCGGCGGGTAGTACCAGCCGTCGCCGGACGGCTTCTCGCCGCCGCACAGGACGGTGGCGCCGTTGTCGACCGCGTTCTGCACCTGGGCGTGGATCTCGTCCCGGCCGCCCTCGCTGGCGAGAGGGCCCACGTCGGTGTTCTCGTCCATCGGGTCACCGACCCGCAGCGCCGACATCCGGGCGGCGAACTTCTCGGCGAAAGCGTCGAAGACGTCGGTGTGCACGATGAACCGCTTGGCGGCGATGCAGGACTGGCCGTTGTTCTGGCAGCGGGCCGTGGTGGCCACCTCGGCCGCCTTGTCGAGGTCGGCCGAGGGCATCACCACGAACGGGTCGCTGCCGCCCAGCTCCAGCACGGTCTTCTTGAGTTCCCGGCCGGCGACCTGGGCGATCGAGCGGCCGGCCCGCTCGCTCCCGGTGAGCGTGGCGGCCCGGACCCGGTGGTCGCTGAGGATCCGGTCCACCGCGTCGGAGCCGACCAGCAGGGTGGTGAAGGCGCCCTCCGGGAAGCCGGCGCGCCGGAACAGCTCCTCCAGGTAGAGGGCGGTCTGCGGGACGTTGGAGGCGTGCTTGAGCAGCCCGGTGTTGCCGGCCATGAGGGCCGGCGCGGCGAACCGCATCACCTGCCAGAGCGGGAAGTTCCACGGCATCACGGCGAGCACCGGGCCGATCGGCTGGTGGCGGACGTACGCCCGCTTGGCCTTGACCGCGGCGGCGTCGGCGGGCTCGTCGGCGAGCATCTTCGCGGCGTTGGCGGCGTAGAAGCGGCAGGCCGTGGCGCACTTGGTCACCTCGGCCTTCGCCGAGGCGTACGTCTTGCCCATCTCGGTGGTCATCAGCCGGGCGGTCTCGTCCCGCTCGGCCTCCAGCAGGTCGGCCGCGGCGATCATCCACCGGCCACGCTCGGCGATCGTGGTCCCGTGCAGCTGCCGGAAGGCCAGGTCGGCGCGCTCGATCGCCGCGTCGATCTGCTCGTCCGACATGGGGTCGTAGGTCTTGAGCACCTGTCCGGTGGCGGGATTGGTGGTGGCGATGGGCATGTCGTACTCCTGTCACTCGAACAGCGAGTGCCGCACGCCCGGCTCCTCGCGGCGGCGCGCGGCGCGGCGGCGCTGGATGACGACGAGGTCGACCACGGCCACCACGGCGAGGATCGCGCAGACGACGCCCAGCCAGGTCACGCCGGCGGCGAACGCGAGCACGGCGAGGACGGTCATGACGACCAGGCCGAAGACCGCGAGGGTGAGCCGCAGGTTCAGCGCGCTGTACGCGTGGCCGACCGTGCCGCGGGCACGGCGGGGCTGTGATCGCGTCATTCCTACGGGCTACCCCGGCACGGCCCGGGCTAACCAGTTGCCGCCGCTCGTAACACCCTCATGTGAACGACGGTTGTCGATGCCGGAAAGGCGACAACGCCCCCGTCCGGACGGCCGGGGCGCATAGGGTCGACGCGCCGCTTCTGCCGCCGGACGGGGGACGGTATGCCTCGACGTTGGATCGCCGCGCTCGCCTGCCTCGCGGCGCTGGTCGCGCTCGCCTGCGACGGCTCCGGCTCGGTGTCGCCCCGGCCGTCCGGTTCCGCGCCCCCGGGCGCGCCGACGGTGCTGACCGCGCTCGGCGACTCGATCACCAGCGGCTTCGGCTCCTGCCTGGTCCTGGTGAGCTGCGAGCGCAACTCCTGGTCCAGCGGCGACGGCCTCCGGGTGCGCAGCCTCTACCGCCGGCTGCACGAGGACGACCCGACGCTGCGGGCGCACAACCGGGCGACGCCGGGCGCCCGCGCGGCCGGCCTCGCCGACCAGGCCCGGGCGGCGGTGCGCGACCGGGCCGACCTGGTCACCGTGCTGATCGGGGCGAACGACGCCTGCCGCGACGACGTCGACGACATGACGCCGACGGCAACCTTCCGCCGGCAGGTCGACGCGGCCCTGGCCGTGCTGCGCAGGGGCCGGCCGAAGGCCCGCGTGCTGGTGGTCAGCCTGCCCGACCTGCACCGGCTGTGGGAGCTCGGGCACACCGAGCCCCGGGCGGTGCGGGCCTGGTCGCGCGGCGTCTGCCCGGCGCTGCTGGCCGACGCCACGTCGACCGCGCCGGCCGCGGTGGCCCGCCGGGCCCGTTTCCGGGAGCGGATCGACGCGTACGACGCGCAGCTGCGCGCCGCCTGCCGCGCGTACGGGTCGCGGTGCCGGTGGGACGGCGGCGCGGTGCACCGGACCCGGTTCGGCCTGGACGAGGTGAACGCGCTGGACTGGTTCCATCCGAACGCCGCCGGCCAGGACCGGCTCGCCGACGTCGCCTGGGACGCCGCGGGCTGGGCCGGCTGAGCCCGGCCGGGCCGCCCGCCACGGGAGGGCGCGGGCCCCGGCGTCTGCCCGGGCCGGCGCGGGCCCCGGTGTTTGCCCGGGCCGGCACGGGCCCGGCGGTGGTCAGGGCCGGCGCGGGCCGGGGAGTTGGCGCGGGCCGCCCCGGTAGAGGGCGCGGGCCCGGTCGGCGAGGTCCCTGGTGGCCGACGAGTTCGCCCAGGTGCCGAGGATGATCGCGGCGCCGGGGATCACCTTGGCGAACATCCGCTTCGCGGCGCGCACCCCGGCCATCCGGGCCAGCCGGACGCCGAGCTGGAGCATCACCTTGCCCAGCGGGCGCTGCCCGCCCATGCCGAACAGCGCGCCGGCCCGCTCCCGACCGGCGGCCACCCCCAGGGCGAGCCGGGCGCTCTCGGCGACCTTGTGCACCCGCTGGAGCACGAGCAGGTCGGTGGCCCGGTCGGGGTGGACCGCGTCGACGCCGTACGCGGCAGCCACGTGCAGCACGAGCCGGGCCTGGGTCCACGCCAGCACGCCCACGTCGATCACCGCGCCGGGCAACCCGGCCGCGCCGGAGACCGCCCCGGAGAGCCGGGCGTGGTTGACGAACTTGCGTACCGCCTGGTCGGCCAGCTCGTCGGCGGGGACGTCCGGTCGCTGCGCCCGCTCCCGCTCGGCCCACTGCGCCGCCTCCGGCCCGAGCCGGCGCACCGCCTCCAGGGCCAGGTGCTCCGGCGCGTACTGCGGGTCGTCCCGCATCCGGTCCCAGAGCCGGGCCGGTGGCGCCTCGGGCGCCTCGACCGGCGGGGCCGGCTTCGGGGGAAGGGTGGGTTCGCCGTCGACGGGGGCGGAGTCGGTCACGAGGGGGCTCCCGGGGGTGGTTGCTGCGGGGGCGGAGCGGTCAGCGCCGGCGCGAGGACAGCCGGTTGGCGAGCTTCTTGAGCTTCGCCTGGTTCTCCGGCCTGGCCAGCTCCCGCCGGCCGCGGTCGACCAGCTGCTGACCGCGGGGCGATCGCAGGAAGGCGGTGAGTCGTTGCACCAGTGACATGTCGTCCTCCTGTCCGCGGTCCCCCCTCATGTGTACCCGGGACCGGCAAGTCCCTGATACCCGGATCGGCCCTGCGGCAACCCGGCCGTGGGTCAGCCCAGGATCTCCTTGACCACCGTGTTGGCACGCCACTCGTGCTGGGCGTACGCGTCGGGGAACGCGGACACCTGGACGGCCTGCGCGGCGACGGTCAGGGGCAGATCCTGCCAGCCGGGGATCTCCTCCAGGGCGGAGAGGAACGCCTTGGTGGCGTACTCCGGGTCCATCAGCTCCTCCACGCTGCCCCAGCCGCTGCTCGGGCGCTGCTGGAACAGCCCGACCGAGTCGTGGTCCCAGCCGATGGCCTGGTGCGGGTAGTTCTGCGACTCCGGCAGCACGGCGCTGGCGTAGTTGAGCAGCGTGCTCTCCTGCATGGCGGTGGCCACCGCGATGACCAGGCCGCGACGCGGCACGCCCATCTCCCGGCCGGCCTGCACGATCTTCTTTGCGTTGTTCATCTGGGTCTGGTCCAGGCCGGCGACCGGGACGATCCGGCGCGGCTTGGGCTTGGCCTTGGGCTTGGGCTTGGCGGTCGCGGAGGGGCTGGCCGAGGGGGCCGCGCTGGGGGTGGCCGGGGCGGTGCTCTCGCGGGTCAGGCCGCGGGAGGCGGCGTCGAGGGCCGCCCGCTGGGCGACCTCGGCCGAGGCGGCCGGGTTCGGGGTGTCGCCGGCCGGGCGGGCGCCGATCTGGCTGAAGCCGCCGACCATGCCGAGGCAGCAGACCGCGCCGGTGGCCACGGCCATCTTCGTCCGGCCGGGCCGGGCGGAAAGGGGGTTCATCAGGGCGCCGAAGCGGGTACGCAGGGAACCACGGGCAGTGGATGCCTCCGCGCAAGCGGTCGACTGATCGGTCGAGGGGGTATCGTCCGAACGGTCAGCCGAGCCGTCGAGGCCGTACTGGTCGTCGAGGGTGCCGTCGTCACGCATTCGACGAGGCTAGACAGGGCAAACCGGGATCACCCAGGCCCATCGGGTGGTCCTCGCCACAGTCTGCGCCCGGAAAACCGGACACCCGTCGCGGCCCCGGGTCGGCGGGTGACGGACCTCGCGACCCGGGAAAACCTCCGGTGTGGCCCGGGTCGCACCGCCCCGGGCAGGAACCTCGCAGCCTCCCCGCCGCCACGCAGTGATCGACTAACTCGTCCTTTCGGTGGACCCGCACCCGGACCGGGAGGAGGAGCCGATCCGGCGCCGTCGCCGAATTGTGATCATCAGTCGGCCCGTAACGGAATGGACCACGCGTGCCGGTACGTTGGCCGAACGGGGTGCCGTGTGCGCGCGGCCCACCCCGTACGCGTCGACAGGAAGGTCCGAACCGGTGCTCGACCCACACGAGCTCTACGAACTCAGCGACGATCTGCCCGATCTCGGCCAGCCGGTGCTGATCCAGGCCCTCACGGGCTTCGTCGACGCCGGCAGCGCCACCCGGCTCGCCCGGGAGCAGCTGCTCACCTCCCTGGAGGCGCGGCCCATCGCCCGGTTCGACGTCGACCAGCTCTTCGACTACCGCTCCCGCCGGCCGGTGATGACCTTCATCGAGGACCACTGGGCCGACTACGACGCCCCGGCGCTGGAGCTGCACCTGCTGCGCGACGACGACGAGACCCCGTTCCTGCTGCTCACCGGCCCCGAGCCGGACCTCCAGTGGGAGCGTTTCGTGGCCGCTGTCGCCGCGCTCTGCGCCCGGCTCGAGGTCCGGCTCACCGTCGGGCTCAACTCGATCCCGATGGCCGTCCCGCACACCCGGCCCAGCGGCGTCACCGCGCACGCCACCCGGCGCGAGCTGATCTCCGGGTACGAGCCCTGGCTCCAGAAGGTCCAGGTGCCGGCCGGCGTCGGCCACCTGCTGGAATACCGCCTCGGCGAGCGCGGTCGCGACGCCCTCGGCTTCGCCGCGCACGTGCCGCACTACGTCGCCCAGGCCGAGTACCCGGCCGCCGCCGAGGCGCTGCTCGCCGCGGTGTCCCGCAGCACCGGGCTGCTGCTGCCCCGCGACGGCCTGGGCGCCGCCGCCGAGGTGGTGCGGGTGGAGATCGACCGCCAGGTCGCCCAGACCGAGGAGGCGGCCACCCTGGTCCAGGCCCTGGAGGAGCAGTACGACGCGTTCGCCCGGGGCCGCGGCGAGAAGAGCCTGCTCGCCCCGGAGACCGGCCCGCTGCCCACCGCCGACGAGCTCGGCGCCGAACTGGAACGCTTCCTCGCCGAGCAGACGCGGCCCGGAGACACGCCGGAGCGCTGACGCGACACCCCGCCGGACTGACCGGGCGGGGTGACCGCTGATGGGGCAGGCTGGAGACATGCGCCTGGCGACCTGGAACGTCAACTCGGTGAAGGCCCGCCTCCCCCGCCTGCTCGACTGGCTGGCCACCACGAAGCCCGACGTCGTCTGCCTGCAGGAGACCAAGTGCCCCGACGGGGCCTTCCCGGTCGCCGAGGTGGGCGAGCTGGGCTACGAGGCGGCCAGCCACAGCGACGGCCGGTGGAACGGGGTGGCCATCCTCTCCCGCGTGGGCCTGGCCGACGTGGCGGTCGGCTTCCCCGGCGAGCCGGGCTTCCCCCTGCCGGAGGCCCGGGCCATCTCGGCGACCTGCGCCGGCCTGCGGGTCTGGTCGGTGTACGTGCCCAACGGCCGCTCCCCCGACGACCCGCACTACGCGTACAAGCTGGCCTGGTTCGCGGCGCTGCGCGACGCCCTGGAGTCGGAGGTGGCCGGCGGGCTGCCGCTCGCGGTCTGCGGAGACTTCAACGTCGCCCCGACCGACGCCGACATCTGGGACCCGAAGCTCTTCGTCACCTCCACCCACGTCACCCCGGCCGAGCGGGCCGCGCTGGCCGCACTGCGCGACCTCGGCCTCAGCGACGTGGTGCCGACGCCGATGAAGGGCCCGCACCCCTACACCTACTGGGACTACCGGGCCGGCATGTTCCACCAGAACAAGGGCATGCGGATCGACCTGGTCTACGCCACCGCGCCGTTCACCCGCGCGGTCACCTCGGCGTACGTGGACCGGGAGGCCCGCAAGGGCAAGGGCCCCTCCGACCACGCCCCGATCGTGGTCGACGCCGACCTGGTGCCGGCCGTCGAGACGTTCTGACCCGGCTCGTTAGGGTGGAGCCATGGCAGTCGTGAAGATCAACGCGATCGACGTCCCGCCCGGCGCCGGCGAGGAGCTGGAGAAGCGGTTCGCGGCCCGGGCCGGCGCGGTGGAGAACTCCCCCGGCTTCCTCGGCTTCGAACTGCTCCGCCCGGTCGGCGGGGAGAGCCGCTACTTCGTCTACACCCGCTGGGAGACGGAGGAGGCCTACCAGGCGTGGGCGCAGGGGCCGTCGCGGGCCGCGCACGCCGGCGGCGAGGGCGGCGAGCCGCGCAAGCCGGTCGCCACCGGAGCCACGCTGCTGGAGTTCGAGGTCGTGCAGCAGGTCCCCGCCAAGAGCTGACCACGCCTACTTCTGGAACATGGTCGACGCCACGTCGGCCATGAGCTTGAGGGCCCAGTCGAGCTGCGGGCACGTCTCCCGGTCGCGGCACTCCAGGCAGCCACCAGCCCGCCACGGCTGGTCGAGGGCCCGGGTCCAGTGCGTGTCGATGAACCGCATCAGTTCTCACTGTCTCCACTTCGCCGCGTTGTCGCCTTGTCCCGGTCAGGTGCGGGCTGGAAACATGATCTCCGCTGAAGTCCAGGAGAGCCGATTCATGCCGACCAGACCACCGCACTACCGACGTGTCGCCGACGACCTCGAAGCCAAGATCCGCGCCGGCGAATACGCCCCCGGGCAGCAACTGCCCTCCGTCTCGGAGATCGGCGAGATCTACAACGTCGCCCGGTCGACGGCCTACCGCGCCGTGAAGGAACTGCACGCGCGCGATCTCATCTACGGCCAGCAGGGCCAGGGCGTCTTCGTCGCGGAGGCGGAATAGCCGACGCTCCTGGCTTGAGTCGTTGCCGACGTCAGCTCGAAAGGCGCTCGCAGATGCACGCCCCGGTCGCCGCTCCCTGTCCAGCGCCTAGGAACTTGATGTCGTAGGTGGATCGCCCGGCGCCGCTGGAGGGCGGGCCGAGGTGAGTCACCCACGTCATCAAGTTCCTAGCCGCTCGTGAGCTGTGCCTGGCCCGCCTCGGACGCCGCCAATCGCGTCTCGACGCCGGGGCACGCGGGATCTTGGTGAGGCGCTGTTCGCGTCAGGGGTTGCGGGTGTCGAGGAGAGACGCGAAGGCGATCACGTTGTCCTGGTAGCCGGTGTGGCCGCCGACCCACTCGCCGCCGCAGGTGATCAGCCGCAGCTCGGCCGGCCCGGCGTCGCCGTAGACCCGGTCGGCGGGGAGGTCGGCCTTGTCGAAGTACTCGACCGTGTCGACCTTGAAGGACACCACGCTGCGGTCCGACCGGGTCACCTCGATCCGGTCCCCCGGCTTGAGCTCGTGCAGCCGGTAGAAGACCGCCGGCCCGCTCTTGGTGTCCACGTGCCCGACGATGATCGCCCGGCCCGGGTCGCCGGGCACCGCCCCGCGGTTGTACCAGCCGGTCTGGTGGTGCTCGGTCAGCGGCGGGACGTCGATCGAACCGTCGCGCGCCTGACCGACCGGGGTGACCGGGGCGCTGATCTTGATGGCCGGCACGGCGAGGCGCACCGGAAGGCTGGCCGGCTCCCGCGCCCGGGCCGGCTCGGTGGTCCGCCTGCTCGACCCGGTCGCCGCGTCGGCCCAGTCGAACGGCCCGGCGGTCCGGCCCAGCCCCGCGCCGGTGGCGAAGACCCCGACCAGCACCAGCAGCACGGCGAGCGGCGTCGACCACGGCCGGCGGCCGGCGGCCCGGGCCGCCCGGGGGGTGGGCTGGGGGGTGGGGTTCGCGGCCATGGCGGGGCTCAGCGCCGGGCGGCGCCACGGATGGTACGGGGCTGCCGGCGGGACGCGGCCACGCCGACCACCGCGCCGGCCACGGTCAGCGCCAGCCCGACCGGCACCAGCAGCCCACCGAGGCCACTGCCGGCGGTGCCGCCGAAGCCGGTCGCCGGCCCGCGGCTGGGCTGCACCCGCTTGACCACCTGGAGCATGGTCGACGCGGTCTGCCCGCCGGGGCACTCCAGCTTCACCCGGTAGTTGCCGGGGCGGGTGCGTTCCCGGACCATCGGCGAGGCGGTGAGCAGGCCGCGCTGCGGCTGCACCTGGATCCGGCCGAACGCGTCGGAGACCACGGTGGCCGGCACCGAGTTGTCCCGGCAGCTCGCCCGGATGCCCACCAGGAAGCCGGCCTCGACGGTGCTCGGCGTGACCTCCACGAAGATGAGGTCACCGGGCGACGGCTGCGGCCCCGGCTGGCCGGGCGCCGGCTCGGCAGCGGGCACCAGGGCGGCGGATCCCACCATGGCGGGTCCCAGCGGCGCCACGGAGGACACCGAGACGGCGGGTGGGCCGGCCTGGGCGGGCAGCGCGCCGACCAGCGGGGCGGTGCACGCGGCGGCCGCGACGAGCAGCGCCGCACGTCCCGTGACTGACACCATGCCCCCTCCCGGCGTCGGGTCGGGCGGCGGGCCACCCGTCCTGCCGTACGGGATGAATCCTCTCACCCCTGGCCGCCCATCACATCCGATCCACTGCGGCGGTCGCGTACGCTCGGGTCGCTGTGACCTCCACCGACTTCAGCGCCGCGCCGCCGGCCCACGCCGCCCGTATCCGCACCTTCCACCCGCGTCGCGGGCGGATGAGCGACCGGCAGCGCGACGCGCTCGCCCGGCTCTGGCCCGCGTACGGCCTGGAGATCGACGACCTGGACGGGCCGTGCGATCCGACGGCGCTGTTCGGACGGCGGGCGCCGCTGGTGCTGGAGATCGGTTCCGGCATGGGCGACGCCACCGCGGTGATGGCGGCCGCCGACCCGGACCGACACTATCTGGCGGTTGAGGTGCACACGCCCGGAATCGCCAACCTGCTCGACCTGGTGGAACGGCACGGCCTGGACAACGTGCGGGTGGCCAAGGGCGACGCGCTGGACCTGGTCCGGGCCATGCCGGAGGGCTGCCTGGACGCGGTGCACATCTTCTTCCCCGACCCGTGGCCCAAGGCCCGCCACCACAAGCGGCGGATCATCCAGCCGGCGCACGTGGCGCTGTTGCGGTCCCGGCTGGTCCCCGGCGGGACGCTGCACTGCGCGACCGACTGGGCCGAGTACGCCGACTCGATGCGGGAGACGCTGACCGCCGACCCGGAGCTGGTCGACGTGCACGGCGGCTGGGCGCCCCGCCCGGCGCACCGGCCGGTGACCAAGTTCGAGCGCCGGGCGCTGACCGCCGGGCGGGAGATCTTCGACCTGGTCCACCGGCGGCGCTGAACCCGGTTGGCGCGGGGGCCCATGATCCAGGCACGATGGGAGCCGCCATGACTCTCACCGCCGCGCTGCCGAAGAGCGCCGACCCCGACACCCTCTACGACGCGTTCGCCGGCTGGGCGTCCGAGCGCGGTCTCGACCTCTACCCCCACCAGGAGGAGGCGGTCATCGAGATCGTCTCCGGCGCGAACGTGATCATGAATACGCCGACCGGCTCGGGCAAGAGCCTGGTGGCGATCGCCGCGCACTTCGCCGCGCTGGCCGACGACCGGACCACCTTCTACACCGCGCCGATCAAGGCGCTGGTCTCGGAGAAGTTCTTCGCCCTCTGCGAGGTCTTCGGCGCGGAGAACGTCGGCATGCTCACCGGCGACGCCAGCGTCAACGCCGACGCCCCGATCATCTGCTGCACGGCGGAGATCCTGGCCAACCTGGCGCTGCGCGAGGGCGCCCGCGCCGACGTCGGCCAGGTGATCATGGACGAGTTCCACTTCTACGCCGAGCCGGACCGGGGCTGGGCGTGGCAGGTGCCGATCATCGAGCTGCCGCAGGCGCAGTTCGTCCTCATGTCGGCGACGCTCGGCGACACCACCCGCTTCGTGGACGACCTGACCCGGCGCACCGGGCGGCCGACCGCCGTTGTCCGCTCGGCCGAGCGGCCGGTCCCGCTCCTCTTCTCGTACGCGATGACGCCGCTGCACGAGACCCTGGAGGAGCTGCTGGCGACCAAGCAGGCCCCGGTCTACGTCGTGCACTTCACCCAGGCCGCCGCGCTGGAGCGCGCCCAGGCGCTGATGAGCGTGAACGTCTGCACCCGGGCCGAGAAGGACATGATCGCGAACGCGATCGGCAACTTCCGGTTCACCTCGGGCTTCGGAAAGACGCTGTCCCGGCTGGTCCGGCACGGCATCGGCGTGCACCACGCCGGCATGCTGCCCAAGTACCGCCGCCTCGTGGAGACCCTGGCCCAGGCCGGGCTGCTCAAGGTCATCTGCGGCACCGACACCCTCGGCGTCGGCATCAACGTGCCGATCCGCACCGTGCTCTTCACCGGCCTGTCGAAGTACGACGGCGTCCGGACCCGCCTGCTCAAGGCCCGCGAGTTCCACCAGATCGCCGGCCGGGCCGGGCGGGCCGGCTTCGACACCCTCGGCCGGGTCGTGGTGCAGGCCCCCGAGCACGTCATCGAGAACGAGAAGGCTCTCGCCAAGGCGGGCGACGACCCGAAGAAGCGCCGCAAGGTGGTGAAGAAGAAGCCGCCGGAGGGCTCCATCGGCTGGGGCGAGCCGACCTTCCAGCGCATGGTCGAGGCCGAGCCGGAGCCGCTGACCTCCAGCTTCCAGGTCAGCCACTCGATGCTGCTCAACGTCATCGGCCGGCCCGGTGACGCGTTCGCCTCGATGCGGCACCTGCTCACCGACAACCACGAGGACCCGGCCGCCCAGCGCCGGCACATCCGCCGGGCCATCGCCATCTACCGGGCGCTGCGGGCCGGCGGGGTGGTCGAGGAGCTGCCCGAGCCGGACGAGCAGGGCCGCCGGGTGCGGCTCACCGTCGACCTCCAGCTCGATTTCGCGCTCAACCAGCCGCTCTCCCCGCTCGCGCTGGCCGCCGTCGAGCTGCTTGACCGGGAGTCACCGTCGTACGCGCTCGACGTGCTCAGCGTGATCGAGTCGATCCTGGACAACCCGCGCCAGGTGCTCTCCGCGCAGCAGTTCAAGGCGCGCGGCGAGGCGGTCGCCGCCATGAAGGCCGAGGGCATCGAGTACGAGGCGCGCCTGGAACTCCTCGACGAGGTGACCTGGCCGAAGCCCCTCGCCGAGCTGCTGGAGTCGGCGTACGAGATGTACCGGCGGGGCCACCCCTGGGTCGCCGACCACGAGCTCTCCCCCAAGTCCGTGGTCCGCGACATGTACGAGCGGGCCATGACGTTCACCGAGTACGTCCAGTTCTACGGCCTGTCCCGCTCCGAGGGCCTGGTGCTGCGCTACCTCGCCGACGCGTACAAGACGCTGCGGCAGACCGTCCCCGAGGACGCCAAGACCGAGGAGCTGGTCGACCTCATCGAGTGGCTGGGCGAGCTGGTCCGCCAGGTCGACTCCAGCCTCATCGACGAGTGGGAGCGGCTGCGCAACCCGTCCGACGTCGCCGAGGTGGCCGCATCGCTGGACGACCGGCCGCCCGCGGTCACGCGCAACGCCCGCGCGTTCCGGGTGCTGGTGCGCAACGCGCTGTTCCGCCGGGTCGAGCTGGCCGCACTGCGCCGCTGGGACCTGCTCGGGGAGTTGGACGCCGAGCACGGTTGGCACGCCGACGCGTGGGCGGACGCGCTGGAGCCGTACTTCGAGGCGTACGACTCGATCGGGGTGGGACCGGACGCGCGCGGGCCGGCGCTACTGATGATCGAGCAGGGCCGGGAGCGGTGGACCGTACGCCAGATCCTGGACGACCCGGAGGGCGACCACGACTGGGGCATCAGCGCCGAGATCGACCTCGCCGCCTCCGACGAGGCGGGCGCCGCGGTCGTCCGGATCACGGACGTCGGACAGCTCTGACCCCCGCTGACGCCGCCGGGGTGAGCCGGGAGACCGGCCCACCCCGGCGGGGTCGGTGAATCAGTCGCGCGGGGTCTGGAAGGCCACGCGGCGACGGCGGAACATGACGAACAGCACGGCGCCGAGCGCGAGCACGGCGGCGCCGCCGCCGGCGAGCGCGGCGGCCGGGGCGCCGGTGACCGGCAGCCCGCCACCGGAGCCGCCGTTGCCGTCACCGGAGCCGCCCTCGGCGCCGGTGATGACGATGCGGGCCGTGTTGTTCTCCGGCTTCGACTCGGTGGAGGACGTCGCGCCGTCGACCACGACGGCGCCGTCCTTGCCCGGCGTCGACTTGATCTTCAGCTTGACGGTGGCCTTGATCCGGCCCCAGCCGGAGGCGACGCTCGGGAACTCGCTCTCGAAGTTGCAGCGTAGCTTCGCCGACTCCGGCAGCTGCCTGCCCGGGGTGCCGTCGGTGTAGCACCACTCGGCGGGCAGCAGCACCGTGCCGCTCGGCGCGGTGATGACGACCCCGGGGCCGCCGCCGTCGGACGGGCCGTTGTTGACGACCTCGTAGGCGAGGTCGACCGTCTGGCCGACGGCGCCCTTCACCGGCGGCACGGTGACGGCGACGTCGAGCGTGTTCTTCTTGGTCCAGAGCCGGACGTCGGCGTAGTTGTCCGACTCGTCGAGCTCACGCTCCACGACGGACTGCCGGGCGAGGCCCGCGCGCACCGCCTTGGCGTGCAGCTTCTCGGCTGCGGAGGCGAACGACGGGCCGGTGCCCTTGGCGGTCGCGACCTTCTTCGCCGCCTGCGCCTCCCCGGCCAGGGCCGTGCTGAAGGCGGCGTAGTTCTCGTCCGGACCGGGCAGGTTGCGGCCGAACGTGATGTTGAACAGCGACGTGCCGGTCTCGTCGTCGAACAGCAGCAGCCCCTCGCCGGGCTTCAGCGTCAGCGGCACCGTGCAGGTGACCTGGCTCGGCCCGTACACGTAGGGGGCGCCGATGTCCTTCGGGTAGTAGTCGACGTAGGTGCAGTCGCTGTACCGCTCGACGAAGGTGGCGCCGGTGGGCAGGTCGACCCGGACCGTGAAGTCCGTCGCCGGGCTGTCGCCCTCGTTCAGGACACCGCTGTAGAGCGGGACGCGGTCGCCCGCGCCGACCGGGTGCGCCTTGTCGTTCAGGTTGTCGGCGGCGGCCACCAGGTCGGGACCCGACGGGACCACGGTGACCGGGAAGCTGGTCGTGTTGTCGCCGGGGTTGGCGTCGTCCTCGGCGCCGGCGATGGTCACGCTGACCGAGCCCGCGTCGCCGGGCGTGGCGCCCGTGCGGCTCGCCAGTGACACCGGGTAGATGGTCGTGACCTGCCCGGCCTCAAGACGGCCGACCGTGCAGGTGACCTTGGCGTTGGCGAGCTTGCAGGTGTCGTCCCAGTCGGACACGGAGGCCGTGACCGCGTCGGAGAGCTTGCTGAGGTCGAGGGTGACGGTGACCGCGCTCGCGTCGGCCTCACCGTAGTTGTAGACGTACATGCCGATGGTGGTGCCGCTGTTGTCGATCTCCGCGACGGGTTCGCGGTCGAACGAGACGAAGAGGTCGGGCAGCGCGTCCGCGGCGTGCGCCGGGGCGGAGAGGCCGAACAACGCGGTCGTCGCCAGCACCGCCGCGCCGACGGCGAGGCGGGACCAACGGGCCGTGAGGGATGTCATGTGTGTGCTCCGAAAGAGAACGATGGAAGCCCGCACTCTAATTGATGATCAGCAACGGCGATGTCCCGTGCGAAGAGACCCCTCCAGACCCTGGGCGATGTCATATCCGTCGATTAGAATGTATGTACTAATCGAGCTGCTTGACCTGGGAGGATGCTCGTGACCGCGCCCACCTCCACCGCCCCTGTCACCCCCTACGCCACCCTCCTCGGTTTCACCCGCTACGTGGACCGCACCGGGCCCACCAAGGCCACCTTCGTGGGCGGCCTGCGCAAGCAGCGGGCGAGCCGGCACGGGTTCAACCCGCACGGCCAGTTCGTCAAGGCGCTCAAGGCCGATGTCGCCTTCCACACCGGCGGCACCCACCTGGCCCAGGTGGCAGACCTGGTCAAGCCGCGCTGGCGCCCGCTCTACGAGGCGCTGGTGCCCGGGGCGACCACCTGGCTGCACTCGCTCGGCGAGCCGGCCGGCGTCGACCTGGCCCAGACCCGCGACGCGCTGGCCATGCTGGGCGACCTGCCCGTGAAGATCAACCCGCAGTTCGGCGTGCGCTACGCCGACGGCCGCGCCGAGGCGATCCGGCTGCACTTCGACGAGGCCCCGCCGAGTGAGGAGACCGCCCTGGCCACGCTGCACCTGATGGCCCGGCACATGGACGCGGTCCTGCCGCACGCCGAGCCGGTGCTGGTCGACGTCCGGCGCGGCGAGTCCCACCGGATGCCGGCCGACGTCAAGCCGGAGCAGGTCGAGCAGTGGCTGGCGGGTGAGGCCGCCGCCTTCCGCGCCATCTGGTCCACCGCGGCCTGACCGGCCCACCACGACGAGCGGCCGCCCCTCCCCGGGCGGCCGCTCGTCCGCGTCTCCCCCGGATCGGCAGGCACCGGCCCGCCATCCTGTTTCCCCTCTTTCGGGAAGATAGAGGGCGTATGTGAGCGGTTGTCGGGAAGCTTGGTTCATGAGAGTGCCCCGCGCCGACGCCGGCTCTGGACGCCCGGCCGCCCGCCCCGCCGCGGGTCGGCCCGTCGACCCGACGCCCCCGGGTCCCTCCCGCAGGCGGCCGGAAGTCGCCATGTCCAGAGCCAACCGGACCAAGCTGACCGTCTTCGCCCTGCTCACGCTCGCCGCGGTGAGCGTCGGCACCCCCGCGCCGGCGGTCCTCACGCTCGCCGCCGTCACCGCGCTCATCCCGGTCGCCGACGCGCTGGATCGGGAACCCGCGCCGCGGCCGGCCCGCCGGCCGGCACCCGAGCGCGAACCCGCCTGATCCGTCCGCCCGCCAGGAGCACACCGTGGTCACGAACGACATCACCATCGCGTCACCGCTGCAGACCGCCCGTGCCCGGGGCCGGATGCGCGGTCGCCTCATCCTGCTCGGGCCGGCCTTCGTGGCCGCGGTCGCCTACGTCGACCCGGGCAACTTCGCCACCAACTCCACCGCCGGCGCGCGCTACGGCTACCTGCTGGTCTGGGTGGTCGTGGCGGCGAACCTGGCCGCCATGCTGGTGCAGACGCTCACCGCGAAGCTCGGCCTGGCGACCGGCCGCAGCCTGCCCGAGCTGTGCCGCGAGCACCTGCCGCGGCCGGTCAACCGGGTCATGTGGGTCCAGGCCGAACTGGTGGCGATGGCCACCGACCTGGCCGAGGTCATCGGCGGCGCGGTCGCCCTCTACCTGCTCTTCGGGGTCCCACTGCTGCCCGGCGGCCTCATCATCGGCGCGGCCGCGTTCGCCGTCCTCGCGTTGCGCGCGCGTGGCTTCCGGGCCTTCGAGATCGCCATCGCGGTCCTGCTCGGGGTGATCGTCCTGGCCTTCGCGGTGAACCTGCTCACCGCGCAGCCCGACGTGTCCGCCGCGGCCGGCGGGCTGCTGCCCCGGGCGCAGGGCACCGACAGCATGCTGCTGGCCGCCGGCATCCTCGGCGCGACGGTGATGCCGCACGTGATCTACGTGCACTCGGCGCTGACCCCGAACCGCATTCCCGCGGCCGACGAGGCCGAGCGGCGGATCGTGGCGAAGGGCCTGCGCACCGACGTGCTGCTCGCCCTGAGCGCCGCCGGCGCGGTGAACCTCGCCATGCTGCTCGTCGCGGCGGCCACCTTCCACGGCAGCGGGATCCCCGGCACCGACACCCTGGAGGGCGTCCACGCCGGCCTGGCCGGCAGCCTCGGCGCGGTGGCGGCGCTCGGCTTCGCGGTGGCGCTGCTGCTGTCCGGGCTGGCCTCGACCAGCGTCGGGACCTACGCCGGCGAGGTCATCATGCAGGGCTTCCTGCGCCGCCGCGTCCCCCTCGCCGTGCGCCGGCTGGTCACCCTGTTGCCCGCGCTGCTGGTGCTCGCCGTCGGCGTCGACCCCACCCGGGCCCTCGTGCTGTCGCAGGTGGTGCTGAGCTTCGGCATCCCGTTCGCGCTGATCCCGGTGGTGGCCTTCACCCGCCGCCGGGACCTGATGGGCACCCTCGTCAACCGCCCGGCCACGACCGCCGTCGCGTCGGTGATCACCGCCCTCGTGGTGGCGCTCAACCTGTTCCTGCTCTGGCAGCTGGTCGCCTGACCGGCCGGCCCGCGCGCGGCGCCGTCACCGGTGCCGCGCGCGGTGCAGCAGGTACGCGGTGACCAGGCCACCGGCCAGCACGGCCACCGCCCCCGCGGTCTGGCCGGTCTCCAGCGCCACCCGGAACGCGTCGCGGACCACGGCACGCTCGCCGTCGGTGGCGGCGGCGGCCAGCGCGGCCGGGAACGAACCGGCCCCGGCCAGCGCGGCGGGCAGCAGCGCGGCGAACCGCGCGTTCAGGACGGCGCCGAGCACGGCCACGCCCAGGCTGCCGCCCACCTCGGTCATGGTGCCGTCCACACCCGCCCCGGCGCCGGCCCGCTCCGGCGGCAGCGCGCTCAGCACCGCCTCGACGATCGCCGGGTTGGCCAGCGCGCAGCCGGCGCCCATCAACAGCAGGCCGCCGAGCAGCGCCGGGTAGGCGTCACCGGGGGTGTACGTGACGGCCAGCAGCCCGACGGCGAGCAGCGCCATCCCGACGGCGACCGCGGCCGGCCGCCCCATCCGGCGGATCAGCGCGGCGGCGATCCCGGTGAGGTTGAGCACCACGATGGAGAGCGCGAACGGCGCCATCCGCAGCCCCGCCTCCCAGGCCGGGTAGCCGCGGACGAACTGCAGGTGCTGGGTGAGCAGGAACAGCGCACCGGTCGCGCCGAAGGTGATCAGCACGACCCCGGAGACCGCGCCGGTGAACCGGGGGTCGCGGAACAGCCCCATGTCCAGCATCGGCTCGGCGACCCGGTGTTCCCAGGCCACGAAGAGGCCGAGCAGCACTGCGCCGGCGACGGCTGCGGCGAGCACCGCCGGGGCGGCCCAGCCCTGCTCCGGCCCGGCGGTGATCGCCCAGACCACGCCGGTGAGCCCGGCCGTGGAGAGCAGCACGCCGAGCACGTCGAGGCGACCGGTGACCGCCTTGCGGGATTCGGGCACCAGCAGCCGGACGGCCACCAGGCAGACCAGGACCACCGGCACGTTGACCAGGAAGATGGCCTGCCAGGGCAGGTGGGCGAGGATCGTCCCGCCGACCGGCGGCCCGACGGCGAAGCCCAGCGCGCTGGTCGCCGCCCAGACCCCGATGGCCCGCTGGCGCGCCGGCCCTTCGAAGACCTGCACGGCCACGGCGAGGGTGGCGGTGACCAGCAGCGCGCCGCCGACGCCCATCCCGGCCCGGGCCGCGATGAGCTGGCCGGTGGTGGTGGCCAGCCCGGCGGCCAGCGAGCCGGCCCCGAACAGCACGAGCCCGGCCAGCAGCATCCGCCGCCGGCCGTACCGGTCGGCCGCGCTGCCGGCGCTGATCAGCAGGCCGGACAGGACCAGGGCGTACGCGTTGATGATCCACTGGATGTCGCTGGTGCTGGCGCCCAGCTCGGTGGTGAGCACCGGCACGGCCACGGTGAGCACGGTGTTGTCCAGCACCACGGTGACCTGGGCGAGGCAGAGCACGGCCAGGATCCACCAGCGGTGGCGGAGGACCACCGGCCCGACCGGGACGGCCGGCGCCGCGAGGGCGCTCACGGGCGCGGGGCGTACGGGGCGAGGGGATTGGCCAGCGTCCCGACGAACTGGAGCGCCGCCGACGGGTCCGCCAGGTCGACCATCTGCTGGTTGTTGCGCAGCTGCAGCCGGTTCAGGCAGGACAGCGCGAACTCCGGGACGAACAGATCGTGCCGGTCGGCCAGGTGCGGCACGGACTCCGTGTAGGCCGTGACGCACTCGGCCACGGTCCGCCAGAAGGTCTCCTCGTCGAGGATGACCTCGGTGGCGAGGATCGCGTTGAGGTGGCGCAGGAACGAGTCGAACACGTCGGTGAAGACGCAGAGCACCTTCTCGTCCTCGGGCACGGCGGCGCGGATCCGGCTCACCGACTCGGGCAGGTCCGCCGCCGGGTCCATCACCACGATCTCCTCGGCGATGTCCTTGAAGATCACCCGCTCCACCACGTCGTCGCGGAGCACCAGGATGACGTTCTCGCCGTGCGGCATGAACGCCAGGTCGTACGCGTGGAGCGCGTGCAGCACCGGCACGAGGTAGGCGTCCAGGTAGCGGCGCAGCCAGTCCGCCGGGGCCAGCCCGGAGCCGGCGATCAGCGCACCGGCGAACGAGCGCCCGGCCCGGTCGACGTGCAGCAGCGACGCCATCGTGGCCAGCCGCCGGCCGGGCTCCAGCCCGGGCACCGGGCTCTCCCGCCACAGCGCGGCGAGCATCTTCCGGTACGGCGAGTACCGGTCGGTGGCCGCCTCGAACTGCCGGTGCCGGTAGCCGATCGCGGCCCGCTCCCGGATGATCGACAGTCCGGTACGCGCGAACACCGGGTCGGCGGCGATCAGGCCGGCCAGCCAGTCGTTGATGGCCGGGGTGTGCTCCATGTAGGCGGCGGACAGCCCACGCATGAAGCCCATGTTGAGCACCGACAGCGCGGTCTTCACGTAGTGCCGGTTCGGGTCGGTGACGTTGAAGAAGGTGCGCACCGACTGCTGGGCCAGGTGCTCGTCCGGCCCCTCGCCCAGCGGCACCAGATGGCGGCGGGCCACCTCGCCGGCGAACGTGACGGCCAGCTTGTTCCACCACTGCCAGGGGTGCACGGGCAGCAGCAGGTAGTCGGCCGGGTCGAGGCCGAGCCCGGTGAGGGTGCGCGCGAAGCCGGCCAGGGTCTCCTCGCCGAGTTCGGCCCGGACGTGGGTGTCGTAGTCCAGGTCGGCGGCGCAGGTGAAGGTGGTGTGGTCGCGGTGGGCGGCGAGCCAGAGCAGGCGGACTGGCTGGCCGGCCTCCGGGGCGTACCGGTGGTGGTCGTGCACGCCCCAGCCGATCCGGCCGCTGTTGGCCACGAAGCAAGGGTGGCCCTCGGTCATCGCCGTCTCGATCTGCTGGAAGTCGGCCCGGACCAGCTCGGCCGCCGCCAGCTCGGGCCGGGCGAGTTTGTAGGCGAGCCCGGCCAGGGTGGAGGTGATCTCCTCGAGGTAGACGGGCAGGACGGCGTCGGTGAGGCCGAGCGCGCCGCGCAGCTCCAGGCAGAGGTCGACCGCGTCGAGCGGGGCCTCCCGCCCGTCGACGTGCCGGGTCAGGCCGGCCGGGTCGATCCACCAGTGGTGCAGGCTCAGCTGCCGGGCGGCGAAGCGGTACTCGGCGGTGCCGTCGTCGCCGCGTACCCGGTAGTGGCCGGAACTCAGGGGTTCGGGGGTGATGAGCCGTTCGTGGGCGAACTCGGCCAGGGCCTTGCGGACCAGCTGGCGGTTGGCGGCGGCCCACAGCTCGGGGGTGAGGTGGTCGACGGCGGCGGAGGGGGTGGTCACGCGGGGTACCTCTCAACGGGTGGCGGCGAACTGCTCTCGGGTGCAGACGCTGAGCAGGGCGGTCTTCTCGGGCTTGGCGATCGGGCCGACGACGGTGAAGCCGACGGCCGCGTTCAACGCGTGCACGGCGGTGTTGCGCACGTCGGGCTCGACCACCACCCGCCGGGTGGCCGGGTCGGCGAAGAGCCAGTCCAGCACCGTGGTGATCACGGCGAGGGTGAAGCCGTGCACCGGCGCCTCGGCGGGCGCGCAGAGGAAGTGCATCCCGACGTCGCCCTCGACCGGGTCGTACAGACCGACCAGCTCGACCTCGGCGGGGTCGTAGCGCTCGGCGAGGAACGCGGGCCGCCCCTGCCAGCACCCGAGGTACGCGTCGTGGTGCGGGTTAGCGGCGATGCGCCGGTACTCCTCGGCCACCCGGGCGACGTCGGCGTCCTGCATCATCCAGAACACCGCCTTCGGGTGGGTGACCCAGCCGTGCAGCAGCGCGGCGTCGCCGTCCGGGTCGAGCGGGCGGAGGCTGAAGTCGCCGAGGCGCGGGTCGTGCCGGCGGTACGTGGCCACGGTCACGGGGCCACCTTCCGTTCGCGACTGCGGGGCTCGCAGAACGGGCTCACTCCTCGCGCTCACGAGGGCATCCCGGCCGGCGCGCCGAACTCCTGGAAGGCGATGCTCTTCTCGATCGGGTAGTGCTCGCGGCCGGTCAGCTCCCGGATGATCCAGGAGTTGCGGTAGGGGCCCATGCCCAGGTCGGGCGAGGTGACGCTGTGCGTGTGGGTGCCGGCGTTCTGGAGGAAGACGCCCCGTCCGGTGTGGTCGATGCTGTAGTTGCGGGCCACGTCGAAGCGGCCGTGGCCGTCCCAGCGGATCCGGTCGCGGATCGGGTCGAGGAAGGCGGGCACCCGGTACCGGTAGCCGGTGGCGAGCACCAGCCCCTCGGTCTCCAGGGTGAGGTCGCGGCCCTGCTCGACGTGGTGCAGCCCCAGCGTGTAGGTACCGCGCTCCGGGTCGTGGGCCGCGTCGGTCAGCTCGGTGTTGGTGAGCAGCCGGGTGGGCACCGGGCCGCCGACGCTCTTCACGTAGAGCAGGTCGAAGATCCCGTTGATCAGCTCGGCGTCGATGCCCTTGAACAGCCCCTTCTGCTCCGCCTCCAGGCGGTAGCGGGTCGGCTCGGGCAGGGCGTGGAAGTAGTCCACGTAGTCCGGGGAGGTCATCTCCAGGGTGAGCTTGGTGTATTCGAGCGGGAAGAAGCGCGGCGAGCGGGTGACCCAGTTGAGCTGGTAGCCGTGGGTGTCGATGTCGGCGAGGAGGTCGTGGTAGATCTCGGCGGCGCTCTGCCCGCTGCCGATCACGGTGATGCTCCGCTTGCCGCGCAGCGCCGCCCGGTGCTCCCGGTACCGCGAGTTGTGGATCACGTCGCCGCCCAGCCCCGCGCACGCCGGCGGCACGTGCGGCGGGGTGCCGGTGCCGAGCACCAGCCGGCGCGCCCGGTGGGTGACCTCGCGGCCGTCGACCCGGGCGCGCACCACGTACCGGTCGTCCGTCGGGTCGTACTCGACGGCGGTGACCTCGTGTCCGAACCGGACGCTGGGCAGCTTCGCGGCGGCCCACCGGCAGTACGCGTCGAACTCGCCGCGCAGCGGGAAGAAGTTCTCCCGGATGTAGAACGGGTAGAGCCGGCCGGTCTCCTTGAGGTAGCTGAGGAAGGAGTACGGCGAGGTCGGGTCGGCGAGCGTGACCAGGTCGGCGAGGAACGGGGTCTGCAGGTGGGCGCTCTCCAGCAGCATGCCGGGATGCCAGTCCACGTCGTCGCGGGCCTCCAGGAAGAGGCCGTCGAGGTCGGCGATCGGGGCGGTCAGGCAGGCCAGGCCGAGGTTGTACGGGCCCAGCCCGATGGCGATGAAGTCGTGGGTCGACATGGGGTTCTCCAGGGCGGGGCCGGTCAGCCGACCGGGCAGGACAGCTCGTCGGCGGTGCGGGTGCGGGCGTACCAGCCGGCGTGTTCGGCGATGAGGTCGAGCACCGCGGCGACGTCCTCCCCGGTGGTCTCCGGGTTGAGCAGGGTGAACTTGAGGTGGTGGGCGCCGTCGACCCGGGTGCCCGCGACGAGCGCGGCCCCGGAGGCGGCGAGCGCCTCGCGGGCGTACAGGTTGGCGTCGTCCACGAGGTCGGCGGCCAGGCCGGCGGGGCGCCAGCGGAACACCAGGGTGCTCAGCGCCGGCCGGGTCACCACCTCGAAGCGGGGGTCGGCGTCGAGCAGGCGCCAGGCCTCGCCGGCCCGGTCCACCACCTCGTCGAAGAGCGCGCCGACCGCGTCGGCCCCCATGATCCGCAGGGTGAGCCAGAGCTTGAGCGCGTCGAATCGGCGGGTGGTCTGGAGGCTCTTGTCGACCTGGTTGGGGATGCGCTGCTCGACGGCGCGCGCCGGGTTGAGGTAGTCGGCGTGCCAGGTGGCGTGCCGCAGCGTCCGGCCGTCGCGCACCAGCACGGCGCTGGAGCTGACCGGCTGGAAGAAGGACTTGTGGTAGTCGACGGTCACCGAGTCGGCCCGCTCGATGCCGTCGAGCAGGTGCCGGCGGGTCGGCGAGACCAGCAGCCCGCAGCCGTACGCGGCGTCGACGTGCAGCCACACGCCGGCCGCCGCGCAGATGTCGGCGACCTGCGCCAGCGGATCGATGCTGCCGAAGTCGGTGGTGCCGGCGGTGGCGACGACCGCCATGACCAGCAGCCCGTCCGCCCGGCAGCGGGCGATCTCCCGGGCCAGCGCCTCGGGGCGCATCCGCCGCTGGGCGTCGGTGTCGACGGTGCGCACCGCGTCCGGGCCGAGGCCGAGCAGCCGGGCCGCCTTCTGCACGCTGAAGTGGCCGGCGGCGGACGTGAGCACCCGCAGCCGGGACAGCGCCTCGGGTCCGGGCCGCAGGCCGGCGCGCACCCGGGCCTCCTCCCGGGCGAGCAGCAGCGCCTGGAGGTTGGAGTGCGTGCCGCCGCTGGTGAACACCCCGTCGGCGGTGGCACCGAGCCCGATCCGCTCGGCCGTCCAGTCGATCAGCCGGCGCTCGATGAGCGTGCCGCCGGCGCTCTGGTCCCAGGTGTCCAGCGAGGAGTTGACCGCGCTGAGCACGGCCTCGCCGAGCAGCGCCGGGATCACCACCGGGCAGTTGAGGTGGGCCAGGTAGCGGGGGTGGTGGAAGTAGACGGCGTCACGCAGGTAGACGTCGTGCAGTTCGTCGAGGGCCGCGCCGGTGTCGCCGAGCGGCCGGTCGAGGTCGACGGCCGCGACGCGCGGGGCGAGGTCGTCCGGGCCGATCCCGGTGAACGGCCGGTCGGCGGTCGCCACCCGGTGGGCCACCCGCTCGATCCCCTCGGCCAGCACGTTGCGGTAGCGGTCCAGCGAGCGGGCGGTGAACAGATGGTCCCGGGCGGCGGCCGGGCCGGCGCCGGCCGAGGGGGCCGGAACGGTTGCTCCGGGCAGGCTCATGGGCAGTCCTCAATGGTCGGAAGCGGACACGACGGCGACGGCGCGACGGGCACGGACGGTCCGAGGTTGATCGCGAGTTAGGTTACCCTAACCTAACTCGCGGGGGTCAAGAGGTCGGGTGCCGCCACGCCGGCACCGTTCGTGGCGGCCGGTCCGCCGGGGAAGCGTCGCTGGTGGGCCGCGCCGGCCACGACGGCGAGGCCGACCAGCACGACGCAGCCGACGGCGACCGCCGGGTAGCCGAACCGACCCGCCGCCGTGAGGCCGGCCGAGGCGGCCACGAAGGAGCAGACCAGCCCGAACGAGGAGAGCACCGTGAAGTCGGTGCCGCCGGTGTCCGGCCGGGAGTAGTCCATGTTGACCGTGTAGAGCACCACGTTGGCCACCGTGTACGCGGCCAGGAACAGGCAGAGCGCGACGACCGTCCCGGCCAGGGGCGCGCGGCCGCTGAGCAGCGGCAGCAACAGCAACGTGGATACGGTGAGGGAGGCGCCGGCCACCACGAGCACCCGGGTGCGGCCGTACCGGCCGACGCCGAGCCCGGCCAGCAGGCCGGCCGCGATCGCGGGCACGCTGGTCACCACTCCGGTGACCACGCCGATCCGCTGAAGCGTCCAGCCGGCGTCCACCAGGGCGGGGGTGACCAGCGCGTAGGCCGCTCCGGCCCCGACGTAGAGCAGCGGCACGACGCCGAAGGTCCACCACCGGCAGCCCGGCTGGGCGAACACGGACAGCAGCGCCCGGTAGGCGTGCGCCGTGGAGGGCAGCCGGTCGGTGCGGGGCGGCTCGCGGAACCGCCAGACCACCAGCAGGCCGACCGCGGTCAGCGCGGCCAGCAGCAGGATCGCCGGCCGCCAGCCGTACCGGTCGTAGACCACCACGCAGGCGCCGCCGCCGAGCAGGTTGCCCAGGTAGCTGGCGGCGACCTGGATGCCGTTGCCGGTGCCCCGGGAGCGGGCCGTGAGCAGCCGCACGGCCACGGCGTCCACGGCGATGTCCTGGGTCGCGGAGAGCAGCACGTACGCGAGGCAGACCGCGACGACCGGGCCGAGCCGGTCGGCGGGGCGGTCGAAGGGCAGCAGCGCGGCCAGCGCCAGCACCAGCCCGGCCTGGAGGACCAGCAGCCAGGAGCGGTAGTGGCCGCGGTGGCGCGAGCCGTACCGGTCGAGGATCGGGGCCCAGAGGAACTTGACCGGCCACACCAGACCCACGATCTGGAGCAGCGCGAGGGTCTCCAGGGAGGTGCCGCCGTCGCGCAGGATCGCGGTCAGCCCGACGGTGATGAAGCCCACCCCGAGGTACTGGGTGACGTAGAGCGTGGTGAGCGTGCCGAGGCGGCCGGTCACTGGGCGCTCCAGTAGCCGAGCGACGTCACCTGGTGCTTCGCCACGCCGAGGGTACGGCGCAGGTGCCGGGTGATGTCCCGGGTGCTGGCCGCCTCGGCGGCCAGCCAGTAGTGCGCGTCGTCGGCGGCCGGCAGCGCGTCCCGGACGGTCTTCACGAGGCCCTCGCCGTTTCCGCCGCGCGGGATCCAGGTGACCTCGTGGTGGTCCCGGGCGCGCGGCTCAAGCGCCCGCTCCCCCTCGTGGGCGTACTCCAGCCAGACCGTGGCGGGCACGTCGGCGGCGGCGTCGAGCAGGCTGTTCACCGCCGGCAGCGAGGCGGCGTCGCCGACCAGGTAGAGGTGGCGCGGGGCCGGCTCGGGCAGGGCGAAGGCGCTGCCCTGCACGGTGGCATCGATGGTGTCGCCGGCGGCCGCGGTCTCGGCCCAGCGGGCGGCGCACCCGTCGTGCAGGGCGAACTCCAGGTGGAACCGGCCGGTGGCCGGGTCGGGGTCGACAAGGGTGTACGCCCGCTGGTGCGGCTTGCCGTCGTTGTCGAACCAGAGCCGGATCCACATGGTGGGGTGCACGCCGCAGGCGTCCAGCAGGTCGCCGCCGTCCATCAGCAGCCGCCGGTACCGGTCGCCGACCGGCTCGGTGCCGAGCACGGTGAGCCGGAAGTTCCGCCCGCCCATGGCCCGCAGCACCAGCGCTTCCCAGTTCCGCTTCAAGGTGACCCCTCCAGTAAGGTCTGGCTTAGTTAGGGGAGGGTAACCTAAGTTGATGTTCATGATGTGGCCGGCCGGTGACGTGTCCGCGACGGCCGGCCGGTGAGCGGCATCCGGCGTGACGCCTGGGGTGTGCCGCTGCTGTGGGGGGACGACGTCGACGAGCTGGCCCGTCTCCAGGGCCGCGCCGCCGCGCTCGACCGCGCCTGGCAGATCGAGGTCGAGCGCTGGCGTGCCGAGGGGCGGCTGGCTGAACACCTCGGCCCCGCCGAGCTCGGCTGGGACCGGTTCGCCCGGCGGGCCCGCCTCGCCGACACCGCCGCCCGCTGCTTCCGGCGGCTCTCCCCCGCCACCCGCCGCTGGGTCACCGCGTACGTGGACGGGGTGAACGCCGGGCTCGCCGAGGGCGCGGCCGGCGCTCCCGAGTTCGCGGCGACCGGCTGCGCCCCCGGCCGGTGGCGTCCCTGGTCCCCGCTCGGCGTCTTCCTGGTCCAGCACATCCTCTTCGGCACCTTCCCCAACAAGCTCTGGCGGGCCCACGTGGAGGCCGCCCTCGGCCCGGCGGCGACGGGCCTGTTCGCGGTCGAGGGACCGGGCGGGTCGGGCAGCAACGCCTGGGTGGTGCCCGGCGACCCGACCGCCGGGCGGGGGCCGGTGCTGGCCGGCGACCCGCACCGGCTGCTGGAGCTGCCCGGGAGCTACCAGCAGGTCCGGCTGACCTGCCCCGAGTTCGACGTGCTCGGGTTCGCCTTCCCCGGCGTGCCGGGGCTGCCGCACTTCGGCCACGCCGGCGAGGTGGCCTGGGCGGTCACCAACGCGATGGCCGACTACCAGGACGTCTACCGCGAGCAGCTGCGCCGCGACGGCGGGCGGGTGCTGGTCCGGGACGCCGACGGCTGGCTGCCGGCCCGCCACCACGTCGAGCGCATCCGGGTCCGCGGCGCCGCCCCCGAGCCGGTCGAGGTGATCGAGACCCCGCGCGGCCCGGTGGTCGACCACGACCGGCACACCGGCGAGGCGCTCAGCCTGCGGATTCCCGCCCGGGTCGAGGCGGACCTCGGCTTCGACGCGCTGCTGCCGCTGCTGCGGTCGCGGACCGTGGACGACGTCACCGAGGCCCTGCGCGGCTGGGTCGAGCCGGTCAACAGCGTGCTGGTGGCCGACCGGCACGGCGGCGTGCGGCAACTCGTCGCCGGGCTGGTGCCGCTGCGCGACGACCGCTGCCGGTGGGTGCCGGTGCCCGGCTGGGAGCCGCGCTACCGGTGGTCCGGCCGGTACGCCGAGGCCAAGCCGGTCGAGGTGGCCGGGGTGGCGGTCTGCGCCAACGACCGCCGCGACGACGTGGCCGACCTCGGGATCGACTTCGCGCCCCCGCATCGCGCCGCCCGGATCCGGGACCTGCTCGCCGCCGACGTTGCGTCCGACGCCGTGCACATCGACACTCGGCTGGCGGCCGGCCCGCTGGGTGCGGTGCTCGACCGGCTCGACCCGGGGAGCCTCGACCCGGCCGCGCGGACGCTGCGGGAACGGCTGCGCGCCTGGGACCGCCGGATGGCCGCCGACAGCACCGACGCCGGCGCCTGGGCGGCCTGGCGGAACGCCCTGGTCCGCCGGCTGCACGACCATCCCCGGCTGCGACCGCTGCGCACGGCGGCCCGCTACGACGAGCTGTTCGCGCCGTGGACCGATCCCCTCGCCCGGCTCGGGCACGCCCTCGACGGGCTGGTCGCCGGGGCGGACCGGCTCGGCGTGGACGTCGGCGTGGTCGCCGCGGCGGCGCTGGCCGAGGTGGCGGCGGCCGGCCCGGCCCCGGCGTGGGGCGCGCGGCACCGCCTGCACCCCGTGCACCTCGGCGCGGCCCCCGAGGTCGACGCCGCGGTGGCGGCGATGCGCGACCGGGTGGCCCTCGGCGGCGACACCGACTGCGTGCTCGCCACCTCCAGCGTCCCCGGGGTCTCCGACGCCTGCTGGCGCGGCCCGGTGGCCCGCTACGTCTGGGACCTCACCGACCGCTCGCGCAGCCGCTGGGTGGTGCCGTTCGGCGCCTCCGGCCGGGCGGGCGACCCGCACTTCGACGACCAACTGCCGCGCTGGGCGGCCGGCGAGCTGATCCCGGTGCCCGGCGCGGACCGCACGCGAGAAGGAGACCCGTCATGACGTACCAGGAGAAGCTGCCCGGCCTCGGCGAGCTGCGGCTCGTCCCGGTCGACCCGGGGGCGGACGCGGCGCTGCTGCACGGCTGGGTGACCCAGCCGTGGGCCCGGTTCTGGGGCATGGGCGAGCACACCGAGGCGGAGGTGCGGGAGGTCTACGCGTTCCTCGACGGGCTGGCCACCCACCACGCGTACCTGATCACCCTGGACGGTGCGGCGGTCGGCCTGTTCCAGACCTACCAGCCCGAGGCCGACCCGGTCGGCGAGCGCTACCCGGTCCGCGCCGGCGACATCGGGATGCACCTGCTGCTCGCGCCCGGCCGGCAGCTCCCCGGCCTCACCTCGGCGGTCGGGCCGGCCCTGGCCCGCTTCCTCTTCACCGACCCGACGCGGCAGCGCATCGTTGTGGAGCCGGACGTGCGCAACGAGCGCGCGCTGCGCCGGCTGGAGCGGGAGGGCTTCACCTTCGACGCCGAGATCGACATGCCGGACAAGCGGGCGCAGCTCGCCTTCCTCACCCGGGACCGGTTCGAGGCCGACCACCCGCTCCCCGCCTGAGGACGACAGCGCCCGCCCGGCACGGGGCCGGGCGGGCGCGGACGGTCGGTGGCTCAGGCCGCCAGGTACTTCTCCAGGTCGTCCAGGATCTTGTTGGCGGCGCCGACGCCGATGCCGGTCATCCAGACCTCGTCGGAGACCACGTGCGCCTTGCCCGTCTTCACCGCGGACAGGCCCTGCCAGAGGCTGCCGGCCGTGACCTTCGCCTGCTCGGCGGCGGCCTTCTCGCCGTACGCGGTCACGAAGACGACGTCGCCGTCGACCTCGTTGACCCGCTCGGGGCTGACCAGGTCGAAGCGCTTGTCCTCCTTGCCCTCCAGCAGCTGCCGCGCCGGGCGGCCCAGGCCGGTGTCGCCGACCACGATGCCGGAGAACGAGTCCGGGCCGTAGACCCGGATGTTGCCCGGGATGAAGCGCACGATGGAGACCTTCCGCGACGAGGCGTCGCCGAGCTTCGCGCCGAAGTCCTTGGCCCGCTTCTCGTACGTGGCCAGCTGCTCCTTGGCCTGCTGCTCCTTACCGAGGGCCTTGCCGTCGAGGAGGAAGTTCTCCTTCCAGCTGATGCCCACCTTCTCCGTGAACACGGTCGGGGCGATGGCGGACAGCTCGTCGTAGAACTTCTCCTGGCGGAACTTGCTGCCGAGGATCAGGTCCGGCTTGAGCGCGTTGATCGCCTCCAGGTCGGGCTCGGTGAGCACCCCGACCTCCTTGATGCCGGCGAGCTTGTCCGCGCCGAAGTAGGTGGGCCAGCTCTTCGCCTCGCCGGCGGTGGCCGCGCCGACCGGGGTGACGCCCAGCGAGAGCGCGGTGTCGATCTTGTCGGTGTCGAGCACCACGACGCGCTTCGGCTCGGCGGGCACCTTGGTGGTGCCCATGGCGTGGGTGATCTCCCGGGTCTCCCCGGCGCTGGTGCCGGAGACGGGATCGCTCTCCCCGCAGGCGGTGAGGCCCACGCCGAGGGCGAGGGCCGCGGTGAGAGCGACGGCGAGACGACGCATCAAAAAGGTCCTTTCCTGACAGGTACGGGCCGGCGCGCGGTCACGCGTCGCCGACGGAGGCGCCGGCCGGGGCCGGCGTGGCGGCCGGAGCGGCCGAGGTGTGGGTGAGGGCGGGCACCACGAGCGGGGCGCCGGTGACCGGGCAGGGCACGACCACGCAGTCGAGCCCGAAGACGTCGCGGACCAGGTCGGCGGTGAGGATCTCGCGCGGCGGGCCGGCGGCGACCACCGCGCCGGCCCGCATGGCGACCAGGTGGTCGGCGTAGCGGGCGGCCTGGTTGAGGTCGTGCAGCACGGCGACCACGGTCCGGCCCCGCTCGACGCGCAGCCGGTGCAGCAGGTCCAGCACCTCCACCTGGTGGGCCAGGTCGAGGAAGGTGGTCGGCTCGTCCAGCAGCAGCGCCTCGGTGTCCTGGGCCAGCGTCATGGCGATCCAGACCCGCTGCCGCTGGCCGCCGGAGAGGGTGTCCACCGGCCGGTCGGCCAGCTCGGCCACGTCGGCCATGGCCATGGCCTCCTCGACGGCCCGGCCGTCCTCCGCGGACCACTGCCGCCACCAGCGCTGGTAGGGCTGGCGGCCCCGGCCGACCAGGTCGGCGACGGTGATCCCCTCGGGCACCAGCGGGCTCTGCGGCAGCACGCCGAGCCGCCGGGCCACCTCGCGGGTGGGCAGGTCGCGGATCGCCGTGCCGTCGAGCAGCACCGCGCCGCGGCGCGGGGTGAGCAGGCGAGCCATGGTGCGCAGCAGGGTGGACTTGCCGCAGGCGTTCGGCCCGACGATCACCGTGAACGCGTCGGCGGGCAGATCGAGGTCCAGCCCGTCGAGGACGGTCCGGGTCTCGTAGCCGGCGACCAGGTCGCGGGTGGACAGCATCGCGGTCACGACCGCCTCCCTCGGTTCCGCAGCAGCAGGAAGATCAGATAGGGGCCGCCGATCGCCGCGGTGAGCACGCCGGCCGGGAGCTGGGTGGGGGCGAACAGCCGGCGGCCGGCCAGGTCGGCGAGCACCAGCAGGAGCGCGCCGAGCAGGGCGGAGCAGAGCAGCGGCGGCCGCTCCGCTCGCACCAGCCGCCGGGCCACCTGCGGGGCGACCAGCGCCACGAAGTCCACCGCGCCGACCTGGGCGGTGACGGTGGCGGCGGCCAGCACACCGGTGGCGGCCAGGCCGACCCGGCGGGCCACCGGGCGCAGCCCGATCCCCCGGGCCGTGTCGTCGTCCAGCGCCGTGCTGCGCAGCGCCCAGCCGGCCCAGAGCAGGACGGGCAGCAGCGCGGCGAGCGTGCCGGCGATCCAGGCCGCCTCGGTCCAGCCCTTGCCGGCCAGGGTGCCGATCAGCCAGAGCTGGGCGCGCAGCCCGTCGATCGGGTCGGCGGAGAGCATGACCACCTCGGTCAGCGCCCGGAGCGCGAACGCCACCGCCACGCCGGCCAGCACGAAACGCTGCGCGGCCAGGCCGTGCCGCGCACCGAGGGCGAAGACCAGGACGGCCGCCACCAGGCCACCGACCAGCGCGGCCGGCGCCACCAGGACCGCCGCGGCGCCGCTGGTCAGGGCCACCGTGGCGGCCAGGCCGGCGCCCTGGGTCACCCCGATGACGTCGGGGCTGGCCAGCGGGTTGCGGGCCACGCTCTGGATCAGGGTGCCGGCCACCCCGAACGCCGCCCCGGCCAGCGCCGCGAGCACCGCGCGGGGCAGCCGCAGGTCGAGCACCACGAGGTCGTACGGGGTGCCGGCGCCGGAGAGCGCGCGCAGCACATCGGCCGGGGCGACGTACGGGGTGCCGAGCGAGAGGCTGAGCACCACGGCGGCGGCGAGCAGGAGGACGAGCGTGACCGCGACCAGCACCGGCCGGCGGCGCACCGGAACGGCCAGCGGACCGACCCGCAGCAGCGACCGCCCCGCCAGGGCGGTGTTCGGGGCGCCGATCTTCATCCGCGACCGTGGGGCACGCAGACCCGGCGCACTCCCCGCGCTCATGCCGTCACGACCTTGGCGCGGCGGACCAGGAAGGCGAGCAGCGGCGCGCCGACCAGCGCGGTGATGATGCCGGCCGGGACCTCGCCGGGCGGGGCGACCAGCCGGCCGACCACGTCCGCCCCGAGCACCAGGGCCGGCCCGAGCAGCGCGGCGACCAGCAGGGTCCACCGGTGGTCGGCGCCCACCAGGGCCCGGGCCAGGTGCGGCACGGCCAGCCCGACGAAGGCGATCGGCCCGGCGGCGGCCACCGCGGCGCCGGTGAGCAGCACCCCGCCGAACCCGGCCGCGAGGCGGACCAGGGCGATCCGGTGGCCGAGGCCGCGGGCGACGTCGTCGCCGAGGGCCAGCGCGTCCAGGCCGCGGGCGGCCAGCGCCGCGAGGACCGTGCCGGCGAGGACGAACGGGAGCACCTGACCGGCGACGCCGACGTCCCGCCCGGTGAGGCCGCCGACCACCCAGAACCGGTACTCCTCGAAGGTGCGGGCGTCGATGCTGAGCAGCGCGTACACGACGGCGCCGAGACCGGCGTCGAGCGCCGCGCCGACCAGCGCGAGGGTGACCGGGCTCGCGCCCTCGCGGGTGCGGTTGGCGACGGCGAAGACCAGCAGCCCGGCGAGCAGCGCGCCGGCGATGCCGAACCAGACGTACCCGGTGAGCGTACTCACGCCGAAGACGGCGATGGCCAGCACCACCCCGAAGGACGCGCCGGCGCTGACCCCGAGGATGCGCGGTTCGGCGAGCGGGTTGCGGGTGACGGCCTGGAAGAGCACCCCGGCCAGGGCGAGGGCGACCCCGACGACCAGCCCGAGGGCGGTGCGCGGCAGCCGCAGCTCGCGGACGACGGTGGTGGCGTCGCCGCCGTCCGGGGCGACCAGGGCGTGCCACACCTGGTCGACGGGGAGGTGGCGGCTGCCGAGCGCCAGGCTGGCCAGCAGCGCGGCGACGAGCAGGAGGGCCGCCGCCACGGTGACCGCGAGGCGGCGGGGGGTGCCGCGGCGGGTGGGGGCGTCGGCCCGGGCGGGCCGGACGGCGACGGTGGTCACAAGGGGTGCTCGCCTCTCGGATTAGGTACGCCTTACCTTAACCGAGCTGGTTAGGCACGCCTAACTCGCTTTCGTCGATGCTGCGGGTTGCGCCTCCACCGAGGGGAGGCGGCAGGGTGGGCGGCATGGACGGTGCGACCCACTACTCGATCGGCGACCTGGCCCGGCGGACCGGGTTGCCGGTGAAGACGATCCGCTTCTGGTCCGACCGCGGGATCCTGCCGCCGACCGGCCGTGGCCCGACCGGCCACCGCCGCTACGGGGAGGAGTCCCTGGCCCGCCTGGAGCTGGTCCGGACGCTGCGGGAGCTGGGCGTCGACCTGCCGACGGTGCGCCGGGTGGTGGAGCGGGAGGTCGGGCTGGCCGAGGTCGCCGCGGCGCACGCCGAGGCCCTGGCCACCCAGATCCGGGTGCTGCGGCTCCGCCGCGCGGTGCTGACCGTGGTCGCCCGACGCGGGTCCACCGCGGCCCAGGCGGATCTGCTGCACCGGCTGGCCGGGCTCGCCGAGGCGGAGCGGCGGCGGCTGGTCGACGAGTTCCTCGACGCCGCGTTCGCGGGCCTGACCGACCCGGGGTTCGCGGGAATCCGCCGCTCGCTCACCCCCGCACTGCCCGACGATCCCGCCGACGAGCAGGTCGAGGCGTGGGTGGAGCTGGCCGAGCTGACCCTGGACCCGGACTTCCGGTCGGGCCTGCGGCGGCTGGCGGAGCAGCACGCGGCCGACCGGGCCGGCGCGCCGGGTGTCCGCCGCGACGCGGTCGCCGTGGTCCGGGAGGAGGTCGCCCCGGCGCTGGCCGCCGGCATCGACCCGGCCGCACCGCCGGCCGACGAGGTCGTCGCGGCGGTGACGAGCCGGTACGCACTGCTGTGCGGCCGCCCGGACGACGCCGACCTGCGCCGACGGCTGCTGGACCGGTTGGAGGCCGCCGGCGACCCGCGCCGGGAGCGGTACCTGCGCCTGCTCTCGGTGGTCAACGGCTGGCCGCCGGTGGAGAGCCTGGCCCCGGTGCTCGACTGGTCGATCCGGGCGCTGCGGGCCCGGCAGCCCCTACCCTGAGGGCATGCGATTCGACCAGCACACCGTGGTGCTCCTGGTCCGGCCGGACGACGCGCCCGACCTGCCCCAGGACGCGCTCGACCGGCTCCAGGACGCGCACCTGGCCCACCAGGCCGGGCTGGTGGAGCAGGGCGCCGTGCTCGCGGCCGGCCCGTTCCTCGGTGGTGACGACGAGCGGATCCGCGGCTTCGTCGTGCTGTCGGTCGACCCGCAGATGGCCCGCGAGCTCTACGCCAACGACCCCGCCGTCCGCGCGGGGCGGTTGGAGGCGCAGGTGTTGAGCTGGATGGTGCCGGAGGGCAACGTCCGCTTCGAGCAGGTGCCGGTGCCCCGCTCGATGCTGGAGGCCGCCGCGGGCGACTGACCCTGGCGCCCTACTCCGCGCCCATCACCAGCCCCTCGATGGTGTGCTTCTGGCGGATGGGCTCAAGAGCGTCGACCACGGGACAGCGCAGGTGCTCCCGGACCAGCTCCGGCAGGCCCGCCCAGTAGTCCCGGGTGACGGCCAGGTCGTGGTGGGCGGCGTTGCCCGCGCCCGGCGCGTCGACGCCGAGCACCAGCACGGGCCGGGCCAGGTCGCTGACGTTCGGGGTGCCCCGGTGGATGGTGAGCGCGGAGCGCGCCGAGATGTCGCCGCGCTTCGGGTACTTGCGGACCGCGCGGGCCTCGTAGCGGGGGTACCGGTCCTTCGACGGGAACATCTCGTGGTCGAAGTCGCGGCCGTCGTCCCACTGGGTGCCCGGGGCGATCTCGAACGGCCCCATCTCCTCGACGGTGTCCACGGTGGTCAGGTTGAACGCCAGCGAGGTGAGCCGGCGCCGCAGCCGGGTCTCCTCGGGCATCGGGAAGTCCCGGTGCCAGGGCTGGGTCTTCGCGCCGGGGAACGGGATGTCGAACCCCAGCTCGACGATCTCGTAGTCGGGGCCGAGCACCGCCCGGCACACCGACACCACCCACGGGTGGGTGACCAGGTCGACGAAGCCGCGCAGCTGCTCCGGGTGGATCTCGACGTACCAGCGCTCGGGGCCGCGGCCGACCGCGCCGTCGGGCCGGGACCGGGCCTCCCGGAACGCGGCGTCGACGTCCTCGCCGACCCGCTCGACCCAGTCCACCCCGAAGGCTCCACGGCAGGCGGTGATGCCGTCGCGGTAGAGGTCACCGAGGGCCTCGACGGGGATCTCGTCCTCGATCAGCTGCGATGTCATCGGGCCTCCTCGTCGCGGGGACGACCCGAGTATTACAACGTTGTAGAAGCGCCGCAAGACCGGACGACGACGCTCGCGGGAGGGGGTTCAGTCCTCGGCGGCCTGGCGGCTGCCCGGCACCACCGGCATCGGCCACACCCCGGTGCGCGGCGGCCCGACCGGCACCTCCACCTGGTGGTCCGACCAGACGTACGTCTCGGGCAGCAGGTCGGTCACCGGGACCGCCCGCAGCGCGTCCGGCGGGCCGACGATCACCCGGATCGACGGGAAGTAGTCGAGGAGCACCTGCCGGCACCGGCCGCACGGCGGGATGACGCCCCGGCCCCGGTCCCCCACCGCGACGATGGTCTCCAGATCGCCCGCCCCCTGCGTGGCGGCGGCCCCGATGGCCACCACCTCGGCGCACGGGCCGCCGGTGAAGTGATAGACGTTCACGCCGCTGAAGACCCGGCCGTCCGTGGTCCGCGCCGCGGCGGCGACCGTGTGGTTGTCGCTGCGGCAGCGCAGCTTGGCGACGGCCATCGCGGCCTGCACCAGAGCCCGGTCGGTGTCGCGCATGATCATCCCGTCCCGTCGTCGACCTCGCCTCGGCGGAAACTCTAGCCCGGCCACCCACCCCCACCTGGGAGGGCACGCGGGCGGCCGCGGCCGCCGGTAACCCGGGGGCGCTCGGCCGGACGCCTGCCTATCCTTGGCGACGACATGCAGAATCCAGCCGCACCCGCCGTACCCGAGACCGTCCGCGACCTGCACCGCCGCCTCTCCGCCCTGATGTTCCGCGACCAGCGCCGGCTCCAGCGGCGGCTGGACGGGGTGCGGAAGCTGCGCGACCCGCAGCGGCGGGAGTCGGCGCTGACCGAGATCGCGGCCGACGTGGCCCGGGCCGAGGCGCGGCTGGCCGCCCGGCGGGCCGCCGTGCCGACCGTCACCTATCCCGCGCAACTGCCGGTCAGCGAGCGCAAGGACGACATCGCCGCCGCCATCCGCGACCACCAGGTGGTGATCGTGGCCGGCGAGACGGGCTCCGGCAAGACCACCCAGCTGCCCAAGATCTGCCTGGAGCTGGGCCGCGGCGTCACCGGGCTGATCGGCCACACCCAGCCCCGCCGGCTCGCCGCGCGGACCGTGGCGGACCGGATCGCCGAGGAGCTCGGCACCGAGCTGGGCGACGTGGTCGGCTACAAGGTGCGCTTCACCGACCAGGTCGGCGACAACAGCCTGGTCAAGCTGATGACCGACGGCATCCTGCTGGCCGAGTTGCAGACCGACCGGATGCTCCGCCAGTACGACACGTTGATCATCGACGAGGCGCACGAGCGCAGCCTCAACATCGACTTCATCCTCGGCTACCTCCGGCAGCTGCTGCCCCGCCGTCCCGACCTCAAGGTGGTCATCACCTCGGCGACCATCGAGACCGACCGGTTCGCGAAGCACTTCGCCGACGCCGAGGGCAACCCCGCGCCGGTCGTCGAGGTGTCCGGCCGGACCTATCCGGTGGAGGTGCGCTACCGCCCGCTGGTCGAGGTCGTCGAGACCGAGGAGGAGGACGACGGGGACGAGGAGAACGTCCGGGACCAGATCCAGGCCATCGGCGACGCGGTCGAGGAGCTGGCCGCCGAGGGACCCGGCGACATCCTGGTCTTCCTGAGCGGCGAGCGGGAGATCCGGGACACCGCCGACGCGCTCGGCAAGCTGGTGCAGAAGAAGCGCTCGCTGCTCGGCACCGAGATCCTCCCCCTCTACGCCCGGCTCTCGACGGCCGAGCAGCACCGGGTCTTCGCCCCGCACGCCGGGCGCCGGGTGGTGCTCGCCACGAACGTCGCGGAGACCTCGCTGACCGTCCCCGGCATCAAGTACGTGGTGGACCCGGGCACGGCCCGGATCTCCCGCTACTCCAGCCGGCTCAAGGTGCAGCGGCTGCCCATCGAGCCGGTGTCGCAGGCGAGCGCCAACCAGCGCAAGGGGCGCTGCGGGCGCACCTCGGACGGCATCTGCATCCGCCTCTACGACGAGCAGGACTTCGAGAACCGGCCCGAGTTCACCGACCCGGAGATCCTGCGCACCAACCTGGCCTCGGTCATCCTCCAGATGACCTCGATCGGGCTGGGCGACATCGCCGCGTTCCCGTTCATCGACCCGCCGGACCGGCGCAACGTCACCGACGGCGTGAACCTGCTGCACGAGCTGGGCGCCCTGGACCCGGCCGAGACCGACCCGGCGAAGCGGCTCACCCCGCTCGGCCGGCGGCTGGCCCAGCTCCCGGTCGACCCGCGGCTGGCCCGGATGGTCCTCGAAGGCGAGCGCAACGGCTGCGCCACCGAGGTGGTCGTGATCGCGGCCGCGCTCTCCATCCAGGACCCGCGCGAGCGGCCCGCCGACAAGCAGGCCCAGGCCGACCAGGCGCACGCCCGGTTCGCCGACCGGGAATCGGACTTCGTCGCGTACCTGAACCTGTGGCGCTACCTGCGCGAGCAGCAGCGGGCCCTGTCCTCCAGCGCCTTCCGGCGGATGTGCAAGGCGGAGTACCTGAACTACCTGCGGGTGCGCGAATGGCAGGACATCGTCAGCCAGCTGCGCCAGGTGCTGCGTACCTCGGACCAGGGCGAGGGCCGGCGCGGCGGCGCGGACCTGCCGGAGGAGATCGACACCCCGAAGGTGCACCAGTCCCTGCTGCCCGGCCTGCTCTCCCACCTCGGGCTCAAGGACGCGCAGAAGCACGAGTACCTGGGGGCGCGCGGGGCCAAGTTCGCGATCTTCCCGGGCTCGGCGCTGTTCAAGAAGCCGCCGCGCTGGGTGATGGCCGCCGAGCTGGTGGAGACCTCCCGGCTCTGGGGCCGGGTGGCCGGCCGGGTCGAGCCGGAGTGGGTCGAGCCGCTCGCCCAGCACCTGGTGAAGCGCAGCTACAGCGAGCCGCACTGGGAGAAGAAGCAGGCCGCCGTGATGGCCTACGAGAAGGTCACCCTCTACGGCATCCCGATCGTGACCTCCCGCAAGGTCAACTTCGGCCGGATCGACCCGGTGCTGAGCCGGGAACTGTTCCTCCGGCACGCCCTCGTCGAGGGCGACTGGCAGAACCACCACCAGTTCTGGCGGGACAACCAGCGGCTGCTGGCCGAGGTGGAGGAGCTGGAGAACCGGGCCCGACGGCGGGACATCCTGGTCGACGACGAGACGATCTACCACTTCTACGACCAGCGGATCCCCGCCGACGTGGTCTCCGGCCGGCACTTCGACACCTGGTGGAAGAAGACCCGCCGCGAGCAGCCGGACCTGCTCACCTTCACCCGCGAGCTGCTGGTCAACTCCGGTCGCGGCGGGGTGGACGGGACCGACTACCCGGACGAGTGGCGGGCCGACGGGGTCGCCCTGCCGCTGACCTACACCTTCGACCCGGGCACCCCCACCGACGGCGTGACCGTGGACATCCCGCTGCCGCTGCTCAACCAGGTGCCGGCGGAGAGCTTCGACTGGCAGGTGCCGGGCCTGCGCGAGGAGCTGGTCATCGCGCTGATCCGGTCCCTGCCCAAGGCGATCCGGCGCAACTTCGTCCCGGTGCCCGACTACGCGCGGGCGGCGCTCGCGCAGCTGCCAGCCGGCGAGGAGCCGCTGCTCGACGCGCTCACCCGGCAACTGCGGCGGATGACCGGGGTGACCGTGCCGCGGGACGCCTGGGACGTGGGCAAGCTGCCGCCGCACCTGCGGGTCACCTTCCGGGTGCTCGGCGAGGACGACAAGCCGGTCGCCGAGGGCAAGGACCTGCCGGCCCTGCAACGCGAGCTGCGCCAGGAGGTACGCCAGGTCGTCGCCGCCGCCGCGCCGGACGTGGCCCGCACCGGGCTGACCGGGTGGGACATCGGCACCCTGCCGCGCACCATCGAGCAGGTCCGCGCGGGATACGCGGTGACCGCGTACCCGGCCCTGGTCGACGAGGGCACCACCGTCGGGGTGAAGGTGTTCGACTCCCCCGCCGAGCAGGAGGCCGCGCACTGGGCGGGCACCCGGCGGCTGCTCCGGCTGACCGTGCCCTCCCCGGCGAAGTTCCTCCAGGGGCGGCTCAGCAACGAGGCCAAGCTGGCGCTGTCCCGCAACCCGCACGGCGGGGTGCCGGCCCTGATCGAGGACGCGGCCGGCGCGGCCATCGACAAGCTCATGGCGGACGCGGGCGGCCCGGCCTGGGACGCCGAGGGCTTCGCCGCGCTACGCGAGCGGGTCCGCGCCGACCTGGTCGACACGGTGGTCGACGTGATGGGCCGGGTGCGGCAGGTGCTGGCCGCCGCGTACGCCGTGGAGCAGCGACTGGGCGCCACCCGGAACCTGGCGGTGGTGGCCGCCCTGGCCGACATCCGCAACCAGCTCGGCGGCCTGGTCCACAAGGGCTTCGTCACCGAGGCCGGGTACGCCCGCCTGCCCGACCTGCTGCGCTACCTGACCGCGATCGAGCGGCGGCTGGACCGGCTGCCCGGCAACCCGCAGCGGGACAAGCAGCAGCAGGACCGGGTCGCCGTGGTCCAGAAGGAGTACGAGGACATGCTCGCCGCGCTGCCGCCCGCGAGACGGCAGTCGGCGGCGGTCCGGCAGATCCGTTGGATGATCGAGGAGCTGCGGGTGAACGTCTTCGCCCAGGCGCTCGGCACCCCGTACCCGGTCTCCGAGCAGCGCATCTACCGCGCCATGGACGACGCCGAGGGCCGCTAGAGCGGCTCCACGCCGGCGGGGAGCCGCTCGGCCGCGGTGGCGTCGTGCACGTACTCCAGGAGGATGCGACGCAGCTCGCGACCGGCGTGGGTGGGCACCACGTCGCGGCGGCGGGCCACCGCGATGGTCCGGCGGACGCCGGGCGGGACGAGCCGGGTGACCCGGATGCCCGGCCGGCGGGTGACCGCGATGCCGGGCACCAGGGCCGCGCCGAGCCCGGCCTCGACGAAGCTGAGCACGGCGTCCAGTTCCCCGCCGTCCACCGAGAGGGTCGGCTCGAAGCCGGCCTCCCGGCACGCCTGGATGGTGGCGTCCCGCAGGTCGTAGCCCTGGCGGAACATCACGAGGGGCTGGTCGCGCAGGTCGACGATGCGCACCTCGCCCCGCTCGGTGGCCGCCGGCAGCGGGTCGACCGAGGCGACCACCAGGCTCTCCCGCAGGATCGGGTCGGCGCGCAGCCCGGGGTCGGTGCCGGCCGACGGCATGATGATGAGCGCCAGGTCGAGGTCGCCGCGGAGCAGGTCACGCACCAGGTCCTGCGACCCGCCCTCCTCCACCCGCAGGTCGACGGTGGGGTGGGCGTCGCGGAACCGGCGCAGCACCGGTGGGGCCAGCGAGGTGGCCAGGCTGGGGGTGGCGCCGAGCCGGACGCGGCCCCGGCGCAGCCCGACCAGCTCCTGCACCTCGCGGGTGGCGGTGTCCACGTCGGCGAGGATCCGCTTGGCCAACGGCAGCAGCACCTCGCCGGCCGCGGTGAGGGTGATGTTGCCCCTTACCCGCTCGAAGAGCGGGGCCCCCAGGTCGGTCTCCAGGGCGTGAATTTGCTTACTGAGAGAAGGCTGGGTGATGCCCACCAGATCGGCAGCTTGGGTGAAATGTCGTACTTCTGCGACCGCGACGAAGTACCGGAGCTGATGGAGCTGCATCTGTATAGCTTATGGCTATCAAGACTGCGAAGTCGATGCATTGGACGCCTGATCGAACTGCTCCTAGCGTCGATCGCGTGGTAATCACGAAAACTCGGTCGCCCATCCGCTCCAATGTCGGCCTCAAGGCCGTCATGGCGGTGACGGGCATCATCCTGGTGCTGTTCCTGGTCGTGCACATGCTCGGCAACCTGAAGATCTTCACGGGCGAGACGTCGTTCGACCACTACGCGCACTGGCTGCGCGAGCTCGGGACGCCGCTGCTGCCGAAGACCTGGTACCTGTGGATCCAGCGCACCGTGCTCACCGTGGCCGTGCTGGCGCACATCGTCTCGGCCACCGTGCTGGCCCGGCGCGCCCGGGCGGCCCGCCCGGTCCAGTACGCGCACCGCCGGAAGATCCACGTCAACTACGCGGCCCGCACGATGCGCTGGGGTGGTGTGATCATCCTGCTCTTCGTGATCTACCACATCCTGGACCTGACCACCGGTCACCTGAACCCCCAGGGCGACGCCGCCAACCCGTACGGCAACGTGGTCCAGGACTTCGCGGCGGACCGCTGGTACGTCACGCTCTTCTACACCCTGGCGATCGTCACGCTCGGCTTCCACCTGCGGCACGGCGCCTTCAGCGCGTTCCGCAGCCTCGGCCAGCAGACCCCGAAGGGCGAGCGCCGGGCGCGCGCCGCGGCCCTCGTCTTCGCCGTCGCGCTCTGCGTCGGCTACCTCGTGGTCCCGTTCGCCGTACTCACCGGATTGGTGGCCTGACATGGATCTCTTCACCACCGGCGACCCGATCGCCGACACCAAGGCTCCCGACGGCCCCATCGAGACCCGCTGGGACCGCCACCGGTTCGAGATGAAGCTGGTCAACCCGGCCAACCGGCGGAAGCTGACCGTGATCGTGGTCGGCACCGGCCTGGCCGGCGGCTCCGCCGCGGCGACGCTGGCCGAGCAGGGCTACCACGTGCGGTCCTACTGCTACCAGGACAGCCCGCGCCGGGCCCACTCCATCGCCGCGCAGGGCGGCATCAACGCCGCCAAGAACTACCGCAACGACGGCGACTCGGTGCACCGGCTCTTCTACGACACCGTCAAGGGCGGCGACTTCCGCTCCCGCGAGTCGAACGTGCACCGGCTGGCCGAGGTCTCCGTCAACATCATCGACCAGTGCGTCGCCCAGGGCGTCCCGTTCGCCCGCGAGTACGGCGGCCTGCTCGACACCCGCTCCTTCGGCGGGGCGCAGGTGCAGCGCACCTTCTACGCCCGGGGCCAGACGGGCCAGCAGCTGCTGCTCGGCGCGTACCAGGCGCTGGAGCGGCAGATCGGCCTGGGCAACGTGGAGATGAACTCCCGGCACGAGATGCTCGAACTGGTCGTCGTCGACGGGCGGGCCCGCGGCATCGTGGTCCGCGACCTGGTCACCGGCGAGATCAGCACCGAGATGGCCGACGCCGTCGTGCTCGCCTCCGGCGGCTACGGCAACGTCTTCTACCTCTCCACCAACGCCAAGGGCTGCAACGTCACCGCCTCCTGGCGGGCGCACCGCAAGGGCGCGTACTTCGCCAACCCCTGCTACACGCAGATCCACCCGACCTGCATCCCGGTCTCCGGCGACCACCAGTCGAAGCTGACCCTGATGAGCGAGTCGCTGCGCAACGACGGCCGGGTGTGGGTGCCCAAGGCCAAGGGCGACGCCCGCAGCCCTAAGGACATCGGAGAGGACGAGCGGGACTACTACCTGGAGCGGATCTACCCCTCCTTCGGCAACCTGGTCCCCCGGGACATCGCCTCCCGCGCCGCCAAGAACGTGTGCGACGAGGGGCGCGGTGTCGGCCCGGGCGGGCTCGGCGTCTACCTCGACTTCGCCGACGCGATCAACCGGCTCGGCCGCAAGGCCATCGAGGCGAAGTACGGCAACCTCTTCGAGATGTACGAGCGGATCACCGGCGAGGACCCGTACGAGGTCCCGATGCGGATTTACCCCGCCGTGCACTACACGATGGGCGGCCTCTGGGTCGACTACGACCTCCAGTCGACCATTCCGGGCCTGTTCGTGATCGGCGAGGCCAACTTCTCCGACCACGGCGCGAACCGCCTCGGCGCCTCGGCGCTCATGCAGGGCCTGGCCGACGGCTACTTCGTGCTGCCGAACACCATCGCCAACTACCTGGCCTCCGGCCCGCTGGAGAAGGTCGACGCCAGCCACCCCGAGGCGGTGGCCGCGCGGACCGAGGTCGAGGAGCGGCTCCAGCGGCTGCTCGCGATCAACGGCGACCGCACGGTGGACTCGTTCCACCGGGAGCTGGGCCAGATCATGTGGGAGCACTGCGGCATGGAGCGCTCCGAGGCCGGGCTGCGCAAGGCGATCGACGAGATCCGCACCCTGCGCGACGAGTTCTGGCAGCGGGTCCGCGTCCCGGGCGACGGCGAGGGGCTCAACCAGTCGCTGGAGAAGGCCGGCCGGGTGGCCGACTTCTTCGAGCTGGCCGAGCTCATGTGCATCGACGCCCTGCACCGCGAGGAGTCCTGCGGCGGCCACTTCCGGGCCGAGCACCAGACCCCCGACGGTGAGGCGCAGCGCGACGACGACCGGTTCTCCTACGTGGCGGCCTGGGAGTACGCCGGCACCGGCCTGCCCGTGCTGCACAAGGAAGACCTGACCTTCGAATACGTCCACCCCACGCAGCGGAGCTACAAGTGAACCTGACCCTGCGCATCTGGCGCCAGAAGGGCCCCGAGGACAAGGGTCAGATGGTGACCTACCCGGTGCAGGACGTGTCCCCGGACATGTCCTTCCTGGAGATGCTCGACGTGCTCAACGAGCGGCTGATCCTCGACGGCGAGGAGCCGGTCGCGTTCGACCACGACTGCCGCGAGGGCATCTGCGGCATGTGCAGCCTCATGATCAACGGCGAGGCGCACGGGCCGCAGCGCGGCACCACCGCCTGCCAGCTGCACATGCGGCAGTTCTCCGACGGGGACACGATCGACATCGAGCCGTGGCGCGCCCGGGCCTTCCCGGTCGTCAAGGACCTCGTCGTCGACCGCAACGCCTTCGACCAGATCATCGCCGCCGGCGGGTACGTCACCGCGCCGACCGGCAGCGCCCCGGAGGCCCACTCCACGCCGGTGGCCAAGGCCGACGCGGACGCGGCCTTCTCCTCGGCCGCCTGCATCGGCTGCGGCGCCTGCGTGGCGGCCTGCCCGAACGGCTCCGGCATGCTGTTCACCGCCGCCAAGATCACCCAGCTCTCGCTGCTGCCGCAGGGCCAGCCCGAGCGGTACACCCGGGTGATCGGCATGGTGGACGCGCACGACGAGGCCGGCTTCGGCGGCTGCACCAACATCGGCGAGTGCGCGGCGGCCTGCCCGAAGGGCATCCCGCTGAACACCATCGGCCGGCTCAACCGGGACTACCTGAAGGCGACGTCCAAGCGCGCCGGCACCCCGGGCTCCTGAGCCCCGCCGTCCGACCTCCGCGACCGCCGCGCCCCGCACCCGGGGGCGCGGCGGTCGCCCTTTTCCGGGGTACGCGAGGCGCGCCGCGCCGGTTCAACCCCTCCCCGGCGGGTAGCAGTCCCATGGACGGCACCGAAGAGGGGACATTCAGGCATGAAGGCGCTGACCTGGCACGGCAAGCGTGACGTCCGCGTCGAGGACGTACCGGACCCCCGGATCGAGGAGCCGACCGACGCGGTCATCCGGGTCACCTCGACCGCCGTCTGCGGCTCCGACCTGCACCTGTACGAGGTGCTCGGGCCGTACCTGAAGCCCGGCGACGTGCTCGGGCACGAGCCGATGGGCATCGTCGAGGAGGTCGGCGCAGGGGTGACCCGGCTCAAGCCCGGCGACCGCGTGGTCGTCCCGTTCAACATCGCCTGCGGCTCCTGCTGGATGTGCGACCGCCAGCTCTACGCCCAGTGCGAGACCACGCAGGTGACCAGCGAGGGCAAGGGCGCGGCCCTGTTCGGCTACACCTCGCTCTACGGCTCCGTCCCCGGTGGTCAGGCCGAGTACCTGCGGGTGCCGCAGGCCCAGTTCGGCCCGATCAAGATCCCGGCGACCGGGCCCGACGAGCGCTGGCTCTACCTGTCCGACATCCTGCCCACCGCCTGGCAGGCCGTGAAGTACGCCGACACCCCGCCCGGCGGCACCCTGGCCGTGTTCGGCCTCGGCCCCGTCGGGCAGTTCTGCGCCCGGATCGGCCGGCACCTCGGCGCCGGCCGCGTGATCGGGCTGGACCTGGTGCCGGAGCGGCTGGAGATGGCCCGCCGGCACGGCATCGAGGTGCTCGACGTCAGCGAGCTGGACGACGTGCCCGGTGCGCTGATCGACCTGGTCGACGGGCGCGGCCCGGACGCGGTGATCGACGCGGTCGGCATGGAGGCGCACGGCGCGCCGCTGGGCAAGGTCGCCCAGGCCGCCGCCGGGCTGCTCCCTGACAAGCTGGCCCAGACCATGACCGACAAGGCCGGCGTGGACCGGCTCGTGGTGCTGCACGCCGCGCTCAAGGCGGTCCGGCGCGGCGGCACCGTGTCGATCTCCGGCGTGTACGGCGGCGAGCAGGACCCCATGCCGCTCATGGAGATGTTCGACCGGGGCGTCCAACTGCGCATGGGGCAGTGCCACGTGAAGCGCTGGATCGACGACATCATGCCGCTGCTCGCCGGCGACGACGACCCGCTCGGCGTCGAGGACCTGCGGACCCACCGGCTGCCGCTCGCGCGGGCGCCGCAGGCGTACGAGATGTTCCAGAAGAAGCAGGACGGCTGCGTGAAGGTCGTGCTCGAACCGTGAGCCGGACGGTGGTCGTCACCGGCGCGACCAGCGGCATCGGCCGGGCGGCGGCCCGGGAGTTCGCCGGCCGCGGGGACCGCCTGGTCCTCGCGGCCCGCTCCCCCGCCACCCTGGCGCGGGTACGCGACGAGTGCCGGGCGGCCGGCGCCGAGGTGCTCACCGTACCGACGGACGTCACCGCGCCCGGCGCGGTGGCCGCGCTGGCCGACGCGGCCGAGGCGGAGTTCGGCGGCATCGACGCCTGGGTGCACACCGCCGCAGTGATGGCCTACGGCCGCTTCCACGAGACGCCCGCAGAAGTGTTCGACCAGGTCGTCCGCACCGACCTGCTGGCCGCGGCCGAGGTGGCCCGGGTGGCGCTGCGCCGCTTCCAGGCCGCCTCGGCCGGCACGCTGGTCCTCACCGGCTCGGTGCTCGGGCACATCACGGCGCCCTACATGAGCGGCTACGTGGCGGCCAAGTGGGGCCTGCAGGGGCTGGCCCGGACGCTGCAGCAGGAGGCCCGGGAGACCCCCGGCGTGCGGATCTGCCTGGTCAACCCGGGCAGCGTGGACACGCCGGTCTACCAGCAGGCGGCCAACTACCTGGGCCGGGTCGGCCGCCCGCCGCCGCCGATCGCCACGCCGGAGCGGGTGGCCCGGGCCATGGTGGACTGTGTCGACCGGCCCCGCCGCGAGGTCTCGGTGGGGCGGCTCAACGTCGTCATGCGGTTCGGCTTCACGGTGCTGCCCGGCGTGTACGACGTGCTGGTGGGGCCGCTCATGCGGCTCGCCGGCCTGACCGACCGGCCGGTCGCGCCGCACCCGGGCATCGTGTTCGCGCCGTGCCCGGCCGGCGAGGCGGTGCGGGGCGGCTGGCTGCCCGACGTGTCGCGGGCGGTCCGGTCGGTGGGCGGGGTGACCGCGGCGGCCGGCTCGGCGCTGCTGCGCCGGCTGCGCTGAGCGGGCGCCGGCGGGCTGCGTCGTCGCCTACGCGGGGTGGCGGGCGGGTGGCTACGGTGTACAGCGGGACACGGCGGAGGGACGGACCATGCGGGAAGCGGACCGGGAACTGGACCGGGCGGTCGGCGGGCGGCTGTGGCGGATGACGGGACTGGCCGCGGTGGCCGGGCTGGCCTGGGCGGCGCGGGACGTGCCCGCCCAGCTCGGCGGCCGGCTCACCGGCGCCCGCGCCGAGCGCGCGGCCCGCTCGCCGCGCTTCCGCGACGGCACCTTCCACAACCCGTCGGGCACCCGCAGCACCATGGTCGCCGACCCGGGCCGCAACCTGGTCAAGGAACTGATCTTCGGCAAGCAGAAGCGGCGGCCGGACAGCGCCGTCCCGCTGCTGCGCCCGGCCGACCCGGCACCGGCCGACCCGGCCCGCGAGCTGAGCATCGTCTGGTACGGGCACGCCTCCACGCTGGTCGAGATCGAGGGGCACCGGGTGCTGCTCGACCCGGTGTGGAGCGACCGCTGCTCCCCCTCGGCGCTGGTCGGCCCGCGCCGCATCCACGAACCGCCGGTACGCCTCGACGAGCTACCCCGCCTCGACGCCATCCTCATCTCGCACGACCACTACGACCACCTCGACATGGCCACCGTGCGCGGGCTGCTCGAACACCAGTCCGCGCCGTTCCTGGTGCCGCTCGGCGTCGGCGCCCACCTGGACCGGTGGGGCGTGCCGAAGGACCGGATCATCGAGCTGGACTGGGCGGAGAGCCACCGCATCGGCGGGCTCACCCTCACCGCCACCGCCGCCCAGCACTTCTCCGGGCGCGGGCTGCGCCGCGACGGCACGCTCTGGAGCTCCTGGGTGGTGGCCGGCGCGCAGCGGAAGGTCTTCTACACCGGCGACTCCGGCTACTTCGACGGCTACGCCGAGATCGGCGCCGAGCACGGCCCGTTCGACGTCACGCTCATGCAGATCGGCGCGTACGACCGGGCCTGGCCGACCATCCACATGTTCCCTGAGGAGGCGGTCGCCGCCCACCTCGACCTGCGCGGCGGGCTGTTCGTCCCGGTGCACTGGGCCACCTTCAACCTGGCCCTGCACGACTGGTCCGAGCCGGTGGACCGACTCTGGGCCGAGGCGAAGGCCCGGGACGTCCGGCTGGCCGTGCCCCGGCCCGGCGAGCGTGTCGTGGTGGACGAGCCGCCGGCCGTCGACGGCTGGTGGCAGGGCGTCGCCTGAGCCACGCCGAAAAATCGGATAAGGCGTTCTTCTACGGCATATTTGACTACTCTGTCCGCTGACGAGTCAGCGGCCGGAGGACAAAGATGCAGGTCCGCCTCTCCCCAGGCGTCGAAGATCCCCACACACTCTCCCGTCCCCGGCCGCCCGGCGGCGCCTTCGGCGCGGCCGTGAAGCGGGCCGTCGACCTCACCGTGGCGCTGGTCGCGCTGCTGGTGGCGGCGCCGGTGCTGGCGGCGGTGGCGGTCGCGGTGCTGCTCACCATGGGCCGGCCGGTGCTGTTTCGGCAGGAGCGGATCGGGCGGCACGGCCGGGAGTTCACCATCCTCAAGTTCCGGTCGATGGCAGCCGGCGCCGACCGGTTCTCCACCGCCGACGACGCCGTGCGGCTGACCCCGCTGGGCCGCTGGCTGCGGGACACCAGCCTGGACGAGCTGCCCAGCCTCTGGAACATCGTCCGCGGCGACATGAGCCTGGTCGGGCCGCGTCCGCTGCCGACCAGCTACCGCTTCCGCTACACCCCGGAGCAGTTCCGCCGGCACGAGGTCCGGCCCGGACTGACCGGGCTCGCCCAGGTCAACGGGCGCAACGAACTCGGCTGGGACGAGAGGTTCGCCTACGACGTCCGGTACGTCGACCACCACGGCCTCCTGCTCGACCTGCGCATCCTGGCCCGCACCGCGGTGGCCGTCCTGCGCCGGAAGGGAATCAGCGCCCCCGGCAGCGTCACCGCGCACGAGTTCCGCGGTCTCACCGCGGAGCAGCCGGTTCCGGCGACCGCCGGGAGCGGGTCCCGGTGAGCCTCGACCTCGTCGTGGTCGGCTGCGGCGGGCACGGCCGGGAGATCGCCCAGCTCGTGGCGGCGGTCAACGACGGCGCCGCCCGGCCCCCTTGGCGGCTCGTGGGCTTCGTCGACGACAACCCGTCGGAGCGCAACCGCAAGCGGGCGGAGGCGGGCGGCACGCCGTACCTCGGAACCCTGGCCGCGCTCGGCCACCTGTCCCCGCAGACCCACGTGGTGCTCGGCCTGGGCGACCCCCGGGTCCGCCGAACGGTCGGCGCGCGGGTCGACGCGCTCGGCCGGCCCGCCGCCAGCCTGATCCACCCCGACGCCACGGTCGGGGCCGACCTGGTCGCGGCCGAGGGTCTCGTGGTGTTCGCCGGCGGCCGGATCACCACCAACGTCGTCGCCGGCCGGCACCTGCACGTGAACCAGAACGCGACCCTCGCGCACGACTGCGTGGTCGGCGACCACGTCTCGCTGCATCCGCTCGCCGCCGTCTCCGGCGACTGCCACCTGGACACCGCCGCGCTGATCGGCGCGGGCGCCGTGGTCCTGCCCGGGCTGCGCGTCGGAGCCGGCGCGACGGTCGGCGCGGGCGCCTGCGTGGTACGCGACGTGCCGCCCGCCACCGTCGTCAAGGGCGTGCCGGCCCGCTGACTCAGAGCACGAAGGCGTCCGTCCAGAGGGCGCCGGAGCGGCCGGAGAGCGCGTCCAGCATCGCCACCGCCTGCCCGTCCGTGAGCTGCGCGACGAAGTCGACGATCGCCCGACCGCGGGCCCGCCCGATCCGGTCCGGCGTACGCGGGTGCAGCTCCGCCTCGGCCAGCTCGACCAGGTCGTGCAGCCGGCGGGGCAGCCGGGACTCCTCCTCCGGGTCGAGCAGCCACTCCCACAACGCCTCCACCAGGGTGCCCAGCAGCCGCGCCTGCCCCCGCTGGTGCAGGGCCAGGTCCGGCCGGGCCAGCACGAACCGGTGGTGCACGAACTTGAGCACCTGCACCTCGTGCCACTGCGGCTTGGCCAGCAGCACGTACCCGGAGCGGACGCCCGGCTCCGGGGTCACCGTGATGGCGTCCACGAAGCGGGTGGACCAGCGGGCGGAAAACCGGGCCACGTACTGCTCGGCCTCGATCGAGCCGTCGAAGGGCAGCGCCAGCAGGCCCTCCACCAGCTCCTCGCGGACGTGCTCCACGGCTGCGGCGAACGCCTCGTCGTCGGCGATCCAGGCGTCCTTGCGGTGCAGCTGGCGGCGCAGCCGCTCGATGGCCGCACCGGGGCGCCGGCCGGCCGTGGCCAGCGCCGAGGAGGTGATCGCCCGGAAGTGCCCGCACTCGCGCTGCCAGGCGGACAGCTCGGCGGCCACCGCGCCCTGCTGGAGCACACCGACCCGGTAGAAGTCCTCCACGTCGTGGATGGCGTACGCGATGTCGTCGGCCGTGTCCATGATCGACGCCTCCGGCGTCTGCTGCCAGTCCGGGATCCGGCCGGCGAACGGCTCCCGGGCCTGCCGCAGGTCGTCCACCTCGGTCCGGTACGCGCCGAACTTCGCCGACCCGCTCTCCGGGTCGTCGGGCGGGCCGGCCGCGCCGCGCGGCGCCGGGTCCAGGTGCCGCGGGTGCGGGTCCGGGTGGTCCAGCCGGGTCCACGGGTACTTCAGCATCGCCGCCCGGACCGCCGCGGTCAGGTCCAGGCCGGTGGTCGCCGCGCCGCGGATCTCGGTGCTCGTGACGATCCGGTACGACTGGGCGTTGCCCTCGAAGCCGTCGGCCAGGCCCAGCCGCTGCCGGGCCAGCCGGTCCAGCACCCGCTCCCCCAGGTGCCCGAACGGCGGGTGCCCGAGGTCGTGGGCGAGAGCGGCGGCCTCCACCACGTCCGGGTCGCAGCCGCCCAGCTTCTCCAGCAGGTCCCGGTGGGCCGCGTCGGCGGTCAGCCGCTCGGCGACCGCCCGGGCCACCTGGGCCACCTTGAGGCTGTGGGTGAGCCGGTTGTGCACGAGCAGCCCCGACCCGCCCGGGCTGATCACCTGGGTCACCCCGTTCAACCGGGCGAAGAACGGCGACCCGACGATGCGGTCCCGGTCCGCCCGGAACGGGCTGGCCGCCAGGTCGCCGAGCGCCCGGGCACTTCCGCCGAAGAGCCGCCGGGCCCGCGGATCCGCAGCTTGTTCCATGATCGCCACGCTAGCGCAGGGTGCCCCAGGTCGCGATGCGCCTGCCGACCCCTGGTGCCCCTGTGGCGGATGGGCCCGGGCGGGTGCCGCGCGGCCGGCCGTGGCGGGACCGGCACAATGACTGCCGAACCCACCCGAGAAGGCGGATCAGATCGTGACCCAGTCTGTGCACCAGCGGATCGCCGAGGAACTCGGCGTCGCCGAACGCCAGGTGCGGGCGGCCGTCGAGCTGCTCGACGGCGGCGCCACCGTGCCGTTCATCGCCCGCTACCGCAAGGAGGCCACCGGCCTGCTCGACGACGCGCAACTGCGCACCCTGGAGGAGCGGCTGCGCTACCTGCGGGAGCTGGACGAGCGGCGCGCCGCCGTGCTGGAGTCCATCCGCGGGCAGGGCAAGCTCGACGAGGCCCTGGAAGCGCAGATCATGGCGGCCGACTCGAAGTCCCGGCTGGAGGACATCTACCTGCCCTACAAGCCGAAGCGGCGGACCAGGGCGCAGATCGCCCGGGAGGCCGGGCTGGGGCCCCTCGCCGACACGCTGCTGGCCGACCCGACGCGGGACCCCCGCGCCACGGCCGCCGACTTCGTCGACGCCGACAAGGGGGTGGCCGACGCCGCCGCCGCGCTCGACGGCGCGCGGGCCATCCTCATCGAGCGGTTCGCCGAGGACGCCGACCTCATCGGCACGCTGCGGGAGCAGATGTGGTCGCGGGGCCGGCTGGTCTCCCGGGTACGCGACGGGCAGGAGACGGCCGGCGCCAAGTTCGCCGACTACTTCGACTTCGCCGAGCCGTACCCGAAGCTGCCCTCGCACCGGATCCTCGCCATGTTCCGGGGCGAGAAGGAGGGCGTGCTCGACCTGACCATGGACCCGGAGAGCGACGGCGACTCCGACGCCGTGGTCACCGGCCCCACCCGCTACGAGGCGGCCATCGCCGGCCGGTTCGGGGTCAGCGACCAGGGGCGGCCCGCCGACAAGTGGCTCACCGACACGGTGCGCTGGGCCTGGCGTACCCGGATCCTCATCCACCTCGGCGCCGACCTGCGGCTGCGGCTCTGGCAGGCGGCCGAGGAGGAGGCCGTCCGGGTCTTCGCCACCAACCTGCGCGACCTGCTGCTGGCCGCGCCGGCCGGCGCCCGCCCCACCATGGGCCTCGACCCCGGCCTGCGGACCGGCGTGAAGGTGGCCGTGGTCGACGCCACCGGCAAGGTGGTCGCCACCGACACGATCTACCCGCACGAGCCGCGCCGGCAGTGGGACGCCTCCCTGCACACGCTGGCGACCCTGGCCGCCGCGCACGGCGTCGAGCTGATCGCCATCGGCAACGGCACCGCCAGCCGGGAGACCGACAAGCTCGCCGGTGACCTGATCAAGCAGCACCCGGAGCTGAAGCTGACCAAGGTGGTGGTCTCCGAGGCCGGGGCGTCGGTCTACTCCGCGTCCGCGTACGCCTCGCAGGAACTGCCCGGGCTCGACGTCTCGCTGCGCGGCGCGGTCTCCATCGCCCGCCGCCTCCAGGACCCCCTCGCCGAGCTGGTGAAGATCGACCCGCGTTCGATCGGCGTCGGGCAGTACCAGCACGACCTGTCCGAGGTGAAGCTGTCCCGCTCCCTCGACGCGGTCGTCGAGGACTGCGTCAACGGGGTGGGCGTCGACGTCAACACCGCCTCGGCCCCGCTGCTCACCCGGGTCTCCGGCATCGGCGCCGGGCTGGCCGAGAACATCGTGCTGCACCGGGACGCCAACGGGCCGTTCCGCACCCGCGCCGACCTGAAGAAGGTGCCCCGGCTCGGGCCGAAGGCGTTCGAGCAGTGCGCCGGCTTCCTGCGCATCCCCGGCGGCGCCGACCCGCTCGACTCGTCCAGCGTGCACCCCGAGGCGTACCCGGTGGTGCGCCGGATCCTCGCCCACACCGGGCAGGACCTGCGCGCGCTGATCGGGAAGTCGGCCATCCTGCGCGGCCTGCGGGCGACCGAGTTCGTGGACGACACCTTCGGCCTGCCCACCGTCACCGACATCCTGGCCGAGCTGGAGAAGCCCGGCCGCGACCCGCGCCCGGAGTTCCGGACGGCGACCTTCGTGGAGGGCGTCGAGAAGATCAGCGACCTCACGCCGGGGATGGTGCTGGAGGGCGTCGTCACCAACGTGGCCGCGTTCGGCGCGTTCGTCGACGTCGGCGTGCACCAGGACGGCCTGGTCCACGTCTCCGCCATGTCGCACACCTTCGTGAAGGACCCGCGCGACGTCGTGAAGTCCGGCGACGTGGTCCGGGTCCGGGTGCTCGACGTGGACGTGCCCCGCAAGCGGATCTCGCTGACCCTGCGGCTGGACGACGAAGCCCCGGCCGGGGGCGGGCGGCCGCAGGGTGGCGACGGGCGCCGCGAGCGCGGCCAGGGCTCTGGTCAGGGCGGCCCGGGTGCGGGTCAGCGCGGTGGCCGGGGTGGTCAGGGCGGCGGCGGTCAGCGTGGTGGTCAGGGCGGCGGTGGTCAGCGGGGTGCTGCCCAGGGCGGCGGTTCGCGGGACGCCGGTTCGCAGGGCGGCGGTGGCCAGCGCGGCGACCGGGGTGGCTCGCGCGGCGGGCAGCCGCAGCGACAGGGGCGCGGCGGCGGGGCCGCGGCGCCGGCCAACAGCGCCATGGCGGACGCGCTGCGGCGCGCCGGCCTGGCCTGACGCCGCGCGACGCTGTCGAGCTGCCGCACGAACGGCACGTCGCGCGACGCTGTCGAGCCGACGTCACGTCGCGCGACGCTGTCGAGCTGACGTCACGAACGACTCAGCCCGACAGCGGACCCCGCCTCGAACCGGTCCAGCGAGCGGCCGGCGCTCCTTCGAGATCTTGGACAGTTGTCGTTCGCCCCGAACGGCAACTGTCCAAGATCTGGTGCCCTTGGCCGCCCGACGATCATGGCCGACCGGCTCGCACGACCGCGTCGCTGCGCCGACGTCACCGGCGGCTCAGGTCGACAAGCGTGACCCGGGGACGGGCCCGTGGAAGCGTGGACGAGGTGGGGCGGGCGGGGCGCGTACCCTCGCGGGCGTGGGTGGGGACGACGGCCTGGAGTGGCGGGAGCGGCAGCGCCGCGCGGTGCGGGCGCACGCGGCGGCCGACGCCCGGCAGCGCACCGCCGAGCAGGCGGAGGCCGCGGAGCTGGTGGCGCGGTTCGCCGCCGAGGCGCTGCGGCGCGGGCTGCGCACCGACCGGTTGACGGCGGCCGGCTACGACGGGCGCGGTCGCTACCGCACCCGGATCACCGGCTGGTACGTGGATCGGGCGCACAGCCGCGCCGTCGACACCGAGGGCCGCTTCTACCTGCTCGCCGTGCCGCCGAGCCTGCGGTCGCGGCTGTTCGGGGCCGACCCGGAGCCCGCGCCGCCGCCGCTGGTGGTCGGGCGGGGCGGCCGGGACGGCGAGTCGGTGCCTCTGGCGACGCTGCTCAGCCTGCGTCTCGAGGCGGGCGACGACTGGCGCTGACCCGCGCCGGCCGGACGGCCCGCTGCCGCGGCGGCAGGCCGCGCGTGGACCGCCGCTCCACCCGTCGCCACCAGCAGAGCTGCACGACCAGGGTGAGCAGGCCGGCCAGCACGATGGCGGCGAGGTTGATCACGAGCTGGAGGGCCGAGCCCGCCGCCTCGTGCCAGACGCCGTAGGCCGCCGCGACCGCCACGTTCGCCGCCGCCGGCACGGTGGTCACCGAGATCAGCACGCCGACCAGCGAGCCGGACTTCTTCGAGGTCAGCGAGAGCATGCCGGCGATCCCAGCGAGCACGCCGACCACCCAGGAGAGCGCGTCCGGACGCCAGATGAAGTCGGTGAGCGGGCGGTCGGCCAGCAGCATGTCCCGGCTGACCAGCCCGGCGGCGGTGAGCGCCCAGGTGCTCAGGACGGTGACCAGCATGGCGGCGAGGAAGCCGACCACCAGGGCCTGCACCGAGCGGCCGATGACGTGCGGCTGCCGGCGCAGCAGCGCCACGCAGAGCGCGGCGAGCGGGCCGAACTCCGGGCCGACCACCATGGCGCCGACGATCAGGATGGGCTGGTCGAGCAGCACGCCGATGCCGGCGATCATGGTGGCCACGGTGATGAGGGCGAGGAAGGTGCCGGTGAGCACGGTCTGCTCGCCGGTCTTCGCGGCGATCTCGTCCCACACCACGGCGTCCTCGCCGTGCCCGGGGGCGTCCTCGGCGGCCTTGTCGGCCGCCGCGGACAGGGTCAGCTCCACGTCGTCGGCGGCGATCGCCCCGTGCGCCTCGACGCCCAGCTCCTGGAGCCGGCGCAGCACGCCGTCGGCGCTCTCCCGCACCACGTCACAGGTGACGTAGTCACCGGCCGGCTGGCGGGCGGCCCCGGCCAGCACGACGAGGTGGGTGACGCCGGGGTCGGCCGCCAGCAGGTCGACGACCGCGCGCGACTGGTCCGGGGGCGCGATCACCCTCAGGTGCAGCACCGGTCACCTCCCCTGGTTCCGGCGGCCCAGCGCCGCCGGCCGCCGAACTCTACTCGTCCCGCCGCCGCTCAGGAGGTGCCTGCGGTGCCCGACAGATCAGGTCGGGGCGGTGTGCGGCATTACCTAAATGCCTCCTTGTCCGTTTTACCGGCCGTGACCAGTCGCCGCGATCACCGTTACCGACGCCTCCAGCCGGAGGCCCGATGAGCAGCCGCATCTACCTGTCTCCGCCCGACGTCGGCCCCCTGGAAGAGTCGTACGTTCTCCAGGCGCTCCGCTCCGGTTGGGTCGCCCCCCTCGGTCCGGAGGTCGAGGCGTTCGAGCGGGAGATCGCCGAACGGGTCGGGACCGCGCACGCCCTGGCCGTCAATTCCGGCACGTCCGCCCTCCACCTGGCGCTCCTGTCCCTCGGGGCGGGGCCGGGCACCGTGGTGGTCGCGCCGACGATGACCTTCGTCGCCACCGCCAACGCCGCGGTCTACACCGGCGCCGAACCCGTCTTCGTCGACTGTGCGCAGGCGGACGGCAACATGGACGTGGCCGCGCTGGAGCAGATGCTGGACCGGCTGGGCCGGGCCGGCGAGAGAGTCGCCGCGGTGCTCGTCGCGGACATGTTCGGCAGCTGCGCCGGATACGACGAGCTGCTGCCGGTCTGCGCCGCCGCCGGGGTGCCGGTCGTGGAGGATGCGGCGCAGGCCCTGGGTGCGACGTACCACGGGCGTCCGGCCGCCTCGTTCGGTCGGCTCGGCGCCCTGTCGTTCAACGGCAACAAGATCATCACTACCTCCGGCGGCGGCATGCTCGTCTCCGACGACGCCGCGCTGATCGCCCGCTGCCGTCACCTTGCCACCCAGGCACGCGAACCCGTGGCCCACTACGAACACGCGGACGTCGGCTACAACTACCGGCTGAGCAACCTGCTCGCCGCGCTCGGGCGGGCCCAGCTACGCCGGCTGGACGGGATGATGCGCCGCCGTCGGCTGATCCGGGAGCGGTACGCCAAGCTCTTCTCCACCGTCCCGGGCGTACGCCTGCTGGCGGACGGCGACGAGGGGTCGAACTGCTGGCTGACCAGCATCGTGGTCGACCCGGACCGGTCGGGGTGGCGGGCGGGAGAGCTCGCCACACACCTCGGCGCGCAGGACATCGAGACCCGGCCGATGTGGAAGCCCATGCACCTGCAGCCGGTCTTCGCCGGTTGCCGGGCGGTGGTCACCGGCGTGGCGGAGGACCTTTTCGCCCAGGGCCTCACGCTGCCCAGCGGTTCCGTCCTGGACGACCGCCGCATGGCGCGGGTCGTCGGCGCCATCGAGGAGTTCCTGGACCGCCGATGACGATGCGCCTCCCGGTGAGCGGTCCGGAGCCCGGTTCCGCCCCGGCCGGCGCCTCCTGCCCCGACATCACGGGCGACCGCGCACGACCTGTCAGACGGACCACGAGGAGGTAGGCGTGCGACCACTGCGGATCGCCGTGCTGTTGAAGACCAACCAGGGCGGACTCTGGATCATCCCGCAGGTGGAGGAGCTCCGCCGCCGCGGGCACGAGGTGGTGGTGATCCTCCCGCCCGGCGCCGGCGGGCTGACGGAGGAACTGCGGCGGCGTGGCGTCGAGGTGCACGACTCGCCGTTCAACTTCCGCTTCCGGCCCGGGATCTCGACGGTACGCGGCCTGTGGCAGCTCCGGCGGCTCGTCCGCCGGCTTCGCCTCGACGTACTGAACTATCACCTGTACGCGTCCGCGCTCGCCGCGCGCTTCGCCACCGTCGGCCTGCCGTTGCGACGGGTGCACATGGTCGCCGGACCGCTGTACCTGGAGTCCCCGCTGATCCGGACGGCGGAACGCCTGCTGTGGCGGCTGGACACCGTCACCATCTGTGGCACGGGCTACACGTCCCGACTGTACGGCGCGCTCGGGTGCCCGGCCGACCGGCGGCCGGTGCAGACCTACGGGGCAAGGACCGCACACTTCGCCGGCGTGGGCGAATCGGCCAGCCGGGAGGAGACCCGCGCCAAGGCCCGTGCCGAACTCGGCATCGAGGAGGACGCGTTCGTCGTCATCATGGTGGCGTACGTCTATCCACCCCGGAAGATGGTCTTCCAGGGGCGTGGCATCAAGGGCCACGACGTGCTGCTGACGGCGTGGCAGGCGTTCCACGAGCTGCACCCGCGCTCCCGGCTGCTGCTCGTGGGCGCCGGATTCTCGCCGGCCGGTGAGGCCCACCGGCAGGAACTGGTGCGGCGCTTCCACCTCGACCGGGACGACAGCGTTTCCTGGCTGACCTCGGTGGCGGACGTCCGCGACTGCTATCGGGCGGCCGATGTCAGCGTCAGCCCGTCGCTCTCCGAGGGGCACGGCGCCGCCTGCGAGGCCAGCGCGTCGGGGGTGCCGTGCATCGTCAGCGACGCCGGTGGGTTGCCCGAGACGGTGGACGAGACGACCGGCTGGGTGGTGCCGCGGGGGGACGCGACGGCGCTGGGCGCCGCGTTGCGGAGCGCGTACCGCGAGTTCGTGGACGGTGAACTCCGGGCGCGCGGCGAACGGGCACAGCGGTTCGCCATCTGGCACTTCGACAACCGGACGACGGCGGTCGGGGTCGCCGACATCGTGGAGGCCGCGTGCCGGACCGCCGCGGGGAGGCCCTGATGCGGGTGGTGGTGACGTCGGAGTCCCGGTTCAGCCGCACGCCGGACGGGCGGGTGTGGGTGGAGGCCGGTCCGGCCAACCCGGTCTGGCGCCGCTACCTGGTGGCCTTCGACCAGGTGCGGATCGCCGCCCGGGTCCGCGACGTGCCGGAGGTGCCGGAAGCCGCAGCCCGGGTGGACGGCGACGGGGTCGAGGTCTGGCCGGTGCCGTACTACCTCGGCTTTCGCGGGTACCTGCGCCGCCGGTGGGCGGTCGCCCGGGCGGTGGCCGCTGCGGCGGGCCGGCGGGACGCGGTGATCCTCCGGGTTCCTTCCCCGATCGGGTCACTGCTGGCGGCCGCGCGGGACCGTGCTCGCCGGCCGTACGCCCTGGAGGTGATCGGCGACCCGTACGACGTTCTCGCTCCCGGCGTGGTGCGGCACCCGCTGCGGCCGCTGCTGCAGGTCGCGTCGACCCGTCGGCTCCGCCGGCAGTGCCGGGACGCCGCCGCGGTGGCGTACGAGACGGAGCGTCGCCTGCAGAGCCGGTACCCGGCCCTGCCGACGACACCCACAGCGGGCATCTCCAGCGTCGACCTGCCACCCCCGGCGTTCGTGCCGCACGCCCGTGCGGTCCGGCCGCCACTGCGGGAAGCGACCCTGGTCTCGGTCGGCTCGCTGGAACAGCTCTACAAGGGCATCGACACGCTCATCGAGGCGCTCGCGCTGATGCCTACCGCCGGGCTCCACGCGCGCCTGGTGCACGTCGGAGTGGGCGCCTACCGTCCCCACCTGGAACAGCTCGCCGCCCGACTGGGGGTCGGGGACCGGGTGACATTCGCCGGTCCCCTGCCCACCGTCGAGGCGGTCCGCCACCAGCTGGACGCGGGGGACCTCTTCGTGATGCCGTCGCGCACCGAGGGCCTGCCACGAGCGCTCATCGAGGCGATGGCTCGGGCGCTCCCGGCGGTCGGCTCCACCGCGGGTGGCATACCGGAGCTGCTCGCCCCGGAACACCTCGTCGCGCCCAACGATCCCGCCGCGCTGGCCGCCGCCGTCACGGGCGTCCTGACCGATCCCGAAGCGCTGGCCGCCGCCTCGGCCCGCAACCTCGCCCGGGCTCACGACTTCTCCGCCGAGACCCTCGACGCCCGCCGTGCGCAGTACTACCGGGCGGTCGCCGAAGTCACCGAACGGCGGCAGACGCGCCCCGGCGCGCCGTTGACTCTGACGCCCTCCCGCTGACCGGGGGCGTACAAGCGAAGGGGTGCCCGCGCCGGTCGGCGCGGGCACCCCTTCGGCGACTACCGGCCGGCGCCTGCCTGGCGCCCGGCGACCTCACGGAGGATCTCCAGGTAGCGGCCGAGCTGGTCCTCCCGGAACAGGCCCTCCAGCGCGTTGGCCGGGACAGCCGGGAGCCGGCCGGAACGCTCCTTCACGGCGAGCCATTCCCGCAGCTGGGCGGCGATGGCGGGTGGATCGTTGTGGGTGACCCCCGCGCCACGGTCCCGCAGCAGCTTCGCCGCCACGCCGCCCTCGTACCCGAGCAGGAGGACAGGGCGGCGCGCGTGCAGGTAGTCGAAGATCTTGCCGGTCATCGTGCCGACGTCCCTGGGGTCGTTCCACATCAGCAGGACGAGCGCGTCCGCGTCCGCCTGGATCCGCCAGGACTTCTCCGGGGACACCTGCCCGAGGACGGTGACGGAGTCGGCCACCCCGGCACGCTCGACTGCTGAGCGCACAACCCCGTTGTCGTCCCCGGCGAAGACCACGTGAACGCGGGCGGCGTCAGGGCCGAGCAAGGCGATCGCGTCGAGCAGCGGGCCGGGGTCGCGCCTCCCCGGGTAGACGTAGCCGGTATGGGCCAGTGTGAGTGTGGTCGCGGACAGGTCGTTGCCGGCCGGCCCGGACCCGGTGGGCCCCGCGGGTGCGGGCGCCGGCCTGCGGTCGATGCCGTTCATGACCACGTGCGTGTCGACCCCGAACGTCTGACGTAGCGTCTCCGCCAGGGGCTCGGAGACGGTCACGCAGGTCGCGACCGACCGGAGCACCCGGCGTTCCAGCCTTCTGTCGACCGCCAGTCGCGTCGCCGACCGTACCCAGTGGTCGTTGCCGACCGACCAGAGGTCACGGTAGTCGCCAACCCAGGGCACCCTGAGCCGGCGCGCGAGCGATGCCGCCGCCACGAATCCGGAGAAGGGCGGACCGGACACCAGGATCACGTCCGGCCGCCAGTCGCCGGCCGCGTGGTGGAAGCCCCGGACAGCCGGCCGGATCCAGTTGAACTGAGGGTCCGGCAGGAGCAGTTCCATGCCGGCCTTGACGAGCCCGCGCGTGATGCGGTCGCGGGCCCTGGCGGGCCCCGAGGGTGCTCGCGCCGGTCCGCCCGCAGGCGGCTCGGCGGCAGGCCGGTTGAGCTTGGGAAGCTTCGGCGCGGGCGCTGTCCGGATCACGCGCTCCTCGGGCACCGGGGTCGGCTCGCCGCCCTGTTCCGCACCGATGGCGGTCAGCACGCGGACGTCCCAGCCTTCGCGAAGGGCCAGAGCAGCGAGCGCCGCCGGCCGGCGCGCGCCGACCGTCTCGGCGGGCGGGAAATGGTAGGAGACAACCAGCAGCCGCAGTGGTCTCTCGGGATTCCGTTGACTGTCGGTCACGGTCGGCCCCCTGGCCGCCAGCGGCGAACGCCCTGCATTGACGCGCACTCCTCTCCTCGCCCGACATCCGGGTCAACGAGGGATGCCCGCTGGGGACATGGACGCCTACCTCGACGAGTCGGGGATCAGCGCCAGCTTGCGGCGGGCTCAACGACGGCTTCGTGGACTCAACTCAGGAACGGTCGCAGCGCCTCCGCGGCGGCCGTGCCGTCATGCCACCGGCGGACGAATCCCGGCCCCTGCGCGGCCAACCCCGCGTACCGTTCGCGGTCGTCGACGATGCCCGCCATGACGTCCGCGAAGGTGGCCGGCGGGGCATTCACGATCGGCGGCGGCTCCGGCATCACCGCAGTTGTTTCCTCACCCACATAGCCGACGACCAGCCGACCAGCCGCCATCGCTTCCACCGCCGCCACCCCGTAGCTGCCGGTGAGGATCTGGTCGACCACCACATCCGCCCGGGCGATCAACGCCGGCATCGCCTCGTTCGGCACCAACCCCGGGTTCAGATAGCGGATCCGCCCGCGTCGGGCGAGATCCAGCAGAACCGGCTCGATGATCTCCGTGCCCTTGATCGGTGGGGAGGTGCGACTCGGCCGGTGCAGCACCGTGGGCACGCGGTCCCGCAGCGCCGGCCCGTCTGCTGCCCACACCACCGGGTCGATCGACACCGGCAGCCACGTCGCCCATCCGGCGTCCAGCAGCAGGTCGGGGGTGGACACGAACAGCGGCGCCCCCAACTCCCGGGCGATCTGCCGGTTCTGGCGGGCCCGATCGGCGGTGGTCGCCACCCAGCCCTGCGGCGCGCTCGCGTAATAGGAGAACGGGTGCCTCCGGATGTGCGCCTCAGGGTCACGGAGGTCGGTGCCGTGGGAGATCAACGCCACGGCCAGGCCGTCGCGGCGTAGACGGTCATAGTCGGCGTCGATGTGGACCAGGCCGGGGCGCCCGTACACCGGCAGGAATGCGTCCACCGCCAGGTGTGTCACCCCCCGCAGGACCCGGTGACGCGTCCACGCCACCCGCCCCCACCCGGGCACCACCCGGTGGTGGGGCAGCCGCCGGTCGACGGGGAACCGAAACCCTCCCCGCTGGAACGGCAACCGGTCCGGAAAGGCGAACGCGACCGCCGGCACGCCGAACACCCGCTGCACCGCTCGCGCCCACTGGTGGGCCTGACCCGCATAGTTTGCCGGCCCCACCGCGAACCCCCGCACCGTGGCCGTCACCTGACTGCTGCGCACCCGCTGCCTCTCCAGTCTGTTCCCGCTCATCCCGACACCGCGGCCGGCTGCCTGGCGGCGGCCGGCGCCGCGGGGCGGGCCGGTGCCTGCCGGTACAGCCAGGCACCCGCCCACCCGAGCATCGCCACCGTCACCACCACGACACCGGCCGCGAACAGCAGCCCGGGGAGGTGGCCCTTCACCGCCAGCAGCAGCGGATAGCTCACCCCGGCGGCGGAGAGAAACAGCCAACGGCGGCGCAGCCACACCCGCAGCGGCACCCCGACCAGGCGCAGCGACCACCGCACGTAGTAGACGCTGATCGCCGTGCCGGCCGCCGCGTAGCAGGCCACCCCGACGGTGGGCCCCCCGCCGGCCACGCCGATCGCCAGCGCACCGACCCGCACCGCCGTCTCCACCCCCGACAGCAGCAGCAGCCGCCGCAGCTCGTTCTTCACCGTCATCAGGGTCGACAGCGGGCTGGACACGAACGACGCCGCCAGCCACGGCGCGAGGACCGCAGCCAGCACGCCGGCCTGACGCCACCGGTCGCCGAACGCCGCCGCGAACAGCTCCGGTCCGGCCACCGCCACCAACCCGAAGCACGGCACGGCCAGCATCGCCAGCCCCGAGGCGGTGCGGTCCACCGCGTCGCGCAGGTCACCGCCGTCCCGGTCGAGCTGGGCGAGCTTCGGGTAGAGGACAGCGCTGACCGCCTGTCCGACGAGAGCGGTGGGCAGAGTGAGAATGCGGGTGGCGAACGCGAACAGCCCGGACACGGTGACCCCGTAGCAGGCCGCGACGATCGGGGACACCGCGGCGACGCTGAGGGTGTTCAGCACGGCCGGCCCGGTCGACAGCAGGCAGAACTGCCGCCACCGGTGGGCCGTCGCCCACCAGCCCGCCCACCCGCCGCGCGGGATCCGGTCGAGCAGCTGAGCGGCGCACCACACTCGCCCGGCGAGATATCCGCCGGCCAAGCCGATCGCTCCCCACCCCAGCAGCCCTCCGGCGACCTGACCTGCGCCCTGCACCAGCGACGACGAGACGGTGGACCGGGCGACGACAGTGAACCGGTTCCGCCGGGACTGCACCATCCGGCCGACGGCGGCGGCGCCGGTCACCGCCACCGCCGGGGGGATCAGCCACGGCATCACGCCCACGCTGGTTGCGGGCAGGGACGCGTACACGGCGACACCGACCAGCCCGAGACCGGCCACTGCCGTCACGGCGGCGACGGCGGCCGACGCGACCTCGTCCGCCTCCCGGTCGTCGCCGGCCAACGGCACCGCCATCTCCAGCCGCAGCGTCGCCGCCGTCGCCACGATCATGGACGTCGCGAGGAGCACCGAGAATTCACCGAACTCCCGAGGCGTGTAGAACCGGGCCAGCAGTATCGACGCGGCGACGGCGACGACCTGTGACACGGCGGTGCCGGCCGCCAGGTGGGAGACGTGACGGTAGAACCCGAGGCCACGTATCCGCGATGGGACGCCGCGCACCGTCACCGCCGCGCGGCGGGCTGGGCGGCCTCGGCGGCGTGGCGCTGCAGCAGCCAGCCCAGGGCGGCGATCTGCCCGAGCATCAGCCACCACCACGGCCAGGTGAGCACGGAGCTGCTGGCGAGGCTGGTCGCCCCGGTGCCGATCACGCTGAGCAGGATCACCATCCGCAGGTCGAACGCCGCTCCGCGCGCCGCCGGGGGGACGCGGACGAACAGCGCGGTTCGGCAGGCGACGACGAACACCGCCAGCAGCGGCAGGAGCAGCGGTAGACCGAACTCGGCGGCCAGTTCCAGCAGGCTGTTGTGCGCGTCGACGAGCCCACCCACCTCCAGGATCCGCTCCTGCGAGGCGATCGACTCGAACGCGGCGGCGCCGCGACCGATCCCGTGGGATTCGATGAAGATCCGCCATGCGACGCGCGTCAGGTTGAGGCGCGCGTCGTCGGAGTAGACGGTATCGGGGTCGGCGGTGAACGGGGACTTGTAGTCGGCGATGAGCTGCTGCCCCGGCCCGGTCCCGGCGAACGCCCACAGGACGATCCCGGCGGCGATGGCGATGTGGATGGCGCTGATCGTGAACGGGCGGGCCCGCAGCAGGGCGGCGCGGACCAGCCAGAACACCACCAGCGGCAGGGCGATCAGGCTGCCGAGCAGCACGGTGCGGCTCTGCGTGGCGACGGCGAGGACGAACCACAGCATCAGCAGCGGGACGTGCACATAGCGGGCCGGTGAGCTGCGGGCGGCGATGGCGCTCCAGACCAGGTACGGCAGGCAGGCCAGCAGGTAGCCGGCGTAGTTGTTCGGGTTGTAGAAGGTGCTGGTGACGAGGTAGTCGCCGGTGAGACTCCACGGCCCCTCGATCAGATGTTGGCGGGTGGCGAGCTCCCAGATCGCGACCGCGGAGGTGATGCAGAAGCCGACTACCCAGCCGCGTCTCATCGCGTGCAGGTTGTCGGGGTGCCCGCCGCTGAGGCCGAGGAGGCACAGCGCCCCACCGATGGCGAGGGACATGAACCACACCTTCTGGCTCGCGGCGCCCTGGTCGGGGGCCCACAGGGTGGTGAGGGGAGCCCACACCACCCAGACGAGGGCGACGACGAGCAACGCGGCGGGGGTGGCTGCCTGGCGGGGGGACCACCGGGCCAGCAGAACCATCGCCGGCAGGAGCGCGAGGGCGACGAGAAGCCAGTAGAAGTTCGGGAACAGGCTCGGCGTGAGGCTTGGCGTGGCGGACATGCCGAGGGAGCCGAGCGCCGGAAGCAGGATGAGGAACGCGCGCCGGATGTGGTGGGCCGCGGGGCCGGCGGTGGACTCAGGGGCTGGTGGTGCCAGGACGGTGCTGGTTGTGGCGTGGTGCCGCCCGCCCGCCCTCGTCGAGGTGTGGGTCATGGCCTTGCTGGGCCGTCCTTTCCTGCCTGGGGACGCGCGAGGGTCAGACCGCTCGATCCGTGCGGTAGCGGGCGAGGTTGGCGGGGTCGAGGAACCACTCGACGGTCGCCTTCAGGCCGTCGTCGATGCCGGTCACCGGCTGCCAGCCGGTGTGCGCCCGGAGCAGGCCGGCGTCGCCGACCAGGCGTTCCACCTCGGACTCCGCCGGGCGGAGCCGGGAGTCCGTGACGACCACCTCCGGTTGGGCGCCGAACATGGCGGCAATCCGGCGCACCAGGTCGCCGATGGCGGTCTCCCGCCCCGTCGCCGCCTGGAACACCCGGCCCACGACCTCGGCGTCCGGCGCGGTGCCGACCGCCTGGAACGCCGCCACGGTGTCGGCCACGTAGAGCAGGTCGCGGGTGGTCCGCAGGGCGCCCAGCTCGACCATGCCATCGCCCTTGGCGAGCTGGCTGATGATGGTCGGGATGACGGCGCGGGTGGACTGCCGGGGTCCGTAGGTGTTGAACGGCCGGAGCGTGACCACCGGCAGGCCGAAGCTGAGGTGGTAGCTCTCGGCCAGCTTGTCCGCCCCGATCTTCGAGGCCGCGTACGGGGACTGGCCCCGCAGCCGGTGTGTCTCGGTCATCGGCACGGTGGTGGCTGTTCCGTACACCTCGCTGGTGGAGGTCACCACCACCCGGCCCACGCCTGCCACCCGCGCGCTCTCCAGCACGTTGAGCGTGCCGGTGATGTTCGTGTCGACGTAGGACTGCGGCGCCAGGTACGAGTACGGGATCCCGCCCAGTGCGGCGAGGTGGTAGACGACGGACGCGCCGTCGACCAGCCGTTGGACCATTCCCCGGTCCCGGATGTCCCCGGCGACCACCTCGACCCCCGCGAGCTGGTCCGGGCCGAACGTGTCCAGCCAGCCGTGCGAGCCGGCGCCGTTGTAGTGCACGAAGGCGCGTACCCGGTGGCCCGCGCTGACGAGCGCCTCGACCAGGTGCGACCCGATGAAGCCACCGGCTCCGGTCACCACCACCGGCTCGTCGGGCGTGTGTGCCGTCATGTTCTCTGCTCCTCCACTGTGCCGGTCCCGCCGTGTCCGGTCCCGCCCCGGGACCGCCCGGCCTGGATCAATAGGACGCCGCCGGATCCGGAGCGGCCGCGTGCCAGATCGCCCGGACCGACTCGTTCAGGTCGTGCCGGGGCGACCACCCCAGCACCGAGGTCACCCGCGCGAGGTCGGCGCGCATCCAACCCACCGCCGCTGATCGCGGTGGCGGCGAGCGGTCCTCGCGGAGCCGTACCGTCGCGCCCGCCTCGTCGACCAGCAGACGGACCGCGGATCGCACGGGCAGCGCCCGCCCGCTGCCGACGTTCAGGACGCGGGCCGCGGGAGCGCGCACCGCCACGGCCTGCCGGACGGCCGTGGCGACGTCGCGCACGTCGACGAAGTCACGGTGGGCGTCCAGCGGGCCCGTGCGCAGGTCGTCGCCGGGGGCGAGCCGGGTGAGCAGTGCCGCCGCCCGACCCAGCAGCGTCGTCGGGGGCATGCCGGGGCCGATGGGATTGAACACCCGCAGCACGATGGCGTCCACGAGTCCGGCCCGGGCCGCGAGGGCGATGAGCCGGGTCGCGGCCGCCTGGCTCACGCCGTAGTCGCTGACCGGCGCCGGCACCGTGTCCTCGCTGACCGAGGTGCCGAACGGCACCGGGCCGTACTCGGCGGCCGAGCCGAGGCGGACCAGCCGCGCACCGGGTGCGGCGACGGCTACGGCGTCCACCAGCTTCGCGGCGGCCAGCGTGTTCGACAGCACCAGTTCCTCGGCCGTGCCGGCCACCGCTCCGGCGCAGCACACGACCGCGTCGGGCCGTACGGCACCGAGCAGCTCCCGGAGCGTCTCCCGCGCCGAGCCGGCGAGGTCGCACTCGGCCCGCGAGAGGCACACGAGATCCGTGTCGGCTTCCAGCTCCCGGCGGACGTGGCCACCGATGAAGCCAGAGGCGCCGAACAGCAGTACCCGGGTCATACCGGCGCCGGCGTGCCGGCCGGCAGGAGCATGTCCCGGACGTCGGCGAAGGTTCGGTTCGCCTCGTCGTAGTCCTCCGGGCGGCCGATGTCGAGCCAGTAGCCGTCGAACTCGTAGCCGGCGGGCGGCTCACCCCGGCCCAGCAGGTCCAGGACGAGCTGGTCGAAACCGAAGGGCTGGCCCACCGGGTAGCGGGCAATCGTGCTCCGCGAGAGTCCGTAGACGCCCATGCTGACCCGGTAGTGGAGGACGGGTTTCTCGGAGAACGAGGTCACCTTGTCCCCCGCCAACTCCAGGACACCAAAGTCGATCTTCACGCTCCGCCGGTAGGTGGCGACCGTCAGCGGCGCACCGGAGCGCTCGTGGCTGGCCAGCACGTCCGCGTAGTCGAGGTCGGTGAGAACGTCACCGTTCATCACGAGGAAGTGCTCCGGCAGCCGTTCCCGGATGCCGAAGAGCGGGCCGATGGTGGACAGCGGCTGCTGTTCCTCGACGTAGTCCACGGCGAGGCCGAACCGGGAGCCGTCGCCGACGAAGGCCCGGATCAACGATCCCAGGTGGTTGATGGCCAGGGTGACGTGCGTGAACCGGCAGGCGGCGAGCTGGCGCAGGACGATCTCGAGGATCGCGTAGCTCTCCCCGATCGGCACCAGCGGCTTGGGCAGGGTCGAGGTGTACGGACGCAGCCGCACCCCCGCGCCACCCGCCATGATCACGACGTGCATCGGTTCTCCCGTCCGTCCCCCGCCATACCTCGCTGCCCAACGAACGGAACCTTCGCGAGGGTACGGAGTTGACATGTCAGGCCCCCGTCACCCGGAATCGAATCAACCTCGCATACACGCCGAATAGCCCGTTCAACGCGAAACCCCGACAAAACTCATTCCGTACCGGTAAGCAGGGAAGGACAGCAGGCCGCCCGGTGGGCGGCCCGGACGCGGGTGATCACCAGGGGAGAACAGATGCCGCGGGAGACAACAACTGCCGAGAACGCAGGCCGGGCCGGCAGACGGCGCAGGGCCGTCCAGCTCCTGGTCGCCGACACGGCGGCGTGGCTCGGCGGAAGCGTGGTGGCGGTGTGGGCCCGATACGAGTTCGACCTGACCCCGGCGCAACTCGCCCGCGCGGTCGCGGTCGGCGTCGCCGCCGCCGCGCTGCACCTGGGCGGCATGGCCGTCCGCCGGCGCTACGCGGGCCGCCACCCCCTCGGCAGCCTCGGTGAGATCCGTGGCCTGGCCGCGACCACCGCCGCGACGGCGGCCGTGCTGCTGCTCGCGCTCGCCCCGCTCCCCGAGCGCCCGGTTCCGGCCAGCACGCCGGTCGTCGGGGCGGCACTGGCCCTGCTGCTGATGTTCGGCACCCGCTCCGTCTACCGGCAGCAGCGGGACCGCGCGTTGCGCCCGCGGGCCGCCGACGCCCAGAAGGTGCTGCTCTTCGGCGCCGGTTCGGCGGGCGAGGGTCTGCTGCGCTCGATGGTCAGCGACCCGGCCAGCGACTACCTCCCGGTCGGCCTGCTGGACGACGACCCGGGCAAGCGGGACCTGCGGATCCACGGGGTGCGGGTGCTCGGCGGTCGGCACGACGTCGGGACCGCGGTGCGCCGGACCGGCGCGACCAGCCTCATCCTCTCGGTGGCCAACGCCGACGCCGATCTCGTCCGGCAGATCCGGGAGGCCACGCTGGCCACCGGCGCGGCGTTCAAGGTGGTTCCCCCGGTGCGCGAGCTGGTGAACCACCGGATCACTGTGAACGACGTGCGGGACCTGCAGATCAGCGACCTGCTCGGGCGGCGGCAGGTGGTCAACGACCTGACGCTGGACCACGAGGGGCTGCGGGGGCGCCGGATCCTCGTCACCGGCGCGGGCGGCTCGATCGGCTCGGAGCTCTGCCGGCAGATCATGCGCGCCGATCCGGGCGAGCTCATGATGCTGGACCGGGACGAGTCGGCGCTGCACGCGCTGCAGATGTCTCTCGCCGGCCGGGCGCTGCTCGACAGTCCCGAGCTGATCCTCGCCGACCTGCGCGACGACGAGGGGATCCGACGTATCTTCCAGGAGCGGCGGCCGGAGATCGTCTTCCACGCGGCGGCGCTCAAGCACCTCACGCTCCTCCAGCGGCACCCGGGCGAGGCGGTCAAGACGAACGTGTGGGGCACGCTGACCGTGCTCGACGCCTGCCGGGATGTGGCCCGGTTCGTGAACATCTCCACCGACAAGGCCGCGGACCCGATCAGCGTGCTCGGCTACTCGAAGCGGATCACCGAACGGTTGACCGCGCACGCCGGCGCGCACCACCCCGGCACGTTCCTCAGCGTGCGCTTCGGCAACGTGCTGAGCAGCCGCGGGTCGGTGGTGACGGCCTTCCAGCGGCAGATCGAGGCGGGCCTGCCGGTCACGGTGACCCACCCCGACGTGACCCGCTATCTGATGACGGTCCAGGAGGCGGTGCAGCTGGTCCTCCAGGCCGCCGCCATCGGCCGCGACGGTGAGGCGCTCGTGCTGGACATGGGCGAGCCGGTCCGGATCCAGGACCTCGCCCGGGAGATGATCGACCGGGCCGAGAATCCCACCCCGATCGTCTTCACCGGGCTGCGTCCGGGCGAGAAGCTGCACGAGGACCTGCTCGGCACCGGCGAGGTCGACGTCCGGCCGCTGCACCCGCTGATCTCCCACGTGCCGGTGCCGGTGCTGGACCCCATCGAGGTGGCCGCGCTCGACCCGTTCGACGACCCGCAGAAGGTCATCGCGCACCTCGCCCAGCTGTGCGACCGGGCGTTCGACCCGGCGGAGGACCGGCCGCTCGACGTCGAGCTGTCCCACTGACTCCGGCGCGCGCGGCCCGCCCCGACACCGGGGCGGGCCGCGCCGCGCGCGACGCGCCGTGGCCCACGGGTACGCCCGGTAGCAGGGTGAACACATCGAGCCATTGACATGCATGCCGCTCCCGGCCAGGCTCGCGCCTGATGTCCTTCCACCGAAGGAGGCGCGATGAGACCGACACGGCTGGCGATCGCAGGCGTGTTCACCCTGGTCGGCGCGATGGCGCTGACCGCCCCGGCCAGTGCGCGGCCACCGTCCGACCCGGGCGGCCGTGACGGGCTGGAGGTCTACGTCGGCACGGTCGACGCCGGACAGCTGGAGAAGCTGCGGGCGGTCGGTGTCGACCTGGACGAGGACCACCGGTCCGCCGATCCGGCCGGTGCCACCAGCATCGAGACCGTGCTCACCCGGCGGACGGCGGCCCGCCTGGCCAGCCAGGGCGTGCCGCTGACCGTCAAGAAGGTCCGCGGCAAGCCGGCCTCCCAGGCGCTGCGGGAGCAGGCCGCGGCCGGCTGGACGGCGTTCCGGTCGTACAGCGAGCCGGGCGGCATCCGGGACGAGCTGACCGCGACCGCGGCCCGGTACCCCGGGCTGGCGAAGGTGGAGACCGTCGGGCGCACGGTGCAGGGCCAGCCGATCCTCGCCGTGAAGGTCACCCGTGGCGCGCGCACGCTGCCGGACGGGAAGCGGCCGGCGGTGCTCTACGCGAGCACCCAGCACGCGCGCGAGTGGATCACACCGGAGATGACCCGCCGGCTGCTGCACCACGTGCTGGACAACTACGGCGCCGACGCGGAGATCACCGGCTGCTGAACACCACCGAGCTGTGGTTCCTGCCGGTGGCCAACCCGGACGGCTACGACCACACGTTCACCCCGGGCAACCGGCTGTGGCGCAAGAACCTGCGGGACAACGACGGCGACGGCCGGATCACCGGCGCGGACGGCGTCGACCTCAACCGCAACTTCGCCTACAAGTGGGGGTACGACGACGAGGGCTCGTCGCCGGAGCCGCCCAGCGACACCTACCGGGGCGCCGGCCCCAACTCGGAGCCGGAGACCAGGGCGCTGGACGGGTTGTTCCGCCGGGTCGGCTTCGAGTTCTTCGTCAACTACCACTCGGCCGCCCAGCTGCTGCTCTACGGCGTCGGCTGGCAGGTGAGCACCCCCACCCCGGACGACGTGATCTACGAGGCGATGGCCGGCGACGACGCCCACCCGGCGGTGCCCGGCTACGACCCGGACATCTCCGCCGAGCTGTACACGACCAACGGCGACACCGACGCGCACGCGCAGGTCCGCTACGGCGCGCTCGGCTTCACCCCGGAGATGTCGACCTGCCAGACGGCCGCCGCGTCCGACCCGGACGACCAGTGGCGCCCGGAGGACTGCGTCAGCGGTTTCGTCTTTCCCGACGACGAGAAGCTGATCTCGGCGGAGGTGGCGAAGAACCTGCCGTTCGCCCTGGCCGTGGCGAGGTCCGCGGCCGATCCGGACGACCCGGCCTCGGTGGTCGGCCGGAGCACCCCCGACTTCATGGTGGACGCGTTCGACACCTCGTACGGGCGGACCCAGCAGGTCGCCTCGATCACCCGGCGGGCCCTGAAGGACGTGCGGATGCACTTCACCGTCAACGGCGGCCGGCCGAAGACGACCAAGGTCCGCGAGTGGCGCGGCGGCGAGCGGTACGGCGACACGAACGACCGCTACTACGCCGAGCTGCGCGGCACGGTCACCGGCACGAGGCCCGGCGACCGGGTGGAGGTCTGGTTCACCGGGGTGAAGCCGCGCAAGGGCCCGGTCGCCAGCGCGCACTTCACCTACCGCGTGCACCCGGACGTCGGCGGTGACGTGCTGGTCCTCGCGATGGAGGACGTGACGGGGATCAGCCCGGCGCAGGACGCCACCACCGCGAGGTACGCGGCCGGTATCGCCTCGGCGGTGCAGAAGGCCGGGCACCGGGCCGACGTGTACGACTTCGACGCGATGGGCCGGAAGGCGCCGCACCCGCTGGGCGTGCTGTCGCACTACCGGGCGGTCATCTGGGAGACCGGGGACGACGTGATCCTCCGCTCCCCCGGGCAGGCCGCCGGCACCACGGCCGAGGCGGCGCTCACCACCGAGCTGGCCGTCCGGGACTACCTGAACGAGGGCGGCAAGGTCCTGGTCAGCGGGAAGTACGCGCTGTTCGCGCAGGGCTCCGACGGCGGGTACGTCTACCGGCCGGGCGCTCCGCCGGAGTGCGTGGACCCGGACGATGTGGCCTGCCTGCCGGTGCTCAACGACTTCCAGCAGTACTGGCTGGGGGCGTACAACTACCTCGGTGACGGGGGCACCGACCCGGCCGGCGACCCGTACCCGGTGCGCGGCGCGGCCGGGGCGTTCAGCGGTTTCGCGGGGAGCCTCAACGCGCCCGGGTCGGCCGGCAACCAGGACCACACGGCCTCGTTCCTCAGCACGTCGAGCTTCCTGCCGCCGGACCGGTTCCCGCAGTTCGCCAGCTCGGCGGCCGTGGACTGGGTCCGGCCGGGCGCGGCGCCGTACGACCCGCGCACCGGGGACTGGTACGTGTACAGCGGCCGGGCCGACGAGGCGTACAAGCGGCTGACCCGGACCGTCGACCTGACCGCGGCCACCACCGCGGAGCTGCGCTTCGCCACCTCGTACGACATCGAGGAGAACTGGGACTTCATGATCGTCGAGGCGCACGAGGTGGGCAGCGACGAGTGGACCACGCTGTCGGACGCCAACGGCCACACCCGCCAGGTCACCGGGGAGAGCTGCGCCTCGGGTTGGGTCGACGAGCTGCACCCGTTCCTCGCCCACTACCAGGGCGCGGACTGCTCCCCGGCGGGCACCACCGGCAGCTGGCACGCGGCCACCGGATCGTCCGGCGGGTGGCAGGAGTTCGCCGTGGACCTGTCCGGGTACGCCGGCCGGAAGGTCGAGATCGCCATCTCGTCCGTGTCGGACTGGGGCACCCAGGGCCTCGGTGTCTTCGTGGACGACGCCCGGGTGACCGTGAACGGGTCGGTGGTCTCGGAGACGTCGTTCGAGACGCCCGACCTGGGCGGCTGGACGGTGGCCGGTCCGCCGGCCGGCTCGGGACCCGCGGCGAACGACTGGACGCGGAGTGAGCAGGCGTTCGAGGAGGGCTCGGCGGTCGTCACGGCCGACAGCGTCTACCTCGGCTTCGGGTTGGAGGGGCTGGCCCCGGCGGCCCGGGACGACCTGGTCGCCCGGTCGCTGACCCACCTCACCGGCCGGCCGCGGCGCTGAGCCCGGGGGCGGGCACGCCGGCGCTGGTCACCGCGTCGGCGTGCCTGCCCGTACGCCCCGCCCACCGCCCCCGGATGTGGTGAGCTGTACGGGTGGCGGGGCTGGGTCTGGTGCTGCACCCCACCCGGGACGTCTCCGAGGTGGTCGGGATCATCGAGCGGTGGGCGTCGCGCCACCGCAAGACGCTGCTGGTCCGGGCCGAGGACGAGCACCGGGTGCCGTCCTGCGTCGAGCCGGTCCCCGCCGACGAGCTGGCCGTCCGCGCCGACGCCCTCATCAGCATCGGCGGTGACGGCACCATGCTGGGCGCGCTGCGCATGGCGGTGCGCGACCCGAAGCCGGTGCTCGGCGTGCACCTGGGGCGGCTCGGTTTCCTCGTGGAGGTCGAGCCCCCGGACCTGCCGGAGGCCCTGAGCCGGCTCGCGGCGAAGGACTTCACCGTCGAGTCGCACGCCTGCCTCGCCTGCGACGTGTGCGGCGACGACGTGGTGGCCTTCAACGACATCGCGCTGGTCCGCCAGCCCGGCTCCGGATTCGTCACCGCGACCCTGGCCGTCGACGGCCAGCGGTACGGCTACTACCGCTGCGACGCGCTGGTGGTCAGCACGCCGACCGGCTCGACCGCGTACAGCTACGCGGCGGGCGGCCCGCTGATCTCGCCGGCGGCGGACGCCGTGGTGGTGACCCCGTCGGCGCCCATGGCGGGCATCTCCCGGGCGGTGGTGCTCGCCCCGGAGGAGAGCATCCGCCTGGACCTCCGGGCGGACACGGCGGCGGTGGCCGTCGAGATGGACGGGCTGGTCATCAAGGAGGCGGCGACCGAGGGCGCGGTGCAGATCCGCTACCGCCGGAACGCGGGCCTGGTGGTCCGCTTCGACCCGCGGCGCTACCAGGAGCGCAACCAGTTGAAGCTGAGCCTGCTCGACCTGCCGTTCCTGCCCGACCAGCTCCGCGAGCTGCTGCCCGAGGAGCTGCGGCGGGAACGCGACCAGCGGGAGCTGGAACCGCCCTGCTGACCGGCCGGGTCAGGCCTTGCTGAGCACCTCGGAGACCAGCGCCCTCGCCTCCTCCTGGATCCGGGTGAGGTGTTCCGGGCCCTGGAACGACTCGGCGTAGATCTTGTAGACGTCCTCGGTGCCGGACGGCCGGGCCGCGAACCAGCCCGACGCCGTGCTCACCTTGAGCCCGCCGATCGGCGCGCCGTTGCCGGGCGCCGTGGTCAGGGTCGCGGTGATCGGCTCGCCGGCCAGCTCGGTCGCGGTCACCTGCTCGGGCGACAGCTTGGCCAGCACCGCCTTCTGCTCCCGGCTGGCCGGGGCGTCGATCCGGGCGTAGGAGGGGGCGCCGAAGCGGTCGGCCAGCTCGGCCCAGTGCTCGCTCGGCGTCTTCCCCGTGGTGGCGATGATCTCCGAGGCGAGCAGGCAGAGCAGGATGCCGTCCTTGTCGGTGGTCCAGGTGCTGCCGTCGCGGCGCAGGAAGGACGCGCCGGCGCTCTCCTCGCCGCCGAAGCCGACCGCCCCGTCGAGCAGGCCGGGCACGAACCACTTGAAGCCGACCGGCACCTCCAGCAGCGGCCGGCCCAGGTCGGCGGCGACCCGGTCGATCATCGAGGAGGAGACCAGGGTCTTGCCGACGGCCGCCGCCGGCCCCCACTGCTCCCGGGTGCGGAACAGGTGGCCGATGGCCACGGCCAGGTAGTGGTTGGGGTTCATGAGGCCGCCGTCGGGCGTGACGATGCCGTGCCGGTCGGCGTCGGCGTCGTTGCCCGTGGAGATCTGGAACCGGTCGCGGGCCGCGATGAGCGAGGCCATGGCGTTCGGCGAGGAGCAGTCCATCCGGATCTTGCCGTCGCCGTCGAGGGTCATGAACCGCCAGGTCGGGTCGACCGTCGGGTTGATCACCGTGAGGTCGAGCCGGTGCCGCTCGGCGATCTCGCCCCAGTACGCCACGCTCGCCCCGCCCATCGGGTCGGCGCCGATTCGCACCCCGGCGTCCCGGATCGCGGCGATGTCCAGCGCGGCGGGCAGGTCGTCGACGTAGCGGGCGAGGAAGTCGTACTCCCCGGTGGTGTCGGCGGCGCGCGCCCGCGCGTACGGGATGCGCTTCACCTCCTTGAGCCCGGCGGCGAGGATGGTGTTCGCGCGGTCCTGGATCCACTTCGTGACGTCGCTGTCGGCGGGCCCGCCGTGAGTGGGGTTGTACTTGAAGCCGCCGTCGTCCGGCGGGTTGTGCGACGGGGTGATCACGATGCCGTCGGCGAGCCCGGCGGTGCGGCCCCGGTTGTGGGTGAGGACCGCGTGCGACAGCGCCGGGGTGGGGGTGTAGCCGTCGCGGCTGTCCACCAGCACGGTGACGTCGTTGGCGGCGAGCACCTCCAGCGCGCTGGCCTCGGCCGGGGCGGAGAGCGCGTGGGTGTCGCGGGCCAGGAAGAGCGGGCCGTCCAGGCCCTGCTCCCGCCGGTAGTCGCAGAGCGCCTGGGTGACGGCGAGGATGTGGTCGGAGTTGAAGGCGTTGCGCAGGCTCGACCCGCGGTGCCCGGACGTGCCGAAGGAGACCTGCTGCGCCGGGTCGCCCGGATCCGGGTGGCCGGCGTAGTAGGCGGTGACCAGCCGGGGCACGTCGACCAGGTCGGCGGGCTCGGCGGGCTGGCCGGCACGGGGGTGTGCCACGGTGGGAACCTCCTGAGCTGGTGCGGGTAGATCAGGCCTCGACGCGCTGGCCCTTGCCGATGACGACGATGCCGTTGTCGGAGACGGTGTAGCGCTGGCGGTCCTTCTCCAGGTCGACGCCGATCTCGGCGCCCTCCGGAACGTAGACGTTCTTGTCCAGGATGGCCCGCCGGACCACCGCGTGCCGGCCGATCTCGACACCCTCCATGAGCACCGCGCCGTCGACGTGCGCCCAGGAGTGCACCTTCACCTTCGGCGACACGACCGAGTTCTCCACCAGCGAGCCCGAGACCACGGCGCCCGGCGAGACCATCGAGCCGACCGCCCGGCCGACCCGCTCGCCCCACTGGTGGACGAACTTCGCCGGCGGGTACGGCGGCTGCATGCTGTAGATCGGCCAGTCAAAGTTGTAGAGGTTGAACACCGGGTGCACGTTGATGAGGTCCATGTGCGCGTCGTAGAAGGAGTCGAGCGTCCCCACGTCGCGCCAGTAGCCGCGGTCCCGGTCGGTGCTGCCCGGCACCTCGTTGTCCTTGAAGTCGTAGACGTTGGCCTCGCCCCGCTCGACCAGCATCGGGATGATGCTGCCGCCCATGTCGTGCTTGCTGGTCTTGTCCTCGGCGTCGCGCTCGACGGCCTCGCAGAGCGCCTTCGTGCTGAAGACGTAGTTGCCCATCGAGGCGTAGATCTGGTCCGGCGCGTCGGGCAGGCCCACCGCGTCGGCGGGCTTCTCGCGGAACGCCCGGATCCGCCGGCCGTCCTCGCCGACCTCGATGACGCCGAACTGGTCGGCCATCGACAGGGGCTGCCGGATGCCGGCCACGGTGACCGCCGCGCCGGAGGCGATGTGGTCCTCGACCATCTGCCGGGGGTCCATCCGGTAGATGTGGTCGGCGCCGAAGACGATCACGTGGTCGGGCTGCTCGTCGTTGATGAGGTTGAAGCTCTGGTAGATGGCGTCGGCCGAACCGGCGAACCACCACGGGCCGCGGCGCTGCTGCGCCGGCACCGGGGTGACGTAGTTGCCGAGCATCGTCGACATCCGCCAGGTCTGGGTGATGTGACGGTCCAGCGAGTGGGACTTGTACTGGGTCAGCACGACGATCTTGAGATAGCCGGCGTTCGCCAGGTTGGAGAGGACGAAGTCGACCATGCGGTACATCCCGCCGAAGGGGACGGCGGGCTTCGCGCGGTCGGTGGTGAGGGGCATCAGGCGCTTGCCCTCCCCGCCGGCCAGGACGATCGCGAGCACCTTGGCAGCCATGCTCAGACGCTATCCATACCGCACCGAGTTCACCACTCGTACGGGCACGTTTCCGCACCCGGTGCGGGGCGGGAAAGCGCGCTAGGGTGCCGGTCATGAGCGATTCCGCACGGCTGCGCGTCGACCTGCTCACCCGGGAGTACCCGCCGGAGGTCTACGGTGGCGCCGGGGTGCACGTCGAGTACCTCGCGCGCGAGCTGCGCCGCCTCGCCGACGTGCGGGTGCACTGCTTCGGCGCGCCCCGCGACGAGCCGGGCGTCACCGCGTACGCCGAGCCGGCGGCGCTGGCCGGCGCGAACGCCGCGCTGCGCACCATGGGCGTCGACCTGGAGATGGCCGCCGGCACCGCCGGCACCGACGTGGTGCACAGCCACACCTGGTACGCCAACCTGGCCGGGCACACCGCGAAGCTGCTGCACGGGGTGCCGCACGTGGTGACCGCGCACAGCCTGGAGCCGCTGCGCCCGTGGAAGGCCGAGCAGCTCGGCGGCGGCTACGCGCTCTCCTCCTGGTGCGAGCGGGTCGCGTTCGAGGCCGCCGACACGGTCATCGCGGTGAGCGAGGGCATGCGGCGCGACGTGCTGACCGCGTACCCGGAGGTCAACCCGGACCGGGTGCGGGTCGTCTACAACGGCATCGACACCGCGCAGTACGCCCCGGACCCGGGCACCGACGTGGTGGACCGGCTCGGCATCGACCCGGCCCGCCCCAGCGTGGTCTACGTCGGGCGGATCACCCGGCAGAAGGGCCTGCCGTACCTGCTGCGGGCGGCCCGGGAGCTGCCCGCCGACACCCAGCTCGTGCTGCTGGCCGGCGCCCCCGACACCCCGGAGATCGCCGCCGAGGTGGAGGGCCTGGTCGCCGAGCTGCGGGCCGGCCGCTCGGGCGTGATCTGGATCGCCGAGATGCTGCCCAAGCACGAGGTGATCCAGGTGCTCACCCACGCCACGATCTTCGTCTGCCCGTCCGTCTACGAGCCGATGGGCATCGTCAACCTGGAGGCGATGGCCTGCGAGACGGCCGTGGTGGCCACCGCCACCGGCGGCATCCCCGAGGTGGTGGCCGACGGCGAGACCGGGCTGCTCGTCCCCATCGAGCAGGCCGGCGACGGCAGCGGCCGGCCGCTGGACCCGGAGCGTTTCGTGGCCGACCTGGCCGCGACCATCAACGACCTGCTGGCCGATCCGAAGCGGGCGGAGGAGCTGGGTCTCGCCGGCCGCCGCCGGGCCGTCGAACACTTCTCCTGGGACACCATCGCGCAGCGGACGCTGGAGGTGTACCGGTCGGTGGGCGCCGCCGGCTGACTTGAGCGCGAAGCGATCTCGGGCAGTAGGTTGAACCGGTGACTGGACGGTTCCCGATCGAAGACGTCTCCCCCGTCGTCGCCTGCGGTCGCTACCCGGCCAAGGCGGTGGTCGGCGAGATCGTGCCCGTGTCGGCCCGCGCCTACCGCGAGGGCCACGACGCGCTCGGGTGCAACGTGGTCTGGCTCGGCCCGGACGGCGCCGCCCGCCCGTTCACCCGGATGCGCCCCGGCGAGCCCGGCCAGGACCGCTGGCACGCCACCATCCGCCCCGACGCGGTCGGCACCTGGCGGTTCACCGTCGAGGCGTTCCAGGACCCGTACCTGACCTGGCAGAACGCCGTCACCAAGAAGCTGGCCGCCGGTCAGGGGCCGGCCGAGCTGGCCAACGACCTGGCCGAGGGCGCCCGCGTGCTGGAAGCCGCCCTCGACCTCGTGCCGTCCGCCGACCGGAAGCGGGTCCGGGCCGCGGTGACCGCCCTGCGCGACGAGGGCGCGGAACTGCCCGGCCGGGTCGGCCCCGCGCTCGACCTGGCCCCGCTGCTCTGGGACCACCCGGTCCGCGAGCTGGTCACGACCGGCGACGAGCACACCCTCTGGGTCGACCGGCCGCGGGCGCTCTTCTCCGCCTGGTACGAGTTCTTCCCCCGCTCCGAGGGCGCGATCTCCGCCACCGTGGACGCGCCCGCCCGGTCCGGCACCTTCGTCACCGCCCTGGAACGCCTGCCCGGCGTCGCCGCCATGGGCTTCGACGTGCTCTACCTGCCGCCGATCCACCCGATCGGCCGGGTCAACCGCAAGGGCCCCAACAACGCGCTCACCGCCGGGCCCGACGACGTCGGCTCGCCGTGGGCGATCGGCGCCGCCGAGGGCGGCCACGACGCCATCCACCCCGACCTGGGTACGCCGGAGGACTTCCGCGACTTCGTCGCCGCCGCCGCCGAGCAGGGCCTCGAGGTGGCCATGGACCTGGCGTTGCAGTGCGCCCCGGACCACCCGTGGGTGACCGAGCACCCGGAGTGGTTCACCACCCGGGCCGACGGCAGCATCGCGTACGCGGAGAACCCGCCGAAGAAGTACCAGGACATCTACCCGCTGAACTTCGACAACGACCCGGAGGGCATCCGGGCGGAGATTCTGCGGGTGGTGCTGCACTGGGTCGGCGAGGGCATCCGGATCTTCCGGGTGGACAACCCGCACACCAAGCCGTTCGACTTCTGGCACTGGCTCATCTGGGAGGTCAAGAAGGTCGACCCGGACGTGCTCTTCCTCGCCGAGGCGTTCACCCGCCCGGCGATCATGCACGGCCTCGGGAAGATCGGCTTCACCCAGTCGTACACCTATTTCACCTGGCGCACGTCGGCGGCCGAGATGCGGGAGTACTGCGCCGAGCTGGTCGCGGCGGCCGACTACATGCGACCGAACTTCTGGCCCAACACCCCGGACATCCTGCACTCCTCGCTCCAGCACGGCGGCCCGCCGATGTTCAAGATCCGGGCGGTGCTGGCCGCGCTGCTCTCCCCCTCCTGGGGCATGTACGCCGGCTACGAGCTGTTCGAGCACGTCGCCCGCCCCGGCGCCGAGGAGTACCTGGACAACGAGAAGTACGAGCTGCGCCCCCGGGACTGGGCCGGCGCGCAGGAGCAGGGCCGCTCGCTCGCCCCGTTCATCACCGTGCTCAACCGGGTTCGCCGCGACAACCCGGCCCTGCACCGGCTGCGCAACCTGCGCTTCCACGACATCGACAACCCGGCGCTGCTCTGCTGGTCCAAACACGACCCGGACACCGGCAACACGGTGATCGTGGTCTGCTCGTTCGACTCCCGCGCCGTGCAGTGGGGCAACACCACGCTCGACATGCCGGCGCTCGGCTTCGACTGGCACGAACGGTTCACCGTGCACGACGAGCTGACCGGCGCCGACTACGACTGGGGGCAGCGCAACGCGGTGCGGCTCGACCCGTACCTGCAACCCGCGCACGTGTTCACGGTGCGGCGGCCCGCCGCGCCGGCCGAGCCCGAGGCCGTGCCGGCTCCCGCGGCGGCCGACCTGACCGTCGAAGACGTACCCGCCGACCTCTCCGGCGGCACCGCCCCGACCGCACCGGCCGCGAAGGACGACGCACGATGGAGCAGCTGATCGCCGGCCAGGCGCACGACCCCCACGCCGTGCTCGGCGCGCACCCCGCCGGCGGGCGCACCACCATCCGGACGCTGCGCCGGGGCGCGGCCGACGTCACCGTGCTCGCCGGAGACGAGCGGCACCCGATGAAGCGGGTCCACGACGCGGGCGTGTTCGAGGCCGTGCTGCCCGGCGAGGTGCTCGACTACCGGGTCGAGGTCGACGGCGCGGTGCACGACGACCCGTACCGCTACCCGCCCACCCTCGGCGAGCTGGACCTGCACCTCATCGGCGAGGGCCGGCACGAGCGGCTCTGGGAGGCGCTCGGCGCCCGGGTCTTCGACGAGGGCGTGGCGTTCACCGTCTGGGCGCCCAACGCCCGCGGCGTCCGCGTGGTCGGCGACTTCACCGGCTGGGGGCCGGACGACGGCTGGCCCATGCGCTCGCTGGGCTCCAGCGGCGTGTGGGAGGTCTTCGTGCCCGGCGCCACCGTCGGCAGCCGGTACAAGTACCGGATCCTCGGCGCCGACGGGCACTGGCGGGACAAGGCCGACCCCCTCGCGGCCCGCGCCGAGGTGCCGCCGGCCACCGCCTCCGTGGTGCACCACTCCCGGTACGCCTGGGGCGACGCCGACTGGCTCACCCGGCGGGCGCGGCGGCAGCCGCACCAGGAGCCCATGAGCGTGTACGAGGTCCACCTCGGCTCGTGGCGCCCCGGCCTCAGCTACCGGGAACTGGCCGAGCAGCTCACCGCGTACGTCACCGAGCTGGGCTTCACCCACGTCGAGTTCCTGCCCGTGATGGAGCATCCGTTCGGCGGCTCCTGGGGATACCAGGTCACCGGCTACTACGCCCCCACGGCCCGGTTCGGCGACCCCGACGAGTTCCGCCACCTGGTCGACCGGCTGCACCAGGCCGGCATCGGGGTGATCCTCGACTGGGTGCCGGCGCACTTCCCCAAGGACGAGTGGGCCCTGGCCCGCTTCGACGGCACCCCGCTCTACGAGCACCCCGACCCGCGCCGCGGCGAGCACCCCGACTGGGGCACGTACGTCTTCGACTTCGGCCGCCGCGAGGTGCGCAACTTCCTGGTCGCCAACGCCCTCTACTGGCTCGACGAGTTCCACGTCGACGGGCTGCGGGTCGACGCGGTCGCCTCGATGCTCTACCTGGACTACTCCCGCCAGGAGGGCCAGTGGGCCCCCAACGTGCACGGCGGCCGGGAGAACCTGGAGGCCATCGCGTTCCTCCAGGAGGTCAACGCCACCGTCTACAAGCACCACGCCGGGGCGGTCATGGTCGCCGAGGAGTCCACCGCCTGGCCGGGCGTCACCCGCCCCACCGCCGAGGGCGGGCTGGGCTTCGGCTTCAAGTGGAACATGGGCTGGATGCACGACACCCTGCTCTACACCTCCAAGGACCCGATCTACCGGCAGCACCACCACCATCAGCTCACCTTCTCCCTGGCGTACGCCTGGAGCGAGAACTACGTGCTGCCGATCAGCCACGACGAGGTGGTGCACGGCAAGGGCTCCCTCACCGGCAAGATGCCCGGCGACACGTGGCAGCGGCTGGCCAACGTGCGGGCGCTGCTCGCGTACATGTGGGCGCACCCCGGCAAGCAGTTGCTCTTCATGGGCTGCGAACTCGCCGACGACCGCGAGTGGAGCGAGGAGCGCGGCCTCGACTGGTACCTGCTGCACGACCCGGCGCGGGCCGGCGTGCAGCGCCTCGTCGGTGACCTGAACCGGGTCTACCGGGAGACCCCGGCGCTCTGGGCGCAGGACACCGACCCCGCCGGCTTCCGCTGGATCGCCGGGGACGACGTCGCCAACAACACCGTCTCGTTCATCCGGATCTCCCCCGACGGCCAGACCCTCGTCTGCGTGGCCAACTTCTCCGCGCAGCCGCTGGAGGGCTACCGGGTCGGCCTGCCCGCCGGCGGCACCTGGACCGAGCTGCTCAACACCGACGCCCACCACTACGGCGGGTCGGGGGTGGGCAACCTCGGGTCGGTGCGGGCGGAGAGCGTGCCGTGGCACGGGATGCCGGCGTCGGCGGCCCTGCGCGTGCCGCCCCTCGGCGTCCTCTGGCTCCGCCCGGCCTGAACCGCTGCACCGCGGGCTGGCACCCCGCCGCGCCCGCGCGCGCCCTTCCGATCTTGGAGAGTTCCCGTTCGACGCGGACGGTAACTCTGCAAGATCGCGGGACGCGACCGACGCGCGGACGGTGACCGTCAAGACCCTTCACGCCTACGTTCCGTCGACTTCTCGCTCCTACTCGCGGCCCGGCTGAACGGTGCAGCCAGCCCTCCCGTACCGCTGAACGGATGCCGGACACCCGTGACGGACGAGGCGGAGGAGCTTCGATGGCGTGGAGCAGAGGCACAACCAGGCGGCGCGGGACGGCGAACTCGTCCCGGAACCGGAAGATCGCGGGCGGGGTCGCGCTGGCGATGACGGCCGGGGCGGCGTTCGCGGTCGCCACCGGCACCGGTCAGGCCGCCGAGAACTGCCAGGGCCTGGACACCGCCCTGCGCAACAACCTGACCTTCATCGCCGGCCAGCGCCAGAACCCGGACGCCAACTCGGCCGCCCGGATCGCCAACCGGCAGGCCGTGGTCGACCTCATCCAGCAGCGCCGGGCCACGGCCGGCTGCACGGGCACGGTCGAGGTGGCCGGCGCGGCCTGCCCGGAGGTGCCGTGGGAGCAGGCGATGGGCACCCAGCTCGACCGGGCCTGGGCGCTCACCGGGCAGATGCGGGGCGAGCGCTCCGGCCAGCTCGTCGACCCGCGGCTGACCGAGGCGCGGGTGAAGCGGCTCGCCGGTCTCTTCAGCGGGGTCCGCGGCATCGTGCAGGGCGCCCAGAAGGCACAGGCCGGCGAGGCCGAGGCGTCCGCGGCCGACGAGGCCGGGGCTGCTGCCGGTGCGGCCGGCACCGGTGAGGCCGGGGCCGACGTCGGTCAGGCCGGCGCTGGTCAGGCCGGGGGCGACGCCGGTGAGGCCGGGGCCGACGCTGGTCAGGCTGGGGCCGGTCAGGCCGGCGCAGCGGCCGGTGGCGCTGAACGCGCCGCCGACATCATCAACGCGATCGGCGGGGTGCTGCAGCAGATCGCCGCGATCATCCAGGCAGCCCAGCAGCAGGCGGACGGCGGCCAGCAGGCCGGCGACGCCCAGGACGACCAGCAGGCCGGCGGCGAGGACGGTGCCGGCGGCCAGGAAGGCGCGGACCAGCAGAACGGCGACGGCGGCGCGGCGGCCGATCAGCAGGACGCGGACGGGCAGCAGGACGACCAGGCGGCCGGCGGGCAACAGGACGGCGGCCAGGCCGCCGACGAGCAGCAGGGCGCGGACGCGCAGCAGGGCGCCGCCGGACAGCAGGCCGGGGAGCGGGTCGCGGACCGGATTCAGCAGATCCGGGCCCGCATCCAGCAGCTCCGGGCGATAGTCAAGCAGATCCGTGCCGCCCGCCAGGCCGCACGCGGCCAGGGCCAGGGCCAGGCGGCGGGCCAGGGCCGGGGCGCCGACCAGGCGGGCCGCGGCCAGAAGGCCGGCCAGGGCATGGACGACCAGGCCGGCCAAGGCATGGACGACCAGGCCAGCCAGGGCATGGACGACCAGGCCAGCCAGGGCATGGGCGACCAGGCCGGCGAGGGCATGAACGGCCAGCCGGGTCAAGGTATGAACGGCCAGGGCGGCCAGGGCATGGACCAGGCCGGCCAGGGTGGGGTCTACATGGTGGCCGACCCCAGCGTGCCGGGCTGCGCCCCGGGCGACGCGGGCCAGGGCGCGGCCAACGCCGGCGGGAAGCAGGACGGCGCGGCCGGCGCCGACCAGCAGAAGGGCGGGGCAGGCAGCAAGGAGGGCGCGGACCCCGCCGACCCCGGCACGGGCGCCGGTATGGAGGACGCCGACGCCGGCATGGCCGACGCGGATGCCAACGACAAGGCCGGCACGAACGCCGGCTAGCCCCACCAGCTGGCGGACCCGCGGAACCGGCGGGCCCGCCAAGGCCGGCACGAACGCCGGCTAGCCCCACCAGGCGGCGGACCCGCGGAACCCGGCGGGCCCCACGAGCCACCGGCAGGAACGGCGACCCGGCCCGGCGAAGCCACGGCCGGGTCGCCGCCCGCCACAGCTACCACCCCTGCGGCGATCGACCGGGAAGCCGGAGCGGGGCGGCCGACACGGAGGGAGCAGGCTAGACGAGGCCGGCTTCGCGGAGGAGCTTCCAGAGGCCGGCGCCGTCCGGGGCGGCCAGCCACTTCTGGCCGACCGGGCCGGCGGCGGGGCGGCCCGCGGGGGTGGGCAGGCTGCCGGCGAGCACCGACTGGGTGGGCGAGAGCCGGCGGATGGCCACCCCGGCCACGTTGTCCGGGTGGGCGGCCGCGAACTCGCGGTAGATCTCCTGGTCGTGCTGGCCGTCGTCGCCGATGAGCAGCCAGCGGACGTCCGGGAACTCCCGGGCCAGCCGGGCCAGGGTGGCGCGCTTGTGCTCCCGGCCGCTGCGGAACCAGCGGTCGGCGGTCGGCCCCCAGTCGGTGAGCAGCAGCGGCCCGGCCGGGTAGAGGTGCCGGGAGAGGAACCGGGTCAGCGTCGGCGCCACGTTCCAGGCGCCGGTGGAGAGGTAGAAGACCGGGGCGCCGGGGTGGGCGGTGACCAGGCGCTCGTACAGCACGGCCATGCCGGGGACGGCGGCCCGGGCGTGCTCGTCGAGGACGAAGGTGTTCCAGGCGGCGAGCAGCGGCCGGGGCAGCGCGGTTACCATGACCGTGTCGTCGATGTCGGAGAGGATGCCGAACCGGACCTCCGGGTCGAGGATGCGGACCAGCGCCTCGACGGGCTCGGCGTCGGCCACGCTGAGGCGTACGCAGCCCCAGCCCGGGGTGAAGTCGGCCTTGATGACGGTGTCCACGAAGCCGCTGCGGTCCGCGGTCGCCTCGTGGCGTGCGCCGCCGGCCTCGATGGTGACCTTCGCGTACTTGGCGGGCAGGGTGGTGAAGCTGCGCCAGCCCCGGACCTTCTCCAGCCGGCCGCGCTGCCGGGTGTCGGGGCGGCCGAGCAGCACCCGGCAGAGCACCCGCGCCCAACCGGGGGCGCCGTACCCCGCGTACGCGACGATGTTGGCCTGCCACCCGGTGCGCCGTAGCCGGCGTTCCACGAGGCCGTGCAGGGCGTCCTCGATGCGTGCGGCCCGGTGCAGCTGCGGCACGGCCAGTTGGTCCGGTGGTGTGGGTGGCACGCTGTCACCCTGCCACAACCCACGCGGGCCGGCCACGCGAGTGGTCTGCGCCGATCCACCCCGCCGCCCGGCGTCCCCCGTGACAGACTGCGGTCGAGGCGACGACGGGGGCGTTGGTCGTGTCGGAACCAGAGCGGGACCCGGGACGGTGGCGTCCGGCGCTGGACCGGCCGGCGCTGGTGGCGCTGGTGCTCGGCGCGGCCGGGGTCGGCTACCGGCTGGTGCTGACCCTGCTCACGCTGCCCACCTCGAACAGCGACGAGGCGACGTTCGGGCTGGCGGCCCTGCACATCGCCTCGGGCCACGAGCGGCCGGTCTTCCTCTACGGCCAGCGCTACATGGGTGTGCTGGAGTCCTACCTGGCGGCCCCGCTGGTGGGCTGGGCGGGGGCGAGCTGGCCGGTGCTGCGCCTGCCGTTGCTGGCGCTGTTCGCGGTGTTCCTGTGGCTGGCGTACCGGTTGAGCCGCCGGCTGTTCTCCCCCTGGCTGGCCACCTTCGTGGTGGGCCTGCTGGCGCTCGGCTCCGAACGCGTCGTCCGGGACCAGCTCACCGTGGTGGGCGGCCGGCCGGAGGTGAAGCCGGCGGTGCTGGCGATGCTGCTTATCGCGGTCGCCGTCGGCGAGCGCCGGGTCCGGCACCGCTGGCTGGCCACCGGCCTGTTCGGGCTGCTGGCGGGGCTGGCGGTCTGGTCGGACTGGCTGATCGTGCCCTACCTGGCGGTGGCCGGCCTGGTGCTGGTCTGGGCCGCGCCCCGGGACCTGGTGGGCTGGCCGGGGGTGCTGCTGGCGGTGGGCTTCCTGGTCGGGGTCGCGCCGGTGATCAAGGACAACCTGGTCGCCCCGGACGGGCAGGACTCGCTGTCGGTGTTCCGGGAGATCAGCACGAAGGACGGCGCGACGCCATCGGTGTCGGAGCGGCTGCACGGCGGGCTGCTGGAGGGGGTGCCGCTGGCCTCCGGGCTCTGCCCGATGGACGGCTGCGCCCGCTGGGCCCAGTGGTTCGGGCTGCTCTACCCGGTGCTGCTGGTGGCCGCCGCCGTGCTCGGGCTGGTCGCGTTCCGCCGGGCCGCGGACTCCGCCGCGCGGGTCCGGGCCGTGGCGATCCTCGCCCTGGTCGTCGGTGCGGCGTTGACCCTGCTGGCGTACGTGCGCAGCCCGCTCGCCGCGACCGATCCGGTGGGCAACTCCCGCTACCTGTCGGTGCTGCAGATCTCGCTGCCGGTCGTGCTCTGGCCGCTCTGGCGGGCCGCCGCGCACGCGGTCCGGGCCACGGCGGGCGCGGCGGCCCGGACGGCCGGGGCGCTGGCCGGCCTGGTGCTGGCCGCGCTGGTGGCCGCCACGCTGGCCGGCACCGTGGCGTTCGTGGCCGACGCCCCGTCCCTGCGGACCGAGGAGCGGCAGGCCCGGGAGCTGGCCGACGCGGTGCGCCGGGCCGGCCTGCGCGAGGTGTACGGGGACTACTGGACCTGCAACCGGCTGATCTTCAACACCGGCGAGGCGGTGGTCTGCGCGGTGCTCGACGGCGACCTGAGCCCCGGGCAGAACCGCTACCCGGCGTACTGGAAGCGGGTGGGGCGGGCGGCCCGGCCCGGGTACGTGGTGGCCACCGGATCCTCGGCGGAGCGCGCGCTGCGCCGGCTGCTCGGTGACCGCGCCGACGCGGCGCTGGTGGCCGAGGTCGGCGGTTATCGGGTGTACCACCCGGAGAGTGCCGTGCGGCCGTGGCGCTGAACCCACGCCGTACGCTGTGCCGATGCTCATCCTGCTGCCCCCGTCGGAGGGGAAGGCCGAGGCCGGCACCGGCCGGCGGCTGGACCTGTCGAAGCTCTCCCTGCCGGAGCTGAACCCGGCGCGGGAGGAGGTGCTGGCCGCCCTGGTCGACCTCTGCGCCGGCCCGGACGAGACGGCGGCCCGCGACGCGCTGGGCCTGAGCGAGGGGCAGCGCGGGGAGCTGCGGCGCAACGCGCGGCTGCGGGCGGCGGCCACCGCGCCGGCCGGACGGATCTACACGGGCGTGCTCTACGAGGCCCTCGACCTGGCCACGCTGCCGCCGGCGGCGGAGCGGCTGGCCCGCCGTTCGGTGCTGGTCAGCTCGGGTCTCTGGGGCGCGGTCCGCCTCACCGACCGGATCCCGCCGTACCGCTGCCCGATCGGGGCGCGGCTGCCGGGGGTCGGGGCGCTGTCGGCGTACTGGCGCCGGGCGCTGGCGGAGGCCATGACGGCGGCCGCCGGGACCGGCCCGGTGCTGGACCTGCGCTCCGGGGCGTACGCGGCCACCTGGGCGCCGCGCGGGAAGGTGGCCGAGCGCACCGTCACGGTGCGGGTGCTGCACGAGCGGGAGGTGGAGGGGGTGCCGACCCGGTCGGTGGTCAGCCACTTCAACAAGGCCACCAAGGGCCGGCTGGTCCGCGACCTGCTCACCGCCGGCGCCCGCCCGCGCACCGCCGACGCGCTGGTGGGAGCCTTGCGCGAGCTGAAGTACGCGGTCGAGGAGCAGCCGCGGGCGGCCGGCCGGCCCCGCCAGCTCGACGTGGTCGTCACCGAACTCTGAGGCGGGTTGCCGCAAATTTTGCTCAAGGCTCGGTCGCAGCGGTTTCGCGGCGCGGACACCGGGGGTCACGGTTAGGGAACCCCGATGCCGACCAAGGAGCTGTTCCGATGGCCCCCGAGTCCACCACCCTGCTCGACCGGCCCCGCCGGTCGCCGCCCCCGCCACTGGACTGGCTCACCCTGGCCGACGCCTTCGAGGTCGCCTGCCTGGTGCGCTGCACCCCGCCCCCGGCCACCGACACCCGCCGGGTCGACGCCGGCACGTACCGGGGCGGGATCGCCGAGTTCAACCGCCAGGACGCGGCGCACCGGATGCGGCAGTTGCTGCAACGGCTGGACGTGCCGGTGGAGCACGAGCTGACCACGGGCGGCCTGCGCCGCCGGTACGAGCTGCACCGGCTGTCGGTGCCCCGGGAGCACCGGTCGGCGTACGCGGCCCTGCTGGAGGCCGGCTGGCGGCAGGGCCGCCGGGAGCTGCTCGGCGGTCCCTTCCCCGGTGCCTCCACGGCCCGGCGGGTGTGGCGGCCCCGGTTGGCCGCCGCGGCGTGGCGGGCGGCGCTGCTGGCCGGCGGGCGGCACGTGCGCCGGCACAGCCTCGGCATCCGGCTGGCCGACCGGGACCTGGCCGCCGTGCTGATCCGGAGCGCGGCGCTGCTGGAGGTCCCCGCGGTGCTCCGGCCCGGCTCCGGCTGCTTCCTGGTGAGCGTGGCCAACGGCGCGCACCGGGCGCGGATCACCGAGAGCGCGGCGCTGGCCCCGGCGGCGGCCTGCTGACCAGACCCGACCGCCACACCCCGGCCGATCCGCGGTCACCGCAGCACCGCGGGGGCGGCTCCGGGCGTGACGGTGCGCGGCCGGGCTTGCGCGGCGGGTGCTCCACGGCGCAGAGTGCTGCGCGTGAGCCGACACTGGTCTGTGCGCGGCCGGCGCCGGACCGCCGCCCCGCTGGCGCTCCTGCTGCTGCTCGTGGCCGCTCTGGCCGGCTGCCGGGACGAGCCCACCGAGCCGGTGCGGATCCGGATCGCCACGGGTAGCCCCACGGCCGTCTACCACGCCTTCGGCCAGTCGCTGGCCGCGCTGCTCAACCGCGAGCTGCCCGGCGTGCGGGCCAGCGTGGAGGTCACCGCGGCGTCCGCGCAGAACGTCCGGCTGGTCGGTTCCGGCGAGGCGGAGCTGGGCTTCACCCAGGCCGACGTGCTGCCGCCGCGCGCGCCGGAGCACCCCGCGGTGCTCGCCGTGGCCCGGGTCTACGACGACCTGCTGCACCTGGTCACCCCCGCCGGCGGCCCGGTTCGTACCCTCGCCGACCTGCGGGGCCGGCGGGTGTCGGTGGGCGCCGACGGCTCCGGCACCGAGGTGACCGCCAGCCGGCTGCTGGCCGTGGCCCAGCTCGGCGGCGGCCAGGTCCGCCAGGAGCGCCTCGGCCTGGACGACTCGGTGGCGGCGCTGCGCGCGGGCCGGATCGACGCCTTCTTCTTCTCCGGCGGCCTGCCGGTGCGCGGCGTCGCCGAGCTGGCCGCCAGCACCTCGGTGCGGGTGGTCGACCTGGGCGAGTGGACCGAGCCGCTGCGCCGCGGGTACGGGCAGGTCTACGTGACCCGGGACATCCCTCGCTCGGTCTACGGGGCGGACCCGGTCAGCACGGTGGCGAACCCGAACTACCTGATCGCCCGCGCCGACCTGCCGGCGGCGCTGGTGCGCGAGGTGACCCGGCTGCTGATGGAGCGCCGGGAGGAGTTGGCCGCGGCGCATCCGGCGGCCGGCCGGATGAGTCCCCGGGCGGCGATCGTCACCACCCCGCTGCCGCTGCACCCCGGGGCGGCCGACTGGTACCGGGCCACCAAGCCCTGAGGCGGGCTCAGCGGCGCCCGCCCGGGGAACCGACCGGTTGGACCGGGTCGTCGTCGAGCGCCGGAGCGGGTTCGTCGGGCTCGACGAGGTCGTCGTCCGGGGCCGGGAACCACACCTCGGCGACCAGCCCCCGTGGCTCGCCCTGCCGCATGGTCAGCCGGCCGTCGGAGGCGTCGACCAGGACCGCGACGATGGTCAGCCCGAGCCCGGCGCCGTCGACGTTCTGCACGTCCGGGGCGCGCCAGAACCGCTCGGTGGCCTGGTCGAGCTGGCTGGCCGTCATGCCGGGGCCGGTGTCCCGCACCTCCAGCGCGATCCCGCCGTCCGCCGGGCGTACGGTCACCGTCACCGCTCCCCCGTCGCCGCTGAACTTGACCGCGTTGTCGATCAGCGCGTCGAGCGCCTGGTCGATGGCGGTCGGCACGGTCCGGGCGTACGCGGGCGCTCCGGTGCCGTGGAACACCAGGGTGACCGACCGGTGCCGGGCGAGCGGCAGCCAGGCCGCCACCCGGGAGGCGGCGATCCCGGCGGCGTCCACGGTGACCCGCTGGTTCTCCTCCCGCTCGGCGCGGGCCAGGGTGAGCAGCGCGTCGAGCACGGTGGCCAGCCGGTCGGTCTCCTCCAGCGCCAGCTGGTGCTCGGCCCGGCCGTCGGCGTCGGTGAGGCTCGGCCCCAGCTCCTCCACCCGCAGCCGCAGCGCGGTCAGCGGGTTGCGCAGCTGGTGGCTGGCGTGCGCGACGAACGCCCGCTGCCGGTCCATCACGTCGGACACGGCGTCGGCCATGTGGTTGAAGCTGGTCGCCAGCCGGCGCAGCTCGGGCGGGCCGAGCCGGGGGCGCACCCGGGCGCGCCGGTGCCCCTCGGCGATCTCGTGGGTGACCGCGTCCAGCTCGGTGACCGGGCGCAGCACCCAGCCGGCCAGCCCGAACGCGGTGGAGACGCAGGCCAGCACCGCGAGCAGGCCGATCCCCGCGAGCGTCAGCCACCAGGCCGTGACGGTGCGGCGCACCTTGGTCGCCGGTGTCGTGGTGACCACGGCGCCGAGCACCTCGCCACCGTCGTTGATCGGGACCGCCACCACCAGCGGCCCGTCCACCCAGGGGCGGACCGCGTCCGGCCGGCTGAACTGCTGCCCGGACAGCGCGGTGTCCAGGGCCAGGTCGGTGCCCGCGCCGACCTCCCAGCGGGTCGAGGCGACAACGGTCCGGCGGTCCCGGTCCACCACGGCCGCCCCGATGCCGTAGAGGTCGTCGTAGGCGGCGAGTTCCGCGTCCAGCGGGCCGGGGGTGCCGCCGCGCAGCGCGGGGCCGGCCAGCGAGGCGAACCGGGTGGCGTCGGCGAGCCGGTCGGCGCGGACCCGTTCGGTCTCCCGGGTGGCCAGGGTGGCGGCGAGGGGGGTCTCCAGGGCGAGCAGCACCAGCACCATCAGCAGCAGGTAGCTGATCACCAGCCGGCGGCGCACGGCGGCCTCCTCACTCGGCGCGGAGCCGGTAGCCGACCCCGCGGACGGTCTCGACCAGCGTCGGGTCGCCGAGCTTGCCGCGCAGCGAGCCGACGTGCACCTCCACGGTGTGCCGGTCCGCCCAGGTGGTGCCCCAGACGTCGAGCAGGATCCGGTCCCGCGGCACGGCGACCCCGGGCTGGCGGGCCAGCGAGAGCAGGATGTCGAACTCCTTGCGGGTGAGCGCCACGGGCCGGCCGGCCACGGTCACCGTGCGGCCGCTCACGTCGATGCGGACGGCCCCGGCCTCGATCAGGGTGCGCTCCGGCGCGGTGTGCGCGGCCCGGCGCAGCACCGCCTCGATCCGCGCCTGCAGCTCCACCATCGAGAACGGCTTCACCACGTAGTCGTCGGCGCCCAGCCGCAGCCCGAGCACCCGGTCGCGTTCCTCGCCCCGGGCGGTCACCGCGATGATGCCGAGCTGGCTGCTGCGCCGGCGCAGCTCCCGGCACAGGTCGGTGCCGTCCCCGTCGGGCAGGGTCAGGTCGAGCAGCACCAGGTCGCAGGGGGCGGCGGAGAGCGCGGCCCCGACGGTGGCGGCGTGCTCCACCTCGTATCCGCGCCGGGTGAGTGCCGACGACAGGGCGCCGGCCACCCGACGATCGTCCTCGACCAGGAGGATCCGCACCCGTGCCTCCATCCGCTCGACGTGCTGCCCTGCGAATGGTGGCAGACGATGCGGCCGGACGGGAGGGCCGGTGGGCTTCTAGGCTGCGGTGGTGATCTACAAGATTCTGGCCGACAGCGAGTGGGAGCAGGCACGGGCGGCCGGCCGGTTCACCGGCACCGCGATGGACCGGCAGGACGGCTACATCCACCTGTCCGGTCCGGACCAGGTGGTGGAGACCGCCCGCCGGGTCTTCGCGGGGGCCACCGGCCTCACCGTCCTGGCGGTGGACGAGGCGCGGCTCGGCGACGCGCTGCGCTGGGAGGTGTCCCGGGGCGGCGCGCTCTTCCCGCACCTCTACGCGGCGCTGCCCGTGGACGCGGTGGTGGCCGCGCACCCCCTGCCCGCCGACCGGCCCGCCGCCGACGCGGTGGCCGAGCTGGTGGGCTGACGGCTCGCTATGCTGCGTCGAGCCCGCCCGCCGGCTCCGGAAGCCCGGCGCGGCCGGGTGGCCCTGGCCCGGCCGGGCGCGCGGTGGTCAGCCGGCGCGGCCGTCCGGCACCGACGGCGCGACGACGCGCCCTGCCACGATGCGAGTTGACATGACTGACACCAGCGACCGGTCCGCCTCCGTCTTCGTCCACCCGACGGCCGACGTGGAGGACGGCGCCAAGGTCGGCGACGGCACCAAGGTCTGGCACCTGGCCCACATCCGGTCGAGCGCGCAGGTCGGCGCCGGCTGCGTGATCGGCCGCAACGTGTACGTCGACGCGCAGGTCACCGTCGGCGACCGGGTGAAGATCCAGAACAACGTCTCGGTCTACCAGGGCGTGACCATCGAGGACGAGGTCTTCGTCGGCCCCTGCGCGGTGTTCACCAACGACTTCCGCCCGCGCGCCCAGAACCCGGACTGGACCATCACCCCGACCATGGTCCGCCGAGGCGCCTCGATCGGCGCCAACGCCACCCTGGTCTGCGGCATCGAGGTGGGCGAGTACGCGATGATCGCCGCCGGCTCGGTGGTCACCCGGGACGTCAAGCCGTACCAGCTGGTGGCCGGCAACCCGGCCCGGCCGAAGGGCTGGGTGGACGCCAAGGGCGAGGTCGTCTCCCGGGACGTCGACAACCCGCCGCACCAGGGCTGAGTGCGTGCGGGGGCGACGGCCGGACCGGTCGTCGCCCCGCGCCGCGCCGGGGCTCAGCCGCAGAGCCGGGCGATCTCGTCCCGGAACCGGTCCATCGGGTTCGACCCGGCCGGGCCGAGCAGGTACTCCTTCAGCTCCCGCCGCTCCCCGGTCATCGGGTCGTCCCCGGCCCGGGTGACGGCGAGGACCTTCGGCAGTTCACCGCAGTCCACCGAGAGCAGGTACGCCGCCCGAGCGGTGGGGAACGTACGGCGGAACTCGTCCTCCGGCAGGCCGGCCGGGTTGGCCACCACGTACGGGCGCTCGCTCTGCACGAAGTCGGAGACCACGCTGGAGACGTCGCTGACCAGCAGGTCGGTGACGTTGAAGCAGTCGAACAGGGCGGGGGTCCGGCCGGTCGCCACGAGGTGCGCGGTGCCGTCCAGCGAGGTCGGGTCGGTGCGGCCGCCCGCGGCGCGGACCCGGGCCGCGATCCGTTCGTGCGCCGCCCGGGCCTTCCGGGAGCGGGTGCCGGTCAGCGGGTGCGGCTTGTAGATCAGTCGCAGGTCGCCGGCGGCGAGCAGCCCGGACACGATGCGCTCCCCCATCAGCACCAGCGAGGTGTGGTAGGGGTCGTCGTCGAGCCAGCCCTCCCAGGTGGGGGCGTAGAGCACGGTGAAGACGTGGTCGGCGGCGGCGGTGCCGAAGGTGTGCACCCCGCCCAGCTGCGGCCGCCCGATCTCCACGATGTCGCGGTCCAGCACGCCCACCCCGGCCCGGGCGTACCGCTCCCGGCCGGCCGGCCCGGCCACCCAGACCTCGTCGTAGACCTTGCTGTACGGGTTGACGCTGGCCTGCTTGTCGCTGTCGCCGTGGCCGACGAAGACGTGCTTCACGCCGGGCTCGCGCAGCAGGTGGATGTTGGCGCCGACGTTGGCGGCGTACAGGGCGACCCGGATCGAGCCGAGGTCGAGGTTCATGAAGTCCACCCCGGCCGGTACGCAGATCACCGGCAGCCGGGTGTCGGCCAGCTCGCGGAACGCGTCCGGGGCGCGCAGCAGCACCACCGCGCGGCGGCCGATGGCCTCGACCGGGGCGAGCCACATGTTGGCCTGGTAGACGTCCTTGGCCGGGCCGGCGAAGTAGAGCGCCACCTCGGGCCGCTCCCGGGCCAGCCAGTCGTGCACGGCGGGCAGCACGCCGGGGGCCGTCCCGCGCCCGCGCAGGGCGGCGAGCGCCAGCACCGCGGCGGTGACCACGCCGGCGGCCAGGGTGACGAGGCCGGTGACCACCACGGGGGCCATCCGGCCCGTCGCCGCGGCCACCACGGCGGCCGGCACCAGGAGCACGTTGAGCAGCGGCAGCCGCAGGCCGGCCAGATGTCGCGCCCAGGCCGGCGGCACCGGCAGCCGGCGCGCCGCGCCGAGGTCGAGGTTGCGGGTGAGCGCCGGGGTGGCGGCCCGCCCGTCGAGCACCCTGGTCAGCACGGTGCTGCCGACCGCCACGGTCCAGAGGCCGGCCGGCAGCAGCAGCACCGCCACGGTGCCGGCCACGCCGGGGCGGACCGTGCTCACCACCAGCAGCACCACGGACAGGTCGCGGACCAGGCGCCGGAAGACCAGCCCGAGGCCGGCCTTGCGGACGAGCTCGCCGGTTGCGGCGTACCGGGTGGCCAGGGCCAGCTCACCGGCGATCACCACGAGCGCGGCGATCGCGTACGGGACCGGCAGACCGAGCGCCCCGGAGAGGATCATGACGCCGTAGCCGAGCAGCGTCAGGCCGACGGCGGTGAGACCCTGCTGGCTCCGCACTCTGCTGAACAACGGCACGCTCCCTGTGTGCCCACCGGCCGACGTGATCCGATACCGGGCAGCCGCGTACCCCGAAAAGGGGCAGACAACACAAGTTGGGCGGGCGGGGGGCGCGACGCGAGCGGGCCCCGGCCGTCACACGGCCGGGGCCCGGAGCCTGCGGGCGGGCGGTCAGCCGCCGATGACCACCCGGCGGACGCCGGTCCAGCGCGCCGGGTCGGTGACCCGGCGGCCGTCGACCAGCACCGTCACGCCCGGCAGGTCCGCCGGGGTGAGGTTGCGGTACTCGGCGTGGTCGGCCTGGATGACCGCGGCGCCGACCGGCTCGCCCTCGTAGCAGGGGAGGCCGTGCGCGGCCAGTTCCTCGTTGGTGTACATCGGGTCGGCGACGTACGGGACGGCGCCCCGCGCGCGCAGCGCCTCGACGGTCGGGAAGACGCCGGAGAACGCGGTCTCCTTGACGCCGCCCCGGTAGGCCGCGCCGAGCACCAGCACGCCCACCCCGGTCAGGTCCCCGTACGCGGCGGCGAGCAGGTCGACGGCGTAGTCCGGCATGGCGGCGTTGGCCTCCCGGGCCGAGCGGACCACGGTGGCCGACGGGTCGTTCCACAGGTACATCCGCGGGTAGATCGGGATGCAGTGACCACCGACGGCGATGCCCGGCGAGTGGATGTGGCTGTACGGCTGGGTGTTGCAGGCCTCGATGACCTTGGTGACGTCGACGCCCACCGTGTCGGCAAAGCGGGCGAACTGGTTCGCCAGGCCGATGTTGACGTCGCGGTAGGTCGTCTCGGCGAGCTTGGCCAGCTCGGACGCCTCGGCCGAGCCGAGGTCCCAGACGCCGTTCGGGCGGTCAAGGTCGGCCCGCTCGTCGAAGTCCAGCACCGCCTCGTAGAAGCGCACGCCGTGCTCGGCCGACGCCTCGTCGATGCCCCCGACCAGCTTCGGGTAGCGGCGCAGGTCGGCGAAGACCCGGCCGGTGAGCACCCGCTCCGGGCTGAACACCAGGTGGAAGTCCCGGCCGGCGGTGAGGCCGGAGCCCTCCTCCAGCATGGGCGCCCAGCGGTTGCGGGTGGTGCCGACCGGCAGGGTGGTCTCGTAGCTGACCAGCGTGCCGGGCTTGAGGCCGCGGGCGATGGCCCGGGTGGCGTCGTCCATCCAGCCGAAGTCCGGCACGCCCTCGGCGTCCACGAAGAGCGGCACGACCACGACGACGGCCTCGGACTCGGCGACCGCGGCGGCGGTGTCGGTGGTGGCCGACAGCAGCCCGGCGGCCACCGCCTCCTTCAGCTTGACGTCCAGGTCGGCCTCACCGGGGAACGGCACGGCACCGTCGTTGACCAGCTGGACGACCCGCTCCGAGACGTCGGCACCGAGCACCCGGTGCCCCTTCGAGGCGAACTGCACGGCGAGCGGCAGACCGATCTTGCCGAGCGCGACGACGCAGATGTTCATGGCTGTTTCTTTCCTCCTAGCGGGAGCCTGCGTCGCAGGCCGGACATCATGCGGCGCAGTGTCACCGGGAAGACGACCAGCATCAGGTCGCCCTTGCGGTTCGTGCTGCTGGTGATCACGAACAGTTGGCCGCCCTCCCGGTGGAACGACCGTTGCACCATCGAGGGCTGCGGGCCGCGCACCGGGGTCGAGCCCTTGTCGCCGTCCCGGGTGACCGTCACCTTGACCACCCGGCGCTCCCCGCCGGGCTTCAGGCCGGTGAGCAGGTCCCGGGCCCGGAACGACATGTTGACCGTGGCACCGAGCGGGTCGGCCTCGATCGAATCTACCGTGCCGGCCGTCCGCCCCGCCGAGACGGTGATCGCGCCGCCGGCCATCTCGGCCAGGTCGGGCCGGGGACCTCGGGCGGTCACCCGCACCGTCCGCTCCCCCGAACCGTCCACGGCCCACCGTACGGCCACCGCCTCCAGCCGGGCCAGCCAGCGGGAGATCGGCGTGGTGATCTCGTACCAGTCGTCGGACAGCCCGCACCGGCCGTCGCCGAAGCCGCGGTAGCGGGCGAACCAGCCGTCGTCGCGCAGGACCGTCGGCGGCAACCCGTGCCGCACGTCCTGGCGGAGCACGGCCACCAGGTCCGCCAGCGTGCCGTACGCGGCCACGCCGATCCGGACCCGGGCGGTCACGGGCAGCTTGCCCCTGATCCCCTCGGTGAGATGCTCCCGGGCGAGCCGCCCGACGCCCTCGCGCACCTGCTCCTGGGTCTTCCGGTCGAGGGAGAGGAAGTCATCCTGGACCAGCTTGGCGATCTCCCAGGTGAAGTGGCGGAGCAGGACGGCGTCGCGCCGCTCGCCCGGCTCGATGTGCTCGGCGACGAAGGCGACGATCCGTTCCACGCAGCCGAGCCGCGCCAGGTGCGTGCTGCGGTAGGTGATGTTGCCGGAGTTGGCGCGCTTCACCGCGTAGTAGTAGTCGTAGTCGGCGAGCACCGAGATCCGGCCGGCCCGCAGGCACGCCTCCAGCGTGAACGGCTGGTCACTGCCGACCGGCATGTCCTCCGGGAAGCGCAGGCCGTATTTCTCCACCAGCTCCCGGCGGAAGAGCTTCGTGTTGGACAGCGCGAACGGCAGCGCCGAGGCGAAGAGGTCGACCTCGGGTTGGGTGCTGGCGAAGATGGCCTGGTGGACGTACCGCTTGTTCACCCCGACGAGCCGCCCGAGCAGCACGTCCGAGCCCCACCGGTCGGCCGCGGCCACCATGCGCTCCAGCGCCTCCGGGCCCAGGTGGTCGTCGGAGCCGATGAAGAAGACGTAGCGGCCGGTGGCGTGCTCCAGCCCGCGGTTGCTCGGCGCGGCCGGGCCGCCCGAGTTGGGCTGGTGCAGCACCTTCACGGTGCCGGGGTAGCGCGCGGCGAAGCGGTCCAGCTCCTCCGCGCTGCCGTCGGTCGAGCCGTCGTCCACCGCCACGACCTCCAGCCGGTCCAGCCCGATGGTCTGCTCGACCAGCGAGGTGAGGCAGGTGGTGAGGTCCGGCATGGTGTTGTAGACGGCGGTCACCACGGTGACGTCCGGTTGGGTCACCTGCCGACCCCGGCGGGGAGCAGCGGCGCCGACGGCGTCCCGCCGACGCTGCGCGGCGGGCGCTCCGGTAGCAGCCGGGAGTACACCCCGTCGAGGATCTTCGCCTGGGCCGCCCAGGTCCAGTCGGCCAGCAGCCCCGGCCGGTCGTACGCGGCGCGGTAACGGTCCCGGTCCGCCAGCACCGACCGAACCGCCCGGACGTAGTCGGTCACGTCCTCGGCCGTGAACACCTCGCCCTGGCCGGTCGAGCGCACGGTCTCCGCCATCGTCCGGACGTCGGAGACGACCAGCGGCAGTCGGGCGTGGGAGTACTCGAAGAACTTGGTGATCAGCGCGATCTCGTGGTTCGGCCAGTGCTGGATCGGGATCACGCCGACCTGGGCGCCGGAGAGGAAGGGCACCACCTGGTCGTGCGGCACGTAGGGCAGCACGTGCAACCGGTCGCCGGCCCCCAGCTCCTGAGCCCGGGTCATGAGCCCGCGCACGTAGTCGGAGCCGGGCTTGTTGACCACGAGGGCGACGTGCGCCCCGGCCAGCTCGGGCAGCGCCTCGACCATCACCGCGAGCCCGCGTTTGGGGGCGGCGACCCCGCTGTAGACCAGCAGCGGGACGTCCGGGCCGATGCCGCACAGGGCGCGGATGTCGGGCGACCCGGCCGGGTCGGCGGTCACCTCGTCCACGGCCGGCGCGTTGAGCACCACCGCCGGCCGTTCGGCCAGCCCGTGCTCGGCCTGGAGCAGATCGGCCAGGCCGCCGGAGACGGTGATCGTCGCGTCGGCGTACGGCACGAACTCGCGTTCGTGGGCCATGTTGCCGGGCAGCCAGCGCGCGTTGTCGCGCCAGGGCTGCACGCCGGGCAGGTATTCGTGGGCGTCCCAGACCAGGGCGATGTGCCGCCCCTCCGCGGCGGCGCGGATCTTGGCGCGGGCGCCGACCCCCAGCATGCGGAAGTCGTTCGCGTGGATGAGGTCGGGCTTGAGCTCGTCGAGGACCGGGCCGTAGCCCAGCTCGTAGTCCCACAGGCCCGGCTCCAGCCGCCGCCACGCCCCGCCGCCCTGCACCCGCTGCCAGAACAGCGTGAAGGCGCGGTCCCACGGCCCGTCGAGCTTGCGCCCCTGGCGGGCCCGGGTGAGTTCCCGCTGCCGCAGCGACACCCAGCGGCGGACCAGACCGGAGAAGCGCTCCTCGGTCCGCAGCAGCTGCCAGCGCAGCGCGGGACGCCGGTCGGCGGCGGTCAGCTCGGCGCGACGGACCCGCAGGTCGGCACGCCAGGCCCGGACCGCCTGCGCGCGGTGGGCGGCGATGCCGGTCGGCGGGTACGCCAGGGGCGCCCGCAGCCACGACCGGCGGAACTCGTGCGGCCGCTTGGCCATGGGCAGCGGCACCTTGAGCAGGCGGACCTCGGCCGCACCGAGGCGCCAGGTCTGCGGCGTGCCGCCGGGAGCCCGGCCGAGCAGGATGACCTCCCAGCCGGCGTCGGCGGCGGAACGGGCGGCCTTCTGTACCCGCGAGTCACCGTTCACACCGTTGTCGACCAGCATGACGACGCGTCCCCGGGTGCGCTCCGTCATGTCTGCGCCCTCAGCTCCCATACCGCCCATCTCCGTCCCCTCGGCCCCGCGGCCCGAGGACACCGGCGAGTCTACGACAACGCGACAGGGCGCAACGGGCCCGCCGCCGCCGTGTCTCCCGTACCGAATGACCGCTTGCTAACCTGCATCCCTGGCCGGCGGCGGCCGGGGCATGCCCCACCCCGACGGACGTCCCGGCCTCCCCCTGGGCGCACCGTCGGCGGGCAGCGGCCGGCCCGCCCAGCCTCCCTGCGGACAGGACGAAAATGGACATGGCGACGACCAGAGAACGCCGGCCGTCAGCGCCGGACCCGGCCGACCCGCCGGCGCCGGACGGGCCCGCCGCGCGGCTCCGCGCCGCCGTCCGGTACGCCCTGCCCGCCCTCGCCGCCTGGACCGCGGTACGGCTGCTCGGCCTGCTGAGCGTCTGGCTCTGGGCCCGCAGCACCGGTCGCAGCACGGTCGGCGAGCTGACCCGCTCCGACGGCAGCTGGTACCTGGGCATCGCCCGCAACGGCTACGACGGCGCCGAGCAGTTGCACAGCAACATGGCGTTCTTCCCGCTGTACCCGGGCCTGACCGCCGCGCTGGACACGATCACGCCGTTCGACCTGCGGCACACCGCCCTGCTGGTGTCGTGGTTGGGCGGATTCGCCGCCGCGTGGGGGCTGTTCGCCGTCGGCGCCCACGTGTACGACCGCCGCGTCGGGGTGGTCCTCGCCGTGCTGTGGGGCGTGCTGCCGCACTCGGTGGTGCAGCTCATGTCGTACAGCGAGGGGCTGTTCACGGCGCTGGCGGCCTGGTCGCTGTACGCGCTGCTGCGGGGGCGCTGGCTGACCGCCGGCGTGCTCTGCCTGCTCGCCGGCCTCACCCGGCCGACCGGCTCCTCGCTCATCGGGGTGGTCGGCCTGGCCGCGCTGATCGCGGTGATACGCCGTCGGGACGGGTGGCGACCGTGGGCGGCCATGCTGCTCGCCCCCGCCGGGTGGCTGGCCTACCTGGCGTGGGTGGGCTGGCGCGTCGGCCGGCCCGACGGCTGGTTCCGGATCCAGGGCGAGGGTTGGGGATCGTCCTTCGATCTCGGCGTGAACACGTTCGAGCGCGGCCGGGAGGTGCTCAGCCGGCCCTCGGAGGTGGAGTTCTACGTCGTGACGCTGGTGGCGGTGCTGGCCATCATGCTGTTCGTGCTCAGCCTGCTCGACCGGCAGCCGTGGCAGCTGCTGCTCTACAGCGGGCTGCTGCTGCTGACCACGCTGGGCGCCGCCGGCTTCTACCACTCGAAGGCGCGGTTCCTGCTGCCCGCGTTCCCGCTGCTGCTGCCCGCCGCCGTGGCGCTGGCCCGGGCCGGTCGGGCCAGGGCGGTGACCGTGCTGACCACGCTCGCGCTGGTGGCCGCCTACTTCGGCGGGTACCTGCTGCTGGTCTGGCGCTTCTCGCCGTGACGGGCGGGCGCGGGCACGGCGCCCGCGCCGCCGCTCAACGGGTGCGGGGACGGACGTCCCAGAGCCACACGTCGTCGACCTGACGGCCCGGCCCGTACAGGGCGTCGAGCACGGCACGCAGCTGTGCCGCGCGGGGGTGCGCCGCCGGCAGCACCAGCGCGTCGGCCCGCCAGTGCCGCACGTCGGCGAGCGCCCGGTCCCGGTCGGCCGGGGCGACCACGGGGGCATGCCGCCCCTGGCCGACGGCGGTGAGCAGGACGGCGGTCGGCCGCGGCTCGACGCCCCACCGGCCGGTCCGGTCGGTCCTCGACACCGGGCCCAGGAAGTAGCCCTGCGGGACGGCGAAGCCGACGAGCGCGGCGGAACTCCAGTACAGCGACGTCATGTTGTCGACCGGTACGGGCACCAGGGTCCGTCCGGGCGTGACGTGGTCCCGCCAGGCGCCCGAGGTGACGAAGTCGGGCGCCGGCACCCGCGGCTGCGACGGCAGCGGCGTGGGCGCCACCGGCACCACCGCGGCCAGCAGCGCGGCGCCGCCGAGCGCGGCCACGAGCCGGTGCGCCCGATCCGGCCGCCCGGCGAGCCCCGCCAGCCGGTCGACGGTGAGCGCCAGCAGCACGCCCACGGCAGCGGTGGTGATCAGCGCGAACCGGGCGACCACCAGCGAGTCGAACACCGGGAGGTCAGCGACCAGGGCGAAGGGCGCCGGCACGGAGGTGCGCCCGGCGCCCCAGGTCCAGGTGGTGCCGAGGGAGAGGACGGCGGCCACCGCCGCGACCAGGGCGAGCACCCGGACCAGCGCCTGCCGGCGCAGCCAGAGCACCGCGCCGAGGACCAGGACCGCCAACGGCCAGCCGTAGAAGCTCGCCTCCTCGGTGGTGTTGGCGACCAGGCCCTTCGCGCTGTGCCGGCCGCCGCCCACCGACTCGGTGGCGTACGCGACGTACGAGCGCAACGTCAGGGCGTACTGGTCCGGCGAGCCCGGGTGACCCACCCGGTGCTGCGGGCCGGCGAACTGCATCCACAGCGGGTACGCGCCGACCACCAGCACCAGCAGCCCGGCGACGGCGATCCCACCGGCCAGCGGCCGGGCGGCGGCCACCACCTCCCGGGGCCGGACCAGCAGCCAGCCGAGCAGCCCCGCCAGGCAGCCCAGCGCGGTCAGGAAGAGGACCTCCAGGCCGATGAAGAACTGTGCCGCGATCAGCAGGCCGAGCACCAGCCCGTCGCGGAGCACCCGGCCGTCCCGGGCGAGGCGGACCACCTGCCAGAGCATGAACGGCACCAGCCACTGGGCGGTGACGTGCGGGTGGCCGTTGCTGTGCGACACCAGCGCCGGGGCGAACGCGCAGAACAGCCCGCCGGCGACGGCGGCGACGCGGTACCGCACCAGGTGCCGGGAGAGCACGTGGTACCAGGCGTAGGCGGTGCCGGCCAGGTTGAGGGTGACGAACACGAGGTACGCCGCCGGCGGCCCGAACAGCACCGTCACCGGGGTGAGCACCAGGCCGGGAAGCTGCATCCCGACGTTGGTCATCAGGTTGACCCCGTCCGGGGCGTTCTGCAGCGTGGTGAAGAACGGGTTCTCCAGGTGCGTGACGGCGTGCGCCGCGTACGCCAGCATCCACTCGTTGAAGCCCTGGTCGGACGGCCGGCTGCCGAGCAGCCGGCCGTGCACGTCCAGCCAGCCCCGACCGGTCACCAGGACGGCGCCGGCCAGGTAGACCAGGGCCACCGACAGGTCGTGCCGGCGGCGCCGCTCCCGGGCCGGCCGCGCCGCCCCGGCCGCGACCGTGGTGGCCGCGGGTCCGGCGGCCGGCGCGGGCCGGTCCACGACGAGCGCGGGCCCGTCGTCACCCGGCCCGGCGAGAGCGGGGCCGTGCGGACCCCGGGCGTCGGGCGGGTTACCAGCCATGACGCCCGATCCTACGAGCGACTCCGTTGATCGCAGAGTAACCGGAGCATCACGGAGTGTCGCGGATCACCCGGGGCGGACCCGGGCGGGTCAGAGCCGGTGTGCGGTGTCGCCCGTCGTCACGCCGCGGGTGTCGAAGAAGCGCTTGGCCCGGGCGGCGAGCGCGTCCACGTCGTACGACCGGTGGTTCTGCACCAGGATGACCAGATCCGCCGCGGCGACGGCGGCCTCCAGATCCTCGGCGCGCGGCACGCTGCCGCCGAGGGCCTGCCAGGTCTCCACGTTCGGGTCGTGGTAGCTGAGCTTGGCGCCGAGGCCGTGCAGCAACCGGGCCAGCGGCACGGCCGGCGACTCGCGCTGGTCGGCGATGTCCGGCTTGTAGGTCACGCCCAGCAGCAGCACCGAGGAGCCGTTGGCCGCCAGGCCGGCGTCGTTGAGGATGTCCTGCGCCCGGCGGACCACGTACGACGGCATCGTCGCGTTGATCTCCTGGGCCAGCTCCACGAACCGGAAGGGGTAGCCCAACTTGGCCCGGACGTTGTGGCTGAGGTAGTTGGGGTCGATCGGGATGCAGTGACCGCCGACGCCCGGACCGGGGTAGAACGCCTGGAAACCGAACGGCTTGCTGCTCGCCGCGTTGATCACGTCCCAGAGGTCGATGTCGAGCTGGTGGCAGAACCGCGCCATCTCGTTGACCAGCGCGATGTTGACGTGCCGGTAGGTGTTCTCCAGCAGCTTCGCCGTCTCCGCCTCGCGGGTGCCCTTGGTGCGCACCACCGTGTCGACGAAGCGCCCGTAGAAGGCGGCCGCCCGGTCGCCGCACGCCGGGGTGTGGCCGCCGACCACCTTGGGGGTGTTGCGCGGGCCGAAGCGGGCGTTGCCCGGGTCGATGCGCTCCGGGGAGAACGCCAGGTGGAAGTCGGTCCCGGCGCGCAGGCCGGACTCCTCCAGGATCGGCCGGACGATCTCGTCGGTCGTCCCCGGGTAGGTGGTCGACTCCAGCACCACGAGCATGCCCGCGCGGAGGTTGCGGGCCACCGCGCGGGTGGCCGCCTCGACGGCGGCCAGATCCGGCCCACCGTCCTCGGACAGCGGCGTCGGCACGCAGATCACCGCCGCGTCCGCGGTGGCGATCTCGGTCTCGTCGGTGGTCGCCCGGAAGCCGGCGCCCAGCATCTCGGCGATGTCGTCGTCGGAGAGATCGTCGACGTGGGAGCGGCCGGCGTTGAGGGCGTCGACGACGCTGGTCTTGACGTCGAACCCGAGCACCGAGGCGCCGGCGCGGACGGCCTCCCGGGCCAGCGGGAGCCCGACGTAGCCCAGGCCGAGAATCACCACATCTGTCATTTCATGTCCCTTGCGCGTCGGTGGTCCGGCGGAGGAGGGTCGAGCGGCCTCCGCCCTCGACAGCCGTGGGGATGGTACCTGGTGCCGGCCGGGCGACCGCGGCCTCGCGGTGGTCCGGGGCGACGCTCCCGCCGCCCCGGACCGGCCGTCACAACCGGGTCAGCTCGTCCGTGACGGGCAGGCCGCCCGACTCCGGCAGGGCCGGACGCCGGCCCTGCGGCGCCAGCCGGTGGTAGAGGCCGTTCTGCACCTTGGCCTGCTCCTCCCACGTCCACGCGGCGAGATCCATCGACTCGTACGCCTTGCGGTAGCGCTGCGGGTCCGCCACCACCGCCTCGATGGCCCGGACGTACTCGTCCACGTCGTTGACGCGGAAGACCTCGCCCTGCCCGGTCTGCCGGACCGTGGCGGCCATCGTCTCCACGTCGCTGACCACGATCGGCAACCGCGCGTGCGAGTACTCGAAGAACTTGGTGATCAGCTGGATCTCGTGGTTGAGCCAGTGGTGGATCGGGATGACCCCGACGGTGGCGGTGGAGAGGAAACCGACCACCTCGGCCGGCGTCACGTACGGCAGCACGTGCAGCCGGTCCGCCGCCCCCAGCTCGGCGGCCCGCTTCTTCAGGCTGGTCAGGTAGGGGCCGGTCGGCGCGTTCACCACGAACGCGACGTGCACCCCGGGCAGCCGGGGCAGGGCCTCCACCATCACGCCCATCCCGCGGTGCGCGGCCGCGGCTCCGCTGTACACCACCAGCGGCACGTCCGGGCCGAGACCGCAGGCGGTGCGGATGTCCGGTCCGTCGCCGGTGGCCGCGCCGAGCGCGTCGGCCGCGTGCGGGGTGTTCAGCACCACCGAGGGCAGCTCGGGCAGGTGGTGGTCCCGCTTGAGGAACTCGGCGAGCCGCTCGGAGACCGTGATGACGGCGTCGGCGTGCCGCGCGTACTCGTGCTCGTGGGCACGGTTGGCCACCATCCACCGGGCGTTGTCGGCGCGCGGCTTCACGCCGGGCAGGTACTCGTGGACGTCCCAGATCAGCTTGATCGTGCGGCCCTTGGCCGCCGCGCGGATCTTGGCACGGGCACCGACCCCGATCATCCGGAAGTCGTTGGCGTAGATGATGTCCGGCTTGAGCTCGTCGACCGTGCGGCCGAAGGCCAGCTCGTAGTCCCAGAGCTGGGGCTCCAGCTTGCGCCAGGCCCGGTCACCGCGCAGCCGCAGCTGCAGCCAGGTGTAGGCCCGGTCCGACGGGGTGCTCAGCGTCTTGCGCTTGGTCTGGCCCCGGGTCAGCTGCCAGTGCCGGAAGGAGATCCACTTCCGGGTCACCTTGGCGGCCAGCTCCTGCGCCCGCAGGCCCTGCCGGGCCAGCGTCGAGCCACCGCCGCCGGCCAACGCCGCCCGGCGTACCCGCAGGTCAGCCTGCCAGGCCCGCACCTCCTGCTGGCGGTACGCCGCGACACCGGTCGGCGGGTACGCCAGCGGCCCCGTCAACCAGCGCCGGCGGAACTCGTGCCGGCGCTGCTTCAGCGGACTCGGCATCCGCACGAGCTGCACCTTCGCCGCCCCCAACTGCCAGCTCTGCGGCTGCCCGTTCGGTGAGCGACCGAGCAGGATCACGTCCCAGCCGGCGTCGGCGGCCGACTTCGCGGTCTTCTGCACACGCGAGTCGCCGTTCACGCCGTTGTCGACGAGTATCACGATCCGGGCGGGCGCCGGCGGCGCACCTTCCCCCGTCGCGGCCATTGCCTTTTCTCCTCTGTCTCGAGGCCCATGCGGCGCCGGCGTCGCCGGTGCGCGCGGGTGCCCAACAGCTCTCGACCGGGCGACGCCTGCCGCGTCGCTCAGCTGCCACCCGCCGTACGGACGGTCGTACCCGCCACAACCTGGTCGAACTGGTGCTTGACCTGCTCCCAGTCCCAGGTCGCGACCACGTGCTCGGCGGCTGCCTCACTCGCCTTGCGCCAGGCATCCTCGGTCGCCGTGACGGCGAGGATCCGCTGGGCGGCGTCCGCCGGACTGTCGACCACCCAGTCCACCGGGAAGAGGCTGCGGGCCGAGGACGGCCGGCCGGCGAAGAACGGCCAGTCCCGGACCACCGGAACCGCACCGCTCGCGGCGCCCTCCACCAGACCGCAGTGGAAACTCTCCCGCACCGAGCTGCTCAGGATGACGCCGACCGGGGTCAACGCCGCCGGCACGTCGTCGACCTGCCCGACCCGGACCACCGCCCCGCTCGGTTCGAGCTCGGCGATGTCGGCCAGGAAGGCGTCCCAGTAGCGCCGGCTGTCCGGGCTCGCGTCCGCGTCCAGGTCACGGCCGAACAGCAGCAGCCGGTACCGCTCGTCGTGGGCCCGCAGGTGGCGCAGCACCTCGACCGCCCACCGGGGATCCTTGGCGACCGCCTTGATGCCGACCAGGCCGAGGGTGAACCGGGCCTCCGGCTCCTTGGGCCGCTCGAAGGCGCGCAGATCCATGGCGTTGCTGATCACGTGCAGGCGGGTGCCGGCCGCGGTCAGCGCCGGCACGGCGGCGACGGTGAGGTCGCGCAGGTGGTCGGAGACGAAGATCAGGTCGTCCACCCGGGAGAAGTCCACCAGGTGCGGCCACGCGGCGAAGGCCTCGAAGCTGTGCAGCCGGACGATCACCCGGGTCGACCCCGGATCGATCATCGAGAACAGCACCGCGAGCGCGGCGCACCAGTCCACGAAGACCACGTCGGCCCACTCGACCTGCGGGGCGAGCCACTCGGTGACCTTGTCCCCGTACGTCGTGTCGCCGGCGAGGACGTGCTGCATCATCGCGCGCCGGTTGTTCAGCAGCGGCACGTGGGTGCCGTCCTCGCCCGGGTCCAGGAACCGCAGCTCGACGTCCGGCCGCTGGTCGAAGTGCCGCCGGATGAGATCGAGGAAACCGTGGTTGCCGTAGGTGACCATCAGCAGCCGCAGCGGCCGGTCGGTCGGCACCGGAGCGGGCGAACCCTGCCGGCCACGCGGCGCGGAGAGGGCCCGGACGGCGGCGCTGGCATGCCAGGGCGCCAGGAAATCCCCGGCGTCCTCGGCGAGCGGCGACGTCAGACGATCGAAGTGCAGCCGCCGGTCGAACAACTGCCGCTGGGCGGCCTCGAGGAAGCGGACGGCGCCCGCGACGTCGCCCCGGCCGAGCCGGTCGTCGGCGAGGGCCAGCTGAGCGGCGACAGCGGCCGGAAGAGTGGGCGGCGTGCCGGCGTCGAGCTCGGCGACCGCCTGCCGGGTCAGGATCTCGGCGCGCAGCCGGGAGCTTCCGACCCGACGCAGCGCCGTGGCGGACACCCGGGCCGCCCGCTCCGGCTGCCCCGCGGCCAGCAGCCGGGTGTGCAGCAGGTCGGCGAGCTTGCCGCGGGTCCGGTCCGACAGGCCGGGAGCGGTGACCGCCGCGTTCCACAGCCCGGCGACCGCACGGGAGCGCATGGCGGACGGCGAGGTCGTCACCCGCACGGCGAACCTGGCGGCCCGGCGGGCCGACCGCTTGGCGGCGCGCGGAAGACTCATCCCAGGACCCCCGGGCGAGCCGTCGGGTCGCGAGGCACATCGAAAGCCATCGGGCGCGGGCCCCCTGCTGCCGGAACGGTCGCCAGAGCGGTGACGGACGGTTGGTCGCGCACGAGTCTGCCACAGCGCTCGACACACCGCCAAACCGCTGCTCGCTCCCGGAAGAGCCCTTCATCATCTGGCATCATGTGGCACAGGCAGGGCCGAACGGTGCGAAAGGTGACCGGTCGGCCGACCGGCCGAGGGGGCACCGACACACGCGGGCGCACGTGGCCCGGACAGCGCCGGTGGCTAGACTTCTGAGGCCGGCCCCCCGGCCCGGCCGCCCATCCCGACAGCGCCCCGCACCGACATCCGTATGCCCCGAGTCCAGGTGGAGCACCCGAAGTGAAGGTCGTGAACGCGTAGTGAAGGTTGTCAGCATCGTCGGAGCCCGGCCGCAGCTGGTGAAGCTGGCACCCATCGCCGCCGCCTTCGCGGAAACCGCGCACCACCACGTGATCGTGCACACCGGGCAGCACTACGACGCCGACCTGTCCGACGTGTTCTTCTCCGGCCTCGGCATCCCCCAGCCCGACGTGCACCTCGGCATCGGTTCGGGCAGCCACGGTGAGCAGACCGGCCGGATCCTCGCCGCGCTGGACCCGGTCTTCGCCGCCGAACGGCCCGACTGGGTGCTGGTCTACGGCGACACCAACTCCACGCTGGCGGGCGCGGTCGCCGCCGTGAAGATGCACCTGCCGGTGGCGCACCTGGAAGCCGGCCTGCGCTCGTTCAACCGCCGGATGCCGGAGGAGCACAACCGCGTGCTCACCGACCACGCGGCGGACCTGCTGCTCGCCCCCACCGAGGAGGCCATGGGGCACCTGCGCGCCGAGGGACTGGGGTCCCGGGCGACGCTGGTCGGCGACGTGATGGTGGACGTCTGCCAGCGCGTACGCGACACGGTGCTCGCCGACGGCGCGCCCCCCGCCGGCCTGCCGGAGGGTGTCGACCCCCGCTCCCCGTACCTGCTCTGCACCCTGCACCGGGCGGAGAACACCGACGACCCGCAGCGCCTGGCCTCGCTGGTCGCGGCGCTGGCCGCCCTGCCGGTCCCGGTGGCGCTGCTCGCCCACCCCCGGCTGGTGGGACGCGCCGCCGAGCAGGGCCTGAAGCTGGAGCAGGGCGCGATCCGGGTGGGCCGGCCGCTACCGTACGCCGAGATGGTGCGGGCGGTCCTCGGCTCCGTCGGGGTCGTCACCGACTCCGGCGGGTTGCAGAAGGAGGCCTACCTCCTCGGCCGGCCCTGCACCACGCTGCGCTCCGAGACCGAGTGGGTCGAGACGCTGCACGACGGCTGGAACCGGCTGGTGGCCGACCCGGCGTCGCTGGGCGCCGGACCCTGGGCGGAGACGGCCACCCGCACCGCCCCGACCGCGCCGCAGGGCACGCCGTACGGTGACGGTCGCGCCGCCCGCCGGGTGGTGAGCGTCCTGACCGGCTCCGAATCGACGAAAGAGTAGTTGTAGGCAACGATGCGCCAATCCCTCCCCTCCGCGTTGGCCCGCCTGACCCGTGTCGCTCGCCCCCGTTCCCGGTCCGGCGCCCGGCCCCATGTCATCTACCTCGCCATCGGCTTCCCACCGGCGGCGAAGAGCTCCGCCTACCGGCTGCGCGAGACCGCCAACCAGTTCGCCGCGCTCGACTGGGACGTCACCGTCGTCACCATCTGCGAGGAGGCGTGGGAGCGCGAGTACGGGCTGGACCACAGCCTCTCCGCCGGCGTCGACCCGCGGATCCGGGTGGTCGAGCTGCCCCTGGCCCGCAAGGACCTGGAAACGGACATCCGCAACTTCTCCGAGGCCCGCTCGCTGCGACCCCGGGAGTGGATCGAGCAGCAGCGCAAGCGGGACCTGACCGTCTTCCCGGAGCCGGTCTTCGGTGGTTGGCGCTTCGCGCTCGAGAAGGCCGTCCTCCGGATCCACCGCGAACACCCGGCCGACCTGCTGGTGGCCAGCTGCGCGCCGTACGTCAACCTGGCGCCCACCTGGCGGCTGTGGGAGGAGCACCGGGTGCCCTACGTGGTGGACTTCCGCGACGGCTGGTCGCTGGACGTCATCACCGGCGAGGCGGCGTTCCCGGAGAAGTCACCCGCCGGGCGGTGGGAGAAGAAGGTCCTGGAGCAGGCGGGCGCGATCTGGTGCGTCAACGACCCGATCGCCCGCTTCTACCAGGAGCGTTACCCGTCCGTCGCGGACCGGGTGCGGGTGGTGCGCAACGGCTTCGACGAGGACGGTGTGCCCACGGTGGAGCACCGGGTCGACCCGGAGGCGGGCCTCACCTTCGGTTACCTGGGATCGATCAACTTCTCGCCGGTCCTGCTGGACGAGGTCCTCACCGGCTGGCGGATGGCGCGGCGCGACGATCCCCTGATCGCCCGCAGCACGTTCGAGGTGCGGGGCCACATCGGCGCGGGCGCGCTGCGTGAGGCGAACGCCCACATGGAGCTGCTGCGCGCGGCCGAGCCGGACGGCGTCGTGTTCGGCGGTCCGGTCGCCAAGGCCGACGTGGCCGGCACGTACGCGCGCTGGGACGCGCTGGTCCTGATGCTGGTGGGCGGCGCCTACGTCACCTCCGGCAAGGTGTACGAGTACGCGGCCAGCGGGCTGCCGGTGATGTCGGCCCACGAGGTCGACCACGACGCGGCGCGGGTGCTGGCCGGGCACCCGCTGTGGACCGGGGCGGTGGGTCTGGAGCCGGTCCGGCTGGCGGAGAGCTTCCGCGAGGCCGGGAAGCTGGCGGTCGGCGCGACCGAGGCGGACCGGGCGGCGGCGCGGGCGCACGCCCACCGGTACACCCGGGGCGCGCAGTTGAGGCCCGCCGTCCGTGCGGCGACGGAACTGGCAGCGGCGCCGAACCCGTCGACCGAGGCGGTCGCAACCGGAGGTGGACGGTCATGATCGAGATGCTGATCATCGCGGGTGCGGCGCCACGGCAGGAAGCCGTGCTGTCCGAGGCGCTCGCCCGGTTCCGCGCGCAGGGCGTCCGGGTCCGGCTGGTGTGCGCGTTTCCGCTGGAGCTGACGTCACTCGACACGTCGTCCGCCGAGGTGTACGCCCTGCCCAAGGCCGAGGCGAAGGCCCGGGTGAAGCGGCTGGCCGGTGGGGCGGAGCCCAGCCGGGCGCTGTGGCTGGGGATCCGTCGGGACCGGGTCGTCCGGGGGTGGGCGCGCAGCGCCGACATCCTGGTGTCCCTCGACGCGGTGTCCGTGCACACGGTCTGGGAGCTGGCGCAGCGGAACCTGCGGGCCGACGCCTGCCAGGGGCTGGGACCGGCGGGCCGCGCCGTGCAGGCCAGGCTGGACGGCAGGGCCCGGCGCAGGGGCACGGTGGGCGCCGCGACGTCCGCCCGGGCCGGCATCGTCGTGCGGGAGACCCGACAGCGGGCGGCCGCAGCGGCCAAGCGCTCGGTCCGGGCGACGATGGCGCCCGCGGTCATGCGCAGCGCCCCGGGTGCCAGGTTCTGGCGTACGGTCGTCGCCGCCCCCGCCCTGCCGGACCGGGTCCGCGGCGGGCTCGCCTACCAGGTGCACCTGCGACTGCTCAACGCCGACCGCGCGGACCAGGCGGTGGCCGCCTCCGCCGCCGCCGTACGGCGGATGCACGACCGCCGGGCCCGGGTCGACCTGCTGACCCGGGAGGCCAAGAAGGAACTGGGCATGGGCCTGATCCCGGTCTGCCTGCGCGAGACGGTGACCGCACAGCTCACGCTGGCCGACGAGCTGCTCGCCAAGAAGAACGCGCACAAGGCGGCCCAGGCGGTTCATCAGGCGTTGCAGCTGCTCTACCACCGGGTGCCGCAGCTCGAGCAGTCCGGCTCTCCGCTGGTCGCCGACGCCGACGCTTATCTGGCCCCGTTGCTGGGCAGCACCGCCGGCCAGGCCCTGCTGCGGCAGCGCGGTCGGGCGGTGCCGGCCGCGCCCACGCCGACCGGCCGGCCGCGACGGCTGCTCGTCCTCACCCGGGACGCGAGCCGGGACCACTACCTCCACCAGCTCCGCCAGCGGTACGAGCTCGCGCCGGACGTGGAGCTGCGGTACGTGCGGCTCGACGACGACCCGGTCAGCGACAAGTTCGCTCGGGAGCGGGGCGCGGTCGTCGAGCACCTCCTCGCCGGCGGCGCGGCCACGCCCTTCAGCAAGCGCGTGCTGGCGTGGCTCCAGCCGCACCTGGACTGGGCGGACACGGTGTTCGTCGACTCGTGCACGGCCGGCGCCCTGGTGACTTTGAACGATCCGGGTGACACCCGGATCGTCCTGCGGCTGCACAACTTCGATCTGACCGGCATCTGGGCGCAGCTGATCGACCTGTCCCGGGTGGACGACCTGGTCTACGTCTCGGACCACCTGCGGGACCTGGCGCACGCGGCGCTGCCGCAGCTGCGTGCGGGCCGGCGCCCGGCCGAGCACGTGCTGCCCCCGGGGTTGGATCTGCGGGCGCACGCGCTTCCGAAGCCGCCCGAGGCCCGTTTCACCCTCGCCGTGGTGGGAGCGGACACCGCCGCGAAGGACGCGCGCTGGGCCGTCGCCGTGCTGCGGCTGCTCCGCGCGGAGGACCGGCGCTACCGGCTCCTCCTGGTGGGTGATGGCCCGGACTCGGTGACCGGCACCAACAACAAGCGGTACCAGGCGGAGCTGGTGAACGACCTGGCGGAGCTCGCCTCCGCGGTCACCTACCTGGACGAGGTGACCGACGTGGCCCAGGTGCTCACCGGGGTCGGGGTGATCCTCAGCAGCTCCACCCGGGAGGCGTTCCACTGCGCGCTGGTGGAGGGCGCGGCCAGCGGCGCGGTGCCGGTCGTCCGGGACTGGCCCTTCCTCGCCGACCTGCCGCACGGGCCCCGCACGCTCTTCCCGGCGGAGTGGGTGGTCGCCACGCCGGACGACGCGGCGAAGCGGATCCTGACCGCCACGTCGAGCGACGACACGTGGCGGGCCGACGGCGCGGCGGCGTCCGCCCATGCCCTGTCGACCTGGGACTGGACGGTGGTCCACCGCGGTTACGACGAGTTGTTCGGGGTTCCGGCCATCGACCCGGCGGGCTGACCTCACCCGGCCAACGCACACGAAAAGGCCCACCCCGGCGGACCGGGGTGGGCCTTTTCGTTCCATGCCGGCGGATCCGCCGGCCGGGCAGGTGCGGGGCGGGTCAGTGGAGCACCGGGTCCGCCGGCTGACGGACCGGCGGCGCGACGTCCGGCCGCAGTCGGCGGTAGACGCCGTCGAGCACGGCCGCCTGCGCCTCCCAGGTCCAGCCGTCCAGCAGCCCCGGCCGGTCGTACGCCCGACGGTAACGCTGCGGATCCGCCAGCACGGCCTGCACGGCCCGCACGTAGTCGGGCACGTCCTCGGCCCGGAACACCTCGCCCTGGCCGGTGGAGCGGACCGTCTCGGCCATCGTCCGCACATCGCTGACCACGATCGGCAGCCGGGCGTGCGAGTATTCCAGGAACTTCGTGATCAGGGCGAGCTCGTGGTTCGGCTTGTGGTGGATCGGGATGATCCCGGCGTCGGCCGGCGCGAGGAACGCCGACACCTGCCAGTGCGGCACGTACGGCAGCAGGTGCACCCGGTCCCCCACCCCGGCCTCCACGGCGCGTTCCCGCACCTCCTCGGACGGGGTGTTGTTGCCGGTCGGGTGCAGGGTGACCAGGGCGATGTGCACGCCCGGCAGCCGCGGCAGGGCGTCCACCATGGTCTCCAGCCCCCGGGACGGGTTCACGCCACCGCAGTAGACCAGCAGCGGGGTGTCCGGACCGACACCGCACAGGGCGCGCAGGTCCGGCACGGGCTCGCCGAGCCGGGCGTCGTCGACGACCCGGTCCGGCGCGTTCAGGACGACGTCCGGCAGCTCCGGCAGGCTGTGCACCTCGCGCAGCAGCTCGGCCAGCGTCGAGGAGACGGTCACCACGGCGTCGGCCCGCGGGGCGTGCTCCGCCGTGTAGGCGATCTGCGCGGGCAGCCAGCGCGGGTTGTCCTCCCGGCCGAGCACACCGGCGACGTACTCGTGGGCGTCCCAGACCACCCGGGTGGGCCGGCCGAGCGCCCGGGCCCGCTCGGCGGCGCGTACGCCCACGCCGGCCATCCGGAAGTCGTTGGCGTGGATGATGTCGGGCTCAAGCTCGTCGATCACCGGGCCGAAGGCGATCTCGTAGTCCCACAGGCCCGGGTCGAGCCGCCGCCACGACCGCGACCCCATCACCTTCTGCCAGAACTGGATCGACAACCTGGTCAGCAGCAGGTTCTCATTCTGCTGGTTGTTGCGCAGCCGCTTCAGCTCGCCGGCGCGCAGCCGGGCCCACTGGGTGCGGACCTTGGTGGTGGCGCGGGGAGGCAGCAGCAGCAGCTTGCCGATCAGGTAGCTGCCCCCCGCCCCGTCCCGGCGGGCCTCGTCCAGCCGCACCTGGCGCTGCTCCAGGTCCAGCCGTCGGGCCTTCAGCGCGTTCAACCGTTGGGTGGCGTACCGGCCGGGCCGGTACGCCAGGGGGCGGCGCAGCGACCGGCGCAGGTTCAGCGGGTGCTGGGCCAGCGGGCGCGGCACCTTGAGCAGGCGCACCTGCGCGTCGCCGATCATCCAGCTGTCCTCGGGTGACGTCTTGCCCAGGATGCCGAGCAGGATCACCTCCCAGCCGGCCTCGGCGGCGGAGCGCGCCGTCTTCTGCACCCGGGAGTCGCCGTGCACCCCGTTGTCCACCAACATGACGACCCGCCCCCGTGGGCGGGTGCTGTCCGGGTCCATCCCTGTCCTTTCGAGGGGTCGGCTGGGGCCGCCCGGCCGGCGGGTGCCGACCGCCGGGCGACCCGGAGGGGTGACTGCGCAGCGGCGGCGGAAATGCCGCCGCCGCTGCGGAAGCGAGCTGCCGCTAGACGGCGCTCCCGGCGGACTGCCGGGGCTCGGGGGCGCCGCGGGACGGCAGGACCGAGACGACCTTGCCGTCCGCGGCGGACTCCAGCAGGCCCGCGGCGACCTGGACGGTCCGCAGCCCCTGCCGCAGGGTGACGATGTCGCTCTGCTTGCCCTCGACGGCGTCGCGGAAGCGCTCGTGCTCGACCAGCAGCGGCTCCCGCTTCGGGATCGCGTACCGGACCATGTCGCCCTCGGCCACGCCGCGGAACGCGCGCAGCGCCTCCCACTCGGTGTCGATGGCGGCGTTGGCGTAGAAGGTCAGGTCGGCGGTGAGCGTGTCGGCGACGAAGCAGCCCTTGTCGCCGGTGACCACGGTGGACCGCTCCTTGAGCGGGCTCAGCCAGTTGACCAGGTGGTTGACCATCGTGCCGTCGGAAAGCTGGCCGACCACGGCGACCATGTCCTCGTGCAGGCGGCCGCTGCGGGAGACCGTCCGGGCCGCCACCGAGGTGTATTCGCGGCCGGTCACCCAGGCGGTCAGGTCGATGTCGTGGGTGGCCAGGTCCATCACCACGCCGACGTCGGCGATCCGGTGCGGGAACGGGCCCTGGCGCCGGGTGACGACCTGGAAGACCTCGCCCAGCTCGCCGGCCTCCAGCCGGGTGCGCAGGCTCTGCAGCGCCGGGTTGTAGCGCTCGATGTGGCCGACGCCGGCGACCAGGCCGGCGGACTCGAACGCCTCCACCAGCTTGGTGGCGGCCTCGACGGACTGGGCCAGCGGCTTCTCGATGAGCGCGGAGACACCGTTGGCGGCCAGCTCCAGGCCGATCTGCTCGTGCAGGGCGGTCGGGCAGGCGACGACCGCATAGTCGACGCCCAGGGCCAGCAGGTCACCCAGCGTGGGGACCACCGGCGCGCGGAGCGTGCCGGTCACGTCGCCGGCCGGGTCGACCACGCCGACCAGCTCGACGCCGTCGAGGTTGGACAGCACGCGGGCGTGGTTGCGCCCCATGGCGCCCAGGCCGATCAGGCCGGCGCGCAGCTTGCGGGCCCCACTCATCGGGCACCCCCGGCGAGGTTCGCGCCCTCGGCGATCCGCTCCAGGTCGGCCGGGCTCAGCGACGGGTGCACCGGCAGCGAGACCACCTCGGCGGCGGCCCGCTCGGTCTCCGGCAGGTCCCACGGGCCCGGCTTGCCGTCGGCGTCGAGGTAGGGCTTGAGCCGGTGGATCGGGGTCGGGTAGTAGACGGCGTTGCCGATGCCCAGCTCGGTGAGGCGGGCCATGGCCGCGTCCCGGTTGCCCTCCACCCGCACGGTGTACTGGTGGTAGACGTGCTTGGCGGCGTCCGCCACGGGCGGGGTGACCATCCCGGTGATCTTCGAGTCGAGGAACTTGGCGTTGGCGCGGCGCTGCTCGGTCCACTCGGCGAGCTGGGTCAGCTGCACTCGGCCGATCGCGGCCGCCACGTCCGTCATCCGCATGTTGGCGCCGACGATCTCGTTGGCGTACCGCTGCTCCATGCCCTGGTTGCGCAGCAGCCGCAGCGTGCGGGCCAGCTCGGCGTCGGCGGTGGTGACCATGCCGCCCTCCAGGGCGTGCATGTTCTTCGTCGGGTAGAAGCTGAAGCAGCCGGCGGTGCCGAAGGCGCCGACCGGGGTGCCGTGCAGGGTGGCCCCGTGGGCCTGGGCGGCGTCCTCCACCACGGCGAGGCCGTGCCGCTCGGCGACGGCCATGATCCGGTCCATGGCCGCCGGGTGGCCGTAGAGGTGCACCGGCATGATGGCGACGGTGCGCGGCGTGACGGCGGCGGCGACGGCCTCCGGGTCGACGCAGAAGCTGGCCGGCTCGATGTCCACGAAGACCGGCTCGGCGCCGACCAGCCGGACCGCGTTGGCGCTGGCGGCGAAGGAGAACGAGGGCACGATGACCTCGTCGCCCGGGCCGACGTTGAGCGCCATCAGGGTCAGCTGGAGCGCGGAGGTGCCGGAGTTGACGGCCACGCAGTGCCGGCCGGCGACCAGGTCGCCGAACTCCTCCTCGAACGCCGCGACCTCGGGGCCCTGAACGACCCGGCCGCTCCGCAGCACCCGGACAGCCGCCTCGATCTCGGCCTCACCGATGATCGGTCGTGCTGGGGGAATGAACTCTGGATGCGGCCCGACCATGGGGCTTCCTCCTGTCGACAGGGTTCTCATGTGGGGGACAGTTTCGGGGGGATGGTAACGGTTGGTGCTGGAAACAACCCGGTCGCACCCATTGTCCGACCAGATGTGTCCTGGTGTTCATGATCGACTGAGGGCCGCGGACGGGGGGACCCGGGGGTCACACTTCCACCTCGCCGCGGACAGGCCCCAAGCATGCTACCCGGAGGGCCGCCACGATCGCGGAGGCCAGGCGGGGCACCTCGTCGAGGTCCAGCGGCGCCCGGGAGATGGCCACCCGCCAGTAGAGCGGACCGACGATCAGGTCCACGGCGGCACGCCGGTCGGTGTCCGGGGAGAGCTCGCCCCGCTCGACCGCGCGGCCGATCAGGATCCGGCCGACGGTCTGCTGGTAGTCGTCCAGCGCCGCCTGGAGCTTCTCCGCGATCTGCGGGTTGCGGGCCGCCTCGGCCAGCAGGTCCGGGATGATCTGCGAGGCCAGGCGGTGACGCAGCGCACGGGCCATCACGTGGAGGAGGATCTCCAGGTCGCCCAGGAGACTCCCGGTGTCCAGCAGCGGCAGGTTGCGGCCCGCCGCCGCGGAGACCATGTCCAGCACGAGGTCGAGCTTCGAACGCCAGCGGCGGTAGATCGCGGTCTTGCTGACCCCGGCCCGGCGGGCCACCGCCTCGATGGAGAGGCGGCCGTAGCCGACCTCGGCCAACTCCTGCATCACGGCGGCGCGGATGGCACTGGTGATCTCCCCGCGCAGCACCGCCGCGCCGGCCGGGGCACGCCTCTTCTCGGTCGTCACGTGGGACAATGTAGCGCAACGACGGTACGGTTGCGTCCCGACGTGTTTTGGACTACCTTCCACGCATCAGCGAGGCACCTCCCCGCCCGGCCACGCTAGATTTTCACGCCGCGACACACATCTCCTGCTCCCCATCGGCACGAAAGATCGGAGCGCCTCACCATGGCCAACACCGCGGTGGCCGACCCCGAATCCGGGCTGACCCGGGCCCAGCTCGCCCAGCGGTACGGGCTGCGGGTCGCGGGGGAACGCCCGCCTCTGGCCGAGTACGCCCGCCGGCTGTGGGCGTACCGGCACTTCATGACCGCGTACTCGCGGGCGAAGGTCGCCTCCTCGTTCAGCAACACCCAGCTCGGCCAGCTCTGGCAGGTGCTGACCCCGCTCACCAACGCGGCGGTCTACTACCTGATCTTCGGCGTGATCATTTCGCAGAACAAGCACGTGCCGAACTTCATCGCGTACCTCTGCACCGGCGTGTTCGTGTTCCTGTTCACGCAGACCGCGGTGCAGAACGGCACCAGCGCGATCACCGGCAACCTGGGCCTGATCCGGGCCCTCCAGTTCCCCCGGGCCGCGCTGCCGATCACCGTCACGCTGGTGCAGCTCCAGCAGCTGCTCATGTCGATGGTGGTGCTGGCGTGCATCGTGCTGGCGACCGGCGAGCCGCTGACCTTCCGCTGGCTGTTCCTCGCGCCGATGCTGGTGCTCCAGACGATCTTCAACATCGGGCTGACCATGGTGATGGCCCGGCTCGGCTCGAAGATCACCGACCTCAAGCAGGTCATGCCCTTCGTGATGCGCACCTGGCTGTACGCGTCCGGCGTGCTCTACAGCGTCACGCTCTTCGCGGAGCGGCTCCCCGGCTGGGCCGCGAACATCCTCGAGTGCAACCCGATCCTGGTCTACATCGAGCTGGCCCGGTACGCGCTGCTCGACTCGGCCCACCCCGAGCACATCGCGTCCTCGCCGCTGCGGCTGTGGTCGCTGGCCGTCGCCTGGGCGGTGGTCGCCGGGATCGGTGGGTTCGTCTACTTCTGGCGCGGAGAAGAGGAGTACGGCCGTGGCTGACCTCACGCAGCCGGCGGGCAGCACCGCCGTGGTGGACTCGGGGCGCATCCCCACCGTGGTGGTGGACGACGTGCACGTGATCTACCGGATCCACAAGGGCGCCACCGGTGGCACCACCCCGGTCTCCGCGCTCAAGCGGATCGTGTCCCGGACCAACGCGCCGAACATCCGCGAGGTGCACGCGGTCAAGGGCGTGAGCTTCACCGCCTACCAGGGCGAGGCGATCGGCCTGATCGGCAGCAACGGCTCCGGCAAGTCGACCCTGCTGCGGACCATCGCCGGCCTCCTCCCGCCGGCCCGGGGCGCGGTCTACACGCAGGGCCAGCCGTCCCTGCTCGGCGTGAACGCGGCCCTGCTCAACGACCTCTCCGGCGAGCGCAACGTGGTGCTCGGCTGCCTGGCCATGGGCATGCCGCCGGAGGAGGTCAAGCGGCTGGCGCCGGAGATCATCGAGTTCTCCGGGATCAACGAGCGCGGCGACTTCGCCTCGCTGCCGATGCGCACCTACTCCTCCGGCATGGGCGCGCGGCTGCGCTTCGCCATCGCCGCCGCCAAGAAGCACGACGTGCTGCTCATCGACGAGGCGCTGGCCACCGGTGACCGCAAGTTCCGGGCCCGCAGCGAGCAGCGGGTGCGGGAGCTGCGGGAGAGCGCCGGCACCGTCTTCCTGGTCAGCCACTCCATCGGCTCGATCCGGGACACCTGCGAGCGCACCATCTGGCTGGAGAGCGGCGTCCTGAAGATGGACGGCCCCACCAAGGAGGTCTGCGACGCCTACGAGAACCAGAAGTAGCCGTCCGGGGCGCACCGGTTCCGGGCTCGCCCGGGTCGGTGCGCTCCGTCGTACGCGTTAAGGTTTCCCTCGGCGCCGACCAAAATTCACCACTTGGTCACCGAACCACAAACCCCCCGCAGAAGTGAGGAACGGCAATGACGCAGGACCGCACCCCCGCACCGGACGCCGCGCCGGCGAGCCCGGCTCCCTGGCGCCCCTCGCGGACGGTGGCCGTCATCCTCGCCGGGGGGACCGGGACGCGTCTCGGGCTGGGCATCCCGAAGCAGCTGCTGAAGATCGCCGGCAAGCCGATCATCGAGCACACCCTGGCCGTGTTCGAGGCCGCGCCGGAGATCGACGAGATCATCGTGCTGATGGCCGCCGGCCACGTGCCCGACGCCGAGCGGATCGTCGCCAACGCGGGCTTCCGCAAGGTCAGCAAGGTGATCGAGGGCGGCGACACCCGCAACGACACCACCCGGATCGCGCTGGACGCCGTCGGCGAGGGCGACGTCAACATCCTCTTCCACGACGCGGTGCGCCCCCTGGTCAGCGCCCGGATCGTGCGCGAGTGCGTGAACGCGCTCTGGGCCTACTCGGCCGTGGACGTGGCCATCCCGTCCGCCGACACGATCGTCCAGGTTGACCAGGACGACTGCATCACCGACATCCCGGTCCGCGCCACCCTGCGCCGCGGCCAGACCCCGCAGGCGTTCCGCTCTGGCACCATCCGTGAGGCCTACCGACGGGCCGAGGGCGACCCGGACTTCGCCGCCACCGACGACTGCGGCGTGGTCCTGCGCTACCTGCCGGGCACGCCGATCAAGGTGATCGACGGCTCGGACGAGAACATCAAGGTCACCCACCCGGTCGACGTGCACCTGGCGGACAAGCTCTTCCAGCTCGCCGCCGCCCAGGTGCCCAAGGTCAGCGACCACCGCGGCTACACCGAGGAGCTGACCGGCCGGACCATCGTCGTCTTCGGCGGCAGCTACGGCATCGGCCATGACCTCACCGAGCTGGCCCGCCGCTACGGCGCCCAGGTCTTCCCGTTCAGCCGCTCCACCACCGGCACGCACGTCGAGCGGGCCGAGGACGTCGCCGCCGCGCTGAAGACCGCCTTCGAGGCGACCGGCCGGATCGACCACGTGGTGGTCACCGCCGGGATCCTGGAGAAGGGCGCCCTCGCGGAGATGGACGAGGAGACGATGGACCGCCTCCTGCACGTCAACTTCGTCGGCCCGGTCACCATCGCCCGGCAGTCGCTGCCCTACCTCCAGCAGACCAAGGGCCAGCTGCTCCTCTACACCTCCAGCTCCTACACCCGGGGCCGGGCGCGCTACGCGCTCTACTCGGCGACCAAGGCCGCGCTGGTCAACCTGACCCAGGCGCTCGCCGACGAGTGGGCCGAGTTCGGCGTACGGGTCAACTGCGTCAACCCGGAGCGCACCGCCACCCCGATGCGCACCAAGGCGTTCGGCGAGGAGCCGGAGCACACCCTGCTCTCCGCCGAGGCCGTCGCCCAGGCCTCCCTGGACGTGCTGATCTCCGAGCTGACCGGCCAGGTCATCGACGTCCGCCGGGCGCCCGGCGAGCCGGTGGCCGCGGTGCCCGCCCAGCCCGGCGCGCACGCCACCGAGCAACTGCCCACCGGCATCGACGCCTGAGCCGCGGGACGGGACGAGCCAGATGCGCGGTGACCTGGTCCGGAAGCTGCTCGCCCGGGTGCTGACCACCGGGCTGGCGGTGCTGGCCTTCCTCGTCGTGGCGCTCACCGGGGCGACCGGTTGGGGCCTGACGGTCGCGGTCGCCGCGCTCGCCGCCGCCGCCTGGGAGCGCCGGGTCCGGCCGACCGCCGACGGCCTCGCCGAGTCGGTGCTGGTCGCCGCCGGCATCCTGGTCGGCTACGCCCGCCGGCTGGACGCCGGCTTCGACCCGGCGCTGGCGGCCACCGCGCTGGTCCTGCTCGGCCTGGTGCTGCTGGTCGGGCCGCTGCGCGACGCCGGCGCGCTGGAGATCCGGGCGGCCAACCTGCCGGTCCGGTCGTGGACCCCGCTGGTCGCCGCCCGGCTCGGCGACGCGCTGCTGGTGCTGCTCGCCCTGGTGGCGCTCGCCGCCGGCCTGGCGCTGCCCGCCTGGGTGGCCCTGGTGGCCGCGCTGCTGGTCGGGGCGGGCTGCGGCGCGGTCGGCCTCGACCTGGCCCGGCGCCGCTTCCGGCCGCCGGCCGGCGGCGGCCCCGTGGGCCGGGCGCTGCGCCGGCACCAGCCCGAGTTCCTGCTCTACTTCTCCGCCCCGCCCGGCTCCGAGTACCAGGTCACCATGTGGCTGCCCTACCTGGAGCGGATCGGCCGGCCGTTCCTGGTGCTGGTGCGCGAGCCCGAGTTCCTGCCGACCGTGGCCGCCGCGACCCGCGCGCCGGTGGTCTTCTGCCCCACGTTGAAGACCATGGACGAGGCGCTGGTGCCGAGCCTCCGGGCGGCCTTCTACGTCAACCACGGCGCGAAGAACAGCCACTGCATCCGCTTCACCCAGCTCACCCACGTGCAGCTGCACCACGGGGACAGCGACAAGGCGCCCAGCGCCAACCCGGTCTCGGCGATCTTCGACAAGATCTTCGTGGCCGGGCAGGCCGCGATCGAGCGGTACGCCCGCGCCGGCGTGGAGATCCCCGCCGAGAAGTTCGTCGTGGTCGGCCGTCCCCAGGTGGAGGCCATCGGTGTACGCCGGGAGCCGGTCAGCGGCCTCGCCCACCCGACCGTGCTCTACACGCCCACCTGGACGGGGCACCACGCCGACGCCGACTACTGCTCGCTGCCGGTGGCCGAGACGCTGATCCGCCGGCTGCTGGACCGGGGGGCGACGGTGATCCTGCGGGCGCACCCCTACACCACCCAGAACCCGGCCTCGGCCCGGCAGCTGGCCCGCCTCACCGAGCTGCTCGCCGCCGACCGGGCGAGGACCGGGCGCGCGCACCTGTGGGGCGCGGCGGCCGGCCGCGAGCTGACCCTGACCGAGTGCGTCAACCGGGCCGACGCCCTGGTCTCGGACGTCTCCGGGGTGATCTCCGACTGGCTCTACTCCGGCAAGCCGTACGCGGTCACCGACATGGGCGTGGACGGGGAGCACTTCGTCGAGCGGTTCCCCCTCGCCGGCTCCGGCTACGTGCTGCGCCGGGACATGTCCAACGTGGACGAGGTGCTGACCGGGCTCCTGGACACCGACCCGAAGGCGGCGGCGCGCTGGGCCACCCGCGCCCGCTACCTGGGCGACTTCCCGGCCGAGTCCTACGCCGAGGTGTTCCTCGACGCCGCCCGCCGGCAGCTCGCGCCGGCCGGGACCGCGCCCGCCCCGCGGGACGGTTCGCCGCTCCCCTCCCCCACCGCCTGAGCCGAGGCTCAGAGGTACGCGTCGAGCAGGGCGAGCACCGCCGCCGGGTCCTCGACGTGCGCGTTGTGGCCCAGGCCGGGCAGGGTGGCGACCGGGACGCCCAGTTCCTTGAGCTGCGCGTCGGTCACCATCGGGTCCTGCTCGCCACGGGCCAGCAGCACCGGGACGTCGACGGCGGCGAGCAGCGCCGGCAGCCGGGGCTCCCCCACCGCGAAGGCGGCCGGGTCCATGGCCAGCCGCCAGCGGCCGTCCTCCCGGCGCAGCCCCGCCTCCACCACGGGATGGTCGGGGGCGAACAGCCCGGCCAGCCCGGAGACCCGCAGGTAGCGGCGGGCCGCCTCGTCCCGGGTGGCGAACCAGGTCACCGGACGGTCGGCCAGCTCGCGGGCCTTCTCCAGCTCGGCCGGGGACCAGACGGCCTTGATGCCCAGCCCGACCACCGCGTCGACGGGCAGGCGCCGCGACCGCGCGGCCAGCGCCAGCGCCACGACCCCGCCCAGCGAGTGGCCGAGCAGCACGAGCCGGTCGCGGGGGCCGAGCCGCTCGGCCACCGGACCGAGCCCCTCGACCACCCGCCGGGCCAGGGCGTCGAAGGAGTATTCCGGCAGCGGGGGCGACCAGCCGTGCCCGGCCAGGTCGGGTGCGAGCCACCGCCCCGCCCAGTGGCGCTCCAGCAGCGGCGCCCAGGGCAGCCACACCTCACCGGTGGCGCCCATGCCGTGCAGCAGCAGCAGATGGCGGGTACCCGTCGCGTCGCCCATAGGCCGCAGTGTGCCACCGGACGGACACGACGCGCGAGAGCAGCCGGCACGACGACGTCGGGCACCGGCTCGGTGGAGCCGGTGCCCGACGGGAGAGCTGCGATCAGGCGGAGTAGCCGCGCGTGGCCGCCCAGTTCGCCAGGTCGATGGTGCTGATCCAGTACGCGGGCAGCGCCGCGTTCGCCGAGTCGGCGATCCGGACCGTGCGGCCGTCGTTCTTGTAGCCGACCACCGCGATGTAGTGGCCGCCCGGGAACGAGTGCCAGCCGCCGTCGGTGTCGGTGGCGTCACCGGCGATGTTGACCACCACTCCCCGGCCGTCGATGATCGCCTTGACCACGTCAGCCTGGAGCTGGTCGATCTCCGCCGGGCTCGCCGAGCCGCCGAACATGTGCGTCCGGTACGGGTTGCCCTTGACCATCTGGTTCAGGCCCCGGGTGGTGTCCTCGGCGGAGTTGGTGCCGTTCTCGCCGGCGTTCAGCGGGGCGATCATCGCGTCCTGGGTGGTCTCGACGCCGCTCGCGCTGAGCGCGTTGCGCACCGCGGCCGGGCCGCAGTTCCAGTAGGCGGTCTGCGCCTCGTAGGTGTAGTCGAGCACCTTGGTCGACGGCGGCTTCGGCTTGGCCTTCCGGGTGGTGTCCGGGTCGGTGGTGGCCTTGGCCGCGGACTTCGCGGCCGACGGCGACGCGCTCGGCGAGGCGGACGGCGCCGGGACGGCCGCCCGGGCCTCGCCCCGGCTGGCGACCTCACCGAGCCGCGAGCCCAGCTCGGCGACCGCGGCGGTGTTCTCCTGCTGGACCGGGGCGTCGTCGGTGGCGGTGAGGGTGGCGCCGGCGCCACCGGCGAGCACGAGCGCCGCGGCCGAGCCGGCGATGATCTGGTACGGGCGCTCGGTCACGAGACGCCGCAGCTGACGCTTCAGGTGATGCTTCACGGGTTCCTCCACGGGAGCGTGCGCGGCACACACCGGCCCACGCGCGGAGGAACTCACGCGCGCTGGCGGGGCGGGTCGCCGCGGAAGGGGAGCGCCCGGGGGGCCGGGCGTTCGGGGCGGTTGCCGGGTCCGGTCGCCGTCAGGCGAGCGCCGGCACCACGATGCCGTGGAGGCGGGGGGACGAGCGGGGGGAGGTGAGCACGAGGAATGGCACTCCTTCCGTGGCCGCCGACCGGGTTAGCTGACGGATTCGGGCGGGAAGTACGCCCTACCACAGGCCGTGGGCCCGCGGATTCACCCCGGTGTTGCTGTGGGTCCCCGGTTCGTAAGAACACGATTAGGCGGGTCGGTGCGGCGTCGCCACTTGCGATCGGAAACCGCTCCGGACGCGCCGACACTACCGGTGGGTATGCCGCCTGCCAACCGCTCCCACCTGCTTAAACCTCGTGCATCACTACGGATATCGGAACACTCCGTCACTGACTTCACTCAATGGGACGGGCAGTTACGGCGGCACCGGCGGGCGAAAAGCGGACATCCGGTGGCGGCCGACCCGGAATTGCGGGGCCCGATCGCCCGACCTGCGCCCCGTGACCGTTTCCGGGGTCGCGGTGACCGGGCTCACCGAATTCGGATAACAATTCGGCCGACTCGGCCCGCGTGGGGAGTCGGGCCCGCGTGACGCCGTGGGTCGGGCCGGCGGTGACGCAGGCCGGGCACGATGGCTCTCCAGCTACCGCGGCCAAGGGCCACGGGCGACAGGGCGCCGAGCGGCCCCGCCAGCCGGTCCGCCGACGCCCAGGACATCCGCTCGGACCCGCTAGGAACTTGATGTCCTGAACGACTCACGCCCAACTTGCCGCCGGCCACGTCGGGTCGGTCACGACGGCAGCTCGACGGGCGCCCGGGAGGGCCGCGCGCCCGATCCGTTCACGTCATCAAGTTCCTAGCGGCCGGCACGACCACATCCGGCCGCAGGCTCTCCGGCCGCAGGCTCTCCGGCCGCAGGCTCGCCGCCCTGCGGACGGTTGCCACCAGCTCCCCCCGAACGGGAGTGCACCATGTTCAGCCGGCCCGGACGGGACGCCAGCGCGCCCCGGGCACGGTGGCCGGGATCCGCACCGTCGCGTCGTTCCGCCCCTCCACGGTGGCCGTGGTGGCGTCGGCGGGGCGGAGGGCGGTGGCCGCCGCGTAGGACTCGGCTGTCAGGGTGCGGGCCGCCTCGGCGGCCAGTTCGGCGTCCCGCCAGGCCCGCCGCTCCCGCTCGGCGGCCGTCGCCCAGGCCGCCCGGCGGCTCTCGCGTACGGCCCGGGCCAGGACGATCTCCTGCTCGGCCGGGTGCCGGCGCGGGTCCCACCCGTTGCGGTGGGCCAGCACGTCGGCGAGTTGCCGGGCGCTCAGGTCGCCCCGCCAGTGCGCGGTCATCGCGGCGTGGTGCAGCCAGCGCTCCCGGGCCGCGTACTCGGCCGGGGTGCGTGGGGTGTGCGGGGCGGGCAGGGCGGCGGCGCCGGCGAGGCGGCGGGCGGCGGCCTCGGCCTCGTCGTACGCCCGCCAGGCCCGATCGGCCTCGTCCTGGGCGGTGAGCCACTGCTCGCGGCGCCGCCGGGCGCTCTGCGCGGCGCGGGCGGCGGCCACCGCCACCTCGTCGGCGTAGCGGCGCAGGTCGGCCCGGCGAGCGGCCTCCTCGGCGGCCGGGTCGGGCGCCGGATCGGGCGCGCCGTCGCGCTCCGGGCGGGCGACCAGCACGGCGAGCAGGCCGAGGGCGAGCACGAGCAGGGCCGACCAGATCGCGGCGGCCTCGGGAACCTCGGTCAGGAAACGGTAGAGAACGGTCTGCGGCATGGTCGGCACCTCACGGGAGAGAACGTGGTGGAGAGGTGTCCGCACGACCCGTGGATGCGGCGGGCGCGGCGACAGCGGGTGCCGCCGGGCCGCCCGGCGGGCGGGTGCGGGGGTGAGGTTCGGTGCGTGCGGCGGGCGTGGGGCGCCGGCCCGCGGGCGGGGTCAGCGGGCGGGCGGGGCCCGGGAGCCGACGGTGGCCGGGACCAGCCCGGTCAGGACGAGCGGCCGGCCGGTCACGCCTGTCACGGCCGAGAGGGGCGCCACCGGCACGGACACAACAGCGGGGACGGCCCGCGTGTCAGCGGCTGCACCGCCGACGTCCTGCCCGGCAGCGGTGACGGCGGTGATCCCGCCACCGACGTCCTGCCCGGCAACGGTGACGGCGATGGTCCCGCGACCGAGGTCCTGCCCGGCGGCGGTGACGGCGATGGTCCCGCCACCGAGCCCGGTCATCGTTCCGGCGGCGGTCGGGTCGGCGCCGACCGTCGTCGGCACGTTCCTGCTGCTCGTCGCCTGAGCCCCCCGGAGGTGCTGCCCGACGGCGGCCTCGGTTCGCAGGGGCAGACCCTCGACGGGGGCCACCACGGCGGGTGCCACCGGTGCGGTCGCGGCCACGCCGAGCGGCAGGGTCGCCGCGCCGAACGAGCAGGCGACGAGCACGGCCAGGGTGGCCAGCGTCCGGGCGGTCCAGCGCGCCACCCACCACACGGGACAGGTGAGCGCGATCGGCAGCACGGGTACAAACTACCGCCGATGACGCCACATCGCACCGCCGCCGGGCGTGTCGCGCCGTCCTGGAAACGGGGCACCGGCCAGGGTGGACAACCGGCGGGTACGGGCGCCGGGACGGCGGACGCGCCGGGGCGACACGCGCCGGCCGGGTGTCCCTCGGCGACCCAACGTCGACCGCAGCCCCACCCGCACCAACGCCGCGTGCACCTGCGCGGATCCCCGCGACCGGGGCGGGTGCCGGTCCGGCCGGGACGGGCCGCGCCGGCAGAGCGGGTGGCTCAGCCCGGGTCGCGCCGTCCGGCGTACTCGACGGGTCTGGTCGGGGTGTCGGGGGCCGCGCGCGGGGCGGGGACGGTCGGCGCCGGCGCGGCGGTGGCCGGCGCCCGGCGGGCCCGGCGCGGCGGGCCGAGGCGGCGCATCATGGGCATCTCCACCCAGCGGTGCAGGGCCGCGGCGAGCAGGAGGTTGAGCAGCAGGAAGGCGAGCACCACGACCGGCCCCCACCAGCCGCGCAGGCCGGTGCCCCAGTCACCGGTGAGCCGCAGCACCGTCTTCATGACCAGCACGTGGACCAGGTAGAAGGCGAAGGAGACCTCGCCGAGCCAGACCATCGCGCGGGACCGCCACGGCGTGCGCCGGCCCCGCACGTCGGCGTCCGCCGCCGCGGTGATGACCAGCAGGTAGGCGGCCGCGAGCAGGGCCGCCCAGAACTCGGCGCGGATCCACAGCGCGGCAGCCACCCAGGTGGCGACGAAGAGCAGGCTGGCCACGGTCAGGTTCGGGCCGCGCCAGCGGCCCCGGCGCAGCAGCTCGGCCGCGGCCACACCCAGCCAGAACTCGAAGGAGCGGGTGACCGGGAGGATCTGGGCGAACCACCAGCGGTTCTCCTCGGGCACCAGGAGCTGGGCGGGCCACAGGGCCAGGATGAGCAGCGGCACGGCGGCCACGACCGCCCACAGCGCGCCGGCGCGGGCCCGGCGCAGCCACGGCAGCACCAGCGGCAGGCAGAGGTAGAAGGCCAGTTCGCAGGAGAGCGACCAGCTCACGTTGTTGACGCTGTAGAAGTAGCCGTCCAGCGGAATCCAGGCCTGCACCAGGAAGAGGTTGCCGACCGCGGCCCACAGGGCGACCGGGTCGGCGAACCAGAACGCGACGGCCAGCGCCACCACGAAGGTCACCAGGTGGTTCGGGTAGATCTTGGCGAGCCGGCGGCGCAGGAAGGTGCGTCGCGGCTCGCCGTCCCGGTACGACCAGACCAGCACGAATCCACTGAGGATGAAGAAGAACTCCACCCCGGAGAGGCCGAGGGCGAACGCCTTGCCCACGAAAACCTTCAGGTCCGGCTGGCCGATGATCCCCATGGTGCCGACGTGGAAGGCGAAGACCAGCAGGGCGGCGATCCAGCGCAGCCCGGTCAGCGACGGCAGGCGGGTGGCTCGGGGCGTGGCCGGGGCACTCGTCACGCCGGGCACCCTACCCGCTGCCCGGCTGGCGGCCCCGACCGCCGCCACCGATCCTCGTACGCCTGTTCGAGCGCGAGGTAGGATCGGCGGCGTGTCCGACGTCGCGTACCAGCCCTCGATGCTCGACTTCGCCGCGCAGGGTCCCACCCTGGGCCCGCTCGCCGGCCGGGTGCGCCGGCACGAGCTGAGCCGGGGCGCCTGGGTCGACCACCTGCCCGGCTGGGTGGCGGGCTCCGACGCGGTGCTCGACACGCTGCTGCACGAGGTGCCGTGGCGGGCCGAGCGCCGCACCATGTACGACGCCGAGGTCGACGTCCCCCGCCTGCTCTGCTGGTACGCCGCCGGCCGGCCGCTGCCGCACCCGGTGCTCACCACGGCGCGCGACACGCTCACCCGGCACTACGCGGCCGAGCTGGGCGAGCCCTTCGTGACGGCCGGGATGTGCCTCTACCGGGACGGCCGGGACAGCGTGGCCTGGCACGGCGACACCCTGGGCCGCTCCGCGCACACCGACACCCTGGTGGCCATCGTCTCGTTCGGCTCGCCCCGGCCGCTGCTGCTGCGCCCCCGGGGCGGCGGCGGGAACAGCCTGCGCTTCCCGCTCGGCCACGGCGACCTCGTGGTGATGGGCGGGTCCTGCCAGCGCACCTGGGAGCACGCCATCCCGAAGACCGCCCGGCCGGTCGGCCCCCGGGTCAGCGTCCAGTTCCGGCCCGCCGGGGTGGCCTGACGCCGAGCCGGCCCCGGGCCCGGGCCGGCGCCGTGCTAGAAACAACTCTCAGGGTCGATCACGCCCCCGTCACCTGACGACGCGAAGGGCTGCCATGACCCAGTCCCCCACCTCCCGCTGGTCCCCCTGGACCCTGCACGGCGACGGACGCTCCGTCACCCCCGGCGACGTGGTCCACCCCGGCGAGCGCCTGTCCTGGCCGCGTACGGTCGGGGTCGGTGTACAGCACGTGGTCGCCATGTTCGGCGCCACCTTCACGGTGCCGCTGATCACCGGCTTCCCGCCGGCCACCACGCTCTTCTTCTCCGGGCTGGGCACCCTGCTGTTCCTGCTGATCACCCGTAACCGGCTGCCCTCGTACCTGGGGTCGTCGTTCGCCTTCATCGCCCCGGTGCTGGCCGCGAAGACCGACGGCGGCATCGGCGCGGCCCTCGGCGGCATCGTGGTGGCCGGCGTCGTGCTGGCGCTGGTCGGCGTGGTGGTACAACTGGCCGGGGCGCGCTGGATCGACGCCCTGATGCCGCCGGTGGTGACCGGGGCCATCGTGGCCCTGATCGGGCTCAACCTGGCGCCGGTGGCCTGGGACGGCGGCGGCAGCGGCACCGGCGTCAAGGCGCAGCCGCTGATCGCGGTGATCACCCTGGCCGCGATCCTGGTCACCACTGTGCTCTTCCGCGGCTTCCTCGCCCGGCTGTCGATCCTGCTCGGCGTCGTGGTCGGCTGGGTGCTGGCGGCCCTGCTCGGCCAGCTCGACCCGGCGGCGGTCACCACGCTGAAGGACGCCGCCTGGGTGGGCCTGCCGCAGTTCCACGCCCCGAGCTTCGGCCTGCGCGCCGTGGTGCTGGTCATCCCCGTGATCCTCGTGCTGATCGCGGAGAACGCCGGGCACGTCAAGGCGGTCGCCGCGATGACCGGGCGGAACCTCGACCGGGACATGGGGCGGGCGTTCCTCGGCGACGGCGTCGCCACCGTGCTGGCCGGCTCCGGCGGCGGCTCCGGCACCACCACGTACGCGGAGAACATCGGCGTCATGGCGGCGACCCGGGTCTACTCGACGGCCGCGTACTGGGTGGCCGGGTTCGCGGCCGTGCTGCTCGGGCTGTGCCCGAAGTTCGGCGCGCTGATCCTCACCGTGCCGGCCGGGGTGCTGGGCGGCGCCACCACCGCCCTGTACGGCCTGATCGCCGTGCTGGGCGCCCGCATCTGGATCGAGAACCGCGTGGACTTCCACGACCCGGTCAACCTCATGACGGCCGCGGTCGCCGTGATCGTCGGCGCCGCCAACTACACCCTGACCGCCGGCGACCTCTCCTTCAACGGCATCGCCCTGGGCACCGCCGCCGCCCTGGTGATCTACCACGGCATGCGCCTGATCGCCCGCCTCCGCGGCACCACCCCGGGCCCCCGGCCGGGCCCGGAACCCGAACTCTGACCGCCCCGTCGATCAAGAGGTTTGCGTCACCAGATCGCTCCTGGATGACGCAAACCTCTTGATCAACACGGGCTGGGGGTCAGTCGCGGTCGATCTGGTGGCCCACCACCGTGGGGCCGAGCATGACCGCGAAGCCGGAACCGTCGCGGCGGGGGTCGGCCGGGGGCAGCTCGACCGGGTCGCCGGTGGCGGTGGCGCCGACCGGTCGCGGGCCGATCCAGGCCACGGCCAGGTCCAGCTCACCCTTGAGGAACCGCTGGGCGCGCACGCCGCCGGTCGCCCGGCCCTTCGCCGGGTACGCCTTGAACGGCGTCACCTTGACCGTCGCGCCCGTCGAGGTGACCACCATCGGCTCCCCGTGGCTCGCGTCGTCGGTGCGGATGGCGCCGAAGAAGACCACCCGCGAGCCGGCCGGCAAGTTGATGCCGGCCATGCCGCCGCCCTTGATGCCCTGCGGCCGGACCACGGACGCCGCGAAGCGCAGCAGCGACGCCTCCGAGGAGACGAACGCCAGGGTCTCCGCCCCGTCGGTGAGCCAGGTCGCCCCGACCACCTCGTCGCCGTCGCGCAGCGAGATCACCTCGAACTCGTCCGAGCGGACCGGCCACTCGGGGGAGCAGACCTTCACCACGCCCTGCCGGGTGCCGAGCGCCAGCCCGGGTGAGCCCTCGGCGGACGGCCCGAGCGGGGCCAGCCCGACGACCGTCTCGCCCTGCTCCAGCGGCACCAGCTCGGCGGCGGACATGCCGCCGCGCAGCGACACCGTGCCGGACTGCTCGGGCAGCACCGGCAGCGGCAGCACGTCGATCTTGAAGGCCCGCCCCGCGCTGGTCACCAGGAGCACCCGGCCGCGGGCGGTGGAGTGCACCACGGCGCGTACGGCGTCGTGCTTCACCCGGCCGCTGCGCCGGCGCGCCTCGGCGGCCTCCTCCGACTCGGCCGCGGTGCGGGCGACCAGCCCGGTGGCGGAGAGGATGACCTGGCAGGGGTCGTCGGCGACCTCCAGGGGGCCGGCCGGCACGGAGGCCGCCAGCACCTCCTTGAGGTCGCCGTCGACCAGCGTGGTGCGGCGGTCGGCGGCGAACTGCTTGACCACGGCGGCCAACTCGTCGGAGACCAGCTTCCGCAGCACCTTCGGGTCGTCGAGGATCTTCGACAGCTCGGCGATCTCGCCGCGCAGCTTCTCCTGCTCGGCCTCCAGCTCCAGCCGGTCGTACTTCGTGAGCCGGCGCAGCGGGGTGTCCAGGATGTAGGTGGCCTGGATCTCGGAGAGCTTGAACTTCTGCATCAGGCCGTCCTTGGCGGCCTGGGCGTCCTCGCTGGCCCGGATCAGCCGGACCACCTTGTCGATGTCGAGCAGGGCGATCAGCAGGCCGTCGACCAGGTGCAGCCGCTCCTCGCGCTTGCGCTTGCGGTAGGCGCTGCGCCGGGTGACCACCTCGTAGCGGTGGTCGAGGAAGACCTCCAGCAGCTCCTTGAGCCCCAGGGTCTGCGGCTGGCCGTCGACCAGGACCAGGTTGTTCACGCCGAAGGACTGCTCCAGCGGGGTGAGCCGCCAGAGGTCGGCCAGCAACGCCTGCGGGTTGACCCCGACCTTGCACTCGATGACCAGCCGGGTGCCGTTCTCCCGGTCGGTGAGGTCCTTGACGTCGGCGATGCCGGTCAGCCGCTTGGTCTTGTTGACCTCGTTGGTGATGGCGGCGATGACCTTCTCCGCGCCCACCCCGTAGGGCAGTTCGGTGACGGTGATGGCCTGCCGGCCCCGGCTGCCCTCCAGCGGGCCGGTCTGCACCCGGGCCCGCATCCGCACCACGCCGCGCCCGGTCTCGTAGGCGCGGCGCACCTCGTCGAGGCCGAGCAGCAGCCCGCCGGTGGGCAGGTCGGGGCCGGGGACGAACTCCATGAGCTTGTCCAGCGTGGCGTCCGGGTGGTTGATCAGCCAGCGGGCGGCGTGGACGACCTCGGCCAGGTTGTGCGGGATCATGTTGGTGGCCATGCCGACCGCGATCCCCGACGCGCCGTTGACCAGCAGGTTGGGGAAGGCCGCCGGCAGCACGGTGGGCTGGGTCAGCGAGCCGTCGTAGTTGGGCTCGACGTCGACGGTGTCCTCGCCCAGCTCGCCGACGAGCAGCATGGCCTCGCGGGACATCCTGGCCTCGGTGTAGCGGGCGGCGGCCGGGCCGTCGTCGGGCGAGCCGAAGTTGCCGTGCCCGTCGATCAGCGGCACGTTGAGCGAGAAGTCCTGCGCGAGGCGGACCATGGCGTCGTAGATCGCCGCGTCGCCGTGCGGATGGTACTTACCCATCACGTCGCCGACGATCCGGGCCGACTTCACGTGCCCCCGGTCGGGGCGGTGGCCCTGCTCGTGCATGGACCAGAGGATGCGCCGGTGCACCGGCTTGAGCCCGTCCCGCGCGTCGGGCAGGGCGCGGGAGTGGATGACCGAGAACGCGTACTCCAGGTAGGAGTCCGAGACCTCGTTGACCAGCGGGTTGTCGAAGACCCGGGCGCCGGCCTGGTCGAAGGCGGAGAGATCCGCCTTGGCGCGGTCGTCCTTGCGGCGTGCCATGGTTCAGCTTTCCCTTCGAAGAACCCGGTGGTCAGGCGTCGATGGCGTCGCGGTCGACCAGGTCGGCCGAGTCGATGAGCCAGTTGCGGCGGGGCTCGACCTTCTCGCCCATGAGCAGTTCGAGGATCCGCTCGGCGGCCTCGACGTCGTCGAGGGTGATGCGGCGGACCGCCCGGGTGGCCGGGTTCATGGTGGTCTCCCACAGCTCGTCGGCGTCCATCTCGCCGAGACCCTTGAACCGCGGGATGGGCGTGACGATCTGCTTGCCGGCCTTCTCCAGCTTGCGGACCGTCGCCTCCATCTCGGCCTGGGTGTAGGTGTAGACGGTCTGCGGGTTGCGCCCCTTGGTGGTGACCTTGTGCAGGGGCGGCATGGCCGCGTAGAGCCGGCCCGCCTCGATGAGCGGCCGCATGTAGCGGGCGAAGAGCGTGATGAGCAGGGTCCGGATGTGCGCGCCGTCGACGTCCGCGTCGGCCATGATGAGCACCCGGCCGTAGCGCAGCGCGGAGAGGTCGAAGGTGCGCCCCGAGCCGGCGCCGAGCACCTGCACGATCGCCGCGCACTCGGCGTTGTCCAGCACCTGCTGGAGGTTCGCCTTCTGCACGTTGAGGATCTTGCCGCGGATGGGCAGCAGGGCCTGGTATTCCGAGGAGCGGGCCATGCGGCTCGTCCCCAGTGCGCTGTCGCCCTCGACGATGAACAGCTCGCTGCGCTCGACGCCGGTGGCGCGGCAGTCGACCAGCTTGGGCGGCATCGACGCGCCCTCCAGGGCGGTCTTGCGCCGGGCGGCGTCCTTCTGCTGCTTCTGGGTCAGCCGGACCCGGGCCGCGTCGACGATCTTCTGGAGCACCGTGCGGGCCTCGGCCTTGGTCTTGCGGTCCTCCAGCCACGCCTTGAGGTGCGCCTCGACCAGGCCCTGGAGCACCTTCGTGATGCCCGCGGTGGACAGCTCGTCCTTGGTCTGCGAGGTGAACTGCGGCTCCGGGATCCGCACGTGCACCACCGCGGTCATGCCCTCCAGGACGTCGTCCAGGGTGGGCGCGTCCTCCTTGGGCTTGAGTAGGCCACGGGTGTTGCGGGCGGCCTCGGCCAGGGTGCGCGCCAGGGCCCGCTCGAAGCCCTTGCGGTGGGTGCCGCCGTGGGCGTTGCGGATGGTGTTGGTGAAGCACTCGACGGTGCGCTCGTAGCCGGTGCCCCAGCGGAACGCCACCTCGATCTCGGCCCGGCGCTGCACGTTGGACTGCATGACGCCGTTGGCGTCGGCGGCGTTCTCCCGGTAGGTGCCCTCGCCGGTGACCAGCAGGGTGCCGGAGACCGGGCGATCGCCGGCCGGGGCGAGGTATTCGACCATGTCGGTGAGGCCGTTGGGGAAGTGGAAGCTCTCCTCGACGGCCTTCTCGCCGGTCTCGTCGCGCAGGCGGTAGGCCACGCCGGGGACCAGGAAGGCGGTGTTGCGCAGCTTGAGCCGGACCGCCTCGGTGTCGAGGGCCGCGCCGGTCTCGAAGTAGCGCGGGTCGTGCCACCAGCGGATGGAGGTGCCGGTGCGCTGGCCGCGCTTCATGGCGCCGACGATCTGCAGGCCGGGGCCGGGCGTGAACGGCGCCTCCGGGCCGTCGCCGTCGAAGATCCCGGGTACGCCGTGCCGGAACGACATCGAGTGGATCTTGCCGGCGCGGCGGACGGTGACGTCGAAGCGCCGGGAGAGCGCGTTGACCGCCGAGGCGCCCACGCCGTGCAGGCCGCCGGAGGTCTTGTAGCCCGACCCGCCGAACTTGCCACCCGCGTGCAGCCGGGTCAGCACCAGCTCGACGCCGGAGATGCCGGACTTGGCGTGCACGTCGGTCGGGATGCCGCGGCCGTCGTCGTCGACCCGCACCGAGCCGTCGGCGTGCAGGATCACGTCGACCTTCTTGGCGTGACCCGCGACACCCTCGTCGGTGGAATTGTCGAGGATCTCGTTGACGAGGTGACCCACGCCACGGCTGTCGGTCGAGCCGATGTACATGCCGGGGCGCTTCCGGACGGCGTCGAGGCCCTCCAGGTGCGTCAGGTCGTCGGCCCCGTACAGGGTCTCAGGCTGTGCGGTCAACTGGTCGTACTCCCAGGTCTCGGCGGTGTGGTGCCGTTCACCGTGCGATCCCCCACGTCGATCGCCAGGCGCGGCGCGCCGGAGCGAGCCTAGCCCGGCACTCCGACAGAGCCGTGGCACCCGGTGCGGTGCGGCGTCGAATGCCGCGCGACCGGAGGCGAGGAGGCCGTCCGTCACGACAACGACGGGCGCCGCCGCTGTCTTCCCGGCCGGGGCCCGGCGACGACCACCCGGACGGCCATCCATTGACGTACGTCACACGGACGTGATCTCATCGCCTTCTTGAAGAATCTTTCACATTTCGATGTGCCAGGGGGTCGCATGTCCGTGTTCCGTCGTGCCGCGCTCGCGGCGGCGCTGGCCGTGGCCGCCGTGGGGCTGCCGGCCGCCGTGGCCCCCGCCGGGCCCGCCGCGGCCGCCCTGCCCACCGCCGCCGTGGCGCTGGGCGACAGCTTCATCAGTGGCGAGGGCGCCGGGGCGTACGGGCCGGTGGTCGACGTCAACGGGGTGGCCCAGGGCTTCCCCGGCTGGTCGGCGCCGAACAGCAACGCCTACTTCTGCCACCGCTCGCCCAACGCCTCGCTGTTCCAGGCCGACCTGCCGGGCATCGCGGCCCGGTTCAACCTGGCCTGCTCGGGCGGGCAGCCCGCCGACATCGCCGCCGCCTCCGCGAGCCGGACGAAGGGCCGGCAGGTCGCCGCCCAGCTCGACCAGCTCCGGGCGGTGGCGCGCACCCACGACATCGACCTGGTGCTGGTGGGCCTCGGCTCGAACAACAGCTCGTTCACCTTCGGCAGCGTCGCGGAGAAGTGCGCCAACCGGTTCATCGCCGACGCCTGGACCGGCTGGTGGGAGTTCTGGGCGTACCTCGGGGGGCCGGTCGAGCAGGAGCCCTGCACGGACGCCGACCTCGGCACCGCCGCCCAGTTCGCCGCCGCGACCGCGGAGACCACGGCGGCGGTGCGGCAGCTGCTCACCACCCTCGACCAGGTCGACGCCGACGGCCAGCACCGGGTGGTGTTCCAGGACTACACCAACCCGCTCCCCGCCGAGCTGGCCTCGGGCTACTGGACCGAGGACGACCGGGACGACACCCGGGACAAGTTCCGCGCCCTCGGCGCCGAGCGGTACGCGGCCGGCTGCCCGATCCATCGCGGCAGCCTCGCCCCGGGCCAGCGCTTCTCGCAGGGCCTCGGCACCCTGGTCAGGTCGGTCCGGACCACCCTGGCCGCCGAGTTCCCCCAGGACGACCTGGTCTACCTCAACGTGCAGCGCGCCTTCGACGGCGCCCGGCTCTGCGAGTCGGCGGGCAGCCCGGGCAACGCCCTGGCCACCCCGATCCGGCTGATGGACGGCCCGACGGGTGTCTTCGTGACCAGCCTCTCCGGCTACGACAAGCTCGACATCCAGCGGATCGCGAACGCCTGCGGCACCTACTTCCAGACCTGTCAGGAGTCCTGGCACCCGAGCGCCGCCGGCCACCGGGTGCTCGGCCGCTGCCTCGCGGGAGCCGCCGCGACGGGCTCCCGGACGGTCTCCTGCGTCCGCGCCCCGGACGGCACGATCACGGTGAGCTGACCCGCCACCACCGCGAGGCGTCCCCTTTCCCGGGGGCGCCTCGCGGTGGTCAGTCGCGGACGGCCGCCCCGAGCACGTGCGGGGATGCGGGTCCGGACATCCCCGTCGGCGGGAAGCGGAACCGGTCCAGGTCGACCACGGTGAAGCCCGCGGCCCGGATCGCGCCCACCGTGTCCCGGGCAGTGTGGCAGCCGGCGCAGCACAGCGGCCAGAGCGTGGCGTCCGCCAAGCGCTGGGCCCGGCGCAGCCCGGGGGTCTCCGCGACGACGTGCTCGTAGAAGCGGAGCTGTCCGCCCGGGCGGAGCACCCGGCGCGCCTCGCGCAGCGCCACGGCCTGGTCCGGCACCGAGCAGAGCACCAGCGAGAGCACCACCGCGTCGGCGCTCGCGTCGGCGACGGGCAGCGCCTCGGCGAGGCCGGCGGCCACGGTCACCGGCACCGGCGCGGCGGGCGCGGCGGCCCGGACGAGGGCGCGCAGCCGCGGCTCCGGCTCCACGGCGAGCACCCCGGCCACGCCGGGCGGGTAGTGCGGGAGGTTCCGCCCGTTGCCGGCCCCCACCTCGACCACCCGGCCGCGCAGCCCGGCGACCAGGCGGCGCCGGTGCGCGGCGGCGCCGGCCCGGTCCATGGCGACGCTGGCCCGGGCGAAGACCCGGGCGAAGATCGGATGCGAGTTCGCCATCAGGGCCGGACCGCCGGGCCGCCGAGGGTGAGCAGCAGCGGACCGGCCGGGCCGTCGACCAGCTCGCCGAGGCGTACCCCGTCGAGTACGGCGAGGAAGGCCGCCTGGGCGCGGCGCAGTTCGCCCCGCAGCCGGCAGCCGGCGACCAGCGGGCAGGCCGGCTGCTCGCAGTTGACCACCTCGGCGTCGCCCTCGAAGGCCCGCACCACGTGACCGACGGTCAGCTCCGCGGCGTGCTCGGCGAAGGCCACCCCGCCGGAGCGGCCCCGGATGGTGACCAGCACGCCCAACCGCTGCAACCGCTGCACCACCTTGGCCACGTGGCTGCGCGGCAGCGCGAGCTGGGTGGCGAGTTCGTCCACGGTGGTCCGGGCCGGGGACGCGGCGGTCAGCATCGCGATCCGCAGGGCCATGTCGGTCGAGCGGTTGAGCTTCACGCCTCGACCCTAGCCACAGCGCGCACACCGCGACACGGGCCGACCAGCCCGTTCGCGGCGGTGATCCTGGCCACGCCGGTCCCGGGACCTTCGACCCTGAAGAGGAATCCGGGCCTCCTGTTCAGTGGAGATCGACCCGTTCGACGCCACAAGGAGTAATCGTGCTTTCGGAATCCGCAGCAACGGTGGTGACGGCGACCCTGCCCGCCGTGCAGGCACACGGCGAGGCGATCACCGGCCGGTTCTACCAGCGCATGTTCGCCGCCCACCCGGAGCTGCTGAACATCTTCAACCGGAGCAACCAGGCCACCGGCACGCAGAAGGCGGCGCTGGCCGGAGCCGTGGTCGCGTACGCCGAGCACCTGACCGGGGGCAGCGCCGCGCCGTGGGGGCCGATCCTGGACCGGATCGCGCACAAGCACGTCTCCCTGGGGATCACCGCCACCCAGTACACGATCGTCGGCCGGCACCTGATGGCCGCCGTGGCCGAGGTGCTCGGCGACGCGGTCACCCCCGAGGTCGCGGCGGCCTGGGACGAGGTGTACTGGCTGCTGGCCTGCGAGCTGATCGCCCGGGAGGCCCGCCTCTACACGGAGGCCGGGGTGCCGGAGAACGGCTCGGTGTGGCGCGAGTGGCGGGTCACGGAGAAGGTCGCGGAGACCCCCGACGTGGTGTCGTTCACCCTGGTCCCCGCCGACGGCGGTCCGGTGCCCGGCTTCACCGCCGGCCAGTACACCTCCGTCGCGGTCGACCTGGACGGCGACCGCGGCCAGCAGATCCGGCAGTACAGCCTCTCCGGCCGGCCGGGCGCCGGCCACTGGCGGATCACCGTGAAGCGGGTACGCGGCACCGCCGGCGCGCCCGACGGGATGGTCTCCGGCTTCCTGCACGAGCGGGTGGCCGTCGGCGACACGCTGCGGCTCAGCCCGCCGTTCGGCGAGGTCAGCGCCCTCGGTGGCGGGGGGCCGCTGCTGCTGGTCAGCGCCGGCATCGGGCTGACCCCGGCCATGTCGGCACTGGCGCACCTGGCGGCCACCGAGCCCGAGCGGCCGGTGACGCTCGTGCACGCCGACCGGACCGGCGCCGCGCACGCGCTCCGCCACGAACTGCCCACCCTCCAGGAGCGGCTGCCGAACCTGTCGATCCACCTCTGGTACGAGGACACCGCCGGCGGCGAACTGGCCGGGGTCAAGGCGGAGATCGCGGAGGGGCTCGTCGATCCAGCGCTGGTCCCGCTCGCCCCCGGCGCGTACGTGCACCTGTGCGGGCCGGTGCCGTTCATGGCGCTGGTCCGGGGCGGCCTGCTGCGCAGGGGCGTACCGGCCGAGCGGATCGCGTACGAGGTGTTCGGTCCGGGCATGCTGCGCTGAGGCGCGCCGACCGCGGCGAGCGGGGCCGGTGTCGGGCGTGCCCGATGCCGGCCCCGCTCCGACCCGGCGGGCCCGCCGTGTTCCGCCCCGCCACCCGACCCCGCACGACCACCCGGCACGACCGCGCTTGAACCACGGTCACGCTCGGTGCGGGCCACCCCCGCCTCGACGCCCATGCCCGACACGCTTTGCTCTGCAGCCGCATACGCAGCAAGCACGGAGGGTTGCCGGTGCGTATGCGGCTGCAGAGCAAAGGCGCGGAATGGCTGTGGGCGGGCGGCGGTGCGCGGCGGGTGTTTCCGCTGCTCAGCCGAAAGTGGCCTGCGGCGACGGCAGAGGCGACGCCCTGCGATGTCGTCACGGCGCGTAGTCGCAGCCGTCGACGGCGGCAGTCACTCCAGGTAGCAAGCGCGGGGCTCCGCCGGGCGGCGTCGAAAGGGACACCGGCGGGCCGCAGGCCCGCGCCCGCGGGCGGGCCAGGCCCAGCGGGCGGGTCAGACCCAGCGGACAGGTCAGACCCAGCGGACAGGTCAGACCCAGCGGACAGGTCAGACCCAGCGGGCAGGTCAGACCCAGCCGGCGGGTCAGGCCCAGCGGGTGACCACAGCGGCGAGCACCAGCAGGGTGCCGACCACCTCGATCAGTCCAACCCGCACCGGGGTGAGCCGCCGGCCGGGCAGCATCCCGGCCCGGAGCAGCAGCAGCGCGAAGACAGCCGCCACCGCCGGTCCCCATCCGGCGACGACCGCCACCGCCAGCACCACCAGGTGGTACGCCAGCGAGGCCCACCGGTACCGGGCGCTCCCCCGCTCCCGGATCATCGTCTTGACGTACAGCACCGTGCCGACCAGGTACGCGCCGACCGCCGCCGCCACCCCGACCAGGTCGGCGGGTGGGACCTCGGCGACGGTGCCCACCACGAACACCATGAGCAGGCTCTGCGCCACCGAGGCGAGGTCGTTGAGCAGGGCCCGTTCGCGGCGGCGCCGGGCGTGGCCGACGTTGAGTGCGAGCAGCACGGCGTAGAGCGGGACGTAGCCGAGGACGGCGGGGCGGGCGAGCAGCACGGGCACCCCGAGCAGCGCGGTCGCCCCGCCGTAGACCAGGAGCTGCGGGCGCACCCGGTCGGCGCGGCCCGTCTTCACGGCGAGCAGGGCGTAGTACGAGAACAGGTAACCGGCGAGCCCGACGCCGAGCAGGGGCAGGTGCAGCCAACGCGGACCGGTCACGCCGACCGCCGCGACGTACGGCAGGAGCAGCATCGCCCAGGCGCCGTGCTGCGGCGGCAGCCAGCGGTTCCGGCGGCCACGGGCCGGTCGGCCGGACCGCGCGGCCGGACGACCGGAAGCGCGTCCGGCCGCGGACCCCGCGGAGTCGGCTCCGACTGCGGGCCGATCGGAGGCCGGCTCCGCGGCGGGCTGACGGGAGGCGGGCTCCGCGACGGGCTGACGGGAGGCGGAGCCTGCGGCGAGCTGACGGGAGGCGGAGTCCGCGGCAGGCCTCGGGCCGGTGGCGCGCAGCGGCCGGACGGTGCTCATCCGCGGGCGACCGTGAGCAGCACCACGGCGTCCTCGTCGGCGTGCAGGGCGTGGCGGGCGTCCGGAATCACCAGCAGGTCTCCCGCCGAGCCCGGCCAGGAGTGGTCCTGGACGAGCAGGCGGACCCGTCCGCGCAGCACCTGGAGCGTCGCTTCACCGGGGCTTGCGTGCTCCTGCAGGGCGTGGCCGGCGACCAGCGCGAGCAGCGTCTGGCGCAGCCGGGTGCCGGGGCCGCCGTGCACGGTCCGGGCGCTGCGCCCGCTGTCGGTGGCACGGGCCAGCGTGAGCTGCTCCTCGGCGAGCACGGACAGTGCGAACGGGGACACGGAACACCTCCGGGTCGGATGCTGCGGGCACGGGGCGCCGGAGCCGGCAGGCAACTGCGCCGCTTTGCCCAGCTTCGCCACTTCCCGCCGCGCCGACCAGGGGCTTTGGTCCCGAATCGGAACCTCCACAGCGGAGATTCGACTTCTCGGACAAGTCGATGATCTAGAGGTTAGGTCCTGATCGCCAGGGTAGGGACCACTCATGCGCGTCCTGGGAATAAACGCGATCTTCCACGACCCCGCGGCCGCCCTGGTGGTCGACGGCCGGGTGGTGGCCGCCGCCGAGGAGGAGCGGTTCAGCCGGCGCAAGCACGGCAAGCGGCCGGTCCCCTTCTCCGCCTGGGAGCTGCCCGAGCTGTCCGCCGCGTGGTGCCTGGCCAGCGCGGGGATCGACGTGGACGGTCTGGACGCCGTGGCGTACTCGTTCGACCCCGGGCTCTGCGAGGACACGGCCGAGCTGGGCCTCAGCGACCCGTGGGACTGGCTGCGGGTCGACTACGCCCGACGGGCCCCGCAGTTCCTGGCCGCCGCCCTGCCGGGACTCGACCCGGAGAAGGTGCGGTTCGTGCCGCACCACGTCGCGCACGCCGCCTCCGCCGGCCTGGCCGCCCCGCCGGCCGGCGACGACACCGCGGTGCTGGTGCTCGACGGCCGCGGCGAGGTGGCCAGCCACCTGGCCGGCGTCTACCGCGACGGCCGGCTGTCGCCGCTGCACTCCCAGCGGCTCCCCCACTCGCTCGGCCTGCTCTACGAGGACCTCACCCGGCACCTGGGCTTCCTGCACTCCAGCGACGAGTACAAGGTGATGGCGCTGGCCTCCTACGGCCGGCCGAAGCACCTCGGCCTGCTCCGCGACCTCGTCCGGGTCACCGACGACGGCGGCTTCCGGGTCGAGCGGATCGACTGGGCCGGCATGGCCAAGGCGGTCGCCGCCGGCGGCGAGCTGACCGAGGAGCACGCCGACCTGGCCTCCAGCGTCCAGGTGCGGCTGGAGGAGGTCGTCCTGGACCTGTCCCGCTGGCTGTACGACGCCTCCGGCGGGGCCACCACCCTGGCCATGGCCGGCGGGGTGGCACTGAACTGCGTGGCCAACGCCCGGTTGGCGGCCGAGGGGCCGTACCGGGACGTCTGGGTGCAGCCGGCGGCCGGCGACGCGGGCACCGCGCTCGGCGCGGCGCTGCACGTGGCCGGCGAGCTGGGCGACCGGTCCGTCCCCATGGCGGGCGCGGACCTGGGCCGGGGCTGGTCGGACGAGGAGCTGGAAGCGGAGCTGCGCCGGGCCGCCCTGCCGTACAGCCGGCCGGCGTCGATCGCCGCCGAGGCCGCCCGGGTGCTCGCCGACAACGGGATCGTGGCCTGGTACCAGGGGCGCAGCGAGTACGGCCCGCGGGCGCTCGGCCACCGGTCGCTGCTGGCCCACCCCGGCGACCCGGACACCACCCGGCGGATGAACGACGTGAAGGGCCGGGAGCAGTTCCGGCCGATCGCCCCGATGGTCCGCGCGGAACGCTTCGCGGAGCTGTTCGACGGGGTCTACCCCAGCCCGTACATGCTCTTCGTGCACCGCGTGAAGCCGGAGTGGCGGGATCGGATCCCGGCGGTCACCCACGTCGACGGGACCGCCCGGGTGCAGACCGTGCACCCGGAGACCGAGCCGCTGGTGGCCGAGCTGCTGGCCGAGTTCGACCGGCGCACCGGGCTGCCGGTGGTGGTGAACACCTCGCTGAACACCGCCGGGCGGCCCATGGTGGACACCCCGCGCGAGGCCATGGAGCTGTTCGGCTCCGCCCCGGTGGACCTGCTCGCCCTCGGCCCGTTCGCGGTGCACCGCCGCGCGCTGGGCGGTGCCCGGTGATCAGCGTGGTCGTGCCCACGCTGGGGCGGCCGAGCCTGGCCACCCTGCTGGACGCCCTCGCCGGCCAGCTCGACGACCTGCCCGGGGCCGAGCTGCTGCTGGTCGATGACCGCCGCGACGACACCGGGGAGCTGGCCGTGCCGGGGGCGCTGGCGGCGTACACGAAGGTGCTGACCGGGCGCGGCGCGGGCCCGGCGGCCGCGCGCAACCTGGGCTGGCGGGCCGCCCGCGGCGAGTGGGTGGTCTTCCTCGACGACGACGTGGTGCCGGCGCCGGACTGGGCCCGGCGGCTGCGCGCCGACCTCGCCGCGGCCGGCGGGGCCGGCGGCGTGCAGGGCGTGGTGGACGTGCCGCTGCCCGCGCACCGGCGCCCCACCGACTGGGAACGCGGCACCGCCGCCCTGGCCGACGGACGGTGGATCACGGCGGACATGGCCTACCGCCGGACGGCCCTGGCCGCCGTCGGCGGGTTCGACGAGCGCTTCCCGCGCGCCTACCGGGAGGACGCCGAGCTGGCCCACCGGGTCCGCCGCGCCGGCTGGGAACTGGTCCGCGGGCGGCGCCGGGTGACCCACCCGGTCCGCCCGGAGGGCCGCTGGGTCAGCCTGCGCACCCAGCGCGGCAACGCCGACGACGCGCTGCTGCGCCGGCTCTACGGCCCGGGGTGGCGCGCCGCGCTCGACCTGCCGCCGGGGCGGCGGCCCCGGCACGTGGCGGTCGCCGCGGCCGGCGCGCTGGCGCTGGCCGCCGCGGCGCTGACCGCCGCTCCCCTGCGTTCCGCCCGCGCCCGGCGGGCGGTCGGCGCCGGCGGCGGCCTCGCCACGCTCGCCTGGGCGGCCGGCACCGCCGAGTTCACCCGGGCCCGCGTCGCGCCCGGCCCGCGCACCCCCGGCGAGGCCACCACCATGCTGGTGACCAGCGTGCTGATCCCGCCGCTCGCCGTCGCCCACTGGGTACGCGGCTGGTGGCGCGCCCGCGCCGTACCCGCCGGGGCCGTGGTCACCGCGCCGGCACCGGGGGTGGAACGGTGCTGAGGCCCCTGTACGACGCGGTGCTGCTCGACCGTGACGGCACCCTGATCGAGGACGTGCCCTACAACGGCGACCCGGAGAAGGTCCGGCCGGTGCCCGGCGCCCGGGAGGCGCTGGACCGGCTGCGCGCGGCCGGGTTCCGGCTGGCCGTGGTGACCAACCAGTCCGGCCTGGCCCGGGGGTACTTCACCGAGCGGCAGATGCACGCCGTGCACGCCCGGATCGAGGAGCTGCTCGGTCCCTTCGACCACTGGGCGGTCTGCCCGCACGACGACACCGACGGCTGCGCCTGCCGGAAGCCGGCCCCCGGGCTGGTGCACGAAGCGGCGCGGGCGCTCGGCACCGCGCCCCGGCGCTGCGTGCTGGTCGGCGACATCGGCCGTGACATGGCCGCCGCGCTGGCCGCCGGCGCCGCCGGGATCCTCGTGCCCACCCCGGTCACCCGCCCCGAGGAGGTCGCCGAGGCACCGGCCGTCGCCCGGGACCTGCCCGGCGCGGTGACGGAGATCCTGCGCCGGGACCGGGCCGTACGACCGGTGGTGCCGCGTACCGGGCGGGCCGGCACGGTGCTGGTGGCGCGCAGCGACTCGGCCGGCGACGTGCTGGTCACCGGCCCCGGCATCCGTGCCGTGGCGGCCGGGGCGGAACGGGTGGTGCTGCTCTGCGGGCCACGCGGCCGGGCCGCGGCGGAGCTGCTGCCCGGCGTCGACGAGATCATCGAGTGGCCACTGCCCTGGATCGACGGCTCCCCCGGGCCGGTCGACCCCGACGACATGCGCCGCCTCACCAGCCGCCTGGCCGCGGTGGGCGCCGACGAGGCGGTCGCCTTCACCTCGTTCCACCAGTCGCCGCTCCCCCTCGCCCTGTTGCTGCGGATGGCCGGCGTCCCCCGGATCAGCGCGATCAGCGACGACTACCCCGGGTCCCTGCTCGACGTGCGGCACCGGGTGCCCGACGGGGTGCCCGAACCGGAGCGGGCGCTCTCCCTGGCCGCCGCGGCCGGTTACGCGCTGCCCGCCGCGGACGAGCCGGTGCTGCGGCTCCGCCCCGACCTGCCCGCGCCCGCCGTCGACCTGCCCGCCGGCGACTACCTGGTGGTGCACCCCGGCTCGTCGGCGCCCGCCCGGGCCTGCCCGCCCGAGCTCTGCGCCGAGATCGTGGCCGCCCTCGCGGCCGACGGGCACCGCGTGCTGGTCACCGGCGGGCCCGGCGAACGTGCGTTGACCGCCCGGGTCGCCGCCGCCGGCGGCGCCGATCTCGGCGGCGCGGCCGACCTGGCCGGGCTCGCCCGGATCCTCGCCGGGGCCCGCTGCGTGGTCGTCGGCAACACCGGGCCGGCCCACCTGGCCGCCGCCGTCGGCACCCCGGTGGTCAGCCTCTTCGCCCCGACCGTCCCGTTCGGGCAGTGGGCGCCCTACCGGGTGCCCACGGTCCGGCTCGGCGACGCCGGGGCGGCCTGCCGGGACACCCGGGCGGCCGTCTGCCCGGTCGCCGGGCACCCCTGCCTGGGCAACCTCGACCCGGCCGGGGTGGTCGCCGCCGTCCGCCGGCTCGTCCCCGGCTGAACCCACCGCCCGCCCCCGCCCCCGCGAAGTCGCCGACGAGGAGAGAGATGAACGTTCTGCTGTGGCACGTGCACGGCTCCTGGACGACGTCGTTCGTGCACGGGAGACACCGGTACCTGGTGCCGGTCACGCCCGACCGCGGCCCGTACGGGCGGGGCCGGGCGCGGACCTACGCCTGGCCGGGGAACGCCGTCGAGGTGACCCCGGAGGAGCTGGGGCGGGCCGAGGTCGACCTGGTGATCCTGCAACGGCCCGAGGAGCTGGAGCTGGCCGAACGGTGGCTGGGTCGCCGGCCCGGCCGGGACGTGCCGGCCGTCTACGTCGAGCACAACACCCCGAAGGGCGACGTGCCGGACACCCGCCACCCGATGGCCGACCGGGACGACCTGCTGCTCACCCACGTCACGCACTTCAACGAACTGTTCTGGGACAACGGCGGCACCCGCACCGCGGTCGTCGAGCACGGCATCGTGCCGCCCGCGGTGGAGTGGACCGGCGAGCTGGACCGCCTCGCCGTCGTCACCAACGAGCCGGTACGCCGCTGGCGGGTCACCGGCACCGACCTGATGCCGCGCTTCGCCGCGGTCGCGCCGCTGGACGTCTTCGGCATGGGCGTGACCGGGCTGCCCGACCGGCTGGGTCTGCCGGTGGACCGGCTGGCCACGCACGACGACCTGGCGCAGGACCGGATGCACGTCGAGGTGGCCCGGCGGCGGGCGTACCTGCACCTGTGCCGCTGGACGTCGCTCGGGCTGAGCCTCGTCGAAGCCATGGCCATGGGCATGCCGGTGGTCGCCCTGGCCACCACCGAGGCCGTGGACGCCGTGCCCCCGGACGCGGGGGTGCTCTCCACCCGCGTGGACACGCTCGTCGAGGCGGCCCGCTGGCTGGCCGAGGACCGCGACGCCGCGTACCGGCTGGGGGCGCGGGCACGCGAGGTGACGAAGGAACGCTTCGGGCTCGACCGGTTCCTCGCCGACTGGGACCTGATCATGGAGGAGGAGACATGCGCATCGCGATGATTTCGGAGCACGCCAGTCCGCTCGCCGCGCTCGGCGAGGAGGACGCCGGCGGCCAGAACACCCACGTGGCGGAACTCGCGGCCGCGCTTGTCGGCGAGGGGCACGACGTCCGCGTCTACACCCGCCGGGACTCGACCGCCCTGCCCGACGTGGTGTCCACCCCGGACGGTTACCGGGTGTGCCACGTGCCCGCCGGCCCGGCGCAGCGGGTGCCGAAGGACGAGCTGCTGCCGTACATGGGCGAGTTCGGCAGCTGGCTGGCCGACTCGTGGCGGCGCGGCGGCTGGATTCCGGACGTGGCGCACGCGCACTTCTGGATGAGCGGCCTGGCCACCGTGCACGCCGGCCGGCGGACCGGGGTCCCGACGGTGCTCACGTACCACGCGCTCGGCACGGTGAAGCGCCGGCACCAGGGCACGCGGGACACCAGTCCACCGGGGCGGATCGGCTACGAGCGGGCACTCGGCCGGGCCGTGGACCGGGTCGTCGTGCAGTGCGAGGACGAGGTCGCCGAGCTGGTCCGGATGGGTGTGCCCCGGTCCCGGATGGCGCTGGTGCCGTCCGGTGTCAACCAGGCCGTGTTCCGCCCCGACGGCCCGGTCGCCCCCCGCACCCCGGGCCGCCACCGCATCCTCACCGTCGGCCGGATGGTGGAGCGGAAGGGCTTCCTCGAGGTGGTCCGGGCGCTGCCCGCGGTGCCGGACGCCGAGTGCGTGGTGGTCGGCGGCCGGCCGGCCGAGCTGCTCCCCGCCGACGCGTTCGCCCGGCGGCTGTCCGCACTGGCCGAGTCGTGCGGCGTGGCCGACCGGGTGAAGCTGGTCGGCGCGGTGCCGCGCGAGGAGATGCCCTCCTGGTACCGCTCGGCCGACGTGCTGGTCGCCGCCCCCTGGTACGAGCCGTTCGGGCTCACCCCGCTGGAGGGGATGGCCTGCGGTGTGCCGGTGGTCGGCACCAACGTAGGCGGCATCGCGGACAGCGTCGTGGACGGGCTCACCGGCGACCTCGTGCCGCCGCGGGACCCCCGCGCGCTCGGCACCGCGCTGCGCCGGCTCCTCACCGACAAGGTCCGCCGCTTCACGTACGCCACGGCGGCGCTGGACCGGATCCGCAGCCGGTACTCCTGGAAGCGCTGCGCCGAACAGCTCGGCGCGGTCTACGCCGCGCTGGCCACGGTGTCCCGGCCGGCGCCGGCGGTGGCCTGATGACCCGTCAGGACACCCTCGACGCCCACCTCTCCGGGCTGGCCGCGGCGCTGCTGCCGTACCGGCGGGAGGCCGAGCGGCTGGCCGCCTGGGGCACCGAGCTGGCCTGGACGCTCGCCCGGGGCGGGCGGCTGCTGGTGGCCGGCAACGGCGGCAGCGCCGCCGAGGCCCAGCACCTCACCGCCGAACTCGTCGGCAAACTCCGCGACGACCGCGAACCCCTGTCCGCCATCGCCCTGCACGCCGAAACCTCCGCCCTCACCGCCATCGGCAACGACTACGGCTACGACGAGATCTTCGCCCGCCAGGTCCGCGCCCACGGCCGACCCGACGACATCCTCCTGCTCCTGTCCACCAGCGGCACCAGCACCAACCTCCTCACCGCCGCCCGCGCCGCACACGACACCGGCCTGCGCTGCTGGGCCTTCACCGGCCCCGCCCCCAACCCGCTCGCCGAGCAGTGCCACGACGTGCTCGCCGTGCCGTCCCCGGACAGCCAGGTCGTGCAGGAGCTGCACCTGGTCTCCACGCACCTGCTCTGCGAGTACGTGGACCAGGCGCTGCCGCTCATCCGGCAGCTGCCGACCGCCTCCGTCCCGGCGCCCCGGGCGGGGAATTCCGCGCGCTGGGCGCGGTCACCCGGCTCCACGGGCGGGGACCGGGACGGCAGCGGCGCCGCCGGACCGGACGGCCACCTGCTCGCCGGGGTCGCCGCCGGGCCGCACCCGGGCGGCGGCCGGGCGCTGGACGGCTACGGCCTGGACGGGTACGCCCGGGCCAGGGCGCGCCAGCACCGCCTCGACGGGCACGGCGCCAACGGTCACTCGGCCAACGGGCAGTCGGCCGACGGGCACGGGCCCGCCGGCACGGGACCGGTGCCGTCGTGACCCGCCCGCTGGTCGTGGTCGGCGACGCGCTGCTGGACCGGGACGTCACCGGCGTGGTCGGCCGGGTCGCCCCGGACGCGCCGGTGCCGGTGCTCGACGAACGGTCCGCCGCCGAGCGACCGGGCGGGGCCGGGCTGGCCGCGCTGCTCGCCGCCGCGCAGGAGACCGAGGTTGCCCTGGTGACCGGGCTGGCCGACGACGCCGGCGGGGCACGGCTGGCGGAACTGGTGACCGCGGCGGGCATCGAGCTCTATCCGATCCGTCTGCCCGGCGCCACCGCCGAGAAGATCCGGCTCCGGGCCGGCGGGCAGACCCTGCTCCGGCTGGACCGGGGTGGTGACCCCCAGCCGCCGGGCGAGCCGCCGGAGGCGGTGCTGGAGCTGCTGTCCCGGGCCCGGGCCGTCCTGGTGAGCGACTACGGTCGCGGGCTGCTCCGGCAGCCGACGCTGCGCGCGGCGCTGGCCGGCGCCACCGCTCCGGTGGTCTGGGACCCGCACCCGCGCGGCGCCGCCGCGGTGCCCGGGGCCCGGCTGGCCACCCCCAACCTGGCCGAGCTGCGGCAGCTCACCGGCGACGCCGGGACGGGCCCGGCGCTCTCCACCGCCACCCGGGCCGGTCAGGAGCTGCGCCGCCGGTGGCGGATCGGCGCGGTCGCGGTGACCACGGGGCCGGACGGGGCGGTGCTCTGCCACTCCGGCACCGCGCCGCTGGTCGTGCCGCCGCCGTCCACCGTGGCGCACGTGGAGGACACCTGCGGCGCCGGGGACCGGTTCGCCGCCACCGCCGCGCTGGCGCTGGCCGACGGCGCGTCGGTCGCCGAGGCGGTGCAGGCGGCGGTCGGTGCGGCGTCCGCGTACGTGGCCGCCGGCGGGGCGGCCGGCCTGCACCGGGCGCCGGAGCAGCCTTCACCACGGGCCGCCGGCGAGGAACTCGTCGCGAAGGTACGCGCCGACGGCGGCACCGTGGTCGCCACGGGCGGCTGCTTCGACATCCTGCACGCCGGTCACCTGGCCACCCTCCAGGCGGCCCGCCGCCTCGGCGACTGCCTGGTGGTCTGCCTCAACTCCGACCGCAGCGTCCGGGGGCTCAAGGGGCCCGAGCGCCCGGTCAACCCGGAGCAGGACCGGGCCCGGCTGCTGGCCGCCCTGGACTGCGTCGACGCGGTGGTGGTCTTCGACGAGCCCACCCCGCACCAGGTGCTGGCCCGGCTGCGCCCCGACGTCTGGGTCAAGGGCGGCGACTACGCCGGCGACGGCGCGCCCGAGCTGCCCGAGGCGGAGCTGGTACGCCGCTGGGGCGGGCGGGTCGTCACCGTGCCGTTCCTGGCCGGCCGCTCCACCACCGGCACCATCTCGGCCGCGCGCCAGCGCGGCCTCCACCTCGTCAAGGGAGCGGTATGAGCGAGCGTCAGCGAGCGAATGGTCAACGCGGTGCACTGGTGCCTCAGGGCGGCACGGAGCGAAGCGGAGTGCCGGCATGAGCAGGGGTTTGAATGGACGGGCCGTCCTCGTGACCGGCGGGTCGAGTGGCCTCGGCGCGGCGGTGGTGGCGGCCGTGGCCAAGGCCGGTGGCCGGCCGTACGTGCTGGACCGGCGAGCGCCGGCCGACGGGGTGCCGTGGGTCGAGTGCGATCTGGCCGACACGCGGGCCGCCGAGGCGGCCACCCGGCAGGTCGCGGAGCAGGCCGGCGGGCTCGACGGCGTGGTGACCGCCGCCGGCATGGACGTGCCGGGCCGGCTGGCCGACGTGGACGGCGCGACCTGGGACCGCATCGTGACGATCAACCTGCTCGGCACCGCCGCGGTGGTCCGGGCCGCGCTGCCGCACCTCGAGCGGGCGCACGGCACGGTGGTGACCGTGGCGTCCACGCTGGGCGTCAAGGCGGTCAGCGACGCGACCGCGTACTGCGCGGCGAAGTTCGGGGTGGTCGGCTTCACCCGGGCGCTCGCCGCCGAGCTGGCCGGCACGGTGGGCGTCACGCTGCTGATCCCGGGCGGGATGCGGACGGCGTTCTTCGACGACCGGGACGAGCGGTACAAGCCCGGCCCGGACGCCATCCTCAACGATCCGGCGGACACCGCCGAGGCGGTCCTGTTCGCCCTCGCCCAGCCGCCCGGCTGCGCCGTACGCGAGCTGGTGGTCTGCGCCGAGCAGGAGTCCTCGTACCCGTGATCCTCGTGCTGCGGGCGCTCGGCGTCGGCGACCTCGCGACCGGGGTGCCGGCGCTGCGCGCGTTGCGGGCCGCGTACCCGGGCAGCGAGCTGGCGTTGGTCGCGCCGCGCTGGCTGACCCCGCTGGTCGAGCTGGTCGGTGGCGTGGACCGGCAGGTCGTCGCGGACGGGCTGGGCCACCTCGGCTGGTCCGGCCCGCCGCCCGCCGTGGCGGTGAACCTGCACGGCCGGGGGCCGCAGTCGCACCGGATGCTGGCCGGGGTCGGGCCGCGGCGGCTGCTGGCCTTCGCCAACGCCGAGGCCGGGTGGCACGACGGTCCGCCGTGGCGGGCCGGGGAGCACGAGGTGGACCGGTGGTGCCGGATGCTGGGCTGGTACGGGATCCGCGCCGACCGCGCCGACCTGGCGCTGCGCCGCCCCGGGCCCGGCGGGCTGCCGACCGGCGTGACGATCGTGCACCCGGGCGCCAAGGCGGCGCAGCGGCGCTGGCCGCCGGAGCGCTTCGCGGCGGTGGCCCGGGAGCTGGCCGGACGGGGCCACCACGTGGTGGTCACCGGCAGCCCCGGCGAGCGGGACCTCGCCGCCGGCGTGGCCCGCCGGGCCGGATTGCCGGCCGACGCGGCGCTGGCCGGCGCGACCGACGTCGGCGAGCTGGCCGCGCTGGTCGCCCACGCCCGCCTGGTCCTCTGCGGGGACACCGGCACCGGTCACCTGGCCACCGCCTACGCCACCCCGTCGGTGCTGCTCTTCGGCCCGGTGCCGCCCGCGCAGTGGGGGCCGCCGCCGGACCGGCCGTGGCACGAGGCGCTCTGGGCCGGGCCGCGCCCGGCCGGGGACGGCGTGGCCGTGCACCCGGCGCTGGCCGAGCTGGACGTGCCGGCGGTGCTGGCGGCGGTCGACCGGGTGACCGCGGCCGCCCGGTCGCGGCCGGTGGCCGGGCGGCGGATCCCGGCGCAGGCGGCGGCCGACCCCTTCCTACCCGCCGGTAGCCTCCGGCCGTAGGCTGAGCCGGTGAGCGGGGAGTACACGCAGGAGTTCGTGGACGTCGACGGGGCGCGGATCGGCGTCCAGGTCTACCCGGAGCCGGACGGGCCACCCGGCGCGCCCGTCGTGGTGATCTGGCCCGCCATGGGCGTCCGCGCCCGTTACTACCGGCCGTTCGCCACCGCGCTGCGCGACGCCGGCCTGGCCGTCGTCGTGGCCGACCTGCGCGGCACCGGCGAGAGCACGCCGGCACCGGCCCGCACCTGCCGCTACGGCTACGCCGAGCTGGCCACCGACGTCGGCGCGGTGCTCGACGCGCTCAAGCCCCGGCTGGACGGCCGGACCCGGCTGCTGCTCGGACACTCGCTCGGCGGGCAGGTCGCGGTGCTGCACCAGGCGCTGCACGACGCCGACCGGGTGGACGGGCTGGCCCTCGTGGCGGTGGGCATCCCGTGGTGGCGCGGGTACCCGGGGCTGCGCGGCTGGGGTGTGCTGCCGTACACCCAGGGCATCGCGGCGGTCGCCCGGCTGCTCGGCGTCTGGCCCGGCTGGGGGTTCGGCGGCCGGCAGGCGCGCGGGGTGATCCGGGACTGGGCGCACACCGCGCGCACCGGGCGCTTCCCGGTGCTGGACGGGGTCGACGCCGAGGCGGCCGTCCGACGCGTCCGCACCCCGGTGCTCGCGGTCAGCGTCGACGACGACCAGTACACGCCGCACGAGACGATGGACCACCTCTGCGGCAAGCTCGCCGCCGCCCCGGTGACCCGGCACCGCTACACGGCCGCCGAGGCGGGCGGCCCGCTGGACCACTTCACCTGGGTACGCGCCGCGGCCCCACTGGCCGCCCGGATCGCCGCGTTCGCCACGTCGCTGCCCCGCTGACCCACGACGCCGCCGGCCGGTCGGACGCCCCGTGGCCGGAAGACGGGTGCGTAGCCGCGCGAAAGGTGGGTAAGCCGCACCGCCCGAACACGGCGGAGGGGGATCAGATGTCCGAACGGCACACCGCGTTGCGCTCGATGCACGACCTGGGCCTGGCGGCCTGGTTCGGTGGCTCACTGATGGGCGCGCTGGGCGTCAACGGCGCGGCGGCAAAGATCGACGACTCGACCAAGCGGCTGCCGGTCGCCTCGGCCGGCTGGGCCCGGTGGACCCCGGTGAACGCGGCGGCCATCGGGGCGCACCTGGCCGGCGCGGTCGGCGAACTCGTCACGGAGAGCCCACGCGTGGCGGCCCAGTCCGGCGTGGGGAGGATGAGCACGGTGAAGACCGCGCTGACCATCGGCGCCCTGGCGGTGACCGGTTACAGCCGGCTGCTCGGCATGCGGCTGCAGAAGGCGGGCGGGCCACCCGTCGAGGGGGCCACCGAGCCGAATTACCAGACGCCGGCGAACGTCGCCAGCTCGCAGCGGCAGATGAAGCTGCTCCAGTGGGCCATCCCGGCGATGACCGGCGCCCTCGTGGTGGTGTCGGCGTACATGGGTGAGCAGCAGAAGCCCGGACAGGTGTTCCGCGGCCTGATCAACCGGGCCGGCGGCCTGGCGATGGCGCCGAAGAGCATCGGCAAGGTCGCCGGGATGGCCGCGACCAAACGACCGATGGCCATGGCCGGCAGGTGATCCACAGGTGACCGACGCCCGGGGGGACCGCCCCGGGCGTCGACCCACGGGTCAGGAACCGGTGCCGTCCTCCTCACCCGGCCGGCCCAGGGCCGACGGCTCGTTCTCCGGCACGGGCGGTTCGGCCACGGGGTGCCCGGTGTCGTCCACCAGGCCCGGGGCCATGCTGCCGCCGTGCGCCTCCTCGGCCTCCCGGGTCGCCCGGGGATCCCGGCCGTCCCTGGTCAGGCCGCCGGGCTCGTCCCGTCGCTCGTCCACGCGTCCCCCTCGCTGTCGGTCCTCGGCACCGCTCGCTGTCGGTCCCCGGCACCGCCGGTACCCGGGACGTACCGGCGGAAACCTCAGGCGGGGGTGGTGGCGGGCGTGACGCCGAGCAGCCCGGCCAGCCGGGCGGCGTCGCGCTGGGCCTGGTCGCCGCAGCAGTTGTTCAGCAGCACGTGCAGCTCGGCGCACTGGTCGGCGAGTTCGCGCAGCAGCACGGACCAGTGCCGCAGCTCCTCCTCGCCGTAGGCGTAGCGGAACTTCTCCTGCTTGTCGCCGCTCTCCCAGGCGCTGCTGTGCCCGTGGAACCGGGCCACGGCCAGGTCGGCGGTGGCGACGAGGATCGGCGGCACCGAGGAGGCGTGGCCCTGGGGCATGTCCACGCAGACGTAGCCGAGCCCGTGCTCCCGCAGGAAGGTCACGGTGTCGACCACGGCGTCCTCGGTGAACCAGGAGGAGTGCCGCAGCTCGACGGTCACCGGCCAGGGCCGGCACCGCCGTGCCACGGACAGGATCCGCCGCCGGGCCGCGTCGCCGCGGGCCAGCCAGGGCGGGAACTGCAGCAGCACGGCGCCGAGCCGCTCGGCCGCCGCGAGCGGCGCCAGCGCCGCGTGGAACCGGTCCCACAGCGCGTCGTACGCCCCGGCGGACAGGTCGCGCCAGCGGATCCGGCTCGGGCCGCCGGCCGGCCGCAGGTCCCGGGGCAGCGCGTCGACCGGGGTGTGGTGGCCGGTGAAGAGGCGGAACGCCTTGACGTCGAAGGTGAAGCCCGGCGGGGTGGCGGCCGCCCAGCCCGCGGTGGTCTCCGGCGCCGGGATCGCGTAGTAGGAGGTGTCCACCTCGACCAGACCGAACCGCTCCGCGTACCAGCCGAGCCGGCCGGCCGGGGTGTTGACCGCACGCGGATACCAGCCCGAACGGACCAGCATCTGGTCGGCCCAGGAGGACGTGCCCACCTTGATGACACCCATGTAATTCAGTGCACCGCGATCCGGACGAAACGGCAACCCGGGACGTCCGGTGTGGAGCCGGGAGAGTGTCGGTGGTGGGTCGTACGGTGACCCGGTCCTCAAGCGAAAGGCGGGCGGCATGAGCGTCTCCGACCAGGTCCTCACCGGCGAGCGGGCTGATCTGCTCGCCGCCCTCCAGCTACGCCGCGGGTTCCTCCGGCAGACCATGGCGGGGCTCGACGACGAGCAGGCCGCGCGGCGCAGCACGGCCAGCGAGCTCTGCCTCGGCGGCCTGCTCAAGCACGTGACCCTCACCGAGCACCGGTGGATGCGGTTCGCCGTGGGCGGCGCCGAGGCGATGCAGAGCGAGCCGGTCGACTGGGCCGGCCAGTTCCGGATGCTCCCGGGCGAGACGCTGGCCGGGCTGCTCGCCGAGTTCGACCGGGTGGCCGCCGAGACGGACGCCCTGGTCACCACGCTCGACCTCGACGCCGCGCACCCGCTGCCGAGCGCACCCTGGTTCGAGCCGGGTGCGACCTGGACGGTCCGCCGGGTGCTGCTGCACCTCATCGCCGAGACCGGGCAGCACGCGGGGCACGCCGACATCCTCCGGGAGTCGATCGACGGGGCGAAGACCATGGGTTGACCGACGCGCGGTGACCGACATCACCCGCCCGAACCGGGCCGGGGGCGGGTTCCGGTGTGACGCCACGACCGGTGGCGGCGCTGAGGGACACGAGATGAACGGACACCGCATGGACCAGGAAACCGTCGAGCGCCTGCTCGTCGGTCCCGTCGCCGAGGCACCGGACGGTCCGCAGGTGCTCGTGCGGTTCCTCGCCGCCGTCCGCGCCGCTCCCCGCCCGCACGAGCTCAACGGTGAGGGGGCGGCTCTCCAGGCGTTCCGCGTGGCGCAAGCCGGCGGCACGCCCCCGGTGCCGGTGTCCCGCCCCCCACGACGGTTCCACCTCGGACGGCTCGGCGCCAGGCTCGCCCTGGCCGCCGTGCTCGCCACCGCCGGCGGCGGGGTGGCCCTGGCCGCCGCCACCGGCAACCTGACGGGTCCGCTGCCCGGCGGCGGGGGCGCGAGCCGCACGCCCTCACCGGGCGCCGGCCACGACGGGCGGGCCACGCCGACCGCCGGCCCGAGCCACCCGGCCACCCCGACCACCCCGGGCGCCGCGCCGACCGGGAGCCCGGGCACCCCGTCCGGGCTGGCCGGGCTCTGCACCGCCTACCGGGCGAAGAAGAACGCGGACCGGGGTCATGCCCTGGAGGCCCCGCCCTTCGCCGCCCTGATCGCGGCGGCCGGCGGTCGGGACAGGGTGGCCGGCTACTGCGACGCGCTGCTGGACGGGAACGGCAAGCCGACCGGATCCGGCACCAACCCGGCTACGCCGCAGCCGAGCGAAGATCCGACGCAGGGCACCAGCACCGGGCCCACCGCCCGCGTCACCGGCCCACCGGAGGCCACGCCCAGCGGCCCGACGGCCGGTCTCACGACGACCACCCACCCCGGCAACCGGCCGGAGCAGAAGCCCAAGTCGGTCCGCCCCTCCCGGCTCTGACCGGGCGCGCGGCGGGTCGGGCGGACGGCACCGCCCGCGCCGGGCTCGGTCCGGTGAACGGCGTCGGACCGGCTGGTAGCGTGCCCCGGTGACTCCGCGGCGTCGCCGACTGGCGATCCCCTTCCGCCTGGCCGTCGTGCTCGGCGTGGTGGCCGGCATCGTGCTCACCGCGCTCGGCCCGGCCACGGTGACCGGCCTGCTGCCGTACTTCACCATCCAGAGCAACGTGGCGGTCGGCGTCTTCGCCGGGTACGCCGCCTGGCGGGCCTGGCAGGGCCGCCCGGAGCCGCCGAGCGCGCTCAAGGGCGCCGTGACCCTCTACATCACCATCACCGGCACCGTCTATCACCTGGTGCTCGCCAACCCGGCCAGCCCGTTCGCGATGGTCCAGCCGCACCGCGGGCCGGGCGAGTGGTGGGGCAACCAGTTCCTGCACACCGTGGTGCCGCTGCTGGCGATCGCCGACTGGGCGCTGTTCGACCGGCGCGGCCGGCTGCGCCCCCGGTACGCGGCCTGGTGGCTGGCGTTCCCGGTCGCGTACCTCGGTTTCGCCCTGGTGCGGGGGCTCGTCGTGCACCGCTACCCGTACCCGTTCCTCGACGTCCAGCAACTCGGCTACGGCGGCGTGGGGTTCAGCGCGCTCTTCTTCGCCGTCGCGTTCTGGCTGCTCGGGCTGGTCTTCATCGGCGTGGACCGAGGGCTGGCCGGGCGGGTCCGCGCCGCGCCGGCGGAGCCGGCGCCGGCCGCCGCGCCCGAGGAGAGCACGGCGCGCTGAGCGGCGGCGCCGCCCGGCCGCCGGTCACCCGTCGCCACGCCGCTGACCGGCCGCGCCGCCGACCCGGATCCGCGGGCCGGTGGTGCGGTCGCGGCCGTAGGCGTCGGCCCGCCCCCAGCGGCCCGGCACGTCCAGCAGCTCGATGCGCCCGTAGCCGTCCGGGACGTACGGGTTCACCAGGAGGTTCTCCCCGCACGGGCGCAGCCCGAGCATGGTGCCGAGCAGCATCAGCAGGCCGCCGGAGGCCCACGACTGGGGCCGGCCGGCCACCGGCAGCTGGACCGGGTACTTGGTGAGGTCCCGCGGGTAGCCGGCGATCACCTCCGGCACCGAGCCGCCGAGGGTCTCCACCACGGCGAACATGCCGGCCGCGACCTGGGCCGCCTCGGCGTCGTACCCGTAGCGGCGCAGGCCCGCCGCGACGAGCGCGTTGTCCGACGGCCAGACCGCGCCGAGGTGGGCGCCGACCGGGTTGTACGGCCGCTGCCCGGTGGCGTAGGTGCGCACCCCCCAGCCGGAGAAGAGCTCGGGGCCGCACAGGTGCGCGGCCAGCGCGTCGGCCCGCGCCGGCTCGACGATGCCGCTCCAGAGCAGGTGCCCGATGTGGGAGGTCAGCGCGTCCACCGGCTTCCCGTCGGGGGTGAGCGCGAGCGCGTAGTAGCCCCGGTGCGGCAGCCAGAAGTCCCGGTTGAACCGCTCGCGCAGGCGCGCGGCCCCGGCCTCCAACCGGTCGGCGTAGTCGGGATCGCCCCAGAACTCGCGGGCCAGCCGGGCGCCCCGGACCTTCGCGTCGTACGCGTACCCCTGCAGCTCGCAGGTCGCCCGCGGGAACGGCGGCGCGACGGCGTGCCGGTCGACGATGGCCTCCGGCGAGTTGCGCCAGGTCTGGTTGGCCACCCCGTTGACCGTGTTGCGCGGCTGGTACCGCAGGTAGCCGTCACCGCACAGGTCGCCGTACTCGTCGAGCCAGTCCAGCGCCATCCGGGCCGGGTGCCGCAGTTGCCGGACCAGGTCGGCGTCGCCGGACCAGCGCTCGTACTCGTCGAGCAGGATCACGAACAGCGGGGTGGTGTCGGCCGCGCCGTAGTAGAACGCGGTGGGCTGCTCACCGAAGGCGGCCGACTCGCCGTACCGCAGCTCGGAGAGGATCTTCCCGGGCTCCTCGTCGTGGAAGTCGTCGAGCTGCCCGCCCTGGAGGAGGGCCAGCAGGCGCAGCGTCGCCGGCGTCAGCTCCGGGGTGAACGGCAGCGTCTCCAGGCAGGTGACGAGGGCGTCCCGGCCGTACAGTGCCATGGCCCAGGGCAGCCCGCCCACCGGCACCCGTTGGGTGTACGACAGCGGCGTGTACCGCAGCGAGGCCAGGTCGGTCAGCGCCTGCTGGTACGCCATCGTCAGCGCTTCCCGCTCCGCGAGGAGCTGTGGCGCGTGGTCGAACCAGCGGGCCAGGTCCTCACGCATGTCGTGGTGGATGAGGTGGCGGTGGGCCTCGAGGCTGGACCTCAGGTCGCGCCCGCCGGCACCGTGAATGATCATGCCGACGTGCAGGTCGGTGTGCCAGGTCCCGTTCGGGCCGACGCGGATCCGGAAGGTCATGCCCCGCTCGTCGACCTCCACCGGGGCGGTGCTGGAGACGATGGTCTCCCGGGTGAACCGGTCCCGTTGGTGGCAGATCCGCAGCTGCCGGTGCGCCGTGTCGGCCACGACCAGCGGCCGGCGCGGCCCGGGCCGGAGGATCTCCGAGGTGTCGGCGAAGTCGCTGCCGATCTCCATCCGCACGGTGAAATCGGCGGCCTCGGCGGAGTGGTTGAGCACGGTGAGCCGCTCGTTGAAGCTCTCGTCGATGGACCGGTGCCGGAGCACCGAGACGTCGGCGTCGACGTAGTGGCTGGCGGCGCCGGGGACCAGCACGAACCGGGTCTCGAAGTATTCCAGCTCGTCCCGGGACAGGGCGTTGAGCCGCTCCCCGTCGATGGTGAGCACCCAGGTGGACAGGAAGCGGGTGTCGAATGAGAACAGGCCGATCGGTGCGAACGGCTCGACCTCCATGTCGCCGTGCGCGTCGCTGAGCGCGAACACATTGCCGGCGAGGACGCCCACCAGCTCCTTCATCGCGTCCCCACCCCGGCGCAGCCCAGCTCGCGGGGGTGCCGGGCGTCGGCCGGGCCCGGAAACAGCCGCCGCAGCGACAGCAGCAGCCGCAGGTCGCCCTGCGCGGTGAGGTCGTTGCGCAGCAGCGCCGCGGCCGCGTTCAGCCGGCCGTCGGCCATCCGGTCGAACACCTCCCGGTCGGCGCGGACCACCAGGTCGGCGTCGTCCGACACGCGGGTCACCCATACCTCCTGGTGGTCGATCGTCAGGTACCAGTGTTCGGTCCGGGCCCCGTCCCTCAGGTCCAGCCGGATCGTGCCGCCGGTGTTCTCCGGCAGGTCGGGGTGCCGGCCGGCGACCTGCCGGGTCAGGTACTCCGCCGCCGAGGCGCTCATGGGTCCCTCCCGTCGTTCACGGTCCGGTCGCCCGGCCGCTCCGCCCGCCCCCGGAGGGTCCCCGCCGGTCGGGTGAGTCCAACTCACCCGGTGCGGGTGAGCCGGGTGGCGCCCCGGGCCGGTGCTTCGGGGTGGTGCGCCGGGGCGGAAGTCGGGTACTGCGGAGGAATGGGGATGACCGGGGACGCCACGACCGACCGGGTGCTCGCCGCGCTGCTGGCCATGCAGCGCCAGTCCTGGGAGCAGGGCGTGACCGGGCACGCCCTGCTCGACCTCGGGCTCGGCGAGCTGGCCGTGCCTGCTCGGGCACGCCGCGCTGCGCCGTGCCCGGGCGGCGGTCAGCCCCGCTGGATGAGCCCGCGCACGTACGCGGCCTGGCCGACGTGCTGGAGGTCGTCGTCCAGCACGCTCAGAAGCCGCACCCCGAGGGTGACGGGCGGGTCCCAGTTCTCGTCGACCACCCGGTCCAGGTCGGCCGGGCGCAGCCCGCCCAGGTACGCCAGGGTCCGGTCCACCACCGCCCGGTGGTAGTCCAGCAGCACCCCGCCGTCCTCCGGCCGCACCCGGGCGACCTGTTCGGGGCCGTACCCGTATCCGGTGTCGTCCGGGTCGGCGGTCAGCCCGAAGCGCCCCGCCCACTCGCCGCCGACCCAGAGCTGCTCCTCCCCCATCACCTCGCTCACCTGGTGGTCCTGGATCCGGGTGAGGTGCCAGACCAGCCAGCTCACCGGGTTCGCCCCGGCGGCCGGGGCCTGCCGCAGCTGTTCCGGGCTCAGCCCGTCGAGCGCCCCCGCCACCAGGTCGGGCAGGCGGCCGTACGCCTCGGTCAGCAGGTCGTTCACGTCCACGGGTCCCACACTCCTCCGCCGTCGGTGCCACCGGGGGCTGTACCGCCCAGGCCGGGCGGCAAACCCACCCCCTTAGGGTTGATCGCGTGGTCGCGGCGCTGGAGCTGTATCTCGACATCGACGCCACCCGGCGGATCCGGGTGCTCTGGGACGCGTTGGAGGCCGAGGGCGTGCAGAGCATGAGGTCGCTGCTGGAGCAGCGGCACCGGCCGCACGTCTCGCTGGCCGTCGCACCGCGTCTCGACCCGCACCGGGTCGCGGAGGCGCTCGACGGGATGGTGGTGGCCGCTCCGCTGCGGCTGGAGTTCCAGCACGCCGGGCAGTTCGTCGGGCGGGTGCTCTGGCTCGGGCCGGCCCCCACGCCGGAGCTGCTGGCCCACCACGGCGCGGTGCACGAGCGCCTGGCCCGGGCCGGCATCGGCCTGGTGGAGCACTACCAGCCGGGCCGTTGGGTGCCCCACTGCACGCTGTCCATGCGGGTGCCGAACACGCTGATGGCCGCGGCGGTGCGCCGCTGCCTGGAGGTGCTGCCGGTGACCGCCACGGTGGTCGGCGCCGCCGTCACCGACCACGCCCGGGGCATCTCCCACCCGCTCGCCTGAACTCCCGCACCGCGCAGCGGGTCAGCGCGGGCCGAAGTCGACCAGGAAGGTCGGGTAGTCGGGCTGCGGACAGGGGTCGCCGTGGTGGCCGAGCCGCTCGTAGAAGGGCGCCGCCCGCTCCCGGTGCGCCTGCCACTCCAGGTGGCGGGCCCGCCCGGCCGCCCACTCCGACACCGCCGCCAGCAGCCCGCGGCCCACGCCGCTCCGGCGCCGGTCCGGACGTACGTGCAGGTCGTGCAGGCGGACCGTGCGGTGCGCGTCCCCGGAGCGCAGGTGCGGCCCGTGGTCCTGGGCGGCGGCGTACCCGATCAGCCCGCCGTCGTCGACGGCGCCGAGCAGCGCCCACCGCGGGTCGGCGAGCAGCAGCAGGAACCGCTCCCGGTGGACCTCGGCGGGCTCGTCGCCGACACCCATGTCGCGCAGCATCGGCCACAGCCGCGGCCAGTCGGGTCCGGTCAGCTCCCGCACGGTGATCTTCACGCCGTCCAGGATGCCGCCGGGACCGGGTTTTGCGCCATCTGCCGCCGCCGATGGCGATGCCGCCGGACCGACGCAAGCTGGTAAAAGAGCAGGTCAAGGCCGTCCTGGCCACCCGAGGACGTGCGGCCGGAGCGCTCCCGAGCACGCCTCAAGGAGGCATCCCATGGCCGCACCCGTCATCCGTTCCGTCACCGCCGATCCGACCGTCCTGCTGCCCGGCCAGTCCACCACCGTCCGCGTGGACGCCTACCATCCCGACTCGCGGCTGCTGACCCTCTCCGGCCGGGTCAGCGACCCGACCGGCGCCGCCTGGGACAGCCCCGTCCGGGTGGATCTCAGCGTGCCGCTGACCATCCAGCTCGGCAGCACCTCGCCCGGCGTCACCGTCACGCCGAACCCCACCGACCCGACCCGCTTCACGGTGACCGTGCTGGCCGGCCGGGGCACGGTCACCCTGACCGCCACGGCCCGGGACGCCATGGGTCGGACCGGCACGGCCGCCACCACCCTGACCGTGCCGCTGCTGGTCGGGATGAGCGCGGAGAAGGGAGCGCGCACCCAGCGGGCGGTGGCCGAGTATCCCGGCATCCGCTACATGCGCGACTTCGGCACGGACGGCGGGGACACGGACGCCCTGCCGGAGCTGCCCCCGCTGAACGCCGGCAAGTTCGTCGACGCGCCGTCGGCCGTCATGCACGTCTCGTGGAAGGACGACGTCGAGCAGTTGACCGGCTGGCTGGACGGGCTGAGCCGGCCGATCTACCTGACCTGGTACCACGAGCCGATGGGCGACGTGGCGCCGGCGACGTACCGGACCACCGCCACCCGGGTGGCGCAGATCGTCGCCGCACACCGGAACCGGCGCTGGGTCCTCGGGCACGGACCGATCGTCACCCGCTACTGGCTGGACGAGGGGCGTGGCAGCCCGACCGACTGGGGCTACCCCGGCATGACCCACTACGGCGTGGACTGCTACTCGCGGGACACCGCGACGTACTGGCCGGTGGCGCGGATGTTCGGGGTGGCGTTCGGCAAGGTGCGCGCCGCGTACCCGGGGATCCGGCTGCTCGTGCCCGAGTACGGGCTGAGCCGGACCACGGCCGACACCACCGGCGCGGGCCGCGCGCAGGCGATCCGGGACCACGTGACCTGGCTGCGGCAGCAGAACGACGTGGACGCGGTCGCCTACTGGAACAACTGGGCCGAGTTCGAGCTGGGCGACCCCCCGCTGGAGTCGACGGCCTGGCGGAACCTCCAGCTCGTCTGACGCCGCCGCCCGGCCCGGTGGGTCCCCGCCGGGCCGCGGTGCGGCGACGGCCGAGAGGTGCCCAAGGGGCGGGTGGACCTAGACTGGCCGCGTGGGGGAGGCCGAGTGACCAGCGGGAGCGTGTCGTCGACGACGTACGGTCACGCCTGCCTGGCCTACGACGACCCGGCGGCCCTGGACGCCCGGGCGGTCGCCCACCTGGCCGCGGGCCTCGCGGCCGGCGAGCAGGTCTGGCTGGTCGCCCCCGGGAACACCGGCGCCCTGGCCCGCCGGCTGGACCGCCTCCCCGGTCTCGACGCCGCGCTGCGCCGGCGCGCGCTCCGGCTGCTCCCGGTGGAGGACGCCTACCGCCACGACGAGATCGTGGACCCGGAGAAGCAGGTCCGGGCGTACGCGACGGCCACCACCGACGCGCTGGCCGCCGGCTACACCGGCCTGCGGGTGTTCGCCGAGGCCACCACGCTGGTCCGCACCGCCGCCCAGCGGGAGGCCTTCACCCGCTACGAGCACCTCATCGACCGCTGGATGCGATACCACCCGATGTCGGCCGTCTGCGCCTACGACCGGCGCGAGCTGAGCGAGGCGGCGATCGCCGAGCTGGCCTGCATGCACCCCGAGACCAACACCGACGTGCTGTTCCGGCTGCACGCCGGGGGCGGCGAGGCGGTCGTCGAGCTCGCCGGCGAACTGGACCCGTCCAACCACCGGCTCTTCGCCGCGGCGCTGGACCGGGCCGACCCGCGACCGGTGGACGGCCGGCTCGTGCTCGACGCCACCGACCTGCGTTTCGTCGACCACCGCAGCCTGCTGCACCTGGGCGAGCACGCCCGCCGGCACGACGCCGTCGCCGTGCTGCGCAGCTCGCGCACCGCCGCGGCCCGGCTGGTCGAGCTGCTCGACCTGGCCGAGGTGCGGGTGGAGGTGGTCCGATGAGGACGGGCGCTGCCGCCGGTCACGTCGGCTACTACCACGAGGCGATCCTCTACGACTCCGACGAGCACCTGCTGGCCGTGGTGCTGCCGTTCCTGCTCGGCGGGGTCGAGGCCGGTGAGCCGACAGTGGTCGGCTTCGGCGGCCACAACGCGGATCTGGTCCGCCGGGCCCTGCCCGCCGGCGCCGCGGTCACCTTCCTGCCCGGCGGCGACCTCTACGCCCGCCCCACCGCCGCGATCCGCGCCTACCGCAAGCTGCTGGGCTCGTACGTGGCCGACGGCGCCCGGCAGATCCGGATCGTCGGCGAGCTGCCGCCGGCCGTGCTCGGCGCCACCTGGGACTGGTGGGCCCGCTACGAGTCGGCCATCAACCACGCCTACGACGACTTCCCGCTGTGGAGCATGTGCGCGTACGACACCCGGAGCACCGCGCCCGGGGTGCTCGCGGACGTGGCGCGGACCCACCCCCGGGTGGCGTTGCCGGACGGCAGCCACGTGCCGACCGACGTCTACACCGAACCGGCGAGTTACCTGGCCGAGCACCGCCTCATGCGGCCCGACCCGGTGCAGGGGACGGCGCCGACGGTGGAGCTGGTCGACCCGACCGCGGCCGAGGCACGTGACGCCGTACGCGCCGCACACCGGGGGCAGCTCCCGGCCGACCACCTCGACGACCTGGTGGTGTCGGTCAGCGAGGTGGTGAGCAACGCGCTGCGGCACGGCGTGCCGCCGGTGCGGATGCGGCTGTGGAGCGCGCCGGACCGGATGGTGGTGACCGTGCACGACCGGGGTCCCGGCCCCAGCGACCCCTACGCGGGCCTGCTGCCCGCGGGCAACGGCGCCGCCGGTGGCCTGGGCCTGTGGATCAGCCACCAGTCGTGCAATCATGTGGCGCTGCACCGGGACGCCGACGGCTTCACCGTCCGGCTGACCGCCGGAAATCCGTACTTCCCGGTCTGAGTCGGCCCGCGTTCGCGGTCGTGGGCGGGGCGGGGCGGAACCCGCGCGCCGACGGCGGTACCGTTGCGCCTCATCACGCCCTGCGGGGCGGTCATCCGCCGGCCTGGCGCTGGCGAACCGACGGAGGATGGCGCATGTCCAACGGCGAGGAACCGTTCGCACACCACGACGACGTGTCCGCGCGACCGAGTTTCGACCAGGCGCTGCGCGGCTACGACAAGCGCCAGGTGGACCGGTACGTCGAGCAGATGGACGGTGAGCTGACCGCCGTGACGGCCGACCGGGACCGCGCGTACGCGCAGCTGCGGGAGCTGACCGCACAGGCGCAGCGCGCGCAGACCGAGGTCGCCGAGCTGCGCCAGCGCCCCACGCAGGTGGACCGGGCGTCCTTCCGCGACCTCGGGCCGATGGTCGACCAGATCCTCGACCTGGCCGAGAAGCAGGCCGGTCAGATCACCGAGACGGCCACGAAGCGCGCGGCCGACCTCCAGGCGCAGGCGGAGAAGGTGCTGGCCAGCGCGCAGGACGAGGCGGAGCGGGACCGGCGCGAGCTCGCCGAGGAGCTGTCCACCCGCCGGGCCGAGCAGGAGCGGGCGGACGAGGAGCGGCACGCCGCCGCGCAGGCGGAGCTGACCGCCATCCGGGAGCTGACGGAGAAGCTGCGCGTCGAGGGGCAGGCGGCCCACGACCGCGCCCAGCAGGAGGCGAAGCGGGTCGCCGAGCAGAGCGCCCAGCAGGTCGAGCAGGCCCGCTCCGCGTCGGAGGCGCTGGTGAAGGCGGCGCGCACGCAGATCCAGCAGGAGGTGCAGGCCAACCGGAGCAAGGCACAGCAGGAACTGGCCCAGTGGCAGGCCACCATGACCCGGGAGCTGGACGAGCAGCGGGCCGCGGCCGAGCAGGAGCTGGCCGACCGGGCCAGCGCCGCCGAGCGGGACATCGCCGCCCTGGTCGCCGAGGCCCAGCAGTACGCCACCGAGGTCCGCGAGCAGGCCGACGAGGAGAACGCGACGCACCAGGAGCAGCTCGCCACGGTGCAGCAGGAGATCCAGCAGCGGCAGGAGGCGCTCACCCAGCTCCAGGCCGAGCTGGAGACGGTCGCCCAGCAACTGGAGCACACCCGCCAGGAGATCGCGACGGTCGAGCAGGAGGGCGCCGCGCTGGAGGAGCAGCTGGTCGGCGTACGCCGGGACCTGGTCACGGAGACCAAGCGGCTGGAGGACGCGCGCCGGGCGGCGGACCTGGCCGAGCAGCACGCGAAGGAGACCCGGGCCCGGGTGCAGCGGGAGGCCAAGCGGGTCGCCGACCTGGCCGCCGCGGCGGTGATGGCGGCCGCCGCGGGCGGCGTGGAGACGGCCGAGTACCCGATGGTGGCGCCGCGTCCGGCCGCGACGCCCGCGGAGGCCACCCCGGTGGTGGTGCCCGCTCCGGCCCTGGTGGCCGTCCCCGTCGCGCCGGCTGCTCCCGCCGTGCCGGCCGACCCGGAGCCCGGCGAGCCGGCCGACGGCGACCGGCGCACGGCCGAGCCGTTCCTGGAGCGGGCCTCCCTGGACCGGCCGAGCTTCGACGCGTTCGCGGTGCGCACCCCGGCGCAGCGGCCCGCCCCCGGGGCGGAGGTCACCGGGGAGCCGGCGGCCGGTCCGGAGGGCGGCGTCCCCGCCAACGCCTGACCCGTCCCCGCCGTCAGTCAGCCGAGGGCGGCGGCGAGGTCGGCGAGATGGCGGGCCACCGGACCCACGGTGAGCACCCCGCTGCCGGCGCCGGCCAGCTCGTCGGCGGCGGGGCGCAGGGCGGCGTGCAGCCGGGCCATGGTCGGGCGGTCGTCGAGGGCGAGGGCGGCCCGGGCGGCCACGCAGAGCCGGGCCTCGCGCAGCAGGTCGTGCGGCGAGGGCGGCAGGGCGTGCAGCGCGGCGGCGGCCTCGTCCCGGCGCCCGGCGGCGAGCAGGGCCAGCGGCCGGACCCACGGCGCGTACGGGCCGGCGTGGTCGGCGTCGGCCAGCGCCGGTCCGGGGTCGTCGCCGGTGGACAGCCGCAGGCAGAGCAGGGCGAACGGCAGCAGCCCGGCGGCCATGCCGGGCATCTGCCCGGCGTCGAGCCGGACGGCCGCCGCCCGGTACGCGGTCTCGGCCTCGGCGCCGCGTCCCGCGACGGCCAGCCGGAGGGCGGCGTACCAGGCGGTGAAGACGCCGACGAGGGGCAGCTCGTAGCGCGCGGCGAGGCGGTCGGCGGCGGCCGCGTGGGTGTCGGCGGCGGCCAGGTCGGCGCGGGCGCAGTGCGCCTGGAGTGCGACGAGGTGCCCCAGCACCTCGAAGGTGACCAGCCCGTGCCGGGCGGCCAGGTCGACCAGTTCGGCGCCGATGCGGGCGCGTTCCGGTGCCCGGCCGGCCCGGTCGAAGGCGTGCATGAAGCGGGCGTTGAGCGCGAAGGCCAGCAGGGCCGGGTCGTCTAGGCGGCGGGCGATCTCCTCCGCCTCGGCCGCCGCCCGCCGGCCCCGGTCGCCGGTGTCGCCGCGCAGCTCCAAGGCGAGGGTGCAGAGCAGCCGGCCACGCCGGGCCGCCTGGTCGGCGGGGAGCGCGGCGAGGGCGGCCCCGGCCGCGGCGACGATCCGCCGGGACAGCTCCTCGTCGTCGTTCCGGGTCCAGACGGCCGGCACGTCGAACGCGGCCAGCACGTCCGCGGTGAGCCCGGGGTCGGCGAGGCGTTCGACGGTGGCGACCGCCTCGGCCCGCAGCCGGCGGGTCCGGTCGAGGTGGCCGGTGACGGCGAGGGTGCGGCCCCAGCCGATGACCGCCGCCAGCCGCCCGCGTACGTCGTTCCCGCCGGCCCGGTCGTGGGCGGCCACGGCCTGCTCCCAGAGCCGGGCCGCCTCGTGCGGGTGGCAGCGCCGCTCGGCCCGAACCGCTCCGGCCGTGGCGTACCGGGCGGCCCGAGTCGCGGCGTCCGGGCCGGGGGCCTGTCCGAAGTGGTGGGCCAGGGCGGTGACGTCGTCGGGCCGGAGCCGTTCGAGCACCGCCCCGACGGCGGCGTGCCAGCGGACCCGGCGCGGCGCCGACAGGTCGGTGTAGAGGGTGTCGCGGACGAGGATGTGGGCGAACCGGGTGCCGTCGGCGGTGAGGAACCCGGCCTGCGCGGCCCGGTCCACGGCGTCCAGCGTGGCGTCCTCGCCGGCCAGCGCGGCCAGCACGTCCGGGTCGAGGTCGCGGCCGAGCACGGCGGCCTGCGCCAGCACCGTCCGGGTCGGCTCGGGCAGTTGGGCGAGGCGGTGCCGGATGACGTCCCGCACGCCGGCCGGGACGCGTTCCAGCGCGGCGGCGCCCTCGGCGGCGAGCAGCCGGGCCAGTTCCCGGACGAAGAACGGGTTGCCGCCGCTGCGCCGGTGCAGCGCCCGCACGGTGTCCGGGTCCGCCGCGCCGGCCACGGCCCGGACCAGGTCGCCCGTTTCCGTCTCGGCGAGCCCGCCCAGGTAGACGCGGACCGGTTCGGTGGGCGCGAGCCGGGCCAGGGCTCCGGTCAGCGCCGGGGTGATTCCGGTGGCCCGGTACGTGCCGATCGCCAGGACCGGCCCGGTCACCGGCTCCGGGCCGGTGAACAGCGCGGTCAGCAGGTCGAGGGTGTCCTCGTCGGCCCGGTGCAGGTCGTCGAGGACGAGCAGTACGGGCCCGTGCCGTGCCGCCGCGCCGACCCGGGCGCCCGCGATCCGGTGCAGCCGGTAGCGGGCCACGGCCGGCTCCGCGGCGCCCGGCGCGTCCGCCGTGGTGTCGCCGGACACGCCGCCGGGGACCGGGGTGCCGGACAGCCCGTCGGTGGCCCCGGGCGCCGGCCCGGTCGCCGGCGCCCCGGCCGGCTCGGGCAGGGCGGCGGCGAGCTGCGTCCACGGCCAGGCGGCGGGTGCGCCCTCGTACTCCGGGACCCGCCCGACGGCGCAGGTCCAGCCGGCGGTGGCGAGCCGGTCGGCCAGCGCCTCGACGAACGCGGTCTTGCCCGCGCCGGCGTCACCGGAGACCAGGGCGAGGGCCGGCCGGCCGCGCCGGGACACCTGTTCGGCCAGCCCCGTCAGGGTCGCCAGCTCGGCCGCGCGCCCCACGAACGGGCGCCCCTCCTCCCCCGCTGTCCCGGCCGGTGGCGCGGCCGGGACGGCGACCGCAGCCGGGTCGAGGTGCGGAGCCTGGGCGAGGATGTCCGACTCCAGGCGGCGCAGCCGGGGGCCGGGGTCCACCCCCAGCTCCCGGACCAGCACGGCCCGGGCCTCCCGCAGCGCGGCGAGCGCGTCGCCCTGCCGGCCGGCCCGGTAGAGGGCGGTGGCGAGCAGCCGCCAGGTCTCCTCCCGCAGCGGCTGCGCGGCGGCCTGGCCGCGCAGGTCGCCGGCGGCCTCGGCGGCGCGGCCCAGGGCCAGCAGGGCCTCGCCGCGTCGCTCGACGGCGAGCATCCGCAGCTCGTCCAACCGGTCGATCTCCGCCCGTGCCCACGGCTCGGCGGCGAACTCCGCGTAGGCGGGGCCGCGCCAGAGGGCGAGCGCGTCGTCCAGGGCGGCCAGCGCCGGGCCGGCCCGCCCGGCCGCGAGCAGTTCCCCCGCCGCACCGGCCGCCGCCTCGAACCGGCCCGCGTCGACCGCCTCGGGAGCGGCCGCCAGCGCGTACCCGGGCGGGGCGGTGACCAGGAGCCGGGCCGGCTGCCGCGGGGGCCGGTCGGGCTCCAGGGCCCGGCGCAGGTCGGCCACGAAGGTGCGGACCGCGCCGATCGCGCCCTCCGGCGGCTCCGCCCACAGGTCGCCGACGAGCCGGTCGACGGGCACCACGCGGCCCCGGGCGACCAGCAGGCGGGCCAGCACGGCGCGCTGCCGGGGGCCCTTCAGCGCCACCGGGCCCCGCTCGCCCGCGGCCACCAGCGGCCCGAGCACCCCGAAGGTCACTCCGGGTACGCGCTGCTGGCTGGTCACCCCGCCCACTCTAGGCAGCCCGGTGCGCGCGCACCGGCGGCCCGACCAGGGCACTCATCCGATGCTGATCGGCCACTGACGGGCGCCGGGCAGGCTCGACGGGACCCGATCACACCCGGAGAGGACACCTCATGATCAACGGATTCGAGTCGCGGCGCGTCACCGTCGCCGACGGCGTCGCCCTGCACGCCGCGGTGGGCGGCAGCGGCAGCCCGGTCGTGCTGCTGCACGGCTTCCCGCAGACCCACCTGATGTGGCGGCACGTCGCCGCGGACCTCGCGGCCGACCACACGGTCATCTGCCCCGACCTGCGGGGGTACGGCGACAGCGACAAGCCCGCCGACACCGACGGCACGGCGTACGCCAAGCGGACCATGGCGGCCGACGTGGTGGCGCTGGCGCGGGCGCTGGGGCACGACCGGTTCGCCCTGGCCGGGCACGACCGCGGCGCCCTGGTGGCGATCCGCGCCGGCCTGGACCACCCGGAGACGGTCACCCACCTGGCCTCGCTGGACGTGCTGCCCACCCTCGACACCTGGGAGGTGATGCACGGCGTCACCGCCGCGGTCGGTTTCCACCTCTATCTGATGGCCCAGCCGCCGGGGCTGCCCGAGCGGCTGATCGGCGCCGCTCCGGACGAGTTCTTCGGCCACTTCCTCGACCTCTGGGCCGGCGACCCGGACGCGATCCCCGCCGACGTGCGCGCCGCGTACCTGCGGGCCTGCCGGGCGGCGGTCCCCTCGATCGTGGCGGACTACCGGGCGTCGGCCGGCGTCGACCTCGCGCACGACGAGGCGGACCGGGCGGCGGGCCGGGTGCTGCGGATGCCGGTGACCGTGCTCCAGCAGGACTGGGGTGCCGCGCTCGGCTTCGACGCGGCGGCGCGCTGGCGGGCCTGGGCGCCGGACCTGCGGCACGTGCCGGTGTCGTACGGCCACTTCATGGCCGAGGAGGCTCCCGCCGAGGTGGTGAAGGAGCTGCGCGCGCTGCTGGCCCGCTGAGGCGGCCCTTGCCCCCGAACGTGGAAGATGCAAATATTCAGATCACTGTACGTGTGGGGGTTCTCACGTTCGGGGGTTGATCGACATGCGGAAGACTTCCTCGATGGCGGCGGCGGTCGCGCTGACGCTGGGCTGCACCGGGGTGGCGGTGGTGAGCGCGGCGGGCCCGGCGAGCGCGACGTGCAGCCACGGGCACTCCAACATCGACACCAAGTTGGGCTCGCTCTTCAACGCCACCAACGTCAACATCCGTACCGGCCCGCACACGACCTGCGGCTCGCTCGGCTACGGCCAGCTCAGCCACAGCGTCGACTTCCACTGCTACACCAACGGCGACCGGGTCAGCGCGAACGGGCACACCACCTATACCTGGACCTACCTGAGGGACAGCACGACCGGGGTGTCCGGCTGGGTCGCCGACGCCCTGCTCGACAACCTCGGCAGCAGCGTCGCCTGCTGACCGCCCCCGCACGGCCCGCACCGAGCGGGCAGGATGGTCCGGCATGACCGAGCCACGCCTGTACCCGCCCGTCGAGCCGTACGCCACCCACCGGATCGCCGTCGGCGACGGCCACGAACTCCACGTGGAGGAGGTGGGCCGGCCGGACGGCGTACCCGTGGTCTTCCTGCACGGCGGGCCGGGCGGCGGGCTGGTGCCGGCGGCGCGGCGGTTCTTCGATCCGCTGCGCTACCGCGCCGTGCTGTTCGACCAGCGCGGCGCGGGGCGCAGCACCCCGTTCGGTGAGCTGCGGGGCAACACCACCTGGCACCTCGTGGCCGACCTGGAGACGATCCGGGAACGGCTCGGGATCGACTCCTGGCTGGTGTTCGGCGGGTCGTGGGGGGTCACCCTCGGCCTGGCGTACGCCCAGACCCATCCGGAGCGCGTCACCGGGCTGGTCCTGCGCGGGGTGCTGCTGCTGCGGCGCAGCGAGCGGGACTGGTTCTACCAGGGCGGCCTGCGCCACCTCCAGCCCGACGAGTGGGAGCGGTTCGTCGCCCCGATCCCCGCCGCCGAGCGGGACGACGTGCTGGCGGCGTACCACCGGCGGCTGCACGGGCCGGACGAGGCGCAGGCCCGGGCCTGCGCCGTCGCCTGGGGGCGCTGGGAGGCGGTCAACTCCTCGCTGCGCCCCGACCCGGGGGTGCTCGCCCACTTCACCGCCGAGGAGCAGGCGCTGCCGATCGCGCGGATCCTCTCCCACTACGCCGTGCACGGCGGCTTCCTCACCGAGACGCAACTGCTCGACGGCGTGGACCGGATCCGCCATCTGCCCGCCGTGATCATCAACGGCCGCTACGACCTGTGCTGCCCGCCGGTGTCCGCGTACGACCTGGCCCGGCGCTGGCCGGAGGCCGAGCTGCGGATCGTGCCCGACGCGGGCCACTCGGCCGCCGAGCCGGGCATCGCCCGGGAGCTGCTCCGCGCCACCGACCGGTTCGCCGACCTGCTCAGCTGACCGGCCCCGCGTCCGCCAGCAGCGCCCGGATCGGCTCGCCGACGGCCGGGTCGACCGGGAACCGGGCCGCCAGCCAGTCGAGCGTGGCCCGGGCGGCCGCCGCGTTGTGCCGGTAGCCGGGGACCATGGCGGCCAGCGGCAGCACCTCCGGCGGGTACGCCTGCTCGACCCGGCGGCTCGGGTCGAACGGGTCCCGCCGGTGCGCCGCCGACGGCTCGGCGAGCCGCAGCAGGGCGAGCACCCGGTCCACCGCGTACGACTGGATGAACCGCGCGGCGGTGAGCCGTTCCCCGCGCAGCTCGCGGTGCAGGCCGACGTAGAGGTTGGTGAGCGCCTCGTTGAGGTGGAACTCCACGGTGTCGTACGGCGTGGCGGGGCGCGGCGGCGCACCGCTGTCGGCCAGCCCGGCCGGGGCGTCGGGGCGCTGCCAGACCACCCGGGCGCCGGTGAACGGCAACCGGGCCAGCTCGGCAACGGTGAAGACGGCGTACTCCACGAAGATCCCGTCGGCGTAGCGCGCCTTGCGGCCGTTGCGCTCGTTGGCGAAGCTGTACGCCACCGGGCAGGGTGCCGCCAGCCAGTCGGTCGAGTCGACGTAGCGGCCCACCGCGCCGTCGGCGACGACGAGGAAGAAGTCCAGGTCGGAGTGGTCGTCGAGCCGGTCGTGGTCGGCACCGGCCGAGCCGAGGCCGAGCAGGGCCACGGTGTCCGGCCGGGTGGCGAGATGGGCGGCGAGGTCGTCGAGCCGGCGCAGCATCGGGTGCATGCCGTCGCCCCTTTCGTGAAGAGTCGACGTTTCAGCCCGTGCGGCCCTGCGCCGCCGCCGGGGTCGCGACACCGATGCCCGCCATTCTGCGTCGGACCCCCGACAGCCCTCAAGTCCGCGCCTACCGATCCGCCAGCGGCGCTGGCAAGATCGGCGGGGTGACGGGTGCGCTGTTCGCGGTCAGTGACCTCCATGTGTCGTACGCCGAGAACCGCACCGTCGTGGACGGCCTGCGGCCGGAGTCGGCGGACGACTGGCTGCTCGTGGCCGGCGACGTGGGCGAGGTGTTCGCGGACGTCGAGCGGACGTTGCGGCAGCTCCGTGACCGGTTCGCCCGGGTCGTCTGGGTGCCCGGCAACCACGAGCTGTGGACCCATCCGGCCGACCCGGTGACCCTGCGCGGCCGGGCCCGCTACGACGCGCTGGTGGGGATGTGCCGCGGCCTGGGCGTGCTCACCCCCGAGGACGACTATCCGGTGTGGCACGGCGAGGGTGGGCGGGTCACCGTGGCGCCGCTGTTCCTGCTCTACGACTACTCGTTCCGGGCTCCCGGCACCAGCTCGAAGGAGGAGTCGCTGCGCGCGGCGTACGCGGCGGGGGTGGTGTGCACCGACGAGATGCTGCTGCACCCCGACCCGCACCCGGACCGGGAGTCCTGGTGCTGGGAGCGCGTCGCCGAGACCGAGCGGCGGCTGGCCGCCGTCGACCCGGCGCTGCCGACCGTGCTGGTGAACCACTGGCCGCTGGTCCGCCAGCCCACCGACGTGCTCTGGTACCCGGAGTTCGCCCAGTGGTGCGGCACCGACCGCACCGCCGACTGGCACCTGCGGCACCGCGCCGCCGTGGCGGTCTACGGGCATCTGCACATCCCCCGCACCACCCACTACGACGGGGTGCGCTTCGAGGAGGTGTCGCTGGGCTATCCGCGCGAGTGGGGCCGGCGGGGTGGCGAGCCCCGCCCGATGCGGCGCGTCCTCGGCGGCGCCGCGTGATCGAGGCCCTGCTCCCGCCGCCGGCGGTCGCCGTCGAGGCGTTCGCCGACATCCCCGGCGAGGCCACCTGGCCCGGTGAGGAGGACCTCCTCGCCCGGGCCGTGGAGGCCCGCCGCCGCGAGTTCGTCACGGCCCGCCGCTGCGCCCGGGAGGCCCTGGCCCGCCTCGGGTACGCCCCGGCGCCGATCCGCCCCGGCCCGGGGCGGGAGCCGCGGTGGCCGGCGGGCGTGGTCGGCAGCATCACCCACTGCGACGGCTACCGGGCCGCGGCGGTCGCCCCGGACACCGCGCTGGCCGGGCTCGGCATCGACGCCGAACCCCACGAGCCGCTGCCCGACGGCGTGACCCAGGTGGTCACCACGGCCGGCGAGCCGGCCACGCTGGCCCGGCTGCGCGCCGCCCACCCGGCCGTGCACTGGGACCGGCTGCTGTTCAGCGCCAAGGAATCCGTCTACAAGGCGTGGTACCCGCTGACCGGGCGCTGGCTCGGTTTCGAGGACGCCGAACTGTCCGTCGACCCGGCCGCGGGGCGCTTCACGGCCCGGGTGCTGGTCGACGGCACCCGCGCCGACGGCGGCCCGCCGCTGGCCGCGCTGCACGGCCGCTGGCTGGTCGCCGGCGGGCTGGTGGTCACGGCCGTGGCCGTGCCTCGGCAGCCCTGACCCGGTGGCGCCGCCGGCCCGGCGTGACGACTCCCACCCGCCCGGGTGATCCGGGTTTGCCCGGTCCGGCCAAGGGTAGGGCCGTGAGGGCCCGGTCATTTTCCCCCCACGGAGGACAGGCCCCGATGGATTCCAGCAAGCCCGCCAAGGTCGTCAAGGATGTCGTGGAGGCCGCCACGGAGAAGGTCACCGACGTGCTGACCCCGGACGTGCCCGGCGCGCCGGGCAGCGCCCCACCGTCCGTCGAGGAGCCGACGACGCCGCACGGTCCGTTGCCGCCGAAGGAGGAACAGGGCGCCCCGGACACGCGCACCCCGACCGGCGCGGAGACCGGCGTCCCGAAGATCGCGAAGGGGCAGCAGGGCGCCTACCTCACCACCGCCAACGGGGCCCGGCTCCGCGACACGGACCACTCGCTCAAGGCCGGCCCGCGCGGCCCGGTGCTGCTCCAGGACCACCACCTGCGCGAGAAGATCACCCACTTCGACCACGAGCGCATCCCGGAGCGGGTGGTGCACGCGCGCGGCGCCGGTGCGCACGGCGTCTTCGTCGCCTACGGCACCGCCGAGGAGGTCACCCGGGCGGGCTTCCTGAAGAAGGGCACGGAGACCCCGGTCTTCGTCCGCTTTTCCACGGTGCTCGGCTCGCGCGGGTCGGCGGACACGGTCCGCGACACCCGCGGCTTCGCGACCAAGTTCTACACCGACGAGGGCACCTTCGACCTGGTCGCCAACAACATGCCGGTGTTCTTCATCCAGGACGCGATCAAGTTCCCGGACATCATCCACGCCGGCAAGCCGCACCCGGACCGGGAGATCCCGCAGGCGCAGAGCGCGCACGACACCTTCTGGGACTTCGTCTCCCTGCACACCGAGGCGCAGCACCACACCATGTGGAACATGTCCGACCGGGGCATCCCCCGCTCGTACCGGACCATGGAGGGCTTCGGCGTCCACACGTTCCGGCTGGTCAACGAGGCCGGGGCCACGGTGCTGGTCAAGTTCCACTGGAAGCCGAAGCTGGGCGTGCACTCCCTGACCTGGGAGGAGGCGCAGCTGATCGGCGGTATCGACCCGGACTTCCACCGCCGCGACCTCTACGACGCCATCGAGGCGGGCGCGTACCCGGAGTGGGAGCTGGGCATCCAGGTCTTCCCGGACACCCCGGAGGAGACCTTCGCCGGGATCGACCTGCTCGACCCCACGAAGATCGTGCCGGAGGAACTGGCGCCGGTGCAGCCGGTCGGCCGGCTCACCCTCAACCGGACGCCGCGGAACTTCTTCGCCGAGACCGAGCAGGTCGCCTTCCACCTCGGGCACCTGCCGCCGGGCATCGACGTCACCAACGACCCGCTGTTGCAGGGCCGGCTCTTCTCGTACCTCGACACGCAGCTCACCCGCCTCGGCGGGCCGAACTTCACCCAGATCCCGATCAACCGGCCGCACGCCGAGGTCAACGACATGCTCCGGGACGGCTTCCACCAGCACGCGGTGCACGCGGGCGTGGCGCCCTACCGGCCGAACTCGCTCGACGGCGGCAATCCCTTCCCGGCCGGCGACCGCGAGAACGCGTTCGTCGACACGCCGGTCACGGTCGCGGAGGCCCCGAAGGTACGGGCGGCCCCGGCCTCGTTCGACGACCACTACAGCCAGGTACGGCTGTTCTGGCTGAGCATGTCGCCGGTGGAGAAGGAACACATCATCCGGGCGTACACCTTCGAGCTGGGCAAGTGCTACCACCAGGCGATCAAGGAGCGCCAGCTCCAGTGCCTGGCCAACATTGACCCGGTGCTGTGCGAGCAGGTCGCCACCGGCCTGGGCCTGCCGGTGCCGAAGCCGACCGTGCCGCTGGCCGAGGTGCAGCCGAGCCCGGCCCTGTCGCAGGTCGGCCGGGAGTGGCCGGCGGACGGCCGGATGGTGGGCATCGTGGTGGACGCGGACAGCGACCTCGACGGGGTGAGCCAGGTTCGGCGGGCGGTGTTCGCCGCCGGCATGGTGCCGCTGCTGGTCGCCGCGCACGGCGGCACGGTCGGCGACCTGCCGGTGCAGCGCACCTTCGCCACCGGCCGGTCCGTGGAGTTCGACGCGGTCCTGCTGGCCGGGGCACCGGCGCCCGCGCCGGACGCGCTGCCCGCCCGGGACGCCAAGGCGGGCGCGGCCGGCTCCACCACCGTCGACCCGCGGGTGCTGCTGCTGGTCGAGGAGGCCTGGCGGCACGCCAAGGCGATCGGCGCCTGGGGTGCCGGGGCCGAGGTGCTGCGCCAGGCCGGCGTGGCGGGCACGCCCGGTGTGGTCACCGGCGACTCCGCCGCCGAGGTCTTCGGCGCGGTGCAGCAGCTGATGGCGGCGCACCGGGTCTGGGAGCGGTTCCCCGCCTCGGTCTCCTGAGCCGACGCCGAAGGGGCGGCCCCCGGACGGGGGCCGCCCCTTCGGCCGTGTGGGCCACCGGTGTTTGCGCCCCGGTTGGGCGGGAAGGCCGGGGCCTCACAGTCAGGAGCGGCGGATGAACGGACCCATGGGCGGCGAGCCGGTCGGCGACCTGGAACTCGTGCACACCTTCACCGGGCCGATGCCGACCGGGGTCAGCGTGTCGCACACCGGCCGGGTCTTCGTGAACTTCCCGCAGTGGGGGGACGAGGTGCCGGCGACCGTCGTCGAGCTGCGCGACGGCCGGGAGGCGCCCTTCCCGGACGAGGCCTGGAACAGCCCGTCCGGGGACGACGACGCGCACGCCTTCGTCTCGGTGCAGAGCATCGTGGTGGACCCGGCGGAGCGGCTCTGGGTGGTCGACACCGGCAGCCCGATGTTCCAGCCGACGAAGCCGGGCGGCCCGAAGCTGGTCCGGGTCGACCTGGACACCGACACCGTCGGGCAGGTCATCACCTTCCCGACCGACGTGGCGCTGCCCACCACGTACCTCAACGACGTGCGCTTCGACCTGCGCCGCGGCGATGCCGGCCTCGCCTACCTCACCGACTCCTCCGACTCCGGGCCGAACGGCATCGTCGTGGTGGACCTGGCCACCGGCGCGTCGTGGCGGCGGCTGCACGACCACCCGTCCACGAAGGCGGAGCCGCTGGACTCGTTCCGGCCGGTCGTGGAGGGACGGCCGTTCCTGGAGCGCCCGGCCGACGGGCCGCCGAAGCCGGTCGCCATGGGCTCGGACGGCATCGCCATCTCCGCCGACGGCTCCCGGCTGCACTACTGCCCGCTCGCCTCGCGCCGCTGGTACAGCGTGGCAACCGATGCCCTGGCCGACCGGACGCTGCGCGAGGAGCAGGTGGCGGCCACGGTCGTGGACGAGGGCGACAAGGGCGGCGGTTCCGACGGCCTGGAGACCGACGACTCCGGTGCGTTCTACCTGACCTCCTACGAGCACAACGCCGTGCTGCGCCGACGGCCGGACGGCGAGTTCGAGACCGTGGTGCACGACCCCCGGCTGCTCTGGCCCGACACGATGTCGGTGGCCGCCGACGGCTACCTCTACGTCACCGCCAACCAGCTGCACCGGCAGGCGAAGTACCAGTGCGGCGCCGACCTGCGGCGCAAGCCTTACGCCCTGTTCCGCGTCCGCATCGACGCCGGACCGGTCCGCCTGCGCTGACCACCCCCGCCCGGATTCATCGAAGGACATCGTTGACGGCTTAGTTAATACTCTTTAATATTTGGTCCACCTCGAGGAACACCGTCCCCCGTCCGACCCGTACCGCCCGGCCGCGCCGGCCCCGACCAGCGCCGGCCGGGCGCTGCGGCGCCCCCTGCACCGGGAAGGCCCCTCGATGTCCGCACCGCGCCCCCGCCGCCGCTCCCCCGTGGCCGCCGGCCTGCTCGCGCTCGCCACCGCCACCGCGACGCTCGCGCTGGCCCCGACCGCCGCCGAGGCCGTCGTCCTGCCGAACAACTTCAAGAGCGTCGGCTACATGCCGTCCTGGAGCGGCAGCGTCAACAGCATCCAGTACGGCAAGCTCACCCACATCAACTACGCGTTCGTGCTGCCCAACAACGACGGCAGCCTGCGCCCCGTGGAGAACCCGAGCAAGCTCTCCTCGCTGGTGTCGCTCGGGCACGCCAGCAACGTCAAGGTGTCGATCGCGATCGGCGGCTGGAACGACGGCAACGACTCCGCGTTCGAGGCGCTCGCCGCGAACTCCGGCGCCCGCGGCGCGTTCGTCACCAACGTGGTCAACTTCGTCAACCAGTACAACCTCGACGGCGTCGACATCGACTGGGAGTACCCCGACCCGGGCGCCTCGGCCACCAACTACACGGCGCTCATGCAGCAGCTCGGCAGCGCCCTGCACAGCCGCGGCAAGCTGCTCACCGCCGCCGTGGTCTCCGAGGGCTACTACGTCGACGGCGTGCCCCCGGCGGTCTTCGGGTCCGTCGACTGGCTGAACATCATGGCGTACGACGGCGGCAGCCCGCACGCCAACTACGACTGGTCGGTCAACAGCGTCAACCTGTGGAAGTCGCGCGGCCTGCCCGCCGCCAAGGCGGTGCTCGGCGTGCCGTTCTACAGCCGGCCCGGCTACTACACCTATTCGGCCCTGGTCGGCATGGACCCGGCCAACGCCAACCGCGACTGCACCACGGTGAGCGGCGCGCAGCAGTGCTACAACGGGGTGCCGACCGTGAAGCGCAAGACCCAGTGGGCGCTGGCCAACGCCGGCGGCATGATGAACTGGGAGCTGTCCCAGGACACCACGGGCTCCACGTCGCTGGTCAGCGCGATCTACGACACCGTCATGGGCGGCGGCACCCCGCCGCCGAGCGGGCGAACCGGCCCGATCACCGGCATCGGCGGCAAGTGCGTCGACGTCGCCGCGGCCGGCACCGCCAACGGCACGGCGATCCAGCTCTACACCTGCAACGGCACGGGCGCGCAGAGCTGGACGGTGGCGGGCGACGGCACCCTGCGGGCGCTGGGCAAGTGCGCCGACGTGGCCAGCGGCTCCACGGCCAACGGGGCGAAGGTGCAGCTCTGGGACTGCAACGGCAGCGGCGCCCAGGTCTGGCAGGCGCAGTCCAACGGCACCCTGCGCAACCCGCAGTCGAACAAGTGCCTGGACGCCACCGACAACAGCTCCGCCAACGGCACCCGGCTGCAGATCTGGGACTGCTTCGGCGGGGCCAACCAGGTCTGGCGGCTGCCGGTCTGAGCACCGGCCGTGATCCCCGCCGCGCCGGCCCGGGCGCGGCGGGGATCCGCCGTCACCAGCGGTTGCGGGCCTCCTCCGCCCAGCCGACCAGGCCGTCGAGGTCCACCCGCTCGCCGTCGTCCGTGGCGGCCCACCCGGAGAAGTGCCCGAAGCACTGGTGGGTCTCCCCGGCCAGCACGCCGAGGTTGGTGCGCGCCACGCGCTCGTGGAACGGGTGGAACGTCACGTCCACCCGGTCGCCGGTGACGCGCCACGGCCGCAGCCAGTCGGCGCGGTCGTAGCTCCAGGTCAGGTCCGCGCCGATCTTGTGCAGCCGCCCGTCGAGGAAGACCGCGTTCTCGGTCGCGCCCGTCCCGTCGGTCCACTTGCCACCGAGCTGGATGGCCCGGCCCGGTCCGCTGCCGGCGGCCCAGTTCCAGCTCACCGCGTACCGCCACTTGCCGCGCCCGTGGTCGAGCGCCGCGAACGACTCCGTGCCGACCGGGTACGCCGTGCCGTCCACCCGGAGCGTCCCGCGCACCGGCCGGCCGATGTCCTTGTGGGTGTACTGGAACCGGCGGGTGCTCCACGGCACCACCACGCCCAGCGACTCGTGCCCCGGCGGCAGGGGCGCCACCAGGTCCACCTCCACGCCGGGCGCGGTGGCGCGGATGGTGCTGCCGTCGGGTCGCTGGTCGACCTGGACGACCAGGCCGCCGCCGCGGGCCAGCACCGCGCCGGCGCCGCTGACCGGCGGGAGCACCGCGCCGCGGGCCAGCGGGACGACGGCCTCGGTGGACCGCTCGATCCCGGTGCGGCGGTCGAGCAGGTAGAGGCTGTGCACGCCGGCGTAGTCCAGCGACGACGCGACAAGGCCGAGGATGTGCGTCGGTGTGACGACGCCCCAGTGCTCCCAGCGCTTGGCCCGCCCCCAGCCGCGCAGGTTCGCCCGGTGCAGCGGCCGGCGGCTCCAGCCGACCGCCGCCGGGTTCAACCGCCCGTCCGGCCGGCACAGGTCGACCGGCTCGGTGATCTCCCGCTCGTGCGTCATCGACGCAGGCTACCGGCTCCGGCGGGCGGGCGCTCCGAGGAAGTGATTTCCGTCGATGCTTGATATCGACACAGGGCGATATATAGGCTGTGCCGGTCCCCGCTCGACCCCGTCCCACAAGGAGAGTGAGCGATGCGTCTGCCCAAGGTCACCCGATTCCTCGCCACCGTCGCCACCGCGGCGCTGGCGACGCTGGGCGCCGTCACCGTCGACGCGGCGCCGGCCTCCGCGGCCGTCCGCAACGTCTGCTACAACACCAGCCAGGCCGGGCCGTTCGCCAGCTACGCCGTCCAGGCCGCCTCGATCTGGAACAACCGCACGAACAACATCAACATGGCGCAGTGCGGCTCGAACCTGATGATCTACTACACCTACGGCGGCGGCTCGTACGCCCAGCGCACGAGCCTCGGCAACGGCCGCGTCGTGATCGACTACTACCAGGCGCAGCAGTACTCGCCGCTGCGCATCATGACCCACGAGATCGGGCACATCCTCGGCCTGCCCGACAACTACAACGGCAACTGCGCCATCCTGATGTCCGGCGGCAGCGCCGGCACCAGCTGCACCAACCCGTACCCGAGCACCACCGAGGCCGCCCGGGTCGACCAGCTGTTCGGCTTCGCCGCCGCGCGCAGCGCGACGACGCCGCAGGTCTTCACCGGCAGCTGGCCGGCCCCCGTCACGGCGGGCGCCCAGCGCTGACCGGTGGAAACGAGGACGCCCGGCCGGGGTGGCGGCGACGCCGACCCGGCCGGGCGGTCCCGGCTCAGGACAGGAACCGGTCCAGCGCCGCCTCGATGGTGCCGCTGTCCGGCGCGGCGTACGACTTCATGGTGACCTTGTTGTACGAGATGAAACTCGGGCAACGGTTCGCCGGCGCGCTCACCGCGCCGCCGTCGCCGATCTTCTCGCCGGTCTTCGCCGCGTAGAACGTCAGCTCGTAGCGCGAGGAGATGTAGGAGTCCGTGACGACCTTCCCGTCGCTCTTGTAGTCGCACTTCTTGGGCGTGCCCTCGCTGCCCTCGACGACCTTCAGGCAGCCGACCACCGCGACCGACGCGAAGTCGGCACTCTTGCTGTAGTACGGCTTGGTGGAGCTGACCGACTTGTAGGACCAGTACGAGGGCCGGTCGGGCGAGTTCGCGAACGTGTAGGCCTTGGCCCGGGAGCCGGGGGTGTACGGCGCGGCGTTGGGGATCGCGCTGCCGTCGCAGACCGAGGACATGTCGCTGAAGTAGCGCGCCGTCACGGCGTTGTTGTCCGGCTGCTCCGGCGACTCCGACGGCCCGGCCGCGGACGGGGTCGCGCTCGGGCCCGCCGGGTCGACGCGGGTCGACGCCACCGGGTACCCGGCGGGGCGGTGGGCTCCACCCCGCCGGGTGCGGGGGTCAGCGGCCCCGGGTGGCCTTGCAGATCTCCACGGGCAGCGCCGGCGCGCCGTCGACCGGCGCCGGGTCCTCGGGCGTGGCGGCGATCCCGCCGGCCGCGATCCGGTCCAGAGTGGCCAGTCCGGCCGCGTCGATCGTGCCGAAGACGGTGTAGTTGGGGCGCAGCGCCGAGTCGGACTGGACCAGGAAGAACTGGCTGCCGTTGGTGTCCGGGCCGGCGTTGGCCATGGCCAGGGTGCCCCGGGCGTAGAGGCGGCGGACCCCGGTCGGGTCGGTCGGCGCCGGCGGCAGGTCCGTGGGCAGCTCGTCGGCGTACCGGTAGCCCGGCCCGCCCTCGCCCGTGCCGGACGGGTCACCGCACTGGAGCACCTTCAGCGTCGGGTACGCGGTGAGCCGGTGGCAGTGCGTCCGGTCGTAGAACCGGTGCCGGGCCAGGTGCAGGAAGCTCTGCACGGTGCACGGGGCCTGCTCGCGGTCGAGGGTCAGCCCGATCGGTCCCTGGTTGGTCCGCAGGGTGATCCGGACCGTGCCCCGGTCGGGCGTGCGGCGGGGGTCCGGCGGCAGCGGCACCGGCCGGGCGGCCGGCTCGTCCGGCGTCGGCGTGTACGCGCACGGGCCCTTCGTGGGCCCCGGCTGGGCGGGCGCCGCGGAGGCGGCGACGCCACCGGTGGCGACCAGCGCGGCGGAGATCACCGCCACCCCGGCGAGACGGGCCAGCAGTGGCGGTGCGGCGTGCGGTCGGGTTTCGCTCGACACGTGGGTCCTCCCTGGACTCGTGGTACCAGAAAGACCGGAGTCTATGGAGGCGGTGGCCGGATGTCGATGACGGTCGACGCCGCGCCGCGCGGTGCGACCTCCGTCGACGGTCAGGGCAGCACGCGGACGGCCAGGGTGCAGGTGTCGTCGTCCGGGCTGGGCCGGTGCAGGGCGTCGCGCAGCCGGGCCAGGGGTCGTGCCCCCGGCCGGCCGGAGAGCGCCGCCAGGGCGGCACGGACCTCCGCCAACCGGTCCTCGGGGTTGCCCACGCGGCGTTCCGTCAGCCCGTCGGTGTAGAGCAGCAGCACGTCGTCACCGCACAGCTCGGTGGTGACCACCGGGTAGCGGGTGGCGAGGTCGGCGCCCAGCAGCATCCCGGCGGGCCGGCCGAGGTCGCCGGTCGCGCCCGCCCGGGACAGCAACGGCAGCGGATGCCCGGCCCGCGCCCACGTCAGGTGCCGGGTCGCCGGGTCGAAGACCGCGAGCACCGCGGTGGCGGTGATCGCCAGCTGGCCGCAGAGCCGGTTCATGTGCCCGAGCAGCACCGCCGGGTCGCGGATGCCGATCGACAGCCAGGCGACCAACGCGAAGCGCAGGTGGGCCATGCCGCTGGCCGCCTCCAGCCCGTGCCCGGCCACGTCGCCGACCGCCAGCAGGACCGACCCGTCCGGCAGCGTCTCGGCGTGGTACCAGTCGCCACCGACCCGCAGCGCCCGCTCCGCGGGCAGGTAGCCGACCAGCACCTCCAGGCCGGCCAGGGTGACCGGCTCGCGGGGCACCGGTTGGATGAGGTTCTGGAGCTGGCCGGCGAGGCGGTGCTCGGCCAGCGCGGTCGTCTCCCGGGTCCGCAGCTGGTCGCGGAGCTGCTCGATGGCGCTCCGCGAGTCCTCCCGGGCGGTCACGTCCTGGACCACCGCGTAGACCTTCACCGGCGCGCCGCCCTCGTCGCGGGCCACGTCCGACAGGATCCGCAGGTGCTTGACGGTCCCGCCCGCGTGGAACCGCACCGTGACGTCCGAGGCCGCGCCGCTGTCCAGCGTCTGCCAGGCGGCCTCGCGCAGGCCCTGGTCGGCGGGAAGGAGCGCGGCGCCCTGGTCGGCCCGGGACATCGGCCCCAGCGCCGGATCCCGCTCGAAGATGCGGTACATCCCCGGTGACCACTCGCTGCGGCCGGTGACCAGGTCGTACTCCGCCCAGCCGAGGCTGCCCAGCAGCTCGGTGCGGGCCAGCCGGAGCCGGTGCTCGTCCAGCCGCTGCCACCACACCAGCAGGCCGCCCAGCACCCGGTGCACGCTCACGTCGAAGACGGAGTCGGTGACGACGCCCGCGCCGCGGCCGGCGTACCGGAAGTCGGGCAGGTGGGCGGGCTCCCCGGTGGCCAACACCTCGTGGTACGCCCGCCACAGCGGACCGGCGACCATGCCGGGATAGAGCGTGCTGAGCGGTTGGCCGACCCGCCCGGCGCCCCGGCCGTGGACGTCGCGCCCCTGGACGCTGACGGCGGCCACCAGGAAGTCGACCACCGCGCCGTCCGGTGCCCGCACCGGCCGCAGCCAGGTGCAGCCCACCGGGATCGTCGCCAGCACCTGCCGGACCGCCGCCACCACCGGGTCGGCGGTCGACGGGGGCATCGGCTCGGCGGGCGCGCGCACGGCCTCGTCTGCCATGCCGGCAGCCTAGTCAGCTCCGGCACTCGCGGCGGATCGTGAAACCGGTCGATCCGGATAGCGGGCCGCCGGTGCGTCAGTGGGCCGGGGACGGCTGCTCCGGCGGGCGGCCGGCCGCGTGGCGGGCGTCGGCGACGGCGACGCCCAGCAGGACCAGCAGGGCCACGACCGCGGCGGCCAGCGGCGCGGCGAGGTACAGGGGCACCGCGGCGACCGCCAGGGCGGCGATGGCCACGACCCGCCGGATCGAGAGCCGGTCGAACACCACCCGCTCCAGCCGGATGCGCCCGTACAGGAAGAAGGCCGGGCCACCGAGGATCACGGCCAGCCAGACCGCCTCGGGCCGCCCGACGGGATGCTCCATGACGACCTCGAAGCCGACGGCCGTGGCCACGATCCCGATCACCATGACGATGTGCGCGACACCGGTGGCACGGCCGGCGGTCAGCCGGTCCCCGGACGCGGCCACCGCCTCGGCGAGAACCTGGCCGGAGCGGTAGAAGTAGATGCGCCACATGAGCACCGTCGAGACGTACGCGACCGCCAGCGTGGCCCCGGTGTCCGGGCCGATCGACCGGTCGGTGAAGGTGACGCCGACGGCGAGGACGGTCTCGCCGAGGGCGATCAACAGCAGCTGCTGGTAGCGCTCCGGCAGGTGGTGGCCGCTGTCCATGGCCCAGGCGCTGATCGGCGGGCGCGCCATTCCCGGCACCGGCCACCGGAGCTGCGCGGCGACGATGTCCACGGTCACCGCGACCCCCCACAGCGCGGCCCGGGCGCCGCCGCTGGCGAGCGCGCCGGCGACCCAGAGCACCGCCGTGCCGCCGCACCAGAGCAGCGAGCGCAGGTAGAGCCGGCCGAGCGGGTGGCCCCGCAGGCTCGGCAGGAGCACGAGCGGCCGGCCGCAGAGCAGGAGCACGTACGGCAGCACGAAGGCCCAGCCGCGGCCGATGAAGGCGGCCGGCAGGGACGCCGCCATGACCAGCAGGCCGAAGGCGCTGGCCAGCACCAGCCACTGGATCTTGCGGCGCCGGGGGTCGAACCAGCTGGTGATGTGCGCTGTGGTGATCCACAACCAGATCAGCGGCATCGCCAGCACCAGCAGGTAGGTCAGCGACCGCCACCGGACGACCGGATCCTCGGCGGTGATGTCGCGGACCACGCGTCGCACCACGCCCGACAGGGCGAACACCAGCACCAGGTCGACGAAGAGCTCCAGGAAGTTGGCCTGCCGCACGTCCTCGCGCCGTTCCAGCAGGTCCTGCCCGCCCCCTGCCCGAATTCCCATGCGGCTCATCGTCGCCCGGACCGGGCCCGTCCACCGGCCGGATCGACGCCCGCCACCCGCAGGGACGCCGACGGGTGGGTTCGGCGGGAGCGTCCGGGGCGCGCCGTCCGGGCCCGCCCGCGGCGCCGGACGTTCGCCCGGCCGCTGCCCCGGTGACCGCGCCGGGCGCGAGCAGCGCCGTCGGTCTACGGCGCCACCGCAGTCGGTTCGGCACGGCCGCCGCCGACCGGCTCCGGCACCTGACGGCTCTTCGGGTGAGCTCGGTCAGGCGCCTCAAGGGGTTGAGCCGCGGTGCGTGATCGGGTGCGCCGGAGTTGGAGGACGGCGACGGAGGACAGCACCAGGGCGCCGCCGGCGAGCTGCACCGGGGTCAGGGTTTCGCCGAGGACGAGGGCGGCCAGGGCGGCGGTGACCACGGGCTCGAAGGTGGACAGGATGGCGGCGGTCGACGGGCCGGTCCGCTTCAGCCCGGCGAAGAAGGCCAGCATCGCCACCACGGTGGAAACCACGGCGATGCAGGCGAGCCAGAACCATCCCGACGCCCCGAAGTCGAGGTCGACGCCGCCGGTGAGCAGGGCGCGGGCGCCGAGGGTGCCGGCGGCGCCGGTCATCACCAGGGCGGACAACACCACCGGCGCCAGCCGGTGCACGACGGTGTCGGCGACCAGGATGTAGAGCGTGTAGGTGATCGCGGAGGCGAAGGCCAGCAGCGCCCCGAGCGGGTGGAAGCTCACGCCCCCGGCGCCGAGCAGGACCAGCAGCGTGCCGCCCGAGGCGGCCACCAGCGCGGCACCCCGTCGCGGGGTGAGCCGGTCGCGGCCCAGCAGCACCGCCGCCACCGTGACCAGGACCGGGTAGGTGTAGAGGATCAGGGCCAGCAGCGAGGCGTCCATCAGCTCCAGCGCGGTGAAGAACAGGCTCGCCTGCGTGGCGTAGCCGATGGCGCCCAGCCCGATGGCGGTGGCCAGCACGCGGCGGCGCGTCATCGCCGGCCGGCTGTCCGCTTCGCCGCGGTGCTGGCCCGATTCCGCGCGGCGAAGGCCCGGCCGCAGGAGCAGGACCGTCCCCAGCAGTGCGGCGGCCAGGGTGAAGCGCACCAGCAGCAGCGTGCTGGGTGAGACGCCGGCGTCGTAGGCGAGCTTGCCGAAGATCGCCATGGCGCCGAACCCCGCGGCGGACAGGAGGCACAGTGCTGGACCCATGGCTCAACGATCAGCGACCGCAACCGTCAGGTCCAGCGATGATTCCCGGAGTCAACTCGTTAGGATTCCCACCGTGTTGGATCTTCGACGGCTGCGGTTCCTGCGGGAGTTCGAGGAGCGCGGCACCCTCGCCGCGGTCGCCGCGGCGCTGGGCTACAGCCCCTCCACGGTCTCCCAGCAGCTCGCCATCCTGGAGAAGGAGGTCGGCGCCCAGCTGTTCGACAAGGCCGGCCGGGGCGTACGACTCACCGACGCCGGCCACCTGCTGGCCCAGCACGCGCGCGTGCTGCTGTCGGCGGCCGAAGCAGCGGAAGCCGACCTGGCCGCGCTGACCGGCGACATCCGGGGCACCGTCCGCGCCGGCGGCCTGCAATCCGCGGCCCGCCGCCTGCTGGTCCCGGCCCTGGCCCGGCTGCGAGCCGATCACCCCCAGGTCCGCGTAAAGATCTTCGAGCTCGAACTCGAACAGTCCCTGCCCGGCCTGCGCCTGGGCGCGGTCGACCTGGTCATCGGCGACGAGTACGACGGCCATCCCCGACCGCGCCCGGCCGGGCTGCGTTTCACGGTCCTGCTGGAGGAGCCGCTGAAGATCGTGTTGCCGGCAGCGCATCCGCTGGCCCGGGCGGGAGGCCCCGTCCCGGTCGCCGAGCTGCGGTCCGAGGTCTGGGCCACCTCCGCCGAGGGCACCGGTCACCACGCCATGGTCGTTGGGACCTGCCGGTCCCTGGGCGGCTACGAACCGGACGTACGGCACCGCGCCAACGATGCCGACATCCAACTCGAACTCGTCCGCGCCGGAGCCGCGGTCGCCCTGATGCCGGCCCTGACCCTGCCCGCCAGCGACCCCGCCGTCGCGATCCGCGACGTCGCCGAAGTCGCGATCAGGCGCCGCCTGGTCGCGGTTACCCGGGACACCCCACCCGCTCCCGCGCTGACCGCCCTCCTGACCGCCGTGGCGGACCAGGCGAACGCGGTCGGCCGCACCGGATCCGAGCCGAACGCCCAGACCTCCCCGGGACCCGGGTGCTTCCCGCAGCAGGTGCGGCGGTGACCCGGGGCGGTGTAGCGGCTCGTGCTGGTCGCGGTGATCATCGGCTGGGCGTACCTGCTCGACCTGCTGGCGTACCGTTTTCCCGCCGTGGCCCGGATCATCCAGCCGGGGTCGCTCGTGCTGGTACGCGACGGCCGCATGCTGCACCGCAACATGCGCCGCGAACTGGTCACCGAGGACGAGTTGTACGCCCAGCTCCGGCAGCAGGGCGTCGAGGACCTCACCGACGTGAAGGAGGTCCGGATGGAGAGCCAGGGCCAGTTCAGCGTCATCACACGCGACGGCGGCGGGCGCCGGTGAGGGAGCGCCCGCCGTTTGTTCCCGGCCGGGTCGGGAAGCCGACGTCGGAGTGGCGCGCGGAGCCGCCCGCGCCACCCACGGAGGGAGCTCGACATGGGTGACCGCGATCGGTTGCACGAGTTGCGGCAGCAGGCCCACAACGCGGGCATCGAGGGGAACTCCAAGATGACCGAGCAGCAGTTGCGCGACGCGCTGCGCCGTACCGGCAAGGGAGAACGCCCGCAGATGGCGAAGGAACACGCCAAGCGGTGACCGGCCGGGCGTCGGCGCCACCGGCGCCGGCGCCCGCCGTCAGCCCAGGGTGACCTCGGCACTCCCGTACGTGATATGAACGGCTGGTTAACGACTCGTCTCTTGACTGCCGTTGACGCAGGTCATTGAATTTCGACGTGGTGAGCTGCCTCATCCGAGTGGCGTCCACACCGGCGGTCGGCGCGATCGCGCCGGCCGAACGACGTCGTGCCCGCACGGGCACGGGCGCCCGGTCGGGGACACGGTGGACGGCGGGATGAGAGAGCGCCGCCGCCGCACCCTGCTCAGCGCGGCCCTCCACGCCGTCTCCCACTCGGTCGCCGTCGTCTACTGCCTTCTGACGCTCGGCGCCCCGAACCGGGAGCTGATGCTCACGGCGTACGGCTGCGGCCTGGCCGCCGGTGCCGCCGGCACGTGGGCGGCCACCCGGGTGACCACCAAAGCGTCCAGCTACCGGGTCTCGTTCACCCTCCTGATGATCACGCTGGTGATGGCGGCGCTCGGCGCGTACTGGGACGGCGGCGTGACGTCGCCGGCCGCGCTGGGCTTCGTCACCACGTCCGTGTTCGTCGCCGGGTACACCCCGCACCTGCGGCTCATGGTGGGGCTGGAGGTGCTCACCGTCGGGTCGTACCTCGTCGTCGCCGTCGCCGGGCCGCCGGCCCCCGCCGGTCACGTGTTCGTCTACCTGGCCGGCATGCTGGTCCTGGCCTCGGTCTGCTCCACGCAGACCCGGGCCCTCGCCCGGCAGCGGTCCCAGCTGCGCGCCCTGGCGTCGCTGGACCCGCTCACCGGCGCGCTGAATCGGCGCGGCCTGGCCGAGCTGGCCACGTTCCTGTTCCACGCCGGCTGCCGCCCCGGCCCGTCGCTGCTCTGCCTCGACCTGGACGACTTCAAGCTGGTGAACGACCGCCTCGGGCACGCCGCCGGCGACGACCTGCTCCGCCGGGTGGTCGCGGCGACCAAGGACGTGCTGCGGGCGGAGGACGCCCTCGCCCGGATCGGCGGCGACGAGTTCGTGGTGGTGCTCTCCGACGCCGACCGGGAATCGGCGCGGGCCACGGCGGCCCGGATCGAGGCGGCCCTGCGCGGGCTGGCCGGCGTGAGCGTCGGCTCGGCCACCGCCCCCTACGACGGCGACACCCTCGACCGGCTGCTGCACGTCGCCGACCAGCGGCTCTATCTGGTGAAACAGCAACGCCGCCGGGCGAGGGGACGGCTGCTCGCGGACGGCACCGGCCGCGGCTGAACGGACCGGAAACGGCGGCCCGGGCGGGCTTCCCGACTCAGCCCACGAAGACGCAGAAGGGGTGGCCGGCCGGGTCGGCGTAGACTCGCAGCGGCTCGTCGGAGTCGTCGATCAGGTCCCGCAGCAGGCGACCGCCGAGCCGCAGGACGCGTTCGTGCTGCACGGTGAGCTCCTCGACCGACGACACGGTCAGGTCGAGATGCAACTGCTGCGGCACCTCCCCCGCCGGCCAGGTCGCCGCGGGCAGCCGGTCGACCCGCTGGAAGGCCAGCTGCGGGGCGCCCTGCGGAGTCCTCAGCACGAGCCAGTCCGGGCCCCGCCCGTCCGCGTCACCCGCTTCCGGCGGCTCGTCGCCCGGCCGGTAGACCAGCCCCAGCAGCGACCGGTAGAACTCCGCCAACGCCCGCGTGTCGGTGCAGTCCAGCACCACCTGACACAACCTCGGCACACCTTCGCCGTCGCGCACGTCGCTCACCTCCGGGGTCCCTCCTGCCCGGCGGCGGCCCGGTCGAATCCGCCGGGCACGCACGACCCGGATACCGTTGCCGCGGCGCGCCTGGCCGCGCCGGGCCGTCGAGCGGTGGGAGGGGTCGGATGCGCCTGCACGTGGGCTGCGCCATGTGGACGCACAAGGCCTGGCCGGGGCGCTACCTGGCGCACCCGCTGCCGGCCCACGAGCGGCTGCGCGCCTACGCCGAGTGGTGCACCGCGGTCGAGGGGAACACCACCTTCTACGCCACCCCGTCTCGCGAGACGGTGGCGTCCTGGGCCCGGCAGACCGGTCCAGACTTCCGCTTCGTGCCCAAGCTGCCGAAGGTGGTCACGCACGAGCGCCGGCTCACCGGCGCCGACGCCGAGCTGCGGGCCTTCCTCGACGCCGTCGAACCCCTCGGCCCGCGGGCGCACGCCCTCTGGGTGCAGCTGCCGGGCTCGTTCGGCCCCGGCGACGTGCCCACGCTGACCCGCTTTTTGCGCGGCCTGCCCACCGCCCACCGGTACGCCGTCGAGGTCCGCCACCCCGCGTTCTTCACCGACCCCGGCGCCGTACGCGCTCTGGAGGACGCGCTCGCCCGGGTCGGCGCGGAGTGGATCCCCTTCGACACCACCGCGTTCTTCCGCACCCCGCCGACCAGCGACGCGGAGCGGGAGGCGTGGCTGAAGAAGCCGCGCCTACCGCTGCGGACCCACGCGCTGACCGACCGGCCGATCGTCCGCTACCTCGGCCGGGACGACCCGGCGCGGACGGTCGAGGGCTGGCAGCCGTGGCTCGACGTGGTGACCGGCTGGCTGCGCGAGGGCCGCTCGCCGACCCTGTTCGTGCACACCCCGGACAACGCCGACGCGCCCGGGCTCGCCCGCCGCTTCCACGACCAGGTCCGGGCGCGCCTGCCCGAGGTCGCGCCGCTGCCCGAGCCGGCGCCGGTGGCCCCGACGACGCTGTTCTGAGGCGAGCCGCCGCCCTGCCGACGCCGGTTCGCGCGGCGACCGCGCCCGGTCAGGCCGGGGTCAGCGGCAGCAGCACCACGAACCGGGTGTCGCCCGGCTCGGAGCGCACCCGGATGTCCCCGTGGTGCTTGTTGACGACGATCCGGTAGGAGATGTCCAGCCCGAGGCCGGTGCCCTCGCCGACGGGCTTCGTGGTGAAGAACGGCTCGAAGATGCGCGGCCGGATCTCCGGCGGGACGCCCCCGCCGGTGTCGCCCACCTCCACGATGAGCCGGTCCTCCTTGCGGCCGGTCCGGATGGTCAGCGTGCCCGTGCCGGCCATGGCGCCGAGCGCGTTGTCGATGAGGTTGGTCCAGACCTGGTTCAGCTCGGCGGCGTACGCGGGAACGGCGGGCAGGGCCCGGTCGTACTCCTTCACCACCCGCACCCCGGGTGGGATCTTGGCGTGGAGCATGACCAGGGTGGCGTCGAGCAGATCGTGCACGTCGACCGTCTGGTAGGGCGCCCGGTCCAGCTGGGAGTACTGCTTCGCGGCGCCGACCAGCCCGGAGACCCGGGTGACCGCGTCGTCGATCTCGCCCATGAGCAGTTCGGTGTCGATGGTGTACGTGATCCAGTGGATGGCCGACTCCAGGTCGTCGGCCCCGACCGCGGCGTCCACCTGGCTCAACCAGCCGCTGTCGATGCCCCCGGCGACCAACGTCGGGGCCAGCTCCCAGGCGCCCCGGACGCCGTGCTCGTCGAGCCAGTCGGCCAGCTCGTCCTCGGCGTCGCTGGCGGCCAGCGGGGTGAGCGCGGGTGCGGCGGCGGCCCGCTTCACCGCCTCCTCCTGCAACGCCACGAGGTCGTGCAGGCGCCGGCCGTCGAGCCGGCCATCGGCGATCATGGCGAGCTTGTGCCGCATCTTCGCGACCCGACCGCGCAGCGCCGAGGTGGCCCGCACCGCGGCCGCCGCCGGGTTGTTGAGCTCGTGGGTGAGCCCCGCCGAGAGGGCGCCCAGGGCCAGCAGGCGCTCCCGCTCACCGACGATGGTCTGCGTGTTGCGCATCCCGATGAACAGCCCCTCCAGCAGGTGGGTGGCCATCGGGAACCAGCTGCGCATCGCGTCGGCGATGATCTGGGCGGGGAGCGCGAAGACGTCGCAGTCGGTCACCGCGAAGAGGCTGTTCTGGTAGCGCTGCTCGGCCAGGTCGCCCACGTACGCCTGCATGGCGCCGCCGTAGACGCCGGGCTGGCTGGTCCGGCTGATCTCGATCTCGTCACCCTGGACCCGGCGGTGCAGGGTCACGGTGCCGTCGAGCAGCACGTAGAAGCAGCTGGCCGGCTCGCCCTCGACGTAGACGGCCTCGCCGGCACGCCGCTGCTCGACCCGGCCGTGCTCGGCCAGGTGGGCGAGCTGCTCCGGGGTGAGCGACTCGAAGAGGAAGAGACGCCGCAGCTCGTCGGGGGTGAGCCGGTCGGATTCGGTGGTCATTGCGCCTCCCTGGTTCGCGACTGCGGGGCTCGCAGACCCGGCTCACTCCTCGCGCTCACTGGGCCTCCAGGTAGCGGTGCACCAGCGAGACCGCCATGGCGCCCTCGCCCACGGCCGAGGCCACCCGCTTCACCGACTCGGCCCGCACGTCACCGGCGGCGAAGACGCCGGGCATGCTGGACTCCAGGTGGTACGGGTCCCGGGGCAGGCCCCAGCCGGCGGGCCGGCGGCCCCCTCGGGTCAGGTCCGGCCCGGTGAGGACGAAGCCCCGGCTGTCCCGGGCGACCGCGCCGTCGAGCCAGTCGGTGTGCGGTTCCGCGCCGATGAACACGAACAGCCACGACGTGTCGGCCCGCCGGGTCTCGCCCGTGCGGGTGTCGCGCAGGGTCACCTCTTCGAGGTGCTCCTGGCCGGCGCCGCCGACCACCTCGGTGTGCGGGTGCACCTCGATGGTGTCGATCCGGGCGATCTGCTCGATCAGGTAGCTGGACATCGAGCGGGTCAGGTCGTCGCCGCGGATCAGCAGGTGCACCCGGCGGGCGTACCGGGAGAAGTGCACGGCGGCCTGACCGGCCGAGTTCGCCCCGCCGACGATGTAGACGTCCTCCCCCGAGCAGCTCGGCGCCTCGCTGGCCACCGAGCCGTAGAAGCAGCCCCGGCCGGTCAGCTCGGCCAACCCGGGCGCGGGCAGCATCCGGTAGGAGACGCCGGTGGCGAGCACCACCGTGTGCGCGGCGACGCTGCTGCCGTCGGAGAACCGCAGCACCCGCGCCCCGCCGGCGTCCTCCAGGGACACCACCTCGCGGGCGCTGAGCAGTTCCGCGCCGAAGCGCAGCGCCTGCCGGCGGGCCCGGTCGGTCAGCTGCGCGCCGGAGACGCCGTCGGGGAAGCCGAGGTAGTTCTCGATCCGGCTGCTCTGCCCGGCCTGGCCGCCGGTGGCCCGCCGCTCGATCAGCACCGTCCGCAGCCCCTCCGAGGCGCCGTAGACGGCGGCGCCGAGCCCGGCCGGACCGGCGCCGACCACCACCAGGTCGTAGAACTCCGCGGCCGGCGTCGTGGCCAGCCCGACCTGCGCCGCCAGGTCGGCCGTCGTCGGCTGCACCAGCGACTTGCCGTCGGCCGTCACGACCAGGGGTACGTCGTTCGCGGTCACCCCGGCCGCCGCGAGGAGCTCGGCGCCCTCCCGTTCGTCGGCGAGCACCCAGCGGAAGGGCACCAGGTTGCGGGCCAGGAAGTCCCGGGCCTTGAACGACGGCGCCGACCAGCGGTGCCCCACCACCCGCAGCTCGGCGGTGGCCGTGGCCGCACCGGCCGTCCACGACTCCAGCAGCTGGTCCAGCACCGGGTAGAGCTTCTCCTCCGGCGGGTGCCACGGCTTGAGCAGGTAGTGGTCGAGGTCGACCACGTTGATGGCGTTGATCGCGGCGTCGGTGTCGGCGTACGCGGTGAGCAGCACCCGGCGCGCCGTGGGGAAGAGATCCATGGCGGCCTCGAGGAACTCGATGCCGTTCATCTGCGGCATCCGGTAGTCGGCGATCAGCACCGCCACCTGCTCGCCGCGGAGCTTCAGCTCGCGCAGCGCCTCCAGCGCTGCCTCCGCGGAGTCGGCCCGCACCACCCGGTAGCGGTCGCCGTAGCGGCGCCGGAGGTCGCGGGCGACCGCCCGGGAGACGGCCGGGTCGTCGTCGACGGTGAGGATCGCGGGGTTGGGCATGGCGTCTACTAAAGCACCATCGCCGCCCGACCCCCACCACGCGCGGTCCCCGTCCCAGTCAGTCGGGCCGGCCGCGATCGCGCGGCGGCACCGGGTCGGCGTACGTCCCCGGCGGCCCGGTGTAGCGCCGGCCGTGCGGGTAGGGCAGGGCGTTCGGCGTGCAGCCGTGCAGGCCCAGGGTCTGCTGCTGCATCACCGGCGCCGGCCGGCCCCGTCCCGGGCACCGCTCGTGCCCGTGGCCGAGCCGGTGGCCGACCTCGTGGTTGACCATGTACCGGCGGTAGGTGGCGAGACTCGCGCCGTAGCCCGGCACACCACCGGCCCAGCGGGCGACGTTGAGCACCACCCGGTCGCCGTGGCGGCAGGAGGTGTAGCCGTCCGGCCGGTCCTGGCACAGCTCGTCCCGGGTGCCGGGGGTGGCGAGGTAGACGGTGAAGTCGGCGGGCTGGTCCCGACCGACCCGGCGCAGGGCGAGCCTGCCGTCCGCGGTCCAGCCCTGCGGGTCGCTGAGGGTGCGGGTGACCTCGGCGGCGAAGTCCGCCGGCGGCAGCCCGTGGATGTCGCCCTCCACCGCGACCCGGTAGCGCAGCAGCCGGCCCGTACCCCGTGGGGTGGTGGGCTCCGCGGCGGCGAACCGCCACCGGCCGTGGCCGTGGCCGGGATAACCGATCCGGACCGGAGGCTGCCGGGCGGACGCCGGAGCCGGCGCCGCCGCCCGCTCGGTGGCGGCCGGAGCGGCGGGCGGCGGGCCGGCGGGCCGGCCGGCCGCGGGCAGCGCGCAGCCGGACAGCAGCGCGACCAGCAGTAGCATCGTCGCGCCACCGCGAGCCCGGTCCACGGTCCTCGTCATCGTCGGTCTCCCTCTCCGTCGCCGGGTGGTGTGCGGGGAGGAGGACGGGTGGCCCGGTGACAAAGTTGGTCCGGCGGGGACTCAACCTTTCGCCCGCCTCACCCGTCCTGAACCTGGTGGGATGCGGAGAGGGCGGGCATGGCCCGGGGTGACGCGGAGTTCGTCGAGTTCGCCACGGCGGCGTCCGCGCGGCTGGTGCACGCCGCCTTCCTGATGACGGGCAACCATCACCAGGCCGAGGACGCGGCCCAGACCGCGCTGGTCCGCACCTACGCGTCGTGGTCGCGGATCCGCAACGGCGACGCCTACGGCTACGCCCGGTCGGTGCTGGTGAACCATCTCGTCGACGCCTGGCGGCGGCCGATCCGGGAGTACCCCACCGAGGACCTCCCGGAGCGGCGCGGCGGCGACGTCGCGGACGAGGTGGCGACCCGGCGCTGGCTGCTCGCCATCCTCGGCACGCTCACCGCGCGCGAGCGGGCCGTCGTCGTCCTGCGCTACTACTTCGACCTTCCGGAGGCTCAGGTGGCCCGCGAACTCGACGTCTCGGTGGGCACCGTCAAGAGCACCGGTTCCCGTGCGCTGGACAAACTGCGCGGCGCGGGCCTGACCGCGCCGGAGCCGCAGGGGACCCGGCGATGAACGAGGCGGACGAGCTGCGCCGCGCCATGCGGGCGACCGAGCGGGCCGACCGGAACGGTCTCGACCTCGCCGGGATCATGCGGGAGGGCCGGCGGGTGCGCCGCCGCCGGCGGGTCGCCGGGACCGGCGCCGTGGCGGTGGCGGTCGCCGCCGTGGTGATCGGCGTCGGCGGCGCGGTGGCGCGGACCCGCCCCCCGGAGCCGCCCGGGCCCGGGCCGGTCGCCACCGCGCCCGTCGTCGCCTCCCCGGCGACCGCCGACCCCGGCCCGACGACCCCCGGCCCGACGACCCTCAGCCCGACGACCCTCAGCCCCGCGGAGCCCCGGCCGATCGGGGCCGTGGTCGGCACCGGCATCCGGTACGGCGACGACGAACGGGTCTTCTACGTCGTTCCCGTCGACGTGCCCGAGCTGCCCGGTGTGACGATCGGCCTGGTCGGCGGCCGGCGCTCCCCCACCGGCGAGCTGACCACCGACTACCTGATCAACGACGTGGCGGGCAGCGACCGCCGGCCGGGCTTCCACGAGATCGGCTACGACCCGCAGGGACGGGTGCCCTCCGACACCCCGGTGCCCACGTTCGGGTACTTCGTCGGGCCGGCCGCCCGGATCGTCGGCACCGTCGACGGCCGCCACGTCGAGGCCCGGCTGGCCCGGTGGAGCGAGGACCAGCGACTGGTGATCTTCTGGTTCGACCCGGGGGTGCTGGCCCCCGCGACACCACTGGACGGGATCGTCGCCCGCGACGCCCGTGGGCGGCGGCTGTGACCGGACCCCGCGGTCGTCGTCGCCCCCGGCGGGGGTTCTAGGCTGAACGGCAGTGCTGGGCGTTGACCAGGGAGGATCGCCATGAGCCAGACCGAGCGGACGGACTTCGCGGACGAGTGGAACGTGGCCGAGGACGACGGTGTCCTGGACGCCTCCGACACCCTCGACGACCGGACCGGCGATCCCCTCGACACCGGCATCGTCGCCGCGGACCACTGGACGGCCGCCAACCGGTTCGGCACCACGGCCGCCGAGGAGCGGGCCGGCGACTCCCTCGCGCACCTGCTCGCCCAGGAGGAACCGGACATCGACCCGTACGCCGAGGTGGCCGACGACGAGGACGAGCTGACCCGCCGGGGCTACGAGCGGGAGACCCGGACGGGGCGCCTGGTCGCCGACGACGAGGGCCTCGGCGAGGACGAGCAGGCGGATTCGGTCGCCTGGGACGCCGGCATCGACGGGGGCGCGGCCAGCGCCGAGGAGGCCGCGATGCACCTGGTCGACGACCCGAACGGCCCGGGAGACGGCCCGCTGCGCTGACGCGGGATGGTGGCGTCCCGAGGCTCGGACGTGCGGGCTCCGGAGGGGCGGAGGCGAGGGGCTCGCCAGGGTTCGTGGTTCTTACGGTCCGCCCGTCCCGGCCCACGGCTCTACCGGCGTTGGCGCAACGCTCGCGTTCCGGACACGTGAGATCCACCTGGCGCCAATAGCGTGCACCCGCCAATCGTTCGGCGTCAGTCAGGTGGGTGCTCTGTCATGGCAAGTGTTGACCGTCGAAATTTCCTGAAGATGATGAGCGCGCCGGTGGCGGCGGCCGCCCTGCCGGTGGACTTCAGCAAGGCCCTCGCCATCCCGGCGAACAACCGGACCGGTTCGATCGAGGACGTCGAGCACGTCATCATCCTCATGCAGGAGAACCGCTCCTTCGACCACTTCTTCGGCACCCTGCGCGGGGTCCGGGGCTTCGCGGATCCGCATCCGGTGACGCTGCCCTCGGGCCGGAGCGTCTGGCACCAGCCGAACGGCTCCGCCGACCTGCTGCCCTTCCGGCCCGAGGTGCCGGACCTCGGGCAGACGTTCCTGCCGGACCCGCCGCACGGGTGGGCCGACACGCACGGCGCCTGGAACGGCGGCCGGTACGACCGGTGGGTGCCCAACAAGGGCGTGGTCACCATGACCCACCACACCCGAAGCGACCTGCCGTACCACTTCGCCCTCGCCGACGCCTTCACCGTCTGCGACAACTACCACTGCTCGGTGCTGGCCTCGACCGACCCCAACCGCTACCACATGTGGACCGGCTGGGTCGGCAACGACGGCAAGGGTGGCGGCCCGGTCATCGACAACGCCGAGGCCGGCTACGACTGGTCGACCTACCCGGAGCGGCTGGAGCGCGCGGGCGTGTCCTGGAAGGTCTACCAGGACGCCGGTCTCGGGCTGACCGCCGACGGCTACTGGGGCTGGACCGGGGACCCGTTCATCGGCAACTACGGGGACAACTCGCTGCTCTACTTCCACCAGTACCAGAACGCCCGGCCCGGCAGCCCCCTCGCCGACCGGGCGAAGACCGGCACCGAGATCGTGGCGCAGGACCGCTCCCCCGAGGCGCTGCTGGCCGACTTCCGCCGCGACGTGGCGAAGGGGACGCTGCCGCAGGTCTCCTGGATCGTCGCGCCGGAGGCCTACAGCGAGCACCCGAACTGGGGTCCCGACTACGGCGCCTGGTACATGTCGCAGGTCGTCGACATCCTGGCCGACCACCCCGAGGTGTGGAGCAGGATGGCCCTGTTCATCACGTACGACGAGGAGGGCGGCTTCTTCGACCACCTGGTGCCGCCGACGCCGCCGCAGAGCCGCGCCGAGGGCCTGTCGACAGTGCCCACCACCAACGAGATCTTCCCCGGCGACGGTCGGCGGGCCGCCGGCCCGTACGGCCTCGGCATCCGGGTGCCGATGATCGTCGTCTCGCCGTGGACCCGGGGTGGCTGGGTCAACTCCCAGGTGTTCGACCACACCTCGCTGATCCGCTTCCTGGAGACCCGGTTCGCCAAGGGCAGGGCCGACCTGGTCGAGTCCAACATCACGCCCTGGCGCCGCGCGGTGGTCGGCGACCTGACCAGCGCGTTCGACTTCCGGACCCCGAACGCCTCGCCGCGGGTGAAGCTGCCGGACACCGCCGACCTCAAGCCGGTCGACCTCACCCGCAAGCCCGACGAGGCGCCGGTGCCGCCGGCCGACCCGCGCCTGCCCGGCCAGGAGCGGGGGGTACGGGCCGCCCGGGCCATCCCGTACACCCTGCACGTGGACGGGCGGGCCGTCGGCACGTCGTTCCACCTCGACCTCCGCAACTCCGGTGGCGCCAGCGGCGTCTTCGGGGTCCGCTCGGCCGACCCGGCCCAGCCGCCCCGCACCTACACGGTGGAGCCGGGCCGTCAGGTGAGCGACACCTGGGACGCCACCGCCGGGTACGACCTCGAGGTGCACGGCCCCAACGGCTTCTTCCGCCGCTTCACCGGCGGCGCGGGCGCCGGTGTCGACGTCCGGGCGCGGTACGACGAGCGCGACCACCACGTCGGCCTGACCCTGGTGAACCGGGGCGCGAAGCGGGTCGAGGTGACCGTCGCCGACCGCTACTCGTCGCGGCGGACCAGGCTGTCGCTCAAGCCGGGCGGGACGGAGTCGCCGTCGTGGTCGGTGTCGCGGGCGCACGGCTGGTATGACCTGACCGTGACGGTCTCCGCCGACGCCGCGTTCACGGCCCGGTACGCCGGCCACGTCGAGAACGGCAAGCCCAGCATCAGCGACCCGGCCATGGGCGGCCTGATCTGATCCCCGTTCCGAGGTGACCGTCCACCCCCGACCGGGGCGGGCGGTCACCTCGGACACCGTCGCCTATCCGACGCCGGTGTTCCCCCGCCGGGCCGTCAGGTCGTTCACTGTCGCCACGCCGCACCGGTGAAAGGGGCCCCCACATGACGATCAGCCACCGCACCGTCGGTCACGGGCCGCACCGGGTGCTGGCCCTGCACGGGTGGTTCGGCTCGGCGCGCGGCTGGGGCTGGCTGCCGGAGCTGATCGACGCCGAGCGCTTCACCTGGGCGTTCCCGGACTACCGCGGCTACGGCGGGCGCGCCGGCGTCACCGGCGAGCACACCATCGCCGAGATCTCCCGCGACGCCCTGGCGCTTGTCGACTCCCTCGGCTGGGACACGTTCTCGGTGGTCGGGCACTCCATGGGTGGCAGCGCCGCCCAGCGGGTCCTCGCCGACGCCCCCGGGCGGGTGACCCACCTCGTCGGCATCAGCCCGGTCCCGGCGGGCGGCGTGCCGTTCGACCTCCAGAGCTGGGCGCTGTTCGACGGCGCCGCCGCCGACCCGGCCAACCGGCGCGCGATCATCGACCTCACCACCGGCAACCGGCTGTCCGGCCGCTGGCTCGACGAGATGGTCCGGTTCTCCCTCGCCCACTCCACCCCGGAGGCCTTCGGCGCCTACCTCACCGCGTGGGCGCGGACCGACTTCACCGACGAGGTGAAGGGCAACCCGGTGCCGGCGCTCGCCGTGGTCGGCGAGCACGACCCCGCGCTGGGCGCCGGCACGATGCGCGAGACCTGGCTGCGCCACTACCCCAACGCCCGTCTCGAGGTGCTCGCCAACGCGGGCCACTACGCCATGTACGAGACCCCGGTGCGGCTGGCCACGGTCATCGAGGAGTTCCTCGGGCGGTAGCGGCGGGGACGACGCTCACCGCGCCGCCGGCCGCCGCCCCCGGGTCGACACGAACTGGTACGACATCACGGCGAACCCCGGGTCCCGCAGCAGCCGGCGGAACGCCTCCAGCTGACCGGGCGACAACCCGGCGTCGAGCAGCTCCGGCTCCAGCTGCCGGGAGTTCGTCCCGTACAGCGACGCTCCGAGGGAGCCGCCGGGCCAGCTCTGCGCGTGGACGACCGTGTCGACCTCGACCAGCCCCGCCGCCACCAGCTCCCCGTGCACGTCCTGCGCCCAGGCCAGGTCGGCGCCGTGGCTCTGGAGGATGTCGAGCATCGCGTCGGTCACCTGGGCGAAGAGCTTCGCCGCGTCGTCGCTCGGGGCGGTCAGCACCCGCAGCGGCGCCGTGCAGTCGAACTCCTCGACCACCAGCCACCCCCCGGGGGCCAGCGCGCCGGCCAGCGAGGCCAGCACGCGCCGCCGCTCCGGCAGGTGCAGCAGCACCAGCCGCGCGTGGATCAGGTCGAAGGCGTCGCCGGGCGGCGGCTCGGTGCGCACGTCGTGCCGGCGTACGTCGAGGTTGCCGGTGGGCGTGAGGTGCGTGGTGTCGAGATCGGTGGCCAGCACCCGCCCGCCCCGGCCGACCGCGCGGGCCAGGTTGCGGGCGACCGAACCGCCGCCGGCGCCGACCTCCCAGCACACGCCGCCCGGGGCGAGCACCGGCGGGGCGATCCGGCGCGCGGTGATCGGATCGAGGAAGGACTCCAGCGCCCGCATCTGGGGCACGGCGTCCGGAGAGCCGTTGTCGAAGGCGTAGTCGGTGTCATGGACGTGGGTCGGCATCGTTCCTCATCCCTGTCGCTGCGGGTCGGGTCAGTGCCCGGCGTCGGGCCAGAGCCCGGGCACCGGTCGGGGAGCCGACGGCTCCGGGACCGCGGCGACGCTGAGCATCGCCGCCAGGACGTCCGGGTCGGCCCGGACCTCGTGCACCGGCCGGTCGTAGACGACCCGGCCGTACTCCAGCACCGCGATCCGGTCCGCCACCTCGACGGCGTGCCGGAGCTGCTGTTCGACGAGCAGCACGGTCAGCCCGGTCCGGGCCAGCGTGCCGACGAGTTCCCGCACCCGGGCCGCCAGGTCCGGGGCGAGGCCCTCGCACGGTTCGTCCAGCAGGAGCAGCCGGGGCTGGCCGAGCAGGGCCCGGGCGATGGCCAGCATCTGCTGCTCGCCGCCGGACAACTGGTCGCCGCGGTGGCGCAGCCGGGATCCCAGCCGGGGCAGCAGCTCCAGGATCCGGGCCACCGTCCAGCCCTCGCCGCCGGGCGTCGCGGCCCGCCACGGCGCGGCCGCCAGGACCAGGTGCTCGGCCACGGTCAACCGGGAGAAGACCCGCCGGCCCTGCGGGACCAGGCCGACCCCGGACCGGGCGATCCGGTGCGGCTGCCGGCCGGCGACCTGCGCGCCGCCGATCTCGATCCGGCCGGCGTACGGCCGCACGAGGCCGGCCACGCTGTGCACCAGCGTGCTCTTGCCCGCGCCGTTGCGCCCCACCACCGCCTGGACGGTGCCGGCGCGCACGTCGAGGCTCACCTCGTGCAGCACGGTGCCGCCCGCGTAGCCGGCGCAGAGCCCGTCGATCCGCAGCATCAGGCCACCCCCTCGGCGTACGCCTCGCGGACCGGGCCGGAGGCGCGGATCTGGGCCGGCGTACCGGTGGCCAGGGTCCGGCCGTCGCGCAGCACGGTCACCGTGTCGCAGAGCGCGTACACCAGGTCCAGCCGGTGCTCGACCAGCAGCACCGCGACCGCGCGGGGCAGCGTCCGCAGGAACCCCATGAGCCACCCGACCTCGACGGTGGACAGCCCGGCGGCCGGCTCGTCGAGCAGCAGGAGCCGGGGCCGGCCGGCCAGCCCCATGGCGATCTCCACCTGCCGGCGCTGCCCGTGCGCCAGGTGCCCCGCGGGGATCCCGGCGATCCCGGTCAGGCCCACCCGCGCCAGCAGCGCGTCCGCCGTCCGCGCGGCCGCCCGCCGCCGCGCCGACGGGCGCCACCGGCCCGGCCGCACCGCCCGCGGCAGCGCGGCGACCAGCAGGTTCTCCCGCACGGTCAGGGTCGACCAGACGGCCGGGCGCTGGTGGATCCGGGCGACGCCCCGGCGGGCCCGGGCGGCCGGGCCCAGGCGGGTGACGTCCCGGCCGGCCAGCAGCACGCGGCCCCCGCCGGCCCGGGTGGACCCACCGAGCACGTCCAGCAACGTCGTCTTGCCGGCGCCGTTCGGCCCGATCAGCGCGTGCCGCTGGCCCGGCATGATCGACAGGTCGACGCCGTCCAGCGCGGCCAGCGACCCGTACCGGACGGTGATCCCGTGGGCGGACAGCAGCGGGGTCATGCGCGTGCTCCCGTCGGCGTCGGGCGGTCCGGTGCCGGACGGCGGGCCGGGACGGTCGGGAGCAGCCGGCCGCGTACGGCCGGCCGGCGCCCGCCGTCGGGGAGCAGGTAGACGGCGGCGACGAACGCCAGCCCCAGCACCAGGGGCGCCTGCCCGGGGAGCACGCCGAACAGCCAGTCCCGGGCGGCCATGACGAGCGCGGCGCCGACCAGCGCGCCGCCCACCGAGGCGGTGCCGCCGATCACCACGCCGAGCAGCAGCAGGGCGGAGGTGTCGAAACCGAAGTCGGCCGGGGAGACGAACTGCTGGGCCACCACGAGCAGGGAGCCCGCGGCGCCCGCGACCGCTCCGGCGGCGACGTGCACGCCGGCGACGTGGCCGGGCACCCGGTGGCCGCTGGCCCGCAGCCGCGCCTCGTCGTCGCGGCCGGCCCGCAGCAGCAGCCCGACCCGGGTACGCAGGACCAGCAGCACCACACCGACCAGCGCCGCGACGACTACCAGCGTGTAGAGGTAGCGCGCCCGGTCGGTGGCCAGCACCGGCAACCCCCACAGTGGACGGGAGGCCGCGACGCCGGCCAGCCCGTCGGTGCCGCCGGTCACCGACCGCCAGCGCCCCACAACCGCCACGGCGAGCTCGCCGACCGCCAGGGTGATCATCAGGAGCACCACGCCCAGCGCCGAGACCACCAGCGGCACGGTCACCGCGGCCAGCGCCGCCCCGGCCGCCGCCGCGACGGCCAGGTGCACCAGGCCGACGTCGGAGAGGTGGCTGCCGATGACCGCGCTGGCGTAGGCGCCCGCCGCGTAGGGTGCGGTCTGCCCGAGGGTGGGCAGCCCGGCGACGCCGGTGAGCAGCGCGACGCTCACCGCCACGAGGCCGAGCGCCAGGGTGCGGGCGAGCAGCGCGACCGTGTAGTCATCCACCGTCCACGGCGCCAGCACCAGCGCGGCCACCACCACCACGGCGACACCGCGGCGCAGCGCGCGGACCGCTCCCCGCCTCACGTCGCCCTCCGCACGGTGGCCAGCCCCCGCGCCCGCACGGCCAGCACCACCGCCATGGCGGCGAAGAGCAGGAACGGGGCGGCCGACGGGGCGAGCGCGACACCCAGGGTCTGGATCTGGCCGACGGCCAGGGCGGCGAGCAGGGTGCCGGTCATCGAGCCGAGGCCGCCGAGGACGACCACCACCAGGGACAGCAGCAGCACGGCGTCGGCGGTGTCCGGCCCGGGGCCGATGATCGGCGCGCCGAGCACCCCCGCGACGCCGGCCAGCGCCCCGGCGGCCGCCAGCACACCGACCCGGATCCGGGCCGGGCTCACCCCGAGGACGGCGACCATCTCGGCGTCGTCGACCGCCGCGCGGACCAGCATCCCGGCCCGGGTGCGGCGCACCACGAGGTGGAGCAGGCCGGCGAGCAGCGCCGCCACGACGATGAAGACCAGCCGGTACGCGGCATAGCGGTGACCGGCCACCGCCACCGACCCGTCGAGCGCGGCGGGGACGCGCACCGGCGGGTCGTCCGGCCCGAAGGCGCCCACGAGCAGGCTCCCGCCGGCCAGGGCCACCCCGAAGGTCAGCAGCGCCTGGGTGAGGTGGCTGCGGGCGGCGACGCGGGTGAGCAGCCCGGCGACCAGCGCGCCGGACGCGGTGGCGGCCACCACCCCGACGGCCAGCGCGAGCGCCAGGCTCGGCCAGCCGCCGTCCAGCAGCGCGGCCGCGGTGTAGCCGCCGATCGCGTAGAGAGTGCCGTGCGCCAGGTTCAGGATGCCGGCGACGCCGAAGCAGAGCACCAGCCCCGCGGCGGCGACGAAGACCAGCAGGCCGTAGGCGACCCCGTCGATGGCGGGAACGACGTACGGGTCGAACCGGATGCCGGCGGCCACCGCGGTCACCCGCCGACGGTGGCGAGGTCGCCCACCACGGTGTTGGACAGCGCCCGGCCGTCCTGGCGAACCTGGCGCAGGTACCACTTCTGCACCGGCGCGTGGGTGGCCGGCGAGAACTGCCAGGTGCCGCGCGGGCTCGCGATCTGGCCGAGCTGGCCGATGGCGGCGTTGACGCGTTCCGGCGTCGCGTCGTCCCCGGCCGCCGCGATGGCCCGGTCCAGCACGGCCGCCGCGTCGTAGGAGGCCATGGCGTACGTGGTCGGGGAGCCGTCGTGCTCGGCCTTCCAGGCGGCCACGAAGGCGCGGTTCTCCGCGTTGTCGAGGTCGGGCGAGTAGTTGAGCACGGAGTAGATGTCCCGGGCGGCCTCGCCCTGCGCGTTGAGCACCCCGCCCTCGGTCAGGAACCCGGCGGCGTAGAGCGGCAGGTCCTTCACCTCCGACTGGGCGTACTGCTTCACGAAGTCGACGGCCGCGCTGCCGGCGTAGAACGTGTAGACGGCGTCCGCGCCGGAGGCCTTGATCCGCGCGAAGTACGGGGTGAAGTTGGTGGTCGCCGGGAACGGGGTGAAGGTGGCCTTGCCGTCCGGGTTGGCCAGCTTGCCGCCGGCCTTGGCGAACGCCTCGGTGAAGCCGCGCAACTCGTCCCAGCCGCCCTGGTAGTCGGGACCGATGGCGTAGACGCTGCCCTTGACGTCGTCGCGCACGTGCTGGGCGATCGCCTCGCCCGGCTCGTCGGACAGGTAGGACGTGTGCCAGACCCGGGAGACGTCCTTCAGCTCGGGCCGGCCGTTGGAGCCGACGAACGGCACCTTCGTCTCGTTGAGCAGCGGGTAGACCGCGGCCACCGAGCCGCCGCCGACGACGCCGGTCAGCGCGACGACCCGGTCCTGCTTGAGCAGCTTCGTGGCGGCGGGCACTGCGGTCGCCGCGCCGTTGCCCTCGTCGGCGACCACGAGTTCCACCTCCCGGCCGCCGAGCTTGCCGTCGTGGCTGGACAGGTAGAGCTCGAAACCGTCGCGGATGTCCTTGCCGACCGCCTGGTAGGTGCCGGAGAGCGACGCCAGCAGGCCGATCTTGACGGGTGCGCCGGCGCCGGCGCCGCCCTCGTCGTGGGCGCACGCGGGCGTGGCGAGCAGGACGAGGGCGAGCAGCGCCGCGGTGCGGGCGCGGCCGCGCCGGGACATGGTGAGGGACATGTGTGCTCCTACGTGGGGGGTGGGGTTCCGGCGTGGGGGCGCCGGGGTCAGCGGCTGCGGCTCAGGGCCGCCCGGGCCGCCGGGGTCAGGGCGTCACCGATGCGGTTGGCCAGCTCGGTCATCTCGTAGGAGACCTTGCCGACGTCGCACTGCGGGTCGGCGAGCACGAGCAGCGAGGCGCCGTCGTTGAAGGCCATGGAGAACATGAAGCCGCCCTCGAGCTGGGTGACGTTGGAGATCACCGCGCCGGCGTCGAAGAAGGCCGCCGCGCCGCGGAGCAGGCTCACCAGCCCGCTGCCGGTGGCGGCCAGCTGGTCAGCCCGGTCGGGTGGGAGCCCTCGGGTGGCGGCCACCATCAGGCCGTCGCTGGAGATGGCGATGGCATGGCTGACCTCGGTCGCGCGCTCGGCGAAGGCGTCCAGCAGCCAGCCGAGATCCTGGTGGTCGGTCACGTGCACTCCCCTGTCGGGTCAGTTGTTGATCAGATTGGGCCGGCGGCCGGCGACCCCCCGGGCGTACGCGGCCATGGCGGTGGCCACCCGCGCCGGGTCGCGGTGCTCGGAGCGCTGCCGCGGCACCGTGACGCCGCCCGGCACCAGGTGCTGCTGCGGCTGCCGCTTGGGCAGGCCCGAGGTGGTGGTGCCGGCGACCTCGGGCGAGTCGGCCCGGGCCGCCGTACGCCAGGCGTCGTCGGCCGGGCTGGCCCACGGCGTACCGTTGCCGGCCCCCGGGCGGTCGGCCTGGAACCAGTGGTTGACCTGGTGGTAGATGACGAGTTCCTCGGCGGGCACGGTGCCGCGGTCCGGCGCGGCGGCGGGCTGGAAGACGGGCGCCACCGGCAGCACCTGGTCGGCCGGCGGGCTGCCGGCCCACGGCTCGGGCGCCGCCCGGTAGGGCGGCGCGACGGCGGTCCGCGCCGCCCGCCGGGACGGTCGGCCGGGGGTGAGCAGGAACTCCTCCGGGGGCAGCGGACGGATCATCGACCCCGGCAGCGCCACCTCGGCGATGGTGCCGCGGCGCGGGCCGGGGCGGAGCTGCACGGCCACGCCCAGCCGCGTGGCGAGTTGCCCCACCACGACCAGCCCCATCGCCCGCACCGCGGCAACGTCGATGGCGGGCGGCCGGACGAGCAGGTCGTTGAGCTGCTGCCGCCGCTGCGGGGACAGGCCCACGCCCTCGTCGCTGATCTGCACGATCACCCGGTCGCCCAGGCTGCGGCCGGTCACCCACGTGTCGGTGCCCGGCGGTGAGTAGCCGGTGGCGTTCTCCATGAGCTCGGCCAGCAGGTGCACGACCTCGTCGACGGACTCCGCGCCGACGGCGACGTCGCCGTCGACCAGGCCGAGTCGGATGCGGGCGTAGTGCTCGATCTGGCTCTGCGCCGCCTGGAGGACCTGTTGCAGCGGCACGTCGTGACGGCGTACCCGCCCGACGCCGACCCCGCCGAGCACCAGCAGGCTCGCGTTGATCCGCCCCATCCGGGTCGCCAGGTTGTCCAGCGTGTAGAGCTGGTGCAGCCGGTCCGGGTCGGTCTCGTCCCGCTCGACCTTGTCGACCTGGGCCAGCACCGCGTCGACGAGTCGTTGCTCGCGCCGGCTGAGGTGGATGAAGATCTCGGCGGTGTTGGCGCGCATCACCGCCTGTTCGGCCGCCGTCCGCACCGCCGCCCGGTGCACCGCCGTGAAGGCCTGCCCCACCTCGCCGATCTCGTCGTCGCTGGACGGCTCCAGCGCGTCGCCGGCCTGCCGCCGGGCCAGCTCGTCGGGGTCCACCGAGGAGCTGTCCGGGTGTTCGAGCCGCGCCACCACCTGGGGCAGCCGCTCGAACGCGACGGCGTTCGCCGCGTCCCGCAGCCGGCGCAGCCGCCGGGTGATCTGCCGGGCCACCGCCCAGGTGACCAGCGTGGTGAGCACCAGGGCCACCACGACGGCCACGGCCTCCATGACGGTGCGCCGCCGCTGGTCCTCGTGCGCGGTGCGGACGTCGCCGAGCACCACCGTGTCGACCCGCTGGCGCAGCTCGGCCAGGCGCACCGACCACTGCCGGGTGGCGGTGACCCAGGTGTCGAGGTCCAGCTCCAGCGGGCTGCCGGCGACGCTGCGGGACACCTGGTCCTGCATCCGTTGCAGCAGGAGCGCGCTCTCGCCGCTGGCGGCCTGCTCCCACCAGCCGCGCCAGGAGGGCCGGGCGAGCGCCAGGAAGGCGAGGCTCGACTCGGTGAAACCGGCCCGGGCGGCGGTGATGTCCTGCTGCATGGCGGGGGTCAGCTGGTCGGACGACACCGCGCGCAGGACGGCGACCTGCTGCTGGCCGATGGCCTCGGCCACCTGGGACAGCGCCGCGGAGGCCCGGATGCCGTCCGCGATCCGGGCGTTGACCACGCCGAGCGTGACGCTCCCGCGGAGGCTGAGCAGGTCGGCGATGGCGATCCGGTAGCTGAAGGTCATCGCCGACACCGAGGCGCGCTCCGCCGTGCGCACCTGGGCCCGCAGCGGCGGCAGGCCGGCGAGCGCCGCGTCGATCCGCGGCAGGACGGCCTGGTCGGCGGCGGAGCCGGCGGGCAGCTTCGCCCGCTGCCGGCGGTAGTGGGCGACGGCGGCGTCGGTGGCGGTGGTGGCGTCGGCGAAGGCGTCCTGCTGCTCGGGGGCGCCCCGGGTGAGCAGGTCGGCGGCGACGATGCGCTCGTTCTGCAGCCGGTGGGCCAGGTCGCCCGCCTCCGCGCCGAGCTGTGCCAGGAGGCCGAGGTCGCTGGCGCGGGTGGTCTGGCGGGCGCTCTCGGTCAGCGCCAGGCCGGCGAAGCCCAGCACGGCGACCAGCGGGGCCGCGACGATGAGGCGCATCCGGGCGGCAATCTTCCAGCCGCGGCGGCGGGTCGGGTAGGGTCGGGCCGCGTGGGACCTCGTGCTCGACGCCAAGGCTGACTCCCCGCACTCATCAACAACGGTCTATCTGCATTTGCGGATTGCACGTTTCATTGCGCCGGAAGCCGTGCGCCCAGACCAGACCTGACGGTGGTACAAACAGCCCGTACCAGCATCTGTACCCAGAGTTGGCAGCGCTGACGGTGCGTGACGACCCGCCCCTCCCGGGCGTCAGCGCCGGGAGGACGGCGAGGACGGCGGGCCGTCGGCCTCCGGCTGGCCGAGCACCTGACCGATCAGTTCCCGCAACTCGTCGATGGCCGCCACGACCGCCTCGGGATCGCGCGCGTCGCGCCGGGCCGGCGGCCCCGCCTCCAGCCGCGCCACCTCGCCGAACCGGGGCCCGCGGCGGCCGTCCGCGGCCAACTGCTCCGCCGCGACCTGGGGCCACAACGCCGCCAGCCGGCCACCCGTGCCGAGCACCTCGTCGCACCGGACGGCGAACTCCTGGCTGCCGAACCGGCGGCCGGACTCGACCGCGGCCACCGTCTCCCGGCTGAACCGCACCCGCTCCGCGAGCGCCCGCTGGGTCAGGCCCTGCCGCGTCCGCCAGCGACGCAGTTCCGCGCGGAAGCGATGGCTGGCGGCGGAGTGAGCGGCGCTCGACGGGGGCGTGCGATCCATGTGCTCACCTTCGCGACGCCGGATCGGCATCGACATGAGATCGGGGCGGGGTGATGACTGGGCATTCGCAGGGGACAATTCTTAACCCATTCACCGGCGGGTGTGAAGACATGACTCCGCTCCGTGACGGCGTCCGCAGGTCAGCGCCCGACACGGCGACGCGGGTCAGGCGGCCGGCCGCGCGACGGCGGGCACCGCCGTGTCGACCACCACGGGCAGGCCGCGGTGCGCGCGGAACGCCACGTTGGGCTGGTACGACCGGCGGTGCCCGGGCGCCGGCCGCAGACCGGGCACGGCCGCGGCGAGCCGGGTGAGCGCGATCCCGGCCTCCAGCCGCGCCAGAGCCGCGCCGATGCAGAAGTGCGGCCCGTGCCCGAACGAGAGGTGGTCGGTCCCGTCCGCCCGCTCCGGGTCGAACCGGTTCGGGTGCGCGAACACGGCCGGGTCCCGGTTCGCGGCGCCGATCAGCAGCAGGCAGCGCGCCCCGTCCGGGATGCTGACGCCGCCCACCGTGACCGGCCGGTTGGTCACCCGCAGCCAGCCGTCGATGGCGGGCGCGAAGCGCAGCGTCTCGGTGAGGAAGGCGGGCACCCGGTGCGGCTCGGCGGCGATCGCCCGCCACCGGTCGGGATCGGCGAGCGCCTGGTCCAGCGCGTGGGCGAGCAGCCCGGCCGTGGTCTCGTGCCCGGCCACCAGGAGGTTGAACACGATGCTCGACACCTCGGCGATCGTGAGCACCTCGTCGTCACCGTCCCGGTACGCGAGCAGCTGGTCGACGTAGCCGTCGCCGGGCCGGTCACTGTCGAGACGGTCGCGGACGAGTTCCTGGCAGTAGCGCCAGAACTCCAGCAGACCCTGGGCGAGCCGGACCTGTTCCGCCGGCTCCGGCCGCCCCCAGACCAGGGCGATCTGGCCGTCCGCCCAGGCCCGGACCCGGGCGATGTCCCGCTCCGGCACGCCGAGCAGGTCGAGCAGCACCAGCAGGGGCAGCTCGGTGGTGAACGCGGGGACGAGGTCGACCTGCTGGCCGGCGCGGGCGGCGAGGCGGGACACCAGCTCGTCGACGCGGCGCCGGACGATCGGGCCGTACCGCTGCTCGACCCGGTCGGCCGTGTTGGCGAAGGTGGCCCGCAGCGCCCGGCGGGTCCGCGGGTGCACCGGCGGGTCGGCGGCGGCCGTGGTGGGCGGAGCGTCGATCTGCATGATGACGGCCATCGCCTCCGGACAGACGTCGTAGACCGGCGCGAGGGTGAGGGCGTTGCGGAAGCTCTCCGTGTCGCTGAGCGCCCGGCGCACGTCGGCGTGCCGGGTGATCAGCCACAGCCCGAGGTCCTCGTCGTGGTGCACCCCGCCCGGGGAGTCGAGGAGCTCCCGCCACACCTGCGCCGGGTCGGCGAGATACGCGCCGGCGAACGGATTCCACCGCATGACCGCCTCCTGGAATGGCGACCCGGCGACCCCTCGGGTGCCGGCACCGTTCACGGTGCGCCCTTCGACGAATCAAGTCAAGATTTGTCGACATCAATGGGATTGCCTTGGGAATTGCGTTCCATCGGCGTTGCGAATTCCTTGCCGGCCTGCAAGTTGCGGCGTGCCGATTGCGCATCGACACCCGCGATGAGCAGCGCTAACGACCTTACCGAGGGAGGCGGAAAAAGGAAGCGGCCGGCTCCGGTCGCACATTAGCCGCCGGCCACGGAATCGGACCGTCAACGAGCGTCGCCGGACAGGAGCCGGCGCAGCAGCGCGACCAGCGTCGCGGCGTGGGTGCCGTCCGGATCCAGGTCCGGACGGAAGTCGGCGATGCTCGCGCCGAGCAGCCGGGGCGAGGCGAAAAGCGGCTCCAGCAGGTCGGCGAGCTGTCCGGTGGTCGGCCCGCCGGGTTCCGGGTAGCTCACGGCCGGCAGGGCCGCCGGGTCGAGGACGTCGCAGTCGAGGTGCAGCCAGACGCCGTCGTCGACGTCGGCGAGCAGGGCCGCGGCGCGCTCGCCGCACCGCCGCGGCGCGTCGACGACCGCCGGGGCGTCGATCCGCCGGATGCTGTCGGGCAGCCGGGCCACCTCCGCGGCGGCCTCCGGGTCGAGATCACGGGTCCGGTGGCCGATCAGCACCACGTCGGCGGGCGCGACGAGCGGCGCGGTCGACCCGGCCGGCGCGGTGAGCTGCTCGGGACCGGAGCCGGTGAGCAGGGCCAGGTCCATGTCGGCGGTCTCCCCCGTCGGCGAGGAGGCGCCGTCGAGGAAGTCGGGATGCCCGTCGACGAACCAGAGCCCGACCCGGCCCCGGTCCTGCCGCAGCCAGGGCAGGACGCCGAGCAGCAGGCTGCAGTCACCGCCCAGCACCAGCGGCCGGCGGCCGGCCCGGCCCCCGGCGGCGGCGTCGAGCGAGTCGGCCAGCACCCGCGCCGACCGGCTGGTCTGGCCCAGCGCGCGTACGCCGGTGGTGTCGTCCCGCCGGTCGTCGTCGATGACGATCGGCGCGTCCCCGGCGTCGTCGGGGACCAGGTCCGACAGCCCGGCCGCGCGCAGGGCGGCCGGGGCGAGCCGCTCACCCCGACCGAGGCCCGAGCAGTCCCACGGCGCCCCCACCAGATACCAGCCCCGCGCTGTCACGCCCCCATCGTGGCATCCATGGCCGTGGGCAGCGGCGGTATCGGCGGCCACCGCACCACCGGCCGCGTCGCCGGCCGGGCGGGCGGCGTGTGAGGATGCCGGGCATGCGTGCCGTGATCTTCGACGAGTTCGGTGCCCGGCCCGAGGTCCGCGAGGTCCCCGACCCGGTGGCGCCGCCCGACGGCGTGGTGGTCCGGGTCGAGGCGACCGGGTTGTGCCGCAGCGACTGGCACGGCTGGCAGGGGCACGACCCCGACATCCGCCCGCCGCACGTCCCCGGGCACGAGTTCGCCGGCGTCGTCGCGGCGGTCGGCGCGGACGTCCGCGGCTGGCGGCCCGGTGACCGGGTCACCGCACCCTTCGTCTGCGCCTGCGGGCGGTGTACCGCCTGCCTGGCGGGCGACCAGCAGGTCTGCGAGCGGCAGACGCAGCCCGGCTTCACCCACTGGGGCTCGTTCGCCGAGTACGTGGTGGTGCGGCACGCCGACGTCAACCTGGTCCGGCTCCCCGACGAACTGGACTACCCGACCGCGGCGGCGCTCGGCTGCCGCTTCGCCACGGCGTTCCGGGCCGTGGTCCAGCAGGGCCGGGTGGCGGCCGGCGAGTGGGTGGCGGTGCACGGCTGCGGCGGGGTGGGCCTGTCGGCCGTGATGATCGCGGCGGCCTGCGGCGCGCGGGTGGTGGCCGTCGACATCGCCCCCGGCGCGCTGGACCTCGCCCGGCGCTCCGGGGCGACGGTCTGCCTCGACGGCGGCGCGCTCACCGGGCCGGGCGCGGTGGCCGCGGCCGTCCGGGAGGCGACCGGCGGCGGGGCCCACCTCTCCCTCGACGCGCTGGGCAGTCACGCCACCTGCGTGGCGTCCGTCGAGAGCCTGCGCCGGCGCGGCCGGCACGTGCAGGTCGGCCTCCTCCCCGTCGCCCAGGGCCGCCCAGCGGTGCCCATGGAGCTGGTGATCGCGTACGAGCTGGAGCTGCGGGGCAGCCACGGCATGGCGGCGCACGCCTACCCCGAGCTGCTCCGGCTGGTCACGGCGGGGGTCCTGCGTCCCGGCGAGCTGATCACCCGCACCATCGGCCTCGACGAGGTGCCGGACGCGCTGACCGCGATGGACGGTCCCGCCGCCGGCGGCATGTGCATCGTCGTACCCCGCTGAACGCGCCGCGGACCGGCCCGCCCCCCGGAGGGCCGGACCGGTCCGCGGCCGTGCTCAGCTGACGGTGACCGAGACGGTCCTCGGCGGCTGCTGCAACTGCCCGTACGTGTCGACGCCCCGGATCGAGACCTTGTAGGTGCCCGCCGGGATCGCCGGCGAGGTGTACGCGAAGTTCGATCCCGGGGACCCCGGGCTGGTGAGGAAGGACGCGATCCACGGGAAGTTGCCCGGGGTGCCCGGGGTGCTGAACGTGCCGGCCGCGTTCATCCCCTGGCCCGCGCTGTTCGAGATCTGGATCTCCACGCGGAGCATCCCGACGTCGTCGACCGCCCGGCCGGTGACCACGATCCGGCCGCCGGTGTAGGCCTCGCCCTCCACCGGGGTGATGCTCGGCTCCAGCCGCGGGTCGAGGTCACCGGGGTAGACGAGGTACCGCGCCGTGGCGCCGGAGGTCGAGCCGTCCTGCTGGCCGGCCGTGTCGACGGCCCACGCCTCGACGCTGTACTCGCCCTTGGTCGGCAGGTCGATCGACAGGGTGAACGCGGTGCTCGTCGCGCCCGGCGCGGCCAGCGTGGCGTTCACCGTGGCGAAGGCGGCGGCCATGGTGCCGTTCGGCTGGACGTACCGGCCGGTGTCCAGGTCGCGCAGCGCCACCCGGACGCTCTGCACGCCCTTGTCGTCGGTCGCCGTGCCGGCCAGGTTGAGGTGCAGCTGGTCGACGTTCTGGTCGACACCGGTGAAGCTCAGCCGGCCGTCGGGGAACGCGTCGCCGGGCACCTGCGCGGTGACGCTGAGCCGGCCCTGGTTGCTGCCCGAGGTCGTCAGGCCCAGGCTGTCGGTGGCCCGTACCCGGAAGTCGTAGACGCCCGGGGTGAGCGGCACGGTGGTGAACGACCAGGCGTACGAGGCGGCGTTGAGGTTGGTCGGTGAGATCCGGTAGTAGGCCGCCACCGAGTCGGCGCCCCACGTGCCGTCGGCGGCCAGCGCCTCCCGCGTGGTGTTGTTGCGCAGGTAGATCTCGACCGACCGGACGGCGTCGTCGTCCTGGGCAGTGCCGGCGAAGGTGATGGTGCCGCCCGGCCCGACGGTGACCGGCGCGGCCGCGGTCGGCGGGGTCATCGGCACGGGCGCGGTGATGGCCACCGTGGGCGGGACACCGGTCGCCGAGACGGTCCAGTCCCGGGTGTCGCCGCGCAGGTCGCTCTGCCCGGTGGTGTCGATCGCCGTGGCGGTCATCTTCCACTGGCCCTCGATCGGCAGGGCCACCTCGAACTGCCAGGTGGTCGACAGCGCGCCGATCACGTCCGGCTCGCCGCGGAAGGTGTTGTAGACCGCGGCCACCGTCCCGTCGTCCTGCAGGTAGCGGTTGTCGGGGGTGCGGAACGAGTAGGTCAGCGCGCTGACGCCCTTGTCGTCGGTGGCGGTGCCGGTGGCGACGAAGGTCTTCGTGGCGAGCAGGCCGCCGGGCGGCGAGTCGATCCGCGTCGACGGCGGCAGGTCGTCGAACCGGAACGTCTCGATCTTCTTGACCGCCTTGGTGGGGTCGCTGGTGCTGTTGCGGCCGAACGTCTTGGCCTGGATCTGGTAGACGCCGGAAGGCAGCGACACCGGGAGCGTCCACGTGGTCGAGGTGGCGTTCAGCGCGGCGACCGTGGCGTTGATGCTGTTGGACGCGCCCCACGTCTTCAGGTCGTCCTGGAGGTACTGGCTGGTGTTCTTGTTCTGGATCTCGATCTGGACCCGGGTGACGCCGGCCGGGGCGAGCGCCTGGCCGCCCAGCGTGAACGGCTCGTTTGCCGGCTTCACGGCGCCCTCGATGGGGGTGACGATGGTGGTGTCGACCGCCGCCGGCGCCGGCACCGTGTTCAGGTCGAAGAAGCCGACCCGGCCGACGGTCTTGCCGCCCTTGACGTTGCCGTCGCCGCCGACGATCAGTCCGCGCGCGGTGGCCAGCATGGCCTTCTCGCCCTCGTACGAGTTGGAACCGGGGTTCCACTCCAGCGCCGTGCCGGTGGCCGGGTCGAGCGCGCCGAGGTGGTCGCGGCGGACCACCTGGTCACCGAGGCCGTAGCCGCTCAGGCCCTGGCCGGTGCCGTACCCGACGTTGTCCAGGCCCGGCCACGGGACGTTCGAGGTCGGCGACTCCTGCCAGCTGAAGTGGCCGCCGACGTACACCGCGGTGGCGGTGATGGCGACCGAGTAGACGCTGTCGAAGTGCCGCGACACCCAGAGCGGCTGGACGTTGTCGGCGCCGGTGAGCGGGTACGCGATGGCCGTGTCGTTGATCGGCGGGCGGTCGCCGCCCGAGCCGCTGGTGACGACGAAGTAGGAGTCGTCCGGCGCGATGTCACCGGCGAACACCCGCTGGATGCCGCCCACGAAGGAGAGGTTGTCCTCCCACAGCCGGGTACGCCACGGCAGCAGGGCCTTGGTGGCGGTGTTGATGAGCGCGACGCCGTAGCGGTCCTGGCCGGCGATCTGCCGGCCGGTGTGGACGACGAGCAGCTTGCTCCGGTCGTGAGTCAGCTTGAGCTGCTGGACGGTGAGCATGCCGCCGACGCCGATGCCGCCGGTGAGCGGCAGGTTGAAGGCGGTGTCGACCGCGCCCGTGGTCGGGTTGAGCGCGACCAGGCCGGGGCGGCTCACCCCGTTGACGGTGGCGAACTGGCCGCCCACGTAGACGGCGGTGCTGCTCACGGCCAGCGCGGTCGCGCGGGCGTTCGCGGTCGCGGTGAACGCGGCGATCGGCGCGCCGGTGGTCGGGTTGAGCTTCACGATCTTCCGCTTCGTGACGCCGCCGACCGTGTTGAAGGACCCCGCGACGTAGAGCGACGACCCGTCGGGCGACGCCTCGACGGCCTCGACGGACCCGTCGAACGTCGGCTTGAAGCCGGTGTCGACCTTCCCGGTGTCCAGGTTGTACGACGCCAGCGACTTCTGCGCGATGGTCGCCCCGCCGACGTTGGCGATCGAGGTGAAGGTGCCGGCGATGAAGACCCGGTTGCCGATCACCTCCAGGTCCTTGATCTCGCCGTTGGTGATCCGCGGCGTGTCGGTGCGCGGCGCCGTCGGCACCAGCCGGGTGTCCCCCGGCACCACCTGCGCGGCCGTGGCGACCGTGCGCGCCGCGCCGAGCGCGGCGCCGCCGCTCATCGCCGCCGTGCCGGTCCGCGCGGTGGTGGCCGCGCCCGTGGTGGTGAGCTTGGTCGCCACGGTGCCCGCGACCGCCGGTACGCCCATCACCACGACGGCCCCGGCGACCAGACCCGCAGCGGTGCGACTCCAGACCTGCATCCAGTCAACTCCCTGTGAACGCCCGGGACGGCACCACCGGGTCGGTCCCCGGCGACGTCCACCCGCCCGCGTGCCGGACGTCACCGTAGAAGGCAAGGTCTTTTCGCGGTACCGCGGCGCACCCGGATTCCACCGCACGGCATCAATTCCGGCCGCACCGGCGGGCCGCCCCACCTTCCGATACAGACCCGCTCCCCCGATCGGATGGCGGGGCCCTGCTCACGGGAGCCTCCGCCGCCTGATCGGCGGATCAACCGGCGGGATCGACGTGGTCGCGCCAGGAGTGCCGCGGCTCGTAGCCCAGCACCCGGCGGGCCTTGTCGATGCTCAGCAGGGTCTCGTGTTCGCCGAGCTCCCCGCGGATCTCGACGTCCGGGTAGACCTCGGCCATCAGGCCGGCGCTGGACCTGGTCATCACGGTGTCGGCGTTGGCGATGATGAAGACGTCGGCGCCGGGCTGGTCGTGGGCGAGCGCCCGCTCGACCGCCTGGGCGCCGTCGCGGGCGTCGATGTAGCCCCAGAGGTTCCAGCGGCGCAGCCCCGGGTCGGCCTGGAAGGCCGGGAATCCCGCATAGTCCTCGACGTCCATCACGTTGGAGAAGCGCAGGCCCACCATGACCAGGTCGGGGTCCCAGCGGCAGAAGTGCCGCGCCATCTCCTCCTCGAGGGCCTTGTTCAGCGAGTAGGTCGACTCCGGGCGCGGCGGGTACTCCTCGTCCACCGGCGCGTACGGCGGCGGGGTGTCGAACGGCAGGCCCAGCACGGTCTCGCTCGACGCCCACGCGACCCGCTTGATCCCGGCCGCCCGCGCGGCGGCGAAGACGTTGTACGTCGCGGCCGAGTTGTTCGCGAAGGTCACCGCGTTGGGCAGCAGCCCGGGCGCCGGGACCGCCGCCAGGTGCACCACTGCCCCGACACCGCCGGCGTGCTCGTCGGCGCCGCCGGTGAACGCCTCCAGCACCTGCCCGTAGTCGGTGAGGTCGACCAGGAGGAACTCGCCGTCGATGTCACGCGGGTCGCGCCCGCCGGCGCGGTCGACCGCGAGCACGTCGACGCCCGCCGCGCGCAGGTGCGCGACCACGGCGCGACCGAGCTTTCCGGCCGCGCCGGTGACGACGACCCGCCGGGGAACCACTGCTTCGAGTCCACTCATGGTCACATCCTCCCCCGTGCCGAGGTGCGGCATCCCGTGAGCACACGACGACACCGCATGCCTCGCCCACCACTGCCTCAATTCATCACCGAACTGCCGGAAATGCTCATTGCAAGCGTGTCCCGGGAAATCGCCCTCAGCCACTCTGCTCGCCACGATCTGCGCCCGCCTCAAGTCGACATAGGAGTGGCACAGCCGCATAGAGAGGTCACGGTCGGGTGCATCCGACCAAAATGCTCCGACGGGACACGCACGGCCCGGAGTCGGATTGTCAACAGTGGCGCCCGCGAGCCGCGACCGGGCCGGCGGCACCGCCGTCCGGGCCCGCCCGGAGAGGGCAAATCCGCTGCTGGAGGGTGGCGTCGCGCCGTCGCGGGGACGGGGTCGGCGGGCCGCCGCAGTCGCAAAGGTTACCGCCGCCGGAAAAATAGACGAACGTGCGATGCCGTCGGCCGAACGCATCGACGGCCGCCCGATCCGGGGATCCCGCCAAAGATCACTGCTGTCGATGATAGGGACAGGAAATTCCTATCGAGGGATCTGCACCTGTCTTATGAAAACACTGATCACAAGGGTCGACGCCGGCAATTTTCCGCCCGACACGGCCCCTGCTCCGGCCTCCGCCGCGCAACACCAGATGTGGCAGCTGAGCCGCCTCGACCCAGGGACGACCACCTACCTGGTGCCGCTGGCGTACCGGCTGCACGGTCCGCTGGACGTGCCGGCCCTGTCGGCCACACTCGACGATCTGGTCGCCCGGCACGCCGCCCTGCGCACCACCCTCGTCCCGGCCGCGGACGGTGCGCCCGGCGACGACGACGCGGCGCGACGCCTGGCGCAGGTGATCCACGAGCCGCGCCCCGGCCTCCTGCGGGTGCACGACCTCAGCGGGCTGCCCACCTGGCAACGCGACCAGGAGCTGCAGGCCCGGATGCACGCCGAGGCGCACGCCCCGATGGACCTGGAACGCGGCCTTGTGGTGCGCGCCCTCCTGCTGCGCTGCGCGCCGGAGGAGCACGTCCTCCTGCTGACGTTCCACCACGTCGCGGTCGACGAGTGGTCGCTCGGCATCCTCCACGACGAGTGGGAACGGCTCTACGCCGCGCACCGCGCGGGGCGGCCACCGCACCTCGACCCGGTCGACACCGACTACCGCGACCACGCGGCCCGGCAACGGGACTGGCTGGACGGCCCGGAGGCGGCCGCCCAGCTCGGCCACTGGCGCGAGCGGCTCGCGGGCGCGCCGGCCGTGCTGGAGCTGCCCACCCGTGGGCCGCGCCCCGTCGTGCCGTCCAGCGCGGGGGCCACCCTGTCGGTGCCGCTGGACGTCCCCGCCGAGGCGCTCACGGCGCTCTGCCGGCGGATGCGGGTCTCCCCGTACATGGTCCTGCTGGCCGCGTCGCACGTGCTGCTGGCCCGCTGGACGGGGCAGCGCGACATCGTCGTGGGCACGCCGGTGGCCAACCGGCGGCGGCCCGAGACGCAGCGGCTCGTCGGGCTGCTGCTGAACACCGTGGCCGTCCGGGCCCGGCTGGACGACGACCCGTCGTTCGAGACGCTGCTCGGGCGGGTGCGGACCGCCGCCCTGGAGGGCCTGAGCCGGGAGGAGCTGCCCTTTCCGACGGTGCTGGAGGCGCTGCGTCCGCCCCGCCGGCCCGGTTTCACCCCGCTGTTCCAGGTGATGTTCGTCTACGGCCGGGAGGCGGCGCCCCCGCGCCTGGACGACCTCGAGGTCACCACGGTCGAGGTGCCCGTCGACACCGCCAAGTTCGACCTCACCGTCTCGGTCCGGGAGAACGCCGACGGCCTGCGCACGGCGCTGGAGTACCGCACCGAACTGTTCGACGGCGACGCGATGACCCGCCTCGCCGGGCACTTCCAGACGCTGCTGCGGTCGCTCCTGGCCGACCCGGCCGCGCCGGTCGGCGCGGCCACGATGCTCACCCCGGACGAGCACCGGCAGCTCGTCGGCGAGTGGAACCGCACGGCCACCCCCGCCGAGCCGGACGACCTGGTCCACCTGCTGATCGAGCGGCAGGCGCGGGAGACGCCGGCCGCCGTGGCGGTGACCGACGGCGACGCCGCGCTGAGCTACCAGGAGCTGCACGCCCGGGCCGAGGCGCTGGCGGACACGCTGCGCGGGCGGGGCGTCGGCATCGGCAGCCTGGTGGGGGTGCTCCTGCCCCGCGCGGTCCCGTTCGCGGTGGCGGTCCTCGCCGTGCTGCGGACCGGCGCGGCCTACGTACCCATGGATCCGGCCAACCCGCCGGCCCGGCTGCGGCACCTGATCGCGGACGCCGCCGCCCCGGTCGTGCTCACCTGCGCGGAGCTGGCGCACCTGGTGCCCGACGGCGCGGCGCTGCTGGTGCCGGGCCCGGACGCGCCGGTCCCGGCCGCCGAGCCGGCCCGGGGTGGCGGCCCGCGCCGGCGGGCCCGCCGCCCCCGGCAGCCGTCGGCGGACGACCTGGCGTACGTGATCCACACCTCCGGCTCCACCGGCCGGCCCAAGGGCGTCATGGTCACCCACCGCGGCGTGTGCAACTACGTGCGCTGGGCGGCGCAGGCCTACCGGCTGCGGCCCGGCGACGTCGTCCCGCTGCACTCGTCGATCGGGTTCGACCTGACCGTGACGAGCCTGCTGGTCCCGCTGGTCAGCGGCGCCACCGTGCGCATGATCGGCGAGCACCTCGGCCCCGAGGCGCTGGGTGAGGCGCTGCGCGAGCAGCGGACGCCGTTCGGGCTCGTCAAGATCACCCCGGCGCAGCTCGACCTGGTCCGCCACCAGCTCGGCCCCGCCGAGCTGGCCGGCCGTACCCGGTGCTTCGTGATCGGCGGCGAGAACCTGCGCGCCGACCAGGTGGCGCCCTGGCGGGCCCACGCGCCCGGCACCGCGCTGGTCAACGAGTACGGGCCGACGGAGACCGTGGTCGGCTGCGCCGCGTACGAGGTCGACCCGAGCTCGCCGGACGACGGCTCCGTCCCCGTCGGCCGACCGATCGCCAACACCCGGTTGTACGTGCTCGACGCGTGGCGCAACCCGGTCCCGGCGGGCGTGGTCGGCGAGCTGTACGTCGGCGGGGCCGGCGTGGCGCGCGGCTACCTGAACCAGCCGGGGTTGACGGCCGAGCGGTTCGTCCCGGACCCGTTCTCGGCCGTCCCCGGCGCGCGGCTCTACCGCACCGGCGACCTCGTCCGACTGCGCCCCGACGGGCACCTCGAATACCTCGGCCGCACCGACCGCCAGGTCAAGCTGCGCGGCTACCGGGTGGAGTGCGGCGAGGTCGAGGCCGCCGTCCGCCGCTGCCGGCCGGAGCTCGACGTGACGGTGCAGCTGCGCCGGGACGACCCCGACGACCCGCGGCTCGTCGCGTACCTCGCGGGCGCGGCGGAGACCGACGTCGCGGACCTCCGGGCGGCGCTCGCCGCCGACCTGCCGTCCTACCTGGTGCCCGCCGCGTTCGTGCGGCTCGACGCGCTGCCGCTGACCGGCAACGGCAAGGTGGACACCGCCGCGCTGCCCACGCCCGGCCGCGCGGCGGACGTGCCCCGGCCACGGTCCGCACCCGAGGCCGCCGCCCCCGAACCGCCGGCGCCCGCGCCCGGCCCGGTCCGGTGGGACGCGACCCGGGTACGCCTGGAGCGGCTCGTCGTCGACGTGTGGCGCGACGTGCTCGGCGTCGACGCGGTCGGCGTGCGGGACAACTTCTTCGACCTCGGCGGCCACTCGATGCGGTTGCTGGCGGTCCTCGGACGGCTGCGCGACTCGCTCGGCGATGTCGTGACCGTCACCGACCTGTTCCGGCACCCCACGGTCGACGCCCTGGCCACGTTCCTCACCACCGCCACCACCGGGGCGACCGCGCCGGCCGTCGCGCCGGCCCCGATCGCCCGGCCCCGCGCCGGCGGGGCCGGGGACACCGGGCAGCCGACCGGCCTGATCGCCGTCGTCGGCATGGCCTGCCGCTTCCCCGGCGCCCGGACCCTCGACGAGTACTGGCACAACATCCGCGCCGGGGTGGAGTCGGTCCGGGAGTTCAGCGTCGAGGAGATGCTCGCCGACGGGGCGGACCCCGACCGGCTGGCCGACCCGGCGTACGTCCGGGCCGGGACCTGGCTGCCGGGCATCGACGAGTTCGACGCCGCGTTCTTCGGGATCACGCCCCGGGAGGCGCAGACCCTGGACCCGCAGCACCGGCTGCTGCTGGAGTGCGCCTGGCACGCGCTGGAGCACGCCGGCCACGACCCGTCCGGTCACCCCGGCCGGATCGGCCTCTTCGCCGGATCGGGCCGCAGCAGCTACCTGCTCGACCACCTGAGCGGCCACCCGGAGCTGGCCGGCACCATCGGCGAGCACCAGCTCTCCATCAGCAACGACAAGGACTTCCTGCTCAGCCGGGTCGCCTACAAGCTCGACCTCACCGGCCCCGCGGTCACCGTCGCCACGGCCTGCTCGACCTCGCTGGTGGCCGTGCACCTCGGCCGGCAGAGCCTGCTGACCGGCGAGTCCGACCTGGTCCTGGCCGGCGGCGTCAGCATCTTCCCGGCGCAGCGCCGGGGCTACCTCTACCACGACGGCGGGATCTACTCGCCCGACGGGCACTGCCGCCCGTTCAGCGCGGACGCGCGCGGCAGCATCGAGTCCAGCGGGGTCGGGATCGTCGCGCTGAAGCGGCTGGAGGACGCGGTCGCCGACGGCGACACCGTCTACGCGGTCATCCGCGGTTCCGCCGTCAACAACGACGGGGCACGCCGCACCGGCTACACGGCGCCGGGCGTCGCGGGTCAGGTCGAGGTGGTCAGCAACGCGCTGGCCACGGCCGGTGTGGACCCCCGCTCGGTGAGCTACGTGGAGGCGCACGGGACGGGCACCAGCCTCGGCGACCCCATCGAGGTGGCCGCGCTGACCGAGGCGTTCCGCCGTGGCACCGACGACCGCGGCTTCTGCGCCCTCGGCTCGGTCAAGGCCAACATCGGGCACACCGACGCCGCGGCCGGGGTGGCCGGTCTCATCAAGACGGTCATGGCCCTGTGGAGCCGTACGCTGCCGCCGGCGATCAACGTGCGCGAGCCCAACCCGGCGATCGACTTCGCGGGCAGCCCGTTCTACCTCGACGACAGCGCCCGCCCGTGGACCGTCGACGGACCGCGCCGGGCCGGGGTCAGCTCGTTCGGCATGGGCGGCACCAACGCCCACGTGGTGCTGGAGGAGCCGCCGGCCACACCGGCCCCGCGGACGGCCGCACCGGCCGCGGGGCCGCACCTGCTGGTCGTGTCGGCCCGTACGCCGCAATCGCTGGAGCGGCAGGCGCGCCAGCTCCGCGACTGGCTCGACGGGCGGCCCGAGGTGGACCTCGCCGACGTCGCGGCCAACCTGGGCCGGCGCCAGTCCATGCCCCACCGGCGGTTCCTCGTCGCGGCGGACCGGGCCGACGCGCTGGCCGCCCTCGACGCGCCGCAGCGCCAGTTCGGCGGCGTCCACCCCGGCGGCCGGCGACCGCTGGTGTTCGCCTTCCCGGGGCACGGCGCCCAGCACGTGGCGATGGGCGCGGGCCTCCACCGCGCCGAGCCGACCTACCGGGCCGTGGTGGACGAGTGCGCCGAGCTGATCCGCGACGACCTGGGGCTGGACCTGCGTACGCTGCTCTGCCCGGCGCCGGACGGTCACGCGGAGGCCGAGCGGCTGCTCGCCCGGCCCCGGCTGGTCCAGCCCGCGCTCTTCGTCAGCGAGTACGCGCTCGCCCGGTCGCTGCTCGCCCGGGGCGTGACGCCGGATCTCATGGTGGGACACAGCCTCGGCGAGTACGTCGCCGCCTGCCTGGCCGGCGTCTTCTCCCTGCCCGACGCCCTGCGTCTGGTCTGCGCCCGCGGCGCGCTGGTCGAGCGGACACCGGCCGGGGCGATGCTCGCCGTGAGCCTGCCCGAGGCGGCCGTGGCCGCGCTGCTGGACGACCGGGTGTCGCTGGCCGCCGTCAACGCACCGGAGCTGTGCGTGCTCTCCGGCGACTCCGAGGCGATCGGGGCGTTGCGCGAGCGGCTGACCGGCGACGGGGTCGACTGCCGGCCACTGCGGGTCGCCCGCGGCTACCACTCCGCCCTGCTCGACCCGGTGCTCGACGAGTTCGCCGAGCACGCCGGCCGGGTCACCTACCGCGAGCCCGAGCGTCCCTACCTGAGCAACCTGACCGGCGGTCCGGTCACGCCCGGGCAGGTCACCGACCCGGCGTACTGGGTGCGGCACATGCGCGAGCCGGTGCGCTTCGCCGAGTCGGCCGCGCTCCTCGCCGAGCAGGACGTGGTCCTCGCCGAGCTGGGCCCCGGGCACGCCCTCGGCGGCCTGGCCCGGCTGGCCGGCCTGCGACCGGGCCAGGCCGTGGCGGCGATGCGGCATCCGCGCTCCGACGCCGACGACCTCGCCACGCTGCTCGACGCCGTCGGCCGGCTGTGGCTGGCCGGCGCACCGGTCGACTGGGCCCGGTTCCACGGCGGCGGGCGTCGCCGGCTGGCCCTGCCGGGCTACCCGTTCGACCGGCAGCGGTACTGGGTGGACGCCGTGCCACGGGCCGGCGCGGCGGCCCTCCCCGCGCCCACCGCACCGGAGGCGCCGGCCGCGCCCGAGCCCGCCGACACCGGGAACCGGCCGGCCCTGAGCACCGCCTACGTCGCCCCGAGCACCCCGGCGCAGGAACGCGTGGCGGAGATCTGGGCCGAGCTGCTCGGCATCCGGCCGATCGGGGCGCACGACAACTTCTTCGAGCTGGGCGGGCACTCGCTGCTCGCCACCCAGGTCGTGGTGCGCCTGCGCGCCCGGCTCGGCGTCGCGCTGCCGCTGGAGACGGTCTTCGCGCAGCCGACCGTCGCCGGGCTCGCGGCGGCGCTGCCGGCCACCGTCGACGCACCGGCCGCGCCCGCCGTGGTCGAGCCGGCCCCCGCCGCGCCGGCCGAGCCGACCATCCCCCGTGCCGACCCCGACGCCGGCCCGGCGCCGCTCTCCTCCGGGCAGCACCGGCTCTGGTTCCTCGACCAGGCGTACGCGCAGAACGCGTACACGGTCAGCACGGCGCTGCTGCTGGACGGCGACCTCGACGTCGACGCGCTGCGCCGGGCGCTGGCCGACCTGGTCCGGCGGCACGAGTCGCTGCGTACCGTCTTCCCGCTCGGCCCCGACGGCGACCCGGTCCAGGAGGTGCGACCGGCCGGGCCGGTCGACCTGCCGGTGGTGACCGCGCCGGACGACGCGGACGACGCCGCGCCGCGCAGCATCGTGGAGTCGGCGATCGCCGACGCGGTGCCCGGGTGGGTGCACGCGGCCCTCGCCGCCGACGTCCGGCGCCCGTTCGACCTGGCCGGCGGGCCGCTGTTCCGGGCCGTGCTGCTCCGGATCGCCGCCGACCGGCACGTGCTCTCGCTGACCATGCACCACAACGTCTCCGACGGGTGGTCGCTCGGCCTCATCGCCGGCGAACTCGCCACCGGATACGACGCCGCCCGCGAGGGCCGCCCCGCGCCGCTGCCCGACCTGGCCGTCCAGTACGGCGACTACGCGCGCTGGCAGCGCGGCCGGCTGGCCGACCCGGACAGCGACGACCTGCGCTGGTGGCGCCGGCAGCTCGACGGGGTGACGAGCGTGCTGGAGGTGCCCACCGACCGGCCCCGCCCGCCTGTGCAGACCTTCGACGGCGCGGTCAGCACCCGGGTCCTGCCGCCGGAGACCGCCGACGAGCTGCGCCGGTTCAGCCAGGCCCGGGGCGCCACCCTGGCCATGACGGTGCTGGCCGCGCTGAAGGCCCTGCTCTGGCGCTACACCGGCCAGCGCGACATCTGCGTCGGCACGCCGGTCGCCGGGCGGGTCCGCGCCGAACTCGAACCGATGGTCGGCTTCTTCGTCAACATGCTGCCGCTGCGCACCGTGCTCGACGGCGAGTGGACCTTCGCGGAGCTGCTCGGCGAGGTGCGGCGCACGGCGCTGGGCGCGTACGACCACCAGGAGGTGCCGTTCGAGCGGCTCGTGGACCTCGTCGACGCGCCCCGCGACCTCAGCCGGAACCCGCTGTTCCAGGTGATGTTCAACCTGCTCAACGTGCCCGAGCAGCGGGACCTGGGCAGGGCCGGCCTCCGGATGGTCCCGTTCGCCGTCGAGCCGGGCATCGCCCAGCAGGACCTGGCGCTGTACGCGTACGAGGTGGACGAGGGGCTGCGGTTCCGGCTGGAGTACAACACCGCGCTGTTCGACGCCGCGACCGCCGAGCGGATCATGGGGCACCTGGAGACGCTGCTCGCCGCGGCCGTCGCCGACCCCGACGTCCGGCTGGCGGACCTGGCCGTGCTCACCCCCGCCGAGCGGGAGCGGGAAGCCACGTGGAACGACACCGCCACCGAGCCGGGCTGGGCCGTGCCGGGCCGGCCGACCCTGGTCGAGCTGATCGGCCACCAGGTCGCCACGGGGCCCGACCGGCCCGCCGTCACCTTCGGGGCGACGACACTCTCCTACGCCGAGCTGAACGCCCGGGCCAACCGGCTCGCGCACCGGCTCCGCCGGGCCGGCGTCGGCCCGGACGTCACGGTGGCCGTCTGCCTGCACCGCTCGGCCGAGCTGCCGGTCACCCTGCTCGGCGTGCTCAAGGCCGGCGGCGCGTACGTCCCGGTGGACCCCGACTACCCGGCCGAGCGGCAGCGCTACGTGCTGGCGCACAGCGACGCGCGGGTGCTGGTCACCGAGGCGGGCCTGGCCGACCGGTTCGCCGGCTTCGCGGGCGAGGTGGTGTGCGGCGGCGCGGCGCTGGACGCCGAGCCGGACACCGACCCCGCGCCGTCGGCCGGGCCGGACGACCTCGCGTACGTCATCTACACGTCCGGCTCGACGGGCCGCCCCAAGGGAGTCCGGGTGAGCCACGGCGCCATCGTGAACACCCTGGCCACCATGCGCGAACGGCCGGGCCTGGCGGCCGACGGCACGATGCTGGCGATGGCGAGTTTCGCCTTCGACATGTCGGTGCCGGAGCTGTTCCTGCCCCTGGTGGTCGGCGCCCGGATGCTGCTGGTGGGCCGCGACGTGGCCTACGACGCGACCCGGCTGGCCGGCCTGCTGCGCACCGAGCGGGTCACCCTGGCCCAGGGCACCCCGGCGACCTGGCGGCTGCTCGTCGAGTCCGGCTGGACGGGCACACCCGGCCTGACCGCCGTGTGCGGCGGCGAGGCGGTGTCCGCGCCGCTGGCCCGGCAACTGGCCGAGCGGGTGGACGCGCTGTGGAACCTCTACGGCCCGACCGAGGCCGCCGTCTGGTGCGCCATGGACCGGATCGAGCCGGGCTTCACCCACCTCACCGTCGGCCGTCCGATCGGCAACATGCGGGTCCACGTGCTCGACGCGCGGCTCTCCCCCACCCCGGTGGGCGTGCTCGGTGAGCTGTACCTGGGCGGCGCGGGGCTGGCCCGCGACTACCACGGCGACCCGGCGCTGACCGCGCAGCGGTTCGTGCCGGACCCGGACGGCGGCGGCCGGCTCTACCGCACCGGCGACCTCGGCCGGCGGCTCGCCGACGGCCGCATCGAGTTCGTCGGCCGCAGCGACTCGCAGGTCAAGGTACGCGGGTTCCGCATCGAACTGGGCGAGATCGAGGCGGTGCTGCGCCGCCACGAGTCGGTCCGCGACACCGCCGTCGTGGTCCGCGAGGACGGCGCCGAGAAGTCGATCGTGGCCTACCTGACGCTGGCCGGGCCCGGCGGCGACGCCGACCCGGAGCCGGCGGAGGTCACCGCGGACTTCGACGTCGACCCGGCGCCGTGGCGGGCGTTCGCCCGCACCTGGCTGCCGGACTACATGGTGCCGTCGGCGTTCGTGGTGCTCGACCTGATGCCGCTCAACGCCAACCGCAAGGTCGACCGGTCGGCCCTGCCCGCACCTCGCCGCGGCGGCGCCACCACCGGCGCCACCCCGCCGGACACCCCGCTCCGGAAGGCGCTGGCGCAGCGGTGGGCGGCGGTGCTCGGGTACGACAGCGTCGGCATCGACGACGACTTCTTCGACCTCGGCGGCGACTCCTTCAAGGCGATCAAGGCCCTGGCCGGCAGCGACCCGGCGATCAGCGTCCTGGACCTGTTCCGCCACCCGACGATCCGGGGCCTGACCGAGCACCTGGCGGCGACCGGAGGTTCGGTCGGGCGCCTGCTGCACGAGCTGACCCCGGCGCGGCCGGGCACACCGACGACGCTGACGCTCGTCTGCGTACCGTTCGGCGGCGGCAGCGCGATCACCTTCCAGCCGCTCGCCGACGCGCTCCCGCCGGGCGTCTCGCTGTACGCCCTGGAACGCCCCGGCCACGACGTGAACCGCCCGGACGAACCCCTGCTCGACCTGGACGAGCTGGTCGACGGCTGCGTCGCCGAGGTGGTCGGGAACATCACCGGCCCGGTGGCCGTGTACGGGCACTGCGTGGGGGGCGCCGAGGCGGTCGAGCTGGCCCGCCGGCTGGAGGCGGCCGGCGTCGAGGTGACCGGCGTCGTCATCGGCGCCCACTTCCCCGCCCCGCGGCTGCCCGGCCGGCTGTTCGGCTGGCTGCGGCGGTGGTTCCCGGTGGAGCGCTGGACGTCGAAGCGGCGCACCTTGGAGTCGTTGCGCGCCATGGGCTTCTTCACCGAGGTCTTCGACTCCAACGAGAAGGACTTCGTGATGCGCGTGGTCCTGGCCGACTCGGCGAGGGGCGAGGACTACTACACCGACGTCTACGCCGAGGGTCTGCCCCGGAAGCTGTCGGCGCCGCTGGTCAGCGTCGTGGGCAGCGGCGACCGCGCCACGGAGTTGTACCAGGAGCGGTACCTGGAGTGGGAGTTCTTCGCCGACCGGGTGTCGCTGGAGGTCATCGAGGGCGCCGGCCACTACTTCGCCAAGCACCAGCCCGCCGAGCTGGCGGACATCATCCTGGCGCACTGCGCCGGGCCCGCCCGCCCGGAGCCGGCGGCGGCGCCCGCTCCCGTGCCCACGCCACCGCGCGAGCAGCCGGCGGCCCCGCGCCGCGCCATGCCGAGCCTGGCCGTGTTCTACCTGATCGCGATCGGGCAGCTCGTCTCGCTCATCGGCAGCGGGCTGACCGGTTTCGGCATGAGCCTCTGGGTCTACCAGCGGACCGGGTCGGTGTCGCTGTTCGCCACGGCCACCGTGCTGGCGCTGCTGCCCGCCGTGGTCCTCTCCCCCGTGGCCGGCGCGCTCGCCGACCGGTGGGACCGAAGACGGATCATGATCATGGCGGACTGCCTGGCGGCGGTCGGCACGGTGAGCCTCGCGCTGCTGCTCTGGCGGGGTCAGCTCCAGCTCTGGCACGTGTTCACCGCGATCACGGTCACCGCGGTGGCCACCGCCTTCCAGCAACCCGCCTACCTGGCGGCCGTCACGCAGCTGGTGCCGAAGCGGTACTACGGGCGGGCCAACGGCATCGTCTCCCTCGGCACGGCCACCAGCACGGTGCTGGCGCCGCTGGTCGGCGGCGCGCTGGTGATCGCCGTCGGGCTGCGCGGGATCGTCGTCATCGACCTGCTCACGTTCGCCGTGGCGGTGCTCGTCACCCTGTCGGTCCGCTTCCCGGACACGCTGTTCGTCAAGCGGGAGGAGCCGTTCCGGCGGGAGGTCCTGGGCGGCTGGCGGTTCATCGTCCGCCGGCACGGCCTGGTCGCCCTGGTGGTGCTGGTCGCGTCGCTGAACTACTTCTTCGCCATGGTCGAGGTCCTGGTCACCCCGCTGACCCTGTCCTTCGGCGACCCGGCGGTCCTCGGCCGGGTGCTCGCCGCCAGCGGCGTGGGCATGGTGGTCGGCTCGGTGCTCATGGGCGTCTGGGGCGGCACGGCCCGGCGTACCACGGGCATCCTGGTCAGCGTCGTGCTGCTCGGCGTCTCGCTGCTCACCGTCGGCCTGCACCCCAGCCCGCTGTTCCCGGCGCTCGGCCTGTTCGGCATGGGCCTGGCCACGGCACTCGTGAACACCCACTGGCTGGCCATCGTGCAGGCCAAGGTCGGGCTCGAACTCCAGGGCCGGGTGCTGTCCATGGGCCAGATGCTGTCCTGGCTCATGGTGCCGGCCGGCTTCCTCAGCGCCGGCCCGCTCGCCGAGCACGTCTTCGCCCCGCTGGCCACCCCCGGCGGTCCGCTGGCCGGCGTCGTGGGCACCGGACCGGGGCGTGGCATGGCCCTCGCGGCGATCGTGGCCGGGCTGTGCGCGCTCGGCCTGGCCGCCGCGGGCATCGCGTACCGGCCGATCCGCGACGTGGAGGACGAGCTGCCCGACAACGACCCGGGCACGATCATCCTCGCCGACAAGGACCGGCTCCAGGAGGAGGCCGACCGGCGGCTGGCGCTGCTCCGCAGCGGGGGGTCCCCGCGGTGAGCGCCCCCACCCGACCCGCCGGCCCGACCCGCCGGAGCACCGGCCGGCGCGTGACCGGCGGCCCGACCACCGTGGACTGCCTGCACCGGATGGTCGCCGCGCAGGCCGCCCGCACCCCGGACGCCGAGGCGGTCCGGCACGGCGACCGCGCGCTGTCCTACCGGGAGCTGGACGAGGCGGCGAACCGGCTGGCCCGGGTGCTGCTGCGGCGCGGCGTGACCCGGGAGGACCGGGTGGGCGTCTGCCTGCCGCGCACACCCGAGCTGGTGGTCGCCCTGCTCGCCGTGCTCAAGGCCGGCGCCGCGTACGTGCCGCTGGACCCGGCGTACCCGCCGGCCCGGGTGGCGTTCATGACCGCCGACTCCGGCGTGCGGCTGGTGCTGACCAGCGCCGACCTCGCCGGCCGGTTCCCCGACACGGCGGTCCCGGTCGACCGGCTCGACCCGGTCGAGGACGCCACCGACCCGGCGGTCGCGGCCACGCCGGCGGACCTGGCGTACGTCATCTACACCTCCGGCTCGACCGGACGGCCCAAGGGGGTGGCCATCGAGCACCGCTCGGCGTCGGTGCTCATGAACTGGGTCCGGCAGACCTTCGACGACGCCGAACTGGGCGGTCTGCTCGCCGCCACCTCGGTCTGCTTCGACCTGTCGGTCTTCGAGATCTTCGGCCCGCTCTGCTGGGGCGGCCGGGTGCTGCTCGTCGACGACGTGCTGGCGCTCGCCGCCCCCGGCGCGGACCGGCTGCCGGTCACCCTGGTCAACACCGTGCCGTCGGCCATGGGCGAACTGCTCACGGCGTCGGCCCTGCCGGCGAGCGTACGCACCGTCTGCCTGGCCGGCGAGCCGCTGACCGCCGCGCTGGCCGCCCGGGTCTGGTCCCGCCCGCACGTCCGCCGGCTCTGCAACCTCTACGGCCCGTCGGAGGACACCACCTACTCCACCTGGGCGGAGGTGCCACCGGACAGCGGCGATCCGCCGATCGGCCGGCCGCTGCCGCAGACCCGCGCCTACGTGCTCGACCCGGCCGGCGAACCGGTCCCGCCCGGCGAGCCGGGAGAGCTGCACCTGGCCGGAGCGGGCCTGGCCCGGGGCTATCTCGACCGGCCGGAGGAGACCCGCGCCCGGTTCCGGCCCGACCCGTTCCGGCCCGGCGAGCGGATGTACCGCACCGGCGACCGGGTCCGGTTGCGGCCGGACGGGCAGCTCGCGTACCTGGGCCGGCTCGACGACCAGGTCAAGCTGCGCGGCTACCGGATCGAGCTGGGTGAGGTGGCGGCCCGCCTCGCCGCCCTGCAAGGCGTACGCGAGGCGACCGCCGCCGTGCGGCCCGGTCCGAGCGGGGACCCGCTGCTGGTGGGCTACCTGGTGGGTGAGCGGCGCGCCGCCGTCCGGGCCCGGCTGGCCGAGGCGCTGCCCGCCCCGCTGGTCCCCGCGGCCGTCGTCTGGCTGGACCGGCTGCCCACCCTGCCCAACGGCAAGGTGGACCGCGCCGCCCTGCCCGCGCCCACCCTGGGCGACGACACCGGCGCACCCGCCGCGCTCGACGGCACGGCCGGGACGGTGGCCGGGATCTGGCACGAGCTGCTCGGGGTGCCGGTCACCGGCGCCGACAGCGACTTCCTCGCCCTGGGCGGCGACTCGCTGCTCGCGGTCCGCTGCGCCACCCGGCTGGCCGCCGCCACCGGCCGGCCGGTCCGGCCGGGTGACCTCTTCGCCCACCCGACCGTGGCCGCGCTGGCCGCCCACCTCGACGGGCTGACCGCCGACCCGGCCGCCGACCACCTCGACGGCCTGGCCGCCGACCCGGCCCGCGACGCCTTCCACCTCGACGGGCTGGCCGCCGGCCCGGCTCCCGACGCCGAACCGACCGGCCCGGCGCCGGACCGCCCGCTTCCGCTCTCGGCCGCGCAGGCCCGGCTCTGGTTCCTGCACCGGCTCGACCCGGCCGACACCTCCTACCTGCTGGCCTTCGCGGTCCGGTTCGCCACGCCGCTGGACCCGGACCGGCTGGCCCGGGCGCTGCGCCGGGTGGTCGACCGGCACCCGGCGCTGCGCACGATCTTCCCGTCCGGCCCGGACGGGCCGGTGCAGCAGGTCCGCCCGCCCGCCGACGTGGTCCCGGTCATCGCGCCGCCCGAGCCAGCCACGCCCGAGCCAGCCACGCCGCCCGACGCGGGCACGCCGCCCGACGCGCGGCTGCGCCGGCTCGCCGCCGAGGCCACCCGGGCACCCATGGACCTGGCCGCCGGCCCGCTGTTCCGCGCCCACCTGGTGCCGGACGGCACCGGCCGGGCGCTGGCACTGCTGCTGGTCGTGCACCACATCGTCGGCGACGACTGGTCGTTCGGGGTGCTCGTGCGGGACCTGGCGCGGGCGTACGACACCGAGGGCGAACCCCTTCCGGCGCCCGAGCGGCCGGCAGTCGGCCCGGCGGCGTTCGCCCTGGCGCAGCGGGACTGGCTGGCCGGGCCGGCGGGCCGGCGGGCGGTCGCCGACGTGCTCGCGGAGCTGCGCGGGGCCCCCGACCTGCTCGACCTCCCCACCGCCCCACCCCGGCAAGGGTGGACCGCTCCGGCCGCCGCACCGACCCGGCCGAACCCACCGTCCACCGGCCGACCCGGCGCCGCGCCCCGGACCACCCTGGACGCGCAGGACGGAAGACCGCCCGGCGCCGCGCCACGGACCGCCCTGGACGCGCAGGACGGCCCGCCACCCGGCGCCGCCCTGCGGACCACCCTGGACGCGGCCACCGCCGACGCGGCCCGTGAGCTGGCCCGGGCCGGCCGGGCCAGCCTGCACATGGTCGGGCTGGCCGCGTTCGCCACCCTGCTGGGCGCCGCCACCGGCCGGCGCGACCTGCTCGTCGGCGTCGCCTTCGCGGGCCGGACCAGCGTCGCCGCCGAGCAGAGCGTCGGCTGCCACGTCAACACGCTGCCGCTGCGGCTGCGGCCGGCGCCCGACCGCGGCTTCGCCGACCTGCTCGCCGAGGCCCGCCGGGTCACCCTGTTCGCCGCCGCCCACCAGGACGTCCCCTTCGACCTGCTGGTGGAGCGGCTGCGGCCCAGCCGCCGGCCACGGCGCAACCCCCTCGTCCAGGTCGCCTTCGGGGTGCAGAACGCCCCGCCGGCCCGGCACCGCGGCGCGGCCGGCGTCGAGTTCACCGGCGTGGAACTCACCCCGGACACCGCCCGGCTCGACCTGACCCTCTGGCTCGACGAGCGGCGGGACGGGCTGGCGGCGCTCTGGACCTACCGCACCGACCTGTTCGACCACGACGGCGTGGTCGCGTGGCACCGCCGGTTCGGCGCGGTGCTGCGTACCGCCGCCGCCGACCCCCGGCGCAGTCTCGCCGACTGCGCCGACACCGCTGGAGAGTGAGAAATGACTGAGCAGAACCGGGTCGCCCGGACCATCCCCCGACGCGGCCGCGAGCGGAACCTGGTGGACGTGCGCCCCGACTGGCCCGGCGGGCCGCTGCCGGCGCTGGTGCGGGCCAACGTGCCCGACGTCGACCTGACCGGCTGGCTGGCCGGCCACCGCGACGAGGTCGACGAGCTGGCCCGGCGCGCCGGGGCGGTGCTGTTCCGCGGCTTCGCCGTGGCCGGCGCGGGCGACTTCCGCGCCGTGATGGGCGCCCTCTCCGACGACGTGCTCTCCTACGGCGAACGTTCCTCACCGCGCAGCCAGGTCACCGAGGGCGTGTACACCTCCACCGAGCACCCCGCCGACCAGCCGATCGTGCTGCACAACGAGCAGTCGTACACGGTGAACTGGCCACTGCGGATCGTCTTCCACTGCGAGGTCGAGCCGGCCGCCGGCGGGCGGACCCCGCTCGCGGACAGCCGCCGGGTGCTCGCCCGGCTCCGACCCGGGATGGTCGCCGAGTTCGAGCGGCGCGGCGTGCTCTACCGGCGCAACTACCTGCCCGGCATCAGCCTCTCCTGGCAGACCGCGTTCCAGACGTCCCGGCGCGAGGAGGTCGAGGCGTACTGCGCCCGGGCGCTGATCGACGTGGAGTGGGTGGGCGAGCGGCAGTTGCGGACCCGGCAGGTCCGCCCGGCGGTGCGCCGGCACCCGGTCACCGGGGAACGGACCTGGTTCAACCACGCGCTGTTCTTCCACGTCACCTCGCTGCCCGACGACGTCAGCGCCGGCCTGCGGGCCGCTCTCGGCGAGGAGGACCTGCCCTACCAGACCGCGTACGGGGACGGCACGCCCATCGGAGACGACGTGCTGGCCGAACTGCGGGCCGCGTACGCGGCGGAGACCCGCTCCTTCGCCTGGCAGCGGGGCGACGTGCTGCTGGTGGAGAACATGCTGGCCGCGCACGCCCGGGAGCCGTTCACCCCGCCCCGCCGCATCCTCACCGCGATGTCCGACCCGGTCGCCGCGCCCGAGCTGACCGAGGCGCCGCGCGCCGGCGCCGTGGGAGGCCGGGCATGAGCGGGCCGGCGCCCCGGCGGCGCTCTACCGGCACGGTCAGCGCACCGGTGACCCGGCGGGTGCTCGTGGACGAGCGGTTCGTGCTGCTCGTCGAGTCCGCCGTGCCCGACCTCGACCTGGCCGGCTGGCTCGCCGGCCGCCGCGACGAGCTGCTGGCCGACCTGGACCGCTACGGCGCGGTGTTCTTCCGCGGCTTCGAGGTGCGCACCCCCGACGACTTCAGCCTGGCCGCCCGGGCGGTCAGCCCGGACCTGCTCGGCTATCTGGAGCGGGCCGCGCCTCGGCACGAGGTCGCCGAGCGGGTGTTCACCTCCACCGAGTTCAACGCCGAGCAGTGGATCCCGCTGCACCACGAGATGTCGTACTCGCACAACTGGCCGACGCACCTCTACTTCTGGTGCGCGCAGCCGGCCACCGGCAGCGGCGGGGCCACCCCGCTGGCCAGCGAGCGGGTCATCACGCCGCTGATCCCGGCCGACATCCGGGAGCGGTTCCTCCGCGCCGGCGTCAGCTACGTGCGCAACTACGGCCCGCACCTGGACCTGCCCTGGCAGGAGGCGTTCCAGACCAGCGACCGGGCGGAGGTGGAGGCGTACTGCGCCGCCTCGGCGACGGAGTTCACCTGGCTGGGCGGGGATGGGCTGCGGACCCGGGCCCGCCGGCAGGCGGTGGCCACGCACCCGCGTACCGGGGAGACGGTGTGGTTCAACCACGCCCACCTGTTCCACGTCTCCAACATGCCGGCCGAGGTGTCCGGCGCGCTGCTCCGCGAGTACGGCCCGGACGGGCTGCCCCGCAACGCCTACTACGGCGACGGCGAGCCGATCCCCGACGAGGTGGTCACCGGCATCCGCGACCTGTACCGGCAGCACGCCGTCTCGGTGCCCTGGCATCGCGGCGACGTGCTGGTGGTGGACAACTTCCTGGCCACCCACGGCCGGGAACCCTTCAGCGGCGACCGGCAGATCCTGGTCGCCATGTCCGACCTCTACGTCAACCGGAGTGTGGTGTGAACGGATACCGTCTGTCGCCGATCCAGCGCCTGGCCTGGGCCGGGAAGCAGGACCTGGTCCGGGCGCGGGTCCGGCTCGACCGGCCGCTGGACCGGGCCCGCTTGCAGGCCGCCGTCGACACGGTGGTGGCCCGGCACGAGGCGCTGCGGCTGACCCTCGTGCACCATCCCGGTCTGCGGGTGCCGTTGCAGGACGTGGACGACGCCCGCGCCGTGACGGTCGGGGCGCAGGGCGACCTGTCGGTCACGCTGACCGACGACGCGCTGGAGCTGGCCGCCACCCCGCTGATCGCCGACCCGGCGAGCCTGCGGCTGGTCCTCGCCGATCTGGCCCGGGCGTACGCCGGCGAGGCGCTGCCCGAGGACCCGGAGGCGTTGCAGTTCCTCGACGTGGCCGAGTGGCAGCTGGAGGAGCGGGAGCAGGCCCCGGCCGCCGGTCCGGCCGCGCCGGCCGCCCGGCTGGTCACCCCGCACGGCGACGACCCGAGCGCGGTCGTCACCGCGACGGTGCCCGCCGCCGCGCTGGCCGACGCCGCCCGGGCCGCGGGCGTCGAACCGGGCACCGTGCTGCTCGCCGCGTGGGCCCTCGCGGTGTCCCGCCGGGCCGAGGCGCCGGACGGCGCCGACGAGGCGGATCTGGTGCTGGCCCGGTGGAGCGACGGCCGGCAGGCCGACGGCACCGCCGGGGTGGTGGGCCCGCTGGGCGGCTACGGCCCGCTCCGGCTGCCCCTGCCGCTGCCGTCCTCCCCCACCGACCTGCTGGCGGTCGTCCGCGCCGCCGAGGCCGCCGCCGACGACACGTTCCACCTGGTCGACCCGGTGGACGAGCAGTCCGGGGCGGTCACCGCCTTCGCGCTGCGGCGCGCCGTGGACACGGCCACCGTGGCCGGTCTCGGCGGCGCCACGGTGACGGTCGCCGACCCGGCGCCGGCCGCCGGCCCGCAGCTCACCGCGCTGGCCGACGGCGAGGGGGTCACCGTGCGGGTGGTCGGCGGGCAGTGGCTGCTCGACGCGCTGCTGGCGATCCTGCGCACCCTGCCCGCCGCGCTCTCCGGGGACGCCCCGCTGGCCGTGCTCGGCGACGGGGAGGCCGGCTGGCTGGCCGGCGCGGCCGGGACCGCGTCCGAGGCGCCCGCGCGTACCCTCGTGGACCTGCTCGACGCGGGCCTCGCCGGGATGGCCGGGGACGCTGCGGCGGTGGTCGCCGCGGACGGCGCGTACACCGCCGGTGAGCTGCGCGAGCGAGCCGACCGGGTGGCCGGGGCCCTCGCGGCGCGCGGCCTGGCCGGTGCGCCGGTCGGGGTGCTGGCCGCCCGCTCCCGGGACACCGTCGTGGCCTTCCTCGGCGTGCTGCGGGCCGGGGCGGTGTTCGTGCCGCTGGACCCGGACGCCCCGGCGGCGCGTCTCGCCGCCCAGCTCCGGGCGGTCGGCGCGGAGGTCGTGGTGGGCGCCGGCGGCCCGGCCACCGCGACCGTGGCCGACCTGGTCGCGGCCGGCGGGCCGCCGCCCGCCGCGCCCACCCCGGCCGACCCCGCATACGTGATCTTCACCTCCGGCTCCACGGGCACGCCCCGCCCGGTGCGGGTGTCGCACGGCGCCGCGGCGCACCTCGCCGGGGCGCTGGAGCAGACGGTGTACGCGGGCAGCCGCCCCGGCCTGCGGGTGGCGGTCAACGCCCCGCTCACCTTCGACGCCTCGGTCAAGCAGCTCGTGCAGCTCGGCCACGGGCGCGGCCTCTACCTGGTGCCCGAGGAGGTCCGCCGGGACGGCGCGGCGCTCGCCGCCGCGCTGGCCGACCACGACGTCGACGTGCTCGACCTGACCCCCGCCCAGCTGCGCATCCTGCTCGCCGGCGCCGGGGACACCCGGCTGCCCGGCCTGCTCCTGCTCGGTGGCGAGGCGGTCCCGCCCGACCTGTGGGAGACGGTGGCGGCGCTGCCCGGCGTCCGCGCGGTCAACCTGTACGGCCCGACCGAGTGCACGGTGGACACCAGCGCGGCGGAGATCCGCGCCGGCGACGCCCCGACCATCGGCTGGCCGCTGCCCGGCGTCGCGGTCTGGGTGCTCGACGAGCGGCTGCGGCCGGTGCCGCCGGGCGTGGCCGGGGAGCTCTGCGTCAGCGGCCCGCAGCTCGCCGACGGGTACCTGGGCGACCCGGAGGCCACGGCGCGGCGCTTCGTGGAGGTGGCCCTGCCGTCCGGGCGCGCCGCGCGGGTCTACCGGACCGGCGACCGGGTCCGCTTCGACGCCGACCGGCGGCTGCGCTACCTGGGCCGCCTCGACGACCAGGTGAAGATCCACGGGTTCCGGGTGGAGCCGGGCGAGGTGGCCGCCGTCCTGCGCGGGCACCCCGAGGTCGCCGACGCCGCCGTGGTCGCCCGCGACGACGACGGGTACGGCGACCGGCTCGTCGCCTACGTCCGGCCCGGCGCGGCCCCGACCGTCGACGTCGACCGGATCGCCGGGGTCAACCCGCACGAGACCCGCTACCTGTACGACGAGATCTTCGTCCAGCAGGTCTACCTGCGCGACGGCATCGTGCTGCGGCCCGGGGCGACGGTGCTCGACGTGGGCGCGAACATCGGCATGTTCTCGCTCTTCGTCCACACCGTCTGCCCGGACGCGACCATCCACGCGTTCGAGCCGGTGCCGTCGGTGGTCGACGTGCTGCGGCGCAACGTCGCCGAGTTCGGCGTGCCGGCCACGGTGCACGGGTTCGGGCTGTCCCGGGCGGCCGGTGAGGTGTCCTTCACCTACTACCCCGGCTACTCGATGATGTCCGGCCACGCCGCGTACGCCGACCCGGACGCCGAGGTGGCGGTGATCAAGCGGTACCTGACCAACGAGCGGGACGCCGGCGCGGACGAGCGGGACGTCCTGCTCGGCCGGGTCGACGAGCTGCTCGCCGAGCGCTTCGCCGGCCGGCGGCTCACCGTGCCGGTCCGGCCGCTCTCGGCCGTCCTGGACGAGCTCGCCCCGGAGCGGATCGACCTGCTGAAGATCGACGTGCAGCGGGCCGAGGCGGACGTGCTGGCCGGGCTGGAGGACCGGCACTGGCCGCTGATCGCGCAGGTCGCCATGGAGGTGCACGACGCGCCCGGCACGGACACCGCGGGCCGGCTGGCCGAGCTGGTCGCGTTCTTCGAGGCGCGCGGCTTCACGGTGGTCACGCGGCAGGACGACCTGCTGGCCGGCACGGACCGGCACACCCTGCACGCCGTGCGCCCGGAGTACGCCGCCGACCCGCGCCCGGCCGTGGTCACGCCGGCCGCGCCGGCGGCCGGCCCGCTGGCGGAGCGGCTGCCCGGCTGGCTGGCCGACCGGCTCCCCGCCCACCTGCTCCCCGCCGCGGTGGTGCTCCTCGACGAGCTGCCGCTGACCCGCAACGGCAAGCTCGACCGGGCGGCCCTGCCCGCGCCCCGCCTCGGCCGGCCCGGCGCCGGCGGGGGCGTCTCGCCCGCCAACCGGGCCGAGGAGATCCTGGTCGAGGCGTGGCGCGACGTGCTCGGGGTGGCGGACTTCGGGGTGACCGACAGCTTCTTCGCCCTGGGCGGCGACTCGATCCGCAGCATCCAGATGCAGGTGGCGGCGCAGAAGCGCGGGCTGTCCTTCCAGCTCAACGACATCTTCACCCACCAGACGATCCGGGAGCTGGTCGAGCACGGGCGGCTCACGGTCGACGGCGTGGAGACCCTGCCCGGCGCGGCGGAGGCCGGGCGGTTCGCCCTGGTGGCCGGCGCCGACCGGGAGCGGCTGCCGGACGGGCTCGCGGACGCGTACCCGATGACCGCGCTCCAGCAGGGCATGGTCTACCACGGCGAGCTGACCGGCGACCCGGCCTCGTACCACAACGTCACGGCGCACCGGATCGCCGCGCCGCTGGACGTGGCGGCGCTGCGCCGCGTGCTGGCCGGGCTGGTGGCCGCCCACCCGGTGCTGCGGACCGGGTTCGCGCTGGGCGCGTACTCCGAGCCGTTGCAGCTCGTGCACGCGGACGTGCCGGTCGAGGTGCCGGTGACCGACCTGGCCGGCGCCGACCCGCAGTCCCGCCGGGCGCGGATCGACGGCCTCGTGGCCGAGGAGCGCGTACGCCCCTTCGACTGGGCGCGTCCGCCGCTGCTGCGGCTGCACGCCGTGCGGGAGGAGGCCGACGCGTTCACGCTGGTCGTCGCCGAGTACCACGGCATCCTCGACGGCTGGAGCCTGCACCGGTTCCTCACCGACCTGCTCGCCGCGTACGACGCCGAGCGGGCCGGCCAGGCCCGCCCGGCCGACCCCGGCCTGCCGTTCCGGGAGTACGTGGCGGCGGAACGGCGTGCCCTCGCCGACCCGGCCACCCGACGGTTCTGGCTGGACGGCGCGGGCGCGGCGCGGCCGCTGCTGCTCGGCGGGGCGCAGCCCCGGACCACCACCACCCAGCGGGTGCCGCTGAAGGCGGGCACCACCGAGGCCGTCGCCGAGGCGGCCCGGGCCGCGGGGGTGCCGGTCAAGTCCTGGCTGCTCGCCGCCCACCTGCGGCTGATCGGCGAGCTGGCCGGCCGGGACGACGTGGTCAGCGGCCTGGTGGTCGGGGGCCGGCCGGAGGGCGAGGGCAGCGACGCCACCCTCGGGCTGTTCCTCAACACCCTGCCGGTGGGCGTGGCGCTGGGCACCCGGTCCCCGGCCGAGCTGGCCGCCGAGGTGTGGCGGGCCGAGCGGGAGCTCATGGGGCACCACCGCTTCCCGCTCGCCGAGATCGTCCGCGCCGGCGGGGGCGGCCCCCGCTTCGACCACTTCTTCAACTGGACCCACTTCCCGCACGGTCCGGCCGACGGCGGCAGCCGCATCGTGGACAGCCGGGGCATCACCGTGGACGTGGCGTTCAGCCTCGCCGTCGACGCCGAACTGGACGCCGGGACCGGCCGGCTGGCCGTCACCGTCCAGTACGACCACCGGCACGTCCCCGCCGAGCGGGTGGACGCGCTCGCCGACGGCTTCCGCCGGCTGCTGGCCGCCGACCCGACCGCGCCGCTGCCGCCCGTCGCCGCCGCCGGGCCCGGGGTCGGTGACGCGCGCAGTGAGTGGGCGGCCCGGGTGGCGGGGGCCTGGCAGGAGGTGCTCGGTGCCGCGCCGCGCGACCCGGCCACCGACTTCCTGGCCGCCGGCGGGGACTCGCTGCGCGCCCTGCGGCTGGTCACCGTGCTGCGGCAGCGCCACGGCAGCGACCTCACGCTGCCCGAGTTCACGGCGCTGGGCAGCTACGGCGCGCTGGTGGACCGGGTGGCCCGCTCGTGACCGGCTTCGGCACGGCCGCCGTGCACGGCGACGACGGCCTGGTCCCCGGCGGGGCGGTGGCGCCGCCGATCGTGCAGAGCGCGACGTTCAGCGCCGAGTCCGACGAACGGTTCACCGAGATCGCCACCGAGGCGCGGGGCAGCGCCTTCTACACCCGCTACGGCAACCCGAACCACGCGCAGGTGGCCGCCGTGGTGGCCGAGCTGGAGGGGGCGGAGACGGGCCTGGTCACCGCCTCCGGCATGGGCGCGATCACCACGGTCGCGCTGGCCCTGCTCTCCGCCGGCGACCACGTGGTGGTGCAGCGCAGCACGTACGGCGGCACCACCTCGCTGGCCACCGGCCTGCTGGCGCGCTTCGGGGTGTCCTGCACCCAGGTCGACCAGACCGACAGCGGGGCGTTCGAGCGGGCGCTGCGCCCGGAGACCCGCCTGGTGCTCGTGGAGACACCCAGCAACCCGCTGCTGGAGCTGACCGACCTGGCGGCCGTGGTCGCGTCGGCCCACGCGGCGGGCGCGCTCGTGGTGGTCGACAACACCTTCGCCACGCCGGTCAACCAGCGGCCGCTCACCGCCGGGGCGGACCTGGTCTGGCACAGCGGCACCAAGTTCCTCGGCGGTCACTCCGACGTGTCGGCCGGCGTGGTCGTCGGCCCCGCCGGGCTGGTCGAGCGGGTGTGGCGGACGGCGATCGTCACCGGCAGCACGCTCGGCCCGGTGGACGCCTGGCTGCTGCTGCGCGGCATCCGCACGCTGCCGCTGCGGGTGCAGCGGCACAACGCCAACGCGCTCGCCCTGGCCCGGGCCCTGGAGGGGCATCCGGCCGTGGCCCGGGTCCGCTACCCGGGGCTGCCGTCGCACCCCCAGCACGACCTGGCGCGCCGGCAGATGACCGGCTTCGGCGGGGTGCTCGGCGTCGACCTCGCGGCGGGCCGGGCGGGGGCCGCCGCCCTGCTGGCCGGGCTGCGGCTCGCGAAGCGCGCGGCCAGTCTGGGCAGCGTCAGCACGCTGGTCGTGCATCCCCGGTCGATGTGGGCGGGGATCGTGGACGCCGGGCAGCTGGAAGCCACCGGCATCGGGGAGGGGCTGGTCCGCGTGTCCACCGGCATCGAGGACACCGCCGACCTGGTGGACGACTTCCTGGCGGCGCTGGACACGGCGCCGACCTGACGCGGGGCGGACGTCGGCGCATGGTCCGGGCCGCAACGGGAATCGGAGTGCCGCCAGCAGGACCGACGGACGCCAGGAGCCACGCCATGACGGACCTCTCGCCCACCGGGTCGCCGGCGCAGGCCGGCTTCGCCGTCGTGGAGATGTTCACCTCGCAGGGCTGCGAGAGCTGCCCGCCCGCCGAGGAGGTGCTGACCGAGATCGAGCGGGACGCCCGCAAGCGCGGCGAGCCGGTCTTCGCGCTCGGCTTCCACGTCGACTACTGGGACCACCTGGGCTGGCCCGACCCGTACGCCGCCGCGGCGTACACGGCCCGGCAGGAGGCGTACGCGCGGGCCTTCGGGACCGGACACCTCTACACGCCGCAGATGGTCGTCAACGGCACGGCCGAGTTCGTGGGCTCCGACCGGCGGCGGGCCGCCGAGGCCATCACGTCCGCGCTGTCGGCCGCGGCCCTCACGCCGCTGGCCCTGTCGGTCGGGAACGCGGGCGGCGGGCAGGTGGTGGTGGACTACCGGGCGGAGAAGCCACCGGCTCGGGGCATGTTGCACGTGGCGGTCGTCGAGCGCGGCCTGGAGAACGACGTGCCCCGGGGCGAGAACGCCGGCCGCCGGCTGCGGCAGGACAACGTGGTACGCGCCTTCACCTCGGTCGGCCTGGCCGCCGAGGAGGGCCGGGTGGACCTGGCGGTGCCACCGGACCTCGACCCCGCGCAGGCGTCGGTGGTCGGTTACGTGCAGCAGGACGGTGAGCGGGCCGTCGTCGGCGCCGCGGCCGTCGACGTGTCCGCCTGAGCCCGCCCGTGCGCCGCTCACCGGAGGAGCACGCCTGATGAGCATCGCCGAGTCGAGGCGCACCGCGCCGAAGGGCGCCCTGTTCCTGCTCGCCTCGATCATCGTGTCCTTCGTGGCGGCGTCGTCGGCCCCGACTCCCCTGTACGCGATCTACCAGTCGCGCTGGCACTTCTCGCCGGTCACCACCACCGCGGTGTTCGCCGTCTACGCCGTCGCGGTGCTGGCCTCCCTGCTCACCGTCGGCAAGTTCTCCGACCATGTCGGGCGGCGCCCGGTCATGCTCGCCGCGATCGCGGTCCAGATCGTCTCGCTGGTGATCTTCGTCCTCGCCGGCGGCGTACCCATGCTGGTGGCCGCCCGCGTCGTGCAGGGCCTGGCGGCCGGCGCGGCGACCGGCGCGGCGGCCGCCGCCATGCTCGACGTCGACCGTGCCCGCGGCACGCTCGCCAACTCGATCGCCCCCGGCATCGGCACCGGGGTCGGTGCGCTGTTCTCGGCGCTGCTCGTCCAGTTCCTGCCCGCGCCGACGCGGCTGGTGTACGTCGTCCTGATCGTGGTCCTGCTGATCCAGGGCGTCGGGGTCGCGCTGCTGCCGGAGACGGTCACGCCGATGGCGGGAGCGCTGCGGAGCCTGCGGCCGGAGATCAGGCTGCCCCGTGCGGTACGCGGGCCCATGCTGGTCGTCGCCCCGGTCGCGTTCGCCGTCTGGGCGCTGGCCGGTTTCTTCGGCGCGCTCGGTCCGGCGCTCGTGCGCGCCCTCATGAACTCCTCGATCGTGGCCGGAGGGCTGAGCATCTTCGTCTTCGCCGTCTTCGGGTCCGCCGCCATCCTCGTGCTGCGGGCCGCCCCGGCGCGCAGGGTGATGCTCATCGGGATCGCCGCGCTCGTCCTCGGCATGATCATCACGCTGGTGTCGGTCCGGGCGGAATCCATCGCCGGCTTCTTCGTCGGCCTGGCGTTCGGCGGGGTCGGCTTCGGAGGCGGCTTCCAGGGCAGCCTCAAGACCGTCACGCCGCTGGTCGAGGCGCACGAACGCGCCAGTGTGCTCTCCCTGCTCTACGTCGTCTGCTACGTCGGTTTCGGCCTGCCCACGGTCGTCGCCGGGTTCCTCGTGGTCCACGGCGGCGGCCTGCGCCAGACGGCCGAGGAGTACGCGGTCGCCGTCATCGTGCTCGCCGTGGTCGCCCTGCTCGGGCTGCGCGGGACGGCCCGGACGACCCCGGTGAGCCCGCGATAGCGTCGCAGGTGATGCACAGCCCTTCCGGACCAGCCGCCCTGACCACGGCCGAACACGCCATCGACACCCGCTTCCGCGCGATCCTCGCCCGGTTGCCCCGGCACGGGCCGGCCGGCTGGCTCACCGAGTTCGCGGTTTTCGGGCTCAAACAGGCGTGGTCCTGCGTCTTCGGTGGCGCGATGCTGGCCGTCATCTTCGCGGCGCAGCTCTGGTACCCGAGGGACGCGGCGTTCGCCCGCAACGACTTCCTGACGCTCGCGGCGGTCGCCATCCAGGTGGCGATGGTGGCCGGCCGCCTGGAGAGCCTGCGCGAGCTGCGCGTGGTCGTGCTGTTCCACCTCGTCGGCACGGCGATGGAGTTGTTCAAGACCCAGGTGGGCTCCTGGTCCTACGCCTCCGACGGCCTGCTCAGGATCGGCGCGGTGCCCCTGTTCAGCGGCTTCATGTACGCCGCGGTCGGCTCCTACCTGGTCCGGGTGAACCGGTTGTTCGACCTGCGTTTCACCCGCTACCCGAGGCGCTGGGTGACGGCGGTGCTGGCCGCCGCCATCTACGCGAACTTCTTCACCAACCACTACGTCGCCGACGTGCGGTGGCTGCTCATCGCCGCCGTCGCGCTCGTGTTCGGGCGCTGCGTCATGCAGTTCCGCATCTTCCGGTTCCGGTGGCGCATGCCGCTGCTGCTGGCCTTCCTCCTCGTGGCCTTCTTCATCTGGCTCGCGGAGAACATCGCCACCTGGTCGAACGCCTGGCTCTACCCCAGCCAGCTGGGCGGTTGGCACCTGGTCTCGCCGGCCAAGCTCGCCTCGTGGTTCCTTCTCATGATCATCTCGGTGGTGCTGGTCACCTGGATCTCACCCCCGCAGCCGCCCGACGACCCGCCACCGGCCACGGCGGCGGACCCGGACCGGGCCGACGCGCCGGGCGGGACGGCCACCGTCACGCCACCGTCGCCGGCGCGCTGAGCCCGCCCTCGTTGCCGCTGCGGTCCAGCCCCGAGACGCAGTAGGTGAGCGGTCCGCCGGCCGGGGCGGCGGGGTCCACCCAGCCCGCACCACGGCTGGTGCCGACCAGCCGGGCCGTGCCGCCGTCCACCCGGTAGACGGCGTAACTCACGGCGTCGCCACGCCAGGTCAGCACCACCCCGCCGGCGTCCTGACGCCGCGCCCCGGTGACGGCGGGTGCGGGCGGCGGCGCCGCCGGCAACTGGGCCATCGTGGGCAGCAGCGCGGGGGCGCCGTAGTGCGCGCGGCTGTACCGGCTGACCGCGCCGAGCTTGTCGGCGCGCACCTGCCGGGCGCTGAAGTGCACGCTCCCGCTCACCCCGTGCCGCCGGTTCAACGCGAGCTGCCGGTCCAGCTCGGCCGGATCCCGCCAGGCGCCGCGCTCACCGACCCGGTAGTCGGCCTGGCCGACGTAGAGCTGCACCCGGGTGCCCCGCACCGTGGCCGCCCACCACGGCAGCAGCTTGGCGTAGTCGGCCTTGCCGAACCCGATGTGCCAGTAGAGCTGCGGCACGACGTAGTCCAGCCACTGCCGGCGTACCCAGAGGCGGGTGTCGGCGTAGATGTCGTCGTAGCTCTGCAGGCCGGCGGTGGGCGAGCCGGCGGGGTCGGTGCGCTTGTTGCGCCAGATGCCGAACGGGCTGATGCCGAACTTCACCCACGGCTTGATCGCCTTGATCCGCTCGCTCATCTCGCGGACCAGCAGGTTCACGTTGTCCCGGCGCCAGGCGTGCTTGTCGGCGAACCGCCGGCCGTAGCGGGCGAACGCGGCGTCGTCCGGGAAGTCCTGCCCGGCCTCGGGATAGGGGTAGAAGAAGTCGTCGAAGTGCACCCCGTCGACGTCGTACCGCTGGACCGCCTCCAGCATCGCGTCCTCGACGAACCGGCGCGCCTCCGGGATGCCCGGGTTGAAGTAGAGGCGGCTGCCGGGCCGGTCGGCGCTGGGATAGGTCACCGCCCAGTCGCGGTGCCGCCGCAGCGGGTGCGTCGGCGCGAGCTGGTCCAGGCGCGGGCCCGGTCCGCCCACGGTGGCCGGCTGGCCGCCGCGGTAGGGGTTGAACCAGGCGTGGAACTCCAGGTTGCGGGCATGGGCCTCGGCGACCATGAACTCCATCGGGTCCCAGCCCGGGTCGCGGCCGTCGCGGCGCCCGGTCAGCCACTCCGACCAGGGCGCGTAGGCCGACGGCCAGAGCGCGTCCCCGCTCGGCCGCACGTGCACGAAGACGGCGTTGTGGTTGCGCCGCACCGCCAGGTCCAGCCACCCGCGGAACTCGGCCCGGGCGGCCTCGGCCGGCAGGCCCCGCCGGCTCGGCCAGTCGATGTTGTTGACCGTCGTGATCCACATGCCGCGCAGTTCGCGGGTCGCCCGGGCCGGCCGGCCCGCGCAGTCCGGGCCACCGCCCGCCGGGCCGGCGACCGCCGCCGTGCCACCCGGGTCCGGCGCGCCGCCCACGCCCGCGACCCGGTCGCGCAGCGACCAGGCGCCGACCGCGCCGACCACCGCGAGCGCGACGGCCACCGCGACGAGCGCCCGGGTACGGCGGCGGGGCACGGGCGGATCGAACGTGTCGGCGGAGGGCATCGCCCCAGTCTGCCAGCGCCGCCCAGCGGGTGAACCGGCCGGAACCGCTTCTTAACGGCCGCCTAAGGCGCCGGCGTGGGCCGGTCCCGAGTGGACCGGCCCACGCTGGTCGCCTCAGCCCTGGATGAGCGAGGCGCCGTAGTAGGTCAGCGAGCCGATCTGCGCGTCGCCCACCGGCCGCAGCAGCGGGGCGTACCAGACGGTCCGGGAGCCGTTGGGGCTCACGCCGGGGCAGACCGCCGTGCCGAGCACGCCGGCGGAGACGGTGCCACGTGCGTCGATCCGGCCGTCCGACCGGTACGAGTACACCGGCCCGCCGCTGTCGCCCGGCGCGGCGGCGCAGCCCCCGGCGACGAGGTGGTTGGCCTGCGTCACCGGCCCGATCACGTACCCGATGTTGACGAACTGGTTGACCACGTCGACCCGCAGGCTGCAGTGCTCACCGCTGGAGGAGCCGCCGGTGCAGACGTAGTTGCCGACGTAGTCCGACGCGGCGCCGCCGACCCCGACGCTGGTGGCCGCGTTGTACGGCCCGGTGTAGATCCGGCCGCCGGCCGCGACCCGGATCATCAGGGTGTCCCGCGGGTTGTTGTCGTTGATGATCGGACCCATGGTGTTGGTGGGGCCACCACCGTCGTAGGCGACCTGGCCGTTGACGCCGCAGTGCCCGGCGCTGAGGATCTGCCGGGCGTCGTTCCAGTAGACCCCGAAGCCCGTGGTGCAGCCACCGCCGGCGTAGTAGCGCGCCCCACCCCAGTACGGGGCGAAGTCGTTCTGGCGGTTGAGGGCCGTCGCGCTCGGCGTGGTGCTCACGCTGAGCGGCAGCCGCGCGGTACGCAGCACGTCCCGCTTGCCCGACGCCAGCGCCCGGCCGTTGACGGTCACCGCGAGCCCGCTGCCGTCGACCTTGGCGGCCACCGATACGGCCCGCGGGTCGGCGGCGAGTCGCTGCGCCTCGGCGACCATCTCGCGCTGGTGGAACCGGGCCGGCTTGAACTTCACCGGCACGGAGAGCCGCTTGGCCAGGTCACGGACCGACCCGGGCACCCGCCCCTTCCAGTAGACGGTGAGCCTCCGGGACTCCGGCGCGGCGACCACGCCGGCGAAGCCCTCGCCGCGGGCGGCCGTGATCTCGCCGGCCGCCGCGTTGATCCGGTCCTGCTCCGCGAACAGCGCCCGCCAACTGGCGAACCCGCCCGGCACGGCCTCGGCCGGCTGGGTCGACGGCGTGACGGGCTTGCCGTCGGCCATCGCCGGGGTCCCGAAGGCCCCGGCCGTGACGATCGCGGCGGCCAACGCGAAAATGGTACGGCGCATGACCGTACCCCCGCGTCCGCCCGATGTCATTCGACTCATGTGGATTTACCTCCTGCTGGTGAGAGCCGCCGGGGTGACAATTCCCCCGGTCGACCTCGAATTCTGCGGCGCTGAATCCCATTCACCAGGCTGCTGCTACCAAGCGGACTCAGCCATTTACCGCGACCCGGTCGGCGTGCGACCATTGCCGGTTCCGCCACGCCCGCTCCACATGCGCTCTGACCAGGTAGGACTCTTACCAGTGCCGCCGGTTACGCCATTCCTCGGCACTGTCGGAAAGGCGCGGGACAGCGGACGGTCGCTCACCTTTGTCGGCGTTTCCCGCACACATTTCACCGGCTATTCACAAAACGCCTCCCGCCGTTCCCTTTCCCACCGGCGCGCCATGTCGTATGACCGACACCGCCGGCGACCGGCGCCGCCACTTCCGGTCGGCCGAGCAGGTGCGGCCTTCTGCCCTGAGGCGATTTCGTTGTGGTGCGTGCCCTGCCTCGTGGACCTGCACGGCTCCGCGACGACGCTCGGCCTGTACTACACCGCCTTCGGGGCCGGCTCGCTCCTGGGCGGTCTCGCCACCGGTTACCTGCGCCGCTGGCCGCTGTGGCCGATCACCATCGGCATCGTCGTCGGGTTCGGTGGCGCCATGCTGCCGCTCGGCCTGGACGTGCCCGTCGGCCTCTCGCTGCCGGCCTTCACCCTGGCCGGCCTCCTCTGGGCCCCCTACCGGTCCACGTCCATGGCGCTGTTCCAGCGCAGCACCACCACGGCGCGACTCCCGCACGCCCTGGCCGCCAACGGCGCCGTCGTCGTGCTGGCGGTGCCGCTGGGCACCATGCTCGGCGGTCCCCTGATGGCCGCGATGGGCGCCCGCCACACGCTGCTGCTGTGCGCCGCGGCGACGATCGCCCTCGGCGGGGTCGCCGCCGGGCTCGCCCGCCTGCCCCGCAGGCCGTCCTCGACCGGCGGCGACCCGGCCGGGGCGGGCCCGGCGCCCGAGCCGCAGCCCCGCCCGGACGATCCCGTGAGCGTGGGCACCGCCTGACGTCGACGCCCGACCCGGGTACGGCGGTGGGGCTATGGTCGGGCGGTGGATGAGCTGTTCGAGCCGGCCGGGACGCTGCGCTCGGCGTACCGCGGGGTGGACTGGGCGGCCACGCCACTGGGCGCGGTGCGCGACTGGAGTCCGACGCTGCGCGCCGCCGTCGACCTCACCCTGCACTCCCGGTTCCCGGTGACGCTGTTCTGGGGCCCGGAGTTCGTCATGGTCTACAACCAGGCCTACGTCGAGTTGATCGGGCAGAAGCATCCGGCCGCGCTCGGCGCCCCGGCGGCGCAGGTGTTCGCGGAGATCTGGGATGTCATCGGGCCGATGCTCCGTTCGGTGCGGTCGACCGGGCGCGCGACCTGGACGCGGGACATGCGGCTGCTGATGGACCGGAGCGGCTATCCCGAGGAGTGCTTCTTCACGTTCTCCTACTCCGCGGTCCGCGACCCGGACGGCCGGGCCGAGGGCGTGATCGACATCGCGACCGAGACCACCACGCAGGTGCTGTCCCAGCGGCGGCTGATCCTGCTGGTCGGGCTCAGCGACGCCCTCAGCGGCCTCGAAGACCCGGCGGAGATCCTCGACCGGGCGGTGCGGGTGCTGCGCACCGATCCACAGGACCTGCCGGACGTCGACATCCTCGTCCCGGGCACCGCCGGCGACGCCGGCCGCCCGCCACTGCCCGCGCTGCCGTCGACGATCTTGCAGGACGGGGACTTCGTGCTGGAGACGACGGCGGACGTCCCCGTGATGCGGGTGCGCCTGCCGGGCCTGGCACCGTCCGCGGAGACGATCCTGGTGGCACGGCTGAGCCAGCACCTGCCCCTGGACGACGGCTACGTGGGGTTCGTGCGGCTGCTGGGCGCGTCGGTGGCGCAGGCGCTGCAGCGGGCCCAGGCGCGCCAGGCCGAGCGGCGGGTCGCGATCCTGGAACGCGACCTGTCGGAGCGACTGCAGCGCAGCCTGCTCACCCCGCCCGCCCAGCCACCCGGGACCGAGGTGGCGGTCCGCTACCAGCCGGCGGCGGAACGCGCGCGGATCGGCGGTGACTGGTACGACTCGTTCCTGCAGCCCGACGGCGGCCTCACCCTGGTGATCGGGGACGTGGCGGGCCACGACCAGCAGGCCGCCGCGGCCATGGCGCAGATCCGCAACCTGCTCCGCGGGGTCGCGTACACGGTGGGGAAGCCGCCGGGCGGGGTGCTGGAGGGCCTGGAGGCGACGATGCGGGGCCTGGGCGTGGACACGTTGGCGACCGGTGTCCTGGCGCGGGTGGAGCAGGACGAGGAGCAGGCCCGGGGCGGCGTGCACACCCTGTCGTGGTCCAACGCCGGGCACCCGCCACCGGTCCTCGTCACCCCCGACGGGGTCGCGACCCTGCTGCGCGCGCCGCCGGAGATGCTGCTGGGCGTCCAGGCCGGCGTCGTGCGCGGCAGCCACCGGGTCACCCTAACGCCCGGCTCCGCCGTCGTGCTGTACACGGACGGCCTGATCGACCGCCGCGGCGCGACGATCGACGACGGGTTGGCGGAGCTGGTGCGGAGCCTCACCGGCCGGCACGGGGAGACCGCCGAGCAGCTCTGCGACGGGTTGCTGGCCCGCTTCGCGGGCAGAAGTGACGACGACATCGCCCTGCTCGTGCTGCGGATTCCGCCGGAGCCCCCCGGCGCACCGGAGTAGGACGGGGCGGCGCGGGCGGATATTCGGAATGCAGGTAGCCTCTTTTCCCATGGGCGGTTTCGGGCCGCCGGCCGAGATCAACTCCACGGGGGCCGGGCACGCGCGACGCGGGGCGTCGTCGCTCCTTTCCCGGGACTTCACCGCTGCCACCATCACCGAGCTGCGGCATGCCGTCGCCGCGGGTCTCGCGGCGGCAGGGCTGACCGGCGAGCCCGCCGAGGACTTCGTCCTGGCCGTCCACGAGCTGGCCACCAACGCCGTACGCCATGGCGGCGGCGCGGGCCACCTGCACCTGCGGCGGCAGGGCGACCTCCTGCTCTGTGACGTCGTCGATCACGGTGCGGGCGTCGACGCACCGCCGATCCGGCAGGTCGCCGGGGACGTGGCCGGCGGCCGGGGCCTCTGGCTGGCGGACCAGCTGGCCGACTCGCTGACCCTGCGCCGCCGCGCCGACGGTATGACCGCCACCGTCACCATCGCGCTGAGCTGACCGGTCAGGCCGCCAGGGCCGCCTGCTGCACCACCTCGGGGGCGCCCAGCCGGGCCGCGTCGGCCGCCGTGTCGTCGGGCTGCTCGTGCGCGGCCCGCTCGGCCCGGACCACGTCCAGGTAGTGCGCCACCTCCCGGTCGACCCGCTGCTCGTCCCAACCGAGGACCGGAGCCATCAGCTCCGCCGCCGGCCGGGCCGCCGTCAGCCCCCCGTCGAAGCTCTCGATCGAGATGTGGGTACGCCGGGTCAGCGCGTCCTCCAGGTGCAGCGCTCCCTCGGCGGAGGCCGCGTAGGCGATCTCCACCCGCAGGTAGTCCTCCGCGCCGTCGAGCGGCCGGCCGAGCGTCGGGTCCTCCCGCAGCAGCTCCAGCACCTCGTCAACGGCGGCGCCGTAGCGGTGCAACAGGTGCTCGACGCGCTCGGTGTGCAGGCCGAACTGCTGCGCCAGCCGGCGTCGCTGGTTCCATCGCGCGACGTGGCCCTCCGCGCCGAGCAACGGCACCCGGTCGGTGCACGAGGCGGGAACCCCGCCGCCGAGGCCGCGCACGGCCTCGTCGACCGCGTCGCGTGCCATGACCCGGTACGTCGTGTACTTGCCGCCGGCCACCATCACCAGCCCGGGCGTCGGGCTGAGCACGGCGTGCTCGCGGGACAGCTTCGCCGTGGCGTCGGACTCCCCGGACAGCAGCGGGCGCAGTCCGGCGTACACCCCTTCGACGTCGTCGCGGGTCAGCGGGGTGGCCAGCACCTGGTTGACGTGCCCCAGCAGGTAGTCGATGTCCCGGCTGGTCGCCGCCGGATGCGCCTTGTCCAGGTCCCAGTCGGTGTCGGTGGTGCCGATCAGCCAGTGCCGGCCCCACGGGATCACGAACAGCACACTGGTATCGGTACGCAGGATCAGGCCGGTCCGGGACCGGATCCGGTCGCGCGGAACGACCAGGTGGATGCCCTTGGAGGCCCGGACCTGGACCTGGCCCCGCTCGCCCACGAGTGCCTGGCTGTCGTCGGTCCACACGCCGGTGGCGTTGACGACCTGCCGGGCGCGCACCTCCAACACCCGGTCGGTCTCCAGGTCGTGCACCCGTGCCCCGGTGACGCGGGCGCCCTCGCGGAGGAAACCCACCACCCGCGCCCGCGACAGCGGATGCGCCCCGTACGCGGCGGCGGTGCGGACCAGGAAGGTCACCAGCCGGGCGTCGTCGACCTGGGCGTCGTAGTACTGGAGGGCGCCGACCATCGCCTCGGGCCGCAGGGACGGACAGGCGCGCAGCGCGCCCCGGCGGGTCAGATGCCGGTGGGCCGGCACGCCGCGCGCGTGACTGCCCGAGAGGCTCATGGTGTCGTAGAGCAGGACGCCGGCCCCCGCGTACAGCCGCTCCCAGCCGCGGTGCCGCAGCGGGTAGAGGAACGGCACCGGGCGGACCAGGTGCGGGGCGAGCCGCTGCAGGAGCAGCCCGCGCTCGCGCAGCGCCTCCCGGACCAGCCCGAAGTCGAGCATCTCCAGGTAGCGCAGGCCGCCGTGGATGAGCTTGCTGGACCGGCTCGAGGTGCCGCTGGCCCAATCGCGGGCCTCGACGAGCCCGACCGACAGGCCGCGGGTGACGGCGTCGAGCGCGCAGCCGGCGCCGGTGACGCCGCCGCCGATCACCAGGACGTCCAGTTCCTGGCCGCCGCCGAGCGCGGCCAGGGACCGCTCGCGGGCGGCCGGTGACAGTGTCGCGGAATGCATCCGTCTTCTCTTTCTGCGCGGGGTGGGCGGCCGGCGAGGGGGCGCCGGCCGCCCGGATCCTGGGGTGGGACAGGGATACGGTTCAGTCGACGTCGACCCAGTCGAGGGTGCGGCCGACCGCCTTCTTCCACCGGGCGTAGCCGGTCTCGCGCTGCTCCGGCGACCAGGTCGGCTGCCAGCGCCGGCTCTCGTTCCAGTTCTCGCGCAGTTCGTCGGTGCTCTTCCAGAACCCGACGGCGAGCCCGGCCGCGTAGGCCGCGCCCAGGGCCGTGGTCTCGGCGACCACCGGCCGGCTGACCGGCACCCCGAGGATGTCCGCCTGGAGCTGCATGCAGAGGTCGTTGACGGTGACGCCGCCGTCGACCTTCAGGCACTCCAGGTGCACCCCGGAGTCCTGCTCCATGGCCTCGGCCACGTCCCGGCTCTGGTAGCAAATCGACTCCAGGGTGGCCCGGGCGATGTGCGCGTCGGTGTTGAACCGGGACAGGCCGACGATCGCGCCGCGAGCGTCGGAGCGCCAGTACGGGGCGAACAGGCCGGAGAACGCCGGAACGAAGTACACGCCGCCGCTGTCCTCGACCTGGCGGGCCAGGATCTCGCTCTGCGCGGCGGTGCTGATGATCTTGAGCTGGTCACGCAGCCACTGCACGGCCGAGCCGGTGACCGCGATCGAGCCCTCCAGCGCGTACACCGGCGCGTCGTCGCCGAACTGGTAGCAGACCGTGGTGAGCAGCCCGGCCTTGGACCGCACGATGTCGGTGCCGGTATTGAGCAGCATGAAGTTGCCGGTGCCGTACGTGTTCTTCGCCTCGCCCGGCGCGAAGCAGACCTGCCCGACCGTGGCGGCCTGCTGATCGCCCAGGTCGCCAGTGATCCGGACGGGGCTGCTGAACGGCCCGTGCGGCACGGTGCTGCCGTACGAGCGCGGGTCGGAGGACGGCCGGATCTCCGGCAGCATGGCCCGCGGGATGCCGAAGAACGACAGCAACTCGTCGTCCCAGTCGAGCGTCTCCAGGTTCATGAGCATCGTGCGGCTGGCGTTGGTGGGGTCGGTGACGTGCACACCGCCCTCCGTGCCGCCGGTCAGGTTCCACAGCAGCCAGGTGTCGGTGTTACCGAAGACGGCGTCGCCACGCTCGGCCGCCTCCCGGACCCCGTCGACGTTCTCCAGGATCCACTGGATCTTCCCGGCGGAGAAGTACGTCGCCGGCGGCAGGCCCGCCCTGCGCCGGATGACGTCCCCCTTGCCCTCGCGTTCGAGGGCAGAGGCGATCCGGTCCGTGCGGGTGTCCTGCCAGACGATCGCGTTGTAGTAAGGCCGGCCGGTCCGGCGGTTCCACACCACCGTGGTCTCGCGCTGGTTGGTGATGCCGAGCGCGGCGAGGTCGGAGCCGGCCAGGCCGTGCTCGTTCATCGCCGTCTGGATCACCGTCTGGGTCCGTTCCCAGATCTCCAGGGGGTTGTGCTCGACCCAGCCCGCCCGCGGCAGGATCTGCTGGTGTTCGAGCTGGTGGCGGCCGACCTCGTTGCCACCGTGGTCGAAGATCATGAATCGGGTGCTGGTGGTGCCCTGGTCCACGGCGCCGACGAAGTCAGCCATGCGGGGGTCTCCTTCCGGTACGGGAAATACGGGGTCGGCGGATCAGACTCGGGAAAGCTCGGCCTCTCCCGGCGCGGCCTCGGTGGCCAGGGCGCCCGGCTCCGGGGTGTCCTCGTCGGGCAGGAACCGGCCGACGATCAGCTCGTAGAGACCGGCGCCGACCACACCGCCGACGAGCGGCCCGACGATCGGCACCCAGAAGTACGGGTAGCCGCCGGCATCCTGGAACGCTGTCTCGTAGCCGGTCAGGAAGGAGGCGAGGCGGGGGCCGAAGTCACGGGCGGGGTTGATGGCGTAGCCGGCGTTGGCGGCGAAGGCCATCCCGATCGCCACCACGATCAGGCCGACGATCAGCGGGGCGAGGTTGCCGCCGGGCAGCGAGTTGCGCGCGTCGGTGACCGCCAGGATCAGGAACAGCAGGATCGCCGTACCGATGATCTGGTCGCGCAGGGCGCCCCACTCGCTGACGCCGGCGCCCGGCAGGGTGGAGAAGACGCCCTGGCTCTTGACCGTGAGGCCCGGGTCGAAGCGGGACAGCGCCTCGCTGTAGTTCCAGCGGATGAGCAAGGCCGCAACGAACGCGCCGGCGGTCTGGGCCAGCGCGTACGGCATCACCTTGCGCCAGGAGAAGCCCTTGAACACGGCCAGGGCGACGGTGACCGCCGGGTTGAGGTGGGCGCCGCTGATCCGGCCCGCCACGTACACGCCGAGCGTGACGCCGAGGCCCCACGCCCAGGCGATGCTGTCGAACTCGCCGGTGCCGGCGGCGGCCACCTGGGCGACCACGCCCACGCCGAACAGGATGAGGATCGCGGTGCCGGCGAACTCGGCGGCCAACTCACCGAGAAGTCCGGGAACCTTCGCTCGTTGCGTCATCTGGCGCCTCCAGAAGCGGTGGGAGTGGCTGAACCGTAGAGAGCGCCGCGAGGTCGGGTCAACGAACCCCGGTCGACATTGTCGAACACTGTTGCGACTGGCGGAACGCCGCTAGCATTCCGCCCCATGCCGGGTCAGGTGCAGTCCATCGCGCGTGCCGCGGCGATCCTCCGCCTGCTGGCCAGCAGTTCCGGCCGACTCGGCATCGGGGAGATCGCCCGTTCCCTCGACCTGCCCAAGGGCACCGCGCACGGGATCGTCCGGACCCTTCAGGACGTCGGCTTCGTGGAGCAGGACAAGACCTCTGGCAAGTACCAGCTCGGGGCGGCGCTGCTGCACCTCGGCACCAGCTACCTCGACGTCAACGAACTGCGCTCCCGCTCCATCAACTGGGCCGACCCGCTGGCCGCGCGCAGCGGCGAGTCCGTCCGCATCGGCACCCTGCTGGACGGCAAGGTGCTGGTGGTCCACCACGTCTTCCGGCCCGACGACACCCTGCAGACGCTCGACGTCGGGTCCCTGCTGCCCCCGCACGCCACCGCACTCGGGAAGGTCCTGCTCGCCTACGACGTAGGCGCTGCCAACGCCGTCCTGCAGGGCGAACCCGAGCCGTACACCCGCCGCACCCTGGTCACCGCGCGGACCCTGTCCCGCGCGCTGACCGAGATCCGGGACAACGGCTGGGGCGCCGAGATCGAGGAGATGACCCTCGGCGAGGCCGGCATCGCCGCGCCCATCCGCGGCTACGGCGGCCTCGTCGTGGGCGCGATCGGGCTCTCCGGCCCGGTCCACCGGGTCTGCGACGGCAGGAGCCACCCCCGGCCCGCGCTCGTCGCGTACGTCCGGGACGCCGCCCGGGCGGTGTCCCGCGATCTCGGGGCCGCCCGCTGGTGATCCGTCCAGGCTGCACCGCCACCCCCGCGCCAGAGAGGACGAGGACATGACCGACAGCTACGTCGTCTCCATCGACCAGGGCACCACCTCGACCCGCTGCATCGTGTTCGACCGCCGCGGCAACCTCGTCTCCGTGGCCCAGCGGGAGCACCAGCAGCACTTCCCCCGCCCGGGCTGGGTGGAGCACGACGCCCTGGAGATCTGGCGCAACGTCGGCAAGGTGGTGCCCCGGGCCCTCGTCGAGGCCGGCATCGGCGTCGACCAGATCGCCGCCATCGGCATCGCCAACCAGCGGGAGACCATCGTGGTGTGGGACCGCCGCACCGGCGTGCCGGTGGCGCCCGCGATCATCTGGCAGGACACCCGCACCGACGCGCTGGTGGAGACGCTGTCCGAGGCGGCCGGCGCCGACGGCCTGCGGGAGCGCTGCGGCCTGCCGCTCACCACGTACTTCTCGGCACCGAAGCTGCGCTGGCTGCTGGACCACACCCCCGGCCTGCCGGAGCGGGCCGAGCGGGGCGAGGTGCTCTTCGGCACCATGGAGAGCTGGCTCATCTGGAACCTCACCGGCGGGCCGGACGGCGGCCTGCACCTGACCGACGTGACCAACGCCAGCCGCACCATGCTGATGGACCTGCACACGCTCCGCTGGCACCCCGACTCGCTGGCCTTCTTCGGCATCCCGGCCGCCATGCTGCCCGAGATCCGTTCCTCGTCGGAGGTGTACGGCACGGCGACCACCGTCCTGCCCGGCGTGCGGATCGCCGCCGCGCTCGGCGACCAGCAGGCCGCCCTGTTCGGCCAGACCTGCTTCGCGCCCGGCGACGCCAAGTGCACCTACGGCACCGGCAGCTTCCTGCTGCTCAACACCGGCGAGGAGCCGGTGCACTCCGACCACGGGCTGCTCACCACCGTGGGCTACCAGATCGCCGGCAGGCCGGCCGTCTACGCCCTCGAAGGCTCCATCGCGATCACCGGCTCCCTGGTGCAGTGGTTCCGCGACCAGCTCGACCTCATCACCACCGCGCCGGAGATCGAGACCCTCGCCCGCACCGTCGACGACAACGGCGGCTGCTACATCGTGCCGGCCTTCTCCGGGCTGTTCGCGCCGCACTGGCGCAGCGAGGCGCGGGGCGTGATCGTCGGGCTCACCTCGTACATCACGAAGGGACACCTGGCCCGGGCGGTGCTGGAGGCCACCGGCTGGCAGACCCGCGAGGTGGTCGAGGCGATGAACGCCGACTCCGGACTGGATCTGACAGCGCTGCGGGTCGACGGCGGGATGACCGCCAACAACCTGCTCATGCAGTTCGTCGCCGACGTGCTCGGCGTCCCCGTGGTGCGCCCCATGGTCGCCGAGACGGTCTCGCTCGGCGCCGCGTACGCCGCCGGACTCGCGGTCGGCTACTGGGCCGACCTGGAGGGGCTGCGCAGCAACTGGCACCTCGCCGCCCGCTGGGAGCCGGAACTGGACGAGACGATCCGCGCCGAGGAACGGGAGAACTGGCAGCGCGCCGTGGAGCGCACCTTCGGGTGGATCAAACCGGAGGCCCGGGCCGCCAACCGGTGACCCGCCGCGGCGTTGACGGTCGCACGAACGTCGCCGCAGCCGGTGCTTGTGAAGCTACTGGTCGGTCGGCAGGAGTGGGCGCATGAAGGTGCGCTCGTAGCGCAGGACGCAGCCGGAGTCGTCGCGGATTCGGTCGGCCGCCACGAACTCGGGATCGTCGCCGAACCGTGCGCGGTAGCGCTCGTACGCCGCCAGGCTCTCGAAGCTGAACAGCGCCTCGGCCCGGTCGCTGGCGCCCTCGGCGGGCAGGAAGTAGCCGTGGTGCACGCCGCCGTGCTTGGCGACCAGTCGCATCCATTCACGGGCGAAGCGTTCGAACGCCTCGATCTGCGCGGGGTCGATGGTGTAGTGCACGACGCAGGTGATCACGCGCTCACCCTACGGACCGCGGTGCCGGCGCTCCCGGTGCGGGAGCGCCGGCACGGCCGGGAAAGGGACGGTCAGTCGCAGCCCAGCGCCCCCTCGTAGCCCCGCGGAAACTCTCCGGCGGCGACCTTGTCGGCCGTCTCCCAGAACACCTCCGGCCAGTCGCCCTCGTCGTTCATCTCGTGCAGCACCTGCCACTTGTGGCTGCTGCGCAGCGCGTCGACGGCCCGCCGGACCGCGGCGTCGTCGCCGGCCCGCCTCGCGCGCTGCCATTCGGCGATCCAGGCGCAGCCGACCCGGGACGTCACCTGGGCGCCGAACTGGTAGGCGTCGTTGGTGCCGAGGTCGCGCAGCGCGGCCTTGTCGAACTTGGGCGGCAGGGGGATGTCGGCGAGCACGACCGTGGCGCGCTCGTCCACCTTGGCCGGCGTGACGATCTCCGGCGGCAGCGCGGCCAGCCAGGTACGCACGTCGACGCGGACGACCTTGGTGAGAAGCTGGTCGAACTCCTTCCGGTTGCCGCCGCTGGCGCGGAGTTCGACGAAGACGCCGTCGCGGGGGCGGAGCATGACCGCGAAGTCCTCGGCGCCGTAGCGGAACAGGTCACCCGACCATCCGTCCACCTTCACGGCCTCCGGGGCGCTGACGTGGCGCCGGTCCGCGTGGTAGCCGTCGTACTGGTCCGCCGGGTACCAGTTCATGTCCATCTGCTGTTCGCCGTTGCGGAACGCGATGGTGCCCTGCTTCTCGGCGAACCCGTAGACGGTGGTCACCTGCCAGCCGGGCTCGTCGATCAGCAGCCGCGGGTTCTCCTCGGCGGCCTTCAACGCCACGGGCGAGAACACGATCGACGTGGTCGGCCCGGCGCTGGTCGGCCCGGCCGTCTCCGTGGGGGCCGCCTGTCGGTCCTCCGGAGGCTCGCCGTAGACGGTGACCACGGCGAGGACGCCGATGAGCGCCGCGGCCGCGGTCAGCGGGCCGGCGAGGCGGCGAACCAGGCCGCGGCGCGCCCGGGAGCGTGGCTGCGGCGCTTCGGCGACGCGGTCGGGCGTCGGTTCGGACATGATCTCCTCCAGGAGAGCCTGCTCGGCCCCGTCGAGGTGCCCGATGACATCGGGTCGGTAGGGGTCGGCGTCTCGGACCATCCGGTCGAGGTGCTCCTCGGTCATCTGCCCTCCTTCGAGGCGGGTGCGGTCACGACGTCGAGTACATGTCCGGGTGGGCCGAGGTCGTCACCGACGAGTTCACGGAGCCTGGCTCGCGCCCGCGACAGGCGGGTGCGGACCACGGCCGGGCTCACCCGGAGGACCTCGGCCGCCTCGCGCGGCTCCATGCCCTCCCAGACGGTGAGCAGCAGCACCTCCCGGTCCAGCTCGCCGAGCCGGGCCAGCGCCGCCCGGACGGCTAGCCGTTCGGGCACCTCACCGCCCGGGTCCCCGTCGATCACCGCGCTGATCCGTTGGCGTAGCCGCTCCCCCAGCCGCTGCCGGCGTACGCCGCCGCGGTGGTGGTTGGCGAGCACGCGGCGGGCGACGCCGTACAGCCAGAGCCGGGCTTCGCCGTCGGGCGGCAGGTCGCGTCTTCGGCGCCAGGCGACCAGGAAGGTCTCGGCGACGACGTCGGCCGCGTCCTCGGGATGCGCGACGCGGCGCAGGGCGTACGCCAGCAGCGACGCGAAGTCGGCGGCGTAGACGCGTCGGAAGCGGTCCTCGTGCTCGGTCCCGGAGCTCACGTCCATCTCCATGTCCGGTCGGGCACCAATCGTGACAGGGAACCCGTCAGGAGGGACGCAGGTGGGTGCGCCGGGCCTTGCGTCCCGCCTCGTACGTGGCCCGGGCGGCCCGCCCCTCCGCGGTGGTCGACACCTCGGCCACCGGCACGTCCCACCAGGCGCCGGCGTCCGGCCCGGCCTCGAACCGGTCGGTCCGCACGTGCACCACGGTGGTCCGGGTGCCCGCCTTCGCCGTCGCCAGGGCCGCCCGGAGCTGATCCATGGTGGACACCCGGATCAGGTCGGCGCCGAGACTTGCCGCGTTGGCGCCGAGGTCGATCGGCAGCGGCTCCCCGGCCCGGCCGGCGTAGGCGGTGCCGAGCCGCTGCGCGCCGACGCTCTCCGACAGCCGGCCGATCGAGGCGAAGCCGGAGTTGTCGACCAGCACCACGACCAGCTTGACGCCGTCGGCGACCGCGGTGGCCAGCTCGCTGGGCAGCATGAGGTAGGACCCGTCGCCGACCAGCACGAAGACCTCGCGTTCCGGCGCGGCCAGCTTCACCCCGATCCCGCCGGCGATCTCGTAGCCCATGCAGGAGTAGCCGTACTCGACGTGGTAGCTCTTGGGATCGTCGCTGCGCCACAGCCGGTGCAGGTCACCGGGCATCGACCCGGCGGCGCACACCACCACGCCGCGCGGGCCGGCGGCGTCGTTGACCGCGCCGATCACCGCGGTCTGGGTGGGCCGCGCGTCCGGGTCGGCGTGCCGGGCGCGGTCCGCGACGGCCGTCCACCGCTCGCGCAGGCGGGTCACCGACTCCCGGTACGCCGGCTCGGTGGCCCATCCGGCGCAGGCCTCGCCGAGCGCGGTGAGGCTCTCGCGCGCGTCGCCGAGGACCTGCGTGCCGGACAGTTTCGCCGCGTCGAAGCGGGTGACGTTGAGGTTGACGAAGCAGGCTCCCTCGCCGAACAGGGTGCCCGAGGCGGTGGTGAAGTCGCTGTAGCGGGTGCCCACCCCGATCACCACGTCCGCGCCGGCCGCGATCTCGTTGGCGGCGGTGGTGCCGGTGACGCCGACCGCGCCGAGGGCGAGCGGATGGTCGTGCCGCAGGGCGCCGGTGCCGGCCTGGGACTCGGCGACCGGGACTCCGTGCTCCTCGGCGAACCGGCGCAGCGCCTCCGTCGCTCCGCTGTAGATCACCCCACCGCCGGCCACCAGCAGCGGCCGGCGGGCCGCCCGGACGATCGCGGCCGCCCGGGCCAGCGCGGTCTCGTCGGCGCGGGCGCGCGGCACGTGCCAGACCCGTTCGGCGAACAGCTCGTCCGGCCAGTCGTACGCCTCGGCCTGCACGTCCTGCGGCAGGGCGAGGGTGACCGCGCCGGTCTCCGCCGGGTCGGTCAGCACCCGCATGGCGGCCAGCAGCGCCGCGGGCAGCTGTTCCGGCCGGTTGATCCGGTCCCAGTAGCGGGAGACCGGCCGCAGCGCGTCGGTGACGCTGACGTCGTAGGAGCGCGGGTCCTCCAGCTCCTGGAGCACCGGGTTGGCGACCCGGGTGGCGAAGATGTCGCCGGGCAGCAGCAGCACCGGCAGCCGGTTGATGGTGGCGCCGGCGGCGCCGGTGACCAGGTTCGTGGTGCCGGGGCCGATGGAGGTGGTGCAGGCCAGGGTGCTGAGCCGATCGGTCATCCGGGCGTACGCGGCCGCCGTGTGCACCATGCCCTGCTCGGTGCGGCAGAGGTGGTAGGGCAGGTCGCCGCCGGCGGTGGCCAGGGCCTCGCCGATCCCGGCGACGTTGCCGTGACCGAAGATGCCGAAGCAGGCCGGGATCAGGCGCTGCCGCCGTCCGTCGCGTTCGGAGTACTGCCGGGCCAGGAACGCCACGACCGCCTGCGCCACCGTCAACCTGGGCATCACGCCTCTTTCGTTCCGGGCCGGGTCAGCGGCAGCCGCGGGTCCACCGGCTGGCCGGCCCAGCTGCCCCGGATCCAGCCGTGCCGGGGATCGTCCACGCAGGCCATGGTCCGGGCGGCCCCGGGTCCGGCCAGAACGTTCAGGTAGTAGAGGTCGTAGCCCGGCGCGGCCATCGACGGCCCGTGGTAGCCGTACGGGACGAGCACCACGTCGCCGGTGCGCACCTCGGCCAGCACGTCGATGGGCCGGTCGGCGGTGCCGTAGACCCGCTGGTAGCCCACCGGGCCTTCGCCGGGCGCGCCGCCGGCCACCTCGAAGTAGTAGACCTCCTCCAGGGCGGCCTCGACCCGCCCGTCGTCGTACGCCCGCTCCTGCTCGTGCTTGTGCGGCGGGTACGACGACCAGTTGCCGCCGGGCGTGAGCACCTCCACGGCGACCAGCCGGTCGCAGTCGAAGGCGTCCGGCGCGCAGAAGTTGTTGACCTGCCGGCTGGCCGGTCCGGCGCCGCGCAGTTCCACCGGCACGTCCCGGGCGGCGCCGTAGCGGGGCGAGAGCCGGCGGGTGGCGCGCGCCGACGGCAGCGCGAAGCGTCCCGCGCCGCGGATCGTCACGTCGGCGTCGCGGGGCAGGTAGGCGAAGTCGGTGACCGCGGCGAACACCGACGTCCGCCCGGTCAGGGCGAGCCGCAACCCGTCGCAGTGCACGACGGCGGCGCCGGCCAGCGGCAGGACCAGCATCTCCTCGTCGCCGGTGGTGAAGCTGACCTCGCCGCCGGGGGGCAGGGTGAGCACCCGCAGCCCGGCGTAGGTCCAGCCGGCCCGCTCGGGGGTGACCTCCAGCGCCCACGGCGCGCGGGCCGTGCCGCCCCAGGGCAGGTGGGCGTCGGGGGTCCTCACGCGTCCTGCCCGGTGGGCAGCAGCGAGCCGGCCAGGTCCACGGCGGCGGCCACGTCGTCGTCGGGCGGGTAGAGCAGCGCCCGGCCGACCACCAGGCCGCGCACACCGGGCAGCCGCAGCGCCCGCGCCCACCGGGCGTACACCACGTCGGGCGCCTCCACCGGGTCGCCGCCGAGGAGCAGGACCGGCAGCGTGGTCGCGGCCATCACCCGCTCCATCTCGTCGACGGCCGGCAGCTTCAACCAGGTGTACGCGCTGGTCGCGCCCAGCGCCTGCCCGACGCTGACGCCCTTGATGACCGCCTCGGGGCGCAGGTCGGCGCTGACCCGGCCGCCGTCGCGGGCCACCCAGAGCGGTTCCACCAGGGCCACGGTGCGGTGCCCGGCGAGGGCGGTGACCGCCTGGGCGCAGGCCTGCAGGGTGGAGGCGGTGGCCGGGTCGTCCGGGTCGATCCGGCAGAGCATCTTGCCGCCGTCGTAGCGCATCGCGGCGATGCTGTCGGCGTCGTAGGCGGTGAACCGGTCGTCGAGTTCGAAGGTGGCGCCGGAGAGGCCGCCGCGGTTCATCGATCCGATGGCCAGGCGGTTCTCCAGGGCGCCGAGCAGCAGCAGGTCCTCCAGGATGTCCGGGGTGCCGAGCACGCCGTCGACGCCGGGCCGGGACAGCGCCACGCGCAGCCGATCGAGCAGGTCCACCCGCCCCGCCATGGCCATCGGCCGGTCGCGTACCCCGAGGGCGCCGCGGGCCGGGTGGTCGGCGGCGATGACGAACAGCGGCCGGCCCGGTTCGGGCCAGGGCCGGCGGGTACGGCGGGCGGCGGCTTCGGCGATCGCCTGCGGCCGGTGCGCGCGGGTGCGGGTCAGCGCGTCGTACTCGGTGCTCACCGGTCTTCTCCTGTCAGGACGGCGGTCGACGGCGCCGGGCGCGGCGTGGCGTCCCCGGCCAGCGCCGCGGTCTCGGCGTAGTCGGGCATGGCGGAGGAGCAGGCCAGGCGGGAGGCCACGATCGCGCCGGCGGCGTTGGCGAAGCGCATGGTCCGCTCCAGCGGCCAGCCGCGCAGCAGCCCCAGGCAGAGCGCGCCGCCGAACGCGTCGCCCGCGCCCAGCCCGTTGACCACGTCCACCGGCACCGGCGGCACCCGTACGCTCTGCTCCGCGGTGCGGGCCAGCACGCCCGCCGGGCCGAGCTTGACCACGGCGAGCCGGGGCCCCCGTTCGAGCAGCAGGTCGGCGGCCCGGTCGGGGTCGCGGGTGCCGACCGCGATCTCCACCTCGTCGAGGTTGCCGACGGCGACGGTGACCTGGGGCAGCGCCTCGGCGACGGCCGCCGTCGCGGCCGCCGGGTCGGGCCAGAACATCGGCCGGTAGTCGAGGTCCAGCACGGTGTGCGGGCGGCCGGCCCGGGCAGCGAGCGCGGCGGTGTGCGCGTCCCGGCTGGGTTGCTGGCACAGGCCGGTGCCGGTGAGCCAGAAGACGCGGGCCGAGGTGATCGCGTCGAGGTCCAGTTCCTCGGGGCGGATCTGGAGGTCGGGGGCGGTGGGGGTGCGGTAGAACCACAGCGGGAAGTGGTCCGGCGGGAAGATCTCGCAGAAGGTGATGGGGGTGGGCAGCCCGTCGACCGGGCGGACCTGGCTGTCGTCCACACCGAACTCGCGCAGCGCCCGGTGCACGTAGCCGGCGAAGGCGTCGGCGCCGGTGCGGGTGATCAGGCCGGCGCGCAGGCCCTGCCGGCTGGCCGCGACCGCCACGTTGGTGGGGCTGCCGCCGAGGAACCGGCCGAACGTCTCGACCTCGGCCAGCGGTGTGGCGACCTGCAACGGATAGATGTCCACCCCGACCCGGCCGATGGTGAGCACATCGAGCATGCGGCGCCCTCCGTCCCGGCCGGCGTCGGCGTGTCCGCCAGCTTGACCGTCCCTGATTGGTAACAGTGCCCTACGAGTTGTGTCAATGTGTTGTCATGACAACCGCGCTCTGCGCTCCGTGATCGCTTCGGTACAGTGGCGCGCATCAGCACTCCCCGATCCCGCGCAGCCGCAGCGAGGAGGATTCCGTGACCGGCCCCGAGATCGCGGTCGACCGCAGCAGCCCGGTCCCGCTCTACTTCCAGGTCGCGCAGCAGTTCGCCGCGGCGATCCAGCGCGGTGAGCTGGCACCGGGGGACCGCCTGGACAGCGAGTTGCAACTGGCCGACCGGCTGGGGCTGTCCCGGCCCACCGTGCGGCAGGCCATCCAGCACCTGGTCGACAAGGGCCTGATCGTCCGCCGGCGGGGCGTGGGCACCCAGGTGGTGCGCGGCGAGGTCCGCCGGGCCGTCGAGCTGACCAGCCTGCACGACGACCTGGTCCGCGCCGGCCAGCGGCCGTCCACCTCGGTGCTGGAGCTGGCCACCGTGGCCTGCCCGCCGGCGGTCGCCGCCGCCCTCGGCGTGCCGCCCGGCGGCGAGGTGCAGCACCTGCGCCGGCTGCGGTTCTCCGACGGGGAACCCCTGGCGCTCATGGAGAACTGGCTCCCGGTCGACCAGCCGCGGCTCACCATGGCGGCCCTGCAGGCCGACGGCCTCTACGCGATCCTGCGTGCCGGCGGGCGGCGGATCCGGGGCGCCCAGCAGCGGATCGGGGCACGGGCCGCCACCGCCGCCGAGGCGCAGATGCTCGGCGAGCGGCGCGGGGCGCCACTGCTCACCATGACCCGCACCGCGTACGACGACCAGGGGCGCTACGTCGAGCACGGCGCGCACATCTACCGGGCCAGCCGCTACTCCCTCGAGGTGACCGTCGCCGAGCGGTGACGGTGGATGTTTCGCGCTCATTTCAGTGACAGGTATTTACGTCGTCAGGCTGTCATGACATTGTGGCCGCAAGCACCGCCGGCGGCGGACGTGCGGCCGGCGGGGCGACCTCGCGAGTCTCTTCGAAGTTCCTCCTTGCGAAGGGAAACAGCCCATGTCAGCCAAGCCGAGACGCGCCGCCGGCGTGCTCGCCGCGTTCACCGCCGTCGCCCTCACCGCCACGGCCTGCGGCGGCTCGGACGAGCCCGCCGGTAAGGACGCCAAGAACATCACCCTCACCATCTCCGCGAACTCCATCGTCGGCGGCAAGAACTCCGCCGGCGCGGAGTGGATCGAGAAATGGGTCATCCCCAAGTTCGTCGAGGCGCAGAAGGCCAAGGGCGTCACCGCCAAGGTGACGTTCGTGCCCAGCGGCGTCGACGACGAGGCGTACAAGACCAAGATGGCCCTGGACCTGCGGTCCAAGGGCGGCGCCGACGTGATCGCCGTGGACGGCATCTGGGTCGGCGAGTTCGTCCAGGCCGGTTACCTCAAGCCGCTGTCCGAGGTGGCCGGTAACCAGGTCGACTCCTGGGAGGGCTGGTCCCAGATCCCGGAGACCGTGCAGGGCCTCGGCTCGTTCGAGAACAAGCGCTACGGCATCCCGCTGGGCACCGACGGCCGGGTCCTCTACTACAACAAGAAGCTCTTCGCCCAGGCCGGCCTGCCCGCCGACTGGCAGCCGAAGAGCTGGCAGGAGATCCTCGACGCCGGCGCCAAGCTCAAGGCGCTGCCCGGGGTGACGCCGATCCAGATCAACGCCGGCACCGCGATGGGTGAGGCCACTTCGATGCAGGGCGCGTTGCCCCTGCTGGTCGGCGCGGGCGGCGAGATCTACAAGGACGGCAAGTGGGCCGGCGCCACCCAGCCGGTCAAGGACATGCTCGACTTCTACACCAAGGTCTACGGTGGCGGCCTGGGCGACCCGAAGCTCCAGCAGGAGGCCAAGGGGCGCGACAAGTCGTTCGCCGAGTTCGCCGCCGGCAAGATCGGCATCCTCGGCGAGGGTGACTACTTCTGGCGCAGCGTCATCAACCCGAAGGACGGCATCGCCAAGATGGCCGACCGGGACACCACCGTCGGCTACGCGATGATCCCCGCCAAGCAGCCCGGCGCGGGCATCCGCGGCCAGGACTTCGTCAGCATGTCCGGTGGCGGCGTCCGGGTGCTCAACCCGAACTCCAAGTTCCCCTCCCAGGCGTGGGAACTGCTGTCGTTCATGCACTCCGCCGAGGGGGTCAAGGCCGAACTCGCCGGCGAGGCGCGCATCACCGCGCGGCAGGACGTCAACAAGGAGGTCCTCGCGGGCGACCCGATGCTCAGCTTCATCACCGAGAAGGTGCTGCCGGTGACCGCGTACCGGCCGCCGCTGGCGGTGTACCCGCAGGTGTCGGTGGCGCTGCAGGAGGCGACCGCCGCGGCCGCCTCGGGCAAGAGCGCCGACGAGGCGGCCGCCGCGTACCAGAAGAAGGTCGAAGGGTTCGTCGGTGGTCCAGGTAACGTCACCTCCTGACGAGGTGGTCGAGGGAGTGCGCCCGGTAACGGGCGCCTCCCCGGCCCCCGACGCCGCCGGGCTCGGCCGGGCCCGGGCCACCGGGTTCCTCGTCCCGGCCATGGTGCTCATCCTGGTCTTCCTCGTGGTGCCGGCCGCCTGGACGATCTACCTGGGCGTGACCAACTACCGGCTGACCGGGCTGGCCGCCGCCCATCCCGAGGTCGTCGGCCTGGACAACTACACCCAGGCCCTCGGCGACGAGCGGTTCCGCACCTCGCTGCTGCTCACCCTCCAGTTCGTCCTCGGCTCGGCCGTCATCGGCCAGGCCGGCCTCGGCTTCGCCATCGCGTTCGCGCTGCGCGACCGGCGCGGCCCGCTGCGCCGGGTGGTCGAGGGGTTCGTCCTGCTCTCCTGGATCCTGCCCAGCTCGGTGGTCGCCTTCCTGTGGATCGCCCTGCTCGACCGGGACGCCGGCACGCTCAACGCGCTGCTCGGCATCCCCGGGACGGCGTGGCTGCTGGACCACCCGATGCTGTCGATCATCATCTTCAACACCTGGCGCGGCACGGCGTTCTCGATGATGCTCTACGCCGCCGCGCTGGAGAACGTCCCCCGCTCGCACCTGGAGACCGCCCGGCTGGCCGGCGCCTCGACCTGGCAGCAGCTGCGCGACGTGGTCTTCCCCCGCATCCGCGGGCACGTGCTGACCAACCTGCTGCTGATCAGCCTGTGGACGTTCAACGACTTCGCGCCGTTCCTGATCACCGCCGGCGGGCCCGAGCAGCGCTCGGAGATCCTGCCGGTCTACGTCTACAAGGTGGCGCTCTCCGGCGGCGAGCTCGGCTTCGGCGCCGCCATCTCGTTCATCATGCTGCTGATCAACCTGGTCATCGCGCTGATCTACCTGCGCATGCTCGGCCGGCGGAAGGAGTCGGCGTGACCACCACCGCGGCGCCCGCAACCACCACCAGCGAGCCGACCGGCGAGCGGCCCACCGTCGCGGTACGCCACCTGCTCGCCCAGATCGCCCGCTACACGTTCCTCTGCGCCGTCCTGGGCTTCTTCGCGCTGCCGCTGCTGTGGCTGGCCACCGCCCCGTTCGACGACACCCCAACCATCACGGCCTCGCTGCCCCGGTTCACCCTGGACAACTTCCGTGCCCTGCTGGACAACCCGTACGCGCTGACGTCGCTGCTCAACTCGGTCTACCTGGCGGCCGGCACCGCGGCGCTGGTGGTGACCTTCGGGGCCCTCGCCGCGTACGCGCTGAGCCGGGTCCGGGTGCCCGGCCGCGACGCGCTGCTCTACGGGCTGCTGCTGCTGTCGTCGATCGTCACCGGCACCGCCACCATGGTGCCGCTGTTCGAGCTGGCCTTCCGGCTCAACCTCATCGACTCCCGGCTCGGCGTCATCCTGATCCTCAGCGGCGGGCTGCTGCCGGCGGCCATCTTCATCCTCAAGGACTTCATGGACTCCACCCCGACGTCCTACGAGGAGTCGGCCCGGGTCTTCGGCGCCAGCCCGTTGCAGATCATGCGGCACATCGTGGTGCCGCTCGTCCGTCCCGGCCTGGCCACCGTCGGTGTCTGGGCGGTCGCCAACGTGTGGGGCAACTTCCTGGTGCCGTTCCTGCTGCTGCGCGGGCCGGACAAGGCCCCCGCCGCGGTGATCATGTACACGCTCTACACCGAGGGCGGGCAGGCCGACCTGCGGCTGCTCTCCACCTTCTCGCTGCTCTACTCGCTGCCGGTGGCGCTCATGTTCGTCTTCGTCAGCAGCCGGTACGGGTTCCGCTTCCACGGAGGGATCAAGCGCTGATGTCCGCCATCACGATGCGCGAGCTGACCAAGGTCTACCCCGGCGGGGTACGCGCCCTGGACGCCCTCGACCTGGAGATCGCCGACGGCGAGTTCTTCGCCCTGCTCGGCCCGTCCGGCTGCGGCAAGACCACCCTGCTGCGCACGATCGCGGGCCTGGAGGTCGCCTCCGGCGGCAGCGTGCGGATCGGCGAGCGCGACGTCACCAACCTGCCGCCGGGCAAGCGGGACGTGGCCATGGTCTTCCAGGACTACGCGCTGTTCCCGCACATGACCGTGCGGGACAACATCGCCTATCCGCTGCGGATCAAGAAGGTCGACCGGCGCAGCCGGGGCAGCAAGGCCGCCGACACCGCCGACGAGCTCGGCCTGTCCGGGCTGCTGGAACGCCGTCCCGGGCAGCTCTCCGGCGGCCAGCAGCAGCGCGTCGCCCTGGCCCGCGCGATGGCGTGCCACCCGCAGGTGTTCCTGCTCGACGAGCCGCTGTCCAACCTCGACGCCCGGCTGCGGCTGGAGGCCCGGACCTTCCTCAAGCGCCTGCAGCGGGAGCTGGGCGTCACCACCGTCTTCGTCACCCATGACCAGGCCGAGGCGCTCGCCCTGGCCGACCGGATCGCGGTGATGGAGGGCGGCCGGATCCGCCAGGTCGGCACCCCCACCGAGGTGTTCCGCCGCCCCGCCAACACCTTCGTGGCCGGCTTCATCGGCTCCACCCCGATGAACCTGATCGACGCGCGGGTGCGGGGCGACGAGCTGGCCGTGGCCCGGGCCCGGCTGCCGCTGCCCGACGACGCCCGCGGCCAGGTCACCGACGGCGAGCGGCTGGTCTACGGGATCCGCCCCGAATACCTGGACTACTCCCCCACCGAGGTCCCCGGCGCGCTGACCGGCGAGGTCGTCGTCGTGGAGAACCTGGGCAGCGTCTCCCTGGTCTCGCTGGACGTGCCCACCGACGACGCCGAGGCGGGCGACGAGGCCGGCCGGACCAGCGTGCAGGTCGTGGTGCCCGAGGGCGCCGAACCCGAACCGGGCGACACCGGCTGGGCGGTGCCCCGCCCCGGCCGGTCGCTGCTCTACCGGGACGGGAACCTGGTGACCGCCACCGCCACGGCGGCCGTGCCGGCCCCCCGCGCCGACGCGGCCGTCCGGAGCTGACCGTGGTCGTGCACCGCGGCAGGTGGACCCTCCAGGACCGGGCCGACGACGTGCTGCGGCCCCTGCCGGTCACCGTCGCACCGGGCACCGCCGCGCTCACCGTCCGGCTGGACTATCCCCGCGAGGCCGGGGTGCTCGACCTGGGCTGTGTCGGGCCCGGCGGCTTCCGGGGCTGGTCGGGGGGCGCCCGCGACGGCTACACCGTGGCCGCCGACTGGGCCACCCCCGGCTACCTGCCGGGCGAGCTGGAACCCGGCGAGTGGCAGGTGCTGCTGCGGTTGCACCGCATCCCACCGGACGGGCTGGACTACGAGGTCACCGCCACCACCAGCACCACGCCGCCGCCCGCGCCACCCGCACCGGCGGCGCCACCGCGCCCCGACCGCCCGCCCCGCCGCGACCTGCCCGCCGTCGACGGCCGGCGCTGGCTCGCCGGTGACCTGCACGCGCACACCGTGCACAGCGACGGCAGCCAGACCATCGACGAGCTGGCCGCGCTCGCCGCCGCCCGCGGCCTGGACTTCCTCGCCGTCACCGACCACAACACGGTCAGCCACCACCCGTGGCTGCCGGACGCCTCCGCCCGCTACGGCATCACCCTGCTGCCCGGCCAGGAGGTGACCACCGACCGGGGGCACGCCAACGTGTTCGGGCCGGTGGGCTGGGTCGACTTCCGCCGCCCGCCGGACGAGTGGCTCGCCGCGGCCCGGCGCGACGGCGGGCTCATGTCGGTCAACCACCCCCTGGGCGGCGACTGCGCCTGGCGCCAGCCGCTGGCCGAACGCACCACGCTGGTCGAGGTGTGGCACTCCGGCTGGTGGGACCGCACCTGGGGCGCCCCCCTCGCGTGGGCGCAGGCGTGGCGGCCGGACGTCGTGGCGATCGGCGGCAGCGACTTCCACCGCCCCGGCGACGACGCGCCGCCCGGCTCCCCCACCACCTGGGTGCTCGCCGACCCGGACCGCGCACCCGTCGACGCCGTGCTGGACGCGCTGCGCGGCGGCCGTACCGCTGTCTCCGCCGACCCCGGCGGGCCGCTGCTGCTGCGCCTCGGCGACGAGCTGCTGGCGCTCGACGCCGACGGCGCGCTGCTGGCCTACCCGGACGGCCGGCACCGGCTGGTCCGCGGCGACCGGTGCCTGCTGCCGGCCGGCGACGGGCTGCACGTCCTGGAGTCCCACCGCATGGAGGTGATCGCACTGTGCAGCTGACCGCACGCACGCGGGTGGCCGGCGCCCCCGTCAACTACGGCATCTACCAGCCCACCGGCGCACCCGTCGGCCCCGAGGACCTGCTCGCGGCGCTGGCCCGCGACGGCTACACCGGGGTGGACTCCGGCCCGATCGGCTACCTCGGCACCGGCGAGACCCTCGCCCGGCGGCTGGCCGCCGCCGGCATCGGGCTGGCCGGCGGCTGGGTCGACCTGCGCTTCGCCGACCCGGCCGGTTTCGCCGAGGACCTGGCCCAGCTCGACGCCGCGCTCGACGTGTTCACCGCCGCGCCGGTCGACGACCCCCGGTTCGCGCCCCGGCCGACCCTGGCCTGCCCCGGCAACCCGGGCCGGATGGCCCGGCCGGGGGTCCCGACCGATCTGGCGTCGGCGCTGCCCGCCGCGGCCTGGCCGGACTTCGCCGCCCGGGTGCAGCAGGCCGCCGACCGGTGCCGCGACCGCGGGCTGGAGCCGGTGTTCCACTACCACCTCGGCACCGACGTGGAGACCGAGGCGGAGGCCGACCGGCTGCTCGACCTCACCGACATCGCCGTCTGCCTGGACACCGGGCACCTGGCGCTGGCCGGCGGGGACCCGGTGGCCGCCGTACGCCGCTGGGCCGGCCGGATCGGCCAGGTGCACCTGAAGGACGCCGACCTCGCCGCCCACGCCCGGGCCCGGGCGGCCGGCGGGGGCCTCATGGACGTGGTCGCCGCCGGCGGCTTCTGCGCCCTGGGCCGCGGCGACGTCGACTTCGCCGGGGTGTTCGCCGCCCTCGACGACATCGGCTACACCGGCTGGCTGGTCGTCGAGCAGGACGCCCCCGAGGGCGGGGACCTCGACCGCATCCGCGCCGACCAGCACGACAACCGGCGGTGGCTCGAGGAGGCGCTGCGATGACCGAGCCGGGCAAGCGGATCCGGATCGCGGTGGCCGGGCTGGGCATCATCGCCCGCACCGTGCACCTGCCGCTGCTGCAGCGCCGGAGCGACCTGTTCGAGATCGTCGCGCTGGCCGACCTGTCCCCGTCCCGGATGACCGAGCTGGGCGAGCGGTACGGCGTCGAGCCCGCCCGCCGCTACACCGATGCCGCCCGGATGGTGACCGACGGCGGCTGCGACGCGGTGCTGCTGGCCACCTCCGGCTCGCACGGCGACCTGGCCGCGCTGGCGCTGCGCGCCGGCCTACCCGTGCTGTGCGAGAAGCCGCTGGCCTACACGCGCGCCGAGACGGCCGTGCTGGCCGACCTGAGTGCCGGCAGCCCGGCGCTGATGGTCGGCTACATGAAGCAGTACGACCCGGCGGTGGCCGAGGCCGCGCGGCTGCTGGCGGAACTCGGCGGCGCGGAGCGGGTGCACGCCGTGGAGGTGACCGTGCTGCACGCCGGCGGCGACCGGCAGCTCCGCTTCGCCAACCTGCCGCCGGCCGCCGGCGACCTGCCGCCCGACGAGGTGGCCCGGCTGTCCGCCGCCGACCGGGCGCTGCTCGACGCCGCCGTCGGCACCGACCCGGGCGCCCGCGCGCTCTACCAGATCCTGATCAACAGCATCTCGCACGACCTGTCCCTGCTGCGGCTGTTCACCGGGGCACCGGCCACCGTGGAGCAGGTCGCCACCTGGCCGCTCACGCCGGACGGGCCGGCCGAGCCGTCGGTGGAGATCAGCGGCCGGCTGCCGGACGGCGCCCGCTACGGCATCCGGTGGCTCAACCTGCCCGACTACCCCGCCTACCGGGAGACGGTCACCCTGCACCACGCCCGAGGCTCGCTGGAGCTGGTGTTCCCCTCGCCGTACCTGCTCAACGCGCCGACCACGCTGACCGTGGTGGACGAGCACGGCGGCGGCGAGCGGCGGGCCGCGTACCGGTCGGTGACCGAGGCGTTCGAGCAGGAACTTGTCGCGTTCCACGCGATGGTCACGGCGGGCGCCGCGCCGCTGACCGGCATCGCCGAGGGCGCGGCCGACGTACGGACCAGCCAGCAGGTGGTACGCCGCTACGGTGAGCTGACCGGGGCGGCGATCGGCGGAGAGGCGGCAAGCTGATGACGCGACCGACCGAGATCATCGTGGTGCCGCACACCCACTGGGACCGGGAGTGGTACGAGCCGTTCCAGCGGTTCCGGCTGCGGCTCGTGGCGCTGCTCGACGACGTGTTCGACCGGATGGAGCGCGACCCGCGGCAGCGGTTCACCCTGGACGGGCAGCTCGCCGCGGTCGACGACTACCTGGAGGTCCGCCCGGAGCGGCGGGAGCAGGTGATCGACCTGGTCCGCGCCGGCCGGCTGTCGGTGGGCCCCTGGCAGATCCTGCTCGACGAGTTTCTCTGCTCCGGCGAGAACATCGTCCGCAACCTGGAACGCGGGTTGGCGCGCAGCGCCGAGCTGGGCGGCGCCATGCCGGTCGGCTACCTGCCCGACATGTTCGGCCACATCGCCCAGATGCCGCAGATCCTGGCCGGCGCCGGGCTGGCCCACGCCTGCGTGTTCCGGGGCGTGCCCGAGCGGGTGCACAGTCACGCGTTCGCCTGGCAGGCGCCCGACGGCACCACCGTCCGCACCCAGTACCTGCCCGGCGGCTACGGCAACGCGGCCGGCCTCATGGACGACGCCGCGCAGGTCACCCGCCGCGCCGGCGACCTCGCCGACCGCCTCGCCGAATGGCGGCCGGCCGGCGACGACACCCCGGTCCTGGCCATGTACGGCACCGACCACGCCGCACCGGCGCCGGACGCCCCCGACCTGCTGGCCACCGCCGACGTGGCCGGCACCCGGCTGCGGCTGGGCACCCTCGCCGAGTACTTCGCCACCCAACCGGCCACGGTCGACGGGCTGCCCGTGGTGCGTGGCGAGCTGCGCTCGCACGCCCGGGCCAACATCCTGCCCGGCGTGATCTCCGTCCGCGCGCACCTGAAGCAGGCGATGAACCGCGCCGAGCGGCGGGTCGAACGGTACGCCGAACCGCTCGCCGCGCTCACCCACGACGGGTCCGTGCAGCGCTTCCTCGACATGGCCTGGACCCGGCTGATCGACGCGAGCTGCCACGACTCGGTCACCGGCTGCGGCTGCGACGAGACCGCCGAGCAGGTCGCCGCCCGGCTCGCCGAGGCCGACCAGCTCGGCCGGGCGGTCTGCGACCTGGTCGGCGCGCGGCTCTCGGCCGCCGTGCCCCGGGACGGTCACCTGCTGTTCAACCCCACCCCGGCGGCGCGTACCGCCCTGGTGTGCCTCGACGTGGCGGTGCCGGCCGACGGCGCCGTGGCGCTGGCCGACGCCACCGGCCGCAGCATGGCCACCCAGGTCCTCGACCGGAGCCGCACGCTGCTCGCCGACGACGTGGTGCCGGCCGCCGAGCTGCCGGCCGTCCTCACCCGGGTGCACGGCCGGGAGCTCTACGGTCAGGAGGTCACGGCCTGGTCGGTGTCGCCCGAGGACGCCACCCTCACCTTCGAGGTGGCCCGGCACGGCGACCCGGCCTTCGACGTGGAGGACGTCCGGCTGGCGCTCGCCGCCGCCGGGCAGCCCGACCGGTGGCGGGTACGGATCCTCGCCGCTCCCCGGGCCACCGTGGCTGCCCTGGTCGACGTGCCGCCGCTGGGGCACGCCGCGGTCCGGCCGGCGCCGCTCCCGGCGACCGCCACGCCGGCGTCGGACCCGGTGACGGTTGCCGGCCGCAGCCTCGACAACGGCCTGCTCCGGGTCGACGTCGCGGAGGACGGCACCCTCGCGCTGTCCACCCCGGACGGGGTGACCGTGGACGGGGTCGGCCGGATCGTCGACGGCGGCGACGTGGGCGACAGCTACAACTACGCCCCGCCGGCCGCCGACGAACTGGTCGACAAGCCGCGGGCGGTGCGGACCGTGGTGCGCCACGACGGGCCGCTCGTGGCCGTCCTGGAGGTGGTACGCGAGTACCGCTGGCCGGTGGCCGCGGACGTCGACGCCGGCTCCCGCTCGGTGGACCGGGAACCCGTCACCGTGACGACCCGGGTCGAGCTGCGCCGCGGCGAGGGCTTCGTCCGGCTGCGCGTCGAGTTCGACAACCGCTGCGACGACCACCGGGTGCGGCTGCACCTGCCGCTGCCGTCGCCGGCCGACACCTCGTACGCCGAGGGCCAGTTCGCCGTCGTGGCGCGCGGCCTGACCGCCGAGGGCGGTGGCGGCGAGGTGCCGCTGCCCACGTTCCCGGCCAACGGGTTCGTGGCGGCCGGCGGGCCGGACGGCGCGCTCGCCGTGCTGCTGACCCAGCCCACCGAGTACGAGCTGACCGACGCCGGCCGCGAGCTGGCGGTGACGGTGCTGCGGTCGATCGGGATGCTGTCCCGCAACCGGCACGCGCTGCGCGACGAACCCGCCGGCCCGCAGCTGCCCACGCCCCAGGCACAGTGTCGCGGCACCCGCACGGTCGAGCTGGCGGTGCTGCCGTACCGGGGCGCCTGGCACGAGACGGGTGTGCTGGCGGCGGCCGAGGCGTACCGGCACGAGCTGCTGTCGTTCCCCGGCACCGCCGACCCGGCCACCGCGCTGCCCGTGCCGGCGGTCGGGCTCGCCGTCGACGGTCCGGGCGTCGCGGTGACCAGCGTGCGGGACCGGGCGGGCCGCACCGAGGTGCGCCTGGTGGCGCAGACCCCGGTGGACACCACCGCCGTGCTCGGCGGCGCACCGGTACGCGGGGCGTGGCGGGCCGACCTGCTCGGCCGGGCCGGCGAGCCGCTCACCGTCGACGCTGAGGGGTCGGTCCGGCTGCCGCTGCGCGCCTGGGAGATCGCCACGGTGCAGCTCGACCTCACCTGACCCGCCGCCGGCTCATCCCTTGCGCGGCGCCGGCGGCACGGCGTTGTCGACGTCGAGCAGGCCGGCGTCGACAACGGCCCGGCTCAGCGGCCGGGTCAGCTCGGCGAGGCGGGCGCACCCGTCGGCGCCGAGCACCGCGTACGCGGGCGTGGCGAGCCGGTCGGTGGCCGCCTCGATCCACGCGCGCTGCGCCCGTCCGCTGTCGGTCAGGGTGGGCTCGTCGCCCTCGACCAGCCCGCGCCCGCGCAGCCGCTCGACCGCGTCCGCCCACTGCTCGCCGGTCCAGCCCCGGGTGCGGCGCAGGAAGCGGACCGACACCTCGCCGGAGGCGGCGTGCAGCACCAGCGCCTCCAGCCCGGTCAGGCCGGCGAGCACCAGGGCGGCCACGTGCCCGTCGCCACGGAACTCCCGCAGGAGCGTCTGGGCCTGCCAGAGGATCAGGTGCGGCTGGTCCGGCCAGGGCAGCGCCGCGTGTGCCGCGAACAGCGGCCGCCCCTCGGGGTGTGCGGTGGCGGCTTCGGCGGCGCGGCGGGCCAGCTCGGCGGCCTCGACCAGCTCCGGGGCCCGCACCGCGTCGCCGAGCGCCCGGGTCAGGGCCGCGTCGGCGGCGTCCCGCCGGGCGGCCAGGACGGCGGCCGGTGTCGCCCGCTCCCAGGCGGCCGGGAGCACGCGGGCCACGAGGTCCGGGCTGAAGTTGAAGAAGCTGGCCACCACCGGGCCGGGACCGACCGGTCCCAGGGCGGCCGCGCGGGAGGCGAAGTAGCCGGCCGGGGCGGGGAGGCCGAGGGCGGCGTACCGCTCGTGCGCCTCCGGCACGAAGTAGATCATCGCGTGCAGGGGCTCGGTCACCCGCCAGGCGCGGCGCACGACGGCGGGATCGAGCGCCTCCGGTTGCTGCCCGCCCGGATCCGCCAACGCTGTCAGGTCCGCCATGTCACTGCCTTCCGCCGGGAACGTTACCGACCGGTAGGTTCCCATGCCGGCGGCGGCCTGTCACCCCACGGGTGCGACGGCTGCCTGGTGGGGGCCTTTTGCTCAGGTCAGCGGCGTGTTCTCATACCGGGACGACGACTGTCACCGGCCCGCTTGCGGCAACCCTCGTCCACTCAGGTCGGTGGCTCCATCCGGCGAAAGGTGCAACGATGCACAGAAGATCCACCTTCCAACTGGCGGTCCTGACCGCCACCGCGGCGACATTCCTGGGTGCCGGCGGAGCATCCGCCGCGGTGGGCACGGCAGCATCCGTGACCGCCTCCGCGGGCGTGACGGCGTGCGCGCCGGGCCAGGGGCACAGCGCGGCGCGGGTGAGCGAGGGCGCCACCGCCCAGGAGCCCGAGCTGTATTCCAAGAACGAGGCGAACGCCTACGGCGTGATCAAGGACGCGCCGCGCCTGCCCAACGGCAGCGTCACCGTGCCCACGGTCTTCCACATGATCTCCGACCACGCCCTCAGCGCGGCCGAGACCAACCGGTGGAACACCCTCATCGCGGCGCAGATGAAGGTGCTCAACGACTCGTACGCGGGCCGCACGGCGTCGGACGCCTCCGACACGCCGTTCCGGTTCTCGCTGGTCGACACGACGTGGACGGTGAACAGCGACTGGTACACGGTCGTGCCCGGCAAGAACGAGCGGGACATGAAGAAGGCGTTGTACACCGGCGACGCCCGCACCTTGAACGTGTACGCGGCCAACATCGGCGGCGGCCTCCTCGGCTGGGCGTACTTCCCGAAGGGTTACAACAACGGCCGGGACTACATCGACGGCGTGGTGATGCTCGACGAGTCGATGCCGGGCGGGACGGCGGGCAAGTACGCCCTCGGTGACACGCTGACGCACGAGGTCGGGCACTGGCTGATGCTGGAGCACACCTTCGCGCACGGGTGCTCCGCCTCGGGCGACTTCGTCGCGGACACCCCGCGGGAAGCGGCGCCGCAGTTCAACTGCCCGGTCGGCGCGGACACCTGCACCGCACCCGGGCTGGACCCGATCCACAACTTCATGGACTACACGCAGGACTCCTGCATGAACATGTTCACCGCCGGACAGGCGGACCGGATGAGTGACGCCTGGGTGGCGTTCCGGTCCGGCGGCGGCAAGTAGCACCGGGTACCGGGGGTTGACGGGCCGCGACCAGCGGCCCGTCAACCCCTTCCGGGTACGGCGCCACGAAATGCCGCTCGGCGTTCACGGTCCGCGGCCGCTGGTGCCCGATGCTGGGACCGTGACAGAACCCGCTGGCAGGCCAGGAAGGTCATCACCGTTCGGCATGGAGCGGGATCCTTCGCGGGTCGTCGCGTTCAGCGACGCGGTCATCGCCATCGCCGTCACGCTGCTCGTCCTGGAGATCCGTCCACCGGAGGACAGCCGGCACCTGCTGCACGGCCTCGTCACGCTCTGGCCGTCCTACCTGGCCTACGTCGTCACCTTCATGTTGATCGGGCAGGTGTGGGCCAATCACCACGTCATGTTCGACCAGATCCGCACCGCCGACCGGACGGTGCTGTTCCTCAACACCGTGCTGCTGATGGACATCGCCTTCCTGCCCTTCGCCGCCTCGATTCTGTCCCAGGCGTTCCGCGACGGGCACGGAGAGCGCGTCGCCGTCGTCCTCCACGGCGTCACGTTCGAAGTGGCGGCGATCCTGTTCAACGTCATCTGGGCGTACGCACGCCGTCGTCCCGGGCTGCTCGTGACCACCATCGACTCCGCCGGCGCCCGAGCCATCACCCGGCGCTTCCGGCTCGCCCTCACCTGGATCGCCGCCGGCACGCTGGTGGGCGCCCTCGTTCCCGCTCTCGGCGTCGCGGTGATCGCCGCGTTCATCCCGTTCTACTGGCTGCCGATCCGGGGCGAGACCGGCCGGGCGGGGCCCCGCCGTGGCCGGGTCGATCCGGCGTGACCGCGGGTGGCCGGAAGGACTCACTCACCCGGGCGGTGTCGAAGTTCCGAAACATCCCGAACGGCCGCTTTGACGCCTTCATCATGGCAACGAGACAGGACACGAGCGCCAGGAGGCAACGAGATGAAGCGTCGACGGAGCAGGCGGCGGTCACTGCTGCAGGCAGCGATGATCACACTGACGGCAGTGGTGGCGGGGGCGGCGGTGCTCCGCGCCGGGCGCCGGCACGCCGCGGGAGACATCCCGGCGGGCGCGCTTCCCGTCCGGGGCGGTGACGGCACGGAAACGACGGTCTCCTCGCCGCCGCTCGGCGCGTCGCCGATCCTCACCCGCTCGACGGACTGAGCCCGCCGCTATTTGACCTTGCGGGTCGAGCGGGCCACGATGCCGTCGTACTCGGGGTGCTTCTCCAGCCAGCCGCTCAGGAAGGGGCAGATCGGCACCACGGTCCGCCGGTTGGCCCGCGCGTCGTCCATGACGGCCCGGGCCAGGAGCGAGCCGACGCCCTGCCCCTCGAACTCCGGGGCGACCTCGGTGTGGGTGTAGGCGATGATGTTGCCGCTCAGCTGATAGGTGACCAGGCCGGCCGTCGCGCCCGCCTCGTCCCGCGCCTCGAACCGCTCCCGCTCGGGCACGTCCGTCACCGTGAAACCCATCCCGCCATCCAACCACGGTGCGATGGGATCCACCGCCGGAAGTGACCGCGGCGACAGCGCGGTCCTGGACAGCTACAGTTAACAAACCTAATAATTGTGCATCCGTCGATACGTCCGACGGCCCACCCCCGTACCGGGAGGACCGGATGCACCGCACCGCCCGTACCCCGTTCCTGGCCGCTCTCGCGGCGCTCGCCACCGCCGCCGCGACCGTGGCGCTCGCCGGCCCGGCGCTGGCCGCCGGCCCCACCGCCACCTTCGCCAAGACCTCCGACTGGGGCACCGGCTGGGAGGGCAAGTACACGATCACGAACGGCGGCGCCAGCACCATCACCGGCTGGCAGGTCGCCTTCACCCTGCCGGCCGGCACCACCCTCGGCTCCTACTGGGACGCCACGGTCAGCAGCGCCGGCCAGCGGCACACGTTCACGAACCGATCCTGGAACGGCACCATCGCCCCCGGCGCCTCGGTGTCGTTCGGCTTCCTCGCCACCGGGTCCGGCTCGCCCACCGACTGCACCCTCAACGGCGCCCCGTGCGGCGGCGGCACCCCGACCACCCCGCCGACGACCACCGCACCGCCCACGACCAGCCCGCCGCCCACCACGACCCCGCCCACCACGACCCCGCCGTCCACGCCACCGCCGACGAACCCGCCGCCGGCCGGCGGGCTGCCGAAGCACGCCCTCATCGGCTACCTGCACGCCAGCTTCGCCAACGGCTCCGGCTACCTGCGGATGGCCGACGTGCCCGCCGACTGGGACGTCGTCAACCTGGCCTTCGGCGAGCCCACCTCGGTCACCTCCGGCGACATCCGCTTCCAGCTCTGCCCCGTCGCCGAGTGCCCCAACGTCGAGAGTGAGGCGGAGTTCACCGCCGCCATCCGGGCCAAGCAGCAGCAGGGCAAGAAGGTGCTGCTGTCCATCGGCGGCCAGAACGGGCAGGTCCAGCTCACGACGGCCGCCGCCCGGGACACCTTCGTGCGGTCGGTGTCCGCGATCATCGACCGGTACGGCCTCAACGGCCTGGACATCGACTTCGAGGGCCACTCCCTCTACCTGAACCCCGGCGACACCGACTTCCGCAACCCCACCACTCCGGTGATCGTCAACCTGATCGCGGCGATCCGGACCCTGAAGCAGCGCTACGGCGCCGGCTTCGTCCTCACCATGGCCCCGGAGACCTTCTTCGTGCAGCTCGGCTACCAGTTCTACGGGCCGGGCCCGTGGGGCGGGCAGGACCCCCGCGCCGGGTCGTACCTGCCCGTGATCCACGCCCTGCGCGACATCCTCACGGTGCTGCACGTGCAGGACTACAACTCCGGCCCGATCGTCGGGCTGGACAACCAGTACCACACCATGGGCGGCGCCGACTTCCACATCGCGATGACCGACATGCTGCTCGCCGGCTTCCCGGTCGCCGGGAACGCCAGCGCCGTGTTCCCGGCACTACGGGAGGACCAGGTCGCCTTCGGGGCGCCGTCGTCGACAAGCGCCGGCAACGGCTACGTCGCCCCGGCGGGCGTGCAGCAGGCGGTCACCTGCCTGGTGAAGGGCCAGAGCTGCGGCGGCTACGCGCCGCGCAGCGGCACCAACCCGGGCTTCCGCGGCCTCATGACGTGGTCGATCAACTGGGACCGGTACTACGGCTGGGAGTTCCGGCTCCAGCACGGCCCCTTCCTGAAGGCCCTGCCCTGATGCCCTGCCGGTCGCCCCGGCCGCACTGACCGGCCGGGGCGACCGGCCAGCATTCGTCCGCCGAAATCCGAAAAAAGATGGGCCCGAAAATCACAAAGAAGGGAGCACCTGCTCCCTTCCACCTCCAACGTATATCGCACCTGGGGGCTTGCGGCAAGACCCCGGTCGTGCCGCAGAATCACCCGCCGAAGCCAGCTACCTGCGAAAACGGGGTGGCGGAACGGCGCCGGTGACCGGCGGCGCCATCGCGGCCCCAGATCGGAAATGGTGCGTTGAATCCCCTGACCAGCAGCGTGTTCGACCTTCCCGACCGTCTCTCCGCCAAGGCCGACCCGACGCTGATCGCCCGCGACGAGGAGCACTTCGCGGTCCTGGCGGAAAGCATCGAGCGGTTGTCCGCCGACCTGTCCGAGCGCCTCGACGCCGCGCGCCGGGCGCCCGGCGGCAAGGGCCGGCAGGCGTCGGACCGGGACGAGGAGGTCCGCCGGCTGACCGCCCGGCTGCGCACCCTGCATCGCTACGGCGTGGACCTGTGCCTCGGGCGCATGGTCGGCGCCGACGACGGCGAGCCCGTGTACGTCGGACGGCGTGGCCTCACGGACAGCACGGGTCGCCGGCTGCTGCTCGACTGGCGCTCCCCCGCGGCCGAGCCGTTCTTCGGCGCGACCCACGCCAACCCCATGGGTCTGGCGAGCCGCCGCCGGTACCGCTGGACCCGCGGCCGGATCACCGACTACTGGGACGAGGTGTTCACCTCGGACGGGTGGGAAGGGCACGCGGCGCTCGACGACCAGTCCGCCTTCATCGCCAGCCTGGGCGGCAGCCGGTCGAACCGGATGCGGGACGTGCTCGGCACCATCCAGGCCGACCAGGACGCCATCATCCGGGCGGGGTCCCGCGGCGCCCTCGTCGTGGACGGCGGTCCGGGCACCGGGAAGACCGTCGTCGCCCTGCACCGCACCGCCTACCTCCTCTACGCCGACCCGCACCTCGGCCACCGCCGGGGCGGCGTGCTGTTCGTCGGTCCGCACCAGCCCTATCTCGCCTACGTCGGTGACGTCCTTCCCAGCCTCGGCGAGGAGGAGGTGCAGACCTGCACCCTGCGCGACCTCGTCCCCGAGGGCGCCGAGGCAACCGTCGAGACCGACCCGGACGTGGCGCTCCTGAAGTCGTCCGCGAACCTGGTCACGGCGATCGAGGCGGCCGTCCGGTTCTACGAGGAGCCGCCGGCCAAGGGGATGACGGTCACGACCGACGAGTCCGACATCTGGTTGAGCGCCGACGACTGGGCCGCCGCGTTCGACGCGGCGGATCCCGGCACCCCGCACAACGAGGCGCGCGAGCAGATCTGGGAGGAGCTGCTCACGATCCTGACGGACAAGCATGACGGCGACGAACCGGCCGACCAGCTCCGCGGGTCACTGCTGCGGAACCGGGAGCTGCGGACCGCTTTCCACCGCGCGTGGCCGCTGCTCGAAGCGCCCGACCTCGTCGGGGACCTGTGGTCGGTTCCCGCCTACCTGCGGAAGTGCGCCCCCTGGCTCAGCCCGGACGAGGTCCGGACGTTGCAGCGCGCCGACCCCCGGGCCTGGACGGTGTCCGACCTGCCACTCCTGGACGCGGCACGGCAGCGGCTCGGCGACCCCGAGGCGTCCGGGCGTCAGCGCCGGCACGACGCCACCCTGGCGGCCGAACGTGCGCGAATGTCCACGGTCGTCGACGAGCTGATCGAGGCCCACGCCTATGACGACGGTGAAGGTGTGCTGTCGAGCCTGCGTCAACTGGACCTCCAGGATGCCCTGGTCGACGAGGCCGGACTGCCCAGCGCAGACCCGGACCTGCTCGCCGGCCCGTTCGCGCACGTCGTGGTGGACGAGGCCCAGGAACTGACCGACGCGGAGTGGCAGATGCTGTTGCTCCGCTGCCCGTCCCGGAGCTTCACCATCGTGGGCGACCGCGCCCAGGCCCGGCACGGGTTCACGGAGTCGTGGCAGGAACGGCTCGAACGCATCGGGCTCGACCGGGTCAACCTGGCCACGCTGAGCATCAACTACCGGACGCCGAAGGAGGTCATGGCGGAAGCCGAGCCGGTCATCCGGGCCGTGCTCCCGGACGCCAACGTGCCGACCTCCATCCGCGGCAGCGGCGTCCCCGTCGTACACGGGTCCGTGTCCGAGCTGGACTCCATCCTCGACACCTGGCTCGCCGCGCACGCCGAGGGTGTCGCCTGCGTCATCGGCGACCCGGAGTTCCGGGCGACGCCCCGGGTCCGGTCGCTGACCCCGGAGCTGTCGAAGGGGTTGGAGTTCGACCTGGTCGTCCTCGTCGACCCCGAGGCGTTCGGTGACGGCATCGAGGGCGCGGTGGACCGCTACGTCGCGATGACCCGGGCGACCCAGCAGCTCGTCGTGCTCACCAGTGCCGGACCGGTGATCGCCCGGCGATGATGTCACCTCGCGGCCCGCTCGCCGGTCGTACCGGGTGGAGTGATCGGCACGGGAGGGGACGATGTGGAGCCACAGCAACAAATCAGACAGGTGTACGCCACCTCGGCGGCCCGCCTGGTGGCGCAGGTGTACGGAATGACCGGCGACTACGCCGAGGCGCAGGACGTGGTGCAGGAGGCGTTCGTCCGGGCGCTGGCCCGGCCGGGCCGGTTCCGCGAGGTGGCCAACCCGGAGGCCTGGCTGCGGACGGTGGCGTTGAACGTCGCCCGGTCCCGGCACCGCCGGCGGGTGCTGCTGCACGGGCTGGTCCGCTCCGGTCGCCTCGACCCGGCGCAGCCCAGCGCACCGGCGCTGTCCCCGGACCACGTCGCGCTGGTGGCGGCGTTGCAGCGGCTGCCGCGTACGGCCCGGGAGACCGTGGTGCTGCACCACCTCGCGGACCTGCCCGTCACCGAGGTGGCGACCGCGATGGGCTGCTCGGTGGAGGCGGTGAAGACCCGGCTGGTCCGGGCCCGCCGCGCGCTCGCCGAGCATCTCGGCGAGGACGACCGGGCCCCGCTGGTGCCGGCGGCCTCCCACGGTGTCCCGACCCGCCCCGACCGGAAGGCCCGCCATGCCTGAGCTGAACTTCGCCAGCCTCAACGCCGCCGCCCAGGCCGGGTTCAAGCCGCACTTCGAGCAGGTCGTCGCCGCGGCGCGCCGGCGCCGTCGCCGTCGGCAGGTCGTGACCGTCGCCACGGTCGCACTGCTGCTCGCCGGCTCCGGGGCCGCCGTGGCGGCCCGGTCCGGCGACTCCGGCCCGACGGTGGGCCGGTTCGCCGCCGACCGTACGCCGGAGTTCATCCCCGACCCGGGTGGCACACCGACCCCGGGCACCGGCCCGCAGGTCGCCACCGGCCGGCCCGCCGCCGGCGACCTGACCCACGTCTACCTGCGCTGGAGCGAGTGCCAGAGCTGTCCCCTGAAGTGGGCGGGCACCGACGACGGCGGCCGGCACTGGCGCACCGGTCCGCTACCGGTACCGGCGGACGCCATGGTGGACCTGAGGGCGGCCGGACCGCGCACCGTGGTGGCCCACTACCTGTCCCGGTCCGCCCCGGACAGCAGGTCCGCGCGTTGGATCGCCAGCGCCGACGGCGGGAACACCTGGCGTGAGGTGACCGTGCGGCCCGTGGACGCGCTACCGACCGGCTGGCGGGTCCTCGGCCGGCAGCCCGGCCCCACGTACGACCCGATCATCGCGGCCGACCCGGCCACCGGCGACCTGGCGCAGCTCACCCGTAAGTCGGCCCTGCTCAACTCGGTGGTGGTCGAAAGCGTGCCCGCCGCGGCCGGTCTGTGGGTCAGCGGCTTCACCGGTGAGCGCGTCGAGCACGGCGGCCGGATCGTCGGCACGGGCGGCGCCGTCGAGGTGAGCCGCGACGGCGGGCGTACCTGGGCCCGGCACGTGTTCCCGGACGACCTCGCCGCCTCGGACGACGTCGGCGGCCCGGCGGTCGCCACTCGGGACGGCCGCACCGTCTACGCGCTCGGCCGGGTGCGCGGCGCCCTGGTGATCTGGCGCAGCACGGACGGCGGCGGCACCTGGAAGCGGACCGCCGCGACGGCCAGGGTCGGCGACCGCACGATCCACGCGGCGGTGCGGCCCGACGGTGTGCTGGTGGTCCAGGCCGGCATCTCCGCCCGGGAGAACCCGCTGATGTTCGCCAGCTCCGACGGCGGGGCGACCCTGCGCCCCGCGCCGCTGGGGCCCGGCGCCGACCCCCGCCCGGTGGCGGACGGGTACGTGCAGACCGGCTGGCCGGACAGCGAGGGCGCCTGGCTCTCCACCGACGGCGTCACCTGGACGTGGCTCGACCCGCCCGAGCTGCCCTGACCGGATCGGGTGCTCCCGGCGGTACGGCCGCCGGGAGCACCCGCGGGGTGTACGTCGGCGCAGAACGGGTAATCCCGGGCGCTCAACCGCCGTGCCGACGTGTCAGGGGGACGTGTGTTCGCCAATCCCGAGGAACTGCTGCGTTACCTCGCCAACGAGGACGTGAAGTTCGTCGACGTTCGTTTCTGTGACCTGCCCGGCGTGATGCAGCACTTCAACCTGCCGGTGGAGTCGTTCGACGACAGCGTCTTCACCGACGGCCTCGCCTTCGACGGTTCGTCGATCCGCGGCTTCCAGACGATCCACGAGTCCGACATGCTGCTGCTGCCGGACGTCACGTCGGCGTTCATCGACCCGTTCCGCGCGCAGAAGACCCTGGCGTTGAACTTCTTCATCCACGACCCGTTCACCCGCGAGGCCTACTCCCGCGACCCGCGCAACGTGGCCAAGAAGGCCGAGGCGTTCCTCGCCGCCAGCGGCATCGCCGACACCGCCTACTTCGGCGCGGAGGCGGAGTTCTACATCTTCGACTCCATCCGCCACGAAACCTCCGCCCACCAGTCGTTCTACTACATCGACTCGATCGAGGGCGCCTGGAACTCCGGCCGCGAGGAAGAGGGCGGCAACCGCGGGTACAAGACCGCCTTCAAGGGCGGCTACTTCCCCGTCCCGCCCGTCGACCACTACGCCGACCTGCGCGACGCGATGGTCCGTCGCCTCGTCGACGCCGGATTCATCGTCGAGCGTTCGCACCACGAGGTCGGCACCGCCGGCCAGTCGGAGATCAACTACAGGTTCTCCACGCTGCTGCACTCCGCCGACCAGCTGCAGCTGTTCAAATACCTGATCAAGAACGAGGCGTGGGCCGCGGGAAAAACCGTCACCTTCATGCCCAAGCCGCTGTTCGGCGACAACGGCTCCGGCATGCACACCCACCAGAGCCTGTGGCTCAACGGTGAGCCGCTGTTCTACGACGAGACCGGCTACGCCGGCCTGTCCGACACCGCCCGCTGGTACATCGGCGGCCTGCTCCACCACGCGCCCTCGCTCCTGGCCTTCACCAACCCGACCGTCAACTCCTACCGGCGGCTCGTGCCCGGGTTCGAAGCCCCGGTCAACCTGGTCTACTCGCAGCGCAACCGCTCCGCCTGCACCCGGATCCCCGTCACCGGCAGCAACCCCAAGGCCAAGCGGGTCGAATTCCGCGTCCCCGACCCCTCCAGCAACCCGTACCTCGCGTTCGCCGCGATGATGATGGCCGGCCTCGACGGCATCAAGAACAAGACCGAGCCGCCGGCACCGATCGACAAGGACCTCTACGACCTGCCGCCGGAGGAGTGGGGCGACGTCAAGCAGGTCCCGGGCTCGCTGCCCGCCGTCCTCGACGCCCTGGAAGCCGACCACGACTACCTGCTCGACGGCGGCGTGTTCACCCCCGACCTCATCTCCACCTGGATCTCCTTCAAGCGGACCAACGAGGTCGACCCGGTGCGCCTGCGGCCCACCCCACACGAGTTCGCCCTGTACTTCGACTGCTGACGGGCGGCCGCCCGAGGTCACCGGATGCCGTGGGACTGGAGCCAGAGTTCCAGCAGGCCGAGCTGCCAGAGCTTGTTGCTGCCGGCGGCGGCCTGCGCCCGGTCCGGCTCGGCGAGCAGTTCGGCGACGTACTCTGGCCGGAACAGGCCGCGTTCCCGCGCGGCGGGCGCGGCGAGGGCCTCCGTGACGAGGTGCCGCACCGGCCCGTCGACGTTGCGCAGGGCGGGCACCGGGAAGTAGCCCTTGGGCCGGTCGATCACCTCGGCCGGCAGCGTCTCCCGGGCCACCTCCTTGAGGATGCCCTTGCCGCCCTGCGCCACCTTGTGCTCCGGGGGGCAGGCGGCCGCGAGGGCGACGAGATCCTGGTCCAGGAACGGGGTACGCACCTCCAGCCCCCACGCCATGCTCATGCTGTCCACCCGCTTCACCGGGTCGTCCGGCAGCATCAGGTGGGTGTCCAGGCGTAGCACCGCGTCGAGGGCGGTGTGCGCGCCGGGTGCGCCCAGGTGCGCGGCGAGCAGCTGGCGGCTGGCGTCGTGGTCGCAGGCGTACGCCGGGTCGACCACGAGGTCCAGCTCCGCGTGGCTGCGGTCGAAGAACGCGGCCGCGAACGCCTCGGCGGCACCGTCCCGGGGCACCTGCGTGAGGGGCTGGTGGTAGGCGTACCCGGCGAACACCTCGTCGGCGCCCTGGCCGGACTGCGCCACCTTCACGTGCCGGGCCACCTGCTCGGAGAGCAGGTGGAAGGCGACGACGTCGTGGCTGCCCATCGGTTCGGTCATCGCCACGATCGTCCGGCGGACCGCCGGCTCCAGGTCGTCGTTGCCGAGCTGGATGCGGTGATGGTCCGTGCCGAAGGTCCGGGCGACCAGGTCCGAGTAGTGGAACTCGTCGCCGCTCTCGCCGCCCCGGCTGTCGAAGCCGATGCTGAACGTCTGCAGGTGGTGCTGCCCGGCCTCGGCGAGCAGGGCCACGATCATGCTGGAGTCCAGCCCGCCGGAGAGCAGCACCCCGACGGGCACGTCGGCCACCAGCCGCCGCCGCACCGCCGTGCGCAGGGCGTCACCGACCGCGGCCTGCCAGTCCCGCGCCTCCATGCCGGCGTGCGCCGGGTCCCGCCGGTAGTCGGGCTGCCAGTAGACACGCTCGCGGCTGCGCCCGTCGGCGTCCACCACCCGCACGGTGGCCGGCGGCAGCTTACGTATCCCCCGCAGGACGGTCCGGGGCGCCGGCACGATCGAGTGCCAGGACAGGTAGTGGTGCAGCGCCACCGGGTCGATGCCGGTGTCCACGTCGCCGGCGGCCAGCAGCGCCGGCAGGGTGGAGGCGAAGCGCAGCCGCCCCGGCGATTCGGCGAGGTAGAGGGGCTTGATGCCGAGCCGGTCCCGGGCCAGCACGAGCCGGCGCCGCTCCCGGTCGACCAGCACGACCGCGAACATCCCGACGAGGTGGTGGACGAAGTCCTCACCCCACTGCGCGTACGCCACGAGGATGACCTCGGTGTCGCTGGTCGAGCGGAAGGTGTGCCCGGCCCTCCGCAGTTCGTCGCGGAGCTGCGGGTAGTTGTACACGCAACCGTTGAACACGAGCGCCAGGCCGAGATCCTCCCGGACCATCGGCTGGGCTCCGGCATCGGAGAGATCGATGATGGTCAGCCGGCGATGGCCGAGCGTGATCCACCCGTCGTTCCACAGGCCCTCCCCGTCGGGCCCCCGGGACCGCATCGCCTCGCTCATCCGGGTCACCGCGTGGCCGTCTGGCACGGCTCCGTCGAATCGCGCCTCCCCGCTGATCCCGCACACCCTCAGGGCACCTCCTCTGGCCTGCCGGAAGACACGAACAGCGCTTGCCCGTCACCGCCGGACCGGTGGCACGGCCCATGAGAGGCCGCGACTACCCGTTGGGCACGTGGCGAAACGGACCCCGAAGGGTGACGTCGGCTTCGTCGAAAACGGCATCGAGAACGCCAACGGCGTCGGCGTCTCCTTCTTCGCCCTGGCCGCGTGGGTGACCGTCGACGCCGGCCGCTCGCTGCTGGCCGGGGCGACGCGGACGCCAGCCCGGTCGGCATCGGACGGCTGCTGCGCCGACGGGAAGGTGTGAGCCGCGGCGACGAGGTGCGGTGACGCCCCGGAGCCCGCACGGCAACGTACGAAAAACGGCAGTTCTCGCAGGTGGTGTGGCCTTAGGCTGCAATCGGGCGGGGGCAGGCATGAGCGATGACATCGAGGCGTTCTTCGTGGCGCTACCGGCGCGCGGGCGTGCCATGCTGCCACCACGGGTTCGCGGCACGCTGCGCGTGGACCTGGTGACCCACGGCTCGACCGACCACTGGTACGTCGATCTCCGCGCGGCGGACCAGGTGGTGGTGAACCGGGACGTCAGGGCGGCCGACGCCGTGCTGACGACGACGCCGGCGGTGTTCGTCCGGCTGGTGCGGGGCGAGTCCCCCGCCACGGCCATGCTGCTGCGCAACGAGGCCACCCTGGTCGGCGACGCCCGGCTGATCCTGGCGTTCCGGCGATACTTCCCGCCACCGGGAGGCACCGGCGATCCGCGGGAGGGCGCGCAGCGGCGGGCTCTCCACGGGCGGGCGTGGCGCGAGCGCCTGCGAGCCGGGCTGGTGTGACCGGATGGCGACGCGGAAGTCGATCAGCATCCTGGACGGGAACACCTTCCTGGTCTGCGACGACCGTGGCGACGTGGATCCGTCGCCCAGCGTGCCGACCGGTCTGTTCTCCTACGACACCCGATTCCTGTCCACCTGGCGGTTGAGCGTGAACGGAGAACGGCTGCACGCGCTGTCGGTGGACGACATCCGGTACTTCGAGAGCCGTTTCTTCCTCGTGCCGGGCGAACCGACCCACTATGTCGACGCGACGGTGTCGGTGATCCGCGACCGCAGCATCGGCGGCAGCTTCACCGAGGACCTCGCGGTGCTCAACCACACCGACGCGGAGACGACCCTGACGGTACGCGTCGACATGGCCTCCGACTTCGCCGACATCTTCGAGATCAAGAACCCGCAGGGCAAGAAGGCGCCGGTGCAGGCGATCGTGGAGAAGGGACAGCTGCGGCTGCGCTACCGCCGGGACAGCTTCCACCGCGAGACCGTGATCTCCAGCTCCGCACCCGCCCGGGTCGACGCGGAGGGCATGACGTTCGAGGTGTGCGTACCGCCGCAGTCGGAGTGGCAGACCCGGTTGCACGTACGCACGCTCGTGCTGGGCGCACACGAGCGCGACTTCCGCGACAGCCTTGAGCTGCGCCAGGCCCGGTCCCCGGCCGAGCTCGACGAGCAGCTGCGGCAGTGGACGGCGACCGCGCCCCGGCTGAGGTGCGACAGCCCGTCCGTCACCACCGCCTACCGCCAGAGCCTGGTGGACCTGGCCGCCCTGCGCTACACCTCCATCACGATGGCGGAGGAACTGGTCGCCGCCGGGCTGCCGTGGTTCATGACCGTGTTCGGCCGGGACAGCATCTTCACCTGCCTGCAGGCCCTGCCGTTCACCCCGCAGCTCGTGCCCGCCACCCTCGGCACGCTCGCCTACGGCCAGGGCAGCCGCCTCGACGACTTCCGGGACGAGGAGCCCGGCAAGATCCTCCACGAGCTGCGCTACGGCGAGTCCGCCGGATTCGAGGAACAACCCCACTCCCCGTACTACGGCGCGGCCGACACCACTCCCCTGTTCGTCATCCTGCTCGACGAGTACGAACGCTGGACCGGCGACGGCGCCCTGGTGTGCGCCTACGAGTTCGAGGCCCGGGCCGCCCTCGACTGGATCGACACCTACGGCGACCTGCTCGGCACCGGCTACCTCTGGTACGAGACCCGCAACCGCGACAACGGTCTGGTCAACCAGTGCTGGAAGGACTCCCCGGACTCGATCTGCTACCGCGACGGGCGCCTGCCCCCGTTTCCCCGCGCGACCTGTGAACAGCAGGGCTACGCCTACGACGCCAAGATCCGGGGCGCCCGCCTGGCCCGGCTGTTCTGGAACGACCCCGCCTACGCCGACCGGCTCGAACGCGAGGCCGCCGACCTGAAGGCCCGGTTCAACGAGGAGTTCTGGATCGCCGACCGCGAGTACTACGCCCTCGCGCTGGACGCGGAGGGAGGCCAGGTCGACGCGCTGTCCTCGAACATCGGGCACCTGCTGTGGAGCGGCATCGTCGAGGAGTCGCGGGCCGGCCGGATCGCCGAGCTGCTGCTCAGCGAACGGCTCTTCTCCGGCTGGGGTGTGCGCACCCTGGCCACCGACTGCGCCCGCTACAACCCGCTCGGCTACCACGTGGGCACCGTCTGGCCGTTCGACAACTCGATCATCGCGTGGGGCCTCTGGCGCTACGGCTACCGCCGCGAGGCGGCCACCATCTGCCAGGCCGCCTTCGACGCCGCAGACTACTTCCGGGGCCGGCTGCCCGAGGCCTTCGCCGGTTACCCCCGGGCCCGCACCACCTACCCCGTGGAGTACCCGACCGCGTGCAGCCCCCAGGCCTGGTCAGCAGGAACTCCGCTGCTCCTGCTGCGGGTGATCCTCGGCCTCCAGCCCCACGACGAGCACCTCATCATCGACCCGGAACTGCCGCCCGGGCTGGGACGGCTGGAACTGCTCGACATACCCGGCCGGTGGGGCAGGGTGGATGCCCTGGGGCGCAGTCGCACCGCCGCCGACGCGGTCCCGCCGGGTGCGAGTGGCTAGAGATCGGGCGGCGCGAAGGGTCCCGCGGTCCGCAGCCGACGATCCTCCTCAGTCGCGGGGATGAGCCGGCGAAGGCAGCCCGACGCGGGCGGTCCCGCTCAGTCCAGCACCTCCACGGTGTCCCCGACGCTGACGGTGCGACCGTCGGGGGAAGGTCCGCCCGGCTCGGCCCGCACCACCATCTGAAGGCCGAAGAGGAGCTTCTGGCCGATGTTCCGCCGGGCGGCGAGCATCCGTAGCGGCTCCCGACCCCGCTCCCCGGTCTCCTGGTCGATCGTCGAGACCAGACAGCGACCGCACTCGTTGGCGCCGTGGAACACGGCCCCGCCGATCCTGATCCGCCGGCCGACCCACTCGCCCTCGGCCCACGGCGCGGCGCCGCCGACCACCACGTTGGGGCGGAACCGGCTCATGGGCAGCGGCCCCTCGGCGCTGCCCGACTCCACCAGCCAGTCGTTGAACGCGTCCAACGACGCGGTGTTGGCCAGCAGCAACGGGGTGCCGTCGGCGAAGCTCACCTCGGCGCCGGTGCCGGCCGGCACCGCCCAGGGCACGAGGTTGCGGGTGGGCTCACCGAGCCACACCAGCCGGGCGGCGCGCCCCAACAGCCGGTTGAGCCAGTCGTCCGCCTCGGGGCCGGCGGCGCGTACCGGTGCGGGCGGCCGCCCCCGGAACACCCGGACCTGGATCGCCTCACCGCCGGTGGGCTCGGCCAGATCGAGCGGGGCCAGGCCCGGCGCGTCCAGCGTCAGCCCGCCCGGCCGGGCCACCGCCCGCGTCGTCACCAGTTCCCGGTGCTGGCGCTGGGTCAGGCCGACGCCGTGTTCGTCCACGATGAGCCAGCGCCGGTCGCCGTCCAGCCCCCACGGCTCGACCCGCGCCGTGTCGCGGTCCATCCGGCGGCACCCCTTCACCGGGTACGTGTGAATCGAGGCGACCCGCATCCGATCAGGATGGCACGACGCGTCGTGACGCCGCTACAGCGCGGGTTGCCAGGCGGCCCCGAAGCCGCTCAGCGGCAGCCGGCTCTGCACCTACCCGAAGCGGCACAGGTCCTCGGCTCCGACAGGCATCGGGCGCGCCGGGAGTGCGCGATGGGCGGTACCCTCCGGGCGTGTCTGCCGGCGTCACCCGACCGTTCATCTTTGTCGACATCGACGGCGTGCTCATCCCACTTCGAGCCCGGCCGATCGGCACGGATCGCCCTTCGATCGGCGACGCCAAGAATGCTCTCGACGACTCCGGCAATCCGCTGCTGGAGCGGCTCGATCCCGCCGACGGCCGGCGTCTGCTCGCCCTGTCGGGCGAACTGGTCTGGGCGAGCACGTGGATGGCGGAGGCGAACGAGGTCGTCGCACCCCGGCTCGGCCTACCCGTTCTGCCATTCGTGGACTGGCGGAACGAGGACGAGGAACCGCGGCACGGCGTGCACTGGAAGACCGCGCCCCTGACCCGGTGGGCGGCGGGACGGCCGTTCGTCTGGCTCGACGACGAGACCACCGACGCCGACCGGCGATGGGTCGCCGCGCACCACCCGCAGCCGGCGCTGCTGCACCGGGTCGATCCAGACCTCGGCCTGACCGGCACCGACCTCGCGGCGGTACGCCAGTGGCTCGGACAGCGAGGCCCAGCCGCCTGATCAGGTCCATCCGCATCCGCATCCGGATTCGGGGGGCAGGTCGAGTGTGGTCAGGAGCGGTCGGAAAGCACCGCGCCCACCGCCCGTTTCGCGAGCGCGTACATCGTGGGGTTGGTCTCCCGGTAGTAGGTCAGCGCACTGATGAAGGTCAGCGCCCAGCCCTTGCCGCGCGCCCAGGTGGCGTCATCGAAGCCCGCCGTCTCGCGGAAGACATCGCGCGAGTCGGAGTCGAGGAGCGTCCACGCCGCCATCGCGTCGCAGGCCGGGTCGCCGACGCCCGCCGCGCCGAAGTCGATCACACCGCGGAGGCGGCCGCCCCTGACCAGGACGTTGCCGGCGAGCAGGTCACCGTGGGTCCACACGGGCGGGCCGTCCCAGGCCGGCGCGGCCAGCGCGTCCTCCCAGATGGCCAGGACTGCGTCGGTGTCGACCATGCCGCGGGCGGCCTCGGTCCATTCCCGCAGGTATTCGTCACGGCCGCTCAGCGGACCGCTGCGGTATCCGGTACGGGCGCCGGCGGTGTCCGCCCGCCGCAGGCCGGCCACCAGCTCGCCGAGGTCGGCGGCGAAGCCCCGCGGATCGGTGTTGCCCCCGGTCGGGTGTTCGCCGTCGAGCCAGCGGTGGACCGCCCAGGGCCACGGGTACCCGTCGGCCGGCCGGCCGACGGCGCACGGCTGCGGCACCGCCACCGGCAGGTGCTTCGCGAGGACCGGCAGCCACTCGTGTTCGAACTCGACCTGTTTGACGGCACTCGCGATGCGCGGCAGCCGGACCGTGAGCTCGTCGCCGAGCCGGTAGATGGCGTTGTCCGTGCCACCGGAGGGCACCGGCGTGACCGGCCGGTCCGCCCACCTCGGGAACTGCCCGGCGATCAGCCGCCGGACCAGGGCGGCGTCCGTGCGTACCTCGTCACTGTGCATCTGGCCGCCGGACAATGCATGCCCTCCCCCGATCGCTGGTGCCCGTGGAGGCTAGCCGGGCCCGTCGTCGCTGTCCCCCGAGTTTCCGCGGTGCCGTCGCGGTAGGTTGCACAGTCATGGCCACGACCGCCGACGTCCGCCACGACCTCGCCCGCCTCGCCGATCCGCGCCGGGCGGAGGCATCGGGCCGGTTCCTCCAGATGACCCCGGGAGGGTACGGCGAGGGCGACCGGACCATCGGCGTCCCGGTGCCGGAGCAGCGCAAGGTGGCCGCCCGGTACTGGCGCGACCTCTCCCTGGCCGCAACGGCGGAACTGCTGGCCGGTGGCGTGCACGAGGAGAGGCTGACGTCGCTGTTCATCCTGGTGCGGAAGTTCGCCAAGGGAGACGAGGAGGAACGGGGCCGGATCTTCCGCCTCGTCCTCGCGAACACGGGCCGCATCAACAACTGGGACCTGGTGGACTCGTCCGCTCCGTACATCGTCGGCCCTTGGTTGATCGACAAGGACCGGAGCGTGCTGGACCGGTTGGCCGCATCGAGCCTGGTGTGGGACCGGCGCATCGCCGTCATGGCGACCTTCGCCTTCATCAAGGCCGGCGACTTCCAGTGGACCTTCCGTCTCAGCGAACGGCTCCTGGACGATCCGCACGATCTCGTCCAGAAGGCGGTGGGGTGGATGCTGCGCGAGGTGGGCAACCGTGACCGGGCGGCGGAGGAGGAGTTCCTGGCCCGGCGGTACCGGGCCATGCCGCGGGTCATGTTGCGGTACGCGATCGAGAAGTTCGAACCGCAACGACGTCGGGAGTACCTGTCCGGCGCGGTCTGAGCACCGCCCCTACGTCCGGCGCCAGGTCGGCAGCCAGACCTCCGTGTCCGGTGCGTCCGCCCGCCGGGAATCGAGGTGAGCGCGGAGTTCGGTGAGCGCGGGATGCGGGTTGTCGTCGCGCCAGATCAGTGAGATCGGGTATACCGGTGCGGGGCCCCGCACCGGTATGCGCCGCAGGTCGTAGCTGTCCGGCCACAGATACCGCGTGCGTTCTCCGGCCAACGTCGCCAGTTCCGCGGAGTCCGCGATTTCGGCCAGCAGTGCCTCGTTCCCGAAGACCGGCCCGACCCGGTCGATGGTGAGGCCGAACGCGGCGGCGAGTTCGTCGTAGTAGCTGGCCCATTCGGTGCCGGCGGCCATGCCGGGCATCCAGATGCGGTGCCCGGCGAGTTGCGCGGGGGTGACGGCGCGGGCGTTGGCGAGCGCATGGCGTGGCCCGACGAGGACCTCGTGGTGCTCGTCGATCACGCGGGCGGTCCTGATCGCGGCCGGCAGGTGGCGCGCGGGAATGGTGACGGCGTGGAAGGTGGCGTCGACCGTCCCCGCCTCGACGGCGGCGGTCGCGGCGTGCACGTCGGCGTCGAGGGTCACGACGTCCAGCTCGATCCGCGGATGCGCCCGGTGGAAGTCCTGCAGGAGCACCGCCGGCGCGGTCCGCCGGCTGTGGACGTCGACGCGGAGGGCGCGCCGGCCGGGACGCACGGACGCGTCGGCGCGCTCGGCCACCCGGAGGAGTTCCCGGGCGTGGGGCAGGAATGCCTGGCCGTCCACCGTGAGCCGCACCCCCCGGGCCGTACGGGTGAACAGGCGTACATCCAGGTCTCTCTCCAACGCGGCGACCCGCTTGGAGACACCCTGCTGGGTGATCGACAGCGCGGCGGCCGCCACCTGGAACTGGCCGGCGTCGGCGGCGGCGACGAAGGTGCGCACGGCGTCGAGATCCACTCACCGACCCTAGCCGCACAACGAACCGTTGTGGCTCGCCGCCCGCTCGGTTGTTTGATCCCGCCTACCCGGCCCTGCTTCGATCACGGCGGTCAGCGGCACGTGTCCGGGACGGAAGGTGCAGAACTTGGTGGTCAGACGGTCCCTCGGCCGGCAGTTCGGATGGCTCTGGGCGGCCTACGCCGTGAGCGCCTACGGCTCCGCGCTGGGTTTCGGTGCGATGCCGCTGATCGCCCTGCTGGTGTTGCACGCCGGCCCCGCTCAGGTGTCCGCGCTGTCCGCGGTGGGGCCGGCGATCGGCGCCCTGATCGCGGTGCCGCTCGGGCCCTGGGTGGAGTTCCGCCGCAAGCGTCCCGTGATGATCGCGATGGACCTGGCCCGCTTCGCGGTCATCATGACGATTCCGATCGCCTACGCCCTCGGCCGGCTCAGTTTCGTCCAGTTGCTGATCGTCTCGGCCGTGGTCGCCGCCGCCAGGATCACCTTCCAGGCGGCCAGCGGCGCCTACCTGAAGGCCCTCGTCCGGCCGGACGACCTGCTCGTGGCGAACGCGAGGTTCGAGTCGACGACGTGGAGCGCCATCGCGGTCGGGCCGCCGCTGGGCGGCGCGGCCGTCGGCCTCTTCGGGCCGGTGACCACCGTGGTGGCCGACGGGCTCAGCTACCTGCTGTCCGCGCTGGGCATCACGGCCGTCCGCGGCCGGGAGGAGCACCCGCAGCGAGCCGACCGGCAGCCGCTCCGGGCCGGCGAGTTGCTCGACGGCTGGCGCCACCTCCTGACCCACCCCGGCCTGCGAGCGCTCTACCTCAACCAACTGCTCGTCGGCGGCCTGATCATGGCCACCGAGCCGCTGCTGGCCGTGCTCCTGCTCGGCCGACTCGGATTCCCGCCCTGGCAGTACGGCCTCGCCTTCGCCGCCCCCTGCGTCGGCGGGCTCATCGGCTCACGCCTCGCCCGCCGTGTCGTGGCCCGCTACGGCCAGCACCGGATCCTCCGGACGGTGGGCACGCTGCGCGCGGTCTGGCTGATCGGCCTCGCCTTCGTTCAACCCGGCATCGCCGGCCTCGCGACGGTGATCGCCGTCGAACTCGCGATCATCATCAGCATGAGCCTGTACAACCCGGTGCTCGCCACCTATCGGCTCGAACACACGCCCACGGACCGCATCGCGCGCACCCTGTCGGCCTGGTCGATCAGCAGCAGCGCCACGATCGCCATCCTCAGCGCGCTCGGCGGGCTGCTCGCCGGCGCGACCAGCCCCCGCACGGCCATCGCGATCGCCGGGCTGCTGATCCTCGCCAGCCCGCTGCTGCTACCGCGCCGCCAGGATCACCCGGTCGTACCCGCCCGGAAGCGGGCACCGGCCCACCCCGGATCGCCGGCAGGTCTCCTGCCCGGGTCCGGCTCCCCCGGCGCCCTCACGCCAGGAGCGTCTCCCGCATCGTCGCGCCCGGATTGATTCCGTGGACGACCCGGGGACCGTTCGGGTCGTACACGTCGAGGGTGTTGTTACGGCGCATCAGCTCGCGAACCGCCGGTGGCAGCCGGGGCGGGTCGTCCATGGCCGCGAGGACCTGCCCGGCGGTCGAGATCAGTCGAGCGGCCAGGGCGGCGGCGTCGGTGTCCACCCGCACCCGGCCGTACTCCCAGCCGGCGATGGTGAGGTCGAGCAGCTCGAACACGCGGGTCACGACCGGGGCCGGGTCGGTCACCCGGTCGAGCCGGGACGCCCCGCCGCCGAGCACCGCGACGGCGGCGGGCACCTGCGCGTACGGGTGGAAGCCGCACGGCAGCGCGAACAGCGGCCACCGCAACCCCCGGCCGGCCTCCTTCCACAACGGCCGGTAGTTCCGGCGGTGCACCAGGAGCCGCCGGCCCGTCCGGCGGTGTATGTCCTGGGCCTGGGCCAGCAGGTCCGCGTGGGCCTCGTCGGCGACCTCGCTCACGATCCGGGCCGCCACCACCAGGCCGTCGTCGCCGCTCAGCATCCGGGTGACGGCGTCGACCTGTTCGGGGAACCGGATCTGCGCGCGGGCGCCGTACCGGTGCCGGACCTCCCGCAGCAGCGTCTGCTGCCGCTCCGGATCGAGCTGGACCCGCCTGCCACCCAGCAACCGCTGGAGCCAACCCATTTCGCCTCGTTTCAGCAGAGCCGTCCCGGACCGCGGCAATGCTAGTGCGTCGGACCACCCTCGTATGGTGATGGGGTGGCTGACAGATCCCTGACCTTGATGGCGGTGCACGCCCACCCTGACGACGAGGCGACGAGCACCGGCGGCATCCTCGCCCGATATGCGGCGGAGGGGGTCACGACGGTGCTCGTGACCTGCACGGACGGGGGGTGCGGCGACGGCCCCGGCGGGATCAAGCCGGGCGACCCGGGGCACGACCCGGAGGCCGTGGCGGCGATGCGCCGCGCCGAGCTGGAGGCCAGTTGCGAGGCGTTGAAGGTCACGCACCTGGAGACGCTCGGCTATGCCGACTCCGGGATGATGGGTTGGGCGACCAACGACCTGCCCGGCGCGTTCTGGAACACGCCGGTGACGGAGGCGGCCGACCGGCTGGCCGAGTTGATCCGGCGCTACCGGCCCGACGTCGTCGTCACCTACGACGAGAACGGCTTCTACGGCCACCCGGACCACATCCAGGCGCACCGCATCACCATGGCCGCCGTCGAGCGGACGGGCATCCCCGCGAAGGTCTACTGGACCACGGTGCCGCGCAGCGCCTTCCAGGAGTTCGGTCGCGTCATGAAGGAGATCGGCGTCGAGTTCCCCGAGCCGGACGAGCCGTCGGAGGAGATGCCGCAGCTCGGCCTGCCCGACGACGAGATCACCACCTGGGTGGACACGAGCGCCTACGGCGCGCAGAAGTTTGAATCGTTGGCCGCGCACGCCAGCCAGGCCGAGAACATTTTCTTCCTCCAGCTGGGGCAGGACCGGTTCACCGAGCTGATGGGCGTGGAAACCTTCGTCCGGGTCCACGACACCACCGGTGCGCCGACGCGCGAGGACGACCTGTTCGCCGGGCTGCGCTGAGCACGACGGGGGTCGGGGGCACTCGTAGACTCCGAGGGTGCAGAGCAGTCAAGGGCAGGTGCTGGCGGGCATCCTGGACGCGGCGGAGGACGCCTCGCCGGTGGACGCGGTCGAGGCGGTCACCCGGGAGCTCGGTGCGGCGCTCGCCGCGCGTACCGTCTCGTTCCTGATCGCCGATCTCGGCGGCCGGGCCCTGGTTCGGCTGGCTCACGTGCCGTTCGATGACGCGGGCGGGGCCCGGCGCAACGGTGAAGAGGTCGCCACCGTGCTGCCGTTCGACGGCGGCCCCGCCGAGCAGGCGCTGCGCAGCCAGACGGCGCAGGTCATCGCGCAGCCCGGCGGCTGGACGGTGTTGGCGCCGGTGACGGACCGCGGCGAGGCGATCGGCCTGCTGGAGATGGTGTTGCCCGAGGAGCCGACCGCCCAGATCCTGGCGGAGATCTCGCGCACGGCGCACGCGTTGGCGTTCGTGGTGATCGCGAACCGCCGGCACACCGACCTGTTCGAGTGGGGGCAGCGCACGACCCCGTTCACCCTGTCCGCGGAGATCCAGCGCCGCCTGCTGCCGGCCTCGTTCACGTGTGAGGCCAGCGCATTCACCCTGTCCGGCTGGCTGGAGCCCGCCGCCAGCATCGGCGGGGACACCTTCGACTACAGCCTGGGCCGCGACGTGCTGCACTTCAGCGTCACCGACGCCATGGGCCACGGGGTGGCCAGCGCGCTGACGGCCACCCTCGGCGTGGGCAGCCTGCGCAACACCCGCCGGCGCGGGGCCGGTCTGGTGCAGCAGGCCGACGCCGCGAACGCCGCCGTGGCCGAACACGCCGGCGTGCGCGGCAGCTATGTCACCGCGGTGCTCGGCCGCCTCGACCTGCGCACCGGTACGTGCGCGTTGCTCAACGCCGGGCACGTGCCGCCGCTGCTGGTACGCGGCGGGGACGCGCAGCCGCTGCGGCTGCCGCGCAACTTCCCGCTGGGCATGTTCGCCGAGGCCGACTACCACCACGACGAGGTCGACCTGCAACCCGGCGACCGCCTGGTACTGGTCACCGACGGTATGCGCGAGCGCGCCGCCGCCAGCCTGGACCTGCTGGCCATGTTGCGGTCGATCGCCGATCTGCACCCGCGGGAGGCTGTCCGGGCGTTGGCCGACGCCGTGCTCGAGGTGGCCGGGCCGCGCCTGCCCGACGACGCGACCCTGCTGATTCTCGACTGGTACGGCGGGCACCGGCGAGGCCGGCGTACCACTGCCGGCGCCGACCCGCGGCGGGCCAGCGCGCCCCCGCCGGACTGACTACCCGCCGGCCGCACCGTCCACGGACCGCAGGTCGGCTTCCGCCGCCTGCACGCTGTCATAGATGTCGATCACCCGATCCACCGACGTGATGCGCAGGACGCCGCGCACGGCGGGCCGCACCGCGGCCAGACGCAGCCGGCCACCCACATCCCGCAGCGACTTGAACGTCACCACCAGCGCGCCCAGCGCGCTGGAGTCGATGAAGCCCACCCCAGCCATGTCGAGCACCACCTGCCGGTCACCGGCGTCGACCAGCTGCTGCAGCCCCTCGCGCAGCTGCGGGGCGGTCGCCATGTCGAGCTCGCCGCGCACCTCGACCACGGTGCAACCCCGGCCCGGACGGACCGACATCAGCAGATCCACAACAGCCTCCCAGCGCGGACGATCCGCACCCAGCCTAAGCGCCCGCGGGCGGGATCACCGCAGGACGGGATCACCCGGAGGCGGCGCCGCCCGCGTGACCCGGTCTCCGCCCGCCGGGTGGGGTTCGCTCCCCGCACAGCGGGCCGCCAACTGTGGACACGTGGCCCATGCCTGTGCGTCCGAGACGGCGTTACGCTTCGTCACGACGCGGGTAGCGCCCTGGCCGGTGTCTGGAGGCGAGCCATGGTACGCAGAGGTCTGGCTGTGCTGCTGGGTGCGGCGTTGGGGCTCGGAGGGCTGGCCGCCGGGGGTGCGTCGCCGGCCCGGGCGCTGCCCACCCCGAGCGGATACGCGATCACCGGCGTCGACGTGTCCTACTTCCAGGGACCATCGCTCGACTGGGCCGCGATGGCCCGGGGCGGGGCGAAGTTCGCCTACATCCGGGTCAGCGAGCAGGACGGCCGGGTGGTGCCGCACAACAATCCTGATCCCTTCTACGCGACCAACGATGCCGGCGCCCGCGCCAACGGCCTGTACACCGGGGCGTACCACCGGGCCCGCCCCGACCTGAGCAGCGGCAAGCAGCAGGCGGACGTCCTGCTCGGCTTCGCCCCCTACGTCGCCGATGGTCGCAGCCTCCCGCCGATGCTGGACATCGAGTGGCCCCGGGGCGACTGGGGTCTGAACGACTGCTACAACATGACGCCCGCACAACTGGTGGCCTGGGTCCGGGACTTCGTCACCGAGATCGCGGTGCGCACCGGTCGGCAGGCCATGATCTACACCAACACCAACTGGTGGAATCCCTGCACGGCCAGCAGCCAGAGCTTCGCGGCCAACCCGCTGTTCATCGCCAACTATTCACAGAACCCGCCGCCGCTACCGGCCGGCTGGTCGTCCTTCACCATCTGGCAGCACGCCGCGGGCGCCGCCATCCCCGGCTCCGACTACTCCTCGCCCGACCTGGACGTCTTCAAGGGCGACCACGCCGCGCTGGCCCGGCTGCTCGGCGGTCCCGCGACAAGCCTGCTGGCGACCGTCAACAACCGTTACGTGACTGCGGAGAACGCCGGCGCCTCGGCACTGATCGCCAGCCAGACCACGATCGGTCCGGCGCAGCAGTTCGACCAGATCGACGCGGGAGGCGGCTTCGTGGCGTTCCGCTCCCGCGCCAACGGCCGGTACGTCACCGCGGAGAACGCCGGCGCCGCACCACTGATCGCCAACCGCACAGCGGTCGGAGCCTGGGAGAAGTTCCGCCTCACCACCAACGCCGACGGCACGGTCAGCCTGCTCGCCAACGCGAACAACCGGTACGTCACCGCGGACCAGGCCGGCGCCCAGCCGCTGATCGCCAACCGGACCGCCATCGGCGCCTGGGAGAAGTTCCGCGCCGTCCCGCCGCCGGCCCTCGTCAGCCTGCTGGCCGGCGTGAACCTCCGCTACGTCACGGCGGGCAGCAGCGGCGCCTCGGCCCTGATCGCCAACCAGAGCACGGCCGGTGCGGCGCAGCAGTTCGACCAGATCGACGCGGGAGGCGGCTTCGTGGCGTTCCGCTCCCGCGCCAACGGCCGGTACGTCACCGCGGAGAACGCCGGCGGTTCACCGCTGATCGCCAACCGCACAGCGGTCGGAGCCTGGGAGAAGTTCCGCCTCACCACCAACGCCGACGGCACGGTCAGCCTGCTCGCCAACGCGAACAACCGGTACGTCACCGCGGACCAGGCCGGCGCCCAGCCCCTGGTCGCGAGTCGGACCGCCATCGGCAACTGGGAGAAGTTCATCCGGATCACCAGCTGATCGGGGCCCGAGCCCGCGATCATTCCTCGCCGGTGGGACGCAGCCCCGCGACCAGGAGTCCGACCAGGTGGCGCGCGTCGTAGCGCGGGTCGCGGCCCGCGCCGATGCAGAGATTGCCGACGCCGCGCATCAGTTCGTAGGCGTGCACCTCGGGACGGACCTCGCCCGCCGCAGCGGCGGCCTCGAGCAGCCGGGCGCACACCGGGACGAGGCGGTCGAGGAAGTAGGCGTGCAGGGACTGGAAGGCCGCGTCGTCGGACTGCAGCGCCTCGGCCAGCCCGTGCTTGGTGACCAGGAAGTCGACGAACAGGCCGATCCATCGGGCCAGGGCGGCGTGCGGGCTGGCGCTGCTCGCCAGCAGGGCCGGACCCGCCTCGGCGCAGGCCTCGACCTGGTGCCGGTAGACAGCGACGACAAGATCGGCCCGCGTCGGGAAGTGGCGGTAGATCGTGCCGACGCCGACACCCGCCCTGGCGGCGATGTCGCGTACCGGCACGTCGACGCCGGAGACGAGGAAGGCCGCGGCGGCAGCGTCGAGCAGGGTCTGCTCGTTGCGCCGGGCGTCGGCACGCTTGCGCGGGGCGGACTCCCCCGCCGCGCTGTCGAAGTGGGCCACGTGCAGTTGCCTCCGACGGTGTCCGCCCCGGCGACCGGATCGGACCTGCCCGTCATCGTCTTCTCGCACGGCTTCGGCTGGTCGATGGACGGCTACGCCCCGCTGGTCGACTTCTGGGCCGCCCACGGCTTCGTGGTGGTGCAGCCCACACACCTCGACTCAAGGACGCTGGGCGTCACGCCCGACGATCCCCGGTACCCGGAGATCTGGCGTCTCCGCGTGGCGGACCTCCGGCACGTCCTCGACGAACTCGATCTCATCGAGGCCGCCGTACCCGGTCTGCGGGGACGCCTCGATCGGAGCCGCGCCGCCGTGGCCGGACACTCCTGGGGTGGCCAGACGGCGAGCATGCTGCTGGGCGCCCGGGTCCTCGGCGCCGACGGCGTCCCCGGCGAGGACGTGTCCGACCCGCGGGTCAAGGCCGGTGTGCTGCTGGCGACGACCGGCACGGGCGGAGCCGACCTGAGCCCGTTCGCCGCCGAGCACTTCCCCTTCATGAGCCCGAGCTTCTCGGACATGACCACGCCGGCCCTGGTGATCGCCGGCGACCGGGACGACTCGCCGCTGTCCGTCCGGGGGCCGGACTGGTTCACCGACCCGTACCACCTGAGCCCCGGCCCCAAGAGCCTGCTCACCCTGTTCGGAGCGGAACACTCCCTCGGCGGGATCGCCGGCTACACGGTCACGGAGACGACCGACGAGAGCCCCGAACGCGTCGCCCTGATCCAGCGGCTCACGTCGGCCTACCTGCGCAGCGCGCTCTACCCCACCGACGCCGGTTGGGCCACGGCGAGCGCCGGAGAGATGGGCCGCATCGAATCGAAGTAGGACAAGCCCTCCGCGCCCCTCATCGGACCGGACGCCGGTGAGGGGCGCGGACCGGGACCTGCCACCAGCTCACCGGAGCGCGGCGATTCTCGAACCGGTCGTGACTGGCAGCGTCCTCTCAGGAGAGACTGAGGTCTGATCGTCGAACGGGGGCGCAATGACCGAGACCGGCATTCCTCACGGCCGCAGCACCTCCACCCTCGGCGCGGCCACTGTCGCTGCCCTGCGCCGCTGCCTCGGGACGCGGGCCCGCTGGTGTCTACTCGCGATCACCCTGCTGCTCGGGCTGCTGGCCGCCGTCGGGCTCGCGCTGGCCGGGCCGCCCAGTGACCGCACCTTCGCCAAGCTCTCCGATCTGGTGCAGAGCCTGATGTCCGTCATCGTGCCGGCGTTCGGCATCCTGCTCGCCGGCGACCTGAGACGGAGGGCGGGGATCACTCGCCTCATGCCCACCCTGCTGGCCGCGGTGCTGTTCGCCGCCGCCGTCGGTCTGTTCGGCTTCCTGGTGTGCGTCGCGGCCCTCGCGATGACCACGTCGACCGCGCCGCAGCCGTGGCGGCACGTCGGCACCATCGCGGCGGGCAGCATTCTGGTCCAGGTGGTCGCCCAGCTCGTGGGCACCGGACTCGGCCTGCTGATGCGGCGCCCCGCCCTCGCGTTCGCCGCCAGCATCGTCCTGCCGCTCGGCCTGTGGATCGTGCTGGGTGCCGTCGAGGTCCTCAATCCGGCCCAGGCCCTGACCCCGTATTCCACCGTCCGGCACCTGCTCTCCGGCCAGATGAGCGCACTGAACTGGGTCCAGTGGCTCGCCGTTCTGCTCATCTGGGGTGTGGGTTTGAACGCCCTCGGCGCGGCGCGGCTCCGGCGCGACGGCCGTCCCGCCCCGGCACCCGGGCGAGCAGAGCCCGTCGCTGAGCCGGTGGCCGGTGACCACCAGGGTCAGAGGTAGCCGCGTCTCCTGGCGTCGTCGCACGCGACCCGCTCGGGTTCGCGGCCGGCCCGAGCCCGCCGAGGCGGGTGGCGCTCAGCTCACTGGCGCGTACCACCGGGCGCCGGTCACCCGGATCCGCGTGGACTGCTTGCGGTTCCACACCGGCCGCATGCCGTGCGTGCGGAGCACCGGAAACACGACGTCGTCCAGCAGCCGCTCCAGGTCCGCCTGGTAGCGGGCCTGCTGCTCGGCCTCGGGCAGGGCGGCATAGGCCACCTCGTCGAAGTCCGCCGGCGGATAGGCGCCGTAGCCGAGATAGACCTCGCCGTCGTCGCTCGCGAGCAGCGACTCCGTGTCCTGCTCGTGGTACCAGAGGTAGCCGTGCCAGTGCCGGGAGCCGTCCCGCTCGTCGTGGATCTCGGCGGCCGCGCAGGTGCCACAGCAGCTGAAGTTCTCCCTGGCCAACACCCCGAGCTCGTTGAGCTCGGCGAAGGCGCGGGTGAGGTTGCTCCGCACCTCACCCCACTGCCGCTGCTGCTCCCGCCGAGCATCCAGCGCCGCCTCGTAGGCCGCCCGGAGTTCCTCGTCGGAGGCGCCGTGACGCTCCTCCTCCGCGTCGAAGAACTCCACGAACTCGCCGGCGTCGTCCTCGCCTCGCACGACCCAGTCCCAGATCTCGCGCTCGATCTCCGCACGGCCCGGCTCCGCGATCCGCTCGGTCAGGAACCTGACGCCCTCAGGGCGGTCGTTGTATCTCCATGCCGTCACGGCGACGATCCTTACAGGAGCCTGTGACAGCCTGAGCCGGACCAGGACGGGCCGGCTCCGGGCCCCGCCGTCACCGACCGTCCCGATGCGCCTCCTCGTGGGGCGGACCAGGAAGATCCCCCAGGGTCGCAGCGAGGTAGGCGTTCCGGCGCGCGACGAGGCGTCGCAGGTACGGCCGCAGGACGAGGCTGGCCACGAGGCGGCCGAGGGCCCCCATCGGCGCGGTGAAGTCGATGACGTCGCGCATGACCGTCGCCGAGGAGTCAGCCGGGTCCGGCGTGAACCGGTGCTCGTGCCGCCACCGGCCGAACGGGCCGCTGATCTGCTCGTCGGTGAAGCCGTGCGGCCGCCGGTGGTCGGTGATCCGGACGGTCATCCGCCAGCGAAGGCCGAAGTGCCGGGCTTCCCACGTGACGGCCTCACCGGCCGTCAACCGGCCGGTCGTCACGCCGCCGACCGCCCGCTCGCCGCTGGCCCCCATGGACTCGGTGTGCGTGTCGACGTCGAGGCAGGCGTCGAAGACGGTCTCCGGAGCGGCCGGGACCTCCGTGGTCAGCTCGATGCGCGGCATCCGGTCACCTCGGTTCGTCAGGGGTTCACCCGGGTAGCCGGGCTGTCGCCCGGCAGGCCCGACATGTTGGCCTCGACCGGCGGCAACGGAGTGGTGCCGAGGATCCTGCCGTCCGCGGCGTACGCGGTGAAGGTGGCCGGCTGGTCCGGCGGTATCCGGGTGGTGCCGGCGTTCGACGGATCGAGGGTGACCGTAGCAGGGGGTCGGCCGCCGGCCGTGACCGTGACGCGAGCCGCGTCCGGCGGGGCGATCACCCGCACCTGGTCCGTCGGCGTGCGCGTGGTGTCGTCGGCCCGGATCCGCCAGCCGATCGGCCGCTGGCCGGCGCCCTCGGCCGGCAGCAGCAGCCGCAGGTCGACCCACCACCCGGTGCGCTCGTCGCCGTGCATGGCGTACGCGATGACTCCGCCGCCGGTGGGCTGCACGGTGAGCAGCGCGGCGGCCAGGCCGTGCTCGCTGCCCGACCACCGCACCCGCACCGTCGTCCCGGCAGCGCGGAGGCGACTGTGCTGGAGTGCCGATTCGATGAAGGTACGCAGGGTGGCGTCGTCCGGCGGCGTACCCCGGGTGCCCCGTCGGGCGGCGGCGAGCAGGGCGTCCATCTCCGGCCCGGTCGGGTCGACCGTGGGCCCGTACGGGCCGCCACCCAGGCCGCCCTCGTAGAGCACGTGGTCGTCGCGGCTGACCCGCACGACGGGTTCGTGCTGGAGCGGCGTGGCGGGCAGGACGGCGAACCCGGCTCCGCTGCCGTCCGCCCTGGCGAGATTTTCGTACTCCAGGGTTCCCCCCGGCGTGTACCGGGGGTCGCCGCTGATCGTCACGCTCGCGTCGGCCGGCCCGAGGACGACGGCGAATCCGCCCAGGTCGGAGTCGGTCCGCATCAGGGTCACCACCGGGCTGTCGTCACGCTCGCTGTGACCGGCGTAGTGCATCTGGTCGGCGCCGGCCCCGGCCGGACCCACGTACCAGACCAGCGCCTCCCTGGTCAGTAGGCCGAACCGCAGCGGCACCGCGACCAGCGCGACCCGGTGGCCCGGCCGGTCACTGCCGTAGAGCAGGCGGATCCGGTCGCGGTCGCCCACTCTCCAGGCGCCGTCCGGGTTCCAGCCACCACCCGACGGAGTGTCGGTGCCGATCCGCGCCCGCAGCCCGTCCAGCCAGTCCTGGTCGCCGGCCAGCGTGCCCCGGGGCGGTGCGTCGAGCAGCGCTGCCGGGGCGGCGGCGACCGCGATGCCGGGCGCCCAGCCGGGCAGCGGCACCACGTTCGTCTGGACTCCGACGAGCGCGGCCACGACCGCGGCGGCCGCCGCCGTCCGGACCAGCCGGGTACGCCGGTGCCGTCGCTCCCGCCGGGCGAACCCCGGCCACGGGTCCTCAGGCGCGTCGACGCCCTGCGCGGCCTGCCGCAGCGCGGGGCTGAGCGCCGCGTTCACGAAGCTCCCGGTCATGCCGATTCCTCCTGAAGCCGTAGCGAAGACTGAGGGGCGGTCGGGCTGAGCTCGCCCCGCAGCCGGGCCAACCCGCGCGACGCCTGGCTCTTCACGGAGCCGACGGAGCAGCCGAGGATCCGGGCGGTGTCCGCCTCGCTGAGATCCTCGAAGTAGCGCAGCACCAGAACGGCCTGTGTCCGGGGCGGCAACCGACGCAGCGCGGCGAGGAGCAGCTGCCGCTGCTCCACCTGCGCGTACGCGTCCGGGCCTGGCGCGCTGTCGGAGGTCAGCAGCGGCACCTCCAGCGGCCGCTGCCGGCGCCGCCAGGAGATCGCCGTGTTGACCATCGCCCGGCGTACGTAGACCTCGGGCGCGTCCTTGCGCAGGATCCGCTCCCAGCGCCGATGGGTCTTCTCCAACGCCGACTGCGTCAGGTCCTCGGCCGTCCCCCGGTCGCCGGTCAGCAGGTAGGCCGTCCGGAGCAACGGTCCCCACTGCCGCTGTACGAACAGCCGGAACTGTTCGTCCTCGTGCCGTCTCACGCCACCTCCAGGTCGCGTCCGCCTCGCGTTCACGTGCGGATGCAGGGTGAGACGCGATCTGTGGCGTCCGAGGTTGAGTGGAACCAGACCACCAGCGCCTCAAGTAATTCTCAAATCCAGCTCGGCCGATCCTTCGATGCGACGGGCGTACCTACGCTCGACGCACCTGGCTCTCTCACGGTCCTCCCCGAGCCCGTCACGGCGGTAATCACCGCCGCGCGCGGGCCGACCCTGCGCGAGCTCGGCACGACCGTCGCGGATGGATCGGCTCGACCCGCAGCCGGGCCGACCACCACGCGGCGCAAGCAGAAGGAGGGGAGAATGGGACCCGTACAACGACGCATTGCGCTTCTCGCGCTGCCCACCCTGGTGGGAAGCGTCCTCATGGCGACCGGGCCCGCGGGTGCGGACCCCGCCGGGTCGGCAGCGGCAGGCTCAGAACGATCCCGCCTCGAGGTTCCGGAGGCCGCACGCCTCGTCCATGTCAAGCTGACCGGCGCCGACATGCTGGACAAGGTGGTCGCCGCCGGCTTCGACCTCGAGCACGGTCTGAAGCGCGTGCCGACGGGCATCGAGGGCGAGGCGGTGGCGACCGCCGAGCAGGTCGCCGAGCTCGAGGCGCTGGGCGTCGAGATCCTCGGCGACGGTGAGGGCTTCGCCTGGAGCGAGGAGGCCGACGGCGGCCTCCAGGCCCTCCGCACGGCGGCCGTCCAGCCGCTCGCGCACCAGGAGACGGTCCGGATCGCCCGCGCCGACTGGTTCACGACGAAGGGCCAGGGCTTCCTGTACGTCGAGGCGCGGACCACCGAGGGTGCGCAGACGACCCCGATCGTCTCGATGCAGCTCGAGAACGACTCGGGCCCGGGCACCTCGTTCGGCTCCGCCCGGACGATGAGCCGGTTCGTCGATTCCGGGCAGTACATGTTCCACCGGAACCTGTTCAAGCTCGACACCCGCCCGAGCCAGATCCGGGTCACGAGCTCGACGGGTGGCGTCGCCACCGGCAACGTCTCCAACTGGCTCGAGGACGCCGCGCCGCCGCTGACGGCGAACCCCGCCTACAAGTGGGACTTCGTCGACGGCTACCGGCACCCGCAGCAGCTCTTCAGCCGCGCCGAGGAGATCGCCCGCCAGTACCCGGACATCGCCGAGATCGTCTACCTGCCGAACAAGACGAACGGCTACCAGCGGAAGGCGCAGGCCACAATCGGCGGCACCGGGCAGAGCGCGGTCGTCGTCAGCTCGGCCGCCTGGGGCCACGAGGGCGGCAACGACATCACCGTCGAGTTCGTGGACCGGCCGGGGGCGAACCTCCCGCTCGCGGTCGAGGTTGCGGGCAAGGCGATCCGCGTCCTCCTCGCGAAGGACGCCTCCGGCGCGCCGTCGAGCACGGCCGCGCAGGTGGCGGCGGCACTGGAGAGCCAGTCCCAGGGCCTGATCGACCGGGCGCACCCGTACCGGACCAACGCGGGCACCGGCGTCGTCGCGGCGACCGCCGGCCCGGTCGCGCTGACCGACTTCCTCGACCAGAAGCGCGTCGGCGCCCCGGAGGGCGAGGTGCCGCGCGGCCCGGCCACGATCCCCGTCCTGCGGATCAGCAAGCACCGCGACGGCCGGAACCCGGGTGTGCTGATCCAGGCGCAGGACCACGCCCGCGAATGGGTGCCCGCGACGACCAGCCTGGAGTCGGCCGAGCGCCTCGTGCACAACTACAAGTCCGACCGGGAGACCAAGAAGATCGTCGACAACACCGACATCTTCTTCATCCTGTCCAACAACCCCGACGGGGCGAACTACAGCTTCTACAACTTCGCCTCGCAGCGGCGGAACATGACGAACCACTGCCCGGACGACAACGCCGATCCGGCACGGCGCAACTCCTGGGGCGTCGACCTGAACCGGAACTACCGGGTGGGGTCGGCTCACGACGGCTACTCGGGCGGGTCGTTCAGCTGCGTCAGCGACACGTACCAGGGCCCGGAGAAGTTGTCCGAGCCGGAGTCGAAGAACATCATCTGGCTGGTCGAGAAGTACCGGAACATCAAGTTCATGATGTCCGTGCACTCCAACGGCGGCCAGCTGTTCTGGCAGCCGGGCGCCTACATCGCGGACGGTCGGATCACCACCCCGCGGCCCCCGCTGGGTGACGAGGCCTTCTACTGGCAGTCGGCCGCCCGGATCCTGACGCAGGTGAAGGCGCACCGGCAGACCGTCGTGACGCCGGAGAACGTGGGCGGCTCGTCGGACGTCCTCTACTCCTCCGCGGGCAACGTGCGCGAGGACCTCTACTACACCTACGGGATCTACGCCTTCGGCTGGGAGGTCGGCGGCTCGGTCTACAACCCGGCCACCGGCAACTGGCAGGGCGGTTCGTTCCAGCCGGCGTGGGTGGGCGACCCGGACCTCGTCAGCGGCCACTCCGAGACGATGGAGTACGCCAACGGCATCATGGAGATGTTCCGGATCGCGGCGGACTGGGGCAAGGACCACCAGAAGCCGACGTCCCAGCTCGTTCCCGGCGGCGGGAAGTACTCCGGGCCCGTCGACGTGCGCTTCGAGACGAGCGAGCCGGCCACCATCTACTACACGACGGACGGCAGCCGGCCCACCCTCGAGTCCCCGCGCTACGCGGCGACCGAGTTCCGTGAGCCGGGGCAGGTGTTCCACGTGACCGAGACGACCACGTTCCACTGGTTCTCGGTCGACAGCGCCGGCAACATCGAGCAGAACTACGACCCGTCCAAGAACGACAAGCGCAACAACTACCGTACGGCGACGATCACGGTCGCCCAGTAGTCGGGCACCTCGGCGCCCTCTGGTGACCATCGCCTCGTCAGCGGCCCTCGCTGGCGAGGCGATGGTCGTCGCCTGGCCGTGAACCGGTGCGGGCTGTCGTACGGAATCGGCTTCGGATGAGCCTCCCCTGATCGTGGCTTCCACCGGACCTGCGTGCGGAACGTTTCAGGCACCGCACAGTCGGGGCAGATATTCGTGACCGACCATGACGATCAGGGAGGCGAAGAGCATGGCCAAGGGCGACATCGACACCTACCCGCAGGACGGCCAGTGGAAGAACCGTCCGGAGGGCAACCAGCGCGCGAGCAGCGTGCACGACACCAAGGCGGAGGCCGAGGCCGCCGGCCGCGAGATGGCCAAGCAGCGGGACGCCGAGCACGTCATCAAGAAGCAGGACGGCACCATCGGTGAGAAGAACACCTACCCCCGCAGCCGCGACCCCCGAGAGATCCCCGGCTGAGCCGTGAGCGCGTAGCAAGGACCGTCTCCCGATGGAGGCAACAGCGCGGAAGCCCGTTACCGGCCCAACCGGAACGGGCTTCCGGCCTGTACAGCCATGAGCCGCAGCCCGCGCCCGCCCGCACTTCCTGGACCAGCCGTCATGCAGGTGGTGGGGCTGGGCACGGCTTCACCACCTGGTACATGGCGTGGTCCTGCCATCGGCCGGCGATGTTGAGGTATTCCGGCGCCATGCCGTACCACACGAACCCGTTGCGTTCCAGCACCCGCTGCGATCTGGCGTTGTGCAGCAGGGTCTCTGCCTGCACCCGATGCAGCCCCAATTCCTCGAACGCCACCCGCACGATCTCACGCACCGCCCTGGTCGCGAAACCTTGGCCATTGTGGCTGGCGCTCACCCAGTAGCCCATGGCGCATGACTGGAACGGCCCGCGCACTATGCCGCTGAGCGTGATGCGGCCGATCACGCGACCGGAGTCGTCGACGATGACGTGGGGCAGCTTCGATCCCTGTTCGTGCTGCTGGAGATCGGCTTCGATGACGGCGTGCTGGCCGTCTGCCGTGAAGTAGTCCTCGCTCCGGATCGGCTCCCACGGCGCGAGGAACTCACGGTTGACGCGGAGCAACTCGGCCAGGGCCGGCGCGTCCTCCGGGGCGACGAGTCGGGTGATCTTCACTCGCCCATCGTTCCAGGCGGGCAGGTCGCCCTCCGCGCCAGGCTGGGCCCCTCAGCCGGCGCCGTCGAGGTAGGCCAGCACGGCCAGCACCCGGCGGTTGTCGTCGTCGGAGACGCTGAGGTCGAGCTTGGTGAAGATGCTGGCGGTGTGCTTGCCGACGGCGCTCTCGCTGAGGAAGAGCCGCTGGCCGATCGCCGCGTTGGAACGGCCCTCGGCCATCAGCGCCAGGACCTCCTTCTCGCGCGGCGTGAGCCGGTCGACCGCCCGCCCGGACGCCGTCGTCGGGGCGCCGGCCAGCAGCTTCGCCACGACGTCCGGGTCCATCGCCGTGCCGCCGCCGGCGACCCGACGAATGGCGTCGACGAACTGGTCCGCGTTGAAGACCCGGTCCTTGAGCAGGTAGCCGATCCCGCCGGTGCCGTCGGCGAGCAGTTCGCGCGCGTACAGCCGCTCGACGTGCTGGGAGAGCACGAGCACCGGCAGGCCGGGGATCTCGCGCCGGGCGGCCAGCGCGGCCTGGAGGCCCTCGTCGGTCTGGGTCGGCGGCAGCCGTACGTCGACGACCGCGACGTCCGGCCGGTGCTCCAGGAGGGCCTTCAACAGGTCGGGACCGTTGTCCACGGCGGCGACCACGTCGAAGTCGTGCGCCTCCAGCAGCCGGATGAGCCCCTCCCTCAGGAGGTAGAGGTCCTCGGCGAGGACGACGCGCACGGTACCTCCAAGGTCACGACGGTCGGGCCGCCCGAAGGACTCTCCACCCGGACAGTACCGTCGAAGACCGCGAGCCGATGCCGCAGGCCCCGCAGGCCGCTACCCAGGGCCGGGTCGGCGCCGCCCCGCCCGTCGTCCTCGGCCCGGACGTAGAGGGCCCGGCCGTCGTGCTCGATCCGTACCTCGACCCGCCGTGCCCCGGAGTGCTTGGCCGCGTTGGTGAGCACCTCGCTGACTGCGAAGTAGACGGCGGCCTCGATCGGCGCCGGGACCCGGCCGGTCAGGTCGACCGTCACCGTGGTCGGCACCGGCATCTCCAGGGCCAGCGCCCGGACCCCGTCGCCCAGCCCGCGCTCCTGGAGGACGGGCGGGTGCACACCGCGTACGAGGTCGCGCAGCTCGGCGAGCGCCTCCGCCGAGGTCTTCCGCGCCTCCGCGATGAGCTTGCGGGCGGCCGCCGGGTCCTTGTCGATGAGCGACTCGATGTGGCCGAGCGCCATGCCGACCGCCACCAGCCGAGCCTGGGCGCCGTCGTGCAGGTCCCGCTCGATACGGCGCAGCTCGGCCGCCTGGGCCTCGTTGGCGTCGTCGCGGCTCTCGGTCAGCTGCCGCACCCGCAGGTCGAGCCGGGCTTTCTCGGTCGGCCGCAGCAGCCAGCCCGTCCACCGGCCGTGCAGGCGCAGCGCGGTCGGGGCGGACACGAGGCCGAAGACCATGAGCGCGACGCCGAGCACGAGGGCCAGCCAGGGCCGGCCGGCCAGGGCCAACGGGCCGTCGACGGCGTCGTCGCCGACCAACAGCCGCACCGCGGGGATCACCTGGCCCAGGAAGCCGACACCGACCGCGCCGACCGAGGCGCCCACGATCGCGCCGCCGACGATCGGGTCGAGCAGCAGGAAGAGGAAGTCGCGCCAGGTGGCCGGGTCGCGCCAGGACCGGTCGATCCGCAGGTTGTAGCGGGCCCACTGCGGGGTCTTGTAGAGGTGCTTGTTCACCTCGTAGAGCCCGTCCGGCCGCCGCGGAGGCAGCTGCGGCTCCGGCCGGTAGGGCTCGTCGACCGTCACCCCGGACCAGTCGCGCGCCAGCCGTCGGCGCAGGTTGGTGAGCCACCGGGTGTGCTCGGCGAACGGCGACAGGAAGATGACCAGGCCCACCGCGAAGAGCGCGAGGACCAGCAGGGCCAGGGCGGCGTAGATCGCCGACCCGATGGTGAACCCGGCCAGAGTGGCCAGCCGGAGGAGGTCGTAGAGGCACCGCCCGTACCAGCCTCTGATCGCGCCCACGCAGGCCGGCTTCGGGCCGAGCACCTGACCCGTCCAGCGGTCGTGCGCCCGCACGGCGCCCGGCGCGGCGGCGAACCCGACCACGGCTGCGACAGCGCCTACCGGGATCGCCCACCAGCCGAGCGCTCCGGGCCGGACGGCGGCGAGCGCGCCGCCGCCGGCGATCAACGCCACCGGGCCGAAGCCGAGCACCGTGCCGACCATCGGGTTGGCGAACATCCAGCCGAGGTCGCGCCAGGTTGCCGGGTCGCCGGTGACCCACTCGACGTAGCGGATCGCGCGCGGCCAGTGCGGGTGCTGGTAGAGCTGGCGGGCGTGCAGGTAGCGGCCGTCCGGCTCGGGCTCGGGTGGAGGCGGCTTCGGGGTGTACGGGGCGGGCACGCCGCCCGCGACCCGGCGGGCGAGCGCCGTCACCGGGCGCATCTGGACGAACGGCCACGGGACGAGGAAGAACAGCCCGAGACCGAAGCCCGGAACGAGCAGCGCGAGGTGGACGACCAGGAGCATGGCCGACGCGATCGCCAGCCCGCCGCGTACGAGGGCGCTCCCCGTCGCGGCCATCCCCCGTGTCATCCACGTCATGGGCACAGTCTGGCCTGCCCGGCTCGCCGGCCGCACTGGGTCCAGGGCCCGTTTCGAGGGGTGGGGCCAGCCACACCCCCTCGGGGATCTGGCGTCATTACCGCGCGCACGAACGGTTCCTAGCGTTCCAGGCATGACACCAACGACTCCCGCGCTGAAGCTCTCGGGCCTCACGAAAAGGTTCGGGGACACGACCGCGGTCGACGCGGTCGACCTCACCGTCCCCGCCGGCTCGTTCTTCGGCCTGGTCGGCCCGAACGGCGCCGGCAAGACCACCGCGTTGTCGATGGCGGTCGGGCTGCTGCGCCCGGACGCCGGCACGGCGCACATCTTCGGCACCGACGTATGGACCGACCCGGTCGCCGCCAAGCGGCTCGTCGGCGTGCTGCCCGACGGCCTCGCGATGACGGAGCGGCTCACCGGCCGCGAGATGCTGACCTACCTCGGCCGGCTGCACGGCATCCCGCGTGACGTGCTGGACGAGCGGATCGACGAGCTGCTCGCCGTGCTCGACCTGGAACGGGCCCACCGCACTCTGGTGCTCGGCTACTCGGCCGGCATGCGCAAGAAGATCGGCCTCGCGACCGCCCTGCTGGCCGCCCCGAAGCTGCTGGTGCTGGACGAGCCGTTCGAGGCGGTCGATCCGGTGTCGGCGGCCACGATCCGGTCGATCCTGCGGCGTTTCGTCGCCGGCGGCGGCTCGGTCGTGCTGTCCAGCCACGTGATGCCGCTGGTCGAGCAGCTCTGCGACACGGTCGCCGTGATGAGCCAGAGTCGCGTGGTCGCCGCCGGTCCGCTCGACGAGGTCCGCAACGGCCGTTCCCTCGACGACGCGTTCGTCGCGCTCGTCGGCGCCCGCACCGCCGGAGAGGAGCAGTTGTCGTGGTTGGGGTCCTGATGCACACGAAGTACCTGGTCCTGCGCCACTCGTTCAGCGGAGCCAAGGCCGCGACGACGGTCTACGGCCTGATCGCCGGGCTCCTCGCCGCCGGCGCCACCATCTGGTTCGTCGTGCGGGCCGGCGCCGGAGCCGGCGACCTGCTCGCGCTGACGCTCGCGTCCTGGGTCGTGGGCTGGGTGCTGGCTCCGATGATGGGCAGCGGCGACCCGGGCGTCCGCAAGGAGCACCTGGACCGCCTGCCGATCACCCACCGGCGCAAGGCGGTCGCGCTCTTCGCCGCCGCCCTGGTCGGCGTCGGACCGGCCGTCATGCTGGTCGCCGCCACGTCCCTGCTCGGGTACGCGACCCGCCTCGGCGCGGGGGCCGCGGCGGTGGCCGTGCCGGCCGTACTCCTGCTGGTCCTGCTCGTGGTCGCGGTGTCCAACGTGGTCGTGGTGGGCGTCGGCTCGCTGCTGAACACGCGGCGGGCGGCCGCGTTGATGGCCGTCCCGTGGGGCGTGCTGATCTGCCTGACCGCGCAGGGGTGGACCCTCATCGCCGCGTTCGGCGGCGACGCCGGCGGGCCGCTGCCGGCGGGGTTCGCCCACGGTTTGCGGGTCGCGCCGTCGGGCTGGCCGGTCGCGGCCGTCGAGGCGGCCGGCCGTGGGCAGTGGGGCGCGGCGCTGGCCGCGCTCGCCGGGATGGCGGCGATCGTCGCGTTGGCGGTGCTGGTCTGGGCCCGCCTGCTCCGCCGGCCGCAGCCGGCACCGGTCATCACGCCGGGAACCTCGCAGGCCTGGGCGCCGCCGACCGCCATCCGCGCGGTGCTGGGCAAGGAGTTGCGGACGTGGGGCCGCGACCTGGTCCGGATCCACTTCCTCACGTTCGCGCTCGTGTACGCGGTCACGTACGCGCTCCTACCGCTCGCGATCGGCTCCACCGACTACCTGCCGATGACCGGCGTCTTCGGGCTGGCTCTCGCGGCGGGCTGCAGCGCCCACCTCCACAGCTCGGACGGCACGGCGCTGTGGCACACGCTCCTCGCGCCGGGCAACGAGCGGGCCGACGTCCGTGGTCGTCAGGTCGCGTGGCTGGTGGTGGTCGGACCGCCCGCTGTGGTCCTGACCGCGCTCGGAGCGATCGCACACGGTGAGATGACGATGGTGCGCTGGGCGATGGCGCTGCTGCCCGTGACATTGGGCGCGGGTGTCGGAGTGATGCTGCTGATCTCGGTGTACGTGCCGATCCGGATGACCGACCCGCACCGGCGGGGCAGCAACCCGGGCCAGGACGGTGGCTCGCTCGCTGGGCTCGTCTGGCTGGTGCTCCCGGTCCTGGCGGTCGCCGCCGCCCCGGCCATCGTGCTCGTCGCCGTCGGGCTCCCGTGGGTGGGCGTCGCGGCCAGCTTCGCGATCGGCGGGCTGCTCGCCTGGGGCCTCGGCCGGCTCGCGTACCGGCGGCTGGGCACGCACGGCCCGGAGCTGCTGGCGAAAGTCGGCAAGGCCTAGCCGCGACTGGGGCGCCGGGCTCGTACGCGCGGGGCGGGCAGACACAGCTCGCCCCGCGTGATCGCTCCGAAGACACACCCGGGCACTTCGCAACGTCAACCAGCGGCTGATGGTGGAGAACACCCGACTACTTGAGGCCATGGCCCGACATGCACCTGCGGACAACGGGCCGCAGACTGAGCTTCAGTGAAGATCCGACTGGACCTCGGTCAGTCGATGCCTTCGACGATGCGGAAGTCGCGCTCGACGCCGTCGGAGAGGGCGACCAGCGCCTCCTGGTAGGCCGCACTCTCGTGCGCCGCGACGGCCTGCTCGAAGCTGTCGAACTCGACGAGGACGGTGCGCTCGGCGATTCCGGCATCATGCGCCACGACCCGACCGCCACGGACTAGGGTCCGACCGCCCCCGGCCTTGACGGCCGGACCGGCCAGCTTGTTGTAGGCAGCCAGCTTCTCAGGGTCTGAAATGGTGCGGTAGACGCTGACCCAGTAGCCCTTGGGCATGGAACCTCCAGTGTTTGGGATGAGTCATGATTTACGGGTTGGTCTCGGACGAGCGTCGGCGGGCGAGAGCGAGGCTTGTCAGCGTCGTGATCGCCATGGCGCCGAGGCCGACCAGCGCCGCGGTGGTGTAGGCGCTGTCGTCGGGGAAGAGGTGGCCGGGGCCGGTGCCCGCGGCGAGGATCAGGCCGCCGACGGCGCTGCCCAGGGAGTACCCGACGCTGCGAACGACATAGTTGAAGCTCATGGCGCTCGACGTCTCGCTCTTGGGGGTGACGGCCAGGATGACGCCGGGCATCGCGGCCGAGAAGCCGCCGACGCCGAAGCCGAGCACGCCCATCGCCACGAACAGTTCGGCCAGGTCCGACCGGGCCGCCGCGAACAGGGCGAACCCGCCGCCGACCACGACGGCGCTGCCGGCCAGGAGCAGGGGGTCGGCGATCCGCGTCCGGACCCGCGGCGTGAGCTTGCCGGCGACGAACCCCAACACCGAGAACGGGATGAGGACCAGCCCGGCGACGAAGGTCGTCAGCCCGAAGCCGTAGCCGGCGCCGTGCGGCGTCTGCGCGTACCGGGTGATGAGCGTGAGCAGGAGGTACATGCCGATCCCGCCGACGAACATGGCGAGGTTCGCCCCGGCGACCGCCGGGTGCCGCACCGCCCGCACATCGACCAGGGGCGTCGTGCTGCGCAGCTCGATGACGGCCCAGACGCAGAGCAGCACCACCGCGACGACGGCGAGGCCCGCCGCCACGGCGAGGTGTCGGCTCCACAGGTCTCGTTCTCCGGCGAGGAACAGCACCAGGAGCAGCGCAGCGGCCAGGACGACCGCGCCTGCCACGTCCACGTGGGCGGAGCGGCCTTCGGGGGCTTCGGGCATGGAGCGCCACGCGGTCAGGAGGGCGGCGGCGGTGACGACCAGGCCGAGGCCGTAGGCGGCCCGTACCCCGCCGAGCTCGGCGAGCAGTGCGGCCAGCGGGTAGCCGACGCCGGCCCCGATGATCGAGACCACCGAGATCAGGGCGATCACGGCCGCGCTGCGCTCCTCGGGGAGGTGGTCCCGGGCCACACCCATCATCAGCGCCGTCAGCCCGAGCCCGACGCCCTGGGCCGCCCTGCCGACCAGCAGCCACGCGAACGGCAGCGGCAGCACGGTGAGCGCGCTGCCGGCGACTACGACCGCCAGCGTGGCGAGGATCGTGGCCCGCCGGTGCGGGCCGGCTCCGAGCCGGCCCAGGACCGGCGTGGCGACGGCGCCGCTGAGCAGCGCAACGGTCAGCGTCCACTGCGCGCTGCCGAGCGAAACGTGAAACGAGGTCGCCACGCTGGTGATGAGCGGCGTCCCGAGGCTGGCGACCGCCGCCACGACCAGCGCGATGAACATCAGGGCGGGGACCAGCAGCCGCGCCTCGGAACGCGCCACCGGGAACGCCTTCATGCGACCCCGCCGACCGGCTGCCCGGTCACTGCTTCGGCCCTTCGCGGTCCTGGCTTTCGAGCTCCGCCAGATGCTTCAGCGCCGGAAGGGCCGCCACCAGCGCCTCGACCTCGTCGCCGGTGAGCTCGCCGATCAAACGCTCGAACGCGTGGACGCCCGCCTGGCGCCGCGTCCGGACATAGGAGGCGCCGGCCTCGGTGAGGCACACCAGCGTGACCCGCTTGTCGGACGCGTCGCCCCGCCGCTCGACCAGGCCGGACTCCTCCATCACCCGGACCAGGGCGGTCATCGCGGGCTGGGTGACGCCCTCGACCGCGGCCAGATCGGTGATGCGCCGCGGGCCGGTCCGGTCCAGGGTGGCCAGGGTGGCGGCGGACGTCAGGCTCATGTCCCGGGGCAGGCGTCTCGCGGCTCTGGTGGCCAGGCCGTAGAGGGCCGCCCCGATGGCGGCGGACGCGCCAGGAGCGGTGCCTTGACGACTCATCCTCGAAGCATAGCACTTTTATATTCATGGTTTATGGAAGTGACCGACTGCCGCGAACGCGCGCTGGCCGTCACGCCCGCCGCGACATGCCGGAAACCGACCTCTTCGGTGTGAACTCTCGGCAAGCGGGTCGGATCCGGCTTGATACCAGGTCAAACGGCCTGCTGAGGCGCTTCTCGGCTCGGTTCGGCTGGCGCGGTTGCTGTACTCCGCTGCTGTACTGCTGGCATCAGACGAGGCGCTGGACGCGGACCTTCGGCCGCTCGTTTCTGAGGTGGCCTTGCTTGTGCTGGTGGACCTGCTCGTTCCAGACCTCCTGGTCGTAGTCGGCGTCGGGTGGGATCCACCGGTGGGAGCCGTCGCTGTAGTGGAACTTCTCGTCGCCGGGTCGCAGGATGCTCATCGGGTCCAGCCGAGGAATCGGTGGTGCAGGTGGCCGACGGGGACGTGGGTGAGGTCCTGGGCGGCGTCGACGAGCTGGGCGGCCAGGTAGAGGGCTAGCGACACCGGGGCACTGTCGTACTCGGCTCGCAGCTCCCGCCGCCGGGTCGGGCAGGGCCACTCCCCCGCGCAGCCGCCGCACGTCCAGGCCGGTTTGATCGGGTGGTGAGTGGTCATCGCGGGCTGTCCTGGCTGGGCCAGTGGCCGCGGTTGATCGGGATGCGGTGGCGGCATCCGCAAGGCAAGGTCGCGCCGCAGCGGCAGATGTATCGCCAGTGCCGCCAGGACCATACGGGCCGGTGCCGGCGGGCGAGAGTGAGCGCCGCCGCCAGGACGTACTCGTCGTAGGAGACGCGCCGCCGGCTGTTGTCCAGACGCTGGTGGTAGCCGTTATCTCGCGCGGTATCTGCGCTCGGAACGGTTGCATCGTTCGGTCTGGTCATCCCGCCTCCCCGCCGACGCTTGGGGTTCCGTGGGCACCCGGTCAGCCGTGTCCGGAGACAGGGCACCCACGGCAGGACAACCCGGCCGCCAAGCTGGGTAGCCCCACGAGCAACTTAGGACGCAATGTGCGCAGGGTCAACAGCTACGACACATAGCGTTGTAAGTCGAGCCCGCGATGTGGTCTGCTTGCACCAGCCGCCAAGCTGGGAGCACCACCGATGTCTGAAGCTGCATACCTACAGGTCGCCAGGGATATCCGCGAGCAGGTCCGCTCCGGCCAGTTGAAGCCGGGCGACAAGCTGCCCTCGTTCGCCACCCTCTGCGAGCACTACAAGGTCAGCAACACCGTCATCCGCGCCGCCATGCTCCTGCTCAAAGCAGAGGGCCTGATCGACGGTCGGCAAGGCAAGGGCGTCTACGTCGCCAACCCGCTCCCCCGGTAAGCCGGGGACGTCTCCGAGTCTCGACCCCTCGCTTGTAAGGCGCTTTCGGCAAAGGTCGCAGCGTCCGCTGACGTCCACGGCGTTCAGGTCGGAGGCAAGCACCCGTCCGCGCTCGTCCGGCCTCGGCCGTCATTGTTGATGTCAGCCACTGATGTCACGTCCCGCTGATTCCCGCTCCCGCGACGAGCGGAACCGGCCCGAACCAGCGCCCGGAGGAAGTGCGGTCGACCCGGAGCGCATGTGATCGCGCACCCCACACCGCCCTGTTAGCGTCGATCGGTGCCCGTCACCGTACCGGCGTTCCCTCAACCCACCCATCCCGCCCGTCGCGTGGGCCTGGGACTGGTCTGGCTGGCAACCGCTCTGGCCGGGACAGCGGTGGTGGTGACCGGAGTGCTGGTCGCCCGGATGGACGAGATCTTCGCCTCGGCGGTGTCGCAGGGCCGCGCGTTCCCCTTTACCGGCGAGGCCGGTGAACAGTCCGTGCTGCCGTTCCTGCTCGGGTGCGCCCTGATCGCCCTCTTCCTCACCACCGCGGCGCTGGGCTACCTGCTCAGGGGGTGGGCCTATCACAACGAGCAGATCGGGATGGCGCTTCCCGCTGCCGCGCTGGTCATCGTGATCGTCCTCTGCACGCCGCTCGTCGGGCCGATCGATCTCGCGCAGCAGCAATACACCCACGACCTCTACGGGTGGTGGTACTTCCCCTTCCTCATCGCCACCGTGGTCTGTCACCTGGGCTGCCTTCTCGCTGCGGCGGTGGTCCTGTTTCGCGCCCGCTCAACGTGAACGGGTTGCGGTGACCAGGGCGGAACGCTCACTGACCAAAGCGACGACCCCCGCCGGGGGGATGCGGTTTCAGGTTGTTGGCCGCTGCCGGCTGGTGACAACCAACCTCGACGAGCAGGCGGCTGGCCTCGTCGGTTGACGGCTAGGTCCAGCATGCATCAGGGCTCGCGCTGCCTTCCTGCTGCCTCGCTGCCTGACGCCTCGCGAAAGGCGCCGTGCACAGCGTGCGGCGTTGTCCGCTTGCGTCTACCTCGAGCTCCCGTCTGCGCCCACCGCCGCCGATGCAGTGCGAGCAAAGCCATCAGTCAGCGGCTGATGACCGCTCCCACGAGCGCGCTCGCCGACACTGCGAGGCCGAGGCCCAGGACTGAAGTAGCGCCACGGCGCGAGCGACGCAACTTGCCCCGGGCCTTGGCGGTAGGGAATCCCAGCGAGCAGCACAGCGATCGCCACCGGCGCGAGGGCCATCCACGAGTCCTCGAAGCTGACCAAGCGGAAGTACGCGCCTGCCAGGACAGCACCAAGTGCGAGTCCGCCGAGCATGGCTGACCAACCGCGCCGATCGGGCACTCTGACTCTCAACATCCGGCAGCCCTACCCATCCACATGCGAGGTCAATCACCCCGTTACTTGACCTGCTGCTGGACCTCGCGGCTCTCATCCTGGTCGGGGCTGAACTGGTGCACCTCCGCTGGTACCGACAGCCGCCGGCTTCGGAGGCGACAGACCGACGGCTCCCGCCGGCGACCTACGCATTACGAGTCGGTGGCCCGGTCCCGGTCAGCCCGCCCCGTCCTCGTGCGCAACATGGCGCCCCGGTCCGCGATCGTCCGCTGATGCTCGCCGGTTTGGCTGCTCGCTTGGCTGCTCGGCGGGACACGACGGCGCGCGTTTACTTCTGGCTGAGACCGCGCAGCTTGTCCATCACCCCGCGCTCTACGGTGACCAGATCGTCGGCGCGGGGACTGACGCTCCTAAGCTCCGCGACATCCGGGTCAGGTGTTACGCGGATGAAGACATGGGCACCTCCGGCTCGGTTGAGCACCTCAGTGACCGCCAGGCTTCTGTCATACCCACCGACCTTCATCGTGCCGTTCTCGTAGAGCAGCAGCCACATGCCGTTAGGTAGCACGACGCGCTGAGCCGGGTTGTGGGGGCCTTTGGCCATGTTCGCCTCCTCCTTGTACAAGCCTTGCCGGGTTATGTACATAACTCTAGCCGCCTTGTACAACGCCGTCTAGATGGGTAGCCGAGGGGGCCACGGGAGGGCCGCCAAGTCCCCCGTCGGCGGGCAGGTGGCGCCGTACGCCGCTCCCCCCGGCCGCGGACATGACCACCGTCGGGGGATGCGGTCTCAAGCTGTCGGCTGGTGCCAACCAGTGGCGGCCCGCGTCGACGATCAGGCGCCGGACGTCCTCGATTGACGTTCAGGCCCGGCCCGCATCAAGGCTCGCACTGCCTTCTTGCTGCCTCGCCACCTGATGCCTCGTTTACAAGTTCTGGGCAGATCGTCGCCGCACATCGCCGCGAGGCCCTGGCATGGGCAGGCGGGTAGGGAGCCGATACCCGTTGGTTTTTGCGCTCACGCGCACGCGTATTCTTGCAGGATGGCCACCTCTAAGCAGCAGATCGAGCGCGAAATCGTGCGTATCCTCTGCGGGGTGCGACAAACCACGGGTGAGCGCCGCACGATCCTGCTGCGCGACCTCGCCGAGCAGATGGTAGACCTGCGCGAGCACTACCTGACCCCGTCCGGGGACCCTGACTGGACCGGCCGCACCGGGGTGTACCGGTACGCCGTACGCGAGCTGTACGGCCAGGCCGGCTACAGCCCCGAGGAGCGGAAGGCTATCCAGACCGCCACCCGGTACCACGTCGGCAATTTGGTGCGCGCGCGTGTGCCCCAGGAGGCCGCCGAGGCTCTCGGCCTGGAACGCACCACCCCGAAGGACCGCAACCGCCTGCGCTCTCGCCGCGACCGCGACGAGCTGCGCGAGCTGCTGGCCGAGGCCCGCGAGCTGCTGGCCGCGCAGACGAAAACCACTGGAAGCGCGCACAGCAATTCCACCTCGGCGCATTAGTTCGTGCCCTACTCGCTCGCGGCAGGCCCGGGACTCTCGCTAGCACAGCACGGAACCTGAGAACTCGCTTACAAGAGGAACATGCCCCTGGCGCGGCACCCCGGCTGTCTGGAAGTAGCCCTGACTGGTCCATCTCACTCAACGCCCACGGCTACTTCCGTCTGAGCTCTGTGCATCACGTCCGCACACGTCCGGGAACGGCTGCACGCCCGGAGCTTCGTCCATGCCGATGCTCCTCAGCGTGCTGCCGTCCGGCATGGTTGCTGTCAGCGCTGCTGTCGAAAGGCGTTCCGCCGCCGTCCCAGGGCGGCCCCGGCTGGGCGAGCCCGCTTGTGGGTGTCAGCCGGGTCATAGCGCGTCGTACAGGGAACCGGTCAAGGCCAGCGTCGACTATGCGTTCACCGCGCTCTGTGCGAGGGTGATGCGGTGTTGCTGAACTGGCTTCAGGAGCTCGGCGGGCTACTCTCAGGCCTCGGGGCGCTTGCCGCTGCCTTCGTAGCAGTCTTCGCCATACGTCGCCAGGAGGCAGCTAGCGAACGTGCCTTAGCGGCACAAGCGCAAGCTACCCGCGACGCCAGAGAACACGAGCGCCGGCTAGCTGCGGAAGATCGGCTATGGGCAAGGAGGGCGGATCTCTACGCCCGCACCACACTGGCCATGCGCGAATACCTCAACCGGCCGGTCGATGAATTGGGCAGAGAGACGCCTCTCGCCGACGTGCCCCTCATGGCAAGCCTCGCAGGCGAGGCCGAGATCCTGGCTTCGGCTCAGGCCAAAGACGCCATCAACGAGTTCGTCTACGACGATCCCGGCTACGACGACAAGGTCAACATCTGGGCTGAGTTTCAGATCCTCGCTCGCCGTGAGTTGATGGGCTCAGAAGATCCAACGCTACGGGTGGGGTGACGCCGCAGCGGCTACCAGGCCATCGACCCTTCTCCCGTAAGCGGCTAGATCTGCGCATTACGGTCGGCTCCTTTGTGCTGATCTACCGCTTGGTCCTCGTGCCCGAGTTGGCGTCCACGGCCGCGATCGTTCGCTCCTGTTCGCTTGGGTTGGCTGCTCGTTGGCCTGCTCGGCAGAGTCCTGATGCCTCGCAGAGGTCTGTGCCGGTCGTCCCGCGTCGTCCCTCCTGCATTTCGGCCTCGTGAGGGCTGGTTACTGTCACCGTTGCTGTCGATCCTCGAGAGTGCTGCCAAGCCGTGGCACGACCGTCTGGAGGGCATGCGGCGCTTGGCAAGGCGCTATGTTTGCTTTCGCCGATCTTGCAATCCACCCATCCCTTGGCGCTGCGTCTGACAGACACTGGAGGCCCTCTTGAGCGACTTGAAGCTGTTCCGGATCCATGAGGGCGCCGCTGTCGAGCTCGTGAGCAGCGCAGTCGCCTTGGAGAAGCACCTGCAAACGCTCATTGAGCGGAACATGGAACCTCTATTCGGCGTGAGGTTTCTGGCGTCCGAGTACTCAACTGGTGTGAGGCACGGTGGGCGGATTGACTCGCTGGGCATCGACGAAAACGGCTCTCCCGTCATCTTCGAGTACAAGCGTGCACGGGACGAGAACGTCATCAACCAGGGTCTGTTCTACCTCGACTGGCTGCTGGACCACAGAGCAGAGTTCAAGCTCCTAGTGCTGGACCGGCTCGGGCCCGCCGCTGCGCAGGGGGTCGACTGGAGCAACCCAAGACTGGTCTGTGTGGCACGCGACTTCACCCGCTATGACGAGCACGCGGTTCAGCAGATCAATCGGACCATCGAGCTAGTCCGCTACCGGGACTATGCGGGCGACCTGCTGGCACTGGAGCTGCTGACCGCGGTAGCAGGAACACCCCTGGCAGAACCAGCCGCTGGTAGCGCCGCTCCATCAGCCGGCAGTGCGCGTACCCCGGCCCTCGAGAAGACCGTCAGCCAGTTTCTCGACCAGGCGCCGGAGTCACTGAAGAACCTCTTCGCAGACTTGGACGCAGCCCTGACGGCTTTCGGCGACGACGTACAGCGCTCCACCCGGAAGTTCTACTTCGCCTACAAGCGCCTAAAGAACTTCGCCTGCGTTGAGGTACACCCGCGCGACCATGTCCTGGTGGTCTACGTGAAGGTAAATCCTGAAACGGTTGATCTCGAAGAGGGCTTCACGCGCAATGTTCGGAACATCGGCCACTATGGGACGGGGGACTTGGAAATCCGGATCCAGAGTAGGACAGGCCTCGACCGTGCCGCTGATCTGCTCCTACAGAGCTACGAGGCGAGCTAACGAGGACGGTACGGGCAGTGTCCGACCCCCGCCGGGGCGTGCGGACTCACGCTGTCGGCTGGTGGCGGCCCGCATCGACGAGCAGGTGCAGGCCTTGTCGCTTGGACCGCGAGGCCGACCGACTTACCCGATCGTGCCGCCCATCGGTTGGGTCGTATCCCTGGCGAGCGCCAGCGGCAGTCCTTCCGGTCTGGCTACTGCCCCGTCATTCGACCTCTTGGACCGGCCACGCAACTGCAGCGGCTGCCCGACGGCAGGCAGAGCCCTAGCTCCAGCTAACCTGTGGTCATGCGTCGGGCATACCTCCTGATCCTTGGCGAGCGAGACGCGATCGCGTGGGTACTGCGGGAGCAGCGGATGGCGTTCCCTGCGACGCCTCGTCGGGAAGTCGCATCCCTCGCGATCGGCGACGAGCTATACCTTTATGCCACGCGCGGGGCGTGGCACAGCCCGCACCGTGACCGAGGACGGGTTATCGCGCATGCCATCGTCACCAGCGCCGTTCGAAGCCTTAGCGAGCCCTTGGAAATCGGCAACCAGAAGTTCCACTCCGGCTGCAGTCTCCGGATCACCGGCCTCGCGCCATATCCCCGGGGCGTGGTGGTAGCTCCGCTCGTCGAGCAGATGGCGGCCTTTCCCAAACCTCACGCCTGGAGCAGCTACCTACGGAGGCCGCTTCTTACGCTACCGCAAACCGACGCGGACCTTCTTACTGGGAAGCTCCGCCCACTGCTCCGTGAGCCAGCTGAGGTAGTCGCCACCTACCCATCCCCTGCGCCCGTACGGGCCCGCTAGTAGGTTCCACACAGCTAGCGCAGCGCTTCCAAGAATAGGGCACAAAGGAACTCACCCCGCCACTGTCGTCAGCTGTCGTCCTCGAATCAGAACGCATCGCCTTCCGGTCACGGCTTGTCGGGGCTGCGCCCTGTATTCCAAACCTCAGCCGCCAGCGGGGATGCATTCAGTTCATCGCGTCGGGCGCGCCAGCCTGGCAGGAAGCCATCCATCAGCTTGACAAAGCGCTCGCCATGGTTGCGTTCGAGGTAGTGTGTCATTTCATGAACTAGGATGTATTCCAGGCAACCAGGGTGCTTCTTAGCTAGCTCGACATTCAACCAGATGTGTCGTGTGTCCCGGTTGCAGGAACCCCACTTAGTCTTCATGCGTCGGATGCTCCATCGAGGTACCGATACGCCTAGCTTCGACTCCCATTTCGCGATGAGGCCAGGAACGGTGCGTCGGAGTTGCTCGCGATACCACCGGTCGAGGAGCAACCGACGGTGCTCACCTGTCGTGCCGGCCGGCACATAGAGCAGTAGGCGATCGCCATCAACCTCGATGTGGGCGCGGCCGGGCCGCTCGATCAACTTGAGCCGATGCCGCACGCCCCAGACGTAGTGCGACTCCCCCGTGACCATCTCACGCTGCGACTGCCGTACGGCGGCCTGGAGTTTCTCACGCTGCGTCCTAATCCAAGGCAACCTGTGGATTACGGCGAGACGCACTCGGTCATCATCAAGCGTTAGCGGGGCGGCCACTCTTACTCGCCCCATTGGGGGGTACACGCCGATGTGCAGGTTCTTAATGTCCTTGTATATTACGTCGACGCGGATGCCACGCACCATCAGACATGAACTAGTGGTACTCACGCCGCGCCTTCACGAGTTCAAAAAGCTCTTCCAATCGCTCGAAGCCCCGAGGCAAAACACTCTTGATCGCGGTGCGAACTCTGCGTTCCTTGATACGATTGTCAACCCATGAGTCCGGCTTGCTGTATCGCACGATCGCGTCGACCTCGATCGCCAACGAGTCGTCCGGGCTAAAGAAATCTACGAGCGCCCGCTTCGCTCCATTATCTGCCCAACTCGGGTAAACCGTTTCGGACTCCCCACTGCCGAGCTTGGCAGCGTTTTCGAGCAATTTGGCCAGGAACTCCTTGTACTGCAGTGCCCCACTGCGTCGCTCTTCGAGCAGCGCATCGAGAAGCTCAGACATCTTGTCGTAGTACTTCGGGTTACTTACACGCTCGTCGATAATCAGCTTACGCATGTTGTTAGTGACCGTCTCCGCGACGGCCTCAGGGTCCTTCTTGATGCCATCGGGCAGCTTGTCTAGGGCCCCCGCACCCAGCCGCACGATGAGCGGAACGAGCCCGGCGTTGTCGAAGTCCGACACAACTTCGGAAGGCCGCGCCTGAATGTACGTATCGAGCAGGAAGCGCATACCAGCCTCGTACTGTTTGAAGTCGACGTCCTCCCCGGCGCCGAGCTTCACTTCGTCTCGGACATTCGCGTAGTGGGCGATTTCCTTCTTGATATCAGCTGCCTCAGCCTCTGTAAATCCGGCGGCGACCATCTCATTGGCTAGGTTGCCATAGGCTCGCGTGACGGCCGCGACGGCCTTATATAGCGCGATCCGCTTCGGTTCGTTCGCCTTGAGCTGTCCGGCATCGCCTAGGTCCTTGGCGCAAAAATACTGCTGGTACTGCAGCGTGTTCTTCGGCGGTGAAACTGGCTCACAGATTGCCCTGATCCGGTCAAGCGCCTCGTCCAGGTCCTCCTTCGCGCCGGCGAGGCGGTCGGTCAACAGGCCATCGATGTCTTCCTTTTCGTACCCTTCCAACGCACCACTGGTGTAATCCTTAATCGCCTTGTCGAGCGACTTGAACAGGTCGCGATAGTCGACGATGAAGCCATAGTCCTTGTCGTCGCCGTCCAGACGGTTTACTCGGCAGATCGCTTGGAACAGGCCATGGTCCTGCATCTTCTTATCGATATAAAGGTAGGTCGCGCTCGGCGCGTCGAAGCCGGTCAGCAGCTTGTCGACCACGATCAGCAGGCGCATCTGGCCGGGGTCTTTAATGAAACGTTCCTTGACTTGCTTCTCAAATTCCTCGACTCTTGTCATCGCCTGGTCGGCGGGCTCACTAAAGTGATCGGCAAGCATCTGCCGGTATATCTCATACTGGCGTAGTCTCTCGGTCGCACCTTGACCCGAGTCCTCCTTCGAGATGTCGCTGGCCTTAGGCTGGTAGGAAGTGACGATGGCACACTTGCCCTTAAACCCTGCCTGGCAGAACAACTCGTAGAACTTGCACGCCTGATAAATGCTCGCTCCGACTAGTATCGCGTTGCCGCGACGGTCCATGAGGCGTGGCTTGGTTTCCATATCCAGCAGGATGTCTTCGACGATGCGCTCGGCGCGCTGGCGAGCGCTGACGACTTTCTGCATCGTGCCCCAGCGCCTCTTTAGCTCGGCCTTAGAGAGGTCCGTCATACCCCTGGTCTTTGCGTCGAACCACTTATCGACCTTCTCAGGCGAGGTCAAATCCTGTTCGATATTGCGCGCCTCGTAACGCAGATCCAGGACCACGCCGTCCTCAACGGCTTCATGGAACTTGTAGGTGTGGATAAAAGACCCAAAGGTTTTGATCGTCGAAGCTTTCTCGGACTTCAGCAGTGGGGTACCGGTGAAGCCGATGAACATAGCATTTGGTAGGAGCGCCTTCATGGCACGGTGCATCTTGCCGGACTGCGTTCGGTGGGCCTCGTCAATAAAGACGAAAAGGTTGCCCTTAGCGTCGAAATCCCTTGGAACCTTGGCCTGAAGGTCCTCTATGAAGTCAATCTCCGTCTCGTCGCGGCTCGCTTCATCCTCCGACCCTCGGAACTTGTGGATTAGAGAGCAGATAAGCCAAGGCGAGCTATTGTTGAGGGCGTTGATCATGTCTGCCCCCGTCGTCGTGCGGTAGATCGACTCGTTGACGCCGTTGAAGACCTTCTCGATCTGTTCGTCCAGTTCGGTGCGGTCAGTGATTAGCAAGACCCTCGCATCGCCCTGGTGTTCCCGGATCCACTTGGCCAACCACACCATCGTCAGGGACTTGCCCGAACCCTGCATGTGCCAGATGATGCCGCCCTCGCGCCTCTTGACGCGTTTCTGGGCGGCCTTCACACCGAAGTACTGGTTGTGCCGGCACGTCTTCTTCACCCCAGCATCAAAGACCATGAAGTCGTGCACGATTTCCAGCAGTCGCTTCTTGGAGCACAGCTGTGTCAACGCCCGGTCAAGTGGCTCCTCGATCGGTGAGTCCTCACGCCAGGCCAGCCAGTATTTCTCCGGCGTGTCGATGACACCGTATCGCAGTCCCTCTACGTCGTTGCCTGCTAGGAGGAGCTGGACGGTGGTGAAGAATGGTCGGATGAACTCGGCCTTCTGGTTACCAATGGACTGTCGGATGCCTTCCGCCACCGCAACCTTCGACCGCTTCAGTTCTATCGTAGCGAGCGCGATGCCGTTGACGTAGACCACAAGGTCCGGCCGTTTGGTGTGGTTGCTTGCGATCGTGACTTCCTCGGCGATCGCAAAGTGGTTGGACTCGGGGGTATTCCAGTCGATCAGCCACACCGTCTGGAACTGCTCACCGGCGCCAGGCCGTACCTTGACGCCGTACCGAAGCAGGCCGTAAACATCACGGTTCGCCTCGTACAGGTTGCGGCCGCCCCCAAGAGATGCTTCGCTCGCAAGCCGCTGGAGAGCCTTATTAATCAGGTTGTCGCTATAGCCGCGGGCCTTCAGGTTCTGCGTGAGGAACTCGACTTCCACGTTAGCGTTGCCGTCGCGGTACGCCCAGTTGCCGACGTAATCGAAGCGCAGGGCGTCGCGGAATAGCCGGACCACTCGGTCCTGCGTCAAACGTTCGATTTGCCCGACACCGCTCATTCGAGGACCTCCTTGGCCGGTGGGCGCGGGGGCGCCGACAAAAGCTGCTGCATGATGCCCTGCTTGACGTTCTCAGCCTTAACAAGTCGAGCGCGCAGGGCCGAGATCTCGGACTCAATGTCGGCCAAGGCATCGGCGATGGCTCGCTGTTCAGCTACGTCTGGAAGCAATAGCGTGATGCTAGAGATGTATTGGCGTGTCGTTGCTAGGACTTTGGTCCCCGCAGCTAGGCGAAGGAGAGACTCTCGGAATGCGGGGATGAATTGCAGGTACGCCTTGAAGCCGTCGGCCAGAATCGCCTTGTCGAAGCGCGCCGCGATGGTGTGTAGACCGGCGACCACACCCTCCGGCGGAACCGCAACGATCTCCACAGACTTGCCGACTCCCGCCGGGTCCTCAGAGGCATCAGCAAACACCAGATCGCCAGGCTTCAACCGTCCGGCCTTGCCGGCCAGGCTTGTGGAAGCCCGCGGCATGGACTCGCGAGCCGCATCCAGCGTCACGCCCATGCGGGTGTGGATATCCCCATAATGCAGGTACCTAAGAGGCGAAGTCTCGTCGAGTTGAGCGCGGGAGAGCGCAACCGTTCTCAGGTAGGTCACGTGATCACCAAGCCGAACTTCTGACCAAGGCTTGGTGAAGCCGGGGAGACGGGTTCTGCCGGTAAGAAGCTGCTGCATCAAGCCGTGGTTGACCTTGGCTCCCAGCTTCTCCAGTTCGGCATCAAGCGTGCCGACTGTTTCGGCGTATCGATCACCGAGCTGCTGAATGCGGCTTACGAGTGCAAGCGTGAGCGAATCAACCTCGGACGCTATCCGACTCTCGATCGTCGCGGCCCACTTATCGTTGAGCACGAGCAGCTTGATGTCCGCCTCGGTGAGAGCGCCATACTTCTTCAGGGTGGCTAGGTTAAGGACGGCGTGCGCCTCCTTGACGGCCTTCCTGGCGCTAGCCTCACCTTCGTACAGCGCTATCAGGTGTTCCAGCGCGTTGATCTCCTCCGCGTCGGAGCCTTCGCCCTTAGCCTCTCGAAGTCTTGCCGTGGCGAGTGCCTTGGTAATCTTGTCGTCCTCCATGGCCCCAGCCAAGAGACCGTCTTCGACGGCGTGTTCATCGAGATATTCCTCGATGGCGCGACCGGCCTCCTCTGCGGCAGCGCTCAGCTCATCAAGCTGCGCCTTTTCGTCAGCGAAGTAGCGCGCAACGACCAAGGCTGGCGGGACGAGGTCCATCTTGTACTTCTTCGCGCTACGGGCTGATCCGATCACCAGATCAGGTGTTTCTGAAAGTTTCCGGTCCTTGTCCTCGATAGCCCTGCGAGGCATGGCGGCATTGGCCCAGCCTTCGCTCATGACCAGAAAGACGTCGTCGTGAATAACCTCGTGCCAATAGGTCATGACTTGCTCGTAGACGTCATACTCGTTTAGCAGAGCTACGGGCTTGAACCGAGCCAGCAGGTCCTCGCTAATTGTCGCAATAAGGTCATTCGGCTTGGTGTCGGCATTGATGCTCGCCAGCCGATTTCGATGGAAGTCGAACCACTTTGTGGTTAGCGCATGGACTTCCGCCGCAAACTTTTGAAACTCGGGCGAGTCGAGGATCGCCTGTCGGACTCGGGTGACGTCAATGGTGAGGTCGCTGTAACCGGACCGGCTTGACTTGAAGAGTTGGTCGCGCAGTTGCGGAAACGCGTCCCAGTAGCTGGCGAGCGCATCAATGTCTCGGTCGGGTATTCCGCCATGTAGATGGGCATCGAGGTCTTGAATGTCGCCGGGCGTGGACGAGTCGATGTAGCGCGGGATGTTAAGGTTGTAGTCATTCCTTGGATCGGCGATCTCGTAAAGGGGGACCATGCGCGAGTAGCGCTCAAGTTCGGTCTGCTTGGTGAAGACATCTACGATTTTGTGGATGTCCTGGCTCCGCAGACGATTCTTAGGTCCGTCTTTCATGAATCCTTTTGAGGCATCGATCATGAAGATGCCTGTGCGCGCTTGAGCGTTCTCCTTGTCGAGCACCAGGATGCAGGCGGGGATACCGGTGCCGTAAAAGAGATTGGCTGGCAGGCCGATGACTCCCTTGATGTAGCCGCGCTTGATTAGCTCCTTGCGGATGGTGGCCTCGGCGTTGCCGCGGAACAGGACGCCATGGGGCAGGATTACGGCCCCCTTGCCGGTGCTCTTGAGCGACTTCAGGATATGTAGCAGGAAGGCGTAGTCGCCGTTCTTCTCCGGCGGCCGACCAAGCTCAAACCTGCCATAGCCGTTGGTGAGGCCGTTGCTCCAAGACTTGACCGAAAACGGCGGATTGGCAACCGCGTAGTCGAAGGGCTTAAGGGAGTCCCCACTCGTGAACTGCGGGCTAGTGATGGTGTCGCCCTTGCGGATCTCGCGGTCCTCGTTGCCGTGCAGGATCATGTTCATCTCGGCTAACGCCCAAGTGGCATTGTCCTTCTCCTGGCCGTAGATGGTAAGTCCGTTCGGCGCCTCTGCGGCGACCTTGATCAGCAGTGAACCGGAGCCGCAGGTCGGGTCATACACCGTCGTGCTGTGCTTGGCGTCGCCTGGGATCTGGAGCACCTTGGCCATAACACGGGACACTTCCGCAGGAGTGTAGAACTGCCCCTTGCTCTTGCCGGACTCGGTTGCGAAGTGGCGCATCAGGTACTCATAGGCATCGCCCAGCAGGTCGTCGCCTTCCGCACGAGAGCCGCGGAAGTCGAGGTCAGCGAAGATGGTCACCAGCTTCGACAGCCGGTCCTGCATCTCCTTGCCTTTGCCAAGCTTTTCCTCGTCGTTGAAGTCGGCTAGGTCAATGACCTTTTCTAGCCCGTTCGCCCTGGCAAGTACCCCGATGATCTTGTTGATCCTGTCGCCGATCTCCGGGGTGCCCTTGAGGTCGAGCATGTCGTCGAAGGACCCACCGGCAGGGACGTCGATCAGGCTGTCAGGGTCGGACTTGGCTTTGTCTGACACGTACTTCACGAAGAGCAGCGTGAGGATGTAGTCCTTGTACTGCGACGCGTCCATGCCGCCACGGAGCTCGTCGCAACTCCTCCAGAGCGAGCCGTACAGATCCGACTTCTTGAGCGCCATACGCGGTGCCTCCACCTATCCTCGTCGAGCCCGCCATGCTCCTACTGGATGTGGACGGGAGAGGCGGCTGGGAGTAGCCCTCGCTTCGCACGAGCACACTCTTCGGTCCGTTGGATGACCACCACCGCACTCCCTGCCCCTTGGATCTGCCCGGCGGCTTGTGCGCAGCAATTCTAGAGAGGCTGGGCAATCCCGTCTGCCGTCGACCCGCCCCTAGTGGGGAGCGGGGCGCCGCCCGGCCCGCCACGTCAAGCGGACCTTGACGCACGTTCGGACGCTGGCGGGTGGGGCGGTGGTCTGCTCGGCTTGCCCGGGTCGATGGCAGGCGGGATGGCTCCTTCCGCAACCACCCACGGACGGTTACCCGCCGGCGGTGCCCCGGCCATCCTGGAGCCGGAGCGCCCCCGCCGGAGGCGCAGTAACCGCAACCTCGCGACTGCCGCCCGCTCGCCGGCGCGGCCGGCGTGCGCTTCCCTGCGCCGCGCGGGCTTGTGGCCGCGCGGCCCGGCCGGCTGCCGGCCCACCCCTACCCGGTCAACGATCCTGTCGTGCTGCGGCGGCCCTCCGGGCTTTCTGCTGTCCGTGCCAGCCGCCGGGCATCAGGCGTGACGGCCGCAGAGCGACAGCGGCAGCGGCCGGCGCGCGCCCAGGCGGCGGCGCGTGCGGCCCGTCAAGGGCCGCCTTGATAGATGTAGAGAAAGTCCTCCCACGTCGGCCGGCAGTTGGCCTAACCTGCCCGATCTCACGGGCGACGTTGACCGTCGGAGACGATCGGGATCAGCCTGGCTGCTACGTCCTCGAAGTCACCGAAGCCACTGACGGTTCGCAGCAGGCCATGGGTCCGGTAGTAAGCGCGCAGCGGCTTGACCTGCTCCTGGTAGTTCTCCTGCGAATGTGAGTACATGAGCAGGAGTTCCTGGCGTCGCTCGGCTTGCTGGGGATCCAGTGCTATCTGCCGTTCCACCCGACGGTGAATGGCGAGGCGAAGTTGGTCCTCACTAAGGACCAGTTCGATCACTGCGTCAGGGACATGGCCGCCCTGCGTCAGCAACTCAGCCTGACGGACCTTGCGAGGGAAGTTGTACAGGACCCAGCCACCGTCGACGTTGGCCAGGACGTCAGCGATGGCTCTGACCGTTAGCTCATCCGGAACAAGATGTCCGGCCTGCATGTACCGTTTCGCCTCTTCGCCGAGCGGAGTCTGCTGCTGAACGTGCTCGCGGAAGACATTGCCTGCGCTGACCGCCTGTAGGCCGATGGCGTCTGCCAGAGCCCAGGCAGGGGAGGCCAGGTCGACCACCGGCCCGGCGGTGAGGATCACGTTGGGCATGTGTACTCCCGTGTTGGGACGCCGAGGAGCCAAGCTAGCAGCGCACCTGGCGCATCACGTGAGATGTGGACATGGATCGTCAGCCCGAATACGGGGGTCAGGGGCGCCGCCGCCGGCGCCGGTTGCCCGAGCCACGGCGGGTTGACGTGTCGGTGCCCGGTGCTACTCTGGCGCTCGTCGAGGACGCCAGCGCGGCCTTCCTGCCGGATCGCTGGCCTCGACCTCAGAGATGTCGAGCGGCCTTCCTGCCGCTGATGCGGGCCACGTCCCGCCGGCTCTCGATCGCACCGGCCGCTGCGCCGGTCCCCCGAATCCGCTGAGAGGCCCAGCACGGCCTTTGCCTGCCGTCCACGATGGCCCGGATTCACACTGCTGCACGGGTGGGGCCAGCCTGCGGCAACCCGCCGGATGCCGACATCCCAGGCTCCCCACCCGTGCCGGCCCTCAATTGCCAAGTCACGAGCGTGAAAGGACATGACCCATCGGCGGGAAGTGGCACGGCCACGATTCCGCCCTCCGGCGTCAGCCGCCCTCTCGGCGGTGCCAGGAGACACCACGAACGCCACCAGCGGACATCCGTCCACGGCTGGTGGTGTTTCGCTCCCGTTCCTGCCACCCCCTGATGAGGAGACAGTCGTGTCCACCGCTCCGCTCACCCCGTACCGGCCCGGCCTCGCCGTCGGCCGTGACGCCCAAGTCCTGCACCGCGCCGCCTCGCCGGAGTTCTCCGGCTGGCTGGAGCACACCCGCCCCGCTGGCGGCTGTGCTCGCCCGATCCGCCTCACCGGCACCATCGCCGCCGTCGACCGAGACACCGGCCGCATCACCGGCCGGCTGTATACCGACGAGCTGCCCGACCGGACGCTCTACAAGGCGTGCGGCAACCGCCGCGAATCGGTGTGCCCGGATTGCGCCTGGGTCTACCAGGGCGACGCCTACCAAGTCGTCTGTCGCGGCCTGACCGGCGGCAAGGGCGTCCCCGACTCGGTCGGCCGACACCCGGTCGTCTTCGCCACCTTCACCGCACCGTCCTTCGGACCGGTCCACCACCGCCACGTCCCCCGCCACACCTGCCGCAACCGGCAGCGCTGCGACTGCCGCCCTGCTCCCTGCCTCGCCCGTAGGGCTGCCGGCACCTGCCAACATGGGCAGCCCGCGGCGTGCTTCGCCCGCCACGACGCCGACGATCCACGGCTCGGACGGCCGTTGTGCCTGGACTGCTACGACCACGCGCACCAGGTCGTCTGGAACTATTTCTCGGGCGAGCTGTGGCGGCGCACCAAGCAGGCCGCCGATCGGCACCTCACCGCTCGATGCCGCAAGCTCGACATCCCCTTCGTACGGGTCGTCACCGCCTCCGGCAAGGTCCGCTGGGTGCCGCCCGTGCGAATCTCCCACGGCAAGGTCGCCGAGATGCAACGCCGGGCAGCCGTGCACTTCCACGTCCTGCTGCGCCTCGACGGCGTCGACCCGGACGACCCGGGCGCGTTCGTGCCGCCACCGGCAGGCATCACCCTCGACGACCTGGAAGAGGCGATCCACGTCGCCGCCCGGCAGATCACCGTCACCGCGCCTCCACACCCCGACCGCCGCAAGGTTGGCTGGTCGCCTGGGGCGAGCAGGTCGACGTCCAACACATCAACACCGCCGACGGCGAGCTGACCGACGACAAGGTCGCCGCCTACCTCGCCAAGTACGCCACCAAGGCCACGGAAGCCACCGGCCACTCCTCCAACCGCCTCACCGCCGCCACGATCGACGACTACGCCGACCCCGAAGGCGACCACACCGCCCGCCTCATCGACGCCTGCTGGCACCTCGGCCGCCCCACCCACACCGACATGACCGGCGGCGCCGCAAGCGCCGACGACCGTCAAGACAGCCTTGACGCTCAACCCAACGTCTACGGCGGCTTGCGCCGCTGGGCGCACATGCTCGGCTTCGGCGGCCACTTCCTCACCAAAGCCCGCCGCTACTCCGTCACCTTCCGACTGCTCCGCGACACCCGCGCCACTTACCGACGCGAAGAGGACGACGAACCAACAAACACGATCACGGTCGGCACCCTCACCTACGTCGGGTCCGGCTGGCTTTCCGAAGGCGACGCCCTGCTCGCCAACACCGCCGCAAGACAGCGGCGCGAGAGCAGACGCATCGGCCGGGAAGAACTCGCCTACGAAGCCTGGCTCACCGGGGCCGCCGCATGAGCCACGACCTCCGCCCCCGCTGGTACTCGCCTGCCGAGGTCGCCGTGCTGCTCGGCTTCGGCATCTCCAAGGTCAAGATGAAGATCGCCACCGGCGAGCTGCGCTCCATCAAGGACGGCAAGTACCGCCGCATCCTCCCCGAATGGGTCGACGACTACATCCGCGAACAGGTCGAACGCCAGGAGGCCGCCTGATGCCCGGACGCGTCCGAGCCAACGGCGAAGGCTCCATCTTCCCCTACCGCAATGGCTTCGCCGCATACGTCTGGGTTAACAAGCCCGACGGCCGGCGTGACCGGAAGTACGTCTACGGCAAGACCCGGGAGGCCGTCCACGACAAGTGGATCAAGCTGCACCAGCAGGCCAAGGCCGGACCGGTGGCGACCAGCGTCCCCACGGTCGGCAGCTTCCTCACCTACTGGCTGGCCGAGATCATCCAGCCGAACCGGGCACCGTTGACCTATGCGACCTACGAGACGTTCGTCCGCCGCTACATCTCCCCCGGCCTCGGGGCCAAGCGACTCGACCGGCTCCAGTCCCGGGACGTGCAGACCTGGATCAACCAGGTGGCTCGCACCTGCCAGTGCTGTGCCCAGGGCAAGGATGCCGCCCGGCCGAAGCACAAGCGGCGCTGCTGCGCGGTCGGCCGTTGCTGCCAGGCGGTCCCGTCGACGCGGACGGTGAGCGACATCCGGGCCGCGCTGCGGGCCGCCCTCACCCACGCCCAGGCCGAAGACCTCATCACAAAGAACCCGGCCGTGCCGGTCACTCTCGCCACCGTCCGCCGCCGGCGGGGCAAGTCGTGGTCGAGCGACGAGGCCCGCAAGTTCCTCGAATCGGCCCAAGCCGACGGGGACCCGCTCTACGCCGCCTACGCCCTGGTCCTCGTCACCGGCCTGCGCAAGGGCGAGGCCCTCGGACTGACGTGGGAGGACGTCGACCTCGACGCCGGAGAGCTGACCATCGGCCGCCAACTGCAACGCGTGCGCGGGCAGCTCCTGCACCGCGACACCAAGACTCAGGCGTCCGACGCCACCCTCCCTCTGCCCGACATCTGCCTGGCCGCCCTCAAGCTCAGACAGCAACAACGCGACGAGGCTGAAGCAGCCGCTGGCAAGGCGTGGCACGAGACCGGACTGGTATTCACCACCCGGTATGGCACACCGATCGAGCCGCGCAACTTCCAACGCTCCTGGCAGACGAGGTGCGAGAGAGCAGGCATCAAGCCGATCACCGTTCACGACGCCAGGCGAACCTGCGCCACGCTCCTAGCCGACCTCGACGTCCACCCCAGAGTCGCCATGCAGGTGCTGAGGCACGCCCGCTTCTCGGTGACGATGGAGATCTACACCCAGGTATCGACGAAGGCGACCCGAGACGCACTCAAACGCCTCGGTGACTCACTCGGCCGTTGACTGAGCTGCTGTACTTCACTGCTGTACGCAAGCAGAAAGGCCACCTCCCGAAGCCGGGAAGTGGCCTTTGATCTGCGTGGGCGATACTGGGATCGAACCAGTGACCTCTTCGGTGTGAACGAAGCGCTCTCCCGCTGAGCTAATCGCCCTCAGCGCCGATGACTCTACCTGATCGAGACCCCGGACCAAAAACCGGGTCTCAGTGCGTCGCGAGGTAGTGCAGCGCCCGTGCCACGAGGTCGATCCCCAGGCTGTACTTGAGCGACAGCCACACCACGACCGACACGAACACCAGCCCGGCGGCGCCCAGGGCGCAGCGCACCGGCAGCGACCGGCTGGTCGCCCACCGCGTCCAGGCGTTGACGTGCCGGCGGGTGAAGGCGAGCAGCCGGCGCGCCCAGTGGAACTCGACGGCCCAGACGCCGAGGCCGGCGATCACCAGCAGCCAGCCGGGGCCGGGCAGCGGGATGAGGGCGACGCCGATGGTGACGACGATGGCGCCGAGCACGCCGATGAAGATCTTGAGGGCGATCCGGCCGGTGGGGTTGGCCCGGATGAGTTCGAGGGTGGTGTGCAGGCGGCCCCGCCATCCACCGCGGCGCCGCTCGGCGAGAGCGGTACCGGAACGCCCTTCGACAGGCACCTCGTACCCCCGACTTTTGGCTGCTCGGGCCGCACCTTTCGGTGGGCCGGCCGTGGTCCTCGTTTCCACCGAGGAACCCCTCGTGACCATTTCCACCCCCAGTGTCGCCCGGGACCGTCACCCCTGCTGAGGACTGGACGTTACCGGAGTAAGTCGACGACTGAAGCACCCGTTGCCGGGCGGGATGACGGATCGGGCGGAAGCGGAAATCCTACAAGAATTTTCATGTTCTCGGAGGCTTTCCGACCCCCTTCCCACCACTGGGTGAAGTCAGCGTATGGCGGAGCGTAGCCAGGAGCAGCACCTGAGTATGGGAAAAGCGGGACACGCGCGTTCCGCAGCGGTGCCGGGGGGAGAACGTCCATGAGTGTCATTCGACCGACGACCGTAGAGGTCGAGACGTCGCTAAGGCTCGTCGCGCCTGACGCCACCGCCTTGCCGGTGCGTGCCAGTCTGCGTTACGACCCTGCTGACCCGTATGCGGTCCATGTCCTGTTCCACGCCGAATCCGCCGGCGGCGAGGCGGTGAGCTGGTCGTTCGCGCGCGAACTGCTGGTCACCGGGCTCGACGAGCCGGCCGGCATCGGCGATGTCCGGGTCTGGCCGTGGGCCACCCCGCGCGGCGACTTCGTCGCGCTCGCGCTGTCGTCGCCGGACGGCAACGCCCTCTTCGAGGTCCCGCGCAGCGTGCTCGTGCGCTTCCTGCGCCGGACCTACGTCGTCGTCCCACGCGGCCGCGAGGCCGAGCACCTGGACGTCGACACGGCGGTGAACCGGCTGCTCGCCGGCCGCTGACACGGCACACCCGGGGCCGCGCGGATCTGCCGAGTCCGCGCGGCCCCGGGCCGTCGGTGCCGGCGTACGCCGGGAGCAGCTCAGCCGTGCGTGGTGATCCCACCGTCGACCGGGATGACCGCCCCGGTCAGGTACGCGCCGGCGCGCGACGACAGGTAGATCGCCGTGCCCGCCATGTCCTCGGGGCGGCCGATCCGGCCCAGCGGCACCTGCTGCTCGATGGCCGACCGGGAGGCCGGGTCGTCCAGCGCGAAGGCCATCATCTTGCTCTCGAACGGCCCCGGCGCGATCGCGTTGACCGTGATCTGCTCGCCGGCGAGCTGGTGGGCGAGGCTGCGGGTGAGCATGTGCACGGCCGCCTTGGTCGCCGAGTAGGCGTACACCTCCATCCAGGGCACCCGGATGCCGTCGATGGAGCCGATGTTGATCACGCGGGCCGGGTCGTCGGGGCTCGCCGCCGCGCGCAGCGCGGGCAGCAGCGCCGTGGTGAGCCGGAAGACCGCCTTGACGTTGACGGCCCACAGCTTGTCGAACGCGGCCTCCGGGTATGCCTCCAGCGGCGCGCCCCAGGTGGCGCCGGCGTTGTTGACCAGCACGTCGAGCCGGTCCGTGCGGTCCCGCACGGCCTGCGCCAGCCCGAGCGCGCCCTCGTCGTGGCCCAGGTCGGCGGGGATCGCCTCGCAGTGTCCCTCCGCGGAGAGCTCCTTGGCCACGGTCTCGCAGACGTCGGCCTTGCGCGACGAGATGATGACCTTGGCGCCGGCCCGCACGAAGCCCCGGGCGATCATCAGGCCGATGCCCCGTGAGCCGCCGGTGACCAGCACCGTCTTGCCTTCGACCGAGAACAGATCCGTCATGCCCATCCCATCGCCGGTGTGCGGGGCCGCGGGCCGGTCGGGCGACCCCGGCGCTACCGATCGGTAACCTAACCGTCCCCCGTCGGTGCCGACAAGGCCGGCCGAAACCGTCGAGATGCAACGTGCGCACCGGGCGGTTACCGTCGGGACGATGGTCACTACCGGTCAGCCCTCCCCGGCCACCCGCACCGACCTGTCGACGCCCCGCGTCGACGCCGACGAGATCGTCACCGGTGCGCTCGCCGACCTGGCGCCCGCGTCCGGCTGGTCCCGGCCAGTCATGCTCGACGCCGACCTGCTGATCCTGGTCACCCACGGTCACGGCAGCGCCGAGCTGGACTTCCGCGCGCTGCCCTGCCGCCCGGGCACGCTGTTGCGGGCCCGGCCCGGTCAGGTGCTGCGCTGCCTCGGTCCGCAACTCGACGCGACGGTGGTGCGGTGGGGTCCGGAGACGCTGCGCGGCCTGGACGTCGACCCGGACGCGGTGCCGGCGTACCGGCAGCTCGCCGGCGAGGACGAGGACGCGGTGATCAGCGAGGTGACCCAGCTGGCGGTGGACGCCGACCGGCACGCCGGCGTCCCGGCCGCCGTGGCGCTGCTGCGCCACCAGCTCGCCGTGCTGCTGCTGCGGTTGAGCCTGCTGCCCGCCGCCGGGGAGCGGACGACGCCGCGGGCCGAGACGGAGACCTTCCGGCGGCTGTGCCGGGAGGTCGAGCGGGGCTACCGGCACACCCGCCGGGTGGAGGACTACGCCGCCCAGCTCGGCTGCTCGGTGCGTACCCTGACCCGGGCCTGCCTGGCGGTGACCGGCCGCAGCGCCAAGCAGGTGATCGACGAGCGGGTGGCGTTGCAGGCCAGCCGGCTGCTCGCCGCCACGGACGAGCCGATCGCCCGGATCGGCCGGCGGCTCGGCTTCCCCGAGCCGACCAACTTCGGTCGGTTCTTCACCCGGGAGGTGGGGGTGAGCCCGGGCGCCTTCCGGGCCGCCCGGGAGCAACCTCTGCCCGTCCGCATGGTGCGCCCTCGCCCGCCCGCCGACTCCCCCGCCCCCGCCGGCCGGGCATGATGGCACTGTGCAGATCTCCGCGCGCGGCGACTACGCGGTCCGGGCCGCTCTGAGCCTGGCCACCGCGTACCCCACCCTGGTGTCCACCCAGGCCATCGCGGCCGAGCAGGACATGCCCCGCAAGTTCCTCGAGGCGGTCCTGGCCGACCTGCGCCGGGCCGGCATCGTCCGGGCCCAGCGCGGCGCCGAGGGCGGCTACACCCTGGCCCGGCCACCGCGCGACGTCACCATCGGGCAGATCCTGCGCGCCGTCGACGGCCCCCTCGCCGGGGTACGCGGGCTGCGCCCCGAGGAGACGCGGTACGAGGGCGCGGCGGAGAACCTGCCCCGGCTCTGGGTGGCCGTCCGGGCCGCCGTCCGGCAGGTGGTCGACGAGGTGAGCCTGGCCGAGATGGCCAGCGGGAAGCTCCCCGGCCACGTCCGCAAGCTGATCGCCCGCCCCGACGCCTGGGAGCCCCGCTGACGCCTCAGAGCGTGCTGACCACCTCGGCGTAGTCGAGCCGCGGCAGCCGCGCCCGCCAGGTCTCCGGCGCCGGCCGGCCGATGTTCATGAGCAGCAGCACCCGGTGCCGGCCGTCCGGGAAGAACTCCCGCTCGACCCCGAAGGTGTCGAACCCGGCCATCGGGCCGGCGGCCAGCCCGGCGGCCCGTACCCCGATGAGCAGGTAGCCGATCTGGAGCGCGGCGTTGAACCGCGCCTGCGCCTCCCGGCCGGCCGGGTCGCCGGTGAACCAGTCCCGCGCGCCGGGCCGGTGCGGGAACAGCTCGGGCAGCCGGTCGTGCCACTCGACGTCGGCGGCGAGCACCGCGGTCAGCGGCGCGCCCGCGGTCTTGTCGCGGTTGCCGGAGCTGAGGTACGGCAGCAGCCGGGCCCGGGCCGCCGCCGAGCGCAGCAGCACCACCCGCAGCGGCTGGGCGTTCATCGCCGTCGGGCCGTTGCGGACCAGGTCGTGGACGGCCCGCACCTGCTCCTCGTCGACCGGTTCGTCGGTGAACGCGTTGGCCGTGCGGGCCGCGCGGAACAGCAGGTCCTGGGCGGCCCGGTCGAGCGCGAGCAGGTCGGTGGCCGGTGCGCTCACCACGTCTCCGGCCAGGCGCCGAGGGTGGTGGTGTAGCCGCCGCGGTGGTGCACGAGCGGGTCGCCGTCCTCGCCCGCGCCGAGCGCGAGGGGCTCGGCGAGCACGAGGGTGTGGTCACCGGCCTCGATCCGGCGGACCACCCGGCAGAGCAGCACGGCCAGGGCGTCGCCGATGAGCGGCACCCCGAACGGCCCGGCCGCCCAGCCGGGGTGGGCGGCGAACCGGTCGATCCCGCTGGTGGCGAAGATCTTCGCGACCTCCTGCTGGCCGGAGGCGAGCAGGTGCACGGCCACGTGCTCGGCGTGGGCCACGGTCGGCCAGCTCGACGACTCGCGGCCGAGGCAGAACGAGACCAGCGGCGGGTCCAGCGACACGGAGGTGAACGAGGTGGCCGTGAAGCCGGCCGGTGGCAGCGGCGGCAGGCGGCGGCCGGTGTGCAGGCCGGGGGTGGTGACCACGGTGACCGTGGACGCCTGCCGGCGCAGCAGGCCGCGGAACGTGTCGGAGTCGACCGGCCGCAGCTCGACGGTGCCGGCCCCGGGCCGGTCCACGGTGGTCACGCCGTCACCAGCTCTCGGCCGGCGTAGGTGCTCGCCGGGCGGGGCAGCCCGTAGTGCTCGCGCAGGGTGCGGCCGGTGTACTCGAGCCGGAACAGGCCGCGCCGGCGCAGCAGCGGAACGACGTGGTCCACGAAGGCCTCCAGTCCGTGGGGCAGCAGGGGTGGCATGACGTTGAAGCCGTCGGCGGCGCCCTGGGTGAACCAGAGCTCGATCTGGTCGGCGATCTGCTCCGGGGTGCCGGCGACGACCCGATGCCCGCGACCGCCACCGAGCCGGCCGATGAGCTGCCGGATGGTGAGCTTCTCCCGGCGGGCCAGGTCGACCACGAGCTGGTAGCGGCTCTGGTGCGACTGCACGGCGCTGACGTCGGGCAGGTCGGGCAGCGGCCCGTCCAGCGGCAGCCCGGTGAGATCGAGACCGGTCATGCCGGAGAGCTGGGCGAGGGCGTGCTCGGGCACGATGAGCGCCTCCAGCTCGTCGGCGAGGGCACGGGCCTCGGACTCCGTACCCCCGATCACGGGCGCGATGCCGGGCAGCACCTTGACGCCGTCGGGGTCCCGGCCGGCGGCGGTGGTCGCGCGGCGGAGCTCGGCGTAGAACGCCTGGCCGTCGGCGAGGGTCTGCTGGGCGGTGAAGACGGCCTCGGCGTAGCGGGCGGCGAACGCGATGCCGTCGGCGGACGAGCCGGCCTGCACGAGCAGCGGCCGGCCCTGCGGCGGGCGCGGCGTGTTCAGCGGCCCGTGCACCCGGAACCGCTCGCCCTCGTGCGCGATCTCGTGCACCCGGTCGGTGTCGGCGAAGACGCCGGCCGCGGTGTCGAGGACCAGCGCATCGTCCTCCCAGCTGTCCCAGAGCTTGATCGCCACGTCGACGAACTCGGCGGCCCGCTGGTACCGCTCGGCGTGCGCCGGGTGGTCGTCCAGGTTGAAGTTGCGGGCCTCCCGGGCCTGCGCGGAGGTGACGATGTTCCAGCCGGCCCGGCCGCCGCTCAGATGGTCCAGCGAGGCGAACTTGCGGGCCAGGTTGAACGGCTCGTTGTACGTGGTGGAGGCGGTCGCGATGAGGCCGATGTGCTCGGTGGCCGTGGCCAGCGCGGCGAGCAGGGTGAGCGGCTCGAAGACGGCCTGGATGTTGTGCCGGACGGCCGGACCGACGGCGAGCCCGTCGGCCAGGAACACCGAGTCGAGCGTGCCCCGCTCGGCGATCCGGGCCAGCTCCTGGAAGTGCGTTACGTCGGCGACCCGGCGCGGGTCGGTACGCGGGTGCCGCCAGGCCGCCTCATGGTGGCCGACACCCATCAGGAACGCGTTGAGGTGCAGGGTTCGGGACATGGGGTTTCCTCTCAGGCGGTGACGTCGACGCGCCAGGTGGAGAAACGGCGTTGCCCGGCGACGAGGAGCTGGTTGACGACCAGGCCGATGGCGGAGATCGTGATGATGCCGGCGTACATGTCGGGGATCGCGAAGTTGTACTGGGCGTAGTTGATGAGGTAGCCGAGCCCCGCCTTGGCGCCCACCATCTCGGCGGCGACCAGCACGAGGATCGAGTACGCCCCGGCGAGGCGGACGCCGGTGAAGATCGTCGGCACGGCCGCCGGCAGGATCACCTTCTGGAACAGCCGCAGGTGGTTGAGCCCCATCGAGCGGGCCGAGCGGACCAGCAGCGGGTCCACCCCCTTCACCCCGGCGATGGTGTTCAGCAGGATCGGCCAGGAGCAGGCGTAGACCACCAGGGCGATCTTGGAGGTCTCGCCCAGGCCGAGGATGAGCACGAAGACCGGCAGCAGTGCCAGCGCGGCGGTGTTGCGGAACACCTCCAGCAGCGGGCTGAGCAGGTCGGCGAGGGGCCGGTACCAGCCGATCAGCAGGCCGAGCGGGATGGCGGCGGCCACGGCCAGGGCCAGCCCGGTGAGCGAGCGGGTCAGGCTGGCGCCGACGTGGTCGGCGAGCTGCCCATTACGCAGCAGCGTCCACCAGGCGGTGAGCACCTCGGACAGCGGCGGCAGGAAGACCCGGTCGACCAGACCGGCGCGGGGTGTGGTCTCCCAGATCGCGGCCAGGGCCAGCAGGGCGACGCTGCGGTGCAGGGCCCGGCCGCCGAGGCCGAGCAGCCGTCCCGGCAGGGCGGGCGCGGCGGCGGGAGCCGCCGACGGGGACACGGCGGGCCGGGCCGCCGGGCGGGCGGGGCGTTCGGCGATGTCAACCAACGCGGGCCTCCTCTCGTACGGCGGACTGGGCGGCCCGCACCTCGTCGCGCAGCAGCGTCCAGATCTGGTGCCGGTGGTGCCGGAAGGCGTCGGAGGAGCGGACGTCCTCCTCGGCCTCCCGGTCGCCCAACTCGATCTCGATGACCTCCTTGATCCGCCCCGGGCGGGAGGTCATCACGGCGATCCGCTGGCCCAGGTGGACGGCCTCGTCGATGCCGTGGGTGATGAACACGATGGTCTTGCCGGTGGCCTGCCAGATGCGGACCAGCTCGTCCTGGAGCGAGTCGCGGGTCTGCGCGTCCAGCGCGGCGAACGGCTCGTCCATGAGCAGCACGTCGGGGTTGTACGCGAGGCTGCGGGCGATGGCCACCCGCTGCTTCATGCCGCCGGACAGCTCGTGCGGGTAGCGGTCGGCGAACCCGGTGAGCCCGACCAGGTCGAGGTGGTGCGCGATGAGGTCGGCGCGCTCCGCGCGCGGCACGCCCTTGGCCTCCAGTCCGAACGCGACGTTGCCGGCGGCGGTGCGCCAGGGCAGCAGCGCGTACTGCTGGAAGACGATGCCCCGGTCGAGGCCGGGCCCGGTGACCGGGCGGCCGTCCACCAGCACCTGCCCGCCGGTCGGCGTGGAGAGCCCGCCGAGCAGGTCGAGCAGGGTGGACTTGCCGCAGCCGCTGGGACCGACGACGACCAGGAACTCGCCGGGGCGTACCCCGAGGGTCAGCTCGTCGAGCGCGGTGACCGCGCCGCCGCTGCCCCGCCGGCCCGGGAAGACCTTCGTCACGCGGTCGAAGAGGATCTTGTCGGTGCTCACGCGCCACCGCCGGTGGTGGCGACGTCGTTGAACCTGTTGGTGTAGAGGTCGGCGGGCTTCGGCCGGTCGCCCTTGAGCTCACCGGAGCCGGCCAGCCAGTCGATCCAGGTGGTGAACTCCCGGTCGCTGATGAGGCCGCCCTTGCCGGCCACCCCGCTGGACTTCCAGTACCGCACGAGCGACGGGTCCTCGTTGCGGCCCCGCTTGGCGATGATGGACTCCAGCCGGGCGATGACGGTCTCCCGGGGCTGGGTGCGGGCCCACTCGATGGCTCTGCCCACACCGGTGACGAACGCCCGGACGGTCTCCGGGTTGCGCCTGATGAAGTCGTCCCGGAAGACGTAGCTGCCGCCGCTGAACGCGCCGAGCAGCTCGTAGTCGGTGAAGACGGTGCGGATGCCGCCGGCGGCGACGGCCTTGTCCCGGATCACGCCGCCGAGCACCGCGACGTCGATCTGCCGCTGCCGCAGCGACTGTTCGATGTTGACCGGGGGCAGCGCGACCAGTTCGACCTTGGCGATCTCGGCCGGGGTGAGGCCGCCCTTGACCAGCCAGGTCTTGAGCACCGCCTCGGCGTGGGCGCCGAGGGTGTTCATGCCGACCTTCTTCCCGATGAGGTCCCGGGGGCCGCGGATCGGGCTGTCCTCGAGGACGTAGTAGCCCTGGAAGGTCTGCGCGTCGGAGCCGTAGTAGGCGACCACGGCGGTGATCGGGGCGTTGGCGGCCCGGAGCTTGACGATGGCGCCGTTGAAGGCGCCGCCGAAATCGGTCTGGCCGGTGGCGGTGGCCTGGATGTCGGCGGGGCCGCCGGTGACGTTGCCGATCCAGTTGAGCTTGACGTCGCCGAGGTAGCCGAGGTCGGCGGCGAGTTCGGGGAGGGTCACCTGGCCGACCGAACCCTGGTAGCGCAGTTCCTTGGTCTGCCGGCCGCCCGCGGCGGCGTCGGTGCCGCAGCCCGCGGCGGCGGTGAGGGCGAGCAGGGTGACGGCGGCGGCGAGGGCACGCCGCGGCGACTGACGGGTCGAGGGCATGGAGAGGTCTCCTGATCTGTCCACGATGCGGTGGCGAGGGCCCGCGAGGGGCGCGTGAGCACGCCGCTGCCGGCCGGGCCACGATGCGCCGGCGACGGGAGCGGACGAGCGGAGGAGATGCGACGACCGAGAGCGGTCAGCTCAACAGAGCGCGCTCGCGTGCCGGACCAGGTCGACGTGCACGCGAGCGGTGAGGAGAAGCTCGTCCCGCTGCGACATGACCTCATGCTGCCGACCGATCTCCGCGCCGGTCAATGGCCTTCCATAGAGTGAGACTTGTATCGCTGGCATTGTTACGACCCGTCACTACCAGCATTTACCGCCCCTTAACACCTACCCGTTGGATAGAGATTGTGACCCGTGGGGCGGGCACCGTCCAGACCGGATCGGAGCGGGTTTCGCGAACCGCCGGTTCGGGCATGTTCGATCCCGCAGACGCAGGGAGACGAAGGAGGACCCCATGGGCATCCAGTTCCGCAAGCGCAAGAAGTACGGTCCGGTGATCCTCCACTTCACCGAGAACGGCTTCTCGTCCTGGAGCATCAAGATCGGCCGGTGGTCGTGGAACTCCAACACCCGCGCCCACCGCGTGGACCTGCCGGGACCGCTCTCCTGGAAGCAGGACAAGTCCCGGGCGTGACGTCCCGACGTCGAGCGGGGTGCCGGTGGTTCACCGGCACCCCGCTCGACGTTTGGGCGGGCTTCCCCGTTCGACCGACGGGAACCGCGCCGCGGCGGAGAATCACGGAGTGGCGGACCAGTCCTTCCGGCGGGAGCGGCGGCGGGCCGCGGCGGCAGTCGCGCTGCTGCTGCTCGCCTATTTCGTGGTCCCCGTCGAGCCGGACCCGAACGGCCCGCGGCTGGCCCTGCGCTCGGCCGGCACCCTGATCCTGGTGCTCGTGGTCGCGTTCCTGGTCACCGGCCAGGTACGCCGCCAGCTCGCCGCCACCCAGCCGACCGGCGACGCGGAGACCCGGGCGCTGATCCGGCTCGCCGTCGCGCTGATCGCCGGGCTGCTGGTCTTCGCCCTGGCCGACTACGTCGTGGCGAACAGCCGACCGGGCGAGTTCGCCGGCCTACGCACCCGGATCGACGCGCTCTACTTCGCGCTCGCCACGCTCACCACCGTCGGCTACGGCGACGTCAACGCCGAGGGGCAGATCGCCCGGGTGGTGGTCTGCGCGCAGATGGTGTTCAGCATCGGGGTGATCGCCACCGGGGCGTCCATCGTGGTCAAGCAGATGACCCAGCGGCCGCGCCCGACCCGGCGCTGATCAGCACGTCCCCGCCGAGCCGGCCGTGCTCGGGGTCGCGGGTCACCGCGCCGGCGGCGAGCAGCGAGGCGAGCGCCCGGTTGGCGTCGGCGGCCCGGTAGACCGTCGAGGTGGCGGCGAAGCGGCGCAGCTCGGTCACCGTACGCGGGCCGGAGCGGGCGAGTTCGGCAAGCAGTTCACGGCGCAGCGGGCCGGGTTCGGGGTCGAGGCTGATGTCGAGCAGCCGCCCCGCCGGGTCGGCCGGGTCGCGGTAGCGCACCCCCGCGTACTCGTCGACCGCCCAGAGGGCGTCCTTGACCGCCTCCAGGCCGCGGTCGGAGCCGGTCGCGTAGCCGAACAGCCGGGCCGGCCCGCCGTCGACCGGCACCAGCTCGACCTCGGTGACCAGCGGGAAGCCGGCTCCGGTCAGCGCCGGGCGCAGCGACCGGCCGGGCGCCGTGACCAGCAGCACCTCGGCCGGGCGGCCGGACGCGGCGGCGGCCAGCAGGGCCGGCTCGGGCTCGCCGCCGTCGACCACGGTGAACAGCGGGGCGCCCGCCGCGCCGGCCGCCTTGAGCGCCACCGGGAGGCGGTCCGGCCGGCCCGGCACCACGTGCACGGCGACGTCCGCCGGCAGGGAGGCCTCGGCCGCGCCCAGCCGGGCCGGCAGGTCCGCGCCGCCGTCGGCGAGCACGAGCACGGTCAGCCGCCGGCCGCGCAGCCGGTCGGCGAACTCGGCCACCACCCGCAGCGCGGCCTCGGCGCCACCGACGTCGCTTCCGGCGTACGCGAGGGCCAGGGTGGCCCGGCGCGAACGGTGCAGCGCGGCGGGCAACCAGTGGTCGAGTTGCCGGACGAGCAGCTCGCGCAGGACGGCGTCGGTCGACATGCTGCCGTTCTACCGCATGGGCGGTCAGACGGGAACGGAGATGCCCACGCCGCCGCGGGTCTGGCCGCCGTAGCGCTGCCGCTCGCGGTCGAGGTCGAGCCGGCCGATCCGCTTGCGGGCGGCGAGGGCCGCGTCGTCGAGCAGGGCGGCGGGGACGATCCAGACGATCTCGAACTCCAGCCCGTCGGGGTCGCGGCCGTAGAGGCTCTTGGTGGTCCCGTGGTCCGAGGCGCCCACCAGGGCGTCGGCGGCGGCCAGCCGCTCGGCGGTGGCGGCCAGCTCGTCCAGGGTGTCCAGCTCCCAGGCGAGGTGGTAGAGGCCGACGGTGGACCGGCCGGCCGGGGAGGCCCCGGCGGCGGCGCCGATCTCGAACAGGCCGAGGTCGTGGTCGTTGGTGGAGTCGGGCGCCTGCAGGAACGCGGCGCCGCGGAAGCCGTCCGGCGTCATCGGCACCGGGCGGAAGCCGAGCACGTCGCGGTAGAAGGCGACGCTGCGGTCGAGGTCACGGACGTAGAGGACGGCGTGGTTGAGGCGGTGGATTCCCATGACACCGACGGTAGCGCGCTTTTGTTGAGCGTTCAACAATCGGCGCTATGATGGCCGTCATGACCCGGTGGCTGGACCCCGACGAGCAGCGGACCTGGCGCGCGTTCCTCACCGCCTCCCGCGCGCTGATGGACACCCTCGACCGCGAGCTGCAACGCGACGCCGGGATGCCGCACGCGTACTACGAGATCCTGGTCCGGCTCTCCGAGGCCCCCGACCGGCGGCTGCGGATGAGCGACCTGGCCGACGCCACCGGCTCCTCCCGCAGCCGCCTCTCGCACGCCGCCGCCCGGCTGGAGGCCGCCGGGTGGATCCGCCGGGAGGAGTGCGCCACCGACCGGCGCGGCCAGCTCGCCGTCCTCACCGACGCCGGCTTCGCCACCCTGGCCGCCGCCGCGCCCGGCCACGTCGCCGGGGTACGCCGGCACCTGTTCGACGCGCTCAGCCCGGCCCAGGTGGACCAGCTCCGGCGGATCAGCGAGACCCTCGCCGACCACCTGACCGGATCGCGACCAAACTGATCCACAGCGGGGGTTGTACTTACCGTCGTCGGATGAGCACGATGGGGCGTGTCCTCCGGCTTCGCTGACCTGACTGTCCAGGCGCACCACCTGGTGTCCGAAGGCGATCTCACCGGTGCCCAGCAACTGCTCGCCGACGCGCTGAGCGACGCCGACCCCCGTCCCGCCAACGCCTCCGCCGAGCTGGCCGAGGCCGCCGGCCTCCAGGCCCGGGTGCTCGTGGCCCTCGGCGAGCCGCACTCCGCGCGCGGCTGGGCCGCGTTCGCGTACGCGGCGGCCACCCGGCTGTTCGGGCGCTCCGACGAGCGCACGGTCACCGCCGCCGCGACCCTGGCCGCCGTGCTGCACCGGGTCGGCAGCGACGCCCGCGCCGCCCGGCTCTACTCCGACGTCATCATCGAGCTGACCGCCCGCGACGGGCCCGAATCGCAGCGGGTGCTGGCCGCGCACGCCGACCTGGCCACCGTGGAATATGCCCGCGGCCAGTGCGACGTGGCCCGCGACCGGCTGCAGGACGCCTGGGAGCTGCACCGCGAGGTCTACGGCGACGGCCACCCCAGCGGCATCAAGATGCTGGCCAAGCTCGGCGCCATGGAACGCGACTGCGGCGACTACGCCGAGTCCCACGAGCACCTCACGCTCGCCGAGGAGCTGTGCCGGGAGCACCTGGCCGCCGACGACCCGCTGGCTGCCCAGGTCGCCGGGCTGGTCCGGGCCGCCGCCGACCCGGACCACGTCTGCGCCGTGGCCGAGCCCCCGGCCCGCGAGACCCCGGTGGTGCCGGCCGCCCGTCGGCCGGCCGACCCGGACGGCGCCGGCCGGCGCCAGGGCGCGGTCCCGCCGCCCACCGAGGGGCCACCCGACCTGCCGCCCTACCAGCCGCCGACGCTCGACGACCCGGTCGAGACGCCGCTCTACCGCCCGCCCGACCGCGCCGAGGCGGCGCACGTGCCGACACCCCGCACCCCGCTCGAGGCCGACGACGAGGCGTTCGCGGACTACCCGTGGCCGCCCGACGAGCCGGCCGAGGAGCCCTGGCGGCCCGGGGAGAGCGCCCTGCCGCCGACCGTGGTGGGGCTGACCGACTCCGACCCGGCGGGCGTACGCGCGGTGCCGGGCGCCGGACCCGAGGCGCCGTCGCGCTACCTGCCGGTGCACGTGCCCCGGCCCCCGGCCGCCGAGCGCCGGACCACGCCGTGGCTGCCGCTCGTGGTGGCCGGGGTGGTGGTCGCGCTGCTGCTCGGCGTCATCGCCGTCATCGCCGGGGTGTCCCGGGTGGACGACCGGCGGGACACGCCGGGCCCCGCGCCGACCGGAAGTGCCTCCTCGGCCGGTCCCACCGCCGGCCCGTCGAGCGCCGCCCCGGCCGCCTCCCCCGGCACCCCGCCCGGGCGGCTCACCCTGACCGACCGGCGGGACAGCATCGTGCTGAGCTGGACCTACCCGGCCGGGGCCGAGGGCCCGGTCGTGGTCGCCGGGGGCCGTTCCGGGCAGCCGCAGCGGACCTTCCTGACCCTGCCGGCCGGCTCGGTCGACTACATCGCCTACGGCCTCGACCGCACCACCGACTACTGCTTCACGGTCGCGGTGGCCTGGTCCACCGACACGGTCGCCCGGACCGGCCCGGTCTGCACGAAACGACGCCGCTGACCGCCGGCTGCCGCCGTTTGCGCCGTAACGGCGGTGGGCCCGCCCCCGGTCTGTGACCCTGGCGGCGTGGGCACAGCACCGGAGGGCGAAGCCGTCGAGTTGAGAGTGCACGGCGTGTCCGGCGGGACCGCGGAGAAGATCCTCGACCATCCGATCGTGGACCGGGTCGCCGGGGACGGCCACGCGGGCTTCTACCGGCCGCGGCCGGGGGCCGGGGCGGCGGGCGGGGCCACCCCCGGGATCGCCGTCGAGGCGTACCGGTGGGGTGCGCTGACGGCCGGGGCCGCGGTGCGGACCGCGTCCATGCTGTTGCTGCTGCCGTTCATGCTGAGCAACCTGGCGGTCCGGCTGCGCCCGGCCGCCACCGGCCGGTCCCGCCTGTTCCGGGTGCTGTGCCGCCTGCTCGCCGGGACGCTGACCGCTGCCTTCGTGCTCTCCGTCGTCGGCGTGACGCTGGACCTGGTCGGCTGGCAGTGCGTGCCCTACGACGGGTGCCGCGCGAACCGCCCCTACCTGTCCTGGCTGGGTCACCTGCCGACCGGCCCCCGGCTGGCCCTGCTGGCCGTCGTCCCGCTGGTCGCGTTGCGCGTCGTCTGGGGCATCGGCGCACGGTCGACGCGGGCACTCGAGGGATTCCGCCCGCCCCAGCCGCATCTGGAGGCCGCCCGCGCGCCCGACCGCCTCGACGTACCGGGATTCTGGGACGACGAGCGGACGCCCGCCTGGCTGCGCCAGATCCACGTGGCGATCGGTGCCGGCACGCTGGACGCCAGCCTGCTCGCCGGGATCTCCGCGCCGGACGGTGTCGCCGGGCTGGTGCTGTTCGTCGCCGCCGCCGGCCTGATCGGGTGCGCGACGGTGCTGCTCTGCCTGCCCGTCCCGGCCACCCGGCGAGGGGTCCGCCGTGTGCTGCGCCCGCTGTCGACGGCCACCCTCGGGCTGAGCGCGCTGAGCCTCGGCTACGCCGCCCTGTCGCGCGACGTCCGGTCGCCACCCGGGCAACTGCCCGGCTACGAGGGCGCCGTCGGCGCCCTGCTCGGGGCGCAGGGCGTCCTGCTGGTGGTGCTGGCCCTCGTCACGATGACGCCCCGGGCGACCGGGAGCCGGACCGTCCTCGGCGGGCTCGGCATGCCCGTCGTGGCGGCGGCCTCGGTGACGATCGCCGGCGCCTTCGCCGCCACCCTGGTCTTCCGGGTCGCCGACTTCCTCGACCGTGGCTCCCTGCCCGGCCCGATCTGGCCGGACCCGCCGGGCGTCGCTCCCCTGGACCCGCCGGTCGCCTACTGGTGGGCCGCGCTGGCCGGCCTGGCCGCCCTGCTGATCACCACCGGCGCCGCCTGGCTCACGCTGGTGATCAGCCGGCGGCGGAGGCGGCGGCGCGCCGCCCGGATCGTCGAGCGGGACTACCCGGACGCCGCGCCCGGGGCGGTGTCCCGGCGCGACGTCGTCCGGGAGGCCATCGCCCGCTCCCACGTGACCGACGAGCTGGGCCCGATCCTCGTCACGTTCTTCGTGATGTCCTCGCTGGGGCTGGCCACCATCGCGTTCGACCTGATCGGGGTCGGGCCCACCCAGCTGGTCGCCCGGCTCACCCGGGACCCGGCGGAGACCACCCTGCTGACCGCGTACGTCACCGACGGCGGCGTCTGGCTCATCAGCCTGCTCGTCATCGGCCTCATGATCCTCGCCTTCCGTTCGTACCGGTCGGCGCAGACGCGCCGCACCGTGGCCGCGCTGTGGGACCTGGGCGACTTCTGGCCCCGCACCGTCCACCCCTTCGCGCCGCCCTGCTACGCGGCCCGGGCCGTGCCCGAACTCGCCCGGCGGGTGTCCGCGCTCGCCGCCCGCGGCAAGGTGGTCATCTCGGGACACAGCCACGGCTCGGTCCTGGCCGCGGCCACGATCCTGCAACTGCCGCCGGACGCCCTGCGCCATGTGGCGCTGCTGACCCACGGGTGCCCCCTGAGCCGGCTCTACACCCGCCTCTACCCCGCCTACCTCGGCCCCGGGACGCTGTGCGACCTGGGCGACCGGCTCGACTGGCGGTGGCGGAACCTGTGGCGGGACACGGATCCCGTCGGTGGGCCCGTCTTCACCCAGCCGAAAGACGGGCCGGCGGCGTGTGGCGGCCCGTCGTCCGGATCCGTCGACATCCGGCTCCGCGACCCGGTCAACCTGGCGATCGACCCGGCGGACACCGTGCCGCCGCCGCTGGAACGGCACTGGCCGTACCACACCCGGACGGCGTACCAGACCGCCGTGCGCGCGCTCGCCGACCGGATCGGCTGACGCCGGTTCAGTCCACCTCGGGGTCGGCCAGCGCCGGCAGGCGCACCGTCACCCGCAGCCCTGGCGCACCCGTCTCCGGCGCGGCGTCGGCCAGCTCGACGGCGCCGCCGGCCCGGCGGACCAGCTCCCGCACGATGGCCAGGCCCAGGCCGGCGCCGCCGGCGTCGCGCGCCCGGGCGTCGTCCAGCCGGGTGAAGCGGGCGAAGACCCGCTCCCGGTCCGCCGCAGGGATGCCCGGCCCGTCGTCGGTCACCGTGACCAGGTGGTACGCCGAGCCGCCCCGCTGCCGGGGCACCAGCGGGTCGGCGTGCGGGCCGGTGACCGCGAGCCGCACCTCGCCGTGCGCGTGCCGCAGCGCGTTCTCCACCAGGTTGACCAGCACCCGGCGCAGCTCCCCCGGGTCCCCCTCGGTCCAGAGCGGGCCGGGCGGCGGCGTGTGGCGCAGGGGCGGGGACGGGTAGCGCTCGGCCACCCCGCGCAGCAGCTCGCCCAGCTCCACCGGGCCGACCGTTCGCGGCGCGGGACGGTCCGGCCGGGCGGCCTGCTCGTCGAGGCGGGCCAGCAGCAGCAGGTCGTCGACGAGCCGGCTGAGCCGCTCGGTGTCGGCGAGCAGGTTCTCCGCCACCCCCGGCCAGTCGGTCCCGTCGCCCAGCCGCCGGGCCACCTCCAGCTCGGTGCGCATGTTCGTCACGGGGCTGCGCAGCTCGTGCGCGGCGTCGGCGACGAACGCCCGCTGCCGGTCCCGGGACGCGGCCAGCCGGTCCAGCATGTCGTTGAGGGTCACCGCCAGCCGCTGGATCTCGTCCCGCCCGGCCGGCACGGGCAGCCGCTCCGCCCCGGCGCGGCCGGTGATCTCGGCGGCCCCGCTGCGCAGCGCCTCCACCGGGCGCAGGGTCGCCCCCACCACCCGCCAGGCCACCACGGCCAGCCCGGCCACCAGCAGCGGGAAGCCGACCAGCAGCAGGTTCCGGACCACGTGCAGGCTGTGCCGGACGTCGGACATCGACTTGGCCACCAGCACGGTGAGCGGCTCGTCCGGGGTGCCCGCCGGCACGGTCACCACCCGGACCGGGCCGGTCAGGCCGACCCGCCGCCCGTCCACCACCAGCCGCTGGCGCTCCCCGGCACGCAGCTGGTCGGCGCCGAGCATCGGCACCAGCCGGTCGGCGTCGATGGAGGCGGCCCGGATCCGGCCCTGACCGTCGACCACCTGGACGCGGAGCTGGCCGCCGGCCACCGGCAGCGGATCGGGCAGCGCGTCCTCGGCGGCCAGCAGCGCGACGGCGTCCGCAGTGCGCAGCGCCTCGGCGTCGACGGACCGCTGCAACGTCCAGCCGAGCGCGCCGAGCAGCAGCGCCCCGCCGAGCGCGAACCCGAGGACCAGCCCGAGCACCCCGAGCGCGAGCAGCCGGGACCGCAGCCCGAGGTCCGGCAGGAACGCGCTGAGCCGGCGCCTCATGTGGCCAGCCGGTAGCCAGCGCCGCGGACCGTCTCCAGCCGGTCCCGGCCGATCTTGCGGCGCAGGTAGCCGACGTAGACCTCGACCGCGTTCGGGGCGGTCTCCACCGCGGCGTCCCAGACGTGGTCCAGCAGCTCGGTCTTGGAGACCACCTCGCCGGGGCGGCGCATCAGGTAGGCGAGCAGGGCGTACTCGCGGGCGGTCAGGGCCACCTCGGCGTCGGACCGGGTCACCCGCCGCCGCGCCGGGTCCAACCGCAGGTCGCCGACCGCGAGCACGGCCGGGCGCTCCGGCGCGCCGCGGCGCAGCAGCGCCCGCAGTCGGGCCAGCAGCACCACGTACGAGAAGGGCTTGGTGAGGTAGTCGTCGGCCCCGCAGTCCAGACCGTCGGCCTGGTCGTACTCGCCGTCCTTGGCCGAGAGCATCAGCACCGGCAGCCAGCGCTCCTCGGCGCGCAGCCGGCGCACCACCTCGTAGCCGGAGAGGCCGGGAAGCATCACGTCGAGGATCATCGCGTCGTAGTCGCCGTGCCGGGCGGCGTCCAGCCCGCCGGGGCCGGTGGACTCGACGTCCACCACGAACCCCTCGGCCTGCAGACCCCGCCGCAGCGACGCGGCGAGCCGCGTCTCGTCCTCCACCACCAGCACACGCACGGGGTCAAGGGTGCCATCCGGTGACACCCCCTAGGGAATCTCCTCAGCGCTCTCACAGCGACCCTGGTGCAGCATCTACCGTCAGGAGGTGCACACCATGTCCGTACTGAAGAACCGCGCCGTGCTCCGCTGGCTGGTCCCGGTGACCGCGGGGGTCGCCGTGATCGGGGGCGGCGCCGCCGTCGGCACGTTCGCCGCCGGGGCCGACCCGGCGCTGCCGCCGCGTACCGCCGCCCAGCTCCTGGAGGACCTGCGGACGTCCCGCCTCGACGGGCTCTCCGGCACCGTCGTGCAGCGGGCCGACCTGGGGCTGCCGCCGATCGCCGGGCTGATCGGGCAGGCCGCCGGGAACGAGCTGGCCAGCCTGGTCAGCGGCACCCACACGCTGCGCGTCTGGTACGCCGGCCCGGAGCGGCAGCGGCTCGCCCTCGTCGACACGCTGGGTGAGCGGGACGTGCTGCGCGACGGGCGCGACGTCTGGACCTGGGACAGCCGGGCCAACAGCGCGTCGCACCGGAAGCTGCCGGCGGACGCGAAGGACGTCGAATCCGCCCCGGCCACGCCGGCCGACGCCGCCGACCGGGCCCTCGAGGCGATCGACCCGAGCACCGCGGTCACCGTCGGCCGCTCCGCCACCGTCGCCGGGCGCAGCGTGTACGAGCTGGTGCTGACCCCGCGCGACCGGGACTCGTTGGTGCACCAGGTGCGGATCGCGCTGGACGCGAAGGAGCACGTGCCGCTGCGCTTCGAGGTGCTCGCCGACGGGGTGGACGAGCCGGCGTTCGAGGTGGCGTTCACCCAGGTCGACTTCCGTACCCCGGACGCCGACCAGTTCCGGTTCAACCCGCCGCCCGGCGTGACGGTCAAGGAGGCGCCGGCGGGCGACGAGCGCGGGCCGGCCAGCCGGCAGCGCCCGGAGCAGGGCGAGGACGGGCCGGACGTGCGTACCGTCGGGACCGGCTGGACCACCGTGCTGGTGGCGAAGCTCGACGTGGCCGGCGCGCCCGGCGCGAAGCCCGGCGCTGAGCCCGGCGCGAAGCCGGGGCCGGACGCCGACATGGTGGCGAAGGTGCTCGGCGGGCTGCAGCGGGTCAGCGGCGACTGGGGCAGCGGCCGGCTGCTCTCCGGCAAGCTGTTCAGCGTGCTGCTCACCGACGACGGCCGGGTGGTGGCCGGCCTCGTACGACCGGAGCGGCTGTACGAGGCGGCGAAGGGCTGAGATCCCGCAAGCGGGCCTGTCGGGGTCCGGTCGGCGCTTGCCGGCCGGGCCCCGCTCTCGTGTGCCAGCCGGTGGTGTGACGTGGTCGCGGACGGCCGGCGGGGCTTGGTCCGGCAGGCTGCCGCGCGGTATCTTTCTCAGTTCAAACACAAAAAGGAATGGCTCCGAAAGCCATTCCTGCCGCAATTCTAGGCGATGAGGAGCCGGCTTGTCAACGCACTCCGACGTGTCGGGTGAGCTGCACCAGGACGACGAGATCGGTAGCGAGCAGAAGTACGTCTCGATGCTCTACGACCGGCTGGACGGCATGCGGGACCAGGCCGCCCGGCGGCTCACCGAGGAGCTGCGCACCACCGGCGGCACCCAGCAGGCCCGGTCGCAGCGCGACCACACCGTGCGGATGTACGCCGAGCAGGTCGAGCAGTTCTCCGCGGTGGAGGCCGGCCTCTGCTTCGGCCGCCTCGACGGCGACGACGACTCGTGCCGCTACATCGGCCGGATCGGCATCTTCGACGCCTCCGGCGACTACGACCCGCTGCTGATCGACTGGCGCGCCCCGGCCGCCCGCGCCTTCTACCTGGCCACCGCCGCCAGTCCGCAGGGCGTGCGCCGGCGCCGGCACCTGCGTACGCGGGAGCGGAAGGTCACCGGGCTCAACGACGAGGTGCTGGACATCGCCGCCGCCTCCCCCACCGCCCACGAGGAGGTGACGGGCGAGGCGTCGCTGCTCGCCGCGCTGAACGCCGGGCGTACCGGGCGGATGCGCGACATCGTGGAGACCATCCAGGTCGAGCAGGACCGGATCATCCGGGCCGACCTGCCCGGCGTCATGGTGGTGCAGGGCGGGCCGGGCACCGGCAAGACCGCGGTGGCGCTGCACCGGGCCGCGTACCTGCTCTACACCCACCGGCAGCAGCTCTCCACCCGGGGCGTGCTGCTGGTCGGGCCCAACCCCACCTTCCTGCGCTACATCTCCCAGGTCCTGCCGGCGCTGGCCGAGACGGGCGTGCTGCTGCGTACCCAGGCCGACCTCTTCCCCGGCGTGCACGCCCGGCGCACCGAGCCGGCGACGACCGCGGCGCTGAAGGGCCGTGCCGTGCTGGCCGAGGTGCTGGCCAACGCCGTGCGGGACCGGCAGTGGGTGCCGGACGAGCCGCTGGAGATCGAACTGCCCCAGCGGGAGGTCCTCACGCTCGACCCGGAGACCGTCCGCCAGGCGCGGGAGCGGGTCCGCCGCACCGGCCGCCCGCACAACCTGGCCCGGGCGCTGTTCGACATCGAGATCGTGCACGCGCTCGCCGACCAGGTGGCCGAGCGGATCGGCGCCGACCCGCTCGGCGGGGAGAACCTGCTCTCCGAGGCCGACCGGGCGGAGATTCGCCGTGAGCTGCGCGACGAGCCGGAGATCCGGGCGGCGCTGGACGAGCTGTGGCCGGTGCTCACCCCGCAGCGGCTGCTCGCCGACCTGTTCGCCTCGCCGGAGCGGATCGCCGCCGCCGCGCCGATGCTGACCGGCGAGGAGCGGGCCGCGCTGCACCGGGAGCCGGGCGGCTGGACGCCGGCCGACGTGCCGCTGCTGGACGAGGCGGCCGAGCTGCTCGGCGAGGACGAACGCGCCGCCGCGGCCCGCCGGGAGCGGATCCGCGCCCTGGAACGCGAGTACGCCGAGGGCGTGCTGGAGATCTGGCGGGGTTCCCGTTCGATCGACGTCGAGGACGAGGCGGACGGCGGCGAGATCCTCGGCGTCACCGACCTCATCGACGCGGGCCGGCTCTCCGAGCGGCAGGAGGAGGCCGACCGGCTCACCACCGCGCAGCGTGCCGCCGCCGACCGCACCTGGGCCTTCGGGCACGTGATCGTCGACGAGGCGCAGGAGCTGTCGCCGATGGCCTGGCGGCTGCTGATGCGCCGGTGCCCGAGCCGGTCGATGACCATCGTGGGGGACGTGGCGCAGACCGGCGCGCTCGCCGGCACGCCGTCGTGGCAGGAGGCGCTGGCGCCGTACGTGGCGGACCGGTGGCGGCTGGAGGAGCTGACCGTCAGCTACCGCACCCCGGCCGAGATCATGGCGGTCGCCGCCGAGGTGCTGGCCGAGATCGACCCGGCGCTGCGCCCACCCCGCTCCGTACGCGCCACCGGCGTGCCGCCGTGGGACCGCGCGGTCCCGGCGGACCGGCTCACCGCGGAGCTGGTGGAGGCGACCGCGCGGGAGGCGGCCGGGCTGGCCGACGGCCGGCTCGGGGTGATCGTGCCCGCCGGCCGGGTGGCCGAGCTGGGGGCGGCGGTCGTCGCCGCGTTGCCGGAGGCGACCGTCGGCGAGCAGCCGGAGCTGGCGAACCGGGTGGTGGTGCTCACCACCGAGCAGGCCAAGGGCCTGGAGTTCGACTCGGTGCTGGTGGTGGACCCGGACCGGATCGTCGCCGAGTCCCCGCGCGGCCACAGCGACCTCTACGTCGCCCTCACCCGCGCGACCCAGCGCCTCGGCATCCTCCGCACCTCCTGACGACGGAGGGGGCGGCCCAAGCCGCCCCCTCCGTTCGCCTGCCCGGCGTCAGCCTGGGTTGGCCTGGTCGTTGGTGAAGTTGCCGACCTGGCTGCCGGACGACGAGGCGTCGCTGGTGGAGCCGCCGGCCGGGGTGCTCAGGCCGCCGGTGGTGGCGTCGCCCGTGGTGGTCGGCGCCACCCTGCCCCGGTGCTGCTCCGGTTGCCGGGCCACCCGGCGGACGCTGGCCGGACCGGCGGTGCCGCCGGTCGTGGTGACCGCGCCCTGGCCCCGGGTGGGGCCGCCGTCGCGCAACACGTTCGGGTCTACCGGGGCGTGCGCCGGGTCGTCGGGATCCTCCTCCTGGATGACCCGGAGCACGTCGGTCTGCGGCACGGTGACCTCGTCCAGCGCGCCCTCGCCGTAGACACCGCCGGCGATCCGCTCCTCGGCCCGCCGGGCGGCCTGCTGCCGCATGTCGTCCTCACGCACGTGAACCACCTCGCAGGTTTCTCGGGATCCTCGTTGCGTGCCCGTCGGCCGGCGGCTGAAACCGGCCGGCCCGCCCGGCCGGCAGCGGCGCCGGTTACCTGCCCGGATGTCGGGTTCCGGTGAGCCCGGCGAGTGCTCCTATTCGGCCGCGGGGCGGCGTTACCTCGCCGGGGCCAGGGGTAGACGGAGGGTGCCCCCGCCACAGTGCGCGAACCGTGCCGTGGCCGACCTGCGGCAGCGGGGCGGGTGGTGTGCAGAGAACGACTCATCAAATCCTGAGGAGGACCAGATGAGCACGCAGGCTGCATCCGCGAGGCCGATGAACCGGCCGGCACAGGACATGTCCAACCGGGCCGGGATGCAGGAGACGCCGACCCGCCCGATGCCGATGATGCAGGACGGTCACCGGCAGGCGATCCAGTCGCCCGGCACGGAGACCAAGCCGTCGTTCGCGACGACCGAATTCTGGGTCTACGTCGCGTCCGTGGCAGCCGTGCTGGTGGCGTCCTACCTGGTCGGCAAGAACTCGGTCGGGGTGGACATCTTCCGCGCACCGCAAGCCTGGTTCTTCATCACGCTGCTGACCATCGGTTACCTCGGTAGCCGCGGTCTGGCCAAGGCCGGAAGCAACTTCCGCAGCGGTGAGGAGCGCAAGGCCCGGCACTGACCGGAGCCACTCCTGAGACGACGATGCCCCCGGGGATTCACCCCCGGGGGCATCGTCGCGTGTGGTCACTCCCCGCCGAAGTCCCCGAAGTCGCCCTCGAAGGCGTCCTCGATCAGCTCACCGGCGACCAGGCCGCCCGCCACACCGAGCGCGGCACCCGCCACCATGCCGGAGCCACGGTGGCCGTGGTGCCCGCGCGGGGCACCGAAGCCGTGCGCGCGCAGGTTGCCGTAGCGCGAGGTCGTCTCCCGCAGCCAGCCGTCGACGACCTGGACCCAGTCGGTGCGGCCCGCGTCGCTGTGCGGGACGGCGTAGCGCCCGAAGGCGTCGTGCCCGGGGGTCAGGAAGCCGCCGCGCTTGTCGCACTCCAGGATCACCTCGACGCCCTGCTGGCTGGTGACGAAGGTCAGCTCGACCTCGTTGGTCACCTGCGCGTACTGGGGTGCGGCGTGGAACTCGATCTCCTGGTAGAAGGGCAGCGTCTGCTGCACCCCGCGGATGTGGCCGCGCTCCAGGTCGGCGTGCTTGAAGCGGAAGCCGAGGGCCTGGAAGGCGTCGAGGATGCGCTCGTGGATGGGCAGCGGGTGCACGGCGACCTGGTCCAGGTCGGACTTGTCCACGGCCCGGGCCACCGCCAGCTCGGTGCGCAGGCCCATGGTCATGCCGTGCAGCCGCTGGCCGTACACGTCGGTGACCGGGGTTTCCCACGGCACCGGGAGCTGGAACGGGATGGACAGCTGCTGCTTCGGGGCCAGCTGCAGGGGGCCGCTCACCGACATCCGGTGGAACTCCATGACGCCCGCGTATTCCGTGTCGCCGCTCTCGATCTCGACCCGGGTGACCAGGCCGACGGTGATCTGCTCGATGCTGGCCGGCGCGTCGCCGCCGACCAGGTTGACGTGCCCGTCCAGGGTCAGGCCCGGCCGGGTGTTGGGGTTGGTCAGCACGGTGTCGACGCTCGGGCCGCCCACGCCGAACGCGCTCAACATCTTCTTGAAGACCATCGCCACTCCGCTTCCACCGTCGGCGCGCTCCACCCTGGAGCGCAAGGGCCACGAAGGGGACCCTAACCTGGGCGCCTGTGAAGTGCCTGAAAGTCAGGGCCGTCAGTCGACGTCGACCACGACCAGCTCACCCACCTGCTCGCCGATCTGCCGGCGCCCCTCCGGTGGCAGCCCGGCGTCGGTGACGAGCAGGTCGGCGTCCTCCAGGGGAGCGATGGTGGCGATGCCGATGGTCTCCCACTTCGTGTGGTCGGCGAGCACGACGAGCCGCCGGGCCGCGCCGATCAGCCGCCGGTTGACGGCCGCCTCCAGCAGGTTGGGGGTGGTGAACCCGGTACGCGGGCTCATGCCGTGGACGCCGAGGAAGAGCAGGTCGACGTTGAGGGCGGCGATGGCCGCCTCGGCCACCGGCCCGGTCAGCGCGTCGGAGGGTGTACGGATGCCGCCGGTGAGCACGACGGTCTGGTCGGCGCGCGGGTTCTGGTAGAGGGCGTCGGCCACCGGGATCGAGTTGGTGACCACGGTCAGCCCCCGCACGTCGGCGAGCCGGGCGGCCAGGGCGGCCGTGGTGGTGCCGGCGGAGAGCGCGATGGCCATGCCGGGCTCGACCAGGCCGGCGGCCCGCTCGACGATGGCCCGCTTCTCGGCCTGCTGCCGGATCGACTTGGCCGCGAAGCCCGGCTCCTCGGCCGAGCCGGGGCCGGCCAGCGTCGCTCCCCCGTGGACCTTGTCGACCAGGCCCCGCTCGGCGAGCACCTCAAGGTCCCGCCGGATGGTCATGTCCGACACCCCGAAGCGGCTGACCAGGTGGCTGACCCGGACGCCGCCGCGCTGGCGGATCAGCTCCAGGATGGCGCTCTGCCGTTGCTGGGCGAGCATCGGACCTCCTTCAGGCGCGGCACGGTACGCGGGATCAGGCGGCCTCGGGACGGGCCGAGGGTTCCTCGCGGACCACCGCCACCTCCCCCGCCGGAACCACCAGCTCGCCGTCGCACCGGCCGCCGCCGAGGAGTTCAGCCCCGGTGGCCGCCAGCCGGGCCTCGACCCCGGTGTGGTTGATGACGAACAGCCAGCTCCGGTCGCCGGACCGGCGGCGGACCACCTCCACCCCCTCCGGCGCCCGCACGGCCGGGCCGGCGCCGGCCTCGGCGAGCAGCCGGGCGACCAGCCGGTCGGTGGCCGCCTGGTCGAGCCGGGTGCCGAGGTACCAGGCCGCGCCCGCGCCGACGGCGTGCCGGGTCAGCGCCGGCACGCCGGGCAGCGGCCCGTCGGCGTACACGGCGAGCACCTCGGCGCCCTCGGTGTGCAGCCACTCGGTCCACACGTCGGCGGTCGTGCCGTCGTCGAGGTGGACCGACTCGCCCTCCCGGAGCGGGAAGAACTCCTCGGTGCGTACGCCGAGCAGGTCGCGGAAGGCGCCCGGGTAGCCGCCGAGCCGGATGTGGTCGTGCTCGTCGACGATGCCGCTGAAGTAGGTGACCAGCGCGGTCCCGCCCGCCTCGACGTAGCGGCGCAGCGCGTCGGCGTCAGCGTCGCGCACCAGGTAGAGGGTGGGCACCAGGACCAGCCGGTAGCGGGACAGGTCGGTGGACGGGTGCACCACGTCGGCGGTGACCCCGGCCCGCCAGAGCGCGCCGTGCAGCGCGGTGAGCCGGTCGGCGTAGGTCACGTCGACGCTGGGGTGGGAGTCGAGTTCGGCGCCCCACCAGGCCTCGTAGTCGAAGAGGACGGCGACGTCGGCGTCGACCCGGCTGCCGCGCACCTCGGCGAGGGCCGCGAGGTCCGCGCCGAGCCGGCAGACCTCGCGGAACACCTTGGTCTCCGGGCCGGCGTGCGGGACCAGCGCGGAGTGGAACTTCTCGGCGCCGGCACGGGAGGCCCGCCACTGGAAGAACAGCACCCCGTCGGCGCCGCGCGCCACGTGGGCGAGGCTGTTGCGGCGCAACTGCCCGGGGGTCTTGGCGACGTTGCGCGGCTGCCAGTTGACGGCGCTGGTGGAGTGCTCCATGAGCAGCCAGGGACCGCCGCCGGCGACGCCCCGGGTGTGGTCGGCGGCCAGCGCGAGCCCGACCTGCGGCTGCGGGTCGGCGGCGGTGAGGTAGTGGTCGTTGGCGACCAGGTCCACGTCGGCGGCCCACGAGTGGTAGTCGAGGTACTTGATGCCAGTGCCGATCATGAAGTTCGTGGTGACCGGCTGGGTGGTGAGCCGGGTCAGCACCTCCCGCTCGGCGCGCAGCTGGGCGCGCTGCTCGTGGGAGGAGAAGCGCAGGAAGTCCAGCTGCTGGGTGGGGTTGGCGAACGTCGGGGCGCTCCGCGGTGGGTTGACCTCGGCCCAGTCGTGGTAGCGCTGGCTCCAGAACGCGGTGCCCCAGGCGGCGTTCAGGGCGTCCAGGTCGCCGTAGCGCTCGCGCAGCCAGCCGCGGAACGCCTCGGCGCTGACGTCGCAGTAGCAGTGCACGTTGTGGCAGCCCAACTCGTTGGAGACGTGCCACATGACGACGGCCGGGTGGTCGGCGTACCGGCCGGCGACGGCCTCGACCAGGGCGAGCGAGCGCTCCCGGAACACCGGTGAGGTGGGGCAGTACGCCTGCCGCCCGCCGGGCCAGAGGATCGTGCCGTCGGCGCGGCGGGGCAACGTCTCCGGATGGCGGTGGGCCAGCCAGGGCGGTGGGCTGGCCGTGGCGGTGGCGAGGTCGACGCTGATCCCGCCGGCGTGCAGCAGGTCGAGCGCCCGGTCCAGCCAGCCGAACTCGAAGCGGCCGGGAGCGGGTTCCAGCAGGGCCCAGGAGAAAATCCCGACCGAGACGAGGTTGACCCCGGCCCGGCGCATCAGCTCGACGTCCTCGACCCAGACCTCCTCGGGCCACTGCTCCGGGTTGTAGTCGGCGCCGTACCAGATCTGCTCGCCGTGCCAGTTCCGCATGACAGCAGAGAGTGCCGCCGAACGCCACCCAAGTCAACACTTTCCAACATCGACAGAAATTCCAACGTTTACCTTGTCCCGCCGTTGTCACAACTGGGTTATCGCTGTCCTTCCGACCTCTTGACAGCGCCGAAGCAAGGGGTAGCTTCAACCGCCACCGGCTGTTTGTGTTCGGACGTGTGGATTCACGGTGGATCTACGCCGGCCGGCATGAACACCTATCCCCGCCACCGATCACGGCCCTTGGGCGCAGCGCACCTCTTCCACGCAGGAGGCACAATGTCCCGTCCCCGTACCGAAGCCGAGTACCTCGCCCGACTCGTACCCCCGTCCGTCGCCGGCCTGAACCGCCGCTCGCTGCTCGCCGGCGCGGCCGGCGCGGGCACGCTGCTGGGCACGGGACTGCTCGCCGGCTGCGGCTCCGACTCCGACTCCGGCGCCGGCTCGAAGACCGTGTCGATCGGCTCGAACGCCTCGGACCCCACGCCGAAGGACGTCCTCGCCAAGCTGGCGGCCGGCTTCCAGAGCAAGTCCGGGGTCACCGCCAGCATCAACACGGTCGACCACAACACGTTCCAGGAGAACATCAACAACTACCTGCAGGGCAAGCCGGACGATGTGTTCACCTGGTTCGCCGGCTACCGGATGCGGTTCTTCGCCGCCAAGGGCCTGGCCGGCGACGTCAGCGACGTCTGGGGCAAGCTCTCCGGGTTCTCCGACGCGTTCAAGAAGGCGTCCACCGGCGACGACGGCAAGCAGTACTTCGTGCCGGCGTCCTACTACCCGTGGGCCGTCTTCTACCGCAAGTCGGTGTGGCAGCAGCGCGGCTACCAGGTGCCGAAGACGCTCGACGAGTTCAACACGCTCGGCGCGCAGATGAAGAAGGACGGCCTCAACCCGATCGCCTTCGCCGACAAGGACGGCTGGCCGGCGATGGGCACCTTCGACATCCTCAACCTGCGGATCAACGGCTACCAGTTCCACGTCGACCTGATGGCCGGCAAGGAAGCGTGGACCTCCGACAAGGTGAAGAAGGTCTTCGACACCTGGGCGGGCCTGCTGCCGCTGCACCAGCCGGACGCCCTGGGCCGGACCTGGCAGGAGGCGGCCCAGTCGCTGCAGCAGAAGAAGAGCGGCATGTACCTGCTCGGCCTCTTCGTCGCCCAGCAGTTCAACGAGAACGAGCAGGACGACATCGACTTCTTCACGTTCCCCGAGATCGACTCCACCATCGGGGCCAAGGCCCTGGACGCGCCGATCGACGGCTACATGATGGCCCGCAAGCCGAAGTCCGAGGCCAACGCCAAGAAGCTGCTGGAGTACATCGGCGGCGTCGACGCCGCGAACATCATGGTGAAGGGCGACCCCGGCACCCTGGTGGCCAACACGGGCGGGGACACCAGCGGCTACACCGCGCTGAAGAAGAAGGCCGCCGAACTGGTCGGCTCGGCCACCGAGATCGCCCAGTTCCTCGACCGGGACACCCGGCCGGACTTCGCCTCGACCGTCATGATCCCGGCGTTGCAGCAGTTCATCAAGGACCCGAAGGACATCGGCGGGCTGCTCACCAGCATCGAGAACCAGAAGAAGTCGATCTTCACCAGCTGACGGCGGAAGGGGGAGGACAGCCATGTCCGACCTGCCCCTGATCCAAGCGGATCGCGCCGTGCCGCCGCCGGCCGCGACCACCACCACCCGTGGTCGCGGCCGCCGGCTACGGCTCCTGTCCGGCACCGACCGCGTGGTGATCACGCTGATGGTGCTGGTGCCCCTGCTGCTCGTCGTCGGCCTGGTCTGGCTGCCGGCGGGAGCGACCGTGCTGCTCTCCGGCACCAACTGGGACGGCATCGGCCCGCTGGGCGAGATCGACTGGGTCGGTCTGAAGAACTACGACGACGTGGTCAACATCTACCCGCCGTTCGTGCCGGCCGTGCAGAACAACCTGCTCTGGCTGGCCGCGCTGTTCGTGGTGGCCACCCCGTTCGGGATGTTCCTCGCCGTGCTGCTGGACAAGGAGCTGCGCGGCAGCCGGTTCTACCAGACCGCGCTCTACCTGCCGGTGGTGCTCTCGCTGGCGCTGATCGGCTTCGTCTGGCAGCTCATCTACAGCCGCGACCAGGGCCTGCTCAACGCGCTGCTCGGCACCCAGACCGACTGGTACGGAGACCCGAACGTCAACATCTGGGCGGTGCTGTTCGCCGCCGGCTGGCGGCACGTCGGCTACATCATGCTGCTCTACCTGGCCGGCCTGAAGGGCGTCGACCCGTCGCTGCGCGAGGCCGCGGCCGTGGACGGCTCCTCCGAGGCCAGCACGTTCTTCCGGGTGGTCTTCCCGGTGATGCGACCCATCAACATCATCGTGCTGGTGGTGACGGTGATCGAGTCACTGCGCGCCTTCGACCTGGTCTGGGTCATCAACAAGGGCCGCAACGGCTTGGAGCTGATCTCCGCCCTGGTCACCCAGAACGTGGTGGGCGAGGCCAGCCGGATCGGCTTCGGCTCGGCGCTGGCGACCATCATGCTGGTCGTCTCCCTGGTCTTCATCACCCTCTACCTGTTCACCGTGATGCGGGAGGACCGGCGATGAGCAGCGCGACCCTGACCCGCGCCAACGACACCGCGGCGCCGCCCGCCCGCCGCCGGCCGCTGCGGCCGGCCCGGGTGGTCCTGCACGTCTTCCTCGCCGCCGTGGCGGTCGGCTGGCTCTTCCCGATCCTCTGGGCGGTGCTGACCTCGCTGCGCTCGTACGAGTACACGGCCACCCACGGCTACGTCTCGCTCGGCGGCTGGACCCTCGACAACTACGTCACCGCGTGGCGGACCGCCGAGTTCGGCAAGCACTTCCTCAACTCGGTCTACATCACGGTGCCGGCGGTGCTGCTGACCCTCTTCCTCGCCTCGTGCGTGGCGTTCGTGATCGCCCGGTTCAGCTGGAAGTTCAACATCGCGCTGCTCGGCCTCTTCACGGCGGCGAACCTCCTGCCGCAGCAGGCCCTGCTCATCCCGCTGTTCCGGATGTTCACCGAGATCCCGCTGCCGGCCTTCCTGAGCGACTCGGAACTGCTCTACGACAGCTACTGGGGGCTGATCCTGGTCAACGTCGCCTTCCAGTGCGGCTTCTGCGTCTTCGTGCTGAGCAACTACATGAAGGCCCTGCCACACGAGCTGTACGAGGCGGCCATGGTGGACGGGGCCAGCGTCTGGCGGCAGTACTGGCAGGTGACCATGCCGCTGTGCCGGCCGGCCCTGGCCGCGCTGGCGACGCTGGAGGTGACCTGGATCTACAACGAGTTCTTCTGGGCCACCGTGCTGATGCGCACCGGCGACAAGTTCCCGGTGACCAGCTCGCTGAACAACCTGCGCGGCGAGTTCTTCACCGACAACAACCTCGTCTCGGCCGGCTCGGTGCTGGTCGCCATCCCCACCCTGGTGATCTTCTTCCTGTTGCAGAAGCAGTTCGTCCGGGGCCTCACCCTGGGAGCCAGCAAGGGATGACCATCGTCCACCTGCGCCGCGCGCGGGCCAGCCTGGTGCTCGACGCGCGCGGCCCCGGCCTGCCCCGGGTCGTGCACTGGGGCGCCGACCTGGGCCCGCTGACCGCCGACGACCTGCCCGCGCTGGTCGACGCCACCGTCCCGCCGGTGGTGCCGAGCAGCTTCGACGCGCCGACCGTGCTGTCGCTGCTGCCCGAGGCGAGCGCCGGCTGGAGCGGCCGCCCGGGCCTGGCCGGGCACCGGGACGGCCGGGACTGGTCGACCGCCTTCCGCCTGGCCGGGGTGGACGTCGCCGACGACGCCCCGGAACCGGGCCGCGTGACCGGAGGCGGGGAGGCTGTCCGCGTATCCGAGGAGGAGCGGGACCGCGGCGGGGCCGGGGCCGCGCGGGTGACCGTGCGGGCCGCGGACCCGGGCGCCGGGCTGTCGCTGACCGTCGAGATCACCCTGACCGCCGCGGGGCTGCTCACCGTGCGGCACCGGCTGTGCAACGACGGCGACCGGCCCTACGAGGTACGCGAGCTGACGCCGGTGCTGCCGGTGCCGGCGGTCGCCACCGAACTGCTCGACCTGACCGGTCGCTGGTGCCGGGAGCGCACGCCGCAGCGGCACCCGTGGCCGATGGGCGCCTGGGTGCGCGAGGGGCGGCACGGCCGGACCGGGCACGACGCCACCCTGCTGCTGGTCGCCGGCACCGCCGGGTTCGGCTTCGGGCACGGCGAGGTGTGGGCCGTGCACACGGCGTGGAGCGGTGACCACGTCACGGTGGCCGAGCGCCGGCCGACCGGCGAGGCCACCCTGGGCGGCGGTGAGCTGCTCGCCCCCGGCGAGATCGTGCTCGGGCCGGGCGAGGAGTACGCCACTCCCCTGCTCTACGCGGTGCACTCCGCCGATGGACTGGACGGGCTCAGCGACGTGCTGCACACCCACCTGCGGGCCCGCCCGGAGCACCCGCGCGGCCCGCGCCCGGTGACGTTGAACGTGTGGGAGGCGGTCTACTTCGACCACGACCTGGACCGGCTGAAGGGTCTGGCCGACCGGGCCGCCGAGGTGGGCGTGGAACGCTTCGTGCTGGACGACGGCTGGTTCCGCGGCCGGCGGCACGACCGGGCCGGGCTCGGCGACTGGTGGGTCGACGACGAGGTCTGGCCGGGCGGGCTGCAACCGCTCATCGACCACGTCCGCAAGCACGGCATGCAGTTCGGGCTGTGGGTCGAACCGGAGATGGTCAACCCGGACTCGGACCTGTTCCGGGCCCACCCGGACTGGGCGCTCCAGGCACCCGGCCGGCTGCCGCCCGAGTGGCGGCACCAGCAGGTGCTCGACCTGGCGCACCCGGACGCGTACGCGCACTTGCTCGGCCGGCTGGACGCCGTGCTGAGCGAGCACGACGGCATCGCGTACCTGAAGTGGGACCACAACCGGGACCTCACCGAGGCCGGGCACGGCGGCCGGCCGGGCGTGCACGCGCAGACGGTCGCCGTCTACCGGCTCCTCGACGACCTGCGCGCCCGGCACCCCGGCGTGGAGATCGAGAGCTGCTCCTCCGGTGGCGCCCGGATCGACCTGGAGATCCTGCGCCGCACCGACCGGGTCTGGGCGAGCGACTGCAACGACGCCCTGGAGCGGCTGTCGATCCAGCGCTGGACCGGCCTGCTGCTGCCGCCGGAGCTGGTCGGCACCCACATCGGACCGGAGCGCTCGCACACCACCCACCGGGTGCACGACCTGGGCTTCCGGGCGGTCACGGCGCTCTTCGGTCACCACGGCATCGAGTGGGACATCAGCGGGATCGGCGCGGCCGAGCGGGCCGAACTCGCCGCCTGGGTGGCGTTGCACAAGCGGCTCCGCCCGCTGCTGCACGGTGGCCGGGTGGTCCGGGTCGACCACCCGGACCCGGCCGTCCAGGCCCACGGCGTGGTCGCCCACGACGGCTCCCACGCGGTGTACGCGGTGTCCCGGCTGACCACGTCGGTGGCGCAGGTGCCGGGCGTGGTGCGGCTGCCGGGGCTGGACCCGGCGCGGCGCTACCGGGTGCGGCCGCCAGCCGGGGTGCCGGAACCGGCACTGCTGGAACTGGCGCCGCCGGCCTGGCTGGCCACGGGCGGCGGGGTGACGCTGAGCGGGTCGGTGCTGGGTTCGGTGGGACTTCAGCTGCCCGCCCTGCACCCGGAGCAGGCGCTGCTGCTGGAGGTCGGCTCGGTCGAGTGAGGATCGGGTGCGGGTGTCGAAGCCGGGGGACGACACCCGCACCCGGAGCCCATCGTCAGGCGGGCGGGCGATCGGTCCACTCGGTGGTGAGGGTGAACATCCTGCCCTCCGGGGCCGTGATCCGGGCCCCGTCGGCCGTGACGAAGAAGTTGGTCCTGCGGATGCGGGCGGTGGCCGGGTCGACCACCAGCCGGGCCGCCCAGTCCGCGTCCAGGCGGATCAGCAGGCCCTCCCCGCCCTCGGTCGCCCCGGTGCTGGTCACCTCGGGGTACCCACCGACGGCCTGGAAGGCGGCGGCGCGGACCTTGGGAGGCGCGGGCAACTGCGCGATCAGGGACAGCAGTCCGTCGAAGACCATCTGCTCCCGCATGGCCGCGTCCGGCCGGCCGGCGCTCGTCCGGATGTCGCTGTCGCGCACGAGCTCGCCGATCCGCTCCTTCAGCGCCGCCGGCTCGGTCGGTAGCCGCTGAAGTTCGTCGAAGCTGACCTGGGGGCCACCCAGGCGGAACGGTACGGGTCCGGCCAGTTCGAGAACCTTGCCGCCGGTCTTGCCGCCGCGTACCCAGGTCCGGCCGTCACGCCGGGTCCAGCTCTCCGACCGCCAGTCGGGGGCCTCGGTCCGCAGGTACCAGTAGGCACCGGAACCGGCCGGGGTCCTTCCCGCGGTGGTTGCGGCGGCGAGCAGGATCTGGTGGCCGGCCGGGCCCGTCCCGACCGGGGCGGAACGGCCCCCAGCGATCGGGGCGGCAGCTTCGGGGCCGGCGGCACCGATCACCACCACGGCGGCGGTCGCCGCGGCGGCCGCGGTCAACGCCGAGGCCAGGATCAGCCGGCGCCGCGGTCGGCGCCGTGGAACCCGCCCAGCCGGGGGTCGGTGAGGGTGGATCTGGGTCATCACGAACTCCTGGATCAACCGATGGCGGTCGCCCGGCAGGTCCCGCTCCGCCGGGGCCGGCAGCAGGCCGGCCAGATCGCTACGTACGTCTCTCGCGTCGGCATTCATCGGGCCTTCTCCTGAGCGAACCGGACCGCGATCGTGCGGTCGACCGGTATCTGTCCACGGCTCACGGCGGGTTCCCGGATCTCCCCGGACGGCTGGAGCTTCCCGGCGGTGACGAGCTTCCGCAGCTTGCCGCGGGCCCGGGACAGCCGGGACCGCACCGTCCCGACCGGCACGCCGAGCGCGGCCGCCGCCTCGGCGTAGTCGAGCCCGGACCAGACGCAGAGCGCGACCACCTCGCGCTCCGGCTGGCGCAGGGCGGCCAGAGCGGTACGGACCTGGGCGAGCCGTTCCCGGTCCCGGAGACGGCCGACCACCTCCTCGGCGAAGTCCGGCACCACCTCCGGCGGAGGCAGCCGGGCCAGCGCCCCGGCGTGTCGGCGGGCGGCGCGGCGCACGTTGCGCGCGACGTTGGTGGCGATGCCGAGCAGCCAGGGCCGCAGCGAACCGGCCTCGCCGTCGACGTCCACCCGCTCCCGCAGCCGCCAGGCCTCCAGGAAGGTCAACGACACCACGTCCTCGGCCACCGACCAGGCACCGGTCAACCGGAATCCGTGGTTGTAGATCGACCGGGCGTGGTCGTCGAACAGCTCCCGGAACACGTCGGGGTCGCCGGAGCGGATCCGGGCGCGCGCACTCATCTCCACATGTCACACCTGTCCGCTCGGCCGCCGCGGTTCCCGACGAGATTCTTCATCAAGAACCGTCCCGGCCCAGCGACGAGGACTGACCGGGCGCAGCAACCGAGAGCCACCACACCTGCCTACCGCGTGGTATCGGAATCGGCTCGGAAATTCCGGGCGCCGGGCCGTCCGCAGTGGGCACACTCGCGTCCGCGGCGTGCGCTGTCACGGTTGAGCGGCGGGCAGCACTTCCGGAAATTCTTGACTCCACGTCGGCGGCGGGCAAATACTTGCGCCGCCGACAGACCTCGATGTCCATCGATGTCAAGGTCCGGCCAACCCACCACCATAAGGAGGGCTCAGCCGCATGTGGAGCAGAACACTTCCGTCGCCGCGATCCCTGGCCGCGGGTCTCACCGCGGCCGCGCTGGTCGCGCCAGGCAGCCTGGCCGTCACGCTCACCGTCGCGGCCGCCCCGGCCCGGGCTGCCGCCTGCAACGGGTACGTCGGGCTCACGTTCGACGACGGCCCGTCCAACAACACCCCGGCCCTGCTCACCGCGCTGCGGCAGAACGGGCTGCGGGCCACGATGTTCAACCAGGGCCAGTACGCGGCGGCCAACCCGGCCCAGGTGCGGGCGCAGGTCAGCGCTGGGATGTGGGTCGCCAACCACAGCTACACGCATCCGCACCTGACCCAGCTGAGCCAGTCGCAGATCGAATCCGAGATCTCCCGCACCCAGCAGGCCATCGCCAACGCCGGCGGCGGCACGCCGAAGCTGTTCCGGCCCCCGTACGGCGAGACCAACTCGACCGTGCAGTCGGTGCTGGCGAGGTACGGCCTGACCCAGATCATCTGGGACGTCGACTCGCAGGACTGGAACGGGGCGAGCGTCGACGCGATCGTGCAGGCCAACGCGAGGCTCACCAACGGCCAGGTCATCCTCATGCACGACTGGCCCGCCAACACGCTGGCCGCGATCCCCCGGATCGCGCAGGGGCTGGCCAGCCGCGGCCTGTGCGCCGGCATGATCTCCCCGCAGACCGGCCGCGCCGTGGCGCCCGACGGTGGCGGCGGTGGCGGTGGAAGCAGTTGCACCGCGACGCTCTCGGCCGGGCAGCAGTGGAGCGACCGCTACAACCTGAACGTCTCGGTGGCCGGCTCCAACACCTGGACGGTCACCATGAACGTGCCGTCCCCCGCGAAGATCATCAACGTCTGGAACGTCAACGCCACCTGGCCCAACGCCCAGACGATGGTCGCCACACCGAACGGCAGCGGCAACACCTTCGGCGTCACCATCCAGCACAACGGCAACCGGACCTGGCCGACCGTCTCCTGCGCGGGCGGCTGACGCCGGAAATTTCTTCCCGACGGATGTCGAGAAGCGGGGTGGCAGCTTCTACCGGAGGGTGGAAGCACCGACAATCGGTGCTCGGGCGTGAGGAGCCAACCGTGAAGTACATGCTGCTGATGCAGTTCAGCGCCGCCGGGACCGACTTCCCCTCGATCGACACCTGGACGCCGGAGGAGATCCGGGCGCACATCGGGTTCATGGGGGAGGTCAACGCGAAGCTCGTCGCCGACGGGGAGTTCGTGCAGGGCGAGGGCCTGGGCGGGCCGCAGCAGGCGCGGATCGTCCGGGCCGGCGAGAACGGCGCGCCGGTGGTCACCGAGGGGCCGTTCGCGGAGACCAAGGAGTTCCTGGCCGGCTGGTGGATCGTGGACTGCGAGACGCCGCAGCGGGCCGTCGAGATCGCCGCGCACATCTCCACGGCGCCCGGGCCGGGCGGGCGTCCGCTGAACATGCCGATCGAGGTGCACCCCGTCATGTCGGCGCCGCCGCAGGAGCTGTGACCCCTGGGCGTACCGGACCACACCGTCGAGGACCTGCTGCGCGAGTTGGCGCCGCAGGTCCTCGGCGTGCTCGCCCGCCGGTTCGGTGACTTCGCCACGGCCGAGGACGCCGTGCAGGAGGCGTTGCTGGCCGCGGCCACCCAGTGGCCGGTCGAGGGGCTGCCGGAGCATCCGCGCGGCTGGCTGGTCCAGGTCGCGTACCGCCGGATGATCGAGCTGGTCCGGGGCGAGGCGGCCCGCCGGGACCGGGAGGACCGGGCCGCCCGGCGCGGCGGTGACGACCGGCGGACCGCGCCGGCCGCCGACGAGCCGCTGACCGCGGACCGGGACGACACCCTCGTGCTGCTCTTCCTCTGCTGCCACCCGACGCTGTCCACGGCGTCGGCCATCGCGCTGACCCTGCGCGCGGTCGGCGGGCTCAGCACCGGCGAGATCGCGCGCGCCTTCCTCGTCCCCGAGGCCACGATGGCGCAGCGGATCAGCCGGGCCAAGCAGCGCATCAAGTCCTCCGGCCTGCCGTTCCGGATGCCGGCGGAGGAGGACCGGCAGCCCCGGCTCGCGGCCGTGCTGCACGTGCTCTACCTGATCTTCACCGAGGGGCACACCGCGAGCCTCGGCGACGACCTGCGCCGGGTCGACCTCTCCGAGGAGGCGATCCGGCTGACCCGGGCCATGCACGCGCTGCTGCCCGGCGACAGCGAGGTGGCCGGGCTGCTCGCCCTGATGCTGCTCACCGAGGCCCGGGCCGCCGCCCGCACCGGGCCGTCCGGCGAACTGATCTCCCTTGCCGACCAGGACCGCTCCCGGTGGGACGCCGCCGCGATCGCCGAGGGGACCGCGCTGGTCACCCGGGCCATGGCCCGGGGGCCGGTCGGGCCCTACCAGGTCCAGGCCGCCATCGCCGCCCTGCACGACGAGGCGCCGGCCGCCGAGCGGACCGACTGGCCGCAGATCCTCGCGCTCTACGGGGTGCTGGAACGGCTGGCGGAGAGCCCGGTGGTGTCGCTCAACCGGGCGGTGGCGACCGCCATGGTGCACGGCCCGGCCGCCGGGCTGGCCGCCCTGGAGGCGCTGGCCGCCGACCCCCGGCTCACCGGGCACCACCGGCTCGACGCGGCCCGGGCCCACCTGCACGAGATGGCCGGCGACCGGGACGCGGCGGTGGCGCACTACCGGGCTGCCGCGGCCCGTACGGCCAGCCGCCCGGAGCACGAGTACCTGCTGATGCGCGCGGCCCGCCTGGCCACCCGCCATCCACACGACGGCGAGTAGTCAGGCCCACTCCCGGGCTCAACATCACGCCAACGGGAAGCGGGTACGACAAACGGTCCCTCTGCTGGAGAAGGACCGTGAGGCGATGAAATCAGGCAGCGTCCGCTTGCTGTCAGCGCTGGTTGTCCTGGTTGTGCCGAAGGGCTTCTTCGAGCTGGTCTTCGAGGATGATGATCCGGCAGGCGGCTTCCAGGGCGGTGCCCTGATCGACCATCTCCCGGGCCCGGGCGGCGAGGCGGAGCTGGTAACGGGAGTATCGGCGATGGCCACCGGCCGACCGGAACGGGGTGATCAGCTTCGCTTCGTCGAGGCGACGCAGAAAGTCCGGCGAGGCGCCGGTGATCTCCGCGGCGCGGCCCATCGTGTAGGCGGGGTAGTCGTCGTCACCGAACATGTCGTCGGGTTGGGCCATACACGTACCTCTCCATGACGAGGGCCCCGGCGCTTTTCAGCGCCGGGGCCCGGGGTTACGGGTCAAAACACCATCTACCGGCAAGTTCGTCGGGTTGTCGTATCCGCACCTGCCGCCGTCGGCGGCATGGGGTGCGAGGATCGCATAAGCGTGACCGGAGACCACCTCTCGTTCGATGGAAACTGCGGTGTCCGGCTCCAGAGCTGAACTGCGTCCTGGAGACGGGCGATCCAACGGTGTTCGGGCCCTCCCTTTCCTCTGCTTCCAATTTCTGTGGTGCTTGTCGTGCTGCCCGCCGGTGCCGGAGCCCCACGCGACTTCATGGCCCCATCCACGTGCGGCGGACTGTCTCCTGCCAGGCGAGCCCTGAACCTGCATCGGCCCACCTGGTTGCCCTGACCTGGAACTACGTCAGGGTCTTGTACCGCTTCGTCTGCGTGTTTGCTGATCTCTGCTGTCAACGACAGGAACATTAGCCAGGAGCGACGAGAATGTCTAGCGGTTCGGACCTAGATTTTCTAGACGCACGCCCCCTGCTTCAACGATCACGCCGGGGCGTACCCGGGAAGGGTGGTGGCCGGGTCCGTGCGGACCCGGCCACCGGTGGCACTCAGCTCGCGGTGCAGGTCACCGCGGGGATCGTGTTGCTGCCGTTCCAGCTGCCGATGAAGCCGAACGAGGTGCTGGCCCCGGCGCCGAGCCGGCCGTTCCAGTCCACGTTGCGCGCGGTGTACGCCGCGCCGCTGCCGCTGACCGTGGCGTTCCAGGACTGGCTCACGGTCTGGCCGTTGCCGAACGTCCACTTCGTCGTCCAGCCGCTGATCGCGGCCGCGCCCGCCGTCACCCTGACCTCGCCCTGGAAGCCGCCCTGCCAGGAGTTGACGATCGTGTAGACGGCGGTGCAGCCGGCCGGCGGTCGGGTGGGGCCACCGGTCGGGCTGGTCGTCGGGCTCGGGCTGGTGGTCGGGCTCGTGGTCGGGCTCGGCGAGGTGCCGGCGTAGACCGACGCCTCCCGGGCGGTGGCCTTGATGCCGTTGGCACCGTTGAAGATCCGCTGACCCCAGGTGGTGAGCTGGTTCGGGTCGAAGTTGGTGACCATGTCGAGGTACTCGACGCCGCCGCCGTTGCCGCTCCACGACCAGCCGAGGTAGCCGATCCCGTTGGCCTGGCTGTAGGCCAGGATGGTGTCCTCGTCCGGGTTGCCGTCGGAGTGGTTGAAGCCGAACTCGCCGACCACGATGGGCAGGCCGGCGGTGCGGAACCGGCCCAGGTAGTCGGTGATCTCGGCGGCGGTGTCGAAGACGCCGTACATGTGGATCGAGAAGACGGTGTTCTTCTGCGGGTCGGCGGCGAAGACCGAGGCGGCGTTGTCGCGCATGGTGAACGACCAGTCCTGGCCCCAGTTCGGGGCGTCCACCATGATCGTGTGGGTCAGGCCGCCCGCGCGCAGCCGCTTGACCGCGTTGGCCGTGTCGGTGGCCCAGGTGCCGTAGCCCTGGTTGCCGTACGGCTCGTTGCCGATGTTGACGATGACGTACTTCTCCTGGCCCTGTAGGGCACTGGCGATGCTGAGCCAGTAGTCGACCGCCCGGTCCAGGGTGATCGCGCCGCTCTGCTCGCCGTACCCGGTGGTGTCGTGCACCTCCAGGACGCAGATGAGCCGGTTGGCCTTGCAGAGCGAGATGACGTTGGCGACGTCGGCCGTGCTGTTCTTCGGCCAGCGGTCGCCGCTGGCCAGCACCACCCGCACGGTGTTCGCGCCGAGCGCCTTGATGTTGGCGAACGAGCTGGTCTGCTGCGCGTACCAGGTGTGCGCGTGGTTGACCCCGCGCATGACGAATTCGGTGCCGTTGGCGTCGTAGAGCCGGCCGTTCGCGACGGAGAACCCGGCGGCGGCGTGGGCCGGCTGCCCGAAGGCGAAGACGGCGGCGAGGACCGTCAGCAGGGCGACGCCCGCGACGGAGAGCAACTTCTTCATGGCTGTCCTCAGGGAGGTCTCCCCCGTGCCCAGGTGGGGGTGCGGTGATGGTGACGAGGGTGTGGCGGCTGAAGCCCGGCAGCCGCCGCCCGACTCCCGGCGGACGCACGCATCAGCGTAGGGCTATGGATCGGGGAAGGCAACCGGTTAAGCAGATCCCTCGTCCGGGGTGACGGCCTGCGGCGGCCCATGTCGCCACGGGCCGCCGCAGGGGCGGTCATCCCCACCACAGGATGCTGCGCCACCGGAGTCTGAACCGGTTAAGCCGGACTGTAGGCAGCATCCCCACCGGCGTCAAGACGCTGGGCCGCCGAAGCGGACACCAGGGTTGACCGTCGCTGCGCGGGGTAACCGGTGACGATCCGCCCGGAAGGAGAGGTGCCATGGTCAACGTCGGCTACACCCTCATGTGCGAACAGGCCGGACCCAAGCAGCTGGTCGACCACGCCGTCCGCGCCGAGGCCGCCGGCTTCGACCACCTCGTCATGTCCGACCACTACTCCCCCTGGCTCGACTCGCAGGGCCACTCCCCGTACGCCTGGTCGGTGCTCGGCGCGGTCGCGCACGCCACCAGCCGGGCCGAGCTGCTCTCCTTCGTGACCTGCCCGATCCGGCGCTACCACCCGGCGGTGGTGGCGCAGAAGGCCAGCACGATCGGGGTGCTCTCGGACGGGCGGTTCACCCTCGGCCTCGGCGCCGGGGAGAACCTCAACGAGCACGTGGTGGGCGGGTGGCCGCACGTGCAGCAGCGGCACGAGATGTTCGAGGAGGCCCTCCAGATCATCCGGCCGCTGCTCAACGGCGAGACGCTGACCTTCTCCGGCAACCACTTCGAGGTGCCCGACGCCTACGTCTGGGACCGGCCGGAACGCCCCGTGCCGATGGCCGTGGCCGCCTCGGGCCGGCAGTCCGCCACCCTCGCGGCGGACTACGCCGACGCCATGATCGCCACCGACCCGCTGCCGCACCTCGTCGAGATGTACGAGGAGGCCGGCGGCGCGGGCCGCCCCCGCTACGGGCAGGTGGCCATCTGCTACGGCCCGGACGAGGCCGAGTGCCGCAAGATCGTGCACGACCAGTTCCGGTGGTTCGGTATGGGGTGGAAGGTCAACGCCGACCTGCCCGGCCCGGACGCCTTCGCCGCGGCCACCCAGTTCGTCCGCGAGGAGGACGTGGCCGAGGGCATCTCCTGCGGGCCGGACGTGGACCGGCACGTCGAGGCGTTCAAGAAGTTCGTCGACGCGGGATTCACCCACGTGGCGCTGGTCCAGGTCGGCGGGGACAGCCAGCCGATGTTCCTGGACTGGGCGCAGGAGGAGCTGCTGCCCCGGCTCCGCGAGCTGTGACGGGCCGGGAGGTCCGGCTCTCGCCACCGGGGCACTTCGGGCCGGTGGAGCTGCGGCTGGCCCTGGCCGCGCCCCGGCCGGCCGCCGGCCTGACCAGCGAGTTCCGGCTGGTCGACGGCCTGCGTACGCACACCCGCCGGTCCGCCGACCCGGGCGGCGACGGGCCGCCCGTGGTGCTGGTGCACGGCCTGGCCGTCTCACACCGCTACCTCACCCCGCTGGCGGTGGCCCTGTCGGCCACCCACCCCGTGTACGTGCCGGACCTGCCCGGCTTCGGGCTGACCGAGCGCCCCGGCACGGCGTACGACGTGACCCGGCACGCCGCGTTCCTGACGGACTGGCTGGCCGCGTACCGGCTGGGGCCGGTCTGCCTGCTCGGCCACTCGTTCGGCGCGGAGGTGGCCGCGGCGCTCGCCGCCCGCCGCCCCGACCTGGTGAGCGCGCTGGTGCTGGCCGCCCCGACCAGCGACCCGGCCGCCCGTTCCCGGCGCGGCCAGGTCGGGCGGTGGCTGCTGGACACCCTGCGGGAGGCGAAGTGGCAGGCGCCGATCCTGCTGCGCGACGTCCTCGACGCCCGCCCGTGGCGGGTGTTCGCCACCCTGTCCCACTCGGTGCGCAACCCGGTCGAGGCGGACCTGGTGCGGGTCACCGCGCCGACGCTGGTGCTGACCGGCGACCGGGACCCGGTCGTTCCGGCCGGCTGGCGCGCGGAGGCCGCCCGCCTGGTGCCGGACGCCCGGACGGCCGCCGTGCCGGGTGCCGCGCACAACGTCGCCACCACCGCGGCCGGGCAGGTCGCCGACGCGATCCGCGACCTGCTCGCGCCCGTCCTGCGAAGGTGAGTCCATGCGCATCGGAAACACGGAGATCCGGCCCCTGGGCGGCGGTCTCGGCTGCCTGCTGATGATCCTTTTCTCGATCGTCGCCTCGATCGTGCTGACCGTGCTGCTGAACCTGCTCGTCTGAACCGACTCCGGACGGCAGTCCCGTCAGCCGGGCGCCAGCGCCAGGTCGGCGACCACCGGATAGTGGTCGGAGGCGCTGTCCGCGTCGCCGCCGCGGACCACCCGGACCGCGCGCGCCGTCGCGGCCAGCGCCGGCGTGGCGAGCAGGTAGTCCAGCCGCATCCCGGCGAACTCCGCCCCGCCGTGCCGGGTCGGCACGGTCAGCCCGGCCGGCTCGCCACCGCCGGTGTGCGGCCAGAGGTCGACCAGGCCCGCGTCGAGCAGCCGGGCCACCGCGCGGGTGTCCACGGTACGGCCGTCGCGGCGCAGGTGGCGCCGCCGGTAGAGGGGGGCGAGCCCGGCCAGCCGGGCGGTGTGGTCGACGGCCGGCTCCAGGGTGTTCAGGTCACCGGCGAGCAGGGCCAGGGCGCCCCCGGTCCGCCGCACCGCCGCCGCCAGCCAGTCGGCCTCCATCCGTCGCCGCCCGCCGGAGAAGGGATTCAGGTGGGTGCTGAACACGGTCAGCGGGCCGGCCCCGGTGGCCACCTCGACCCGGGCGGCGGCGTGGTGGAACGGGCGGCGTACCCGGCCCGCGCGGAGCACCCGCAGCGGCGGGCGGACCAGCACCGCCACCGCCTGTCCGAAGCAGGACCGGGCCAGGTGCGGCACCAGGCCCGTCCGCTCCGCCAGCTCGGCGAGCCCGCCGTCGGAGTCCAGGCCGCGCAGTTCCTGCAGGGCCAGCAGGTCGGGACGCTGCTCGGCGACCACGGCGACGATCCGGTCCCGGCGGTCGGTGCCGTCGCGGTCCCGCCCGCCGGTCCGGATGTTCCAGGTCATCGCCCGCAGCATCGGCGCCCGATCACTCCTCGCGGCCGGCCCGGGCCAACTCGTCGTCCAGCTCGTGCACCTGCTCCGACTCGATGGCCGGCCGGTTGCCCTCGCGCACGTCCGCGTTGGGGCGCACCACCCACCAGAGCAGCGAGAGCCAGAGCGCACCGAGCAGGATCGCGCCCATGAAGTCGGTCGGGTGGTGCATGCCCCGGTACATCCGGGAGGTGGCCACCCCGACCGGCATGATCACGGCCAGCGCCATGAACAGCCAGCGCCACCAGCGGTCGGTGCGGGGCAGCACGATGATCGCCATGGCGGCCCACAGGCAGATGGTCGCCGCGATGTGCCCGGACGGGAAGGACGAGGTGGGCATCTGCCCGTCCAGGTTCTCCACCGGCGGGCGCGGCCGCTCCACCACGCGGGCCGTCGCCAGGAAGAGGCTCAGCTCGCCGAACATCGCCAGCACCACGAACAGCACCGGTCGCCACCGCCTCCAGACCGCCAGCACGATCGGGCAGAACACCAGCGAGACCAGCAGGATGGCGTGCGTGTCGCCGAACTTGCTCCACCACCAGCTCAGGTCGGTGAGCGCGTCGGTGCGCCGGTCGGCGAACCAGTGCGGCACCTCGGTGTCCAGGGTGTCGAAGACGGTGCCCTTGGCGTGGTAGCTGACGTACATGCCGAAGGCGTAAAGGGCGCCGAAGACGAGCACCCAGCCGACCAGCAGCTCGGCCACCGACGAGCGGGGATGCTCCAGCACGTGCTCCTCGGCCGGGGCGGGCGTGATCTCCTCCCCCGCCTCGGGCTCCAGGCCCTCCGTCAGCGGCGGCACCGGCCGGCCGCGCTCGCGCCGCCACAGCCGGAAGGCGTACGCGGTGACGCCCAGCCAGGCCGCGCCGAGCAGCCAGCCGCCCAGCACGTCCGAGACGAAGTGCACACCCAGCGCGATCCGGGTCAGCCCGATGAGGGCGACCAGCAGGCCGGCGACGGCGATGGCCGGCTTGCGCCAGCGCGGGGCCACGGCCGGCAGGAACACCAGCAGCAACGCCCCGTACGCGACGAACGAGCCGAGCGCGTGCCCGCTCGGGAAGCTGTTGCCGGGGGCATGGGCCACCGGCACGTCCACCACCGGGCGCAGCCGGCCGACCAGCGCCTTGAGCGACGGGTCGAGGATCAGCCCGCCCACCCCGGTGATGATCAGATAGACGGCCAGCCGGGACTGGCGGCGGATCAGCAGGCCGACCACCGCGATGGTGACCAGCCAGATGAGCACCGGCCGCCCGCCCAGGTCGGTGACCGCCTGGAGCACGGTGACCAGCGGGTGGTGCGGCGCCACGAGCCCGTTGAACCACTCGGCCGCCTCGTGGTCGGCGTGGTAGAGCGGGCCCCAGTGGAACCGCACAAGCATGAGCAGCACGCCGAACCCGACGCCCGCGCCGGCCACGACGAGCAGCCCCGCCAGGCTCCGCTCGGCGAAATGGCCGAGCGGGCGACGAGTCGCCTCCTTGACCGCGGTCACCCCGCACCTCCCTCGTCTGCTGCGAGGCGCGCAGTACCCGATTCGCGCTCCGCGTACACGCCGCACGGCGGCACGACGTCAGAGCGCGGTCATCTCGCCGGTGTCGAGGGCCTCCTCGCGCTCGGCCTCCGGCTCCCAGAGGTCGGGCTGGGCGGGCTCCTCCACCCCGATCCGCATCGCCTCCAACTGGGCGGCGAAGGCCAGCCCGCCGAAGAGCGCCATCCCCGTCAGGTTGGCCCAGAGCAGCAGGGCCATCATGCCGGTCAGCGCGCCGTACGTCTGCCCGAATCCGCCGCTGTACTTCACGTAGGCGGCGAGCAGCAGGCTGGCCAGCCACCAGAGCGCGGTGGCGATGCTGGCGCCGAAGAAGAGCCAGGACAGGCCGGGCTGGTTACGCCGGGGGGCGTGCCGGAACAGCACCGCCACGGCGAGCACGGTCAGGCCGAGGCTGAGCGGCCAGCGGACCACGTCCCACGCCGCGTGGGCGAAGTCGCCCCACTCGTAGTGCCGGCGTACCGAATCGCCCATCGCCCGGCCGCCGACGAGGATGAGGAACCCGGCCAGCGCGGGCACGCCGGCGACCAGCGCGAGGACCGCGGCGCGCAGGTACTTGAACAGGGCCGGGCGGTCCCGCTCGACGCCGTAGATCCGGTTGGCGCCCCGCTCGATCTGCGCCATGGTGGTGGCGAGGGCGATCAGACCGGTCAGCAGGCCGAGGGTGAGCGCCAGCTCGCCGGCCCGTTCGGTGCGGTCGGTGTCGGCCAGCAACTGCTGGACCACGGACTCGCTCTGCCCGGGGGTGATCGCCAGCACCGTGTCGGCGACCACCTTGCCGCCCTCGTCGGCGCCGAGGTCGGAGATGAGGCCGGTGAGCGCGATGAGGAACGGCACCACGGCCAGGCAGAGCTGCAACGCGAAGGCCCGGGAGTGGCTGAAGCCGTCGCCGTAGCGGAACCGGATGAAGGCGTCCCGGAGCAGGCACCAGCCGCCGTGGCGGCGCAGCGTGCGCCAGGCGTCGTCGGCGGACAGCTCCTCCCTCGCCATCAGCCGGGTCTCGGGGACCAGCTTGGTGCTACTCACGGCGGGCCTCCTCGACCAGCCGTTCGCCGCGCTCGGCGGCGGCGTCGGCGTCGACCGACAGGTCGGGGTGGCGCGCCGGCCGCGGCACGCAGAGCCAGAGCGACCCGGGCCGGATCTCGATCTTCAGCGACCGGCCCGGCTCGATGAGGTCGCCGTCGAGCTGCCGGGGCTGGGCGCGGTTGCTGGCGATCTCGACCGTGCGGGCCCGGAACACCTCCATGCGGGGCACGCTGCCGCGCCGCCGCAGCACCGCCCAGCCGAGGGCGAGCCAGTGGCCGAGCGTCCGCGGGGTCAGCACGGCCACGTCGAGCCAGCCGTCGTCCGGCTCGGCGTCGGTGAGCAGGCGTACGCCGCCCTGGAGCCGGCCGACGTTGCCGACCAGGACCGAACGGGCCCGGCGGCGCAGCGGCGGCCCGCCGTCGATCCGGATGGACACCCGCATGGGGCGGTCCCGCAGGTGCTTGGCCGCCCCCACCACGTAGGCCGGCCAGCCGATCCGCTTCTTGGTCGTCTCGGAGGTGGAGTCGAGCATCTGCGCGTCGAAGCCCATCCCGGCCATCACGGCGAAGCACCGGTCACCGACCGCGCCCACGTCGAGCCGGCGCACGCCCCGCTCGACGGCGACCTCCAGCCCGGCGGCGAGGTCGCCGGAGAGGCCGAGGTTGGCGGCGAGCAGGTTGCCGGTGCCCTGGGGCAGCACGGCCAGCGCCACGTCGGTGCCGGCCAGCGCCGTCACGCACGCCATCACGGTGCCGTCACCGCCGCAGGCGAAGACCACCTCGGCGCCGGCCTCGACGGCCGCCTCGGCCTGGCCCCGACCCGGGTCCTCCACCGTGGTCTCGTACCACGTGGGCGCGGGCCAGCCGGCGGCCGTGAGGGCGCCGTCCACCGTGCGGCGGAACCCGTCGAGATCGGTCACCTTTGTCGGGTTGACCACCACGGCCGAGCGCGGTGCGGGATTGTCCGCGGTCAACGGGCTCTTCTCGTCTCCACCGTCCACGGCGCAAGTGTGCAGCACCCGGGGCGGCTGAGCGACCCGACGCGGGCGGACGTTGCGAGAACCGCAATCAGGTTTGAATCCGGCCGGCCTCCGTGGCGGCCCCGGTCGACAGGCCGACACGTCGCCGCGACCTGCCGATCCGCGACCCGGACCGGTGCTACGGTCCGCTGGTGTTCCGCCGCCGCCCGCTGGACCAGCCGGTCCAGGCCACCCGCCGGCTGACCGTCGGCCGGCTCACCCTGGAGATCGCCGGGGGCAGCGTGGTCGGGCACCGCTACGCGGAGAACTTCGACGTCCTGCACGTCGACCCCGAGCTGCCGCTGGCCGCGGTCGCCGACGGGATGGGCGACGGCGAGGGCAGCCGGGCCGCCGGCGCCACCGCGATGACCACCTTCGTGGCGCAGGTCCGCGCCGGCTGGCCGGCCCTCGACGCCGCCCGGCTGCGCGCCGCGACGGCCGAGACCCAACTCCGGGTACGCCGGGTCGGCGCGGGACTGGCCGGGCTGACCGGCTGCACGCTCACCGCCCTGGTCGCCGAGCCCGACGGCGGGCAGGGCTGGCTGGTCCAGCTCGGCGACTCACGGGCGTACCGGCTGCGCGACGGGCTGCTGGAACTGGTGACCGTCGACCACACCATGGCCTGGCTCGGCCTGCTGCACGGGTGGTGGCCACCCGACTCGCCGGAGGCGGCCCGGGCCCGCTACCAGCTGCTGCGCTACGTCGGGCACCCGGACAAGCCCGAGCCGGACCTGCTCGCCGTGCCGCTGCGCAGCGGGGACACCTGGCTGCTCTGCACCGACGGGGTGAGCGACCAGCTCGGCTACCACCGGCTGCGCGACCTGCTGGCCGCGCGCCGCGACCCGGCCCGGACCGCGCAGGCCCTGCTCGCCGCCAGCCTGACCGAGGGCGGCGAGGACAACGCCACCGCCGTGGTCGTCCGCGTCCACCCCGCCCTGCCCAACCCCCGCTGATCCCTCCCGCCGGCGCCAGTTCCGCCGACCCGGTCCGGGCGGGCACCCGCACGACTACCGTGGGTGAGGAGATCGCGGTCGGGAGGTGAGCCGGGATGCCCGCACCCACCCACGGCGCGGTGGTGGTCGGCGTGGGCAGCTCGGCGGAGGACCTCCAGCTGGTCCGGACCGCCGCCGGGGAGGCCGCCGCGCACGACCGGCCGCTGCACCTGCTGCACGCCTTCAACTGGGCGGCGGCCCTGGAGTCGTTCTCCGTGAGCGGCCCGCGCGACGCCGCCGAGGAGCTGCTGGAGCAGGCCGGACGGGTGGCCACCGAGGTCGCGCCGGGGATGCCGGTCACCGACGAGATCGTCGAGGGCGACCCGGTCGAGGCGCTGATCCGGGCCTCCGACTCGGCGTTCCTGCTGGCGGTCGGCGACAGCGGCATGTCCGGCCGCCCGGGCTGCGCACCGGCCGACGTGCCGTCCGTGCAGGTCGCCGCCCGGGCCGGCTGCCCGGTGCTGGTCGCCCGGATCGGGCCGCCCCCGCAGGGGCCGCTGCTGGTCGGCTTCGACGGTTCGGCGAGTTCCCGCGCCACCCTGGCGTACGCCTTCGACTGCGCCGAAGGCCGCGCCACGCGGTTGCTCGCCATCCGGGTGACGGAGCCCAACCACCACACCGACGGCGACGACGGACTGCTCGACGAGGCCGTGGCCCGGTGCGGCGCCCGGTATCCCCGGGTGGCCGTCGAGTGCCACACGATCAGCGGCGACCCCGGCGCCGTCCTGGTGGAACAGTCCCGCTCGGCACAGGTGGCGCTCGTCGGGGCGCGCGGGGACGAGCCGCTGCGGGGCATGCTGGGCGCGGTCAGCCAGACGCTGCTCTACCACTCGCCGGCCCCGGTGATCGTCGTGCGTGGACTCGACCCGGACGACGAGGACGGGTCATGACGCCCGCCCGGCCCGGGACCAACGGCCCTGATCGGACCGCCGGTCCGAGGACGAGGCTGGACCCGCCGGGGGCGGCGGATCCGCTCCCGGGTGGCAGAAGACCCCGAGCCGCGAGAGGCTAACGCAGCATGGACACCGCTCTGGACCTGCACAGCCCACTGACCGAGGACGAGCTGCGCCGGCTCGACGCCTACTGGCGGGCGGCGAACTACCTCACGGTCGGGCAGATCTATCTGCTCGACAACCCGCTGCTGCGTGAGCCGCTGAAGCCCGAGCACATCAAGCCGCGCCTGCTGGGGCACTGGGGCACCAGCCCCGGCCTCAACCTCCTCTACGCGCACCTCAACCGGGTCATCGTCGACCGGGACCTGTCCGCCATCTTCATCACCGGCCCGGGCCACGGCGGCCCCGCTCTGGTGGCCAACACCTGGCTGGAGGGCACCTACAGCGAGCTCTACCACCACATCGCCCGCGACGAGACCGGCATGCAGCGGCTGTTCCGCCAGTTCTCCTTCCCCGGCGGCATCCCCAGCCACGTGGCGCCGGAGGTGCCGGGTTCGATCCACGAGGGCGGCGAGCTGGGGTACGCGCTGAGCCACGCGTACGGTGCCGCGTTCGACAACCCGGACCTGCTGGTCGCCTGCGTGATCGGCGACGGCGAGGCGGAGACCGGGCCGCTGGCCGGAAGCTGGCTGTCCAACGTCTTCCTGAATCCGGCGCGGGACGGGGCCGTGCTGCCGATCCTGCACCTCAACGGCTACAAGATCGCCAACCCGACGGTGCTCGACCGGATCCCCGCCGAGGACCTGCTCGACCAGATGCGCGGCTTCGGCTACCAGCCGTACGTCGTCGAGGGCGACGACCCCGCCCGGGTGCATCAGACCCTCGCCGCCACGCTGGACCGGGCGGTCGACGAGATCGCCGAGATCCAGCGCCGGGCCCGCTCCGGCGGCGAGATCGAACGCCCCCGCTGGCCCATGATCATCCTCCGTACGCCGAAGGGCTGGACCGGACCGGCGGACGTCGACGGCAAGCAGGTCGAGGGCACGTTCCGCGCCCACCAGGTGCCGATCGACGGAGTTCGCGACAATCCGGCGCACCTGGCCGAGCTGGAGCGGTGGCTGCGCAGCTACCGGCCGGAGGAGCTGTTCGACGCCACCGGCGCGCCGGTCGCCGAGCTGGTCGACCTGCCGCCGCGGGGCGACCGGCGGATGAGCGCCAACCCGGTGGCCAACGGCGGGCTCCTGCTGCGCGACCTGGAGCTGCCGGACTTCCGCGACTACGCGGTCGACGTCAAGGAGCCGGGCTCCCCGATGGCCGGCGCCACCGGCACGCTGGGCCCGTGGATCCGGGACGTGATCACCCGCAACCCGCAGACCTTCCGCCTGTTCGGCCCCGACGAGGTCGCCTCGAACCGGCTGGGCGCCGCCTTCGAGGTCACCGACCGCGCGTTCGTCAGCAGCCGGCTCCCCGGCGACGACCACCTCTCCCCCGACGGCCGGGTCATGGAGGTGCTCTCCGAGCACCTGTGCCAGGGCTGGCTGGAGGGCTACCTGCTGACCGGGCGGCACGGCATCTTCACCAGCTACGAGGCGTTCATCCACATCGTCGACTCGATGGTCAACCAGCACGCCAAGTGGCTCAAGGTGACCCGGCAGATCCCGTGGCGGGCCTCGGTCGCCTCGCTGAACTATCTGCTCTCCAGCCACGTCTGGCGGCAGGACCACAACGGCTTCTCGCACCAGGACCCGGGCTTCATCGACCACGTGATGAACAAGAAGGCCGAAGTGGTGCGGGTCTACCTGCCGCCGGACGGCAACACCCTGCTCTCCACCATGGACCACTGCCTGCGCAGCCGGCAGTACATCAACGTGGTGGTGGCCGGGAAGCAGCCCGCGCCCAACTGGCTGACCATGGACGAGGCCATCCAGCACACCCGCCGCGGGCTGGGCATCTGGGACTGGGCCAGCACCGACGACGGCAGCGAGCCCGACGTGGTGCTCGCCTGCGCCGGGGACGTGCCCACCCTGGAGACGCTGGCCGCGGCCGGCCTGCTCCGGCAGCACCTGCCCGACCTGAAGGTCCGGGTGGTCAACGTGGTCGACCTGATGCGCCTGCAGCCGCCCTCGGAACATCCGCACGGCCTGCCGGACAGCGAGTTCGACACCATCTTCACCCGCGACAAGCCGGTCATCTTCGCGTACCACGGCTACCCGTGGCTGATCCACCGGCTCACCTACCGCCGGACCAACCACGACAACCTGCACGTCCGCGGCTACAAGGAGGAGGGCACCACCACCACGCCGTTCGACATGGTGATGCTCAACGACCTGGACCGCTTCCACCTGGTCATTGACGTCATCGACCGGCTGCCCGGGCTGCGCTCGCGCGCCGCCCACCTGCGCCAGGAGATGGTGGACCTCCGGCAGGCCTGCCGCGACTACACCCGCGAGCACGGCGAGGACGACCCCCGGGTCGCCGAGTGGCGGTGGATCCGGGAGACCGACCCAGCCGTGCGGAGCGGACAGTGAGCGCGAGGAGTGAGCTTGCGAGCCCCGCAGCCGCGAACGAAAGGCGGGCACAGTGAGCGCGAGGAGTGAGCTTGCGAGCCCCGCAGCCGCGAACGAAAGGCTGGCACGGTGAACGGTGAGGAGATCCTGGTCGGCTACGACGGCTCCGCCGACGCGTCGGTGGCCCTGAACTGGGCGCTGGACGAGGCGGGCCGCTCGGGCCGGCCGGTCCGGCTCGCGTACGTCTTCGAATGGCTGACGGTGGCCGGCTGGATCGGTCCCGGGGTGGCCCCCGGCGTGTGGCCCGACGAGACCGCCCGCCGGCAGGTCGAGGACCTGGTCCGCAAGGCGGCGGCGGACGCCGCCGCCGACCGGCCGGGGCTCACCGTGCACGGCGAGGTCTTCGACGGGCCGCCCGCGCTGGTCCTGCAGGAGCGGTCCACCGAGGCGGCGATGCTGGTGCTCGGCAGCCGGGGTCACGGCGGCTTCGCCGGCCTGCTCGCCGGCTCCACGGCCATCTCCGTGGCCGCCCACGCGCACTGCCCGGTGATCGTGGTCCGGGACGGCCGGCCCGTCACGTCCGGGCCCGTCGTGGTCGGCGCGGACGGCTCCCCGTCCTCGGTGGAGGCGCTCGGCTTCGCGGTCGAGCGGGCCGCGCAGCGGGACGTGCCGGTGCGGGCGCTGCGGGTCTGGGAGCCGCCCAGCGAGGGGCGGGTGCCGCCGGGGTTCGACGCGGAGGAGGCGAACGCCACCGAGCGGGCGGCCGCCGAGGCGGACCTGGCGCCCTGGCGGGAGTCCTTCCCGGACGTGCCGGTCGAGGTGGTGGCGAACCCGGGCAGGCCCGCCGCGCTGCTGATCGAGGAGAGCCGGACGGCCCAGCTCGTGGTGGTCGGCAGCCGGGGCCGGGGCGGGCTGCGCGGGATGCTGCTCGGCTCGGTCAGCCAGCAGCTCATCCACCACGCCCAGTGCCCGGTCGCCGTGGTCCGCGAACGCTGACCCGGCGCCGAGTGGGCGCGTGTCACCCGGCCGGCGGCGCACGCCGGTCGCGGCCGCAGCGCGCGGCACCCGGGCAGCGCCACCTGAGGGGCTCCGCTCCGTCGGTGGAACGCCATGGAGGTCAAACCGGTCGGGACACCTCCATGGCGTTCCACTCAGCGGGCTGTCGCCGGCACCCGCGGTGCGCCGGATCGCTCTACGCTGCGGCGGTGACGTTCACGCCGGGGCAGGTCATCACCCGTAGGTACGTGCGCGGGGACTGGTGCACCTGGGTGCAGCCGATGCGAGTGCTCGCCGACGACGACCAGGGTCTGCTGCTCTGGCACCCGGCGGGCAGCGACTTCGCCCGCATCGTCGACGCCGACGGCAACACCCAGCACGAGCTCACCATCGACCGGATGCGCGAGCCGCGACTCACGGTGCTGACCTGGACGGGCTACGACATCCTGGTGCTCATGCCGCCCGGCGCCGCGCACTCCGTGTGGTGGTTCTTCCGCGACGGCGACTTCGCCGGGTGGTACGTGAACCTGGAGACGCCGTACGTCTGGCGCGCCGACGGGGTGGACACGAACGACCAACTCCTCGACATCGTCGTCACACCACAGCGCCGCTGGGAGTGGAAGGACAACGACGAGTTCGAGGCCCGGATCGGCCACCCGCTCTACCTCGACGCGCCGACCGCCACGGCAGTACGCGCGGAGGCCGACCGGGTGGTCACGCTGATCGAGGCCGGCGCGTTCCCGTTCGACGGCACCCACACGGACTTCCGCCCGGAGCGGGACTGGCCGGCGCTGCGGCTCCCGGCGGACGCGCTGGTGCCGGTGGGTCAGCGGGTGTCGGGGTGGTCCTCGGCGGGGCTGAGCGAGAAGTAGTCCTCCTCCTCCTGCGCCAGGTGCAGGCGGAGCACGGCGTCCAGGCCGTAGAGCGCGGCGAGCAGGTCGGGCACCTCGTCGGGGCGCAGCCGGCCGTCCGGCTGGGCCGCCAGGTGACCGCCGATCCGGTCCACCAGCCGGCTGATCTCCACGTGCGCCCGGCTCATCGTGGAGGTGGCCTCCTCGCTGCCCAGCGGGCCGGCCAGGGCGGGGTAGAGCTGCCGCTCCTCGGCCGACTCGTGCGGCAGCACCTCGTCGACGAGCCGGCGGTGCACCTCCCGCAGTGCCGGCACGCACTCCGCCGCGTCGGGGCGGGTGGCCACGAGGTCGGCGGTGTCCCGCAGCCGGGCCAGGACGTCGCGGACCCCGCCGTGCTCGCCGGCGTACCGGTCGAGGAGTTCGCGGGTGTGCGGGGGCACGTCGCGGTGGCGCAGGCCGCCGCTGAGGGCGCGCAGCGCGTTGAGGATGACCAGGACGTCGATGCCCTCCTGGAGGAAGGCGCCGGCGACCGGGGGCAGCTTGCCGGCGGCGGCCACCACCATGGCCACCACGGCCAGTGCCATGCCGACGGTGGCGCTCTGCACCGCGATGCGGCGGGCGTACCGGGCGATCTCGACGGCGTCGGCGAGCCGGTCCAGCCGGTCCACGGTGAGCACCGCGTCGGCCACGTCGGCGGAGGCGGTCGCCCCGGTGGCGCCCATGGCGACCCCGACGTGCGCGGCGGCCAGCGCCGGGGCGTCGTTCACCCCGTCGCCGACCATCACGGTCACCGCCCGGCCGGACTCCGCCTGCACCCGGGCGACCTTCTCCGCCGGCGAGCACTGCGCGATCACGTCGTCCACGCCGACGGTCTGGGCGACCTGCTGCGTGGTGCGCGGCCGGTCGCCGGTCACCATGACGAGCCGGTCGAGCCCGGCCTCGCGCAGCCGCCGGACGGTACGCCGGGCGTCCGGCCGGACCGGGTCCTCCAGGAGGACCGCGCCGAGCGGGCCGTGCTCGTCGCTGACCCAGACGGTGGAGCGCCCGGCCAGCTCGGCCCGTTCGCGGATCCGGTGCGCCCACTCGGGCGGCTCGCCGGCGAGCTGGCCGACCCGGACCAGCCGGCCCTCCACGCGGCCGGTGACCCCGCGTCCCGGCTCCTCGGTGACCTCGGTCGGCTCGGCCAGCGGGAGCCCCTGGTCGCGGGCCTGCCGGACCAGGGCGGCGGCCAGCACGTGCGGGGAGAGCTGCTCGACGGAGGCGGCCAGGCGCAGCAGTCCGTCCCGGTCGCCGCCGGGGGCGACCACCGTCTCGGCCGCGCGGGGGCGGCCCGCCGTGAGCGTGCCGGTCTTGTCCAGCAGGAGGGTACGCGCGCGGCCGAGCAGTTCCAGCGACCCGCCGTCGCGGACCAGCACGCCCCGGCGGGCCACCCGGGACAGCCCGGACACGATGGCGATCGGGGTGGCCAGCAGCAGCGGGCAGGGGGTGGCGACCACGAGCACCGCGACCGCCCGCGTGAACTCGCCGGAGAGGAGCCAGGCCAGCCCGGCCAGCAGCAGGGTGAACGGCACGAACGCGGCCGCGTACCGGTCGGCGAGCCGGACCATCGGGGCCTTGCGCGCGGTCGCCTCCTCGGCCAGCCGGACGATCCCCGCGTAGGTGCTCTCGGCGGCGCTCTTCCCGGCCCGCAGCCCGAAGCCCGCGCCGGCGTTGACCACGCCGCTGGCGACCTGCTCGCCGGCGGCGCGGGTGACCAGCTGCGACTCGCCGGTGACCACCGACTCGTCCAGCGTGGCGGGCTCCTCGACGGTGCCGTCGACCGGCACGACGTCACCGGGGCCGACCACCAGCCGGTCGCCCACCGCGACCCGGTCCAGCGGCACCACCTCGATCCGGCCGTCCGGGGTGCGCCGGCGGGCCTGCCGGGGTGCCCGTTCCAGCAGCGCCCGCAGGTCGCGGCTGGCCCGGCGCTGGGCGTACTCCTCCAGCGACCGGCCGGTGGCGACCATCACGGCGATCACCGCGCCGGCCAGGTACTCGCCCACCAGCAGCGCGCCGGCCAGGGCCAGCACCGCGATCACGTCCACCCCGAACTGCCGCCGCCAGAGTTGCCGCAGCGTGGTCCAGACGGCCGGCCCCAGCGCCAGCAGGGTCACCGCCGCCCAGACCAGGTCGGCCGCGCCGCGCCGCCCGGCGAACCACAGCCCGGCGCCGGCCAGCACGGCCAGGGTGAGCAGGATCAGCGGGGCCCACTCGCGCCGGTCCACCCGGCGTCGCCGCACCGGCCGCTCCGGTACGCACTCGCGCGGTTCCGCCCCCACGTGCGGATCGTCTCAGCGCCGCGGCGGCGCGGGTAGGGCAAACGCGGGTAATCCGACGGGTCGAAGGGCCCGCGCCGCAGGACCGGGGGGACGCGTGCGGTCACCGCGGACATGGCCGAGGATGGAGCGGGCAACCCCACCCGGGCGCCCCGGGCGTGGGGCACGATGGGGAGAAACAGGAAGGTCGTGACGATGAGCCACGAGACGCCGGACCGCCCGCTGACCACCGCGCTCGCGGAGGCCGCCGGAATGGCCGGTCACGCTCCCTCGGTGCACAACACGCAGCCGTGGCAGTGGACGGTGTTGCCCGACGCGCTGGAGCTGCGCGTGGTGCGGGAGCGGCACCTCAGCGTCCTCGACCCGGAGGGCCGGCTGCTGGTGGTGAGCTGCGGCGTCGCGCTGCACCACGCGCGGGTGGCGCTGGCCGCCGAGGGCTGGACGCCGGTGGTGGAGCGCATGCCCGACCCCGGCCAGCCCGACCTGGTCGCCCGGCTGACCGGGTTCAAGCCCACCGGCACCGACCCGGAGGCCATGCGCACCGTCCAGTGCATGCAGGTCCGCCACACCGACCGCCGGCCGGTCAGCGACGAGCCGATCCCGACCGCCGTGCTGGGCGAGATCGACCAGGCCGCCACCCGGGAGGGCGCCAACCTGCAGGTGCTGGACGACGACCAGAAGATCGAGCTGGCCGCCGCCGCCCAGCAGGCGGCCGCCGTCGAGAAGGGCAGCCCGGACCTGCAGGAGGAGCTGGCGTACTGGACCACCCGGGCCCGCGCCGGCACCGGGCTGCCGCCGGAGGTGCTGCCGGAGCAGGCCCCCCAGACCACCGTTCCGGCCCGCGACTTCGGCCCCGGCACCCTGCCCGTGGGTGAGGGACACGACCGGGCCGCCGTCTACGGGATCCTCTGGGGCGTCGACGACGAGCCGGACAGCTGGGTACGCGCCGGCGAGGCGCTCTCCGCCGCCTGGCTCACCGCCACCCGGCACGGGGTGTCCCTGGTGCCGCTCTCCGGCGTGGTGGAGGTCGAGAGCACCCGGCAGACGCTCCGGCAGATGCTGTCCGGCCTGGGCTTCCCGTACATCTCGATGCGCCTCGGCCTGGCCGACCCGACGCACGCCGGCCCCCCGCACACCCCGCGGCTGGAGACCGCGCAGACCGTCGACACCTCCGCGGTACGCGGCCAGCTCTCCTGACGGATCTCGTTCGCGCGGCCACCGGGCGATAGCATCGCCCGGTGGCCAGCGCACCGAATCCACGCAACGAGAACGTCACCCCCTCGCTGGGGCTGACCCCGCTGTCCCGGGTGCGGCTCGACGAGCTGCTCCAGGAGATGCTGGACCGGGTCGGCGAGGTGGTCACCAACCGGGAGCGGCTCCGCGCCCTGCTCGACGCGGTCGTCGGCATCGGCTCCGACCTCGACCTGCGCAGCACCCTCCAGCGGATCGTGGAGTCGGCCTGTGAGCTGGTCGGCGCCCGCTACGGCGCGCTCGGCGTGATCGGCGCCGACCGGCTGCTGCACGACTTCATCGTCCACGGGATCAGCGACGAGCTGCACGCCAAGATCGGTGAGCTGCCGCACGGGCGGGGCGTGCTCGGCCTGCTCATCGACGACCCCCGCCCGCTGCGCATGCCGGACATCACCCAGCACCCGCAGTCCTACGGCTTCCCGCCGAACCACCCGCCGATGCACAGCTTCCTCGGCGTCCCGGTGCGGATCCGCGACCACGTCTTCGGCAACCTCTACCTGTCCGAGAAGCAGGGCGCCGCCGAGTTCACCGAGGACGACGAGGAGATCGTGGTCGCGCTCGCCGCAGCGGCCGGCGTGGCGATCGAGAACGCCCGCCTCTACGCCCTGGCGCACCGGCGGGAACGCTGGCTGGCCGCGACCGCCGAGATCACCTCGGTGCTGCTCGGCGAGGTGCGCCGCACCGACGCGCTGACCCTCGTCGCCCGGCGCGCCCGCGAGGTCGCCGGGGCCGAGCTGGCCCTCGTGCTGCTCTACGACGAGGACGAGCGCCAGTTCACCGTCGAGGTGGTCGACGGCGCCGACGACGACGCCGCGCGGAAGCTGGTCGGCGCCGTGCTTCCGGCCGACGAGACCACGTTCGTCGGCTCGGTCACCGAACGCCGCCACGAGCTGCTGGAGAACCTCGCCGAGGCGGCCCCCTGGTCGCACCCGGTCGTCGCCGGGCCGGCTGTGGTCTCGCCCCTCGCCGCGGCGGACACCCTGCACGGCGTGCTGGTCGTCGCGCACCGGCCCGACCGCAGCCCCGCCGCCGAGGACGACGTGGCCCTGCTCGGCAGCTTCGCCGGCCAGGCCGCGCTGGCCATGGAGCGGGCCCGGGGCCAGGAGGAACGGGAGCTGCTGGTGGTCCTGGAGGACCGCGAGCGGATCGCCCGCGACCTGCACGACGTGGTGATCCAGCGGTTGTTCGCCACCGGCCTGCAGTTGCAGAGCGGAGCCATGAACGCCCGCCCCGAGGCGGCCAAGCGGATCAACCAGGCGGTCGACGACCTGGACGCCACCATCCGCGACATCCGCCGCACCATCTTCGAGCTGCGCACCCCGATGAGCGCGGCGCTGCGCACCGAGATCCGCGAGGCGATCGAGGCGGCCGCCGAGTCGCTGGGCTACCGACCGGAGCTGGACCTGGTCGGCCCCATCGACAGCGCCGTGCCGGACCAGCTCCGCCCCGAACTCACCGCCGTGCTCCGCGAGGCGCTCTCCAACGCGGTACGCCACGCGCACGCCGACCGGGTGTCGGTGCGGGTGCGGGTCGACGCCGGCTGGGTGAGCGTCACCGTCACCGACGACGGGGTGGGCTGCGACCCGGAGGCGGCCCGCAGCGGCCTGGTGAACCTGCGCGAGCGGGCCGAGCGGCTGGGCGGGGACTTCCAGCTCAGCCGGGTGGCGCCGCACGGCACCGAGCTGCGCTGGAGCGTGCCGCTGCGCGACTGACCGCGCGGGGCGCCCGTGCTCAGTGGCCCTTGCCGAGCAGCCGGGTGGCCAGCACGGCGGCCTGCGTACGCCGCTCCAGGCCGAGCTTGGCCAGCACGCTGGAGACGTAGTTCTTCACCGTCTTCTCGGCGAGGAACATCTTGCCGGCGATCTCCCGGTTGGTGAGCCCCTCCGCCACGTACTCCAGGATCCGCCGCTCCTGCTCGGTGAGGGACTTCAGCTCGCGCGGCTGCTCCACGCCGCTGCGGATCCGCTCCAGCACTCGGGTGGTGATCGCCGGGTCGAGCAGGGACTGCCCGGCCGCCACCCGCCGGACCGCGTCCACCAGGTCGGTGCCGCGGATCTGCTTGAGCACGTAGCCGGCGGCACCCGCCATGATCGCCGCGAAGAGCGCCTCGTCGTCCTCGTACGAGGTGAGGATCAGCCCCTTGATCGACGAGTCCACGGCGCGGATGTCCCGGCAGACGTCGATGCCGTTGCCGTCGGGCAGCCGGGCGTCGAGGATCGCCACGTCGGGGCGGAGCGCCGGGATGCGGCGGGACGCCTCCTGGGCGGAGCCGGACTCGCCGACCACCTCGATGTCGCCGCTGCTCTGGAGCAGGTCGGCCAGGCCACGACGGACGACCTCGTGGTCGTCGAGCAGGAACACCCGGATCATCCGTCCTTTCTACCCTCCACCCGACGGTCCCGCACCGGGCCGAAGGTCCCGACCGTCACGCGTCGCGGCGGGCAGACGGACCCGCCCAGGTGGGGACCTCCGGCCCTGCTCGCGGCCCCGCCCGCTGACGGACCGTGGGGATGGAGCGGCCGGCAGGGCGGCCCGCACGGAGGGAGCAACGCCATGACCACGGGCTACACGGCCGAACAGCTGCGGACCGCAGCCGCGGAGGCGGTGCGCGCGCCGTCGCTGCACAACACCCAGCCGTGGCGGTTCCGCCTCGTCGACGGCGGGATCGAACTCGCCGTCGACCCGCTGCGCCGGCTGCCGGCCACCGACCCGAGCGGGTGGGGCGCCCGGATCGCCTGCGGGGCGGCCCTGTTCAACCTGCGGCTGGCGCTCGCCGTGGCGGGCACTCCGGCCACGGTCCGGCTCCGCCCGTACCCGGGTGACCCGGACGTGGTGGCCCGGCTCGTCCCCGACGTGCCGCGCCGCCCCACCCCGGCCGAGCAGAGCCTGCACGGCGCCATCTGCCGCCGGTTCAGCAACCGGGCGCCCTTCTGGCCCGACCCGGTCCCCGCGGACGCGCGCTGGCGTCTCGGCGAGGCCGCCCGCGCCGAGCAGTGCTGGCTGGAACTGGTCATCGGCACCACCGCGGTCAACGCCTTCGCCGAGATCGCCCGCAGCGCACACCGGGTGCTGGAGCGCGACCCCGCGTACGTCACCGAACGCACCCGGTGGATCCGCTCCGAGCCGTCCCCCGACGGGGTGCCGACCGGCGCCGGCGGGCCGCAGAGCGAACCGCAGGACCTGCTGCCGCAGCGCGGCTTCGGCGGCCGCGACCGCGCCCCCGGCCGCGACTTCGAACCGGAACCGCTGGTCGCCGTGCTCGGCTCGACCGGCAACACGGCCACCGACCAGATCGTCGCCGGGCAGGCCCTGCAACGGGTGCTGCTCACCGCCACCGACGCCGGGCTGGCCGTGTCGATGCTCTCCCAGCCGATCGAGGTGCCCGGGGCGCGGGAGGCCCTGCGGCTGTCCCTGGGCCGGTTCGGCACGCCGCAGATGGTGATGCGGATCGGGTTCGGCCAGCCCGGCCGCACCACCCCGCGCCGCCCGGTCGACGAGGTGCTCGACCTGCCGGTCGTGCACTGACCGCCGGCGTCGGATCGGCGGCCGCGCCGGTCATCGGGCCGGTGGTCAGGCCGGTCGTCGGGTCGGTGGTCAGGCCGGTAGGGCGGCCAGGAGGGCCGCCTCGCGCTCCGGGGCCAGGCCGACCGGCGCCCGCGCCGGGCGTCCCGCCCGCGCCGGCACCTGCCCGACCTCGCGCAGCCAGCGCCAGGTGTCCGCGACCGTCTCGGCCGCCGGCCGGCAGGCCAGGCCCGCGGCGTGCGCCCGCTCGACGTCCCGCTCCTGCAACCACCGGTACTCGTGCCCGAGCGGGACCCAGATCGGCAGGTCGTTCCAGGGCTCGACGCCCGCCGCCAGGAGCGCGTCCGGCTCTGCCCAGCGCAGCGTCGCGTCCGCGCCGGTCACCGCCACGGCCGCGTCGAGCAGCTCGCCCATCGTCGTGTGCCCGGTCCGACTGACCACGTTGTACGCCCCGCCGACGCCCTCGCTCCCCCGGTCCAGCAACCAGATGGCCAGGTCCCGCGCGTCGACGTACTGCACGGGCAGGTCGTGTGGGCCGGGAGCGAGCACCTCCCCGCCCCGGGCGACGCGGTGCAGCCACCACGGCAGCCGCCCGATGTCCTCGCCCGGCCCGAGGATCAGCCCGGCCCGCACGAGCAGCGCCCGGTCACCGAACACCTCCACCGCGGCCCGCTCACCGCCCGCCTTGTTGTCCGGGTAGTCCCCGTCGCCCGCGTCGGCCCCGGCCGCGACGACCGGCGCGTCCTCGTCCGTGCCCAGCCCGACGGGCGGCGCGTAGACCGAGCCGCTGGAGACGTAGACGTAGTGCGGCACGGCGCCGGTCAGGGCGCGCGCCGCGTCCCGGACCGCCCGGGGCGCGCCGTCCCATGTGTCCACCACCAGGTCCCACTCGCCGCCGGCGAGCGCCGCCAGCCCGTCCGGCGCGGTGCGGTCACCCCGCAACCGGTGTACGCCCTCGGGCGCGCTGCCATGCAACCCCCGGTTGAACACCGTCACCGACCAGCCGCGACGCACCGCCTCGGTGACGACGGCCCCGCCGACGAATCCCGTACCGCCCAGCATCAGCACTCTCATGCGTCCCACCCTGCCCGGCCGTCGCCGCTTCCGTGAGCAATGTTCACGGTGAGCGGATCTGCCAACGGCAGAAGCCCTCGCCTTGATCCACTCCACCTCGCCGAGGCAGCGGTGTCCCGCATGCGTGGTCACCACCATCCCGCGGACCTAGTGTCGTCACGTCCGCTCGCCTCGCCTCGCCGCGCTCGGGCACCTCCCGCGCGACCCGCGCGGATCTTGGCGACTTACCGTTCGCAGCGAACGGAAACTCGCCAAGATCGCAGCTGGTCACCGCGAGATGTCCGATTTCTGCCGTGCCCTGGCGCTTCGGGTGGACCGCTATGGGTGTCTCCCGGGCCGGGATACCTCCATGACGTTCCACCGAGCGTCCCCGACGCGGGCGGCGACTTACCGTTCGGCGCGAACGGAACCCGCCAAGATCGCGACTGGCTGTCGCCAAATGTCTGGTTCCTGCCCCGCTTGGGGCGGGCGTCGACCGGATCTTCGGCCCGTTTGGCACTACCCAGGCAGGCCTCGGTCGTTGAGTGGAACCTCATGTATGTCTCCGGTGCCGGGATACCTCCATACGGTTCCACCGACCGTCCCGTCCTGGGCGGGGTGTCCGTTTCGCGGGGTGACCGGCGGCATCCCGGCGGCGGAATGGCCGGCGGGCCGGGGTCGTTGTATCCGGGTGAACGACCGAGGACCACGCCCCGCCCGACGGGGTGAGCGGCCCGCGCGACAGCCCGCCGAGGCGGGACTGCCCGGCCGGGAATGATGGCGGCCCGGCGGTCGTTGTACATGGTCCCGGCGCGACGAAGAGGCCTTCGCCCCGCGCGCCGGATCCCCCAAGACTTTCCTTGAGCGCCTGACGGTGCTTGCGCACACCAGCTAAGAGCCGACCCCCATCGGCCCGCGTGTGCGCCAACCCCCGAATGGAGCTACCCCCATGAACACGACGCTGCGTAAGAGCGTGCTGGGTATTGCTGGTCTGGCCTTCACCGGTGGCATCTTCGCCGGTCCGGTCGCCGCCCACGCCGCGGAGCCGGTGCACACCACGCCGGCCGCGGTGAGCGTGCAGGGCGCCCAGTCGAAGATTGACCTCAACGGTGAGCAGACCGCCAACGCCAAGGCGATCATCGCCGCCACGAAGAAGGCCGGCCTGCCGGAGCGGGCCGCGGTCATCTCGATCGCCACCAGCCTGCAGGAGTCGAAGCTGGAGAACCTGGGCCACCTCGGCGACAAGAACGATCACGACTCGCTGGGCCTGTTCCAGCAGCGCCCGTCCAGTGGTTGGGGTACGCCGGAGCAGATCACCGACCCCGAGTACTCCACCCTGTCCTTCCTCAAGGGCCTCAAGCAGGTCGACGGCTGGGACAAGATGCCCCTGACCGACGCCGCGCAGACCGTGCAGGTCTCGGCCTACCCCGACGCCTACGCCCAGTGGGAGCAGCAGGCCACCGACATCGTCACCCACAACTGGAACAGCTGACAGCCGAACGAACGCTGGCCGGCACCCCCAAGCGGGGTGCCGGCCAGCGGCGTATCCGGATCAGGCCGGAGGCAGGATGAAGGTCCAGGTCGTGGTGGTCGTGCTGGCCGCCGCGCCGACCGCGGCCAGGCCGCCGTAGGTGCCGGCCGGCACGCTGCTGCCGGAGTCGGCGAGGAGGGCGGTCACCCGTCCGCCGCCGGTCTGGGAGCTGTTGCTGCGCACCTGGACGCCGGCCGGCGGGGTGAGCGCCGTGGAGGCGCCGTCACCGTGCAGCCAGTACGAGACGGCCCAGCTCTGGTCGGCGGTCACCGGGGCGTACGGGGTGATCCGGGTGGCGGTGCTTGCCGGGTCGGTGGCCCGGCCGAAGACCGGCGCGCTGGGCGCCACGCCCCGGTACGCGGCCACCACCAGGTTGCCCTTGGCCTGGCTGTCGAGGGCGACGCGTACCGCCGTTCCGGCGTCCCCGGCGGCCGCGACCTTCCACCAGGCGGTGGTGGTGGCGAAGCCGCCGTCGAGCCGGTCGAGGCGGGTCCAGCCGGTGACCCCGGTGGGCTCGCCGGCGCCGGTGTGGGTGTTCTGGCTCAGCAGGAGCAGCAGGGTGTCGCCCGGCTGCACGGTCGGCGGCACGGTCACCGTGTGGCTGGTCCAGTTGGCGTTCGCGGTGGCCTGGCCGACGAAGGAGATCCGCTCGGGCACCGGTGCGACGGTGACGTCGACGGTCGCGGTGCCGGTGGCGCCCCGGTCGTCGGTGACCGTGAGGGTGACCGGGTAGGTGCCGGCCGTCGCGTACGTGTGCGAGGTGGTCGGCACGGAGACGGTGTCGCTCGTGGACCCGTCGCCGAAGGCCCAGCGGTGGTTCTGGATCGCGCCGTCCGCGTCGGTGGAGCCGGCGCCGGAGAAGGTGCAGACCAGCCCGGAGCAGGACGGCACGAGCTGCGCCACCGGCGGCTGGTTGGCCGGGCCGCCCGAGCCCTTCAGGATCTTCACGTAGTCGATGTCACCGGCGAAGTAGTCGCAGGTGACCTTCACACCGTCGCACTGGCTCTTGCCGCCGATGGAGAGCTGCCAGTTGTTCGCGATGGTGCCGGTCGGCCCGGTCAGCCGGCTCATCCGCACCCCGTCGACGTACATCTCGACGTAGGCGGAGGTGCGGTTGCAGGTGACGGTGTGCCACTGGCCGTCGTTGATGGGCACGTCGGTGTAGCCGGTGCGGGAGGCGCCGTCGCCGCCGCGGAACAGGCACTTCGGCTTGCCGCCCGGCGCCTCGAACTTCCAGTAGCCGCCGGCGGTCGCGCCCTGTCCCTTCTGGAGGATGTTCCCGAAGGAGTACGTGGTCCGGTAGCGGATGGTGAACGAGAAGTCCCCGGCGTCCGGGTTGAAGTCGGTGCTGTGCGGCACCAGGTTCACGTGGCCCGGGACGTACTCCTGGTCGGTGGGCAGGTGGGTGGCGAACCGGTGCCCGGTCGCGCCGGCGTAGAGGGCGCTGGTGACGACCTCCGCGCCGATGGCGCCGTTGCGGCCGTTGCCGCTGCTGTCCTTGAGCACGGTCGACCCGGCCGGCTCGTCCATGCTCCAGAACGCGACGGTCCGGGTGGCGGTCGCCTGCGCGGGCGCGGCGCCCAGCGCCACCCCCGTGGCCACGAACAGGGCGGCCACGCCCAGCCGGGCGGCTGTGCGCCGCCACCGTCCCTGCCTGACTGACCGCATACGATCGCCTCCCAGCTCCACGGGCCATCACCCTGTCACGCTGCGGGCCAGCGGCTCCATAATCCGTTGGGCGGATCCGTACCAGGTCCTCCGTGCGACCGGGCGACCGATGTGGCCAGTGGCCGGCGACCCGGCGGTCCGCCCGCGCCGGGCGACCGGCGGCCCGGCGCGGCGAGGCGGCGATCGGCCTGTCCGATCCGTCTGCCTCGCCCACCCGTCCGCGTCACATCCGCGTACGCAAGGGAAAAGGCCCGCCACCGCGTGGTGACGAGCCTTCGTGCCGTTCGGAGAGCTGGTGGGCGATACTGGGTTTGAACCAGTGACCTCTTCCGTGTCAAGGAAGCGCGCTCCCACTGCGCCAATCGCCCGGGCATCCGCCGGATCGGCGGCGGCGGTCGGCCCGCGAGGGGGCGGATCGCGAGCGGACGACGGGATTCGAACCCGCGACCCTCACCTTGGCAAGGTGATGCGCTACCAGCTGCGCTACGTCCGCGTTGTCACCGGCTCGCGTCGGCGACGGCTGCAACTGTACCCGATGGCAAGATCGCCGCGTGGCAGGGCCCCGGCGCGCCCCGGCGACCGGCGGGTGACCGCCGTCACAGCCGGGTGATTGCGCTGCTCGTCGTGGGGGTACTGACTGCTGCGACAGCACAACAACCCCCGAAGGAGGCTGTCGTGGGTATCGGAACGAGCATCTTCCTGATCGCGGTCGGCGCGATCCTCACCTTCGCGTTGAACGCCAGCGTCGGCGGGGTCGACCTGGACGTCGTCGGCTGGATCCTGATGGCGGCCGGCGTCCTCGGTCTGATCATGACGACCCTGGTCTGGGGCCGCCGCCGTCGCGAGGTGGTCACCACCGCCGAGCCGGTCGAGTACCGCCGGGTCGAGGAGCGCCGGGACGTCGCCCCGCCGCTGTGACGTGAGCTCGCCGGGGCCGACGGAGCTGATCGGTCCCCGAATGGGTGTGACGGGGGCGCCGTGGTGCGCCCCCGTTCGCGTACCCGGTCAGCGCATCAGCTCGTTCAGCGTCCCGTAGTCGAGCGCGTCGGCCAGCGCGCCGTACGTCCCGGCCGTGAGCGCCTCCTCGGCGGCGCGCCGGGCCACCGCGTACGCGGCCTCGGCGACCGCGGAGCCGAGGCTGACCCGGGCCACCCCGAGCTTCGCCAGCGCCGCGACCGGCGGGGCGCCCGGCCCGGCCAGCACGTTCAGCGGCGCCGGGATCGCGGCGACCAGGGCGGCCACGGTCTCCGGATCGACCACCCCGGGCACGAAGATCCCGTCCGCTCCGGCGGCCAGGTACGCCCCGGCCCGCGCCACGGTCTCCTCGATGCCTCCGGCGCCGCGCAGGAAGGTGTCGACGCGCGCGTTGACGTACAGCGGGATTCCGGCCCGGTCGGCGGCGGACCGGACGGCGGCCAGCCGGGCGGACTGCTCCTCGACCGGGCGCAGCGGCGCTCCGCCGTCGTGCCGGGCGTCCTCGACGTTCACCCCGACGGCACCGGCGGCCAGCACGGCGGCCACGGTCTCGGCGACCTCGTCGGCCGTGTCGCCGTACCCGGACTCGATGTCGGCGGTGACCGGCAGCGGCACCGCGGCGGCGACGCGGCGGACGACGTCGACGGCGGTCTCGCGGCCGAGCGCGTCGCCGTCCGGTACGCCGCGGCTCCAGGCGACGCCCGCGCTCGTGGTGGCCACGGCGCGGGCGCCGGCCGCGGCGACGATCCGGGCGCTCGCCGCGTCCCAGGCGTTGACCAGGACCAGCGGCTCGCCGGGGACGTGCAGGGATCGGAGGTGCAGGGCTCGGGTGTGCTGTTCATTCACCCGCCCAGTCTCCGGTGGCCGCGCCGGCCGCCGTAATGTTTCAGTCCTGGCTGAAACGACGGGGGGCGGCGTGGTCGCGATCGGGCTGTTGGCGGGCGGCGTGGCGCGGGTCCGGTTCGCGCTCTCCTGCCTCTGGGAGGTGATGGCCGGCGTCCGGGTGCTCCGCGATCCCGGCCGGCACGCGCTCCATCTGCCCTGGGCCAACCGGGTCCGGCCGCGGCTGGCCGAGGCGGGGTTGCTCGATGGCCTGCTCGGGCACCTGGTGCCGCCCGCGCCGGGCTACCTGCCCGACTTCCTCACCCCGCCGCCGGCCGGCCTGGCGCCGGATCTGGACCAGGAGCTGGCCGTGCTCCGCGCCACCCCGCCCGACACGGTCCGCGCCCAGCTCGACCTGTGTCCCGGACCGCGGCCGGCGGCGGTGGCCGCCCTCTACGCCGACCCGGAGGCCGGGCTGCGGCGGCTCGCCGACGAGATCGCGGCGTACTGGCGGGTGGCGGTGGCCCGCGACTGGCCCCGGATCCGGGCGGTGCTCGACGCCGAGGTGTTCCACCGGGCCCGCCGGCTGGCCGAGGACGGTGCGGCGGGGCTCCTCAACGACCTGCACGAGCGGGTCCGCTGGGAGGGCGACGCCCTGCTGATCAGCCAGCGCCACTGCGCCGCCCCGGACGTGCCCGACGGTCGCGGGCTCGTGCTGGTGCCCTCGGTGTTCGTCTGGCCGTCGGTGCTCAGCATCGCGGCCGGCGACGTCCCGCAGCTGGCCTATCCGGCCCGGGGAATCGGCGGGCTGTGGGAGTGCCCGGCCGACGCCCCGGACGCGCTGGGCGCGGTGCTCGGCCGGGGCCGGGCGCGGCTGCTCGCCGCGCTGGACGCGCCGCGGTCGACCACTGAGCTGGCCCGGCGCACCGGGCTGTCCCCGGCCGGGGTGTCGCAGCACCTCACCGCGCTTCGGGCGGCCGGCCTGGTGGTGACGCACCGGCAGGGGCGGTCGCTGTTGAGCAGCCGGACGGTCGTGGCCGAGGCGCTGCTGGGCGCGTCAGCGTGAGCGGGCGGGCATAGCGAGAGGCCGTGTCGAATGATCGACACGGCCTCTGTGCTGGTGGGCGATACTGGGTTTGAACCAGTGACCTCTTCCGTGTCAAGGAAGCGCGCTCCCACTGCGCCAATCGCCCTCGTCAACTGCCGAGGTGGAGACGGGATTTGAACCCGTGTACACGGCTTTGCAGGCCGTTGCCTCGCCTCTCGGCCACTCCACCGAGGTTGCCCCCGACATGCGTGGCGGCAGCTCCGAGCGGACGACGGGATTCGAACCCGCGACCCTCACCTTGGCAAGGTGATGCGCTACCAGCTGCGCTACGTCCGCGTGTCCCCGGTGTTATCCGGTGACGGATGAGAACTTTAGCCGAGCCCGGGAACGGTTGCCAAATCGGGTCCCGTTTCCGGGCGCGTCCGGGTGACGGGGTTCCCGGGGCCTGAAGCTTCCTAGGAGCCTGGGTGGGAGGCGATCAAGGGCCGGACAGGGCGGGGACCTGCGGATTGTCACCTCGAACCGCACTGTCCGGGATCCGACTGTCGCGCGCCCGACCGGCCGCTTCGGTAACTCCTCGTGGTCACTCGGATGGGCTACGGTAACGGCGTGACGAGACGTGCCGCCGAGATCCGCCTGGACGCGCTGCTGCGCACGGCCTGTGAGGTGATCGCGGAACGGGGACTCGCCAACACCCGCACGGCCGACGTGGCCGAGGCCGCCGGGGTCAGTCAGGCCCTGGTCTTCTACCACTTCGCGACCAAGGACCGGCTGCTCGCGCAGGCGTTCGCCTACGCCGTCGAGCAGGATCTGAACCGGCTCGACACGGTGGTCCGCTCCACCGCCCCGCCGCTGGCCAAGCTGCGCCGGATGCTCCGCCTCTACGCCCCGACCGGCCGGTCGACCTCCTGGTCCATGTGGATCGACGGGTGGGCCGAGTCGCTGCGCACCCCCGAGCTGGAGAAGCTCTCCCGCCGGCTGGACCTGCGGTGGCGGCGGGACCTGGCCGCGGTGATCGCCGACGGGGTGGCGGACGGCACCTTCGACTGCCCCGACCCGGCCGGCGCGGCGTGGCGGATCAGCGCCGTGATGGACGGCCTCGCCGTGCAGCTCGCGGTGCACGAGCGGGTCATCACCCGCCGGCAGATCGCCGAGTGGGTCCGGCTCGTCGCGGCCCGCGAGCTGGGTCTGGAACCGGCCCAGCTGGACTGAGCGGGCCGGGGGCCGCGCCCCGCGCGCGCCTACGCAGCCGCTCCCGGGCCGGCGGGTGGACATTGGCCAGCTCCAGGTCACCGCCGTAGTGCGCGAGCACCCGGTGGTCCATCGCCCGCCGCCAGACCGGTGGCAGCAGCGCGGCGACCACCATGGTGGCGTAGCCGGCGGGCAACTGCGGGGAGGCGTCGAAGCTGCGCAGCGTCTGGTAGCGGCGCAGCGGGTTGGCGTGGTGGTCACTGTGCCGCTGGAGCTGGAAGAGGAAGACGTTGGTGACCGTCCGGTCGCTGTTCCAGCTGTGCCGCGGGTCGACCTTCTCGTAGCGGCCCCCGGCGGTGCGCTGCCGGGCCAGCCCGTAGTGCTCCAGGTAGTTGACCACCTCCAGCAGGGAGAAGCCGACCACCGCCTGGAGCACGAGGAAGACCAGCACCTGAGGGCCGAAGGCGACGGCCAGCACGGCGTAGAGCAGCACGGTCATGGCCCAGGCGGTGAGCACGTCGTTGCGCCAGGTCCACGGGGTGCGGCCCCGGAGGCGCAGGCGGCTGCTCTCCAGCCGCCAGGCCGAGCGGAGGCTGCCCCAGACCGTACGCGGCCAGAACGCCCAGAACGTCTCGCCCAGCCGGGAGCTGGCCGGGTCCTCGGGGGTGGCCACCCGGGTGTGGTGCCCCCGGTTGTGCTCGACGTGGAAGTGCCCGTACCCGGTCGGCGCGAGGGCGATGCGGGACAGCCAGCGTTCCACCGCCTCCCGCTTGTGGCCCAGCTCGTGGGCCGTGTTGATGGCGATGCCGTCGACCACCCCGATGGTGGCGACCAGGCCGGCGGCGGCCGGCCAGGAGAGCCCGCCGTGCGTCCACACGGCGCAGCAGAGCACGAGGGCGGCGTACTGGGCCGGCAGGTAGAGGTAGGTGAGCCAGCGGTAGTAGCCGTCGGCCTGGAGCGCCGGCACCAGCTCCTCCGGCGGGTTCTGCCGGTCGTCGCCGATGAGCAGATCGACCACGGGGATGACGCCGAAGACGACCGCCGGGGTGAGCCACCAGGCCCAGCCGGTGCCGGTCGCGTGCCAGAGCGACCAGGCGAGGAAGGGCAGCGCGGGGACGAGCAGGGCGAGCGGCCAGAGCGGCTTGCGGGTGTCCCGCCACGGGACGGTGTCGGTGCCCATCGTCAGCCTCCGATCCGTGAACTCCTGCCCAGACTGTGGCAGCGGTCACGGTGTTTTACAAGAGGCAGGTTTTTGTAAAGCGCGCTCACCAGCCCCCGCGGGCGGGCCGCTCGAACTCCGGGGCCCCGCGGGCCGGGCGCAGCAGGCGCCGCATCCGCAGCAGCAGCCCCGCGCCGAGGAAGACCAGCAGCCCGCCGAGGAGGAAGGCGACCTGGACCACGCCGAAACCGCCCGAGGTGGACACCGGCCGGCCCGCCGCGCCGGGCGGCGGAGGCTCGACCACCGCCGCCTCGCTCGACGGTTCGTCCAGCACCGGCTCGTCGGTGGCCGGCTCGGTCGGCTCGGCGCTGCGCTCCGTGGGCTCCGGCGTCGCCTCGGTGGGCGTGGCCGTCGCCTCCTCCCCCACCACCCGGCGGTCGGCGGTCCGCCGGGCCAGCAGGCGCAACCCCGGGTCGTACGCCTCGGCGGCGAAGCTCACCCGCCCCCGGGCCACGTCCCCGGCGAAGGCCACCCGGTAGCGGGCCGTGACGGTGCGGCCCGGGCAGAGCACGCCCGGGTCCAGGTCACGGTCGGTCAGCCGGGCCGTGTCCCCCTCGGTGCGGATCTCCAACGGGAAGGAGCCGCTGTCCTCCACCCGGTCCACCTTGACCTGGTCCAACCGCAGGCCCTGCACCCGCAGCAGCATCGACCAGCGCACCTTGACGCAGCCGCCCCCGTCGGTGCGGGAGACCACGGCGGAGAGGGTCTCCACCCGGTCGCCGGCGGTGAACTCGTCCGGCAGGCCGCTCAGCTCGGTGGAGAAGGCGGCCGCCGCCCCGGCCGGCACGGCCGCGCCGAGCCCGGCCCCCGCCAGGCACGTCAGCACGACCCCGATCCGCAGCGCGTACCGCCACCCGCTCACCACCGTCTCCTCCCGTCGGCCGCGTCCAACCGGAAACGCTATGAGCGCGGACCGGCCCCCGGTAGACGGGCGTGTTCGCACGGACCGCCAACACCGGGGCCCCTTCTCACCGAGCGTGGTGAACCGGTCACGCTCGCGCCGCGACACGCCCGGGATCCCCCGCCGGGCGTCTCCGGCGGTACGACAGAATCACCCGGTGTCCGACCTGTCCGCGGCCTTCGTCCGGCTGCACGCCCGGCTCACCCCGGTCGCCTTCGTCCCCGAGGTGCGGCTGCACCAGGCCGACGAGCCGATCGGCCTCTGGGAGCTGACCGAGGGCGAGTTCCACAGCGCCCAACCGCCGCCGTTCTGGGCGTTCGCCTGGGCCGGCGGTCAGGCCCTCGCCCGCTACGTCACCGACCACCCCGAGCTGGTCGCCGGCCGCCGGGTGCTCGACCTCGCCTCCGGCTCCGGCCTGGTCGCCATCGCCGCCGCCCGGTGCGGCGCGGCGGCCGTCCGCGCCGTCGAGGTGGACGAGCGGGCCGTCGCGGCCGTCGCGCTCAACGCCGACGCGAACGGGGTACGCGTCGACGCCGAACTCGGCGACATCCTGGACGGTGACGCCGGGGACGCCGAGGTGGTGCTCGCCGGGGACGTCTTCTACAGCGATGCCATGGCCCGCCGGGTGCTGCGCTTCCTGCTCCGGGCCGCCCGGTCCGGGGCCCGGGTGCTGGTCGGCGACCCCGGCCGGGCCTTCCTCCCCCGCGAGCGCTTCCACGAGCTGGCCGCGTACGAGGTGCCGGTGCCGGAGGCGCTGGAGAGCGTACGGGTGAAGCACACCACCGTGTGGGAGCTGGACCCGGCTCCGCCGGGAGCCGCCCGCTAGCGTGACGCCGTGCTGTTCCGGGGCTGGGGGGAGTCCGTCGACGGACCGTGGCCCGACGCGGCCACCGTGGTCGACCACGTCGGCGTGCCGCACCTCGTGGTGACCCGGCACGCGCTGGTCCGGCGGCTGCTCACCGACCCGGCGACGTTCCGGCCGGACAACGCCCTCGACGCGGTGACCCCGATCCCGGTGGCCGGGCTGCGGGTGCTCGCCGGACACCGGTTCCGGCTCCCCCCGACGCTCGCGAACAACGCGGCGGCCAGCCACCCGGAGATCCGCGCGATCGTCGCCGACGCGCTGCACCCGGACCGGGTGGCCGCCCAGCGGCCCTGGCTGACCGCCCTGGTGCGGGAGCGGGTGACCCGGCTCGCCGCCGCCCTCGCCGCGGGCGAGCCGGTCGACCTGTACGCGGAACTCGCCGCCGACCTGCCGCTCCTGGTGCTGGCCCGGCTGGTCGAGCTGCCGGACGCCCCGGTGGGCGCGGTGAAGGACTTCGCGCGGGCCGCCCTGGAGCTGTTCTGGGCGCCGCTCGACTCCGCGCGGCAGCTCGCCCTCGCCACCGAGGTGGGCCGGTTCCACACCGTGCTCCGCGCGTTCGCCGCCACCGGGGGCGGGCTGGCCGCCCGGCTGCGCGACGCCGGGCACTCCCCCGACGTGGTGGTCGGCGCGCTGTTCTTCCTGCTGGTCGCCGGCCAGGAGACCACGTCGCAGTTCCTCACCCTGCTGCTGCACCGGCTGGCCGGCGAACCGGCGGTGCGGGCCGGCCTGCGCGCGGGCCAGGTCGCGGTCGCCGACGTGGTCGAGGAGGGGCTGCGGCTGGAACCGCCGATCGTCACCTGGCGGCGGGTGGCCGCCGTGGACACCACCCTGGGCGAGGTCGCCGTGCCGGCGGGCACCAGCATCGTCGCCTGGCTGGCCCGGGCCGGCCGGGACCCGGCGGTGGTGGCCGCACCCGGCGAGTTCCGGCCGGGGCAGCGCGGCTCCCGGCGGCACCTGGCCTTCGGCGCCGGCCCGCACCGGTGCGTCGGGGCGCAGCTGGCCCGGATGGAGGCGGCCGTGGTGGTGGCCGAGGCGGCGCCGCTGCTCGACGGCGTGACGGTGCTCCGGCCGCCGTGGTGCCCGGACAACCTCACGTTCCGGATGCCCGACGCGTTCGTGGTCCGCCGGACCTGACGAAAGTCAGGGTGCGGGGGTGCCGTTCGGTGGCGGTGCGCCACCCCCTCCGCTGCCTACCGTCGGCGCATGATCACACTTCGTGCGTTGACGAAACGGTTCGGCGCGGCCACCGCGGTCGACGACCTGACCGTCGACATCGGACCGGGGCAGGTGACCGGCTTCCTCGGCCCGAACGGCGCGGGCAAGTCCACCACCATGCGGATGGTGCTCGGGCTGGACCGGCCCACTGCCGGCCAGGCCCTGGTGAACGGCCGGCCCTACCGGCAGCTGCGGTACCCGCTCCACGAGGTCGGCGCGCTGCTCGACGCCACCGGCGTGCACCCGGCCCGCTCCGGGCGGGCGCACCTGCGGGCGATGGCCCGCAGCAACGGCATCCCGGCCCGCCGGGTGGACGAGGTGCTCGACCTGGTCGGGCTTGACGCGCGGGCCGCCGACAAGCCGGGACGCGCGCTGTCGCTGGGCATGGGCCAGCGGCTCGGCATCGCCGGGGCGTTGCTCGGCGACCCGCCGGTGCTGCTGCTCGACGAGCCGGTGAACGGGCTCGACCCGGACGGGGTGCGGTGGATCCGCCGGTTCACCCGCGACCTCGCCGACGAGGGACGCACCGTGCTCATCTCCAGCCACCTGATGAGCGAGATGCAGCAGACCGCCGACCGGGTGGTGGTGCTCGGCCGGGGCCGGCTCGTCGTCGACGCGCCGCTCGCCGACCTGATCGCCGCCCGCCCGGCCAGCTCTGTCCGGGTACGCGGACCCGAGCCGGCCGGCCTGGCCACGCTGGGGGCGCGGCTGGCCGCCGAGGGGGCGTCCGTCAGCCCGGACGAGGGCGGGCTGGCCGTCACCGGCGTCACGGCCGGCCGGGTCGGTGACCTCGCGTACGAGCTGGGGGTGCGGCTGCACGAGCTGACCCCGGTGGCCGCCTCACTGGAGGAGGCGTTCCTGGAACTGACCGCCGGCAGCGTGGAGTACGCGGCCGGCCCGACCGGAGGCGAGACCCGATGACCGCGCTGCCCACCGCTCTCCCGACCCGGCCGGCGTCCCGGCCCGCCCCGACCAGCGGCCCGTTCACCGGCGCGGTGGCCGCCGAGTGGACCAAGCTCTGGTCGGTCCGCTCGACCTGGTGGACGCTGCTGGCCGCCACGCTGACCATGGCGGCCACGGCCGGCCAGCTCGCCATCTACGCGGTCAACGCCAACACCGACGACGACCCGACCGTGAACCCCGGCATCCTGCCGGTCGGCGAGGTGGTCGCCGGCGCCCTGGAACTCACCCAGTACGTGGTGCTCGCGATCGGCCTCTTCGTGATCACCAGCGAGTACGCCACCGGCACCATCCGGACGACGTTGCGCTGCACCCCGTCCCGGGGCCGGGTGCTGGCGGCCAAGGCCGTCGTGGTCGGCGCCGTGACGTTCCTGACCGGGCTGCTCATCGGCGCGGTCGGCGCGGCGGTCGCCCGGCCGGTGCTCGGCGAGTGGGGCCGGGCCCCGCTGGGCGGGACCCTGGCCGACGTGGTCGCCTCGGCCGCGTACCTCGCGCTGCTGGGTGTGCTGGCGCTGGGGCTGGCGGCGGCGCTGCGCGGCGCGGTGCTCACCCTCACCGTGCTGTTCGCGCTGCTGATGATCGTGCCGCTGTCGCTCCAGGAGCCGGGCATCACCGTGCTCACCCGGGTCGCCGACGCGTTCCCCGGGGTGGCCGGCAACCACTTCCTCGCCGGGGACACCGAGCCCTACCCGGCGGCCGTCGGGCTGCTGCTGCTCACCGGTTGGGCCGTCGCCGCGCTGGCGGTGGGCCGCTGGGCGCTGCGCCGCCGGGACGCCTGAACGGGGCGGGGCTGGTCAGCCGGTGGGCGGGACCAGCCCCGCCTCGTACGCGAGGATCGCCGCCTGGACCCGGTTGCGCACGTCCAGCCGGGTGAAAATGCTGGTCAGGTAGCTCTTCACGGTGCCCTCGACGAGGTGCAGCCGGCGGGCGATCTCGGCGTTGGACAGCCCCGCCCCGACCAGGGCGAGCACCTCCCGCTCCCGGTCGGTGAGCCCCGCCAGCCGGTCCCGCGCGTACGGGCCGCGGGCCAGCCGGCCACCGCTGAGCGCGATGACCCGGCGCGCCACCCGCGGCGACAGGTACGCCCCGCCGTCGGCCACCGCCCGCAGGCCGGCCAGCAGCTCCCGGGGATCGCCGGACTTGAGCAGGAACCCGCTGGCCCCGTGGCCGAGCGCCCGGGCGATCAGGTCGTCGTCGCCGAACGTGGTGAGCATGACCGTGGCGGTCTCCGGCACCAGCCGCCGGATCTCCGCCGCCGCGGCCAGCCCGTCCTGGCGGGGCATCCGAATGTCCAGCAGCGCCACCCGGGGCCGGTGCGCCCGGACCAGCTCCACGGCCGCGTGGCCGTCGCCCGCCTCGCCGACCACCTCGATGCCCGGGTCGGCGGCCAGGATGGCCCGCACCCCGGCGCGGACCATCGCCTCGTCGTCGGCGAGCACCACCCGCAGGGGGCGCCCGTGGTCGTCGGTCACTGCGCGATCCGCTCCTTGCTGACCAGCCGGCCGTCGGCGAAGCAGAGCCGCCAGGTCGGCTCCGCGAAGGGGAAGTTGCCGTCGGTGTAGAACTCGCAGCCCGCCGGGGCGGCTCCGGTCGGCGGGTCGGCCTGCCGGCGGGGCAGCCCGAGGGCGTCCCGCTCCTCGCCGAGGCGCAGCCGCTCGTAGCTGGACCGGTCGAGGACCGCGCCCGCCGTGGCGAGCGGGTAGTAGACCAGCGCGAGCACCAGGGCGAGGCCGGCCGGAGCGCCGAACGCCACGAGCAGGCTGCGCCGGGCCCGCCGCCGGGCCTCCCGCAGCCGCCGCGCCGCCTCGCCGGGGCGGCCCTCCTGCGCCCGGCCCGGCCCGCCGTCCTCCCGAAGGCCGTCCTCGCGCCCACCGGCCGGCCCGGCGAGGTCGTCCCACCCACCGACGCCCGTGCCGACCTCGGCCGGCCCGGGGAGGTCGCGGGATCGACCGAGTCGCAGGCCGCCGGACCGACCGGCGCCCGGGCCGGCCGGGGTCGGCGCGGCGAGGTCGCCGGGTCCATCGGCTTCGGCACCGGCCACGGCGGGGGCGGCCGGCAGCGGCAGGCGTGCCGTCACCGCGAAACCGCCGTCGCGAGGGCCCGCGTCCAGCACGCCCCCGCTCAGGCGGACCCGCTCGCGCAGGGCGAGCAGCCCCGAGCCGTGCGACGCCGGCCCCGGCAGCGGGCCGGCCGGCGCCCGCCCGTTGACGACCGACACCGCCACCTCCCCGCCCGCCCGGTCGACGGTGACGGTCACCGGGGCGCCGGGGGCGTAGCGGGCGGCGTTGGTCAGCGCCTCGCGGACCACCCGGTGCACGGCGTGCGCGACGAGCGGCGGCAGGGCCGCGCCGTCCGGGTCGGCGCGCAGCTCGACCGCCATGCCGGCGTCGCGGGCGCCGTCCACCAGCTCGGCCACCGACTCGCCGGCTGGCCGCAGCGACCCGGAGCGCTCCTCCCGGAGCACGCCGATGATGTCGTGCAGCCGCTCAGTCGCCGCGGACACGCTGGCGCGCAGCTCCCCGGCCGCGCTCCGGTGGGCGGGCGGCAGGTCGGAGGCCAGTTCCAGGGCGGCGGCGCGCAGCGCGATGAGGCTCAGGTCGTGCCCCAGCGAGTCGTGCATGTCCTGGGCGATCCGGGCCCGCTCGCGCAGGCGTACCCGCTCCGCGGCGGCCCGCCGCTCCCGCTCCTCGGCCTCGGCGTGCCGCTCCCCCGCCTCGACGAGCGCCCGCTGCTGCCGGCGCAGCCGGCCGAGCAGCCAGGGGAACACCCCGGCGAAGAGCAGCACCGAGGCGAGCAGGAACCAGGTCTCCGGGTTGGTGCCGAGCAGCCCGAGGTTGAGCGCGGTGCCGGCGACCGCGATGGCGCCGAAGACCGCCGCCACCCGGCCGGCGCCGGCGCTGCGCCGGCCGGCCAGGTAGCTGAACACCGGGATGCCGAAGACGAAGTTGCCGTCGACCAGCGAGCCGAACACCACGGCCAGCAACGCCGCGAGGGGCCACCGGCGGCGGAACGCCACGGCGAGGCCGAGCAGCGCCAGCGAGCCGGCCAGCAGCGGCACGGCGTGGCGCGGCCACGGCGGGGTGAGCCCGGCGTACGCCACCGGGGCGGCGACCACGGCCCAGAGCAGCAGGTCACCGGCCCGGCGCCGGGCGGGCGGCGGGGTTCGGGGCGGTTCCATGCCGGCCACGCTACCGACGGCCGGCCGGGCCGGGCACTGACGAAAGTCAGGGCTCAGCTGATCTCCTCGGCCCAGGCACGCCAGTCGTCGAGCACCCCGTAGAGGGCCGGGGTGAGCCAGCCCGGCGCGGACCGGCGGAACACGCCCGGGTCCATCCCGCCGGCGCCCATCGGCACCGCGCCCAGCAGGTTCGGCACCAGGTCGGACAGGTTGAGCCAGTGCACCAGCTCCGGCTCGCCCGGCCAGGCGCCGATCACCACGCCGGCCGGGATGGCCCGGCGTTCCAGCGCCTCCAGGGTCAGCGCCGTGTGGTTGAGCGTGCCCAGCCCGGCGCGGGCCACCACCACGGCCGGGGCGCCCAGCGACACCGCCAGGTCGGCCACCGTCCAGGGCTCGCCCGACGGCCGCAGCCCCATGGGCACGAGCAGCCCGCCGGCCCCCTCGACGAGCACCAGGTCGTGCTTGTCGGTCTCCTCGCGGATGGCGTCGACCGCGGTGTAGAGCTCCAGCGGCTCCAGCTCGGCGACCCGGGCCGCGGCGAGCGGGGCGAGCGGGTCCGGGTAGCTGGCCAGGGTCCGCCCGGTGAGCGGGGCGGCCAGCCGGTTCACCGAGTCGACGTCGCCGGGCTCACCGGTGGCCGTACCCGTCTGGCCCGGCTTGACCACCGCGACCCGCAGCCCGGCGGCCTGCGCGGCGGCGGCGATCGCCGCGGTCACCACGGTCTTGCCCACCTCGGTGTCCGTGCCGGTCACCAACACCGGCCCGGTCCAGCCGTTGCCGTTGCTCATGAGCCCTCCTTCGTTCGCGACTGCGGGGCTCGCAAACCCGGCTCACTCCTCGCGCTCACCGCGCCACCTTCGTTCGCGACTGCGGGGCTCGCAAACCCGGCTCACTCCTCGCGCTCACGGTGCGCACGCCACGATCACGTCCAGTGCCCGTTCGAAGTCGGCCCGGTCGACTCCCGCGCTGATGGTGAGCCGGAGTCGGGAGCGGGTGTCCGGGGTGGACGGGGGCCGGAAGCAGCCCACCGCCACGCCCCGGTCCCGGCAGTCGGCCGCCCAGGCGGTCGCCGCCTCCGGACCGGGGGCGGTCACCGAGACCACCGCCGCGTCGGGGGCGGACACCTCCAGGCCCGCCCCGCCCAGCCGGCGCACCACGAGGGCGGCCCGCTCGGCCAGCTCGGCGCGCAGGCCGTCGCCCGACCTAGCCAGCCGCAGCGCGGCGTGTACCCCGGCCACCACGGCGGGCGGCGGCGCGGTGTCGAAGATGAAGGTGCGGCCGGTCTCCACGAGGTGCCGGACGAACTCCGCCGGCCCGGCCACCACCCCGCCGGCGCCGCCGAGCGCCTTGGACAGGGTGGCCGTCACCACCACGTCGGGCTCGCCAGCCAGCCCCGCCGCGACCACCCCGCCGGCCCCGGCCGGGCCCGTGACGCCGAGCGCGTGCGCGTCGTCGACAAGCAGCAGCGCGCCGTGCCGGCGGGCCACGGCGTGCAGCGCCGCGAGGGGGGCGAGGTCGCCGTCGACGGAGAACACCGACTCGGTCACCACCACCGCCGGGCGGCCCGGGGCCGCGGCCAGCGCGGCGGCCACCGCGTCGACGTCGGCGTGCGGGGTGACGACCGTCTCGGCGCCGGAGATCCGGCAGCCGTCGATCAGCGAGGCGTGGTTGTGGGCGTCGGAGACGAGCAGCGTACGCGGCTGCACCAGGCCCCGGACGGCGGCGAGGTTGGCCAGGTAGCCGGAGGAGAAGACCAGCGCCCGGTCGACGCCCAGCCAGCCGGCCAGGTCGTCCTCGAGGGCGTGGTGCGCGTCCGTCGACCCGCGCACCAGCCGCGACCCGGTGGCGCCCAGCCCGTACGCGGCCAGCGCCCGACCGGCGGCGGCGGTGACCTCCGGGTGGGTGGCCAGGCCGAGGTAGTCGTTGCCGGCCAGGTCGATCACGGCATCGCCGGCGGCGCGCGGGCGCAGCGTGCGGGTCAGGCCCGCCTTCGCCCGCAGCTCGGCGCGGCGGTCGAGGGCCGCCAGCCAGTCCGCCACCGTCACGTCCCTTCCCCTACCGTCGCCCCACCGGGCGCTTCCGCGGGGCGAAGTTACCACCCGGCCCGAGCGGCCCGGCGTGGCGCTGTCCGGCTCGCCGGGCCTGCTCGCGGGGGCCGACGCGGCCGTTTCCCGGGCTCGGAGCGGCCTTGTAGGGTACGAGCCATGCCAGAGATCCTCGACCAGGCCCGGACCCAGGTGCTGGAGAACGGCGTCGGCCTCGACGAGGCCGGTGTCCTCGCCGTGCTGAACCTGCCCGACGAGCACCTGCCCGCCGCCCTCCAGCTCGCCCACGAGGTGCGGATGCGCTGGTGCGGCCCGGAGGTCGAGGTCGAGGGCATCATCTCGCTGAAGACCGGCGGCTGCCCGGAGGACTGCCACTTCTGCTCGCAGTCCGGCCTGTTCACCTCGCCGGTCCGCTCCGTCTGGCTGGACATCCCGGCGCTGGTCGAGGCGGCGAAGCAGACCGCGGCGACCGGGGCGACCGAGTTCTGCATCGTGGCCGCCGTGCGCGGCCCGGACGCGCGGCTCATGAAGCAGATGCGCGAGGGCGTGGCCGCCATCCGGGCGGAGGTCGACATCCAGGTCGCCGCCTCGCTCGGCATGCTCACCCAGGAGCAGGTCGACGAGCTGGTCGAGATGGGTGTGCACCGCTACAACCACAACCTGGAGACCTGCCGCTCCTACTTCCCGAACGTGGTCACCACGCACTCCTTCGAGGAGCGCTGGGAGACGTTGAAGATGGTCCGCGAGTCCGGCATGGAGGTCTGCTGCGGCGGCATCCTCGGGCTGGGCGAGACGGTGGAGCAGCGCGCCGAGTTCGCCGCGCAGCTCGCCGAGCTGGACCCACACGAGGTGCCGCTGAACTTCCTCAACCCCCGCCCGGGCACCCCGCTCGCCGACCGCCCGGTCGTGGAGGGCAAGGACGCGCTGCGCGCCATCGCCGCGTTCCGGCTGGCCATGCCGCGCACCATCCTCCGCTACGCGGGCGGCCGGGAGCTGACCCTCGGCGACCTGGGCACCCGCGACGGCCTGCTCGGCGGCATCAACGCGGTGATCGTCGGCAACTACCTCACCACGCTGGGCCGGCCGGCGACCGCCGACCTGCAGCTGCTGAACGACCTGAAGATGCCGGTGAAGGCGCTCTCCGCCACCCTGTGAGGACGACGTGACCGAGCTTGTCGAGCCCGCACCGCCGGCCGACCCCGCTGCCGACCCGGTTCACCCGGCCGGCGCGGGACGACCGGGCGACCAGCGCCGGCCCGCCCCGACGCCGCGCTGGTGCGACCGCTGCGGCGAGTCCGTAACGGAGGGCCCGCACGAGGCGTGCACGGCGGCCCGGGCGCTGGAGCCGCCGCGCTGGTGCGCGCACTGCCGGCGGCGGATGAAGGTGCAGGTCGTGCCGACCGGCTGGTCGGCGGTCTGCGTCGAGCACGGCGAGATCCGGGGCTGAGGCGTGCTGCGGGGGCGGGCGGTGACGCTGCGGCCGGCGACCGACGCCGACGTGCCGGCCCTCGCGACGATCCGGGCCACCCCGGAGGTGCGCCGCTGGTGGCGGGGCGGGGACGACCTCGCCGAGGCGGTCCGCGCCGACCTGGGCGACGGCGACCTCACCGTCTACGCGATCGAGCACGACGGCCGGCTGGTCGGCGCCATCCAGTGGTACGCGGAGACCGACCCCGACTACCGCCATGCCAGCCTCGACATCTTCCTCGACCCGGCGGTCCGCGGCGCCGGCCTCGGCGGGGACGCCATCCGCACGCTGGTCCGGCACCTCGTCGACGAGTACGGCCACCACCGGTTCACCATCGACCCGGCGGCGGCGAACACCGCGGCGATCCGGGCGTACGCGAAGGTAGGGTTTCGGCCCGTCGGCATCATGCGCCGCTACGAGCGGGGCGCCGACGGCCGCTGGCACGACGCCCTGCTCATGGACCTGCTCGCCGACGAACTCGCCGACTGATCCGGCGGCGGCGTCGCTGAGTCCGGCGCCGGCGTCGGCGGCCTGGCCTGCGGCCGGCGGCGGTGTCAGCGGGCGGCGGCGGTGTCAGCGGCCGACGGCGGTGTCAGCGGCCGGGGGCGGTGTCAGCCGTCCCAGAGCAGGTGGCCGTCGGGGAGGCGGCGGGCGCCCTCGGCGGGGCGGTGCGGGCTGAGCCGGCCGTCGGGCATGAGGTGCGCGACGGGCACCCCGCGACCGAGCACCGCCACGTCGGCGATCAGCCGCCGGTGGCACCGCCACCAGACGCTCTCGCTGCACATCACGGCGGTGGTCCGGCGCTCCGCGTCGGCGAGCACCTCGTCCAGCGCCGCGTCGAACTCGGGCGTCCGGGTGTATGCGGCGTACGCGCGGAACGCCGCGACGGTCCACCAGGTGTCCGGCTCCGGGTCCCCGGCGCGGACGTGCCGGCGGCCACCGAGCCGGGGCTCCCACCGGTAGTCGACGCCCCGCTCCGGCAGCCAGCGTTCGAGCTCCTCCCGACGCACGTCCGGGTTGGTCCGGCTGGCCGGATAGCGCCGCACGTCCACGACGAGCGCCACCCCGGCGCCGACCAGCAACTCCCCCAACCGCTCCCGGTCGGCGGCCCCGTGCCCCACCGTCACCAACACGCCCCCAGGTTCCCCCAGATCTTGGACACTTACCGTTCGAGGCGGACGGTAAGTGTCCAAGATCTGTGGACGGGACGGCGGAGCCGCATCGTCGGGCGGAGACTCGGGCGGGTGGTGAGGGTGCTGCCCGCCGACGAGGCGGGGACGTTGGAGTGGCTGGCGTTCGAGCAGGCGGGGGTGCTGACGACCGGCCAGGCGAGCCGGCTGCTGACCGAGGGCGTCGTGCGCGGCATGGTCCGCTCGGGGCGCTGGCGCTCGCTGTGTCGCGGCATCCTGCTCACCGGCAACGGCAGACTGACCCGTGACCAGCAGTTGTGGGTGGCCGTGCTCGCCGCTGGACCGTGCGCCGTGCTGGCCGGGGTGACCGCCGCGGCCGAGGCCGGTGTCCGTGGCCTGCCGCCGGAGCCGCTGCACGTGCTGGTGCCAGCGGATCGGCGGGTGAGGACACTGCCGCGCCGGCTCCCGATCGACATGCCCGGGGTCGTGGCGCACCGCACCACCGTGTTGCCCGAGGCGCACCTCCAGCGCGCCCGGCCACCCCGGACCACGACGGCACGGGCGGTGGTCGATGGCGCGAGTTGGGCTCGGAGCCTCCGGGAGGCCCAGCTCGTCCTGGCGTCCGCCTGCCAGCAGCGACGTGTGCTGCCGGAGGAGATCGAGGCCGTGCTGGCGGTGCTGACCCGGGCACGGCGCCGCGATCTCGTCCGGCGGACGGTGGCGGACATCGCGGGCGGCGCACAGGCACTGTCGGAGCTGGACTTCCTGGCGCTGTGCCGCCGACACCGGCTGCCCCGCCCGGACCTGCAGGAACGCCGCACGGATCAGAGCGGCCGGGTCCGCTGGCTGGACGCGTACTGGCGGGAGTGGCGGTTGCACGCGGAGGTTGACGGGGCGCACCACATGGACGTGCGGCGCTGGGCCGAGGACATGCGGCGGCAGAACGACATCTGGACCAGCGGTGACCGGATCCTCCGCTTCCCCGCCTGGCTGGTCCGTGCCCGCCCCGGCGAGGTCGCCGCGACCCTCGGCCGCGCCCTCCGCGCCGCCGGCTGGCGTCCACCGAAGTGAATCTTGGACAGTTGCCGTTCGGGATGAACGGCAACTGTCCAAGATCGGGCGAACAACCGCTACGAGACGGTGCAGGGGGAGCCGTTCAGGGTGAACGCGGTGGGTTTCGGGTTGGTGCCGGTGTGGGTGCCGTTGAAGCCGAAGCTGGTCGACGCGCCCGGCGCCAGCGTGCCGTTGTAGGAGACGTTCGTCGCGGTCACCGCCGTGCCGGTCTGGCTGAAGTTCGCCGACCAGCCCTGGCCCACCTTCTGCCCGCTGCTCGGGAAGGTGAAGCCGAGCGTCCAGCCGTTGATGGCGCTGGTCCCCGTGTTGGTGACGGTGATGTTCGCGGTGAACCCGGTGTCCCAGCTGCTGGTCGTCCAGGTCACCGCGCAGCCGCCCCCGGCCGGCGGGTCCGCGGTGGTGACGGTGAGCGCGGGCGAGGCCGCCGAGACGTTGCCGGCCGCGTCCACCGCGACCACGGTGAAGGTGTACGCGGTGGCGGCGGTCAGCCCGGTGACCGCCAGGGTGGTCCCCGTGCTCGACCCGACCAGGACGTTCCCGGACCGGTGGACCCGGTAGCCGGTGACGCCCACGTTGTCGGTGGCCGGGCCCCAGGCGAGGGTGAGCCCGGTCGGGCCGATCGCCGACGCGGTGGGTGTGCCCGGGGCGGTGGGCGGGGTGGTGTCCGGCGCCGGGGCGGCCGGGGTGGTCACGGTCAGGGCCGGCGAGGCCGCCGACCGGTTCCCGGCGCCGTCGCGGGCGCGCACCGTGAACTGGTACGTCCGCTCGGGCAGCAGCCCGGTCACCGCGAGGGTGTTGGTCGGGGCGTCGGTCAGCACGAGCGCGTCGCTGCCGGCCTGCGCCCGGGTGACCTCGTAGCCGGCCAGGCCGCTGCCGCCGGTGTCGGTGGAGGCGGGCCAGGTCAGCGTGAGGCCGGTGGCGGTGACGGTCGAGGCGACCGGGGTGCCGGGCACGGTCGGCGCGGTGGTGTCCGGGGTGGCCGGTCCGGGCTCCTCGCCCCAGACCCGCGTCCCGCCCGAGTAGAGCGGCACCTTCCGGTTGGGGCCGGCGGTGGTCTGGTACGACGGGTCGTTGGTCGGGTCCCAGGTGCCGCCCTCGGGCACGCCGATCTTGAACTGCACCTCCATCCGGTGCTGCGACTGCCCGGCCGGCGCGATGGTGTATCCGGTGCAGTCGACCTCGACGTACCAGATGTCGCCGGAGAACTGCTTGGCCGTGGTGGGCGACGGGCAGCCCTGCGTGTAGCCGGGGGTGACCTGCGCCGGGCCGGTGCCGTCGGGGCGGAAGTAGTAGCGGAACTTCGCGGTGGTCAGTGCCCGGGCCGGGAAGGCGGACTTGTTGTAGATGATCGCCTTGAGCCCGGTGGCCCTCGGCTCGGCCTGCATCACCGTGGTCTCCACGGTCAGCTCGTCCAGGTCGGGCTGCTCCGCGGTCGGGAAGCCGGCGAGCGGGCTGCCGCCGTACTCGGAGGCGAGCCGGGCCAGGGCGGAGGTGAAGCCGGCGTTGTAGTCGGTGGCGACCTCGTTCATGACGTAGTCGGAGCGGCTGTCGGTGTACGCGTCGTTGGCCGAGGACGGGCCGCCGACCAGCGCGCCGTAGAGCACGTGCCGGGTCTCGGTGGGCACCGTCTGGCTGTCCCACCAGGAGCCGTGCGCGGTGCGGTGGTGCGGGTTCTTCGGCGAGTTGGCCCCGAAGCCGATCACGTAGCTGGAGTTGCGCGGGTTCTCGCCGAGGGCGTAGTTGATCTGCCGGACGGCGAAGTCGTGGTAACGCGCCTTGCGGGTGGCGTCGGTGGTCCGGTCGCTGTAGACCAGCGCCGCGAAGGCGGTGTTGGCCGCGTAGCGCAGGGCGCCCCAGGAGTCGAGGACGGCCATGCCGCCGGGCGAGTAGTTGACGCGGGAGCCGTTGACGCCGACGGTCCACCAGTCGAGCCAGCGGTTGGCGTCGTCGACGTACTTCTGCTTACCCGTCAGGTTGGCCAGCAGCACGTACGCGCCGAACTGCTTGTTGTCCCAGGCGATGGTCCACTTGTAGGAGCGGGTGGTGGACTGCGGTTCGGTGCCGAGCCGGTCGTACTCGCTCTCGGCCTTGCTCAGGTAGGCGGCGTCGCCGGTGGCGCGGTAGAGCCAGGCCGCGCCCCAGACCAGCTCGTCCTGCCAGCCGCTCCACGACCGGTAGAAGCTGGTCGCGTCGGTGATGCACTCGTGGTAGCTCTTCCGTACCGTGTCGGCGAACGTGTAGAGCTGCTTCGCGTGGCCGAGCAGCTTGTCGGCGTAGGCGGCGTCGGTCGGGCGGAAGACGATCGACGAGGCGGCCATCGCGGCCGCCGTCTCCCCCGCCAGGTCCGCGCCGCCGCAGCTCGCGTCGATCTTGTACGCGGGCCGCGCCATCGGCAGCACCTCGGCCGGTCCCCACCACTTGTGGTCGTCGTCGCCCTTGCCGACCTGTCCGTAGAGGACGTTCGGTGCGGGATGGGCCTTGACGAACCAGTCGTTGACCCAGCGCAGGTTGTTGAGCAGGTGCGGGAGCTGGCCGGAGGCGACGTAGCCGTCCCGGTACTCGACGGCGCCCCAGGCCAGCATGGTGGCGCTGAACGCCATCGGGAAGCCGAACTTCACGTGGTCGCCGGCGTCGTACCAGCCGCCGGTGAGGTCGAGGCCGACGTCAGCGCCGTCGGTGAGGGCCGAGTCGCCCCGCCAGGAGACCCGGTTCCAGGCCGGCTTCCGGCCGGACTGCTGCGCCTCGTAGAAGAACAGCGACTTCTGCAACGCCTCCTGATAGTTGAACGCGGGCGCGGCCAGTGCGCTTCCGGTCCGCGCGCCGGCCGCGGCGGCGACCGCGCCGTCGTTGACGGCGGGTGCCGCGGCGGCCGGCGCCGGCGGGGAGGCGACGGCTGCGGCCAGGCCGGCGGCGAGTGCGGCACCGGCGGCGAGCAGCCGGCGGAGCCGGGACCGGCCGCGAGGGGGCGGGGTCGGACGGGGCATGGCGAGCTCCATTGGGTGGCGCCGCGGTGGCCCGGACCGGACGGGACGGCGTCGGCGGTCGGGGCTGCCGGCGGCTGTGGTGGTGGGACGGACCCGGATGCTCGGGAGCGCTCCCATGGATAGTCGACAATGTACTGGCGACGTCATCGGTTGGGAAGCCGGCGCCGGGGCCGAAGACGGCGGAGCGTCGAGAGCCCGTTCATCGTTACGCCGACACGCCTGGGAAGTGGCCCGGATTTCGCCCTCGGCAAGGACATCTGCGCAGCTCAGGGGCCTCGTCCCATCTGGACGGGAGCCCATCGACATGTGATCATGTGGCGTCCCCCTCTCCCGATCTCGAAGGATTCCTCATGCCACAGCGTCGGCACGTGGCGCGCGCTGCCCTCACCGCAGCCGCCGCCACGGCCCTGCTCGGGCTCGCCACCCCGGCCTGGGCCACCGGCAACCCGCACAACCCGAAGGGCGACAACGGCACCGTCAAGATCGACGGCACGCCCTTCTCGGACAAGGTCGACAACCAGCCGCACGTCACCTGCGACTTCGAGCTGGAGTTCTTCAACTTCGACAAGGACCAGAAGGCCGACATCACGCTCTGGGCGCAGGCGCCGTCGGCCACCCCGAAGGACAAGGTCGTCTGGTCGAAGAAGAACGTCGTGATCAGCACCGACCCGGCCTCCGGCGCGGAGAACGACCACGACGCGGTCATCAGCCTCTCCTCGAAGGACCTCGACCTGGCCGGGCTGACGCTGCACCCGAAGCAGGGCTACCACCTCAAGCTCGACGTGGACCTCACCGACGGCAGGTCGTCCGCCGGCAAGCACAAGGTCTTCTGGCTGAAGCCGTGCGAGTCACCGGGGAACCCGACGACGCCGACCCCGTCCACGCCGGGCGGGGAGACGCCGACCCCGACGCCGGGCGGCTCGGAGAACCCGTCGGGCACCCCGGCGCCCGGCACCTCGGCCGGCGGCGGGCAGGGCGGCGGCAGCGGCACCGAGGGTGGGCTGCCGCTCACCGGCGTGGCCGCGACCAGCATCTCGCTCGCCGGCCTCGCCCTCATCGGCGGCGGTGTCCTCCTGATGACGCTGCGGCGCCGCCGGGACCGGATCACCTTCACGAGCTGACCCGGACAGCGGCTCGGAGCCGGCTGTCGGACCTCGGTCCGGCGGCCGGTTCCACCTTTTCCGGGGCCACCCCGACGGTCCGCCCTCGATATGATCTTGGGGTGGATGCTCTCGACCCGACCCGCACCGCCGTCGTCCTGATCGACCTCCAGCGTCGCATCGTGGACCTGCCGACCGCCCCGCACACCGGCCCCGAGGTGGTCGAGCGTTGCCTTGCCCTCGCCGAGGCCGCCCGCGCCACCGGGGCAACCGTGGTGGTGGTCCGCGCCGACCGGCCCGGCCCTGATCCGCAGCCGGCGGGGAGCGAACTGCTTCCCGAGGTGGCGCCCCGCGAGGGCGACCTGGCGATCGTCAAGCACACCTGGGGCGCCTTCCACGAGACCGGGCTCGACGCGGCGCTGCGGGAGCGCGGCGTGGACACGCTGGTGATCGGCGGGCTGGCCACCAACTTCGGCGTCGAGCAGACGGCCCGCATCGGCGACGAGATCGGCTACCGGGTGGTGCTGCCGCACGACGCGATGTCCGGGTTGGACGCGTACGCCCACGAGTTCGCGGTCGACTACGTCTTCCGCCGGCTCGGCACGGTCTGCACGACCGCGGAGGCGATCGCCGCACTGGGCGGTTGAACCGGCCGAGGGAATGATCCGTACTGACGGGTAACCCGGTCGACGTCGCCCGGGCCTGGATCACATAATCGACAGCATTCTATAGGCTTCCCGCGTACCCCCAGGTCAAGCTGGTGGCGGTCGGGCCGCGACGCGTCGCGGTGGCCGGCCGGGCGTCCTGGCATACGAGCGTACGGTTGCCCGCCCGCTCGGCAGCGCGGGACAGTACGCGACACCAGCGGTGCCATCGACGCCGCCGCTCCCCCGGACAACCCTGAGGAGATCGCGATGGCTCTCAGACTCGCCGACGGCACCTCCTGGTCCGACACCCTCGCCCGCGCGGTGGCCGCGACGCCGGAGGCCTTCGGCACCGCGGCCGACGGCACCGCCACCCTGCACAACCTGGTCGAGGGCGGGTGGCGCGCGGTCGGTGCGCCGACCCCGGTACGCACCCCCGTCGACAACACCGTGCTGGTCAACCTGGCCCGGCTCGACGCCGAGGCGGCGCGGGGCGCGGTCGCGCACGCCGCCGCCGCGCACCGCGAGTGGGCGCAGACCCCGCTCGCCGAGCGCAAGGCCCGGGTCGACGACGCCCTGGACGCGCTCACCGCCCACCGCGACCTGCTCGCCCTGCTGCTGGTCTGGGAGATCGGCAAGCCGTGGCGGCTGGCCTGCGCCGACGTCGACCGCGCGCTCGACGGCGTCCGCTGGTACGTGCAGGAGATCGACCGGATGCTCGCCGACGGCCGCGAGCCGCTGCCCGGCCCGGTCAGCAACATCGCCTCCTGGAACTACCCGATGAGCGTGCTCGTGCACGCCGAGCTGGTGCAGTTGCTCGCCGGCAACGCGGTGATCGCCAAGACCCCGTCCCAGGGCGGGGCGGTCTGCCTCACCGTGGCGCACGCGCTGATGCGCCGCGCCGGGCTGCCCGCCACCCTGCTCTCCGGCAGCGGCGAGGAGCTCTCCGAGGTCCTGGTCCGGGCCCCGGAGATCGGTGCGGTGGCGTTCGTCGGCGGCCGTTCCAACGGCGGCAAGGTGGCCGCGGCGCTGCTCGACTCCGACAAGCGGCACTTCATCGAGCAGGAGGGCCTCAACGCCTGGGGCATCTGGAACTTCTCCCAGTGGGACCTGCTCGCCGCGCACCTGAAGAAGGGCTTCGAGTACGGCAAGCAGCGCTGCACCGCGTACCCGAGGTTCGTGGTCCAGCGCGACCTGGTCGACGAGTTCCTCGACATGTACCTGCCGGTGGTGCGTTCCGTCCGGTTCGGACACCCGCTCGCCGTGGGTGACGACTGGTCGGCCGGTGACCCGCTGCCCGAGCTGGACTTCGGCCCGCTGATCAGCGGGGCCAAGGCCGAGGAGCTGCGGCGCAAGGTCGACGAGGCGGTCCGCGGCGGCGCGGTGCCGCTGCACCGGGGCAAGCTCGACGGCGCGCCCTTCCTCGACGGGCAGGACACCTCCGCGTACGTGGCGCCGGCCGTGCTGCTCGCCCCGCCCGGCCGCTCGCGGCTCATGCACGCCGAGCCGTTCGGCCCGGTGGACACCATCGTCGTGGTGGACACCACCGACGAGCTGCTGGCCCAGATGAACGCGTCCAACGGCGCGCTGGTCGCCTCCGTGGCCTGCGACGACGAGGAACTCGCCGGCAAGCTCGCGGTCGACCTGCAGGCGTTCAAGGTGGGCATCAACAAGCCCCGCTCCCGGGGGGACCGGGACGAGCCGTTCGGCGGCCGGGGCGCGTCCTGGAAGGGCGCGTTCGTCGGCGGCGACCTGCTGGTGCAGGCGGTCACCGTGGGCGGCGACGGCCGGCTCTACGGCAACTTCCCGGACTACAGCAGCTACCCGGCGACCTGATCGGACCGGGCCCGGACACGGGCAGGGCCCCCGCACCGGGGGCCCTGCCGTGTCACCGTCCTCCGCATCGGAGGTCGGCCCGGTGGCGCCGGTGACCCGGCGCCGGTGCGCGGTCGCCCGCCGGCCGGCGTCCCGTACCGCGCCGTTGCGGCCCGGGACGCGTCGCGGCGCGCGACCGTAGAGTCAGGACGACCGGCGCGCCCGCGCGGCCGCGCCGGCCTGGCGGGGCGGCACGGCCGGGCGGGACGCCAGCGGCACCGTCACGGTCAGCACGCTGCCGTCCCGCTCCATCGAGGTGGGCCGGTTCAGCCCGCGTACGGTGCGCAGCATCGGGGTGTTCTCGGCCTGCACGTGCAACAGCACGACCGCGTAGCCGGCCCGGTCGGCGTGCCCGAGCAGGCGCCGCAGCAGGGCGGAGCCGAGGCCCCGGCGCTGCCAGTCGTCCCGCACCAGCAGCGCCGCCTCCGCCTCGTCCCCCTCGCCGAGCAGGTTGGCCATGGCCACCACCGGTGCGGCCGTCCCGCCGGAGGCGGCCGTGGCGACCAGGGTCAGCCCTCGCGCCGGTTCGAGCAGCCGGCGCAGCCGGGCCGGCGCGGGGTGCCCCGCGCCGCTCAGGTAGCGCCGCTGGCGGCTCCGGTGCGAGCACCTGTCGTGCAGCTCCAGCACGCCCGGCAGGTCGTCGGCGGTGGCCGGCCGGGCCAGCACCTCGGCCGCGTCGGGCAGCACCAGGGTGACCCGGTCGGCGTCCCGGCGGGCCACCGTGGCGGCCAGCTCGACCAGGGCCTGCGCGCGGGCGTACTCGGCCGGGGTGAAGCTCGGCTCCCGCCGCCGCAGCTCGTAGGAGCCGCCGGCCGGGTCGGCCAGCAGCATCGTGGTCCCGTCCACCCCGCCGGGCGGAGCGGCCGGCGTCGGCCGCCAGGCCACCGCGTCCGCGCCGAGCAGGACGCGCAGTGTCTCGCCGGCCGCGTCCGGGTCCCGGACCAGCCGGCCGGCCAGGCCGAGCACCCGGGTGGGCTGGTCGGCCAGCCCGCGCGCCTCGCTGCGCGCGACCCAGCAGTTCCGGCCCCGCCCCCGTTCGACGGCCGCCCGCAGGTCGGCCTCGGTGAGCCGGTCGGGCGCGTCGACCAGGAAGTCGTCGACCGCCCCCAGCTCGGTGGTGTGCACCTGCACGGTGAGGATGTTGACCCCACGCAACGCGAGGCTCGCCGTGAGCACCGACAGGTAGCCCGGCCGGTCGTCCACGGTGGCACGGATCCGCCACAGCGCCATGGTTCGCTCCCTTCCTCACCACCGACCCTGCCGGCCGCCTGTTGCGCCCCCGTTGCCCACGGGTGAAACGGTGGGACCGGTCAGGTGATGGTGGTCACGGGCGGGGCGCCGACCAGGTCGAGCCGGTCGCCGAGGATCACCGCGCCGGCCCGGACCAGCTGGGCGAGGCGGTCCACCTCGGTCGAGTGGAACGCGGCCGCGGCGAGCGGGTCGCTGTGGTCGCGCGCCACCACCAGCACCAGGCCGGCCCGGCCGAACGGCGCGACCGCGTAGTGGTGCCCGTCCGGCGTGGTCATGGCCCGGGCGCGCAGGGGGGTCACCTCCGGCAGCCGGGGCGGGACCGGGGCACGCCAGCTCGCGTGCCCGACCGTCGCCCCGCCCGCGCCGCCGCCGCGGGCGGCCCAGTCCAGCGGCACCACCGCGGCCACCGCCCAGTCCGCGGCGAGCAGCCCGGGCACCGCGTCGACCAGGGTGGCGACCCCGTCGGTCGGGTTCGCCGCGACCTGGGCCAGCAGTTCGGCGTCCTGGCCCGTGGTCGTCGGCGCGCCGATCGCCCGCCACACCCCGTCCACCCGGACGCCGGGGATGGCGGCCAGGCCGGCGAGCAGGCGCTCCACCCGCGCCGCGCCCGGCCAGACCACGGTGAAGTCGTCGACCGCCCGGCCGCCGAGCCGCTCCAGCACCACCACCTGGACGATGTCGGCGCCGGAGACGCCGAGCGTGCGGGCCACCTGGCCGAGCGTGCCCGGTCGGTCCGGCAGGGTCACCCGAACTCTCAGCAGCATGTCTGGTCCCTCCGCTCGGCGGGCCGGCCGTGGCGGCCGGCAGGCTGGGCCCCAGCCTGCCGGTTGACCATTTCGCCCCCGTTGCAGCGGCATGTCCCGCCGGGAACATCCCACCTTGACAACAAAGCTGAGCTGCCATCAACTAACCGGATGACCGATCCGGCCGTCGACGCACCGCAGACCCCGACCGGTTCGGCCCCGCGCGGGCTCGACCTCGACCGGCTGGCCGCGTACCTGGCCACGCACCGGCCCGAGCTGGTCGGGCCGTTGCCTGCAGCGGACCGGGCGGCTCACGCCGGGCCGCTTGCGGCGCGGCTCATCGCCGGGGGCAAGTCGAACCTGACCTACCTGCTGCGCGCCGGCGACCGCGAGGTGGTGCTGCGCCGGCCGCCGCTCGGGCACGTGCTGGCCACCGCGCACGACATGGCCCGCGAGTACCGGGTGATCTCCGCGCTCGCCCCCACGGCGGTGCCGGTCCCCGAGGCGCTGCTGCTCTGCACCGACCCCGACGTGCTCGGCGCGCCGTTCTACCTCATGGAGAAGGTCGACGGCGAGGTCTACCGGCGGCGGGAGCAGACCGACGCGCTCACCGCCGGCCAGCGGCGCGACCTGGCCCTGGCGATGATGGACACCCTCGCGGACCTGCACATGGTCGAGCCGGGCGCGGTCGGGCTGGCCGACTTCGGCCGCCCCGACGGCTACCTCGGCCGGCAGGTCCGCCGCTGGGCCGGGCAGCTCGACCGGTCCCGCAGCCGGCCGCTGCCCGGCATCGACGAGCTGCGCGACGCGCTCGCCGGCAGCGTGCCCGAGGGCGCGAACGCCGGGCGGATCGTGCACGGCGACTACCGGCTGGACAACCTGCTCGCCACGGTCGAGCCGGTGGCGGTGCGGGCGGTGCTCGACTGGGAGATGGCCACCCTCGGCGATCCCCTCGCCGACCTGGGCCTGCTGCTGACCTACTGGGACGTGCTGGGCGACAGCGACAGCGCCGAGGGCAACCCGGTGGCCGACGGCATCGGCCCGCGGGCCGGCTTCCCCACCGGCGCCGAGCTGATCGACCGGTACGCCGGCCGCAGCGACGTCGACGTGGGGCCGCTGCACTGGCACGTGGCGCTCGGCTGCTTCAAGCTCGCGGTGATCTGCGAGGGCATCCACTACCGGCACACCCTCGGGCAGACGCTCGGCGGGGGCTTCGACCGGATCGGCGAGATGGTGGCGCCGCTGGTCGAGCACGGTCTGCACGCGGTGAGGGAGAAGTAGTGGACTTCGCGTACGACGCCCGCACGGTCGAGCTGCGCGAGAGGCTCGAGGCGTTCCTCACCGAGTGCGTCCTCCCGGCCGAGCCGGTGCACCACGAGCAGGTGCTCGCGGCCGGCGACCCGTGGGCCCGCCCGCCCGTGCTGGAGGAGCTGAAGGCCGAGGCCCGGTCGCGCGGCCTGTGGAACCTCTTCCTGCCCGACGCGCGCTACGGCGCCGGGCTGACCAACCTCCAGTACGCCCCGCTCGCCGAGCTGACCGGCCGCAGCCCGCACCTGGCCCCGGAGGCGCTGAACTGCGCCGCACCGGACACCGGCAACATGGAACTGCTGGCCGAGTTCGGCTCCGACGCGCAGCGGGACCGCTGGCTCGCGCCGCTGCTGGCCGGGGAGATCCGCTCGGCGTTCTGCATGACCGAGCCGGAGGTCGCCTCCTCCGACGCCACCAACATCGCCACCCGGATCGTGCGCGACGGCGACGCGTACGTGGTGAACGGCCGCAAGTGGTGGTCGTCCGGGGCCATGGACCCGCGCTGCGAGATCTTCATCGTGATGGGCAAGACCGACCCGGACGCCGACCGGCACCGCCAGCAGAGCATGATCCTGGTTCCCCGGGACACCCCGGGCGTGACGGTGCGCCGGGGCATGACCGTCTTCGGCTACAGCGACGCTCCGCACGGCGGGCACGCCGAGATCGACTTCACTGACGTACGGGTGCCGGTCGAGAACCTGGTCGGCGCCGAGGGCGCCGGCTTCGCCATCGCCCAGGCCCGGCTCGGCCGGGGCGGATCCACCACTGCATGCGGTTGATCGGCATGGCCGAGCGGGCCCTGGAGCTGCTCTGCCGGCGGGCCCTGACCCGGGTGGCGTTCGGCCGCCCCCTCGCCGAGCAGGGCGTGGTCCGGGAGTGGATCGCCGAGTCCCGGGTGCGCATCGAGCAGGCCCGGCTGCTGGTGCTCAAGACCGCCTGGCTCATGGACACCGTGGGCAACCGGGGCGCGCACACCGAGATCCAGGCCATCAAGATCGCCACGCCGGCGATGGCCGAGTGGGTCATCGACAAGGCCATCCAGGCGCACGGCGGGGCCGGCGTCAGCCAGGACACCCCGCTCGCCGCCCTCTGGGCGCAGGCCCGCACCCTCCGCCTGGCCGACGGGCCCGACGAGGTGCACCGGGCGTCCCTGGCGAAGCGGGAACTGCGCCGCTGGGCCTGAGCCCTCAGGCCGAGGCGCGGTGGATGAGCTTGGTGTCCAGCAGCACGTGCGGGCTGGGCAGCTCCTCGCCGCGGATGCGGGAGACCAGCAGCCGGGCCATCTGCCGGCCCATCTCCTCGACCGGCTGGAAGACCGTGGTCAGCGGCGGCTCGGCCTGCCGGGCGATCGGGGCGTCGTCGAAGCCGATCACCGCCACGTCCTCGGGCACCCGGCGGCCGGCCTCACGCAGCGCGCGCAGGGCGCCGAAGGCCATCAGGTCGGAGGCGACGAAGACGGCGTCCAGGTCGGGGCAGACCTCCAGCAGCCGGCGCATGCAGGCCGTGCCGCTGCCCTCGCTGAAGTCCCCGTACGCGATGAGGTCCGGGTTGAGGTCGCCGCCCGCGGCCCGGACCGCCTCCTTGTAGCCGGACAACCGGGCCAGGCCGGCGCCCATGTCCTGGGTGCCGGCGATGGTGGCGACCCGCCGCCGGCCGCGGGCGAAGAGGTGCTCCACCGCCTGCCGGGCGCCGCCGACGTTGTCCACGTCGACGAACCAGGCCGGCTGGGCGTTCGGGTGCAGCATCCGGGCCGGCCGGCCGCCGAGCACGGTGGGCAGGCCGCGCTCCTCCAGCAGGGTGGGCAGCGGGTCCGCGTCGTGCAGCGAGAGCAGCAGCACGCCGTCGACGTGCTGGTTGGTCAGGTGGTGCTCGACCCGTTCCCGCTCGATCTGCGACTGCGCCATGGCCAGCCAGAGCTGCATCGGGGTCTCCAGCAGCGCGGAGCTGACGCCCCGGACGATGCCCGCGAAGAACGGCTCGGTGAAGACGCGTTCCCCCGACTCGGAGACCACCAGCGCCACCGAGTCGGTCCGCTGGGTGACCAGCGCGCGGGCCGCGCGGTTGGGCACGTACCCCAGCTCGGCGATGGCCGCCTGGACGGCGGCCCGGGCCTCGGGGCTGACCTGCGGCGAGCCGTTGACCACCCGGGAGACCGTGCCGCGCCCCACGCCTGCGCGGGCCGCGACCGCGTCGAGGGTCGGGCGCCCGAGCGACCGTGTGCGCTGCGTTGTCATCGTCTGTGCTCCTCCGACATCGGGCGGTCCGGCACCTGTACCGGCGCCGGCGCCGGGCCGCCCGTCACTGGCTGGCCCAGCCTATTGTGCGGCCAGGCCGTTGCGTCGGATCACATCGGCGTACCACCTGGCGCTGGACTTCGGGATCCGGGCCTGGCTGTCGTAGTCGACGTAGACCATGCCGAAGCGCTTCGTGTAGCCCCACGCCCACTCGAAGTTGTCCATGAGCGACCAGGCGAAGTATCCTTTCAGCGGCACCCCGGCGCTGATCGCGGCGTGCGCGGCGCGCAGGTGCGCGTCGAAGTACGCCAGCCGGTCCGGGTCGTCGACCCGGCCGTCGACCACCGCGTCGACGAACGCGGAGCCGTTCTCGGTGACGTAGAGCGGCAGGTCGGTGTAGTCCTTGTGCACCCGCTCCAGCGTCTCCACCAGGCCCGGGGCGTCGATTTCCCAGCCCATGTCGGTCACCGGCACGCCCCGCGTGGCGAACTGGACGTCCTGGCTGCCCGGCCAGCACGACGGCGCCCGCCAGTACGCCTCGGCCGGGCCGGTCTCCGCCGGCGCGGCGACCACGTACCGGCTGTAGTAGTTGACCCCCACCATGTCCAGCGGGGTCGAGATGACCGCCAGGTCGCCGTCCCGGACGTGCCCGAAGTCGGTGACCTCGCGCAGGTCGGCGACCAGGTCCGCCGGGTACGCCCCGCGCAGCACCGGGTCGAGGAAGAACCGGTTGGCCAGCGCGTCGATCCGGCGGGCGGCGTCGGCGTCCTCCGGCGACCCGGTGGCCGGCGTGACCGGGTAGAGGTTGACGGTGATGCCGAGCTGCGCGTCCGGGCGGGACGCCCGCAGCGCCTGCACGGCCAGCCCGTGCCCGAGCATGAGGTGGTGCCCGGCCCGGACCGCGTCCGCCCCGTCCGACCGGCCCGGGGCGTGCACGCCGGAGCCGTAGCCGAGGAAGGCCGAGCACCACGGCTCGTTGAACGTGGTGAAGTACTTCACCCGGTCGCCGAGGGCGTCGGCGACCAGCTGGGCGTAGTCGGCGAACCGGCCGGCCGTGTCCCGGGCCGGCCAGCCGCCCGCGTCCTCCAGCGGCTGGGGCAGGTCCCAGTGGTAGAGGGTCAGCCAGGGCTCGATGCCGTGGCCCAGCAGCTCGTCCACGAGGCGCCGGTAGAAGTCCATCCCCTCGGCGTTGACCGCTCCGGCGCCGCCGGGCTGCACCCGCGGCCAGGAGACGGAGAAGCGGTAGGACTTCAGCCCGAGGTCGGCCATCAGCCGCACGTCGTCGGGCATCCGGTGGTAGTGGTCGCAGGCCACGTCGCCGGTGTGCCCGGCCACCGTCCGCCCCTCGGTGTGGCTGAAGGTGTCCCAGATCGACGGGCCGCGGCCGCCCTCCGTCGCCGCGCCCTCGATCTGGTACGCGGCGGTCGCCGCGCCCCAGAGGAAGCCGGGCGGGAAGGTGGCTGCCGCACCCTGGTCGAGGACGCCGACGGCGGGCGGGCTGGCTGGGTTGCTCACGACTTGACGGCGCCTTCCATGATGCCGCCGATGATCTGGCGGCCGAAGATGATGAACACGATCAACAGTGGCAGGGTCGCCAGTGCGGTGCCAGCGAACAATGCCACGTAATCCGTCTGGTAGAGCCCGGACGAGAGGATCTTCAGGGAGTACTGCACCGTCGGGGTGTCCGGGGTGAGCACGATGAACGGCCAGAGGAACTCGTTCCAGGTCTGCATGAAGGTCAGCAGGCCGAGCACCGCCGCCGCCGGCCGCAGCGCGGGCAGCACCACGTTCCAGTAGATCCGCCAGGTGGAGCAGCCGTCGAGCCGGGCCGCCTCGATCAGCTCGTCGCTGATCGCGGACATCGCGTACTGGCGCATCATGAACACGCCGAAGCCCTGCACCAGGAACGGCACGATGACCGCCTGCAGGGTGCCCGTCCAGCCGAGTTCCACCATCATCAGGTAGAGCGGGATGACACCGAGCTGGGTCGGCACCATCATGGTCATGATGATGATCAGCAGCAGCGCGTTGCTGCCCCGGAACTTGAGCTTGGCGAAGGCGAAGCCGGCCAGGCTGGAGAAGAAGATCACCGAGATGGTGACGACGGTCGACACGACGGCCGAGTTGACCAGACCGTAGACGAACGCGGCGTCCTCGTTGGCGAGCATCCGGTCGATGTTGGTGAACAGCTGGTCGCCGGGGGTCGGCGGCATCTCGTAGACCGCGCTGTTGTCCCGCGAGGCGATGATGAACGACCAGATGATCGGGAAGATCGACAGTACGCCGCCGAGGATGAGCGCGAGGTAGGTCAGCGGGCTGGCCTGCCAGAGCTGGGCGCCGGGCAGCCGACCGCGGCCGCGGCGGCGGGACGGCACCGGCGGCGGGCTGACCGGGCGGGGCAGGGTCTGCGTGGTGCTCACTTCTTGTCCCCCTTCACCGACCGGCGTACCAGCACGAAGTTGATCAGCGCGAAGATGATGATCATCATGAAGAGCAGCCAGGACATCGCGGAGCCGTACCCGTACTCGGAGTTCCCGGTGAAGGTCTTCTCGTAGATGTACATGGCCAGGGTCTGGAACTGGTGGTCCACCCCGCCGCGGACCAGCCCGTTCCCGTACATCAGGGGCTCGGTGAAGATCTGGAAGCCACCGATGGTGGAGATGATGATCGTGAAGAGGATCGTCGGCCGGATCAGCGGCACGGTGATCGCCCAGAACTGCCGCCAGGTCGAGGCGCCGTCCAGTGACGCCGACTCGTACAGGTCCTTGGGGATGGCCTGCATGGCACCGAGGTAGATGAGCGCGTTGTAGCCGGTCCACCGCCAGTCGACCATGAAGGCGATGGCGAACCAGGAGGCGAAGCGGTTGTCCCGCCAGGCGATGGGGTCGAAGCCCACCGTGCCGAGCAACCAGTTGATGAGGCCGTACCGGTCCGCGAAGATCAGCGCGAAGATGATGCCGACCGCGGCCACCGAGGTGATGTTGGGGATGACCACACCCATCCGCAGCAGCGTGCGGGCCTTCATCTGCCGGTTCAGCAGGTTGGCGAGCATCAGCGCCACGATGAGCTGCGGCACGGTGCTGAGCAGGAAGATGCCGAGGGTGTTGTAGGCCGCGTTCCAGAACTGGGCGTCCTGCATCAGGAGGCGGTAGTTCTCCAGCCCCGCGTACTCCTTGGTTCCGCTCAGCAGCTCGTAGTCGAAGAGCGAGACGTAGACCGTGTAGAGGACCGGGAAGAGGCCGAAGACCCCGAAGAGGACGAAGAACGGGGCCACGTACAGGTACGGGGAGTACTTGAGGTCCCAGCGGCCGAGCCGGTACGACCGGCGGCGGTGCAGCGGGGCGGACGGGGGCGGCGAAGCGGCGCGCGATGGTGGCACCGCGCCGACAGTCGAACTCATTGCAGGTCCTTCCGGGAGGTGGGGCGGCGGCGACCTCGCCGCGGCGCCCACACCCCTGGGGCGGGTGTGGGCGCCGCGCCGAGCCCACGGGCAGTGGATCCCCGTGGGCTCGGCCGGTCACCGGCGACTCAGCTGGTCGCCTTCTTGGCCTCGTCCACCGCCTTCTTCCAGGCGGCATCCGAACTGAGCCGGCCACGCTCGGCCGCCTGCATCTGCGGCTCGAAGATGGTCTCCCAGACCTGCTGGTGCTTGGCACCGAGGAAGACGGGCTTCATGTTCTTGACGCTCTCACCGAAGATCTTGCCGGTGGGCGCACCGCTGAAGTACTCGCTCGTCTTGTCCTTGAACGCCGGGTCGTCCAGGCCGGCGATGTCGGACGGCATCGCGCCCGCCTCCTTGAACGCCGCCAGGTGGCCCTCCTTGCTGGTCAGGTACTTGGCCAGCTCGTACGCCTCCTTCGGGTGCTTCGTCTGCGCCGGGACGGCCAGGTAGGAGCCACCCCAGTTGCCGCCGCCGCCGGGGATGTTGGCGATGTCCCACTTGCCGGAGTTCGCCGGGCCGGACTTCGGGGCGATGACGCCCTCGGTCATCCAGGCCGGGCAGGGCAGCGTCGCGAACGCGGAGTTCTTGAAGGCCCCGTCCCAGTCGGCGCTCCACCGCTGCGTCTTGGCGGTCAGCCCGTCCTTGGCCATCTGCAGGCCCATGTCCCAGGTCTGCTTGATGACCGGGTTGGTGTCGCCGATGAACTTGTTGTCCTTGTCGAAGAAGAACGTCTGCGAGTTCTGCATGACGTACGGCTGCATCAGGCTGGTCGCGCTGTCCAGCCAGGCGGCCTTGACCTTGCCGCTGGCCTTGAACTCCTTGCCCAGCGCGATGTAGTCCTGCCAGGTGGTCATCCGCTTCGAGACCTCGTCCCGGTCGGTGGGCAGACCGGCCTGCTGGAACAGGTCCTTGCGGTAGCACATGGCGAGTCCACCGACGTCGGTGCCGAGCCCGATCAGCTTCTTGCCGTCCGGCGTGAGGGCGTTGTTCCACTTCCACTCGGGGAAGTTGGCCTTCACCTCACCGGCGCCCAGGTCGAGCAGGTTGGCGAACTTGTCGGGGTTCTGGACGTACCCGAGCAGGACGCCCTCCTCCAGACCGACCACGTCGCCGGCACCGCTGCCGGCGGCGAGCCACTGCACCAGCTTCGGCTGGAAGTCGCGCAGCTCGCCCATCTTCTGGTGCTCGACCTTGATGTTCGGGTGGGCCGCCTCGAAGTCCTTGATGGCCTGGTCGTAGCCGAAGTTCTGGAAGGTCTGCAGGACCAGCTTGACCTGGCCGCCCTCGCCGGACCCCTCGTCGTCGTTCTTCTTGCTGCACCCGGCGCTGCCGAGAGCAACGCCCGCGGCGAGCACGGCGGCCGCGGCAATCCGGAGCCGGCGCCTCATGACGCTCATCCCTGACCCCTCTCAGGTGGGTAACTCGTGTGGTGGGTTCTGACTCGCGCCCGCTCGTCGGCCGGGCAGGTCGCGTGGTGAGGCTTTGGTTCTGGGGGCGCCGCCGCGACGAGCGATGTGGCTTGGGACACACCTGCGGGAGCGCTCCCATGAGATTGCCGGCACGTGTCAGGAGTGTCAATAGACCGTTGGGAGCGTTCCCAGATCGTTACCGCGTGGCTCCCGGGCGCACTCCCGCAGGGGCGGTCAGCAGAAGCGACGCAGCAGGGTGGTGGCCCGATCGGCGGCGAAGAACTCCGGCTCGAAGCCGGCGCCGGCCCACTCCCGCATCATCCGGTGCTCGGCGTGCCCGGGGTCGGCCAGCGCGGCCAGCAGGACGGCGTACCCGGCCGGGCCGCCGACGTCCTCCGGCGGGCAGGCGCGCTCCCCCTCGACGCAGGCCGGGTAGCGCTCGTCCGGGTCGGCCGTGCACACGTCCTCGACCACCAGGTCGTGCTCCCACCAGTCGCCGAAGTCGTAGGTGTAGCGGAACCGGTCCCCCTTGCCCACCACCGCGTCCAGCCGGACGTCCAGCTCGTCGCGGAGGGCCAGCTCGCCGTCCGGATCGGGCTCGCCGTACTGGCGGCCGTCGACGTCGAACGAATGCAGGTGGCAGTCCCGCCAGCCCATCGCGTGCTGGACCACCCGGTGCAGCCGGTCCAGGGTGTAGCCGCCGGGCACCAGCACCCGCCGCCACACCGGCGGCCGGACCCCGGCGAGGGAGACCTTCAGTTGGAAGATCTGACGCGACATCCTGTCCCATCCTTCCTCGGCATAGGCTGCCCACATGATCTGCCGAGCGTGCCGGGAGCGGCGGCACGACGACTGTCCAGGCCGGAAGTGGTGCGACTGCCAGCACCGTACCCCCGAACCCACCCCTCCGGTCACCGGTCCGGCCGGCGAATGAGCGTCGGAACCCCGATCGAGCGGGTCTGGCCGGCGCCCGTCACCGGGCCGCTGACCGACCCGCAGCTGGCCGCGCTCTACGGCCGCGTCCCCCGCCCCCACCTGCGGGTGAACTTCGTGGCCAGCGCCGACGGCGCGGTCACCCTGGACGGCTACTCCGCCGGGCTCTCCGGCGAGCCGGACAAGCGCGTCTTCGGCCTGCTGCGGATGCTCTGCGACGGGCTCGTGGTGGCCGCCGGGACGCTGCGCCACGAGGGCTACCGGGCGCTGCGGCTCGGCGAGGAGCGCCGCGCCTGGCGCCGCGAGCAGGGCCTGGCCGAATACCCGACCCTCGTGGTGGTCTCCGGCTCGCTCGACCTCGACCCGGCCCAGGCGTGCTTCGCCGACGCGCCGGTCCGGCCGCTCGTGCTCACCCACGCGGCCGCCGACCCGCCGCCCGGGCTGACCGAGGTGGCCGACCTCGTCCGCTGCGGCGCGCAGCGGGTCGACCTGGCCGCCGGCCTGGCCGAGCTGCGCCGGCGCGGGCTGGGCCAGGTGCTCTGCGAGGGCGGGCCGCACATGTTCGGCGCGCTCACCGCGGCCGACCTGGTGGACGAGCTGTGCCTGACCGTCGCGCCGCTGCTCGCCGGCGCCGGCCCGGGCCGGATCACCGCCGGGGCCGGCAGCGCGCCGCGGCACCTGCCGCTGCGCCACGTGCTGGCCGCCGCCGACGGCGTGCTGATGCTGCGCTACGCCCGGGACCCCGGCGAGGCGCCGCCCGCCGGCGCCGCACCGGCCGCCTGACCGCACCGTCCGTCAAGGGCAAAAGGGGATACGCGGACAGCCTCGCCGGCCGGGGCGGAGCGGGCGGCCGGCGGCCGGCGGCCACGGGTCACCGGGTCGGCGGAACGGCCGCCCCCGGCAGCGAGTCCGGCAGCCCGAACGCCGCGGCGTGTTCCGCGCCCACGAACGAGGTGATCCCGGCGATCCGGTCACCCCGCAGCGTCAGCACGTCGACCGACCACGGCAGGTACGGGCCGGTCCCGACCCGGCGCAGGTAGCCGGCGACCGCGGGCTGGCCGTTCGCGCCGGCGGGCAGGTGCCGCCAGCTGCCACAGGGGCCGAGCGGCGCCGACCGGGCGAAGTCCAGCACGGCCGCGACACCCCGGTACCAGTGCGGCATCGGCGGCATGGACCAGGTGACGTCCTCGGTGAGCAGGGCGACCAGGGCGTCCGCGTCGCCGTTCTCCAGGGCGGTGGCGTAGCCGGTGACGACCTCGCGCAGCCGGGCGTCGTCGAGCATCCGCAGGGTGCGCTGCTGCGTCGCGGCGGGGCCCGCTCGGCCAGCACCCGGCGGGCCCGCGCGAGGGCCGAGTTCACCGACGTGGTCGAGGTGCCCAGCATGACCCCGATCTCCGCGGCGGAGTAGCCGAGGACGTCGAAGAGCAGCAGCGCGGCCCGCTGGTTGCCCGGCAGGTGCTGCACGGCGGCCACGAAGGCGAGCTCGACCGCCTCGCGCTGCTCGTACCGCGCGCCCGGAGCGACGGGGCCGGGCGCGAGGCCGGTGTCCGGGTACGGGCCGAGCCAGGCGACCTCGTGGACCGGGCCGCTGTCGGGCACCGCGCGGTCACTGGCCGGGCCGAGGTCGACCGGCAGGGCCCGCCGGGCGCGACCGGCGATGGCGTCGAGGCAGACCCGGGTCGCCACGGTGTAGAGCCACGAGCGCAGCGAGCCGTGCCCGGCGAAGGTGGGCAGCCCGCGCCACGCCCGCAGCAGCGCGTCCTGGAGGGCGTCGTCGGCGTCGTGCACCGAGCCGAGCATCCGGTAGCAGTGGGCGTGCAGCTCCCGGCGCAGTGGCGCGACGAGCGCCGTGAAGTCGGCCTCGTCGACGGGGGCGCGGTCCGGGGATCCGGCGGCGGCCGGGGAACTGACGCTCACGACGACGATTCTGCCGCAGCGCCGGAGTCAGGAAGGTGAACGGCTCGCCCGTCACGACCCTGGAGGACCCGATGAGCAGCATGTCCACCGCACCCGTCACCACCGGCACCCTGGCGGTGCCCGACGGGCGGCTCTACTACGAGGTACGCGGCCGGGGCCCGCTCGTGGCGCTGGTCGCCGCCCCGATGGACGCCGACGCCTTCGTGCCACTGGCCGACCTGCTGGCCGCGGAGCACACCGTGCTGACCACCGACCCGCGCGGGATCCGCCGCAGCGTCCTGCACGACCCGCACCAGGACTCGACCCCCGAACTGCGCGCCGACGACGTGGCCCGGCTCCTCGCCCACGTCGACGCGGGTCCGGCCGCCGTGCTGGGCTCCAGCGGCGGCGCGGTGACCGTCCTCGCCCTGGCCCAGGCGGCTCCCGAGCGGGTGCACACGGTCGTCGCGCACGAACCGCCGCTGCTCGGCCTGCTGCCCGACCGGGCGGACCTGCTGGCCCGCGAGGACGAGATGATCGCCACCTACCGCTCCGGCGACCGGCTCGGCGCCGGACGCCAGTTCCTCGCCACCGCGAACATCCACCTGCCGGAGGAGGTGGTGCTGGGCATATTCGGCGGCGAGCCCGACCCGCAGGCGGCCGCCGACGAGCACTTCCAGTACCTGCACATGATCCGGGGGACCACCCGCTTCCGGCCCGACGTGGACGCCCTGCGCGACGGCCCGACCCGGGTCGTCGTCGGTCTCGGTGAGCGGTCGACCGGTGAGGTATGCGACCGCACCTCGCGGGCGCTCGCGGCGGCGCTGGGCACAGCGCCGGCGATGTTCCCGGGCGGCCACGTCGGCTTCGCCGAGGACCCGCCGGCCTTCGCCGCCCGGCTGCGCGAGGTGCTCGCCGGCGGCTGAGGCACGACGCGGGGCGCGGGTACGGTGCGCCGGAACCCGCGCCCCGCCTGGTCGGGCTGCGCCGTCTCGCGAACCCGCCGTTGATCAGCGCCGTAACCTCGGGGAATGCGTACTCCGCAGGCGACCGGGACGGCCCCGGAGCGGACCGGTCGGCCGGTGCTCGCCGGTGGGCTGCTGGTCGCCACCGGGCTGGCCGACGTGCTGGCCGGGTTCGGCATGCTCCGGTCCGGGGTCTTCGTGGTGCTGGGCGAGGGCGGCATGCACCAGGTCGACCTCACCTTCTGGGCCTGGCTGCAACTGACGATCGGGGCCGCCGTCGCGGTAGCCGGGCTGGTGGCGCTCACCGGCCGGCGGGACGCCGCCGCGGTCGCGATCGGCTGCGCCGCGCTGGCGATCGCCCTGGACCTGCTCATGCTGCCGTACGCGCCGATCCGGTTGCTCATCGTGGCCGCCGTCGACGCGGCGGCGATCCGGCTGCTGCTCCGGCACTGCCGGGCCACCGGCCGGGCGGTGTGAGGCCGCCGGTCAGCGGGGCTCGCAGATCCGGCCGGAGAAGGCCGGGTCGCCCTCCCGGGCGGCCGCCCACACCGGATTGACGGCCAGCGCGAGCGGCGGGGCCTGCCAGGCGGCGCCCAGCCGCTGGAGCAGGCGGTACTCCCGGCGCGGCTCGTCGACCCGGCCGCCGGCCAGGAAGTCGACCACCCGCTCCTCGGCGAGCCGCTGGCCGATCAGGCCGCCGTGCAGGGCGGGCATCTGGAACACCGGGATACGGCTGTACTCGCCGGGCGGCGCCTCCGCCGCGCTGACCGTGGGCAGGAAGGCGATCACGCGGACCCCGGCCACCGGACAGAGCGTGCGGTTGCGGTAGAAGGGCGCGTTGACCAGCACCGAGCGGACGAAGGGCTCGTCCGGGGTGCTCTTCACCCGGCGGCCCAGGTTGGCCAGCCAGAAGATCCCGCGCAGCTCCCAACCGGCGGCCACGCCCCACCCGCTGTAGCCGGGGGGCGGGTAGTAGGCCCGGCCGGGCTGGACGAGCGGGCTGAACAGCAGCACCGCCTCCACCGGCAGGGGCTGCGCCCACTTGTCCAGGTAGGTGCGGGCCACCATGGCGCCCTCGCTGAACCCGAGCAGGCCGATCGGCCGGCCGGTCCGGCGGTGCAACCGGTCGATCTGCGCGGCCAGCAGCACCGCGCTGGCGTCCAGGGACTGGTGGGTCGTCTCCGGCCCGTACGGCAGCGGCCGCCCCTGCCGGTCGAGCCCCCGGTAGGAGAAGCGCTCCACCCGGGGGTCCGCCGGTGGCCGGCCGTTCCACTGCGAGTCGTGTCCGGCGATGGCGATCACCGCGTGCGGCACCCGGTCGGGCAGCCGCTGCGTGAGCAGCGGGGGCAGCCACTCCGCCGGTGGACCCGTCGCCAGGCCGACGAGAGACTGCGACCCGACCGCCGCGGCCATGGTGAGGGCGATGGCCACCGGCGCCACGGGAGTCCGGGCCAGGCGGATCCGGGCCGGCAGCACGGCCGCCGACACGGTGCGCTGCCAGAGCAGGCCGTTGGCCAGGCCGGCCAGCGCGGCCACCGGGACCGCCCACCAGCCCGACGTGCTGGAGATGACGGCGCCCGCGACCGTGAGCACCACGAAGTTGAGCACCGACCAGCCGAGCAGCTCGATGGTGGGCAGGCCGCGCCACCAGTTCCCGACCACCCCGGCGCGCTGGAGGAACGGGGCGAGCACCAGCATCGGGGCGAGCGAGGCGAACAGGTAGAGCGAGAGCGCGACCGCCGAGAAGGCCACCGAGATGGCGGCCCACGGCGAGATGATGACCAGGGCGAGGGCGGCCACCTCCAGGTTCCGCCGGACCAGCCAGCCGAACGGGGGACGCGCCGCCCGCGCGGGCCAGGCCAGCGCGGTCAGCCCGGCGGAGAGCAGCCCGCGGAACACGGTGAGCAGCACCAGCCCGAGGCCGAAGTTCCACCAGGAGTCGTGGTAGACCAGCAGCCACCGCAGGTCGTGGAACGAGTCGTACGGCCAGACCGCGGTCACCTGGGGCGCCAGCCCCCGGGCGCCGTGGAAGCCGATGCCCACGAGCACGGCCGCCTGCAGGACCGGCGGCAGCACGGCGAGCGCCAGCAGCCACGCCGTCCGGCTCCGGACTGCTCCCACCGCCGCTCCTCGTGCCTTCCGTCCACCGGCCCCTTGCAGGATCCCCCGTGATCCGGCCCGGCGGTGCCGGAATGGCCGACCGGGGCGTACGGAGAGTCAGCGGCCGGTCCCGCTGCGCACGGCCGGCGGACCGGCGAGGTGGCGTCCGCCGCGTCGCGTGGCAACCTGTCGCATCCCTCGGGCAGGATGCACGACGTGCGCCGTGAACGGGACGACCAGCCGACCGGAGACCGCCGATGACCGACGACCTGCTCGACGGCCCCGGCGACGGGGTCGGCCGCGTGCTCGGCACCGCCGACGCCACCCCGCTCACCTTCTGGACCGCCGTCGCCCCCGGCAGCTACCTCCAGCTCGACGATGTCGTGGTGACCCGCCGCGAGCTGCCCGACCGGGAGCCGGTCACCATCGCCGGCGTGGTCACGCAGGTGCGCGCCCGGCACGAGGGCGCGCAGTTCGACTCCGACGTGTTCGCCATCGCCGACGGCACCCTGCCCGCGCAGGTGCAGGAGGCCGCCGAGGTCACCACCACCCGCGTCGACCCCGAGTTCTACGTGCCGCCCACCCCGGGCGCCGTGGTGCACCGGGCCGAGGGCGACGCCCGGGCCCGGGCGCTGCACTTCGACCGGATGGAGCGGCGCATCCCGATGGGCATGGGCCGCGACGGCGTCCCGGTCTACCTCAACGCCGACTTCCTCGACGGCACCCGGGGCGCGCACGTCTCCATCTCCGGCATCTCCGGCGTGGCCACCAAGACCAGCTTCGCCACCTTCCTGCTCTACTCGGTCTTCCGCTCCGGGGTGCTCGGCGGCGACGCGGTCAACGCCAAGGCGCTGATCTTCAACGTCAAGGGCGAGGACCTGCTCTTCCTCGACCACCCCAACACCCGGCTCGACGACGCCACCCGCGCCGGCTACGCGAAGCTCGGGCTCGACGCGGGCGCGTTCCCCGACGTCCGGGTCTACGCGCCGCCCCGGGTCGGCGACTCGTCCGGCACCCCCGACGTGAGCAGCCGGCTCACCGGGGTGGACAGCTTCTACTGGACGCTGAGCGAGTTCTGCGCCGACCGCCTGCTGCCCTACGTCTTCGCCGACGCCGACGACGAGCGGCAGCAATACACGATGGTGGTGCACTCGGTCGCCGCCCACCTGGCCCGATACGCCCAGCCCGCCGACGGCGGGGTGAGCATCGACGGGGTGCGGCTGGGGTCCTACGCCGACCTGGTCGACCACGTCGTCGCGCAGCTCAACGACGACGAGACCCGAAGCGAGTGGGCGGGCAGCGCGGTCGGCCTCGGCACGGTCAACGCGTTCGCCCGCCGGCTGATCGGCAGCAAGAAGGACCTGGGCCGGCTGATCCGGGGCGACCTGGCCACCCGCCGCCCGCACTCGATCAACACCGCCGAGTCCGCCCAGGTCACCGTGGTCGACCTGCACAACCTGCCGGACCGCGCGCAGCGCTTCGTGGTCGGCGTGACGCTCAAGAGCGAGTTCGAGCGCAAGGAGAAGGCGGGCACCGCGAAGCCGCTGCTCTTCGTCGTCCTCGACGAGCTCAACAAGTACGCCCCCCGGGAAGGCTCCTCCCCGATCAAGGAGGTGCTGCTCGACATCGCCGAGCGGGGCCGCTCGCTCGGGGTGATCCTGGTCGGCGCCCAGCAGACCGCCAGCGAGGTGGAGCGGCGGATCGTCACCAACTCGGCGATCCGGGTGGTCGGCCGGCTCGACCCGGCCGAGGCGTCCCGCCCGGAATACGGCTTCCTGCCGCCCGCCCAGCGGCAGCGGGCCCTGCTGGCCAAGCCGGGCACCATGTTCGTCAACCAGCCCGACATCCCGGTCCCGCTCTGCCTGGAGTTCCCCTTCCCGGCCTGGGCCACCCGGGTCTCCGAGGCCGGCCGGGCGCCCTCGGAGACGCTGCGCTCGATCACCCAGGCGGCCGACCCGTTCGCGGTGGTCGGCTCGGGCACCTCCGACGACGACATCCCGTTCTAGAGGGCTGACCATGAAGATCCTGCACACCTCCGACTGGCACGTCGGCAAGGTCCTCAAGGGGCAGTCCCGGGCCGAGGAGCACAAGCAGGTGCTCGCCCAGGTGATCGAGATCGCCCGGGTCGAGCGACCCGACCTGGTGATCGTGGCCGGCGACCTCTACGACACGGCGGCGCCCACCCCGGAGGCGACCCGGCTGGTCACCCGGGCGCTCACCGCGCTGCGCCGCACCGGGGCGGACGTGGTGGCGATCGGCGGCAACCACGACAACGGCGCGGCGCTCGACGCGCTGCGCCCCTGGGCCGAGGCCGCCGGGATCACGCTGCGGGGCAGCGTCCGGGAGAATCCGGCCGAGCACGTCATCGACGGCACCACCCGCGACGGCGAGCGCTGGCAGGTCGCCGCGCTGCCGTTCCTCTCCCAGCGCTACGCCGTACGCGCCGTGGAGATGTACGAGCTGACCCCGGCCGAGGCCAACCAGACCTACGCCGACCACCTCGGCCGGGTGCTCGCCCGGCTGGCCGAGGGGTTCACCGAGCCGGACCGGGTGCACCTGGTCACGGCCCACCTCACCGTGGTCGGTGCGAGCACCGGCGGCGGCGAGCGGGACGCGCACACCGTGCTCGGCTACGCGGTGCCGGCGACCGTGTTCCCGGGCAACGCGCACTACGTGGCGCTGGGCCACCTGCACCGCTCCCAGCGGGTGATCGGCCCCTGCCCGGTCCGCTACAGCGGCAGCCCGCTCGCCGTCGACTTCGGCGAGCAGGAGAACGTCGGGTCGGTGACGATCGTCGAGGTGACCGCGACGACCGCCGCGCAGATCCGGGAGGTGCCGGTGCCCGGGGCCGTCCCGCTGCGCACGGTCCGCGGCACCCTGGCCCAGCTCGCCGAGGTCGACGTGCCCGACGGCTGGCTGCGGGTCTACGTCCGCGAGCAGCCCCGCGCCGGGCTGCGGGAGGAGGTGCAGGAGCTGCTCCCCCGGGCGCTGGAGATCCGGATCGACCCGGAGCTGGTGCCCGCCCCGGGCAGCGGCACCCGCACGGCCCAGCGCGCCGGCCGCTCGCCGCGCGAGCTGTTCGCCGACTACCTGGGCAGCCGGGGCCACGCCGACGAGGACGTCCGGGAGCTCTTCGACGAGCTGCTCGAGGAGGTGGAGCACTGATGCGGCCCATGCGGCTGGACATGGCGGGCTTCACCGTCTTCCGCGAGGAGACCACCGTCGACTTCACCGACGCGGACTTCTTCGCGCTGGTCGGGCCGACCGGCTCGGGCAAGTCGACGGTGCTCGACGCGATCTGCTTCGCGCTCTACGGCACGGTCCCCCGCTGGGGCGGCACGCGGGGCCTGGCCAACGCCCTCGCCCCGTCGGCCACCGAGGCGCGGGTGCGGCTGGTCTTCGAGTCCGCCGGCGACCGCTACGTGGCCACCCGGGTGGTCCGCCGGGACGGCCGGGGCACGGTGAAGACCGCCAACGCGGGGTTGCAGCTCATGCCGCCCGGGTTCGACGTCACCAAGCTCGACACCGGGCTCAGCCCGGAGGATCTCGGCGAGGTGGTGGCCGGCACCCCGGCCGAGATGGAGCAGGCGGTGCTGGACGCGGTCGGGCTGCCGTACGAGCAGTTCACCAGCTGCGTCGTGCTGCCGCAGGGGCAGTTCGCCGACTTCCTGCACGCCAAGCCGGCCACCCGGCAGCAGATCCTCGTCAACCTCCTCGGGCTGGGCATCTACGAGGAGGTGCAGAAGAAGGCCACCGAGCGCGCCGGGCAGGCCGAGGCGAAGCTGGAGGCGGTCGACAAGGTGCTCGGCGGCCTCGCCGACATCGACGAGGAGAGCCTGGTCGCCGCCCGGGAGCGGGTCGAGGCGATGCGCGAGCTGGCCGGGGCGGTCGCGGCGGCCGTACCGGAGCTGGAGCGGGCGCGGGCCACGGCGCGCGAGCAGGCGGCAGCGCTCGCGGCGCTCGACGCCGAGCTGACCGTGCTGGCCGGGGTCCGGCCGCCGGACGGGACCGCCGAGCTGGCCCGGGCGGTGTCCGCCGCCCGGGCCGCCGCGGACGAGGCGGCCGCCGCCGTCGGGCTGGCCGAGGAGCGCGAGGAGAAGCTGCGCGGCGAGCTGACCGCGGCCGGCGACGAGAGCGCGCTGCGCCTCCAGCTCAAGGCCTACGCCGACCGGGAGCGGCTGACCGGTGAGGCGGCGGCGGTCCGCGCGGCGGTGGACGCGGCGCAGGCCGAGCACGACACGGCGGCCGGCGCGCTCACCGCGGCCCGGGCCGAGGCCGAGCGGGCCGAGGCTGAGCTGGAGGCGGCGTTCCGCGCGCACGAGGAGGCGAAGGCCACCGACCAGGCGGTGGCGCTGCGGGCGCACCTGGTCGACGGCGGCCCCTGCCCGGTCTGCGAGCAGCCGGTCCCCCGGGTGCCGGCCGTGCCGAAGGGGTCGGCCGTGACCCGGGCCCTCGCGGCCGGCAAGGCGGCCCGGGCGGCCAGCGAGGCCGCCAAGCGGGTCGTGCAGGAGCGCGACGCGGCCGCCCGCGAGCTGGACCGGGTGCTGCTGCGCGCCCGGGCCGAGCACGACCAGCTCGCGACCCGGCTGGCCGAGCTGGACGGGCAGCTCGCCGGCGCCGCCACCCCGGAGGCGCTGCGCGGGGCCCTGGCCGAGCACGCCCGGCTGCGCCGGGCGCTGGAGGAGGCGGCGGGTGCGGTCCGCGCCGGCCGCGACGCCGCGCGCCGGGCCCGCAGCTCCCTCGACGGGGCGCAGGATCGGCTGCGCCGGGCCTGGCGCGACTTCGACACCGTCCGCGACGGGCTGGCCCGGTTCGGTCCACCCGCCGCCGATCGCGACGACGTGGCCGCCGCCTGGACGGCCCTCGCCGGATGGGCCGGCGAGCAGGCCGGGCGGCGGCGCGCCGACCGGGACGGGCTGGCCGGCGCCGTCGACGCCGCCGAGGCCGCGGCGGGCGAGGTGGCGCAGCGGATCGGCGGGCTCTTCGACGCCGCCGGGCTGCCCGCGCCGCGGGACGCGCAGCGCGACGCCGCCGTGGCGGTGGAGCGGGCCGAGGCGGAGCTGCGCCGGCTGGAGGAGCGCCGCGAGCAGGCCGCCGAGCTGCGCGAGCAGCGGGCCGGCCACGAGCGGGAGGCCCGGGTGGCCCGCGCCCTCGCCGGGCACCTGCGGGCCAACAACTTCGAACGCTGGCTGCTGGCCGAGGCCCTGGACCTGCTGGTCGACGGCGCCTCGCGGATCCTGCGCGAGCTCTCCGGCGGCCAGTACGACCTCGTGCACGACAAGGGCGAGTTCTTCGTGGTCGACCACCACGACGCCGGGTTGCGGCGCGGGGTGCGCACCCTTTCCGGCGGCGAAACGTTCCAGGCGTCGCTGGCCCTGGCGCTGGCCCTCTCCGAGCAGCTCGCCGGGATGTCCACGAGCGCGGCCAGCCTGGAGTCGATCGTCCTCGACGAGGGCTTCGGCACGCTGGACGCGGCCACCCTCGACACGGTGGCGGCGACCCTGGAGAACCTGGCCGCCCGGGGCGACCGGATGGTCGGTGTCGTCACCCACGTGCCGGCGCTCGCCGAGCGGATCCCGGTCCGCTTCGAGGTCCGCAAGGACGCCCGCACGGCCCGCGTCGAACGGACCGGCCTGTGAGGAGTGCGGCGTGACGGGACCGTCGAGGGCGGGAGCCCGGTTCTTCGTCGACGCGTGGGACCCGGCCTACGGGGCGTCGTTCGAGGCGGGGGGCGGGCCGGCGGCGCCGAGCAGCGCCCAGGTCGACGCCGACGTCGAGCTGCCCGCCACCGACTGGCGGGCCGTCGACGCGCGGCGCGACGTCGCGGCCCCGGACGTGGTGCTGCTGGTCGACGGGGTACGCCGGATCGACGCCAGCGTCTGGACGGCGGAGGACGACGGCGGCTCGTTCCCCGGCATCGCCGCCTCGTACGCGGCGGGGGTGGTCCGCTGCGACCTGGAGCGCGGCGCGGCGGAGCTGGCCGGTTCGCGGGTGGGCCGGGGCCTGTTCACCGCCAGCCCCTCGGCGCAGGACGTGGTGGCCGGCGCGATCCACTACCCGGTGCACCGGGTGAGCGGCACGGGCGAGCTGAGCAAGCTCCCCGCCGCCGTGCAGGGCCCGCTGACCGCCCTGGAGGTGGCGGTCTCCGAGACGGTACGGGCCGACGGCGACCTGCTGGTGGTGGACGGGCCGCTGCGCAGCCGGCGGAACCTGCCCCGCACCCTCGGCTACATCAAGACCCAGCACAGCCAGTACCTGGACGGCCGGCTCACCGCGGTGGTCACCGGGCTGGCTCCGGGGCAGCGCTGCCCGGTGTTCCGGCTGGGCACCGCGTGGGGCGGCTACTCGTGGTACCTGCGGCTGCCGGTGGCCGGCGGCGCCCCGTGGGCCGGCATCGTGCGGGTCGAGTGCTCCGCCGAGCTGACCGAGGCCGAGGCCATCGGGCTGGCCGACCTGTCCCTGGTGACGCTGCCCCGGTTCGCCTCCACTCCGTACAAGGACCCGCGCGCCCCGCAGAACCTCATCCCCATCGCCGGCCTGGAGCGCCGGCTGCGCGGGATGCTCGGCGACGCCCGCCTGCTGCACCGGGTGCTCACCGCGGCGGCCCGGGGGATCCGGCGCTGATGGGCCGGCGACGCGGCGCGGACCGGGAGGTCACGCAGGTCGACACGGGGCAGGCCGAGCTGGTGCCCGACCCGGACCGGCCGGGCTCCTGGACGCTGCTGCTCGACGGCGCCCCGCAGTCCCATGTGGACCTGAACGACCCCGGCCACCTGGAGTTCGAGTACGTCCGGCGGCTGGCCGCCGCGATCGACCTGGTGGCGCCGGCCGGCGCGCCGCTGCGGGTGCTGCACCTGGGCGGCGGCGCGCTCACCCTGCCCCGCTACGTCCAGGTCACCCGCCCCGGCTCGACCCAGCGGGTGTCCGAGGTGGACGGCGCGCTGGTGGAGCTGGTGCGCCGGGAGCTGCCCTGGCCGGCGGACCCCCGGCTGCGGGTCCGGGTCGCCGACGCCCGGGCCACCCTGACGTCGAGCCGGGACGGCAGCTACGACGTGGTGGTCGCGGACGTCTTCGCCGGCGCCCGCACCCCCGCCCACCTGACCTCGGCCGAGTACGCCGCCGAGGTGGCCCGGGTGCTCCGGCCCGACGGCTGCTACCTGGCGAACATCGCCGACGGCCCGCCGCTGCGGCACGCCCGCGGGCAGGTGGCCACGGTACGCACCGTGCTGCCCCGCGCCTGCGTGGTCGGCGACGCGGCGGTGCTGCGCGGCCGGCGCTACGGCAACCTCGTGCTCGTGGCGTCCCGGGTGGAGCCGCCGGTGCCGGAGCTGACCCGGCGGGCCGCCGGCGACTGGTTCCCCGGCCGGGTGCTGTACGGCGCCGAGCTGGACCGCTTCGTCGGGGGCGCTCCGGTGGTCCACGACGCCGACGCCACCGACTCCACGCCGCCCCCGCCCGGAATTTTTTCCGTCCGGCGTTGATCCGCTCGGCGGGCCGCTGCGTATCACCGGGCGGCCATGCCCGTGGGGGGTCTCGGCTGAGTCATTGGACACCGGAGGTCTTGCATGCATGCGGTGGCGGCCGGCTGGCACGGCGAGGTGGCGAGGCCCGAGTGGATGTTCGCCCGGGCACAGCCCCGGTCGCGCGCGTCGAGGTCGGGCCGGGGGGTCGACGCCTGCCCCTCGGATCGCCAGAATGATCCGGTGACGCCGCGACCGGCGCCCGGACGCCACCAGGCCACGTCCACCGAGGCGAGCCACTCCGACCAGCTGATCCGGCTGCTCTACGCCGAGCACGCCGGGCCCCTGCTGATGTTCGTGATGCGGCTGACCGGCGGCGACCGGCAGCGCGCCGAGGACATCGTGCAGGAGACGCTGCTGCGGGCCTGGCGCAACGCGCACCGGCTGGGCACCCACGGTCAGGGGTCGCTGCGTCCCTGGCTGGTGACGGTGGCCCGGCGGATCGCCATCGACGAGCACCGCAGCGAACAGGCCCGCCCGGCGGAGACGTACGACCGGGACCTGACCGCGTTTGCCGAGGCGGACAGCACCGACCGGGTGCTGCGCACGATGACCGTGGCGGACGCGCTGCGTACGCTGAGCCAGTCGCACCGGGAGATCCTGGTGGCGACGTACTTCCGGGGGCGTACCGTGCCCGAGGCGGCCGAGGAGCTGGGCCTTCCGCTCGGCACCGCCAAGTCGCGGGTCTACTACGCGCTGCGCGCGCTGCGCACGGCTCTGCAGGAGAGGGGGGTGACGGAATGAGCCGCGCGGACCACATGGACGTCGCCGCGTACGCGCTCGGCGTGCTGGACCCGCAGGACGCGGAGCGGTTCGAGGAGCACCTCGCCACCTGCTGGGCGTGCGCGGCGGAACTGGAGACGATGGTCCCGGTGGTGGGGATGCTCTCCGGCATCGACGGCGAGGCGATGGCCGCGCTGGAGCAGACGCACACCGATCCGGCGCTGCTGGACCGTACCCTCGTGGCGGTGCGCCGCGACCGGCGGCGGACCCGGATGCGGCAGGTCTTCGCCGCCGCGGCCGCGGTCGTGGTGTTCGGCGGCCTGAGCGGCGTCGGCATGGCCGGGGTGTTCGGCGGCGGCGACGACAAGCCTCTCCCGCAGGCCGGGCCGACCCTCACGGCGCCCGTCACCGCTCCGCCGAACAGCGAGCCGTCCGACCCCAACGACCCGAACGTCGGCGGCAACGAGCAGGAGGGCGACCAGCACAACGCGGTCGACCCGGGCACCGGCGTGAAGACCACCATGTGGCTGGCGTCGAAGGAGTACGGCACCCAGATCGACCTGCAGCTCACCCGCCTGCCCGGGCCGCGCACGTGCCGGCTGGTCGTGGTCCGCAAGAACGCCACGAGCGAGGTCGTCTCGACGTGGTCGGTGCCGGGCGGCGGCTACGGCACGAACACCAACCAGCTCCCGCTGGAGTTGAGCGCGTCCACGTCGGCCCCGCTCAAGGACATCGAGAAGATCCAGGTCCAGTCGGTCGACGTCAACGGCATCGCCAGCCCGCTGGTGACGGTGAGCGACCTCTGATCCCGCCGGAACGCCGGCGCCGGGCAGCGACATCGCCCGGCGCCGTTTCGTCGTTCCCGGGGACACCGGCCCGATGTGCTCCCCCACGCGCCACCGGCCGGATCGGTTCAACCGATCCACTGTGAAATGGAGCACCTTTTTCCCTTCAACCTTGACAGCGCACCGCCCGTACTACTCGGCGAACTGCCAAGAACGAGGAGGGCACGTGGCACACCTGAAGCGGACGACCGTCATCGTCGCGAGCGCGATGGTCGCACTAACGGCCTGCGCCCCCGCGGGCTACGACGGGGCGAACTCGAGCGCGGCCGAGCCGGTCGCCGTCGCCGCGGCCGAACCCACCGCGTCGGCCGAACCGGAAGCCTCCGCGTCCCCGGACGCGGCCGCCGACGACAAGGCGCCCCCGTCCGACGTGCAACTCACCGACGAACTGGTCGGCAAGAAGCTGCCCCGGATGGGCAAGGTCGTCACCGACCAGGACGGCTGGGTGCTGTACCGGTTCGACAAGGACTCGGCCGACCCGGCGCAGTCCAACTGCGTCGACAAGTGCGCCCAGGTCTGGCCGCCCGCGCTGACCGACGGCAACCCGCAGCTCCAGGGCGTCTCCGACGACAAGGTCGGCACCGTCACCCGACAGGACGGCACCCGGCAGATCACCATCGGGGGCTGGCCGGTCTACCGCTACATCGGGGACAAGAAGCCCGGCCAGTGGAAGGGCCAGGGCGTCGGCGGCACGTGGTTCGTCGTCGACCCGAACGGCAAGAAGAACCTGACCTGCCTGCCCACCGGCACCCCGAAGGCGGTCGCCCCGCCGGCGTCGGGCGACTCGGGCGGCGACTCGGGCTACTCGTACTGACGGACCCCGGTCACGGTGGCCGGTCGCAGCCGGGGAGGGCGCGGCCGGCCACCGTCGTGGTTCCGGGACGGTGGCCATCCGGCAGCCCCGCGTCCCGGCGCGGCGCCGGCCCGATGCGGGCCGGCGCCGCACCCCGCGCGGCACCGGGCGCCCGAACAAAGCGGGCCCGCGCCGCACCCCGCGCGGCACCGGGCGCCCGAACAAAGCGGGCCGGCGCCGCACCCCGCGCCGTGTCCGCTGTCACCGGAGGACGTCATGGCAGAGTGGCGGGGTGACCTCCCCCGACGCCCGCCGGACGCTGCGCCCCCCGGCCGGCTACCGACTGGCCGCCTCGGTCCGCGCCCTCACCTTCAGCCCGTACGACCCGTGCGCCCGGATCGCCGCCGGCAGCTTCTGGTGGGCCACCCGCGCCCCGGCCGGCCCGGCCACCCTCGCGCTGCGTCCCGAGGCGGGCGAGCTGGTCGCCGAGGGCTACGGCCCGGGGGCGGACTGGGTGGTCGAGCGGGCCGACGCGGTGGCCGGGCTCCGCGACGACCTGAGCGGGTTCGCCGCGCTGGCCGGCGCGCACCCGCTGGTGGCCCGGCTGGCCCGCGAGCATCACGGGCTGCGGATGCCCGCCACCGGCCAGGTCTTCCCCCGGCTGCTGCGTGCCGTCTTCGAGCAGAAGGTCACCGGCAAGGAGGCGTACCGGGCGTACTCCGCGACCGTGCGGCACTTCCGGGAGCCGGCGCCGGGGCCGCTGCAACCGCTGCTCCTGCCGCCCGAGGCCGCGGCGGTGGCGGCCACGCCGTACTGGGTCTTCCACCCGTTCGGGGTGGAGCAGCGGCGGGCCGACACACTGCGCCGCGCGGCCGCCGTCGCGGACCGGCTGGAACGCTGCGCCGACGCCGCCGAGGCCACCCGCCGGCTCACCGCGATCGCCGGCATCGGGCCGTGGACCGCCGCCGAGGTGGTCCGGATCGCGTACGGGGACCCGGACGCGGTCAGCGTCGGCGACTACCACGTCCCGAACACGGTGGCCTGGGCGCTGGCCGGGGAGCCGCGCGGCGACGACGCCCGGATGCTGGCCCTGCTGGAGCCGTTCCGGGGCCATCGCGGCCGGGTCTGCGTGCTGCTGGAGGCCGCCGGCATCCAGGCGCCGAAGTACGGGCCGCGCGCCCCGATCCGCTCCTTCGCCGGCTACTGAGGCGGCGACGCCGGCCGGTGACCGGCGCAGAGCCGGCGCAGGGTCCGACCGAGCCACCAGGCGTACGCGCGCTGGACGGCCCGGCTGAGCGGCCCGGCGGCGCGCACGTACCAGCGGGCCGGGCGGCTGAACGCGGTCACCTCGAACCAGACGCCGTCGGCGGTCCGGGTGACCAGGAACGCCTCCTCGCCGATCTCCGGGTGCCCGGGCAGGGTGCCGTAGCCGAACCCGGCCCGGTCGGGCTCCTCGACGGTCCAGACCACCTCGGTCGGGCCCCAGATCCGCAGCGGGCCGACGCCCAGCCCCGGGGTGACCCGCACGCCCGCGGCGGCGCGCGGCGCGCCGGTGCGCATGACGACGCCGGCCGCCCGGTGCAGCCGCCAGCCGAGCACCGCGTCCGCCGCGGTGGCGAAGGCGCCGTCGGGCAGCCGGACCCGGTGGCGCAGGTGGTCGTAGCCGGCCGGCAGGCGCCCGTCGCGGGTCGCGCCCACCTCGGGGTACGTCAGCTCGGGCACGTCGGCCTCCTCCACGCGGAAACCCCGCCAGCGTACGGCCGGGCGGGGTGGCCCGCCCGGCGCCGGTCCGGCGGGCTGTGGTGGGCTTGCGGGGTGACCGAGCAGTTGACCGTCGCCCCGGCCGGTGTCGCGGACGCCGGCGAGATCCTCACCGTGCAGCGCGCCGCGTACCTGGTGGAGGCGCAGCGCTACCGGGACGTGTTCCTGCCCCCGCTGACCGAGACCCTGGACGAGGTCCGCGCCGCCCTGGCCGGCCCGACCGTGGTGCTGGCCGCCCGGCTCGGGCCGCGCCTGGTCGGCTCGGTGCGCGCCCGCGTCGACGGCGACACCGCCCACGTCGGCCGCCTCGCGGTCGCCCCGGACCAGCAGGGGCGCGGCATCGGTGGCCGGCTGCTGACCGCGGTGGAGGGCGCCTGCGCCGGGCGGGTGGCCCGGTTCGCCCTGTTCACCGGTGCGGAGAGCGCGGAGAACCTGAGCCTGTACGCGCGGCGCGGCTACCGGGTGGTGGCGCACCGGCCGGACGAGAACGGCAACCGCCTGGCGGTGTTGGAGAAGCTCGTCGCGGGTGCGCCCGGCGCGGTCAGCCCCGCTCGCAGCGGCGCCTGAGCCCCTCGGCCTCCTGCCGCAGGTAGCGGCGGATGGTCCGGCCGGCGAGCAGCCCGACGAGCCCGGCGAGCGGGCCGGTCTGGGCCAGCACCAGCTCGGCGCGGACCCGCCCGTCGGCCAGCGGGACGAGGCGGTGCTCGCCGCGGCTGTGCACGCCCGGGCTGTCGGACTCCCAGACGAAGAGGTGCGGCGGGTCGATCTCGGTGACTCGCCAGACCGCCGGGCGCAGCCGGGGCTGCGCCAGCCGGGCCGTCGCGCCGAGGGTGAGCGGCCCGGGTTCCAGTCGCCGTGCGGAGGTCACCGAGGGCGTCCACTCCGGCCAGCGCTCCACGTCGGTCTGCACCGCCCAGACCCGGTCGGCGTCGGCCGCGATCTCGACGGACTCGACGAAACGCATGCCGCTTTCCTCCCTGATCGGATCAGGGTCAGGTTACGCCGGTGATCGACGGCGGGTGATCCCGGTCAGGCCGCCTCGCGGAGGTCGGCGAGGCCGACCGGGGCGTACCGGCGGAGCAGCAGCTCCAGCTCGGCCACGGAGGCCACCTCGCCGACGACGTTCGCGCCGCCGCCGTGCTCGGCCGGGTAGCGGTGCACGAGCCGGTAGCGGTAGCGCCCGCGGATCAGTTCCACGCTGACCCGCCAGCGACCGCAGCATCCGCAGCTCCACTCCGGCACGCCGCGACCGTAGCGCTGACCTGCGGTTTCACCATCCGGTCGCGGGTGACGATCGGGACCGGGACGGGACACGCCGCCCGGTGCCGCCGGTGATCTGCCTCACGACCGTCGGTGGGGTCTGATTGACTGGTCGCCGTGGACCTGCCGATCAATCCGCCGGTCGAGCCGATGCTGGCGAAGAGCGTGCCCCGACTACCCACCGATCCCGGCCTGACCTACGAACCCAAGTGGGACGGCTTCCGCTGCATCATCTTCCGCGACGGCGACGAGGTCGAGCTGGCCAGTCGCGGCGGCAAGACGATGACCCGCTACTTCCCCGAGGTGGTCGAGCAGGCGCGCCGCCAGCTCCCGGAGCGGTGCGCGGTCGACGGCGAGCTGATCGTGATCCGCCGGGACGGCCCGGGCGGAAAGCCACGGCTCGACTTCGAGCTGCTGGCCCAGCGCATCCACCCGGCCGCCTCCCGGGTGAAGCTGCTCGCCGAGACCACCCCGGCCGACTTCGTCGCCTTCGACCTGCTCGCCCTCGACGACGAGCTGCTGACCGACCGGCCCTACCCGGAGCGCCGGGGCCGCCTGGAGAAGGCGCTGGCCAAGGTCCGGCCCCCGGTGCACGTGACCCAGGTGACCACCGACCCGGAGACGGCCCGGCGCTGGTTCGACGTGTTCGAGGGGGCGGGGCTGGACGGGCTCATCGTCAAGCCGGCCGACCTGCCCTACGAGCCGGGCAAGCGGCTGATGTTCAAGGTCAAGCACGCGCGCACGGCCGACGCCGTGGTGGCCGGCTTCCGCTGGCACAAGTCCGGCCCGGTGGTCGGCTCGCTGCTGCTCGGCCTCTACGACGACGCCGGGGTGCTGCACCACATCGGGGTCAGCTCCTCGTTCACCGCGGCCCGCCGCAAGGAGCTGCTGGACGAGCTGGAGCCCTACCGGGAGGTCGGCGGCGACCACCCGTGGGTGCACGGCGACCACGAGCGGGGGCAGCGCATCCCGGGTGGGGTGAGCCGGTGGACCGGCGGCAAGAACCTGGAGTGGGAGCCGCTGCGCCCGGAGCTGGTCGTCGAGGTGGGCTACGACGCCATGGAGGGCGACCGGCTGCGGCACACCGCGCAGTTCGTCCGCTGGCGTCCCGACCGTGACCCCCGCTCGTGCACCTACGACCAGTTGGAGCGCCCGATCCGCTTCGACGTCGACGAGGTGCTCCGGGGGGACCCGGCGGCGACCGCAGGCGACGGGCCCGGCCGGGCGTAGCCTGGCGGTCCACACGATCATGGAGGGCTCCACGTGACCCGCTTCTCCGACCGGTTCCGCCGCCGGCCCATCCTGGCCGGGTTCCTGGCGGCGCTGGTGCTCACGGCCGGCTGCACGCTCCCGGCGTTCGCCCCGCGGGCCGAGAGCCAGGGCGAGGCGGCCGCTCCGGGCACCGCGCCGACCTGGCGACCCTGCCCCGAGGTGCCGGACGAGCTGGTCGGGCGGGGCGCGGCGGGCATGCGCTACGACTGCGCCCGGATCGCCGTCCCCCGTGACTGGGGCACCGGCGCGACGGCCGGGCCGGGCGCTGGGGAGACCTTCGAGATCGCGCTGATCCGCATCCGCTCCGACAAGCAGCGCGACCGGATCGGGTCGCTGGTGGTGAACCCGGGCGGGCCGGGCGCGTCCGGCGTGGACACGGCGGTCTACCTGTCCTTCGGGCCGGGTTTCGGCGGGCTGCCGGCCGCGGTGACCGACCGGTTCGACATCGTCGGCTTCGACCCGCGCGGGGTGGCCCGCTCCAGCCCGGTGAAGTGCATCTCCGACGCCGACCTGGACGCCAGCTTCGGCTACGACCCCGACCCGGAGAGCCAGGGGTCCTTCGACGGCTTCGCCGACCTCAACCGGCGGATCGGCCAGCGGTGCGGCGCGAAGTACGGCGCCCAGCTCCCGCTCTACGGCACCGAGCAGGCCGCGCGGGACATGGACGCCGTACGCGCGGCCGTCGGTGACGACAAGTTGACCTACCTCGGCTACTCCTACGGCACCCTGCTCGGCGCGACCTACGCCCAGCTCTACCCGCAGCGGGTGCGGGCGCTGGTCCTCGACGGGGCGGTGGACCCGCGGCAGAAGCTCCTGGCCGGCTCGGAGAGCCAGGCGAAGGGCTTCGAGCGGGCGTTCGACAACTTCGCCCGCTGGTGCGCGGCGAACGCCGGCCGCTGCCCGATCGCGCCCGATGCCCGGGCCGCGGTGACCACGGCCATCGACAAGGCCAGGGTCTCGCCGGTGCGGGGCCGGGACGGCCGGGAGGCCACCGCCGGCTGGGTGTTCTACGCGGTCATCTCCTCCCTCTACACCGAGCAGGGCTGGCAGGAGTTGGCCCGGGCGGTCGACGCGTTGCAGGGCGGCGACCCGAGCGGCGTGTTCAAGCTGGCCGACGCGTACGCGGGCCGCGAGGACAACGGGCACTACTCCAACATGTTCGACGCGAACATGGCGGTGAACTGCGCCGACGAGACCGAGAAGCCGACCCGGGAGCAGATCCGCTCGATCCAGTCGCAGTGGCGGCAGAAATACCCGCTGTTCGGCCCGGCGCTGGCGGTCGGGATGCTCGGCTGCGTGGAGTGGCCCGGCGGGCGTGACCCGTACCCGACCGGGAAGGCGGCCGGCGCGCCGCCGATCCTCGTGGTCGGCACCACCGGCGACCCGGCCACGCCCTACGAGCAGACCGCCGCGCTGGCCTCGATGCTGGGCGTCGGTCGGGTGCTCACCTGGGAGGGTGAGGGGCACACGGCCTACCCGCAGACCGCCTGCGTGACGGGGGCCGTCGACGCGTACCTGGTCTCGCTCACCGTCCCCCGGGAGGGGCTGCGCTGCCCCGCCCGGTGACGGTGCGCGGGCCGGTCAGCCGGCCGCCGGGGGCGTCCAGCCGAGCGGCAGGTGTCCGATGCGGACCCGCTGCGGGTGGTCGCCGACCGGCACGCTGGCCACCTTCTGCCCGGTGGCGAAGCTGATCGCGGTGACCCGGTCGGCGCCGGCCTCGGAGATGACGCAGTCCCGGCCGTCCCCGCTGACCGTGGCCCAGTACGGCTTGCTGGCCGGCACCAGGGTCCCCTCGCGCAGGGTGGCCCGGTCGACGACGGTGGCGTAGTCGTCCATGGTGCCGGCGACGCAGAGCCGGGCGCCGTCCGGGCTGACCGACAGGCCGTGGTGCCGCGAGTCGTTCACCCAGGTGGTGCGGTCCTCGCTGGTGGCCGGGTTCTTCGGCAGGGTGGCGACCCGGGTGATCTGGTCGGCGGCGACGTCGTACTCGACCAGGCCGTTGAAGAACGAGACCTGGAAGTAGAGCCGGCTCCCGTCCGGGGTGAAGACCGCCGGGCGGACCGCGTCGGAGAGGTCCCGGCGGCCGGCGGCGTCCAGCCGCGACCGCATGTCGATCACCCGCACCACGCCGAAGGTGGTGGTGTCGGCGACGGTGATCCGCCGGTCCCCCTTGGTCCAGTCCAGCCAGGGGGCGTCCAGGTCGGTGTTCACCTCCCCGATGGACATGTTCCACAGCCGCCGGCCGCCGTCGGTGAAGATGTTCTCGTGCGGCTTGTCCCCGGTGGGGAAGGAGCCGAGCTGCTGGCCGGTGCGGATGTCGAGCACGTGCACGGTGTTGCCGGTCGAGGCGGAGACGGCCACCTGGCCGCCGTCGGGTGACACGGCCATGTGGTCGGCGCGGTAGCCGGAGACCGCGAAGCGCCAGCGGAGCTGGCCGGTGGCCAGGTCGATGGAGACCACATCGGCGAAGCTGGGCCGGGACGCGACCAGGGCGGTTCCGTCCGGTGTGGTGTACATGTCGTCGACGAGCTGGTCGTGCCCCTCGCCGGGGCCCTGCCGGATGCCGAGGAAGAACGCCAGCCGGATCGGGTTCAGGTAGATCTCGCGCAACCGCTCGTTGCGGTCCGGGACCACGTCGATCCGGCCGAGCCGCGCGTAGTCGCCGCGGGACCGGATGACGTCGGCCGTGCCCTCCCAGTTGTTGCCGACGAACATCACCTCCTGCAGGCTCGTGGCGGCCGCGGCGGGCCGGGGGGCCGCCGCCACCGGAGCCGGCACGGCCAGGGTGAGGGCGGCCAGCGCGGCGAGGGCGGCGCGGCGGCCGCGGGGACGGGGCGGGCGGGACGGGTCGGGGGTCATAGACGCCTCCTGGTGGCCGGTTGCGACATCAACGTTTCTCTCTGCGCCGGGCGGTGTTACCTTGCGGTAACAATCAGGAGAGCAACCCGTCGGCCACACCGGATAGGGACCGGACGCCAACACCCGGCCGGCCCGGTTGTGCCGCGACGACAACGGGAGGCGGCGGAAGCCGATGACCCGGACCGGGAGCGCCCCCTCCTTCGGGGTGCTGCTGCGCGACCTGGCGGCCGACCCGGTTGCCGTCGAGGAGGTGGTCCGGGCCGCCCGCGCCCACTCGCCCGAGGTGGCCCGGCTCCCGCCGGCCGAGGTCCACCGCCAGGTCGTCCTCCTGCTCACCAGCGGGCTCGGCGCGCTGGAGCGGCGGGAGGACCCGGGTGAGCGCGACTTCACCGAGGCGCGCCGGCTGGGCGCCGACCGCGCGGCGCAGGGCGTCTCCGTGGCCGGGCTGCTGTGCGGCGTGCAGGCCGGCCGGGACCGTGCGGTGGAGCTGGTGGTCCGGCACGGGCGGGCGGCGGGGATCCCGGACGAGGTGCTGCTGGAGGGGCTGCTCACCATCGGCCGGTACGCCGCGGCCGTGGAACGCGCCGTGGTCGACGGTCACCGGGCGGCCGAGCGGGAGTTGGCCCGCACCGGCGCGCCGGCCCGCGCCCGGCTGCTGCGCCGGCTGCTGCTCGGCGGGCCGGCGGGCGTGCCGCCCGCGGAGCTGGCCCGGTTCGGGCTACGTCCCGACGGCCGCTACCACTGCCTCGTCGCCGAGCAGCCGGACCCGGTCCGGGCCCACGCGCTGCACCGGCAGTTCTCCGGGTGCGGCGGCCTGCTCGGCACGATCGAGGACCGGCTGGCCGGTCTCACCCCCCGGCTACCGGCCGCCGGCCCGGTCGACCTGCTGCTGGTGGTCGCCCCCGTCCGGCCGCTGGACCGGGCGCCGGCCATGTACGCGCTCTGCCTGGCCGCCCTGCGCACTGCGGCGCACCGGCGGCTGCACGGGCTGCACCTGGTGACCGACCTCGCCGTCCAGACCGCGCTGGCCGCCCAGCCGGCCCTCGCCGAACTGCTCCGGGGCGCCCTGCTCGGCGGCCTCGACCCGGCCGACGAGTTCCATCGGGAGCTGGCCGCGACCGCGCTGGCCTGGCTGGACCACGGCCAGCGGCTGGACCAGACCGGCGCCGCCCTGCACGTCCACCCGAACACCGTGCGCTACCGGCTGCGCCGGCTGCGGGAACTCACCGGCGGGCCGCCGGTCGAGGAGGGCGCGCGGTGCCCGGTGCCGGACACCGTCCGCTGGTGGTGGGCGTTGCGCACCTGGCTCGACCGGCCCTGACCTGCGGGCGTGCTCACCGGCGCAGGCGGCGCCGGCGCCCCCGTTCCCAGGGCGAGGTCGGGGTGGCCGGCTCGGGGCGCGCCGGCTCGGGCACCTCGATGCCCTGCCGGGCGGCCATCTCCTCCACGAGGGCCCGCAGCCGCCGCACGTCCGCCTTCAGCTCCTCCTGCTCGGCGTGCTCGAAGGCGTCGTCGTCCACGATCAGCCGGCTGGCGAAGTGCGCGGTGATCAGCGGAATGACCAGCAGCACCATGGTGGAGATGAGCAGCGCGGCGAGGAAGCGCCCGGCGAAGGAGGTCGGTGAGATGTCGCCGTAGCCGACCGTGGAGGCGGTCACCACGGCCCACCAGATCGAGTCCGCCGCGCCCTTGTTCTCGGCCTGGCTGTACAGGACGCCGGCGACCATGATCATGAGCAGGTACGAGGTGATCAGCGTGCGCGGCGAGTTGGCGAACCACACCAGACCCCGGTAGATCCACCGGAACGGCAACAGGAGGGCGTCCATGGCGCACATGATGTCCGGTGCCGGCAACCGAGGCGTCCGCATCGTCGGGCGTGACTGTGCGAGGCTGCCCGGCATGAGCGACGTGATCTTCCGGGAGGCCGTCCGGGCCGATCTGCCCGCCGTCATCGCCCTGCTCGCCGACGACGTGCTGGGCAAGGCCCGCGACTTCACCGAGGTGGACGAGGCGTACGAGCGGGCGTTCGCCGCCATCGACGCCGACCCGCGCAACCACCTGGTCGTCGCGGAGGCCGGCGGCGAACTCGTCGGCTGCATGCAGATCACCTACATCCCCGGGCTGGGCCGGCACGGCGCCGAGCGGTCCCTCATCGAGTCGGTCCGGGTCCGTTCCGACCTGCGCGGCCGGGGGTTGGGCCGGGAGATGATGGTGTGGGCCATCGACCGGGCCCGGGAGCGGGGCTGCGCGCTGGTGCAGCTCACCACCGACAAGAGCCGCGCCGACGCGCACCGCTTCTATCGGAACCTCGGCTTCGTGGCCAGCCATGAGGGCATGAAGCTGGCGCTGTGACCCCGGCCGCCGCCGGTTGACGCGGCCGGACGCCCCCTCCCCCGGTCGGGGGAGCCGATTCCCCGGTCGCGGGGAGGCCGACCGCCGGGCCGGCCGGCAGGCTGGAGCGCAGTTTCCAGCACCGGGGAGGCCCCATGACCAGCGACACCAAGTCCCGCAGCGGCCATCTCCGCGACGCCCGTCCCGCGCCGGCGTGGGCGGTCCGCGCCGCCCACCTGATCCCGCTGCTCGTCCTGCCGTCCGGGCTGTGGCGGATCGCCCTGGTCGCCGGCCTGCCGATCGGCACGCCGGTCGATCCGGGCCCCGGCGAGAGCGTCTACATCGTCTCGCTGAGCCTGGTCTCCGAGGGGCTGGCGCTGCTCGCGCTCGGCCTGGTCCGCCCGTGGGGCGAGGTGTTCCCGAGGTGGCTGCCGCTGGTCGGCGGCCGGCGGGTGCCGCCGCCGTTCGCGGTCACCGTCGCCACCGTCGGCGCCGTCGCACTGACTCTGATCTGGGGGTACGCCGCCTGGGGCGTCCCCACCCACGGCAACGACCTCGGCTTCACCCCGACGGGCTTCGCCCTCTTGGTGGCCTGCTACGCCCCCCTCCTCCTCTGGGGCCCCGTCCTCCTGGCGGTCACGTGGTCCTACCACCGCCGCCACCCCGCCCCCGCCCAACCCCGTCGATCATGAGGTTGGCGGCACGACACGCCGGTCCCGACTGCCGCCAACTTCATGTCGACGGGGGTGGGGGCAGGGGGCGGAGCCCGGGGGTTAGTCGGGGAGGAGGCGGCCGTCTCGGAGGGTCAGGGTGCGGTCGGCCATGTCGATGAGGGCCGGGTCGTGGGTGGCGACCAGGGCGGTCATGCCGCGGGCGTGCACCACGGCGCGGAGCAGGTCCATGATGGACCGGCCGGTCTCCGAGTCGAGCTGGCCGGTCGGCTCGTCGGCGATGAGCAGGTCCGGCTCGTTGGCCAGCGCCCGGGCCACCGCCACCCGCTGCTGCTGGCCGCCGGACAGCTCGTACGGGCGCTGCGCGGCGTGCCCGCCCAGGCCGACCAGCTCCAGCAGCACGGCCACCCGCTGCTCCCGCTCGGCGGCCGGCACCTTGGCCAGCCGCAGCGGCACCCCGACGTTCTCCGCCGCCGACAGGATCGGGACCAGGCCGAAGGTCTGGAAGATGAACCCGACGGTGCCCCGGCGCAGCGCCAGCAACTCCCGCTCGCTGGCGGTCGTCACCTCGTGCCCGGCCACCCGCACCCGCCCGCTGTCCGGCCGGTCCAGCCCGCCGACAAGGTTCAGCAGGGTCGTCTTGCCGGCGCCGGAGCGGCCCCGGACCGCGACCAGCTCACCCCGGCCGGCGGCGAACGACACGTCCCGCACGGCGTGCACGGCGTGCTCGCCCCTGCCGAAGGTGCGGCTCACCCCCTCGACCCGGACCACCTCGTCGACGGCGACGCGGGCCGGCGGCACGGTCAGCTGATCGGTCATCACTCACTCTCCTCGGCGTGCGCGCGGTGGCCCGGCCGCACCTCGACGTGGTCGGGTTCCAGGTTGAGCCGCACCCGGTCACGCAGGGACAGGCTGTCCACGAAGGACGCCGGAAGCTGCATCCGGCCGGTCCGGTCGAGCACCGCGTACTCCTCGCTGACCAGCTCGGTGCTGCCGTCGGCGGCGACCCGGGCGGTGCGGTGCACCTCGGAGGAGGTCCGGCCGTCGCGGATGGCGACCGTCCGGCGGACCTGGCCGGCCACGGCCTGGTCGTGGGTGACCACCACGATGGTGACGCCCAGCTCGGCGTTGATGGTGCGCAGCGCCGCGAACACCTCGGCGCCGGTGGCCTCGTCCAGCTCGCCGGTGGGCTCGTCGGCGAAGAGCACCTCCGGATCGTTGGCCACCGCCACGGCCACCGCGCAGCGCTGCTGCTCGCCGCCGCTCAGCTGGCCCGGCCGGCGGTCCGCGCAGTAGCCGACCCCGACCATGTCGAGCAGCTGGCGGGCCCGTTCCCGCCGGGCCCGCCGGGAGCGGCCGCCGGCCAGCTTCATCGGCAGCTCGACGTTCTCCAGCGCCGTCAGGTACGGCAGCAGGTTCCGGCCGGTCTGCTGCCAGACGAAGCCGACCATCTGGCGGCGGTAGGCGAGCCGGCGCCGGTTCGACAGGGCGAGCAGGTCGTACTCGGCGACCCGGGCGATGCCGGCGGTCGGGGTGTCCAGCCCGGAGAGGATGTTCAGCAGGGTGGACTTGCCGGAACCGGAGGCGCCCACGATCGCCACCAGCTCGCCCCGGTCGATGACCAGGTCGAGGCCCTGGAGGGCGACGACCTCCACCCCCTCGGTCTTGAAGATGCGGACCAGCCCGTCGCAGACGATGTGGCCGCGCAGCCGGTCCCGGCCGCCGGCCCGTTCGGCGGCGCGCTCCGCGGCGCGCTGCTGAAGGGCGGCCAGATCCGGTACGGCAGACGCCTCGGCGATCGCGGTCATCTCAGCTCTCCTCTCCGAGCCGGAGCACCTCGCCGAGGCGCATCCGACGGTTGTTCAGGGCCTCGACGGCGACGGCGAAGCCGAGGGCCAGCACGGCGAGGCCCAGCACCCCGGCCACCAGGCCGGGTTCGAAACGTGCCCGCACGGCCACCCCGCCGGTGAAGGCGGGCAGGCCGAGCACGGGGGTGAGCAGCACCGGCAGCAGCGCGCCGACCACCGCGCCGGTGAGCACGGAGACCAGCACGAGCGGGGTCAGCTCCACCAGCAGCAGCCCGCGCCACTGCCGGCGGGACAGGCCCATGGTGCGCAGCCGGGACAGGACCTGCCCGCGGCCGCGCGCCCCGGCCAGCACGGCGAAGGCCAGCGCGAGCAGCCCCAGCGCCGCGCCCCCGGCCGCGCCCATGGTGAAGCCGAAGACCAGCAGACCGTTCACCCCGCTGCCGCCCAGCTCGGCGCGGACCGCGGACCGGGTGGTGACGGTGGGCTGGGTGGGCCGTTCGCCGCCGACCACCACCCCGGTGCGCTGGTAGCGCTCCTGCCCTTCGACGGCCACCCGGGCCACCGCGGCCGGGTCCACCCGGTCGCCGGCCAGCAGGAAGGCGGTCGGGGCGAGCGGGTGCAGGGCGTCCGCCGGCAGCGCCGGCCAGGGCAGCACCACGAACCGGGTCACGCCCCGGTCGACCAGCGCGAACTCGTCGACGGTGGCGGCGGTGCGCACGGGGAACCGGTTGCCCTGCACGTCCAGCCAGGCGGGGCGCCGGCCGGCCGGGTCGGCCAGCCCGGCGGCGGTGAACTCGTCGGCGAGCGCCGGGGAGACCAGCGCCGGCAGCGGGGCGGTGCCGTCGCCGGTGGCGCGCAGCGGGTCGGGGACGGTCACCGGGACGCCCGCGCGGTCGGCCACCTCGGCGAACCGGGCGCCGTCGACGAGCAGCACCCGGATGTCCCCGACCTCCGCGAAACGGCCGGCCTGGTCGGCGTACGGACGCTGGCCGGCCTCCACGAGCAGCGGGGTGACCGCGCGGACGCCGGGCAGCGCCGCGAACGCGTCGGTGGTGTCCGGGGCGAACCGGTCCCCGTCGACCCGCACGTCCCCGGGCACGGCGGCCGCGGCCGCCCGGTCCCGGCCGTTCTCGATGCCGGTGGCGACCACCCCGCAGAACGCGGCGGTCGCCACGGACAGCACCACCACGACCAGGGGGCCGGTGGCGGCGGCCCGGCCGGCGCGGGCGGCGCCGAGGAACGCGACGCTCCCCCTCGCCCGGGCCGCGACCCGGCTGAGCAGCCGCAACGGCCACGGGTAGGCGCGCAGCGCGATCAGCGCCGCGGCGACGGCCAGCAGCACCGGCACCGAGACGAGCAGCGGGTCCACCGTCCCGTCGAGGGTGAGGCCCCGGCGGCGCACGAGGAACGCGCCGAGTGCGGCGACCGCCAGCACGGTCACCTCGACGGTGAGCCGCACGGCCGGGGACCGGGCGCCGACCAGGTCGGTCCGGCCGCCACCGCCCCGGCCGGCGGTCAGCGCGGAGAGCGGCGGCACGAGGGTGGCCAGCAGCGTGGCGAGCAGCACCCAGCGCAGCTCGGCGCCGCCACCGGGGACCAGCCCGCCGAGCAGCCAGCCCACGCCGGCGGCGAGGGGCAGCACCAGCAGCGATTCGGCGAGGCCGCGGCCCAGCACCGCGGTCGTCGCCCCGCCCCGGGCGCGCAGCAGCGCGTACTCGGTCTGGCGGCGGCGCGCGGCGAGGCGGGCGGCGAGCAGGATCAGGCCGGCCAGGGTGGCGAGCAGCCCGGCCGCGATGACGGCGAGCAGCGTACGGGCGGCGGCGAGCGACTCCGCGAAGCGGCGCAGCGCGATGTCGACGCCCTGGGTCAGGGTGAGCCCGGCCGGGCGGGTGCGCTCCAGCTCGGCGAGCCCGTCGATCAGTGCGGTGAGCTGCCCGGCGGTGACCCGGTCGGCCCCCACCCGGTAGCGCCAGCTGTAGCTGACCGCCCAGCCGGCGGCGGCGGCCGCGTCGAAGCCGGCCTCGGAGGTGTACCCGGCGGACAGGAACGGCTGTCCGTCGCCCGTGGGCGCGGCGAGCCGCAGCATCGACGGCAGCCCGTCCCAGATCCCGCCGTGCGGGTCGGTGGGCCGGAACACCCCGACCAGGGCCACCCTGATGCTCTGCACCGGCTTGCCCTTCTCGTCGAGGATGGAGAGCGCGAAGGCGCTGCCGGCGCGGATCCCGAGCGGCCCCACAACGGTGTCGGCGAGGGCCAGCTCGATGGCGCCGCCGGCACCGCGGCCGTCGGCCGGCCAGCGCCCGTCGACCAGGGTGGCCGCCTCGGGCAGCCCGGTCATGGTGCGCAGGCTGAGGTCGATCAGCCCCTTGTCGGCGCTCAGGGTCGGCCCGGTGAGCCGGGAGAAGCCGGTCTGGGCCGCGTACCACCGCTCGCCGATGACCTGCCGCACGGCCGGGGGCATCCGCGCCTCGACGGTGGCCAGCTCGTCGGCGCGGGCGGCGGCGGTCCGGGAGGCGATCCGGGGCAGCACCACCTGCTCGGTGCTGTAGGTCAGGTCGCGCCGGGCCACCGGCTGGGCGGCCATGTGCTCCCGCAGCCCCTGCCCGGTGAGCCGGTCGACGACCCGGGGCAGCGCGGTGATCAGCAGCGCGGTGACCAGGGTCAGGACGGCGAGCAGCAGGAAGTGCCCCCCGTACGCCCGGACCCGCCGCGGCGCGCCTGACGGACTCATCGTTCTCCCCCGATCCGGAGCTGTGCGGCGGCCACCCGGCGGCGGATGCCGGTGGTGATGAGGGCGGCGAAGGCCAGCGCGGCCAGCAGCAGCCCGGCGGCGGTCAGCCCGACGGGCGACCACGGCACGGTGAACACCGCCTCGGGCACCGGCCGGCCGGCGGCCGGCGTGAGGATCACCAGCGGCACCATGGTGGCCGCCACGCCGGCCCCGACCAGCAGCCCGACGCCGACGCCGATGCCGGCCAGGAACGCCTGTTCGGCGAGGAGGGCGCGGGCCAGCAGCCGGGCGTTCGCGCCGAGCGTGTTCAGCACCGCGAACTCGGCGAGCCGGTGCCGGGTGGTGGCCCAGACGTCCACGGCCAGGCCGACCAGGGCGAGCAGCACGGAGCCGAGCGCGGCGGCGAGCAGCCCGGTGCGGGCGCCCCGCCAGTACGGGTCGTGGGCCGCCTCCGCGGCGACCTGCCGGCGGTCGAGAAGTGTGGTGCCGGGGAAGGCGGCGAGGTGCTCCGCCGCGGCGGCGTGCCCGCCGTCGTCGGTGCGCAGCCACCACTCGGCCACGGGCCGGATGGTGCCCTGCTGGCGGAGCAGCAGGTTGGTGGCGGCGGGCAGGTCGAGCAGCACGCCGTCGGCGGTGGTGCCGGGCACGGCGGTCACCTGACCGACCACCTTCACCGGCAGCGACACCCCGGACAGCTGCAGGGGCACGGTGTCACCGGTGCGGATGTTCAGCGCCGCGGCGACGCCGGGGGTGACCAGGGCGGGCACCGGCGGGTCGTCCACGGCGGGCACCACGGCGAACCGGGAGGAGGGCTGGCGGGCGAACTCCAGGGCCCCGGCCGGCAGCGCGATGTCGTGGGTGGCGTCGACGGTGGTCGGGGTGACCTGGGCCGGGCCGCGCGGTCCCTGCGCCGTGTCGGCGACCCGCCAGTCCCCGTCCAGGGGCAGCGGCAGCGCCGCCCCGGCGGCGTCGGTGAGCCGGAGCCGGTCGAACCTCATCCGGTACGCGTGACCGACCGCGTCGCCGCCGTCGGCCTCGAATCCGGCCAGCCGCAGCGGCGCGCCGCCGGTCTCCGGCAGTGGCACCGCGAAGCGCACCGGGCGGCCGTCGCCTCCGGCGACACCCAGCGGCAGCCGCCAGGCGGCGCCGGTGTCGGTGGTGAGCAGCACGGACACGGTCTGCCGCGGAAGCGCGAACTCCGTGTCGACCGGGGCGCGGACGGTGCCGGCGAGGGTGTGCGCGCCGGCCGGCAGGACCGGCCCGGCGGGCGCGGCCCGCCCCTTGACCAGCCGGTCCAGCAGCGCGGCGGTGGACGCCTCGCCGGCCGCGTCGTCGAGGCGGAGCAGCCCGGTCGCGGCGGCGGCGTCGAGGCTCACCACGCTGGCCGGCCGGTCGTCGCGGCCGAGCCGGACCTCGTCCCGCCAGGCCGGCAGCACCCGGTCCAGCCCGGCCGTGGTGGCCAACCGGCCGGCCCGGTCGGCGGGCGCGGCGCCGTTCCGCTCGACCAGCCGCAGGTCGGCGCCGACGGTGTGCCGGGCCTGGTCGCTCTGCGACCGTTCCCAGGAGGCGACCAGCGACCAGGCCAGGGTGCTGCCACCGACGGCGAGGGCGAGCAGCAGCACCGGGCCGGCGTGCGGCCGGCGACCGGCCTGCCACATGCCGAACATGGTGGCCGTCCACGGCCGCCGGTCCACGAAGCGTTCGGCGACCCGGGTGGCCGGGGGCAGCAGCCGCAGCGCGATCACCGCGCCGGCCAGCACGCCGATGATGGGCGCGGCGGCGAGCAGCGGGTCGATGCCGAGCCGGCCGCCGGCCCCGGCCAGCGGCGACGAGTACTGCCGCAGCTGGGTCCAGGCGAGCACGGCCAGCGCGACCAGGGCCAGGTCGACGCTGGCGCGCTGCACGGCCGCGCCCCGGGTGGGACGGGAGCGGGCCGCCATGTCCGCCACGTAGGTGCCGGCGCGGCGCAGCGCCGGCAGCACCATGGCGAGCAGGCAGCCGATCGCGGTGGCGACGGCGACCAGCCAGATCCGGGCCACCCCGCCGTCGGCCAGCCGCAGGTCCCCGCCGAGACGGTGCACAGCCTGTCCGGTCAGCGCCGGCGCCAGCAGCACGGCCGGGACCACCACCAGGGTCGCCTCGCGTACGGCGAGTCCGGCGAGCTGGCCGCGGGCGGCGCCACGGGCGCGCAGCAGCGCGGTCTGCCCCCGGCGGTCCTCGTTGAGCAGCGCGGCGACCAGCACCAGCGCGTACCCGCCGAGCACCACGATCAGCAGCAGCGGGGTGAGCAGGGCGGACCGGCCCACCAGGTCGGCCCGGCCGAGCCGGTCGACCAGCCGGTCGAGGTGGCTCACGGTCTGCGTGGAGGAGCCGAGGCCGGTGGCGTCGGGGATGTCGTCGACGACGGTGCCGAGGGCCGCCGTGACCCCGGTCAGCCGGCTCGGCTCGACCACGGCGAGGTCGGGGGCGACCAGCCAGGAGCCCGAGGTCGAACCCGGAAAGGTACGCGCGAAGTCGGCCGGGTCCAGCGCGAACGGCCCGTACGAGTCGCTCGCCGCGTCGCCCTGGCTGTCGCCCACACCCGGCGCGAGCCGCCAGTACGCGTCGGCCGGATCGCGGGGCCGCCAGGTGCCGGCCAGCACCACGGCCCCGGCCCGCTCGGCGCTGCGGTCGTAGAGCGGCACCCGCTCACCGACCCGCAGGCCGAGCTGGCCGGCGATCTTCTCGGGGAGGGTGACCTGCAATGGCGACGCGCCCGGCGTCGGCCACGACCCGCCGGTCAGCTCGGCGTGCCCCGGCAGGTCGGCCAGCGTGGCGAGGCTGGCGAACATCGGGTCGTCGTCGGTGCGGGCCGGCCCGAGGTCACCGGTCAGCTCCCGCCCGGTGCCGTAGCGGGCCGTGGCCACGGAGACCGGGGCGCCGCCGAGGCCGTTGGCGAACTGGGCGCGGACCGCCCGGTCCCGGTCGGCGTACTCGGCGGCGTCGCGCCCCCCGGAGCCGCTGACCAGCAGGCTGCGCTCGTCGGCCGGGGCGGCGTCCAGCACCGCCCGGGCGCCGGCGTCCACCGCCCGGCGGTTGTAGTCGGAGAGCCCGGTGACCAACGCGACCGCGACCAGGGCCGCGACCGCGGCGGCGAGCAGCAGTCCACGAGCCTCGACCGCCCGCCTCCACACCAGCTTCATCCGACGTCCTCTCCTGGCCCCGGCGGGCCGATGACCAGGAAGACCCATCGGGAGGCGGGAAAGGTTCGCGCGCGTTACGTGATCGTTATCACGCGGCCCGGAGCTGCCGCGGTGGCGGCGCTCGCCGGCCGGTCAGGCGCGCGGCCGGTCGCGGTCCTTGGAGGGCTGCACCCGCTTCGGCTCGCCGGGCATCTTCGGGTATTCCGGCGGGTAGGGCATGTCGCCCTGACCGGCGGCGGCGTCCCGCTCGGCCCACTCCAGCAGCGGGGTGATGTCCCACGGGGAGTCGTCGATGCCGGCGTGCGGGTCGCCCCGCTCGGCGAACCGGGCCGGCACGCTGCCCAGGTGGAAGTCGTCCGGCTCGACGTCGGGCAGCTCGGCCCACTCAACAGGGGTGGAGACGGTGGCCCGCCCGTTGGCCCGCAGCGAGTACGCGCAGGCGATGGTGCGGTCGCGGGCCATCTGGTTGAAGTCCACGAAGACCCGGCTGCCGCGCTCCTCCTTCCACCAGGCGGTAGTCACCAGCTCCGGGCGGCGCCGTTCCAGCTCGCGGGCCAGCGCGATGGTCGCCCGGCGCACCTCGACGAACGTCCAGCGCGGCTGGATGCGCAGGTAGACGTGCACGCCCCGGCCGCCGGAGGTCTTCGGCCAGCCGGTCACCCCCAGCTCGTCGAGCAGCCCGCGCAGCTCAGCGGCGGCGGTCACCGCGTGGGTGAAGTCGGTGCCGGGCTGCGGGTCCAGGTCGATGCGCAGCTCGTCGGGCCGGTCGACGTCGGCGGCGCGCACCGGCCACGGGTGGAACACCACGGTGCCCATCTGCGCGGCCCAGGCCACGTGCGCCAGGTCGGCCGGGCACAGCTCGGCGGCCTTCCGGCCGCTGGGGAAGCTGATCTCCGCGGTCGCCACCCACGGGGGTACGCCCCGGGCCGGCACCCGCTTCTGAAAGAACGCCTCCCCCTCGATGCCCTCCGGGAAGCGCTGGAGGGTGGTGGGCCGGTCGCGCAGGGCCCGCATGATGCCCTCGCCGACCGACAGGTAGTAGTGGAAGACGTCCGCCTTGGTGAAACCGCGCTGCGGGAAGATCACCCGGTCCGGGCTGCTCAGCCGGACGGTGTGCCCAGCGACCTCGATCTCCTCGACTGCGGCCTTGCTGCCAGCCATTGGGCGACACTATGCGATGCCACCGACGGCCGACGTACCGTTGAGCGGTGAGTCTTTCCGACAATGAACTGCCCCGCACCGAGGACGAGTGGCGGGTCCGGCTGAGCCCCGAGGAGTTCCGGGTGCTCCGCGAGGCCGGCACCGAGCGGCCGTGGACCGGCGAGTACGTCGAGACCAAGACCCCCGGCGTCTACCACTGCCGGGCCTGCGGGGCCGAGCTGTTCCGCAGCGAGGACAAGTTCGACTCGCACTGCGGCTGGCCGAGCTTCGACGACGCCATCCCGGGTGCGGTCAAGGAGATCCCCGACAACACCCTCGGCATGCGGCGGGTCGAGATCCGCTGCGCCCGCTGCGACAGCCACCTGGGGCACGTCTTCGAGGGCGAGGGCTTCACCCCGAAGGACACCCGGCACTGCGTGAACTCGATCTCGGTGCGGCTGGAGCCGCAGGGCTGACGGCGCGCGGGAGCTAACGGCACGACGCCGCCGGCCGGTCAGAGCAGCAGCCGGCTGCCCTTCTCGTCGACCGCGTCGGCGGCCTCGTCGTCCAGCCACACGCCGCCCGTGGCCAGGTAGCGGAAGCGGTACTCGCCCGGGGCGAGCCGCACCGTCACCGTGCGGGTGCCGTCGCGGCGGGCGACCAGCTCGTGCCGGCCGGGCTGCCAGTCGTTGAAGCAGCCGACGACGCTGACCGTGCCGGGCGGGGTGTCCCTGGGCAGGCAGAAGGTGACCCGGGTCTGGTTGCCGAAGAGCTTGTTGCGCTTGATCACGGATCCTCCGGGGTTCGAGGGCGGTCACCAGGGCTAACGCGCGACACGCCGGGGGCGACTCGCCGTCGAGCCGGATCAGGTTCGCCGGTTTCGGTTGCCGGGGCGTGTCCGCTGGCCGACCCTGAGGTGACGGGTCCGTTTTCGGGGGGTTTCGTATGGCTACCTGTGAGGTCTGCGGCAACGACTACTGGATGGCGTTCGAGGTGCGCACGGTCAACGGGGCCACGCACACCTTCGACTCCTTCGAGTGCGCCATCCAGAAGATGGCGCCGATCTGCGAGCACTGCCAGACGAAGATCGTCGGGCACGGGGTCGAGGTCTCCGGCCGCTTCTTCTGCTGCGCACACTGCGCCCGCGCGGTCGAGGGCACCCAGGGCGCCGAGGTCCGCGACGCGGTCGGCGCCCGCCCCGCCTGAGCACCGCGCGGGACGGGCCTACCATCGCGGGATGCCTACCGAGTCCCACCTGGCCGGCTTCGCCGAGCTGGACGCGCGCACCTTCCACGACCTGCTGCGGCTGCGCATCGACGTGTTCGTGGTGGAGCAGTCCTGCCCGTACCCGGAGCTGGACGGCCGGGACGTCGAACCCGGCACCCGGCACCTCTGGCTGACCCGGGACGGCGCCGTGGTGGCGTACCTGCGGATCCTCGCCGACCCGGGCGGGGTGGCGCGGATCGGCCGGGTCGTGGTGGCCCCGGCGGCCCGCGGCGCGGGCCTGGCCGGCGCGCTCCTGACCGAGGCCCTGGCGGCGGTGGGCGACCGCCCGTGCGTGCTGGACGCGCAGACCCACCTGGTCGACTTCTACGCCGGCCACGGCTTCGCGGTCAGCGGCCCCGGTTACGTCGAGGACGGCATCCCGCACACCCCCATGCGGCGGGAGGGCCGCGCCGCCGCCTGAGCAGACATTGACGGATACCGCTTTCCTGTGGCAGCGTGCCAGGCGGAGCCGCCACGCGAGCCGTCCCGCGGGAGGGGGCAACTCCCGCACCGTCCGGGCGTCGTGCACCGACATCCCCACCCCGGAGGCTCACCATGTCCACTCCGCACCGCCGCCGCGCACCACTCGTGGCGGCGATCCTGAGCGTCTGCGCGGTCGTCGCGGCGCTGCTCACCACCGCCCTGTCCGGCCCGGCCTCGGCGCACGGGTCGGTGGTCGACCCGGCGTCCCGCAACTACGGCTGCTGGCAGCGCTGGGGCAGCGACTTCCAGAACCCGGCGATGGCCACGCAGGACCCGATGTGCTGGCAGGCCTGGCAGGCCGACCCGAACGCCATGTGGAACTGGAACGGCCTGTTCCGGGAGGGCGTCGCCGGCAACCACCAGGCGGCCATCCCCGACGGCCAGCTCTGCAGCGGCGGGCGCACCTCCAGCGGGCGCTACAACGCCCTCGACACGGTCGGCGCCTGGAAGACCTCGCCGGTGACCGGCAACTTCCGGATCAAGCTGTACGACCAGGCCAGCCACGGCGCCGACTACATCCGGGTGTACGTGACGAAGCAGGGCTACAACGCGCTCACCACGCCGCTGCGCTGGAGCGACCTGGAACTGGCCGGCCAGATCGGCAACACCCCGGCCAGCCAGTGGACGCCCGAGACCTCGGGCGTGTCGATCCAGGTGCCGGCGAACGCGCCGGGCCGGACCGGCCGGCACGTCGTCTACACCATCTGGCAGGCCAGCCACCTGGACCAGTCGTACTACCTGTGCAGCGACGTGGACTTCGGCGGCGGCTCGACCACGCCGCCCAGCACGTCGTCGCCGACCGCCACCCCGCCGAGCACGCCGTCACCGACCCCCACCCCGCCGAGCACGCCGCCCCCGACCACGCCGAACCCGGCCGGGGCGTGCACGGCGACGTACCGGATCACCGGGCAGTGGGGCGGCGGCTTCCAGGCCGAGGTGCAGGTGACCAACGGCGGCTCGCCGATCCGCGGCTGGTCGGTGAGCTGGAACTACGCCAACGGCCAGCAGGTCAGCTCGGCGTGGAACGCCACGGTGAGCACCAGCGGGACGCTGGTCACCGCGCGCAACGTCGCCTACAACGGCACCCTCGCCGCGGGGGCGAGCACGTCGTTCGGGTTCGTCGGCACGTCGAGCGGGACCAACCCGGTACCCGGGATCCTCTCCTGCACGACGGTCGCCTGACCGCCGTCCGGCCGGGGTCGCGGAGCGCGGCCCCGGCCGGCACGGGTCAGACCAGGCAGGTGACGAAGTCGGCGATCGAGCGACGGCGGCCCGTGTAGAAGGGCACCTCCTCGCGCACGTGCCGGCGGGCGGTGGCAGCCCGCAGATCGCGCATCAGGTCGACGATGCGGTGCAGCTCGTCGGCCTCGAAGGCGAGCATCCACTCGTAGTCGCCCAGGGCGAACGAGGCGACCGTGTTGGCCCGCACGTCCGGGTAGCCGCGCGCCATCTTGCCGTGCTCCGCCAGCATCTCCCGCCGCTCGGCGTCGGGCAGCAGGTACCACTCGTAGGACCGGACGAACGGGTAGACGCAGAGGTAGGCGCGGGGCTCCTCGTTGGCCAGGAACGCCGGGATGTGGCTCTTGTTGAACTCGGCCGGCCGGTGCAACGCCATCTGCGACCAGACCGGGGTCAGCGCCCGGCCCAGCGTGGTGCGCCGGAACCGCAGGTAGGCGTCCTGGAGCGCGTCGCTGGAGGACGAGTGCCACCAGATCATCAGGTCCGCGTCGGCGCGCAGGCCCGACACGTCGTACGTGCCGCGGACCGTGACGTCCTTGCCGGCCAGCTCCTCGAAGAGCGACTCGACCTCGGCGACGACGTTCTCGCGCAGCGACGGGAGCGGGCTGGTGGCCCGGTACACCGACCACATGGTGTAGCGGATGGTCTCGTTGAGCTCCCGCAGCCGGGCCGCGTTGGTCTGCTCCGTCATGCTGCCGATCCTCCCAGTGCAGTGATGATCTCTTCGGCCGCCGTCTCGCCGGAGCGGACGCAGACCGGGATGCCGACGCCGTCGTAGCCGGCGCCGGCCAGGGCCAGCGTCGGGTGGGCGGCACGCAGCGCCGCCCGGACCGCCGCCACCCGGCCGAGGTGGCCGGGCGTGTACTGCGGCAGGGCGCCGCCCCACCGCTGCACGTGCCGGGCCACCGGGGCCGGCAGCGGCGTGCCGAGCACCTTCGACAGCTCCCGGTGCACGGTGGCGACCAGGTCGTCGTCGGTGAGCTGGAGCGAGGTCTCCTCGCCGTACCGGCCCACCGAGGCGCGCACCAGGGCGAGCCCGTCGGACCGGCGCAGGTGCCCCCACTTCGTGGTGAAGAAGGTGGACGCCTTGATGAGCAGCCCCTCGGTGGCCGGGACCAGGAAGCCGGACAGCTCCGGCAGCTCCGGCTCGGGCAGGGCCATGGTGACCAGCGCGACGCTGGCGTAGTCCAGTCCCCCGACGGTCGCCGCGACCTCCGGCGCCGGGCCGTCGAGCAGCCGGGCGGCCGGGCGGGCCGGCACGGCGAGCAGCACGGCGTCGGCCGCCACGAACTCGGGATCGCGGGTGGGGCCGACCACCAGGCGCCAGCCGGTCGGGGTGCGGTGCAGCTCACGCACCGCGGCGTCCCGGCGGACCGTCGCCCCGCTCTCCCGCGCCGCCGCCTCGACCAGCGTGCTCAGCCCGCCGGCCAGGGTGCCGAAGACCGGGGCGCCCGGGGCGCGGGGCGCGGCGGCCTGCGCGGCGCGGACCGCCCCGACCAGGGTGTGCTCGACCCGGGCCGCCCGGGCCAGGGCCGGCATCGTGGTGACCAGCGAGAGGTCGTCGGCCCGGCCGGCGTAGACGCCCCCGAGCATCGGGTCGACCAGGCGCGCCACCACCTCGTCGCCGAGCCGGTCGCGGACCAGCGCGCCGACCGACACGTCGCCCTCCGGCGGCAGCAGCGGCGCACCGCCGTCCCGGTCGGCCGCCGCGGCCGGCCGCGCCACCGCCGCCACCTTGTCCAGATCCCCGGGTACGCCCACCAGGGTGCCGCCCGGGACCGGGCGCAGCCCGCCGTCGACCAGCAGGGCCGCCTGCCCGACGGTGGGGTGCACGATCGCGCCGGCCAGGCCGAGCCGGCGGACCAGGGTCACCACGGCCGACTCCCCGCCGGCCGGGTCACGCATCAGGAACGACTCGGCGCCGAACTCGACCGGCCCGCCGGCCAGCTCACCGGTGCGCAGCTTGCCGCCGAGGCGGCCGGACTGCTCGTACACGGTGATCTCGGTGCCGGCGGGAGCGCGGTCGCGCAGGCGGACGGCGGCGGCCAGCCCGGTGATCCCGCCACCGACGATCGCCACCCGCCACGGTCGCGCCATGGTCGTCCCTCCCTTACGCGGCCGGCCGCGCGGACAGCTCGTGCACCAGCGCGACCACCCGGGTCAGCACCTCGGGGTCGGTCTCCGGCAGCACGCCGTGACCGAGGTTGAACACGTGACCGGGTGCGGCCCGCCCCTCGCCGAGGATCCGGCGCACCTCGGCCTCCACCACGGGCCAGGGCGCGAGCAGCACGGCCGGGTCGAGGTTGCCCTGCACGGCCCGGTCCGGACCGATCCGGCGGGTCGCGACGTCCAGCGGCGTACGCCAGTCCACGCCCACCACGTCGGCGCCGGCCTCGCCCATCGCGCCGAGCAGCTCCGCGGTGCCCACCCCGAAGTGGATCCGGGGCACGCCCGCGTCCGCCAGGCCGGCGAGCACGTACGCCGAGTGCGGCAGCACGTAGCGGCGGTAGTCCGCCTCGGAGAGCGCCCCGGCCCAGGAGTCGAAGAGCTGCACCGCGGAGACCCCGGCGTCGACCTGCACCCGCAGGAACGCCAGCGTCACCTCGGAGAGCCGGGCGCAGAGCGCGTGCCACAGGTCCGGGTCGCCGTACATGAGCGCCTTGGTCTTCGCATGGGTCCGCGACGGCCCGCCCTCGACCAGGTAGCTGGCCAGGGTGAACGGCGCGCCCGCGAAGCCGATCAGCGGGGTGTCGCCCAGCTCGGCGACGAGCAGGCGCACGGCCTCGTCCACGTAGGACACCTCGTCGCGGCCGATCGGGTTGATCCGCTCGACGTCGGCGGCGGTGCGCACCGGTTCGGCCACCACCGGGCCGGTGCCGGGCACGATGTCCAGGTCGACCCCGGCGGCGGCCACCGGCACCACGATGTCGCTGAACAGGATGGCCGCGTCGACCCCGTGCCGGCGGACCGGCTGGAGGGTGATCTCCCGGACCAGCTCGGGGCGGCGGCACGAGTCCAGCATCGGCACGTTGGCCCGGATGTCGCGGTACTCCGGCAGCGACCGGCCGGCCTGGCGCATGAACCAGACCGGGGTGTGCGGGCCCGGCTCGCGCCGGCAGGCGCGGACGAAGGGCGAGTCGGCCGGCCCGCCGCGGCGGGATTCTCCGTCTCGGGCGGCAGTGCCCGTGGTGTCGGTGGTCATCGCGGCAATCGTGCCACGCGCCCGGACGCCTCCCGCCGCCACCGTCACCTTTTGTGACGTGAACGGACGGGCCCCTTGTCGACGCCCGGGTCCCTTCTCACGGGGTCCGGCCGCATGATCGGGATGATCGCCCGGCGTGCCGTCACACCGGGCGGCGTGGGGCGGCATAGGCTGCCGTCATGGCCCCCCCGATCGCGCTCCCGGAAACCTTCGCCCGCGCGGTCGCGGGGCTGCGATCGGTGACATGCCGCCCCGAGATCGTGCTGGAGGAGGTCGGCGCCCCGCAGCGCCTGGCCCCCTACGCGTTCGCGCTCTCCGCCGGCGTGCTGCGCGACGGCGACGAGGTGGCCACCGGGCGGCTCATCCTGCTGCACGACCCGGCCGGGCACGAGGCGTGGCAGGGCACCCTGCGGCTGGTCACCTACGTGACCGCCGAGCTGGAGGTCGACCTGGCCAGCGACCCGCTGCTGCCCGGGGTGGGCTGGACCTGGCTGACCGACGCCCTCGACGCGCAGGAGGCCCGTTACCGGGCCATCGGCGGCACGGTCACCCAGACGCTCTCCACCCGGTTCGGCGAGCTGGCCGGGCCGCCCGCCGCGGGCGACATCGAGATCCGCGCCTCCTGGACGCCGCTCAGCACCGACCTGGCCCCCCACCTGCTCGGCTGGTGCACCCTGCTGGCCTCGACGGCCGGCCTCCCCCCACCCGGCGTCACGGCGCTACACACCCGCCGCCCCGCCGGCGCCGCCTGACCTCGTAACTTCCGCGATCTTGGCGAGTTGCCGTTCGCGGTGAACGACAACTCGCCAAGATCCGCAGATTCGGGCACGGCGAGGGCCGCCCCGAACGGTCGGAGCGGCCCGTGGTGAAGCCGGGTCAGAGGTAGTTCTCGGCCTCGTCGCAGACCTTGTCCAGCCCCTTGTTGGCGGCATCGAAGGCGGCCTTGTCGCCCCGGGACGCCGCCCCGATGGCCGCGGTCAGCTTGTCCAGGCAGTTCCCGATGACCTTCTTCTGCCGGGCCTGCTCGTCCCGGTCGTTCTTGGTGCCGGTCAGGTCCTGCTCGGTGTCGGCCAGCTTGTCGCGCACCGTCTGGAGGTCGCCCTTGAGCTTGTCGATCTCCTGCCGGTTCGCGGTGATCGTGCCGTCCCGCTGGCTGACCTGCTGCTCGGCCTTGTGCAGCTTGCCGTTGGTGGTGACGTAGAGGCCGGTCATCACGCCGCCGAGGACCAGGAGCAGCCCGGCGACGATGCCCAGGATGAGGGCGGTCCGCCCCTTCCCGCCGCCCGCCCCGGGCGCCCCGTAGGGCGGCACCGGGCCGGGCGGGGCCGACATCGGGTAGCCCGGCGGGGCCGACATCGGCTGCGGGTAGCCGGGTGCCGGGCCGGCGCCGGAGACCGGCGGGACGGAGGTCGGCGGAGCTGACATCGGCTGCGGGTAGCCGGGTGCCGGGCCGGCGCCGGAGACCGGCGGGACGGAGGTCGGCGGGGCCGACATCGGCTGCGGGTAACCCGGCGCGCCGGAGGTCGGCGGAGCCGACATGGGCTGCGGGTACCCGGGCGCCACGCCCGCGCCGGAGGTCGGCGGGGCCGACATGGGCTGCGGGTACCCGGGCGCGGAAACCGGGGCGGCGCCTGGCGCGTACTGCCCGGGAATCGGGGCGGTGGGCTGCGGCAGGGTGGGCTCGGGCTGGGCCGCCGCGTGCTGCGGGGGCTCGGGCTGGGCCCCGTACGGGCTGCCGTAGACGGTGCCCCCCGGCGGCTGGGGCGGGTAGCCGCCCGCTCCGGTCGGTGGCTGGGACATGCTTCTTCCTCCAGGTTTGCTGGTCCCCCGCGGGGTGGCCCGTAGGGCCGGGGTCTGCGGTCGGCGTGGCAGGGCCCACGCCTCGACGGTGCGGTACGCGGTCAAGCCGCCGGCGGCGCGCCGGTCAGCAGAGCTTGAACCGGTCGCACGCGGTCTTGATCGGCACCGCCAGGCCGATGCCCTCGGCGTCCCGGGCCTTGGCCGTGGCGATGCCCACGACCTCCTTCGAGCCGTTGATCACCGGCCCGCCGGAGTTGCCGGGGTTGATCGGCGCGTCGAACTGGATCACCGGACCGGAGCCGCCCTCGTCCTTACGGAACGCGCTCACCACGCCGGTGGTGACACTGTCCTGGAGGCCGAGCGGCGCGCCGACCACCACGATCTGCTGCCCCGACTTCACCGGCGTACGTGCCGCGACCAGGCCGGTGAACTTCGCGGTGGTGCGCAGGTGGGCGAGGTCCTTGTCCTTGTCGACCTCGACGATGGTCGCCTCGAACCGCTGGTCGGTCCGCTCCAGGAAGACCTTGCGGTCGCCCGCGGTGAAGACGGCCTCCACCACGTGGAAGTTGGTGAGCAGCGTGGTGCCGCCCCCGGACGGCGCCTTGCCGATGGCGAAGGCCGTGCCGGTGAACTGGCCGGCCCGGACCCGGAACACGCTGGGCAGCACCGCGCTCGCCACGGCCTCCGGGTTGAACGCGGCACCGGCCTGCTTCTCCAGGACACCCGCCCGCTCCTCCAGGCCGTCGAGCCGGCCGGTGGCCGCGCCCTGCGCCTCGGCCAGCCGCCGGTCGGTGGCGGCGATCCGGCCGTCCAGCCGGTGGATCTGGTACGCCTGCAGGCCCGCCACCAGCGCCAGGATCCCGGCCAGGACGAGCGTCACGACCGGCAGCCGGCGCCCCCGCCCGCCGCGCTCCGGCTGCCCGGTGGGCGACCCCGGCAGCGTCGTGGCGACCGGCTGCCCGGGATAGGCCGGACCGGAGGTGGCCTGGCCCGGGTAGGCCGCGCCGGGCGGGGACTGGGCCGGGTAGGCCGCGCCGGACGTCGGAGCCGGGTGGGCGGTACCGGACGCCGGAGCAGGATAGGCCGGGCCGGAGGTGGGCTGGGCCGGGAAGGCCGCGCCGGACGCCGGAGCCGGGTAGGTCGGGCCGGGCGTGGGCTGAGTCGGGTAGGCGGAGGGCTGGGCCGGGGCGGTCGGCTGCCCCGGCACTGCGCCCGGCGGCGCCGGGCGCCAGTCGTCGGGGGTGCGCGGGGTGGGTGCGGGCGGATCGCCCCACTGGCCGCTGTTCGGCGGCGCCGACCAGGTTGCTCGGGCCCCCGAGAAGTCGGCGCCCGGCGCACCAGCGGCGGAACCGGTGCCGGGCGCGACGGACGCGGAGCCGGAGGCGGGCGGGAAGCCCTCGGCGGGCGCGCCCGGGAGGCCCGCGGAGGGGTAGCCGGTCGGCTGGCCGGGAACGGTGGCGTGGCCGGTCGGCGGGACGATGCGCGGCGGCAGCGGCCCCGGCCGGTCGGCCCCGGCCCGCTCCGGGGCGGCAGTCTCGTCGCCGCCCGGCCCCGGCACGCCGTCCCCGGCCCCGTACGCGCCCGTCATGATCGCCTGTCCTCCCCCGTGACCGCACCGACGCCCTCGCGGGCCACGGCTCGATGGACCGTACCTGCGTGAAAGGGGTTTGTCTCCCCCGGTGTCCGACCCTGGCATCCCGGCGCAACCCGACCGTCACGGCACCTCCCGGACATCCCGCCGACACGCGCCCGACCGGCTGCGCACGCCGGATCGCCCGGCGCACTAGGGTTGTCAGGTGACCGACGAACCACCCCTGCGCCGTCGGGCCGCCGAAAGCCGTACGGAAGAGGCCTCGCCGCATCCGTCCTCGGCCATGCCGGAGCCGGCGGACGCGGGGACCGAACCCACCGCCGGCGGGCCCGTCCCGCTGACCGCCCCGCGCGAGGGCACGCCCGCGCCGGTGGCCACTCCGAGCGAGCTCGACGAGGTCGTGGCCCGCTTCGCGGCCGGCACCGGCCCGGTGGCCCTGGACGCCGAGCGTGCCTCCGGCTACCGCTACAGCCAGCGCGCCTACCTGGTGCAGCTCCGCCGGGCGGGCTCCGGCACCACGCTGATCGACCCGCTGCCGCTGCCCGACCTGACCGCCCTCGACTCGGTGATCGCCGAGGCCGAGTGGGTGCTGCACGCCGCCAGCCAGGATCTCGCCTGCCTCGCCGAGCTGGGCCTGCGCCCGCGCCGGCTGTTCGACACCGAGCTGGCCGCCCGGCTGGCCGGTTTCGAGCGGGTGGGTCTGGCCGCGCTGACCGAGCAGGTGCTCGGCTACAGCCTGGAGAAGCACCACTCGGCGGCGGACTGGTCGAGCCGGCCGCTGCCGGAGTCCTGGCTGACGTACGCGGCGCTGGACGTGGAGCTGCTGGTCGACCTGCGCGACGCGCTCGACGAGGAGCTGACCAAGCAGGGCAAGTCGGCCTGGGCGGCGGAGGAGTTCGCCGCGCTGGTGCGCAACGGCGCCCGCCCGCCCCGGGTCCGGGCCGAGCCGTGGCGCCGCACCTCGGGCATCCACCGGGTGCGCGGCGCGCGGGCCCAGGCCCGGGTGCGCTCGCTGTGGTACGCGCGGGACCAGATCGCCGCGCGGCGGGACGCCGCACCGGGCCGGGTGCTGCCGGACTCGGCCATCGTGGCGGCCGCCGAGCTGGACCCGAAGGACGAGAAGACCCTGTTGACGCTTCCCGGTTTCGGTGGCCGTTCGGTGCGCCGGCTGGCGCGTACCTGGCTGGCGGCCCTGGACGACGCGCGCCAGCTGCCGGACGACGCCCTGCCGGTGAGCCCCGTGGTGGAGGGTCCGCCCCCGCCGCACCGGTGGGCGGAGCGCGACCCGGTGGCGGCCGGCCGGCTGGCCCGCTGCCGCGAGGTGGTGGTCGGCACCGCCGGCGCGCACCACCTGCCGCCGGAGAACCTGATCGCCCCGGACTCCATCCGCCGGCTGGCCTGGCAGCCCCCCGAGGAGATCACCGACGACACGGTCGCGGAGACCCTGCGCACCTTCGGCGCGCGGGAGTGGCAGATCAGCCTCCTCCTTCCCGCCCTGACGGAGGCCCTCCACCTCCCGGCTTCCTGACCCCTCCGGAGAAGCCCGGCGGGGTGTGGGGTTGGCCACATGGGGGGTGCTGTCGGCGGAGGTTACTGGCGAGTAGCATCCGGGGGAAACCGCCAGTGCCGGCCGACCCTCATTCGGTCCGTGGCGCCGTCTCGCGGCGCGGAAGCCGAATCATGGTCGAAAAGGAGGCTCCAAGTGCCCCGTGAAGTTCGGGATGTCGTCTTCGTCGACGGCGTCCGCACCCCGTTCGGCAAGGCGGGTGGCATGTACGCCAACACCCGCGCCGACGACCTGGTGATCCGCTGCATCCGCGAGCTGATGCGGCGCAACCCGCAGCTGCCGCCGGAGAAGGTGGAGGAGGTCGCCATCGCGGCCACCACCCAGATCGGCGACCAGGGCCTGACCATCGGCCGCACCGCCGCCCTGCTGGCCGGCCTGCCCAAGACGGTGCCCGGCTTCGCCATCGACCGGATGTGCGCCGGCGCGATGACCGCCGTCACCACCGTCGCCAGCGGCATCGCCATGGGCGCCTACGACGTGGCGATCGCCGGCGGCGTGGAGCACATGGGCCGCCACCCGATGGGTGAGGGCGTCGACCCCAACCCGCGGATCATCGCGGAGAAGCTGGTCGACCCGTCCGCGCTGGTCATGGGCGCCACCGCGGAGAACCTGCACGACCGGGTCCCGCACATCACCAAGGAGCGCACCGACGCGTTCGCGCTCGCCTCGCAGCAGAAGACCGCCAAGGCGTACGCCAACGGCAAGCTCCAGGGCGACCTCGTGCCGGTGGCGATCCGCGACCCGGAGGCCGGCTGGGGCCTGGCCACCACCGACGAGGCTCCCCGGGAGACCTCGCTGGAGAAGCTCGCCACCCTCAAGACCCCGTTCCGCCCGCACGGCAAGGTCACCGCGGGCAACGCGGCCGGCCTGAACGACGGCGCCACCGCGGCGCTGGTGGTCGCCGAGGAGACCGCCCGCGAGCTGGGCCTGCCGATCGGCATGCGGCTGGTCTCGTACGGCTTCGTCGGCGTCGAGCCCGAGGTCATGGGCGTCGGCCCGATCCCGTCGACCGAGAAGGCGCTGCGCATCGCCGGCCTGAGCATCGACGACATCGGCCTGTTCGAGCTGAACGAGGCGTTCGCCGTGCAGGTGCTCGCCTTCCTCGACCACTTCGGCATCGCCGACGACGACCCGCGGGTCAACCCGTGGGGCGGCGCGATCGCCATCGGTCACCCGCTCGCCTCCTCCGGCGTCCGGCTGATGACCCAGCTCGCCCGGCAGTTCGCCGAGCACCCTGAGGTCCGCTACGGCGTCACCGCCATGTGCATCGGCATCGGCATGGGCGGCACCGTCATCTGGGAGAACCCGCACTGGAAGGGTGACAACAAGTGAGCGCGCTCGCCGCACCGAACGAGGTCGTCACCAAGGCGCTGCTGCGCCAGGTGAACGTACCGGGGCTGGACCGTCCCGCCGCCCTCATCACCCTGGACAACGGCTTCGACCACACCAAGCCGAACAGCTTCGGCCCGGGCGGCCTGACCAGCCTGGACGAGGCGATCACCGCTGCCCTGGCGGCGGACCCGGCGTTCATCGCGGTCACCGGCAAGCCGTACATCTTCTGCGTGGGCGCGGACATCACCAGCCTCCCGCAGCTGGAGAACCGCGAGCAGGCGCTGGAGATCGGCCGGCTCGGCCACCGGGTCTTCGCCCGGCTCAAGGACAGCGCCGTCCCCACCTTCGCCTTCGTCAACGGCGCGGCGATGGGCGGCGGCCTGGAGCTGGCCCTGCACTGCCACTACCGGACCCTGTCGGGGGGCGCGGCGGCCCTGGCGCTGCCCGAGGTCTCGCTCGGCCTGGTCCCCGGCTGGGGCGGCACCCAGCTGCTGCCGAACCTCATCGGCATCCCGGCCGCGACCCAGGTGATCCTGCAGAACCCGCTCATGCAGAACAAGATGCTCAAGCCGAAGCAGGCGGCCGAGATGGGCATCGCCGACGTGCTGCTGGAGCCGGCCGACTTCCTGGAGCGGTCCCTGGAGTGGGCCGCCGGCGTCGTCCGGGGCGAGGTCACCCCGACCCGGCCCGAGGTCGACAAGGACATGTGGGCGGGCGTGCTCTACTTCGCCCGGCAGACCCTGGACCAGCGGCTGCACGGGGCGGTCCCGGCCGCGTACAAGGCGCTGGACCTGCTGGAGACCGCGAAGGACGCCGACTTCGCGGCCGGCACCGCGGCCGAGGACGAGGCCCTGGCCGACCTGGTCTTCTCCGAGGAGCTGCGCAGCGGCCTGTACGCCTTCGACCTGGTGCAGCGGCGGGCCAAGCGGCCGGCCGGCGCGCCGGACAAGGGCCTGGCCCGGCCGGTCACCAAGGTGGGCATCGTCGGCGCCGGCCTGATGGCCAGCCAGCTCGCCCTGCTCTTCGCCCGCCGCCTCCAGGTGCCGGTCGTCATGACCGACCTGGACCAGTCCCGGGTGGACAAGGGCGTCGGCTACGTGCACACCCAGATCGAGAAGGCCGTCAGCAAGGGCCGGATGGACAAGGGCACGGCGGCCAAGCTGTACGGCCTGGTCAGCGGCTCGGTCGACAAGTCCGTCTTCGCCGACGCCGACTTCGTCATCGAGGCGGTCTTCGAGGACCTCGGCGTCAAGAAGCAGGTCTGGGCCGAGCTGGAGAAGATCGTCAAGCCGGAGGCGGTGCTCGCCACCAACACCTCCAGCCTGTCGATCACCGAGATGGCCGCCGACCTGGAGCACCCGGAGCGGGTGGTCGGCTTCCACTTCTTCAACCCGGTCGCCGTGCTGCCGCTGCTGGAGATCGTCCGCGGCGAGCGGACCGACGACGCCACCCTCGCGACCGCGTTCGCGGTCGGCAAGCAGCTGCGGAAGTCGAGCGTGCTGGTCAAGGACGCCCCGGCGTTCGTGGTCAACCGGCTGCTCACCCGCTTCCTCGGCACCGTCTTCGCGGCCGTCGACCAGGGCACCCCGCTGGACGTGGCGAACAGCGCGCTGGACCCGCTGGGCCTGCCGATGCGCCCGCTCGCCCTGCTCCAGCTGGTCGGCCCGGCCGTGGCGTACCACGTGGGCGGCACCCTGCACGCCGCGTTCCCGGAGCGGTTCGGCGTCAGCGAGAACCTCAAGCGGATCGCCGACTCGGGCCAGCCGATCGTGGTCGACGACCAGGTCAACGAGGAGGTCGCCAAGCTGCTCGTGGTCGGCGACCAGCCGCTCACCGCCGAACAGGTCCGGCAGAACGCGCTGGACGCGCTCGCCGAGGAGATCCGGCTCATGCTCGACGAGGGCGTCGTCGCCGAGGCGCAGGACATCGACCTGTGCATGATCCTGGGCGCCGGCTGGCCGTTCCACCTGGGCGGCGTCACGCCGTACCTGGACCGCACCGGCACCTCGGAGCGGGTCACCGGCAAGCGGTTCCTGCCCCGCGGGGTCGCCAGCCTCCGCGGCTGACCACCCGCAGCTCCGCCACGATCGCGGTGGCCGGCCGTCCCCTCCGGACGGTCCGGCCACCGCGATCGGCCGTTTCCGGGCCGCGGTCCGTCCGCCGGGCGGTCAGCGGCCGGACATCACGCGGACATCGCCCGGCCGGCCCGGTCACGACCCGGTTCCGGTTTCGTCACGTCGTCGGTGGCCGGACAGTGCGGTGTCGGTGCCGCTGGCTACGATCACGCGTCCGGACTTCTCAGCAGGAGCTGCCAAACATGTCCCAGCCGCCGTCCAATCCCTACCCCGGTTCCTACCCCCCGCCCCAGCAGCAGCCCGGCGGCTACCAGCCGCCGCAGCAGCCCCAGTACGGCGGCGGGTACCCGCCGGCTCCCCAGCAGCAGCCGCAGTACGGCGGCTACCCGGAGAGCGGCCAGCCCGGCCAGCAGTACGGCGGCGGCTACCCCGAGCCCGGCCAGCCCGGCCAGCAGTACGGCGGCTACCCGGAGACCGGCCAGCCCGGCTACGGCGCCCCGGCCCCGCTGCCGCCGAAGAAGAAGTCGAGCGCCGGCAAGATCCTGCTCATCGTGCTGGCCGTCGTGCTGGTGCTCTGCGTGGGCGGTGGCGTCGCCCTCTGGTTCGGCCTCAAGGACGAGGTCGGCGACGTCGTCACGGCCACCAAGACCCGCCTGGTCGAGCCCACCACGCTGGCCGGCCGGTCGAAGGTGAGCGAGCCGCAGCTCCAGTCCGTCGCCAGCCAGATGAAGTCCGAGATCGCCAAGGACGTCCCGAACGCCACCAGCACGGTCGGCGCGTTCTACGGCAACCCGGCGAAGAAGGACCTGGTCATGATCGCCGGCGCGTCCGGCGTCATCGCCGACCCCAAGAAGGAGATGGCGGACGCCACCAAGGGGATCACCGCCGAGCTGGGCGCCAAGGAGTTCAAGACGGTGGACGCCGGCCCGCTGGGCGGCGACGCCAAGTGCGGCGACGGCAAGATCGAAGACGTCCCGGTGGCCGTCTGCGTCTGGGCCGACAAGGGCAGCCTGGGCATGGTGGTGGTCTACTTCAAGTCCGCCGCCGAGATCCAGCCGGAGTTCGTGACCATGCGCGGCGAGATCGAGAAGCAGGACTGACCCTCGCGGATCAGACGAACCGGGCCCCCGCCATCACGGCGGGGGCCCGGTTTCGTGTCACCGGTCAGGCCGACGCGGCCCGCTCGGCGGGGCTGCGGCAGACGCAGAACTCGTTGCCCTCAGGGTCGGCGAGCACCACCCAGCCGGTGCCGTCCGGCCGCCGGCGGTCGTCGACCAGGGTGGCGCCGAGGTCGCGCAGCCGCGCCACCTCGTCGTCCCGGGTCCCCTCGGCCGCGTGCACGTCGAGGTGGAACGCGCCCTTGCCGTGCCGCTCCCCCACCGAGACGAAGAGCAGGTCGGGGCCGTGGCCGTCGGGGGCGGCGAGGACCGCCTCCGGGTCGCCCGGGTAGTCGTCGTCGTTCAGCTTCCGGTCGAGCGCCCGCGCCCACCAGCTGGCCAGGGTGTACGGGTCGTCGCTCTCGACGGTGACGCAGTGGATCTGTGCACTCACGGTGCTTTCCTCCTGGATCGGAGTGCGCCCCGCCGGAGTGGGAGAGGTCAGCGGCGACTGCGGGGCGCGGGACGGTTCACGGTGAACATCGACCACACCCCCTTCCGCGTGCTCGGGCTGACGCCGCTGATCATGTCACCACCCGGCGGCGGGGACAAGCCCGGCCCGGCCCCGCGAGGCGGGACCGGGCCGGACGGGAAGCGGGTCACGGGCCGACGAAGACCGCCTTCGCCCGCCAGTCGACGCCGTCCACGGCCGGGCCGCTGCGCACGGTGAACGCCGCGGCCGGCGCGCCACCCGCCCAGTCGGTGGCCGACAGCTCACCGGTGCTGCGGTTGACCTTGTAGAGGGTGCCGCCGGCCAGGAAGACCGAGCCCGCGTCGGCGAAGCCGCCCGCCCCGGCGATGGTGAACTTCTCCGCGCCGACCACGCCGCTGTCCGGTGTGAACCAGCGCCAGAACAGGCCGCCCTGCCCCGCGAGGGTGTAGTAGAGCCGGCCACCGCTGTAGAACATGCCGGTGACGTTGGGGATCTCCGGATAGAAGTTGTTCGTCACCCCGGCGTACGTCTGGCCGGCCGGGCCGGAGTCCGTCTCCACGGCGTCCCAGTAGGCGTCGTGGTACGGGTCGACGGCCGACGCGGCGCCGAAGGTGGACCCGTCGAAGGTGCGCCGCCACAGCGACCCGTTCATGCCGTAGAAGAGCGTGCCGCCGACCCAGAACGCGCCCCGCGCGGTGGACCACGCGGTGCCGTCCGGCACGGCCACCGGGGCGGCCGCCCCGACCGTGGTGCCACCGTCGTACGACCGGGTCTGCACCTCGTTGCCGGTGCCGGCGGGCGGGGTGCCCGTCTTGACGATCTCGATGCCGTCGACCAGGGGGTTCTCCACCACGTGCCGGAAGTCGACACCGACCGAGCCGTCGCTGACCACGGTGAACGCCCGCATGGTGCCCACGTTGTGCCCGACGCTGGCGGACAGGTCGAGGTCGTCCAGGACGGTGGTTCCCTCCACCGCCACGTCGAAGACCCGGGACCCGGCGGAGGACGTGCCGTCGTACCGGTTGGCCAGGTAGAGCCGGACCTGGACCTCGGTGCCCGCGGGCACCGGGAACTGCCAGCTCATCTCCGTGTCGCCGGCGGGGTCCCAGCGCTCGTCGCTGTAGAGCGCCGCCGGGGTCCCGGCCGGCACGGTGGCGTCGACGCCGCCGACCGGCGCGAAGCCGGCCGTACTGCTGCCGGCGTTGTGGTACGGGCTGGGACTGCCGCCGTCGTCGGCCGCCCAGTCCGGCCCGGTGTCCGTCGAGGCGAGCAGGGGACCGCCCGCGTTGACCCGGTACAGCACGTTCGTCGGCGCCGGGACCCCGGCCTGGTACACGTTCCCCGGGAGGGCGGCCGTGGTGGTCGGGTGCGGCGCCGCGCCACCGGTCAGCGGGAAGAACGCGATCCGCTCCCGCCGGTACTGGAAGTTACCGATCCACGAGGTGTCCGAGCCGACCCAGAGGCCGGCCGGGGTGACCAGCATCTCGGAGGCGCCGATGCCGCGCGGGTGCCGGCCGGGGTTCCAGGACAGGGGCAGGCCCGTACCCGGGTCGAGGGCCGCGATGCTGGCCCGGCCGACGGCGCCGGCCTGGGCGGAGTCCCCGCCGAAGCTGTTGTTCAACCAGCGGAAGTGGCCGCCGACGTAGACCGCCTGCTCGCTGATGCCGACTGACAGGTAGGTGTCGCCGCCGGTGTAGTCGACCCAGGTGGGCTGGAGGTTCGCGCCGGTGGCGTCGGCCTCCCAGCGGGCGGCCGCGTCGCAGAGCGTGCCGCCGTTCGGGGCGCCGGTGGTCACCACCACGAAGTAGCTGCTGTCCGGGGCGAACGCAATGTCCCGCATGTACGAGTCGAAGGCCCACCAGGCGCAGCGCGGGGTGTACCGGCTGGTGTTCCAGTCGGCCACGGTGGCCTCGGTCGCGCCCAGGTCCAGCTTGACGATCTGGTCGTGCAGCACCCCGTCGGCCTTCTTGAAGTTGCCGATCACCACGAGCTTCGTGCCGTCCGGTGAGACGGCCAGCTTCTCGGCGCCGACGCCGGCGTTGGAACCGCTGACCCCGTCGTAGTTGTGGTGCTCGGTGAGCGCCGTGGTGAGGTAGCCGTCCACCGCGCCGGTGCTCGCGTTGAGCGAGGCGAGGCCGCCGCGCGGGTTGGGGTTCCCGGCCGCGGTGAAGATGCCGCCCACCAGCAGCCGCCCGCCGGCCAGGGCGATGTCGTTGACGAGCCCGTTGAACGCCGGGCCGGCGAAGCTGGTGACCACCGCGCCGGTGGCGACGTTGAGCAGGGCCACCTTGCGCCGGGTGACTCCGTTGACCGTGTTGAACTTGCCGGCCACGAAGACGGTCCCGGCGGTGGGTCCGGCGACCACCGCGTACACCTCGTTGTCGACGGTCGGCGCGAAGGCGGTGTCCACCGTGCCGGTCGCCTTGTCGAAGGCGAGCAGGTAGTTGCGGGTGATGTCGACGTCGGAGGCGCGGTTCTGCACCCGGGTGAACGAGCCGGCCACGATGATCTTCGTGCCGGCGTCGTGGATCGCGTCGACCGTGCCGTCCATGATGTCCGGTGAGGCGGTCGAGGGCGTCGCTTTGACCAGCGTGGTGTGGCCGGGCGCGGCGGCGGCGGGACCGGCCGGGGCCAGCCCGGCTGCGGTGAGCGCGACGGCGGCGAGGGCCACGAGGACACGGCGCGTGAGGGCCGAGGGTGGGGTCACTGGCAGCTCCGGAAGACTGGTGCGGACAGGCGTGACGCAGCACTCACCCTGGGCCACCCGTCACCCGCCGTCCAGCGCCGGCCACGCTTTCTGCCCGACCACCGCGCCGCTCCCGCCCGACCACCCGGCGGGACCGGACGGGACAGCCGGGCCGCCCGCACGAACAGGTGGCCGCGGATGGTGGTTCGGCGGGCGGCGGCCGTCAGGTCGGCGGTCCGGCGCGTACCGTCGGTCGGCCGCGCGGACGCCGATCGGCTCCTAGGTGGCCGTGGGGGCGTCGGCCGAGGGCAGGGTGACGGTCACCTCCAGGCCGCCGCCCGGCTGGGCGACCGCCTTCACGGTGCCGCCGTGGGCGTCGCAGACCGCGCGCACGATGGACAGTCCGAGGCCGGAGCCGCGGGCGCCGGTGCGTTCCTGCCCGCCGCGCCGGAAGGGCTCGAACAGCCCCGGCACGTCGGCGGGGGCGACCTCGAAGCCGGTGTTCCCGACCACGAGCCAGGACCGCTGGCCGTCGGTGCCGGTCCGCACCCAGAGCCGGCCGTGCAGGTGGTTGTAGCGGACGGCGTTCTCCACCAGGTTGCCGGCGAGCCGGTCGAGCAGGCCCGGGTCGCCGACCACCGGGGCGGCACGCAGCGAGGTGTGCACCTTCAGGCCGATCCGCTCCACCTCGCGGGCCATCGCGGAGAGCGCGTTGGCGGTGCCCACGGCGAGGTCGAACTCGGTGCGCCGGGCCAGCCGGCCGCCCGTCTGCGCCTCGCTGCGGGCCAGCACCAGCAGCGCGTCGACCAGCCCGTTGGCGCGTTCCGAGGCGTCCCGGACCACGCTGGCCATCCGGCGGTACTCGGCGAGGTCCGCCTCGTCGTCGCTGAGCGTCACGTCGATCTCGGTGCGCATCACCGCGAGCGGGGTCCGCAGCTCGTGCGAGGCGTTGGCCACGAACCGTTTCTGCGCCTCGAACGCGGCGCTGATCCGGTCGAGCATGGCGTCGAAGGTCTCGGCCAGCTCGGCCACCTCGTCGTTGGCGCCGGACCAGCCGATCCGTTCGTCGAGGGTGGTCTCGCCGAGCCGGCGGGCGGTGGCGGTGACCTGGTGCAGCGGGCGCAGCGCCCGGCCGGCCACCGCGTACGCGCCGGCGATCCCGACCATGCCGATCGCCACCAGCGCCACCAGGGCCTTGACCAGCAGCTCGCGGGAGGCGGCGTCGACGAGTTCCCGCTGCCAGTGCCCGGCGTCGAGGGTGCGGCCGTCGGCGAGCACCACCGTGGTGCCGGGCAGCAGCTCGTCGGTGGGGCGCAGCGCGTCCCGGACCAGCAGCCAGGCCAGCAGCACGAGGACCGCACCGGCCCCGACCAGCAGCACCCCGTTGAGCAGGGTGAGCCGCAGCCGCAGGGTGGGCCGCGGCCGCGACCGGCCGGTCATGAGGTGGCCTCGCCGATCCGGTAACCCGCCCCGACCACCGTGTCGATCAGCGGCGGGTCGCCGAGCTTCTTGCGCAGTGTCATCACGGTGACCCGGACGATGGTGGTGAACGGGTCGGTGTTCGCGTCCCAGACCCGCTCCAGCAACTCCTCGCTGGAGACCACCGCGCCGCGCGCCTTGAGCAGCTCGGCCAGCACGCCGAACTCCTTGTTGGTCAGGTCGACCGGCTCCCCGCCGCGGGTGACCACCCGGCGGGCCGGATCGAGCACCAGGTCCGCCACCTCCAGCACCGGCGGGGCGGCCGGGGTGGCCCGCCGGCCCAGCGCCTGCACCCGGGCGACCAGCTCGTCGAAGGCGAACGGCTTGGGCAGGTAGTCGTCGGCGCCGAGCTGCAACCCCTCCACCCGGTCGGCGACCGTGACGCTCGCGGTCAGCATGAGCACCCGGGTCAGCGCGCCGGAGGCGGCCAGGTCGGCGCAGATCCGGTCGCCGTGCACGCCGGGCAGGTCCCGGTCCAGGACCACCACGTCGTAGCGGGTCACGAAGGCGGCCTCGTGCCCGGCGTCGCCGTCGTAGGCGACGTCCACGGCCATCCCGCGCTTGCGCAGCCCGCGCGCGATCGCGTCGGCGAGGTTCCGCTCGTCCTCGACCACCAGTACCCGCATCCCGGCCTCCCACCTCGTGACCTCCCACAACCTAGTGCGGGCCGCCAAGCGTCCCGCGCGCACCGTCGTTGCAAAAAATCTTCAGGTACGCGATGCTGCCCGGCAGCGAGCGACAAGCGCCCGGCCACCGGCCCGGGCCCGAGCCCGACGGGAGCCCGCATGACCGCTGCCGAGCCCGGCCGGGACGTGACGTACCACCGCTTCCGCTTCCCGGCGGACCTGCGGCTCGGCGCCGCCGAGGGGGTGGCCGCCGGCCCGGACGGGCTGGTGCTGGCCACGCCGGCCCGCCGCCTCGACCACACCGACCCGCACTCCGGCGACACCGCCGGGTACGACGCGGCGACCTGGACCTCCCCGGTGGTGCCGGTGGGCTTCACCGTCGCCGAGCTGGTCCCCTCCTGGACCGCCGACGCCCCACCCGGCTGCTGGCTGCGGGTGGAGCTGCGCGGCTGCGCCGGAGAGGCCGCCACCACCGGCTGGTACGAGCTGGGCCGGTGGGCCGCCGACGACACGGCCATCCACCGTTCCTCCGTGCCGGGCCAGGCGGACGACGCGGCCTCCGTCGCGGCCGACACCCTGCGCGTCACGGGCGCGACGGTCACCGGCTGGCAGGTCCGGGTCACCCTGCTCCGGCGGCCCGACGCCCCGGCCGGCCCGGTGCTGCGCACGGTCGGCGTGGTCGCCTCGGCCGGTGCGCAGACCGGCACCGGCACGCCGGCCGCCCGCGCGGGTGGCGCACCGGACGCCGTCCCGGTCCCGGCGCCGGCCCGGGCCGGCACGGAAGCCGGCGACGCCCGGGGCCGGGTGCTCGACGTGCCCCGCTACGCGCAGCGGCTGCACGCCGGCGGGGAGACCCGCTGGGGCGGCGGCGGGGACTCCTGGTGCAGCCCCACCTGCGTCTCGATGGTGCTCGACTTCTGGGGCGCCGGCCCCACCCCGGACCGGTACGCCTGGGTCGCCCCACCCGGCCCCCGGCCCGTGGTGGTGCACGCCGCCCGGCACTGCTACGACCACGCGTACGCGGGGGCCGGGAACTGGGCGTTCAACACCGCGTACGCGGGGCTGCACGGGGTGGACGCCTTCGTCACCCGGCTGCGCTCGCTGGCCGAGGCGGAACGGTTCGTGGCCGCCGGCATCCCGCTGATCGTCTCGGCGGCCTTCACCCGGGGCCAGGTGCCCGGGCTGGACTACGACACCCGGGGGCACCTCATCGTGCTGGTCGGCTTCACGGCCGACGGCGACCCGGTGCTCAACGACCCGTACGCCCCCGACGACGAGGGGGTGCGCCGGACCGTGCCCCGGGCGGCGTTCGAGGCGGCCTGGCAGGGTGGCAGCGGTGGGGTCGTCTACGTGGTGCGCCCCGAGTCGGTGCCGCTGCCGCCGGCGCCCGCGCAGGCCAACTGGTGACCCGGCCGCCGGCCGCCCGCTGACTCAGCGGTCCGTCCGCCAGATCACCAGCCCGCCTGAGGGGTGCAGGCAGACCAGCGCGGTGCCCGAGTCGGCGCACTCGTCCCAGGAGCCGGGCAGCACCGCCCGGACCCGCGCCTCCCCGGCCGCCACGTCCAGCGTGCCGACCAGCGTCCGGTCGCCGGTCAGGCGGCGCAGCCCGAGCAGCTGGCCGCTCTCGACGCCCACGGTCCGCCAGCGGCCGAGCCGGGCGAGCGCGCGGCCGGTGGCCGGGTCGAGCACCGACAGCTCCAGCTCCAGCCCGACGCCGGCCTGGGCGCCGAGCAGCCGGCCCCCGACCGGCGCCATCCCGATCCACCGGTCGTCGACCCAGCCCGGCCGGCCGGTGGCCGGGTCGAGGGCCCGTACGCCGCCGACCTGGTCGCGGATGCACACCATTCCGGCGCACTCGACGAACCACACCCCGGCGCGGGGCTCCACCGGCACGTTCCAGCGCCGGTCCAGCCGGTCCAGCCCGTACGCGGTGACCGTGCCCGGCGCGCCGTCGACCAGCAGCAGGTCGGCCACCACCTGGGTGAACCGGTAGGAGACCCGGTCCGCGGCGGGCGGCACCCGGCCGGCGTGGACCAGCGCGCCGGAGTCCGCGTCGTGCACCTCCACCCGGCCGTCCGGCGTGACCAGCACGATCTGGGTCGGCCCCCGGTCGTCCGTCCGGTACGCCACCCCGTTGCTGGGCAGCGGCAGCGACCAGCGCACCGCGCCGGAGGCCGGGTCGACGGCCAGGACCGTGCCCGTCCCGGCCGCGCGCGGCGTCTCGAACAGCACCCCGCCGGACGCGGTCGACACCGGGTAGCCGGACTGCCGCCAGCGCACCACGCCGGTCACCGGGTCCAGCAGGGTGGAGAGGGTGTCGCCGGCCCCGGCCGGGCTGCTCGTCACCAGCAGCCCGCCGGCCACCGTGCCCAGCCCGAGGACGTGGTCCCCGGCCGGCAGGGTGAACCGCCACACCGGCTCCCCACCGGGCAGCCGGTGCCCGGTGACCACGCGGCCGCCCCGGCCGACGGTGCCCGGGCCGTCGGCCACCACGAGCCGGTCCGCCAGGACCAGGAAGACGGCGCCCTGGGGGGCGGCGACCCGGATCCCCGCGGGCGGCCGGGCCGGCGGGGCCGCGCCGGCCAGGGTCAGCAGCGCGAGGCAGCCGACCGCCACCACCCGGGCCACCCGTCCCGGCGGCCGGGCCGGCGCCGGGGCGGGCTCGTCGGCCTCCTCGCCGTGCCGCATCTCCCCCAGCTCGATTGCCGGGCTCACGGCAGCCGCCACAGCCCGAACCCGCCGTCCGTGTGGCGGCAGACGAGCAGCCGCACACCCATCCGGCAGTCGCCGACGGCGCCGACCAGCACGTCGCGCACCTCGGGGCGGCCGCCGGCCGGGTCCAGTTCGACGAGGAGCAGCCGGCTGTTCCTTATCCGCCGGACGCCGAACAGCCGGCCGTCGAACTCGTCCTGCGCGATCACGTCCCACCGGCCGAGGTCGGCCACCAGCCGCCCGGTGGCCTCCTCCACCACCGCCAGGGCGGTTCCGGTGGCCGTGGGGTCGCCCGCGGCGACCAGGAGCCGGCCGCCGGAGGCCGCCATCGTCCCCGTCCACCGGTCGTCGGTCCACCGCACCGCGCCGGTGGCGGGGTCGAGCGCCCACATCCCGCCGGTCAGCCGGCTGGCGCAGAGCAGGCTGCCGCACCGCTCGGCGTAGCCGACCAGCGGAAGCTGGGCCGTCCAGCGCCGTTGGAGGGTGTCCAGGTCGTAGGCGGTGACGCTGCCGATGTCGTCCCCCAGCACCAGCAGCATCCCGGCGGCGAGCAGGGTCCGCCGCCGGGTGGGTCGGTCACCGGGGGTCAGGTCGCGGGCGGCCAGCCTGGTGCCGCTGGCCGCGTCGTACACGGCGGTCTCGCCGGCGGCCGGCAGGTGGACCAGCCGGTCCACTCCCGACGGACCGAACCCGAGCTCGACGTTGTCCGGCGTGCCCGGGACCGACCAGAGGGTCCGGCCGTCACTCACCGCCACCCGGCGGATCGCCTCCCGGCCGGTCATCTCGGGCACCTGCATGAGCAGCGCCCCACCGGCCGGGAAGCCCACCCCGGGCTGGAGCCAGCTCACCCGGCCGGTGCGGGCGTCGAAGCCGATCGTCTCCCACGGGTAGTCGCCGGCGGTCCGCCCGACGAGCAGCACGGTGCCGTCCTGCTCCCACACCGTGGTGGCGGCTCCCTCGCCCGGCAGCAGGGTCCGCCAGAGTGTCCGGGGAGGACCCCCGGCGACCCGGTAGGCGACGAGTTGCCGGCCCACACCGCGCTGCGGGTCGGACGGCTGCACCACGTACACCCGGTCGCCGGAGACGAACGCGGCGGCCGCGGGGCCGCCGGGCAGGGTGCGCACGGCGGACCGCGGCGGCGGGGCCCCGGCGGTGAGCGTGACCAACGCCACCAGCAGCACCACGACGCTCCGGAACGGACGGCCGACGGCCCGCGGCCGCCGCCGTGCCGCCGGGTCGGGCGCGGTGTCGTCGCGCAGCTCACCCAGATCGATGACGGTCACGACCACCCCCTCTCCGCGCCGCCGCACCGGCGGCCCGGCCGTGACCGGCGTGCGGACGTGCCGCCTGTACGATGGCCCGTCGTGGCTGTGCCGGTGGTGGAACCCTCGCTGAACTCCTCGCCCGTCGAGGCCGAGGCCGTCGTGGCGGACCCGCCGCGTCGGCTCCGACGCCGGCCGGCCCGCGCCGACGTGCTGGCCATCGGAGCCTATGCGGTGCTCGGGGTTCTCGTCTGCCTCAACTACTGGGGGGACGTGGAGCACCGGGTCTCCTCGCACCTGCCGACGGACCACAGCTGGTTCGAATGGCTCTTCGCGCACGGCGCGTACTCGGTGCGTCACCTGGAGAACCCGCTCTTCACCGCCCGGCAGAACGCGCCGGACGGCGTGAACATGATGGCGAACACCTCGCTGCTCGGGGTCACCCTGCCGCTGGCGCCGCTCACCCTGCTGCTCGGCCCGCAGGTGATGTACGCGCTCTACCTCGGCGCGGCGCTCTCGGCCACCGCGGCCACCTCCTACTGGGTGCTGTCGCGGCACCTGGTGCGCTCGCGCGGGGCGGCCTTCGTCGGCGGCGCCTTCCTCGGTTTCGCCCCGGGCATCGTGCACCACGCCAACGGGCAGCCGAACTTCGTCTCCAACTTCCTGCTCCCGCTGATCGTGGCCCGGGTGCTGCGGCTGGGCGAACCGGGCCGCTGGCGGCGCAACGGGATCGCGCTGGGCCTGCTCGTGGCGTACCAGATCTTCATCAACGAGGAGATGCTGCTGCTCACCGCGCTGGCCTGCCTGGTCGTCGTGGTGGCGTGGGTGGTGCAGCGCCCGCGCGCGGCGCGCGAGCGGGCCGGCGCGTTCCTGGCCGCCGCCGGGGTGGGCGGCGGGCTGGCCCTGCTGCTGACCGCGTACCCGATCTGGTTCCAGTTCAACGGTCCGCAGTCCTACCGGGGCCTGCAGGGCGGGGTCTTCCACAACTGGGGCGAGGACCTGATGGCCTTCGTCACCTTCGCCCGGGACACCGTCGCCGGGAACGAGGCGGTGGAGCAGACCATCGGGCTGACCGAGCAGAACACCTGGTTCGGCTGGCCGCTGGTGCTCGTCGCGCTGGGCGCCCTGGTGCTGCTGGTGCGCCGCTCGGTGCCGGCCCGGATCCTGGCCGTGCTCGTGGTGGTCTTCTCGGTCGCCGCGATCGGCCCGAAGGTGCGGTTCGACGGCGTGGAGACCACCGTGGACGGCCCCTGGGCGTACGTCCCGGACAACCTGCCGCTGGTCGAGATGATGATGCCGACCCGGCTCAGCCTGGTGGTGGCCGCCGCGGTCGGCGTGCTGCTCGCGCTGGCCTGGGACGCCCTGTCGGGGCGCGGCCGCCCGCCGGTGCCCGCCCAGCGCACCGGCTCGGCCCCTCCCGGGTCGCGCCGGCGCCGGCTGCGCCTCGTCGGGTACGCCGCCATCGTGGCCGCCCTGCTCCCGCTGTTCCCCCGCCCGCTGCCGGCCCAGCAGATCGACCCGCCGCCGCACTTCATCACGGCGGGCGGCTGGCGGCCCTACGTGCCGGACGGCCGCACCCTGGTGCCGGTGCCGATCCCGAGCAACGTGCACGGCCTGCCCACGCTGCGCTGGAGCGCGCTCACCGAGCAGGCGTTCCCCATCCCCGGCGGCTACTTCATCGGCCCGAACGAGGTGGGCGAGGGGGTCTTCGGCGCACCGAACCGGCCGACCAGCACCCTCATCTACGCCACGATGGACGCGAACAAGGTCCCGCCGCTCACCGAGGAGAACCGCCGCCAGGCCCTCGACGACCTGCGCTTCTGGAAGGCGTCGGTGGTGGTGCTCGGCGCGAACCCCCGCGAGGCGGTGCTCCGCGACCTCATGACGGCCCTGCTCGGGCCGCCGCAGCGGGTCGACGACGTCTGGCTCTGGGACGTCCGCGACCGCGTCTGACGGAGATCAGCCGAGGAGGGGGCGGACGTCCCACAGGTGGGCGCCGGGGACGTCACGGCCGGGGCCGACCAGGGCGTCCACCGTGGCGCGGACCGGGTCCCCCGGCGTCGAGTCGGCCTGCACCAGCACCGCCGCCCGCCAGTGCCGCAGGTCCGCGACGGCCTGGCGGCGTTCCGCGTCGCCGACCGGCGGCACCTGGCCGGTTTCGGCGGCCCGGCGCAGCAGCAGCGAGGTGGGCAGGTCGGGCGCGCCCCAGTGCGCGGTCGGGTCGCCGCCTGCGCGGGGGCCGATGAAGTAGCCGCCCGGCGCGTCGAAGGCCAGCCCGGTGCGCGCCGACCAGAAGGTGGCCGGGCTGACCCCGGATCCGGTGACCGGCGGCACCGGCACCAGCGTCCGCCCCGGCGGCACGTACGCCCGCCAGTCGCCGTCGGCCACGAAGGCCGGCACCGGCATGGCCGGCACGGTGCGGATCGGGGTCGGGGTGAGCGGCAGCAGCGCGGCGGCGACCGCGCCCGCCCAGGGCGCCCAGGTCCGGGCCGCGCGGCGCCGGACCCGGTCCAGGGCGAGGGCCAGCAACACACCGAGCACGGGTACGCACACCAGCGCGAACCGGGCCGGCACCACGAGGTCGAGCAGCGGCACGCCGGCGAGCAGCCGGTACGGCCCGGGCAGCCCGGTGTCGTGCCGATTCACCACGACGGTGGTGCCGAGGGAGAGCAGCGCGAAGAGCAGCCCGCAGGCCGCGAGGGCCCGGACCAGGGGCCGCCGCCACAGCCGGACCACGATCAGCACGGCCAGCAGTGGCAGGAACGGCCCGAAGAAGGAGTTCTGCTCGGTGGGGTTCGGGGAGAGCAGCCCGGCGTGGTAGCCGTCCCCGGCGACGGTCTGCCGGGCGGCGGTGGCGTAGGAGGCCAGGTCCAGCCGGTAGCCCCGCGCGTAGAACGGCATCCCGTCGTAGTGGCCGGGGCCGCGGAACTGGACCCACAGCGGGTACGCCAGCAGCACCCCGGCGACCAGCGCGCCGATGCCGAGCCGGCCCGCCACGACGGGCGCCAGCCGGCGCGCACCGGCCCGGTCCGCGAGGGCGTACACCCCGGCGAACACCCCGGCAGCGAGGGCCAGGAAGACCAGCACCTCCTCGCCGAGGAAGACCTGGTACGCGACGGCCAGCCCGAGCAGGATCCCGTCCCGGCGGACCCGGTCCGCGGCCGGCCGGAACACCAGCCCGAGGATCACCGGGACGAGGAACTGGGCCGCCATGTGCAGGTGCGCGCCGGCCTGCGACACGAGGCCCGGCGCGAAGCCGCAGAACAGCCCGCCCACCGCCGCGGCGGCCCGGGAGCGGACCAGCCGGCGGGCGAGCAGCGCGTACCAGGCGGTGGCGGTGCCGGCGAGGCACAGCACCACGGCGACGAGGAAGGCCACCTGCGAGCCGAACAGCGCGGTGACCGGGGTGAGCGGCACGCCCAGCCCGAGCACCGAGGTGTTGGCCATCAGGTTGACCCCGTCCGGCACGTTCAAGGCGGTGCTGTGCAGCGGGTTCTCGCCGCCGGTCACCGCCCGGGCGGCGCGGGCCAGCATCCACTCGAAGAGCATCTGGTCGCCGGCCTGGTGGAACAGCCGGTCGGGCCGGCCCCACTGGCCGGCGGTGAGCAGCACGGCCAGGCCGAGGTAGCCGGCGGCCACGAGCGCGTCGACCGGGCGCGGCCGCCACCGGCGCCGGGGCGCGGGGTCGGGGCGGTCCGGGCCGGTCAGGCGGACTGGCTGGTCAGTGTCCGGACGTCCCACAACCACACGTCCAGCTCCTGCCGGGCGGGCCCGACCAGCTGCTCCATGGTGCGGCGCAGCGGTTCGGCGTTCTGCTCGTTCAGCGGCAGCACCACGATGGCGGCCCGCCAGTGCCGCAGCTCGTCGAGGAAGCGGCGGCGCTGCCGGTCGTCGAGCTTCGGCGTACGCCCGGTGGCCTCGACCTCGGCGAGCAGCTCGCCGATGCCGCTGGGCCGGCCACCGAAGCGGCCCGGGTCGCCGGTGACCCCGTTGCGCGGGGCCAGGAAGTAGCCCCCGGGGATCTTGAAGGCCAGGTCGGTGCTGGCCGCCCACCGCATCGGGTCGGTGTTGCCCATGGCCGGCACCGGCACGGAGACCAGCGTCTGGTCCGGGCCGACGTACTGCCGCCACCGGTCGGCCGTGATGAACTTCGGCACGGCCGGGCGGGTGGTGACCTGCAGCGGCATGGGCGCGATGGGCAGCAGCGCGAACACCAGACCGGCGGCGGTCAGCGTACGCATGGTGCGCCGCTCCACGACCCGCAGCGCCGCGGCCCGCTGGACGGCCAGGGCCAGCAGCACCCCGATCACCACGGTGGTGATCAGGCCGAACCGGGTGGGCACCACGGCGTCCAGCAGCGGCAGCTTCACCAGCAGCTCCCACGGGCCGGTGACGAGGTCCCGGTCCCACCAGGAGACCCGCTCGCCCAGGGAGAGCACGGCGAAGAACAGCCCGGTCGCGGCGAGCGCCCGGACCACCACGTCCCGGCGCAGCCACACCACGATGCCGACGGCCAGCAGCGACAGGCTCCAGCCGAAGAAGGCGTTCTCCTCCGAGTAGTTCGGGGCCAGGTTGACGTTGGCCCGCTCGTTGCCGCCCAGGGTGGGCGAGCCGGGGGTGAAGAACGCGGCGATGTCGTTGCCGTAGTCGCGGACCGTGTCGCTGAGCCCGTGGTACGCCATCGGCCCGGCGAACTGCACCCAGAGCGGGTACGCCAGCAGCGCCCCGGCGAGCACCGCGCAGACGGCCAGTCCGGCGGCGAGCGGCCGCGACGCGGCGGACCACCGTTCGCGCCGCTGCACCACGACGGCGAGCAGGAACACCCCGCAGGCCAGCGCCGTGAAGAGCAGGATCTCCTCGTTGACGAACGCCTGGACGGTGACCAGCAGGGCGAGCAGCGCGCCGTCGCGGACCGGCCGGGTGGAGCGGGTGAGCACCAGCACCCGCCACACGATGAACGGCAGCAGGAACTGGCTGATGATGTTCGGATGCCAGTTGGCGTGCGACAGCATGGCCGGCGAGAACCCGCAGAACCAGCCGCCCACGGCGGCGGCCAGCCGGTTGCGGACCAGGTGCCGGGAGAGCACCCGGTACCAGGCGGCGGCCGTGCCGGCGAGACCCAGCGTGACAAGGGTGACGAAGGAGACCGCCGGTCCGAACAGGAGGGTCACCGGCACCATGGGGATGCCGAGGGCCAGGATGGCGGTGTTCGCCATCAGGTTGACGCCGTCCGGATAGTTGAACTGGTCGGTGTAGAACGGGTACTCGCCGTGCAGCACGACCCGCACCGAGTGGGCCAGGAAGAACTGCACCTGTGCCGGGTCGCTGCTGTAGAGCGCGGCCACCCGGCCGGCCGGGTCGGCCCAGATCCCGCTGGTCACCCAGAGCGCGGCGAGCAGGAACACCCCGTACACGGCAAGGTCCAGCCGGCGCGGCGTCCACCGCCACCGCCGCCGCGCGGCGGGCGCGGCCGGCTCCGGGTCACGTTCGGTGACCGTGGGTTCGTCCACCATGACGGAGAGCGGTCCGCCCGGGGCGTCGGCGTCCGGCGTCGAATCGCCACGGGGTTCGGCAGGCGTCACAGTCGGCGGAGTCTACCGGAGCGGGAGAATGGCGTACGAATCGCACGTCCCACCGTCCTCAATGGTCATCGGCCGAAAGGGTGAGGTCTGCGCGGCCGGGCGACGGGCCGTCTCGTACCATGTGGGCTTCCGGACACGACCTGCGATGGGATACAGGGGGCGTACAGGGTGGCTTCAGCCCGCCGACGCGGCACGACGGCCACCGCGCTGCTGGCCCTGCTGGTGACCGGCTGCGGCCCGATCGCCGACCGGCAGCCCGCGGCGCTGCCGGTCGGCTACGACAGCCTGGACGGCACCCTGAAGGTCTGGCCGGCGCGGGGCAGCCTGGCCCGCGACGCCGCCGCGACCGCCGGGATCACCGATGCCGTACGCGACTGGCGCTCCCCCGTCGACGACCGCGCCCACCTCTCGTCCTCGGGCATCCTCTACTCCGGGGAGGTCGCCGGGTCGCCGCTCGCCCTGGTCGCCGCGGACGTGCCCGGCGAGGCCGCCTCCTGGCTGCTGCAACTCGACCGCGACGGGCAGCGCTGGCGGGTCGCCCACGCCACCGAGTACACCGAGCCCGGCTACCTGGTCTACTCGGACGTGCTGCCCGTCCAGCAGCCCACCGGCCGCCGCTACCTCACCTCCGCCCGGGTGGAACGGCTGCTCGGCCCCGACGGCACGGCGCTGCCCGCGGCCGACGGCATCACCGAGCCGGTCGCCGTGCCGCCCTGCCAGGCCGTGGCGGTGACCGCGACGCTGCGGCCCACCCGCTCACTGCCGCGCGGCCGGGCCGCGGACCGCGTCCTCGACCTGGGTACGGCGACCGCGGCGCCCCGCTATCCGCTGGTGCGGGACGAGACCGGCTCCGGGAAGCGGGCGCTGACCGGGCTGGACACCTGCGTGCTGGCCGGCGAGCGGGGGCCGTTCGGGAGCGTGCCGCGGCGGATCGGCGACCGGCAGGCGCCCCGGTCGGCGCCGGAGTCGTGGCCGATGGCGAAGATCGGCGTGCGGTCGCTCGGGTCGGTGACCCTCGGCGGTGGCGAGCCGGGTGAGCTGGAGCAGCTCACCTGGGAGAGCGCTACCGGGACGATGACGGCGGTGGTCTACCGGCCGGCGGGCGGCGGCACGCCGGTCGTGTCCCCTGCCGACCGGTCCACCACGTTGCAGGCCTACTACCTGCCCGTGCCGGGGCAGCCGCTCGCGGTGCTGACCTGGCGGACGCAGGGCGCCTCGTTCGCCGCGCCGCCGGGGACGACCCGGCTGGTGGACCGGCCGGGCCTGGTGGTCGTGGAGCAGCCGGAGCGGAAGCAGACGTTCAGCCTGGCGGGCACCGAGAAGACCTGGTACCGGTCGGTGGGCGGGCGCTGAGCCCGGTCTCCGCCGTCGACGCCGCTCGCTGCCGGCGTGTGACGACGAGCCGAAGGACCGACCCGCCGCCGTACGCGCACCGTATTGACACCCTCACCCAGCGGGAGCAGATTCCGGGGTGATCCCGGTCGGTCGCGGCCGGGGCGTCCCGGAAGGACGGTCGCCATGCACAGGATCAGGTCCACCGGAAAGGCGCGACTCGCCTCGGCGGTGGCGCTGCTCGCGCCGTCGTTCGTGCTCGTGGCCGGGCCGACGCCCGCGTACGCCGCGGACACCACCACCCGGATCCTCCGGGCCCCGCTGGACCTCTCGGTCGTCCTGCCCTGCGCCAACGGCGGCCTCGGCGAGGTCGTCGACTTCGACGGCACGATCTCCGAGGTCTACCACGTGACCGTCGACGGGACCGGCGGGTTCCACGTGCACATCGTCGAGACCCAGTCGAACGTGCACGGCATCGGCGCGACGACCGGGGACCGGTACGTGAGCACCCGGGTCAACCTCTTCGTCTACAACCAGGGCTCCGGCGGCCTGCCGATCACCTCCACCCAGCAACTGGTGTTCAAGATCGTGGGGCCCGGACGGGGCAACGACGCCTCCCTCCGGATCACGAACCACACAACCCTCAACGCCGACGGCACGGTAACGGTCGCCTTCGACACGTTCACGGCGGAGTGCGAACCAACCGCCCCCTGACGGCCCGCCGAGGGACCGCTGGAGATCTTGGTACGAAGTGGCCCCTATAGGGGCCGTTTCCGTCCAAGATCTCTCCGGGCGCGGCTCAGTCGCTACAGCCCTCGACGTCGAAGGGGCGGCCCTGCGCGTGGCAGGACCGCCCGTTTCGGCGTAGCTGGGGTCAGTTCTTGGCGGTGGCCTCGTCGGCGGCCGGCTCGACGGACTGCGCGTCCAGCCCCGAGATCCAACCGGTGACGTTGCGCGCCACGTCCTGAGCCGTGAGCCCCAGGTCGGCCAGGATCTGCGCCCGGGTCCCGTGCGGGTGCCAGTCCGCCGGCACGCCGAGGTCCTTCACCGGCACCCGGACGTCGGCGTCCCGCATGGCCTGCGCGAGGGCGGAACCCACGCCACCGACCCGGACGCCGTCCTCGACGGTGACGACGAGCCGGTGCCCGGCGGCCAGCTCGACGAGCTCGGCCGGCACCGGACGCACCCAGCGCGGGTCGACCACGGTCACGCCGTAGCCCTGCTCGGCGACCCGGGTGGCGACCTCCATGCCGAGGCCGGCGAAGGAGCCGACCGCGACCAGCAGCACGTCGGTGCGCGCCGACTCGGCCAGCACGTCGACGGGGCCGACCCGGCGCACGGCCGGCAGGTCGGCGGCCACGGTGCCGGTCGGGAAGCGCAGGATGGTCGGACCGTCGTCCACGGCGATCGCCTCGCGCAGCTCCTCGCGGAGGGTGGCCGAGTCGCGGGGCGCGGCGACGCGCAGGCCGGGCACCACGCCGAACACCGACATGTCCCAGATGCCGTAGTGGCTGGGCCCGTCGGGGCCGGTGATGCCGGCGCGGTCGAGCACGAAGGTGACCGGCAGCTTGTGCATGGCCACGTCGAGCAGGACCTGGTCGAACGCACGGTTGAGGAAGGTGGCGTAGACGGCGACCACCGGGTGCAGGCCGCCCAGGGCCAGGCCGGCCGCCGAGGTGGCGGCGTGCTGCTCGGCGATGCCCACGTCGTACACCCGGTTGGGGTACTTGCGGGCCAGGGTGGCGATGCCGGTGGGCTCGGCCATGGCGGCGGTGATGCCGACCACGTCGGGGCGCTCGTCGGCGATGGTGACCAGCTCGTCGGCGAAGACGTGGGTCCACTTCACCGACGGCGCGGCGAGCAGCTTGCCTGTCTCGATGTCGAACGCGCCGCCCGGGCCGTGCAGGCGGTCCGCCTCGTCCTCCTCGGCGGCGCGGTAGCCGTAGCCCTTGCGGGTGACCGCGTGCACTATCACCGGGCCACCGAAGTTCTTGGCGGCGCGCAGCGCCGACTCGATGGCGGGGACGTCGTGGCCGTCGACCGGGCCGACGTACTTGATGCCGAGGTCCTCGAACATGGCCTGCGGGGCGACCGCGTCCTTGATGCCCTTCTTGACCGCGTGCAGCACCTCGTACATCGGCCTGCCGACCAGCGGGGTCGAGCCGAGCGCGTCCTTGACGGTGTCGAGCACCTTCTCGTAGCTCGGGTTGAGCCGCAGCGACGACAGGTGGTCGGCGAGGCCGCCGATGGTCGGCGAGTAGGACCGGCCGTTGTCGTTGACCACGATGACGAGGGGGTTGCCGGCGGTGGCGATGTTGTTGAGCGCCTCCCAGCACATGCCGCCGGTGAGGGCGCCGTCGCCGACCACGGCGACGACGCTGCGCTTCTCGCCGCGCAGCGCGTACGCCTTGGCAAGCCCGTCGGCGTAGGACAGGGCGGTGGAGGCGTGCGAGTTCTCGATGAGGTCGTGCTCGCTCTCGGCCTGGCTCGGGTAGCCGGAGAGGCCACCGCGCTGGCGGAGCTTGTCGAAGCCGTCCTGCCGGCCGGTGACGATCTTGTGTACGTACGCCTGGTGGCCCGTGTCGAACAGGAGGCGGTCGCGCGGCGAGTCGAAGACCCGGTGCATGGCCAGGGTCAGCTCGACCACGCCCAGGTTGGGGCCGACGTGCCCGCCGGTGCGGGAAACCTTGGCGATCAGGAAGTCCCGGATCTCGGCGGCGAGGATGTCCAGCTGCTCGGCCGTCATCCGCTTCACGTCCTGCGGGCCGCGGACGGTGCCCAGCAGCCGACCGTGGTTGGCCGTGCCCTCTTCAACACTCATGACCGAAGAGTCTATCGGCCACCCGACAGCCCGCAGCCCGGCCGTGGATCTTCCCAGGTCAGGCCCCGGATCAGGGGGTGACGACCAGCCGGAGCGGCGGAACCGGCGGGGTGGCCGCCCACGCCGGGCCGGAGGGGGTCCAGGAGCCCAGCACGGCGGCCCGGGAGGCCCCGGTGACCGAGGGGATGGCTCCGGGCAGCCCGTGCCAGGAGAGCCACCCCAGCAGGGCGAACGCGTACGCCTCCTTGGCCTGGGCCGGCACCCCCAGCTCGTCGGTGGTGCGCAGCCGCCAGCGTCCCTCCCCGAGGGCGGCGAGCCGGCCCCGGAGTGTGGGATTGCGCACTCCCCCGCCGGCGGCGATGACCTCGGTCACACCGTGCCGGTCGCAGGCGTCGGCGACGGTCCGGGCGGTCAGCTCGGTGAGCGTGGCGAGCACGTCGTCGGCGGCCACCGGCTCGCCCAGGGCGGCGAGGCGGTCGTCCAGGTAGCCGCCGTGGAACAGCTCCTTGCCGGTCGACTTGGGCGGGGGCGCGGCGTAGTAGGGCTCGGCCAGCAGCAGCGCCAGCAGCCCGTCGTGCACCCGGCCGGCCGCCGCCCGCGCACCGTCGGTGTCGCAGGGACGGTCCAGGAGGCGCCGGGCCGCGGCGTCCAGGAGGGCGTTGGCCGGGCCCACGTCGTACCCGAGGACCGGCGCCCCGGGGGCGACCACGGTGAGGTTCGCGATGCCGCCCAGATTAAGCGCCGCCCGCGGCCCGCCGCCGTCCGGGCCCAGCGCCGCCCGCGGCCCGCTGCCGTCCGGGGCGAGCGCCGCCCGCGGCCCGCCGGCCGCGTCGAGCAGCAGCGCGTCGAAGGCCGGGACCAGCGGCGCGCCCTGGCCGCCGGCGGCCACGTCCGCCGACCGCAGGTCGTGCAACACGGGTACGCCCACCCGGGCGGCCACCCGGGCCGGCGCGCCGAGCTGGAGGGTGCCCCGCACCCGGCCCGCCTCCACCCAGTGGAAGACGGTCTGCCCGGGCGAGACCACCGCGTCGGCCGTGCCACCGGCCAGCTCGACGCCGGCCGCCGCCGCCTCGGCGAAGACCTCGCCGAGCCGGTTGTCCAGCCGGCAGACCGCCTCGATGGTGGTGGCCGCCGGGGGCAGCAGCGCGCCGATCTCGGCCCGCAGGTCGTCCGGGTAGTCCAGGCTGCGGTGCCCGAGCGGCCGCAGCCGCAGCGTGTCCCCGTCCCGCGTGAACTCGGCCGCCACCACGTCCACCCCGTCGTACGAGGTCCCCGACATCAGCCCGACGATCTTCATCGGGCCAGGCTAGTCACGACTGGGGCGGCAGGAACAGGCCGACCAGCTCGACGTGCTGGGTCATCGGGAACAGGTCGAAGCCGCGCAGCGCCGCGAGCCGCCAGCCCGCCCCCGTGAAGGTGCGCACGTCCCGGGCGAAGGCCGCCGGGTCGCAGGCCACGTACGCCACCGCGCGCGGGCCGGCGGCGACGATGTCCCGCACCACCGGGGCGCCCGCGCCGGAGCGCGGCGGGTCGAGCACCACGAGGTCGACCGGGCCGGTGACCCGGCGGCGGGCCAGCGCGGTCTCCACCCGGGCGGCGACCACCTCGACCCGGGGCAGGTCGGCCAGGTTGGCCCGGGCCGCGTCCACCCCGCTCCGGCTCGACTCGACGAGGGTGACCCGGGCGTCGCCGACCCGGCCGGCGAGGGCCGCGGCGAACAGCCCGGCGCCGCCGTAGAGGTCCCAGGCGGTCTCGCCGGGGAGCGGGTCGAGCAGGTCGAGCACCGCCCCGACCAGGGTGTCCGCGGCGGCCGGGTGCACCTGCCAGAAGCCGGAGGCGGGCAGCGTCCAGTCCCGGCCGGCGGCCACCTCGCGCACGTCGGCCGGGCCGCTCACCGGGGTGGGGACCCCCTCGGCGTACGCGACGACGCTGACGTCGCCGCCGGTGGAGGCGACCGTCTCGACGGCGTCGGCGTCCGGCCAGCTCGCTCCGCTCGGGGTGAGCACCGGCAACTCCCGGATGGCCGGGTGGGCGATCAGGCAGCGGTCGATCGGCACCACCTCGTGCGAGCGGTGCTTGAGCAGCCCGGCCCGACCGGCCGCGTCGACCGCGTAGCGGACCCGCGAACGCCAGCCGAGCGGGCCGCCGGGCAGCGCCTCGACCCGGACGCCCAGCGCGTCGACCTGGTCGTCGGTGAGCCCGCCCAGCCGGGTGAGCTGCTCGCGCACCACGGCGAGCTTCCAGTCGAGCTGGGCGGCCGGGGTGACGTGCTGGAGGTCGCAGCCGCCGCACCGGCCCGGCTTCGCGTACGGGCAGGGTTGTTCGACCCGGTCCGCCGACGGGGTCAGGACCTCGACGGCGTCGGCGCGGGCGAAGCCCCGGTGCAGCTCGGTCACCTCGACCACCACCCGCTCGCCGGGCAGCGCGTGCCGGACGAAGACCACCTGGCCGTCGACCCGGGCCACGCAGTGTCCGCCCGGGGCGACCGCGTCCACGGTCAGCTCGACCCGCTGCGCCTCCTCCAGCCCGGCGCGGGCCGGCGCGGTCACGGGCGCTCCCCCGCACCGCTCTCGCCGGGCGGCGCGGAGACCACCGGCGGGACGCTGGGCGGGAGGGTGCTGCGCGGGGCCACGCGGGGGCCACGCGCCGGGCCACGGGTGAGCGTGGCGTCCAGCCGGTCCAGGTTCTTGCTGGCGGTCGAGGCGAGCTGCCAGGGCACGCTGGTGACCATCACGCCCGGCTCGAAGAGCAGCCGGCCCTTGAGCCGCAGCGCGCTCTGGTTGTGCAGCAGGTTCTCCCACCAGCGGCCCACCACGTACTCGGGGATGAAGACGGTGACCACGTCGCGGGGCGACTCCCGGCGGGTCGACGCGACGAAGTTGAGGATCGGCCGGGTGATCTCCCGGTACGGGGAGTCGATCACGGTCAGCGGCACCGGCAGCTCGCGCCGCTCCCAGTCGGCCTGGAGGTCCCGGGTGTCCTTGTCGTCCACGTTGACGGTCACCGCGGTGAGCGTGTCCGGCCGGGTCGCCCGCGCGTACGCGATGGCCCGCAGGGTCGGCTGGTGCAGCTTGCTGACCAGCACGATGGCGTGGTTGCGGGCGGGCAGCACGGCCCGCTGCTCGGTCGGCTCCAGCTCGGCGGCGATCCGGTCGTAGTGCCGGCGGATGGCCAGCATCACCAGGTAGATCATCGCCATGGCGGCGATCGCGATCCAGGCGCCGAGCAGGAACTTGGTGAGCAGCACGATGACCAGCACCACGCCGGTCATCGCCATGCCGAACGCGTTGATGGCGCGGGAGCGGACCATCCGGGCGCGCGCCTCCGGGTCCCGCTCGGTGCGCAGGTGCCGGTTCCAGTGCCGGATCATGCCGAGCTGGGAGAGGGTGAACGAGACGAAGACCCCGACGATGTAGAGCTGGATGAGCCGGGTCACCTCGGCCTGGAAGCCGATGATCAGCACCACGGCGGCGACGGCCAGGAAGATGATCCCGTTGGAGAAGGCCAGCCGGTCGCCCCGGGTGTGCAGCTGGCGGGGCAGGTAGCGGTCCTGGGCCAGGATCGAGCCGAGCACCGGAAAGCCGTTGAAGGCGGTGTTGGCGGCCAGGAACAGGATCAGCGCGGTCATCCCGGCCACCACGTAGAGCAGCACCGAGCCGTTGCCGAAGACGGTCTCGCCGAGCTGCGCGGTGACGGTCTTCTGCACGTAGCCGTCCGGTCCGGAGACGATCTGCGCCGGGTCCTCGACGAACTGGAGGCCGGTCAGCTTGGCCAGCCAGATGATGCCGACCAGCATGCTGACCGCGATGGTGCCGAGCAGCAGCAGGGTGGTCGCCGCGTTCTTCGACTTCGGCGTCTTGAACGCCGGCACGCCGTTGGAGATCGCCTCGACGCCGGTGAGCGCCGCGCAGCCGGAGGAGAAGGTGCGCAGCAAGAGGAAGATCAGGGCGAAGCCGGTCACGCTGTGCTCGGCGTGGATCTCCAGTCCGGCGCTCGGCGCCCGCAGGTCCTGGCCGAGGATGAAGATCCGGACCAGCCCGGTCAGCAGCATGCCGCCGATGACGATCACGAAGCCGTAGGTGGGGATGGCGAACGCGGTGCCCGACTCGCGCAGACCGCGCAGGTTCATGGCGGTGAGCAGCACCACCGCGCTGACCGCGATGAGCACCTTGTGGGTGGCCACGAACGGCACCACCGAGCCCAGGTTCGCCACGCCCGAGGAGACGGACACCGCCACGGTGAGCACGTAGTCGACCAGCAGCGCGCTGGCCACCGCGAGCCCGGCGCGCGGCCCCAGGTTGACCGTCGCCACCTCGTAGTCGCCGCCGCCCGAGGGGTAGGCGTGCACGTTCTGCCGGTAGCTGGCCACCACGGTCAGCATCACCACGACGACCGCGAGCGCGATCCACGGCGAGAAGAAGAAGGCGGACGCGCCCGCGATGGAGAGCGTCAGCAGGATCTCGTCCGGGGCGTAGGCGACGCTGGAGAGCGCGTCGGAGGCGAAGACCGGCAGCGCGATGCGCTTCGGCAGGAGGGTGTGTTGGAGACGGTCGGACCGGAACGGTCGACCGAGGAGGAGTCGCTTCAGCAGCGAGGTGGGTCGGGCCACAACCGCCAAGAGTACGACCACCCCGTCTCGGGCGGTGGGGTGCCTGATCGCCCCGCGTTCGACCGCGCGGTACGGTCGGTCCCCCGCCGGGCGCGGGGACGTGGCAGGCTCGCAGTCGACGGGCCAGCGTGCGGCACCGTGGGAGGAGCGGACACCGTGCATGTCGTGATCATGGGCTGCGGCCGGGTCGGGTCGACCCTGGCCCAGAGCCTGGAGTCCCGGGGGCACTCGGTGGCGGTGATCGACCAGGACGCGGACGCGTTCCGGCGTCTCGGGCCGGACTTCGCCGGCATCACGGTCACCGGCGCCGGCTTCGACGGCGAGGTGCTGCGGCAGGCCGGCATCGAGCGCGCCGACGCGTTCGCCGCGGTCTCCAGCGGCGACAACTCCAACATCATCTCGGCCCGGCTGGCCCGGGAGACCTTCGGCGTGTCCCGGGTGGCCGCGCGCATCTACGACCAGCGCCGCGCCCAGGTCTACGAGCGCCTCGGCATCCCCACCGTGGCGACCGTGCGGTGGACGGCCGAACGGATGCTGCGCCACCTGGTCCCCGAGGGCAACGTCGAGATGTTCCGGGACCCGACCAGCACGGTGTCGATCATCGAGGTGCCGGTGCACAAGGACTGGATCGGCCGGTCGCTGCGGCAGCTTGAGGAGGCCGCCGGAGCCCGGGTGGCCTACCTGATCCGGTTCGGGATCGGCACGCTGCCCACGGCCTCCACCGTGGTGCAGGAGGGCGACCAGGTCTTCATGCTGGTGACCGACGACATCACCGCCTCGGTCACCTCGGTGGCGGCGGCGCCGCCCGAAGGGGGGCAGTGACCATGCGCATCGCCATCGCCGGCGCGGGCAACGTGGGCCGGTCGATCGCCCAGGAGCTGATCGACAACGGCCACCAGGTGATGCTGATCGAGCGGCAGCCCAAGATGCTCCGCCCCGACCGGGTGCCGGCCGCCGACTGGGTGCTCGCCGACGCCTGCGAGCTGGCCAGCCTTGAGGAGGCCAACGTGGCCGGCTGCGAGGTGGTGGTGGCCGCCACCGGCGACGACAAGGTCAACCTGGTGGTGTCGCTGCTGGCCAAGACCGAGTTCGCGGTGCCCCGCGTGGTGGCCCGGGTCAACCGGGCCGAGAACGAGTGGCTCTTCACCGAGCAGTGGGGCGTCGACGTCGCGGTGAGCAAGCCGCGGGTGATGGCCGCGCTGGTCGAGGAGGCGGTCACCGTCGGCGACCTGGTCCGGCTCATGACGTTCCGCCAGGGCGAGGCGAACCTGGTCGAGATCACCCTGCCGCCCACGGCGCCCTACGTCGGGCAGCCCCTCCACGCGGTGCCGCTCCCCCGGGACGCGGCGCTGGTGGCGATCCTGCGTGGCAAGCGGGTGCTGGTGCCCAGCCCGGACGACCCCATCGAGGCCGGCGACGAGCTGATCTTCGTCTGCACGGCGGCCGTGGAGGACGAGGTCCGGGCGGTGATCCTCGGCCCGGACAGCGTCGACCGCAAGCGGGAGCGGACCTGACCGACGCCGCCCGGGGGGGCTCAGGCCCCCGGCAGCGGTTCCGGCGCGGGCTCCCGGGTCACCCGGCGCACCACCCAGACGGTGATCAGCAGCAGCAGCGCGTACGGGGGGTAGCCCAGGGCGAGCCGGGCCACGCCCAGCGCGGTGTCCTGGTGGGCCAGGTAGAGCCCGGCCTGCACGCCCACCTTGGCCAGCCACACCACGCCCCAGAGCACGGTGAGCTGGGTGAAGGTGCGCACCAGCTTCGGGTTGTCCCGCCACTCGGAGCGGCCCTTGGCCACCAGCACCGACCAGATCCAGCCGACCAGCGGCTGCCGGATCGCCGCCGAGAGCAGCAGGGCCAGGCCGTAGCCGATGCCGTAGAGGATGCCGGGCAGGTAGAAGTCGCGCTCATCGCCGGTGCGCCAGGCGATGGCCGCGCCGACGGCGATGCCGAACAGGCCGTTGACGGCGTGCCGCACCGGCCGGCGCTGGGCCAACCGCAGCCCGGCGATCAGCAGGGCCACCGCCACCGAGGCGATCACCGCGGGACGCAGGTCGCCCACCACGTTGGCGATCACGAAGACCACCACGGGGATGCTCGACTCGACCAGGCCCCGCCAGCCGCCGAGCTGGTCGGCCATCTGCTCGGCCATGCTGGGCAGCCGCTCGTCCTCCGGCCCGAGCTCCGGCTCGGTGTGCTGTCCGGTCGTCACTTCGGCGACTCCAGCTCGTAGTACGGGTTGTAGATCACCTTGCGGTCGTCCCGTACGGCCACGCGGCCGCGGGCGGTCAGGTGCCGGCCCGGCTCGATGCCGGCGATGTGCCGCCGGCCCAGCCAGACCAGGGTGACCACGTCGCTGCCGTCGTAGAGGTCGGCCTCCAGCGTGGGCAGGTTGGTCCGGGGCGTGTAGACCACGGTGCGCAGCCGGCCGGCCACCGAGACCACCTGGCCGCGCATGCACTGGTGGGCCGGCATGCCGCCGGACTCGGCGCTCTCCCGGCGCAGCTCCTGCGCCTCGATCTCGGCCTCGCTCGCGGTGAGCCGTTGCAGGAGCCGCCGCAGCGACACCCGGCTCTCGTCGGTCGTCATGACCTCCGCGTCACCTCTCCACCCCGGCCGGCCCGCGCCGGCTCCCTGGATCGGCCGGCCGCGCCGGCGCCGGCCCCGCAGGTGCGGAACCGTCCCGCCAGCGTACGCCGATCCGGGCCACCGGCGGGACTGGCGTCGGGGCGTACCGGCTGCGGTGGCCGGACGCGCGACGGGCCCGGTGTCGCCGGCGTCACGCCGACTCGACCGGGCCCGGATCGCGGTGCTCAGACCGCGCTGCCGCGGCGCGCTGGGCTCAGGCCTCGCGCTGCTGCGGCGCGCCCTCCTGCTCGGCCTGCTGTTCGGCCACCTCGCGGGGCAGCCGCAGCGGCAGCGGCTCGCGGACCGGCTTGGCCTCCTGGCCCCGGTCGACGGCCAGGCCGTCCAGGCAGGCCGCGAGAGGGCCGGCGGCGGCGGGATTGGTGGCCGCCTCGCCCTGGTAGACCCCGCGCACCATCCAGCGCGGCCCGTCGATGCCGACGAAGCGCAGGTCGGTGATGCCGTCCGGGGTGCGGACCCGGGCGCGCAGCTCGGTGCCGTACTCCCCCTCGACCTCCTGGGCGGCGGCGCCGTCGTTGAACAGCGACTGCCGGATCTCCTCGCGCACCTCGTCCCAGATGCCCTCGGAGCGGGGCGCCGCGAAGACGCCGAGCTGGAGGGCGTTGTCGCCGTGCACCAGCACCACCTGCTGGATCACACCCTGGGGGTCGGCCTGCACCCGCACCTCGACCTCGGGCACCGCCGGGATGTGCAGGCTGCCCAGGTCCAGCCGCGGCACGTCGGGCGCCTCGGCCAGGTCGTAGGGGCCGCGGGCCGGCGGCTGCGCGGTCTCGCCGGCGTCGAGGACCCCGGTGTCCCGCTCGTCACGCGCGTGCCGCGCGCCCTCGGCCCGCTTACGGGAGAAGATCACTGCGCCCACCCTCCGCTGTTCGCACTCACCCTGCCACCTCTTCCGTCCGCCCGCCCGCCGGAGCCGGGACCAGCCCGGCATGTCCGCCGGTGGAGCCGTGCCCGCCCGTCCCGCGCCGGGACGCGGGCAGCTCGACCACCGGCTGGAACTCGGCCCGGGCGACCCGCTGGACCACGAGCTGCGCGATCCGGTCGCCCCGGCTGATCTTCGCCGGCGTCTCCCGATCATGATTGATCAGGTTGACCAGGATCTCACCCCGGTAGCCGGCGTCGACCGTACCGGGCGCGTTGAGCACCGTCACGCCGAGCCTGGCCGCCAGCCCCGATCGGGGGTGCACCAGGCCGACGTACCCCTCCGGGAGGGCGACGGCGACGCCCGTCGGCACCAGGGCCCGCCCGCCGGGCGGCAGCTCCACGTCCGCGGCGGCCACCAGGTCCGCGCCCGCGTCGCCGGGATGGGCGTACGCCGGCAGCGGCAGTTCCGGGTCGAGCTGCCGCAGGGGCACGGGTACGACGTCTGTCACGGTCATCCTCTTCCGTCCGGTCCTTGCGGGGGTGACCCTGCCATCCTGCCGGTTCGGCGGCCACCCGCGCGCCGTACCCTCGGAGTGTGCGTCAGTCGTCATCCTCGGCCGCCCCGGTGGCCGCCGCTCCGGACTACTCGGAGCGCCTCCGGTTGCCCTGGTGGGCCTGGCCGATCGGCCTGGTCTTCGCCGGGCTGCTCGCCGCCGAGCTGTGGATGGGCGCGACCGGCGTCCGGGCCTGGCTGCCGTTCGTGCTGCTGCTCCCGGCGGCCGCGGCCACGCTGTGGTGGCTGGGCCGGATCCGGGTCACGGTGCGGGCCGGGGAGCTGCGGGTCGACGACGCGCACCTGCCGGTGCGCCACGTCGCGGACGCGGTACCGCTGGACGCGGCCGGCCGGCGCGAGGTGCTCGGCGTCGGCGCCGACCCGCTCGCCTTCGTGGTGCAGCGCCCCTGGGTCGGCGGCGCGGTGCAGGTGGTGCTGGACGACCCCGACGACCCCACCCCGTTCTGGGTGGTCAGCTCCCGCCGCCCGGTCGAGCTGGCCGCGGCCCTGATCGCCGCCCGCGACGCCGCCTGAGCCGCCCGGCGGCCCCCGGGCTCAGGAGTGCGTGCCGGGCAGCGCGCGGGCCTGGTGGCGGAGGTCCTTGCGGAGCTGGTCGCCGAGGGTGCGGGTGGCCCGCCGGTTGAGGTAGCCGGCCACGGCGGCGCCGGTCAGGAACGGGCCGAGCGTGGTGAGGTTGCGGCCGAAGCGGCGCAGCAGGCTGTCCCGCAGCTCGCGGCGGGCGGCGGTGCCCAGCACGGCGCTGACCCCGACCCCCGGCATCATCGGGTTGACCCCCCGCTGGGTGGCCCAGGACTGCACCAGCGACACGGCCCGCTGGGCGCCACCGGCGGGCAGCGGCAACCGGTGCACCTCGTTCAGCTCGCCGATCAGCTTCAGCTCGATCGCCACGACGGCGACCGTCTCGGCGGCCAGCAGCACCGGGGCGGAGAGCAGGGTCGGTGTGACGGCCCATTCGACCGCGGCCACGCCTCCGCCGGCCGCGCCGACACCGGCGGTGGCCCGGGAGGCGTTGCGGATCAGCCGGTCGGCGATGGCCTCGTCGTCCAGACCGGGGAAGTGCCTCCGGAGGGTGGCCAGGTCGCGGATCGGCACGTGCGGGGCGACCTCGGCGACGGTGTCCGCCATCCAGCGGACGGCGGCCTTCGGCTTGAACAGGTCGGTGAGGCCGCGGGCGCGGGCCTGGCCGACCAGCCGGGTGAGCAGCTGCCGGCGGCGGGCCGGTGGGAGATCGTCGGCGGTGAGCGCGGCGACGGTCGCGCCGAGCTGGTCGGCCTCCGCCCCGGGCGGGGCGGGGTCGGTGGAAGGCGTCTCCTCGGTCGGCCGGTCGGCGCCGCTGTCGTCGGCGCCCGGCCCGTCGGCCCGCTGGCTGCGCTCGCTCACCCGTCCGCCCTCCTGCTCCGCGCGGCGTCACCCCCGCCGGTACGAGTCAAGCAGCTTCCGGCCACCGCCGCACGGCGGCTCGATAAGCGGCGGCCCCGTCGAGGAGGCCGCCGCCGGTGTCTCGGGTCGGGGTCAGACGCACTCGCGGCAGATCAGCTCGCCGTTGCGCTCGACCGCCAGTTGGCTGCGGTGGTGGACCAGGAAGCAGCGGGCGCACCGGAACTCGTCCTGCTGCATCGGTAGCACCTTGACCGTGAGCTCCTCGTCGGCCAGGTCGGCGCCGGGCAGCTCGAAGCTCTCGGCCACCTCGGCCTCGTCGACGTCCACGGCGCCCGACTGTGTGTCGACGCGCCGGGCCTTGAGCTCTTCCAGGCTGTCCTCGCCGAGGTCGACCTCGTCGCGACGCGGAGCGTCGTAGTCGGTGGCCATCGGTTTCACTCTCCCATATCGATATGGTCGCTTCCGGTTGTAACGCCGGACGACGCTGTTTCGGTTCCGCTGGCCGGCCACCAAAATGTGTCGGTCACCCGACCCGACCGTCGTGGGCCGGGACCGCCAGGAAGGAACTCCCCCAGCGAGCGCGGAACCTTACCCCCCCTTTGGGCGAGGCATGTATACCGCCCTCGTGGCAGAGATGTACGCCCCTGCGCCCGAAGTTGTTCCCAATGTGACTCAGGCGACACGAAGATAGGGGTAGTAGTACCCGTTCCCCCGGTGGCGCGCCGGCATGTCGGACTGTTTCCACGCGACGGCCGGACAAGCGTTAACCTCAGCGGCGTACTCGACGGCCGGCGGGGCGGACCGACCGCCGGCGGCCGCCGCCACCCATCACCGTCCGGGAGCGCCCAGAATGAGTTTTGCGCGAGTGCGGGCACTCGTTGTCGTCGGACTGCTGGCGGTCATCGCCCTGGTCTTCGTCATCGTCACGCTGGTCCGCGACACCCAGGGCACGGCGGCCACCGCCGAGGACTGCCCCGAGGGTTGGCCGGTGGCCGACCTGCGCCTGCGCGAGCAGAAGGACGTGAAGATCAACGTCTACAACGGCACCGACGAGATCGGGCTGGCCGGCGGCGTCGCGGACGACTTCCGCAACCGCAAGTTCCAGGTCAAGAAGGAGGGCAACGCCCCCAAGGCCGTGGACGACGTGGCGGTGCTGCGGTACGGCCCCAAGGGCGTCGGCTCCGCGCACCTGCTGCGCGCCTACTTCCTCAACAACGCCAAGCTGGAACCCGACCTGAAGCGCAAGGACGACACGGTCGACGTGATCCTCGGCAACGGCTTCCAGCAGTTGGCCACCACCACCGAGGTCAACCAGTCCCTGGGCGACCTCGGCTCGCCGCAGGCGCCGACCGGCACCTGCCCGGGCCCGGTGAAGTAGCCGCCGTCGCGAAAAGGGTGGTCACCCCGGCGGGGCGGCCACCCTTTCGTATGCGTGGGACCGGTCACGGGCCGCCGGAGGCGTCCAGGGCGGCGAGCCGGGTGTGCAGCGGCTCGTACAGCGCCGGCGGCGCGGCGAGCACCAGGTCCGGACCGGGCGGCCGGCCGGACAGCCCGGTCACCAGCAGCCCGGCCTCCCGCGCGACCAGCCCGCCCGCGGCGAGGTCCCAGGCGGCCAGCCCCTTCTCGTAGTAGGCGTCCACCCGGCCCTCGGCGGCCAGGCAGAGGTCGAGCGCGGCGGCGCCCATCCGGCGGATGTCCCGCACCTGCGGGATCAGCTCGGCGACCACCCGGGCCTGGTGCGCCCGGCGCCCGGCGTCGTAGCCGAACCCGGTCGCGATCAGCGCCTGCCCGAGGTCGGTCTCGGCGGAGCAGCTCAGCCGCTGTCCGTCCCGCCACGCGCCGCCGCCCGCGGTGGCGGTCCACTCCTCGCCGGTGGCCACGTTGCGCACCACGCCGGCGACGACCTCGCCGGCCACCTCGGCGGCCAGGGACACCGCGCAGTACGGCAGCCCGTAGAGATAGTTGACGGTGCCGTCGATCGGGTCGACGACCCAGCGCACCCCGTCCTCGGCGGCCGGGCCGGTCTCCCCCGCGCCGTACTCCTCGCCCAGCACCGCGTCGCCGGGGCGCCGCGTCCGCAGCGCCTCCAGCACCTGCCGCTCCACGGCCCGGTCGGCGGCCGTGACCACGTCGGTGACGGTGCTCTTGGTCGCGGCGACCGACACCCCCTCGGCCCGCATCCGGTGCGCGGTGGCCGCGGCGTCGCGTGCCACCTCGACGGCGATCGTGAGCAGTTCCTGCGGCGTGGGCGCCGAGGCGATCATGTTCGTCCCCTTCCGGCACGATCCGGACCGGCCGGTTCGCGCGCGGGTATCATCCTTACAAAGTCCACAACTGCGCCTAATCGGTGGTCCATACGGCCGGTCCGCCGTGCGGCGCGGGATGATCGCGGCAGACGGCGTTACAATTCACCCTGCCCACGCGCCACGGACCGCCAGCGACCGCCCGGCCCGGGACACGGGGGTCCCTCAACGACATCGCCCGACACCGCGTTCCTTGCCGTGCCGGACGACCCGGCCGTGCTCGCTCTTCGCCTCCGGAAGGTCATTCGTGACAGAACCCCGCCAGCCCGGCGCCGACGTTCGCTCGCTCACCGACACCCTGATCGCCCACGCGCAGAGCGCCGGCGGCCAGCTCACGTCGGCCCAGCTCGCGCGCACCGTCGAGTCCGCTGAGGTGACCCCGGCCCAGGCCAAGAAGATCCTCCGTGCGCTCTCCGAGGCGGGCGTGACGGTGGTCGTGGACGGCTCCGCGAGCACCCGCCGCCGGGTGGCCGCCGCCCGGTCCGCGACCCCGGCCTCCCGGGCCACCACGGCCAAGACCACGAAGAAGGCCGCCGCGCCCGCCCCGAAGCAGGCCCCGGCCGCCGAGGAGTCCCCGGCTCCCGCACCGCGGAAGGCGACGGCACGCAAGGCGGCCGGCACCACCGCCGAGGTGGCCGCCAAGGCCGCCGCCCCGGCGAAGGCCACCAAGACCACCCGCGCCACCAAGGCCACCGTGGCCGCCAAGAACGCGGCGGCGAAGCCGGCCAAGGACGGCGCGAAGGGCGAGGGCGCCGAGGGCGAGATCTCGCCGGAGGAACTGGCCGCCGAGATCGAGGACGTGGTGGTCGAGGAGCCGGCCGAGCTGACCCAGGCCGCCGAGGCCGACGCGGCCAGCTCCGCCACGGACAACGACTTCGAGTGGGACGACGAGGAGTCCGAGGCGCTCAAGCAGGCGCGCCGGGACGCCGAGCTGACCGCCTCCGCCGACTCCGTGCGGGCGTACCTGAAGCAGATCGGCAAGGTGCCGCTGCTCAACGCCGAGCAGGAGGTCGAGCTCGCCAAGCGGATCGAGGCCGGCCTCTACGCCGCCGAGCGGCTGCGCGCCGCCGACGAGGGCGAGGAGAAGCTCACCCGCGACATGCAGCGCGACCTGATGTGGATCTCGCGCGACGGCGAGCGGGCCAAGAACCACCTGCTGGAGGCCAACCTCCGGCTGGTCGTCTCGCTGGCCAAGCGCTACACCGGTCGCGGCATGGCCTTCCTCGACCTCATCCAGGAGGGCAACCTCGGCCTGATCCGCGCGGTCGAGAAGTTCGACTACACCAAGGGCTACAAGTTCTCCACCTACGCCACCTGGTGGATCCGCCAGGCCATCACCCGCGCCATGGCCGACCAGGCCCGCACCATCCGCATCCCGGTGCACATGGTCGAGGTGATCAACAAGCTCGGTCGGATCCAGCGCGAGCTGCTCCAGGACCTGGGCCGCGAGCCCACCCCGGAGGAGCTGGCGAAGGAGATGGACATCACACCGGAGAAGGTGCTGGAGATCCAGCAGTACGCCCGGGAGCCCATCTCGCTCGACCAGACCATCGGTGACGAGGGTGACAGCCAGCTCGGTGACTTCATCGAGGACTCCGAGGCCGTCGTCGCGGTCGACGCGGTGTCGTTCTCGCTGCTGCAGGACCAGCTCCAGCAGGTCCTCCAGACGCTGTCCGAGCGCGAGGCGGGCGTGGTACGCCTGCGCTTCGGCCTCACCGACGGCCAGCCGCGCACCCTGGACGAGATCGGCCAGGTGTACGGGGTGACCCGGGAGCGCATCCGGCAGATCGAGTCCAAGACCATGTCCAAGTTGCGGCACCCCTCGCGTTCCCAGGTGCTCCGCGACTACCTGGACTGACCGGCACGCGTCAACCAGACGTGTCGGTTTGATCACCAGCCGTAGAACACTCAGCGGTGACCTCACGGTTGCCCGTTTGTGATCGTTGACGTGGCACCCTTGGTGCACGGCACACTGTCTTCCACGCCAGGTGTGACCTCCGTCCCCGACGGGCACACAGGGAAGGCAGGGCCCGAGAAGGGTGTTGCACGATAGGTGAGCAACCGAAGAGAGTGTTCATCGGTGACGACCAGAGGAGGAAGGCGATGACCCCGACCCTCACGCCGCCGCCCGAGACGGTGAGCCCCCCGGCCGCCGATGAACGGTGCGACCGCTGCAATGCTGCCGGCAAGCTCCGGATCACTCTGGCGGGTGGGAGTGAGCTGGTGTTCTGTGGGCACCACGCGAACAAGTACGCGGAGGATCTCGTGAAGATCACCGTGCGCTATGCGTCGGACCCGGAGTTCAGCTGGCGTGGCGCCGATCTGATGGCGAACTGAGTACGAGGAATCCGCAACGCGACATAAAGCCGGCCGGAGGTCCCTGGGGACCTCCGGCCGGCTTTTACGTACCCACCCACCCCACCCACCCGCCTCACCCCGTTGATCATGAAGTTGGCGGCAGTTTCAGAGATCCACATCGCCGCTGACCTCATGATCACCCGGACCGGGTGAGGGGGCGGGGAGGGCGGGGACGGTCAGAGGGTCTGGACCGTCGCGATCCGCTCTTCGAGTTGCTCGATGGTCGCCTGGGCGCTGGGCGGGCCGCCGCAGAGGCGGCGCAGCTCGGCGTGAATCTTGCCGTGCGGCAGGCCGGTGCGGTGGTGGCGGGCCGCCACCAGAGCGTTCAGCTGGCGCCGGAGGGCCACCCGACGCTGGGCGGCACTCATCGGGGGTGGGGCCGCCGACGGGGCCGCAGAGGCCGGCTCAGCGGTCCGCTGGGTGGCCCGGCGCCGCTGCGCGGCGAGCTGCTCGGCCTGCCGCTTGGTGAGCAGCATCGACACCTGGTCGGCGGTGAGGAGCCCGGGCAGGCCGAGGTATTCCTCCTCCTCCGGGGTGCCCGCCTGTGCGGCGGTGCCGAAGGAGGCGCCGTCGAAGATCACCTGGTCCAGCTCGGCGGTCGCGGAGAGCGCGGCGAACCGCTTCTCCAGCTCACCGCTGGCCTGGTCGTCCCGCTGGGCACGCTCCAGCAGGTCGTCGTCGAGGCCGTCGGAGTCCTTCGGCTTGCCCAGCACGTGGTCCCGCTCGGCCTCCATCTCGCTGGCCAGGCCGAGCAGGTGCGGCACGCTGGGCAGGAAGACCGAGGCGGTCTCGCCGGGCCGGCGGGCCCGGACGAACCGGCCGATGGCCTGCGCGAAGTAGAGCGGGGTGCTGGCGCTGGTCGCGTAGACGCCGACGGCCAGCCGGGGGATGTCGACGCCCTCGGACACCATCCGCACCGCGACGAGCCAGCGCTGTTCGGAGGCCGCGAACGTCGCGATCCGCGCGGAGGCGCCCTGGTCGTCGGAGAGCACCACGGCGGCCTTCTCACCGGTCACCTGCTCCAGCAGCTTGGCGTACGAGCGGGCCACCTGCTGGTCGCTGGCGATCACCAGACCGCCGGCGTCGGGCATGCCGTTGTTGCGCAGCACGGTGAGCCGGGCGTCGGCGGCCCGCAGCACCTGCGGCATCCAGTCGCCCGCCGGGTCCAGCGCGGTACGCCAGGCCTGCGCGATGAGGTCCTGGGTCATCGGCTCGCCCAACCGGGCGGCCAGCTCCTCGCCGGCGTTGGTGCGCCACCGGGTCTCCCCCGAGTACGCCAGGAAGAGCACCGGTCGGACCACGCCCTCGCGCAGCGCGTCGGAGTAGCCGTAGACCGAGTCGGCGCGGGAGCGGAGCAGCCCGTCCCCGCCCCGCTCGTAGCTGACGAACGGGATCGGGTTGTCGTCGGAGCGGAACGGCGTGCCGGTGAGCATCAGCCGGCGTACCGCGGGCTCGAAGGCCGCCTTGACGCCGTCGCCCCAGGTCCGCGAGTCACCGGCGTGGTGGATCTCGTCGAGGATCACCAGGGTGCGCCGGGTCATGGTGCGCCGCCGGTGCACCTGCGGCGCCATGCCGACCTGGGCGTACGTGACGACCGCGCCGTGGAAGTCGGCCGCGGAGTGCAGGTCGGCGTTGCGGAAGGCGGCGTCGAGCTGGATGCCGACCCGGGCGGCGGACTCGGCCCACTGGGTCTTCAGGTGCTCGGTCGGCGCGACCACGGTGACCGCCTCGACGGTGCCGTCGTTCAGCAGCTCGGCGGCGATCCGGAGGGCGAAGGTGGTCTTGCCGGCGCCGGGCGTGGCGACCGCCGTGAAGTCGTCGGTGCGGCGGCGCAGGTACTCCACCATCGCCTTGCGCTGCCAGGCACGCAGGGGCGGGAACGTGTCGAGCGCCGGCAACCGCGGTGGCACGCGTAGCTCCTCTCCGACCGCACGACGGCGGACCCCGGCTGAGGGCCACGGGTGCCGCCGCCCATGAAAAGGCCCTCGCGCATCCGGTGCCGCGAAGGCCGACTCAGCATAACCAGCGGGGGCGTTCCGCCCCACTCGACGCCACGCTGGTCACATCCGCCCACCCCGCCGCGGCCGGGCTCAGAGCTGTGGTCCCCGGGTGCCGGTGCGCGGCGGCCGCGTCGTCGGCACCGGGGCGGACCAGCGCCGCCGCAGCGACACCAGGCGCAGCGCGAAGACGAAGACGGCCGCGGCGGTCAGCGGCACCGCGGTCGCCGCGTCGTACGCCGACAGCAGCGCCACCGCGATCGACCCGGCGAGCGCGGCCACGGCGTAGATCTCCCGGCGCAGCACCACCGGGATCTCGCCGGTGAGCAGGTCGCGGCCCAGCCCGCCGCCGATCGCCGTGAGCACGCCGATCATGCAGGCGCCGACGGCCGGCACGTGGGCGTCGATGGCCTTGAGCGTGCCGGTGACGGTGAACAGGGCGAGACCGGCCGCGTCGAGCACCAGCACGGTGGTGCGCAGCCGGGCGAACTGGGGGTGCAGCCAGAAGACGGCGGCGGCGGTGACCGCCGCGGTGACCGCGTACCGCCAGTCGGCGAAGGCGAGCGGCGGCACCTCGTCGATGACCAGGTCGCGGAAGATCCCGCCGCCGAGGGCGGCGACGACGCCGACGAAGACCACCCCGAAGAGGTCGAGCCGTTTGGCCACCGCCGCGGAGGCGCCGGAGGCCGCGAAGACCGCCACGCCGGTGAGGTCGGCGAAGAGCAGGGCGGTGGAGGTGGTCACCGCCGCAGGTTACGCGGGCGGCCGGAACGGCCGCCCGGGATCACTCGCGGTACGAGTCGTAGATCTCCTTGCACTTCGGGCAGACCGGGGAACCGGGCTTGGCGGCCTTGGTGACCGGGAAGGTCTCGCCGCAGAGGGCCACCACGTAGGTGCCCATGACGGCACTCTCCGCGATCTTCTCCTTGCGGACGTAGTGGAACATCTCCGGGCCGGTGTCGGCGTCCTTCAGCTCGGGACGCTCGAGAACCTCTGTACTCACGACTACACCTCCAACGGTCCAGTTTTGCAGGTCGATCCGGCCCGGTCCACCTGGGCCCGCGCCGGAGGCGGCCCGTACCGTAGCCGAAGTGACCAACTTTCACATCAGTCTCGGCACCGAGGTGGCCGACGCCCTGCGCGACGGGCGTCCGGTCGTCGCCCTGGAGAGCACCATCGTCTCGCACGGCCTGCCCCGACCGGACAATCTTCGCGTCGCGCGTCAGATCGAGCAGGCGGTCCGGGACGCGGGAGCCGTTCCGGCCACCATCGGCATGGTCGCCGGTGAGCTGATCGTGGGGCTGGACGACGCCCAGCTCACCCGGCTCGCCACGGTCGACGGGGTGAGCAAGCTCTCGGTGCGTGACCTCGCCGTGGCGGCGGCCACCGGCGCGGACGGCGCCACCACGGTGGCGGCGACCAGCGCGGTGGCCGCGGCGGCCGGGATCGGCGTCTTCGCCACCGGCGGCCTGGGCGGGGTGCACCGGGAGGCCGCGCAGACCTTCGACGAGTCCGCCGACCTGGTCACCCTGGCCCGGACACCGATCGCGGTGGTCTGCGCCGGGGTGAAGTCGATCCTCGACGTGGGCGCCACCCTGGAACGGCTGGAGACCCTCGGGGTGAGCGTGGTGGGCTACCGCACCCGCCGCTTCCCCGGCTTCTACCTCACCGACGCAGGCCACGACCTGGACTGGTCGGTGGAGTCGCCGGAGCAGGCGGCCGACGTGCTGGCCGCCCGTCGGGAGCAGGGCGTGCACTCCGGCGGGCTGATCGTGGCGAACCCGCTGCCGGTGGACGAGCAGCTCGACCCCGCGCTGCACGACCGCACCCTGGCCACGGGGCTGGCCATGCTGGCCCGCGACGGCGTGACCGGCAAGGCGGTGACCCCGTTCCTGCTGGCCCACTTCCACTCCGCCACCGAGGGCGCCAGCCTGGCCGTGAACGTGCGGATCATCCTGCGCAACGCCGACCTGGCGGCCCGGATCGCGGTCGCCGCGGCGGCCCGCCCCACCGCCACCCCGGCATGAGCCCCGCCCCCCGCATCCTTGTCGTCGGCGACGTCATCACCGACGTGCTCGCGGTGCTGTCCGGTCCCCTCGCCACCGGCTCGGACACCGCGGCCGGGATCCGGTTCAGCGGCGGCGGCCAGGCGGCCAACACCGCGGCCTGGCTCGCCGGCCAGGGGGCGGCCGTCACGCTGGTCGCCGCGGTCGGCGACGACGAGACGGGCCGCGAGCGGGTCGCCGAACTGGAGCGGGTCGGGGTGACCTGTGCCGTGGAGCGCCACGAGGGCTACCCCACCGGCACGGTCATCGTGCTCACCCACGACGGGGAGCGGACCATGGTCAGCCAGCGCGGGGCGAACCTGCGGCTGACCAGCGGTCACGTCGACCGCACCGTCGCGGCGGCGCCCGACGCCGGGCATCTGCACCTGTCCGCGTACACCCTGCTGGACGTCGGGTCGCGCGGCGCGGGCCTGCGCGCGCTGGCCGCCGCCCGCGAGCGCGGGCTCACCACCAGCGTCGACGCGGCCTCCGCGGCCCCGCTGCGGCGGGTCGGGACCGCGTTCCTGACCTGGGTACGCGACGTCGACCTGCTGCTGGTCAACACAGACGAGGCGACGGTGCTGGCCGGCGGGCTGGACCCGGCGGCGCAGGCCCGGGCGCTGACCTCGGTGGCCCACCGGGTGGTGGTGAAGCGGGGCGCGGCCGGCGCGGTCTGGGTGGACCGGACCGGGCTGGTCGAGACGGCGCCGGCGCCCGGGGTGGCCGTGGTGGACGTGACCGGGGCGGGCGACGCCTTCGCCGCCGGCCTGCTCACCGCCTGGCTGGCCGGCGCGGATCCGCGCGCGGCGCTGGCCCGTGCCGGCGATCTGGGCGCGCTGGCGGTCACCACCGTCGGCGCGCGGCCCCAGCCCTGACGGCGGACCGGTCCGGGCGGCGAGCGCCCGGGCCGGTCACGGCTCGGCGTCGATGACCTTGTGCGGGCGTTCCTCGGCGGACAGCGCCATGGGCGGGGTGTCGTCGCGGTGGCGGGGCTGGAACCTGCCGGCCAGCCGGTGCTCCTCCTTGGGCGGGCGGTCGTTGGCCAGCAGCACGGCCAGCCACGGGATGAGCACCATCCCGAGGCCGCAGAGCGGCAGCCAGAGCCAGAGCAGCGGTGCATGCACGCCCATCAGAACCGCACCGATCACCAGGCACACGACCCGGATTCCCATCATCAGCACATAGCGCTTCTGCCGGCTGGTGAGCTGGTCGTCCTGGCTGCGCGAGGCGTCGGTGATCAGGATCGGCTGATACGCCTGACGCTTCACCACGGACCTCCTCGAGGGGATTACGACTCATCCTGTCACCCTCGACGGTTGATCGGCGAAAATCGTGACAAGGGCGGCGCGTGTTACGTGCGTGGTACGCTCGCCCCGTGGGCAACCGGTTCAGCTTCACCGACGAGGCGTTGGCCAACCTGCGGGTCTACGACGTCACGCCCGGGGAAGTCTGGGAGGCCCTGCACAGCACGCGGCGGGTCATCCGGCACCTCGGCGACGACGTCATGGTGGTCTACGCGACCGACCACCGGGGTCGACGCCTCGCGGTGCTGCTGGCCGAGGCCGACGGCAGCGACAACGACTGGGACATCCTCTCCGCCCGCGAACTGAGCGACGTCGAGGCCAAGCGCTACGACGACGCGGTGCGGAGGTCACGCCGACGAGGAGGCGGTCACGATGCACCGTAACGAGGCGACCAAGCGGTTCCACGACGGCAGCGACGCGCTCGCCGACCTGATCGACGAGACGCAGCCCGCGGAGCTGCCCACCCCCGACACCGACGTGCCGATGGTCAGCCGCTCGGTGCGCCTCCCGCTGGAGACGTACGAGCGGGTCCGGGCGGCCGCCGAGACGCGCGGCATCGGGGTGACCACGCTCATGCGCCAGTGGATCGAGGCGGGTCTTGCCGACCTCGACGACTCGGCCACGGTCTCCCTGGCCGACGTGCGCCGGGCCCTGGCCGCGCTGTCCCGACCCACCGCCGCCTGAGCGTCACGCCTCCGGGCCGCTGGTCTCCGGCCCCTTCCGCCCGAGCGGGGAGGCCGACATCTCCGGCGGGTGACCCCGGCTGCGCCGCGCGTCCGCCAGCGCCACCACGGCCAGCACGGCGGCCACCAGCGACAGGGCCCGCACGGCCGGTCCGTGCGCCAGCAGGGGCGCGAGCAGGAGCAGCGCGGCCGCGCCGAGTATCCGGGGCAGCGAGACGCGGGCGAAGATCTCGTACTCGAAGCGGGCCCGGCCGGCCAGGAAGAGCAGCGGCCCGCCCACCACGAAGAGCAGCAGGGCCGCGTCGGACCGGTGGAACGGATCGGCGATGGCCACCTCGTAGCCGACCGCCGCGGTGAGCACGCCGAGCACCAGGACCAGGTGGGTGATCGTGGCCGACGTGCCGAGCCGGCCCGGCACGGGCGCCAGCCGCAGCGCCTCGGCCAGCAGGTGCCCGGCCCGGTGGAAGTAGATCCGCCAGAGCAGCGCGGTGGTGACGAAGGCGACCGCGAAGGCGCCCGCGCCCTCCCCCGAGAATTTCTCGCCGCTGTAGGTCACCCCGATGACGAGGATGGACTCCCCGAGCGCGATGAGGAAGATCTGCTGGTAGCGCTCCGCCAGGTGCTCACCGGCGATCTGCCAGCCGCCGGTCGGCGCGGACCCGATCCGGGGCAGCGGCCACCCGGTGAACAGGGCGGCGTAGTCGACGGTCAGCGCGAGCGCCCAGAGCGGCAGGCGCATGTCGTCCGGGCCGAGCGCTCCGGCCAGCCAGAGCGGCGCGGTCGCCGCCGCCCAGGCGGCCAGCCGGAGCGGCACCAGCCGCCGCGGGTGGCCCCGCAGCGCGGCGGCGATGATGAGCGGCCGGCCGAGCATCACCGCCAGGTACGCGAGGGCGAACGGCAGCGCGCGCTCCTCCAGGGCCCGCGGCAGCGTCACCCCCATCACCAGGCTCGCGAACATGGTGCCGACCACGACGGCCTGGATGACCGTCTGCTCGGGCTCGTACCGGCTGGTCACCCAGACGGTGATCGTCCAGATCAGCCACAACACCAGGAAGAGCAGCACGGTACGGCCGACCGTGGCGGCCAGCGCCCACCCGGTGGCCGGCAGGCCGTTGATCAGCCGCTGGGAGACCCGGGTCAGCGCGAAGACGAAGACCAGGTCGAAGAAGAGCTCCAGGAAGGTGGCACGCGCGGCGCTCCCCGGCGGGCGCAGCAGCGCCGCGCCGCGTTCCTCCACCGTGTCACCCCCGTCCGCCGTCCTGGCTCCCAACGACCGGGGCGCCGCACCGGTTGCGCGGCGGGTCGCGTCAGCCCTTGGCGGCCTTCGCCTCCGCCTTCATCCGCTGCTTGAACTCCCGGACGCGGCGCAGCGACTCGGGATCGGTCACGTCGGCCACCGACCGGTACGCGTCGGCGTCGCCGTAACCGCCGGCCGCCTCGCGCCAGCCGTCCGGGGTGATCCCGAACCGCTTGCCCAGCAGGGCCACGAAGATCTGCGCCTTCTGCCGGCCGAAGCCGGGCAGCTCGCCGACCCGGCGCAACAGGTCCCGGCCGTCGGCCGCCTCCGACCAGAGCCGGGCCGGGTCGCCGTCGTAGCGCTCGACGAGGGCGCGGCAGACCTCCTGCACCCGGGCCGCCATGGCCTTGGGGAACCGGTGCAGGGCCGGCGGGGTGGCGAACAGCTCGACCAGGCCCTCCGGGGAGTACTCGGCCAGCTCCCGGGCGTCCGGCTCGTGGCCGAGCCGCTGCGCCAGCACGTACGGGGAGGAGAACGCCTTCTCCATCGGCACCTGCTGGTCCAGCACCATGCCGAGGAGCAGGGCCAGCGGGCTGCGCGCCAGCAGCTCGTTGGCCTGCGGGTCGATGGGCAGCGAGAGCGTCATGCCCCCATCCTGCCCCGCGTGCCGCCGCCTGCCACGCCGACTCCCCGCGGCGGGCGCGGCACGGCCCGATGGACAGGGGTGGGGTCCACCGGGCCGTGCCGCCGCGGGAGTCGTCAGTTGACGACGAAGAGCAGCCGGTTCGGCGAGCCCGAGCCGGGGTTGGTCACCTTGCCGGTGGTGGCGTTGGTGGTCAGGTAGCTGGTCACCTGCGCCGGGGTGTACGACGGGTTGGCGCCGAGCACCAGCGCCGCCGCGCCGGCCACGTGCGGCGACGCCATCGAGGTGCCGCTCAGCGTGCTGCTGGCGGTGTCGCTGGTCCGGTACGCGGAGACGATGCTCGACCCGGGGGCGAAGATGTCCACGCAGGAGCCGTAGTTGGAGAAGGACGAACGCGCGTCGCTGCTGGTGGTGGAGCCGACGGTGATCGCGGCCGCGGCGCGGGCCGGCGAGGAGTTGCAGGCGTTGGCGGTGGAGTTGCCGGCCGCGACCGCGTACGTGACGCCGGAGTTGACCGAGTTGGTCACCGCGTTGTCGATCGAGCTGCTGGCGCCGCCGCCGAGGCTCATGTTGGCCACGGCCGGCTTCACGGCGTTCGAGGTGACCCAGTTGATGCCGCTCACCACGCCGGTGGTGCTGCCACTGCCGGAGCAGTTGAGCACCTTGACCGCGACGAGGCGGACGCCCTTGGCCACGCCGTACCGGGTGCCGCCGACGGTGCCGGCGACGTGGGTGCCGTGGCCGTTGCAGTCGGTGTTGTTGCTGTCGACCGTGTTGGTGCCCCAGGTGGCCCGGCCACCGAAGTCGGTGTGGGTGGTCCGGATGCCGGTGTCGATGATGTACGCCCGGACGTTCGAGGCCGTGTTCGGGTAGGTGTAGCTGGCGTTCAGCGGCAGGTTGCGCTGGTCGATCCGGTCCAGGCCCCAGGACGGCGGGTTGGTCTGGGTGGCCTGGGTGGTGACCACCCGGTCCTGCTCGACGTACGCGACCGCCGGGTCGGCGGCCAGCCGGCGGGCCTGTGCGGGGCTCAGCTTCGCGCTGTAGCCGGTGAGGGCGGCGCTCCACACCGTGCCGACGCTGCCGCCGTAACGCTTGGCCAGGCCGGCGGCGCGGTCCGGTACGGCGGTGCGGGCGGCGAGGCTGTTCGCGGCCCCGACCGCGTCGCCCTTCAGCACCACGAGGTAGCTGCCGCTGATGGCGTCGGGGGCGGAGGCGTAGCGGACGTCGCCGGTGGGTGCGGCGAGGGCGGGGGTGGAGGCGGCGGCGGCGAGGGCCGCGGCGGCGGCCGTGACGGCGAGCGCGCGCAGCGCGCGTCGCCGGGGAACGGACACGTCGGACATCGTCTGGCTCCCTACCGGGCGCGCCCGGGCTCTCGGCCACCGGGACGCCCATCGGCGGATGTTGGGGCAGATGGTAGCCAGACATTGATGAACATGAAAGAGATAACAGCCGATACCCTGAGCTGGCGGTATGGATCTGCCGGGTGCCGGCCGGGAGAGCGGCCCGGGGAGGCAGGATGACGACGTGGACCGTCACGACATGCTGCTCTCCCCCGCCGGCGTCGACGCGCTGCGCACCGCGCTGACCCGGGCGCGCTTCACCGCCAACGGCATCGCCGACCGGCTGGGCGCGCAGGCCACCGGTGCGGTGGCCCGCAACGACTTCCGGGCCGCGCTGCGCGCCACCGAGGACCGCGACCCGCTCGCCACGCTCATCCGGGTCTACATCTGCGACCAGACCGAGCCGGAGCCGGCGGTGGCCGCCGCGCTCGCCCCGTTGACCGTCGAGGAGGCACTGGCCGGGGGCCTGGTCGAGCGGCACGGCGACGGCCTGCGCGCCGGGGTCGACCTGGAGCCGTACGGGGACGACTGGTTCGTGCTCGCCGACGTGCCGGCCAGCGCCCGCCCCGGCCGCCCGCTGCACGCCGAGCACGTGCTGGGCATCGGCGGAGCCACCCAGACGCTGATCGCCGCGACCGTGCGCCGGCCCGTGGACACCGCGCTGGACCTCGGCACCGGCTCGGGCGTCCAGGCCCTGCACCTGTCCACCCACGCCCGCCGGATCACCGCCACCGACGTCTCCGAACGGGCGCTGCGCTTCGCCGCCACCACCGCCGCCCTGAACGGGCAGAACTGGGAGCTGCTCCGCGGCGACCTGGTCGCCCCGGTGGCCGGCCGCCGGTTCGACCTGGTGGTCAGCAACCCGCCGTTCGTGGTCGGGCCCGGCACCACCACGCACGTCTACCGCGACTCCGGCCGGGTCGGCGACGCCATCGGCGCCGAGCTGGCCGCCGCCGCCCCGCGCCTGCTCACCGAGGGCGGGACGATGCAGTACCTGGCCAACTGGGTGCACGTCACCGGGGAGGACTGGGCCGAGCGGGTGACCGGCTGGTTCGCCGGCACCGGGCTGGACGCCTGGGTCATCCAGCGTGAGGTGGCCGACCCGATGGCGTACGTCAACCTGTGGCTCACCGACGTCGGCGAGACGGCCGACCCGCAGCGGATGGCGGCCTGGCTGGACTGGTTCGACGCGCACAAGGTGGAGGCGGTCGGGTTCGGCATCGTCTCGCTGCGCCGCGCCGGCCACGACGAGCCGGTCATCCGGGTGGAGGACCTGCGCCAGCGGGTGGAGCCGCCGCTGGGCGACCGGGTGGGCGAGTGGTTCGACCGCCAGGACTGGCTGCGCGCCCGGGACACCGACGGCCTGCTGGCCGCCCGCTACCGGGCCGCCGACGGGCTCCAGCTGCGCCAGGAGGCCACCATGGGCGCCGACGGCTGGGCCGTGGACCGGCAGGTCCTCGCCATGCCCCACGGGCTGCGCTGGTCCGAGGAGATCGACCCGCTGGTGCTCGCCCTGGTCGGCGGCGCGGACGGCCGGCTGCCGCTGCGCGACCAGCTCGCCCTGCTCGCCGCCGCGCACGACGTCGCGCCGGACGAGCTGGCCGAGGCGGCCGGGCCCATCGTGGCGCACCTGGTCGAGCGCGGCCTGATCGAGCCGGTGGCGGACTGATGCGGGCGGTGGTGCAGACGGTGGGCCAGGCCGCCGTGACGGTCGACGGCGAGGTGGTCGGTGCGATCAACGACGGGCTGCTGGTGCTGCTCGGCGTGACCCACACCGACACCCCGCAGGTGGCGGCCACCATGGCCCGCAAGGTCCACGAGCTGCGCATCCTGGACGACGAGCGCAGCGCCGCCGACACCGGGGCGCCGATCCTGGTGGTCAGCCAGTTCACCCTCTACGGCGACGCCCGCAAGGGCCGGCGGCCGAGCTGGACGGCCGCCGCCCCCGCGGAACTCGCGGAACCCCTGGTGGAGGCGGTGGTGCGAGAGCTACGCCAGCGCGGCGCCAAGGTCGAGACCGGTCGCTTCCGCACCCACATGCTGGTGGAGAGCGTCAACGTGGGCCCCCGCACCCTCCTCCTGGACCTGTAACTCGCCCCTGGCGATCAGAAGAAGTGGCCGCGGCGGGACAGCGACTGGCGCAGCCAGCCGTCGAGCTGGGCGGCCCAGTCGGTGCGGTCCGCCGTCGCGTGGTCGACCGTGAAGCGGCCGAACGCGTCGCGGCCCTCGGTGAACAGGCCGCCGCGCTTGTCCAGCTCCAGCACCACGTGCACCTGCTGCGGGTCGGTGACGAAGGTCAGTTCGAGCTGGTTCATCGCGCGTGCGTACTGCGGCGCCGGGTGGAACTCGATCTCCTGGTAGAACGGCAGGCTCTGCCGTACGCCGTAAAGGTGGCCGCGCTCGACGTCGGCCCGGGCGAACCGGAAACCCAACCGCAGCAACGCCTCCAGCAGCCGCTCCTGAGCGGGCAGCGGGTGCACCGCCACGGCGTCCAGGTCGCCCTTGTCGACGGCCCGCGCCACCTCCAGCTCGGTGCGCAGCCCCATGGTCATCCCGTGCAGGTGCTGGCCGTAGAGGTCGGTGAGCGGGGTCTCCCAGGGCACCTGGAAGCGGAACGGCACCTCGTACCGCTGCCCCGGGTCCAGCCGGAACGGGCCGGCCACCTGGGCGCGGCCGAACTCCTGCGTGGTGTCGTACTCCGAGTCGCCGCTCTCCACCTCGACCCGGGTGACCAGGCCGAGCGCGACGTAGCTCACATCCACCGGGTGGTCCCCGCCGACCACCTGGATGCGGCCCTCCACCTGCCCGCCGGGACGGCAGTTCGGGTTGGCCAGGACCGTCTCCACCGACGGTCCACCCACACCCATCGCCTGCATGAGCCGCTTGAAGACCACCACGTCCTCCGATCGCCTGTGCGTCGCCGCGCCTCGCTGGCCGGCCGCTGGCACGGTAACCGGGCCCGGCAAGGCACAGCCGCTGTTCCGCCCGGATTGCTGTCGGGTCCCCGATCGCCTCACTCCCGTTTCACGCCCCGCCCGCCAAGCTGTTCCTCACCGGCACCACTGCGGCAACGGACGGCACGGAACCGGTACGGCACGACGGACACGGGGAGAAATCGAGATGGCCCAGCAGATGATCGAGCACCAGGACATGGACGTCACCCTGACGGACCTGGACGCCACCGACGAGCGCGGCGTCTCCACGGATCTGGTCCGGGCGTACCTGAACGGCATCGGCCGCACCAAGCTGCTCACCGCGGCGCAGGAGGTGGAGCTGAGCAAGCGGATCGAGGCCGGCCTCTTCGCCGAGGAGAAGCTCTCCACCTGCACCCCCGTCTCGGGCGAGCTGCGCGCCGACCTGGAGCTGATCGCGGCCGAGGGCCGCGCCGCCAAGGACCACCTGCTGGAGGCGAACCTGCGGCTGGTGGTGAGCATCGCCAAGCGCTACACCGGCCGCGGCATGGCCTTCCTCGACCTCATCCAGGAGGGCAACCTCGGCCTGATCCGCGCGGTCGAGAAGTTCGACTACACCAAGGGCTACAAGTTCTCCACCTACGCCACCTGGTGGATCCGCCAGGCCATCACCCGCGCCATGGCCGACCAGGCCCGCACCATCCGCATCCCGGTGCACATGGTCGAGCAGGTCAACCGGATGGTCCGGGTCCGCCGCGAGCTGGCGGTCACGCTGGGCCGGGAACCCACCGTCGCCGAGGTGGCCATCGCGTTGGAGGTCCCGGAGTACCAGGTGATCGAGCTGATCTCGTACGACCGTGAGCCGGTGAGTCTGGACCAGACGGTCGGCGAGGACGGCGAGAGCGCGCTGGGCGACTTCGTGGCCGCCGTGGACCCCAACGCCGACCCGGGTGACGCCGCCGGCGACGGCGAACTCCGCAACGAGGTGCGCATCGTGCTGGCCACCCTCTCCCAGCGGGAGCAGGCGGTCATCCGGCTGCGGTTCGGCCTGGACGACGGCCGGCAGCGCACCCTCGACGAGGTGGGCCGCGAGTTCGGGCTGTCCCGGGAGCGGATCCGGCAGATCGAGAAGGTGACGCTGCTGAAGCTGCGTGACCCGGAGCGGGCCAACCGGCTGGAGGCGTACGCCTGCTGATCCTGACCGACCCGACAGGCCCCGGCGGTGCGCCGGGGCCTGTCGCGCGTGAAGCGGCGGCCCCCGGCGGTCACCCTGGGACGATGAACCCGGACGGCAACGCCTGGGCGGTGCAGCAGATCTCCAGCCGGGGCTGAGCCTCACAGCCGGCGCGGGCCGGTGTCCGGGCGGGGCGCCTCGGCGCCGGTGCGGACGGTGGCGTGCAGCACCGCGAGGCCGTCCGGCCGGGCCAGCACCGGGTTGAGGGTGAGCGACCGGACGCGGGGCTGCTCGTCGGCGAGCCGCCCGACCCGCAGCAGCAGGTCGACCAGGGCGGCCCGGTCCACCGGCGCGGCGCCCCGGTGGCCGCGCAGCAGCGGCGCGGCCCGGGGCTCGTCGACCAGCTCGGCGGCGTCCCGGTCGGTCAGCGGCACCGCCCGCCACGCCCGGTCGCCGAGCAGTTCGGTGGCCACGCCGCCCAGGCCGAAGCCGACCACCGGCCCGAACGCCGGGTCCTCCACCAGCTCCACCACGCAGGCCACCCCGGGCGGGACCATCGGCTGGACCAGCACGTCCGCGCCGAAGACCGGGGCCATCTCGGCGTACGCGCGGCGCAGCGCGGCGGCGTCGGCCAGGTCGAGCCGGACCGCGCCCAGGTCGAGGCGGTGCCGCAGTCCGGAGGCGGCCGCCTTCAGTGCGACGGGCCACCCGAGCCGCTCCGCCGCCGCCACCGCCTCCTCGGCCGAGTGCGCCGGCGCCGACTCCACCACGTCGATCCCGTAAGCCCGCAGCAGCGCCGCCGGATCGGCGCCGTCCGGGCGCAGCGCGGCCTGACCGGCCACCCGGTCCAGCCGGTCCAGCTCGGGCAGCGTGCCGGGCGGGCGGCGCAGCCAGTCGGCGTACGTGGTGACCCGGGCCAGGGCCCGGACGGCCTCCTCCACGCTCGGGTACGCGGGCACCCCGGCGGGCACCCGGCCGGCGAGGAAGGTGGCCACCACGGGCTTGCCGGTGGCCCGCGCGTCGGGCAGGGCGGCGGTGAAGTCGGCCTCCGGGTCGGTGAGCTGGCCGGGCAGCGGCGGGGCGAACACCGCCACCACGGCGTCCACCCGCTCGTCGGCGGCGGACGCCGCGAGCGCGGCGGCGTACCGCGCGGCGGTGGCCCGGGGGCCCACGTCGTGCGGGTAGCCGTCGGCCACGGTGAGGCCCTGGGCCGCGCAGGCCGTGGCGGCCAGCCCGGTCAGCGCGGAGGAGTTGCCGACCACGGCGACCCGCCGGCCGGCCGGCAGCGGCTGGTGGGCCAGGAGCACGCCGACGTCGAGCAGCTCGGCGACGGTGTCCACCCGGATCACACCGGACTGGGCGAACAGGGCGCTCACCGCGGCGGCGTCCAGGGCCGGCGCGTCGCCGACCCCCGGCGGGCGGGCCAGCGAGGCGAGCGCCACCACCGGCTTGCTCCGGCCGATCCGCCGGGCCAGCCGGGCGAACTTGCGCGGGTTGCCGAACGTCTCCAGGTAGAGCGTGATGACGTCGGTGCCCGGATCGTCCTGCCAGTACTGGAGCAGGTCGTTGCCGGAGACGTCGGCCCGGTTGCCGGCGGAGACGAAGCTGGACAGGCCGAGCCCCCGCCGGGACGCCTCGGCGAGCAGGGCCACGCCGAACGCGCCGGACTGGCTGAACACGCCGACACGGCCGGGGGCGGGCAGCACCGGGGCGAGGGTGGCGTTGAGGCGTACCGCGGGGTCGGTGTTGGCGACGCCCAGGCAGTTCGGGCCGACCACCCGCATGCCGGCCAGGTGGGCGGCGCGGACCAGGGCGCGCTGGGCGGCCGCCCCCGCCGGGCCGGACTCGGCGAACCCGGCGGAGATCACCACCAGCCCGTGCGCGCCGGCCCGCGCGGCGTCGGCGACCACCCCGGTCACCGCCTCGGGGGCCACGGCCACCACGGCCAGGTCGACGTCCTCGCCGGCGTCGACCGCCGACGGGTACGCGGGCAGCCCCGCCACGGTCGCCGCGGTCGGGTGCACGGGGACGATCGCGCCGGTGAACCCGCCGTCGCGCAGGTGCCCGAGCAGGGCCGCGCCGACGCCCTGGCCGGTGGTGCTGGCGCCGTAGACGGCGATGCCGCGCGGGGCGAGCAGCCGGGCGATCGAGCGGGACTCCGTGCGGTGCTCCCGGCCGCGCTGCACCTCCAGGGTCGCCTCGGTGGGGGCGATCGGGAAGTTCAGGTGCACCACGCCGTCGGCGAACTGGCGCTGGACCTGGTAACCGAAGTCGGAGAACACCCGCAGCATCGTCCCGTTGGCCGGCAGCACCTCGGCGACGAAGTGCACGATGCCGTAGCGCCGGGCCGCGTCGGCCAGGTGCTCCAGCAGCACCGAGCCGATGCCCCGGCCCTGGTACGCGTCCTCCACCACGAACGCCACCTCGGCCTCCGGCGAGCCGGGACCGAGCCGCTCGTACCGGCCGACGGCGACGATCAGATCGCCGGCCAGCACCACGAACGCCTCCCGGTCGCGGTGGTCGACGTTCACGAACCGCTGCAGGTCCCGCTCGGGGATGCGCGGGTACGGCGAGAAGTAGCGCAGGTAGCGGGTGCGCTCGGAGAAGCGCGAGTGCATGGCCACGATGGCCGCGGCGTCGTCCGGGCGGATCTGCCGCAGCTGCACGGTCGTGCCGTCGCTGAGCAGCACGTCCACCGGTTGCTCGACGGTGGTCACCGGTCGGTCCTCCCCCACCGCCGGATCAGTCGCGCGGGTCGTGCGGGTCGAGCCCGTGCAGCGGGAAGACCGCCTTGCGGGTCGCCGCGATGGCCCGGTCCACGGCGGTCGGCTCGCCGCTCGGCTGCCACGGCTCGTACGACGGGTCGACGTCGTCGGTCATCCGCAGCGGGATCTCGTGCCCGGGCCGCCGTCGCGCCGCCAGCTCCCGCCAGCCCGGCGGGGTGAGGGTGGCCGGGTCCAGCGGCTCCCCGGTGGCCACCGCGAGCAGGTGCGTCCAGGCCCGCGGCACGACCTCGACCAGCGCGTACCCGCCGCCGCCGGTGGCCACCCAGCGGCCGTCGCAGAGCTCGTCGGCGAGCGCGCGCAGCGCCCGGTAGGTGGCCCGCTGCCCGTCGACGGAGAGGTGCAGGTCGGCCAGGGGATCCAGCCGGTGCCCGTCCGCCCCGCACTGGCTGACGAGCACCTGCGGCCGGAACCGCCGCAGCACCGACGGCACGATCGCGTGGAACGCCCGCTGCCAGCCCGGGTCGCCGACCCCCGGCGGCAGCGGCACGTTGACCGCCGACCCCTCCGCGCCCGGGCCGCCCGTCTCGTCGGGGAACCCGGTGCCGGGGAAGAGCGCGAGCGGCGTCTCGTGCAGGCTGACCGTGAGCACCCGCGGGTCCCGGTAGAAGATCTCCTGCACCCCGTCGCCGTGGTGCACGTCCACGTCCACGTACGCGATGCGCTCCGCGCCCAGGTCGAGCAGGCGGGCGATGGCCACCGCCGGGTCGTTGTAGACGCAGAACCCGGAGGCCCGGGCCGGCATGGCGTGGTGCAGCCCGCCGGCCACGTTGACCGCCCGCCGGGCCTCGCCGCGCCAGACCGCCTCGGCGGCGGCCACGCTCGCCCCGGCGATCAGGGCGCTCGACTCGTGCATGCCGTCGAAGACGGGGTTGTCCGAGGTGCCGAGGCCGAAGCCGGCGAAGAGAGGGTCGCGGGGCGCGGCCCGCACGGCCTCCAGGTAGCGCGGGTCGTGCACCCGGGTCAGCAGCGCGTCGTCGGCCGGCTCCGGCTTCACGAGCCGGACCCCGGGCCGGTCCAGCACCCCCAGCTCGCGGGCGAGCGCCATGGTCAGCTCGACCCGCACCGGGTCGAGGGGATGGTCACCCATGTCGTACCCGAGCAGGGCCTCGTCCCACACCACCACCGTGTCGTCGGCCATGGGGCCATCGTCGCACGCGGGCCGGGACCGGCCCATCGCACGCACGGCGCAGCGGCCGGGTGTCTACCCGGTGGCGACCGGACGGTCCGGGTCGGCCACCCAGTTGCTCTACGAGCCGACGTACAGGGCGGCGTCCGGGCGACCGGCCAGGTGCAGCGCCAGGACCGCCTGGGCGGCGGTCACCCCCGAGCCGCAGTACGCGCCGACCGGCGTGCCCTCGGCCACCCCGGCGGCCGCGAACCGCTCGCGCAGCGCGTCGGCGGCGGGGAAGCGCCCCTCGGTGACGTACTCCGGGGCGGGCAGGTTGACCGCGCCCGGGACGTGCCCGGCGACCGGGTCGACGGGCTCGGTCTCGCCCCGGTAGCGCGGGGCGGCCCGCACGTCGAGCAGCACCCCGGCGTCGGCGGCGGCCAGCCGGGCGGCCTCCCCCGCGTCCAGCACCGGCAGCTCGCCGGGGGTGACCGTGACGTCCCCGGGCGCGGGCGCCGGGGCCTGGGTCGAGACCGGTCCACCGGCCGCGATCCAGGCCGGGAAGCCGCCGTGCAGCACCCGGACCGCCCGGTGACCGGCCCAGCGCAGGGTCCACCAGGCGCGGGCGGCCGACATGCCGTCGCCGCCGTCGTACACCACGACGGAACGGCCCGCCCGGACGCCCGCGGCGCGCAGCGCGGCCTGGAGCGCGGCGGGGTCGGGCAGCGGGTGCCGGCCGGCGGCGCCCGGCCGGCCGCAGAGGTCGGTGTCCAGGTCGACGAAGACCGCGCCGGGCAGGTGACCGGCCTGGTAGTCCTCCCGGCCGGGCGGCCCGGCGAGCCGCCAGCGGACGTCCAGGAGGGTGGGCGGATCGGTGCGATCGAGCTCGGCGGCGAGCCGCTCGGGCTCGACGAGGAGGTCTTCGGTTCCGGACATGCGGTCCAGTCAACACCATCCGGGCAGCGACCTCCCGGTTCGGCGTCCGTGGATCGTCGGGGGTCCGGGGTAGCATCGAACGCCGGGAGGCCGCTGACGTGAAGCATGACCTGGTCGATACGACCGAGATGTACCTGCGCACCATCCTCGAGCTGGAGGAGGAGGGGGTGCCGCCGCTGCGTGCCCGCATCGCGGAGCGGTTGAAGCAGAGCGGTCCCACCGTCAGCCAGACCGTGGCCCGCATGGAGCGCGACGGCCTGCTCACCGTCGAGGGCGACCGCCACCTGATGCTCACGGCGCTGGGCCGCACCTCGGCCGTTTCGGTCATGCGCAAGCACCGGCTCGCCGAGCTGCTGCTCGTGAACGTGATCGGGATGCCCTACGAGGAGGCCCACGAGGAGGCCTGCCGGTGGGAGCACGTGATGAGCGACGCGGTGGAGAAGCGGGTCTACGACCTGCTCAACCGGCCGAGCCGCTCCCCCTACGGCAACCCGATCCCGGGCCTGGAGGAGCTGGGCGACCCGGGCCTGCCCGAGGCCGAGACCGCGGAGGGCGAGCGCAACCTGGCCTTCCCGGGCCTGTCCGGGCCGGTCGTGGTGCGGCGGATCTGCGAGAGCGTGCAGACCGACGCCGACGTCCTCCGGCAACTGCACGCGGCGGGCGTCGACCCGGGCGCGACCGTGACCGTGGCCCAGGAACGCGACGGCGTCTCCATCGACCGCTCCGGCGACCGGGTCCGGCTGCCCCGCGAGGTGGCCTCGCGGGTCTTCGTCGCGGCCCGCTGACCCGCCCGGTCCCGCCCGGCGGTCAGAGCTGCCGGGTGTCGATCACCTTGGCGAGGGCGACCAGCCTGCCGGTCACCTTGTCGGCCTCGGCCGTGGCGGTGCCGCGCGGGCTGGTCCAGCGCAGCGTGGCCAGCCGCCCCTCGCCCGCGAGCCAGCCCACCTCCGCCACCGGGCCGTTCTTCGCGGTCTTCGGCAGCGTGTGCCGGTAGGCGACCTTCCCGAGCTTGGTCACCTTCTTGGCGCCCCGGGGCAGCACGTCGAGGGTGAAGGTCGACGTGTCGATCGACGTGTCGGTCACCGTGAGGGTCAGCTCCGGCAGCACGGCCTGCTCGGCCCGGACCACGCACGTGTGCGTGTCGCCCTTGTCCATGGCGGCGGCCACGTCGAACGTGCCGCCCGTGTGCTTGGCGATCACCGCGAAGTCGAGCAGCCGGCACGCCCCGCCCGACGAGGCGGCGGACACCTCGACCGCCTTCGGCTCCGCCGCCGGCACCGCCACCGGCGTGGCCTCCTTCGCGCAGCCGGCCGTCAGCAGTACGGCCGAAGCGGCCAGCCAGATCCGGGCGCGCACGTAGAGACCTCCGCAGTCGTCGGCGGGGGCCGCCCGCCGGGATGTCCGTCGGACACCGTACGGGCTGCCCGCCGGGGACGGAAGTCCTCAATCGTCCACATACGGACAGTGCCGGCATCCTCGCCCGCAGCACGTGCCACGGCGGGCCAGGAAACCGGCGCTGAGCACGAACAGTCCGGTCGCCGGATCCAGGTAGCCGGCCTCCCCGGCGGCCAGGGCGGCGGTGTGCGCAGCCAGGATCCGCTCCCGGTCCGGGTGGTCGGTCGACAGCCGCGACGGGTGCGGCTCGGTCAACGGCCGGTCCGCCAGCGGTCGTCGCTCTCCGGTCACCGCGCGAGTCTACGGAGCCGCCCCGAGGCGCCGGCTCAGCCGTGCCGGGTGAACGCCTCGGCGACCGCCGCCCGGTCCGCGCCCCCGGCCAGCAGCAGCCGCAGCAGCACCTTGGCCTTGTACGGGTCGAGCAGCCCGCCGCAGACCAGCCCGCGCCGCCGCAGGTCGGTCTCCGAGCCGACCGCGCCGTAGGTGCTCCGCAGCACCGAACCGGCCCCGGTCCGGGAGGCGAGCACCACCGGCATCCGCGCCGCCAGCTCGCCCAGCGCCGGGGCGAGGTCCGGCGGCACATGCCCCACCCCGAAGCCGGCCACCACCAGTCCGTCCAGGCCCGGGGCGAGCGCGTCGAGCAGCGCCGGGTCGTCGTCGAGGGTGACGGTGTGCAGCGCCACCCGGGTGGCGGCCAGCCGGTCGCGGTCCACCGCCGGCAGCGGGGCGTGCCGGGGCGGGCGGGTCAGCAGGCGTACCTCGCCCTCGATGACGTGCCCGAGCGGCCCGGCGTTCGGCGAGGCGAAGGTGGCCGTGCTGGTGCTGTGGGTCTTGCGGGCGAAGCGGGCGGCGTGGATCTCGTCGTTGAACGCCACCAGCACCCCGAGGTCCCGTGCGGCCGGCGCGGCGGCTACCCGGGCGGCGGCGAGCAGGTTGGCCGGGCCGTCCGGGCCGGCCAGGGTGGGGTTGCGCATCGCGCCGGTGAACACCAGCGGCGCCGGGTGCGGCCAGACCAGGTCGGCCAGGAACGCGGTCTCCTCCAGGGTGTCGGTGCCCTGGGTCACCACCACGCCGGTCGCGCCGTCGGCGACCGCCGCACCGGCCGCGTCCACCAGGTCCAGGATCTGCCCGTACGCCAGCGCGGCGCTGGGCACCGCCTCGACGTCCCGCACGTCGAGCGGGATGTCGGCGAGCCCGGGCACGGCGGCCGTGAGGTCGGCGCCGGTGAGCCGGCTGACCACTCCCTGCGCTCGTGTGCCGGCCATGGCGATCGTGCCGCCGAGGGTGAAGAGCGCGACGGTCACCCGTCGGCCCTCCGGGCGAGCAGGAACGCCTGCGGCCCCCGGTCGAGTTCCTCCGCCTCGCGGAGCAGCGTGGCGTGCACGGTGAACCCGGCGGCCGTGAGCTGCTCGGCGAGCCGGTCCGCCGGCAGCCAGTACACGTCGTAGGAGACCGTGTGGCCGTACGCCTGCTCCAGCCGGATCCGCTGGTCGCCGGCCTTCACGGCGACCAGCAGGTGGCCGCCCGGGGCGAGCACCCGGTGGAACTCGGCGAACACCCCGGGCAGCAGGTCCGGCGGCAGGTGGATGATCGAGTACCAGGCGACGAGGCCGGCCACCGCCGCGTCGGGGGTGGCCAGCGCGGTCATCGAGCCGACCTCGAAGCGCAGCTCCGGATAGTTCCGGCGGGCCACCTCCACCATGCCCGGGGAGAGGTCGACCCCGGAGATGTCGAGCCCGAGGGCGCGGAGGTGGGCGGTGACCCGGCCGGTCCCGCAGCCCGCCTCCAGCACCGGGCGGCCGGGGCCGACCAGCTCGGCGAACGCGGCCAGCATCCCCCGGTCGAGCGGGCCCTCCACCACCTCGGGGATCAGCCGCGCATAGTCCACAGCGACCGTGTCGTAGGCGGCGCGCGTCTCGGTGAGCCAGGTCGGTTCGATCATGAAAGCCGACCCTAGTCGCCGGCCGGCTCCGCGTCCGCCCGCCCCGCCCGGGGAACGCCTCCGCGCTGGCACCGCCGCCGTGGCCGCCGGCCAGGGCCGGAAAAGGCCGCGCCCGGCGGCGGGCCGGCGGGCCGGCGGGATACCGTGCCGGCGCACATCCGCGACCTCGACGGACAGGCCCGAGCGGTGACCCAGCAACTGACACACCCGACGACCGGAACCCGCAGCTCGCTGTGGCGGAGCCGGAACTTCCTGCTGCTGTGGAGCGGCCAGACGGTCAGCGAGGTGGGCACCCGGGTCTCCGGGGTGGCGGTGCCGCTGCTCGCCGCGGACGTGCTCGACGCCACCGTCTTCCAGATCTCCCTGCTCACCGTCCTGGCCTGGCTGCCGTACCTGATCTTCTCGCTGCCGGCCGGGATGCTGGCCGACCGGGTCGACCAGCGCCGGCTGATGGTCGCGTGCGACCTGGGCCGGGCGGCACTGCTGCTGTCGGTGCCGGTGGTCGCCCTGGTCGGCCATCTCACGCTGGCCTTCCTGTACGCGGTGGTCGGGCTCGCCGGCGTGCTGACCGTGGCGTTCACGGTGGCGTACCGGAGCCTGCTGCCCGCGCTCGTCGCGCCGGAGCAGTTGACCTCGGCCAACGCGCGCCTGGAGGTGAGCGAGAACCTGGCCCACCTGGCGGGGCCGAGCGCGGGCGGCGTGCTCGTCGGGTTGCTCGGCGCGGCCCGGACCTTCGTCGCCGACGCGGCCAGCTTCCTGGCCAGCGCGGTCACGCTGCTGCTGGTGCGGCACCGCCCGGCGCCCCGCGCCCGGGGACGGGTGCCGGTCCGGGCGGCGCTGACCGAGGGGCTCGGCTTCATCCGCCGGCAGCGGATCCTCGCCCTGGTGCTCGCCTGCACCGCCACCTCGAACTTCTTCGTCATGGCCACCCGGGCCATCGAGGTGCCCTACCTGCTGCGGGTGCTGCACGCCGGGCCGGCCACCATCGGGCTGCTGTTCAGCCTGGGTTCGGTGGGCGGGCTGCTGGCGGGCGTGCTGGCCGGGCGGGTGACCGCGCTGCTCGGCGGCGCCCGGACCATCTGGGTGTCGATGGCCGTGCCGGGGCCGCTCTACCTGCTCATGCCGCTGGCCCGGCCGGGCTGGGGCGCCCTGCTCTACGCGATCGGCACGGCCGCGTTCGCGGCGAACGCGGTGCTGTTCAACGTGGCCGCCATGTCCTACCGGCAGCGGGTCACCCCGGCCCGGCTGCTCGGCCGGGTCAACGCCGCGTTCCTCTGGATCTGCTACGGCGCGATCCCGCTCGGCGCCCTGCTCGGCGGCGCCCTCGGCACCCGGCTCGGGCTGCGCCCGGCGCTGCTGGTCTGCGTGCTCGGCATGTGGAGCGCGGCGCTGTTCGTGGTCTTTTCGCCGCTGCGCCGGATGCGGGACTTCGCGACGTCCTGAAAAGAGGCAGGATTTTTCCCGGGCCGCTGTCGATTCCGGCCGCGCCCGTCCGTCGGTGAGGCGGAAGAGGGAAACGACAACCTCAAGGAGAGACCCATGGCCCAGTACGCAGTCCTCGTCTACTCGCCCGCGCCGGCCGACCCGATGGACCTGACCCCGGACTACGTGGCCCTGCTGGAGCGGTACGGCGACCACGTCACCGAGCTGGGCGGGCAGATCCTCACGGGGTTCGCGCTCCAGCCGAGCACCACCGCCACGGCGATCCGCGGCGACGTGGTCACCGACGGCCCGTTCATCGAGGCCAAGGAGGTCGTCGCCGGGTTCTTCATCCTGGAGGCGCCCGACCTGGACGTGGCCCTGAAGATCGCCAAGCTGAACCCGGCGACCATCGACGGCGGCGTCGAGGTCCGGCCGCTCTTCCAGCCGCCGGCCGAGTGAGCGACGCCGCAACGGTCGCCGCCGAACGCGCGGTGGCGGACGCGCACCGTCGCGAGTGGGCCTTCGTGCTCGCCGCGACGGCGCGCGTCGCCGGCGACCTCGACGTGGCCGAGGAGTGCGTGCAGGACGCCTACCTGGCCGCGCTGGCCGCGTGGGCGCGGGACGGCGTACCCGACAAGCCGGGCGCCTGGCTGACCGCCACGGCGAAGCGCAAGGCGCTCGACGTGCTGCGCCGGGAGAAGGTGTTCCGGTCGAAGATGCCCCTGCTCGTCGAGCCGGCGGAGGCCGAGATGGCGGAGGAGCCCGGCGCGGACGCCGTCCCCGACGACCGGCTGCGGCTGGTCTTCACCTGCTGCCACCCGGCGCTCGCCCGGGAGGCCCAGGTGGCGCTGACCCTGCGCCTGGTCTGCGGGGTGGCCACCGGTGACATCGCCCGCGCGTTCCTGGTCACCGAGACGACCATGGCGGCCCGGGTGACCCGGGCCAAGAAGAAGATCGCCGCCGCCCGGATCCCGTACCGGGTGCCGGGGGCCGCCGAGCTGCCCGAACGGCTCGACGCGGTGCTGACCGTGATCCACCTGCTCTTCACCACCGGGCACACCGCGCCGACCGGGGCCGACCTGGTCCGCGCCGACCTGGTCGACCGGGCGGTGCACCTGACCCGGATGCTGCTCGCCCTGATGCCCGACGAGCCGGAGGTCCGTGGCCTGTTGGCCCTGCTGCTGCTCACCGACGCCCGCCGGGCCACCCGCACCGACGGTTCCGGGCGGCTGCTGCGGCTGGAGGACCAGGACCGCTCGGCCTGGGACCGGGCGGCCATCGCCGAGGGCAACCACCTCGTCCTGGGCGCGTTCCGCACCGGCCGGGTGGGCCGCTACGCCCTCCAGGCCGCCGTCGCCTCGCTGCACGCGGTCGCTCCCAGTTACGCCGCCACCGACTGGCCCCAGGTCGTCCGCCTCTACGACGAGCTGCTCAAGCGCTGGTCGTCGCCGGTGGTGGCGCTGAACCGGGCGGTGGCGGTGTCCATGGTCGACGGCCCGGCCGCGGCCCTCGCGGAGGTCGACACCGTGGCCGCCGACCCCCACCTGGCCGGCTACCACTACCTGCCGGCGATCCGCGCCGACCTGCTCCGCCGCCTGGACCGCGATGCCGAGGCGGCGGACGCCTACCGGGCGGCGCTGGCCCTGGTCGACAACGAGGCAGAACGCGCCTTCCTCACCGCCCGCCTGGCCTCGGTCACCGAGGTCCCCCCGCCCGTTGATCATGACGTTGTCGCCCGCCGCCGCGGCGTGTCGGGGCGATAACGTCATGATCGACGCAGCGTCAGATCGCCGCACGGTGAGCCCGGCGGACTGTGCGGCGGGCGTCTCGCCAGGCGATCAGGGCCGTGCGGAGCCGGGGCGAGGTGACCCGCTCTCCCCTGCGCCGGGCCGCTAGCTGACCGATCAGCCAGGCCGGGGCGTGGGCCGCCTCGATCGCCGCGGTCTTGGTGAGCAGGTCGCCGTGGTGGAGCGCGTGCCGGCCGCGGGCCATCGAGGTGAGGCCCAGGTCGGCGAGGGCGGGATCCAGCCACAGCCACGGGCGCCGCGCGGCCCAGGCCCAGTAGCCGATTAGTTCGGCGCGGGCGGCGGCCCGCACGTCGTCGTCGCTGGCCGGCGGGAACACCTCGCCGGGTGGGCGGCCGAAGACGGCGTACCCGTGCCGGGCCAGCTCGGCCCGGTTGATGCCGGACAGGATCCGCTGGACGAGTTGGCCGTGGGTCCACGTCGGATGCCGCAGGTGGACGTCGGGGATGGTGGCGGTGTCGACGTAGACGCAGCCCAGGTGCAGGCCCGCGCCCGCGCCCGCGTCGAGCCGGCGGTGCACGGCGGACAGGGTGGCCTGCCGGGCGCCGTCGACCCGGCCGTCGGTCAGGGCGACCAGGTCGAGGTCGCTGACCGCGGGGAGGTAGTCACCGGTCGCGAGCGATCCCGCGACCAGCAGGTCGGTGACCCAACCGAGCACCGCGAGCTCTTCGGCGAACTCGTCGACGACCGGCAGCCTCACCATGGCCTCTCCCCTCAACCGCTACAAACATGATGACGTGGGTGACTCACTCCGGCCGGACCCCCGGCGGCGCGGGGTGATTCACCTACGACATCACGTTCGTAGGCGCCGAGCAGCAGGCGACCGACCGGCGCGTGCGTCCGCCCACGCCTGTCGAGCTGACGTTCGCAACGACTCAGCGGGGCCGGCCACCGAACCAGGTGACGCCCTGGCCGTGGCCCCGGGTCCAGGCCAGCGGCGTCCCGTCCAGCGCCAGCACGTTGTGGAAACCGCCGGGCGGTTGCTCGGGCAGCGCGGGATACCGCAGCACGTCGGGGTCCTCGTTGGCGATCCAGTGCCCGGGCAGCCCGCGCACGACCTCGGCGAACGCCTCCCGCCGGGGCGGCGGCACCTGGTACAGCACCGAGGTGTGGAAGACCACCAGGGTCGCGTCCGGCGGCGCCTGCGCGGCCAGCGCCGGCAGGTCGTCCACCAGGTCGCCCCGCACCAGCCGTGGCGGCTCGGCCGCGGCGACGGCCGCCGCGGCCCGCAACCGCGCCCGGCGGTGCCCGTGCTCCGGCCAGATGAGCGCGTCCAGCCATGCCACGTCGGCCGGGTCGGTCACGTCGAGCGGGTTGAGGTCCAGGCCGGCCCGCCACACCACCTCGGGCCGGCGGGCCGGCGGCGCCGTCCCGCCGATCGCGCAGTCGAGGACCGGCTCACCGGTGCCGAGCCGGCGGTCGCCGTAGCGGTACGCGTACCGGTCGAGGTAGAGATTCAGGCCCGCGGAGGCGCCGACCTCCAGCAGGGCGAGCGGCTGGGGCAGCGACGCCAGCACCGGCAGGAGTACGGCACACCGGCCCGGCTCGTTCGTCTGCGTGGCCCGGACCCGCATCTCCGCCTCGACGGCCGGCCAGTTCGCCAGCGCGTACCCGCGGAAGGCGGCCGGATCCGTGACCGGGCCGCCGAGCAGCCGGACCACCGCGAAGAGCAGATTCGGCTGGCGCTTGGCCGGCGGCAGGGTGTCGAGCCGGGCCAGCAGCTCGTCGTCGCGGGCGACCGCCTCCGACAGCCGCTCGTACGCGGGCGACACCCCGCGCGCCTCCCGGGCGGCGAAGGTGGCGTAGCGGTCCGCAGTGGTCATGACCCGAGCATCCCAGCGGGACGCCCCGACGGGCGACGTGAGCTTCGTCCCGTCGGTGAGACGCCGCGAGCGCGGCAGGGAATCCCTGCCGCGCTCGCGAGCGGTCGTGCGTCAGCTGCAGCCGCTGGTGGAGCCGCAGCCCTCGCAGACGTAGCAGCTGCCGGCCGGCCGCATCTTCGTGCCGCAGGTGAAGCAGAGCGGCGCGTCCGCGGCCTTGCCGATCACGGCCTCCAGCAGCTCGGTGCTGGAGCCCACCGACGGCGCCGGCTTGACGGCGGCCACCTCGGCCACCTCCTGCGCCGGCTGGGCCACCGGGGCGATCTTCGGCTCGGGCGCTTCGACCGGGGCGGAGGCGGCCATCGCGGTGAGGTCCGCACCGCTCGCCTCCGCCTCCGCCTCGGCCGCGAGCTGGGCGGCCCGCTCCTTGGCCGTGAAGATGCCCAGCTCCGCGCGGCGCTCGTACGGCAGGAAGTCCAGGGCCAGGCGACGGAAGATGTAGTCCATCACCGAGGCCGCCATCCGCACGTCCGGGTCGTCGGTCATGCCGGCCGGCTCGAAGCGCATGTTGGTGAACTTGCTGACGTACGTCTCCAGCGGGACGCCGTACTGGAGACCGATGGAGATGGCCACCGAGAAGGCGTCCATCACGCCGGCCAGGGTCGAGCCCTGCTTCGACATCTTGAGGAAGACCTCGCCGAGGCCGTCGTCCGGGTAGGACGAGGCGGTGAGGTAGCCCTCCGCGCCGCCGACCGAGAACGAGATGGTCTCCGACGGGCGCTTCTTCGGCAGCCGCTTGCGCACCGGCCGGTACTCGACGACCTTCTCCACGACCTTCTCGACCTCGGCGGCCGGGGCCTGGGTCTCGGTGGCGGTCTTGTTGGACTTGGCCACCGAGAGCGGCTGGCCGACCTTGCAGTTGTCCCGGTAGATCGCCAGCGCCTTGAGGCCGAGCTTCCAGCCCTCGAAGTAGATCTTTTCGACGTCCTCGACGGTGGCCTGCTCGGGCATGTTGACCGTCTTGGAGATCGCGCCGGAGACGAACGGCTGGATCGCCGCCATCATCCGCACGTGACCCATCGGCGCGATGGACCGCTCGCCCATGGCGCAGTCGAAGACCGGGTAGTGCTCCGGCTTGAGGCCGGGGGCGTCCACCACGTGGCCGTGGTCGGCGATGTGCTCGACGATCGCCTCGACCTGCTCCTCGGGGTAGCCGAGGCTGCGCAGGGCGCGCGGCACGGTCTGGTTGACGATCTGCATCGAGCCGCCGCCGACCAGCTTCTTGAACTTGACCAGCGCCAGGTCCGGCTCCACGCCGGTCGTGTCGCAGTCCATCATGAAGCCGATGGTGCCGGTCGGCGCGAGGACGCTGGCCTGCGAGTTGCGCCAGCCGTTCTTGTCACCGATCTTGTTGCCGAGCGTCCACTGCCTGGTGGCCTCGCGCTGGACGGCGGTGGCCACCGTGCCGGTCGGCTTGATGGCGTCGTTGGCGGCGGCGTGCTTGCGCATGACCCGCTTGTGCGGCTCGGCGTTGCGGGCGTAGCCGTCGTACGGGCCGACGACGCCGGCCAGCTCGGCCGAGCGGCGGTAGGCGGTGCCGGTCATCAGCGAGGTGATCGCCGCGGCGACCTCCCGGCCCTGCTCCGAGTCGTACGGCAGGCCGGAGGCCATCAGCAGCGCGCCGAGGTTGGCGTAGCCGATGCCGAGCTGCCGGTAGGCGCGGCTGGTCTCACCGATCTTCTCGGTCGGGAAGTCGGCGAAGCAGATCGAGATGTCCATCGCGGTGATGACGAACTCGACCGACTTGACGAACTTCTCCACCTCGAAGCCGCCGTCGGCGCGCATGAACTTCATGAGGTTCAGCGAGGCCAGGTTGCACGAGGAGTTGTCCAGGTGCAGGTATTCCGAGCACGGGTTCGACGCGGTGATCCGCCCGGTCTCCGGGCAGGTGTGCCAGTCGTTGATGGTGTCGTCGTACTGCAGGCCGGGGTCGGCGCACTCCCAGGCCGCCTGGGAGATGCCGCGGAACAGCTTCTTGGCGTCGATCGTCTCGATGACCTGGCCGTCGAGCCGGCCGCGCAGGTCGAAGCCGCCGCCGTTCTCCACCGCGGTCATGAACTCGTCGGAGACCCGGACCGAGTTGTTGGCGTTCTGGTACTGCACGCTGACGATGTCGGCGCCGCCCAGGTCCATGTCGAAGCCGGCGTCCCGCAGCGCGCGGATCTTGTCCTCCTCGCGCGCCTTGGTGACCACGAACTCCTGGATGTCCGGGTGGTCCACGTCGAGGATGACCATCTTGGCCGCCCGCCGGGTGGCGCCACCGGACTTGATGGTGCCGGCGGAGGCGTCCGCGCCGCGCATGAAGCTGACCGGGCCGGAGGCGTTGCCGCCGGAGGACAGCAGCTCGCGGGAGGAGCGGATCCGGGACAGGTTGACGCCGGAGCCGGAGCCGCCCTTGAAGATCAGCCCCTCCTCCTTGTACCAGTCGAGGATGGAGTCCATCGAGTCGTCGACGGCCAGGATGAAGCAGGCGCTGACCTGCTGCGGCGACGGCGTGCCGACGTTGAACCAGACCGGCGAGTTGAAGCTGAACACCTGGTGCAGCAGCATCCAGGTCAGCTCGTGCGCGAACACCTCGGCGTCGGCCGGGGTGGCGAAGTAGCCGTACTCCTCACCGGCCGTGCGGTAGGTGCCGACCACCCGGTCGATCAGCTGCTTGAGCGACCACTCCCGCTCCGGGGTCCCCACCGCTCCCCGGAAGTACTTGGTGGTCACGATGTTGGCCGCGTTGACCGACCAGGACTCGGGGAACTCCACCCCGCGCTGCTCGAAGTTGATCGAGCCGTCCCGCCAGTTCGTCATCACGACGTCGCGGCGCTCCCAGGTGACCTCGTCGTAGGGATGCACCCCCTCGGTCGTCCAGACGCGCTCGATCTTCAGCCCGGCCCCGGCCTTGTTCCGTGACTTGCTGGTCGTCACGCCCTCGCCCCCCTCGTCAGCGCGGTCACCCACCGCGCGTCGTCAAACTGTCAGAAACCCGTAGGAACTCAACTGGTCGCGCCGGCGGCCCCGACCGCCCCGGCGCCCTCCCGGGCGCGTGCGGCCTCCCGCAGCGTCTCGATCTCGCGCTCGAAGTCGGCGAGCGAGTCGAAGGAGCGGTAGACGCTGGCGAACCGCAGGTAGGCGACCTCGTCGAGGTCGCGCAGCGGCCCGAGGATGGCCAGCCCGACCTCGTGGCTGGGGATCTCGGCGGCCCCCTTGGCCCGGACGGTCTCCTCGACCTTCTGCGCGAGCAGCGCGATGGAGTCGTCGTCGACCGGCCGGCCCTGGCACGCCTTGCGCACCCCGCCGATGATCTTGATGCGGCTGAACGGCTCGGTCACCCCGCTGCGCTTGACCACCGCGAGCACCGCCTCCTCGACGGTGGTGAACCGCTTGCCGCACTCCGGGCAGGACCGCCGCCGCCGGATGAGCTGACCGTCGTCGGCCTCCCGCGAGTCGACCACCCGGGAGTCGGCGTGCCGGCAGTACGGACACCGCATCGCCTGACCTCCTTCATCGACCGCGGCCCGCCGGCCGCCTCCGGGCACGCCTCACCGCGGCGGCACCATCTCTCGATGGCCGCCGCCGGGTCGGCGGTACGGGAGTGCGGTCGGTAACCGGACCCAACCTGTAGGCGACTTACGCCCATGTAACCACAACATCTAGGGGTCGACCGTATGCCGTCGCACTAGCGAGGTCAAGTTGAGCGGCGTGTCCGGCGAGTCGCCAGAATCACGCCCCCGTCCCACCCCGTCCCCGGCGTACCGAGGAACCCAACGGCCGGCGGCCGCCGGGGTCACGGGACGCCGGGATAGAACATTCGTTCGAGAGCGACGTACCATTTATCAGAACAGGCGTTCGGAAATCCAGGATTTCGGGGCGACACGCCGACAACAGGTCGTACAGATGTTTGAAAATGGCCGATCTCACCTATACGGTCAACAACGACCGGGCGCGGCGGATCGCGGCGGACCGGTCGCCAGCACCACCTGAGCACGCACCACGAGCCGACGAGGCACCCAGCGCCGACCAGGGAGGACGGACGTGACCGAGGACCGGGCCAGCCGGCAGAAGAACCCGCAGCCGATCGACGGGGCGGGTCCGCCGGCGACCCGTCGACCCCGCACCGCGCGCAGCCGGGCGGCCCAGCCCGCCGTGCGTGCGGTCACCCCGGTGGTCAGCAGCTTCCCGGACCCGACGACGGTCGACCTCACGGCCCGGCAGCGCCGGATCCTGGAGTTCATCCGCACCTGGGTGGAGCGCCACGGCTACCCGCCGAGCGTGCGCGAGATCGGCGAGGCCGTCGGCCTGGTCTCCCCGTCGAGCGTCGCCTACCAGCTCAAGGAGCTGGAGAAGAAGGGCTTCCTGCGCCGCGACCCCAACCGGCCCCGCGCCGTGGACGTGCGGGCCCCGGGCGACGTCGACGACGAGGCCGCCCGCGCCCAGCGCCCCGCCCCCGCCTACGTGCCGATGCTGGGCCGGATCGCCGCCGGTGGCCCGATCCTCGCCGAGCAGGCGGTGGAGGACATCTTCCCCCTCCCCCGCGAGCTGGTCGGTGAGGGCGAGGTCTTCATGCTCCAGGTCAAGGGCGACTCGATGCTCGACGCGGCGATCTGCGACGGCGACTGGGTGGTGGTCCGGCAGCAGCCGACCGCCGAGGTCGGCGACATCGTGGCGGCCATGCTCGACGGCGAGGCGACCGTGAAGACCTACCGGCGGCGTGACGGGCACGTCTGGCTCATGCCGCAGAACCCGGCCTTCGACCCGATCCCCGGTGACGACGCCACCATCATGGGTCGCGTGGTCGCCGTGCTCCGCCGCATCTGAGACGACAGGAAAGGGGTGACCGCCGGTCCCGGCGGTCACCCCTTTCTCATGCGCTCAGTAGCGGTCGCCCCGGAATTCCCGGCCGCCGCCGGAGACCTGGCCGTACTGCTGACCCCCGCCGCCGTAGCGGCCGTCGCGCGGGTCCCGGCGGTCGGGCTCGCGGCGCGGCGGTTCGGCCCGGCCCGGGCCGTAGCCTCCGCCGCCGGCCGGCCGGCCACCGCCGTAGCCGCCACCGCCCGGGGCGCCGCCGCCGTAGACGCCGCCACCCGGCGGGCGGCCGCCACCCTGGGAGCCGCCACCGCCCTGCGGGCCGCCGCCGTAGACCGCGCCACCGCGGCCGCCGCCCTGCGGACGGCCCCCGCCGTAGACCCCGCCGCCCGGGCGCCCGCCGTTCGCCGGTGCTCCGCCGTAGACCCCGCCCGGGCCGCCACCGCCGCCGTAGACCCCACCGCGCGGCGGGGCGTCGGGCCGGTCGCCCGGCGGGTAGCCGGGGTTGGCCGGGAACCCGTCGCCGCGCTCGTCGGTCGGCTCGGCGGGCGGCGCCGGCTTGCGCCGGGCCCGCAGGATGCCGAAGATGCCCGCGCCGACCATGAGCGCGCCGAGCACGCCGACCGCCGCGATGAGGTACGTGATCTCGTCGAGGCTGAGCCCCTCGATCCAGGACTTCTGCGCGGCCGGCTTGGTGACGGTCTTGCCGGCGTTGGGCAGCGCCTCGACCCCGGTGGCGGCCGGGGTGTAGCTGAGGATGTCGATCGGGTCCGTGGCGTCCAGGAGGCCACCGTCGGAGACGGTGACGAAGGACTTGCCGTCCGGCGTGTAGGAGATGGCCTCGCCGAACGGGTCGGCGAGGGGGGTGACCCGGGGCTTGCCGGTGGTCAGCGCGCCGACGATGTTGCCGCCGGTCACGTCGAACTCGAAGGCGTCGGCGTAGGTGCGCAGCACCACCTTGGCACCGTCGGGCGACCGGGCCGCGCCGGTGACCAGCAGCCGGCCCGTCTTGCCAAGTTTGTTCTCGGTGTTGGTCTCGGGGAGCGTGACCTCGCCGACCTTCTTCATCGGGATCGGCTCGGTGTCGGCAGTGGTCTTCAGCTTGGCCGTCGGCGTGAAGATCTCCGACTTGCCGGACAGCTCCTTGGTGATGACCAGCGGCAGGTTGTCGTCGCCGACGAGCAGCGCCTCGGCGTCGTGCGGCTCCTTGCCCGGGTAGGTGAGCCGGTGCAGCACCGGCTGCTTGGACCCGTTGAGCGGCATGGTCCAGACCGCGACCCGCTCACGCCGGGTCTTGGACTCGACGTTGTCGCCGGTGTCGGCGATGAAGAGCGTCTTCTTGTCCGGCCCGACGGCCAGGTCCTCGGTGTCGGCGGGTCCGTCACCCGAGTAGCGGACCGGGTCCTTCGAGATGTTGCACTTGGCGTCGAGGTAGAAGACGCGCTTCCGGCTCGGGTCATCGGTGCCGTCGTTGATCACGACGTAGCCGGTGCTGGTGGCGATGAAGCCGGACAGCTCCCGGAGTCGCTTGTCGTCGACGGTGCACTTCTTCTTGGGAGCCGCGGCCAGCACGGGGGCCGTGGCGGGAGCCGCCAGGGCGAGCCCGGCCGGCGCCACGACCGCGCCGACGAGGCTCAGCGCGATCGTGACCGAGGAGACAGCGTGCCGCATGGCGCCAAGTGTCGCACGACCCACGTTTCCGGCGGGTGACGCCGGACGGCTCACCGCCCGGCGCCCACCCGCTCCTCGCTGGTGAGCCGGTCTCCCGCCCGGTACGGCACGAGCTCGGCGGCCAGCGCCTGGCCCACCCGGACGTGCAGCAGCGTGCCCTCGGGCAGGTGCGCGGTGCTCAGCACCTCGCCCTGCCGGTGCACCCGGGCCACCAGGTCGCCCCGGTCGTACGGGAGCACCGCCCGGACCTCGACGGCCGGCCGCGGAAGCCGCTGCTCGACGGCCTCGCGCAGCCCGTCGATCCCGCGCCCGCTGTGGGCGGAGACGAGGACGGCCTCGGGCCAGAGCCGCTTGAGCCGCAGCAGCGTCTCCTCGTCGGCGGCATCGATCTTGTTGACCACCAGCAGCTCGGGCAGCCGGTCGGCGCCCACCTCGGCGAGCACCTCGCGGACCGCCCGGACCTGCTCCTCCGGGTCCGGGTGGGTGCCGTCGACCACGTGCACCACCAGGTCGGCGTCGGCGACCTCCTCCAGCGTCGAGCGGAACGCCTCGACGATCTGGTGCGGCAGGTGCCGGACGAACCCGACCGTGTCGGAGAGGGTGTAGAGCCGGCCGTCGGAGGCGGTGGCCCGGCGGGTGGTCGGGTCCAGGGTGGCGAACAGCGCGTTCTCCACCAGCACGCCCGCCCCGGTGAGGCGGTTGAGCAGGCTGGACTTGCCGGCGTTGGTGTAGCCGGCGATGGCCACCGCGGGCACCGCGTTGCGGGTGCGGCGGGCACGCTTGGTCTGGCGTACCGTCGTCATGCTCTTGATCTCGCGGCGCAGCCGCGCGATGCGGTGCCGGATCCGGCGCCGGTCGGTCTCCAGCTTGGTCTCACCGGGACCGCGCAGGCCCACGCCGCCGCCGGCGCCACCGCCACGGCCGCTACCACCGGTCTGCCGGGAGAGGGTCTCACCCCAACCGCGCAGTCGCGGGAGCAGGTATTCGAGCTGGGCCAGCTCGACCTGCGCCTTGCCCTCGCGGCTCTTGGCGTGCTGGGCGAAGATGTCGAGGATCAGGGCGGTGCGGTCGACCACCTTGACCTTGGTGCGCTGCTCCAGGTTGCGCAGCTGCGACGGGGACAGCTCACCGTCGCAGATGACCGTGTCGGCGCCGGTGGCGAGCACCACGGCGCTCAGGTCGTCGACCTTGCCCCGACCGATGTACGTGGCCGGGTCCGGCCGGTTGCGCCGCTGGATCAGCCCCTCGAGCACCTGCGAGCCGGCCGTCTCGGCCAGCGCCGCCAGCTCGGTGAGGCTGTTGTCGGCGTCGGCCTGGGTCCCCTCGGTCCAGACGCCCACGAGGACGACCCGCTCCAGCCGGAGCTGGCGGTATTCGACCTCGGTGATGTCGCTGAGCTCGGTGGAGAGGCCGGGGACCCGCCGCAGCGCCTGCCGCTCCGACAGCTCGAACTCGCCGGTGGTGGCGTCGAGCTCGTCGTCCTCGTAGGGAAGGAAGGTCTCCTGGTCTCGCAAACCGCGACTCCTGTCCGTTATGTCTTTTGCCGGGGGATTTCCCGTTCGCATGAGCATCCTGACATGTGCCAACGCCCGACGCACCCGCTATATGCCCGTGGCGTTACTAACCGGTAGCGGGGTCGGATGCCGGCCGACCTGGGCGGGCGAGTAGAAATGCCAGGCGAGCCGCTCAGCGTCGACGGAGGAGTTATTCGTGGCCAACACCCGACTGCCGAGTGCCGGATTCTCGATCACGATCCGGATCGCGGTCCCCGCGGACGCCTCCTCCATCGGGCGGCTGACCACCGCGGCGGGCGAGGCCGGCGCCATCGTCACCGCGCTGGACGTGGTCGACTCCGACCCGGCCCACGTGATCGTCGACCTCACCTGCGACACCGCGGACGCGACCCACGCCGACCAGGTGGTCGACGCGCTGACCGCCCTCGACGGGGTGGACGTCCGCAAGGTCTCCGACCGGACGTTCCTGCTGCACCTGGGCGGCAAGATCGAGGTCAGCTCGAAGGTCGCGCTGCGCACCCGCGACGAGCTGTCCCGCGCGTACACCCCCGGTGTGGCCCGGGTCTGCATGGCGATCGCCGAGAACCCGGCCGACGCCCGCCGGCTCACCATCAAGCGCAACACCGTCGCCGTGGTCAGCGACGGCTCGGCCGTGCTCGGCCTGGGCAACCTCGGGCCGGCCGCCTCGCTGCCCGTCATGGAGGGCAAGGCGGCGCTGTTCAAGCGCTTCGGCGGGGTGGACGCCTGGCCGGTGGTGCTGGACACCCAGGACACCGACGAGATCGTGCAGATCGTCAAGGCGATCGCGCCGGCGTACGGGGGCATCAACCTGGAGGACATCGCCGCGCCGCGCTGCTTCGAGATCGAGGCCCGGCTGCGCGAGGCGCTGGACATCCCGGTCTTCCACGACGACCAGCACGGCACCGCCATCTGCGTGCTGGCCGCGCTGACCAACGCGCTGCGGGTGGTGGGCAAGCACCTCTCGGACGTGCGCGTCGTCGTCTCCGGCGCCGGCGCGGCCGGCACCGCGATCATGAAGCTGCTGCTGCGGCAGGGCGTGGGCGACATCATCGCGTACGACCGGCAGGGCGCCCTGCACCGCGACCTGCCGGACCTCAACCCGGCCTGGCGGTGGCTGGCCGAGCACACCAACAAGGAGAACTACTCCGGCGACCTCCCCGGGGCGATCCGGGGCGCGGACGTGTTCATCGGGGTGAGCGCCCCGAACCTGCTCACCGGCGAGGACATCGCCGGCATGGCCAAGGACGCCATCGTCTTCGCGCTGGCCAACCCGGACCCGGAGGTCGACCCGCGGGAGGCGCGCAAGCACGCGGCCGTGGTCGCCACCGGCCGGTCCGACCAGCCGAACCAGATCAACAACGTGCTCGCCTTCCCGGGCGTCTTCCGGGGCATGCTCGACGCGCACGCCGAGGAGTTCACCGAGGAGATGGCGATCGCGGCGGCCCGGGCCATCGCGGATGTGGTCGGCGAGGACAAGATCAACCCGACGGTGATCGTGCCGAGCGTCTTCGACTCGCGGGTCGCCCCCGCGGTGGCCGCCGCCGTGCGCGCCGCCGCCCAGAACCCGGCCGCGACGCCGCCCCCGGCCGCCGACCCGGGCCCGGCCGACCTCCCCGAGATCGCCGCCAACGCCAGCGCCACCCCCTGACGGCACCTTCCGGGTGCGTTTGTCGTCGCTCCGGCGACAACAAACGCACCCACAGGCCTGGGGCTTGCCGCCGCGACCGACGCGCGAGGGCGCGGGGCCTGGGCGGGGGTTCAGGCTGCCAGGGCGGGCAGGGTGATCTCGCCGGTCGCGATCAGGACGGCGGGGCCGGAGAGCCAGCAGGTGTCGTCGGTGATCGTGATGGTGAGGCGGCCGCCGGGGACGTCGACCGTCACGGTGCCGGTCTGCCGGCCGGCGTCGCGCAGCGCCACGGCGGCCACCGCGCAGGCGCCGGTGCCGCAGGAGAGCGTCTCGGCCGAACCCCGCTCGTAGACCCGCATGAGCACGTGCCCGTCGGTGCCCTGGACCGGCTCGCCCGGGGTGATGAACTCGACGTTCACCCCGGCCGGGAAGGCGGAGGGATCGACGTCGGGAGCGCGGCTGAGGTCCAGGCCGCCCAGGTCCAGGCTGGCGGGCAGCGCGCAGACCAGGTGCGGGTTGCCCACGTCCACGGCCGCGCCGGTCAGGGTGAGCCCGCCCAGGGTGGCGGTGGCCGTGTCGTACAGCCGGGGGCGGCGCATCTCGACGGCGACGTCGGCCCCCTCGACCCGGGCCCGGACCAGGCCGGCCCGGGTGGCCAGCGGCAGCGCCGCGCCGGACGGGGTGGCCAGGCCGGTCTCCAGCAGGTAGCGGACGAAGACCCGCGCGCCGTTGCCGCACATCTCGGCGAACGAGCCGTCGGAGTTCCAGTAGTCCATGAACCACTCGGCCTCGTCGGCCAGCGCGGCGCCGTCCGGGTGCTTCGCGGCGCGTACGACGCGCAGCACGCCGTCGCCGCCCAGGCCGCGCCGCCGGTCGCAGAGCGCGGCGACCAGGCCGGGCGTCAGGTCGAGCGCCCCGTCCGGGTCGGGCAGGATGACGAAGTCGTTGCCGGTGCCGTGGCCCTTGGTGAACTCCACGCCCCCATCATCGCCGATGCTCGGCGACCATCCGCAGCGCAGTGTCGAGAAACTCCGGCGAGGCCGAGTCCAGCCAGTGGATCCGCGGGTCCCGGCGGAACCAGGAGCGCTGCCGGCGGACGAACCGCCGGGTGGCCCGGACGGTCTCCTCGTGCGCCTCGGCCTCGCTCAGCTCCCCGGCCAGGAAGCGCAGGACCTGCTGGTAGCCGAGCGCCCGGCTGGCCGTCCGCCCCTCGGGCAGGCCCTGGCCGACCAGCGTCCGCGTCTCGGCGACCAGGCCGTCGGCCCACATGCGGTCCACGCGGAGCGCGATCCGCTCGTCCAGCAGCGCGGTGTCCAGGTCGACGCCGAGCTGCACCGACGGGTAGTACGGCGTCGGCGCCGGCAGCGACGCGGTGAACGGCGCACCGGTCAGCTCGACGACCTCCAGGGCCCGGACGATCCGCCGGCCGTTGCTCGGCAGGATGCCCGCCGCGGCCACCGGGTCGGCCTCGGCCAGCCGGGCGTGCAGCGGGCCCGGACCGACCTCCGCCAGTTCCGCCTCCAGCCGCTCCCGCACGGCCGGGTCGGTGCCGGGGAACTCGAACTGCTCCAGCACCGCCCGCACGTAGAGCCCGGAGCCGCCGACCAGCAGCGGCACCCGCCCCCGGGCCAGGATGTCGTCGACCGCCGCGCGGGCCAGCTTCTGGTATTCGGCGACGCTGGCCGGCTCGGTCACCGGCCAGATGTCGAGCAGGTGGTGCGGCACGCCCTCCCGCTCGGCCGGGGTCAGCTTGGCGGTGCCGATGTCCATGCCCCGGTAGAGCTGCATGGAGTCGGCGTTGACCACCTCGCCGTCGAGGGCGTGCGCCAGGGCGATGCTCAGCGCCGACTTGCCCGCCGCGGTCGGCCCGACCACGGCGACGACAGTCACACCCGCTCCCAGTTGGCCACGAAGTAGGCAACGCCGTAGGGGGCCTCGTGGTAGCTCAGGTCGCCGCGCCAGTCGCCGCCCGCCGCCCGGACGGCGCCGGCCAGCACCTGCCACGGCGCCCGCCCGGCGGCCTTCAGCTCCGCCGACAGCGCCGGGTCCAGGCCGAGCAGGGCCTCGGCGTCCGCGCCGGCGAGGGCCCGGGCAACCCCCTCGTCGTACGCGGGCGCGCGCGGGTCTTCGTAGCCGGGCGCCTTGACGCCCCGGCAGGCCGACCCGTCCCCGAGCACCAGCAGCGCCGCGCGCCCGTCCTCGCCGACCAGCTCGCCGCCGAGGGCGGCGCACTCGGCCGGGGACGCGTCGGAGGCGACCGCCCGGGCCAGCCGGGGCAGCTCGGTCCCCGACCGGTTCACCAGCCAGGCGCCGATGGTCAGGCTCAGCGGCAGGCGGTCGCCCCCGGCGCAGTTGACCTTCCAGAGCCGGACGTCCCGGTCCAGCCCGAACGGGCGCAGCGAGCCGTGGTCGGCCGTGCCGAACCGTTCCGTCTGCGGCCCGGCGCCGAGCAGCAGGATCACCTCGGGGTCGGCGGCGAGCAGCCGGGCCACGGCCGCGTCGGCGGCGGCGCGGAGGTCGTCCAGCTCGGACGCGGCGGCGCCGGCCAGCGCGGGCACGATCAGGGGCGGGTGGGGGCAGACGGCGGCGGCGACCAGGGGCACGGCACCAACCTATCCGTATCCCCCGGTGCGTCCCCGCGCCGATCCGGTCATCGAGGCGCTACGACACCGTATGGTCACGGTCGACGACAGGCGCTCGACACGGACCGGGTCGGACCTGTGACAATGCCGGGAGAACTTTGCTGCGCCGTGGCGGCGATCGCGGGAGGTGTCCCGACGACGCCGGGAGAACGAGGATGGGCACATGAGCGACTGGACTGCCTTCGGACGGGTGGACGAGGACGGCACCGTCTACGTCAAGACCGCCGAGGGCGAGCGGGTGGTCGGATCCTGGCAGGCAGGGGCACCGGAGGAGGGGCTGGCCCATTTCGCCCGGCGCTTCGCCGACCTCGTGACGGAGGTGGACCTGACCGAGGCCCGACTCAACTCGGGCGCGGCCGACGCCGGCCACTCGCTGACCACGATCCGGCGGATCCGCGCCTCGCTGCCCGAGGCGCACGTCGTCGGTGACATCGACGCCCTGGCCGCCCGCCTGGACAAGCTGGCCACGGTGGCCGAGGAGAAGGCCGGCGAGGCCCGCGCCGCCCGGGACGCCGCCCGCGGCGAGGCCCTCGCGCGCAAGACCGCCCTGGTCGAGGAGGCGGAGAAGCTGGCCGCCGAGTCGACCGGCTGGAAGACCGCCGGCGACCGGCTCAAGGAGATCCTCGACGAGTGGAAGACCATCCGCGGCGTCGACAAGAAGGCCGACGGTGAGCTGTGGAAGCGGTTCGCCGCCGCGCGGGACGGCTTCACCCGCCGCCGGGGCGCCCACTTCGCCTCCCTCGACCAGCAGCGCAAGCAGGCGCAGGGGGTCAAGGAGGAGCTGGTCGCCGAGGCCGAGAAGCTCAAGGAGTCGACCGACTGGGGCGCGACCGCCAACCAGCTCAAGGACCTGATGGCCCAGTGGAAGGCCGCACCGCGCGCCTCCAAGGAGGCCGAGCAGAAGCTCTGGGAACGGTTCCGGGCGGCGCAGGACGAGTTCTTCACCCGGCGCAGCGAGGTCTTCTCGGCGCGGGACAACGAGCAGCGCGCCAACCTGGAGCGCAAGCAGGCCCTGCTCGCCGAGGCCGAGGCGCTCGACGTCGACGGCGACCCGAAGGGCGCCCAGGCGAAGCTGCGGGAGATCCAGGCGCAGTGGCACGAGGCCGGCCGGGTGCCGCGCGAGGCGGCCGCCGGGCTGGAGCGCCGGCTGCGCGCCATCGACGACAAGGTCCGCGAGGTCATGGACTCGGCGTGGCGGCGCACCTCCAAGGAGGACAACCCGCTGCTGGCCCAGATGCGGGCCCAGGTCGCCGAGGCCGAGGACCGGCTGGCCCGGGCGCAGGCGGCCGGCGACACCCGCCGGATCAAGGAGGCCGAGCAGGCGCTCGCCTCGAAGCGGCAGTTCCTCCAGCTGGCCGAGCAGGCCGGCTGACCTGACGCATCCCGGAAGCCCCGGTCCCGCCACGGGACCGGGGCTTCCGTCTGTCCAGCGGCGGGGTCGGGAAGGAAAAGCTGCCCGACTTCCGTGGTCGCATGTTGACGCATCGAGGCCGGCTGATCAAAATGGGCGGCGGAGCCAGGTTCCGGCACCGGCACGAGGGCACCGACAGCTGATCCCGCCGTCGACGATCGCCGGTGCTCCCCCACGGGTGGCCGTCCACGTGACACGGCCCGGCGCGCGCTGTCCGCGTACTCGATGACGAGCGGGCCGTCTCCCCCTGGTCTTCCCGCCCGCGGCGCTCGTGCGGCGCGGGCATCCGAAGTGGAGCTCGCCAATGCACCGACCCACCGCCCTCGGCGGCGCCCTCGCGGCGCTCGCCACCGCCGCGGCCGGCGTCCTCGTCGCCGCCGCCGTCAGCACCACCCCGGCCGCCGCTGCCACCGCCGGGACCGGCACCGGCTACCTGCACACCAGCGGCAACAAGATCGTCGACAGTACGGGGGCCACGGTCCGGCTCACCGGCATCAACTGGTTCGGCATGGAAACCGACAACAAGACCTTCCACGGCCTGTGGTCGAGCAACCCGTGGCGTGGCCAGCTCGACACCATGGCCCGGCTCGGCTACAACACGCTGCGCATCCCCTACTCGAACGATGCGCTGAAGCCCGGCGCGACGGCCACCGGCATCAACGACTTCGTCAACCCGGACCTGGTCGGCCTCTCCCCGTTGCAGATCCTCGACAAGGTGATCGACTACGCGGGCGGCAAGGGGATGCGGGTCATCCTGGATCGCCACCGGCCCACCTCGGCCGGGCAGTCGCCGCTCTGGTACACCTCGACGGTCTCCGAGGCGACCTGGATCGCGGACTGGAAGATGCTCGCCCAGCGGTACGCGAACAACCCCACGGTGATCGGCGCGGACCTGCACAACGAGCCGCACGCCGAGGGCACCAACCCGGCCGCCACCGGCGCCTGCTGGGGCTGCGGCGACACCGCCCGCGACTGGCGGCTGGCCGCCGAGCGGGCCGGCAACGCGATCCTCGGGGTGCAGCCGAACTGGCTGATCTTCGTGGAGGGGGTGAGCTGCCCGAGCGGCGGCCTGTCGAACGTCTGGGACAACGACCCCAGCAACGACGAGGACTGCGGCTGGTGGGGCGGCAACCTGTCGAAGGCCGGGCAGTTCCCGGTGCGGCTGAACGTGGCCAACCGCCTGGTCTACTCCCCGCACGAGTACGCGACCTCGGTCTACCACCAGGCCTGGTTCGACGACCCGACCTACCCGGCGAACATGCCGGCCATCTGGGACAGGTACTGGGGCTACCTCCACAAGCAGAACATCGCGCCGATCATGATGGGCGAATTCGGCACCACGCTCCAGGACCCGAAGGACAAGGTGTGGCTGCAGAACCTCATGGCGTACACCGGGACCGGGGTGACCGGGATGTCCTTCACCTACTGGTCGTGGAACCCGAACTCGGGTGACACCGGCGGCATCGCCAACGACGACTGGACCACCATCAACCAGGCCAAGCAGGACATCCTCCAGCCCTACCTGATCCCGCCGACCGGTGGCGGCGGCAACCCCACCCCGACCCCGACCGGCACCGGCTCGCCGTCGCCGTCGCCCACCACGCCGGCGCCGAGCGGCGGCTGCACGGCCACGTACAAGCAGGTCAATGCGTGGCAGGGCGGCTTCCAGGGCGAACTGACCGTCAAGAACACCGGCACCGCCGCGCTCAACCCGTGGTCGGCCACCTGGACCTGGCCGTCCGGGGTGACCCTGGCCAGCGGCTGGAACGCCACCGTCACCCAGTCCGGCACCACGGTCACCGCGGCCGCACCGGGCTGGGCCGCGTCGCTCGCGCCGGGCGCGTCGGTGACCGTCGGCTTCACGGCCAACGGCACGGCCGCCGCGCCGGGCGCCGTGAAGCTCAACGGCACCGCCTGCTGAGCACGCGACGGCCGGGGCCGCCACGGGGCGGTCCCGGCCGTCGGCGGTCGGTCAGTGCGCGGCGCAGCCGCCGGTGGGGGCGGGCACCGCGGCCGGCGCGCCGATCGTCGGCAGCCCGAGCAGCACCCCGGGGGTACGCGGGGCGCGCCCCGCCTCGGCCGCGTCGCCGGCCCGGGTACGCCGGTGCGACAGCGGCTCCCCGTCGGCGTTGAGGTGGTGCGGGGCGGCGTAGGTGACCCTGGTGTGCACGATGTCTCCCGGGCGGATCTGCCCGGCGAGCGAACCGGCGTCGCCGGGCCGGCCGTTCGCTCCGGCTGCGCCCGTCGCGAAGTGGACCAGACGGCCGTCGCGGGCGCGGCCGGACATCCGGCCGGTGCGCTCGTCCTTGCGCCCCTCGCCGACCGCGACCAGCACCTCGACGGTCTCCCCGACCAGCTTCCGGTTCTCCGCCCAGGTGATCTCCTCCACGCAGGCGATCAGCCGCTCGTACCGCTCCTGCACGACCTGCTTGGGCAGCTGGCCGTCCATGGTCGCGGCCGGGGTGCCGGGGCGCTTCGAGTACTGGAACGTGAACGCCGACGAGAAGCGGGCCTCGCGGACCACGTCGAGGGTCCGCTCGAAGTCGGCCTCGGTCTCGCCGGGGAAACCGACGATGATGTCGGTGGTGATCGCCGCGTCGGGCATCGCGGCCCGGACCTTCTCGATGATCCCCAGGTACTTCTCCGACCGGTACGAGCGGCGCATCGCCCGCAGCACGTCGTCGGAGCCGGACTGCAGGGGCATGTGCAGCGAGTGGCAGACGTTGGGCGTCTCGGCCATCGCCGCGATCACGTCGTCGGTGAAGTCCTTCGGGTGTGGGCTGGTGAACCGGACCCGCTCCAGCCCGTCGATGTCGCCGCAGGCGCGCAGCAGCTTGCCGAACGCGTACCGGTCGCCGAACTCGACACCGTAGGAGTTGACGTTCTGCCCGAGCAGGGTCACCTCCAGCACGCCCTCGTCGACCAGGGCGCGCACCTCGGAGAGGATGTCGCCGGGGCGGCGGTCCTTCTCCTTGCCACGCAGCGAGGGCACGATGCAGAACGTGCAGGTGTTGTTGCACCCCACCGAGATCGACACCCAGCCGGCGTACGTCGACTCGCGCCGGGTCGGCAGCGTGGACGGGAAGACGTCGAGGGATTCGAGGATCTCCACCTCGGCGGCGGTGTTGTGCCGGGCCCGCTCCAGCAGCACCGGCAGCGAGCCGATGTTGTGCGTGCCGAAGACGACGTCCACCCAGGGCGCCTTGCGGACGATCTCGCCGCGGTCCTTCTGGGCCAGGCAGCCGCCGACCGCGATCTGCATCCCCGGGTGCTTGTCCTTCACGGGGCGCAGATGACCCAGGTTGCCGTAGAGCCGGTTGTCGGCGTTCTCCCGGACGGCGCAGGTGTTGAACACCACCACGTCGGGCTGCTCGTCGGCCTCGGCGGCACGCACGTAACCGGCCTGTTCGAGCAGGCCGGAAATGCGCTCGGAGTCGTGCACGTTCATCTGGCAGCCGTACGTGCGCACCTGGTAGGTGCGCGGGCTGCCCGCGGCTGCGGTAGTCATGACCCGCACAGCGTATCCGGGCCGAGCTGGCCGGACCGAACGAGGAGCAGCCGTGTTCCGGGGGCGCTCGGCGAGCGCTGGCTGAGGCCCGATCGTTGACGCGGGAGCCACGCGACACGCCGGCCCCCGCATCGCTGAGACGCCAACGATCGCGGCGCCCCGCCCCCCTCGCCGCCGGTCAGGCGGCGGCGAGGGCCGGGGCGACCGAGTCGGGGGCCCACCGGGAGCGGTGGCACTGCGACCAGCCGCGGCAGCGGGGGTCCGCCACGGTGCAGAGCCGCTGGTCGCTGAGGACCTCGCCGTCGTCGGTCTCGACCACGTCGAAGTGCACCGGGCGGATCGTGCCGTCCGGGGCGACCAGCAGGTGCCGCCCGGCGTCGAGGGTGTCGTCGCGCATCAGGCAATTGCGGTCCAGCAGCCGGGCCAGCGCCGCGATGCTGGGCAGCTCGGGCAGGCGCTCCGGCACCCCGTAACAGTCGACAACGGTGCCGTACACCCCGGGCGCCTCCCACACGTCGCAGACCACCGCGTATGCGGGCAGTCGGACCGGGTCGGCGACGGCGAGGGGCATCACCACCCGGCCGAGCGCCTCGGCCAGCGCCGGGTAGACCTCCACGGGCGCCGCGCCGTCGATTCTCCAGTTCCACAGCTCGGTCATGCCGCCTCCTCGCTGCGCTCGTCCCACCGGCCTCCGGATCGGGCCTTACTCACGATGGTGGGGTGCTTTTGACCTCAGCCGGGCGCAAGTTACCGGTCTGTGACCATTCTGGGCAGAATTTCCCAGGGCGACCTTGCCCAGAGTAGCGGGAAGGTGACAGTTTATCGGGTATGGTGCCGCGCCCGCGAGGCGAAACACCGGGTGGTGACGGACTCCTCAGCGCACCTGGATCAGGTGCCCGCTCGCCGGCAGCAGTTCGCCGATCACGGTGCCGCCCGGCACCTCGCCCGCGACCAGCAGCCCACCCGAGGTCTGCGCGTCGGCCAGCAGCAGCCGCTCCCCCTCGTCGGCCCCGCCGAAGTCGGTCCACGGGGCCACCCAGTCCAGGTTGCGCCGGGTGCCGCCGCTGACGAACCCGTCGCGCAACGCCTCCCGGGCGCCGGGCAGGTAGGGCACCGCGGCGGCGTCGATCGCCACGGTGAGCCGGCTGGCCCGGGCCAGCTTCGAGGCGTGCCCGAGCAGCCCGAACCCGGTCACGTCGGTGCCGCAGCGGATCCCGGCCGCGACGGCCGCCCGGGCCGCGTCCCGGTTCAGCCGGGCCATCGAGGCGACCGCCTCCGGGAACCGCTCCCCGGTGCGCTTGTGCCGGGTGTTCAGCACCCCGACGCCGAGCGGCTTGGTCAGCGACAGCGGCAGGCCGGCCCGGCCGGCGTCCAGGGTGATCAGCTCCTCGGGCCGGACCACACCGGTGACGGCCAGCCCGTACTTCGGGCCGTCGTCGTCCACGCTGTGCCCGCCGGCCAGGTGGCAGCCGGCCTCCCGGGCCACGTCCTGGCCGCCGCGCAGCACCTCCCGCGCCAGTTCCAGCGGCAGCACCTCGCGGGGCCAGCAGAGCAGGTTGAGCGCGACCAGCGGGGTGCCGCCCATGGCGTACACGTCGGAGAGCGCGTTGGCCGCGGCGATGCGCCCCCAGTCGTAGGCGTCGTCGACCACCGGGGTGAAGAAGTCGGCGGTGCTGACCAGGCCGGTGCGCTCGTCCAGCCGGACCACCGCGGCGTCGTCGCCGTGCTCCAGACCGACCAGCAGATCGGCGGCGCCGACGGCCGGGGCCAGCCCGGCCACCATCGTCTCCAGCTCGCCCGGCGGGATCTTGCAGGCACACCCGCCGCCGCGGGCGTAATCGGTCAGCCGGAGCGGGACTGTCATGCCCACATGATCGCCGTGCACCGGCGTGACCGCCACCCGGACGCCCCGTTCGGTGACGGAATTCGGACGCATGGGTACGGCGGTGACCGGTGTTACCGCTCCGTGACCATTCGAGTTGCGTTCTGCCACATCACGCCGCCTACAGTGGCCCAACCAGGGGCTCGCGGCCCCGCTTTCCGTACGGACGACAGGGACGGTGGACGACGTGACGACGGGCGAACCGCTGATCGTGCTGGACGGGGTGAACAAGTGGTTCGGCCCCCTGCACGTGCTGGACGACGTCTCGCTCTCCGTCGGCAGGGGCGAGGTGGTCGTGGTCATCGGCCCGTCCGGCTCCGGCAAGTCGACGCTGTGCCGGACGATCAACCGGCTGGAGCCGATCAACTCGGGCACCATCACCTTCGACGGCACCCCGCTGCCGGCCGAGGGCAAGGCGCTGGCCAAGCTGCGCAGCGAGGTCGGCATGGTGTTCCAGTCGTTCAACCTCTTCGCACACAAGACCATCCTGGAGAACGTCACCCTCGGCCCGGTCAAGGTGCGCCGGGAGAAGGCGGCCGCCGCCCGTGAGCGCGGCCTCGCCCTGCTCGACCGGGTGGGCATCGCCAACCAGGCGGACAAGTACCCGGCGCAGCTCTCCGGCGGCCAGCAGCAGCGGGCGGCGATCGCCCGCGCGCTTGCCATGCAGCCCAAGGCGATGCTCTTCGACGAGCCCACCAGCGCGCTCGACCCGGAGATGGTCGGCGAGGTTCTGGAGGTCATGACCTCGCTGGCCCGCGACGGCATGACCATGGTCGTGGTCACCCACGAGATGGGCTTCGCCCGCCACGCGGCCAACCGGGTCGTCTTCATGGCCGACGGCCAGCTGGTCGAGGAGGCCCCTCCCACGGAGTTCTTCGCGAACCCGCGCAGCGAGCGGGCCCGGGACTTCCTGTCCAAGATCCTCACGCACTGAGCGTCCGTAGTTGGAGTGCGCCGTCCCCCGGTGGCTCCGTCGTAGAAGGAGATGAGTATGCGTTTGAAGCGCGTGGCCGCGGTTGCCGCGGCGGCGACCCTGGCGCTGGGCATGGCCGCCTGTGGTGGTGACAGCGACGAGGGCACCGGCTCGGGCAGCAAGTCCTTCGCCGCCGGCAGCACGATGGAGCGCCTGAACAAGGCGCAGAAGATCAAGATCGGCACCAAGTTCGACCAGCCGGGCTTCGGCCAGAAGGGCCTGTCGGGCAAGCCGGAGGGCTTCGACGTCGAGATCGCCAAGATCATCGTCAAGGAACTCGGCATCCCCGAGGACAAGATCGAGTACGTCGAGGCCCCGTCGAAGGTCCGCGAGGACGTGATCGTCAACGGCACCGTCGACCTGGTCGCGGCGACCTACACGATCAACGACAAGCGCAAGGAGCGCATCGCCTTCGCCGGGCCGTACTACGAGGCCGGCCAGAACATCATGGTGAAGAAGGACGACACCACCATCACCGGCCCGGACTCCTTCAAGGACGGCACCAAGAAGGTCTGCTCGGTGACCGGCTCGACGCCGGCCGAGGAGATCAAGAAGTACGTGAAGGACGTCGGCACCCAGCTGGTGCTCTTCGACACCTACGACAAGTGCCGCGACGCCCTCAAGGGCGGCCAGGTCAACGCCGTGACCACGGACAACGTGATCCTGCTCGGCTACATCGCCAAGGACGAGGCCTCCTTCAAGATGGCCGGCGACAACTTCACCAAGGAGCCCTACGGCATCGGTGTCAAGAAGGAGGACACCGACTTCCGTAACTTCATCAACGACACCCTGGAGAAGGCCTTCCAGGACGGTAGCTGGAAGAAGGCCTGGGACGACACCGCCGGCAAGTTCGGCGCCACCCTGGGCAGCGCTCCGACCGTCAACCGCTACTGATCCGACCTGATCTGGAGGGTGGGGAGGAAACCGACCCGTGAGTGTGCTCATCGACAAGTTCGACGTCTTCGCGGGTGGATTCTGGCTCACCCTCCAGATCTGCGTACTCGCCGCGATCGGCGCCCTGATCCTGGGCGCCGTCGTGGCGGTGCTGCGGATCTCCCCGGTGCCACCGCTGCGGGCGCTCGGCACCGGTTACGTGAACGTCTTCCGGAACATGCCGCTGACCGTGGTCATGTTCTTCGCCGCCTTCGGGCTGCCGGCGCTCGGCTCGAACGCCGACTTCCTGCGCATCCCGGGGCTGGACGCGATCTTCAGCCGGCTCGGCACCGACCTGCCGTACTTCCGCTTCGCGCTCATCGCGCTGGTGCTCTACACGGCGGCGTTCGTCTGCGAGGCGCTTCGCTCCGGAGTGAACGCGGTCCCGGCCGGGCAGGCGGAAGCGGCCCGGTCGCTGGGCCTCACCTTCGGCCAGAACCTCCGGTACGTGGTGCTGCCCCAGTCCTGGAAGGCATCCGTGGTGCCGCTCGGTTCGGTCATCATCGCGATGATCAAGAACTCGGCGCTGGTCGGCTTCTTCGGCGTCGTCGGTGACCTGTCGCAGACCGCCGACCAGCTCACCTCGGCCGGCGGCTACGCCTTCATCCCGGTGGCCATCGGCATCTCCGTCGGCTACCTGATCATGACGGTGCCGCTCGGTGCCCTGCTCGACCGGATCGAGAAGCGACAGGCGGTGGCCCGGTGAGCCAGCAGACGACCGTCCTCTACGACGTCCCGGGTCCTCGCCAGCGGCGCGTCACGCTGATCAGCAGCCTGGTCGCCACCGTCCTGGTGCTGGTCGGAGCGTACTTCCTGATCTACCGGCCGCTGGCCGACAAGGGCCAGTTCTCGATGGAGCTGTGGGGGCCGCTGGTCGACCCCTCGAACGAGAACTTCCCCCTCGTCTGGGACCGGATCGGCCTCGGCCTGAAGAACACCCTGACCGCCGCCGCGCTGGCCATCGTCGCCTCCCTCGTGGTCGGCACCCTGATCGCCGTGCTGCGGATCCAGCTCAAGAGCCTGACCCGGCGGCGCTTCACCGGGCTGGCCACCCCGCTGGCGTACCCGCTGCGGGGGCTGAGCTGGCTGCTGTCCGCGGTCACCCGGGTCTGCGTCGAGGTGTTCCGGGGCCTGCCCGTGGTCCTCACCATCTTCTTCGTGGCGCGTGGCTTCCCCGAGTTCGGCATCTCGTTCGACAACCTCTGGTACCTGGTCATCGGCCTGACCGTCTACAACTCCGTGGTCATCGCCGAGATCCTCCGCTCCGGCATGGAGGGTCTGCCCGGCGGCCAGGCCGAGGCCGCCGCCGCGATCGGGCTCTCGCCCGCCCAGACCACCCGGATGATCCTGCTGCCGCAGGCGTTCCGGATCATGCTTCCGGCGCTGATCAGCCAGCTCGTCGTGGTGCTCAAGGACACCTCGCTCGGCTTCATCATCAGCTACGAGGAGACGCTCAACATCGGCAAGCAGATCATCGGCGTGCTGGGCAACCCGATCCAGGTGTACGTGGTGATCGCGGTGCTGTTCATCGCGGTGAACTACTCGCTGTCGAAGCTGGCGCAGTACGTCCAGCGCCGGCTCTCCCGGGGCCGCAAGACCGCCGGCACCCCGGCGCAGAACCCGCCGCCCGCGGCACTGATGTCGCAGGCCGAGGGCGCCGGCGGCATCTGAGATCACCTGACCCGACGAAAAGGCCGGCCCGGATCCCCGGGCCGGCCTTTCGCATTCCCTGTCCTCAGCGGGCGATCTCGGTGACCCGGGACTCGCGGACCACGGTCACCCGGATCTGACCGGGGTAGGTCAGCTCCTCCTCGATCTGCTTGGCCACGTCCCGGGCCAGCACCGCCGCGCCGATGTCGTCGACGTCCTCCGGCTTGACCATCACCCGGATCTCCCGGCCGGCCTGCATGGCGAAGACCTTCTCCACGCCAAGCTTGCCGGCCGCGATCTCCTCGATCCGCTCCAGCCGCTTGACGTACGCCTCCAGGCTCTCCCGCCGCGCCCCCGGCCGCCCGCCCGAGCAGGCGTCCGAGGCCTGGGTGAGCACCGCCTCGATGGTCTGCGGCGGCACCTCGTTGTGGTGCGCCTCGATGGCGTGCACCACGTCCTCGCTCTCCCCGTACTTGCGGGCCAGGTCGGCGCCGATGATCGCGTGGCTGCCCTCCACCTCGTGGGTGAGCGCCTTGCCGATGTCGTGCAGGAACGCGCAGCGCTTGATCGTCGGCACGTCCAGCCGCAGCTCGGCGGCCATGATCCCGGCGATGTGCGCGGTCTCCACCAGGTGCTTGAGCACGTTCTGCCCGTACGACGTCCGGTAGCGCAGCCGGCCCAGCAGGGTGACCAGCTCCGGGTGGATCTCGGTGATGCCGACCTCGACCAGGGCGTCCTCGGCGGCCCGGTGGCAGAGCTCCTCCACCTCGTGCCGGGCCAGGTCGTAGACCTCCTCGATCCGGTGCGGGTGGATCCGGCCGTCGAGCACCAGCTTCTCCAGAGTGAGCCGGCCGACCTCCCGGCGCACCGGGTCGAAGCAGGAGAGCAGGACCGCCTCGGGGGTGTCGTCGATGATCAGGTTGACCCCGGTGACCGACTCGAAGGCGCGGATGTTGCGCCCCTCCCGGCCGATGATCCGCCCCTTCATCTCGTCCCCGGGCAGGTGCAGGACGCTGACCACGCTCTCCGCGGTCTGCTCGCTGGCCACCCGCTGGATGGCGTCCACCACGATGTGCCGGGCCCGCTGCTCGGCGGTGCCACGGGCGTCGGCCTCGATCTCCCGGACCAGCAGCGCGGCCTCCCGCTTGGCCTGCCCCTCGATCGACTCGACCAGCTCGGCCCGGGCCGTGTCGGCGGTCAGGCCCGCCACCCGCTCCAGCTCGCGGCGGCGCTGCTCCTCGGCCTCGGCGAGCGCCCGCTCCCGCTCCACCAGGGCGGCCTCCCGGGCGGCGAGTGCGGCGCTCGCGGCGGTGAGCTGCCGCTCCCGCTCGGCGAGCCGCTCCACCTCCTCGGTGTGCAGCCGTTCCCGCTCGTCCATCCGGGCCGCCCGCCGCTCGACCTCGGCGGCCTGCTCACGGGTGGTCGCGGCGAGCACCGCCACCTCCCGCTCGCCGCTGCGCCGGGCGGCGGCGCGGAGCTGGTCGGCGTCCGCCTCGGCCTGCTTGTGCGCCCGCTCCAGCACCGTGTCGGCCTCGGCCCGGGCGTCGTCGAGCACCCGCCGGGCCTCGGCCCGGGCCGCCTTCGCCTCGGCCTTGGCGGCGGCCGCCTCGGCACGGGCCGCGGCGGCGGCCGACTTCGCCACGTCGATGGTGCTGTTCGCCTCGTCGGCGGCGCTGCGCAGGGCCGCCAGGGACTGCTCCTGGCGGTCCTTCTCGGCGATGAAGGCCGGGTCCTCCGGTGCGGGCGCGAGGCTGAGCCGGCGCATGGTGCGCACACCGAACAGGACTGCGCCGACCACCACCACGACGAGCAGCAGCACCACCGCGAGGATCACGACGTCGAAGGCGCTCATGCGGCCGCTCCGGGCCGGTGGGCGCCCACTCCGACCAGGGCCGGCGCGCCGACGCCGATCAGGGCGCGCTCACCTGCTCCGATCAGGGCCGGCCCACCTGCTCCGATCAGGGCCGGCCCACCTGCTCCGATCAGGGCCGGCCCACCTGCTCCGATCAGGGCCGGCCAAGCTGCTCCGATCAGGGCCGACCCACCTGCTCCGATCGGGTGCCGCGGATCGGCAGCGAGCCCACCCCGAGTTCGGTCCGGGCCGTCGCCCGGCGAGGAGCGGCCGGCGGCGTGTGGAAGACCGCCGGTGAACCTGTGCCGCCCCGCCATGGCTGCCTCCCCTGAACGTCGGCACCGCAGGCGGCGTGCGGACGGCACGCACCTGCGGCTCTGAACGCCCGACCGGAGCGGCTGGCTGTGGGTAGCTTCCGTCGGCGGTGCCCACCTCGGGGCATCGCCGGCGGCCGGTTGCAGTTGTCGGTCGGCCCCGGACCGGTCGTCCGGAGCTTGCCGTCAAGGGCCGGTGAAGCTGGCCAAAGTGATGCTGTTCTGTTACGCGATCTATGTTGTGCGCTTAGCCTGCGCTGGTCGGGCAAAGTGAGCCTGTATGGCGAGGCTAGGTCTCCAGGGGCCGTTCGGTCAAGAACTCATGATCAAACCACCCGGACGGAGAGAAGTTGTGACGTCACGCAGCGGTGTCCAGATGCCGGACACGGCCGGACAAACCTCGCCGGTCCCGGCCTCCCCGGTCACGTTCCCGACCTGCTCAGAGCCGCAAGGCGACCGTTCTCGGCACCTGCCGGGGTGACCTCGTGCCGGCTCCGGCGGGCTCACCACTTCCCGCAAGAGTGATTCGCGTTTCACCGGCTATCCGGATCTCGGCGGAGGTGTGCGCGCGGCATCCGCCGGCACTCTCCCGCCGCCTGGCGACTGATGTCGTGACCGACTCACCGCGCCCGCGCTCCGCTCCGGGCGCTGACATGACCAGATCTTGGCGAGTTTTCGTTCGGGGCGAACAGTAACTCGCCAAGATCTCGCCGCGCATCGAGAGGCGGAGGAGCGGCAGGACAGGAATGGCGACACAGCGACGCCCAGGCGTTGCTCCCGCGTCCCGGTCGCCGGCCCGGCGCTCGCGCAACCGCCGGCCCAGCGGACCCACGGCTACCGACGCAACGGACGCACGGCTACCGGCACAGCGGGCGCACAGTCACCTGCCCAGCGGGCGCACGGTTGCCGGCTCAGTGGGCCCCGAGGGCTCGGGCCGCCGTCACGAGCGCCACGTTGTCCGGGGCCACGGTGCCGTCCGGCAGGAGCAGGGTGTCCTCCAGGCCGATCCGGGTGTGCAGGCCGCGGCGGACGGCCTCGGCGAGCACCGGCCAGGTCGCCGGGCCCTCGCCGTGCAGCAGCACGGGCGGGCGCTCGGCGGGCAGCGCGGCCAGGATGGCGGTGGCGTCGGCGAGGGCCACGTCGACCTCCTCGGCCAGGCACTCGACGAGGATCCGCCCGGTCGGCGCCGGCCAGCGGCGCCAGGCCTCGACCGCGGCCACCGTCCACAGGCCGGCCTCGACCATGACGCCCCGCTCGTGCAGGGCGGCCGCGACGGCCGCCGCGCCGGGTTCGTGGGCGTTGACGGAGGCGAAGTCGGGCAGCACCGTCCAGGCGCGTACGGCGGCGACCCGGTCGGCGGGCTCGGGGGCGATCCAGGCGCCGGTGCTCACCCCGACGGGCAGGCCGGGCCGGGCCGCCCGGATCGCGGTGACCGCCGCCGCGATCACGCCCGGGTCGAGCGACTCGGCGCCGCCGGCGTCGCGCGGGTGCACGTGCACGGCCGCCGCCCCGGCCGCCGCGCACCGGACCGCTTCGGCAGCCAACTCGTCCGGCGCAACCGGCACGGCGGGGTGCTCCCGCCTACCCCGTCCCCCGTTCAGACAGGCCTTCAACACGGCCGCACACCTCCCCAGGAGTCGATCATGAAGTTGTTGCGCCGACACGCCACCGCGCCGGGCACCAATTCATGATCACCAGGGCGGGCGGGTCAGTCGAGGGGGCGGGAGGCCGGGTCGAGGTCGTGCTCGGCGTCGGCGAGGGCGTCGGCGTCGATGTGCTCGGCGAACTCGGCCGCCTCGGCGCTCTGCGCGGCCAGCGCTTCCTTGACGGCCCGGATGGCCACGCCGGCCGGGTAGCCCTTGCGGGCCAGCATGCCGACCAGGCGACGGAACACCGCGTCGGGCGCGCCCCGGGTCACGCGCAGCTTCCGCTCCACCAGGGCCCGGGCGGTCTCCGCCTCGGTCTCCTCGTCGAGCTCGTCGAGAGCCTCGCTGGCCACCTCACCGTCGACGCCGCGCTGGCGCAGCTCGTTGGCGAGCGCCCGGCGGGCCAGCCCGCGACCGTTGTGACGGCTGCTCACCCAGGCGCGGGCGAAGGCGGCGTCGTCGACGAGGCCGACCTCGTCGTAGCGGTCGAGGACCTGGTCGGCGACCTCCTCGGAGATGCCCCGCTTCGCCAGGGCGCCGGCCAGCTCGGCACGGGTGCGCGGCCGGACCGCGAGCTGCCGAAGGCAGATCTCCCGGGCCACCTCGGCCTCGTCGCGGGGCGGCGCCGGGGTCGCCCCGGCATCGGGCTCCTCGGACCGGCCCCGGCGGCCACGGCGCGGCCGGGGTGGAGTGGTGGCGTCACCCGTGCGGGGCGGGCTGGCATCCCAGCCCCGCCCCGTACGGGCGCGTCGTCCTGCCACGGGTCAGCCGGGGATCAGAAGTCGACCGGCGGCAGCTCCGGGCCGCCGGCGGCGTCGCCCGCGCCGGTGCCGACGCCGAGCTTCTCCAGGATCTTCTTCTCGATCTCGGCCGCCACGTCCGGGTTCTCCCGGAGGAACTCGCGGGCCTTCTCCTTGCCCTGGCCGAGCTGGTCGCCGTCGTAGGTGTACCAGGCGCCGGACTTGCGGATGATCGCCTGCTCCACGCCGACGTCGATCAGCGAGCCCTCGCGGGAGATGCCCTTGCCGTACATGATGTCGAACTCGGCCTGCTTGAACGGCGCGGCGACCTTGTTCTTCACGACCTTGACGCGGGTGCGGTTGCCGACCACGTCGGTGCCGTCCTTGAGGCTCTCGATGCGACGCACGTCGAGCCGGACCGAGGCGTAGAACTTGAGCGCCCGACCACCGGTGGTGGTCTCCGGGCTGCCGAACATCACGCCGATCTTCTCGCGGAGCTGGTTGATGAAGATCGCCGTGGTGCCGGTGTTGTTGAGCACGCCGGTGATCTTCCGGAGCGCCTGGCTCATGAGCCGGGCCTGCAGACCCACGTGGCTGTCGCCCATCTCGCCCTCGATCTCGGCGCGCGGCACCAGGGCCGCGACCGAGTCGATCACGATGATGTCGATCGCGCCGGAGCGGACCAGCATGTCGGCGATCTCCAGCGCCTGCTCGCCGGTGTCCGGCTGGGAGACCAGCAGGGCGTCGGTGTCGACGCCGAGGGCCTTCGCGTATTCCGGGTCGAGCGCGTGCTCGGCGTCGATGAAGGCGGCGATGCCGCCGGCCCGCTGTGCGTTGGCCACCGCGTGCAGGGCCACCGTGGTCTTACCGCTGGACTCGGGACCGTAGATCTCGACGACCCGGCCGCGGGGCAGGCCGCCCACGCCCAGCGCCACGTCGAGCGCGATGGAACTGGTCGGGATGACCGCCGTCTGGACGACGGGTCGCTCCCCCAGCCGCATCACCGAACCCTTGCCGAACTGCTTGTCGATCTGAGCGAGAGCAAGGTCGAGTGCCTTCTCCCGGTCCGGCCCTGCCGCCATCGTTGCCACCCCTGCCTTCGCCGGCGTCTTCCCTGAGCTTCGCGTCACGCGGACACGCTAGGCGCTGGGTCCGACAGAAAACCAGCCGACGGGCCGCGAGCTGTGGACGAGCACCCCGCTGTGGACAATAGCCGAACAGGTGTACGACTCGACAAGCGACACGCGGAACCGGCGAAAAGGCTGCTCAGCGTAGTCGCGCGGGCACCCGGTCGGGATACGCGGCGACGACCGCGCGCCACACCACGTGTGTCTCCACCCCCGCCGCCAGGGCCTGCTCGATGGTCCGCCCGCCGAGCTGGGACAGCACCTGGTCGCTGGCGATGCTGGTCGCGTAGCCCGGCCCGAACGCCTCCGCCAGCCGCGCCCAGAAGTCGGTCAGCCGCACGTGTCACTCCTCCTCGTCGGGCACCTCGTCCGAGGGACGCCCGAGTTCGTCCGCCGCCCCGACGGGCGCCGGACGCAACGCTAGCGCCACCAGCGGCACCACCGCGATCGCCGCCAGCAGGGTCAGGGTCGGATAACCCGCGGCCCGCATGACAAACCCGCTCGCCGCCGCCGCGCCCGCCCCGGCCAGGCCCATGACCAGGTCGGACAGGCCCTGCACGCCGGGCCGGTCGGCGGTCGGCACCGACTCCGACAGCAGGGTCGAGCCGGCCACCATGGTGCCCGACCAGCCCAGCCCGAGCAGGGCCAGACCCACCGAGAGCAGCGGGGTGTGGTGCCCGGCGGTGCCGGCGACCGCGCAGGCGGCCAGCAGCAGGGCCACCCCGCCGAGGATCACCGGGCGCCGGCCCAGCCGGTCGGTGAGCCAGCCGACCAGCGGGGAGAGCGCGTACATGCCGGCGATGTGCAGGCTGAGCACGATGCCGACCACCCGCAGCACGTCCGCGTCGGAGTGCGACTCGCCGAGGCGTACCGGGGTCATCGACATCACGGCGACCATCACGAGGTGGCCCACGGCCACGGCGGCGATGCCGAGGCGGGCGGCGGGCCGCCCGCGTACCGTGCGCCAGGCCGCGACCATGCCCGCGCGACGCCGGGCCGACGACGCCGGTGCGGCGCCCGGGCCGACCGGGGTCTCGGCCGCCGCCAGCCGGCGCGCGGTGAGCAGCGGGTCCGGCCGGAGCAACACCGCGAGTACGGCGGCGGCCAGCACGAACGCGGCGGCGCTGAAGGCGAACGGGCCGGCCAGCGCCGGCAGGCCCCAGCCGCGGGTGGTGGCGTCGGCGAGCGCGGCGAAGTTCGGCGCCGCCACCGCGCCGATGGTGGTGGCCCAGACGACCAGTGAGAGCTGGCGCCCCCGGCGGGCCGGCTCGGCCAGGTCCACGGCCGTGTAGCGGGCCTGGAGGTTGGCCGCGGTCCCGCCCCCGAAGAGCAGCATGCCGACGAAGAGCAGCGGCACCAGGTGCAGCACGGTGGAGACCACCACGAGCACGCCCCCGACCGCCCCGACGAGGTACGCGGTGACGAGCCCCGGCCGCCGCCCCCGGGCCGCCATGATCCGGGTGACCGGAACGGCGAGCAGCGCGGCGCCGACCACCCCGGCGCTCTGCGCCACGCCGGCCAGGGCGGTGCCGGCGACCCGGGCGGCGAGCAGCGCGCCGACCGAGATGCCGATGGTGACGCCGATGCCGCCGATGATCTGGGTGAGGAAGAGCAGCCGGACGGTGCGCCGCTGGATCGGGGCGACGTCGAGCCGGCTCGGGGCCGGCGTGGTCAGGTCGGTGGCCATGGCGGATGCTCCTGGGAGTAAGGGGTGACCCATCCTCCCGCACCCGACCCGGTCGCGGGCACCCGGTTTCGCTAGAGGCCGAGGCCCCGGCCGATGATCTCCTTCATGATCTCGGTGGTGCCGCCGTAGATGGTCTGCACCCGGCTGTCCAGCCAGGCCTTCGCCACCGGGTACTCCAGCATGAAGCCGTAGCCGCCGTGCAGCTGCACGCAGCGGTCGGCGACCCTGTTCTGCAGCTCGGTGGTCCACCACTTGGCCTTCGCCGCGTCGGTCACCGAGAGCCGGCCGGCGTTGAACTCGGCCACGCAGTGGTTGACGAACGTCCGCGCGATGGTGACCTCGGTGTCCAGCTCGGCCAGGAGGAACCGGTTGTGCTGGAACCGCCCGATCGGCCGGCCGAACGCCTCCCGGGAGCGGGCGTAGTCGAGGGTGAGCGCGAGCAGCTTCTCGGCCGCGGCCACCGCGGCGACCGCGATGCTCAGCCGCTCCCGGGGCAGGTTGCCCATCAGGTGGTAGAAGCCGTGGTTCTCGGTGCCGATCAGGTTCTCCGCCGGCACCCGGCAGTCGTCGAAGAACAGCTCGGCGGTGTCGTTGGCCTTCAGGCCGACCTTGGCCAGCCGCCGGCCGCGGCCGAAGCCGGGCGTGCCGGCCTCCACCACGATCAGGCTCACCCCGTGCGCGCCCTGGTCGGGGGCGGTCTTGGCGACGACCACCACGAGGTCGGACAGCTCGCCGTTGGTGATGAACGTCTTCTGCCCGTTGAGCACCCAGCTGTCGCCGTCGCGGACCGCGCTCGTGCGGATGCCGGCCAGGTCGCTGCCCGCGCCCGGCTCGCTCATCGCGATGGCGGTGACCAGGTCGCCGGAGCAGAAGCCCGGGAGCCAGCGCTTGCGCTGGTCGTCGGTGGTCAGCTCGGTCAGGTACGGGGCCACCACGTCGTTGTGCAGCCCGAAGCCCAGCCCGCTGCAGCCGGCCGCGACGATCTCCTCGTCGAGCACCGCGTTGAACCGGAAGTCGCGCTGCCCGCCGCCGCCGTGCTCGGGGTCCACGTCCATGCCGAGCAGCCCGGCCGCGCCCGCCTTGCGCCACACCTCCCGGTCGACGATCCCGTCGGCCTCCCAGCGCTCGTGGTGCGGCACGGCCTCCCGGGCGAGGAACTGCCGGCACAGGTCCCGGAACTCCTGGTGGACGGGCTCGTAGAGATGCTGCTCCATGGCGGCCAGTCTGGCACCGCCGACCCTCGCTGCCCAGAGGTGATCCACGCTCAGCTCCACCAGGTGGCGCCGGTGACCGGGACGAAGCCGGGCGAGTCGTGGAGCGGGCGGCCGGCGCGCGCCGTGGCACTGGTCCAGCGCCCCCGGGTACGCCAGCATTGCGGGATGAGCACGCTGACCGGAACGCAGATCGCCGACGCCGGCCTGGACGGGTGGACCTACCTGCTCGGCGCCCTGCACACCCGTATCCGTACGCCGGACTTCGCCGCCGGGCTGTCCCTGGTGGACGCCATCGGCGCGGAGGCCGAGCGGCGGGACCACCATCCCGACCTGGACCTGCGCTACACCCACGTCGACGTGCGGCTCTGGTCGCACGACGCGCGCGGGGTCACCGACCGCGACATCCGGCTGGCCCGGGCCATCTCCGCGCTCGCGGCGGAGGCCGGCCTGTCGCCGGCGCACACCGGTGTGTCCCGGCTCGAACTCGCCCTGGACAGCCCGGACTTCGCCGCCGTGCTGCCGTTCTGGCGGGCGGTGCTGGCCGTCGAGCACCTGGCCGGGCCCGGGTTCGGCGACGAGCTGCGCGATCCGGCCGGCGCGCTGCCCACGGTGTGGTTCCAGGAGTCCGGCCGCGAGGAGCCCCGCCAGCGCTGGCACCCCGACGTGTGGGTGGACCCGGCGGAGGTGGCGCCGCGCATCGAGGCCGCGCTCGCGGCGGGCGGGACGCTGGTCAGCGACGCGGCGGCGCCGCACTTCTGGGTGCTCGCCGACTCCGACGGCAACCGGGTCTGCCTCTGCACCTCGCAGGGGCGCGACTAGCGCAGCGCGCGGGCGGCCACCTTCAGGTCCTTCACGAGGCCGTCGTAGGCGACGTCCTGGTTGTCGGCGCGGAGCACGGCGGAGGGGTGGATGGTGGCCAGCAGCCGGGCCTCCGGCGCGTCGGCGACCTTGCCGGCGCTGTCGACCGGGACCCGGGCGAAGTCCTCCGGATGCTGGGCGGCGGCCGGCCAGGGCAGCAGCTCGCCGCGTTGCTTCGTCACGCGGAAGGCCGGGCCGAGCAGGGCCTTGGCGGCGGTGGCGCCGAGCACCACCACGATCTCGGGGTGCAGCCGGGCGAACTCGGCGACCAGCCAGGGCCGGCAGGCGGTGATGTGCACCCGGTCGGGCGTCTGGTGGATCCGCCGCTTGCCGCGCAGTTCGAAGCGGAAGTGCTTCACGGCGTTGGTGAGGTAGATGTGGCCGGGGTCGATGCCGGCGTCGTCCACGGCCTTGCGCAGCAGCCGGCCGGCCGGGCCGACGAACGGCAGCCCCTTCTGGTCCTCCATGTCGCCGGGCTGCTCACCGACGAGGACCACCCGGGCGCTCTCGTCGCCGCGGCCGAACACCGTCTGCGAGGCGTCCCGGTAGAGCTCGCAGCCCCGGCAGCCGGTGGCGGCCGCGCGCAGCTCGTCGATGGTGTCCGCCTGCGGCGGGATGAACTCCTGGGCTCCGGGGGCGTTCTCGGTCTCGGCCATGCCAGCTTTATATACCGGTTTCGACATCGACGCCGGATGCGCCCGGGGCCCGCGTCAGTATCCGGAGCCGCCGCCACCGCCGCGCGAGGCCAGCGCGATCGCGATGATCACCAGGATGATCACGACCGCCGCCACGCCGATCCAGAGACCGGTCCGGGATCCGTTCCTAGCCATGCCACACACCTCCCGGCCGCGGTTACCCGCCGGCGGCCCCGCCATGCCGCGGCTCAGGCGGTGAAGCCGGCGGGCGCCGGCCGGACCGCGCGGGCCACGGCGTCGGCGAGCGGGCCGAGGTCGGCCTCGTCGAGCCGGCTGACGGTGATCCGCACGCCGGGCGCGGCGGCGATTCGGTTCAGCGCGCCGGGGGCCACCGACCAGCCGGCGTCCCGCAGGGCGGTGACCGCGACCGTCTCGTCCGGCACCGGCACCCAGACGTTGATGCCGGTCCGACCGTGCGCGGCGAGCCCGCGCGCCGCGAGGGCGTCGACCAGGCCGTCGCGCCGTCGCTCGTAGCTCTCCGCCGCGCGACCCACCAGGCCGGCGGTGGCCGGATCCCGCCAGAGCGCCAGGACCAGGCGTTGCAGCACGGTGGAGACCCAGCCGGCGCCCACCCGGGCGCGGCCGGCCACCCGGGCCACGGTGGCCTCGTCGCCGGCGAGCAGCGCGAGCCGCAGGTCGGGCCCGTAGGGCTTGCTCACCGACCGGACGAAGGCCCACGCCGGGGCCGCCCCGGCCAGCGGGTGCAGGGGTACGCGGGCCAGCTCGGCGGCGTGGTCGTCCTCGATCAGCAGCAGGTCGGGGCGCCCGGCGAGGAGCGTGCGCAGCTCGGCGGCCCGGCCGGCGGAGACGGCGGCGCCGGTCGGGTTCTGGGCCCGGCTCGTCACGATCAGCGCGCGGGCGCCGGCGGCCAGCGCGGCACCGACCCCCGGCGCGGTGGGGCCCTCGTCGTCCACGGGCACCCCGATGGCGCGCAGCCCGAGCGCGGCGACCAGGTCGAGCAGGTTGGCCCAGCCGGGATCCTCGACGGCCACCGCGTCGCCGGGGCGCAGGTGGGCGGTGAGCAGGCGTTCGATGCCGTCGAGCGCGCCGCCGGTCACGGTGATCTCGTCGGCCGGCACCCCGTCGGCGGCGAGCCGGTCCCGGGCGGCCGCGGCCAGCTCGGGCAGGACGGCGCTGGCCGCGTACCCGACGGGTGCGTGGAACTCGGCGGCGAGCGCGGCCAGGTGCGGGCCGAGCGGCGGCAGCAGCCGGCTGTCGGGATTGCCGGCGGAGACGTCGCGGGCGCCGGGCAGCGGCGGGGGCATCAGCGCGGAGCGGCGGCTCGCCACCGGCGGGCGGGGGCGGACCCGGGTGCCGTGCCGGCCGGCGGTGGCGACGAGGCCGCGCTGCCGCAGCTCCTGGTACGCCTTCGCGACGGTGGCCGGGCTGACGCCCAGCTCGGTGGCGAGGGCGCGGACGGCGGGCAGGGCGTCGCCCGGGGCCAGGTCGCCAGCCCGGATGCCGGTTTCCACGCTCGCCGAAATCGCCGCCGAGGAGGAGCCGCTGATCTGATAACGTGCTGCCACAGTTCAGGGATTGTACTAGAACGAAGGTGGGATGTCGCATGTACCCCGCGACCGAACGGACGACCGCCACCCGCACCCGCGACCGGATGCACTACGACCGGGAAACCGCCCACGCGCTGCTCGACGAGGCGTACCACTGCGCGCTCGGGTTCACGGTGGACGGCGAGCCGCGCGTCCTGCCCACCCTGGTCGTGCGCGTCGACGACACCCTCTACGTGCACGGCTCCACCGGCAGCCGCCCGCTGCTGGCCGCCCGGGGCGAGGACGGGCTGGCGATCTGCGTCGCGGTCACCCACCTCGACGGGCTGGTCTTCGGCCGCTCCCAGTTCCACCACAGCGCCAACTACCGGTCGCTCGTGGCGCACGGCACCGCCCGGCTGGTCACCGACGAGCGGGAGAAGGCCCGGGTGCTCACCGCGCTCGTGGAGAAGCTGGGCGCCGGGCGCAGCACGGACAGCCGGCCGCCGAACCGCCGGGAACTGGCGGAGACGGCCGTGCTGGCGCTGCCGCTGCGCGAGGTGTCGGTCCGGATCCGAGCCGCCGGGGTGAGCGACGAGCCGGCCGACTACGACCTGCCGTACTGGGCGGGGGTGGTGCCGCTGCGGCTCACCGCCGGCGTGCCCGAGCCGGACGCCGGGGTGACCGCGCCGGTGCCGGCGTACCTGCGGGCGGTCCCGTCGCCCTGGCTGGAGCCGGTGGTGCTGCGCGGCGAGCACGTCGTGCTGGAGCCGCTCGACGAGTCCCACGCCGAGGAGCTGTACGCCGCCCTCGACGACGAGGAGGTCTGGCGGTACGTCGGCAGCCCCCGCCCGGGAAACGTCGCGGAGACGGCCGCCCAGATCCAGGCCGCGCTGGACGCCCACCGGCGCGGGGTGCGGATGCCCTGGGTGCAGCGCTGCGCGGTGACCGGGGCGGTCGTCGGCACCACCTCCTACTACCAGCCCGACGAGGAGCTGCGGACCGTCGAGATCGGCTACACCCAGCTCGGCCGGCCCTGGTGGCGCACCGGAATCAACACCGAGGCCAAGCTGCTGCTGCTCACCCGGGCCTTCGAGGAGCTCGACGCCGTCCGGGTCACCTGGCAGACCAGCTCGCTCAACGAGCGCTCGCAGCGGGCCATCGAACGGCTCGGCGCGACCCGGGAGGGGACGCTGCGGTCCAACCGGCGGCGCGCCGACGGCACCTGGCGGGACTCCGCGCTCTACTCGATGCTCGCCGCGGAGTGGCCAAACGCACAGGTCACGCTGCGGGAACGGCTTCGCCCCGCGGCCCCCGTGGCGTCATGATGACCGGCGTGCTGGGGATCACCGACATCTGGACGTACGTGCTGGGCACCGTGGCGATCGTGCTGCTGCCCGGGCCGAACTCGCTCTTCGTGCTGTCCACGGCCGCCCGCCGCGGGGTCGGGGCGGGCTACCGGGCCGCCGGGGGCGTGTTCGTCGGCGACTCGGTGCTGATGATCCTCTCCGCCGCCGGGGTGGCGTCGCTGCTCCGGGCGTACCCGGCGCTCTTCCTCGTGATCAAGTACGCCGGCGCCGCGTACCTCGGGTGGTTGGGGTTGACCATGCTGCGCGGCGCCTGGCGGCGCTGGCGCGACCGCAACGACCCCGCGGCGCCCCGGCTGATCGACGCGGCGGAGCCGGCGGCGGTGCGCGACCCGTTCCGGCGGGCGCTGGTGATCAGCCTGCTCAACCCCAAGGCGATCCTCTTCTTCATCTCCTTCTTCATCCAGTTCGTCGACCCCGGCTACGCCTGGCCGGCGCTGTCGTTCCTGCTGCTCGGCCTGATCGCGCAGGTGACCAGCGCGCTCTACCTGACCGCGCTGATCCTCACCGGCACCTTCCTGGCCGCCCAGTTCCACCGCCGGCGGCGGCTCGCCGCGACCGGGACGACGGCCATCGCGGTGCTCTTCCTCGGCTTCAGCCTGAAGCTCGCCACCGCCTCGGTCTGACCCGGCCTCCCCGGGGGGCCCACCCCGGCCGCGGCCGGCCTCAGGTGCCGTCGCTGCCTCCACCGCCGCCCACACCCGCGCCGCCGGCCGTGCCGCCGAGGCCGTAGCCAGGGGCGACCGGCTCGTCCGGCGGGCGGCTGACGTGCGCGGACTCGCGGATCATGGCGGACCAGTCGGCAGGAGCGGCGGCCGCCGCGTGCCGGTCGATGGCCTGCCGCAGCCAGCCGTCCACGGTGGCGACCCAGTCCCGCCGGTCGGCGCCCGCGTGCCAGACCCGGAACCGGCTGATGCTCTGGTGGGTCACCCCGGCCAGGGAGAGCCGGCGGTCCATCCAGAGCAGCACCTCCAGCCCCGCCGCGTTGGTCACGAAGATCACCTCCAGTTCGGTGATCGGGCCGGCGTAGAGGGGGGCCACCCAGAACCCCAGCCGCTGGTGGAGCGGGAGCGCCTGCTCCACCCCGGGCAACCGCCCGTGCTGGAGCCCGGCCTGCCGCATGAGGAAGCCCAGGGTGTCCAGCGCGGCGAGAATGTGCTGCTGGGTGGGCAGCGGGTGGACGAGGACCGGCACCATGGCGCCCTGGTCCAGGTCCGGGTCGACGGACACCTCGGTACGCAACCCCGTGCGCAGGCTCATCAGCGGCACCCCGCCGAACATGGTCACCGGGGTCTCCCAGGGCAGCGGCATCGCGAAGTCGACCGCCCGCCGCCGCCCGGCCGGCACCACGAACCGGCCGGCGATCGGCACCTGGTGATACTGCAACAGCCGGTGGGGCGCGTCAGGATCCTCCGGCTCGACCTGCGCCACGAGCCCGAGCCGGATGTGCCGGACGGCGACGTCGGCGCCGCCGGCGGACAGGGTGACCCGGCCGGGAAGGCGCAGGCCGGGGCGGGTGCTCGGGTTGGGCAGCGTGGTGCTCACCGACAGCCCGGTCCACACGGACTCCGACGACACCCCGGTCACCCGCATGGAGCCGGCTTTCCCACCGCCCGCTCCCCCATGCGCCGCCCGCGGCGCACGGTGTGGGTGCGTCTGTTGTCGCCCGAGCGACAACAGACGCACCCGGAGCGGTCGGAGAACCGCGTCAGCGCATGCGGCGGCCGCGCGGCACCGGGTCGGTCTCGTCGTCGAACTCGCCGATGACCTCCTCGAGGAGGTCCTCCAGCGCGACGAAGCCGATCGGCCGGGTCGGGCCGCCGCCGTTGCGGACCAGCGCCAGCTGGGCCTGCCGGCCCCGCATGGCCGCCACCGCCTCGGTGACCGACGCCTCGCCGGGCAGGGTGAACGCCGGGGTCATCAGCTCCTCGGCGATCGCCGGCCGGCCGGTGGTGACCGCGCGGACCGCCTCGCGGACATGGACCAGACCGCAGACCTCGCCGCCGGCGTCGACCACGGCGAGCCGGGACCGGCCGCTGTCGCGGGAGACGTGCTCGATCCGCTCGGCGGTGTCGTCCCGGCGCACCGTGACGATCCGGTCGAACGGCTCCATCACCTGCGCCACCCGCGTGCCCTGCAGCTCCAGCATGCTGGTCAGCAGCTGGTGCTGCTCGGCGCCGAGCAGCCCGTGCTCGCGGGACTGCTCCAGCAGGATGCGCAGCTCGTCCGGGCCGTGCACCTGGGCGAGCTGGTCCTGCTGGCGTACGCCGACCAGCCGCAGCACGGCGTTCGCGAGGGCGTTCAGCGCGGACAGCACCGGGCGGGCCACCCGGGCGAAGGCCCGGAACGGCAGCGCCAGCAGCATGGCCGAACGCTCCGCGTCGGTGATCGCCCAGGACTTCGGGGCCATCTCGCCGACCACCAGGTGCAGGAAGGTCACCAGGGCCAGGGCGAACAGCAGCCCGACCAGGTGACTGACCGCGTCCGGCAGCCCGACCGCGTGCAGCAGCGGGCTGAGCAGGTGCTCGATGGCCGGCTCGGCCAGCGCGCCGAGACCCAGGGTGCACAGGGTGATGCCGAGCTGGGCGCCGGCCAGCATGAGGCTCAGCTCGCGGACGCCGTCCAGCGCCGCGCGGGCCGCCCGGCCGCCGCCGGCCGCCGACTGCTCCAGGCGGTACCGCTTGGCGGCCACCAGCGCGAACTCGGCCGCCACGAAGAAGCCGTTGAGCGCCAGGAGCACCACGGAGAAGAAGAGCGCGAAACCGGGGCTCATGCCGCCTCCTCCCCCTGCGCGCCGGCCGTCGTGCGGAGCCGGACGGAGTCGGCCACGTGCCGGTCCACGGCGAGCACCTCGACCAGGGCCCGCGGCTCGTCCGGCTCGTCGCCGTCGACGGCGAGCGCGATCTCCAGGCGGTCGCCGACCTCGGGCACCCGGCCCAGCTCGCGCATGACCAGGCCGGAGAGCGTGTCGTACTCGGGCGCCTCGGGCAGCGCGATGCCGGTGCTGTCGGCGACCTCGTCGATCCGCCAGCGGGCCGGCACCACCCAGGAGCCGTCCTCCTGCCGGGCGGGGGCCCGCTCCGGCGGATCGTCCTCGTCGCGGATCGGCCCGACCAGCTCCTCCGCGAGGTCCTCCAGCGTGATCACACCGGCGAAGCCGCCGTACTCGTCGACCACGCAGGCGAGCTGGCGGTGCCCGACCCGGAGCCGGTCCAGCACCGTCGGCAGCGGCAGCGTCTCCGGCACCAGCAACGGGGGTACGGCCACCGCGGCGACCCGGGTGGTCGCCCGCTCGGCCGGCGGCACCCCGAGCACGTCGGCGATGCCGATCACGCCGACCAGGTCGTCGACGCCCTCGGCGCCGCTCACCGGGAACCGGGAGTGGCCGGTGTCGAGCAGCTCGACGACCCGGCTGACCGGCTCGTCGGCCCGTACGGTGTGCACGTCGACCCGGGGGACCATGGCCTCCCCGGCGGTGAGCTCCCGGAAGTCGAGCCCCCGGTCGAGCAGGTCGGACATCTCGGCGTCGAGGTGCCCCTCCTCCCGGGACTCGGCGATGATCTGCTCCAGGTCCTCCGGGGTGGCCCCGCTGGGCAGCTCCTCGATCGGCTCGATGCCGACCCGCCGGAGCAGCCGCACGGCGGCCCGGTCGAAGAGGGTGATCACCGGTCCGGCGATCCGCAGGTACATGAGGGTGGACGGGGCGAGTGCCCGGGCGAGGGGCTCGGCGCGGGCGATGGCCAGGTTCTTCGGGGCCAGCTCGCCGAGCACCATCTGCACGACGGTGGCGACGAGCAGGGCGAGCACCACCGACAGCGGCAGCGCCACCGCGTCCGAGACGCCGGCCAGGCCGAGCAGGTCGGCCAGCCCGGCGCCCAGGTACGGCTCGGCGGCGTAACCGACCAGCAGGGCGGTCACGGTGATGCCGAGCTGGGCGCCGGAGAGCATGAACGAGAGCCGGCCGGTCACCTCCAGGGCCCGGGCGGCGGCACGGTCGCCACCGTCGGCGAGCTGCTTGAGCTTGCCCCGGTCCACGGCGACGTAACCGAACTCCTGGGCCACGAAGTAACCGGTGGCGGCGGTGAGCACGATGATGAGGACGAGTCCGACGAGGATCAGCACGGGAGGGTCAGGGCTCCCGGGGCCGTCGGGTCCAGAGGTTGCCGGGCACGACCCGGCTGGCTACTGCTGCCCTCCTGGGCAGAGGAGTCGATCATGCCGCCATTTTATCGGCGGCGGCTGGACGTTCGCTGAGGGTGCCGGAAGCCTCCCCGCTGTCCGGTTCACCGACCGGACAGCTCGTCGGCGTCGAGCAGCTTCGGTTCGAACCGCCCGGAACGGTAGGCGGCCCGCCCGATCATCTGCGCGGAGACCGGCGCGGTGGCCAGCTGGAAGACCGCCACCAACGCGATCATGCCGAGATCCGACGGCGTACGCAGGCGCAGCGCGAGGCCGACGAGGAGCAGCAGCACGCCGAGCACCTGCGGCTTGGTGGCGGCGTGCATCCGGTCCAGCACGTCCGGGAAGCGCAGCACACCGATCCCGGCGACCAGGCTGAGCAGCGCCCCGGCCAGCAGGCACGCCCCACCGAGCCAGTCAGCGACGGCGCTCACGCTGTGCCTCCTTCCGTTCGCGACTGCGGGGCTCGCAAACCCGGCTCACTCCTCGCGCTCACTGAGCCTCCCTTCGTTCGCGACTGCGGGGCTCGCAAACCCGGCTCACTCCTCGCGCTCACACTTCCTCCCGGACCGCGAAGCGGACCAGGGACACCGAGCCGACGAAGCCGAGCAGGGAGAGCACCACGAGCACGGGCAGGGTGGTGGCGTGCCCGTTCACCGCCGCCTCCGCGCCCACCGCGCCGAGCATGGCGGAGAGCAGCAGGTCGGCGGCGACGACCCGGTCGAGCAGGGACGGGCCGCGGTAGATCCGGGCCAGGGCGAGCAGCGCGGTGACCGAGAGCAGCACGGTCAGCGCGAGGGCGAGCAGCGCGGTCACGGATGGTTCCTCCGATCGACGGGTTCGAGGCTGAGCTGGCGTACCTCCGCGGGGGAGCCGACGGCGCGGACGATGCGCCGCTCGACGGCGAGGACCCGCTCCCGGCTCCCGGTCAGGTCCTCCGGGCCGCGGACGTCGAGCACGTGCACGTAGAGCACCCCGCGGTCGCGGTTCACGTCGAGGATCAGGGTGCCCGGCACCAGGGAGATCACCTCGGCGGTGAGCGCCAGGTTGAGGTCGGTGCGCACCCGCAGCGGCACCGCGATGATCGCGCTGCGCGGGACGTAGCCGGGGCGCAGCGCGACGGCGGCGACGTGCAGGCTCGCGGTGACCAGTTCGCTCACGAAGGTGACCGCGAGGACCAGCAGTGCGCCGGGGCGCAGCCGCCCGCCGAAGGTGACCGGCGGGAGCGGGAAGAAGAGCAGCACGGCCGCGCCGACCAGCAGGCCGGCGAGCAGGTTGCCCCAGGACAGGTCGCCCCAGAGCAGCACCCAGATGGCGACCAGCCAGCCGAGCGCCACGGCCTGGTCGCGCCGCCGCCCGCCCCGGCCCACGGCGGGCACGGGGGCATCGGGCGCCAGGTCGTCCGGTGGCGGGCCACCGGGCGGTTCCCCGCCGCCGGCCGCCCGGCCCGGGGGCACGTTGTCGGTCACGGCAGGACCGCCCGGACGTACGGGGTGCGCTGGCGCAGGTCGGTCGCGGCGTCCGCGGTGACCCGGAACAGCGGCCCGGCGGCCAGCGTGAGCACCAGGCCGAGCAGCACCAGGGCGGCGGTGGCCCCGACCATCAGCCCGGGCAGTCGGACGGGCGGGCCGGCGCTGGCCACCCGGGGCGCCCGCCAGAACGCGATGTTCCACACCCGGGAGGCGGCGTAGAGGGTGAGCAGGCTGGTCAGCGTGCCCGCACCGACGACCACGGCGGGCAGCGCCCCGCCGGCCGCCACGCCGGCCTGGAGCAGGCCGAGCTTGCCGAGGAACCCGGAGAACGGCGGGATGCCGGCCAGGTTCATGGCCGGGACGAAGAAGAGCACGGCGAGCAGCGGGGCGATCCGCGCCAGCCCGCCGAGCCGGCGGAGGTCGGTGCTGCCGGCGCGCTCCTCGACCAGGCCGGCGACCAGGAACAGGGTGGTCTGGATGGTGATGTGGTGCACCACGTAGAAGATCGCCCCGGCCAGGCCCGCCACGGTGCTCAACGCCACCCCGAAGATCATGTAGCCGATGTGGCTGACCAGGGTGAAGGAGAAGATCCGCTTCATGTCGGACTGTGCCGCCGCGCCGAGGATGCCGACCACCATGGTCAGCCCGGCCACCACCATGAGCAGGGTGGACACCTGGCCGCCGGGGAAGAGCAACGTCTCGGTGCGGATGATCGCGTACACGCCGACCTTGGTGAGCAGGCCGGCGAAGACCGCGGTGACCGGGGCGGGCGCGGTCGGGTAGCTGTCGGGCAGCCAGGCGGAGACCGGGAACACGGCCGCCTTGATGCCGAAGGCGAGCAGCAGGGTGAGCTGCAACGCCAGGCGTACGCCGGAGGGCAGGGCGTCCAGCCGGCCGGCGAGCTGCGCCATGTTGAGGGTGCCGGTGGCCGCGTACACGAGCCCCACGGCGGCCAGGAAGATCATCGACGACAGGACGCTGACCACCACGTACGTTGAGCCGGTGCGGATCCGGACCTCCGTGCCGCCGAGGGTGATCAGCACGAAGCTCGCGGCCAGCAGGATCTCGAAGCCCACGAACAGGTTGAACAGGTCCCCGGCCAGGAAGGCGTTGGTGACGCCGGCGGTCAGCACCAGGTAGGTGGGGTGGTAGATGCTCACCGGCGCGGTCTCGCCGGACTCGCCCCGCCCCTGGCCGATCGAGTAGAGCAGCACGCAGAGGGTGACCGCCGACGAGACCACCAGCATCAGCGCGGCCAACTGGTCGGCGACCAGCACGATGCCGACCGGCGGCGGCCAGCCGCCCACCTGGACCACCACCGGCCCGTGCCGGTACGCCTCGACCAGCAGCACCACCGCCACCAGCAGGGTCGTGGTCAGCCCGATGACGCTGACCGACCGCTGCAACCGCGGCCGGTTGGTGAGGATCAGGGTGAGCGCCGCGCCGAGCAGCGGCACCACCACCGGCAGCGGCACCAGGGCGGTCACGGGCGGGTCCCCGTTCGCGCCCCGCGGGCCCGCCCGCTCACCGCTCGTCCCTCCGCCGGCGCAGGCGGCGCAGCGCCGGCTCCGGGTCCACCTGCTCCGGATCGTTGCCCGGCCCCTCGCCGCCGAGGTCCGCCGTGGACACCTCGTTGCGCTCGGCGAGCCGGACGACCTGCCGGTCCTCCAGGTCGTCCTGCACCTCGTCGTCGCCGGACAGGTACCAGCTCCGGTAGGCGACGGCGAGCAGGAACGCGGTCAGCCCGAACGTGATCACGATGGCGGTGAGCACCATGGCCTGCGGCAGCGCGTCGCTCATCCCGGCGGTCGGCGCGGTGCCGACCAGCGGCGCGGCCCCGGACCGGCCGCCGAGCAGGATGAGCAGGTTCACCCCGTTGCCGAGCAGGATGACGCCGAGCAGGATCCGGGTGAGGCTCCGCTCCAGCAGCAGGGTGACCCCGGCCGCCACGAGCACGCCGACGGCGATCACCAGCACCAGGGTCGGCCCGGCGGCGCCCCGGGTCACGGCGACGCCCCTGTTCGCGACTGCGGGGCTCGCAGAACCGGCTCACTCCTCGCGCTCACGAGCTCTCCCCCTCGCGCTGCACGGCCAGCCCGCGGGCCGGTTCGCCGGCCGCCTCGACGTGCCGGTCCACCTCGGCGCCGAGGCTGCGCAGGATGTCCAGCATCAGCCCGACCACGATGAGATAGACGCCGATGTCGAAGAAGAGCGACGTGACCAGGTAGAAGTGGCCGACCAGCGGCAGCCAGAGGTTGACCTTCACGCTCTCCAGCACCTGGCCGGCGAGGAGCAGCCCGAGCGCGCCGCCACCGACCGAGACGGCCAGGCCCGCGCCCAGCACGGTGCCGGCGCCGACCGGCGCCGCCTCGGCCAGCTCGTACCGGCCGCCGGCCAGGTAGCGGACGGTCAGCGCGAGGCCGGCCACCAGGCCGCCGGAGAAGCCGCCGCCCGGGGAGTTGTGCCCGGAGAAGAGCAGGAACAGCGAGAACAGCAGCACCGTGTGGAAGATCAGCCGGGTGACCACTTCGAAGACGATCGAGCGGCGGCGCTCGTGCAGGGTCGCGCCGCCGCGCAGCCAGACCGTCCGCCGCTCCCGGAGCGACCGGACCGGGCGGAGGCGACGCGGCCGGGGCCCGGTGCGGGAGCGCTCGAAGATCAGGCTGGCCACCCCGGTCGCGGTCACCACGAGCACCGCGATCTCCCCCATGGTGTCCCAGGCCCGGATGTCCACAAGGGTCACGTTGACCACGTTTCGGCCGTAGCCCTGCGCCACCGCCAGGTCGGGGTAGGCCGCCGAGATCGACGGCTCACGCCGGGCGCCGGCCGCGGCCAGCGCCAGCCCGGCCATGACCAGCCCGGCGGCCGCGCCGATGCCCCGGCGTACCCAGCGGCTGCGGCGCAGCGGGCGGGCCGAGAAGCGTTCCGGCAGCCGGCGCAGCACCAGCACGAACACGGCGATGGTGGCGGTCTCCACGAGGAACTGGGTCAGCGCCACGTCGGGCGCGCCGTAGAGGACGAACATCATGGCGGTGCCGTAGCCGGTGACGCCGACCAGCAGCATGGCGGTGAGCCGGCGCCGGGCGCCGACGGCGAGCAGCGCCGCCACCGCGATCACCACGCAGACCACGAGCTGCGTCGGGTTGTCCCAGACGGCGATCCCGGTGCGCCACGGTCGGGTGGCCAGCATGGCGCCGCCCGGCACCAGCACCAGGACGACAAGCACGGTGCCGAGGTACTGCGGCAGGGCGCCGCGCTGGGTCGCGCCGGTGACCTGGATGGCGAACAGGTCGAACCGGTGGGTGATCCACTCGTACCCCTGGTTGCCGCCGACCGGCGCGCGCAGCCGGGTCAGCGCGGGCGCGAGCGGGCCGCGGACCAGGTGCAGCACCACCCCGCCGGCGAGCACCACGGCGGACAGGCCGAGCGCCGCGGTCGGTCCGTGCCAGAGCGCCAGTTTCTCCTCGACCGGGCCGAACAGCTCCGCGTACGGGCGCAGCAGGCCGCCCAGCCAGCCGGCGGCCGGGCCGGCGGCGAACCCGACCACGGCGAGCAGGGCCGGGGGTACGAGCATCGCGGCGGGCGGGCGCTCCACGTCGGTGACCGGCACGCCCGGCCGTGACGCGAACGCTCCCCAGAGGAACCGGATGCTGTACGCGACGGTCAGCGCGCTGCCGACCACCAGCACGGCGAGCACCACCGGCCGCCCGGTGAACGCCCCGAGCACCGCCTCCTTCGCCACGAAGCCGAACAGCGGCGGCACGCCGGCCATCGAGGCGGCGGCCAGCGTGGCGACCGTGGCGAGCACCGGGGCGCTCCGTCCCACGCCGGACAGGTCGCGCAGGTCCCGGCTGCCGGCGCTGTGGTCGAGGATGCCGACGACGAGGAACAGCGCCGCCTTGAACAGCGCGTGCGCCAGCAGCATGGCGACGCCGGCGAGGGCCGCCTTCGGGGTGCCCACGCCGAGCACCACGGTGAGCAGGCCGAGCTGGCTGACTGTCCCGTACGCCAGCAGCAGCTTCAGGTCGGTCTGCCGCAGCGCGGCCCAGCCCCCGGCGACAAGGGTGACGAGCCCGGCGACCACGGTGACCGGCCGCCACGGCCCGGCCGGCGCGAGCGCCGGGCCGAGCAGCCCGATGAGGAACACCCCGGCCTTCACCATGGCCGCCGCGTGCAGGTAGGCGCTGACCGGGGTGGGCGCCGCCATCGCCACGGGCAGCCACGAGGTGAACGGGAAGACCGCGGATTTCGCGAGGGCGCCGGTGAGGACGAGCAGCACCGCGATCACCAGGTAGCCGCCACCGGGCAGCGGCGCGGCCGTCACCACCGACCAGCGGTAGCTGCCGACGTGGTGGCCGAGCAGCAGGAAGCCGACCAGCATGGCGAGCCCGCCGAGGGTGGTGACGGTCAGCGCCTGGGCGGCGGCCCACCGGCTGGACCGGCGCTCGGTGCTGTGGCCGATCAGCAGGTAGGAGAAGACCGTGGTCAGCTCCCAGAAGACGTAGAGCAGCAACAGGTCGTCCGAGACGACCAGGCCGAGCATCGCCCCGGCGAAGGCGACCATGACGGCCGCGAACCGGGCCAGGCCCGCCGAGCCGGCATGAAAGTAGCGGGCGGAATAGACCAGCACCAGCGCGCCGACGCCGCCGACCAGCAGCAGCATGAGCCAGGACAGCGTGGTGACCCGCAGCGCCACGTCGAGCTGGAGCTCCGGGACCCACGGGTACGTCTCCACGACCGCCTCGCCCGCGCGGACCGCCCCGGTGTGCGCCACCGCCCAGCCGAAGGTGGCGGCCGGGGCGAGCGCGAGCAGCAGGCAGGCGCGGGGGCCCCACCGGCGGACCAGCAGCGGGGCGGACAGGGCCGCCACCAGGTGCAGGATCAGCAGGACGAGCACGCGCACTCCCGGTCGAGGTGACAGCGCGCCGAGGCACGCTGCGGCCACGACCGATCAGACGCCACATTCCCGCCCGACCGGGCGGTTTTCGGGAAACCGGCCCGGCGGCCGGCGCCCCGGTCAGCGCAGGGCAGGGTCGGGGGCGGAGCGGTCCCGGCGGGGCGTCTCCACGAGCAGGTCGGGGCGGCCGAGCTGGCGGACCGCCTTGTTGACCACCCGCTGGGCGGCGGCCAGGGAGCGCACCGGCAGCAGCTTGCCGCGGCTCTCCCGACGCAGGACGAAGTAGTGCACGGCGGCGCGGACGAGCCCCCGGTCGGCGGCGCTGGAGTGGGCGGTGGCGACCACCAGCTCACGCAGGCAGCGGGCCAGGTCTTCGGCCAGCTCCAGCTCGGGGCCGTGCAGGCCGGTGCGCAGGGTGGCGAGGTGACTGTCGACCTTGCGGATGAGCACGTCGGTGCCGGACCCGGACCCTCGCCCCTGCACCGTCATCCAAGCCCTCCACCCCACGCTGCGTTGCGAGTGAAGTTACTTTATGTTGCGCGGTGCAAGCAAGCAGTTAAGTAAGACTTAACGCATCCAACGCCGCATCCGTCGCTTAAGACCCCGTCCCGGACAGATCAGCGTACGGCGAGGACCGGTTGTCACACCGTCGAGGCAGGATGGAGGGCGTGGCGGACGAGGTGACCCGGGGCGCGGCGGTCCTGGCGGAGTTCGGCGCGGCGACCCGGGAGTGGTTCGCCGCGGCCTTCGCGGCGCCCACCCCCGCCCAGGAGGGCGCCTGGCGGTCGGTCGCCGCCGACCGCAACGCGCTGGTCGTCGCCCCGACCGGCTCCGGCAAGACCCTCGCGGCGTTCCTCTGGTCGCTCGACCGGCTGGCCAAGGAGCCACCGCCGGCCGACGCGCGGCAACGCTGCCGGGTGCTCTACGTCAGCCCCCTCAAGGCGCTCGCCGTCGACGTCGAGCGCAACCTGCGTGCCCCGCTCATCGGCATCCGCCAGGCCGCCACCCGGCTCGGCCTCGCCCCGCCCGACATCACCGTGGGCATGCGCACCGGCGACACTCCCGCCGACGAGCGGCGCGCCTTCGCCCGGACCCCACCGGACATCCTCATCACCACGCCCGAGTCGCTGTTCCTGCTGCTCACCTCCGCGGCCCGCGACTCGCTGCGCGGGGTCCGCACGGTGATCGTCGACGAGGTGCACGCGGTCGCCGGGACGAAGCGCGGCGCCCACCTGGCGCTCTCCCTGGAGCGCCTCGACGCGCTGCTGGAGACCCCGGCGCAGCGGATCGGGCTGTCCGCCACCGTCCGGCCGATCGACGTCTGCGCCCGCTTCCTCGGCGGGGCCCGCCCCGTCGACGTGGTGCAGCCGCCCACCAGCAAGACCATCGAGGTCAGCGTCCAGGTCCCGGTGGAGGACATGACCCGCCTCGACGAGCAGGAGCCGCCGGAGGACGCGCTGGGTGGCATCGGTCCCCGCCGGGCGTCGATCTGGCCGGCCGTCGAGGAACGGGTCTTCTCGCTGATCCGGTCGCACCGGTCGACCATCGTCTTCACCAACTCGCGGCGCAGCGCCGAGCGGCTCTGCGCCCGGCTCAACGAGCTGGCCGCCGAGGAGCTGGAGGCGGCCGCCGCGCCGGACGGCGGTCGCCTGGCCCGGGGCGGGGAGCCGGTGAGCGTATCTGAGCTGTTGGCCGGGGGCGCCGGCCCGGCGGCCGGCGACGGCGGTCCTGGGGACGGCGACGGTCCGGGGGCCGGAAACGGTCCGGGGGACGGCGACGATCCGAGGGCGGGCGACGGTCCGGGGGGCGGACACGGTCCGGGGGGCGGACACGGTCCGGGGGACGGACACGGTCTTGGGGCCGGACACGGTCCGGGGGGCGGCGCCGGGCCGGCGCGGCGGCGGGGCGCGGACGCGTTCGGCGGGCCGGTCGGGCCGCTGCGCGCGCCCCGGCAGCCGGCCGAGGTGATGGCGCAGTCCGGGGCGGCGGCCGGCGCGCCACCGGTGATCGCCCGCGCCCACCACGGCAGCGTCTCGCGCGAGGAGCGCAAGCACATCGAGGAGGCGCTCAAGTCCGGGCAGCTCCCCGCCGTGGTGGCCACCTCCAGCCTGGAGCTGGGCATCGACATGGGCGCGGTCGACCTGGTCGTGCAGATCGAGGCCCCGCCGAGCGTCGCCGCCGGCCTGCAGCGCGTCGGCCGGGCCGGGCACCAGGTCGGCGCGGTCTCCCGGGGCGTGGTCTTCCCGAAGCACCGCGGCGACCTGCTCTCCTGCACGGTGGTCGCGGAGCGGATGGGCGCGGGCGCGATCGAGGAACTGCACTACCCGCGCAACCCGCTCGACGTGCTGGCCCAGCAGATCGTGGCCATGGTGGCCCTGGAGCCGTGGCGGCTGGGCGACCTGGCCGTGCTGGTCCGCCGGGCCGCGCCCTTCGCCGAGCTGCCCGACTCGGCGCTGCACGCGGTGCTCGACATGCTCTCCGGGCGCTACCCGTCGACCGCCTTCGCCGAGCTGCGGCCCCGGCTGGTCTGGGACCGGGCCGCCGACGTGCTCACCGGGCGGCCCGGCGCGCAGCGGCTCGCCGTCACCAGCGGCGGCACCATCCCCGACCGGGGGCTGTTCGGGGTCTTCCTGGCCGGCGCCGAGCGGGCCGCCCGCGTGGGCGAGCTGGACGAGGAGATGGTCTACGAGTCCCGGGTCGGCGACGTCTTCCTGCTCGGCTCGTCGTCCTGGCGGATCGAGGAGATCACCCCCGACCGGGTGCTGGTCTCCCCCGCGCCCGGGCAGGCCGCCCGGATGCCGTTCTGGAAGGGCGACCAGCTCGGCCGGCCCGTCGAGCTGGGCCGGGCCATCGGCGCGCGGGTCCGGGCGCTGCTGCGGCAGTCCGACACCGACGCCGTGGCCGCGCTGCGCGCCGGCGGGCTGGACGACTGGGCCGCCGGCAACCTGATGACCTACCTGCGCGAGCAGAAGGAGGCCACCCGGTCGCTGCCCGACGACCGCACGGTGGTCGTCGAGCGGTTCCGCGACGAGCTGGGCGACTGGCGGCTCGCCGTACACTCGGTGCTCGGCGCCCGGGTCAACGGCCCGTGGGCCCTCGCGATCGGCCGCCGGCTGGCCGAGCGCTACGGGGTGGACGCCCAGGTGATGCCCTCCGACGACGGCATCGTGGTCCGGCTGCCCGACACCGCCGAGGAGCCGCCCGGCGCCGACGTGGTGGTCTTCGACCCGGACGAGATCGCCCAGCTGGTCGAGGAGTCCGTCGGCACGTCGGCGCTGTTCGCCTCCCGGTTCCGCGAGTGCGCGGCCCGGTCCCTGCTGCTGCCCCGCCGCGACCCGCGCCGCCGCCAGCCGCTGTGGCAGCAGCGCCAGCGCGCCGCCCAGCTCCTCGACGTGGCCCGCGAGTACGCCGACTTCCCGGTCACCCTGGAGGCCGCCCGGGAATGCCTCCAGGACGTCTTCGACCAGCCCGCGCTGGCCGAGCTGATGCGCGACCTGGGCGCCCGCAAGGTCCGCCTCGTCGAGGTGGAGTCCGAGCGGCCGTCGCCGTTCGCCCGCTCGCTGCTCTTCGGCTACGTGGGCGCGTTCCTCTACGAGGGCGACGCGCCGCTGGCCGAGCGCCGGGCCGCCGCCCTGGCCCTCGACTCGGGGCTGCTCGGCGAGCTGCTCGGCCGGGTCGACCTGCGGGAGCTGCTCGACCCCGCGGTGCTGGCCGAGACCGAGCGGCAACTGCGCTGGCGCACCGAGCAGCGCCGCGCCCGCGATGCGGAGGACGTGGTCGAGCTGCTCCGGGTGGTCGGCGACCTGAGCGAGGCCGAGCTGGCCGAGCGGGGCGTACCGGCCGGGTGGCTGGGCGAGCTGGAGGCCGCCCGGCGGGTGCTGCGCGTGCGGATCGCCGGCGAGGAGCGCTGGGTGATCGTCGAGGACGCCGCCCGGCTACGCGACGCGCTCGGCGTGGCGCTGCCCGTCGGGGTGGCCGAGGCCTACCTGGCGCCGGTTGCCGACCCGCTCGGTGACCTGGTCGCCCGCTACGCCCGCACCCACGGCCCGTTCGCGGCGGCCACCTGTGCCGCCCGGTTCGGGCTCGGGGTGTTCGTCGTCGAGCAGGCGCTGCGCCGGCTCGCCGCCACCGGGCGGGTGGTCTCCGGCGAGTTCGCCCCGGACAGCGTCGGCACCCAGTGGTGCGACGCCGAGGTGCTGCGGCTGCTGCGCCGCCGGTCTCTCGCCGCGCTGCGCCGGGAGATCGAGCCGGTGCCGCCCCGGGCACTCGCCGCGTTCCTGCCCCGCTGGCAGCAGGTCGGCTCCTCGGCCCGCGGCGTCGAGGCGGTCGCCGCCACCGTCGAACAGTTGCAGGGCGTGGCCGTGCCGGCGTCCGCGCTGGAACGTCTCGTGCTGCCCGCCCGCATCGCCGACTACTCCCCCGCCCAGCTCGACGAGCTCTGCGCCAGCGGCGAGGTGGTCTGGGCCGGGTCCGGGGCGATCTCCGGCGGCGACGGCTGGGTCACCCTCGCGTACGCGGACGTCGCGCCGCTGCTGCTCCCCCCGCCGGACGAGGCGCTGGCCGTCACCCCGCTGCACGAGGCCGTGCTCGACGCGCTCGCCGACGGGCAGGCCCTGTTCTTCCGCTCCCTGTCCGACCGGGTCGGCTCCACCGACGACACCGCCCTGACGGCCGCGGTGTGGGACCTGGTCTGGGCCGGTCACCTCACCAACGACACCCTGGCCCCGCTCCGGGCGGCGCTCGGCGGCGGCGGGGCGCACCGGAGCCGGCCGACCGCCCCGCGCACCCGCTACCGCCGCCCCGGCCGGGTGGCGCTGCCCAGCCGCGGCGGCCCGCCCACCGTGGCCGGCCGCTGGTCCCGGCTGCCCGAACGCGACCTCGACCCCACCAAGCGGGCCGCCGCCCTCGCCGACCTGCTGCTCGAACGGCACGGCGTGGTCACCCGGGGGGCGGTCATGGCCGAGCAGGTGACCGGCGGCTTCGCGGCGGTCTACCCGGTGCTCTCCGCACTGGAGGAACGCGGGGCAGCCCGGCGCGGCTACTTCGTCGAAGGGCTGGGCGCCGCCCAGTTCGCCGTGCCCGGGGCGGTCGACCGGATCCGCGCCCTGGCCGACCCCGCCGACGAGAACCGGACCCGCGGCGGCGGACCCACCGTGGTGCTCGCCGCCACCGACCCGGCCAACCCCTACGGCGCGGCCCTGCCCTGGCCCGACCGGGTCGTCGACTCCGGCGACGGGGCGGCCCCGGCCACCGGGCACCGGGCCGGGCGCAAAGCCGGGGCGCTGGTCGTGCTGGTCGGCGGCGACCTGGTGCTCTACGTCGAGCGGGGCGGGCGGACCATCCTCTCCTTCACCGACGACACCGACACGCTGGCCGCGGCCGGCAAGGCGCTCGCCGACGCGGTGCACTCCGGCGCGCTCGGCGCGATCTCGGTGGAACGCGCCGACGGCGAAGCCGTGCACTCCTCGCCGCTGCGCGACGCGCTAACGGCGGCCGGCTTCCGCGCCACCCCCCGCGGCCTCCGCCTCCGCGGCTGACCACCCTCACACCCCAGCGGCCACACCGTCGTCGGCGCCTTGTGTCTGCGTCGGGCGTCGGGCGTCGGCCTCCGCGTCCGCCGTCGACTCCGGTAGCCGGTGCAGCGTCAGCGTCAGCGTCAGCGTCAGCGTCAGCGTCAGCGTCAGCGTCAGCGTCAGCGTCAGCGTCAGCGTCAGCGATCTTGGACGGAAATGGCCCCTATAGGGGCCGTTTGGTACCAAGATCTTTCGGCGTTCCGGGATGCGGACGGAAGTTCCCGATGGGCGGGAGGAGGGGCAGGGCGAGAGCAGGGCCGGTCGGGGCAGGAGCAGCGGCGGGAGCAGGTGCCGGGTCGGGAGGCAGAGTGCAGGAGGCAGACTGGCTCAGGAGGCAGGCCAGCTCAGGCCACAGGCCAGCTCAGGCCACAGGCCAGCCCGCAGATGGGCCACCTCGGACGGCAGGCCGGCTCGGAAGGCAGGCCGGCTCGGCGGGCCGGGGCGGGAGGCGGGCCGGGTCGGGAGGCGGGCCGGGTCGGGAGGCGGGCCGGGTCGGGAGGCGGGCCGGGTCGGGAGGCTGCGCCGCAATCGGCTCGATGGGAGTCGATTCCTCTCGCGACTCCCCCGCGCCATGCGCAGTGCGGTCCCGCGACGCCCAGCCGGCGCGGCGCGGCGCGGGGAGAACCGTGCCGACGTGCTCGCTAGGGTGTGCCGCACACGACGAGGAGGGACGGATGGCCTCGATCCACGTACGACCCGCCGGGCCCGGCGACGACGCCGACCTCGCGGCCCTGCACGAGCGTGACTGGGGCGGCCCGTACGTGGTGGTCCACGACACCCGCTACGACCTGCGGGAACTACCCGCGCTGGTGGCCGTGGACGGGGCGGGCGGTTTCGCCGGGGCGCTGGTGTACCGGCTCGCCGACGGCGGGCTGGAGGTGGTCAGCCTCGCCGCGACGACCCCGGGTAACGGCGCCGGCAGCGCGCTCATGGCCGCCGCCGAGTCGGTCGCCACGGGCGCCGGGGCGGACCGGCTCTGGTTGGTCACCACCAACGACAACCTCCGGGCGCTCGGCTTCTATCAGCGCCGGGGGTTGCGGATCGTGGCGGTGGACGCGGGCGCGGTGGACCGGGCGCGGGCCGTCAAGCCGGGCATCCCGTATCTGGGCGAGGACGGCATCCCGCTCCACGACGAGCTGCGGCTGGAGCGGCGGCTCACCCCACCGGCGGCCGATTCGTGACCGGTCTCGATGGAGGGCTGGCCGGCGGTCCCTGGATCTCGCTGACCACGGACTACGGCCTGACCGACGGGTTCGTGGCGGCCTGCCACGGTGTGCTCGCCCGGCTCGCCCCGGCCGCCCGGGTGATCGACGTGACCCACCTGGTGCCGCCGGCCGACGTACGCCGGGGTGCGGCGGTGCTCGCGCAGACCGTGCCGTACCTGCCGGTGGGGGTGCACGTGGCGGTGGTCGACCCGGGTGTCGGCACGGCACGGCGCGGCATCGCCCTGGCGGCCCCGGGAGGGCTGCTGGTGGGCCCGGACAACGGGCTGCTGCTGGACGCCGCCGAGGCCCTCGGCGGGGTCACCGGGGCGGTTGAGTTGACCAATCCGGCCTGGCTGGCCCCGACGGTCTCCCGCACCTTCCACGGGCGGGACGTGTTCGCGCCGGTCGCCGCGCGGCTGGCGCTCGGCGCGCCGTTGACCGAGGCGGGACCGGCCGTGGACCCGGCGACGCTGGTCCGGCTGCCGGCGCCGGTGGTCCGCGCCGACGACGCGGGCTTCACGGCCGAGGTGCTGACCGTCGACCATTTCGGGAACGTCCAGCTCGCCGCCGCGGGCGTGCTGCTGGCCGGGCTGCCGGGGCGGGTACGGGTGGCCGGCCGGGCGGCGGTGCGCGGGCGCACCTTCGGCGACGCCCCGGCCGGTGGGCTGGTCGTGTACGTGGACTCGGCCGGCCTGGTGGCGCTGGCGGTCAACACCGGCCGCGCGGTCGACCTGCTCGGCGTGCGCCCGGGCGACGTGGTGACGGTGACGCGCGACTGAGCCGTGCGAATCCGCCGCGCCGAGGGAGGATGGAGGGGTGCCCGAAGGCGACACCGTCTGGAACACCGCCCGCGTCCTCCAGCGCGCCCTGGCCGGCGCCCGGCTCACCGGCTCCGACTTCCGCGTGCCGCAGCTGGCCGCGACCGACCTGACCGGCTGGACCGTGCGCGAATCGGCCAGCCGTGGCAAGCACCTGCTGCTCCGGCTCACCGCCCCGCCCGCCACGGCCACACCGGCGGACGCCGCCGGACGGACCGGCGCCGCACAAGGTGACGCCGCGTCGGCGGCCGATGCGCAGCAGGGCGGGCGGGACTGGACCCTGCACTCGCACCTGCGGATGGACGGCGCCTGGCGGGCGTACGCGCCGGGTGAGCGGTGGGCGGCCCGGCCGGCGCACCTCATCCGGGTGGTGCTCCGCTCCCCCGGCGCGGTCGCGGTCGGCTATCACCTGCACGAGCTGGCCCTGATCCCGACCGCCGAGGAGGAGTCGCTGGTGGGCCATCTCGGCCCGGACCTGCTCGGCACCGACTGGGATCCGGACGAGGCGGTGCGCCGGCTGTCCGCCCATCCGGACGAGACGATCGGCGAGGCGCTGCTGGACCAGCGCAACCTGGCCGGGGTGGGCAATCTCTACAAGTGTGAGGTGCTGTTCCTGCGCGGGGTCAACCCGTGGACGCCGGTCGGGGCGGTGCCGGACCTGCCGGGCACGGTCGCCCTCGCGCAGCGGCTGCTGGCCGCCAACCGGGGCCGCTGGGCGCAGAGCACCACCGGGTCGCTGCACCGCGGCCAGACCAGCTACGTCTACGGCCGCCGGGCCCAGCCGTGCCGGCGCTGTGGGACGGCCATCCGCAAGGAGGAGCTGGGCGAGCGGGTCACGTACTGGTGCCCGGCCTGCCAACCGGACCGCTGAGCGGGACGGCGCGTGGAACTTCCACGAACCATCCAAGATCGCCCGAGATAGGGACGATTGGGTAGTTCCCTCCCGCACCTTCGGCGTCGCATGCTGCGGTGGAGTGCTCACCGATCGTCAGCAGCGCGTACGCCCGCCACGTCGGGGTGACGGCAGGCGCGCCCCGACCCCGGGGAGAGCCATGGTGCTGTTCCGCAGACTCCGGCCGGGATGGACGGACCGGTTCGCCCGGACCGCCGAGGACCACGCGCCGACGGTGCCCGCCGCCCGCGCCGCCGAGGAGGAGACCGGGCCCGCCCCGGCCAGCCTCGACCCGGCCGCCGTGCCGCGCTGCTTCGGCCCGGTGCCGAACTTCGCCGCCAGCCCGCTGCCCACGCTCGACGTCGACGGCCGGCCGGCGCCCGGCACCGGCATCCGCAAGTTCGTCGACCCGCTGCCGGTGCCCGGCCCCCTGGCCACCGCCGGGCTCGGCGCCCGCCTGCCCGTGGCGGTCCCCGACACGATCACCTGGCCGGGCTGCGACTACTACGAGATCGGCCTCCAGGAGTACGCGCAGCGCCTGCACCGCGACCTGCCGGCCACCCGGCTGCGCGGCTACCGCCAGCTCAACCTCGGCACCGACGCGGCCGGCCACAACACGGTCGCACCGCCCGACCGGCCGTGGCACCTCGGGCCGATGATCGTCGCCCGGCGCGGCCGGCCGGTGCGGATCAAGTTCATCAACCAGCTGCCCACCGGCCGGGCCGGCGAGCTGTTCCTGCCGGTCGACGAGACGGTCGACGGGGCCGGGACCGGCCCGCTGGAGGGGCCCGCGCCGTACCCGCAGAACCGGGCCGTGCCGCATCTGGCCGGGGCGCAGACGGCGTGGATCAGCGCCGGCAACCCGTGGCAGTGGATCACCCCGGCGGGCGAGATCACCCCGTACCCGACGGGGGTGGGGGTGACTGCGGTGCCGGACATGCCGGCGCCCGGCGCCGGGGCCACCACGCTCTACTTTCCCAACGAGCAGAGCGGCCGGCTCATGTGGCTGCACGACAACACCCTCGGCCTGTCGCGGCTCACCGTCTATTCCGGGCAGCTCGCGCTGTACCTGCTCACCGACCCGGCCGAGGAGCGGCTGGTCGACGACGGGGTGCTTCCCGCCGACCAGCTCCCGCTGGTGATCGAGGACAAGACGTTCGTGCCGGACGACGCCCAGCTCGCCGCCCAGGATCCCACCTGGGACCGGGACCGCTGGGGCGCGAAGGGCAGCCTCTGGCACCCGCACGTCTACCAGCCCCGGCAGAACCCCTACCGGAGCACCGGCGGGAATCCGACCGGCCGCTGGGACTACGGCCCGTGGACGCACGACCCGGACGGCGGGGCCAGCCCCTGGGTCGCCCCGGTGCCGAACCCGCACCACGACCCCGTCGCCGAGCCGGAGGAGCCGCCCCTCGCGCCGGGCGTGCCGCACCCGTCGGCCGTGCCCGAGGCGTACGGGGACACCCCGCTGGTCAACGGGGTGGCCTACCCGTACCTGGCGGTGGCGCCGCGGGCGTACCGGTTCCGGATCCTCAACGCCTGCCCCGACCGGACGCTCAACCTCCAGCTTTACCGGGCCGGCTCGGACCAGCCGATGTGGACCGAGAGCGGCGCGCCGGGCGACCCGCGCGCCGGGGAGGTGCCGATGGTCGACGCGGTACGGGCGGCCGGGCGGCCGGCGCACTGGCCGGTCGACGGGCGCGAGGGCGGGGTGCCCGATCCGGCCGCGGCCGGTCCGGAGCTGATCCAGATCGGCAACGAGGGCGGCCTGCTGCCGGCTCCCGTGGTCCTGCCCCAGCGCCCGATCGGCTACCGGTACGACCGCCAGGACCCCACGGCGCTCAACGTCGACGGGCACACCCTGCTGCTCGCTCCCGGCGAGCGGGCCGACGTGGTGGTCGACTTCGCGACGGTCCCGCCGGGCAGCACGTTGATCCTCTACAACGACTGCCCGGCCCCGCTGCCCCGGTTCGACCCGCGCTATGACCACCACACCGGGGCAGCCGACCGCACCGCCACCGGCGGCCTACCCGCCGCCCGCCCCGGCTACGGCCCGAACACCCGGACCCTGCTCCAGATCCGGGTGACCGGCACCGCGGCCGCGCCGTACGACCGGGACCGGCTCGCCGCCCGGCTGCCCGGCGCGTACGCGGAGAGCCAGCGACCGCCGATCGTGCCGCAGCCGGCCTACGACGCGGCGTTCGGCACCCGCACTCCCGGCGTGACGCTGGTGCCGGCGCGTGCCACCTCGGTGACCTTCACCCCGGCCGGCGCGGCCGCGCCGGTCACGCTGCCACTGGCCGTGAAGTCGGTCGGGCAGGTCTTCGAGCCCCGGCACGGCCGGGCGGTGGGGCGGCTCGGCGTCGCCCACCCGAATGCCCCGCAGCGGACCCCGGCCACCCTGCCGCTCGGCCCGGTCGACCCGGCCACCGAGGTGCTGTACGCGACCGACCCGACGGTGCCGGTGGGCGGGCCGGCCGACGGCACCCAGCTGTGGCGGATCGTCGGCGACGCGCCCCGCACCCATCCGGTGCACGTCGAGGGCTGCGACGTGCAACTGGTCAACCGGGTCGGCTGGGACGGCACGGTCCGCCCGCCGGGCGCCAACGAGCTGGGCTGGAAGGACACCGTCCGGGTGAACCCGCGGGAGGACGTGATCGTGGCCCTGCGCCCGGTCCCGCCCAGCCTCCCGTTCAAGATCGGCGACAGCGTACGGCTGCTCGACCCGACCCGGCCGGCCGGCGCCCGGCTGGACGCGAGCCCGGTCAGCCCGGTCGACGGGCGGCCCGCCGCGGTGGTCAACCAACTGGTCAACCTGGGGTGGGAGTACCGCTGGCAGACCCGTTCGGCGGGGCTGCGCGATCAGGGCATGAGCCGGCCGCTGGTGGTGCGGGTGGCGCCCAAGGCGCCGACCGGGCTGACGGCGACCCCGGCGCCCGGTTCGGCCACGGCGCTGCCCGCCATCGCGCTGACCTGGACCGGCAACGGCAGCCGCCCGCCGGCCACGAGCCACCGGCTGCAACGCGCCACCGACGCGGCCTTCTCGGCGGGGCTCACCGAGATCACGGTGGCCGCGACCGCCACCCGGTACACCGACGCGACCGTCACGCCCGGCGTCACCTACCACTATCGGATCCGGGCCGAGAACGCGGTGAGCTGCTCGGCCTGGTCGAACAGCGTCCCCGCCTCGGTGCAGCTCACCGCGCCGGCCCGGCTGGCCGCCGTGGTGCCGCCGGCCGCGCCGCTGCGGATCGCGCTGCGCTGGGCGAACCGCTCCTTCGCGACCGGGGTGGACGTGCAACGGGCCACCAACCCGACGTTCACGAGCGGGCCGGGGACCACCGCCATCGCCGTGGGCGAGGCCCACCTGGACCCGGCGGTCGCCCCGGACACCACCTACTACTACCGGGTACGCACCACGTATCTGGGGGCGGCGTCAGCCTGGTCGACGGTCGCCACGGTGACCACGCCGCCCCGGCCCGGGGTGCCGACCGGGGTGCTCGTCACCGCCACCGCGCCCTCCCCCGACACGGCCACGGTGATCCTGAGCTGGTCGGCCAGCACGCCCACCGGGGCGGGCGCCGGCTTCGTGGTGCAGCGCGCCACCGACGCCGCCTTCGCCCACGACCTGGCCACGTTCAGCGTGACCGGCCGGGGCTTCACCAACACGGGCCTGGCCCGCGGCGCGACGTACCACTACCGGATCCGCTCGACGAACGTCGTCGGCACCAGCCCCTGGACCACCCCCACCCAGGTAACGACCCCCGACTGACGCGGAGGAGGGGCGCGGGGTCGGTCAGGGGGTGCGGAGGGGGGTGTGTGCGGTGCGGAGTTCGGCCAGGGCGGACGCGACGCCGTGCAGCAGGTCGGTGGCCTCGGTGAGACGGGTGGCCGAGGGGTCCTCGGTGCTCGGGTGGGCGTCCTCGGCCACGTAGCCGGCGGCGGCCACCACCAGCCGCTCGTACGCCGCAACCCCGCTCTCCAGTTGGCCGACCAGGGTGGCGTGCGCCTCGGCGAGCGACCCGCGCGCCTCGGCGGGGGCGAGCTTCAGGGCGCGTTCCACGCCGGCCACCCGGTTGGCCAGGTCGCGCAGGGAGCGGTCGGCCTCGGCCGCCTCGCGGACGGCCGGCTCGGCCAGCCCGGTGAGCCGGCCGGCCAGCCCGGCCAGCGTCAGCGCGGCCCGGTCCAGTCGGGCCCACGCCTCGGCGGCGGTGGTGCCGCGCAGCGCGAGGCGGGAGCGGACGCGGCGTACCTCGGCGAGGACGCCGGGGCCCACGGGCAGCCGCTCGACGGCGGCGACCAGCCGGGCGCGGGAGCGGGCGGCGGCGTCGGCCGGGTCGAGGGCCGGCGGGGCCGGCACGGCGGCGAGGACCCTGAGGTCGGCCCAGCGCCAGGCCGCGAGGGCGATCGCGCTGCCGGCGGCGCCGGCCCAGGCCGCGTCGGGCAGGCCCAGCCCGGCGTACGGGGTCAGCACGGCGGCGGCGCCGCCCAGCCCACCGGCCAGGACGCTCCAGCGCCGCGCGGACCGGCGCAACCTGCGCAGCCGGCGGAAGTGCCGTGCCCGCTCGTCGACCATCGGTCTCCCCCGTCCCCTAGCTCGTGGTGCTCTCCCCGGTGCCGCGCTCCCGGCTCATGTTGGCGCGGATCTCCTCGAGCCGGGCGGCGGCCGCCGGGTCGGCGGGCTGCGCCACCCCGGGGCGTTCCTGCCGGCCGCCGAGCTGCTCGCCGGCCATGCTCGACCGGATCTGCTCCAGTCTCGCCGACCCGGCCGAGTCGAGGGTCGCCTTCTGGATCTCCAGCATCCGGCCCTCGACGGAGTTGCCGGCCAGTTCGGCCCGGCCCATGGCGTCGGCGTAGCGGCGCTCGATCCGGTCGCGGACCTCGTTGAGCGACGGGGTGGTGGCGGGGGCGGTGAGCGCCGACATCGACTCCAGCGAGCGGGCCACGGTCTCCTGCATCTTGGCCTGCTCGAGCTGGCTCAGCAGCTTGGTGCGCTCGGCCAGCTTCTGCTGGAGGATCATCGAGTTGTTCTCGACCGCCTTGCGGGCCTGCGCGGCCGCGCCGAGCGCCTGGTCGTGCAGGGTCTTGAGGTCCTCCATCGCCTGCTCGGCGGAGACCAGTTGGCTGGCGAGCAGCTGCGCGGACTGCTCGTAGCGCCCGGCCTCGGTCTCGTCGCCGCGGCCCCGGGCCTGGTCGGCCAGGACCAGGGCCTGCCGGGCGTTGCCCTGGAGCTGCTCGACCTCGGTCATCTGCCGGGACAGCTTCATCTCCAGCTGGCGCTGGTTGCCGATCACGGCGGCCGCCTGCTGGACCAGCGCCTGGTGCTGCCGCTGGGCCTCCTCGATGGCCTGCTGGATCTGCACCTTCGGATCGGCGTGCTCGTCGATCTTCGCGCCGAAGAGCGCCATCAGGTATTTCCAACCCTTGACGAACGGGTTCGCCATCTCCGCCTTGTCCCCTCAGTAGCGTCGCGTCGCCCGACCGGGGTCGACCGGCGGGCCGCGCGGTGTGCCTCCATGGTCCCAGTCGGACGCCAACCCGGCACCCGTACGACCCTGATCAACACTACGACGCGGTCGCCACCGGTGGCCACGGCGCGGCGGGCGGGATCAGGCGGCGCAGACCACGTCCCGGTCCGCGGGGCGGACCCGGGTGGTGCGGAGCGTCGCCTTGAGCGGCGAGTCCTGGCGGACCTGGACGGCCACCGAGCCGTCGGAGGTGACCTGGCGGACCCCCCGGTTGGTGGCCTTGCGCACGGCCGGCGTCGCCTCGATCGTCTCGTCGGCCACCGGGACCAGCACCCCGGGCATCTGCTCGGCCAGCGCGACCGTGTCGCTGACCTCGCGGAGCAGCTCGGAGAGGCGGGCGCCGAGCGCGTCGCAGATCGCGGCCAGCAGCTCGCTGGAGGGCTCCTTGTGGCCGCGCTCGATCTCGGAGAGGTAACCGAGGCTCACGTTGGCGGCGGAGGAGACCTCGCGGAGGGTGCGGTGCTGCCCCTGCCGGCGCGCCCGCAGTGCGTCACCGATCACCCGGCGTAGCAGAACCATCGCACCTCCCCCTGAACGGGAACCACCATCTCCGGCCGGGCGTGCCGCGCCGGGCGCGGCGGACCGCCCCGGCGCCGGCGTCGTCCGCCGGAGCCTTCCCGCAACCGTACCCGTTGGTCGCCACGACGACATCCCACCCCGCCTCTCCAATCCTGCGAACCGCCCTCGCGGGCCGGTCGGGGTCCCCGGCCGCGGTCGGGCCTGTCGCGAACCGGGTCACGGCCGGCCGGCGCCGGTCCGGTCGGCACCGGTCCGGTCGGCGCCGGTCCGGTCGGCACCGTCCGCCTCGTCGGCGGGCCGCGCCTCGTCGGCCTGGGAGGCGGCGTGGATCTGCTCGGCGAGCAGGCGCAGCGCCTCGATCACCGCGGCCGAGCGGACGTGCTCCCGGCCACCGTCGAGGCGCAGCTCGCGGACCTCGGTGCCGCCGGGCCCGGCCGCGGCGACGTAGACCAGGCCGACCGGCTTGCCGTCCTGCGGCTCCGGCCCGGCCACGCCGGTGGTGGCCAGCCCCCAGTCGGCGCCGCAGCGCCGCCGCCCGCCCTCGGCGAGGGCGGCGGCCACGTCCGGATCGACCGGCCCGCGCTCGACCAGCAGGCCCTCCGGTACGCCGGCCAGCTCCGACTTCAACTCGGTGGCGTAGACCACCAGGCCGCCACGGAAGACCCCGCTGACCCCGGCGATCTCCACGATCGCGGCGGAGAGCAGCCCGCCGGTCAGCGACTCGACGGTGGCCAGGGTCTCCTTGCGCTCGTGCAGACTGTGCACCACCGAGGCCGCCGGACTGCCGGCAGGCCGCTCGTAGTTCGCATCCGTCCCCATGCCGGCCCTCTCTTCCCGCCCCGCGGCGACCTACTCATCCTGCGCACGGATTCGCCGATCATGTGGTTGTCGACGGCGACGCGCCGCGCGGGGTCAGCCGGTGGGACGGCGCAGGCGCAGCGCCTGGGCGACGTAGTCGAAGCCGGTCACCACGGTGACCACCACGGCCGCGCCCATGATCCACGGCCCGACCGGGGCCAGCGCGTCGGGCATCGGCCAGAGGTACCAGGTGATCGCCAGGATCTGCAGCGCCGTCTTGACCTTGCCGCCCCGGCTGGCCGCGATGACCCCGCGCCGGATCACCCAGAACCGCAGCGCGGTGATGCCCAGCTCGCGGGCGAGGATCACCGCGGTCACCCACCACGGCAGCCGGTCGTACCAGGAGAGCAGCACGAGGGCGGCGCCGGTGAGCGCCTTGTCGGCGATCGGGTCGGCCACCTTGCCCAGCGAGGTGACCAGCCCGAACCGGCGGGCGATCCAGCCGTCCACCAGGTCGGTCGCCGAAGCGACCACGAAGATCACGCAGGCGGCCATCCGCCAGCCGGTGTGACTCATGGCGGAGGCGACCACGGTGACCGCGAAGACCGGTACCAGCACCAGCCGCACCGCGGTCAGCACGTTCGCCGCGTTGAGCAGGGGCACCGGGGCCGCCACCGTCGACTCCGCTCCGGTCATGTCCGGCACCGCCCCACGTGGCTTCCCCGTTCTGTCCGGACCCGCCGTCACCGTGCCGCGCCGGGCGCCGCCGAGATCATCTCATCCGGTACGGCGATCAGGTCGACTCCCTCGGTCGCGGTGACCGTGGCCCGGACCAGGTCACCGGGACGCAGCGCGGCCAGGTCCACCCCGCCGCCGTCCGGGGCGACCAGGGTGGTCGAGCCGTCGACCTCGGGCGCCTGGTGGGCGGCCCGCCCCTCGACCACGCCGTCGGCGACCGAGTCGACCAGCACCTCCACCGTCGAGCCGAGCCGCTCCTCGGCCCGCTGCGAGCAGAGCTCGTCGGCGAGCGCGGCCAGCTTGTCGTAGCGGCGCTTGATCGTCGCGGCGGAGACCTTGCCGGGCAGGCCGGCGGCCTCGGTGCCGTCCTCGTCGCTGTAGTCGAACACGCCGATGGCGTCGAGCCGCGCCTCGGTCAGGAACCGGACCAGCTCGGCCACGTCCTGCCGGGTCTCGCCGGGGAAGCCGACGATGAAGTTGCTCCGCGCGCCGGCCGCCGGGGCCAGCGCGCGGGCGGAGGCGAGCAGCTCCAGGAACCGGTCGGTGGAGCCGAACCGGCGCATCCGGCGCAGCACCGGCTCGCTGGAGTGCTGGAACGACAGGTCGAAGTACGCGGCCACGCCCGGCGTGGTGGCGATCACCTCGACCAGGCCGGGCCGGGTCTCGGCGGGCTGGAGGTAGCTGGCCCGCACCCGCACGATGCCGTCGATGGCGGCGAGCTGCGGCAGCAGCTTCTCCAGCGCCCGGGGGTCGCCCAGGTCCTTGCCGTACGAGGTGGAGTTCTCGCTGACCAGCACCAGCTCGCGGACGCCGGTCTTGGCCAGCCACTCCGCCTCGGCGAGCAGCTCGTCCGGGGTGCGCGAGACGAACGCCCCGCGGAACGCCGGGATGGCGCAGAACGCGCAGCGCCGGTCGCAGCCGCTGGCCAGCTTGAGCGAGGCCACCGGCCCGGTGTCGAGCCGGTGCCGCAGCACCTGCCGCAGGTGCGCCGGGGTGTGCTCGTCGGTCTCGGCGGCGACCCGGGTCGGTGTGCCGTGCCCGGGCAGCGACACGGCCGCCTCGCGGCGCTTCACCGGGGTGAGGGGCAGCAGCTCCCGCCGGTCACGCGGGGTGTGCGCGCCGAGCGCCTCGCCGGCCACCACGGCGTCCAGCCGGGCGGCGATGTCCGGGTAGTCGTCGAAGCTGAGCACCGCCTGCGCCTCGGGGAGGCTGTCGGCCAGCTCGCGGCCGTAGCGCTCGGCCATGCAGCCGGCGGCGACGACCTTGGCGCCGGTGTCGGCGGCGGCCAGCAGTGTCTGGATCGAGTCCTGCTTGGCCTTCTCCACGAAACCGCAGGTGTTCACCACCACCACGTCGGCGCCCTCGCCGTCGGTGGTCACCTGCCAGCCGTCGGCGTGCAGCCGGGCGGCCAACTCCTCCGAGTCGACCTCGTTACGGGCGCAACCCAGCGTCAGCAGGGCGACGCGACGGCCGTCAGCCGACGGCTCCAGGTCGCGGCGCGGCGCCAGGGGCGCCGAGCTGGAGTCGTCGGAGGAGGGGGAGGTGGCAGACACCATCCGAGGGTACCGGGCCGCGCCGGGAACCCCACCACGGCCGGCCGGGGGCATCGGCCTGCTCACACTCCCGCCGCGGGTCAGCGGGCCGCCGCGCCGACCCGGGCCAGCCGGTCGAGCAGGAAGACCTCCGTGCCCGCCAGGCCGGTGGAGCAGAAGACCGAGATCTGGTCCGCGCCGGTCCGGCCCGGGACCGCACCGGCCAGCACCGCGCCCAGGTCGCGCAGCCGGTCCGCGTACGGGTCGACGGCGGCCAGCATCGGCGGGGCGTACGCGGCCGCCTGCGCGGGCGAGTCGGTGACCAGCAGGTCGGCGGCGTCCAGCAGGTCCGGCCCGAACTCGTGCCGGTCGACCTGCTTGAAGCCGACCGTGTTGACGTGGGTGCCCGGGGCGAGGTCGGCGGCGGCCAGCACGGGACAGGTGCTGGTGGTGGCGAGCACCACGAGGTCCCGGTCGCGCACCGCCGCGGCGGCCGAGTCGACGGCGCGGGCCGGCACGCCCAGCTCGGCCCGGACCCGGGCGGCGAACGCGTCCCGGCGGGCCGCCGAGCGGCTGTGCACGGTCACCTCGCGCAGCGGGCGGACCGCGGCGGCGGCCCAGACCTGGGTCCACGCCTGGCGGCCGGAGCCGACCACGCCGAGGGTGGCCGCGTCGGGGCGGGCCAGCGTGTCCACGGCCACCCCGCCCAGTCCCCCGGTGCGCCGCGAGCCCAGCTCCTCGCCGACCGCGATGGCGCGTACCGCCCCGGTGGTGGCGTCGTGGAGGACCACGAGCTGCCCGCTCTCCGGGTGCCCGAACGTGTCGTACGAGCGGAAGCCGTACCACTCGCCGGTGAGGTGCCCGGCCGTGAGCACCATCCGGCCGCCGCCGAGCGGGGCGGACGCCCGGGGCGGGGCGATCAGCCGTCCCTCGTACGCGGCCAGCAGCGCGTCCCGCATGGCGGCGACGGTGAGCGGGGCGTCCACGGCGGCGGCGACGTCCTCGTCGGAGAAGAGCACGGTCATGCCGACCATCCTGCAACCTGAAGTTCGCGTGAACTCCAGCCATGGTGGGGTTTGTCACCGTGCCGGACCGCCGGCCCCGGCGGTGCTAGCGTCGGATCCGGCGGCCCCGTGCCGCCCCGGACGAGTGGTGGGCGTACCCGGTCAGGCCAAGACGCCCCGTGTGACCGCCCGTCCCGGCCCCGGTGGCCGGGCCCGTCCCGTCAGAGGTGACCTATGGCCTGGCTCGTGCTGGTGCTCTCCGGACTGCTGGAGACCGCCTGGGCGATCGCCCTCGACCGCAGCGCCGGCTTCACCCGCCCGGTCCCCTCCCTGGTCTTCGCCGTCTCGCTGGTGGCGAGCATGGCCGGCCTGGCGTACGCGCTGCGCGACATCCCGGTGGGCACCGGCTACGCGGTGTGGGTCGGCATCGGGGCGGTCGGCACCGCGCTGGTCGGCATGCTGGCGCTGGGCGAGTCGGCCAGCCTGCCGCGGATCGGCTGCCTGCTGCTCGTGGTGGCCGGCGTGGTCGGCCTCAAGCTCTTCCACTGACCGGCACGCCGGCGTCCCGTTTGGACGTGCTGCCGGCCGGGGTATCCCCTCCTCGCCCCACCCAAGGGAACCCAACGACGGAGGACATCATGGCCGACATGCCCGCCAGCACCCGCCCCCGCAGCAACGCCGCCCGGATCTGCACGATCCTCGGTTTCGTCTTCGCCGTGATCGCCATCTTCGTGCCGTTCCTCGGCCTGGTCGGGCTGATCCTCGGCATCGTCGGCGCGGTGCTCGGCGACAAGCCGCTCGGCTGGTACGCCGCCGTCGCGAGCGTCGCCGGCGCCGTCCTCGGCATGGTGCTCGCCGCCGTGATCCTGAACTCCTGACCGAACCGCCGACACGACGAGGGCCCCGCCGGATCCCGGCGGGGCCCTCGTCGTGTGACCGTCGAGCTACTCCTCGCCGCCGCGCAGGCCGACCAGGACCTCCTCCAGCTCGTCCGGCTTGACCAGCACGTCGCGGGCCTTGGACCCCTCGGACGGGCCGACCACGCCCCGGGTCTCCATGAGATCCATGAGCCGGCCCGCCTTGGCGAAGCCGACCCGCAGCTTGCGCTGCAGCATCGAGGTCGAGCCGAACTGCGAGGTGACCACCAGCTCCACCGCCTGCACCAGCAGGTCCAGGTCGTCGCCGATGTCCTCGTCGATCTTCTTCTTGCTGTCCTGCGCCGGGGCGAGCACGTCCGGACGGAAGTCCGGCTCGCGCTGGTCCTTGCAGAACTTCACCACGTCGTGGATCTCGCGCTCGGTCACCCAGGCGCCCTGGATGCGGACCGGCTTCGACGCACCCATCGGCAGGAACAGCCCGTCGCCGCGGCCGAGCAGCTTCTCCGCGCCGGGCTGGTCGAGGATGACCCGGGAGTCGGCCAGCGAGGAGGTGGCGAAGGCGAGCCGGGACGGCACGTTCGCCTTGATCAGGCCGGTGACCACGTCGACCGAGGGGCGCTGGGTGGCCAGCACCAGGTGGATGCCGGCGGCCCGCGCCAGCTGGGTGATCCGGACGACCGAGTCCTCCACGTCGCGCGGCGCGACCATCATGAGATCGGCCAGCTCGTCCACGATCACCAGCAGGTACGGGTAGGGCCGCATCTCCCGCTCGCTGCCCGGCGGCGCCTTGATCTCGCCGTTGCGCACCTTGCGGTTGAAGTCGTCGATGTGCCGGACCCCGTTGGCGGCGAGGTCGTCGTAGCGCATGTCCATCTCGCGGACGACCCACTCCAGCGAGTCGGCCGCCTTCTTCGGGTTGGTCACGATCGGGGTGACCAGGTGCGGGATGCCCTCGTAGCCGGTCATCTCGACCCGCTTCGGGTCGATGAGCAGCAGCCGCACCTCGTCCGGGGTGGCCCGGGTGAGGACCGAGACCAGCAGCGAGTTCAGGCAGGACGACTTGCCGGCGCCGGTGGCGCCCGCGATGAGGATGTGCGGCATCTTCGCGAGGTTGGCCACCACGTAGCCGCCCTCGATGTCCTTGCCGAGCGCGACCACCATCGGGTGGTGGTCGCTCTTCGCGGCCCGCGAGCGCAGCACGTCGCCGAGCGCCACGTTCTCCGGGTCGGTGTTCGGGATCTCCACGCCGACCGCGCTCTTGCCCGGGATGGGGCTGAGGATCCGCACGTCCGGGGACTTCACGGCGTAGGCGATGTTGCGGGAGAGCTGGGTGATCCGTTCGACCTTGACGCCCGGCCCCAGCTCGACCTCGTAGCGGGTGACCGTCGGCCCGCGGGTGAAGCCGGTGACCGCGGCGTCCACGTCGAACTGCTCGAAGACGCCGGTCAGCGCGGCGATCACCTCGTCGTTGGCCTTGCTCCGGGTCTTCGGCGCGGCCCCGCTGCCCAGCATGTTGGCCGGCGGCAGGGTGTAGTCGCCGGCCAGCCCGGTGAGCGCGAGCTGCTCGGCGCGGGTGGGCAGCGGGGAGTGCTCCGGCGGCTCGACCGGCTTGCGGCTGGCCGGCACCTTCTTGCGCGGCAGCACCAGGGTGTCCTGCAGGTCGACGCCGTCGAGGTCGTCGTCCGGGTCGAGCGGGTCCAGCGGCGGCGGGAGGCGCTTGGCCGCCCGCTTGCGGGCCGGCTTGGCCGCCGCCTCGGGCTCGGCCTCCTCGGCCTCCGGCGGCGGGACGGCGCCGCCGCGCAGCCCGAGCCGCTCCGGGATCTTGTTGATCGGGGTCGCGGTGATGACCAGCAGCCCGAAGACCAGCAGCAGGAGCAGCAGCGGCATGGCCACCCAGGCGGTGACCGCGGACTTGAGCAGATCGCCCACGCCGGCGCCCAGCAGGCCGCCCGCGTAGTCACGCTGGACCTCGTCGACCGGGTCCTGCCCGATGTGCAGCATGGCCGCCGTGGCGAGCAGCATCGAGCCCCAGCCGACCAGGCCGCGCCCCCGGTGCTCGGGATCGGCCGGGGTGCGCATGAGCCGCCAGGCGCCCACCATGAGCAGTACCGGTAGCACGATGGCGATCGCACCGACGAAGAGGCGGGCGGTGTCCGCCACGTGCCGGCCCACCGGCCCCGCGCCGCCGGACCAGATGCCCACGGCGCTGAGGATGGCCAGGCCGAACAGGAGCAGCCCGGCGCCGTCGCGGCGGTGCTCCGGGTCCAGCTCGCGGGTGGTGGCGGCCTGCCGGCCGGCGGCCCGGAACGCCCAGCCCACGCTGTGCGCCAGCCCCATCCACAGAGCACCCAGCGCGCGGCCGGCGAACGCCGCCGGGCTCGGCCCGCGCGCCGGACGCCGCCGGGCGGTCGCCCTGGTGGCCTTCTTGGCCGGCTGGCGGGCACGGCTGTTCGTGGTCTTGCGCGGCGACGCGCCGCGCCGCCGGCTCGCCTGAGAGGTACGGCCCGCCATAGAGTCACCGTAACGGCGGGACCCGGCAGATCGCCGCTTTTCCGGGTCGTGTCCGCGCGTCGCCGCACGGATCCGCCGCCGTTTGTGTTATTCGCCTCAGAAGGGATGCCCCTCATGGCGTCGCCGGAGATCGAGGACGGTCCGGACGGCCCCCTGGCCGGACACCCGCAGACGCTGCGACCGCTGACCCGCGAGCTGATCGCCGCCGTGCTGGCCAACCGGGGGTACGCGGTGGCCGAGGACGCCGACGGCGACCTGGTCGGCCGGTGGGGCGACAGTCTCATCTGGTTCTACCGGCGCGGCACCGCCGGGGAGCTGCTTCAGGTGCGCACCGTCGCGGCGCACCGGTTCGGCATCGAGCGGGTGCCGGACCTGCACGCCTTCTGCAACGCGTGGAACCACGACCGGCTCTGGCCCAAGGCGTTCGTGCACGTCGCCGACGACGGGCTGGCTCAGATCTGCGGCGAGGTGACCACCGACCTGGAACGCGGGGTCACCCCGCACCAGCTCGACCAGCTGATCGACTGCGGCGTCACCACCGGCTGCCAGCTCGCCGCCGCCGTGGCGGACCTGCCCGGCGGGACGCTGCGATGACCACCTCCCGGGACCGGGGGCTGGCCGACGCGCTCGCCGACGGCCGGGACCTGCCCGACGGCGAGGCCCGCTGCGCCGAGCTGGAACGGATCGCCGCGCGGGCGGACGCCACCGGCGACCCGCACACCGGGCTGGCGGCGCGGTTCGCGCTGGTCGAGGCGTACCTGCACCTGGGTGAGCGGTGGCGGACGGTCGAGCCGGTGCGCCGCTGTCTGGCCACGGTGGACCGGGAGCCGGGGCTGCTCGACGCCCCCGGCGCGGCCGAGCGGCTGCGCCGGCACCAGCGGCAGGCCGTCGAGGCGCTCTTCGGCACCCCCCGGGTGGCCCTGGACCAGGCCCGCTCCCTGTTGGACGATCTCGCCGACCGGCTGGGCCCGCACGCCGGGCCGGTGGCCGAGCTGCGCTGCCGGCTCGCCGACCACCTCGGCGACGAGCCCACCGCCCGCCGCGAGTACGACCGCTGGTCCGCCGGCGACGCCGCCGACCCGGTGGCGGGGTGCGCCGGCTGCGCCCCGGCCCGCCGGGCCGAGCTGCTGGCCGGCTGGGGCGAGCCGGTGGCCGCGCTGGCCGTGCTGGAGCCGGTGCTCGACGGCGAGCCGGCCTGCACCGACCAGCCGGAACGGGCCCTCGCCGCGGGGCTGCTGCCCTGGCTGCGCACCGGTGACGCGGCGCGCGCCGCCCGCGCGCACGTGCGGGCGTACCGGCGGCACCGTGCGGAGCGGGCGGCCTTCCCGCAGCTCGCCGCGCACCTGCGGTTCTGCGCGCTGGGCGGGCACCTGGCCCACGGGCTGGACGTGCTGGCCGAGCAGCTGCCCCGGCTGGACCACCCGGCCGACGACCTGTCCGCCATGGAGTTCGCCGCGGCCGGCGCGCTGCTCTGCGGGCTGGCCGCCGAGGCCGGTCTCGGCGGGCGGCGCATCCACCGCCCCGGGCACGGGCCCCGGCCCGCCGCCGACGTGGACGTGGCAACGCTCGCCGGCCAGCTCCAGGCCGTCGCCACCACGCTGGCCGGGAGCTTCGACGCCCGCAACGGCACCGGCCATCAGTCCGGCCGGATCGCCTCCTGGCTGGCCGAACGGCCGCTCGCCGAGCCGGTGCCGCTGCCCGCCGAGGACGACATCCCCGGCGATTACGCGGCCGAGCCCGGGCCGCCCGGTGAGGAGGAGCCGGCCCCGCTGAGCCTGCGGATGCTCACCGCCGCCCTCGACGCCCGCGGCGACGCGTACCTGGTGGAGCCCGACGGCACCGTGGTGGGGCGCTGGGGCGAGGCGGTGGTCCAGTTCCGCCGGCTCGGGCCGCAGGGCGAGGTGCTGCACGCCCGTGCCGTGGCGCTGCGCCGGCTGCCGGCCGCCCGCCGCGCCGAGGCGTACGCGTTCTGCAACGCCTGGAACCACGACCGGCTGCTGCCGGCGGCGTACGTGCACGACCCGGGCGACGGGACGCTGCAGCTGGCCGCCGACGTCACCACCGACCTGGCGTACGGGGTGGCCCGCGCGCAGCTCGTCGTGCTGGTCACGGCGGCGGTCAGCACCGGGGCCGCGTTCGCCGAGGCGGTCGCCGCGCTGCCCTGAGCCGGACCCCGGAGGCCGGACGCGGCGCGACCCCCGGCCACCGGGCGGTGGTGGACGGGGGCCGCGGTCCGGTGCCGCCGGGGGTCGACCCGGCGGCGGCTCAGCGGGCGGAGAACGCCAGGGTGTACTCGCCGGCGCCGGCCAGCCCGACGACCCGGTACCGGTAGGCGCCGGCCGGGGTGTCCGCGGTCAGCCGGGCGAGCCCGTCGGCGCTGCCGGCGCGGGCCACGGTGCGGAACGTGGTGCCGGTGAAGCGTTGCAGCTCCAGCACCACGCGGGCGCCCGCCGGTGCGGACACGCACGCCTCCTGGGCGCCGCCGGACACCCGGAAGAAGCGGCCGTCCGGCTGGACCTGCGCCCGGCCGGCGGCGATCCGGCCGGTCCGGCTCACCTGCCCGGTGCAGTCCGTCGCGTCGCCGGCCGGCGGGGTGGCCGGTGCGGTGCTGGCGGGCGGCGCCGTGGCCCCGCCTCCGGCCGGCGACGCGGAGGGCTGGGCGCCCGCGGTGACCAGGGTCAGGTTGTTGCGCTGGAGGATCTCGTTGACCGGCTGGAAGAAGGTCACGCCGCCCCGCGTGCAGTCGCCGGAACCGCCGGAGGTGACGCCCTGCGCCTGGTCGCCGGAGAGCCAGGCCCCGCCCGAGTCGCCCGGCTCGGCGCAGACGTCGGTCCGGGTCAGCCCCGTGACCGTCCCCTCCGGATAGTTCACGGTGGCGTTCTTGGCCTGGATGACCCCGCAGCGGGTGCCGGTGGTCGAGCCGGAGCGGCACACCGAGGCGCCGACCGGGGCCTCGGTGGAGCCGTTCACCGGCACCGTGCCGCCGTTGAAGTCGTTGACCACGCCCTGCGGCGTCCACTGGCCGTTGACCTCGACGACGCCCCAGTCGTCGCCGGGGAACGAGGAGGCCGCGAACGTGCCCTGGGCGACCCGGTTCGCGCCCGCGGTCCGGTCCCCCGGGCGGCCGCAGTGCCCGGCCGTGACGAAGCCGCCGACCACCGAGAAGCCGACCGAGCAGCGGCCGGCGTTGTTGATGAAGTACGCGTCGCCGCCCCGCACGTCGAACAGCGGGCGGGGCGCCTCGTCGGCGGTCTTCACCCGCACGGCGCCGGCGGGCAGCCCGCTGGCCTCGGCGAACCGGCGGCCGGCCGCCTCCGCGCCGGGCTGGGCGACCACCACGACCGAGTTGGTGGCCACGTCGACGTACCAGCCGGCGACGTCCGGGGTGGCCGCGCGGCCGGCCGCGTCGAGACGTGTCTTCACCGCGTCCAGCTCGGCGACCCCGCGCTCGACCCGCTTCGGCACCGCGCCCGCGGCGGTCACCCGGGCCGCCTGCGCCGGATCGGCCACCGCCACGTTCAACGTCGTCCCGTCGGCGCCGAGCCAGCTGCCGCCGTAGTCGGCGCCCAGCTCACCGCGGAGTTTCGTGACCGTGCCGGACGCCCACCGCTCGGTCTTCAGCCGCCGGGCCGCCTGGTCCCGGGTGAGCGACAGGTCGCGGCTCAGCGCGTCCAGCACCTCGGGCGCGACGCCGTCGGACGCCACCGGGGCGGTCCGCCGGGTCGGGTTCTCGCCGGCGAACGACGGCAGGGTCACCGCCGCCGCCGTGCCCGCCGCCGCCACCAGTACGCCGATGGCTGTCATCCGTCTGCGGTCCATCCGCCACGCTCCTCCCGGCCGGCGCGGGTACGCCTGCCGGCACGGAGTACGGAGACGGGCGCCGATCGGTTGAACGCGACGGGTCAGGATCGGCGGAGCGTGGCGGGACGGCTCCGGGGCGTACCCGGAAACGGCGACGCCGGCCCACCGCGGACGGTGGACCGGCGTGCGGCGCTCGCGGCGGTCAGACCTCGACGACCGTCGGCACGATCATCGGCCGGCGGCGGTACGCGTCGTTGACCCAGCGGCCGACGGTGCGCCGGACGATCTGCTGGAGCTGGTGCGGGTCGGTGATGCCGTCCGCGGCGGCCCGGTTCAGCGCCTCGGTGACCAGCGGGATGACCGGGTTGAACGCCCCCGGGTCCTCGGAGAAGCCCTTCGCCGAGAGGGTCGGCCCGCCGACCACCTTGCCGGTGACCGAGTCGACCACCACGGTGGTGGCGATGAAGCCGCCGTCGCCGAGGATCCGCCGCTCGGTGAGCAGCGACTCGCTGACGTCGCCGACGGCGAGACCGTCGACGTAGACGTACCGGCTCTTCACGTGGCCGACCAGGCTGGCCCGCCCGTCGACCAGGTCGACCACGTCGCCGTCCTCGCAGAGCACCACCCGGTCCGCCTCGACGCCGGACTCGATGCCGAGGCGGGCGTGCGCCCGCAGGTGCCGCCACTCGCCGTGCACCGGCATGAGGTTGCTCGGGCGGGTGACGTTGAGCAGGTAGAGCAGCTCGCCGGCCGGGGCGTGACCGGAGACGTGCACCTTGGCCACGTCCTTGTGGATCACGGTGGCGCCGGCCCGGGCCAACCGGTTGATCACCCGGTAGACCGAGGTCTCGTTGCCCGGCACCAGCGAGGAGGCCAGCACCACGGTGTCGCCGGGGGCGATGGTGATGTGCCGGTGGTCGCCGCTGGCCATCCGGCCCAGCGCGCTCATCGGCTCACCCTGCGAGCCGGTGGACATCAGCACGATCTGCTCGGGCGGCAGCGTGGTGGCCTCCTCCAGCCCGACCACCAGGCCCGGCGGGATGTTGAGCAGGCCCAGGTCGCGGGCGATGCCCATGTTGCGCACCATGGACCGGCCGATCAGGGCCACCTTGCGGCCGTGCTCGACGGCGGAGTCGAAGACCTGCTGCACCCGGTGCACGTGCGAGGCGAACGAGGCCACGATGATCCGGCCGCGCGCCTTGGCGAAGATCGAGTCGAGCACCGGCCCGATCTCCCGCTCCGGGGTGACGAAGCCGGGGATCTCCGCGTTGGTGGAGTCGGAGAGCAGCAGGTCCACGCCCTCAGCGCCGAGCCGGGCGAAACCGGCCAGGTCGGTGATGCGGCCGTCCAGCGGGAGCTGGTCCATCTTGAAGTCGCCGGTGTGCAGCACCAGGCCGGCGGGAGTGCGGATGGCCACGGCGAGCGCGTCGGGGATCGAGTGGTTCACCGCGAAGAACTCGCACTCGAACGGGCCGAGCCGCTCGCGCCGCCCCTCCGCGACGGTCAGCGTGTACGGCTGGATCCGCCGCTCGGCCAGCTTCGCCTCGACCAGCGCCAGGGTGAACTGCGAACCGACCAGCGGGATGTCCGGCTTGTGGGCGAGCAGGTACGGCACCGCGCCGATGTGGTCCTCGTGGCCGTGGGTGAGCACGATCGCCTGCACGTCGCCGAGCCGGTCCAGGATCGGGCCGAAGTCGGGCAGGATCAGGTCCACGCCCGGCTGCTCGACGTCGGGGAAGAGCACCCCGCAGTCGACGATCAGCAGCTTGCCGTCGTACTCGAAGACCGTCATGTTCCGGCCGATGGCGCCGAGTCCGCCGAGCGGGATGATCCGCAGGCCGCCCTCCGGCAGCGGCGGGGGCAGCTCACCCTCGATGTGCGCCTCGGTCACGCGTCACCTCATTCTGCGACGCCGTCGCGCGGCGTCCGTCGTGTCGTTCGGTCATTCGGGAAGGGGCAGGCCCGCCGCGGCGCAGTCGGCGCGCAGCTGGGCCAGTTCGTCGCCGGTGGCGTCCACCAGCGGGGGTCGCACCGGGCCGGCCGGCAGGCCCTTGGCCGCCAGGCCCGCCTTCACCAGGATCACGCCCTGGGTCCGGAAGATGCCGGTGAACAGCGGCAGCAGCCGCCGGTGCAGGGCGAGCGCCGAGGCGGTGTCGCCCGCCTCGTACGCCTCGATCATCTGCTTGGTCGGCACGCCGGTGAAGTGCGTGGAGGTGCCGACCACGCCGACCGCGCCGACCGCGAGGGCGGGCAGGGTCAACGCGTCCTCGCCGCTGTAGAACGCCAGGTCGCTGCGGGCCAGCACCCAGGAGGTGGCGGTGAGATCGCCCTTGGCGTCCTTGACCGCGACGATCCGGCCGTGCTCGGCCAGCTTGACCAGGGTCTCGGTGGCGATCTCGGTGCCGGCCCGGTGCGGGATGTCGTACAGCATGATCGGCAGCCCGGTGGCGTCGGCGACCGCCGTGAAGTGGCGCAGCAGCCCGCTCTGCGGCGGCTTGTTGTAGTACGGCGTGACCACCAGCAGGCCGTGCGCGCCGGCCTTCTCCGCCTGCGCGGCCAGCTCGATGGTGTGCCGGGTGTCGTTGGTGCCCACCCCGGCGACGATCCGGGCCCGGTCGCCCACCGCCTCCGCGACGGCGCGGATCAGGGCCTCCTGCTCCGCGTCGGTGGTGGTCGGCGACTCGCCGGTGGTGCCGTTGAGCACCAGCGCGTCGTTGCCCTGCTCGTCGACGAGGTGGCTGGCCAGCCGGACGGCCCCGTCGAGGTCGAGCGACCCGTCGGCGGTGAACGGGGTCACCATGGCCGTGATCAGTCGCCCGAACGGGCGCGAGGCGCCCCGGTTCGCGGCGGCAGGGAGGTCGTGCGTCATGTTCACAACCTAGCGGACGACCACCGGGGCTCCGGCGGCGAAGGGCGACGACTCACTCGGCGTGCGGAGAGGCTGCCACCTCGGTGCCGTCGGGCAGCGTGGAGATCGCGAAGTCGGCGAAGACGTTCGGCGCGACCCCCTGGAGCTGCCGCAGGCACTCGACGGCCAGCTCACGGATCTCCACGTCGGCGTGCTCGGTGGCGCGCATCTTGACGAAGTGCCGCCAGGCCCGGTAGTTGCCGGTGACCACGATCCGGGTCTCGGTGGCGTTGGGCAGCACCGCCCGGGCCGCCTGCCGGGCCTGCTTGCGGCGCAGCGTCGGGTTGGGCTCGTCGGTGAAGCGGGCCTCCAGGCCCTCCAACAGCTCGTTGTACGCCCGGACGGCCGCCTCGCCCGCCTCGACGAACTTCTTGTGCAGCTCCGGGTCCTCGGCGATCACGGCCGGCTCGACCATGGCCGCGTCCCGCTCCGGGACGTAGCGCTGGGAGAGCTGCGAGTAGGAGAAGTGCCGGTGCCGGATCAGCTCGTGGGTGAAGGACCGGGACACCCCGCTGAAGTAGAAGCTCACCGAGCCGTGCTCCAGCACGGACAGGTGCCCCACGTCCAGGATGTGCGCCAGGTAGCCGGCGTTGGTCGCGGTGGCCGGGTTGGGCTTCTTCCAGCTCTGGTAGCAGGCCCGGCCGGCGAACTCGGCGAGCGCCTGACCGCCCTCCGCGTCGGTCGACCACGGCACGTCGTCCGGGGCCTGGAACTGGGTCCACGCGATCAGCTTGACCTGGGGCTGCACCATCTCCGGCATTCCTGCGACTGTAGTGGCCCCCGGGCCTCGGGCGAAACTTGGGCGCGCGGACGTGAAACGCGGCACCGGCTGCGAATCTTGGACACGTCCCGTTCGCTCCGAACGGCAAGTGTCCAAGATCTCGGCGGAACCCGGCGGCGGAGGCGTCCGGCCGGTCAGACGTAGAGCGAGGTGAACGGGGCCCAGGGCAGGTTGCGGGCCACCGAGAAGGCGAACCAGAGGGCCAGGAAGCCGCCGATCACCCTGGGGCTGATCCGCAGCTCCGGCAGCCGCCAGCCGAACGCCCGGTTTCCCGCCCAGCTCACGAAGAGCCAGGCCAGGAAGGGCAGCGAGAAGACGAAGAGGAAGTGGTGCCGGGCGGCGGCGGGCAGGTCGGCGTGCAGCACGTACCAGAGGGCGCGGGTGCCGCCGCAGCCCGGGCAGTCCAGCCCGGTGGTGAGCTTGAGCAGGCAGGTCGGCCGGGCGTCCGGGTCGCTGTGGGTGGGGTCGCTCAGCAGGGCGTAGGCCATGCCCAGGCCGACGCAGCCGAGCGCCGCGAGGGGCACCGCCCAGCGCGGGGCGCGGGCGTGCAGCCGCAGCACCAGGCGGGTGAACCGGTCCGGCTCGACCGCCGGGTATGCCGCCCCGGCAGGCCAGGCCTCCGCCCCGGCGGGCGGGACCGGGTGCGGGTCGGGCGCGGCGGCCGGCCGGTCAACGCTCGTCACGCGCTCACCGTACACCGGCCACACCCACCAGGGCGGCGGCCAGCGGGGCGGCCAGGTCGCCCGCGGCGGGCGGCGCTACCGCGTCGAGGCCGAGCCAGCCGGCGAGCCGGTAGAGCTCGGCGGCGAGCGCCACCGCGGTCTCCCCCGGGTCGGCGCCCGGCTCGACCCAGGCGGCCGGCACGAGCAGGACCCCGGCCTTCCGGTCGGCCTTGAGGTCGACCCGGGCGGTGAACCGCTCGCCCTGGAGGAAGGGGAGCACGTAGTAGCCGTAGACCCGCTGCGGCGCGGGCACGTAGATCTCGATCCGGTAGGTGAAGTCGAACAGCCGCTCGGCGCGCGCCCGTTCCCAGACCAGCGGGTCGAACGGGCTGACCAGCGTGTTGCCGCGCACCCAGCGGGGCAGCCGCGCCTGGGCGTGCAGGTAGGCCGGCTGCCGCCAGCCGGCGACGGTGACCGGGGTCAGTTCGCCGCCCTCGACCAGCTCGGCGATCGCCTGCCGGGCGCCGGCCACCGGCAGCCGGAAGTAGTCGCGCAGCTCCGGCTCGGCGGCCACGCCCAGCGACCGGGCGGCGATCGCCACCAGCGCGCGGTGGGCGTCGGCGGCGCTCGGGGTGGGCGCGTCCAGCACGGCGGCCGGCAGCACCCGCTCGGGCAGGTCGTAGCGGCGGGCGAACGAGGTGGTGCGGTCGGCGGCGGTGACCTCGCCGGCCCAGAACAGGAACTCCAGCGCCCGCTTGACCGTGGACCAGTTCCAGCCCCAGTTGCCGGTCTCCCGGGGTGCGTCGTGCTCGATCTCGGCGGCGGTCAGCGGACCCCGGGCGGCCACCTCGTCGCGCACCCAGGCGACCAGCTCGGGCTGCTCCTGGGCGATCCGGCGCATCCCGCCCCACGCCTCGTCGTGGGCCTTGGCCATCCGCCAGCGCAGCGCCGCGTGCAGCCCCACGGGGACCAGCGACGCCTCGTGCGCCCAGTATTCGAACAGCTCGCGGGGGCGCCGGTAGGCGGCCGAGTCGAGCAGGGTGGTCGGGTAGGGACCGAGCCGGCTGTAGAGCGGCAGGTAGTGCGCGCGTTGCAGCACGTTGACCGAGTCCATCTGGATGAGCCCGACCCGGTCGAGCACCCGGCGCAGGTGCCGGCGGGTGGGCACGCCGGTGGGCGCCGGGTCGGCGAAGCCCTGGGCGGCCAGGGCGATCCGGCGGGCCTGGGCGAGGGAGAGCGATTCCGGTACGGCCATCGTCGGGGACCTTATTCCACCGGTACGACACCCCGTGCGGTGGCTGGACCGATCGCCCGGCGCGGCATAGAACGGACGGGTGCACACCATCCGCCGGGAGGAACCGGACGACGCCGAGGCCATCGCCCGGGTGCACATCCGCGGCTGGCAGGCCGGGTACGCCGGCATCATGCCGGCCGAGGTGCTCGACCGGCTGAACCCGGCCGCCTGGGCCCAGCGCCGCCGGGACCTCGGCACGGCCGACCCGGAGCACCCGTTCACCACGCTGGTCGCCGAGGCGGACGGCACGATCGAGGGGTTCACCACCTTCGGGCCGTACCGGAACAACCAGGACCGCGGCGACCTCGACCCGGCGTACGGGGAGATCCTGGCGGTCTACCTGGACCCGGCCCGGTGGGGCAGCGGGGCGGCTCAGGCGCTGCTCGCGGCGGCCCGGGCCGGCCTCGCGGAGCGGGGCCTGGCGGAATACCGGCTCTGGGTGCTCGCCGAGAACGCCCGGGCCCGCCGCTTCTACGAGCGGGCCGGGCTGTCACCGGACGGGGAGGAGTCCACCTACGCGGTGCCGCTGCACGGCGGGCGGGACCCGGTCCGGCTCCGGGAGCTGCGCTACACCGCCCGGCTCGACGGCTGACCCGGCCGGCCCGCCCGGCTCGGCGGGACCGCCGCCGGTCGGCGTGGCCCAGCGGCGGATCGGCAGGGCGAGCAGCAGCGCGAGGCTGATCCACACGTAGGTGTTGCTGCCCAGGAACCCGTCCACGCCGGTGAAGTCCTTCTCCCACGCCCAGACGATCCGGCTGATGAGGAGGGCGTACCCGACGAGGGCGCCGGCCAGCAGCAGGCGGCGCCGGAGGCTGCGGGCGGGGGCCGCCATGCCGTTGTCGACCAGCAGGATCAGCCCCGGCAGCAGCCAGACCAGGTGGTGCACCCAGGTCACCGGGCTGACCAGGCACATGGTGGCGCCGGTCAGCGCCAGGCCGGTGGCCTCGTCGCCGGCGGCCACCGCGGCCCGGGAGCGCCAGCCCCAGACGATCAGGGTGGCGAGGACCAGCGCGAGCCAGGCGACGGTGCTCGGGTGTTCCGGGTGGAGCCGGGCCACCACGCCGCGCAGCGACTGGTTGGAGACGAAGGCCAGCTCGCCCACCCGGTCGGTGTTCCACAGCGCCTCGGTCCAGAACTCCCGGGAGGCGTCCGGGAAGAGCGCGGCGGCCACCAGGGTCGCCGCGGCCGCCGCGCCGATGGCGGTGAACGCGGCCCGCCAGCGGCGGGTGACCAGCAGGTAGACGATGAAGATGCCGGGGGTCAGCTTGATCGCGGTGGCCAGTCCGATCCCCACCCCGGCCCACCGGCTGCGCGCCGGCAGCAGCCGGAGCAGGTCCACCGCCACGAGGAACAGCAGCAGCATGTTGACCTGGCCGAAGTTGACCGTCTCGCGCATCGGCTCGTACGCGGCGGCCAGGCAGAGCGCCACCGCCAGGACGAACCAGCGCGTCCAGCCGGCGCGGCGGGCCACCGGGTCGAGCAGCCACCAGATCACCACGGTGCTGACCACCACGGTGGCGGCCACGCTCACGGTGATCGCCGCCGGCCACGGCAGGTAGGCCATCGGCAGCATGACCAGCGCCGCGAAGGGCGGGTAGGTGAAGCCGTACTGGGTGCCGCCCTTGAGGAAGTCGTAGATCTCCCCGCCGTCGTGCACCCAGAAGGTCAGCGCGCCGTAGTAGACCTTGAGGTCGAAGAAGCCGTGCCGCACGGCCGCCACCGACAGGAACGCGGTCACCGCGACGGCGAGCGCCACCACGGCGACGACCTGCGCGATCGTCCGCCTGGCACCCTGCGCCACCGTCGCCCTCCTCGCCCTGCGTAGGCTCACGTGCCATGGCTCTCGGGTACGTCCGCCCCGCGCGTCCGTCCGACGCCGGCGAGATCGCACGCCTCCAGCTCGCCACCTGGCGGGCCGCGTACCGCCGGATCCTGCCCCGGCACGTGCTCGACAACCTGGACGAGGCGTACCTCGCCCGGCGGTGGAGCGCCGCGGTGCAGGAGCCGCCCTCGGGCGCGCACCGCGTGCTGGTCGCCGTCGAACAGGCCGAGCAATCGTATCTGGTGGGGTTCGCCGCCTCCGGTCCGGCCGACGCCGAGGCGCTCGCGCCGGGCGAGCCGGCCGAGGCCCTCGCCGACGGCGTGGCGGCGGTGACCGACCTGCTGGTCGAGCCGCGCTGGGGCCGGCGCGGGCACGGCAGCCGGCTGCTCGCCGCCATGGTGGACCACTGGCGGGAGGACGGCTTCACCCGCGCGGTGGCCTGGGCGTTCGACGCCGACGCGGCGACCCGTGCGTTCCTCACCTCGACCGGCTGGGAGCCGGACGGCGCGGCCCGCGCGCTGGACGTGGACGACATGCTGGTCCCCCAGGTGCGCCTGCACGTCGGCGTCCCCACCGAGCCGGCCGCTTCCTGAGTACGCGCTGTCGGGGGCACCGCCTACCGTTGGCGGCATGACGACCGCAGCGGCGCCCGCGACGAGCGACCTCGAGCCGTTCCGGGTCGAGCTGACCGGCTACGCGTACCGGATGCTCGGCTCGGTGTTCGACGCCGAGGACGCGGTGCAGGAGACCCTGCTGCGGGCCTGGCGCGGCCGGGACGGCTTCGACGGCCGGTCCAGCCTGCGCACCTGGCTCTACCGGATCGCCACCAACGTCTGCCTGGACCTGCTGCGCGGGCGCGGCCGGCGGGCCCTGCCGGTCGACCTGGAGGGCCCGGCCGCGCCGGTGGCCGGGTCGCTCGGCACGCCGGCCGGCGACTGGGTCGAGCCGGTGCCGGACGCGGCGGTGCTCCCGGCCGACCCGGCGGAGCTGGCGGTGGCCCGGGAGTCGGTGCGGCTGGCGTTCGTGGCCGCGCTCCAGCACCTGCCGGCCCGGCAGCGCGCCGTGCTGATCCTGCGGGACGTGCTGCGCTGGCGCGCCGACGAGGTGGCCGACCTGCTCGACGCCACCGTGCCGGCGGTCAACAGCGCGCTCCAGCGGGCCCGGGCGACCCTGGCCGGGGTGCGCGCCGAGGGGCGTGTCGGTCCTGATCTCGACCCGGTCGACCGCGACCTGCTCGACCGCTACGTGGACGCCTTCGCCCGCTACGACGTCGACGCCCTGGTGGCGCTGCTGCGGGCCGACGCCGTGCAGTGCATGCCGCCCTACCGCATGTGGCTGCGCGGCCCGGCGGACATCGGCCGCTGGCTGAGCGGCCCGGGGGCCGGCTGCCGGGGCTCCCGGCTGGTCCGGGTGGCCGCGAACGGCGGCCCGGCCGTCGCCCAGTACCGGGTCGACCCCGCCGGCGGTCACCGGGCCTTCTCGATCACCCTGCTGGAGTGCGCCGGGGGGCGGATCGCCCGGCTCAGCCACTTCCTGGACCCCCGGCTGTTCCCGCTTTTCGGTCTGCCGACCCGGCTCGATCCCTGACCGTCCGATGAGTTTCCGTCCCGCGCGCCGTCCACCCCTGGTAGGCACGACGGAGGCGGCGCACCGGCGGAGTGAGGAGCGGGTCATGTTCAGGGACACGAAGGCGTTCAGCGGATTCTCGGTGGACGACCCGGACCGCGCGGAGCGGTTCTACACCGACGTCCTGGGGCTGCGCGTGTCCCGCGACGACGCGATGGGCGGCCTGCTGACCCTGCACCTGGCCGGGGACCGGCCGGTGCTGGTCTACCCGAAGCCCGACCACCGGCCGGCGACCTACACGGTGCTCAACTTCCCGGTCCCGGACATCGACCGGGCGGTGGACGGGCTGGCCTCGCGCGGGGTGCGGTTCGAGCGCTACGAGGGCATGCCGCAGGACGACAAGGGGGTCATGCGGGGCAACGGCCCGTCGATCGCCTGGTTCACCGACCCGGCCGGCAACGTGTTCTCGGTGCTCCAGGAGGGCTGAGCCGGGGGCGGCGGTCCCGGCACGGGGCGGGACCGCCGGCCGCCGGTCAGCCCTTGTCGGCGCCCTCGTTCGCGCCGCGCACGAAGTAGCGCTGGAAGACCACGAAGAGCACCGCCACCGGGATGGTGGCGAGCAGCGCGGCGCCCAGCTTGAGCGGATACTGGGTGCCCTTGCCGAGCGACCCGCTGACCAGGTCGGCCAGCCCCCGGGGCAGGGTGAACAGGTGCGGGTCCTGCACCGAGACCAGGCTGTGCGGGAACTCGTTCCAGGAGCCCTGGAACGACAGGATGGTCAGCGTGATCAGCGCCGGCCGGGCCATCGGCAGCACCACCGACCAGAAGGTGCGGAACACGCCCGCGCCGTCGATCCGGGCGGCCTCCTCGACGCTGACCGGCACCGACTCGAAGAACTGCTTCATGATGAAGACCCCGGCCGCGTCGGCGAGCAGGGGCACCACCAGGCCCGCGTAGCTGTCGTAGAGGCCGAGCTGCTTGAGCACCAGGAACTTCGGGATGAGCAGCACCACGCCGGGCACCGCCATCACCGCGATGATCGCGGCGAACAGCCCGGCCCGGCCCCGGAAGCGCAGCCGCGCCAGCGCGTAGCCGGCGAGCGAGTCGAAGAAGACCCGGCCGAGGGTGACCAGCACGGTGACCAGCAGCGAGTTGCCGAGCCAGAGCGGGAAGTTGGTGCCCGCGAAGATCCGCTCGAAGCCGGCCAGGGTGAGCGCGTCGGGGAAGGGTGAGAGCGGGTTCGCCGCCGCGTCGGGCTCGGTCTTGAGCGAGTTGCCGAGCTGGATGACGAACGGGTAGAGGAAGACCAGCCCGAAGGCGATCAGGACCGCGTACCCGAGGATGCGGTTGACCCGGGCGCGCGGCCCGCGGTCGGTGCGGCGCGCGACGGGCGCCGCCGGCCGGTCGGTGAGCACGGCCATGTCAGGACCCCTCCGGTACGCGTCGCCGCCACCACCGGGCGCGCCGGGGCTCGTCCCGGTCGGCCATCACCCGGCGCTGGAGCAGGGTCAACAGGATGATGATCAGGAACAGCACGAACGAGATGGCCGCCCCGGAGCCGTAGTCGAAGTCCCGGAAGGCGGTCCGGTACGACAGGTACGCCGGGGTGAGCGTGGTCTTGGCCGGGTCGCCCTGGCTCATCACGTACACCTGGTCGAAGACCTGCCAGGAGCCGATCAGGCCGAGGGTGAGCACCAGGAACATGGTGGGCTTGATCAGCGGCAGGGTGACGTGGCGGAAGCGCTGCCAGCGGGTCGCCCCGTCGAGGGTGCTCGCCTCGTCGAGGGCCACCGGGACGTTCTGCAACGCGGCCAGGAACATCAGCATGAAGGTGCCCGAGGTGGTCCAGATGACCAGGCAGATGATCGACACCATGGCCACGCTCGGCCCGGAGAGCCAGTCCCACCAGGTCAGCCCGAACGGGCCGCCGGAGGTGAGCGCGCCGGGCGGGGTGCCCATCCCGACCGCGCCGAACAGCAGGTGCAGCACGCCCCGGGAGTCGGCGAACCACTCCGGCCCGTTGATGCCGAGGAGGCCGAGGAGCTTGTTGACCGCGCCGGAGTTGGCGAACAGGAACAGGAACACCACGCTGATCGCCACGGAGCTGGTGACCGAGGGGAAGTAGAAGGCGCTGCGGAAGAAGCCCTTCCCCTTGAGCATCCGGTTGTTGACCACGAGGGCGAGGCCGAGGGCGAGCGCGGTCTGCACCGGCACGACGATGCCCACGTAGTACATGTTGTTGCGGATGCTGGTCATGAAGTCCCGGCGGTCGAGCCCGTCCTCGGCGAACAGCCGGGTGTAGTTCTTCCCGCCCACGAACGGCACATCGGCGGTGAACGGGCTGCCCTGGCCGTTCCAGTCGGTGAGGCTCACCCACAGCGCCATGAGGATCGGCAGCAGCAGGAAGAGCCCGAGGATCACGATCACCGGCGCGACGAAGAGCCAGCCGGCGACGTTCTCGTTGCCGCGGATACCGCCGCCGCGACGGCGTGGCGGTTTCACCGGCGTGGTCGCCGGGGCGCGGAGCGCTTCGGTTGCCATCCCGTCCCTCCCTCCTTGTCCGTGGGAGCCGGCGCGGAGGGGCCCGGTGCGGGCCCCTCCGCGACCGCTCAGCCGCCGAGCGCCGCCTTGGCATTCTTGTCGAAGTTGGCCAGGACCGTCTTCGGGTCACCGGTGGCCAGCCCCTGGAGGCCGGCCTCCAGGTCGCGCAGGACGCTGTCCATCTTCGGGGCGTTCACCGGGCCCTGGGCGTACGCGACGCCGTCGATGAACGGCTTGTCCGCCGGGAAGGCGCTGGAGTACTGCTCGCGGACGGACTGCCGGGACGGCATCACACCGAACGCCTTGGCGAAGGTCACCTGCTGGTCGCCCGCGGTCATCGCCTCGACGAACTTGATCGCCTGGTCCTTGAACTTGGACTTGGCGGCGATGCCCCAGCACTGGGTGAAGGACAGGGTGCCCTGCCCCTTGGGGCCGGCCGGCAGCGGCACGACCTTGTACTTCACGTTCGGGAAGTCGTTCTGCAGGGCGCCCTTGATCCAGTTGCCCTCGATGGTCATGACGGCCTTGCCCTTGCCGAACGCCTCACCGGACCAGCCGGAGTCGAGCTGCTTCGGGAACTTCGCGTAGCCGTTGGTGAGCAGGCCCTTCACGTACTGGAGGGCCTGGAGGTTCTCGGGGGTGTCGGCGGTGGGCTGCTTGCCGTCCTTGCTCATCAGCCAGCCGCCGTTCTGCACCATGAAGGCGCCGATCCGGTCGCGGGTGTCGCCGAGGGCGAGCGCCACCATCTTCTTCGCCTTGATCTTCTCGCTGACGGCGGTGAGCTGGTCCCACGTGGTCGGCACGTCGGCATCGGTCAGGCCGGCCTTCGCCCACAGGTCGGTGTTGATCTCCAGCGCGAGGGTGGAGAAGTCCTTCGGCGCGCAGTAGAGCTTGCCGTCGTAGGTGAACGTCGTGCGCAGGCTCTCGTAGAAGTCGTCCGTGTTGCTGACCTTGTCGCCGTACGGCTCCAGCGCGCCGACGCTGGCGTAGTCGGCGAACCGGGTCGCGTCGACGTAGAAGACGTCCGGCGGGGTGCCGCCGGCCAGGGCCTGGCCGAGCTGCTGGGTGAGGTCCTGGGCCGGGGTGACGGTGGCCGTGTTGCCGCTGGACGAGGCCCACTTGGCGGCCGCGTCCTGCACCGCCTTGGTCTCGGCGTCGCCGGAGGAGCCGATCAGGATCTGGAGGCTGGCCGGGCCGCTGGACTGCTTGGTGTCGCTCTTGGAGTCGTCGAAGCCGCTGCCGCACGCGGCGGAGCCGAACAGGGCGACGGCGGCGAAGCCGGCCACCGCCGCCCGGGTGAGGGTGCGAGGTGTCATCTGACTCTCCTGATGGGGGATGTGGTCACGCCGTGTGCCGGAGCACCAGCGTGGGAGTGAGCAGCACACGGTGATCGGTGGGCTGGCCGTCGAGCAGGGTGGTGAGCAGGTCGACGCAGCGGGCGGCGGCCGCGGATAGGGGCTGGCTGACGCTGCTCAGCCCGACCGCGGCGGCCACCGGGGTGTCGTCGAAGCCGACGACGGCGACCGGCGCGGCCGAGTCGCGTGCGGCCTGGAGCGCCCCGAGGGCGAGCGAGTCGCTGGCGCAGACCACCGCGGTCGGCGGCACGTCGTGGGCGAGCAGGTCGCGCAACTCCCGCTCGCCCTCGGCGATGCCGTCCTCGCTCTCCCGGCGCAGGCCGGCGACGTCGTGGCCGGCCGCCGTCATGGTGGTACGCCAACCGGCGCACCGGTCGTCGCCGACGCCGGATCCGGCCGGCCAGCCGAGGAAGGCGATCCGGTGGTGGCCGGCGTCGAGCAGGTGCCGGGTGACCTGGGCGGTGCCGGCAGCCCCGTCCACGTCGACCCAGGGGTGCCCGTCGAGGGCGTCCCACGGCCGGCCGAAGGTCACGAACGGCACCTCACGCTCGGCCAGCCACGCCGTGCGCGGGTCGCCGTGCTTCGTGCCGGTGAGCACGAACGCGTCGAGGTCGTACGCGCCGAGCAGGTCGTCGTAGGTGGCGATCTCCTGGTCGTCGTCGCGGGCCGTGTAGAGCATGACCCGGTAGCCGGCGGCGTCGGCGGTCTCGGTGAGGCCGTGCAGGAAGCGGTCGAGCACCGAGCCGTTGATCCCGTCCCGGGTGGGCTCGATGCGGACGGCGATGAGGCGGGAGCGGCCGGTCCGCATCTGCCGGGCGGCCTGGTTGGCGCGGTAGCCGAGCGCGCTGATCGCCTCCTGCACCCGCCGCCGGGTCTCCTCGCGGACGATGTGCGGCGCGTTGAGCACGTTGGAAACCGTCTGCCGGCTCACCTGGGCATGCCGGGCCACCGTCGCGATGGTCACCTTTTCAGCCACTAAAACCCTCTCGCCGCCTTGAACGATCCAACTCCGATGGGGCAGGATTAGATCGTTCAAAGTTTCTGGAATGTTTCGCACTTTGCACCGGCCGGAGCCGTCTGTCAAGACGTCGCCGGCCACCGATCAGCACCGGGAGTCCCCCTTGTCCGAACGCCACCTGCAACCCCTGCTGCACGACCTGGTCGGCGCGGTGCACGCCCCCACCAGCGCGCTGGGCGACGCGGCGGGCCAGATCCGGCCGCACGGCGTCCAGGGCGTCTTCCACGCCGACGCCCGGGTGCTCTCCCGCGCCGAGCTGCGCCTGGACGGGCGGGAGCCGGAAGCGCTGGCCCGCGGGGCGGCCGGGCCGCACGGCGCCCGCTTCGTCGCCCTGGCCCGCTGGCTCGGCGACCCCACCCCCGACCCGACCGTGCGGGTCGAGCGCACCCGGCAGGCCGGCCCGCACGGCGTCACCGAGGAACTCGTCGTCTCGTCCACCGCCGCCGACCCGGTCCACACCACGGTCAGCGTGGACCTCGCCTGCGACCTCGCCCCGATCGAGCTGGTCAAGTCCGGCGGGAGCGGCGCGCCGCTGGAGGCGAAGGCCGGCGAGCCGGGCCGGATCCAGTGGGCCGCCGAGGGGCTCACCGTGACCGTCACCGGCGAGGCGGCCACCGTGGACGCCGCCGGCGAGCGCGCCACCGCACCCCGGCTGAGCTGGCCGGTCACGCTCGCCCCCGGCGAGTCCGTGACGCTGCGCTGGCGGCTCGCCGTCACCGACCCGAAGGCCGTGGTCACCGCCGCCCCACCCGGGCCCGGCTGGTCCGAGCCGGCCGTACGCGCCGACGACCGCCGCCTGGTCCGACTCCTCGACCGCGCCCTGGGCGACCTGCGCGGCTTGCGACTGGCCGAGCCGGCCCACCCGGAGGACGTCTTCCTCGGCGCCGGCGTGCCCTGGTTCCTCACCCTCTTCGGCCGGGACAGCCTCTGGGCTGCCCGGATGATGCTGCCGCTCGGCACCGACCTGGCCGCCGGCACGCTGCGCGTGCTGGCCCGCCGGCAGGGCACCCGGATCGACCCGGCCACCGGCGAGGCGCCCGGCAAGATCATGCACGAGCTGCGCCGGCACGAGTTCACCCTCGACGAGGGGCTCCGGCTGCCGCCCGCCTACTACGGCACCGTCGACGCGACCATGCTCTGGGTCGGGCTGCTGCACGACGCCTGGCGGTGGGGGCTCCCCGCCGGCCAGGTCGAGCCGCTGCTCCCCCACCTGGAGGCGGCGCTCGGCTGGCTCGGCGAGCACGCCGACGCCGACGGCGACGGCTTCATCGAGTACATCGACACCACCGGCCACGGCCTCGCCAACCAGGGCTGGAAGGACTCCGGCGACGCCGTGCGCTTCCGGGACGGCAGCCTCGCCCGGTCGCCCATCGTGCTGGCCGAGGTGCAGGGGTACGCGTACCAGGCCGCGGTGAACGGGGCCGACCTGCTCGACGCCTTCGGCCGCCCCGGCGCCGACCGCTGGCGCTCCTACGCCGACCGGCTCGCCGCCCGCTTCCGCGCCGCGTTCTGGGTCGACGGCCCGTACGGCCCGCAGCCCGCCCTGGCGCTCGACCGGGACAAGCGCCCCGTCGACTCGCTGACCAGCAACATCGGCCACCTGCTCGGCACCGGGCTGCTCACGGACGCCGAATCCGCGCAGGTCGCCGCCCTGCTCTCGACCGAGGCGCTGGCGGGCGGTTTCGGGCTGCGCACCATGTCCACCGACGACGCCGGGTTCAGCCCGCTGTCCTACCACTGCGGGTCGATCTGGGCGCACGACACGGCCATCGTGCTCGGCGGGCTGGCCCGGGCCGGCCACCGCGCGGCGGCGCTCCGGCTCGCCGACGGCCTGCTGGCGGCCGCCGAGGCGTTCGACTACCGCCTCCCCGAGCTGTACGGCGGGGACGACCGGGCGGCGTTCGGCCGGCCGGTGCCGTACCCGGCGGCGTGCCACCCGCAGGCCTGGTCGGCGGCGGCGGCGGTGCTGCTCCTCCAGGCCGGCCTCGGCGTCTACCCCGACGTGCCCGCGGGCCGCGTCGACCTCCGCCCCCTGGCCGGACCCGAACTCGGAGCCCTCACGGCCACCGGCCTCCAGATCGCCGGCACCCCGGTCACGGTGACCGTCGACCACACCGGCCACCCGACGCTGACCGGCCTCCCCGCGCCCCTGAAGATCCCCACCCCCCGCCAGGCCCCCACCCACACCCCCACCTGACCCCCCGGCCGCCCCACGCGGTTGATCATGAAGTTGTTGTCACGACACGCCGCGGCCGGTGACAACAACTTCATGATCGACGGGGTGGGGTGGGCAGGGGTGGGGTGGACAGGGATGGGGTGGTGGTGGGTCAGGTTGGGGGGTGTTCGGCGATCAGTTCGTCGTCCTCCATGGCACCCGTGGGGTGGAAGCCCAGGGAGGTGTAGAGGGTGGCCGCCGGGGTGTTGTCGGGGTGGTAGCTGAGGCGGACCGGGTGGCCGGCCTCGGCCAGCCAGTCGGTGAGGGTCCGCACGGCGGCGCGGCCGACGCCGCGGTCCTGTTCGGCGGCGTCGATCACCATGCCGCCGATCCAGCGTGAGCCGTCGTCGTCCACACCCCACATGACGTGCCCGACCACCGTCTCGTCCGCGCACACGGCGAGCGAGGTCCAGACGTCCGAGCGCATGGTCAGCACCAGGTAGCGGGCCGCCAGCGCCGGCACGAACGAACGCTGGTCGTCGCGGGGAGCGACGTCGGCCACCGCCCGCCAGTTGTCGTCGTCCACCGGCCGCAGGGTCACCCGGCGGCCGGCGCGGTCACGCTGCCCGGAATCGATCATGGCGGTCAGCCTAGGGCCGGCCCGCCCACCGGGCCATCGGTTTCGCCGCAGCCGAACCCGCCTCACCGGCCACCCACACCCCGGACGCCGCCTAACCAGGCGCCGCACGGCCAGCCACCCACTCCCCGACCGCCGCCTCACCGGCCGCCGCCTCACCGGCACGGCGCTCCAGGTCGCCGAGGTGGCGGTGTCGACGGGCGTCGGACACCGCCACCTCGGCGACCTGGAGCCGGCCGACGCGGGGCAGCCCCCGCCAGCGGGCAGCCCGTCAGCCGGCCGGCGTTGTCGCGGCGGCGTCGAGGAACGGGCGCGGGTCGCCGGCGCCGAGGTCGGTGATCCCGGCGGTGTGCAGGGCGCCGATGGCCAGGGTGCGGCGCACGGCGGCGAAGGTGATCACGTGGCCGATGGTGCCGCCCAGGGTGTGGCTGGTCGGCGGCGTGCAGGTGGTGTCGACGAAGGTGTCCGCCAGGGTGCCGGCGGCGAGCGTCCGGGCCACGAAGGCCCGCCAGTCACGCCCGGCGACCGCGTGCCGGGCGGCCAGCCCGGACACGGACCGGTCGCTCTCGTCGGGCCACTCGCCGCCGCGCAGCGCTGAGAGCCAGTGCTCCTCCTGGGTGACCATGGCGTTGATCAGCGAGCGGAGCGTGGGCTGCTCGTCGATGGTCTCCACGGACACGGTGACGGGCCGGTCGAGGACGTCCTCGTCGAGGGCGCCGGCGCGCTCGATGATCGCGGTGAGGGTCTGGACGTGGTGGTCGACCAGGTGCTGGAGAACGTTCATGGGAGTCTCCTGACGTGCCGCCGGCAGCCGCAGGCCACCGGGCGGTTGGAAGTGGACGCCGCTGGGGCAGGGCAGCTCCAGCTCGCGGAAGGTCAGAGGCGGGCGGCGCCGGAGCCCGGTGGGGGCGATGCCGTACAACCGCTGGAAGGCGCGCGTGAACGCCTCGTGCGAGCCGTACCCGGCCTCGACGGCGATGTCGAGGACGGTCCGGTCGCTGGTGGTGAGCCGGTGCGCGGCGCGCTCCAGGAGCAGGCGGCGGCGCATCGCGCCCGGCGGTTCCCCGGTGGCCGCGGCGACCAGCCGGTCGAAATGGAACCGGGACAGGTGGGCCCGGGCGGCCAGGTTCGCCGGCCCGGCCTCCGGGTCGTCCAGTGCTTCCTGGAGCCAGTCGAGGAGGCCGGTGAGTCCGTCCGTCTGGGTCATGTGCACAGCGTGCACCCGCCCGGGGGCACGCCGCTTGATCGCCGTTGCGCCCCTGCGCGCCACCGGCCGCCGTCAGGTACGGCCGCCTGCGGCGGCGCCCGGTCACCGCCGGGTACGGCCGCCCACGGTGGAACCGAACGGGCACGGCCGCCTGCGGCGGCGCCCGGTCACCGCCGGGCACGGCCGCCCACGGTGGAACCGAACGGGCACGGCCGCCCGCGGCGGAACCGAACGGGCACGGGAGCCCGCGGCAGGGATCAGTCGAGCAGGGCGTCCAGGCCCACGGTGAGGCCCGGGCGGCGGCGCACCTCGCGCACCGCCAGCAGCACGCCGGGCATGAACGAGGCCCGGTCGTACGAGTCGTGCCGGATGGTCAGCGTCTCGCCGGTGGTGCCGAAGAGCACCTCCTGGTGGGCGACCAGACCGGTGGCGCGGACGGCGTGGACGCGTACCCCGTCGATGTCGGCGCCGCGGGCGCCGGGGACCTCGTCCCTGGTGGCGTCGGGTGTGGGGCCGAGCCCGGCCTCGGCGCGGGCCTGCGCGACGAGCCGGGCCGTGTGGGTGGCGGTGCCGCTGGGCGCGTCGAGCTTGCGGGGGTGGTGCTGCTCGATGATCTCGACCGACTCGAAGTGCCGGGCGGCGCGGGCGGCGAACTGCATCATCAGCACCGCCCCGATGCCGAAGTTGGGGGCGATCACCACGCCGACGCCGGGCTTGCCGGCCAGCCAGCCGCGCACCTGCTCCAGCCGCTGCTCGGTGAAGCCGGTGGTGCCGACGACCGCGTGAACGCCCTGGTCGATGCACCAGCGCAGGTTGTCCATGACGACGTCGGGGGTGGTGAAGTCGACGACCACGTCGGCGCCGGAGGCGGCGGAGAGGGCGTCGCCCTGGTCGATCGTCGCCACCAGGTCGAGGTCGGCGGCCGCGTCGACGGCCTTGCAGACCTCCATGCCCATGCGGCCGCGGCCGCCCAGCACGCCGACCCGCACCGGGGTCTTCTCCTGCTCGTCAGTCACGGGGCACAACCTATCCCAATCGGGACGCGGCCACCCCCGTGGACCGCGGAGCGGGACGGTCAGCGTGCGGCGAAGGCGGACCTGTCGAACGGGCCCACCACGGCGAGGGACATCGGCCGGGCGAGCAGTTCGGCGGCGAGGCCGTTGACGTCGTCCAGGGTCACCGCGTCGACCCGGGCCAGCAGCTCGTCGACCGGCATGAGGTTGCCGTAGAGCAGCTCGCCCTTGGCCAGCCGGCTCATCCGGGAGCCGGTGTCCTCCAGGCCGAGGACGAAGGAGCCCTTGCTCATCCCCTTGCCCCGGGCCAGCTCGGCCTCGGTGATCCCCGTGGCGGCCACCCGGGACAGCTCGGCCCGGGTCAGGTCCAGCACCTCGTCCACCTTGCCCGGGGCGCAGCCGGCGTAGACGGCGAAGAGGCCGCTGTCGGCGTACTGGCTCGCGTAGGAGTAGACCGAGTAGGCCAGGCCGCGCTGCTCGCGGATCTCCTGGAACAGCCGGCTGGACATGCCGCCGCCGAGCACGTTGTTGAGCACCCCGAGGGCGAAGCGCCGCTCGTCGGTGCGGTCGATGCCGGGGCAGCCGAGGATGACGTGCGCCTGCTCGGTCTCCTTCGGCTCGACCAGGGTGGCGGCCGGCTTGGTGCGTACCGCCGGGGTGGCCGCCCGGTGCGGGGCCGGCGCGGCCGGGTCGGTGTCCAGCGGGGTGCCGCGCAGCGCCTGCCGGACCAGCTTGACCACGGCGGCGTGGTCGAGGTTGCCGGCGGCGGCGATGACGATGTCCGGGGCGGTGTAGCGGCGGCGGTAGAAGCTCTGGATCTGCCGCCGGGTCATCGGGGTGACCGTCTCCTCGGTGCCGGAGATGAGCCGGCCGAGGGGGTGGTCGCCGTAGACGGCGCGGGCGAACAGGTCATGCACCTCGTCGCCGGGCTCGTCGTCGTGCATGGCGATCTCTTCGAGGATGACCCCGCGTTCGGTCTCCACGTCGGGTGCGGCGAGCACCGAGTCGGCGACCAGGTCGCACATGACGTCGATGGCCAGCGGCAGGTCCTCGTCCAGCACCCGGGCGTAGTAGCAGGTGTATTCCTTGGTGGTGAAGGCGTTGGTCTCACCGCCCACCGCCTCGATCTCGGAGGAGATCTCCAGGGCGCTGCGCTTGTTGGTGCCCTTGAAGAGCAGGTGCTCCAGGAAGTGCGCGGCGCCGGCCTGCGGCCCGGTCTCGTCGCGGGAGCCGACCGCCACCCAGATGCCGAACGAGACGCTGCGCATCGCCGGGATCGCCTCGGTGAGCACGCGCAGGCCGCTGGGGAGCACGGTGCGGCGGACGGTGCCGCCCAGCGGGTCGTCGCTGAGGGTGCGGGTGATCGCCCGGGCCGCTCCGCCCGCGGGGCGCGCGACCCCGGACGACGTGACCCCCCGTCGAGCCGCCGGGGAGGACGAACGCCGGATCCGACTCACGAGGAACCTGCTCTCAGTTCGACGAGGGGTGGGTGGTGCGGTGATGACTCCGGCCCAGCGGCTGACGCGCGACGGGCGGGAGCAGTCACCGGCCGGGTGACGCCATGGGCGTCACCCGGCCGGTGGATGGATCAGCTGTGCCGGGTACGGCGCCGCGGACGGCCGTCGCCGCCGCCCTCGCCGCCGCCCTCGCCGCGCTCCGGGCCCCGGCCGCCGCGCTCGCGGTCGCCGCCGCGCTCACGGTCGCCGCGGTCGCGCGGGCCACGGTCGCCGCCGCGGTCCCGGCCGGCCGGACGCTCGCCGCCCTCGGCGGCCTCACCGGCGGCCGGCGCCTCGGCGCCCTCCGGACGGATCTTGTCCAGGTAGATCTTCCCGCGGGCGTCGATGTCCGCGATCTCCACCTCGACCCGGTCGCCGACGTTGAGGAAGTCCTCGACCTTCTCGACCCGCTTGCCGTCGCCCACCTTGGAGATGTGCAGCAGGCCGTCGCGGCCCGGGAGCAGCGAGATGAAGGCGCCGAACGCTGCGGTCTTCACCACCGTGCCGAGGAACCGCTCCCCCACCTTCGGCAGAGTCGGGTTGGCGATGCCGTTGATCCGGTCCACCGCCGCCTGGGCGGACGGGCCGTTGGTGGCGCCGACGTAGATGGTGCCGTCGTCCTCGATGGAGATCTCGGCGCCGGTCTCGTCCTGGATGGCGTTGATGGTCTGGCCCTTCGGGCCGATCACCATGCCGATCTTGTCGACCGGGATCTTCACGGTGGTGACCCGCGGGGCGTACTCCGACATCTCGGCCGGCGCCTCGATGGCCCGCTTCATCACCTCGAGGATGGTCTGCCGGGCCTCGTTCGCCTGCTGGAGCGCGGCGGCCAGCACGTCCGACGGGATGCCGTCGAGCTTGGTGTCGAGCTGGAGCGCGGTGACGAATTCCGGCGTGCCCGCGACCTTGAAGTCCATGTCGCCGAACGCGTCCTCGGCGCCGAGGATGTCGGTCAGCGTCACGTACTGGGTCTTGCCGTCCACCTCGTCGGAGATGAGGCCCATGGCGATGCCGGCGACCGGCGCCTTCAGCGGCACACCGGCCGAGAGCAGGCCCAGCGTCGAGGCACAGACCGAGCCCATCGAGGTGGAGCCGTTGGAGCCGAGCGCCTCGGAGACCTGCCGGATGGCGTACGGGAACTCCTCGCGCGACGGCAGCACCGGGATCAGCGCCCGCTCGGCGAGAGCGCCGTGGCCGATCTCGCGCCGCTTCGGCGAGCCGACCCGGCCGGTCTCACCGGTCGAGTACGGCGGGAAGTTGTAGTTGTGCATGTAGCGCTTGCGGTTCTCCGGGGACAGGGTGTCCACCATCTGCTCCATGCGCAGCATGTTCAGCGTGGTGACGCCCAGGATCTGGGTCTCGCCCCGCTCGAACAGCGCCGAGCCGTGCACCCGCGGCAGCACGCCGACCTCGGCGGTCAGCGGGCGGATGTCGCGCGGGCCGCGGCCGTCGATGCGGACCTGCTCGCGCAGCACCCGGTTGCGGACCTCGGACTTGGTCAGCGACCGGAAGGCGGCGGAGAGCTCCTTCTCGCGGCCCTCGAACCGACCGCCGAGCTCCTCGGCGACCTTGGCCTTGACCCGGTCCAGGGCCTCCTCGCGGTCCGCCTTGCCGGCGATCTTGAGGGCCTCGGCGACCTCGGCGCGGACCAGGTCGGCCACCGCCTGGTAGACGTCGTCCTGGTAGTCCAGGAAGACCGGGAACTCGGCGACCGGCTTGGCGGCCACCTCGGCCAGCTCGCTCTGCGCGCGGCACAGCTCGCGGATCGCCGGCTTGGCGGCCTCCAGGCCACTGGCCACGATCTCCTCGGTCGGGGCGGTGGCGCCGCCCGCGATCAGGGCCACGGCGTTCGGCGTCGCCTCGGCCTCGACCATCATGATCGCGACGTCGCCGTCGGCCAGCGCCCGGCCGGCCACGACCATGTCGAAGGTGGCCCGGGCCAGCTCCTCGAGGGTCGGGAAGGCGACCCACTGGCCGTCGACGTGCGCGACCCGGGTCGCGCCGATCGGGCCGGAGAACGGCAGGCCGGAGAGCTTGGTGGACATCGAGGCGGCGTTGATCGCCACCACGTCGTACGGGTGCTGCGGGTCGAGGGCCAGCACGGTCTCGACGACCTGGACCTCGTTGCGCAGGCCCTTGACGAACGACGGGCGCAGCGGCCGGTCGATCAGCCGGCAGGTGAGGATGGCGTCCTCGCTGGGCCGGCCCTCGCGGCGGAAGAACGAGCCGGGGATCCGGCCCGCGGCGTACATCCGCTCCTCGACGTCGACGGTCAGCGGGAAGAAGTCGAACTGCTCCCGGGGCTGCTTGCCGGCGGTGGTGGCGGAGAGGACGACCGTCTCGCCGAGCTGGGCGATGACGGAGCCGGCGGCCTGACGGGCCAGTCGGCCGGTGGAGAAGGTGATCTCGCGGGTGCCGAAGGACCCGTTGTCGATCACGGCGGTGCGGGATTCGGTGCCGAGGTTGGTCTCGGTCATGTGCTGTGGTGCTCCTTCGCGTCGTCGGCCCACGACACGGGGAACTGCTCAGGCGGCCGGTCTTCGATCGAAGCGCCCGGGTGGCCGGCATGATGCCGGCGTTCCCGGGGGCCACTACCGGAGACCGGTGCGCTGACCGGCTCCCTCTCGGTCGGTCGTGTGGCCGGGTTCTTCTGGTGGTACCGGAACGGGGGAGCGGCCGACCGGCCACTCCCCCGTCACGTCATCGGCGCAGGCCGAGCCGCTCGATGAGCGACCGGTAGCGGTTGATGTCCTTCTTCTGGACATAGTTGAGCAGCCGGCGGCGACGGCCGACCAGCAGCAGCAGCCCGCGGCGGCTGTGGTGGTCGTGCTTGTGCACCTTCAGGTGCTCGGTGAGCTCGGCGATCCGCTTCGTGAGGACCGCGACCTGCACCTCCGGCGAACCGGTGTCGCCCTCGGCGGTCGCGTACTCCGAGCGGATCTTGGCCTTGGCTTCCTGGTCGAGCGCCATGTTCTCCCTGTTTCGTGGAACGTTAGATGAGGTCCGGATCGGTCGGAGTGACCGGGAAACGGACCGGTTCCTCGCACCCGCGGCGTCGTGCAGGCACGCGAGGCCCCACGTCGGTCAGCCGACGTCCCTGCCAGACTACCAGCCCGGCGGGGAACCGCCCGGTGAAGGGCCGCCAAGAGAGCGGCCGACCGGCTCCGGCGCGCTCAGCCGACCGCCCGGCGGGTCCGCTCCACGTCCTCGGCGATCTGGGCCACCAGCGGCTCGATTGCGTCGTACGTCCGTTGTTCCCGCAGGTGCGCCACGAAGTCCAGGGCCAGCCGCTCGCCGTAGAGATCGCCCGTGAAGTCCAGCGCGTACGCCTCCACCCGGCGCTCCCGCCCGGAGAACGTCGGGTTCGTGCCGATGGAGACCGCCGCCGCGAGGGGCTCACCGCCCCGGCGCACCAGCCGGGCCGCGTACACCCCGTCCGCGGGGATCGCCGCGTACCGGTGGGTCAGCAGGTTCGCGGTCGGGTAGCCCAGCTCACGCCCGCGCTGGTCACCGCGCACCACCACGCCCTCGACCCGGTGCGGGCGGCCCAGCGCGGCGGCCGCCGCGGCCACGTCGCCCGCGTCGACGCAGGAGCGGATGTACGTGGAGGAGAAGACCGTGCCGGACTCGGCGACCAGCGGGCCGCCCTCCACCGCGAAGCCGAAGGTGCGGCCCAGCCGCTCCAGCAGCGCCACGTCGCCGGCCGCCCGGTGCCCGAACCGGAAGTTGTCGCCGACCACCACGAGCGCGGCGTGCAGGTGCTCGACCAGGATGTCGTGCACGAACGCCTCGGCCGGCAGCCGGGAGAACTCCGGGGTGAACGGCACGACGCAGAGCACGTCGACGCCGAGCGCCTCGATCAGCTCGGCCTTGCGGGCCGGCTCGGTGAGCACGGCCGGGTGCGAGCCGGGACGCACCACCTCGGCGGGGTGCGGGTCGAAGGTCACCACCACCGACTTGACGCCGAGCTCACGGGCCCGCGCCACGGCGTGGCCGATGGTGGCCTGGTGGCCCTTGTGCACGCCGTCGAAGACGCCGATGGTGACCACCGAACGCCCCCAGCCGCCGGGCGCCGCCTCGTACCCCCGCCACCGCTGCATGCCGCTCCTCCCCTGTCCGCCCACGCGCCGTCAGGCGGGGGCCAGCACGATCTCCGCGCGGGCCCGCCCGTCCCGCTCGCTGACGATAGCGATCAGCCCGCCGTCCGGGCCGAAGACCGCGTACGGCCCGGCGACGCCGGCCGGGTCCAGCGGCCCGCCGTGGGAGAGCACCCTGGCCTCCTCGGGTGTGGCGTCCCGGCGCGGGAAGAACCGGCCGGCGGCCGCGTCCAGCGGCAGGTTCACCACGTCCGGCGCGCGCTGCTCCAGCGCGTCTAGGGTGGCCGCCTCGGCCAGGGTGAACCCGCCCACCGCGGTGCGGCGCAGCGCGGTGAGATGGCCGCCGACCCCGAGCGCCAGGCCCGCGTCCCGGGCGATGGCCCGGATGTACGTCCCGGACGAGCAGGTGACGTCCACGTCCACGTCCACCAGGTCCGGGGTGTCCCGGCGGATCGCCAGCACGTCCAGCCGCGAGATGGTCACCCGGCGGGCCGGCAGCTCGACGCTCTCCCCCTCGCGCACCCGCTTGTACGCCCGCTGCCCGTCGATCTTGATGGCGCTGACCGCGCTGGGCACCTGGTCGACCTCGCCGGTGAGCGCGGCGAGCGCGGCGCGGACCGCGTCGTCGGTGACCGCGCCGGCCGGGGTGCTGGCGATCACGTCGCCCTCGGCGTCGTCGGTGACCGTCGCCTGGCCCAGCCGGATCGTCGCCGTGTAGCTCTTGCCGGCGCCGATGACGTAGGTGAGCAGCCGGGTGGCCCGGCCCACGCCGATCACCAGCACGCCGGTGGCCATCGGGTCCAGCGTGCCGCCGTGCCCCACCCGCCGGGTGCGGGCCAGCCGCCGGATCCGGGCCACCACGTCGTGCGACGTCATGCCGCCGGGCTTGTCGACCACGATCAGACCGTCTGCGCTCACGACGGCCAAGCCTGCCAGACGGCGGTGATCGGCCCTGCGGGGGATACCGCCCTGATCGACCCGGGTGTCAAGATCATGCGCCCCTCGCCCCACTCCTGCCCGGGAAGCACGATGAGCAGCGACGACTTCACCCCCGAGCCACCGCGGCTCGACCGCCCCTCTACGGGCGGCCCGGAGGAGATCCCGGACTGGGTACGCCAGCTGGAGCGGGAGATCCGGGTCGGCCCGGCCACCCGGCTGCGCATCTGGTTCGGCCGGCACGCCCGCGGCCTGCGCCTCGGCGTCGGCGCGGTGCTGGCGCTCGCGTTGCTGGCGTACCTCGGCGCGGCCGGATACCGGCACGTCCGGCGCCCGGCCGACCCGCCCCGGGCGTACCCGACGGTGAGCCCGCCCGCCGGCATCCAGGCGACCACCGCGGCGTCGCCGCCTCCGGCCGCCGGGCCGTTCGACGGCACCCCGGCGGGGGCCTTCCCGGAGGGCGCGGCCGGGATCACGCTGCCCCCGGCGAAGGCGACCGGCGGTTTCACCGCGAAGCAGGTGTCCGCCACGCTCACGAAGGTCCGGACCGCGCTGGTGACCGCCCGGCTCGACCGCGCCTTCATGACGGCGAAGGACCGGGAGCGGTTGGTGCGGCAGTTCGCGCCGGACGCCCGCCGCCACCTCCGCGAGGAGGTCAGCGACGCGAGCTTCATCAGCGTGGCGACCCGGCTCGCGCCCGGCGCCCGGCTGCTGCCGGACCAGCCCCGGGTGAAGGGCCGGGTCACCTACCGGGCGACCCGGGACGAGCAGGGGATCCGGATGCTCCGGGTGACCACCAACTTCGTCTGGGCGTACGCCTTCCTGAGCCCGGGGGCCGCGCCCGGTGACGCGGTGGTGGTCGTGCACGACACCCTGGTCTGGGAGGTGCCCCACCCGGACGACGTCCGCTCCCGGGACAACGGTCTCTGGCTCACGGACATGGGCTCGTACGCCTCGAACGTCGACTGCGCGGCCTTCCACAAGGGACTGCTCGACCTCGGCAAGGGGGGCGACGGGAAGCCGGTCGCCACCCCCACCCCGGACCGCGACTCCCTGTACGACCCGGACCGCTCGCTGGACATTCCCGACACCTGCTGACCCGGCACGTCCGGCCCGACCACCCCCGCCCCCCGTGAACCGCTGGGAACCGAGATGACCGAGCACGCACCCGCCCCCGAACCCGGCCGTCCCGACCAGCCGTACCCGCCCGCCGACGGGCTGGGGACGGTCCCCGACTGGCTGCGCCGGCCGGCCGTGACGGCCGAGCCGGACCGCTCCGACCGGTTCCGCATCTGGCTGGGCGACCACTCGGGCAAGCTGCTCGGCGGCGTCGCCGCCCTGCTGGTGCTCGCCTTCTTCGGGCTGGTCGCCACGGGCGGCTACCTGGGCATCCAGCGCTGGGCGCAGACGCCCACGGCGTACCCGACGATCAGCCAGCCGGTCGGCGAGCAGGCCGTGACGTCGGCGTCGCCGCCCCCGGCGGCCGGCGCCTTCGACGGCACGCCGGCCGCGGGCTTCCCCGAGGGGGCGGCGGGGATCGCCCTGCCCGCCGCGAAGCGGACCGGACCGTTCACGGAGAAGCAGGTGGCCGCCGCGCTGGCGAAGGTCCGCAAGGCACTGGTGACCAGCCGGCTGGACCGGTCGTTCATGACCGCCGGCAGCCCGGAACGGCTCGTCCGGCAGTTCGCGCCGGACACCCGCGCGAGCATCCGCAAGGACTTCGCCGGTGGCACCTTCGGCACCTACGCCACGCGGCTCGGGCCCGCGACCCACCTGACGAAGCACCAGCCCCGGGTGAAGGGACGGGTGACCTACCGGGCGACCCGCACCGACGACGGGATCCGGATGCTCGAGGTCACCACCAACTTCGTCTGGGTGTACGCCCTCCAGCGCGAGGGCGTCGCTCCGGCGGACAGCGTCGTCGTGGTGCACGACACCGTGGTCTGGCAGGTGCCGCACTCGGACGACGTGGCCGACAGCTCCGCCGGCCTGTGGCTGCGCGACGGGGACGCTTACGTCACGAACGTGGAGTGCGCCGGCCTGGACAAGGGCCTGCTGGAGGTGGAGGTCACGCCCACCTACGGCGGTCCGGGCGGCTGGGAGGACCCGGACGCCGCGTTCGACCCGGACCGCTCCCTCGAGGTCCAGGACCCCTGCTGACCCGCGCCGGACTGGGGTCGCGCGGTCGGCCCCGGTCCGGCACACTGCCGCCACCCCCCGTCGCACCAACCCCCTGGAGCCCCCGCATGAGCGCCACCCCGCCGTCGCACGAGCACCGTCCCCGGGTCGACCTGCCCGAGTGGATGCGGAACCCGGAGCCGCCGCGCCGCACCCTCGGCCGCCGCCTCTCCGACCTCGTCGACGGCGTGCCGGTGCTGGCGGCGACGCGGCGGCGGCTCTGGGCGTGGCGGGACCGCACCCGGTTCAGCGAGCGGCACCCGGCGCTCTCCGCGATCGTGTCCTTCGTGGTGGTGGCCGTGGTGGCCACCGTCCTGGTGGTCGGCACGCTCTACCTGCTCTACAAGATCACGCACCACGAGATCTGACCCCCGGTGCGGGTACGAAGATCAGCCGCCAAGCCGCTCCGAACACCTCGGGATGCCACATGACCACCGAAGACGAGACCACCCCACCGGTGGCCCCGGGCCGATACGACGTCGCCACCCGCGGTGAGGCCGTCCGGCTGCCGGACTGGATGACCGGCGAGGACGCGGCGACCCCGTTGACCCGCGGGGAGCGCATCCGGCTCGTGTGGTCCCGGGGGCGCGGCAAGCGCCACGTCGCCGGTGTCGTGCTGCTGGCGCTGGCACTCCTCGGCGCCACGGCCACGCTCGGTCACGTCGCGGTCGACCGGATCCGGGCCGGCACCGCCCAGCCGACGGCCTCGCCCACGCCGTCTCCGGTGCCGCTGAGCCAGGTCGGCGAGCGGCGGGACCTCTTCGCCGGGAGCGCCGCGGCGGACTTCGCGGTCGGCCAGGAGGCGCTCACGCTGCCCCGGGCCACCGCTACCGGACCGTTCACCGCCGCGGAGGTGGCCGCGGCCCTGACCCGGGTCCGCACGGCGCTCACGGCGGCCCGCCTCGATCTGGCCATGCTCCTCGGCGACCCGGAGCCGTTCCTGGCCCTCCTCGCGCCGGACGCCCGCCGGGAGCTGGCGCACGACTTCGACGGCAACACCTTCCTGAACTACGCCACCCGGATCGGCTCCCGTGACGAGGCCGGGGAGGTCAGGGCCCGGGGGACGATCCGCTACCGGGCCACCAGGAACGAGAACGGCGTCCCGGTGCTGGAGATCACCACCGCATACGTCTGGGTGTACGCGTTCGACGTGCCGCGCACCACCCCGGGCCAGGCGGGTCTGGCGGCGATCCGCGACGAGGTCGTCTGGCACGTCCCCCGGTCGGACGGGCTGCCCGCCGCGCAGCGCGGGCTCTGGCTCGTGTCGGCGCGGGCGAGCACCAGCAACGTCGAGTGCTCCCGCCTGGCGGAGGGCTTCCTCACGGTCTACCCGTGGATGGGCGGGCCGGGGTCGTTCAAGCCCTGTTGACGGCCGCCGGGGGCTACCGCGTCGGGCGACAAGGTGGGACACTCGGTGACATCTCGCCCACTCCTGACCGGGGGCCGCGATGACCGACGATCGGCCGGACTCCGCACCACCACGCCAGCCCGCCGGGCCACCGGGCCACCGGCCCGGACCGCCCGGCCACCCGCCCGGACCGCCCGGACCGCCGGCGGGCCCGGAGTGGCAGCGCCGGCCGCCGCCCGGCGCGGGTGATCCGGGCCGCGACGGCGGGCTGCGGGGCTGGCGGAGCCGCCACCCCGGCTCCCTGCTGACCGGCGTGACGGCGCTGCTGCTGCTCGCCTTCGTCGGGGTGGTCGGCGGGGCCATCCTGGTGTCGATGCCGTCCTCGGGCGGGACGCCGGTGGTGTTCCCGACGTTCGGCCCGCCGCCCGGCGCACCGGCGGCCACGTCCGCGGCACCGGCCGCCACGTCCGCCGCGCCACGGACGTCCGGCCCCTTCGACGGCACCCCGGCCGCCGGGTTCCCGCAGGGGCAGGCGGGGATCGTCCTGCCGGCCGCCAAGCGGACCGGCCCGTTCACCGAGAAGCAGGTGGCGGCCACCCTGGCGAAGGTCCGGACGGTCCTGGTGACCGCGCGGCTGGACCGCCGGTTCATGACCGCGGACGACCCGGAGCCGCTCATCCGGCAGTTCGCCCGGGACGCCCGCGCCGACATGCGCAAGAGCTTCGCGTCGGACACCTTCGCCGCGTACGCCACCCGGCTGGCGCCCGGCGCCCGGCTCACCGACGACCAGCCCAGGGTGAAGGGGCGGATCAGCTACCGGGCCACCAAGGACGCCGACGGCGTGCGGATCCTGGCGGTGACCACCAACTTCGTCTGGTCGTACGCCTTCGAGACCGGCAGCACCGCGCCGGGCGACGGGCTGGTCGTCGTGCACGACACGGTGGTCTGGAGCATGCCGCATCCCGACGACGTCGACCGCGGCTCGAACGGGCTGTGGATCGAGGACGCGAACTCGTACGCCGCCAACATCGACTGCGCGGCCTTCGACAAGGGCCTGCTCGACCTGGGCACCAGCAACGCCGGCGGCCCGGACGGCCCGGACCAGGACGCGGTCTTCGACCCGGCCGCGACGCTGGACCTCCCGGACACCTGCTGACGGCCGGCGGCCGTGGTCAGCGGACCGCGCCGACGACCGCCCAGCCGCCGGACCGCAGGCGCAGCAGCAGGGCGACCAGCCGGAGCACCACGAACAGGGTCAGCCCGGCCCAGATCCCGCCCAGCCCGAGGTCGAGCCCGTAGGCCAGCCAGATGGCCGGCAGGAAACCGCCCAGCGCCGCCACGATGGTCAGGTTGCGCAGGTAGCGGACGTCCCCCGCACCGATCAGCACGCCGTCCAGGGCGAACACCACGCCGCCGATCGGCTGGAGCGCCACGAACCAGGGCCAGGCGACCATGGCCTGCTCGCGTACCTGCGGATCGGAGCTGAACCACGCCGGCACCAGGCCGGCGCCGGCGGCGATGAGCACCGCGAACGCCACACCGCAGAGCCCGCCGAGCAGGGCGATCCGCCGGGCGAGGGCGCGCGCCGCGGCGGCGTCGCCGGCGCCGAGCGCCGCGCCGATCAGGGACTGCGCGGCGATCGCCAGGGCGTCCAGCACCAGGGCGGTGAAGAACCAGAGCTGTACGGCGATCTGGTGCGCGCCGACCGCGGCGGCCCCGAACCGGGCGGCCACGGCGGTCGCGGACAGGAAGCTGGCCTGGAAGGCGACACCCCGGATGAGCAGGTCCCGGCTGAGCGTCAACTGCTGGCCGATCAGCCGGGGCCGGGGGCGCAGCGGGATCCGCTCGCGGAACAGGGCCGCCGCGAAGAGGCCACCGGAGATGGTCTGCGCCACCACGTTCGCCACGGCCGAGCCGGCCAGGCCGAGCCCGGCCGGGTAGACCAGCAGTGGGCAGAGCAGCGCGGAGAGCAGGTTGGGACCGAGCACGAAGAGCAGCGGCCGCCGGGTGTCCTGGATGCCGCGCAGCCAGCCGTTGCCGGCCGCCGCCAGCAGCAGCCCGGGCGCGCCGAGCGCCGCGATCCGCAGCCAGGTCGCAGCCGCGTCGGCCACGTCGCCGGGGCCGCCGGCGAGGGTACGCGCCAGCCACCCGCCGCCGACCTGCATGGCGAGCGCCACCAGCACCCCGACGCTCAGGGCCAGCCAGGACGCCTGCACGCCCTCGGCCACCGCCGAGGCCCGGTCGCCCGCGCCGAACCGCCGGGCCGACCGCCCCGTGGTCCCGTACGCCACGACGGTGCCGAGCCAGGCGGTCAGCGTCAGCACGGTGCCGCCGATGGCGAGCGCGGCGAGCGGGACCCGCCCGAGGTGCCCGACGACCGCCGTGTCGACCAGGACGTAGAGCGGCTCGGCCGCGAGGACCACGAGGGCCGGCAGGGCGAGCGCGGCGATCCGCCGGGCCGTCGCGGACTGGACGGCGGGCGCGACTGTCTGACTCATCGCCGCCGATCCTGGCACGCCCCGCGTAAGGGACGCAACCCTGCCCACTACTTACCGGCCGATGCCACCCCCGGGTCGATCACCCAACGGTCGCCGCGGAGCGGGCGGAGATCGAGGCGACCGGAGCGGCGGTGACGTCGCGGAACGGCGTCACCGCCGGGCGGCCACCGTCACTGGCGGGTGTCCATCGAGGTCTGCAGTGCGCGGCGCATCTGCTCGCGCGCCTCGTCGGTGGTGTTCTCGGTCTGCGGCTTGCGCTTGGTCGCCATGGGAGTTCCCTTCCAGGGTGCGGACCACCGACGCACGGCGGCCCTACGGGGCGATCCGACGTTCCAGCCCGGCGCGCCTTCCGCCGCGCCGCGACCTGGAGCCGTCGGCCTGCTGAGCGCCGGCAGTGCGGTCCGGGATCACCGGAGCGGCTCGTCGGCAGCGTGTGCCCGGGTCGGTCTGACCCTGGAGGGAGGCGGCACCGGGTGAGGCACCACCGCCCCGTGACCAGCGCCGAAGCGCCGGCCCTCACCCAAATTAACGTTCACTTTCCACATGCTGCCCACTGTTCCCGCAATGCGGACAGCAGGAAACGACGCCCGGCGGCGCGCCTCAGCGGGCCAGGAAGTGCCAGCCCAGCCACCACCAGAAGCCGAACAGGCCGATCCGCCCGACCGGCACGGGTCCGACCTCGTAGCGCATCACGAAGGCGCAGACGTCGGCCAGGGACGGGATGCGCGAGCCCTCCCGCCGGGCGGCCCACTCGACCGCCGCGAAGAGCAGCAGCGCGGCCAGGAAGCCGCCGATCGCCAGGGTGCGCATCATCGCCGGACCAGCCCCCAGAACGCCGTCAGCCAGGCGAACCAGCCCGCCGAGCGGACCAGCTGATCCTCCAGCAGGGGGTCGGCCAGCCGGGAGAACGTGGGGAACTCGTCCCCCACCGACAGCACGAAGGTCGCGCCCTCCAGGACGCCGAAGACGGTGACCGGCAGCAGCCACCAGAGCGCGCCGGACGGCAGCCGCCGCGGCGCCGGCCGCCGGGGCGGCACCCGGTTGCTCAGGCCGACCCAGATCAACGCCCCGCCGGTGCCCAGGGTGTAGAGGTTGGCCGCGGCGGAGAAGGATGGCATCTGCCCGCCGACCAGGGAGAGGCAGATCAGCACCGGCACGGAGACGACCGGGCGGTCCCAGGCCCGGGGCGCCTCGACGGTGAGCTCACGGGGGTGATCCATCACCCGATTGTCCCCAGCGTCACGAAACGCGGGAAGACCGGCGCGCCCCGGAGTCACCCCCGGTTCCCGCCCTCGGGGTGGCTCAGGCGGGCAGCAGGGCGCCCGGCAGCTCGGCGCGGATGCGCTCCACCACCTCGTCGACCGTGCCCCGCCCGGTGAACCCGGCGGCGAAGCGGTGCCCGCCGCCGCCGAGCGCCATGGCGACCCGGCTCACGTCCACCGCGCCCTTGCTGCGCAGCGAGACCGCCCACTCGGCGTCGCCGGACTGCTTGACCACGCAGCTCACGTCCGCCTCGGCCGTGCAGCGCACCGAGTCGATCAGGGCCTCCAGCACGTACGCCGGCTGGTCGTGCCGGGCCAGGTCGTCCCGGGTGGCGTACGTCCAGACGAACCCGTGCCCGCCGGCGGCCGCCGGCTCCAGCCGCGCCCGGCCCACCACCTCGCCGAAGAGGCGGACCGCGCCGAACGGGCGCGTGTCGAAGATCCTCCGGGAGATCTCCCCCGGCCGGATCCCGGTGGCCAGCAGCCGGGCCGCCATCTCGTGCACGGCCGGCGTGGTGGCCTCGAAGCGGAACGAGCCGGTGTCGGTGCTGAGCGCCACGTAGAGGCCGGCCGCGATCTCCGCGTCCAGCGGCACCCCGAGCCGGTCCAGCAGCCCCAGCGCGACCACCGAGGTGGCGGCCGCCTGCGGGTCGACCAGGTGGATGCCGCCGAACCCGGTGTTCGAGGCGTGGTGGTCCAGCACCAGCGCGGTGCCCGCCTTGTCCAGCCGGTCGACCAGGTCGCCCAGGCGCGACTCGCTCGCCGCGTCGAAGCAGATCACCAGGTCCGGATCCGGGTAGGCGTCGTCCTGCGCCACGAGCAGATCGGAACCGGGCAACCAGCGGAACGGCTCGGGCACCTCCGGCGGCCCGGGGAAGGTCGCCTGGAGCTGCCGTACGCCGAGCCGGCGCAGGCCCAGCCCGAAGCCGAGCATGCTGCCCAGCGCGTCGCCGTCCGGGTTGACGTGGCAGATGAGCAGCACCCGCGCGGTAGCGGTGAGCCCGCGTACCGCCGCCACGGCGGCCGCCCAGTCGCTGTCGGTCGGGCCGGCGCCGCCCGCGGCGGGACCGGTCACGGGCGGTCGCCGCCGCGCGGCTCCTCGTCCCCGGTCGCCTCGACCTCGGCGTCCTCGGTGTCCTCGTCCTCGTCCTCGACCCGGTACGGCTGGGCCTCGCCCGCGTACTCGGCCTTGGCCGCCAGGCGCTGCACCTCGGCGTCGGCGTTGCGCGCCGCCGCGAGCAGGTCGTCGATGTGCTTGACCTGGTCCTGCACGTCGTCGAGGACGAAGGTCAGCGTCGGCGAGTGGCGCAGCCCGAGCGCCTTGCCCACCGTGCTGCGCAGCATGCCCTTGGCGCTCTCCAGCGCGGCGGCGGTGCTGGCCTGGGCCGTCGCGTCGCCGAGCACCGTGTAGAAGACGGTGGCGTCGCGCAGGTCGGCGGTGATCCGGGCGTCGGTGATCGTGATCATGCCGAGCCGGGGGTCCTTGATCTGGCTCCGCACCACCGACGCGACAAGTTCACGGATGCGCTCCGCGTGCCGGCGTACCTTGGCCGGATCCGTCATGTCCCCCACCTCCAGGGCTTCCTGCTTCCTACGACGGCTCCCGCTCGGCGCGCCTGACGGCACTGCCGGGACCTGGAGCCGTCGGCCGGGGACGACGGCGCGGCGCCGCCGGTCCGACCGCTCAACATCCCGAACATTACCCGCGCGATCGCCGCCCCCGCGCGGGGCCGCCGCCAGCCGGCGACTGGCCCGGTCAGTCCTCCTCGCCGTGCAGGCGGCGGTGGACCGACAGCAGCTCGACCTCCGGCCGGGCGGCCACCAGCCGCTCGCAGGCGTCGAGCACCTCGCGGACGTGCGCCGGCTCGGCGGCCACCACGGCCACCCCGATCTGCGTACGGCCGTGCAGGTCGAGGGCACCCACCTCGGCGGCGGACACCTCGAACCGGCGCAGCGCCGCGACGATCGGCCGGACGTACGACCGCTTGGCCTTCAGGGACCGGGAGTCCCCCGGGAGCAACAGGTCGAATTGCGCGGTTCCGGTGTACACGGCGAGCAACGGTACGGCAGGAGCACTCCTGCGGTCACCCGGTTTCCGCCGACGGCTCCGGGTCGCCGGGCCGCGCCGAGCCGGAGTCGTCGTGCGCCACCGCCACCAGCACGTCCCGCTCGATCGCCTGGTCGACCCGGTGCGCCAGGTCCCGCCAGCCGGGCCCGTCGACCACCCGCAGGCCGGCGTCGGCCAGCACCGCCTCGGCGGCGGCGCGCGGGGCCACGCGGGTGTTCCAGGACAGGCCCAGCGCCCCGCCCGGACGCAGCAGTTCCCGCCACACCGGTACGGCGGCGGTGAGCAGGTCCAGCGGGCTGCGGGACAGGCCCGTGTCGGTGCGGCTGCCGTGCGCCACCCCGTACGGGGCGTCGGTCACGATCACGTCGGCGCAGCGGGGGCGGAGCACCTCGCGGGCCCGGGTGGTGTCGGCGTGCAGCACGGTGACCCGCTGGGTCTCCCCGGTCCGGTGCGCGTCCCGGGACGGCGCGAGGACCGCCTCGAAGCGCCGGGCCACGAGCCTGCGGTCCCGCCGCACCGGCACCGTCTCGGCGGTGTGCTTGAGCCGCTTGCGGCGCAGCCAGGTACGCAGGAACGCCGCGTAGGTGTCCACGTCCTTGCCGTCGTGTTCCACGCCGATGCCGTCGTAGCCGTACATGAGCGCCTGGTTGAGGGTGGTGCCCCGCCCGCAGAGCGGGTCGAGCACCACGACCGGCCCGGCCAGCATCCGGGGCGCCGAGGCCGATGCCAGCACGGTGACGTTGAGCAGCAGCCGGGTGAACTGCTCGTTGGTCTTGCCGGCGTACTTGGGGATGGTGACGAGGTCGGAGTCGTACCGGGCCAGGGGGTGCAGCGGCACCGGCCGGAGCAGGTCGTCGCCTACCCGCTCGAAGAGCGCGTACGCCGCCGACAGGTTGGCGAGGTGCGCCAGGTCGCGGGCGCCGAGGCCGGGCGCCGGGACCGAGAAGGTCAGGTACTCCACCCCGCCGATCCGCTCCACCGCGGCGTCGACCGGCGCCGAGTCGAGGACCCCGGACCCGGCGAACACGGTCAGCTCGGCGCGGGCCAGCCGACCGGCGGCGTCGGCGTAGACGCGGTTGGCGGAGAGAGCGAGGAGCAGCGCGTACCTGAGCACGCCGGAGATTGTCGCAGCCTGCGGGAACGGCGACGGCCGGGACCCGCAGGGCCCCGGCCGTCTCCGTCGTTCACACCGCTCAGGCGCGCGGCTTCTCCCGCATCTCGAAGGTCTCGATGATGTCGCCGACCTGGACGTTGTTGAAACCGCCCAGCGTCAGACCACACTCGAAGCCTTCGCGGACCTCGGTCGCGTCGTCCTTGAACCGCTTGAGGGAGCTGATCGTGAGGTTGTCCGCCACGACCGCCCCGTCCCGCAGCAGCCGCGCCTTGGCGTTGCGGCGGATGAGGCCGGACCGGACGATACAGCCGGAGATGTTGCCGATCTTGGACGAGCGGAAGACGTCGCGGATCTCCGCGGTGCCCAGCTCGACCTCCTCGTACTCCGGCTTGAGCAGACCCTTGAGCGCGGCGTCGATCTCCTCGATGGCCTGGTAGATGACCGTGTAGTAACGGATCTCCACGCCCTCGCGGTCGGCGATCTCGCGGACCTTGTTGGCGGCCCGCACGTTGAAGCCGATGATCGTGACCGCCTCGGACGAGGCGCTCGCGAGCATGACGTCGCTCTCGGTGATCGCACCCACGCCCCGGTGGATGATCCGAAGCTGGACCTCCTCCGGGATGTCGAGGTTGAACAGCGCGTCCTCGAGGGCCTCCACGGAACCGGAGACGTCGCCCTTGAGCACCAGGTTGAGCGAGGTCTTCTCGCCCTCCTTGAGCTGCTCCATGAGCGTCTCGAGAGTCGCCCGGCCACGGGAGTTGGCGAAGGACGCCGCCCGCCGCCGTGCCTGCCGCTGCTCGGCGATCTGCCGCACGGTCCGGTCGTCCTCGGCAGCCAGGAAGGTGTCACCCGCACCCGGCACCGTGGTCAGACCGAGCACCATGACCGGACGCGCCGGCCCGGCCTCGTCGACCGGCTTGCCGTTCTCGTCCAGCATGGCCCGGACCCGGCCGTGCGCCCCACCGGCGACGATCGAGTCGCCGGCCCGGAGGGTGCCCTTCTGCACCAGCACGGTCGCCACCGCGCCACGGCCCTTGTCCAGGTGCGCCTCGATGGCGACACCCTGCGCCGGCCCGTCGATCGGAGCGGTCAGCTCCAGCGACGCGTCGGCGGTCAGCAGCACGGCCTCGAGAAGCTCCTCGATGCCGATGCCGGGCTTGGCCGCCACGTTGACGAACATGGTGTCGCCGCCGTACTCCTCGGCGACCAGGCCGTACTCGGTCAGCTGCTGGCGGACCTTGTCCGGGTTCGCCTCGGGCTTGTCGACCTTGTTGACCGCGACCACGATCGGCACGTCCGCAGCCTTGGCGTGGTTGAGCGCCTCGATGGTCTGCGGCATGACGCCGTCGTCGGCCGCCACCACCAGGATCACGATGTCCGTCACCTGGGCACCGCGGGCACGCATGGCGGTGAACGCCTCGTGACCCGGGGTGTCGATGAAGGTCACCGCGCGGTCCTCGCCCTCGTGCGGGACGTGGACCTGGTAGGCGCCGATGTGCTGGGTGATGCCACCCGCCTCGCCGGCCACGACGTTCGCCTTGCGGATCGCGTCGAGCAGCTTGGTCTTACCGTGGTCGACGTGACCCATGACGGTCACGACCGGCGCACGGCTGACCAGGCGCTCCGCCGCGACCTCGGCGTCGAGGTCGATGTTGAACTGCGCGAGCAGCTCACGGTCCTCGTCCTCCGGGCTGACGATCTGCACGTCGAAGCCGAGGTGCTCACCCAGCAGCAGCAGCGTCTCGTCGGAGCAGGACTGGGTCGCCGTCACCATCTCGCCCAGGTTGAACATCTCCTGGACCAGCGAACCCGGGTTGGCGTTGATCTTGTCGGCGAAGTCCGACAGCGAGGCGCCACGGGACAACCGGACGACCTGACCCTGGCCACGGGGGGCACCCGAGGACATGGTCGGGGCCGACAGGTTGTCGAACTCCTGTCTGCGCTGCTTCTTCGACTTGCGACCGCGGGTCGGCCGGCCACCGGGACGCCCGAAGGCACCCGCGGCGCCACCGCCACGGCCACGACCGCCACCACCCGGACGGCCACCGCCGCCGGCCGGGGCACCCGGGCGGAAACCGCCACCGGGAGCACCACCGCCGCCACCGGGACCGCCGCGGTAACCACCGCCGCCACCGGCACCGCCGCCGGGACCGCCGCGGTAGCCACCGCCGCCGCCACCGCCACCGGGACCGCCGCGGAAGCCGCCGCCGCCACCACCGGGACGGCCCGCGCCGCCGCCGGGTCCGCCACGACCGCCACCGGGGCCGCCGGGGCGACCCGTGGTCGGCCGCTGGCTCGGCATGGAGGCCGGGCTGGGCCGGGGCGGCATGGAGGCCGGGCTGGGCCGCGGCGGCATGCCCGCCGGGCTCGGCCGCGGACCGCCGCCACCGGCGGCCGGAGGCCGCTGCTGGCCACCCTGGATGCCGAACGGGTTGTTGCCGGCGCCGCGCGCCGGCGGACGACCGCCCGGCCGGGCACCCGGGCCCGGGGTGGGGCCACCGGGACGGCCGGCGGCCGGGGCACCCGGACGCGGCGGCGCCGCGTTCGGACCCGGACGCGGCCCCGGACGGGGACCACCCTCGGTCGGGGGCTCGCGGCGGACGTTCTCCCGCTGCTGCTGGCGGGCGGCCTGCGCGGCCTTGACCGCGGCCTCCTGCTCAGCCTTGAGGGCGGCGGCGCGCGCCTCGGCGGCCGCCACCTCGATGTCGTGCGCGCTCGCCGGCTTGGCGACCGGAGTCGCCGGCTGCGGCGGGCCGGGGACCGGGCCCTTGGGCTTCGGTCCAGGGGTCGGCGCGGCCGGCCGCCGCGGCGGCATCGGCTTGGCCGAGACCCGGGGGGCGCCCGGGGTCGGGGACGGCGTCGGGGTCGTTGCCGGGCTCGGTGCGGCCGCCGGCGGGGCGGCCGGCGCCGAGGAACCACCGGCGGACGCGACGAATGCGCCACGCAGCCGTCGGGCGACGGGCGCCTCGACGGTGCTGGACGCGGACTTGACGAACTCGCCCATCTCCTTGAGCTTGGCGAGAACGGTCTTACTCTCGACCCCGAGCTCCTTGGCGAGCTCGTGTACGCGGGCCTTTCCTGCCACTGCACTCCTCACTCCGAGGTCGTGCGGGCAGCACCCGCAGCGACCTCACTCGTGCACTTGAAGCCTGGTCATTTCAGGGACTTCATCGTGTGCTCATGTCGGTCGTCCTACCTTGCTAGCGACCCTCGACCGGTCGGGCTGACCGGTCGTCGGGGTTTGCGCGTCAACGTGCTCCGCGAGCGCACCGTGGTCGGGGACCCCGGTGACGCGCAGTGCCCGCCCGAAGGCGCGGCGCCGCACCGCCTGCGCGAAGCAGGCCGGATCCGGGTGCATGTTCGCTCCCCGACCCGGCAGTCTGCGAGCCGGATCGGGCCGGAGGCTGTAATGACCAGCCTCGTCACCGATCGCGACGATCCGCAGCAACTCGCTGGCCGGCGCTCGTTTCCGGCAGCCCACACAGGTGCGCTCCGGCAGCGCGCGTCGTGCCACTGGAGGAAGTCTACCCCTAGCTGCTCGAGATCGCGCCGCCCGCCTCGGGAACGTGATCAGCTCCGCCCCGGCCGGCCGCCCCGCTCTGCTCCGCGTCGGAGCGGATGTCGATCCGCCAACCGGTCAACCGGGCCGCGAGCCGGGCGTTCTGCCCTTCCCGCCCGATGGCCAGCGAGAGCTGGAAGTCCGGGACGGTCACCCGGGCGGTCCGGCTGGCCAGGTCGACGACCTCCACCCGCAGCGCCTTGGCCGGGGAGAGCGCGTTGCCGACGAAGGTGGCGGGGTCGTCCGACCAGTCGATGATGTCGATCTTCTCGCCGTGCAGCTCGCTCATCACCGCGCGGACCCGCTGGCCCATCGGGCCGATGCAGGCGCCCTTGGCGTTGACCCCCTGGGCCGTCGAGCGCACCGCGATCTTCGTGCGGTGACCTGCCTCACGCGCGATGGCGCCGATCTCCACGGTGCCGTCGGCGATCTCCGGCACCTCCAGGGCGAAGAGCTTCTTCACCAGGGCCGGGTGCGACCGGGAGAGGGTGATCTGCGGGCCGCGCATGCCCTTTGCGACGTGCACCACGACGCAGCGGATCCGCTCGCCGTGCGCGTAGCGCTCGCCGGGGACCTGCTCGGACTGGGGCAGGACGCCCTCCAGCTTGCCCAGGTCGACGCTGACGATGCCCTTCTCGGCCCGCGCCTCGTGCGCCTGCACCACGCCGGTGACCAGGTCGCCGTCGCGGCCGACGTACTCGCCGAAGTGCACCTCGTCGGTGGCCTCCCGCAGCCGCTGGAGGATCACCTGCTTGGCGGTCATGGCCGCGATCCGGCCGAAGTCGTGCGGGGTGTCGTCCCACTCCCGGACCACGCTGCCGTCGGCGTCCACCTCCTGGGCGTACACCGAGGCGGCCCCGGTCTTGCGGTCGATCTCCACCCGGGCATGCGGCTCGGCGCCGTCGGTGTGCCGGTAGGCGGTCAGCAGCGCGGTCTCGATCGCCGCGAGGATCGTGTCGAACGGGATTTCCCGCTCGCGCTCCAGTGCGCGCAGCGCCGCGAGGTCGATGTTCACCTCTCCTCGTCCTCCAGATCTTCGTCGTCGTCGATGTCGGTGTCGTCACCGAAGTCCTCGTCGGCCACCTCGTCCAGGCGGGTGAACTCCACCTGGACCCGGCCGGGGCCGAGCTCGGCGTACGGGTGCTCCGCACGGCCGGCGTCGGTCTCCAGCGCCACGCGCTCGTCGTCGGCGGTGGCGATCCGGCCGGTGACCTGCCGGTCCCCCTCGGGGCCGTGGACGGTCACCCTGACCAGCCGGCCGGCGTTGCGCCGCCAGTGCCGGGGCAGGGTGAGCGGGCGGTCCACGCCGGGCGAGCTGACCTCGAGCTGGTACTCGCCGGCCACGATGTCCCCGCCGGCTTCCTCGGCGGCGTCCAGCGCCGCCGAGACCGCCCGCGAGACGTCCGCGACGGCGTCCAGGTTGATCCCGCCGTCGGCGTCCACGATCACCCGGACCACGTGCCGGCGGCCGGCGCGGGACACGGAGAGGTCCTCCAGGTCGTAGCCGGCGGCGGTGACCACCGGCTCGATCACCTCGCGCAGCCGGGCCCGGCGCGCGTTCAGGTCGCCGCGGGGTGCGCCGCCCCGGTCCGCGCCACGGGGGCCGTCGGACCGACGGGGGCGCCCGGAGGGCCCCGTCGGCCGGGTGGCACGGCCACGCTGCGTCATTCGGCGCACCTCTCTGCTGTTGCCACGGGCCCGAGGGTCCGTCGTGTCACTGCTCGGGCGGGCCGGTCGGCCCGCCATGCCGGCACGCCACCGGGGCGTCCGCGCCCGGTGGCTGCGCAGAGCGTAACGCGCGGGCCGGGCGGCGGGCCCGGCGGCGCACCGACGCCACTGGCCCACAGGGCGGCGGAGATGGTGTTGACTTGTCCGGTGGCGACGGTCAGAACGACATCGGATCAGGGCGCACCGGGGCATTCCCGGCGGGCGCTGCTGCGCGCCGGCGCGCTGGTGGCGCTCGGCGGCGCGGCCGTGCCGTTGACGGGCTGTGATCTTTTCGACCGCGACGACAAGTCCCGGCCGCCCGATCCGCTGGAGCCGCTCGCGGCCGAGGCCACCGCGCTGGAGGCCCGCTACCGGGCCGCCGCCACCGCCGTCCCGGCGCTGGCCGAGCGGTGCACCGCGATCGCCGACGCGCACCGGGCGCACGCCGAGGAGTTGCGGAAGGTCATCGGCCGGCCGGCACCGTCCGGCAGCCCCGCCGCCAGCCCGACGGGGGCCGCGGCCGACCCGGACACGGTCCGGACCGAGCTGCGGCAGGCCGAGCAGGAGGGGCGGGACAACGCCGCGAAGGCGTGCGCCGCCGCGCCCGCCGAGCGCGCCGCGCTGCTCGGGTCGATCGCGGCGGCCCGGGCGACCCACCTGGAGGCGTTGAAGTGACCCCGACCAGCGGCCCGACCCAGGCCCTCGGCGACGCGCTCGCCGCCGAGTACGCGGCCATCTGGGCGTACGGCGTGATCGGCGTGCACCTGACCGGGGCGGCCCGCTCCGCCGCCCGCTCCGCCGAGGCGGCCCACCGGTCCCGCCGGGACGCCCTCGTCCTCCAGCTCAGCTCGGGCGGCGGTCAGGTCCCCGCCGACCGGGCCGGCTACGCGCTGCCCTACCCGGTGACCGACCGGGCGAGCGCCCTGAAGCTGGCCGTCGAGATCGAGGAGCGCAGCGCCGGCCACTGGCGGGCGGCGCTGCCGCACACCACCGGAGCGGACCGGAACCGGGCGCTCGCGGCGCTCACCGACTGCGCGCTGCGGGCCACCCGCTGGCGGCGCACCGCCGGGGTGACCCCGGTCACCGTGCCGTTCCCCGGCCGGCCGGCCTGAGCGGAGGCCCCGGTCACCCGGCGGAACCCTGCGGTTGCGGACCGCATACCAGGTATGCATACTCCTGGCCATGTCCATCCGCCACGGCCTGCTCGCCCTCCTGGAGCGCGGCCAGATGTACGGCTACCAGCTCCGCTCCGCGTTCGAGGAGTCGACCGGGTCGACCTGGCCGCTGAACATCGGGCAGGTGTACACCACCCTGGCCCGGCTGGAGCGCGACGGCCTGGTCCGCTCGTTGCCGGAGAGCGAGGCCGGGCAGCGGCCGTACGAGATCACCGACGCCGGGCGGGCGGACCTCACGCTCTGGTTCGCGACCCCGATCAGCCGGGCCGACCGGCCCCGCGACGAGCTGTCGATCAAGCTGGCCCTGGCCCTCACCACCCCCGGCGTGGACGTCCGCGCGGTCGTGCAGACCCAGCGCAGCGCCACCATGCGGGCCCTGCAGGAGTTCACCCGGTTGAAGTACGGCAGTGACAAGCCGGAGGATCTGCCCTGGCGCCTGGTGCTGGACGCGATGATCTTCCAGGCCGAGGCCGAGGTCCGCTGGCTCGACCACTGCGAGACCAGCCTGGTCCGCCACCGTCCGGCGCCGAGCCGGCCGGTCACCCACCCGGAGGCGGTGGACCGGGCCGACGAGGAGGCCCGCCGGTGACGGCAGCAGGTGAGCTCGTGAGCGCGAGGAGTGAGCCGGTCTTGCGTGCCCCGAGGTCGCGAGCGAAGGTGACGCGGTGAACGGGGTGCTGGAACTGCGGACCGTGCACCGGACCCACGGCGCCGGCGAGGCGGCCGTGCACGCGCTGCGCGGGGTGAGCCTCACCGTGGCCGCCGGCGAGCTGGTGGCCGTCATGGGGCCGTCCGGCTCCGGCAAGTCCACCCTGCTGGCGCTGGCCGGCGGCCTGGACCGGCCGACCGGCGGGGAGGTGCTGGTCGAGGGCGAGTCCCTCGGCGGCCTGTCGGCCCGCGACCTGGCCCGGCTGCGCCGCCGCCGGATCGGCTACGTCTTCCAGGATCTGAACCTGCTCGGCAGCCTCACCGCCGTGGAGAACGTGGCGCTCCCCCTCGAACTGGACGGCGCCGGCGTCCGGGCGGCCCGCCGGCAGGCCCTGGCCGCGCTCGCCGAGGTGGACGTGGCCGGGCTGGCGGACCGCTTCCCCGACCAGATGTCCGGCGGCCAGCAGCAGCGGGTGGCGATCGCCCGGGCCCTGGTCGGCGAGCGCCGCCTGGTGCTCGCCGACGAGCCCACCGGCGCGCTCGACTCGCAGGCCGGCGAGGCGGTGTTGCACCTGCTGCGCCGCCGGGTGGACGCCGGCGCGGCCGGGGTGCTCGTCACGCACGAGGCGCGGCACGCCGGCTGGGCGGATCGGGTGGTGTTCCTCCGCGACGGGGTGCTGGTGGACTCGACGGCCCCGCTCGTCGGCGTGGAGCATCTGCTCAGCGGCAGCGGTCGGTGAACCGGGGCCGGCTCGCCGCCACGCTCGGGTCGTGGCGGACCGCGCTGCGGATCGCCCGGCGGGAGGCGCTCCGGGCCCGCCGGCGTACCGCCCTGGTGCTGGTGATGATCGCGCTGCCGGTGCTCGGGCTCAGCTTCGCCGCGGTGAGCTACGACATGGCCGAGCTGAGCCGGGCCGAGCGGATGGACCGGCAGCTCGGCGCCGCCGACGCGGAGCTGCGCTGGGCCGACGTGAACCCGATCACCCAGGACGCCTGGGGGGAGGGTTCCTGGCCGATCCAGGGTGACGCGGTGCCCCGGACCCGTCCGGTGACGGCGGACGAGCTGCGGGCGCTGCTGCCCGCCGGCACCCGGCTCACCCCGCTGCGCCGGTGGGTGCCGTTCGACGTACGGGTGGACCGGAAGACCGTGTCGTTCGACGCCCGCGCCGTCGACCTGACCGACCCGCTCGCCCGCCCGCTGGCCACCCTGCGGGATGGCCGGCGGCCCACCCGCTCCGACGAGATCGCGGTGAGCCCGGCGGCGCTGCGCCGGCTGGGCGCCCGGCTCGGCGAGCCGGTGCGGACCGTCGACGGCACCACCTACCGGGTGGTCGGGGTGGTGGAGTTCCCGGACAACCTCCGGGAGGTGGTCGCGCTCCGGCCGGAGCTGCCGCCCGGGCCGCCCGCCGCGGCGGACGAGAGCTGGCTCGTGGACCTGCCCGGGCCGGTGGACGGGACGCTGGTCGACCGGCTGAACGCCCGGGGAATCCTGGTAACCGCCCGGAACCCGCTGCCCGGACGGGACGAGATGGCCACCGGACCGGACCTGCCCGACGCCGAGGAGGCCGGCAACACGGTGCTGGTCGGCGGGCTCGGCCTGCTGGAGGTCGTGCTGCTGGTCGGCCCGGCCTTCGCGGTCGGCGTACGCCGGCGGCGCCGGGACCTGGCCCTGGTCGCGGTGGCCGGCGGGGACGCCGCGCACCTGCGCCGGATCGTGCTCGCCGACGGGGTGGTGCTCGGCGCGGGCGGGGCGGCCGTCGGGCTGCTGCTCGGCATCGGCGCCGCGTTCGCCGGCCGCCCGCTGGTCGAGCAGTACGTGATCCAGGCGCGCTTCGGGGCGTACCGGGTCTTCCCGGCGGCGCTCGTGGCGATCATCGCGGTGGCGGTGCTGGCGGGTGTGCTGGCCGCGCTCGCCCCGGCCTGGACGGCGGCCCGGCAGGACGTGGTGGCCGGGCTTGCCGGCCGGCGGGAGGCGCCGCGACCGGGGCGCCGCTGGCTGGCCCTCGGGCTGCTGCTCACCGTGGCCGGCGCCGCCGTGGCCGCGGTCGGCGCCACCCGGACCACGCCGACGGGGGTGCTGGCCGGGGTGGTCCTGGGCGAGCTGGGGCTGGTCTTCTGCACCCCGACGCTGATCGGGCTGCTGGCCCGGACCGGCCGGCTGCTGCCGCTGACGCCCCGGCTGGCGCTGCGCGACGCGAGCCGCAACCGCTCGTCGGCCGCGCCCGCCATCTCCGCGGTGATGGCGGCGGTGGCCGGCAGCGTGGCGCTCGGCGTCTACGTGGCCAGCGACGACGCCCGGCAGCGGGCCGCCTGGCAGCCCGGCCTGCCCCCGGGGCACGTGCTGCTCCAGCGCACCGACGGGCCGGCCGACAGCGCGCTGCCCCCGGCCGGCCAGGTGGCGGAGCGGGTCCGGGCGGTGCTGCCGGGAGCCACCGTGGTCCCGCTCGCCACTCCCGATTGCGCCCGGCCGGCGGACAAGGAGGACTACTGCGTCGCCACCGCGGTGCGCCCGCCCGAGCAGCGCTGCCCGTACGACCCGATGGGCTCCGGACCGCCCTCGGCGCGGACCGATCCGCGCTGCGCCCGGCCGTTCCGCGAACCGAGCGACTTCTACCTGCCGGCCATCGTGGACGACGGAACGGCGCTGCCCGCGCTGACCGGCGGCCCGGCCGAGGAGGTGGCGGCGGCCCGCCGCACGCTGGGGGCGGGTGGCGTGGTGGTCACCGATCCCGGGCAGGTGGTGGACGGCCGCGTGCGGGTGGAGGTCAGCCACGGCTCCGACGCCCCGACGGCCGTGGGCACGCTGCCCGGCTACGCGCTGCGCGGCGGCCTGCCGGTGGACCGGGTGGTGCTCTCTCCGGCGGCGGCCACCACGCTCGGCCTCGTGGCCGCGCCGCTGGGCTACCTGGTCGACACCGCCGACGCGCCGACCGCCCGCGATCGGGACCGGCTGGCCGCCGAGCTGACCGAGGTCGCCCCGCTGGCGGTCCAGGTCGCGACGGCCGGGCCGCCGTTCGACCAGCGACCGCTGCTGCTCCTGCTGGCCGGGGCGTCCGGCTTGATCACCCTGGGCGCGGCCGCGGTGGCCACCGGCCTCGCCGCCGCGGAGGGCCGCCGGGACCTGTCGACCCTCGCCGCGGTCGGCGCCGATCCCCGGGTACGCCGGGTGCTGTCGCTCTGCCAGGCCGGGGTGATCGCGGTGCTCGGATCGGTGCTCGGCATCGTCGCCGGCCTCGGCTCGGCGGCCATCATCCTGGTCTCGCTCAACCGCCGCTACGCCCAGTCCTGGCCGGTGGAGCCGCCGTACCCGCTGGTGGTGCCCGGGTCGACGCTGACCGTGCTGGTGGTGGTGCCGCTGGTGGCCATGGTCGGGGCGGCCCTGCTCACCCGGTCCCGCCTGCCGGTCGAGCGCCGGCTGGACTGACACCGCTCGATCCGGTCGGGGGGGTGTCGCCGGCGGGGTGCGGGCGGCACACTGGGCGGGTGTCCGCCCTGGGATCCCTCACCCGTCGTCTCGGTCACCAGAAGTGGTTCGCCGCCACCATGCGCCTGCTCGTCCCCGCCGACCGGCTGGTCGGCCGGCTCACGAAGGGGCGGGTGGTCGCCTTCGGGCTGGTGCCCTCGCTGGTCCTCACCACCACCGGCCGCCGCTCCGGCAAGCCGCGCAGCAACCCCCTGCTCTACGTGCCGGACGGCGACGCCTTCGTGGTGATCGGCTCGAACTGGGGGCAGCAGCACCAGCCCGCCTGGTCGCTGAACCTGCTCGCCCAGCCGGCCGCCGAGGTCGACGTCAAGGGGCGCCGGGTCCCGGTGCGCGCCGAGCCGATCAGCGGCGCGGAGCGGGAGCGGCTGTTCACCCGGCTGGTCGACGAGTGGCCGGCCTACCGCACCTATGTGGAGCGGGCCGGCGGCCGGGAGATCCGGGTGTTCCGGCTGGTCCCGGTGGGCGAGCCGGCCGCCTGACCCTCGGGCGCGGCGAGCCGGCGGGCCCGGTCCGGCTGGCTAGGGTGGTGGTCGGTCGACGCGCGCCGGGCCGCCGCCGGGCGGGCCGCGCGCGGAACGGAGGTGGACCGTGGGAGCCGGCGGCGCCGAGCTGGACACCGACCGCTACCTGGACGATCCCCGCTGGCGGGTCGCCGAGCGGGTGAGCGACGCGGCGCTGCGCCGGTTCCGGGCGGACGTACTCGCCGTGGCGGTGCACGGCCCGCTCGCGCACGGCGACGACGACGGCGGCGGCAACGGCGAGGTCGGGCTGCTGGTGGCCACCTACCGGCCGGGCGGCGGGCCGTCGCCGTCCACCCGCCGGGTGGACGGGGTGCTGGTCGACCTCACGGTGGCCGGGGCCGACGACTACCTGCGGCAGGCCACGGCGATCACGGCGCTCTGGCCGCTCACCGCCGACCGCTACGTCACCACCCGCGCCCTGCACGATCCGACCGGCTGGCTGCGCTCCCTCCGCGACGGGCACCTCGCCCGGCTGGCCCGGGCCCGGCCGGCCGAGTTCACCGCCGCGGCCCGCCAGGCCTGGTACCGGGGCAGCGCGGCACACGCCCGGGCGCTGCGGCTGGCCGAGTGGTACGAGACGGACCCGGCGCTGCTCATGCTCGGCGAGGCCCGGCTGGCCGCGGCCACCGTGCAGGGGCTGCTGAGCCGCACCTACTTCCGGGACCCGGGCGACGCGGTGCGGCGCACCGGCCTGGCCGGCGCGGACATGACCGAGGTGGGCACGGTGCTGGCCCGCCAGGCCGAGGAGCTGGCCGCCCGGGGCCGCCCGGTCGACGGCACGGTGGACGACCTGCTCGGCGGCTAGGGCGTGCCCGGGCCGGTCAACCGATCCCGCCCTGGATGCCGATCAGGGCGCCGACCAGGTAGGTGGCGCCGGCCGCCAGGGCGCCGAGCAGCAACTGCCGCAGCCCGCTCGTCCACCAGGTGCGGTTGGTGAACCGGGCCACGATCGCGCCGGCCACGAAGAGCCCGACCCCGCCGACGGCGAGCGCCAGCGCGAGGCTGGTGAAGCCGAGCAGGTAGGTGATCAGCGGCACCAGCGCGCCGACCGAGAAGCAGAGGAACGAGGAGATCGCCGCCGCCCACGGGCTGGGCTGCTCGTCGGGGTCGACGCCCAACTCCTCCCGGACGTGCACCCGCAGCGCCTCCTCCGGGTTGCGTCGGACCGCCTCGGCGACCTGGGTGGCCAGGTCCCGCGGCAGCCCCCGGGCCACCCACGCGTCGGCCAGCTCGCGGGCCTCCGCCTCCGGGTGCCGCTCCAGCTCGCGCCGCTCCTTGGCCACCTCGGCGGCCACCTGCTCGTTGGCCGAGCGGACGCTGGTGTATTCACCCAGCCCCATCGAGATGGCGCCGGCCACCAGGCCGGCCGCGCCGGTGAGGACGACGCTGCGCGGGGAGACCCCGCCGCCGCCGACCCCGGCGATCAGGGCGATGTTGGTGACCAGCCCGTCCATCGCCCCGAACACGGCCGGCCGGAGCCAGCCGCCGGACACGTCCGCGTGGTGCGCCTCGCGCAGCGCCGCCGGGGTGTCGGTCACGGCAGCGTGAGGATCTCGTGGCCGTCGTCGGTCACGACGATGGTGTGCTCGAACTGCGCCGTCCACCGGCGGTCCTTGGTGACCACGGTCCAGCCGTCGTCCCACATGTCGTACTGGTAGGTGCCGAGGGTGATCATCGGCTCGATGGTGAACGTCATCCCGGGCTCCATCACGTCGGTGGGGCGCGGGCTGTCGTAGTGCGGCACGTAGAGGCCGCTGTGGAAGGACTCGCCGATGCCGTGGCCGGTGAAGTCGCGCACCACGCCGTAGCCGAACCGCTTGGCGTACGACTCGATGACCCGGCCGATCACGTTGATCTGCCGGCCCGGTGCGACCGCCTTGATGCCGCGCATCATCGCCTGGTGGGTCCGCTCGACCAGCAGGCGGGCCTCCTCGCTCACCTCGCCCACGCAGAAGGTGGCGTCGGTGTCGCCGTGCACCCCACCGATGTACGCGGTCACGTCGACGTTGATGATGTCGCCGTCCTCGAGCACCGTCGAATCGGGGATGCCGTGGCAGATGACCTCGTTGATGCTGGTGCAGCAGGACTTCGGGAAGCCCTTGTAGCCCAGCGTCGACGGGTAGGCGCCGTGGTCGCAGAGGAACTCGTGGACGACCTTGTCGATCTCGTCGGTGGTCACGCCCGGCTTGCAGTGCTCCCCGGCGAGCTGGGTGGCCTGGGCGGCGAGCCGGCAGGCCACGCGCATCTTCTCGATGGTCTCCGGCGTCTGCACGTGCGAGCCGCGCCACTCCTGGGGACGCTTCTTGCCCACGTATTCGGGACGCGGGATGTCAGCGGGAACCGCTCGCCACGGGGAGAGCGTGCCTGGGGTCAGCGGCGCACGGACGGTCATGCTGACAAGCCTATCGCCGCACTCCTGGTGACCCCCGCCACGGCCCGCTCGCCCGGGTTGTTGCCGCACCGCAAGGGCTGTGCCATTGTTGCTCCGTGGATCAAGGGGGCGCGCCGCCCGTCTTCTCCGCGACGGCGGAGATCGACGGTGATCAACTGCGCGTCCGGGTGGCCGGCGAGGTCGACATGGCGACCGCCGACACCATGTACCAGACGGTCCTGCGGGAGTCCGCCCGCCACGTCACGCTCGACCTGCGGGCGGTGACCTTCTTCGACTCGGCCGCGATCCACGCCGTGGTCCGGCTGGCCCAGCAGCTCCCCGGCGCGCTCACCGTGCTGCCGTCCCGGCAGGTGCGGCGGGTGCTGGAGATCTCCGGCCTGGGCGAGCAGCGCTGGCTGGAGCAGGCCTAGCCGCCGCCCGCCGCGGCCTCAGCCCGCCAGCCGGCGGCGCAGGACCAACTCGGTGCCGTCGTCCGTGCGGGTCACGGTCATCTCGCCGAGCGCCTGGATCAGCGACAGTCCCCGGCCCCGGAAACTGGACCCGGTGGATTCCTTCCACCGGCCGCTGTCCCGGATCGTGGCGGTCACCGTCCGGTCCTCGATGGTCACCTCGACGCCGATCGTCGGCTCGGCCGGGTCGACCGGGTGCTCGATGGCGTTGGCGGCGGCCTCGGAGATCGCCACCGTGAGGTCGAACAGGTCGGTCTCGCCGACGTGGTGGGCGACGAGGAAGTCCTCCAACCGCTTGCGCAGCACGCTGAGCCGGGTCGGGTCGGCCGGCAGCCGCAGCGCGAAGCGGTTCAGCTCGGTCGCCTCCAGGGCGAGCACCGCCACGTCGTCGTGCCGGGTCCGCCCGGCGACCCGCTCCACCACCGCGTCGACCAGGTCGGCCACGTGCTCGCCCGGGGCGGTCGCGTCCGCCCGGAGCTGGCCGAGCCCGGCGTCGATGCCGGCCTGCCGGTCCTCGATGAGCCCGTCGGTGTAGAGCAGCAGCCGGCCGCCGGGCGCCAGCTCGGCGTCGACGGTCCGGTACGCCGTGCCGGGGATCGCCCCGACCGGCGGCCCGAGCGCCCGGTCGTGAAGGAACACGGCGGCGCCTCCCCGGATCAGCAACGGCGAGGGGTGGCCCGCGCTGGCGTAGCGGAGCCGGCCGGTGCGCGGGGAGAAGCGCAGGCAGACGACGGTGGCGAACGACCCGCCCTCGGTGGAGCCGACCAACCGGTTGAGCCGGGTCAGCGCCTCGCCCGGGTCGTAGCCCTCCAGCACGTACGCCCGCAGCGCGTTGCGGAGCTGCCCCATCGCGGCGGCGGCCCGCACCCCCTTGCCGACCACGTCGCCGATGACCAGCACCAGCTCGTCGTCGGGGGTGCCGATCACGTCGTACCAGTCGCCGCCGATCTCGACGTCGGCGCTGCCCGGCAGGTAGCGGCTGGCCACCACGGCGCCGGGGAGCTGCGGCAGCGTACGCGGCAGCAGGCTGTGCTGGAGGGTGGTGGCGATCCGGTGCTCGGCCTCGTAGAGCCGGGCGTTCTCCAGCCGTACGCCGATCAGCCGGGCCAGCTCGGTGAGTGCCGCCTGCTCGGTGCCGCCGCCCTCCCGGCGCCAGACCCGCAGCTCGCCGAGCTGCTCCTCGGTGGTGCCGGTCAGCGGGAGCACCACCGACGGCTCGGCGGACGCGTCCCCGCCGCCGTCCGCCTCGTACCGCGCGCCGGTGGCCGTGACCACCACCCGGGCGGCCTCGGCCAGACGGAGCGCGTGCCGCGCGGCGACCTGCACCACCTCGGCGGTGGAGCGGGCGGTGTTGATCGCCACGGCGGCGTCGGCGAGCGCCCGCAGCCGGCGGATGATCTGGCCGCGGAGCTGGCCCAGCTCGACGTTGGCCCGGACCCGGGCGATCAGCTCCTGGCTGGAGAAGGGCTTGGTGAGGTAGTCGTCGGCGCCGACCGAGAGCCCGGCGACCTCCTCCGCCGCGCCGGCCCGGGCGGAGAGCAGCACGATCGGCACGTGCCGGGTGACCGGGTTGCCGCGCAGTGCGGTGACCAGCCCGAACCCGTCCAGCCGGGGCATCATCACGTCGGTGAGCACCAGGTCGAACGGGGAGTCGACGGCCAGCCGCAGCGCCTCCACGCCGTCCGGCACGGTGACCACCTCGTACGCCGGGGAGAGCAACCGGCTGACGTGCTCGCGCAGGTCGGCGTTGTCGTCGGCGACCAGGATCCGGCCCGCTCCGCCCGACAGCCCGACCGATTCGGGCAGCCCCCCGGGCCGGGCCACCTCGTCGGTCCAGAGCGCGGTCTCGGCGACGTAGAGCCGGGCCTGCTCCGGCTCGGCCGGCGGCAGCGCGGCGAGGGCCGAGACCCGGTCGGCGGGCAGGTGCGCGTAACCGAACGGCACGGTGACCGTGAAGGTGGTGCCCTGGTCGACGACACTGTGCGCCTCGACCGTGCCGCCGTGCATCTCGACCAGCTCGCGGACCAGGGCGAGGCCGATGCCGGTGCCCTCGTGGGTGCGGGCGCGGGCCCCGGACACCCGGTGGAACCGCTCGAACACCTGCGGCAGCTCCTCCGGCGCGATGCCGACCCCGGTGTCGGTGACCTCCAGCACCGCCGCGTCGGCTCGGGCGGCCACCCGGACCCGGATCTCGCCGTCGAAGGTGAACTTGACGGCGTTCGACACCAGGTTGAGGACGATCTTCTCCCACATGTCCCGGTCGACGTAGACCGGCGAGGGCAGCGGCGGGCAGTCCACCACGAGGCGCAGGCCGGCCCGCTCGGTGGCCGAGCGGAAGGTGCTGGCCAGCCGGGCGGTGTAGTCGGCCAGGTCGGTGGGCTGGTAGCGGGCGGTCAGCCGGCCGGACTCCAGCCGGGAGAAATCCAGCACCGTGTTGACCAGCTTGAGCAACCGCAGCGCGTTGCGGTGCATCACGGTCAGCCGGTCGAGGTACGCGTCGGGCACGTCGCGGTCGGCGAGCAGGTCCTCCAGCGGCCCGAGCACCAGGGTGAGCGGGGTGCGGAACTCGTGACTCACGTTGGCGAAGAAGTTGGTCTTGGCGCGGTCCAGCGCGGCGAGGGCGGCGGCGCGGGCCCGCTCCTGCTCGTACGCCCGCTGCTTGCCGACGGCCCGGGAGATCTGGGCGGCCACCAGGTCGGCGAAGTGGCGGTACTCGTCGGTGAAGGGCAGCCGGCGGGCCACCCCGAGCAGCAGCACGCCGGCCGGCTCGTTCGTCGCCGTGAGCGGCACCAGCAGGGCCCGGTCGGCGGCGTCCGGCGGCACCGCGCCGAGCAGTTCGGCGGTGGAGACCCAGCGGGGCGTCTCCGGGGAGTCACCGGGGCGTGGTGGCCCGCCGGCGATCGTGGCGGGGGCCACCCCGGAGCAGCCGGCCAGCGCCGGGACCCCGTCCTCGTCGTGCAGCCAGACGGCGCTGAACGGCACGTCGGCCCGATGCGTGTCGAGCACCCGGGCGGCGGCCCGGCCCAGCTCCACGGTGCTGCGCACGTCGGCCAGCTCGGTGCCCAGCTCGGCCAGGGCCCGCAGCCGGCGCTCGCCGACCACCCGCCCGGTGGTCTCGTTGACGAAGCAGAACACCCCGCTGACGCTGCCGTCGGCGTCCCGGATCGGGTCGTAGGAGATGTCGAAGTAGACGTCCTCCAGGAAGCCGTGCCGGTTGAGCACGAAGGGGTGATTCTCGCCACGGTAGGGCGCGCCGGTGCCGTGCACGCCGTCGAGCAGCGGCCCGAGCACGTCCCAGGTCTCCGCCCAGTGCTGCCGGGCGGACTGACCGAGGACCGCCGGGTGCTTGTCGCCGATGGTGGGCCGGTAGGCGTCGTTGTAGAAGGCCAGGTGGTCCGCGCCCCAGAACAGCACGATCTGGGCCCGGGAGGAGAGCATCGTGCTGACCGCGTGGCTGAGTGCGGGGGGCCAACCGTGCGGGGCGCCGAGCGGGGAGTGGGACCAGTCGAAGCCGCGCAGTCGCTCGCCCATCTCGCCTCCCGCGGCGAACGCCGCGCTCAGCAGTGGCGGAAGAGCCTCCCCGGTTTCCGAGGACGAACGACCCACGCCCCCGCCCCCCTGGGCCGAACCCATGCAGCCTCCCGCTCCGGCCGAGTCCACGACGACCGGCGCAGCCACGCCGGTCGTGCCCCGCCTACTACCCAGGCGGAGGAGCAACGTAACGCATCGCCGCCCCGGGACGCTGGTTACCTACGCCTCATCCTGACGGAACCTCCGGCCGGCGGCGAGTCGAGCGCTCCCGCGGCTCGGTCCGGGCGGTGTCGTGGGACGTCGCGGCGCCGGCCGCCGCGCGGACCAGAGCGGCGACCGGCCGCGGATCGGGGTCGTTCTCCGGGTGCCACTGCACGCCGAGCAGGAAGCGCCGCGCCGGATCCTCCACGGCCTCCACCACCCCGTCGTCGGCCCAGCCGGTCACGGCCAGGCCGCCCGGGTCGGCCACCCCCTGATGGTGGTACGAGTTGACCCGGTCCACCCCGGCCATCACCGCCCCGGCCAGGCTGCCGGCGGCGAACCGGACCGGATGCGACCCGTACACGCCGGGTGCCGGCCGGTGACCGTCGTGCCCCACCACGTCCGGGAGGTGCTGGTGCAGCGTGCCGCCGTAGGCCACCGCGAGCAGCTGCATGCCCCGGCACACGCCGAGCACCGGCAGGTCGGCGGCGAGCGCGGCGGTCAGCAACGCCAGCTCGCCGGCGTCCCGGTCCGGCCGGCTCTCGGTGCGCGGGTCGGGCGGTGTGGCGTACCGCTCCGGGCCGACGTCGGCGCCGCCGGCCAGCAGCAGGCCGTCCAGCACCCGCAGCACGTCGGCGTCGGCGTCGTCCGGGGGCAGCACCACGGCCCGGCCGCCCGCCGCGGTCACCGCCCGGACGTACGCCTGCGGCACCAGCGCCGCCGGCACGTCCCGCCACACCGCCCAGCCGGCCGGCTCGACGTACGACGTGATGCCGATCAGCGGCCGTCGACTCATAGGGGTGTCACGTACGCGCCGGTGATCCCGCCGTCGACCACGAACTGCGCGGCGGTCATGAACGAGGCGTCGTCGCTGGCCAGGAAGGCCACCGCGGCGGCGATCTCCGCGGGGTTGCCGAACCGGCCCATGGGCACGTGGACGAGGCGGCGGGCGGCCCGCTCCGGGTCCTTGGCGAACAGCTCCAGCAGCAGCGGGGTGGCGACCGGGCCGGGGCAGAGCGCGTTGACCCGGATGCCCTCCCGGGCGAACTGCACGCCCAGCTCCCGCGTCATCGCGAGCACCCCGCCCTTGCTCGCCGTGTACGCGATCTGCGACGTCGCGGCCCCCATCAGCGCCACGAACGAGGCGGTGTTGATGATCGACCCCTTGCCCTGCCGGCGCATGTGCGGGATGGCGTACTTGCAGCAGAGGTAGACGCTCGTGGTGTTGACCCGCAGCACCCGCTCCCAGGCGTCCAGCCCGGTCTCCAGGATCGAGTCGTCGTCCGGCGGCGAGATGCCGGCGTTGTTGAACGCCACATCCACCCGGCCGTGCCGCTCGGCCACCCCGTCGAAGAGGTCCCGGACGGCCGCCTCGTCGGCCACGTCCGCGGCGACGAACTCGCCGGCCACCTCGTCGGCGGCCCGCTTGCCCGCCTCGGCGTCGATGTCCACACAGACCACCCGGGCCCCCTCGGCGGCGAACCGCCGCACGGTGGCCAGGCCGATGCCGCTGCCCGCCCCGGTCACCACGGCGACCCGGTCCTGAAGCCGTCCCTGCATCTCACTCCTCCGTGCTGATGAACACGTTCTTGACGTCGGTGAAGGCGTGCAGCGCGTCCGGACCCAGCTCCCGGCCGAGGCCGGAGCGCTTCATCCCGCCGAACGGGGTCCAGTAGCGCACCGAGGAGTGCGAGTTGACGCTGAGGTTGCCGGACTCGACCGCCCGGGCCACCCGGACCGCGCGGCCCACGTCCCGGGTCCAGATCGAGCCGGAGAGCCCGTACTCCGTGTCGTTGGCCAGGCGGATCGCGTCCGCCTCGTCGTCGAACGGGAGCACCGACACCACCGGGCCGAAGATCTCCTCCCGCCAGTGCCGGTCGGCCGGGGAGTCGGCGAGCAGCACGGTCGGCGCGTACCAGAAACCGCCGCCGTCGGGGCGGTCGCCGGTGAAGGCGACCTTCGCCCCGGCGACGTACCCGGAGACCCGGTCCCGGTGCCCGGCGGAGATCAGCGGGCCCATCTCGGCGGTCTCGGCGGCCGGGTCCTCGACCCGGAACCCGCGCACGGCCGGTTCGAGCAGTTCCAGGAAGCGGTCGTACACCGAGCGCTGGACCAGGATGCGGGAGCGGGCGCAGCAGTCCTGGCCCGCGTTGTCGAAGACCGCGGCCGGCGCGCTGGCCGCGGCCTTCGGCAGGTCGGCGTCGGCGAAGACCAGGTTGGCGGACTTCCCGCCCAGCTCCAGCGTCACCCGCTTCACCTGGGCGGCGCAGCCCGCCATGATCCGGACGCCGACCTCGGTGGAGCCGGTGAAGCAGACCTTGCGGACCGCCGGGTGGGTGACGAACCGCTCGCCCACCACGCTGCCCTGGCCGGGCAGGACGGTGAACACGCCCTCCGGCAGGCCGGCGTCGAGAGCCAGCTCGGCCAGGCGCAGCGCGGTCAGCGGGGTCAGCTCGGCCGGCTTGAGCACCACCGTGTTGCCGGCGGCGAGCGCGGGGGCGAAGCCCCAGCCGGCGATGGGCATGGGGAAGTTCCACGGCACGATCACCCCGACCACGCCGAGCGGTTCGTGGAAGGTGACGTCGAGCCCGCCCGGCACGGGGATCTGGTGCCCGGTCAGCCGCTCCGGCGCTCCCGCGTAGTAGTCGAGCACGTCCCGGACGTTGCCGGCCTCCCAGCGCGCGTTGCCGATGGTGTGGCCGGCGTTGCGCACCTCCAGCAGCGCCAGCTCCTCCCGGTGCGCGTCGACCACGGCGGCGAACCGCCGCAGCAGCCGCGCCCGGTCCCCCGGCGCCACCGCGCGCCACGTCTCGAAGGCCGCCGCCGCCCGCTCGATGGCCGCGTCCGTCTCCGCGAGCGAGGTGGCCGGCACCTCGCGCAGCGGCTCACCGGTCGCCGGGTTGATCACCTGGGTCACGCGCCCCACCCTTCTCCTGGCGACACCCCGAGCGCAAGGTCAGAGGCGCTCGAAGCCACGCACCAGCTCCCAGTCGGTGACGGCCGCGTCGAAGGCGGCCAGCTCCACCCGAGCGGTGTTGGCGTAGTGGTCGACCACCTCGGCGCCGAACGCCTCCCGGGCCGTCGCCGAGGACTCCCACAGGGCGAGGGCGTCGCGGAGCGTGCCGGGCACCCGCTCGGCCTCGGCGTCGTCGTACGCGTTGCCGCCGCACTCCTCGCCCAGCTCCAGCTCCCGCTCGATGCCGTGCACCGCACCGGCGACCAGCGCGGCGATCGCCAGGTACGGGTTGACGTCGGCGCCCGGCACCCGGTTCTCCACCCGCATCCCCTGGCCGTGCCCGACCAGCCGCAGCGCGCAGGTGCGGTTGTCGGTGCCCCAGCGCAGCGCGGTCGGCGCGAAGGAGCCGGGCTGGTAGCGCTTGTAGGAGTTGATGTTGGGGGCGAACAGGATGCTGAACTCGCGCATGGTGGCGAGCAGCCCGGCCAGCACCCGCTGCCCGGTGGCCGACAGGTGCGCCGGCCCGTCCCCGAGCATGGCCGAGCGGCCGTCGGAGTCGCGCAGCGAGAAGTGGATGTGGCAGGAGTTGCCCTCCCGCGCGTTCGGCTTGGCCATGAAGGTGATCGACATGCCCTCCTGGGCGGCGATCTCCTTCGCCCCGTTCTTGTAGATGACGTGGTGGTCGGCGCAGGCCACCGCCTCGTCGTAGCGGAAGGCGATCTCGTGCTGGCCCAGGTTGCACTCGCCCTTGGCGCTCTCCGGGATCAGCCCGGCGCCGGCCATCTCGGTGCGGATCCGGCGCAGCAGCGGCTCCACCCGCGCCGTGCCGAGCAGCGAGTAGTCCACGTTGTACTGGTTGGCCGGGGTCAGCTCGCGGTAGCCGCGCCGCCACGCCTCCTCGTACGAGTCGCGGAACAGCACGAACTCCAGCTCGGTGCCCGCGTACGCGGTCAGCCCGTGAGCGGCGAGCCGGTCGAGCTGCCGGCGCAGGATCTGCCGGGGCGAGGCGACCACCGGCCCGGAACCGTCCAGCCACTCCAGGTCGGCCAGCAGCATCGCGCTGCCGGGCTGCCAGGGCACCCGGCGCAGCGTGTCCAGGTCGGGCCGCATGGCGAAGTCGCCGTAGCCGCGTTCCCAGCTCGACATGGCGTACCCGTCGACGGTGTTCATGTCGACGTCCACGGCGAGCAGGTAGTTGCAACCCTCGCTGCCGTGCGCCACGACCTGGTCCAGGAAGTACGGCGCGTGGAACCGTTTCCCCTGGAGGCGGCCCTGCATGTCGGTCAGCGCGAGCACCACCGTGTCGATCTCGCCCTCGGCGACCGCGACGCGCAGCTGTTCGAGCGTGAGCGGAGCTTTCCTCATCGGCGCGCCTCCATCACCAAGGTCTACTGGCAGAACCGGATCACCGTCAATGCCCCCTGCGGACACCGTCGCAAACGCGATCGGCCGGGGGCCGGCGCCGGGTCGGTAGCGGGCCTGCTCGACAGCGGTGCCGGCTCAACGGCCGGACGGGCGTGGGCGCAAGCCGTTGAGAGCGGTGGTGATGACACGGTCGGTGTACTCGGCGGTGAGTGGTCCACTGCGTTGCAGCCAACGGTTGAGCACCGGACCCCAGATCATCTCCACGGCCACGTCGAGGTCGAGGTCTTCGGCGAGTTGCCCGGCCCGCTGGGCGCTGACCAGCCGTTGCCGCTTGGCCTCCTTCATCGGTCCGTCCAGCCGTTGGCGGTAGGCGGCGGCCAGTTCGGGGTCGTTCGCGATCTCGGTGGCCAGCGCCCGCATCGGACGGTCGTACCGGGGATCGTTCAACTCCGCGACCGTGGCGTGCAGGACCGCGCTCAGGTCGGCTTCCAGGTCACCGCTGTCGGGCAGCGCGACAGGTTCACCCTCGCTGCCCTCACTGAGCATGAGGAAGGCGTCGAAGATGACCGCGCCCTTCGACGGCCACCAGCGGTAGATGGTTTGTTTGCCGACGCCGGCGCGTGCGGCGGTGCCCTCGATGCTGAGTTTGGCGTATCCGACTTCCTGGAGCAGCTCGAACGCGGCGGCGAGGATGGCCCGCCGCGAGGCCTCGTTCCGGCGGGCCACGCTGGGCGTTGCTCGGTGCGGTGTCGTCACGTGGGCCACCCTACCGGTTGAGACGGACCGTCTCGTCTTGTGTTGCGGAGACCAATGACGTACTGTCGCCTCAGCGACGAGACGAACCGTCTCGTCTCAGTACGGGAGAGTGGAGATCCGCTATGCGCACCTCATCCGGCACCGCTACGCGTACCTGGTTCATCACGGGCGCGAGCCGTGGCCTGGGCCGTGCGTTCACCATCGCGGCACTCGAACGCGGCGACCGGGTGGTCGCCGCAGCTCGGAGCATCACGCGGAACGACTTCGATGACCGATACGGCGACCGGCTGCTCGCCCTGCGGCTCGACGTGACCGACCGGGCTGCGGTCTTCGCCGCCGTGACCACCGCGGTCGAGCACTTCGGGCGGCTCGACATCGTCGTCAACAACGCCGGCGCCATGTCCATGGGCATGATCGAAGAGTTCACCGAAGCTGAGGCGCGTGCCCAGTTCGAGGTCAACCTCTTCGGGGCGCTCTGGGTCAGCCAGGCCGTGCTGCCGCACCTACGTGCCCGACGCGCCGGCCACATCGTGCAGGTCTCCAGCATCGCCGCACTCGGCGGCTTCCCGAGCACCGGGATGTACAGCGCGAGCAAGTTCGCGCTGGAAGGCATGAGCGAGGCCCTGGCGATGGAGGCGGCAGCCTTCGGCGTCAAGGTCAGCATCATCCAGCCCGGCGGCTACTGGACGGACCTGTACACCAGCATGGCCACCACGACGCCGATGGAGGCCTACGGTCCACTGCGCGCGGAGCTGGAACGGCAGTGGGCGGACGGCTCGATCGACAGTCATCCCCGACTCGCTGCCGACTCGCTGCTGAAACTGGTCGACAGCGACGACCCGCCGCTGCGGCTCCTGCTCGGCAGCATGGTCTACGACCTGGCGTTCGACATCTCACGCCGGCGCATGGACACCTGGGCGGGCTGGGAGCAGGTCAGCCGAGCGGCCGAGCATGCCGTCCCCGCCCCCAGCGGAACGGACTGACGACCTTCCGCGTGGCCGGCGGCCGACGCGGCGGGTGCCCGGCGGACACCGTGGCAAACGCGATCGACCGACCGCCGCCGGCCGTGCGTCAATACCGGGGTGGACGAGGCGCTGTGGGGCCGGCTGACCGGGGCCGACCAGGACCGGGTCGACCGGCACATCGCCCACGGCTGGCTGATCCCCGCGATCCGCGCCATCTCCGACGCTGTGACTCCCCGGCCGCCGCTGCAGGACTGCCAGGAACTGGTCCTGCACCGGCTGGCCGCGCTCCAGGAGGATCTGCGCCACGACCCGCCACCGGGCGCCGACCTGCCGGCGCTGCTCGCCCGGGTGGCGGCGCTGCCGGCACCACCCACGGCGATCGGGGCGCGGTGGCGCGGTGAGCGACCCACCCCGGACGTGCTGCTGGTCGCCGTCCTGCACGGCCCGCTGGGCGACGTCCCGCTCACCCTGGTCCGGCACCGGGACAACCTGGCCGGCTTCACCGGCCGGGTCCCACCGTGGCCGGCTGCCGCGACGGCGCGTCGCCTCGGCGCGGCGCTCGCCGACCACCTGGGCGTACCGTTCCGCTTCCCCAACTCGGACCGCCCCGAGCGGGTTTAGCGACGGGCGGCGCGCCGTGTGCCGGGTCAGCCGCGCGCCCGCGCCCAGGCGAGGAAGCGGTGGTGCAGGTCCGGCACGCGATCCGGGTTCAGCCTGGTCAACTGCTCCGTGGCCTCGGCCATCAGCGTGCCGAGATACACCAGCAGCGCCGTCCGGTCCCCCCGGTACTCGACAAGCAGCGACAGCCGGGCCGGCTGGCAGGGCCATTGCGCGCCGCAGCTCCGGCAACGCCAGAGCGGACGCATCGGGACGTGCGGGATGGTCCGGCGCCCCATCACCGCAGCCGGCGGGCCACGGCGCGGGCTTCCTCGCCGGTCAGCGGCAGGAACCACAGGAACCGCCGGACGATGTGCGACGGCTCCGGCCCCTCCGGGCATCCACGCAGGTCCCGGATCGCGTCAGGGAGCAGGGACGACAGGACCGGAATGAGCGCCGCCGGTTCGAGCCGGATCGTGCGGAAGGCCGGGCAGGGCCAGGGCGTGCCGCAGCATTCGCAGTGCCAGGTCGGGCGGCGGGCGACGTGCGCGGTGACGCTGAGCATGCCGGTCACCAGTGGCTCCCGTTTGCCCGCCACTGCGGGGCCGGCGCCCACCGGCCGCGACGCCCGGGCCGGCTCCCGCAGTGTCGGCAGCTTGCCGGTGAAACACCGGAACCATCGGGTACGCACATCAGCCTCCTCGTAGCTGGATGGGGCGCCCGGCAATTGGCGGCGGCAGGACGACCCCGAGCGGGACTCCCTCGTGCTCCTGCGCCGACCGGACCCGCCTGCGTGACAGTCTGGTTAGGACACCACTACCGTCGATACGCGCTCGCACCATCCGCGCAGGTCAAGCCGATGGTTGGGCAGTCACGAGCAAGCGCCGGTCGAAACTGAGCAGGAGTTGAGGGATCGATGGGGACCGCGACTAACTACGTACTGGGCGAGCTACGTCTGTTCCGGGCCGCCCTCGGGCTCAGCCAGGACGACTTCGGCCGAACCATCGGCTACTCCGGGTCCCACGTCAGCTCGGTCGAGACCGGCGGCCGCCCGCCGACGGTCGAGTACATGAAGGCGGTCGACGACCAGCACCACACCGGGGGACGGTTCGGCCGGATGCTGCGTGAGCTCGGCAGGCTCGACACGACGCCGGCCTGGCTGCGGGAGTGGATCGAATTCGAGCGCGAAGCGGCCACGTTGCGGTGGTTCGAGCTGTCCTACGTCCCCGGTCTGCTCCAGACCGAGAGGTACGCCCGCGCCACGCTGGCCGGCGGCCGGTTCAGCCCGAAGGACGTCGACCAGGCGATCGCCTCCCGGCTGGACCGACAGGCGATCCTCGATCGCGAGCGTCCCCCACAGCTCATCGCCGTCCTGGACGAAGCAACACTCCGCCGGCCGGTGCTCGATCAGCCGGGCCTGATGGCCGAGCAGCTTGAGCACCTCGTCGAGCAGGCGGGACGCGAACATATCCAGGTGCACGTCGTGCCGGTGGATGCTGGGATGTACCTGGGGCTGGCGGGGCAGTTCATCATCGCCGAACTGCCCGACGGCGCACGGGTGGCTCACGCCGACAATCAGCTCACTGCGCAGATCGTCGATGCCCCAGCCGACATCGCTAAGCTGGCGAAGACATGGGAGATCGTCCGGAACGAAGCGCTCCCCCGCCGGCAGTCAACCGAGCTGATCAAGGAAGTGGCGAAGTCATGGACGTGCTGACCCCGCAGTGGCGGAAGTCGACCAGGTCCGGTGGCAACGGCGGCTCCTGTGTCGAGGTGGCCGACAACCTGCCGGGCGTGGTGCTGGTGCGCGACACCAAGGACCGGGACGGCGGCACCCTCCACATCGACCCCTCATCGTGGCGGTCCTTCATCCACCTCGCGAAGCAGATCGGCCCCGTCGGCTGATCTCCCACCGCACCCAGACTGGCCCACCAGCGCAGTTCGCCGAATGGCGCGAAGCTGCTGCGGGACCGCTGTCATCAAGGGCCGTACGCGCCCCCTGCAGCTCAGCCGGCACCCCTCCCGTAACTGGGACTTGAAAAAGTCTCAGGTGACGGTGGCTGCGGTGAGGAAGAACGTGACCGCGTAGGTGAACCGGTTTGCATCGACAACCTCGTCGAACTGATCTTCGAACGCACGAGCTTCGGCGGGGTCGAGTGCGCCGCGTTGAGCGGCTGTGGCAGCCCAGCTGCGGAGGCCGAGAACGTTGTCGACAGCGGCCGGGTTCCGCACCAGCAGCGTTCGAGGCTCGACGGTGACGTCGACCAGACCCTGTACGGCGAGAAGGCCGGCATGTTGATGTGCCAGAGTGCCGTTGCGGAGGAGGACATCAGCCCGGAACCTCAGCACGCGCCGGGCCAGACTTTGATCGGCGATGTCGAGTACCTGAGTGTCGTAGTCGGGGTCGGCAAGGACGATGCGGCCACCCGGCCGGACAACCCTGATGAGCTCCTTGATCGCGGTGTGGGGATCGGCGAGGTGTTGCAAGGTGCGATCAGCCCATGCCCCGTCGAAGGTGTCGGCGAGAAACGGCAGTTGATGGGCGTCGGCGACGACGCATTGGGCCAGGCCGCGGGCTTTCATGGCAGCAGCCATGGTCCGCGCATGATCCACGGTTGCCACGCTGACGCTGTTTTCATCCCTCAGGTGGGCTGCGCTTGCCCCTGTGCCGGCGCCAACCTCGACGTAGCGACGGCCAGGCGCGGGACGGAGCAACTCACGGACCCGCTGCTGGTAGGCCTGGTAGAAGGGCTCCTCGGCGAGACGGTCGAGCACGCCGACCCACGAGTCCGGGGCTGACTGGCGGTCGACGTCGGTGAACCCATGCATGAGCTGCAGCCTATTGCGGCGGCAGCGCAACCCGGTGGACAGAGGACCGGCGGGGCCCCGACACTCGGGCGTGTGATCGACATGCGAGACGTCGGGGTGCGGGTGCTGGCCGGTGACCTGGCTGGCGAGGAGCTGCCGATGGTTGCGGCCCAGGCGCTTGCCGAGGGGCTGGACAGTCCATCCTTGCGGGAACTCGCTGGGCTCTCGCGAGGCGATTACCGCGAGGCACGCGAGCTGTTGGGCCCGGTGCTCGACGAGTTGGGCCTGCCTGAGCTACCGAGCGACGACCAGGCCGTCTGGGAGGCGTCGGACCCCACTGGACGAGCACCGACGAGCGTTGGCTGAAGCGCAATGCCGTACCCGAGAAGGGTCCTCAGCCAGGCCCTCTCCGGCTGTGCCGGCCGGACCGGGCGGCTATCCGAACCGGTCAGCCAGCTTGGTCAGCCTGGTGACGTACGCCGGCCAGTCATAGTCGTCAGGGATGTTGGTGCTCTCCCGCCGCAGGCCGATCGCGGCGTCGTGCTGCTCCCGCATGATGTCGGCGTGACCGGCGTGACGAGCGAGGTCACAGGTCACGTGAATGATGATCCGTTGCAGCGTCACGTCCTGTCCACCGGGCCGCCACCACGGCACCTGCCCCGGCGCGTCAAGCGGTAGCTGTTCGATCGTCTGATCGGCGAACTCGCCGACGCGGCGGTACAGGTCGATCAGCCCATCCTTCGTCTCCTCCTCCCGCGCGTACCAGTCCGCCTGCGGGTCCTCCTCGAGCACCTGCTCGGGAACCAGTTCCTCAGGGGTCGGGAATTCGCGCCCGAAGGTGGGCCCGAAGTAGCCGGCTTCGACATTGAGGCAGTGCTTGAGAACGCCCAGCAGGTTGTTGCCGGTCGCGGTGCGGGGCATTCTGGCTTCGCGTTCGCTCAGCCCGTCGAGCTTCCAGATCAGGTCTTCGCGGGTCGCCCGGAGGTAGTGGTGCAGCGCAGCCTTCGCATCGCCCAGGTCAGCCATGCCCGCCAGTCTTCCTCATGGTCCGAGCCATCGTGCGCCGGCCAGCACGCCCGCACCTGCCGTCGGTCGCGGCTGGGACGACAACCCGGGTGCGGGTGTGGACCGTACTCGTGTTGACTTTGCCGGTGGATCGTCAACGGCTCAGCAGCATCGCGCACTCGCGGCACCCCATCGCGGCCCCGATCTTCGGTGTCAACGTCAACCGGCTCCTGCGCCGAGCTGGCCGCCAACCGACGGCTCGCATCCTCGACCTCGGCTGCGGAGAGGGATCCTGGGCGCTGCAGGCCCTCGCTCACTACCCTGACGGGCACGCGGACGGCGTGGACGTCAGCCCGTACGCCCTCGAACGCGCCGCCGGCGCCGCCGAGGCGCGCGGCCTCGCCGACCGGCTCACCCTGCACGAGCGCGACGCCCGGACGTACGTGCCGGACGGCGACTACGACCTGGTGCTGTGCGTCGGGTCGACACACGCGTTCGGCGGCTTCGGCGGGACGCTGGAGCTGGCCGGTCGGCATGTGAACGCCGACGGCATCCTCATGGTCGGTGAGGGGTTCTGGCAGGTCCCGCCGACTCCGGAGGCACTCGCGGCACTCGATGCGAAGCCGGAGGAGTTCACCGACCTCGCCGGCCTGGTCGACGCCGCCGAACAGGCCGGCTGGACCCCGGTGTACGCCCATGTCAGCGACGCCGCCGAGTGGGACGACTACGAGTGGTCGTGGATCGGCTCGCTCACCGAGTGGGCGCTGGACAACCCCGGCCACCCGGACGCCGCCGAGGCGGTCACCGTCGCCCGGGAGCACCGCGACCAGTGGTTGCGCGGCTACCGCAACGTTCTGGGCTTCGTGACGCTGGTGCTCCGCCGTAGCTAATTGTGGTGCGGCGATGATCTTCACGTGGCCATACTGGTGACCATGAAGCTTGCTGAGGCTCTTGCGCTGCGCGCGGATGCGGCGCGTCGCGCCGAACAACTCCGTGCCCGCATCGCCGCCAGCGCCCGCTACCAGGAGGGTGAGGCGCCCGCTGAGGACGCCGCCGCTCTCCTGGTGGAGGCGGGCAAGGTGCTCGGTGAGCTGGAGATCCTGATCCGGCGGATCAATCGCACCAACGCCGCCACGGTGGTGGAGGGTGCGACCCTCACCGATGCGCTCGCACGCCGCGACGTGCTCCGCCTGCGGCACAACGTCGTCACTTCTGCCGCCGACGCCGCCGCCGGGGAAGGCCAGCGGGGATATCGGCAGTTGCGGTCGGAGCTGAAGATGGTCCCGGCGCTTCCGGTGGCGGAACTGCGCCGCCAGGCCGACGACCTCGGCCGGCAAATTCGCGAAGTCGACACGCTGATTCAGCGGACGAACTGGGAGGTCGACCTGCTGGACTGAGGTTGCGGAGCAGGTAGCCGACGTGGAGGCGTGCACGAACCCGAGAGCCGGCGGGCAATCCGGCTCCCTCCTGGCGCGCCGCGGGCAGGCGCAGGGGTTCGACTCCCCGGCACACAACGCACGCCCAGCACAGCACACAGGTGACGGCGCACAGGGCACGGCACACTACCGGGTGCAGATCCACGACGGTGAGGGTGGGACAGGGGCCTTCCGCAACCCGTATCACGGCTCATCGGCAGGCGTCCGCCACTCGTTGGTGGTCGCCGGGATCGAGGCGGTCTGCTCCGGCGCCCGATCTCTGCGAAAGAGTGAGCACAGCCGGCGCGGATGGTGTCAGGATCTCGGCATGTCTGGTCGGGCACTGAGCTTCGGGGCGGTGGCGGAGGCGTACGAACGGTTCCGGCCGGGATATCCCGTGGAACTTTTCGACATGGTGATGACGTACGCGGGCCGGCCCGTCCGGACCGCCCTGGAGATCGGCGCCGGGACCGGGAAGGCCACCCGTCTGTTCGCGGGACGAGGGGTCATGGTGACCGCCACCGAGCCGGACGCGGCCATGCTCGCCGAGCTGCGCAGGCACCTGCCGGCCGGCGTCAGGACCGTGCAGGCCGCGTTCGAGGATCTGCAACCCGGTGAGAGCTACGAATTGGTCTATGCGGCGGCGGCGCTGCACTGGACGGACCCGCGGGATCGGTGGTCCCGCATGGCCGCGCTCGTGGAGCCGGGTGGCGTCTTCGCCTCGTTCGGGGGGCCGATCCAGCTTGCCGACCCGGCGGTGGAGGAAGCCGTTCGCGCGGCCCGCGCGCCGTTCCTGGAGAGCGACGAGGTGCCGTCTCCGGACGGGACGCCTGCGGGACACGCCATGCAGTGGCCGGGCACGGAGCTCCTACGGTCCGAGTGGTTCGGCGACGTCCAGCAGTCCGTGGTGGAGCGACGCGTGACGATGACCGCCCGGGACTACGTCGGCCATCTCTCGACCGTCTCGGCCTACCTCCTGTTGCCGATCCCGGTGCAGGAGGAGGTGTACCGCCGGATCCTTCAGGTCCTGCCCCAGACGGTCGAGATCGCCGCCGACCTCACCGTGCATCTCGCGCGGCGCCGCGCGAGATAGTGGCTGGGTGGACGACGGGAGGAGTCTCGCCGAACGTGCCGGGCACCGCTACCGGCCAGCCCTCCACCGATGAGCTTTCCCGGTGCGGACCGTCCAACAACCATGACCTCGTTTCGCATGAGCGACACCGAACCGCAGACCGCAGCCGGAAAGGTCCTGTGGCACTTCACCATGTCCCTGGACGGCTTCGTGGCGGGACCGGACCACGAGATGGACTGGATGACCGGGATCTCGGCCCGGCCCGGCCTGGTCGGCGAGTACGTCGCGACCACGGGCGCCGTGCTGGGCGGCCGGGACGGCTGGGACGCCGCGCCTGGCAGCCGCCCCTACGGCGGCTCCTGGAAGGGCCCGGTCTTCATCCTCACCCACCACCCGGAGGACGCCGAGCCCGCCGAGGGGATCACGTTCCTCGACTGTGACCCGGCCGACGCCGTGCGGATCGGGCTGGAAGCGGCCAACGGCAGGAACCTCGAGGTGTTCTCACCGACCATCGGCCGCCAGCTCCTCGCCTTGAACCTGATCGACGAGATCGACCTGCACATCGCGCCGGTCCTGCTGGGCGACGGCATCCGGCTGTATGACAACCCCGGCGGTGCGCCGATCCGTCTCCACCGCCTCAGCGGAGGCGATCCCACGTCGGTGGTGAACGTGCGATACCGGCCCGCGGCGAAGGCCCCGCCGGGTGATTGAAACCGCAGCGGTCAGGAGACCGCAGCCTTCACCAGCGCGACGACCTTCTTCTCCACCGCGGGGCTCCACTTCTGGAGCGCGTACGCCACCGGCCACAGATCCCCGTCGTCGAGGTTGGCCGTGTCCTGGAAGCCCAGAGTCGAGTACCGGTAGTTGAACTTGCCCGAGTCCTGGAAGAAGACGACGATCTTGCCGTCGGCGTTCGCGTAGGCGGGCATCCCGTACCAGGTCTTCGGCGACAGCTCCGGGGCGGCAGCGGTGACCGTCGCGTGCACGCGCTCGGCGAGCGCGCGATCGTGCGGCGCCATCTGCGCGATCCGGTCGAGAAGCGCCTGCAGGTCGTCGGCCTTCTTGGCGCCCTTCTTACCCTCGGCGCGCAGCTCGGCGGCGCGCTCCTTCATCGCGGCGCGCTCCTCGGCGCTGAAGCCGTCGGACACGGTCGTGGCGTTCTTCGCGGACATTCTCGGACTTCCGTTCCCTGGTCGAGACTCGGCCTCGGGCCGACGGTCAGGAAAAGGCTAGGCCCGGCGGCACAGCGGGCGCTTCTCGATTCCTGATCGGTTCACCGGCCCGGACGCGGGACCCGGTAGGGCGCTGGTCACGTGCGCCACTCGCGTGCCAGGAGGCCGTACACCACGAGATCACGCCGCCCGTCGGGGAAGGCCGCCGCCTCCCGCAGGACGCCCTCCTGCGTGAACCCCAGCCGCTCGGCGAGCGATCGGTGGCGGCGACCCGCAACTCTTCCCGGACCAAGCCGCTCCTCGTCGGCGCCGGGTGACCCGGCGCCGACGAGGGAGGGTCAGGCCGGCTCGTCGGCCGGTGCGGCGTCCGCGGCGGGGCGCTGCGCCGGCACGTCGACGGTACGGCGGGGGCCGGTGAACCACTTCCGGGCCGAGGCGTACCACCAGAGCGCCACGCCGAGCAGCACCCCGCCTATAGCGAGCGGGGCGTAGTTCACGGCCGTCCAGGTGAAGTCCGCGTTGCCGGGCACGCCGGCCGGCACGATCGGCAGCACGAAGTAGACGGAGATGACCGCGATCTCGATCACCGCAACCCAGCCGAGCAGCTTGTACCTCCGGCCCAGCGTCCACGGGCCGGGGACGAACCGGTCCCCCATCCGCAGCCGCAGGAAGATCGGGATGAGGAAGGACAGGTACAGCCCGATCACCGCGACCGAGACCACCGCGTAGAAGGCGACCGGCACGCCGGCCTTCTGGTAGAGCGCAGGCAGGGTGAGCACCAGACCGGCCAGGGTGGCCGCGATGATCGCGTTGACCGGGGTGCCGTTGCGGTTCACCCGCGACCAGAGCCGCCAGCCCGGCACCGCGCGGTCCCGGCTGAACGCGTACGCCATCCGCGACATCGAGGTCACGCAGCTCATCCCGCAGAAGAACTGGCCGATGGTGGAGATGATGATGACGGCCTTGAAGAAGAACGGGGTCAGCGCCGACTCGAAGATGGCCCCGGAGAAGCCGCCCGCGGAGTTGATCGCGTCCACGTCGGTGGCCGCGAAGAGGAAGGCGAGCAGCAGGATCCAGCCGCCGACCGCGGAATAGAAGATCGACCGCCAGAGGCCCTGGGCGGCGGCCTTCGAGGCCCCCCGGGTCTCCTCGGAGACGTGCGCGCAGGCGTCGAAGCCGGTGATCGTGTACTGGGTGAGCAGGAAGCCCAGCGGCAGCACGTAGAACCAGAAGGTGAGCCCGCCGGTGTCGCCGTCGCCGAAGCCGGAGTTGTTGAACCGCTCGGTGAAGACGAACTTGAAGCTCTGGTGGTCGTCGGGGACCAGCAGCAGGATGAGCACCACCGCGGCGGCTCCGGCCACGTGCCACCAGACCGAGACGTTCTGGAGGACGTCGATGATGTGGTGCCCGTAGATGTTGATCAGCCCGTGCAGGGCGAGGATCACCACGAACAGCCCGAAGGTCTGGTGCGCCGTGCCGGCCCAACCGTCGAAGAGCGCCGAGAAGGTGAGGTTGAGGAAGGTGGCGCAGCCGTAGTCGACCGAGGCGGTCACCGCCACCAGGCCGATCAGGTTGAGCCAGCCGGTGAACCAGCCGTGCACCGGCCGGCCCATGGTGGCGGCCCACCAGTAGATCCCACCGGCGGTCGGGTAGGCCGAGACCAGTTCGGCCATGCAGAAGCCGATGATCAGGATGAACATCGAGATCAGCGGCCAGCCCCAGGAGATGGCGACCGGGCCGCCGTTGTTCCACGCCTGGCCGAAGGTGGTGAAACAGCCGGCCAGGATCGAGATGATCGAGAACGAGATGGCGAAGTTGGAGAAGCCGCTCCACTTGCGGTGCAGCTCCTGTTTGTAGCCGAGCTCGGCGAGCCGTCGGGCGTCGTCGTCCATCGGTTGCTCGGCGGTCGGCGCGGGCGTCGTGGCCACTGCACACCTCCTCGAGGTGGTTCCCCGGTGCGAGTGGGCAAAGTGTGATCCCGCCGATCAAGGCGGTCAATACGGCAGCCGTGGGAATCTCACAGCCGGCACGGCTAATTGCGTTGCCGCCCGGGACCGTTCCGGGGCATCCTTGAGCCCGTGACCAGGCCCGATCGCGACGGGCCACCACCGGGCGCTCGGCAACGCCCGGCCCGCGGCGGCGCGCGGCGTCCACCTCTCTCTCACTGAAGTACGGCGGTTCGCCGTACCCCCGGACGCCCGCGCCGCCGCTCCTACCTCCCGAGAGTGCGCACCAGGCCCGGCGCGGCGACGTCGACCGGCCCGGCGTACCCGCGCCGCGCGGCCGCGACCGCCTCCGCCGGGTCGGTCCCGGGCCAGAGGTGGGTGAGCAGGACCCGCCGCGCCCCGGCGGCGTCGGCGTACCGGCCCACCTCGGCGGCGCTGGACAGGTTGCCGAGGTGCCGGTCCGGGATCCCCACCGGATACGTCGCCTCGGCGATCAGCAGGTCGGCGTCCCGGGCCAGCTCGACCAGGTCCGGGCTGGGTCCGGTGTCCCCGGTGTAGGCCAGTACGGCGTCCGGACCGGTGAACCGGGCGCCGAGGTTCGGCACCCAGTGCGGCAGCGACCAGGTGTCCACCCGGAACGGCCCGAGGTCGAAGGCTTCTCCCGGCGCGAGGGCGGACAACCGGTACGCCCCGTCGACCAGGCCCGGCTCGTCGATGCCGAGCAGGCGGTCCAGGGCACCGGCGGGCGCGTACACGGGCAGCGGCGGGCCGGCCCGGTCGGCGAGCACCCGGGCCCGCAGCAGCGGTTGGAGGTCGGCGCAGTGGTCCGGGTGGCCGTGACTGACGTACACCGCGTCCACCCGCGCCGCCGGGACGCGCGCCAGCAGCGGTTGCAAGGTCGCGTACCCGGGGTCGATCAGCAGCCGGAAGCCCGCGTGTTCGACCAGGAAGCCGGAGCAGGACTGCTCGGCGGTGGGCCAGGCGCCGAGCCCACCGAGGACGGTGATCCGCACAGGTGCGACCCTAACCGCCGGAATCGGCGAACGGCGCCCCGATCCGGTCAGGCGAACAGCAGCCCGGCCACCCAGAGCACGGCGATGACCAGCCCGGCCAGGAACTCGACAAGCATGGACAGCCCGGCCGCCTTGAGCGCCTGCACGGTGGCCGGCCAGGCCAGCTGGTTGCTGCCCAGCCGCAGCCGTTCCGCGCCCCAGATCCCGCCGACGAAGCCGATCGGCAGGCCGACCACCGGGATGACGAAGAAGCCGACCAGGCCGAGCAGCCCGCCGGCCAGCAGCGACGAGGTGGGCACGCCGGTCCGTTTCAGGTTCCGCCCCGGCCAGAGGTACTTGACGACGACGCCGCCGACGGCGACCACGGTGGCGGCGGCCAGCACCGCCCAGCGGCCCGGCCCGGCGTCGCCGAAGAGCGCCCACACCAGCACCCCGCCCCAGCACAGCGGCAACGCCGGCAGGCCGGGGACCACCACCCCGGCCAGCCCGGCAAGGATGGCCAGCGCGGCCACCACCGACACCACCGCCTGCGAATCGCCCAGGCTCACCGCGTCTCCTCCCCGGCCACACGGACCTGCGCCTGCCCCGCGCGCTGCTCGGGAAGGCGCGACGTGGACCCGTGGGGTCCCTCCTTACCCTCCAGCCGGCGGCGGATGCCGGCCGCGGGCATCGGGGGACCGAACCAGCGCCCCTGCCCGGTGTCGCAGCGCAGCGACCGCAGCCGCTCGGCCTGCTCCTCGGTCTCCACCGCCTCGGCGGTCACCCACAGCTCCAGGGCGTGTGCCAGCCGGACCAGCGCGTCCACGATCCGCTCGTCGCGGTGGTCGGCGACCACGTCCGCGCCGTCGCCCCGGATCCCCTCGACGAACGGGCCGGCCAGTTTGAGGCAGTGGATCGGCAGCCGCCGCAGGTACGCCAGGTTCGAGTAGCCGGTGCCGAAGTCGTCGATGGCCAGCCGGATCCCGAGGTCGGCGAGCTGGTGCAGGGCGCGCAGCGGCTCCCCGGCGGTGCCCATCACGGCGCTCTCGGTCAGCTCCAGTTGCAGCAGCTCGGCGGGGAGCCCGGCGTGCTGCAGCGCCTCGGCCACGGTCTCCACGATGCCCGGGTCGTCGGCCTGCCGGGCGGCCAGGTTGACGTTGACCATGAGCCGCGCCTCCGGGTACGCCCGCCGCCAGCCCTCGGCGTCGCGGCACGCCTGCCGGAGCACCCAGGCGCCCAGCCGGACGATCAGGCCGGTCTCCTCGGCCAGCCCGATGAACCGGTCCGGCCCGATCAGCCCCAGCTCCGGATGCTGCCAGCGGACCAGCGCCTCCACCGCCACCATGGCGCCGTCGACCAGCGAGACGATCGGCTGGTAGTGCAGCACGAACTCGCCCCGGTCCAGCGCGGCGGGCAGGTTGGCGGCCAGCGCCGACCGGGCGATGTCGGCGGCGCTGCGCTCCGGGTCGTAGACGGCCCAGCGGCCCCGCCCCTCGGCCTTGGCCCAGTAGAGGGTGGTGTCGGCGGCCTTCATCAGCTCGGAGACGCTGGTCTCGGCGGCCGGGCACTCCACGATGCCGATGCTCGCCGACACGGCCAGCTGCTGGTCGCCGACGTGCACCGGGGCGGAGACGGCGGCCAGCGCCAGCTCGGCCACCTCGACGGCGTCGTCGAGGCCGCCGTCGGAGTCGACAAGGATGACGAACTCGTCGCCGCCCATCCGGGCGACCAGGTGGCCGCGGCCCGACACGCAGTCGGCCAGCCGGCGGCCGATCACCTTGAGCAGCCGGTCGCCCAGGTCGTGGCCGAGGCTGTCGTTGATCGCCTTGAAGCCGTCCAGGTCGATGAAGCAGAGCCCGACCCGCTGCTCCGCCTCGGCGGTGTCGAAGACCTGGCCGAGTGTCTCGAAGAAGAGCGTCCGGTTGGGCAGGCCGGTGAGCGGGTCGTGCAGCGCCTGGAAGCGCAGCCGCTGCTGGAGCTGGTAGCGCTCGGTGATGTCCTCGATCATCGCCACGGTGAACCGGGGGCGGCCGTCGTCGTGGCGGATCAGCGAGACGGCGAGGTCGGTCCAGACGACGCTGCCGTCCTTGCGGTAGTAGCGCTTCTCCACCCGGGCGCTGTCCCGCTTGCCCTCGACCAGCTCCTGGTACAGCTCCCACATGCCGGCGGCGTCGTCGGGGTGGAACAGCCCGTCGACGGTCAGCTCCCGCAGCTCGTCGACCGTGTAGCCGAGCATGTCCGCGAAGGACTGGTTGACCTCGATGATCCGCCCGTCCACGCCGGCGATGCCGATGCCGATCGCGGCACCGGTGAAGACCGCCCGGAATCGCGCCTCGCTGTCCCGCAGCGCCTGCTCCACCTCGTCCCGGGCCTGCCAGGCCGAGCGGGCGATGCGCTCCTGCTGGCTGAACACCCGGTCGCGCAGCGCCCGGCCGAAGCCGGCCGCGAACGCGCCCTGCATGGCGGCGATCCGCTCCCGCACCTCCGGCAGCTCCACGTGGGCGGGCAGCACCCACGACAGGAAGCGGTCGCCGAGCGCCCGCACCGACCAGTCGAGCACCCCGGGCTCGGTGAGGTGCGCCTCGACCAGGGCCCGCCCGACGTCCTCCGCCGGCTGGGCGGAGAACGTCGGGGCGAGCAGCGCCCGGCCGAGCCGGACGGTGTGCACGAGCAGCAGCCGCTCGGTCTCGGCTGCGCTCAGCGGCACGAACCCGATGCGCCGCACCGCCCGGGCCCACTCGGCGGCGTACGCCGCGGCGCCCGGTCGGCTGAAGTCGCCCCCGTCGGGGTCCGGGGCGCGCATGTCGGCTCAGCCGGCTGTGCGGTCGTGCCGGGCGACGCCGCCGAACGCCCCGAACCGCTCGGGGTGCTCGTCCACGTCGGACGGCGAGTCGGGCCGCCAGAGCGGCATGTGCACGACGCCCGGGTCGAGCAGGGTCCAGTCGCCGAAGTAGCCGGTGATCTCGGCCCGGGAGCGCAGTGTGATCTCGGTGGCGGTGCGCGCCGACAGCCGCTGCGCGTCGAGCATCTCCTGCGGCTGGTCCTCGAAGGTGGAGTGCGAGATGACCAGGAAGCTGCCGGGGGCCGCGGCGGCCCGCAGGGTCGCCAGGATGTCGCCCGGCCGGTCCTCGTCGGGGATGAAGTGGACCACCCCGGCGAGCAGGATGCCGACGGGGCGGTCGAAGTCGATGAGCCCGCTGGCGCGGGCCTGGTCGAGGATCAGCTTCGGCTCGCGCAGGTCGGCCAGGATCGCGGTGGCCCGGTCGTTGCCGGCGAGCAGCTCCCGGCTGTGCGCCACGGCGACCGGGTCGATGTCGACGTAGACGATCCGGGCCTGCGGGTCGGCCGCCTGGGCCACCTCGTGCACGTTGCCGACCGTGGGAATCCCCGAACCGATGTCGAGGAACTGGTCGATGCCGGCGTCGAGCAGCACCCGGACGGCCCGGCGCAGGAACTCCCGCCCGGAGCGCATGGTGGCCGCCAGGTTCGGCGTCATGGCGGCGATCTGCTCGGCGAGCTGCCGGTCGATCTCGAAGTTGTGCGCGCCGCCGAGGAAGTAGTCGTAGACCCGGGCCGCGCTGGGCCGACTCAGGTCGATCTCGGCGGGAAGTCCGTCCGGCGTCTGCATCGCTCGGTCCCCCAGGTCGTCGCCGCGCGGGCAGCCCGGCGACCGGGCCGACCCGCGGCATGGTGTGGTCCACACCACTCTAGGCGGGCACGCCCAGGAACGGGAGATCCACTCTCGACCGTGGGCCCGCCCGCCGTCAGCCGGCGGACTCCAGCAGCAGCGAGATGCCCTGCCCGACGCCGATGCACATGGTGGCCAGGGCCCGCCGGCCGCCCCGGCGGCGCAGCTCCAGCGCGGCGGTGAGGGCCAGCCGGGCGCCGCTGGCACCGAGCGGGTGGCCCAGGGCGATCGCCCCGCCGTTCGGGTTGACGTGCTCGGCGTCCTCGGGCAGCCCCAGCTCGCGCAGCACCGCCACCGACTGGGCGGCGAACGCCTCGTTCAGCTCGATCACGTCGAGGTCGGCCAGGCCGAGGCCCTGCCGGTCGAGCAGCTTGCGGGTGGCCGGGACCGGCCCGATGCCCATGATCCGCGGCGGCACGCCGGCCGCCGCCGCCCCGCTCACCCGGGCCAGCGGGGTGAGGCCGTAGCGCTCGACGGCCGCCGCGGAGGCGACCAGCAGGGCCACCGCGCCGTCGTTGACGCCGGAGGAGTTGCCGGCGGTCACCGTGCCGCCCTCGCGGAACGGGGTGGGCAGCGCGGCCAGCTTCTCCAGCGAGGTCTCCCGGGGGTGCTCGTCGACCTCGACCAGCTTGGTCTCCCGCTTGCCGGCCGGCACGGTCACCGGCACGATCTCCTCGGCCAGCCGCCCGTCGGCCTGCGCCTTGGCGGCCCGCTGCTGGGAGCGGAACGCGAACTCGTCCTGCGCGGCGCGCTCGACGCCGAAGTCCGCGGCGACGTTCTCCGCCGTCTCCGGCATCGAGTCGATGCCCCACTGCTTCTTCATCAGCGGGTTCACCAGCCGCCAGCCGATGGTGGTGTCGTAGACCTCGGCGGTGCGGGCGAACGGGGTGGCCGCCTTCGGCATCACGAAGGGCGCCCGGCTCATGCTCTCCACGCCGCCGGCGACCATGAGGTCGGCCTCCCCGGCCACGACGGCGCGGGCGGCGGTGGCGAGGGCGTCCAGGCCGGAGCCGCAGAGCCGGTTGACCGTGCTGCCCGGCACCTCCTCCGGCAGCCCGCCGAGCAGCGCCGCCATCCGGGCCACGTTGCGGTTGTCCTCGCCGGCCTGGTTGGCGCAGCCCAGGATCACGTCGTCGGTGCGGGCCCAGTCCACCGAGGGGTGGCGGGCGACCAGCTCGCGGATCACGTGCGCGGCCAGGTCGTCGGGACGGACCCCGGCGAGGGCGCCGGCGTACCGGCCGATCGGGGTGCGGACACCGGCCACGAGGTATGCGACGGTCATCGGCGCTCAGTCCTTCGGGGGTGGACGGGGGTGGTGGCGGGTCGCCCACCGGATCACGGGGACGCCCGGCGCCAGGATATCCAGGGCCGGAACGGATAGGTTGGCCGCATGGCCCGGGCCCAGTTCAGCGCAGAAAACGCCGGCGGCGGCGCGTTCGTCCGCCAGCCCAACCGGTTCACCGGTCGGGTCACCCCGCACTCCACCTCCCCGGAGGGCGGCGGGCCCGACGACCAGGGCCGCTGGCCGCTGGAGGCGGGCCGCTACCGGCTCATCTGGTGCCGGGCCTGCCCGTGGGCGCACCGGGCCCGGATCGTGCGCGGCCTCCTCGGGCTGGACGAGGTGATCTCGCTGGGCACCGTCGACCCGATCCGGGACGAGCGGGGCTGGCGGTTCAGCCTCGACCAGGACGGCTTCGACCCGGTGCTCGGCATCGGGTACCTCAGCGACGCGTACCTGGCCACCGACCCCGACTACACCGGCCGGGTGACCGTGCCGGCGCTGGTCGACACGCTGACCGGCCGGGTGGTCACCAACGACTACCCGCAGCTCACCCTCGACTTCTCCACCGAGTGGCGGCGGTTCCACAAGCCGGGCGCGCCGGACCTCTACCCGGTCGAGCTGCGGCCGGAGCTGGACGCGCTGATGGCGGAGATCCACCGGGACGTCAACAACGGCGTCTACCGGTGCGGCTTCGCCACCTCCCAGGAGGCCTACGACGAGGCGTACACGGCGCTGTTCGCCCGGCTGGACGCGCTGTCGGAGCGGCTGGCCGGGCGCCGCTACCTCATGGGCGAGCAGATCACCGAAGCCGACGTGCGGCTGTTCACCACGCTGGTCCGCTTCGACGTGGCGTACCACGGGCACTTCAAGTGCAACCGGCAGAAGCTCACCGAGATGCCGGTGCTCTGGGCGTACGCCCGGGACCTGTTCCAGACCCCGGGCTTCGGCGAGACGGTCGACTTCGACCACATCAAGCGGCACTACTACGCCACCCACGAGATGATCAATCCGACCCGCATCGTGCCGCTCGGTCCGGATCTGTCCGGCTGGACCACGCCGCACGGGCGTGGCTGACCCCGGCGTCCTCCGGGCCGCCGCCGCGTCCGCCGCCGCCGGCTGCGTCGTGGCCGGGGTGGTCGCCGTGACGGTCGCCGTGGTCGCCGGTCCCGGCCCGGGCCTGACCGGGTACGTCAGCGAGGCCGGCGTCACCGACAGCGGGTACGCCGGGGCGTACCGGATCGGGGTCTTCGCCCTGGCGGCGGCCCTGCTGCTGCTCGCCGCGGCGCTGCCCCCGGCGCTGTGGGCGGCGGCCGGGCTGCTCGTGGCCGGCGCGGCCGGCACGGCGCTGTCCGGGGCGGTGACCTGCTCCACCGGCTGCCCGCTGCCGCCGTTCGAGGCCGCCACGGTGGCCGACCTGGTGCACGGCGGCGCGAGCATCGCGGCCACCGCCGCGGTTGTCTTCGCCATGCTGGCGCTGCTCGCGACCCCGGCGGCGGGCCGGGCGCTGCGCCGGGTCGCGGCGGCCGGCGCGGCCCTCGCGCTGCCGCTGTCCGGGGCGGTCGGGCTGGCCATGCTGCTGGTCGGGCGCGGCGGCGTGGTCGGGGTGCTGGAGCGGCTGCTGCTCGCCGTGGCCGCCGGGTGGGGGCTGGCCACCGCCGCGGTGCTGGGCCTGGCGCACCGGCGGGCGATCGTGACGAACGGATCAGCGGGACGTGAACGCCGCCTGTAAGGATCGTCACCCCTGCCGCTCCTTCCACCTGGGAGCCGGCTGGGAGTAGCGTCGGCAGGCGATGACCAATGTCTGGCACCTCACCGTGCGCCTGTACGTCGACCTCCGACGGCAGGCCAGCGGCATCTGTCCGGCGCAGCCGCTCTCCTGACGCTGCCCCGTTCACCCGCCACCAGACCTTGGACAGATCCCCATGGCTTCCGCCCTGCGCAAGATCCCCTTTTCCGTGCAGATCCTGCTCGGCCTCGTTCTCGGCGTGGCGCTCGGCTTCCTCGCCCGCGCCAACGACCTCGCCTGGCTGACCAGCACCCTCGACACCGTCGGCGGCCTCTTCGTCCAGCTGCTCAAGCTGGCCGTGCCGCCGCTGGTCTTCACCGCCATCGTGGTCAGCGTGGTCAGCCTGCGCGGCGTGGCCAACGCCGCCCGGCTGGCGCTCAAGACGCTGCTCTGGTTCGGCATCACCGCCCTGATCTCGGTGGGCATCGGCATCGGCCTCGGCCTGCTCACCAACCCGGGCAAGGGCGTCACCCTCGACCTGGCCGGCGCCACCGCGCCGAAGCGGACCGGCTCCTGGACCGACTTCCTCACCGGCATCGTGCCCACCAACCCGGTCGGCGCGTTCGTCGAGGGCAACGTCCTCCAGATCGTCTTCCTCGCCCTGGTGATCGGTGCCGCCGCGCTGCTCATCGGCGAGGCCGCCGAGCCGTTCGTGACCCTCAACCGCTCGGTGCTGGCCATCGTGCAGAAGGCGCTCTGGTGGGTCATCCGGCTCGCCCCGATCGGCACCCTCGGCCTCATCGGCAACGCCGTCGCCTCGTACGGCTGGGACCTGCTGGCCCCGCTCGCGAAGTTCACCACCGCGGTCTACGTCGGCTGCGCGCTCGTGCTGTTCGTGGTCTACCCGATGGTGCTGATCGCCGCCGGCCGGCTCAACCCGCTGCGCTTCTTCGCCGGCGCCTGGCCCGCCATCGAGCTGGCCTTCGTGTCCCGCTCCTCGGTGGGCACCATGCCGGTGACCCAGCGCTCGGTCGAGCGCCTCGGCGTCCCCCGCGAGTACGCCTCCTTCGCCGTGCCGTTCGGCGCCACCACGAAGATGGACGGCTGCGCCGCCATCTACCCGGCCCTCGCCGCGATCTTCGTGGCGCAGGTCTTCGGGGTGCACCTTGGCGTCACCGACTACCTGCTGATCGCCTTCGTCTCGGTGGTCGGCTCGGCCGCCACCGCCGGCCTGACCGGCGCGATCGTCATGCTCACCCTGACCCTCAGCACGCTGGGCCTGCCGCTGGCCGGCGCCGGCCTGCTGCTGGCCATCGACCCGATCCTCGACATGATCCGCACGGCCACCAACGTGGCCGGCCAGGCCCTGGTGCCGACCGTCGTGGCCGCCCGCGAGGGCACCCTGGACCGGACCGCGTACGACTCGGCCGGCAAGCGCGACCTGGTCGACGCCCCGGAGAGTGAGCAGCTCACGCCGGTAGCCGCCTGAGCACACCGTTTCCCCGGGGGGAGGGCTTCGGCCCTCCCCCCGCCGCGTTGAAGGATGACCCTATGAGTGCCCTGTTCACCCCGCTCACCCTGCGCGGCGTCACCCTGCCCAACCGGGTGGCGCTCGCCCCCATGTGCCAGTACAGCGCCGGGCCGGACGGCCTGCCCACCGACTGGCACCGCGTCCACCTCGGCTCCCGCGCGGTCGGCGGCGCCGGGCTGATCCTCACCGAGGCGACCGCCGTGGTGCCCGAGGGCCGGATCAGCCCGCAGGACACCGGCCTCTGGTCCGACGCGCACGTCGAGGCGTGGCGGCCGATCACCGCGTTCATCGCCGCCCAGGGTTCGGTGCCGGCCGTGCAGCTCGCGCACGCCGGGTTCAAGGCGTCCACGTACCGGCCGTGGGCCGAGCACAAGGGCGGCGTGCCGGACGCCGAGGGCGGCTGGACCCCGGTCAGCCCCGGCGCCGAGCCGTTCGTGCCCGACTACCGCACCCCGACCGCGCTGGACGCGGCCGGCATCGCCGGGGTGGTCGAGGCGTTCGGCACCGCCGCCCGCCGGGCCCTCGACGCCGGCTTCGCCGCCGTGGAGATCCACGCGGCGCACGGCTACCTGCTGCACGAGTTCCTCTCCCCGCTCACCAACCACCGCACCGACGGCTACGGCGGCGACCGCGCCGGCCGGATGCGCCTGACCCTGGAGGTGGCCCGCGCGGTCCGCGCCGCGGTCGGCGAGGCCGTGCCGGTGCTCACCCGGATCTCCGCCACCGACTGGGTGGACGGCGGCTGGACCGTCGAGGACAGCGTGGTGCTCGCGGGCGAGCTGGCCGCCGCCGGCGTGGACCTCGTGGATGCCTCCTCCGGCGGCGCCGCCGCCCGGGCGAGCATCCCGCTGGGCCCCGGCTACCAGGTGCCCCTCGCCGCGCGGATCCGCCGCGAGGCGGGCGTGCCGACCGGCGCCGTCGGCCTGATCGTCGAGCCCGAGCAGGCCGAGCAGATCGTCGCGAACGGCGAGGCCGACCTGGTCCTGTTGGGCCGCGAACTCCTCCGCGACCCGTACTGGCCCCACCGAGCCGCCGCCAAACTGACCAACACCCCGGCCTGGCCCAACCAGTACACCCGCGCCTTCTAACCCCTCCCGCCGTCCCGCGCCGCCCGCTCCCCGCGTTGATCATGAAGTTAGCGGCAGAATCCGTCCGATTTGTCGCCGCTAACTTCATGATCACCGGGGTGGGGGCCGCGGGCGCCAGGGAAGGGGCAGGCCGCGGTCAGCCGGCCAGGTGGCCCCAGTGGGACTCCAGGTCCTGCCACGGGCCCTGCGCCGCCACCGTGCCGTCGATCAGGACCACCACGTGGTCCGCGCGCACCAGCGCCGCCCGCTTGGCGGTCGAGCCGACCACCGTCACCCCGTGCTCGCGCAGCGCCGCCCAGAGCGCCAGCTCCGTCGTGACGTCCAGCGCGGACGAGACGTCGTCGGCGACCAGCAGTTCGGTACGCGGCGCGAGCGCCCGGGCCAGCGCCAGCCGCTGGAGCTGCCCGCCGGAGAGCCGGGTGCCCTTGTGGCCGATGAGCAGCCCGAGCCCGCCCCCGGCGGCCGCCAGGTCGTGGTCGAGCTGGGCGGTCGACACCGCGCCGGCGGCGTCCACCTGGTGCCCGAGCGCGATGTTGTCCGCCACCGTGCCGGAGAGCACCCGGGGCAGCTGCCCCACGTAGCCGACCTGGTTGGGGCGGAGGAACAGCTCCGGCTCGGTGACCGGCTCGCCGTTCCAGCGCAGCGTGCCGGTGTGGTGCACGATCCCGGCGAGGGCCCGCAGCAGCGACGACTTCCCCGCGCCGACCGGCCCGACCACCAGCACGAGCTGCCCGCGGTCGACGGTCAGGTCGACGTCGCGGACGGCGAGGGTGCCGTCGGAGTGCAGCGCGCCGAAGCCGGTCAGCTCCAGCCGGCGCAGGGGGTGCCGCGGCGGCGGTTCCGGCGCCGGGGCGGTGCCGGCGGCCAGGTCCAGCCCGGGCACCGCCGCCGAGTAGGTGGCCACCCCGCTCATCGCGACGGTCCGCCTGGTCCAGACGCGCGCCGACGGGTAGTGCGAGACCAGCGACGCGGTGGTCCAGGCGAACCAGCGGGCCGCGCCGAGGGTCGAGACGGCGACCAGGGTGGCCCCGGCGGAGAGCCCACCGGTCAGGTAGAGCGCCCAGGCCCCGATCGGCAGCAGGCCGCTGGCGATCGACGGGGTGGACCGGGCCCACACCTGCATGGCGATCTCCCGGCGCTGCCGGTCGCTGCGCACGGTGTCCAGCTTCGCGAGGTGGTGCAGCACCGGGCGGGTGGCGCCGGCGAGCTTCACCGTGCGGGCGGCGGAGAGCGAGGACACCAGGGCGGTGGCGAAGGCGGCGCGGGCCTTGACGGTGCCGCCGGCCGTGCGTTCCAGCCGCGGCCCGAACAGGGTGGCCGCCAGCCCGGAGACCACCATGGTCCCGACGAAGAACAGCGCGGGTACGAAGCTGCCGGTCACCAGCGTCATGGTGATCACGATGGCCAGCGAGATGAACTGGTCCATCAGGTTGTCGGCGAGCTGCACCACCCGGTCGGTGTCGCCGCCCTGGGCCACCACCTCGGCCGGGGTGTGCCCGCTGACCCGGCGGGCCCCGGTCTGCCCGTGCACCAGCCGCGCGCTGATCCGCAGCATCTGCCGGATCCACCACTGCGGGAACCAGAGGTTGGTCAGGTACGGCAGCGGCAGCACCACCAGCAGCGCGGCGACGATGCCCAGCGCCGGCAGCCACGGGTCGCCCCCGCCGACCACCTCGGCCCAGAGCCAGGGCAGCACCGAGCCGTCCAGCCCGAGCAGGGTCATCACGATGAACACGCAGATGGAGACCAGCCCGTACCTCGGGTCGTTGGTGCCGAGCCGCAGGATCTCCCGCAGGGTCCGCGCGCGCGGTGGGGCGGGCAGCGGCGGCGGGTCGGCGCGCGGCACCGCGACCTGGCGCGGCGCGGTGGCCGGGACCGCGCTGTCGGACGGCTCGTCGGGCCACCCGTCGGGGCCGTCCAGCAGTTCCACCCCGCCGCGGCGGGCGCCGGCGCCCGCGTAGACGCTGGCGTGGCTGGTGGCCAGCAGCTCGGCGAAGCGGGCGGACTCGCGCAGCGGGCCGGCCTCCAGCACCGCGCCGTCGGCCATCACCACGACCTCGTCGCAGCGGCGCACCGAGGAGAGCCGGTGCGCGATGACGATGCCGATCCGGTCGGTGAGGAGCCGTTCGGTGGCCTGTCGTACGCGGTTCTCGGTGACCGGGTCGAGCCGGGCGGTGGCCTCGTCGAGGATCACCACGTGCGGGTCCCGGACCAGGATGCGGGCGAACGCGACGAGCTGCTCCTGCCCCGCGGAGAGCACGTGCCCGCCCTCGCCGAGCCGGGTGTGCACCCCGTCGGGCAGTTCGGCGATCCAGCCGGCCAGCCCGAGCTCCCCCAGTGCCCGGGTGGCGTCGTCGAGCAGGTCGGGGTCGAAGAGCGCGACGTTCTCGGCGAGGGTGCCGGCCAGGATCTCGGTGCGCTGGGGCACCACGGCGATCCACCGGCGCAGCGCCTCGATGTCCAGGTCGACCAGGTCGGTGTCGCCCAGGAAGACGGTGCCAGATGGCACGTCCACGGCCCGGGTGAGCACCTTGGCCAGCGTCGACTTGCCGGATCCGGTCCGGCCGACCAGGGCGTAGGACCGGCCCCGGGCGAACGAGAGCGTGACGTCGCGCAGCGCCGGGCCGCGATCCTCGCCGGTGGCGGGATAGCGGAAGGTGAGCCCACGGACGGTCAGGTCCCCGTCGACCGGGGCGGCGCCGCCGGTCGGCTCCTGCCGGGAGTCGGCGAGCAGTTGCACCCGCGCCCACGCGCCGAGCGCCTGTTGCAGGTGCGGCACCCAGCGGGCGATGTGCTCGACCGTCGCGCCGAAGGCCAGGGCCAGCAGCCAGATCGCGGTGAGCCGGGCCGCGTCCACCCGGCCCGTGGCCAGCGCCCAGGCTCCGGCCAGGACCACGGCGGCGATGCCGACCCGGACGCCGCCGGCGGCCAGCGCCGTGACCCGGGCGGACAGCCGGAAGACCCGGCCGCCCCGGGCGATCACCTCGGCGGCGCGCCGGGCGTAGAGGCGCAGCACGTACGGGCGGGCCAGGCTGGTGCGCACGTCGTCCTGGCCGTGCACCGCCTCCTCCATGACGGCGGCCAGGTCGGACCAGGCCTCCTCCTCCACCATCCGGGCCGGGGCGATCCGGGCGGTGGGCCGGCGCAGCACCACGCCGAGCAGCGCGGTGAGCAGGATCATCCCGACGCCGGCCGGCCACCAGACGACCAGCGCGCTGACCGTGGCGAGCAGGCAGACGGCGACGCCCTGCACGAGCCGTACGCCGGTGTTCCGCATCTCGGCGGCGACCTGGTAGACGTCGTTGTCGATGCGGTCGAGCAGCTCGCCGACCGGGGTGGTCTCCAGGGTGGGCAGGTCCTGCCCGAGCGCGACCCGGCAGAGCCGGCGGCGGACGTCGGCGGACCAGTCGGCGGTGAGGCCGGCCATCAGCAGGCCGATGAGCAGGTCGGTGACGACGGCGGCGACCAGCGCCACGGCCAGCACCGTGAACCAGCCGGGCGAGCGGTGCACCAGCACGGGCCCGGCCAGCGCGGAGGCGGCGGCCTGGCCGCCCGCGCCGAGCAGGATGAGCAGCAGGACGACCGCCATCCGACGCGGTGCGGTGGCCCAGAGGTCGCGGAGCAGGCGCATGGACAGTCCTCCGGACTCGGGTCGGTGGGGGCGGTACCCCCAGCCTTCACCCGGCCGGCCCTGCCGCTCAAACGATTTACCGCCGCGGCGTCACGTCTGGGCGACCCGGCGGACGATGCCGAGCAGCGCCTCCTGCACGTCCTCGATGGGCCGCTCGGGCTGGAAGACCAGCCAGTCCACGGCCACCACCAGCCCGACGCCGAACAGCGCCGAGCTGGCCGTGCGCACGTCCAGGTCGGCGGGGAGATCGCCGCTGGCCACCCCGGCGCGCACGGTCTCGGCGATCACCTCGATGGCCTCGCCGCGCAGCAGCCGCAGGGTCTGCTGCCACTCCCGGTTGGTCCGCCACATCTCCGAGAGCAGGAGCTGGGCGAAGGCCCGGTAGCGGCGGATGTAGTCCAGCTCGGCGCGGACCAGCGCGGCGAGCGCCTCGCGTGGCGGCAGCCCGGCGACGGCGGCCCGGAACTCGGCGGTGAGCAGGCCGATGCCGTGCCGCAGCAGCTCCTCGAAGAGGACCGTCTTGGACTCGAAGTTGTAGTAGACGGTCCCCTTCGCCACCCCGGCCCGGGTCGCGATGTCGTCGACCGTGGTGGCCGAGAAGCCCTGCTCGGCGATGAGCTCCACCGCCGCCACGAAGAGGCGCTGGCGCGTGTCCTCCCGCCGGCGGGTCCGTCCGTCCGTCACCCGCCCATCCTCACATGGTCAGCTCGGGGTGCAGTTTGGCCGGGGTGAGCCGGCGGGACCGGCGGGCCGCGCCGACGGTGAGCGCCAGGGCGCCCGCACCGAACGCGAGCAGCACCAGCGCGCCGGTGACCACCGGCCCGGCCGGACCGCCGTTGATCGTGTGCCGCAGGCCGCCCACCACGTACGTCATGGGGAGCCACGGGTGGATGGCCTGGAAGAAGCCGGGCGAGGTCTGCACCGGGTAGGTGCCGCCGGAGGAGGTGAGCTGGAGCATGAGCAGGGCCAGCGCGGCGAGCCGGCCGGCCGGGCCGAGCGCCACGCCGAGCAGCTGCATGATCGCGGTGAACGCCAGCGAGGTGAGCGCGAGCAGCCCGAAGGTCGCCGGCCCGTGCCGCGGGTCGAGGCCCAGCGCCAGGGTGACCACGGTGTAGAGCACCGCGACCTGGGCCAGCCCGATCCCCGCGGCGGGCAGCCAGCCGGCGAGTACGACCCGCCAGCCGGGCGCGCCGGACATCACGTGCCGCCGGTTCACCGGCCGCAGCAGCATGTACGTGATCATCGCGCCGACCCAGAGCGCCAGGGCCAGGAAGTAGGGGGCGAAGCCGACGCCGTACGAGCCGGCCGGGTGGTCGGAGTGGCGGATCAGCCCGACCGGGTCGCCGAGGATGTCGGCGCGGCTGCCCGCGTCGTCGTACCCGGGCAGTTTCTTCTCCCCGGCGGCGAGCCCGTCGGCGAGGTCGCCGGCGCCGCCCTCCAGCTTGGTCAGCCCGTCGGCGAGGCGGTTGCTGCCGGTGCTGAGCTGGGCCAGGCCGCCGTCGAGCTGCCGGGCGCCGGTGGCGAGCCGGTAGAGGCCGCCGCGGAGCTGGTCGGCGCCGTCGGCGGCGCCGCCGACCCCGTCGCGCAGCTTGGCGCTGCCCTGGGCCAGGGTGGTGAGCCCGCCGGCCAGCTGGTCGACCTTGGCCCGGGCCGAGGCCACGTCGTCGGCCAGGTGCGGCGCGGCGGCGGCCACCTCCCGGGCGGTCTTCGCGACCTCGGTCATCTGCTTCTTCAGCGCGGCGAGGTCGGTCTTGTCCAGCGCGGCGACCATGGCCCGGGCCGCGGTGACCGCCTGGTCGGCGGCCTTGCGAGCGGCGACCAGGTTCGGGTCGTCGGCCAGCTCCGGGTGCTCCTTCACCAGCGCGTCGAGCCGGTCGCGCACCTTCTCCGCCTGGCCGACCACCTCGTCGGCCCGGGCCGGCAGCGCGTCGAGGCCGTCGGCGAGCGCCTGCGCGCCCTCGGCGACCAGCGTGGCGGCCCGCTGGATGTCCCCGGCGTTCCTGCGGAGCAGCGGCTCGTATTTGTCCGCGGCGGCGTCGACCTGCTTCGCGGCGGCGCGGGTCTCGGTGGCCGCCCGGTTGGCGCCGTCGGCGATCTGCGCGGCCCCGGTGTAGAGCTGGTCCAGGCCGGTGGCGAGCTTGGTCGCGCCCTGCACGGAGGTGGTGAGCCCGCCGGCGAGCTGCCCGGCGCCGTCCTCGGCGGTGCCCAGCCCGTCGGCGAGCTGGCCGGCGCCCTGCTGCGAGGTGTCGAGCCCGTCGTGGATCTTCCCGGCGCCGTCGGCGGCGCGGCCGGTCTCGGCCTTGGCGTCGGTGAAGCCGATGAGCATCTTGTCGAAGTAGGAGGCGGCGGTGCTCTCGGCGGCCGCGGCCCGGATCTCGCTGAAGGCGGAGCGGGCGAGCAGCCCGGAGAGGTAGTTGGTGGCGTCGTCGTTGACCACCTTCAGCTCGCCCCGGCGGGCCGGCCGGTCGGGTTCGGGGCTGGCGGTCAGGGTGGCGGAGAAGTCCGCCGGGATGGAGAAGACCAGGTGGTAGCGGCCGTCGCGGAGCCCCTCGGTGGCGTCTTCCTGGTCGGTCACGGTCCAGCCGAAGACCTTCCGGTCGAGCAGTTCGTCGGTGAGGTCGCGGCCGGCGTGCACCTCGCTGCCGTCGTTCGCCTTCGCGGCCCGGTCGGCGTTGACCAGGGCCACCGGGATCCGGTCGAGGTTCCCGTACGGGTCCCAGAAGGCGTAGAGGTAGAGGGCGCCGTAGAGGAGCGGGATGACGGTGAGGACGGCGAGCGCGGCGCGCGGCAGCCGGCCCCGGGTCATCCGGCGCAGCTCGAACAGCGCGAGTCGTACGACACTCATGCGGTCACCTCGGGGGTCAGGGCCGGGCTGGGCAGGATCGGGTCGCCGATCCGGTGCGCGACGGCGGTCACGCCGGGCTGGACGGCGCGGGCGCTGGCGACCACGGCGTACCCCTGGTCGGCGAGGCGGGCCAGCGCGGCCCAGATCCAGGCCCGCTCGGGCGCGTCGGCGCCGGCGTCCACGTCGTCGGCGACGATCAGGCTCGGGCCGCTCAGGCTGGCCAGCACCAGCCCGAGCACCTGCCGCTCGACGGGGGTGAGATCGCGGCCGTACCGGTCGGGGTCGAGCGGGGCGTCGGTGAAGCCGGCGCCGTCGATCGCGGCGGCGAAGGCGTCCCGGCGGTAGGCCCGCCGGGCGCGGACGGCGGCGACCGGGACGAGCTGCCGGCGGCGGCGCGGAACCGGCCCGAGCAGCAGCAGCCGTTCCTGGATGTGCTCGGCGACGGTCAGCGTGGGGTCGGGCTCGTGCACACCGGCGACCTGCCCGAGCGCGGCCGGCCCCCGGCGGCGCAGCTCGCCGTGGGTGTGCGGGAAGCGCCCGGCCAGGGCGAGCAGCAGCGAGGTACGCCCGCTGCCCGGCGGGCCGGTGACGGCGTGCAGTTCGCCGGCCTCGGCGGTGAGGTCGACCTCGCGGTAGACCCAGCCGCGGCGGGTCCGCAGCCCGAGTCCCTTGGCCTCGACGATCTTCATCGCACCGTTCCCGACTTCTAAACTGACTGGTCAGTACAAAAACATGCCCAGCATAGCGTCGGGTGTCCGGTTCGAGGCAAGACGACGTCGCGTGATCCCGGCCATGCCGGGGCGGGTGATCAGAACAGCACGGTGGCGAGCGTGCCGACCGGGCGGAAGCCGCAGCGCTCGTAGACCCGGCGGGCGGGCAGGTTGAAGTCGTTCACGTAGAGGCTCACCGAGGGGGCGACGCGCTCCAGCGCGTCCCGCACCACGGCCGCCATGGCCGCGGTCGCGATGCCGCGACCCCGCCACTCCGGTGCGACCCAGACCCCCTGCACCTGCGCGGTGCGCCGGGTGACCACGGCCAGCTCGGCCTTGAAGACCACCCTGCCGTCCACGAACCGGGCGTAGGCCCGGCCCGCGCGGACCAGGTCACCCACCCGCCGCCGGTAGCCGCGCCCGCCGTCCTCGGCCAGCGGCGACACCCCGACCTCCTCGGTGTACATGGCCACCGCCGCCGGGAAGAGCCGGTCGACCTCACCGCCGCGCACCCGGCGCACCTCGGGGTCGGGCGCCACGGCGGGCAGCGCGTCCGTGGCCAGCAGGGGCTGGTTGGGGCGTACGTCCCGGGCCGGCCCCCAGTAGGCGGAGAGGCGGTCCCACAGCCCGAGCACCGCGTCGGCCCGGCCCACGATCGAGGAGCAGAGCCGCTCCTCGGTGCTCAACTGGTCGGCGAAGGCGGCCACCGCCGACTCCGAGGCGAGCACCGGGGTGAGGTTGCCGCCGAGCCAGCAGATGGACTCCAGGTTGCGGCGCGGGCCGTAGCCCAGGATCCGCCCCTCGGCCCGCCACCAGGCCAGCCCGCGCGCCGCCACCCGCTCGGCGACCTGCGCGCCCGCGTAGGGGTCGAGGTCGAGCAGCCGCTCAACGGCACGGCGCTCCGACTCCCCGAGTTGGCGTACCGGCACCGTGAGCACGAATACCAGCCTGCCAGATGCACCCGGGCCCGCGCGGGTCGACCTGAGGACGCCGGACGATCGGTGGTGAGTGGCGGCTCAGCCGACCGGGACAGCCGCCGGCTCCGGCACGGCCGGCCGGGTGCGGGCGGCCCAGCGCACCACCGGCGGCACCAGCGCCCCGAGCACCAGGAACAGCCCGCCGAGGAGCAGCCACCCCGGTACGCCCCAGCCGACCGCCAGGGTGGTCACCACCACCGGGGCGACCATCGAGCCGAGCTGCATGCCCATCCCGTAGGCGCCCTGGTACTGGCCCTGCGCATGGGCGGGGGCCAGCCCGAACGAGATGCCCCAGCCGGCCGCCGCGTGCCACAGCTCCCCCACCACGTGCACCAGCGCGCCGCCGAGCAGCAGCGGCACCGCCACCGCCACCGGTACGCCTCCGCCGGCCGCGAAGAGCGCGCAGGCGACCGCGATCACCGCGCCGGCCCGACGGGCCGCCCGACCGGCGCCGGCGAGGTCCTCGGTGCCCCGCGAGGCGCGGACCTGGAAGAGCACCACCACCACGGTGTTCACCAGAAGGCAGGCGGAGATCAGCCAGCGCGGCGCGGTGGTGTGCCCGGCGATCCAGAGCGGCAGGGCGATGTTGATCAGGCTGAAGTGCATCGACATGAGCCCGTCGAGCACGGTGAAGGCGAGGAACGGCCGGTCCCGCAGGGCGATGAGCCGCGGCCCGTGGGTCGGCGCCGGCACCGGCGGCACGGGTGGCAGCCGGAGCAGCACCGCCGCGGCCACCAGATAGGTGGCGCAGTCGAGCAGGATCAGCGACACGTACGCGGTCCGGGTGTCGGCGGCCAGGCCGAAGCCGGCCAGCACGGTGCCCACCGAGATGCCGACGTTGGTGACCGCGCGCAGGTAGGCCCGGGTGCGCACCCGCTGGTCCGGTGGCACCGCGCCGGCGATCAGCGCGCCCCGGGCGCCCCGGGTCGCCGAGTCGGCGACCGCCATCAGCACCCCGACCACCAGGAACCCCGCGAAGGAGCGGACGGCCACCAGGGCGGCGGTGAACCCGGCGGAGGCGAGCAGCGCGGTGATCTGGAGACCGCGCGGGCCGAGCCGGTCGGCCAGGTAGCCCATCGGCGTGCTGGTCACGAGGCTCACCAGCGCGGTGAGGGTGAGGCCGAGGCCGACCTGGGCCACGGTGAGCCCGACCGAGCGGGTGAGGAAGAGCGCGCTGACGGTGAGCCAGGTGCCCCGGCCGACGGTGTTGACGAGGGTGGACAGGGCGAGGGTCCGGGACGGGCCCGGTTCGGGAAGCAGGCGCACCCCGAGACCATAGCAAGACGTACGTACGGTTTGCAGCCCCGTCCCACATTCGGCTTGTCGCCGATGCATTGCCGATATATCGTTGATGCATCAGTGATAGGACGACAGAAGGAGAGCCCGATGGGTTTCCACCGACGGATGCACGCCGTGCACGACGAGATGCGGATGCGGGGCTTCGGCTTCCCGCCCGTACCCCCGGGACCGCCGCCGTTCCCGCCCGGCCCGTTCGGTCACGGCCACGGCCGGGGCGGACGGGGCCGCGGGCGCGGCCGCCGGCCCAACGTGCGCGGCGCCGTGCTGGCCCTGCTCACCGAGCGGCCCATGCACGGCTACGAGATGATCCAGGAGATCGACTCCCGGACCGGCGGGGCCTGGCGGCCCAGCCCCGGCTCGATCTACCCGACCCTGCAGCTGCTGGAGGACGAGGGCGTCATCGCGGCCGCCGCCGACTCCGACGGCGGGCGGAAGCGGTTCGCCCTCACCGAGCAGGGGCAGGCCGAGGCCGCCGAGGCGGCGCAGACCCCGCCCTGGGGCGAGTTCGCCGAGCAGACCGTGAACAGCTGGCACGACATCCGCGACGCCGGCGCGCAGGCCATGAACGCCCTGCGGCAGGTGATGATGACCGGCACCGACGACCAGCGGGCGCGCGCCGCCCAGGTGCTCGACGAGACCCGGCGCAAGCTGTACGCGATCCTCGCCGAATCCGAGTGAGTCGCCGCACCCGGTGCGCCGGCCGGGGTGGTCACGGGACCGCCACCCCGGCCGGCGCCGCCGTCAGCCGCGCCGGCGGGCGGTGACCAGCAGGTACTCCCAGCGCATCACCCCGGCCTCGGTGTGCCGCCGGGCCAGGTCGGCGAGGTCCCGGTCGAGCGCGGCCACCCGCTCGGGGTCCGCGGCGTTGGCCCGGTACACCGCGATCGTCGGCCCGTAGTGGGCCTTGAAGTAGTCGCGGAAGTCCTCCGGGGCGGCGAACCGGTCCACGGTGACCACCTCGCGGCGCAGCACGAGATCGGTCACCCGGTCACCGAGCAGCGCGCGGACGTGCTCCTCGTCGCCCCACAGCGGCGGCGGCTGCGCGCCGGGCGGCGGCGGGGGCGCGTACGGCTTCATGGTGGCGAACAACTGACCGATGAAGCCCTCCGGAGTCCAGTTGACCAGGCCGATCGTGCCGCCCGGCCGGCAGACCCGGACCAGTTCGTCGGCGGCGGCCCGGTGCCGGGGCGCGAACATCACCCCCACACAGGACAGCACCCGGTCGAACTCGCCGTCGGCGTACGGCAGCGCCTCGGCGTCGGCCTCCTGCCAGTCCAGCTCCGCGCCACGCTCCGCGGCCAACGCCCGCCCGATCTCCAGCAGCTCCGGGGTCAGGTCGCTGGCCACCACCTCGGCCCCCGCCAGGGCCGCCGGAACGGCCGCGTTACCGGTGCCCGCGGCCACGTCCAGCACCCGGTCACCCGGCCCCACCCCGGCCGCCTCGACCAGCGCCGCCCCCAGCTCGGGGATGACCTCGGCGGCGACCGTGGCGTAGCTGCCGAGCGCCCACATCCGCCGGTGCCCGGCCTTCACGGCCCGGTCCTGCTCCATCTCGTCGATCATTTCCGCTCCTCCGACTCGTCCTGATGGGGACGGTAGGCAGCGGCGGAGCGGCCACCCAGTACGAGATGTGTACCGCTCCCGACAGGTTCCTGGTCCCACGGTCGGCCCCGGCGTAGCGTCCCGGCCATGGGGGCCTCCTACCACCAGTTCTGCCCCGTCGCGAAGGCCATGGAGCTGCTCGACGAGCGCTGGACGCTGCTCGTCGTCCGGGAGCTGGTGAGCGGGTCCGAACGCTTCAACGACCTGCGCCGGGGCCTGCCGCGGATGTCGCCCACCCTGCTGTCCCGGCGGCTGCACCAGCTCGTCCGCGCCGGGGTGGTGGAGCGGCGCGTCGACGGCGCCGACGTGCGCTACGTCCCGACCCAGGCCGGGCGTGAGCTGCGGCCGGTGCTCGAGGCGCTCGGCGCGTGGGGGGTGCGCTGGATCGGTGAGCTGGGCGACGCCGACCTGGACCCGAAGCTCCTGCTGTGGGACATGCACCGGCACGTCGACCACGACGCCGTGCCGGCGGGGCGTACCGTCGTGCACTTCCGCTTCCGGGACGTGCCGGCGGCGCTGCGCGACTGGTGGCTGGTCATCGCCACCGGGGAGGCCGACGTCTGCGACGTCGATCCCGGGCACGAGGTGGCCGTGACGGTGACCGCGAGCCTGCGCGCCCTGGTCCAGGTGTGGCTGGGCGACCTGGACTGGCCCGCGGCGCTGCGCGGCGGCGCCGTGGAGGTGGTGGGGCCGGAGGCGCTGCGCCGGGCCCTGCCCCGGTGGTTCACGCTCTCCGAGTTCGCCGCCGTGCCCCGGGCGGTGGCGCGGGCCTGAGACGACGCGTGCGGCCGCCCCCGGGTGGGAACGGCCGCACGTCGTCGGTGGATCGGTGCGTCAGTGCACGGTGACCGTGGCGCCGCCCGGAACGAGGCCGCGCAGCTCCTCGGGGATCTCGGCGCCCATCTCGTCGGCGATCCGCAGCGCCTCCTCGATCAGCGTCTCCACGATCTGGCTCTCGGGCACGGTCTTGACCACCTGGCCCTTGACGAAGATCTGGCCCTTGCCGTTGCCGGAGGCGACACCGAGGTCGGCCTCGCGGGCCTCGCCCGGGCCGTTCACCACGCAGCCCATGACGGCCACGCGCAGCGGCACCGGCAGCCCCTCCAGGCCGGCGGTGACCTCCTCGGCCAGCTTGTAGACGTCGACCTGGGCGCGGCCGCAGGACGGACAGGAGACGATCTCCAGGCCCCGCTCGCGCAGGCCCAGGGACTCCAGGATCGCGGCGCCGACCTTAATCTCCTCGACCGGCGGGGCGGAGAGCGAGACCCGGATGGTGTCGCCGATCCCCTCGGCGAGCAGCGCGCCGAACGCCACGGCGGACTTGATGGTGCCCTGGAACGCCGGGCCGGCCTCGGTGACACCCAGGTGCAGCGGGTAGTCGCACTGCTCGGCGAGCTGCCGGTACGCCCGGATCATCACCACCGGGTCGTTGTGCTTGACCGAGATCTTGATGTCGCGGAAGCCGTGCTCCTCGAACAGCGAGCACTCCCAGAGCGCCGACTCGACCAGCGCCTCGGCGGTGGCCTTGCCGTATTTGGCCAGGAGGCGCTTGTCCAGCGAGCCGGCGTTCACGCCGATCCGGATCGGCACGCCCGCGTCGCCGGCCGCCCGGGCGATCTCCTTGACCTTGTCGTCGAACTGCCGGATGTTGCCCGGGTTCACCCGGACCGCGGCGCAGCCGGCGTCGATCGCCGCGAAGACGTACTTCGGCTGGAAGTGGATGTCGGCGATCACCGGGATCTGCGACTTCCTGGCGATCGCCGGCAGCGCCTCGACGTCGTCCTGGGAGGGCACCGCCACCCGGACGATCTGGCAGCCGGACGCGGTCAGCTCGGCGATCTGCTGGAGGGTGGCGTTCACGTCGGCGGTCAGGGTGGTGGTCATGGACTGCACCGAGACCGGCGCGCCCCCACCGACCGGCACCGAACCGACCATGATCTGGCGGCTGGCCCGGCGCGGGGCGAGCGGCGGCGGCGGCACGGGGGGCATACCGAGACTGACAGCGGTCACTTCAGGCACTCACCTTGAGAAGAGCGTGATCGGGTTGACGACGTCCGCGGTGACGGTCAGCAGCGTGAACACGCCACCGACGAGGATCACCGCGTACGTGAGGGGCATGAGTTTCAGGTAGTCGACGCGGCCCGGGTCGGCCCGGCCGATCCGCGCGTAGAGCCAGGAGCGGACCCGCTCGAACCAGGCGATGGCGATGTGCCCGCCGTCCAGCGGGAGCAGCGGCAGCAGGTTGAACACGCCGATGAAGAAGTTCAGCGAGACGAAGAGCATGAAGAACACCAGCCAGGCGTTGTTCTCCACGGCCTCGCCACCGAGCCGGCTGGCGCCGACCACGCTGATCGGGGTGTCCACGTCCCGCTCGCCGCCGGTGACCGCGGTCCACAGGGCGGGGACCTTCTGCGGGATCCGCTGCATGGCGTGCAGGGTCTGCACCGCCATGTTGCCGGTGAAGTCGGCGGTCGCGCCGAACGCGGCGACCGGACCGTACTCGACCCGGGTGGGGGTGGTCGGCCGGAGCGCGACGCCGAGGGCGGACACCGCCGAGGTGGCGCCCTTCGGGTCGCCCAGCGGCGGGCGCTGCACGGCGGCCAGGTCGACCGTGGCGGTGGCCGGCCGGCCGTCGCGCACGTAGTCGACGGTGGCCGCGCCGGGCTTGGTGGCGCGGACCACGTCCAGCATGTCGCCCCAGGTGGAGACCGGGCGGCCGTTGACGGCGGTGATGCGGTCGCCGTCCTGGAGCTGGGCCTTCGAGGCCGGGCTGGCCGGGTCACCTGCCTGGCAGGCCCGGGCCGCGTTCTCCACCACCACGCACGGGGCCAGGGCGATCACGGCCGGCTCGGCCTTGAAGCCGTCCTCGGTGTTCGGGAACTCCGGGTTGGGCAGGCCGGCGGAGACCGCGAGGATCCAGAGGGTGACGAGGGCCAGGGCGAAGTGGGTGATGGAGCCCGCGGACATCACGATCGTCCGCTTCCACACCGGGTAGCGCCACATGGCGCGCTTCTCGTCCCCCGGTTCGACGTCGTCGTCCTGCGGGGTCATTCCGACGATCTTGCAGAAGCCGCCGAGCGGGATGCCCTTGACGCCGTACTCGGTCTCGCCCCGCTTGAACGACCAGAGCGTCGGCCCGAAACCGACGAAGTAGCGGGTCACCTTCATCCCGAACGCCTTGGCGGTGAGCATGTGCCCCGCCTCGTGCAGGCTCACCGAGATGAGGATCGCCAGGGCAAACAGCGCCACCCCGAGCAGGTAACTCATCAAGCTCCTTCCAGCGACCCGGCGATGATCGCCTGGGCGTGCCCCCGTGCCCACGACTCGGCGGCGAGCACGTCCTCGACGGTACCTGGTTCGTCGAAGTCCGGAGCGTCCTCCAACACCCGTTCCAGGGTGTCGACGATGCCCAGGAAGGGCAGCCGCCCGGCCACGAAGGCCGCAACGCACTCCTCGTTGGCCGCGTTGTAGATCGCCGGCCGGCACCGCCCGGCCTCGCCGGCCGCCTTCGCGAGGGCGACCGCCGGGAACGCGGCGTCGTCGAGCGGGAAGAACTCCCAGCTGTGGGCCTTCGTCCAGTCGACCGCGGCGGCGGCACCGGGCACCCGGTCCGGCCAGCCGAGGCCGAGGGCGATGGGCAGCCGCATGTCGGGCGGGCTGGCCTGGGCGAGGGTGGAGCCGTCGGTGAACTCGACCATCGAGTGGATCACCGACTGCGGGTGGACCATCACTTCGATGTCGGCGTAGGGCACGTCGAACAGCTCGTGCGCCTCGATCACCTCAAGGGCCTTGTTGACCATGGTGGCGGAGTTGATCGTCACCACGGGCCCCATGTTCCAGGTGGGGTGTGCCAGCGCCTGCTCCGGCGTGACCTCGGTCAACTCGTCGCGCCGGCGGCCCCGGAACGGCCCGCCGCTGGCGGTCACCACGAGCCGGCGCACCTCGCCCCGGGCGCCCCCGCGCAGGCACTGCGCCAGCGCCGAGTGCTCGGAGTCGACGGGAACGATCTGCCCCGGCCGCGCCACCGCGGCCCGGACCAGCGGGCCGCCGGCGACGAGGGACTCCTTGTTGGCCAGGGCGAGGGTACGCCCGGCGCGCAGCGCCGCGAGGGTCGGCGCGAGCCCCAGCGAGCCGACCACCCCGTTGAGAACCACGTCGCAGGGCCACCCGGCCAGCTCGGTCATCGCGTCCGGCCCGGCCACGATCTTGGGAAGCTTGAAGTCGCCCGTGGCCCAGCCGCGCCGGCTCGCCTCGGCGTAGAACGCGAGCTGGAGGTCCTGGGCGGCGGACGCCCGGGCCACCCCGACCGCCTCCACCTCCAGCTCCAGGGCCTGCGCGGCGAGCAGCTCCACGTTGCCGCCGCCGGCGCCGAGGGCCACCACCCGGAACCGGTCCGGGTTACGCCGGACGATGTCGATGGCCTGGGTGCCGACCGACCCGGTCGAGCCGAGCAGGACGAGGGCGCGGGGAGACGTCACCCGCCCATTCTTCCCCAGCCCTCCTGAGCGCCCGCTGGGAGCCTCACTCCCCCGCCCCATCTGTCGTCGACGGCGCGGATCTTGGCGACTTTCCGTTCGTGGCGAACGGTAGGTCGCCAAGATTCGGCGTGCTCTAGCGGGCGAGGGCGAGGCGACGGGCGGCCTCCTCCGCCGGCTGGCCGAGCAGGCCCCGGGCGTGCAGGAAGGCGAGCAGGCCGTCGCGCTGCTCCGCGTCCAGCCCGTCGACCCGGGCGGGGAGCACCTGGTGCCGGCCGATCCGGAAGATCAGGTGGTACGGGACAGGCTCGACCCCTTCCACGGCGGGCCAGCGCACCAGGCAGTCCACCAGTTCGCCGTCGTAGCGCACCCCCTCGTCGCCGACAGTCCAGACGATGGGGCGGCCGTAGAGCTTCCAGTTGATGCTGACCGTCCGGCGGCCGGCCCACCAGGCGACCAGCGCGAGCGCGACGGCGGCGGCACTCGCGACCACCACCCCGGCGGTGTCACCCCCGGACCACGCCAGGAGGGCCACCAGCGCCGACACGCCGGGGCAGAGCCACAACACGATCAGGGTGCGGCGGAAGGCTCGGCGCAGCGCGACGCCGAACAGCTTCCGGTCTGGCTGCGCCGTAAAGGTGATCAACACGAGCGGAGACGATACGTCCGTCGGCCGCCGAACGGCTACGCCGGGCTGGCCAGGACGAAGGTTTCCAGTTCGGCGCCGCCGTACCAGTCGGTGCGGGTGCCGACGTGGGTCATGCCCAGTCGCCGGGCCACCGCCATCGACGGCTCGTTGCCGGCCATCACCACGGCGTGGACCTGCCGGGTGCCGGCGGCGAACTCGCGCTCAAGCACGGCCCGGGCCGCCTCGGTGGCGTAGCCGTGCCCCTGCGCGTCGGGGTGCAGGTGCCAACCGACCTCGATGTCGTCGGTGGGCGTGACCCCGTCGCGGCCGGGCAGCGGCTTCAGCAGGACGCTGCCGACCGCCCCGCCGGCCCCACGCGGCTCGATGGCCCAGAGGCCCCAGCGGCCGTCGTACGGCGCGTAGCGCTCGCGCCAGGAGTGCACGCGCTCGAGGGCCTCGGCCGGGTCGGTCATCCGCCCCGCGCCGCCGCCCAGCCAGCGCATCACCTCCTCCCGGGAGTAGATGTCGTAGATCCGGGCCAGGTCGTCCGGCGACGCCGTCCAGTCCCGGACCACCAGCCGCTCGGTCGAGGTGATCACACGCGGGATCGTAATGCGTGCCGAGGCGTCCCACGGGGAACAGGATGGCGATGGGTGCGGGGTGGCAGCGGGCGAAGCGGATCACCGGCGTGGCGTTCCGGCCGGTACGCGGGCGGGACCTCTCGCTGCACGCCGCCGCGATCACGTTCTACGGGGCGATCGCCGTGGTGCCGGTGGCGCTGCTGGCGATCTGGCTCACCGGGCTGGTGGCCGGGGACGGTCGGGTGCGCCGGCTCACGTCGTACGCCATCGACACGCTGCCCACCGACATCGGCGCCAACCGGGCGGTGGCCGCGCTCGTGGAGGCCGGGTTGGGGCTGACCCCGCTGCTGGCGCTGGCCTCGCTGCTGCCGGCGTCGCTCTACGGCGAGGGGCTGCGCCGGGCGTTCGTCTCGGTCGCCACCCCGCCCGGCCAGGCGGGGACCCTGGTCGGCTGGCGCGGGCGGCTGCTGCTGCTCCCCCTGCTCGCCCCGGCCCCGGCACTGCTGCTGTCGGTGCTGCTGGCGCTGCCGCTCACCACCCACCTGGTCAAGCAGGGCGGCTGGCTCGGGGCGCTGGGTGTGGTGCTGTCCTTCCTGGCCACCTGGCTGGTGCTCACCCCGGTCCTGGTGTGGGTGTTCCGGGTGGTCGGGCCGGCCGCCCCGGACTGGCTCGCCACGCTGGGCCTGGGCTCGTTCACCGCGGCGAACCTGTCCGGGTTCCTGCACGGGTTCGTGCTGTTCTGCTCGCTGCCGCTGGACCTGGGAGCCCCGTTCGGCGGGTTCGACGAGATCGGCGGCGGGGTGGCCGTGCTGCTCTGGCTCTACCTGTTCCACGTGATCGTGCTGGCCGGCTACTCGGCCACCCTGGCGCTCTCCCGCTGGCGGGCCACCCGGGCGGCCGCCCGCGCCTGACCGCCGGGGCCAGCCCGCCGGGGCCAGCCTGCCGGGCCAGCCTGCCGGCGCGGGGCCTGCCGGGCCGAGCCTGCCGGGGCCGGTCCGCCGGAGGCCGCGGCGGCCCGACTCGGCGCGCGAGGCGCGGCTCCGCCCGCCGACCTCTCCCCGGACCGGGCCCCGCGCCGCTAGGCTGCCCGGGCATGAGCGAAGCGAGTGAGCTGCCGTCCCGCGCCGACGTCGTCGTGGTCGGCTCCGGGCACAACGGTCTGGTCTCGGCGATCCTGCTGGCCCGCGCCGGCCTCGACGTGCTGGTGTTGGAGGCGGCCGAGGTGATCGGCGGGGCCACCCGCACCGAGAACCCGTTCCCCAAGGTGCCCGGGCTGCGGCACTCCACCGGGTCCTACCTGCTCGGGCTGATGCCACCGGAACTGCTCGCCACCCTCGACGTGACGATCCCGGTGCTGCGCCGCGACCCGCACTACTTCCTGCCCACCCCCGGCGGGCTCGGCTCCCCGTACCTGCTCTTCGGCAGCGACACGGCGAGCACGCGGCGGCAGCTCGCCGAGTTCTTCTCGCCCGCCGACGTGGCCGCCGACGACGCGCTCCAGGCCGAGCTGGCCCAGCTGCGGGAGGACCTGGCGCCGGCCTGGCTGGCCGAGCCGCTGCCGGTGGAGGACACCGCCGAACGGTACGTCCGGCCCGCCCTCCGGAAGGTCTTCGTCGACCTGGTCCGCGGCTCGGTCGCCGACTACCTGGCGCGCTTCGACTTCCGCTCCGAGCTGCTGGTCAGCATGTACGCGGTCACCGACGGCCTCTCCGGGCTCAACGCCGGGCCGGACGACCCGGGCACCGGGCACAACTTCCTGGTGCACAACATGTGCCGGCTGCCCGGCTCGGAGGGCACCTGGATGATCGCCCAGGGCGGGATGGGCACCGTCTCCCGGACCTTCGCCGACGCGGCCCGGGCGGCCGGCGCCCGCATCGTCACCGGCACGCCCGTCACCGCCGTCACCCTCGACGGCGGCGCGGCGGGCGGGGTGGTGCTGGCCGACGGGCGGGAGGTGGCCGCCTCCGTGGTGCTCGGCGCCTGCGACCCGTACCGGTTGATGGAGCTGCTGCCCGACGGCGCGCTCCCGGCGGAGCTGGGCGCGCGGATGGCGGCGGTCCGCCGGCCCGGCACGACGCTCAAGCTCAACCTGGCGCTCACCGGTCTGCCCCGCTTCTCCTGCCTGCCGGCGGACGCGCCGAGCCCGTTCGGGTCCACCATCCACCTGCTCCCCGGGTCGGCCTCGCTGGTCGGCGCCGGCGGCGAGGCGCCCATGGCCGCGCTGCGCGGCATGTGGGCGGACGTGCAGGCCGGCCGGCTGCCCGAGGAGCCCACCATCGAGTGGTACCTGCACACCACCGTCGACCCGTCGCTCTCCGACGGCGCCGGGCACCACTCGTCGGCGCTCTTCGTCCAGTCGGTCCCCTACGAGCTGGCCGGCACCACCTGGGACGCGGCGCTGCCCGGCTACGTCGACCGGCTGCTCGACATCTGCGAGCGGTACGCGCCGGGCACCCGCGACCTGATCGCCGACGCGGTGCCCCTGCCCCCGCCGGGCATCGAGGCACACTTCGGCATCACCGGCGGGCACATCCACCACGTCGACAACACCGTCTCGTTCACCGACCGGATGCCCTACGCCACCGGGGTCGACGGCGTCTACGCGGGCAGCGCCGGCTGCCACCCGGCCGGCAGCGTGATCGGCGCGGCCGGGCACAACGCCGCCCAGCGCATCCTCAGCGACCTCGGTCGCTGACCGCACCGCCGGCCTCGGCGGCGCGGGGCAGGTCGCCGGGGCGGCGGACGAGGGAGAGGCCCACGAGCAGCAGCAGGTAGAGGAGCAGGCTGACGATCGGGTCGACGAAGACGAAGGCGAAGGCGATCGTGTAGAGCAGCGGGCGCACCACCAGCCGCCGGGAGACCGCCCGGGCCAGTTGCGGATCCAGGTCCGGGTGGAGCAGCCGGTGCCGGCGGGCCCACCACCAGCTCAGGTTGAAGAAGAGCGACTCGCCCAGCACGGTGCCGAGGTAGAGGGCGGCGGTCAGCCGCTGCTCGGTGTCGCTGCCGCGCAGGTTGTCCGCCAGCAGGTCGGCGGTGAACGGGATCGCCGCCACGAAGAGCAGCACGAGCAGGTTGAACATGAGCAGCACCTGGTCGACCCGGACCACGTACCGCCACATGTTGTGATGGCCGAGCCAGATCTGGCCGGCGATCAGGAAGGTGATCACGTACGCCAGGTAGGTCGGCCAGGCCTGGACGAGGGCGTCGGGGAGCTCCTTCCCGGGGTCCCGGGCCGGGCCGTTCTGCAGCAGCTCGACGGCCATCACGGTCAGCACGACGGCGAAGACACCGTCGCTGAACGTCTCCACCCGGGAGGCGTCCCGGGTCATCTCCCGGTCGCGCCCGAACCGGTACCCGCTCCCGCCCGCGCCGTCCGCCACGCCGCCCCCTTCCGACCTGATGGTCACCCGGCGGGGGCGGCGGGCGGGCGGAAACTCAGCTGATCGCCTCGCCGGCGGGGGCGGGGGTCTCCGCGTCGGCGCGGTGCGCGCGGATCTTGTGGCCGACGCTGGTCAGGCAGCGGCCGCTCGCCATGTCGAACTTCCACCCGTGCAACTGGCAGGTGAGCTGGTCGCCCTCGACGATGCCGAACCGGCTCAGGTCCGCCTTCAGGTGCGGGCAGCGGCGCTGCACCACCCAGCCGTCGAGGGTGATGTCCTCGGCGTCGACGGCCCGCTCGTGCTCGTCGTACCAGCCCTCGGCGTACTGGAGGCGCTCCTCCGACAAGCACTTGAAGAACGCGTAGACGAACTCGTTGTACTGGCCGATCCGGGCCGCCGAGAACCGGCAGGAGAGGAAGAGCGAGTTGACCCAGTCCACCTCGCCGATGTGCAGCAGGTGCTCGATCAGCGCCCGCTCGGTGCGGAACCGGTAGCGGACCTTCTCGTCCGCGTACGGCCGGACCTCCTTGCCCGGGAAGTCCACCACGATCGACTCGACGCTCTCGCCGTCGTACCCGACCAGGTCGAACCGGACCGGCCCGCCGACACCCTTGGCCAGGTAGATCGACTCGTCCAGCAGCGGCTCGATCCGGCGCTTCATCTCACCGAGCACGTCGACCTCGGGGTGCCGCCAGGACGCCTTCTCCGCCTCGATGATCGGGCGCTTGCGCTCCCGCATCTCCTCCAGGTGGGCCCGCTTGTTCGCGAAGAACTCCTCGACCGGCACCGGGTGGGTGGTGGTCGCGCCGTCGGTGGTCACCTCCGCGACGCTGCCCGGCAGCAGGACGATGCCGTTGGTTCCGCCGACCTTGGCGTACTCGGACAGGAACACCGACTGGTCGGGGAAGATGTTCCCCTCGTCGCCGAACACGTCGTTGAACTGGAACAGCTCGTCGTCGAGGAAGCAGGGCGGGCCGGCGATCGGGAAGACGTGGTCGGCCTTCAGGTCGTCGATGTAGCGCCAGGTGCGGTCGAACTGCCGCTCCCGCTTCTGCTTCCCGAACGCGGTCTTCGCCGCCTGCGGCAGCTCGTAGACCATCGGGTACCAGATCGCGCCGGAGAACTGGAGCAGGTGCGCGTGCACGTGGCCCAGCTCGGCGAAGACGGTCAGGTCGGTGGGGCGGGCGTCGTTCTGGTTGAGCAGCCGGACCCCGTCGTACTCCACCCAGAGCGACGAGTCGCCGATCGGGCCGTCGGTCGGGCTGGTCAGCGCCTGAATCATGATCTTCAGGCCGCCGGGCAGCTCCACGACCTGCTCGTTCGGGGCCTTGAGGAACTTCGTGAAGCCCAGCTCCCGCAGCTCGTCCTCCATCTCCGAGGTGGGGAACTCGGGCAGCAGGACGGTGGCGTCCTTGGAGATGTGGTCGCGCAGGTGCCTGGCGTCGAAGTGGTCCCGGTGCAGGTGCGACACGTAGAGGTAGTCGCACTGGCCCAGGGTCGCCCAGTCGAGCTGGGAGTTGTCCGGGAAGGGGAACCAGGAGGCGAAGTAGGCGGGATTGACCCACGGGTCGCACAGGATGCTGCCCGCGGCCGTGTCGATCCGCATGCTGGCATGGCCCGTACCGGTCACTCGCACCGTAGTCCCCCTCAAAAAGGCATCAGGCGTACGTCAAGACGCTACCGGAGGCAGTGTGGTCGCCGTCCCGCGACGCCGGTAGTGACCTTCCGCCCCCGCCGGCCGGGTCCAACGGGCCGGCGGCGTCAGCCCTCGACCACTCCGGTCCAGGTCCGCCGCTGCGGGGCCGACGCGCACCAGGCGTCCATCAGCCCGGCGATACGGTCCACCGGCGCCCCGAGGTGTACCCGCTGACCGCCGGCGACCTGGTGGTCGCGGTCCTGGTGCACGGTCCCCTCGCTGCAGCAGGCACACAGGGCCCGTACGCCGCTGGCCGGCTCCGCCGCGTACCCGTGCTCGTCGAAGAGCGCGGCCAGCGCGCGGACGTCCTCCGGCGTAGCGGCGGCCACCTCGACGGTGGTGGTCGGCAGCTCCGAGGCCCGGAACAGCAGCAGCTCGTCGAAGACCGGGTACGTCCGCCCGTCGACCGCCCGCTCGCCGTTGGGCGCACCGTCGTGCACCACGACCTCGCCGAACCGGCGCCCGGAACCGGGCGTCGGCACGTTCAGCACGCGGGCCCGGGTGGGGCAGAGCCGCCGGGCCCAGACCACCTCGCCGCCGCTGAGCCGGATCGGCGTGACGCCGAAGTCCGCCTCGATCTCGCCCGCACCGTCCGGGATGTCCAGCCCGTACCCCGACCAGGCCTGCCGCGCCGTCGCCCAGTCCTCCACGATCGTCGCCGCGATGCCCAGGTTCCAGAACGCCGGGTCCTCGCTACCGGGCGTCGAGCGGGCGGCCGCCTCCCGCCCCAGCTCGTACGCCTTGGCCCAGTTCCGCAGGAACTTGTACGCCAGCGCGGCGTTGTACCACCACGACTCGGCCGCGGGGAGGTCCGGGTACCGGCGGGCCAGGCGCTCCCACAGCTCGCCGGCGATCGGCCAGTCCTCGGCGTCCCACGCCTGCTGGGCCCGCTTGTACAGCTCGCGGTCGTCCTCGCGGGTCATGTCTCCCCCACCATCAGGTCGGACCCCGCACCGGCGCCGCCACGGGGCGTGCCAGACTAACCGGAGATCCGATCGCGAGGGAAGGACCGACAGTGGCAGGAAGTGAGCCGGTAACCGCGCCCGACCAGCACCGGCCGGGGCACCGCAAGTCGGGGCGGATCGGCGCGGTGCTCTCGGCGGTGGTGTTGGTGGTCATGGCGCTCTGCGGCAACCACGAGGGCAACGTGGAGAACATCTGGCTGTTCGGGCTCGCGGCGCTGCTGCTGGCCATCGTCATCGGCGACGCGGTGCTGCGCCGCAACGGCCTGCGGTCCTGACCCACACGCGCTCGACCCGTACGCGAAAGGGCCCGCCCCCGATCGGGGGCGGGCCCTTCGTCGTCGTGCGGGGGCTCAGCGGCCGAGCAGGATGTCCTGCACGTCCTTGAGCGCGGCGTCGACCTCGGCCTCGAAGTAGCCGCCGGGCACCAGCCCGAAGCGCAGGGTGTCCAGGTCCTTCGGGTTCACCGGCATCGGGTTGCGGCCCTGCATGCCACCGAGCAGGGTCTCGAAGAACCGGTCGACCTGGTCCGGGTCGTAGCCGCTGCCGAAGCGGCGCACCTGGAAGCTGCGGCGGATCTGGTCCACGCGGTAGAGGTCGCTGCCGGGCGGGCCGGCCATCGGCGGGCCCACCATCGGCGGACCGGCCATGGGCGGGCCGGACATCCCCGGGCCGCCGCCGTAGCCCTGGTCCGGGCCACCGTAGCCCTGGTCGGGGGCACCGTAGCCCTGGTCCGGGCCGTAGCCCTGTTGCGGCAGCTGCGGCGGGCCGGCCGGGCCACGACCGCGCGGGTCGCGCATGTCCCGCTCCGGCATCCGGAACTCGGCGGTCATGTCGGCGTGGCCGTGCCGGCCGGCCTCGAAGCCGTCGAAGCGCTCGTCCTGGCCGTAGCCGCTCGGGCCGGGCGGCAGGCCACGGGAGGGCGGGCCGCCGTGCCCCATCGGGGCGCCCGGACCCATCGGGCCGGGACCGCCCGGGCCCCGGGGCGCGTCGTAGCCGCCGCGCGGGCCGTCGTAACCGCCGGCGAAGGCGCCGGTCGGCTCGTCGTAGCGGTTGCCGTAGCGGTCGGCGGGCGGGCCGGCCTGCGCGGGCATCGGCCGGGGCGGCATCGGGGGCTGCGGCACGGGCGAGAGGCCACGGTCGTCGCGCATCGGCGGGCCGAGCCGGTCGGCCATCCGGGGGTCGCCACCCCGCCCGCCGGGGGCGCCGCCGCGCTCCTCCAGCTCGGCGAGCTGCCGCTCGACCCGGTCGAGGTGCAGGTCGACCTGCCACTCGTCGTAGCCGTTGAAGCGGACCCGGAAGACGACGTCGTGGACCTCCTGGGAGGCCACGGGCGCGCCGACCGGCTGGCCGGCGAGTGTCGCCTCCACCCGATCGAGGAAGGCGTCCACCTCGTCGACCTTGTATCCCCGGCGGAGCGCCTTACGCCGGAAACGCTGACCCTGACTCGCCACTATGTCTCCTGGTCTCTACCGCTACGCCGTCACGCCGTTGCGGCGCGTGGGTCGCTGTCCCTGTCCTCGGCGGCGGCGAGCTGCCCACACGCCCCGTCGATCTCGCGACCCCGGGTGTCCCGCACCGTGGTGGACACCCCGGCGTCGCGCAACCGCCGGACGAACTCCCGCTCGACCGGCTTCGGGCTGGCGTCCCAGCGGCTGCCCGGAGTCGGGTTGAGCGGGATCAGGTTCACGTGGGCCAGCTTGCCGGCCAGCAGCCGCCCGAGCAGATCGGCTCTCCACGGCTGGTCGTTCACGTCCTTGATCATCGCGTATTCGATGGACACGCGACGCCCCGTCGTGTCCGCGTAGTCCCACGCCGCGTCCAGCACCTCGGACACCTTCCAGCGCTGGTTGACCGGCACGAGTTCGTCGCGCAGCTCATCATCGGGGGCGTGCAGCGACAACGCAAGGGTCACTGAGAGGTCTTCGCTGGCCAGTCGGCGGATGGCCGGAACCAGGCCGACCGTGGAAACGGTGATGTGCCGCTGGGACAGGCCGAGGCCCTCCGGCGCCGGGGCGACCAGCCGGCGGATCGCCGCCACCACCCGGGCGTAGTTGGCCAGCGGCTCGCCCATGCCCATGAACACCACGTGCGACAGGCGCGGCGGCGAACCCGCCACCGCCCCCGAGGCGGCCACCCCGGCCAGGTAGACGGCCTGGTCGACGATCTCGGCGGTGGAGAGGTTCCGGGTCAGCCCGGCCTGGCCGGTGGCGCAGAACGGGCAGGCCATGCCGCAGCCCGCCTGGCTGGAGATGCAGACCGTGACCCGGTCCGGGTAGCCCATCAGCACGCTCTCGACCAGCGAGCCGTCGTGCAGCCGCCAGAGCGCCTTGCGCGTGGCGCCGTCGTCGCAGGCCATCTCGCGTACGGGGTTGAGCAGGGTGGGCAGCAGCGTGCCCGCCAGCCGCTCACGGGTCGCCGCCGGTAGGTCGGTCATCCGCGCCGGGTCGCGGACCAGACGGCCGAAGTAGTGGTTCGAGACCTGCTTGGCGCGGAACGCCGGCTCACCCAGCTCGGTGACGAGCGCCTGCCGGCCCGGCAGGTCCAGGTCGGCGAGGTGACGGGGTGGCATCGCGGGCCGGCGGCCGCGGGCGTCGGGGTCTACGGAAATCAGTGGGAGGCTCGTCATGGCGCGTCCAGTCTGACACGCCGAACGGGGGACGCACCTGTCCGTGCGTGCCGAATCGGCACCGGCCGGCCGGCCGAGGCGACGCCACCCGCGTGATTCACGCCTCAGCCCGCCATCGGCACGAAGATCGCCAGCAGCAGGTAGGCGGTCGGCACCGCGAACAGGATCGAGTCGAGACGGTCCATCAGGCCGCCGTGCCCCGGGAGCAGGTTGCTCATGTCCTTCACCCCGAGATCCCGCTTGATCATGGACTCGGCGAGGTCGCCGAGGACCGCCGCGCCGGCGATCGCCACCCCGAACAGCGCACCCCACCACGGGGCCACGTCGAGCAGCAGCCAGAGCAGCAGGGCGCTGCCGGCGGCGGCCGCGGTCACCGAGCCGGCGAAGCCCTCCCAGGACTTCTTCGGGCTGATCGTGGGAGCCATCGGGTGCTTGCCGAAGGCGACGCCGGCCGCGTAGCCGCCGGTGTCGGAGAGCACCACGGCCACCAGCGTGACCAGCACCCGCAGGTGACCGTCGTCGGGGGCGGCCGCCAGCATCGCCGCGAAACCGCCGAGGAACGGCACGTAGACCGCGATCAGGGTGGCCGCGGTGAGATCCCGCTGGTAGTTGCCCGGGCCGTCGCCCAGCCGCCAGATCATCGTGCCCAGCACGGTGACCAGCAGGCCGAGGCAGAGCGCGTCCGGGCCGGCGAACCAGGCCAGCCCCACGGTGATCACGCCACCGGCGACCAGCGGCACCAGCGGCGGGTGGGCGCCGCTGCGGCGGACCGCGCGGGCCATCTCCCAGCAGCCGATCGCCACCGCGGCGGCGACCACCGCGAGGAAGGCCGGCAGGTAGAAGAAGAGCGGCACGACGATCGCCGCGCCGAGGGCCAGCCCGACGCCGATCGCGGCCGGCAGGTTGCGCCCCGCCCTGGACGCCTTCGGCTGGGCGGTCGGCGGACGGTCCGCGCTGGCCCGCCGCCGGCCCCTCGACCGGCGGGCCGCCGGCTCCGGGTCCGGTCCGGGATCGTCGCGCACCGCCGGGAGCTGGGTGGTCGGCTCGTCGCGTACCGGAGCGATCTGGGCCGTCGGGTACTCGTCGTCGGGCCGGTCGTAGCTCCGGCCCCCCGGGGTCGCGTCGTGGCGTTCCCTCGGGTCGGCGCCCCGGCTCCGGTCGCGCGGGCCGTGGTCCCACAGGTCCCGGTCCGCGGTCGGGAAACCACCGGGACCGGCGTCCCGGCGGGCCGCGTCCACGTGGCCCGGGCCGCGGGGGGCCGGCTCGTCGCGCCAGCCCCGCTCCGGGGCCGGCGGTCCGTCGTACGGGCGGCGACCGCGCGACGCGTCGTAGCCGTCAGCCGGCCGGGCGTGCGGGTCCGCGGCGGGACGGCCGGGCGGGCGCGCGTACGCCTCCGGGCCGGCACCCGCCCGGCGCCAGGGGCCGGGCTCCAGGTCGGTCTCCGGCCAGGGCAGCGGGGCCGGGCGGTCCCAGCCGCGCGGCTCGGCGTTGCCGTAGGGGTCGGGGTGGGACATCACGCACCGGCAGGCGGTACGGGAGCCACCACATGACGCAAGACCAAGACCATCCCCTACAGCCGCGAGCAGTTCCGGTTGACCGGCCGGACGGCCGGCCGACCCCCGCCGTTCACCCCGTGGTGGGCGGGAATCCTGCCGAGCCTACTGCACCCGGGAAGCCCGCACGGCGGACGTGGGCCGGCACGACGACGGCACCGGGCCGCCACCCGGGCGGGCGGCGGCACACCGGTGCCGTGACGGTACGCGGGCGCTCAGACCTCGAGCAGCTCGTTCTCCTTGTGCTTGACCAGCTCGTCGACGTTGGCGACGAAGCGCTGGGTCAGGTCGTCCAGCTCCTTCTCCGCGCGCCGGCCCTCGTCCTCGCCGACCTCGCCGTCCTTGACCAGGCGGTCCAGCTCTTCCTTGCCCTTGCGGCGGATGTTGCGGACCGCCACCTTGGCCTCCTCGCCCTTGTGCCGGGCGACCTTGATCATCTCGCGGCGCCGCTCCTCGGTCATCTGCGGGAGCACGATGCGCAGCTGGTTGCCCTCGTTGTTCGGGTTGACCCCGAGGTCCGAGTCGCGGATCGCCTTTTCCATGGCGTTCAGCTGCGAGTTGTCGTACGGCTTGATGATCACCATGCGCGGCTCCGGCACGGCGATGGACGCCATCTGCGGCAGCGGGGTCGGGCTGCCGTAGTAGTCGATGACGATCCGGGAGAACATGGCGGCGTTGGCGCGACCGGTGCGGATCCCGCCGAACTCCTCCTTGGCGTGCTCGATGGCACGCTCCATCTTCTCCTCTGCCTCGAGGAGGGTGTCGTCGATCACCGGTCTCCTCGCCTCCTTCTGTCGCTCGTCGTGGGCTCTGCTGGTGCTGCTGTTGTCGGAGGACCGCTGCCGGCTCCAAAACCGGTCAGGCGGTGATCAGCGTGCCGATCTTCTCACCGCCGACGGCACGGACGATCGTGTCGTCGCCCTGGGCGCCGAAGACCAGCATCGGCAGGCCGTTCTCCATGCAGAGGCTGAACGCCGCGGCGTCGGCCACCCGCAGGTTGCGGCGCAGCACCTCGGAGAAGGTGATCGAGTCGAGCTTGCTCGCCGACGGGTCGATCCGGGGGTCGGCGGTGTAGACCGCGTCCACGCCGTTCTTGCTCATCAGCACCACGTCGGCGCGGATCTCCAGCGCCCGCTGGGCGGCCACCGTGTCGGTGGAGAAGTACGGCATCCCGGCGCCCGCGCCGAAAATGACCACGCGGCCCTTCTCCAGGTGCCGGATCGCGCGCAGCGGGATGTACGGCTCGGCGACCTGGGCCATGGTGATGGCGCTCTGCACCCGGGTCTCGATGCCCTCCTTCTCCAGGAAGTCCTGGAGGGCCAGGCAGTTCATCACCGTGCCCAGCATGCCCATGTAGTCGGCGCGGGCCCGGTCCATGCCGCGCTTCTGCAGCTCGGCGCCGCGGAAGAAGTTGCCGCCGCCGACCACCACGGAGACCTGCACGCCGCGGCGCACCACGGTGGCGATCTGCCGGGCGATGGCCTGCACGACGTCGGGGTCGACGCCGATCGCGCCGCCGCCGAAAACCTCACCGGAGAGCTTCAGCACCACCCGGCGGGCCCGACCGGGAGGCGGGGCGGTCGGGTCATCCGCCGCCAGGCTCCGGTCACTCACAACCTGCGTCATCCGACCCGCCCCTTCCGTCGCGCACCTCGTGGGCGCCGCGTACCGCGTACCTGCCGCTGCCGACCCTATGTGACGAGGAGGCCGCGGTGCCTGTCACGTACACCGGCGGCCTCCTCGTCGAAGATTTCCCTGCGCACGGGCGCGTCAAGCGCCCGGTGCGGCGGCTCAGGCCTGGCCGACCTCGAACCGCACGAAACGGGTGACCTCGATGCCGGCGTCGGCCAGCAGCTGCTTCACCGTCTTCTTGTTGTCGGCGACCGCCGCCTGCTCCAGCAGGACGAAGTCCTTGAAGAAGGCGTTGACCCGGCCCTCGACGATCTTCGGCAGCGCGGCCTCGGGCTTGTTCTCCTCGCGGGCGGTCTGCTCCGCGATGCGCCGCTCGGACTCGACGGTCTCGGCCGGGACCTCGTCGCGGGTCAGGTACTTCGGGCGCATGGCGGCGATCTGCATGGCCACGCCGCGGGCGTCCGCGTCGCCGGCCTCGTCCGCCTTGCCCGAGTACTGCACCAGCACGCCGACCGCCGGGGGCAGGTCCTGGCTCTTGCGGTGCAGGTAGACCGCGGTGGTGCCGTCGAGCTTGGCGAAGCGGTTGAGCACCAGCTTCTCGCCGATCTTGGCGGACTGCTCCTGGATCAGGTCGGCCACGGTCTTGCCGTCGATGGTGCTGGCGAGCAGCTCCTCGGCGTTGGTCGCGCCGCTGGCCACACCGTGCTCGACCAGCTGCTGGGCCAGCGCGATGAAGGCGTCGTTCTTGGCGACGAAGTCGGTCTCGCAGTTGAGCTCGAGCAGCGCCTGGCCGGCGTGGGCGATGAGGCCGTTGGCGGCCGTGCGACCGGCCCGCTTGCCGACGTCCTTGGCGCCCTTGACGCGCAGGATCTCGATGGCCTTGTCGAAGTCGCCCTCGGCCTCGGTCAGCGCCTTCTTGGAGTCCATCATGCCGGCGCCGGTGAGGTCGCGGAGCTTCTTGACGTCCGCGGCGGTGAAGTTGGACATGACTCTCTCTTCGGTGGTTGAGACTGCGTTCGGATGTCTGGCTGCCGGTTACCCGGATTTCTGGCCGCCGGTTACCCGGATTTCTGGCCGCCGGTCTGCCCGGATTTCTGGCCGCCGGTCTGCCCGGCTCCGGGCCGGTTCTGCCCGGCGTACCCGTCGCGCCCCACCGACCGTGAAAACGGACGGTGGGGACGCGACGGCGAGATCACTCCGCGGCGGCGGTCGCCGGCTGCTCAGCGGCCGGCTGCTCGGCGGCGGGCTGCTCGGCGGCGGTCGCCGGCTGCTCGTCGGCCTTCTTCGGCTCCTCGAGCAGCTCACGCTCCCACTCGGCCAGCGGCTCGTCGGCGCCGACCTGGCCCGGCTCCGGCTTCTCGTCGCCGCCACGGCCACGGCCGGAGCGGGCGATCAGACCGTCGGCGACGGCGGCCGCGACGACCTTGGTCAGCAGCTCGGCCGAGCGGATCGCGTCGTCGTTGCCCGGGATCGGGAAGTCGACCTCGTCCGGGTCGCAGTTGGTGTCGAGCACGGCGATCACCGGGATGCCCAGCTTGCGGGCCTCGTCGACGGCGATGTGCTCCTTCTTGGTGTCGACGATCCAGACCGCGGCCGGGAGCTTCTGCATGTCACGCAGGCCACCGAGGGTCTTGGACAGCTTCACCTTCTCGCGGGAGAGCTGGAGGGTCTCCTTCTTGGTGTAACCGGCGGCCGTGCCGCTCAGGTCACCCAGGGCCTCGAGCTCCTTCATGCGCTGGAGCCGCTTGTACACCGTCTGGAAGTTGGTCAGCATGCCGCCGAGCCAGCGGTGGTTCACGTACGGCTGGCCGACCCGGGTCGCCTGCTCGGCGATGGCCTCCTGGGCCTGCTTCTTGGTGCCGACGAAGAGGATGCTGCCGCCCCCGGCCACCGTGGTGCGCACGAAGTCGTACGCCTTCTCGATGTAGTCGAGGGTCTGGCGCAGGTCGATGATGTAGATACCGTTGCGCTCGGTGAAGATGAAGCGCTTCATCTTCGGGTTCCAGCGCCGGGTCTGGTGCCCGAAGTGGACACCGCTCTCCAGCAGCTGACGCATGGTCACGACGGCCATGGTGGGTACTCCCTGTTTGTCCCTGGTTGTCCCGTCCGGCCGGCGGCCGGACGCCTGGCGCCCGGTCGCCGGCCATGATGGGCCCGATCAGGATCGGGACCAGGGAGGCCGCCGCCCCACGAGATCCGTGGAGAGGGCGCGCGAGGTCGACCGCGCAAGGCGGTCGCCAGTCGACCAGTGTACGCCCCTTCTCCGCCCCCAGGTCCCGGGGTTCGGGAACGCCCGTCCGGCCCCTTTCCGGGCGCTCCGTGCGGCGCGGCGAGCCCTGCGGGTGGAGGGCCCGGACCCGGGCTGCGGGGCCGTCAGGCCTCCGGCTGCGGGGCCGTCAGGCCGGGCTGGCTGTCCGGACGGGGATTCGCCGGCCGGGGCGGTGGGTCAGCGGGCCGCGAGGGCGGCGGCGAGGAAGAGCACCAGTCCGACGGTCAGGTAGGCGGTCGGCGGGCGGAGCCAGCCGCGGCTGCCGTCGGCGAGCGCCAGCCCTCCGGTGCGCAGCCCGTACAGGCCGGTGCCGAAGATCGGCAGCCCGACCACCAGGAACGTGCCCACCACGACGTGCGAGGTGGAGACCGGGTCGCCGACCACGCCGCGCAGCAGCACGCGCAGCGCGGGGACCTCCAGGACCAGCACCATCACGGCGAGCAGCACCGCGAGAGCCGGGCGCCGGGTCCGGTAGACCCCGTCGCCGGGCGGCGGGCCGTCGGGCCGGGGCGCGACCGACGGCATGGGGCCGGTCGGCATCTCCAGGGGGTGCGGTGTCGGCCCGGCCGTCATCTCCGGCGCGGGGCCGCCCGGGCGCTCCCCGACGACCAGCGGGGTCGCCGCGCCGGGGCCGGGCCGGTCCGCCATGGTGATCGGCCCCGCTCCGGTGTGGGCCGGACGGCCCGCCTCGACGACCGGGTAGCCGCCCACCGGACCGGACCGCAGCGGGTCCGCGGCGAGCGGATCGGCGGACTCGCGGGTTGGGTAGGGGCCCACCGGAGCGGCACGCAGAGGATCGGCGGGGCGGTCCGCGCCGAGCGGATCGGTGGACTCGCGGGCGGGGTAGCCGCCCACCGGAGCGGCACGCAGGGGATCGCCGGCGCGGTCCGTGCCGAGCGGATCGGCGGACTCGCGGGCCGCCCGCCGGCCGCCGCGCTCCCCCGGCAGCTCGCCGGAGGTCTCCACCGGGTCGTCCAGCCGGTGGGGCCGCCAGCCGTCCGTGTCGTCGCTCACCGGGTTGGCGGTCCCGAACCGGCCCGGGTCGCCGTACCGGTCCTCGCCCGTGCGCTGCTCCGGGGTCCGGAGGTCGTCGTCGCGGTAGCGCGGTTCGCCGGCGGCGCGCCAGTCCGGCTCGTACCCGCGGTCGCCCCAGGGCGACCCCTGCTGATCGTCGGGAAAGCTCCGTCGTCCGTCCACGACCGGCACGGTATGCGACCGGCACCACGCGCGCCATTCGGGCCGCTCGGAGCATCGCCGCTGGTCACGGACGACATAGCCGGTCATCACGGGCACCCGGCTCAGCGGCGGGCCTACCGGGCACAGGGCCGGTGTCACCGTCCTCGGCTCGACCGCGGACGGTGCAAGGCTCTAGCACAGCAGCAGCATGATCGTGTGTCCGTCCACAGGGGCCCCCGTCGTCCACAGGGCACCCCGCTCGGGACCCGTCCCCCACCCGTCCGCCGCAGGCTGGCCGGCATGACGAAGCGGAACCAGGCCGTCGGGGCGTACGGCGAACGGTGCGCGGTCCGGCACCTGATCGAGGCGGGGCTGCGCCCGGTCGCCCGGAACTGGCGGTGCCCCGAGGGCGAGATCGACATCATCGCCTGGGAGGGGCCGGTGCTCGCCTTCTGCGAGGTGAAGACCCGGCGCACGGAGGATTTCGGCAGCCCGGCCGAGGCGGTGGTGCGGGCCAAGGCGCGGCGGTTGCGCGGGCTGGCCGCACGCTGGCTCGCCGCGACGGGCACCACCGCCGAGGAGGTCCGCTTCGACGTCCTGGCGGTCCGGCTCCCGGTCGCCGGGCCGGCCCGGGTCGAGCACGTGAGGGGCGCGTTCTGACATGAGCTACGCCAAGGTGCTCTGCGTCGGCCTGGTCGGGGTGGCCGGTCACGTGGTGGAGGTGGAGGCCGACCTGGCCCCCGGGCTGCCCGGCGTGGTGATCTCCGGCCTGCCGGACACCGCGCTGCACGAGGCCCGGGACCGGGTCCGCGCGGCCATCGTCAACTCGGGCCAGAAATGGCCGAACCGCCGGATCACCCTCAACCTGCTGCCGGCCACCCTGCCGAAATACGGCTCCGCCTTCGACCTGGCCATCGCCGTGGCGGTGCTCGGCGGCTCGGGCGAGCTGCCGCTGGTGCCGCTGGACGCCACGGTGGTCCTCGGCGAGCTGGGCCTCGACGGCACGGTGCGCCCGGTGCGCGGCGCGTTGCCGATGGTGGCCGCCGCGGCCCGGGCCGGGTTCGCCCAGGTCGTGGTGCCGGCCGGCAACGCGGCCGAGGCGGCGGTGATCCCCGGCGTCCGCGTCCGCGCCGTCGACACCCTGCACCGGCTGGTCTCGTTCGTCCGGGACGGCACGCCGCTGCTCGCCCCGCCGGCCGACGCGCCCGCTCCGGTGACCGGTGGGCCGGATCTCGTCGACGTGGCGGGGCAACGGCTCGGCCGGCGGGCGCTGGAGGTGGCGGCGGCCGGCGGGCACCACCTCGCGCTGCTCGGTCCGCCGGGCGCCGGCAAGACCATGCTCGCCGAGCGACTGCCGTCGGTCCTGCCGGAGCTCGATGACGACGCTGCCCTGGAGGTCACCGCCCTGCACTCGATCGCCGGTCTGCTGCCGCCCGGTGGCCGGCTGCTCCGCCGTCCCCCGTTCCAGGCGCCGCACCACACCGCCACGGTTCCGGCGCTGGTGGGCGGCGGGTCCGGGCTGGCCCGGCCCGGGGCGGTGTCGCTCGCGCACCGGGGCGTGCTCTTCCTCGACGAGGCCGCCGAGTTCAGCAAGGGGGCGCTGGAGGCGTTGCGCCAGCCGTTGGAGAACGGCCGGGTCCAGGTCGCCCGGACGCGCGGCTCCACCGAATACCCGGCCCGGACGCAACTGGTGCTGGCCGCCAACCCGTGTCCCTGCGCGAAGCCATCGGGCGACGCCGCCTGCGAGTGCACCCCGCTGGCCCGGCGGCGCTACCTGGGCCGGCTCTCCGGCCCGCTGCTGGACCGGGTCGACGTGCAGGTGCGACTGCCCCCGGTACGCGCGGCGGAGCTGTTGCAGACCGGCACACCCAACGAGTCGTCCGCGACGGTCGCGGCCCGGGTCGCCGAGGCGCGCCGAGCCGCCGCCGAGCGGTGGGCCTCGACCGGCCGGCGGGTCAACGCCGAGATCCCCGGCCCCTACCTGCGCCGGCCCCCGTGGCGCCTGCCCGGGCGGGACACCACGGAGCTACGGAAGCGGCTCGACAGCGGTTCGCTGTCGGCGCGCGGCTTCGACCGGGTCATCCGGCTCGCCTGGACCATCGCCGACCTGGACGGGCGGGACCGCCCCGACGGCGGGGACATCGCGGAGGCCATCCAACTGAGGACGGGAGAGGGCGCGTGAGCGGCACCGAGGAACACCTGCTGGCAAGGGTGGCGCTGACCTGGCTCGCCGAACCGGGCACCTGGTCGGTGCACCGGCTGGTCGAGCAGCTCGGCCCGGTGGCGGCGCTCGACCTGCTCCTGGACGGCGGCGCACCGGACTCGGTGCTCCGGTCGGCCGTGGCGGCCCGCTCCGCCGCCGGTGACGCGCGAGCGGTGGCGGAGCAGGCGCTGCGCCGCACCGAGCGGCTCGGCGCGCGGATGGTCACCCCCGAGGACGAGGAATGGCCCGCCCAGGTGGCGGACCTGCGGGCGCTCCGGCTCTCCGGGACCGGTCGCCGGGTCGACCTGGAGACCGCCCCACCGCTCTGCTTCTGGGTACGCGGGGCGTGGCCGCTGGGCGAGGCGCTGGCGCGATCGGTCGCCGTGGTCGGCGCCCGGGCGGCCACCCCGTACGGCACGCATGTCGCCACCGAGCTGGGCTACGGGCTGGCCGACCGGGACTGGACGGTGGTTTCCGGCGGCGCGTTCGGCATCGACTCCGCCGCGCACCGCGGGGCGTTGACCGCGGGCGGGCTCACGGTCGCCGTGCTGGCCTGCGGGCTGGACCGCCCGTACCCGATGGGCAACGCCGCGCTGTTCGACCGGATCGCCGAGACCGGCCTGCTGGTGAGCGAGTGGATGCCCGGGGCCGAACCGCTGCGGCCCCGCTTCCTCATCCGCAACCGGGTGATCGCGGCGGCGACCGCGGGCACGGTGCTCGTCGAGGCGTCGGCCCGCAGCGGCGCCACCCAGACCCTCAACCGCGCGCTCGGGGTCGGGCGGCCGGCCATGGTGGTGCCGGGGCCGGTCACCTCGGCCATGTCGGTGGGCGCGCACGAGGCGCTCCGCGAGCATGAGAAGGCCCGGCTCGTGACCGGCACCGCCCACGTGCTGGAGGAGGTGGGGCGGATCGGGTACGACCTGGCGCCGCCCGCCCGCGCGCCGGAACGCCCCCGGGACCAGCTCGACGACGAGGCGGCCCTGGTGCTGGAGGCGCTGCCCCGGCGGAAGGCGATCGGCCTGGAGCGCGTCGCGGCGCGCGCCGGGGTGGACCTGCGCACCGCCATGCGCAAGCTCTCCATGTTGGAGGAACTGGCCATGGTGGTGCGCCGCGACGAGGGCTACGCCCTCGCGCCGCCGCCGGAGCGCGGGACCGGGGGCGGCCGGGCGCCGACGGGAGTCAGTCCGGGTCCGCCCGCCGCTCCGCCGAGCTGACCTGCCCGGGCCTGCCCGTGCGCTCAGTCACCCTCGAACCGGATCTCGGCGTCGCGGCTGTTCAGGCAGCGCCGGGCGAGGAGGGCCAGCCGGCGGACCTGGTCGACCTCCGCCGGCGCCCGGGCCACCTCGGCCAGGCAGCGCAGCTCGGCCAGCAGTTGCGGCACCCCCTCGGCGGTCACCACCAGCTCGCCGAGCGGGTCGACCCGGTCCAGCAGGGGCGTACGCCCCCCGCCCCGCACCCGCTTGAGCAGGTCCAGCAGGACATCGTGCGGGTCCCCCACCACGTCGGTCGAGACGTACGACGGCCGGCGGCGAACGGGCCCGGCCCGCACCTGCCGGTAGAGGACGGCATCCACCCCCACGCTCGGTCCCTCCTCCCACCGGCGTCGCCACCCCGGGGACGCCCGTTCCGATCCGTCTCGCGAATCACCCTTCCGCGCCGCCACCACGCCGGGTACGCCCCCCAGCGCCCGGCCGCCCGCCGTGGCGGGGTGTCGGCACCTGTCGGCAACACCGGCCGGTCGCCCGCCGGCGACCCGGGGTTGCCACTGTCCTGTTCGTAGGAACAGTTTCCCCTGTCCAGGGCCAGGTCAGCCACCCCGAACGGCGTGCCGCGCCGCGTCAGGTTCCGGGGCGACGCCGATCCGACCGCGCTCAGGCCGGCCGCCACTCACCAACGCGCTTAGGCTGAGGCCGTGTCCCCGTCCGCCACCGCTCCGGAGCGCCCTCGGCGCCGACGAGTCAGCCGGTATCCGCGATGACTGACCAGCGGCGTGGCACGCGGGCGTCCCACGAGGCACTCCCGGCCCCGATGCGGGAGGCGGTGGACGACTTCGCCGACCACCTGGCCCGGGTGCGCAACCGGTCCGCGCACACCGTGCGGGCATACGTGACGGACCTCGTCGCACTGCTCGACCACGCGGTGCGGATGGGTTGCACCGACCTGTCGGAGCTGGACCTGACCGTGCTGCGCAGCTGGCTGGCGAAGCAGCGCACCATGGGAGCGGCCCGGACGTCGCTCGCCCGGCGGGCCGCCACGGCCCGCACGTTCAGCGCCTGGGCGCACCGGGCCGGCCTGCTGCCCGGCGACGTTGCCGCGCCGCTGGCCAGTCCCAGGGCGCACCGCGAGCTGCCCACCGTCCTGCGGGCCGACCAGGCCGCCGCGCTCATGGACGCCCCGCGCCCGAACCGGGCCCCGACGACGACCGATGTCGCCGACACCGCACCGGTCCGGAGCGAGGACGACACCCGGCCCGGCAGCGGGAACGGGAAGCCGGCCCGGGACGAGCGCAACACGCGGCGCCGAAGGGACGACGCCGAATCGGTCGGAGGCGGGAGCGCCGGGACGGCGCGCCGCGCGCCGGCCGCAAGCGGGAACGGCGAGCCGACCCGGGACGAGCGCGACACGCGGGGCCGAAGGGACGACGCTCAACCGGTCGGAGGCGGGAACGCCGGGACGGCGCGCCGCGCGCCGGCCGCAAGCGGGAACGGCGAGCCCGACGCGGTGTTGCTGCGGGACCGGCTGCTGCTCGAACTGCTCTACGGCACCGGCGTCCGGATCAGCGAGGCCTGCGGCCTCGACGTCACCGACGTCGACCAGGCCCGCCGGGTCGTACGCGTGCTCGGCAAGGGCGGACGCGAACGGGCCGTGCCGTACGGGGTGCCCGCGCAGCGGGCCCTGGACGACTGGCTCGCCCGTGGCCGGCCGGCCCTGGCGGTGCCCCGCTCCGACCGCGCGCTGCTGCTCGGGGCCCGGGGCGGCCGGCTCAACCCCACCACGGCTCGCCGGGTCGTCGCCGGGTACGCCGAGGCCGCCGGCCTGCCGCGGGTGACCCCGCACGGGCTGCGACACTCGGCCGCCACCCACCTGCTGGAGGGCGGCGCGGACCTGCGCGCCGTGCAGGAGTTGCTGGGGCACTCCTCGCTGGCCAGCACCCAGATCTACACCCACGTGTCGGTGGAGCGGCTGCGGGCGGCGTACCGGCAGGCACACCCCCGAGCCTGACCGCGCGGGACCGGCTTGCGGAAGCGGCGGGCTGATGATCCACGGCGGGCTACGATCGCCCGATGACGGTTCCGCAGCCGCCCGAGCCGATCCCCGGGGCTCGGCTGCTCTTCTCCCTCGACCCGTCGGTCAGCCATCTCAACCACGGATCGTTCGGCGCCGTCCCGATCGCCGTGCAGCGCGCCCAGCAGCGCCTGCGCGACGAGATGGAGGCCAACCCGCTCCGCTTCTTCACCCAGGGTCTGGTGGAACGGATCGCCCACGCCCGGCGGCACCTGGCCACCTTCCTCGGCGCGGATCCGGAGGGCACGGCGCTGGTCGGCAACGCCACCACCGGCGCCGCCATCGTGCTCCAGTCGCTCGGGCTGGGTCCCGGCGACGAGGTGGTGACCACCGACCACGGCTACGGGGCGGTCGGCTTCTCGGTGGACCGGGAGTGCGCCCGGACCGGGGCGGTGTCGAGGACTCTGCCCGTGCCGCTGACCGCCACCGACGAGGAGGTGGTGGAGATCGTCCGGGCCGGGCTGCGTCCCGGGCGGACCAAACTGCTGATCGTCGACCAGATCACCTCGCCGACGGCGCGGCTCTTCCCGACGGCGGCGATCGTCGGGGTGGCCCGGGAGCAGGGTGTGCCGGTGCTGGTCGACGCCGCGCACACCCCGGGCATGCTGCCGACCACGGTGGCCTCGGTCGGCGCCGACTTCTGGGTCGGCAACCTGCACAAGTGGGCGTACGCGCCGCGCGGCACCGCGGCGCTGGTGGTGGCGCAGCGGTGGCGGGAGCGGATCCAGCCGCTGGTCGTCTCCTGGGAGCAGGGCAGCGGGTTTCCCACCCGGGTCGAGTGGCAGGCGACCCTCGACTACACCGGCTGGCTGGCTGCCCCAGTCGGCCTGTTCACCCTGCGCAGCCTCGGCCTGGACCGGGTACGGGCGCACAACGCGGCGCTGGCCGCGTACGGGCAACGGGTGGTCGGGGACGCGCTCGGGGTGGCGCCGGCCGACCTGCCGGAGCCCGGCGGACCGACGGTCGCCATGCGGCTGATCCCGCTGCCGCCCGGCCTCGCCACGACGATGGACGCGGCGCGGGACCTCCGGGCCCGGATCGCGGACCGGCTCTCGGTCGAGGTGTCGACGGCCGCCTGGAACGGTCGCGGCTACCTGCGCCTGTGCGGCCAGGTCTACAACACCCCGGACGAGTACGACCGGCTGGCGGTCCGGCTGCCCACGCTGCTCGCCCAGGGCTGAGCGGCGGCTCCGGTGGGTGGCGGATCGAGCGGGAGCAGCCGGACCGGGCCGAGCCCGAGCAGGGCGAGCGGGTCCAGGTACTCCTCGCCCCGGCGCAGCCCCCAGTGCAGGCACGCCGCCGCGACGCAGCCGGGATGCCCGGCGACCAGCAGGCCGATCGGTGTGCCGGCGGCGACGAGGGCGCCGGCCGCCGGGCCGGGGAGGACCGGCTCGTAGGTGGTGCGCAGCCCGTCGGCGTGCCCGACGGTGACCACCGGCCGCCCGGCCACCGTGCCGGCGAAGAGGACCACCCCGGCGCCCGCCGAACGGACCTCGGCGCCCGGGGCGGCGGCCAGGTCCACGCCCCGGTGCCCGGGCAGCCAGGGCTCCGGCGGCGGGTCGAACCGGCGCGTGACGCGCGGCGTGCCGGCCAGCGGCCAGCGGAACCGGGCCGCCGGCGCGCCGGCCACGGACGATCCGGGCGACGGCAGCGCCGTGGTCGTCGGAGACGACGGCGTCCCACCCGACCTGACGGACGGAGCCGCAGCCCATCCCGAGGAAGACGGTCGGGGCAGCGCCGGACGCGCGACCGGCAGGCCCGGGAAGACCAGCAGCATCATCGCGAGGGCCGCGCCGGCCCGGCTCGACAGGATCCACACGCCACCGCACTCTGCCCGCCCCGCACCATCCCCGCACCACCCGAGCGCCGCCACTGTGGACAGGTGCGACCTGTGGACGCACCCCACCCGCGGGAGCGATCTGCTAACCGGCGCGCCGCCTATGCTGGCCGCGTGACGAAGGACTGGTACGCCTGGCACACCGACTACGACCAGCCCGATTCCTCCCTGTCCCGGCGGCTCGCGGAAGTGCGGGACCTCATCGCGGAGGCGCTGGACGGCGCGCCGCCCGGGCCGCTGCGGGCGATCAGCCTCTGCGCGGGGCAGGGGCGGGACCTGATCCCGGTGCTCGCCGGCCATCCGCGCGGCCGGGACGTGACGGCCCGCCTCGTGGAGCTGGACCCGCGCAACGCCGAGGTGGCCCGGCGGGCCGCCGCCGAGGCGGGGCTGACCGGTGTCGAGGTGGTCGTCGGGGACGCCGCGTCGACCGACCGGTACGCCGACCTCGTGCCGGCGGACCTCGTCCTGGTGTGCGGCATCTTCGGCAACATCACCGACGCCGACATCCGGGCCACCGTGCGGCACTGCGCGTCGCTGTGCGCCACCGGCGGCACGGTCTTCTGGACGCGGCACCGCCGCGAACCGGACCTGGTGCCCGCCATCTGCGACTGGTTCGCCGAGGAGGGCTTCGCGCCGGTAGCGGTGAGCAGCCCGGCCGACGGGGTCGGCGTCGGCGCGCACCGCTTCGCCGGGCGGCCCCGCCCGCTGGAGCCGGGCGCGGCGATGTTCGCGTTCATCGGCTACGACCGTCTCACCCACCCCTGAACAGGCCGAGAAGCAGCGAGATGACCACCGTGGACGACGTCAGCCGGCCCTCCCGGGTCGCCGGCCCGGACGAGGCGATCAGCGCCGAGGAACTCCAGTTGGCCGCGCGCAACCACGGCATCCCGCTGGAGGCGCTGCGCTACGACGTGACCCCGGCCGGGCTGCACTACCTGCTCATCCACTACGACATCCCGGACGTCGACCCGGCGGCGCACGCGCTGACCGTGGGCGGCGCGGTCACGCGTCCGCTCCGCCTCGACCTGGCGGCGCTGCGGGAGCGGCCCCGGGTCACCCACCGGGTGACGTTGGAGTGCGCGGGCAACGGCCGGGCGCTGCTGCACCCCCGCCCGGTGAGCCAGCCGTGGCTGGTGGAGGCGGTGAGCAACGCCGAGTGGACCGGCACCCCGCTGGCCCCACTGCTGCGGGAGGCCGGGTTGGCGCCCGACGCGGTGGACGTGGTCTTCACCGGCGCGGACCACGGGGTGGAGCGCGGGGTCGAGCAGGACTACCAGCGGGCGCTTCCGGTGGCGGACGCGCTGCGCGAGGAGGTGCTGCTGGCGTACGAGATGAACGGCGCTCCCCTGCTGCCGCAGCACGGTGCGCCGCTGCGGCTGATCGTGCCCGGCTGGTACGGCATGGCGCACGTCAAGTGGCTGCGCGACATCCGGGTGCTGACCGAGCCGTTCGACGGCTACCAGAACGCGGTGGCGTACCGGCTGCGGCAGGACGCCGGCGACCCCGGTGTGCCGGTGACCCGGATCGAGCCCCGCGCGCTGGTCCGCCCGCCGGGTTTCCCGGACTTCATGTCGCGCACCCGGGTCCTGCGGCCGGGGCCGTGCACGGTGGACGGTCGGGCCTGGTCGGGGCACGCGCCGGTGACGGCCGTCGAGGTGACCTTCGACGGCGGTACGACGTGGGTGCCGGCGACGCTGGACGAGCCGGCCGGGGGCGAGTGGGCGTGGCGGCGGTGGCAGGTGTCGTGGCGGGCGACGCCGGGGCGGCATGTGCTGGGTGCCCGGGCGGTCGACGCCTCCGGGCGAACCCAGCCGGTCGAGCAGCCGTGGAACCGGGGCGGGTTCGCGAACAACCTGGTGCAGCGGGTCGAGGTGGTCGTGCTGGCGGAGTGATCCGCCTCGGGCGGTCGGCCGGGCCTTCGGGCCCGCCGGCCGCCGGGACGGCTGGGGTCAGCCGCCGAATCCGGAATCTGCGGGAAGCGAGATGTCGGGCTTTTCGAGCTCTTCCACATTGACGTCCTTGAACGTCATTACGCGGACATTCTTGACGAAACGGGCGGGGCGGTACATGTCCCACACCCAGGCGTCGTGCATCTCGACCTCGAAGTAGACCTCGCCGTCCGAGTTACGCACGTGCAGGTCGACCTGGTTCGCCAGGTAGAAGCGGCGCTCGGTCTCCACCACGTAGGAGAATTGGCGGACAATGTCGCGGTACTCCCGGTAGAGCTGCAGCTCCATCTCGGTTTCGTACTTCTCGAGATCTTCCGCGCTCATCGCACTCCGCCTTCCATGACCACATCTTCCCCCACCGACGCCGGAGGTCGCGGCTGCTCGCCCAACGCCACGCCGACGGTACCCCCTGCCGCGTCGGAGCGCTCCATCGGCTCGTCCGGGCCGTCGTCGAACGCCCCGTCCGGGGCGCCGAAGAGCACCTCGTCCGGGCTGCCGGCAGCCGGCCGGCGGGAGCGGGGCGGCCGGCCGTCCCGTCCCGAGACGGTGGCGACGTTCACATACGAGAAGCGGTGTTCCCGGCAGGGCCCGCGCTCGCGCAGCGCGGCGCTGTGCTCGGGGGTGATGTAGCCCTTGTGCTCGGCGAAGCCGTAGCCCGGGTGCCGCTCGTCCAGTTCCACCATGATCCGGTCCCGGGTGACCTTGGCGAGCACGCTCGCCGCCGCCACGCAGGCGGCCACCCGGTCCCCCTTCCAGACCGCCAGACCGGGCACGTCCAGCCCGTCCACGCCGAAGCCGTCGGTCAGCACGTATTCCGGGCGGGTGGTCAGCGAGGCGAGCGCCCGGCGCATGGCGGCCAGGTTGCACACGTGCAGCCCGCGCGCGTCGACCTCCTCGGCGGGGATGATCACCACCGCGTACGCCAGGGCCCGCGCCACGACCTCCTCGTAGACCCGCTCCCGGGCCGCCGGGGTGAGCAGCTTGGAGTCGGCCAGCTCGTCGATCTCGCCGCGCCGCCCCTCGGGCAGCACCGCGGCGGCGGCCACCAGCGGCCCGGCGCAGGCGCCGCGGCCCGCCTCGTCGGCGCCGGCGACGTGCCGGAAGCCGCGCCGTTGCAGCGCCCGCTCCAGCGCGTAGAGGCCGCCGTCGCGGCGCACGACGGTGCGCGGCGGGGTCAGCACGGCCCACCCCTGGCGAGCGCCCGGGTGAGCCGGTCCGCCAGGTCCGGCGGGTAGTAGCGCTCGGTCGTGGCGGCCAGCTCGCCGGCCGACCACCAGCGGTGACCGTGCACGCTGGCCTGTTCGACCTCGTCGAAGCCGGCCGTGTCGACCTCCCAGGTCGGCACCCGGACCAGGAAGAACTCCTGCTCCTGCCGGTACCAGACCCCGTCGAACGGGAACTCGACCGTCTCCGCCCAGACCGGGGCGCCCAGGTCGGCCGGGGCGAGCCGCAGACCGGTCTCCTCGGCCAGCTCACGTGCCGCGCCCGCGGCCGGGGCCTCTCCCGGATCGAGGCCGCCGCCGGGGGTGAACCAGTAGCGGTGGCCCGGCCGGGCCGGATCACTGCCCTCGAACAGCAGCACCCGGTCGGACGCGTCGACGAGCAGCACCCGGGCCGCGCGACGAGGGGTGTAGACGGTCACGGCACAAGCCTGCCAGACGCCTCCGACGAACGCCCATGCCCTCCGGCTCCCGGAGTGCGGGCGCCGTCACGGAGCCGGGCCGGCAAGTCAGGGATTGGGGATGGCGTCGAACTGCTCCGGCACGCTGAGCCAGGTCGCCCGGCCGACCGGCCAGAAGATCGTGAAGGCCCGCCCGACCACCTGGTCCTCGGGGATGGTGGCCTCGCCGATGTCCTCGCCGGACTGCTGCCAGTGCTCCAGCGAATCACCGGAGGCCTCCCGGTGGTCGCCCATCACCCAGAGCCGGCCCTTCGGCACGGTGATGTCGAAATCCTGGTCGGCGGGCTTGTTGCCGGGGAAGATGAACGGCTCGTCGATCGGCTTGCCGTTGATGATCAGCCGTTCCTGCGGGCCGGTGCGGTCGCAGCAGACCACGTGGTCGCCGCCGACACCGATCACCCGCTTGATGAAGTCCTCGCCCTGCGGGTTGCCGCTCCACTCGGTGGGCGCCTTGAAGACGATCACCTCGCCGCGGTGCGGCGAGCGGAAGTCGTACACCAGCTTGTTGACCAGCACCCGATCGTCGATCTTGAGGGTGTTCTCCATGGACGGCGAGGGGATGAAGAAGGTCTGCAGCACGAAGGCACGAACCAGCACTGCGACCAGGATCGCCACGCCCAGGAGGATGGGCAGCTCCTTCCAGAAGGAGTTGCGCGGCTTCTCGGTCTGCTCGTCAATCACGGGTGGAGCCTACGTCCCCGGCCGTGGCGCAGTCGCCCCGAACGCGCGAAGACGGAGAGCGCCGCCGTGACCGGGAGGATCAGGACGACCCCGCCCACCGGATCGGGGTCCACCGGTGCCGGCCCGGCCGGCGCGGCGTTCGGTTGTGGCAGGTCGGCGAAGGTTTCCGGGACCGGCAGGGTGGTCCACCGCTGGGACGGCCAGACGATCATGAAGGCCCGGCCGACCACGTTCTCGATCGGCACGGGGCCCTGGCACCGGGCGTCCTGGGAGACCAGCCGGTGGTCACCCATCACGAAGATCTGCCCCGGCGGCACGACGATCTCGGTGAACTGCCGGGAGCGGCACTCCTTCGGGTTCGGCGGCAGGTCGACCGGCGAGTCCTCGGAGACGTACCCCTGCTCGTCCAGCGGCACGCCGTTGACCACCACCCGGCCCTTGTCGCAGCACCAGACCTTGTCGCCGGGCACGCCGATGACCCGCTTGATGAAGTCCTTCTCGCCGGGGCGGCTGATGCCGACCAGGTCACCGAGGGTGCGGCCGACCTTGCCGGCGAAGTTGGTCGGGGGCGCGGGAGCCTCCTGGGCGACCCACCGGTCGGTGCCCCGGAACACGACCACCTCGCCGCGGACCGGGTCGCGGACGTCGTAGACGACCTTGTTGACCAGCACCCGGTCGCCGATGAGCAGGGTGTTCTCCATCGACCCGGACGGGATGAAGAACGCCTGGAGCAGGAAGGTGCGGATCAGCACCGCGAGGCAGAAGGCGACGACGAGGAGCAGGGGCAGTTCCTGCCACAGCGGCATCTGCCGGCGGGTGCGCCGCCTGCGGCGCCACGGGTCGACGGTGCCGTCCTCGTCAAGCATCTGCACCATGCCACTCTCCGGTCCGCGGAAACGACACTACCGCCCGGGAGTCTCCTGAGAAGACCCCACGGGCGGTAGTGGACCGCTGTGACACCGCGTCGAGTGGGCGCGGCGCGCCGTCCCCCGGCGCCCGTACGACCAGGGTAATGCGCTCTGGTCGATACGACATCCGCACAGGTCAGGCGGCGTGGCGAGGCGAAATTCAGCTCGCCGGCTGCTTCTCGCGCAGCTCCTTGATCTTGGCCTTCTTGCCCCGCAGCTCGCGCAGGTAGTAGAGCTTGGCGCGCCGCACGTCACCGCGGGTCACGACCTCGATCCGGTCGAGGGCCGGGCTGTTCAGCGGGTAGGTGCGCTCCACACCCACGCCGAAGCTGACCTTGCGGACCGAGAAGGTCTCGCGCAGACCGTCACCCTGGCGGCGGATGACGACGCCCTGGAAGATCTGGACCCGGGACCGGTTGCCCTCGACGACCCGCGCGTGCACCTTCACGGTGTCACCGGCGCGGAAGTCGGGCAGGTCAACGCGCTTCGACTGGGCGTCAAGGGCGTCCAGGATGTTCATCGCTGTGTCCTCGTGAGGCTCACGGCGCACCGTCAGTCGGTGCGCGGATGGGTGATTCTGACCCCCGGGTGGTGGCCGGCGACGCCGACCCCGGTCGAGGGTCCTCGCAGCCGCCCACGGCGTGGACGGATGCGGCAACCCCTCTACTTTGCCACATCCCCCGCCCGGGGCTGAAATCCACCCCGGTCCAGCGCCGCCCGGTCCCGCTTGTCCAGGCTCTCCGGCGGCAGCGCGGCGATCAGGTCGGGGCGGCGGGCCGCCGTCCGCAGCAGCGCCTCGTCGCGCCGCCAGCGGGCGATCTTCCCGTGGTCGCCGGAGCGGAGCACCTCGGGCACCTCGTGCCCGCGCCACTCCGCCGGCTTGGTGTACATCGGGGCTTCCAGCAGCCCGTGGGCGTGCGACTCCTCGTCCAGCGAGCCGGCGTTGCCGAGCACCCCGGGCAGCAGCCGGGTGACCGCCTCCAGGATGACCAGCACGGCCACCTCACCGCCGAAGAGCACGTAGTCGCCCAGCGAGACCTCGGTCACCCGCATCCGGGCCGCCGCGTGGTCGAGCACCCGCTGGTCGATGCCCTCGTAACGGCCGCAGGCGAAGAGCAGGTGCGACTCGGCGGCCAGTTCGTGGGCCATGGCCTGGGTGAACGGGACGCCGGCCGGCGACGGGACGAGAAGCCGGGGCAGGGTGTGCCCGTCCGGGCTCAGCTCGTCGGGGGCCAGGGCGTCGAGGGCCTCACCCCACGGCTCCGGCCGCATCACCATGCCGGGACCGCCGCCGTAGGGGGTGTCGTCGACCGTGCGGTGCACGTCGTGGGTCCAGGTCCGCAGATCGTGTACGGCCAGCCGCAGCGTGCCGCCCGCCCGGGCCTTGCCGATCAGCGACAGGTCCAGCGGGGCGAAGTATTCGGGGAAGATCGACACGATGTCGACGCGCATGAGGGGGTGGCTCCAGTCAGAGGTCGAGCAGCCCGGCGGGCAGCTCGACCACCACGCGCCCGCCCGCGACGTCGACCTCGGGGACGATCGCCTTGACGAACGGGATGAGCGCGGTGCGCCCCTCGGGGCGCCGCAGCACCAGCAGGTCGGAGGCGGGAGCGTGGTCGATCCGGGCCACCTCGCCCAGCCGCTCGCCGGCCGGGGTCACCACGGCCAGGCCGACCAACTGGTGGTCGAGGAACTCCTCCGGGTCCTCCGGCGGAGCGACGTCGGCGCTGTCCACGCCGAGCAGGGTGCCGCGCAGCGCCTCGGCGACGTCGCGGTCCAGCACGCCCTCGAAGTTGACCAGCAGCCGCCCCTGGTGCCAGCGGGCGGACTCGATGGTCAACTCCGCCGGCACGCGGTAGGCGCCGGGCTCCCGGGGCGCGACCGCCCCCGGCTCGGTGCTGAGCACCGCTCCGGGGGCGAATCGTGCTTCGGGCTCATCGGTCCGCACCTCCACGGTGACCTCACCGCGGATGCCGTGCGGCTTGCCGATCCGGCCGACGATGAGAAGCATCAGTACGAGTCGACGATGTCGACGCGCACCCCGCGCCCACCGATGGAGCCGATCACCTGGCGCAGCGCCTTGGCGGTCCGGCCGGACCGCCCGATCACCGTGCCGAGGTCCTCCGGGTGCACGCGGACCTCGAGCCGCTTGCCCCGACGGGAGTCGACCATGCGCACCCGGACGTCGTCCGGGTGGTCGACGATCCCCTTGACCAGGTGCTCCAGGGCCGGACGCAGCGCCATGTCAGGCCTGCTCGCCGGACTCGGCACCGGTCTGCTCCTCGGCCTTCGGCGCCTCGGCCTCGGCGGCCGGGGCGGCAGCCTTGGCCTCGGCGGCCGGAGCCGCAGCCTTGGCGGCCTTCTTGGCCGGGGGCGGGGTGTCCGCCACGCCGGCGGCGGCCTTCGCCTCGGCCTCGTACGCCGCCTTGCGGTCGGCCCGCTCGGGGGCGACCTTCAGCGGCGGCGGGGCCGGCAGGCCCTTGAACTTCTGCCAGTCACCGGTCAGCTCCAGCAGGCGCTGCACGGCCTCGCTCGGCTGCGCGCCGACCGACAGCCAGTACTGGACCCGCTCCGACTTGACCTCGATCACCGAAGGGTCTTCCTTCGGCTGGTACACACCGACGAACTCGATCGCGCGACCGTCACGCTTGGTGCGCGAGTCGGCGACGACGATGCGGTACTGCGGGTTGCGGATCTTGCCCATCCGCAGGAGCCGGATCTTTACGGCCACAGTTGTTTCGCTCCTGTTGCGATCTCACCGGCCCGGTGCGGGCGGTGTGGCGGGTGAGCGCCGACCGGCACAGTGGGGTTTGGGCCGGAGACTGCTCGGTTAACTGGCGACGCGCCCGGGTTAGAGGGCGCCGGACGCGCGCCGGATACCAGCGACCCATTCTGCCATGTCCGGCCGCGATCTCTCACACCGGACCCGGACAGCTCGCCCGGGTCGCCCGCGCCGGTGACGAACGACACGAACTCAGCGGACCGGCGGCCGGTCCCAACCAGGTGGCAGTTCGTCCGGTACGTCCCAGTCGGCGGGCGGGGTGAAGTCGCACCAGGTGCCGTCGAAGGGGAACTCGCCGGCCTCGGCGATCCGGATCACCCGCTCCCCCTCGGCCCGGACCGCCTTCTCGTCGGTCACCCAGTAGTGCCCGGGGAAGGCGAGGCGCTCGACGAACTCGTCCTCGTCCTTCCACTCCCAGCTCAGGTCCGGGTGGACCAGCACGTCGAGGTCCTGGTCGAGCATGTCGACCCCGGCCACCGCGCCGTCGTCCCAGCGGATGCCGGGCTCCTCCAGGTTGACGTACCAGTTCTTGAACCGGCCCCGGTCGTCCCGGAACCACCAGACCGAGTGGGCGGCGCCCGTGGGCAGGAACTTCAGCACCGGCGGACCGCTCCAGCGCCCCTGCGCGAGCCGGTAGGACGACGTGATCCACTCGGCGAAGGGGACGGCCCGCATGCCCAGCCCCGCCTCGGTCACCTCGTGCGCCACCGGGCTGTTCCGGGCCACCCAGAGCAGCAGGCCCCGGTCGTCGTCGCACACCACGCGGGCCGACCGGACCCAACCGATCCGGCCGTGCCGCACGTTGCGGTGCATGATCAGCCGGCCCGGCGCGAACCGGTCGACCGGGCCGCCCGGCCGCACCTCAGTAGGCGCGGGCCAGGACGGCGACCAGGTCGGGCTCGTCCTCGGAGTCCGGCACCGAGCCGTCGGCCCGCAGCAGGCATCGGACCGTGACGCCCTGACCGTTCGCCTCGGCCTCACCCTCGACGCCGACCGCCGACCACGGCACCTTGGCCCAGCCGGCGCCGGCCGCCTCGATCGCCTCGGCCAGCGTGCCGACCTCGACGGTCCGGGACCGCCGGAACGCCAGCGCCTGGTCGTGCAGCGCCTGCTGGTCCGCCTCCAGCGCGGCGAGCACCGCGCCCACCACGTCGGCGACCGGGACCGGCGCCTTCGAGCCGTCCGTACGCCGGACCACCACGGCGTTGCCGGCGGCCAGGTCGCGGGGGCCGACCTCGACGCGCACCGGGTAGCCGCGCAGCTCGGCGTCGACCGCCCGGCGGCCGAACGCCGTGTCGGTCCGGTCGTCCAGCGCGACCCGGACCCCGGCGTCACGCAGCGCGTCGCACAGCTTGTTCGCCGCCTCCGCGACGCCCTCGCCGTCCTTGACGACCATCACGTACGCCTGGACCGGCGCCAGCTTCGGCGGCACCCGCAGGCCGTTGTCGTCGCCGTGGCACATGATCAGGCCGCCGAGCATGCGGGTCGAGGTGCCCCAGGAGGTGGTCCAGGCGTGCTCTCGACCGCCCTCGGCGGAGGAGTAGCTGATGTCGAACGCCTTGGCGAAGTTCTGGCCGAGCTCGTGGCTGGTGCCCAACTGGAGGGCCTTGCCGTCGCCCATCATGCCTTCGCAGGTGTAGGTGGCGGTCGCGCCGGCGAAGCGCTCGCGGGCGGTCTTCAGGCCGACCACCACCGGGATGCCGAGCACGTTGACCATCAGGTCCTCGTACGCCTCGTGCAGGATCCGGCGGGCGTAGGCCCGGGCATCCTCGCGGGTCGCGTGCGCCGTGTGCCCCTCCTGCCAGAGGAACTCGCTGGTGCGCAGGAAGATCCGGGGGCGCAGCTCCCAGCGGACCACGTTCGCCCACTGGTTGAGCAGCAGCGGCAGGTCCCGGTAGGAGTCGATCCACTTGGCCATGAACTCGCCGATGACCGTCTCGCTGGTGGGGCGGACCACCACCGGCTCGGCGAGCTGCTTGCCACCGCCGTGGGTGACCACGGCCAGCTCCGGCGAGAAGCCCTCGACGTGCTCGGCCTCGCGCTTGAGGTAGCTCTCCGGGATGAAGAGCGGGAAGTACGCGTTCTCCGCGCCGGCCGCCTTGATCCGGGCGTCCATCTCGGCCTGCATCCGCTCCCAGATGGCGTAGCCCGCCGGTCGGATGACCATGGTGCCCCGCACCGGGCCGTTGTCGGCCAGCTTCGCCTTGGCGATCAGGTCCTGGTACCAGCGGGGAAAGTCCTCCGCACGGGGAGTGAGCACGCGTGCCATGACCGCACATCCTATGCGCCGGGCGGGCCACCGCTGCGCCCGGGAGTCGGCGCGCGCCGTGTCGCGCCGCCCGACCGTAGACTTCGACGACGATGGGTGAGCTTCCAGACGACGGCTCCGGGGCGTCGCGCGACGGCTCCGGGTCGCGGCGCGGCACGGGACGCGCCGAGCCGGAGCTGTCGAAACGGCTGCGGGACGAGATCGTGGCCGCCGCCCGCGCGCAGACGATCGCCGCGGGCTGGGACGGCGTGCGGATGGGCGGGGTGGCGCGGGCCGCCGGGGTGAGCCGGCAGACCGTCTACAACGAGTTCGGCAGCAAGGCCGGCCTGGCCGAGGCGCTCGCCCGGCGCGAGGTGGACCGGTTCGTCGGCGAGGTCCGCGCGGCCCTCGACGCGCACGGCGCCGACGTGCGGGCCGCGGCGTACGCGGCCATCCGGCACACCCTCGCCGCCGCCGCGGACAATCCACTGGTCAAGGCGATCCTGACGAGCGCCCGGGGCGGCTCCGACGAGCTGCTGCCCTACCTGACCACCCGGTCCGAGCTGGTCCTCGCCGAATCGTCCGCGGCCCTGCTGGAGTGGGCCGACCGGCACCTGCCGGAGGCCGACCCGACGGCCCGCGCCTTCGCCGCCGACACCATCGTCCGCCTGGTGGTCAGCCACATCGTGCTCCCCCGTTCCCCGGTGGACGAGACGGCCGACGAACTGGCCACCCTGGCCCTCCACCTGTTCCACACCGCCGCCACCCACCCGGCGGGCTGATCAGAAGGTTCGCGTCCGGATCGGCCCGTCCGCCGACGCGTACTTCTTGATCAACGAGGCGGGGACACGACCCGGCCGCGCAGGATGATGCGGGACGGGGTGCGGACCACGCGCAGGTCGCGGCGGGGGTCCTCGGGGTAGACGGTCAGGTCGGCCAGGCCGCCCTCGACCAGGCCGGGGAAGCCGAGCCACTCCCGGGCCCGCCAGGACGCGGCGGCGAGCACGTCCTCGGCGGACATGCCGGCCTGCTCGTGCAGGAGCAGCATCTCCTCGGCGGCCAGCCCGTGGTCGATGCCGCCGCCCGCGTCGGTGCCCACGTAGATCGGCACCCCCGCCTCGTGCGCGGCACGGACCACCTCGGGGAAGCGGTCGCGCAGGGCGAGCATGTGGTCGGCGTACCCGGGGAACTTCGCGCGGGCCTGTTCGGCGATGTGGCCGAAGGTCCGAATGTTGATCATCGTGGGCACCAGCGCCGTGCCCTGCCGGGCCATCAGGTCGATCAGGTCGAGGCTCAGCCCGGTGCCGTGCTCCACCGAGTCCACCCCGGCCCGCACCATGATCTCCACGGCCGACTCGGAGAAGGTGTGCACGGCCGCGCGCGCCCCGGCGGCGTGCGCCGCGGCCACCGCCGCGGTCATCGTGTCGGCGTCCCAGGCCGGCGCCAGGTCGCCCACCCCGCGGTCGATCCAGTCGCCGACCAGCTTCACCCAGCCGTTGCCGGCGGCGGCCTGCGCGGCCACCGTCGCGGCCACCTCGGCCGCGCCGACCTCCACCCCGATGTCGCGCAGGTAGCGCTTCGGCGGTGCGACGTGCCGGCCGGCGCGGGCCAGTCGCGGCAGGTCCGGCTCGTCGTCGAGTTCGGGGTACGGGTACGGCGAGCCGGCGTCGCGGATCGCCAGCACGCCGGCGTCCCGGTCGGTGCGGGCCAGCTCGCGGGCCTGGTCGACGGAGGTGATGGGGGCGCCGCCACGGGCGATGCCGATGTGGCAGTGGGCGTCGGTCAGGCCGGGCAGCACGAAACCGCCGTCGACCACCGTCTCGGCGCCGGGCACCGGTTCGAAGGTGACCCGGTCGCCGACCAACCAGACGTCCCGGACCTCGTCATCGGGCAGGAGCACACCGCGCACATGCAGAGCCATGTGCACAGTCCTACCCGATCACTCAAGCGAGCGTGTTACGAGCCCGCCACGGAACGCGGACGGCCCCGCCCCCGGGTGGGGAACGGGGCCGTCAGCACGCCGTCAGCGCGGGCCCTTGTCGCCGCCCTTGCCGAGCTTGTTGAAGTCGATCTTCGGCAGCTTGAAGCCCGGCGGCAGCCCCTGGCCACCGGCCAGGTCGCCCGGGTCGAGGCCCGGCGGCAGCTGCGGCATGCCGCCGGGGAAGCCGCCCGGCACCCCGGCGCCGGTGCGCGGCCGCCCGCCGCCCTTGGTGCCCTTGCGCTTGTTCTTCGGCGACTTGGTCGCCTTGCGCCGGCCGCCACCGGGCAGGCCCATCATGCCGCCCATCTGCTTCATCATCTTCTGCGCGTCGGCAAAGCGGTTGAGCAGCTGGTTGACGTCCATCACGGTGACGCCGGAGCCGTTGGCGATGCGGGCCCGGCGGGAGCCGTTGATGATCTTCGGGGTGGTGCGCTCGGCCGGGGTCATCGACCGGATGATCGCGGTGACCCGGTCGAAGTGCTTGTCGTCCAGCTCGGCGAGCTGGTCCTTCATCTGCCCCATGCCGGGCATCATGGCCAGCACGTTGGCGATCGGGCCCATCCGCCGGACCGCGATGAGCTGATCGAGGAAGTCCTCCAGGGTGAACTGCTCGCCGCCCATCAGCTTGGCGGTCATCTTCTCCTTCTGATCGGCGTCGAAGGCCTGTTCGGCCTGCTCGATCAGAGTGAGGACGTCGCCCATGCCGAGGATCCGGCTGGCCATCCGGTCGGGGTGGAAGACGTCGAAGTCCTCCAGCTTCTCGCCGGTGGAGGCGAAGAGGATCGGCTGCCCGGTGACCTCCCGGACCGACAGGGCGGCGCCACCGCGGGCGTCACCGTCGAGCTTGGAGAGGACCACACCGGTGATGCCGACGCCGTCGCGGAACGCCTCGGCGGTGCGGACCGCGTCCTGACCGACCATCGCGTCGATGACGAAGATGACCTCGTCGGGCTGGACCACGTCGCGGATGTCGGCGGCCTGCTGCATCATCTCGGCGTCGATGCCGAGCCGGCCGGCGGTGTCGACGATGACGATGTCCCGGGCGGCCCGCTTGGCGTGCTCGATCGAGTCGCGCGCGACCTGCACCGGGTTGCCGACGCCGTTGCCGGGCTCCGGGGCGTACACCTCGACGCCGGCCCGGCCACCGAGCACCTGGAGCTGCCCGACGGCGTTGGGGCGCTGGAGGTCGGCGGCGACCAGCAGCGGCTGGTGGCCCTGGGCCTTGAGCCAGCGGGCCAGCTTGCCGGCCAGGGTGGTCTTGCCGGAACCCTGGAGACCGGCCAGCATGATCACGGTCGGCGGGTGCTTGGCGAACTGGAGCCGCCGCCCCTCGCCGCCGAGGACGTTGATCAGCTCCTCGTTGACGATCTTGATGATCTGCTGGGCCGGGTTGAGGGCCTCGGAGACCTCGGCGCTGCGCGCCCGCTCCTTGACGTTCGCGATGAAGCCCTTGACGACCGGCAGGGCGACGTCGGCCTCCAGCAGCGCCATGCGGATCTCGCGCGCGGTGGCGTCGATGTCGGCGTCGGTGAGCCGACCCTTGCCGCGGAGCTTGGTGAAGATCCCGGACAGGCGGTCACTCAAGGTGTCAAACACGCGAACATCCCGTTTGTCGTATTCGGCGGGCACAGGCGGCCGGGCAGGTGTCCAGCCCACCGCTAGGGTAGCCCGCCACCCGCACCCTCGCTCTGACCCAACCCCACCACCGCCTCGCCGTCCAACCGCCAGCCGGCCCGCCGCCGCACCGCCCACCGCCGCCCCGCCCGCCCACCGCCGCCCCGTCCGCCCACCGCCCGCCGGCCGCCCACCGCCGCGCCGCCGCGCCGCCCAAACAGGCCACCACCCGCCTACCACGGCCACGCCGGCCGCCGGCCGCCGGCCCCAGCCGCACCGCCCGCACACGCCACCACCCGTCCACCACGGCCACGCCGGCCGCCGCCGCGCCGCCCACACAAGCCGCCATCCGCCCACCACCGCCACGACCGCCGCCGGCCGGCCGCCCGCCGCACCCGCCTCACGCCGCCCGCCTCACGCCGCACACCGGCCGCGCGCCGCCCGCCGCCCGCCGCACACCGCCCGCCGCCCGAGATCTTGGACGGAAATGGCCCCCAGGGGGGCCGTTTCGTACCAAGATCTTCTGGTTTCCCACTGTCCGGACGCGTTGTCTCGAGTGTGGTGAGGGCGACGGTGGAGTCGGCACCCGGCCGGCGCTCGGGTGCATCGGTCGGCCGTGGCCGGCTAGCAACTTGATGACGCGGATGACTCACCACGCAGGCGCCCGCCCAGCCCCGCGCCGCCCCGTCCCGCGCCGACCCTCGGTGGCCGGGCCAACCCCGCCGGATCCACCCCGTCGGGTCCACCCAGCCGGATCCATCCCGCCCGGATCCACCCCGCCCGGATCCACCCCGGGCCGGATCCACCCCGCCCGATCCACCCCGCCCGATCCACCCCGCCCGATCCACCCCGCCCGGATCCACCCCGGGCCGGATCCACCCCGGGCCGGATCAACCCCGGGCCGGATCAACCCCGGGCCGGATCAACCCCGGGCCGGATCAACCCCGGGCCGATCCAGCCCGGCCGGATCAACCCCCGCCGGATCAACCCGCTCCGGGCTGAATCGTTCACGCCATCAAGTTCGTAGCGTCGGAAAGGAGGCATCCCCGGCCGCTGTGGTCCTGACGGCGCTGGAGGCGCCGGTGGGTCAGGAGGCCACCAGGCCCGACTGGTAGGCGAAGACCACCAGCTGCGCCCGGTCCCGGGCGCCCAGCTTCACCATGGCCCGGCTCACGTGGGTCCGCGCGGTCGCCGGGCTGACCACCAGCCGCTCGGCGATCTCGACGTTGCTCAGCCCCTCGCCGACCAGGCCCACCACCTCGCGTTCCCGGTCGGTGAGCGCGTCGAGCCGGGGGTGCGGGCGGGGCACCCGGGCCGGCCGGGTGGCGAACTCCCGGACCACCCGCCGGGTCACCGACGGGGAGAGCAGCGCCTCCCCCTCGGCGACCAGCCGGATGGCCCGCAGCAGCTCGGCCGGGCGGGTGTCCTTGGTGAGGAAGCCGCTGGCACCGTGCCGGAGCGCGTCGAAGACGTACTCGTCCAGCTCGAAGGTGGTCAACACGATCACCCGGGTGCCGGCCAGCGCGGGGTCGGCGACGATCCGGCGGGTCGCCTCGATGCCGTCGACGCCGGGCATCCGGACGTCCATGAGCACCACGTCGGGGCGTTCCCGGCGGGCCGCCTCGACGGCGGCGAGCCCGTCGGCGGCCTCCCCCACCACGGTGAGGTCGTCCTCGCTCTCCACGAGGGCACGCAGCCCGATCCGGACCAGGTCCTGGTCGTCGGCGAGCAGCACGCGGATCATGCGACCTCCTCCACGGGCAGTGTGGCGGACACCCGGAAGCCGCCGGTGGAGGCGGGGCCGGCCGTGAACGAGCCGCCCAGCGCGGTGACCCGCTCCCGCATGCCGGCCAGCCCGTAGCCGGGCCGGTCCGCCGGGGCGGCCGCGCCGCGGCCGGTGTCGGTGACCTCCACGCCGACCTCGGCCGGCGCGTACCGGATCCGGACGGTGGCCGTCGCGGGTCCGGCGTGCCGCAGCACGTTGGTCAGCGCCTCCTGCACCACCCGGTAGGCGGCCAGGTCCACCGCGACCGGGACCGGGCGCGGCGCTCCGTCCACCTCGACGGTGACGGGGAGCCCCGCGCCGGCCAGCCGCTCGCGCAACTGCGGGAGCTGGGCCAGCCCGGGCGCGGGGGCGCGCTCGTCGGCGGGCTCGTCGCGGCGGACCACGGTCAGCGTCACCCGCAGCTCGTCGAGCGCCTCCTTGCTGGTGCGGCTGATCGCGGTGAGCGCCGCCTCGGCCTGCTCGGGCTTGCGGGCCAACAGGTGCAGGGCGATCTCGGCCTGGAGGTGGATCGCGGCGAGCCCGTGGCCGACCACGTCGTGCACCTCCCGGGCCACCCGCAGCCGCTCGGCGTCGGCCAGCCGGCGCGCCTCGTCGGTGCGGGTGCGCGCCGCGCTCTCCCGGCCGAGCCGCACGGTGACCCCCACCGCGAACGGCACCACCACCCACGCGGCGGCCGGCATCAGCCCGACCACGCCGGGCGGGCGCACCCCCACGAAGACGTGCGTGAGCAGCGCGAGCAGCGCCACCCCGTTGGCCACCGCCGCGTCCCGCACCGGCCGGTACGCGGCCACCGTGTAGACCGCGACGAAGAACGACAGCAGGATCGGCCCGTACGGGTAGCCGAGCACCAGGTAGGCGGTGCTCACCGCGGTGACCACCGCCAGGGTGGGCAGCGGCCAGCGCCGCCGGACGGCCACCGCGAGCGCGGCCACCACGACCAACGGATAGGCGCCCGGCCCGGCCTCCACGCCCTGGTTGAGGCCGGCCGGCGCGGTGCCGGCCAGCCCGATCACCAGCAGGGCCAGGGCGACGAGGCCGTCCAGGAGCCACGGGCCCCGGTTGCCACGCTCGCGGTCCACGTCGCCTCCCCCGCCCCGCCTCAGCCGATGTCCCGCCGGCGCAGCAGCGCCGCGCCGACCGCCGCGAACCCGACCAGGTACGCGGCCACCACCACGGCCGCCTGCCCACCGCCGACGACGGCCGCCACCCCCGGGGTGTCCCCGGGGGCGCCGAGCGCGGCGGCCAGCGACCCGGCGTTCGGCCCGGGCAGCCCCTGCTGCGCCTTCGCCACCCAGTCGACCAGCGGCGCGGCGATCGCGGCGAGCAGGTTCTGCACGGCGAGCATCCACACCAGGCCCAGCCCGACCGGCAGCGCCACGGCGCGCAGCGCGACGGCCAGCACGGCACCGAGCATGGCCCACATCGTCGCGATGAGCCACCCCGCCCCGATCCCGGTGAGCAGGTCGCCGGCCGACGGCCAGGTCACCGGCTGCGCCTCGGCGGACGCGATGAGCACGCTGGCCGCCGCGCCGACCGCGAACACGGCCAGCACCACGGCCAGCGCGGCGGCGGCGAGGGCGAGCAGCTTGCCCGCGTACACCTCCAGCCGGGTCGGGCCCTGCGTGAGCACGGTCTTCCAGGTGCCCCAGCCATACTCGCCGCCGACGGTGAGCACGCCGAGGATCAGCAGGATCGAGCCGAGGAAGACCGGCAGGCCGCCGAGGGAGTTGCCGACCAGCTGGTCGGGGAGCAGGGCGGGCAGGGCGCGGCCGGTGTTCGGCCCATCGGTGCCGCCCGCGAGGCCCGCGTACGGGAAGACGTAGGTGAAGATCAGTGCGAGCACCAGCGTGATGGCCAGCAGCAGCCAGCTGGCCGGCCGCCGGACGAGCTTGACCGTCTCGGCGCGGAAGCTACGCGACATCGGCCGTTCCCCTCTCCACGAGGTCGAAGAAGACCTGCTCCAGGTCCCGTTCCCGGGGGCGCAGCTCGCGCACGGCGAGCCCGGCCCCGACCAGCTCGGTGTTGAGCCAGGCGGCCCGGTCCGGCTCGACGGCCAGCTCCAGCCCGCCGTCGACCACCCGGACCCGCTCGGCGCCGACCAGTTCCCGCGCCCGGGCGGCCGCCGCGTCCAGCGGGTCGGCGAGCAGCCGCAGCCCGGCCGCGCCGCGCAGCTCGGCGACGCTGCCCTCGGCGACCAGCCGGCCCCGGGCGATCACCCCGACCCGGTCGCACACCTGCTCGACCTCGCCGAGCAGGTGGCTGGAGACGAGCACCGTGCAGCCGGCCGCGCCGAGCCGGCGGATCAGCGTGCGCATGTCCGCCATGCCGGCCGGGTCGAGGCCGTTGGTCGGCTCGTCCAGGATCAGCAGGCGGGGGTCCTTCAGCAGCGCGGCGGCCACGCCGAGCCGCTGCTTCATGCCCAACGAGTAGCCGGCGTAGCGGTCGCCGGCCCGGTCGGTGAGGTCGACCAGGTCGAGCACGAGCGCGACCCGGTCGGCGCCGACCCCGGCGTAGCGGGCCAGCACCCGCAGGTTGTCCCGCCCGGAGAGGTACGGGTAGAAGGCCGGCCCCTCGATCAGCGCCCCGACCCCGGTGAGCCGGCCGGCGGCGGGCGGCCGGCCGAGCAGCCGGACCGTGCCGGCGGTGGGCCGGACCAGCCCGAGCAGCATGCGCAGGGTGGTGGTCTTGCCGGCGCCGTTGGGGCCGAGGAAGCCGTACACCTCGCCCGCCCGGACGGTCAGCTGGAGGTCCTGCACGGCGGTCAGGCCGCCGTACCGTTTGGTGAGCCCTTCGGTCTGCACTGGCAGGTTCATGCCCCCGAGCGTCCCGCCGGGCGGGCCCCGGCACGTCGCCCCGCAGGCGGCTCCGCGCCTACGTCGCCGGACGTAGTGCGGGTGTCGAAAGGGGTACCGGAGGCGTCGAGAAGGGGCCAGTCCTTACACGGCGGCGAGCACGGCGGCTTCGATGCGCTCGCGGTCCGCCGGCGTCGGCCAACCGCCGACCAGGTAGAACACATCCACCACGTCGCCGCCGAGGGTGGAGATCCGGGCGGCCCGCACCTGGGCGCCGGCCTCGTCGAGGGCGCCGGCGACCCGGTAGAGCAGCCCGGCCGCGTCGGCGGCGCGCAGCTCCAGCAGCACCGCGTCGGTGGCGGCCTCGCGGTGCCAGACCACCCGGGGCGCGGCGCCCCGGGCCCGCGCGGCGAGGGCCCGGCCGCGCAGCCGCTGGGTGACCGAGACGTCGCCGGTGACCGCGCGGCGCAGATCGGCGGTGAGCGCGATCGGGTCGGGCGCCAGGCCGTAGCGCGGCTGCACCCGGCACTGCACCAGGGCGCGCCCGTCGACCGTCGCGGCGTCCGCGGAGATCACCTCCAGCCGGTGCAGGGCCAGGCAACCGGCCACCGTGGCGAGCAGGCCCCGCCGGTCGGCCGCGGCCACCGACACCCGGTCCTCGCCGAGGTGTACGACCGGCAGCGGCCCGGCGACCAGCGCCGGGTCGGGGGCCGGCGGGGCGGGCACGACGCCGGTGTCCAGGGCGGTCCGCACCCGGGCGACGAGTTCGGCGACCAGGCGGCCCTTCCACTCCGACCAGGCGGCCGGCCCGGTGGCCGCGGCGTCGGCCCGGACCAGGCCGTGCAGCAGGTCCAGGGTGGTGGTGTCGCCGACCCTCTCGGCGACCCCGGCGATGGTCTTCGGGTCGGAGAGGTCCCGCCGGGTGGCCACGTCGGGTAGCAGCAGGTGCAGCCGGACGAGCTTGGTGATCAGCGCCGCCTCGTCGTCGGGCAGCCCGATCCGGGTGGCCACCGCTTCGGCGAGGGGCGCCCCGACCGTGCTGTGGTCGCCCGGCAGGCCCTTGCCGATGTCGTGCAGGAACGCGCCGAGCAGCAGCAGGTCGGGCCGGTCCACGTCGCGGGTGTGCCGGCTCGCCTCGTACGCGGCCTGCACCAGGTGCCGGTCCAGGGTGAACCGGTGCACGGGGTTGTGCTGGGGCAGGCTGCGCAGCCGGGTCCACTCGGGCAGCCAGCCGTCGATCAGGCCGTACCGGTCGCAGGTTTCCCAGGCGGGCACCAGGCCGGGACCGGCACCGAGCAGGGTGATCAGCGCGGCCCGGGCGGCCGGCGGCCAGGGCGCGGGCAGCGGCGGGCAGTACGCGGCCAGCCACTCGCAGGTGGCCCGTGCGATGGGCAGCCGGGTGGTGGCCGCGGCGGCGGCGACCCGCAGCGACAGGCTCGGGTCGGGGCGCGCGCCGATCGCCGTGCGGGCGAGGACCAGCTCGCCGTCCTGCTCGACCACGTCGCGCGCGACCGGGCGGCGCAGCGGCCGGCCGGCGGCGCTCCGGTGCCGGCCGGCGCGGAGCCGGTCGGCGGCCCGCCAGGCGTCGTCGAGGGCGTGGCTGACGGTGCGGGCGTCCCCGGCCACCCGGCGCAGCAGCACGTCGCCGTCACCGATCGTCACCGCCTCGGCGTCCGCGTCCCCGGTCAGGGACGCGCGCAGCCCGAGCAGGGCGGCGACGCCGTCCCGCTCCTGGGCGACGACCCGGTCGACCCGGCGGCCGACCTGCTGGTGCAGGGCGTCCCGGGTGTCCAGCAGCCGCCGGTGGGCGGCGTGCACGGCGGGGCGGAGGGCGTCGGTGACACCGGCGGTGGCGATGGCCCGGAGGAGGCCGACGTCGCGCAGCCCGCCGGCGGCCTCCTTGAGGTCCCCTTCGAGCAGGAAGGCCAGCTCGCCGTGGGCCTCCCAGCGGGCGTCGGTGATCTCCCGCAGCTTCGGGAGCTGCCGGACGGCGGTGCGCCGCCAGTGGTCGGCGGCGGTGCGGACGAGCTGGTCGGCCAGCACCGGGTCGCCGGCGACGTGGCGGGCGTCGAGCAGGCCGAGGGCGACCTTGACGTCGTCCTGGGCCACGGAGAGCGCCTCGGCGACCGTGCGCACCGAGTGGTCCAGCCGCAGCCCGGCGTCCCAGATGGGATACCAGAGCGAGGCGGCCAGCTCGTCGATGCCCGGCACCCCCGCGTGCAGCAGCACCAGGTCGACGTCGCCGTAGGGCGCACACTGCCGCCGCCCCAGCCCTCCGACCGCGACCAGGGCGATCCCCGCCCGCGCGGGGAAGATCCCGCGCAGCCACCCGTCCAGCGCCTCGGCCCGCGCCCGCCGGGCGTCGGCGCCGATCCCGCCCGGCACGCCGACGACCTCGTTGATCAAGAAGTTCGCGCCGCCGTCGCCGGGGTGTCCGGACGCGTTCTCCTTGATCAACGAGGTCATCGAGGTGTCCTCAGAGGGCGTCGAGCCCGCGCTCGCCGGTGCGGACCCGGACGACCTCCTCGACGCCGGTCACCCAGACCTTGCCGTCGCCGATCTTGCCCGTCCGCGCCGCGCCCACGATGGCGTCGACGATCTTGTCGACGTCCAACTCGTCGGTGAGCACCTCGACCCGGATCTTGGGCAGGAACTCGACCGTGTACTCGGCACCCCGGTAGACCTCGGTGTGCCCCTTCTGCCGGCCGTAGCCCTGGACCTCGCTGACGGTCAGGCCGGCCACGCCGAGGGCGTGCAGGGCCTCCTTCACCGCGTCCAGCTGGTACGGCTTGATGACCGCGGTCACCAGCTTCATGTCCAACCCCTCCATCCCAGGAACGTTAACCGGCGACCTTCTCGCTGACCGGCTCGGCGGGCTCCTCCGCCGGGTCGGTGGGTTCCGGGGCCGGCCTGGCGGCGCCGATCCCGGCCAGGGCGAACGCGCCCCCGGCGCCGCCGCCCGTGGTGGGCGACAGGTCGTACGCGCTCTCCGCGTGCTCGGCGACGTCGATGCCGTCGACCTCGGCCTCGGCGGCCACCCGGAAGCCGATCGTCTTGTCGATGGCGAAGGCGAGCAGCCAGGCGATGCCGGCCGACCACACGGTGACGATCAGGCCGGCGAGGGCCTGCCGGCCGAGCTGGGTCAGGCCGCCGCCGTAGAAGAGGCCGTCGGAGGCGCCCACCACGTCGCTGATCGCGCCGTTGACCGAGTTGGTGGCGAACAGGCCGAGCCACAGCGACCCGATCCAGCCGCCGACGAAGTGCACGCCCACCACGTCGAGGGAGTCGTCGTAGCCGAGCCGGTACTTCAGGCTGATGGCGAGCGCGCAGACCGCGCCGGCGACGAGGCCGAGCAGGACGGCCGCCCACGGGGCGATGAAGCCGCACGCCGGGGTGATGGCGACCAGACCGGCGACGGCGCCCGAGGAGGCGCCGACCATGGTCGGCTTGCCGTCCTTGATCCACTCGATGGCCAGCCAGCCGAGCACCGCGGCGGCGGTGGCGAGCTGGGTGTTGAGGAAGGCCAGGCCGGCCACCGAGTCGACGGTCAGCTCCGAGCCGGCGTTGAAGCCGAACCAGCCGAACCAGAGCAGGCCGGCGCCGAGCGCGACCAGCGGGATGTTGTGCGGCTTCATGCCCTCGCGGGGCCAGCCGACCCGCCGGCCGAGCACGAGGGCCACGCCGAGGGCCGCCGCACCGGCGTTGATGTGCACGGCCGTGCCGCCGGCGAAGTCGAGCGCGTGGAGCTTGGCGCCGATGATGCCGCCGCCCCACACCCAGTGGGCGACCGGGAAGTAGACCAGGGTGGCCCAGCCGAAGGCGAAGAGCAGCCAGCCGGCGAACTTCGCCCGGTCGGAGATGGCGCCGCTGATCAGCGCGACGGTGATCACCGCGAAGACCATCTGGAACGCCATGAACACGTACAGCGGGACGCCGATGCCGCTGGGGTTCTCCGCCGTGGCGCCCCAGAGGTCGGTCTCGGCCAGGAAGGTCTTGGTGCCCAGGTACGCGCCGGGGTCGCCCCACAGACCGTTGACGTCGGCCCCGAAGGCGACGCTGAAACCGTAGAACCACCACAGCACGGAGATGAGCCCGATGGCCGAGAAGCTCATCATCATCATGTTGAGTACGCCCTTGGCCCGGTTCAGGCCGCCGTAGAACAGCGCCAGGCCGGGGGTCATGAGCAGCACGAGAGCGGTCGAAACCAGCAGCCAAACGGTGTTGCCGCCGTCGATCGTCGGTGCTTCAGGCACGCTGGCCTCCTAAAGGTGAAGTCTCCTCCTTCGCGGCTTCCGGGGCAGCGTCGCCCGTACGCCGGTTGCGCGGAAGCTTGCTCGGCGGCTGTTTCCTTCACCGACACCGCTCGATTTCCGACGCGTGACGCGTTGTTTCCGGCGTGTGAAGAACGACGATCATGCCTGGGGAAAACCCCGCGGGGGACCACCTCCGGTGCGCGCGGGGTCAGCGGAGCGCGTACTCCAGGGCGTGCCGCTCGTAGTCGAGCAGCCGCAGGTCGCGCATCGGGCGGCGCAGGTGGCCCTTGTGCACGATCCGGACGAACGCCGGCTCGCCGGCCGCGGCCATCCGCCGGATGCCCTCGACGTGGTCGACGATCCGCTTGCGGAGGGTCCGGATGAGCCGGTGCCGGTCCCGCGGGATCAGCCCGTACGCGTCGGCGAAGAGGCGCAGCCGGCGCGGCCGGTCCGGGTGCTTCCAGCCGAGGGTGATCGAGTCCCGGTCGGAGAAGATCGGCACCCAGGTCCAGGCCGCGTACGCCACGTCGTAGATCCGGGCGCCGGGCGAGGCCAGGTCGAAGTCGATCAGCCCGAGGGTGCCGTCGGGGCGCCAGATCACGTTGTGCGGGGCGGCGTCGTGGTGGCAGATCACCTCGGTGTCCGGCGGGGGCGGGCCGAACGAGCGCCAGACCGCGCCCGGCGGCGGGGTGAACCCGTACTGGGCGTCGTGGAACATCCGCAGCATGGTCGCCACGGTGACCAGGGCCTCGTCGGTGACCCAGTGCGGCGCGAGGGGGTACTCCCCGCACTCCCCCTCCAGGTACGACAGGACCTCCCGGTTGCGCTCGTCCATGCCGAGGGCGCGGGGCGCGCCGGTGAAGCCGACGTACTCCAGATGGCGCAGCAGGGCGTGGACCGAGGGGGTCCACGGGCCGGCGTTGCGCCGGACGGTGTCGCCCACCCGGACCACGGTGCTCACGTTCCCGCCGTGGAGCGGGATCTCCTGCGAAGTCACGTACGGTCTCCCGAGGCGTGGCGACGGGTGGCTGGGGTCGCGCCACCCCGCGTAGGCGCGATCGTCAGTCGTCACGTCGAGGCTACGCGTCCCGGGCGAGCGGCTCGGTCCCGAGCAGCGCGTCGACGAACTGCGCCGGATCGAACGGGGCCAGGTCGTCGGGACCCTCGCCGAGGCCGACCAGCTTGACCGGAATGCCCAGCTTGCGCTGCACGGCGATCACGATGCCCCCCTTGGCGGTCCCGTCGAGCTTGGTCAGCACCACGCCGGTCACGTTGACCACCTCGGTGAAGACGCGGGCCTGCTCCAGGCCGTTCTGGCCGGTGGTGGCGTCGAGCACCAGCAGGGTCTCGTCGATCGGGCCGTGCTTCTCCACGACCCGCTTGACCTTGCCCAGCTCGTCCATGAGGCCGACCTTGTTCTGCAGCCGGCCGGCGGTGTCCACCAGCACCGTGTCGACCTTCGTGTCGATGCCCCGCTTGACCGCGTCGAAGGCCACGCTGGCCGGGTCGGCGGCCTCGGGGCCGCGGACGGTCTCGGCGCCCACCCGGCCGCCCCAGGTCTCCAGCTGGTCGGCGGCGGCGGCCCGGAAGGTGTCGGCCGCGCCGAGCAGCACGGTCCGGCCGTCCGCGATGAGCACCCGGGCGATCTTGCCGCAGGTGGTGGTCTTGCCGGCGCCGTTGACCCCGACCACCAGCAGCACCGCCGGGACGCCCTCCGTGGAGGCGGTCTTCAGCGACCGGTCGAGCGTCGGGTCGAGCGCGTTGACCAGCTCGGCGGCGAGCAGGGTGCGCAGCTCGTCGACCGACCGGGTGCCGAGCACCCGGGTCCGCTCGCGGAGCCGGTCGACGATCTCGCGGGTGGAGTCGATGCCGACGTCGGCGGTGATCAGGCTGTCCTCGATCTCCTCCCAGGTGTCCTCGTCGAGGCGGTCCCGGCTGAGCAGGCCGAGCAGGCCCTTGCCGAAGACGTTCTGCGAGCGGGACAGCCGGGAGCGCAGCCGGACCAGCCGGCCGGCGGTGGGCTCGGGGACCTCGATGGTGGGCAGCGGCGGCGCCTCGACCACGGGCGGCGGTTCGACCAGCACGCCGGTGCGCAGGTCCGACTCCGCCGCTTCGACCGGCGGCCCGGCCAGGTCCTCCTCGGCCCGGGTGTCGACCTCCGTCTCCGGCAGCGGCGGCTCGGGGCGCCGGCGCAGCCGGGGCACCACGAGGCTGAGGCCGCCGAGGATCAGCACGCCGAGCAGGGCGAGTGCGACGAGGAGGTATTCCTTCATGCCCGAAATCCTGTCAGATGCCGGCGACGGCGTCCCACTCACCGCCTCGGCACGTGAACGAGCTGCGGGTACGCTCGCGGCTGGAAGGCGTGCCGCAACCGCCGGCCGGGTAGGAAAGGGCTAATGATCTTCGTCGGAGGTGCGCCGTGACCGGTCCCCGTCTGCTCATCGGCCCGCTGCTGCGTCGGGTCGTCGGCACGCGGGCCACCGTCTGGGTGGAGACCAGCGCCCCCGCGGTGGTCACCGTCCGCACGGCCGGCGGCGCCTCCGGCAGCGCGCCCACCTTCTCGGCGTACGACCACCACTACGCCATCGTGGTGGTGTCGGGGCTGACGCCGGAGAGCAGCACCACCTACGAGGTGCTCATCGACGACGAGGTGGCCTGGCCGGTGCCGGACAGCGGGTTCCCGGCCAGCATGATCCGGACCCGGGCGGCGGACGACCGGGACCAGCCGGTGACCCTGATCTTCGGCTCGTGCCGGGAGACCACCCAGCACGCCACCGCCCGCAAGCTGCCGCCGGACGCGCTGGACGCGTACGCCCGGCGGCTGATCGCCGCCCCCGACCCGGACGCCCTGCCCGACCTGCTGGTGCTCCTCGGCGACCAGGTCTACGCGGACGAGACCTCGCCGACCGTGCGCCGGCTGCTCAAGCGGCGGCGGCGCCGGCCGAAGGGCGCCCCGGCCACCCAGGTGGTCAGCTTCGACGAGTACACGAAGCTCTACCTGGAGTCCTGGCGCGACCCGGAAATCCGCTGGCTGCTCTCCACCGTGCCGAGCGTGATGATCTTCGACGACCACGAGATCATCGACGACTGGAACACCTCGGCGTCCTGGCGGGCGGACATGCGCGCGCAGCCCTGGTGGGCGGAGCGCATCCGCAGCGGCCTGGCCTCCTACTGGGTCTACCAGCACCTGGGCAATCTGTCCCCGGACGAGATCGCCGCCGACCCGGTCTACGCGAAGGTGACCGCCGCCGAGGACGCCACGGGCGTGCTGCACGAGTTCGGCGAGCGGGTCGACCAGGAGGCCGACGTGGCGCACGACACCGAGCGCTGGCGGGCCGTGCAGTACCAGTGGAGCTACGCGCTGGACCTGGGACGGACCCGCCTCGTCATGCTGGACAACCGCTCCAGCCGCGTGCTCGACTCCGGCAACCGGGCCATGCTGCCGCCGGGTGAGTGGTCCTGGTTCCTCGACCGGGCGCACGGCGTCTACGACCACCTGGTGGTCGGCGCCTCCCTGCCCTGGCTGCTTCCGCCCGGCATCCACCACGTCGAGGCGTGGAACGAGGCGCTCGCCGACTCCCGCCGGCCGTGGGCGGCGAAGCTCGGCGAGCAGTTGCGCCGGGCCCTGGACCTGGAGCACTGGGCCTCGTTCCGGCGTTCCTTCGAGGCGCTCGGCGAGCTGTTCGCCCGGTTGGGCAGCGGCACGGCGCCGCGCGAGGGGGCGCGGGTCGGCGCCGGCCCGGCGTACTCGCGGCCGGCCTCGATCAGCGTGCTCTCCGGGGACGTGCACCACTCGTACGTGGCCCGGGCCCGGTTCGCCGACCGGAGCGTGCGCACCCCGGTGCACCAGCTCACCTGCTCGCCCATCCACAACCAGGTGCCCGCCGGGATGCGTCCGCTCATGCGGCTCGGCTGGAATCCGGGGCCGGCCGGCGCGGCCCGCGCCCTGGCCCGCTCGGCCGGGGTGCGGCGCCCGCCGGTGCGCTGGAAGAAGCTGGCCGGACCCTACTTCGGCAACGCGGTGGCCACGCTGACGCACCGGGGCCGGGCGGCCGAGGTGACGATCGAGGGCACCACCAGCGACGGGCACCTGCGCACGGTGGCACGGCAGCGGCTCAGCGACGAGGTGTGAGTACCCTCTCAGCGTGGACGAGAGCCTGCGCGCCGTGGAGCACGAACTGACCGCACTGCTGCGGCGTGGGCGCGCGCTGTCCTGGGAGATCGCCCGCGAGGTCCATCCCAACCTGGAGCCGAACGCCTACGGGCTGCTGCTCTGGTTGCGCCGGTCCGGCTCGATCCGGCTCACCGACCTGGCTGTGAAGCTGGGCATCGGCAAGGGCACGCTGAGCCGGCAGATCGGCGGCCTGGAGGCGCTGGGGCTGGTCCGCCGTGACCCGGACCCGACCGACCGGCGGGCCGCCCAGCTCAGCCTCACCGAGGAGGGCACCCGCCGGTTCGACGCGGCGCGGGCGGCGCGACTCGGACAGATCCGGCGATCGCTGGAATCCTGGCCGATTCAGGACGTCGAGGACTTCGCCCGGCTCATGCACCGGTTCAACGAGACCTTCTGACCGGATCCGCCTGGAATAAGACCTGCGCCACGTGCGGTTGTTGCTTGAGGCAACCAAGCCATACGGTTGCCCGAAGCAACTCTTTCCCCCGTCTTTCTCCGGAGGCAATCCACGATGACGCAGGCGACAGTGCCCACCCGGGCGACCGCCGTCGACATGTCCCACCGGCAGATCCTGGAGGCTCTCTCCGGCCTGCTGCTGGGCATGTTCGTCGCGATCCTCTCCTCCACGGTCGTCTCGAACGCGCTGCCGCGGATCATCACCGAGCTGCACGGCGGCCAGTCCGCGTACACCTGGGTGGTCACCTCGACCCTGCTGGCGACCACGGCGACCACCCCGATCTGGGGCAAGCTCGCCGACCTGACCAGCAAGAAAATCCTGGTGCAGCTCGCCCTCACGATCTTCGTGCTGGGCTCGGTGCTGGCCGGCCTCTCCCAGTCCACCGGCCAGCTCATCGCCTGCCGGGTGCTCCAGGGCGTCGGCGCGGGCGGTCTCACCGCCCTGGCCCAGGTGATCATGGCAACGATGATCACCCCGCGTGAGCGCGGCCGGTACAGCGGCTACCTCGGCGCCGTGATGGCCGTGGGCACCATCGGCGGCCCGCTGATCGGCGGCGTCATCGTCGACACCGACTGGCTCGGCTGGCGCTGGTGCTTCTACGTGGGCGTGCCGTTCGCCGCCCTCGCCCTCGTCGTGCTCCAGAAGACCCTGCACCTGCCGGTGGTCAAGCGGGAGGCGAAGATCGACTGGTGGGGCGCCACCCTGATCACCGCGGCCGTCTCGCTGCTGCTGATCTGGGTCACCCTGGCCGGCGACAAGTACGACTGGATGTCCTGGCAGAGCGCCGTCATGGTGGCCGGCGCCGTGCTGCTCGGCGCGCTCGCCCTCCGGGTGGAGAACCGGGCCGCCGAGCCGATGATCCCGCCGCGCCTGTTCCGCAACCGCACCATCACCCTCGCCGTAATCGCCAGCATCGCGGTCGGCGTGGGCATGTTCGGCGCCTCCGTCTTCCTCGGCCAGTACTTCCAGATCAGCCGCGGCGAGAGCCCGACCATGTCCGGCCTCATGACGCTGCCGATGATCCTCGGCCTGCTCATCGCCTCCACCGTGGTCGGCCGCATCATCACCAACACCGGCCGCTGGAAGCGCTACCTGGTCACCGGCTCGGTGCTGCTCACCGCCGGGTTCGCGCTGATGGGCACCATGCGGGCGGACACCCCGTACTGGCGGCTGGCCGTCTTCATGGCGCTGATCGGCCTCGGCCTGGGCATGACCATGCAGAACCTGGTCCTCGCCGTGCAGAACACCGTCGGCCCGCACGAGCTCGGCGCGGCCAGCTCGGTGGTGGCCTTCTTCCGCAGCCTGGGCGGCGCCGTCGGCGTGAGCGCGCTCGGCGCGATCCTCGGCCACAAGGTCAAGGACTACCTCGCCGAGGGACTCGCGGGGCTCGGCATCCCGGCGTCCAGCTCCGGCAGCGGCGGTACCCTGCCGAATGTGCACACCCTGCCCGCACCGATCCGCGCGGTCGTCGAGGCCGCGTACGGGCACGGCGCCGGGGACATCTTCCTGGCCGCCGCCCCGTTCGGGCTGATCGCGCTGATCGCGGTGGTGTTCATCAAGGAGGTGCCGCTGCGGCGCACCAACAGCGACGCGATCTCCACCGAGGTCGAGCGGGAGTCGACCGTCGCGGCCGGCGCCGGCGCCCCGGTGGTACGCACGGGCGGGCGGAGCTGACCCGATGACCGCCTCCGAGCGTGAGAGGTACGGCCCGGAGGCCCGGCCGCTGCCGTTCGAGCGCGGCACGGACGGGCCCCGGGTGGTGCTGGTCGGCGTCGACGGCAGCCGCACCTCGCTGCGCGCCGCCTCGTACGCGGCCGGGCTGGCCCGCCGGCAGGGCGCCGGGCTGGTGGTGGTCTTCGTCAGCTCGCCGTCCCCGTACACCGCGATCATGTCCGGCGTGGTGGCCGGGGCGGTCCAGCAGACCCAGGACGAGCTGGCCGCCGAGCTGCGCGAGGAGTGCCGGCGCGGCGCGGAGGAACTGGGCCTGCCGGTGACCTTCCTGTGCCGGCGCGGCGACGCGTACGCCGAGCTGTCCAAGGCGGCCGACGAGCACCGCGCCGACCTGGTCGTGGTCGGGTCGTCCGAGCAGGCCGGCCACAAGCTGGTCGGCTCGGTCGCCACCCGGCTGGTCCGCACCGGCCGCTGGCCGGTCGTGGTGGTGCCCTGAAATCCGGTCGCGGCCGTCGTACCCGGGCCGCAGGATGACCGGATGACCTGGAGAGCACCCGAGATCGACCGCAGCCACGAGCCCTACGTCGCTGACGAGCGGACCATGCTGGAAGGCTGGCTCGACTACCACCGCGACACCCTGCTGTACAAGTGCGCCGGCCTGACCGCCGAGCAGCTCCGGACGGCGAGCGTCGAGCCGTCCACCCTGACCCTGCTCGGGCTCGTCCGCCACATGGCCGACGTGGAGCGCTGGTGGTTCCGGATCCGCGCCGCCGGGGAGGACATCCCCGGCCTCTACGACGGCGACGAGGACCCGGACGCGGATTTGAACGCCGTCGCCGACGCCGACCCGGCGGAGACCTTCGCCACCTTCCGCGCGGAGGTCGCGGCGGCCCGGAAGGCCGCCGCCGGCCTGTCGCTGGACCAGACCTTCCAGCGCACCCGGCGTGACGGGAGCGCCGAGACCCGGACGATCAGCGTCCGCTGGGTCTACGTGCACATGATCGAGGAGTACGCCCGGCACAACGGCCACGCCGACCTGATCCGCGAACGCATCGACGGCGTCACGGGCGACTGACCCTCCCCGGCCGGTGCGGTGGCGGTGTCCCGGCCGACCGGAACCCGCCACCCCGGCGAGCCGGCCGGCTCAGTACGCCAGCGCCGCCCGGATGTAGCGCAGGTCGGCGTGGCCGCCCCAGCGGTGCGCGGAGAGCCCGGCGACCCGGGCCCCGGCCACCGCGCGGGCCTCGTCGTCGACGAACAGCACCCGGGCCGGCGGCGTCCCCAGCGCCTCGCAGGCCGCCTGGAAGTATTCCTTCGCCGGCTTGTGCACCCCGACCACCGAGGAGTTGACCACGACGTCCAGCTCGTCGGTGAGGTCCAGCGCGGCCAGGTCGGCGTCGAGCGCGTCGGTGGCGTTGGTGCCCAGCCCGACCCGCACACCGGCCGCCCGGACCTCGCGGATGAGGGCGAGCACCTCGGGGTCGACCTCGCCCCGGTAGCTCTGCCACGCGTCCACCGCGGCACGGGCCCGGCCCGGGTCGCCGACCGCGGGGGTGAGCGCGTCGGCCACGCTGGTCATCCACTCGGCGTGGCTCACCTTGCCGGTGAGCACCGGCTGGAGCAGCCCCCAGGACATGGCGATCTCGCCGAGGACGCCCTCGGTCAGCCCGTACTCCCGCTCGACCCGGGTGGCCACCGCCGGGTCCCAGCGGCGCAGCACGCCGTCGAAATCCACCAGGAGCGCCGTGGCGCGTTCCCGACTCACTCGCTGTTCCCCTGCCCCTCGTCGTCGGCCCGGTTGAGCCGCTGGCTGATCACCTGGGTGACCCCGCTGCGCATGGTCACGCCGTAGAGCGCGTCGGCGATCTCCATGGTGCGCTTCTGGTGGGTGATCACGATGAGCTGGCTCTTCTCGCGGAGCTGGGCCAGCAGCGTGATCAGGCGGCCCAGGTTGACGTCGTCGAGGGCCGCCTCCACCTCGTCCATGATGTAGAACGGACTGGGCCGGGCGCGGAAGATCGCCACAAGCATGGCCACCGCGGTCAGCGAGCGCTCGCCGCCGGACAGCAGCGAGAGCCGCTTGATCTTCTTGCCGGGCGGCCGGGCCTCGACCTCGACGCCGGTGGTGAGCAGGTCCTCCGGGTCGGTGAGCACCAGCCGGCCCTCGCCGCCGGGGAAGAGCACGGTGAACACCTGCTCGAACTCCCGCGCCGTGTCCTCGAACGCGCTGGCGAAGACCTCCAGGATCCGGTCGTCGACGTCCTTGACCACGGTGAGCAGGTCCCGGCGGGTGGCCTTGAGGTCCTCCAGCTGCTCGGAGAGGAACTTGAAGCGCTCCTCCAGCGCCGCGAACTCCTCCAGAGCGAGGGGGTTGACCTTGCCGAGCAGGGCCAGCTCCCGCTCGGCCTTGGCGGCCCGCTTCTCCTGCACCGGCCGCTCGTAGCGGACCGGCTCGGGCACCGGTGTGCCCTCCTTCTCCGCCGCCGCGACGTCCGCGTCGGTGGGCGGGACGAGCTGGTCGGGGCCGTACTCGGCGACCAGGGTGGCCACGTCGAGGCCGAAGTCCTCGGCCGCCTTCGCCTCCAGTTGCTCGATGCGCAGCCGCTGCTCGGCGCGGGCCACCTCGTCCCGGTGCACCTGGCTGGTGAGCCGCTCCAGCTCGGCGCCGAGCCGCTTGGCCGCGCCGCGTACCTCGGACAGCTCGGCCTCGCGGGCGGCGCGCTCGCGGGCGACCTCGTCGCGGTGCTCCTCGGCCCGGGCGATCGAGACGGTGAGCCGGGTGAGCGCCTCCCGGGCGCCGCCGACCACGGCCCGGGCGATCTCCGCGCCGCGGGTGCGGGCCGCGCGCCGGGCGGCCGCGCGCTCCCGCGCGGCCCGTTCGGCGGTCGCCTGCCGGGCGAGCGAGTCGGCCCGGCCGGCGATCGAGGAGACCCGCTCCTCGGCGGTACGCACGGCGAGCCGTACCTCCATCTCGTTCTGCCGGGCCTGCGGCACCATGGCGGCGAGCTGGTCGCGTTCCTCGGTGGACGGTTCGGCGTCGAGCGGGGTGGCCTCGGCCAGCCGGAGCCGTTCCTCCAGCTCGGCGAGGGCCGCCAGGTCGCGTTCGCGGGCAGCCTCGGCCCGGGCCCGGGACTCGCCGAGCCGGTCGGTCTCCGCCTTGGCCGACCGGGCGGCCGCGCCCAGCTCGGCGAGGCGGCGGGCGGCGGCGTTGCGGTGGCTCTCCGCCTCCCGCTTGGCGGCCGCGGCGTGCTGCACGGCCTCCTTGGCGGCGGCCACCTCGGCGCGCGCCTCGACCAGTTGCTCGCGCAGTTCGGCGCTGGTCCGCTCGGCGGCGGCCCGGTTGGTCCGGGCCTCCTCGACGGCCGCCTGCACCTCGATGTAGCTGGGCGCCTTGGCCGACCCGCCGGCCGCCGCGTACGCCCCGACCACGTCGCCGTCGGGGGTGACCGCGCGCAGCTCCGGGTTGCCGGCGACCAGCTCGGCGGCGGCGGCGAGGTCGTCGACCAGCACCACGTCGCGCAGCGCCCGGTGCACCGCCGGACGGATCTCGGCGGCGCACTCCACCAGGTCGGGGGCCCAGCGGGCGCCGTCGGGCAGCTTCGGGCGCAGCGCGTCGGCGGAGCCGGCCATGCCCGGGCCGGCGGGGCTGCCGACCAGCAGGCCGGCCCGGCCGGCGTCGGAGATCTTGAGCAGTCGCATGGCCTCGACGGCCTCGTCCACGCCGCTGACCGCGACCGCGTCGGCGAGCCCGCCGAGCGCCGCGGCGAGCGCCGCCTCGTTGCCCGGGGCGACGGTGAGCAGCCCGGCGAGGCTGCCGAGCAGGCCGGGCACCTGGTCGGCGCGGGCCAGCAGGGCGCCGGCGCCGTCCTTGCGGCGCAGGCCGAGGGCGAGCGCCTCCTCGCGGGCCTTCCAGGTCGCCGCGTCCTTCTCGGCGGCCCGCTCGGCGTCGGCGAGGCTGCGCACGGCGGCCTGGGCCTGCTCCTGCACGGCGACCGCCTCGGCGTGCCGGGCGTCCAGGTCCGCGTTGTCCCGGTCGGCCTCGGTGGACTGCTCGGCGACCGCGTCGAGTTCGCCCTGGGCCTTCTCGGCGCGGGTCAGGGCGTCGGTGTGGGCCGCGGCGAGCCGTTCGATCTCCTCGCCGGCGCTGGTGGTCCGGGCCCGGGCGGAGTTGACCTGGCCGGTCAGCCGGGCCAGACCCTCCCGCCGGTCGGCGATGGCCTTGGCGGCGGCGACCAGTTCCCGCTCGGCGCCGGCGAGTTGCCGCTCTAGCTCCTGCCGGTGCTCGACCGCCTCGGCGAGCCGGATCTGGTCGTCGGTGAGCGCCGCCCGCAGCTCCTCCTCCTGCTCGCGGACCCGCCGGGACTCGGCCTCCAGCTGGTCCGGGTCGCGGCCGGGACGCTCGTCGTCCCCGGTGGCGCTGAGGTGCCGCAGCCGTTCCCGGGCGAGCTGCTCGATGGAGCGGAACCGCTCCTGGAGCGCGGAGAGCTTGTACCAGGTGTCCTGGGCCGCGGCGAGCAGCGGCGCGTCCTCGGCCAGCGCCGCCTCCAGCTCGCCGAGGCGGGCCTGCACCTCACCGTGCTCGCCCTCAATCTGCTCGCGCCGCTCGCGCAGCGCGATCTCGTCGGCGATCTCCCGGTCCAGTGTGGTGCGCAGGGTGTGCAGGTCGTCGGCGAGCAGCCGCAGCCGGGCGTCGCGCAGGTTGGCCTGGATGGCGGCGGCCCGGCGGGCCACCTCGGCCTGCCGGCCCAGCGGCTTGAGCTGGCGGCGCAGCTCGGCGGTGAGGTCGGTGAGCCGGTTGAGGTTGGTCTGCATCGCGTCGAGCTTCCGCAGCGCCTTCTCCTTGCGCTTGCGGTGCTTGAGGACGCCGGCCGCCTCCTCGATGAACGCCCGCCGGTCCTCCGGCTTGGCGTGCAGCATGCCGTCGAGCCGGCCCTGCCCGACGATGATGTGCATCTCCCGGCCGATGCCGGAGTCCGAGAGCAGCTCCTGGATGTCCAGCAGCCGGCAGGAGTCGCCGTTGATCTCGTACTCGCTCTCGCCGGAGCGGAACATCCGGCGGGTGATGGAGACCTCGGTGTACTCGATCGGCAGCGCGCCGTCGGTGTTGTCGATGGTGAGGGTGACCTCGGCCCGGCCCAGCGGCGCCCGCCCGGCGGTGCCGGCGAAGATGACGTCCTCCATCTTGCCGCCGCGCAGCGCCTTGGCGCCCTGCTCGCCGAGGACCCAGGCGATGGCGTCGACGACGTTGGACTTGCCGGAGCCGTTCGGGCCGACCACGCAGGTGATCCCGGGCTCCAGCTTCAGCGTCGTGGCGGAGGCGAAGGACTTGAAGCCCTTCACCGTCAGGCTCTTGAGATGCACCTTCTCGATCCTCGTCCGGTGGCCGCCGTACCGTCGCCGGCTGCGCGGACCTGGCGAACCCGCAGACTAACCCGCCGCCCGGGAGTGCCTGGTACGCGACCCACCCGGTGCCGGAGGTGTCCGGATTCCGGCGGTGTGGCGTACGCCACGGAAAAGTGCAAGATCATAATTGCGGGACGCAATTCCGGGATCGCTCCTCAAGATCGCGGAATGGGGTCCCGGAAACAAAAAGCTGCGCGCCGGCACTGGGTGTCGGCGCGCGTTTTCTGTGTGGTGCGATTCAGTTTTCCGACGACCGGAGATCAGGTCAGCGCGGGCTCGGCCAGTCGGAGGAGGTCGTCTGCCTCCGCCGCAGCCGCCGCAAGCCGATCGTTGTCGGCGCGCAGACGCGTGATCTCGAACTCCAGTGCCTGAACCCTGGCACGCAGTCGGGTGACCTCGTCGAGCAGACGCCGGTCGGGCGCTGCACCTACGTGGCCGTAGAGGGCCTTCGCCATGCTGACTCCTTGATATGCGCTGCCGGAAAGGCCGGCCAACGCGCGCCCATGATGTTCGCGGCTGCCATCCCCGCGAAATCCGGGCATGGCTGGGCGCGACTGGCGACACCTATATATTGAGCCGAACCCCCCTCCTTCGTCAAGTTCCCGCAGGCCGTAGATCATCTCCACGTCCACCGGTCCACTTGTCGGGGGGTTGCCACAAGGCGCGGACACGCTCTGTCCGGACGCCTTTACTGTACGCCCGGGAATGTGTGAACGCCTCACCCTTGCTGTCGGGTTCCCCTTAACTCTTTCTTAGCCACGTTGCCGCAGCTCGCGCCGCGCCCGTAGCGTCACTGCGGCCCGCAACCGACCCGTGAAGGGGACAGGCGTGTACCGCTGGACCGACCCGATCGAACCGGATGGCGTTCCCCGACGCCCCGAGCCACCGACCGACGAAGGGCCGGCCTGGCTCACGGACCGGCCCGAGCCGCGGTCGTCCTACCTCTTCGGTGACGAGCCGGGGCAGCCCGGCCCGGACCGCACCGAGGCGCCCACCGGCGCCTGGCAGGCCGACGCCCCGGCCACGCCGTGGCGGGACGACCCCACGCCCGAGCGCACCGGCCACCTCCCCGCGGCCGGCGCCGGGACGCACGGGTGGGCCGACGCCGGGCGGTACGCCGACGCCGACCGGACCGGGTACGCCCCGGCCGCCGAGTCACCGGCGTACGGCCCGGCGGCCCACCCGGGCGCACCGATGTCCCCGTACGAGCGGGCCGCCGGCTGGCACCCCGACGAGCAGCCCACCGCGTGGCAGCCGACCGTGGACGAGCGGCCCGCCGCCGCGTGGCAGCCGGCCGCCGACGAGCGGTCGACGGGCGCCTGGCAGCCGGCCGCCGACGAGCGGTCGACGGGCGCCTGGCAGCAGGCCGCCGACGAGCGGTCGACGGGCGCCTGGCAGCCGGTCACCGACGCCTCGGACGAGGACACCGGCCGGCACCGGCAGCGGCGCCGCCTGCCGCGCCCCCTCCTGATCGGCGGGGCGGCCGCCGCGGCGACCCTCGTGGTGAGCCTCGGCGTGGGCGCCCTGGTGCTGCCCGGTGGTGACCAGCCGACCGAGCGGACCGCGGCCGACGCCCCGGTGGCCGCCGCCCCGCTCGCGCCCGGGGACACCGACGTGGACCCGGGCGACGCGCTCGCGCCGGAGTCGACGAGCCCGAGCGCCGCGCCGACCAGCGCCCGGCCGACCCCGACGAAGAAGCCGACCCCGAAGCCGAGCCGGACCACCGCCCCGTCCCGGCAGCTGCCGCGGAGCGCCGCGCCGAGCAGCACGGGCGCCACGACGGCCTCGGCCAAGGGGCTCACCGCGGAGCTGCGACAGGTCGTCGACCTAGTCAACCAGGAGCGGGCCAAGGCCGGCTGCAAGGCGCTGACCGTCGACGACAAGCTGACGCTCGCCGCCCAGCGGCACAGCCAGGACCAGGCCGACCACAAGAAGATGTCGCACGACGGCAGCGACGGCAGCGACGTGGGCGACCGGCTCGACCGGGTCGGCTACGCCTGGCGGTCGTACGGCGAGAACGTCGCCTGGAACCAGCAGAGCGCGGCCGCGGTGATGGACGCCTGGATGAACTCCCCGGGACACCGGGCCAACATCCTGAACTGCTCGTTCACGGAGATCGGCGTGGGCGTGGCGCGGAGCAACGGGCCGTACTGGACGCAGGACTTCGGCACCCCGCGCTGAGCGGCGCGTCGTGACCGGGCCCGCGCTCGTTGACCGGGTGAGGTACGCCGGGGACGCCTGAGCCGTGCCGGCCCCGCGGCCGGCGCACCGGGGCCGCCGGAGACGTACCGGCAGGGGGCGGGGTGCCGCCCGCGACCCGGGAGCTGTCGATGCGGATCCGGCCGGCGTGGGCCGTGCCGCCCCGGCCGGTCCGCGTCCGCCGACGCGGGCCGCGCCGGGGCGTCGCGGTCGTGCTGACGCTGCTGCTGCTCGCCCCGGCGGCGGCCTGCCGGGAGCCGATCGTCCCGCCCGGGACGCCCACCCCGTGGCCGTCGGCGCACGCCCGGGACTGGCAGTGGCAGTGGCAGCTCACCGGCCCGGTGGACGTGACCGTCGACGCCGACGTCTTCCTGCTCGACCCGGTGCGGACCACCTCCGACGAGACCGGCGCGCTGCGCGCCCGCCACCGCCGCCTGGTGTGCCAGGTCCGGGTCGGCACGTACGCGACCGGCGACCCGGACGCCAGCCGCTTCCCGGCGGCGGTACGCGGGGCGGCCGTGTCCGGCCGGCCGGGCAGCCGGTGGCTGGACGTACGCCGGTGGGACTCGCTGGAGCCGGTGCTGGCCGACCGCTTCCGGCTCTGCCGGGGCAAGGGCTTCGGCGCGGTGGCGCTCGACGACGCCGACGGCTACCTGCACCGCCCCGGCTTCCCGCTCAGCTTCGACGACCAGTTGCTGTTCAACCGCCGGCTGGCCGAACTGGCCCGGCGGCTGGACCTCTCCCCCGGGCTGGTCGACGACCTGCCGCAGGTGGCGGCGCTCGCCCCCGACTTCGACTTCGCGGTCAACCAGGAGTGCGTCCGCCGCGGCGGGTGCGACAAGCTGCTGCCGTTCACCGACGCGGACAAGCCGGTCTTCCACGTGGAATACACCGGCGACCCGGCCGACTTCTGCGTCACCACGGTCGGCTACGGCTTCTCCTCCATCCTCAAGGACCGCAAACTCGACGCCTGGCGCCAACCCTGCGCGCTGCCGTAGGCATCGGTCAGATCGAACGACGTGCAAGGCGTGGCCGCTGCGGTGGTCGCAGGTGCCTCTCCTTGTGCTGCCGGACCATTTCGTCCCACACCTCCTGAGGAAAGTCGAGATCCGGCGGTATCCACCGATGCGAGTTGTCGGAGTAGTGGAACTTCTCGTCGCCCGGCCTGAGCACGCTCACGGCAACCACCCGAGGAAGCGGCGATGGAGCGGGCCAGCCGGAGCCCAGCTCATGTCCTGCGTGGCGGATACCAGGTGCGCGGCCATGTAGAGGGAAAGGGACACCCGGCTGCCTTCCTACTCGGCAAGCAGTTGTCGACGGCGCGTGGGACAGGGCCAGGGCAGGCTGCACCTCGCGCAAGTCCAGAGTGGCTGAACGGGTCCGTGATCAGTCATGGACCGTGCAGGTCTTTCGCGGCATACGACCACGATGCCGGTCAGCCGACCGGTTAGTCAACTGGCAATATCCAGTAGACTAGCAGCCATCTATCTACGTTCATGCCATGGACCGAGGGCCGGGGCAGCTCATGGGGCCCTACGAGATCGCCCAGCGCCTGGGCGTGTCGCGGCAGCGGTTCCAACAGCTCGCCAGGTATCCCACCTTCCCGAAGCCGTACCAGGAACTGCGCGGCATGAAGGTCTGGCTGGCCGACGACGTCGAGCGCTGGATCAAGGAGTACCGCCAGCCGCGCCCCACCGAGGACGACACACCGGCCTGAGAAGCGCCGCCAGACCTTCGGCGTGCTGCTCCCGCGCGCCGCCATCCGCACGCGTCCGGGAGGCGGGTCGCTACCCTTCGGCAGTGACGAATGACGCCGATGTCGCGCTGGGTATCGAGGCTGCTCGCCGGTTGGCGCACCTGGGCCTGGTGGACATCCAGCCAGGGCTCACCGACGCCGAGTTCGCCACCATCGAACGACGGTTCGGCTTCGAGTTCGCCGACGACCACCGCGCTTTCCTCGCGGCCGGGCTGCCAGTCTGGACGCCCGGCCAGGACGACCACCCGGACAAGGCAAGTTGGGGCTGGCCGAACTGGCGCCAGCTCGACTCCTCCTCCACCCTGCACGAGCAGGTCGACTGGCCGCTCGCCACCGCGCTGGACGAGATCCAGCACGGCGAGTGGCCGCCCGGGTGGAGCCGTCGCCCTCACGACCTCGCCCGGCGCATGGCCAAGGCGAAGCGGCTTCTCGCCGACGTTCCCCGGATGGTTCCCGTGTACGGCCACCGCTACCTGCCGGCCGGCCGCGGCTCCTCCGGGCATCCCGTGCTCTCCATCCACCGACTGACCGACACAATCGTGTACGGCAACGACCTCGCCCACTACATCGATCAGGAGTTCCGAGAGCCCAGGGTGACGGTGCCTCTCTGGCGTGACTACGTGTGAGGTGACGGAGGCCTGTCCTCGGGAGAGTGGTCGCGCTCCGCACCCAGCGGCTGTTCGTCGCGCGGGTACATGACACCGGGAGCCGGTGTACCGCGCGACGTGCGTACCCCTGGGAAGCGGCACCGCCCCCGGCCCTGGACGGGCGGGGGCGGTGCCGGGGGGAGCGGCGGTCGTCAGCCAGGCGCGCCACCGGTGACGGGGGCGGGGGTCCCGGCGCCGCGCTGCGACGGGACGCCGGCGTGCTCGGCGCTGAGCGGGGTGGCCAGTTCCTCCAGGGACTTCCCCTCGGCCTTGACGCCGAGGGTCAGCTCCACCAGGCCACCGATGATCATGACGGCGGCGCCGACGACGAAGGCGACCACCGTGTCGCCGACCTTGCCGGTGCCGACCAGCTTGGCGAAGAGCAGCGGGCCGGTGATGCCGCCGGCGGCGGTGCCGATCGCGTAGAAGAACGCGATGGCCATGGCCCGGGTCTCCATGGGGAAGATCTCGCTGACCGTCAGGTACGCGGCGCTGGCGCCGGCCGAGGCGAAGAAGAGCACCACGCACCAGCAGGCGGTCATGGTGACCGCGTTCAGCACGCCCGAGTGGAACAGCCAGGCGGTGCCGAGCAGCAGCACGCCCGAGCCGATGTACGAGCCGGCGATCATCGGCACCCGGCCGACGGTGTCGAAGAGCCTGCCCAGCAGCAGCGGGCCGAGCAGGTTGCCGACCGCGATCACCGCGAAGTAGTAGCCGCTGTTGCCCGGCGGGACGTCGAAGAAGGTCTGCAGGATCTGGGCGAAGCCGAAGGTGATCGCGTTGTAGAGGAACGCCTGCCCGATGAAGAGCGAGAAGCCGAGGGTGGCGCGCTTCGGGTAGCGGGCGAAAAGGGTCCTGGCGATCTCCAGGAAGTTGGTGCTCTTCCGCTGCTTGACCTCGATCCAGTTGTCCGCCTCGGTGAGGTCCTTGCCGGTCTCCCGCTTCACCTCGGCCTCGACCGAGTCGACGAGATGGTTCGCCTCGTCGGCCCGGCCGTGGATGAACAACCACCGCGGGCTCTCCGGGACGTGCCGCCGGACCAGAAGGATCACCACGCCGAGCACCGCGCCCAGCCCGAACGCCACCCGCCAGCCGAGGTTGGTGGGCAGGCCGTTGAGCAGCGGCACGGTCAGCAGCGCGCCGAGCGCCGCGCCGAGCCAGAAGGTGCCGTTGATGATGATGTCGATCCGGCCGCGGTGCCGCGCCGGGATCAGCTCGTCGATCGCCGAGTTGATGGCCGCGTACTCGCCGCCGATGCCCATGCCGGTGAGGAACCGGAACAGGAAGAACCACCAGGTGTCGAAGGAGAGCGCGGTCAGCGCGGTGGCGACCAGGTAGAGCCCGAGGGTCAGCAGGAACAGCTTCTTGCGCCCGAACCGGTCGGTGAGCCAGCCGAAGAACAGCGCGCCGGTGCAGGCGCCGGCCACGTAGAGCGCGGCGGCCAGGCCGGTGACCTGGCTCTGGGTGATGCTCAGGCCGCTGCCCGGCTCGGCCAGCTTGCCGGACAGGTTGCCGACGATGGTCACCTCGAGGCCGTCGAGGATCCACACCGTGCCGAGGCCGATCACGATCATCCAGTGCCAGCGGGACCACGGCAGCCGGTCCAGGCGGGCCGGGACGTTGGTCCGTACGGTGCCGGTCCGCACGTCGGTGCTCATGACGCGCTCCCGGGGGCTGCGGTGGCCGGGGCGCGACGATGGGCCCCCGGCGTGAGCTGTTCGTCCATGGCGGCCCACATGCCCCGCCGCCGCGGCCGTTAATCCTGCCGTGACACCTCCGTCACAGGGCGAAGGGCGGACCCGATCGGCCCGCCCTCCCCCGTCCCCCCGAGCTCAGCGCGCGCCGACCAGCTCCGGTGCGGGCGCGGGCGGCTCGGCCGGCGGGGTCGCCGCCCGGCCACGCAGGAACCGCGGCGCCCACCAGTTCGCGTCGCCCAGCAGGGTCATCAGCGACGGCAGCACCACCGCCCGGATGATCGTGGCGTCCAGCAGGATCGCCGCGGCCAGCCCGATGCCGAGCTGCTTGAAGTCGATGGTGCTCAGCGTCGCGAAGATCGAGAACACCCCGACCATGACGATCGCCGCGCTGGTCACCACCCCCGCCGACGAGGTGATGCCGTACGCCACGGCGTCCTTGTTCGACATCCCCTGGCGGATGCCCTCCCGGATCCGGCTGACCACGAAGACGTGGTAGTCCATGGAGAGCCCGAACAGCACCACGAACAGGAACATCGGCAGCCAGGTGACGATCGCGTCCATCGAGGTGAAGCCGAGCAGCCCCTCCGCCCAGTCGCCCTGGAAGACCAGCACCAGCAGGCCGTACGCGGCCCCGGCGGAGAGCAGGTTCAGCAGGATCGAGGTGAGCGCCACCACCACCGAGCGGAAGGTCCAGGCCATCACCAGGAAGGTCAGCGCCAGGACGAAGGCGGCCACCAGGGGCAGCTTCGCCCAGATGTGGTCCGCGTAGTCCTCGCTGGCCGCCACGCCGCCACCGACCGCGTACTCGACGCCGGGGATGCCCTTCAGCGCGGCCGGGACGAGGTCCTGGCGCAGCTCGTGCAGGGAGCGGGACGCCTCGTCGGTGCGGCTGGCGTACGGCGTGGCCACCTCCAGCACCGACACCCGCCGGTCAGCCGACACCTTGATCTTCGGGCCGTCCCCCTCGGCCGGCGCGAAGAGCGGGTCGGTGGCGGCCCGGCCGGCCAGCCCGGTGAGCGCGGCCTGCACCCGGTCGGCCTGTTCGGCCGGCGCCCGCACCGCCACGGTGTGGCTGGTGCCGTTGCTCGGGAAGGCCGCGGTGAGCCGGTCGTACGCCTGCATGGCCGCCGTGGTGCGGGGCACGTCCTCCATGCCGGGGAACTTCAGCTTCATGCCCAGCGCCGGGGCAGCCAGGGCGAGGAGCAGCCCGACCGAGACGACCAGGGTGGCCATTGGCGCGCGCAGCGCCGGCTTGAGCACGGCCGGCCAGAACCGGGGCCGGGCCGGCTGGCCGTGCCGCCCGACGCGCGGGGCGGTGAGCCGCCACAGCAGCGGCACCCGGGGCCGGTCGACCCAGCGGCCGAGCCGCGCCAGGAGCGCCGGGAGCACGGTCAGCGAGCCGATCACCGCGACCGCGACCACCAGGATCGAGCCGACGGCGAGCGACGAGAAGATGGCGTCCTGGGCGAGCAGCAGCCCGGCCATCGAGATGATCACGGCGGTGCCGGAGACCACCACGGCGTGCCCGGAGGTCTCCGCCGCGATCTCCACGGCGTCGAGCCCGGAGCGCCCCTTGGCCCGTTCCTCGCGTTCCCGCCGGACGTAGAACAGCGAGTAGTCCACGCCGACCGCCATGCCGATCAGCAGGATGACGCTGGCCGTCGTGTCGGTGGCCGGCACCAGGTGCGAGGCGAGGGTGGAGAGTCCCATGGCCGCGGCCACCGAGGAGAGCGCGAGCAGCACCGGCACGCCGGCCGCGATGAGCGCCCCGAACGCGATGATCAGGATGGCCAGGGTGACCGGCAGGCTGAGCAGCTCGGCCCGCTTGAAGTCCTTGCCGAGGGTGTCGTCGAGCGCCTGGCCGATCGACGGGCCGCCGACCTGCTCGACCCGCAGGTCCGGGTGCGACTCCTGGACCTTCGCGGTGGTGTCGCGCAGCGGCTGCACGCGGTCCGAGGCGGTCTCCGGGTCACCGGACATGGTGATCGGCACGAGCATCGCGTTGCCGTCCCGGGACGGCATGGGCGCGCCCACCGCGGTCACCCCGTCGACCTGCCGGAGCCGGGCCGCGGCGTCCTCGGCGGCGGCCGTCGCGGCGGCCGGGTCGAGCGTGCCCGAGCGGGGCGTGATCAGCACGTTCTCGGTGGCCGGCTCGTGGAAGCCGCCACTGTCGACGATCAGCTGGGCCCGCCCGAACTCGCCGATCGCCTGGTCGTCGTCGGTCGCCTCGTTCAGGCCGGCGGCGTTACCGCCCACGAAGCACACCGCCACGAACACCACCCAGAGCGCGATGGCTCGCCACGGGTGCTCCGCACTCCACCGTGCCAACCGCACGGTCACCGGTCGCCTGCCCATACCTGGGACCCCCTCCAGACGTCGGCCCTGTGCCGACCTCTGCTGACGCTAGGGAGCGGGCCGCGCCCGGGACATCGGGGAACGGCCCCCGCTCGTCCCCCATCCGCCAGGCTCCGGCCGGGCGGCCCGAACCGGGTCGGCCAACCGGACAGAAGGGGACTTTCAGGGTACGACCGGGGGACGCGCCGGGCCGCGACCGGCGAGGCACACGGGCACAACCCCGAGCCGGCTCGGGGTCATCCCCGGAGGGTGCCCCGGGGGCGGGGCTGGCAGCGCGGGCAACTGTAGGAGGACCGGTTCATGAACGCCTCGCGCCGGATCGGCGCCCCGCACCGCGGGCAGGGCTCCCCCTCCCGGCCGTACGCGTTCAGCGACCGGTCGAAGTAGCCGCTCTCGCCGTTGACGTTCACGTACAGCTCGTCGAAGCTCGTGCCGCCCTGCTTGATCGCCTCACCGAGCACGTCCCGGACGTGGCCGAGCAGCCGGGTGGCCGCCGGCCCGGTCAGCGCGTCGGTCGGCCGGGCGCCGTGCAGCTTGGCCCGCCAGAGCGCCTCGTCGGCGTAGATGTTGCCGACACCGGAGATCAGCGTCTGGTCGAGCAGCGCCCGCTTCACCTCGGTGCGCCGCTTCCGCAGCGCGGCCACGAAGCCGGCGTCGGAGAACTCCGGGTCCATGGGGTCCCGGGCGATGTGGGCGATCTCGGCCGGCAGCTCCGCCCCGCCCTCGGAGACGGACAGCCCGCCGAACGTGCGCTGGTCGACGAAGCGCAGCTCCGGGCCGTCGTCGGCGAACCGGAACCGGACCCGCAGGTGCAGCTCGTCGGCCGCGCCCACCGGCTGGAGCAGCAGCTGGCCGGACATGCCGAGGTGCCCGATGAGGGCGTCCCCGCTGTCCAGCGGCAGCCACAGGTACTTGCCCCGGCGCCGCACGTCGGTGATCGTCCGGCCGGTCAGCACGTCGGCGAAGTGCCCGCCGCCGGGCTCGTGCCGGCGGACCGCCCGGGGGTGGCGCACCTCGACGGCGCTGATCCGCCGGCCGACGACCCACTCGGCCAGCCCCTGCCGGACGGTCTCGACCTCGGGCAGCTCAGGCACGGCCGGCGCCCGTCTCGGCGGGGTCGCCCGCCGCCTCGATCCCGTCGGCGGCGGCCTTCGCGGCGGCCTCCGCCTCGGCCTGCTCGGTCAGCATCCGCCAGGCCGACTCGGCGGCCCGCTGCTCGGCCTCCTTCTTGCTGCGCCCCTCCGCGCCGCCGTAGCGGTTGCCGGCCACCACCACCCAGGCCGTGAAGGTCTTGAGGTGGTCCGGGCCGGTGCCCTCGATCCGGTATTCCGGAACGCCCAGCCCCAGCGCGGCGGTCAGCTCCTGGAGGCTGGTCTTCCAGTCCAGCGCCGCGCCCCGGCCGGCCGACTCGGCCATCAGCGGGTCGAACAGGCGGTGGATCACGAGGGCCGCGGTGTCCAGGCCGTACTGGAGGTAGATCGCGCCGAGCAGCGCCTCCAGCGTGTCGGCCAGAATGCTGGCCTTGTCCCGGCCCCCGGTGGCCTCCTCGCCCTTGCCGAGCAGCAGGTACGCGCCCAGCCCGTCCGGGCCGAGGCCGCGCGCCACGTCGGCGAGGGCACGCATGTTGACCACGCTGGCCCGCAGCTTGGCGAGCTGCCCCTCAGGCAGGTCCGGATGGTTGTGGAAGAGCGCCGTGGTGATCACCACGCCGAGGACCGAGTCGCCGAGGAACTCCAGCCGCTCGTTGGTGGGCAGGCCACCGTTCTCGTACGCGTACGAGCGGTGGGTCAGCGCGCGCTCCAGCAGTTCCGGGTCGAGCGACACCCCGAAGGCCGTCTCCAGGTGGCCGACGGGAGCACGCCGCCGCTTGTCGTTGGTCATGGTGCTACCTCGGTGTCGTTGCGGTCAGGTGCGGGATCGTGCGGAATCGCGTCGAGCAGGGTCGAGACGGTGTGGGTGGCGCTCCGGCGCCACAGGTGGGCGGCGAGGGCGATGCCGGAGGCGACGTCGTCGGGCCGGGCCGCGCCGTGGCAGACCACCACGGTGCCGGCCACCCCGAGCAGGGCCGCCGCGCGGGGCGCGCCGCCGCTCGCCGGGGGCCCGCCGGCCATCGCGTACGCGCCCTCGATGGCCTTGAGCAGCACGTTGCCGGTGAAGCCGTCGGTGACCACCACGTCGGCGCGGGCGCCGAGGGAGATGTCGTACCCCTCGACCAGGCCGACGTAGCGGGCGCCGCAGGGCAGCGGCACGGCGGCGAGGGCGGGGTCGGCGGCGCGGCGCAGCCGGTCGCCCTTGCCCGCCTCGGTGCCGACGGAGAGCAGCCCGACCCGGGGCGCGGCGACGGCGTGCGCCACGGCCGCGTAGGCGGCGCCGAGCACGGCGTGGCGGGCCAGGGTGGCGGGGCCGGGTTCCAGGGTGCCGCCGACGTCGAGCAGCACGACCGGCCCGTCGACGGCCGGCAGGGTGGCCACCAGGGCGGGCCGGCGTACCCCGGTCCAGCGACCGAGGCCGAGCGCGGCGGCGGTGACGGTGGCGCCGGTCGAGCCGGCGGAGACGAGCGCGTCGGCGAACCCGTCGCGGACGGCGTGCACGGCCGCGCGGACGGTGCTCTCCCCGCGCGCGGCGGTGGGGTGGTCGGCCATGCCGACGGCGGTCCGCACCGGGCGGACGGTGACCCGGGCACGCTGCTCCGGGTCGAGCGCACCGATCAGCCCGTCGGCGACCTCGGTCGGTCCGACGAGCAGCAGGTGCAGGTCAGGGTCGGTACGCACCGCTCGCAGAGCGCCGTCAACCACGACGGCGGGAGCATCGTCCCCGCCGAGGAGGTCGACGGCGATCCGCGCGGTGCCCGGCTCCGTCGGCGCGCCGGCCGGGGAACGGCCGGCGGCGGAGGGAGCCGGGGCACCGGGCGAGAGCCTTGGTGCGTGCGCCACCCGACCGGCGGTCGGGGACGTCACTCGGCGATCAGACGTCGAGGACCTGACGGCCGTTGTAGGTGCCGCAGACGGAGCAGGCGGCGTGCGGCAGCTTGGCCGACTTGCACTGCGGGCAGGCCACGGTCGCCACAACCGCGGCCTTCCAGTTCGCCCGGCGGGCGCGGGTGTTGCTGCGCGACATCTTGCGCTTGGGGACGGCCACGGTTCCTACTCCTCTGTACGGGTCAGTTGCGACAGGCCCGCCCAACGCGGGTCGACCTGCTGGTGACTGTGGTCGGCCGGCAGATCGTCCCAGTGCACCCCGCAGTCGGGGCACAACCCTGGGCAGTCCTCCCGGCAGAGCGGGTTGGTCGGCAGTGCGAGCACCACCGCATCCCGCAGCGCCGGCTCCAGGTCGATCAGATCGCCCTGCATTCGGCCCACCTCGTCGGTGTCGGTCGTGTCGTCCGTGGTGCTGTTCTCGTACGCGTACAGCTCCTGGATCGTCACGGCCACCGAGTCGTCGATCTCGCGCAGGCAGCGCCCGCACTCGCCCTTGACGGGACCGGTGACGGTCCCGGAGACGAGCACGCCCTCGGACACCGACTCCAACCTCAGGTCGAGGTCGAGGTCCGCGCCCTCCGGCACAGTGATCAACTCCACGCCGAGGTCCGCCGGTGCCGGCACGACCCGCCGATGCGTACGCAACACGCCAGGCCGACGCGGCAGGTCCCTCGTGTCGAGGACCAGCGGCGACCTGGGGTCGAGTTGGCTTGGCGAGTGCTTGGGCATAGTTAGACTCCGGCCGGTGAGAGGCCGACAAAAAAGGTTACCTGGGCGACCCGCGAACCGTCTAACCGGGGGCACGCCGCCCTGGCGCGTCGGCTGCCGGCTGTCGGCCGCCGGCCCGCGTGCCGCTCAGAAGGGTAGCGGGCGATCCGCCTCGTCCCCAGCGAACGTGCCGATCTCCCGCAGCGCGTGCATCTTGTCCCGGCCGCGCTCTATCGAGGCGAGCGCCCGGGTCAGGAACTGCTCGAAGTTGGCCAGGGCGGTGTCGACGTAGTCGTCGACCTCGTCGCGCAGGCGCTGCGCCTCGGCGCGGGCCTCGGCGATGATGCGGGCGCCCTCGTGCTCGGCGGAGACGGTGATCTCGTTCACCGAGACCAGGCGGGCGTGTTCCGCCTCACCCTCGCTGATGATCCGGTCGGCCTCGCGCTTGCCGGCCTCCATGATCTTGTCCCGCTCCTCCAGCAGGGCGGCGGCCCGGCGCAGGTCGGCGGGAAGCTCCACGCGCAGCTCGTCCAGAGCGGCGATCATCTCGCCCCGGTCGACCATGCAGTTGTTGCGCGACATCGGCACGGAGCGGGCCTGCTCCACCATGGCGATCAGTTCGTCGATGCGATCGAGCGGGTCCACCGGTACCTCACTCCTGTCGTTCGTCTGCCGACCTACATGATGCGGCCTGCGCCCGGGTTCGGCGCTGCACACATCATGTAACGCGCCCTCCACCCGCGCCGCTACACCCCCACCCGGCGCGTCCCGCCGGGGACCGGCGGGTCGGTCAGCGGCGCAGCCGGGTCACGAGCTCCTCGCGGACCACGTCCGGGACGTGCGCGGAGATGTCCCCGCCCCACTTGGCGACGTCCTTGACCAGGCTGGAGGAGAGGAACGAGTAGAGCGGGTTGGTCGGCATGAAGAGGGTCTCCACGCCGGCCAGGCCGATGTTCATCTGGGCCATCTGGAGCTCGTAGTCGAAGTCGCTGACCGCGCGCAGGCCCTTGATCAGCACGCTCGCCTGCTGGGCGCGGCAGAAGTCGACCAGCAGCCCGCGGAACGACTCGACCCGCACGTTGTCGTACGAGGAGGTCACCTCGCGGAGCATGTCGATCCGCTCCTCGACCGTGAACAGCCCCTGCTTCGACTGGTTGACCAGCACGCCGACGATCACCTCGTCGAAGAGCCGGCTCGCCCGGCCGATGATGTCGAGGTGTCCGTTGGTGACCGGGTCGAACGAGCCGGGACAGACCGCACGTCTCATGATCGGCGACCGTACCAAAGGGTGGTCTCGCCGTAGCGGCGGCTGCGCTCGCCAGTGACGCCTTCCACCCACCCGACCGGGCCGGTGCGGCTGGACCGCTCGACGACCACCAGGGCGTCCGGGGCCAGCCAGCCGCCGCCGACCAGCGCGGCCAGCATCGCGGTGATCTCGCTGTCGGGTACGGCGTAGGGCGGGTCGGCGAAGACCAGGTCGTACGGCCCGCCGTCCGGGCCGGCGGCGAGCACGGTCGCCACCTTGCCGGTGACCAGGCGGGCGGCCGGGGCGGCCCGGAGCGCGGCGACGTTCTCCCGGATGACCCGGGCGGCCCGGGCGTCGGACTCGACGAGCAGCACGTGCGCGGCGCCCCGGGACAGCGCCTCCAGCCCGACCGCGCCGGAGCCGGCGTAGAGGTCGGCGACGCGGGACCCGTCGAGGTCGAGCTCGGCCTGCACCGCGCTGAACAGGGCCTCCCGGACCCGGTCGGAAGTCGGCCGGGTGCCGGCGCCGGGCGGGGCGGCGATCCGCCGGCCGCCGAGCGTCCCGCCCACGATCCGGGTCACCGTCGCTCCCTCCGCATGCCCCGACGCTACGCGATGTCCGGATTGGGGCGCGCAGACCACCCCGTGGCGACGGTCCGTCACGGCTCGTACATCAATGATCTCAAATTTATAACGGTCCCTTTACGACCCGTCGTTTCCGGTAACGCCCGTGCTGTCGATCTCGCTAGGGTCTGCCCGATTGTCGTGCGGACGTGTGACTCCGGTCCGTCCGCCGCACTCTCCCATCCTCCCCTCATCAGGAGTAGGCGTGAACCGTCTCAACCTCCGGCGTGCCGCCGTCCTCACGGCCGGCGCGCTGATCGGCCTCGCGGGCGCGGCGGTAGCCGCGGCCCCGGCCAGCGCTCACCACAGCGAAGTCAAGGTCACGGCCGAATGTGACACCGCCAAGGGCGAATGGGTCACCACCTGGACCGTTCGCACGTACGCGCCGGGCGGCGTGACCAGCTACCGGCTCACCAAGGCCGAGGCCAGCAGCAGGACGGGCGAGACCACCTCGCCGTTCACCATCGACGGCATCCAGGCCACCGACGGTGACACGTACCCGCACAAGGTCTCGGAGCCGCTGGTCGGCACCGCCCGCCTGGCCGGCGACAGCACGGAGGCGTCGCTGACGGTCCGGACCGAGTGGGACAACAAGTTCCGGGAGAACGACGACAAGAGCGCGTCCATCCGGTTCAGCGAGAGCTGCGACAAGGTCGTCACTCCCCCGCCGGCCACGGCCAACCCGACCGTCACGGTGACCTCCGACTGCACCGGCGACGTCGCGGTGAAGCTGCAGAACGGCGAGGAGGCCACCAAGAAGGCCTCCTTCACCGTCACCGGCAGCGGTGACTTCAGCAGGACCGCGGAGGTCGCGCCGGGCAAGAGCCTCCCGATCCGCGTTCCCGCCAAGAACGCGGCCCACATCACGGTGACCGAGGCCGGTCAGGAGCAGCCCCTCTTCGACGACAAGCCGGCCGAGGCCAAGGACTGCGTCCAGCCGGGCGAGCCGTCGGGCAGCTTCCGGTCCACCTGCGACGAGCTGATCTTCCAGGTCGAGAACCCCGAGGACGGCAAGACCGTCGAGATCACCTTCACCCCGAACAAGGGCGACGCGCAGAAGCTCGTCGTGCGGCCGGGTGCGACCGGGACCGCGAAGTTCAAGGCGTTCGAGGGCCTGAAGGTGACCCCGACGGCCGAGGGCCTGGACGACTCCGGGCCGATCGCCTGGGAGAAGCCGAAGGACTGCGCGCCCGGTGCGGGTGGCGGCAAGCCCGAGGGCCCGACCCTGCCGCTGACCGGCGCGGCGACCGGCGGAATCGTGGCCGGCGCCGCCGTGCTGCTCGCCGCCGGTGCGGTGCTGTTCGTGATGGCCCGCCGTCGCCGGATCCGCTTCACCGCCTGATCCGCCACGGATCGCCCGAGGGCGCGTCGACCACCCGGTCGGCGCGCCCTCGGCTCATTCCAGCTCCGCCCGCAGCAGCGCGGAGTCGATCTCCGCCTGGTTGGTCAGCACCACGAGGCGGCGGTCCGAGTCGGGGAACCAGGCGGCGAACGCCTTGTAGCCGCCGTTGTCCCCGGAGTGGTGCACGGCCCGCTCCCCGCCCAGCGGGCCGACGAAGAAGCCGTAGCCGTACGCCTCGCCGGCGCGGCCGGTCGGCGCGTGCGGGGCGGTCAGCACGGCCGCCGCCGCCGGCCCCAGCAGCCGCCCGCGGCGGGGCACGTCCAGCCAGGTGAGCAGGTCGGCACCCGTGCACCAGACGTCCCCGGCGCCCATGCTCACCGTGTCCAGGTCCCACGACGGCACGGGCCGGCCGCCCTCGTGCCCGGTTGCCACGTCGTCCCGCCCGGCGGCGCCGCCCGCGAAGCTGCCCGTCATGCCGAGCGGCCCGAAGACCTCCTCGGCGAGGAACGCGGCGTACGGCCGGCCGGACGCGCGCTCGACGGCCCGGGCCAGCAGGACGTAGCCGGGGCTGCTGTAGTGCCAGCCGGTGCCGGGAGCGAACAGCGGCGGCACACCGGCGAAGACGGCCAGCAGCTTGTCGGGCTCGGCCGGCCCGGCCAGGTCGATCATCGGGTACTCCTCCCAATGCCCCAGGCCGGAGGTGTGGGTGAGCAGGTGGTGCGGGGTGATCCCGGACCAGGCCGCCGGCGGGTCCGGCAGCCAGCGGCCGATCGGATCGTCCAGGCGCAGCGCGCCCCGCTCGGCGAGGAGCAGCACCGCGACGGCGGCCATCTGCTTGCTGATCGAGGCGATCTGGAACCGGGTCGCGCGGGTGCAGGCCGATTCGGCGTCGGCCTGGCCGGCGACCCGCTCCACCAGGAGGTCGTCGCCACGGGCCAGCAGGAGCACGCCACGGTCGAGAGAAGGGGTCGGCATCGCCCGAGCCTAGGCCCGGGCGGCCGTCCGGTGGGGGCCCCGGCCCGCCGGCGGTCCCCGGTGGACGCCCGGCCGGGTCAGCCCTTCTCCAGGTATTCGGCGCGTTCCTCGTCGACCAGGGCGGCGACCGAGGCGGCCAGCGCCGGGTGGCGGGCCAGCTCCGGATCCTCCTCGACCAGGGTGATCGCCTCGGCCCGGGCGTCCCGGATGAGGTCGGTGTCGCGCAGCAGCGACAGCAGCCGCAGGTGAGACCGGCGGCCGGACTGGGTGGCGCCCAGCACGTCGCCCTCCCGGCGCTGCTCCAGGTCAAGCTCGGCGAGCTTGAACCCGTCGGTGGTGGAGGCGACCGCGTCGAGCCGTTCCCGGGCCGAGGAGCCCTCCATCGCCTCGGTGACCAGCAGGCAGAGGCCGGCGGCCGAGCCCCGGCCCACCCGGCCGCGCAGCTGGTGCAGCTGGGAGACGCCGAACCGGTCGGCGTCCAGCACGATCATCACGGTGGCGTTGGGCACGTTGACGCCCACCTCGACCACCGTGGTGGCCACCAGCACGTCGAGGTCGCCGGCGGCGAAGGAGCGCATCACGGCGTCCTTCTCGTCGGCCGGCAGCCGCCCGTGCAGCACCCCGATCCGCAGCCCGTGCAGCGGCCCTTCGGCGAGCAGCGGGGCCACCTCGGTCACCGCGAGCGGGGGCCGGCGGCCGGAGTCGTCCTCCCGCGGCGCCTCCTCGTCCGAGGCCGGCCCCTCACCGATGCGAGGGCACACCACGTACGCCTGGTGTCCCTTGCCGACCTCCTCGCGCAGCCGGCGCCAGGCCCGGTCGAGGAAGGCCGGCTTCTCGGCGGCCGGCACCACGTGCGAGGCGATCGGCGAGCGGCCCTGCGGCAGCTGCGACAGGGTGGAGGTCTCCAGGTCGCCGTAGACGGTCATGGCGACCGTGCGCGGGATCGGGGTGGCGGTCATGACGAGCACGTGCGGCGGCTGGTCGGCCTTGGCCCGCAGGGCGTCCCGCTGCTCCACGCCGAACCGGTGCTGCTCGTCGACCACCACGAGCCCCAGGTCGGCGAAGTCGACCCCCTCGTAGAGCAGGGCGTGGGTGCCGAGCACGATGCCGGCGCGTCCCTCGGCCACCTCGGTGAGCGCCCGTCGGCGGGCGGCCGCGCCCAGCGAGCCGGTGACCAGCTCCACCCGGGTGGCGTCGTCGGCCGCGCCCAGCTCGCCCGCCTGGGCGAGGGGGCCGAGCAGGTCGAGCATGCCCCGGTGGTGCTGGGCCGCGAGCACCTCGGTCGGTGCGAGCAGCGCGGCCTGCCCACCGGCGTCGACCACCTGGAGCATGGCCCGCAGCGCCACGACCGTCTTGCCGCTGCCCACCTCGCCCTGGAGCAGCCGGTGCATCGGGTGCGCGGTGGCCAGGTCGGCGGCGATCTCCCGGCCCACGGCCTGCTGGCCGGAGGTCAGCTCATACGGCAGGCGGGCGTCGAACGCGTCGAGCAGCCCGCCCGGCTTCGCCGGCCGGGCCTTCGCCGGCCACGCCGCGGCCCGGTGCTTGCGCTGCACCAGGGTGAGCTGCACGGCGAACGCCTCGTCCCACTTGAGCCGGCGGCGGGCTTTGTACAGCTCCTCCTTGCTGGTGGGCCGGTGGATCTCGCGCAGCGCCGCGCCGATGCCGACCAGGTTGCGGCCGGCCCGCACGGTGGCCGGCAGGGGGTCGTCCGGCGGGGTGAAGGTGTCGAGCACCACCCGCACGCAGCGGGCGATCACCCACGTCGGCACGGCCGCCGCGGCCGGGTAGACCGGGATAAGCGCACCGGCGAACTCCTCGACCTCCTCGTTGGCCGCCGCCTCGCCGTCGCCGCCCTCGCCGAGCAGCACGTATTCCGGGCCGTTGAGCTGCCGCTTGCCCCGGAACTCGGTGACCTTGCCGGCGAACAGCCCCCAGCGGCCGGGGCGCAGCTCCCGCTCCCGCCACGCCTGGTTGCCGAAGAAGGTGAGGGTGAGCAACCCGCCGGAGCCGTCGCCGACGGTGACCTCCAGCAGGTTGCCCCGGCGCTGCCGCATCGGCCGGACCGCGGTGCGCTGCACCTGGGCCAGCACGGTGACCTGCTCCCCCACGTCCAGCGAACGGATGTCGGTGTGCTCGCCGCGCTCGTCGTAGCGGCGCGGGAAGTGGTAGATCAGGTCGCCGGCGGTGTGCAGGTCGAGGTGGCTCGCCAGGGCCTTGGCGGTGCGCTCCCCGACCAGCTTCTTGAGCGGTGTGTCCACGGTGGCCGGTTCGCTCGTCATTCGACCCCCAGCAGGAGCGGATAGTGCGGCTGCCCGCCCTCGTACGCCTGCACCTCGACGAACGGCCAGGTCCGCTCGACGTGCTCGCGTACGCGGTCGGCCAGCCCGGACGGGGCGTCCGCCCCGCAGAGCAGGGTGACCAGCTCGCCGCCGCCGCCGAGCATCCGGTCGACCACGGCGGTGCAGGTGTCGAGGAGGTCGGCGCCGATGAGGTGCACCTCACCCTCGACCAGCGCCAGCACGTCGCCCGGCCGGCACGGCCCGGCCACGGTGAGCGCTTCCTTACTCGCGTGGCAGACCTCGGCGTAGCGGCAGGCGCCGGCGGCCTCGGCCATGGCGATGACGTCGTCCTCGAAGCGGCGCTTCGGGTCCCGCACGGCGAGGGCGGCGAGGGCCTGCACCGGGGACCGGGTCGGCACCACGCTCACCTTCACCCCGAGACTGTGCGCCTCCCGGGCGGCGGCGCTCGCCACCGACTGGGTGTTGGGGTCGTTGGGCAGCACCACCACGCGGGCGGCGCGCGTGGCCCGGATCGCGTCGAGCAGCTCGCCGGTGGACGGGTTGGCCGGCACCACGGTGGCGCCCTCCGCGCCGAACAGCTCGGCGATGCCGGCGCCGGTGGCGACCACCACGGCGGCCCGGCCGTCGGGCCGCGCCGCCGCGGGCGAGGGCGCCGGGGCCGCCTGGTCGGCGAACCGGGTCACCGTGATCCGGTGCGGCCGGCCGGCCACCACGCCGGCCTCGACGGCCGCCCCCACGTCGTTGACGTGCACGTGCACGTTCCAGGTGCCGCCGTCGCCGACGATCACCAGGGAGTCGCCGAGGGCGTCCAGCTCGCCGCGCAGCCGGGCCACCGCCTCGTCGGTGGCGTCGAGCAGGTACTGCACCTCGTAGGCGTACGCCGGGGAGCCGGTCTCGCGGACGGCGGTGGCGGGCGCGGGGGCCGCGGGCGGCGCGGGCGCCGGGTGCCGCACGCTCTCCCCGGTGATGACCTCGACCAGCGCGTCGAGCAGCAGGCAGAGGCCGCGCCCGCCGGCGTCGACCACACCGGCGCGGGCGAGCGCGGGCAACTGCTCGGGGGTACGCGCCAGCGCGCGGGTCGCCTCGCCGGCCGCCGCCCAGGCCACCACGCGCAGGTCGTCGGTGTCCGCCCGTTCGGCCGCGCGGGCGGCGGCGGCGACCACGCTGAGCAGCGTGCCCTCGACCGGGTGGGCGACCGCGGCGTAGGCGGCGGTGGTGGCGTCGGCCAGCGCGGCGGCGAGCTGCCGGCCGCGGACCGCTGGTGCGGCGCCGAGCGCGTCGGCGAAGCCGCGCAGGATCTGCGAGAGGATCACCCCGGAGTTGCCCCGCGCCCCGAGCAGCGCGCCCCGGGCCATCAGCCGCAGGGCGTGACCGTGCGGGGTGTGCCCGTCGTCGGGGAGGGTCTCCAGGTCCATGGCGAGGGCCTGCTGGGCCGAGGTGAGGGTGAGGACCAGGTTGGTGCCGGTGTCGCCGTCGGGAACCGGGTAGACGTTGAGCTCGTCGATCTCGCCCTGGTGGCGCTGGAGGGCGGCCAGCCCGCTCGCGCACCAGCGGCGCACCGCGGCGGCGTCGAGGGTGTCCAGCACGTCGGGAAGCCTACTGGCGCGCACCGACACCCGCCGGGGCCCGGCCCGCGTGTCCCGAGCGGTCCCGGGGACGACGCGCCGCCGCCCAGCGGCCCCCCAGGTACGCTGGGCCGGCCCCGACCGGGCCGGTTGGGCGTACGGGCCGGTCATCGGGTAACCTGGCCAGGTTGCCCGGGCTGCGCCTGGCGGCGACCTCATGAACGTTTCAATCCCAGGAGTATCCCGTGGCTAGCGTGTGCGACGTCTGTGGCAAGGGGCCGGGCTTCGGCCACAACGTGTCCCACTCGCACCGGCGGACCAACCGCCGCTGGAACCCGAACATCCAGTCGGTGCGTACCCCGGCCGGTGGCGGCACCACCAAGAAGATGCAGGTCTGCACCTCGTGCATCAAGGCCGGCAAGGTCACCCGCGCCTGACGCGGTAGCACCGCCTTCACAGCTTCGTCGGATGCCGGCGGACCCATCGGGTCCGCCGGCTTCTGTCGTGTCCGCACGCCGGTGCTGACGGGTCGCCGACCGTGCGGCGACCGGCCGCGCCGGCCCGGTTAGGGTGCTGCTGCGCCGGCCGTCCGTTCCGGCGCGGGGCGTGGGGGAGGTACGACCGGTGGAGCTGGACCTGGGGCGGGAGCAGCTGGTGGTGATCGGCGGGTCGTTCGGCTCGCTGCGCTGGTTCGACCAGGAGCTGCCGCCGGGCAGCGTGGTCCTGGTCGAGGAGCCGGACGTGATCCGCCGCCGCGGCCTGGAGGGTTTCGTCGCCGGGTTGTCGATGGTCGCCCGGCTGGTGCCGGCCGAGTACCAGACCGGTTTCGACGCCGACGCCCTGCTCGCCCGGGAGCCCGGCCTCGCCGGTGCCCGGCTGGTCCTGCCCGGCCTGGAGTACGCGGTCGGCGCCGCCGCCCGGCTGGCCGACCGGCTCGGTCTGCCCGGCGCCGGGGTGGCCGCCGCCGACGTCTTCTCCGACAAGCACCGGATGCGGCTGCTCGCCGACGCCACCGGCCTGGCCAACCCGGCGTACGAGCTGGTCGACGACCCGGCGCGGGCGGCCGAGTTCGCCCGGGCGCACGGCGGCCGGTGCGTGCTCAAGCCCACCCGCCGCTCCGGCAGCCTGGGCGTGCAGCTGGTCACCGACCCGGCGGAGATCACCGGGCGCTGGGCGGCCAGCGCCGCCCCGCCGGAGCCGGCCGAGGCCACCGAGCGCGGCCTGCCCACCGGTGTGCTGGTGGAGGAGCTGCTTATCGGCTCGGAGCACAGCGTCGAGCTGCTGGTCGCCGACGGCGAGACGATCTTCGCCAACGTCACGGACAAGCGGATCGCCGGCGGCCGGTACCCGGTGGAGACCGGGCACACCGTGCCGTCCGCGCTGCCGGGGGCGGAGCAGCGGGCACTGCGGGACGCGGCGGTCCGGCTCGCCGAGGCGGCCGGTTTCCGCAGCGGCATGCTGCACAGCGAGTGGATCGTGGTGGACGGCGTGCCCACGCTGGTCGAGTGCGCCGCCCGGATGCCCGGCGACATGATCACCGCGCTGGTCTCGATCGCCTACGAGGTCGACTTCATCGAGGCGTACCTGCGGGTGCTGCGCGGCGAGCGGCCCGCGCTGCCGGCCCGGCCGACCGGCGCGGCCGCCGTCGAGTTCCTGGTCGCCCCGGCCGGCCGGGTCACCGCCGTGGACGGCCGGCGGGCCGCCCTGCGGACGCCGGGGGTGCTCGACGCGCAGATCGAGGCGAAGGTCGGGGACCACGTGCCGGAACTGCTCTCCTCGGCGCACCGCAGCGGGCACCTGCTGGCCTGGGGCGCCACCCCCACCGAGGCGGAGGGCGCCGCCCGCAAGGCGGCCGGCGAGATCCGGATCAGCGTCGGCTGACGGCGGCGGTCAGAGGGTGCGGCCGTAGGAGAGGCAGCCCGGGGCGTCCTGGTAGAAGCCGAAGTTCGGGATCCGCTCGTAGCCGGCCGAGGTGTACATGCCGATCGCCTCGGGCTGCTTGTCGCCGCACTCCAGGATCATCCGCTTGCGGCCGTGGTCGCGGGCGGACCGCTCGACCGCCGCGAGCACCGCGCGGGCCACGCCCCGGCCCCGGGCGGCCGGCACCGTGTACATCCGCTTCAGCTCGGCCGCGTCGTCGCCGTGGCTGCGCCAGCCGCCGCAGCCCACCGGCTGCCCGTCGAGGTAGGCGACCAGGAAGGTGCCGGCCGGCGGCTCGAACTCGGCCGCGTCGACCGGCGTGTCGTCGCCGCTGCCGCCGTACCGCGCGCCGAGGTCGGCCAGGGCCGCCCGGATCAACGCCTGCGACTCGGACGCGTCGAAGCGCCGCGCCCGGATCTCGATCTCGCTCACGAAATGCAAGGGTACGACCGGTCGCCGGCCCGCCCGGGCCGGATCACGCGCATCGGACGCAGATCACTCCGAGCGGCGGAAGTGGTCCCAGCCGGCGGGGCCCGCGTACGGGGAGCCGTCCACGGTCACCCCGCTGCCCTCGGTCACCCGCCCGACCGGCCGCCAGCCCGCCGGCAGCGCCGCGGTCGCCGGGAAGGTCGCGGCCAGCGCGTGGTCGTCGCCCCCGCCGAGGATCCACGAGTACGGGTCGACGCCGAGCGCCTGCGCCGCGTCGCGCATCTGCCGGGGCACCTCGAACGCCTCCCGGGTGAGGTCGACGGCCACCCGGCTGGCCTTCGCCACGTGCCCCAGGTCGGCCAGCAGCCCGTCCGACACGTCGATCATGGCGGTGGCGCCGTGCGCGGCGGCCTCCGGGCCGGCCGCGTACGGCACCTCGGGGCGGCGGAACGCCTCGACCAGCAGCCGGGGTGTCCGGAAGCCCCGGGACAGCACGGTGTAGCCCGCCGCCGCCCAGCCGGTGCGGCCGGCCAGGGCCACCACGTCCCCGGGGCGGGCCCCGGACCGGACCACCGGCGCCCGGCCGGCCAGGTCACCCAGCGCGGTCACCGCGATGGTCAGCGTGGGGCTGGCCGACATGTCCCCGCCGACCACGCTCGCCCCGACCAGGGCCGCCTCGGCGCCGAGCCCCTCGGCCAGCTCCTCCGCCCAGCTGACGTCCAGCTCGGCAGGCATGCAGAGGGCGACCAGCAGGGCCGTGGGGGTGGCCCCCATGGCGGCGATGTCGGCCAGGTTGGCCGCCGCCGCCCGGTGCCCCACGTCGCGGGCCCCCGACCAGTCCCGGCGGAAGTGCCGCCCCTCGACCAGCACGTCGGTGGAGGCGACCACCCGCCGGTCCGGCGCCGCCACCACCGCCCCGTCGTCGCCGGGGCCGAGCAGGCAGCTCTCCCCCTGGGCCAACCGGGCGGTCACCCGGTCGATCAGCCCGAACTCACCGACATTCGCGACCGTCATGCCGTCCCCTCGTCGCGCTCTTCAAGCTCCACAGTCCCGCCACCACCGCTCCGACGTGTGCTCGCTCACCGCGTCCCGCCGCGACCGATACAGATCAGGGCCGCTCCGTAGGGTAGTTTCACCCTTCGGGCCGCCCGAGGCGGCGACGGACGGAGGTCGAGTCGTGGTACAGGCGTACATCCTCATCCAGACGGAGGTCGGTCGCGCGCGTGACGTGGCCGGTCAGATCGCGGACCTTGCCGGCGTGGTACGCGTCGACGCCGTCACCGGGCCCTACGACGTGGTCGTCCTCACCGAGGCGAACACCGTCGACGAGCTCGGCAAACTCATCGTCAGCAAGGTGCAGATGGTGCCCGGCATCACCCGCACCCTCACGTGTTCGGTGGTGCGGCTGTAAGTGGAAGAAGTCACGTCCTCCCCCGCTGTCGACGAGTCCCGCCCGGCGCGTCGCGACCGGTCGACCCGCGGCGCCGCGCTCTGGGCGACGCTCATCGCGGTGCCGGTCACCCTCGCGGTGGCCGGGTTCACCTTCGCGAAGCTGGCCCCGGACTCCCCGGCCGCCGCGCCGAGCCCGTCGGCGTCCGCCGCCCGGCCGCAGTCGAGCGCGCCGGTCGAGCTGCCGGCCCCCGCCCTGGCCGAGCGCCCGGCCACGGTGTGCCGCGCCCTGGTGTCCCAGCTCCCGGCGACCGTCCGCGACCTGGCGCAGCGACCGGTCACCGCCGGCGCCGAGCAGAACGCCGCGTACGGCGACCCGGCGCTCACCGTGGCCTGCGGCGGCACGCCGCCGCTCGTGCAGCCCACCGACGAGGTCTGGTCGGTGAACAAGGTCTGCTGGCACGCCGTGCAGGAGGCGGACGCCACCGTGCTGACCACCGTCGACCGGGAGACCCCCGTCCGGGTGCGCGTCCCGAAGCAGTACGAGCAGCCGCTCCAGTGGGTCACGCCGATCTCCGACGCGGTGGTCGCCTCGGTGCCCGCCGCGAAGACGGCCCCGTCCGGCTGCTCCGCCTGACCGTCGCCGGCCGGTCGCGACGCCGGGGCGTCAGCGGCCGGCGCGGCGCAGGGCCGTGCGGATGAGCCGGTTGACCAGCTTCGGATACTCCAGCCCGCTGGCCGCCCACATCCGCGGGAACATCGAGGTCGGGGTGAAGCCCGGCATCGTGTTGATCTCGTTGAGGTAGACGTCCAGCTCCGGGGTGACGAAGAAGTCGGCCCGGGCCAGGCCGGAGCAGTCCAGCGCGGTGAACGCGCGGGTCGCGTACTCGCGCACCTGCCGGGTCACCGGCTCGGGCAGGTTCGCCGGGATGTCGTACTCGCAGGCGTCGTCGATGTACTTGGCCTCGAAGTCGTACCAGTCGTGGCCGGAGACCACCCGCACCTCGGCCAGCACCGACGCCTCCGGGGCGCCGCCGGCCTCGCCCTCCAGCACGCCGCACTCGATCTCGCGGCCCACGATCGCGCCCTCGACCAGCACCTTCGTGTCGATCTCCCGGGCGGTGGCGACCGCCGCGTCGAGCTGCGCCCAGTCGTCGACCTTCGTGATGCCGAACGAGGAACCGGCGCGGGACGGCTTCACGAAGACCGGCAGCCCGAGGCGCTCCTTGTCCTCCTCGGCCAGCGTCATCCCGGCGCGCAGCACCGCGTACGGGCCGACCGGGATGCCCTCGGCGGCGCAGAGCTTCTTGGTGAACTCCTTGTCCATGGCGGCCGCCGAGGCGAACACGTTCGCGCCGACGTAGGGGATGTCGGCCATCTCCAGCATTCCCTGGATGGTGCCGTCCTCGCCGTAGGCGCCGTGCAGCACCGGGAAGACCACGTCCACGTCGGCCAGCGCCACCGGGCCCTGGGCCGGGTCGAGCACCATGAGGCCGCCCACGGCCGGGTCGGCGCGCAGCACCAGCTCGGCGCCGGAGCCGGCGGTGATCTCCGGGAGCTTGCGGTCGGCGATGGCGAGCTGGCCGGGGTCGCCACTGGCCAGCACCCACTGCCCCTGCCGGGTGATGCCGACCGGCACGACCTCGAACTCGTCCGGGTCGAGGGCGGCCAGCACGCTGCCGGCGCTCACGCAGGAGATGCCGTGCTCCGGGCTGCGGCCGCCGAAGACGATCGCCACACGGGTCTTGCCTGGGGTGGTCACTCCGGGTCACCTCTTCGTCCACGACTGCGGCTGCCGTGCTCGCCGGGGGCGCTCACCCGCTTGACCTTACTGTGCGTGGCGAGCGTCGGTGGTGGATACCCGGGGAGACGACGCGGTGGGCGGCAACCGGTCAGCAGGCCATATACGGGGAGTAACCGGATGCGGGCGGCCGTCGGGGCGTACCGGAAGCGGCGCGGTCCCTGGTGAGCCCGGGCGGCCGGTGGCGGGACCTGCCACCGGCCGCCCGGCTCCCCGCCCCCCGTCACCGCGTCCCGGGGGCGGGCCCGGTTCAGCTCCCGTGGTCCGCGATCAGGGGCCGGCGGCCGACCGCGATGACCTTGACCCGTTGCCGGCCGGCGCGGACCATGCCCAGCGCCATGAAGGCGCCGGCGATCCGGTCCGCCGCCTCGCGGCTGCTCGCGCCGACCACCTGCCGGCGCCGCTCGGGGCTGGTCCGCTCGTTGCGCCAGATCCCGTCGAGGGGGCGCACGTCGGTGAGGACCACGAGGAAGCGGGTCATCGCCGCCCACCCCCGTCGGCGGGGTGGCAGGCCGTCACCGTCATCGCGATTCCTCCCCGTCTGGCGTGCCGGTACGGGCACGCGGCGATCGGGTCGTGGGGGAGTAAAACCCGATCACCGCGCGCCCCATCCCCTCCGGTCGCTCACCACCACCGTCGCCACGACAACCGGCGGTGAGGACGCCGTCACAGATTGACAGGTGGACACGCGTGAATGCAACTCTCATCGGATTTCTCTCATGCCCAAGCTCCCATCGATGTGCGACCATCGATGCATGGCGCCGAAGACCGCCCGGGCCCGACGGCTCGGCATCGCCCTGCGGACCCACCGGGAGGCCGCCGGCCTCACCCTGGAGGCCGCGGCCGACGAGATCAACAGCACCCGCAGCACCCTGTCCCGCTACGAGAACGCGCAGACGCTGGTCAACCCGGCCACCGTGCGGGCGCTGCTCACCCTCTACGGGGTGGGGCCCGACGAGATCGCCGGGGCCGTGCAGCTCGCCAAGGACGCCCGCAAGCCCGGCTGGTGGGTGTCCTACTCGTACCTGCTGGACCGGCGGACCATCGACTTCATCGCCCTGGAGGCGGAGGCGACCGGGATCGCCAACTTCGAACCGTCGGTGGTGCCGGGCCTGCTGCAGACCGCCGACTACATCCGCGGGGTGATGCGCGGCGGCCCGCACACCCTCAGCGACGAGCAGGTGGAGCAGCGGGTCAAGCTGCGGCTCGACCGCCAGCAACGGCTGACAGGTGACGATCCGCCGATCCTCGACGCCATCATCGACGAGGGCGCGTTGCTGCGGCCGGTCGGCGATCGCACCGTGATGGGAGGTCAGCTCCAGCACCTGCTGAAAATGGCCGAGCTGCCCAACATCACCGTGCAGGTGATTCCCCTGTCCGCCGGATACCACCGGGGGACCCGGGGGTCGCTGCACATCCTGGAGTTCGCCGATCCGGAGGACCCGATCATCGCCTCGGTGGAGACCGTCGCCGGGCAGATGGTGCTGGACCGGCCGGGCGACCTGCGCACCTGCACCAAGATCATGGAGCACCTGCGGACCGTGGCGCTGAGCCCGGCGGCCACCCGGGACGAGCTGCTCCGACTGCTGAACGAGAGGTAGAACCCATGAACGGCACGAACAGCCCGCACCCGCCGGCCACCGGCTGGCGCAAGAGCAGCCACAGCGGCGATGAGGGCGCGTGCGTCGAGATGGCGCCGCTGCCGGAGGCGGTCGCGGTCCGCGACTCCAAGGACCCGGCCGGCCCGGTGCTGGTCTTCCCGCCGGCCGCGTGGGCCGCCTTCACCGACGCCCCACCGCGCCCCTGAATCCGCCGGCCGGCGGCACCGCGGCTCAGCCTCTGGCCGCGGCGAGTGGCGTCGCGACTCAGCCGGTGGCGTCGCGGCTCAGCCGGCGACCAGCGGACCGGCGGTGACCCCGCCGCGGACCGCCTCCAGCGCCGCGATGGCCACCCCGCGCGCCCCGGCCATGTCCCGGTCGGGCACCAGCGCGAAGGTGGCCACCGCGCGCTGCTCGGCGCGCAGCACGGTGTGCTCCCGCACGGCGGCCAGGAACCAGTCGCGGAACTCGGGTGCCGCCTCCACGACCCCGCCACCCACGAAGTACGCGTGCGGGTCGGTGAAGTTGGCCGCGATGGTGAACAGCCGGCCCAGCGCCATGGCCTGCTGGGTGAAGACCTCGCGGGCCAACTGGTCGCCCAGCTCGCCGTAGCCGCGAACCAGCTTCGCCGCCCGGGCCGGCTCCTCGGCGGCCAGCGGATGCCCCGGAAACCGGCCCAGCCAGTACGGCAGCAGGTTGTTCACGATGGCGGTGAGCGAGGCGACGCTCTCCACGTCCCCGGCGAAGCCACAGGCGCACACGGGCACCGGCTGGCCCGGCCCGAGCAGCCCGTCGAGCGGGATGTGCACGTGCCCGAACTCGCCCGCCATACCGGCCGCGCCGCCGACCACCCGGCCGCCCTCCACCACGCCGCCACCGAGCCCCGTGCCCACGATCGCGGCGACCGAGGAGCGGGCCATCGCGTCGGCGCCGAAGTGCACGTGGTGCGCGTAGAGGGCCGCCGCGTTGCCGTCGTTGGCGTAGACCACCGGCAGGCCGAGCCGGTGCTCCAGCGCGCCGCGCACGTCGAAGCCGCGCCACGCCGGCTGGGAGAAGTTGGTCGAGCCGCGCGAGGAGATCACCCCGGTGGCGCTGGCCGGGCCGGGGGTGTCCAGCCCGACCGCGCGGACCAGTTCGCGGGGCACCCCGGTCAGCGCCAGCACGCCGTCGAACGCCCGGGCGAGGGCCTCGATCGCCGCGTCCGGGCCCGCCTGGACCTCGCTCGGGATCTCCACCAGCCCGTCCACCAGGAACCGGCCGTCGACCGTCAGCACGGTGGCGTTGTTGCTCGTGCCGCCGTTGTCCAGACCCACCACCACCGGCACACCCGCGCTGCCCACCGCCACCGCCTCCCGCCGAGCCTGACCTGAGGCTAGTTCGAGCCGGGGCGTCCCGCCACGGTCGCGCGACCCCGCCCGCCCGGTCTCGGCACGGGCGGGGTCGGGCGGCGTCTCACCCGGGACGGCGGGCGGTGACGGCGGTCGCCTCCAGGTCGTCGTCGTGCACCACGGACGGGTCCAGGCCGGCGTCGGCCATGATCCCGCAGAGCGTCCCGGCCTGGCCGGCGCTCACCTCCACGGCCAGGTGCCCGCCGGGGGCCAGCCACTCGGCCGCGCCGGCGGCCACCCGGCGCAGCACGGCCAGCCCGTCCGCGCCGCCGTCCAGCGCCACCGGGGCCTCGTGCAGTCGTGCCTCCGGCGGCAGCATCGCCACGGCGTCGCTCGGCACGTACGGGGCGTTGGCCACCACCAGGTCCAGCCGCCCCCGCCACCGCGCCGGCAGCGGTGCGAACAGGTCGCCCTCGTAGACCGGCACGCCCAGCGGGGTCAGGTTGCGCCGGGCGCAGGCCACCGCGGCCGGGTCGACGTCGGCGGCGGCCAGCCAGCGGGGCGACAGGCGGCCGTGCAGCACGAGCGCGGCGGCGCCCGAGCCGCAGCAGAGGTCGAGCACGGCGGGCGCCGGGCCGGCCACCGCCGCGGCGGCGGCGACCAGCAGGGCGGTGCGCCCGCGGGGGACGAACACCCCCGGGTCGACGGAGACCCGCAGGCCGCAGAACTCGGCCCAGCCGAGCAGGTGCTCCAGCGGTAGGCCGGCGACCCGGCGGTCGACCAGGTCGGTCAGCGCCTCGGCCGAGTCGGCGGCGGCGATGAGCAGGTCCGCCTCGTCCTCGGCGAAGACGCAGCCGGCGGCGCGCAGCCGCCGGACGAGAGCGGGACGGTCGGGAGAGAACAGGGTGGCTGGCATGGCAGGCCTTTCGGGAACGCTCGTCGGCGCTCCCGGCGTCGCCTAACCCTGGGGCGACGCGGACTCGGAGGGAGCGCCGGTCCTCTGCTGGTGGATCGGTCTCACCTCCTCCGGTCGGGGCCCGCGCGGGCCGCTGCTGCCCGTCACCCTAGCGGAGCGGGCCGGCCGCGTCAGGCCGCGTCGAGCGCGGCGGTCACGTCGGCCACCAGGTCGGCGGCGTCCTCGATGCCGCAGGAGAGCCGGACGAAGCCGGGCGCGGTGTCGTCCCCCCACTGCGCCCGCCGATCGGCGGTGGTGTGCAGCCCGCCGAACGAGGTGGCGGCGGACACCAGGCGGGAGGCGTCGAGGAACCGGGCCACCCGGTCGGCGTCACCCAGGTCGAAGGAGAGCACGCCCGGCATCCGTCGCATCTGGACCGAGGCCACCGGGTACGCGGGATCGGTCGGCAGCCCGGGCCAGCGTAGGCCGGTGACGTCGCCGCGGCCCGCGAGCAGCCCGGCCAGTGCCTCGGCGTTGGCGGTCTGCCGGCCCAGCCGCAGGTCCACGGTCGCCAGCGAGCGGTGGGCCAGCCAGCAGTCGAACGGCCCGGGCACCCCGCCGGTCGTGGTCCGCCAGGCGGTCACCGCGTCGAGCAGCTCGGCCGAGCGGGTCGCCACGTAGCCGAGCAGCAGGTCGGAGTGGCCGGTGAGGGCCTTGGTGCCGGAGGCGACCACCACGTCGGCGCCGAGCTCCAGCGGGCGCTGCCCGAGCGGGGTGGCGGTGGTGTTGTCGACCGCCACCAGGGCCCCGGCGCCGTGCGCCGCGACGGCCAGCGCCGGCACGTCGGCCACGTCCAGGCCCGGGTTCGCCGGGGTCTCCAGCAGCACCAGCCGGACACCCTCGAACGACGGGTACGGCCCGGCGGTCGGCACGAAGCCGACGCGTACCCCGATGCCCTCCAGGGTGGCGGTGGCGAAAGCGCGCACCGGGAAGTAGCCGTCGGCGGGGAGCAGCACGGTGTCCCCGGGGCGCAGCAGGGCCAGCAGCAGCCCCGTGATGGCCGCCTGGCCGCTGGCGAAGACGCGGCAGTCGCCGCCCTCCAGCTCGCCGATGGCCGCCTCCAGCAGCCGCCGGGTGGGGTTGTCGGGCCGCCCGTACCCGTTGGGGGTCGCCTCCGGCCCCCGCCACGGATCCAGGTGGTACGGCGCCGCGAAGACCGGCCCGGGCAGGAAGGGCTGGCCCGGTTCCGGCGCGGGCAGCCCCGCGTGCACGCTGCGCGTGCCGTCACCCCACTCGTCGGTCATCGCCGCCTCACTCGTACGACTCGGGCTTCGCGGTCCGGCTCATGAGGGCGTCCACGGCGAGCCGCGGGTCCATCCCCTCGTGGCAGATCCGCTCGATCTGCTCGGTGATCGGCATCTCCACCCCGTGCGCCCGGGCCAGGTCCCGGATGGCCAGGCAGCTCTTGACGCCCTCGGCCGTCTGCCGGGTGGCCGCCTGGGCCTGCTCCAGGGTCTCCCCCCGGCCCAGGTGCTCGCCGAAGGTGCGGTTGCGGGCCAGCGGCGACGAGCAGGAGGCGACCAGGTCACCCATGCCGGCCAGGCCGGCGAAGGTGATCGGGTCGGCGCCGAGCGCCACGCCCAGCCGGGCGGTCTCGGCCAGGCCGCGGGTCATGAGCATGGCCCGGGTGTTGTCGCCGAAGCCCATGGCGGTGGCGATGCCGTACGACAGGGCGATCACGTTCTTCACGGCCCCGCCCAGCTCGCAGCCGATCACGTCGTCGTTGGTGTACGGCCGGAAGTACGGCGTGCGGATCGACGACTGCACGAGCGCGGTCCGGCGGCTGTCGGTGCCGGCGACCACCGTCGCGGCCGGCTGCTCGGCGGCGATCTCCGGGGCCAGGTTGGGCCCGGAGACGACCACCACCCGGTCGGCCGGCACCCCGGCGGTCTCCATGATCACCTGGCTCATCCGCTTGGTGGTGCCCAGCTCGATGCCCTTCATGAGGGAGACGAGCGTGGCGTCCGCGTCCAGGTACGGGGTCCAGTCGGCGAGGTTGCCGCGCAGCGTCTGCGACGGCACGGAGAGCACCACCACCTCGGCGCCGGCGATCGCCTCCTCGGCGTCCCCGGTCGCGGTGACCCGCTCGGGCAGCCGCACGTCCGGCAGGTAGTCCGGATTGTGGCGCCCGGTCCGGATCGCCTCGGCCACCGAGGCGCGCCGGGCCAGGATGGTCACGTCCCGGCCGGCGTCGGCGAGGATCTTGGCGAACGCGGTGCCCCACGAGCCCGCCCCCAGCACCGCGACATGCCCGCTGCGCTCGCTCACTCGGTCACCTCGGGCGTGCGCGTCCGGGCCGGCCGCTCCCACAGCGGTGGTGGTGTGCCGCCGCGGATCTCGGCGACCAGGTCCCGGATCCGCAGCATGATCGTGTCCGTCATCTCCTCCAGGATCGCCCGGGTCGGCGTGGCGCCCGCCCACCGGCTCAGGTCCACCGGCGGCCCGGCGACCACCGTCACGGGGGTACGCGGGCGCAGCCCGACCCGGGCGGTCCGCGGGTCGAACATCCGCTCCGGCCCGACCATGGCCACCGGGATCACCGGGGCGCCGGTGGCCAGCGCCAGCCGCGCCGCGCCGGTCTTGCCCTTCATGGGCCACAGGTCCGGCTCGCGGGTGGTGGTCCCCTCCGGGTAGATCACCACCGCGCCGCCCTCGTGCACCGCGGCCACCAGCTTGTCCAGCGACCGGGCCGCCTCGACGCTGCCGCGCTCGACCGGGATCTGCTTGCACCGGTGCAGGATCCAGCCGATCACCGGCACCTTGAACACGCTGGCCTTGCCGAGGAACTGCGGCCAGCGCCCGGCGTCGTGGATGAAGTGCGCGGACACCAGCGGGTCCGCGTGCGAGATGTGGTTCGGCACGATGATGATGCCGCCCTCGCGAGGAAGGTGCTCCATCCCCCGCCACGTGCGGCGGGTCCAGACGGTCAACACCGGCTTCACCAGCACCACGGCGAACCGTGGCCAGAATCCCAGCCTCCGCGGTGCCACCCTGCCTCCTCGTTCCGCCCCACGCGCGCACGCCCCGGGACGAAATCATGCCTGCTCGCTCCGGGTCCGGCCAGTGAGGGTACCGCCGTCCGGCTGGCAGGATTGTCACGTGCCTGAGCCGACCTGGACCGTCGTGGTGCCGGTGAAGCGCCTCGGAGTGGCGAAGAGCCGCCTGCGGGGCGCGCTGTCCGGCGTACCCCACGAGGAGCTGGCGCTGGCCCTGGCGGCCGATACGGTCCGCGCGGTGCGGGCCTGCCCGGCGGTGGCCGGGGTGCTGGTGGTGACCGACGACCCCCGGGTGGCGGCGGAGGCGACGGCGGCCGGCGCGGCGGTCGTGCCGGACCCGGCGGCCGGCCTGAACGGGGCCTTCCGGCACGGCGCGGCGGTGGCCGGCCCGCGCGCCGCGGTGGCCGGCCTCACCGCCGACCTGCCGGCGCTGCGCCCGGCCGACCTGGCCGAGGCGCTGCGGGCCGTCCCCACCGACGGGGTACGCGGGTTCGTGGCCGATGCCCCGGGCAGCGGCACCGTGCTGCTCGCCGCGCCGCCCGGGGTGCCCCTGGCGCCCCGCTTCGGCCCCGGCTCGGCGGCGGCGCACGCGGCGAGCGGGGCCCGGCCGCTGCCCGGCGGCTGGCCCACCCTGCGCCGGGACGTGGACACCCCGGCCGACCTGGCCGCCGCGGCCCGGCTCGGCGCCGGTCCGCGCACCGCCGCGCTGCTGGCCCGGGCCGGCACGGACGTCGGGTACGGTGCTGGCATGCAGGGCACGGTGGCCACCTACGACGCGTCGACCCGCAGCGGCGTGCTGCTCCTCGACGACGGCACCGAGCTGGCCTTCCCGGCCCGGGCGTTCGACGCCTCCGGGCTGCGGCTGCTCCGGCTCGGGCAGCGGGTCCGCATCGAGCGGGACGCCGCCGGCGAGGTCGTCCGGGTGACGTTGCCGACGATGGCGTGACCAACCTGCCCCGAGTTCATTTTCCGTTCACCCTTGTCGGGGAATCATGAGGTGGTGAGCACCCCTCGCGAGCACCCCGACGGTCCCCGTAACCTCGTCGATCCCGGCGCGCCCCGCAACGGCGCGTCGACCCGCGGCGCCGACGGCCGGTTCCGCCGCGTCCGCCCGCCCGAGGAGAGCGTGAGCCCCGAGCCCGCGGCGGCGGCCTCCGCGGGGCTGGAGGAGTCCCTCGACCCGGTCGAGGGGCCGGGCCCGCAGGTGGAGCCGCCGGCGGCCCGGCCGCTGCCGGAGGACCGGTTCTTCAACCGGGAGCTCTCCTGGCTCGACTTCAATGCCCGGGTGCTGGCGCTGGCCGAGGATCCCCGCACGCCGCTGCTGGAACGGGCCAAGTTCCTGGCCATCTTCGGCAGCAACCTGGACGAGTTCTACATGGTGCGGGTGGCCGGGCTGAAGCGGCGGCTCTCCGCCGGCCTGCCGGTGCGCGGCGGCGACCGGCTGCCGCTGCGGACCCAGCTGGAGCTGATCGCCGAGAAGACCGCCGACCTGGTCTCCCGGCACGCCGCGTGCTTCGTCGACGACGTGCTGCCGAAGCTGGCCGCCGAGGACATCCGGATCCTGCGCTGGAGCGATCTCGACGACGCCGAGCGGGAACGGCTGCGCACCTGGTTCCGGGAGCACATCTTCCCGGTGCTCACCCCGCTCGCGGTGGACCCCGCGCACCCGTTCCCCTACATCTCCGGCCGGTCGCTGAACCTGGCCGTCTCGGTACGCGACCCGGACGGCGGCTCGGAGCTGTTCGCCCGGGTGAAGGTGCCGAACAACGTGCCCCGGTTCGTCCGGGTGGTCCGCGACCAGCCGGGGGTGCGCTTCCTGCCGGTCGAGGACCTCATCTCGGTGCACCTCGGGCAGCTCTTCTCCGGCATGCAGGTGGTCGAGTGCCACCTGTTCCGGGTCACCCGCAACGCCGAGGTGGAGGTCGACGAGGACCGCGACGAGGACCTGCTCCAGGCCCTGGAACGGGAGCTGGCGCGACGCCGGTTCGGCCCGCCGGTCCGGCTGGAGGTGGCCGCCTCCATCTCCGACCACATGCTGGAGCTGCTCGTCCGCGAGCTGGACATGGACAGCCAGGACGTGCTCCGGGTCCGCGGCCTGCTCGACCTCTCCGCGCTCTGGCAGGTCTACGGCGAGGCCGATCGCCCGGACCTCAAGGACCCGCCGTTCGTGCCGGCCACCCACCCCCGGCTCGCCGAGGGCGAGGTGCCGCGCAGCGTCTTCGCCACCCTGCGGGACGGGGACGTGCTGGTGCACCACCCGTACCACTCGTTCGCGACCAGCGTGCAGCGCTTCGTCGAGCAGGCCGCCGCCGACCCGAACGTGCTGGCCATCAAGCAGACCCTCTACCGCACCAGCGGCGACTCCCCCATCGTCGACGCGCTGGTCGACGCGGCCGCCGCCGGCAAGCAGGTGGTGGTGCTGGTCGAGCTGAAGGCGCGCTTCGACGAGGTCGCCAACATCGGCTGGGCGCGCACCCTGGAGCGGGCCGGCTGCCACGTGGTCTACGGCCTGGTCGGCCTGAAGACGCACTGCAAGACCGCCCTGGTCGTACGCCAGGAGGGCAACCAGATCCGCCGCTACTGCCACATCGGCACCGGCAACTACCACCCGAAGACCGCCCGGCTCTACGAGGACTTCGGCATGCTCACCGCCGACCCGGAGATCGGCGCCGACCTCACCGACCTGTTCAACGTGCTCACCGGCTACAGCCGGCAGACCGCGTACCGGCGGCTGCTGGTGGCCCCGCAGGGCATCCGCAGCGGCCTCATCGAGCGGATCGAGCGGGAGATCGAGCACGTCCGGCTGGGCATGCCCGGGCTCGTGCAGTTCAAGGTGAACGCGCTGGTCGACGAGGAGATCACCGACGCGCTCTACCGGGCGTCCCGGGCCGGGGTGCACGTCGACCTGCTGATCCGGGGCATGTGCACGCTGCGGCCGGGCGTGCCGGGGCTGTCGGAGAACATCCGGGTCCGCTCGATCCTCGGCCGGTTCCTGGAGCACTCGCGGATCTTCCGGTTCGGCAACAACGGCGACGCGGAGTTCTGGATGGGCTCGGCCGACCTGATGCACCGCAACCTGGACCGCCGGGTGGAGGCGCTGGTGCAGGTGAGCGACCCGGTGGCCCGGGCCGAGCTGGACCACGTGCTCACCGCCGCGTTCAGCCCGGACGTGGACGCCTTCGAGCTCGCGGCGGACGGCACCTGGCAGCGCCGCACCGGCACCGACGACACGCCGCTGACCCACCTGCAGGACCTGCTCCTGCACCGGGTCGGCGGTAGGGCGGGCTGACCGGACCACGACCCGCTCGGAGCGGGCATACGGTGAGCGGATGACGGACGACGAGCCGGCGCGGATCCGGGCGGCGGGCGGGGTCGTCTGGCGCCCGGCCACCGGCGGCGTCGAGATCTGCCTGGTGCACCGCCCCCGGTACGGCGACTGGTCGCTGCCCAAGGGCAAGCTGGACGCCGGCGAGCACCCGCTGCGGGCCGCCGTCCGGGAGGTCGCCGAGGAGAGCGACGTCCGGGCCGTGCCGCAGGTACGCCTGCCCACCGTCCGCTACCGCAGCGAGGGCCGGCCGAAGGCCGTCGACTACTGGTCGATGCGAGCCGCCGCGCAGGGCGGCTTCCAGCCCGACACCGAGGTGGACGAGGTGGCCTGGTTCCCCACCGACGAGGCGGAACGCCGGGTCAGCTACCCACACGACGCCGAGGTGATCGCCGCGTTCGCGGCGCTGCCGCCCGTCACCGCCACCGTCCTGCTGGTCCGGCACGCGCACGCCGGCAAGCGGGGCACCTGGAGCGGCCCGGACGACGGCCGGCCGCTGGACGCCGAGGGCTGGGCCCAGGCGCAGGCGCTCGCCCCGCTGGTCGCCCTGGTCCGCCCGGCCCGCCTGGTCTCCGCCTCGGCCCGGCGCTGCGTGCAGACCCTCGACCCGGCGGCCGCCCTGCTGGACCTGCCCATCGAGGTGGTCGGCGACCTCGACGAGCCACGCCCCGGCCAGCAACCGGACGAGTGCGCGCTGGCCGCCGCGGCCCGGCTCACCGCGCTGGCCGCCGACCGGGAAACGGTCGCCGTGTGCAGCCAGGGCAAGGTGATCCCGGGCGCGCTGGAACGGCTGGCCGGCCGGGCCGACGACTTCACCGCCCCGAAGGGCGGCGGCTGGCTGCTCGCCTTCACCGGCGACCGGCTGCTCGCCGCCGACCGGCTGTAAGGGCCCCTGTTGACGCCTCCGGCAGAGCCGGCCGTCCCCTTCCAACACCCCCCGGTGCGTGCAGGGCGAGTGTCACCGCGACCGGAGGGCGCCTCGGCAGGACCGGTGCCACCGCGACGGGAGGGCGCCTCGGCAGGGCCGGTGCCACGCGCGACCGGAGGGCGCGCCTCGGCAGGGCCGGTGTCACCGTGGCCGGGAGGGCCTTACGGCAGGGTGAGTGTCACCGCGACCGGCAGGTGGTCGCTGGCGGTGCCGCGCGGTGCCGCCGCCCCGGACGGGGTGAGACCCGGCGAGACGAAGACGTGGTCGATCTGGCTGCGCGGGTCGTCGGCCGGGCTGGTCCGCAGCGGGCGGGCCGCGGCCAGCGCGTCGACCAGCCCGGCCCGGGTGAACTCGGCGAACGCGGCATCGCCGGGCTCGGTGTTCAGGTCGCCGCCGAGCACCAGCGGGCGGCCGGCCGCGTACCCGGTGGCGAAGGCGGCCACCTCGCCGGCCTGAGCCACCGGGCCTTGCCCCGGCGGCGGTTGCAGGTGCGTGGCGACCACGGCGAGTTCCCGGCCGCCGAGGTCGAGCGTGACGCCGAGCGCCTGCGCCCCGGTCGGCGCCCCGTGGGCCGCGAGGGGCCGGGTCCGGCCGGCCCGCACGGGGAATCGGCTCAGCACCGCGTCACCCCACACCGGGTCGGCGGCGGGCGCGAAGACGTACGGCATGCGCAGCCGCCCGGCCAGCAGGGCGAGGGTGTCGTGGCCGCCGTTGAGCAGCCAGCCCCGGTCCACCTCGCTGAGCAGCACCACGTCCGGCCGGCTGCCCGCCACGGCCCGGGTCAGCGCGTCCAGGTCGAGCCGCCCGTCCAGCCCGAACCCCATCCGGATGTTGTACGCCACCACCCGTACCGTCGCCGGTGGCGTCACGGGCGGATGCGGCGCCGGGGCCGGGCGGTGGATCCCGCCGCCCACGGCGGTCAGCAGCATCGCCACGAGGACCGTCCACACCGGCACGGGCGGGCGGAACGGGGGTGCGGCGAACGGCGGGGCGACCACGGCCGCGGCCGCGACGGCCAGCGCCGCCAGCACCGGCGCCCAGCCGTTCGGGTACCCGAGGTCGTAGGCGGCGTAGTACGCCACTGCGCCGACGGCGAACCCCAGCATGCCGCCGACGACGGCGAAGGCCCGCCGGCCACCGTCCGTGGCGCTCGGCTCCGGCGCGGCGGGTTCACCGGCGGCGGAACCCTCGCCCGGCCCGGCCGGCGGGGCATCCGCACCGGTGCCCGCGCCGAGGCCGCGGACCGCTGCCGAACCGGTGTTCCCGTCCGGGCTCGTCGTGGCGGGGACGGTCCCGCCGGGCACCCGCTCGGCCGGCACGATCGCCCGCTCGGCGACGGTGTCGACGAGGGCGAGGCAGCCACCGAGACCGGCGGCGGTGAGCAGGACCGCCGGTGCCAGCCAGTTCGCCCGGTCGGTGGCGAACAGCCCGGCCCCGACAACGAGCGCGGCGGGCCAGACGAGCCGGGCCACCGGCCGGGGCGGCCGGAGCAGCACCGCCAGCAGGAAGAGGCCGATCGCCACCTCGGGCACCGCCGCGAGCCGCCCAGGGGGCAGCGCCAGGTCCGACATGTCCGCCGACCCGTGCCAGTACGAGGCGGCCGCGTCCCACACCGCCGGTGCGAGCGCCAACTGACCGGCCAGCAACAGCACCGGGCCCACCAGCAGCCAGGCGGCACGGCCGGCTTCCCGACCCCGCCCCGGCCCGGAAACGGCGCTGCCGGGCGACGACGCGGCCGCCTGGGCGGCGACGAAGGCGCCCACCAGCAGGACGCTCCCCGTCCAGCCCAGCACGCCGCCCCGCCAGACGAGGTCCTCGGTGCCGAGCAGGGCGTGCCCGGCGGCCGCCCCGGCCAGGCCGAACGCCAGCCCCGGCACCGGCCGGGCGACCGTCGCGGCGGTAGCGGCGAGCCAGACCAGGCCGGCGAACAGGCCGGCGCAGGCCAGCCAGAGCTGGATCCGGCCGCCGGGCGCGGCCGTCAGAGCGAGCCGGGTGGCGGCCAGCAACCCGGCCGCGACCACGCCCACCGGACCGGGACCGAGCCGGCGGACCAGGACGGGCGCGGCGAGGGCGAGCACGAACCAGCCGAGGGCGAAGGCGCCGAGGAGTTCGGCCGGCGTCTCGGCCGCCCGGCCGAAGATGGTGATGATCGACGGCAGCCACACGCGCAGCACGTCGAGCAGGACGACGACGCCCAGGGCGAGCACGGCGGTGTGGAGGTGACGGTGGCGCACGGGCGCCCCTCTTCTCGTGACCGACGGGGGTGTTCGGCACGAGGATTCTGCGGGCCGGCCGGACGGCGGGTCAACGCGTACCCACGAAAAAGGGCGCCCACCGCGGACGGTGGGCGCCCCTCGGGCCGTGCGTTCAGCGCCGGCTGGCGGCCTTCTTGGCCGGAGCCTTCTTGGCCGGAGCCTTCTTCGCCGGCGCCTTCTTGGCGGCGGTGCTCTTGGCGGCCGTCGTCTTCTTGGCCGCGGTGGTCTTCTTGGCCGCGGCCGTCTTCGCCGCGGTGGTCTTCTTCGCCGTGGTCGTCCTGGTCGCGGCCTTCTTCGCGGGCGCGGCCTTCTTGGTCGCGGCAGTGGTCTTGGTGGCCTTCGCCGCCGTGGTCTTCTTGGCGGCACCGGCCGCCGTGGTCTTCTTCGCGGCGGTCGCCTTGGCCCCGGTCGCCTTCGCGCCGGTGGCCTTCGCGGCGGCCGTGGTGGTCTTCTTGGCGGCGGCGGTGGACTTCGGCACCTTGCCGCTGGCCACCATCTCCTTGAAGCCCGCGCCCGCACGGAAGGTCGGGACGGAGGTCTTCTTGACCTTCACCGCCTCGCCGGTCCGCGGGTTGCGCGCTGTTCGGGCTCCCCGGATGCGCTTTTCGAACGCTCCGAAACCGGTGATGGCCACCTTTTCGCCCTTGGTGACCGCCGCCTGGACCTCAGTGAGGACCGCCTCGAGCGCGGCCGTCGCCGTCTTCCGGTCCCCCAGGCGAACGGCGAGCGCCTCGATGAGCTCGGCCTTGTTCACGACTTCCTCCCGATTGTGCAACTGACTCGTCGCGAGCCATTCTGCGCGCACGGTATGCCCTGTGCTGCCTGGACACAAACATTCGGTGGAAAAAAGCCCTTGTGTCGTAACGGATTCGCCCCCACCGGCCGGGCCGGTGGGGGCGAAAAGCTATCTGTGGTCAGGCGACCGACGGTAGGAACGGCGGCCGGGACGCCTCGTAGGCGCTGATCTCGGCCTCGTGGCGGAGGGTGAGTCCAATGTCGTCCAAGCCCTCCATGAGCCGCCAACGGCTGTGGTCGTCCAGCGGGAACGCCCAGGTGGCGTCACCGGCGTGGACCTGGCGGGCGGCGAGGTCGACGGTGATCGGGGTGGTCGGCTCCGATTCCACGAGATCCCACAGTTCTTCCACGGCTTTCAATTCCAACTCGACCGGAAGGAGCCCTTCCTTGAGCGCGTTGCCGCGGAAGATGTCGCCGAAGCGAGGCGCGATCACGGCCCGGAAGCCCCAGTCCCGCAGCGCCCAGACGGCGTGCTCCCGGGAAGATCCGGTGCCGAACTCGGGGCCGGCGATCAGAATCGACGCACCCGAATGGACAGGATCGTTGAGAACGAATGACGGGTCCTCCCGCCACGCGTTGAACAGACCGTCCGCGAATCCGGTCCGCGTCACCCGCTTGAGGTACACGGCCGGGATGATCTGATCGGTGTCCACGTTAGACCGCCGCAGGGGCACGGCGGTGCCGGTGTGGGTGGTGAACTTGTCCATCTCTCGGCTGCCCTTCTACAGGTCGGCGGGGGCGGCCAGCCGGCCGACCACGGCGGTGGCGGCGGCGACCGGCGGCGACACCAGGTGCGTACGCCCGCCCCGGCCCTGGCGGCCCTCGAAGTTGCGGTTGGAGGTCGAGGCGGAGCGCTCGCCCGGCTTCAGCGTGTCCGGGTTCATGCCCAGGCACATGGAGCAGCCGGCGAAGCGCCACTCGGCGCCGGCGTCGGCGAAGACCTTGTCCAGCCCCTCCGCCTCGGCCGCCTCGCGCACCGCGGCGGAACCGGGCACCACCAGCATGCGTACGCCGTCGGCGACCTTGTGCCCGCGCAGCACGTCGGCGGCGGCCCGCAGGTCCTCCAGCCGGCCGTTGGTGCAGGAGCCGACGAAGACCACGTCGACGGCCAGGTCACGCAGCGCGGTGCCGGGCGTGAGGTCCATGTACTCCAGGGCCCGGCGCGCGGCTACCCGCTCGGGCTCGGTGACGAACTCCTCCGGGTCCGGCACGGCGGCGCCCAGCGGCAGGCCCTGGCCCGGGTTGGTGCCCCAGGTGACGAACGGGGTGATCCGGCTCGCGTCCAGGGTGACCTCGGTGTCGAAGGTCGCGCCCTCGTCGGTGGGCAGCGTCCGCCAGTGGGCCACCGCGGCGTCCCAGTCGGCCCCCTGCGGCGCGTTCGGCCGCCCCTTGAGGTACGCGAAGGTGGTCTCGTCCGGCGCGATCATGCCGGCCTTGGCGCCCCACTCGATGGACATGTTGGCGATGGTCATCCGCCCCTCCATCGAGAGGTTGCGGATGGCCTCGCCCCGGTACTCCACGATGTGGCCGCGCCCGCCGCCGGTGCCCACCTGGGCGATCAGGGCGAGCACCAGGTCCTTGGCGGTGACGCCCGGCGCGAGCTGGCCGGTGACGTTCACGGCCATGGTCTTCGGGCGGGCCTGCGGGAGCGTCTGGGTGGCCAGCACGTGCTCCACCTCACTGGTGCCGATGCCGAAGGCGAGCGCACCGAACGCGCCGTGGGTGGCGGTGTGCGAGTCGCCGCAGACGATCGTCATGCCGGGCTGGGTGAGGCCGAGCTGGGGGCCGATGACGTGCACGATGCCCTGGTTCTCGTCGCCCAGCGGGTGCAGCCGTACGCCGAACTCGGCGCAGTTGCGGCGCAGCGTCTCGATCTGGGTGCGGGAGGTGGGGTCCGCGATCGTGAGCAGGTCGCCGCGCCGGGAGCGGAACGCCGGGTCGTCGTACCCGGTCGGGGTGTTGTGGTCCTCGGTCGCGATCGTGAGGTCCGTGCGGCGGACCGGGCGGCCGGCCAGGCGCAGCCCGTCGAACGCCTGCGGGCTGGTGACCTCGTGGAGCAGGTGCAGGTCGATGAAGAGCAGGTCCGGCTCGCCGGCGGCGGAGCGGACGACGTGCGTGTCCCAGACCTTCTCGGCCAGGGTCCTCGGTTGAGTGACTCCCACCATCTGGACATCCTAAATTCTGGGAGGTAAATTTCGGCTTGTGGGACACAGTATGAGCGGTGTCGGCGTTCTCGACAAGGCGGTGGTCATCCTGGCCGCCTGCGTCGACGGCGCCAGCCTGGCCGAACTCGTTGAACGCACCAAGCTGCCCCGGGCCACCGCGCACCGGCTGGCACAGGCGCTGGAGATCCACCGGATGCTCGTCCGGGACACCCAGGGCCGCTGGCGCCCGGGCCCCCGGCTCGGCGAGCTGGCGAACGCCGCGCCGGACGTGCTGCTGACCGCGGCCGAACCGCTGCTCGCCGCGCTGCGCGACGCCACCGGGGAGAGCGCCCAGCTCTACCTGCGCCGCGCGGACGAGCGGATCTGCGTGGCCGCGGCGGAGCGGGCCAGCGGCCTGCGGGACACCGTGCCGGTCGGCTCGGTGCTGCCCATGACGGCCGGCTCGGCGGCGCAGATCCTGCTCGCCTGGGAGCCGCCCGAGGCGGTCATGCCGCTGCTGCCCCGGTCGAAGTTCACCGGCCGCACCCTCGCCGAGGTACGCCGCCGCGGCTGGGCGCAGAGCGTCGCCGAGCGGGAGGCCGGTGTGGCGAGCGTCTCGGCCCCGATCCGCGACCGCACCGGCCGGGTCATCGCCGCGATCAGCATCTCCGGGCCGATCGAGCGCCTGGGCCGCCGCCCCGGTGAACGCCACGCCATGGCCGTGGTCCGCGCCGGCCAACGCCTCTCCGGCCTCTGACCCCGAACCCCTCCCCCGGCGGGTGCGGGGGAGGGTGGGGGTGGGACGGCGAACGGCCCGTCTCCGTGGGAGACGGGCCGTTCGCTACTGGTAGCCCCGACCGGATTCGAACCGGCGCTACCGCCTTGAGAGGGCGGCGTCCTGGGCCGCTAGACGACGGGGCCAGGCACTTTTCCTGCTTCACCGCCCTGACGAGCGGTGCCGCAGTAGTCTAGCGGCACCACGTCCGGCCGCGACGCGGGGGTCCGGCCGCTGGACCGGGGGCGAACAACGAAACAGCCCGCCCCACGTGGTGGGACGGGCTGCCAGCGCTTGTAGCCCCGACCGGATTCGAACCGGCGCTACCGCCTTGAGAGGGCGGCGTCCTGGGCCGCTAGACGACGGGGCCAGAACTTCATGCTTCCGCGCCCTGGCGGGCGGGGAAGCTGCACTCTATCAGAGATCATCTGCCGCCCCTCTCGCGAGGAGCGGAGCGGAACTCCGCCAGAATCCAGCGTCCGGGATTCTCGCGAATCCGCGGCTGCGCTGGGGTACCAGGACTCGAACCTAGACTAACTGAACCAGAATCAGTCGGGCTGCCAATTACCCCATACCCCATTGGCCCCTTGCGGCGCCAGGAACGAACTTTACCCTCCCGGTGCCGGCAGGCCAAATCCAACCCCTCGAACCCGCCCTGAACTGCGGAAACGGGGCGTCGGACGCATCAGGCGACCGGCACCACCGGGTTGGTGAGTTCGCCGATCCCCTCGATCCGCACGGTGACCGTATCCCCGTCGGTGAGCGGGCTAACCCCGGCCGGCGTGCCGGTCAGCACCACGTCACCGGGGAGCAACGTCATGACGTGGGAGATGTACGACACGAGGGCCGGCACGTCGAACACCATGTCCTTCGTGCGGCCGAGCTGGCGTACCTCCATCTCCTCCGGGTTGCGGCCCACCTCGCAGCGGACCTCCAGGTCGGAGACGTCCAGCCCGGTGGTGATCCACGGCCCGATGGGGCAGAACGAGTCGAAGCCCTTGGCCCGGGTCCACTGCCCGTCGGAGCGCTGGAGGTCCCGCGCCGTGACGTCGTTGGCGCAGGTGTAGCCGAAGATGGCCCGCTCGGCGGCGGCCCGGTCGGCCCGGCGCGCGCCCGGGGCGCCGATCACGACGGCCAGTTCGGCCTCGTGCTCGACCTGCTTCGAGAAGATCGGCAGCCGGATGGCGTCCCGGGGGCCGATCACCGAGGTGGACGGCTTGAGGAACAGCAGCGGCTCCTTGGGGACCTCGCTGCCGTGTTCGGCGGCGTGTTCGGCGTAGTTGCGGCCGACGCAGACCACCTTGCTCGGCAGGATCGGCGAGAGCAGCCGGACGTCGGAGAGCGCCCAGCGGGCGCCGGAGAACTGGATCTGCCCGAACGGGTGGCCCTCGATCTCGGCGATGGTCAGGCCCTGCGACCCGGCCTCCGACTCGCCCTCGACGACCCCGAACGACATTCCCTTGGCATGAGCGAAACGAGCGATACGCACCCGGCCAATCTATCCCCGCCGGCCGGCCGGGCCACGCCGGACGCGGCCATCGGCCCGGCGGGGCGGCGCGCCAGGGTACGCCGGCCCGCGCCGGGCGGGGCGGGATTGCGGACTTCGTACCCGCCCGGCGGGTCCGGGCCCATAGCTTCGGGGCCGGAGGTTCGTTCGTATGCCTGCATCGAGACGACACCACAGGACCCTGGCAGTGCTCGTGAACTGCCTCGGCGTCATCGCCGCCGTGCCGGCCCTGCCCGGGGCGGCGCCCCGGGCGGCGGCCGCGCCGCCGCAACCGGCGGCTCCGCCGGCCGCGGTGGCCCGGGCCACCCCGATCCCGACCGGGATGCCGGCGGCGCCACCGGCCATGCCGACGACCAAGCCGGCGCCCATCCAGCTGAGCGGGCCACCCGTCACGGTGGCGGTGGCGGCGGCCGGCACCCCGGCGCCGGGCTACCGGATCCAGGTCCGCAACGGCGGTCCGACGCCCGTCGAGACGACCGTCCGGCAGGAGCTGCCGGCCGGGTCCCGGGCGACCGCGGTGACCGGCGGCGGCCGGGCCAACCGCCCGCTCGGGTCGGCCACCGCCAACGAGGTGACCTGGCGGCTGCGGCTGCCGGCACGGAGCACCACCACGCTGAACACCGCCCTGACCGTGGCCGCCCCGGGCCGGTCGATGACCGCGCCGACCTGCGCCTACGGCACCGACGGCACCCGGCCGTACGACTGCGCCACGGCGACCTGGACGGGCGCCGCCGCGGTCCCGGCGGCACAGGTGACCGCGGCGCCGGCCTGGCGCCGCCCGCCGGTGCTGCTGGCCGCGCTCGCCGCGCTCCTGGTCCTGACCATGGGCGTGCTGTGGTGGGCGTGGCGGCGGCGCGGCGGGCCCGACCCGGCCCCGGCTGCCACCGGCGCCCCGCCCGTCGCCGGCGGCGTGGGCGGCCCGGCGGACCGGGGCACGGTCTACCCGCGCCCGTCGATGCCCGCCCCCGCCGGGCGCCGCCGCCGTCCGCCGATCTGGATGGTGGTCGGGGTCGCGGCGGCGGTGCTCGCCGGCGTGGTCGGTGCGGCGGCCTGGACGGCCACCCAGCGGGTGGCCGCCATGGACACCACCAAGCAGCCGACCAGCGGCGCCTGGGTGGGCAACAGCGTGACCGGCGCGCTCGGCGTCCCGCTGCGCGAGACCGCGTTCGAGTTCACCGTCTACCGGCTGGCCTGCGGCGCGGGGACGCTGCCGTCGGCGTCGGCGGGCGGCCGGCAGTGCCTGGCCACGGTCGGGGTGCGCAACCTCACGGGCGGCGAGCAGACCTGGCACGGGCAGTTGCAGCGGGCGTACCTGCCCGGAGGGAACTGGGTCGCCACCGACGAGAGCGCCACCCGCGTGGCGAACCTCGGCCGGGACGTCTTCGCCCAGCCGGTCGCCGCGGGCTCCCGGGTGCTGCTGCCCCTGGTGTTCACGGTGCACGGCGACGACCCGCCGAAGCAGTTGGAGCTGCGCAGCGGCGTCTTCTCCGCCGGGGTGCGGGTCGACGTGCGGTGACCGGGGCCGGGCGGCGGCCGTACCCTGGGGTCCGTGACCGCCGCCCTCGCCCCCGCCACCGCGCTCGACGCGGCCGACTGGCAGGCCCGGCGGCGCGCCCACGAGGAGCGGGTCGACGCCTGGCTGGCGCCGCACCTGGCCCGCCGCCGCGCCGGGGTGCCGCACCCGGTGGAGGACTTCCTCTTCACCTACTACTCGCACCGCCCGGCCCAGCTGCGCCGCTGGCACCCCGGCGCCGGCGTGACGCTGCGCGACGCCGACCCGGCCACGTTCGGCCGGGACTACCGCGCCACCGCCGCCGGGGTCACCCTCGACACCGAGGGGGTACGCGCGCGGCGGGCCGAGTCGATCTCCTGGATCCGTACGCTGCTCGCGGCGACCGCCGGGCGGCCGGCCCACTTCGGCTGCTTCGGGATGCACGAGTGGGCGATGGTCTACCGGCAGACCCAGGACGAGGTGCGGCACAACGCCTGGCCGCTGCGGCTCAGCCCGGCGGCCACCGCGTCGGTGGTCGAGGAGCGCGGCGTGCGGTGCAGCCACTTCGACGCGTTCCGGTTCTTCACGGCGCCGGCCCGGCCGCTCAACGTGCTCACCCCGACCCGGGAGAGCCAGCACGCGCTGGAGCAGCCGGGCTGCCTGCACGCCAACATGGACCTCTACAAGTGGGCGTACAAGCTCTCGCCGCTGGTGCCGTCCGAGCTGGTGGCGGACGCCTTCGCGCTGGCCCGGGAGATCCGCACGCTGGACATGCGGGCCAGCCCCTACGACCTGGCCGACCTCGGTTACCCGCCGGTGCGGGTGGAGACCCCGGAGGGCCGGGCCGAGTACGCCGCCGCCCAGCGGGGGTTCGCGGAGCGGGCCGGCGAGCTGCGGGGCCGCCTGCTGGCCGCCCTCGACGGGGCGGACCGGCCGGGCTGACCGGGGCCCGCCGGCGCCTGGCCGACGGGCCCCACCCGAGAGGTCAGGCGGGCGTGCAGCTCACCACCGGCACCGGGTTCGTGCCGGCGCCGCCGGCCAGGAAGCCGAAGGTGGTCTGCGCGCCGGGAGCGAGGCCGCCGTTCCAGCTCGCGTTCCGGGCGGTCACCGTGGTGCCGCTCTGGCTCACCTCGGCGCTCCACGACTGGGTGACCCGCTGGCCGTCGGCCAGCGTGAACCGGACCGTCCAGCCGGACACCGGCGCGGTGCCGCTGTTACGGACGGTGACCTCGCCCTGGAAGCCGCCCGGCCACTGACCGGCGACCCGGTAGGTCGCCGTACACGCGGTCCCGGACGGGCCGGTCGGCGTCGGCGTCGGGCCGCCGCTCGGGGTCGTGCTGGGCGTCGGCGTCGGGGTGGGGCTCCCGGTCGGCGAGGTGGTGGGCGTCGGGGTGGTCCGGCGCAGGGCCGCGGTGAGCGCCGGATACCAGCGGTCGGCGATCTTCTGGTCGCCGGTGGCGTTGGGATGCACCCCGTCGTAGGTGTCGGTGGCGGTGCTGAAGCCGGTCCACTGGTCGACCACGACCACCGGCGAGGCGGCCGTGGTCTTTCCCGCCGCCCAGCCGTCGACGGCGCCGTTGAGCGCGACCACCCGTTGCCCGCACTCGGCGCAGGTGGGCGGGCTCATCGGGATGATCTTCGCGACCAGCACGGTCGTCGCCGGGTTGGCGGCGCGCATCTGGTCCACCAGCTTCGAGTACGCGGCCAGGATGGTGGCCGGGGCGATGTTGCTCCACACGTCGTTGGTGCCGAAGTGCATGAGCACCACGTCCGGGTGGGTGGCGGCGAGCCAGCCGGGCAGCAGGTTCTGGTTGGCCACGTTGGTGACCAGGTAGCCGCCGTGTCCCTCGTTGTCGCCGTCGTAGGGCTGGCCGCAGCCCTGCGGGCCGAGGGTGCCGACGAAGTCGACGTCGGGGTAGCCGGTGGACTGGAGGCGGTTCCAGAGCACCGAGCGCCAGCAGCCGGGCGACCCGGTGATGGAGTCGCCGAGCGGCATGACGCGGACCGGGGTGGCCGCGGCGGCGACCGGCAGTGCGGTGGAGACGGGAGCGAACCCGACCGCGAGGGCGGGCAGGAGTGCGGCGACCGCGACCAGCGCGGCGCGCAGGGAGGAACGGAGCATGAGGACGGGACTCCTGTCACGTGACGTGGTGGTCGGTGACGGCCCTTGCTCCCGTACGTATTGAAGCGCTCCGACGGGCCCGGCTCAACCCGGTCCCGCGTGGCGGGCTCAGCCGGCCGGGTGGCCCCGGTGCGCCGCCCACTCGTCGGCCAGGATCGACATGACGGTGGCGTCCACCCAGCCGTCGCCGTCGCGGAGGACCTGCCGCAGCGTGCCCTCGACCACGAAACCGACCTTCTCATAGACCCGGCGGGCGCGGGGGTTGAAGGCGAACACCTCCAGCCCGATCCGGTGCAGGCCGAGCTGCTCGAAGCCGTAGCCGACGATGAGCCGGACCGCCTCGGTGCCGAGCCCGCGGTTCCGCCCGGCGGGGCCGATCAGGGTGCGGAAGTTGCAGCTGAGGTTGTGCCGGTCCCACTCGTTGAGGACGACCTCGCCCACGCAGAGCCCGGTCGCCCGGTCCACCACGGCCAGATCGAGCCGGTCGGTCTGGCTGTTGCGGGTGCCGTACCAGGCCCGCAGCCGGGCCGGTTCGAGCCCGTCTCCGGGCGGACTGCCGGTGAGCCGGGCCACCTCCGGGTCGGCCAGGATCGCCTCGAAGGCCGCGAGGTCGTCGTCGACGAACGGGCGCAGCAGGGCGCGGTCGCCGGTGAGGGTGGGCTTGACGGAGAAATCGCTCGGCACCCGGCGGATTCTGGGCGACGCCGGGCGGGTCCTCAAACCGTTTTCCGGGTCGCGGCCGGCCGGAGGGTGTGATTGGGACGGATCTCCGGTCCGGACCTGGCCCGGTTGGCACAGTGAGGTGGTGGGCGGCGTCGGTCGGATCCAGCTGGCCGGCGACGCGGGCGGCGTCAGCCGGCTGGAGCTCTTCCTCGACCTGATCTTCGTCTTCGCGTTCCTCAACGTCACCGGGGTGACCGCCGAGCAACTCAACGCGGCCGGGCTGCCCCGCGGCCTGCTGCTGCTCGTGCTGCTCTGGTGGTGCTGGGCGCCGTTCGCCTGGCTGGGCAGCACCATCCGGTTCGACCGCGGGGTCATGCCGGTGGTGATGTTCGGGCTCAGCGCCACCCTGTTCGTGATGGGCCTCACGGTGCGCGAGGCGTTCCTCGACCGGCCCGGCGGGCTTTCCGGGCCGGTGGTCTTCGCCCTCGGCTACCTGGTCGTGCGCGGTACCGCGCTGACCGTCGCCGCGCGGGCCGGGGCCGGGGAGTCGGGGCCCCGCCGGCTGGCGCTGCGGGCCTGGCCGGCGGCCTTGGCCGGGGCGCTGTTCCTGCTCGCCGCCGCGCTGGTCCCGGGCCACGTGTCGGACGGCGTGGCCAGGGAGTGGGTCCGTTTCACGCTGGTGGGCTGCGCCATCGTGGCCGAGTACGGCGGTGCGGTCCTGGTTCCCGCGGACCGGTGGTGGATCGGTTCGATCCCCTACTGGGCGGAGCGGCACGCCCTGATCATCCTGATCGGGTTCGGCGAGACGATCATCTCGGTGGGGCTGAGCCAGGGGGTGGCGGCGACCCAACCGCTGACCCCGGCGGTGCTCGCCGGGGCGCTGCTCGGGGTGGCGCTGGCCGGCGCGCTGTGGTGGACCTACTTCGACGTGGCCCGGTTCGCGGCCGAGCAGGCGATGGAGCGGGCCGCCGGCACGCGGCGCGCGGTGCTCGGCCGGGACGCGTACAGCTTCCTGCACCTGCCGATGATGACCGGGCTGATCCTGGTGGCGCTCGGCCTGAAGAAGGTGCTCGGCGAGCTGCGGGTGGGCAGCGACGGGGCGACCTCGACGCTCACGGTGCTGGTGCTCCACGGCGGGGTGGTGCTCTACCTGCTGGGACTGGTGCTGTTCGAGGTGCGGACGCTGCGCATCCTGGGCCGGTCGCCGGTGCTCGGCATCCTGCTGGTGGCCGGGCTGGCGCCCCTCGCCCCGCACCTGCCCGTGCTGGCCGAGCTGGCCCTGCTGGCCGCTGCGGTGGGGGCGACCGCGCTGGCCGACGTGACCGTGTTCCGGCGCCGGCACCGCCGGCTGCACGCAATGATCGGCCCGACCCAGGGGCACGCCGGGGTCACGCCGAAGGAGCTCTTCTTCGACCTCGTGTTCGTCTACGCGTTCCTCCAGGTGGCCGCGCTGATGGCCGACGACCCGACGTGGCCCGGCCTGGCGCGCGGGCTGCTGGTGCTCGCCGTGCTCTGGCAGGCCTGGTGCGCGTACGCCTGGCTGGCGGCCGAGGTCCGCTCGGAGAGTCCGGTGGTCCGCCTGGTCATGGTGCTGGTGGTGGCGCTCACGGCGCTGATCACGCTGGCCAGCCCGCAGGCGATCGACGACTCGCGCGGCGGCCTGCCCGGACCGCTGATCTTCATCGCCTGCTACGCGGCCATCCGGTTGCTGCACCTGGCCTCGTTCGGGCTGGTGGCGTGGCAGGACCCGGCGTGGCGGACGCCGCCGCTGCGGGCCGCCGTGCCGACCCTGGTGTCGCTCGGCCTGATGCTGGTCGCCGCGCTGCTGCCGCTGCCGGTCGGCGACGTCCGCCAGTTCTCCCCGCCGCGGGTCGGGTTGTGGCTGCTCGCCATCGCCGTCGACCTGGTCGGGAACGCCCGGGTGGGCCTGCGCCACCTCAGCGTGCGCTCGGCGGAGCACTGGGCCGACCGGCACAGCCTGATCATCATCATCGGCCTCGGGGAGGCGGTGATCTCGATGGGCAGCGCGGTGGTCTACACCCCGATTTCGGCCCGGATCGTCGTGGCGGCCTTCCTCGGCACCGCCCTGCTGGCCGCCCTGTGGTGGGCCTACTTCGGCTGGGACAGCACCGAGGGGGAACGGATGCTGGCCGCCGCCGACCTCCGCACCCGGACCCGGTTGGCCCGCGACGCGTACACGTGGCTGCACCTGCCGATGGTGGCGGGGATCGTGCTGGTCTCGCTCGGCCTGCGCAAGACCATGTCGGTGCTGGGCAGCCGGGGCTTCTTCGAGCTCGGGCCGCCGCCGTACCCGCTGGCGCACGCCGCGCTCTTCGGCGGGGTGCTGCTCTACCTGTTGGGCGTCCAGGCGTTCCGGTGGCGCACGACCGGGCGCCGGCGTCCGGCCCGGCTGGTGCAGGCCCTGGTGGTGGCGGCGCTGCTGCCGCTGACGACCGGGCTGTCGGCGCTGCTCGCGCTGGCCCTGCTCGCCGGGGTCTGCCTGGTCCTCACCGGGTTCGAGGTGCTCCGCGACGACGAGGGGGCCACCAGCGGGCCGGTGCCGTCGCGCTGACCACCGGGAGCCGGACCCGTCCGCTCGCCCGGCCCGGCCAGGGCGAGGCCGGGCGGCCGGCGCAGCTCAGTCCCCGTCGGCCCGGCGGTCGCGCTTGCGCTGGGACTGCCGCTTCTTGTCGGCCAGCCGGCGCTCCTTGGCCGCCCGCGAGGGGCGGGTGGGGCGGCGCGGCTTCGGCGGCGGCGCCACGGCCTCGCGCAGCAGGGCGGCCATCCGCTCGCGGGCCGCCTCCCGGTTTGCCAGCTGCGCCCGGTGCTCACTGGCCGCGACGGTCAGCACCCCGTCGACCAGCCGGCCGGCGAGCCGGTCCAGGGCGCGGGCGCGCAGCGACTCGGGCACGCTCGGCGACCCGGCCAGGTCGAAGCTCAGCTCCACCCGCGAGTCGGTCGTGTTGACGCCCTGACCACCCGGGCCGGACGAGCGGGAGAAACGCTCCCGCAGCTCGGCCTCGGGCACCACGAGCCGGTCCGTCACCCGCAGTCCGTCGTCCACGCCCCCGAGGCTAGCGCCCGGCGCGGTGGCCCGGAGTGGCGGTCACGGTCGGGGTGGGGGTGGGCGCGGGGCCCGCCCGTTCGTGGTCCGACCCGGCCGCCGCGTACGCGGCCGCCCCGACCAGCAGCAGCGCGATCACCCCGATCTTGGTGACCACCCCCCGGATCGCCGTCCAGGCGGTGCGCCGGGCGCCCGGGACGCTGGTCCGGATCGTCTGATAGTCCTTCCAACCCCGCTGCGCGCGGGCGTACGACGCGCCGACACCGGCGCCGATGACCAGGCCCACCAGGAGGAGGGCCGCGATGACAGCTTGCTCCACCCACGCCAGTATCCATACTCAGCGTAATATTTCCATGGCCCGATGGTCCCAGGCCGGATATCCGACAGTTCCCGCTCCGGCGGGCGGCCCTGCACGGCGGCGCAGGTCAGGGCCGCCGGGCCGGTCAGCCGCCGCGGCCGATGATGGTGTCGGCGGTCTGCTGGACCTGGTCGATCGGGATGGCGAACCCGATGCCGATGGAGCCGTTGCCGTCGATGGTGGCGATGGCCGTGTTCACCCCGACCACCTCTCCCCGCGCGTTGACCAGCGGCCCACCGGAGTTGCCCGGGTTGATCGAGGCGTCGGTCTGCACGGCGGTGTGCCGGCCGTTGCCGATGCGGACCTGCCGGTTGAGCGCGCTGACGATACCGGCGGTGACGGTGCCGGCCAGGCCGAGCGGGGAGCCGACCGCGAGCACCGGCTCGCCCACCCGGGCCGAGTTCGGCTTGGCCAGCGGCAGCGCCGACAGCCGGGCCGACGCCGGGACCTTCAGCACCGCCAGGTCGCTGCCCGGTTCCCGCCCCACCACCTCGGCCGTGAACCGGCGCCCGTCGGCGGTCTCCACCGTCACCGGGCCGGAGCCGCCCCGGGACAGGATGTGGTCGTTGGTCACGATGTGCTGCTCGTTGTCGATGGCGAAGCCGGAGCCGCTGGCCGACGCGCCGGACGACCCGCCCACCATCACCGAGACCACCCCGGGGACGGTCTTCTCGGCGGCGGTGACCAGTTCCGCCGGTACCGGCGCGGCCGAGGCCGCCGACGGCCCGGGGGCGTCCCGGTCGGCGGCCCAGGTGCCGGCCGCCGCACCGGAGACGGTGGAGAGGGCCACCACCGCCGCCGCGCTCAGGAGCCGACGACGCCAGCCCCGCCGCGCGGCCTCCCGCTCGGAACCGGGTACGTCCCAGCGCCCGCGCCCGTCCGGGTCCAGCTCCGGCGAGACGAACCACGGGCCGCGCGGCTCGCCGAGTCCGGTCTGCACTGCCATACCTGGGCTCCTCACGTCGTGCGTCGTCCGGTCCTTGCGGTTCAGGGCAGTCGGGAGAACCACCGCAGCGATCCGGCGGCGGCCCCCATGGCGAAGACCAGCCCGAGACCGATGAAGCGGGCCGAGATGTCCTGCCGTTCGTTGCGGTAGCCCACCGACGTGCCGATGTCCTCGTAGACGGCGCGCAGCTCGGCGCTGGTGGACGCCTCGTGGAAGCCGCCCCCGGTCTCCTCGGCGACCGCCTTGAGGGTCTGCCCGTCGACCGGCACCTGGATGGCCCGCCCACCCCGGTCGACCGAGCCGGACGGGGTGCCGAACGAGATGGTGTGCACCGGCACCTTGGCCGCCACGGCCTGGCCGGCCGCCTCCAGCGGGTCCATGCCGGACGTGTTCGCCCCGTCGGAGAGGATGATGATCCGCGCCGGCGGCGGGTCCTTCGCGGCCTTGGCGTCCAGGCTCTTGACCGCGCCCAGCGAGGTGCTGATGGCCTCGCCGATGGCGGTGCCCTGCACCCCGGTGATCCCCTCGGCGAGCCGCTCGACCCCCTCGTCCAGCGCGTCCCGGTCGGTGCTCGGCGGCACCACCACCGCCGCGCTGCCGGCGAACGCCACGAGTCCCACGTTGAACTCGTCCGGCAGCCCGTCGACGAACCGGCGGGCGGCCTCCTTGGCGGCGGTCAACCGGTCCGGATCGACGTCGCCGGCCAGCATCGAGGTGGAGACGTCCACCGCCACCATCACGGTGGCCCGTTCCCGGGGCACCCGCACCTCGGCGTTGGGCCGCGCGAAGCCGACCACCAGCAGCGCGAGCATGGCGAGGAAGAGCCCCGCCGGGACGTGCCGGCGCCAGGCCGGCCGCTGCGGGGCGACCCGGTCCAGCAGCCGCAGGTTCGTGAAGCGCACCGCGTACCGGCTCTGCCGGCGCTGCATGGCCAGGTAGCCGACGACCAGCGCGGCGACACCGAGCAGGAGCCAGAGTCGGGCGGGTGACTGCCAGGTCACGCGGCACCTCCCCGGGCCGCGGCGGGCGCGGCCGCGAGCCGGCGCTGGGCGTGCACGTGCCGGACGATGTCGGCGCTCCAGTCCCGGTCGGTACGCAGCGCCAGGTGCGTCGCACCGGACCGGCGCAGCGCGTCCCGCACCTGGTCGCGCTGGGCGGCGGCGGCCTGGGCGTACCGTTCGCGCAGGCCCGGGTCCCCGGTCCACACCTCGCGGCGGCGGCCGGTCTCCGGGTCGACAAGGGTGACCAGCCCGACGTCGGGCAGCTCCAACTCCCGCGGGTCGGTCACCTCGACCGCCAGCACCTGGTGCCGGACGGCCAGCCGGCGCAGCACGGCCTCCCAGGCCGGGGCGGCGTCCGGCTCGTCGGGCAGCCCGTCGAGGAAGTCGGAGACGACCACCACGAGCCCGCGCCGGGTGGCCATCCGCTGCAGCCCGTCCAGCCCCTCGTGCAGGCCCGGCGTCTGCGGGTGCCCGTCGGTGCGCGGCGCACCCAGCAGGGCGCGGAGCAGCCCGAGCAGGTGGGTACGCCCGCCGCGGGCCGGGAACCGGCGGATCCCGTCCGGGGCGAGCACCTGGCCGCCGAGGCGGTTGCCGACGCCGGCCGTGAGGAAGCCGACCGCCGCCACGGCGGCCACCGCCAGCTCCCGTTTGTCCAGTGTGGCCGTCCCGTACTCCATGCTGGGGCTGGCGTCGACCAGCAGCCAGGTGGTCAGCTCGCGGTCGGCGTCGACCTCGCGTACGTGCGGGACGGTGGTCCGCGCGGTCACCGCCCAGTCCATCCGGCGGACCTCGTCCTCCCCGGGGCGGTACTCCCGGCTGCCGGCCGCCTCGCTGCCGGGACCGGGCAGCAGGCCGCGGTACTGGCCGTGCAACAGCCCGTCGAGGCGCCGGGTGACGGTCAGTTCCAGGCGGCGCAGCCGCTGGTCGGGGGCCAGGTCGGCCAGTCCGGGGTCGGGCCTGGCGGGTGCGTCCCGGCGTCTCATGCCGCCGCCAGGTCGGGCGCCGCCTCCGGGTGCCCGGTGACCACCCGGGGTGGCGGCACCGCCTCGACCAGCCGGCGGACCAGCGTCTCGGCGGAGACCCCGTCGGCCACCGCGTCGAAGGACAGCACGAGCCGGTGGGCCAGCACGTCGACCGCGAGGTCCCGGACGTCCTCCGGGAGCACGTGGTCGCGACCGTGGATCAGCGCCTGCGCCCGCGCCGCCGCCACCAGGCCGAGGGTGGCCCGTGGGCTCGCCCCGTACGCCAGCAGCGGCGCGATCTCGGGTAGCCCGAACCGCCCCGGGTCCCGGGTGGCGAGGATGAGCCGGACTACGTACTCGGCGAGGGCGTGGTGGACGAAGACGTCGGCGGCGCGCCGCTGGAGTTCGCGCAGCCGGACCGGGTCGAGCACCGGGCGGGCGGTCGGCCGCTCGGTGCTCATCCGGTAGAGGATGGCCAGTTCGTCGGCGTCGCTCGGGTAGTCGACGACGACCTTCATGAGGAAGCGGTCGCGCTGCGCCTCGGGGAGCTGGTAGACACCCTCCGACTCGATCGGGTTCTGGGTGGCCAGCACCAGGAACGGGTCGGGGACCGGCCAGCTCCGGCCGCCGATGGAGACCTGCCGCTCGGCCATCGCCTCGAGCAGCGCCGACTGCACCTTGGCCGGGGCCCGGTTGATCTCGTCGGCGAGCACCAGGTTCGCCATGATCGGGCCCAGCTCCACGTCGAACGCCTCGGTGGAGGCCCGGTAGATGCGGGTGCCGACGATGTCCGAGGGGACCAGGTCGGGGGTGAACTGGATCCGGGAGAAGGTGCCGCCGACCACGGTGGCGAGGGTCTGCGCCGCGAGGGTCTTGGCCACCCCCGGCACGCCCTCCAGTAGGCAGTGGCCGTCGGCGATCAGGGCGGTGAGCAGGCGATCGACGAGCCGATCCTGCCCGACGATCACGCGTTTGACCTCGAAGAGGGTCTGATCCAGCTCGACGCCGCTCGCGTCGGCATCGACCGGGCTGGGCACGCTGGCCAGGGTGTCCGAGATGTCCGTCACGGTGCTTGCTTCCCGTGCCGGCGTACGGACAAACGTCGGATTATCGACCCCTCGGGGACCGTTCCGGGGCCGGATCGGGACGACTCCCCCGGCCGGTCCGCAACGGCGCGAGCGGGCCCGGGCCGGGGCAGACGGGGGCAGGCGAGCACGACAGGCGGCCCCCGCACGGGGGCGGGGGCCGGCTGCCGGCGGGGGTCAGTTGGCGATGAGCAGGTGGAACGGCCGGTCCGCGTACCCGCCGGTGGAGTTGCGGGTCTGGACGAAGACCGCGTTCGGGATCAGGTAGCGGGGCGCGACCGCGACCTCGCCCGCGGGCGGGACGTTCGCCGCGTCGTTGGTGCCGATCGTGGCGTGCAGGCCCTTGAGGTTGACCGCGTAGTCGAGCGTCACCTGGTACTGCCCCGCGAACTGCCCCGGTGTCGACGGGGAGAACTTCTTGGCGCTCACCACGTTGGCCGAGTGCTGGAGCAGGGTCCCGTTCGGGCTGACCACCGCCCAGGCGACCAGCCCGGGCGCCGGCGCGGCCAGGGTGGCGTTCAGCGCGGATCTCGCGGCCCGGGTCTCGGCGGCGGTCACCGGCGGCTGCTGGCCGGGCTGGCGCGCGCCGGGCTGCCCGACCTCGGCCGGGGCCTTCGCCGCCGGGTGGGCGGCGGCCGCGATGCCGCCGCCGGCCAGGGTGAGGGACAGCGCGGCGAGGGCCACCACCGTCGCCTTGCGCTTGAGGAATGTGGCCATGACAGATCTCCCTTTTGTGACCGTGGTGATACGGCCGACCCACATGCTGTGCGGGACGGATGGATGCGGCACAAAAGCCAGGCGCAGAACAATTGCGAACCATCGGGGGTCCATGTCGAAGCGCACCGTGAGTGTCGGGCTGCACCTGGCCTTGAACTGGGCTTACTACGGAGAGTCGCGACGTCTCGACCAGGTGGAACCTAGCATCGGAAAATGCGGACGGTCAATAGCTCACATTTACCTCGCGGCGTCCGAGAAATGCTTTCGATAATTGTGAGAAGTGAGCGTGGAACCATTCATGAAAACGGGCCGCCCCGCCGACCGCTAGGGTGACGGCCATGATCACGAGGGGACGGATCGCCACGATCGCCTGCTGGCTGGCTGTCGTGCCCGTGGCCGCCTGGGCGGCGCTCCGGCTGGCCGGGCTGGAACGGGGGCCGCTGGTGCAGGCGGTCGCCTTCACGCCGTACGTCGCCGCCGCCGCGCTCGCCCCGGTGGTGCTGGCGCTCGCCCTGCGGCGCCGCGCACCCGCCGTGGTCGCGGCCCTGGCCACGCTGGCGCTGGTGGCCGCGGTGGCGCCGCGGGCCGTCCGCGACGACCGGCCGGAGGTGGCCGGGCCGGTGCTCCGGCTGCTCACCGCCAACCTGCTCAAGGGCCGGGCCGATCCGGCGCGGCTGGTCGAGCTGGTCCGGGCGCACCGGGTCGACGTGCTGACCGTGCAGGAGTTCACCCCGGAGGCAGCAGCCGAGCTGGACCGGCTCGGGCTGGCCACCCTGCTGCCCTACCGGGCGCTGAACCCCGAGGTCGGCACCACCGGCTCCGGGCTGTACGCGCGCCACCCGCTCAGCGGCACCGGCTGGCGGCGCAACGAGGGCTTCTCCTTCACCCAGGCGTACGCGACGGTGGCCGTGCCCGGTGCGCCGCCGCTGCGGGTCGAGTCGGCGCACCCGGCCGCCCCGTACGCCGTCGACGTGGTGCCGGACTGGTGGACCGACCTGCGGGCCCAGCCGCCGGCCACCCCGCGGGGCGGGTTGAGCATCCTGGCCGGCGACTTCAACGCCACCCTCGACCACGCGCCGCTGCGCGATCTGATCGACACCGGCTACGTCGACGCCGCCGACGCGGCCGGCGCCGGGCTCTCCGGCACCTGGGGCCCCTACGACGGCGATCGGATCCCGCCGGTCACCATCGACCACGTGCTGGTCGACCGGCGGATCGCGGTACGCGCGGTCAGCGTGCACGCGGTGCCGGGCAGCGACCACCGCGCCGTGCTGGCCGAGCTGCGGCTGCCCGCCGGCTGAGCGTCAGACCCGGGCCCGATCCAGGCCGTAGGTGAGGGCGTCGACCAGCGCGTGCCAGCTCGCCTCGACCACGTTCGGATGGACGCCGACCGTGGTCCAGTCGCGGCCTGCCCCGGCGGTCTCCACGAGCACGCGGGTCACCGCCCCGGTGCCGTGGCTGCCCTCCAGGATGCGCACCTTGTAGTCGGCCAGCTCGAACTCGCGCAGCTCCGGATAGTGCCGGGCGAGCGCCACCCGCAGCGCCTCGTCCAGGGCGTTGACCGGGCCGTTCCCCTCGGCGGTGGCGATGACGCGCTCGCCGCGTACCCGGATCTTGACGGTGGCCTCGGAGACCACCGCGCCGTCCTCGCGGTGCTCGACCAGCACGCGGTAGGACTCCAGGGCGAACGGCCGGGCCGGCGCGGCGTCCGGCAGCTCCGAGCGGACCAGCAGCTCAAACGAGGCGTCGGCGGCCTCGAACGACCAGCCGCCGGCCTCCAGCTCCTTGATCCGGCTGGTCACCTTGGACACCGCGTCCGGATGGCCGGCCAGGTCCAGGCCGAGCTCACGGCTCTTGAGCTCGACGCTGGCCCGGCCGGCCATCTCGGTCACCAGGATCCGCATGTCGTTGCCCACCACGGAGGGATCCACGTGGTTGTAGAGCAACGGGTCGACCTTGATCGCGCTCGCGTGCAGCCCCGCCTTGTGGGCGAAGGCGGCGGCCCCGACGTAGGCCTGGTGGGTGTCGGGGGCGATGTTGGCGATCTCGGCGATGGCGTGCGAGACCCGCACCATCTGTTCCAGGCAGCCCTCCGGTAGGACGGGCATGCCGAGCTTGAGCTGGAGGTTGGCCACGATCGCGAAGAGGTCGGCGTTGCCGGGGCGCTCGCCGTAGCCGTTGGCGGTGCCCTGGACGTGCCGGACGCCGGCCTCAACGGCCGCGATCGTGTTGGCCACCGCGCAGGCGGTGTCGTTCTGGGCGTGCATGCCGAGCAGCTCGGGGGCGATCCCGGTGCGCGCGGTGAGGTCGGTGATCGCGGCGGTGACCTGGGAGGGCAGCATGCCGCCGTTGGTGTCGCAGAGGACGAACCGCTCGGCCCCGGCGGCGAGCGCGGTCTGCGCCACCGCGGCCGTGTACGCCGGGTCGTACCGGTAGCCGTCGTAGAAGTGCTCCCCGTCGACGAAGACCCGCCGGCCCTCCGCCACCAGGTACGCGACCGTGTCGCGGATCATCGCCAGGTTCTCGTCGGCGGTGGTGCGCAGCGCCCGCTCGACGTGCCGCAGGTCCGCCTTGGCGACCAGCGCCACGGCCGGGGTCCGCGCGTCGAGCAGCCCGCGCACCTGCGGGTCGTCCTCGACCGCGACACGGGCCTTCCGGGTGGCCCCGAACGCGACCAGGACGGCGTGGCGCAGCTCCAGCTCGGTGCGGGCCCGGCGGAAGAACTCGGTGTCCTTCGGCACCGCGCCCGGCCAGCCGCCCTCGATGAAGCCGACCCCGAGGTCGTCGAGCAGGCGGGCCACCGCCAGCTTGTCGACCACCGAGTAGGTGAGCCCCTCGCGCTGGGCGCCGTCGCGCAGCGTCGTGTCGTACACCTGGAAGGTCATGGGAGTCCTCTTCTCGAACCTGCGGGGAGCAACAAAAAGACCCCCCGCGGATGCGGGAGGTCTGCGCGCTCGGCGAGGGGGAAGGCCGGCGCGCTAGTTGCCAATAATCAGGACGGAGCTGGTCACGGTCCGTACTCTGCCACCCCGCCCCGGGTTTTGGGAGGAGAAACCCACATCCCGGGACAGGCCGGTGATCGACTTAACAGGGCACCTGCCCGGCGTCGGGTGGGAAGCGGGCTGCGGAAGCATCTGGAACAGATCCAGTTACCGGCCCGGCGGCACCGCCGGGCTGCCCTCAAGGAGGACCGTTGCTCACTGTCGGTGACCGCTTCCCCGAGTACGAACTCACCGCCTGCGTGTCGCTCGACGCCGACAAGGCGTTCGAGACGATCAACCACAAGACCTACGAGGGCAAGTGGCGCGTCGTCTTCTTCTGGCCGAAGGACTTCACCTTCATCTGCCCGACGGAGATCGCCGAGTTCGGCCGCCTCAACGGCGAGTTCGCCGACCGGGACGCCCAGGTCCTCGGCGTCTCCGTGGACAACGAGTTCGTCCACTACGCCTGGCGCAAGGACCACCCGGACCTGCGCGACCTGCCCTTCCCGATGCTCAGCGACATCAAGCGCGAGCTGACCGCCGACTGCGGCGTGCTCGGCGAGGACGGCGTCGCCCAGCGGGCCACCTTCATCGTCGACCCGGACAACGAGATCCAGTTCGCCATGGTGACCGCCGGCTCGGTCGGCCGGAACGTCTCCGAGGTGCTGCGGGTGCTCGACGCCCTGCAGACCGACGAGCTCTGCCCGTGCAACTGGAACAAGGGCGGCGCCACCCTGGACGCCAACGCGCTGCTCGCCGGGGCCGGGGCCTGAGCATGGGTCTGGACGCGGTCAAGGCGGCCCTGCCCGAGTACGCCAGGGACATCAAGCTCAACCTCGGCTCCACCATCGCCACCTCGACGCTGAAGCCGGAGCAGGCCTGGGGCACCGCCCTGGCCTGCGCGGTGGCGGCCCGCAACCCGATGGTGCTGCGGGAGATCGCCGCCGAGGCGGCCGGTCACCTCACGCCCGAGGCGGTCGAGGCGGCCAAGGGCGCGGCCACCATCATGGCCATGAACAACGTCTACTACCGGGCCAAGCACCTCATCGGCGACGAGCAGTACGCCTCGCTGCCGGCCCGGCTGCGGATGCAGATCATCGCCCGGCCCGGGGTGGAGAAGGCCGACTTCGAGCTCTGGAGCCTCGCCGTCTCGGCGATCACCGGCTGCGGCGTCTGCCTGGAGTCGCACGAGAAGACCCTGCGCGCCGCCGGGTTCAGCCGCGACCAGGTGCACGAGGGCCTGCGCATCGCGTCCGTGGTCCACGCCGCCGCGGTGGCTCTGGACGCGGAGGCCGCGCTCGCCTGAGCCGGTCGGTGTATCGATCTCCGTATCCGGGTAGGAAGGGATCCGACAGGCACATCCCCCAGAAGTCGAGAAAGGGAGTGTTGACGCCATGGAGCGGCTCGACCCTCGAACGACCCACGGGACGCCGGATCCGCTGACCCAGGGTGGTCAGGGCGCCTTCGCGGGCGGCGCGCCCGCCGGGCGTTTCGATCCGTGGAGCTACCGGGACGACGCCGGGGTGACCGGTGTCGACCTGGTCGGCTACAAGGTGGAGGCGAGTGACGGCGGTATCGGCAAGGTGGACCGGGCCAGCCACGAGGTGAACTCCAGTTTCCTCGTGGTGGACACCGGGCCGTGGATCTTCGGCAAGAAGGTCATGCTGCCGGCCGGCACCGTCAACCACGTCGACCACGACGAGCGGAAGGTCTACGTCGACCGGAGCAAGGACCAGATCAAGGCCGCACCCGAGTACGACGCGACCACCGACACGGACCCGGCGTACCGGGACAAGCTCGGCGGTTACTACGACGACACCTACTCGTCGATTCCGCCGGGTACGGCCCGGTAACGGAGACACCTGCAACCAGCGGCCGGCGGGGCACATCGTGGCCCCGCCGGCCGTTACCGTGTCAGGGGTGGACGCCCTGGAGACCCCCTTCCCCACGTTGTTCAACTTCCGCGACGTCGGCGGCTACCGCGGCCGGGACGGGCGCACCGTCCGGCACGGCCGGCTCTACCGATCCGACTCGCTGCACCGCATCGACGAGACCGACCGGGCGGCGTTCACCGCGCTCGGCATCCGCACCGTCATCGACCTGCGCCGCCCCACCGAGGTGGAGCGGGACGGCCGGGTGCCCGCCTACGACGGGCTGACCTACCGGCACATCCACCCCGAGCACCAGGACTGGGCCGAGCGGATGTACGAGCCCGGCAGCGACCTGGCGCGCTACCTCGCCGACCGCTACGCCGACCTGGCCCGCACCGGCACCGCCGGGCTGGCCGAGGCGGTCGGCCTCATCGCCGACAGCGCCAACGCGCCGGTGGTCGTGCACTGCGTCGCCGGCAAGGACCGCACCGGCATCGTCTGCGGGCTCACCCTGGCCGTGCTCGGCGTGCCCGACGACGAGATCGCCGCCGACTACGCGCTCAGCACCGTCGCGTCCGAGCGGTTCAGCGCCTGGGTCCGGGCCACCCTGCCGGACGCCGTCGAGCCGCCGCCGCCGTTCCTCGCCTCCCCCGCCGAGGCCATGAGGCTCTTCCTCACCGAGCTGCGCGAGGGCTACGGCTCGGCCGAGGGCTACCTGCGCCACGCCGGCGTGACGGACGAGCAACTGGCCGCCCTCCGCACCCACCTGCTCGACTGACCGGGGCGGGATGCGCGCACGGCCGGCGCCGTCGAGGACGGGCCGGCCGTGCGGGACGTGCGTGTGCGGGGTCAGAGGACGCGGGAGACCCACCCGTGCCGGTCCTCGGCGCGACCGCGCTGGATGTCCACCAGCTGCTGGCGCAGCGCCATGGTGGAGCGGCCCGGCTCGCCGCCGCCGATCAGGAACTCCCCGTCCGGGAAGCGCACCCCGCCGATCGGGGTGACCACGGCGGCGGTGCCGCAGGCGAACACCTCGCGCAGCCGCCCGCTGGCCGCGTCGGCCTGCCAGTCGGCGAAGGTGACCGGCCGTTCCTGCACCCGGTGCCCCGACTCGGCGGCCAGGGTGAGGATCGCGTCGCGGGTGATGCCCGGCAGGATGGTGCCGGTCAGCGGCGGGGTGACCAGGGTGTCGTCGTCGTAGACGAAGAAGACGTTCATGCCACCCAGCTCGTCGACGAAGCGCCGCTCCACCGCGTCCAGGAAGACCACCTGGTCGCAGCCGGCCTCGATGGCCTCGGCCTGGGCGGCGAGCGAGGCGGCGTAGTTGCCGCCGCACTTGGCCGCGCCGGTGCCGCCGGGCGCGGCCCGGGTGTAGTCCGGCGAGACCCAGACCGTGACCGGCTTGACCCCACCGGCGAAGTACGCCCCGGCGGGCGAGGCGATCACGCAGTAGAGGTATTCGTTGGCCGGGCGGACGCCGAGGAAGACCTCGCTGGCGAACATGAAGGGGCGCAGGTAGAGGCTGGCGTCCTCGTGCTCCGGGATCCAGTCCTGGTCGATCTCGACCAGGCGGCGCAGCGACTCGACGAACGTCTCCGCCGGCAGCTCCGGCATGGCCAGCCGGTGCGCCGACGCGGCGAAGCGGGCCGCGTTGGCCTCCGGGCGGAACATGGTGACCGACCCGTCCCCGGTCCGGTACGCCTTCAGCCCCTCGAAGATCTCCTGCGCGTAGTGCAGGACCGCGGCGGCGGGGTCCATCGGGATCGGCGCGCGCGCCTCCAGCCGGGCGTCGTACCAGCCCTTGCCCTCGGCGTAGCGAATGGTCACCATGTGGTCGGTGAACACCCGGCCGAAGCCCGGGTTCGCCAGCAGGGCGGCCCGGTCGGCGGCGGATACCGGCGCGGGATTCGGACGGATCTCGAAATCGAGCTTGTCACCACCGCTCATCGCGCTGACCTCCCTGCGGGTTCACGGCATGCGGGATCGCACGCCGACGTCACTGGTGCCAGAAACTTACCCCGAACGGTCGTTCAGCGGATAGCTCCGCCCCGGCACATCGGGCACACCCGACGGGTGGCCCGGCCGCGGCTGGGACGGAAGCGGGCCCGGGTGCGGGTCTGGCGGCCCGGATCCGGGCCGAGGTGACGGCCCGGTCAGGCTACGGCGTGACCGGCGAGGCGGTCGCCGACCTCCTCGGTGCGCACCGGAGCACCGGGCGTACGCCCGGCCAGCTCGGTGGCGACCGCGGCGGTGACCCTCGTGGCGGCGTCGGCGTGGCCGAGCTGGTCGAGCAGGAGCGCGGCGGAGAGCACGGCGGCCACCGGGTCGGCGGTCCCCCGGCCGGCGATGTCCGGGGCGGAGCCGTGCACCGGCTCGAACATCGACGGGTAGCGCCCCTCCGGGTTGATGCAGCCGCTGGCCGCCAGCCCGATGCCGCCGGTCACCGCGGCGGCGATGTCGGTGAGGATGTCGCCGAAGAGGTTGTCGGTGACCACGACGTCGTAGCGCGACGGGTTGGTCACCAGGAACATCGCGGCGGCGTCGACGTGCTGGTACTCGGTGGTCACGTCGGGGTGCTCGGCGGCGACGGCCGCGAAGGCGCGCGCCCAGAGCGAGCCGGCGTGGGTGAGCACGTTGGTCTTGTGCACGAGGGTGACCTTGCGCCGCTCCCGGCGGCGGGCCCGGGCGAACGCGTCGCGGATCACCCGCTCGACGCCGTGCCGGGTGTTCAGGCTCTCCTCGGTGGCCACCTCGGCCGGGGTGTCCCGGTGCAGCGAGCCGCCGGCCCCCGCGTAGAGGCCCTCGGTGCCCTCGCGGACCACCACCAGGTCGACCTCGCCGGGCTTGACGGCGGCCAGCGGGCCGGCGACGCCGGGCCAGAGCCGGGACGGGCGGAGGTTGACGTACTGGTCGAACGCGAAGCGGAGCTTGAGCAGCAGGCCCCGCTCCAGCACGCCCGGCGGCACGCTCGGGTCGCCGACCGCGCCGAGCAGGATGGCGTCGTGCCCGGCCAGCTCGTCGAGGACCGAGTCGGGCAGCACCTCGCCGGTGCGGTGGTAGCGGGCCGCGCCGAGGTCGTATTCCGTGGCCTCGACCACCCCGGGGAGCACCGCGTCGATGACCTTGCGGGCCTGCCCGACCACCTCGGGGCCGATGCCGTCCCCGGCCACCACCGCAATGCGTGCCACCCTGGCGCTCCTCACCTCGTCGTCCTCGGCAACCGTACGTCGCCGTCCCGGCTCCCGGTACGCGGCTTCCAGTATTCGGGAAACCGCGATGCACAGGAGTCTCCCAGGTGGCATTCATGGTCCGGTCATGTCCACTGCCTAGGGTCGGTGGCGACAGGGTCGACGGGGGCCCGGGACCGGCTTTCGCCGCGGCGCTGCGGCGTGGTCAGCGAGGGAGCAGTCTCATGCGGATCGAGGAGCAGCGGCGGGCCCGCTGGACGGACGAGCAGCCCCGCACCCGGTGGATCGACCAGTCCGCCTTCCGAAACCGTCGCCCCGACCTGCGCCTCGGCACCCGCAGCCACCGGCTGGAGCGGGCCGGCGGCACCGCCAACGACCGGATCAGCGTCCGGCACACCGTCCGCACCTCCACCGCGGAATACTCGCTGCTGCTCAACGCGCCCGAGTGGCTGGGCCGCCGGGGCGTCGGTGAGGCGCTCCGGGACGCGGTCGCCGAGCTGCGCGCCATCGACCTCACCTACGGCCCGAACCAGCCGGACAGCCTGGTGTCGAAGCTGCGCCGGGGCGAGATCGGCCCCGAGTCGTACCCGCCGCTGGCCGATCTGGTGGACCGCTGCGCCGCCATGCGGGCGGCGACCGACGGGTGGTTCGACGCCTGGGCGGTGCCGGGCGGCTTCGACCCCGGCGGCCTGCTCGGCGGCTGGGCGGTGGAGCGGGCCGCGGCCCGGCTGCGCGCCGCCGGCGTCCACGACTACGCCGTGCTCGCCGGCGCCGACCTGACCGTCCGGGGACACGCCGCGCACGGCGGCCCGTGGCGGGTCGCCGTGCACCACCCGACCGACGGGCACCGGGCGCCGCTGGTGCTGGAGATGACCGCCGGAGCGGTCGGCACCTCGGGGGTGACCGGGCGGCGTGGCCACGTGGTGGACCCGCACACCGGTGAGCCGGCTGACCAGCTGGTCGCCGCCACGGTGGTCGGCCCGGACCTCGCGGTGGCCGACGCCTACGCCACCGCCCTGTACGCCGCCGGCCCGGCCGGGCTGGCCTGGTTCCGCAACGGCTCGGACTACCGGGCGCTCTTCGCCCACCGCCGGCGCTGACCGCGCGGCACGCCGCCCCGACTTCGCATCCGGGACGCCGGCCGCGATCGGCCCCCACGGTCTCGGCAACGACCGTGGGGGCCGGTCAGCGACGAGTGCGCGTGGCTCGCGCAATCGAGGGGTGCGGGCCGGTGGGCCGGACGGCCGACCACGCCACCCGAAGACGGGCCGGAGTATCGACTCAGCCAGTGACCGCACGGGTACGCTAGCGAATCGACGCAACTCGACGCAAGAGTCTCCACAGCGGACCGTCCGGCGTCCTGTCGGCAATCAGCGAGTTAACCTGCGGCGGGGCAGGGGTGACGGCGCGCACCCGGGATGGCACGCTGTCCGCCGTGAGTTTCGACTTGAGCGTGTGGGCCCTGCCGGCCGGGGCCACACCTGACGACGTGCGGGCGGCGGCGCGGCGGTGCCGCGAGGGACGGCACGACCAGCGGCACCCGGACCCGCGGTTGGTCGCCTTCTACCGGGCCATCACGGCCAGCTATCCCGACCGTCCGGCCGGGCCGGGCACGCCGTGGGAGGTCGCCCCGCTGCACGCGGCCGGCGACCACGTGGAGATGAACCTCTTCCCCACCTGCCCGGACGAGGTGCTGCTGGACATCGAGCGGCTGGCCGGCGAGCACGACCTGATGCTCTTCGACGCCCAGGACGGCTCGGTCTACCCGCCGCCGGCCCGCGTCCAGCCCTGATCCCCGGGTACGACGAGGGGCCCGGCCGAACGGCCGGGCCCCCCATCCGTCGTGGCCGGACTACTCGTCGCGCAGGTCCGCGGCGCTGGCCGCGACCGCGCCGATCGAGTCGGCCGCCGAGGTGAGCAGGTCCGCGCCCAGGGCCTGGTCGACGGTGAGCGTCATGAGCGTCTCGCCGCCGGCCTCGCGGCGGGCCACCTGCATGGCGGCGATGTTCACGCCGGCCTCGCCGAGCAGGGTGCCGACGGTGCCGACCACGCCGGGCCGGTCGACGTAGCGCAGGAAGACCAGGATGCCCTCCGCACCGATCTCCACGTCGAAACCGTCCACCTCGGTCAGCTTGAGGACGTCCCGCGCGCCGGTGTGGGCGACCGTGCCGGAGACGCTGACCGTCCGGCCGTCCGGCAGCGCCCCGCGGACGGTGACCAGGTTGGGGTGGTCGACGGTCTCGGCCTGCGTGGCGAGGGTGACCTCGACGCCCCGCTCGGCGGCCAGGTGCGGCGCGTTGACGTAGGTGACCTGTTCCTCCACCACGGAGCTGAACAGCCCCTTGGTGGCGGCGAGCTTGAGCACCGACACGTCGTTGGCGACGACCTCGCCGCGCACGTCGACGGTGACGCTGGCGGCCACCCCGCCGGCCAGGGCGGTGAACGCCCGGCCCAGCTTCTCGGCCAGCGGCAGCAGCGGCCGGACGTCCTCGGCGACCACGCCGCCGGCCTGCACGTTCACCGCGTCCGGCACGAACTCGCCCTGGAGCGCCAGCTTGACGCTCTTCGCCACGGCCAGGCCGGCCTTGTCCTGCGCCTCGTTCGTGGAGGCGCCCAGGTGCGGGGTGGCCACCACGTTGTCGAAGGCGAACAGCGGCGAGGAGGTGCACGGCTCCTTGGCGTAGACGTCGACGCCGGCGCCGGCGACCCGGCCCTCGGCGATCGCGTTCGCGAGCGCCTGCTCGTCGACCAGGCCGCCGCGGGCGGCGTTGACGATCCGGACGCCCGGCTTGACGATCGCCAGCTCCTTCTCGCCGATGAGGCCCACCGTCTCCGGCGTCTTGGGCAGGTGGATCGAGATGAAGTCGCTCTCCCGGAGCAGCTCCTCCAGGCCGACCAGCCGGACGCCGAGCTGCGCGGCGCGGGCCGGCTGGATGTACGGGTCGTACGCGATCAGGCGGGTGCCGAAGGCGGCGATGCGGGACGCGAAGAGCACGCCGATGCGACCGAGGCCGACCACGCCCACGGTCTTGCCCTGGATCTCCACGCCGGTGTACTTCGACCGCTTCCACTCGCCGGCCTTCAGCGCGGCGCTGGCGCTGGCGGTGTTGCGGGCCACGGCCAGCAGCAGCGCCACCGCCTGCTCGGCGGCGGAGACGATGTTGGAGGTGGGCGCGTTGACGACCATGACGCCCCGCGCGGTCGCGGCCGGGACCTCGACGTTGTCCAGCCCGACGCCGGCCCGCGCGACCACCTTGAGCCGCGGAGCCGCCGCGATCGCCTCGGCGTCGATCTGGGTGGCGCTGCGTACGATCACCGCGTCGGCCTCGGAGAGCGCGGAGAGCAGGGCCGGGCGGTCGGTGCCGTCCACGTGACGCACGTCGAAGTCGTGCGCGAGCACCTCGATGGCAGCGGGAGCGAGTTCTTCGGCGATCAGTACGACAGGATTCATCGGTCCTCGTAGACGCTCGGTTCTGTGGTCGGCCTGGGGCGTCGGGACGCCGCTCTGCGCCCTGCGCCGATCCGTGCCATGGCCGTCGGGTGCCGGCTGGAGCACCTCACCAAGGATGGTAGGGGTCGGTCTGCCCTCCGGGTCGCGGACCGCGGGGTGAGCGCCCTCACACAGGTTCGTCGCGCGCCCGTCATCCCCCGTTCACCCGGTGACGGGCTGGCGAGCCCCCGCTACAACGGGAGCCAGCAGCCGCACGGGAGGGGGCCGTCGATGTCGCTCGTGGCACGGATCGCGATGCTCCGACCGCTGGCCCGGTTCCGCCCCCATCGGTGGGGGCCACGGCTGGCCGAGGTCTTGGTCACCCGGTCCCACCTGGTGAGCGGGCTGCCCGGTTCGACCGTCCGGCGTACGGCGGCGGCGGAGGAGGCGGTGGCTCTCTGCCGGCGACTGGTCGCCGAGCGGCCGGACCAGCACCGGGTCGCCCTGGCCCGGGCCCTGGTGGCCCGGGCCGCCGCTCCCGACGCCGCCCCGGTCACCGAGGCGATCGACCAGCTCCAGGAGGCCATCGGCTACGTCGAGGACGCCGACGACCGGTCCGCGCTGGTGGTGCTCGCCACCGCCCGGGGACTCCTCGCGCTGAACCTCCACCAGTGCGGGGAGGTACGGGAGGCGCTCACGCTGGCGCTGCGGGCGCGGGCGACCTGGGACGCCTGCGGCCAGTTGCGCCGGCTGGAGCGGATGCGGCTGGCCCGGGCCCTGCTGGTGATCGGCGACTGCTCGGAGGCGCTGGGCCGGCAGGAGGAGGCGAACACCGTCCGACGGCGGGCGCTGGAACTGCACCGCGACCTCTCCGCTTACCGGCGGCTCCAGTGGTTGACCGTCGGCATGGCCGCCGCGATGGACCTTGCCCGGGGCCTGACGGTCACCGGTGCGGCGCAGGAAGCCCTCGACCTGATCGAGGAGTCCCGCGTCGACGTGGAGGTCTGGAGCCAGCTCCAGCCCCGGCAGGGGCGACCGCTGCTGGCCCGGGCCATGCTGATCGAGGCGGAGTGCCGGGCGCAGCTGGGCGATCCGGATCTGGCCGTACGGCTCGCGGCGCAGGCCGTCGACCGGCAGCGGGCGGTGGTGGCGGCGGGGACACCGGGCTCGGGCGCCGCACTGGCCCACGGGCTGTTCGTGCTGGGCAACCTGGCGGGCCGGGCCGGCCGGGAGGACGAGGCGGTCGCGCACCTGACGGAAGCGGCAGCGCTCGCCCGGAAGAGCCACGACGAGGTGCTGGCCGGAGCCCTGTTCGAGCTGGTCGACCTGCGGGTCGCGGCCGGGGACCGGGCCGCGGTCGAAGAACTGCTGGCCGAAGCCATCCCGCTCTGCCGGGAGCACACCGGGCGGCTTCCGGAGGTCTGGCGCCCCCGGTTGGCCCGCGCCCTGCTGGTGCGCTGCGCGCTGACCGTGTTCGAGCTGCCGGCCACCGCGGTTCCCAGCGGATCGGCCGCAGCGGCACGGGACGGGACAGCACGGGTGGACGGACCGGACGGGGACACGCCGGCGGGCGACGGCGCGACCGGACACGGGGCGGGCGGGGACGGGCTGGCGGCCGGACGGGAGGCGGTCGAGCTGGCCCGGTTGCTGGCCGGCGCGGTCCCGGCCTACCGGGAGCTGCTCGGGCGGTGCCTCTTCACGCTGGCTCGGGCGGTGCACCTGGCCGGCGACCCGCGCGGGTCGGGCGATCTGCTGCGCGAGTGCGTGGCCGTCCGCCGGGAGCTGTTCTCCCTGGACCCGGTGGCGTTCCGGCTGCGGCTGGCCGAGGCGCTGTGTGACCTGGGCAACCGGATGCACGCCCTCGACCGGCTCGACGAGGCGGTCGGGATCTACCGGGAGTGCCTCGACCTGCTGCGGGCCGACCCGGAACGGATCGACCAGGCGGAACTCCTCACGCCGCTGCGCAACCTCGGACGCACCCTGTGGCGCCTCGACCGGACGGCCGAAGCGGAGCGGATCCGGGACGAGATCGTGGCCGTCGAGGAGTTGGTCGGTACGGCCCGCTCCGATCCGCCGTGAGGGCCACGCGCGGCCCACGACCCGACGCCGGGGAGAGCGTCGGGTCGCGGGCCGCTTCGGAGCTGCCCGACCGGGGTCAGGCGGTCTCGGTGATGGGCCGGTCGACCCAGCTCATCATGGCGCGCAGCTTCTGCCCGGTCTCCTCGATCGGGTGCGCCGCGCCCTCGGCCCGCCACTTGGCGAAGTTCGGCCGGCCGGCCTCGTCCTCGGCCACCCACTCGCGGGCGAACTCGCCGGACTGGATCTCGCCGAGGATCTTGCGCATCTCCTCCTTGACCCGGGAGTCGATGACGCGCGGGCCGCGGGAGAGGTCGCCGTACTCGGCGGTGTCCGAGATGCTGTAGCGCATCCGGGCGATGCCGCCCTCGTACATGAGGTCGACGATGAGCTTCAGCTCGTGCAGGCACTCGAAGTAGGCCACCTCGGGGGCGTATCCGGCCTCGGTGAGCACCTCGAAGCCGGTCTGCACCAGCGCCGCCGCGCCGCCGCAGAGCACCGCCTGCTCGCCGAAGAGGTCGGTCTCGGTCTCCTCGGTGAAGGTGGTCCGGATCGCGCCGGCCCGGGTGCCGCCGATCGCCTTGGCGTAGGCCAGGGCCAGGCCGAAGGCGGTGCCGCTGGCGTCCTGCTCGACGGCGACCAGGCAGGGCACGCCCTTGCCGTCGACGTACTGGCGGCGCACCAGGTGGCCGGGGCCCTTCGGGGCGACCATCGCCACGTCCACGTCGGCCGGAGGCTTGATCAGGCCGTACCGGATGTTGAAGCCGTGGCCGAAGAAGATCGCCTTGCCGGGGGCGAGGTTGGGGGCGATCGACTCGGCGTAGAGGCCGCGCTGGGCGGTGTCCGGCGCCAGGATCATGATCACGTCGGCCTCGGCCGCCGCGTCGGCCGGCGTGAGCACGCGCAGGCCCTGCTCCTCGGCCTTCGGCCGGCTCTTCGAGCCGGCGGGCAGGCCGATCACCACGTCGACGCCGGAGTCGCGCAGCGACAGCGCGTGGGCGTGGCCCTGGCTGCCGTAGCCGATCACGGCGACCGTGCGGCCCTGGATCAGGCCCAGGTCGGCGTCGTCGTCGTAGTACACCTCAACGCTCATTGACTTCCCTTTCCTACGGCGGTGCCCGGCGGCCCGTCGAAAATCTGGTGGGTGCGAATCAGGCGGCGCGCAGCGCCGGGCCGGCGGTGATCGAGCGGGAGCCCCGCCCGATGGCCACCGTGCCGGACTGGACCATCTCCTTGATGCCGAACGGCTCCAGGTCACGCAGCAGCGCGTCGAGCTTGTCGGGGGTGCCGGTGGCCTCGATGGTCAGCGTGTCCGGCGCGACGTCGACCACCCGGGCACGGAAGAGGGCGACCGTCTCCAGCACCTGGGCGCGGGCGTTGCGGTCCGCGCGGACCTTGACGAGCAGCAGCTCCCGGGCCACCGAGACCTGCGGGTCCAGCTCGACGATCTTGAGTACGTTGACCAGCTTGTTGAGCTGCTTGGTCACCTGCTCCAGCGGCGAGGACTCGGCGTTGACCACGATGGTGATCCGGGAGACGTCGGGGTTCTCGGTCTCCCCCACCGCGAGGCTGTCGATGTTGAACCCGCGCCGGGAGAACAGCCCGGAGACCCGCGCCAGGACGCCCGGCTTGTTCTCCACCAGCACGGACAGCGTGTGCATCGTCATTACAGCTCGTCCTCGTCGAAGGCGGGGCGGACGCCCCGGGCGAACATGATCTCGTCGTTGCTGGTGCCGGCGGCGACCATCGGCCACACCATGGCGTCCTTGCCGACCACGAAGTCGATGACCACCGGAGCGTCGGTGATCGCCATGGCCGCCTCGATGGTCTTGTCCACGTCGGCGGCGTTCTCGCAGCGCAGGCCGACGCAGCCGAGCGCCTCGGCGAGCTTCACGAAATCCGGGATGCGGTGCTTGTGGGTGCCCAGCTCGGTGTTGGAGTAGCGCTCCCCGTAGAAGAGGGTCTGCCACTGCCGGACCATGCCCAGGTTGCCGTTGTTGATGACGGCGACCTTGATCGGGATGCCCTCCAGGGCGCAGGTGGCCAGCTCCTGGTTGGTCATCTGGAAGCAGCCGTCGCCGTCGACCGCCCAGACCGTGGTGTCCGGCTTGCCGACCTTGGCGCCCATGGCCGCCGGGACGGCGTAGCCCATGGTGCCGAGGCCACCGGAGTTGAGCCAGGTGTACGGCTTCTCGTACGAGATGAACTGGCTGGCCCACATCTGGTGCTGGCCGACGCCCGCCACGTAGACGGAGTCCGGTCCGGCGATCTCGCCCAGCCGCTTGATCACGTACTGCGGGGAGAGCGTGCCGTCGGCCGGCTCCTCGTAGCCCAGCGGGTAGCGCCCGCGCAGGTCGTCCAGCTGGTTCCACCAGTCGGCGAGGTCGGCGGCCGGGCGGGCCGCCTGCTCGGCGGTGACGGCCGCGATCAGCTCGTCGATGACGTGCCGGGCGTCGCCCACGATCGGGACGTCGGCGTGCCGGTTCTTCCCGATCTCGGCCGGGTCGATGTCGGCGTGCACCACGGTGGCGTCCGGCGCGAACGAGTCCAGCTTGCCGGTGACTCGGTCGTCGAAGCGGGCGCCCAGCGCCACGATCAGGTCGGACTTCTGCAGGCCGTAGACCGCGGCGACGGTGCCGTGCATGCCGGGCATGCCCAGGTGCTGCCGGTGCGAGTCGGGGAACGCGCCGAGGGCCATGAGGGTGGTGACCACCGGGATGCCGGTCAGCTCGGCCAGCCGGCGCAGCCCCTCGGTGGCGCCGGCCTTCAGCACGCCGCCGCCGACGTAGAGCACCGGGCGGCGGGCGCTGGTCATCAGCCGGGCCGCCTCGCGGATCTGCTTGCCGTGCGGGTGCAGGGTGGGCCGGTAACCGGGCAGGTCCAGGGTGGGCGGCCAGGCGAAGGTGGTCGGCGCCTGGAGGACGTCCTTGGGGATGTCGACCAGCACCGGGCCGGGCCGGCCGGTCGAGGCCAGGTGGAACGCCTCGGCCAGCACCTGCGGGATCTCGTCGGCCGTCTGCACCAGGAAGTTGTGCTTGGTGATCGGCAGGGTGATGCCCTGGATGTCCGCCTCCTGGAAGGCGTCCGTGCCGATCGACGGGCGGGCGACCTGGCCCGTGATCGCCACCATCGGCACCGAGTCCATGTAGGCGTCGGCGATCGGCGTGACCAGGTTGGTCGCGCCCGGGCCGGAGGTGGCGATGCAGACGCCCACCTTGCCGGTGGCCTGGGCGTAGCCGGTGGCGGCGTGCCCGGCGCCCTGCTCGTGCCGGACCAGGATGTGCCGGACGGTCGAGTCGTAGAGCGGGTCGTACGCGGGCAGGATCGCGCCGCCCGGGATGCCGAAGACGACGTCGACGCCGAGCGCCTCGAGCGACCGCACCAGCGAGCCGGCGCCGGAGAGCGGCGCGGGTCCCCGCTCGGTCGCGGTGCGTCCGTCCGCGCCGGCCTGCGCCGCGCGTCCCGCTACGGCCGGGGCGGCCGGGGCGGCACCGATGCGGGGGGTGGGGGCGTGGTCGGCGTCACCGGCCGGCTCGGTGGCCGGGCGGGCTCGCCGGACGGAGTGGGCGAGGGTCTCTGGCGTGGGTCTCGTCATGGCGGTTCAGGCCTTCGGCTGGAGTGGGTGATGCGCTTCTCAGGGTGGGACGCGGGCGTCCCGGCGATGCTCCGACGGCAACAAAAACGGCCCACGTGCAGATGCACGGGGCCAGCGCACTCTCGGTGGGAGAGTGCGCTCAGGTAAGTACTCGCAGCGACCGGTTCGACGACATGCGGTCAAGCCTGACGCATCTCACGCGATGAGTCAACTGATCCCACATTTTGGTTCACGGACGTGGGCGTGTCGGCTCCCGGAGCGCTCTCCGCAGCGGGCGCGACCTGCGAAGATCCCTCGTTCGAGGTACGCGGCGCGGGCACCTGGGCGGGCGGGTTGGACCGGAGCCGGGGCAGCAGCGGCGACGGCCCGGGCCGGGCCGGCGGGACCGGTGGGGCGGGCGGCACCGAGGTCGGGCGGTTGCCGGGCGAGGTGGCCGCCTCCAGCATCGCCTCCAGGTGCTCGGCGGGCACGCCCCAGCCGAAGGCCGCGCCCTGCCCGAAGCGGCAGCCGGCGGCCACCACGGCGGCCAGCTCGGCGGGGGTGGTGACGCCCTCCGCGATCACCTCAAGGCCCAGCTGGTGCCCGAGGCGCATGACGATGTCGACCATCGGGGCGAACGCCGGGCCGTCCCGGCCCACCGGCCGGACCGGCTCGTGCTCGGCGACCAGGCTGTGATCGATCTTGAGGATGTCGATCGGGAGCCGGCGGAGCTGCCCGAGCGAGGAGTAGCCCGCGCCGAAGTCGTCCAGCGCGATCCGCACCCCGGTCAGGCGCAGCGCGGTGAGCCGCCGGATCAGCTCGTCCAGGTCGGTGGCGACGGCGTGCTCGGTGACCTCCAGCACCAGCCGCTGCGGCGGCACGTGGTGGGCGCGCAGCGCGTCGGCGACCTGGACCACGTATTCCGGGGCGTGCAGCTCGCGGGGCGACACGTTCACCGACACCCAGACGTCGTGCCCGTCGGCCAGCCACCGGGAGAGCTGGTAGCAGGCCTGGTGCAGCACCCAGGCGCCGAGCTTGGAGATCATCCCGCACTCCTCGGCGAGCGGGATGAACTCGTCCGGCCGGACGTTGCCCAGCTCCGGGTGGTGCCAGCGGAGCAGCGCCTCGGCGCCGACCGGGCGGACCGAGGGCAGCGAGGCCACCGGCTGGAAGGCCAGCCGCAGCTCGTCGCGCTCGATGGCGCCGCGCAGCTCGTGCTCCAGCATCGTGCGCCGGCGCAGCAGCTGGTCGTAGGTGGCGTCGTAGCGCTCGATCCGGTTCTTGCCGCGCTGCTTGGCGTAGCGCAGCGCCAGGTCGGCGTTGCGCAGCAGCAGCTCGACGTCGGTCTCCCCGTAGGCGCCGGCCACGCCGATGCTCACCGAGAGGAAGACCGGCCCGTCCGCCTCCTCGTAGGGGCGGCCGAGCACCCCGAGCAGCCGCTCGGCGACCGGCCCGGGCTCGGTCGTGCCGTGCATGAGCACCGCGAACTCGTCGCCGCCGAGCCGGGCGGCCAGGTCGCCCGGGCGCAGGTTGCCGCGCAGCCGCCGCCCCACCTCGGCCAGCACCGCGTCGCCGACGTCGTGCCCGCGCATGTCGTTGACGTTCTTGAAGCCGTCCAGGTCCAGCCCGAGCAGCACGCACGGGACGCCGGCCTCGGCGCAGCGGTGCAGCGCGCGCAGCAGGCCGCGCCGGTTGGCCAGGCCGGTGAGCGGGTCGGTGTGCGCCAGCTCGCGGAAGTGCGCCTCCCGCTCGGCCAGCCGGCCGGCGTAGCCGCGGACGTCGTTGAGCGCGAGGTACTGGCGGGCCACCAGGGCGAAGCCCTCGACGCTGCCCGCCGCGATGCCGTACACGTCGAACCGGCCGCCCTGCAGCAGGTGGTACATGGCGGAGGCGGCCATCGCGAACATCGGCACGAAGGCGTACTCGCCGTCGCGGCGGATGAGGTCGACGTCAACCTGCGGCAGGTCGACCCGGTGCGCGGCCAGGGCGGTGGCCAGCAGGCCGGCGGCGATCACCACGGCGCCGACGTACGCCAGGCCCGCGCCGGCCTGGCAGAGCCCGGCCGACAGGCCCAGGCCGCCGCAGGTCACCCCGGTCGCGCCGGCGCCGAGCAGGAGCAGCCGCCCGCGCGGCGGCGCCGCCCGCAACACCATGATCAGGGTCAGCCCGGCGGTGAGCGCCGCGCTGACCGTGGCCAGCAGGATGGGTACGCAGGCGACGGGGGTCGCGTCCCCGAGCAGCCGGGTCGGCGGGCTGAACAGCGCCCAGCCGACGAACCAGAGCGCGCCCGCCATGATCACGCCGTCGAGCAGCAGCCGGGCGGTGGCCGCCCGGGCCGCGGCCGTGCCGGGCAGCCGGAGCAGGGCGACGCCGAGGCCGAGCCCGGCGAGCGTGGTGCCGAGCGAGACGACGGTGGCCCAGCCGGTGCGCTGCCCCTGCCGGTGCGCCCAGTGGTCGCCGGCGGCCAGCGTGCCGGCCAGCCCGAGGAGCAGGCTGAGCAGGGCGACCCCGGCGGCGGCCGCGAGCAGCACGTGGGCCCGCCGGTGCGGCCCGCCCCGGCGGCGCGCCGACACGGCGAGCAGGGCGGCGGCGCCGGCCGCGGCGAGCCCGCTCAGCACCGCGACGATGACCATGCCCGGGGACGACTGCACGACCTCAACTGTGCCGGATCGGCGCCCCCCGTGGGGCACCGGGTGTGCAACTGTTGGGACACGGCGCGTGTGCCCGGGGGCCACCGCGCCGGCGGTGTCAGACTGGTATGCATGCCTGAGCTGCGGTCGAGGACCTCCACCCACGGTCGGACGATGGCCGGTGCCCGGGCCCTGTGGCGGGCCACCGGGATGACCGACGACGATTTCGGCAAGCCGATCGTCGCCATCGCGAACAGTTTCACCCAGTTCGTCCCCGGCCACGTACACCTCAAGGACCTCGGCGGCCTGGTCGCCGACGCGGTGGCCGAGGCCGGCGGCGTGGGCCGGGAGTTCAACACCATCGCGGTGGACGACGGCATCGCCATGGGCCACGGCGGCATGCTCTACTCGCTGCCCAGCCGGGAGCTGATCGCCGACGCGGTCGAATACATGGTCAACGCGCACTGCGCGGACGCCCTGGTCTGCATCTCCAACTGCGACAAGATCACCCCGGGCATGCTGCTGGCCGCGCTGCGGCTCAACATCCCGACCGTCTTCGTCTCCGGTGGCCCCATGGAGGCCGGCAAGACGGTGGCCATCGAGGGCGTCGTCCACTCCAAGATCGACCTGATCGACGCCATGATCGCCTCCTCGAACGAGGCGGTCACCGACGACCAGCTCGGCGAGATCGAGCGCTCCGCCTGCCCGACCTGCGGCTCCTGCTCCGGCATGTTCACCGCCAACTCGATGAACTGCCTCACCGAGGCCATCGGGCTGGCGCTGCCCGGCAACGGCTCGACGCTGGCCACCCACGCCGCCCGCCGGTCGCTCTTCGTCGAGGCCGGCCGCACCGCCGTGGAGATCGCCAAGCGCTGGTACGACTCCGACGACGCCTCCGTGCTGCCCCGCTCGATCGCCAACCGGGCCGCCTTCGAGAACGCCGTCGCGCTCGACGTCGCCATGGGCGGCTCGACCAACACGGTGCTGCACCTGCTGGCCGCCGCCCGCGAGGCGGAGCTGGACTTCGGGGTGGCCGACATCGACGCCATCTCCCGGCGGGTGCCCTGCCTGGCCAAGGTCGCGCCGAACTCTCCGCAGTACCACATGGAGGACGTGCACCGGGCCGGCGGCATCCCGGCCATCCTCGGCGAACTGGACCGCGCCGGCCTGCTCCACCGCGACGTGCACGCCGTGCACTCGCCGGACCTGCAGCGGTGGCTCGCCGACTGGGACGTGCGCGGCGGCTCCGCCATCCCCGAGGCGGTCGAGCTGTTCCACGCCGCCCCGGGCGGGGTGCGCACCACCGAGCCGTTCTCCACCACCAACCGCTGGTCCACCCTGGACACCGATGCGGCCGGCGGCTGCATCCGGGACCGCGAGCACGCGTACAGCGCCGACGGCGGGCTGGCCATCCTGCACGGCAACCTGGCGCCGGACGGCTGCGTCGTGAAGACCGCGGGGGTGCCCGAGGAGTGCCTGACCTTCCGCGGACCGGCCAAGGTCTACGAGTCGCAGGACGACGCGGTCACGGCCATCCTGGCCAAGGAGGTCGTGGCCGGTGACGTGGTGGTGATCCGCTACGAGGGCCCGAAGGGCGGCCCCGGCATGCAGGAGATGCTCTACCCCACCTCGTTCCTCAAGGGCCGCGGCCTGGGCCGCTCCTGCGCGCTGCTCACCGACGGCCGGTTCTCCGGCGGCACCTCCGGCCTCTCCATCGGGCACGTCTCCCCCGAGGCGGCCTCGGGCGGGCTGATCGCGCTGGTCCGGGAGGGCGACGAGATCGTCATCGACATCCCGGGCCGGTCGATCCGGCTCGACGTGCCCGACGACGTGCTCCAGGCGCGCCGGGTGGCCGAGGAGAAGCGGGACCGCCCGTACACCCCGGCCGACCGGGTCCGGCCGGTGTCCGCGGCGCTGCGCGCGTACGCCTCGATGGCCACCTCGGCCAGCGACGGCGCCTACCGGCGGGTGCCGGAGTAGTCCGGGCGGCCCGGCCGCCCCGCCGGGTCAGGCGCCCAGCGCGATGGTGCGGGCGTGGCGGATGGCGGCCGGGGTGTCCGGGAAGATCAGCCCCTCCCGGCGCAGCTCCTCCGCCACGCCCAGCGTGCTGAGCACCTGGTCGTGGCCCGGCGTGATGCCGGAGAGCAGCACGGCGATCCCCCGCCCGCGCAGCCGGTCGACGGCGTCGCCGAGCACCTGCGCGCCGGTGGCGTCGACGGTGGACACCCGGGACATCCGCAGGATGACCACCCGGACGTCGGCCACCTCGGCCAACTCCAGCAGGAAGGTGTGCGCGGCGGCGAAGAAGAGCGGCCCGTCCAGCCGGTACGCGACGATGTGCTCGGCCAGCAGCGCGTGCTCCTCGGCGCTGTGCTCGCCGGGGTCGAGGGGCACCTGCTCCAGCCGGGCGCTGCGGGCCACCGCGCGCAGCGCCAGCACCACGGCCACGGCCAGCCCGACCGCCACCGCGGTGACCAGGTCCCAGATCACGGTGACCGTGAAGGTGAGCACCAGCACCACGGCGTCGGCCCGGGTGGCCCGGAGCAGCGCCCGCAGCGACCCGGCCTCCACCATCCGCACGGTGGTGGCGAGCAGCACCCCGGCCAGGGCGGCGAGCGGGATGCGGCCGACGAGCGGGGCGGCGGCCAGCACGATGGCGGCGAGGGCGACGGCGTGGGTGAGCGCGGCGAGCTTCGAGGAGGCGCCGGCCCGCACGTTGACGGCCGTACGGGCGATGGCGGCCGTGGCGGGGATGCCCCCGAAGACCGGCGCGGCCAGGTTGGCCAGGCCCTGCCCGAAGAGTTCCCGGTCCGGGTCGTGCCGTTCGCCGACGGTCATCCCGTCCGCCACGGTCGCCGAGAGCAGGCTCTCCAGCGCGGCGAGCGCGGCCACCGCGAGCGCGCTGGGCAGCAGCACGCCGAGCGCGCCGGGGTCGAGGAAGTCCAGCGACGGGGCGGGCAGCCCCTGCGGCAGGGTGCCGATGCGGACCAGGTCGACCGGTGCGAATTCGGCGAGCAGCGTGGCGGCGGCCACCCCGAGCAGGGAGAACGGCAGGCCGGGCCGCCAGCGGGCGCCGAGCAGCATGAGCGCGGCCACCCCGAGCGCGACGGCGACGGCCACCGGCCGCGGGTGGGCGGCGAACCGGGCGACCGCGTCGGCGGCCACCGCCCAGACCTTCTCGCCGTGCGCGTCGGTGACGCCGAGCGCCGCCGGCACCTGTTGCAGGGCGATGACCACGGCGATGCCGGCGGTGAAGCCCTCGATGACCGGGGTCGGCAGGTAGCGGACGTAGCGGCCGAGGCGGGCCAGGGCGAGGGCGAGCAGGATCAGGCCGGCCAGCGCGCCGACCATCAGCACGCCCCGGGCGCCGAAGCGCTGCACCACCGGCACGAGCACCACGGTCATCGCGCCGGTGGGGCCGGAGACCTGGAGGTTGGAGCCGCCGAAGATCGCGGCGACGGCCCCGGCGACCACGGCGGTGACGAGCCCGGCCTGCGCGCCGAGCCCGGAGGTGACACCGAAGGCGAGGGCGAGCGGCAGCGCCACCACGGCCACGGTGAGCCCGGCGAGCAGGTCGCGGCGGGGCGAGCGGCGTACCGCCGCCCAGTCGGACCGGCCGGGCAGCAGCCCGGACAGCCGGGTCCGGAGCAGCCGGCCGGCGCGACGCGGGCCGCCGCCGGGGACGCCGGGCCGGGACGGGCCGCCGATGGCGGAGGAGGTCGGTGCCGCCGCGTTCACCGCTCCCCTTCCCCGGCGCGCAGTTCGTCGAGGAGGGCGTCCCGGTCGGTGAGGACCGCGCCGAGGATCCGCCGGCCGGCGGCGAGCAGGTCGGCCACGTCGGGGGTGCTGAGGGAGTAGACGACCAGCGGGCCGTCCCGGTGCGAGGTGACCATGCCGGCCCGGCGCAGCACGGCGAGCTGCTGGGAGAGGTTGGACGGCTCGACGTCGATGGCGGTGAGCAGGTCGCGGACGGGCTTCGGCCCGTCCTGGAGCAGTTCGAGCACCCGGATCCGGACCGGATGCCCGAGGGTGCGGAACAGCTCCGCCTTGGCCTGGTACAGCGGCACCGACATGTGAACTCCTCCCCGAGATCCCTGAAGACTTTAGCACTTGCGAAAATCTTCAAGTCGGCCTCAGGGCGGATCGGCGAGATCTTGGAGAGTTGCCGTCCGCCACGAACGGCAACTCTCCAAGATCCAGGATCGGTTACCGGGTGAGGTCGTTGACGCAGCGGAGGACCGGGCGGGTGGTCAGCGCGGCCTGGTCGAGCGGGACGTCCGCCGTCACGCTGAAGGTCACGGAATCCCCCGGCAGCAGGGTGACCAGAGCCTGATCGACCTCCGCCGACGGGTGCAGCCGGTCCGGGTAGAGGGTCAGGTCCCGCAGCACGCTCCGTGCGGTCACCTGGACCAGCTGGCCGCCTTCGAGCGGCTCGACCGTGGCGTCCAGCTCCGGCGCCGGCCACTCGACCTCGCGGTCCTCGGCGAAGAACCAGAGCGCCCGCTCGGAGGAGTCCCAGGGCTCCGCCACCAGCAGCTCCCGCCGGGCCTCCTCCGGCCGCGTCAGCTCCGACGGCAGCGCCACGACCACCGAGGAGTAAGGGGGCACGTCGAGCTTCACCGAGGTCTTCGCCCTCGGCTCCCAGTCGAGGGTGAGCCGGGTAACTGTGACAGGCACCTGCCACGCCCTGCCGGTCTCGTTCACGGCCACCAGCGCCAGCCCGCCGTCCCGCGGCTGCACGGTGAGCAGCCGGTCGGCGTAGGCCCGGCGGAGCGCATACCACAGGGGTTTGCGCCGGCCGTCGCCGTCGACGGCCGCCCAGGAGGTGACCGGCCAGCAGTCGTTGAGCTGCCACACGATGGTGCCCATGCAGACCGGCCGGTGCGAGCGGAAGTGTTCGACGCCGAGCTGGATGGCCCGGGCCTGGTTGAGCTGGGTGAGGTAGTGCCAGTCGTCGAAGTCGGCGGGCGCCGGCAGGTGGGCGTCGAGGCCACGCTGGAGCTTGCGGTCCCCGTCGGCGGCCTTCTGGTGGTGCGCCATCCCGGGCGAGTCGGGGGCGAGCGGCTCGTCGGAGAGCGCCCGGCGCAGCGTCGCGTACGCGGGGGGCGCCTGGTAGCCGAACTCGGCGACGAAGCGGGGCACGTACTCCCGGTACTTCGTGTAGTCGTCGGTGTTCCACACGTCCCAGATGTGCGTCGTGCCGTGCGCCGGGTCGTTGGGGTGCACGTCCTCGCTGCCCGACCAGGGGCTGCCCGGCCAGTACGGCCGGGTCGGGTCCAGCTCGGCGACGACGGCGGGCAGCAGCTCCAGGTAGTAGCCGCGCCCCCAGGTGCGGCCGGCGAGCGCCTCCTGCCAGTCCCAGTCGTGCCAGCCCCAGATGTTCTCGTTGTTGCCGGTCCAGAGCACCAGCGAGGGGTGGCTCGCCAGCCGGGTGACCTGCTCCCGCGCCTCCGCCTCGACCTCGGTGCGGAACGGCTCCTCCTCCGGGTAGGCGGCGCAGGCGAAGAGGAAGTCCTGCTGCACCAGCAGCCCGAGCTCGTCGGCCAGCTCGTAGAAGTCCTCCGACTCGTAGCGGCCGCCGCCCCAGACCCGCAGCAGGTTGACGTTCGCGCCGACCGCCTGGCCGAAGCGCTCGGCGAGGCGGGCCCGGGTGACCCGGTTCGGGAACGCGTCGTCGGGGATCCAGTTGACTCCCTTGACGAAGAGCGGCACCCCGTTGACGTGCAGGGTGAACGCGGAGCCGTGCGCGTCGGGGGCGGTGTCCAGGCGTACCGAGCGGAAGCCGATCCGGCGGGACCAGCCGTCCAGCGGGCGGCCGTCCGCGGCGCTCAGCGTCACGTCGAGGTCGTGGAGGGGCTGGTCGCCGTACCCGACGGGCCACCAGAGCGCGGGGTCGCGGACGGTGAGGGTCGCGACGGCGCGGCGCTCCCCCGCCGGGACGGTGACCTCGACGGCGGCGCCGGCCACGGTGGCGCGCACGGTGAGCGGCTCGTCAGCCGCCCGCTCGACCTCGACGTGCAGCTCGACCCGGCCGACGCCACCTTCGACGGTGACCAGCGGCCGGACGCCGGCCAGCCGGGCGGTGGACCAGCCGTGCAGCCCGATCTCCTGCCAGATGCCGGCCGTGACCACCGTGGGCCCCCAGTCCCAGCCGAAGTTGCAGGCGGTCTTGCGGATGAAGTGGAACGGCTCGGGGTACGCGTTCGGCCGGTCACCGAGCCGGTCCCGCTGCGCCTCGGCGTAGCGGTACGGCGAGTCGAAGCGCACGGTGAGGGTGTTGGCGCCCGGCCGGAGCAGCGGGCGGATCGGGAACCGGTAGGCGCGGTGCTGGTTCTCGGTGCGGCCGACCTCGGCGCCGTTGACGGTGATCGTGGCGACCGTGTCCAGGCCGGCGCAGACCAGGTCGACCCGCTCGTCGTCGCCGGGCCGCCAGTCCACGGTGGTCTCGTAGATCCAGTCGGTGCGGCCGATCCAGCCGAGGCGGTTCTCGTTGTCGTCGAGGTACGGGTCGGGGATGAGGCCGGCCGCCAGCAGGTCGGTGTGCACCTCTCCGGGGACGGTCGCCGGCACCGCCTGCCCGGCGACCTCCGGCGGCACCTGCGGACCGGGCACGGCCCGCAGCACCCAACCCTCGTGCAGCGTCTGACGGCTCACGACTTCACCGCGCCTTCCATAATTCCGCGGACGATCTGACGTCCACCGATGAACAGCATGACCAGCAGGGGCACGGTGGCGATGAACGCCCCGGCCAGCACCCGCCGGTAGATCACGTAGTTGCCGCTGGCCAGGTCGGACACGGCCACCATCGAGGTCGGGAAGTCGGTGCCGCTCAACGTGATGAGCGGCCACTGGAAGTCGTTCCAGGTGGCCACGAACGTGAGCAGCCCGAGCACGGCCAGGGCCGGGCGGATCGCCGGCAGCACGATGCTGGCGTACACGCGCATCGTGGTGGCCCCGTCCATCCGGGCCGACTCGACCAGCTCGTCGGGGACGGTGTTGACGATGAACTGCCGCATGTAGAACACCCCGAACGCGGTGACCAGCCCGGGGGCGATCACCGCGAGCAGGGTGCCGTTCCAGCCGAGCTTGCCCATCACGATGTAGAGCGCCACGATGCCGAGCTGGTTGGGCACGGTCAGGGTGAGCACCACGAAGAGCATCAGGGCACTGCTGCCCTTGAAGCGCAGCTTGGCGAAGGCGAACCCGGCCAGCGAGCAGAAGAACAGCACCGAGGCCGTCACCACGGTCGACACGATGACGCTGTTGACCAGCGAGGCGGCGAAGTAGACGTCCTGGAGGGAGAAGACCTCGTCGAGGTTGGTCAGGAACCGGTCGCCGGGGACGATCGCCGGCGGCAGCTTCGCGAGGGCCTCGTCGTCGCTGGTCGCGATGACGAACATCCAGTAGAGCGGGAACGCGGCGAAGAGCATGGTCAACGCGAGGAACAGGTAGGTCCAGAGCCCGGCGGCGGTCTCCTGCGGCGCCCGGGCCACCAGCCGGGGCCAGCGGCGCGGGGGTGCGGCGGCGGTCATCAAGGCCTCCTTTCGTTCGCGACTGCGGTACTCCGCTTCGCTGCGTTCCTCGCGCTCACCGCTGCCCTCCGGACAGTCGGTTCGTCACCACGTAATTGACGCCGGCGACGATCAGGATGATCAGGAAGAGGGCCCAGGACATGGCCGCGGCGTAGCCGAGGTTGAGGTCCTTCCAGCCGACCTTGTAGATGAGCTGGGCGATGGTCTGCCACTCGCCGTTCGGCCCGCCGGTGGCGGCCTGGGCGTTGGGGTCGAACAGCATGGGCTCGGTGAAGAGCTGGAGGCCGCCGATGGTGGAGAGGATGACGGTGAAGAGCACCACGGGCTGGATCATCGGCACGGTGATCCGCCAGAGCTGCTTCCACGGCCCGGCGCCGTCGATCGCCGCCGCCTCGTAGACGTCGCGCGGGATGGACTGCATGGCGGCCAGGTAGAGCAGCGCGTTGTAGCCGATCCACTTCCAGTTGACCATCGTGGCGATGGCGATCCAGGAGTGCAGTTTGTCGGCCCGCCAGTCAATCGGGTCGTCCGGGCCACCGAGGCCGAACAGCCCGAGGACCCAGTTGGCCATGCCGAAGTCGCGGGAGAAGAAGACGCTGAACACCATGGTCGAGGCGACGATCGGCGTCACGTACGGCAGCAGCACCCCCACCCGCCACCAGGTCTGCGCCCGCAGCTTGCGGTTGAGCAGCGAGGCGACCACGAGCGCGAGCAGCAGTTGGGGCACCGAGGAGAGCAGGAAGATGCCGAAGGTGTTGTAGAGGGCGTTCCAGAAGTCCTCGTCGCCGAGGAGCCGGCTGAAGTTCTCGCCGCCCGCCCAGTAGGGCAGCGTCGGATCGTCGAGCCGGTAGTTGCGCAGCGAGACCACCGCGTTGAAGAGCAGCGGGAAGAGCCCGAACACGATGAAGAGCAGGAAGAACGGCGCGATCATGAGGTACGGCATGTAGCGCATGTCGAAGCGGTACAGCCGGTTGCGCCAGCTCAGCCGCCGGTCGTCGCCCCCGGGGCGGCCGCGCTCCGGCGCGGCTCGGCGGCTCGGCGACGCGGGCGCGGCACGGGTGGTGGGCATCGGATCACTCCAGGGCCGAGGTGGGTGCGGCGGTGAGGCGGTGACGGGGCCGGCCGTGGCCCGCCCCGTCACCGGTGTCGGTCAGGACTTGGCGGCCTTGTCGGCCTCCTTGACCGCCTCGGCCCAGGCGGCGTCCGGCTTGAGGCTCTTGTTCTCGACCCGCCGGATCACGTTCTCCACGGCGACCCGGGTCGGGCCGTTCTTCTTGCCCAGGTACTGCGGGGTGAGGCCCTGCGCCATCTTCGGGAAGATCTGGCCGACCGGGGCGTCGTTGAAGAACGGGTTCTTGAAGTCGGCGATGGCCGGGTCGGCGTAGAGCGCCGGCTGCGAGGGCAGGTTGCCGACCTTCTTGAAGATCTCGATCTGCTGCTCGGGCGCGACCAGCCACTCCAGCAGCTTGTACGCCTCGTCGACGTGCTTGCCCTGCTTGGGGATGGTCAGGAACGAGCCGCCCCAGTTGCCGCCGCCACCGGGCACCGCGGCGATGTCCCACTTGCCCTGGGTGCCGGGGGCGGTGTCCTTGATGTGGCCGAGCATCCACGCCGGGCAGGCGAGCACGGCGAAGGCGCCGCTGGTGAAGCCCTTGTCCCAGTCGGCCTGGAAGCTGACCAGGTTGGCCGACAGCCCGGCCTGAACGGCCTTGACCGTGTAGTCGAAGGCGACCTTGGGGCCGCCGTCCATCTGGAGCTGCTCCTGGTCGGAGTAGAAGCCGACCTGCTGCTGGCCGAGGATCGGGTTGAACAGGTTGGTGCCCGCGTCGATGAACTTCTTGTTGGTCTTGGCGGTGTACTGCTGGCCGACCTCGATGAACTTGTCCCAGTCGGGCCAGAGGGCGGAGACCCGGTCGCGCTCGGTGGGCAGGCCGGCGGCCTTGAACAGGTCGGTGCGGTAGCACATGGCCAGGCCGCCGACGTCGGTGCCGAGGCCGATCTGGGTCTTGCCGTCGGCGGAGAGCGACTGCTTCCACTTCCAGGGCAGGTACTTGCTCTCGTACGATCCGGCGCCCTTGTCCAGCAGGTTGACGAACTTGTCGGACTGGCTGCGGAACTGGACCATGAAGCCCTCGTCGATCGCCGCGATGTCCGGCGCGCCGTTGCCGGCGACGAGCTTCTTCTGCAGGTCCTCGTGCTGCGCGTTGTACTCGCCGGAGTTCAGCTGGATCTTGACGTTCGGGTGCGCGGCCTCGTACCTCGCCTTGAGGTCCTGGAGGCCGAAGTCGCCCCAGAAGTTGATTTTCAGGGTGACCTGGCCGTCGGCGGCGTCGGAACCGCCGGTGGTGCTCTTGCCGCTGCAGGCGGCGACCATGACCAGGCTGACGGCACCCACGGTGGCCGCCCGGGCCCAGTGCGTCCAGGACCGTTTCATGTCATCCTCCGCGCCGAATATGGGAACGCTCCCGAGATCGAGGAACGTTGACTGAACCGGATAAGTGAGGACACCGTACGGGGCACCCCCTGGGCTGTCAACGGGCGGTTACGAGCCGGGCCGTCCGGTAACCTGATCGATGTGATTTGCGCGTGTTCACGCGTCTCCTCGCGCCCGAACGGACCGGGGAGGGTCGGGTGACACGGGCGCTTAACCGGGCAAGTGGCCGCCGGGCGTGCCGCGCTCATTGCGGCGCGACCCGGTGCAGTAGCGTGACAGCCGCCGGTCACCCCGGCGGTGGAAACGGGGCCCGCGAGGGCCGGACCAGTGGAGGAGCGCGCCGGTGAAGCGGCCGACCATCGCCGATGTCGCCCGGCGGGCCGGGGTCTCCAAGGGCGCGGTGTCCTACGCGCTGAACGGCCAGCCCGGCGTGTCCGAGGCGACCCGACAGCGGATCCTGGCCATCGCCGCCGAGATCGGGTTCAGCCCGAGCAGCGCGGCCCGGGCGCTCTCCGGCGCCACCGCCAAGGCGGTCGGCCTGGCCCTGTGCCGGCCCGCCCGGATACTGGGCATCGAGCCCTTCTTCATGGAGCTGATCAGCGGCGTCGAGGCCGAGCTGTCGGCCCGCTCCTACGCGCTGACCCTCCAGGTGGTGGCCGACCAGGAGGCCGAGATCGCGGTCTACCGCCGCTGGTGGGCCGAACGCCGGGTGGACGGCGTGTTCGTCTGCGACCTGCGCACCGACGACCGGCGGGTGCCGGCGCTGGAGGAGCTGCAACTCCCGGCCGTGGTGATCGGCGGCCCCGGCCACACCGGCAGCCTGGCCAGCGTCTGGTCCGACGACGCGGCGGCCCTGGTCGAGACGGTGGAGTACCTGGTCGCGCTGGGGCACCGGCGGATCGCCCGGGTGGGCGGCCTCCCCTCGCTGCTGCACACCGAGATCCGCACCGACGCGTTCACCGAGGTGTGCCGGCGGCTCGGGCTGGACGAGGCCACCACGGTCTGGTCCGACTACACCGGCGAGGAGGGCGCGCGGGCCACCCGCCGCCTGCTCAGCTCCGCCGCCCGGCCCACCGCGGTGATCTACGACAACGACGTGATGGCGATCGCCGGGCTCTCCGTGGCCCAGGAGATGGGGCTGGCCGTGCCCGGCGACCTGTCCATCGTGGCCTGGGACGACTCCCCGCTCTGCCAGCTCGTGCACCCGCCGCTGACCGCGCTGGGCCGGGACATCCCCGCGTACGGCGCGCACGCCGCGCGGCAGCTGCTCGCCGTGATCGCCGGCGAGCCGGTGACCGGGATCCAGGACGAGACCGCCCACCTCACCCCGCGCGGCAGCACCGCGCCGCCGCGAATCCGGTGAACCGGTTCAGTGATCCGGCTGAACGACCAGGTCAGCGGGGCGTCGAGGGAAACTCCTCGAACCACGCCTCCACCCGCTCGGCCGGGGCCGGACGGGCCAGCGCGAAGCCCTGCCCGTAGCGGCAGCCGGCCCGCCGCGCCCCGGCCACCTGGGCATCGGACTCCAGGCCCTCGACCACCAGCTCCAGGCCGAGCCGGTCGCCCAGATTGGCCACCACGTCGATCAGCGGGCGCTGCCCGTCGGCGACCGGCCCGACCAGGTGCGGACCCACCTTGAGCAGGTCGATCGGCAGCCGGCGGAGCTGGGCGAGCGAAGCGTGCTCGGCGCGGAAGTCGTCCAGCGCCGTGCGGACGCCGAGCGAGCGGAGGCCGGCGAGCCGGGCCACCACGGTGGACAGCTCGGGGGCCACCGCGGGCTCGGCCACCTCCACCACGAGGCGTTCCGGTGGCACGTCGTACGCGGCCAGGGCCGTCGCCGTGCGGGCCACGAAGTCGGGCGCGGCCAGCTCCCGGGGCGTGACGTTGACCGCCATCCACAGCTCCCGGCCGCCCCCCGACCAGTCAGCGAGCTGCCGACAGGCCCGGTCCAGCACCCACCGCCCGACCTCCCCGAGCAGGTCGAGGTCGGCCGCCACGGGCAGCAGTTCCTCCGGCAGCACCGTGCCCAGCACGGGACTGCGCCAGCGCAGCAGCGCCTCGGTGCCCACCGGCTGCCGGTCGGCCAGCGCCAGCACCGGCTGGTAGACCAGGTCCAGCTCGCCCCGGGCGACCGCGCCCGGCAGCTCCCGTTCCAGGTCCAGCCGCCGGACCAGCTGCTCCTCCAGGTAGGCGTCGTACCACTCGACCCGGTCGCGGCCGAGCTGCACCGCGCGCCGCCGGGCCAGGTCGGCCTGGCGCAGCACGTCCTCCGGCTCGCCCCCGGTGGTCTCGGCCAGCCCGATGCTGGCCCGGATCCGGCTCGCCCCGCCGGGCCGCGGTACGGGCTCGGCGAGCACGGCGAGCAGCCGGATGCCCAGCGCGTACGCGGGCACCGGCCCGAGGTCGGTGAGCACGGCGAACTCGGTGTCGGTGAGCCGGGCCACCAGGTCGTGCGGGCCGGAGCCGGACCGGAGCCGGTGGACGACCTCGGCGAGCACCGGCCCGTCCAGCACCGCCGTCTCGTCGGCGCCGTGCAGGTCGACCACGAGCAGCGCGCCGCCGGTGCGCCGGGCGAGCACGCGGGCCAGCTCGGCCCGGTCGGCCGGCGGGGCGTCGGCGGGCCACTCCCCGTCGCCGGCCAGGAGCCGCAGCCGCGCCTCGCTCTCGGCCAGCCGCTCGGCCCGGCGCCGGTGGTCGGCGGCGCCGAGCACCTCCCGGACCACCATCGGCGGGATGACGGCCAGCCCCAGGGCGATCTCCGGTGCGGTGAACTGTCCCACCGTCCACAGGTGGTGACCGGCGGCGAGCGCCGCGATGCCGGCCGGCGCGGTCAGCCCGGGCCAGGCGGCCGGTCCCACGCCGGTGCGGGGTCGCTCCCCGGCCGCGGTACGCCGGGCGCCGGCCGCGGTCAGCAGCGCGCCGGCCAGCAGCGGCGGCGCGACGGCCAGCGCGGCCCGGTCCGGGGCGGTGCAGGCGAGCAGGACCACGAGCAGGGCCAGCCCGCCCAGCGTGGCGGCCGCGCCCGCGTGGCAGCGGGCCGCACCCGGTCGCCGGCGCCGCTCGGCGAACGCGGCCACCAGCAGGACGGCCAGGGCCAGGGCGCCGGCGACGCTGGCGGCCCGCGCAGCCGGCGGCACCGGGCCGGCCGGCAGCAGCACCCAGCCGGCGAAGACCAGGCTCACGCCGAGGCCGACCACGTCCACGCCACGGCGCAGCCGTTCCGCGCCGGAGAGCCGGGAGCGGCCGGGCAGTCGGAGCAGGGCGACGGTGTACAGCGGGGCGGTGACGGCCAGGCCGGCCAGGGCTACCGGCAGCCGGTGCGCGGGTTCACTCAACGGCAGCACCGCGACGGTGAGCCCGGCGGCCAGCACCGCGACGTCGAGGATCCCGGCGACCCGGCGGGACAGCGCCACCCGGCGGGCCCGTCGCCCGGTCGGCCGGGCGGCGGCCGGTTCGGACGGGTCCGGCGGCCCGGTCCCGCCCGGCCGCCGTCCAGCCGGCGGGACGGTTGCGCCGGGCCACGGCCCGGCCGGCGGGACGGTCCCGTCGGGCGTCTGCCCGGCCGGCGCGGCGGCGGGCGGATCGGTCGGCGCGGGCGGGGCGCCGGCCAGCCAGGCGAGCCGGACGCAGGCCAGGGCGGAGCCACCGGCCACGGCGAGCGCCACGGCGGCGGGTCCGGGAACCAGGCCGGCGGCGCCGGCGAGGACGAACAGCGCGCCGGCGAGCGACACGGCGAGGTCGGGCAGTGGTGGCCGGCGGCGGGGACCGGCGGCGGGGTGGGTGACGGGCACGGCGGTCGCCTTCGTGAGGGGGCACGGGGCGGTGCGGTTGCGGTACGACGTGCGGGGTCAGCGGGTCGGATCGGGTGCGACCGCCGCCGGACGGGGACCGGTGCGGCCACGCCCATAAACGATCCCGGACGTCCCCGGTTACGCGACACACCACGTGACGCCCGTCACACCCTGGCTCGGGCCGGTGCCGGCCGCCCGCCGGAATCGCCGCCGCCCCGGGGTGGGATCATCGGGGGGTGAGCCGCGCCGACACCGTCCGTTTCCGCTACAACCAGGCGATCCTGGTCGCCGCGCTCGTCGCGCTCCTCGGCGCGCTGCCGCTGGCCACCGCGCGCTGGTGGCTGCTCTGGGTGCTGCTGATCCCGCTGGCGCTCGCCGTCTGGGCGTGGCGGGCCGGCACCGACGCGGACGCCCGGGAGCTGCGGCTGCGGGCCCTCGTCGGCCAGCGGCGGGTGCCCTGGACGCGGGTCGCCGAGCTGGCCGCCGACCAGCGCGGCCGGGCGGTCGCCCGGCTCGACGACGGCGAGACGCTGACGCTCCCCGCCGTCCGCGCCACCGACCTGCCCCGGCTCATCTCCGCCACCGGGCAGGAACTGCCCGAGTCCGCCGGCTGACCCAGTCAGTAGCCGTCGACCACCCGGTTCGTCAGCGGCTCCCCGGCGGCGAACCGGCGCAACTGCTCACCCACCAGCCGGTACGCCCGCGGCAGCAGGCCACGGACCGAGCCAGCCACGTGCGGGGTGAGCAGCACGTTCGGCAGCTCCCACAGAGGATGCCCGGCCGGCAGCGGCTCCGGGTCGGTCACGTCCAGCGCCGCCCGCAGCCGCCCGGATGCCAGCTCGGCGACCAGCGCCGACGTGCGGGCCACCGGGCCGCGGGCGGCATTGACCAGCAGCGCGCCGTCCGCCATCGCGGCGAGGAACTTCTCGTCGACCAGCCCCCGGGTCTGCTCGGTCAACGGCACCAGCAGCACCACCACGTCCGCCTCGGGCAGCAGGGCGGGCAGCTCGTCGACCCCGTGCACCCCCTCGTCCGGGCGTGGCGTCCGGGCGACCAGGGTGAAGCTCACCTCGAACGGTGCCAGCCGGGCCCGGACGGCCGCGCCGATCGAGCCCGCGCCGACGATCAGCACCCGCTTGCCGGCCAGCTCGTCGGTCGGCGCCACCTCGTCGTACGCCCACTCGCGGCGGGCCTGGGCGCGGGCCAGCGGACCGAAGCCGCGCAGCGCGGACAGGATCGCGGCGACCACCCACTCGGCGGTGGCCGAGTCGTGCACGCCCCGCGCGTCGCAGAGCGTCACGCCCTCGGGAACCCGCCCCACCCAGGCGTCCGCTCCGGCGGAGAGGAGCTGCACCACCTTCAGGTCCGGCAGCTCGGTCAGGAGCGCGCCGGCGTCCGGGCCGGCGAGGAAGGGCGGCACCCAGAACCGCACACCGGTCGGGGACGACGGCGGCCGGGACGGGTCCTCCAGCAGCTCCACGGTGACGCCCGCGGGCAGGTCGCCGAGGAGGCCCCGGCCGGCCGGGTGCGGAATCCAAACCTTCACGACCGCCGACGATAGCCGTCCCGGACGGCGCCCGTGGGCGGGGTCGTGACGACCACCGCTGGGACGATTGACGATCGGCCACGCGAGGTATAACCGAGGCGGAGCGTCGGCCGGCGTTCCCGACTCCGGAGACAGGTGGCGATGAGCGAGGACACTCTGGGGCGCCCGGCCGGACCGATTCCGGCGCTGGTCGACCCCGCACGGCTCCGGTCCCTCGCGGAGACCCGGCTCGACGCGACGCCCGACGAGGCGTTCGACCGGTTCGCCCGCCTGGTCAGCGACCTGCTCGACGTGCCGGTCGCGCTGGTCTCCCTGGTCACCGCCGACCGCCAGTTCTTTCCCGGCGCGGCCGGGCTGCCCGAGCCGTGGGCCGCCCGGCGGGAGACCCCGCTGAGCCACTCGTTCTGCCAGCACGTGGTCGACGTCGAGGTGCCGATGGTGCTGCCCGACACCCGCCTCCACCCGCGGATGCGGGAAAACCTGGCCGTCGAGGACCTCGGGGTGGCCGCGTACGCCGGGATGCCGTTGACCGACCAGGACGGGCGGGTGCTCGGCTCGCTCTGTGCCATCGACAGCAAGCCCCGGGCCTGGACCGCCGAGCAGTTGCGCACCCTCGCCGACCTGGCCGCCGCCTGTTCCTCCGAGCTGCGCCTGCGGATCGCCGTGCAGGGCGCCGAGCAGGCCCGTCGCCGCGCCGAGGAGGCGCACGACCGGCTCGCCATGCTGGCCGGGATGAGCGAGACGCTGGGCGGCACGCTCGATGTGGCCACGGCGGTCGAGCGGCTCGGGCACACCATGGTCCCGCTGCTGGCGGACTGGTGCCTGATCACCCTTGTCGACCGGGTGGGCCAGCCGCGTACCGTCGCCGGCACGCACCGGGACCCGGACCGGGCGGCCGATGTGGCCCGGTTCGCCGCGCTGCTGGCCGCCGGCCTCGGCCCGGACTCGATCATCCGGTCGGTGCTGCGGACCGGGCGGCCGGTCATGCGCGAAGCGGCCGCGCTGGCCGACGTCGAGCGGGGCACCACCCACCCGGAGCTGGTGCCGCTCGCCGGCCGGCTGGGCTTCGGCTCCCACCTCACCGTGCCGGTCACCGCCACCGGGGTCCGGGTCATCGGCGCCGTGACGCTGGTGAACGGGCCGTCCCGGCGGGGCTTCGACGAGGCCGACCTGCGGACCGCGCTGGACATCGGGCGCCGCGCCAGCCAGGCCGTGGACAACAGCCGGCTCTACGGCGAGCAGCGGCACGTCGCCGAGGTGCTGCAGCACAGCATGCTGCCCACCCTGCCCGTGGTGCCGGGCGTGGAGTTGGCCGCCCGCTACCAGCCGGCGGCGGACCGGGTCGAGGTGGGCGGCGACTGGTACGACGCCTTCGTCCAGCCCGACGGTGACCTGGTCGCCGCGATCGGCGACGTCGCCGGGCACGACATCGAGGCCGCGGCGACCATGGGGCAGCTGCGGAACCTGGTCCGCGGCGACGCGTACGGGCGGGACGACCCGGTCGACGAGCTGATGACCCATCTCGACCGGGCGATCCAGGGGCTGCCCGTCCCGACCGTCGCCTCCGCCGTGCTGGCCCGGGTCCGTCCGACCGCGGCCGGGCTCTGGGTCTCCTGGTGCAACGCGGGCCACCCACCGCCGCTGCTGGTCCACGCCGACGGGGCGGTGCAGGTGCTGGACGGGGTCCGGGGACCGCTGCTCGGCCTGGCCCACCCGCCCCGGCGCGGCCGGCGGGAGCTGACCCTCGCCCCCGGCGACACCCTGCTGCTGCACACCGACGGGCTGACCGAGCGCCGGGACCGGCCGATCGACGAGGGGGAGGCCGAACTGATCGGGCAGCTCGCCGGCGCCGCCACGCTCCCCCTCGCGACCCTCTGCGACCGGCTGCTCGCCGCCGCACCGCGGCGGGAGGACGACGTCGCCCTGCTCGCCCTGCGCGCCCGTTGAGCCACGGCTCGGTTCGTCGGGCCCGGTTCGCCATCCGGCCCGGCTAGGCTGGGCCGGGTGAGGCCGCGTCCCCCGTACCCCCGCACCGGCCGCCTCCGGGCGGCGCTGGCGGCGTCCTGCGCGACGCTGCTGCTCGGCACCGCCGGTTGCGCCTTCGGCGACCCGGATCCCGACCCGGCCGGTGAACCGCCCAACCTCCCGTCGCCGTCCACCACGGCCAGCCCTGGGGGCGCCGGCCAGCAGGTCGTCGCCACGGTGCTGGCGAAGGGGTTGGCGGTGCCCTGGGGCGTCGCCTTCCTGCCCGACGGCGCCGCGCTGGTCACCGAACGGGACAGCGGGCGGATCCTGCAGGTCGGCCCGGAGTCGGGGCCGGAGGGGATGACCGTCCGGGTGGTGCAGACCGTGCCCGGCGTGGCGGCCGCGGGCGAGGGCGGGCTGCTCGGCATCGCGGTCTCCCCGGCGTACGCCCGGGACCGCACGGTCTTCGTCTACTACACCAGCGCCCAGGACAACCGGATCGCGAAGCTGGAGCTGGGCCGGCCGCCGACCCCGATCGTCACCGGCATCCCCAAGGCCGGCAACCACAACGGCGGCGGGCTGGGCTTCGGCCCCGACGGCTTCCTCTACGCCAGCACCGGCGACGCCGGGCGCACCGCGAACGCGCAGGACCCGAAGAGCCTCGGCGGCAAGATCCTGCGGCTCACCCGGGACGGCAAGCCCGCCCCCGGCAACCCCACCGCCGGCTCCCCGGTCTGGACGACGGGACACCGCAACGTGCAGGGGTTCGCCTGGACGCCGGACAAGCGGATGTACGCCGTGGAGTTCGGCCAGAACACCTGGGACGAGATCAACCAGATCAACAAGGGCGGCAACTACGGCTGGCCGCAGGTCGAGGGGCGCGGCGACGACCGGCGCTACGTCAACCCGGTCGTGCAGTGGCGCACCGGCGACGCCTCCTGCTCCGGCCTGGCCGCCGTCGAACGGCTGCTGATCACCGCCTGCCTGCGCGGGCAGCGACTCTGGCTGGTCGAGCTGGCCGGCAACGGCACGGTCCTCGGCCAGCCGCGCGAGCTGCTCACCGGCAGGTACGGGCGGCTGCGCGCCGCCGCGGTGGCGCCCGACGGTTCGGTCTGGGTGACCACCTCCAACCGGGACGGGCGCGGCAAGCCGGCCGGCGACGACGACCGGATCCTGCGGCTGGTCTTCGCCGACGGCGGCGCCGGCCGCAGCTGACCCCGCTTCCGGCGGGTTTGCCAAGATCCTTCAACGGGCAGGTCAGAATTTCAGCATGGACGGCCAGGAGAACGAGCAGCACAGCACCGGGGACGCGACGACCCCAGAGGACGGGCGCCGCCGCCGGTGGCGCCCCGGCACCGGCCTGCGCCGGCTCGGCGTCGTGCTGGCCCTGCTCGTGGTCACCCTCGCGGGGGTGGTGGCCGGCACGTACGTGGGCGGGCACGTGGGCACCGACATCGGGCCGTTCCGCGCGCAACTCAACCTCAGCCCGTCGCTGAGCGGCGGCACCACCGTCGACATCCCGCCGCTGGGCGCGCTGCTGCTGGACAGCCACGACGGGCCGGCCTACCTGACCGTCGAGCTGGGCGCGCTCGACCAGCGGCGCACCGAGGCGCTGATCGACGACCCGGCGAGCATCAGCCGGGCCAGCCAATCGGCGGTCGAGGACGTCCGGGCCGGCGTGATGCGGCTCGGCCTCAAGACCCTGGCCTCGTCCGTGCTGGCCACCCTGCTGCTGGCCGGGCTGGTCTTCCGCGACACGCGCCGCACCGCGTGGGCCGGCGGGCTGGCGCTGGCGGTCACCGCCGGCAGCCTCGGCCTGGCCGCCGCCACCATCCGGCCGCAGGCCATCGAGGAGCCGCGCTACGAGGGGCTGCTGGTCAACGCGCCGGCGATCGTCGGTGACGCGCGGCGGATCGCCAACGACTACACCAAGTACGCCGAGCAGCTGCAACGGCTGGTCGGCAACGTCAGCAAGCTCTACACCACCGTCTCGGCGCTGCCGGTGGTCCAGCCGTCGCCCGGCACCACCCGGGTGCTGCACGTCTCCGACATGCACCTCAACCCCACCGGCTGGCAGCTCATCCGCACGGTGGTGGAGCAGTTCGGCATCGACGTGGTGATCGACACCGGCGACATCACCGACTGGGGCAGCGAGCCCGAGGCGTCCTTCGTCGGCTCGATCGGCCTGCTCAAGAAGCCGTACGTCTACATCCGCGGCAACCACGACTCGGCGAAGACGGCCGCCGCGGTGGCCGCCCAGCCGAACGCCGTCGTGCTGGACAACTCCACGACCACCGTCGCCGGGCTGACCATCGCCGGCATCGGCGACCCCCGCTTCACCCCGGACAAGGAGACCTCGCCGGCCGGCAGCGGGCTCACCAAGGTCGTCGCCGACCAGGTGATCGGGGCCGGCGAGCAGCTCGCCGCCACGGTGAACAGCTCACCGAAGCCGGTGAACGTCGCACTGGTGCACGACCCGGCCTCGGCCGGCCCGCTCTCCGGCACCTGCCCGCTGGTGCTGGCCGGGCACACCCACGCCCGGCAGGTGTCGAAGCTGCCGCAGGTGCCCGGCAAGCAGCCCACCCAGCTCTTCGTCGAGGGCTCCACCGGGGGCGCCGGCCTGCGCGGCCTGGAGGGCGAGAAGCCCACCCCGCTGTCGATGACGGTGCTCTACTTCGACCAGCAGAAGCTGCTCCAGGCGTACGACGACATCACCGTGGGCGGGACCGGGCAGTCGCAGGTCAACCTGGAACGGCACATCATCCAGGACCCGACGAAGGGCGACCAGGTGCCGGTCACCCCGACCCCGACCCGGGGCGGGCCCGCCACGCCCACCCCGAACGGCAGCCCGACCGCGACGCCCAGCCCCACGGGCTGAGGCTCAGCGCAGCGACAGGGCGGCCAGCGCGGCGTTGACGATGCTGCCGGGCAGCAGGTCGTGCAGCTCGTACAGCTCCGTGACGCTGCCGGACTGGCCGAACTCGTCCACACCGAGCGGGACCGCCGGTGCGCCGAGCGCCGAACCGAGCCAGGCCATCGCGTGCGAGGCGGCGTCGTGCACGGTGACCACCGGCACCCGGTCCGCGAAGGCCGACCGCAGCGCGCCGGGCACGCTCGGCACGGTCGCGGTCCGCACGCCCTGGCGCAGCGTCCGCTGCCAGGCCCGGTAGAGCCGGTCCAGGCTGGTCACGTCGACCACGTGCGCCGCGACGCCCTCCTCCGCCAGCTCCGCGGCGGCCGCCAGGACCTCCGGCAGCACCGCGCCGGAGGCGGCCAGCTGCACGACCGGGGCGTCCGCCAGGTGGGGGTACGCCTCGTGCGCGTCGACGAGCCGGTAGGCGCCCGCCACCACCTGCCGGCGCAGCACCGCGTCGCCGATCCGCGCCCGGGCCGCCTCGAACGGCGCCTGGTCGAGCGGACGGGTGCTGAGGCGGAAGTAGTACGCCCCGTCCTCGGCCGGCGCGGCCGTGGCGGCCGGCGCCGCTCCCCCGGCGATCTGGCCGAGCGCGTCGCAGAGCAGCCAGTCGAGGCTGCCGGCGTACGCGGGTTCGCAGAAGGTGACCCCGGGCAGCTCCAGGCCGACCGAGGCCGTGATGGTCGACTGGTGGGCGCCACCCTCCGGGGCCAGGGTGATGCCCGACGGGGTGCCGGCCACCACGAACCGGGAACCGGAGTAGGTGCCGTAGAGGAACGCGTCCAGGCCGCGCAGCACGAACGGGTCGTAGACCGTGCCGACAGGCAGCAGCGGCTGCCCAGACAGGTCCCACGACAGGCCGAGCTGGCCGAGCAGCAGGAACAGGTTCATCTCGGAGATGCCCAGCTCGATGTGCTGACCCGCCGGGGTCTCCGTCCAGCGCAGCATCCGGTCCTCGGTCCAGGAACGCTGCTCGGTGGGGGCGAACACCCCGGTCTTGTTGATGAACCCGGCCAGGTTGGTGGAGGTGGCCACGTCCGGCGCGGTGGTGACCAGGTAGGGCGCGACCTTCGGGTCCCGGGCCAGGTCGACCAGCACCCGGCCGAAGACCTCCTGCGTGGAGACGGGCTTGTTCACCCGTACCCTCGTGGTCTCCGGGACGGTGACCCCCAGCGCCCGCTCGCGCGGCGCGCGGGCCAGCGCCTCCCGGCGCTCGCCGGTCCGGATGCCGGCCGGGGACGCCGGGTCGAGGCGGTCCCACTCGGTGTCGCGGGTCAGGCCGTGCGCGGCGCGCAGCGCGTCGACCTGCTCGGTGGTGAGCAGCGCCGAGTGGTTGCGCGGGTTGCCGGCGATCGGCAGGCCCCAGCCCTTGACCGTGTACGCGAAGACCACGCTGGGCCGGTCGGTGACCGCGTCGCACTGGGCGTACGCGTCGAGCATCGCCTGAAGGTCGTGCCCGCCCAGGTCGGTGACGAGCGGGCCCAGCTCGTCGTCGGGGATGTCGGCCACGAAGGCCGCCACCTCGGCCGGCGCTCCGTCCAGGAACTGCTTGCGCAGGGCCGGCCCGGCCAGCCCGAACAGCGACTGGTACTGCTCGTTGGGCATCAGGTCGATCCAGTCGCGCAGCGCCGCCCCGCCCGGCCGCTCGTACGCCTCGGCGAGCTTGCGGCCGTACTTGACCTCGACCACGTGCCAGCCGGCGGCCTCGAACTGCCCCCGCCACTGGTTGATCCGCACCCCGGGGACCACCCGGTCCAGCGACTGGCGGTTGAAGTCGACAAGCCACATCACGTTGCCCAGCCCCGTGGTGGCCGGGTCGGCGACGGCCTCCCAGATGTTGCCCTCGTCCAGCTCGGCGTCGCCGATCAGGGCGATGAACCGGGAATGCGGCCGCTCGCCGAAGTGCGCGTCGACATAGCGGCGGGTGACCGCCGCGAACAGCGGCGCGGCCGCGCCCAGGCCGACGGAGCCGGTGGAGAAGTCCACCCCGTCCGGGTCCTTGGTCCGCGACGGGTAGGACTGCAGCCCGCCGCGCGCCCGCAGCTTCGGCAGGTAGGACCGGTCCAGGTTGCCGAGCAGGTACTGCACGGCGTGGAAGACCGGCGAGGCGTGCGGCTTGACCGCCACCCGGTCCTCGGCGTCCAGGTGGGCGAACCAGAGCGCGGTCATCGCCGTGACCAGCGAGGCACTGGACGCCTGGTGGCCGCCGACCTTCACCCCGTCGCCGGTGTCCCGGTCGTGGTTGGCCGCGTCCACGATGCGGGTGGCGAGCCAGAGCACCCGCCGCTGGATCTCGTCGAGGACGTCGAGGTCGTGCTGGTTCACGGTGACTCCATCCGGGCGTCGCCGTTGACGCCCACGCGCGAGGGGTGCGGGGGTGGCCGCGTACTCGGAAGAGGCCGGGGCCGCCGCCGGGTCACGACGGCGGCCTCGGAACGGGACTCAGCCCTGGACGCCGAGGCGCGCCAGGATCAGCTCGCGGACGGTCTTGGCGTCGGCCTGGCCGCGGGTGGTCTTCATGACCGCGCCGACCAGCGCGCCGGCCGCCGCCACCTTGCCGCTGCGGATCTTGTCGGCGACGGCCGGGTTCGCGGCGATCGCCTCGTCCACGGCGGCGGTGAGCGCGCCGGTGTCGGAGACCACCTCAAGGTTGCGGTTGGTCATGATCTCGGTCGGCGAGCCCTCGCCGGCCACGACGCCCTCCAGCACCGTGCGGGCCAGCTTGTCGTTGAGCTTGCCGGCGTCGACCAGGCCCTGCAACTCGGCGACCTGCGCCGGGGTGGCCCCGATGTCGGCCAGCTCCACGCCGCTCTCGTTGGCCCGGCGGGACAGCTCGCCCAGCCACCATTTGCGGGCGGCGGCCGGGGTGGCCCCGGCGGCCACGGTCGCCTCGATCAGCTCGACCGCGCCGGCGTTGACCACCGACTGCATGTCCAGGTCGGACAGGCCCCAGTCCTGCTGGATCCGCTTGCGACGCAGCCGCGGCAGCTCCGGCAGGGCGGCCTTCAGCTCGGCCACCCAGGCGGTGTCCGGCGCGAGCGGAACCAGGTCCGGCTCCGGGAAGTACCGGTAGTCGGTGGCGGTCTCCTTCGACCGGCCCGAGGTGGTGTCCCCGGTGTCCTCGTGGAAGTGCCGGGTCTCCTGGGTGATGCGGCCGCCGGCCTCCAGCACCGATGCCTGGCGCAGCATCTCCGAACGGACCGCCCGCTCGACCGAGCGCAGCGAGTTGACGTTCTTCGTCTCGGTGCGGGTGCCCCACTCCTCGCCCGGCCGGTTCAGCGACGTGTTGACGTCGCAGCGCAGCGAGCCCTCCTCCATCCGGACGTCGGAGACGCCCAGCGAGCGGATCACGTCGCGCAGCTCCGTGACGTACGCCCGGGCCACCTCGGGAGCGAGCGCGCCCGTGCCGGGGATCGGCTTGGTGACGATCTCGACGAGCGGGATGCCGGCCCGGTTGTAGTCGACCAGCGACTCGGTGGCGCCCTGGATCCGGCCGGTCGCGCCGCCCACGTGCAGCGTCTTGCCGGTGTCCTCCTCCAGGTGCACCCGCTCGATGCCGATCCGCACCGTCTCGCCGTTGACGTCGACGTCCAGGTAGCCGTCGACGCAGAGCGGCTCGTCGTACTGGCTGATCTGGAAGTTCTTCGGCATGTCCGGGTAGAAGTAGTTCTTCCGGGCGAACCGGCACCACTCGGCGATCGAGCAGTTCAGCGCCAGGCCGATCCGGATGGTCGCCTCGATGGCCGCCTTGTTGGCCACCGGCAGCGAGCCGGGCAGGCCCAGGCAGACCGGGCAGACCCGGGTGTTCGGCTCGCCGCCGAAATCGGTCGGGCAACCGCACCACATCTTGGTGTTCGTGCCCAGCTCCACGTGGGTCTCCAGGCCGACCACCGGTTCCCAGCGCGCCACGACCTCGTCGTACGCGGGCAGTGTCGTCGTCATCGCTGCTCCTGCCTCACAGTGCCGGTGGGGTGAACGTGCCGACCGTGGACTCCAGCGCGGCGGCGACCCGGTACATCCGGTCGTCGGCCATGGTCGGGGCCATGATCTGGAAACCGACCGGCAGCCCCTCGGAGAGACCGCACGGGACCGAGATGGCCGGTCCGCCGTACAGGTTGGTCGGGATGGTGAACAGGTCGGCCAGGTACATCTGGTAGGGGTCCGCGGTGCGCGCCCCGATCGGGAAGGCCACGAACGGGGTGGTCGGCGAGATGAGCGCGTCCACCCCCTCGAAGGCGGCGGTGAAGTCCCGGGTGATCAGCGTGCGGACCTTCTGCGCCTGCCCGTAGTAGGCGTCGTAGTAGCCCGAGGAGAGCGCGTAGGTGCCGATCATGATGCGCCGCTTGACCTCGGGGCCGAAGCCCGCCTCGCGGGTCAGCGACATGACCTCTTCGAGGGACCGGTTGCCGTCGTCGCCGACCCGCAGGCCGAACCGGACGCCGTCGAACCGGGCCAGGTTGGAGGAGCACTCGCTGGGCGCGATCAGGTAGTAGGCCGGCAGCGCGTACTTGAAGTGCGGGCAGGAGACGTCGACGATCTCGGCGCCCAGCTTCGCGAGGGCCTCCACCGACTCGCGGAACGCGGCCATCACGCCCGGCTCGGCGCCCTCGCCGGTGAACTCGGTGACCACACCGAGCTTCACCCCGGTCAGGTCGCCGGACGCGCCGAGCTTCGCCGCGCCGACCACGTCCGGCACCGGGGCCGGGATCGACGTGGAGTCGCGCGGGTCGTGACCGGCGATCACCTGGTGCAGCAGTGCGGCGTCCAGCACGTTGCGCGCACACGGGCCGGGGGTGTCCAGCGAGGAGGAGAACGCCACCAGGCCGTAGCGGGAGGTGCCGCCGTAGGTGGGCTTCGCCCCGACGGTTCCGGTGACCGCGCCGGGCTGGCGGATCGAACCGCCGGTGTCCGAGCCGATCGACAGCGGCGCCTCGTACGCGGCCAGCGCCGCGGCGCTGCCACCACCGGAGCCGCCCGGGATCCGCTCCAGGTCCCACGGGTTGCGGGTCGGTCCGTACGCCGAGTATTCCGTGGAGGAGCCCATCGCGAACTCGTCCATGTTGGTCTTGCCGAGCATCACCGTGCCGGCGGCGCGCAGCCGCTCGACGATCGTCGAGTCGTACGGCGGGCGCCAGCCCTCCAGGATCTTCGAGCCGACGGTGGTCGGCACGCCCTTCGTGGTGAGCACGTCCTTCACCGCGACCGGCACGCCCGCAAGCGGCCCCAGATCCTCGCCGGCGGCCCGGCGCTCGTCCACGCTCCGGGCGGCGGCCAGCGCGCCCTCGGTGTCGACGTGCAGGAAGGCGTGGACCTGGTCGTCCACGGCGCTGATCCGGTCCAGGTGGGCCCGCGTGACCTCCACGGCGGAGGTCTCGCCCGTCGCCACCAGGCCGGCGATCTCGGCGGCCGTCAGCTTGGTCAGGTCGCTCATGAAGCCACATCCTCGTCCAGGATCCGCGGGACGCGGAACCGCTGCTCCTCGGCGTCGGGCGCACCCGACAGCGCCTCCTGCGGGGTCAGGCACGGCGTCACCACGTCCTCGCGGAGGACGTTGGTCAGCGGCACCGAGTGGGACGTCGGCGGGATGTCCGCCGCGGCGACCTCGCCCACCTGGGCGACCGACTGGAGGATCACGTCCAGCTGGTTGGCGAAGGTGTCCAACTCCTCCTCGGTGACGGCGAGCCGCGACAGTCGCGCGAGATGCGCGACCTCCTCGCGGGAGATGGCGGCCATCGGGTGCCCCCTTCGTGGCTGTCCTGCTGCGTCTGCGGTGTGCCGGCCGCGCGCTCGCCGGGGACGATGACACGCGGTGACCGGAGCGAGTCTATTGCCCTCCGGTCGGGTCGACGCCTCCGACTCCCGGTGCCCGCCCGCCGGGACACCGGTCAGCGGGCCCGGGCTCGCCGGCGGTGCGCCGGTCAGCGCGCGTGGCCCGGTGGCCGGTGCGCCGGTCGGCAAGCGTGGCGGGCGGCCGGTGCGCCGGTCACCGGGCCGGGCGGCGTGGCCCCTCGCCGTCCGTCGCCACGGCCGGGTGGACCGGCCGGTACCGGGACAGCCAGGTGACCAGCTCCTCGGCCGGCATCGGCCGGGCGTAGAACCAGCCCTGCGCCACGTCGCAGCCGGCCGCGTGCAGCAGCCGCCAGGTGCGCTCGTCCTCGACGCCCTCGGCCACCACCCGCAGCCCGAGCGCCCCGGCCAGCTCGATCATCGAGCGGACGATCGCCGCGTCGTCCGCGTCGTCGGCCATCCCGAGCACGAACGACCGGTCCACCTTCACCTCGGACAGCGGCAACCGGCGCAGGTGCTGCAGCGAGGAGTAGCCGGTGCCGAAGTCGTCCAGCGCGATGCCGACCCCGATCCGGTGCAGCTGGGTGATGCTGGCCAGCACCCGCCGCGGGTCGGCCATCAGCGCGCCCTCGGTGATCTCCACCTGGAGCCGGTCCGGTGGTACGCCGTAGCGGGTCAGCCGGTCGGCGATCTGCTCGGCGATCTCGCCGGTGTGCAGGTCCCGGACGCTGACGTTGAGCGCGGCCCGCAGCGTGACGCCGGCCGCGGACCACTTGGCGACCTGCTCCACCACGTCGTCCACCACCCGCCGGGTGAGCAGCCGCATCACCGCGCTCTGCTCGGCGACCTGGATCAGCTCCCCGGGGTCGACCATGCCCCGGCGCGGGTGCCGCCAGCGCAGCAAGGCCTCGACCCCGACCACCTCGCCGGTCGCGATGGCGATCTGCGGCTGGTAGTACATGGTGATCTCGCCCGGGTCCCCGGCCGGGTCGTCGAGGCCGACCGAACCGGTGCCGCCGCGCTGCTCCACCGTCCGGGCCGGGGCGGCCGGGGCGCCGCCGGCAACGCCCGGCCGGGCGCCCGGGACGTCGGGACCGCCCCGCTCCGGGTGGTCGGCGGACACCGTTCCGGCCCGGCCACCGAGGACCGAGCCGGGCTTGTCGTCGGACACCGCCTGGAGCAGGTCGTCGGGCACCGTCCCGGGCCGGCTGTCGGCGACCGCCGCGGGGTCGCCGCCGTAGGCCGGGGTCAGCCGGTCGCCGTCGCCGGGCGTCGGGGTCTCCGCTGGCGTCGTGCGGGTGGACCGGCGGCGGATCGGGTCGGCGCCGGTGACGATCCGGTTGATCAGCTCGTCGTCGTGCCGCGCCTCGACCCGCTCCCGCCGCCGCAACCGCCACCGTGCCGGAGGCTCCGGGTCCCGACGCGGGGTCAGGCGCGCCCCGCCCGAGTTGCCGAGGGACCCGTGGCCGGATCGCGCCCCGCCGGCCCGGCCGCCGTTACGGGGTAGCCCGTCACCGCGGGCCGGCCGCGCCGCCGGGGCGGGCAGGCCGGGCGCCGGGGCGAGCGCCGCGCCGTCACCGCCACGGACGCCGGCCGGCTGGTCGCCCCGGGCCGGCGGCCCGGACTCCAGCACCCGGCGCAGGTCGGCGAGGAGGCTCAACCGCTCGGCGGAGTTGTGGTCGGACTCGGGCGCGTAGACGGCGACGGTGTCGTTGCGGTGCTTCGCGTCGTACATGGCCACGTCGGCGTGGCGCATGAGGGTGGCGAAGTCCTCGCCGTGCTCGGGGAAGAGGGCGATGCCGATGGAGCCGCCCACGTCCAAAGGCAGGCCGTCCAGCGGCACCGGCTCGGCGAGCGCGGCCACCACCCGGCCGGCCCGTTCGCGGGCCTGGTCGGTGCCGGTGAGCCCGGGTACGACGATGGCGAACTCGTCGCCGCCCAGCCGCGCCACCAGGTCCTCCCCCTCGACCACCTCGATGAGCCGGGCGCTCACCTCGACCAGCAGCCGGTCACCGACCGCGTGCCCGAGCGCGTCGTTGACGTGCTTGAACCGGTCGAGGTCCAGCAGCAGCAGGGCCAGGTGGGCGTCCGGCTCGCCGCGGGCGGCCCGCTCGGCGTGCAGGTGCACCTGCTCGGCCACCTCGGTGAGCAGGGCCTTGCGGTTGGGCAGCCCGGTGAGCGGGTCGAGGTCGGCGAGCTGCTCCCGCTCGTCGGAGAGCCGGGCCATCCGGTAGACCGCGAACAGTGGCACCAGCACCAGCGGGATCAGCGCGGCGCTGGCCCGGGCGGCGGCCACCAGCACGGGGGCGAGCAGCAGCAGCGAGCCGGTGGAGAGCAGCTCGTAGGCCAGGCCCTGCCGGACGCTGGGCCACCAGCGGTCGCCGAACCGCAGCCGGATCGCGCAGCTGACCAGGCCGTAGTTGACGACGAACCAGGCCGCTGTGGCGCCACCCACCGCCGCCACGTCGGTCCAGTGCAGCCGGCCGCCGCCGAACAGCTCGCCGGGCCCGAGCCGGGTGACCGCGTACGCGGCGGCGAGCGCGCACGCGTACTGGGCCCCGTTGAAGGCGGTGCGCCAGCCGGCGTAGCCGAGCCGCCAGCCGGAGACGGCCACGGCCACGGCCTGCACCGCGACGGCCGGGCCGAGACCCCAGCCGAGCAGGATGGCGAACGTGAAGCAGGTCGACGGGAAGACCGCCGAGGTCTGGCGCCGGCCGGGCGGCACGAACGGCCGGGCGTCGCAGGCGACGGCGAGCGCCGCCATGGTCCAGAAGGCGGCCGGCAGGTGGGGCAGTTCGTCGGGGAGCGCGGCCAGCGGCCCGACCGAGACGAGCAGGGCCAGGACGCCGACCACGGTGACGAAGCCGAAGAACGGCCCGGTCCGCCCGGGCGGGACGGAGTTTCGCGGGTCGCCGGTCTCCATCGCACCTCCCGGGGTCGGCCCCGGCGCGCACCGTCACGCGCCGTACGCCAATGAAACGCCCTCGGTGCCGGTTTCCCCGACACGACAGTCACGAATCGGTCGTAGTCGTAATTAAGTTGGAATGCGCGGCAGAGGGCGGGGTCAGCCCTCGATGCGGGCCACCTCGCGGGCCGCGTCCGGGCCGGACTCCAGCAGCACCCGGAAGCCCTCCTCGTCGAGGATCGGCAGCTTGAGGTCGGCGGCCTTGTCGGCCTTGGACCCGGGGTTGTCGCCGACCACCACGAAGCCGGTCTTCTTGGAGACCGAGCCGGTGACCTTGCCGCCCCGGCTCTGGATCGCCTCGGACGCCTGGTCGCGGCTGAATCCGGCCAGCGTGCCGGTGACCACGACGGTCACCCCTTCGAGCGGGCGCGGGCCCTCCTCGCCGGCCTCCTCGGCCATCCGGACGCCGGCCTCGGCCCACTTGCGCACCACCTCGCGGTGCCAGTCGACGGCGAACCACTCCTTGATGCTGGCCGCGATGGTCGGGCCGACCCCGTCCACCGAGGACAGCTCCTCCTCGCTCGCCGCGTCGATCGCCTCGACCGAGCGGAAGTGCCGGGCGAGCGCCTGCGCGGCGGTCGGACCGACGTGGCGGACGGAGAGCGCGACCAGCACCCGCCACAGCTCGCGTTCCTTGGCCACGGCCAGGTTGTCGAGCAGCTTGGTGGCGTTGCTGCCGAGGGTGCCGTCCTTGTTGACGAAGAACGGCGAGCGGGACAGCTGCTCGGCATCGAGGGCGAACAGGTCGCCCTCGTCGTGGATGATCCCGGCGTCGAGCAGCGCGGCGGCGCCCTTGTAGCCGAGCACCTCGATGTCGAAGGCGCCCCGGCCGGCCAGGTGGAAGACCCGCTCCCGCAGCTGCGCGGGGCAGCTGCGCGAGTTGGGGCAGCGGATGTCGACGTCGCCCTCCTTGGCCGGCGCGAGCGGGGTGCCGCAGGCCGGGCAGGTGGTGGGCATGACGAACGGGCGCGCGTCGGCGGGACGCAGGTCGACCACCGGGCCGAGCACCTCGGGGATGACGTCGCCCGCCTTGCGCAACACGACCGTGTCGCCGATGAGGACGCCCTTGCGCTCGACCTCGCGGGCGTTGTGCAGGGTGGCCAGGGCGACCGTGGACCCGGCCACCCGGACCGGTTCGAGGACGGCGAACGGGGTGACCCGGCCGGTGCGCCCCACGTTGACGTCGATGTCGAGCAGTTTGGTGGTGACCTCCTCCGGCGGGTATTTGAAGGCGATGGCCCAGCGTGGCGCGCGGCTGGTCGAGCCGAGCCGCCCCTGGATGGAGACCGGGTCGACCTTGACCACCACGCCGTCGATCTCGTGCTCGACGTCGTGCCGGTGCTCGGCGTAGTAGGCGATGTATTCCGCCACCCCGGCCAGGTCGGGCACCACCCGCACCCGGTCGCTGGTCGGCAGCCCCCACGCCCGCAGCGCCGCGTAGGACTCCGACTGCGCCGCTGGCTGGAAGCCCCGGCGGGCGCCGATGCCGTGCACCACCAGGCGCAGCGGCCGGGAGGCGGTGATCCGCGGGTCCTTCTGACGGAGGCTGCCGGCGGCCGCGTTGCGCGGGTTGGCGAACGGCGCCTTGCCCTGCTCGACCAGGCCGGCGTTGAGGTCGGCGAAGCCGGCCACCGGGAAGTAGATCTCGCCGCGCACCTCGAGGAGCTCGGGCACGTCGGGGAACTCGTCGGAGGGGGTCAGCCGGGCCGGCACGTCCCGGATGCTGCGGACGTTGGCGGTGACGTCCTCGCCGGTGCGCCCGTCGCCCCGGGTGGCGGCCCGGACCAGCCGCCCCTTCTCGTAGGTCAGGTTGATGGCCAGGCCGTCGACCTTCAGCTCGCACAGGTAGGGCACCGGCCCACCCGCGTCCCGCTCGACCCGCTCGGCCCAGGCGGCCAGCTCCTCGTCGGCGAAGGCGTTGTCGAGCGAGAGCATCCGCTCGGCGTGGGTGACGGGGGTGAAGTCGGTGGAGAAGGTGCCGCCGACGCGCTGGGTCGGCGAGTCGGGCGTGCGCAGCGCCGGGTATTCCTCCTCCAGCGCCTCCAGCTCGCGGAGCTGCTTGTCGAAGTCGGCGTCGGAGATCGTCGGCGCGTCCAGCACGTAGTAGCGGTACTGGTGTTCGGTGAGCTCCTGGCTCAGCGTGTTGTGCCGCTCCCGCGCCTCCGGGGTCGGCTCGGCGCCGGCCGCCGCCTCCTGTGCGGGGCTGACCGCCTGGGGAATCGCTTCTTCGGACACCCTGCCGCCTTCGGACACCGCGTCGACCTCCCGTGATCGTGCTACTCCCGCACGGTATCGGTCGGGCCTGACAACCGTCCCCGGCAGACCGCCACGTTCCCCGAGGATCATGAAGTTGGCGGCGCCGAAGCGGACATTCCACCCCGGAAACCTCATGATCGACCGGCGCGGCCCGAGGGGTGTGGGTGGACGCCGTGGGACGATCGCCGCCGGTGGTCGGCCGGCACGGGCGAGAGGCGGGGTACGGATGCGGGACGGGCTGCTCTGGGCGGCGGTGATCGTGGCGTGTGTCGCGGCCGGCTGGCTGTGGGGCGAGTGGCGGCGCCGGGCCGCGGACCGCTCCGCGGAGGCGGGTCGGAGCGCGGGGCGCCAGGACGGGCGGACCGGCGCGGCGGACGGCCGTCCTGGGACGGCGGCCGGCCCCGGCAGCGGCGCACCGGCGGGGCGCCGCGGTTCCGGGCGCGGCGGTCGGCCGGACAGCGGCCGCCCCGGCGGCGAGCCGGCCCGCGGACGAACCGGCGGTGAATCGACCCGTGGACGAACCGGCGGTGAACCGGCCCGCGGACGAACCGGCGGTGAGCCGGCGCGCGGGCGGGCCGGCTCACCGCCGCGGCCTCGCGATGCCGGGCGGGGGCCGGCGAACGCGCCCCGGCCCGGGGAGATCTGGTGGGCCGACGTGCCCTACGCCGACGGGACCGGCTCAAAGGTGCGCCCCTGCCTCGTGCTGCGGGTCGACGGGCGGGACGCCGACGTCCTGAAGATCACCAGCCAGGACAAGTCGGACCGCGACGACCACCTGCCGATCCCCACCCGGAGCTGGGACCCGGACGCCGACCACGACAGCTACCTGGACATCAGCGAGCCCATCCCGGTGCCCCTGGCCGCCTTCGAGGACCGCGCGGGCGCCTGCGACCCCGACCTCTGGAGAGGCATCCGCCGCCTCCCCCACCTGACCGCCTGACCCCGGCCCCCAACCCCTCTGGCCCCGGCCCCGGCCCCGGCCCCGGCCCGGCCCGCGTCGATCATGAAGTTGTCGTGCCGCGCCACGGCGTGTCGCGGCAATAACTTCATGATCAACCAGGTGGGGGCCGGGAGGCGAGGGTGGGGCGGGTCAGTCCAGGGGGGTGGCCAGGGCGGTGAGCTGGTCTCCGTACTCGATGCGGGTGGACCACTCCGCCGGCCAGGCGGCCATGCCGTGTGCGGCGCCCACGAAGGCGCCGGCCAGGGCGGCGATGGAGTCCGAGTCGCCGGCCGTCGTGGCGCCTCGGGCCAGCGCGCCGACCGGGTCGTCGGGGTGCCGCAGCGCGCACAGCAGCGCGGTGGCCAGCGCCTCCTCGGCGATCCAGCCCTCGCCGGTGAGCCGGCACGGGTCGCCGCCGTCGTCGGGGCGGGCCAGGGCCGCGTCGAGCCGGCCGAGCACCCGCAGGCACTCGTCCCAGCCCCGGGCGATGAACTCCTCCGGCGTCCGCTCGCCCGGACGCTGCCACAGGTCGCCGAGCCAGTCGCCCCGGTAGACCGTGCGCTGCGCGTGGGCCCGGTCGGTGAGCAGGCCGGGCAGTTCGGGCAGCGCGGCGCCGTCGCGCAGCAGCCGGACCGCGTACGCGGTCAGCTCGCTCGCCGCCAGGCCGGTCGGGTGGCCGTGGGTCAGGCCGGCCTGGAGCTGGGCCAGCCCGGCCAGCGTGTCGAGGTCGACGTCGAGCAGCCCGACCGGGGTGACCCGCATGTTCGCCCCGCAGCCCTTCGAGCCGGCGACCGTCGCCTCCTGCCAGCGGGTGCCCCGGTCCAGCTCGGCGCAGGCGCGCAGGCAGGTCATGCCGGGCGCGCGGTTGTTGTCGGGACTGACCGCCCAGTCGAGGAACCGCCGCCGCAGCAACGGCTCCACCGCCTCCGCCGTCCAGGCCGGGGCGTCGTGCAGCGCCCACGCCACCGCGAGCGCCATCTGGGTGTCGTCGGTGACCAGCGCCGGGTCACCGGTGAGCTCCCGCGGGCCGGTCGGGCCGTAGCGGCGGACGATCTCGGCGACGGTGAGGAACTCGGTGGGCTTGCCCAGGGCGTCGCCGTAGGCGAGGCCGAAGAGGGAGCCGGACGCGCGGCGCGTGGCGGAGTCGATCACGCTGGCGATCATGCCCCGCCCACGCAAGCCCCGGCGCGATCAGTCCCAGCAGAGGCAGAACGGGTGGCCGGCCGGGTCGGCGTAGACCCGGAAGCCCTCGCCCTCGCCGGGCAGCCGGCGGGCGCCGAGGGCCAGCGCCGCCTTCTCCGCCGCTTCGATGTCGTCCACCGTGACGTCGAGGTGGAACTGCTGCGGCCGCTCGGGGTCGGGCCAGGCCGGGGCACGCAGGTCGAGCGCCTTCTGGAAGGCGACGCGCGGCTGGTGGCCCGGCCGGCCGCCGAGCACCACCCAGTCGTCGCCGTCGGAGTTCTCCTCGATCAGCGGGAGGCCGAGCAGCTCCGCGTAGAAGCCGGCCAGCGCGCGCGGATCGGGGCAGTCGATCACCACGGAACGCAGCTGTCCAATCATGCTGGTCATCCTGCCCCCGGCGTGCGACAGGAAACCTATTCCTCGGCGAGCCGGCGGCCGGCGTCCCGGCAGGCGGCGAGGACCGTCCGCGCGTACGCCGGGGTGGCGCCGGCCAGGCCGCAGGCGGGGGTGACCACCACCTGCTCGGCGAGCCGGCGGCGGGGGAAGCCGAGCTGGTCCCAGACCCGGCGTACCCGGTCGGCGACCTGGGCCGACGTGAGCGCGCGGCCGGCCGGCGGCAGCGCGGGCGCGGCGCCGGCCAGCAGCCCGAACCCGGCGTCGATCGCCTCGCCGAGCGGGTCCAGGTCGGTGACCAGGGCCAGGTCGAGGGCCACGCCGACGGCGCCGGCGGTGCGGATCAGCTCCAGGGGCACGTCCGGCGCGCAGCAGTGCACCACGGTGGGCGCGGCGGCCGCCTCGATGACGCCGCGCAGCAGCGCGCGGGCCACCTCGGGCTCGACGGGCCGGTGGGTGCCGAAGCCGCTCTCGGTGGGCACCCGGCCGGCCAGCACCGCGGGCAGCGACGGCTCGTCGAGCTGGAGCAGCACCGTGGCGTGGGGCAGCCGCCGGGCCACCGCCGCCACGTGCCCGCGCAGCCCCTCGCCGAGCGAGCCGGCGAGATCCCGCACCGCGCCGGGGTCGCGCAGCAACCGGCCGCCGATCGGCAGCTCCAGCGAGGCGGCAAGGGTGAACGGGCCGGCGGCCTGGATCTTGACCGGGCCGGTGTACTCCTCGGCCTGCTCGGCGAGCTGGTCGAGGTCGCGTTCCATGAGGTCGCGGGCGCGGCGCAAATCCTTGCCGGGGCGTGGGGCGATCCGCCAGCGGGCCGCGTACAGCTCGACCGGCAGCTCGACGAGGAGCCCGCCGGTGCGGCCGATCAGGTCCGCGCCGGGGCCTCGGGCGGGCAGCTCCGGCAGGTGCGGCAGGTCGGGCAGCTCACCGAGCACGATGCGCTGCGCCTCGGCGACGTCGGTGCCGGGCAACGACCCGATCCCCGTCGCCGTCCCCATTCCCCACGGCCAGGTCGTCTCAGTCACCGCCGCAGCCTATCCAGCGCCCCGCGGGCGCCGAGGGCTCAGGCGGTGATCGTCGCCGAGCCGAGCACGACGTCCCCGGCCGGGTCCGGGCGGTACGCCACGATCGCCTGGCCGGCGGCCACGCCCCGGACCGGGCGGCGCAGGTCGGCGTGCAGCCCGTCGGCGTCCAGCGACACGGTCGCCGGCACCACGTCGCCGTGCGCCCGGAGCTGCACCTCGCACTCGATCGGCCCGTCGGGGCGCGCGCCGCCGGTCCAGACCGGGCGGGCGGCGCGGACCTCGGCGACTTCGAGGGCCTCGGCCGGGCCGACGGTGACCGTGTTGGTCTTCGGGGTGATGGAGAGCACGTAGCGCGGGCGGCCGTCCGGCGCGGGCCGGTCCAGGTGCAGGCCGCGCCGCTGCCCGACGGTGTACTGGTAGGCGCCGGTGTGGCTGCCCACCACCGCGCCGGTGAGCGCGTCCACCACCTCGCCGGGGGCCTCGCCGAGCCGCTGGGACAGGAAGCCCCGGGTGTCGCCGTCGGCGATGAAGCAGATGTCGTGCGAGTCGGGCTTGTCGGCCACCGCGAGGCCGCGCCGGGCGGCCTCCGCGCGCACCTCGGCCTTGGTCGAGTCGCCGAGCGGGAAGATCGACCGGTCGAGCTGCGCCCGGGTCAGCACCGCGAGGACGTACGACTGGTCCTTGGCCGCGTCGACGCTGCGGCGCAGCAGGCCGTCCGCGCCGAGCCGGGCGTGGTGGCCGGTGACCACCGCGTCGAAGCCCAGGGCCACGGCCCGGTCCAGCACCGCGGCGAACTTGATCTTCTCGTTGCAGCGCAGGCACGGGTTCGGGGTACGGCCCGCCGCGTACTCGGCCACGAAGTCGTCGACCACGTCCTCGTGGAACCGGTCGGCCATGTCCCACACGTAGAACGGGATGCCGAGCACGTCGGCGGCGCGGCGGGCGTCCCGGGAGTCCTCCAGGGTGCAGCACCCCCGGGCGCCGGTGCGGTAGGTCTGCGGGTTGCGGGCCAGCGCCAGGTGCACACCGGTCACGTCGTGCCCGGCCTCCACCGCCCGCGCCGCCGCCACGGCGGAGTCCACTCCGCCCGACATCGCCGCCAGAACCCTCACCAGCCCACTCCCCTCGTCATCACCGAGGGTATCCGGGTCAGCGGGGCGTGCGGAGGGCGGCCGCGCGGCGGGCCCGCTCCACGGCGCCGGGCAGCGCGGCGATCAGCGCGTCGACGTCCGCCCTGGTGCTCGTGTGGCCAAGGGTGAAGCGCAGCGACGAGCGCGCCCGGTCGTCGTCGGCGCCCATGGCCAGCAGCACGTGCGAGGGCTGGGCCACCCCGGCCGAGCAGGCCGAACCGGTCGAGCAGGCGATGCCCTGGGCGTCGAGGAGCAGCAGCAGCGCGTCCCCCTCGGAGCCCGGGAACGAGAAGTGCGCGTTGCCGGGAAGCCGGTCGGTCGGGTCGCCGTTGAAGACCACCTCGGGGACCGCCTGCCGGACCCGCTCGACCAGGTCGTCGCGGAGCGCGGCGACGCGGGCCGCGTATTCCTGCTGGCCCTTCACGGCGGCCTCCACGGCGACCGCGAAGGCCACGATGCCGGCGGTGTCGAGGGTGCCGGAGCGGACGTCGCGCTCCTGGCCGCCGCCGTGCAGCAGCGGGGTGGCGGCGAGATCGCGGGCCAGCAGCAGCGCGCCGACGCCGGTCGGGCCGCCGAGCTTGTGGCCGGTGACGGTGAGCGCGGCGGCGCCGCTGGCGGCGAAGTCGACGGGCACCTGACCGACCGCCTGGATGGCGTCGGTGTGGAACGGCACCCCGTGCTCGGCGGCGACCGCGGCCAGCTCGGCCACCGGCTGCACGGTGCCCACCTCGTTGTTGGCCCACATGGCCGTGACGAGGGCCACCCGGTCGCCGTGCGCGGCCAGTTCGGCGCGGAGCCGCTCCGGTTCGAGCCGGCCGGCGGCGTCGACGGGCAGCCAGCCGACCTCGGCGCCCTCGTGCCCGGCCAGCCAGTCCACCGCGTCCAGCACGGCGTGGTGCTCGACGGCGCTGGAGACCACCCGGATCCTTTCGGCCCGGGCGGCGCGGCGGGCCCAGAAGATGCCCTTCACGGCCAGGTTGTCGCTCTCCGTGCCACCCCCGGTGAAGATCACCTCAGACGGGCGGGCGCCGAGCACGGCCGCCACCCGCTCCCGGGACTCCTCCACCCGCCGCCGGGCGCGCCGGCCCGCCGCGTGCAGCGACGACGCGTTGCCCACCTCGCGGGCCGTGGCGACGTACGCCTCGAGTGCCTCGTCGAGCATCGGGGTCGTCGCCGCGTGATCCAGGTATGCCATCACCGTTCAGCCTAACGGCCGACCGGGGTGCCGCCGGATGCCGGACCGCCCGTCCCGTACGGGGGGCAGGGACGGGCGGTCCGGACCCTCACGCGCTCACGCGGGCACCGCCGTGATCACGACGTTGTCGCGGTAGTGCCGGGTCTTCGCGTCGAACGGGCCCCCGCACGTGATCAGGGTGAGCCGGGGGCTGCCGTCCCGGGCGAAGTACCGGTCGAGCGGGATGCGCGTCTTCGCGTACTCCTCCCGGGCCACCACCCGGAAGCGGCGCTCCCGGCCGTCGGAGCCGGCGGCGGTCAGCAGGTCCCCCCGGTCCAGCTCGCGCAGCCGGAAGAACGCCCCCTTGCCCTGGTCGGCGCTGTCGACGTGGCCGGCGATCACCACCGAGCCGGTCCCGGCCTCCAGGCCCGGGCCGTAGCGGTACCAGCCGACCCGGTCGACGCTGGGCGGGACCTCGAACTCGTCCGTCCGCGGGTTGATGCCGACCGGGTCGACCGTGGCCGTGACCCCGATCGGCGGGATGCGCAGCCGCACCGGCGGGACGATCGTCCCGGCCGCGGGCAGGGCGCCCGCGTTCACCGGCACCCGCGGGGCACCGGTGGCCGTGGGCGTCGGGGTGGGGGTGGCGCCGGCCAGGGCCGCCGCCTCACCCGCGCCGACGTCCTCGGCGGGCCGCGACCCGCAGGCCACCACGGTCGCCACGGTGAGCGCGGCGGCGCCGGCGGCCATCGCCGCCAGCGCCCCGCGGTGGCGCACGGTCACCGGCGACCGGTCCGGGCGGTGGCCACCCGCGCCCCGCCGCCGAGCAGGAGCAGCACGCCGGCGCCGGCCAGCATGTACCACCAGGTGTCCACGCCGGTGCCGGCCTGGCCACCGGTGCCGCTGGGCACGCCGCCGGGGGCCGAGTGCAGCCCGCTGACGGTCTGTGCGACAAGTTCGAGGTTCTTGTCCTGGGCGGAGCCGATCGCGTACACGATCGTCGCGTTGCCCTCCCGGAGGTTCAGGTCGGCCGGGCCGATGGCGACCGTGTCGGTGCCGGCGAGCACCACGTCCGCCTTGACCGTGCCGGCCGCCACGTCGGCCTTGGCCTCCTTCGGGTTGGTGAGGTCCTCGAAGACCGGCTTCCCACCGGCCCGTACGTCGACGGCCGGTGCGGCGGCGGTGTGCCGGACGATCAGCCGCGCCTCACCGGCGTCCACCTTCGACACGTCGTTGACGAACGGTGTGATCCGCGGCTTGCCGTCGGCGCTCAGGTGGGCGGCGAGGCTGATGTTCGCCCCGCCCGGCACCGCGGCGTCGTCGACCGTGAGGATCGCCTTGTCGACCGCCTCGCCCGGCTTGGTCAGGGCGATGTCGTACGTCCCCTCGGGCAGGGTGAGCGGGCCGGCCACGTCACCCGGCTGGAAGTTGTCCAGCGTCTTCTTCCCGTTGACGTACACGTCCACCGGGGTGCCCGGGATGCCGTGCACGACCGACACCTTGGACGAGGCCGCCCAGGCCGGGCCCGTGGTGGCGGCGCCGATGCCGGCGAACGTCAGGGCGGACACCGCGCCGATCGCGGCGACCCGACGGAACATGGCGAACTGCATTGTCTGCCTCCTGGTGATTGGTGCTGATTCGTCAGGACTGGCGTGCAGAACGGGTTACGCCGGCTCCGTGGCCCCCGGATGCGGCCGGATCCGATTTCTTTTTCTCGGGCCGGACCGCATCCGGACCGGCCCCGCCCGACGAAGAGGAGGTGGACGAGGGAGCGCAGATTGACTGGGAGAGTGGGGCGAAGGCTGTGGCGGCTACAGTCGGGCATGCCCCAGCGAAGGCGGACCGTCCCGTGACGACGGTCCGGCAGGGCCCCGAGCCGCCGGGCGACGACGACCTCGCCGCACGGTTCCGCGCCGGGGACGAGACCGCCCTGCGGGCGGCGTACGACCGGTACGGCCGGGCCGTGCTGCACCTGGCCACCACGACCCTGGCCAACCGCAGCGACGCCGAGGACGTGACCCAGGCGACGTTCGTCGCCGCCTGGCTCGGCCGGGAGACGTTCGACCCGGAGAAGGGGTCGCTGGTCGGGTGGCTGCTCGGGATCGGGCGGCGCAAGGTCGTCGACCGGCTCCGGGCCGCCGCCCGGGAGACCCGGGTGGTGGAGACGGTCCGCCGGCTGCCCGAGCCGGCGACCACCGGGCCGGACCCGGACACCGTGGTCGACCGGCTGGTCGTCGCCGACGAGCTGGCCCAGCTCCCGGACGAGCAGCGGCGGATGCTGGAGCTGGCGTTCTACGACGACCTGACCCACCAGCAGATCGCGACCGTGACCGGAGTGCCGCTGGGCACGGTCAAGAGCCACATCCGGCGCGGCATGCAGAGCCTGAGACGCAGATGGGAGGTGGACGGTGCCGCACGTGGACCACGACCGGCTGGTCTTTCTGGCGCTCGGTGAGAGCGAGGCCGAGGGCGGTGAGGCCACCCACCTCGACAGCTGCGCGCACTGCCGGGACGAGTTGGCGTCGCTCCGGCACGTCGCCGGGCTGGGCGCCGGCACCCAGGGCCTGAGCGACCTGCCCGAGCCGCCGGAGCACGTCTGGCAGGGCATCGTCGCGGAGATCCGGGAGGCCGAGGAGTTGCCCGCGCTGACCCGGCGGCGTCCGCCGCGCACCGGTGACCCGGTCGAGCCGGCCGGCCGGCCGGCGACGGCGCCCCGCTCGCGCCGTGGCCGCCGCTGGCCACGCTGGGCGACCACGGCGGTCACCGCCACGGCCGCCGCGCTGATCGGCGTGGTGGGCACCGCCGTCGTACTGGGCGGCGGTGACGAGCCGCCGCCCCAGCCCACGGTGCTGGCCAGCGCGCCGCTGGCCGCGTTCGGGTCGACGCCGAAGGACGCCTCGGGCGACGCCCGGGTGCTCGACGGCAGCCGGCTGCACCTGCATGTGGCGAATCTCCCGAGCGTTCCCGGGTACTACGAGGTCTGGCTGATTGATCCCCGGACGATGAAGATGTTTTCCTTGGGTACCCTGAGCAAGGCGTCGGGAGACGAGTTGCTTCCGGTGCCCCCGAACGTCGACCTCCGGACCTACTCGGTGGTCGACGTCTCCGCCGAACAGTTCGACAACAAGCCCGCCCACTCCGGCGACAGTTTGCTGAGGGGCACCCTGACGGGCTGATCGGCGGGCCGGCTCAGCTCCCCGGCCCGCCGATCAGCTCCCTTCCACCGCACGGAAGGGGCCGCGACACACGCGAGCCGCCGCCCGGATCACCGGACGGCGGCTCGTGTCGTGACGGGGTCACTTGCGCTTGCGGATCTCCTCGGCGGCCTGCGGGACGACCTTGAACAGGTCGCCGACCACGCCGAAGTCGGCCAGCTCGAAGATCGGCGCCTCGGCGTCCTTGTTCACCGCGACGATGGTCTTCGAGGTCTGCATGCCGGCCCGGTGCTGGATCGCGCCGGAGATGCCCAGCGCGACGTAGAGCTGCGGGGAGACGGTCTTGCCGGTCTGGCCCACCTGGAACTGGTGGGGGTAGAAGCCGGAGTCGACGGCCGCGCGGGACGCGCCGACCGCGCCGCCGAGCAGGTCGGCCAGCTCCTCGACCAGCTTGAAGTTGTCGGCGTTGCCGACGCCGCGACCGCCGGAGACGACGACCGACGCCTCGGTGAGCTCCGGACGGGAGCCCTTCTGCTCGGCGACCCGCTCGACGACCTTGGCCAGCTTGTCCGCGTCGGAGACCGACACGGTGAGCTGCTCGACGGCCGGGGTGGCCGCGGCCGGGGCCGGGTTGAGCGAGTTGGGCCGGACGGTGACCAGCGGCAGGCCCTTGGTGACCTTGGACTTGACGATGGTGGAGCCGGCGAAGGCGACCTGGGTGGCGGTGCCGTCGGCGGCGAGGGCCACCACGTCGGTCAGGATGCCGTTCTCCAGCTTGACGGCCAGGCGGGCGGCGATCTCCTTGCCCTCCTGGGAGGAGGCGAGCAGCACGGCGGCCGGCTGCACCCGCCCGACGAGCTCGGCCAGCACGGTGGCCTTCGGGGCCACCAGGTAGCCGTCGATCTCCTCGCCCTCGGCGGCGTAGATCTTCTCCGCGCCGTACTCGCCCAGCTTGGCGCTCAGCGCCTCGGCGGCGTCGGCGCCACCGAGCACGACCGCGCTCGGGGTGCCCAGCTCGCGGGCGAGGGTGAGCATCTCCAGGGTGACCTTCTTGACGCCGAATTCCTTGGTGGCTTCGACGACGACGAGAACCTCAGACATGTCCAGACCTCTCACACGAACTTCTCGGTGGCGAGGAACTCGACCAGCTTCGCGCCGCCCTCGCCCTCGTCGGTGATCTTCTCGCCGCCGGAGCGCGGCGGGCGCTTGGTGTGCTCGAGCACGGCGCTGGTGGCGCCGTCGAAGCCCACCTCGGCGGGTGCGACGCCGAGGTCACCCAGGGAGAGCGTCTGCACCGGCTTCTTCTTGGCGGCCATGATGCCCTTGAAGGAGGGGTAGCGCGGCTCGTTGATGGTGTCCCAGACGGAGACGACGGCCGGGGTCGAGGCGGTGACCACCTCGTAGCCCTCCTCGGTCTGCCGCTCGACGGTCAGCGTGGCGCCGTCGACGGTGAGCTTGCGCGCGCCGGTCAGGGCGGCCACGCCCAGCCGCTCGGCGATCATGTGCGGCATGACCTGCACGCGGCCGTCGGTCGACTCGGCGCCGCAGATGACCAGGTCGGCGTTGAGCTGCCCCAGGGCGGCGGCGAGCACCTTCGAGGTGGTCACGGCGCAGGACCCGTGCAGGGCGTCGTCCACCACGTGCACGGCCTTGTCCGGCCCCATGGAGAGCGCCTTGCGGATCGACTCGGTCGCCCGGTCCGGACCCATGGTCAGGATGGTGACCTCGCCGCCGTGCGCCTCCTTGATCTTCAACGCCTCCTCGATGGCGTACTCGTCCATCTCGTTGATGACGTTGTTCGCCGAACCGCGGTCGACGGTGTTGTCGTCAGGACGCAGGTTGCGGTCCGCGCCCGAATCGGGCACCTGCTTGACGAGTACGACGATGTTCATCGCGCTTCGACGACCCTCCTGTTTGGTGTAGCGATCACTCGCCCGGTCACGGGCGCAGCCTTGCGCGTGACTTAACGTTCGGTCAACCGCGCGGAGCTGTGCAGTTGCCCACGGGGCTTATGTTACCCGCAAGTAGCATCCGCTCCCCGGCGCCTCAGAGTGACACAGCTCACCGGGCTCCGTCGCGGCGGGTAAGCTCCCAAAATAGGGAGGTGACGGATATGCCGGAAAAGAGCCTTTCGACGGGGGAGCGGGACGCGGCGGACGGCCCCGGGACCGTCCGCCGCGCCTGCCGCCGGATGCTCCCGGAGACCTACCGCTGCGCCTGCGGCCGCGTCCGCGACCGCTGCGTCCGGGCCAGCGTGCGCACGCTCTGGTCGGCCGAGCCGGTCAGGCGGGCTCGGCCAGCGCATGCCTGATCTTGTCGATCACCGCCGCCTCGGCGGGCGCGATGCCCCGGTGGGCCTGCGCCACCCGGTCGGCCGCGGCCAGCACCACCGACCGGTACGCCTCGACGTCCCCCGGTGACTTGGTCCGGAGGATCTCCACGGCCCGGCCCAGCGCCGGCAGCACGGTCGCCTCGATCTCCAGCGCCGAGTCCCGGGGCAGCTGCGGCAGCGGGCCGGTGGTGAGGGCCTCCTTGACCACCCCGCTGGCGCCGCCCAGCGCCCCGGACGCGGCGATGCTCTCGCGCACCATGGCCAGCATCCCGGGCACCGCGTTGGAGACCAGGAACACGGCCCCGAAGGCTCCGGTCTTGAGGGTGAGCTGCTCGTCCGCCGTCAACCGCTCCATGATCACGGAGTGTAGACGTACGGGGTGGTCGTGGTGACCGCAACGAGACCGAGCCGCTCCAGGATGGGCCGGCTGTCCGGCGAGCAGTCCACCTGCACGAGGGTCTTGCCGCGCTGCTCGGCCAGCCGCGCCCGGTACGCCACCAGGGCCCGGTACACGCCCTTGCGCCGCCACTCCGGCAGCGTCGAGCCGCCCCAGAGGGTGGCGAAGCCGGTGTTGCGCAGGTAGCGCACCCAGCCGGCGCTGACCACGGTGTCGCCCGCCTCGGCCACCACGATCGTGATCGACTGCGGGTCCGCCTCGATCTCCCGGGCCAGCCCGGTCACCAGGTGGCTCCGGTCCTCCTGCCAGACCGCCTGTTCCATGGCGGCGATCCGTTGCAGGTCCTCGTGGCTGGTGACCTCGCGCAGGCGTACCCCCTCGGGCGGCGTCGGGACGGCGGCGGACAGGGCCGCGACCGGGCCGATCACGACCGTCTCCAGGTCCTCCGGCACGAAGCCGGCGGCCCGCAGCCGGTCGCCCAGGTCGGCTGGCTCGTCGTGCCCGTTGAGCTTCCACTCGGCCCCCTCGCCCCGGGCCCGGAAGAACTCGACCTGCCGGGCGATCAGCGCGTCCAGCTCGGCACCGGCCAGCCCGTCCAGCGTCCGGTACGTGATGAAGCCGCGGTGGTCCAGGCCGAGGATGCGGATCAGCGGGCCGTCCCGGTCGATGGTCACCCCGGCCGGCACCGGGTCGGGCAGCTCCGGGCGGATCTGGGTGTCGTAGGCGTCGCGCAGGCTCCGCGCGTCAAGATCGGTCATCCCTTCAGGCTAGGCACCGGGCAAAGCGGATAATGGAGGCCGTGTGGGAGGCGATCAGGCGCTGGTTCGACCCGCGCGAGCTGCGGTCGGTCGGCAACAGGCCGGACTACCGCTTCTCGCTGGCCAACGAGCGGACCTTCCTGGCCTGGCTGCGCACCGGGCTGGCGTTGATCGCCGGCGGGCTGGCCGCCGCGCAGTTCCTCCCCCGGCTGCCCCTGGAGCACCTGCGCGAGGTGATCGCCGTCGCGCTGCTGCTGCTCGGCGCCACGGTCGCCGTCCGGGCGGTCGACCACTGGGCCCGCACCGAGCGGGCCATCCGGCTGGACGAGGAGCTGCCCGCGTCCCGCTTCCCGGCCGTCCTGGCTCTGGTGGTCGCGCTCGGCGCGCTGCTGCTGGCGGCCGTCGTGCTGGCCCGGGGCCTCGGGTGAGGCGGGACCCGGGGCTGCAACCGGAACGCACCCGGCTGGCCTGGCGACGGACGCTGCTCGCGGTCACCGTGATCCTCGTGCTGGAACTCCGGCTGGCGTTCACCGGGCGCACCGCCGACGCGCTGCTGGCCGGGCTGGCCGTGGTCACCTGGCTGGGCGTCCTGCTGACCGGCTGGCGCCGGGCCACCGGCGCCGGGCCGCGCGGGCCGGCGCGCTGGTCGATCCCGCTGACCGCGCTGGCCGCCGCCGGCCTGGCGCTGCTGGGCGTGGTGCACGTGCTGCGCGGGCTGCGCTGACCGTCCCCGGTGGGCCATGATGTCCGGCATGGTTCGCCTTTACGGGCTGCTCTTCCTGGCCCAGCTCGTGCTCGCCGTCTGCGCCCTGATCAGCTGCCTCTCCGCCGAGGAGGGCGAGATCCGCGCGCTGCCCCGGATCGCCTGGGTGCTGATCATCCTGTTCTTCCCGCTGGTCGGCTCGATCGCCTGGTTCGTCGCCGGCCGGGAGGCCGGCGCCCGGCGGACGCGGACCGCCTGGCCGATGGGGAACGGCTTCTCCGAGCAGCACCGCCCCCGGCAGGTCGCGCCGGACGACGACCCCGAGTTCCTCTCCTCGCTCGCCGAGCGCAAGCGGGCCGACGACCAGGAACGCCTCCGCCGCTGGGAGGAGGACCTGCGCCGGCGTGAGGAGGAGCTGCGCCGCGGGCAGGACGACCGGGACCGGCCGGAGGTCTGAGCGCCGCCACCGGGCGCCGGGCGGGCACAATCGACGCCGTGCGGATCAGCCTGCTCGGCCCCCTGGAGCTGCGCGCCGACACCGGTACGCCGGTGGAGGTGGGCGGCGCCCGGCTGCGCCGGTTGCTGATCCTGCTGGCCCTGGAGCCGGGCCGCACGGTCACCGCCGGCCGGCTCACCGACGCGCTCTGGGCGGGCGAGCCGCCGGCCGGGGCCGCGAACGCGCTCCAGGCCCTCGTCTCGCGGCTCCGCCGGGCCGGGCTGCCCGTCGAGGCGCAGCCCGGCGGCTACCGGCTCGCCGTGGCACCCGACGACGTGGACGCGCACCGGTTCGAGGCCGCGGTCCGGGCCGCCCGGGCCCGGCTCGTCGACGACCCGACCGAGGGCTGCCGCCGGCTGGCCGAGGCGCTGGCGCTCTGGCGCGGCCCGGCCCTGGCCGACGTGGCCGACGCGGACTTCGCCCGGGCGCCGGTGGCCCGGCTCACCGAGCTGCGGCTCGCCGCCACGGAGGACCTGGTCGAGGCGCGGCTGGACCGGGCGGCGCCGGACGCCCTGCTGCCGCAGCTGCGCGAGCTGGTCGCCGCCCACCCGCTGCGGGAGCGGCTGACCGGGCTGCTGATCCGGGCGCTGCACCGGGCCGGCCACCCGGCCGAGGCCCTCGCCGAGTACGAACGGCTGCGCGCCATCCTCACCGACACCCTCGGCACCGACCCCGGCCCCGAGCTGGCCGCCCTGCACCTGGAGGTCCTGCGCGGCGAGCCGGCGGCCGCCCCCGTCCGCGCCGACCGACCCGCCCCGGCCGACCCGGGTGGTCCGTCCCGCCCGGCCCGGGGGAACCTGCCCGCCACGCTGACCAGTTTCGTCGGGCGCGAGGAGGAGGTGGCCCGGGTCGCCGGGCTGCTCGACCGGTCCCGCCTGGCCACCCTCACCGGCCCCGGCGGGGCCGGCAAGACCCGGCTGGCGGTGGAGTCGGGCCGCGCCGTGGCCGGCCGCTTCCCGGACGGGGTGTGGCTGGTGCCGCTCGCCCCGGTCACCGACCCGGCCGAGGTGCCGGGGGCCGCCCTCGCCGCGCTCGGCCTGCGCGAGCAGGCGCTGCTGGCCCGGGCCGGCCGCGGCGCCCCCGAGCCGGCCGACCCGGTCGGGCGGCTGGTCGACGCGCTCGCCGGGCGTACGGCCCTGCTGCTGCTGGACAACTGCGAGCACCTGATCGACGCGGCGGCTGGCCTCACCGAACGTCTGCTCACCGCCTGTCCCGGGTTGCGGGTGCTGGCCACCAGCCGGGAGCCGCTGGGCATCACCGGGGAGGCGCTGCGGCCGGTGGAGTCGCTGGCCCTGCCCCCGGCCGGCGCGGACCCGGCGACCGCGCTGGCGTACCCGGCCGTGCGGCTCTTCGCCGACCGGGCCGGCGCGGTCCGCCCGGACTTCGCGGTGGACGCGGCCACGGTCGGCCCGGTGGTGCGCATCTGCCGCGCGCTGGACGGCATGCCGCTCGCCATCGAGCTGGCCGCCGCCCGGCTGCGCGCCATGACGGCGGCGCAGGTGGACACCCGGCTGGACGACCGGTTCCGGCTGCTGACCGGCGGCAGCCGGACGGCCCTGCCCCGGCACCAGACGTTGCGCGCCGTGGTCGACTGGAGCTGGGACCTGCTCGGCGACGGGGAGCGGGCGCTCTGGCGGCGGCTGGCCGTCTTCGCCGGCGGCGCGACCCTGGACGCGGTCGAGCGGGTCTGCGCCGTCGAACGACCACTCCAGCTCGGCGCGTCTGCCGCCGCGCCGCGACCTGGAGCGGTCGCGGACGTCCTCGACGCCATCTCCGCGCTCGTGGACAAGTCGCTGGTGGTGGCGGGCGGCACGGGCGAGCCGCGCTACCGGATGCTGGAGACCATCCGCGAGTACGGCCTGGACCGGCTCGCCGAGGCGGGCGAGACGGACGAGGTCCGGCGGGCACACGCCGCCGAATACCTGGCCCTGGCCGAGGCGGCCGAGCCCGAGCTGCGCGGCGCGGCGCAGCTGGACTGGCTGCGCCGGCTCGCGGCCGACCACGACAACGTGCACGCCGGGCTGCGCCACGCGATCGCCGTCGGCGACGCCCCCACCGCCGTCCGGTACGCCGCCGCGCTGGGCTGGTACTGGTGGCTGACCGGCCAGCGCGCCGAGGGCGCCGACCTGGCCGGCCAGGTGCTGGAGCTGCCCGGGGTGGCCGACACGCCGCCCACCGCCACCGCCCTCGCCCTGGCCACCGCCGCGCTGAACCTGATCGACACCCGCAGCGACGAGGTCACGGTCAGCCGGGAACGGCTGGCCCGGGCCGCGGAGCTGTCCCTCGGGCGCGAGCACGAACACCCGCTGCTGCGCCTCGCCGCGCCGATCGCGGCGGCTTTCGACACGAACTTCCAGTCGCCCGCCATGGCCGCCATGGTGGCCCTGTTCGACGACCCGGATCCGTGGGTGGCCGGCATCGCCCGGCTGATCCGGGCGCACTCCCTGCTCAACGGGGGCCTGTCGGATGCCGACGCGGAGGCCGACCTGCGGGCCGGGCTGGCGCACTACCGCCAGGTCGGCGACCGGTGGGGCATGTCGTTCAGCCTCACCTCGCTGGCCGACCTGCTCGACCGGCGCGGCGAGGCCGCCGAGGCGACTCCGTACCACGAGGAGGCCATGACCTACTTCGAGGCGCTCGGCGTCCGCGAGGACGTGCCGGAGATGCGGCTGCGGCTGGCGCACAACCTGTGGCGGCGGGGCGAGCGGGACCGGGCGTGGGCGGAACTGGGCCGGGCGGTGCACGAGGCCGAGCTGTCCGCATCGGACGAGACGAGGGCGGCGCTCGCGTACGGCAGGGCGGAGCTGCTGCGCGCGGAGGGCGACCGGGCCGGGGCGCGGGCCTGCCTCACGGAGGGCGCCCGGCTGGTGGGCGACCGCGCGATCGCTCCGCAGTGGCGCGCGCTCAACGCGTCCACCCTGGCCGTGCTGGACGCCGCCGACGGCGATCTGGTCTCCGCCCGGACCCGGCACGACCAGGCCCTGAAGTTGGCGCTCAGCTCGCAGGACGCCCCGGTGGTCGCGGCCGTGCTGGTCGGCTACGCCGATCTGGCGCTGCGGCTCGGCCGGCCGGCGGCCGCCGCCCGGCTGCTCGGTGCGGCGACCGGGATCCGGGGCGGCCCCGACCACGCCGTGCTGGACCGCGCCCGGGTGGAGGCGGCCGCCCGCGACGCGCTCGGCGAGACGGGCTTCGCCGAGGCGTACGCGGGCGGGCTGGGTTACCGCTGGGCGACCGCCGCGGAGGCGGTGGCCGTCACACTCGACGCCTGAGCGCCCGCACCGCGAGCGGGGCGAAGACGGCGAGCAGCACGGCGGCCCAGATCAGCGACTTGGCGACCGGGCCGGCCACCGGGCCGGAGACCAGCAGGCCGCGCAGCGCGTCGGCCAGGATGGTGGCCGGGTTGACCTCCACCCAGTGCTGGAGCCAGGACGGCATCTTGTCGGTCGGCACGAACGCGTTGCTCGTGAAGGTCAGCGGGAAGATCACCATGAAGCCGAAGATCTGCACCTTGTCCGGCTCGCTGACCAGCACTCCGACCAGCACCGAGATCCACGAGGCGGCCAGCGAGAAGACCAGCAGCAGGGCGAACGCGGCCAGCAGCCCGGCGAACCCGTGGCCCACCCGGAAGCCGAGGATCATGCCGACGCCGATCAGCAGGGCCACCGACCACGCCTGCTTGACCGTGTCGGCGAGGATCCGGCCGGCCAGCGGCGACCAGCGGGCCACGGGCAGCGACCGGAGCCGGTCGAAGACGCCCTTGGTGAGGTCGGTGTTGAGCCCGAAGCCGGTGGTCATGGTGGCGAAGAACGCGTTCTGCACGATGATCCCGGGCAGCGCGAACTTCAGGTAGTCACTCGGCGAGCCGGCGATCGCGGTGCCGAAGACATAGGTGAACAGCAGCACGAACATCACCGGCTGGATGCTCAGGTCGAGCAGCTCCATGGGGTTGTGCTTGATCTGCACGAGGCTGCGCCAGGCCAGGGTGAAGGTGTTCCGCAGCCCGGCGACGAGGCCCGGGCGGCGGGCCGGGGCGAGCGGGGCGGCGAGGGTGGCGGCGGTCATGCCGGGATCCTTTCCAGGTCGGTGCGGGCCGGGGCGTCCTGCTCGGCGCGGTGACCGGTCAGGGAGAGGAAGACCTCGTCCAGGCTGGCGCCGCGCAGCGCCAGCTCGGCCACCGCCACCTCGGCGGCGTCGAGCCGCCGGACCACGGCCGGCAGCACGTCTGGGTCGTTCACCGGCACGGTGACGGTGGCCTGGGCGACCTCCGGGGCGGCCCCGGTGACCTCGGCGGCGACGGCCACCACGGTCGGCAGGTCGGCGGGATCGGTCGGGCGGACGGTGAGCACCTGGCCGCCGGTGCGCGCCTTCAGCTCCTCCGGGGCGCCCTGGGCGATCACCCGGCCGTGGTCGACCACCGCGATCTCGCCGGCGAGCTGGTCGGCCTCCTCCAGGTACTGCGTGGTGAGCAGCACGGTCACCCCGTCGGCCACCAGGGTGCGGACGATGTCCCACAGCTCGTTGCGGCTGCGCGGGTCGAGCCCGGTGGTCGGCTCGTCGAGGAAGAGCACCTGCGGGCGGCCGACCAGGCTGGCGGCCAGGTCGAGCCGGCGGCGCATGCCGCCGGAGTAGGTCTTGGCGGCCCGCTCGGCGGCGTCGGTGAGCTGGAAGTCGGCCAGCAGCGCCCGGGCGCGGGCCCGGGCGTCGGCCCGGGACAGCCCGAGCAGGCGGCCGATGAGCAGCAGGTTCTCGGTGCCGGTGAGGTTCTCGTCGACCGAGGCGTACTGGCCGGTGAGGCCGATCAGCTGGCGCACCCGGTGGGCGTCGCGGCGGACGTCGTAGCCGCCCACCGTGGCGTGCCCCTCGTCGGCGGCGAGCAGGGTGGCCAGCACCCGGACCGCCGTGGTCTTGCCCGCCCCGTTCGGCCCGAGCAGCCCGAACACCGTCCCGGTGGGGACGGCCAGGTCCACCCCGGCCAGCGCGGTGGTGGCGCCGAAGCGGCGCACCAGACCTTCCGCGCGGATCGCGTAAGTCATCGTTGCTCCCGTCGTTCTCGCTGGTCACCCCACCTTGAGCGACGGCGCTGACGTTACGGCGACAGGCGCTGACAGACCGCTGATTTACCTCCGGGCAGAACGACGCGACCGCCGTCGCCGGTCACCCGGGCGACGGCGGCCGCGGCGTCGAGGTCAGGCCAGGTTCGACGAGCGCGGGTACGCGTCGCCCGGATCGGTCAGCACGTTGACCAGGTACGGCACGCCGGCGTCGAACGCGCGGGTCAGGGCGGGGCCGAGGTCGGCGGCCTTCTCCACCGTCTCGCCCGCGCCGCCGAGCGCCTCGACCACCTTGTCGTAGCGCAGCCCGGGCTGCAGGTCGGCGGCCACGTCGTAGCCGTACATGGCGCGCATCGGGTGCTTCTCCAGGCCCCAGATGCCGTTGTTGCCGACCACGATCACCACCGGGAGCCGCTGGCGGGCCAGGGATTCGACCTCCATCAGCGAGAAGCCGGCCGCGCCGTCGCCCATCAGCACGCAGATCTGCCGGTCGGGGTGGCTGACCCGGGCCCCCATGGCGTAGCCCATCCCGGTGCCCAGGCAGCCGTACGGGCCGGGGTCGAGCCAGGTGCCGGGCTGGGCGGGCTCCAGGTACTTCCCGGCGTACGAGACGAAGTCCCCGCCGTCGCCGATGGTGATCGCGTCGCGGGCGAGCACCTTGCGCAGCTCGCCGTAGACCCGGGCCGGGCGGATCGGGTCGGTCTCGGCGGCCATCTCCTCCGCGTCGCGCGCCTTCGCGGCGTCCTCGGCGGTGCGCAACTGGGCGATCCAGTCGGCGTGGTCGGCCCGGTTGCCCGGGTGTTCGGCGAACCCGGTGAGGATCAGCCGCAGGTCACCGGCGGGAGCGGCGGCGGGCTGGACGTGCCCGGCGCGCTGGCTGGGCGCGTCCACGACGTGCACCACCTGCGCGTCGCCGAAGTCGCCGAAGCCCAGCCGGAAGTCGAGCGGGGTGCCGACCACCACGACCACGTCGGCGTTCTTGAGGGCGACCCGCCGGGCCTTGGCGAAGGTGAGCGGGTGCTCCGGCGGCAGCGCGCCGCGGCCCATGCCGTTGGTGAAGACCGGCACCTGGAGGGACTCGGCGGCGGCCCGCAGCGCCTCGACGGCGTCGCCCGCGTACACGTCGGAGCCGGCGATGATCACCGGCCGGGACGCGGCGGCGATCAGGGCGGCGGCCTTCGCGACCTCGTCCGGGTCGGCCTCGATCGCCGCCGGCGGGGTGACCGCGGGCAGGTCGGCCTCGCCGACCGAGAAGACCGCCTCCAGGGGGAAGTCGAGGAAGGCCGGGCCGCGGTGCGGGGTGAGCGCGGCGGTGAGGGCCGCGGTCACCGCGCGCGGGATGTCGTCGGCGCTGAACACCGTCTCGGCGTGCTTGGTGACCGGGGCGACCAGCGGCAGGTGGTCCATCTCCTGGAGGCTGCCGGAGCCCCAGCGGAACTGCGGGGCCCGCCCGCCGAGCACCAGCACCGGCGAGGCGTTGAAGAAGGCGCTGGTCAGGCCGGAGACGCCGTTGGTGACGCCGGGGCCGGCGGTGAGCACGGCCAGGCCGGGGCGGCGCTGGAGCTTCGCCACCGCCTCGGCGGCGAAGACGGCGGACTGCTCGTGCCGGACGTCGTAGATTCCGAAGCCGGTCCGGTGCGCCGCGTCGTAGAGCGGGAAGACGTGCCCGCCGGAGAGGGTGAACATCTCCCGTACGCCGTGCGCGCGCAGCGCCGCGAGGGCCAGCTCGCCGCCGTGCCCCTCGACCCGTTCCGTCATCGCCACTTCCCTTCGTCATGACCGGAGTCACACGCTACTGGCCGGTAAGCGGGATGTGAACCGTTCTCGGGTCGGCGGCGGGACGGCCGCCGACCCGGGACGGCGGATCAGCGGCCGGTGAAGCCCGGCTTGCGCTTCTCGACGAACGCGGCCATGCCCTCGCGCCGGTCGTCGGTGGCGAACAGCGCCGCGAAGAGCTGGCTCTCCCAGGCCAGGCCGGAGTTGAGGTCCATGTCCAGGCCGCCGTCGACGGCCAGCTTGGCCGCCCGCAGCGCCTGCACCGGGCCGGTCAGGTACGGCTTCACGTAGGCGACCGCGGCCTCGTAGACCTCGGCGGCCGGGACCACCCGGTCGGCCAGGCCGATCCGCAGCGCCTCCTCGGCGTCGACCATCCGGCCCGTCATGATCAGGTCCTTGGCGCGGGCCGGGCCGACGAGGCGGGCCAGCCGCTGGGTGCCGCCGGCGCCCGGGATGATGCCGAGCCTGATCTCCGGCTGGCCGAGCTTGGCGTCGTCGGCCACGATCCGCCAGTCACAGGCCAGGGCCAGCTCGCAGCCGCCGCCCAGCGCGTAGCCGGTGATCGCGGCGACCACCGGCTTGGGGATCCGGGCGATGGCGCCCAGGGCGCTGGACAGGTCGGCTGCCCGGCCGGCCATGTCCACGTAGGACATGTCCGCCATCTCCTTGATGTCCGCGCCGGCCGCGAAGACCTTCTCGCCGCCGTACACGATGACCGCGCGGACCTCGGCGTCGGCGGTGGCCGCCGCGGCGGCGGCGCGCAACTCCTCCTGCACCTGGGTGTTGAGCGCGTTCATCGGCGGCCGCTCCAGCCGGATGGTGCCGATGCCGTCCTTCACTTCCAGCCTGACGAACTCGCCCACGCTGCCCTCACTTCCTCGTCGAAGTCGCGTGCCAACCTTACGACCAGGGTCGTTGGGGTAGACAGTGTGGTGTCGACGGCTCCAGGTCGCTGCGCGGCGAGCTGGAGTTGTCGCCGCCCCTGCACCGGGAGTGAGGCCATGATCACCTATTACGACGACAAGTCGGTCCAGGTCACCTCCACCGCCGTCCGGGTGGACGGGCGCAGCTATCCCCTCGCCGAACTGACCGTGGTGTGGCACCGGCGGGGCGACCGCTCCTGGCGGGTGCTCGCCGGCCGGGGCGCGATCGGCGCCGCCCTCGCCGGCCCGCTGGTGGCCGCCGTGCTCGGCATCGGCCTGGCGGTCTGGCTGCACCGCTCCGCCGTGGTCACCATCGCCATCGTCGGAGCGTCCGTGCTGGTCGGCCTCGGCATCGGGCCGCTCGCCGACGTGCTCTTCGAACACCTCGACCGCTCGTACGCCCGGGGCAGCCGGGAGCTGGAGATGTGGGCGCGCTGGCGGGGCCGGCCGGTGCGGCTGCTGCACATGGGCGACGCGCTGCGCTTCGGCCAGATCTACCGGGCGGTGCAGCGGGCCATGGAGAGCAACCCGCCGCGGCGTCAGAACGTGATCGGCACGTCGGGCAGCAGCCCGAGACCGCGCAGCAGGCCGTAGGTGTCCTGCTCGCCCCAGAACTGGACGATCCGCCCGCCGGCCAGCCGGTACATCTTGCACGCGCTCTGCACCGTGGTGGCCCCGGTCGCGTCCCGCCGGTAGGTCTGCGCCATCGAGACGACCACCCGGTCCCCAGCCGCGAAGATCTCCAGGATCCGCTGGTCGAGCACGGTCAGCCCGGGCGAGGAGACGGCCGCCTCGGGGTAGCGCCGGCCGCGCACCGCCGTGCCCGAGCCGTAGATCTCCACATCCTCGGCGACCACCTCGGCCAGCTCGGCCAGATCCTTGGTGACGAAGGTCCGCAGATAGCGCCGGACCGCCTCGATGTTGCGCTGCTGCTCGGTGCCGGCCGCCTCGGCCGCGTCCCGGTCCGCCATGCCGGGACGCTACCCCGCCGGCCGTCGCCGCACCGTCCCCTCTGGACGTGGGGTGGTTAGGCTGAATGATGACCCTCTATTACCGGGACGACGCGGTACAGGTCACCTCCAAGGCCATCCACGCCGGCGGGCACGTCGTCGCGCTCGCCGACGTCACGTACGTCTGGCACGCCCGCGGTGCGACCACCCTGGCGGTCCGGGGCCGGGTCCTGGGGCGCGGGGTGCTGGTCCTGCTGCTGTCGCTGCCGCCGCTCGTGGCGCTGGTCTGCGCGCTCTCGCTGGCCTGGGCCGCGCAGGACCGGGGCGACTGGAAGCTGGCGCTGGTCATCCTGGCCGCGTTCGTGGTGGTCGGGCTGGCCCTGACCCCGTTCCTGGAGGTGCCGCTCGGCTGGCTGGACCGCTCCTACGAGCGGGGCAACCGGGTGCACGAGCTGTGGGTGCAGCACCACGGCCGGGAGGTGCTGCTGCTGCGCACGCCCGACGCGCTCCGGTTCGGCCAGATCTACCGCGCCGTGCAGCGGGCAGTGGAGCAGCAGGGCGACCGTCGCTGACCGTCCGGGTGTGACGCTGGCCGCCCCGCTGCCACCCGGCGGTCCTGGCCGGCGGGACGCACACTGGGTGGCATGGCGATTCCCCTCCCCCGTCCCGGCGCCGTCGTCGGGCTCACCCGTTCCGCCCTGGACCAGGCGCTCGGCTCGGCCGCCGCGTTCGCCGCCGTGCCGGCCCGCGCCTTCGCGGTGCTCGACGAGGTGGAGGCGCTCGTACGGCGGATCAACGGGGTGGTCGACCGGATCGAGGGCACCCTCGACCGCACCGACCGGGTGCTCGACGACGCGGACGCGGCGGTCCGGGAGGTCGCCGTGATCAGCGCCGCCGCCACCGAGGCGATCGAGACCGCGACGGGAGTCGCCACGGCCGCCGCCTCTGTGGTGGGCGAGGCGGACCGGGTGGCCCGGGCTGCGGCTGCCCTGGTCGCCGAGGCCGACGCGGTGGCCGTCCGGGCCGCCGGGACGGTGGTCACCGCCGAGGAGGCGGCCGGCACGGCGGCCGAGCTGCTGGGCGCGTACGAGCCGGCGCTGCGCCGGGCCGCGCCGATGGCGGCCCGGTTCGTCGAGCAGCTGAGCCCGGAGGAGGTGACCGCGGCCATCCGGCTCGTCGACGAGCTGCCGAAGCTGAAGGAGCACCTGACCTCGGACGTGCTGCCGATCCTGGCCACCCTGGACCGGGTCGGCCCGGACCTGCACGACCTGCTGGCCGTCACCCGCGACCTCAAGCTGGCCGTGGCCGGCATCCCCGGGCTCGGCATGCTGCGCCGGCGGGGCGAACGCCTCACCGACGAGCCCGTCGACTGACGTCAGCAGTCGCAGGCGACCGCGGACCGGGGCGCGGTCAGGTCGTCCACCCGGCGGCGCACCGTGCCGGCCGACGTGACGACCGGCAGGCCCTCCCGCGCCCAGTACTCGAAGCCGCCGAGCATCTCCTTCACGGGATGGCCGAGCCGGGCGAACTCCAGCGCGGCCCGGGTGGCCCCGTTGCAGCCCGGTCCCCAGCAGTACGTCACCACGGTCGACCCGGCGGGCACCAGGTCGGCGGCCCGGGCGGCGATCTCGGCGGTGGGCAGGTGCAGGGCGCCGGGCAGGTGGGCCTGCCGCCACGCGGCGTCGCCCCGGGAGTCGACCACCACGAGTCCGGGCGTGCCCGCCTCCAGGGCGGCGTGCACGTCGCTGACGTCGGTCTCGAAGCTGAGTCGGGCGCGGAAGTGGGCGGCGGCGGTCGCCGGGTCGGCCGGCGGCACGGAGAAGGTCATGCCCCGATCCTGCGGGCGGGCGGCCTGCCGGCGGGAGTGGCGTGATCGCCGTCCTTCGCTAACATCCCGCCATGACCTCCGTGGATCGGACCGTGGCGGTGCTCGCGTACCCGGGAATGTCGGTCTTCGAGACCGGCATCGTGACCGAGGTGTTCGGGCTGCCCCGGCCCGAGCTGGAGGTCGACTGGTACCGGCTCACCGTCTGCGCCGAGCGTCCCGGGCCGGTGCCGGTCGTCGGCGGGGCCGCCCTGCACACCCCGTACGGCCTGGAGACCCTCGCCGGGGCCGGCACGGTGATCCTGCCCGGGGTGCCGGACGTGACCGTCGACCCGTCGCCCGAGCTGGTCGCCGCGCTGCGCCGGGCGCACCACCGGGGCGCCCGGCTCATGTCGATCTGCTCCGGCGCCTTCGCCCTGGCCGGCGCCGGCCTGCTCGACGGCCGGCGGGCCACCACCCACTGGCGGTACGCCGACCTGCTGGCCCGCCGCCACCCGGCGGTCACGGTCGACCCCGACGTGCTCTACCTGGACGATGGCGACATCCTCACGAGCGCGGGCAGCGCCGCCGGGCTGGACCTCTGCGTGCACGTGGTCCGGCGCGACTTCGGCGCGGCGGTGGCGAACGCGGTGGCCCGCCGGCTGGTCATCCCACCGCACCGCGACGGCGGGCAGGCCCAGTTCATCGAGGCGCCGGTGAGCGTCGACCCGGACGACGACCGGATCGCCGCGAGCCTGGCCTGGGCGGTCCGCCACCTGGCCGAGCCGCTGACCGTGGCGGCGCTGGCCCGGCAGGCGCACCTGTCGACCCGCAGCTACCTGCGGCACTTCGCCCGGGCCACCGGGACCAGCCCGATCCGCTGGCTGATCGACCAGCGGGTGCGGGCAAGCCTGGCACTGCTGGAGACGACCGACGCGCCGGTGGCCGGGATCGCGGCGGCGGTGGGCTTCGACAGCCCGGTCACCTACCGGCACCACTTCGGCCGGGCCATGCGGACGTCGCCGTCGGCGTACCGGCGGGCGTTCCGGGCGGGCGCCGCCTGAGGTCAGGCCGGCCGGCTGAACAGCTCGTCGATCTCCACCCGGCGGGGCAGCGCCACCGAGGCGCCGAGCTTGCGGACGCAGGCCGCCCCGGCCGCCGCCGCCCAGTGCACCGCCTCGACCAGCTCGCGCCCCTCGCCCCAGGCCACCGCCAGGGCGGCCGTGAAGGCGTCACCGGCGGCGGTGGAGTCGACCACGTCGACCTTCACGGCCGGGACGTGCACGGCCGGCCGGTCGCGCTCGACGTACCAGGCGCCGTCGCCGCCGAGGGTGAGCACCGCCCGGGGCACCAGTTCCAGCAGCGCCCCCGGCTCGTCGGCGCCCCGCCCGGTGAGCGCCCGCGCCTCGGTCTCGTTGACCACCAGCAGGTCGGTCGCGGCCAGCAGCTCCGCCGGCACCGGCCGGGCCGGCGCCGCGTTGAGCACCACCCGGGTGCCGGCCGACCGGGCCGCCAGCGCCGCCGCGGTCACCGTCTCCACCGGCACCTCCAGCTGCGCGACCAGCACGTCCGCCTCGCGTACGGCGGCCAGCTCGCCCTCGGTGAGGTTGGTGAACGCGCCGTTGGCGCCGGGGGTGACCAGGATGGCGTGCTCCCCCGCGCCGCCGACCATGACCAGGGCGACACCGGAGGGGCCGTACACCACCCGGAGGTGGCCGGTGTCGACGCCGGCCGCGGTGATCCGCGCCTTGAGGGTGACCCCGAAGGCGTCCGAGCCGATCGCGCCGAGGAAGACGCAGGAGGCGCCGGCGCGCACGGCGGCGACGGCCTGGTTGGCGCCCTTGCCGCCGGGCAGCATGACGAAGTCGTCGCCGAGCACGGTCTCCCACGGCCGGGGCAGCACCGCGGCCGTGCCGATCAGGTCCATGTTGGCGCTGCCCACCACGGCGACCCGGGTCTGCGGCACGGCGTACCCTCCCGTCGGGCTCAGGCGGCGCGCGCGGTCCAGCGCTCGCCGGCCCTCGCGACGACCAGCGGCAGGCCGAACGTCTTCGACAGGTTGTCGGCGGTGAGCGTCTCGGCGAGCAGGCCCTGCGCCACGACGCCACCCTCACGCAGCAGCAGCGCGTGGGTGAAGCCCGGCGGGATCTCCTCGACGTGGTGGGTGACCAGCACCATGGCCGGGGCGTCCGGGTCGTACGCCAGCTCGGCGAGGCGGGCCACCAGGTCCTCGCGGCCGCCCAGGTCGAGCCCGGCAGCGGGCTCGTCGAGCAGCAGCAGCTCCGGGTCGGTCATCAGGGCCCGGGCGATCTGCACCCGCTTGCGCTCGCCCTCGGAGAGCGTGCCGTACGTCCGCTCGGCGAGGTGGGCGACGCCGAGCTGGCCGAGCAGCGCGCGGGCGCGGGCCTCGTCGGTGCGGTCGTAGCTCTCCCGCCAGCGCCCCACCACCGACCAGGCCGCGGTCACCACGACGTCGGTGACCCGCTCGTCGCCAGGGATCCGCTCGGCGAGCGTGGCGGTGGAGAGGCCGATGCGGGTCCGCAGCTCGTTGACGTCGGTGCGGCCGATGCGCTCGCCGAGCACGTGCGCCGTGCCCGTGGTCGGGTGCAGCCGGCCGGCGGCGAGGTTGAGCAGGGTGGTCTTGCCGGCGCCGTTCGGGCCGAGCAGCACCCAGCGTTCGTCGAGCTCGACCCGCCAGTCGACGTCCTGCACCAGCATGCTGCCGGAGCGCCTGACGCCGACCCCGTCGAGGCTGACCACCAGATCCGCGTCCACGGGTGCGGGGGCGGGGGCGCCGGCGGCGCCGGGGATCAGGTCACCAGTCACCGGTCCATCCAACCACGCAGCCGGCCCGGTGCCCCCCACGGGCGGCGTCGCGGCAATAGGGTGGGGCGCCGTGTCGTTGGTCACCACTCCGGGAGGACGTCCCATGCCCGACCGCTGCCGGGAGGCTTGCGGATGAGCGCGGTCATCGAGATCGCCGGTCTCCGCAAGACGTTCCACACCCTGCGCCAGGGGCGCCGGATCGCCGTCGACGGGTTCGACCTGCTGGTCGAGGCCGGGCAGGTGCACGGCTTCCTCGGGCCGAACGGCTCGGGGAAGACCACCACGCTGCGCGCCCTGCTCGGGCTGGTCCGGCCCGACGCGGGCCGGATGAGCGTGCTCGGGGCGGCGTCCCCGGAGCGGCTGGCCGAGGTCGCCGGGCGGGTCGGCGCGATCGTGGAGAGCCCGCAGTTCTTCGGCAACTTCACCGCGCACAAGACGCTGCGGCTGCTGGCGCTGGCCGGCGGGGTGCCGACCTCCCGGGTCGACGAGGTGCTGGAGCAGGTCGGCCTTCGTGAGCGGGGCGACGAGCGGGTCAAGGGCTACTCGCTGGGCATGAAGCAGCGGCTGGCGGTGGCCTCGGCGCTGCTCAAGGACCCGCAGCTGCTGATCCTGGACGAGCCGGCGAACGGCCTGGACCCGGCCGGCATCCGGGAGATGCGGGACCTCACCCGGTCGCTCGCCGCGGCCGGCGTGACCGTGCTGCTCTCCAGCCACATCCTCGCCGAGATCCAGCTCATCTGTGACCACGTGACGATCATCAGCCGGGGCCGGCGGGTCGCGTACGGGCCGGTGGAGGCCGTGCTGGCCGGCTTCGACCAGCACCAGTGGCAGGTCCGGGTGGCCGAGCCCGAGCGGGCCGTGGAGCTGCTCGGCCGCGCCGGCATGGCGGTGACCGCGCGCACCGACCACCTGGTGGTGACCGGGGTCGTCGAGCCGGAGCTGATCAGCCGCACGCTGGGCGAGCAGGGCCTCTGGGTACGCGAGCTGATCCCGCTCCGGCCCGACCTGGAGAGCGTCTTCCTGGAGCTGACCGGCGACCACCCGCACCCGGCGCTGCCCCGCCAGGTGGACGGGGCCCCGCCGAACGACGGAGTGATCGACCTGGACGTCCGCGAGAGTCGGGAGGTGGGCGCGTGAACCTGGTCCGTGCCGAGCTGGAGCGGCTGGCCGCCCGCCGCTTCGTCCAGCTCATGGTGCTGCTGCTGGTGGCGGCCTTCGCGGTGACCGTGGCGACCACGCTGGCCGGCTCGCACCGGCCCACGCCGGTGGAGCTGGGCCGGGCCCAGGCGCAGGCCGCCGAGGAGGTGCGCAACATGGAGCTGGCGCACGACCGCTGCCTGCGGATCAAGGCGGGCACGGTGACGCCGGACGAGAACGACTACCTGCCGCGGGACTGCGCGCAGATCGACCCGGCCCTCATGGAGAAGCTGCCGGGCGCCTCCGACTATCTCAGCGGGGTGTTCGTCTTCGCCAACGAGGCCGAACCGCTGCTCTACTTCCTGATCGCGTTCCTGGCGATGTTCGGGTTCCTGGTGGGCGCCTCCTACATCGGCGCCGACCTGAACTCGGGCGGCGTGGTCAACCTGCTGCTCTGGCGTCCACGCCGGCTCGTGGTGCTCGGCGCCAAGCTGGGCACGCTGCTCGGCGGGCTGCTGGGGCTCTCCGCGGTGGCGTCGGTGGCGTACCTGGGGATGTTCTGGCTGATCGGCGAGGCCTCCGGGCTCGCCGGGCGGCTGGGCGGCGACTTCTGGTCGTCGCTGGCGGCGGTCTGGGTGCGCGGCCTGGTGCTGGTGCTGCTCGCCGCGGCGCTGGGCTTCGCCCTGGCGACGCTGGGCCGGCACACCTCGGCGGCGCTCGGCACGGTGGCCGCCTACCTGGTGGTGTGGGAGCTGGGCGCCCGGCTGGTGTTCCAGATCCTGTCGGTGGCCCGCCCGGACCGGTTCATGCTCTCCAGCTACCTGGGGGCCTGGCTCACCGGCGAGGCCCGGTTCTGGGACAACGACGCGTGCGTCGGTGACATCGCGGGCTTCTGCGACGGCTACTACACGCTGGGCTGGGCGCCGGGGCTGGTGGTCCTGTTCGGCCTGGCCGCCGCCCTGGTCGTGGGCGCCTTCACGGTGTTCCGCCGCCGCGACCTGATCTGAGGGGCGCCGGTGCGGCCCCGGACCGGGGCCGCACCGGCAACTCCTTGCAGAGATTCGCTGCCTCGTGAAGACTTCCTTCACATGGCGGCAGCGGTGACGACGGGCCGGCGGTCAGCCGACCGTCGAGCCGAACACCTCGTCGCGCACCTCGTCCAGAGCGGTGCGCAGGGCGCCGCGCAGGATCGGCTCCTCGGTCAGCCCGGTGCTCACCACCCGGGGCCGGACCAGGGTGATCGCGGCGACCTCGTGCTGCACCCGCTCGGCCAGCGCCGCCCCGCCGGCCCGCCCCACCTCGCCGGCCAGCACCACCAGCGGCGGGTCGAGCACCACGCAGGTGCTCGCCACCCCGAGCGCCAGCCGGCGCGCCAACTCGTCCAGCAGCGGGCCGCCCGCCGGCCCGGCGGCGATCGCGGCGCGCACCGCGCCGGCCGCGCCGGCCGCCGCGAACCCGTGCTCCGCGGCCACCGCGCGGACCGCGTCGGCCCCCGCGAGCTGCTGGAACGCCGGCTTGGCCCGCTTCGACACGTCGCGCGGGATGGGTACGCCGGGCACCGGCAGGTAGCCGATCTCGCCGGCCGCGCCGCTACTGCCGTGGTGCAGCCGCCCGCCCAGCATGATCGCCAGACCGACACCGGCGTCCAGCCAGACGAGCACGAAGTCCGCCGTGCCCTGCGCCGCGCCGGACTGCGCCTCGGCCACGGCGGCCAGGTTCACGTCGTTCTCGAAGACCACCGGGGTGTGCAGGTCCTCGCGCAGCGCGGCGAGCAGGCCGCTGTGCCAGCGGGGCAGGTTGAACGCGAACGTGATGTCGCCGGTGCCCGGGTCCACCAGGCCGGGGGTGCCGAGCACGATCCGCCGCACGCTGGACAGTTCGGCGCCGGCGCTGCTGGCCGCCTGGACCACCGCGTTGTGCACCACGCCGACCGGGTCGTCGGTGTCCTTCGTGGACTGCTCGACCCGGCCGACCACCGCCCCGGTGATGTCGGCGCAGGCGGCCACCACCCGCTCGGCGCCGACGTCCACGCCGACCACGTACGCGCTGCCCGGCCGGACCGCGTAGAGCTGGGCGTTCGGGCCCCGCCCGCCGGCCTGCTCGCCGACCCGGGCGACCAGGCCGCGCTCCTCCAGCCGTTCGACCAGCTGGGACGCGGTGACCTTGGAGAGCCCGGTCAGCTCGCCGATCCGCGCCCGGGTCAGCGGACCCTGCTCGAGCAGCAGTTCCAGCGCCGCGCGGTCGTTGAGTGCCCGCAACAGTCGGGGGGTGCCGGGCAGCCGGGTCGCACTCATGCCACGTCCTCAATTTTCAGTAAAGTTTGCTAACCACAAAACGCCTGCCGAGGGGTGTCCGTTAGCGTATCGGCCACCCCGATCCGGGGTCGTCGGACGACCCGGCAGGGAAAGGGGATACTCGTGGGGTTGGATCCAGGACTCCGCCGGCTCGCGCTGGGCACGCTGCTGGCGGCGTACGTCGGCCCGGTCCCGCCCGACTGGGCGGTCGACCTGCTCGCCGAGGGGCTCGCCGGGCACACCCTGTTCGGCACCAACATCCACGACCCGGCCCAGGTGGCGGCGACCACCGCGGCGCTGCGCGCCGGCCGCCCGGACGTGCTCATCGCCATCGACGAGGAGGGCGGGGACGTCACCCGGCTGGCCCACGCCACCGGCAGCCCCTACCCGGGCAACGCGGCCCTCGGCGCGGTCGACGACCCGACCCTGACCCGCCAGGTGTACGCGGCGATCGGCGCGGAGCTGGCCGCCCTCGGCATCAACCTCGACCTCGCCCCGACCGTCGACGTGAACACCGCCGACGAGAACCCGGTGATCGGCACCCGCTCGTTCGGCGCCGACCCGGTCCGGGTGGCCGTCCACTCGGCCGCCGCGGTCGTCGGCCTCCAGTCCGCCGGGGTGGCCGCCTGCGCCAAGCACTTCCCCGGGCACGGCGCGACGGTCGCCGACTCCCACTACGAGCTGCCCACCGTCGACGTACCGCCGGCCGTGCTGCGCGAGCGCGACCTGCCGCCGTTCGCCGCGGTGATCGACGCCGGGGTACGCGCCGTCATGACCGCCCACATCCGCGTGCCCGCGCTGACCGGTGACGGTCCGGCCACCTTCAGCCGGGCGGTCCTGGTCGACCTGCTGCGCGCCGAGTACGGCTTCACCGGCGCGGTGATCACCGACGCGCTGGAGATGAAGGGCGCCGCGCTGGCCGCCGGCGGGGTGGGGCCGGCGGCGGTCCGCGCCCTGGCCGCCGGGGCGGACCTGCTCTGCATCGGCGCGAAGGTCGACGCCGGCCTGGTGGAGCATGTCGTCGACGCGATCGTTGCCGGGCTCGGCGACGGCCGGCTGGACCGGACCCGGGTCGAGGAGGCCGCCGGCCGGGCCGCCGAGCTGGCCGCCTGGACCGGCGCGGGTGGCTCCGCGGCCGAGACCCCGGACGGCCTCGGCTACGCCGCCGCACTGCGCGCGGTACGCGTCGAGGGCGACGTCACCGGCCTGGCCGCACCGCTGGTGGTGCAGGTGCACGCCACCTCCACCATCGCCGAGGGGCGGGTGCCGTGGGGGCTGGGCCCGCACCTGGCCGGGGCGGAGGTGGTCCGCGCGCTGGCCGGCGAGACCGACCCGGACGAGCTGCGCGCCCGCGCCGGGGACCGCCCCGTCGTGCTGGTCGGCCGCCACCTGCACCGGCTGCCCGGGGCACGGGAACTTGTCGAGGCGCTGGCCGCCACGCACCCGGTGACGGTGGTGGAGATGGGCTGGCCGGGCGACTGGCGGCCGGCCGGCGCGCGGGCCTTCGTCACCACGTACGGCGCCAGTCACGCCAACGGCCGCGCGGCGGCACAGGTGCTCGGCCTGGCCGGCTGAGGTCTGCGCGGCCCGTTTCCGGGGTACACCGTCCCGATGAGCACCGTCGAGCCCTGGCACCGGGCGGTGGCCGACCTGGTGGCCCGATCCCATCGGATGCCCCCGGACGCGCTGCCCACGGCGGTGACCGAGGCGGTGCGCGAGCTCGGCGTGACCGTGACCACGTACCTGGTGGACGTGGAGCAGGAGCTGCTGCGCCCGCTGCCCGAGCCGGGTCAGCCGATGCCGGATCCACTGCCGATCGACACGAGCCTGCCCGGCCGCGCCTACACCGAGGTGCGGGTGCGGGCCGCGCAGGACGGCCGGCTGTGGGTGCCGGTGGTCGACGGCACCGAGCGGCTGGGCCTGCTGGACGTCCGGTTGCCGGCCGGGACCGACCCGGACGACCCCGCCGTCCAGGACGGCTGCCGGACGGTCGCCGGCCTGATCGGGCACCTGGTGGCCAGCAAGTCCTTGTACGGCGACAGCCTGGTCCGCGCCCGGCGGAGCGAGCCGATGGCCGTCTCCGCCGAGCTGCTCTGGCAACTGCTGCCCCCGCTCACCTTCGCCACCGACACGGTCGCCGTCAGCGCGATCCTGGAACCCTGCTACGAGGTGGGCGGGGACGCGTTCGACTACGCGCTGGACGGCGGCCGGCTCGCGCTCGCGGTGCTGGACGGGGTCGGGCACGGGCTGCCGGCGACACTGACCACCTCGGTCGCGCTCGCGGCGCTGCGGGCCGCCCGGCGCACCGGTGGCGGCCTGGCCGAGCAGGTCGCCGCCGTCGACGCGGCCCTGTTCAGCCAGTGGCGGGACGGGCGGTTCGTGACGGCCGTCCTGGTCGAGGTCGAGGTCGACACCGGCCGGGTCCGGTACGTCAACGCCGGGCACCCCGCCCCGGTGCTGCTGCGCCGGGGGCGCGCCGTGCGGGCCCTGACCGGGGGCCGGCGCCCGCCGCTCGGCTTGAACCTGCCCGGCGGCGAGCCGGGTGAGGCCCGGCTGGAGCCGGACGACCGGCTGCTGCTCTACACCGACGGGGTGACCGAGGCCCGCGACGCGGCCGGGGAGATGTTCGGGCTGCCCCGGCTCGCCGACCTCGCCGAACGGTTCATCGGCTCGGACCTGCCCGCGCCGGAGACGCTGCGCCGGCTGAGCCACGCCGTGGCCGCGCACGGCACCGCTTCCCGCGACGACGCCAGCATGGTGCTGATGGAGTGGTCCGGTGCGGCGGCGGCCCGGACGGAGCCCTGAGGCGGTTCAGCGCAGGCGGCGCCAGCCGGGCTCGACGGCGGAGCCGTCGTCGTCGTGCCCGCCCGACCAGCCGAGCAGGACGTCGACCGCGGTGATCCGCAGCACCCGGGCCACCAGGGGCTGCGGATCGGTCACCCGGAGGGTGGCGCCGCGGCCGACCGCCTCCGCGGCGGCGCGCAGCAGGGCGGCGACCCCGGTCGAGTCGAGGAACGTGACCGCGCCGAGCTCGACCACGATCTCCACCAGGTCGGGCCGGTCCAGCACGGCGTCGAGCGCCCGGTCGAACGCCGGCGCCTCGGCCATGTCGAGGTCGCCGACCGGGCTGACGACCAGCCGCCCCGCCCCCGTGTCCCGCGTACCGATCGCCATGACCCGCCCGTCCGCTCCGACAACGCCGTCGCGACCATACCGGCCGCACGCCCACCGACGAACTTGAACATGTTCAAGAGCTGTCGTACGCTGAGCCCGACTTCGATTTGAACGCGTTCAAGAGAGGCGACGGGGATGGACGTGAAGGTCTGGATGTACCTGGCCTACCTCGCGGTCAGCATCGGGCTGACCGTGTGGGTGGCCCGGGCGCTCGCCCGGAACGGGCTGGTGTTCCTGGAGGACGTCTTCGCCGACAAGCGGCTGGCCGACGCGGTCAACAGCCTGCTGGTGGTCGGCTTCTACCTGCTCAACCTCGGCTACGTCACGGTGGCCATGAAGGAGTCCGGCCCGGTCGGCACCACCAGCCAGGCGCTGGAACAGCTCTCCATGAAGGTCGGCTGGGTGCTGCTGGTCCTCGGCGCGCTGCACTTCTTCAACGTCTTCGCGCTCGGCCGCTACCGGCGCGGGCGACTGCGCCAGCAGGCGGCCGCCCACCCGCCGCTCGCCCCGGTCGGCTACCTCCCGCCGCAGGGCGGCGCGCGACCGGCCCACCCGGCGCCGGCCGGCCCCACGCCGGGTCAGACACCGCCCGCCCCGCCACGGTGACGCTCGCCCCGGGCGGGCGCCCGACGGATCCCACCGGGCACGGGGCCGGTGGGATCCGCGGGTTCACCGTCCTCTACGACGCGCACTGCCCGCTGTGCCGGGCCGCCCGGCAGTGGCTCGCGTCGCGCGCCCAGCTCGTACCCCTGGAGTTCGTGCCGGCCGGGTCGGCGGAGGCCCGGCGGCGCTTCCCCGGGCTCGACCACGACGCCACGCTGCGGGACCTGACCGTGGTGGCCGACACCGGCGCCGTCTACGCGGGCGACGGCGCCTGGTTCGCCTGCCTCTGGGCCCTGGCCGACCACCGGCAGACGGCCGAGCGGCTGGCCCGCCCGCACCTGCTTCCGCTGGCCCGGCGGATGGTGACGGCCGCCTCCGCGGCACGTGAGCTGGTCCGGGAACCCCGGCCGGACCCGGGATACGGTGACGACGATGACCGAGCAGACTGCGCCGACGACCGCTGCGGGTGGCCCGAGCACCGGGGCGACGGCCCGGGGTGAGCAGACCCGCCAGCTGATCCTGGACACCGCCATGCGGCTGTTCCGCGAGCGGGGGTACGCGCGCACCACCATGCGCGCCATCGCCCAGGAGGCCGGCGTGGCGGTGGGCAACGCCTACTACTACTTCGGCTCGAAGGAACACCTGATCCAGGAGTTCTACGCGGACACCCAGCGGGAACACCGGGTGGTGGCCGCGCCCGCGCTGGCCCGGGAGCGGGACTTCGCCGCCCGGCTGGCCGCGGTGCTGCACGCCGGGGTGGACGTGCTCACGCCGTACCACTCGTTCGCCGCCAGCTTCTTCAAGACGGCGGCCGAGCCCACCTCGCCGCTCAGCCCGTTCTCCGCCGAGTCGTCCGGCCCGCGGGACGCCTCCGTGGCGCTCTTCCGCGAGGTGCTGGAGGGCTCGGCCGCCACGGTGGACGCCGAACTGCGCGAGCCCCTGCCGGAGCTGCTCTGGCTCGGCTACATGGGCGTGGTGCTCTACTGGGTGCACGACCGCTCCCCCGGCCAGGCCAAGACCCGCCAGCTCATCGACGGCGCGGTCCCGCTGGTCGACCGGCTGGTGAAGCTGTCCCGGCTCCGGGTGCTGCGCCCCGTGACCCGCCAGGTGGTCGGATTGATCCACACACTGCGTCACTGATCGCTGCGGCCACCCCATCGGCTGAACCGCAGGTCAAGTCCGCAACCGGACAGGGGTCGGCGCCCCTTCACCCCTTGCCCGACACGCGGCAGACACTTAGCGTTACCAGGGTCGGGACCTGGGGGGACAGGCCGCGGACCGTGGATCCGGCCCGGGATCCACGGTCCGCGCCGGCCCCGCTCAGCGGGGGAACACCCCGTACGACGTCCAGCCCCGGTCCGGGAAGCCCGCCGCCTCGGCCACGCGCGCGGAGGCGCGGTTGTCGTGGTTGTGCAGGTAGGTGGGCACGGCTCCCTCGTCCAGCACCCGCCGCGCCGCCTGGGCGACCAGCCGCCGGGCCAGCCCCCGCCCCCGCGCCGCCGGCGCCGTCCCCACGGCCAGTTCGTGCCCGTACGCGTCGTGCCGCTTGATCCCCGCGCCGGCCAGGTACGCCCCGTCGGCGTCCCGGACCACCAGCACCTCCCGGTCGAACAGCCGCAGCCAGGGCGGCAGCCCGGGGGTGGTCGGCGCGACCCACTCGCCGGCGTCCGGCAGCGGCGCCGGTGCCGTGCTCCACCGGAACAGCCCGGCGTGGGTGGTGAACTCGGGCGCGCCGACCGCTGACGGGAGGGCCGGCAGCAGCCGTTCGCCGGACCGCTCCAGGACCAGGTCCCGCACGAGGCCGGCCCGGTCCGGCGGCACCGAGAGGATCGCGCACTCCGGGGACGCGACCGCGACGGCCGGGCGCAGCCGCCCGTCCCAGGCCGGCCGGGCCCGCCGGTGCGAGCGGACCACGTGCAGCCCGGGACCCGCCGGCCACTGCCCCAACCAGGTCGCCAGGTGCAGGAACAGCCGTCGGTCGAGCACGTGATCACGGTACGCCCAACCGCATCCGGCGCGTGAGTCGATTGAAGCGCCCGGCGGACGGGTAGACCGTTCAGAACATCACCGGCGGCTGCGGGAACCGGAGCCATCGATCCCGCGTCATATTCATTTCCATACATGTACAAGTTTCTCTGGGACGGTAATGGTCATGCCGAATCAGCCGAATGACCGGTACCAGCAGGACGCCGAGCAGCGCTGGCAGGCCGTCGAGGCCGCCGGGCGGTTCCCGGCGCAGGCCGACTACCGGGGGGCTCGCCGCGGGAGGCTCTCGTGGGCCGAGCTGAACGCGCTGCCGGCGGGCGCCTCCCCCCGGCGCGGCCTCACCGCCCGTTGACGCCCCGACACACCGGGGCGCTCCGCACCGAGCTTTCGCACACCTGTCCTGTAGCGTCTTGTGGTCCGAATCCCGGCCTACCACAGGAGAAACTTCGCGCATGGGCAAGAAGACGATCCACGTCTCCGACTTCAGCGGCCAGGTGCTGCGCGCCGACGACGAGGTGGTCACAGTCGTCGTGCTGGAGCACCCGGACCTCGTCGCCGGGCCCGTGCAACTCGACGCCACCCCGGTCGAGGTGGAGAGCATCGACGACGCGGCGCTGGACGTGGCCGTCGTGGAGATCCACGACCGGCACGGCGGGGGCGAGCCGCGCCGGGTGGTGCTGACCGCCAGCGAGTTCGACGCCATGGCCACCGACGTGCCCATGGCACAGCTGCTCCGCACCGCCGAGCGGGTCAAGCCGCCCAAGGCCCGGCGCTCCGCCGAGAAGGTCGACTACGGCACCATCGAGCACGCCGGCAAGCCGCACCGCGGCCGGGTCACCGACGAGGAGGCCCGGCTGGTCCGCGAACAGCTCGACGAGGTGAACAAGCGCCTCGCCGACGCGGGGATCCGCCAGGTCGACCCGGCCGACCCGGAGCACGCCGCCCGCTACGGCTTCCCCGCCGCCTGACGCCCACCGGCCGGGCACGCGCCCCCGTGGCGCGTGCCCGGCCGGGGCCGAGGTTCGCCCTGGTGCCGTTCGATGCGGTTCGGGTCGGTGAGGTTCGGCCCTGGTGCCGCTCGCTGCGGTCCGGGTCCGTGGGGTTCGGCCCTGCTGCGGTTCGGACCTGGCGCGGCTGCGGCCCGGTCGCGGGTCAGGCCCGCTTGCGGGTGATCTCGGCGAGGGCGCCCTCGACCGCCGACTCCAGGGCCGCCTTCTCCAGCCCGAGCCCGGTGAGCACGCCGTCGCCGGCCTCCTCCTCCAGCAGGGCGAGCAGGATGTGCTCGGTGCCCACGTAGTTGTGGCCCAGCCGCAGCGCCTCCCGGAAGGTCAGCTCCAGGACCTTCTTGGCCCGCGCGTCGTAGGGAATCAGGTCCGGAACCGTGTCGGCCTTCGCCGGCAGGGTCGCGGTGACCGCCTCCCGCAGCCGCTCCAGGGGTACGCCCCGAGCCACGATCAGCGCGGCCGCCAGCCCGTCCGGTTCGGCCAGCAGGCCCAGGGCGACGTGCCCCGGCGTGATCTCGGCGTTGCCCGCGGCCCGCGCCTCCTCCTGCGAGGACACGACCACGTTGCGGGCCCGCGGGGTGAACCGGCCGAAGCCGGCGTTCGGGTCGAGGGCCGCCGCCGTCTCGGCCTTCGCGGCGGACCGCTTCTGGGCGGCCTGCTTGCTCACCCCCATGCTGCGGCCGATCTCCGTCCACGAGGCCCCCGAGCGGCGGGCCTGGTCGACGAAGTGCCCGACCAGGTGGTCGGCGAGGTCGCCCAGGTGGTCGGCGACCAGGACGGCGCCGGCGAGCTGGTCCAGCGCGTCGCCGTGCACCTTCTTGATGCCCTCGATCAGCTCGTCGAGGCGTACCGGTTGGGTCATCTTCAGCGGCTCTGTCTCCTCCGTCATGCGTCAACCATAGGTTGACGATAGCCTCGCGTCAACCGCCGGTTGACGATCTCCGGCCCCGGGGACGACGAAGCGCCCCGGCCCGCAGGAGCGGACCGGGGCGCCTGGTGGAACCGCGGTCAGGCGACGAAGCGGGTACGGCGACGCCGGGCGATCAGGTAACCACCGCCGCCGAGCACCAGCAGCGCCCCGCCGACCCCGGCCAGGAGGCCGATGTTCGCGCCGGTCACCGGCAATCCGCCACCGCCCGTGCCACCGTCACCCGGCGCGCCCGCCGTGCCGGTGGGCGCCGCCGTCGGCTCGGTGCCGCCCGTCGGAGTGGCGGTCGGGGTCCCTCCGGGCGACGGGGTCGCCGTGGGCTGGGTGGTCGGCGGCGTGACGAGCTGGGCGTACGCGAAGTTGATGGGCCGCGGCGTCTCGGGCAGCGGCAGGTCCCGCTCGGTCAGCGTCAGGGCCGTCCCGGTGCCCCGGACCGCCTTGGTGCCCTGGCCGGCGTCGCCGTCGGCGAGCTGCTGCACGCCACCCTGCGCGTCGACCCACTGCTTGCTGAACCAGCGGAAGATGATCGAGGTGACCTTGTCGGGGCGCGCGTCCGCCTTGGCGGTGACCACGTCACCGACGACCGCCAGGGTCTGCCTGGCCGCCAGTTCGTTGTCGAACTCGCACCAGGCGGCCTCCAGGTTGCTGTCCACCGCGTACCAGCAGTTGTCGTGCTTGACGGCGAGATCCAGGTCGTCCACCACGCGGATCTGGACCACGAGGCCCGACACCGGAGCGTCGCCGGGGTTGGTGACACCGAGCGCGGCTGGCACCACCTCACCGGGCTTGACCGGGTACTTGACGTTGAGCCCGGTGGCCGGGTCCCGCTCGGTGACGGCGACCAGCGTGGCGCTGTCCGGGGCCGGGGCGGCGTGCCCGGCGGCCGGCAGGGCGGTGACGCCGGCGGCGAGGACCCCGGCGCCCAGGGCGAGGCGGGCAGCGAAATGTACGGTCATGCGAGAACCCCCGTATTCAGGACGACCGCAAAGACCTTACGCAGCTCGGGCCGGCCGCGCGGCCCGGCAAATACCGCATACCCGGCCGCCCTGTCCACTGTGGGCCACGCCGTACCTCGCGCGGATACGCCGCTGGCCGGCACCCCGGTTTCGGGGTGCCGGCCAGCGGTCGGTTGTTCGGGTCAGCTGTTCCAGTACTGGCCGACGATGTCGGCGGCCTGCTGCTCCCACTGCGCGTACGCGTCCGGGTAGGCCGACACCTGCACGGTCTGCGCGGCCTCGGTCAGCGGCATGTCCTGCCAGCCGTCGACCTGCTTCAGACCCTTCAGGAACGCCAGGGTCGAGTACTCGGGGTCGGTGATCTGCTCCGGCGTACCCCAACCCGAGGACGGGCGCTGCTGGAACAGACCCAGCGAGTCATGGTCGTTGGCGTCGCCGAGGTGGCCCAGGTTCTCCAGCTTCGACTCCTGCAGCGACGTGGCGATCGAGATCACCGCTGCCCGCTCCGGCAGACCGGCCTTCTTCGTGGCCGCGATGATCGCCTTCGCGTTCGCGATCTGCTCGTCGTTGAGGTCGATCTTGGACTGGGCGCCCTGCACACCGTGCGGGATCAGCTTGCCCGCGTCCGGCTTGTCGACCTGCACCATCGCCGCCTCCGACAGCCCCGCCGTCGGCGCCGCCTCGTGATGATTCAGCGGACCGGCCGCCAGACCACCGGCAACCGCCAGACCAGCAATACCCAGCACACTCTTCCGCAGCATCGTGTTCATGGGGATAGCTCCATTCGGGGGTCGGCGCACACCCCGGCCGACGGGGGTCGACACGGTTGCTGGTGCGCGCAAGCACCGTCAGGCGCTCGATAGTCATTCGGGGGGATCATCGGCGCGCGGGGCGGGGTGCCACTTCGCCGCGCCGGACCATGTACAACGACCGCCGGCCCACCAACATTCCAGGCCACGGGCACCCGCCTCGACGGGCCGCCTCCTCGGGTCGTGCACCCCGATACAACGACCCCCGCCCACCCGCCATTCCGCCACCGGCCACCGTCGAACCGGACATTCACGGCAGACATCGCACGCGTCGTCACACGTCCTCCGCGATCTTGGACAGTTGCCGTTCGTGACGAACGGAAACTGTCCAAGATCTCAACGGGTCGCCCGCGCCATGCCCGATCTGTCCGATTCAAGCGGCGCAGGCCAGCTGCCCTGGCGGGCGGCGGGCCGGACAGACGTCAGGCCCGGTCCGCGAAGGACCGGGCCTGATGTGAAAGTGTGCGCCGCCAGGGACTCGAACCCCGAACCCGCGGATTAAGAGTCCGCTGCTCTGCCAGTTGAGCTAGCGGCGCTCGTCGGCAACGGCAGGAACGTTAACACGCCGCCGATCACGCCCCAGCCGGGGGCGGCCACCGTTTCGCCGCCGGTCGCGGCCGGCGTGCGCCGGGCTACGCTCCCCGGCCCGATGCGGCAGTGGCGGACGAAAAAGATCAGGCCCGGTGCACTGCCCCGGGCCTGATCTGAAGTGTGCGCCGCCAGGGACTCGAACCCCGAACCCGCGGATTAAGAGTCCGCTGCTCTGCCAGTTGAGCTAGCGGCGCTCGCTGACAACGGGAAGAACCTTAGCACGCACGCCGACCCGGGTTCCAATCCGATACCGGGCTCCACCCTTCGGTCGAGCTTAACCGGCGAAAGCCCGCAAAATTCGCGTCTGTCCGGTCGAGGGGCGCAGGACGCGGGTGCTCATGGGGCACGATGTCCGCCAGGCACGCGAGAACAGAGGTGGGAATGGGCAGGTTCGCGCGGGCCGGGGCGGTGGTGGGCGTCCTGGTCCTCACGGCGTCGCTGGCACTGACCGGGTGCGGTGACGACCAGAAGAAGCCGGCGTTCGTGGCCGGCGCGCAGCAGGGCGCCCCGGGGGCGACCACGTCGCCGGACGCGACCGGCGAGCCGAGCGGGCCCGCCCTGGCGGCGCTGACGGTGAGCCCGGCCGACGGGTCCGCCAAGCGCCCGGTCAGCACCGAGATCAGCGCGAAGGTCCCGGGCGGCGGAAAGGTGTCGAAGGTCGTCCTCACCGCCGCCAACGGCGCGACCGTCGCCGGCCGGCTGCGGCGGGACGGTTCGTCCTGGGTGCCGTCGGCTCCGCTGAAGTACGGAACCCGGTACACCGCCACGGTCACGGGCGCCGGCACGGACGGGCAGACCCGGCAGGGCACCAGCAGCTTCACCACGATGGCCAAGCCGAAGTCGATGATCGGCTCCGGGCTCTACCTGTTCAGCGGCAAGACGTACGGGGTGGGCATGCCCGTGGTCGCCGAGTTCTCGCCGGGCATCCCGAAGAAGGACCGCGCCGCGGTGCAGAAGCGGATGTTCGTGCAGACCGACCCGCCGCAGCCCGGCGCCTGGCACTGGGTCTACAACGGCACGCAGGCGTACTACCGGGCGCCGCAGTACTGGAAGCCGGGCACCACGATCACGGTCCGGCTGGGGCTGGCCGGGATCCCGCTGAGCAACGGCCGCTACGGCAACATGGACCGGGCCGCCACCGCCAAGATCGGCCGCGCGTTCGAGATGAAGGTCGACAACGCGACCAAGCAGATGACCGTCTACGAGAACGGGTCGGTGGTTCGCACCATCCCGGTGAGCCTGGGCAAGAAGAGCACCCCCTCGTCCAGCGGCACCATGGTGGTGATGGAGAAGAAGGAGTCCACGGTCTTCGACACCCGCGACGAGCCGGACCCGCGCAACCAGTACGTCACGAAGATCGACTTCGCTCAGCGACTGACCTGGGGCGGCGAGTACATCCACGCAGCGCCGTGGTCGGAGGGCAAGCAGGGCAGGGTGAACGTCTCGCACGGCTGCGTCAACGTCTCCATGGCGAACGGCCGGTGGCTCTTCGGCAAGACGCTGGTCGGCGACCCGATCACGGTGAAGGGCACCGAGCGGCGGCTGGAGCCGGGCAACGGCTGGACGGCCTGGAGCATGAGCTGGTCGCAGTTCGTCGCGGGCAGCGCCGTGCCGGTGCCCGAGGGTGGGCAGGGATCGCCCTTCTGAGCAGGCGTAACGTGGGCGGACGCGCCACCCTCGGTGGCCGTTCGTCCGCGTAACGCCTGGCGGAGAGACCACTCCACCCGACAAAGCGCCGCACGGTATCAGAATCGTTACATCGCGGGCAGGGTGTTTCGGTTCACTTCCGGCAACGGGTAACCGTTCCGGTGCGTCTATAGGGACGATGGGGCCCGGGACCACGACTGTGAGGGAAACATGCCAGCTAGCCAGGACGAGCTGATCCGGGGCGGCAGTGCCCGGCGCGGCGGGCGACGCCGCGTGTTCGCGGCCGCGGTGCTCGCCGCCGCCATGGCCCTGACCGGGTGCACCAGCGACAAGGGCGGGGACGACAAGGGGTCGAGCTGGCAGGGCGGTGGCGAGAGCGGCCCCAAGGCGGCGGCCACGATCACCGAGCCCGCGGCCGACGCCAAGGACGTGCCGGCCTCCACCGCCGTCACCTTCACGACGAAGGAGGCGCAGGACACCACCGTCGAGCTGAAGGACTCCGCCGGCAAGGTCGTCGAGGGCCAGCTCGCGAAGGACGGGAAGAGCTGGCTGCCGGACGGCGCCCTGGCCTACGGCGAGACCTACACGGCCACGGTGACCGCGACCGGCGACGACGGCAAGCCCGCCACCGCGACCAGCACCTTCACCACCATGGCGAAGCCGGGCAAGCAGGTCCGGGTGACCAGCTTCCTCGGCGACAACCAGGTGGTCGGGGTGGCCATGCCGCTGATCGTGAAGTTCGGCCGGGCCATCCCCGAGGACTACCGCGACGACCTGCAGCGCCGGATGACGGTCACCTCGAAGCCGGCCCAGGAGGGCATCTGGCACTGGGTGAGCCCGACCGAGGTGCGCTACCGGCCGAAGGAGTTCTGGAAGGCCAACAGCACCGTGACCTACAAGGTGCAGGCGGGTGGCCTGCCACTCGGCGGAGGCTGGTACGGCCGCTCCGACCTCACCGTCGACATCAAGATCGGCTCGTCGTTCGTGATGACCGTGGACAACCGCACCAAGAAGATGACGGTCACCAAGGACGGCAAGGCGATCAAGACGATCCTCGTGAGCCTCGGCAAGAAGAGCACCCCGTCGTCCAGCGGCACCATGGTGGTGATCGAGAAGCTGCGCCACACGGTCTTCGACACCATGGAGGAGCTGGGCCCGGAGGAGGGCTACCGCACCGAGATCGACTACGCCCAGCGGCTCACCTGGGGCGGCGAGTTCATCCACGCCGCGCCCTGGTCGGAGGGTGTGCAGGGCAGGACGAACGTGTCGCACGGCTGCGTGAACGTCTCGATGAAGGACGGCAACTGGCTCTTCGCCAACACCCGGATCGGCGACCCGATCACGGTGAAGGGCACCGAGCGCAAGCTCCAGAACGGCAACGGCTGGACCGACTGGAACATGAGCTGGGACGAGTACGTCAAGGGCAGCGCCCTGCCGTACGAGCCGCCGGCCGAGCCGGGCGACGACACCAGCCCGGCCGCCGACGCGCCGAGCGTCGAGCCGACCCCCTGACCGACGGGCAACTCAACGGCCTCCTCCCACCGGGAGGGGGCCGTTTCCCGCTTCGTGGACCGGAAATGACGCAAGCTCCCTCCCGGAGGAGGAGGCACGGCGGCCCATAAGGACTCAGGTGGTTTCCCCTACCTCTCCCCTACGCCCCCGACGTCTCCAGCTCGCCCGCCGTGTCGGCCCGCGTCGCCGGTGCGTCGTTCCTGATCACGCCGACGAGCGCGTCGGACGCCACCACGGTGGCGTACGAGATTTTCGGGCCCGGGTGAGCTGCCGCATCCGGTGACGCAGCGGAGCGCTGCTACTACCCGGTGCGGTGGCCGGCTGGGAGGATGCCCCACAGTTCCCCATTTTGGAGGCTCTGTGAAGGCACTCATCCTGATCATGGTGGCGGTCCTCGTCGCCGCCGGTCCCGCTCCCGCCCGCGCCGACACGCTGCGGCAGGAGACGGTCGCTGGTTACGCCCGCGACGGCTACCAGCTGCACCCGCTGCCCGGCGGTGTGTCGCCGACGTGGCGGTCGGCTACCGCGCCGCGTGTCGACCCGCAGCCGCATGACGAGCAGGGGGTGCGGCTGTTCAACTGGCAGGGCAACCTGGTGGATCACCCGGTTGTGCAGGTCACGTGGGGTTTCGAGAACATCAACGCCTACGAGCTGACCCACGACCAGTTCTTCCTGGATCGGGCTGCGGCTCAGGCGCAACGCAACCTGGACCGCCGGGTCGAGTCGCGTGGGGCGTGGTGGTATCCGTACGGGTTCGACCTGCCCCGCTGCGGGACCGGCCGGGTGCTCACCGCCCCGTGGTTCAGTGGCATGGCGCAGGGGCTGCTGCTGAGCCTGTTCGTGCGGCTGTACGGGGTCACCGACGACCCGAAGTGGCGGGAAGCCGCGGACCGGACGCTGGACAGCCTGACGCTTGGCCCGGACCCTGACGGGCCGTGGGTGACGTGGGTCGACCCTGACGGCTACCTGTGGTTGGACGAGTACCCGGACAGCCCGCCCGGTGTGCGGGGCGAGCAGGTGTTCAACGGCATGATCTACGCCTCGTACGGGGTGTACGACTACTGGCGGTTGACCGGCGACCCGCGGGCGGTGGCCCTGTTCGACGGCACCGCCACCACGGTGCGCCGGTACGTGCCGACGGGGATGCGGGTGCCTGGGTGGGCCAGCCGCTACGGGATCGGCTGCCCGGTGTCGTACGCGAACTACCACCAGGACCACACGGTGCAGATGACCATGTTGCACCGGTTGACGCACGCCGGGTTGTTCGCCGCATACGCGGATGTGCTGCGCGCGGACTACCCGTATCCGGTGGTGAGCGGTCGGGTGGTGTTCGAGGCCGGTGTGCACGTCGGGTACCGGTTTGACAGCGCCGGGCAGGTGGTGGCGTCGAAGACGATGACGTTGGGGCGGGCGTCGATGGCGCACACCGACCAGCGGGTTCGGGTTCGCGGCCGGGACGTGCACTACCGGATCGTTGACGGGGCGCTCGCCGGCTACCTGGTGGCCGAGGAGCCAGGCCGGCGGTGGCTGGCCGCGAAGGTGGTTGAGCACCTGTATACGCCGACGCGGCTGCTTGCCGTCGAGCCCGGCACCTACACGGGGCACACGTTCGACGCGTTCTGGAATGTGACGGGGTCGAAGACGGTCACGTTTCCACGGCAGTCGAGCGCCCCGCTGGGTGCCAGCGCGGTGATCAACGGTGAGTTGCACTACCGGGTTACCGCCGGCACCTATGTGGGGTTCTGGCTGCCGGCGCGGGCGGGACTGTGGCTGCCGGATGTGCCCGCTTCTGTGAGTGGCGTGCGGTCGGTTGATGCCTCGAAGGCAGCGATGAGGGGCTAGCCCGATGCCGATTCCTGCGGGCCCGGCTCCGGCGCATTCAGGCCGAGCTTGAGCAGTTGACCGAACCGGTGATCGACCTGGCCGACGCGCGGGTCGGCCCCGCGCTCCTCAGCCTCGCGCTCAGCCGCAGCGCAGCACCTACGCCAGCCGCGCGGCGCAGGACGACACCGTCGTCCTGCGCCGCCACGCCGAGCCCCGGGAATCCGCCAGTCAGGTCCAGTTGGCCAAGCCCAAGCCGGCCGACCCCGAGGCCGAAGCCGTGCCGAGGGGTACGCCGCGGGCTACGTGAACGGGATCGCTCGCCGCCGCGACGCGGAGGGCGCGGCGGACTGAATCCCCTACCTCTCCCCCACAACGCGTCAGGCCCCGCCCGAGGACGGGGCCTGAGCTGCGGATACGGAGATCCACTGGCGGGGTGACTGATGGGAATTGAACCCACGACAACCGGGACCACAACCCGGTGCTCTGCCAACTGAGCTACAGCCACCATGCTCTCCGCGCCGGTCGACCCGGGCGGGGCGCGGACTAATAATAGCCACACCCCTGCCGGCCCCGTCCAGCGGGTTCGGGGCGGCCCGCCCGGCGGGGCTCAGAGCTGGGCGGCGATGGCCTTGGCGCTCTCCACGTCCGGGCCGGGCAGCGGCACGAAGACGGTCCGCCGGTAGTACTCCAACTCCCGGATGCTCTCCCGGATGTCGGCCAGCGCCCGGTGGGCCAGACCCTTCTGCGGCTGACCGAAGTACACCCGCGGGTACCAGCGCCGGCAGAGCTCCTTGATCGAGGAGACGTCGATCATCCGGTAGTGCAGGTGGGCGTCGAGCCGGAGCATGTCCCGGGCGATGAAGCCCCGGTCGGTGGCGATCGAGTTGCCGCACAGCGGGGCGGTACGCGGGTCCTTCACGTGGCTCGCGACGTAGTCGAGCACCATGTCCTCGGCCTCGGCCAGGGTGACCGTGGAGCGGCGCACCTCCTCGGTGAGGCCGGACTTGGCGTGCATGGTGCGCACGATCTCCGGCATCGCCTCCAGCGCCGCCTCGTCGGCGTGGATGACCACGTCGACGCCCTCCCCGAGCACGTTGAGGTCGGGATCGGTGACGAGAGCGGCGACCTCGATCAGCTTGTCCTTGCCGAGGTCCAACCCGGTCATCTCACAGTCGATCCAGACGAGAAGATCAGCCACCGCCACAGACTACGCGCCGCCGACCCGCCCGCGCCTGAAGCACCCTCGCAGAGGTGGACCGCTAGGGTTTCCCCGTGCCAGCCGAACCCGTCGCGCCACCAGCCGTCACCGAGGACGACCCGGGCGGGCGTACGGCCCGTCGGCTGGTCACGGTGGTGGCACTCGCGGCGCTGCTGCCGGCGCTCTACCGTCCGGGCCTCAACCACAAGTTCCTCGACCTCAAGATCTACATGAGCGCGATGGACTGGTGGCGGGCCGGCCATCCGCTCTACGACTACGTGCAGCCGGACCGGGTGCAGGGCCTGCTGTACTTCACCTATCCCCCGCTCGCCGGACTGGTGCTGTGGCCGTTCGCGCTTCCGCGCCTCGGCGTCACCATCGCGATCTTCACGGTGCTCACCGTGGTCGGGGTGGTGGTGACCACCCGCTGGCTCGTGCTGCCCCTGGTGCGGCGGCACGACCTGCCGAAGCTGTTCAGCGTCACGGTCGCCGTGCTGCTGGTCCTCGCCGTGGAGAGCACCCGGGAAACGCTCACCTTCGGGCAGATCAACATGCTGCTGGTGGTGCTGATCCTGGGGGACCTGCTGTTCGCCGTACCCCAGGGGCGGCGCTGGGCCGGCGTGGGCGTGGGGCTGGCGGCGGCGCTCAAGCTCTTCCCCGGCATCTTCGTGCTCTACCTGCTGGCCACCCGGCGCTGGCGGGCGGCCGTGGTGGCGGCGGTGACCGCGACGCTGGCCACGCTGCTCGCGGCGGCGGTGGCGCCCCGCGACTCGTGGCGGTTCTGGACCCACGAGCTGTGGGCGACCGACCGGGTGGGGCGGACCGACTACACCGGAAACCAGTCGCTGTTCGGCCTGCTCAGCCGGATCACCGCGCCGGACAAGCCGAGCCAGCTGCCCTGGCTGCTGCTGGTGCTGCTGGTCGCCGGGTACGGCCTGTGGCGGGCCGCGCGGGCGGCGTGGGCCGGGGACGCGCTGGCCGGCCTCACCCTGACCGGCCTGGTCGGTGGGCTGGTCAGCCCGATCACCTGGACGCATCACCTGTACTGGTTCATCCCGGCGGTGGTGGTGCTGCTCGACGCGGCGCTGGACGCCGACCGGACCACGGTGGAGGGTGCCCGCCGGCGGCGGTGGCTGCTCGTCCTGGCCGTCGGCACCAGCTTCGTGATCGTCTACGGGGTGGTGACGTTCCAGGACTGGGGCGTCGCCCCGGCACGCACCGACGACCCCGTCGAGTTCGTCGTCCGCAACGCGTACGTGCTGCTCAGCCTGCTGCTGCTCGCCGTGCTGCCGACCCGCCGGCCGGCGCCGGAGCGTGCCGCCGCGCCCGCCGGAAACAGGCACTAACTGGACAGACCTCGCGAGAAGCGCCGTTCAGCGCTAATCTGGTCTCAACTACCTCAGGTTTCTCCCAGGTAGCACCGATCCCCCGGTGACGGTGGCCCTCCGCGTCGGCAGCGCGGAGGGCCACCGCCGTCAGGGCCGGGTCACTCGTCGACGGGCGGGGCCGGCCGGACCGGCCGGGGCGTCCCGGTGGTGGTCACCGGCGGCCACGACCAGTCCGGGTCGGCCGGCAGGTCGGCCAGGCTCTCGGGCCGCCGGCTCGGCACCGGGCCGATCGCCGCGCGGGACCGCTCGGCGGGCGCCGACCCGACCGAGACCAGTTGCCGGTCGGGCAGGGTGGCCGGCTCCGCCCGCTGGCCCAGCCCGCTGAGCGAGCTGACGCCCAGCCGGCCGGCCAGCACGGGAACCTGGTCCGGCTCGACCACGAAGACCACCTCGCGCGGGCGGACCGGGCGCAGCAGCAGCACCACGGCGAGCACCACCAGCAGCGTCCCGCCGGCCAGCAGCGCCCAGGCCACGCCGGGGAACCAGCCGGCGCGCAGCTCGGCGCGCAGGTCCAGAGCCAGGTCGGCCCGCCCGTCCGGTCGCATCACCACCAGGCTCAGCGAGCGGTCGGCCAGCTCGCCCGGGCTCCACTCCAGAACGCCGACGCCCTGGCGTACCCAGAGGTCCTGGCCGAGCGGGACGGCGGCCGCGGCGCCGGCGGTGGGCGGGTCGAGGCGGACCGGCAGCGGCCCCCGGGACAGCGCGACCCGGCGCACGGTGGTGTGCGGGACGTCGGCCAGCCACCGTCGCACCTGGTCGGTCGGGGCGAGGCCGAGGAAGGCGGGGCCGTCGGCGGTCCGCGCGGTGAGCCGCAGCCGGGTCTGCCCGGCCCGGGCGACCGGCGCGTCGGCGCGGAGCAGGGCGTCCACGTCGGTCACCACGACCGCCCGGGCGGGGGTGCGGATCGTCTCGAAGCGGGCGCCGAAGCCGCCGTCCGGGTCGGCGTGCCGGGCGGCGAGCCAGAGCCCCGCGCCCGCCAGCAGGGCCGGAATCCCCACGGTCAACAGCAGCATGCCGGCGATGGTGCGCACGAAACGCATTCGCGTCGTCCCCCTCGGTAGCGAAGTACCCGGCCGACCTTACCGACGCCGACCGACGATTCGCCGGATATCCACGGCAAGCGCCCGAAGGACCGCGGAAAGACCGCCGGCCCGCCGGAAGAACCGACGGGCCGGAGCGACAACGCAGGTCAGGACTTCGCGGCGGGCTCCCGGCGGGTACGCAGGAAGGCCAGCCCGCCGAGGATCAGGCCGGCCAGGCCGGCGACCAGACCGGCCACGCCGAACGCGGTGGCGGCCCCGGTGTCGGCGTCGTCGTCATCGTCGTCGGCGGGAGCGGCGGCGGCCGGGGCGCTCGCAGCCGGCGAGGCGGACGCCGAGGCGGCGGCCAGGGTGAGCACCGGCGCGGGGTTCTCCGGCTCCTCACCGCCCGGCGTGGGCTCCTCGATCCAGCGCGAGACGTTGCCGTCCGAGTAGGTCTGGAGCACCTTGAACACCATCCGGTCGACCTGCGGCAGCGGGCCCATCGACACCGGGAACTCCTGGAACTCGCCCGGCTTCACCCCGCCGTTCGGGGCGGCCGTCCAGGTGAGCTTGGAGACCGCCTCGGTGAGCTGGCTGCCGTGCACCTCGATCGGCGGGTCGACCTTGCGCTTCTCCACCGCGACCGTCCACCCCGGCACCGGCATCGTGGAGACCGAGCCGACCGGGGCGTTCTCCGGCAGGTTCACCTCCACCTTGGTGGTCGACGCCGTGTCGCTCTCGTTCGGCACCCGGAAGGCGAAGCGGCCGTAGCTGCCCTGCGTGGCCTCCTTCGGGTTGACGGTGACGTGCGCCGAGGCCGGCCCGGCCAGGCCGAGCACGGCCGTGGCCACGGCGGCGATGGTGAGCGCGGCGGCGGTTGCGGGACGCCGGAGACGGGTCATGTGGGCGAGCCTTCCGTTTACTTGACGGGCACGGTGGCGGTCACCGTGGCCTGGTCGATGTCGGACGTGCGGACGGTGAAGCGGAGCTGCCACTGCCCCGCCGCCGGCAGGTTGATCTCGCCGAAGGCGTGGTTGTCGGTCAGCGGCAGCAGCGGGATCGTGATCGGCTCGATGCCCGCCGACGGCAGCGCGGCGGTGGCCTTCCACTCCTGCACCGGCTGGGGCCGGTTGTCCTTGGTGTACGCGTAGAGGTGCATCGAATTGCTCCCGGTCTCCGCCGGGTCCAGCTCCACCTGCAACGAGTAGAGCGGGCTGCTCAGCGTGGTGGAGAAGAAGTTGTCCGGGGCGCCGGCCACGGTGCCGGAGGCGGTGCGGGCCGGGGTCGTCTGCACCAGCGTCGCCGACAAGCCGAGCACCACCGCGGTGATCGCCAGCTCGGCCACCACCGCCCGCCGCATGGACCCCGGACGGCCCGCGGCGGCACGCCGCCGCACCAGCGCCCGGGAGTACGCGGCCACCCCGATCACCAGCGCGAACAGCACGATCTTGGCGAGCAGCAGCCGCCCGTACGTGGTGTCGACGAGCGCCTTCGGGGTGGCCACCTCGATCAGCCCCTGCACGGTGCCGGCGAGCAGCAGCGCGGCCACCGCCAGCGCGGCCCAGCGGGACCAGATCGGCAGGATCGCGTCCAGCTCCCGCTCATCGGCCCGGCGCAGCAGGAACACCGCGAGCATCACGAGGCCGCCCAGCCAGACGGCCATGCTGCCCAGGTGCACGGCGTCCACCACCACCGACACGGCGGGCGCCGGCGACGCGGCCGGGTGACCGGCGAGGGGCCAGGTGAACAGCGCCGCCCCGCCGAGGATGGCCAGAATGAGCCCGTCGGTGCGGCCGACCGGCCCGGCGAAGAGCGGGCGGAGCAGGAACGCCGCCGCGGCCAGCAGGCCGAGCCGGACCAGGTGCGTGGCGCCGTAGGTGCTGCCCAGCACGTCGCCGAGGCCGGACCCGGTGACGTCGAACAGGCCGCCGCCGTTGGTGTAGGGGACCTGGAGCCACAGCTCGGCGACCGTGGCCACGGCCAGCAGGCCCAGCCCCGACCAGGCCAGCCGGGCCGGGCCACGCCGGGACAGCCGGCGGGGCCAGAGGGCGGCCAGCACCAGCGCCGGGCCGACGAGCAGCAGCAGCCCGACGTAGCCGAGGTACTTGGCCACCTTGACCGCGTTGCCCACCACCGGGTTCGCCCGCGTGTCCGCGCCGGTGTCCGTGGGCGGCGTGGACGGCGCGCCGACCGAATAGGTGAACGCGCCGGAGACCGGGTGGCTGTCGGCCGAGATCACCCGGTAGCTGACCAGGTAGGTGCCGCGCGCGCCGGACGGGTCCACCGGGATGGTGACCACCGCGCCCTTGAAGGTCGGCTCGCCCCGGTCGGCCCGGGAGCCGTCCGGCGCGATCACCCGCACCTTGTCGGGGACCTTGCGGACCCCCTCACTGAAGGTGATCACCACTTCGGTGGGCGCGTCGGACACCACGGCCGAGGCGGCGGGGCTGCTGCTCACCAGCACCGCGTGGGCGCTGGCCGGGGTGGCCGGGGCCAGCAGCAGGGCGACGAGGGTGACCAGCAGTCCGGCGGCGGTCGCCAGCCGGGCGGCCCAGGGACGGTCGGCGACGGCCACGGGGCGGCGGCGTACGGCAGCAGTCATGACCGTCATGGTTCCCGAACCGCCCGGCCTCCGGCGAGCCGGCCTCATCCGCGCACCGGCGCCGTCGCCGCGGGCAGCCCGACGGCACGCGCGTCGTCGCATGTCACGTTCGGGTAGTCGGCGGGCGTGCGGAAAAAGTTCCCGGCGTGGGCGGGACCACGTAATGGGCCGAAGGACCCTGTCCGGCACAGGTACGCCGCGTAACCTCGTCTGTCGTGATCCCCGCTCCGCGCGACACCTCCGCCGGCCGCCCCGCGGCGCCGGCGCACGACGCTGCGCGGGACGCCGCGACCGACTGGGCGCTGGCCGCCCGGGCGGGGGACCGGATGGCCCAGGCCGCCTTCGTCCGGGCCACCCAGGCCGAGGTGTGGCGCTTCGCCGCCGCCCTGGTCGACCCGGACAGCGCGGACGACCTGACCCAGGAGACGTACCTGCGGGCGTTCCGGGCGCTGCCCGCCTTCGAGGGGCGGTCCACCGCGCGGACCTGGCTGCTCGGCATCGCCCGGCGGGCCTGCGCCGACCACCTCCGCACCGTGGTCCGCCGCCGGCGCCTGGACGCGCGGCTCGCCGCGAACGCGGCCACCGACCGGCCCCACCCCGACCCGGCCGGGCAGCTCGGCGCCACCGACCTGGTCCGCCGGCTGCCCGCCGAACGGCGCTCCGCGTTCGTGCTCACCCAGTTGCTCGGCCTGTCGTACGCCGAGGCCGCCGCCGTGGAGGGGGTGCCGGTGGGCACCATCCGCTCCCGCGTCGCCCGCGCCCGCGACGAGCTGGTCGAGGCCGCCGGCGACGCGTTGACCGGCTGATCGTGGAACTTTCCTCGGGTCCGCAGCGACCAATGACCGTGACCGCACACCCCACCCGGGCCGGCCGATGGCCCGCCGTCCGGCCCTGGCTCGGCATCGCGGCCCGCCTCGGCCTGGCCGCCGTCTGGTTGATCGCCGGCGCCGCCAAGGTCGGCGACCTGGCCGCCTCCGGCCGGGCGGTCAACGCCTACCAGGTGATGCCGTACGACCTGGCCACCGTGATCGGCGCCGCGCTGCCCTTCGTCGAGCTGGCGCTCGGCGTGCTCCTGTTCGTCGGGCTGGCCACCCGGCTCGCCGCCGGCGTCTCCGCGGCGCTGCTGGTCGTCTTCATCGCCGGCATCACCTCGGCCTGGTCCCGTGGCCTGGCCATCGACTGCGGGTGCTTCGGCAGCGGCGGGCAGCTCGCCGCCGGCCAGGCACCGAGCTACCTCCCGGAGATCCTCCGGGACCTGGGATTCCTGGTACTGGCCGGGTTCCTGCTGACCTGGCCCCGCACTCCGTTCTCGCTGGACGGCTGGCTGGCGGGCGACACCGTGGAGGTCGACGATGAGTAGTCGCAAGGGGCGGAAGAACGCGGCCCAGGTGGTCCGCGCCCAGATCGCCCGGGAGAAGCGGCGCACCCGCACGATCTGGACCTCCGTCGCCGCCGTGGTGGTGCTGGTGATCGCCGGGCTGATCGGCTGGACGGTCTTCTCCAGCCAGAAGTCGGACACCTTCACCACCCCGCCCGGCGCCAACCCGCCCGGCAGCGCCATCGTCCTCGGCCAGGGCGCGGTCACCGTCGACCTCTACGAGGACTACCTCTGCCCGGCGTGCAAGCGGTTCCAGGACACCAGCGGCGCGACGATCAACCAGTTGCTCAACGAGGACAAGATCCGGGTGAACTTCCACCCGGTGGCCTTCCTCAACCGCTTCTCCACCACGGAATACTCCACCCGCTCCTCGGCCGCCGCCGGCTGCGCCGCACAGGGCGGCAAGTTCAAGGAGTTCACCGACCAGCTCTTCGCCCGGCAGCCGGCCGAGGGCAGCGCCGGGCTCAGCGACGACGAGCTGATCGACATCGGCGCGGGCGTCGGGCTCAACCGGGACGACTTCGGCTCCTGCGTGAAGGACGGAAAGTACAAGACGTGGACCGAGCACGTCACCGACGACGCCAGCAAGGCCGGCGTGAGCAGCACGCCGACCATCCGGATCAACGGCAAGGACCTCGAGGACCGCAGCCCGGAGGGGCTCCGGGCGGCCGTGGAGGCGGCCGGCAGGTGATCCCCGCACCGCTGCGGCGGGCCGCGCTGGTGGTCACCGCCGCGCTCGCCACCCTCCTCGCCCTCGCCACCCCGGCCGCCGCGCACGGCGCGGACGCCCCCGACGGCACCGACTACCGGGCCGAGGTCACCGGGATCACTCCGGCCCGGCCCGGGCTCACCGCCCGGATGGTCGAGGCCGGCGCCCGCCTCGAACTGACCAACCGCACCGGCGCCGACGTCGAGGTGCCCGGCTACTCCGGCGAGCCGTACCTGCGGATCGGGCCCGGCGGGGTGTACGAGAACACCCGCTCCCCCGCCACCTACCTCAACCGCACCCTCGCCGGGGACACCCAGCTCCCGCCGGAAGCCGACCCGGCCGCCGCGCCGGTCTGGCGGCGGATCGCCGACGGGCCGACCGCCCGCTGGCACGACCAGCGGACGCTCTGGCTGGAGTCCGAGCCGCCGGCCCAGGTGACCGCCGCCCCGGACCGGGAGCAGCGGGTGCGCGACTGGGTGGTGCCGCTGCGCGCCGGCACCGGCACCATCGAGCTGCGCGGCACCCTGGACTGGGTGCCGCCGCCGGACGCGTACCCGTGGTGGGTGGCCGCCACCCTCGGCCTCCTGGTGATCGGCGCGGCCGGCCTGGTCCCGGCCGGCACCGCCACCGGCGTCCGCGCGCTGCGCGGCGTGGGGGCGCTGCTCGCCCTGGGCGGGGCGGCGGCGGTGGCGCTCACCGTCGGCAAGGCAGTGGACGCCGGCGCCGCCGGGGCCGGCGGGGTGCTGCTCAACCTGCTCACCGGGCAGATGTGGACGCTGCTCACCGGGCTCGGCGCGCTCGCCGCCGGCGGCTACGCGCTGGCCCGCCGCCCGGCCGCCGACTTCGCGCTGGCACTGGCGGGCGCCTGCCTGACCCTGTTCGCCGGCGTCACGAACCTGGCCGTCCTGTCCCGCTCGGTGGCACCGGTCGCCGGCCCGCCCACCCTCGCCCGCGTCCTGGTCACCGTGGCGCTCGCCACCGGCCTCGGCGCGGTCGCCGCCGGCCTCCTGCGCCTGCGCACCGCCTCCCGGGCCGCCCGCCGCACCCCGGCGACGCCCGCCGCCCGCTGACTCAGGACGGGCGGGGCACGAAGCCGTAGGGCAGCTCCAGGCGGTGCTCGGCGAGCAGGCGCTCGTCGGAGAGCAGCTCCAGGGTGGGTGCGTCGGCGACGACCCGGCCGGCGTCCAGGATCACCGAGCGGTCACAGAGCTCCGCCGCGTACGGCAGGTCGTGGGTGACCATCAGCAGGGTCACCGGGAGACCGCGCAGGATCTCCGCCAGCTCCCGGCGGGCCGCCGGATCGAGGTTGGACGACGGCTCGTCCAGCACCAGGATCTCCGGGCGCATGGCCAGCACGGTGGCCACCGCCACCCGCCGGCGCTGCCCGAACGAGAGGTGGTGCGGCGCCCGGTCCCGGTGCTCGGCCATCCCCACCGCCGCGAGCGCCTCGTCCACCCGGGCCGCCAGCTCCGCCCCGCGCAGCCCCAGGTTGGCCGGCCCGAACGCGACGTCCTCGGCGACGGTGGGCAGGAAGAGCTGGTCGTCCGGGTCCTGGAAGACGATGCCCACCCGGCGGCGGATCTCGGCCAGGGTGTCCCGGTCCCGGCTCACCGTCAGGCCACCCACGCTGACCGTCCCCGCGGTCGGGGTGAGGATGCCGTTGAGGTGCAGCACCAGGGTGGTCTTGCCGGCGCCGTTCGGCCCGAGCAGCGCCACCCGCTCGCCGCGCGGCACGGCCAGGTCCACCCCGTGCAGGGCGACGTGACCGTCCGGGTACGCGTACCGGACGCCACGGACGTCCAGGGAGGGCGGCTGCTGCACGTACCCGATCATGTCAGCACGAGCGCGACGGCGGCGATGGTGGCCGCGATCGCCGGCACCGTCGCGGCGGCCGCCCACTGGCCGGCGGTGGCCGCGCCCGCACCCTGCCACACCGCCGGCATCCGGCCCGTGTAACCACGGGAGACCATGGCCAGGTAGACCCGCTCGCCCCGCTCGAAGGCCCGCAGGAAGAGCGCACCGACCCCGGCGGCGAACCCGCGGAGCTGCCAGAGGAAACGCGGGTCGTCGCCCCGGGACATCCGGGCCACCCGCATCCGCCGGGCCTCCCCCACCAGCACATCCAGGTAGCGCAGCATGAACGTGGCGATCTGGGTGAGGATCTGCGGGCAGCGCAGCCGGTCCAGGCCGACGATCAGGTCCCGCGTCGTCGTGGTCGCCGCCAGCAGGAGCGACGCGAGTACGCCGAGCGTGCCCTTGGCCAGGATGTTCCACGCGCCGTGCAGCCCGTCGACGGAGAGGCTCAACCCGGCCACCTCGACCCGCTCCCCGGTGCCGAAGAACGGCAACGCAAACGCGAACAGCACGAACGGCAGCTCGATGAGCGCCCGGCCGAGCAGCCAGCGCGGCCCCACCCGGGCCAGCGCCGCCACGGCGACGACCAGCAGGGCGTAACCGCCGAAGGCCCAGTACGCCGCCCGGGGCGTGGCGACCACCGCGACGGTGAACAGCACCATCGCGGCGATCTTCACCTCGGGCGGGAGGCGGTGCACCGGCGAGGACGACTCGCGGTAGAGCACGTGGGCGTGGCCGGCACCCATCCGGGACTCAGCGGGTGCCGGCGGCGCGCGCCGGACGCTCGTCGGCGGCCGGCTCGCTCGTGGGACCCGCCGGGCCGGTCGCCGGGCCGCGGCGGCGGGCCAGCCAGAACAGGCCGCCGCCGATGGCGAAGGTGAGCAGCACGCCGAGCACCCCGGACAGGCCGGTGGAGAGGAAGTCGTTGCTCACCCCGCGCACGCCGTAGTCGGCCAGCGGGCTGTCCGCCAACTCGTGGTCCTTGGCCTGCTGGGCCGGGCAGCTGCCGCCGGTGATCTCGTCGTCGGCGTTGACCGTGCAGCCCTTGAGCAGCGACGAGTCGAGCCCGTCCGGATGCGACGAGGCGTAGTTGCTGACCACGCCGGCCAGCAGCAGGGCGACCAGCAGGCCGCCGAGGAGGAACGGCCAGGAACGCTTGCTCATCGGGCACCTCCGGCGACCGGGACGGCGGGAGCCGGCACGGCCGGCTTGAGGGCGCGCAGGGCGTACACCAGGTCGGGGCGGACCTTGGCGACGGTGACCACGGTGGTCGCGGTGATCAGGCCCTCGCCGATGCCGATCAGCAGGTGGACGCCGGCCATCGTGCCGGACAGCCCGGCCAGGTTGCCGCCCAGGTCCGTGGTGCCGCCCAGCCAGTACTCGACCACGAACCCCTGGGACGCCACCACGACGCTGACCAGCGCGGAGACGAAGGCGGTGATGGCGAGCCCGGTCGGGGTGCGCGGCAGGACCCGCAGCAGCAGCGCGATCAGCAGGTAGGCGGCGGCGGTGCCGAGCAGCGCCATGTTGGTGATGTTGAGGCCGAGCATCGCCACCCCGCCGTCGCCGAACACCAGCGCCTGCACGACCAGCACCACGGCGACGCAGAGCGCGCCCACCCACGGGCCGACCAGCAGCGCGGCGAGGGCGCCACCGAGCAGGTGGCCGCTGACCCCGGCCGTGAAGATCGGGAAGTTGAGCATCTGCACGGCGAAGATGAACGCGGCCACCAGGCCGGCCATCGGAGCCAGCCGGTCGTCGAGGTCACGGCGCCCGCGCAGCACGCAGAAGGTGAGCACGGCCAGCGCGAGAGCCGCGAACACCGCGGCGACGGGACCGTCGATGATCCCGTTCGAGATGTGCATCGCCAGGGTTTCCACGCGCTGAGCTTATTTGTGCGGGACCGCTGTTGCCAATCCCTTGCAACAAGCCATGGTGATCATCACCCGGACGGCGCGTCGCCACCCGCCCCGGACCCGACGGCGGCGGTATCGTCTCCGCCATGACCGACCGCCTGAGCCCCGGCGACCCCGCCCCCGACTTCACCCTCCCCACCGACAGCGGCGGGACCCTGTCCCTGGCCGACCTGCGCGGCCGCAAGGTCATCCTGTACGCGTACCCGGCCGCCATGACACCCGGCTGCACCAAGCAGGCCTGCGACTTCCGCGACTCACTCGCCTCGCTCCAGGCCGCCGGCTACGAGGTCGTCGGCATCTCCCCCGACAAGCCGGAGAAGCTGGCCAAGTTCCGCGACCGGGACGCCATCACCTTCCCGCTGGTCGCCGACACCGACAAGGCGGTGCTGACCGCGTACGGGGCGTTCGGCGAGAAGCAGATGTACGGCCGCACCGTCACCGGGGTGATCCGCTCGACCTTCGTCGTCGACGAGGACGGGAAGATCGAACGGGCGCTCTACAACGTGAAGGCCACCGGGCACGTCGCCAAGCTGCGCCGCGACCTCGGCCTCGACTGAGCCTGTCGGAGGCCGCCGTTACCGTCGGCGCATGCCTCGCTACAAATATTCACCCGAGACTCTGGCGGCAGCGGCGGCTCGGGCCCGCAGCATCGCGGAGGTGCTTCGGCTGCTGGGCATACGGATGAGCGGCGGCTCACACGCTCACATCAGCCGGCAGCTGAAGCGCTTCGGCGTCGACACCTCACATTTCACCGGGCAGGGGCACAACCGCGGATTGCAGGGTCAGCGGCAGGCGCCGTCGGACACTCTGGTCCAGCTGCCGCCGGACGCAGCCAGAACGCCCGGCTTTCGGCTCCGGCGCGCTCTGGCTGCCATCGGCGTCTCCGAACGATGTGAGATCTGCGGCCTCGGCCCGTGGTGGCAGGACGCTCCATTGATCCTCCATGTCGACCACATCAACGGCGACCGCCTCGACAACAGGCCACCCAATCTGCGGCTGTTGTGTCCCAACTGCCACAGCCAGACGGCGAACTTCGCAGGCCGGGGCCGGACGCAGCCCGACCCGGCCGCCTCCCCGGACGTCTCGGCGCGCTTCCAACCGGACGATGGGCCGCCGCCAAACGCCGACACTCTGGTCAGGGAGGTCAGTGCCGGGCGCATGACGACCGTGGAGGCCGCCCACCTACTCGACTGCACAAGAGACCACGTGAACAGGTTGCGGCGACGTCTTGAAGCGACTGGAACCATCGCGCCGCCGTCGCGGGTCCGTGACCGGCCGGTCCAGCGCCAGTTCCGGGATCTCGTCATACGCTTCGCGCTCGCGCACCCTCAGGCCGGCTCCCGGAAGATCGCCGAGGCGCTGACCGACGCCTGCGGCGGCGGCACGGCGATCAGTCATCGCACCGTCCAGGCGATCCTCCGGGAGGCTGGGCTCACCACGCTGGACGCCCGACGCACTAGACTCAGCGGGTCTGCGGGAGTGGCGTAACAGGCAGCCGCGATAGGTTTAGGTCCTATTGTCCGAAAGGACGTGGGGGTTCGACTCCCCTCTCCCGCACCAGCAGTGATGTCGTGAAGCTCACGAACGCGGGTCGGTGTCGCGTCGGCTCGCGCAGGATGGCGGGCGTGACCCTGCGCTTCGTCCTCGACCCCGACCTCACCCCTGAGCTGCGCGAGCAGATCATCGCGCTCTGGGTGGACGTGACCAACGCCGGCGGGGCGGTCGGCTTCGTCGCCCCGGTGACCGAGGCCGACGTGCGGCCCATGGCCGCGGCGACCTTCGCCGCGATCGCGGACGGGCCGGACCGGCTGCTGGTCGGCTACGAGGGCGATCGCCTCGTCGGCGTGCTGATCATCGCGGACAACCGGTTCCACCTGAAGACGCACTGGCGGGTGCTGAAGCGGGTCATGGTGCACCCCGGCACGCAGGGGCGCGGCTACGGCGCGGCGCTGATGCGCGAGGCCGAGCGGATCGGCCGGGAGCTGGGCCTGGCGGCGCTGCACGTGACCGTCCGCGACGGGCTGGGCCTGGGCGGGTTCTACGAGCGTCTCGGGTACCGCGAGGTCGGTCGGCTGCCCGGCGCGCTGCGGCTCGCCCCGGGCGACGACCGGGACGAGGTCTTCATGTGGCTCGACCTGGGCACCCCCGCGGCCTGACCGTCGCCTCGGCGGCGCGCCTGGTCTTGCGTTTCGGCCCACGAGCCGCGCGGGCCGGCCGCGCGAGATTCGGTCAGCCGCAGGCGGCGACGACCGGGGCCGGGGTGGCCGGTGGGGCGGCGGCCGCGTCCAGAACCGCCGGACTGCCGGGTGACGTGCTGGAAGACGGGGTGGCGGAGGCGCTGGGCCGGGGGCTGGGTCGGGCCGAGGGCGAGCGGCTGGGCTTCGCCGACCGGGCCGGGGTGCCGGCGCCGTACATCCGGACCGTGCTGCGCTGGACCTGGCCGGGGGCCATCCGGATGCCGGTGGCGGTGGCGCGGTGGCCGTACACGTCGGTGACCCGGATGGTGTACGGCCCGGGGCCGGCGCCTGCGGGGATGAGCCAGTAGTTGTAGTCCTCGCGGGTGGCGGCGCGCCAGGACCCGCCCTGCCGCACCTCGACGGCGCGCAGCGGGTTGCCGTGGTCGCCGACGAGGACGGCGAACCACCACTGCGAGGCGCCCTCCTTGATGCGGAAGGTGAGCGGGCCGGGCAGCGGCGGGTCGACCACGGCGCGGTAGCTGACCTTGACGACGCCCTGCACCGGGTCGGCGATCCGGGCGAACGCCTCGGCGGAGAGGTCGAGGTGGCCGGGTTCGCACTCCGGGCACTGGTCCATGACGAGGACGCGGACGGTGCCCCTGGGGCCGGTGACGTCGAGGTGGCCGCCGCAGGACGCGCCGGCCGCGTACTCGGCGGGGCCGAGGGCGACGTAGAGCCGGTTGGCGGGTGCGGCGGGCCGGGAGCAGTTGCCGCCGGCGCCCTTCGAGTCGTAGAAGGTCGCCTTTCCGGTGTGGACGGTGCCGCCGAGCGGTGGGGCGGCGAGCACCCCGGCGGGCAGGGCGCGGGGCGGTGGGGCGGCGCAGGCGGGGGCGGCGCCGCCGCGTACCGCGAGGGTCACGCCGAGCACGGCGGCGAGCGCGGCGAGGCCGCCGGCGGCGAGCCAGCGGCGCGGGCCGGCCGGGGCGCGGCGGCGGCCGGCCGAAGTGGGTGAATGTTCCGCGGTGGGCACGGGGCCGCCGGGAGCGCTGCCGTCGGTCACGCCGGTCGATGCTGCCGGACCGGTGGGGCGCCGGACAAGCGGGCTAAGCGAAAGCTAAGACGGGCTCACGGCCGCCGGGCGGCCAGCAGGCCGACGGCCACCGCGGTGAGGGCGGCGAGTTCGCCACCGAGTTCGGGCCGCTGTCGCAGGGCGTCCTCGATCCGGACCCGCCACAGTCCGGTCTCGACCGGGAGCCGGGCGTCGCCGATGCGCTGGACGCGTTCCCGGCTCTCGGTGAGCGCCTGCTCGGCGGGCTTGCCGAGCAGGGTGCCGAGTTCGTGCCGGAGCCAGGCGAACAGCTCCTCGTCGAGGACCGCCGCGCCGACCACCCGGGCCATGTCCCAGGCCACCCGGGGCTGGTGGATCACCTGCATCTCGGCTCCTTCGTCGACCTGCCCGTTCCGACCATCATCGATCCCGGGGACGAGCCGCGACAAGACCCTCACCAGGCGATGCCGATGCCGTCGCCCGGGTACCAGTGCCGGGCGGGGGTCTCCCGGTAGGCGAGGAACCGCCGGCCGGTGCGTTCGGCGTGCTCGGCGAGGACGTTGGTGGCGGTGACGTTGTCGGTGAGGAGCAAGGCGTCGGTGGCTAGCTTCGGTTCGACGGCCTCGAACTCGCTGCGCTCGTGCACCCGGCTGTGGTCGCTGTCGTGCAGGAAGAGGTCGACGGGCCGGTCCAGCGCGCCGATCGAGGCGACCGAGTCGCCGATGACGAGGTCGACCACGTCGGCCCAGGGGGTGGCGCGGGCCAGGTAGCCGGCCTCGGGGTTGATGTCGAGCGAGGTGAGCCGGCCGGGGTGGCCCTCCGCGGCGTTGCGGAGCAGGGCGGCGGCCAGGACGCAGCTGCCGAGGCCCTTGTCCACCCCGGTCTCCACGACATGGGCGGGCTTGCGGGCGCGGACGATGGCGTACCAGCCGATGCGGCGGGCGTAGCGGACCTGCCGGTCGGCCAGGCCGCGTCGGGAGGCGGCGGCGGTGGCGGCCTCGATGTGGGCGCGCAGCTTGTCGTCGCCCTCGATCTCGGCGAACCAGCCGCGTACCTGCCGGACGGGGACGTCGCAGACCACGCTGACGAACCAGGCCAGGTGGTGCCGGCTGAGCTTGGTCAGCTCGTACGTGTAGTTGTGGTGCTCCCGGGAGGTCAGCAGCCACCGGGCGGAGGTGCGCAGCACCCGGGCGTCGTGCCGGGCGACCCGGGCCAGGCGCTTCGGGAAGGCGGCGACCGGCGCGAGCCGGGTCCGGGCGATGGCCCGGCGGAGCTTCGTTGCATCCACCCCCGACGTTGTACCAGGTTCGCGGCAACCGTCGAGGAGGAAAGCGCCGAACGGATGGGCGGGGCTGGCCGGTCGGACGAGGGTCCCCGTGACGGAGCGTGAGTCAGTAGCATCGCGGCCATGTCAGATCGCCAGCCGCTCGCCCACCCGGACACCCGCTTCCCGACGTCGGGAGTGGAGCACGGCGCGGCGGAGGAGACCCCGACACCGGCGCCACGTCGCCGCCGCGGCCGGCGGATCGCCCTCATCGTGCTGCTGGTGCTGGTGTTGCTGGCCGGCGGCGGCGCGCTCGCGGGGGGCCTCTACTACCGGTCGGTGAACTCCTCGATCGACCGGGTGGACGCGTTCACCGGGGTGCCGGAGGAGGCCCGACCGCCGGTCGTGGCCAAGGGCGCCATGAACATCATGATCCTGGGCAGCGACTCCCGCGACCCGGAGAACACCGGGGGTTCCCGGAGCGACACGATCATCCTGGCCCACCTGCCGAAGGACCGGTCGAGCGCGCAGCTCATCTCGATCCCGCGGGACACCTGGACCGCGATCCCCCGGTCCAAGGAGGGCCGGGGCGGGCGGGACGCGAAGATCAATGCGGCGTACGCGTGGGGTGGCGTGCCGCTGATGGTGCAGACCGTGGAGAAGTTCACGGGCGTGCGCGTCGACCACGTGAGCATGGTGGACTTCGCCGGTTTCAAGGAGATCGTCGACGCGCTGGGCGGCATCGACATCGACGTCGAGCAGAACTTCACCTCGACCCACTCGCTCGACCCCAGCGGCAAGCGGGAGTTCGTCAAGGGCCGGCAGACCATGGACGGGGCCACGGCGCTGGACTACGCCCGCGAGCGGTACGCCTTCGCCAACGGCGACTTCACCCGGATCAAGCATCAGCAGCAGGTCATCAAGGCGATCCTCGACAAGGCGGCCTCCGGCGGCACGTTGAGCAGCCCCACCAAGCTGAACTCGTTCGTCAGGGCCACCGCGAACTCGGTGGCCGTCGACAAGTCGATGTCCCTCGTGGACCTGGCGATGGAGATGCGGCACCTGCGCAGCGGCAACCTCGGGTTCTACACCTGCCCGGTGAAGGGCACCGGCCGGGTGGGCAGCGAGAGCGTGGTGTTCGCCGACTCCGGGAAGGCCCGGACGCTCTTCGACGCGGTGCGCCGCGACTCGGTCCCGGAGATTCTCTCGGCCGGAAAGTAGGACGACGGATTGCCGTCCCGGCTCTGGCGATAAGGGCTGCTCACTCATATCCTTCGATCGCCCTCGCTGTGCTCGCGCCGGGGAGGGCTGTCACGGGGGAGGATCGACCATGTCAGGCCAACCGGCCACGACAGAGCCGGCGGCGACCGGTCGCCGGCACGAGTCACCGCAGATGACGATGCGGCGGCCGGAGACGGACAAGGGCAGGGGTGTGCCTGCGGCCGTCCCCGGCGCCCGGCCGAGGAATGGACCGCCGCCGGCCGCGGAGCCGCGCGCCGGTCTCGACACGACCGCGGTGCTGCCGTACGCCAGTTCCCGGGCCTCGAGCCGGACGCGCTGGCTCCGGGCCTGGATGATGACGGCACCGGTCGACGTCGTCGCGCTGCTCGCGCCGCTGCTGGTGACCCAGAACTACTGGCGCGGCACGCTGGCCAACGCCGTCCTCACGGTGTCCGTCTTCGCGGCCGGCGGGCTCTACCGGGCGCGCCGGCACCTGAGCATCCTGGACGAGCTGCCGAGCCTCTCCGGGCGGCTGCTGGCCTCCGGCGCGGTGGTCGCCATCGTGGCGGCCTACCGGCACGACTCGGTGCCGTACGTCAGTGGTTTCATGCACGGCGTGGCGCTCTCCGCCGCCCTCGTGGTCCTGGGGCGGGCGTGCAGCCGCAAGGTGACCCTCCTGGCGCGCCGGCGCCGGTGGGTGGAGCACAACGCGATCGTCGTCGGCGCCGGCCCGATCGGGGTGGAGCTGGCCCGCCTGCTGCGCCGCTACCCCGAGTACGGTCTGCGCTTCGTGGGCTCGGTCGACACCGTCCCGCCGCAGCACCCGGTGGCGCTCCCGCTGATCGGCAACCTGGACGACCTCGAACATCTGGTCCGGTTGCTGGAGTGCGAGGTGCTGGTCATCGCGGACCCGGACTGCCCGGAGACGGTCCTCATGGAGACGCTGCTCCGGCAGGCCGATTCCGCCCGTGACCTGTGGGCGGTGCCGCGGCTGTGGGGTTCCCGGTCGCACGGCGGCTACCCCGACCACATCGGCGCCATCCCGATCGTGAAGATCGGCGACACCACCTTCTCCGGCCCGCGGTGGGCCGTGAAGCGGGCCTCCGATGTGGTCCTCGCCACGGCGGCGCTGCTGCTGTTGAGTCCGGTGCTGCTGCTGTGCGCGATCGCCACGTTCCTCGACGGCGGTCGCGGCATCTTCTTCCACCAGGAGCGGATCGGCCGCTACGGCAAGCCGTTCCAGGTGGTCAAGTTCCGGTCGATGCGACCGGTGGACGAGCACGAGTCGCAGACGAACTGGTCCATCGCGCACGACCGGCGGGTCGGGCCGATCGGGCGGTTCATGCGCCGTACGTCGCTGGACGAACTGCCGCAGCTGTGGAACATCCTGCGCGGGGAGATGAGCGTGGTCGGGCCGCGGCCGGAGCGGCCGTACTTTGTGGCGAAGTTCTCCGCCGAGTACCCGAACTATGCGATGCGCCATCGGGTGCCGGTCGGGCTGACCGGGCTGGCCCAGGTCAGTGGCCTGCGGGGGGACACCCCGATCTCCGACCGGGCGAGGTTCGACAACTACTACATCGAGAACTGGTCGCTCTGGCTGGACGTCAAGGTGATCCTGCGGACCGTCGCGGAGGTGTTCCGGGCGGGCGGACGTTGAGCGCCCGTCCGGCCGTCCTCAGTCGACGGTGAGCAGCGGCAGCGGCCTGGCCCGGTAGCCGCTGCCCAGGTAGCGGTCGGGATCGGCGTCGAGCACCGAGGCCAGGACCGTGCCGAAGACGTCCCGGAAGTCCACCGTGGCCTTCAGGTCACCGTCGTCCAGGTCGGTGAGGCTCGGCTGCTCGCCGTGGAACCCGCCGGCCACGGTCGGCCCCAGGACGAACACCGGCCCGGCCGTCCCGTGGTCGGTGCCCTGCGAGGCGTTGGCGCGTACGCGCCGGCCGAACTCGCTGTAGACGACGACGGTCACCTGGCGTCCCGCCTCCGTGCGCGCCATCCGTGCCACGAACGCGGACAGCGCCCGGTCGAGCCGGGTGAGCAGGCTCTCGTGCCCGGCCCGTTCCATCGCGTGGGTGTCGAACCCGTCGAGGCTCACCGAGTAGACCCGGGTGGGCACCCCGGCCTCGACGCAGCGGGCCACGAGCGCCAGCTGGGTTTCCAGGACGCTGCGGCTGCCCGGGCCGGTGGTGAGGATCTGCTCCTCGACGCCGCCCGGGGTGGGGCTCTGGTGCTGTTCGGCGTCGCGGACCAGCTGCTCCACCCGGAGCAGGTCGCCGTAGGCGCGGGCCGCGCGGGCCTGCAGCTCCGGCTCGCCGGGCTCCCCGCGGCCGAGGGCGGCGACGGCGTCGGCGCTGATCCCCGGGGGCAGTTCGAGGCCGCCGACGTTGACGCAGGAACCGGCCCGGGTCTCCCCCGCGAGCACCGGGGGCAGCACCGGTTCGAAGCTGACGGCGGCCTCCGGCGCGGCCTTCGTGCCGTCGAGCCAGCGGCCCACCCAGCCGGTCGTCACCGGTTCGGCCGGGGACGCGGTCTGCCAGATGTCCATGGACCTGAAGTGGCTGCGGTCCGGCCGCGGGTAGCCCACCCCGAGGACGACCGCCAGCCGCTTCTCGTCCCACAGCCGCTTCATCCCCCGCAGGACCGGGTTCAGGCCCAGGGCGTCGTCCAGGTGCAGCACCTTCCCGGGGTCGTACGCCAGCTCCGGCCGGGCCGAGTGGTAGGCGGGATCGGTGTAGGGGACGACGGTGTTCAACCCGTCGTTGCCGCCGTAGAGGGTCACGAGGACGAGCTTCTTCGACGGCGCGGCGGCCGGGTCCTGCCCCGCGGACCGCAGCAGCTGGGCGAGCCCCATCCCGCCGGCGCCGGCCGCGAGCGCGGCGCCCGCGGTGACGCCCGAGGCGAGCAGGAAGCGACGTCGGGTCAGTGGATCCATCGTCATGTCACCAGGTATTCCGGACTGGCCAGCCCCAGGGTCAACAACTGTCGCCGGTCCTGCGTGCCGCGCAGCACGGCGTAGGTGCGGTTCGTCCACCGGTCGACGCCGAGCAGGTACGCCAGGCTCTCCGGGGTCAGATCGTCGACCGGCGCCTGCTCGGCGATCCGACCGGCCAGCCGCAGGCGGACCTGCGCCGCGGCGGAGGTCAGCCAGGAGCCGCCGGAGGGCCAGCCGCCCACGTTGGGAGGCGCGAACGGCAACTGCCCCAGGCTCTCCAGGTCGTGCAGGACGGCCGTGCGGGTCTCCGCGGGCAGGCCGGCCGGCCGCACCCCCAGTTGCCGCAGCGCCCCGACGAGCCACTCGACCGGCTGCTTCACCATCGTGCCGGCCGTCGCCTGGAACGCCTCGTCGGCGAGCAGCACCCGGAGCATGGCCATCGGCGCCGGGAAGGCGCGTGCCATCTTCTCCTGGAGCCCCTCGGGGATGGGCCTGGTGGACGAGCCGTAGCGGAACCAGAGGCGGGCGGCGATGAACCGGGGACAGGCCGGCTGGGCCAGCAGCAGGTCGACGAGGCTCTGCGCGGTGAAGCTCCCGGTCCGGCCCAGGATGGTCTTGCGGCCCGGGTCGTGGGCCTGCGGGTCGAACACCGAGCGGCCCATGGTGAGGCTGAACCGCCAGCCGGTCAGCGCCCGCCCCGCCTCCTTGACGTCCTTCTCGGTGTAGTTGCCGATGCCCAGCAGGAACAGCTCGCACAGCTCGCGGGCGAGGTTCTCGTTGGGCGCCCGCCGGGTGTTGAGGTGCCCGTCCAGGTAGTGGTTCAACGCCGCGTCGACGACCATCCGCCGGGCCATCACCGTGAAGTCGGGGGTGCCCCGGAGGGTGCGGTGCTGGCTGAGCATCAGCTGGGGGCTGCGCACCTTCTTGACCGAGGTGGCCCAGTGCCCGTGCCAGAAGAAGACCAGCTTCTCGACGGCCTGGTGGCTGGCCACCGCCATCCGGTTCAGCCACCACCCGGTGATCTGCGCGGTCTGCTCGTCGCGGAGGTCCTCCAGCCGGACCTTCTCCTCGTAGGTCAGGTCGCGCTTACCCGCGTACGCGTCGGGCCCGAGGTCCGGGACGGGCGCGCCCGTCGCGCCGACGTCCGGGCCGGGCGGGGCGGTCAGGCCGGTCAGCGCGGCGGCGTAGCCGGCCTGGCGAGCGGCGGCGAGCTCGACCGCGGTCGGGCCGAATCCGGCACGCCGCAGCAGCAGGCCGACACTGTCGCTCATGCCGACAACCTTAGCGAGGGCCGCCGGTCAGGACAGACCGGTGCCCGACGCGACTGCTGTCGGCCGTGGACGGTCATGGGCCGGCAGCGCGACGAGAACCAGCGAGTAGACGACCATCCCGACGGCCGACGCGACGAGGTAGCCGGACGGTCCGAACTGGATGGTCAGCAGCGGCGCGGCGAGCACCGTCAGGCCGAGCATCACGTAACGGGCGCGCAGGAGCAGGGCGAACTCGCCCCGGATGAACCGGCTCAACGAGCAGCCGTAGGAGAACCCGAGCGCCGTCTTCTCCAGCCCGGCGGCGACCAGGACCCAACCCACCGGGAGGAACGACAGCGCGGGGACCAGTCCCTGCCCGACGAGCACCGCCAGCCCGAGGGCGACCGAACCGGCGGCCATGAACGCCCACGCCTGCGCCCCGTCGCGCAGGTCCTGCCGCCGGGTCGTGCCGGCGTCGGCCTTGCGCTGGTAGACCAGCACCCGCCGGACGGTGATCGACACGAACGCCAACGGCCCGAACAGCTGCTGGGTGATGCGGATGACGCCGAGCGTGGCGGCCTCGGCGACGAACGCGGTGACCTGCAGGGCGAGCACCGGGGTGAGACCGACGAGCAGGGCGTCCAGGGAGGCCGCGCCCATCACGCCTCGCCGGGACCGTACCCAGCCGGGCAGCCCGGTGACGCGCGGCCGCCGCTCGGGGCGGCCGGCCGCGACCAGGAGGAACACCACGTTCACCACGGTCCAGGACAGGCAGACGGCCAGCGGTGAACGGGTGGCGGCGAGGACCAGCACGGCAAGCTGCGCGGCCAGCCACGCGGCCGTCTCCAGGAAGACCGCCCGGGCGGCGCCGGCCGCCACCCCGGCGGCCCGGCCGATGTCCAGCGCGATCGCGAACGGTATGCCGGCCGCGTAGGCGACGGCCAGCTCGATCGACCCGCCGGACACGGCGAGCGCCGACGCCACCGCCAGCACCGCGCCGGCGAGCCCGCCGGTGAACGCGGCGGCCACCGACCGCTGGCAGTCCGTCCGCGCGGCGGTCCGCTCGGCGTGTGCCTCGGCGAGCAGCGTCGCCTCGGCGAGGGACCGCTGCAGGACGCCGCAGGTCAGTTGGAACACCAGCATCGCGGGCGCGGTGGCGCCGACCGCGGACAGGTCGCCGGCGTAGCCGAGGGCGAGGCTGAAGACGAGGCTCGTGCCCATGAGGGCCAGTTGCCCGAGGGTCAGGGCGAGCCGGGCCCAGTTCCGCCCGGCGGCTCGCGGCGGGGCGACCGTCCCGGTCACGGCCGCCGCCCCACCGTCACGTCGTCCGCGCCGGACCACGCCCGCCGGGTGGCGGCCACGACGGCCTGCGGCAGCGTGCTCGCCGGGCCGCCGCCGGGGCGGGCGACCGGGGGCGCCGTGCCCGCCAGCAGCTCACCGAGCGCGACCGCCGCCGCGGCCGGGTCCTGGAAGTCGGCGTAAGCGTAGGCGCCGCCGGAGACGGCGGCCGCCTCCGGCAGGCCGCCGAGCGGAGCGACCAGCATCGGTTTCCCGGTGCGCCCGACCTCGACGGCGACCCGGCCGAACGGCTCCATCCAGCGGGACGGGATGAGGACGACGTCCACCGCGGCGCAGAACGCGTCGACCGCCATGCGGCCGGGCAGGTCCAGGGCGACCTCCTCCGACCGGGCCAGCTCGGCCAGCGTCCGCGTGTAGTCGGGCTGCCCCTCGCCGGCGACCAGCATCCGCACCGCGGTGCCCGTGCTCCGCCGGTAGGCGCCCGCCGTGCGGATGGCCGACTCGATGCCCTTCACCGGGTCGAGGCGGCCGAGGTACCCGACGACGAGCCGGGTCTCGTCGGTGCGCCGCGCCGGGCGTACCGCTTCCGGCGGGCCGATCAGCGGGTAGCCGACGAGGCTCGCCGCCGGGGTGGTCAGGCCCGCCTCGACGAGTTCGTCGCGGACGAAGCCGGAGACGCAGACGCTCACCGCGCCGCGCGGGGTGGCGCCCCGCATGATCCCGGCCTTGACCCGGCACTCCCCGCACACCGTCTCGCAGGTGCGCGAGTCCTTCAGCCGCGACCGGCGCCAGCACGTGTCGCTCAGGTCGTGGAAGACCCGGACGTACCGCAGGCCGCGCGCCCGCACCCAGCGCGGCAACCAGGGACCGGTGCGGGAGATGTTGGTGGCCACCACGACGTCGGGCCGGAACGTCCGGATCCGGCGGGTCAGGCGGAACGCGACCGGCGGCAGCAGCCAGGCGGTCAGGAACTCCAGCCCGCGCCGGATCCGGGTGTCCGCGTGCTGCCGCCGGGCGAAGGGCCGCCGGACGGCGTGCACGGTGAGCGGGCCGTCGGCGTACCTCGCGTCGGTGGTGGACGGCACGAAGACCGACACGTCGGCGAAGCCGGCCAGTTCCCGCGCGGCCGCCCGGGCGGACCGCTCCGCGCCACCGACCTCGTCCGGCCACCACCAGTCGGCGAGGACGGCGACCCTGGGCCGGGGTTCAGTCATGGGGCGCCATCTCCTCTGCTCTGGCGGGTGCCGCGGCCGGCGAGCCGTGGTCCACCGGTGGGGGCGGTCGGGTCAGCCGCCAGCCCCGGTCGGGCAGTGCGAGCACGGCCACGACGAGCACCGCGAACGCGGCGCCGACGAACGGGATCTGCGCGCCGAGGGGACCGCGCAGCAGGCCGATCTGGAAGGCGGCGAAGGTGACCGTGAGGGCCGTCCCCAGCCCGGCCGGCGTGGCCGTCAACGCCCGGTCGAGCCGCCGGGCGAGCCGCCCGTAGAAGAAGAACAGCACCACCACGCCGACGAAGGCGAACTCCAGGTACGTCTCGGCCCAGAACGGCAGGGCCAGGTTCTGGAAGGAGTAGCCCCGGCTGGCCGCCACGGCGTTGCCGGCCGGGATCGCCTTCCCCTCCCACCAGGACCGCGGCACCCAGAACAGCAGCGCGGAGACGAGATGATGACCCCAGCTGTGGCCGTGCACGCGGGCGTAGTAGACGGCGTTGACGGTCTGCTGGAACCCGTCGAAGTCCCAGGTGTAGTAGGCGTCCAGACCCAACCGGAGGTCGCCGCGCGAGCGCTCGTTGCGGAACAGGTTCGCCAGCGGGTATAGCACGGCGAGGCCGGTGAGCATGCCGAGCGAGAACAGGGTCCGCCAGCGCTGCCGCTCGAACCGCACGATCGCCAGTCCGGCGGCGAGCAGCACGCCGAAGGCGGTGAACCGGTTCGCGGAGAGCGGGTTGTTGTAGACGACGTTGAGGAGCACCGCGGTGGCGGTGGTGCCCAGCAGCACCCACCGCGCCCTCGGGCCGGCGGCGTTCCGGCTCCGCCAGCAGAGCAGGCACAGCACCAGCGCGATCGCGGCGACGGCGGCCGGGAAGGTGCTGAGCAGGCCGAGCAGCGCCAGGTCCTGCCGGCTCTTCAGGCCCGCCTCGGCGATGGCGCGCTGGAGGTCGTCGCGGCTGCCGAACCGGACGGCCAGCCCGCCGGTCATCGGCAGGCAGACGACGGCCAGCACCGCGGCCGTGGCGGTGACCGCCAGCGCCTTCTCGACGGTGATCCGGGTCCGCGGCGGGGTGCTCGGCCGCGGCGCGGGCAGGCGGCGGGTGTTGCCGGCCCAGTACGCGAGCACCGCGAACAGGAGGATGACCTGCGCGCTGACGTAGTACTGGTCCAGCGGCAGGTCGGGCCAGGGCAGCCGCCGGTCCCGGATCTGCAGCAGCGGCGCGAAGCCGACCCAGACCGTGACGAAGGCCCAGAACGTCACGGAGACCGGGTTGAACGACGGCGACCGGGTGGTCTGGTAGAGGGCCGTGAGGCACACCGCCACCACGACGAGGCCGAGCGCACCGGCGACGGTCGGGCGGGGCAGCACGGTCGTCACCCCGAGGATCGTGACGACGGCCAGCACCGCGACGGTCACGACCAGGGTGCGGGCGGCCGGCCGGCGGAGGCGCGGGGCGGGCGGGGCGGCCTCAGGCGGTCTCATCGGCCACCCACGAGGCGACGTTGGCGCGGAAGACCGCGGCGGAGAACCGGGCGGCGTGCGCCTGGACCCGGTCCCGGTCCAGACCGTCGACTTGCCGCAGCATGGCGGCGTACGCCCGGGGGTCGTCCGAGTCGACGAGGAAGCCGGTCTCGCCGTCGACGACCGTCTCCAGCACCCCGCCCCGGCGCAGCCCCAGCACCGGGGTGCCGCAGGCCATCGCCTCCACCGGGATGATGCCGAAGTCCTCGTGGGTGGGGAAGAGCAGGCACCGCGCACCCCAGTACAGCTCGCGGAGCCGGTCCCGGGACGGCTGCCGCTCGAAGGTGACGGGGACGCCGACCCGGACCGCCTGCCGGCGCAGGGCGTCCTCGTCCGGCCCCGACCCGGCGATCACCAGCGGCAGCCCGGCGGCGTCGGCGATCTCGATCATCAGGTCGAACTTCTTGTACGGGATCCAGCGTCCGACCCCGAGCAGGTAGCCGCGGTCCTGCCGGCGCTGCGCGGCCGGGGCGTCGGCGAAGTGGTCCACGTCGACCGGCGGGTGGATGATGCGCGCGTCGCGATGCCAGAACCGCTGGATGCGGGCCTGCACCTCGCGGGAGTTGGCCGCGTAGCTGTGGACGTGCCGGCTCAGTCGGACGTCGGCCCCCTGGAGCACGCGCCGGGGCACGGTCAGCAGCCCGTTCGAGCCCCGGCCGTCGAAGTCCGGGCTCCACAGGTAGCGGGCCGGCGAGTGGATGTAGCTCAGGTAGCGGGCGTCCGGGGAGGCCCGGAACTTCACGGTGTGCGCGAAGGCGTGGCTCGACGAGATGACCACGTCGAACCGCTCGCTGCTCAGCGTGCGCCAGGTCAGCGGCATGAGCGGCAACGCGAGGGCCTTGGACCGCCGCAACGGGGTCCGGCCCAGCCACGACTCCTGGAGGTCGAGGCCGCGTCGCGCGTCGCGGTCGCGCCACAGCACGAACCCCGTCGCGTCCGGCAGCACCTCCTGGATGGCCAGGAAGACGTTCTCCGAGCCGCCGGTGGCGCCGAACCACTCGTGCACCAGGGCGACCGAGCGGCCGGCCAGCAGCGAGCCGCCCGCGCCACCGCCAGCAGGATCGGCCCCGGCGACGTCGCCGTCCCTGCTGATCATTCCGCTCACCCCATCACCATCTGCAACTGCTCGTCGAGCCGGGCCGCCAGCGTCCGCGCGTACGTCGCCGTGAGGTGATTCGTGTCGCGGTACACGAGCACCCCGCCGATCACCGCCGCACAGCGGTCGGCGGGACAGATGGCGTCGTTCAGGTCGACGAGCCGTACCCCGGTCAGGCCCTGCGCCGCGTCCACCTGGAGCGGGCCGATGCCCGCCAGGGCCTCGTCGCGCGGCACCGCGCACCTGGTCAGCTCCTCCCGGTGGGCCGACACGCACTCGGCGACGTCCAGGCGCGGCGCCGGGGTGTCCCGCAGCACCACCACGGGGGCGATCCGGGCCAGCGACCGCCAGGTCCGGCGCATCCCGTCGACCAGCGCGGCGCGGCCCTCCGGCCCCTTGAGCGCCCGGCCGTCCCGGTAGGCGGAGTAGTTGTAGCTGCTCGTCACGACCAGGTTCGGGCGGTCGGCGGCGAGCCGGCCGGGCAGGTCCCGGTTCCACGCCGCGCAGGTGTCGATGGGCCGCTGGCCGTCCGCGACCACCTCGACGTCGACGGCCGGGCAGCTCGACTTGGTGTACGTCAGCAGCCGCCAGTTCCGTCGCTCCGCGATCGCCCGCAGCGTCGGCACCCACTGCGCGGCGTGCGAGTCGCCGACCACGGCGATGGTGACCGTGGCCTCCGGCGGGCCGTACACGCAGCGCAGCACCGCGCGTTCGGTGGGGCCGGCGTGGCACCGGTCGGCGTAGACGGACGGCAGGTCGTTCCGGGCCGCCGACGGGTCGGGCACCACCGACGGGGCGTGGTCGACGGGCACCCCCGCGCCGGCCGCGCCCCCCGCGGTCAGCACGGCGGCGCCCGGCGCGTCGCGCCCGCCCGCGCCGACCGGGGGCGCGGCCGGTGCGGTGGCGGCGGTCTGGAAGGCCAGCCCCGCGCAGACCGACAGGACGGTGCAGGCCGCGCCGACCGAGAGCGCCACCCGCGGCCGCACCGCGAGCCGCCGCGAGTGCCAGACCGGCCGTTCCACCAGCCGACTGGTCAGGTAGGCGAGCACCACGGCGAGGGCGACGGTGGCCACCACGGCCGGCGGCTCCGCGTCGGGCATCCGCGCCGTGAGGACCACCAGCAGCGGCCAGTGCCAGAGGTAGAGCGTGTACGAGATCCCCCCGAGGAACTGCATCGGCGGCAGCCGCAGGAGCGCGACCGGGCCCCACCGCCGGGCGGCCCCGGCGGCGATGACGAGGGCCGCGCCGACGGTGGCGGGCAGCGCCATCGTGCCCGGGAAGGGGGTCGAGGTGCTCAGGACCACCGCGGAGGCGGCGATGGCCGCGACGCCGAGCCAGCCCGCCGCCGCGGCGACGGCGCCGGTCAGTCGCCGGGTCGGCGCCAGCGCGAGCAGCGCGCCGACGGCGAGTTCCCACATCCGGGTGGTGGTGACGAAGTAGGCCCGGCCAGGATCGGACTCGACCAGCAGCACCGACCAGGCGAAGGAGGCGGCCCCGACGACGGCCACCGCGCCGAACGCGAGGGCGCGGAACCGGGAGTCCGGGGTGCGTCCACGCCGGGCCAGCCAGGCGACGCCCACCAGCAGCACCGGCCACACCAGGTAGAACTGCTCCTCGACGGCGAGCGACCAGTAGTGCTGCACGATGCTCGGGGCCTGGCCGGCGGCGAGGTAGTCGACGGCCTGGTCGGCGAGCCGCCAGTTGATCAGGTAGACGGCGCTGCTCACGACGTCCCCCGCGGTGTCACGCCAGCGGATGTCCGGCAGCAGGAGGTAGGTCAGGAGCAGGGCCGCGAGCAGGACGAGTGCGGAGCTGGGCAGCAGGCGCTTGGCCCGCCTGGCCCAGAACCGGCCGAGCGACAGCCGGCCCCGGGCGGCCACCTCGGCCGCCATGCCGGTGGTGATCAGATAGCCGGAGATGACGAAGAAGACGTCCACCCCGACGAAGCCGCCGGAGATGAACGGGACGCCCGCGTGCCAGAGCACCACCAGCAGCACGGCGAGCGCGCGGAGACCCTCGATGTCCGGGCGGAACGCGCTCCGCGGCCGCTCGCGGGGCGTCCCCGGTCCGGCGTCGGTGGGCGTGGCCGGCGTGCCGCCGTCGGCCCGCTCCGCCGTCGGCGTGCCGGGTCCCGCCTCGGGCAGGTTCAGCACCAGCGTGTCGTCGGTGGCGGACGGCACGTCCGCCGAGGCCGGGGCGGCGGTGTCCTCCGGCGACGACGGCGCGGGCGCGTACTTCCGGCCGGCCGCGGGCACGGTCAGCACGAGGGTGTCCTCGGGGGACGGCGGCGCCGGCGCGGCGGTCGTGGCCAGCGGGGCCGGCCCGGGCGGGCCGACCTCCGCCGGTCCCGCGTCGGGGTCGGGCCGGCCCACCGGGGCCGGCCGCAGCCGGCGGCGGAGCGCGCGCTGTCCGAGGGTCACCGCGCCGATGACCAGCGCGCCGCCCGCGGCGGACAGGAGGTACGACCACCAGTCCGCGGCGTTCTCCGTGAGGTCCCCGTCCAGCCGCAGCCGTTCCTGCGCCCGCTGCCGGTACGCCCGGGCCGCGGCGTGTCCGGGGTCCTGGGTCAGGACGTCGTCGAAGCGCGTGATCGCCTGCGAGTAGTGCCCGGCGAAGTAGACGGCCAGGGCCGACCGGAAGGCGCGGTCGGTCCCGCTCAGCCGGTTGTCGACACCGCTCTGGGTGAGGAGCCGGTTGAGGTTGGCGGTGACGATCAGGTCGCGGATCGGTTCGCCCTCGGCGGCGGTGTCGGTGTCCAGGAGCGCGACGAGCCGGCCCTCCGCGTCCACCACCGGGCCGCCCCGCGAGTCGGGGCCGATCTGCCCGCTGACTCCGGTGCGGTTGGTCCCGGTACGCCCGATGACCTCGACGGTGCGGTTGCGGACGGTCCAGGTGCCGGAGTCGCCGGTGCCCTCGCCGAGCGCGTAGCCGAGGATGTCGAGGGAGGAGCCGGCGCGCAGGTCGGGGGCGGGGGCGAGCTCGACGGCCGGCAGGTCGCCGCGGCGCAGCTTCACCAGCGCCACGTTGCCGTCCACGGCGGGCAGGGCCTTCGTGACGGCGCCGGCGACAGCCGGGACGGCGGCGTCCCCCGATGTCGCCACGCCGAACTGGCCGGTGAGCCGCAGGGTCGGCGCGGAGCCGCGCCTGGCCCCGGTGAACGCGGACGAGCCCTGGAGACCGGCGACGTAACCGTCCAGCCGCTCCGCCGGCAGCTCGCTGCGCTGCACGAGGCTGCGGCCGAGCCGGTAGAGGGCGTTGACGAGCAGCACCTCCCGGCTCGGCTGCACGCACACCGTGGTGGTCACCACGTAGCCGTCGGGGTTCACCACCGCCCCGCTGCACCGGCGCACCACGACCACCGGTTCGGGATGGACCAGGGCGCCGGTGGCGGTGTTCCGCAGGTAGCCGACGTACCGCGCCTCGAGGAAGACGGTCGCCGGGGTCGCCACGGCGACCGCCGGCTCGTTGCGGGCGTACGTCGGCACGGCCGCCGCCCCCGGGACGGCGGCGGCGCAGCCGATCGCGATGGCGCCGAGCAGGACGGCGAACCGACGCGCCAGGGCCTTACCAGAGGGCATGTCGGAACTCCGCGCAGCGAGGAAGGGTGGGCGGTCAGAAGATCAGGGTGTCGCGCAGGTGGTTGGCCACCCGGCGCAGCCGGCCCGCGCCGTCGATGGGGGAGGTCATCCGGAAGACGACCTGACGGTCGATCTGCCCGCTGTCCCCGCCGCGCCAGTACGCCACGAGCACCAGGCCGTACCGGCGCTCACCGTCGAGCTGGAGCTTGCTGGAGTCGGCGTAGGAGACGAACTGGCCGCCCCGCATCCACTGCAGGCCCCAGGCCTCCTCCTCCTGGCGCATGGCGGTCTGCTGCTGCGCGTCGCACGGCACGGCGCACTCCCGCACGATCAGCTCGCCGCCGATCTGCTGCTTGTCGTTCGAGACGCCGCAGTTGTACTTGACGAACCCCTGCGCGCGGCCGGCCGGCGTGCAGTCCCACTCACCCGGCACCTTCAGGGCAAAGCCCAGGCCGTCCAGGTCGGAGAGGGTGCGTACCGAGTCGCCCGGGGTGAACTTGGGCCATTCCTTCGGCCAGTCGCCGGCGCTCGGCGGTTCGAGGCCGGGCGACTGGGGCGGGGTCTTCTGCTCCGGCTGCAGCGCCGGGCTGGTGGAGGCCTCGGTCTTCGGCTTGCCGGGGTCGTCCGGGCCGAACCAGGCGACGGCGCCGCCGGCACCGGCGATCACCACCAGGACCAGCGCGGCGATTCCGATCCAGAGCCCGGTGCGGCGGGGGCGGGGCTCGGACGGCGTGATCCGGCGGGCCGGCGCGGCGAACGGGTCGTGCGGCGGGACGCTGACCGGCTGCGGCGCGGGGGACACCTGCTGCGGCGCCGGGGACACCTGCTGGGGCGGGGAGGACACCTGGTGCGGCACGGCGGCGTGCATCGCCCAGGGCAGCGGCGCTCCGGAGGTGGGGCTCGGGGTGCCGGAGATCGGCACCCCGGAGACCGGCTGGGGCGGCCCGTCGACGGCGCCGGTCTCGGGGATCAGGACCTGGGTCTCGGACTCCGCCGGGTGCAGGTCCATGCCGAGGGTCTGGAACAGCCGCTGCGCCCCCATCCCCTCCTCCGAGGGGTACGCCACCCAGGGCTTGGCGGCGGCGAAGTCGGCGTTCACGTAGCGCTGCCCACCAGAGGTCAGCGCCATGGCGTTGGCCGCGTTGGCGAAGGCCTCCCGCCACGGCGGGTCGGCGGCCGCCGCGCCCTCGAGCACGGCCACCGTCACGAGCCGGTCCTGCCCGTCGATGGCCCACCACGCCGTGCCGACCTGGCAGACGCCGAGCGCCTCGGTGAACCTGTACGGGCCGACCGGCTGCATGTGACAACTCCTCTGCTCATCCGCCGTGCGGATAGTACAGAGGGGACGCCTCCTCCCTCGTCCTCCGGTCGCCGCACCACCACCGACCGAAGGTTGCGCCCTGAAAGTTTTCATGCATAGAGTCAGGACGTGAATGAAAGCGGTGCGGCACCCACCGACCGCCTGCTCGACCTCTTCCACGGCGTCCGGCTCACCCCGACCCAGCGCCGCATCGCGCATTGCCTGGTCCAGCAGGCGGGCGCGGCGGCGTACCTGTCCGCGGCGGAGGTGGCCGAGCTGGCCGGGGTCAGCCAGCCGTCGGTGACCCGGTTCGCCATGGCGCTCGGGCACGACGGCTACCCCGCCCTGCGCCGCCGGCTGCGCGAGCTGACCGCCACGGGCGCCACCGACCCGGCCGACGCCGGCAACGCGCTGCAGCGGGCGGTCCACGCCGAGATGGGCAACCTCGACCGGCTCGCCGGGCAGCTCGCCGACGCGCGGCGCATCGCCGAGGTGGGCAAACTGCTCGCGGCCAGCCGCCCGCTGCCGGTGCTCGGTCTCCGCGCCGCCGCACCCCTCGCGGCGTACTTCGCGTACTTCGCCGCGAAGGTGCACCCGGACGTGCGGGTCGTCGACGACGGGGGCAGCCTCCTCGCCGACCGGCTCGAACAGGCCGCCGCGGCCGGGGCGCGCGCGCTGCTCGCGTTCGTGCTGCCCCGCTACCCCCGGGAAACCCTGGACGCGCTGCGCGAGGCCCGCGACGCCGGGCTGACCGTCGTGGCCATCACCGACTCCCCGGTGAGCCCGGCCACCGACCACGCCGACGTGGTGCTGCCCGCCGCCGTCGGCACCGACCTGGTCTTCGACCTGCACACCGCCCCCATGACCCTGGCCATGGTGGTGCTCCAGGCGATCTGCGACGCCACCCCCGCCGAAACCCAGGCCCGGCTCGAGGCGTTCGAGTCGTCCGCCACCCGTCGCCAGTTGTTCCTCGGCTGAGAGGAGTAGGACATGCACCAGCCCGTCCGCGCCGCCCGCGGCACCGCACGCACCGCGAAGGGGTGGCCCCAGGAGGCCGCGCTGCGGATGCTGATGAACAACCTCGACCCGGAGGTGGCCGAGCGCCCCGAGGACCTGGTGGTCTACGGGGGCACCGGCAAGGCGGCCCGGGACTGGCCGTCGTACCACGCGCTGGTCCGGACCCTGACCGACCTGCGCGACGACGAGACCATGCTGGTGCAGTCGGGCCGCCCGGTCGGCGTCATGCGCACCCACGAGTGGGCGCCCCGGGTGCTGCTGGCCAACTCGAACCTGGTCGGCGACTGGGCCACCTGGCCGGAGTTCCGCCGGCTCGAGGCGCTCGGCCTGACCATGTACGGGCAGATGACCGCCGGTTCCTGGATCTACATCGGCACCCAGGGCATCCTGCAGGGCACCTACGAGACGTTCTCGGCGGTCGCCGAGAAGCGGTTCGGTGGCAGTCTGGCCGGGACGCTGACGCTGACCGCGGGCTGCGGCGGGATGGGCGGGGCCCAGCCCCTGGCGGTCACCATGAACGGCGGCGCCTGCCTGATCGTCGACGTGGACCGCGGCCGGCTGGAGCGCCGGGCGCACGACCGCTACCTGGACGAGATCGCCGACTCGCTGGACGACGCGGTCGAGCGGGCGCTCGCCGCCAAGCGGGACCGCCGGGCGCTCAGCGTCGGTGTGGTCGGCAACGCCGCCGCCGTCTTCCCGGAGCTGCTGCGCCGGGGCGTCGCCATCGACATCGTCACCGACCAGACCAGCGCGCACGACCCGCTGTCGTACCTGCCGGAGGGGGTGGAGCTGGCCGACGCCCGGGACTACGCGGCGACGAAGCCGGCCGAGTTCACCGACCGGGCGCGGGCTTCGATGGCGAAGCACGTCGAGGCGATGGTCGGCTTCCTCGACGCCGGCGCCGAGGTCTTCGACTACGGCAACTCCATCCGCGGCGAGGCGAAGCTCGGCGGGTACGAGCGGGCCTTCGACTTCCCCGGCTTCGTGCCGGCCTACATCAGGCCGCTGTTCTGCGAGGGCAAGGGCCCGTTCCGCTGGGCGGCGCTCTCCGGCGACCCAAAGGACATCGCGGCCACCGACCGGGCCATCCTCGACCTGTTCCCCGAGAACGAGTCCCTCGCCCGGTGGATCCGGATGGCCGGTGAGCGGGTCGCCTTCCAGGGCCTGCCGGCCCGGATCTGCTGGCTCGGCTACGGCGAGCGGGACAAGGCCGGGGTGCGGTTCAACGAGATGGTCGCGTCCGGCGAGCTGAGCGCGCCCGTGGTGATCGGCCGGGACCACCTGGACTGCGGCAGCGTGGCCAGCCCCTACCGGGAGACCGAGGCGATGGCCGACGGCTCCGACGCGATCGCCGACTGGCCGCTGCTCAACGCGCTGGTCAACACCGCCAGCGGGGCGTCCTGGGTGTCGATCCACCACGGCGGCGGGGTGGGCATCGGCCGGTCCATCCACGCGGGGCAGGTCTGCGTGGCCGACGGGACCGCCCTCGCCGGGCAGAAGATCGAGCGGGTGCTCACCAACGACCCCGCCATGGGCGTCATCCGGCACGTCGACGCCGGCTACGACGACGCCCGCGAGGTCGCCGCGCGCACCGGCGTCCGGGTGCCCATGGCGGAGGGCACGGCGTGAGCGATCTCGCCGTCCGGTTCCGCAAGCTCTGGGACGAGATCGCGCCGGTCGGGCGGGACGCCGGCAGCGGCGGTTACCTGCGCTACGCGCTCACCGAGCCGGAGCGCAGACTGCGGGCCTGGTTCCGGGAGCAGGCCGGGCAGCGCGGCATGCCGGTCACCGAGGACGGCAACGGCAACCTGTTCGCCTGGTGGGGCGACCCGGTGGCCGGGGACGCGGTGCTCACCGGCAGCCACTTCGACTCGGTGCCGCACGGCGGGGCCTACGACGGGCCGCTCGGCATCGTGAGCGCGTTCCTGGCCGTGGACGAGCTGCGGGCCGCCGGGGTCACCCCGGTCCGGCCGGTGGCGGTGGCCGCGTTCGTCGAGGAGGAGGGCGGCCGGTTCGGCGTGCCCTGCCTGGGGTCGCGGCTGCTCACCGGGGAGATCGCGGTGGAGCGCGCGGCCGGGCTGCGCGACGCGGCGGGGGTGAGCTTCGCCGAGGCGCTGGGCGACCGGCCGGCGGGCGCCGACCCCGGCCTGCTCGGCCGCTTCGCCGCCTTCGTGGAGCTGCACGTCGAGCAGGGCCGCGCGCTGGTCGATCTCGACACGCCGGTCGCGGTGGCCAGCGCCATCTGGCCGCACGGCCGCTGGCGCTTCGACTTCCACGGCGAGGGCAACCACGCGGGTACGACCCGGATGGCCGACCGCCGCGACCCGATGCTCACCTACGCGTTCACGGTGCTCGCGGCGAACAAGGAGGCCCGGCTGCGCGACGCGCACGCCACCGTGGGCCGGGTGGCCGTCGAGCCGAACGCCACCAACGCCATTCCGTCGAGGGTGACCGGCTGGCTGGACGCCCGGGCGGCCGAACCGGAGACGCTGGACGGCCTCGTCGAGGCGGTCCGGGCCAAGGCCGCCGAGCGGGCGAAGCGGGACGGCACCGAGCTGACCTGCACCGAGGAGTCGGCCACCCCGCTGGTGGCCTTCGACGGCGGGCTGGCCGGCCGGCTGGCCGCCCTGCTCGACGCGCCGGTGCTGCCCACCGGCGCCGGGCACGACGCCGGGGTCCTCGCCGCGCACCTGCCGACCGCGATGCTCTTCGTCCGCAACCCGACCGGGGTGTCGCACTCCCCCGCCGAGTCCGCCACCGACGCCGACTGCGCGGCCGGGGTGACCGCCCTGGCCCGGGTGCTGGAGGAGCTGGCATGCCGCTGACCCGCTGGCTGGCCGAGTACGCCTGGCTGCCCGACCACGCCGAGCCCACCCCCGACGTGCTCATCGAGGCCGAGGCCGGGCGGATCACCGCGGTCACCCCGCTGGTCGGCGGCGGCGCGCCGCCCGCCGGGGTCGAGGTGCTCGGCGACGCGGCACGCCTGCCCGGGCTCACCCTTCCCGGCCTGGCCAACGCCCACTCGCACGCCTTCCACCGGGCGCTGCGTGGGCGCACCCACGGCGGGCGCGGCGACTTCTGGAGCTGGCGGGACGTCATGTACGACGTGGCGGCCCGGCTCGACCCGGACTCCTACCTGGCCCTGGCCCGCGCCGCGTACGCCGAGATGGCCCTCGCGGGGATCACCTGCGTCGGCGAGTTCCACTACCTGCACCACGGCCCGGAGGGCAAGCCGTACGCCGACCCGAACGCCATGTCGGCAGCGCTGGTCGAGGCGGCCGCGCACGCCGGGATCCGGCTCACCCTGCTGGACACCGCGTACCTGACCGCGAGCGTCGACGGCGCGGAACTGGTCGGGACGCAGCGCCGGTTCGGCGACGGCGACGCGCTGCGCTGGGCGGAGCGGGTCGACGCGTTCCGCCCCGAGAACGACCACGCCCGGGTGGGCGCGGCCATCCACTCGGTTCGCGCGGTGCCCGCCGAGCAGCTCGCCACCGTGGCCGGCTGGGCCGACCGCAACGGGGTACCGCTGCACGTGCACCTCTCCGAGCAGCCGGCCGAGAACGACGCCTGCCGGGCCCTGCACGGCTGCACCCCGACCCGCCTGCTGGCCGACCACGGGGTGCTCGGCCCGCACACCACGGCGGTGCACGCCACCCACCCGACCAGCGGCGACGTCGCGTTGCTCGGGGAGAGCCGGACCGGCGTGTGCCTGTGCCCCACCACCGAGCGGGACCTGGCCGACGGGATCGGGCCGGCCCGGCGGATGGCCGAGGCGGGCACCCCGCTCAGCCTGGGCAGCGACAGCCACGCCGTGGTGGACCTCTTCGAGGAGGCCCGCGCCGTGGAGCTGGACGAGCGCCTGCGCACCCGGAAGCGGGGGCACTTCAGCGCCGCCGAGCTGGTCACCGCGGCCACCGTCGCGGGGCACGCCGCGCTCGGCTGGGGCGACGCGGGCCGGCTGTCGGTCGGCGACCGGGCCGACCTCGTGACGGTACGGCTGGACAGCGCCCGGACCGCCGGGGTGCCGCCGGTCGGCGCGTTCTTCGCGGCCACCGCCGCCGACGTGACGCACGTGGTGGTCGACGGGCGGACGGTCGTGGCCGACGGCCGGCACCAGAGCGTGGACGTACCCACCGAGCTGCGGCACGCCATCCGGGAGGTGACGTCATGAGCCAGGGCGAGTGGCAGCACCGCCCGGTGCGACCGGGCGACCCGGTGCGGCCGGCGCCGCGCCACACCGGCAGCCTGCTGGTCGACAACATCGGGGAACTGGTCACCAACGACACGGGCGGCGAGGGCGGGCCGCTGGGCATCCGGCGGGACGCCGCCGTGCTGGTCGAGGACGGGCAGGTGGCCTGGATCGGGCCGGCCCGGTACGCGCCGGCCGCCGACCGGCGGATCGACGCCGAGGGCGCGGCCGTGCTTCCCGGCTTCGTGGACAGCCACGCCCACCTGGTCTTCGCGGGCGACCGGGCCGCCGAGTTCGCCGCCCGGATGGCCGGCGAGCCCTACACCGGGGGCGGCATCCGGACCACCGTCGGCGCCACCCGGGCCGCCTCGGACGACCAGCTGCGGGACACCGTCCGGCGGCTGCGCGACGAGGCCATGCGGCAGGGCACCACCACCGTCGAGATCAAGAGCGGGTACGGGCTGACCGTCGCCGACGAGGCCCGCTCGCTGCGGATCGCCGCCGAGTTCACCGAGGACACCACCTTCCTCGGCGCGCACGTGGTCCCCGCCGAGTACGCCGACCGCCCCGACGACTACGTGGGCATGGTGTGCGGGCCGATGCTGGCCGCCGCCGCGCCCCACGCGCGCTGGATCGACGTGTTCTGCGAGCGGGGCGCCTTCGACGTGGACCACGCCCGGGCGATCCTCGCCTGCGGGCAGGCCGTCGGGCTCGGCGTGCGGGTGCACGCCAACCAGCTCGGTCCCGGGCCGGGCGTGCAGCTCGGCGTGGAGCTGGGCGCGGCCAGCGTGGACCACTGCACCCACCTGACCGACGCCGACATCGACGCGCTCGCGTCGCACCGGGTCGGCTGCATGTGCCCGGACGGCCGGCACACCACCACCGTGGCCACCCTGCTGCCCGGCGCCGAGTTCTCCACCCGTTCGCCGTACCCGGACGCGCGCCGGCTGCTCGACGCGGGCGTCACCGTGGCGCTCGCCACCGACTGCAACCCCGGGTCGTCGTACACGTCGTCCATGCCGTTCTGCATCGCCCTCGCCGTACGCGAGATGCGGATGACCCCGGCGGAGGCCGTGTGGGCCGCGACGGCCGGCGGGGCGGCGGCGCTGCGCCGCGACGACGTGGGGCGGCTCGCGCGGGGCGCGCGGGCCGACCTGATGATCCTCGACGCCCCGTCCCATCTGCACCTGGCCTACCGGCCGGGTGTTCCGCTGATCCGCCAGGTTCTGCACAACGGAGTGCCGCAATGTCGACCGTAGTCATCCAGCCCACCGGGATCTCCCCCGCCGACGTGCTCGCCGTGGCCCGCGGCACCGCCAAGGTCGTCCTCGACCCCGCCACGGTGGAGGCGATGGCGACCAGCCGGTCCATCGTGGACGGCATCGAGGCCGCCGGCCGGCCCGTGTACGGCGTCTCCACCGGGTTCGGGGCGCTCGCCAACACGTTCGTCGCGCCGGAGCGGCGGGCCGAGCTCCAGCACGCGCTGATCCGCTCGCACGCCGCCGGGGTGGGCGCGCCGATGCCCCGCGAGGTGGTGCGAGCCATGATGCTGCTGCGGGTACGCTCGCTCGCCCTCGGCCGCTCCGGGGTCCGCCCGCTGGTCGCCGAGGCCCTCGTGGACCTGCTCAACCACGAGGTCACCCCGTGGGTGCCCGAGCACGGCTCGCTCGGCGCCTCCGGCGACCTGGCGCCGCTGGCGCACTGCGCGCTGGTGCTGCTCGGTGAGGGCTGGGTGCTCGGCCCGGCCGGCGACCGGATCCCGGCCGGCGACGCGCTGCGCCGGGTCGGGCTGGAGCCGGTGGAGCTGGCCGCCAAGGAGGGGCTGGCGCTGATCAACGGCACCGACGGCATGCTCGGCATGCTGCTGCTGGCCGTCCACGACGCCCGGCACCTGTTCGCCATGGCCGACGTGACCGCGGCGCTGGCCATCGAAGCCATGCTCGGCTCGGAACGGCCGTTCCTGCCCGAGCTGCACGCCATCCGGCCGCACCCGGGCCAGGCCGCCTCGGCCGCGAACATCCACAAGCTGCTGCAGAACTCGGCCGTCATGGACTCGCACCGCGACGACCTGGCGCACGCGGTGCAGGACGCCTACTCGATGCGCTGCGCGCCGCAGGTGGCCGGTGCCGCCCGGGACACCCTCGACTTCGTCGAGGTGGTGGCCGGGCGGGAGCTGCTGTCGGTCGTGGACAACCCGGTGGTGCTGCCGGACGGGCGGGTCGAGTCGACGGGCAACTTCCACGGCGCGCCGCTCGGCTTCGCCGCCGACTACCTGGCCATCGCCGCGTCCGAGGTGGGCGCGATCGCCGAGCGCCGGGTGGACCGGCTGCTCGACGTCACCCGCTCCCGGGAGCTGCCGGCGTTCCTCTCCCCCGACGCCGGGGTCAACTCCGGCCTGATGATCGCCCAGTACACGGCCGCCGGGATCGTCGCGGAGAACCGCCGGCTCGCCGCACCCGCCTCGGTCGACTCGCTGCCCACCAGCGGCATGCAGGAGGACCACGTCTCGATGGGCTGGGCGGCGACCAAGAAGCTGCGCACCGTCCTGGACAACCTGACGAGCCTGCTCGCCGTCGAGCTGCTGGCCGCCGTGCGCGGGCTCCAGCTCCGCGCCCCGCTGACCCCGTCGCCGGCCGGCCGGGCCGCCCTGGCCGCGCTCGGCGAGGCGGTTGGCGAGCCGGGGCCGGACGTGTTCCTCGCCCCGCTCATGGAGGCGGCGCGTGAGGTCGTGGGCGGGCCCGGGCTGCGCGCCGCCATCGAGCGCGAGGTCGGCCCGCTGGGCTGACCGGAGGTGGCGGTGTCCGGCCGGTCCGGGCACCGCCACGACGTGCCGTCAGGCAGCCGGCGGGAGCACCTTGGCGACCAGCTTGGCCAGCTCGCGCAGCGCCTTGCCCCGGTGGCTGACCGCGTCCTTCTCCTCGGGGGTCAGCTCCGCGTTGGTCCGCTCCTGCCCGTCGCCCAGGAAGATCGGGTCGTAGCCGAAGCCGCCGTCGCCGCGCGGGGCGCGCAGCAGGCGGCCCGGCTGCCGGCCGTCGACCAGGTGCTCCTTGCCGCTGGGCAGCACCAGCGCCACCGTGCAGACGAAGGCGGCACCCCGGTGCTCGTCCGGCAGGTCGGCGATCTGGTCCAGCACGAGCTGGAAGTTGGCCCGATCGTCGCCGTGCCCGCCGGCCCAGCGGGCGCTGAACACGCCCGGCATGCCGTTGAGCGCGTCCACCGCCAGGCCCGAGTCGTCGGCGATGGTCGGCAGGCCCGTCCGCCGGCAGCCCTCCCGGGCCTTGATGAGCGCGTTCTCGCCGAAGGTGAGGCCGGACTCGGGCAGCTCCGGGTATTCCTCGACGTCGTCCAGGCCGAGCAGGGCGATCCGGTGGGCGCCGAGGGCGCCGTCGAGGATCCGCTGGAGCTCGACGAGCTTCTTCCGGTTGCGGGTGGCCAGGAGCACGCTGTTCATGTTCAACGCCTTCCGCTGCGCGTCAGCCAGTTCATCAGTTCAGTGCCTTCCGCTGCGCGTCGGCCAGGTCCAGGCAGCCTGCCACGCCCAGGTCGAGCAGGGCGTCCAGCTGCTCCCGGGCGAAGATGCCGGCCTCGCCCGTCCCCTGCACCTCGACGAAGTCACCCGTCCCGGTGCAGACCACGTTCATGTCGACCTCGGCGGCCACGTCCTCCTCGTAGCAGAGGTCGAGTCGGGGCTCGCCGGCGATGATGCCGACGCTGACCGCCGCCACCGACCGGTGCATCACCTTGTCCACCTTGCCGGCCAGGGCCTTGCGCTCGGCGAGCCAGGTCACCGCGTCGTGCAGCGCCACGTACGCGCCGGTGATGGCGGCCGTCCGGGTGCCGCCGTCGGCCTGGAGCACGTCGCAGTCGAGCACCACCGAGTTCTCGCCGAGCGCCTTGAGGTCGACGCACGCCCGCAGGCTGCGGCCGATGAGCCGGGAGATCTCGTGGGTCCGGCCACCGACCCTCCCCTTGACGCTCTCCCGGTCGGAACGGGTGTTCGTGGCCCGGGGCAGCATCGCGTACTCGGCGGTCACCCAGCCGAGCCCGGAGCCCTTGCGCCAGCGGGGCACGCCCTCCGTCACGCTGGCCGTGCACAGCACCCGGGTCGCCCCGAACTCGACGAGCACCGAGCCCTCCGGGTGGGTGCTCCAGCCCCGGGTCAGGGTCACCGGTCGGAGTTGGTCGGGCCGCCGCCCGTCAGGTCGCGCCATGCCTGCACCCTATGCGGTGGCGTGATCGAACCGCCCCCGGGTGCCTGGGAAGCGGGTCGGCGTGGTCAGACCTCGTAGGAGGCGCCGGCGCGGACCACCTCGAGCGGCCCCGTGTACGCCCCGGCCGCCGACTCCACCGTGTGCGACTCGCTGCCCCAGGCGGGGACGAGGTGGGTGAGCAGCAGCCGGCTCACACCCGCCTTGGTGGCCGCCTCGCCGGCCTCCCGGCCGGTCAGGTGCAGGTCCGGTGGGTTGTCCACGCCGTCCATGTAGCTGGCCTCGCACAGGAACACGTCGGCGCCCTGGGCGAGGCGCAGCAGCGCGTCGCAGGGGGCGGTGTCCGCCGAGTAGCAGAACACCCGGCCGCCGTGCTCCAGCCGCACCCCGTACGTCTCGACCGGGTGGTTCATCCGGTCGACGGTGACGGTGAACGGACCGATCGGGAAGGTGCCCGGCTGCAGGCCGTAGAACTGGTAGACGTCCTCCACCGTGCCTTCTTCCTGCCCGTACGCGCTCGCCAGCCGGTCGGGAGCGCCGGAGGGGGCGTACATCGGCAGGGGCGGGTACGGGCCGTCCGGCGCGTACCGGCGCACCACCACGTAGGACACCGCGTCGAACATGTGGTCGCAGTGCAGGTGGGTGAGGAGGATGGCGTCGGGGGCGTGCAGCCCGGCGTAGCGCTGGAGCGTGGAGAGCGAACCCACCCCGAAGTCGATCAGAAGCCGGAACCCGTCGGCCTCCATGAGGTAGGCGGAGCAGGGAGACTCGGGCCCGGGGAAGCTGCCCGCGCACCCCAGGACGGTCAGTCGCATCCGGTCGCCTCGATCTCACGCTCGGTAGTCGACACGCCGGCGGTCGCTCCGCCGATGATCTCTACCGACGCGTTCGCCACGCTGCGCAGCCTACGCGTCGGCCCGGTCGGGCAAGAATCATCTGCCGGAAGTTGTCATCAACGTGACACCCGCACACGTCCGGTCCCGGGTGGTGACGGTCGGTACGGTCAGCGGCGTGCGCGGACCGGACCGACCGTCCAGCCGTCAGGCCCAGAGCTGCCCCTCCAGGGCGTCCTCGGCGTCCGGCAGGGTGCCGCCGTACGCGCCGGTCGACAGGTACTTCCAGCCGCCGTCGGCGACCACGAAGGCCACGTCGGCGCGGCGGCCGTCGCGGACCGCCTCGTGCGCCACCGCGAGGGCGGCGTGCAGGATCGCCCCGGTGGAGAAGCCGGCGAAGATCCCCTCCACCTCGACGAGCTGCCGGGTCCGCAGCACCGCGTCCCGGGTGCCCACCGAGAAGCGCCGGGAGAGCACCGTGGCGTCGTACAGCTCGGGCACGTAGCCCTCGTCGATGTTGCGCAGCCCGTAGACCAGCTCGCCGTAGCGGGGCTCGGCGGCGACGACCTGGATGCCGTCGACCTTCTCCCGCAGGTAGCGCCCGGTGCCCATCAGGGTGCCGGTGGTGCCCAGGCCGGCCACGAAGTGGGTGATGGTCGGCAGGTCGTGCAGCAGCTCCGGCCCGGTGGTCTCGTAGTGCGCCCGGGCGTTCGCCTCGTTGCCGTACTGGAAGAGCATCACCCAGTCCGGATGGTCGGCGGCGATCTGCTTGGCGGTGGCGACGGCCTGGTTCGAGCCGCCCGCCGCCGGTGAAAAGATGATCTCGGCGCCGTACATCCGGAGCAGCTGCACCCGTTCGGTGGAGACGTTCTCCGGCATCACACAGACCAGCCGGTAGCCGCGCAGCTTGGCCACCATGGCAAGCGAGATGCCGGTGTTGCCGCTGGTCGGCTCCAGGATCGTGTCACCCGGGCGGAGCCGGCCCGCCTCCTCGGCCGCGCGGACCATGAACAGGGCAGCGCGGTCCTTGATGCTGCCGGTCGGATTCCGGTCCTCCAGCTTCGCCCACAGCCGCACCGGCGGCGCCCCGTCAGGGACCGTCGGCGAGAGCCGCGGCAGCCCGACCAGGGGCGTACCGCCGCTGGCGTCGAGCAGGCTGTCGTACCGTGCCATGCCGCCCGCCCTCAGCGGGTGGCGACGGCCGCGCGGTGCCCGGCGATCGCCGCCGCGGCAGCGAACCCGAACGCGCCACCGGCCACGGCCGGCAGGATGGTGACGCTGTCGCCGTCGTTGAGCTTGGCGTCGAGCGCGCCGAGGAAGCGGACGTCCTCGTCGTTGACGTAGACGTTGACGAACCGGTGCAGCGCGCCGGCGTCGGTCACCAGCCGGGCCCGCAGGCCGGCGTGCCGGGAGTCCAGGTCGGCGAGCAGGTCGCCCAGGGTGTCGCCGCCGCCCTCGACGACCTTCGCGCCGCCGGTGTAGCTGCGCAGGATGGTGGGGATGCGAACCTCGATGGCCATGATGTCTCGTGCTCCTTGTTCGGGTCGTGCCAGGTGACGGGAAGAGAAAAGGTGTGCCGGCGCTGGAAGATCAGCGGTCGGAACACTCGTAGTCGACCGTCGCCGGGCTCTGCCCGAACATGTAGGACTGGACGGCGTGCGGGTCCACGGCAGCCACGATCTCGACCGGCTCCTCGGTGACCACGCCGTCGACGATCCGGAAGGAGCGGATCTCCTCGGTGTCGGGCTCGCGGGTCGAGACGAGCAGATAGTGCGCGCCCGGCTCCCCGGCGAAGGAGACGTCCGTGCGGGACGGGTAGGCCTCCGTCGCGGTGTGCGAGTGGTAGATGACGACCGGCTCCTCGTCGCGGTCGTCCATCTCCCGCCACACCCGCAACTGCTCCATCGAGTCGAACTCGTAGAAGGTCATGGAGCGGGCGGCGTTGTCCATGGGGATGTGCCGGGTCGGGATGTCGCTGCCGGCGGGACCGGCGACCACGCCGCACGCCTCGTCCGGGTGGTCCCGACGCGCGTGGGCCACGATCGCGTCGATGATCGACCGGTCGATGCTCAGCACGCCGCCAAGCCTAGCCCCTGGCCGTCCCGGGTTGCGAGGTGGCGGCCGTCACCACTCAGTCGATGAGGGCGTTGAGCAGGGATTCCTGGAGATAACCCAGGTACGCGTAGACCGACAGTTGGAACACCCGCGACGAGGTGGGGTCCTCGGCGACCGCGTCGTCCAGCTCCTCACCCAGGTCGGTGCCGTCCTTGATCTCCAGCCGCACGCCCATGGCCAGCCGGGCGTCGTTGAGCGCGCGCAGCCACGCCTCGGCCGCCTCCGCGTCGAGCCGCACCTCGCCGCCGGCCTCGCCGTCGGGCAGCGCGGCCAGGATCGCGCCGGCCTGGTCGATCTTGGCGGTCTTGAGGTCGCCCTCGGTGTAGCGGCGGAACTCGGCGCTGCCCGCCACGTCGTCCGGATAGACCTCGGGGAAGAGCCGGCCGACCACCGGGTCGCCGTGGTCGAAGCCGTCGGTGAGCAGCCCGACCACCTCGGAGGCGACCTTGCGCAGCACCCGGACCTCGTCCACCGCGAAGGTGGCCACGTAGCGGTCGCCCTGCCGGCGGAACATGCTCATGACCGGTCCACCGTCGCCCAGAGGCCGTACGCGTGCAGTTGCGACGCGTCGTGCTCCATCCGCTCCCGGGCGCCGCTGGAGACGACCGCCTTGCCCTTGTGGTGCACGTCCAGCATGAGCTGCTCGGCCTTCTCCCGGCTGTATCCGAAGAGCTTCTGGAACACCCAGGTCACGTACGTCATGAGGTTGACCGGATCGTCCCAGACGATGGTCACCCATGGCCGGTCGGAGACCGGCACCTCTTCGGTGTCCGGCGTCTCGACCGGCGCAACCTGTGGAGCCGCCATGCCCCCCATCGTGCCACCGGATCCGGGGAACCGATGAACCGGAACGGCGCGGCGGTCGGGATCACCCGCCCGGGCCGCGTGCGACGACCGCGGCTGCCGTGCGGCGGCCCCGGCCTCAGGCGAGCAGGATGCCGTGGTCGACAGCATCGGTAAGGACCGCGCCGAGCGAGAGGCGGATCACCTCGAAGCGACGGGAGACCTGGCGGGACAGCTCCAGCTCGACCTCGCGCAGCGCCCGCTGCGCCCAGGACCGGGCCGCGTTCGGGTCGGCGTTGCCGGGCGCCCGCCAGTGCTGCCAGCACCCGCCGTTGAGGGCCACCCCGACGGGCGGGAGCGCCTCGTCGCGCGCGCCGCCGGGATAGCCGGCCAGCGCGTCGAGAGCCCCGGCGCCGGCCAGCCCGGCCACCCCGGCGGTGCTCGTGACGAGGAGCACGCGGTCCAGGTCACGGCCGTCCGGGTGGTCGGCCAGGCCCCAGCGGACGGCGTGCACGATCCGCCGGCGTACGCCCTCGGCCAGCGGCGCGCCGAAGACCCGGGCGGCCGCGTCGTCGACGATGCCGCGGACCGCCTCGTCGCACTGCGCGGTGGCGAGCAGCGACAGCGCCTCCATCTCGCGGTCGAGCAGCTGCGGCAGGCCCGCACAGCCGACCCCGAAGACGATCTCCTGCACGACGCGGAGGTGGATGTTGGCCAGCTCCAGGGCGAGGTGCTGGCGGATCCGCTGGGCGCAGGAGCGGGCCTGGCGGTCGATCCGCTGGGTCAGGTCGGCCGGCTCGGAGCCGGCCACCACGGGCACCCGGCCGTGCGCGCCGGGCGGCTCCGGCGGGCGGGAACTCGCCCGGCGCAGCCCCTCGTCGGCGGCCCAGCCGACCAGCGCGCGGCGCAGCACCGAGTGCTCGCCCTGCCGGACCGGGAACCAGCGGGCCTGGGCGAGCGCGGGCACCGCGGCCAGCAGCGCGGCCCGGTGCGCCGCGACGGAGACCTCCACGGCGTCGTAGCGGCGGGCGGCGGGGCCGGACGGGCCGGACGGGCCGGCCGACGACCCGGACGCCCCCGTGTCCTCCGTCGTCGCGCCGTCCGCCGGCGCCGCCCAGCCGGCCACGCCGGGGGTGACGGCGAAGAACACCTCGACCCGGGTGCGCGCCACCTCGGCCAGCAGGTGCAGCTCGGCCGCGCTGAACGCCTGGTCGGCGGAGATCACGAAGAGCAGGCCCCCGGCCCGGCCCGCCGCGTCGAGCAGCACCCGGCCGCCGGCCACCCCGAGGGTGCCGGTGTCCGGCGTGTCGAGCACGGCGAAGTGGCGCAGCAGCGGGTCCGGCAGGCTCAGCTCCACCCGGCGCGGCGGGCGGGCGAGGGCCGGGCCGGCGGCGAGCGGGTCGGCGCGGTAGGAGTGCGGCTGGCGGTAGCCGGGCACGTACGCGGCCCGGGTGGGCACCTTGGCGTGGTGGACCAGGAGGTGGCTGCCGGCGGGCACGGCGAGCATCCCGGGATCCAGGTCGAGCACGCCGGCGAGCAGCTCGCGGCGGCCGGCGCCGGCCGGACCGGTGACCACGACGCCCAGCGGCTCGTCGGGCCCGGGCTCGGTCACCCCGAGCCGGGTCGGCAGCGGGGCACAGCGGGGCGGCCCGGGGTGGCCGCCGGGTTCGGGCACGTCGACCGAGGGGAGTGGACCTGGCTTCATCAGGCGGCCTCCCGTTCAGGCGACCGGGTTGCGGTCCGGTCGCGTGGAAACTCCCTGGTCACAGGGGGATGCCGGAAGACTACGGCTGTCGCGGATCCGACAGCGAACACATCCGGTACTCACGAGTAATCGACAGATTACTCAACTTCGCTGCGTGACGGTGTACACGCGGACGGAACACCATCGATATGCTGCACCGATGAGTCGGTGGGACTTCGTCGGCCGAACGGATGAGCTCAACCGTCTGTTGTCGGCGGTCGGCGGTCCGGAGGGACGCGGGCTGCTCTTCAGCGGCAACGCCGGGGTGGGCAAGAGCCGGCTGCTGCGGGAGGGGGTGGCCGCACTCTCACCCGACCGCTACGCGATCTGGTCCGTGGCGGCCAGCGCCACGACCGCCGCGCTGCCGTTCGGCGGGCTGGTCCAGGTGCTGCCGGCCACGCAGCCGCAGGGACTCTCCCCCGCCGGCATCCTGCGCTGGGCGGTCGACGTGCTCCAGGAGCAGGCCGCCGGCCGGCCGATCGTGCTGGCGATCGACGACGCGCACCTGCTCGACCCGCCGTCGGCGGCCCTCGTGCACCTCGTCGCCCGCTCCGAGAACGCCACGGTGCTCGGCACCCTGCGCAACGGCGAGCAGATCCCGCTGCCGATCCGCGCCCTGTGGACCGACGACCTGGTCGACCTGGTCGAGCTGGCGCCCCTCGGCCCGGACGAGACCACCGGGCTGCTCGCCGCGATCCTCGGCGGGCCGGTCGACGCCGGTTCCTCGGAGCGGCTGCACCGGCTCTCCGCCGGCAACCCGCTGCTGCTGCGCGAGCTGGTGCTGGCCGCCTCCGGCGGCGACGAGCTGAGCAAGACGTACGGGATCTGGAAGTGGACCGGCCGGCTGGAGCTGGCGCCCAGCCTCACCGACCTGATCGACACCCGCATCGGCCAGCTCACCCCCGGCGTGCGCGCGGTCGTCGAGCTGGTCGCGTTCGGCGAGCCGCTCGGCCTGCAACTGCTGGAGCAGGCGGTCGACCCGGCCGACGTGGAGGTCGCCGAGGAGCGCGGCCTCATCTCCATGGTGCGCGACGACCGGCGGCTCAACGTGCGCCTCGCCCACCCGCTCTACGGCGAGGTGATGCGCCGGCACTGCCCGGTCAGCCGCACCCGGCGCCTCCAGGCCACCCTTGCCGGGCTGCTCGAACGTGTCGGCAAGCGGCGCCGCGACGACCTGCTGCGGGTCGCCGTCTGGCGGCTCGACTCGGGCACGGCGCAGGACCCGGCCCTGCTGCTCGACGCGGCCGCCCAGGCCTTCGGCCGGTACGACGTGCCGCTGGCCACCCGGCTGGCCCGTGCGGCGCTGGACGGCGAGGGCGGCTCGGACGCGGCGGAGCTGCTCGCCACGATCCTCATGTTCGCCGACCGGCCGGACGAGGCCATCGAGGTCCTCGACCAGGTGGCCGGGGCCATCCAGGACGACCGGCGACGCGGCCGGTGGCTGACCGCCCGCGGCATGGTCAGCTACTGGGGGCTGAGCCGGGAATCCACGGTGGAGGAGATCGCCGCGCGCGGCGCCGAGCTGACCGACCCCGCCGACCAGGCCCGCGTCCGCGCCTTCGAGGCGATCATGCGGCTGCACCGGCTGGACACCGACACGGCGGTCCGGCTGGCCCAGGCGGTGCTGGACCGGCCGGCGGCCCCGATGGCGGCACGCGAGCTGGCCCGGTGCACCCTCGCGCACCTCCAGGCCGCGCAGGGGCAGTACCGGCGCAGCGCCACCGCGATCGCCCGGGTACAGGCCGAGGCGGCGTGCTGGCGGGGCGACATGCCCTACCTCCAACTCGCCATGGAGCTGGCCCGGGGCACCCGGCTCGCGCTCTCCGGCGACCTGGCCGGCATCGACGCGATCGTCGCCGACGAGTTCGCCGACCTGGCCGGCGCCGGGGACTTCCGGCTCGGCACCGGCTACCTGGCCATCCTCCAGGCGTACGCGGCGCGGCTGCGCGGGCGCGGCGACGAGGCGCTGAAGACGAGCCTCGGCGCCTGCGCCGTGCTCGCCACCAGCCGGGTCTACGCCGGCCTGGCGCACGCCGAGCGCGCCCAGGCGGCCGCGCTGCGCGGCGACGCCACGCACGCGGCGGAGGCGATGGCCGAGGCGGACCGGACCCACGCGCCCGGGATGGCGGTGCTCTACCCGTGGCTGGAGCAGGCCCGGGGCGCGGTGCACGCGGCGGTCGGCGACCTGCCGGCGGCCACCAAGCACCTCACGGCGCTCGCCGACCGGCTGCGGGAGGACGGCCTGGCCGGGCACGAGCTGCTGGTCCTGCTCGACCTGGTCCGCTTCGACCAGGCCACCGCGTCGATCGGGCCGACCTGCACCGACGGCGGGCGGCGGACCGTGGCGCAGCGCCTGACCGAGCTCTCCGAGCAGGTCGACGGGCTGCTGCCGCCGCTGGTGGCCCGGTACGCCCGCGCCGCCGTCGACGGCTGCCCCGACGACCTGCTGGCGGTGGCCGACGGCTTCGCCGCCCGGGAGCTGACCGTCTACGCGGCCGAGGCGACCGCCATGGCGCTGCACCGGATGCGCGGCGGCCGGCCCGGTGCGACCGGCCCGGCCCGCGAGCGCCTCGCCGAGCTGCTCCGCCGCTGCGACGACGTGTCCACGCCGGCGCTGCGGCTGCTCCGTCCGACACTGAGCGAGCGGGAGTGGGAGATCGCCCGGCTCGCCGCCGACGGCGTGACCAGCCGCGTGATCGCCGAGCGTCTCTTCCTCTCCACCCGCACGGTGGAGAACCACCTCCAGCGGGTCTACAGCAAGCTCGGCGTGGCCGGCCGCGCCGAGCTGCGGGCCGCGTTGCGGTCGATGCCGGGCCACGACGGCGCGGATCCGGCCTGAACTCTAGGCTGAGGCGGTGAGCACCCTTCGCCCCGCGCTGCTGACCGACCACTACGAGCTGACCATGGTCAGCGCCGCACTGCGGGACGGCACGGCCGACCGTCGGTGCGTCTTCGAGGTGTTCAGCCGGCGGCTGCCGGCCGGCCGCCGCTACGGCGTGGTCGCCGGGACGGGCCGGCTGATCGACCTGATCCGCGACTTCCGGTTCGACCTCGACGAGGTCGACTTCCTGCGCCGCACCGGCGTGGTGGACGACCGGGCCGCCCAATGGCTGGCCGACTACCGCTTCACGGGCGACGTCGACGGGTACGCCGAGGGCGAGCTGTTCTTCCCCGGCTCCCCGATCCTCACCGTCTCCGGCACCTTCGCCGAGTGCGTGGTGCTGGAGACGCTGGCGCTGTCGGTGCTCAATCACGACTGCGCGGTGGCCGCCGCGGCGGCCCGGATGGTCACCGCCGCCCGCGGCCGGGCGCTGATCGAGATGGGCTCCCGCCGGGCCCACGAGGAGGCCGCGGTGGCCGCCGCCCGGGCCGCGTACCTGGCCGGGTTCCGGTTCACCTCCAACCTGGCCGCCGGCCAGCGCTACGGCATCCCTACGGCCGGCACCGCCGCGCACGCGTTCACCCTGCTGCACGACGACGAGCGGACCGCGTTCGCCTCCCAGGTCGCCACGCTGGGCAAGGACACCACGCTGCTGGTCGACACCTACGACATCAGCCAGGGCATCCGCAACGCCATCGCGGTGGCCGGGCCGGACCTGCGCGCGGTGCGCATCGACTCGGGCGACCTCGCCGTGATCGCCCAGCAGTCCCGCGAACTGCTCGACTCGCTCGGCGCCACCGAGACGAAGATCATCGTCTCGGGCGACCTCGACGAGTACGCCATCGCCTCGCTCGCCGCCGAGCCCGTCGACATGTACGGCGCGGGCACCGCCGTGGTGACCGGCTCGGGCGCCCCCACCGCCGGCCTGGTCTACAAGCTGGTCGAGGTGGAGGGGCGCCCGGTGGTCAAGCGCTCCGAGCACAAGGCCACCATCGGCGGCCGCAAGGTGGCCGTCCGCCGGCACAAGCCGACCGGCACCGCCACCGAGGAGGTCATCGTGCCGCAGGGCGTGCCGGACCGGCAGCCCAACGACCGGTTGCTCCAGCGCTCGTTCGTCGTCGAGGGCGAGCCGGTGGCGCTGCCCACGCTCGACGAGTCCCGGGAGCACCTGCGGGAGTGCCTGATCTCCATCCCGTGGGAGGGGCTCAAGCTCTCCGGCGGCGACCCGGCCGTCCCGGTGACCGTCGTACCCGCGAGCTGAGAGGACCGACATGGCCAACGCCTTGATCATCGTGGACGTGCAGAACGACTTCTGCGAGGGCGGCTCCCTGGCCGTGACCGGCGGGGCAGGGGTCGCCGCCGGCATCACCCGGCTGCTCGCCGCCGAGCCCGAGCGCTGGGACCACGTGGTCGCGACGAAGGACTTCCACATCGACCCCGGCGCGCACTTCGGTGACCCGCCGGACTACGTCGACTCCTGGCCCCGGCACTGCGTGGTGGGCACCACCGGCTCCGAGTTCCACCCCGACCTGGCGACCGACCGGGTGGAGGCGATCTTCCACAAGGGCGAGCACGCGGCCGCGTACTCGGGTTTCGAGGGGCACGCCGGCGACGGCGAGTGCCTGGCCGACTGGCTGCGCCGGCACGACGTCGACCGGGTCGACGTGGTCGGCATCGCGACCGACCACTGCGTGCGGGCCACCGCGCTGGACGCCGCCCGGGAGGGCTTCGCGACCACCGTGCTGCTGGACCTGACCGCCGCCGTCGCGCCCGACACGCTGGACGTGGCGCTGCGGGCCTTCGACGGCGCCGGGGTCACCATGGTCGGCGAGCCTGTGATCAGGGCCGCTTGAGCGGGTAATCGGTTGCGGGTGTCGTACCCCCGGCCCAGGATTGCGGCCGGAGGTACGGACCGTCGTGAACTTGAAACCTTACCGGGAGGCGCTCGCCCTGCCCGGTCTCCGGTCGTTGCTGCTGATCTCGGTGCTGGCGCGCATCCCGCTCACCGCGACCGGCGTGACGCTCACCTTCCACGTCGTGCTCGACCTCGGTCGCGGCTACGGCGCGGCCGGGCTGGTCGGCGCCGCCTCCACCGTCGGGGCCGCGCTCGGCTCCCCGCTGCTCGGCCGGCTGGTCGACCGGCGCGGCCTGCGGCCGGTGCTGCTGCTCACCACCGTCGCCGAGGGCGTCTTCTGGGCCAGCGCGCCGACCCTGTCGTACGCCGTGCTGCTGCCCACCGCGTTCCTGGCCGGGCTGTTCGCGCTGCCGGTCTTCTCGGTGGTCCGCCAGTCGGTCGCCGCGCTGGTGCCCGCCGAGCGGCGCCGGCCCGCGTACGCGCTCGACTCGATGTCGGTGGAGCTCTCGTTCATGGTCGGTCCCGCGCTGGCCGTGGCCATGGCCGCCGCCGTGTCGCCCCGGCTCACCATGTGGGCGGTCGGTGCCGGGATCGTCGCCTCCGGCATCTGCTTCTGGTTGCTCGACCCGCCGACGCGCGCCGCCGACGAGCCGGCCGGCCCGGCCCCCAAGGTGCCCCGCCGGGAATGGGTCACCCCCCGGCTGCTCGCCGTGCTGGCGGTCAGCCTGGCCGCCACCCTGGTGCTCGGTGGCACCGACGTCGCGGTGGTCGCCGTGCTGCGCGAGGGCGGCGAGGTCGGCTGGACCGGCGCCGTCCTGGCCATGTGGGCGGTCGCCTCGCTGGTGGGCGGCTTCGCGTACGGGGCGGTCACCCGCTCGCTCTCCCCGCTGGCCCTGGTGGCGGCGCTGAGCCTGACCACCATCCCGGTCGGGCTGGGCGGGTCGCACTGGTGGCTGCTCTGCCTGGCGCTCGTCCCGGCCGGGGCGCTCTGCGCGCCCTCCATCGCCTCCACCTCGGACGCGGTGAGCCGGCTCGCGCCGGCCGGTGTCCGCGGCGAGGCCATGGGCCTGCACGGCTCGGCCGTCACCGTCGGCATCGCGCTCGGCGCGCCGCTGGCCGGCGCGGTGATCGACGCCTCGGCGCCGGCCTGGGGATTCGCGGTCACCGGCGCGATCGGCGTGCTCGTCGCCCTCGCCGTCCTCCCGATCGAACTCCGCCACCGCCGCGCCGCGGCTGCCACCATGGACCCCGAGCCCGAACTCGCTCCCGCCGTCCCCTGAGCCGCCTCGCCCTCGTGTGAGGGACGACGAAAGCCCCCGCAGCCGGGCGCGGTCCGGCGACGGGGGCTCCGTTCGTCGATCAGGCGGGCCGGTCAGGGCGGCGACGCCGGCTGGTCGGCAGAGGGCGACAGGCCGGGTGGCGCACGGGCGCGGGCTCGCCGAGTTCGGCGGCGATCCAGGCGCACACGGCGTCGATCAGACCGGGGGGCCAGCTGGGCGGCGGGGTCGGTCAGCTCCCTTGTCGTTGTCCACGAGGCCGGAGGATACGCCGACGGGAGGCACGCCGGTGATCACCGGGCCGGACACGGCGACGGGCGCCGCCCCCGGTAGGTGCGGCGCCCGTCGTTTGTTCTGGCGGGGTCAGCTCTTGTCGAGCCGGCCCTCGGTGTCCTCCTGGTAGCTGGCGCCACCGTCGGACTCGCTGGTCAGCGGCTTGGCGCCGCCCTCCGGCGGGCCGGCCAGGGAGTGGCCGGCGGCCAGCTCGGGGAACTTGTGGTCGAACGCCGGCCGCTCGGAGCGGATCCGCGGCATCCGGTCGAAGTTCCGCAGCGGCGGCGGCGAGCTGGTGGCCCACTCGAGCGAGTTGCCGTGGCCCCACGGGTCGTCGACCTCGACCACCGGACCGGTCTTGTACGACTTCCAGCAGTTCCAGATGAACGGCAGGGTCGAGATGCCGGTGATGAACGCGCCGACGGTGGAGAGCGTGTTCAGGAACGTGAAGCCGTCACCGGGCAGGTAGTCGGCGTACCGGCGGGGCATGCCCTCGGCGCCGAGCCAGTGCTGCACCAGGAAGGTGGTGTGGAAGCCGATCATGGTCAGCCAGAAGTGAATCTTGCCGAGCCGCTCGTCGAGCATCCGGCCGAACATCTTCGGGAACCAGAAGTAGATGCCGCCGAACACGGCGAACACGATGGTGCCGAAGAGCACGTAGTGGAAGTGCGCCACCACGAAGTACGAGTCGTGCAGGTGGAAGTCGAGCGGCGGGCTGGCCAGCAGCACACCGGTGAGGCCACCGAAGAGGAAGGTCACCAGGAAGCCGATGGCGAACAGCATCGGCGTCTCGAAGGTGATCTGGCCCCGCCACATGGTGCCGATCCAGTTGAAGAACTTCATGCCGGTCGGCACGGCGATCAGGTAGCTGAGGAAGCTGAAGAACGGCAGCAGCACCTGGCCGGTCGCGAACATGTGGTGTGCCCACACGCTCATCGACAGGGCGGCGATGGCGATGGTCGCGGCGACCAGGCCCTTGTAACCGAAGATCGGCTTCCGGGAGAAGACCGGGATGATCTCGGTGATGATGCCGAAGAACGGCAGCGCGATGATGTAGACCTCGGGGTGCCCGAAGAACCAGAACAGGTGCTGCCAGAGCATCGGGCCGCCGGTGGCGGGGTCGTACACGTGGGCGCCGATCAGGCGGTCCGCGGCGAGCGCGAAGAGCGCGGCGGCCAGCAGCGGGAAGACCAGGATCGCCAGCAGGCTGGTGACCAGCATGTTCCAGGTGAAGATCGGCATCCGGAACATGGTCATGCCGGGGGCGCGCAGGGTCAGGATCGTGGTGATCAGGTTGACCGCGCCGAGGATGGTGCCCAGACCGGAGATGGCCAGGCCGACCACCCACATGTTCGCGCCGACGCCCGGCGAGTGCTCGGCGGTGCTCAGCGGCGTGTAGGCCGTCCAGCCGAAGTCGGCCGCGCCGCCCGGGGCGATGAAGCCCGCGGTGGCCATGGTGCCGCCGAACAGGTACAGCCAGTAGGCGAAGGCGTTCAGGCGGGGGAACGACACGTCGGGCGCGCCGATCTGCAGCGGCACCACGTAGTTCGCGAAGGCGAACACGATCGGCGTCGCGAAGAACAGCAGCATGATCGTGCCGTGCATGGTGAAGAGCTGGTTGTACTGCTCGGGCGACAGGAACTGCAGCCCCGGTCGCGCCAGCTCGGCGCGCATGATCAGGGCCATCAGGCCACCGATCATGAAGAACGCGAACGCGGTGACCATGTACATGATCCCGATCTGCTTCGCGTCCGTGGTGCGCAGCAGCCGCGCGAGGGCCGACCCCTTGACCGGCTCGCGGACCGGCCAGGGCCGGGTCACGACCGGCTTGGGTGCGACGGTGGTCACGAGTGGCCTCCGGTTCTGGGTTGTCCCGCTCGGCGCGCTGTTCATCTGCGCGGCCGTCATCCGCAAGGAGGATAGTCCCCGGTAGCGGGCCCCGCCGCGTGGGGTGGGCGGCTACGATCTTCGGCCCTCAGAGCGGGCCGGTGAGGAGCCGGTAGTGCTCCTGGAAGATCCGCCCGCCGCGTCCGCGCAGCAGCGGGTCGCGCAGCGCCGGCGGCACGTCGCGGGTGCGGTTGCGGTCCCGGGTCCGGTCGCGCACCCAGCGGGTACGCGGGCGGCGGCGACTCTCGTACGCGATCAGGGCGGCGTCGACGCTGCCGGCCGCCTTCAGCGACTCGGCGAGCACCACGGCGTCCTCCAGTGCCATGGCGGCCCCCTGGGAGAGCGTCGGCGCGGTGGCGTGAGCCGCGTCACCGACGAGCAGCACCCGGCCGTGGAACCAGCGCCCCAGCTCGACCTCCGTGGTGAGCTCGGCGTCCACCGTCTCCAGCGCGGCGAGCACCTCGGGCACCGGGCCGCCGTAGGCGTCGAACAGCTCGTGCATCCGGGCGAGCGGGTCGGCCGGCAGGCTGGTGCCGGCCTCGTCGGCGTAGCAGTGCAGCCGGCCGGCGCCGAGCGGCACCACCAGGAAGCCGGCGCGCTGGCCGAGCAGGGCGGTCCAGTCGGCGACCCGGGGGCCGCCGCGCACCACGCTGCGGTAGACCACCTGGCCGGCGGGGCGGGGCGGGCCGCCGAGCGCGGCCAGGGTGCGCACCGCCGAGCGCGGCCCGTCGGCGCCGATGACCAGGTCGTACTCGCCGCTGGTGCCGTCGGTGAAGCGCACCGCGACGCCGCCGGGCAGCGGTTCGACGGTGCTGACCTCGGCGCCGTGCCGGACGGCGCCGCCGGCGCCGGTGAGCAGCACCCGGTGCAGCTCGGCGCGGGGCAGGGCGCGGCACTCCCCCACCCCGGCCCAGAGCGCGTCGAGGTCGACCTCGCAGAGCGGCGCGCCGGTGGCGTCCAGGAAGCGCTGGCGGTGGATGACCTCGCCCAGGGGGCGTACGGGGCCGTCCAGGTCGAGCCGGCGCAGCGCCCGGGCCGCGTTGCCCGGGAGGTAGAGGCCGATGTCGGCGCGCTCGGTCGGGGGCAGCTTCTCGGTCACGTCGGGGCGGAATCCCGCGAGGCGCAGCGCACGGGCCACGGCGAGACCGGCGATGCCCGCGCCGACGACGAGGATGCGCAGGGGGGAACCACCCATCGTGGGGTACGCCTCCGGAGGGGTTCGGAACGCGTTGGAGGCAAGACATTACTCGCCGCAACCAAGCGGCGGAAGTGCCCCGTCGGCCCTGGCGTGGACGCCCGGTCAGCGACCGGGAGCCCTCCCACCGGCGGGAATCCCGCCCCGACCGGAGGACCCGGTCGCTGGCCGCGCGGCAGGCAGCCACGGCACGTTCACACAGCGTGGCCAGTGCGATCGATCGGTCGGAACGGTTGCGCCGGAGTTTCAGACATGTAAATGTGTTTGCCTAAGCGTGGGAGCGCTCCCGGCACTGCCCATCGACACGAATCGGAGCATCATGAAGCGTCCACTGAGGGCCCTCGCCGCGGCCGGCCTGCTGGCCGCCGGCTCGATCGTCGCCGTCGCGCTCGGCGGCACCGCCTCCGCCGACACCCAGATCTGCGAGCAGTACGGGTCCACCACCATCGGCGGAAAGTACGTCGTGCAGAACAACCGCTGGGGCACCAGCGCGCAGCAGTGCATCAACGTGACCTCCACCGGCTTCTCCATCACCCGCCAGGACGGCGTGGGATCGACCAGCGGCGCGCCGGTCTCGTACCCGTCGGTCTTCGTGGGTTGCCACTACACGAACTGCTCGCCCGGCACCAACCTGCCCGTGCAGGTGAAGAGCATCAGCAGCGCGCCGGCCAGCATCAGCTACAACTACGTCAGCGGCGCGATCTACGACGCCGCGTACGACATCTGGCTCGACCCGTCGCCCAAGCGGGACGGGGTGAACCAGATGGAGATCATGATCTGGCTCAACCGGCAGGGCCCGATCCAGCCCATCGGCTCCGTGGTCGGCAACGCCAGCATCGCCGGCCGGACCTGGGAGGTCTGGCGGGGCAGCAACGGCTCGAACAACGTCATCTCGTACGTTGCGCCGTCGCCGATCGCGAGCATGAGCTTCGACGCCATGGCGTTCATCAACGACACCCGCAGCCGGGGCGCGATCACCGCCGACTGGTACCTGACCAGCATCCAGGCCGGCTTCGAGCCGTGGCAGGGCGGCGTCGGCCTGGCGGTCAACTCGTTCTCCCAGAGCGTCAACACCGGCGGCACCACGCCGACCACCCCGCCGGCCACCACGCCGCCGCCGAGCACCCCGCCGCCGGGCAACGCGGCCTGCTCGGTGAAGTACGCCACCAACGTCTGGAACAACGGCTTCACCGCCGACGTGACGATCACCAACACCGGCTCCAGCGCCGTCAACGGCTGGACCCTGAACTACAACCTGCCCTCGGGGCAGAACATCACCGGCTCGTGGAACGCCACCGTGACGCAGAGCGGGTCCGCCGTGACCGCGCGGAACCTGAGCTACAACGGCACGCTGGCACCGGGAGCCTCGACCAGCTTCGGCTACCAGGCGACGCTGAGCGGCGGATTCTCCACGCCCAGCAGCTTCACCCTCAACGGCGCCACCTGCACCAGGGTGTGACACCACCTGATCCCGGGGCGCGGTCCGCACGGGCCGCGCCCCACCTCAGTGGCCGAGTGCGTCGATGTCGCGCATCTCCTCGGCGGTGAGCGAGAAGCGGAACACGTCGGCGTTGGCCCGGATCCGCTCCGGGGTGACCGACTTCGGGATGACCACGATCTCGTGGTCGATGTGCCAGCGCAGCACCACCTGGGCCGGCGAGACGTCGTGCGCCTGGGCGATCCGGACCAGTACCGGATCGGAAAGATCACTGGTCTTGAACGGGCTGTAGCCCTCCAGCACCACCCCGCGGTCCCGGTGTGCGGCGTGCACCTGCCGGTCGTACAGGGACGGGCTCCAGCGGATCTGGTTGACCGCCGGGGTCTCCTCGGTCGCCTGGATGAGCTCGTCGATCTGGCTGATGCTGTAGTTGCTCACCCCGACGGTCCGGGCCAGGTTCTCGTCCCGGGCGGCGAGCATCTCCCGCCAGACGGGGATGCTGTCGGCGGGCGAGGACGGCGGCCAGTGGATCAGCCACAGGTCGACGTGGTCGATGTCGAGCGCGGCCAGGCTCGCCTCGATGGTCTCCCGTTCCCGGCCCACCCGGTCGGGCGGCAGCTTCGTGGTGATGAAGAGGTCCTCGCGGCGCAGCCCGCTCTCCGTGATCGCCCGGCCGACCTCCTTCTCGTTGCCGTACATCGTGGCCGTGTCGATGTGCCGGTAACCGGCGTCGAGGGCGGCGAGCACGGCGTCGTACCCGGCGTTGCCGGTGGCCTGCCAGGTGCCGAAGCCGAGCAGCGGCATCCGGACGTCGCCGGTCAGCGGGACGGTGGGCTGGTCGAGGTCCATACCGACGCTTCTACCCGTGATCGCCGCCGCCATGCCGGCGACCCGCCGAGCGGCGGCCGAACGGTGCAGAAGAGGCAGGAACCGGGCGAGCGGGCCGGACCTGCCGGAGAATGCGGGGGTGGCTGACCGGCTGGAGGAGTACCGGCGGAAACGGGACGCGGCGCGTACCCCGGAGCCGGTGCCGGTGCAGACCCCGGAGCGGAAGCGGGCCGCGCGGCGCAAGCCCCGGTTCGTCATCCAGCAGCACCACGCCCGGAGCCTGCACTGGGACCTGCGGCTGGAGCACGACGGCGTGCTGGCCTCCTGGGCGGTGCCGCGCGGGCTGCCCCGTGACCCGGGCCGCAACCACCTGGCCGTGCACACCGAGGACCACCCGATGGAGTACCTCACCTTCCACGGCGAGATCCCGGCCGGCGAGTACGGCGGCGGGCGGATGACCGTCCACGACACCGGCACCTACCGCCTGGAGAAGTGGCGCGACGACGAGGTGATCGTGGTCCTGGACGGCCGGCGGACGAGCGGGCGCTACGTCCTCTTCGCCACCGGTGGCCGGGGCCGGGACTGGATGGTCCGCCGCACCGACCCGGCGCCGGAGGGCTGGACGCCGATGCCGGATCTGGTCCGGCCCATGCACACCACCCCCGGCAAGGGGCTGCCGAAGGACGAGGCCGCCTGGGGGTACGAGCTGCGCTGGGACGGGGTGCGGGCGATGGCGTACGTCTCCGGCGGCCGCCTGCGGCTGCTCGACGCCGCGGACGAGGACGTCGGCGGGGCGTACCCGTGGCTGCGGGCGATGGCCGAGGAACTGGCGCCGGTCGAGGCGGTGCTCGACGGCGTGCTGGTGCGGATCGACCCGGGCGGGCGGGTGAAGCCGCCGACGAAGCGCGACGGCCAGTTCCTCGCCGTCGACCTGCTCTGGCTGGAGGGCGTGACCAGCCTCGACGTGCCGTACGCGCAGCGCCGGGAACTGCTCGACGGTCTGGCGCTGACCGGCCCGCACTGGCAGACTCCGCCGTGGTTCCCGGGGGTCGGCGCGGACGCCCTGCGGACCGCCCGCGAACAGGGGCTCCCGGGGGTGGTGGCCAAGCGCCTCGACTCCCCCTACGAGCCGGGTCGGCGCAGCCGGCACTGGCTGAGCCTCGACCCGAGCTGAGGAGCCTTGTGCACCTGACGCACCTGGAGTGCCCGCGCTGCGGCGAGCGGCATCCGGCCGACGAGTTGCGGAACCTGTGCGGGTGCGGTTCCCCGCTGCTGGCCCGCTACGACCTGGCGGCGGTGGCCGCGGCGGTCACCCCCGAGCAGTTCGGGCTCCGCCCGGCCGACCTGTGGCGCTACCGGGAGTTGCTGCCGGTGGCCGATCCCCGCTTCGTCACCACGCTGGGCGAGGGCTGGACGCCGCTGCTGCGCGCGCCGGCGTACGGGCAGGAGATCGGGATCCCGGACCTGATCGTGAAGGACGAGGGGTTGACCCCGACCGGGTCGTTCAAGGCCCGGGGTGCGGCGGTCGGGGTGAGCCGGGCCCGTGAGCTGGGCGTCGAGCGGATCGCCATGCCGACCAACGGCAACGCCGGGTCGGCCTGGGCGACGTACGCGGCCCGGGCGGGGATGGGCGCGACGATCGCCATGCCGCTCGACGCGCCGACCATCTGCCGCCGGGAGTGCGTCGCCGCCGGGGCGGACCTGCGGCTGGTGGACGGCCTGATCAGCGACGCCGGACGGTGGGTGGCCAAGCTGGTCGCCGAGTCGGGCGGGCGGATCTTCGACGCCGGCACGCTGCGCGAGCCGTATCGCCTCGAAGGCAAGAAGACCATGGGGTACGAGATCGTCGAGCAGCTCGGCTGGCAGGTGCCCGATGTGATCATCTATCCGACCGGGGGCGGGGTCGGGCTCATCGGCATCCACAAGGCGCTGCACGAGCTGCGCGAGCTGGGCTGGGTGGAGGACCGGCTGCCCCGCCTGGTCGCCGTGCAGTCCACCGGCTGCGCGCCGATCGTCCGGGCGTTCGCGGCCGGCGAGCCGCGGGCCACCCCGTGGGAGGACGCGCACACGGTGGCCTTCGGCATCACCGTGCCCGCCCCGCTCGGCGACGAGCTGATCCTGACCGCGCTACGCGAGAGCAGCGGCACCGCGATCGCCGTGGACGACGCGGAGATCCTCGCCGACCTGCGCGACTTCGCCGCCCGGGAGGGGCTGCTGCTCTGCCCCGAGGGGGCGGCCTGCCTGACCGCCGCCCGCCAGCTGCGGGGCGGCGGCTGGATCCGCTCCGGCGAGCGGGTGGTGGTGTTGAACACCGGCGCGGGCATCAAGTACCCGGAGACGGTGGACGTCTCGGGCCTGCCGACGGTCTGACGCGGGCCCCCGGGACCAGGGCCCGCGCCGGACCGCTCTACCGGTAGGTGATGTCCGAGGCGGAGTAGAGGCAGTTCACCCCGTCGGCGCCCTCGCCGATCTCCTTCGGTTCGCTGCCCTTCGGCACGCCCTGGTACTTGACGCAGATCCGGGTGGACCGGTTCGGGTCGTTGAGGATGGTGATCCGGCTGAACCGGGCCGTGTCACCCCAGTTGGTGTTGATGCCGGCCAGCACCTTGGTGCCGGTGGCGGTGACGTTGTCCATCACCACGTGGCGCTGGTAGGAGGTGGAGCAGTTGCCGCAGGCCCGGTAGAGCTTGCCGGAGCTCTCCACCCGGAAGTTGCGGATCTGGACGGTGCCTCCGCCGTTGTGCTGGAACACCTTGTCGCTGGCCGACCGGGCACCGCCGCCGTCGACCGTGTACGTGGTGCCGCCGCGGAAGGTGGCGGCGTCCTCGCCGACGTCCTCCCACCAGACGTTGAGCAGCGTGCAGTTGCCCTCGCAGTGCACACCGTCGCCGGCCGGCGCACCGATGATCACATTGCGCAGGGTGGCCCCCGCGGCCAGTTCGAACATCGGGTCCTGGCTCTCCGACTGCCCGCCGTCGCCGATGCCGTAGTAGCGCCTCATGCCGCCGTCGAAGGTGCCGGAGACTCCGATGGTGGCGTCCACCTTGATGCTGGCGGTGGGCGTCGGCCACGAGGCCGGCGGCGGTGTGGTGCCGGTGGGGGTCGGGGTGGGCGAGCCGGGCGGGGTGCTGGTCGGCGGCGTGGTCGGGGTGCTGACCGACGAGTCCACGGCCACGTCGTCGAAGCTGCCGGCGGCGTACGCGGTGACCAGGCCGATCCGGCCGGCGCCCACGAGGCTGTTGCTCCCGCCACCGACCTGGGTGCCGTTGACGTAGCCACGGATGGTGCTGCCGCTGGCCTCGATCTTCAGCGTGTACCAGGTGCCGGTGGCCGCGCCGACGGCCGCCGAGCCGAGCGAGGTGATCTGGCTGCCGTTGACCGCCTGGAGTTCGGCCCGGCCGGAGCCGAGCAGGGCCAGCCGGTACATCTTGGTGCTGCTGCTGGCCCGGGCCGCGATCCCGACCAGGGCGGCGGAGGAGCCGAACCCGGTCGGCCGCACCCGGGCCTGCAGCTGGTAGTCGGTCCAGGCGGTCTGGCCGGCGAACTGGCGGGCCAGCTCGCTGGACGTGCTGGACTGGGTGAGCGCGCCGTCGGCGACCGCCCAGGTCCCGCCGGACTTGGACCAGCCGGCGGCGTCGCCGTCGGAGAAGACGGTGGCGGCGAAGGCCGACGTCATCGTCCCGGCGGCGAGTGCCGCCACGGTGACTCCGGCGCCCGCCGCGAGCAGCAGCGGGCGTCGGAGTCTGGCACGTGAGGTCTGCACGGTGGTCCTCCTTGAGGCACGTGGTGGTGAACCGCCACGGCTGGAGGGCCGACGCCTGGCCACGGTCGCGACGGTCGGTGCGCCCCGCCGGAGGCCCGGTCTCCGGTAGCGGGGTGGCGAGGGAGCGGAGCCCAGGAAAGGGCTTTCCCGCGCCACCAGGCTAGGCCCGTGCAGAGATCGACGTCAATGCTTGGAACGTGCAGGAATGTTGCAGGTCAAGAGGTGGGCGGCTCGTCCTCGCCGGCCTCCTCGGCCGCGTCGGCCTCCTCCTTGGTCCGGTGCACCGCCCCGTCGGCGTGCTCCGGCGGGCCGTACACCGTGTACAGCACGAGCGGGTTGGGGCCCGTGTTGACGAAGTTGTGCTTCGTGCCGGCCGGTACGACCACCAGGTCGCCCGCCACGACCTCCTTCTTCTCCCCGGCCACCCGCGCCTCGCCCGTGCCGCTCACGAAGGTCAGGATCTGGTCGATGTCCTCGTGGACCTCCTCGCCGATCTCCCCGCCCGGCGGGATCGTCATGATCACCAGCTGGGTGTGCTGCCCGGTCCACAGCACGCGGCGGAAGTCGGGGCTCTTCTCGGCGACGGTCGCGATCGTGAAATGCTCCATGGCCCGCTCATACCCGGTCCCCGCGCCGCTCACGCCGGGACTCGCAAATGGTGGAATTCCCCACCCGAGCGGGGTTTGGATCCCCTCTGGACGGGCATCTGCGCTCACAAGACCGGTGCACGTCGGGCCGGTCGAGCCAGGTCCCCGCTTTCGTACCGCCGTACGGCTGCGGTGGCGGGAGACGGCCAGAGCGCGGCGACGTTACGACCCAGGTCGGACGGCGCCGTGCGCTCGTGTGCGCGCCCGTTCTGCCCACCGGCACCCGGCCAGCACCAGCGCCGCCGCGAGGAACCCCAGCAGGTCGGCCCAGATCCCGCCGGCGGTCGTCCGGACCTGGTATTCCTCCACGCTGTAGAAGACCAGACCCGGGCCCGGTGCGCCGCCCGCCGGCCAGGCCGGCGGGGTCACGCCGAGCGCGGCCACCGCCGCGAGACCCAGGCCCAGGGTGACGGACACCGACCCCGACCGGACCAGGGCCACCAGAGCCAAGGTCACGAGCACGAGGTACGGCGGCAGCACGTCGGCCGCGTCGGGCGGCAGCACGTACGGGGGCAGGAGGGCGACGGAGTCACGGAACACGGCGAGCAGCCCGGCCAGCCCGGCCAGCGCGACGGCGACCGCGGTGCGACGCCGATCCGGCGCCCGCCTCGGCAGGGCGGACACGGCCACCGCGAGCCCGACCCCGGCGACGCCCCACAGGAGTCGGTCCCCGGTCCACCCTGGCTCGACCGGCGGCTCCCCAACCCAGAGGAACTGCCGCTCGCCGCTACCTGGACGGAGCGCCACGGCGACGGCGAGACCGGCCACCGCCAGCCCGTACCGGGCGCGCCGGGGCAGGTCGGGTGCGGCCAGGGCGGCTCCGGCCAGGGCGCACCAGGCGAGGGCCTGCGCGGCCGGGAGCAGCGGCTGGGCGAACCAGCGCCCGACCAGATGGGCGAGGGCCAACAGGATCGCGGCCGCGACGAACAGGCGGTGGGGACGCACCGCGCGATGCTGCCACAGGGACCCGACCCGCGGGGGGGGACGCTCCTATGCCGGGTCAAGTGGTTGGGGTGGGGTTTCCAGGCGTCGGTAGAGCTCTCGGGCGACGTAGCGCTTGAGGCAGCGTTTGATCTCTCGGTCGGTTTTGCCTTGGGTGCGGCGGCGGTCGGCGTAGGCGCGGGTGCGTTCGTCGCGTTGTAGGCGGGTCAGGACGATGGTGTGCAGGGCGCGGTTGAGCTGGCGATCTCCTGAGCGGTTGAGCCGGTAGCGGATGGTTTTGCCGGATGAGGCGGGGATGGGGGCGGCGCCGGCGAGCATGGCGAATGCGGCGTCGTTGCGGCAGCGGCCTGGGTGGGACCAGGCGGTGAGGACGGTGGCGGCGACGATCGGTCCGACGCCGGTGAGGTGGAGCAGGTCCGGTCGCCAGGAGCGGACGATCGCGCGGATGGCCTTTTCGTGTTCGGTGGCTTCGGCCTCGAGGAAGCGGACGCGGCGGGCGAGGTCTCGCAACACCGTCAGGCAGGTGAACACCTCAACGTCCGCGCTGGTGCTGGGGCGCAGTCGGGTGGCGGTGGTGAGCATGATCCGGGTGCTCTGGCCGCGGAACCGGGCCCGGACCACCTCCGGGGCGGTGATCACCATGGCGTGCAGCTGCCGCTGGGCGTCCGCGCCAGCTTCCACGGCTGCCCGTCGGGCGGTCAGGCGCATCTGCAACGCGGCCCGCTCAGAGCCGGTCTTGGGCTGCGCCAGCCGGGTGCGGGCCAAGGCGTCGCGGGCGGCGCGTTCGGCGTCGATCGGATCAGACTTCGCTCCGGCGCGGCGGGTCGGGCGCAGCGGCCGGTCCAGCTCGACGACCAGCTCAGCAGCGTCAGCCAAATAGCGGGCCAGTCCGGCGCCGTAGCCGCCGGAGCCCTCCAACGCCCAAGCCCGCAGCCCTGAGTGCCGCTCAGCCAGGGCCACCAACTCGGCATAGCCGTCCGGGTCGGTGCTCACCACCACCCTGGCCAGGACCCCACCGGTGCGGGTGTCGAGCACGGCGGCGGTGTGGGTGTCTTTGTGCGTGTCGACGCCGATGACGACCTCGACCAGATCTGCCAGCATGGACATGCGTTCTCTCCTCACCGTGGGGACGCACGGGTCCGGTCCGGTGCGGAGATGGCAGGACTGTGATGAGACACGCCAGCCGCTAACTGGCGGTCAAGCTCCTGATCAGGCCAAACGCTTCCCGCCGGGCCGGTCACCGGCAGCAGCAGACGGACAAGTCCCCTAGAAGGCACGAAGCCAGTCAGGCGAAGGGTCACGCCTGCCACTGCCGGCTATCAGCTCACCACTGCTGAACCGACCCCGCCATGCTCACAGTCAGGCGAGCACGGCCAGGTGGAACGGGCGGTCGGTGTGGCCGCTCGCGGCGTACGTCTCGACGAAGACCGCGTTGGGGATGCCGGTTCGCGGCGCCACCGTGATTGCCCCCTGCGGGGCCAGCCCGCCGGCCGCGGGGCCCACGGTGCCGATGTAGGCGGCGCCCGCGACGTCCTGGTCGAAGTCGACCTGGTACATCCCGGTGGCCAACCGGGTGGCCGACGTGGCGCCGAGCCCGCGGACCAGGGTTCCGTTCGCGTCGACCACGGCGAACAGCACGCGGGCGGTGACCGGCAGGCCGGCCGGCGTGCAGGAGTTGATTTCGCTGTCGGCGCGGGCGACCTCCGCCACGTCGGGGGCGGGCTGGCCGGCCGAGCCCCGCCTCGATCTGGAGCTGGACATGGGGGTCCTTCCTGCCGCCGGTGCGGGCGGCGGCATGCTCCCGAAGCTATTCCGGCCCACCGTCCATCAACCAGCGACAGCACTGTCCGATCAAGGACAGTCGACCCTTCTGAGCTGGGCAAACGTCAGTCGTGCGGGGTGGCGACCGGCTCGGAGCCACGGCAGCGCAGGCGCAGTTCGTGCTCCCCCTCGGGGCCGACGAAGCGGACCTCGACGTGGTCGTCCGGCCCCCGGTCGACCTCCTTCACCCGGTAGCCCTGTGCCGGGGACCAGGACACCAGGCGCACCCCGGTCGGCCCGCACTCGGCGAGCGCCGTCCCTCCGGCGGTGCGGAAGGTGCGCTCGGATCCGCTCGCTGCCGGCGGGCTGCTCGCCGCCGTGGCCGTCGGCGTCGCGCCCGCCGTGGGGACCGCGCCCGGCGTCGTGGTCACCGGCGCGGGCGAGGCGAGCGCGCGGGCCACCTCCCGCTGGTCGCGTACGCCTCCGGGGGTGCCGGTGATGCCCGTGCCGACGAGCTGAACCGCGGCCAGCCCGACGAGGGTGGCGGCGGCGGTGGTGGCCAGCCACCCGGCGGCGGCGAGGATCGGACGACGGCCCATGCCCCGAGTCTCCCCGACCCAGGGTTGGGCCGGGCTCCGGGGAACGCTAAGGCTGGGTTAACGAGGGCGGGGCCGGGCGGCGGGAGGGGCTAGCCTGCCATCCGTGGCCCGGCTGCTGCTCATCGAGGACGACCTGACCATCCGCGCCCCGCTGCTCCGGGCCCTGCGGGAGCGCGGGCACGCGGTCGCCGCGGCCTCGACCGCGCTGGACGGGCTGCGCGACGCGCTGGACGACCGGCCCGACCTCGTCGTGCTCGACCTGGGACTGCCCGACCTGGACGGCGGCGAGCTGCTGCGGATGCTGCGCGCGGTCAGCTCGGTGCCGGTCATCGTGGCGACCGCCCGCGACGACGAGGCCGAGATCGTCCGGATGCTCGACGCGGGCGCCGACGACTACCTGGTGAAGCCCTTCACGGCGGCCCAGCTCGACGCCCGGGCGCGGGCGGTGCTGCGCCGCTCGATGGCCGACCCGGCGACGGACCCGGTGCTCGTGGTCGCTGGACTGCGGATCGACCCGCGGGCCCGCCAGGTCACGCTGGACGGGGCGACGGTCGAGCTGACACCCCGCGAGTTCGACCTGCTGCACCACCTCGCCGGCCGGCCCGGACAGGTGGTCACCAAGCGCGAGCTGCTCACCGAGGTCTGGCGGATTCCGTACGGCGGGGCCGACAAGACCGTCGACGTGCACCTGTCCTGGCTGCGCCGCAAGCTCGGCGAGAGCGCCCAGGAACCCCGCTACCTGCACACCGTCCGAGGCGTCGGGGTGCGGCTGGACGCACCGGGGAGCAGCCGGTGAGGGGCCGACTGGCGCTGCTGGTCGCCGCCGTCGGGGTGCTCGTCATGGTCGCGTTCCTGGTGCCGCTGGCCGTGCTGGTGCGCACCGTCGCCGCGGACCGGGCGACGGTCCGGGCCGCCGCCGACGCGCAGAGCCTGGTGGCGGTGGTCGGCACGGCCGACCCGGACACTGTCCGGCTGACCGTCGACCACCTCGCCGCCGACTCGGGCCGCGAGGTGAGCGTGTTCCTGCCGGACGGCACCGTGCTCGGCGTGCGGGTGCCGCGTACCCCGGCGGTGGCCCTCGCCGCGCGGGGGCAGAGCCTGACCGTCGAGTCCGCCGCCGGGCGGGAGGTGGTCATCGCGGTCCAGGGCCGACCGGACGGCACCGCGGTGATCCGCACCGTCGTGCCCCGCGCGGAGCTGACCGCCGGGGTGACGCGGGCCTGGCTCGTGCTGGCGCTGCTCGGCCTGCTCCTGGTGCTGGTGGGGCTGGCCGTCGCCGACCGGCTGGCCCGCACCTTGGTCCGGCCGATCGCCGACCTCGGCGCGGTCTCCCACCGGCTCGCCAACGCCGAACTGGACGCCCGGGTCGACCCGGCCGGCCCGGCCGAGCTGCGCGAGGTCGCGGGCGCGCTGAACCACCTGGCCGAGCGCATCCAGGTGCTGCTGCGCGAGGAGCGCGAGCAGGTGGCCGACCTCTCGCACCGGCTGCGGACCCCGCTGACCGTGCTGCGGCTGGAGGCCGAGTCGCTGCGCGACCCGGACGACGCGGCCCGCCTGACCACCGCCGTGGACGGCCTGGAACGGGCGGTGACCGGCGTGATCCGGCAGGCCCGCTGGCGCAGCACGGCGGCCGAGGGCGGCGGTTGCGACGCCGCCGCGGTGGTCGCCGAGCGGGTCGCGTTCTGGTCGGTGCTCGCCGAGGACACCGGGCGGAGCGTGACGCTCGACCTGGCGCCCGGGCCGCTGCCGGTACGGGTGGCCGGCGACGAGTTAGCGGCCGCCGTGGACGCGCTGCTGGGCAACGTGTTCGCGCACACGCCGGACGGCACGCCGTTCACCGTCCGGCTCGGCCAGGACGCCGGGCAGGTGGCGCTGACCGTGGCGGACGCCGGCCCGGGCCTTCCGGCCGGATCGGCCCGGCGGGGCGCCAGCCGGGCCGGGTCGACCGGCCTGGGCCTGGACATCGCCGACCGGGCCGCCCGGACCAGCGGCGGCCGGCTGGAGCTGGGCGGCGGACCCGACGGCGGGGCGGTGGTGACGCTCCGGCTCGGGCCGGCGCGGCTTAACCGGGCCTTAGACCTCGGGTAGCGCGCCGCTAGCCGTCCCGGACCGATCCTCGGGACACAACGAGGAGAGGTGGAGACGATGCGACGAACTTCCCTGGTCCTGGCGGCGGTCGGCGGGGCCGCGGTGCTGGCCGTCACCGGCGCGGCGATCGGCGTGACCACTGCCGGCGGGTCGGGTCCGGCCACCGCGCCGGCCGCCCTGACCGCCGACGTCACCGACCCCGCCGGCGGCAGCGCCGACGACAACCCGGGAACCGCCGACGACAACCCCGGCACCGCCGACGACAACCCGGGAGCGGACGATTCCGCGACCGCCGGCACGGCCCCGACGCGTGGCGCCCCGACCACGGCCCCGCGTGGTGCGGTGGACCGGCAGGAGGCGGGCAGGGTCGCGCTGGCCCTGCTGGGCGGGGGCCGGATCGTCGAGATCGAGGCGGAGACCGAGCACGCGAGTCCGGTGTGGAGTGTGAAGGTCGCCCGCGCCGGGAGCACCTATGAGATCAAGGTCCACCGCGGTGACGGCACGGTGGTCGAGGTCGAGCGGCGGACGGCCGGCGGAAGCCGGACGCACGACCGCAACGACGACCACGGCGGGGACCGGTCCGGCGACGACGACTGAGCGCCGGTCCGCGGGCCTGGGCGGACGAGGTTCCGCCCGGACCCGCGGTGCTCCGCCCGCCACCAGGACGGATGGATTGTCGACGAGGTCCGGAAAGCCTGTGGCGGAACGCGATCGGGTCGCTACATTGAAGTATGGTGCCCGCCCACGGCGGTCGGGCGGCGGAACCGGTCTACCGCCCGGTGCTGGCCGGTCGCCGGGGTGAGCTGGAGGCGCTGGCCCACCTCGACGACACCACCGCTCCGCTGCTCGCCCCGGTCATCGACGTCCACGCGGTGGATCCGTGCACTGTGGACACGCTCGGCCGGCTGCCGGCCGGGCTCCTTCCGGCCGTCGACGTGTCGGTGCTGCCCGAGTCGGCGGGCGGCGAGCTGGTCCGCTGGGGCGTACCGCTGGTGCCGGTGATCGGGCTCGCGGACGGCGACCGCCGGTTGGTGGCGCACGGCGTGGCCGCCCGGGAGTACGCGCGGCGGGCCGTGGTCCGGCTGCGGACCGCGCAGGACCGGGCCGGCCCGGACGCGACCACCGCCGCACTGGAACGGGTGTGGCGGCTGGCCCGGCTGGTGCCGGAGCAGTGCGACCTGCTCGTCGACGCGGGGGACGTGTGCTGCCCGGCCGACGTCCGGTTGGCCGAGCCCCGGATCGGGCGGCTCGTGGAGTGGGCGCGGCGGCACGCCTGGCGCTCGGTGACGGTGGCGGCGGGCGGGATGCCGCCGACGCTGGCCCGGCTCCCGACCGACGAGCCGGTACGCCTGGACCGCTTCGACTGGCAGCTCTGGCAGCGCCTGGCCGACCTCGGCGTCGGTTACGGCGACTATGGCGTGGGCTGCGCGGTGCCCGGGGCGGACGGGCCGGGCGACCGGCTGCCGACGCTGCGCTACACCGCGGCCGGCGCGTGGTGGGTCTACCGGTGGTCGCGCCGGGGCGGCCGGGGTGACGACCGCTTCGCCGACCTGTGCCGCACGCTCGTCGCGGCCCCGCACTGGCCGGCCGCGGGCGCGAGCTTCTCCTGGGGCGACCACGAGATCGTGCGCCGGGCGCGGCGCGGCGCGGGTGCCGGCTCGCCGGCGAACTGGATCGCCTGGAGCACCTCGCACCACCTGGCGCACGTGCTGGCCACGCTGGTCCCGCCCGAGCGGGAGCAGCGCGGCGGGCCGTGGCGGGCCGACCACGACGTCCCCGAACGGGGGCGTGCCGGCCGGCCGCAGCGCGGTGGTGAGACCCGCCGCGCCGGGTGAGTCACTCCTTGTCGGTGAAGCCGAACTGCACGACGCCCTCGTCGTCGACGGTGGCGTCCACGGAGGTGCCGTCGAGCAGTTCGGCGGCGTCGGCGTCGAGGAAGATGCGGGCTCCCTGGTCGTCGATCACCTGGTCGCCCTGAGCCGGCTGCTCGACCAGCTCGATGGAGAGCGAGCCGGCATCGGTGTCGGCGGCGATGCGCAGGCCGCCCTCCTCGGCGACGTCCTGCTGGTTGGCGAGGTCGCGGATCACCAGTACGGCGTTGTCGGTCATGGTCAGCATGGCGGAACTCCTCGTGTCTGCTTCGGGAATCGCGGGCGGGTCGATGCGGCCACGCGGCCGGTCGGGACCCCGGGAAGGCGAATCAGGCTTCGCCGTGCAAACCAGGGCAGGTCGAGCGCCCCTCACGGCCTACGGTGCCCCCTGCCCGGGCATCCGTCAAATAGAGCCGGGTCAGTCGACACCGGGCGGGCGAAGCGGCGGCCGGGAATGTTTCTTCCGCCGCCAGGCGGGTATTCCACCAGCTTTCGTCAATAAGTTTCGCTGTGGAGTCTTCTCTGGAGGAAAGCTCCATGGCAGCATCGGAACATGCATCGTCGTCTCTTCCCCCGGGCGCTCGCGGTGCTGGCGCTGGCCGCCACCGCGGCCACCGCCGGCGCTCCCACCGCCACGGCCGAAGCGCCCACCCCCGCGCAGACCCGGCTGCACGCGACCATCGACGCGATCCTCGCCGACTCCCGGCTGGCCGGGGCACAGGCGGGCGTGGTCGTCGTCGACACCACCACCGGGGAGACCCTCTACGACCGCAACGGGGAACGGCGACTGATACCCGCCTCGAACACCAAGCTGCTCACCTCGACGGCCGCCATGGAACTGCTCGGGCCGGGGCACCGCTTCACCACCGACGTGACCGGCGACGGCGTGCGCCGGGCCGGGCTGCTCTCCGGCAACCTCTACCTGCGCGGCGGGGGCGACCCCACGATGCTGGCCGAGGACTACGACCGGCTGGCCGCCGACGTGGCCGCCGCGGGCGTACGGGTGGTGACGGGCAACCTGGTCGCCGACGACACCCGCTACGACCGGACCCGGCTCGGCCCGGACTGGACCTGGGACGACGAGTCCTACTACTACGCGGCGCAGGTCTCCGCGCTGACCGTCGCCCCGGACACCGACTACGACGCCGGCACGGTGATCGTGCACGCCGCACCGGGCGGCCAGGTTGGCGCGCGGCCGAAGGTCACCATGACGCCGGCCAACGGCTGGCTGCGCATCGACAACCGGGCCCAGACGGTCGCCACCGGCGAGACGACGATCTCCTTCGAGCGCGAGCACGGTGGGAACACCATCGTGGTCACCGGCCAGATCGCGGTCGGCCAGGCCGAGGAGAGCGACTGGATGACGGTCTGGGAGCCCACCGGGTACGCCGCCGACGTCTTCCGGTCGGCGCTGCGCCGACACGGGGTGCGGGTCCTCGGCCGGACCGTGCTCGGCCAGGCCACCCCGGACGACGCCAAGCCGGTCGCCCGCCACGACTCGATGCCGCTGGCCGACCTGATGGTGCCGTTCCTCAAGCTCTCCAACAACGGCCACGCCGAGGTGCTCACCAAGGAGCTGGGCCGGGTGCTCTCCGGCTCCGGCACCTGGTCCGCCGGGCTGTCGGCGATCGGCGAGTACGTCGGTGACTCCGGAATGGACACCGGCACCCTGCGCCAGCGCGACGGCTCCGGGCTGTCCCGGCGCAACATGATCCCACCCGCCCAGTTCGTCGCGCTGCTCTCGGCGGTCCGCGCCGAACCCTGGTTCGACACCTGGTACGCGGCCCTGCCCGTGGCCGGCAACCCGGAGCGGTTCGTCGGCGGCACGCTGCGCAGCCGGATGACCGGCACGGCGGCCGCCAACAACGTCCACGCCAAGACCGGCAGCCTGACCGGGGCGTCCAGCCTCTCCGGCTACGCCACCGACGCCGACGGGCACGTGCTGGCCTTCTCCGTGGTGCTCAACAACTACCTGACCTCGTCGGTCAAGGGGCTGGAGGACCAGATCGCGATCGCGCTGGCCTCGTACAGCGGAAAGGCGACGACCACGGCCCGGCTGTCGGTGCCGGCGGCGCCACAGTCGCCGCGGGTGCCCGAGGGCCTGGAGTGCTCCTGGGTGAAGCCGGCGGTCTGCTGAGCCCGCTCAGGCGCCGGGCCGGGGCGGACCCGGCTCGGCGGCGGGGTCGCCGCGCTCGATGAGCGCGTCGATCTCGGCCGGCGGCAGGCCCCGCAACGCCAGCACCCGCCGGCCCCAGCGGTGCAGCCGGCACGGGTGCGGGCTGGCGTCGTTGCGGCAGATCGTCCCCCCGGACCAGCGTCGCGGCGCGTGCACCACCACGGCCCGCACCGCGAACTGGGCGTCCTCACCGGTCACGTACGGCGGCAGCGGGATCTCCCGCAGCACGTCGCAGTCGGACGGCGGGAGGGAACGGACGACGCGGACACTGCTGCTCATCGGTCGAGCCTCCACAGCGGATGGTCGGACGGGAACATCGGCACCGTATGACGTCCCGCGCCGGCCGCGACGGACAAACTGTCTCAGCGCAGCGCGACCGCCTGGAGGCTGACGTTGCCGCAGTCGCCCAGGGACTCCTCCACCGTCCAGTTCATCAGCAGCTTCGCGCCGGCCGGCGCGCGGAACCGGATGGTGAAGTCGGCGGTCCGCACGGTGTGCGGATCCTCCAGGCGGACCGTGCTGGTCGGCCCGCCGCCGGAGATCCGCAGGTCGAGGCGGGCACGCGCCATCCACAGCCCGGCGTAGAGGTGCACGGTGCGGGGCTGGCCGTCGGCGGCCACGGCCAGGGTGAAGCCGCTGCCCCGGTCGCAGGTGTACACCCCGGACATAGTGCCGTCGGCCGATCGGGCCGGGGCGCCGTCGCGCCACGCGTACGCCTCGGGGTTGTTGCTGTAGCTCTGCCGCTGGCCCCGGCCGCCCTCGTCGCGGATGTCGCCGGAGCCGTGCCGCTTGCGCACCGCCGTCCGGGCGCCGAGGTGCCCCCACTGGACCCAGTCGACCGTGCCCACCGCACTCAGGTCGACCCGCGCCGGCACGTCGGACCGGCTCACGGTCAGCGTCGACGGGACCGCGGGTGTGGACGGCGACGGGCTGGGTGAGGGTGGGCGCTGGCGGGGGTGCAGCCCGGGCGTCACGGCACCGGCCTGCGCGCCGCCCGGGGGCGGCAGCACGGGGCGGCCGGTCGGCGCGGCGGGCAGCACGGCGCTCTCCTCGCGGGGCGTGTCGTGCCGCTCGCTGCCGAGATAGGCCACCAGCGCGGCCAGGCAGGCGAGCGCGGCCAGCGCCTCCAGCAGCCAGCGCCGCCGTTGCCGGGACCGCGCGAGCCGGCGGAGCGCCGACCGCGTCTGCCCGTGCGGGTACGGCGTCCGGTCACCGACCGGACCGTTGTCTCGCTGCCCCACCGAACCTCCGCTCACCGCCGCGCTCCGGCCGCCGGTTCACGTTTCCATCATGGGCGTCGGTGCGCCATATGTCGGCGGGGGCAGTTTCCACTTCGTTGCCGATCGGTGGCGGCGGCGGCTCAACTCACCGTGACCGCCTCCAGCGTCACCCCGTCGTTCTCCGCCCCCACCACCGTCAGCGCCCGCCAGGTCACCAGCAGCCGCTGGCCGCGCGGCGCGCGGAAGTGGACGACGTACTGGAAGAAGCGGTCCCCGGCGGCGAGGGCGACCTCACGGACGGCCGGCTCGCCGCCGCCGGAGAGCCGCACCTCGAGCCGGGCGCCGGCCGAGAACGCGCCGACGAAGAGCCGGACGGTCCGCAGGTCACCGCTGCCCGCCACGCTCAGCGCGAAGCTCTTCCCCGCGCCGCGCTGGAAGACGCCGGACCGGGTCCCGTCCTGCCGGGCCGTCGGCGTGCCGTCCGTCCAGGTGAGAGCGGAGACGCCGGCGTTGTGCTCCAGGCGGTCGCCGGCGAGGTCGCCGATCTCGCCGGTGCCCCGCTGCTTGCGCTGGGCGCTCGCCGCGCCGGCGCCACCCCAGTGCAGCCAGTCCCGGGTGCCGAGCGCCGTCAGCGGCACCGCCGGCGGCACCGGCTCCTGGTCCAGGTTCAGCAGCGGCCCGCCGGGAAGGGCCGGGCTCCCGGTCACCGGCACCACGGTGGGCGGCGCGGCGGTCGGCGCCGGGGCCGCAGCCGTGGGCGCGGCCGCCGGCAGCGCCGGGGCGCCGTCCGGCTCCGCGCCCCGACCGGCGTACGCCAGCACCAGCACCAACGCGGTCAGCGCCGCCCCCGCGAGGATCATCCGCCGCCGGCGACGTCGGGCGCGGGCCACGCCGACCCGGGTGGGCCGGTCGGGCGGGGCGCCGACGGCGGTGCGGACCCTCGCCGCGGCCGGACCGATCAGCCCGGCGAGCCGGGCCGCGACGCCCTCCGGAGCGGAGTGCCGCACGGGCGTGACGGGCCTGGGCGCCGCGAGTGGCGCGTCCGGACCGGCGCGGGCCGGCACGTTCGGGGCCGCGGGCTCGGCGGGCGGGGCGTCCGGGACCGGCGGCGCGGAGGGCCCGGCCGGCGGGGTGGCGGCGTCGGCCGGCGGGGCGGCGGGGTCGCCGGGGAACCGGCGGGGCCCGGGCGGCGGCTCCGGGGCGCGGGCCGGCTCGGCCGGTACGGCGGGCAGCCACCCCCCGACCCGGATACCGGTCTGCGTGAGTTCGTCCTCAGCCACCGACCCTCCCTCGGCCACCGGCGCCGGCGGCCGTCCCGTGGCCCGCCGCAGGGAGGATGACACACACCTCGATCTTCGAGAAGCCGTCGACCGGAGGCAACTTCCCGACAGCGGCGGTCAGCGCCGCTCGCGCCGCCGCAGGCCGTGGTCAGGGTGCCAGCTCTCGATCACCAGATGGTCCGGCGGGTCGCCGACCCGGGTGAGCACCACCTCGGTCACCTCGATGCGGAACCCGTGCGAGCCGTCCTCGCCCGCCGGCTCCTCGTGGGCCCGGCCGGCGATCTTCGCGTCCCCACCCCAGGCGGTCGGGTCGTCCTCCGGGGTGTCCTCGGTCGGGCTGTGCAGCGCCACCCGCGGGTCGCGGCGCAGGTCGAGCGCCTTCAGTGCGCCGGCCATGCTGCCCAGGCGGAGCTCCCCGTCGTCGGCGAAGTCGAACTCCGTGCCGCTGATCCGCGGCGAGCCGTCCCGCCGCAGGGTCGCCATCGTGCCGTGCTTGCGGACGGCGAAGCGGGCGCGCACGCGCGCCGCGAAGTCGGGTTCGGACGCCACCACGTCGGACCACCATGTCATGCGGCCAGCCTGGCAGGAAAACCTGACAACCCGCGGCGCCTTTCCGCGCCGGTCAGCGGATCTCGAAGCCCAGCGCCTGTGCCAGCACGACGGCCTGCTCCGCGTCGACGACCGCGCCGGCCCGCTCGACCGCCGTCGGGTCGAGCGCGGTCAGGTCGCTGCCGCGCAGGTCGGCCCGGATCAGCTTGGCCGCGTGCAGCTGGGCGCCGGAGAGGTCGAGGCCGGTGAGCACCGCGCCGGTCAGGTCGGCGCCGGTCAGGTCGGCCTCGCGCAGGCGCGCGTCGGTGATGCGTACGCCGCGCAGATCGGCGCCGGGCAGGGCGACGAAGGACCAGTCGCCGCCCTCGACGCGCAGCGGGCGCAGGTCGCACTGCTCGAAGCTGCTGCCGACCAGCTTGCAGCCGGTGAACTCGGCCTCGAAGAGGTTGCACCGCTTGAAGGTGCAGCGGGTGAAGGCCGAGTCGGTGTGCCGGGAGGCGTTGAGGGCCACGTTACCGAAGACGCACTCGGTGAAGGTGGCGCCCTGGCTGACCGCCTCGGTGAGGTCGACGTGGAAGAACTCGCACCGGACGAAGTGCCGGTCGACCAGTTCCTCGGCGTACCAGTCCTCGTGGCGGTAGGTGACGTCCTCGACGGCTTCCGGCATGCGGCCGAGACTAGTGTGGCCGGCCGACACTTCCCGCTCGCCGTACCGGCCGGTAGGTTCGGCGTCGTGAGCGTCGCAGTGAGCACCGACCCGGATCGCATCGGCTTCGACCCCGCCCGGCTGGCGCGGATCGACGAGCACTTCGGCAGGTACGTGGACGACGGCCGGCTCGCCGGCTGGCAGATCGTGGTGACCCGCCGGGGCGAGATCGCCCACTCCGCCACCTACGGGCTGCGGGACCGGGAGGCCGGTGCGGCGGTCGAGCCGGACACCCTCTGGCGCATCTACTCGATGACCAAGCCGATCACCTCGGTCGCCGCCATGATGCTCTGGGAGGAGGGCCGCCTCGAGCTGAACGACCCGGTCAGCCGCTGGCTGCCGGAGTTCGCCGACGTGCGCGTCTACGACCGGGGTTCGGTGCTCAAGCCCTTCACGGTGCCGGCCGTCGAGCCGGTCCGGGTGTGGCACCTGCTCACCCACACCGCCGGCCTGACCTACGGTTTCGCCCAGGTCAGCGTGGTCGACGGCCTCTACCGGGCGGCGGGTTTCGACCTGGGCGTGCCGGCCGGCGCCGACCTGGCCGAGGCGACCCGCGGGATGGCCCGGCTGCCGCTGCTCTTCCAGCCGGGGACGAGCTGGAACTACGGGGTCTCCACCGACGTGCTGGGCCGGCTGGTCGAGGTGGTCTCCGGGCAGTCGCTGGACGCGTTCTTCGCCGAGCGGATCTTCCGGCCGCTCGGCATGACCGACACCCGCTGGTGGGTGGACGAGCCGGACGCCAAGCGCCTCGCCGCGCTCTACACGCCGCACCCGGCCACCGGCCAGGCGGTCCGCGCCGAGGCGATCGGCCGCTTCGCGCTCCGCGCGCCGGAGTGCCTCTCCGGCGGCGGCGGGCTGGTCTCCACGGCCGCCGACTACCACCGGTTCACCCAGTTCCTGCTGCGCGGCGGCGAGTTGGACGGGGTCCGCCTGCTCGGCCCCCGCACGGTGCGCTTCATGACGCGCAACCACCTGCCCGGCAACCGGGACCTGGCCTCGTTCTCCCCGGAGGGCTTCGCCGAGACGATCCTCGACGGGGTCGGCTTCGGGTTGGGCTTCGCCGTGGTGCTCGACCCGGTGCCGTCACGGGTGCCGAGCAGCGTGGGCGAGTACTACTGGGGCGGCCTGGCCAGCACCGCCTTCTGGGTGGACCCGGTGGAGGAGGTCACGGCGCTGCTCTTCACCCAGCTCATGCCGTCGAGCACGTACCCGCTCCGCCCCCAGCTGCGCCAGCTCGTCTACTCGGCCCTGGTCGACTGAGCGCGCGACGCCCGACCGGTTCGTCGGAACGGCACCGGTCGGGCGGCCCGCTCCCTAGCCTGGGGAGCATGAGCGACATCGTGGTGTTCGGCGCCGGCGGCACCGCGGGCTCGCGGATCGCCGCCGAGGCCGTAGAGCGGGGGCACCGGGTCACCGCGGCGGTGCGCCGCCCGGAGGCGACCAGTTACCTGCCGCCCGGCGTCCGCACGGTGACCGGTGACGCGACCTCGGCCCGGAGCGTACGGGAGCTGGCCGGGGACGCCGACGTGTTCGTGGTGGCCATCGGCGGCGGGGACCGCGAGCTGTGGCGCGACGCGGCCCGCACGCTGGTCGACACGCTGCGCGAGTTGCCCGACCCACCCCGGGTGATCCACGTGGGGGGCGGGGCGACGTTGCTGACCTCGAAGGGCACCCGGTACCTGGACGAGCCGGACTTCCCGGAGGAGTACCGGGACTCGGCGCAGGGCCAGGCCGACGCCCTGGACTTCTACCGCTCCTCGGCCGACGGCGTGACCTGGACGTACGTCTCGCCGCCGCCGCTGGAGTTCCACCCGGGCGAGCGGACCGGCCACTACCGGACCGGCACCGACCAGCCGGTCACCGACGCACAGGGCCGGTCGGTGCTCACCTACGAGGACCTGGCGGTGGCGATCGTCGACGAGATCGAGAACCCGCGGTTCGGCAACGCCCGCTTCACCGCCGCGTACTGAGGTCAGTCGGCCAGTCGGGCGGGGAAGCCGCCGGTGGCGATCGGCCCCCAACTGTCGATGGTCACCCGGATCAGCGACTTGCCCTGCTTGACCATCGCCGCGCGGTACTCGTCCCAGTCCGGGTGCTCGCCGGAGATGCTGCGGAAGTAGTCGACCAGCGGGTCGAGCGCCTCGGGCAGGTCGAGCACCTCGGCGGTGCCGTCGACCTGCACCCACGGGCCGTTCCAGTCGTCGGAGAGCACGCACGCGGAGACCCGGGGGTCGCGACGGATGTTGGTCACCTTGGCCCGCTCGGGGTAGGTGGAGATCACCAGCCGCCCGTCGGCGTCGACTCCGCAGGAGACCGGGGAGGACTGCGGGCGGCCGTCGGCGCGGGTCGTCATGAGCACGACCCGGTGCCGGGGGCGGAGGAACTCGATCAGGGCGTCCCGGTCGACCCGGGTGTTGCTCGCGATGCTGCGTGCCATGCCTCGGTTCTACCAGGCGGGCCGGACCGCCTCAGCGGGGACGGCCGGCGGTGCGGCGCGGGGAGGCCTGCGCCGGCACGCGCGGCCGCGCGCTGGGCCGCCAGGCGCGGCCGTTGGCGTAGATCACCCGGAAGCCCAGGTACGAGGCGAGCGGCGCCCAGTGGGCGGAGCCCATCCGCAGCTCGGCGGCGTTGTGCCGCTGCCCGTTGGCGAGCACGTCGAGCAGCACGGTCTCGAACGCGGCCGACTCGACCCAGTCCACCTCGCGGGTGAAGCCGCAGACCAGCGCGGCCCCGGTGACGTCGAGGAAGTCACGCAGCGCGGCGTCCGAGGCGCGCAGCACGGAGCAGCTGCCGAAGTAGAGGCGGCGCCCCTCGCAGCGGCCGGCCATCCGCTCGGCGACGTCGGTCAGCTCGACGGAGTCCCAGTCGGTGAGGCAGAGCCGGCTCGGCTCGCCGTGCATGGCGAAGAATCCGACCCGGAAGTCGGCGTACTGCTTGAGCAGCCAGCGGTCGAGGAAGTAGAAGAGCTCGTCGCGGGTCGCGGCGTCCTTGTGGATGAAGCGGATCCGGCCGAGCCGTTCGAGCAGTTCGAGGGTGGGCAGGACGGAGCCACGCTCGTTGAGGTCCCGGTGCCACTGCCCCTCGACGCAGAAGACCCCACCACGCGCCACGGCCCACCTCCCCCGCTTCGGGGGCAGACGTTACCGGGCGGCGGGGGCGAGGCGACATGACCCGGGCTGTGGCTGGTTGACGGATTCCCAGCGGCGGCCGAATGCGAGAGCAATTCCGGTTATTCGCCACGAATAACCAGGAGGGCTGCCACGGTGGAAGTACGGGACTTCCCGGTCGATGTCCCGTCACAACCCCACATCGCTCGCTAATCGGAGGAATTCAGTGCGCATCAACATGCTCAAGCGGGTGGCGGTCGCGTTCGCGCTGGCCCTGCCCGGGGCCGCGATCGCCACGGTCGTCGCCGCACCGGCGGCCCACGCCGACGGGTGCTACACCTGGCCCCGCAACCTCTACCAGGGGCGCTCCGGCGAGGACGTCAAGCAACTCCAGATCCGGGTGGCCGGCTGGGCCGCCTACCGGGACATCGTCCGGGTCGACGGCATCTACGGGCCCGAAACGGCGGCCGCGGTCCGCCGCTTCCAGTCCGCGTACGGTCTGCGCGCCGACGGCGTCGCCGGCCCGCAGACCTTCGCCAAGATCTACGACCTCCAGGACAACGACTGCACGCCGAAGCACTTCAGCTACGCCGAACTGGACAACGGCTGCGGCAAGGGCGGGTGGAGCGGGGGCCCGCTCTCGTCGACCGCGACCCGCGAGAACGCGGTGCGCGCCATGTGGAAGCTGGAGGCGCTGCGGCGCAGCCTCGGCGACAAGCCGCTCTACGTCATCAGCGGCTTCCGCGACATCGCCTGCAACCAGCAGGTCGACGGCGTCTCGGACAGCCAGCACCTCTACGGCACCGCGGCCGACGTGCTCTCCCGCACCAGCACGCTCTGCCAGGTGGCCCAGTCGGCCCGCAGCCACGGCTTCAGCGGCATGTTCGGCCCCGGCTACCCCGGCCACAGCGACCACGTCCACGTGGACTCGCGCCGGGAGAACAACCAGGACCGGCAGGCGAACACCACCACCTGGTCCGTACCGAACTGCGGGGTGAGCTGAGCCGACGCCGACGGCGGCCCGACGCGGGAGTGGGGGCTCCCCGCGCCGAGGCCGCCGTCGGCGGCCCCGGGGCGCTAGCTCGCCCGGGGCCAGCGCGGCCGGGTGGCGGGGGGTGCCACCGGCCGACCGGTACCGCCGGGCCGGAGAGCGGGCCGCACCGGAGGTGCGGCGACCCGGCCGGCCGGGCCGCGCGGGGACTGGGGCGCCGTCGGCCGGCCGGCCGACGGCCCGGACAGCACGAACGGGAAGGGCACGTGCACGAACGGGTTCCCGTGCCGTACCAGGGCGTCGATCTGACGCTCGTTGAGGCCGTGGGCCTCCAGCACGCGCCGTCCCCACCGGTGCAGCCGGCAGGGGTACGCGGAGCCGTCGTTGCGGCACTTCGGTCCGGCGGGCCACTCCTCGGCGGCGTGCACCACCACCGCCCGGACCGCGAGCCGGACGTCCTCGGGGGTCAGCGGCGCCGGCACCGGCACCTCACCCAGGATCTGGTCGATGGGATCCGTCGACTGCTCACCAACTCGCACGGCAGGCCTCCCGCAGCTCGGCAGCGATGCGGCGGACCGGCCGCACCACATCCTCGACCACTGGTACGGCCGCACGCCGGCAGCAGTTCAATCCCGCCCGGCGGTCAGACCAACCCGGCGTCCTGCACGAGCAGCGCCACCTGCACCCGGTTGTTCAGATCGAGTTTCGTGAGCAGACGCGAGACGTACGCCTTCACGGTCGCCACGCTCACGAACAGCTCCGCGGAGATCTCCGCGTTGCTCCGGCCCTGCCCGAGCGCCACGGCGACCTCCCGTTCCCGCTCGGTCAGGCCGTCGAGCAGCCGCAGCGCCCGCTCCCGCCGGGTGTCCGGCGACCGGGCCGGCGCCGGTGCGGTCACATGCGCGATGAGCTTGCGGGTCACCGCCGGGGACAGGGTCGCCTCGCCGGCCGCGACCCGGCGCACCGCCGCCACGATCTCGGCGGGCGGGGTGTCCTTGAGCAGGAAGCCGCTCGCCCCGGCGCGCAGCGCCCGCAGCACCTGCTCGTCGGCGTCGAACGTGGTCAGCACCAGCACCTCGGGCGGTTCGGGCGCGGCCCGCAGCGCCTCCGTGGCGGCCAGCCCGTCGACCCGGGGCATCCGGATGTCCATGAGCACCACGTCCGGGGCGTACGCGGCGACCGCGGCGGGCACCTCCGCGCCGTCGGTGGCCTCGCCGACCACCCGGACGTCCGGCGCCCCGCCGAGGATCATCGACAGGGCGGCCCGGACCAGCGCGTCGTCGTCGACGATCAGCACCCGCACGGGCGGCTCGGCGGTCACGCGGGAGCCCAGGGCAGCCAGGCGGTGAGCCGGAAGTCGCCGTCGGCGTCCCGCCCGTGGTCGAGCCGGCCACCGGCCAGGGTGACGCGTTCCGCCACCCCCACCAGCCCGGTCCCGGCGCCGGGGATCGGCGAGCCGGCCTCGCTGATCGGCCACGGGTTGCGGATCTCCACGGCCAGGCCGTCGCCGGGGCCGCCGGCCAGCCGGACGGTCACCACCGCACCGGGCGCGTGCTTGCGGGCGTTGGTGAGCCCCTCCTGCACGATCCGGTACGCGCTGCGCCCGACCGCCGCCGGCACCGCCGCCGGGTCGGCGACCTCGTCGACCACGCTCACCCGTACGCCGGCGGCCCGGGACTCGCCGACCAGGGCGGGCACGTCGCCCAGGGTGGGCTGCGGCCGCTCCGGGGTGGCCTCGGCGGCCGGCTCGGCGCGGAGCACCCCGATCACCTCGCGCAGGTCCTGCAACGCGGCGTGCGCGCTGGCCCGGATCACCCCGGCCGCCCGGGCGACCTCCGCCGGCGGCGCGTCCGGGCGGAACTCCAGGGCGCCGGCGTGCAGGCTGAGCAGGGAGATCCGGTGGGCGAGCACGTCGTGCATCTCCCGCGCGATCCGGGTGCGTTCGAGCTGGCGGGCCTGGTCCATGCGGAGCTGCTGCTCGGCCTCGGCCCGCTCGGCCCGGTCGCGCAGCGACAGCACGAGCTGGCGGCGGGCCCGGACGAACAGCGCCCAGGCGACGGTCCCGCCGATGAAGAGCAGGGTCCAGGCCATGGCCGCCCAGAACGGCAGCACCGGGTCGGGGCGGATCGCCAGGTAGAGCGGCGTCGTGACGAGGTGCCAGCCGACCAGCGCCAGCGCCACCGCGAGCCGCTGGTGCACCACGATCGTGAACAGGATGATCAACAGGGCGATCCCGGAGGTGACCGAGAAGAGGGCCAGCGGCGCGGCGGCCACGGCCAGCCCGACCGGCCAGCGCCGGCGCAGCCACAGGGCGGCGCTCACCAGCAACCCGATGGCCAGGTCGAGGTGGTTCAGCCAGGCCGGCCCGAGGTTCATCGCGAACTCCGGCTCCGGCTGCAGCGAGTCGCCGTAGGCGAGCAGCGCCCAGGCCAGCGAGAACAGCAAGGCCAGGCTGTCGACGAGCCAGTCCCGGGGCGTGCGCCGCAGGACCCGGGCGGCGGGCACCAGGGACCCCGGCAGCAGCCAGGGGTGATCGGGTACGACGGCGCTGCTCATCCCCCCATGCTAGGAAGCCCGTTCCGGGCCCGACCAGCTACCAAAGTCGACGCCTGGCGGTAGACCGAGGTATCGGCGGCTCCCGACCGCCGGCCGCAGCGGGTGACCGGGTGGCCCCGGCAGGCTCGACGGCATGATCGAAGTCGACCACCTCACGAAGCGGTACGGCCCGCACACCGCCGTCGAGGATGTCTCGTTCCGCTGCGAACCGGGCACGGTGACCGGTTTCCTCGGCCCGAACGGCGCGGGCAAGTCCACCACCATGCGGATGATCTGCGGGATGACGGCGCCCAGCGCGGGCGGGGCCACGGTCGCCGGACGCCCCTACCGGGAGCTGCCCAACCCGGGCCGGGAGATCGGGGTCCTGCTCGACGCCTCCGCGCAGCACGCCGGGCGGACCGGTCGGGAGGCGCTGGCCCTGGCCGCCCGCACCATGGGCGTGGAGCGCGGGCGGGTCGCCGCGAAGCTGGACCTGGTCGGGCTGAACGAGACGGCGGCGCGGCGGCGGGTCGGCGCGTACTCCCTGGGCATGCGGCAGCGGCTCGGCCTGGCGCTGGCGTTGCTGGGTGACCCCCGGGTGCTGATCCTCGACGAGCCGGCCAACGGCCTCGACCCGGAGGGCATCTTCTGGATGCGCGGCCTGCTGCGCGACTTCGCCGACCGGGGCGGCACCGTGCTGCTCTCCTCGCACCTGCTGCGCGAGGTGGAGGCCGTGGCCGACCGGCTCGTGGTGATCGGCGGCGGCCGGGTGGTCGCCCAGGGCGGCAAGGACGAGCTGCTGGCCGGGGCCGGCACCCTGGTCCGCGCCCGGGACCAGCACGCCCTGCGGCTCACCCTGGACCGGGCCGGCCTGCCGGCGAGCGCCGGCACCGACGGCGGCTACGTGGTCCGGGCCGAACCGGAGGCGGTCGGCCAGGCCGCGGCGGACGCCGGGCTGGTCCTCACCGAGCTGCGCCCGGCCGGCAGCGGCGGCCTCGAACAGCTCTTCCTCACCCTCACCGCCGGCGCGTCCACGAAGGAGGCCGTCCGATGACCGCCGTCACCGCCCCCGCCCCCACGCTGAGCCGCCCGGCGGCGACCGGTCCCTCGCTGGCCCGGCTGACCGGGGTGGAGCTGCGCAAGCTCACCGACACCCGGGCCGGACGCTGGCTCCTGATCACCATCGGGCTGGTCGCGGCCGTGATCGTGACGGTGCAGATCTTCGTGCTGAAGGACGCGGAGCAGACCTTCACCGCCTTCTTCACCCCGTCGCTGTTCCCGGTGGGGCTGCTCCTGCCGGTGCTCGGCATCCTCTCCATCACCGGGGAGTGGTCGCAGCGCACCGCGCTGACCACCTTCGCCCTGGTGCCCCGGCGGGAACGCGTGGTCACCGCGAAGCTCGCCGCGGTGGTGCTGGCCGCGCTGGCCTCGGTGCTGGTCAGCCTCGCCGTCGCGGCCGCCGGCACGCTGGCCGCCCGGGCCACCGGCGGCGCGGGCGCCTGGACCTTCGACTGGCACCTGCTGCCGTACGCGGCGGTGTTCCAGGTGGCGAACGTGCTGATGGGCGCGGGCTTCGGCCTGCTGCTGCTGAACACCCCGCTGGCGATCGTCACCTACCTGCTGCTGCCGACCGTCTGGAGCGTCCTCGCCGCGATGATCCGGGCGCTGCGCGAACCGGCCCGGTGGCTGGACACCTCGGTCACCATGGAGCCCCTGCTCGGCCCCGACATGACCGCCGGGCAGTGGGGCCGGCTCGGGGTGTCGCTGGCCGTCTGGCTGCTCGTCCCGCTGGTCGCCGGGCTGGTCCGTACGCTCCGGCGGGAGGTGTCCTGACCGTGGCGGCGCGGGGATCCGGCGAGGCCGTCGTGGTCAGCGGCGGCGCCGGCGAGCTGGTGCTGATGTGGGCCGGGTTCCCGCTGCTCGGTGCGGGGCTGGGCGCGGCGCTGACCGCCGCGTCCGGCTGGGTGGCCGACCTGCCCTGGTTCCCCTTTCAGGGCTGGTTCGCGCTGCTGGACCGGTGGCCGGCGGAACGGTCGTACCCGGTGGGGGCGGGGGTGGTCGCGCTGGCCGGCCTGGTGCTCGCGCTCCTGGGCACCCGGGAACGGCTGACCGTGACGGTGGGGCGCACCTCGGTCCGGCTGCACCGCGACGGTCACGGCCGGGACGTCGCCCGGGCCGGGGTCATCGGGGTGTTCCGCGACGGGAAGGCGCTGGTGCTGCTGGACGCCGCCGGCGGGGAACTGGCCCGGGAGCCGTCCGACCTCAGCGTGGAGCGGCTGCGCGCGGCGTTCACCGGGCAGGGCTGGCCCTGGGTCGAGCAGGACCCGTACGAGTCGGCGTACCGGCGGTGGGTCGAGGGCCTGCCGGGGCTGCCGGCCGGGGCGGACGCGCTGCTGCGGGCCCGGCAGCGGGCGGTCGACGCCGACCGGGGCGGCGAGGCGGTCGAGCTGCGCGGTGAGCTGGCCCTACTCGGGGTGGTGGTCCGGGACGAGGGGAAGCGGCAGTACTGGCGGCTGGTCCCCGGTCCGCCGGACCGGGACGGCGCGCGGCGGTAGCGTCGGCGGTGGGACCGACCGGCGAGGGCGGGAGGGCGCGATGACCGAGCGGCAGCCGTACCGCGTGGTGGCCCGTCACCCGGGCTTCGAGCTGCGCCGCTACCCGGCCCACCTGGTCGCCGAGGTCCACGTCGCCGGGTCGTTCGAGGCCGCGGGCAACGCGGCGTTCCGGCCGCTGGCCCGGTACCTCTCCGGGGCGAACCGGTCGCGCCGGGCGGTCCCGGTGGCGGCGCGGGCGGCGCCGGAGCCGGCCGGCCCGGAGCGGATCGCGATGACGGTTCCCGTGCTGCAGGAGGAGGGCGACCGGCCGGGAAGCTGGCTGGTGCGGTTCGTGATGCCGGCGGGCTTCACCCTGGCCACGCTGCCCGAGCCGGCGGACCCGCTGGTCACCACCCGGGAGATCCCGGGGCAGCTCGCGGCGGCGATGCGGTTCTCCGGGCGGTGGACCGCGCGGACGTTCGAGCGACGGGCCACCGCGCTCGGCCGCGCGGTCACCGCCGCCGGCCTGAGCCCGACCGGCGCCGTCCGCTACGCCCGCTTCGACCCGCCGTGGAAGCCGTGGTTCCTGCGCCGTAACGAGGTCGTCCTCCCGGTCGCCGAATAGTCGGCGGCCGGCACGGCCGCCGGGTCACCCCTAGACTCGGTGACCCCTGTGCCCACCGGATGGGAGACCCCGTGCGCCGCTGGTCCGCCGCCCTGGCCCTGGTGCTGCTGCTCGCCGGTTGTGGCGGCGGCAGCGAGACGACCGTCCTGCCGGCCTGGGAGCGCCCGTCGCCGAGCGCGCCCGCCCCGCTGACCGTGAAGGAGGCGAAGGGCCGCTACCTGGCCATCGTGGCGCCGTACAACACCGCGCTGGACCAGCTGGAGGAGGCGCTGAAGGCCCGCCGGCCGTGGCGGACGGTGCGCGGCCTGGCCCGCACGGTCGCCACCACCAACGCCGCCCACGCCGAGCAGTTGCGCACCACCGTCTGGCCGGCCCCGGCACAGGCCCCGGTCGCCGCGCTGCTCAAGGAGAACGACGTGGCCCTGCGGCACTGGCAGCTCGCCGCCGAGGCCGGCACCGCCGAGGCGCTGATGCGGGAGATCCGGGCCGCCGCCGCCCACGACGGCGGCACGCAGGCCGACAAGGTACGCCGCACCCTCGGCCTGCCGATCTACCGCGACTCCTGACCGGCGGCCGCCGCCCCGCGGGGCGATGGGACACCCCGCGATCGCGCCATGTGCCGGCGGCGCGCCCCGCCGGAGGATCGGGTTCCGGTTGCCGCGACCCCGCGGTCGCCGCACGGGACCCGAGCGCGAAGGAGCCGACCATGAGCGACCAACCCCTGCCGCAGCCGGTACGCGGGGGCGCGGGCGGACCGGACGTCGGGCCGCGCAACGTGGCCGTCGACCGGCAGAACCCGGACCTGCTCACGCCGCCGGCCACCGACTCGGGCACCGTGCCCAACCTCAGGTTCTCCTTCTCCAACTCCCACACCCGCATCGAGCGGGGCGGCTGGACCCGCGAGGTGACCCAGCGCGAGCTGCCGATCGCCACCGAGCTGGCCGGCGTCGACATGGCGCTGGAACCCGGGGCGTACCGGGAACTGCACTGGCACAAGGAGGCCGAGTGGGCGTACGTGCTCAACGGCAGCTGCCGCATCGGCGCCGTGGACCAGGAGGGCCGCAACTTCCTCGACGACGTGCGGCAGGGCGACCTGTGGTTCTTCCCCAAGGGCATCCCGCACCACATCCAGGCGCTCGGCGAGGGGGTCGAGTTCCTGCTGGTCTTCGACGACGGCGGCTTCTCCGAGAACAGCACCTTCCTGATGAGCGACTTCTTCGTGCGCACCCCGAAGAGCGTGCTGGCCAAGAACTTCGGCTGGAGCGTCGACCAGCTCAGCGGCCTGCCGGAGAAGGAGAAGTACATCTTCCCGGGCGAGGTGCCGCCGCCCCTGGAGCAGGACCGGGTGGTCAGCCCCACGGGCGACGTGCCCCGCACCTTCAAGCACCGGCTGCACGCCCAGGCCCCGCAGCGCTTCCCCGGCGGCACCGTACGCATCGTCGACTCCACCAACTTCGCGGCATCGACGGCGATCTGCGCGGCGATGGTGGAGATCGAACCGGGCGGCCTGCGCGAGCTGCACTGGCACCCGACCGACGACGAGTGGCAGTACTGGATCTCCGGGCGCGGCCGGATGGGGGTGTTCGCCAGCTCCGGTGTCGCCCGCACCTTCGACTTCCAGGCCGGCGACGTCGGCTACGTGCCGTTCGCCTACGGGCACTACATCGAGAACCTGGGCGACGAGCCGCTGGTCTTCCTGGAAATGTTCCGCAAGCCCCGGTTCGAGGACATCTCGCTGGCCCAGTGGATGGCGAACATGCCGGCCGAGGTGATCGCCGACACCATCAACCTGCCCCGCGAGATGATCGAGGCGCTGCCGAGGGAGAAGCGCCCGGTGGTGCGCTGACCAGCCGGGCGTCCCACAGCCGGGCGAGCTGCACCCGGTTGCGGATGCCGAGCTTGGCGTAGATGGCGCGCAGGTGCGTGTCGACGGTGTGGAAGGACAGGTACAACCGGCCCGCCACCTGCTGCTTCGTGGCGCCGGCCGCGAGCAGTTCGGCAATGCCGGCCTCCCGGGCGGTCAGCGCCGCCAGGCCGTGCCCGGGCGGGCCGGGCGCCGGGCGGCGGCGGGTCGCGGCGAGCCGGCGGTCCCACCGCTCGGCCCGCTCCTGGTCGCCGACCGCGCCGAGGCGCCCGTACCGCGCCGCGGCCTCCTGGGCGGCGGGCCGGGCCTCGGCCAGCCGCACCCGGGGCGAGCGGGCGAGGTCCAGCAGCGCGTCGGCCAGCGCCGGGCCGGCGCCGGTGGCGCGCAGCGCCCGCACGGCCGCCCGCAGCGCCGACGGGTCACGGCGGACCAGCGCGTCGGCGTGCCCGGCCAGCCCCTGCCAGAGGGGTACGGGGGTCCGCTCGGCCACCGCCGCGAGGCGGTCGGCGACGGCCCGGGCCAGGTTCGCGTCGCCGAGCAGCAGCAGGGCCCGGACCAGCCGGGGGCCGTGCTGGGCGACCAGCAGCAGTGGGCGTACCGACCGGGCCGCGTCGGCGGCGGCGCACCGGATCAGCCCGGGGTGGCGCAGCGGCTCGGGATCGGCCGCCGCGGCACAGCGCAGCAGCGTCCACGGCATCCGGTCGGGCCAGGGGTGGTCGGGGTGTTCCCGGTCGAGCACGGCCCGGGCCACCGCCGGACGCCCGAGGCGGTACGCGACCTCGACGACGACCGAGAGCAGCGCGGCGCGTACCTCGTCGGCGAGCGGGCCGGGTGGGCGGTCCAGCGCCAGCCGGGCCTGCGCCCCGGCCTCGGGCAACTCCCCCACCGCCAGCATCCGCAGGCAGGACAGCGCGAGCACGGCCGGGGTGCCGGCGGCGGGCAGGTCGTCGTGCGCCGCCCGGACCGCGGTCGCCGCGTCCGGGTACTCGCCGAGCGCGAGCCGCACGGCGATCCGCTCGGCGCGGACGGCGGCGGCCTCGGCACGCAGGGCGGGCCGGCCCGGGTCCACGGTGGCCAGCACGTCCCGGGCGCCGGGCACCGCGCCGAGGGCGAGCGCCCGGGCGGCCCGGGCGAGCGCCAGCCGTACGCCGGCCCGGGCGGACGGGTGCGCGGCCTGCGCCCGGCCGGCCTCGCGGAGCAGGGCGTCGGCGCGCGGGTGACCGGCGCGGGCGGCCACGGTCGCCGCGGTGGCGGCGAGCCAGGCCTGGTGTTCGGGCCCGGCCAGGCGGCGGGCCCGGTCGAGGTGGTCGAGCGCGACCGAGGGCCGGCGGCCGGCCTGCCAGGATCCGAGCCGGCCGAGCAGCAGCCCGCGATCGGGCGCGCCGGCGCGGTCGGCGGCAAGTTCGGCGGTGAGCAGGTCGGCGGCCTCGTCGCCGCGCCCGGCCAGGACGAGCAGGTCGCCCGCCGAGAGCAGCCAGCGGGTGCGCGTTGCGGCAGCGGCGCCGGGGAGCACGGCGAGCAGCAGGTCCGCCCCGGCCGACGGGTCGACCGCGCCGTCGGCGACGAGCCGGTCGACCAGGCCGGGATCGGCCTCGCCGGTGGCCCGGACCGCCGCCAGCAGGTGTGCGGCGGCGCGATCCGGGTCGGCGTCCGCGAGCGCCTCGGCCGCGCGGCGGTGCAGGTGCCCCAGGAGGGACGGCGGCAGGGCGTCGACCTGCTCGCGGAGCGCCCGGCCGGCGGTCAGGCCGCCGGCGGTGTCGGCGAGCAGCCCGCGGGCGGTGAGCGCGGCCACCGCGTCGGCGACCTCCGGTTCGGGCCGGCCGGCCACACGCGCGAGCTGCGGCAGCCGGCACGGGCCGGGCGCGAGCGCGACGGCCCGGGCCACCGCCCGCTCGACGGCGGTCGGTGGTGGGGCGTGGCGCGGCGTCACCGGCGTCGGTTCGGTCATCCGGCACCCCTTCGGCGGGGCCCGCGGGGCGCGGGCGGGTCGGGTCCCGCCGAATCAACCACGAGCCGGACGCGGGTGAAGGGTGTTCATGTGAAAGCCGCTCGGGATGGTGACCCGGCCCGGGACGGCGTCGGGCCCGCGCCGAGGTGCGGCGCGGGCCCGACGGGGTGGGAGAGCTACTTGCCGTTGCCCGTGTTCGTCACCCGGAAGGTGTAGTCCGCGTCCAGGTAGGTGAGGTCACCGGTCGGCAGGTTGGAGATCAGGACGGCGAAGTCGTCCTGGTTGCCGTTGGCGCACTTGGTCCGCAGGCCGCCGGCGGTGAACTGGTCGCCGGTGGACCGGTAGACCCAGTTGCCGGCGCCGTCGCTGGTCTCACCCGGCGAGGTGACGCCCGGCGTGAGGTCGCAGTGGCTGACCACCTGGACCGTCCAGTTGTTGTCCTGCACGCCGCTGGTGGCGAACCAGTTGCCCGCCGCCGAGGTGAGGCTCGCGTCGGCGCCGTTGACCTTCACGTCGTCCACGAACCAGCCGGTGTCCATGTACGCGGCGTCGGTCGAGTAGCGGAACCGCACGTCCGTCGTGCCGGCCGGCAGGTCGGCGGTCAGGTGCTGGTACACCGGGTCGTCGACGAAGTACCGGCCGCCGGAGGTGCCGGTCAGGCCGTTGCCCTCCTCGTTGTTGCCGTGCGGGTCGTCGTTGGTGGTGACGACCTGACCGGCGTCGTTACGCACCGGCACGGTCACCCAGTCGCCGTTGACGAGGGCCTCGACGAAGCCGTAGTCCCAGCCCTCCTCGATGAAGTACCAGCTCCAGAAGTCCAGCGAGGTGACCGCGCCGGAGGTGCTGACGGCGAGGATGTTGTCGTCCTGGCTCTCGTACCCGGCGTACCAGTGGGTGGCGCCGGTGTGCGGCGCGATCACCGTCTCGTCGTCGCCGTCGAAGGCCAGCGCCACGGTCGGGCCGGGGTTGCGGAACCGCTCGACCGACATGCCGAACGGCACGGCGGTGGTGTCCTGGCGGTTCTTCAGCCGCGCCCACTTGGCCTCGGGGGTGGCGCCCTGGTAGCGGCCCCGGCCGCTCCAGAACACGTCGTCGGCGATGTCGATGGTCCAGCTGGTGTCCGCCGGGTCGCCGAAGTCGAACGCCTTGATGTCGTAGACCGGCGAGTCCTCGTCGTCCAGGTAGACCGCCACCGACCAGTCGCGGAACAGGTCGGCCGCGCTGCGCAGGTGCGCGCCGGTCGCCGCGTTGAACGAGTCGATGGCGTTCTGCACGCCGGCCATGCCGTCGGCCTGCTCCTCGAAGATCTTCTTGATGAGCAGGTCACCGGCCCGGCCGTCGTACTGCTTGTCGGGCGTGAAGGTGCCGTCGCCGTTGCCGCCGGCCTGCTCCCACAGGTACTGGAAGTAGGTGAACGAGGCGCCGTAGTTGGCCAGGGTGCTGCCCCACCGGGTCAGCGAGGTCTCCTCGTAGAAGACCTGGTGGTTGGTCAGGTGCGAGCCGCCGGCGTCCAGGCCGTTGAGGAAGATGGCGAAGTCGGCCAGCCCCTCGTCGACCCAGGACAGCTCACCGGGGTCGCTGTAGTTGTGCAGCAGGTGCTGCAGCTCGTGGGCGACCGTGCCCTCGTACAGCTCGGGGCGGTCGTTGGCCGGGTTGGCGTCCCGCCACGGCGAGTCGTTCGGCCCGACCCGGTTCGCCCAGTCGAGGGCGTCGACCACGATGACGTTCATGCCGTTGCTGTCGATGAAGTCCGGCGCGAAGTAGCCGGCCGTGTACGACGTCTGCGCGCAGTCGTAGTAGGCGTCGTCCTGGATGTTGTAGAGCACCATGACCAGCGAGTCGCTGGCCGGCTCGGCCGGGTCGGCCGCGTCCATCGGGCCGAAGTGCTCCTCGTCCACGGCGACGATCTGGTCGGCGAGCTTGTCGCCGACGTAGTTGATCTGCGCCTGGGTGAGGGCGAACTGCGCCGCGGTGGCGGTGGCGCAGGGGACGAACCCGTCGCCCGGGTTGTGGTCGAACTGGGGGTCGAGGCTGGCCACGCCGACCGGCGCGGTGCCGTCGAGCGGGGTCCCCTTCGGTACGTAGATGTAGACCGGCGTGCCGTCCGGTGTGGTGTTGGCGTAGACCCGGGTGAAGTCCTGGTTGTAGGTGCCGCCCGCCGCGCTGTCGTTGATCGGCAGCGTGATGGTCGGCTCGCCGGGAAGGTTCTCGTGGTCGTTCGCCTGGGCCGGGGCCGAGACCGTGAAGGCGAGCGCCGTCACGCCCGCCACCGCGGCCGCGATCCGGCTCGGTCGTCTCATTCGCACGTGGTGCCTCCTGCCGTGAGGCGGTGATCAGCTCCGGCCACCGCCGTCGGGTGAGCAGTTGCCCCTGCGGCGCCGCCCGAGGCAGCACCTGACCAGGGGAATGTTGTCTTCAGGCAACCACTTGCGACGGTGCGGCGGGAGAGAGCGTCGGGTAACAAATGTGTCACGAACGCGAGTCACTCTTTTTACGCGGGTGACGGGCCGGGGCGGTTCTAGGCTGGGGCCCAGCGACGCCGATGCGAGGAGGCCCGGATGACCCGTTACGCCGCCCTGCTGCGGGGCGTCAACGTCGGCAGCACCCGGCTGGCCATGGCCGACCTGCGCCGCATCGTCACCGACCTCGGGCACTCCGACGTCAAGACCTACCTGCAGAGCGGCAACGTCGTCTTCAGCGGTCCGCCCACGAAGGACGACCTCCTGGCCGAGGGCATCGCGGGCAAGCTCGCCGACGAGCTGGACCTGCGCGTGCCGGTGCTGGTGCGCAGCGGTGACGAACTGGCGGCGGTCGCCGCGGCCAGCCCGTACGCCGGGAAGCAGGACGACCCGACCCGGGTGCTGGTGGCCTTCCTCTCGGCCGCGCCGAGCCCGGCCCGGGTCAAGGATCTGGCCGCGCCGGCCGGGGAGAACCTGGAGTTCGCGGTCGACGGCCGCGAGGTGCACCTGCACTTCCCCGACGGCGGCTACGGGCGGACCAAGTTCACCAACGCCCACCTGGAGAAGAAGCTCGGCGTGGTGGCGACCACCCGGAACTGGAAGTCCGTGCTCGCCCTGCGCGACCTGACCGCCGGCTGAGCGGAGGGGCCGGCCCCGTGACCCGGCCCCTCCGCGACCGACCTCAGAAGTGGTACGCCGTGTGGTACTCCGGCACCAGCACGCGGCTGCGCGGCGACGCCTTCCGTACGGCGGCGATCAGGTCGTCGAGGCGCTCGCGGTCCTTCGGCGCCACCGTCGGCGGGTTGGTCAGCGGCGTCTCGAAGTTGTCCCAGTGCACCGGCACCACGACCTTCGGATGGTCGAGGGCGGCCATCAGCCGAGGCACGTAGTCGGCCGTCGAGGTGCTCGCGGCGGAGGCCACCATCGCCACGTCGGGGGCCAGCCCGGCCAGGTTGCGCTCGGCGAAGTCGCTCGCGCCCATGAAGAACACCGACGGGCCGCCGTCGACGCGGATCTGGTAGGCCAGGGTGTCCCCCTCGGGCAGGTCGGCGATCGTCTCCGGCTTCGGCGGCCGGCTGAGCCGCACCCCGGGGAAGGCCATCGACCAGGCCGCGTTGCGGCTGTGCAGGGAGCTGACCACCTCGACCGTGTACGCGCCGAAGTCGAGCACCTCGCCGCCCCGGACCGGCGCGAGCTGCGTGCTCGGCAGCCCGTACGCCAGCCCGAGGTGGTAGGCGGTCAGCGTGCCGACGACCCGCGCGCCGGTGCGCTCGGCGATGTGCGGGACGTCGTTGAAGTGGTCCCAGTGGGTGTGCGTGACCAGGATGTTCTCGGCCCGGTCCACCAGCGGGTCGACGACGGTGGTGTCCACCTTCAGCCGGGTGTTCTCGTTGAACGCGCCCTTGAACAGGCCGGTGTCGTAGCGGCTCAGGTACGGGTCGACCAGAAGGGTCCGGTCGCCGATGTCGATCCGCCAGCCGGACGTACCCCACCAGCGGAAGCTGACCGCGCCGGAGCGCCAGGGGCCGGCGGCGGCCGGGGCGGCCGTGGCGGCCTGGGCCGGCGCGGCGGATGCGCCGGCCACCAGGCCGGCGGTCGACACGGCGGCGGTGCCGACGGCGGCATCGCGCAGGAAGCGGCGGCGGTCGTAGGGCCGTTTGTCGAGCATGAAGCGTCCTCCCGGTGCGGGACAGGTTGATCGGTTCGCCCACCCCACCACCGGCCGCCCGCCGACGTCCAAGATCGACGGGCGGAAAGCTCGATAGCCGTTCCGATATCACCGCAGGTCACAGGCACCGGCGCGGGCCGCACCCGGCGCGGAAATCAGCCGGCGCGCAGCGCCTCGACGGCGGTCCGGGCGGCCTCGCCCATGGCCAGGTCCACGTCGATCCGGCGGGTGCTGAGCCGCTCGGTGCGGGCGAAGACCGCGACCGCGTACCGGCCGCCGTCGGGATACTCGACGACCCCGGCCTCCAGGTGCAGGCCGGGCAGCGTGCCGGTCTTCCCGGCGACCCGGACGCCGGGTGGGAAGCCGGCGGCCAGCCGGGTCCAGAAGAGCTGCCGGGCCATCAGCTCGCGGACCATCGCGCAGGCGGCCGGCGGCCCCGCCTCGTCCCGCCAGATCAGGCCGAGCAGCCGGGTCATCTCGCGGGCCGTGCTGGAGGTGGTGTGCTCCGGGTCGAAGACCCGCATGGCCCGGACCCGCTCCGGCGGCAGGGTGGGGAAGATCCGGGCGAAGTCGGCCTCGGTGCGGGCCCCCACGTCGGCGAGCATCGTCTCGACCAGCTGGCGGGGGCCGCCGACGATCCGGGTACGCGGCAGGTCCAGCTCGGCGGCGAGCATCGGCAGCACGTCCGGGCCGACCCGGCGCAGCAGCAGGTCGGCGGCCGTGTTGTCGCTGACCGACATGGCGAAGTAGGCCAGGTCGCGCAGGGACACCTCGACGTCGTCGGCGCAGCCGGCGACACCCCAGCCCCCGAGCCGGTCGGCGGCGCCGACCAGCACCCGCTCGGCCGGGTCGAGCTGACCGGCGACGGCCTGCCGGGCGAACTCCAGCACCAGCAGGATCTTGAACACGGAGGCGATCACCACCTGCTCGTCGGCCCGCAGCGCCACCTCCCGACCGGGCGCGTCGACGTCCTCGACGTGCAGGCAGCCGCTGATCCCGGCCCGCTCGAAGATCTCCCCGATCCGCTCCCCGCTCACCCCGACACGGTAGCCAGCGGCGACCGGGGCGGGCGTAGGGTGCCCGTCGTGGACCTGCTGCGACACCTGCGGCACTTCGTGGCGGTGGCCCGGGAGCTGCACTTCGGGCGGGCGGCCGAGGAGCTGGGCATGGCGCAGCCGCCGCTGAGCCAGTCGATCCAGCGCCTCGAACGGGAGCTGGGCGCGACCCTCTTCGACCGCTCGCAGCGCCAGGTCCGGCTCACCACGGCCGGCCAGCTCCTGCTCGGCGAGGCCGACGAGCTGCTCGCCGGGGAGCGCCGCCTGCGCAACCTCGTCGACCAGGTCCGGCGGGGCGCGCTCGGCGTGCTGCGCGCCGGCGTACCGCCGGAGACCCCGGCCGTGACGCTGCGCGCGCTGCTCGACGGGCTCGCCGCGCGGGCGCCCGGACTCGACCTCGACCTGCACGAGCTGACCAGCGCCGAGCAGCGGCGGATGCTGGCCGAGGGGCGGCTGGATGTGGGCCTGCTGCACCACCCGGTGGAGGAGGCCGGGCTGCGCTTCGGGCCGGCCGTGGACGCTCCGGTCGGTGTGCTGCTGCCCCGGGCCGCCCCGGCGGCCCGCGCCCGCGAGGTGGAGCTGGCCGACCTGGCCGGCCTGGACCTGATCACCGCGCCGCCGGCCACCGCGCCCGGCTGGCACGGGCACCTGCTGGCGGTCTGCCGCCGGCACGGCTTCGCGCCGGCCCGGGTCCGGCCCGCCCGCAACCCGGAGTTCCTGTTCGGCCTGCTGCTGGCCGGTGGCGCGGTCGCCCTGGAACCGGAGCCGGTGGCCCGCCGCGAGCCGCGGATCACCTGGCGACCGCTGGTCGACGTGCCCCTGGTCAAGCGGACCTCGGCGGCCTGGCCGGCGCGGGCCGGGCACCCGGCCGCCCCGATGTTCGGGCAGCTCGCGGCCGAGGTGCTGGCCGCCGCGGAGCCGCCACCGGCGACCGCGGCGCTCGCGTCGGCCGCCCGGCCCTGGCCGGTGCTCTTCGAGGCCGGCCAGGGCGGGGCGGGTCAGCAGCCGCGGGTGCGGTAGGCGGCGCAGATCACCCCACCGGCGGCCGTGACGAGCCGGGACGAGCGGGTAGAGAACCCGGGTGGCAAGGCCCGGCACCACGCGTGGAAGCGTTCCCGGGCACCCCGGACGATCGGAGATGAGGCTTCATGGCCCCGAACAGCGTTCCCAACATCTCGCTCAACGACGGCAACACCATCCCGCAGCTCGGCTTCGGGGTCTTCCAGATCGAGCCGAAGGACACCGCGCAGGCCGTCAGCAGGGCGCTGGAGATCGGCTACCGGCACATCGACACGGCCGAGATGTACGGCAACGAGGCCGAGGTCGGGCAGGCCGTGCGCACCTCCGGGTTGGACCGGAGCGAGGTCTTCGTCACCAGCAAGCTGAGCAACGCCTTCCACCGCCCGGACGACGCCCGCAAGGCGTTCGAGTCGACCCTCGCCGAGCTGAAGTTCGACTACCTCGACCTGTTCCTCATCCACTGGCCGCTGCCCACCCGCTACGACAGCGACTTCGTCTCCACCTGGCGGGTGCTGGAGGAGTTGCAGCGCGACGGCCGGGTCCGGTCGATCGGCGTCTCCAACTTCCAGGTCCCCCACCTGGAGCGGCTGGCCGCCGAGGCGGACATCACACCGGCGGTGAACCAGATCGAGGTGCACCCCTACTTCGCCAACGAGGAGGTGCGCGCCTACGGCAAGTCGCACAACATCCTCACCGAGGCGTGGTCGCCGATCGCCCAGGGCAAGGTGCTGGACGACCCGACCGTCGTCGACATCGCCGAGGAGGTCGGGCGGACCCCGGCCCAGGTGGTGCTGCGCTGGCACGTGCAGCGCGGCGACATCGTCTTCCCGAAGTCGACCACGCCGAGCCGGATCGAGGAGAACTTCCGGATCTTCGACTTCGAGCTGGACGACGCGTCCGTGGACCGGCTCAACGGCCTGGACAAGGGCGAGGCGGGCCGGCAGGGGCCGAACCCGGACACCTTCGACTACGTGCCGGACTGAGCCGCCACCGCGACCGAGGGGGCCGGGCTGCCGGCCCCCGGTCGCGGGCTCACGAGCCGACCCGCTCGGCGAGACCGCGGAACGCGGCCTGCGTCGGCGACCCCGGCTCGGGCACGTAGACGATCAGCCGCTGGTCGGTCTCCGGTACGTGCAGCACCCGGCACTCGAACTCCAGCGGGCCCAGCTCCGGGTGGGCGACCCGCTTGACCGTGGGGCGCCGCTCCCCCACCTCGTGCTCGGCCCACAGCGCGGCGAACCGCGGGGAGAGCCCGAGCAGCTCGGTGACCAGCGCGGCCAGCGCCGGGTCGGCCGGGTAACGCCCGTACGCGGCCCGCAGGTCAGCCACGGTGGTCCGGGCGAAACGCAGCACCTCCGGGTCGGCCCAGTGCGACTCGGGCACCGTCGCGCCGAACATCCAGCGCACCATGCTGCGCTCGCCGGCCGGCACTGCCGACAGGTCGCCGACGAACCAGGCGGCCAGCCGGTTCCAGGCCAGGATCTCGTACGCGGCGTCGACCAGGTACGCGGGTGTCTCCGACATGGCGTCGAGCAGGTGCCGCGTCCCCGGCGACACCTCCCGGCCGGGCCCGGTCGCGTCCGGCGGGCAGTCCCCGGCGACCTGGAACAGGTACACCCGCTCGTCCCGGCTGAGCAGCAGCGCCCGGGCCAGCGCGGCGAGCACCTGCCGGGACGGGTGCGGGCCGCGCCCCTGCTCCAGCCGGATGTAGTAGTCGATGGACATCCCGGCGAGCTGGGCGACCTCCTGGCGGCGCAGGCCCGGCGTGCGGCGGCGTACCCCGTCGGGGAGGCCGACCTCGGCGGGGCGCAACCGGGCGCGGCGGGTGCGCAGGAAGTTCGCCAGCTCGTCGCGGCGAAGCGTGCTCATGTCCCCAGCCTGCCGCATCGCCGGCCGCCGGAGGTGGTACCGGCGGTACCAGGCTCGGCGGGCCTCTCCCGCCGGTCCGCACCCGGCGGCAGCCTGGACCGCATGACGACGACGATCGCCCTGATCACCGGGGCCAACAAGGGAATCGGCCTGGCCACCGCCCGGCAGCTCGGCGCGCGCGGGATGACCGTGCTGGTCGGCGCGCGCGACACCACGCGGGGCCGGGAGGCGGCGGACAAGCTGCGCGCCGAGGGGGTGGACACCCGCGTCGTGCCGCTGGAGGTCACCGACGCGGCGTCGGTCGCCGCCGCGGCCGAGCTGGTCCAGCGGGAGTACGGCCACCTGGACGTGCTGGTCAACAACGCCGGCATCATCCGCGCCGACGGCGCCGGGCTGCCCAGCGAGACCACCCTCGACTCGCTGCGCGAGGTGTACGAGACGAACGTGTTCGGCGTGGTCGCGGTGACCAACGCGCTGCTGCCGCTGCTGCGCCGGGCGCCGGCCGCGCGGATCGTGAACGTCTCCAGCGAGGTCGGCTCGATCGCGGTGATGACCGACCCGAAGGGAGCCCTGTTCCCGCTGACCTCGATCCCCTACCCGACCTCGAAGACCGCGCTGAACATGGTCACGGCCATGTACGCCAAGGAGCTGCGGGACACCCCGATCAAGGTGAACGCGGCCAATCCCGGCTACTGCGCCACCGACCTGAACCACCACAGCGGCTTCCGCACCCCGGAGGAGGGCGCCGAGGTGAGCGTGCACCTGGCCACCCTGCCGGCGGACGGGCCGAGCGGCCTGCTCTGGGGCTACCAGATGGACGCCGGCGGCGGCTACGGGGTGCTGCCCTGGTGAGGGTTTGACTTCGCGCGCACTCGAAGGTGGAGGGTGGCGGCAACGTTCTCCACGGGGAGGAACCCATGCGTTACCGCACCATCGGCACCGACCCGGCCACCCGGCGCGAGGTCAGCGTGCTCAGCCTCGGCGCGATGCTCTTCGGCACCGCCACCGACGAGGCCACCTCGTACGCGATCCTCGACCGGTACGTCGAGGCCGGCGGCACGTTCATCGACACCTCGGACAACTACGCGTTCTGGCAGAACGGCGGCCAGGGCGGGGAGAGCGAGGAGCTGCTCGGCCGCTGGCGGCGCAGCCGCGGCGTCGGCGGCGAGGTGGCCATCGCCACGAAGCTCGGCGCCCGTCCCCTCGCGCCGGGCACCAGCTACGTGGACAATGCCGAGGGCCTGTCCGCCAAGGTGATCCGCGAGTCGGCCGAGCGCAGCCGCGAACGGCTCGGCGTGGACCGGCTCGACCTGCTCTACGCGCACATCGAGGACCGGAACGTCCCGCTGGAGGAGACGGTCCAGGGCTTCGCAGACCTGGTCGCCGAGGGCACCGTCGGGCTGCTGGGCGCGAGCAACCACCGCGCCTGGCGGGTCGAGCGGGCCCGGGCACTGGCCGCCGCGGCCGGCCTGCCCGGGTACGAGGTGCTCCAGTACCACCGCAGCTACCTGCCCCGGCGGCCGGACCTGCCGAGCGACCTGGACCCGGACGGCGACGTCGGCTGGGTCGGCCCCGACCTGGCCAGCTATCTGCGGGCCGAGCCGCAACTGACCCTGGTGGCGTACTCGCCGCTGCTCAAGGGCGCCTACGCCAAGCCGGAACGGCTCGGCGAGGAGTACGCCCTGCCGAGCACCCCGGTCCGGCTGGCCGCGCTGCGCGCCGTCGCCGACGAGATCGGGGCGACGGTCAACCAGGTGGTGCTCGCCTGGCTGCTCGGCGGGGACGTGCCGGCGATCCCGCTGGTCGGCTTCTCCTCGGTGGCGCAGCTGGAGGAGAGCCTCGCGGCGGTCGAGCTGGAGCTGACCCCGGAGCAGCGGACCCGGCTGGACACGGCCCGCTGACGCGCGTGCGACGGGGCGGGCCGGCCGGCCCGCCCCGTTCGCGTGTCACCCGGTCAGCTCGACGCGCCAGTCGTTGGAGCGCATCAGGTGCCCCGGCGGGTACTCGAACTCCGTCTCACCGAGCAGCGTGAACCCGGCCTTGCGGCACACCGCGTTCGACGCCGGATGGTCCACCGACGGGTAGGCGTGGGCGAAACGCCGGTCACCGTGCGCCGCGGCCTCCGCGATCAGCGCCCGCACCGCCGCGCTCGCCAGCCCCCGCCCCTGGTACGCCGGCAGCACCGCCCAGCCCATCTCGTAGACCGGCTCGCCGCGCCACTCGCGTGCCCAGTAGCCGACGCTGCCGACCTTCGTCCCGTCGGGCAGCCCGACGGTGAACATGTGCCCGCTGCGCGGGCCGGGGCCGCGCAGGTAGCGCTCGTGCCGGGCGAGCACCTGCTCGTCGGTTTCCGGGCCGCCCGTGTGCGCCCGCACCTCCGGCGCGTTGAGCTGCCGCAGCAGCGCCAGGTCGTCGGCCCTCCACGGCGCAAGGCGTACCTCGGTCATGCCGTCCCCCTACTCTCCGGCGCCGATTGAAGCAGCCACCCCCGACAGCGGCCCGCCAGATCCGATCTGGCGGGCCGCCGGTCCGCGTCTGGCGCCTGGGGGGTGAGGCCCGACACCAGCGGGAGGGGAGCATGACGCCGTTGCGGCTCGCCGTGATCATCGGCAGCACCCGGGAGGGACGGATCGGCGACCGGATCGGTCGCTGGTTCGTCGCGCAGGCACGCCGCCGCGAAGGGCTGGCGGTGACCGTGCTCGACCTCGCCGGGTACGACTTCCCGGCCAGCCTGCCGGCCGAGCCCACGGCGGCCATGCGGTCGTTCGCCGGGGAGGTGAACCGGGCGGACGCGTTCGTGGTGGTCACGCCCGAGTACAACCACAGCTTCCCGGCGTCGTTGAAACAGGCGATCGACTACGCCTACGACGAGTGGCAGGCCAAGCCGGTCGGCTTCGTGTCGTACGGCTGCCGGTCGGTCGGCCTGCACGCGGTCGACCAGCTGCGCACCGTGTTCACCGCCCTGCACGCGACGACCGTGCGCGACACCGTCGGCGTCGACCTGCTCGACGGCGAGCCGACGGGGCGGGTCGAGGAGCAGCTCCGGCAGGACGCCCGGGTGCTCCTCGACGAGCTCTGCTGGTGGGGCCTGGCGCTGCGCGAGGGTCGCGCGGCGCGCCCGTACGTCTCCTGAGGACACGAAGAAAGGTAGTGATCATGAGTAACCGGAACACCGGCCTGGCCGTCGAGGCCGACGGCCTGGTCCGGTCGTTCGGCTCGACGCGCGCGCTCGACGGCCTGGACCTCCAGGTCCCCGCCGGCACCGTCTACGGGCTGCTCGGGCCGAACGGCGCCGGCAAGACCACCGCGGTGCGGGTGCTGGCCACGCTGCTGCGACCGGACGGCGGGCGGGCCCGCGTCTTCGGCCGCGACGTGGTCGCCGAGGCGGACGCGGTCCGCGCCCGGGTCAGCCTGACCGGCCAGTACGCCTCACTCGACGAGGACCTGACCGGCGCGGAGAACCTGGTCCTGCTGGGCCGGCTGCTCGGCCTGGACCGGCCGGCGGCCCGGCAGCGGGCCGACCGCCTGCTCGCCGCGTTCGGGCTGACCGAGGCGGCCGGGCGGCAGGTGAAGAAGTACTCGGGCGGCATGCGGCGGCGCATCGACATCGCGGCGAGCATCCTCAACACCCCGGACCTGCTCTTCCTGGACGAGCCGACGACGGGGCTGGACCCGCGCAGCCGCAACCAGGTGTGGGAGATCATTCGGGCGGTGGTCGCCCACGGCACCACGGTGCTGCTGACCACGCAGTACCTGGACGAGGCCGACCAGCTCGCCGGCCGGATCGCGGTGGTCGACCACGGCCGGGTGATCGCGGAGGGCACCCCGGGCGAGTTGAAGTCGTCCGTCGGCTCCGGCACCGTCCACGTGCGACTGCGCGACGCCGGGGAGCGGTCCCGCGCCGAGCAGGTGCTGCGGGTGGCGCTGGGCGTGCCGGTGCAGCTGGAGCCCGACCCGGTGGCGCTCACCGCCCGGGTCGGCGAGGACGGCACCGACCTGGAGGCCGGCGAGCAGGCCGCGCGCGCCCTGGGCGAGCTGGCCCGGGCCGGCATCGTCGTGGACGACTTCTCCCTCGGCCAGCCGAGCCTGGACGAGGTGTTCCTGGCCCTGACCGACCACCCCGCCGTCGGGACCGACGAGCGGGACGACGAACTGGAGGCGGCCCGATGAGCGACACCGCGACCACGACCGGGCGGCCGCCGTCCGTCTACGTGCCGTCCGCCGAGGCGCTGGCGACGGTCCTCGCCCCGGGCGAGCGGCCGCCGAGGCCGGGCGCGCTGTCCGCGTCGCTGACCTTCGGCTGGCGGGCCATGCTCAAGATCAAGCACGTGCCGGAGCAGCTCTTCGACGTGACCGCGTTCCCGATCATCATGGTGCTGATGTTCACGTACCTGTTCGGCGGCGCGCTCGCCGACAGCCCGCGTGACTATCTGCAGTTCTTCCTGCCGGGGATCATGGTGACCAGCGTCGTGATGATCACCATGTACACCGGTGTCGGGCTGAACAACGACATCGAGAAGGGCGTCTTCGACCGCATCCGCACCCTGCCGGTCTGGCGGCCCGCCGCGCTGGTCGGCATGATCTTCGGCGACGTGCTGCGCTACGTGCTCGCCGCGGTGGTCATCCTCGGCGTGGGGCTGGCGCTCGGGTTCCGGCCCGCCGGCGGGCCGGTCGGCGTGCTGGCCGGCATCGGCCTGCTGGTGATCTTCTCGTTCGCGTTCTCCTGGGTGTGGACGTTCTTCGGCCTGGTGCTGCGCAGCGAGAAATCGGTCATGGGGGTCAGCATGATGGTGCTGTTCCCGCTGACCTTCCTGAGCAACGTCTTCGTCGACCCGGCCACCATGCCGGGCTGGCTCCAGGCGTTCGTCAAGGCCAACCCGGTCACCCACCTGGTCGCGGCCGTGCGCGCCGCCATGGCCGGATCGACGGATGCGACGAACACGATGTGGCTGCTGCTGTGGAGCGCCGGCTTCGTGGCCGTCTTCGGCACGCTGACCATGTACCGCTACAACCGCCGCTGACGGCTGGCCGTCAGAGCCGAGCCGGGGGTGCCGTCGTCGGTGCCCCCGGCCCGGCTTGTCCGGGACGCCTGGGCACGGGCACCGGCCCCGGCTGGTGCGGGCGGTCAGAGCTGCCAGGGCACCGGCTCGGGCGGCAGGTAGCGGCAGGTGCTGCCGGTGGCGACGGACTCCCTCAGGTGCGCCCCGAGCGTCGGGTGGCGCTCGTCGATCCGGCGCAGCGTGTCCCGGATCCGGGCGGTCACGGCCTTGCGGGCCCGCTCGGCCTGATCACCGAGGCGGCGGCTGCGCCCGGCCAGACCGGCGGCGGCCCGCAACTGGTCGAGCAGCGCGGCACGCTCGGCGTCGAGGGCCGCCAGCCTCGGTGCGTCTTCGCGTACGGCGGCCCGGTCGATCTCGTCGTCGAGCCGCCGCAGGTGCTGCCGGTAGCGGGCCTTCGCCTCGTCGTCCAGCACGGGATCCCCGCCGAGCCGGCGGGCGGCGACGAGTTCCGGGCCGGCCGCCGGGTCGAGCAGTTCGACCGCGGGCACGTCGGCGCCGGGCCGGCCCAGCAGCAGCCGCAGGTCGTGCAGCCCCTTGGCATCGGGCAGGTGCACGACCGTCCCCCCGTACGCGAGCCGCCACACGGCCCCGTCCCGCCGGAACTCCGGCTGGACGGGCCGGCTCTCACCCACGCGGTCACCGCTCCCGATGCCGGAATCGGCCGCGTGGCCCGCTCCGTCCGGTGCCAGCAACGCGCCGGCCTGGCCAGCTCCGGCGGTCGCCCGCACCGCACCGGCGGTCGCCGACACCTCGAGGGCATGACCGGCGGCCGGAGCCCCGACGGTGTGGCCGGCTCCCGCGGGTGCCGGCACCGCGCCGGTGAGGCCCGCACCCGCTGGTCGAGCCACAGATCCACTGGGGACGGCAGCCGCAATCTCCCCCTCGCCCAGCCGGTGCAGCACCTGGGTCATGCCGAGTGCACGCGCCTCGGCCGCCGTGTCGGCGCGCAGCCCGGCCGCCGTGGCCGCGTCGCCGGCCCGCCCGCGTGCGCTCAGGGCGGCCACCAGCCCGGCCCGGCTCAGCAGCGACCACGGCCGGGCGCCCATCCGATCGGCGGCGTCGCGAGCGGCCTCGTAGCCGGCGACCGCCTGGTCCCAGCGCCGCTCGGCGGCGTCGACGGCGGCCAGCCAGAGGTCGACCGGGCCGCTGATGTCGCAGCCGAAGAACGCCGCCATCCACCGGCCCCGGTGCGGCTCCAGCGCCGCCCGCGCCTCGGCGCAACGGCGGGGATCGGCGCTCGCGGCTGCCGCCTGTGCCCGCAGCCGCAGCCACAGCGGCGACACCGGTCGCGGGTGCGTGGTGCCGGCCGCCTCGATCCCGGCGGTGAGCCGCACGGCGGTCTCCGCGTCGCCGCGCTCGGCGGCGGTGATCGCCCGGAGCAGGTCCCGCTGCGGGTGGCCGGCCGCCTCCGGCCCGTCGAGCAGGGCCTCGGCCTCGGCGAGGCGACCCCGGAGCAGCAGCAGGCACCAGCGCAGGTGCTGGCCCATGAAGGCGTGGTCGGAGTGCTCCCACTCGCCGTAGCCGTCCATCTCGGCGAAGTGCGCGTCGGCGGCGGCGAAGTCGCCGCGGAAGCCGGCGATGATGCCGCTGTCGATGGCCGCGGCCATCCGCTGGCGGGCGACCTCGCCCTGCCGGCAGCCGGTGACGAACGCGGTGAGCTCGTCGTGGTAGCGCGGGTCGCCGAGTTCCAGCAGGGCGACCCAGCGCAGGGAGGTCGCCCACAGCTCGGTCTCCCGGTCGCCGGTGCGGCGGGCCACCTCCCGGATCTCGGCGGTGACCACGGCCCGGTCCTCGGCAGTGCCGAGCCCCCAGGTGGTGTCGTGCCGGGCCCACAGGCTGAAGGTGAGCGCCTCGTCGTCGCGACCGCGCCGGGCGAGGGTCTCGGTGGCGGTGATCAGGTCGGTGACCAGTGCGCTCGTCTCCCGGCCGGGCTCGGGCGCACCGATCAACCGCCCGTACGCCTCGCGCACCAGCTCGCCGGCGCCGGTGCGGCGGCGGGCCGCCGCCTCCTGCCGGTGGGCGGTGAGCGCGACGCGGACCAGCACGGCCGGCTCGTCGAGCGGGCGGGCCAGCGCCGCGGCGTCCACGAGCAGCCGCTCGGCTTCGGCCTGCGTGCCGACATGCTGCAGGAGCTGGGCCAGCTCCAGCATCACCCGGACCCGGCGGGCCGGCTCGTCGGCGACCTCCAGCGCGCGGCGGAAGTGCTGCACGGACTCCTCCACGGCCAGCCGCCCGCCGGCGTCCCGGGCGGCGGCGACCAGCAGCTCGACGGTGCGCGCCGCGTCGAGGTCACCGCCGGCGATCCAGGCGTGGCGGGCCAGGTCGGCCGGGATGAGCCGCTCGGCGAGCGCCGCCGACCCGTCGACGGCGCGGACCACGGCGGCGTGCCGGGTGCGCCGCTCGGCGCCGGTCAACCCGTCGTAGAGGGTCTCCCGCACCAGGTCGTGAGCGAAGGCGAACCGGCCGCCGCCCCGGGCCAGCACGAGCCGGGCGGTGGCCGCGCGGTCGAGCAGCCGGTCCACCTGCGCGACCGGACCGGGTAGGCAGGCCGCGAGGACCTGCCGGTGGAAGTCCCGGCCGAGCACGGCGGCCACGATGAGCGCCTCGACCACCGGTCCGGGCAGCTGGTCGAGCCGGCGGCGCACCGCCTCCCGCACGCCGGGCGCGATGGTGGTGGCCAGGCCGTCGGTGTGCCAGAGCCGGGCGGTCTGCTCGACGAAGAACGGGTTGCCGCCGGTGCGCCGGTGCACCTCGTCGACGAGGTCGCCGCCCGGTTCGCGGCCGGCGGTGCGGCGGATCAGCGCGGCCACCTCGTCGCGGGCCAGGCCGGTGAGGGTGATGGTGGTGGCCTTGGCGGTCAGCGGCAGCAGCAGCGGCCGGAGCCGGTGGTCGCCGGACTCGACCTCGGCGTCCCGGTAGGTGCCGACCAGCAGCAGCCGTTCGAACCAGGTGTGCTGGGTGGCGAACTGGAGCAGCCGCAGCGAGGCCGCGTCGGCCCAGTGCAGGTCGTCGAGGACGACCACGACCGGCCGGTGCTGGGCGACGGCCACCAGCGCGGTGGTCACCGCGTCGTGCAGGGCGAACTCCGCCCGGCCGCCGTCGTCGCCCGGCTCCTCCCCGGCCGGGTCGGCGCCGGTGCCCTCGCCGAGCAGCGCCGCCAGCCCGGGCCCGGCGGCCTCCTGCGCCCGCGCCCAGTCGTCGGGGTGGCGGCCCAGGCGGCGCAGCACCTGCACCCAGGGCCAGTAGCCGGGGGCGCTGTCGGAGTCCCAGCAGGCCGCGCCGAGCACCAGCGCCCCGCGCCGGCGGGCGTCGTCGGCGGCCGCGCTCACCAGCGTGGTCTTGCCGATGCCCGGCTCGCCGGCGACCAGGACCAGACCGCCGTGGCTGGTGGTCACCCGGTCCACTTCGGCGCGCAGCAGCGCCGCGGGGTGTTCCCGCCCGATGATCGCCTCGCCGAACCGCGGCTCCATGACTTCCCGACGGTAGTCGACCGGTCCGACAACGGGGAAAACCGCGCGCATCGGGGCTTCGGCGGCTCGTGGTGGTCGGAACCGCACGACGCCCGCGCCGCCGACTGGGTCAGAGACTGCCGCCGCTGCTGCGGAGGTTGCTGCCGTCGGTCGGATTCCGGTGGTCGTCCAGCCGGCGGCGAGCCTCTGCCGACGCCGCCAGGTCACGGACCTGGCGGTCCGCGTCGGCCGCCGTCCGGCGGTTGCGGCGCCAGAATGCCAGGGCAGCGATGACCAGCAGTACGACGATGAGGATGACGAACCAGCGCATGTCGGCCTCCTCGGAGGTGAGTTGCCTGCCTCCCAGTGTGCGCAGCCCAGGTCAAGGGCCAGGACTAGCGGCGGAGGCAGCGGGTAAGCGCGGCCCATGGGTAGCCACAAGCAGAACAAGCACGATCCGGGCGGCGAGTCGGCGCGGGCGGGGCGGAATTCCGGCAGCGGCGCTCCGGGCCGCCAGGGCGGGGAGATGGAACGCCCCGGTAAGCGCCATCAGCTGCACACCGCCACCGGGGCCGCCGGCAGCGAGCGGGATCAGGGCCGGGCCAAGGTCGAGGGCGCGGAGCGGGTGCAGCGGCAGGGCGGCAGCTGAGTTGCCCGCGTTCCTGCTGCGATCCGTCTACACCGTCGACGGGATCGACGGGCTGACGCGCGACGGCGGCACCAAGCGCGCCGAGGTGGTCCGCAAGCTGGTCGAGGAGGCCGGCGGGCAGCTCATCTCGATGCACTTCGCCTTCGCCGACGACGATACGTACGTGCTCTGCGACCTGCCCGACCACCGCACCGCCGCCGCGCTGGCGATCCGCATCGGCGCGGCCCGCGGGCTGCGGACCCGGGTCACCCCGCTGCTGACCCCGGCCGAGGTAGACGAGGCGACCCGGACGCCGACCGACTACACGGCCCCGGGCGACTGAACCGTCAGCGCGCGTCGGTGACCACGTGTGAGCAGGCCGGGCAGGCCGCCGGGCCCTGCTCGGCGAACCACCGGCAGGTACGCCGGATCGCACACTTCGGCAACTGCTCCTCGCCCGGTTCGGCCGTCTCCGCGTAGGAGGCGGCCATCCGGGCGCCCAGGCCGCAGTGCTCGCCGGTCCAGAAGCCGCAGGACGACGTGACGCAGGGGCCGGCCAGCCGGAAGCGGGACTCCACCGGGGCGTCGGAGTCGCCGGCCGCGGCGAGCGCCACCTCGGCCGGCACGGCCGGCGTGACGTAGGCGACCCGCCCCGCCGGAGTGATCATGCCGAGGAACACCGTGGCGTTCGCCGTCGGCGTGCTCGGACACATCCGCTCCGGCGGGCCGGTACGTCCGGCGACGTCGGTCACCGCTGCATCCAGAAGCCGATGTCGTTGATCTTCTGGCCGAGGTCCTGGGCGAACGGGCCGTCGAGCACCCAGAGGCCGTACCACTCGGGGCGCAGCTTGAGGTTGCCGTGGCCGACGGTGAGCGGGTTGGTGAGCCGGGCGTTGGCGGTCCCGAGGGCGGCCAGCCCGGCCTTCTGGATCTCGCCGGCGATGAGGGTCTGCTGCTCGGGGGTCAGGTCGACGCCGTCGACCACGAACCGGAACTCGTTGCGGGACATGTGTTACCTCCGGTCACTCGTACGATTCGGTGCCCAGCCCGCGGCGCAGGCTGATCCGGGTGAAGGCCGCCCAGCCGGCGTGCGAGGCGGCGTCGGCCGGCTGCCCGGCCCGGGCGAGCGCCCGGCCGGCGTGCTCCGCCCAGCGGGCGGCGGTGGCCCCGGCGTCTCCCCACAGCTCCCGGCAGGCGGCGACCGCGAAGGCGACCTGCCCGGGCGCGCCGGTGAACCCGGCGGGCCCGTCGCCGACCCGGACCGCCCCGTCCGGCAGGACGCGCACGCTCGGGAAGTGGTGGTGCAGGCTGGCGAGCGTCGCCACGTGACTGCCGTCCCGCCGCCCAGCGGCGAAGCCGGCGTGCAGCTCGTCGTCGCGCCGGTACCGGATGGCGTGCAGGGTGAGGGCGTCGCCGGCCGGGGCGACCCGGCCGACCACGTGGACCGGGGCGCTCCAGGCGCGGGGTGAGTTCGCCGACCAGAAGGCCAGCCAGGCGGACAGCCGGGCGTGGAAGTCCGCCTGGAGGGCGACCGCCGCGGCGGTGCCGTCGGGTGCCCGCAGCGCCGCGGTGGCGATCCGGTCCCGGGTGACCAGCGGCGTGGAGGCGCGGGCGGGGCTCGCCGTGGCGGCGGTCGGGGCGGCGGCCACGCCGGTCACGGTGACCGCCGAGGCCGCCGCCGCGCCGGCGAGCAGGCGCCGGCGCGAGAACGGGTACGGGTTGTCGTTCATCGTCGGCCTTTCGTCGACGGCCAGTGCACCGACGCTATCGACGGAAACGGATCAGATGAACACTCCCCGTGACGGGAGGCCGACAGGAAAGCCGGGAATCCCCGGCGGCGTGAATGGCCGTTCCTGTGCCGGATTCACGCGCGGCGGGCGCCGGCGGCCGTCAGCGGGGCGTCGTGTCGGCGGGGAAGCGCTCGGTGCCCAGCACGGCGAGCAACTGGAGCTTCTCGTAACCCTCGCTGCGCGGCGGCGCGGTGAGCACGAGCAGGGCCTGCGACTGGTCCTCGGTGAACAGCACCTGGCAGTCCAGCTCGATGGGGCCGAGCTCGGGGTGGATCAGCGTCTTGTGGTCGGCGAAACGCTGGGCCACCTCGTGCCGCTCCCACAGCTCGGTGAACTCCGGGCTGGCCTTCTGCAGCGCTCGCACCAGCTCACCGGCCCGCGACTGCGGCCCCATCGACCCGTACGCGGCGCGCAAATTGGCGACCTGGGCACGGCTCTGCCGCTCGCGGTCCTCCTCGGGGTAGCGGATTCGCTCCGCCGGGTCGGTGAACCACCGGTAGATCTCGCTGCGGGCCAGCCCCGTATGGCCGGACCGTTCCCCGAACAGGGCCTCGGCCATCCGGTTCTGCACGAGGGTCTCGCCGAGGTTGGACAGGATGAGCGCGGGGGTGTCCGCCAGCCGGTCGAGCACCCGCAGCAGCGCCGGGGAGACGTGCGTCGCCGCGGAGACCGACGCCGGGGCGTTGTGCCCCGCCACCCGGAACAGGTAGTCGCGTTCGTCGCGGCTCAGCCGCAGTGCCCGGGCGAGGGACGCCAGCAACTGCGGGCTCGGCTGCGGGCCGCGCTGCTGTTCCAGCCGGGTGTAGTAGTCGGTCGACATGGTGGCCAGGGCGGCCACCTCCTCGCGCCGCAGTCCCGGGGCGCGGCGGCGGACGCCGGCGGCCAGCCCGACGTCCCCGGGCTGCAGCGCCTCGCGGCGGCGGCGGAGGAAGTCGGCCAGGGCTGCGCGGTCCATGATCCCAGTATCCGCGCGCGGCACGGGCCAACCAGGGATTGCCGATCCCCCGACAACCGCTCTCTTCATCGGCAGGTCAGGACCGGCCACGCTCGGAGCATGAACATCTCCGGAAACACCGTCTTCATCCCCGGCGCCACGAGCGGGATCGGCCTCGCCCTCGCCCTCGAACTGCGGGCCAGGGGGAACACGGTCATCGTGGGCGGCCGGCGCACCGACCTGCTCGACACGATCGCCGCCGAGCACCCCGGCATCGACACCGTGAAGATCGACACCGCGGACCCCGCGAGCATCGCCTCGGCGTCCGAGAAGGTGCTGGCGCGGCACCCCGACCTCAACGTCCTGGTCACGATGGCCGGCATTATGCGCGTCGAGGACTGGCGCCGGCCCGAATCGTTCCTCGCCTCCGCCGAGGCGACCGTGACGACGAACCTGCTCGGCCCGATCCGGCTCATCGCCGCGTTCATCGAACACCTGCAGGCGCAGCCGGACGCCACGATCATGACGGTCTCCTCGGGCCTGGCGTTCGCGCCACTCAAGGTCACCCCGAGCTACAACGCGTCGAAGGCCGCGATCCACATGCTCAGCGAGTCGCTCCGGCTGCAGCTCGCCGGCACGAGCGTGAGGGTCGTGGAGCTGGAACCGCCGTCGGTGCGTACCGCGCTGATGCCCGGGCAGGAGACCAGCGAGTTCGCCATGCCGCTCGACGAGTTCGTGGCGGAGGTCGTGGCGCTGATCGAGGCGCAGCCCGATGCCAAGGAGATCCAGGTCGAGCGGGTGAAGTTCCTCCGCTACGGCGAGGCGCGTGGCGACTACGACCAGGTGGTCGCGACGCTCAACGCGCACGACCCACACGGCAAGTAGCACTCCGGCCGGAGGTCGTGATCTTGTTGGTGGGGGTCGCGCGGTCGGGAGTGCTCGGGCGGGAATCGTGCGGATCGCGGGCGCGCGGCCGGGCCGAGCCTCCGGCGTCCACGGCTGCCTGGAGGCCGGACCCGCGCGACACCCGCCGTCCGCTAGCCGAGCGTGAGCATCGCCTCGGTGACCTCGCCGACCGCCGCATCGGGGATAGCGGTGGCGGCCTCCTCGAGGACGAGCAGCCGGGCCCCGGGGATCTCGCGCGCGATCGCCTCGCCGTTGCCGACGGGGAAAAACCGGTTGCGGCGGCCGTGGACGACGAGCGTGGGGATCTCGATCTCGGGCAGGCGCTCACGCCAGCGTGGTGTGCAGTCGAGCCTGGAGAACACCATGCCCAGCTGGTTGGCCATCTGGACCGGTGGCGCCGTGCCGGGCGTGCGGTCCCAGATACGTGCGGCGATCGCCCGCGCGGCGACGGGGTCGTCGCCGAGGATCTCCGCGCTGGCGGCGGCGAACTCCGCGACCGCCTCGCGGTCGGTCCAATCGGGCAGAGGACGCGCGAACAGCCGGCTCATCGTGGCCTGGTCATGGTCGGGAAGGTCATCGTCGGGCGGGCCGGGGGCGACCGCGCGGGTGCCGACCAGGGTGAGCGCCGAGAACGCACCCGGATGGTCGAGCACGGCCACCTGGGCGACCATCCCGCCGACGCCGATCCCCGCGAGGTGCGCGGGCCCCCCGCCGAGCGCGTCAGCGAGGGCCACCGCGTCGGCGGCGAGGTCACGCAGGGTGTACGCGGGCGCCTCCGGATCCGTCGTTGTCGACTCCCCGCTGTCGCGCAGGTCGTAGCGCACCACACGGCGCCCCCCGGAGGCGAGGCGCTCGCACAGCGCGTCGGGCCAGGAAAGCATCGTCGTCCCGCCCGCGAGCAGGACGAGTGGCGCGCCGTCGGCACCGAACGACTCGATGCCCAGGGCGGTCCCATTGGCGTTGACAGTGGTCATGGTCATGCCAGGGCAGACCCGATCCGGCGCCCAAACTCATCGCTCACGCACCGGTGGCGGCCGGCCGGTGCCGGCTCGCCGGGCCGCTCCGCGGGGACCGTTGGACACTCAGTCGAAGGTCGTGGCGGTCGGGTTCTCCTGAACGACGTGGGCGCACCCCTCCACCCGGCAGGTGTCCTCCAGCAGTGACCGGATGGCCGGGGTCACCCGGAGGTTCTGGGCAAAGCCCACCATGTCCGCGTAGAGCTGGCTGTGCGTGCGTTCGTACCGGCGGCGCTTGGGGATGGCGGTGAGGAAGCCGGCACGCACCGCACCGTTGAGCACGGACGCCGGATCGACGATGCGCCGCCCCGACAGCAGGCCCTTCTCGTCCAGCGAGTCACGGCGGTAGTGGCCGTCGGGCCGGACGAACTTCAGGAACAGGAACCGCAGTTGGAGGGCGGTGGGGCAGGGGCCGACGAAGGGGTGCTCCCGGCGCCCGTCCGCGCCCAGCAGCTTGACGAAGTCCGCGACGTCCTCGATGGCGGTGCGTGAGTCGATCTCCACGGAGACGAAGCCGGTGAGGTGCCCGAAGTCGGCCTCGGCGAGGGTGGGCAGGCAGGCGTCGAATCGCGTGCCGTGCAGCGTCGCGTCGGACAGGTCGCAGCCGGTCATGACGCAGTTGGTGAAGCGTGTCGACTCCAGATTCGCCCCGCGGAAGCTGACGCCGGCCAGCGACAGACCCGAGAAGGTGAGCCCGGACAGGTCCTGGCGTTCCAGCGGAGCGTGGATGAGCAGCCGGGCGCAGTCGGGGAGCCCGAGGAGCACCTGGAGGATGTTGCGGAAGGCCGTGGGGGTCGCGGTGGCGCTGGACAGCCGGGTGAGCAGCTCCTCGCCGGCGGCGAGTTCCCTGATCCGGGCGCACAGCACCCGGAGCGCGAAGGAGTCGGGCGGGAACGGACGGCAGTCCAGCAGCTGCGCGAACCGCACCGGGTTGACGGCGAAGTACTGGGCGGCCCGCATCCCGATCTGGTGCTCGAAGATCACGTCTTGGGCGAAGCGCACCCGCTGCCGCTCGGAGGCGGCACGGAAGACCGGCAGGCGGCAGATGGCCGCGGTGCAGCGTTCGCGCTCGGGATCCGACAGGTCCGAGGGAATCACGAACTCGGCGAGCTGGCCGATCTCGTCGATCGGCACACCCCGGTTGTCGTTCTCCAGCTCGGCGACCGCCACGTGACTGATGACGTCCAGGAGGTCGTGCCGGGAGACGAGGTTCTCCTGCAACTGCTCCTTCTTGTACTCGCGATCCATGATCGCGTCGACGGCGTCGTGGACCAGGTCCATCTCGGAGTAGTCGTCCGGTATCCCGTCGGTCTTGCCCTCGTCGACGCGCTCGGCGAGCAGCTCGGCGTAGTACGGGGTGCCGCAGAGGTCCATGAGCTGCGGCTTCGCGTCGAGGATCGAGAGGAGCTCGCGGTCCTTCTCCTGCAGCCGGATGCGCGCGAAGGTGGTGATCGACTCGGGCTGCCACGGCAGCAGGCGGAACTCCTCGACGTACTCGTGGGCCACCGTGAGGAAGTCCCGCAGTGCCTGGTTGGAGCTCAGCAGCGAATCCCGGACGCAGAGCAGGATGCGCGGTGTCGTCGGGTTGTCCGGCCGGGCGACGATCTCGTGGATGTACTCGAAGAAGCCCGGGTCCTGGGCGATGACCTCGTCCAGCCCGTCCAGCAGCCAGCTCGCGAACCCCCGCGTGAGCATCCACTGGAACGTCGGCTGCTTCACCGGCCGCGCGACCTCGGTCTGCAGGAGCGCGTCGACCATGGGGCCCAGGGCGGGCGCACTGGCCAGCGCGGCGTAGTCCGGCAGGAGCGGCAGTGGCCGGTAGGCCCTCCGTAGCTGCTTCTTCGCCTTCTGAAAGTTGGTGTACAGCGTCGCGAACAGCGACTCGAACAGGACGCTCTTGCCGTATCCCGCCGGCGCGGTCACCAGCACGATCGGGCGGTCCCAGCCGGCCGGGCTGTCGAACCGGCGAGCCAGCTCGGTGAGCAGGTCGCTGCCCACCACGCCGGTGCCCACCGCCTCGAACGGCTGCGGGGTACGCCGCCGCTCGGCCAACTCCCCGTCGCGGCGGAGCTGCTGTGCGGCCGTTCCCGCCAACGTCGACACCGACGTGTCGTCCCACTTGAACCGGGCGTCGAAGAACTGGATCGGGACCCGGATGTCGACGTTGTACTCGTGCTTGGCGACTCTCCGGAAATCCGTCGACAACCCCTGGGTGGACTCCACCAGCAGGAACTTCGCCCCCGGGGTACGCGCCTCCTCCGCGAAGCGTTGCAGGAGGGTCGCCTCCCGGCGGTGCAGTTCCTCGGCGTCCGGTGCGGCCGGGCACCACACCGTCATGTGCTCGCTGTTGTCCGCGTACGCCGCCCGCCTCGCCCGGACGACCTCGCCCCGCGATTCCCCGGGGACCGACCAGCCTTCCGACTCCAGGAAAGTGACAGCCTCGTCGTACAGCGTCATGAACCATCCTCCATCAGGAATCGAAAGGGCTCCCACCGGTCCGGGCGGCCGACGACGTGCAGGTAGGCGCAGGCCCGGCTGACCGCGATGTAGCTGGTCGTCCAGTCCTCCTCGCCGTCGTCGGCGTAGACCACGGCCGGCGCCTCGCAGCCGTGGAACTGCCGCACCGTGCAGACCGCCAGCTCGTCGCCGCGCAGCCCACTCATCGTCCGCACGCCCCGGTCCGCCAGGGTCCGGCGGATCGCGGCCTGGTTCGCCGTCGTCGACGTCAGCAGCACGAGCTGGGAGGGCGGCAGGTCCTTCAGGATCTCCAGCACGGCGTCCGCGCACGCCGACGCGAGGTCGGCGGAGCCGCCGCTGAGGCGCGGAGGCCGCCCGGACGGACCGGTGACGGGCGTGTGCGCTCCCGAGATCCGGGCGACGAGCTTCGCGATCGGCAGGACGTTGCGGCAGTTCTCGGTCAGCCAGAACTCGTTGAACGTCCCATCGGGCCGTGGGCGCCACGTCCCGGAGGAGTCCCGCTGGTACGGGTCGGCGAACAGCACCACCGAACCGTCGGGGCGGACGAGTTCCCGCAGCGCGTCCAGGAGGTCCTCGTCGTGACTCTGCGCCTCGTCGACGATGAGGCAGTCCAACGGCTTGCCGTACGCCTCGGCGAGGGCCAGCACGGTGACCCACAGCTGCTCACCCTCGTACTCGCGCAGGCGGTCGGCGCCGTACAGGTCGCACAGCACGTCCTCCGGGTCGCCGGAGCTGACGCCCTCCACCCGCAGCCTGCGCCGGATTTCCAGGCGCAGGTTGCGCTGCTGTCCGATCACCGCGACCCGCAGCCCCCGGGCCGCCAGCTCGCGCGCCCGCTCTTGGGCGAGGACGGTCTTGCCCGTGCCGGCCGCGCCGAGGACCAGTGAGGCCCGCTTCTTGGAGGTGCCCTCCAGCACCTCCAGCTGGCGACCCGTCAGGCGGATCTGGCGCTGGGTCAGGCGGGCCAGGTCGTCGGACGCCAGGTCGACGTCGTAGCGGAGGGTGCGGGCCACGACGGCGGTCGGCGCGATCGCCGCCAGAGCCTTCTCGAAGTCCGACTGGCTGGCCCAGCCGTGCTGGTCCCAGTGGGCCATGACGCGTTCCACGAGCACCGGCGCGTGCTCCAACGCCGCGGCGGTCAGCACGATCGCGTCCGGCGCGTGCGGGCCGAGGTTGCCCGAGGGTCGGCCGTCGGCGAACACGACGCAGTGCCCGGCCGGGACGTGCCGGATGCCGGCGGCGGCGCGCAGCCACCCGGCCAGGGCGTACTTGTTCCGGACGGCCTGGTCGAACGGGTCGGCGTTCAGCGGCACGTCGCCGCCGCGGCGCTGGGCGAACCACTGCCGGCCCTCGACCCGGTAGGAGCCGTCCTTGACCTCCATGATCAGCAGGCCGCGCCCGGGGTGGAGCAGGACGAAGTCCGCCTCGCCCATCCGCCACTTCGGCCGGCCCGCGTCGAAGAACGTGAGGCTGTGCAGCACGAACCACGAGTCGTTGAGGGACCGAAGCTTGTCGAAGACCGCCCGTTCCCCACGGGTCGCGTTCGGTCGCAGGTGCTTGGGATAGAACCGCGCCACAGTCCGCCTCCCCGACGCGGGCCGTGCGACGACTGTGGTGACGACCCAGGAATCCACATTGTCCGCTCGTGCGCCGGCTGTCGCGCTCCACCGGACTTGCGGTCTTCTGTGGACGATCGGTCATCTTGACGTCACGTACAGCGAACCGAACGCCCCCGGCGGCGTCGCACAAGTGATGAACATCGTGGCCGAACGGATGAAGAAGCAGTGTGGGGACACGGAGGCAGAATTCGGAAATCAATCGCGCCTCGATGAGCTCACGGAGGAGCCGCAGATGGCCGTCGGAAACAAAGGTGTCCTGCTGGTCGACTGGGACAACCTGGCCGGCGCGATCATCGGCCGCGGCCACGTCGTGGAGCGAGGCATCGTCGACGCCCTCTGGAAGGACGCGACCGCGCGGTGCGGTGGCCACCTGCACCACAAGCACATGGCGGCGACGAAGTTCGACGGCACCATCTCCACCGCGATGGCGGAGCACCTCATCGACGACGACGTGGTGGGCAGCGCCAAGGAGCAGGCCGACATCCATCTGACCGTGCTGGCGATGGACTACCTCCACCAGGACTGCGGCCAGTTCGTGCTGGTGACCGGTGACCAGGACTTCATCCCGCTGATCCGCCGCCTGCTGCGCGACGGCTGCCGGGTCACCGTCGTCTACGGCGACGAGGGCCGGCTCTCCCCCCAGTTCCGTGGCATCCTCACGCTGCCCGGCCTGGACTCCCTCTGCATCGACGACATCTACACCCTGCAGAAGCCTCCCCCGGCCACCTGCCGGGCCCTGCTCGGCCTGCTCGAACTGCAGCGGCGCGGCATCATCCTGGGCGGCAAGGAACAGGCCGACCGCACCGCTACCCTGGCCCGCTGGGGCATCCTGGAGAACGAGGACGAGAGCCGCTACTGGGCGCTCATCGAGTCCCTCGGGCACAAGGTCGTCCGCACCGACGCGGCGGTGCGCGCCAAGGAGCAGTTCCTGCCCCGCAACGCCACCCGCACCTACGTCGACGTCGGCTCCGGCCGGTTCGCCGACGTGCTGGCCATCGACTACGTGGTCCGCCGGCTCGCCGCCCGACCCAAGGGACTGACGGTCACGGAACTGCGCGCCGGCCCCCTCCAAGCGGACAACGGCTCCCGCCTGCTGCGCGCGCTCGACGCGCTGACCGCCGTGCAGATGGTCCGCAAGGGCGCGGACGACACGTACGCCGTGACCGTGGACGACCTCGCCCTGGGATACCTCGAACCGCTGTGGCGGGTGCACGCCGGCCTGACCATGGAGTGCTTCCGCACCCAGAGCCGGACCATCCCGTTCCGCCGCCTGCCCGGCCTGCTCAGCGCGAGCGGCGTCGGGCAGGGCCCGGAGAAGTTCAACGCGGGCCTGGTCAACCGCGTCCTGAAGTACGCGAGCGCGGCCGGCGTCGTGGACGCGGTCGCGGTCGGCGGTGCCCGCCACGCGCTGGCCACGAACTCGCCGTTCGCCCGTCCCATCGAGGACGCCTATCACGAGCTCTACCGTGCCTTCGTCGGCCGGGCTCCGAGCCCGATACCGGAGAGCGAGATCCTCGAGTTCATGGCGGTCAAGGACCGGACGCGGGCCGAGCCGGTCTTCGGCTACGACCAGCGCGACCGGCACCGCATCCTGCGCGTCCTGGCCCAGTCCCGGGCCATCACCTGGCGGAGCGAGAAGGTCACCATCGCCCGGACGCGCTGGGGCGACGCCGGCTCGTCCTTCGCCTAGGAACGCCCGTGCTGCGCCGGACCTGGACCTGGCTGCGCGGATCCGCCGGGCACGGGCTGGCGCTCGCCCGCGGATACGGCCTGGCGCTGGCCGGCACGCTGGCGATCTGCGCCGCCGGAACCGCCGTCGTGGTGGCCTTCAACTGGCCGACCCAGCGGGCCGCCGCGGTCGCCGGCTCGTTCGCCGCCGTCGCGTCCACCATCGGCGTGCTGGCCGCGATCTACCTCTCCCGGCAGGCGCTGTCCCGGACCGACCGGCAGCTCACCGAAACGCGCCGGTCGCTGGTGCTGAGCCGGTACCCGCTCCTGCTGCCGATCCACCAGTCGGTCGCGTTCCCGGACTCGGGCGGCATGCTGGCCCAGCATCCACCCGCCCAGGAGCGCTTCGCGCTGACCTCCGCGCCCGCCCCGGCGTACGCGTTCCTCGCGGTCACCAAGGACCGGTTCATCGTCCCGGTGGAGAACGTGGGCGAGGGGCCGGCGCTGCGCGTCCGCGGGACGCTGTGGTGCTCGGACGGGCGCAACGGCCCAGTCGACGGCGTGCCGGCCCTGGGCGCGGGCCGGACCGGTGTGATGGCGGCCGTGATCCGCGCCGACGGGCGGCCGCTGCCGGAGGAGTTCCGCGCCGCTCTGGACGACGGAATGAGCACTGCCTACTGGCTTGATCTCGACTATGCCGACGTCTTCGCGAACCCGCGCCGGACGGCGGCGCTGTTCGACCCCCGCGGGATCGGCGCCTGGCACTACGTGCGGGGACACGAGCCGGGCACGCTCTGACCGCGCTTCTGGCGGAACCCCGCGTCACGGAACCCGGAAAAGTGAAAGCCCCAGCACGGAGGCTGGGGCCGGGTATTGAGACGGATCGAACGATGACTACGTTTCAGCTCATCATCGCCAGCCACCATCTCCCCTACGGGTAAAGGCTACGGACACGCTCCGCGAGCGTCAACTCGGCCACCCGTTCGTGTCTGCACTCCGATCAGCCATCGAAGACCGCGATTCGACGGACGATGAGTAGCCCTCCGGTGCACGTGATCAGCGGGGGCGGTGCGCGGCCAGGTGGGCGAGCATCGTGTGGTTGGCCTCCCAGCCGTCCGGGAACTTCACCGGCACGTCCAGGTGCACGCGCTCGGTCGACGGGTGCGCGTCCAGCAGCTCGGTGATGCCCGCCCGGGCCACCACCACGCAGGCGTGCCGGTGCCGGGATGCCAGTACGCAGAGCCGCCCCGACTCCAGGTGGAACACGGTCGCGTCCCGCCGCCCCGAGAGCGGGTGCAGGACGATCGTCACGTCGTACTCCCGGCCCTGCAGCCGGTTGGCCGTGTCGACGGTGATGCCCGCGCCGGCCGCGCCCAGGTGCGCCCGGATGGCCGCCACCTGGTCGCGGTGCGCGGCCCCGACGGCGATCCGGTCCGCCGTCACCGACGCGCCGCCGGGCGCCTGCTCGGAGAACCCGACCGGCTTGCGGTGCAGGAATCGCAGGGCGAGGGCGGCGCAGGCCGCAGCGGCCTCGGAATCGGTACGCGGCGTGTGCCGGGCGGGCAGCTCGTGCAGCGCCCAACCGGCCGTGGCCGCCACCTCGACCGTCGCGTCGAAGGGGTCGCCCGGCCCCGCCTCGGTGAGGGTCAGCGCGCGGTCGGCCGGCCCGGTGCCGGCGCGGAACCCGGTGAACGGGTAGAACGCGGCGGCCACCACCGGCGCGGCCGTGGCCGGCAGCCGCCACGACACCGGCAGCCGGTGCACCGGCAGCTCCGGGTTGTGCCGCAGCAGGGTCGCCACCGCCGACTGCATGGGGTCCCAGGTCAACCCGGTCCACCGCGCGGTCTCGACGGTGGAGAACGGGTCGAGCTGCCCCGGGTCGCCCACGAACAGCGCCCGCTCGAACCTGCCGGCGACGCGCAGCAGGGCGTCCGACCGCATCTGGTACGCCTCGTCGACGATCGCCCACGGCCAGACGCCCTCGGCGACCGTGGCCCACTTGGCGGCCGTACCGATGATGACGGTCGCACCGCCGAGTTCGGCGACCTTGGCGGCGACCCGGACCGTCTCGTGGCCCTTCACCCGGTCGGTGGGCTGGTAGTCGGTGGCGGAGAGCCGGCCGATGGGCAGCTCGGGGGCCTTGCGGGCGAGCCGGTCGATGAGGTCGTCGACCTGCTCGTTGGTCTGCGCCACGACGATCAGCGGCTCGCCGGCGGCGGCCAGCTCGACGGCGGCGCGGACCACGAGGGTGGACTTGCCGGCGCCGGGCGGGGAGTCGACCACCACGCCCCGGTGGTCGCCGGAACGCAGGTCGGCCAGCACGGCCGTGATGACCCGCTCGGCCTCGACGGCCGGAGGAGCTGCCAGTTCCGCGAGCATGAACCACCCTCCCTGAGCCGACTGCCGCCCGCCACCATACGAGCCGGGTCCGTCAGCGGCGGCGCTCCCCCACCCGACGGCCGGCCGCCAAGCCGGGCGGCGGCGTTGTCCCGCCCGTCGGCCAGGCATCAAGCCGGGCGGGCTGTCCCACCTGGCGGCCGGGCATCAAGCCGGGCAGCGCTGTCCCACCCGGTGGTCGGCCGTCAAGCTCACCGGTCGTGGAACAGCGCCATCTCCACCTCGTCGGGCTCGATGCCCCGGCGCTGCGCCTGGTCCGCCGCCCAGGCCAGGTAAGCGAGCCACTCCTCCGGCACCCACCCGGACGGGCGCTTGACCCCGGCCTCGGCGGGCAGCCGGCGCGAGACGACGCTGTCAAGGATGAGTGGTTGCCGACCTCCCGCATCGCGGCGGTAGCCGGCGAAGTAGAGCAGCTTGGTGAAGACCGCGGGGCCGAGCCGGGGCAGCCGCGACTCCTTCGGGTCCCGCAGGCGCTGGTAGGCGGTGCGCAGGCCGTCCTCGTCCGGCGCCGGAGCGCGCAGGCCTTCGAGCGCGTACGCCAGCCGCTTGCCGTCCGGATCGCCCTCCAGCGACCGTGCGGTGCGCCACGGGCCGTAGCCGATCGGGCCGTAACCCCACATCAGCGCCGCGCTGAGCAACTGCCGTGGGCTGGCCTGGCCGGCACGCCAGGACTCGGCAACGGCGAAGACGTCGCGCCGCCACACCTCGCCGGTCTCGGGGAACCCGTCGGGCCAGGCGTCCGGCGGAAGCGCCGCACGCCACCTGTCCGGGTGAATGGTGGCGGGCGTCAGCTCGCCGGGCAGGGCGGGGCTGGGCGACTGACTCACGGCGTCCTCCTCGCTGTGCTGGGATGCCCCGACGCTATTGGCGTTGCCAGAGCTGGGGCCGCCCCGGCCCGGCAGGTGGCGGTATCACATCGGTCCCGTTGTTCGGCGCTCCCGACTCGTGCACCGGTTGCAGGCGTTTCGGGAATCACGGCCGGTTGAGCACCTCTTCCGGAACTGGCGGTAGACCACGGAAGTCGGTCGCCGCGAAGCCGTGTGCGACGACAAGATGCAGTGATGGACTGCAGGTCGGTGACGTTATCCGGGTGGACAGGCCGCACGGAACGCTGCGAGTCCGGCCGATCGTCGTGCAACACCGGGTGCACGGCATGAAGTTCGTCGGTGTCAACGAGCAAGGCCAGCAGTGCTCGTTCGTGCCATCAGCTTGCCATTGGGCGAGGACTACAGGGGCAGCCGAAGCCACGGCAAACCGCCGAGACCAAGTCCGCCGAGCCGGTGGCCTGCCGGAGATCGACAATTCGCGAACTGACAGTGATGGCGGCGACGGTTTCAGTGCAGCAAGATCAGCGTGTGGGCCAGCTGCCGGAAGATGTCAGATCGTGTTACCGGTTCTTCGCGTTCTACCTCGCCAACGGCACGCTGTGCCTGGACCTCCTGGACGGGATCGACTACCGGCCTGCCTTGATGCAGTTCGGCTCGACGCTCGAACAGGTCATGGCGATCTTCTCCAATGTACTCGACGTCGATGAGCACGGCCGGGTCACAAACGCAGGCGATGCCGAGTGGCGCGCCGCGCAGTACATCCGCCGCTACTGCGATCGCGGGTACACCGTCGAGCCGCCATTCGAGGATTGGGAGCTGGAACTGCCGTGACGGCGCGACGCAACCGGTGATGACAGCAGCGGATGACAGCAGCGGCGCTGGACGGACCGACGCCGCAGCGGACGGGTAGAGCCGCTGCGACGCCCACCGCGTTCTGTTGCGCCGCCGGGTGGCCTGCGGTACCCCGTGTTGGGCCGCCCGCCTAAGGGTGATCCAAGGGGAGATTCACCTGCTCGCCGAACGGCTCGATGGATCCGTCCCAACCGTTCCAGCCCTGTTGCGTGACCTGCCCGTCCGCGTAGGTGTATGACCAGTGGGCACCGTCCTCGCCCTCGATATGGACGGTTCCCGAGCGAACGAACGGCGCAATCGCGACGTAGAAGGCCGTGGCCTGGTCCGACCATTTGGGGTCGCCCTCGTCGTCGTAGCCGAACTCGATCCAGTCCCCGGCGCGCATGACCGATGCTCCGGCCGCCTCCGCCATGTCGGCCAACGTGTCGTTTGTTGGAAGCACATCCGGCTTGAACCAGCCGTCTCGTACAGCCATGGCGGCTTGGACAGCGACGACCGCAGCGACGTCGTCCGACTGCGGGAGGTTCAACCGGCCCGAAGGCCTCACCAGGTATCCCACGGCGCGCACCCTACAGCGGTTCGCCGCCGCGGGGTGCCCGTCAGTTGCCACAGAGGCGTCGGATGTGGCGTGCCGACCTCGCCGCCTGGACGGCCCGCTGAGGGGTACGCCCAACCGCGCGCGGCCGCCATCGGTCCCGGCCAGGCCCCGGTCTCGATCGTCAGGGCGGCGAGGCGGACGACACACCGACGGGTCATCACATGCGTGGCTCGTCGCTCGTCTACCCGGGTGACACCTCCAGAAGGGAAGCCCAGCCATGAGAGTTCTGCTCGCGGGCGCCTCGGGCGCCGTCGGTCGGCCCCTCACCCGCCAACTCATCGCCGCCGGCCACGAGGTGGTCGGGATCAGCCGCAGCCCTGGCAACGCCGAGCGGCTGCGCAACGCCGGCGCCGAGGCCGTGGTCGCCGACGTGATGAATCGAGAGAACCTGCTCGCCGCCGTACGAGACGTGCGGGCAGACGCGGTCGTCCACGAGCTGACGGCGCTGGGCACCACGAAGATGGGCGAGGCGCTTCAGGGTACGAACGCCCTGCGTACCACGGGAACGGCCAACCTGCTCGCGGCGGCCCGGGCGGTCGGCGCCCACCGCTTCCTCACCCAGTCGATCGTGCTCGGCTACGGCTACCGCGACCACGGCCCGCGGGTGATCAGCGAGGACGACCCGTTCGCCGAGCCGGTCAGCGGCAAGCTCGGCGAGGCGGTGGCAGCGATCCGCGCCACCGAGGAGCAGGTGTTCTCGACCGACGGGATGGAGGGCGTCGCGCTGCGCTACGGGTTCTTCTACGGCCAGGACCGCATGACCAGCATGATCGTCAACCTGGTGCGCAAGCGCCGGCTGCCGGTGCCCTCCGGGGGCGGCTTCGCCAACTTCATCTACCTGGAGGACGCCGCCGCGGCGACCGTGGCCGCGCTGGAGAAGGGGCGGGCCGGGCAGGCGTACAACATCGTCGACGACGAGCCGGTGCGCTGGGGCGACTACCTGGACACCCTCGCGGCCGCGTTCGGGGCGCGCCGGCCGTGGCGGGTCCCGAGCTGGATGCTGCGGCCCATCCCGTACGCGCACGCGATGATGACCACCTCGATGCGCGTCTCCAACGCCAAGGCGAAGCGCGAGCTGGGCTGGGCTCCGGCGGTGCCGACCTACCGCGAGGGCATCCCGCTGATCGCGAGAGCGAGCCGCTGAACGCCCGCCGCCAGGGGCCATCGGCGCATGTGGACCGCCAACTCGTCGTGACCTGACAGCTCCTGCCCGAAGTGGCTGGACGGCACGATAATACTGAGTATCATACCCGGTATACTCACGCTGGGTGGTGGACCATGAGCATTCGACATGCGTTGCTGGCGCTGCTGACCGAGGGATCGAAGTACGGCCTGCAACTCCGGCAGGAGTTCGAGGCCCGCACGGGTGAGGTCTGGCCGCTCAACGTCGGCCAGGTCTACACGACGCTGCAACGCCTCGAACGCGAAGGGCTCGTCGAGTCGGACGAGCGCGACGGCGCGCAGCGACGGTTCCGGATCACCGCCGGCGGCGAACGGGAACTGGACACGTGGTTGCGGACCCCACCCGACGCCACGGCCCCACCACGCGACGAACTCGTCATCAAGGTGCAGGTGGCGGTACGCATGCCCGGCGTCGACGTACGGGAGATCCTCCAGGTCCACCGCCGGCGCCTGGTCGAGGAGATGCAGCGGTACACCCACCTCAAGGCCGACGCGGACCCCGACGACATCGCGCTCGGCCTCGTCGTCGACGCGGAGCTGTTCCGGCTCGAGTCGGTCGTCCGCTGGCTCGACGCCGCCGACGCCCGCCTGCGCCGCCTGCCGGCCGCCCCCACCGCCGGCGGGACGCCGAACGACCGAGGCAAGCCGGCCACCACCGGCGAACCGGCGAAGTCCGCGCCGGCCCGCGAGGAGGCCCGACGATGAGCGCCGTGCTGAGCATGCGCCAGGTGTCCAAGGTGTACGGCACGGGCCACGCCGCCGTACCCGCGTTGCGGCAGGTGGACCTCACCGTCGACGCGGGTGAGCTGGTGGCGATCATGGGGCCGAGCGGCTCCGGCAAGAGCACCCTGCTGACGATCGCCGGCAGCCTCGAGGAGCCGACCGACGGTGCGGTGCTGGTCTGCGGTGACGACGTGTCGACCATGTCCGCCGACGCGCGGGCGAGGCTGCGCCGCCGGTCCATCGGCTTCGTCTTCCAGGACCTGAATCTGCTCGCCGGGCTCTCCGCCGTCGAGAACGTGGCGCTGCCGCTCGAACTCGACGGCGTCGGCGCGCGGGCCGCCCGCGCCGCCGGCCTGCGCGTACTCGAGGAGCTGGGGCTGGCCGAGCGCGCCGCCCACTTCCCCGACGACCTGTCCGGCGGCGAACGCCAGCGGGTCGCGATCGCCCGCGCGGTGGTCGGCCACCGGCGCCTGCTGCTCGCCGACGAGCCCACCGGCGCGCTGGACTCGACCAACGGCGAGGCGGTCATGCGGATGCTGCGGGCCGCCTGCAAGCGCGGGATCGCCGGGGTCATGGTGACCCACGACGCCCAGCTCGCGTCCTGGGCCGACCGGGTGGTGTTTCTCCGGGACGGCCGGGTGGTCGACCAGACCGCGCCGGCGGTCGGCCCGGACACCCTGCTCGCCGGGGACGTGGCCCCGTGACGGCGACCACCGCCACCCCACCGGCCACCGACCGGCCGGCACCCCGCCGCGCCCCGGGCGGCGGACTGCCGGCCCGCCGGGCCGTGATCCGGTGGGCGGTACGGCTGTTCCGCCGCGAGTGGCGCCAACAGGTACTCACCCTCGCGCTGCTCACGGTCGCCGTCATCGGGGCCACGTTCGCCGTCTCGGCGACCTACAACATGGCCTCGTCGAGCGACGGGAGATTCGGGCGCGCCGACCACCTCCTGCAGCTCGACGGCGGCGACCCGGCCGCCCTGGACTCCCGGCTCGCCGCCGCACGGCAATGGTTCGGCACGATCGAGGCGATCGGTCACCGCTACGTGGAGGTGCCGGGCCTGTTCGACCCGATCGACGTCCGGGCTCAGGACCCCGCCGGCGCGTACGGCGCACCGATGCTGGCGGTGCGGCAGGGCCGGTACCCGGCCGGCACCGGCGAGGTCGCGCTCACCGACGCGGTGGCGCGCACCCTGCGGACCGGGCTCGGCCGGCGGGTAAGCCTCGACGGCCACGACCGCCTGGTCGTCGGGACGGTGGAGAACCCCCGAGACCTGACCGACGAGTTCGCCCTGGTGGACGCGGCGCACGCCGACCCGCCGAAGACCGTCACCGTCCTCGTAACCGGGAACCGGGCCGACCTGGAGACGTTCCGCGCGACCCTCGACGGTCCCCTCGTACGCGAGTCGCGGCCCGACACGACCCGTACCGCGATCGCCGCCACCACCCTGGCCCTGGCCACCGTCGGTCTGCTGCTGGTGTCGCTCGTCGCCGCGGCCGGGTTCATCGTGGTGGCGCAACGCCGGCTGCGGCAGCTCGGAATGCTCGCCGCGATGGGCGCGACCCGGCGCCACCTGCGGCTGGTGATGCTGACCAACGGCACCGTCGTCGGCACGGTCGCGGCGGTGCTCGGCACCGCCGTCGGGGTCGCCGCCTGGCTGCTCGTCGCCGGGCGGGTGGAGACCGCCGCCGGGCACCGCATCGACCGGTTCGACCTGCCCTGGGCCACGATCGGCGCGGGGATGGTGCTGGCCGTGGCCACCGCCACCGCCGCCGCGTGGTGGCCGGCGCGGGCCATCGCGCGTACCCCGATCATGAGCGCGTTGTCGGCGCGGCCGCCGCGGCCCCGACCGGCCCGGCGCACCGCGGTGGTCGCCGTGGTCCTGCTTGCCGCCGGTGTCACCTGCCTGCTGCTCTCCGGCGGCACCAGACCGGCGCTGATCTCCGCCGGCACCATCGCCACGGCTGTCGGTGTGCTCTTCGTCGGGCCGACGGCGATCCGGTTGCTGGCGGCGGCGCGCGGCGGGATGCCGGTGGCCGTCCGGCTGGCGTTGACCGACCTGGTCCGCTACCAGGCCCGGGCCGGCGCGGCGCTCGCCGCGATCAGCCTGGCCCTGGGGATCTCGGTGGCGGTCGTCGCCGGCTCCGCCGCCGCCGAATACCAGGCCAAGCAGGCCGCCGGTCTGGGCAATCTGGCCGAGGGCCAGCTCCTGGTCCGCATCGGCCGGCCCAGCCCGGTGATCCCGATACGCACCCCGGAGCAGCTGGCCAGCCTGCAGGCCCAGGCCGACACGATGGCCGGCAACCTCGGCACGCCGACGGTGACCCCGCTCGACATGGCGGTGGTCGCCTCCTACACCGATCCGGGCGAGCCCGGCGGCCAGCCCGGCCATCCCGCCGTCGAGATCGGCACACCGGTTGCCGACCGCCAGCAGATGACGACGTACCCCCTCTACGTCGCCACCCCGGAACTGCTCCGGCTCTACCGGCTGGACAGTGCGGCGGTCGCGGCCGACACCGAGGTGCTCACCGCCCGCACCGGCGCACTCGAACTGGTGAACATCCCCGAACGGCGCGTGTACCCGAAGACCCAGAAGCTTTCGGGCCCCCGGTACTCCTCGATGCCGAACTCGATGGTCACCGCGAGCATGATGGCCCGCCACGGCTGGCAGCCGGCGCGGGTCGGCTGGCTCGTCGAGGCCGACCACCCGCTCACCAAGCAGGAGTTGGACACGGCACAGAACCTGGCCGTGAGCGCCGGCTTCACCATCGAGTCCCGCCACGAACGGGCCTCGCTCGGGTCACTGCGGACCGGGGCGGTCGCCGCCGGCGCGCTGCTCGCCCTCGGCATCCTGGCCATGACCGTCGGCCTCATCCGCGGCGAGGCGGCCGGCGACCTGCGCACCCTGACCGCGACCGGCGCCCCGAGGCGGGTACGGCGCACGCTGACCGCCACGACGGCCGGGGCGCTCGCGCTGCTCGGCGCCCTCCTCGGCGCCGTGGGCGCGTATGCCGGGTTGGCCAGCGTGCTGCACCGAGACCTCGACGCGCTCACCGACGTACCGGTCGCGCACCTGGCGGCGACGACTCTCGGGCTGCCGGTGCTCGCCGCGGTCGCCGGCTGGGTGCTCGCCGGCCGCGAACCACAATGGCTGGGCCGCCGCCGGCTGGACTAGCTGCCCGAATCCTCATGGTGGGCCCCGTCAAGCGATGTTGTTCAGCTCGGCCAGCGCGTCGTCGGGAAGGGTCAGCGCAGCGGCGGAGACGTTCTCGCGCAGGTGCGCGACGGACGAGGTGCCCGGGATGAGCAGGAGGTTCGGGGAGCGCTGCAGCAGCCAGGCCAGCGCCACGGCCATCGGGGTGACGCCGAGGCGGGTGGCGACCCCGTTCAGCTCCTCCGACTGCAGCGGGGAGAAGCCGCCGAGCGGGAAGTAGGGCACGTAGGCGATGCCCTGCGCGGCGAGGGAGTCGATGAGGTCGTCGTCGTTCCGGTTGGCGATGTTGTAGAGGTTCTGCACGCACACGACCGGCGCGATGGACTGCGCCTCGGCCACCTGCTCGGCGTTGACGGTACTGACCCCCAGATGCCTGATCAGCCCCTGCTGCTGCAGCTCCGCGAGGACCGTGAACGGCTCTTCGACCGAGCCGGGGGTCGGCCGGTCGAACCCGCCGACGCCTAGGTTGACCACGTCGAGCACGTCAAGGCCGAGGCGGTCCAGGTTGTCGTGCACGGCCTGGCGCAGCTGCTCCGGAGCGAGGGCCTGCGGCCAGTTGCCCTCGGCGTCGCGCAGCGCCCCGACCTTGGTGACGATGTGCAGGTCATCGGGGTACGGGTGCAGGGCCTCCCGGATGATCTCGTTGGTGACGTACGGACCGTAGTAGTCGGACGTGTCGATGTGGTTGATGCCCAGCTCGACGGCCTCCCGCAGCACGGCGATGGCGGCGTCACGGTCCGCCGGCGGGCCGAAGACGTGCGGGCCGGCCAACTGCATCGCGCCGTATCCGATCCGGGCAACCGGCAGATCCCCCAGGCTGAAGGTCCCGCCGGGAAGGCTGGTCACTGTCATGGGAATTCCTCTCCCTGTTCTCGCAAACCCGCAAGCTTCCCGCCGACGCGGTTAGCAAACCCTCGCACCGGCCCGGGAGCGCCTCGTTCCTCGACCGACCGACACAGCTCACGGGAGCAGGCGGCGCGGTGGACTCGCCGTCACCGGCACGAAGGGTCCTCGAAGTCGGCCTCGTCGGCCCGGGTCATGTCGAACGAGACCGTCGATGAACCGGATCCGGCGGCGACCCTGCCATCGGCGGCGAGCGTGGTGAACGACGTCCGGATCCGGAGCAGGTCGCCGTCCCAGTCGCCGTCGAGTTCCTTCAGGCGCACTCCCGGTCCCTCGTCGTGCGAGCGGGTGTGCAGCGAGAAGCGGGTGCCGCGGTAGTTGAGCGGGTCCCCCCAGATCTCGTAAATCTCGGCCCGCCCCGCCTCGCAGACCTTGATGCCGCCCCGGAGATCCGGGCAGTCGCCGCAACGGTCGGTCGCACTGGGCTCGTCGTCGGTCAGGTGCAGCACGGCCCGCCGGTCGTCGCCGGGACCGTACGGCACCACGCCCTGCCAGTAGCCGGTCAGCGCCGGCCTGCCGGGTAGCGCCAGGGCCCACGGATTCGCCACGAAATGCAGCCCGTAGACCAGGCCGACGCCGACGACGATCAGCCCGGCGAACATGGCGAAGAAGCGCACCTTGTTGGGCTTGCGCCGGGGTCGGACGGCCATCCGAATCTCCTTCGAGTCGGCCCACACCGTACGCGCCACGATCGTTCGCCCGCCGTCCCATCACCTTCGCTGCGGAGGGCGGCGGGTCATGGTGGTGGGGGCGTGTCCTCGTCGACCACGTTGTCCTGGTTCGCCGTGGCCACGATGGGCACTGAAGATGTGACGATTTCCGTGCCAACCCGAAGGGAGCCTGTGGTGGCGAGATTCGTGACGATCGGATACGGGGACCAGGAAGGCTACGACAGTACCGACGCTGCGGTGCTCGACGAGGCGCACGCCCATGACATGCGAATGGCCGAGGCCGGGACCGTGATGGGTATTGCCGACTCCCCCGTACAGGTACGGAACCTCAACGGCGCCGGCATGACCGTGCAGAGCGGTTCGTTCCTGTCCTCGGCCCTGCCGGTGGCCGGGTTCGCGATCATCGAGGCGGAGACGCTGGAGGAAGCCACCGAGATCGCGTCGAGGACGCCATGCGCCGTAGCGCAGGGAGTCGTCGAGGTCTGGCCGTTGCGGGAGGCACCGTAAGGCCCGGTCGTCAGCGGGGACGCTGGTCGGTCGACGGCTGCGCCGTCAGCCTGGGTTCCACATCCTCCGGCAGCTCGGCACCGCAGAGCGCGCAGACGTAGTCGTCGTCCCGGATCAGGTTGCGCTCGCCGCAGTCGAGGCAGCGCCGGAAGACGACGGCCACGGTGAAGCCGTCCGGGCGGTCGATGCCCGCGCGGTCGAGGGCGCCCGCCACCGCCGTCCATGAAGTGGGATCGGGGCAGTACCCGGTGGAGTGGTTGCTCACCTCGGTGACGACCCAGCCGCCCCGCTCACCGGCGAAGCCGATCTCGCCGGCACCGAGGACCTCCCCGCCGCCGGCGCAGGCGACGTGCTCGCTGCGTCTCGGCGCGAGCCGTAACGTGCCGCCAAGGTCGATGACGTAGGTGAACGGCTCGTCACGGTCGCGCGGATCCGCGGCCGCCAGGTAGGTGTCGAGCTCGGCTGGTGATCGGACGGGCCAGCCCTCGGGCGCGCCGGCGACGGACGCCTGCACGTCCGCCGGGCCGACGTAGCGGTATCGACGTTCCGCCCCTACCACGCTGCCGACCCTACGCCGGTGCGGCCGCCGTGATGGACGAGCACGGCGGAACGCGGGTCCAGCGGGTGAGCGTCGCTAGGAAGGGCGCCGGGCAGGACCTGGTGGTCCTGCCCGGGCGCCCGGTTGTCAATGGCGCGTACCGCGGGTGGCAAGCACGATGGCGGCGGTGATCAGCCCGGCGCCGACCAGCCCGGTCGAGCTGAGACGGTCGCCGAAAAGCAGCACCGCCAGGAGCGTGGCGACGAGTGGTTCCAGCAGCGCGATCAGTGCCGCCGTACCGGCCGCGGTGGTGCGCAGGCCCCGGAAGTACAGGGCGTAGGCCACTGCGGTGGGTGCTGTGCCCAGCAGCAACAGCAACCCCACGGACGCCGGGGTCGGGACGAAGTCCATCCCGGACGTCACGATGGCCGCAGGGGCGAGCACGGCGCCGCCGATCGCGAAGCTCACGCCGGTGGCGGTGAAATCGTTGAGGCCGGCGACGGGCCGGGTTCCGATGAATGTCATGGTGGCGAAGCCGGCTGCCGACACCAGCGCGAATCCGGCTCCGGTGAGCGCGTTCGTGGTCGCGATGTCGCCGGCTGGCGTGCCGACGAGCAGGACCAGACCGCTGATGGCCAGCGCCACGGTGGCGAGCATCACCGCGCTGACCCGCCGCCGTCCGGCGATCCCTTCAGCCGTCAGGACGAGGGCTGGTGACGCGCCGATGGTGACCAGGGTGGCGAGGCTGACGTTGGTCCGGGCCACCGCGGCGAAGAAGCAGGCCTGGAAGACCGCGGCGAGCAGCGCGTTCACGACCATCCGGCGCCAGGCGCGCCGGCCGCGTGGCAGTGGTTGCCGGGTCAGGCAAAGGCAGACGATGACGAGCGTGCCGCCGGCGGCGAGCCGGTAGGCGGCCACGGCCAGCGGTGCCAGCCCCGTTTCGTGGGCGAGGAGGCTGCCGGTGGGGCCACCGGTGCCCCACAGCACGCCGGCGAGGACAAGCGACCACAGGCCGGTGGTGGAGCGCCGGGCGGCGGCCACCGGGTGTTGGGAAACAAGCATGAAGGAATCGCTCCTGCGACGAGGGAATTGAGGGTCGCGGAAGCGGGGCGTGCCGGACTCAGCGCTGGGTGAACCGCGTGTCCCGCCGAGGCAGGCTGGACACGATGAGCGGAGGCGCCCCGCTCAGGAGCGCGGCGGGGAGATGATGTCGAAGGTCCGGTGCATGAGCCGATCCTATTCGCGGGTGCGGGACGACACGAACCCCATTTCGCGGGAGCCGTGTGCCACGCACAGCTACCGCGAGGGTGTCCGGCTGGTGGCGACGGCCAGCCGCTGCGCGACAACCTCGTCCTCGCCCTGCACAGGAGGTCCGGAATCGGCCCGGCGGCCGGCCGGTTGGCCGGCCGCCGAGGCTCGGAGTCTCCGCCGGGGCGGTCAGTGACGCCGCTCCCCCACCCGGTAGGTGACCAGGTTGGGGTCGGCGCGCAGCTGCTTCTCGGTGAACTTGATGGTGTCCCAGCCCTTGCCCGAGTACAGCCGGGTCTGGTCGGCGTACCAGGGTGAGTTCGGGTTGGCCGACTGCGAGTAGGTGAGGATCTGCCGACCCGACGGCCCGTTGCGGCCCAGCTCGACGGCCATCACGAACGACGAGCCGTGCTGCACCTTCGTGTAGCCGACGCCAGGCTGCAGCACCCCGATGATCATGTTGAAGACGCCGGCTTCCGCGCGCCCGCCGTGGATCGGGATGCGCTCGGCGCCGCGCGGCTCGGTCTGGACGTCGCCGAGGCGGGCGTCGAGCGGGATGCCGTCCAGCTTGCGGACGGCATTGGCGAGGGCGGTGCGTACCCTCGGGTCGTCGACGGCGAGCCGGCTCGGCGTGGTGAGCGGGGCGGCCGGGTCGAACGCGTCGGCGAAGCGCAGGCCGCCGGCCAGGGCGAACTCGGTGAACAGCTGCGCGCCCCGGCTGTCGAGGTTGACCTTCAGGTCCCAGCGGCGCAGGGCGGCGCAGGCGGCGGACAGGTCGACGGTGGTGCCGTCGGAGGCGGTGGCCGTCGGCTGCGCCTCGCAGACCCGGACCAGGTCGTCGCGGACCAGCTCACCCCCGTACGCACGGTCGCCGAACGTCACATCCCACAGCTTGCCGGTGGTGAAGCCCTTGCCGGGGAGCCCGTCGGTGCCGGCAATCCGCTGCTGCACCTGGTGCACCCCTAGGCGGGTGCGCAGGCTGCGCGGGGTGCGCTCGTCGCCGATGATGCGCGGGTAGCCCTCCAGCGGGCGGGCCGGGTTGGCCAGCCAGTAGCTGTCGTTGGAGTTGGTCACGTAGTCACCGCGGACTAGCGCGGGCAGGTTGCCCGGGCCGAGGATGCCGGGCACCGCGGCGTCCGGGTCCCGGCCCAGCTCGCAGGCGGAGCGGGAGCCGTCGAGGACGGCCTGGCCGCTGCTGGCGTACAGGGGCTGGAAGGGCGCCGCGATACAGGCGGCCGCGAGGGAGCCGGTGACCCGGGGCACGACGGAGTGGTCGGCGTAGAGGGCGTTGCCGTCGCGGTCGGCGGCGATGACGTTGACCCAGGGCAGGAACTGCCGCCGGTCCAGCACCGCCCGCAGCTCACCCACCGACTTCGCCCGTCCCATGGCGAGCCAGCCGTCGAGCGCGCGGTTGTTGGCGGCATTGACGTCGGTGATCGCGTACGCGGCCTGCGCCGTCCAGTCGAAGGTGCCCGGTACCACGACGATCGGGCCGAAGTGGGTGTCGTAGAAGGTACGGGTGACCGGGCCGCCCGGCGTCTGCACCGTGACCGTGCGGGAGGTCATCTTCCGTGGCTGGCCGTCGTAGAGGTAGCTGGTCGGGTCGCCGGGCACCAGAGCCAGCCGGTGCCAGACAAAGCGGCGGGCGGTGGAAACGGTGTGCGACCAGGCGATCCGGCCGTTGTGGCCGATCTCGACGATCGGGTCGCCGACCAGGGCCGCGCCTTCGACGTCGTACCTGCCGGGCACCTTGAGGTGCATCCGGTAGAAGCGCTCGCCGCCGTCCCACGGGAAGTGCGGATTGGCGAGCAGCATGCCGGCGCCGCTGGCGGTGGCGTCGCGGCCCAGGCCGTAGGCGTTGCTGCCCACCCCGGCCGGTGCGCCGTCGCGTGCGGTGACGACCGCTTCGGCCAGTGGTGTGCTTGGGGTTCCGCCGGCACCGGGTGGCGCGGCGGCGACGATGCCGTCGGCGAGCGCGCCGGAGCTGGCCCGGATCATCCGCGTCCAGTTCGCCCGCCACATGTCCAGCTCGGTGATCGGGCGTACCCAGTCCTTCCCCTTGCAGGCCGGGTCGGTGATCTTGTTCTTGGCACCGCGGAGGTAGGCGTTGTAGCCGGCGACGAAGCCGCGGATCTGGTCGCGTACCTCGTTGGAGGGTGCGTGGATGCCGTCGCGCGGGCCGGTCAGCCAGCGCTCGGCCGCGCGGGCGTCGATGGCCTTCTGCTGGAACAGGTCGCTGGTGACGTTGCTGGTGGTCGCGCCGAACCAGCGGGATCGCTCGGCGCGGACGGTGACCATCTGCTCCGCGATCAGGCAGATGTTGTCCTCGGCCTGGGCGTAGCCGACGCCGTAGCCGAGGCTCGCGAAGTCGTGGGCGGTGATGTGCGGTACGCCGTACGAGGCGCGCTGGATCAGGGCGGAGTAGCCGTTGCCGTGGGCGGCGGCGGTGCCGCCGTTGATGGTGAGGCCGGCGGCGACCAGGACGGTGGCCGTCGCCGCGGCGGCAAGTGGGCGCGGCCTCATCGGGCGCTCTGGTGGTGGTGTGGACGGAACATTGGACGTCCTCCCCGAGTAGTGACTGTCCAGGTCCGACCGACGCTAGCTGTGAAAGTTGTTCAGGTCACGCGTTGATCGTCGCCGATTGCCCTCATCCCGTGCGTGGTCGAGCTGGAGCTCAAGGCTCTACCGCGCGGGCAGGCAGCGCTGGGCGTCGGCATGCACCCTCGCGGGGTCGATGTCGAGGAGACGCAGCAGCCGGGCTGCCGGGCCGGCGGCGTCGGCCAGTAGCTCGACGAGCAGGTGGGTGGTGCCGGCGTACGGGTCCCGGCGCCGGAAGGCGGCGAGGCTGGCGCGACGCGATGACAAGCAGCTCAGATGGTGAGGACCACCTTTCCTGCCGGGTGCCCGTCCCGGAGGTGCCGGATCGCGTCCGATGCCTCGGCAAGGGGGTAGGTGCGGTCGACCACCGGGGTCAGCGCGCCGGACTCAATGAGATTCCGTAGCTCGTCCAGGTCCCCGGCCTGCTCCACGGCGCTCACGCTGCGGAGCCGTTGGCCGATGAACAGGGACAGCAGCGGCGCGCGGAACATCTGCCGGTCGTAGCCGCTGAGCACCGGGCCCTTGGCGTACGCGCCGCCGACCAGCGCCAGCGTCCCGTGCGGGGTGAGCGCACGCCGCAGCAATGACAACGGCCGGTCACCGCCGGTGTCGATGACCACGTCGTACACCGGACCGTCGCGGTCGACCTCCTCGCTCGTGTAGTCGAGGACGTCCTCGGCGCCGAGGGAGCGGACGAGATCGGCCTTGGCCGGGTCGCAGACTGCGGTCACCGTCGCGCCGTACGCCTTGGCGATCTGCACGGCCAGGGACCCGACACCGCCCGATGCGCCGATCACCAGCACCCGGTGACCCGGGCGGACCTCGCCGCTGTCGCGTACGGCGCGTAGCGCCGTCATCCCGGAGACCGGCAGCGCGGCGGCCTGCGTGAACGACACGTTGGCCGGCTTGCGGGCCAGCCGCCGCTGCGGTGCGCTCGTGAACTCGGCGTACGAGCCGCGCAGGCAGGTGCCGTACACCTCGTCGCCCGGCTGGAACCGGGTCACCCGGGCGCCGACCGCGGCCACCCTCCCGGCCAGGTCCCGGCCGCGCACCGGTGCCCGGGGCCGGCGCAACCCGCTCGCGAGCCGCGCCAGGTAGGGGCGGCCGGCCATGAAGATCCAGACTCCGGGGTCGACCCCGGCCGCGCGGACCTGGACGAGGACATCCTCGTCGCCGATGGCCGGCCGTCCGATGTCGCGGAGCTGGAGCACGTCCGCCGGGCCGTAGGTGTCCTGGACGATGGCCTTCATGGTGCCGCCTCCTCGGGATACTGGAACACGTCGTCGAGCCGTACGCCGAACACGCGGGCGATCCGGAACGCCATTTCCAGCGAGGGCGAGTAGCGGCCCTGCTCGATGGCGATGACGGTCTGCCGGGTCACGCCGATCCGCTCGGCGAGTTCGGCCTGGGTCATCTCGTCATGCGCGAAGCGCAGTGCGCGGATGTTGTTCGTGACCTGGGTCGGCTTCACCACCGCGGGACACCCGTGCGGTAGACGATCACCTTCGCCAGGGAGCCGACCACCGCCGACAGGACGAAGGACAGGTAGATGACGTTGGCGATCCAGAACCAGTCCCACTCGGCCAACGCCATGAGCATCGCCGACACCGCGCCGATGACCAGGAACGCCTGGCCAACATGGTCCCCGAGCCGTCCGATCTCCCGGTCGCGATCGTCCTTGACGCGGGACGCCCGCGGGTTCACCACGCCCATCGCGATCTCGGCCACGATGTTCGCGACGATGGCGCCGCCGACCGTCCACAGGAGAACGCCGGCGTAGGGGGTCGCGGGGAGCGGCCCACCGTCGACCCGGCCCAGGACGACCGCCGCGTAGACCGCGTACCCGACGACGCTGACCACCAGCATGGTCCAGGCGCGTTTCTCCTCATGCGTCACGATCGACTCCCCATGTAAAAAATCCTTGACACGCCTAGAGTAAGGTGTCTTTGACACCGTGTCTAGAAACTTTTACATCACGTGGGCGGCGGGAGCCGGTGACAGGCCCGGCGCGGTCGCGCCGGCCGAGGTTTGGTGCCGGTCAAAATGGCATTGTCGCCCTGCCGGCCCGCGCCCAGCGTGGGGCGATGAGCTCGCGACTTCTCTCGGTGACGTTCGATGCGCGCGATCCGGACCGCGTGGCGCAGTTCTGGGCCGGCATACTCGGCCGGGAGATCCTCGAGGACGCCGGTGGTGTGCTCCTGCCGGGACACGAAACCCAGCTCAGTCTCCGGTTCGCCGGTAGCGGCGCGGAGATGGTGCGGCCGAACCGCATGCACCTCCACCTGACCAGCGCCAGCCTTGACGACCAGCAGCAGACGGTGGCGACGGCGCTGAGGCTCGGCGGAAGTCACCTCGATGTCGGGCAGCGCCCCGAGGAGGGGCATGTCGTCCTGGCCGACCCCGAGGGCTACGAGTTCGACGTGATCGAGCCGGACAACAACTACCTCGCCGGGGTACGGCTTCCTCGGGGAGCTCACCTGCGAAGGCACCCGGGACGTCGGCCTCTTCTGGAGCGAGGCGCTGGGCTGGCCGCTGGCGTGGGACCAGAACGAGGAGACCGCGATCCAGTCACCGCACACCGGCACGAAGGTCGCGTGGGGCGGCCCGCCCGTGGCCCCAAAGCAGGGGCGGAACCGGCAGCGTTTCGACCTCGCCCCGGCCGGTGGCTACCAGCAGGCGGAGGTCGAACGGCTGCTGTCTCTCGGGGCCACTCGGCTCGAGGTCGGTGACGACGGCACCGTCGTGCTGGCCGATCCGGACGGCAACGAGTTCTGCGTGCGAAGGAACTGACCAGAGCTCCCCCGTCGCCGGTCCCGCTGGAACACGCCAGCGCGCCGCTGAACCCGACACCCGCCTCGATCATGGTGCCCTCCTCCCCGGCATGATCGCTGACCAGGGCAAGCCCTTCCATCGTGCGGACGTCGCTGATCCGCCGCTCCGGTGGGACGGCGAGGCTTCGGCAGCTGCCGGCTCGAGCGGGGCTTGAGGGCCAGGACCAGGACACCTGTCGCCGGCCAGGCGGCACCCGCCCTGACGGATTGCACCGCACTGGACTGGCGTCATGGCTTGGTGATGAGCCGCACGGAAATCGGGGTTGACTCGTCAGGCGTTCCGGGGCGTACTCGATGTACGTTCCCGCACCGCCGGCTGGCGCGTTCGGCCAGAAAGACAAGCGCGGGTGCTCTCAGCACGGGGCGCCTGCTGTTGTTCGCGCTGGTGTTGCAGAGGACATGGAGAGATGGGAGGTCCCGCATGAAGGATCACTCGTCGGCGAGTTGAGCCACACCACTGTGGCGCTCGTCGAGCGCTGCCGGTGACGTAAGCCGTGACCCTGGTGACGCAATCTGGCCGTCGCCCTCCTGCCCTGCCCGTTGATCCTGGCCTGCAGTACGGGTTGTAGCGGCACCCGCCGCCCGGGTGCCTGCCCGGTTTGCTGGCTCGATGACAGAGAAGTGTTGGTTGGCGCCCGCACGCCCAAAAGGTTCCGCCGCGCCGGGCATTCCCCGGCAAGCGTCCGCCCGCACGAGAACCGACCCGGTTCACGCAAGCGCAACCGGCGGCCCTGCCTCATCGTCCCTACGTGAAGCTGGAGCACGAACTTGATCTCGATCCTCGTCAATCCGAATGGGCTGGCGGTTGCCTCACCGGTCCACCGGACCAGGTTGACGCCATTCGAGGCTCTACCCGGACGGCGTGTGGACAGGTGGTGGGCCGTTGGCACCACGTAAGCAGCGACCGCCGGACCCACCCAAGGAGGCGCGGTCGAGGCGGGAGCGGCTGGAGAACCGGATCCAGGTGCTGATCATGCTGTTGATCGGCGGCGCGGCCGGCGCAGCCTCGTTCCGTCACGTCCACGACGTCGCTGCGGCGCACGGCCAGCCGGGCTGGCTCGCCTGGGCCGACGCTGTCGTCCTGGAGCTGACCTCCATCGCCGCCGGCTTGGAGCTGCGCCGCAATCGACGCTGGGGCAAGAGCGTCGCCTTCCCGGCGACCGTGCTGACCGTGGCGGTGTTCCTGTCCCTCGCGGCCCAGGTGGTGGAGGCCGAAGCGTCGGTGATCGGCTGGGTCGCCGCCGCGCTGCCGGCGCTCGGCTTCCTGACGATGGTGAAGATCGCCCTCGGCCGCGCCGACCCGGCCCCACCCGACCGCACCGTCCGACCCATGCCAGGCAATCAAGGACCGCTGCGGGTCGTGGACTCGGCGGTCCCGGCCCCCCGCGAGCCGGTCCCCGGACCGCCGCCGGTCCCTACGAGCACTGCCACGGTCCGGAACCGCACCGCCGCGGTCCCGGCTGCAGCGGACCAGGACCGGGCGGTCCCGGACCGCCGCCGCGGCGGCTCGCCGGTCCGGGACCGGAGCCCGGACATCAGCTTGCTGGTCCCGGCCGCCCGGACCGCCGCCCACACGCTCGCCACCCACGGGACACCGCTGTCCCGCAAGGAACTCGCCCGGCAACTACGCGCGGACGGGCACCACCTGTCCAACGCCACCGCCTCCGCACTCGTGCGGGTCCTGCGCGCCGAGGCGACCCCTTCGGCCCCGGCCTCGCCGAACCTGTCCCACCCGGAGGCCGCGTGACAGACCGACAACCCGTGACTCCTGTCGGACCGAGCCGCACCGGTCAGACCAGCACCTGTCAGGAAGCCGGCCGCCTGACAGAACCTGACCCGACCTGTCAGAGCGAAACAGCGTCCCGCCCGCCGCGGCGCAGCAGCCAGTGCACCAGCTGCCCCTTCAGCCGAGTCCGACCCGCAAAAGGAGCAACGAGCATGCTGAACCAGGCCAACGACCCCCACCCGCGCCACCAGCGCTGCCTCCGATCCGCATCACCCGCCCTCGCACCCCTGGGTCCAGGCGGTGTGACCGGCAGTGCCGCTGTCGGTGTCGATCGCCGTCTCACCGTCCGCCTTGATACTGACCCCCAAGCCGACCCCGCTTCCTCGCTGACAGCCCAGGTCAGGCCCACTGTCAGCGGCGCCGACCGGTTCCAGACACACCCTCATGTGTGGGGTGTCCCCCCAGGGGCCGCCCATGCGTAAACCGCTACCAGCAGCGGATCCGCTGCTGCGCCTGCAGGCCAGCATCACCGCCCGCGACGACCGACTCCTCGGCTGGCTCTACGACCACGGACTGCTGACCACCGACCAGATCGCAGCCGCCCTGTTCTCGTCTCTGGATTTCGCTCAACGCCGGCTGCGCCGCCTCACCGTCCTTCGCGCGGTGGACCGGTTCCGACCCAACAAACCCGACGGCGGCTCCTACCCGTACCACTACGTCCTGGACCAGCTCGGCTACAGCCACGTCCGCGCCCAACGCGGCCTCGGCCCGCCACGCCGGGACCAGGCACGCCGCCGCAAACAATCCCTCACGTCCCGCCCGGACCTACCCCACCTGCTTGGCGGCAATCAGGTCTTCATCGACCTGGCCGCCCACGCCCGCACCCACCCCGACAGCCATCTGGACCGCTGGCAGCCCGCGTCCGCCTTCCACGAACCGGGCGTGTTCTACCGCAGAGGCGGGGACCCGCAGCTCATGGTCCACGGCCCGAGCGGCCTGCCCCGCCCGGACGGCGCCGGGGTGTGGACCGAGCAGGATCGCTCGGTGCCGTTCTTCCTCGAATACGACACCGGCCGTGAACGCCTCGACATCCTCACCGAGAAGATCGCCAAGTACGAACGCTTGTACGCGATGAGCACCTGGGCATGGCCGGTCCTGTTCCACCTACCGTCGGCACGACGGGAGGCGAACCTGCACCACCGCCTCACCGGCACCACGCCACGAGCATTCATCGCCACCACCACCGCCGACCTACGCGCCGCCACCGGCGCGAGCCCCGCCGAGCAGGTGTGGCACGTGATTGGTGTCGGTGCCGGCCGTCGCCGCCTCATCGACCTGCCCTACACCGACATCCACCACGACCAAGAGTTCCCCACCCGCACCGCGCCCGGCCCGCACGAGCGAGCATCCTGATGGCCTTGACGGTGTGAGCAGCCCGGTTGCCCGGGCTGCTCACACCGTCTACTCCGCGCCGGCGGGTGCGGGAGGACCGGAAACCCGGCGGGCACCCGCGACCAAGCGGCGAGCCAGCCGTGAGATCACGGAGCTTGGTACGTCCGCTGCTCCGACTGCCACGCCCGTAGCGCACCCTTGATCCGCTGGTTCTCCGCCCGCACGTCGTCCCGCTCGCGAGTACGCCGCTGCAGCTCGAAGGCAAGGCGGTGCAGCAGGGCATCGACTTCGTCGACCCGATAGCCGCGCCGCCCTCGTCGGGTCAACGGCAACGGCAGCACGGCGATCCGATCCGGGGTGAGCGGACCGCGCAGGGCGTACCGGCTGCGGTAGACGGTCACCGCCACGGGATCCGATCCGGCAGGTGGATCCGCTCGCCCGGCACCCCGGCGGCGAGCAGCCGCAACCTCGAGCCCGCCAGCATCGCCGGCGGCCCGCACACGTAGACCTGCTGGCCGGGACGATGGTGGTCGAGGGCGACGGTCAGCGCGTCGCCCCGCTCCCCCGGCTCGGCGAGCGGGTCATGGGAGAACGCCGGCACGACGGTCAGCCAGTCGTGGGCCCGCTGGAGCTTGTCGAGAGTGATCGCGTCGTACAGGCCCGCCACGTCGCGGCTGCCCGCGATCAGCGTCACGTGCCGACCGTCCGCGGCGGCCGCGACCTGCTCGACGATCGCGCGCAGCGGCGCCAGCCCGGTGCCGCCGGCGATCAGCAGCAGGTCCCCGCTGTGCAGGCTCAGCCCGGTGTGCGCCGGCGGGCCGAGGTGGAGCAGCTCTCCGGGGCGTACGTGGTGGACCAGGCTGGTGGAGACCGCGCCGCCGCGGACCGCGCGGACGTGGAGCTCGAGGGTGCCGTCCGGGCGCGGCGCGTTCGCCGGGCACAGCCACCGCCACCGGCCGGGCCGGTGCGGCGTGCAGACCGGCACCGCCTGGCCGGGCCGGTAGGGAAGCCGCCGCCACGGCCGTACCGTGATGACGGCGACCCCCTCGCAGGCCAGGTCATGGTCGAGCACCTCGACCGGCCACCAGGCCGGGCCGTCCCCCGCTATTGCGGCTGCCCGCTCGACTTCCTGCCAGGGCACGGTGGCCGGTAGTGCGTCGTCGATGACCGGGTGGTGCTCTGGTCGCAGGCCGAAGCGGTGGTACGCGCGGCCCAGGACGTTCAGCAGCGCCAGCTTCTCGGGGCGGTCCGCGCGGTCGGTGATCCGGCGTAGGGCGGCCTCGATCAGCGGGGCGTCCCGCTCCGGCAGCAGGCCCGGGCAGCGGTCCTCGACCTCCTCCCAGAACGAGCGCCGCCGCAGGTAGCTCTCCGCGCGGCGGTGCTCGGCCTCCGACCAGCCGAGGTACGGCAGGTCGGTGCTGGTGGCCAACGCTCTGGCCACCAGCTCCGTCAGGCGGTCCCGGTCCAATCCGATCAGGTACGGGGACAGCTCCGCGTCCGCCGCGACCAGACTGAGCCAGCGGGCGACTGCTTCGGGTGTCTCCTGTTCCGTCACGCCGGCTCCCCGAGATGCTCCTCGGTGAGGTTGGCGGCGTGGATCGTGGCGTGGGCCCAGCGGGCCAGGCGGCACTGGTACTGGACGCGTTCGCTGCGGCACACCTGGCCCTGCGGCCAAGGCTCGAGGGCGTGGACGCGGACCGCGTGGGCGGCGAAGGCCAGGTCCTCGTCGGTGATCGGGGTAAGCACGGGAAAGTCGGCGAGTACGGCGGACATCGGTGGGCGCCTCCGGCGGTGGGATGCGTGGAGTGGCGCCGGGGCGGGCGGGGACGGCCGCTGCCGTACGGGGGAACGACGCGGCCGGAGCCCAGCACCCGCCCCGGGCCATGCGTTCACCCTGGTCAGCCACTCGAACTCACAACATGACTACGCGCTGCACCTCAGCAGTAACTGTGCTGCACGTGATGGAGCTAGGCTGCCCGAGAACTGATCTCAACGTGACCTGAGGCGGCACGATGACGACCGTGCACCGGTGGACCGGCCTGGAAACGCGAGCTCTGCGCCAAGCCTTACGAATGAGCATCCGGGACTTCTCGGCGCACCTCGGCGTTGCTGAACGGACAGTGTCAAAATGGGAAGCCGGGCAGGAGGCCGTGTGCCCGCGACTTGAGATGCAAGCCGCCCTCGATACAGCGCTGAGCAAGGCGGGTGAGGACGTCCACGACCGGTTCACGGTCGTGCTCCGCGCAAACGAGTCAGGTCCCGTCACTGGTGCCGCCCAGCCGGACCTCAGCACGCTTGCGCGCCGGCGGGTGGCCGGCGCCCGTGCCGCCACCGCCCTGACTCCCGACGAATTCGCCCAACTACTCGCTCCAGCCCTCAGCTGGCGCCCGAGCGGCGAGGCGGTACTGCGCTGGGAGAGCAGCGAAACCCCGCCCGGCGACGTCATGCTCGCGCTCAACATGCTGGAGCAGCGAGCCGCTCCGCAGCCGTCCGATGCGCTTGCCGGTTTGACAGCCGTCTACCCGAGCCGATCGCAGCTCTCTGCGCACCTACCGCCGGATCAGCTTCTCGACAGCGCCCAGGACATCAGGGCGGTCGGCCTGTCGCTCAACATGCTGTGCCAGGGCTACGCCGACCGCCACTGGCAGGTACTACTCGCGAACGGGGCCCGAGTCCGATGTCTCTTCCTCGATCCGGCCGGCTCGGCGATCCAGGCACGCGAGGTGGAGGAAGGGTTCCCGCCTGGTCAACTCTCAGCGCTGACGAAGCTCAACATGGAAACGTTGCTACGAGTGCGCGACCGGCTGCCTGCCGACCTGCAGGACAGCATGGACCTCGCGACTTACGACGAGACCCTTCGCTTCAACATCGTTTTGGTGGACGATCTGTGTGTGGCGCAGCCCTACCTTGCGGACAGCCGCGGTATCGACTCTCCCGCCTTCGTCATTGGCCGAGATCAGTCGGGGACAGGGTTGTACCCGGTGTTTGAGCAGGTCTTCGAGTCGCAGTGGCAACGGCGGCGGGCGCTGTGAGCGAATACCGTGACCTGCTGCCGATCGCAGAGGAAGCCGTGATGCGTGCGTCCGAGGCGATGCGACGGCGGCCAGCAGGCGCTCTCACCGTGAAGGGTGACCGCGATGTGGCCTCGGAACTGGACTACGCGATCGAACGTGAGGTCCGGGCGTTCCTGGTCACGGAGACGCCTGAGATCGGGTTCCTCGGCGAGGAAGAAGGACGGGTCGGCTCGGCCGAGATGCAGTGGGTCCTTGATCCGATCGACGGCACGGCAAACTTCGTACGCGGCCTACCCATGTGTGGCGTCTCGCTCGCAATCGTGAACGGGAGCGAGGCCATCCTCGGCGTGATCGATTTGCCCTTTCTCGGATCTCGATTCACCGCCGCCAAGGGCGACGGCGCCTACGCGAACGGTCAAGCGATCAGCGCAAGCAGCACCAGCCACCTGAGCGACGCCATCGTCGCCGTTGGCGACTACGCGGTAGGTCCGGACGCCGAGGCCAGGAACCGCTTACGACTCGCCCTGGCAGCTCAGCTCGCCGCTGAGGTACAGCGGGTACGCATGACCGGCAGCGCCGCACTCGACCTGGCCTGGCTCGCCGAGGGCAGGCTGGACGCCGCGTTGACCCTGTCGAACCATGCCTGGGACATGGCGGCAGGAGTTGTCATCGCGCGGGAAGCAGGAGCTGTTGTCATCGACCAGCACGGCGCGATTCATGACGTCGACTCGACTGTCACTCTCGCGGTCGCACCTTTGCTTGCGGAGGCTGTCCTCGCCACTTACCACAAGGCCGCCTCGATGGCCACGGGCAATCAATGACCCTCGGACTGCGGCCCGGCCGTTGGACGCCCCCGGGGCGCAGCGTCGCGCATTCTTAGCGTTGACCCCAAATAGCTGCTCTGCGTCGGCCTGGACTACCGCAACCACATCTAAATGGGCCGCGAGATGCCCAAATGCCCTCGGGCCGCAGACCGTGGTCCTTGCCCAGACTGTCACCGCTATTCGTTATCGGGCTCTTCGGACATTTGTTGGGGGTGAGGCTCGCCGGGTGATGGTCGACGGGTAGGGGTCGAGGTCCCCGAGGATCAGTAGCGCCAACCGCTGACCCGGCCCGAGGGCCTGGACGAGGGGTGCAGGTCGGACACGTGGAGCGTTACGAGCGTGTCATGGTCCTGACAGTGTCGACACTGTCGCAGCCGGCGGGGTGACGGGCCTGCGATGTTCTCGTGGTGGCCCCGGCCGACGCCACCGGGGCCTTCACGACCTGCCGGAAACCACGCGGGACCTGCCGGAAACCACGCGGGTTCGCGTGGAGGCAGCAGGTCTGGCGGTGAGCCCATCACGGTTGAATTGTGGTGGAAGGGCTTACCCGGGAGGGGGCAGTTGTGAGCGACGCGGACAAGCCGATCGGCTACTGGCTCAAGCACCTGCACAACCTGATCGAGGAGCAGTTCGACGCGACGCTGGGCGACCTCGGCCTCGACCGCCGACAGTGGCAGATCCTGAACCTGCTCTCCGGCGCGACGCGCAGCCGTGGGGAGATAGAGCAGGCGCTCGCACCGTTCTGGCCGGATGGCGTACCTCGACTCGAAGCGGCCTTGGGCGGCGCTGACGCCCTGGTCGCGCGGGGGTGGGCGCGGTACGACGGCGACACGTTCAGCCTGACCGAGGAGGGGCGCGCGGCACACGGCACGGCGGCGGAGCGCGTCGGCGATACGCGGCGGCTGCTGCTGCGCGGCTTCACCCCCGAGCAGTACGCCGAGACCGTCCGGATCCTGTCGGTCATGGCCGGCAACCTCGAGGCGGCGTTAGCGGGCCGTGCATCGGCCGACAAACAGGACTGATGGGTCTGCGGTCCGTACCTCCGCCAGCAGAACTCACAGCATTTTCAGTAGCTTCGGCATCTGCCCTGAAAAGGAACATCAGGGCCAGGACCGAGGTTTCCTTCCTCGGCCTCCTACCCGCGTTGAGTGGGCTGCCAAGGGCTGATTGACGCGTTGGTGCTGAGCGGGCCCGCCGCCGTGTCCTCGCGATGGCTTGTCACAGGGTATCGACACCTAAGCCGACCTCCCATCGTGTCTGCATCAGCTGTCGACGCGCTTGACCGCTTCGCTGCGGTGGCGGGCCAACGCCTCCTTGTCCGGCCGCGCCTCGACCGCCACTCGCCGCAACGGCTGGCCATCCAGGTCAGCGTAGTGGTCAAGCCCCTCCGCGACCCGCACCCGGTACGTCCCGTCGATCCAGAGGTAGCCCCGGTCGAAGAGGTTGTGCAGGTCGGCGCGGAGCAGCAGGCCGTTGGTGACCCGGTTGGTGGCGGGCCCGTTGTAGGGGTCGATGTGCGCAGCCTGGAGCACGGCTTCCACGTCGCAGCCCGTGATCGCGCACCGCCCGCCGTACGCCGCAATGAGTCGACGCCGGAAGTCGGCCTGGCCCTGTCGAGCCGTGACCTGGGCAAGCCGTCGCCGACGCCCCTCGGGCAGGCCAGCCGGTTCAGGTGCCTGGTGGCTGTCGAGGAACTTCGACAGCCTCACTGACTCGGCCGGATGCATCGCCCGTACCCTCTGCACCGTTGCATCGAGCACTTCCGACCCGGCCGCCTCGGTCGCCAGCAGGAAGCGGATGAGCGGGATGTCCCACCGAATGTCGAGCCGCCAGTACACCGCTTCCTCGTCCGCGACCTCGTACGGGTCCGACCAGGCGACGCCTGCGGCGACGATCCGCCGGTGCGGAGCGGTGGCGTAGATCCAGATCCGGTCGCCGGCCTTGATCTGGTGGAAGCACGAGGAGAGGTGCCACTCGGCCACGTCGCCCTCGCGAACGGAGCGGAACGTTTCCAGGATCCCTGGATCGTCGCCCCAGCTCTCGCTCTCCTCGTTGACAGGGTAGACCCACTCCGCCGGTCGGGAGGCGCGACCGAGCACGTGATCCACGAGGGTATAGCTGTGACCGGCGCCCTGCATCGTCCGGACCGCCAGCAACGGTGCCACGAGGCCGCGTACGGCGGCGGCGAAGCGCTCGTCGGCGAGAGCGGCGATCAGCTGGTCGTACCGGCCGCTGACCCTTGCCTGGTTGTCGCCCGCGTCCTGGTAGTCCGACGGTTCCTCGGTGAGCCCGGGGAACGCGCGGCCGAGCACCCGCCGGCTCGGCCAGTGCCGCTTGAGGATCGACCGCGAGACGACGACGAAGCCCTCGGGCACCTGGTCCCCCTCACGGGTCGGTTCGTGCAGGACGAATGTCTCCATCGTCTTCATGGACACGGCGGAGAGCCGGCGCGGCCAGGTGTCCGTATTCGGCAGGCAGGAGAGCGTCCAGTACTCGCGCTCGGTGGCCGCAGCATCGGGAACGGCCACCCTCAGATACGCCCGGTTTGCCGCCACCACCGCGTCGTAGTACGGGCCAGCCAGCAACCGGTCGAACTGACTCTTGCCGTCGCGCTGCATCTCATGCACTCCTCATCCGACCAAGTGCTGAACACGGATCACCCGCCGAGAAACGCTGATGCTAGTGAATCTTGGGGAATTTCGGTTGCCCCGCGGGCTGGAGCGGGTCGGGTTCGGTCCATTCGGCCGACCGGCGACGGCCATCTCGGCCATGATCATTAACCGGCCGCAGCAAGGCCAGCCATCACGTGGGAATCTCGGCTGGGCGACAGCCGATACGGTCGATGGTATGACCACAGTCGACGCCGCGGCTCTGCCCCCACTCGGCAAGCTCGACATCGTGGAGATCCGCACGGTGTGGAAGCACGAGGCACAGACGTTCACACCGTGGCTACTCGCCAACCCCGAGGTGCTCGGAGATGTCCTCGGGATGCAGCTGTCGCTGTCGGCCGCGGAGCATCCGGTCGGGGGCTTCTCCCTTGATCTCATCGGCGTCGACGAGGCGACGAATGAGACCGTCATCATCGAAAACCAACTGGAAAGGACAGACCACAGCCACCTGGGCCAGCTGCTCACCTACGCTGGCGGCACCGACCCGGTCAACGTGGTGTGGATCGCGACGAGCTTCCGCGAGGAGCACCGCGCGGCCCTGGACTGGTTGAACAACCGAACCGACGAGAACACCCGGTTCTTCGGAATCGAGATCAGTGCGGTACGAATCGGCGACTCGCTGCCCGCGCCGCTGATGCGCCTGGTCGTCCAGCCCAACGACTGGGGAAAGAAGGTGAAGTCCCTGGCTCAGGCCGATGCGACGATGAGCAGCAGAAGCCTTGCCTATCAGGAGTTCTGGAGCAGGCTTCTGGAAGCCATCCGTGACCGGGGGCTCCAGTGGACGACCTCACTCAAGGGGCTGCCGCAGAACTGGCAGTCGCTGCCGAGCGGCATGAGTGGGGTGTCGTTCACGTGCACTTTCGGCAAGTCGGGCCTGGGGAGTGAGATCTTCTTCCAAGACCCCGACCCCGCCGTCAACGACCAACGCTTCGCGGCCGCCCGAGCCAAGCTCGAACCGGCGTACCCGACCCTGTCGTTCGAGCCGCTCACAGGCCGCAAGGGGTGTCGCATCGCGGAGTATCGGACCGGCGAGATCACCAGCACGAGCGACTGGGGCGAGTACGTCGAGTGGTTCATCGCCGCCCAGTTGCGACTTCGACAGGCGGTGTCCGAGGCCGGCGGCCTCTCCGCCCTGATTTCTGCCTAAAAAGGACTTCTGTGCCGCTCTACGAGATCGACGGTGACCGGCTGCGCCGGCACGACAACGCTCGCTTCGCTGCTCTCGGCATCTACGAGCGCAACGACCTGCAACGGCTTCTGCGCGACGACATCGCGGTACTGAGCCCGGACCTGCTCGTCGTTGCTGAGGAGTTCGGCAACTGGGAGGACTCCCGCCGGCGGATCGACCTTCTGGCCGTGGACAAGACCGGGCACCTGGTGGTCATCGAGCTGAAGCGCACCGACGACGGTGGGCACATGGAGCTGCAGGCTCTCCGCTACGCCGCGATGGTGTCCGCGATGAGCTTCGACGAGGTCGTCGCGGCCTACGAGGACCACCTGTCCCGGCTACGCCCGGACGACGACGTCGATGCTCGCGCGGAGCTGCTCGCCTGGCTCGATCTCGGCTCCGACGAGGCTCCCATCATCTCCTCGGACGTGCGGATCGTGCTCGTCTCGGCGGACTTCGGGCGCGAGTTGACCACCGCGGTGCTCTGGCTCAACCGGTTCGACGGCATGGACGTACGCTGCGTCCGGCTCATCCCGTACCTGATCGACGGCCGGATCCTGTTGGACATCCAGCAGGTCATCCCGCTGCCCGAGACGGCCGACTACCAGATCCGGGTCGGCCGCAAGGTTGCCGAGCAGGAGCGACGCGGCAGCGACAATCGCGATTGGACTCGCTATCACATCGTCGTCGACGGTCAGGTGCTGCCGGACGAGAACAAGCGACGCGCAGTGCGACTCATGATCCAAAAGCTGATCGAGCGAGGGGTGGCGGCCGCCGCGATCGGCCGCGTTCTGCCGCCGGGGCGGTTCCGGCCGCTCGAGGGTGAGCACCAGAGCGAGGAGGCGGTACAGGCTGCTCTCATGCAGCAGTACCCGGGAGTGGAGGTCAGCCGCTGGTTCACCGAGCATGCCGTCGTGGAGGACGGCCGAACGTGGGTGATCCGGAGGATCTGGGGTCGCAATACCGAACCCACTCTGACAACCCTGCAGGACAGGTTCCCGGAGGCGAAGGTCAGCTTCCAGCGAGCGACGCCCGAGTCTGCGGGTGAGCAGCCATGACCGCCGTCGTGCCGCCAATTTCGGTCGCCGGCCGCGTCATTCGCGACCCGCTCGCCACTTTCGTCGGCTACTGCCAGAACCACGGCGGAACCCTCCAGCGTTACGACGGGCTCGCCGGCTCGAGTCCCAGCCTGACCCCGCAGCTGATCAAGGCAACGAGATGGCCGTGGATGAACAGCAGGATCAGTCGGAAGCAGGAGGAGCATCTGCTTCGGCACAGCGACAGCGCACCCTGGCAGGACGTACCCGTCGACGCCCGACTCCACGACGCCGATCCGCTCGAGCCCGACGGCGGTTACGCCCGCATGCTGCGGCTCTACGAACACTTCTTCCAGGAGCGGCCAACTGGGCTCGGCCACGCGAAGGTCAGTAAGTGCCTATACCTGATGCGACCGGCTCTCTTCGTCATCCTCGATAGCAAGCTGCTGAAGCTCTACCGCACCTCAGCTGTGGAGGCGGCGGACGAGCTACGGTCGACCGGCTACCCGCACGCGCCAAAGAGGCGTGCCTTCTGGGCGGCGTACCGGGACGACGTGCTGCGAGCCAGCGACGCTCTGGCCGCACTGCGGGCAGCCGCCCGCCAGCACCCTAATCCCGTTGTCGTCGCCGCCGCGGACCGCCTGACCGACGTGCGGATCATCGACATCCTGGCCTGGTCCCACGTGGGTCGCTGACCAACGTCTGTGCGTTCAGTAGGGACGATCGTGGAGCAGGAAGCCGCGGAAGTTACAACTGAAGATTTGGACCAAATGAGGAAAGGCAACGACGTGCAGCGCGAGCCAATGTCAGTGTTGCTTCGGCATTTGCTGGCGGAACAGCCTGGCCAAAACAAGCGGCAGCTAGTGGCCAGGTTGCAGCGAATGGGTCTGTCGGGGTTAACCACAACAGACGTCAACCGAGCGCTGTACGCAAACGCTGCATCGTTTGCTCATGACGGCGCCACGCCACCGCGCTGGCGCCTGGCTACCGGAGCGGGACACGACTTTGCCGCGGTCCTCGCTGCGGCTGCGACAGCGCTGCCGAAGTGCTATCGCGGCAAGGAGCCGCGTGCCTGGCAAATCGAGGCCCTGGCCGCGTGGCGCGCCCAGGGCCGACGAGGCGTCGTGGAAGCCGTCACCGGCACCGGCAAGACGACCGTCGGAGTGCTGGCAGCCGCGGCGGCCGTGGATGCCGGTGAGCGCGTACTTGTGCTCGTACCTGGGCGTGAACTACTGGACCAGTGGCACGACGTGCTACGACATGCTCTTCCCGGTGTCCGGGTGGGTCGCTTCGGAGACGGTCATGGGGACTCGCTCTACGACCACTCCATCCTCGTGGCCATCGTCCACTCGGCGGCCAGATACCCGATGCTCCCGTTGGGAACCGCGGGACTGCTCGTCGCAGACGAGGTGCACCGCTACGGGGCGCCGACCTTCGCTTATGCCCTCGAGCCGGGCTTCGGTGCACGGCTAGGGCTGACCGCGACCTACGCGCGCGGGGACAACGGCTTGGTCGAGCACCTGGAGCCATACTTCGGCCGCGTGGTGGCGGGATGCAGCTACGAGCGTGGCTTGACCGACGAGATCCTGGCTCCGTTTCGCGTCGGCTTCTTAGGAGTGCACTTCACCCCAGACGAACAAGAGAGGCACGACGAGTACGACGAGCGGGCCAGGGCTCTCCGACGCCGGCTGACCTTCGACCACGGCTGCCCGGAGGAACCGTTCGGCGAGTTCATAGGTGCTGTCAACCGCCTCAGCGAGGGCAGCGCCGCAGACCCTCGGACCAGAGACGCCCGGAATTACCTGACCGCGTTTAGCAAGCGTCGTCAGGTGTTGGCTGAATGCCGCAGCAAGCAGGAAGCCCTTGCCTCACTGGCGCTGGTCTTCGCCACGGCAGACCGTGGGCTCGTTTTCAGCGAGACCAAAGTTAGCGCCGAACAGGCGGCGGATGTGCTGCGGTGGAACGGCGTGCTTGCGGAAGCGTTCACCAGCGACCTGCAGCCGGATGATCGCAAGGACTGCTTGACAAGGTTCAAGAAGGGACATGTGAAGGTGCTGGCCGGCCCACGGCTCCTGGACGAGGGGATCGACGTCCCTCAGGCGGAGGTCGGCGTGGTCATGGCGGGAAGCCGAAGCAAGCGCCAGATGATTCAGCGGATGGGCCGTGTCATCCGTCCAAAGGAGGATGGGCGGCCGGCGACGTTCATCGTCCTCTACGTCAGCGGGACCGGCGAGGACCCGGACAACGGAGCACACGAGGACTTCCGCGAACAACTCCTCGATGTCGCTCAGGACATCGTCGACTTCGGCCCTGACACGTCCGGCGCGGACCTGCTTGAGTGGTATCGCAAGGGCAGGCTATCGATTTGACGCTTACCCGGTCGCCCGTCGGCGATGACCGGCGCCACCACCACAGACTCCAGCCCACTGACCGATTCGGCGCTCCCCCAGGCGGGAGCGCTCCTGGAAGCAGCCCGATGGGGCAGGATGCCCTGGGTGCAGGTGATCACGGCAGCCCGCCCGGAGTGGATCTTCCCGTTCGCGGGGTTGCAGCCCGCCCAGTTCCGCAGGCTGGTCCGGCTGGTCGCCGAGCGCGGCGGTGACGGCATTGCCGACGGCCGGCCCGGCCGGCAGTGGGCCCTGGACCTGCCGGATCGGGTGTTGCTGGTCGCCGCGTACTGGCGTACGAACCTGACGATGCGGCAGATCGGCCCGCTGTTCGGGGTGTCGCACTCCGCGGCGCACCGGGTCATCGACACCCTCGCGCCGCTGCTGGCCCTGGCGCCGGTGCGGAAGCGACCGGTCGAGCAGATCGCGATCGTCGACGGGACTCTGATCCCCACCCGCGATCACCGCCTGGCCGCCCGGAGCAAGAACTACCGGTACTCGACGAACCTTCAGGTCGCCATCGACGCCAGCACCCGCCTGGTCATCGCCGTCGGCGACCCGCAGCCCGGCAACCGCAACGACACCACCCGTCTACCGCACCTCGGGCATCGCCGAGAAGCTGGACGGGCTACCGGTGATGGCCGACGGCGGCTACCGCGGCAAGCCCGAGGTGATCATGCCGTACCGCAAGCCCGCCGATGGCAGTGACCTTGCGGACTGGAAGGAAGCCCACAACGTCCAGCACCGCACCGTTCGAGCGGGAGTCGAACACGCCCTGGCCAGGATGAAGTGCTTCAAGATCCTGCGCGACTACCGCCGCGCCGCCCACACATTGACCGACGCCGCTTCCGGCATCGCCAACCTCCACAACATCATCCTCGCCGGCTGACCACCGGCCCCGCCCCAAGCAACGCCTTCACCCAGTTACGAGACGTCCCTTAGGAAGTGCCTCCCGGCGACAGCACGCCCTTCATCGCTGCGACATGCTCGACGATCGCCGCGCCTACAGCCTTTGCGAGCCGCGGCGGAACCGCATTGCCGATGAGGCGCCCGAGCGGCGCAAACTGGGCGGGCTCGCCCGGTGGCACGAATTCGTAGTCCTGCGGAAAGCTCTGGAGCATCGCAGCTTCGCGGAGAGTCATCGCCCTGTCTTGCTCTGGATGGCCGAACCGACCGGCGCCGAAGTTGTGGGACAAAGTAGTGATGGTGGGCGACGGTTCGTCCCACGACATCCGGGCGTACACGTTGCGAAAGGTTGAACCCGAGGCCTTGCGGTGGCAGGGCGCGCGCAATTCCTCGGGCCAATCCTCCCATGTGCCGCCTGGTGTGGAATTCTTGATCCGCTCGAGGTTGAGGGGCGTCAGAGTTCGGCTCTTGTGCAGGGGATCCGCGGGGTGGGTCTCGCCATGGCCGATAGGAGGCAGGCCACCAATAGTCTGACGAACGGTGGCGTACGCCGCCGGGTCGACAACACCCTTGGGTACGGCGATCTCACCAAGTAGCGACGCAACCAGGACCAAGCGACGACGGTGCTGCGGTACCCCATAGGCCGGGCAGTGACAAGACGCAAAGTCCACCCTGTAGCCATACTCCCGCAACTGCTCGACGAAGTTTCTGAAAATACGCGTGCCGCCGATGCGCGGAACGTTCTCCATGGTGACGATCTCGGGCATCGCGCCTTGGACAAGTCGGCGGACCTCGTCAACGAGGGGCCACTGGGCCTCTTTTGAGGTGTCGATGCCGCGCCGATACGACGAGAATGGCTGACAAGGCGCGCAGCCAGCGAGAACGCGAATTACACCGGCGGGCCACATTGCCGCCAGTTCCTCGACGGCGAGATCTCGAACGTCGCGCTTGTGGAAGGGTGCTCCGATGTTGCGCCGGTACGGATAGTCGCAGGTGCGGTCCAGGTCCACTCCGGCAGCCACGTGGATTCCTGCATCTTGCAGGCCGCGAGAAAGACCGCCAACGCCGCAGAAGAGATCGACGGCAGAGATCGTGACAGGTTGGGCGGCCATGCTGGGACTCTAGTAGATCAAGGGGTGGTGGCGCCCTCGGGCAGGGGCATGACGTGGCATCCGTCGCACGGGCTGAGCTCCGGAGCCGTGCCGGCTTCGTGGCGCCCACCCCGCCAGCGTTCCGGTCACCGATAAGCGGCGGGGACCCTGCGGGCCACCGCAACCTTGGCCTGCGCGTCTCTGATGGGTCGCCAGCTTGGCGCGCTGGAGTCCAGCGTCACACCTGTCGGTAGACGTTGACGAAGTGCCAGTCCAGGTAGTGCGTTCCTGGCGTCTGGGCCCCCTCGGGCAGCAGCAGCCGTTCCGAAAGCGGAGGTCTCCCGAAGGATGAGCGCGCTGCCGGATCCGCTTTGATCGCCTCCTGCAGGTCGGCGCGCACGTGGATCCCGAGTTCCTGGTCGACCGCCAGAAGCCCGGTGTCGAAGGCGACGTCGTGCGTGGGACACGCAGCAACCCCATTCTGCGGGTCCAGTCGCTCAGCGGAGGTACTCACCCGCCAGGGCTTGATGTGGCTGGCAACGAGCATGCGCTGCGCCGCACGGCCCCTCGTCTTCACCCCTAGACCGCAGAACGCACAGCGATGTCCGTGGTTGCCGAGGACGTCGCGCGCGAATCGATGTTGCCCGACTCGCACCGAAGCCATGAGAAGCCGTTCGGTCACTCGCTCAGGAAGGTCCGGTGCCTTGCGCGACCAGGTAGCGACCTTCTCCTGAACCGCTACTTCGAGATCTGACTGGGTCAGCTCTTCCTGCCCGAGGAGGTGCAGTTCGTCCCCGCCCTCCAAGCCCAGGAAGTCGGGCAGCTCATCCGGTTCGATCCCTGCCTCACGGCCCGCTTGCAGGATTAGCCGGTAGCTCGCATCGAGTCGCCCCGGATCGGAGAGGAGGGTTGATGCGACGTAGACCTCGTAACGAGCCCCGTGGGTCAGGCCGCCGTCGAGATTCCCCATCTTGGCGATCAAACTTCCGTTTGGGCGCCTAAACAGCCGGGCGAGCGTTGGGATGGGCTCTTCGGCGAGGTGGGCGGTCGATCCGCGGTACCGGCGATGGTTGAAGACGAGACTGGCCGCAAGGCATAGGAGGGTCTCGACGGGGGTGAAGTCCTCTTGCCTGGCGCCAGGTCTGGGAGTCCGTCGGAGGATCGCCCTCCACTGGTTCACGGCTTGCCCGGCGTTCAGTTCGAGATAGTCGCCGATGGTCGGCATCGAGGGGCTCCTTGCATGCGCTTTTGACGGCGTGCGCGCAGCTATGACTTGGCGTAGCTGTCGCCGCCACCGTCTCGATCGTTTGGCTCGCCTGCTAGTGGAGGCGACGGCCTCTCCAACCTCAGGCTCGGCTCACCACCACCAGTTGGTCTCGGGCGCGGGTGGCTGCCACATACCTCAGGGATCGGGCCCGCAGTTGGGCGTCCGCCCGTTCGGACGAGTCCAAAGACTCCAGGCGTGCCAGTTCGGCGGGCGACGGATTGCCGGTCACGAGGACAACCTTGGAGAACTCCGTACCCTTTGCGCGATGCATGGTCATGACCGGCACTCTCTCGGCTTGGGGTCGGTCGCGATCGACGGCGCGGGCAGGGACCCCCTCCTCGGTGAGTGCGGTAACCACGCGGTCCCGGTGGAACCGGTCCGGTACCAGGACCGCTACGGTCTCGGGGGCGTCTCCGTCCTCGAGCCAGGCGCGGACGTGGCGGACGATGGCCCGCAGCTCGCCGCTGAGCGAGTCGACCGGCTCGATGGCCGGGGCAGGCCCCCTGCGAGCGGAACGGTAGCCCGTCGTCTCGTCTTCTTCCTCGAGGTCGACGTACTGCCCGCCGTCGAGGATGCTCATCGCGTAGTGCAGGTTCTGTGCGGTGGTGCGGTAGTTGAGGGTTAGCCGCTGGGAACGACCGACTATGGCTACGCCGTACCGACCGAGGACGACGCGTGTGCCGTAGATGCGCTGGTGGGAATCCTCGGCGATGAACAGGTCGTCGGCGTGTTCGCCGACGAGGGCACGCAGTAACAGCCAGTGGGCGGGAGAAAGGTCTTGGCCCTCGTCAACGAGCACGTGATCGGCGGGCTTGTCGCTCTGCTTCCCTATGAACGTGGCGGCGACGGCGGCGGCCTCGATGAAGTCGAGGCTGCCGTCGATGCGGCTCTGGGCCCGGTAAGCGGAGATCAACGCCCAGACCGCCGAGCGCTTGGCGCGGTCGAGGGCGACGCTACGGCCAGCGCGGCGGACCCGGAGGTAGCCGGCCTCGTCGTGGATCTTGTTGGGCAGCACGATGTGGGCGTACTCCGTGGATAGGAACGTCTCGTTGGCGAGCTCGTGCGACAAGGTGGTGCCGGTCGACTCGACGATCTCGCGCCACCGGGTGCCCACCGTGCGAGCCAGGGGGGCGGAACGCTCCTCGCCGAGCACCTCGCGCATCGCCTCGGTGAGGCTGCTGCCGGCACCGCGCAGCACCGCCGCGGCAAGGGCGTCCACGCCGGCCACGTGGACACCGGACTGGCCGAGCGCCTTGGCTTGGCGCACGCGCGGGTCGAGCTGGATGAGACCGTCGCCGAGAGCCTCGGCGAGGTTCGTGGTGAAGGTCGTCAGGACGATGCGCGAATCTGGGTTACGGCGCGCGAAAGCGCGGGCGCGGTGGATGAGCACCACCGTCTTACCGGTGCCGGCCCCGCCGGATAGACGGAAGGGACCGTTGTAGCTGCGGTCGACATAGCGACGCTGCTCGGGGTGTAGGAAGATACGCCACGCGCCGAAGTCGCCCTCTTCGATGACCCTGCGAAGCTCGTCCTGGTCGTCGATGAACGCGTACTGCAGTGCGGCGGCGGGCCGTTTGAGCGACTGCAGGACGTCGGCGTCGGCGTCGCCCGACGGGGCGATCTTCTCAAGCTGCATGCGCGCGACGACCGCTTCAACGGTGTCGCCAGCGGCGAGGTCGACGAGGATCGTGCCGATCCACCCTTCGTGACGTTGGGCGAGATCAAGCACGGCATCCTCGTCGGCAGCGGCCATCGCCTGATCGACGATGCCTTCGGGCAGGCCGAGGGTGTCGACGAGGTCAACGGGGTTGTGCCCGAGGCGAACGAACAGCGGTTTCGCGGGCTGCTCCATCGCCGGCGTGGCGACGGGCACGATCACGGTCGACGGAGTGATCTCCTCGATCTGCGGTAGGCCGTTGATCGGGTTGACCTTCAGCCGTACGCGTCGGGCGACGGCGATCGCGTCGTCGTGTGGCCAGATGCCGTGGATGACGTAGTGGGTCTCGCCGTCACCGTCGAGCCGGAACATGACCGCTCGCCAGAACTCGTCGACGCGGCCGGTGCGCACGCGGGGGTCGGCGCAGTCGTTGATCGGTTCGACGTGCAGGCCCGGCGTCGTGTCGTCGGCGCCGAGCTTCTGCAGGAACGTCATCGCCTTGCCGCGGATCGAGCCGTCGATCTTACTGGCGAGTTTGCCCATGATGATCGTCGGCATCAACGCTCTCCGTGCTTCTCAGGGGCGACGTCGGCCAAGGTAGCGGCGACGAGGTCGGGCAACGGGTCGAGGACGCGCCAACCCGCGGCGGCAAGATCCACTCGATCCTGGCGAGGCATGTGTGGGAACGCAACCACGACCTGCAGGTCGGGCCAAGACAAATCCAGCGGGATGCCGTCGGGGCCTTCGGCACCGACCACGGGTGGAGCGAGGCCGTCCTGGGCGGCGAGGGCGGCAACGAGATTGCGTTCGTCGCCAGGCGCGGCTGCGTCGTAGACGTCCGCCCAGGCGCCCATCGGACGGCCAGGTCCGGAGGCGTCATCGGCAGAGGGACTGTCAGACGGCCCGCCGACCAGACTCGTCGTCGTCACCACGGTCGGCCAATCGCGCAGTGCGAGCGCGTTGGAGAAGCGAAGCCACGCCCGCCACGCCTTCGCGTGGGCATCGTCGAGGACCTCGTCACGGTCGTCGAGGACTGCAGCAACCTGCACGACCATGGTCGTCGAGGACATCTCGACGACGACAGCGAACGCGCCCGCGCGATGGACGAACACACGCCGTTCACCGGCCGGCAGGTGCTCGTCGACCAGGACCGCGCGGCCGATCTCCTCCAGAGCCACCGTCTCGGGAACCTGGACGGGTTGCGACTTACCCGACACGAACATGGGTACGGCTCGGGCGACGGCGCCGACCGCCGACGGGTTCGGATCGATGATCCAGTCGATGAGCCAGTCGACAGGGCCCCTGCCAAGCGCCTTGTATGCCTCGGGCGGCGCCTGGAACTGTGGAATGTTCATCAGGTTGCCGGCCAAACCAGGGTTGTACCAGTCCGGGGCCGACCCGCTGCCATCCTCCGCGGCGACGTCTTGGATGGTCACGCCCAGGACGATTAGTCCCGCGTCCCGCAGGTTCGCTCGTTTCCGGGCGTCGTCTGCGAGCCGGTTGACCGCCGCACTTGCGTGGTAGGCCCGGCCATCGGTGAAGATCGCGACCGCTGGCACGTTCATGTCGTTCGTTTCGAGCAGGAAGTCGGGCCGGGAGTCCGCGACGTTGACCTGCGGGGTGAGCGTCCACTGCCGGTGCGCGCCCGGCAGGGTGAAGCGCACGATGTTGCCGCTCGCGCCGGGTACCTCCGTGAGCGCGGCACCGTTCCTGCGCAACCGCCCGACGATCAGCCGGTGGAACGCGCGCTCCAGGTGCGACTCGGGCTCCTCGTGAGGTGCCACCTCGGTCACCGTCCAGGTCGTTCCTTCGGCGGTCTCCGCGTCGGGGGCCAAGCCGAGGAGGGTACGCAGATGCCGCTCTGCCGACGCCCGCGAAACCCGCCGGATGGCGCCCGGAGCAGTGAAGGGTAGCAGGCATCGATGGCAGGCGAGCCGCTCCTCATGGCGGCACTCGCAGTCACGAACCCGGTTCCACGCGAGGACCAGCAGATCGCGCAGGCGTTCCGGGTCGGCAGTCTCGGCGAGGTAGCCGGTGCCGCCGGGAACCGCATCGTGCAGCAGCAGCGCCTCGTGGTTGTCGGTGCCGTCGGAGAGCGTCGGATCGACGACGTGCTCGACGCGGATGTGGTCGGGGTGGCCGCCCATCTGTTCCCGTAGGCCGAGCAGCAGTGCAGCGGAGAGGCTGGGCAGGGCGAAATCGTCGCCGAGGCTGGCCGCGTGGGGCAGCCGGATCAGCAGACCCTGGGTACGCAGCGTCCGAGACAGGGCGACGATCTTGGTCGTCTCCTTCGGGGACTTGCGGTAGGGACACCAGGGCCGATGTTCGTGGGGCCGGTTGCGCCCGGACTCGGTGTCCTTCTTGCCGCAGCCGGCGCAGACCCGGAAGAGCGTGCCCTGACGTTCGCCGCCGGCGATGGTGCGTGTCGCTCCGTGGCCGGACGGGCCCATGTTGAGCCAACGCAGGTCGACCGTACGTAGGTAGGTGCAGCCGAGGCCGGTGCTCTCGGCGAACCAGCGGCGGGTGATGTGGGCCGGATCAATGTCGGCGGTCGGGACGATCTGGAAGGCAACCCTTCCCCGTTCGTCCTTGCGGTCGGAGATCGCCACCTCGTCGCGCCGTACTTCGGCGGAGACGCGGGTCAACTCGACCACATCAAGGCGTTGACCGGTGTCGCCGATTCCGGTGCTGCCGCAGCGCGGGCAGGACGAGACTGGCACCTCCCGACCGGACTCCGCGACGTCGACCGCGTAGCCGCAGTCAGGGCAAAAGGCCCAGGTGCGGATGGAAGCGCCGTCGAGGCCGAGGTCAACGGCGTCGATCTCGATCTCCCAGCCGCGGGCGTAGAAGGTCGCACCAGGGGCGAACTCGCTGAGCGCCTGCGCGGAGCCACGCTCGAACCGCGCGCTGCCGTACTCGTACGTGCCGCTGTCCGGGTCGGTCCAGGACAGCCCGACGTCGAGGGTGACGGTGTCGTCCAGGAGGGTGTAGTTGGGCAGCAGCCCGTACTCCTCCAGGACACTGATCCAGTAGATGCTGCGCAGGTGGGCGAGTTGGCTTCCGGTGAGCTTGCGGGTGGCCTTGGCCGACCGCAGCGCCTGCACGTCGTCGTCGGTCTTCGCCGGCGATTGAACTCGTGCCTCAAGTTCGGGCAGAAGCACGTCGATGTCACTCTGCCGGCGCTTCAGCGTCTCGACGGTGGCCTGCCAAAGTCGGCTGGCCGCCTGAACATGGTCAGCAAAACCGCTGGTCCTCGAACCTTTGACGGGACGCAGCCAGTCGCGCAGTTCGGACACGACCTCCTCCGACAGCTCGCCGAAGGTGGCGAGGAACCGGGGCAGATTCTCGTCTGCGCTCTGCTCGGCGTGCAGCACGAGGTCGCCGAGGAACGTGCCCGGTGCGCTCGATCCGATGGCTCCGACCGCCGTTCTCGGATGCCGCCGTTTGGTGTCCCGAGCGAAGCCGTCCACCAGGTATGCCGTGTACTGCCGCCGCAGGATCTCCTCTGCCGCGAGGTAGGTGGCGGGTGGCCGCACCTCGCCGTCGATGACGGAGAGTGGGTCTCCGAGCTTGGGCAGGTGTTCGCCGCGGCCGGTGACGAAGGCGAGGTTGAGCGCGTTGCCGGTGAGGCGCCCGGCGCGTCCGACGCGCTGAAGGTACGAGGCGACTGTGCGGGGCAGCGAGGCGAGGAAGACCGCCGACAGGTCGCCGATGTCGATGCCCATCTCCAGGGTGGGCGTGGCGACGAGCACGTTGGGTGCTTGCGGACTGGTGGCGGCGTCGCGGAAGCCGTCCTCGTACTGCAGCCGGGTCTCGTCGTCGAGGAGGCTGGTGTGCTCGCGGGCGACGATGCGGCGCATGTCCGGGGAGGCGTAGAGGCGCCGGTAGAAGTTGTCGGCCAGTTCGCTGGCGCGGAGGTGACCGCCGCAGCGTACGTTCAGGCAGAGCGCGGCGGTGAGCTGTTCGACGGTGGCGGCGGTACCGGGCGTGGCGGCACGGCAGGTGTCGCAGGTGAGCAGGTGACGTCCCTCGGCGAGATCGGTCTCCGTCGTGGGAGCGATGACGATCCCGGACGAGGGGATCGCGTAGACCGTCGCGCCGGATTCGCTGGTCGTGGTGGTGAGCAGGCCGTCGCGGGCGAGCCGGTCGAACAGGCCGCGGGCGACGCGTCCGGCGTCGAGCGGCGAGACGTCGAGCACCCGGGAGGTCCAGCGGGCGTACCAGGACTTCGGCGAGGTGACCGGGTCGAGTCCGCCGTCGCGCGCCGGTTCGTTCGAACCGCCGACCTTCGGGTACGCCGGCGCGGGACGGCCACGGGGGAACGCTGGCATACCCTCGCTGCGGGGCCGCCCGGCCCAGATCGACCAGCGGCGCCCGTCTTCCATCCGGTACCGGGCGAACCACGGGTGGTCGATCGCACCCTGGGCGCGCATCCGTTCCAACACACCGCGGACCCACTGCACGAGCGTGGCGTCGTCGGGGCCTTGGGAGCCGAGCTTGTCCTGCCAGGAGATAGCCTGTAGAGCGGCGTGGGCGATACCGGCCATCCGCGCAGGTTTCCCGGCTTCGACCTCGACCGCCACGGAACCGGTGAGTTCGAGGGTGCGACCGAGATGCGAGTTGAGGCCGAACTCCAGTGCGGCGTCGAGGGCGAGGCGCTTGCGGACCCGCGCTCGCACCGCGGCGGGCACGGATCGCAGGGTCTTCGCCTGCCAGAAGGGCGTGAACGAGTCCCGGTCGGCACAGTCGGGGGCGATGACGCGGTACCGACCGAACCGGTCGTCGCCCGCCTGTTGGATCACCTCGTCAACGAGCGCATCGAGCGTGAGGGCGCCCGCTGCGACCGCTTCGCGAAGTGCGGAGCGCAGGGTGAGGGTGTGCGAGCGGGCCTGCACGAAGCCGGCCCGGTGGGCGGCGTCCTGCACGGAGTCGGTGAAGACCAGGGTCTTCTTCTCGCGGGCGTCGAGGGCCGGTGAGCCGAAGAGGGTCGAGAGCGACACCGACAGCAGGGTGGCGACGGCACTGCCGAGGAACCGGATGCCGTCTTCCTGCCCGCAGGATGGGCAGGTGTCCTTGCGGCTCTGCTCGTCGGCGTCGTTCCCGACGTTGGTGAGCGCCGGCAGCACCCACCCGTCGCGCAGGTCCCGGTCGTCGTCGGCTACGTCGCTGACGAGTTCCCGGTTGCGCACCGAGAACCAGACCAGCCCTTCGACCTTCTTGTCCTCTTCGATGTGGATGGCGGCTTCGGCGGGGGCGTACAGCAGCGGCCGGAAGCGGCCTTCCCTGACCGCATGGTTGCGGCGGATGCCGTCGTCCTCAGCGGCGAGGCTGTGGCCGACGGGGGCCAGGCCGATGCCCCAGCCGGAGCGGCCGCAGTGCCTGCAGTAGATCGCCGGGAACGAGGGCCGCACCTCTTCGCCGTCGGTACCGGCGACCGGCGGACCGTCGTCGCTCCACCGGAAGCGGGTGGTCGCGGCGGCGGCGCGGTCGATGCGGGTGAGTTCGCGCACCCAGAGGTGGACGTCCACCGAGAGGGCGTCGCGGCCGACGACGGCGCGGACGTGGCCAAGCATGGCGAGCAGGTACGACAGCAGGGTTTCGGCTCGGGTGCTGTTGCCGTCAACGTAGCCGAGCACGCGGCCCATCAGGGTGTCGAGCGCGACGGCGTGCTCCGCCGTGCGGGCGAGGTCCTGGACCAGGGGATGCGCACGGCAGAGCGCCAAGAGCAGCTCGGGCCCCGCGTCGGCGAACCGATCGGCTTTGACTCCGTAGAGAAGACCGAGAACGGTGCGAGTGACCTCTTCCCCCGTCGGGTTGTGGCCGAGCGTACCGATCGCACCGACTGCTGCGGCAACGTCGAGCGCGCCGATGTCTGCAGGGGCGAAGCCGGCGGCGGCGGCGACCTCGGCGGCGTCGCCGATCCACTCGTCGAGGCTGAGCCGCGTCTCCGTGACGACCGCGTCGACGTCGAACCGCTCGCCGAAGACCGTGTGGGCGAAGTCGAGCATCACCGTCGGGTCGCCCTTGTCGCCGAGCGTCGCCGACGTTGCTACCGGGGCGATCAGACCGAGCGGCCGGTTGCGCGCTGCCTCGTCGATCTGCGGATCGCCGTCGCTCCAGTGGCTCTTGAGTGCCAGGCCGAGGCGGCGCAGCAGCATCGCCACGTCGGTGCCTTGCGCGCCGTCGTAGGTGTGGAATTCGTCGAGTACGAGGTAACGCAGGCTCGTCGCCGACTGCCGCCACAGATCCTGATCGTCCGCGCGAAGCAGCAGCTGGTCGAGCATCTTGTAGTTGGTGAGCAGGATGTCCGGCGCTGTGTCCCGGATGATACCCCGGTCGGTGATCAAGCCGTCGGGCGTCACGGCGGTGCGCGTCGGACCGGATTGGCCGGTGTAGAGGGCAGAGGTGACGTCGGCCAGTTCGGCGTGGGTCGTGAGCAGCTTCGTCAGTCGCGCCGCCTGGTCGTTGGCGAGCGCGTTCATCGGATAGAGGATGACCGCCTTCGTTCCCGTCACGCCCTGGCGACGGGCGCGCAGCACGTGGTCGAGGATCGGGTACAGGAAGGCTTCGGTCTTACCCGAGCCGGTGCCGGTGGTGACGAGGGTCGGCAGCGGCCGGCGCGGCTCACCGCCGGCCGAGGACGCTAGACGGGCGAACGCCGCGGCCTGGTGGCCGTAGGGCGGGAAGCCCTCGTACCACTCCAGCGTGTTCCGCCAGCCTTCGTCAGCCGGGCGGAACGGCAGCCGGAGCCTCACGTACGGGCCCTTGAACATGCCTGACTCGGGATCCGACAGGAACCGGTCCAGGCTGTCGCGTGCATCCCCGTCGGTCAGCCCGAACGTCGTCGTCAGGTAGTCGACGAGGCTATGCCGGATGCTGCTCGCCTGAAGCGTGGGGAGCAGCGCACTCACGAACGCTCCTTCAGCAGCCGTTCGAAGTGGGCGTACGCCTGCCGCATGTCCGCCTCCCGATCCAGCGTCACGAACGGCAACTCGTAGGTGTACCTGTTGCCCGCCTGGTTGGTCGCGGTGCGCTCGTCCGGGGTAACTCGGTCACCCTTCTTTCGCCAGAGGCTCAACACCGAGTTGGGTACGAGCCGCCCATTGGCGTCGTAGTGGTTTACATTGCGGTCGTAACCGTATAAGACGGCGAACTGCGTGCGGTAGATTGTACACAATTCGTCGGCGGTCACCCCGAGCATTAGCGCGACGAGCGCGTCGATCTCTACCAGAGCCTGGCGACGGTCGGCGGCGATACGGAGCGGTGTTTCGAAGGCCCATTCCTTGCTTACGCGGCCGAGGGGCGTACGGCGGGCGTGGTCGAAGCCGCCGGCCCAGGTGTCGTCTTGGAAGAAGGCGTCGTAACAGTTGCTCCAGAGGTCGGAGTAGGCGGCTGTTACGCAGTTGAGGCGCAATGCCCGCAGAACCAGCATTCCCTCGAGGGGATGGGAGACCGACACCGCAAGTCTATTGGCGGTGCCGGCCGAAATTGTCGACTTCGGTGCAGCTCGGACGGAGAAGTCGCTCAGTATCGAACTCATTTGGGCGACCAGCGAGGCGAGTAGAACTGGATTGCTGTCAGGTTTGCCCATGGAGAAAACGCCGTGAACATGGCTGGCGCCCGGTGGAATAATTGCGGGCGTGAGCGTCCTTTCAATCGTGTTGGACGCCATGTTGCGCCAGGCAATGCGGTAGAAGTCGCTCGCTGGACGGGGGTTGTCGCCCCAATGCGTGTAGGCGCGGTCGAACCGGTGCCGGTCACCTCTAGGTTTGTAGGCAGTGACTGGGATGGCTTGGGGGGCAAGTCTCTCAAAATCCGTCGCAGACCAGTCAAGCTTGTGCAGCATGGATTCGTTGGGTGCCTTGTACATCGGCGTCGCCACGAACAAATGTGGCCCTTGGAGGATTACGTCCTTCCACGAGGCAGGTGCCCCCCAGCCCGACTCAAAGTAGCCTTTGGTCCGGTCGTTCTTTTCATGCCAGCCCGGCGAGAAGCTGAAGCCCAGATCACCGATCCGATTGGCGTGCGAGAGCTTGCTGAGTACCGCTGCGGTGGAGCGGTTAACGGTATACACCATCCGCGTTTGTTGGATGGGTGAGGCGGGGGATTCTAGGATGTCGCGCCAGGTTGCCAACGTTTCATCGGTGACAGTAGTGATCCGGCTACGGTGTGGGCGAAGATCCCAGTTGTCGTCGTGATCCTTGAGGCCCGGTTCTGGTCCCGATCCATCGTGCGATTGTGATCGGACAGCGGTATCGGGATGATACATCGACACAGCATTGAGGAAACTCGCTACGTTACTCGCTGGTCCATAGATATTGATCCCATAGTGCTTTTGATGGCCTATCTCGAAAAGCTCGAGCTCGTTAATGAACTCCCAGTGCCGTCGAAGACGCTGATAGGTGGCAGAGCGAAGTATCCCCGCTCGCTCGTCCGTGAAGTGAGTCTCTGGGTGGATGAGGCCCACCATGCCCCGCTCCGAAGCGTTTCGCCAGGTCTGCTCCATGAAACAGCGGTACAGGTCGGGTTGAAGCCCCTGCAGGTGTGGGTACTGCGCGAGCGACCCGACGAATTCGGCGAGGCAGACGACGTCAGTCGTCCCGTCAGCGACGAGGTTTCGGATGCCAGGAAGGGCGAGGGTCCCGCCGCGTCGGGCCGCCACCTCCTCCTCCGGCGGTTTGACCGCGAGCTGCCACCATGGGTCACCCTCCGCGAGCAGCGCATCCACGTCGGTGATCGGCCGGACCCACGGCGGGTTACCCGCCTGCAGGTCGAACCCACCCCGTGTGAACACCGTCGCGAAGTCTAGGTTCCAGTGGAAGAACCCCTGCTGCTCCGCGACCCGCTCGCACACCACGAGCCACGGGTGCGCCCGCAGCACCTCGTCCACCGGCAACGCGTGCGCGAAGGCGAGTTCGAGTTTCTCGGCTTCGTTGAGCTGGTCCCAGCTCGTCCCGGCGGCCAGCGTCTCGCGCGGCAGGGACCTCTTGCGCAACTCGGGGCTGCGGCCGAGTAGCGCCTGCAACCCGGCGAGCCACTGCGCCATGGTCGGCGGTGCAACCCGTACCCCGTCAACCGTGCAGACCTCGTCGGTGAGCGGCCAAAACCACAACGTCGTCCACGCGTCCATCACCCGGCGCAGCCGCTGGTAGGCGCCATCTGCGTCGGCGAGCGCCGCCTCGATCTGCTCCCGCTGCACGGCGCCGCCAGAGGTGAGGCCATCGGCTCCCCATACCGGGATCGCGCGGCGGATCTCCTGCTCGGCGATTTGGAGTCGGCGGTAGGCGATCTGCCACAGCACCTCGACCCGGTGCGCCAGCTCGACCAGGGCGTCGACCTGCTGTTTGGTCGGCTTGCCCTTAACCGCGCGCCGCCAGTCCTTGAGGCGCTTGGCTGCCTCGGGGGCCAACGCGGCAGCCTCCTTCGCGTCGGCGGCGGCACCCCACCCCTCGGCCGGCAGCAGGAAGTGGTGGATGCCGTCCGAGGCGACGCGTCTGGCCTCGATGTCCTCGACCAGGGACGTCAGCGGCACGTCCGCCGGTACCGCACCCAGCCAGGACTTGTCGCTGACCTGGCTGCGCCGGTATACAGCGCGGCGGGCGCCGACCAGGGAGTTGCCGCGACGCAGGTGCAGGCCGAACCATGGCGCCGCCAGGCCCTCGACCATGGTGTCGAGCCAGAGCGAGATCTCGGCCAGCTCGACCGCCGTGGCGTTCAGGTCTACGCCGTACACGTTGTGCAGCGCCAGGTAGGCCTTGACCTTCTGCAGCTCGCGCGGGTACTCGTCGGGGTCGATCCGCTCGCCCAGCTCGGCCTGGCGGCGCTTGAGGTACTGCTCGGCGAGCTGCCGCACCGCCTCGATAGCGAACGCCCCCGAGCCGAGCGCCGGCTCGCAGACCGTCATCTCCAGGATTTCAGCTGCTGTCGTGGTCCGCCCGTCCTGGTCGAGGAGCTCCTCCAGGGCCTGCCCGACGGTGAACCGGGTGAGCACCTCCGGGGTGTAGTACGACGCCGACTGCTGCCGCTCCCGCCCCGCCAGGCGGAACACGAACGACCCCTGCCGGTGCAGCACCGGCTTCGGCTCGCCCGTCACCGGGTCGATGGTCTTAACGAAGTCGCCAGGATCGATGCCGTCCGCCCGCTCCACTGGGACCACCCATGAGCCCTTGGACGGGTCACCGTTCTTGGCGACCTCGTAGAGGTCGGTCTCCGCGAAGAAACCGGTGTAGGACATCAGGCCCTCGTAGACCGCTCCGAGCTGGTTGATGCCCAGCTCCGCGTATGAGATGAAGCCCCGGTCCTTGCCCCGTGCCTCCTTGCTGAGCAGCAGGTGGGTGAGGACCTTCTGCATCGCCTGGTTGCCGAGGCCAACAGCGTCGATGTGCGCGGTTGCCTCCGGCCGGAACAGGTCGGCGCGCAGCGCATTGAACGTCAAGCCCTGAGCGGTCGCAGGCCCCTCGCTATCTTCGTCCTCTGCGACAGTCGTGGCCGGGGAGTGGCCGGAGTCGACCAGCCGGAACAGCACACTGAGCGAGTCGTAGAGGTGGGTGCCGTTCTGGGCGCGCGGCGTGGCCAGCTCCGCCTGCACCAGCTCCCGCAGTCGGTCCAGGCTGTAGCCCTGGTCGTACTCTGGCGCGCCTACCGGCAGCACGCCCAACTCGGGTGATGCCTCGGCGTACAGGAGGAACAGGATGCGGTAAAGGAAACGCAGTGACTGCTTTGCTAGCGGTTGGGCCTCACTTGCCGGCAGTGGGTCGAGCCCCTGGTCGCGACGGCGCTTGACGACCTCGTTGGCGATGATTTCGATGGAGAAGCGGACCCCGTCGCGCAGATCCTTGGAGACGCCGACGGTGTGCTTGACCGAGGCTTCGAGGACGCCGTGCCACCACAGCTTGCCGTCTGCGTCCGGCGCAATCGACTGCGCGCAGAGGCAGGTTAGAACGCGGTCGATCTCACCGCCTTTCTTGGCGTCGTTGCGCTCGCAGACGAGCTGCACATCGACGGCGAGGTATCTACCCTCGGCCCAGCGCTCCCGCTCCGCGAGCAGCGCCCATCGACCGGCCAACACGAGGACCAGGTCCGGGGCCTCGTCAGCGACGAACAGCGCCGACACCAGCCGGGCGGCCGACTTCAGCGCCTCGCCTTCCTCGGTCAGCTGCACCGGTTCGCGCAGCGTCACCGCATCGCGAGCCATCAGCTCCTCGACGGCGATCACCGGTCGGGCGGAGACCACGACCAGCGGCGCCCGATCGGTCATGCCAGGCGGCGACACTCGCCACAGCGGCCCCTGCTGGTAAAGAACGAGACCATGCCCCCTCAGCTCAAGCACATCGAGAAGCTGATCGTGCATCCCACTGGCGACGTCGTCGGGGTTGCGGCCGTCGATGCCGCGGCCCTCGCGCACCTGGGAGCGCTCGGCCGGGTCGAGCAGTTCGGCCAGCGTCGCCAGCTCAGCCTCGAGCTTCTGCCGGAGGTCGATGAACCGCGACCGCGGCGTTTCCCGGCCTGCCTTCGCCTCGGTGTCCCATTCGTCCCGGCGCTTCTTGACCTCCGCGCCGAACGACTCGCCCTTCGCCTCGGTGGTGAAGTAGTGCTCCGAGATCCAGCCCTCACCGACGATGATCGCGTCAGACCCGCTCACCACTTGCCACCTTCCGTGTCCGGAACGACCATCAGCAGCGGCCGTACGAGCTGCCGGTCGGGTGCCATCGCCTTCACCAGCGCCCGCTCCTGCTCCACACTCGTCCTGCGCTGCTTGAGATCGCTGCGCTGGATAAGCACATCGGCGTCGGCGTCCCAGAGGTCCAGCCGCCGCGTCCAATCCTCGACCCGCTGCGCCGCGTCTCGCTCCGCCGCCTTGAAGACATTGAGCAGGTGGCTCTCCGCCTCGTGCACGGCAGGAGCCACCAGCTGGCTCAGTGCCTCCAGGTCGGCGACCGGCGTCGGGTTGTTTCGTGCGGCGTCCCAGCCGAGCGCGCGTAGCGCCGCCCGAGCCGACCCGTGTGGGGAGATCAGCCTGAAGGACGGATTCTCGGGTGTCGGAAACTCCGCCGTCAGCCAGGCAGTGGAGACGACCTGGCCACGCCGGTTGGTCAGCGTCCCCAGTAGCAGCACCGTCGGAGCGTCGACGGTTCCGCGTACGGCGAAGACCTCGTTGCGGCCCAGCGCCGCCAGTGCCCGGTCTGCCGCCCAATCCAGCACTGGGTGGAGCGGGCTGAGGTAGTGGGCGTCGGGCCAGGAAATCTTGTCTTCGCGCCGTGCGGCGGCCAGCCGTTCCTTGCCGCGTGCCTGGGTCGTGGCGAGCACCAGCCGCTCGGTGACCTTGCGCTCGGCGAGGTAGGTCTGCGGCAGCACCTCCAGCCGCTGCACCAGGTCAGGGGGCGGACTCAGCTCGACCGTGCCGAATGCTTTATCTCGACGCCAGCCCACACCACCACGGCTCGGCGGCGCCGTTGGGTCGATGAACGCCTCCTGCAACGCGTCCTCGAGGTACGAGACGTCGTCGTCGTAGAGGCCCGAGTCGAGGTCGAGGCCACCTTCCGGCTGATCGTCGGCCGGCTCGGCGGCGGGCTGCTCGCTCGGCGCGTCGAAGAGCTGGGCAAACATCGATGCCACGTCGTTGCCTGCCGCTACCGCCGCGACTGGGCGTACCACGTCATCGAGTTGCTTCTTGCCGGCGAGGACGTCGCGGATCTCGTCCTCCTCGCCCTTGACGTCGTAGCGCCCCATCAGCGAGGCGACATCGCCGAGCGCGCTGTGCGCCTCGTCCTCCTTCTCCACCAGCTTCGCCAGGATCCGCACGTCCCCGGCGAAGCGCTGGCTCGTCGGGTCCAGCAGCAGCGCCGTCACGCGCGGCGGGTGCTTCTGCCCGTACCGGTCGATACGGCCGTTGCGCTGCTCGATGCGGATGAGGCTCCATGGGATGTCGTAGTGCACCAGCTCGTGGCACTGCGCGTGCAGGTTGACGCCCTCCGAGGCAACGTCACCGGTGACGAGCACGCGCACCGGCGCCTGCTCCTGTTTAAAGGCCTCTACGATGCGCTGTTGCTCGTCGTCCGGCAGCGCGCCGTGCATGATCTGCACTGCCTCGGCGGGCAGGCCGAGGTCGTTCGGCAGGTTGCGGTGCAGCCAGCGCAGGGTCTCCAGGCGCTCGGCGAACACGACCACTCGGTCGGGAGAGCCGCGGCCGACGCCACAGTCCTGCAGATGCGCCACGAGTCGGGTGTACTTGGCCGAGGGCTGCTGCAGCGTCTTCTCATTGAGCGCGCCGAGTCGTTCCAGCGCCTCGCGTTCGCGTGCCTGCCGCTCCGGATCGGCCTTCTCGTCCTTGCCGAGCCGGCTCAGCCTTCCGTCGATCGTCTCCTTCAGGGCGGCGGGGGAGGAGAGGAACGCCTTGGCGAGGGTCCACGGGAAGAGTAAGGCGTTCTGCCCGGAATAAGGGCTGCCGCCCCTGCCGGGCCACAGCCACGTTTGCTCCAGCTCCTCGGCGACGGCGTTCTCGGCATGCGTTGCCGGCACGAGTACGTTGTTCGGTTCCTGCCGCTCCGCCCAGTCGGCGCCGACGACCTGCGCGACCTCCGGACTGTGTCGATGCCGGCGCACCACAAGTCGCCGCACCTCGTCCGGCACAAGCGCGCCGTCCGGCTTGACGGCTGATGGGTCTAGCAGCCGGATCAGCTCGGCGAACGACTCCGCCCGGCCGTTGTGCGGAGTCGCCGAGGCGAGGACCAGCGCCTCAGTGTTACGTGCCAGCAGCCGCGCCAACCGGTTGTTCATCGTCGTGGCGTTCGCCAAGTTGTGCGACTCGTCGATGACGACGGCATCCCAGCGCTGTTTGCGGAGGCTCGCGACGTACCGGTCGGACTTGAGTGTGTCGATCGAGATGATCGCGCGCTTGTAGTAGGTGAACGGGTTGCGGGTGGCTGGCAGCTTCTGGCGTACCCGCTGGATGCCCGCCGAGTCGAGCCGAACGAACGGCAGCGCGAAACGCGTCCAGAGCTCGTGCTGCATTTGCTCCAGCACGTGCCGTGGCGTCACGATCAGGATCCGGTCGCCGCGGCCACGCCGGACCAGCTCCGCGAGGATCATGCCGATTTCAAGGGTCTTGCCGAGGCCGACGGCGTCGGCGAGCAGGATCCGCGGTCGCAGATTCTCGGGATCCAGCGCCTTGCGTGCCGCCGACTGCTGGTAGCTGAGGGCGTCAGCCAGGCCACGGGTAGCAACGGAGAGTGAGCGTTCGCCAACGGGAACAGCGGTCTTGCGGATCGTCGATTCCAGCCACAGCCGTGCCGTGCGGTATCGCGGACTGCTGTCGGCAACCACCTTGGCCTGCGCCGGGTCCAGCGGCTTCACCTGGTCGAGACGCGTGTAGAACGACGCGCTCGTGTCTCGGACCAGTTCGCCGAGGCCCTGGACGTGCACAACGGTGCCGTCGGCGGTTTCCTCGGTCGCGAGGACGAGCCACTCCTCGTCGCGGATCACGACCACCGACCCTGGCGCGAGGACCTCACGGGCGTCGGGCTTGGTTGCCGTCACAGGTGCATTCTCCGTCTTCGAAAGGTCACTGCAAGTTAGTTGCGGCCGGGAAGGTAGCCTAGCTGCGCGTAATCGCTCATGCCGTCCCCGGGATAGGTCGCAGACATGGACCGAAAGTCCACCCCGCCACCGCCACTCGATGCTGCTACGTCGGCCCGGTTCCAGCGAATGCCGCGTTCCTCCACCAAGCCGGAGTTGGCGCTACGGCGTAAGCTGCACGGCCGGGGCCTACGGTTTCGGGTCAACCATCCGGGGCTGCCCGGTCGCCCCGACCTCGCGTTCACTCGGGCGAAGCTCGCGGTCTTCGTCGACGGTTGCTTTTGGCACCGCTGCCCCGAGCACGGCACCCTGCCCCGCAACAACCGGGACTGGTGGCAGCAGAAGCTCGACCGCAACGTGGCCCGCGACCGCGTCAAGGACATTGCCCTAGCCGAGCTGAGCTGGATGGTGCTGCACGTCTGGGAGCACGAGGCCACCGACGCCGCCGCCGACCGAGTGGAGGCCGAATGGCGGCGCCGGGTGCCTCCTGCTACGCCCTGACCGGCGTACGCAGGTATCCGTTGGTACCGAAGAGCACCTTTCGATCCAGGAAACGGTTGAAGAACCGGCACGACGGCTCCCCCAGATGGACGCAAGCGCTGCACGCGCCACTGCCACGGTCACATCCGGGATCCAGCGGGCAGCGGTGCTCTGCATCGACGAACGCGTCGAGCAACTCATCGAGGTTCGACTCGAACACCGCCTGCATGCCGCCGAGGACGAAGTCACCGCGAGCGGCGGCGTAGACGAAGAAGCCGAGGTGACCGGGTACCAGGTACTCGCTCAACGCGTCCCGTTCGATGCCAGAGAAGACCGCGGCCTGCCGAATGAACCTGTGGGCGTAGGTGTGCACCAGCTTGAGCAGGTCGGTGCCGGCGGACTCGACCGACGGGTCGTCACGCTTGGACGGCACCTGCACCTCCTGCAGGATCGCGACTCGCGCCGCGACCGCCCCGTCTCCGGAGGTCCATCCCGGCAACCGGTGCCCTCTCCCGACCAGCCAGGTGGCGACCCGTACCGGGTCCAGGCGGACCAGGAAGGCTTCCGTCTCGGCGAGGTTGCCGTAGAGCCGATAGCCGCCCTTCTTCCGGCGGAAGGGCACCAGCCGACACTTCGACGGGTCGTCCTCGCCCCGCGTGTAGCCGTACATCGCGTTCAGCACCGGGAACCGGTCGACGAGGTCCAGGCCGTCGATCCCGGCCCGGTCGAGCGCCGCCGGGTAGCGGTCTTGGTAACGCCCATCTAGGGCATCACCTGGCGTCGCACTGCGCAGTGCCGTCGTTGGCGTGCGGCTCTCCGCCAGCGCCATTGCTATGTCGACCGCTTCCCGCTCCGCTTCATCGCGCCGTTCGCCCGAGAGCCCGTCGATCGGGTGGTCGCCGGCCTTCGCCAGTCCCCCCTGATCAGCGGCGCTCTTTGCGGCAACCTCAGCGATCTCCCGAGGAAGACCGGTGCGCATGAGCTGCTCGATCAGTTCGTCGAGGGTCGGCGGGGAAACCACGTCGGCGGGCCGGGGCACGGTCAGGCCATCGACCACCCAGACCAAAGCCTTGCGAGCGCCACCGGCGAGCTTGAGGCCCTCCCGGTGCTCGGGCCGGGGCGGATTTATCAGCACCATGCCCCGCGGCGTGTACACCATGCGGGCCTTGTGTACGTTCCAGCGGAAATGGCCCTTGCCGCACCCGCAGGGCTTGTTGAAGCCGAGCCCTTGCATCGTCTGGTGGTTACAGACAGGGCAGACGAACGTGATATCCCCCGCCTTGGCGCTCTTGGGGATCACGACCTTGACGTCGTCGTGCGTCGGGCACCGTCGGATGTACGGTTCGGTGATCGCGCCGCAGTCGTGGATACCGACGAAATGTAGTTGGCCCCACTTGTTGCGCTGGCCGCACTTGCACGGCCGATCGATCGACCTCCCAATCCGCTTGCACGCCTGGCAGAGCCATACCTGCGGATACCGTTCGACCGTGACGCCGCGTCGCTCGTCGAGCTCGACCACTTCAACGGATGCGTTACGCATCAGGTCGTCACCGACCCCACCGTCAGTACCGTGGAAGGCCCAAGCACCCACCTCGCGAAGCAGGTGGCGTCGTACGAGGTCGGTGTCGACCTGGATGGGACTAGGCGCGGACCACTCTGCGACCCGGTAGATGTCGCCGCGGAGGTCGACCGTCTGGTCGGGGAGGAAGGTACGCAGGATCTGGCTGCCGCTGCGGGATCCGAGGACCGTCATTTCGTCCGCCTGTCAATCGTGGATGGGAGCGCTGGCCTCGACGTCTCGGAGGCTCGTCATCGGTGATCGGGGGCCCAGTTCGCTTACGAACGTGGCCTTGGTGGCAGGGTCTTCGAGATCGGCGAACCAAGCCTGCAGCCAATCGGCGATCTGTTCGCGATGCAGGGAGTCCTCCGCCCCGTCGAGGCCCAGGACCTTGGCCACTGCGGCTGCCTCGGCCGCGGGCGTCATCCCGGAATCGCGCGCGTACTGACGCAGCTTCGCTGGCGTGCTGAGCCGCTGCTTGCTGGCCGGCTCACGGATCATCAACGTCCGCGCGCCCACGACGCCGGCCACGGTGAGGTCCAGGACCCGGCGACTGCGGCGTGTGATCGGGATGGCGTCAACGAAGCGGTCGCCCTGCCGCACGTACTGCGTGAACTGCCGGAACGTCTGCGCATCGCGTTCCCGGCCGATCTTGTGCAGAACGTAGACCAGGCCAGGGTGCCTACGACCGACCCGCGCCGTGGTCTGGATGAACTCGGCGGTCGTCAGCGGCAGGCCCAGCATCACCATGGTGTTCAGCCGGTCTACGTCGACACCGTGCGAGAGCATCGAACTGGCGGCCACCACGTGGATCCGCTCGGCGAAGTCCTCCTCCGGCTTCTCCAACCGGTCCAGGATGGCCCGGACGTCGTCGAACTCGGTCTGCCCGGTGAGCTGCTCGACGTTGATGCCCTCGACCGTGTTGTTGCTGCCAAGACTCCGTCCGGCAGCTTCCACGTCGTAGAGCGTCGAGCCGTAGACCACGTCGGTGCCGTAGAGGCTGACGAGCGTGTCCACGTACTTCCGGTCGATGCCGGCTTCGGCACACACGGTCGCAGGGTCGTCCTTGAGCTGGCGGACGCAGCGCTGCAAGGCGTCGAGCGTCCGGTCGCTGACGTGCTCCAACGTGACGCCACGGGGCGCGACGGCGACGAACCGCCGCAACGGCTTCTCCGTCGGGGTCGTCCAGAACGATTCACCCGCTCGCGGGCCCGGCTGCGGAAAGACCCGCCCCTCTCGCTGGTAGAGGACCTTGGTCTGGTGTTCGTATCCGGTTAGCGTCGCGCTGCTCGCCACGATCTTCGCCCGAGTGCCACACAGCTCGAACTGGAGATGGTCGAGCAGGCTCTCGTAGTGGGAGTCGACCGCGCCGAGGCTGTCCCGTAGGAGGTGCAGCTCGTCCTGCAGCCGCAGTGACGGGCCGAACCGCTTGGCGTCCATGGGCAGCGGCCTGAGGGCCTTGCCGCCCTGGCAGTCCGGCACCAGACAGCCGTTGGGGTTCTTGGACCGCTCCGCGTACGTGAAGCCGTGCCATTCCACTGGGCAGAGCTTCTGTGGCGGCCCCACGAGGCCGCGCATCGCCTGCTGCAGACCGATCGATGCGGCCTTGTCGAGGGTGCCGACCACCACCGTCGGCAGGAACCTGAACACTTCCTGGTCGACGACGTACATAGGCAGGGCCTGCCCCTTCCAGGGGCAGCTCCGGTTCGTACAGCGATGGTCGAGCTTCCACCGCTGGCGGTCGAAGCGCATCTGGAGGTTCTCGTCCCGACAGAAGGGGCAGTGCAACAGCACGCGGTACTTGTCCGGCATGCCTGGGCTGTCCGGGGTGATCTCGTCGGTCTCGGTCTTCGGCACGATCTTGTTGGGCGTTCCCGCCCGACCGACGAGGAACCCGAGACTGAAGGGTGCGCCCTTGACGCCCTCCTCCTGGCGCACCATCTCCGCGCCGGCCAGAGCGTCGGCGAACCGCTGGGTCTGCTGGAGGCTCAGTAGCCGCAGCGGGAAGCGCGACCAGGCCGTCACTCCCAGGGCTTTGCCGGTGAGGCGGTCGAAGAATGCCGCCGTCAGGAGCAACCCCAGGTAGGTCTCCGTCTTGCCGCCACCGGTCGCGAACCAGACCGTGTCGACGTACCTCGCCTCGTCCTCCGGCTCGGCGAGGAAACGGATGGCCGAGAGCAGGAAGCCGACCTGGAATGGCCGCCAGGTGGTGTACCCGCGCCCCTCGGCGCTACGGGCGATCGCCTTGTTCATCAGCTTGAAGGCGCGGAGGACCTCAGGACGGTCTCGTAACAGCGCGAGACCGGCCCGGAGCCTATTCAGTTCCTCGAACACGTACTCGGCAGACTCGTCGGCCTTCGCTCGCATGGTCGACGTCCAGCCCTCGGCGGTCTGCCGAGCGTCGAGAGCTTCCCGAAACCAATGGGCGTGGTCGTACGCGTCGAGCGCATCGACCAGGGCTTGGAGCTGAGGGAGCGGGTCGGATGCGAGCCTCATGAACGACAGGTCCGGCTGCGGAGCTACGCCACTCCAGTAGTCGGGACGGTAGGTCTGCACGCTCACGGCGTCCGACGTGCGGAACACGCCGGGCGCCAGGACCTCAACGCCGACGTTCACACCGTAGGCCGGCACCTTCCGGTCGTACCGGAAGCTGTCCGGTAGCGCCTCCAACTCGAACGGCACGGTCGGAAGGCCAGAGACTTCGAGCTGCGTCTCGTACAGGTGGGAGTCGGTCAGGCCGGTTGCCTTCTCCGGGCTCGTGTTGACCAGCTGCACCACGACTTCGGTCTGCCTATGCCAGTCCTCCACGTCCACCCGCACCTCGGCGGCCAGACCGGGGGCACCCACCGCGGCAAATGCATCCCGGAGCTGCTTGCCGCCGAACGTTCCGCCCTCGCCGTAGGCGAGGACCGACACGACCTCCTCGACGAGGTCCGTCCGCCACCAGCGCCGGTCCGGGTCCGGCCCGTCCTTCGGGTCCTTCACCCACGCCCGTGCCCGGACGGTCACCGTCATCGACCACGGTGGTGCCGTCGCGGGACGGAGCCGGATGGCGATCGCACAGGGGTCCAGACGTTCCGACCGATCGTCGGAGGCATCCTTGCGCACCTCGTCCTCGCAGGCGAGACGGCCCAACCAGAACGTTCCGGAGGGTGCCACCTCGAGACGGCTCAAGCCGTCGCCGCGGCCCGCCGCTACCACCCGTCGGTCGAGCCAGTCGACGAACGCCTCGCAGGCCTGCTCCAGAGACTGGTCCCCCACGCCGCTCATGACGCCTTCCTCCTCACGGGAACGCCGAACTCGCCGGCCTTCGAATCGTCGACCAGGTACGACCGCAACGCGACGACCTCCTCGCTCTCCCGCAGCGTCGCCAACGACTTGCCTTGGATCTGCCTGATGCGTTCACGGGTGACGTTGAAGTGGGCACCGATGGCGTCCAGCGTCTCCTCATCGCCAGTTCCGAAACCAAACCTGCGTTCGAGGATGCGGACAGCCCGGTCCGGCAGAAGCGCGGCCAAGGTGCGGGCGACATCGGTACGGAACATCGCGTGGATGACGACCTCGGCGGGATCGGTCCGCCCATCGCGGTTGTCGTCATCGAGCAGGATGTCCGACAGGCGTAGGTCGCCCTCCTCTCCGAGCAGCATGTCGATGCTGACCAGCGGGCGATCGAGATCGAGGATCGCCTGCACAGATCCGGGCTCAACGCCCGTCTCTTCGGAGATCTCCGCCAAGGTGGGCTCACGGTCGAGCTTCCACGTCAGTCTCGAGACCGCCCTGCGAACCTTTCGCACCTTTTCGTGCAGGTGAACCGGGATGCGGATCGTTCTTCCTCGGTCTGCGACGCCCCGATCGATGCTCTGCCTGATCCACCAGGTCGCGTACGTCGAAAACTTGGTGCCCATCGATCCGTCGAACTTGTCGGCGGCCCGCATCAGGCCGATGTTGCCGTCCTGGACCCGGTCAGCGAACTCGACGCCGCTGCGGTCGTAGTGACGCTGCCTGGCGATCGAGACCACCAATCGCAGGTTGGCGCAAACCAGCTCTGCATGTGCGCGCCTTCCGTCCGCTACGCGGCGTTCGAGACTCAAGCGGGCGCTCGGCGCCAGCTCTTTACCTCCTGCCTCCAACTCCTTCTGAGCAGCGACGCCTTGAGATATCAGCGACCACAGTTCGACCTCACGTGACGCGCCGATGAGGGGGTAACGGCTAATAGCCCGCAGGTACTGGCCGACGGAGTCACCGTCATGTTCGTACCCCTTGGGCGCAGCCTGCTTCGGTCGAACGTCCGTCGACCGTGGAAGCTCGACGCCCGCGTCCTCCAGCAGGCTCAGCAATTCGCCGTGCTGCGCCGACGACAACTTCCGCTTCGTGGCCAGCAATGCGACGTCGGCACGGCTCAGCTGACCGCTACGTACCCAGTCACCTAGGAGGTCGTCGAACGTCTGACCTACGACGTCATCGACCGCTCTCGCTGCTGAGCCCTGCGAGTCACCTCCGAACATCCATGCGAGGTCGTCGTCCGCGGGGGCATCGCTCTCGGCCTGTGCCGCCTCGACGTCCGATGCGTCGGCCTGGGCCTCCGAGAGTTCCGCCGGCTCGGCACTGCCCCCTGCACCATCCGTCGGTGGACCGTCGATGGACGGGCCCGTCGTAGCAGGCGGATCCTCCTGCGGTGCCGCGTGCGAGGGCTTTCGGGTCAGCGCGACCACCAGCGCATCGACCTGCCGGTGGGTCAACCGGTGCCGGTCAACGAAGTCGGCTACGACCGACTGCGCCGCTCGTGCACCACGGCGGTCGAGCATCGTGCGCAGCTCGTCCACCAACGCGTCCGTGACGAGTGGCGCGGCCTTCGTTGCGGTGACCCGCTGCGGCGAGGGCGTGACCACCATCGGTCCCATGCTCAGCGGCGGAGGCTCCGCCACCACGTCATTGGCCGGCGTCTCCGCCTCCACCACGCGAGAGCAGGGCAGTTCGAGGACGGCGGCCTCGACCGGAGGATTGGCGGATGCTTCGGCGGTCAGGAGCGCCTCCGAGTCGGATGACGAGTCAGGTGCAGCCACTGCTTGCGGGGTAGGTCCTCCGCCCACCGTCTCCGTCTCGGACGGCGCATGGACCAACGTGGGCGACGGCGTGGACGGTAGCTGGTCGCGGAGGATCCCCACCGCTGCCGGGCGTGCATAGAATTCGGCCGGCTCTGCCACGAGCGGAACGTCCCCCACCGGCGAGATCCTGCCTGCCACGGCTACGGCAGTGCTGCCCTGAGCGGCCGTCAAGGTCGCTTCGGGCGGCACCGGTGCGGACGACCACGAGGGTGCTGCCGGGCCGATGCGCGGACCGGGCAGTGCGGACCGCGCTCGGACGACCGTGCCACCCCCCGGCGCAGGCCGATGCGGTGGAGTCGGCGGCGACGGCGGATCAGGCGGAACGACGATGCCCAGCTCGTCGATCCGCTGCCACAGCGGCTCCAGTGCCGCCTCCGGGTCCCGGCTGAAGACACTCCCCCGGATCCGGACGAAGACGCAGTTGCCGACCCGCTCCAGCACCGCCTGTCGACGCATGTCGCTCTCCCACTGGTCGGGCCCGTGGTACGCGTCGCCGTCGCACTCGATGGCCAGCCGCCGGCCGTCGGGCGCCGGCAGAACGAAGTCGATCCGGTACCCGCCGATGCGGAACTGCGGCAGCGGCCGGTACCCGCGACGCAGGATGCGGCGCAGCACCTCGCGTTCGAAGTCGCTGTCGCAGCGCTTCTCCAGGTCGTCGTACGCCTCGTCAACGGCGCTGACGTTCTGGCAGTAGGTGAGCAGCAGCCCGCGGGCGTCGTCCTCGCGCAGGTCGGCGGGCTGCACGGAGTGGAAGACCCAGAGCTGGTCCCGGGCGCGGGAGGCGGCGACGTTGACCCGCCGGTGGTGGTCCCGCTTGGTGAAGGCGGAGACCGGCCCGTGGTGCGGCTCGACCACCATCGACACCAGGACGATGTCCCGCTCGTCGCCCTGGAAGGTGTACGAGTCGCCGACGCGCAGCCGGCGCCGTTCCATCTCCTCCTCACCGATCTCCTCGCGTAACCGGGTGAGCAGGTACAGGGCTTGACCACTGGTGCTGAGCAGGCTGACCACCCCGATACTGCGTCCCTCGTACGCGGGATCGGCGACGATCGCCGCAACCCGCGCGACGAGGGCTTCGGCCTCGGGGACGTTGACGTCGCCGTAGCCGACGAGGCCCTGGCGGATGCCCTCCGGCACATGCACTGCGATGACGGGGTCGCCGATACCGGCGGGCCGGTCGGTGCGCAGCGGCTCGATCTCCCCGCCGTAGTACGCCTCGCTGGAGAAGCCGATGATCGCCGGCACGGAGCGGAAGTGCTCGGTCAGCAGGATCCGCTCAGGGGAGCGTCGGACGGCGTGGTCGTAGAGGCTGCTCTCCGGGTCGAAATGCTCCGCGGAGGGAACGTCGACCAGGTGCGAGTTGATCAGGCCGGTGACCGTGCCGACGAACGACAGCTGCGGGCCGATCTGCTGGTCGTCACCGACGACGACGGCCCGTTCGGCGAGGCTGAGAACGGGCAGAGAGAACATGTCGGCCTGCGACGCCTCATCGACGATCACGACGTCGAAGTGCGCCCCGCCGGCGAACTGCTCGATGGCCCGGTCGACGGACATGACCCAGACCGGCACGGCGTCGACGGCGGCGCTCATGGCCCGCTGGGCGTGCGCCTGCCACTGGGCGGCGTTCTTTCCCGTGCCCTTGCCGATCTTTCGGAGGGCAGTGGTCCAGTCGGCGAGCGCCGCCCGCCGACGGTCGTCGAGCGCAAGGGAAACCTCGAGCCAGGAGGAGGCGACGACGAGTTCCTGGGTGAGCCGCCGGATGCGATCCCGCGTCTGCTCGACCCGCCGCCCGAGCGCAACCGGGTCAACGCTGCCCACGACGGCGTCGAACCAGGTCTGGGCGCGGCGCCACTGCCACCGGTGCAAACATTCGCCGCCGGAGCCGGCGAGGGCGGACGCCTCGCCAGCGTCGATCTCAGCGGTCCACGCGGGGGCCGCTTGGCGGAGCCGTTCAGCGAGGTCGACGAACCGTTGCGCATCCGGGCGTAGACCGGCCAGGCGGCGTACTTCGTCCAGGAGACCGTCCCAGCCTTCGACGTCCGCCCGCTGGCGGCTCTGGTCCAGCAGCCGCCACAGCTCGCTCGCCTCGGCGTTCGACATGCCGTGCTGCAGCAGCGCACCGAGGTTCAGCTCGTCGGTGACCAGCCGGTCGTACTCGAAGACCGCGCTGCACCGAGCGATCGTGTCGGTGAGCGCCTTCAGCCGGCGTACGTCGACCGCCGGCTCGACCCGCGGTACCAAGCGGCGAGTCGTCGCGTGCAGGGTGGGCCAGCGCCGCCGGTCCCAGTCCAGTGCGGTCGCCGCGTCGGAAAGCAGCCGGCCGGCCCAGAGTTCGGGTTCGCTGGTCTCCCGCGGCAGGGCGAGCCGGCTCCCCCACTCGGTCCACCGCGTGGCCAGTTCCTGCCGAATCCGCAGGCGGTTGACGTACGCGAGGACGACATCGACATCCTGGGTGGTACGCAGGATCTCACCGTCGACACGGCAGTCGGCCGCGAGCTTGGCCAGGGTCCCCTGGAAGAGTTTGCTGACGCCCTTGCCGGCGGCGAAGCGCTGACGCAGTTCGCCGAGCTGCGCCAGCAGCCGGCGCGGCTCGGCGAGGTGCGGATCGGAGACGGCCACCCGGTGCCCGGCAACCACCCGGGTCGACGCAGCGATTTCGGCGAGCGCGCGCTGGCAGGCCGCGACGTGATCCTCCCACATCGCCCGCCAGTTGGGATCGGCCTGCAGCAGCCTGGCAAGCCTGTCCGTCCAGGCGCCCTCACGGGCGGCCACGACCGCGAGCGCCTCGCGCAAGTGTCCGACCAGTTCGTCGAGCGCGGGCCGCCCGAACGCCCGCACCTCCGCGAGCGTCACCCCGTCCGCGATGAGCCGGTCGAGCTCGGCGCGTGTGGCGGCGAGATCCCGCCGCGCGGCGAGGAGCGCCGAGGCGGTCGGCAGCGCGGCCGCCGTCGGCAGGTGCCGCAACGACTGCGTGCGGTCCTGACGGACGGTACGGCGGGCGATGTCGAGCAGGTCGGTAAACTCCTCGACGGTGAGCGGGGCGTCGAGGTGCGGCGGGATCTCGTCGGGAATGTCGCCGTACCGGGCGGCGCGGTCTCGTAGCCAGCTGCCGACGTCGCTCGGCGACAGCCGGATCCCGTCGATCTCGTACTGTGCCGACTCGTTCTCGGCGAGGGTGCGCAGCGCTCCGAGCGCCTGGCCGAGGTCCCGTTCGGCTTCCTCGAGCTGCCGTCGCAGCCGGTCCACCCGCTGCTGCTCGCTGCGCCGGTCCAGGGTGGCGCCCCGGTCGGAGAGTTCCCGCGCGGCGAGCTGGAGCTGGACGAGCTGGTCGGTGGAGCGGCCGAGTACGGCCAGGCAGAGCGACTGGATTTCCTGAGGCAGACCGTCGCGCAGAACGCGCAGCGGGTCCTCCTTCTGGGCGACCACGAGCACCCGCTTACCGTGGGCCATCAGGTGGCAGATCAGATTGCGGATGGTGTGGGTCTTGCCGGTGCCGGGCGGGCCCTGGACGGCCACGTTGCGGTGCTGGGCGAGCCGGCGGGCGATGGACTCCTGCGCCTCGTTGGTGGGCAGCGGCATGAGCAGCCGCTCGCCCAGCGGCGTCCACCGGGCCGGCTGGTCGTGCGGCATCTCTAGGCGGCTCGGCTCATGCGCGAGGATGGCGGCAAGCGCACCGATGCTCGCCGTGTCACCACTTATCAGTCGAGCACGCAGTTCCTCGAGGAAGCGGCGCAACATCCGCTGCCTGGGCCGAACGAAGAGCACGCCGGTGTCGTGGACGTACGAGCCGGTCGGGCCGGGCGCGTCAGCGGGCCGGACGGTCGGATCGAGCCCCAAGCGGCGCAGGGCCCGCTCGAAGAACTCCAAGCGGGTGAAATCGTCCCAGACGTCGAGGTCCAGCTGCCCACCCGAGCCGGCGAGGTCAAGCAGCTGGCTGAGGTACCGCTCGTCGAGACCGGTCAGCGGGTCGGTCTGGAGCCGTCCGGCGCCCTGCGGCACCACCGTGATCATCGACCGGTCGGCGTCGAACTCGATGGCCATCGGGGTCACGATCAGCGGGTACTGCACGCGGTTTGAGCCCACGTCCGTGCGCAGGACGCCATGCCCCCACACCAGCTCGTGGGTGGCCGCGTTCATGTCGACGCGGTGCTTCAGGTCGAACAGGCTCCGGTGCAGCCGACGTACTGCCTCCGTACGCCGAGCCTGCTCGGACCACGGGCGCCAGTCCCGCTCCCGCCATTGCTCGAACCGCTCACGCAGACGCTCAACCGTCTCCTCGTCGCCAGCCAGCCGCGGTTCGGTCTCGTACGACAGCGGCCCGGCAACGTACGGGCTGTATTCCGCGGGTGCCCGTAGCTGCTTCGGCGCGCCCGGGAGACCGACCCGCAGCCAGGTGCTGCCGTCGGGCGAAACGCCCACCTGGCAGTCCGCGTGGGCAGGCAGTTCGTGCTGCCAGAACGCGTCGGCCTGGGGCACCGTCCGAGCCGGCTTCTCCATCTGGGCACGCACGGCCATCAGATAGTCGACCAGGGAGGTGGCACGGTCCAGGATCAGCGCCGGCGATTCCGTGGTGGACGGGGAGCGGGAGAGCATACGGCACCTTTGGTTCTGGCGGGTCGGACTGGCCCCGGTGACGAGATCTGGTCCGATGTCAGCACACGTTGATGCGGCACTCCCACCTCCCCACCGGCGGTGCCCGAAACACTACCTGCGGCACGCCAGCCAGCGGGACCCCCAGCGCTCACCCGATCGGTCGGCTCCGTCGGCCCGCTCAATACTTGTCAAGAACCTGCACAGACAATAGTACCCGCGGCAACAATTGTCATCCGGAGCTCGAATGCAGCGAGAGCCGGACGACCGCGGCCAGACGCGATCGGGCAGGGTCGCTTGCGCCCGGATCCGTCAGCAGCCAGTACGGGACCGGCTTTCCAAAGGCGGGTGGCCGCCGACCGGCAGTCGGCGGCCACCACTGTTCAACCGGTGAATCGCCTACTGGACGCCCACCCTCTGCTTGTTGTAGTTGCTGCCCTCGCCGTCCGGCTTGTAGTTGCTCTCCACGTTCCCGGCGATGTCGATCGAGAACCAGTTCACGGTCGTGTCGCTGTTCACCGTGATGTTCTGGACCCCCTCACGCATCCCCGCCAACGCCAGCTTCGCCGACCCGTACGTCGGCCGACTCCCGTCAAGCGTGTAGTACACGTTCGCTGGCTCACTGGTGCTGAAGGTAAAGGCCGTAGCCCCCGCTTCCTGCTTGACGATCTTCAGCGAAGTCTTCGGCTGGATCTTGTCCGTCGCGTACGCCCGGGCCACCTCAAGAATCGCGATGTTCCCATTGGCGAACTCCATCGCCTCCTCATGCCCCTCAGCAAAAGGTGGCTGGAACCCGACCGCGCTGAACCGCCCGGTCTCCGGGTTGTAGACGTCCGCGCCGACCTCGAAGTCCCAGCCGATGATGCCCCGGTTGTACCAGTGCTCGTCGGCGCTGTTGCCGGCCGCCGAGTACAGCACGTCGGTCACGGGTCCGGTGCGGCCCGGCCAGATCGCGGTGCCCCGGTATTCCTGGACGCGGGAGAGGATGTAGTCGGAGGAGGTCCAGAAGTACGCCTCGGTGCCCTGGTCGACCCGCGGCAGCACCTCGCGCCCCTCGGCCTTGTACGCCCCCGGCGGCCACATGAAGTACCCGCCGTAGGAGTGGGTGTTCATCGAGAGCTTGATGTTCGGGAAGGTGTCGACCAGCCAGACCTCGTTGCGGGCCTCCGGCTCGGACAGCTCGTTCGGCCCGGCGAACGTGTCGCTGGTGCAGCTGGTCGCCGACGCGCCGACGTAGCCGTCGAAGACGGAGCCGACCGAGAAGTTCCGGTTGATGTCGACGCCCCAGGCGTTGCGGCGGCCCGGGTCGGCGTTGGCCGCCGGGCAGTAGTTGGTCATGTTCCGCCGCTGCATGTTGAAGTCGTACATGCTGTAGTGCGCGCCGTCGGGGTTGACGACCGGCAGGATGAAGATGTCCAGGCCGTCGACGATCTTGCGGGTGTTGGGGTCGTTGGCGTAGTTGCGCAGCAGTCGCTCGGCGGACTCCACGCAGACCAGCGGGGTCACCCATTCCCGGGCGTGCTCCTGGCAGTAGAGGAAGACCCCGACCTTCGAGCCGTCGCGGTGCTTGCCGATGCGCAGCACCTTCATCTGGAACGGCTCGCGGGACACGCTCGCCGGCGCCTTCAGGTTGTCGGTCAGCTGGGTCGCCGCAGCGGCGGCCACCACGCCCGTGCCGGCGTTGCCCCGGTACGTGCTGGCGGTGAGCATCTTGGCCGCGCCGGCGTTGCCGTTGACCGCGGCGACGACCTGCGCCGCCGTGCTGCTGGTCGCGCCGGAGCCGTCGGTGGCCAGGCGCACCGTGACGGCCTTGCCGGACACGCTCACGCTCAGGGGAGCGTTCGCCGTGCCCGGGTTGACCAGCGACATGGTGATGTCGTCGTTGCCGCCCTCGGAGCCGTACGCCGTCGAGGTGACGTAGAGGGTGCTGGCCGCTGCGGTGCCGAACTGTGCCTGTGCCTGGCGCCGGTAGCCGTTCGTCTTGTACGGCAGGTCGATCAGCTCGGTCAGCTGCGGGAACTCCGCCGCCAGGCCGGTGAACCGCGCGGTGACCTCGGTCGGGTCCATGTAGTGGTCGACGAAGTCCGACACGTACGGGTGCTTGCCGGGGTTCTTGCGCGGGCTGCCCAGCCACTTCGCGACGTCGACCGTGGCCGAGCCGCCCTTGTTGCTGGTGATGGTGGCCCTGGCCGGTGCGGCGGTGATGGGCACCGGGTTGCTGAAGCGGTGGTACATGTACTGGCCGGCGTCGGTGAACCGGGACATGGTGGCGGTGCCGCCGGAGCCGATCTCCGTGCCGGGTCCGCCGTCCCAGCTCGCCGTGAGCACCGTCGTCGAGTCGGTGCCGGCGCTCGACTTCACCTCGATGTTGAGGAAGAGCTGGTTGTCGAGGCTGGAGAACCATTCGGCCCGCAGCACGGTCAGGGTGTCGGTGCCGGCGGTCGTAGCCGTCGCGGCGCGGATGGCGGCGGCCCGCTCGGCCATGTTCTGCGCGTAGTCGCTCTGGTCGGAGATGGCGTCCTGGACGTCGAAGCCCTTGTCGCGCAGTGCCTGGCTCTCCTCGGGGCTGAGGATGGCGTGCACCTCGATGCCGTTGTCGACGGGCTTGGTGTACTCGGCGAGGTCGACGCCGAGTTGGTTGAGGCGGTCGATGCCCGACTTGTTGGCGACGACGATGCGCATGAGGCCGACGCCGTTCTGTTCGCCGGTCGACGACCGGTCGGGGGCCACGGCGTTGTCAGTCGTCGGACTGGCGAGGCCGGGTGTGCTGACGGCGAGCGCCAGCGGTAGGGCGATCAGGGCGAGGAATCGGCGCGGTCCGTGGGATCTTCCTGTACTCATCAGAGTCCTTCCGGCGCAGTGATCCAGAAGGCCGCGTAGTCGAGGCGTCGGGGTAGGTCACCCCCGGCTGCCGCAGCTACACACAGCGTCGTCGCCGTCTCACCATCAGTCAAGATCTATGGCGGCCCGTACCCACCCGGATTTCGTCCACGCGGGAGCGGTAGCTGCTCACGCCGACGGCCAGCACATGAACGCTGGGCGGGAAGTCCGGCACCGAGCCGGGACAGCGTGAAGGTCAGCCAGTGCTGGTCACCTCCACCGGCAGGCCCTGCGTCACCTCCAGGACTGCCCGCTCCCCCAGTGGTCGCGACAGCTCGACGGTGGCGCTGCGCTGCGCTCCGATGGCCAGGCACACCTCGTCCTTGGCGTGCCGGTACTCGATGACGATCACGGCCACCGCCAGGTCCGACTCGACCGCGATGGCGCTGTAGTCGGCCCCGCACGCCTTGCTGCTGGGGCCGGGCGCGCCGGTGAAGGTGATGGTCAATTCGCTGCTCGCGATGCTGGTGGTCGCTGACTCGATCGCCAGCCCCTCGTGGGGGTGGTCGGCGTCCCAGGGCGGTGGGGTCACCCGGACGATGGCCGAGGGATCCACCGCCACTCGCGCCAGCCGCACGGTCGTTCCATCGAGGGTGTATTTCCACGCCGGGGCGGTCGCCGGGCCGCGGGTGGTCGGGACCGTCATCGTGGTCAGTCGGGCCCCGGTGATTTTGAGCGGCGCGCAGCCGGAACAGTCGCCCGTTCCCGCGGCGCGCAGCTGCGCCAACGCCCCGTCTGCCGAGATCATCGGCGCGTCCTGACGGGTGCCGTTGGCCCAGAGGATGGTGCCGGCCGTGTTCGGGGCCCCGGGCAGCGTCGAGGCTGCCTCGACGCGGCCGGCCGACAGGGCCTCCTTGTAGGAGCCGTTCGCCGGCTCCCAGTCGCCGAGTTGGTGGGTCAGCTCCCCCACCGGAACGAAGGGGGCACCTCCCGCAGCGCGAACCGCCTGGTCGTACCGGGTCAGGGCGCCGCCTGCCTGCTGGCGCAGCCCGTCGAGCGGGTCGACGGCTGGGCTGTTCCCGGCGGACCCACAACCGCCGAGCAGGGCCGCGACCGTGATCCACGGCAGTACCCGGCGCCGACGCATCCTCGCTGTCTCCACCTCCGTGAGACGCCTGCCCGCCGGACCGGGTTGCCCCTTACCGGCGTACCGGCGTCGGCCCGATCGGAACCCGTACGGCCGGTCCTGCGCCGCCCGAGCCGCCCGTTACGCGCTGGCCACGCTCGCCGGCTCCGGCGGTGCCTGCGGCCCGTCAACGCGCCGCTCGTCCCCATGCCCCGGCCACCACGCCTTGTGCCCGATCAAGGCGGTAAGCGCCGGAACGAAGAACATCGACATGACGAACGCCGACAGCACGATCCCGATCGCCACCGCGAAGCCCATCTGCTGCAGGAACGAGATCGGCGCCAGCATGAGCACCCCGAAGGTCCCGGCCAGGATCAGCCCGGCCGCGGCAACGGTCGGACCCGCATGCTCCACCCCGATGGCGGCGGCCTCGTGCGGCTCGTTGCCCTCCCGGGCCTCCTCCCGCAGCCGCGCGATCATCAGGATGTTGTAGTCCGTCCCGATCGCCACCACGAACAGATACAGGATGATCGGCAGCTGGAAGGTCACGCCGGGCTTGCCCTGGAGCCCCTGGAAGAGATAGACCGTCGCCCCCAGCGTCGCGGCGAAGTTGAGCAGCACCGCGATCACCAGGTAGATCGGCGCGACCAGGCTGCGCAGCAGCAGCGCGAGGATGAGCGCGATCAGCGCCGCCGCCACCGGCAGGATCACCGACAGGTCGCGGTTGTTGGCCGAGTTGATGTCCGCGAAGATCGCGGTCGTTCCGCCGACCAGCGCCTTGGTGCCGGACGGGGCTGCCTCGTGCAGGGCGGACCGCAGGTCGTCGCGGACGAGCGTGATCGCCTCGTTGGATACCGGGTTCTCGTTCAGCAGCAGGTTGACCCGCGCCACGCTCGGGTCGCTGCTGCGCTCCGGCGGCTGCACCTGCCCCACGCCCGGCGCCTTCGCAGCGGCCGCCGCGAAGTCGGTGACCTGCTGCTCGGTCAGCGGCGTCCCGTTGCCGGTGGTCAGGTAGACCTCGGTGGGGGCCAGGGCGCCGGCGGCAAAGCCGCGCTGCAGGTCGGCGGCGGCCTTCGCCGACTCGGTGTCCTGCGGGAAGCCGGAGCTGAAGTCGTAGTCGGCCTTGTAACCGAGCACCCCCGCGGCGAGCGCGACCAGCAGGGCGCCGGACGCCGCCGCGACGAGCGCGGGCTTGCGACCGACGGCGGTGCCGAGGCGCCGGGACAAGGTGGCCTTGGGGGTACGTTGCCACGCCTTGGACGGCCAGAAGACGTACCGGCCGAGCAGCGAGACGACCGCCGGGATGAGGGTGAGCGAGGTGATCAGCATGACGGCGACGGCGATGGCGAGCGCCGGGCCGAGCGAGCCGAAGAAGCCGAGCGAGGCGAGGAGCAGCACGAGGAACGCGACGATGACGGCTCCGGCGGCCGAGGTGATGACCTCGCCGACCCGCTGGACGGAGACGATCATCGCGGTGCGCTTGTCGTCGCCGGCGCGCAGCCGTTCGCGATAGCGGAAGAGCAGGAAGAGGATGTAGTCGGTGCCGATGCCGAACAGCACGATCAGCAGGATCGTCTGCAGGTCCTGGCTCACGTTCAGGTCGAACGCCTTGCCCGCCGCAGCGACGAGCCCGGTCGTGATGGTCAGCACCAGGCTGACGACCACGACGGGCAGCAGCGCCGCGATGGGGCTGCGGAAGATGATCAAGATCAGTCCGATGATCAAGATGATCGTCGCGACGCCGACCACGGCGAAGGCGCTGTTGAAGGTGTCCTCGTTGTCGACGAAGCTGGCCACGTCGCCGGCCACGCCGGCGGTCAGCCCGCTGCCGGCCAGCTCCGGGCCGAGAGCGGCCCGCAGGTCGCGTACGGCTGTGAGCAGCGCCGGATCGTCGGGGGCGGTGGCCTCGAGCCCGACGTTGACCACCTGCACCGACTTGTCCGGCGCCACGGCCGGCGGGCCGGTCAGGTAGCCGGACGTCTTCGGGATGTTCCGGGCCTTGAGCGACTGGGCGACCTGACCCACCTTCGCCTCGTCGGCGGCTGTGAGTTTCTGCCCGTCGGCGCGCTTGACGACGATCGTCGCCGTGGCGGCGGCCTGCTGCGGGAACGCCTTCTGCCCGAGCTCCGTGGCCTGCACGGACTCATACGAGCGGGGCAGGAAGCTCTCCTGGTCGGCGGAGGTGATGTCGCTCAGCGACGGCGTGGTGAGGATGATGGCGGCGGCCGCGATCACCCAGCCCGCGATCACCCACCACGCCTTGCCCACGACGAATCTGCCCAGCCGCTCGAACATGGTTTCCCCCGCGTGTCCGGCTCTCCTGATGTCCGGGCCCGGCACATTGGTGCCCGCCCGATCGTCACGTTGGCGGCAGCCTTGGCTACCCCCGGTGCATGCTACCGCCGCCCCGCAATCCTTTTCGGACGCCGCACGGATCGGCAGCGATGGCTACCGAGGGCCGGCGGCATCCCCGGGGTCGCGCGCCCGGAGCGTGGCCGCGGCGATCGGAGGGCTGGCCAGCAGGCCGGCGAGGTGTTCCTGCATCCGCTCCAGTGGACCGTCCGCGCTGTGCAGCCCCTGATAGAGGTCACGGAGCACATCGTCGGATCCGTTGGTGAAGGCCAGGATCTCCGCCAGGGAGAGCTGGTGGTTGAAGATCTCCGCCTCGTTGCGCCAGTCGTGAAGCAGGCCGGCCAGTGCCTCGTCGCGGCGTGGGGACAGCACCGCCGAGGAGAGGGCGGCGTTCACCGCCGACAGGCTCATCCGGGGGTAGACCTGCCGGCGTGCCGGCTGCGCGGTTCCGATGGCGAAGGGCGGGGAGGCAAGGACCTTCCGGTTGTCGTGCAGTTCCTCGCCGATGGCCTGGAGGGCCTCCGCGCGCCGCTCCCGGCCCGCCGCCCACCGTTCGGCGACGATGCCGGTGATGCCGCCGAGCAGGCCCAGGATCTGCACCGCCGGCTCGAAGCGCGACGTGCCGGCCGACCGGCTCCACCAGACGGCGCTGACCACGAAGGCCACCGTCAGGCTGCCAGCGGTGACCGCCATGATCCAGGTGCGGGGCGCCGTCACCCACGACGGCAGGTACGCCGGGCGCGTGCGCCGCCCCGGTCCGCTCGTCATGTGCCGGGGCGGCGGAAGACGTCCCGGGCGGCGGTGTCGTGGCCGTTACCGGCGTCGCTGCTCGACAGAAGCATGAGGTCCATGCCGAACCGGCGGACCCGCTCGTACGCCTGGAACTGCGTGAACGCCTCGCTCTCGACGAACAGGCCGGCCTTGCCCAGCGCGGCCGCGAGCGCCTTGAGCTGGTATTTCCGGGTGATGAGGAGGCGGATGGTGTCGCCGCTCGGAAAGTGGACCTCGCTGCGGTTCGGCAGCACGATCTTCAGGTCCTCGGACGACTGGTTGCAGTAGATGACCTTGATGACCAGGGACCGCCCCTCCTCGACCACCCCCTCGAAGCGGACATAGTTCATGTTCACCGAGAGGTCGGTGTTCTGGCGCAGGGCGCTGATGACGAACTCGCGGAACACCCAACTGGTCTCGTATTCCCGGGCGGCCTGCTGCGCCATGCGCTCGTCGAGGTGGGACGCGGTGGCGACCTCCACCATGAGCCGGTCCTGCGGGCGGAGGAGTTGCTTGCTCAGCCGCTCGACCAGCTCGACGTCCTCGTCGAAGTTGGCCATCGTGTTGCCGAGCAGGGAGAACAGCACCGGCTCGTCCCCGATGAGCCGGTCACGCAGTTCGTTCAGCTCTGTCACGTTCTCCTCGACCGAGAAGTCGAGTTGCACCGGCAGCAGCTGATTGCGGAACTGCCGGAAGAAGGGCAGGGCCTTTATCGGCTTCAGGCCCAGGCGCAGCATCTCCGCGCTCATGTCGACGGGCACGTAATACATTTCCGGGTTCGCCCGCTGGAGGTCGGCCAGCACCACGGCGTCCTTCTCCCCGGTGCCGGGGCCGAGGCTGATGTAGTGGTAGGGCCGGCCGTTGTGCCGGGAGTGCAGGCTCCGCCAGCGCCGGCTGAACGTCTCGATCCCGTCCCGCATGACCGGATAGTTGGGATCCGTGCAGGCCCGCTGCCAGTTGACCGCCGGCTCGATTCCCCAGTACGAATAGCCGGACACGATCCGCTTCTCGTCACCCGTGGGCGAGAACGGCCGCTGCAGCTCGGCGGCCAGTTCGTTGAGCTTTCGGGACTGGTCCTCGCCCACCAGGCACAGGGACCAGGAGAACTCGGTTTCGGAAATGACTTTCTCGAGTCTGCGCAGAAGCTTCAACTGTTCCCTGGCCGGCTGATCCATGTTGTGCCATTCCCGAGCGAGGTCGGTCGCCATGCTCCGCCCGCCAACTCTAACAGCGTCACAGCCTCCTCAGTGGACCCAAGATCAACGCCTGGGCAAGGTCCCGGAAACCACTACGGCCGGGCGCGCGAGCGCCTAGCCTGACGCTGAGGCGCAAAGGGGGCAATCGTGGCGAACGCGGTCTGGGACGCCCTTGACGGGGTCCGCGAGGTCGAGATCACCGTGACCGGCCGGCGGACCGGCCGGCAGATCACCCACCCGGTGTGGTTCGTGCTGGACGAGGACAGCGTGTTCCTCGTTCCGGTGACCGGCTCGGACAGCCAGTGGTACAAGAACGTCCGGCAGACCCCGATGATCGAGGTGTCGGCGAACGGGACGGCACTGAGTTCGAGCGCCACCCCGATCGTCGAGGCCGACCGAGTCGATCACGTGGTCGAGCTGTTCAAAGCCAAGTACGGCGCCGACACGGTGGAGAGCTATTACCCCAAACACGACGTGGCGGTCCAGGTCCCGCTCGGTTGACATCCTCTCCGCCCTTAAGGGCGGAGATTCCCTCCATGCTGCGCGTGGGCCGCGCGGCATCCGGGTGGGTTACCGCTTCGCCACGCGGTGCCGGGATGAGACCCGGTCTTACCTGCGCTCCACGGTCGTTTCGACTCTCCGCCTGTCCGGCGGCGAGCACGTTGATGGCGGCGTTGGCGTCCCTGTCGTGGGCTGCTCCGCAGGGGCAGTCCCACGCTCGGACGTTGAGTGCCATCTTGTCGTTGATTCGGCCACACTGCGAGCACATGCGGGTCGACGGGAAAAGTCGGTTCACCCGCCCGAAGGTGCGCCCGTGCCGGGTCGCTTTGTACTCCAGCATGGCGGTGAAGCTGGCCCACCCGGCGTCGTGGACGCTCTTGGCAAGCCGGGTCCGGGCGAGACCGGCGACGCACAGATCCTCGACGTACACCGCTTGGTTCTCGCGGATGATCGCCGTGGACAGTTTGTGCTGCCAGTCGCGCCGGGTGTCGGCCACGCGGACGTGTGCCCTGGCGACCTTCACGACGGCCTTCTTGCGGTTGCTGCTGCCCCGCTGCTTGCGGGACAAGTCCTGTTGCCGCCGCTTGAGTTTGCGGGCCGCGCGGCGCAGGAACTTCGGTGCGGCCACCTTCGTGCCATCCGAGAAGACCGCGAAGTGCGTCAAGCCCAGGTCGATCCCGACCTCCGAGTCCAGCTCGGGCAGCAGCTCGTCCCCGGTCTGGACGACGAACGAGGCGAAGTGTCGCCCGGCCGCGTCCCGGATGATCGTCACGCTGGACGGGTCCGAGGGCAGCGACCGGGACCAGCGCACCGTCACGTCGCCGATCTTCGGCAGCCGCAGGCGGCCGTTGTCGAGCACCTTGAACCGGGAGTTTTTCGTGAACCGGATGGCCTGCCGGTTGTCCTTGCGGGACCGGAACCGGGGCGGGGCCACCTTGCGGCCCTTGCGCTTGCCAGTGATCGAGGCGAAGAAGTTGCGGTACGCGGTGTTCAGGTCCGCGAGAGCCTGCTGCAACACCACGGCCGACACCTCGCCCAGCCACGCCCGTTCCGGGGTCGCCTTGGCCTGCGTGATGACCCGCTTGGACAGCTCGGCGTCCGAGACGTACGGCAAGCCTTGCTCGCGGGCTTCCTGCCGTGCACGCAGCCCGTCGTTGAACACCACCCGCGCGCACCCGAACGCCCGAGCCAGCTCGATCTGCTGGCCGGGCGTGGGATACACGCGGAACTGGTAACGGAGCTGCACAAGGCACACAGTACCATGTTGGTCTATGGCCGAATCTCAAGGCATTCGCACTGGCAGGCACTGCGTTTTCGCAATGCACGTCCACTTGGTTTTCGTGACGAAGTTCCGGCACAAGGTGTTCGCCGACCGGCATCTGACCCGGATAGAGGCGATCATGCGGGACGTGTGCACCGACTTCGAGGCGGAGCTGGTCGAGTTCAACGGCGAGAACAATCACGTGCACCTGCTGGTCAACTTCCCACCCAAAGTCGCGGTGGCCCGGCTGGTCAACAGCCTCAAGGGCGTCTCCTCACGGCGGCTGCGGCAGGAGTTCCCCGACCTCGAGCATCATTACTACCGGGCCAACAAGCTGTGGTCGGGCTCGTACTTCGCCGGGTCCGTCGGCGGGGCACCGCTGAGCGTCGTGAAGCAGTACATCGAGCAGCAGAACCGTCCCGGTCAAGGCACTGCTCCGGCCTAGCGGCCCTCCCAGCGCGGGCCTTTTCCCCGGCCTGAAGGCCGGAGCAACCCGCATTCCGGTAGCCGGCACAGCCGCGGTCGGAGCCTCCCCGGCGGCCCTGCCCGGGGAGGCTCCGACCACCGGCTATCTCACAGGCGCGGGTCCTCCTGGATCTTCAGGGCGTTGAGGACCGGGTCGCGCTCGCCGATCTCGCTGCGGAGCTCGACCTTCAGATCGCCACCGGCGTGCTCGACGGTGACCGTGTTCAGGTCCGCGGTCAGCGCACCCACCTTCGCCTGCACGTCGTGGTCGTAGAGCGCGATCTTGCCGTCGACCAGGACGTCGAAGGTGCGCTTGCCGACCTTGACGTTCTCAATCTCCGCGAAGTCGAGGCCGATCCGGTACGTCCCGGCGGGTGCGTTCTTGAACACGTAGGTGAACGTCTTGCCGGTCCGCTGGGTGCGGAACAGCGCGTCGTCCTCCGTGCCGGCAATGTCGGCCTTGGTGCTACGCGCCGTGCCGCCGACGTAGCCCCACGGCCGCGAGCCGAGCTGCTGGTCGGGCGACCAGACGAAGCCGTCGGTGCCGACGTATCCGGATCCGCCCGCGTCGACGCCCTGCCAGTAGGCCGAGGTCGCCAGGCGGACCGCCTTGAGCTGGGTGTCGCCCTTGGCGGCGTTCGACGCCACGAGCACGTCCCCGACCAGCACGCCGGGCGCGACGCCGGCGTTGTCGGCCGTCGCCGTGACCGTGGTGGACTCCCCGGCCGCCAGCGTGACCGTGCCGGTCGCGGCCGCGCCCGTGAGGGTCAGCCACGGAAGGTCGGCGGCCTCGTGCCCGCCGTCGCTGGTGCGCTTCTGCTCGCTGAGCCGCACCTCGAGCGGGGCGGAGCCGGTGTTGGTCACGGTCACGTCGGCGGTCGCCTTCTGGCCCTTGTCGAGGAGCCAGTCGAGGTCACCTCCGGTGACGGTGGCGATGCCCGTGGTCAACGCCGTGTCGACCACCTCGGCCTGATCCTTCCTGGCGATGGTCACGGGGTGGCTGGCGGTGACGTAGTTCGGCGCCGACACCTCCACGGTGTTCTCGCCGACCAGCGCCTGGGCCTTCCACCGGCCCTTGGCGTCGGCCGTGATGACCCGCTCACCGTTCGGCCCCTTGAGCGTGATGATCGCGCCCTCGATCGGCTTGCCATCGTTCTTGTCGGTGACCGTGCCCTCGATCGTGCCCGCGGCCGGGAGGGTGTACTCCAGCCCCAGGCCGGCCTTCAGGACGGGCTGGTTGAAGGAGTACTGGCCCGCGGGGTTGTGCGTCAGGCTCTCCACACCGACCGTCGCCGACGACCCCTTGGTGAGGGGGTTGTCGCCGCCGACGCCGTCGCCGTACCCGATCTGGATGCGTCCGTCGGCGATCAGGGTGACCGAGAAGCTCACGCGAGCCGTCTGGTCGCTGTAGAAGGTGGCGTTGCGCCATTCGATGACCTCAGCGGCGAGGCCGTCCACCTCGGTCCTGCCGAAGTAGATGCCCGCCTCGTCGTCGACGACCAGGTCGTCCCAGAGCGGATAGATCGCGTCGAACGCGTACGGCGACGGCAGCTCCGTGTTGCCCCCCACGGCGCTGGCCTGGTCGAAGATCAGCTGGCCGTTCGTCGTCACGCACACGCCGTCCCAGGCCGTGTCGTAGAACGGGAACAGGAAGCTGGAGTCGAACCACAGCACGCCGCAGACGTCATCGCCGTGCCACCCGGATTCCTGCGCGCCCTGGCGGTAGAGCCCGTCGGTCACCTTCATCGGGTACGAGCGACCGGCGGGGGCCACCGGCACGGGGCCCGGAGCCGGCTGCTCGGGCTGGGGCTCCGGCTCCGCCGTGTCCGCGCGCGGGTCGAGCGTCACCCGCAGCGCGGCGATGGTCGGGGCCTTGAGGCCCTTCGAGCCCCGCAGCTCCACGGTCAGCGGACCGCCCTCGTGCTTCACGACGGCGGTGCGCCAGTCGGCGGTGTTCGGCCCCACGACCGCGGCCGCGTCGTACGCGTAGTCCGTCAGCGTTCCGTCCACGAGGACGTCGAACACCCGCTTGCCCTTGGCCACCTTCTCGATCTCGGCGAACCCGAGGTCGATGGCGTAGGTGCCCTTGGGCGCGTCCGGGAAGCGGTAGAACAGCTGCTTGTCCGGCGTGGTGCGCTGCGACTGGAACAGGGCGTCGTCCGTCGTACGGTCGATCCCGGCCGGCGTGGAGGTGACCTTCGTCTTCCCCTCGTAGCCCCACGCTTCCGTGCCGGCGGCCTGGTCGGCGGACCAGGTGTAGCCGGAGCCGTCGGTGAACTTGGAGCCGCCGGCGTTGACGCCGACCTGGTACTTCGTGGTCGTGAGCGTCACCGGGACGTAGGTCTTGGACTGGCGTCCGGAGTCGGACCTGACCACGATGTTCGCGCCGATGACTCCTGGCTTGGCGTCCTTGGAGGAGATGGAGACCTTGACGGTCGTCGACTCGCCCGGGGCGAGCGTGCCGCCGGTCGAGGACAGCGACAGCCACGGCAGGTCGGTGAGCAGGTCGTCCTCGACGTCGACGAGCACGACGTCGTCGGCGACCTGGTCCGCCGCCCACAGCGCCCCGGTCGAGTCGGTTTCGAGGCCGCCGCCCTGGGTGGCCTTCTGGCCCGGGAACCACCACGCGTTGACCAGCGAGCAGTCGTCGGGGTCGACCTGCAGCAGTCGGGTGGGCCGGTTCGTGGTGAGGTCGGTGTACCAGATGGTGTCGGACGCCTGGTTGTAGGCCAGGCCCATCACCTCGGGCAGCGGCGGGGCGCAGAAGGACAGCAGCGCACCGGCGTTGTCGTGCGACGTGCCGGCGACGGTGCCGATCATGCCGTTGGCCCGGCCGCCGACGTAGAACACGTCCTCCGCCGGGTTGTAGGCGAGTCCGGTCAGCTGCAGCGTGGACCAGTCACCCTTGATCTGGCGGGTCTCCTTGCCGGTCTCCCGGTTGAAGCAGTGGATGTAGCTGGCCGGGCTGTCCTCCATCTGGCACATGTCGCCGGTCTTGGTGTCGAGCGCCATGTCGAACGCCCGGTACGCGGGGTTCCACGACGCGTCGAAGACCTTCCCGGTCCGCTTGCCCGTCACCGTGTAGGCGGTGTTGGTCCGCGCGATGTAGTCGTGGACCCAGACGTCGCCGTCGTACCCGATGCCGGTGGGCTCCTTCTCCGCGATGGTGCCGGGGATGGGGATCCGGGTGATGACGTCGCCGCCGGAGGTGGGGCCGACCTTGGCGGCCGCCTGTGCTTCGGCCTTGGCCGCTGTCGCGGCCTTGCCGTCGGCGTTCGACGGCTTCATGCCGCTGGCGCCGGCCTTCCAGGCGGTGAGGTCGATCGTGCTGGCCGCGCCCGTCCCGGTGCGCGCGGTGGCGCCGGCGGCGTCGAGCTCGGGGTGGCGCGCGGCCTCGCCCAGGTCGTACGTGAGCGGGGCGGAACCGGTGTTGGTCAGCGTCAGCGAGCCCACACCGTTCTGGTCGGTGCCCAGCAGCGCGTCGAGGCCGTCGGTCTTCAGGCCGGCGACACCCGTGGTCAGCCGCGCGTCGACCTTGGCGTTCGCGTAGAGCTTGTCGAGGGAGAAGGGGTACGCCGCGGTCGTGTAGTTCGGCGCGTCGACCGTCATGGTGTAGTCGCCGACCGGGAGCTGGCGGTGCACGATGCCCGTCCCGTTGGTCGTGACCGCCTCGACGAGCCCCGACTTGTTCGTGAAGGAGACCTTGGCCCCGGACACCGGCAGCCCGTCGTTCTTGTCGACGACGGTCGCGTCGAGGTAGCCCCAGTCGGGAAGGTCGTAGGTGACGATCATCCCGTCGTGCAGCACCGGGGCGCTGTCGGAGAACCGGATGCCGTCGACGCCGGCCCAGCCCTGGATGCCGGTGATGGTCTTGGCGCCGGCGGTCACCGGGTCGTCGGTGCCGATGCCGTCGCCGTACCCGAGGATGATCTTGCCCGAGCGGGTGAGCGTGGCCGAGAAGTTGACCGGCTCCGTGTACTCCGACCGGATCGGGTAGGCCCAGATCTTGGCGTTACGGAACTCGACGACGTACGCGTCCTCGCCGTCGACCTTGGTGGCCGCCGTGAAGACGCCGCCGCCGGGGGCGAACTCGACGGGGGTCTGGACGTAGAAGGGGAAGACGCCCGCACCGCCGCTGCCGGGTCCGGTGCCCTCGTCCGGGGTGATCACGCCGCGGAGGCTGATGCCGAGGGTGTCGTGGCTGCCGTTGTAGAGGGCGATCGGGAACGGCAGCTTCACCGTCGCCCACACGCCGCTGGTGAACGCGACCTGGTCGGTGCCGCGCAGGTACTCGCCGTCGGAGACGGCGCAGCTGTAGCCGCCCTTGTCGACGACGAGCCCGACCGGGATGTCGCGCGACTCGTTCTGCGCGCCGACGGTCAGCGGGACCGTCGTGGGCGAGAAGCAGGCGTTGGGCTTGACGGTCAGCGTGTACCCGCCCTCGGGGACACCGCTGATCGTGAACGAGCCGTTGGCGTCCGTGCGTACCGGCTTCAGCGGCGTGCCGTTGACGGAGACGTCGGCGTTCGGGACGGGCCGCTTCTTGTCGTCGACGACCCTGCCGCTGATGTCGTGCTTCGCGGCGGCCGTGAGCGGCAGCTTGACGGAGACGTCCTGGCCGAGGGAGATCGTGACGTTGGCGGTCGCCGTCAGGTAGCCGAAGACCTTGGTGCTGAGCTGGTAGTCGCCGACCGGGAGGTTCGTGGTGAACCGGCCGTCCTTGTCGGTTGCGATCGACCGGCTGAACGGCCCGCTGATCGTCACCTCGGCGGCGGGGACCGGAGCGCCGTCGGCGGTGACGACACCGGTGAGGGTGCCGCCCTGCCGCGGCGCGAGCTCGAGCAGGCGGACGAGGTCGAGCCGGCCTTCGCCGTACTTGTTGTTGACGTCGGCGGTGCCACCGCACTCGGTGTCGTCGACGTCGACGGCCGACTCGCCGAGCAGGCGGCGGGTCTGGTCGACCTGCCCGATGAGGGTCGGGTCGTAGCTCCACAGGTCGGCGACGGCGCCGGCGACGTGGGGTGCCGCCATCGACGTGCCGGACATCTCGGTGTAGCTGTTGTTCGGGTAGGACGAACGGACGGCGACGCCCGGAGCGGAGATCTCGGGCTTGATCCGGCCGCCCTCACCCTCGCCCTTGCGGGAGAACGACGCGAGCGTGCCGTCCGACGAGTAGGCGCCGACGGAGTAGGCGCTCTCGGCGGAGCCGGGCGAGGAGACGGTGTCGCAGGCCGCGTACGGCGAGGTGTTGCCCGATGACCAGACGCTGAAGATGCCCGCGGCGCTCCAGGCCTCGTCGATGGCCAGGAAGAAGTCGTCGAAGGCGTGCTCGACGGTCTGGCCCCACGAGTTGTTGATGACGTGCGGGCGCTTGGACGGGTCAGGGTTGTTGCCCTGGACGTCGGTCGGGGCGAGCAGCCACCAGCCCGACCGGAGCAGCGACTCGACGCCGCTGTTGTCGCAGCAGCCGTTCGTCGCGATCCACTGCGCGTCCGGGGCGACGCCGACGTGGTTGGTGCCGTCGTCGCCGACCATGGTGCCCATGGTGTGCGTGCCGTGTCCGTTGTCGTCGCACGGTGCGGCCGCACACGCGCCCCGGGTGGCCATCCAGTTGTAGTTGTGGTCGATGGTGCCGTCGGGCTTCGCACCGCGGTACTGGTGCATCAGGGCGGGGTGGTCGAACTGGACGCCCGAGTCGAGGTTGGACACGGTGATGCCCGCACCGGTGGCGCCCATGGCCCACGCCTCGGGGGCGTGGATGGCGTCCAGACCCCACGTGGTGGTGCCGTCCTCGGCCGCGGCCTTCGGGGCGGCGGGGCGGGCAGCCTGGTCGGCCGGCGTCTTCTCGTCCACGGGCTCGACCAGCGCGACCTGCGGCGCCGCGTGGATCTCGGCGACCTGCCCGACCGAGGCGACGTCGAGCGCGAGCTTCTGCGTGCCGCCCTTGACGAGCACGGCGTTGACGAGCGGGTAGGAGGTGTACTTCACGCCCGCCGCGTCGAGCTCGGCGGCGACGGACGCCGCGGAGCTCTTCGCTGCCGCGCTCAGCGCGTCGTAGACGAACTGACCGCGGGTGGTCCAGTTGGCGATCTTCTTGGCGGGGGCGAGATCGGCCTTGGTGTCGAAGGTGATCCAGAAGTCGGAAGCCGGCTGCGTGCGGAAGCGGTCCTTCAGGTTCGAGGCGATCTTGTTGGCGGCCGCGCCGGGATCGGGCTCAGCGGCGGACGCCGGTGGTGGCTGGATCATGCTCAGGCCGACCGCTATGGCCAGCGAAGCCGCGAGGGCTTTGAGTCTCATGGGGGGTCCTCCGACCTACAGGGGTTGGTAGGGGTCGTGGCTCTCGTGCACGTCGGCACCGTCGGCGTCGCGGGCGTCGGAGGCGCCGGCGCGCGGCTCGCGCGACAGCTCGAGAGGTGGCTGGTGCTCGCTCGCGGAGTCGTCACGCGCGACAGGGCGCTCAGCCATGCATTGGCCTACGGCGATGGATCATGCAGTCATGCTCGGCGGACGAGTGACCGCTCGCTATCCAGCGGATACGTCAATTTTCACGGCGCGTCGCCGAGGGTTTCCTCTTCTGCGAACACTCCGGCCTCCACTGCCTTGACCGCGAGCGCGGTCCGGGAGGTCACTTTCAACTTGCGCATCGCCGCACGCAGCTGCTGATCCACCGTGGCCGGCGACTTGGTCAGGATCCGGCTGATCTCCCGGTTCGTCTTGCCGGCGACAACCAGTTGGACCACGTCGAGTTCGCGAGGTGAGAGCTGGTCGCCGTACCCTCGTCGGCCGCCGCGCCACAGTCGCGGGACCTCGGCGCCGTGTTCGCGAAGCCGCTGTGCGACACGGTCCGCATCGCCGCGGGCTCCGAGCCGGAACAGTTGCTCGTACTGCGCGGCCAGCAGCTCTCGGCCCTGCTCGAGCTGGCCTTGCGCGATGAGCGCCTCGGCTTGACGCTCGCGGGCGAGCATGGCGTCGTAGGGACGCGGCAGCGCGCTCCAGGCGTGCGCCGCCCGACCGTGGGCGGTCGCCGCGCGGGCGTGGTCTCCGGCTGCCGCGAGCAGCAGGGCACGGCAGACGGCGAGCGCGGCGCGAGGCGCGGGCGCCGTACGGCCACGTAGTCCTCTGGCGAACTGGTCGCCCAGGCGTGTCGCGGCCTTCAGGTCGCCCGCGGCGAGGTGCGCCTCGATCCGGGCGGGGACGAGGTCCGTCGCCCAGACCCAGATGTCCTTTCTCCGGACCGTGTCGATCGGCTCGTTCGTGATCTGCAGCGCCCGGCCGCTGTTTCCGTCCGTCAGCCACAGTCTGGCCAGCGCGGCGGCGGCCTCCATCGTGTCGTCGGCCGCGCCGAGACGAGCCGACTCCTCGAGGACCAGCCGGAACTGCTCCTCCGCGGCACGCCGCCGTCCGGCCGCGGCTGCCAACCGGGCCGCGAGGCGAATGCTGCCGAGGTAGTGCGCCGGCCGGTCCCGGTCGGCGTCGGCGAGTGCCGCGCTTCGCTCCGCGAGACCCTCCCACCGGCCGGTCAGCCACGCCAGGTTGGCCTGTTCGAGTCGGACGTTGTGCTGCAACCGGGACGCCTGCTCGGCCTCGGCAAGGCCCATGGCCACGGCGAGGTGTTCCTCCGCGTCGGCGTACCGACCCCAGATCAGCGCGCCGGTGCCGACATTCGCGTGGATGCGGGCCACGTCGAGGCGCTCCGCCGAGCTCGCGCCGTCGACGGGCAGGCCGGCGACGACGTCCCAGGCCTCCTCCTCGCCGAGCATGAGCAGCGCCGCGGCTCGGTTGCCGGCCAGGTTCAGCCGCTCCGCGGGGGAATCGAATTCGGCGGCGAGCTCGGCGGCGCGATCCAGCCAGCGCCGATGGGTCGACGCCGGCCACGGTCCCGCATAGGCCCAGCCGAGGTAGGTCATCGCCCGAGCCGCCTCGACCGGATCGTGGTCGAGGTTGGCCACCGCCTGCTCCAGCTCGCTGAGTGCGGCCTGCGCCTCGCCTCCGGTGATCAGGAGCCGACCCAGGGGGTTGCGGATCTCGGCCTGCTGGCGGGCGGAGAGTCCGGGGGTCTCCAGGACCGAGCGCAAGGTACGGATCACGCGGTGGTGCACCTCGTCGACCGGTTCACGACGGCCCAGTGCGGCAACTCCGGCGATGCGCGCGACTCGTGCCCGGTCCGCCGGCGGCAACACCGCCCACGACAACAGATCGACCAGCAGGTCGACGGCCTTGGTGTGGTCACCCGAGGCCATGGCCAGCTCGGCGCCCTGCTCGGCGTACCGCGCCCAGGACTGCGTCTCGCCCGCCTCGCGGAAGTGGCGGGCAAGGCGTGCGACAGGCGGCGGATGGATGTCCTCCAAGGCCCGGCCGGCCAGCAGGTGGAAGTGTCTGCGGTCGGTCAACGGGATCGCCTCGTAGACAGCCGTGGCGGCCAGCACATGCCGGAACCGCCACTGGCCGCGGTCGTTTCCGTCGAGGATGCCGGCATTGGCCGCCTCCGCGACCGCGCCTCGACACGCATCCGGTGACAGCGCTGCGGTCATCGCGATCGTGGTCACCGACGACCGCTCAGCCAACGTCGCCGCGGCTCGCAGCACCTGCTGCGCCGTCGGTGACAGCCTGCTCACGCGCTCCCGGGTGGAGTCGCGCACCGTCGGCGGCACCTGTAGCTCGCGCAGCTTCAGCCGGACCCACTGCCCGTCGCGGAAGACGAGGTCGGCACGGTCGCACATGAGGCGAACCGACTCCTCCAGCGCCAGCGGAACGCCACCGGTCCGCTCGTGCATGAACGTCGTGAACTCCTGCGAGATGGGGTTGCCGTCCAGCATCGAGGACACCAGCGCTGCCGTGTCGTCGGGTCGCATCGGCGCCAGGGCGATCCTCAGCTGGGTCACGCCGGCGGGCAACCGGGACGTCAGCCGCAGCAACAGCGACCCGGCGTCCACCTCCTCCGGCCGATAGGAGATCACGAGGCTCGGCCCGTCCGACTGCTGCCGGGAGGTGACGAACAGCAGGAACTCCAGGGTCACCTCGTCGGCCCAGTGCGCGTCCTCGAGCACGAGAACGTCGACACGCAGAGCCCGCAGCAGCTCGTCCAGGGCGCGGAACAGGCGATGCCGCGCCGCCTTCGCATCGTCCAGGGGCGGCAGTGCGGGCGGCAGGTCCGCCGACCATTCAGGGAACAGTGGCCGTAACGCACCCGCGAGCTCGGTGAGCCGCAATCGGGACACCGGGCGGTCGATCCCACCGAACGCGTCGACGATCGGCCCCAACGTCAGCGACTCGCGAAGCGGTGGGCACACCGAGACCAGGGCGGTGTGCTGGTCCGGCGCCGCCAACCACTCCCGCAGCAGTCGGCTCTTCCCGATCCCCGCCTCGCCCTCCACCAGCACGATCGCCGGTGGCCGGGCCAAGGCGCCCCGAAGCGCCGTCATCTCCCGATCACGACCAACGAAATGCGGCGTGGAGACCGTCGGTGACGTCCGGTCGTCCTCGGGCGAGGGGTCGAGCATGCGTGATGATCTCTCTTTTCGCTGCTCGGGCACAAGTACCATCCCGGCGACTGCCGTCCCGGGATCCTCTGCGGGAGGAAGCGGAGGGCCGGGCTGCCTCGCCCGGCCCTCCCCGACCGAACTCACTCGTTACGGGCGGTCTCCGGTCCGGTGATCCGGCGCAGCAGCGGCAACGTCGAGGCGACGATCCCCAGCGACACCGCCAGCCCGCCGGCGACCATCACGTAGAACGACCCGTCGGGCGCCAGCAGCGTGTAGCCCAACTGCGCCCGCAGGAACAGGTGCGCCGCCAGGAAGCCCATCCCGGTCGCCACGGCCGCGACGGCCAGCAGCGGCACCACCGTCTCCAGCGCCACCACCCGCCGCAGTGTCCGCAGCTGCACGCCGGTGAGCCGCAGCATGCTGAACGGCCGCTTCCGGTCGGTCAGCCCGCCGGCCACGCTCACCGCGAGGCTGCACCCGGCGATCGGCAGACTGGCCAGCATGACCACGTTGGCCAGCTGCTGGAACTGCACCATCAGCCGGGCGGAGTCCGCCTCCCACTCGGCGGTGCTGGACGGGAAGCGCACCGCCGGGAAGGCGTTGATCAGCATGGTCCGCGCCTGTTCGAATGCGGCGCGGTTGGCGGTGTTGACGACCACCGACCGGATCGGTTGCCGGTCGACCTGCGCCGGGTCCATGTGGGCGTCGGCCCAGACGTAGTGGTCGTTGGTCAGGTCCCACGCGCGCTCGCCGATGAGGTCGTCGGCCACGGCCGCGACCTGCGCGCCGGCCGGGCAGGTGCCGAACTCCGCCAGGCGGTCCAGCTCGGCGCAGGTGATGACGCCCGGCCACCACCACCGATAGGTGGGATTCACCGTCCCGTTCACCTCGAGCGGGGGTGGTGTGTCGACGGGATTGGCGTGGACCAGGGTCACGCTGCGTACCCCCGGGATGCTCGCGAGCCCGGCCGGGATCTGGTCGGCGGTAGGTGCGCGGCCCTCCTCGGGGTCGAACCACGTCGACAGGGAGGTGGCGGCCACCGAGTCGATGCGCGGCTCGCCCCGGTTCGCCACGTAGGTGGTGATGATGCCGGTGGCGACGCTGGTCACGAAGAGCGCCACGATCAGCCCGCTGACCGACCGGAAGGCCGCCCGGGGATTGTCCGCGAGGCGCCGCCCGGCGATGAGGGTGGCCGGCCGGCTGGCCCGTCCGGCCAGCAGACGGGCGCCGAGCATGGTCAGCCATGGCCCGGCCAGCAGCAGCCCGGTCAGGATCAGGAGAAAACCCGAGAGGTACGCGGTGAGCTGGCCGTTGGTGGTGGGCGGACGCCGGCCGATGAAGTACGTCAGCTCGACGAGCCCGGCGACCAGCGGGATCAGCCGCCAGGCGCGCGGCGGTTTCGGGGTGACCCGGCGCGCCACGCCCAGCGGGGAGATCTGCACCCGGCGCAGCGCCAGCCAGGCGGCCACGACGGCGCCGAGCGGGATGCCGAGCGCGACCGCCAGCACGTCGACGAGGGTCAGTGACAGGTCGGCGGTGAAGAAGCGCTCGCCGGTGAACGGTATGGCGGCGAGCCCCGGGCGGAGCGCGAGGAACAGGCCGAACCCGACAGCCGTGCCCACCGCGGCCGCGAGCACCGATTCGACGGCGGAGATGATGGAGATCTGCCGCGGTGTGGCGCCGATCAGCCGCATCGCGGCGAAGCGCTGCTCCCGGCGGGTCGCGGCCAGCCGGGTGGCGGTGCCGATGAAGATGAGCACCGGGAAGAGCAGCGCGACCGCGACGATGGAGAGCACGAGGGCCATGCCGTCGTGGTTGATGCCGACGTAGCAGCCCCTGGAGCACACGCTCGGCGAGGTGGTCATGATCTGCGTGGCCTTGCGCGCCCCGAGGTGCTCCATGTCGCTCGGGGTCCGGCCGAGCACGATCAGCAGCGACTCGGGGGACGGCAGCGCCACCTCTCCGATGGTGCCGACCTGGTGGCCGGGGAACCGGTCGCCGAGCTGCGCGGCCGGGGTGGTGGCCAGCAACTCGCCGAGGGCGGGCGAGACGTAGTACTCGCCGGGCCCGGGCAGGCGCGGGATGCCCGGCGGGACGGGCGAGTCCGGGCCGGTCGCCGCGACCTCGACCCGGCCGATCGAATCGCCGTGGAAGTAGTCCTCCCGGATCAGCCACCACAGCGGGTCGACCGACGGGTCGGCGGCGGCCGGCGCGACGGCGGTGTTCAGCCAGGCGTACCGCTGGTTCTGCGCGTTGACCGCGTTCATGCCGGCGAGCGTGGCGAGCAGCATGCCGACGCCGAGCGCCACGGCGGTGGCGATGACGGCGAGCCGGATGGCGGCCTCGCGCCCGCCGGCCAGGGACAGTCGGACCGCGAACCGGATCATGCGGACACCAGCGCGTTCACCTTGCCGTCGCGCACGATGACCTGCCGGTCGGCGTACGCGGCGACCCGGGCCTCGTGGGTGACCAGCACAACGGTGGTGCCCTGCTCGCGGGCCGAGGAGACCAGCAGGTCCATGACCTGCTCGCCGGTCAGCGAGTCAAGGGCCCCGGTCGGCTCGTCGGCGAACAGCGCCCCGGGCCGGGCGACCAGGCCGCGGGCCAGCGCGACGCGCTGCGCCTGCCCGCCGGAGAGCTCACCGGACCGGCGCCGCTCCAGCCCGCCCAGGCCGAGCCGCTCGAACCAGGGCCGTGCCTCCTTGAGCGCGGCGGCCCGCTTGACGCCGCGCAGCAGCAGCGGCAGCGCGACGTTCTCCTCGGCGGTCAGCTCCGGCACGAGCTGCCCGAACTGGAACACGAACCCGAACTCGTCGCGGCGCAGGACGCTGCGCCGGGTCTCGCTGAGGGTGTCGATCCGGCGGCCGTCGTAGTGGATCTCTCCCTTGTCGGGCACCAGGATCCCCGCCAGGCAGTGCAGCAGGGTGGTCTTACCGGAGCCGCTCGGGCCCATGATGGCGACGATCTCGCCCGGCTCCACCAGGACGCTGGCGCCGCGCAGCGCCGGGGTCTCGCCGAAGGACAGCGAGATGTCGCGCGCCTCGACGGCCTTCACTTCCGCACCGCCTTCGCGAGGGCGTCGAGCCGGGCGACCGTGGTGTCGATCCAGTGCAGGTCGGCCTCCAGGTGGAACAGGCCGTGGTCGGCGAGCATGGCGTCGACCAGGGTGCCGGAGCGCTTGATGTCGGTGAGTTCCTTCATCCGCACCAGGTGGGCGGCGCGCTGGCGGTCGAGGTAGTCCTCCGCGGGGCGGCCGAGCATCAGCGCCAGCACGACCTTGGTGAACAGGACCGTCTGGAGGTTGGGCTCGGCCGCGACCGGCTCGGTCAGCCACGACTCGACCTCCGTGGCCCCGCGTTCGGTGATGACGTAGCGCTTGCGCTCGGGGCCCTCGCCCGGCTCGACCTCGCCGATCACGATCTTGCCGTCGCGGGCGAGCCGGCTCAGCGTCGCGTAGACCTGCCCGAACGGCAGGGGCTTGCCTCGGCTGAAGAAGGCGTCGTAGTCGCGCTTGAGGTCGTAGCCGTGGCTGGGCTCCCGTTCGAGCAGGCCAAGGAGGGTCATGGGAACGCTCATGCCGTGACTATAACCCGAGGGTATACCTCGCGTATATATCTTCGGCGTATGTCAGTGTGCGGTCGCGCTGTCGGCGTCGGCGGCCACCGGTTGGCCGGCGGCCGGCGACGCCACCAGTGCGAAGTGGACGGTGCGGCCGGTCCGGGCCCTGCCCAGCCGGTGGGTCAGCGGCACCAGCACCCCGTGCAGCAGCGGATGCTTGCGGACCAGCGCCCGGCTGGCCGCCCGGTACTCCGCCCCGCTCAACCGCCGCGCCACCGCCGCCACGGCCTCCCCGGTCGGCTTGCCGAGGGCCGTCGACGGGGCCAGCGTCACGTGCGGGTTGTTGCGGATCCGCCGGGTCTTCCACGCCTTCTCGAAGCTGCGCACGTACGCCCGCTCCCCCGCCACGGCGACGCTCACCGCCGTCGGCACCGGAGTGCCGTCCCGCTTGAAGGTCGTCAGCACCACGGTCTTCTGCCGCACCAGCGGCGCCCACCCGGCGGCGGGGGCGGTGTCGACGTACCCGACCACCCAGCCGAGCTGCCGCAGCCGGGCCACCAGCGCGGCCAGGGCCAGGAGCGCCGACAGCCCGACCAGCCAGGTCTGGGCCGCGCTGCCGCCCAGGTCGGCGTCGACCACGTGCGACACGGTGTGCGCCGCGCCGCCGACGACGTAGCCGGCAAGGGCGACCGCCAGGGCGTCGGCCCAGATGAGCGCCAGCAGCAGGGTGGCCCCGATGCCGAGCTGGAACGCCCCGACGTCGTGCACGAAGTGCTCGTGCGGTGGGAACCCCACCGCCGAGCTGAACGATTCCGCCCGGGCCAGCGCCCAGACCCCGACGACCAGCGAGGCCACGCTGAGCAGTGCGACCGTCCCACGTACGAGTGCTCTCATCAGCGTAAGTCGTTTTGTGTCAAGCTTCTGGTCGGTGCCTCGGCCGTCGTCTGTCCCTGCATAGCGGTGATGGGGTTGGTCCCCAGCAACGTGTAATCGGGTTGATGAGACGACGGGCCGGGGCTGCCCATGATGACAGGCGAGATCACAGTGCGTGTCTCAATGCCGCGTAGGGCTCGCCCCGGCCGTCAGCTTGAACGCCGCGACGAAGAATCAGGCGGCTAAAGCCACCTGCCTGCGGTGGTGGCTGCCGTAGGTGGCGATGTCGGCGTTCCACTCTCGTCCGGTGGTGATGACGGCGTGCAACTGGCGCAGGATCGCCGCGGCGATGACGGTCTGGGCTTGGGTCGCCGTGAGCTTGTTGGTCTCCCGGGTGGTCAGATGCTGGTAGCGGGCGGCATAAACGGCGTTGCTGCGCTGGGCACCCCAGACCGCCCGCCACGCGGCCAGACGCAGCGCGGGCCGGCCCTGGCCGGTGAGTTTGGTGCGGCCGACGAACGTCCCGGACAGTTTCTCCCGCGGTGCGAGGCCGGCGTGCTTGACCAGGGCGCGGGCGGTCGCGAACCGGTTCGGGTCACCGGTCTCGGCGAGGATCGCCGCCGCGCCAACCGCGGATAGGCCGGGGATGGAGGTGGCCAGATCGGTCAGCTTGAGCTCGTCGAGGACGTCGGTCATCCGGGTCTCGGTGTCGGTGAGCTTGTCGGCGGCGGCCTGCCAGTCCTGCAACAGGAACGCGACCCGCTCCAGCGCACCGGGCCGGTGGGCGGCCACCCCGGTGGGGTCGGTCAACGCGGTGAACAGGTGCCGCAGGATGCGCAGCGAGGGTTTGCACCCGCCGCGGCGGGTGATCTCACGGCGCACGGCCTGCTCGAATCGGGCCGCACCGAGGCGTCGGGTGCGGGTGAGGTCACCGCCGTCACGATCGCAGATAACCGTCATCGCTGCAGCCCAGGTGCGGGAGCGAAACGGCTGCTTGGCGGTGTCGAGCGCGGCGGGCCAGACACACTCGAGCAGGGCGCGTATCTGCTGGACCTGGCTGACCATCTCGATGATGAGCTGGTCGCGCCGGGCGCCCAGATGCCGCAGCCGTCCCCAGGTCTCATCGATCGACTCCGGCACGTAGCAGCGCAGCTGCGCGGTCAGCCGAGCGATCAGCACAGCGTCCTTCTCATCGGTTTTGTCCGAAGTCAGGTCCTCGCTGCGCCGCGCCCACGAGGTCAGCATCGGCTGCACGCACACGAACGGCATCGCCCGATCCGCAGCGAGCTGGCCGAGGACCCGCCAGCGGTGCCCGGTCGGCTCGCACGCCACCGTCACCCCCGCCCACCCTTTCGCCGCGGCCCGCTCGGCGGCCCAGTCCAACGCTGCCCCGAGATTCCAGGCCCGGCAGCGGAACGTCTTACGGGCCAACACTTTCGAGTCGTGATCAGTGACGACGACCATCTGCTTCGCGTCGGCCAAGTCGATGCCCACGATCGCGTTGGTCACCGGCACCAACGCCCGCAGCCGAACAATCCGGGCGTTGCGGTTGCGATCACCCCGGGACACACCGCTACCGTTACCCATGAACGTCCTCCTCCTGCGATGGGACACCAAGCCCGACAAGCGCATCAGGGGGACGTTCCCACGTCCTGCATCGACACGCAGAACGTCTTTCTATGCTGCCCGGACGGGCCTACGGCCTGGGATGTGACCGCCGCCGGAACGGCGCCCGGTGAGCTGGCCGTTGCTCGTCCCGGGGCGCCGACGAATGAGCCAGGTCAGCTCGGCGAGCCGGCGATCCGCGGGATCGGCGGTCATGCCCGCGGAGTTTCCGGCAAGAGCGTCCAATCACTCGCCCTCAAAGACCTGCACCCGGCCCAGGGCCCATCCGGACACCGCGCTCACGCCGATCGGGATGCGGGAGGCCGGGCCGTCCTCTGTCTTCGTGTTACGAGGGGCTGGTGGTGGCGAGGTCGGCGAGGGTGAGCAGGCCAGGGCGGCCGTGGAGATGCCACAGCGGACCCGCAGGGCCAATGCCCACAGCCTGGTCACGGCTGGCGGTCGCGACGGGCACGGGCACCGGCGCGGCGGCGAGGTGCTGGTGGAGGTGGCGGGCACGGGCGGCGGAGTGGAGCCAGAACAGCACCGGCCAGCGGGGTCCGCCAGCGGCGGTGAGGCGCGCGTAGCCGATGAGTTTGCGCATGAGTTCGGTCAGCGGTTCGGTGCCGGTGTCGTATTCGAGGAAGAACGGCACCTGCCCGGTGGGGGTGGACCAGATGCCATGCCCGTCTGGGCGGATCGACGTGGCCAGAGCGAGGACATCCACCGGATCTCCAGGACTCCCCGGACGAGTGAAGGTGCCAGGTTGGGCGCAGCGGGTTTCGGGCCACCAGCGGGTGAGGGCATGGCCGGGGTGGGTGCGGGCGTGGCCCGCGAGGTCGGTGAAGAAGCCGTTGACGCCGAGCCGGTGCCCGAGCGTGCGGGCGGCGGTCCAGCGCCGGCGGTTGGCCTTGCCCTGGCCGGGACGGGGTGGGTGCTGTCCTCGTTGGGCGGCGACGACTTCGACGCCGAGCTGGTCGATGACGTAGTGGAAGGGATAGGAGCCCCCGTCAGGACGGAAGGGCCGGAATCGGTCGACGACCCGCAGCGTGGTGAGACGAGTGAGACGGTGTTGCGCGAAGTCCAGGGACGGGAACAGGGCGTAGGCGAGCTGCGGTGTGGTGAATACACCGTGGTCGACGAGCCATTGCAGGAGGAGGTGGTCGCGGGCGGTGAGGATGGACTGCAAGCGCAGGACCTGGTCGGGCACGACTGGCATTACTTCCCGTTGATGAAGATGCGCGGCTGGGCAGGGGTGACACGTCTGTGTCTCTGAGCGGTGGGCGGGAGCTGGCACACCGGCCGGGAGCTGCGCTGACGGGCCGCAGTGGGGGTCCGTGTGGGCGTCCACCTGAAGGCGGACGGCACGACGGATAGCAGCGGGGACCGCAGCAGGGACGGCAAGCCGACCTCCGTGGAAAGGCATGTTCCTGCTGCCGCCGTCGCCGACGAACTGATTGCCGGCGCCATCGCGCGGGTCGCCCATGTCACCGTCGTTGCTGCGCGCCCGGCGGGTGTCTGTCCACGCGCCGCCGACCCGGATTACCCTTCACCCTCAAACCGGGGTCTGTCAGCTCTGACGGACACCCTTGTCTCTGACACCGGTCTGACAACCTCTGCCCGGTGTCGGACACCGGTCTGACAGGCTCGCGCGGTGTCTGACACTGGCCCGACAGGCTCTGACAGCCCAACCCGCCGGCACTCTGTCAGGGCAAACCGCGCTGCCGCTGACAGATCCGGTCATGTCCGCCAGGTTCTGACAAACAACTGCTGGCCTGTCAGCGCAGCGTTGTCAGACACCGACAAGCACCAGCCCCTGCACGGTTGACACCCGCAGCCCTGCGGACAGGAACCGCCGTGAGCTGTGCGGGGAAAGACCGCCCCGCTCCGATGACAGGGCCGGTGTCATCAGGAGGGCGGGGACTGAGCAGCTCCACCCTGACCGCCACTCGCGTGGCAGCTTGTGCATCAGCATTTGACGTTCTCGCCACCTGGGGAGGCGGCGATTCCCTCCGCGCAACGCGTGACAGCGCTCGCGGCTAGGTGGATTCCTGCTTCTCGGCACTGTGCCGGCACGTAAGGTGCTGGTCTTACCTGCGCTCCACAGGCGTTTAGCCTCTCGGCGCGTCCCGCCGCGAGAACGTTGATCGCTGCGTTGACGTCTCGATCGTGGGCTGCGCCGCAGGCACAGGTCCAGGCTCGGACGTTCAACGGTTTCCGTCCATCGATCCGGCCGCATCTAGAGCACGTCTGCGACGTCGGCGTGAACCGGTTGATCTTTGTGAAAGCGCGCCCGTGCCGAGCAGCCTTGTACTCCAGCATATGCACGAACTGCGACCAGCCGGCATCGTGCACGGACTTGGCCATTCGGGTGCGGGCGAGCCCAGTCACGCACAAGTCCTCCACGTACACCGCTTGGCTGTCGCGGATGATCTGGGTGGATACCTTGTGCTGCCAGTCCCGCCGTGCGTCGACGACCTGTGCGTGGGCGCGCGCGACCTTGACCACGGCTTTCTTGCGGTTGCTGCTACCCCGTTGCTTGCGGCACAACGCCTGTTGCAGCCTGCGGAGTTTGCGCGCGGCGCGGCGCAAGAACCTCGGCGAGGCGACCTTCGTGCCATCGGAGAGGACCGCGAAATGGGTCAGCCCCAGGTCGATCCCTACCTCGGTGCCGGTCGGTGGCAGCGGCTGGCCGGGGGCTTCAACGACGAACGAGGCAAAATACCGACCCGACGCGTCCCGGATGACCGTCACGCTTGACGGCGTCGCCGGCAGCGGCCGGGACCAGCGGACCTCGACGTCACCGATCTTCGGCAAACGCAGCCTGCCGTTGTCCTGCACTCGGAAGCGAGCATTCGCGGTAAAGCGGATGGCTTGCCTTTTGTCCTTACGTGACCGGAACCTCGGCGACGCAATCTTGCGGCCCTTGCGCTTGCCGGACAGAGAGGCGAAGAAGGTCCGGCAGGCGGCATTGAGGTCGGCAAGAGCCTGCTGCAACACCACCGCCGACACCTCACCCAGCCACACCCGCTCAGGCGTGCGCTTGGCCTCGGTGATGACTCGCTTCGAGAGGTCTCCGTCGGTCACGTACGGCAGACCCTGCTGCCGGGCCTCCTGTCTCGCACGCAGCCCGTCGTTGAATACCACCCGCGCACAGCCAAACGCCCGCGCCAGCGCCTGCTGCTGAACGGGCGTCGGATAGATGCGGTACCGGTAGCGAAGCAGCACGGTCGATAAACTAGCTCTGATCTAGGACAGATCAAGTCGTTCCCATAGCTCGGGTGCCCGTTGCGCAACGGGTGGCATCGGAGAATCCTCTCCGACGCCACCCGGTCCGCTTCCCGATAGCGGCTCAGCCCCAGTGCGTCATTTCAGCCTTCGTGCGGGCCTTCGCTGACCCTTCGGACATCGACCTCGACGTCGAGCCCGCTCTCGGTGAAGACGTCGACGAACCGCTTCGCCCACTCGACCGCCTCATCCTTCGACCGGACCTCGATCAGCCCGAACCCGGCGATCAGCTCCTTGGTTTCGGTGAACGGCCCGTCGGTGACGGTCTTCTTCCCCTTGGTCGCGGTGATCCGCGCCGACTCCTCACTGCTCTTGCAGAGCCCCTCGGCGGCCAGCAGGATCCCCGCCCGGGAGACCTCCTCCATGTAGGCGCCCATCCGCTTCAGGAACTCCGGCGACGGCTCGAAGTTGCCCGGGACCGCCTCGTCCAGCTTGTGCATCAACATGAATCGCATCTCAGTGCTTCCTCTCGGTGATCGTGTGCAGGGAAACCGCGGTGAGCCAGCCGAAGACCAGGGCCGAGCCGAGCACCATCCGGACGCTGACGCTGTCCTGGTCGGGCCAGGCCATGACGGCGACCGTCACCAGGGCGACGAGGACCGACGCCAGCGCGCCCACCCGCCCGAAGCGGCGGGCGAAGACCAGGCAGGCGACGGTGAGCGCGCCGAAGGAGAGCATCGCCCCGACCCCGTGGCCGTAGGAGTGCCAGCTCATCGTCTCGGGGTTGCCCTCCGGCGCGCCGGCCGGCCAGCCCATGCTCGGGTCGGCGCGGAGCACCCCGGCGACGACGAGCCCGACGCCGAGCACCGCGACCAGCGCCGGTCCCCACGTCGCGGCGGGCCCGCCGCGCAGGGCCCGGCGGAAGCCGGCGGCCCCGGCGAGGGCCAGCAGCCCGGAGACGACGAAGTTGGCGATCTGGATCCAGCCGTGCTCGCCGAGGGCCAGCAGGCTGAGCGGTTGCCGGCTCAGGTCGAAGCCGTCGCGGGTGAACGCCTGGGCGAGGCCCAGGCCGAGGAACAGCGGCCCGGCCGCGGCGCCCGCGGCCAGCAGGGTGACGGTCGGGACACCCCGTGCGGTCCCGGCCCGGGTGAGCGTCGTGCTGGTCATCTCGATCTCCTCGTCATCGGTTCTCGCTGACGCGTCGATCGAGGTGGCCGGGATCCGACATGACTTCTCAAGATTTTTTACGCGCCGCACGCGGCGGCGCGGTCGAGCAGGAGCGCGCGCTCCCGGGCGTTGCCGGTCAGCGACGCCGCCCGCTCGAACTCCGCCCTGGCCTCCGGCAGCCTGCCGAGCTTGAACAGCAGGTCACCGATCACGCTCGGCAGCAGGTGGTAGCCGGCCAGCGCCGGCTCGGACTCCAGCTCCCGGGCCAGTTCCAGGCCGGCGGCGGGCCCGTCGGCCTGGGCGACGGCGACGGCCCGGTTCAGCTCCACCACGGGCGAGGGCACGAGCCGGGCCAGCTCCGCGTAGAGGGTCGCGATCCGCGCCCAGTCGGTCTCTTCGGGGGTACGCGCCCGCGCGTGGCAGGCGGCGATCTCGGCCTGGAGGGCGTACGGGCCGGGGTGGCCGGTGCGGGCCCTGTCGAGGGCGGCGAGGCCGCGCCGGATGAGCCACTGGTCCCAGCGGCCGCGGTCCTGGTCGTTCAGGAGGATCGGCGTGCCGTCGGGGCCGGTGCGGGCGCGGGTGCGCGACGCCTGGATCTCCAGCAGCGCGGCGAGGCCGTGCACCTCGGGTTCGTCGGGCATGAGCCCCTGGAGCAGCCGGACCAGGCGCAGCGCCTCCTGGGCGAGGGTGGGGCGCATCCAGTCGTCGCCGGCGGTGGCCGAGTAGCCCTCGTTGAAGATGAGGTAGACGACTTCGAGGACCGAGTCGAGGCGTTCGGCGCGCTCGGCCGGGCCGGGCACCTCGAACGGGATCCGGGCGGTGGCGAGGGTCTGCTTGGCGCGGGTGATGCGCTGGCCGACGGTGGGTTCGGTGGTGAGGAACGCGCGGGCGATCTCGCCGGTGGTGAGGCCGCCGACCAGCCGCAGGGTGAGCGCGGCGCGGGCGATCGGCGAGAGGATCGGATGGCAGGCCACGAAGATCAGCCGCAGCAGATCGTCCTCGATGTGCTCGTCCAGGCCGGCGTCGAAGTCCGGGGTGACCTGCTCGTCGAGGTCGCGGCCGAGCTCGGCGAGCGTACGCTGCTGGGTCTGCCTGCGGCGCAGCGTGTCGACGGCCCGGCGCTTGCCGACGGTGGTCAACCACGCCCCCGGGTTGGTCGGGACGCCGTCGCGCGGCCACTGTTCGAGGGCGGCCACCAGGGCATCCTGGGCGAGCTCCTCGGCCAGGCCGACGTCACGGACCAGGGCCGCGATGCCGGCGACCACCCGGGCCGCCTCCATACGCCACACCGCCTCGACGGTGCGCCGCGCGTCGGACTCTCCCACGGGCACATCACAGCAGGCCAGACCGACGTTCGCCAGCACCTGTGAGAGCGGGCACGACGGCGGATCGCCACGACCCGCGCCCAGCGGCCGGGAAACGTCGTAGGCGGTTCGTAGCCTGGCACGGCCACCGTCGATCGCTGGGAGGCCGCTGTGCTCGACCACTTCTCCGTCATGGTGCGCGACCTGCCGGCCGCCGCCGCCTTCTACGACGCGGTGCTCGCCCCGCTGGGCGGCCGCCGGATCATGGAGCCCGGCCCGATCGGCTACGGCGTCGACAGCCCCGACTTCTGGCTGGTGCCCGCACCCGCCGGCGCCGGCGCGCCGCTGGAGGCGCACATCGCCTTCACGGCCCCGGACCGGGCCGCGGTGCGGGCGTTCCACGACGCCGCGGTGGCCGCCGGCGCCGAGATGCTGCACGCCCCGCGGGTGTGGCCGGAATACCACCCGACCTACTTCGGGGCGTTCGTCCGCGACCCGGACGGCAACAACGTCGAGGCGGTCTGCCACCGGCCGGAGTGAGGCGCCCACGCTTCCCGGCCGGCCTCGGGACCCGGTGCGGCAACACCGGTCCGGCGGCGGCCCGGCGCGTTGAGCGCCGGGCCGCCGCTCTGCCGCCGGCTCCCGGTCGTTGAACCGGGCGGGCCCACGAGGGCCCGGCGAGGGGGCGGCATTCGGTGTTCGACGGCTTCGAGGTGCTGGACGTCGCCACCTCTGGCACGACCATCCACGGGCGCCGGGGTGGTGACGGGCCGCCGGTGCTGCTGCTGCACGGCATGCCCGAGACGCACCTCATGTGGCACCGGGTGGCGCCGCGGCTCGCGGAGCGGTTCACGGTGGTCGCCACCGACCTGAGGGGCTTCGGTGACAGCGGGGCGCCGCCGAGCGCGCCGGATCACGCCCCGTACAGCATGCGCCGGGTGGCCGCCGAGCAGGTGGAGGTCATGCGGCTGCTGGGCCACGAGCGGTTCGCCGTGGTGGGGCACGATCGTGGCGGGCGGTGCGCGTACCGGATGGCGTTGGACCATCCGGATGCGGTGACCCGCCTCGCGGTGCTCGACATCGTGCCCACCGGCGACGCGTTCGACCGAGCCGACATGGCCTTCAGCCTCGGGTTCTGGCTCTGGTCGTTCCTGGCCGCGCCGGAGCCGGTGCCGGAACGGCTGGTCGCCGGGGCACCGGACGTCATCGTCGAGCACATGCTGGACGACCTGTCCGAGGTGCCGGACGCCTTTCCCGCGGCGGTGCGCGCCGAGTACGTGGCGCAGCTCCGCAGGCCGGATGCCGTCCATGCGATCTGCGAGCAGTATCGGGCGGCGGCGACCCTGGACTACGAGCACGACCGGGCCGACCGGGGCCGGCGGCGGATCGGCTGTCCGGTGCTGGCGCTGTGGGGTCACGCCGGCCCGGTGGCGACCTGGTACCGGCCCCTTGAGGTCTGGCGGGCCTGGGCCGATCAGGTCGAGGGCGCTCCGGTGGCGGCCGGGCACTTCCTGCCCGAGGAGGCGCCCGACGAGACGCTCCGGCACCTGCTGGCGTTCCTTTCCTGACCGGGGGACGGGCACGATGGGTGGGTGGACATCGAGCCGGTCGACTGCGCGCCCGTGCGGTCGTTCCCGCGGGCGTGGCTGGGGCAGCGCTGGCGGGATCTCACCTTCCTGCACTGGGCGGTCACGCCGGAAATGGTGGCGCCGCTGCTGCCGGCCGGCACCCGGCCCGACACCCTCGACGGGCTCAGCTACGTCGGGCTGATCGGCTTCCGGATGGTCGGGCTGGGTTTCGGCCGGGGACCGGGCGTGCCGTACTTCGGGACGTTCTGGGAGACCAACGTCCGGCTCTACTCGGTCGACGGCACGGGGCGGCGGGCCGTGGTGTTCCGCTCGCTCGACGCGTCCCGGCTGGTGCCGGTGCTGGTGGCGCAGCTGAGCCTGCGGCTGCCGTACAAGTGGTCGGCCATGCGGCTGGAGCGGGACGGGGACCGCCTCACCTACCGCTGCCGGCGCCGCTGGCCCGGCCCGGCCGGCGCGTCGAGCCGGATGGAGGTCCGGGTCGGTGCGCCGATCGCCGACCCGACGCCGCTGGAGCACTTCCTCACCGCCCGCTGGGGCCTGCACACCCGGGCGTACGGGCGCACCCTGCACCTGCCGAACTGGCATCCCCGGTGGCCGTTGCACCGGGCCGAGCTGCTGCACCTGGACGACGAGCTGGTCACCGCCGCCGGGTTGCCGACGCCGGCCGGGCCGCCGGTGAGCGTCCTGCACTCCCCCGGCATCCCGGTCGTGTTCGGCGGCCCCGCGCGGCTGGGCTGAGGTCTCAGCGCAGCGGGTCGCGGGTGCCGCGCGGACGTCGGGCCGACAGCGGCGTACCCGGCCGAGGTCGGGTGCGACAGCCAGCGCGTTGACGATCTCCCCGCCCTAAAGGGCGGAGATTCCCTCCACGCTGCGCGTTGCACACGCGGCGTGCGGGCGGATTCCTGCTTCACGGCGCTGCGCCGGCACGGGTGCCGGTCTTACCTGCGCTCCACAAGCGTTTAGGCTCTCGGCGCGTCCCGCCGCGAGGATGTTCTTAGCCGCGTTGACATCCCGATCATGGGCTGCGCCGCAGGGGCAGATCCATGACCGGACGTTCAGGGGCTTGGGTCCGTCGAGCCGGCCGCAGGCCGAGCAGGTCTGCGACGTCGGCGCGAACCGGTCGATTCTGCCGAAGGTGCGCCCGTACCGGGCGGCCTTGTACTCCAGCATTGCCGTGAACGACGCCCACCCGGCATCGTTCACCGATTTCGCCAGCCGAGTGCGGCCGAGACCAACCACACACAGGTCCTCGACATACACCGCTTGATTGTCACGGATGATCCGTGTCGAGAGTTTGTGCTGCCAGTCCCGCCGCGTGTCGGCCACCCGGACGTGTGCCCTCGCAACCTTGACGGCGGCCTTGGTTCGGTTCGCGCTGCCCCGCTGCTTGCGGGACAGGTCCTGCTGCAACCGGCGCAGCTTGCGCGCGGCGCGACGCAGGAACTTCGGCGCCGCGATCTTCGTGCCGTCCGACAGGACCGCGAAGTGGGTCAGGCCCAGGTCGATGCCCACCTCGGCGCCGGCCGGGGGCAGCGGCTGGTCGGAGACGGCCACCACGAACGAGGCGAAGTACCGTCCGCCGGCGTCCTGGATGACCGTCACCGACGTGGGCTCCGCCGGCAGCGCCCGCGACCACCGCACCGCCAGGTCCCCGATCTTCGGCAGCCGCAGCCGACCGTTGTCCAGCACCTTGAACCGGGCATTGGCGGTGAACCGGATCGCCTGCCGATTGTCCTTGCGCGAACGAAACCGGGGCGGACCGACCTTTCGACCCTTGCGCTTGCCGGTGATCGAGGAGAAAAAGTTCCGGTAGGCGGTGTTCAGATCCGCGAGGGCCTGCTGGAGCACCACCGCCGAAACCTCGCCCAGCCATGCCCGTTCGGGCGTCTTCTTCGCGTCGGTAATCACCCGCTTGGACAGCTCACCGTCCGGCACGTACGGCAGCCCGTCCTCGCGCGCCGACTGGCGAATGCGCAGCCCATCGTTGAACACGACCCGCGCGCACCCGAACGCCCGGGCCAAAGCTTCCTGCTGGTCAGGCGTCGGGTAGACGCGGTAGTTGTAGCGAAGCTGCACAGTGGACAGTTTAGCATTGGTCTATGGCCGAGATCGACGATGTTCGTAGCGGCAGGTACTGCGTGTCGGTCCTGCACGCCCACTTGGTCTTCGTGACCAAGTTCCGACATAGAGTGTTCGGCGACCGGCACCTGACCCGCTTGGAGGAGATCATGCGGGCGGTGTGCGCGGACTTCGAGTGCGAACTGGTGGAGTTCAACGGCGAAGGCGAGCACGTGCACCTGCTGGTCAACTTCCCGCCCAAGGTCGCCCTGTCAAAGCTGGTCAACAGCCTCAAAGGCGTGTCCTCCCGCCGGATGCGGCAGGAATTCCCCGAACTCGTGCCCCACTACTACCAGGCCAACAAGCTCTGGTCGGCCTCATACTTTGCCGGCTCACTCGACGGCCCACCGCGGGCCGTCCTGCGCCAATACATCGCACAGCAGAACCAGCCAGGCTAGAGCACATTCAGGCCGAACCACTCCTTCCGCGCGGCTTTTACCCCCGCCCTGAAGAACGGAGCACTGGCCCGCACCCTCGTAGCCGAGGATCGCGCCGGGCCGGGGCGGTCCATGGCAGGCCGCGCACCACGCCGTCGGCCGCCCGCCCGAGCTGGGTCTGTCTGACGAGCTCGAACACCAGCCGGAGCGCCGCGTACGCCTCGGTCCCGACAAGCCCCGTATCGGACCTCAGCGCCGGGCCAGCGCCAGCACGCTCAGACCGAACATCAGGACGCCCAAAGGAAGGTGGACGGACGGGACGTGCGCGATGCCCAGCACGACCTGGGCCGAGGCGAGTACGAGGAATCCGGACGCGTGCCAGATCGGCCGGGGCGAGCCGCCGCCCGGCTTCCACGCCAGCACGGCCGCGAGCACGTACAGCATCGACGCCCCGTACATGACACGGGCGCCGACACTGTGCAGCGTCTCCCCGTAGGACGAGGTCAGCAGCAGTCCGGCGGAGATCGCCTGGATGAAGATGGTCAGGGTCTGCAGGGCGATCGCGAGCTGCACGAACGAGGAGCCGCGTGCTGGGTTCGCCGTCACCTGGGTGGCCATGTCACAGTCCCCTTTTCCGCCCTCGGGCAGTAGGTCGATAGGGTCTCACCAGCCCGACGACGTGGGGCGGCGAAAGGTAAGGCGAGGGAGCGGCCGGAAGCGTGGGGACTGTCGCGACCAGCGAAGTTGAGGTGGCCGGCGAGCGCGGCCAACTGATCAATGTGGCGTACCGGTTGCTCGGTTCGGTGACCGAGGCCGAGGACGCCGTGCAGGATGCCTACGCGCGCTGGTACGGGCTGCCGCGAAGCCGGCAGGAGGAGATCCGGTCCCCCGGCGCCTGGCTGACGACGGTGACCAGCCGCATCTGTCTGGATCTGCTCGGGTCGGCGCGCGCCCGCCGTGAACGCTATGTCGGCGCGTGGCTGCCCGAGCCGCTGCCCGACCGCACCGAGTGGGGCCAGCCGGGTGGGTCCGGCCCCACCGGCCGTGCGGACCCCGCCGACCAGATCGTTCTGGACGAGTCGGTGGACATGGCCTTCCTCGTCGTCCTGGAGACGATGACGCCCGCCGAGCGGGTGGCGTTCGTCCTGCACGAGGTCTTCCGGTATCCGTTCGCAGAGATCGCCGAGGTCCTCGGCCGGACACCGGGTGCCTGCAAGCAACTGGCGGCCTCCGCCCGGCGGCGGGTGAGCGTCGCGCGCGCTCCCGCGGCGGCGACCGACCAGGCCGACGTGGTGCGGCACGTCAAGAAGGCATGGGAGACAAAGGACATCGCCGCCCTCGTCGGCCTGCTCAACCCGGCTGCCGTCATGACCGCCGACGGCGGCGGCCTGGTCGGCACCGTCCCGCACCCGGTCGAGGGCGGCGCGCGCATCGCCCAGTACATGGTCGCCATCGCCGACCTGGCCCCGGGGCTCGAACTCCTGGAGCGGTCGGTCAACGGTGTGCCGGGCCTGGTGGCCCAGCGTGCCGGCGTCGTCGTGACCGTGGCCTCGTTCGACGTCGCCGACGGGCGCGTCACCCGGATCTGGGCGGTCCGCAACCCGGAGAAGCTGCGGCCGTGGGCGCGGGAGGCCTAGCAGCTGTGGATGCGGCGCGTCAGGCGGCCGCGGCGGCCCGGGCCAGGCAGGCCGGCACGTCGTCGCGGTGGTAGGGGTGCTCGCTCGGCTCGATGCCGGCGAGGAACATCGCGTACACGGCGGCCAGCCGCAGCTCGGCGACCGGGCGGAGCAGCTCGACGGCGCGCTGCGGGTCGCTGCCCGGCACGTCGGCCCGCCAGCCCGCCGCCCACGCGTCACGCAGCCGGCCGGCGACGGGCGGGTCGAGCGTCTCGGTGAGGCGCAGGATGTCGAAGGCGGGATGGCCGACGAACGCGTCGCCCCAGTCGATGACGGTCCGCCGGGTGCCGTCGCCGCGCACGTTGCCGGGGTGCAGGTCGCCGTGGACGAGGGTGTCGGGCAGGCCGCAGTCGCGGACCTGGTCGAGCCGGTCGTCGAGGCCGGAGATCAGGTCGGCGGCCACGGTCTGGTCGTGCGGGGCCAGCCGGTCGCGGATCCAGCCGGCCAGCGCCGGCCCGCGCAGATCGGGTACGCCGGCCGCCACCAGCGCGGCGGCGTCGCCGGCGGCGCTGAGCTGGACGGCGTGGTGCGCGGCGGCGACGGCGGCCCGCTCGGCCTCGCCGGCGTCGTAGCGGTCCTCGCCGGGCACGTGGTCGAGCAGCATCCGGCCGGTGTCGTCGGCGGCGAGCAGGGTGGGGCCGGTCGTGGGGGCGGCGGTGCCGAGCCAGCGCAGCACCGCCGCTTCGTGCCGGAAGAACGCGGGCACCTGCTTGAGCCAGGCGCTGCCGGCCGGGCCGTCGAGCCGCCAGATCGCCGACAGGTTCCAGGTGCGTTGCTGCGCCACGGCGGTCACCGGCCGGCCGAGCCGGCACAGCTCCCCGGTGGCCCAGGCGATGCTGCGGGCCGGGCCGCCGGGCTCGGCGTACGGGGCGCGCAGCGGGTGCGGCGCGAGGTCCACCGGCGCCGGGGTCAGGGGTACGGCGGGCGGCTCGGTGACCTGGCCCAGGTAGGTGACGTGGCCGCCGGGCGGTGCGGGGCGGTCACCGGTGAGCAGCCGCAGCACGGCCACGTCGACGCCGTACCGGCGTCGGGCCTCGTCGACGATCGAGGCGACCTGCTGCCACCAGGGCTCCGGCACGTCGTACGGGGGCAGGGCGCCGAGCGGCCGGCCGTCGGCGTCGACCAGGACCAGGGTCACGGTGCGGGACACGGGCCGGACGCTAGCCGCGCACCCCTGCGGGGCGCGAGCGGTTAATCCGGGGGCCCGGTGGGGGGTCGGCCCGGATGTTCCCGGCCGAACCTGAGACGAGGCTGAGAGTCATGACCCTCACCGATTCCCGGACGCGTCCCGCGTATCCCTGGTTGCGGCCGGTGGCCGTGACCGCGTCGCTGCTGCTCCTCGGCTACGGCCTGCTGCGCCTGATCGACCGCCTGGACGGTCACAGCGACAAGGGCGCGTGGGCGTGGAACACCGGGCACACCCTGTTCCTGCTCGGCATCCTCGGGTTCGCCGTGCTGGCCGTCGGTCTGCACGGCGTGCTGCGTACCCGCTCGACCCGGCTCCGGGCGGTGGACGACGTGGCGGCGCTGGCCGCCCTGGTCGGCTCGGCCGCGTTCATCTGGGTGATCCTCGGCGACCTGTTCCCGCGCTTCGCCGACGCGGTGCGGACGCCGGACCTGGTTCTGCTCGGCGGGCCGGCGCTGTTCGAGGTGGGCCTGCTGGTGCTGCTGTACCGGGCCGCCGCGGCGCGGCTGCTGCCGGTGTGGGCGCCGGTGCTGGTGCTGGTCGGGTTCGTGGCGATCGCCGTGAACCTGGACCTGCTGCCGGTCGGCGCGGCCCTGGTCCTCGCCGGCCTGCTCCCGCTGCGTCCGTCGGCCCCCGCGCCGCGCCTCGGATAGGTCCGGCCTGGACGGTCAGGTCCAGAAGGTCCGGCGGAAGCCCTGGTTGCCGGCGCACGCGTCGCGCCGCCCGCCGGTCAGGCTGACGGTGCCGTCGCGGCACTGCACCAGCCAGCCGCGGCCGGACCAGAAGCCGGGCACGCAGTCGAACCAGTCGCAGACCGCCCGGGCCGGCTTGCGGATGCGGGAGCCGCCGCAGAAGTCGTACCCGTAGGGGTTGGCCGGGGCACCGCAGCGGCGTTCGGCGGCCGGCCGCGGCGTGGCGCTCCGGGCCGGCGGCGCGGCCGGCGCGGGCCGGGTGCGCTGCGGCCCGGGGCCGGGCTTGACCTGGACGGCGGGGGCGACCGGCGGGGGCGCCGGGGTGGCGGTGGCCTCCGGGGTGGCCGCGGCGGCCATGTCCGACCCGGGGCGCACCGGCGGGTCGGACTCGAAGAGCATCGCCGGCACGATCAGGGCGAGGGCCACGCCGACCGCGACGGTCCGCCGGCCACCGGGGAGCAGCGCGGAGACCCGGGCCTGGGCCGGCGTGAGCACGGCCGGCCGGGTGGGCCGCACCGCCTCGTGTTCCGCGATCAGCTCGTCGAGCTGGGCGACGACCGCGGCGCGCTGCTCGATGGCGTCGGCGAAGGCCAGGGTGAGCTTGAACCGGAAGTCGGCCACCGCGCCGGTGGGCAGCAGCAGACCGGAGGTGCGCCGCCGGTCGAGCACCTGGATCAGCGTGACCGGCGCCCCCGGGTCGTGGGACAGCCCGGTCATCCGCCCGTACGTCCAGTCGCGCCGGCCCCGCCCGCCGAGCAGGACGAGGCGCCGGTTGGTGAGCACGGCGAGGCCGGCGTCGGCGACCTTGACCCCTTCGGGGCGGCGCGGGCGCAGCATCGGCGGTTCCGGGTCGACGGTCAGCTCGGGGGCCGGCAGAACGGCGGTGTGCCGCACCTCGACGAGCTGGGCGGCCGGCAGCGTCCAGAAGACCACCTCGCCGGGGCCCAGCTCCATGGGCAGGCCGTCGCCGGCCTCGGTGGAGCCGTGGAAGGACCCGGCGAGGGCACGCAGCCGCCGCAGCTCGTCGTCACGGCGCCGCCACGCCTCGTCGGCCGCGCGGAAGACCCGCTGCCGCCGGTCGTTCTGCCGGTGCGCCCACCGGTAGCGCCATGTGGAACCCGTCGAATCAGTCATCGCCACGCCGACTCCTCCGCCGCGCGAGCCCACCAATCGGGGTGTCATTCATGTCAACTGCGGCGCGGGGGTGCCAAGACACGCACAAGTCGCCGAATTGACCGAAAGGGTGATTGCGCGACACGGAAGGCGGAATGTTCCGCGTCCCGTGGCCGCGCCCCGGGCGGCGCCGCTTCGCCGTGCGAGGGGGTCGGTGCGTGGGTAACGTCAGCCGCAGGGCGGGACGCGCCGCGACCCCCGGCACGCGAGGGAGGTGCACCGGTGGGCGACCCGGCCGTCGTGGTGGGGGTGGACATCGGCACCACCAGCACCAAGGCGGTCGCGTACGACACCGGTGGCCGGCAGCTCGCCACCCACTCGATCGGCTATCCCCTGGAGGAGCCGCAACCGGGGTACGCCGAGCAGGACCCGGCACGGATCTTCGATGCGGTGGTCGGGTCGATCCGGGCGGTGGTCGAGGAGCTGCGCGTGCCGGTCGCCGGGCTGTCGTTCAGCACCGCCATGCACAGCCTCATCGGGCTGGACGCCGACGGCACCCCGCTCACCCCTTCGGTGACCTGGGCCGACTCGCGGGCCAGCGCGCAGGCCGAGCGGCTGCGCGCCGTACCCTCCGGGCTGGCCATCCACCGCCGCACCGGCACGCCGGTGCACCCGATGGCGCCGTTGCCCAAGCTGGTCTGGTTCGCCGAGCAGCAACCGAAGCTGCACGAACGGGTTGCGCACTGGGTGAGCATCAAGGACTACGTGCTGCTGCGGCTGGCCGAGGCGCTGGTCACCGACCACTCGGTCGCCTCCGCCACCGGGCTCATGGACATCCACCGGCTGGCCTGGGACGCCGAGGCGCTGCGCATCGCCGGGATCACCGAGGAGCAGCTTCCCCAGCTCGTCCCCACCACCCACGTGCTGCCCGGCCTGACCGCCGCGGCGGCCCGGGCCACCGGACTGCCCGCGAACACCCCGCTCGTGGTGGGCGCCGGCGACGGGCCGCTGGCGAACCTGGGGATCGGCGCGGTGCATCCCGGCGAGGTGGCCTGCTCGATCGGCACCAGCGGGGCCATGCGGGTGATGGTGGAACGGCCCGGCGTCGACCCGCTCGGCGGCGTCTTCTGCTACGCCCTGACCGAGCACCGCTGGGTGGTCGGCGGGGCGATCAACAACGGCGGGATCGTCCTCCAGTGGGCCAACGAGGCGCTCGCCCCCGAGCTGGGTGAGCGCGCCGAGGAGGAGCTGCTCGACCTGGCCGCCCGGGCGCCGGTCGGCTCCGGCGGGCTGATCATGCTGCCGTACCTGCTCAGCGAGCGCGCGCCGCACTGGAGCGCGCTGCCCCGCGGCGCGTACGTCGGGCTGACCCACGGGCACGGCCGGGCGCACCTGGTACGGGCCGCGCTGGAGGGGGTCTGCCAGCAGCTCGCCCTGGTCCTCGCCTCGGTGCGGGCGGCCGGCAACGAGGTGCGCGAGATCCGCGCCAGCGGCGGCTTCGCCCGCAGCCCACTGTGGCGGCAGATCCTCGCCGACGCGCTCGGCATGCCGGTGCGCTTCCCGGCCGGGCACGAGGGTTCGAGCTTCGGCGCGGCCCTGCTCGGCATGCAGGCGCTCGGCCTGATCGAGTCGATCGAGGTGGCCGCCGACCTGGTCCGGATCGAGGAGACGGTCCGCCCGGACCCCGCCTCCGCCGCCACGTACGCGGCCCTGCTGCCGCTCTTCTCCGAGCTGTACGACGCGCTCGTGCCGACGTTCGCGTCGCTGCGGCGGTTGGCCCCGAGCCTGCCGCCGGAGCCACCACCCACCGCTCCTCCCCAGTGATCGCCCGTCCCGGAGGCACGGACGACTACCGAAGGTCGTGATTGCCGTGGTCACACTGCTCGCCGCACCGGCGGAACCCCTCACGAACGCCGGTGACACCCAGCTCGTCATCGCCGCCCTGCTCGGCATCGCCGCCGTGGTGGTGCTCATCGCCTGGGGCAAGGTGCACCCGTTCCTGGCGCTGATCCTCGGCGCGGCCGTGCTCGGGGTGGTCGCCGGGGTCAGCGCCGACAAGATCGTCACCTCGTTCAGCGGCGGGGTGGGCTCCACCGTCGGCGGCGTCGGCCTGCTCATCGCCCTCGGCGCGATGATCGGCGGCCTCCTCGCCGAGTCCGGCGGCGCGGACAGCATCGTGGAGCGGGTGGTCGGCCGGGTCTCCGGCGGCGCGCTGCCGTGGGCCATGGCCGGGGTGGCCGCGCTGATCGGGCTCCCGCTCTTCTTCGAGGTCGGCGTCGTGCTGCTGGTGCCGATCGTGCTGCTGGTCTCCCGCCGGGTCGACGTGCCGCTGATCAAGATCGGCATCCCGGCGCTGGCCGGCCTGTCGGTGCTGCACGGCCTCGTGCCGCCGCACCCCGGCCCGCTGGTCGCGATCGACGCGCTCGGCGCCAACCTCGGCCAGACCCTGGCCCTGGGCCTGCTGGTGGCGATCCCCACGGTGATCATCGCCGGGCCGGTCTTCGGCAACTTCATCGCCCGCTACGTGCCGGCCACCGCCCCGGAGGCGCTGCTGCCGACCCGGCAGCCGCTCGCCGCCGGCGGGGACCGGCGGCCGACCCGCCCCGGCGAGGGCCGCCTCGACGCCGACGGCGACCTGGTCACCGAGGACGACCTGGTCAACCCGGGCACCGGCCGCCCCGGCGCGCCGATCGACGAGCCGGCGGGCCGGCGCTCCCGCCGCGAACCGGCGCTCTGGGCCGCCGTGGTCACCGTGCTGCTGCCCGTCGTGCTGATGCTGCTGCGCGCGATCGGCGAGCTGACCCTGGCCGAGGACACCGGCGGCCGGAAGGCGCTCGACATCGTGGGTACCCCGATCGTCGCGCTGCTGGCCGGGGTCATCTTCGCGATGATCTTCCTGGGCTACCGGACGGGATTCAGCCGCAGCCAGGTCTCCGGCTTCCTGGGCGGCTCGCTGCCGCCGATCGCCGGCATCCTGCTGATCGTCGCGGCAGGCGGCGGTTTCAAGCAGGTGCTGGTCGACGCGGGCGTCGGCAACCTGGTCGCGAACGCCGCCGAGGGCGCGAACCTGTCGCCGCTGCTGCTGGGCTGGCTGGTCGCGGTCGGGATCCGGGTGGCCACCGGCTCGGCCACCGTCGCCACCATCACGGCCGCCGGCATCGTCTCGCCGCTCGCGGCCACCCTGCAGGGCCCCGAGGTGGCACTGCTGGCGCTGGCGATCGGCTGCGGGTCGCTGTTCTTCTCGCACGTCAACGACGCCGGCTTCTGGCTGGTGAAGGAGTACTTCGGATTGACCGTCGGGCAGACCATCAAGACCTGGTCGGTGATGGAGACGATCATCTCGGTGGTCGGCTTCGCCGGCGTCCTCCTGCTCGACCTGGTGTTGTAGCGGCCGCGTGCCGCGCGGGCGCCCGACCCGGCCGGTCGGGCGCCCGCGTCACGGCGCCTCGACGCCGGAGATGCGGAACCGGTGCACCTCGGCGCCGAGGATCATCGCGGCCTGTTCCCCGTCCGGCCCGGAGCCGCGGAAGTCGAGCAGTTGTTCGTCGGACTCCCACCGCTCGTAGACGTTGATCCGGCCCGGCTCGACCAGGTCCGCGCTCACCGCGAAGTCGACGCAACCCGGCGCCGAGCGTGCCGCCCGGACGACGTCGGCGCAGGAGGCCAGGTAGGCGTCCCGCTGGACCGGGTCGACGTAGAGGGTGCCGGCGACGATGAACACATGACCTCCCGAGGCTGAGCCGTCCGGCCCATCCTGGCACCCGGGGCGGATCAGGCCCGGCTGATCGCGTTGGCGTGGATCGCCTCGTTCAGGTACGCGGCCAGCCCCGGCCGGATCCTCTCGAAGTACGCGGTGAACCGCGGGTCGGCCAGGTACATGTCCGCGAGGCCGGTGTGGATCTCGTACGAGCAGTCGTAGAACCACCGGCTGATGAGCTGCCGGTGCTCCTCGGCCAGCGCCATGGCCTCCGGCGAGTCGGCCGGCGCGCCCGACGCCATCAGCTCGGTGATCCGCCGCCCCCACTCCTCGTTCTCGGCCTTGTTGCGCAGCCAGTCGTCCTTGGAGTAGCGGGCCGCCCGCTCGGTCGACTGCCGGTACGCGTCGGTGCCGCCCCAGCGCCGCTCGGCCTCCTCGGCGTGCTCGTCCGGGTCGAAGTCCCCGAACACTTCGAAGCGTTCCTCCGGGGTGAGCTGGATGTCCAATTTCCTCGCCTCCATCGCGAGTTCGATCGCCGCGACCATGTCCCGCAGCTTCCCGATCCGCCCGCTCAGCAGCTCGTGCTGCCGGCGCAGGTGCGGCAGCGGGTCGCCGCCCGGGTCGTCGAGGATCTCGGCGATCTCCTCCAACGGGAACCCCAGCTCCCGGTAGGCCCGGATCAGCTGCAGCCGTTCCAGGTCCGCGTCGTCGTAGCGGCGGTAGCCCGCCGCGGTGCGGCCGCCCGGCGAGAGCAGCCCGATCTCGTCGTAGTGGTGCAGCGTCCGGACCGTCACCCGGGCCGCCCGCGCCACCTGACCCACCGTGTACGCCATGGTTCCTCCCTTCCGCGACCAAGGCTGCCGCCTCCCGTTGCGTGAGGGTCAAGCCCGATTCTGCGGCCCGCACGGTCGGCCCGGCGCGAAACGGCGATCGCCCCCGGCCTCCCCCGAGGGGACGGGAGGCCGGGGGCGATCGGGGACCGGGTCAGGTGGTGACCCGCTCCTTCTCGGGGGCGGCGAACGTCTCGCTGGACGGGGTCCGGAAGGCGTGCACCAGGCCGGCGACCGAGAGCAGCAGGAGCAGCGCCGCGCCGAGGTACATGGCCAGGGCGCCCTGCCCGGCCTTGCGGCCGAACTCGCTGAACCCGTACGAGGTGAGCAGCAGGCCGCGCAGGGTCTCGCCCTTGAACACGGTCTCCCGCTGGGCGGTGACGTCGGCGAGCTGCTTCTGCAGGTCGGCCAGGTTGGCGGCGTTGGCCTGCTCGGCCTGGGCCACCTGCTCGCGCAGGGCGGTCTGCGGCGCGCCCAGGTCGGCGTACGTCTTCCCGCCGCCGATGGACTTCAGGTGCAGGCCGATGTACTCGTTGGCGTAGCACTCGGCCTGCTTGCCGGTGGTGAGCTGCTTGCCGGCGTGCTCGCGCAGGCAGTCCGACTTCTTCTCCTCGTCGCTCAGCTTGTCGGCCGGGGTGAAGCTGATGTGCTGGGCGGCGAGCTGGTCGTGCACGTAGCGGTTGGCGAAGTTCGCGTTGCTCGTCAGGACGACGCCGACGACGAGCAGCAGGACCGCGAGGCCCAGCCCACCGATGCTGAACAACAGGTCGAGTGTCCGTCGCTTCATGTCTGAACTCCTGTATGGATGGTGTTCGTCGGTTGCTGACACCATCGTGGCGGTGGACCGGGCACCATCAGCAGGGCCGAATCCCCTGTCCTGCCCGGGACCTTCGACCCGCCACCGGCCGGGCCGGTCAGCGGGCCGCGTCGACCGGGGTGAGCGCGTGGAGCAGCTCGGGCAGGGCGACCGGGCGGCCGTAGCGCCAGCCCTGGCCGTGCATGCAGCCGATCGCGGTCACCGCGGCGTGCTGGCCGCCGGTCTCCACGCCCTCGGCCACGACGGCCAGGTCGAACGCGCCGGCCAGCCGGTTGACCATCTCCACCGTGGCGTACGCCCGCGCGTCGTCGGCGTCGAGGCGGGCCACGAAGGACCGGTCGATCTTCAGCTCGGTGGCCGGGATCCGGTGCAGGTAGCTCAGCGACGAGTAGCCGGTGCCGAAGTCGTCGATGGCGATGCCGATCCCGAGGTCGCGGAGCTGGGTCAGCCGGTCGAGCACCGCCTCGCTCCCCTCGATGAGCGCCGACTCGGTGAGTTCCAGGGTGAGGGCGCGGGGTGGCAGGCCGGCCACGCCGACCGCCTCGGTGACCGTGGCGATCAGGTCGGGCCGGCGCAGGTGGGCGGCGGCGATGTTGACCGCCACGGTGACCTCGGGAGAGTGCTCGCGCCAGGTGGCCGCCGCCCGGCACGCCTCGTGGATGACCCACCGGTCGATCGCGATGATCAGCCCGGTCTCCTCGGCCAGCGGCAGGAACCGCGCCGGGGTGAGCACCCCGAGCCGGGGGTGCCGCCAGCGGACCAGCGCCTCGGCGCTGCGTACCGCGCCGGTGGACAGGTCGACGATGGGCTGGAACTCCATGAACAGCTGCCCCTCGTCGACCGCGCGGCGCAGGTCGGCGATCAGCTCGGCCCGGGTCACCGCCGACTCCCGCAGCTGCGGGGTGCAGGTCCGGTACGCGGACTTGCCGGCCGCCTTCGCCGCGTACATGGCGATGTCGGCGTCGCGGAGCAGGTCGGTGTGGGAGGTGTGCTGCGGGCCGTACTCGGCGATGCCGATGCTGGCCGAGGGGTGCACGCCCAGGTCCTCCTCGCCGGGCAGGGGTTCGAGGGCGGCGAGGAGCCGGACGGCGAGCCGCTCGGGCGGCACCGGCCGGTCCCCGGCGACCAGCACGGCGAACTCGTCGCCGCCGAGCCGCGCGATCATCCCGTCGGAGCCGGTCGCGTCCCCCATCCGCTCGGCGATGGTGCTCAGCAGCCGGTCACCGGCGGCGTGCCCGAAGCGGTCGTTGACCTGTTTGAACCCGTCCAGGTCGAGGAGCAGCACGGCGACCGGGCCGCCGTCGCGCAGGGCGCGGCGCAGCCGCCGGGTGAAGGTGAGCCGGTTGGGCAGGCCGGTGAGCTGGTCGGAGTACGCGAGCCGGCGCAGCCGGGCCACCAGCCGCAGGTTCTCGTTGGCGGCCAGCCCCTGGCGCAGTGCGAGCACCCCGAGCAGCGTCATCATGCCGAGGAAGATCAGGTGCGGGGTCTGGCCGGTGGGCCGGCGGGAGAGCACCACGGCGACGATCGCGCCGCCCACGGGCAGGTAGGGCAGGGCGACCCGCCACCACGGCGGCAGCGGCGAGTCGCCGGTGTCCTCCTCCTCGGGGCAGGAGGGCGGGTGCGGGTACCGGGTGGCGAGGCCCATGAGCAGGTAGCTCAGCGGCCAGCAGACGTCGATCGGGTGGCCGGGGGCGTAGCTGCCGTGCGCGACGAGGGAGACGTAGACGGTGTCGGCGACGGCCCGGGTGGCCAGGCCGACCCCGATCACGGTGAGCGCCCGCCACATCGGGCGGGGTGGCCCGGCGACCGCCACCAGGATGGTGAGCTGCATCAGGTCGAGCATCGGGTAGAGCAGCCCGAAGGTGCGCAGCGGATCGGCCAGGTCGGCGGCGGCGAGGTCGCGGAACACGACCACCCAGCCGATCGGGATGAGGGCCAGCCCGACGATCACCCCGTCGAGCAGGGTGCGGGCCTGCCCGACCAGGTTGCGCGGGGCCGCCACGGAGCAGAGTAGCGCGGCGGTGCCGGTGACGATGCCGGCGGTGAACAGCCCGCCGACCAGCGGGGTGTGCGGCAGGTCGTGCCCGCCCAGCCGTTCGACCGTCCACACGGTCCGGCCGAGCGCCGCGAGGACCATGGTGGCCGCGAGCAGCGTCCAGAACCGGCGCAGCGGGGCCGGGTGCCGCCGGGCGACGCCGACGCAGGCCACCGCCGCCCAGCTCGCCAGCGTCACCGCGCCGAGGTCGCTGACCAGGGCCCCGCCCGGCAGGCCGGCGACCAGCCACACCGCTTCCCCGAGTACGACGAGGGCGGCCGCGACGAGCCCGACACGGCCGGAGAGCGGGCGACGGGCCGGCGCCACGGCGGCGAGGCTCACGTGCTGCTGCGGTACAACGATTCGCTCCGGCTCTCTCTCGGGGCGTGCACCCTCGTCGATGACGACCGGTTGCGGACGGCGAACGGCGCAAGCCTAGTCAGCCCCCGGTGCCGCCGCCAGAGCCGATCGGCGTCGGTCACCGCCCCGGCGGGCCAGGGTGCACGGGGTCGGCGCGACGGTAGAGGGAGACCAGGACGCCGTAGCGGGGCTGGTCCGGTCCGGCCTCCTCGGCCTCGCCGACGAGCACGTCCAGGGTGGACCGGAGCCGCTCGGCCTGAGCCGGGGTGAGCCGCAGGTGGCGCAGGTGCAGCAGCGGGTCGGGGTCGTGGGCCAGTTCCTCGGCGACCGCGCCGAACAGGGCGCCGGTGGCGCCGGCGTCGCCGGTCTCGCCGACCAGTCGGCGGAAGGCCCGTTCGTGGTACTGCTCGGTGCCGCCGCGGACCTGGCGGGTGTGCGCGACCCGGACCATGCCGGCGTCGGTGAGCACCTTGAGGTGGTGGGCGACCGTGCCCTTGGCCGCGCCGAGGCCGGTGGCGAGCTGGCTGATGGTGGCCGGCCCGGATCCGAGTGCGAAGAGCAGCCGGTGCCGGAACGGGTGGGCCAGCGCCTTGAAGTGGGCCGCGGTGCGGACCTCCAGTTCGGTCTCGTGGTTCACCGCTAAAGCGTCTAATTCTCTTGACGCTTTGTCAACCGGCCTGCTCTACTCGGGACATGCGCCAGGACGAGATCACCGACATTGTCGAGCGGGCCGCCAAACTTGTGGCCGAGCAGTACGTCTTCCCCGAGGTGGCCGGCCGGATCGCCGCGCACCTCGGCGACCGGCTCCGGGAGGGGGCGTACGCGGGGGCGGCCGACGCGGCGGCCCTCGGCGCGCTGGTCACCACCGACCTTCAGGCCGCCAACGGGGACCTGCACCTGCGGCTCAAGCACCACGAGACGCCGCTGGCCGACGTCGCCGACGACCCGGCCGAAGCGCAGTTCGTCCAGCTCGCCGCGCTGACCATGGGTGGCGTGGCCCGGGTGGAGCGGCTGCCCGGCAACGTCGGGCTGCTGGAGATCGCGCCCTACCTCTTCCCGCCGCACCTCGCCGGCGACCTCGTGACCGCCGCGCTGCGGCTGCTCGCCGGCACCGACGCGCTCCTGCTCGACCTGCGCGGCAACCGGGGCGGCAGCCCCGACATGGTGGCCCTGGTCTGCGGCTGGTTCTTCGCCGAGCCGACCCACCTGCACACCATGCACGAGCGGGCCGGGACCACCCACCAGTACTGGAGCGCCGCCTGGCTGCCGGTGCCCCGCTACGCGCCCGACAAGCCGGTGCTCGTGCTGACCGGCCCGGAGACGTTCTCCGGCGGCGAGGAGCTGGCGTACGACCTCCAGCAGCTCGGCCGGGCCACCGTGGTCGGCGAGCGGACCCGGGGCGGGGCGCACCCGCGGGTCGGGCACGGCCTGCACCCGCACCTGGAGCTGACCGTGCCGGTGGCCCGGCCGGTCAACGCGGCGAGCGGCACCAACTGGGAGGGCTGCGGGGTCGCCCCCGACGTCGAGACGCCGGCCGGGGCGGCGCGCGACGTCGCGTACCGGACGGCGCTGGAGGCCCTGCTGGCGGCGGACCCGCGGCGGCCGACGGCGGCCGAGGCGCGCGAGACCCTGGCCGCCCTCGCCTGATGTCGCGGGCGGGCCGCCCGGGCTCGCGTCAGGACCAGTCCTCCGCGGCGTCGGCGGCCGGGACCGGGTCCGCGGGGGCGGGCGCCGTGGTGGGAGGGCCGCCGTGGGTCCACGGCGTCTCCTCCGGGGCCGGGAAGGCGCCGGCCGGCAGGAAGCCGTCCGACAGGGTGGTGAGGCAGAGCCGCTCCCCCACCTCCGGCACGCTGCCCGGCGCGGCGGTCAGCCCCCGACCCATCCCGCCGGAGAGCTCCAGCACCACCTCGGTCTTGCCGTCCGCGGCCGGGGTCACGAAGACCACCTTCGCCTTCTGGCCCGGCCGGGCCGGGGAGTAGAGCGTCGCGCCGACCGGGACGAACACCGGCTCGGTGGTGACCACCTGGATCCGCGGGCGCAGCACCGGGCGCTTGCCGGTGTCGTCGACCCGCTTCGGGTCGGCCAGGGTCACGTCACCGACGAACGCCTCCCCGGCCAACCGGTGCTCGGCCATGACCAGCGGATCGTCGTAGGCGCGCTGCACGGCGTAGGAGGCGAGCGCCCGCTCCAGCCGGTGCAGGCGCGTCGCCGCGGCCACCGCGCCGTCCCGGCGCGGCTGCGGGCCGCCACCGGCGTCGACGTGCTCGGCTTGCGCCGTGAAGGCGTCCCGGTCGCCGTCCCAGCGGCCGGCCACCCGCGCCCCGGCGGGCAGCGCGCGGAGCAACCCGACACCGCGCCACATCAGCTCCCAGGTGGGCGTCAGCTGGTCACGCAGCAAACGCTCCAGCTCCGCGTACGCGACCGCGCGGGCCACCGGGTCGTCCTCGGCGCGGGTGTACGCCTCGATGGCCGGCGCGAGCCGGTGGTTGTCGAAGTCCGGGTCGGTGGCCGGACCGGCCGGCGGGCAACGCGTCGGGTCCTCGGCGCGGGCGGCCGCCTCGGCGCCGGTCAGCCCGGGCGGCGGGTCGAGCCAGCCCAGCAGCGCCGGCAGGTGCAGGTCCTCCACGGCGCTCTGCCCGGTCGCCCAGTGCAGGGTCAGCGCGTCGGTCAGCGCCACGAGCGCCGCCGAGCCGGGATGCTCGGCGCGCTCGGCAAAGAAGGTCAGCCAGCGGCCGAGCAGCGGCACCGACGGGTGCACCGGGTACTCGCCGTCGGGCCGGCGGAACCGGGTGGAGCGGCCGAACAGCCGCAGGAACGTGATCCCGGCCGGGTTCGGCACCAGCACCTGCGGGGCGTCGACGTAGCGGTGCCGGACGTCCCGGCCCCGGTCGATTGGCACCGCCTCGGTGCGGTCCCGGAACTCGTCCAGGTAGGGCAGCACGATCCCGGCCAGCTCGGCCGCGAACGCGAAGCGCTGGTCCCGGTTGCGGGGCTGCGGCACCACGAGCAGCCGGGCCTCGTCGGGCGCCGCGCCGACCAGGGCGGCGAGCGGGGCGTTCGCCTCGCCGGCCAGGGCGAGCGGCACGAGCACGAGCGGGCGGTCGGACAGGTGCAGGTGCCGGACGGTCGCCACCGGCTGGGCCACCCCGGCGGCGACCGCCTGCGCCTGCGCGAGGGCGCGCAGGGTGCTCACCGGGCGCTCCGGCCGGGGCATCGGGACGTAGCGATCCGGGGCGCCCGGGCGGGTTGCCGGGGCGTAGCGATCCGGGGTGTCCGGCCGAGGGGTCGGGGCGTACTCATGCGGGGTTCCCGGCCAGTGCGTCGGCGCGCAGGCGCGCGGCGGCGTGCAGCAGGGCGGCGGCCTCCGCCTGCTCCGGTTCGGGGGCACGTTCCCCGGCGGCGAGCGCCAGCACGTCGGCCACCTCGGCGACGCCGCCCAGCGCCTCCCGGACCGGCCGGCCCAGTGCGCCGGTGTGGCCGCGCGCCTCCTGCCGGCAGAAATAGGCCAGCTCGCAGGCGGCCAGGCAGTCCGGCGCGTAGTTGGCGGGGACGCCGGCGAGCGCGCCGGCCAGCGTGGCCGGGTCGGCGGTCAGGTCGGCCGTGAACCCGGCCGGCACGGCGGCGAGCAGGTCGTCGATCCGCGCCATCCGGTCGAGCTGGCGGCGCAGCACCAGCAACTGCTTGCGCACATCGAGCAGGCTCGCCACCGGCCGGTTGGCGAAGTCGCGCGGGCAGACCAGCACCACCTCGTGCGAGACGAGGTCCGGGTCCCACCCCTCGGCGGCGAGCAGGTCGCGCAGCGCCAGCACGTAGACGGCGGACTGGATGGCGGCGGCGGCGACCTTGGCCGGGTCGGCCTGGCCGTCGATGATCGGGAACGACTTGATCTCCACGACGTGGAAGCGGCCGGCGAGCCGGGCGGCCACCAGGTCCGGCTCCAGGTTCACCCGGCGGCCGGCGACGTCCAGGCCGAGCAGCGGATGGTCGAAGAGCGCCGGCCCGTCCCCGGACGCCGTGAGCGCGGCGCGGGACCGTTCCGGCCGGTCCTCGTCGCCGCCCAGGTCGGTCCAGGTGGCGCCGTCCGGCACGGGCACGCCCAGCCGCTCCGCGACCAGGCGCAGCAGCTCCGCACCCCCATCGGCCTTCACCTGCGCCTCGAACGCGTTGCCCCGCGTGATGGCGAAGCGGGACTGGCCGAACCGGGCCGGGAAGCCGACCCGCTCGGCCAGCTTCGGCTTGTCGACCCCGGCGCCGTCTAGCACCGCGCGCCGGGTGCAGCCCGGGTTGCCGGTCAGCGCGGCGATGGTGCGGGCGTTGTGCCGCCGCGGCGGCACGCCACCCCGGATCTCGGCAAGGCGCTGCGCGGTGTCCGTCATGATCGCCCAGGATAGGCGCTGCGCGCCCCCGCGGCCCGCCGCCGCTCAGCGGCCGGCCGACCGGTTCCAGGGTGAGCGGGGTGACTGGGCGCCCGCCGTGGGCCGGCTGCGGCGGCGGCGCCGGCGACCCGGGGTGCAGGGCGGCCGGGAGACGGTGTGCACCGGCGCGGCCGGCGGGGTGACCGGCTGGCGGCCGATCAGCCAGCAGAGGAAACGCGCCACGGTCAGCCGACCGGGAGGCGCTCGGCCTCGGCCCGGGAGACGTCGTACTGCGCGCCGCAGAACGTGCACTGCTGCGTGTAGCGGGTGCGCACCGGGATCAGCGGGATGAAAAAGAGGGTGAACTTCGTGGCCCGCCGGGTGATGACCTGGGCGGCCCGGTTGCCACAGTTGCGGCAGACCTGGGTGACCACGCCGGACCGGTCGACCTTGGTCCGGAGCCCGAAGATGAAGAACATCGCCCGGCATTACCCCGCCGGGCCCCGGAAATCACCACCAGAATTTTTCCCCGCGGCTGTCCGGATGCGCGCCCGGTGTTCGTCAGGGTGGACAGAGGCACGACCGACAGGAGTGAAGCGATGAAGTACATGATGCTCGTCTGCACCGACACCCAGCCCGACCGGAACCCGGACGCGGCGCCCGACATCGAGAAGTGGGTGGCCGAGCGGGACGCCAACGGCCAGCGGCTGACCGGCAGCCGGTTCGCGCCCCCGTCGGCCGCGACCACCGTCCGGGTCCGCGACGGCGAGCTGCTGCTGAGCGACGGCCCGTTCGCCGAGACCAAGGAGGTGATCGTGGGCTTCGACCTGCTGGAGTGCGCCGACCTGGACGAGGCCGTCGAGGTGGCCCGCGCCCACCCCATGGCGTACGCCGGGCGCATCGAGCTGCGCCCGCTGGTGGAGGACTGATCCGGGTGGCCGACGCGGCCGGGGCGGTCGCCGACGCGGGCGCCGAGGCGTACCCGCGGATCGTGGCCGCCCTGATCCGCGTCACCGGCGACTGGACCCTCGCCGAGGACTGCGCCCAGGAGGCCCTCGCCGCGGCGCTGGAACGCTGGCCCCGCAACGGCGTGCCCGACAACCCGGGCGGGTGGCTGATGACCGTCGCCCGCAACCGGGCCGTGGACGTGCTGCGCCGGGCCAGCGTGGAACGCCGCAAGCTGCGCGATCTGGCGCTGCTCACCGACCCCGAGCCCGCGCGACCGGAGGGAGATGTGGTGGACGACCGGCTCCGGCTCATCTTCACCTGCTGCCACCCGGCGCTGGCGCTGGAGGCCCGGGTGGCGCTCACCCTGCGCACGGTGGCCGGGGTGCCGACCGCCGACATCGCCCGCGCCTTCCTGGTCACCGAGTCGACCATGACCCGCCGGCTCACCCGGGCCAAGGCCCGGATCGCCGCGGCGGGCGTCCCGTACCGGGTGCCGACGGGGCCCGCGCTGGTCGAGCGCCTGCCGGGCGTGCTGGCCGTGCTCTACCTGCTCTTCACCCGGGGGTACGACGCCGACGGCGAACCGGCGTTCGCCGCCGAGGCGATCCGGCTGGCCCGGCTGCTGCACACGCTCATGCCGGACCAGCCCGAGGCGGCCGGGCTGCTCGCCCTGTTCCTGCTGCACCACTCCCGCCGGGCGGCCCGCCGCGACCCGTCCGGCGACCTGCTCACCCTCGACCAGCAGGACCGCGCCCGGTGGGACCGGGCCGCCATCGCCGAGGGCGTCGCGCTGCTGGACCGGGCCGGCGACGGCCCGTACGCCCTCCAGGCCCGGATCGCCGCCGCGCACGCCACCGCGCCGACCGCCGCCGAGACCGACTGGCCGGCCATCGCCGGCTGCTACGACGCGCTGGTCAGGCTGCACCCGACCCCGGTGGTACGGCTCAACCGGGCGGTGGCCCACGGGTACGCGTACGGCCCCGCCGCGGGGCTGGGCCTGCTCGCCGAGGCCCGCGAGGGTGGTGCGCTGGACGGCTACCCGCCGGCGACGGCGGCCGAGGCCGAGTTGACCGCCCGCGGCGGCGACCCGGTACGCGCCGCCGCGCTGTTCCGGGCCGCCGCCGACGCGGTCCGCTCCGACCCGGAACGGCGGGCGCTGCTCCGCCGGGCCGCCGAGCTGTCGCCCTGAGGCATCAGGAAGGGCCCCTCCGCTGCCTGAGGCGTCGGGAAGGGCCCTTCCTTGCGCGGCACGGCTCAGGCGTTGCTCGGCATCTCCTCGGCCAGCCAGATCGGCTGCCAGTCGGCCATCTCGTGGAAGCGGCGCAGCTCGGCCAGCCCGGCCACGCTCCCGCTCCAGGCCGCGTACGGCGGGTTGCCCTCGTCGAAGCCGGACTGCACGAAGGTCAGCTTCGTCCGGCCGCCGGACTCGGCCAGCTCCCAGGTGCTGACGCCGGTCGGCCCCCAGTCGACGGACAGCGCCTTGCCCGGCGTCAGGTCGACCACCTTGGCCGCGTAGCCGGCGTCGAAGCCGCCCATGGCGTAGCGGCCGCCCACCCAGGGCTCGATGCCGATCGGGAAGCCGAACCAGGCGCTGGCCTGGTCGGAGTCGGTGAGCGAGGTCCACACCTTGTCCATGGGCGCGTCGATGAGCAGCTCACCGCGCAGGTCGGCGGAGGTGAAGTCGGTGCGCGGCAGCAGCGGGCGCCCCTCCAGGTGGGCGTTGAGGTTGGCGATCGCGAGCGCCCAGAACGTCTGCAGGACGCCGCGGATGCTGCTGCCGCTCATCGCCTCCTCGAAGCTGAAGTGGCTCTGCCGCAGGGTCAGAAGGGTGCCCCCGTCCTCCGGCGCCAGCTCGAACTCGGTGGTGGTCTCGACCCCGTCGAGCGTCCAGGCGAAGCGCAGCGTCCGCTCGTCGGCGTGCAGCAGGCGCTGGTGCGGCTCGGCGCCCTCGGGCGTGTGGCGGCCCCAGAACGCGTAGCGCTCGGGCAGGTCGACCTCGGCGTGCTCGGCGAGCCAGACGCGCAGCTCGGCCGGGTCGGTCAGCGCGCGGCGCACGGTCTCGACGGGCGCGGCGAGGCGGGCCCGGACGGTCAGCAGGTCACTCATGGTTGTCGCCCTTCGGGTAGCAGGCCACGGCGAGTTTGAAGGCGTCCCCCTCGACGCCGCCGTAGCGGGTGAAAAGGTCCTGCAGCGTCGACTGCAGGTCGTGCAGGAACTCCTGCCGCCGCTCGGCGGGCACCCGGATCTCGCCGGAGACACCGATCGACGGCAACTCGGGGGCGGTGCGGTCCAGCGCGGCGACATCCGCCTGGACCTCCTCCATGAGATCGAGCAGGTAGCCCAGGCTCAGCTCGTCCTGCGCCCGGCGCGCCCCGCCGATCCGGCCGACGAGCCGGGGGGACAGCCAGTAGGACCGGGCGACGGCCTGGTAGATGCCCTCGCTGATGCCGCGCACCCGCCGTTCGGCGACCTGCTCGGCCAGCCCGGCCGCGACCAGCTGTTTGACGTGGTAGTAGACGCGCTGCGGCGTCTGCCCCAGCCGTGCGGCGATCTCGGTGCAGGTGCGGGGCTCGGCGAGTTGCCGCAGCACCTCGATGCGCTGCGGCTTGAGCAGGGCTTCGGCCTGCTCGCGCTCTTCCAGGTACAGGACGTCTCTCATGGCAAAATCAGTTTGTACGTACAAAACTTCTTTGTCAATAGGTTCGACGAAAGGCCGCGCGGGTCCGCGCGGCCTTTCGTGACGGCCTACTTGCCCATGACGTAGGCGTGGGCCGGCGCCTTGACCGCCACCGGCAGGCCGTAGCCGGACAGCTCGATGACGACCTTGAGGTGGGAGGTGTAGTCCTTGGTCCGGACCATCCGGGACGCCCGGTCGTAGGACACCTTCGCGATCCGGCCGTCCGCGCCGACCGTCACCTCGCCGACGAGACGGTCGGCGATGATCTCGGCGGCAGGATCCGACATCGAGACGTCGAAGTGGTAGACGCCGGACGACGGCTCGGTGACCGTGGCGCCCGCCTCGTTCAGCACCCGGAGCAACGCCTCCGGGCTTGCCGAGGCACCGAGACGGCCACCCATCGCCATGTCGTAGTCGAGGCTGTCCTGCCGGTCCGGGGACCGGCTCCACACGATCTTCCCGTTGTCCGGATCCCGGCCGTCCCGGCCGCCGAAGTACAGGACGCCGCCGATCAGCCGCAGGTGCTCCGGGCCCGCCGCGACGGCCGGCCGCAGACCGGTGTACGGCGAATCGAGGTAGCCGGTGGCCGTGGCCGGATCGAAGGCGCCCTTGGTGACCCACCGCCGGCTCACCGGCTCCGGCAGCTCGCCCTCCGGCGGGGGCGCGTCCAGCGAGGTGGTGGTGACCTTCACCCGGTAACTGATGTTCTCGCTGGCCGCCGCGGCCGCGGCCAGGCGCAGCTGCGGTGACTGCGGGCTCGCGGCGGGCGCCGGACGGCCCGCGACCGGTCCGGACGGGCCGGTCCGGCCACCGGGGTTGCCGGCGCCGACGGTCAGCGCCGCGGTCAGCGCCCCGGCCACCCCGACCACCCCCGCGGCGTACGCGGTGCGGTGCAGGGCGGTGCGCCGCCGGTGGCGGCGGGTGGCCGCGCCGAGCACGTCACGGGTGAGCGTCAGGCCGGCGGCCTGGTCCCGCATCCCGGCGACGAGCTGGTCCTCAAGGTGGGTCGTCATCTGCGTGCTCCGTTCATGCCGGCGCCTTCGAGCGCCCAGTCCGCGGTGAGTTCACGTAGCCGGGCGAGTCCACGGGAGGTGGTCGACTTGACCGTGCCGACCGAGCAGCCGAGCAGCTCGGCGGCCTCCGCCTCGCTGCACTGCTCCCAGAAGCGGAGCACCAGCACGGCCCGCTGCCGGGGCGGCAGCAGGCCCAGCGCCTGGACGAGCGCCTGCCGCAGGTGCAGCGCGTCGGTGCCGTCCGGCTGGCCGGGCGGTTCCACCTCGGCCAGCACCTCCGGCCGGCGGCGGCGCAGCCGCCAGCGATCCACCGCCAGGTGGTACAGCGTGCGGCGCAGGTAGCCCTCCCGGTCGCCGTGCACCCGGTGCCAGTTGCGCATCAGCCGTTCCAGCGCCGCCTGCACCAGGTCCTCCCCGGCTACCCGGCTACCGGTCAGCAGCACCGCCGTCGCGAGCAGGGCACCGCCGCGCTCGGCGACGAGGGTGTCCAGCCCGTCAAAGCGCTTCTTCCGCCACACCGGCTCTCCTTTCGTCGTCACCAAGGACGACGCGACACCCGCGAAGGTTGACCGACCGGACCGGCCGGTTTCACGACGAAAGGCCGCGCGGATCGCGCGGCCTTTCGTGGGACGGGAACCGTCAGGGCGTCCAGTCGGGACGCAGCGGGTAGCCGTTCTCCCCCTGCGGGCCGTTGTGCGTGGCGAGCACCTGGTGCAGCTGGATGCCGTTGCGCTCGAAGGCCATCCGGGAGCCCGCCATGTAGAGCCCCCAGACCCGGGCCGTGCCCGCACCCACCTCACCCACGCAGAAGTCCCAGTGCTCGACGAGGTTGCGGCACCAGCCGGCCAGCGTCATCGCGTAGTGCTGGCGCAGGTTCTCCTCGTGGTGCACCTCCAGCCCGGCGTCGTGGATCTCGCTGACCAGCCGGCCCGGGCCGGCCAGCTCGCCGTCCGGGAAGACGTACCGGTCGATGAACGCGCCGGAGCGGTGCGGGGCCCGGTTGTCGGCCCGGGTGATGCAGTGGTTGAGCAGCCGGCCGCCCGGCTTGAGCCGGCTGCGCAGCGCCCCGAAGTAGGCCGGGTAGTTGCGCACCCCGATGTGCTCGGTCAGCCCGATCGAGGAGATCGCGTCGAACTGCTCGCGCGGGGCGTCCCGGTAGTCCAGGTGGCGCACCTCGGCCAGGTCGCCCAGCCCCTCCCGCTCGATCGCGGCCTGCGCCCACTCGGCCTGCGCCCGCGACAGGGTGACGCCGAGCGCCTTGACGCCGTACTCGCGCGCCGCGTGCCGGACCATGCCGCCCCAGCCGCAGCCGACGTCGAGCAGCCGCATCCCCGGCTTCAGCGCCAGCTTGCCGGCGACCAGGTCGTACTTGGCCCGCTGCGCCTCCTCCAGCGTGTCGGTGGGGCTGTGGAAGACCGCGCAGGTGTACGTCATCGACGGGCCGAGCACCTTCTCGTAGAAGGCGTTCGAGACGTCGTAGTGGTGCGAGATGGCGTTGCTGTCCCGGGTCCGGGAGTGGCGCAGCCCGTTCACCACCCGCTTCCAGCGCGGCGCGGCCTCCTGCGGCGGGGGCGGCGGGGGCAACAGCCGCTCCCAGCCGAGCCCCTTCACCAGGGTGAGCGCCTCGCCCACCGGCGGCATCCGCAGCGGCAGCTCGTCCTTCAGCACCCGCAACGCCTCGTACGGGTCGCCCGGGTGGACGCCCTCCAGCCCGAGGTCGCCGCTCACATAGGCCCGGGCCATACCCAGGTCGCCGGGGGCGGTGAGCAGGTAGGACAGCCCGCGTTCGGAGCGGATCGCCAGGGTGATCCCGGCGTCGGCCGGGCCGACCGCGCTGCCGTCGTATCCGGTGATGCGCACGGGCAGGTCGCCCGTGGTGACCGCGCGGATCACGTCCGCCACGGTCGGTCCGCCATGCCGGCCCCCCGCCGGCGGGCCGGCCGGGGCACTCGCCGCCCCGGGTGTTCGGTCGGTCAGACTCATGCTCGCGCTACCGCCTTTTCGTACAGTCCGGTCAGCCGGTGGTCCGGGTCGTAGCGTTCCTTCACGGCGCGCCAGGTCTCCCCGCCGTAGAGCCGGTCGAACGCCGCCCGGTCGTAGTACGCGTCGGAGTAGAGCGACTTGTGGCCGCCCGCCTCCGACACCGCGCGTTCGATCTCCCGGTTGACGTCGCCGTCGGCGGCGCCCTCGGCGATCGGCACGCTCCCCCAGAAACCGATGTTCACATAGGTTTCGCCCGGTTGGAGGGGATACAGCGGCCACGCCCGGGAGGATCCCGGGCCGGCCGGCTCCCGCAGCCGCAGCGGGCAGAGCCACACCGGGGTCATCCCCACGGCCCCGGCGAACCAGCGCAGGAACTCGGGGGTGCCGGCGAGCGGGATCTCCACGTCCTGCACCACCCGCTCCCGGGCCGGCCGGCCCCGCCAGCGGTCGACCCGGGCGGCCACCTGGTGCCGGTGCTCCAGGCGCACCAGCCGGTGGTAGAAGTCGCTGCGCCGGTAGCGCTGGGGCCAGAGCCGGCGGACCACCGGGTTCTGCACACCGAACGCCGCCGAGCACCAGAACCAGTCGGTGTCCCAGCGCCACAGGTAGTCGTAGGTGGTGAGCACGTCCCGGGTGCGCCGGCGCAGCGAACGGTAGTAGATGTCCTGGCCGGTGTAGTCGCTCGGCGGGCCGTCGGCCTCGTCGGTGAACGTGGCGAGCACCAGGTAGGCCTCGCCCGGGCTGAACATCACCCCGTCCATCCCGTCGACCGGCTCACCCTCCCAGGAGCCCTTGGCGACCACCTCGGCGATCGCGTCGGTCAGCTCCTCCAGCCGGCTGAACCGGATGTTGCGCAGGGCCACGTAGCGGCCGACCGGTTGCAGCTCGATGCGCAGCCGGGTCGAGTAGCCGAGGCTGCCCAGCGAGTTGGGGAAGGCCCGGAACAGGTCGGCGTGCTCGCCCACCGGCCGGGCGGTGAGCAGCTCACCGGCCCCGGTGAGGATGTCCAGCTCGGTCACCGACTCGTGCGGAAGGCCGTTGCGGAACGAGGTGGACTCGATGCCCAGCCCGGTCACCGCGCCGCCGAGGGTGATCGTGCGCAGTTGCGGCACCACCAGCGGCATGAGGTTGTGCGGCAGGGTCGCGTCGACCAGGTCCTCGTAGGTGCACATGCCCTGCACGTCGGCGGTCCGGGCGTCCGGGTCGACCGACAGCACCCCGGTGAGCCCACTGACGTCCAGGCCGGGGGTGCGCGGCGCGGATCGGGGTCGGAAGAGGTTGGAGGTCTGCTTGGCCAGCCGTACGGGTTCTCCGGCGGGCACCGCGGCGTATGACCGCCGCAGCGCGTCCACCGCCCGCTCATGATCACGGACAGCGTGCATGAGATGACCTTACGCCTGGGTACGACAATTCGTGGGATGTCCACGGTGGCCTTTTCGGGGCCGCCCGGAGATCAGCGGGTTACCGTGGCGGACATGCCCTCCCCCGCGCTCACCGCCCTGGACGCCACCGGCCTGCCCTACCGGGTGATCCGGCACGGCCCGGTGCGCAGCCTCGCCGAGGCGGCGCAGGCGCGCGGCGTCGAGGTTCCCGACGTGGTCAAGACGATCGTGGTCCGGCGCGGCGAGGACGACCACCTGTTCGTGCTCACCCCCGGCGACCGGGTCGTCTCCTGGCCGAAGCTGCGCCAACTGCTCGGGGTGAGCCGCATGTCCATGCCGGACGCGGCGGCCGCCCGGGCGGTCACCGGCTACGAGCGGGGCACCATCACCCCGTTCGGCGCCAGCACCGCCTGGCCCGTGGTCGCCGACGAGCGGCTGCGCGGCCGGGAGATCACCCTCGGCGCGGGCGAGCACGGGGTCGCCGTCGCCGTCGATGCGGACGCCGCCCTCGCCGCGCTCGACGCGACCGTGGCCGACGTCACCGACCCGGAACCGGCGCGCTGAACGGTGGCCGCCGCCCGGCCGCCGGCATAGCGTGGAGGGCATGCCGAAAGCCGTCTGGAACGACCTGGTCGTCGCGGAGAGCGACGACACCGTGCTGGTCGAGGGCAACCACTACTTTCCCCGTTCGGCCCTGCGCGACGACCTGATCCGCGACTCCGACACCCACACGGTCTGCCCGTGGAAGGGCACCGCCTCCTACTACACGCTCGAACACGCGGGCGCGACCAGCCCGGACGCCGTCTGGTACTACCCGGACCCGAAGCCCGACGCGGAGATGGTGCGCGACCGGGTGGCGTTCTGGAAGGACGTACGGGTCGTCGACTGAGTCACCCCGCCGCCGGGGCGACTGGCTCCCGACCGTCCCCGTGGGTCAGGATGCCCCCATGGCAGACCCACGCACCGATCCGTCCGGCACCGTCTACGGCGGCCGCCGGCCGGCCCGCCGTGGGCTGCCGCAGGACCCGCTGATGCGGATCGCGCTGGGCGTCGCCGTGGTCGGCGTACTCCTGGGGGTGTTCTTCGCCACGGGCGTGCTCGGCGGCGGCGGCGACGAGCCGGTGGTGCCGGCGGCGGCCGTGCCCACCCCGGCGGCGAGCGAGTCGAGCGCGGCGCCGGCCACGACGGCGGCCGCCCCCACCACGGAGGCGCCCTCGCCGAGCGCCGCGCCCACCACCCCGGCGGCCCCCGCGGCCACCCCCAAGGTGATCCGCGGGGTCCCCTCGAACCTCTGCCTCGGGGTGACCGGCGACGACCCCGAGGGCGCCCACGCCGCGCTGGCCGACTGCACCGGCGGGCCGGAACAGCAGTGGGTGGTCACCCCGGTGGCCGCCGACACCTACGTCCTGGTCAACGCGGCCAGCGGCAAGTGCCTGGACGTGTTCGGGCAGGGCACCGACGACGGCACGGACCTGGTGCAGTGGTCCTGCAACGGCCAGGCCAACCAGCAGTGGAAGCTCAACCCGACCGGGTCCGGCCCGGTGCTGCTGGTCGCCGTGCACAGCGGCAAGTGCGCCCAGGTCGACGACGCCGGCACCGCGGCCGGGAGCCAGCTCGAACAGGCACCCTGCAACGGCGCCCCCGAGCAGCAGTGGGCGGCCGGCTGACCGGTCAGCCCCGGTAGCTCCAGGCCCGGCGGCCGACCGCCACGGGGAGGGCGAACGCCGGCTCGTCGCCCCGGCGGCGCAGCAGCAGGGAGAGCCCGGCCGCACCGATCGACAGAGCGCCGGCCACGTACCAGGCCGCGGCGTAGTCGCCGAGCCGGTCGCGGACCAGCCCGGCGCCGGTCGCGGCAAGCGCCGCGCCGACCTGGTGGGCGGCGAACACCCAGCCGAAGACCACCGCCCCCGACGCGCCGAACCACTCCCGGCACAGCGCCACGGTGGGCGGCACGGTGGCCACCCAGTCGAGGCCGTAGAAGACGATGAAGACCAGCATGCTCGGCCGCGCGGAGCCGGCGAAGAGGCTCGGCAGCACCAGCAGCGAGGCGCCGCGCAGCGCGTAGTAGGCGCCGAGCAGCAGCCGGCTGTCCACCCGGTCGGTGAGCCAGCCGGAGGCGACCGTGCCGGCGATGTCGAAGAGCCCGACCAGGGCGAGCAGGCCCGCCGCGGTGGTCTCCGGCATGCCGTGGTCATGCGCGGCCGGCACGAAGTGGGTGCCGACCAGGCCGTTGGTGGTCGCGCCGCAGATCGCGAAGCCGCCGGCCAGCAGCCAGAACGGCCGGGTCCGCGCGGCGGCGGCCAGCGCGCCGACCGCCCGGGCCGCCGCCCCGCCGGCCGGCGGCGCCGGGGGCACGACCTCGGTCGCGCCGTAGGCGGGCAGGTCGAGATCCGCCGGGTGCTCGCGGAGCAGCCACACCACCAGGGGTACGACCGCCAGCGCGGCCCCGGCCACGACGAGCGCCGCCACCCGCCAGCCGTGATCGCGCACCAGCACGGCGACCAGCGGGAGGAAGACGAGCTGGCCGGCGGCCCCACCCGCGGTGAGCACGCCGGTGACCAGACCCCGGCGCTTGACGAACCAGCGCCCGGTGACCGTCGCCACGAAAGCCAGCGCCATCGAGCCGGTGCCCAGCCCCACCAGCACGCCCCAGCAGAGGATCAGCTGCCAGCTCGCGGTCATCCCCACGGTCAGCGCGCTGCCCAGCGCGACCAGCAGCAGCGCGCCGGTCACCACCCGGCGGATGCCGAACCGGTCCATCAGCGCGGCGGCGAACGGGGCGGTGAGGCCGTAGAGCATGAGGTTGACCGAGACGGCGGCGGAGATGGTGGCCAGGGGCCAGCCGAACTCGGCGTGCAGCGGGTGCAGCAGCACCCCGGGGGTGGCGCGGAAGCCGGCCGCGCCGACCAACGCGACGAACGAGACGCCGGCCACGAGCCAGGCCGGATGCAGACGGTGTCGTGTCACCCTCCGAGTCTCGGCGGGACGGGCCGGCTCGGCGAGTGGCCGGAAAGCCATCGTGCGCAATAATCGGGCCATGCACCGTATCGCCGTCCTTGCCCTCGACGACGTGGTCGGCCTCGACCTCGGCACCCCGGCCCAGGTCTTCGGCACCGCCCGCACCGGGGACCTGACACCCCTCTACCGCGTCGAGGTCTGCACCCCCGGCGGCCGGCCCATCCGCAGCACGGCCGGCTTCCAGGTGGTTCCCGACCACGGCCTGGAGCTGCTGGACTCCGCCGACACGGTGATCGTCCCCGGCATCCACGACGGCCCCCCGCTGACGGACGGGACGCTGGACGCTTCGGTGGCGGCCGCGCTGTGCGCCGCCCACGACCGGGGCGCCCGGATCATGTCGATCTGCACGGGCGCGTTCGTGCTGGCCGCCGCCGGCCTGCTCGACGGCCGCCCGGCCACCACCCACTGGGCGTACGCGGACCGGTTCCGCCGGTTCCACCCGCAGGTGGACCTCGACCCGGACGTGCTCTTCCTCGACGGCGGCGGGGTGCTCACCTCGGCCGGGGTGGCCGCCGGCATCGACCTCTGCCTGCACGTCATCCGCACCGACCACGGCAGCGCGGTCGCCAACCGGTCGGCCCGGCGCTGCGTCGTGCCGCCGTGGCGCGACGGCGGCCAGGCCCAGTACATCGAACGCCCGGTCCCCCGGACCGCGGACACCGGCACCGCCGCCACCCGGGAGTGGGCCCGGCAGCGGCTGCACGAACCGGTCGCCCTGCGCGAGCTGGCCGCGCACGCCCGGATGAGCGTCCGCACCTTCACCCGGCACTTCCGCTCGGAGACCGGGCTCAGCCCGGCGCAGTGGCTGCTCCAGCAGCGCACCGAACACGCCCGGGAGCTGCTGGAGACCACGGACCTGACCGTCGACCAGATCGCCCGGCACGCCGGGTTCGGCACGACCGCCGCCCTGCGCCAGCACTTCCACTCCCGGGTCGGGGTCGCGCCGACGGCCTACCGCCGCACCTTCCGCCCGACCCCCTGACCCGGCACCTCCTCGGCTCGGTCCGGTGGCCGGCCCGGCTCGGTGCCTGCACGGCCCGGTGGTGGCTCGGTCCGGTGGCGGCTTCGTGCGGTCAGGCCAGGTGGGGCTGGCGGCGGAGGGCGCGGAGCTGGGCCAGGTGCATGGGGAGATGGACGCGGGTGTGCAGGTCGAGCGCCCGGCCCCAGGGCAGGGACTCGTCCACGTCAAGGTCGAAGCCCTCCCGCAGCACCGTGTCGACCGGGGTCTCGGCGGCCGGGCCGAGCCGGTCGGCGAGGGCGCAGAGCTTCTGGCTGGTGGCCCGGAGCAGGGCGGCCAGCCCGTCCAGGCCCCCGCACTCGGAGACCAGCGCGTCGAGCTGCGGCCGGTGGATGGTCTCCAGGTCGTAGTAGGCGAACGGCGAGCCGACCAGCACCGCCTCGGTCGCCTCACTCATCAGCTCGTCGTTGGCGGCGAGGTGCGCCACGATCTGCTCGGCGCTCAACTCCCCATCCGGGGGTGGCCCGAAGCCGCCCGTGTCCACCTCCGCGAGCACCGACTCGTACGCCCGCCGCAACGCCGCGGCGTCCACCTCGTCCATGCCCGCATCCAACCCCCGCCCGCGACGCCCCCACCGCAGGTACCCCGCCGTGTTCACCCGGATGGGGGCTTCCGACGTGTCGCGATCTTGGCAAGTTGCCGTTCGCCTCGAACGGAAACTGCCCAAGATCCTGAGACGCCGCTGGCCGGCACCCCGTTTGGGGTGCCGGCCAGCGGATCGGCTCAGCTGTTCCAGTTGTGGGCGACGATGTCGGCGGCCTGCTGCTCCCACTGCGCGTACGCGTCCGGGTAGGCCGACACCTGCACGGTCTGCGCGGCCTCGGTCAGCGGCATGTCCTGCCAGCCGTCGACCTGCTTCAGACCCTTCTCGAACGCCAGGGTCGAGTACTCGGGGTCGGTGATCTGCTCCGGCGTACCCCAACCCGAGCTCGGGCGCTGCTGGAACAGACCCAGCGAGTCGTGGTCATTGGCGTCGCCGAGGTGGCCCAGGTTCTCCAGCTTCGACTCCTGCAGGCTCGTGGCGATCGAGATGACCGCGGCCCGCTCCGGCAGGCCGGCCTTCTTCGTCGCGGCGATGATCGCCTTGGCGTTGGCCAGCTGCTCACCGTTGAGGTCGATCTTCGACTGGGCGCCCTGCACGCCGTGCGGGATCAGCTTGTCACCCTGCACCGCCACGGCGGCCGGCTTGCCCTCGACCGCACGGGCATCGGCGTGCGCGGCGACCGGACCGGCGAAGATGCCACCGGTGAAGGCCAGACCAGCAATACCGAGCACGCTCTTACGGAAGATCGTGTTCATGGGGGTAGCTCCATTCGGGGGTTGGCGCACACGCCAACGGGGGGGTCGGCTCAGCTGTGCGCAAGCACCGTCAGGCGCTCAAGAAAGTCTTAGGGGGATCATCCAGCGGACGGGGCGAAGCCTCTTCGTCGCGCCGGGACCATGTACAACGACCGCCGGGCCACCGTCATTCCCGGCCGGGCAGTCCCGCCTCGGCGGGCTGTCACGCGGGCCGGTCACCCCGGCTGGCGGGGCGTGGTCCTCGGTCGTTCACCCGGATACAACGACCCCGGCCCGCCCGCCATTCCACCGCCGCGATGCCGCCCGTCACCCCGGGAAACGGACACCCGCCCACGCCGGGACGGTCGGTGGAACGGTATGGAGGTATCCGGGCACCGGAGACATACATGAGGTTCCACTCAGCGGCCGAGGCCGCCGCCGAACCGGACATCCACTCCCGGATGACGCTGCCTGTGTCGGCGACTACGAACGTGATGACGTGGACGGATCGGCGCCGGCGGCCGTCAAGGGCGGCTGGGGGCGGAACAGCGGGGTCAGTGGCGACCGTGGCGGGCGCGGAGGTAGTCGGAGACGACGTACTCGCCGAGGTCGTCGAGGTCGGGGGTGAACATCCGGCCCTTGGAGCGCCGGGCCACCGCGTCCACGAACCGCCGCAGCCCCGGGTCGTCACCGAGCATGAACAGGTTCAGCGTGGCGCCGTACCGGGTCAGCTTGTCCACCTCGCGGATGGTCGCCTGGATGGTTTCCGGCAGCGGCGGCCAGTGGAAGTACGCCTCGCCGTCGGACGGGTCGAGGTGGGCGGTGGGCTCACCGTCGGTGACCACGAGCACGACCGGCTCGGCGCCCGGGTGCCGGCGCAGGTGCCGTCCGGCCAGCCGCAGCGCGTGCTGGAGGTTGGTGCCCTGCTCCATGTCCGGTTCCACCGCGGCCAACTCCTGCTGGGTCAGCGGCATGGCCTCCCGGCCGAACCCGATGATCTGCAGGGCGTCCTGCGGGAAGCGGGTCGCCATGAGGTGCGACAGGGCCAGGGCGGTCTGCTTCATCGGCCCCCAGCGCCCCTGGGAGATCATCGAGTACGACAGGTCGACGCAGAGCGCCACGGCCGCCGACGCCCGCCGTTCGGTCTCCATCACCTCGAAGTCCTCGACCGCGAGCTGCACGGGCACCCCGGGGCCGACCCGGCGGACCGCGCGGGTGAGGGTGCGCACCACGTCGAGGGGCTGCTCGTCGCCGTACTCCCACTGCCGGGAGGCGCCGCTCACCTCGCCGGCCGCGCCCGCGGAGCGCAGGTCGTGCTGGCCGCGCGGGCCGGCGGTCAGGTCGGCGAAGACCCGCCGCAGGGCGGTGCCGGCGAGCCGGCGCAGCGCCTTCGGGCTGAGCGTCAGCCCCTCGGCGTCGCGCGTCACCCAGCCCTGCCGGCGCAGCTCACGCTCCAGCTCCCGCAGCCGGCGTACGTCGTCGGCGGCGTCCCGGCCCAGCGTCCGGGCGACCGCCTCGACGTCGACGTCGTCCAGGGTGGCGCCGGGGTGGTCCTGGTCGAGGGAGTCGAGCAGTTCGTCCAGCTCGGCGATCTCGCCGAGCGCGCCGGTGGCCTCGCCGTAGCCGAGCGGCTGGTCGCCCCGGACCCGCTCGGAGCGCCGCCAGTTGAGGTCGGGGCGCAGCGACCGCAGGTGGTCGTCGAGCTGGGACAGCTCCCCGGCCAGCTGCTCGCCGAGGGACTGGCGCATGAGCCCGGCCAGTTCCTCGCGTTGCCGGTCCGACAGCGACCGCATGAGCCGCTCCCCGGCCGCCGAGCGGCGGGCCAGCACGTCGATCAGCTCGTCGACGTCCTTCGGCTGTTCCGGGAAGAACTCGCCGTGCCGCCGCATGAACTCGGCGAACGCGTCGGTGGTGTCCTCCGACCGGGCGTGCCGGGCGAGCAGGTCGTTGAGGTCGCGCATCATCTCGGCGAGCTGCCGCTGGGCGGCCGGGTCGGCGGCGGCCCGCGCCGCGTCGCGCAGCCCGGCGAAGCGCTGCTCCAGCACCTCGCCGCGCAGCCCGTCGAGGATCCGCTGGTAGCTGGCGCGTGCCTCGTCGCTGGCCCAGTCGTACCCGGACAGCTCCTCGACGGCGCGGGCGGTCGAGCGGGGCAGGTTGTCCAGCACCGCCTCGGCGAAGCGGGCGTCGTCGCCGTCCCGCCCGCGCAGTTCCTCCCGCTCGGCGGCGAGGGCCTGGTCGAGCAGCGCCTGAGCGCGGGTCACCGCGCCGTCCAGGTCGCCCCGGCGCAGCGCCTCCCGGCGCAGCCGGCGGGCCCGGGCGGCCAGGTCGTCCAGGCCGCCGCGCCCCTGCGGGCCGCGCCGCAGCAGGTCGCGCAGCGCCTCCCGCAGGCTGCCGCCGCCGAGGACCTCCGAGCCGACCGCGTCCACGGCGGCGCGTACGTCGTAGGGCGGGGCGAGCGGGTCGGGCCCGCCGCGCCACTGCCCGTACCGGAACCGGTTGCCGGCCACCGTCAGCCCCGGCCGCCGTAGACGGTGCGCCCGGACTCGGTGACGTCCTTGCCAAGCCGGCGGGTGAGGTGCAGCCCTTCCAGGACGAACTCGATCCCGGCGGCGGCCTCCTCGGGGGTGGGCGCGTCGCCGAGGCCGAGCCGGTCGAGGACCTTGGCCAACCCGGGCACGGTGCCGACCTGGCGGAGCAGCTCGGCCGAGGAGACCAGTTCGCCGGTCTCGATCTCGGTGCCCTCGGCGACCAGCGCGGTGAACCCGGAGAGGTCCAGCCCGGCGAGCCGGGCCCGGAACGTCTCGGCGGTGGCGGTGCGCAGCAGGTGGCCGAGGACCTCGATCTCCCGGCCCTCCTCACCGCTCTCGAACTCGACCTTGCCGCGCAGCGTGGAGGTCACCGATACGGCGTCGCCGACCCGGGCGACCGGGGCCTCGTGGACGGAGGCGCCGAGCAGGCCGGCGCGGCGCAGCGCGGCGGCGGCGACGGTTTCGGCGGCGGCGATGGCGAACCGGGCGGAGACGCCGGAGCGCGGGTCGACCGACGGCGACTCCCGGACGGCGCGGGCGAACCGGGCGAGCACCTCCAGCACGTGCTCGGGGACTGTGGCGACCAGGTCGGCCTCCTGCTGGATCAGGGCCAGCTCCAGCTCCAGGTCGAGCGGGTAGTGGGTGCGGATCTCCGCGCCGAAGCGGTCCTTGAGCGGGGTGATGATCCGGCCCCGGTTGGTGTAGTCCTCCGGGTTGGCGCTGGCGACCAGGAGCAGGTCCAGCGGGAGCCGGAGCTGGTAGCCGCGGACCTGGATGTCCCGTTCCTCCAGCACGTTGAGCAGCGCCACCTGGATGCGTTCGGCCAGGTCGGGCAGCTCGTTGACGGCGAAGACGCCGCGGTTGGTGCGCGGCACCAGTCCGAAGTGGATGGTTTCCGGGTCACCGAGGGTACGCCCCTGGGCGAGCCGGATCGGGTCGACGTCGCCGATCAGGTCGCCGACGCTGGTGTCCGGGGTGGCGAGCTTCTCGCCGTAGCGCATCGAGCGGTGCAGCCAGCCGATCGGCAGGTCGTCGCCGCGCTCGGCGACGAGGGCGCGGGATGCCGGGGTGAGCGGGTGCATCGGGTGTTCGTTGAGCACCGAGCCGGGGATCACCGGGGTCCACTCGTCGAGCAGCGCGCCGAGCGAGCGGATGAGCCGGGTCTTGCCCTGGCCGCGCTCGCCCAGCAGCACCATGTCGTGGCCGGCGAGCAGGGCCCGCTCGACCTCGGGCAGCACCGTGTCCTCGTAGCCGACGATGCCGGGGAAGCGCTCCTCGCCGGCGCGCATCCGGGCGAGGAGGTTGTCGCGGAGTTCCTGCTTGACCGTGCGGTGGTGGTGGCCGGAGGCCCGCAGCTCGCCGAGCGTGCCGGGCAGGTCGGCGGGCGGGGCCGGGGGAACCTGGTTGGGCGCAGTCACCCGACCAACGCTAGCTCAGAAATCGGGCGCCGCCCGGAGAGCGCCGGAGGCCGGCCCCGCCCCGTGCCGGGACCGGCCTCCGGGCCGCTCAGCCCCGGCGGCGGAGCTGGTAGGCGTACGTCGCCGCGGCCAGCGTGACCGACCAGACGGGCCAGAGGGCCATGGGCAGGGCAGCGGAGTTGCCCTCGCGGATCAGGTCGGCGAACTCCGGGGCGGCGAGCAGGTCGAGGCTGGCCGCCAGCACGGCGAGAGAGACCAGGCCGGCCGGGATCACGGCGAGGAGCACCGGCACCCGGCGGCCGGCCAGTCCGGGCAGCCAGCGCGGGAACCGCTCGCCCCAGCGGGCCACCAGCCCGAGCGTGAGCACCGCGCCGACCACGGCGAACGCGCCCAGCCCGGCGCCGGCCCAGATCGCACCGTCGGCCCGCATCTCGGCGAGCGTCTCCCGGGACATGCCCAGCGGGATGCCGGCCAGCCAGGCGAACCGGGTGAGCGCGTAGAGCACCGGGATGACGGCCGCCGTCCAGGCCGCCCACCGGCCCCAGCGGGCGGCCGAGGCGGGCGCGGTCCAGCCGGGGCGCGCCCCCTCGGCGGTCCGGCGCCGCCAGCTGAGCAGCGCGGCGGCCAGCAGCATCCCACCGGCGAGGGCGGCCAGGCGGGCGAACAGCGGCCAGTCGAAGACCTCGGCGTAGTCCACGGGAGGCCAGCCGAACGGGGCCCCGATGATCAGCATCGGGGCGTAGCCGAGCAGGGCCAGCACCCGCATCCCGGGAATCACCACCGCCAGCGCTAGGGCGACGGCTGCGGCGTATCCGGTGAGCAGGACGCGCAGCGGCCGGGACGGCCGGCCGGCGGCACCGGTCATGGCGAGGGCGGCGACAGCCGCGGTCAGCAGCACCGCCGCGAACAGGGGCGGGCCGACGGAGACCGGCACGTGCCGGAGCAGACCGGCGGCGTCGCCGCCGTGGGGGTCGTTGGCGCCGAACGGGTAGCCCGCGCCGGTCAGCGTCGAGAGCAGGGCGAGCACGCCCCAGCCGCCGAGCCAGGCGGCGGCGAGCGGGGCGGCCAGGTCGAGCCGCGTCCGGGCGGCCCGACGGGGTGGGGAATCGGTCGTTGTCGTCATGCCCTCAGCCTCGGCCGGACAGGCCCCGGATCCCTCCCGCGCCGGGGTGGACCGCCTCCCCCACGGGAGGGACCGGTCAGCCGGTCGGCACCACGAATCCCGACTCGTACGCGGCGATCACCGCCTGGGTCCGGTCGCGCACCCCGAGCTTGGCCAGCACGTTGCCGACGTGCGTCTTGACCGTCTCCACGCCGACCACCAGCCGGTCGGCGATCTCCGGATTGGACAGGCCGGCGGCCATCAGCCGCAGCACCTCGCCCTCCCGCTCGGTGAGCCGGGCCGCGCGCAGCCCGTCGCCGCCCCGGCCGCCGTACGCGCCGACGAGCCGGCGGATCGCCGCCGGGAAGAGCAGCGACTCGCCGGCCGCCACCACCCGGATCGCCTCCACCACCTCGGCCGGGCGGGCCCGTTTGAGCAGGAAACCGCTGGCTCCGGCGCGTAGCGCCTCGTAGACGTACTCGTCGTTGGCGAACGTGGTGACGACCAGGACCCGGGGCGGGTCGGCGGAGGCGGCCAGCAGCCGCCGGGTGGCCTGGATGCCGTCGATGGCCGGCATCCGGACGTCCATGAGCACCACCCGGGGGCGCAGCCGGGCCACCAGCGACGGCACCTCGGCGCCGTCCGCGGCCTCGCCGACCACCCGCAGGTCCGGCTGGGCGTCCACGATCGCCCGCAGGCCGACCCGGATCAGCTCGTCGTCGTCGACGATCAGCACGTCGATGGTCACCCGGTCTCCCCCCTCGGCGCCGGCAGGGTGACCCGGACCCGCCAGCGGTCGCCCTCCGGGCCGGCGGTGAGCTGCCCGCCGAGCAGCAGCACCCGCTCCCGCATGCCGTCCAGCCCGCGCCCGCCGCCACCCGGCCCGGTGGTGCCGCGCAGCCCGTTGACCAGCTCGATCTCCAGGCGACCATCGGGTACGGCCACCCGCAGGCGCACCGGCCCCCGGCCGTGCCGGGCCGCGTTGGTGAGCCCCTCCTGGACGATCCGGTAGCCCTCCCGGGACACCACGGCGGGCAGCTCACCGAGCGCCCCGCTGACCCGGGACTCCACCACCAGGCCGGCGGCGCGGGTGTCGGCGACCAGCCGGTCCAGCCCGTCGAGGGTGTTCTGCGGCGCGGTGGGCGCGGGCACCCGCCGGTCGTCGTTCTCGCGGAGCAGCCCGAGCACGTGGTCCAGGTCGTCCATGGCGCGGCGGCTGGTCTCCTCGATGGCGCGCAGCGCCCGCCGGGTGAACTCCGGGTCGGTGTCGAGCAGCTCACGGGCGGCCCCGGCCTGGAGGGTCGCCACGGTCAGCGCGTGCCCCACCGAGTCGTGCAGCTCGCGGGCCAGCCGGTTGCGCTCGGCCAGCCGGGCGGACCGGGCCTCCAGGGCGGCGATCCGCTCGGCCTGCGCCGGGCCGAGCAGCACCGGCGCCATCGAGGCGGCGACCGCGCCCAGCCCGGCGACCGCGTACGCGAGCGCGACCAGCAGGGCCAGCCCGGCCAGTCCCGCCACGACCGGGCGGCCCGGGTCGAACGGGCCGAAGCCGTCGCCGGGCTGGGCGCCGGTGTCGACGCCGACCAGCCCGGCGAGGAAGATCAGCGCCACGGGGAACGCGCTGATCGCCGCGAACAGCACCAGCGCGCCGGTGAGCAGGTGCAGGGCGATCCAGAGCGCGGCGCGCAGCCGGGTCTCCCGGTCGATCCGGTGGTCCGGGGCGGGCTCGGGCAGGTCGACCGCGAGCAGCGCCCGGGCGGCGGCGATCTCCAGCGCCCGGCTGCCGGCGAGGAACACCGGCACGGCGGCGAGCACCGCGCCGACGAGCAGCAGCCCGGCGCCGATCGGGCGGGGCACGTCGGCGCTGCCGAGCAGTTGCGCGAACGCCGCCACGAGCAGCGCGTACGGCAGGGCGAGCACGCCGCCGAGGAGCAGGAACACGGCGCGCCGCCAGGTGCTCCCGCGCACCAGCGGCGCCAGCACGACCGGGACCGTCACCCGGTCATTCTGCCGCCTGACAGCGGCCCGCCGACTCCCCCGCGACGGGGAGATCGGGTCAGCGGTGGTCCTGGACGTACTTCTCCGGGTCCTTGTCGCGGAAGGGCAGGTTGCGACCGTTCTTGTGCTCGCCGTAGAAGGTCAGCCAGCGCTGCCCCAGCTCGGCCCGCAGCTCGACGCTGGCGTGCCGGCGGAAGTCCGGCAGCGCCTCGTCCTCCTCCTCGGCCAGGTGCTCGCTGTTCTCCCGGCGGGCCCGCCACACCGCCGCCCACCAGGCGTCCGAACCCACCTCGTGGAGCTTGGACTCGGCGACGGCGTCGCGGATCTTGTTGTGGTCGCCGATGGCGTCCTCGGTCTCCTCCGCGCCGTCGTCGCCGTGCTTGACGAGGTGCGGGTAGAGGATGGCCTCCTCGGCCTCGGCGTGGATGTCCAGGTGCAGGGCGAGCGCCTCCCAGACGGCCAGCAGCTCGGCCGGGTCCCGGGCGTCGTCGAGCCGGGCGAAGCCGCGGCGGAAGGCGGCGTGGTCGTCGAGGATCAGTGCGGTGATGTCGTCCATGGTGGTCACTTCCGGGTGCGGGCGCGGATCAGCTTGGGTACGGCGGCCAGCCCGGTGACCGGGCGGAACGCGTGGGCGGCGGTGGCCAGTGCGGCGTGCTCGTCGTCGGCCAGGTCGATCTCGGCGGCGGCCGCGTTGCGCTCGACCTGTTCCACGCTCGACGCGCCGGGGATGGCCACCACGCTCGGGTGGCGGAGCACGTAGGCCAGGGCGATCTGGCTGGGCGTGGCGTCGTGCGCGTCGGCCACCTCCCGCAGGGTGGCGATCAGTTCGGTGCCCCGGTCCAGGTTCTCCGGCAGGAAGTACGGGTTGGCCCGCCGGACCGCCCCGGCGGGCGGGTTCCGCGCGTCGTACCGGCCGGAGAGGAAGCCCTGCCCCAGCGGGCTGTACGCGATGACGATCCGGCCGGCCTGCTCGGCGTACGGGATCAGGTCCTCCTCGGGGCCGCGGTCGATCATGCTGTAGCGGACCTGGTTGCTCAGCACCCGGCGGCCCAGCGCGGCCTCGGCGAACCGCCAGCGGCGCAGGCCGTAGTTGCTGACCCCGACCTCGCCGACCAGCCCGACGTCCTGGAGCGCGCGCATGCCCCGCATGGTGGTGGTGTCGGCGACCACCGGGTTGGGCTGGTGCACCTGGTAGAGGTCGATGCCGGTGACGCCGAGCCGGGCGGCGGAGGCGACCGCCCGCTGCTGCACGACCGGGGCGAGCGGCAGCACCGGGAACACCTTGCTGGCCACCACGACCTTGGCCCGGTCGTCGGCAAGCGCCGCGCCGAGGATGCGCTCGCTGCGGCCGAAGCCGTAGATCTCGGCGGTGTCGAAGAGGGTGACGCCCAGGTCGAGCGCCCGGCGGACGATCTGCGCCGCCCGGCGTTCGTAGTCGGGGCCGTAGCCCCACTCGCGGGAGCCGAACTGCCACGTGCCGAGGCCGATCTTCGAGATGGGCTTGGGGGTGTCGAGCGGGACGTAGCGCATGGACTCGAAGCTACCCAAGCGGGCGGGGCCGCACGCCGGTTCCGCCGGCCCACCTCCGCCCCGACCTGCGCGTCGGGCCCGGACTAGGGTCGGAGGGGTGACCTACCTCGCCAGCGAAGACCGTTACGACTCGATGATCTACCGGCGCAGTGGCCGGAGCGGGCTGCGCCTGCCCGCCATCTCGCTCGGGCTGTGGCACAACTTCGGGCCGGACCGCCCGTACGAGCGGCAGCGGGACATCGTCCGGCGCGCCTTCGACCTCGGGATCACCCACTTCGACCTGGCCAACAACTACGGCCCGCCGCCCGGCGCCGCCGAGGAGAACTTCGGCCGGCTGCTCGCCACCGACCTGAAGCCGTACCGCGACGAGCTGGTCATCTCCAGCAAGGCCGGCTATCTGATGTGGCCCGGCCCGTACGGCGAGTGGGGCTCGCGCAAGTACCTGATCTCCTCGCTGGACCAGTCGCTGCGCCGGATGGGCCTCGACTACGTCGACATCTTCTACTCCCACCGGTTCGACCCGGACACCCCGCTGGAGGAGACGATGGGCGCGCTGGACGCGATCGTCCGCTCCGGCAAGGCGCTCTACGTCGGCATCTCCAACTACAACTCCGAGCAGACCGCCCGGGCCGCCGAGATCCTCCGCGAGCTGGGCACGCCGCTGCTGATCAACCAGCCGTCGTACTCGATGCTCAACCGCTGGACCGAGACCGACGGGCTGCTCGACACGCTGGAGCAGGCCGGCGCGGGGTGCATCGCCTACAGCCCGCTGGCGCAGGGCCTGCTCACCGACCGCTACCTGGGCGGCATCCCCGCCGACTCCCGGGTGCGGACCAGCGTCTTCCTGAACGAGAGCGACCTCAGCGAGGAGCGGATGGCCACCATCCGCGGGCTCGCCGCGGTCGCCGAGCGGCGCGGCCAGAGCCTGGCCCAGCTCGCGCTGGCCTGGGCGCTGCGCGACCCCCGGATGACCAGCCTGATCATCGGGGCGAGCAGCGTGGCCCAGCTGGAGGGCAACGTGGCCGCCCTGGACAACCTCGACCTCGGCGTCGAGGAACTCGCCGAGATCGACCGGCACCTGGGCTGAGGACTACCAGATCCGGCGGCGGCCGGCGCGGTGGCTGCGGACCCCGCACGGCCGGCCGGCGGGCACGGTGCCGGCCCGCCGCAACCGCAGCGCCACCAGGGCCGCGAGCAGCACGGTGACCCCGGCCGCCGCGCCGACCACGAGCGGCCGGGGGAACGTGCCGGTGTCGGTCACCGCCGCCACCGGCACGCCCGCCGCCGGTTCGCCGGCCCCGTCGCCGGTCGCGGCCCTCGGCACGGTACGCGGGGCCGCCGCACTCGCCGAGGGCTTGGTACGCGGCGTGGACGCCGCCCCGCCGGACGGTGACCGGAACACCACGTCGGAGCACGAGTAGTAGGTGTCCTGGGTGTTGGAGTTCTGCCAGATCGTGTAGATGATGTGCCGGCCGGTGCGCCCCGCCGGCAGCCGCCCCGGCATCTGGTAGGCGCCGTCCCGGATCGGCGGGTCGGTGACCGTGAGGAACGGCTTCTCCTCCAGGTCCGCCCAGGTCAGCCGCCGGCTCGGCGCGTACGAGACGGTGGTGGCGTAGAACCGGAACGTCCCCTTGTGCGGGATCGTGGTGCGGTAGCGGAAGGTGTGCCGGGCCCCGGCCGTGAGCGTGGTGGCCGGCCAGTCGGTCCGGGGCAGGTCCAGCCCCCGGTACGCCGACAGCCCGCCGCTGCACAGCTCCCCGTCGGGGATGCGCTCCCGGTCCCGCCCGTCGATCCGGGCCACCCGGATGTTGTCCCACTCCCGCACCGCGGCGCCCTCGGCGATCGCGGCCCGGCAGGCCGGCGTGTCCGCCCGGCCACCCTCCGGACCGCAGGCCGCGGCCCGGCTCAACGGGCTGGTGGGGGCGCCGTGCGCGCTCGCCGGCACGCCGGTGAGCAGCACGGTCGCGGCGACGGCGGCGAGCGCGGCGAGCGTGCGGCGTACGGCCATGTCATCGACCTCCCGCGCACTGGTACGGGCCCGGGGCGGCAAAGGTTCGATCGGCGTGCGGGTGTGCGGGACCCACGGCCGGCTCGGGTGTGCTGACCGAACGGCCGGACGGGGCGGCGGCGGAACGGGGTGGGGCCCTACAGTGACGGCACCCCGCGATCAAGGAGCGAGCCGTGTCCGAGCCGCCACAGACGCCAGATGCGCCCCGACCCGCTCCGGCGGACGGGTCCGACATCACGCCGCACCTGCTCGTCGTTCCCGACGTGGCGGGTGCGCCGCCCGCGGTGCCGTGGCCCGGCCCGGAGGGGCAGCCGGCCTGGGCGATCCCCGTGGTCGTGCCGCCCGGCACCCGCGGCTATGCGCTGTTCGTGCCGCTGGTGCCGGTGGCCGAGGGGCAGCCGGCGGCGGTCCCCGGCCAGCCGGCCGCGCCGCGGGTGATGGTCCCCGCGCCGGGCGTGCCCACCCAGGCCACTCCGCCGGCCGTCGAGAGCCCGGCCCAGAGCGGCGCGGCGGCCGTCCCGGCCGACCCCACGGCCGGCGCGGCCGGCTCCGCTCCGGCGGCCCCGACGACCGGCACGGCTGGGTCGACGCCGGCAGCCGGCGCGCTGTCGGGCAGCAGGGCGTCCGGCGGGCAACCGTCAGCCGGTGAGGTCCCGCCGGCGGAGTCCGCTGACGGCGGTGCCGGCACCGAGACCGACGGCGCCGCCACGCCGGCCCCCGCTCCGGCCGGACCGTCCACCGCCGAAATTGAGCCGGCGCCGGCCTCGAAGGCCGGGCAGGAAGCCGAGGCGCCCACCCCGGCGACAGCCGCGACCCCGGCAACCGGCACGACGGCACCGCCGCCCGCCGCGACCGCCTCCGGCGCTCAGCCGGCCGCCGCGCCGCAGTATCCGGGGGCCGGTTACGGGCCGCAGCCCTGGGGCGGCTACCCGCCCCAGCCCGGCTGGACGCCCCGGCCGCGCACCCCCCGCACCTCGTTCCTCGGCGCACGCTGGCCGGGCCCCAAGCAGGCCACCGGCCGGGCCGTCCCCCTCGCCGTGCTGGCCGGGGCGCTCGGCGCCGCGTTCTTCGTGCCGCTGAGCCGGGTCGGCATCGGCTGGTTCCTGGGCTGGCTCACGCTGACCCTCGGCGTGCTGGTCGCGGTGCGCCGGCGTACCGCCGAACTGCCCCGCGCGGAGCGGCTGATCCGCGGCGGGTGGGCGGCGGCCGCGCTGGTCCTGCTCGCCGTGCTGGCGTTCCGCAACGCCTGGTGGCTGGTGACGTTCTGTGTGCTCGGCGCGCTGGGGTGCGCCACCCTGGCGATCGTCGGCGGCCGGCTGGTCCGTTCGATCCTGTTCGGCCTGGCCGCCGCGCCGTTCGCGGCGTTCCGCGGCCTGCCCTGGGTACGGCGGCACGTCACCGCCTCGGCGGAGGCCGGGACGGTCCGCAAGGTCACCGGCTCGGTGGTCGCCACCGTGCTGGTGCTGCTGGTCTTCGGCAGCCTGCTCGCCTCGGCCGACGCCGCCTTCTCCGAGGTGCTCAACGCGATCGTCCCCGAGATCAACATCAGTACGGTGTTCCGCTGGATCTTCCTGGCCGCGCTCGGCGGCCTGATCGCGGTCGCGGCGGTCTACACCCTGGCCGCCCCGCCCGACCTGTCCACGGTGGACCGGCCTGGCGCCCGCCGGCTCGGGGTGCTGGAGTGGGCGCCGGCCATCGGCGCGCTGACGCTGCTCTTCGCGGGCTTCGTGATCGTGCAGTTCACGGTGCTCTTCGGCGGCCAGCGGCACGTGCAGAAGGTCGCCGGGCTGAGCTACTCCGAATACGCCCGCAGCGGCTTCTGGCAGCTCCTCTTCGTCACCCTGCTGACCCTGGCCGTGCTGGGCGGGGTGAGCCGCTGGGCCAGCCGCGAGCGGCCGCTCGAACGCATGCTGCTGCGCGTCCTGCTGGGCCTGCTCAGCGCGCTCAGCGTGGTGATCGTGGTGTCGGCGCTGTCCCGGATGTGGACGTACCAGAAGGTCTACAGCTTCACCGGCGAGCGGATCTTCGTGATGGCGTTCGAGCTGCTGCTCGGCGCGGTCTTCCTCATGATCCTGGCGGCCGGCGTGCGGTGGCAGGGCCGGTGGATCCCCGGCACCACGGTCGCGCTGGCCGTGGCGATGCTGCTCGGCCTGGCCGTGCTCAACCCGGAGGACTACGCGGCGAAGCGCAACATCCTCCGCTACGAGCAGACCGGCAAGATCGACGCGTGGTACCTGCGGGCGCTCTCCGCCGACGCGACGCCCGCGCTGACCCGACTCCCCGACCCGGTGCGCCGCTGCACGCTGAGCTGGATCGCCGACGACCTAAAGGAGTCCGACCCCTGGTACGCCTGGAACCTGGGCCGGCACCGGGCCCGCCAGGCCCTCGACCGGGTTGGGCCGGGCGCGATCGGCGGCCCGAAGGACTGCCGCCGGGCCGACCAGTTCGACCTGCCCAAGTCCCGCCGGTGACGCCGCCGGCCGGGTCGCGGCGTGCCGCGGCCCGGCCGGCGCACCCCGCGCGTCCGCGAACGTTCACCGCCCCCTCACGTCAGGGCCACGGCGGGCACCGACCCCGCACCTAGCTTCGGCTGCGCAAAACGTCAACCGAAGGTAGCGGAGGTTTTTCCATGTCCATCCGTCAGCTCATGACGGTGCTGGCCGCCGGGGCAGTGCTGGCCGTGCCGACGGCCGCCCACGCGGCCCCCGTCGCCGGTCCCGGCGTATTGCCGCAGAAGACCCACTTCGACCTGCAGGCACACCGGGGCGGGATCGGGCTGACCACCGAGGAGACCCTGGCCGGATTCGCCAAGGCCATGCGCCTCGGCGTCACCACGCTGGAGCTGGACACCCAGGTCACCCGGGACGAGAAGGTGGTCGTCACACACGACCGGCAGGTCAGCGCGCAGAAGTGTCGCGACACCGGCCCGGTGACCCCGGGCGACCCGCTCTACCCGTACGTCGGGAAGTACATCAAGGACCTGACCCTGGCCCAGATCAAGACCATGGACTGCGGCTACCAGCAGCTGCCCGGCTTCCCGGAGCAGGAGCAGATCGCCGGGGTCCGGATGGCCGAGCTGCGGGACGTGCTGGGCCTCGTGAAGAGCTGGCGCGCCCACCAGCTCACGCTGAACATCGAAACAAAGGTGGAGGCCGGCGCGCCCGACCAGACGGCACCCCGCGAGCTGTTCGTCCGCCGCGTCTTCGAGGAGATCCGCGCCTCGGGCATCGAGGACCAGGTCACCATCCAGTCCTTCGACTGGGGGGCGCTGCGGGTGATGCACCGGCTCGCGCCACGGTGGCCGCTTGTGGCGCTGACCAACTACGACTTCCTCCAGGTCGGCAAGCCCGGCGCCTCACCCTGGCTGGGCGGCCTGGACGCGGACGACTTCGGCGGCGACTTCGTCCGCGCGGCGGCCGCGATCCCCGGCGTGACCGCCCTCTCCCCCAACTACGGCTTCCCGCAGAACGGCACGGTGGCCGACCCGGCCTTCCGCATGTACCCGGACGCGAAGATGATCGCCGACGCGCACGCCCGTGGCCTGAAGGTCGTGCCGTGGACCTGCGACGACCCGGCCACCGTGGCGGCGCTGATGGACCTGGGCGTCGACGGGATCATCACCAACTATCCGGACCGGGTCCGGCAGCTCATGGCCGAGCGGGGCATGCGCCTGCCGAAGGCGTACCAGCCGCGCTGAGTCCACCGGCGGCGTCCGTCCCCTCCGGCGGGGCGGGCGCCGCCACCGCGCGGCCCCGGTCAGGCCGGGCCGCCGCCGAAGCCGATCTCGTTGCCGTCCGGGTCGCGGAAGATGGCCTTGCGGACCCCGTTGTCGTAGGTCTCGCTCTCGGCCGGCGTCAGGCCGCGCTCGGCGATCCGCGCGAGCCGGGCGTCGAGGTCGTCGACGAAGACGGTGTGCATGCCGTGGCCGGCGTGCTCGGGCCGCACCTCGATGTACAGGTACCGGTGCTCGGCGAGTTCCCACACCGCCTCGGTGTCGTTCGGCAGGAACGAGGGCGGGCCGCCGAGGAGCCGCTCGTACCAGGCCGCCGCCGCCCGGTAGTCGCGGACGGGCAGGCCCGCGAACAGATCTACGGTCATGTGGCCATGCTAGGGATCAGCGGGCTTCTCCCGTAGCACGCGGGCTTACCAGTGTGCGCGCAGCCGGCACGGGCGGTGGTCATCGTCGCCAGAACAGCAGGTGGGTGACCCCGCTCGGGCTCGGCACCGACTCCAGGTGGAAGCGGTCGAGAAGCTCGGTGTGGCTCTCCCACAGCCGCTCGCCCCGACCGAGGTCGACGGGCGCGACGGCGACGTGCATCTCGTCGACCAGGTCGGCCTCGAGGAATTCGCGGATCGTGGCGACTCCACCACCCAGGCGCACGTCCCGACCATCGGCGGCCTGCCTGGCGCGTGCCAGCGCCTCGGCCGGGCTCGCGTCGAGGAAGTGGAATGTGGTGTCGGCCAGGGTGAACGACGGGCGCTCGTGGTGGGTGAGCACGAAGACCGGCACGTGGAACGGCGGGTTGTCCCCCCACCACCCCTGCCACTCGTGGTTCTCCCAGGGGCCGCGCTGCGGGCCGAACTTGTTACGACCCATGATCTCCGCGCCGATGTTGCGGTCGTAGTCGCGAACGATGTAGTCGTCCAGGCCGCGGGTGCCCCCAGGCTCGGTGCGGTACACGAAGCTGGCGGTGGCGGCACGCCAGGAGAACAGGGCGGTGGGATCGGCGTGGCCGAAGGGGCGCTCCAGGCTCTGCCCCTCGCCCGTGCCGAACCCGTCGCGCGACACGTTGAAGCTCTGCACCCTCAACAGCTGTGGCACGAATCCTCCTCGATGCGATGGGCACCATCTGCCTGCAACTTACAACCGGTAGAACGGTGGAGCTTGATCGTGTTGCGGGACGTCATGGTCGGCGGTCACCGGCACTTCCGCGAACTGCTCACCAACTCGAGCCACCGCCAGAAGATCGACTACCGCCTCACCGAGGCGGAGATCGAACTCGTCCCGCTCATGGCGCACCTCGGCGCCTGGGGCTCCCGATGGCTCCCCACCTCGCCCGCGCTGTCGATCCGCGCCCACCTCCCCGCCGAGGGAGGCCCCGAGATGTGGGTTGAGCGCGCCTCCGCAGGGATCATCGCGGCGCGGAGGCGCGCCCAGGGACGGGCCGGCTGGCAGAGGAGCCCTCACGAACGCCGTCTAGTTGCCATGTTTCCGTAGTTGCACGTCCGCCCCGACTACGTCGACCGCCTCTGGAACCTCGTCAACTGGTCCGACGTCATGCGGCGGTTCGACGCCGCACGCGCGACTGGCAACCCCATCCTCGTCACGTCATGACGAGCGCCGACCCGACGTCGGCCTTCACCGCTGCGCAACGCGCCGCCGGGTCATCGCCGCCAAGCACCGCGGTGACCTCGGCGGCGCCGAACAACTGCTCGCAGCCTTTCCCGACGAAGCTGCCCGCACGCGCGGCTTCATGCTCCTGGCCGAACTCGCCCTCACCCTCATCCGCACCCAGACCGGCCAGAGCATGGACGACCTCGTCCACGAGCTGGCGCTGCACATCGCAGCCGCCAACGCGGCGCCGCCCACCGGGTAGACGCCGGCGGCCAGCCAAGCGTCCGACGTCCGCCGAGGCAATTCAACCCCGCTACCGGCTACTTGTGCTCCTGGCCGCGTTTGCGCAATTGAGGTTCGGCGAGTTGGTGGCGCTGCACCGACGTGACATCGACGTACGGACGATGGAACTGCGAGTACGCAGGGCAACGGCGGAAATGGAAGACGGCACCCGCCCCAATGTCTGTTACCATGCATCAGCTTGCTCGACAATCGGATAGCGCGAACTCCGAAAAGTGGGAAGGGGCTATCGTGAGTGAGATCGGCAGTTCGAGGTTTGACGCAATATTGTTCGACCTCGGCGGCGTGCTGATGAACAACCGCGGCCTACAACGGCTGGCCGAACTGACCGGCGAGGAAAACGGCCCGGCGCTAGACTCGAAATGGGTTACATCGAAGTGGGTACAGGCCTTCGAGCGTGGCAAGTGTGATGGCGACACCTTCGGTGAAGGTGTTGTGACGGACTGGGGGCTGGATCTCACGCCTGCCGAGTTCGTGGATGATTTTGCTCGATGGCCGGCCGGACCGTTTGCGGGAACGATCGAATTGGTTCGAAGCCTTCACGGGACTATCCAGATGGCATGCCTTAGCAACACAAACCCGGCTCACTGGCAACAGCATCTCGACCGTTGGGGTGTGGTCGACTACTTTGACTGGACCTTTGTTTCGCACGAGTTAGGTTTGATGAAACCTGATCTGGCGATGTTCCGCCACGCGATCCGCACGATTGGTACGACTGCCGACCGGCTTCTGTTTCTTGATGACCACAACGAGCATGTCATGGCCGCCAGAGAGTTGGGCATACATGCAGTACAAACGCGAGGCGTGGGCGAGGTGTACGAGGCGCTGGTCTCCCTTCTTCCTGCGGACTCGAGTGCGGGCCGCGCCCTCCGGTCCATACCGTCGCCTACTCAAGGCAGTTGAGTTCGGTGCACGCTCGACATCGCGTTTGGCTGGCGTCGTCTTGTCGAGTCCTGTATGCCTTCGCGCCTCAAGGTCGCGGACGCGCTGCACCAACTCCGGAACCGTCACGCCCGGCAGAAACGACAAGCGCCCTGGCGGGGGAAATGGTCCCTCACCAGGGCGCTTCGCTTGGGTGGAGCCGAGGGGACTCGAACCCCTGACCCCCACACTGCCAGTGTGGTGCGCTACCAGCTGCGCCACGGCCCCTTGCGGTTGTCCCCGGTCGCCCGGGCACGCAGAGAACTATACACACGCCGGTCGGCATGGTCATCTCGCGGGGGTCCCCCGGCCAGGCCACTCAGTTCAGGGCCACATCCGGGGGGAAGTGGGCGACCGCCGCCATCATGCCGCCCTGCCGGCGCAGCACCATCGGCCAGAGATCGTCCGGGCGGTCGACGAAGGCGTCACCGGGGAGGGCGTCGAGCACGAACCAGGACCCGTCCTCGATCTCCCGCTCCAGCTGGCCGGCGCCCCAGCCCGAGTAACCCGCGAAGACCCGGATCCCGCCGACGGCGTCGCGCAGCTTCTCCGGGTCGACCGAGAGGTCGATGGTGCCCACCGCGCCGGACACCCGGTGGAAGCCCTTCACCGGCTTGATCGGGTGGCGCATCCGGGCCAGGCAGATGGCCGAGTCGGGCTGGACCGGGCCGCCCTCGAAGAGCACCGCGGGGTGCCGGGCCAGGTCGCTCCAGTCGCCCAGGACGTCGGCCACCGGCACCTCGGTGGCCCGGTTCAGCACCACGCCGAGGGCGCCGCCGGGCTCGTGGGCGACCAGCAGCACGACGGTACGATCGAAGTTCGGGTCCTTCAGCGCAGGCGTCGCGACCAGCAGCCGCCCGGTCATGGAATCCATGGCTCGGCCACCGATCGCCTGTCCCTCACCCTGCATGTCCGACACCCGTCAGCCGTACGCCGCGACCAGCCGCGCTGTCAACGCCATGCAAGGCACCATAGCCTGCGGTCCGCCCCCTGGCTAAGGTCTGACCGGCGGGTGATCGTGGCGGGATCGAGGGAGGGTCGGATGGCGGCTACGGCCGAACTGGCGGTGATCGGCGGGTCGGGCCTCTACGCCCTGCTCGACGGCGCCACCGAGCACGTGGTGGAGACCCCGTACGGCGCGCCGTCGGATCCGGTCACGATCGCCGAGGTGGCCGGCCGGCGGGTGGCGTTCCTGCCCCGGCACGGGCGCGACCACCGCTACCCGCCGCACCTGATCCCCTACCGGGCCAACCTCTGGGCGCTGCGGTCCCTGGGCGTACGCCAGGTGCTGGCGCCCTGCGCCGTCGGCGGGCTCCGGCCGGAGCTGGGCCCTGGCACGTTCGTGGTGCCGGACCAGCTCGTCGATCGCACCAGCGGGCGCGTCCAGACGTACTACGACCGGGGCGCCGTGCACGTGTCGTTCGCCGACCCGTACTGCCCGGCTGGGCGGCGGACGCTGCTCGACGCGGCGGCCGGGCGCGGCGTGCCCACCGTGGACGGCGGGACGGTGGTGGTGGTCGAGGGGCCCCGCTTCTCGACCCGGGCGGAGTCGCGCTGGTACGCCTCGATCGGCGGCACGGTGGTCAACATGACCGGCCACCCGGAGGCGGTGCTCGCCCGCGAGCTGGCCCTCTGCTACACCTCGATCGCCCTGGTCACCGACCTGGACGCGGGCGTCGAGGCGGGCGAGTCGGTCACCCAGGAGGAGGTCTTCCGGGTCTTCGCGGAGAATACCGACCGGCTGCGCGGGGTGCTGCTGGACGCGGTCGCCGCCCTGCCCGCCGAGCGGGACTGCCCCTGCGGGCGGGCGCTGGACGGAATCAAGCTCCCGTTCCCGCTGCCCTGAGCCGGGAAGCGCCCGAAAAGTCAACCTCGGCCCGATAGATTCGGCTGGTCGGGGAGCTGATCACCGGGCCGTCCCCGGCACGCGGGGGACGGGAGGCAGCCGGCGATGGCAACGGTCCGCGACACTACCTACGACCTGCTCCGCGCGCTGGGCCTGACCACCGTCTTCGGCAATCCCGGCTCCACCGAGGAACCGTTCCTGAAGGACTTCCCGGCCGACTTCCGCTACGTGCACGCGCTGCAGGAGGCGTCGGCCATGGCCATGGCCGACGGCTACGCGCAGGCCACCGGCCGCCCGGCGCACGTCAACCTGCACACCGCCCCGGGCACCGGCAACGCCATGGGCAACCTGGTCACCGCCTGGCACAACCGGACGCCGCTGATCGTCACCGCCGGCCAGCAGACCCGGGAGATGCTGCTGATCGAGCCCCGCCTGGCCAGCCCCCGGGCGGTCGAGCTGGTCCACCCGTACGTCAAGTGGGCCCACGAGCCGGCGCGGGCGCAGGACATCCCGGCGGCCTTCATGCGGGCGTACGCCTCGGCGGTGCAGCCACCGACCGGGCCGGTCTTCCTCTCCCTGCCGATGGACGACTGGGACCGGCCCGCCGACCCGCCGCCGCAGGTGCGGACGGTGGCCACCCGGATCGCCCCGGACCCGGACCGGCTGCGCGGCTTCGCGGCCACGCTGGCCGCCTCCCGCGCTCCGGTGCTGGTGCTCGGCGCGGCGGTGGACCGGGCCGACGCCTGGCCGGCCGCGGTGGCGCTGGCCGAGCGGCTGGCCGCGCCGGTGTGGGCCGCGCCGGCCCCGGAGCGGGCCGTCTTCCCGGAGGACCACCCGCAGTTCCGGGGCGTCCTGCCGTACGCGATCAGCCCGCTGGCCGAGGCGCTGCGCGGCCACGACACGGTGCTGGTGGTCGGCGCCCCGGTGTTCCGCTACTACCCGCACGTGCCGGGCGACTACCTGCCCGGCGACGCCCGGCTGCTGCACATCACCGACGACCCGGACGAGGCGGCCCGCGCCCCGGTCGGGGAGAGCCTGCTCGGCGACGCCGGGCTGGCCATGGCCGGGCTGGTGGAGCTGCTGCCCCCGACGGACCGGCCCCCGCCGCCGGCCCGGGACGCCCCGGCGCCTCCCGACGCGGCCGACCCGCCGAGCGCCGACGGCCTCTTCGAGGCGCTGGCCGGGCAGTGGCCGGCCGACGGGGTGCTCGTGCAGGAGTCACCGTCCAACCTGGCCGCGCTGCGCCGCCGGCTGCGGACCGCCCGGCCCCGGTCGTACTTCACCATGGCCAGCGGCGGCCTCGGGTTCGGCCTGCCGGCCGCGGTGGGCATCGCGCTGGCCGAGCGGGACACCGGGCGCGGCCGGCCGGTGGTCGCGGTGATCGGCGACGGCTCGTTCCACTACTCGGTGCAGGCGTTGTGGACCGCCGCGCGGCTCGGCCTGCCGCTCGCCGTCGTGGTCCCGGTCAACCGGCAGTACGCGATCCTCAAGGCATTCGCCGAGCTGAAGCACACACCCGGCGTGCCGGGGCTGGACCTGCCGGGGCTGGACGTCGCCGCGGTGGCGCGCGGCTACGGGTGCGCCGCGGAGGTGGTGGAGTCGCCGGACGGGCTCGGCCCGGCGCTGGCCGCCGCACTCGCGGCCGACCGGCCGACCGTGCTGCCGGTGCCGATCAGCACCGACGTGCCCCGGATCCTGTAGCGGTCAGCGGCGCACGACGAGCGGGGTGCCACTGGCCACGTCGAGCACCGCCCGGTCGCCGAGGGGCGCCTTCAGCGTGACGGTCACCGGCTTCAGCACCAGCTGCATGGTGCACATCCCGGTCGAGCGGACCACCCCGGCCCCGAGCACCACGACGTCGTCCCGCTCCAGCACCAGCGGGGTCGGTTGCCCGTCACAGGCGCCCGTGCCGACCCGGTAGTCGATCCGGTTACCGTCCACCACCCGCAGGTCCGCCGCCCCCACGACACCGTCGTCCGCCGGGCGGCTCGGCGCGATCCCCTCGGGCGCGGTCCCGATCGCACTCGGTGCCACGGCGAGCCGGGCCACCGGCACCCGGAGGCCCTCCACGGCGAACAGCCAGGCCGGCACGGTGGCCTCGCCCCGGCTGGTGCGCACCGACGCGCTGCCCAGCGTCACGCCGGTGACCGTCAGCGGCACGCACGGGCTGGGCGCCTGGGTGGCGACCATGCCGTCCGGGCCGGGCTCGATGGTCGGGCCGCCCTTGGGCCGTCCCGGCCCCGGCGTGCTGGGCCGGCCCTCGCAGGGCGGCGGGTCACCCTGGTCCAGCTGGGCGTACGCCTCGGCGGCGCTGACCAGCGGGACGCGCAGGGTGCCGTCCGGGAAGCGGATCGTCCCCTCGGCGGGCCGGGCGGTCGGGAGGGCGATCTGCTCCCGGTACCAGCCGTTGAGGAAGGCCTGCTTCGTCTCGCCGTCGAAGCCCGGGTCGCCGGCCAGCACGGTGGCCTCGTCGAGCGGGACGTACCCGCTGCGCCACGCGGGCCCGGGGCGCCACGCGTCGGCCACCTCGGTGGCCCGCTGGTCGAACGCCTCCCAGCGGTGGTCGGGGCCGGAGACCGGGGAACCGCTCGGGCCGGCGGCCGGCGGGCCGGCCGGGTCGGCACCGGGTGCGGCGCAGCCGGCCAGGACCAGGAGCGGTAGCCCGAGCAGGGCGAGAGAGCGACGCATGCCGGTTGGACGCGGCGCTCCCCCGGCCGGTTCCCGCCGGGTCAGTCCTCCCCGCCCAGGTCGGCCTGGTACGCCTCCCAGAGCAGGTCCGCGCCGCGCTGCCGGTGCCGGTCGAGCGCCCGCAGCAGGTTCCGGGCCTGCTCCCGCAGGTCCTCGGCCGGCACCGAGGGGAGCCGCACCGCGTGCTGGAGCGCGGCGATGGCCGCCGCGATGGCGGCGTGCTCGCCCGCCAGCAGGCGTACGCCCCGGTCCAGCCGGGGGGCCTGGTGGAGCAGTTCGGCGTAGAGGCCGGCCGGACCCTCGGTGAGCCGGACGTGCTCGGCGAAGCCGGACCGGACCGGGCCGAGCCGGCCGACCAGGTGTTCCCGCCAGCGCGGCTCCGCGGGCGCCGTGGCGAGCGCCCGGGTGAGGCCACGCAGGTCGCCGGGAAGGGCGGGCCGGGTGCGGGGTACGGCGGTCGCCGTGGACGGCTGCTGGATCGGATTGGTGACCATGGCACCTCCCGCGCTGCTGCGCTACCGCGTACAGCGATGGTGAACCCGGGTTCCCGAGCTGTCCAGGAGGGGTGGGCGTCTCATCTGCCCCATCCGTCCCAGCCGTCACAGTGGCCTCTACAGCCCCAGCGGATCAGCCGCCATGGCACGGAGCCGGCCGGCGAGGGCGTGCGCGTCGGCGTCCCGGCCCTGGTCCGGCCGGCCCGCGGTCATCGCCTCGGCGAGCGCCCGCAGCTCGTACGGGGGCAGGTTGCCCAGCCCCGGGCCCTGCAACGGGATGGTGACCCGCCGGCCGGTGTCCCGGTCCCGGGCGATCAGGCTGGGCACCCGCACCACGCCGTCGTCGCCGACCCGGTGGGCGATCGTGCCGCCGCGCACCTCGGCGGCGGCCAGGTCGACGGTACGGGTGCCGAGCGCGCCGCGGACCGAGGCCCGGGTCCCGTCCAGCCAGGCGGCCGTGCGCAGCACCCGCAGCACCAGGTAGAGCCCCAGCAGCACGAACGGGACCCCGCAGAGGCCGGCGTAGCGCAGCGGCGTGGGCGCGGCGGTGGCGCCCTCGTGCAGGTCGGGCGGGAGCAGCTCGGGCGGCAGGTCCCGGACGTCGTCGTACGAGGGGACCGGGTCTCCGAGGCCGGCGACCCGGCGCAGCAGGCCCCCGGCGACCAGCGGCAGCAGCACGAAGGCCGCGCCGAAGGCGGTGAACAGCGCACCCACCACGACGGCCATCGCCCGTTGGCCGGAGGCCGCGCCGACGGAGAGTCGGATCCGCTCGTTCGTCACAGCCGGAGCCTAGAGCGCCGGCACCACCGGCCCGGCAACACGGGTCCGGAGACGACTGTGCGCCCCGGTCCGGGTGGACCGGGGCGCACAGGTCAGGTGGTGGAGGTGCCGGGAATCGAACCCGGGTCCTTCGCCGCCTTGTCAGGGCTTCTCCGAGCGCAGCTCGCTGTGCCTCTACTCGGCCCCTCCGATCACGCGAGCGAGTCGGTGTGACGGGCCCAGTCGCTGATTGATCTCGCCGCACGGACCCCGCGACCGGGTCCGGTTGGCCAGCCTTCTAGCTGATGCCGGCTAACTGGGTCGAAGGCGCTCCCAGGCCGACAGACTTGCTACTCGCCTCAGGCGGCGAGAGCGAAGTCAGCGCGATTGTTCTTGGCGCTTATTGGTTTCCGACGAACGATTCTCGAGACGACGTCGGCTTCCTCGGCTCGCTTCCCCTGCCGCAACGTACGAAGTCGAAACCAGTCACCCCCTCGACGGGCTGCCCCTGTCGGCAGCAACACCAAGCCTAACGCCTGGCGCAACCGGATTCATTCCGAGGCCGGCCGGAAGCCGGCACCCGGACAAACCGGAAGTTTCACTCAGTCATGCCCTTGCCGCGCCGGCCCACCACCCGGGCGATCTCCCGGTCGGCGTCCCGCTTGGCCAGGTCCTGGCGCTTGTCGTAGGACTTCTTACCCCGGGCCAGGCCGATCTCCACCTTCGCCCAGCCGTCGGAGAAGTAGACCTGCAGCGGCACCATGGTGAGACCGCTCTCCCTGGTCTTGCCGACCAGCCGGTCGATCTCCAGCCGTTTGAGCAGCAGCTTCCGGGTCCGCCGGGGCTCGTGGTTGGTCCAGGTGCCCTGGGTGTACTCCGGGATGTGCATGCCGTGCAGGTAGAGCTCGCCGTCGCGTTCCTGGGCGAACGCGTCGACCAGCGACGCCCGCCCGGCCCGCAGCGACTTGACCTCGGTGCCGGTCAGCGACATGCCCGCCTCGTACGTGTCGAGGATGGCGTAGTCGTGCCGCGCCTTCTTGTTGGAGGCGACCACCTTGCGACCCTTTTCCCGTGGCATCGGCGCCACCTCCCTTCCGATCGCGGAGCGCGGATCATGCTACCGGAAACACAAGGACCCTCCCGCGCGGTTTATTCCGCGCGGGAGGGTCCTTGGAGAGCCGTACCGGTAACTAGACCCGCAGGTAGAAGCGGAGCGTGACCCAGGCGGTGACCGCGCTGACCACGCCACCGACGGCGGCCATCAGCGGGAACGTCAGGAAGATGTCGGACCAGGAGATCGGGGTGATGAGGCCCTCCAGGGCCGCCATCGAACTCCCCGCCGCCAGTGTCTTCAAGGCGATCAACGCGATGAGGCCGAGGATCGAGCCGATCAGACCGGCGACCACCGCCTCCAGCACGAACGGCGCCTGGATGAACCAGTTGGAGGCGCCGACCAGCTTCATGACCGCGACCTCACGCCGCTTGCTGTACGCGGCCACCTGGATGGTGTTCGCGACCAGCAGGAGGGCGGCGACCGCCATGACGATCGCGATGGCCAACGCGCCGTTCTGGAAGCCGGTGAGCACGCCGAAGACCTTGTCGAGGAGTTTGCTCTGGTCGACGATCGTGTCGATGCCCTCGGAGGTCTTGTACTCGTCGTAGATCTTCTTGTACTGCTCCGGGTTGACCAGCGTGAGCCGGAACGACTCGGGGAGCTGGTCGGGCTTGACCGCGTTGACCAGGTCGGGCGCGTCCGCGTACATCTGCTGGAAGCGCTTGTACGCCTCGTCCTTGTTGACGTACGTGACGTCCTTGATCATCGGGTCGGCCTTGAGCTTGGTCTCCAGGTCGGTCCGCTGCTGCTCGTTGGCGTCGGACTTCAGGAAGATCGAGACCTGGACGTTCTCGTAGTAGAGGTCCTTCATGTCGCCGACCTTCTGGTACAGAAGGCCGCTGCCGCCCAACATGAACAGCGACACCGCCATGGTGATGATCATGGCGAGAGTCATGGTGACGTTGCGCCACAGTCCGACCAGTACCTCGGACAGGACGTATTTCATCCGCATCGGGAAATTCCTCCGGCTCTCCGGCGTGAGGTGTTCGTCGTCAGGGGCTGCGGGTCGTCAGCGGCTCAGCCGTAGACGCCGCGGGCCTGGTCGCGCACGATGCGGCCGCTCTCGATCTCGATGACGCGGCGGCGCATCTGGTTCACGATGTTGGAGTCGTGCGTGACCATCACGACGGTCGTGCCGGTGCGGTTGATCCGGTCCAGCAGGCGCATGATCTCGATCGAGGTGTCCGGGTCCAGGTTTCCGGTGGGCTCGTCCGCCAGCAGGATCAGCGGCCGGTTCACGAACGCCCGGGCCACCGCGACACGCTGCTGCTCACCACCGGAGAGCTCGTGGGGGTAGCGGTGCTCCTTCCCACCGAGACCGACCAGCTCCAGCACCTCCGGAACGACCCGGCGGGCAACCGCCTTGGTCTTGCCGATCACCTCCAACGCGAACGCCACGTTCTCGTAGGCGGTGCGGTTCGGCAGGAGCCGGAAGTCCTGGAAGACACAGCCGATGGAACGCCGGAAGTGGGGTCGCTTCCAGGAACGCATCGACGTGACGTCCTTGCCGTTGACGATGACCCGCCCCTTGTTGGGGGTGACCTCGTGCAGCAGCATCTTGATGATCGTGGACTTGCCGGAGCCGGATGGACCGATGAAGAAGACGAACTCGCCCTTCTCGATCGAGACGGACACGTTGTCGAGCGAAGGCCGGGACGCCTTCGGGTACGTCTTCGTCACTTGCTCAAGCTGAATCACGGGTCGAGAGTCTACGCGGTGTAACCAGAGAGCCAAGCCCCCCGCCCCTCCGAAGCGGGTCGCGTCGTCGATTCAGCCGGTCAGAAAGAGATCGATGACGCGCTGCGTTCGAGATCGATCACGCACCGTCAGCGGAGAGCTGCTGCTGCTTCCGCCAGCGGATACCCGCCTCGATGAAGCTGTCCAGCTCGCCGTCGAAGACCGCGGACGGATTGCCCGTCTCCTGCTCGGTCCGCAGATCCTTCACCATCTGATAAGGGTGCAGAACGTACGAGCGCATCTGGTCGCCCCAGGAGCCGGCGGCGTCGGTCTTCAGGCCCTGCATCTTGGCCTGCTCCTCCTGCCGCTTGCGCTCCAGCAGCCGGGCCTGGAGCACCCGCAGCGCGGACGCCTTGTTCTGCAGCTGGGACTTCTCGTTCTGACAGGTGACCACGATGCCGGTCGGGATGTGGGTGATCCGGACCGCCGAGTCGGTGGTGTTGACGCTCTGCCCGCCCGGGCCGGAGGAGCGGTAGACGTCGATCCGCATCTCGTTCTCGGGGATGTCGATGTGGTCGGTCTGCTCCACCACCGGCAGCACCTCGACCCCGGCGAAGCTGGTCTGCCGGCGGCCCTGGTTGTCGAACGGGCTGATCCGGACCAGCCGGTGGGTGCCGGACTCCACGCTCAGCGTGCCGAACGCGTAGGGCACCTTGACCGTGAAGGTGGCGGACTTGAGGCCCGCCTCCTCGGCGTACGAGGTCTCGTAGACCTCCGTCGGGTAGCCGTGCCGCTCGGCCCAGCGCAGGTACATGCGGAGCAGCATCTCGGCGAAGTCCGCCGCGTCCACGCCGCCGGCGCCGGCCCGGATGGCGACCAGCGCCTCCCGGGAGTCGTACTCGCCGGAGAGCAGGGTGCGGACCTCCATCTCCTGGATGGCCTTGGTCAGCCCGGTGATCTCCGCCTCGACCTCGGCGAGGGCGCCGGGGTCGGACTCGTCCTGGGCCAGCTCCAGCAGCACCCCGGCGTCGTCGAGCCCGGAGCGGAGACTGCCGAGCTTGGAGATCTCGCCGTTGACGTACGACAGCTGCGACGTCACCTGCTGCGCCTTGGCCTGGTCGTCCCACAGGTCCGGCGCGGAGGCCTCCTGCTCCAGGCGGGCCTTCTGCTCGCGCAGCTTGTCGAGGTCGAGCACGGCCTCGATGTTGCGCAGGGTGGCGTCGAGTTCCTTGAGCTGTTCGGCGTAATCGGCAGCGGTCACGACAGACAAGCCTACTGCGCGTGCGAGGAGTGAGCTTGCGAGCCCCGCAGTGACGCGCGAAAAGTCGCGCTGCCTACGTCGCCCGAGCTGCGGCAGGTGGTCAGCCGACCGGGGCGCTCTTGAGCCAGGACAGCGCCGCCCGGTGGTAGGCGACGGCGAACTCCAGCGCGCTGGCGTCGTAGTCGTCGCCTTCCTTCTTGGCGTTCTTGACCTGCTCGCGCACCGCCGCCAGGGCCTCGGTGTGGTATTCGTTCGCCGACGCGTAGAGGTTCTTGAGCTGGCTCGCCGAGTGCAGGTTGCCGAAGGCGATCCGTAGCGCTATCGGGTTACGGATGGTGTCCCGGCCCGGGTTCTCCGTGAGCCAGCGGGAGAATGTCCGTTTTCCGGCCGCCGTGATCGCATACGGCTGGCTCAACCGCGGCCCGGGCTTGCCGAGCCGCACCAGACCCTTCTCGGCCAGGACCGGAAGCTCGCGGTAGACCTGGCTACGGGTCATCGACCAGTACGGCGCCAGCCGGCGCTCGGCGGCGGCCATCAGTTGGCCGCCTGTCATCGGGCCGTCGTGCAGCAGGCCCAGCAGGGCCGCCGCCGTCGGGTTGACTCCGGATTCCGCCATGCCCTCTAAGCTGCCACTTTGTCGGACCTGGCGTCCAGGATTTGCCGTTTTCGCCACCCGTTGGGTCGTCCGATGTGCACTGTCGGCCGACGACAGTCCGCCGGGGACGTCCGGACCCTCCCCCGCCCGGCCGGTCGCCGGTGACGCTGGGTGCGCCACCGGCGACCGCGCGCAGGTCAGCCCATGTGCGGGTAGCCGTGCTCGGTCGGCGGCACGAAGGTCTCCTTGATCGTCCGCGGCGACGTCCAGCGGACCAGGTTGTGCCAGGAGCCGGCCTTGTCGTTGGTGCCGCTGGCCCGGGCGCCGCCGAACGGCTGCTGCCCGACCACCGCGCCGGTCGGCTTGTCGTTGATGTAGAAGTTGCCGGCCGCGTACCGCATCTTCTCGGCCACCTGGTCGACCACCCGGCGGTCGGTCGCGAAGATCGACCCGGTCAGCGCGTACGGCGCGATCGACTCGGCCTGGTGGACCACCTCGTCGAAGCGGGCGTCGTCGAAGACGTGCACGCCGAGGATCGGGCCGAAGTACTCGGTGGTGAACGTCTCGTGCGCGGCGTCCGAGCACTCGAAGAGCGTCGGCCGGACGAAGTAGCCGACCGAGTCGTCGGCGGTCCCGCCGGCCAGGATCTTGCAGCTGTCGTCGCCCTTGATCAGCTCCAGCGCGGCGGCGTGCCGGCCGAACGCCTTGTCGTCGATCACCGCCCCACCGAAGTTGCTGAAGTCGGTGACGTCGCCGTAGGTGAGCGAGTCGGCGGTGGCGGCCAGCCGGTCGCGCAGCCCGCCCTCCCACATGGACCGGGGGATGTACGCCCGGGAGGCGGCCGAGCACTTCTGGCCCTGGTACTCGTATGCGCCCCGGATCAGCGCGGTGTGCAGGGCGTCCACGTCGGCGCTGGTGTGCGCGACCACGAAGTCCTTGCCGCCGGTCTCGCCGACCAGCCGCGGGTAGCCCCGGTAGCGGGCGATGTTGTCGCCGACCGTCTTCCACAGGTGCTGGAAGACCTTGGTGGAGCCGGTGAAGTGGATGCCGGCCAGGTCGGGGTCGGCGAGCACGACGTCGGAGACCTCCTCGCCGCGCCCCGTGACCATGTTGATCACGCCGGGCGGCAGGCCGGCCGCCTCGAACAGCCGCATGGTGAAGTGGGCGGCGAACTGCTGGGTCGGGCCCGGCTTCCAGACCACGGTGTTGCCGAGCAGCGCCGGGGCCGAGGGCAGGTTGCCGGCGATCGCGGTGAAGTTGAACGGGGTGACCGCGTAGACGAAGCCCTCCAGGGGCCGGTGGTCGAAGCGGTTCCACACGCCCGGCGAGGACATCGGCTGCTCGGCGAGGAGCTTGCGGGCGAAGTAGACGTTGAACCGGAGGAAGTCGATCAGCTCGCACGCCGCGTCGATCTCGGCCTGGACCACCGTCTTCGACTGGCCCAGCATGGTGGCCGCGTTGAGCGTGTCGCGCCAGGGGCCGGAGAGCAGGTCGGCGGCGCGCAGGAAGATCGCGGCGCGCTCCTCGAACGGCAGCGCCCGCCACATCGGCGCGGCGTCCTTGGCGGCCTTGACCGCGGCACGGGCGTCGTCGTGGGTGGCGTGGCCGGTCACGCCGAGCACGTGGGCGTGCCGGTGCGGCTGGACCACGTCGATCGGGTCGCCGGCGGCCATCCGCTGCTCGCCGGCGATGGTCATCGGCAGGTCGATCCGCTCGGCGGCCAGGTCGGTGAGCCGCCGCTGGAGCCGCTCCCGCTCGGCGCTGCCGGGCTCGTAGGTGTGGACCGGCTCGTTGCGCGGCTCGGGTACGGAGAACACGGCGTCCATCACAGGCTCCTGTGCGATCTCGACGGCGGTGGCGAAACCGGACCCGCGGGCGGCCGGCCGGGTGGCCGGGCTGCCGGGCGCCGCGCGCGGGGTACCGGTCGCGGCGGCGGGACCTCGGCCAATTCTTCCATGCGGAGGGGCCGGCCCCGCCTCCACCGCCCCGGTTCCGGGCCGCCTCGGCCGGCGCACCCGGACGCAACCCCGCACACCGGACCGTAGGCGACAAGCCGCCCGCCCCGACGAATCCTCGGCCCTATCCGACGGTCGCCTGCGATCCGTCACCCTGCGCTCGGCGCGCCCAGGATCGACAGCGCCGGCCCGCCGGGCCGGGAGGGGTACCCGGCGGGCCGCGTACCCTGGATGACCGGTGACCTGCCCGGCCGTCGCGGCCGATCCGGCGTCCGTCGAGAGGGAGACGATGAGCAAGCAGCCCGGCAGCTCCACGGCCGCGGAGCCGGACCAGCCCGCCACCGAGCGGACGGTCACGCCGGCCGGATCCCCCTCGGACGGCACCGCCGGGGCCACGCCCGCGGGCGGCCGCCTCGCACCCGCGCCCGGCGCCCTGGTGCTGGCCGTGCTGTCGCTCGGCTGGCTGGCCGCCATGCTCTGGTCCACTCGGGCGGCGATCACCTCGGCCGCGGCCGGGGTGACCGCACTCAGCCTCTCCGCGTACGCCCTGCCCGGCGTGATCACGGCCGCGCTGGTCGCCGGCGCCGCGGTCGCCCTGGCGGCGACCAACCGGCTGGACCGGGCCACCCTGCGCTTCCTCGTCGCCGTCGGCGCCGGCCTGCTGGTCGGGCTCGCCGCCGCGGTCGCCGTCAACCTGACGTACGCCGACAACGCGACCACCAACACCATCGCCGGCACCACCGCCGCCGCCGCGATCATCGGTGGGGCGGCGGCCGGGGCGCGCAACGCCCGGGTGGTCGGCGCGGTCGGCGCCGCCACGCTGGGCGCGCAGGTCTTCGTGGTGCTGTTCAGCCGTGCCCGGGACCCGCTCTCCGACCTGTTCGGCGCCGGGGACACCCAGCAGTCGATGCTCGACGCCGCGAAGTGGGTCTCCCGGACCGAGTCCCTGCTCGCCGGGCTGATCGCCGGCCTGGTGGCGTACCTCTACCTGGCCTGGGCCCGCCGCCGCGCCGAGCGCCGGGACGGCGCCGTCGCGGAGCTGCGCTGGCCCGCGTACCTCGTGGCCGGGGCGGGCGCGGGCCTGCTCCTGCTGCTCACCGAGGTGATCATCCGGGTCGGCGGGCGCGGGCTGCTCGACCTGGCCGCCGCGCTCAGCGAGGCGGACCAGGTGGCGCAGACGGCGCTCGGCACCTCGCGGGTGGACAACGGCATCTGGGTGCTGTTCGTGGGGGCCCTCACCGCGCTCGTCCTGTTCGGCCGCACCCTCGGCCCGCGCGCCGTGGACGACGAGGACGAGTCCGGCTCCTGAGGCCCGGGGGCGTCAGGAGGCCTGGCGCAGCAGCAGGTCCAGCTCGGTCACGTCGTACCACTCCAGCTCGTGGTCCTCGGCCCCGTCGACGGTGAACTGGGCGTCCGGGTCACCGGCCTGCGCCTCGGCCACCACCTCGGCGGCGGCGGCCACGTCGTCGACCGCGTCGCCGCCGTCCACGTGGATGGCGGCGACGGACTTCACCGGCACCGGCCCGGCGAGCCGGACCACGCTGGAGCCCAGCTCGCCGCCGACCCGGCCGACCGCTCGGGCCGGCAGGTCCACCGAGACGACGACCCGCCGGCGGGGCGCGGCCGGATCGGCCCGGAGCAGCAGCAGGGCTTCCTGGGCGGCCCGAGTGAAGGCCACGTACTCCAGCTCCTCCTCGTCGCCCTCGGCGTACCACTCCCGCAGCTCCGGGGTGACCGCGTGCGCCTCCTCGCCGGCGAGGCCCTCCTCGCGCAGCCGGGCCAGCATGGGGACGGTCGCCGGCACGTACACCCGGACAAGCTCGTCGGTCACCGGTCTCTCCCCGCCCTCAGGCCGCCGGCCGGCGGACGCCGGCTCCGGGCGCCGATCATGCCGTACGCCGTGACCGTCATACACCCGGCACCCGCCGCGGAGAAGTTCCACGCCGGTGTGTCCCCCGGTCGGATTCGCCGCGCCGCGCCTGGGGCGATCCGGCCCGTGATGGCAAACTGAAGCAAACGTAGCCAACCCCGGGAGTCACCGTGGAGCCGAGGTTCCTGCTGCTGTCCGACGTGGCCGCCGAGCTGAACGTCTCGGACTCGCAGGTCTACCACATGGTGCGCAGCGGAGAGCTGCCCGCCATCAAGATCGGCGGCCGGGGGCAGTGGCGCGTGGAGCGCGCCCAACTGGAGGAGTACATCCAGCGGAAGTACGCCGAGACCGCCGAGTGGGTACGCGGCAACCCGCTGACCGATCGCGACGTGGAGTAACCGCCGGATGGCACACCGGCATTGACGGCGGGCGTTGCCTGCCCGAGAATGAGAAACCATCGGAGGCAAACGAAAGCAAACGCAACGAACAGGGGTTGAGGATGGTCGACACCCGCCGCCCGTCGGCACCGCGTCCCCCCGTCCGGCTCCGCCCCGCGCCGCCGCTCGACCCGCCCTGCACCGACCAGGACCCGTCCTGGGGCGACACCTGGGGCCACGTGGACCAGCTCGCCCTCGACCTCTTCGACCCGCGCCGCCGGGATCCCGACCGCCCCGCCGGCCGGGGCGCCGACGTCCGGCCGGTGCCGGCCGGGCCGGGGCGCCCGGCGGGTCCTCCGCCGGCCGCCCTGGTGACCGCGACCCCCGAGGCGGCCCGGGCTGCGCACCGGTTCGTCCGCACCTTCCTGGAGATCGTCAACGGCTACCGCCCGCCCGGGCAGCTCCGCCCGCTGTGCCTACCCGAGGCCGCCGCCCGGGTGACCGCCGAGCTGACCCGCGCCGCCCGCCGGGTCGGCCCCGCACGCCGCCGCACCGGCCGGCCGGTCCTCCACCTCCGCCGGCTGCGGGTCTGCGAACCCCGGACCGGCGCGGTCGAGGCCGCCGCCGTCCTCGCCGGCGCCGGTGGCGCGAGCTGGGCCGTCGCCCTGCGCCTGGAGCACCGCCGCGGCACCTGGCTCTGCACCGTCCTCGACGCCCTCTGATCCCTGCCCGCCCCGGTGGGTGCAGACGGCGACGGGCCCCGGCCGGTGGCCGGGGCCCGTCGGGGCTGCTGCGGAGCGGGTCAGTTGCCGCCGTTGGGGGCGCCGTGGCAGCGCTTGTACTTGCGGCCGGAGCCGCACGGGCAGGGCGCGTTGCGGGACGGGCCCTCGCCGGCGCCGTCGACCTGGCCGGGCGCGGCCCGCCGGGCCGTGCTCGCCGCGACCGCCTGGCCGCTCATCCCGGCCGTCGACCGGCGCGGGGTGGAGGCGGCGGGACGCTCCGACGTCTCGGGGCGGCCGATGCCGAGCGCCGGCGCCTGCTCCTCGGCGCGCTCGAGCACCGGCGCGCCACGGCCGGCCTCGCCGTCGACCGAGGGCGCCGAATACTGCAGGCCCTGCTGCTGCGGGGTGCGGTTGAGACCCTTGGCCCGGATCTCCACCGGCTTCTCCAGCAGCTCCACCTCCTCGGCCTCCGGCGCGGGCTCCTCGACCTGCACCTCGAGGTTGTAGAGGAAGCCGACCGTCTCCTCCTTGATGCCGTCCATCATGGTGGCGAACATGTCGAAGCCCTCGCGCTGGTACTCGATGACCGGGTCGCGCTGGGCGTACGCCCGCAGGCTGATGCCCTCCTGGAGGTAGTCCATCTCGTAGAGGTGCTCGCGCCACTTGCGGTCGATCACCTGGAGCAGGACCATCCGCTCGAGTTGGCGGACGGCTTCCTCGCCGAGCTGCTCCTCGCGCCGGTCGTACGCGGCGTTCGCGTCCTCCTTGAGGCGGGCGAGCAGGAAGTCCTGGTCGAGGCCGGCCCGGGAGCCCACCTCCTCCTCCAGCTCGTCGACGGTGATGCCCACCGGGTAGAGCTGCTTGAGGTTGGACCAGAGCTGCTCGAGGTCCCAGTCCTCGGCGTAGCCGTCGCTCGTGGCACCCACCACGTACGCACCGACCACATCGTCGATCATGTTGCGGACCTGCTCGGAGAGGTCCTCGCCGTTGAGCACCCGGAGGCGCTCGGCGTAGATCACCTGGCGCTGCTTGTTGAGCACCTCGTCGTACTTGAGGACGTTCTTCCGGATCTCGGCGTTCTGGCCCTCGATCTGGGCCTGCGCGCTCTTGATCTGGCGGGTGACCATCTTCGACTCGATGGGCACGTCCTCCGGAATGTTGAAGCGGTCCATCACCGCCTCGACGGCACCGGCCCGGAAGCGCTTCATCAGGTCGTCCTGCAGCGAGAGGTAGAACCGGGACTCGCCCGGGTCACCCTGCCGGCCGGCGCGACCACGCAGCTGGTTGTCGATCCGGCGCGACTCGTGCCGCTCGGTGCCCAGCACGTAGAGGCCACCGGCGGCGGCCACCTCCTCCGCCTCGGCGTCGCAGGCCTGCTTCCACGTGGGCAGGACCTCCTCCATGGCCTTGGCGTACTCCTCGGGCTGCTCGACCGGGTCGAGGCCGCGCTGGCGCAGCTCGTTGGCCGCGAGGAACTCGGCGTTGCCGCCGAGCAGGATGTCGGTGCCGCGGCCGGCCATGTTGGTGGCCACGGTGACCGCGCCCTTGCGCCCGGCCTGGGCGACGATCTCCGCCTCCTTGGCGTGGAACTTGGCGTTCAGCACCGAGTGCGGGATGCCCCGGCGGCGCAGCATGTGGGAGAGGATCTCGGAGTTCTCCACCGAGACCGTGCCGACCAGCACCGGCTGGCCCTGCTCGTGCCGCTCGGCGATGTCCTCGACCACGGCGTTGAACTTGGCCTTCTCGGTCTTGTAGATGACGTCCGCCCGGTCGAGGCGGACCATCGGCCGGTGCGTCGGGATGGTCACGACGCCGACCTTGTAGACCTTGTTGAACTCGCTCGCCTCGGTCTGGGCCGTGCCGGTCATGCCGGACAGCTTCTCGTAGAGGCGGAAGTAGTTCTGGAGGGTGATGGTGGCCAGGGTCTGGTTCTCCTGCTTGATCTCCACCCCCTCCTTGGCCTCGATCGCCTGGTGCATGCCCTCGTTGTAGCGGCGGCCGTGCAGGATGCGGCCGGTGAACTCGTCGACGATGAGGACCTCGCCGTCGCTGACGATGTAGTCCTTGTCGCGCTTGTAGAGCTCCTTGGCCTTGATCGCGTTGTTCATGTAGCCGACGAGCGGGGTGTTGACCGACTCGTAGAGGTTGTCGATGCCGAGCCGGTCCTCGATCTTGGCGACACCGCGCTCGGTGATGGCGATCGTGCGCTTGGCGTGGTCGACCTCGTAGTCGCCCTCGCCGTCGGTGCCCGGCTGGAGGCGGGCCACCACGGAGGCGAACTCCTGGTACCAGCGGGCGGAGTGCTCGGCCGGGCCGGAGATGATCAACGGGGTCCGCGCCTCGTCGATGAGGATCGAGTCGACCTCGTCGACCACCGCGAAGAAGTGGCCGCGCTGGACCAGCTCCTCCCGCGACCACGCCATGTTGTCGCGCAGGTAGTCGAAGCCGAACTCGTTGTTCGTGCCGTAGGTGATGTCGCACTCGTAGGCCGCGCGGTGCTCGGTGGCCGGGCGGTTGGGCAGCACCACGCCCACGGTGAGGCCGAGGAACTCGTGCACCCGGCCCATCCAGGCGGCGTCGCGCTCGGCCAGGTAGTCGTTCACGGTGATCACGTGCACGCCCTTGCCGGCGAGCGCGTTCAGGTAGACCGGCATGACCGAGGTGAGGGTCTTGCCCTCACCGGTCTTCATCTCGGCGATGTTGCCGAAGTGCAGCGCCGCGCCACCCATCACCTGGACGTCGTACGGCCGCTGGCCGAGCACGCGGGCGGCGGCCTCCCGGCACACCGCGAACGCCTCGGGCAGCAGGTCGTCGAGGGTTTCACCGTCGGCGAGCCGCTCCCTGAACTGGTCGGTCATGTCCCGCAGCTCGTCGTCGCTGAGGTTGACGTAGTCGTCCTCGATCGAGTTGACGGCGGCGGCGATGGCCTTGAGCCGGCGCACCATACGGCCCGCGCCCGCGCTAAGGACCTTTTCCAGAATCGACACGGATCAACGCTCCCCTAGACAGTCTCGAACCATCGTAGGCGCTCCGGCGCGGCGATGGTCACTGGTGGCGGTGGTCCGGAGCCGCGAACCCGACATAACGCCGAGCGCGGGCGCTGAGCGGCGGTAATCGGGTTACGCCGTCCGCGAACGATCCGGCACGATGGCTCGGGTGGAGCCTGTGGAGATCATCGAGGACGGCCTGCTGCTGCGACCCTGGCGGGCGGAGGACGCCGACGCGGTGTACCGCGCCTGCCAGGATCCGGACATCCAGCGCTGGACCACCGTACCTCGCCCGTACCTGCCCGAACACGCCCTGGGATACGTGACCACGATCAGCGGGACGGCCTGGGCGGACGGCACCGAGGCGCTGTTCGCGGTCTGCGACGCGGACACCGGCGAGCTGCTCGCCTCCTGCGGCCTCGTGTCGATCGATCGCGGCCTGGACTCCGCCGAGGTGGGCTACTGGACCGCGCCCTGGGCTCGCGGCCGGGGCGTCGCGGCGCGGGCCACCCGGGCGGTCGCCCGCTGGGCGTTCGACGCGCTCAAGCTGCGCCGGGTGATCTGGCAGGCGGAGATCGGCAACCACGCCTCCCGGCTGGTCGCGCTCCGGGCCGGCTTCCGGGTCGAGGGCGAGCTACGGCTGGCCCACCCCTCGGTCGGCGGCCGGCCGGAGGCCTGGATCGGCTCCCTGCTGCCGCACGAGCTGGGGGCACCGGGCGAGCCCTTCCGCTACGGCCCGGACACCCTGGAGGCCCGCCGCGCGGCGGTCTTCGGCCGGCCCCAGCCGGTCCTGTTCGCCACGGCCGGCGCCACCGAGCTGCGACTGCGCCCGCTCGAGGAGGGCGACATCGACGCGCTCGTCACCACCTGCCGGGACGAGGACACCATCCGCTGGACCACGGTGCCGCACCCGTACCAGCGGGAGCACGCCGAGAGCTTCCTTCGGGACATCGCCGAGGCGGCCTGGGCCCGGGGCACCGGCGCCTCCTACGCGGTCGCCGATGCCGACGACCGCTACCTCGCCTCGATCGACCTGCGCATCTCCCCCGGCGGCCCGCTCGTCGCCGACGTCGGCTTCATGACCGCGCCGTACGCCCGGGGCCGGGGCTACCTGCCGGCCGCGCTGACCGCACTCTGCGCCTGGGGCTTCACCACGCTCGGGCTGGCCCGGATCGAATGGCGGGCCAACGTCGGCAACACCGCGTCCCGCCGGGCCGCCGAGAAGGCCGGGTTCACGGTCGAGGGCACCCTCCGCGGCGGCGTCCAGCACCGCGGGGAACGGCAGGACGTCTGGATCGGCGGGCTGCTCCCGCAGGACCTGCGGTGACCCCGGAGATCATCGAGGCGTACGGGGTGCGGCTGCGGCGGGACCGGCTCACCGACCTGGCGGACACGGCCACCGCCTGCGCCGACCCGCTCACCCAGCGGTTCCTGCCCGGCCTGCCCGACCCGTACACCGAGGAGAGCGCCCGGTGGTGGATCACCGAGGGCGCACCGGCGGCCTGGGCTGCCGGCGGCGCGGCGTACGCGATCGCCGACCCGGCCACCGACCGGCTGATCGGCGCGGCCGGCCTCAGCCACCCGGTGGCGGAGCGCGGGCAGGCGGAGATCGGCTTCTGGGTCGCGCCGTGGGCGCGCGGCCGGGGCGTCGCCACGGCCGCCACCCGCGCGCTGGCCGAGGCGGCCTTCGCCGCCGGCACCGTCCGGCTCGAACTGCTCGCCCAGGAGGAGAACGCGGCGAGCCAGCGGGTGGCGCTGGCCGCCGGGTTCCGGCACGAGGGGGTACGCCGGTCGGCCGGCCAGGGTCGGGACGGTCGGCACGACCTTGCCGTCTGGGTACGCCTCGCCGACGACCCGCCCGGGCCGACCGCCCGGCTGCTGCCGGACCTGCCCGAGGGCCGGCTCACCGACGGCGTGGTGACGCTGCGCCGGCTCGGGCCGGCGGACGCCGAGGCGCTGTACCGGCTGCACACGCTGCCGGAGGTGGTGGCGAACCGGGTGCCGCCGGCCCCGCCGACGCGGGAGTCGGTCGAGCGGCGGTGCCGCCGCGCGGAGAGCCACTGGCTGGCCGGCCGCTCGGCCGACCTCGCCGTCCTGGACGCGTCCAGCGGCGCCGTGGTGGGCGGCTGCGCGCTCGTGTACGACGAACCGAGCACCGGCCAGGCCATGCTCGGCTACAGCCTGCTGCCCGAGGCGCGCGGTCGGGGGTTGGCCACCCGGGCGGTGGGCCTCGTGGCCGGCTGGGCCTTCGACGCCGGGCTGGCCCGGCTCTGGGCCGGCACCCGGCCGGAGAACATCGCCTCGCAGCGGGTCCTGGAAAAGGCCGGCTTCGGTCGGGAGGGGCTGCTGCGCGGCCGGCTCCCCGGCCCGGACGGGACCCGGGTCGACTCGCTGATCTTCGGCCGGCTGCCCGGCGACCGCACCGGCTGACGGCGGAAGCCGCGGTGGTCGCCCACCACGGCTTCCGGCCGGTGTTCCCGCGGGGTGGTCAGGGTCCGGTGTCGAGCGAGATGATCCCGTAGTCGTAGGCGTGCCGGCGGTAGACAACGCTCGGGCGGCCCGACTCCTTGTCCTGGAACAGGTAGAAGTCGTGGCCGACCAACTCCATCTGGAACAGCGCGTCGTCGACCGTCATCGGCTCGGCGGGGTGCACCTTCGCCCGCGCGATGTGCCACGGCTGGTCGTCGTGTTCCTCGAAGCTCTCGTCGGGTCGTTCCGCGACGGCGGTGGCCGTCGCGTGCCCGTTCAAGGCCGCCAGGCCGGGCCCCTCCAGGTCGGCGACCGGCAGGTCGGCGGTGGCGGCGGCGACGGAGAGCGGCGCGTGCCGGCCGCGGTGCACGCGGCGGCGGTCGGCCGCCCGGCGGAAGCGGGTGTCCAGCTTGGCTATGGCGGCGTCCAGCGCGCTGTAGAAATCATTCGTGCAGGCCTCGGCCCGGATCACCGGGCCGCGCGTCACGCAGGTGATTTCCACCCGCTGGCAATGATCGGCCTGGCGCGGATTGCGCTCGTGGAACAACTCGACGTCCACGCGAATGAGCTTGTGGTCGTAGCGTTCGATCTTCGCGAGCTTCTCGGCTACGTGCACCCGGTAATGGTCCGGCACTTCGACGTTACGGCCCTTGACCACGATGTCCACGTGACCTCCCTTGTTCGGACGGTCGTTCGGTCCGGATCTTCCGGTCGACGCACCCAGGGAGAACCCCGTTCGGCGTCGACCGATGGTGTACGGCTACGCCTCCTTCCAATGCCGGGGGAAGGTTGGCAACCCTCCTACCCCCGACACGAAAACGCTAACTCCTGTTCGGCCACCAGTCACCCCCAGTTGCCGGGAGAGGCCGCGAAATTTAACAGCTCATACACCATGGGGTGAAACGGAAACACGAAGCGTCACTGATGGTGGCGCTTTTGCGTTGCGGCGAGCACGGCCGCGGCCTTTGGCGTCATTCCCGCGTCGCGCAGGACCCGACTCACGGCGGCCAGCGTGGCCCCCGTCGTGACGATGTCGTCGAGCAGCACCACCGGACCGGCCACCCCGCCGGAGCGGCGCAGCCGGAACGCCGCCTCGGCCGCGGCGGCCCGGCCGGCGCTGTCCAGCGCCACCGAGTCCGGCCGGGGCAGCGCGCGCAGCGGCCGGAGCACGCGTACCGGCCAGCCGGCCGCGCCCAGCCGGGCCGCCGCGTGGCGGGCCAGCCGGTCCAGATGGTCGCCGTACCGGGCGCGGGCCGCCCGCGCGGTGTCCGGCACCGCCACCAGGGTCACCGGGCCTCGCGCGCCGACCGCCACGGCGATCGCCTCGGCCAGCAGCGCGCCCAGCGGCCGGGCCAGCCCGTGCCGGCCCCGCTCCTTGTACGCCAGCAGCCCGTTCCGCAGCGCGCCCGCGTACGGGCCGAGGGCGACGCAGGGCGGCAGGCCGGCCGGGGCCGGATCGGGCCGGGCCGGCGCGGGGGTGAGCGCCTCCAGGTCGCGCACGCAGCCCGGGCAGAAGCCCTGTCGCAGGCCCGGCACGCGCTCCCCGCAGCCGGCGCACCCGGCCGGCAGCACCAGGTCGGTCAGATCCGACCAGAGTCCCCCCAGGCCCGGCACCGGCGCCTCAGTAGAGGAAGAAGGGTGCGGTCGGGTTGGTCGCCCGGCTGCCCGCCGGCACGTCCAGCACCTGTTCCCGCTTGATGTTGTCGAACGGGTTGTTCCGGTAGGCCGCCTTGTTCGCCTCGTACATGTACGACAGCGACGGCAGCCCGCCGACCGCGCCGCCCGGGTAGGCCGCCAACTGGGTCACCTCGGCGCCGATGTCCCGCTTCAGTGCGGTCTCCTGGGCGCCGTCGACCGTGATCTGGTGGATCGCCGGCCGCCGGTCCGCCTCGTTGCCGGCAAGGACCAGCTCGTTCTCCGCCAGCCAGTCCACCGCCGTGACGCCGCTGAGCAGGATGGCCAGCCGCTGCGGCGGGCCCACGCCGACCACGCCCCCGTCGACGCTCACCGCGGCCACGTAGAGCTTGCCCCCGCTGACGAGGGCGATCCGGTGCCCGTCGAGGGACCCGGCGACCGCCACGACGGGGCCGGGGACGGCCAGCGGGACCAGGCTCATCTGGGCCGACCCGTCGAATCGGTAGAGCTTGCCGTCCGCGGCCACCAGGCCGGCGGGGTGCCGCCCGTCCAGGGAGCGGAGCCAGGTGGGTCGGCCCAGCGCGGCGTACGAATGCTCGCTGGTGTTGAACACCGTCACCGGGTCCGGGCCGGAGCCGACCTTGAGCCGCTGCCGGCGGTCCGTCCCGGTCACCACCAGCGCGGCCAGCACCTGGTCGTCGGCGCGGGCCAGCGCCGCGGCGACCACGTTCTTGTTGTCCTCGGCGTCCACCGGGACGGCGACTCTCGGTTCGTTGGCGATGGCGAGCGGGCGGATGGCGCCGTCGTAGACGCTGAACCGCGCCGGGCGGTCCCCGGCCGGGTACGCGGCGTGCGCCCTCCGCTCCTCCTGGAGGTCGACGGTCAGCCGCTTCTGGTTCTGGATCTTCAGGTCGAGCTGGCCGTTCAGCTCGGGCAGCGACCAGGCGAGCTGGGTGGCGAGCAGGCCGAGCTTCTTGTCGTCGGCCCCCGGCATGGTGAGGTTGACCTCCCAGTGCCCGTCCGCGCCGGTGGCGTTGTTGATCGGCCGGGTGCCGTCGGGCAGCCCGGTCACCCCCTGGGCCAGCCACTTCGACGGGCCCCCGGCCAGCCACTTCACCACGTCGGTGACCCGCCGCTCGGCCGGCACCGACGAGGGCAGGTAACGCAGGTCGGGCACCAGGCGTGACTGGTCGGAGTTCCAGAAGTAGATGGTGCGGGACCGGTAGTACTCCCGCAGTGCGGTGTCGCTGACCAGCAGCACGTTGGGCACGTTGGTGAGGAGCAGCCCCGGGCCGCCCGCATCCGCTCGGCGCAGCTGGAACTTGTACTCGGTCTCGCTGGCCTCCGGCGGGTCCAGGGCACCGTCGGCGCGCAGCACCCCGACCTGCTGCACCTTGACCGTCACGTCGGTGGTGCCCTGGTTGACGGGCGGCGTGATCACCGGCTTCTCCCGCAGCCGCACCACGGTCAGCTCGATCTCGCTGCTCTGCGGCTTCTCCCGCAGCTGGCCCTTCGCCTCCTGGGCGACGAACTCCTTGGCCCGGGCGTACCCCTGCTCGCGCTCGCCGGCCGCGGCCGCCCGCAGGTAGTTGTCGATGAACGGGCCGGGCTCGCTGCTGTCGCCGGGGGTGGGCGGCCGCGCGGGGCTGCCGTTGAGCGCGCCCGCCTCGGCCGCCGGGCCCGAGCCGTCGACCTGCACCTCGGTCTCGTGCGGGAGCCCGCAGCCGACCAGCCCGGCGGGAAGCAGCACGCCGCCCAGCAACGCGGTCAACAGGCGCCGCCTCATGACGTCACCTCGGCCCGGTCCGCACCCTCCGCCGGCCCGATGGCCAGCGCACCAGCGCCGCTGCCCGGACCGATGGCGAGCGGGCCGCCGTCGCGCGGACCGCCGAAGGGCAGGGTGGCGTCGGCCGGCACCAGCCGCAGCGGCGACGTGGTCAGCCGGTCGCCGGCGCGGGCCGGCAGGGTCAGCCGGAACTGGGCGCCCTGCCCGGGCGCGCCCCACGCCTCCAGCCAACCGCCGTGCAGCCGGGCGTCCTCCAGGCTGATCGAGAGGCCCAGCCCGGTGCCGCCGGTCTGCCGGGCCCGGGACGGGTCGGCCCGCCAGAACCGGTTGAAGACCAGCTTCTCCTCGCCCGGCTTGAGCCCGACGCCGTGGTCCCGCACGGTGATGGCCACGGCGCTCTGGTCGACGCCGAGGGTGATCCGCACGGGCTTGGCCTCGCCGTGCTCGACGGCGTTGCCGACCAGGTTGCGCAGCACCCGCTCGACCCGACGCGGGTCGACCTCGGCGATCACCGGGCTGTCCGGCAGGTCCAGCTCGATGGCCACCCCGACCCGCTCGGCCAGCCCGGCCAGCCGCTCGGTCACCCGGTGCACCACCGGCACCAGGTCGGTCGGCTCGCTGTCGAGCATGGCGAAGCCGGCGTCGAAGCGGCTGATCTCCAGCAGGTCGGTGAGCAGCTCCTCGAACCGGTCCAGCTCGGCCTGGAGCAGCTCGGCGCTGCGCGCCACCGCCGGGTCGAACTCGTCCCGCTCGGCGAAGATCAGGTCGGCGGCCATCCGGACCGTGGTGAGCGGCGTCCGCAGCTCGTGGGAGACGTCGGAGGTGAACCGCCGTTGCAGCCGGGACATCTCCTCCAGCCGGAGGATCTGCCGCTGCAGGTTGGTCGCCATCTGGTTGAACGAGGCGGCGAGCAGGGCCAGGTCGTCCTCGCCGTTGACCACCATCCGCTGGTCGAGCAGGCCGGCGGAGAGCCGCTGGGCGGTCCGGGCGGCCACCCGCACGGGCGTCACCACCAGGCGGGTGACCAGGGCGGCCAGCAGGCCGAGCAGCAGCACCAGGGCCGCGCCGGTGGCGACCACGGTGGCCCGGGCGTCGGCCGCCGTGGCGTCCTGCCGGGACAGGGGTACGAGGTAGTAGAGCTCCAGTTGACCGAACCGGGTGGGCACCGGCGAGCCGTAGACCAGGTATTTGGTGCGCTGGCCGCCGAGCGTGCCGGTGCGGATCTGGTGGGCGACGTTGCCGGCCGCCACCGAGGCGCGCAACTCCCGGCTGATCATCGGGCGCACCTGCACGTCCGGGGAGGTGCGCGGCTCGATGTTGGTGAAGTTGTCGGCGGTGATCGCCACCACCACGCCGCTCGTCTGCGCCGGGTCACCGCCGGCCAGGTAGTTGACCGTGCCGTCGATGGTGTCCTGGAACTGGGCCTCCTGCGGCTGGCTGTAGAGGCTGAACTGCTTCGAGGCGTAGTCGCTGCCGTTCTGCAGCCGCAGCAGGACGTCGGTCTCGGCGTTCTCCAGCAGGATGTTGGTGAGCTTGTCGGCGATCAGGTACGCGAAACCGCCCACCAGCAGGCTGGACGCCACCAGCGTGATGGTCACCACACGGAGCTGGAGCGACCTCCGCCAGGTCTGGTGCACGCCGGCGGCGAACCGGGCCGTGCGGCCCGCCAGGACACGCCACAGCGCCCGCGCGGCGCGGAGCCGGCGGGGCGCGATGGTCGGCGAGGCGGGGGGCGGGGAGGTCACCACAGTGCTGACCAGGCTATCCGGTGCCCGCCTTGTAGCCCACGCCTCGCACGGTGAGGATGATTTCGGGTCGCTCCGGATCCGGCTCGATCTTGGCGCGGAGCCGCTGCACGTGCACGTTGACCAGGCGGGTGTCGGCGGCGTGCCGGTAGCCCCAGACCTGCTCCAGCAGCACCTCCCGGGTGAAGACCTGGCGCGGCTTGCGGGCGAGCGCGACCAGCAGGTCGAACTCCAGCGGGGTCAGCTTCACCTCCTCGCCGTCCCGGCTGACCGTGTGCGCCGGCACGTCGATGGTGATCTGGTTGCCGGGCGGGCCGATGGTGAGCAGCTCCGGCGCCACGTCCTCGCCCCGGCGCAGCCGGGCCCGCATCCGGGCCACCAGCTCCTTGGGCTTGAACGGCTTGACCACGTAGTCGTCGGCGCCGGACTCCAGCCCGAGCACCACGTCGACCGTGTCGCTCTTGGCGGTCAGCATCACGATGGGCACGCCGGACTCGCCGCGGATGGCCCGGGCCACGTCGATGCCGCTCATGCCGGGGAGCATCAGGTCGAGCAGGACGATGTCGGGCCGGCTGTCACGGAACGCGGCCAGTGCCCGTTCTCCGTCCGCGACGAAGGACGGCACGAAGCCCTCGCTGCGCAGGACGATGCCGAGCATCTCGGCGAGTGCGGGGTCGTCGTCGACCACCAGTACCCGGGCTCTCATGGGGTTTATCGTTCCATCCCCGTTCGTTCGGAGGATTCGGCGTCTTCACGGCACGGTAGCGCCGAGGGCGGTCCCGCACCACAGCTGACGGCGTGGCCGCCCGCGTGGCGCGCTCCGGCGGACGGGTCCACCGGACGCGGACGCGCCGTGCAACCATGATCCCTCGGGCGTGTCGCCGCCCGCCACCTCGACCCGCCCGGCAGGAGTCCCCGTGTCCGACGTCGGCCCGACCGCGGTGCTCCCGCGCCGCCCGCTGACCGTCGGCGAACTGCTCGACTCGGCCGTCCTGCTGCTGCGCGACCAGGCCCGCGTGCTCGTCCCGCTCGCCGTCCTGCTGGCCCTCGGCGAGCAGGCCCTGCTGCACCCGCTGCGGGTGCTGGCCGGCGCCCGGCCGCCCGAGTGGTGGCCCGACCCGGACCGGCTCGGGTGGTACTGGCTGCTGCTCGCCCTGGGCGCCGGCACCGAGGCCATGATCATCGCGCTGCTCGGCAACCCCGCCGCCCGGGCCGCCGGGGCCGCGCTGCTGGGCCGCCGCACCGGGCCACGCGAGCTGCTGCACGGCGCCCGCTGGGGGCCCACCCTGCTGGCCGGAGCCGCGGTCGGGTGCACGGTCCTGCTCGCCGGGCTGGCCGGGCCGGCCTGGTTCGTCGCGTACGGGCTGCTCGGCGCCCTGGTGTCGGCGCTCGTGGTGGACCGGGTGCCGGCGTACCGGGCGCCGGGGCGGGCGCTGCGGCTGGCCGTCCGGGTCGGTGGGCGGGCCGCCGCCATCCGGCTGCTCGGCTACCTGGGCTGGTGGCTCATCCGGCTCGGCATCGGGCTGGGTGTCTACCACGGCCTCGGGCTGCTGGGCCTCTTCGACGTCTCCGCCTGGGCGCTGCCGGTCGCCACGGTCGCCTGGGTGGCGGTGAACGCGGTCGCGTACCCGGCGCTGGCCTGCCTGGACGCGGTGCTGCACCTGGAGACCCGGATGCGCACCGAGGGGCTGGACATCCGGCTCTCCCGGGCCCCGGCCGCGGAACCCGTCCTGCTGGCGGTGCCCCGGTGAGCCGGTGGTGGACCGAGACGGCCGCCGCGCTGGGGGACGCCGTACCGCTGCCGCTGGCCGCTCTGCTCCTGCTGGCCGGGGCGCTCCTGGTCGCGCTGGCCTGGTACTTCTTCCCGGCCTGGGTGCCCCGCCGGCTGCCCCGGATGGCCCGGCCCCGGCTGCCCCGACTCCGGCTCCCCCGGCTCCGGCTCCGGCTCCGCCTGCCGAAGCTGCGGCTGCCCAGGCTGCGCCTGCCCCGGCGGCGGCGCCGCGCCCGGCCGGACGCGCCAGCCGTGCCGGTGCCCGCGCCCCGGTCACCCGAGCCGACCTCGGCCGCCCACCCGGGCCTCGCCGACCGGCTCGCCGCCGAGGGCCGGTACGCCGAGGCGGTCCGGGAACGGCTGCGCGAGATGGTCCGCCTCCTGGTGGCGCGGCAGCTGGTGGAGCCCCGCCCCGGGCTGACCGTCACCGAGCTGACCACGGCCGTGGCCCGGGTCCGGCCCGAGGTGCGACCCACCCTGCACACGGCCGGGGCGATCTTCTCCGACCTCTGGTACGCCCAGCGCCCGGCCACCGCCGCGCACGACCACCGCATGCGGGACCTCGCCGCCGACCTGCGCCGCGAGCTGGCCGCCGAGGGGGACCCCCGGTGACCGCGACCCTCGACCCGGCCCGGCCGGCGGCCCCGCCCGCGCCCCGCCGCCGGTGGCACCGGGCGGTGGTCCCGATCGGCCTGGCGGTGCTGCTGATCGTGACCACGCTGGTCCTGCACGCCGTGGACCAGCCCGACCCGGACGACCCGGGTTTCCTGTCCCCGGCCGCCGCCGGCGACGACGGGGGCAGCCGGCTGGCCGAGGCGCTGCGCGCGCAGGGGGTGCCCATCCGCCGGGAGACCGACACGCTGCACGCCCTGCGGGCCGCCGGAACAGGTCCCACGACCCTCTTCGTGCCCGCTCCGGACCTCGTGCACCCGGACACCCTGGCCGCCCTGACCGTGTTGCCGCCCGGCAGCCGGCTGGTGCTGGTCGAGCCGTCCCGCCGGGTGCTGACCGGCCTGGCCCTGCCGCTCGAACCGACCGATCGCCGGTGGGCCACCCGGGCCGTGCCGCCGGACGCCGACGGCGCGCCCTGCCGGCTGCCCGAGGCGCTCCGGGCAGGCACCGCCGCCGTGGACCACCAGCGCTACGCCGGGCCGGCCGGCACCGACCGGTGCTACGCGGGCGCGCTACGCCGGATCCTCTGGGGCACCGAGGTGGTGGTGGTCGGTGCCAGCGACCCGTTCCGCAACGACCGGATCGACGAGTGGGGCAACCGCGCCGTCGCCACCGGCCTGCTCGGCGGCGACCGCCCGCTGGTCTGGCTCGACCTGCCCGGCCCCGCGCCCGCCCCGACCGGGCCGAGCTGGTCGCCGACCCCGGACGACGACGGCACACCGCTGCCCCGGCGCACCGGCGACCGCGCCGCCGACCGAGCGGACCCGCCGCCGAACTGGCACAACCCGCTCTGGGACGCCTTCCCGCCCTGGTTCTGGGCGGTGCTGGCGCAGCTCGCCGTGGCCGGGCTGCTGCTGGTGCTGTGGCGGGCCCGCCGGCTCGGCCCGCCCGTGCCGGAGCCGCTGCCCGTGACGGTCCGCGCCGCCGAGACGGTGCTCGGCCGGGCCCGCCTCTACCGCCGGGCCGGCGCCCGGGACACCACCGCCGCGACGCTGCGCGCCGCCGCGCTGGACCGGCTGCTGCCCCGGCTCAACCTGCCACCGGACACGCCGCCCGACGAGGTGGCCGCCCGGGTCGCCGCGCACACCGGGGCCGACCCGGAGCGGGTGGCCGAGCTGCTGCACGGCGCCGCGCCGGAGGACGACCGGGAGCTGCTGGAGCTGGCCCGCGAACTGGACGCCCTGACCCGTACCCTGGCCCCCCACCCGACCGAAGGAGACCCCCGGTGACCGGACCCGTCATCGCCGCCGCGTCGCCCACCGCGCAGCCCGACGCCCGCGCCGCCCTGCACCGGCTGCGGGCCGAGGTGGCCAAGGCCGTCGTCGGCCAGGACGCCGTGGTCACCGGCCTGGTCATCGCGCTGCTCTGCCGGGGGCACGTGCTGCTGGAGGGCGTGCCCGGGGTGGCCAAGACCCTGCTGGTGCGCACCGTGGCCACCGCGCTGGACCTCGATTCCAAGCGGGTGCAGTTCACCCCCGACCTGATGCCCGGCGACGTCACCGGGTCGCTGATCTTCGACCCGCGCACCGCCGCCTTCACCTTTCGGGAGGGGCCGGTCTTCACCAACCTGCTCCTCGCCGACGAGATCAACCGCACCCCGCCGAAGACCCAGTCGGCGCTGCTGGAGGTCATGGAGGAGCGGCAGGTCTCCGTCGAGGGCGAGCGCCGCCCGCTGCCCGACCCGTTCATCGTGGCGGCCACCCAGAACCCCGTCGAGTACGAGGGCACCTACCCGCTGCCCGAGGCGCAGCTCGACCGGTTCCTGCTCAAGCTGACCGTGCCGCTGCCCGGCCGGGACGAGGAACTGGGCGTGCTCCGCGCGCACCACGCCGGCTTCGACCCGCGCGACCTGCGCGCCGCCGGCGTACGCCCGGTGGCCACCGCCGCCGACCTGGCCGCCGCCCGGGCGGCGGTGCACGCGGTGCACGTGGCCGAGCCCGTGCTCGGCTACATCGTGGACCTGTGCCGGGCCACCCGGATCGCTCCGGCGCTGGAGCTGGGCGCCTCGCCCCGGGGCGCCACCGCCCTGCTCGCCACCGCCAAGGCGTGGTCCTGGCTGGCCGGTCGGGACCACGTCACCCCCGACGACGTGAAGGCGGTCGCCCGGCCCACCCTGCGGCACCGCCTCCGGCTGCGCCCGGAGGTCGAGCTGGAGGGCGTCACCGTGGACAGCGTGCTGGACGCGGTGCTGGCCACCGTGCCGACACCGCGATGACCTGGCGGGCGGGCCTGCTGCTCGCGGTGAGCGCGGCGACCCTGCCGGCCTGGCCGGCGCCGTTCCTCGGTGTCGCCGTGCTGACCGCGGCCGTGCTGCTGCTGGTGGCCCTCGACTGGGCTCTCGCGGCGCCGCTGCACGGGCTCACCGCCACCCGCGCCGGTGACCGGGCGGTCCGGCTCGGCGGCACCGCCACGGTCACCCTGCACCTGGCCAACACCTCCGACCGCACCCTGCGCGCCCAGGTGCGCGACGCCTGGCTGCCCTCGGCCGGGGCGCGGCCGGACGTCCCCGCTGGGCAGGTGCTCACCGTCGCGCCGGGCGGCACGGCCACCCTGCCGGTCCGGCTCACCCCGGCCCGGCGCGGCGACCGGCCCGCAGTGGCGCTGACCGTACGCTCGCTCGGACCGTTGCGGCTGGCCTTCCGGCAGCGCGCGGGCCACCCCGCCACCCCGCCGTGGACGCTGCGCGTGCTGCCCCGCTTCGACTCGCGGCGGCACCTGCCCGAGAAGCTGGCCCGGCTGCGGGTCATCGACGGCGTCCAGGTGACCCGGGGGCGCGGGCACGGCACCGAGTTCGACACCCTCCGCGAGTACGTGGTCGGCGACGACGTGCGGTCCATCGACTGGCGGGCCAGCGCCCGCCGCTCCGACGTGCTGGTCCGCACCTGGCGCCCCGAGCGGGACCGGCGGCTCGTCTGCGTGCTGGACACCGGGCGCACCTCGGCGGTCCGGCTCGGCGACGAGCCCCGGCTGGACACCGCCATCGACGCGGCACTGCTGCTCACCGCGCTGGCCGCCCGGGCCGGCGACCGGGTCGACCTGCTCGCCGCCGACACCGCGATCCGCGCGCGGGTGACCGGCAGCGGCCGGCCCGCTCTGCTCGCCCGGCTGGTGGACGCCGTCGCGCCGCTGCAGCCGGCGCTCGTGGAGACCGACTTCGAGCTGATCGCCGGGGAGGTGCTGCGCCGGGAACGGCAGCGCAGCCTCGTGGTGCTCTTCACCGCTCTGGAGGCCGGCGCGCTGGGCGAGGGCCTGCTGCCGGTGCTGCCCCGGCTGGCCGCCCGGCACCGGGTGGTGCTCGCCGCCACCCACGATCCGGTGCTGGCCGGGCTCACCACCACCCCGCCCGCGAGCCCCGACGACGCGTACGCCGCCGCGGCGGCCTGGCGGGCCATCGCCGAGCGGGACCGGGTCCGGGCCGCCCTGTCCCGGCACGGGGTGACCGTGGTGGACGTCCCCGCCGACCGACTCGCCCCGGCGGTCGCCGACACCTACCTGCGGCTCAAGTCCCTCGGCCAGCTCTGACGGCCCGCCGGCCGAGCAGCAGCGCGTACGCCAGGAAGGCCAGCCAGACCGTGGCGCCGATCGCCACCCGGGCGGCGACCGGCAGCGGCGCCGGGGTCACGAACGCCTCCAGCAGCGCGGAGACCGCGAAAAGCCCGACCAGGCCGGCGGCGACCACGATGGACGAGCGACCCGCCTGGGCGACGGCCCGGCCCCGGCTCAGCTGGGCCGGTGGTGAGATCCAGGCCCAGGCGGTCCGCAGCCCGACCCCGGCCGCCACGTGGATGCCGGTGAGTTCGAGCAGCCCGTGTGGGGTGATCATGCCGAAGAACACGTCGGCCCGGCCGTAGGAGACCATTACCCCGCCGACCACGCCGATGTTCAGCGCGTTCTGCCAGAGCAGCCAGAACACCGGCACCACCAGCACTCCGGCGGCCAGGCACTGCGCGGCCAGCCAGGCGTTGTGCGTCCACAGGTGGAAGGCGAACGTCGGCGCGGTGAACTCGGTGTAGTAGCCGGCGAAGCCGGAGTCGACGAGCTGCCGGGCCGCCTCGGCGCCGATGAACGCGGCGGCGGTGTCCGGGTGGCCGGCGACGAACCAGATGAGGAAGGCGGTGAGCGCGCTGAACCCGGTGGCCACCGCGCACCACCAGGGCCAGGCCCGGTAGAGGGCGGCCGGCAGGTCGGCGACGAGGAACCGGCCCACCGCCGCCCAGGAGGCCCGGGGGCGGCCGGTGATCCGGGCCCGCGCCGCGAGCACCAGCTGGGAGAGGCGGCCAACCAGCGCCGGTTCCGGGGCCCGGCTGCGCAGCGCGGAGAGGTGGGTGGCGGTCCGCTGGTAGAGCGCCACCAGCTCGTCCACCTCGGCGGCGTCCAGCCGGCGCCGGCCGGTCAGCTGCTCCAGCCGCCGCCACTCGGCGCCGTGCTCGGCCACGTACGCGTCGACATCCACTCGTCCCTCCCCGTCCGGCGCACATAGTGTTCACTGTTCGGGTGCGTGCGCAACCTCCCCCACCGGCGGCATGGGCCGACGCCGGTCTGGTCAGCGGCGAGGCGGTGGAGCTGGACGTCCGGGCCGCCCGGCTCGGCTCCCGGGTGCTCGCCCTGCTGATCGACCTGGTGGCCCAGCTCGCGGTGGGTCTGCTGCTCGGCACGGCACTGTCGGTGCTGGTGCTCAGCCTGCCGGGGGACATCATGGACGCCGCGCTGGCTGGCGGGATGCAGCTCGTGCTGCTGGTGCTGGTGCTGGTCGGCTACCCGGTGTTGATGGAGCGCTTCGTCGGCGGCCGGACGCTGGGCAAGCTGGCCGTGGGGCTGCGGGTGGTCCGCGCCGACGGCGGCCCGGTCGGGGTGGGCCAGTCGCTGACCCGCGCGCTGGTGGGCGTGGCGGTGGAGTGGCCGGGCCTGGTGCTGCCGCTGCTGAGCTGGGCGGCGAGCGTGACCGTGATGCTGACCGACCCGCGCGGGCGGCGGCTCGGTGATCTGGTGGCCGGGACGCTGGTGGTGCACACCCGGGGCGCCGGGGGCTGGCGGCCGGCGCCGCCGCCCGTGCCGCCGCTGCTCGGCTGGGCGGGCACCCTCGACCTGACCCGGGTGGACGACGGGCTGGCGCTGGCCGTGCGGCAGTACCTGGGCCGGTTGCACCAGCTCGCTTCGGCGGACCGGGTCCGGCTGGGCCGGGAGCTGTGGGCGGAGGTCGCGGCCGTCACCTCGCCGCCCCCGCCGTGGGTCGCGCCCGAGCCCGCGTACCTGGCCGCGGTGCTGGCCGAGCGGGGTCGCCGGGCCGCGTACCGGCTGGGTCGGGCCCGGGCGGTCACCGCCACGCTGTGGCCCGAGCTGGCGCCCGCGCCGGCCACCGCGCCGGCACCGGCCCTCCTGCGGCCCGCCGCGCCGTCGCGCGCCGTCCCCGACCGGCCCGATCCGGTACGCGGGCAGTCCACCTCGGTCGACGCCCGGCGCTGACCGGTCAGGCGAAGAGCGCCCGGCCCCACCAGTCGGCGGCGTCGCGGACGCCGGGCGGGCAGGCGAACAGGCCGCTGGAGACGTGCCGCAGGTATTCGTTCATCGCGTCGTTGCGGGCGAGCCGGGTCTGGATCGGCACGAACTGCTTGCGCGGGTCCCGCTGGTAGGCGATGAAGAAGAGCCCGGCGTCGAGCCGGCCCAGCCCGTCCGAGCCGTCGACGAAGTTGTAGCCGCGGCGCAGCAGGCGGGCGCCGTCGTTCTGGTCGGGGTGGGCGAGCCGGACGTGCGCCGTCTCGGCGATCACCGGCTCGCCGTCGTCACCCTTGGCGGCGAAGTCCGGCTCGTCGAACTCGGCGCGCTTGCCGAGCGGCGCGCCGCTGCCCTTGGTCCGCCCGACGATCATCTCCTGCTCGGCGAGGGGGCTGCGGTCCCAGGTCTCGACCAGCATCCGGATCTTGCGGGTGACCAGGTAGGACCCGCCGGTCATCCAGTCGGCGCCGTCGCCGGGCTGGGCCCAGAGCTGCTCGCGGAGCAGGTCGGTCTCCTCGGCCTTGAGGTTGGCGGTGCCGTCCTTGAAGCCGAACAGGTTGCGCGCGGTCGCCTGCCCCCGCGACGTCGACGAGGTGCGCCCGAAGCCGAGCTGGGACCAGCGGACGCTGACCACACCCATGCCGATCCGGGCCAGGTTGCGGATGGCGTGCACCGCTACCTGCGGGTCGTTGGCGCAGGCCTGGACGCAGATGTCGCCGCCGGAGAGCTCCGGCTTGAGCGCGTCACCGGCGAAGTGCGGCAGGTCGGCCAGGGCGGCGGGCCGCTTGTCGGCGATGCCGAACCGGTCCCGGCCCTGGGCGTCGCGGAACAGCGTCGGGCCGAAGCCCACGGTGATGGTGAGCTGCGACGGGGGCAGCCCGAGCGCCTCGCCGGTGTCGTCCGGCGGGGCCTCCGGCACGCCGTCGACCGCGCCGATCAGCCCGGCGTCCTTGCCGGCGGTCATCCGGGCCGCGGCGGCGGTCCACTCCTGGAGCAGCGCGACCAGCCGGGCCCGGTCCTTGGTGATGACGTCGAACGCCACGAAGTGCAGCCGGTCCTGGGCCGGGGTGGTGATGCCGGCCTGGTGCTCGCCGTGGAACGGGACCGCGCCGGCCGCCGTCTCGGTGGCGGACGCCTGGTCGCCGCCGCCGAACAGGGCGCCCGCGCCGACCGCCACCCCGGCGACGCCGGCCACGCCGGCTCCGGCCAGGGTGATGGCCCGGCGCCGGGACACCCCGGTCCCGCGGGTCGGCTCCTCGGTGCTCGGTTCGCTCATCACGTCACCTCCGGACCCGGTCGTCATCGCGCGACGACCGCGGCCACCTTGCTGATCGGCTCGGCCAGGGCGTTGATGCTGTCCGACAGTTCCTTGAGCTCGGCCTTGCTGAGCTGGGTGTGCAGCTTCCAGCCGTCGCCGGCCCGGTGCTTGCCGAGGGCGGCCTCGACGGCCGCGAACTCGGTGTCGAGCTGCTTGACCAGGTCGGGCGAGCGCTGCTCCAGGGCGGGGCGCAGCGCGGCGATGGCCGCCTTCGAGCCCTCCAGGTTGGCGTTGAAGTCCCAGAGGTCGGTGTGCGAGTACCGCTCCTCCTCGCCGGTGATCTTGCCGCTGGCGACCTCGTCGAGCAGCGCCTTGGCGCCGTTGGCGAGCTGGAGCGGGGTGAGCTTCTCGGCGTTGGCCTTGGCCACGATCGCCTTGACGTCAACGAGGAGCTGGTCGGCGATGGCGCCGTCCTTGCTGACGTCGCCGGTGGTCCAGAGGTCCTTCTCGATCCGGTGGAAGCCGGTGAACTGCATGCCCTCCTCGACGACCTCCTCGCGGCCGTCGATCTTCGGATCGAGGTCGCCGAAGCTCTCGGCGACCGGCTCGATCCGCTCCCAGTAGGTGCGGGCCACCGGGTACAGCTCCTTGGCCTTGGTCACGTCGTTGGCCTTGACCGCGGCCACGAACTCCTCGGTCTTGGTGAGCAGGGCGGCCGTCTGGCTCTGCACGTAGCGCTGGTAGCTGGCGGTGGCCTGGCCGAGGGCCGCGTCGGGGGCGACGGTCGCGACGGTGCCGCTGACCTTCAGCGCGCCCCGGATGCCGCGGCCGCTCATGCCGGGCTTGCAGGCGGTCTCGTACGTGCCGGCGGGCAGTTCGACGCGCAGCTCGCGGCTCAGCCCGGGGGCGATGTTCTCCACCTCGCCCATCACCCGGTCACCGGCGGCGTAGACGTAGAACTCGTTGACCTTGGACCCGGAGTTGGTCACCTTGAAGGTCACCTGCCCGGCCTCGATCTCGGTGCTGCCGACCTCGCAGGCGCTGTCGGTGGCCTTGACGGTGATCGGGCCGCCCGCCTTGGCGTCGGAGTCGTCACCGCCCCCGCACCCGGCCAGTCCGGCGACGGCGAGCATCCCGGCGGCGGCGGGCACGACGAATCGAGTGGTACGCATCGGTGGTGTCTCCTCGGAAACGGGCGGGTCAGGCGCGCTGGGGCGCGGTGTCGGTGGATGCCTCGGTGGCAGCCGGTTCGGCCGGCGTGGTCGCGCCGTCGCCGGCCGGGGCCGGCTCGGGCGCGGCGGCGGGGGCCGGCGGGGCGGCGGGTGCGGCGGGCCGGGCCGGGGCGGCCGGCTTGCGCAGGAAGAGGACGAGCACCGGGACCGCGAACGCCACCCAGGCGATCGTCTCCAGCACCGTCGGAGCGGCGGTGATGTTGAACATGCCCGCGAGCAGCGCGCCGTACCAGGCGTTCGGGTCGAGCGTCGAGGAGATGTCGAACGCCTGGTTGTTCAGGCCGGGCAGCACGCCGGCCTCCTGGAAGTCGTGCACGCCGTACTTGAGGATGCCGGCGGCGACCAGGATGAGCAGCGCGCCCGTCCAGGTGAAGAACTTGCTCAGGTTGATCTTCAGGGCGCTGCGGTAGAGCAGGAAGCCGATCACCACGGCGGTGGCGACGCCACCGGCCAGGGAGAGCAGCGCACCGGCGCCGGTGCCGCCGGCCGCGCTCTGTGCGGCGGAGTAGAAGATGAGGGCGGTCTCCAGGCCCTCCCGGATCACCGCGAGGAAGGCCATGCCGGCGACCGCGAGGGAGCCGACGGCGAGCGCCTCGGTGAGTTTGCCGCGCAGCTCGCCGGCGATCGTCCGGGCGGCCTTGCGCATCCAGAAGATCATCCAGGTCACGAAGACCACGGCGGCCACCGAGGTGACGGCCTCGAACAGCTCGCGGTCCTCGGAGCGGGCCAGCAGCGAGGTCGAGGTGTACTCGATGAGCCAGCCGAAGACGACGGAGAGCACCACGGCCAGGCCGACACCGGCCCAGACCTGCGGCAGCCGGTCACGCCGTTGCGACTTCACGAGGAAGGCGACCAGGATGCTGACCACCAGGGTCGCTTCCAGACCCTCCCGCAGGCCGATCAGGTACGTGGCGAACATCGGTACTCCGTAGTCGGTAAGGCACGCCTCAGTTAACTTAGGGCAGCCATACCTTCCTCCTGATCGGGCCGGCCGTCAAGTCGTTCATGGCCATGTCACCCGGACCGTCCGCAGCCCGACACGCGCAGATCACCGGGGCTTTCCCCCGCGTACGCGAAGGGGACCGGAACGGCCGCGCGGCGGCCGGCTCCGGTCCCCTCCGGGTGCGGAACTCAGTAGCGGTAGTGCTCCGGCTTGAACGGGCCCTCCTGGGACACGCCCAGGTAGGCGGCCTGCTCCTTGGTGAGGGTGCTCAGCTTGGCGCCGAGCGCGCCCAGGTGCAGCCGGGCGACCTTCTCGTCCAGGTGCTTGGGGAGCACGTAGACCCCGACCGGGTATTCGACGGTCTTGGTGAAGAGCTCGATCTGGGCGATCGTCTGGTTGGCGAACGAGTTCGACATCACGAAGCTCGGGTGGCCGGTGGCGTTGCCCAGGTTCAGCAGGCGGCCCTCGGAGAGCACGATGATGGCGTGGCCGTCCTCGAAGCGCCACACGTCGACCTGCGGCTTGATGTTCTCCCGCGTCACGTCGGAGCGCTTCGACAGGCCGGCCATGTCGATCTCGTTGTCGAAGTGGCCGATGTTGCCGACGATGGCCTGGTGCTTCATCCGGGCCATGTGCTCGTGGGTGATGACGTTGAAGCAGCCGGTCGCCGTGATGAAGATGTCGGCCTGCTCGACCACGTCGTCCAGGGTGGCCACCTGGTAGCCGTCCATCGCCGCCTGGAGCGCGCAGATCGGGTCGACCTCGGTCACCACGACCCGGGCGCCCTGGCCGCGCAGCGACTCGGCGCAGCCCTTGCCCACGTCGCCGTAGCCCATGACGACGGCCATCTTGCCGCCGATCAGCACGTCGGTGGCGCGGTTGATGCCGTCGATGAGCGAGTGGCGGCAGCCGTACTTGTTGTCGAACTTGCTCTTGGTCACCGAGTCGTTGACGTTGATGGCCGGGAAGAGCAGCGTGCCGGCCCGGTGCATCTCGTAGAGCCGGTGCACACCGGTGGTGGTCTCCTCGGTCACGCCCTTGATGCCGGCGGAGATCCGGGTCCAGCGCTGGCCGTCCTCGGCGAGCGAGCGGTGCAACAGCTGGAGGATGACCGCGTATTCCTCGGAGTCGGCCGACTCGACCGGCGGCACGACGCCGGCCTTCTCGAACTCGGCGCCCTTGTGCACGAGCAGGGTGGCGTCGCCGCCGTCGTCGAGGATCATGTTCGGGCCCTGCCCGTCGGGCCAGGTGAGCACCTGCTCGGTGCACCACCAGTACTCCTCCAGGCTCTCGCCCTTCCAGGCGTAGACCGGGACGCCGGCCGGGGCCTCGGGGGTGCCCTCCGGGCCGACGACGATCGCGGCCGCGGCGTGGTCCTGGGTGGAGAAGATGTTGCAGGACGCCCAGCGGACCTGCGCGCCGAGCGCGACCAGGGTCTCGATGAGGACGGCCGTCTGGATGGTCATGTGCAGCGAGCCGGTGATGCGGGCGCCGGCGAGCGGCTGGGCCTCGGCGAACTCGCGACGGATCGCCATCAGCCCGGGCATCTCGTGCTCGGCGAGCCGGATCTCCTTACGCCCGAACGCGGCGAGCGACAGATCCGCCACCTTGTAGTCGCCCTCGGCGAGGGTGCTCGGCCGGGCTCCGGACGACGCGCCACGGGGGGCCGCCGGGAGGGTGCTGGTCATGGAAGCTCCTGTCGAACGATGACTGCGCAGCCTTCCACCTTACGCGCGTGGACTTCCTCTCCCGTGCCCGGTTGACCGACGAGGCGGTGGTCCGGTCGGCGGACAGCACACGGGGCGGTCGGTCGTGAACGCACTTTCCGCTCACGGCCCGGCCGCCCCGTGCATCCCCCCGGTTTGGTTCCCCCGCGCGTTACCGAGACCTTCGTCGCGACAACGCTGCGTACCCATAGAGTCACACCACGTCACGAGCGCGTCAAGCCATTTCGGGAAAGTCGGATTTGCTCGCGTCACCGGGATTGGTCAGCGCACGCCGGCGGTGGCGACGAACGCCTCGCCGTCGCCACCGAGCACCAGCGGGCCGCCCGCCGCGGCGCCGATCGCCGCCCGGCCGGCCGTCAGGGTGACACGACCCACCCCGTCGTCCACGACGAGCTCGCCGGCGCGGCAGAGCACCACCCGCGGGCCGGGCAGCGCCAGCCGCGCCTCCGGGCCGCCGGGCGTCACCTCGACCCGGTGCAGCGCGAAGTCCTCCACCGGCACCGGCCAGGTCACCACCCCGGGCGCCACCGCCTCCGGCCGCACCACCGGCTCGTCGAGCACCTCGAAGCGCAGCACCCGCAGCAGCTCGTCCACGTCCACCCGCTTCGGCGTGAGCCCGCCGCGCAGCACGTTGTCGCTGGCCGCCATGATCTCCACGCCCGTACCCCGCAGGTAGGCGTGCAGGTTGCCGGCCGGCATCCAGATCGCCTCGCCCGGCGCCAGCCGGACGTGGTGCAGCAGCAGCGCCACCACCACGCCCGGGTCGGCCGGGTAGTCGACCGCCAAGGCCCGGGCCAGCTCGGCGTCCGGCCCGGCGACCTGCGCCGCCAGCACGTCCGCCACCAGCCCGGCCCGCTCCGCCGCCGGCCAGCTCAGCAGCAGGCGTACGGCCTCCCGCAGCCCCGCCGGCCCGGTGCGCAACGCCGCCACGACCGGCTCCAGCGCGGGTACGCCGAACGCCGCGATCGCCGCCGCCGACTCGGCCGGGTCGCGGAACCCGCAGAGCGCCTCGAACTCCGACAGCGCGACCAGCAGCTCCGGCTTGTGGTACGGGTCGACGTAGTTGACCCGGTCCGCGTCCGCGGCGTAGCCCGCCCGGGCCTGCTCGGCGTCCGGGTGGGCCTGGAGGCTCAGCGGGGCGTCCGCCGCCAGCACCTTCAACAGGAACGGCAGCCGGGTGCCGAACCGGCCGACGAGGCCCTCGCCCAGCCAGTGCGCCGGCTCGGCGACCAGCAGGTCGGTGAGGTCGACCGGGCTGCCGGCCCGGTCCACCGTGGCCGGGGCGCCCGGGTGGGCGCCCAGCCACAGCTCGGCCTCCGGCCCGGCGCTCGGCACCGGACGCCCCTGCAACTCGGCGATCCCGGTGCGGGAGCCCCAGGCGTAGTCCCGGATCCGGCCCTGCAACAGCTCCACGGTCAGCTCCCGGGCCGTCCGGCGGTCTCGTCGCCGTCGGTGTCGGCGTCCGGCTGCGGGACGGCGGTGTGCGCGGCCTGCCCGGTGCCCGCCCGGTCCGCCGCCACGCTGTAGATGTCCGGCTCCAGGTAGATGACCCGGGCGATCGGCACCGCGGCGCGGATCCGCGCCTCGACGGCGTTGATGCCCCGGGCCAGCTCCTCGGCGGTCTCGCAGGCCGCCACCCCGATCTTCGCGGCCACCATCAGCTCCTCCGGGCCCAGGTAGAGCGTCTTCATGTGGATGATGCGCTCGACCTCCGGCCCCTCGGTGACGGCCCGCTCGATTTTCGCCAGATCGTGGCGTTCCGCGCCCTCGCCGAGCAGCAGGCTCTTGGTCTCGATGGCCAGCGTGATCGCGATGACCACCAGCAGCACGCCGATCATCGCCGTGCCGGCCGCGTCCCACATGCCGTTGCCGGTGATCAGCGTCAGGCCCACGCCGAACAGCGCGAAGACCAGACCGATCAGCGCGCCGAAGTCCTCCAGCAGCACCACCGGCAGCTCCGGGGCCTTGGCCCGGCGGATGAAGCGCACCCAGGACTGGTCACCCCGGATGTGGTTGGACTCCTTGATGGCGGTGCGGAACGAGAAGCTCTCCATGACGATCGCGATCACCAGGACCGCCACCGGGACCCACTGCCACTCGGTGATCGGCTCCGGATGCTGCGCCTTGTGGTACGCCTCGTAGAGCGCGAAGAGGCCACCGACGCTGAACAGCACGATCGCCACGATGAACGCGTAGATGTAGCGCTCCCGGCCGTAGCCGAACGGGTGTTCCGGCGTGGCTTCCCGCTTGGCCCGCCGGCCGCCGAGCAGCAGCAGGCCCTGGTTGCCCGAGTCGGCGACCGAGTGGATCGACTCGGCCAGCATCGACGAGGAGCCGGTCAGCAGGAACGCGATGAACTTGGTGACGGCGATGCCGACGTTGGCCGCCAGGGCGGCGACGATCGCCCGGGTCCCCCCGTTTGCGCTCACGCTTCTCCCCACCCGATGCCGCACGTGCTCACTGGTTCGCCAGCTCCTTCATCTCGGTGATGGCCGGCACGGCCATCGGGTCCAGTCCGTGTGCCAGGGCGAGGTAGACCGAGGCGAAATCCGGGACCGCCATCAGCGAGGCGAGCCGCTCCAGCGCGGACCCGCCCTCCGCGGTGACCATGTCGCAGCGCACCCCGCGCCGCTCGGCGAGGGTCTGCACCGCGTCCGCGCGGCGCTCCTCGACGGCCAGCGGCTCGTCGGTGTCGTCCTCGGCATTGAGGCCGCCGTCGCGCAGCAGCACCAGCCGCAGCCGGGTGGCGTCGGTCTCGGTCTCGCCGGGGTCGGCGAAGATGTCCCGCTCCCCCTCGACCAGGCCGCCGAAGACGCCGTCGAGCAGACCGACCCGGCCCCGGCCCGCCTCGCCCAACGCCCCGGTGACCACCGGGTAGCGGGCGTTGGCGGAGAGCGTGTCACCGAAGCGGCGGGCCGCCACGGTGGCCAGCGGCGACGAGCCCCAGACGATCGGGATCGACCCGGACAGGCCCAGGGCCAGCGACTTCGCCGGGTTGACGAAGGACTCGGCGGTGGGCCGGCACCGGTCGGCGTCGGCGTCCAGCCGGGCCGCGGTCTCGGCCAGGTCCGCCTCGTTGACCTTCACGAGCCCGAGCGTACGGGCGGCGAGCAGGACCGGCACGGTGAGCGCCCAGAGGCTGGCCCGGGCCGGGGCGCGCCGGGGCACCGGGATGAACGGCGCGCGGGCCCGCTCGGCCACCGACTGGAGCTGCGAGTCCGGCGCGCCGACGGCGACCAGGCGGGCACCCCGCCGGTGGGCGGCCTCGGCCGCGCCCAGCGCCTCGGGGCTGCGGCCGGAGGCGCTCACCGCGATGACCACGTCCGCCGCGCCCACCCAGCCCGGCACGCCGGCGCTGCGGTGCGGGATCACCGGCACCGGGCAGCGCGGCCCGGCCACCGTGGCGAGCACGTCGCCGGTGCGCCCGGCGGTGCCGATGCCCGCGATGACCACCGCCCGCGGGCGGCCCTCGTCGGCGAGGACGGTCAGGTTCGCCTCGGCGGCCAGCGCCGCCGACTCACGGACCTGGGCGCCGGCGGAGGCGGTGAACCGGAGCATCCCGCCCGGATCCTGCTCGGCCAGCCGGTCCGGATTGTCCAGCAGTGACTCGTCCGCGTGCCGGTGCCCGCTGACCCCGGCCGTGCCCTCCATCATCGCGGCGACGCGGAGCCGCCGCGCGCGTCGTCCGCCGCGGGGCCCCCGCGCGCCTCGTCGAGGAGCAGCACCGGGACGTCGTCCCGGACCTCGAAGATCCGACCGCACTCGGTGCAGGTCAGCGTCTGGGCCTGCGGGTCGTAGTCGAGCGGTGCGTGGTGCGTGTCCGGGCAGGCGAGGATCTCGAGCAACTGCGGGTCCAGGGCCACAGCGCGGCTCCTTCCACGTATGCGGTCTCACCGGTCGACGGTGCCGTCCGGCGCACGCGATCTTATCGGCGAACCGGCACGGGCACCGCGCCACATCGCGGCACCCGGCGGCCGGTGCGCGGCGACCCGGTCAGGTCGCCGTCACCCACCGTCACCGTAACCCCGGCGACCGGCCGGGTTCCGGTTCAGCGGGGCACGCGGGGCAGCACGGTCGTGGCGTCGCCGCCCGCGGCGGCCGGCGGCTCGCCGTCCGGCCGGTCGGTCGTGACCGTGGGGGCGCCGTAGACGCTCCCGGTCGGGCGGGGCGTCGGGGCGGGCGGCTGCTGCCCGTACACCTGACCGGCGGGCGCGCCGGAGCGGTAGGTCGTGCTGCCGCGCGGGAGCGGGACCGGCGGGTGACCGGCGCCCGGCTGCCCGTCCGTCTTCTCCGCGCGGCTGCGGCGGACCAGCAGCACGATCAGCGCGACGCCGACGAGCACCAGCGCGATGCCGAACCACATGATCGGGGAACCTCCGGAGGACGAGTCGTCGGCCGCGGTGCCGGCGGCCGGGTCGAGCCCGGCAGCCACCGCCGAGGTGGTGCCGGTCTCGGCCTGCGTGGTCACGACGGCGCTCGGGGTCGGCGAGGGCTTGCGGGACGGCGTCGGGCTGGGGCTGGCGGTGGGCTTCGCACCCACCACCCGTGCCGAGGCGGCGGACCGGCCCAGCACCCGGCCGTTCGCGGCGCTCGCCTCGCCGACCACGTCCAGCTGGCCGCCGGTCGCGCCCGCCAGGAAGGTCACCCGGTAGCGGACCGTGATCCCCTTGCCCTTGCAGAGCGTCGGCTTGGCGGGTGAGGTCTGCGTCGTGGCGACCGCGCCGCCACCGCCGGACAGCGGCACCGGCCACCACCGGCCGCCGCTGGCCACCTGCACCTGGACCTGGTCCGCCCGCAGCCCGTCGAGCCGCAGCCCCAGCGCGGTGCGGAGCAGCACACAGCCGTCGGTGCGCTTGCGCACCTCGACCGCCACCGTGCCCGCCGAGCCACCGGCTGTGAAACGGCTCGCCGAGCGCACCTCCACCCGGTCGTCGGCGGCCAGCGCCGGGGACGCCGCGCCGGCCACCAGGCCGCCCAGCATCACGCCGACCGTGGCCCACCGCGCCGCGTGTCGCCTCACCGACATCTCCACCTCACCGTTTCCGCCCCGGACGGGATCCGCCGGTCAGGTTACTACCGGCCTGGAGGGGCACCGGCTCATCGAGCGCCCCGCATGTGTGCCGCGACACCCCGCGACACCCGCTCCATCCTCGACGCGACCCGGCCCACCCGCATGATCACTTCGGGCCCTTCGTGGCCCGGATCGCCGTTGCCGACGGACGCGAAAGCTGCCGTCAGGAGCGGCGGTTCCCGACAAGCGCGGCGGTTCTGGACGGGCGCGGCGGTTCCCGGGGGCGGCAGTTCCTGCGGCGGCTGCCGTCGGGCCCGGCAGTGCTCGACGGACGCGGCGGCTGCCGTCAGGCGCGGGCAGTTCCCGACGAGTGCGGCGGTCGCCGTCAGGCGCGGCGGGAATCTTGGACACTTACCGTTCGCTCCGAACGGCAACTGTCCAAGATTCACATCGACGCGCGCAAGATCGGGCTCGGGTCCGGCTGGCCGTCAGGCGCTCGCGGCCGGATCGCCATGGCCGGCTGGTGCGACGGCTGGGCGGTCGGCCGGAAGTGACTGGCGGCAGAGGCGGTCGGCCGTGCGGGTCGTCTCCGGCAGCCGGTATCGGGGCGTCAACGCCAGCACCCGGTCCACCGCGTTGTCCAGACTCATCCGGTGTCCGACGCTGACGAAGACCGGCTTCACCCCGTCGCGGGTCCGCAGCACCCGACCCACCACCTCACCGCCGTCACGCAGGGGCGTCCAGGCGCCGCGCTCCGGCGCCGGCTCGTCCCAGACTCCGACCAGCGGCGTCTTCCCCACCCCGATGGCGGGCAGCCCGGTCACCAGCCCGAGATGGCAGGCCAGCCCGAACCGACGCGGATGCGCCAGCCCGTGCCCGTCGCAGACCAGCAGGTCGGGCCGGACGGTCAACCGCTCCAGGGCCGCCAGCAACGCCGGCAGCTCACGGAAGGCGAACAGCCCCGGCACGTAGTCGAACGCCGGCCGGCCCACACTCACCGCCTCGTCCACCACCGCGAGGGTGGCCGCGTCCAGCACCGTGACGGCGGCCGCGAGCCGGTCACCGCTCTCCGCGTAGGCGACGTCCAGCCCGGCGACCGTCGCGGGCGCGGTCGGCCCCGGCCCGACCAGGTCGACCCGGGACCGCAACTCCTCCTGTACGCGCAGCGCCTCCGCCACGTCGGACGGCGGGCGGTACGGCACTCCGCCCGTTGTCACGGCCGGCCGTCCTCCGGATCGGCGTCGCGGTTCGGGCCGGGGTTGCGGGTGGGGATGTTGGCGAGGGCGATCCCGAAGGCCAGGCCGATGCCGATTCCGAAGGCCGCCCCGGCGGCACCGCCGATGGTGAGCAGGCCGATCATTAGCCCGATCAGCAGGCCCGCGACCCAGGAGGCTGCCTGACGTCGTGGCGAACCGGTCATCGGATCACCGTAGCCGCCCCGGTACGGATCACTGGCCGACGCGGCCGTCGATCAGCTCGCGCAGCAGGTCGGCATGGCCGTTGTGCCGGGCGTACTCCTCGATCATGTGCACGAGCAGCTCCCGCAGCGAGATTTCCCCGTCGCCGTGCCGCCCCTTGACGTCCAGGTTCGGGGCCTCGGCGACGAACCGCTCCGCGTACGCGACCTCCTCCCGCCAGGCCGCCCAGGCCTCCTCGATCACGGGCGGGTCGCCCACGGCGCCGTTGAAGTCGGCGTCCGGGTTCGCCTGGTCCCGCCAGATCCGCGGTGCGTCCTCGCCCGCCATCGTGCGGCGGAACCAGCCCCGCTCCACCTCCGCCAGGTGCCGGACCAACCCCAGCAGCGACATGGGCGACGGTGGGACGGACCGCCGGGCCAACTGCTCGGCGTCGAGGCCGGCGCACTTGAGTTCGAGGGTGAGGCGCTGATCCCTCAGGTAGTTGACCAGGACGCTCAGCTCGTCGTCGAACCCGCCCTCCGAACGGGGGTCGTCCTCCGGCGTGACGAACATGTTCGACCAGGCGAACTGGGGAGTGGGTCGATCGGTCCCGGTGCTGGTAGCCGCATCAGACATGCCGGGGCCTTCTCTCCTGAGACGGCGGCCGGCAAGTCAATTCGACGGCGGGATCAGGATGCGGCGGCGGCGATGGTGGGGTCGGCGCCGGGATCGCCAGCCTGCTGAAGCTGCTCCTCGAACATCACAAACGTCCGCCGACGAATGCCGGCGATCAGCGTTGCCTCCTCGGGCGTGTACGCACGGCCTTCGGCGATGGCCACGTCCTCGATGGCGTTGACCGTCTCGTAGAGAGCGAAGATTGGCCCCTCACCCTTGGTGTAGCGCCCACGCTCCTCTTCAACGCGCTGCACGAACCGTTCAGCCGAACGAACAAAGATGTCTCCACCCATCGCGAACAGAATCTCGTCGACGATGTCATTGGCGGGTCGCCAACCGCCCGTCCCTCGGTCCAACCTCCAAGCGGTGAATCCCCCCTCCCGGGTCGGCACAATCTTCACGGGAGTGTCGTAATAGTCGTAGTAGCCCGAGAGGCTCAAGCCGTCCATCGGTTCCGTCATTACCGCCCACCGCTCAAGGTTGTTTGGAGCGCAGCCCAGAAGTGCTCACGCTGGCGCCGAATGATGCCGTTGCGAATCGCCGACTCCGTGTCCGAGAGACTACGTCCCTGTTCCCCCGGCACCGCTTCGAGGTCGCGCCACACCTCGAACAGCGAGTGTTCCCACTCCGCCACCTGATCGAGAGCAGCAAGTTGAAGCCGGAACTCCGCAATATGCCCGGTCGAGGTTCGCAACAGGAACTGGACGTCTCGGTAGCCGCTGTCCTGTGGCTCGCGGAACCGATCCTCGAACCTCACCACCTGTATCAGTGGATTAGCCGCAAGTTGCGCAAGTCCGAGGTAGAGGCCATCCAGCGTCTGATAGGAAACCCGGCCGGCTGCGAGATCTCGGAGGCGAGAGGCGTTCCCGCCATACTTAGTCACCTTGTCCTCTGCCCGCCTACGCTCCTTCGGCCCGGGTCGTGGTTGATACTCAGCCTCGTTCGATGACATCTCAGCCAACTCGCGGCCTAGCGAGTCAATCTCGTGCTGCGCCATCGCTGCGGCCTGATATAAGTGGTCCAGGTATTGATCGCGATACCTCATGTCGCCCGACCGCGCTTCATCGAATCCTGGCTGCAAGGCCGTGGGCCGCTCGCCGTCGAAACGCGCACTCGCCTCCGCCTGCTCCTGACTGAGTGGCGTGGGTTCCACCGGCGGTATCAGCCCTGTGGCCACGGCTGCTGGGCCCCGCTCGTGAATCTCCTCCAAGACCTCGCTGAGGACGTCGATTGCCTTCTGGTGGCTGGCTAGGTGGTGGAGGGTGACGGGGCGGGCGGTCAGCGAGTTGGCGAGTTCCGGCGTCGAGAGGATCATCCGGACCAGGTCGGGCCGCTGCGCGAGCTGCCGTACCAGGGTTTCGGCCAGCAGCTCCTCGCCTCGGGGCGGCGCCTCCCACGTGTGGTCGAGCATCTGCCGGACGCGCGGGTCGGCGAGCAGTCGCGTCAGGTCGCCGGCCGTCGCCGAGTCCAGTTCCGGCACCAGCCGTTGCAGCGTCGGCCCGTCGACGTGTTGGGCCAGCTCGACCGGGGTCACCCCGGCGGCGAAGACCTCGTCCAGGCTCGCGCTCGCGGCCAGGGCATCCCGCACGTACAGCCCGGCGGCGATCCGGTCGGTGTGCGCGTCCCGGTGCGCGTTCCGCAGCTGGACCGCCTCCGGCTCCGCGTCCGGAGCGCCGCCGGGTAACGAGGTGCCGTCCGGCCGGTGGTGGAAGGTGGTGGATTCGCCGAGCAGGTGCACGTGGTTGAAGTCCGGTGCATCACCGTCGACGGGCGGTGGTGGTGCTGGGTCGAGCGGTCGGGGCGGCGCCGGTGGTTCCACCGGCTCGGGCAGAACGTTGTAGTCGCCCGGCGGCAGGCCCGCGAGCGGCATCGGCCGGCCGTCGGGACCGAGCACCAGGGCGTCGACGCCCACCAGGTTGCGGGGACTGGGGACACCGCTGTGGGTGTAGAGCGGATGCCCTCCCATCCGACCCGTCTGCGGGTCGAGGTAGAGGACCGTGCCGTTCTGGTTCAGCGCCACCCAGGCGTGTGAGCCACCGCCCTCGTACGTGGTGATGAGGAACGCGTAGCTGCCGTGGCCGCCCGCCAGGAGTTGCCCGCGCAGGTCGCGGTAACCGTCCTCGATCACCGCACGCGTGTCGTGGTCGGAGGCCCCGGGCAGGGCGGCCGGGCAGAGGTTCTGGAACCGCCCGCCCGTAATCTCCTCGACCCGAAGAGGCCCGTCCACCTCGCCGCCCACCGGCTGACGGACGTCTCCGAGCAGGTAGCCGTCGAAGGTACGCGGCGCGGAGACCCGCGGCCGGCCGTGCATCCAGGTCTCGAAGAGCGACAACGTGCAGTCCAGGCAGTTGATGCCCCGGGTGGCGTCCGCCGCGGGTCCACCGTCGTTCGCCAGCTGGAACCACCCGTCTCGGCGGGGATCGGGGGTCCGCACCACACTGCCGTCGGGATTGCGCGGCACCTGTCGTTCCAGGTCGGTCTGGTGCAGTGCGAGCGGTGGCCGGAGGCCGCCCCGCATCCCGTAGCGGCGGGAGCGGTCGATCGGTGGTGGATGGCCGTGGCCGGTGAGCGCCGAGTGGTCCGGCGTCTCGACGGCACCGAGTGCGAGGTCGGCGACATCGTCATTGATCCGGTAGAAGTCGCGGTCGTCCTCGACCGTCACCTCGGCGGGCGCTACTGAACCTGTGAGGACCTGCTGGGCCATCTCACGCAGGTCATTGGCCTCTGCGCTGGCCTCGCGCGCGGCCTGCTGCCAACGCTCCGCGCGTAAGTGGCGGCCTGTGTGCTGCAGCTGGAACGCCCGTTCACCGTATTCGCCCGCTGCACGGTGGAAGTGGTCGGCTCGGACCCGGAGCCATTCCGCCTCCTGTTGCCGCCGGCTTTCCTCATACCACTGCCGTTGTTCCTGGAGATTGCGTTCGTAGTGGCGTCTTTCCAGGGTTTCCCGGCCGGCTGCCAACCGAGCGGCCTGATCCTCCCGCCTCCTCCGAGACTCGGGAGGCCCAACGAACGGACCGGGCGGCGACGGCGGCGGGCCGGAGGCGGGCCGCTTCGGGGCAAGCGCGTCCAGCAGCGGAAATCGAGGATTCGGCGTGGATCGAACGTCCGGGCCGGTGCTGGACGGCCCGGTCATCGAACTGACGGCCGGCGCGGCGCGGGACGCGGCCGGTGGTCCGGACAGCGGGACGGGCCGATCTGCCCCGCCGACGGCGGAGCGGTCCGGCAGCATTGATACCGGGTCGTGCGCAGGGGTGGCGGGTGCTCCGACCACCGTCGGGGCCGCTCCCGCCTGCGCCGGTGCCGCCTGGCTCGGTGTACCTATGTCGGGCACAGTCGGCGTGTTGAGCGGGCCGGGCCTCAACTCGGTGTAGCCGGGAATCGGCGATCCGGTCTTAGTCGCGTCAAGGGTGACGGACGAGAGCGTGGGGCTCGTTGTCATTTCCACCGACGCAGGGTTCGCTGTGACATCTACCTGCGCCGAGCGGAGTATCGCGTCGGAGCCGCCCGTCGCCGGAGAATCCGGGTCGACGGAAGCGTGATGCATCGGGGCCGGCCGGTCCGTCAGCGAAGGGGCGGCATCCGACGCCAGGCGAGACTCAACGGCACTGGTGGGCGAGGCGGACTCTTGAGGGGACCGCCCGAGGAACGGGCCTGACTCTGTCTGGGTGGGGGTCAGGTTGGCTGGGTCGGCAGCGGGCGGGAGCCCCAGGGACACCGGCTGTGCGGGAAGACCGCCCAGCTTCTGGTCGAGCCGGTGGTGCAGGGCGCTGTCGGCCTGCTCGCTGGCGGAGCCGCTGGCGCCGGAGGCCGCTGCCCGGGCGATGTCCTCCAGCGACAGGTCCTGACCGGTGGCGAGCCCCGCCGCACTCTCGGCCAGGGTCTCGCCGGCCATCTCCCGCCCGAAGCGCTCCCCGACCTGGGCGAACCGCCCGTGCGCGTGCCGCCCGAGGCCGGCCAGTGGCGCCGCCGCGCCGCCGGCGAAGCCGCCGAGCCCCGACATGCCCAGGTCGGTCAGGTCCAGGCCGCCCCGGCGGCCCGTGGAGTTCTGGTAGGCCTGGGTCGCCAGGCTGGTGCCGGCCTCCTGCCCCGCCTCGACCAGGCCGCCCAGCGCGGCCCGGCGGGCGAGCCCACGGGCGCCGCTCTTGACGACCTCCTTGGCGGCCCGTTCGCCGGCCTCCTTCAGCCCCTCCTTGACGGCCTTGCGGGCCAACTGGGCCACCAGCCGCTTGAAGATCTGCTGCACGGCGACCCGGCTGGCCGCGATCGCGGCACCGGCGGCCGGCGAGGCGGCGCCCAGGGTCAGCACGGTGGCGACCGCGAGCGAGAGCAACTCGACGACCAGGATGCCCAGCTCGATCCAGGCTTCGAGCTTGGCGCCCTCGATGTCGCAGCCGCACGAGTCGACCAGCTTGCCCAGCTCGCCGGTCGCCGCCACGAGGATGTGCAGCGGCGCGTCCTCGCCCTCGGCGACCTTGCCCCAGGCGATGTCGAACGCCTGCGCCACCAGGCCGACGCCGCCATATCCGCTGCGAACCTCGCCGGCAGCGCTGGTGGCGTCGTTCCGCGGGCCGGCCAGGACGTCGGCGACGCCGTACCACTGGTCGGCCAGGTCCCAGACGGCGCGTTCGTTGCCCTCCGGCCACTCGACGCCGACGACCCAGTCGAGCGCCTCGTAGATCCAGCCGGGCACGTCCCAGGGGCAGTGGTCGAGCGGGTGTGGGATCGGGCTGGGCAGCATGCTCACGCGCGGATCCTCCGGTGGTCAGCGCCAGGGCCGGTGCGGGTTGTGCTGCTGGTGTGGGATCTCGCCGATCTGGCGGGCGTTGGTCAGGTCGGTCTCGACCGTGGCGGCGACGGAACGCACCACGTCGGTGCCCAGCCCTTCGAGGGAGCGGCCGAGAATCTCCCAGGCGCGCAGCAGGGTCCCCGCGTAGCCCTGGTAGTGCTTGTCGAAGGCGGCCCCGATGTCGTCCCGGCCCCACGGGCGCTGCGCGCCGGCGGCCGCGATCGGGTCGCCCGCCTCCCGCCGGGAGGTGCTGACCGCCTCTCCGGCCAGGGCCAGGTCGGCTCCGCCGCGCCGGGCCCGGTCCGGATCCAGCCAGATCTCCCCGTCGGCCATGCCGTCACTCGCCGCGTGACAGGACGGCGTCGGCCCGGCCCAGCAACGCCCCGAAGTCATGGGTACGCAGGAACTCCACCGACGGCGAGCCGGGCGGCAGGTAGCCGGCGACCAGCTCACGGGTCGCCGTGACCGCGGCGCGGGACGCCCGCAGCACGGTGTCGGTGATCTTCCGGCTCAGCGCGCCGGCGTCCCGCTCGCGGAACACCGACGGAGCGACCTCGACGCTGATGAGCTCGCCGCGGGCGCCCACGACCGCCGTCACCTGGCCGTCGTCGGAGCGTTCGGTCACCCGCAGCTCGGCGAGCCTGATCTGCAGTTCGTCCAAACCGGACCGAAGTCGCTGGTACTGGCCGTACACCTCGTCGAACCGCGCACGCAGCGCACGGTTCGCATCCCGGTCCGCGCTCTCGGCCACCGCCGCTCCCCTTCCGTCACCGTCAGTAGGGCCGACCATACCGGGCGCCACGGAGTCCGTGGGGTCCGGTAACTTCAGGCTGTGATCGAACGACAGCAGGCCGAGCAACTCGCCGCCGTCTGGGCTCGACGGGATTCCGAGCGCCTGGGATTTCCGTGCACTCCGGTCGTCGAGGAGTTCGACCTCGGCTACCTGGTCACGTCCACTGTGTCCGCCGAGGCCCGGGCTCTTCCCGGTGACCTGCCGACCACGGTCATCGACAAGGAGACCGGCGAGCTGTCGACCTGGCCCCGGGTGCCGGCCGACGTCGTCGAGCAGATGTTCCGGCAGCGCCGGCCGGGCGCGTCACCCGCACCGCGCACCGTCGACCCGTCCGGCCAACTGCTCCGGGAGATCACCCGGTTGCCCACGCCCGGCGCCGCGGCCCATCTCACCGTCGACGGTCGCACGCACGTCGCGCAGGGCGCCAAAGGCGACGTCGAGCTGCACCACCATCCGCTGGTGCGGTCCTATCTGGACGACTTGCCCACCGGCCACCTGGTCCGGGGTGGTGACCGGCACGCCGAGATGATCGTCGTCTCCGACGTCCTGCATGAGCATGATCACCTCCGCGCCGCCGATGGCCTGCCGCCAATGGACGCGGAGGAGGCAAAGGCACTTCTCGGCCGCAGCCGGATGGAGTTCTTCCGAATCCGTGAGGCGGGCGACGGAGCGGCCGGCCCTGCGAAGGTGCCGTGCGACTCGTGCGTGCAATTCCTGGTGGCCTTCACCGCCCTACCGTGGCCAGTTCTTGCCTATGCAGAGGAATGGCGATCCCGGCCCGAGGTCGACCCCGACCCTGGGCGGTTCCCGGCTGAGGTCACGCATGCCCTCGTGGAAGCGGGTTGGCGCCCTCACTTCGGAGACGAGGTGCTGGCGGAAGCGGCGGTCAGGGACGTCCGGGCAGTAAGCGGCAGGCGGCATGACCACGCCGTCTTCCCCGCCGTGATGCCGACTCTTACTGCCTTTCCCGGCCTGGATAGTCGTCGCCGAGGTCCCGGCGAGCAGGTATGGATTTCCCGGTTCGGCATCCGTCCCCGAGACATGGCCCATACCGCGGACACTCTCGCGGATTTCGCCATGGTGCTGGGCGTCGGACTGTTTCCGTTGGGAACCGAGCGTGGTGACAGCATCATCGCCGTCGACGAGCACGGCCGGATCTTCGCGCTCGATCAGGCGGGTGAGTGGTTCCTCGGCCCCGACATCGACGCCGCGCTCACCACCCTGCTGCTCGGTCGCGCTCCCGCCCGGGTCCGCGACGACGGCACCTGGTAAGCCCCGCTACAGCTGCACCCCGGTCAGCACCATGACCCGCGGCTCGGTGTAGTCGTCCATGGCGCTGCGCAGCCCTTCCCGCCCCACGCCCGAGCCCTTGACCCCGCCGTAGGGCATCTGGTCGGCCCGGTACGACGGCACGTCCCCGATGATCACACCGCCGACCTCCAGCGTCCGGGCCGCGAGGAACGCGGTCTGCAGGTTGTGCGTGAACACGCCGGCCTGCAACCCGTACGCCGAGTCGTTGACCGCGGCGAACGCGGCCTGGGCGTCGGTGACCGGGGCGACCACGAGCACCGGCCCGAACACCTCCTCGGTGTGGACCTTGGCCGACGACGGCACCCCGCTGAGCACGGTGGGCGGGTAGGCGGCGCCGTCCCGGCGTCCGCCGACCTCGATGGTGGCCCCGGCGGCGACCGCCTCGTCGACCCATGCCTCGACGCGTTGGGCCGCTTCGACGGAGACGAGCGGGCCCACGTCGGTCAGCTCGGAGGTCGGGTCGCCGGTGCGCAGCTCCTCCACGGCCGCGACGAGCCGGGGCAGGAAGCCGTCGTAGAGCCATTCGTGCACGTACACGCGCTGGACCGCGATGCAGGACTGCCCGGCCTGGTAGTTGGAGAAGGTGGCGATCCGGTGCGCGGCGAAGGTCAGGTCCCCGTCGGACGCCCAGTCCTCGCAGATCACCGCCGCGGCGTTGCCGCCGAGTTCGAGGGTGACGTGCTTGTCGGGGGCGGCCCGGCGGATGGCCGCGCCGACCGGCCCGGAGCCGGTGAACGACACGACGGGCAGCCGGGGGTCGGCGACGAGTTCGGCGGCACGCTCGTTGGGCAGCGGCAGCACCGAGAACATCCCCTCGGGCAGGTCGGTCTCGGCCAGGATCTCGCCGAGCAGCAGCGCGGAGAGCGGGGTGGCCGGGGCCGGCTTGACCACGATGGGGGCGCCGACGGCGAGGGCCGGGGCGACCTTGTGCGCGACGAGGTTCAGCGGGAAGTTGAACGGGGTGATCCCCAGGACGGGGCCGCGGGGCACCCGCCGGACCAGCGCGATCCGGCCGGTGGCGGCCGGGTCGGTGTCGAGGCGTTGCAGCTCGCCGGAGAAGCGCCGGGCCTCCTCGGCCGCCCAGCGGAAGGTGGAGACCGCGCGGCCCACCTCGGCCTTCGCCCATTTCACCGGCTTGCCGTTCTCGGCGGTGATCAGCGCGGCGATCTCGCCGGCCCGGTCGGCCAGCCGGCGGGAGACGTGGTCGAGGGCCGCCGCGCGGACGTGCGCGGGCAGGGCCGCGGCCGCCGCGGCCACCTCGGCGGCTGCCGCGACGGCGGCTTCGACCTGGTCGGGCGTGGCGAGGGTGGTACGCCCCACCGTCCGGCCGTCGTACGGGTGGGTGACGGTCAGCTCACCCTCGCCGTGGGCGGGGCGGCCGGCGACATAGAAGGCTCTCGGCTCCACGCTCGGCAGCGTAGACCACGCAGGGCCGCGCGGAAACAGTTGCTCAAACCCTTGTCTGCCTCGGATTTAGTAGCCAAGATGGCAGTCAGATTGCGATAACCTCCGCAGACCTTCCCCCCGGCCACCCCTCGGAGACTTCTGATGAGCGATCAGCAGCAGCTGCGCAACTTCGTCAACGGCGAGTACGTCGACCCGGTGGACGGCGGCTTCGCCGACCTGATCGACCCGTGCACCGGCGAGGTCTTCGCCCAGGCGCCGGTCTCCGGTGCGGCGGACGTGGACGCGGCCATGAAGGCGGCCGCCGCCGCGTTCGAGACCTGGCGGGACGCCACCCCGGGCGAGCGGCAGAAGGCGCTGCTGAAGCTCGCCGACGCCGTGGAGTCCCGGGCGGCCGAGCTGGTCGACGCCGAGGTCCGCAACACGGGCAAGCCCCGCCAGCTCACCGCCGACGAGGAACTGCCGCCGGCGGTGGACCAGTTCCGCTTCTTCGCGGGCGCCGCCCGCCTGCTGGAGGGGCGCTCGGCCGGCGAGTACATGGCCGGGCACACCTCGTACGTGCGGCGGGAGCCGATCGGCGTCTGCGCCCAGGTCACGCCCTGGAACTATCCGCTCATGATGGCGGTCTGGAAGATCGCCCCGGCCCTGGCGGCCGGCAACACGGTGGTGTTGAAGCCCTCCGACACCACCCCGGTGTCGACGCTGCTGCTGGCCGAGATGGCGTCCGAGTTCCTGCCGCCGGGCGTGTTCAACGTGGTCTGCGGCAACCGGGACACCGGCCGGGCGCTGGTGTCGCACCCGACCCCGCAGTTCGTCTCGATCACGGGTTCGACCCGGGCCGGCATGGAGGTCGCCGCGGCGGCGGCGCCGGACCTCAAGCGGACCCACCTGGAGCTGGGCGGCAAGGCCCCGGTGGTGATCTTCGACGACGCGGACGTGGCGGCGGCGGCCGAGGCCATCGCGGTGGGCGGCTACTTCAACGCCGGTCAGGACTGCACGGCCGCAACCCGGGTGCTCGCGGGGCCGGGCATCCACGACGACTTCGTGGCCGCCCTCGCCGAGCAGGCCCGCAACACGAAGACCGGCGCCCCGGACGACGAGGACGTGCTCTACGGCCCGCTGAACAACGCCAACCAGCTCGCCCGGGTACGCGGCTTCGTGGACCGGCTGCCGGATCACGCGAAGGTCGACACCGGCGGCTCCCAGGTCGGCGAGCGCGGCTACTTCTACGCCCCGACGGTGGTCTCCGGGGTCCGCCAGGCCGACGAGATCATCCAGGACGAGGTGTTCGGGCCCGTCATCACCGTGCAGCGCTTCTCCGACGAGGACGAGGCGGTGCGCTGGGCGAACGGCGTGGACTACGGCCTCTCCGCCTCGGTGTGGACGAAGGACCACGGCCGGGCCATGCGGATGACCCGCCGGCTGGACTTCGGCTGCGTCTGGGTGAACACCCACATCCCGTTCGTCTCCGAGATGCCGCACGGCGGCTTCAAGCACTCCGGGCACGGCAAGGACCTCTCGGTCTACAGCCTGGAGGACTACACGCGGATCAAGCACGTCATGCACAACATCGAGGGCTGACCCATGTCGAGCGAGGAACTGCACAAGCGGCGCGGGGCCGCCGTCGCCCGGGGCGTCGGCAGCACGATCACCTCCTACGTCGACCACGCGGGCGGCGGGACGATCACCGACGTCGACGGGCGGGAGTGGATCGACTTCGCGGCCGGCATCGCGGTCGCCAACGTGGGCAACTCGGCGCCGAGGGTGGTCGAGGCGGTCCGGGCGCAGGTCGAGCGCTTCACCCACACCTGTTTCATGGTCGCGCCCTACGAGTCGTACGTGGCGGTCTGCGAGCAGCTCAACGCGCTGACCCCGGGCGACTTCGAAAAGCGCTCGGCGTTGTTCAACTCGGGCGCCGAGGCGGTGGAGAACGCCGTGAAGATCGCCCGGCACGCCACCGGGCGGCCGGCGGTGGTGGTCTTCGACCATGCGTACCACGGCCGGACCAACCTGACCATGGCGTTGACCGCGAAGAACATGCCGTACAAGCACCGGTTCGGGCCGTTCGCCGGCGAGGTCTACCGGGTGCCGGTGTCGTACCCGCTGCGTGACGGCGGCCTCGACGGGGCGACCGCGGCGGCGCGGGCCGTCGAGATGGTGGAGAAGCAGGTGGGCGCCGAGAACGTGGCGGCGCTGCTGATCGAGCCGATCCAGGGCGAGGGCGGTTTCGTGGTGCCGGCCGAGGGCTTCCTGCCGGGGCTGCGCGAGTGGGCGACCGCCGCCGGGGTGGTGTTCGTCGCCGACGAGATTCAGACCGGGTTCTGCCGGACCGGCGACTGGTTCGCCTGCCAGCACGAGGGCGTCGAGCCGGACCTGGTCACCCTGGCCAAGGGCATCGCCGGTGGGCTGCCCCTCGCCGCGGTCACCGGGCGGGCCGAGCTGATGGACGCGGTGCACGTCGGCGGCCTGGGTGGGACGTACGGGGGCAACCCGATCGCCTGCGCGGCCGCGCTCGCGGCCATCGAGACCATGCACGAGCTGGACCTGGCCGCCGCCGCCCGGCGGATCGGCGCGGTCATGGTCGACCGGCTGCGCGCCATCGCCGCCCGTGACCCGCGCGTGGCCGAGGTGCGTGGTCGTGGCGCGATGCTCGCCGTGGAGATCGTCCAGCCGGGCACGCTGACCCCGGACCCGGCCGCCACGGCGGCGATCTCGGCGGCCTGCCACGCGGCCGGGCTGCTCACCCTCACCTGCGGCACGTACGGCAACGTGCTGCGGTTCCTGCCGCCGCTCGTCATCTCCGACGACGAACTGGGCCGCGGCCTGGACATCCTGGAGGCCGCGTTCGGCTGACCGAGGTCAGCCCACGATCGTGGAACACCACGGGCGTCGATCCCCCCAGGTGCCGCCCGTGGTGTTCCACCCGTCTCCCGCCTACAGGCACATCCAGCAGTAGGCGTCGAGCCCCTCCGCGCCCGCCGCCCGCGCCACCCGCCGCAGCTCGGCCACCAGCTCGGCCAGCAGTTCCACCTCCGGCTCCCCCATCCACTCCTCGGCGGTGCGCCACTCGGCCGCGACCGGCCGCAGGCGCTCGTCGGGCAGGGCCGCCAGCTCCGCGACGAAGTCCGGCACCAGCCGGATGAGGTACGGCCCCTCGTCGTCGTGGCCGTCGATCCGCTCCCCGCCGGCGTGCAGCCCGGCGCTCGGCGACCCGAGCCGGCCCGCGCGGACCGCCTCCCACAGCGCGCCGCCCAGCACGAACGGCTCGACGTTCTTGCACCGCAGCGGCTCCAGGTCGTCGCCCGGCCCGGTCTCGGCGGCGGCCCGCGCCTGGTCCAGAGTGGCCGCGAAGTACTCGGTCAGAATGCCCACTCCCGGCACGCTAGGTGCCACCCCCGACACTCCCGTAGAAGGGGCCCCACGGCGGGCACATCCTGTTCTATAGTCCTACTGTCGTAGGACAATAGAAGGGCGTCTCGTGATCGAGTTCGTACTGGACGGCCGGTCCAAGGTGAACACCTATGTGCAGCTGATCCAGCAGGTCAAACAGGCCCTGCGGGTGGGGCTGCTGACGCCCGGCGACCAGTTGCCGAAGGTCCGCGACGTCGCACAGTCGCTGGCCATCAACCCGAACACGGTGCTGAAGGCGTACCGCGAGCTGGAGATCGAAGGTCTGGTCGAGGGACGCCCCGGCGTCGGCACCTTCGTCCGCCGGACCATCGCCGGCTCGTCGCTGGCCGATCAGGCCGAGCTTCGCGAGGAGCTGGTGGCCTGGCTGCACCGCGCCCGCGCCGCAGGGCTCACCCCGGAAGACGTCACCGCCCTGGTCGAGACCACCATGCGGGCCGCGCTCGTCGCGGGCACGACGCGTGCCGAACCCGCCTCAGCAGGATGAGAGGACAGCTGATGGAGATCGCGCTGGAGGCCGAGCAGCTCGGCAAACGGTACGGAAGAACCTGGGCGCTGCGGGACTGCTCGCTGCGCCTGCCCGCCGGGCGGATCGCCGCCCTCGTCGGCCCCAACGGCGCCGGCAAGAGCACCCTGCTGCACCTCGCGGTCGGCCTGCTGCGGCCGGACGCCGGCGCGGTGCGGATCTTCGGCGAAACGCCGTACGCCAACCCGTCGGTGCTGCCCGAGATCGGCTTCGTCGCCCAGGACACCCCGCTCTACCGGGACTTCACCGCGGCCGACCTGGTGGAGGTGGGCCGCCGGATGAACAAGCGCTGGGACGGGGCACTGGCCCGCAACCGGCTGGCCCAGCTCGGCATCCCGCCGAAGCTGCCCGTCGGCAAGCTGTCCGGCGGCCAGCGGGCGCAGGTCGCGCTGGCGCTCGCGCTCGCGAAGCGGCCCCGGCTGCTGCTCCTCGACGAACCGGTCGCCAGCCTCGATCCGCTGGCGCGCCGGGAGTTCCTGCAGTCGCTGATGGGCAGCGTCGCCGAGTCCGAGACGACCGTCCTGCTCTCCTCGCACCTGCTGGCCGACCTGGAACGGGTCTGCGACTACCTGGTCGTGCTGCAGGCCGCCCGGGTGCACCTGGCGGGCGCGGTCGACGACCTGGTCGCCGCTCACCGGCAGCTGGTCGGGCCGCGGCACGGCGGCGAACCGATCGAGGGGGTCGACACCGTGGTCCGGGCGAGCCACACCGCCCGGCAGTCGACGCTGCTGGTCCGTACGACCGGCGAGGTCCTCGCCCCGGAATGGACGGTGCACGACGTGACGCTGGAGGACCTCGTGCTGGCCTACCTCGCCGAGGGCGAGACCACCACGAGCCACGCGGCCTGGGAGGTGCCGGCATGATCTGGCTGGCCTGGCGGCAGCACCGCAAGCAGCTGCTCTTCACCCTCCTCGGCTTCGCCGCGCTCGCGGCCCTGATGATCCCGATCGGCCTGTCGATGCGGCACAGCTTCACCGAGCTCGGGCTGCCGGACTGCGTCAGTCAGCTGGCGCGTTCGCAGCTCGACCCGGTCACCGCGAACGGCTGCGAGTCGGCGTTCCGCCAGTTCACCAACCGGTACCAGAGCTTGAACCTGGTGGCGGTCCTGCTTGTCGTCCTGCCGGTGCTCGTCGGTCTGTTCTGGGGCGCCCCGCTGGTCGCCCGGGAGGTGGAGCACGGCACGCACCGGTTCGCCTGGACGCAGGGCGTCGGCCGCACGCGGTGGGCCCTGGTGAAGTTCGGCCTGGTCGTCGTCGTCACGCTGACCCTGGCGATCGGCTACGGACTGGGCATGGCCTGGTGGGTGAGCCCGCTGACCCAGGCCGCGCACGAGGGCCGCCTCGGCTTCATCGTCTTCGACCTGCAGGGCATCGCCCCGATCGGCTACACGCTCTTCGCGGTGGCGCTCGGCATCTTCGCCGGCACACTCTGGCGCCGGATGCTGCCCGCCATGGGCGTCACCCTGGCCGCGTTCATCGGGGTCCGGGCGGCGGTGGCGATCCTGGCCCGACCGCACTACCAGCCCGCCCGCACCCTCACCTTCCCGATCGAGGGGGCCGATCTGCTGCGGGAGGACCGGGGCAACTGGGTCCTCGCCAGCGGTGTGCGCAGCGCCGACGGGAAGATGCTGGCGGCCGACACCCGGATCATGTGCCCGCCGGGCGGCCAGGCACCGGACGGCGGCCGCTGCGGGGCGGACATCGGCGCCGGACCGGGCGCCTACAACTGGGAGCTCTACCAGCCGGCGGACCGGTTCTGGCCGTTCCAGTGGATCGAGACCGGCATCTTCGTCGCGCTCGCCGCCCTCCTGCTCTACCTCGCCGTACGCCGGCTCCGCCGGATCGCCTGAGCGGCCCGGCCGGGTGGAACGCCCTGGCGTTCCACCCGGCGCCGGACCGGGCGCGGTCAGCGCAGAAGTTCCACCACGTTGCGGCGGACCAGGTTCTTGCCCGGCTCCCGGATCAGGTCCATGGCCGCCGCGTTGAGCAGCACGCAACTCCCGGACGGCCCGGTGACCGTCACGGTCGCCGCCTTGCCGTTGTCCAGGTTCGTCACCCGCAGCCGGGTGCCCACCGGGAACTGCCCGCTGGTGGCGGCCGGCGCCCCGCCCTCGGCGGAGAAGGTGATCGCCCCGCTGCAGACGCTGGCGGGCGCGCCGCCGGGCTGGGCGTTGCCCGGCCGGGCCTCGCCGATCGGGGCGCCGCCACCCGGCCCGGCCGCGCCGGTCGCCGGGGCGCCGCCGTCGAGGCGTTCGACAAGGTTGCGGCGGATCACGTTCTTGCCCGGCTCGCGGACCAGGTCCATGGCCGCCGCGTTCAGCAGCACGCAACTGCCCGACGGGCCGGTCACCGTGACCGTCGCGACCTTGCGGTTGTCCAGGTTGGTCACCCGCAGCCGGGTGCCCACCGGGAAGCGGTCGCTGGTGGCCGCCGGCGCCCCGCCCTCCGCCGAGAAGGTCACCGACCCCGCACAGGCCGACTGCCCGGCCGGGGTGGTCTCCGCGAACCCCATCCCCGTGCCCACCGCGACGACCGCCGAGGCGGCCAGTGCCACGGTCGCCGCCAGCACGTGCTTGCGCTGCACCTTCACGTTGTCTCTCCCGTCGTCCGGTGGTCTCCGTTCGACGCCTGGTACGGACGGGAGGGCCAGACCGTTCAGTCGGGACGGCGGGTCACAACGGACCGTAACGGGTGTGCGGCGCTCCGGTGAGCAGCGCCCAGTACCGGTCGCCGTAGGACCAGTGCCACCACTCCGTCGGGTAGTTCACCAGCCCCGCCCCGCTCAGCGCGGCCACCAGGACCTGCCGGTTGCGCCACGCGCTCACCGGGATGTGCCGGGCCGCCGTGAAGCAGGCGTCGGCGCTCTCCTCCGGGGTGGCGTCGAGGGCCGTGCCCATGTCCAACTCGATCCCGTCGGCGTCACACAGGGTGAGGTCGACCGCCCCGCCGGTGCTGTGCGGCGCCACCTCGACCGGCGAGACGAACTTCGTGGTCTCCCGGTGCAGCCGGTCCGCCGGCCAGTCCGGGTAGCGCCGGCGCAGCTCGTCCCGGTAGCCGGTGAAGATGTCGAGCTGCGCCCGGTACGGCCGGTACCCCTCGACGACCAGGAGGCGCAGGCCCGCCGGCAGCGCGCGCTGCGCGGCCAGCAACCGGTCCGCGACCCCGCGCCGCACCCGGGCGTACGCCCCGGCGGGGTCGGCGGCCCGGGTGTCCAGCCGCAGCTCCGGCAGGTCCCGCAGGTCGACCAGCGGGTCGCCGTCGTCCCGGCTGGACACGGCGGCGACCCGGGGATCGGAGAGCAGGATCATGCCGCACCGCCCCGGGGCCGCGCCTCGTGCCGGGTGAAGGCGAGCGCGACCAGCCGGTCCACCACCTCGGGGTAGGCCACGCCGGACTCGGCCCACACCTTCGGGTACATCGAGTGCGCCGTGAAACCGGGCAGGGTGTTCAGCTCGTTGACGAACAGGTCGCCGGTCGTCTCGTCGTAGAGGAAGTCGACCCGGGCCAGGCCCCAGCCGCCGATCGCCGTGAACGCCCGCACGGACAGCTCCCGGATCCGCTCGGTGACCTCGTCGGGCAGCGGCGCCGGGACGATCATCGGGTCGGCGTCGCCGAAGTACTTCTGCCGGTAGTCGAACCAGCCGCCCGCGACCCGGACCTCGCCGACCGCCGACGCCTCCGGGCGCCAGCCGCCGAGCACGCCGCACTCCAGCTCACGGCCCGTCACGCCCTGCTCGACCAGCACCACGTGGTCGTGCCGGAGCGCCTCCTCGACCGCCGCCGCCAGGTCGTCGCCCTCGGCAACGCGGGAGATCCCGATGGAGGAGCCCATCCGGGCCGGCTTGACGAACAGCGGCCGGCGCAGCCCGACGACCAGCTTCTCCGGGTCCTCCGCCGCCCGCCAGGTGGGCGCGTCGAACCAGACGTGCGGGGTGGTCGGCACCCCCTCGGCCCGCAGGGCCCGCTTCATCGCCACCTTGTCCATCCCGACGGCGGAGGCGAGGATCCCGCACCCGACGTACGGCACGCCGAGCGATTCGAGCAGGCCCTGCACCACGCCGTCCTCGCCGTACGGGCCGTGCAGCACCGGGAAGACCACGTCGAGCTCGGCGTGCACCGTGCCGGGCGCCTCGGCCGCGGTGACCGCCACCGTTCCGGCCCGCGCCCCGGCCCGCAGTTCCACGGCCGGGCCGGTCACCGGCAGCCGGTCGTCGATGGCCCGCCCGGCGCCGACGCTGGCGCGGCGCTCGGCCAGCACCGGCTCCGGGACCAGCCGCAGCCCGCCGGTGCGGGTGATCCCGAGCGCGACCACCTGGTGGCCGCGCTCGGCCAGGGCCCGGGCCACGCCGAGCGCCGAGGCGCAGGAGACCTCGTGCTCCGCCGACGGGCCACCGAACAGGACGCCGATCCGAACCGCAGCGCTCACGCCGCCACCCCTTCCATCCGAGCCGGGTCGGCGACGGGTCCGCCCGCCAGCCGGGCCACCAGCTCCGCCTCGACATTGCCGCCGGTCAGCACCACGCCGACCGTCCGGTACCGCCCCGGCCGCCCACCGTCGGCGCCACCCGCCGACCCGAGCCCGCCCCCGGCCTCACCCGCGGGCTGAAGCACGCCGTCCGCGCCACTCGCCGGCCACAGCGCGCCGTCCAGGTCGCCCGCCAGCCGCAGCGCGCCGGCCAGCCCGGCCGCACCGGACGGCTCGACGAGCACCTTCAGCTCCAGCAGGAGCAGCCGGAACGCGTCGGCGATCGCGTCGTCGTCGACCCGGACGACGCCCCGGACGGCGTCCCGCGCCACCGCGAACGGCAGGTCGCCGACGCAGCTCGGGCGGAGCCCGTCGGCGATGGTGGGGGCCGGCACGACCGGGGTGGGCCGGCCGGCGGCGAGGCTGCGGGCCAGCGAGTCGCAGCCGACCGGCTCGACGCCGTACACCTCGATCGCGGTGCCGGCGGCGGCCAGGCAGGCCCCCGCGACGCCGCCGCCACCGCCCACCGGCACGACCAGCGCGTCCAGCGGGGTGCCGGCGCGTTCCGCCTCCTCGATCAGCTCCAGGCTGGCGCTGCCCTGCCCCGCCACCACGTCCGGGTGGTCGTACGCGTCCACCAGCGGGTGACCGTCGGCGTCGGCGATCTGCCGGGCCACGGCGAGCCGCTCCTCGACGGTGGTGCCGGCGAGGACCACCCGCGCCCCGGCCGCCCGGGCCCGGGCCACCTTGACCGGCGCCGCGTCGACCGGCAGCACCACGGTCGCGGCCAGCCCGTGCCGGCGGGCGGCGAGCGCCACGGCCACCGCGTGGTTGCCGGTGCTCTGCGCGACCACCCCGGTGTGGCCGTCCGCGGCGAGCCGGCCCACGGCCAGCATCGCGCCGCGCATCTTGTACGAACCCCCGGTCTGGAGGTTCTCCGCCTTGAGCAGGATCCGGGCGCCGGCCAGCCGGTCGATCGCCGGGCTGTTCAGCACGGGTGTACGCACCACCCGGCCGGACAGCCACCAGGCGGCCTCCTCGACGCGGGCCCGGTCCGGCAGGGCCGGAGCGTGGCTGGTGGACATGGTCTCTCCTTCTCGGTTGTGGTCGGTGCCGGCGCGGCGCGGCAGGTCGAACAGCCAGCGCGCGCCGGCCGCCGTGAGTCCGCGGTGGACGGCCAGGCTGAGGGCCAGGACCACGGCGGTGAGCAGGACCGGGTAGCCGGCCACCAGCAGCGCCCGCCCCGGTCGGTTCAGGTCGGCGACCGGGCCGGCGAGGAACCGGTGCAGCAGGGCCAGCACCGGCATGTGGATCACGTAGATGGGCAGCGTCCGGCGGCCGAGGCGGGCGAGCGCCCCGCCGGCCACCCGGAGCCGGGCCACCCGGGCCGCGGCCGTGAGGCCGAACGCCACCGCGACGACGGACACCAGGAGCCGGACGCCGGGCCAGCCCTCGGCACCGGCCAGCGCCATGGCGGCCAGCGCCACGGCATACGCCGTTCCGGTCCAGGCCAGGCGACGGGTGCTCGCGCCGGCCGCCCAGCGCTGGAGGTACGGCCGCAGGTGCACGCCGGCCAGGAAGAACACCAGGTTCTGGTAGACCTGCCCCCGGTTGCCCGGGCTGTCCAGCAGGCCCGTGGCCGCCACGGCGGAGAGCGCGCCCGAGGCGGCGAGCAGCACCGCCGGGTGGACCCGGCGCAGCGCCTTGGCCAGCGCGAAGTAGAGCGCCAGCGCGTACAGGTACCAGAGGTTGGAGGGCGTGACGGTGAGCTGGGCCAGCAGGCCGCCGAGGCTGGTGGCCCGGTCGGTCGGGAAATCCGGCACGAGGGCCAGCAGGGCGGTGTGGACGAGCAGCCAGGTGGCGTAGAGGTGGAGGTTGCGGGCGATCCGGGGGCGCCCGGCCACCCGCCACGGGCGGGCGACGGCATTCGCCGCGAAGATCCCGGAGAGGGTGAAGAAGAGCGGCATCCGCAGCGGGAGCAGTTGCTCGCCGAGCAGCCCCCAGGCCCCCGGCACGGGCAGGTCGATCCGCCAGTCGATCCGCAGGTAGTGCTTGACGATGACGTGCCAGAGCACCACGAGGATGATGCAGGCGCCCTTGGCCACGTCGGCCCAGACCACCCGGCCGGCCGGTGTCGCGGCCTGATCGGTACGGGTCGGCACGGCGGTCTCCTCTCCCGGCGTCGCACGCCGTCGGTCGTTTTCGGGCAGGTGACATCGCGGGACGCCGCATGGGCGGCTCCCGAGGTCTGCGAGGGGTGGGTCAGCGCACGGCGGGTAGCTGGACGTCGACCCGCAGGCCGCCGTCCTCGCCCGGGCGGGCGGCGATGATGCCGTCGTGCGCCTGGGTGATCGAGCGGGCGATGGCCAGGCCGAGCCCGGCCCCGCCGCCCTGGTTGGTCCGGTCCCGGGCCAGGCGCCGGAAGGGTTCGAAGAGGCCGGCGACCGCCTCGCCCGGCACGGCCTGGCCGGTGTTGGTGACGGTCAGCGCCGGGTCGCCGCCGACGGTGACGGTGAGCCGGCCGCCCGGCCGGTTGTACTTGATCCCGTTCTCCACGAGGTTGCCGACCAGGCGCTCCAGCAGCACCCGTTCGCCCGGCACGACCCGGGGCTCCAGCCGGCTCTCCACCGTCACCCCGGCCTCGGCCGCCCGGTCCGCGTACGCGGCCAGCACGCCGGTGACGATCTCGTCGAGGCGCTGCGGGGTGGAGGAGCGCAGCCCCTGGTCGCTCTCGCTGAGCGCGAGCAGGCCCTCGATGAGCCGCTCGTTGCGCTCGTTGGTGGCCAGCAGCTGGGCGGTGAGCAGGTCGAGCTGCTCGCCGGTGAGCGACTGGGACATGCCGACCTCGATCAGCGTGCGCTGCACCGCCAGCGGCGTACGCAGTTCGTGCGAGGCGTTCGCGGCGAACCGCCGCTGCCCCTCGTAGCCGGCCGTGACCCGGTCCATCATGTCGTCGATGGCGCGGGCCAGCCGGGCCAGCTCGTCCCGGCCGCCGCGGCGGATCCGGTGGCCGAGGTTCTGCGGCCCGAGGTCGGCGATCGGGTCGGCGAGGTCGCGCACCGGGCGCAGGCACCAGCGGGCCGCGCCCCAGATGGCGACCGCACCGGCCAGCAGCACCACGAGTTCGGTGAGCGTGGGAAACAGCGGGACGAACGGGCGGGCCGGCTCGCACACCGCGCCGACCGTCTGCAGGTCGCAGAACTCCTGGGCCCGCCACCACACCTGGCCGAGCAACCACTTGCCCAGCCCGGACAGCCAGTACCCGCCGAGCAGGGCGAGCACCCCGACCAGCAGGACGCGGCGGCGGGGGCTCACGCCGGCTCGCCGATCCGGTAGCCGGCCTTCGGCACGGTGTGGATGACGGACGGCTGACCGAGCTTCTTGCGCAGGGTCATCACGGTGACCCGGACCGCGTTGGTGAACGGGTCGGCGAACTCGTCCCAGGCCTGTTCGAGCAGTTCCTCGGCGCTGACCACGCCGCCGCCCGCGCGCATGAGCACGTGCAGGACGGCGAACTCCTTGGGGCTCAGGCCGAGCGGCCGCCCGTCCCGGGTGACCGTGTGCCGGGCCACGTCGAGCACCACCCCGTGCCGTTCCAGCACCGGCGGCACCGCCGGGGCGGACCGGCGGCCCAGCGCCTGCACCCGGGCCACCAGCTCGGCGAAGGCGAACGGTTTGGTCAGGTAGTCGTCGGCGCCCAGCCCGAGGCCCGCCACCCGGTCGCGGATGCCGGCGGCGGCGGTGAGCAGCAGCACCCGGGTGCCCGCGTCGGAGCCGGCCAGGCTGCGGCACACCTCGTCGCCGGTCGCGCCGGGCATGTCCCGGTCCAGCACGGCCACGTCGTACCGGTTGACGCCGATCCGCTCCAGCGCGCCGTCGCCGTCGTAGCAGACGTCGACCGCCATCGAGAAGCGACGCAGCCCCTCGGCGACCGTGTCCGCCAGCAACCGCTCGTCGTCCGCCACCAACACCCGCACCGCTGTCCGCTCCCCCGTGGTCCTCGTCCGTCCCGCATACGGTCCCAGGCAGGAGATAAGGGTTCCGTAAGCGCCGCCGGAGCAATCCTCCACGCCGGCGGGCACGCACAGGTCCCCGTCGCGCCGTCTGGGGCGTTCGTCCCGGCCGGAGGGGCGACCGGCGGCTGCGGAGTGAGCCGGATCACTGCGGGCGCGTGATCCCCAGGGTGCTCTGCGCGGGGAGCAGGCCGGTGGCCACGACGGCCCGGGTGACCGGGGCGACGAGCTGGGCGAACAGGCCGACCGCCGGTCCGAGCGCCCGCCACGGCGCGGCGGCCAGCTCGTCGGTCCGCCGCTCCACCTCGTCGCGGAGCCGGCGGCCGGCCTCGGTGGCCACTCCGTCGCCGTCGACCAGGCCCCGGGCGGCCAGCCGGTCGCGGGCGGCGGCCCACTCGTCGGCGGTCCACCGGCGGCTGCCGAAGACCTCCGCCGGGGCGGCGCCGACGGCGGCGAAGGAGACCAGCGACTCGGCCGGGTCCAGCCCGACGGTGCGCAGCGCGGCGATGTGGCCGTCGCCCCGGTGCTCGCGCAGGATCGTGGTGGCCTGCCACAGCGCCAGGTGCGGCGCGTCGGGCCAGGGCAGGTCGGCGTTGGCGGCAGCGAGGGGGCGGCCGCCCAGGTCGGCGGCGCGCACCGCCCGGCGGGCCAGGGCGGCGGCCTCGGCCAGCTCGGCCGACTGGACGCGGTCGCCGAGCAGGGCGCGCAGCGCGCGGTCCACGCCGGACAGCCGGGCGGCGAGCACCTTGGCGGGGTCGGCGGTGGCCCAGACGGCCGGCACGTACTCGGCGACCATCCGGGGGCTGAAGCTGTAGTAGGTGGCGGCGACCAGGTTCGGGCCGGCCGCCCCGAGCGGGGCGCTGCGCAGCGCGAAATAGCCGGGCCAGCGCTCGCCCGTGGCCAGGCCGAGCCCGGCGGCCTCCTCGGTCAGCTCGGGCGCGTAGTAGACCAGCGCGTGCACGGGCTCGATGAGCTGCCACATCTTCCGGACCATCGCCGGTTCCATTCCGAACCTCCCCGATCGTATCTTGTCGCTGTCAAGTTTGGTGTCGGCGCTCAGAACTTGTCAATGGCAAGTTCTGCGGCGGCTTGGCGATCGGCGGTGAGCTGGGTCACCATGGGCGCGAGGAGGTCGCCGATGGCTGACCCGTGGCTCGCCCTGGAATTCGGCGCCGATCCGGCCGAGCGGATCGCGCAGGTCGGCGCCGCTCACGAAGCGTTCCTCACCGCCGGCACCACCACGGGCCGGGTCCGCGACGTGGTCCGCCGGTCGTGGGAGCGGTCCGCGCTGCTCGACCCGGAGGCCACCGCCCCGGTCGACCTCACCGACGACGCGCTGGCCAGCTATCGCGCCGCCCATCCCCTGAACCGCGTGCTGCCCCTCTTCCGCGACCTGCTCGGCGGCATCGCGCTGGACGGCGCGCACCTCATGGCCGTCTGCGACGGGGACGGACGGCTGCTCTGGGTGGAGGGGCATCCGGGGGTGCTCCGGCACGCCGAGCGGATGAACTTCGTGCCCGGCGCCCGCTGGGACGAGGCCCACGCCGGCACCAACGCGCCCGGCACCGCGCTGGCCGTCGACCACAGCGTGCAGATCTTCGCCACCGAGCACTTCGTCCGGCCGGTGCAGCGCTGGACCTGCGCCGCCGCCCCGATCCACGACCCGATCACCGGCCGGCTGCTCGGCGCCGTCGACATCACCGGCGGGGATCACCTGGCCACCCCGCAGAGCCTGGCCCTGGTCCGGGCCACCGCCCGGGCCGCCGAGGCGTTCCTGGCCGGCGCCGCCCCCGCCGAACCCGACGTGGCGCACGTCGCCGCCCTCGGCCGGGACGAGGCCGAGCTGCGCGTCGGCGGCCGGCGAATCCGGCTCGGCCGGCGGCACAGCGAGCTGCTGGTGCTGCTCCTCGATCACCCCGAGGGGCGCACCGGGGAACAGCTCGGCCTCGACCTGTACGGCGACGACCGCCTGCACCCGGTCACCCTGCGCGCCGAGCTGTCCCGGCTGCGCCGGGCGCTCGGCGACGAGCTGCTCGGCTCCCGCCCGTACCGGCTGCGCACGGCCGTGCGCGCCGACTTCCGTACCGTCACCGAACTGCTCGAACGCGGCGACGCGGCGGGGGCGCTGCGGGCGTACACCGGGCCCCTGCTGCCCGGGTCGGACGCGCCGGGAGTGGCGCGCCTGCGTCGGCTCGTCGACGGTCAGCTCCGCGCGGCCGTGCTGGCCGCCGCGGACCCGGCGCTGCTCACGGCCTGGACCGCGACGCCCACCGGCGCCGACGACCTCACCGCCTGGCAGGCCCTGGCGCGGGCGTTGCCGCCGGGCGCGCCGCGCCGGCCGCTCGCCCTGGCGCGGGCCCGTCAGCTCGCCGAGGAGTACGACCTACCGCGCGCAACGTTGCTGCAACGTCGCGGAAACTAACGTCCCCCGCCATCCACTCCTGACGGACGGCGGAGGTACCCGTGACGCGCTACGACGCCCCCTCACACTGGCAGTCCCGCTACGACCACTTCATCGGCGGCGAGTACGTGAAGCCGCACGGCGGCCGGTACTTCGAGAACCCCACCCCGGTGACCGGGCAGACCTTCTGCGAGGTGGCCCGGGGCACCGCCGAGGACGTGGAGAAGGCGCTCGACGCCGCCCACGGCGCCGCCGACGCCTGGGGCCGCACCTCGGTCGCCGAACGGTCGCTGATCCTCAACCGGATCGCCGACCGGATGCAGGAGAACCTGGAATCCCTCGCCATCGCCGAGACCTGGGAGAACGGCAAGCCGGTACGCGAGAGCCTGGCCGCCGACATCCCCCTCGCCATCGACCACTTCCGCTACTTCGCCGGGGCCATCCGGGCGCAGGAGGGCTCGCTCGGCGAGCTCGACGACGACACGGTGGCATACCACTTCCACGAGCCGCTGGGCGTGGTCGGCCAGATCATCCCGTGGAACTTCCCGATCCTCATGGCGGTCTGGAAGCTCGCCCCGGCGCTCGCCGCCGGCAACGCCGTGGTGCTCAAGCCGGCCGAGCAGACCCCCGCCTCGATCCACTACCTGCTCTCGCTGGTCGCCGACCTGCTCCCGCCCGGCGTGGTCAACGTGGTCAACGGCTTCGGCGTCGAGGCGGGCAAGCCGCTCGCCTCCTCGCCGAGGGTGGCGAAGGTGGCGTTCACCGGCGAGACCACCACCGGGCGGCTGATCATGCAGTACGCCAGCGAGAACATCAGACCCGTAACCCTCGAACTGGGCGGCAAGAGCCCGAACATCTTCTTCGACGACGTCAGCGCCGCCTCTGACGACTTCCGGGACAAGGCGCTCGAAGGCTTCACCATGTTCGCCCTCAACCAGGGCGAGGTGTGCACCTGCCCGTCGCGGGCGTTGATCCAGCAGGGCCACTACTCCGACTTCCTGGCGGCGGCGGTCGAGCGCACCGGGGCCGTCACGCAGGGGCACCCGCTGGACACGGACACGATGATCGGGGCGCAGGCGTCCAACGACCAGTTGGAGAAGATCCTGTCCTACCTGGACATCGGTCGGCAGGAGGGCGCGAAGGTGCTGACCGGCGGCGAGCGCGCCGACCTGGGCGGCGAACTGTCCGGCGGGTACTACGTGCAGCCCACGATCTTCGAGGGCGACAACTCGATGCGGATCTTCCAGGAGGAGATCTTCGGCCCGGTGGTCTCGGTGACCTCCTTCGCCGACCTGGACGACGCCGTGAAGATCGCCAACGACACCCTCTACGGCCTCGGCGCCGGCGTCTGGACCCGGGACATCAACACCGCGTACCGGGCCGGGCGGGCCATCCAGGCCGGGCGGGTCTGGACCAACTGCTACCACGCCTACCCGGCGCACGCCGCGTTCGGCGGCTACAAGCAGTCCGGCATCGGCCGGGAGAACCACAAGATGATGCTGGAGCACTACCAGCAGACCAAGAACCTGCTGGTCAGCTACTCCCCCAAGAAGCTGGGCTTCTTCTGATGGGTGACCCCGTCACCCTGACGCCCGCGGCGGCCGGCCTGATCCGGTCGCTGCGGGCGGCCCACGGGCCGATCATGTTCCACCAGTCCGGCGGCTGCTGCGACGGCAGCGCACCGATGTGCTACCCGGCCGGGGAGTTCCGCACCGGCGGCTCCGACGTGCTGCTCGCCTCGCTGGAGGTCGACGGGGTGCCCGAGCCGGTCGAGTTCTGGATGTCCACCGCCCAGTGGGAGCTGTGGAAGCACACCCGGCTCACGGTCGACGTGGTGCCCGGCCGGGGCAGCGGCTTCTCCCTGGAGGCCCCGGAGGGCGTCCGCTTCCTCATCCGCTCCCACCTGGTCCGCTGACTGTCCGAGATCTTCCAGCTCGCCGGCGCCGCGCCGGTGGGATGCTGACGCCGGTCCACATCGGAGCAGCAGCCCACCACCGCCAGACAGGAGTCCGCGCATGCGCCCGGTCCGACAGTCCCTGCTCGCCTGTGGCCTCGCCACGCTCGCCACCGCCGCCACGCTCGGCCTCGCGCCCGGCGCCGCCGTCGCCGCCGCCCCGGCCCCGAAGATCTCCGTCAACTGGTTCGGCACCGCCGACGTCCCCGCGCACACCGCCACCATCGGCGGCCGGTACGCCTGCGGCGCCGAGCGGGGCCTCGCCTACATCGAGGTCCACCTCGGCCAGCGGGTCCGCCGCGCCTCGATCACGGGCTTCGGGTTCGGGGTGATCGGGGCGTGCACGGACGACCGCACCGCCGGGACGTGGACGGCCACCATCCCCGCCGACAGCGGCGCCTTCCGTGGCGGGCCCGCCACGGCCACGGCCCGCCTCGTCGTGGAGCCCAACTCGCTCACCGAGACCACCGAACCGCTCCGCCTCGTCCCGCACTGCCCCCGCCGCTGACGCCTCAGCGGGCGTCGGTCTGCGATGGGGAGCCTCCCGGAGTCGCGGGAGGCTCCCCCGGTCAGGCGATCTGACGTAGATCGTCCCCGTAGTCGAAGATGATGCGCAGCTTCGCGCCGAGTGCGGTCGCGTAGCGGCTCAAGGTCGCCACCTCGTTCACGTCGAGGTCGCCGTTCTCGATCTGACTGACCCGGCCCGGCGTGACCCCCATGAGCTCGGCGACCTGCCGCTGGGTGAGCCCCAGCCGCTTGCGTTCCTCGGCCAGGTGGAAGGCGCTCACCCAGGCCTCGGTCCGGGCCCGCTCCGCCTCGTAGGCCCCGTCGTCGCCGCCGAGTTCGGCGCGGACCTCATCCCAGTCGTAGAACTCCGTCACGACTCCCCCCTTCGCTCGCGCTCATTGTCGAGCCAAGCTTTGTACGCAACCTCCGCCATTGGGATGTTCTGCTGATACCACCGGCTCCAGTTGCCCGCCTTGTTGCCCGCGACGAGGAGCACCGCCTGCGACCACGGATCGAAGACGAACAACACGCGGATCGCCACGTCGCGGCCTGATCGGGGGCGAAGTTCCTTGAGGTTGCGGAGGTTGCTGCCGCGAAGCGTGTCCACGAGGGGCCGGCCCAGGCCGGGGCCGACCTCGGCCAGCTTGTCCACGGCGACGCGAACGCTCTCGTACGACGCGGGATCATTCCGCCGCAGGTCACGCAGCCATTGGCGGACCTCGCCCGTGACCCGGACCGACCAGCGTCCCCCGTCAGCATCCACGCCCTAACTATAGCCCGAACTAAACACGGCGGAAGAGGGTCAGCGGGCGTCGAGGAGGGGTTGGGTCGGGTTCCAGGGGTCGCCTCCCGCGGCGTCGCGGCGGCGGCGGGCGATCGCCGACAGGGCCTCCAGCACCACCCGGTTGCCCAGGTACGCGGTGATGTCGGCGTGGTCGTAGGGCGGGGCGACCTCGACCACGTCCACGCCCACCACCGGCAGCTCGTAGCAGACCCGGCGGACGGCGTCGAGGAGCTGCCGGGAGGTGAACCCGCCCGGCTCGGGCGTCCCGGTGCCCGGGGCCATGCCCGGGTCGACCACGTCCACGTCGACGGAGAGGAAGACGCCCTCGCAATCGTCGGTGGCGATCGCGAACGCCTCCGAGAGACAGGAGTCCAGCCCGCGGGCCACCACCTCGGTCATCTCGTACGAGCGCATCCGCTGCTCGGCCATCCAGGACAGCGTCTCCGGGCCCGGCCAGTAGCCGCGCAGGCCGATCTGGAGGAAGCGGTCGCCGCGTACCGCGCCGGACTCGATGAGCCGGCGCATCGGCTGGCCGTGCCCGTGCAGGGAGCCGAACTCGATGTCCCCGGTGTCGGCGTGCGCGTCGAAGTGCACGAGGGACACCCGGCCGAGCCCGTGGTGCCGGGCCACGCCGGTCGCGTCCGGCAGGGCGATCGAATGGTCGCCGCCGAGCACGATCGGGATCGCCCCGGCGGCGGCGACCGCGTGCACGGCGGTCTCCAGCGCGGCCAGCGAGCGCTCGATGTCGCCGGAGAACATCTCGACGTCGCCCGCGTCGTAGACGCACAGGTCCCGCAGCGCGTCCACGCGCAGGGCCAGGGACGGGCGGGAGCCGTCGTGCGGCAGGTAGCAGGCCTGGCGGATGGCGGACGGGCCGAACCGGGTGCCCGGCCGGTGCGAGGTGCCGCCGTCGAAGGGCGCGCCGACGATCACCACGTCGGCGTCGGCGTACGTCACCGGCTCCTCGAGGGTGCACGGCGGCACGCCGAGGAACGTCACGTCGGGGCCGAACATCGGGCCGTAGCGGGTCACCGCTCCTCCATTCCCCACGGGGAACCGTAGCCGGTGAGCAGGTCGAGGAAGGGCACCGGGGGCAGCGCCTCGGGACCGAGCACGCCGGTGCCGGACCAGGCCCCGGTGGCCAGCAGCTCCAGGGCCACGACCGGGTTCACGGCGGTCTGCCAGACCACCGCCTGGTGGCCGTACTCGGCCATCGACCACTCGTTGTCGACCACGTGGTAGAGGTAGACCCGCCGCGGCCGGCCGTCGACGCCGGTGCCCGTCACGTAGGTGCCGGCGCAGGTCTTGCCGCGCATCCGGTCGCCCAGGGTGGCCGGGTCGGGCAGGCAGGCGGCCACGACGTCGCGCGGGGAGACCTCGACACCGCGGACGCGCACCGGGGACACCGCGTCCAGGCCCAGCTTGTGCAGGGTCTTCAGCACCTCGATGAACTCGTCGCCGAGGCCGTACTTGAAGGTGACCCGCTTCGCCTTCACCCAGCGCGGGATGAGCAGCACCTCCTCGTGCTCCACGTTGACGCACTCGACCGGGCCGATCCCCTCGGGGAACTCGAACACCTCGGGCTCGGAGAACGGCGGGGTGGTGAACCAGCCCCGGTCGGCCTCCCAGACGACCGGCGGGTTCAGGCACTCCTCGATGGTGGTCCAGATGGAGAACGAGGGGGCGAAGTCGTAGCCGTCGACGGTGAGGTTCGCGCCGTCGCGTACCCCGATCTCGTCGATCTCGGTGAACAGCTTGTCGGCGGCGTAGCGGGCGAAGACGTCGGAGAGGCCGGGTTCGACGCCGATGCCGCAGAGCGCCAGCCGGCCGGCCCGCGCCCAGGCGGCGGCCGCCGCGAACTGCTCGTCGCCGAGCTTCACCCCGGTCTGCGCGTGCGGCGCGTCCGGGTGCGGCCGGGACAGCGACATCGCCATGTCGAGGTAGTCGGCCCCGGCGGCGAACGCGCCTTCGAAGATCGGCATGACGAAGCGCGGGTCGACCGCGTTCAGCACGTGGGTGATCCGGTGTTCCCGGCAGAGCGCGGCCACCTCCTCGGCCGAGGAGGCGTCGACGGTCGCGGCGACGAACCGGTCGCCGTGGCCGGCGACGGCCCGCGCGGCGCGGGCGGGGTCGTGGTCGGCGACCACCATGGTCTCGAAGAAGGAACGGCGGGCGGCGATGGATACGGCGGCGGAGCCGACGCCACCGGCGCCGACGAGAAGGATACGCATCAGGAGTCGAACCCCAGTCCAAGACGATCGAGAGTACGGAGCCAGAGGTTGCGCCGCCCCTCCCGCGCGTCGGCGCGGGCGAGCGACCAGCGGGTGAGGTGGATGCCGGTGGCCCGGATCGGCTCCGGCGGGAACGGCAGCGGCTTGCGGCGGACCAGATCGAGCCGGGTCAGCGGGGTCTCCTCCCCGCCCAGCAGGTCGAGCATGACCCGGGCGCCGAACCGGGTCGCCCCGACGCCGAGCCCGGTGAACCCGGCCGCGTACGCCACGCGCCCCTCGTAGGCGGTGCCGAAGAACGCGCAGAACCGGGTGCAGGTGTCGATGACGCCGCCCCAGCGGTGGCTGAACCGCAGCCCGTCCAACTGGGGGAAGGTCGTGAAGAAGTGCGACGCCAGGGCCGTGAAGGTGGCCTCCCGCTGCTCCAGCTCCGGGGCCATCCGGTTGCCGTAGTGGTAGACCGCGTCGTAGCCGCCGAACAGGATCCGGCCGTCGGCGGTCATCCGGTAGTAGTGGAACTGGTTGCCGGTGTCGGCCAGCCCCTGCCGGTTGCGCCAGCCGATGGCGTCGCGCTGTGCGGGCGTCAGCGGCTCGGTCATCAGCGCGTAGTCGTAGACCGGCACCAGCCAGGCGCGCAGCCGGCGCAGCAGCGGCGGGAACGCGTTGGTGGCCAGCACCACCTGCCGGGCCCGCACGGCGCCGGGCGCGGCGTCCGGGCCGCCGACCGTGGCCGCGCGCAGCGCGCCGCCGTCGCGGCCCAGCCCGGTCACCCGGGTGTGCTCGTGGATGCGGACGCCCAGGTCGAGGGCGGCGCGGCGCAACCCCCAGGCCAGCTTCGCCGGGTCGAGCAGGGCCACCCGGTCCCGGTCCCACATCCCGCCCAGGTACGTCGGCGAGGTCACCTCGGCGCGCACCTCGTCCCGGTCGAGCAGCGCGACGTCGTGGCCGTACCGGCGGGCCAGCTCGGCGTCCTCCGCCAGCCCGGCGAGCTGGTACGGCTCGACGGCCACCGCCAGCTCCCCGGTGCGCTCGAAGTCGCAGTCGATGCCGTGCCTGGTCACCGCGGCGGCGATCGCGTCCAGGTTCTCCCGGCCGAGCCGTTCCAGCTCGTCGATCTCGCCGGGCCACCGCTCGGCGCCGTTGGCGAGGCCGTGGGTGAGCGAGGCGGCGCAGAAGCCACCGTTGCGCCCGGACGCCGCCCAGCCGCAGGTGCCGGCGTCGACCAGGAGCACGTCCCGGTCGGGGTCGGCCTCCTTGGCCAGCAGCGCGGTCCAGAGCCCGGAGTACCCGCCGCCGACCACCAGCAGGTCGGCGTCGTGGACGCCGGTCAGCGGCGGCAGCGGGTCCGGTCGTTCCGGCCGGTCGAGCCAGTACGGTACGGGCGCGGCGTCGGCCAGCGCCCGGCCGGTATGCGGGAGGTTCATGAGGCGCTCTTGGGGGCCCCGACGGCGGCGACGGGGGCCGCGAGGGCGGCCCGCCGGGCCCGGCGGCCGCGCAGCGAGGTGGCCCCGACGAGCAGCAGCGCGATCGCGAACATGGCCGTGCCGATGACGTTGACCTGCGGCGGGATGCCGCGCTGGGCGGCGCCCCAGACGTACATCGGGAAGGTGACGGTGGTGCCGGCGTTGAAGTTCGTGATGATGAAGTCGTCGAAGCTGAGCGAGAAGGCCAGCAGCGCGGCGGCCACGATGCCGGGCAGCACCAGGGGCAGGGTGATCCGGCGGAAGGTCTGCCACTCGCTGGCGTAGAGGTCCATGGCGGCCTCCTCCAGCCGCCGGTCCATGCCGGCGAGGCGGGCCTTCACGGTGACCACCACGAACGACACGCAGAACATCACGTGTGCGATGACGATGGTCCAGAAGCCCTGCGGCACCCCGGCGGCCACGAAGAGGGCGAGCAGCGAGGTGCCCATCACCAGCTCCGGGGTGGCCATCGGCAGGAAGATCAGGCCGTTGATCCCGGACCGACCGCGGAAGCCGTGTCGGACCAGGGCGAACGCCATGAGGGTGCCGAGGAGGGTGGAGACCACCGTGGCGATCAGGCCGATCTCCATGCTGCGCACCACGGCGTCGCACATGTCGGAGGTGGCGCAGGGGTGGGTCCAGTTGTCCAGCGTGAACTCGTTGAAGTCGTAGGACAGCCGGCTGGACGGCCGGTTGAAGGAGAGCCCGGCGACCACGAGGATCGGCAGCGAGAGGTAGCCGAGGACGAGCAGCGCCACCCCCATCACCCACCGGTCGGCGAGCCAACGCTTCAGCTTCACAGCACCTCCTCCGTGCCGGCCTTGCGCAGGTAGACGAAGACGATCGCGAGGATCGCGGCCATGAGCAGAAACGAGAGTGCCGCGCCCTGCGGGTAGTCCAGCCGGACCAGGAACGCCGAGTCGATGACGTTGCCGATCATGTATTCGTTCGGCGTGCCGAGCAGTTCGGCGTTGATGTAGTCGCCGGTGGCCGGGATGAAGAAGAGCAGCGTGCCGGCGATCAGTCCGGGCATGGACAGCGGCAGGGTGACCTTCCGGAAGGCGCGCAGCGGGCTCGCGTACAGGTCGCTCGCCGCCTCCAGCAGCCGCGGGTCGAGCCGTTCCAGGCTCGCGTACAGCGGCAGCACCAGGAACGGCAGGAAGTTGTACGTCAGGCCGAGCACCACCGCGAACGGGGTGGCCAGCAGCCGGCCGTCGGCGCCGAGCAGGTGCACGTCGCGCAGCAGGCCGACCAGGGCGCCGTTGTCGGACAGGATGGTCTTCCAGGCCAGGGTGCGGACCAGGAAGCTGGTGAACATCGGCGCGACCACGGCGACCAGCAGCAGGTTCTTCCACCGGCCGGCCTTCTGCGCGATGGCGTACGCCAGCGGGTAGCCCAGAAGCAGGGCCAGCACCAGCGCGATCGCCGAGTAGACGAAGGACCGGGCGAAGTGCGGCCAGTACGCCTGCAACGCGACCCAGTAGTTGCCGACCTCCCCGGTCATCGCGTAGCCGGTGGCGAGCGATCCGCTCGGGTCGTAGAGGCTGGCCGCGGCGAGCTGGATCAGCGGCAGCACGAAGAAGACCAGCAGCCAGGCGGCGCCCGGCAGCAGCAGCAGGTACGGCAGCAGCCTGCTCCGCCCCCGCCGGGGCCCCGGCGGCGCGGCCGGTTGCCCCGCCGAGGTCGGTACGTGGGCCAGGGCGCTCATGACAGCGCACCCACCGGCGGCTCGTCGAGCACCGGGCTGGTCTGGTCGTCCTCGCCGGGCGCCCGGGGCAGCAGGAAGGCGTGCCGCGGGTCCCAGTGCGCGGTCACCGGGGTGCCGACGGGCAACCGCCCGCCGACCCCGCTGTTCGCGGCGAACGCGGACAGCTCGCTACCCCACGCCGTGCGCACCAGGTACTGGGTGCTCACCCCCACGTACGAGGCGTCGGTGACCACCCCGCCGACGTACTGGTGGCCGGTGGGCACCTCGTCCGGGCTGCTGACCAGGTGCAGCTTCTCGGGACGTACCCCGAGGAAGACCGTCCCCTGGTCGGTCCGGGCCCGTTCGGCGGGCACCGAAAAGCGCGCGCCGTGCGCGGTGACCGCCACGTCGTCGCCGCTGCGGCCGGCGGCCTCGCCGGCCAGCAGGTTGGACTGGCCGAGGAAGTTCGCCACGAACGCGGTGGCCGGGTACTCGTAGATGTCGGCGGGGGCGCCGAGCTGCTCGATCCGGCCGGCGTTCATCACCGCGACCGTGTCGGCCATGGTCATGGCCTCCTCCTGGTCGTGGGTGACGTGCACGAAGGTGATGCCGACCTCGGTCTGGATCCGCTTCAGCTCGATCTGCATCTGCCGGCGCAGCTTCAGGTCGAGCGCGCCGAGCGGCTCGTCCAGCAGCAGCACCTGCGGGTGATTGATGAGCGCCCGGGCCAGCGCCACGCGCTGCTGCTGGCCGCCGGAGAGCTGGGCCGGCTTGCGCCGGCCGTACCCTTCGAGCTGCACCAGGGCGAGCATCCGCTCGACCTGGTCGGTCACCTTGCGGATGCCGCGCCGCCGCAGCCCGAAGGCCACGTTCTCGTGGATGTCGAGGTGCGGGAAGAGCGCGTAGCTCTGGAACACGGTGTTCACCGGCCGCTTGTACGGCCGCAGCCCGGCGATGTCCCGGTCACCGAGCAGCACCTGCCCGCTGGTCGGCTCCTCCAGCCCGGCGATCATCCGCAGGGTGGTGGTCTTGCCGCAGCCGGACGCCCCGAGCAGCGCGAAGAACGAGCCCTGCGGGATGGTGAGGCTGAGGTCGTCCACGGCGGTGAAGACGCCGAACCGTTTGGTCAGGTTGGCCAGCCGCACGTCGCCGGCCGGTGTCTCGCGCTCCTGCGCCTTCGAGCTCATGTCCCTCACGCCCCGATGACCTGCTGGAACTTGGTCTCGTACTCCTTCTCCTGCTTCTCGTCCAGGGCCATGAAGACCTTGGACTTCGACAGCATGGCGTCGTCCGGGAAGATGAGCGGGTTGGCGGCCAGGTCGGGGTCGATCTTCTCCATCTCGGCCTGCGCGCCCTTGACCGGGCAGATGTAGTTGACATAGGCGGCGAGCTGTGCCGCCACCGCCGGGTCGTAGTAGTAGTTGATCAGCTCTTCGGCGTTGGCCTTGTGGCCGGCCTTGTTCGGCACCAGCATGTTGTCCGACCAGAGCATCACCCCGGACTCGGGCACCACGAACTTGATCTTCTCGTCCTCGAAGCCGAGCTGGACCACGTCGCCGGACCAGCCGATGCAGGCGGCGATGTCGCCCTTGGCCAGGTCGGGGGCGTAGTCGTTGCCGGTGAACTTGCGGATCTGCTTGGAGTCGACGGCCTTCTTCAGCTTGTTCAGCGCGTCGTCGAACTGCGCCGGGGTGAAGTTCGACGGGTCGTGACCGCCGGCCTGGAGCAGCAGGCCCATGGTGTCCCGCATCTCCGAGAGCGCGGTCACCTTGCCCTTCAGGTCGGGGCGGGTGAGCAACTCGTCGACCGTGCGGATCTCCTTGGCCACCTTGGCGTTGTAGGCGAGCCCGGCCAGGCCGGACTGCCAGGGGACGGCGAGCTGGGTGTCCTTGTCGAAGGAACGGCCGCGCAGTGAGGGCAGCAGGTTCGCCTCGACGTTGGGCAGCTTCGCCTTGTCCAGCTTCTGGATCCAGCCGAGCCGGATCATCCGGGCCGCCATCCAGTCGGTGAGGACCATGATGTCGCGGCCGGTCGTCTGGCAACCGGCGAGCTGGTTCTGCACCTTGCCGAAGAACTCGTTGTTGTCGTTGACGTCCTCGGTGTACGTCACCTGGATCCCGGACTTCGCGATGAACGCGTCCAGGGTGGGGCGCTTGGACTCGTCCTTCTCGTCCACGTCCATGTACTGCGGCCAGTTCGAGAAGGCCAGCTTCTTCTCCGTGGCGGAAAGGTCGTCGCTCTTGCAACCGGCCTCGGTCTGCTGGGCGCCCTTGGTGCCGCAGCCGGCCAGCGTGCCCGCCGTGGCGAGCAGGGCGGCCGAGCCCAGGGTCCCGGTGAGCAGACCGCGCCGGGTGAGGTGCCGGAGGGGACTACGCATGTGACGACTCCTCGGGGGGTCATCGTCGGCGGCGGGACGGGGGTGGCGCGCCGGCGGGAGGGTCAGTGGCGATGGACGACTGATCCTGACATGAGGTGACCTCCCTTACAAGGGATTCCGTTGCGGGAATAGCTATGCACCACGAAATACGCCAGACTGCGCCGGGGCACTACGCTCAGCACGAGGATTCGGACATGGGGAGGGGACGATGGCCAACCGGCAACTGGAGAACGGCAACGGCAGCCGTCGTGTGACCGTGCGTGAGGGCGCCAGTCACGCTCTGCTCGACGACGTGGCCAAGCAGATCATCGAGCAGCTCCAGGAGGACGGGCGGCGCCCGTACGCGACCATCGGCAAGGCGGTCGGCCTCTCCGAGGCGGCGGTGCGGCAGCGGGTGCAGCGCCTGCTCGACGCCGGGGTCATGCAGATCGTGGCGGTGACCGATCCGCTCCAGCTCGGCTTCCCCCGCCAGGCCATGATCGGCCTACGGACCGACGGCGACCTGGAGAGCGTCGCCGACCGGCTGGCCGAGTTCGAGGAGATCGACTACGTGGTGATCACCGCCGGGTCGTTCGACCTGCTGGCCGAGGTGGTCTGCCGCAACGACGAGCACCTGCTGGAGATCCTCCAGAGGCTGCGCGGGGTGCCGGGCGTGGTCTCCACCGAGGCGTTCGTCTACCTCAAGCTCCGCAAGCAGACCTACAGCTGGGGAACAGCCTGATACGGATTCCGTTGTCGTGACAAACACCGCACGCTGAATCCGTTGTCGTTTGCCCTCGACGCTTGCGTGATCGGCATTGCCTGTGGGATAACCGTGGGCAGAGCGGCCGGTGTCACCCCTGACCGGCCCGAGACCCGATGGGGCTGACATGGCCAACGCCACCGACCACCTCTGGATGCACTTCACCCGGATGGCCAGCTACTCCGCCGGCGAGGTCCCGACCATCGTGCGCGGCGAGGGCGCGTACGTCTGGGACTCGCGGGGCCGCCGCTACCTGGACGGACTCGCCGGGCTCTTCGTCGTCAACGCCGGCCACGGCCGGACCGAGCTCGCCGAGGCGGCCGCCAAGCAGGCCGGCGAACTCGCCTACTTCCCCCTGTGGTCGTACGCCCACCCCAAGGCCGTCGAGCTGGCCGAGAAGGTCGCCGCGCTGGCCCCCGGCGACCTGAACCGGGTCTTCTTCACCACCGGCGGCTCCGAGGCCGTCGAGGCCGCGTGGAAGCTGGCCCGCGCCTACTTCAAGCGCACCGGCCAGCCGAACAAGTACAAGGTGGTCAGCCGCTACATCGCCTACCACGGCACCTCGATGGGCGCGCTGTCCATCACCGGCCTCCCCGGCATCAAGAGCGACTTCGAGCCGCTCGTGCCCGGCGGCATCAAGGTGCCGAACACCAACTTCTACCGGGCCCCCGAGCACGGCGACGACCCCGAGGCGTTCGGCCGCTGGGCCGCCGAGGAGATCGGCCGGGCCATCGAGCGGGAGGGGCCGGACACCGTCGCCGCGGTCTTCCTGGAGCCGGTGCAGAACTCCGGCGGCTGCTTCCCGCCTCCGCCCGGCTACTTCGAGCGGGTCCGCGAGATCTGCGACGCGTACGACGTGCTGCTGGTCAGCGACGAGGTGATCTGCTCCTGGGGCCGGCTCGGCGAGTACTTCGGCGCCGTCCGGTACGGCTACCAGCCGGACATCATCACTACCGCCAAGGGCATCACCTCCGGCTACGCCCCGCTCGGCGCGATGATCGCCAGCGAGCGGCTCATGGAGCCGTTCCTCACCGAGACCGGCATGTTCGCGCACGGGGTGACCTTCGGCGGGCACCCGGTCTCCTGCGCGGTGGCCCTGGCCAACCTGGAGGTCTTCGCCCGCGAGGACCTGATCGGCCACGTCCGGGCCAACGAGGGCGCCTTCCGGTCCACACTGGAGAAGCTCAACGACCTGCCGATCGTCGGCGACGTCCGGGGCGACGGCTACTTCTACGGCATCGAGCTGGTCAAGGACAAGGCCACCCGGGAGACCTTCGACGAGGCCGAGTCGGAGCGGCTGCTGCGCGGCTTCCTCTCCACCGCGCTCTTCCAGGCCGGGCTCTACTGCCGCGCCGACGACCGGGGCGACCCCGTCATCCAGCTCGCGCCGCCGCTGATCGCCCAGCAGCAGCAGTTCGACGAGATCGAGCAGATCCTGCGCGCCGTGCTGACCGAGGCATGGTCGCGCCTCTGACCGGCGGCCCGGACGGGGCCGGTTCCCGGAACACCGGGGACCGGCCCCGCGCCGTCGGCGCCGCCGAACCCGACCCCGGGGACCGGACCACCACGACGAGCACCGTCGGCGCCGCCGAACCCGACCTCAACCCCGACCCCGGGGACCGGACCACCACGACGAGCACCGTCGGCGCCGCCGAACCCGACCTCAACCCCGACCCCGGGGACCGGACCACCACGACGAGCGCCGTCGGGGGCAGCGAGCGGACCCGGGTACGCCGGCTGCCCGACCTCGCCGTCCACGACCGGGCGACGCTGCACGCCGTGCTCGACGCCGGCCGGGTCGCGCACCTGGCCGTCGCCGACGGCGGCCAGCCGTACGCGCTGCCGGTGGCGTACGCCCGCGACGGGGAGCGGGTGCTGGTGCACGGCTCCACCGGCAGCCGGCTGTTCCGGCACCTCGCCACCGGCGCGCCGGCCTGCCTCACGGTCACCCTGCTCGACGGGCTGGTGCTGGCCCGCAGCGCCTTCGAGTCCTCGATGAACTACCGCTGCGCCATGGTCCTCGGCACCCTCACCGCGCTCACCGGCGAGGCGAAAGCCGCCGCGCTGCACCGCCTCTCCGAGCACCTGCTCCCCGGCCGCTGGGCGGAGATCCGGCCGCCCTCGGCGAAGGAACTGGCCGCCACGCTGGTGCTCGCCCTGCCCCTGGACGAGTGCTCGGTGAAGATCAGCGACGGCCCGCCCGACGACCCCGAGGACGACCTCGACCGGCCGGTCTGGGCCGGGGTGGTGCCCGTCGTCGAGACGTACGGGACCCCGCAGCCCGACCCGCGGCTGCGCCACGACCTGCCCCCACCGGAGTGGTGATGCGCTACCAGAACCTGTCGTACTGGCTGTCGAGCGTGGACGAATCGCTGACCCCCCGCCCCGGCCTGCCCGGCGACACCGACGCCGACGTGGTGATCGTGGGCGCCGGCTACACCGGGCTCTGGACGGCGTACTACCTGGCCGAGGCCGACCCGGCACTGCGGATCGTGGTGCTGGAGAAGGAGATCGCCGGGTACGGCGCCTCCGGCCGCAACGGCGGCTGGTGCTCGGCCCTCTTCCCCACCTCGCTGCCGGCGCTGGCCCGCCGGCACGGCCGGGACCGGGCGCTCGCCATGCAGCGGACCATGCAGGAGACCGTCCGCGAGGTCGGCCGGGTGGTCGCCGCCGAGGGCATCGACTGCGACTGGCGGGCCGGCGGCACGGTGGTGCTGGCCCGCACCGACGTGCAGCTCGGCCGCGCCCGGGCCGCCGTAGCGGAGGCGCGCGAGCACGGTCTCGCCGACGCCGACCTGGTGCTGCTCGACGCCGCCGAGGCCGCCGCCCGCTGCCACGCCGAGGGGGTACGCGGCGGCACGTACACCCCGCACTGCGCCGCCGTGCACCCGGCGAAGCTGGTCCGCGGCCTGGCCGCGGCGGTGGAGCGCCGGGGGGTACGCCTTTTCGAGCGGACCCCGGTCACGGCACTGCGGCCCGGGGCGGCGGTGACCCCGGCCGGCGTGGTCCGCGCGCCGGTGGTGGTCCGGGCGACCGAGGGCTTCACCCCAGCCCTGCCCGGCCAGCGGCGGGCCGTGGCGCCGGTCTACTCGCTGATGGTGGCCACCGCGCCGCTGCCCGAGGCGACCTGGGCGGAGATCGGGCTGGCCGAACGGGAGACCTTCTCCGACTACCGGCACGTCATCATCTACGGCCAGCGCACCGCCGACGGACGGCTCGCCTTCGGCGGGCGGGGCGCCCCCTACCACTACGGTTCCCGGGTCCGCCCCGACTTCGACCGGGAGCCCCGGGTCTTCGCGGCGCTGCGCCGGGTGCTCGGCGAACTCTTCCCGGTGCTGGGGCCGGACGTGCCGGTGACGCACACCTGGGGCGGGCCGCTCGGCGTGGCCCGGGACTGGGCCGCCTCGGTGGGCCTGGACCGGTCGACCGGGCTGGCCTGGGCGGGCGGCTACGTCGGCGACGGCGTCGGCACCAGCAATCTGGCCGGCCGTACCCTGGCCGACCTGATCCGGGGCGAGCAGTCCGACCTGACCACCCTCCCCTGGGTCAACCACCGCTCCCCGCGATGGGAACCGGAGCCCCTGCGCTGGCTGGCGGTCAACGCCGGCCTGAAGGTGATGTTCTCAGCCGACGAGGCGGAGAGCCGGACCAACCGCCCCTCCCGCCGCGCCGCCGCCTTCTCCCACCTCCTGGGCCACTGACCCCACCCGGTGCCCCGGCCCGGCCTGCCGGCCGGCCGCGTTGATCATGAAGTTATTGCCAGGACACGCCGCGGCGGAGGGCAATAACTTCATGATCAACGCGGCCGGGCGCGGGGCGCGGGGGCCCTGGGGCTGGGGGCCGGGGGCCGGGGTTTAGTGGTTGGGGGGGATTACGCGGAGGTGGCCGCGGCGGCCCTGTTGGTGGGGGGCCTGGGGGCTCGGCTGGTCGTTGTCCGACGGCGGGCGTGGGGGTGCCGGGCGGGCGGCCTCGCGGACGGCCTCGGCCAGGGCGACCAGGTCGTCGGTGGTGGGCGGCGGGGGTTCGAACTCGCCCTCGTGGCGCACCACGTCCCAGCCGCGCGGGGCGGTCAGGCTGCGGGCGTGCGGCTCGCACAGGTCATAGGTGTGCGGCTCGGCGAACGCGGCGAGGGGGCCCACCACGGCCGTGGACTCGTTGTAGACATAGGTCAATGTGGCGACCGCTTGCCGGGGGCAGCCGTTACGGGAGCAGCGCCGTGGTGACCTCACGGCGGCAGGGTATCCCCATTACCGGGTGCGGCGCACCGCTTCGCGTTGCGACACGCCCGTCATGGTGATCACAATTCGTCCGATCGGCGCGTCGGCGCGCCGGGCCGGCGGCGCGACGGCGGGCGGCCCGGGTCCGGGGGCTACCCTGTGCGTCATGACGAGCCCGGAAAACCGCCGCCCCGGCTCCGGCCGGCGCACCCACCGCGACCGCCACGGGCGGGGGCTGCGGGGGCGGCTGGTGCCGGCCACCGTGCCGCTGGCCCGGACCAAGGCCGAGGTCTTCGACGACCTGGTGCTGGACACGGTGGAGACGCTCGAACGCCGCTTCGCCAAGGAACTGGCCGGGGTCGAGTTCGCCGTCGAGGACGTCCCGCCGGATTTGAACGTCTACGACTCGGACGTGCTGGAGGACGGCGAGGTGCCGCTCGCCCGCCTGCTGCCCGGGCGCCCCGGCCGGCAGGAGGTGCCGCCGCGGATCGTGCTCTACCGGCGGCCGCTGGAGTTCCGGGCCATGGACCGCGAGGACCTCGCGGACCTCGTGCACGACGTGATCATCGAGCAGGTGGCGAACCTGCTCGGCGTCGACCCCGACGAACTGGCCTAGCCGGCAGCGGCAGACCGCCGCCGCGTCCCGGCCGGCCCCCGCCGGCCGGGTCGTCGGCCCCGGACCCCGGGCGGCCCCCACCACCCGGTCCGGTACGCGTGTCAGGCGGCGACCCGCCGCTTGAGCTTGCGCCGCTCCCGCTCGGAGAGCCCACCCCAGATCCCGAACCGCTCGTCGTGGCCGAGCGCGTATTCGAGACACTCCGTCTTCACTTCACACCGCGAGCAGATGCGCTTCGCCTCGCGGGTCGAGCCGCCCTTCTCGGGAAAGAACGCCTCCGGGTCGGTCTGCGAGCACAGTGCCCGCTCCTGCCACTCCGGCGCGTTTCCGAGCAGGTCGGCCACCTCGAGCTGGCCGTCCATCCGTTGCCTCCTTGTCGCGCACCGGCGTCATCGCCGCTGCAACCCCCCACGCGAAAGGCGTGCTTGTTCGTCCGGTCACAATTTGTTGCGTTCCGTGCGAACAACCCCATTCAAATTACACGCGTGTAATGCGTGCGCCGTCAAGCCAAACTTGATAATGGAGTCGCCCTCCCGACACCTTCCGGGCGGCCGTGGTGGCCGCCCGACCCTCGCAACCTGCCCTATCGATTCAGACCCCGGACGAGTAACGCCTTCCCCGGCGAGTTGCCCCAAGTTTTCTGCCGTGGCGCACCGGTGTGGACACCGCCGGCGACCCCCGGTGGAGGCTTCCGGCGGGCCGCGCCCGGGCGGTCGTCGTGACGCCGTCCAAGATCAGCATTGGTGGGGGCAAGGTTAACCCGACGCGAGCGGTACCGCCCGTCGAGCCCGCGAACGCCGACGGCGCCCCGTCCATCATGTGGACGGGGCGCGACGGTGCGGCGGCCTGATCGGTCAGTCAGTCCCCGGAGGTGAGCTGGCCGGCCAGACGAATTCGGCGATCGCGCCACCGGTGACGGAAATCGCGCCGGCTGGCGTGGCGCTGTCCCACCAGACGGTATAGAGACCGGCTGCCAGGTCCGGATAGACGGCGCTGTGGAACACGCCGTCGCGGACGTGCCGCTCGCGGACTGCGGAGTGGGTGCGGGGCTCGTCCCGGTCGGCCCGGCTGATCTCGATCTCGCGGCCGTGCAGCTCCCGTCCGGTGTGGATGATCAGCGCGCCGGAGTCGCCGCCCAGGTCGAGCACGACGCTGCCGCTCTCCGAGGGACCCAGGGTGTGGTGCTGGTGCTGGCCGTGCATGTGACCTCCCCCGTTCAGGGCTTCTTCGCCGGCGGGTTGTTGAACCCGTCGTACGGCGTGCCGAGGAACGGGAAGTCGCCCAGGAAGGGCGCGGTCACGTCGGCGGCGCTCAGGCCCGGGGTCACCGCGGTCGCCGCCGCGTCCGGCTTGAACGTCTTGTCGACCAGCGGCACGGTCAGCCCGGCGATTGCCCGCAGCGCGATGGTCACCACGTCGTCGTCGACCCGCCGGCCGTTCGGGAAGCCCGCCAGATCGCCGCCGAGCACCCCGAAGCGGTCCGGCTTGCGGCTGGGCCGGATCGCCGTGTTCAGCCGCAGCATGTCGGCCTGCAGGTCGCCGGTGGTGTTGGCGAAACCGTCGATCAGCCCGGCGGGCACGCCGGTGAGCAGGATCGCCACGAGGTCGGCCCGCGGCTTCTTCGACTTGTTCAGGGCATCCAGGTTGGGGAACACGCCCGGGTAGAGCGCGGGCAGCAACGCGGCCAGCTCGGGTTGCTCGACGAACTGGGCGAACCGCTTGTCCTCCGTGGGCGGCAACGTGTTCCACAGGTCCTTCTTGGACATCGGCACGACGACCTCGTTGAACAGCGGATTGCCCAGCCGGGAGACCTGGGTGAAGGGCCCCGCGGCCGTGTCCGCGGCCGCCCGGTCGCCGAGGACCCGGACCTGCTGGCGGGAGGCCGTCGTCCAGACGCCGATGGTCGAGGCGCGGTCGGCGTAGCCGTAGCGGCTGGCCTTGCGCCGGACCTTGGCGAGCGGGACCTGCACGGCGATGCTGTGCACGTTCAACCGGTCCAGCGCGTTGACCGGCTCGCCCTCGGTCTTGAACAGCTTCTTGCCGGCCACGTGCAGCTGCTGGAAGGGGCGCAGCGTGCCGAGGTCGAAGATGGCGCCCAGGTCGACGAAGAAGCCGTCGGCCCGCTGGCCGGCGAAGACCTTCTCCCCGGTCGACAGCCGGAACGTCGCCTGCCGCACCAGGTCCTGGTATCTGGGCGTCGAGAGCGGTCCCACGTTGCACGGCGGGCAGGGCAGCTTGTGCGCCAGCACGTGCTCCCGGCCGTCGGCGATCCGGGTCAACCGGTAGAACTGGCGCCGGTTCCAGTTCTTGCTGTCCAGCGACTCGATCGGCCCGGTGTTGTAAAGAAAGCTGTTCGGATTCGTGATCTCCGTGGTGAATTCGAAACGATAGGTGACATCCGGATTACCGTCGCCGTCGTTGTCGACGTGAATCTCGTACCGGACGTCGTCGCCGAACTCGAAGAAGTTGGGGCCGCCGGAGGGGAGCTGCACCGGCACGTAGTTGGCGATCAACGTGACCGTGTCGGGCTGGCTCGGGCTGACGAACGCGTACAGGTCGGAGCTGTCGGCGACCGGATCCTTGGCTATCTCCGGAGCCTCGCGGTGAGAGGACATGGCGGACCACACCTTCGTCGGGGGTAGCGGAAGTCGGGACCGGCGCCGGGAGCCCGCGCCGGGGGGCCGCGCCGGGGGCGCGGGGGCGGTCAGCGCCGGGCGGCGCGGACCAGGCGGTCGGCCAGGCCGCGGTCGCGTACCTGAATCCGGGTCGTGCCGACGAAGACGTCCAGCGTGCCGGAGGACGCGTCGCGGAGGTGGACCACGATCGGCTCGTCGCGCCGGCCCGCGGAGGGGGCGTTCTGCGCGGCGGACAGGCCCGGCACGGTGAGGGCGGCGGCGCCCAGGGTGGCGCTCGCGGCCGCGGTCAACGTCTGCCGGCGGGTCAGTCGCGGCCAGGGCCGCCGCTTCGGCTCAGCGGCCGGCTGCGGCTCGTCAATGGCCCACTGTGGCTCATCGATGTCCCGCTTCGGCTCATCAGTGGTCATGGGCAACCTTTCCGGGCCGGCGCCGCAGCGCCCACGATGGACCGGGGCCCGGACGCCGCCGGGTGCCCCGCGCTTGGGGATGCCGGCGGCGGTCCTCGCCGCAACCGCCGCCGGCATCCACTGGTACGGCCGGCGGCGGGGAAAGGTTCGACGCTACGCGCCGACGTGACCGTACGCGGTCGTCCGCTTGCGGACCGGCCGGCCCGCCGCCGCCGCGAGCCCCCGGAGCTGCTCCTCGGTCCGGGCCGAGCCGTTGCCCGAGCCGGCCATCCGGGAGATGGTCTCCTCCATGAGAGTGCCGCCCAGGTCGTTGCAGCCGCCCTGGAGCATCGCCACCGTGCCGGCGTCGCCGAGCTTCACCCAGGAGCACTGGATGTTGGCGATCCGGCCGTGCAGCAGCAGCCGCGCCATGGCGTGCACGGCCCGGTTCTCCCGCCAGGTCGGGCCGGGCCGGGCGATGCCGGCCAGGTAGATCGGCGCGTTGGTGTGCACGAACGGCAGCGCCACGAACTCGGTGAAGCCGCCCGTGCGGTCCTGCACGCCGGCCAGCACCCGGAAGTGAGCCAGCCACTGGCCGGGGTGGTCGACGTGGCCGTACATCATGGTGGAGCTGGACCGGATGCCCAGCTCGTGGGCCGTGCTCACCACGTCGACCCAGGCGGCGGCCGGCAGTTTGCCCTTGGTGAGCACCCAGCGCACCTCGTCGTCGAGGATCTCCGCGGCGGTGCCCGGGATGGTGTCCAGGCCGGCCTCGCGGAGCTGGAGCAGCCACTCCTTCACCGGCACGCCCGCCTTCGCGGCGGCGGTGACGATCTCCATGGGCGAGAAGGCGTGCACGTGCATCCCGGGCACCCGCGCCTTGATCGCCCGGACGATGTCGGCGTAGCCGGTGACCGGCAGCTTCGGGTCGATGCCGCCCTGGAGGCAGACCTCGGTGGCGCCGGCCGCCCACGCCTCCTCGGCCCGGTCGGCGACCTGGCCCAGGGAGAGCCGGAACGCGTCGGCGTCGCTCTCCCGCTGGGCGAAGGCGCAGAACCGGCAGCCCACGTAGCAGACGTTGGTGAAGTTGATGTTGCGGTTGACCACGTAGGTGACGTCGTCGCCGACCGCGTCCCGCCGCACGTCGTCGGCGATCCGGCACAGCTCGTCCAGCGCCGGCCCGTCCGCGCCGAACAGCGCCAGCGCCTTCGCCTCGTGCGCCGGTTCCAGCAGCGCGGCCGGGTCGTCGGCGGCCAGCCGCAGGCCGGCCCGCAGGTCGGGGTCGCTCGCCACGGCGACCGGGACGGCGACCTTCGCGGCCACCTCCGACCAGTCGCCGTAGACGTCGTCGAAGTCGCCCCGCCGGTCCCCGGTCCGCCCGGTGGTGTCGATGGTGACGTGCAGGTCGGTACGCCCGCCGAACACCTCCTCCGGCTCCTGCCACGGCCGGCCCACCGGGCGGGCCGCCTCGACGGCGAGCCCGGTCTCCGGGTCGGCCAGGGCGGTGACGTGCGGCAGCAGGCGCGGATCGAGCCACGGGTCGCCGGCCCGGACGTACTCCGGGTAGATCGTCAGCCGCTCGCGCAGGGTGAAGCCGGCCTGTGCGGTACGCCGGGCCAGCTCGTCCAGCTGTGGCCAGGGGCGCTCCGGGTTGACGTGGTCCGGGGTGACCGGCGAGACGCCGCCCCAGTCGTCGATGCCGGCGCGCAGCAGCAGGTCGTACTCGCCCTCGATGAGGTTCGGCGGCGCCTGGATCCGGGCCTTCGGGCCGAGCAGCACCCGGGCCACCGCCACCGTGGCCGCCAGGTCGTGCAGCTCCGCGTCGGGCATCCCCCGCATCGCGGTGTCCGGCTTGGCGCGGAAGTTCTGCACGATCACCTCCTGGAGGTGGCCGTACTCCCGGTGCGCACGGCGGATCGCGAAGAGCGCGTCGACCCGCTCGGCCAGGGTCTCCCCGATGCCGATGAGCAGCCCGGTGGTGAACGGCACCCCGACCCGGCCGGCGTCGTCGAGCACCCGCAGCCGCACCGCCGGCTCCTTGTCGGGCGAGCCGTGGTGCGGGCCGCCCGGCTCGGACCAGAGCCGGGTGGCGGTGGTTTCCAGCATCATGCCCATACTCGGCGCGACCGGCTTGAGCCGTTGCAGCTCCGACCAGGACAGCACCCCGGGGTTGAGGTGCGGCAGCAGGCCGGTCTCCTCCAGCACCGCCACGGCGCAGGCGCGCAGGTAGTCGAGGGTGGAGTCGTAGCCCCGCTCGTCCAGCCACCGCCGGGCCGCCGGCCAGCGCTCCTCGGGGCGGTCACCGAGGGTGAACAGCGCCTCCTTGCAGCCCTGCGCGGCGCCCTCCCGGGCGATGGCGAGGACCTCGTCCTTCTCCAGGTACGCGGCGGGCAGCCGGTGCGGCACCGTGGCGAACGTGCAGTAGTGGCAGCGGTCCCGGCAGAGCCGGGTCAGCGGGATGAACACCTTCTTGGAGAAGGTGACGACGCCCGGCCGGCCCGCCTCCCGCAGCCCGGCGTCGCGGATCTCCCCCGCGACCCGGAGCAGCTCGTCCAGCGCCGCGCCGCGCGCCGCGAGCAGCGCACTCGCCTCCGCCACGTCCAGCGCCCGGCCGGAGGCGGCCCGGCCCAGGGCCCGCCGGACGCTCGCCTCGGTCGGGACGGGCTCGCTGCGATCAACCATCCGCCCAGCCTATGCGCTGGCCGATGCGCGGCCGCCCGCCCCCGACAAGGCGAGGGCGGGCGGCCGGTGGAAAGCGGCGGCTCAGCGCGGGAAGTTCGGGTCCTCCCGGTCGAAGCGCTGCGTACGGTCGCCGTCCGGCGGGGACGGCTGGCCGGGATCGGCCGGCTGGCGCGGGATCGCCTGGGTCGGGTCGGCCGACGGCGGCTGGCCGAACGGCGGCGCCGCGTGCGGTGCGGCGCCGTACGGGGGCGCGGACTGCGGGCCGGCGAGGGGCGGACCCGACTGCGGGGCGCCGAACGGCGGGCTCGACTGTGGCGCGTGCGGCGGCGCGGTGTTGAACGGCGGCGCGGGCTGCGCCGGGCCGTACGGGCCGGGCTGCGGGTAGCCGCCCTGCTGCTGCGGCATGCCGGGGTATCCGCCCGGGGCGGGGTAGCCCCCGGGCTGGCCGGGCACCGGGCCGGGCTGCTGCGGCCAGCCGGGCTGCGCCTGGCCGTAGACGCCGGGCTGCGGCTTCGGCTTCGGGACGTAGTAGAGGGTGCGCCAGATCTTGAAGACCACGAACGCGGCGACCGCGAAGACGGCCAGCCAGGCCACCCGGGTGAGCAGGCCGAGGAAGGCGTCCAGCACCTCGCCGTCGGCGAGCCGGCCGACCAGCCAGATCAGGAAGGTCAGCGCGCCGAACACCGCGGCGACGCCGTACTCGACCAGCGCCACCTGGGTGATCAGTTTCGCCTTCGGCAGCACGGGGCGGACGTGGGTGGCGAGCAGCACGGCCAGCACCGGCAGGACGGCCGACTCCAGGCCGACGAAGGTGAAGAACGTGCTCCCGGCCCGGCCGCTGAACGTGCTGTAGTCGTCGACCGGCACCAGCAGGCGCAGCAGGCCGACGAAGAGCAGCACGGCGTTCGCGCCGAGCAGAACGAGCGCGGCCAGTTCGCGCAGCGGTTTGGTCAACTGGCTGGCCTGCGTGGTGTCGCCGGACGCGGGCTCGGCGGGGCTGGTCACGGACTCCCCCTGGGGACGAAAACGGACAGTTGCCGGAGTGAGCGTAGTCTCTCCGGCCACCGGGCGATCGACGGCGGCGCGTGCGCAAGGATGGACGTCATGCGCATCGTGGTTCTGACCGGCGGCATCGGGGGCGCCCGGTTCCTGCTCGGCGTCCGGGCGTACGCCCGGGAGGTGGGGGCCGAGGTCACCGCCGTGGTCAACGTCGGCGACGATCTGCTGCTGCACGGGCTGAAGGTCTGCCCCGACCTGGACAGCGTCATGTACACGCTGGGCGGGGGCGCCGACCCGGAGCGGGGCTGGGGCCGGGTCGGCGAGACGTGGACGGTCAAGTCCGAGCTGGCCGCGTACGGGGCCGAGCCGGCCTGGTTCGGGCTGGGCGACAAGGATCTCGCCACCCACCTGGTGCGCACCACCATGCTCAACGCCGGCTACCCGCTGTCCCAGGTCACCGAGGCGCTGACCACCCGCTGGCAGCCCGGCGTACGCCTGCTGCCGGCCACGGACGACCGGCTGGAGACGCACGTCGTGGTCGACCTGGACGGCGGCCAGCGGGCCATCCACTTCCAGGAGTGGTGGGTGCGCCACCGGGCGGACGTTCCGACGCACCGGTTCGTCTTCGTCGGCGCGGAGGCGGCGAAGCCGGCGCCCGGCGTGCTGGAGGCGATCCGGGCCGCCGACGTGGTGCTCGTCGCGCCCAGCAACCCGGTGGTGAGCATCGCGCCGATCCTGGCCGTGCCGGGCCTGCGCGACGCGATCGCCGACGGGCCGGCCCCGGTCGTCGGGGTGTCCCCGATCATCGGCGGCGCGCCGGTCCGCGGCATGGCCGACCGCTGCCTGTCCGTGCTCGGCGTCGAGTGCAGCGCGGCCGGGGTGGGCGGCCTCTACGGCGCCCGCTCGGCCGGCGGCCTGCTCGACGGCTGGCTGGTCGCGCCCGAGGACGAGGGCACCCTGGTGCCCGAGGTGACCGTGCGCTCCGCGCCGCTGCGGATGACCGACGAGGCGGCGACGGTGGCGATGGTCCGAGCCGCGTTGGAGCTGATGTGAGGCTGGAGATCCTGCCGGTGCTCGGCATCGGCGACGTGACCGAGGGCGACGACCTGGCGGCGCTGATCGCCACCGCGGCGCCCTGGCTGCGCGACGGCGACGTGCTGGTGGTGACCAGCAAGGTCGTGTCGAAGGCGGAGGGCCGGCTGGTCGACGTGCCGGCCGACGGGCCCGAGCGGCTCGCCGCCCGGGACGAGGTGCTGGCCGGGGAGACCGCCCGGGTGGTGGCCACCCGTGGCACCACCCGCATCGTGCAGACCCACCACGGGTTCGTGATGGCCTCCGCCGGCATCGACGCGTCCAACGTGGGCAAGACCCGGCTGGTGCTGCTGCCCGAGGACCCGGACGCCTCCGCCCGCGCGCTGCGCGCCACCCTGCGCGAGCGGTACGACCTCGACGTGGCGGTCATCGTCAGCGACACCATGGGCCGGCCGTGGCGCAACGGGCTCACCGACGTGGCGCTCGGGGTGGCCGGCATGCCGGCGATCCGCGACCACCGGGGCGAGATCGACCCCTACGGCAACGAACTCCAGCTCACCCAGATGGCCGTCGTGGACGAGCTGGCCGCGGCCGGCGAGCTGATCAAGGGCAAGTGCGACCAGGTGCCGGTCGCGGTGATCCGCGGCTACCTGGGCGAGACCCGGGACGACGACGAGGGCGCCCGGACGCTGGTCCGGGACGCGTCGCTGGACCTCTTCTCCCTCGGCACCGCCGAGGCGCGGGCCGCCGGCCTGCGGGAGGCGGCCACCCTGGCCGACGGCCCCGGCCCGACCCCGGCCGACCCGGCCGCCGTCGACCGGGCGATCGCCGCCGTCGCCGAGGTGGTCGCGCCCGGCACCGTCCTCACCCACGTCACCGACCACGAGGTACGCGCCGGACTGGTCGCCACCGTGCCCGGCTGGCCGGGGCGCGCCACCGGCCTGGTCCTCGGCGCGCCACCGGCCCCGGTCGACGCGGCGGACCTGGTCCGTTTCGGCGCCGACCTGCAACGGCTGCGCACGGCGCTGGCCGCGGAGGGCGTCCCGTCGGCGCTGCTCCCCCCACCGCCGGGCAGCGCCGCCAGCGCCGCCCTGGCCGTCTGACCTCGCGCGACCTCAGGCGTCGAGGACGGCCCGGCCCAGCGGGGTCAGGGTGTGCAGGACGGTGTTGCGGTCGCGGTGGCTGACCAGCAGGCCGGCGTTGCGCAGCACGGTGGTGTGCTGGCTGGCCGCGGCGGCGGAGATGCGCAGCCGGCGGGCCACCTCGCCGGTGGTGCAGCCCTCGTCGGCCGCCTCCAGCACGGCCGCCCGGGTCCGGCCGAGCAGGGCGGCCAGCGCCTCCCGCTGCGCGGCGTCGGCGTCGCTGCCCGGCTCGGGCATGAGGCCGCCGAGCCGGTCGACGGGATAGACCAGCACCGGCGGCAGGCTCGGGTCGAGGAGCGCGACCGGGGTGCGCGCGCAGAAGAACGAGGGGACGAGCAGCAGCCCCCGGCCGTCGAGGTGCAGCTCCCGGCTGTCCGGGTAGTCGAGGACCTCCAGCACGCCGTCGGCCCAGCGCATGTTCGGCCGCAGGCTGGCCAGCAGCCCCTCGGTGCCGCCGTCGAGCATGGCCCGGGCGCGGCGGGCCCGGTCCGCCTCCACGGCCGCCTGGATCCGCGACCAGTACGGGGTGACGGCCAGCGACTGGTACCGGACCATCGCATCGGTCAGGTGGCTCAGCACCTCGGGCTCGCCGCGGGCCAGGGCGCTCGCCGACGCCGGCAGCGCGTTCTCCTCGGCCAGCCGGGTGAGGTCACGGCGGAGCAGGTCGGCCGGGGTGCCCCGGATCGCCTCCAGCCCCGCGTCCAGGCCCTCCTTGCTGGCGTACGGGGTGAGGAAGTCGGGGAAGTAGCCGCGGGGCGGGTTGAGCGCGAGCAGCAGGCGGTAACGCTCCGCGGTGGTGTCCGTCCGCAGCCCGGAAGCCACGGTGCGTCGCCACTCGGTCAGGAGCGGGTCACGCCCGCGGCCCTGGAGCAGGTGCAGGCTGAGGACCAGTTCCCAGACGGGATCCGCGGCAGGAGCCACCCTGGTCCGCAGGATGTCCTCGCGGGAGAAAATGACCTTCAGCATGGAGCTCTCCCGGGCGGACAGAGGGAGTGCCCGCCACGTTGAGCACTGTACCCGCCGGTACTTATCTCCATCTTTAAGCGTGGGATGAAAAACCTCGACGGTGCCCGGCCGGGTTGGGCAGACTTCCTCTTGCCCGCCATGCCGGGGCACGGCATCGCCGAACCGGCTGTCGGTCAGCGGGCGCGCCGGTCGGCCGGACGGCACCACGAGGGTCTGCGGCTCTTTCTCCGTAGAGGTGTCGTCCGGCGACCGCTCCCGCCGAGCCAGAGCGCCACCGCCCGTACAGTGGCGGGGTGCCGGACATCGAGTCGTACACCGACCTGCACGCCGACGCCACCGCGGTGCTGGGCCGCTGGACGGCGACCAGCCCGGAGGCCGCCGCGAACCGGGACCGGACGCTGGCGCTGCTGGCCGCCGGGCCGGTGGCGATGAGCCGGGCCCACCGGCCCGGGCACGTCACGGCCAGCGCGCTGGTGCTGGACCCGACGGGCGCCCGGGTGCTGCTCTGCCTGCACGGCAAATTCCGCAAGTGGGTGCAGCTCGGCGGGCACTGCGAGCCCGGCGACCGGACCCTGGCGGCGGCCGCGCTGCGCGAGGCCACCGAGGAGTCCGGGATCGCCGGCCTGGTGGTCGACCCGGAGCCGATCGACGTGGACATCCACCCGGTGACCTGCCAGGGCGGCTCGCTGCACTACGACGTCCGGTTCGCCGTGCTGGCCCCCGCCGGGGCGACCGAGCGGGTCAGCGCCGAGTCCGAGGCGCTGGGCTGGTTCCCGCCGGACCGGCTGCCCGAGCCACTGGCCGACGGGACGACCCAGCTGGTGGCGCCGGGGTTGGCCGCGCTGGCCCGCCGGGCCGCCGGCTGACCCGGCGCCCGGTCAGACCAGCCCCTCCTCGCCGCGCTCCTTGAGCTCGTCGACCACCTTCTTCACGTCCTGCGCCCGGTCGCGCGGGCAGACCAGCAGGGCGTCCGGGGTGTCCACCACGATCAGGTCGTGGACGCCGATCGCGGCCACCAGACGGCCGGACTGCGGCACCACCACCATGCCGCTGCTGTCCCGCAGCAGCACGCCGGGCTTGGCGTCGCCGCCCAGCACCACGTTGCCGGCGGCGTCCGCGGGGAGCACCTCGCCGAGGGTGTGGAAGTCGCCCACGTCGTTCCAGCCGAAGTCGCCCGGGACGGTCGCCACCCGGCCGGCGGTCGCCGCGCCCTCCATCACCGCGTAGTCGACGGAGATCTTCGGCAGGGTCGGCCAGACCGTCCCGAGGACGTCGTCCTGCTCCGGGGTGCCCCACGCCGCCGCGATCGCGGTGATCCCCGCGTGCAGGGCCGGCTGCTGCCGGGCCAGCTCGGCCAGGAAGACGTCCACCCGCCAGACGAACATGCTGGCGTTCCAGAGGTGCCGGCCGGAACGCACGTAGCCCTCGGCCACGTCGGCGGCGGGCTTCTCCTTGAACTCGATCACCGGGCGCAGCGGGCCGTCGCCCACCGGCTCGCCGGTCTCCAGGTAGCCGTAGCCCGTCTCGGGCCGGGTCGGGGTGATGCCCACCGTCATGAGCGAACCCTGCTCGGCGCCGCGGATCGCCTGCCGGACCACCTCGGCCCAGCGCGCCGGGTCACCGATCAGGTGGTCGGCGGCGAACGAGCCCATCACCGCCTCCGGCTCACGCTCGGCGATCACCGCGGCGGCCAGCGCGATCGCCGCGCAGGAGTCCCGCGGCGAGGGCTCGACCAGGATGTTCTCCTCCGGCACGCCCGCCAGCTGCCGGGCCACCGCCGCGACGTGCGCGGCCCCCGTGACCACCAGCGTGCGGTCCGGTGTGGTCAGCGGCGACAGCCGGTCGACCGTCGCCTGGAGCAGCGAGGCCGGGGTGCCGGTCAGCGGGTGGAGGAACTTGGGGTGGCCGGCACGGGACAGCGGCCACAACCTCGTGCCACTGCCACCCGCCGGGATGACGGCGTAGAACATCAGCACATCATGCCCGAACCGCCGTGCTACGGGCCCCCGGTCGGGCGTACCCGCAGGTGACACTCAGGAACGCGCCCGGCTCCACGCGGCGATGTGCACCTCGGCGCTGGACTCCCAGGTGAACTCCTTGGCGCGGTCGAAACCGGCCTTGGCCAGGGAGAGCCGGCGCTGCTCGTCGTCGAGCAGGGCGGTCAGGTCGGTGGCGATCTGGTCCGGGTCCTCGCTGGTGTACGCCACGGCGTCGCCGCCCACCTCGGGCAGGGAGAGCCGCGGCGTGGTCAGCACCGGCGCGGCGCACGCCATCGCCTCCAGGATCGGCAGGCCGAAGCCCTCCCCGTAGGACGGGTAGGCGGCGACCAGCGCGCCGCCGAGGAAGCCGGGCAGGTCGCCGTAGCGCAGGTAGCCCGGGCGCAGCAGCCGCAGGTGCGACGGCACCTCGGCCACCGCGCGGTCGATGTCGTCGTCGTGCCCCTGGCCGCCGGCGATGACCAGCGCGGGCGGGTTCTCCCGGTCGGCGACCGCGCGGGCCCAGCCGCGGATCAGGTTGGGCACGTTCTTGCGCGGCTCCTTGGCCCCGAGGAACGCCACGTAGCTGCTGCTGCCCAGCCCGAGGCGGGCCCGGACCCGGGCCTTCTCCTCCTCGCTCGGCGCGTGGAAGGCGGCCTGGTCGACACCGTGGTAGGCCACGTCGATCCGGGTCGGGTCGGCGTCCAGCAGGCGGATCAGCTCGTCCCGGGTGGCCTTGCTCGGCACGATCACCCGGTCGGCCCGGCGCAGCGAGGTCTTGATGGCGCTGCGGAAGAAGGTGCGGCGCGACTTGTCGTAGTGCTCCGGCTCGGTGAAGAAGGTCGCGTCGTGCACGGTGACCGTGACCGGGCAGCCGGCCCGCAGCGGGCAGGTGTAGAAGGGCGAGTGCAGCACCTCCGCGCCCACCTGCTGGGCCAGCAGCGGCAGGCCGGTCTGCTCCCACGCGAGCCGGGCCGGGCGGTGGGCGACGGCCGCCGGAGCGGGGATCACCTCGGCGCCGGGCAGCATGCGGGTGTAGCGCTCCAGGTCGGTGCGGAGGCTCACCACGGCGAGGTCGACGCCGGAGCCGCAGACCCGGCCGAGGGCACCGAGCAGGCCGTCGACGTATCTACCGACGCCGCCGCGGTCGGCGGGGACACTCGTGGCGTCGATGAGCACGCGGGGCGGGCGACCGGCGGTCACGGGGCGACTCCTCAGGCTGGCGCGTCTGTGGGGAACAACACTGTCGGCAAGCCTACGCCGGGCCGGGTGCCCGACGCTGACTGCGACCCGACGGTACGCCGACTTGTCGTTGTCATCGAGTACGCGTACCGGGCGCGTATCGTTCGCGCCGATGGCCGACAACATTGCCCGGGTGTTCGCCGACGCGATCGCGCCCGACCCCGCCCGCCCGCTGCTGACCTGGTACGACGACGCCACCGGCGAGCGCACCGAACTGTCCGGCGCGACGCTCGCGAACTGGGTGGCCAAGACGGCCAACCTGCTCGTCGACGAGGTCGCCCTCGCCCCCGGCGACACGGCCGCGGTGCTGCTGCCGCCACACTGGCAGACCGCCGCCGTGCTGCTCGGCTGCTGGTCGGCGAAGCTGACCGTGGCCGAGGCCCCGGGCCATGTGGACGTGCTCTTCGCCGCCGCCGGCCGGGTCGACGAGGCGGGCGACTGGCCGGCCGGCGAGCGCTACGCGCTGGCCCTGGACCCGTTCGCGCTGCCCATGCGGCAGGTGCCGGCCGGCTTCGCCGACTTCATCCCGGCGGTACGCGCGCACGGCGACCACTTCACCCCGTACCCCGGTGGTGGTGAGGGCGACGCGGCGCTGCTGGCCCGCGCGGAGGCCCGGGCCGCGGAGCTCTGCCTCACCCCCGGCGACCGGCTCCTGGTCGACGTGACGCGGCACCCCGACCCGGTCGACTGGCTGCTGGCCCCGCTCACCGCCGGCGCCACCCTGGTGGCGTGCGCCAACCTGGACCCGGCCCGCCTGGACTCCCGCACCGCGACGGAGAAGGTCACCCGGGCCCTCGCCTGACTGTGAGCATGGCGGGGTCGGTTCAGCAGTGGTGAGCTGATAGCCGGCAGTGGCAGGCGTGACCCTTCGCCTGACTGGCTTCGTGCCTTCTAGGGGACTTGTCCGTCTGCTGCTGCCGGTGACCGGCCCGGCGGGAAGCGTTTGGCCTGATCAGGAGCTTGACCGCCAGTTAGCGGCTGGCGTGTCTCATCACAGTCCTGCCATCTCCGCACCGGACCGGACCCGTGCGTCCCCACGGTGAGGAGAGAACGCATGTCCATGCTGGCAGATCTGGTCGAGGTCGTCATCGGCGTCGACACGCACAAAGACACCCACACCGCCGCCGTGCTCGACACCCGCACCGGTGGGGTCCTGGCCAGGGTGGTGGTGAGCACCGACCCGGACGGCTATGCCGAGTTGGTGGCCCTGGCTGAGCGGCACTCAGGGCTGCGGGCTTGGGCGTTGGAGGGCTCCGGCGGCTACGGCGCCGGACTGGCCCGCTATTTGGCTGACGCTGCTGAGCTGGTCGTCGAGCTGGACCGGCCGCTGCGCCCGACCCGCCGCGCCGGAGCGAAGTCTGATCCGATCGGCGCCGAACGCGCCGCCCGCGACGCCTTGGCCCGCACCCGGCTGGCGCAGCCCAAGACCGGCTCTGAGCGCGCCGCGTTGCAGATGCGCCTGACCGCCCGACGGGCAGCCGTGGAAGCTGGCGCGGACGCCCAGCGGCAGCTGCACGCCATGGTGATCACCGCCCCGGAGGTGGTCCGGGCCCGGTTCCGCGGCCAGAGCACCCGGATCATGCTCACCACCGCCACCCGACTGCGCCCCAGCACCAGCGCGGACGTTGAGGTGTTCACCTGCCTGACGGTGTTGCGAGACCTCGCCCGCCGCGTCCGCTTCCTCGAGGCCGAAGCCACCGAACACGAAAAGGCCATCCGCGCGATCGTCCGCTCCTGGCGACCGGACCTGCTCCACCTCACCGGCGTCGGACCGATCGTCGCCGCCACCGTCCTCACCGCCTGGTCCCACCCAGGCCGCTGCCGCAACGACGCCGCGTTCGCCATGCTCGCCGGCGCCGCCCCATCCCCGCCTCATCCGGCAAAACCATCCGCTACCGGCTCAACCGCTCAGGAGATCGCCAGCTCAACCGCGCCCTGCACACCATCGTCCTGACCCGCCTACAACGCGACGAACGCACCCGCGCCTACGCCGACCGCCGCCGCACCCAAGGCAAAACCGACCGAGAGATCAAACGCTGCCTCAAGCGCTACGTCGCCCGAGAGCTCTACCGACGCCTGGAAACCCCACCCCAACCACTTGACCCGGCATAGGAGCGTCCCGGGTCAGGCCGGGGTCGGGTGGTCCGAGTCCGCGCGGCGCTGGGCGAAGGCGGCGAAGGCGGTCAGCGACTCCGGGTTGGCCAGGGCGCCCTTGGCCGCGGCGTGGTCCACCGGGGTGCCGGTGAGGATCTTCTTGACCGGCACCTCCAGCTTCTTCGCCGACAGGGTGCGCGGCACCGCCCGGACCTGGTGGATCTCGTCGGGGACGTGCCGCGGCGACAGCGCGGTCCGCAGCTCCCGGCAGACCTTCTTCCGCAGCGCGTCGTCCAGCTCCAGGCCCTCGGCGAGCACCACGAAGAGCAGCAGCTCGCCGGCACCGCCCTCGTCGTCCTCCAGGTGCACCACGACCGAGTCGACCACCTCGTCGAGCCCCTCGACCACCGAGTAGAACTCGGCCGTGCCGAGCCGGACGCCGCCCCGGTTGAGGGTGGCGTCGGAGCGGCCGGTGATCACGCAGCCGCCGCGCTCGTTGACGGTGATCCAGTCGCCGTGCCGCCAGACGCCCGGGTAGACCTCGAAGTACGCCTCCCGGTAGCGCGAGCCGTCGGTGTCGTTCCAGAAGCCGACCGGCATGCTCGGCATCGGCTCGGTGATCACCAGCTCGCCGAGCTGGCCGATCACCGGCGTGCCGTCGGCCGAGCGGGCCTCCACCTTCGCGCCGAGCGCCCGGCAGGTGATCTCCCCGGCGTGCACCGGCAGCAGCGGCACGCCGCCGACGAAGCCGGTGCAGACGTCCGTGCCGCCGGAGAGCGACTGGAGCTGGAGGCGGTCGCCGACGGTCTCGTAGACCCAGGTGAAGCCCTCGGCGGGCAGCGGTGCGCCGGTCGAGCCGACCCCGCGCAGCGCGGACAGGTCGGCGATCTCCTTCGGGACCAGCCCGGCCTTGCGGCAGGCCAGCAGGAACGGCGCCGAGGTGCCGAAGTAGGTGGTGCCGGTCTCCGCCGCCAGCCGCCAGAGCGCGCCCAGGTCGGGGTGGCCCGGGTTGCCGTCGAACAGCACGATCGTGGCGCCCACCGCCGGCCCGGAGACCAGGAAGTTCCACATCATCCAGCCGGTGGTGGTGAACCAGAAGAACCGGTCGGCCGGGCCCAGGTCGTGGTGCAGGGCCAGCATCTTCAGGTGTTCCAGCAGGATGCCGCCGTGGCCGTGCACGATCGGCTTGGGCAGGCCGGTGGTGCCGGAGGAGTAGAGCACGTAGAGCGGGTGGTCGAACTCCACCGGGGTGAAGGCCAGCGGCTCGTCGGTCTCCGCCGCCAGGTCCGCCCAGGAGAGCGCGCCCTCGGGGGGCGGCCCGGCCGGGTCGAGGTACGCGATGCCGACGGTGTGCCGCAGCGACGGCAGGGCGGCCCGGATGGCGGCCACCTCGGCGCGCCGGTCGACCGGCTTGTCGCCGTAGCGGTAGCCGTCGACCGCCACGAGCACCGTGGGCTCGATCTGCTGCCAGCGGTCGGTGACGCTGCGGGTGCCGAACTCGGGCGCGCAGGAGGAGAAGATCGCACCGAGGCTGGCGGTGGCGAGCAGCAGGACGTAGGTCTCGGGGATGTTCGGCGCGTACGCCGCCACCCGGTCGCCCCGGCCCACGCCGAGCCGGCGCAGGCCGGCCGCCACCCGGCGGACCTGCTCCCGCAGTTGCGCGGCGGTCAGCGTCTCCGGGGCGCGGGTCTGCCCGTGCGCGATCACCACCGGGTCGTCGTCGGCCCGGCCGGGCATCCGCAGCACGTTCTCGGCGTAGTTGAGGGTGGCGCCGGGGAACCACCGGGTGCCCGGCATGGTCCGGTCGGTGAGCGTGGCGGTCGGCGGGGTGTGCGAGACCACCTCGAACCAGTCCCAGATCGACCGCCAGAAGGCGTCCAGGTCGGTCACCGACCACTGCCACAGCGCGTCGTAGTCGGCGAACTCCAGCCCCCGGTGCTCGGCCAGCCAGCGCAGGTAGTCACCGATCCGGGACCGCTCACGCACGTCGGCCGGCGGCGTCCACAGCACGTCACCCACTGTTCCACCCTCCCTGAGGCCCGTCACCACACTGTGCATGGGCCGTGGCGCCATCTTGCCCTACCTCGCGAGGCCATTCTCCGCACCCGGCGTCGGTGACGGGGCGTGGCCGGCCCACACGCCCGGGCCCCGGGGTGTGTGGGCCGGCATCCCTCAGCCGGCCCGGTGGGCCTGGATCGCCCGGCGGCGGGCCAGCCGGTGGGCGCGGCGGATCTCCGCCTCCCGGTAGCGCCGCTCGTCCTCCGGCGTCTCCGGCAGCACCGGCCGCACCGGCCGCGGCGCGCCGCCCACGTCGACCCCCACGAAGACGAGGTACGCCGTGGCGACCCGGACGGGTTCGTCCTCGGCCGAGTCCCAGCGCTCGGCAACCACCTTCACGCCGACCTCCATGGAGGTGTTGCCGGTCCAGTTCACCTGGGCGTGCGCGTGCACCAGGTCACCCACCCGGACCGGTTCGGAGAAGACGATCTCGTCGATCGAGGCGGTCACCGCGGTGCCGCCGCTGTGCCGGGCCGCCGCCGCGCCGGCCACGTCGTCGACGAACTTCATCAGTACCCCACCGTGCACGGTCCCGTACAGATTGACATCGACAGCGGTCATGATGCGACTCAGCGTGACGCGCGAGTACGAGGTCGGCTTGCCCGCGGGGGCGGAGGGGTGATCTGTCATGCTGGAAACGGTACGGTGCGCGGATGCGACATCTCTGGAGCTTCCTCGCCGGGTTGGTGGTGGCGCCCGTCACCTGGGTGCTCGTCACGCTCGGTCAGGACGGATCTGGGCGCACCGTGCACCGGTGGGTGGAGATCGGTACGTACAGCACGCCCAACCTGATCGAGCCGGCCGTGTACCTGGGCGTCGCCGGCATCCTGCTCGGCCTGCTCGGCACGTTGCGCTTCTCGCCGATCGGCCCGGCCGTGGCCGGGCTGCTGCTCGTGGTCCCCTACCTCGGGCTGTTCGTCGCGCCCTTCGCCGTCCGGGACCGGGTCCCCGAGAGCTGGAAGATGCTCGGGGACCCGCTGCCGCTGCGCCAGCCGCTGGAGAACGGCACGCTGTTCCTCATCGGTGTGCTGCTGCTGATGGCCGTGTTCAGCGGCCAGCGCTGGCGACAGCGGCCGGCCGGGCCGGCCGAGGCGGAGCTGACCCCGGCCGGCAAGCCGGTCGAGCACGGCCCCTCGCTCGGCGACTGGCCTCCGGCGGACCCGACGAAGGACCCGACGAAGGACGGCGACACGGCCCCGCTCACGCTGGCCTACCCCGACACCCCCACCGAACCCCTGCCCCGCCGCACCGGCGGCGAGTCACCGTGGTCCGCGCCCCCGCGCGCGACCACCCGACCGGAGGGCACCACCGAGATCCGTTGACGACCGCGGGCGGGCCGGTCACCCGGCCCGCCCGCCCGATCGTCGTCGCCCGTGTGGTCAGCCCTTGAGCAGCTGGCGCGCCATGACGATGCGCTGCACCTGGTTGGTGCCCTCGTAGATCTGGGTGATCTTGGCGTCCCGCATCATCCGCTCGACCGGGTAGTCCCGGGTGTAGCCGTAGCCGCCGAGCAGCTGCACCGCGTCGGTGGTGATCTCCATGGCGGCGTCCGAGGCGAAGCACTTGGCCGCCGCGCCGAAGTAGGTCAGGTCGGCGTCGCCCCGCTCCGACTTGCCGGCCGCCGTGTAGGTGAGCTGCCGGGCCGCCTCCAGCTTCATGCCCATGTCGGCGACCATGAACTGGATGCCCTGGAAGTCGGCGACCGCCTTGCCGAACTGCTTGCGCTCCTGGATGTAGCCCTTGGCGTAGTCCAGGGCGCCCTGCGCGATGCCGACCGCCTGCGCGGCGATGGTGACCCGGGTGTGGTCCAGGGTCCGCATCGCGGTGGCGAAGCCGGTGCCCTCGGCGCCGATCATGCGGTCGGCCGGGATGCGGACGTTGTCGAAGTAGACCTCACGGGTCGGCGAGCCCTTGATGCCGAGCTTCTTCTCCGGCGCGCCGAAGCTCACCCCGGCGTCGGACTTCTCCACGACGAAGGCCGAGATGCCCTTCGAGCGGGCTGTGGGATCCGTCACAGCGAAGACCGTGTAGTACTCCGAGACGCCCGCGTTGGTGATCCACCGCTTCACGCCGTTGAGCACCCAGTGGTCGCCGTCCCGGACCGCCTTGGTGGTCATCGAGGCGGCGTCGCTGCCCGCCTCCGGCTCGGAGAGGCAGTAGGAGAACATCGCGTCGCCGGCCGCCACGGGGGTCAGGTACTTCCGCTTCAGCTCCTCGGAGCCGGCCAGGATCAGCGGCATGGTGCCCAGCTTGTTCACCGCCGGGATCAGCGAGGACGAGGCGCAGGCGCGGGCCACCTCCTCGATCACGATGGCCGTGGCCAGGGCGTCCGCGCCGGCGCCGCCGTACTCGACCGGGATGTGCGGCGCGTGGAAGTCGGCGGCCCGCAGCGCGTCGTAGGACGCCTTCGGGAACTCACCCGTCTCATCCGCCTCAGCGGCGTGCGGAGCGACCTTCGCGGCACAGACCTCCCGGACCGCCTCCCGGATCGCCTCGTGCTCCTCCGGCAACCGGTAGACGTCGAACGACTGCTCTGCGGGCATGTCGGCCCTCCCCTTTCACGGCTATCATGCGCAGTCTGTGGCGCCCGGAAGGCTGCCGACTGCCGCAGACTGAAGGATAGCCACCAGGGTTCAGCCGGACCTTACCGGCGGGTAGGCTCGCGCACGAGCGACGGCGACAGGCCACAACTACCCTCACAGGCAAGACGAGAGAGTTCCCTCGGTGCCGGCCCTGGCGCCCCAGCCGAACGCGACGCAAGGAAGCGCCGCCAGTGCGAGCGGAGAAAACAGGCGTGACGATCCCGTACCCGAACACCCAGCCGATGCCCGCCATCGCCGCGGTGACGCCGCCCTCCGGCGCGGCCCGACCCCGGGTGACCTTCCTGGGCACCGGCTACCTCGGCGCGACGTACGCCATCTGCTACGCCGAGCTGGGCTACGAGGTGCTCGGCTTCGACGTCGACGCGGACAAGATCGCGAAGCTGAACGCCGGCGAGGTGCCGATCCACGAGCCCGGCCTGGACGAGCTGCTCCGCCGCAACCTGGCCGCCGGCCGGCTCCGCTTCAGCACCGACATCCAGGAGACCGCCGACTTCGGCGACGTGCACTTCATCTGCGTCGGCACCCCGCAGCGGGCCGACGGGATGGGCGCCGACCTGTCGTACGTCGAGGCGTCGGTGACCAGCCTCGCCCAGCACCTGAGCCGCAAGGCGCTGATCGTCGGCAAGTCCACCGTGCCGGTGGGCACCGCCGAGTGGGTGGAGCAGCTCGTCGGTAAGCACACCCCGGCCGATCTGGGCGTCGAGGTGGCCTGGAGCCCCGAGTTCCTCCAGGAGGGCTTCGCCGTCGACGACGTGCTGCGGCCCAACCGGATCGTCGTCGGCGTCAAGAGCGAGTGGGCCAACGGCATGCTCTACGCCGCGCACAAGGGCGTCTTCGACCTGGCCGCCACCGAGGACCGCGAGGTGCCGCTGGTGGTCACCGACTTCGCCACCGCGGAGCTGGTCAAGGTCGCCGCGAACGCCTTCCTGGCCACCAAGATCTCCTTCATCAACGCGATGGCCGAGGTCTGCGAGGCCGCCGGCGGCGACGTCACCCAGCTCGCCCGCTCGATCGGCTACGACCCCCGCATCGGCAACCGCTTCCTCCAGGCCGGCCTCGGCTTCGGCGGCGCCTGCCTGCCCAAGGACATCCGGGCCTTCCAGGCCCGCGCCCAGGAGCTCGGCGCCGGCGAGGCGCTGCGCTTCCTGCACGAGGTGGACCTGATCAACCTGCGCCGGCGGACCCGGGTGATCCAGCTCGCCGCCGACCTGCTCGGCCGCCGCTCCGGCCCGGCCGGCCCGGACCTCTCCGGCACCCGGATCGCCGTGCTCGGCGCCACCTTCAAGCCGAACACCGACGACGTCCGGGACGCCCCCGCCCTCGCCGTCGCCGCGCTGCTCGGCAAGGCCGGCGCCGACGTGCACGTGTTCGACCCGCAGGGCGTGGAGAACGCCCGCCGGGCGGTGCCCGAGCTGACCTACGAGGCGACCATGAACGACGCCGTCCAGGGCGCCGACCTGGTCTGCGTCCTCACCGAGTGGGCGGAGTTCCGCAACGCCGACCCGGTCGCCCTCGGCGAGCTGGCCAACGGCCGCAAGGTGGTCGACGGCCGCAACTGCCTGGACTCCACACTGTGGACGCAGGCCGGCTGGGAGTACCGCGGCATGGGCCGCCCCTGACGCCGTGAACCGTCGGCCGGCCGGCCGGGGACCCGTTCCCCGGCCGGCCGGCTCTTTTTGTTGTCCGGAACGCGCCGGCAACGGTCGAAATCCGGGCCCGCTCAAGGCATGCTGCGACTGGGAGGTTCACCGCGCGGGGGCCGCCCGGACGGGAGAGTGTCGTGCAGACCTTCAGGTGCGCCTCGTGCGGGCGGGAGATCAAGCCCGCCGTCGCCTGCCCGCACTGTGGGGCCGACCAGCCACAGTGGGCCGAGCACCTGGCCGACATCGAGCGCTCGATCGCCGAGATGAAGGCCCGCGACGCGGAGATCGCCCGCGAGCAGCGGCAGATCGCCGCCAAGATGCAGGCCGCCCTCTTCCAGCGGGACATCCTGGCGCACGCCGGTGAGGAGCGGATCAAGCAGGCCACCCGGCCCCGCCGCGTGCTGCGCCGCCGGCCCGGCCGCCGCCCGCCGACCGCCACCACCGGCGCGCCACCCCGGGTGCCCCGCCAGGGCACCCCGACCGGCCCGGACGACCTCCCCCCGTCGCCGCCGCGGGGCCGCCCACAGTGGCTCGACGCGGACGACCCGGAGCACCCGCCGGAGGCGTCCTCGCGGGAGGTGCAGAACATCCCGCTCGGGCTCGGCGCGCTGCTGCTCGGCATCGCGGCGGTGGTCTTCGCCGCCGTCGCCACCAGCTCGATGGACGCGCTGGCCCGGCTCGGCGTGCTGCTCGTCGCCACGGTGCTCATGCTGCTGGCCCCGCCGGTGGTGGCCCGGCGCGGGCTCACCTCCACCGCCGAGACGATCGCCGCGGTGGGCCTGCTGCTGCTGCCGCTGGCCGGGTACGCGCTCTGGGCCGTCGACCGGGTCGGCGGCGGCACCTCCGGCCCCGCCTTCTCCGGGTCGATCTTCCTGGTCACCACCGTGGTCGCGTTCGGGTACGCGTACTGGACCGGGCTGCGGGCACCCCGCTTCGCCACCGTGCTGGCCGCCCAGCCGGTGCTGCCGCTGCTGGCGTACGAGCGGATCACCGGGCCGGCCGGCTGGGCGCTGGTGCTCACCGTGGTGGCGGTGGCCGACCTCGCGCTGGCCCGCTCGGCGGTGGTGGTCGAACGCCCCGTGCGGCGTGACCTGCCGATCCCGGCGCCGGAGCCCGCTCCGCCCCGGCAGCGCGCCGCCGACGGCCGGCCCGAGTCGGACCCGGAGGAGTCCGGCGAGGTGCTCGGCGCCGAGCCGCCTGCCGGCGCGGAGCCGGTCCCGCCGGCCCGTCCGGTGCCGTGGCTCCGCGAGCTGACCTGGCTGCTGCACGGTGCCGCCGTCGCCGTCGCCCTGGCGTACGCGGTCACCGCCCTGCTGCGCGCCACCACCGTGCCGGCCGCCGCCGGGGCCGGGGTCGTCCTGCTGCTCGCCGCGCTGGTGGGGCTCGCCGGGACGCTGGTGCTGCGCCGGCCGCCGCTGCCGGATGTGGGCGCCGGCATCGTCACCCTCGCGGTGATCGGCGCGCTGGGCCGGGTCGCCTCGGTCGCCTTCCCCGGCCGGTCGCTGCTGCTCATCGCCGCGGTCATCGCGCTCACCGGGTTCGCCGTCCGGGCCGTACCGGAGGCGGCCCGGCGGGGTCCGCAGCTCGCCTCGGCGGTGGCGCTCACGGTCAGCGGCCTGGTGGTGGCCGGCGGCGCGCTGCGCGCCGGGCTGGCCCCGGTCCGCGCCGCGCTGCCCGCCTGGTCGGCGGAGTTGAGCGATTGGCACGCCGAGCTGGCCGCGGCGGTCGGCCCGACCGGCTGGCAGCTCGCCGCCAGCGCGCTGCTGCTCACCGTCGCCGCGGTGGTGGCCCTGCCGGCGGAGATCCGGCGCGAGTTCGCGGTGGTCGGCGCGGCGCTGACCGCGCTCGCCGTGCCGGCCTCGCTCGGGCTGGGCTGGGCGACCGCCTGCTGGCCCATGCTGCTGACGGCGGTGGCCATCGGCGTGCTGGGGCTCACGGCCGGCACCGAGCGCGCCGCGGTGGCCCACTCGGCGACCGCCGCGGGGCTCGGGCTGATCGGGGCCGGGGCCGCTCTCGCCCGGCCCGCGCTGACCGCCGCCGCGCTGACCCTCCTGTTCCTGGCCGGCGCGCTGGTCTCGCTGGCGCCCCGGGTCCGGATCGCCGCCGCCGCCGCGGACACCGTCTGCGCCTGGGCGGCGGGCGGGGCGGCGTTCGCGCTGCCCGGCGCCGTGGCCGCGTTCGTGGCCGCCACGGTGCCGGCCGTGCCGATCCCCACCCCGGCGAACCTGCGGGAGGTCACCGTCCCGATCCTCGCGGCGAGCTTCCTCGGCGTGTGCGTCACGCTCGGCTACGCCGCGCTCGTCCAGGTCGCGCAGCGGCACCTCACCATGCCGCACGCACTCGGCACCGCGCTGGGCGCGGTGGCGGTCGCGGCGGCCGCGTTCGGCGCGCCCGGCGCCACCACCGCCGACGCCTGGTTGGGCGGGCTGCTGCTGGTCGCCGCCGCGCTGCTGGCGCTGGCCCCCCGGATCGACGCCGGCCGCCGCGCCGACCTGTCGCTCGACGGGTCGGACCTGGCGCTCGCCGCCACCACGGTGGCGCTCATCGCCACCCTGGTCCGGATCACCGCCGTGCTGGCCCCCGGCGGCCAGCTCGTGGTGGCCGCCGCGCTGGTCACGGTGGTCGCCGTCGCCGCACGGGCGCTGCCCGAGGAGTGGCGGCGCGGCCCGGTCCTCGGCATCGCCGCCGGCGGCGCGCTCATCGGCCTGATCGCGGCGTGGAGCGCGCTGCGCGGCGGGGCCGGCGTGCTGGCCACGCCGGGGCCGATCTGGGCCGGCGACCTGAGCGGCTGGCCGGCCGCGCCGACCGGCGGGTCCACCTGGCAGGCGCCGGTCGCGCTGGCGCTGCTGGCCGTGGCCGCCGGCATCCTGCTGCCGCCGCCCTGGAAGTACGACGTCTCCGGCGCGGCCGCCGTGCTCGCCACCATCGGCGCGCCGGCCGCGTTCGACCTGCCCTGGTGGTCGCCGGTGCTGGTGGGCGCCATGGTCGCCACGGTCTTCGGGATGGCGGCGGTGGCCGCGGCCGATCCACGCGCGGCGCTGTCCCGGGCCACGGTGGCCGGGATCGTCGCCCTGCACGCCGCCGGCGCCGGGCTGGTCCGCCCGTGGACCACCGCGCTGGCGCTCGGCAGCATCGCGCTGATCGGGGTGACGGTGGCCGCCCTGGCCCGGGCCCTCGCGCCGGCACTGGTGGAGGACGTCCGCACCGAGGGGATGCCGGTGCACCTGGTGCAGGTCGGCGGCGCGGCGGCCGGCGCCGCACTGCTCGCGCTCCCCGGGGCGGTGGCCGCCCTGGCCGTCGAGTACGGCCGGCCCCCGCAGGTGGTGCTCACCGCCGCGCTCGCCGCGTCCAGCATCGGCCTGGCCGCGGTGGCGGCGGTCCGCCGGCAGGTCCCGCAGTACCTCCCGTTCGCGAGCGTGGCCGTGGTGGGCGGCGCGACGGTCAGCGCGGCCGCCGCCGTGGTCACCCACCTCCCCGCCGGGGTGTACGCCGCCGCGGCGGCGCTGCTCGGCGTGCTCGCCGAACTGATCCGGGCCGCCACCGTGCCGCCGGTCGGCTCGGCCCAGCCGGTCCGCCGCTGGTCGGTGCTGCTGAACGGGGCGCTGCGCCGCGAGCCCGACGACCCGGCCGAGCGCCGCTGGCGGGTGAGCCCGGCGGCCGGTGCGCTCGCCGCGGCGGCGCTGCCCACCGCCCTGGCCCTCGCCACACTGGCGCCGGCGCTGGTGGTGGCGCTGGTCGAGCCGCTCCAGGTGGTGTCCCGGATCTGGCAGGGACCCCCGCCGGGGCTGCTCACCCCGCCACCCGAGGCGGTGGACCCGACGCACGTGCTCACCGCGCTCCTGCTCACCGCGACGGCGGCGCTCGCCGCCGTCGGGTTCAGTGGCGGCCGCCGGTCCCGGGCCGTACCGGTGATCCTGCCCGGGGCGGCGCTCACGTTGCTGATCACCCCGGTGGCGCTCGGCCGCGGCTGGCCGGTGACCGCGACGGCCGGGCTGGCCGTCTTCACCGTCTCGATGCTGGGGCTGGCGCTCACCCCGCCGCCCGCGCTGGCCGAACCGGCCCGCTCCATCCGGGTCGCCCGGGTGCTGGTGTTCGCCATCGGGCTGGCCGCCGGGAACGCCGGGCTCTCCGGCAGCCTCGCCACCCGGGAGCTGACCCTGTTCACGCTGGGCGGTGCGGTCGGCGTGGGCACGGTCGCCGCCCTCTTCGGCACCACCCAGCGGGCCCGCATCCTGGGCTGGCTGTTCGCCTCGCTCATGGCCCAGCTCTTCGTGCTCACGCTCGGTCTGGTGGCCGGGCTCGCCGCGGTCTGGTCCGCGTTCGGGGTGCTGGCCGTCGGGGCGGCGCTCCAGGTCTTCGCCGCCGCCCTGCCCCGGCTGCGCCGGCCGGAGGCGTACCGGGAGGCGGCCACCGTGGAGTGGAGCGGCCACGCCGCGGCGCTCATCGCGCTGGCCCTGGCCTACGACTCACCCCGGCACATCGCCGCGCTGCTGGCCGCCTGGGGCGCCGTCCTCGGGATGGCGGCCGGCCGCCCGGGCCGGCGGGCCGGGGAACGGAACCTGCTGATCTGGGGCGTGGTGATCTGCGAGATCAGCGCCTGGTGGATCCTCATGCGGACGGCCGACGTGGCGCTGCCCGAGGCCTACACCCTGCCGTTCGCGCTGCTCGCCCTGCTGGTCGGGGTGGTGCAGCTACGGCACCGGCCCGACCTGTCGAGCTGGGTGGCGTACGGGCCGGCGCTGGTCGCCGCGTTCCTGCCGACGCTGGCGATCGTGCTGGCCACCGAGTCCAGCATGCTGCGCCAGGTGCTGCTGCTGCTCGGCGCCGTGGCGGTGCTGATCTTCGGTTCGACGAGCCAGCAGCAGGCGCCGGTGATCGTGGGCGCCGCGGTCACCGCCATCGCCGCGGTGCACGCGCTGGTCAGCCTCGGCCCGTGGCTCGTGCTCATCCCGGTCGGCTTCCTCCTGCTGGTGCTCGGCGCGAGCAACGAGCGGCGCCGGCGCGCCCAGGAACGCCTCCAGACGGCGCTGCGCGGCATGAGGTGAAACCGGAGGGGTGGGCGCTCGCCGTCGGGGGCGGGCCGAGAGTGCCGGATCCGCCCGGAGGTGCCCGGGGAGCTCAGGCGAGCGAGGCGCGGAGGTTGGCTTCCTTCTCGGCGACCAGGTCCTCCAGGCTCGCCTGGTAGGCGGCCATCCGGTCGCGCAGCGCCGGGTCGGACACGCCCAGGATGCGTACGGCGAGCAGGCCGGCGTTGCGGGCGTTGCCGATCGACACCGTGGCCACCGGCACGCCGGCCGGCATCTGCACGATGGAGAGCAGCGAGTCCATGCCGTCGAGGTACTTCAGCGGCACCGGCACGCCGATCACCGGCAGCGGGGTGACCGAGGCGACCATGCCGGGCAGGTGTGCCGCGCCGCCCGCCCCGGCGATGATCACCTTGACGCCCCGGTCCGCGGCGGCCCGACCGTACTCGATCATCTTGACCGGGGTGCGGTGCGCCGACACCACGCCGACCTCGTAGGGCACGCCGAACTCGTCCAGCGCCTCGGCGGCGGCCCGCATGGTCGGCCAGTCCGAGTCACTGCCCATGATCAGCCCGACGGTGCTCATGAGCGCTCCTCCCGCAGCCAGCGGGCCGCACGCGCGGCCCGAACCCGTACGTCGTCCAGGTCGGTGCCGAGCACGGTGACGTGCCCGATCTTGCGGCCGGGCCGCACCTGCTTGCCGTACAGGTGGACCTTGGCGCCGGGTTCGGCGGCGAAGAGGTGGTGCAGCCGCTCGTCGATGGACATGCCGCCCGGCTCGCCGCCGAGCACGTTCGCCATCACCACGACCGGCGCGGTGAGCGAGGTGTCCCCCATCGGGTAGTCGAGCACGGCCCGGAGGTGCTGCTCGAACTGGGAGGTCCGGGCCCCCTCGATGGTCCAGTGCCCGGAGTTGTGCGGCCGCATGGCCAGCTCGTTCACCACCAGCCCGGTGGGTGTCTCGAACAGCTCCACGGCGAGCAGGCCGACCACACCGAGCGCGGTGGCCAGGTCGATGGCGAGCTGCTGCGCGGCGACGGCCCGCTCCTCGGGCAGGTCGGGCGCCGGGGCGAGCACCTCGACGCAGATGCCGTCCCGCTGCACCGTCTCCACCACCGGGTAGGCGGCGACCTGCCCGAACGGCGAGCGGGCCACCTGCACGGCCAGCTCCCGGCGCAGCGCCACCCGCTCCTCGACGATCAGCGGGGTGCCCCCGGCCAGCAGGGTGGTGGCCAGCTCGGCGGCCCCGGTGGCGTCGTCCACCATCCAGACGCCCCGGCCGTCATAGCCGCCGCGGGCGGCCTTGAGCACCACCGGCCAGCCGATCTCCGCGCCGAACGCGAGCAGGTCGGCCGGGGTCTCGACGGGGCGCCAGGCCGGGTTCGGCGCGCCCAGCTCACCGAGCCGCTCACGCATCACCCGCTTGTCCTGCGCGTGCACCAGCGCCTCGGCCGGCGGGAAGAGCTTCACGCCCTCCTCGGTCAGGGTGCGGATGTGCGCGTTGGGCACGTGCTCGTGGTCGAAGGTGACCACGTCGCACCCCTTGGCGAAGGTGCGCAGGGCGGCGAGGTCGGTGTGATCGCCGTACTGGACGTCGGCGGCGACCAGGGCGGCGCCGTCGTCCGGGGCGAGCGCGAGCACGCGCAGCGACTGGCCGAGGGCGATGGCGGCCTGGTGGGTCATCCGGGCGAGCTGGCCACCGCCCACCATGCCGACGACAGGCAGTCCGGTACGGGAATCCATAGCGCCGCCAGCCTATCGGGGCGGCGGCGGGCGACGGCCCGGAGGGCCGGACCTGGGAGGACCGGCGTCCGGTTGACAGGATCACCCCATGACGACCCGCGATCTGCTCCGCGGCCTGCCGGTGCTGGCCCATGACATGCCGTCCTTCGACCCGACCGACGTACCGGCGGAGCCCACCGCCCTCTTCGCCGACTGGCTCGCCGAAGCGGTCGCCGCCGGCGTGGACGAGCCGCATGCCATGACGGTCGCGACGGTCGACGCCGACGGCGCGCCCGACGCGCGGGTACTGATCCTGAAAGACCTGGACGCCACCGGCTGGCACTTCGCCACCACCTCCACCAGCGCCAAGGGGAGGCAGATCGCCGGCAACCCCCGCGTCGCGCTCGGCTTCCACTGGCGGGAGCAGGGCCGGCAGGTCCGGGTACGGGGCACCGCCCGGCCCGCCGACCCCGCCGTCTCCCGCCGGGACTTCCTGGCCCGGCCGGAGGGCTCCCGGATCGCGACCCTGGCCGGCCGGCAGAGCGCCGTCCTCGCCGACCGCGCCGAGCTGGATCGCGAGCTGGCCGAGGTGCGCGCCCGGCTGGCCGCCGATCCCGGGCTGGTCGCCGAGGGGCACACGGTCTACTCGGTGACCCCGGCGAGCGTCGAGTTCTGGCAGGCCGACCGGGAGCGCCGGCACGTCCGGCTGCGGTACCGGCGGACCACCGACGCGTGGAGCCGCGACCTGCTCTGGCCGTGATCGTCAGCCGAGGCGGCGGCACGGCGGCCCGGGTCAGCTCGTCGTGGCGACGGCGATGCGGCGGGGTGCTCGGGCAAGCTCGCGGGCCGTGGTCCGGGCGATCAGCAGCGAACCGAGCACGGTCGGGGCGAGCCAGGCGACCAGGTGGCCGCCGGTCATCTGCACGGCGAACCCGGTGACGAAGGCGATGACCGTGCTGCCCATCAGGTTGAGGTGCCAGATCCGCCAGCCCCGGCCGCCCAGCCCGCGCGGCCGGCGCCGGGCGAACCAGAGGCCGCCGACCAGCCAGCCGAGGGTGAGCGCGCCGAGCACGGCCAGCCCCCACAGGCGGCCCGGGTCGTAGGCGAAGAGCCCGAAGGCGCTGAGGCTGAGGCCGACAGCGGCCCCGGCGTAGACCCGGCCGAGCAGGGTGTGCCGGCCGCGCCGCTTCGGCGCGAGCAGCACGGGCAGCGCCAGCAGCAGCCCGGTGATGCCGCTGGCGGCGTGGAGCACGACGAGAACGGTGTGCACGGGTCCCCCTCCCGCGACATCCCAATGTGGGAGGTCGATGGGTCCAGCATCGGACCTGACACAATGGGATGTCAAGGAGATTCGCCGAAGGAGAACCGACCCATGCCGGACCGGCCGCTGAACGCCACCGCCGCCTCGCTGCTGGGCTTCCTGCACGACGGCCCGATGACCGGCTGGGACCTGGTCACCGTCGCCCAGCAGCGGATCGGGGCGTTCTGGTCGCTGACCCAGAGCCAGGTCTACCGGGAACTGACCGCGATGGCGGCCACCGGGCTGGTCCGGGCCGGTGAGCGGGGTCGACGCGACCGGCAGCCGTACGAGATCACCGAGGCGGGGCGCCGGGCGTTCGCCGAGTGGGCGGCCCGACCCCCGGCGGACGAGACGATCCGGTTCCCGCTGCTGCTGACCGTGCTCTTCGGCCGGCACCTGCCGCCGGAACGGCTCGCCGGCTACCTCGGCGCGCACCGGGCCGCCCACGCCGCACGGCTGGCCGACTACCAGGCCGCGGCCGCGCTGCTCCCCCCGGAGGCGGACGAGGTCGAACCGTACGCGGTGGCCACGCTGCGCTTCGGGCTGGCGTACGAGCGGGCGGTGCTGGAGTGGTTCGACGCGCTCCCCGAGCCGCTGCGCCCGGCGGCCGGGGGCGAGGAGCCGGTCAGCTGAGCTGGGCGACCAGATCCTCGACCGTGGTCACCGGCCGGTCACAGACGAACCCCCGGCAGACGTACGCGGTGGGCCGCCCGCCCAGCGGCGGCCGGTCGGCCAGCAGCGGCACACCGGGCTGGTCGGCCCGGCCCGCCACCATCACGGCCCCGGGCGGGGCGTGCCGGAGCGCGGCGGACACCAGCGGGTCGCCCACCGGGTCGTCCGTCACCACCGCGATCTCGTACGGCCCGGAGAGCACCGCCTCGCCGACCGTGGCCGCGTAGCCGGTGAACCGGGCGTGCCGGGCGACGATCGGCGCGACCGTCGACAGGGCCGCGTCGGCCGCCTCCCGGTACCGGGTCTCCCCCGTCAACGCCGCGTACGCGACCAGCGCCGCGGCGATCGCCGAGCGGCCGGCCGGGGTGGCGTTGTCGGTCGGGTCCGCCGGCCGGGTGACCAGGCGCTCGGCGTCGTCGGCGGTGTCGTAGAAGCCGCCGTCCGGTGCGGCGAACCGGGCCAGCGCCACGTCGAGCAGCTGCCCGGCCAGGACGAGCCAGCGGCCCTCGCCGGTCAGCTGGTGCATCGCGCAGAACGCCTCGGCCACGCAGCCGTAGTCCTCCAGCACGCCGGCCGGCTCGCCGACCACCTTGTCGCGGGAGACCCGGCGCAGCCGGCCGTCCACCACGTGCACGGCCGCCAGGTGCTCGGCGGCGTCCCGCATCGCGCCGTCGGCCACGATGGTGACGCCCTCCATGAGGTTGGCGTCCTCGTCGTCGGGGGCCGCACAGAGCGCCGCGACCTGCTGGAACTCGGCGATCGCCGTGATCGCCAGCCCGTTCCAGGCGGCCACCACCTTGTCGTCCCGGGCCGGCTGGGGGCGGGTGTCCCGCGCCGCGAGCAGCCGGCCCACCACCTCCTGCCAGCGCCGGCGCACCGAAGGGTCGGCGTCGTCGATGTCCCGGGCCAGCCTCAGCACGCTGGTGCCGTGCTCGACGCCGCTCTCTCCGTCCGGAGCGCCGCCCTGCGGCGCGGAGTCGGAGTGAGGAGCGAAGGTGCCCTGCTCGGTCACCTCGAACAGGTCGGCCGCGAAGCGGCCGTCCTCCTCACCCAGCACCTCGACCAGCTGGGCCGGGGTCCAGACGTAGGTGAGGCCCTCGACCCCCTCGGTGTCGGCGTCCAGCGCCGAGGCGAACCCCTCGCCGGCCCGGTGCAGCTCGTCGGCGAGGAACCGGGCCGTGTCGCGGGCCACCCGCCGGGCCAGCCGGTCGCCGGTGAGCCGCCAGAGCTGCGTGTAGACCCGCAGCAGCAGGGCGTTGTCGTAGAGCATCTTCTCGAAGTGCGGCACCGTCCAGTGCCCGTCCACCGAATAGCGGGCGAAGCCGCCGGCGAGCTGGTCGTGCAGGCCACCGCGGGCCATCGCCTCGCAGGTGTGCCGGACGATCTCCAGGCTCCGGGGCGAACCGGTGCGCTGGTGGTGCCGGAGCAGGAAGAGCAGGTTCATGTGCGGCGGGAACTTCGGCGCGCCACCGAAACCGCCGTTCGTCTCGTCGTACTCGGAGGCGAGCTGGTCGGCGGCGGCGTCCAGCAGCTCGGCGGTGAGCGGCGCGGTCAGGCCACCCACCGCCTGCGCGCCGCCGATCGCCTCGACCACGGCGGCGCCCTGCCGCAGCACCGCCTCCCGCTGGTCGCGCCAGGCGGTGGCCACCGAGCCGAGCAGCCGGACGAAGTTCGCCCGGGGGAAGTAGGTGCCGCAGAAGAACGGGGTGCCGTCCGGGGTGGCGAAGACCGTCATGGGCCAGCCGCCCTGGCCGGTCATCGCCTGGGTGGCCGTCATGTAGACGGCGTCGACGTCGGGCCGCTCCTCCCGGTCCACCTTGACGCAGACGAAGTCGTCGTTCATGAGCTGGGCGACGCCCTCGTTCTCGAACGACTCGTGCGCCATGACGTGGCACCAGTGGCAGGCCGCGTAACCGACCGAGATGAGCACCGGGACGTCGCGCCGCTTCGCCTCGGCGAACGCCTCGTCGCACCAGGGCCACCAGTCGACCGGGTTGTCGGCGTGCTGGAGCAGGTAGGGCGAGGTGGCGTCGGCGAGTCGGTTCACCCGACGACCATATCGGCCGCACCCTGGCCACGCCGCCGGAGTGGACCGGCCGGGCCGGGGAGCCACCTCCCCGGCCCTCCGGATGCCGCCATCGCCCGGCCGGAATCGCACGGCGGGAAGGCCACCGATCGGGCTGTCCCGTCCGGGCCGGCGTCGGTGCCGAGGCCAAGGGACATCATCCGTCCTTCCGATATTCATCTTTGTTGATTTGAATCAGCGCATGCCCGGCGCCGCCGGGCCGTCCGAAGGAGACGGTTCATGCGCAGACTCCCCGCCCTGCTCGCCCTCGCCGCCCTCGCCGGACCGGTGCTGGCCCCCGGCACCGCGACCGCCGCGGTCCCGGCGGACACCCGGTTCTCCGCCACCACCGGTGTCGGGATCCACAACACGTACGAGCGCGGCACCCACCCCTACCTGGCGCAGGCGCTCGACGCCCGGCCCGGGCTGATCGAGCTGGACGTCTGGCCGGACGTGCTGACCCGGCAGTGGCGGGTCAGCCACTCCAACCCGCTCGGCAACGACAACAACTGCGTGGCCGCCACGAGCGCCGCCCAGCTCTACACGGGCACCCGGAACCGGAACCTGGAGCACTGCCTCGACGACATCCGGCTGTGGCTGGGCGCCCACCCCGACGCCGGCCCGCTGGTCCTCAAGCTGGAGCTGAAGACCGGCTTCAGCGGGCGTACCGGGCAGGGGCCGGCCCAGCTCGACGCGGTGCTCGCCGCGCGGCTCGGCGACCGGGTGTTCCGCCCGGCCGACCTGCTCGGCGGGCACGCCAACCTGGACGCCGCCGCGCGCACCGACGCCTGGCCCAGCCGGGCGCAGCTCGCCGGCCGGGTGATCGTCGAGCTCATCCCCGGCACCGTCGAGGAGGGCAACCCGACCGACACCCTCTGGACCGACGTCGAGTACGCCCGCCACCTGGCCGGCCTCGCGGCGGCCGGCACGCTGGGCACGGCCCGCGCCTTCCCGGCCGTGCACCGGGCGCAGGCCGGCGACCCCCGGACCCGGTACGCCGACGCGAGCCTGCGGCCCTGGTTCGTGCTCTTCGACGGCGACGCCACGGCGTACGTCACCGGGGGCATCGACACCGCCTGGTACGACGCCAACCACTACCTGCTGGTGATGACCGACGCGCAGAACGTCCCGCCGGCCGTGGGCGCGGGCGACGCCGACGCGGCGGCGGCCCGGGTGGCCGAGCTGGCCGGGGCGCACGCCAGCATCGCCTCCGCGGACTGGGCGGCCCTGCCCACCGTCTTCGACGACGTGCTGCCCCGCGGCTGAGCACGCGACCGGCCGGCCCGCGCCGCCGGGGCGAGCGGCTCCGGCGGGGCGGGACGGTCAGGAGGCGCCGTCGGCGCGCAACGGGAAGACGTTGCCGCGGGCGGTGTCCACCAGCGACCCGAGCACCGCGCCGATCTTGTCCGCCGGCATCGGCTTGAAGAAGTGGTAGCCCTGGGCGGCGGTGCAGCCCAACTCGGCCAGGGCGGTCCGCTGCTCGGCGGTCTCGACGCCCTCCGCCACCACCCGCAACCCCAGCTCGTGGGCCAGCCCGACGGTCGTCCGCACGATCGCGGCCGCCTCCGGGGAGTCGGCCATCCGGATCACGAAGGAACGGTCCACCTTCAACTCGTCGACCGCGATCCGGGTCAGGAACGTCAGCGAGGAGAACCCCGTGCCGAAGTCGTCCACGGCGAGCTGCACGCCCATCGAGCGGAGGGTGGCGAGCACCTCGTCGATGACCTCCAGCTCGCTCATCACCACCGTCTCGGTGATCTCCAGGACCAGCCGGTGCGGCGGGACCTGGTGCCGGCGCAGCGCCTCGCCGATCTCGGCCGGCAGCCGCGGGTCGAGCAGGCTGCGCGCCGACAGGTTCACCGAGATCGGGATGTCCAGCCCCTCGCGCGCCCATTCGGCCGCCACCGCGAGGGCCTTGTCCAGCACGTAGCGGGTGAAGCTGCCGAGCTGCTCGCTGTTCTCCACCGGACGGATGAAGTCCGCCGGGCCGAGCCAGCCCCGGCGCGGGTGCCGCCAGCGGATCAGCGCCTCCACCCCGGTCGGCGCGCCGGTGGCCAGGTCCACCGCCGGCTGCAACGCCAGCACCAGCTGGTCGTCGGCCTCCAGGGCCTCCCGCAGCTCCGCGAGCAGCGCCAGGTGGTCGGTGCTCGCCGCGTCGCGGGAGCTGTCGTACGCGGCGACGCTGCCGCCGCCCTCCTTCGCCTGGTACATGGCGATGTCGGCCCGGCGCAACAGCTCGGTCAGGTCGGCGGTGCCCGCGTCGGCGACCACCACGCCGACCGCCACCTCGACCGACATGCGCACCCCGGCCACCTCGGTCGGCGCGGCGAGCCGCTCGGCGATCTCCCGGGCCTGCCGCAGCGCGTACGCCAGCGGGGCGGCCCGGTCGTCGACCACCGGAACCGTGGTGAGCAGCAGGGCGAACTCGTCGCCGCCGAGCCGCCCGAGCAGGTCGCCGGGACGGGCGATGGTGGTCAGCCGGCTCGCGGCCAGCCGCAGCAGCTGGTCGCCGGCCGCGTGCCCGAGCGTGTCGTTGACCTCTTTGAACTGGTTGATGTCGAGCAGCAGCAGCGCCACCGGATGGTCGTGGGCGCGCTGCCGCAACGCCTGGTCGCCCTTGGCCAGCAGGGCGGCCCGGTTGAGCAGCCCGGTGAGCTGGTCGTGCACCGCCTCGTACGACGAGCGGGCGGTGACCAGCCGCAGCTCGCGGTGGGTCGCGGCGTCGTGCAGGGCGGCGGCCAGCGCGTCGCCGAACGCCGCGACGCCGTCGCGTTCCCGGGCGCTGGGCGGGGCGGACCGGGGGAACCTGACGCGCAGCTGGCCGACCTCGGCGCTGCCCACGGTGAGCCGCCGGACCAGCTCGTGCTCGCCCGACGCGGTGGCCGACGGCGGCTCCACCTCGCGGTCGCGCACCTGCGCGCCGGTGTCCGCGCGGTAGCGGCGCCAGCGGGCGTCGCCGCGGGCCACGTCCACCTCGACCAGCTCGGCGCCGAACAGGGTGAGCGCTCCGGTCACCGCGGCGGTCGCCACGCCCCGCTCGTCGAGCTGGTTGAGGGCGGCGGTGGCCTCGGCGAAGGCCCGCCAGGTGCGCCGCTCCTGGTCGGCCCGGAGCCGGTGCCGGTAGGTCTGCTGGAGCAGCCAGAGTGGCGGTGGCAGGAGCAGCAGCCAGCGCGGGTCGAGCTCCAGCAGGGTGACCACCACCAGGCCGACCGCCACGTTGCCGACGAACATGAGCAGCTTGCCGCGGAGCGCGGCGAGCAGCGGCGGCCCGATCGGGATGCCGTGCTGCAGGGCGAGACCGGCGCCGCCCAGCCAGGCGGTGGTGAGCAGGTAGACCACCGCGCCGGCGGTCAGGGCGAGGGCCAGCTCGGGGGTGGGCGCGGCGAGCAGCGGCCGGCCGAGCGCGCTGGCGACGGCGGCGGCGAGCGCGGTGGCGGCGCAGAGCGAGCCGGCGATCCGGACCAGCTCCAGCGCGGACCGGCGGTCGGCGGCCAGGGACATGGTCGTCCACGCGGCGCCGGCGCCGAGCAGGGCGGCGGCCGGCAGCCAGCCGGCCGGCACCAGGTAGAGGCAGACGACGAGCGCCGCCTCGCCCCAGGTGATGCTGACCATGCCCGAGGCGGTGCGGAAGCGCAGCCGGGCGAGCTGGGCCACGGCGAACGCCGCGACGGCGACGCCGAACCGGACGAACCCGGGCAGCGGGTCGTCCGGCGGCAGGTGGGCGGGGACGGTGAGGCCGACCACGGCCGCCACCACGGCGGTGACCGCGACGGCCGAGGTCAGCAGGATCACTCCGACCGGTGTGCCGCGCAGACCCAGCCGATCGGGGGGATCGCCGGCCCGGCCGGAGGTCACCGGCCCACCCCGTCAGGCGGCGGCCCCGGGGCACGGTCGGGGGCGGTTGCTGCCATCGACATCGGCGCCCCCCTTCCGCGCACGGCTCAGGGCCTTTCGGTCCCCCCGGCGGAAGGCTAAGCCAAACCCGGTGGTCGCAACAGGGGTTGACGACCGGCTTCGGCGTGATTCACGCGCTGTTCAGCCGTTCCGGCGCTGCTGGGAGCCGTTGGGGGCGTTCGTCGGTGAATCCTGCTCGGCGGTCCCGTCTGTCGGATCCGCGACTGACGCGTCGGTCCGGCCCGGCTCGACCGGGCCGGCCTGCTGGGGGAACCGGTCGGGCAGCCGGCGCAGCCGGGCGTTCATGTTGCGGATCAGCAGGACGGTGGCGGTGGCCAGCAGCACGATGAGGAAGAGGCCCATCGGGCCGGCCAGACCACCCGTGCGGGTGTCACCGAAGTTGTTCTCCGCGAGCACCTGGGCGGTGGTCAGCATGGTGTTCCTCCGATGTGCGGCTGAGGACCAGCGTAGCCCGCCGGGGAATCAGCGGGCATGGCACGTCTCGCGCACTCCGGCGAAGAGGTCGGACTCGGGCAGCGGGCTGTCCACCATCGAGCGGGCGAGCTGGAAGTCCTCGGTCGGCCAGGCGCGCTGCTGCAGGTCCATGGGCACCTGGAACCAGAAGCCGTCGGGGTCGATCTGGGTGGCGTGGGCGCGCAGCGCGTCGTCGCGGACCGGGAAGTATTCGGCGCAGTCGACCCGGGTGGTGATCCGCTCGCCCTTGTCGGGACGATCCTCCCAGCGCTTCATCCACTCCCCGTACGGCGACTCCAGGCCGGCGGCGAGCATCGCCTCGTGCAGGGCCAGGATCTTCGCCCGCGAGAAGCCCACGTCGTAGTAGAGCTTGAGCGGCTGCCACGGCTCGCCCAGCTCGGGGTGGCGGTCCGGGTCGCCGGCGGCCTCGAAGGCCGCCACCGTCACCTTGTGGGTCATGATGTGGTCGGGGTGCGGGTAGCCGCCCTCCTCGTCGTACGTGGTGACGACGTGCGGACGGAACTGACGCATGAGCCGCACCAGCGGTGCGGCCGCGACCTCGACCTCCTCCAGGGCGAAGCAGCCCTCCGGCAGCGGCGGCAGCGGGTCGCCCTCGGGCAGCCCGGAGTCGACGAAGCCGAGCCACGCCTGCTCGATGCCGAGGATGGCCCGGGCCGCGTCCATCTCGGCGCGGCGGATGTCACCGATGTTGGCCCACACGTCGGGCCGGTCCATCTTGGGATTGAGCACGCTGCCCCGCTCGCCACCCGTGCAGGTGACGACCAGGACATCCACCCCCTCGGCGACGTATTTCGCCATGGTGGCCGCGCCCTTGCTCGACTCGTCGTCGGGATGGGCGTGCACCGCCATGAGCCGCAGTCGTTCTGCCACCTTCGGCGCTCCTCGTCTGTGCCCACCGGGCCCGGCCCGCCCGGGCCCGCCCGGCTGACCTGCCGGAATCTCCCCCCGCGCCCGCGAAAGCCCCCGTGTGGCCGATCGGCGGCGGGGCCGACCTGCCATTCTTGACTCAGCGCCGGGCTGGGAAGATGGACTTTGCCATTCTTGCCGATGCCGCCGACAACAACGCCAGGAGATACCCGCCGGTGAGCGAGACGCACGCCACACTCCCATCGGACGCACCGGTCTTCCCGCCCGGCCGCTACGGCCGCCGCCGGGAGCCGGGGCGCCGCCGTCCGCTCCTGCTCGTACTGGTGGCGGCCGTCCTGCTGGCGCTCCTCGGGCTGGTCGCCGCCCGGCTCTACAGCCAGTACGGCGACCCCGACTACCGTGCCGAGATGATCACCTACACGGACATCACCGACTCCGGGGTGGTGGTCGACTTCCGGGTGACGGTGCCGGAGGGCGGCTCCGCGACGTGCCTGCTGCGGGCCCGCTCCCACGACGGCGCCGAGGTGGGCCACATCGAGGCCACGGTGACCGCCCCGCCCGGTGAACGCCACGTCCGGTCCCGGCAGGAGGTCCCCACCACCGCCCGGCCCTTCATCGGCGAGGTGCTGCGCTGCCGGCCGGCCGGCTGAGCCGGCAGCCCGGCCCGGCGCCGGGACGACACGCACCCCGGGTCCCACGGCCGGCACCCGGGGTGATCGGCAACACCCCGAGGTGGCCCGCACTGGTAAATTGGTTGTTCACCTGTCAGCCAGTCCGCACCAACCGAGGAGATCGCCTGTGTCCACCAATGACAACGAGGCGCCCGCGACCTGGCTGTCCCAGGACGCGTACGACCGCCTGCAGGGCGAGCTCGACGAGCTGATCGCCAACCGGCCGGTCATCGCCGCCGAGATCAACGCCCGGCGCGAGGAGGGCGACCTGCGGGAGAATGGCGGCTACCACGCCGCGCGCGAGGAGCAGGGCAAGGCGGAGGGCCGCATCCTCTACCTGAAGGAGCTGCTCCGCACGGCCAAGGTCGGCGAGGCACCGAGCGCCGACGCCGTGTCGCCCGGCATGGTCGTGACGATCTACTTCGACGACGACGCCGACGACACGGAGACCTTCCTGCTCGGCTCCCGCGAGATCGCCTCCACGACCGACCTCACCGTCTACAGCCCCGAGTCGGCGCTCGGCAAGGCGATCCTGGGCGGCAAGGCGGGCCAGACCTGCACCTACACGGCGCCCAGCGGCGCCGACATCAAGGTGACGGTGGTCAAGTTCGAGCCGTTCTCCGGCTAGCCGCTCCGGACCCGCGCCGGACGGCTCGGGTCCGACCCGACCGAGGCTGACAGGCTCCTCGGCCCCGAGCCACATCCGACCGCACCGACCGCCCCGACCGCCCCGACCGGCACCGTCCGGCCGGGGCGGTCGTGTCCGCGGCGCCCTCAGCCCTCCCCGGCGAAGACCACCTGGTAGCCGCTTGCCCGCAGGGCGCTGATCAGGGTGTCCGAGTGCTCCACGCCGCGGGTCTCCACCGAGAGCGCCACCTCCACCTCGCCGAGCCGCAGGTGGGGGTTGGCCCGCTGGTGCACCACGTCGACCACGTTGGCCCGGTGCTCGGCGATCTCCCCGAGCAGCGAGGCGAGCTGGCCCGGCCGGTCCGTGCAGCGGACGGTCACCCGCAGGTAGCGACCCGCCGCCGCCAGGCCGTGCTCGATCACCCGCAGCATCAGCAGCGGGTCGATGTTGCCGCCGGACAGCACCGCCACCACCGGCGCCTGGACCTCCACCACACCGGCCAGCAGGGCCGCCACACCGACCGCGCCGGCCGGCTCCACCACCTGCTTGCCGCGCTCCAGCAGCATCAGCAACGCTCGGGAGATGTCCTCCTCCGAGACCGTGACGATCTCGTCGACCAGCTTGCGGACATGGGTGAAGGTCAGCTCACCGGGGCGGCCGACCGCGATCCCGTCGGCGATCGTCGAGAAGAAGGGCAGCCGGACCGGCTCGCCGGCCTTCAGCGAGGGCGGGAAGGCCGCGGCGCTCGCCGCCTGCACCCCGATCACGCGTACGTCGGGGCGCAGCGCCTTGGCGACCACCGCCAGACCGGAGATCAGCCCGCCGCCGCCCACCCCCGTCACGATGGTCTTCACGTCCGGGCACTGTTCGAGGATCTCCAGGGCCACCGTGCCCTGACCGGCGATGACGTCCCGGTGGTCGAACGGGTGGATGAACACCGCGCCGGTCCGCTCGGCGAAGGTCTGCGCCGCCACCAGCGACTCGTCCACCGTGTTGCCGACCAGTTCGACCTGGGCCCCGTACCCCTTCGTGGCGGCGACCTTCGGCAGCGGCGCGTTGACCGGCATGAAGACCGTGGCGTGCGCGCCGACCAGGCCGGCGGCGAGCGCGACCCCCTGGGCGTGGTTGCCGGCGCTCGCCGCGACCACCCCGCGTTGCCGCTCCTCGGCGGAGAGCCGGGAGATCCGCACGTACGCGCCCCGCACCTTGTACGACCCGGCGCGCTGCACGTTCTCGCACTTGAGCCAGGTCGGCCCGCCGAGCGCGGCGCTGAGCGGCCGCGACGGCTCCAGCGGGGTGGTGCGGGTGACGCCGGCGAGCAGTTCCCGCGCGGCCTGTACGTCGGCGAGACCGACCAGTTCCGTCATGCCCCGATCGTGCCACCCGGCCCCGGCGGAACCTGCGGCGACGCCACGGTCGGGTCACCCGGCACCTGCGGCGACGGTCCGGTGACCGGCTGCGGCGGGATCGCGGGGGACAGCAGGGCCGCCCGCCACGCGGCCCCGTCGATGCGGGCCTGCTGTGCGGCGGAGACGCGCAGCACGACAGCGACGAGCGCGGCCGCGGCGACGAGAACCGCCAGCGCCGGGAGGGTGTTGCGCAGCGCGGCGTCCCGATACTGGTCGAGACCCGGTGCCAGCCCCTGCTCGGCGCGGCGTAGCCGGTCATCCACGTCGGCGATGCTGGTCACCAGATCGGCGATGCCGAACGCCAGCCAGGCCAGCCACCAGACGCCGACCAGGACACGCAGCCACACCCGGTCGAGGCTGTCCCGGACGATGCCGGCCATGACCACGCACGGCACAGCGAGGCTGGCCACCGGCACCCACCAGCCCGTGATGGCCCAGTGGGCGGCCAGGACCTTCCGGCCGCCGGGGAAGGCATCCGTGTTCTTCCGGGCCCGGAACATCCAGACCATCACCAGGGCGGCGGTGGTCAGGAAGACCAGGAGGTACGCCACGGAGAGCAGCCCCTCGGCGGCGAGCGGCACCGGCTGCCGGCCCGGGTCCCCGCCGGGCGGGGTGAGCAGGACGTGCAGGGCCGGCGCCAGCGCCACCAGGGTGTACAGCAGCGCGGTCAGGCCCACCCCGATCGCCGCGGCCACACCGATGCCGTGGACCGCGAAGGTCCGCATCCCCGGCGAGAGCGCGGGCCGGTCCGGCGAGACGCCGCAGCGCGGGCAGGCGCCGGCGGTGGGGCTGTCGGCCCCGCAGGTCTGGCAGTGCATCGGCGTCGTCCCCGTGGTCGCGTGCGGAAGTCGCGCACACGCTAGACGATCATGCGTGGGCCGGCGAACCCGTCCCGACCCGGGGGTAGCCGGGGGCGTGCCGCTGCCACGGCGCCTGCATCTCGAACTGGCCGGCGACGCCGAGCAGCAGCAGTTCCGAGCCGGGCGGGCCGACGAACTGCACGGCGACCGGCAGGCCGTCCGGGCGGCGGCCGACCGGCACCACGATCGCCGGCAGCCCGGCGATGTTCCAGGGCGCGGCGTACGGGGCGTACCGGATGTTGGCCTTCATGTTCGCCAGCCAGGAGCGGCCGGACCAGCCGGCGGCCTCCGGCGGCGGACCGGCCAGCGCCGGGGTGAGCAGCAGGTCGACCGAGTGGTCGGCGAAGAAGTTCACCGACCGCTCGCGCCAGGCGGCCCGGTCGGCCTCGCGCACGTACCCCCGGCGCTGCGCCCACTCGCCGAGCGCGACGTGCCGGCGGCTGCGCCGCTGCAGCCCGCGCCGCTCCACGCCCGCGGCCTGCACCTCGGTGGCGGCCGCGGCGAACCAGGTGGCGATGCCCTGCAGCCCGAGCCGCGTCGGGTAGACCGGGTCGGCCGGGACGGTGTCGTGCCCGGCGGCGGCGAGCAGCCGGCCGGCGGCGGCGACCGCGTCCCGGTTCGGCGCGTCCGGCGAGACGCCGCGCACCGGGGAGCGCAGCGAGACGCCCACCCGCAGCCGCGGCGGCGGGACCAGCTTGTCCGGGCGGCGCCCGGCCAGCACCGAGAAACCGACCACCGCGTCGGCCACCGTGCCGGTCAGCATGCCGTGCTCGGTGAGGCCGAACCAGTCGTCCGCGCCGAGCTGGCAGGGCACCACGCCCCGGCCGGGCTTGAGCCCGACCAGCCCGCAGCAGGCGGCCGGAATGCGGATCGAGCCGAGGCCGTCGTTGCCGTGCGCGATCGGCACCAGCCCGGCCGCCACCGCGGCGGCCGCACCACCCGAGGAGCCGCCCGGGGTCCGCGCCGGGTCCCAGGGGTTGCGGGTCACCCCGGTATCGTCGTCGGTGAGGGCCCACAGGCCCAGCTCCGGCATCCGGGTCACCCCGAGGATCACCGCGCCCGCGCCGCGCAGCCGGCGGACCACCTCGTGGTCGGCCTCCGCCACGGGGGTACGCACGGCGGCCGACCCGTTCCACGTCGGCAGGCCGGCCACCGGGGTGTTCTCCTTGACCGCCACCGGCACGCCGGCCAGCGGGAGGTTGGCCAGGTCCTCCTGCTCGTCGACCTTCTCCGCCTCGACGATCGCCTCGCCGCCGCGTACCGAGCGGAACGCGGCCAGCTCGGCGTCGGCCCGGGCGATGTGGTCGAGGTGGTCGGCCACGACCTGGGTGGCGGACACGTCACCCCGGCGTACGCCCCGGGCGATCTGCTTGGCGGTCGCCCCCACCCAGGTCGTCGGCATGATGTCCTGCACGGCCATCCTCCCCAGCCAGCGGTCAGCCCAGCGCCTGCTCCAGATCGGCGAGCAGGTCGTCGACCGTCTCGATGCCGACAGACAGTCGCACGAGATCGCCGGGAACTTCAAGCGGCGAGCCGGCAGCGCTCGCGTGTGTCATGCGTCCCGGGTGCTCGATCAGGGATTCGACCCCGCCGAGCGACTCGGCGAGCACGAAGAGCTTCGCCCGGTTGCAGATCTCCACGGCGTGCTCCTCGCCGCCCGCCGCCCGGAAGGAGATCATCCCGCCGAACCGGCGCATCTGCTTGGCGGCCACCTCGTGACCCGGGTGCGCGGGCAGGCCCGGGTAGATGACCTGCGCGACCTTGGCGTGACCGTCCAGGTAGGCGGCGATCCGCTCGGCGTTGTCGCAGTGCCGGTCCATCCGTACCCCGAGGGTCTTGATGCCGCGCAGGGTGAGCCACGCGTCGAACGGGCCGTTCACGGCGCCCATCGCGTTCTGGTGGTAGCGCAGTTCCTCGCCGAGCGCCCGGTCGGCCGCGATCAGGGCGCCACCGACCACGTCGGAGTGTCCGCCGATGTACTTGGTGGTGGAGTGCACCACCACGTCCGCGCCGAACGCGATCGGCTGCTGGAGGTACGGCGAGGCGAAGGTGTTGTCGACCACCAGCAGCGCGTCGGCCTCGTGCGCGACGGCGGCCAGCGCGGCGATGTCCGCGATGCCGAGCAGCGGGTTGGTCGGCGTCTCCACCCAGATGATCCGGGTGGCGCCGGGACGGATCGCGGCGCGGACGGCGTCCGGGTCGGAGACCTTCGCCGGGGTGTACGCCAGCCCCCAGCGCTCGGCCACCTTGGCGAACAGCCGGTAGGTGCCGCCGTACGCGTCGTCCGGGATCACCACGTGGTCGCCCGGCTTGCAGACGGTCCGCAGCAGGGCGTCCTCGGCGGCCAGGCCACTGGCGAAGGCGAGCCCCACGGGCCCGCCCTCCAGCGCCGCCAGGCACTCCTGGAGCGCGTCCCGGGTCGGGTTGCCCGAGCGGCTGTACTCGTAGCCCTCCCGGGGCGCGCCGACGGCGTCCTGGGCGTAGGTGCTGGTCTGATAGATCGGCGGGATCACCGCGCCGGTGCGGGCCTCCGGGTCCTGACCGGCGTGGATGGCGAGCGTCTCGAAGCCGTGACTCATTCCCGAGACGTTAGTCCGCCCGCCGCGTCCCACCGCGTGTAACCCGCCCGGCGCCCGCACCATCCCTTGATGTGGATCTTGGAGAGTTGCCGTTCCGCGCGAACGGCAACTCGCCAAGATCGGCGCGGGGAACCGGCAAGACGCGGGGCAGCGCCTAGCCTGGCGGGGTGAGCGGGTGCGTGTTCTGCGGGATCGTGGCGGGCGAGGTGCCGGCGTTCCGGGTCGCCGACGAGGCGGACGGGGTGGCCTTCCTGGACACCCGGCCGGTGTTCAAGGGGCACGTGCTCGTGGTGCCGCGCACCCACCTGGTCAGCCTGGCCGACCTGCCGGCCGCCGCGCTGCCCGGCTACTTCCGGCTGGTGCAGCGGCTCGCCGTGGCCGTGGAGGCCGGTCTGGGGTCCGGTGGGACGTTCGTGGCCATGAACAACAAGGTGTCGCAGTCGGTTCCCCACCTGCACACCCATGTCGTGCCCCGGACGAAGGGCGACGGGCTGCGCGGCTTCTTCTGGCCGCGGACCCGCTACGCCGACGACGCGGAGGCCGAGGACTTCGCGGGCCGGGTCGCCGCCGCGCTCGCCTGAGGCCGGAACCTCCGGGTAAGGAACCGGGGTCCGGCGCTGTTGCACACGCTGGGAAAGCCACGAGAGGAGTCCCACCGTGTTCCTTCGCCGCATCAAGGCCGAGATGATCTCTCCCGACCGGGCCCTGCCGGGCCGTCCGATCGCGATGCCGATCGCCGACCGGCACGAGGTGCTGCCGTCCTCGCTGAAGGGCCCCTTCCCCGAGGGCGCGCAGGTCGCCGTCTTCGGGATGGGCTGTTTCTGGGGCGCCGAGCGGCTGTTCTGGACCCTCCCCGGCGTCATCACCACGTCGGCCGGCTACGCGGGTGGATACACCACCAACCCGACGTACGAGGAGGTCTGCTCGGGGATGACCGGGCACGCCGAGGTGGTCCAGGTGGTCTACGACCCGTCGAGGATCAGCTACGAGGACCTGCTCAAGGTCTTCTGGGAGAACCACGACCCGACCCAGGGCATGCGCCAGGGCAACGACGTCGGCACGCAGTACCGGTCGGCGATCTACGCCACCACCGACGAGCAGTTGGCCACCGCGCGGGCCTCGCGGGACGCCTTCGCGCCGATCGTGGCGCGGGCCGGCAAGGGTGAGATCACCACGGAGATCGCCCGCCTCGGCGACTACTACTTCGCCGAGGACTACCACCAGCAGTACCTCGCGCCGACCAAGAACCCGAACGGGTACTGCAACCACGGCCCCAACGGGCTGAGCTGCCCGGTCGGCGTGGCCCGTACCGCCGGCTGAGCGACCCAGCTACGTTTCCGGGCCTGCGGTGTTTTTCACACCGCGGGCCCGGGACATTTCCGGCATCGGTCGCCCGTGGGACAGGAACCGCCGGTCCGAGACGGTGGCTACCATCCGTAGCGGCGCATGATAGCGAGCCGTCACCCGACTGTCATCGTCTCAACAGGCAAACTGCACCAACCTCTGGCAGCATGGGCCCGCATGTGCGGACTAGCGGGAGAGTTCCGCCGTGACGGTTCACGGGCCGACGTGTCGGCCGTGGAGCGGATGGCGGCCACGATGAGTGACCGAGGGCCCGACGACAGTGGTGTCTGGTCCCAGGGACCGACAGCGCTCGGACACCGACGCTTGAAGATCATCGACCTGTCCGCGGCCAGCGGCCAACCGATCGTGGACGCCCCCGCCGGCCTGACGGGCGTCTTCAACGGCTGCATCTACAACTACCGCGAGCTGCGCGAGGAGTTGCAGGCCCGGGGGCACCGCTTCTTCTCGGCCGGCGACAGCGAGGTCGTCGTCAAGGCGTACGCCGAGTGGGGGCTCGACTTCGTCGACCACCTGGTCGGCATGTTCGCGGTGGCGATCAGCGAGCGGGACACCGGGCGCCTGGTGTTGGCCCGGGACCGGCTCGGCATCAAGCCGCTCTACCTGGCCGAGAGCCCCGGCGTGGTGCGCTTCGCCTCGACCCTGCCGGCGCTGCTCGCCGGCGGCGGCGTCGACACCGGCATCGACCCGGTGGCGCTCGCCCACTACCTGAGCTTCCACAGCATCGTGCCGCCGCCGCGGACCATCCTGCGCGGCGTCGCCAAGCTCCCCCCGGCCACGGTCCGGGTGTACGAGCCGGACGGCACCACCCGCGACCGGGTCTACTGGGACCCGGCCTTCACCCGCGCCGCCGAGCGGGCCGGCTGGTCCGAGCGGGACTGGCAGGACGCCCTGCTGGAGTCGCTGACCACCGCCGTCCGCCGCCGCATGGTGGCCGACGTGCCGGTGGGCGTACTGCTCTCCGGCGGGCTCGACTCCAGCCTGGTGGTCGCGCTGCTGGCCGGCGAGGGGCAGTCGGGGCTGTCCACCTTCTCCATCGGCTTCGACGCGGTGGGCGGCCGGGAGGGCGACGAGTTCGTCTACTCCGACCTGGTCGCGAAGACCTTCGGCACCGACCACCACCAGATCCGGGTGCCCACCGGCGACCTGCTGCCGCCGCTGGAGGCCGCCGTCGCCGCCATGAGCGAACCCATGGTCAGCCACGACTGCGTGGCGTTCTGGCTGCTCAGCCAGGAGGTCGCCCGGCACGTCAAGGTGGTCCAGTCCGGTCAGGGCGCGGACGAGATCCTGGGCGGCTACCACTGGTACCCGCCGCTGGCCGGTGTCGACCGGGAGCGGGCCCTCGACACGTACGCGTCCGCGTTCTTCGACCGCGACGCGGCCGGCCTGGCCCGGGTGCTCAACCCGGCGTGGCTGGCCGACGGCGACCCGGCGCGGGAGTTCGTGGCCGCGCACCTCGGCCGGCCCGGGGCGCAGACCGCCGTGGACGCCGGCCTGCGCATCGACACGCAGGTCATGCTCACGGACGACCCGGTGAAGCGGGTCGACAACATGACCATGGCCCACGGGCTGGAGGCCCGGGTGCCGTTCCTCGACCACGAGTTCGTCGAGCTGGCCGCGAGCTGCCCGCCGGAGCTGAAGCTGGCCCAGGGCGGCAAGGGCGTGCTCAAGGAGATCGGCCGGCGGGTCCTGCCGCACGAGGTCATCGACCGGCCGAAGGGCTACTTCCCGGTCCCGGGCCTCACGCACCTGGAGGACAAGCTCCTCGACCGGGTACGCGACGCGCTCACCGCGCCCGAGGCCCGCCGCCGCGACCTGTTCCGCGCCGACTACGTCGACGCGCTGCTCGCCGACCCGAATGCCGAACTGACCCCGTTGAACGGAAACAAGCTGTGGCAGCTGGGACTCCTGGAAATGTGGCTCCAGAGCCACGGAATCGACTGACCGTGACCGACACCCTCGCGACGGGAGCCGCGCGTACCGATCGGGAACGGGTGCTGGGCCGGCGCCGGGAGCGGGTCGGCCCGGGCGGCGACCCGGTGGCGCCCGGCACGCCGGAGCCGCATCAGGAGCCCGGCGACGGGTCCGGCGTGGTGCTGGACTGCGGCTGGGGCCGGCTGGTCTTCGGGCAGACCTTCGCCGAGCAGGTCGAGGTCGCCGACGTGCTGCGCTCCGAGGCGGTCGGCGCCCGGGACATCTGCATCTACCTGCGCGACCCGCACGTGCTGGTCTCCCGCCTCCCCGACGAGCTGTTCATCGACCCGTCGCTGACCTACCGGCTGCCGCTGGGCGAGCGGCGGCCGGCCGCCACCGAGAGCGTCGAGATCCCCGGCCTGGCCGTCCGGCCGCTGCGCGACGCCGACGACGCGGATGCGGTGAACCGGATCTACGCCCGCAACGGCATGGTCACCGCGCCGGTGGAGGTGCTGGTCGACAACGCCGCCACCGACCGGTTCCTGCACCTGGTCGCCGAGGACGCCACCGGCGAGGTGGTCGGCACCATCACCGGGGTGGACCACGTCGCGGTCTTCGGCGACCCGGACAACGGCGCGAGCCTCTGGTGCCTGACCGTGGACTTCAACACCGCCCCGCCCGGCACCGGCCAGGCGCTGCTCACCGCGCTGGCCGACCGGCTCGACACGCGGGGCCGGGCGTACGTGGACCTGTCGGTGCTGGCCGAGAACTCGGGGGCGATCCGGCTCTACGAGCGGCTCGGCTTCCACCGCACCGGGACGCTCTGCGTGAAGCGGAAGAACCCGATCAACGAGCGGCTGTTCCTGCCCGCCATGCCGGCGGGGTACGACGAGCTGAACCCGTACGCGAAGATCGTCGCGGATGAGGCCATGCGGCGCGGCATCCGGGTGGAGGTGACCGATCCGCGCTGGGGTGAGCTGCGGCTGAGCAGCGGCGGCCGGACCGTGCACACGCGCGAGTCGCTCTCCGAGCTGACCTCGGCGGTGGCGATGAGCCGCTGCGACGACAAGCGGGTCACCCGGCGCATCCTCACCGAGGCGGGCCTGTCGGTGCCGCGCGGCCGGACCGCCACGGGCGACGCCGACGACCTGGCCTTCCTGGCCGACGTCGGCCCGGTGGTGGTCAAGCCGGCCCGGGGCGAGCAGGGCAACGGCATCACGGTCGGGGTCCGCACGCCGGAGGCGCTGACCGCCGCCGTCGAGCTGGCCCGCCGGTTCTGCCCGGACGTGCTGATCGAGGAGCTGCGGGAGGGCGAGGACCTGCGGGTGATCGTCATCGACCACGAGGTGGTGGCCGCGGCGGTCCGCCGGCCCGCGCAAATCACCGGCGACGGGGTGCACGACGTCACCGAGCTGATCGAGCGGCAGAGCCGCCGCCGCGCGGCGGCCACCGGCGGCGAGTCCCGGATCCCGATCGACGACATGACCCGCGAGGTGGTGGCCGAGGCCGGCCACCGGATGCACGACGTGCTCCCCGAGGGGCAGGTGCTGGCCGTCCGGCGGACCGCGAACCTGCACACCGGGGGCACGATCCACGACGTGACCGCCGAGCTGCACCCGGCCATCGCCGAGGCGTGCGTGACGGCCAGCCAGGCGCTGGACATCCCGGTCACCGGGCTGGACCTGCTGGTCCCCGCCGCCGACCGGCCGGAGCACGTGTTCATCGAGGCGAACGAGCGACCGGGCCTGGCCAACCACGAGCCGCAGCCGACCGCCGAGCGCTTCGTCGACCTGCTCTTCCCCGGCACCCGGGCGCCGCAGCGGCTCTGGTCGCCGGCCGGCGCGGGAGGGGCCGCGTGAGCCCGAAGCCGCTGGAGCTCGACCTCGACTACCTGCGCCAGGTGCTGGTGGAGCTGCTGGAGATCCCCAGCCCGTCGGGGCGTACCGACCACGTGCAGCAGTACGTGGGCGAGCGTCTCTCGGCGCTCGGCATCGGCTCGACGCTGACCCGGCGCGGGGCGCTCAGCGCGTCCCTGCCGGGGCCGCGGTCGACCGGCGCCGACCGGGCCATCGTGGTGCACACCGACACCATCGGCGGCATGGTGAAGCGGCTGAAGGAGAACGGCCGGCTGGAGGTGAAGCCGATCGGCACGCACAGCGCCCGCTTCGCCGAGGGCGCCCACGTGCGGATCTTCACCGACGACCTGGACCGGGTGGTCACCGGCCAGGTGCTGCCGCTGAAGGCCAGCGGGCACCGCTACAACGAGGGCGTCGACCTCCAGGGCGTCGGCTGGGAGCTGATCGAGGTCCGGGTCGACGAGCCGGTCACCGACGAGGCCGGGCTCCGGGCGCTCGGCGTCGACGCCGGAGATTTCGTCGCGCTGCTCGCCAACCCGACGATCACCCCGAGCGGGTACGTCAAGTCCCGGCACCTGGACGACAAGGCCGGGGTGGCCGCGGTGCTGACCGCGTTCAAGGCGATGGTCGACGCGGGCGTCACCCCGGCGGTCACCGCGCACCTGCTGGTCACGGTCACCGAGGAGATCGGGCACGGGGCCAGCCACGGCCTCGACCCCGACGTCGCGGAGATCGTCTCGGTGGACGCCGCGGTGGTCGCGCCCGGCCAGCAGTCCCGGGAGGACGCGGCCACCCTGGCCATGGGCGACGGGGTGGGCCCGTTCGACTACCACCTCACCCGGCACCTCGCCGCGATCGCCCGGGAGCACGGCGTCCACCTGGTCCGGGACGTCTTCGACTACTACCGCTCGGACGTGGCGGCGGCGGTCGAGGCGGGCGCCCACGCCCGGGTGGCGCTGCTCGGCTTCGGCGTGGACGCCACCCATGGCCACGAGCGCACCCACCTGGACGGGCTGCGGCACCTCGCCCAACTGCTCTGCCTCTACCTGCAGAAGCCGCTGGTGTTCCCCGAGTGGGACGCCGAGCCCGAGGGCGACCTGGCCGACTTCCCGTCGCTGGCCGTCCAGCCCGCCTCCGAGGAGGGTCCGCGAGAGGGCCCCATCGGCGTGGAGTGATCGGCCGGCGCTCGGGATTCCCCGTCGGGCTGTGATCCAAATCCGTTGCCGAGCGCGACGGGAAGTCGATAGCGTGGCGGTACACGGGAAAGGAGGTGGTCCAGACTTGTATAGCAATCGGACTCGTGAGGTGGCTGTCCGCTAGCCGCTGTCCTCGACAGTGAAATCCCGTCCGCCGCGAGGCGGGCAGCAAGGCACCATCGTCGAGACCGTGTGGCAGCGGTGCGGCGAAACCACGACAGCCACCCGACCCCCGGGGTGCCGGCCCAGTCCAGCCGGCCCGCGCGCGAGCGCGGAAGCCCCGGGGGTCGCTTCATGTCTGGGAGGCCCCGCGTGTCGATGCGCGAGCTGGTGATCCTCGGTACGGCCAGCCAGGCGCCCACCCGGCAGCGCAACCACAACGGCTACCTGCTGCGCTGGGACGACGAGGTGCTCCTCTTCGACCCCGGCGAGGGCAGCCAGCGGCAGATGCTGCACACCGGGATCTCCGCCACCGACCTGACCCGGATCTGCGTCACCCACTTCCACGGCGACCACTGCCTGGGCCTGCCCGGCATGATCCAGCGGCTCTCCCTGGACCGGGTCCCCCGCCCGGTGGCCGTGCACTTCCCCGCCGGGGGCGCCGAATACTTCGCCCGGCTGCGCCACGCGTCGAGCTTCTACGAGACCGCCGAGCTGGCCGTCGAGCCGATCGAGGCGGACGGGCAGCGGATCACGCTGGGCATCGGCACGCTGGAGGCCCGCCGGCTGCGGCATCCCATCGAGACGTACGGCTACCGGCTCGTCGAGCCGGACGGCTGCCGGATGCTTCCGGAGAAGCTGTCCGCGTACGGCATCGCCGGCCCCGCGGTCGGGCAACTCCTCCGCGACGGCCACCTGGACCTGGACGGGCGCCGCGTCACCCGGGAGGAGGTGAGCGTGACCCGGCCGGGGCAGCGGTTCGCCTTCGTCATGGACACCGGCCTCTGTGACGGGGTGTGGGCCCTGGCCGAGCACGCCGACCTGCTGGTCATCGAGTCGACCTTCCTGGAGTCCGAGGCCGCCCTCGCCGCCGAGGCCGGGCACCTCACCGCCGGCCAGGCCGCGCGGGTGGCGGCCGAGTCGGGGGTACGCACGCTCGTGCTCACCCACTTCTCCCAGCGGTACGCGGACCCGCGCCGCTTCGCCGACGAGGCCCGCGAGCACTTCGCCGGTGAGCTGGTGATCGCCGAGGACCTGATGACGGTGCAGGTGCCGCCCCGGCGGGTAGCCTCGGCCTGATGACGATCTCCCTGCGCCCGGCCACCGAGGCCGATCTCATGGCGGTCGGCGCCCTGCACCAGCGGTCCCGGGTCGCGGCGTACTCGTCGTTCCTGCCCGCGCAGGCGCTGGCCGATCCGACCCCGGAGGCGATGGGCCGGTACTGGACCGAGCGGGTGACCTGGGAACGCGCGGACCACCGGATGACCGTGGTCGAGCGGGACGGCCGGCTCGTCGGCTTCAGCTACCTGGGGCCCGACGACGAGGGCGATCCGGCCACCGGCCTGCTCAACGCCATCCACCTGGAGCCGGCGGAGCGGGGGCGGGGCACCGGGCGGGCGCTCATGGCGGACGCCCTCGACGCCATGCGGGCCCGCGGGTGGTCCCGTGCGGTGCTCTGGGTGCTCCGGGAGAACGCGACCGCCCGCCGGTTCTACGAGCGCGGCGGCTGGACCGCCACGGGCGAGCAGCGCGACGACGTCATCGGCACCGCCCTCGTCCCCCAGCTCCGCTATTGCCGTTCGCTCTGAGCGGATCGGGGCATGGGCGTCGATGTGGGCGCGTTGGGATCGGCATGGACACCGAGCACACCGAGCGGGCCGAGGACGCCGCGCTCGACGCGTACTCCCGGGTGGTGAGCGGCGTGGCCGCCCGGGTGCTGCCCAGCGTGGCCGCCCTGTCGGTGCGGACCGCGCGGGGCGCCGGCGCCGGTTCGGCCGTGGTGATCGGCCCGGACGGGCTGCTGCTCACCAGCGCCCACGTGGTGCAGGGCGCCCGGGACGGGTCGGCCGCCTTCGGCGACGGCACCGAGACCGGGTTCCGGGTGGTGGGCGCCGACCCGCTCTCCGACCTGGCCGTGCTGCGGGCGGAACGGGCGACCGTCGAGCCCGTGGAGCTGGGCGACGCGGACCGGCTGCGGATCGGCCAGTTGGTGGTCGCCGTCGGCAACCCGATGGGGCTGGCCGGGTCGGTCACCGCCGGGGTGGTCTCCGGGCTGGGCCGGTCGCTGCCGGCCCGGGACGGGCGGGTCACCCGGCTCATCGAGGACGTCATCCAGACCGACGCGGCGCTGAACCCGGGCAACTCGGGCGGCGCGCTGGCCGACTCGGCCGGCCGGGTGGTCGGGGTCAACACCGCGGTCGCCGGGTACGGCCTCGGGCTGGCCGTGCCGGTCAACGCCACCACCCGGCAGATCATCGCGGACCTCACCGCCGACGGCCGGGTCCGCCGGGCCTGGCTGGGTGTGGCCGGCGTGCCGGTGCCGCTGCCACCGGAGATCACCGCGCGGACCGGGCAGCGGCGCGGGCTGCGCGTGGTCGAGGTGGTGCCGGGCAGTCCGGCCGGGACGGCCGGGCTCTACCTCGGCGACATCATCGTGGCGGCCGGCGGCCGGCCCGTGCAGGACGGCCAGGGCCTGCAACGGTTGATGCTCGGCCCGGCGATCGGCGCCCGCCTGCCGGTCACCGTGCTGCGCAAGGGCGCGTACGTGGACGTGGTGGCCGTCCCGACCGAGCTGAGCCGCTGACGCGAACGAGGGCCGCACCCCGGACGGGGTGCGGCCCTCGTGTCGACGTGGGTCAGCGGGCGCCGAGGTGGGCCAGCAGGTCCTGGCGGGTCAGCACGCCCTTGGGCTTGCCGTCGACCAGCACCAGCGCGGCGTCGGCCTTCTCCAGCAGCCCGACCGCCTCGCTCACCGGCTGGCCGCCACCGATCATGGGCAGCGGGTCGGTCATGTGCCGCTCGATGGTGTCGTGCAGGTGGGCCTGGCCGGTGAAGAGCGCGTCGAGCAGGTCCTTCTCGGCGATCGAGCCGGCCACCTCGCCGGTCACCACGGGCGGCTCGGCCTTGAGCACCGGGAGCTGGGAGACGCCGTATTCCCGCATGTAGTCGATCGCGTCGCGGACCGTCTCGGTCGGGTGGACGTGCACCAGCTCGGGCAGGCCGCCCGGCTTGTTGGCGAGCGCCTCGGCCACGGTCGGCTCGGTGCCCGAGTTGTCGAGGAAGCCGTAGCGGGCCATCCAGCTGTCGTTGAAGATCTTCGACAGGTAGCCCTTGCCGCTGTCCGGCAGCAGCACCACGACCACGTCGTCCGGGCCGGCCTTGCGGGCCACCTCCAGGGCGGCCACCACGGCCATGCCGCAGGAGCCCCCGACCAGCAGCCCCTCCTCGCGGGCCAGCCGCCGGGTCATCTCGAAGGACTGCTTGTCGGACACCTCGACGATCTCGTCGGCCACGGACCGGTCGTAGGTCTCCGGCCAGAAGTCCTCGCCGACGCCCTCCACCAGGTAGGGCCGGCCGGTGCCGCCGGAGTAGACCGAACCCTCCGGGTCCGCGCCGACCACCCGGACCCGCCCCTCGGACGCCTCCTTCAGGTAGCGGCCGATGCCGGAGATGGTGCCGCCTGTGCCGACACCCGCCACGAAGTGGGTGAGCCGCCCCTCGGTCTGCTGCCAGATCTCCGGCCCGGTGGTCTCGTAGTGCGAGCGCGGGTTGGCCGGGTTGCTGTACTGGTTGGGCTTCCAGGCGCCGGGGATCTCCCGGGTCAGCCGGTCGGAGACGTTGTAGTAGGAGCGCGGGTCCTCCGGCGCCACGGCGGTCGGGCAGACCACGACCTCGGCGCCGTACGCCCGCAGCACGTCCTGCTTGTCCTGGCTGACCTTGTCGGGGCAGACGAAGACGCACTTGTAGCCCTTGAGCTGGGCGACGAGGGCCAGCCCGACGCCGGTGTTGCCGCTGGTCGGCTCGACGATCGTGCCGCCCGGCTGGAGCAGGCCGGCCTTCTCGGCGTCCTCGACCATCCGCAGCGCGATCCGGTCCTTGACCGAGCCGCCCGGGTTGACGTATTCCACCTTCGCCAGCACGGTCGCCTGGATGCCCTCGGTGACGTTGCGCAGGCGTACCAGCGGGGTGTTGCCGATCAGCTCGACCACGTTGTCGTAGTACTGCACCTCGTTGTGCCCTTCGTTGCGCCGCCGTCGTGGGGCGGCCGGAAAGTCGTCAGTTCGTCGCCCAGGGTACGTGCCGTCAGGGCGCCACATGCCCCGGGATGACGGACCTGCGACGTGCCTCCCACTCCAGGAAGCGCTCGGTCTCAGCGAGCACGCTGCCGGCCAGCCAGGTGACCATGACGGCGTCGTCGGCCAGGCCGAAGATCGCCAGCGGGATCTCCGGCAGCAGGTCGATCGGCGAGACGATGTACGCCGTGGCGCCGGCCATCAGGGCCAGCCGCAGGCCGCCGTCGTACTCGCCCCGGGCGGTGGCCCGGATCATCCGCGGCAGCGCCGCCAGCCGGGCGCCCAGCGACGGGCCACCCCGCGCTCCGGCGGCCAGCGCCCGGGCCAGCGCCGTGAAGGCCGCGCTCCGTTTCAACGTCTTCCCCATCTCCTCGCCCCTCTCCGCTCGACCAGGGTGCGGTCCCGGTGCAAGCCCGCCCCTGCCCTACCGGTACCCGGAACGGTCCCGTCCCAGCCATGACGATCACGCGGAGAGCGGGTGTCGTGGTGGCGCGATAATGTCGGTGCATGGGGGACGCTGGTTCCGTCGCGCACGGCGGCTGGCAGCGCGCCCGGCGGATCGCCCGCGTGACGGCGATCGGCACGGGCGCCACGGTGGCGGCCACCGTCGTCACGGGCGGGGTGCTGCTCGGGCAGGCCCGCCAGGCCCGGCGCACCATCCCCATGGCCGAGGCGCCCCCGCCGCGCTGCGACGGCGTCTACGGCGCGAAGCTTCCCGGCCCGCCGGTCACCATGGTGATCCTCGGTGACTCCTCGGCCGCCGGCTACGGCGTGCACCGCCGCCGCGAGACCCCCGGCGCGCTGCTCGCCACCGGGCTGTCCCGCCGGCTGCACCGGCCGGTCCGGCTGCACCGGTTCGCCGTGGTGGGCGCCCTGTCGGCCGGGCTCAGGCCGCAGGTCGAGTCGGCCCTGGAGGTCGAACCGGACATCGCGGTCGTCCTGGTCGGCGGCAACGACGTCACCAACCGCACCCCGCTCTCGGTGGCCGTGCGCTACCTGGTCGACGCGGTCCGGACGCTGCGGGCCGCCGGCTGCGAGGTGGTCGTCGGCACCTGCCCCGACCTGGGCGCGATCCGGCCGATCCAGCCGCCGCTGCGCTGGCTGGCCCGGCGCTGGAGCCGCCAGCTCGCCGCCGCCCAGACGATGGCCGTGGTGGAGGCGGGCGGCTGGACGGTCTCGCTGGGCGACCTGCTGGGCCCACGGTTCGCCGCCGAGCCGACCCGCATGTTCGCCTGGGACCGGTTCCACCCGTCCGCCGAGGGGTACGCGGTGGCCGCGGCGGCGCTGCTACCGACCGTGCTCTCCGCGTTGGGCGCCGGCCAGGAACGCCGGCCTTCGCTCGCCCACGCGGAAGGCGTACGGTCGCTCCCCGAGGCGGCCCAGGAGGCCGCCCGGCACGCCGGCACCGAGGTCAGCGCCGCCCAGGTTCGCGGCCGCGAGCGCGGGCCCGGTGGACGATGGGCGCAGCTTCGGCGGCGGGCCTTCTTCGGCGTCGGCGCGGCGCCGCAGCCCGGTGCCGCCGCCGATCCGGCCCAGGTGGAGGGGCTGGCGTGAGCGGGGCGGCGGAGGCATCATCAGCAGGCACAACGTGTGCCATGCTCATGTCGACGCCGTTCGCCAGGAGCAGACCCGCCCGCGGGTCAGGGGAGCTGGGGAGGTGTCGTGGTGACCGAGCGTAACGAGCTCGCGGTCCGGCTTGGTCGGGCCGCCGCGCTCTCCCTGCTCGCCGGCACGGTGGGCGGGGCGGTGGTCCTCGCCGGCCAGGCCATCGCCGCCCGGAGCCGGGAATACGCCCAGCCCGAGCTGGGCCTCGCGCTGCGCGCCACGGTCGGCCGGGCGGACGCCCCGCCGCTGCGGCTGGTGCTGCTCGGCGACTCGTCGGCGCTCGGCGTCGGCGTCGACCGCTTCGAGGAGACCATCGGCGGCCAGCTCGCCCAACTGCTGAGCGAGGCGCCCGCCGGCCGGCGGGTGCACCTGTCCAGCGTCGGGGTCTCCGGCTCCCGCTCCACCGATCTGGCCACCCAGGTGGCCCGGGCGCTGCTCGGCGAACGGCCCGACGTGGCGGTGATCCTGATCGGGGCGAACGACGCCACCGGGCTGGCCCGCCCGGCCGACGCGGCGGCCTACCTCGGCTCGGCGGTGCGCCGGCTGCGCGAGGCGCACGTCGAGGTGGTCGTGGGCACCTGCCCCGACCTCGGCGCGGTCCGCGCGGTCGCGTCCCCGCTGCGGCAGGTGCTCGGCTGGGCCGGGCGGCGGATGGCCCGCGCCCAGACGGGCGCCGTGCTCGACGCCGGGGGCAGCGTCGTCGACCTGGCCACCGAGACCGGCCCGGTGTTCCGGGCGGACGCCGGCACCCTCTGCCACGACGGCTTCCACCCCTCCGCCGACGGCTACCGGGTCTGGGCGCACGCCCTGCTGCCGGCGGTCGAGGCGGCCGCCGCGGTCGCCTACCGGCACCACCACTGAGCCCCGGCGGGGTGACATTTCCCGCCCGCCGCGCGGCTTCCGCCACAAGTTACCGGCGGGTTAACGTTGGTTCATGCCGATTGAGTCGCCCCGCGACGCCGTCATCGTCGCCACCGCCCGGTCCCCCATCGGCCGCGCGTTCAAGGGTTCCCTGCGGGAGGTCCGCCCGGACGACCTCGCCGCCACGATCGTCCAGGCCGCCCTCGACAAGGTTCCGGCGCTCGATCCCACCACCATCGACGACCTCTACCTGGGCTGCGGCCTGCCCGGTGGCGAGCAGGGCTTCAACATGGCCCGGGTGGTCGCCACCCTGCTGGGCCTGGACGGCCTGCCCGGCGCCACGCTGACCCGCTACTGCGCCTCCTCGCTGCAGACCACCCGCATGGCCATGCACGCGATCCGGGCGGGCGAGGGCGACGTCTTCATCTCCGCCGGCGTCGAGACCGTCTCCAGGTACGCGCGGGGCAACTCGGACACCCTCCCGCCGGAGGCGCAGGCGCTGGTCGGCGGCGGCTGGGAGAACCCGCGATTCGCCGAGGCGCGCGAGCGCTCGAAGGCCCGGGCCCAGGGCGGCGCCGAGGTGTGGACCGACCCGCGCGAGGCCGGCCAGCTCCCCGACATCTACCTGACCATGGGGCAGACCGCGGAGAACCTCGCCCAGGTCCACGACGTCACCCGCGAGGACATGGACGCGTTCGGCGTCCGCAGCCAGAACCTGGCCGAGAAGGCGATCGCGGACGGCTTCTGGGCCCGCGAGATCACCCCGGTCACCACGCCGGACGGCACCGTGGTGAGCACCGACGACGGCCCGCGCCCCGGCGTGACGCTGGAGGCCGTGGCCGGCCTGAAGCCGGTCTTCCGCCCGGACGGCCGGATCACCGCCGGCAACTGCTGCCCGCTCAACGACGGGGCGGCCGCCGTGGTGATCATGAGTGCGCAGCGGGCCCAGGAGCTGGGGCTCACCCCGCTGGCCCGGATCGTCTCCACCGGCGTCACCGCGCTGTCGCCCGAGATCATGGGCCTGGGCCCGGTCGAGGCGTCCAGGCAGGCGCTGAAGCGGGCCGGCATGACCATCGACGACGTCGACCTGGTCGAGATCAACGAGGCGTTCGCCGCCCAGGTGATCCCGTCGTACCGGCAGCTCGGCATCCCCGAGGAGAAGCTGAACGTGATGGGCGGCGCGATCGCGGTCGGCCACCCGTTCGGCATGACCGGCGCCCGGATCACCGGCACCCTGCTCAACGCGCTGGAGTGGCACGACGGGACCATCGGTCTGGAGACCATGTGCGTCGGCGGCGGCCAGGGCATGGCCATGGTGCTCGAACGCCTGAACTGAGGCCGGTTCCCCGCAACAGAAGCCGGGTACGGGAGGCGCCATGGCGACCGTCGTGGAACGCGAACGCAAGTACTCCGGCGACGAGGGATTCCGGCTGCCCGACCTGACGGGGTGCGGTGGCGTCGCGACGACGTCCGACGCCACCGCCCTCGACCTGGACGCGGTCTACTGGGACACCGCCGACCTCCGGCTGGCGCGCAGCGGCTACGCGCTGCGGCGGCGGACCGGCGGGCACGACGCGGGCTGGCACCTCAAGGTGGGCGCGGTCGGCGGCGCGCGCACCGAGCACCAGTTCCCGGCCGGGCCGGAGGACGCCGACCCGCCGCCCGAACTGGTGGCGCTCTTCCGCGGCGCGTCCCGTGGCCGCCCGGTCGCCCCGGCCGCGCGGGTCGTCACCCGCCGCCGGGAACGCCGCCTGCTCGACGCGGCCGGCCGCCCGCTGGCCGAGGTGGCCGAGGACGACGTCCACGCCGAGGACCTGGTGAGCGGCGAGCGGCAGGCCTGGCACGAGCTGGAGGTCGAGCTTGTCGAGGGCGACGAGGCGCTGCTCGACGCGGTGGACGACCGGCTGCGCGGGGCCGGCGCCCGGGCCGTCCCGGTCTCGAAGTCCCACCGCGCGCTGGGCGGCCGGCTCGCCGCCACCCGTTCGGCGCCCGCCGACCCGGCGGCCGCGCCGGTGGTCGACTACCTCACCGCCCAACGCGACACGCTGGTCGGGCACCACGCCGGCGCGCTCGGCGGCGACGAGGACGCCGTGCACGACATGCGGGTGGCCGTCCGCCGGCTCCGCTCCACGCTGCGGACCTTCCGGGGCCTCTGGGACCGCGCGGAGAGCGAGCAGGTGCGGGCGGAGCTGCGCTGGCTGGGCGCGCAGCTCGGGCCGGTCCGCGACGTCCAGGTGATGGCCGCCCGGCTGGCCGACGCGGTACACGCGGAACCCGCGGAGCTGGTGCTCGGCCCGGTGCCGGCGCGGTTCGCCGAACGGTTCGCCGCCGATCTGGCCGCCGCCCTCGACGGGCTGCGCGCCACGCTCGGCTCCGACCGCTACACCGACCTGCTGCGCCGCCTGGACGCGCTGGTGGAGGGGCCGACCACGCGCGGCGTACGGCCCCGCTGGGTGACCCGGCGGGTGCGCCGGGCGGTGACCCGCTTCGACGACCGGCTGGACGAGGCGCTCGCGGGCGGGGACGACGCCGCCCTGCACGAGGCGCGCAAGGCGGGCAAGCGGGCCCGGTACGCCGTCGAGGTGCGCCGGCCCGCCGCGAAGCTGGTGGACCGGTTCAAGGACCTCCAGGACGCGCTCGGCGCGCACCAGGACTCGGTGGTGACCCGTGCGGTGCTGCGCGAGCAGGCGCTGCGGGGGTACGCCGACGGCGAGAACACCTTCACCTACGGCCTGCTGCACGCCCGGCAGGCCGCGCTGGCCGACCGGGCCGGGCCGGCGCTGGCGAAGGCCCGTGACCGGGCCCGCCGGCGGAAGGTGCGGCGCTGGCTGACGGGCTGATCGCCGGTCAGAGCGTGGAACGGGTCCGGGCGACCGCGGCGGCCGCCCCGGCCAGCACGGGTTCCGGCGCGCCGGCCGCCAGCAGGTCGGCGGCGACCACCCGGAGCTGGTCGGGCAGGGCCAGGTCGCTGGGAAGCCGGGGCACCTCGCGGCGCGGCTCCCCCTCGGCGTCGGCCGCCAGGTTGGCGATCTCCTGGACCAGCTTGTGCACGAGGTCGGCGCGGGACACGTTGCCGCCCTCGGCCGCCGCCGACCAGCGCGGCTGCTCCCAGTGCCCGACCTGTCGGACCAGCAGCGTCACCGCCCGGTCCAGTTCTCCTGCGCTCATCGCGGCCGAGTCTACGACCGCTCCAGGTCGCGGCGCGGCGGCAGACCGGCCTTCATTCGGACGGACGCGCCGCCGGGCGGCGCGGAGGCCGAATCATGGCCGCCAGCCGAGCTGGAGTCGTCGTACGGTCAGCGGCGGACGTAGCTGAGCAGGCGCAGGATCTGCCAGTACAGGAAGATCAGCCCGACCAGCAGGCCGAAGGCGCAGAACCAGGCGTACCGGCGGGGCAGGCCGTTGCGGGCGGACCGTTCGACAAGATCGAAGTCGAGGACGAAGCTGAGCGCCCCGGCGATGATCGCGACCACCGAGAAGAGGTACGGCAGCCAGCCCACCCGCGCGGAGAGGCTGTAGACCTCGACGCCCTGCTTCCCGGTGAACAGGTAGGTGACCAGGTTGACCAGGCCGATCGCCACGATGCCGATGAGGGTGCCGACGACCAGGCGGGCCAGCCGCGGGGTGGCCCGGATCAGCCGGGCCCGGTAGAGCAGCGCCATGCCGAGGAAGACCCCGAAGGTGCCGACCACCGCCTGCGCCACGATGCCCGGATAGACCAGCTCGAAGGCGCGGCTGGCCACGCCGAGCAGCAGACCCTGGAGCACCGCGTACCCGGCGATCAGTGGCGGGTTGGTGATCTGCTTCAGCGTGATGACCAGCACGAGCGCCAGGCTGGCCAGGGCGCTGCCGGCCAGCGCCGCGGAGATCCACCCGGCCTGCGGCACGAGCACCCAGGCCACGGCGGCGGTGACGCCGGTGAGCAGCAGCAGCCCGACCGTCCGGCTGACCACGTCGGCCACCGTCATGGTGTCGACGGCCCCCGCCCCGAGCACCTGCCGCTCGGTCCGGCCGACGTCGTCCAGCCGGTCCAGCACCGGGTTGGCACTGCGCACCGCGACCTCCTCGCGCCGACGTACCCCGGCTCCCACTCTGCCCCGGGCGACCCGGCGGCGGCGGGCAAACGACGACGCCCGCCGCCGCGGGGGCGGCAGGCGGGCGTCGCAGGTCGGGCGGGGTCGGTCAGTCGTCGCCCTGGAAGTAGCTGAGCAGCCGGAGGATCTCCAGGTAGAGCCAGACCAGGCCGACCACGATGCCGAACGCGGCGGTCCAGGAGTAGCGCTGCGGGAGCCCCATCCGGACGCCCTCCTCGATCTCCGCGAAGTTGAGCACGAAGCTCAGCGAAGCGACCACGATGCAGACCAGGCTGAAGCCGATGGCCAGCGGGCTGCCGTCGCGGAGGTGGGTGTTGACGCCGAAGAGGGCGAGCACCAGGTTGATCAGCATGACGCCGAAGAGACCCGCGATGATCGCCACCATGATCCGGGCGAACTTCGGGGTGGCCCGGATGATCCGTGCCTTGTAGATCATCGCCATGAGGAAGAAGACGCCGAACGTGGCGACCACGGCCTGGAGCACGATGCCGTCGTAGAGCGTGTCGAACGTCTTGCTGACCATGCCGACGAAGACGCCCTCGACGATCGAGTACGCCACCACGAGCGCCGGGTTGGCCATCCGCGAGAACGAGATGATCAGGCCGAGGACCAGGCCGACCACGGCGGCGCCGATCCAGGCCACGCCGGTCAGGGCGTCCGGCACGAGCACCCAGGCCGCTGCGGCCGAGGCGCCGAGGATGCCGAGCATCAGGACCGTCTTGACGACCACGTCGTCGAGGGTCATCGGGGTCACGGTGGGCGGGGCCGCCGGGTAGCCGTGGCCGGTCGGGTACGGCTGCTGCTGCGGGTACTGCTGGTACTGCTGCGGATATCCGGGCTGACCGTACGGCCCGGGCTGGGCGTACCCGGCCGCCCGCTCCCGCTCAGCCGCCTGGCCGAGCCGGGCGAGCACCGGGTTCGAGGTCTTCACTTCTCAGGCCTCCCTCAGGGGGTCGATGCACGTGAACGTGCCTCTCCAGGGTAAACGCGGGGGCAACGCCGCGCGCCGCGCGAAGCTGTGGGAAACCTGAGAGTGTGGTGCCCGGGGCGGGGGTCGAACCCGCACGCCTTTCGGCAGCCGCTTTTAAGGCGGCCGTGTCTGCCATTCCACCACCCGGGCGGGTGACACCGGCGCGTCGACACGCGCGGTGCAGATCTCACCGTAGCGGCTGCGTCGCGGCCCGGCGTACCCCGAGGGGTCCGGCCGATATGGTCGAGGCCGTGACCAGCGCCGCCCGCACCGCCCCCGGGCCCGACCGCGACCAGGCGGTCCGCCGCGACCCGGCGATCCGCCCGGGCCGGGCGGCCCGGCTGCTGGCCGCCGGCCGCCGGCACCGCGCGGACCTGCTGGTCGGCCTGCTCTTCGCCGCGTTCGCCGGCTGGCTCACCCACGGGCTCTGGCCGGCGCCCGGGCAGCGGATGCTCGCCCTCAACCCGGCCGACCAGACCCTCTACGAGTGGTTCCTGGCCGTCGACTCGCGTGCCCTGCTCGGCGACTTCGGCCTGATCACCGACCGGCTGAACGCGCCGGACGGGGTCAACCTGATGACCAACACCACGGTCATCGCGCTCGGCGTGCTGCTCGCCCCGGTGACCCTCGTCCTCGGGGCGCCGGTCACCTTCGCCCTGCTGGCCGGGGCCAACCTGGCCGGTACGGCGCTGGCCTGGTACCTGCTCCTGCACCGGACGCTGCGGGCCCGCCGGCTCGCCGCCGGGCTCGGCGCCGCGCTCTGCGGCTTCGGCCCGGGCATGGTCTCGCAGAGCAACGGGCACCTGCACATGACCGCCCAGTGGCTGGTCCCGGTGATCGTCTGGCTGGTCGTCCGGCTGCTCCGGGCCGCCGACCCGGCCGGCCGCCCGGACGGCCCGGACCGCCGCCGGCTGGCCACCTCGGCGCTCGGGCTGGCCGCCGCCGTCACCGTCCAGGTCTTCGTCGGCGAGGAGGTGCTCTTCCTCACCGCGCTCACCCTGCTTGTCATGGCCGTCGCGTACGGGCTGGTCGACCGGGCGCTGCTGCGCCGGGCGCTGCCCGGCTTCGCCGGTGGGCTGATGTGCGCCGCCGGGCTGGCCCTGCTCGTGCTGGCGTACCCGCTGTGGCTCCAGTTCGCCGGGCCGCAGGGCGTCTCGGACGGGATGTTCAGCCCGCACTACTTCTCCGCCGACCTCACCAGCTGGACCCGGCTCTCCGCGCTGTCCGTGCTGGGCGGCGCCGACGCGGCCCGGCTGACCACCGGCCCGGCCGAGTTCAACGGCTTCCTGGGCTGGCCGCTGCTGCTGGTGGCCGCCGGTTGCGCGGTCTGGCTGGGCCGGCGCGCCCTGGTCGTCGCGTGCCTCGCCGGGGCGCTCGTGATGGCGGCGCTCTCGCTCGGCCCCGAGGTCATGGTCGGCGGGGAGCGGACCGGGGTGCCCGGCCCGTACGCCCTGCTGACCGGCCTGCCGGTGGTCGACGGTGCGCTGCCGACGCGGTTCGGCCTGGCGGTGCTGCCGCTGGTGGGGACGGTGCTCACGCTGGCGGTGCACCGGGCGCTGGGCGAGCGGGGGCGCGCCCGCCGGCTGGTCCCCGTCGCGGTCGGCGCGGCCCTGCTCAGCGTCTTCCCCGCGCCGCTGCCCACCACCGACCGACCGCCGCTGCCGGAGTTCGTCACCGGCGGGCACTGGCGGCAGTGCGTACGCCCCGGCGGGGTGCTCGTCCCGGTGCCCACGGCCACCCCGAAGGACCCGTGGCCGATGCGCTGGGGCACCGCCGCCGGCGCCGCCTTCGGCATGCCGGAGGGCTTCTTCATCGGCCCGTACGGGCGCAACGGCTCGGCCACCATGGGCACGTACCAGCGCCCCACCTCGGCCCTGCTGGCCGACGTCGCGAAGCGGGGGGTGGCGCCGGCGGTGGGCGACCGGCAGCGCCGGCAGGCCGCCCGGGACATCGAGTTCTGGGGCGCGTCGTGCGTGGCGCTGACCGACGACGCGCCGCACGCGGAGACCCTGCGCCGGACCCTGGAGGAACTCTTCGGACCGGGCACCCGCATCGCCGACGCCTGGACCTGGCGGTTCTGACCCGGACACGGCGAAGGGCCCCTCCCGTGCGGGAAGGGCCCTTACCGGTTGCTCTGACACGAGGTGGTTCAGCCGCGCGCTTGGTTCAGCCGCGCGCGCCGACCGGCGGGGCGGACGCCTCGGCGAACTCCTCGCGCGGGTCGTGCAGCTGGCCCAGGGCGACCACCTCACGCTTGAGGACGAACGCCAGCGTCCAGTCGACCACGACCCGGACCTTGCGGTTGAACGAGGGGATCCGCGACATGTGGTACGTGCGGTGCATGAACCAGGCCGGCCAGCCGGTCATCTTCACGCCGTAGACCTGCGCCACGCCCTTGTGCAGGCCGAGGCTGGCCACGCTGCCCGCGTGCTTGTGCTTGTAGTCGACCGGCTCGCGCCCGCGGATCACGTTCACGATGTTGTCGGCCATCCGGGCGGCCTGCCGGACGGCGTGCTGCGCGCTGGGCGAGCAGAAGTTGCCCGGCTCCTTCGTCAGGTCCGGCACCGCGGCGCAGTCGCCGGCGCTCCACGCGCCCTCGACCACCCGGTCGCCGTCCACGATCTGGAGGGTGGGCAGGCAGGTGACACGGCGCCGCTCGTCGCGCGGGAAGTCCGTCGCGTCCAGCATCGGCGACGGCTTCACGCCGGCCGTCCAGACGATCGTGTCGGACGGGAAGCTGGCCCCGTCGGAGAGCTTCGCGACCCCGTCGACGCAGGACTCCAGCCGGGTGTCCAGGCGGATGTCCATGTTCCGCTTGAGCAGCTCCTGCACCGTGTAGGCGCCCATGTCCCGATCGACCTCGGGCAGCACCCGCTGGGTGGCCTCGACCAGCACCCAGCGCATGTCCTCCGGCTTCAGCTCCGGGTAGTAGCGCAGCGCGTCCCGGGCCATGTCCTCCATCTCGGCGAGCGCCTCGATGCCGGCGTAACCACCGCCCACGAAGACGAAGGTCAGGGCGCGGCTGCGGACCTCGGGGTCGGTGGTGGCGGCCGCGACGTCGAGCCGGTCCAGCACGTGGTTGCGCAGGAAGATGGCCTCACCGATGGTCTTGAACCCGATGCCGTGTTCGTGCAGGCCGGGGATCGGCAGGGTGCGGGACACCGAGCCGGGCGCCACCACCACGTGGTCGTACTGGATTTCCCGGGTCGGCCCGCTGATCGGCTGCACGACGGCGGTCTTGCGGTCGTGGTCGATCCGGGTGACCGTGCCGGCCACGACCTTGCACTTGCGCAACTCCCGCCGCAGCGGCACCACAGCGTGCCGCGGGGAGATGTTGCCCGCCGAAGCCTCCGGGAGGAACGGCTGGTAGGTCATGTGCGGCTGCGGGTCGACGACGATGACCTCGGCCTCACGGGAGCTCAGCTTCTTGGACAGGCGCAGAGCGGCGTACAGGCCCACATGCCCGGCACCCACGACAAGGATCCGCTTCGGATTCACGCCATCTATCTTTCCCCGGGCGGCTCGGCTAATCCCGATCGAGACCCTCTTCTGTGACGGAGCACAACCCCTGTGACCTGCGCAACTTCTCGGGACATCCCGCTATCTGCGACGCAGGAGCCACGCCAGGAGGCCGCTGAGACCCACCGCCACCAGCAGTCCCGCCACCGTCGCCGCCTGGGAACCCGAGTCCCCGCCGACCCCGCCGAGCCACGCCAGCACGATGCCGAGCACGGCGGCGGCCAGCACCACCCCACCGGCCCGCGCCAGCCAGCGCAGCACCAGATCCGGGTCGACCACCGCGTCGTAGGGCAGCAGCGCGGCCAGCGCGCACAGCGTGTGCGCCAGATAGAGCAGCGTGGCCACGGCGAGCAGCCGCCACAGCGCCGGCGGCCGGTCGAAGCCGAGCGTGGCGAGCAGCCAGCCGCCGACGGTGACCAGCGCCGCGAAGGTCGGCCAGACCCGCCGCGGACCGGCCGCCGGCAGCACCGCCACCACCGTGAAGGCCAGCAGCGACCGCGGGGTGAAGGCCTGTGCGGGGTACGCGACCAGGACGCCGACCAGCACCGTGAGGAAGATGCCGGCCCGCACCAGCAGCGGGGTCGGGCTGACCCGGCGAGCCGCGTGCTGCAGCGCCCGCACCCGCTCGGTCAGCCCCTCGACGAGATCGTTCATCTGCGCCACTCTTCGTTCGCGACTGCGGGGCTCCGCTGCGCCGCACTCCTCGCGCTCACCGAACCGACCTTCCGTTCGCGACTGCGGGGCTCCGCTGCGCTGCACTCCTCGCGCTCACCGCATCCCTGCCTTCGGTGCCGTGGCCAGGCGGGCCACGTCGCGCAGCACCTGGTCGAGGCTGCCGGCGCCGGCCCAGCGCACCACCGGCACGCCGTGCTCGCGGAGCTGGCCGATCATCGTGTCCCGGTCCAGCCGCCACAGCCGGTACGCCACCTCGGTCCAGCCCCGGTCCTTCGGCATCGGCAGCTCGGCCGGCAGGGTGTCCACCGCCACGACGAACCGCCCACCCCGGGCCATCCGCGCCAGCATCTGCGCCGACCGCTCGTCGAGCAGCGGGGTGAGCACCACCACGAGCGCGTCCGAGGAGAGCAGCTGCGGGCCGAAGACCTGGTCGTACGGCTCGTGCGGGGAGGCCTCGGCCTGGACGTCGAGCAGCCACTCCAGCACGGTCAGGTACTGCCGGCGTCCGGTGGCCGGGCGCAGCCGGCGGGCGGCCGGGCCGTACTCCAGCAGCGCCACCCGGTCACCCCGGTGCAGGTAGTGCTCGGCGATCGCGGCGGCCGCCCGCACGGTGGTGTCCAGCACGGACGCCGGCCCGCCTACGCCGCCGGAGCGGCCCGCCTCGGCCAGCACGTCGAGCAGCACCACCACCTCGGCGTCCCGGTCGGAGAGGGTGGCCGCCACGTGCAGCTGGCGAGCCCGCAGCGAGACCCGCCAGTCGATCCGGCGCAGCCGGTCCCCGGGCGCGAAGACGCGGACCCCGGCCAGCTCGCCGCCCTCGCCCGGCCGGCGCGAGTGGTGCGCGCCGACCAGCCCGGCGGCCCGGGGCATCGCCTCGACCGCCTCGAACGGCTCGGTCACCGGATAGACCCGCATCCGGACCGCCTCGGTGACCACGGCCCGCGACACGAGCAGCCCGTCGGCGGCGGCGACCCGGGCGCCGGCCGGCCCGATCGGGTGCCGCCCCCAGCGCAGCGCCGTCCCGGTCAGCTCCAGGTCGACGGCGGAGCCGGACGGCACCGAGGTGACGAAGGGCCGGTCGGCGCCGGAGCGGCTCACGTCCACCCCGGCCCCGCCGAAGCCGACCTTCTCCACCCGCAGCCAGCGCGACATCCGCGTCCGCACCACGGCCAGGTCGTAGGAGACGGTGTCCGGGTTGGCGACGGCCACCGTGGCGGCCATCGGGGTGCCCTCGACCAGGTGCGCGTCCGCGGTGCCGATCTCCAGGTCGGGCAGGGCGGTGGGCCGGCGGCGCAGCGCGTACGCGGTGCCCAGCGCGAACGGGGTGGCCAGCACGACCAGGTCGATGCGGCCGAGCAGCACCGCCGCGACCAGCAGCAGGCCGGTGAGCAGCACGGCCCGGCCGAGCGCCCGGGTGGGCGCCCAGCCGCTCGCCGGTTCCTGACGGTCCGCCATCAGCGCCCGGACGGTCCGGCCGCGTAGCTGGGCAGCGCGCCGCTGGCCGGAGCGGGCGTCGACTCCAGCACCTCACCGACGACGAAGGACGGATCCACCCGGCGCAGCCACATCTCCGGCCGCAGGGTGATCCGGTGTGCCAGCGCGGGCGCGGCCACCGCCTTGACGTCCTCCGGCACCACGTAGTCCCGGTTGGCGAGCACCGCGCGGACCCGGGACAGCAGCAGCAGCGCCAGCGAGCCGCGTGGCGAGGCGCCGACCAGCACGGACGGGTGCTCCCGGGTGGCCGCGGTCAGCGCCACGATGTACCGGCCGATGGAGTCCTCGACGACGACGTCCTCCAGCGCGGCCTGCATGGCGCGCAGCGTGCCGGAGTCCACCACCGGTTTGATCTCGGCCTCCTCGCGGCGGCGGGCGATCCGCCGGCGCAGCACCTCCCACTCCTCGTCGTGGTTCGGGTAGCCGAACGAGACCCGGAGCAGGAACCGGTCGAGCTGCGCCTCGGGCAGCGGGTAGGTGCCCTCGTACTCGATCGGGTTCGCGGTGGCGAGCACGTGGAACGGCTCGTCCAGCCGGTAGGTGACGCCCTCCACCGAGACCTGCTTCTCCTGCATCGCCTCCAGCAGCGCCGACTGGGTCTTCGGCGGGGTCCGGTTGATCTCGTCGGCGAGTAGCAGGTTGGTGAAAACCGGCCCGGCACGGAACGAGAAGTCGCCGCTGCGCTGGTCGTAGAGGAAGGAGCCGGTGACGTCGGCGGGCAGCAGGTCCGGGGTGAACTGGAGGCGGCGGAAGTCCAGCCCGAGGGCCTGCGCGAACGACCGCGCCGTGAGCGTCTTGCCCAGGCCGGGCAGATCCTCCAGCAGCACGTGGCCGCCGGCCAGGATGCCGGCGAGGACCAGCTCCAGCGCCTCCCGCTTGCCGACCACGACCGTGCCGACCGCGTCCAGCACGGCGCGGGCCAGCTGGCCGACCTCGGCGGGGGGCATGCTGCGGTCCACGTCGTTCATGACAGCTTCTCCAGTTCGGCGACGATCGCCGCGAGGTCGCGCGGCGACGGGGGGCGGCGGGCGGGGGTGGCGAGGAACGTCCACAGCGGCTCACCCAGCAGGGTGCGGGCGCGGGCCGGGTCGGACTCGCGGGTGACGCCGTGCTTCTGGCGCAGCCGCTCGTCGGCCAGCTCGCCCAGGCGGGGAAGCACCCGCTCGGTGAACCGCTCGCGGTTGCCGGAGCACCAGTCCAGCGGGCGCTCCCACTTGTTGACCGCGGCGCGCAGCGCGTCCCGGGAGGACCAGTTCCAGGTGCCGGGCTCCTCGCCGGCCGGGGCGCGGGCGCCGGCCCGGGGCGGCGGCGGGGGCGACAGCTCGGCGGTGACCCGGCGCACGGCGAGCACGGCCAGCACGCCCGCGACGATGACCCAGAGCGAGACCTGGAGGCCGACCGCGCGCAGCCCGACGACGACCACCACCACGATCGCGGCGGTGACCCCGAGGGTGCGCAGCACCCAGCGCGCCCGGCCGCCGCCCGACCGCCGCGTCTCCTCGACGGGCTCCTCGGCGGACGAGAGCAGGTCGTCGATGCTGGTGCTCACGCCGTCGCCTCGGGAACCTCGGTCATGGCGGTCAGCTCGCTGCGCAGCCGGCGCAGGGCGGCCCGGGCCTGGTCGCGCATCCGCTCGTCGACGGTGTGGGTGGCGTACCGGGCCTCGCGGTAGACGTGCGCGAAGCCGTCGAGCACGTCGGCGCTGGCGATGGCCGGGACGCCGGCCGCGGAATCGCCGCGCAGCAACCGGCTGACCAGGTCGGTGGGCGTGTCCCCGGCGTGCCGGGGCACCCCGGCCTCGTGCGCGGCCTCCTCCAGCCGGACCCAGCAGGCGATCACCGCCGTGCGCGGGTCGGTTGACCGGTCGTCCAGGTCCACCAGGCCGGCGTCCAGCGCGGCCACCACCTCGCGGGCGGTGCCCTCGGCGGTGCGCCGGCCCCGCTGCGCTGGCAGCGCGCGGGTCGCCCGGCGCAGCGCCCCGCCGACCACGGTCCAGAGCACGTAGCCGACCGCGGCCAGCACGGCCGCCGCGAGCACCACGATGGCGGCGGTGACGAGCCAGCCGGGGATGCCACCCGAGGTGGGCGGGCCGGCATCCCGGGGCTCGACCGTGATCGAGGGTGCGGCCTCGGCCGACGGGTAGTCGGGCACGTACGGGATGGTGTCCGCGGCGGGCGGGATGCGGCTCGCCCCGATGGCCGAGTGCCCGGCGGCGAGCGCGCCGACGGCGAGCAGCAGGGTCACCGCAGCGACCGGCCACCACCTGCGCAGCACGCCGAGGTCCATCCCACCGCCCCACGCATTCCTCAGTCCACCCCGGCCAGGTCCTTCGCCCGGGCGAACACGTCGTCCAACATCGCTGGCGTCAGCCGCCCGGTGAAGGTGTTCTGCTGGCTGACGTGATAGCAGCCGAGCAGCGCCGGTGCGGATGTGCCGGACCAGTGTGCCCCATGGCCGAACGCCGGGCGCGGAGTGGGCGGGCGCTGTCCGTACACGTGGCGCAGCACCGGCCACCACGCGGCCCAGGCGAACGCGCCCAGCGAGACCACGACGCGCAGGGTGGGCCGGATCAGCGCGACCTCCCGGTGCAGCCACGGCGCGCAGGTGTCCCGCTCGGCCGGGGTGGGCTTGTTGTCCGGCGGCGCGCAGCGCACGGCGGCGAAGATGCGGGTGTCGCGCAGGGCGAGACCGTCGTCGGTGGACACGCTGGTCGCCTGGTTCGCCAGCCCGGCCCGGTGCAGCGCCGCGAAGAGCACGTCGCCGGAGCGGTCCCCGGTGAAGATCCGGCCGGTGCGGTTGCCGCCGTGCGCGGCGGGCGCCAGGCCGAGGATGCCGATCCGCGCGTCGGCCGGGCCGAAGCCGGGCACCGGCCGCCCCCAGTAGTCCTGGTCGCGGAAGGCCGCCCGCTTGACCCGGGCCACCTCCTCCCGCCAGACCACCAGCCGGGGGCAGGCGAAGCAGTTGCTCACCGCGCCGTCGAGGTCGGCCAGGTCGGTCGCCCGCGCGGCGCGGGCGACCACCTCATCGGGGGTACGTGACTCAGCCAAGCTTGGCCCGGAAGAGTTCCAGGGTGCGGGCCCAGGCGGTCGCGGCGGCCCGCTGGTCGAAGTGCTCCGGCCGGTCCTCGTTGAAGAACGCGTGAGCGGTGCCGGGGTAGTCGTAGGTCTGGCAGGTGCCGCCGGCCGCCTCGATGGCCCGGCGGACGCTCTGCACCCCGTCGGCGGCCGACAGGCCGTCCGCCTCCGAGCAGTGCACGAGCGCGGCCTTGCCGGCGTAGCCGGCCCAGCCGGTGCGGCCCGCGTTGTCCGCCGCGCCGGCGCGCATGCCCTCCCAGGGCAGCCGCGGGTAGAAGCCGGCGGTGGCGACGATCCGCTCGGAGAACGTGCCGGACCAGAGCGCCAGGCTGGCGCCGGCGCAGAACCCCGCGCAGCCCACCTTGCCGGCGACCTCGGGACGGTTGGCGAGGTATTCCGCGGCCGCCGCGATGTCGCTCGCCGCCTCGTCCATCTGGGTGCTGTTCAACATCTGCCGCGGCTCACTCGGCTTGCTGGCCGGGCCGCCGTGCCGGAAGTCGGGCGCGAGCGCGACGAAGCCGGCCTCGGCGAAGCGGTCCACCACCGCCCGGACGTGGGGCACCAGGCCCCACCAGTCCTGGATGACGATGACCGCCGGGCTGGCCGCACCGCCGGAGGGTATCGCGAGATACCCCTCGCTCGTCCCCCCGTTACCGGTGAAGCTCACCATCTCGCCCATGGGCCCGTCCTCCTAGCGGTCAGTCATCGTTGGCTGGTCGCACAGTGGGTGTTACGTGCCGGTAGCGTGCCACGCGCTCACCGGCGCGGGGAAGACGAAAGAACAGTGGCATTCACCTCCCGTTCGCCTGCCGGACGGGATGGCGCGCACCGCCGCCGGCGACGGTCGTACGCTCCCGTACGGCCCTCCCTCGTGGACGCGCCGAGGGGGCGCCCGCCGGTCGGCGGACGCCCCCTCGGGGTCGGCTTCAGCGGGTCGGCGCCGGCGTCGGCGTGCTCTCGGTGGGCGCGGTCGACGGAGTCAGGGCCGGCGCGGGGGTGGCGCTCCCGCTCGGCGCGGGGGTGGCCGCGCTCGCGCTCGGTGCGGGCGGGGCGCTCAGGGTCGGCGCGGCCGGGGCCGCCGGGGCCGGTGGCCCGAAGGGCGCCCGGTCGGGGCAGTAGGGGTAGGCGTTGCGCGGCGGGGGCATGTTGCCGTCCACACTCATGCAGGTCGGCCAGCCGAGCCGGATGGGCACACCGTTCTGGTCGAAGAGCTGGGCGTTGCGGATCAGCCGCCCCTCCTGGTCGTAGACGAAGACGTCCTCGATCGAGTCGTACCGGTCGCCGACCGAGACCTCCTGGTAGCTGCCGAACTGGTCGGAACTGGCGTGCTGGTCGACGTTGACCAGCACGGCGAAGGAGAAGATCAGCAGCGCCGCGGTGCCGAGCCGCGTCAGCCGCCGCGGCCAGCCGTGCAGGCCGGGCGAGCGCCGGCCCAGCCAGACCGAGGCGAGCACGGTGCCGGCGAGCAGGAACAGGCCGGCGAGCACGCTGCCGTCGAGCCGGGGCAGCAACCCGGAGGGCTCCTGGAGCACGACGGAGATCATCAGCGCCACGAGCCAGCCGCGCAGCAGCCACCAGGCGGGGCGCAGCGGGCGGAGGAACTCGCTCACCGAGGACTGCCCGAGCAGCGGGCCGAGCTGGGTGTCGAGGGCGCGCAGCTGGGTCCCGGCGCGCGCCTGCGCGGCGGCCAGTCGCCGGCGCCGGCGCCCCGGCCCGGCTCCCGGCTCGGCGCCGGCCGCGGCCCGCAGCTCCGCCGCGTACGCCTCGGGCGTGCCGAGCCGGTCGACGAGGGTGCCCTCGGCCTCGGCGGCGACCTCGGTGAGGTGCTCCGGCAGGTCCTCGGTCAGCTCGTCGCGGACGGTGGGCGGCAGATCGGCCAGGGCGGCCCGCACCCGGTCGACGTAGTCCGCGATCTCCTGCCCAGTGACGGTCATGCCGCCATCCCCCGATCGTCGAGCAGTGCGTCCATGGTGGTGGCGAAGGAGCGCCAGGTCTTGCCGGAGCGGGTGAGTTGGTCCCGGCCGGCGACGTTGAGTGAGTAGTACTTGCGGTGCGGCCCGGACTCGCTCGGCACCACGTAGGTGGTCAGCAGCCCGGCGGCGAAGAGCCGGCGCAGGGTGCCGTAGACCGAGGCGTCGCCGACCTCCTCCAGGCCGGCCTCGCGCAGCCGGCGGAGGATGTCGTAACCGTAGCCGTCCTCCTCCTTGAGCACGGCGAGAACGGCCAGGTCGAGCACGCCCTTGAGGAGCTGCGTCGTATCCACGCTCCGCACACTAGTGCGGATTACGTAGTACCGTCAAGAACGTCGTAGCTGGGTAGGCTCGTGGCGTGTCGTGGAGCAGCTACGCGTCCTTCCTGATCTTCGCCACCGTGCTGATCCTCATCCCGGGGCCGGACTTCGCCGTGGTCACCCGGAACACGCTGGCCGCCGGCCGGCGCCGGGGCCGGTGGAGCGCGATCGGCGTGACCGCCTCGAACGCGGTGCAGGGAGTGACCGCCGCCGCCGGGCTCGGCGCGCTCATCGTCCGCTCCCAACCGCTCTTCGAGGCGATCCGCTGGGCCGGCGTGGCGTACCTGGCGTACCTCGGGGTGCAGGCGTGGCGGTCGGCCTGGCGCGGCGACTACCCGCCGCTGGCCGGCGACGCCGCCGCCACCCCCGGGCAGGCCCTGGCCGGGTTCCGGCAGGGCTTCCTGTCCAACGTCACCAACCCGAAGGTGCTGGCGTTCTACCTGGCCGTGCTGCCGCAGTTCGTCGGCGGGGGCGCACCGATCGGGGTGCTGCTCGCCTTCGCGCTCAGCCACGCCGTGCTCAGCCTCGCGTACCTGCTGGTCCTGGTCTCGGCGCTGAACCGGGCCCGGGACCTGCTGTCCCGGCGCCGGGTCCGCCGCTGGCTGGACGGGCTGACCGGGGTCGCCCTGCTCGGCTTCGGCGCCCGCCTCGCCACCGAACGAACCTGACCGCCGCCGGGCGCGTCACCGCCCGCGACCCGGGATTGACTTTAATTTTCGCTTATGAGGCCTGCTCATCCTCGTGGAACGTCGGTACGTTGCCCGGATGCGACACCTCGGAACCGTGCTCGCCGCTGCCATCGTCGGTCCGCTGGCCTGGATTCTCTTCGCCCTCGGCCAGGACCGGTCGGAGCAGGCGTTCGCCGCCGCACAGAACGGCGGCGCGCTGGACAGCGGTGATTTCGTTCGCCCCGCGCTGGTGCTGGCCGCCGCCGGGCTCGTGCTCGGGCTCATCGCCACGCTCCGCTTCTCCCCGCTGGGCGCGGCGCTGACCGGCCTGGTCTACGCGGCCAGCTACCTGGGCCTGCTCGTCAGTCCGACCGGAGTGCTGAAACTGCTCGACCACAAACTGACCCTGGGCGGCCACCAGGTCGACCTGGCGGCCCCGCTCCGGACCGGGACGACGCTGCTGGTCGGCTCGCTGCTCCTCGTCGGGGTCGTGAGCATCCGCCGCTGGCAGCGGTGGCCGCAGCCCGCGGACGACACCCCCACGGCGCTGCAGGCGGACGAGATTCTCCCGCCCGCGACCCGACGGGACCGCCCGCTGGGTGTGGACGGTCTCGGGCTCAGCACGCCGCCCACCACGCCCGAGCCGGAACTGGTGCGGGCCGGCGGTCCATCCACGGCGGGCGGCTCGTCCGGGGCGGGCGGCGCAAGCTGGGCCGGTCGTTCCGACTGGGCCGGGCTGGTGTCGGGCGGCTCCGGGGACGGGTCCGGGCGGTCGTCGGACTGGCCGCGCCAGCGTTCGAGGTGAACGGCTGACCGACGCCGGTCGGGTGGCGGCCGAGTGGCCGGACATCCGACCCGGGCACGTCACGCGTGCCGACTGCCTCAGGCCAGGGACCAGGCGATGCCGTCGAGGATGTCGTGTTCGGAGGCGACGACCGAGGGCATCCCGGCGCGCTCCATGATGACCCGGAGCACCAGCGCGCCCGCGCCGATCACGTCGGCCCGGCCCGGGTGCATCACCGGGATGGCCAGCCGCTGCTCACGGGTCTTCCCCAGCAGGTCGGCGGTGACCTCGGCGACCTGGTCGTACGACACCCGGGCGTGGTGGATGCGGGCCGGGTCGTACTCCTGGAGCCCCTGGGCGATGGCGACCACGGTGGTGACCGACCCGGCGAGCCCGACCAGGGTGGCGGCCTCCCGGCCCGGGACGGCCGTCAGCGCCCGGTCCACGGCGACCGCGATGTCGGCCTGCGCGGCGGCGACCTCGTCCAGGCCGGGCGGGTCGCCGTGCAGGTGGCGCTCGGTCATCCGGACGCAGCCGATGTCCATCGAGATGGCCGCCTGGACGCCGCCCTCGCGGGTGCCGACCACGAACTCGGTGGAGCCGCCGCCGATGTCGACCACCAGGTAGGGCGGTTCGGCGTCGGCGGGCAGGCCGCGGACGGCCCCGGTGAAGGAGAGCCGGGCCTCCTCGTCGCCGGTGACCACCTCGGGCGCGACGCCGAGGGTCTCCTCGACCATGGCCCGGAAGTCGGCGGCGTTCGAGGCGTCGCGGGAGGCGGAGGTGGCGCACATCCGGACGCGCTCGGCGCCCAGCTTCTCGATCTCCGACGCGTAGTCGGCGAGCGCCACGCGGGTCCGTTCGATCGCCTCGGGCGCGAGCCGGCCGGTGCGGTCGACCCCCTGGCCCAGCCGGACGATCTCCATCCGCCGACTCAGGTCGACCAGCGGCGCCTGCGGCCCGGCGGACGGGTCGGGCAGGTCGGCGACCAGGAGTCGGATGGAGTTGGTCCCGCAGTCGATGGCGGCCACGCGCGTCGTCACGGCTGCCACCCTACGGCAGCCGCCCCGACGGACCGGGTCAGTCGTCGACCGCGGGGCGGCCGAGCAGGTGGGCGCCGAGCGGGGTCAGGCGGTGCCGGACCGCGCCGCCGTCGCGCTCGGTGGCGACCAGGCCGGCGGCGCGCAGCGCGGTGGCGTGCTCGGAGGCCGTGGACAGGCCGACCCCGACGCCCCGGGCGAGCGCCGTGGTGGTGTGCGGGCCCGGCACGGCGAGGCGGCGCAGCATCGCCGCCCGGGTGGCGCCCAGCACCCCGGCGAGCGGGTCGACCGCCGGATCGGTGGCGCGCGCCGGCATGGCGGCGGGGTACACGAGCAGGACCGGCCGGCCCGGTTCGACCAGGACGCGGGGCAGCGGGCCGGCCACCGGCGACGGGAGCAGCACCATCCCCTCGCCGGTGCCGGTCACCTCCCCGCTCCACCAGGTGCGCACCTCCAGCACGGGTGGCCGCCACCGGATCGCCGGGTGCAGCCCGTCGAACAGACCCGCCAGCCCGCGCCGGGCCAGCCGGTGCGCGGCGTCGGCCAGTTGTCGCTGGTGGACGGTGGTCAGGGTGGACCAGTGCGGGGCCAGCACCGCACCGAACCAGGTGTCGAGCGCCCGGCCGAACAGGTCGAGCACCGTCGGGTCGGCGGCGGCGAATGCGCGCCGCAGCGGCGTCGCGGTGACCTCGGAGTAGGCGTCGGCGACCTCCTCCCGGACCCGGCGGGCGGGGGTGGACCGGATCGCCGCGAGGCCCGCGGCCACCGAGTCCAGCCCGTCGAACGGGGTGAGGAAATCGGGCAGGCGCCCACGGGCCGGCAGCAGGTGCCGCAGCGAGGTGGCGGCGGCGCGCACCCCGCGTACGGAGGTCGCCGAGCCGGCCGCCGCCACGAGGTCCGGCGCCATGGCGGCGGTGGCCGGATCGTGCAGCGCCTGGCAGGCCAGCATCGCGGTGCCGACCGGGTGCAGCCGGTCGACGAACCGTACCCGGCTCAGGTCCGCCGGTCCGAGGTGCAGCCGCAGCATGAGAGCAGCGTGCCCGGCTTCGGCGAGGACCGAAAGGGTTGACCGGCTCGGGTCCCGGAACCGACGGTGGAGCCCGGTTACCCACGGGGAGGGCGGGACGTGCGGCGGACGATCGCGGTGCTGGCGGGGCTGGTTCTGTCGTTCACCGGTGGAGCGTGCGGCGGGCAGGCCGAGCCGGCCGCCGCACCGACGCCGAGCGGGCGGGCGGCCGCGTCGACGCCCGCCGAACGACCGGCCGCCGGGGACCACGAGCTGACCCTGCGCCACGGCGGGGTGGAGCGCAGCTACCTGCTGCACGCCCCGCCCGGGTACGACCCGACGCGCCCGGCGGCGCTGGTCATCGCGCTGCACTTCTTCCCCGGCACCGGGGCCGACATGCGGGAGCTGAGCGGCCTGGACGCCCGCGCGGACCGGGAGAACTTCCTGGTCGCCTACCCGGACGGCCGGCACGGCGGCTTCAACGCGCTGATCTGCTGCGGGTCGGCGGACGACGTGGGGTTCCTCACCGCGCTCACCGCCCACCTGGTCGACACCTGGCGGGCCGACCCGGACCGGGTCTACCTGACGGGCATCTCCAACGGCGGTGACCTGAGCTTCCGCGTCGCCGTGGAGGCCACCGGAGTGTTCGCGGCGATCGGTGTGGTCAGCGGCGGCTACAGCGGCCCGCTGACCGAGCCGGACAGCTACGTCCCGAAGCGGCCGGTCTCGGTGATCACCTTCGTCGGCGGGCAGGACCAGTACGCCGGCATCTTCCACGACGGGCTGCGCACCTGGCAGCGACGGCTCGGCTGCCGCCCGGTGGCGGGGAGGAAGCCCGCGGCGCCGGCGGGCCTGAGCCGGGCCGACGCGCGGTGCGCCGACGGCAGCGACGTGACCGTGTGGAGCCTCCCCGAGATGAGCCACTCGTGGCCGGGCGCCACCGCGGGGACGCTCGCCGACCCGGACGCCGGCGTCACGGCCACCGACCTGATCTGGGAGTTCTTCGCGGCCCACCCGCGTCGCACGTGAGCCGGGTCAGAGGCGCAGCAGCATCCGGCTGTTGCCGAGGGTGTTCGGCTTGACCCGCTCCAGGTCGAGGAACTCGGCGACACCCTCGTCGTAGGAGCGCAGGAGCTGCTCGTAGACCGGCTGCGGCACCGGCGCGCCGTCGATCTCGCGGAAGCCGAACGAGCCGAAGAAGCCGGTCTCGAAGGTGAGCACGAAGATCCGGGCGACGCCCACCTCGCGGGCCGCGTCGATCAGCTCGCCGACGATCCGGTGCCCGATCTTGTGCCCCCGGCAGGACGGGTCGACCGCCACGGTGCGGATCTCGGCCAGGTCCTCCCACATGACGTGCAGGGCGCCGCAGCCGACCACCGTGCCGTCGGGCGTCACCGCCACCCGGAACTCCTGCACGTCCTCGTAGAGGGTGACGGTGGCCTTGCTGAGCAGCCGCCGGTCGTCGGTGTAGGTGTCCACCAACCGCCGGATGCCGCGTACGTCGCCGGTGCGGGCGCGGCGGACCAGGATCTCGTCGGCGGCCGTCATCTCACTCCGCCGCGGGCACGTCCACGCAGGGGCCGGCCGCCCACCACTTCTCCACCAGGGCGAGGGTCTCGTCGCCGAACGGGTTGACCCCCGGCCCGGCGGCGAGCGCGTGCCCGAGGTGCACGTGCAGGCATTTGACCCGCCCCGGCATGCCGCCGGCCGAGATCCCGGCGATCTCCGGCACCTGCCCGATCGCCTCCCGGCGGGCCAGGTAGTCCTCGTGCGCGGCCCGGTAGCGGGCGGCCAGCTCCGGGTCCTCGGCGAGCCGCTCGGCCATCTCCTTCATGAGCCCGGCCGACTCCAGCCGGCTGCACGCCGCGGTGGCCCGCGGGCAGGTCAGGTAGAACAGCGTCGGGAAGGGCGTGCCGTCGGCCAGCCGGGGCGTCGTCTCCACCACGTCGGGCAGGCCGCACGGGCACCGGTGGGCCACCGCCCGGGTGCCGCGGGGCGGGCGTCCGAGCTGCGCGGCCACCGCGGCCAGGTCGGCCTCGGTGGCCGGCTGGCGCTCCGGCGGGGGTACGGAATCCGCCGCCGGATCCTGCGGTGGTACGACGCTCACGGTTTCTGGCTCTCCTCGGTGGTCACTTGTCGGGGCGCTCGGCGTTGGCCGCCTGCACGCTCGACCACAGGGTGTCGTACCAGGGGTCGGGCGGCTTCGGCGGCCCCGGCTTCGCGCCCTTGCCGGCGTCCTTGGCCGCCCCCTCCGGGTCGGAGAGCACCACCAGCAGGGTCTCGCCGGGCCGGCCCATGAAGAACCGCTCCCGGGCCTGCGTCTCGATGTACGCCGGGTCCTGCCACTTTTCCGCCTCGGCGGAGAGCTCCTGGATCAGCTCGCGCTGCCGCTGCTGGGACGCTTCCATCCGCTCGATGTCGGCCTGCTGGTCCAGGTAGACCCGGACCGGATAGGTGTAGGCCAGGGCGAGCGCGATCAGCACCGCGAAGAGCACGGTGGCGCGCCCGGTGAAGCGCCGGGGTTGGGGTGCGGTGAGCCGCTTGACCGTGCCACCGGCCGCGGTACGCCGGGCCGCCGCGGGGCGGCTCGCGGAGCGTACCCCCTCGGTGGCGCGGGCGGCGCCGGGTGACCGCCCGGCGGCGCGCGGCTCGGCGCGGACGCCGGCGTCGCGGACCGACGACCGGACCCGGGCACCGCCCGGCCGGCCGGCCTGACCCGGCCGGCGGGCGGGCCGCTGGCCACCCGGTGTGCGGCGCTGCTGCATCGTCACACCCCTCCCCCGGAGCTCTCGGCTCAGGCCGAACGGTAGCGCGGGAACGCGCCGGCACCGGCGTACCGCGCCGCGTCGGCCAGCTCCTCCTCGATCCGCAGGAGCTGGTTGTACTTCGCGACCCGGTCGGACCGGGCCGGGGCGCCGGTCTTGATCTGGCCGCAGCCGGTGGCGACCGCCAGGTCGGCGATGGTGGTGTCCTCGGTCTCGCCGGAACGGTGGCTCATCATGCACATGAAGCCGGCCCGGTGGGCCAGGTCGACCGCGTCCAGGGTCTCGGTGAGCGAGCCGATCTGGTTGACCTTCACGAGCACCGCGTTGGCGGCCCGCTCGCTGATGCCCCGGGCGATGCGCTGCGGGTTGGTGACGAACAGGTCGTCGCCGACGATCTGGATCCGGTCGCCGAGCGCGGCCGTGAGGGTGGCCCAGCCGCTCCAGTCGTCCTCGGACAGCGGGTCCTCGATGGACACGATCGGGTAGTCGCCGACGAGCTTGGTGTAGTAGTTGCTCATCTCCTCGGCGCTCTTCGCGGTGCCCTCGAACGTGTAGCTGCCGTTGTCGAAGAACTCGGTGGCGGCCACGTCGAGAGCGAAGACGATGTCGGTGCCGAGCCGGTAGCCGGCCTTCTCCACGGCCTCGGCGATCAGGTCGAGCGCGGCGGCGTTGGTCGGCAGGTTCGGGGCGAACCCGCCCTCGTCGCCGAGGCCGGTCGACAGGTCCTTCTTCTTGAGCACCGACTTCAGCGCGTGGTAGACCTCGGCGCCGGAGCGGAGCCCGTCCCGGAAGGTGGGCGCGCCGATCGGCGCGATCATGAACTCCTGGATGTCGACGTTCGAGTCCGCGTGCGCGCCGCCGTTGAGGATGTTCATCATCGGCACCGGGAGCAGGTGCGCGTTCGGCCCGCCCAGGTAGCGGAAGAGGCTCAGCTCGGCGCTGCCGGCGGCGGCCTTCGCCACGGCCAGCGAGACGCCGAGGATGGCGTTGGCGCCCAGCTCGGCCTTGTTGTCCGTGCCGTCGATGTCGAGCATCTTCTGGTCGATCAGCCGCTGCTCGCTGGCCTCGTACCCGATGAGCTGGTCGACGATCTTGTCCTCGATGTTGGCGACGGCCTTCTCGACACCCTTGCCCAGGTAGCGGTCCTTGTCACCGTCGCGCAGCTCGATCGCCTCGAAGGCGCCGGTGGAGGCGCCGGACGGCACCGCGGCGCGGGCGATCGTGCCGTCGTCGAGCCCGACCTCGACCTCGACCGTCGGGTTGCCCCGCGAGTCCAGGATCTCCCGGGCGACAATTCCCTCGATGGTTGCCACTGAGTCGCTCCTCGTTTGTGTGTTCCGGTCCGGTATGGGCCGCGACGGTGCGGCTGAGGCAGGTGTTGAACGCAGCGTATCGGTCCCCGCCCGTGCGTACCTGCGTCGGGGCGGCACTTCGGTGACTGAACGCGAGGGCGTCGGCCCCACGCGGACCGTCACCTGAATGCCGCCCACGACGAAGGGCGACACGGACATTCCCGGATTCTCCGGCCTCAACCGACAACGGGTTTGCGAGAGGTTGCGTCGATCGACAAGGCTGGGCGGCATGCCCGCCGCCTCGACGACTCTCCGCGTGCTCGCCGCCTCGGCCATCGCGTCGCTCTCGGTCACCGGCTGCCAGGCCCTCGACGACACCGGGGTCGCCCTCGGGCGGGCCGACCTGGTCAACGACCTGACCGCGCGGATGGACCGGGCGCTGGAGCAGACCTGGGCCGCCGACTACCAGCTCAGCGACGGGCGCACCGCGTCGATCGCGCAGACCAAGGAGCCGCTGCGCTCCTCGTACACCTGGCCGGACGGCAAGATCACCGTCACCCAGGAGGCGGTGACCCGGTGCGCGAACGCGGCCGGGCGCACCTCGTGCACGGTGTCGCCGCCGGTGCTGACCGCCGGCCGGCCCTCCGTGGTCGTCTACGGCGAGGCGCGCAAGCTCGGGCTGGTCACCCCGCCGTCGGTGATCCGGCTGCTCACCGACGCGGCGCTCGACCCCGAGGCGACCATCGAGCAGAGCGACACCACGCTGGCCGGGCACCACGCCACCTGCGTCGACGTCACCCGGGCCGGCAACCGCTTCGGCGCCTGCGTGACCAGCGAGGGAGTGCTGGGCAGCTTCACCGGCACCCTCGACGGCAAGGCCGCGGAGGTCACCCTGAGCCGCTACACCGACACGGTCGAGTCGGCCGCCTTCGACGTGCCGGCCGGGGCGGGCGTGGTCGACCGCCGCACCACCACCTCGTGAGCACCGGCGGCACCGGAACCCGCACGCCGCACGACGCCGGCGCGACCGGCGACCCGGCCGGGACGGGTGGGGTGGCCCCCTTCCGTCCCGCCGCCGATCACGGCCGGCCGCCGCACCCGGACGACCTGGCCCTGCCGGTGGCCGGGCGCAGGCTGCTCACCGGCCCCGACGGGCGGTTCCCCCGGATCGGCGAGCTGCCCGCCCGGCTCGACTGGGTGCCGGTCGGCACGCTCGACGGGGCGCCCGCCTGGGCCGCCGAGGCCGCCGACCCCGAGGCGCTGCCCGGCCGCTGGCGTGGCTGGCGGGGTCTCGCCGCCGAGCTGCCCGGACCGCGGGCCGACCTGGCCGGGCGGGCGCTCGCCGTGGTCACCTGGCGGCGTACCCACCGGTGGTGCGGGGCGTGCCGCACCGAGCTGGCCGACGTGCCGGGCGAGACCGCCCGGCGCTGCCCCGCCTGCGGGCTGACCACGTTCCTGCCGCTCTCCGTCGCGGTGCTGGTGGCGATCACCCGCCCCGGCCCGGCCGGCGCCCCCGACGAGCTGCTGCTGGTCCGGCACGCGTACGGGCCCACGGAGCTGTGGGCGCTGGTCGCCGGGTTCGTCGAGGCGGGCGAGTCGCTGGAGGCGGCCGCCCACCGCGAGGTCGCCGAGGAGGTCGGCCTGACGATCGGACGGCCCACCTATGTGGACAGCCAGCCCTGGGCGATGTCCGGCCCGGGCACCCTGCTCGCCGGCTTCACCGCCACCGTGACCGACCCGGCCGCCGAGCCGGTGGCCGACCCGAGGGAGCTGACCGAGGCGCGCTGGTTCCCGGTGGACGCGCTGCCGGCGGAGCTGCCCCCCGCGTACTCCCTGTCGCGCTGGCTGGTCGACGCGGTCGCCGCCCGTGGGTCGCGCTGACGGTCAGATCCCCAGCAGCGTCCGCAGGTGCCGCGGCGGCGGGCAGTCGTGCGCCAGCATGGCGTCGTGCCAGTCGCGGGGCGACACCCCGGCCGGCCGGGCGCGGGCGATGTCGGCCATCTCGCTGTAGCCCACGAAGTAGGTGGAGAGCTGGGTGGAGGTGAGCAGCGCCCGCCGCCACTTGCCGGCCGCCTCGCCCTCCTCCTGGAAGCCACGCCCGGTCATCAACGCCATGGCCTCGGACTCGGGCAGGTCCTCGCAGTGCACGAGCTGGTCGAGCAGCGCGTTGATGGTCATCCGGAGCTGCATCTTGAGCTGCTGGAGCCGGACCGGCAGCCCGCCGAAGCCCAGCCCGGCCATCAGCTCCTCGGTGTAGACCGCCCAGCCCTCGATGAACACCCCGGACTCGGTGAGCGCGCGGACCCGGGTCGGGCCGGCGTAGCGGCGGGCGTGGGCGAGCTGCAGGAAGTGGCCGGGCATCGCCTCGTGCACGGTCAGGTTGCGGATCATGTGGTCGTTGTATTCGCGGTAGAACGACTCGACCCGCTGCGCGGGCCAGTCCGCCGGGGTGGGCGCGATGCAGTAGAAGGTCGGCACGTCCGCCGTTTCCAGCGGGCCGGGCGAGTCGCAGTAGGCCACCGCCACGCCCCGGGCGAACTCCGGCATCTCCTGGATCACGCACGGGTCGTCGACCAGGCTGACCAGGTCGTGGGCCCGGACGAAGTCGCTCGCCTCGTCGAGCGTGACCGAGGCGAGGTCGACGATGGTGGCGTCGTCCGGGTGCTCGGCGGCGAGCAGGTCCAGCGCCCGGCGGACCGTCTCGTCGTCGGCCGGGCCGCCGACCAGCTCGACGGCCGCCGCGCGGATCTCGGCGGTGACCCGGTCCAGGTTGTCCCAGGCGCGGCGCTGGACCTCGGCGGCGCCCAGCTCGGTGTCGAGGGTGTGCCAGAGCCGCGCCTCCCAGCGGCGCCGGCCGAGCCGGGGGTCGCGCCCCGGGCCGGCGTCGGCGGCCAGGCCGCCGCGCAGCCACGCCACGAACTCCTCCAGGGCGGCGATCGCCGCGGTGGCGGCCGGCTCGACCCGGTCGAGCAGCGCCGGCGCCTCGGCGAGCAGCCCGGGCACCTCGTCGCGGATCAGCGCCGCCGTGCCGGTGAACTGCCCGACCGCCGTCTCGGCATGGATCCGCGGCATGTCGCGCAGCGTCGCGCGCGCGGTCGCCAGGGCGTCGGGTACGGCCGCCAGCCGCCCGGCCAGGTGGGTCAGGCGCTCCTCGACCGGCGCGTACGGGCGGGCCATGAGGGCGTGCAGCAGCGGGCCGGGATTGTGCCGCAGCGGGTCCCACTCGTGGCCCCGGATCTCGGTCGCCTCGAACAGCCCCCGGTCGACCAGGCTGCTGAGCAGCGCGTGGTCGACCCGCTCCTCGACGTCGAGCGAGTCGGGGTCGATCTCGGAGAGCGCGTCGGCCGCGTCCTTGAGCATCGCCTGGTCGGCGGCGAGGGCGTCGGCGGACAGGTCGGGCAGCCGGTCGTCGTAACGGTGGTCCCCGGCCGAGGTGGCCAGCCCGGGCCGGCTCTCCAGCAACGCCTCGACGATCCGCTCGGCGAGCGGCACAAACGGCTCCATGCGGAAACCCTACCGACCACGACCGACGGCCGCCGCCTGCGTTGATCAAGAAGTTCGCGTCGCGATCGCCGCTCCGGCCGGCGCGAACCCCTTGGTCAACCCGATCGGGCGTCCCGTTCGGCGGCGCGGACGGCGTCCGCGTACGCCAGGGTGGCCCGGCGCAGGGCCGCCTCGGGGTCGATGCCGGCCTGCCGGGCGGCGGCCACCGTGGCGAGCAGGCCCGCGCCGAGTCGCGCCTCGGCGTCGACCTGCGACTCCGCCAGCGGCGGCGGGACGGCCAGGCCCACGCGGCCGGCGCGGTCCAGGACCTTCGCGGCCAGGGCGAGCGCGGGCTGGCTCAGGGCGATGCCGTCCAGCACCGACTCGCGGGTCTTCTCGGCCCGCTTGATCCGCTCCCAGTTCGCCTCGATCTCCTCGATCGAGCCGGCCTGCTCACCCGAGAAGACGTGCGGGTTGCGGCGGACCATCTTGTCGACCAGGCCGCCGGCCACGTCGTCGACCGTCCAGCGCTTCCCCTCCGGCAGGTCCTCCGCCAGCCGGGCGTGCAGCAGCACCTGGAGCAGCACGTCGCCCAGCTCCTCGCGGAGCGCGTCGGTGTCGTCGGCGCTGATCGCGTCGTACGCCTCGTAGCACTCCTCCAGAAGGAACCCGGCCAGGCTGCGGTGGGTCTGCGCCCGCTTCCACGGGTCACCGCCCGGCGAGGCGAGCCGGTCCATCACCTCGACCGCGTCGAGCAGCCGGGCGCCCGGCGGGTCCCACGAGCCGTACATCAGCTCCAGCTCGGCGAGGCCGGGCTGGCGGGCCAGCCGCAACCCCAGCTCGCGGGCGAGCGCCTCGTCGCCGGCCGGGCCGGACAGCCACACCGCGCTGCCGTGGGCGGCCGCCGCGTCGAGCAACGCCTCCGTGGCGCCCTCGGTCACCACCGTGACCTCGGCGCCCGTCGACCGGACCGCCGTGGCCAGTTCGCTCTCGGCGCCGGCCAGCACCGGCGCGGAGCGGACGACGTCCCAGGCGGGCGCGGTCAGCAGGCCGGCCGGCAGCCGGGGCGAGGTGACGAGCAGGACGATGCGCGCGGTCATGCTCAGGGCGCCACCGACGCGCTCGGCTCGGCCGATTCCGGCTCGGTCGACTCCGGCTCCGGGGTGGAGATGTCGGTCACCTGGTCGGCGCCCTCCACGTACGGCAGGTTGTAGAGGTTGACGTTCTGCGACTGGATCTGGAGCAGGGCGGGCACGGCCAGGGTCGGGTAGCGGGGGTTGACGCGGACGTCATCCCGGTCGACCTGCGCCTTCAGCGCCTCGCTCAGGCCCACCACGGCCGAGACCTGAGGTGCGATGGAGGGGTCGGAGAACGCCTGGCGCTGCTGCTCGGTCGACCAGCCGGCACGCGCCACGTTCGCCTTCACCAGCGCGGCGTAGACGGCCGCGGTGTCGGCGTCGGAGAGCTCCGCCTTCGGCAGCCCCTGGCCCAGCGCGTTGAAGACGTCGTACCACTCGGCGGCGAGCTTCGCGTACTCCGTGTTCGGGACGCGCAGCGCCTGGCCGATGTCGGCCGCGCTGATCTGGTCGGGCACCTGGAGCTGCTTGTCGGCGACGATCCGCTTGCCCAGGTCGAGGCCGACCAGCAGGTTGACCACGTCCTGCCCGTCCAGGTCGATCTCGCGCAGCTCGGCCGGGACGGTCTGGCCCTGCTCCTCGGCGGCCTTGACGACCCCGGCGTACGCCTGCGCGGCCTCGTCCCGGATGGCGTTGACCCGGTCGATCGAGTAGCTCGTGTCGCCCACGTAGGCGGCGACGCCCGGGGCGGACCGGCCGCAGGCGGCGAGGGAGAGAACAGCGAGGGCCGCGACGCTGGCGGCGGCGATGAGACGGCGAGCACGCATGACGGCCACTCTCTCACGGCCGGCAGGCGGTTGTGACGCCGCCCACCTCACCGAGCCCCCGCCCCCGCCGGCTGCGCCGCGACCGGCTCACCCAGCACATCCTTGAGGAGCTGGGCGCACCACTCCAGCAGCGCCTGGTCGCGCAACGGCTCGCCGCCGACCCGGCGGGTGCTCGGCCGGGGCACGCTGACCTGATCGAGGGCCTGCTTGTAGACCGAGTCCGGGTGGTAGCGCTTGAGCCGGAGCTGCTTCGAGTCCGGCAGCGGCAGCGGGCCGAACCGGATGTGCTTGCCCTGCATCGACACGTCGGTGAGGCCGTACCGCCGGGCCAGCAGCCGGAACCGGGCCACCGCGACCAGGTTCTGCACCGGCGCGGGCGGCTCGCCGTAGCGGTCGGTCATCTCGGCGACCACCTCGCGCAGCCGCTCGTCGTCGCGGGCCTCGGCCAGCTTGCGGTACATCTCCAGGCGAAGCCGCTCCACACCCACGTAGTCGTGCGGCAGGTGCGCGTCGATCGGCAGGTCGACCTTGACCTCGGTCTCCTCCTCCGCGTGCTCGCCCTTGAACGCGGAGACCGCCTCGCCGACCATCCGGACGTAGAGGTCGAAGCCCACGCCCTCGATGTGCCCGGACTGCTCGCCGCCGAGCAGGTTGCCGGCGCCCCGGATCTCCAGGTCCTTCATGGCGACGTACATGCCGGCGCCCAGCTCGGTGTGCTGGGCGATGGTGGCCAGCCGCTCGTGCGCGTTCTCGGTGAGCGGCTTGTCCGACGGGTAGAGGAAGTACGCGTACGCCCGCTCCCGGCCCCGGCCCACCCGGCCGCGGATCTGGTGCAGCTGGGCCAGGCCGAGCAGGTCGGCCCGCTCGACGATGAGGGTGTTGGCGTTCGGGATGTCGATGCCGGACTCGACGATCGTGGTGCAGACCAGGACGTCGAACTCCTTCTCCCAGAAGCCGACCATCACCTTCTCGAGGGCTTCCTCACCCATCTGGCCGTGCGCCACCGCGACCCGGGCCTCGGGCACCAGCTCACGGATCCGGCGGGCCGCCTTGTCGATCGACTCGACCCGGTTGTGCAGGTAGAAGACCTGCCCGTCGCGGAGCAGCTCGCGGTGGATCGAGGCGGCCACCTGCCGGTCGTCGTACGCCCCCACGAAGGTCAGCACCGGGTGCCGCTCCTCGGGCGGGGTGGCGATGGTGGACATCTCCCGGATGCCGGTGATCGCCATCTCCAGGGTGCGCGGGATCGGGGTGGCCGACATGGCCAGCACGTCGACCGAGGCACGCAGCGTCTTCAGGTGCTCCTTGTGCTCGACGCCGAAGCGCTGCTCCTCGTCGATGATGACCAGCCCGAGCTGCTTGAACCGGGTGGCCGACTGGAGCAGCCGGTGGGTGCCGATGACGATGTCGACGGTGCCGTCGCCGACCATCTCCAGCGTCCGCTCGGTTTCCTTGGGCGTCTGGAACCGGGAGAGCTGCCGGATGGTGATCGGGAACTGGCTCATCCGCTCGGCGAACGTGTTGTAGTGCTGCTGCACCAGCAGGGTGGTGGGCACCAGCACGGCCACCTGCTTGCCGTCCTGCACGGCCTTGAACGCCGCCCGGACCGCGATCTCGGTCTTGCCGTAGCCGACGTCGCCGCAGATCAGCCGGTCCATCGGGACGGTCTGCTCCATGTCCCGCTTGACCTCCTCGATGGCGGCGAGCTGGTCGGGCGTCTCCTGCCAGGGGAAGGCGTCCTCCAGCTCCCGCTGCCAGGGGGTGTCCGGGCCGAACGGGTGCCCCTTGGACGCCTTGCGGGCGGCGTAGAGCTGGATCAGCTGCGCGGCGATCTCGCGGACCGCCTTGCGGGCCCGGGCCTTGGACTTCTGCCAGTCCGAGCCGCCCATCTTGTGCAGGGTGGGCTGCTCGCCGCCGACGTAGCGGGAGAGCTGGTCGAGCTGGTCGGTGGGGACGAAGAGGCGGTCGCCGGGCTGGCCGCGCTTGCTCGGCGCGTACTCGATGACCAGGTATTCCCGGCTCGCGCCGTTGACCGTGCGCTGGACCAGCTCGACGTAGCGGCCGATGCCGTGCTGCTCGTGCACCACGTGGTCGCCGGCCTTGAGCTCCAGCGGGTCGATGGTGTTGCGCCGCCGGCTCGGCATCTTGCGCATGTCACGGGTGGAGGTGCCCCGACCGCCGGTGACGTCGTTGCCGGTGAGCAGCACGAACCGGGACGCCTCGTCGACGAAGCCGGCGGTCAGGCAGCCGCAGGAGACCAGCAGGTCACCGGGCGTGGGCGCGGCCGGCACCTCCTCGGTGAGCCGGGCGCCCAGGCCCGCGTCGCGCAGCACCTCGACGGCCCGCTGGGCGGGGCCGTGGCCCTCGAAGACCAGCGCGATCGACCAGCCCTCGCCGGCCCAGCGCTTCAGGTCGTCGACCACCCGGGCGGTCTCGCCGTGGTAGAGCGGGGCCGGCTGGGCGGCCAGGGTCACCGCGATGGCGTCGTCGGGGGTGACGTCGACCTCGGTCGGCTCGTCCTCCCAGGGCTGCCGCGCGGGCGCGGACTCCGCTTCGACCAGGCCGAACGGGGCGAGGGTCCACCAGGGCTGGCGCAGGGCGCGGGCCGCCGTGCGCACGTCGGCCAGGGTCCGGAAGGCGGCGGCGCCGAGGTCGACCGGGGCCTGGCCGCCGACCGCGGCCGCGGCCCAGCTGGCCTGGAGGAACTCCTCGGAGGTACGCACCAGGTCGTGCGCGCGGGTGCGGATCCGCTCCGGGTCGCAGAGCAGCACGTGGGTGCCGGCCGGCATGCAGTCGACCAGCAGCTCCATCGAGTCGGCGCCGATCAGGGCCGGGGCGAGGGACTCCATGCCCTCGACCGGGATGCCCTCGGCCAGCTTGTCGAGGATCTCGGCCAGCTCGGGGTGCTCCTGGGCGAGCGCGGCGGCCCGCTTGCGGACCTCGGGGGTGAGCAGCAGCTCGCGGCAGGGCGGCGCCCAGAGCTGCGGGACGCCCTCGATGGTGCGCTGGTCGGCGACGGCGAAGGTTCGGATCTCCTCGACCTCGTCGCCCCAGAACTCGACCCGGGACGGGTGCTCGTCGGTGGGCGGGAAGACGTCCAGGATGCCGCCGCGCACGGCGAACTCACCGCGCTTGGTGACCAGGTCGACCCGGGCGTACGCCATGTCGATGAGCCGGCGGGCGACCTCCTCCAGGTCCGCCTCGTCACCGGCGGCGAGCTGCACCGGCTCCAGGTCGCCGAGCCCCTTGAGCTGCGGCTGGAGCAGCGAGCGGACGGGCGCCACGACGACCCGCAGGGGGCCGGTGCGCCCGTGCGCGTCGGCCGAGCCGGGGTGGGCCAGCCGGCGCAGGACGGCCAGCCGGCGCCCGACGGTGTCGGAGCGGGGCGAGAGCCGTTCGTGCGGCAGCGTCTCCCAGGACGGGAAGACCGCCACCTGCTCCGGCGGCAGCAGGCTGCCCAGCGCGGAGGCCAGGTCGTCGGCCTCGCGGGTGGTGGCCGTCACGGCCAGCACGGGACGGCCCGCGCCGCCGGCCGGCTCGTCGGCCGCGACGGCGGCGACGGCGAACGGCCGCAGTGCGGCGGGGGCGGTCAGATCGAGGCCGTCGACCTGGGCGGCACCGGAGCGCGCCAGGTCACGCGCCCGGGCCAGCCCGGGGTCGGCCAGGGCGGCGGAGAAGAGTCCGGTGAGCATCAGTGATCACTTCCAGGAGGTCGACGCACGGCGACGACCCCGCGTCCGTTGCGGACGGGGGGTGGCACCATTCGAGACTATCCCGCTCCCCGGACATTCCGGGCCGCAGCCGGCGCGCCGGAATCGATCTTGACGGGGTCCGGGCCGGCGTGGTGCGGTGAGGCACATGACTGGTGAGTACCGGGCGGTGTTCGACGCCGAGGTGATCTTCGCGAACGGCGGCGGGCTGCGGACCGACGGGTTCCGGCTGGACATCCCCGGCCCGGAGATCACCGACGACGAGCTGGCGGCGCTCCTCGTCCGCCACCTCGGGTTGCTCATGGTCGGCGAGGTGCGGATCACCAACCGGACGGTCGTGGCGGAGCCGCACAAGGGCGGTCGCGGGGTGGCCGCCCCGGCGGCCGCCGGGCGACGGCTGATCGAGCTGAGCCACGTGATCACCGACGGCATGGTCACCCTGCCCGGCTGGCAGCCGCCCCGGATCACCGACTGGCTGACCCGCGAGGCGTCCCGGGAGCGGTACGCGCCGGGCGTCGAGTTCCACGTGGCCCAGATCGACATGATCGCCAACACCGGCACCTACGTGGACGCGCCGGCGCACCGCTGGGCGGACGGCGCGGACCTGACCGGCGTCCCCCTGGACCGCCTCGCCGACCTGCCCGGCGTGGTGGTCCGGGTGCCGGCCGGCACCCGGGCGGTGGACCGGCTGCTGCTCGCCCCGTACGAGGTGGCCGGCCGGGCGGTGCTGCTGCACACCGGCTGGGACACGCACTTCGGCACCGAGCGGTACGCCGGCCCCGACGCGCCCCACCTCACCGCCGACGGCGCGGACTGGCTGGTCGAGGCGGGAGCGGCGCTGGTCGGCATCGACTCGATCAACATCGACGACATGACCCCGGCCGCGGCCGGCGAGCGCCCGGCCCACAGCGCCCTGCTCGCCGCCGGCATCCCGATCGTCGAGCACCTGACCAACCTGGCCGCCCTGCCCCCGGAGGGGTTCCGGTTCACGGCCGCCCCGCCGCGCGTGACCGGCATGGGCACCTTCCCGGTCCGCGCCTTCGCAGTCGCCGCCTGAAGTACGGTCACCGCTTGGAGATCTCGGAACGAAATGGCCCCTATGGGGGCCGGTTCCTACCAAGATCTCCAAGCCCGGGCGAACCCTCACGCCGTTCCCACCGACTCAGTCCCTCGGTCCTCGCAGCGGCTTGGGCGCGACGTCGGCACCGCGAACGGTGAGGGACGGTCAGAAGCCCATCTCACCGGGGCCGACGACGGTGAGGCCGACGCGCCCGGCGAGCCACTCGGCCCGCTGCGGCTCGTGCCTGCGGGTGTGCAGGAACACGGTGTGCACGTCCGCTGGCTGATCACCCCACAGGTCCATGGCATTGAGTGTCAGCCCGACGTACCCGTGCTTGACGTCCGGCCCGAGGCCGAGTTCGGGCACCTCCGGCCAGCCCCAGATGTTCCAGGTCAGGCACGCGGGATCAGGTCCGGCGACGCGTACCAACTCCGCGACCGGGCCGAGGCCGCTGACGTGGAGGTCCACGTCGACCAGCGGGTCGGCCGGATCGTGAGGCGCAACCTCGGCGAGCGGGGAGAGATCGTGGACCGCCATCTCCCCCGGGCCACCGGCGCCGGTCCAGTGACCGAATGCGTCGAGATAGCGCGGCAGCCCGGAGACGCGACCGACCCGCGCACACGCCCGCAGGAAGACGTCCCGCAGGTCGGCGATCTCCAGCAGCCGGTCCAACGCACCCAGCGCCCGGTCGACATCGACGGTGTGCAGGACCGGGTACGCCCAGGAGTTGCTCATCAGTAGCGCACGGCGATCCGGCGTTCGACGGCGTCGACGCGGATCTCCCCGCCGTACGGGATGATCAGCTGCGGGTCGGTGTGGCCGAGGTCGACGTCGAAGACCACCACCGGGTCGTCGGTGTACGGCGCGAGGGCCGCCAGGATCGCCTCGCGCTGGGCCTCGCCCCAGGCCCGCCGCTCGTCCGGGGTGTGCGGCTTCTCGAAGTCCCAGGCCTTGGGCCGGCCGACCACGATGGCCGGGAAACCGGCGAGCAGCCCGCGCTCGCCCAGGTTGCGCATGATCCGGAAGACCTCCTGCGCGCCGGGCAGCTCGTTGGACGTTTCGAACACGAGCACCGATCCGGCCAGCTCGGCCGCCGAGGGCACCCGGTCCGCCGCCATCAGCCATCCGATGATCTCCAGGCAGCCGCCCCAGGTGCGCCCCTGGACCACCCGGGCCGGCCCGTGCCAGCGCCAGCCCTCGCCGGGGAACATCACCGGCTCGTGGGCGAGCGTCGCCGGGTCCCGCCAGTCGCGCGGCTCGTCGCCCCACTCGGGCGCCGGGGTCAGCTCGTACCAGCCGGAGGTGAAGAGCGCCGCCCGCAGCGAGTCGAAGGTCAGCGGGTGCGGCGCCCCGGACCGGCCGAGGTGCACCAGCACCGATCCGCCGTGGTAGGCGACGATCCCCAGCCGGTAGAGGTGATTGAGGACGTTGGTGTTGTCGGAGTAGCCGTAGTAGGGCTTCGGGTTGGCCCGCAGCACCGCGTCGTCCAGGAACGGCGTGACCGTGATCAGGTCGTCCCCGCCGACCGTGGCGAGCACCGCGGTGACGCTCGGGTCGGCGAAGGCCGCCGTCAGGTCGCGCGCCCGGTCCCGCGGGTCGGCCCCGACCTGCCGGGTGGTCGGATACTCCACCGGCTCCAGCCCGAGGTCCTCGCGGAGCCGGCGCAGGCCCAACTCGTACACGTGCGGGAAGAGACCCGGCAGGCCGGCGGAGGGCGACACGACCGCGACGCGGTCGCCGGGCTTCGGCTTCGGGGGGTAGCTGGGCAGCACCATGATCCGAAGCTATCGGGCCGGGCCAGCGAATTCTGCCGGAGGAAAGCACCCGAGACGGGCATATGCGGGCAATAGGCTGGGCGCGTGGACGAGCCGCAGCGGGACCCTCCGGTACGAGACTGGCTGCCCCGCACGGCGGCGCTGCTGCTCGGCACGCTCGCTCTGGCCACCGCGTTCATCGCCGCCTACGTCGGCGCGCTGCACCAGCCCCGGCCCCGCGACGTGCCCGTCGGGGTGGTCCTCGGCGACCAGCGCGCCCAGGCCGTGCTGTCCGCCGTCCGCCAGCGCACCGACAAGATCAAACCCGTCGAGTACGACGACCCGGGCGCCGCCGACGACGGCCTGACGGCCCGCGAGGTGTACGGCGTGCTCACCTCCGGACCGGACAACGGCCTGCGCCTGGTCACCGCCAGCGCCTCCGCCCCGGCCGCCGCCGAACTGGTGACCCAGGTGTTCGGCCAGGCCGCCCAGCAGGCGAACGTGCCGATCCAGGTCACTGACGAGGTGCCGGTGGAACGGACCGACCCGCGGGGGCTGGTCCCGTTCTACCTGGCGGTCGGCCTCGTGCTGGGCGGCTACCTGGCCTCCACCGCGCTCGGCCTGAGCACCGGCACCGCCCCGGTGAGCCTGCCCCGGGCCGGGCTGCGGATCGCCGCCCTGGCGGTCTACTCCGTCGTGCTGGGCATCGTGGGGGCAGCCGTCGTCGGACCGGTGCTCGACATCTGGCACCACGACATCCCGGCGGTCGCCGCGGTCGGCGCGCTGGCCGTCTTCGCCGCCGCCATGGTGGCCAGCGCCGTGCAGGCGTGGCTCGGGCTGCTCGGCACCGGCCTCGTGATCCTGCTGCTGGTGGTGCTCGGCAACCCCGGCTCGGGCGGCATCTACGCCCCCGAGTTCCTGCCGGACTGGATGCGCGGGATGCACCGGTGGAACCTGCCCGGCCTGACCACCGACCTGATCAAGTCGGCCGTCTACTTCGACCGCCGCTCGATGGGCTGGACGCTGTCCGGGCTCACCCTCTGGGCCCTGCTCGGGATCGTCGGGCTGCTCGCCGCCACGATCTTCCGGGCCCACCGGCGCGCGGCCCAGGCCGCCCGCGCCCGCCCCGACACCGCCGCCGGGTCGTCCGCCCATGGCTGAGCCGGTCGGCCGGTCCCAGAGTGCAGATGGTCACGCGATCCCCCTCCTTGCGCCGGGGCCCGCGCGGATACCATCCAGGGAGTCGGACAGCGCTGTCCTTCGTACTCGCGTAAGGAGCGCACCGTGACCGACCAGCACGACCACGACGGCCCCGACGCCGCTCTCCGGGCCGACATCCGCCGCCTCGGCACGCTGCTCGGGCAGACCCTCGCCCGCCAGGAGGGCCGGCCCCTGCTCGACCTGGTCGAGGAGATCCGCGCCCAGGTCCGCTCCGACCCGCCGGCCGCCGCCCAGCGCCTCGGCGGGCTCGACGTCACCACCGGCACGAAGCTGGCCCGGGCCTTCTCCACCTACTTCCACCTGGCCAACATCACCGAGCAGGTGCACCGGGCCCGCGACCTGCGCCGGCGGCGGGCCATCCACGGCGGCTGGCTGGACCAGGCGGCCAAGATGATCTCCGAGCGCGGGGTGCCGGCCGAGGAGATCGCCGCCGCGGCCCGCCGGCTCGCGGTACGGCCGGTCTTCACCGCCCACCCCACCGAGGCGGCCCGCCGGTCCATCCTGTCCAAGCTGCGCGCGATCGCCGACGAACTGGACGCCGAGACCGCCAACGCGATCCTCTACGGCGCCAGCGACGAGGGGCCGGCCAACCGGCGCCTCGCCGAGCTGCTCGACCTCATGTGGCAGACCGACGAGCTGCGGCTGGACCGGCCGGACCCGACCGACGAGGCCCGCAACGCCATCTACTACCTGCGGGACCTGCACGCCGAGGCCGCCCCGCAGGTCCTCGACGACCTCGCCGACACGCTGCGCACCCTCGGCGTGGAGACCTCGCCGACCGCCCGCCCGCTGACCTTCGGCACCTGGATCGGCGGCGACCGGGACGGCAACCCGTTCGTCACCCCGACGGTCACCCGCGAGGTGCTGCGCATCCAGCACGAGCACGGCATCGCGGCCACCGAGAAGGCCATGGACGAGCTGATCAACGAGGTCAGCGTCTCCCGGCGCCTGCGCGCGGTCTCCCTCGACCTCTCCGCCAGCCTCGCCGCCGACCTGGACGCGCTGCCCGAGGTGGCGCCCCGGTTCCGCCGGGTCAACGCCGAGGAGCCCTACCGGCTCAAGGCGCGGTGCGTGAAGGCGAAGCTGGCCAACACCCGGGAGCGGCTGCGCACCGGCACCCCGCACGTGCCGGGGCGGGACTACCGCGGCTCGGCCGAGCTGATCGCCGACCTGGAGCTGCTGCGCGCCTCGCTGGCCCGCAACTCCGGGCAGCTCACCGCCGTGGGCCGGCTGGCCTCGACCATCCGTACGGTGTCCGCGTTCGGGCTGCACCTGGCGACCATGGACGTCCGGGAGCACGCCGAGAAGCACCACGAGGTGCTCGCCCAGCTCTACGCGGCGGTCGGCGAGGTCTCCGACTACCCGTCGCTCACCCGGCTGGAGCGCACCAAGCTGCTCGCCGACGAGCTGGCCGGCCGGCGTCCCCTCTCCACCCAGGACAGCCCGCTCACCGAGAGCGCGCAGAAGACCTTCGACGTGTTCGGGACGATCCGCGACGCGCAGGACCGGTTCGGCGCCGAGGTGATCGAGTCGTACATCATCTCGATGACCCTGGGCGTGGACGACGTGCTCGCCGCGGTGGTGCTGGCCCGCGAGGCCGGCCTGGTCGACGTACACAGCGGCCGGGCCCGGATCGGGATCGTGCCGCTGCTGGAGACGCCGTCCGAGTTGAACGCCGGTGGCGAACTGCTGGACGAGTTGCTGTCCCTGCCGGCCTACCGCGCCCTCGTGGCGGCCCGCGGTGACGTGCAGGAGGTGATGCTGGGCTACTCCGACTCCAACAAGGAGGCCGGCATCACCACCAGCCAGTGGTCCATCCACCGGGCCCAGCGCGCGCTGCGGGACGTGGCCGCGCGGCACGGCGTACACCTGCGGCTCTTCCACGGTCGGGGCGGCACCGTCGGCCGGGGCGGCGGCCCCACCCACGAGGCCATCCTGGCCCAGCCGTACGGCACGCTCGACGGCGCGATCAAGGTGACCGAGCAGGGCGAGGTCATCTCCGACAAGTACACGCTGCCCGCGCTGGCCCGGGAGAACCTGGAGCTGACCGTGGCGGCGGTGCTCCAGGCGACGCTGCTGCACACCGCGCCCCGGCAGCCGGCCGAGATGCTGGAGCGCTGGGACGCGACCATGGACGTGGTCTCCGAGTCGGCCTTCCGGTCCTACCGGTCGTTGGTCGAGGACCCGGACCTGCCCGCCTACTTCTGGGCGTCCACCCCGACCGAGCTGCTGGGGGCGCTCAACATCGGTAGCCGGCCGGCGAAGCGGCCGAACACCGGCGCCGGGCTCTCCGGCCTGCGCGCCATCCCCTGGGTGTTCGGCTGGACGCAGACCCGGCAGATCGTGCCCGGCTGGTTCGGTGTGGGCTCCGGGCTGGCCGCCGCGCGGGCGGCCGGGCTGGAGGACGTGCTGGCCGAGATGAACCGGAACTGGCACTTCTTCCGCACGTTCCTGTCGAACGTCGAGATGATGCTGACCAAGACCGACCTGACCATCGCCCGGCGCTACGTGGAGACCCTGGTCCCGAAGAAGCTGCACCCGATCTTCTCCAAGATCGAGCAGGAGTACGAGCTGACCAAGCAGGAGGTGCTGGCGATCACCGCCTCGCCGGCGCTGCTGGACAACTCGCCCGTGCTCCAGCGCACGCTCGCCGTGCGGGACACCTACCTGGAGCCGCTGCACCACCTCCAGGTGGCGCTGCTGCGGCAGTACCGGGACTCCGGCGCCGCGGGCCGCGCGGTGGCCACCGCGCCGGGCGGGCGCCGCGCCCCGAACGACGGTACGGCGCTGGAGCGGGCGCTGCTCACCACGGTGAACGGCATCGCCGCCGGCATGCGCAACACCGGCTGACCCCGGTCGACGAGGACGGCCCCGGTCCCGCCGACCGGGGCCGTCGTCCTCCTGGGCGCGCTACCAGTCGCCGCCGCCGAAGTCCCCGCCGCCGAAGTCGCCCCCACCGAAGTCGCCCCCGCCGAAGTCCCCGCCGTAGCCGCCGGAGTAGTCACCCTGGCCGGCGAAGTCCTGGCCCTGGTCACCGAAGTCCTGGCCCTGGTCACCGCCGTCGCCGCCCTGGTCACCGGCGTCGCCGCCCTGGTCCTGGCCGTCGCCGAAGCCGTCGTTGAAGCCCTCCTGGTACCCGGCCTCGTAGCCGTAACCCGGGTCGGCGAAGGCGGGCGAGAAGAGCGCGTCGGCGATCAGGATGCCGCCGAGGACGCCGGCCCCGGTGCCCAGCGCGGTCTTCCACCACGGCGTCGAGTACCAGCCGGCCGGCACCGGGCGACCCTGCCAGTTTCCGCCCGGATAGTAGTAGGGAGTCTGGTTTCCCGGCTGGGGACCGGCCCGGTAGGTCTGCCCCTGCACGTTGACCTCGCGCTCCTTGGTGAGCATGCCCGCGCCGCGCGCGGCGGCCAGCGGCGGCAGCTCCGGTCCCGGGTCGATGCCCATGGCGGTGCGCGCCGCCCGGATGTACGCCAGCCCCTCCAGCGCGGTCTCCCGGGCCAGCGCGAACTGGTGCGGGGTACCCGCCTGCTCGAGCTGGGAACCGGCCGCGTTGTAGCGCTCGCCCGCGTCGGCCAGCGCCTGGCGGACCGCCGGGGCGTCCCCGTGCAGATTCATGAGCTGCCCGCCGAGCCGCTCGTACCAGCGCTGCGCCTCAGCGCGGGCGTCGGCCAGCTCGGTGGCCCGCCGGGACCTGCTCCCCCACCGCCAGAACACCAGGGCACCTCCGAGCATCAGGATCAGGACCACCCACAGGGCAATCTCCATGACCTCGAACGTACCCAGCGGGCGCACGTCGTACCCGTTTGGCAAGCTCTTCGGCATGAGCTTCTCGACGCTGGCCGTGGTGGTGCTCTGCCTCGCCGCGGGCGGCGCGGTGGGCTGGCTGGCCGCCCGGTCCCGCTCGGCGACCGAGATCGCCCGGCTGGAGGCGACCCTGGCCGCCACGCGGGAGGGCGAGGGGCGGCTGGAGCAGTCCATGCGGGCGCTCAGCTACGAGGCGACCGCACAGTCCCAGGAGGCGGTGGCCCGGGCGGTGGCTCCGCTGCACGACACCCTCCGCCGCTACGAGCAGCGGGTCGCCGAGCTGGAGCGCGACCGTGTCGACGCCTACGCCGAGCTGCGCGAACAGGTGCGGTCGATGAGCGCCGTCTCCGGCGAGCTGCGCACCGAGACCAAGCAGCTCGTCGCGGCGCTGCGCGCGCCGCAGGTGCGCGGCCGCTGGGGTGAGCACCAGCTCCGCCGGATCGTCGAGGCGGCCGGCATGCTGGAGCACTGCGACTTCAACGAGCAGGTCACCGCGGCGACCGATCACCAGGGGGTCCGCCCCGACCTGGTGGTCCGGCTGCACGGCGGGCGCACGGTGGTGGTCGACGCCAAGGCGCCCTTCGACGCCTACCTGACCGCCATGGAGGCGCGCGACGAGCGGGGGCGGGACACCCACCTCGACGCGCACGCGCGGCACCTGCGGGCGCACGTCGACGGGCTGGCCGCCAAAACCTACTGGGCGGCGTTCGACCAGACCCCGGATTTCGTGGTGCTGTTCGTGCCGGCCGACCCGTTCCTCGACGTGGCGTTGCAGCGTGACCCGTCGCTGCTGGAGCACGCCTTCGCCCGCAACGTGGTGCTGGCCACACCGGCCACCCTGGTGGCGCTGCTGCGCACGGTGGCCTACTCGTGGCGGCAGGAGGCGCTGGCCCGCAACGCGGCCACCGTGCACTCTCTGGCCCGCGAGCTCTACGGGCGGCTGTCCACCCTGGGCGACCACGTCGGCAAGCTCGGCGGCGCGCTGAGTGGTGCGGTGACCGCCTACAACCGGGCGGTCGGCTCGCTGGAGGCGCGGGTGCTGGTCAGCGCCCGCAAGCTTGCCGAGCTTGGCGTCTCCGACCAGGAGCTGGCCGCTCCCGCGCAGGTGGAGCTGGCACCCCGCCAGCCGCAGGCCCCGGAGCTGGTGGAGGGCGCGTCCACATCGGTCGATCGGGTGGCAGGCATCGACGGTTGACACACCGCACGTGACGATGACGGCCGATCCTCGTCACGGAGTGGTCACAACCTACTTCGGAGTAGTGACACCGACAGGGCCAGGCCGAAGGATCGCTGTCACGTGCGCCCTGTCTCCTGAAGGGCCCTGTTCTCTGGAGGAAGAGAACGTGAGTCAACCCCGCAACCGGAGCCGGCGTACCTCCGCCGCGCTCTTCGCCTCGGTCCTGGCGGCCGGCGCCATGACCGTCGGAGGTGGCGCCGCGACCGCGAGCGCAGCCCCCGCCGCCGCCCCCGACGCCTCGCAGCCGACCGCCGCCGAGACGCTGGGCGCCCACGACGCCAAGCTCCTCGACGAGGCGGAGGCGAAGCACGCCCCGACCGTCACGCTGATCATCGCCGCCAAGAAGGGCTCGGCCAAGAAGGTCGCCGACGGGCTGGCCGGCCTGGGCGCCTCGGTGAGCCAGCGCTACGACCAGGTCGGCTACGTGCTGGCCAAGGTCCCGACCGCGAAGGTCCTCAAGGCCGCGACGCTCCCGGGCGTCTCCGCCGTCGACCTCGACGAGACCATCAAGCTTCCCGACCCGGCCCCCGAGGCCGCCCCGGCGGGCGCGAAGACCGCCGAGCAGGGCGAGACGCTGGCGGGCCCGGGCACCGACACCGGCGCCGTCAACCCGTACATGCCGACCAACGAGACCGGTGCGGAGGCCTTCAAGGCCGCGCACCCGGAGTGGGACGGCCGCGGCGTCACCATCGGCATCATGGACTCCGGGGTCGACCTGGACCAGCCGGCGCTGCAGAAGACCACCACGGGCGAGCGCAAGATCGTCGACTGGGTGACCGCGACGGACCCGCTGGAGGACGCCTCCTGGCGCGCGATGGCCACCGACGTGGCGGGCCCCTCGTTCACCAACACGCTGGGCACCTGGACCGCGCCGGCCGGCGCCTACAAGTTCAACGTCTTCCGGGAGAACATCACCGCGCTGGACGACGCGCGGGGCGACGTCAACCGCGACGGTGACACCACCGACTTCTGGGGCATCCTCTACAACCCGGTGAACGGCGACATCCGGGTCGACGCCAACCAGAACAACGACTTCACCGACGACGAGCTCATGCGGCCGTACAAGGAGAAGTTCCAGGTAGGCCACTTCGGCACGGACAACCCGGCCACCGCGGTGCGCGAGCAGATCCCGTTCGTGGTCGAGTACCGCCGGAACGTGGACATCGCGCCGGCCGACGGCCAGCCCGGCCCGTACTACGACTACGTCAACATCGGCATCATCGAGGCCACCCACGGCACCCACGTCGCCGGCATCACCGCCGCCAACGACATGCTGGGCAACAGCGCCTTCGACGGCGCCGCCCCGGGCGCCAAGCTCGTCTCGGCCCGCGCCTGCTCGTGGGGCGGCGGCTGCACCGCCGCGGCGCTCACCACCGGCATGGTGGACCTCGTGGTCAACCGCAAGGTCGACGTGGTCAACATGTCGATCGGCGGCCTGCCGGCGCTCAACGACGGCTCCAACGCGCGCGCCAACCTGTACGACGAGCTCATCAGCACCTACGGCGTGCAGATGTTCATCTCGGCCGGCAACTCCGGCCCGGGCCTGAACACCGTCGGCGACCCCTCGGTCGCCAGCAACGTGGTCAGCGTGGCCGCGAACGTCAGCAAGGACACCTGGCTGGCCAACTACGGCTCGGTGGTCCGCAAGGACAACGGCCTGTTCAACTTCTCCTCCCGCGGCCCGCGCGAGGACGGCGGCTTCAAGCCCAACGTGACCGCCCCCGGCTCGGCCATCTCCACCGCGCCGACCTGGCAGCCCGGCAACCCGGTCCCCGAGGCCGGCTACCCGCTGCCCCCGGGCTACCAGATGCTCAACGGCACCTCGATGGCCTCGCCGCAGGCCACCGGCGCCGCCGCGCTGCTGCTCTCGGCCGCCAAGGCGACCGACAAGGGCGTCACCCCGGCCGCGCTGCGCCGGGCCATCTACACCTCCGCCAAGCCGATCGCGGGCGTCCCGACCTACGCGCAGGGCTACGGCATGTTCAACGTGGCGGGCGCGTGGAACCTGCTGGCCGCCGGCGTGCAGACCCGGACCTACACCTCCGCGGCCCCGGTCTGCACCGAGCTGTCGGGGAACCTGACGAAGTACAACAAGGACTCCGGCCTGTTCGAGCCGAGCCCGAACGTGGGCACTGGCATCTACAACCGCTGCGCGGCCGGTAAGGGCGGGCAGAAGGTCAAGGAGAGCCGCTACTACGAGGTCAAGCTGACCCGCACGAGCGGCCCGAACAAGGGTCTCAAGCACACCGTCGCGTTCCGCGGCAACGACGGCACCTTCTCGGCCCCGGCGGTCGTGTGGCTGCCGCTGAACAAGACCGTCACCGTCAAGGTGAAGGCCAAGCCGATGACCGCGGGCGCGCACGGCGCCATCATGACCGTCGACGACCCGGCCACCTCGGTGGTCGACTTCGAGGTCGCCACGGTCGTGGTCGCCGCGACCGCGGTCTCCGCACCGTCCTACTCGTTCTCCACGGGTGGCTCGGTCGAGCGGAACGGCTTCACCTCGTACTTCGTGACGGTTCCGGAGGGCGCGGGCGCGCTGCAGGTCAACCTGTCCGGCATCGCCACCGGTTCGCAGACCCGGTTCCTCGCCTTCAACCCGTACGGCGTGCCGGTCGAGAGCACCGCGAGCACCGCCTGCTACACCAACTTCTCCGACGCCGCCGCCTGCAAGCCGCAGGAGCGGGACTACCAGAACCCGATCCCGGGCGTCTGGGAGATCGAGGTCGAGGCCCGGCGTACGTCGCCGGCGCTGGACAACCCGTTCCAGCTGCAGGCGCGGGTGCAGGGCATCACGGTCGAGCCGGCCGTGGTCGAGCTGCCCTCGGTGACCGCCGGCGCACCGACCGAGGTGAGCTGGGGCCTGACCAACACCTTCGGCCCGGTCCAGGTGACCGGCGTCGGCGGGCCGCTGGCCAGCGTGCACGCCGAGCGGCCGAGCATCGCCCAGGGCGGTCGCCAGGAATACACGGTGGACGTCCCGGCGGGTGCCACCTCGTTCACCGCCCGGATCGGCAACCCGTCCGACCTGAGCGCCGACCTGGACCTGTCGGTCTTCCTCGGCGCGACCCGGGTGGGCCAGTCGGCCGACGGCGACTCGGAGGAGGCGGTCACCCTGTCCAACCCGGCCGCCGGCACCTACCGGGTGGTCGTGGACGGCTACGCGATGAGCGACCCGACCACCGCGTACGACTACCGCGACTCGTTCGCCGCCCCGGCGCTGGGTTCGCTCTCCGCCCCCAGCACCCCGCTGTCCCTGGCCAACGGCGCCACCGCCACCCTGACCGGCACGGTGACCGCCAAGTCCACCCCGGCCGCCGGCCGGGAGCTCTACGGTGACCTGGCCGTCACCACCGTCGAGGGCGCGGTCGTCGGCCGCGGCTCGGTGGAGGTCGGTGCGGTCAACTGACCCGCTGAACCCAGGAGCCCCGCCCCTCATCCGAGGGGCGGGGCTCCGCCGTTTCCGGACCGGTTCCCCGAGATGCGGGTCAGGCGCGGCGCGCGGATTCGACGACGAAGGGGGTGCCCTGCTGGCAGGTGGTCATCATGCCGGGCTCCGCATGGCCGGTGACCTCCACCCGGGCGCCGGGCTTGAGCAGGTCACGCGGGCCGCCGATCAGCAGGTTGTCGTCGAGCAGCAGGCAGTTGGGCTCGACACCGGCGCGGATCGTCCCGCTGAGCGTGGTGGCGCCGGGGCCGGGCGGCTTCGACGGGCCGCCCTTCCAGGTGGGATCCGGGCGGCTCGGGCCGGGAACGGGCTGGCTGGTCACCGGGGCGGCTCCTGTCGGGCTGGTGCCGGGGTCGGGCTGGCAGGCGGGCCATGTTGCGCACGGCCCGGCGCTGCTGGTCACCGGGGTGGCCCCCGACGGGCTGGGGCCGCCGGGCTCGCCGCCGTTGCCGGCGCAGGCGGTCAGCGCCGCGCCGGCGAGCAGGGCGACGAGCACCGTCCGAGGAGTCTTCATGACCGGTTGGACGTGGTCGGTGGCGGTTTCGTTCCGGCCGGTCAGCCGCGGGCCGCCGCGGCCTTCAGGTCGCGCTTGAGCTCCTGCGGCAGCGAGAAGGTCAGCCGCTCGTTGGCGGTCGTGATCTCCTCGACGTCGGCGAAGCCGCGCTCGGCCAGGTGTGCGAGCACCTGCTGGACCAGCTCGTCGGGCACGCTGGCGCCCGAGGTCAGCCCCACGGTGCGGGCTCCCTCCAGCCAGGCGTCGTCGATCTCGTGCGCGAAGTCGACCAGGTGCCCCGCGCGGGCGCCGGCGTCCAGCGCCACCTCGACGAGGCGTACCGAGTTGGAGGAGTTCCGCGAGCCGACGACGATCACCACGTCGCAGTCCGGGGCGATCTCCTTCACCACGTGCTGGCGGTTGGAGGTGGCGTAGCAGATGTCGTCGCTGGGCGGCGACTGGAGCAGCGGCAGCCGCTGCTTGAGCCGGGCCACGGTCTCCAGGGTCTCGTCGACCGAGAGGGTGGTCTGGGAGAGCCAGACGACCTTCTCGGGGTCGCGCACGGTGATCTTGTCGGCGCCGTCCGGGCCGTCCACGAGCTGGATGTGCGCGGGCGCCTCGCCGGCCGTGCCGACGACCTCCTCGTGCCCCTCGTGGCCGATCAGCAGGATGTCGTAGTCCTCGGCGGCGAACCGCCGGGCCTCCTGGTGCACCTTGGTGACCAGCGGGCAGGTCGCGTCGATCGCCTTGAGCGAGCGCGCCCTGGCCTGCTCGTAGACCTCGGGGGCCACGCCGTGCGCGGAGAAGATGACGGTGGCGCCCTCGGGCACCTCCTCGTTCTCCTCCACGAAGATCGCGCCCTTGGCCTCCAGCGTCTGCACCACGTGCTTGTTGTGGACGATCTGCTTGCGCACGTAGATCGGCGCGCCGTAGAGCTTCAGCGCCTCCTCGACGGTCTGCACCGCCCGGTCCACGCCCGCGCAGTAGCCGCGGGGCTTGGCCAGGAGCACGCGCTTGCCGGTCCGGGGAGTCGTCTCAGCGTCAGTCACCCGACCATCGTACGTGCCTCGTTTCCCCCGGCCGGACTGCGAGCTGTGCCACGTCCGGGGCACGCCCCCGCCTGGCGGGGCACCGTCGGGGGTGGGCCTTAGGGTGGGCGGGTGAGCGAAGCGGAGCGGAGCACGTCCGAGGAGCCGTGGCCGGTCCGGGTGGTCAGCCAGAAGATCGGGGCCTGGATCGCCCGGCTGGGGTGGGTGTGGGTCGACGGGCAGATCGCGCAGATCAGCCGGCGGCCGGGGGCGAGCACGGTCTTCCTGACGTTGCGTGACCCGTCGGCAGATCTCAGCCTGACCGTCACCACCAACCGCGACGTGCTCGACGCGGGCGCACCGGAGCTGAGCGAGGGCGCCCGGGTGGTGCTGCACGCCAAGCCCGAGTTCTACGCCGCCCGGGGCACGCTGAGCCTGCGCGCCGACGAGATCCGCCAGGTCGGGTTGGGCGAGCTGCTGGCCCGGCTGGAGAAGCTCAAGAAGCTGCTGGCCGCCGAGGGGCTCTTCGACCGGGCCCGCAAGCGCCGGCCGCCGTTCCTGCCCGGCCGGATCGGGCTGATCACCGGCCGCGCCTCGGCCGCCGAGCGGGACGTGCTGACGAACGCCCGCCGCCGCTGGCCGGCGGTGGAGTTCCGGACGGTCAACGTGGCGGTGCAGGGGCCGAGCGCGGTGCCCGACATCGTGGGCGCGCTCAAGGTGCTCGACGCCGACCCGACCGTCGACGTGATCATCATCGCCCGGGGCGGCGGCGGCATCGAGGACCTGCTGCCCTTCTCCGACGAGGCGCTCTGCCGGGCGGTCTTCGCGTGCCGCACGCCGGTGGTCAGCGCGATCGGCCACGAGACCGACACGCCCCTGCTCGACTACGTCGCCGACGTGCGCGCCTCCACGCCGACCGACGCGGCGAAGCGCATCGTGCCCGACCTGGCCGAGGAGGTACGCCTCATCGGCCAGGCCCGGTCCCGGCTGGAGCGGGCGGTCCGCAACCTGGTCGACCGGGAGCAGCACCGGCTCGACCTGCTGCGCTCCCGGCCGGTGCTGGCCCGCCCGCAGGTGATGGTCGACCAGCGGGCCACCGATGTCACCGCGCTGCGTGACCGGGCCGGCCGCTGCCTGGACCACCGGCTCGGCGCAGCCGGCGACGACCTGCGGCACACCCTGGCGCGGCTGCGCGCCCTCTCCCCCGCGGCCACCCTCGACCGGGGCTACGCCATCGTCCAGCGCGGCGACGGGCATGTGGTGCGCGCCGCGTCCGAGGTGGCCAAGGGCGACCCGCTGCGGGTACGCCTCGCCGAGGGCGAGCTGACCGCGACCGTGGACGGCTGATGGAATGGGACCCGATGACTGACACGACGAAGGACGAGCGGCTCAGCTACGAGCAGGCCCGGGCCGAGCTGGCCTCGGTGGTCGAGCGGCTGGAGGCGGGGGGCACCTCGCTGGAGGAGTCGCTGGCGCTCTGGGAGCGCGGCGAGCAGCTCGCCGGGATCTGCCAGCGCTGGCTGGACGGCGCCCGGGCCCGCATCGACGCCGCCCGGCAGCGCGCCGAGGACTGAGCGGCGGGACGGCCGGAGCCGTCCCGCCGGCACGCTCAGTTGAACAGGTTGTAGAACTCGGCCGGCGCCTCGACGACCTGGTCGGCCGGGGGCTTCTGCGCGGCGGCGGCGTTGCCGTAGTCCGTGTAGCTGATCTTCACGTCCTGCGCGGCGCTCTGCCCGGCGGCCGGGATCTGGAGCACCAGCTCGCTGAGCCGGCCCTGCGGGTCGACCTTGGCGCTGAACGGCACCGACTGCGCCTGCGCGCCGAGCGCGGTGATCACGGCCGGGTCGAGCGAGCCCGCCTCGGCCGCCTTCGACACGTCGACGGTGCCGGCGTACGCGCCGTCGCCGGTCTTCCGGACCTCGGTGATGCCCTGGGTCAGCACCGCGCTGCCGGCCGGGTCGACCTTGTCGAAGTCGAAGCCGAGGGCGCGGTTGCCCTTGATCCGGGTCTGGTCGAGGTGCTGGTACTTGCCCAGGTTGAGGTTCTTGATGCCGGGCACGCTGGCGGCGGCCTTGCCGCCCAGCTCCAGCTTCACCCAGCTGTCCGGCTTGTAGTGGACCAGGTCCAGCTTCATCATCAGGTCCGACGACGGGTCGCCGATCGTCATCCGCATCTCGGCGCTCTGGGTGGGCTCGTGCACCTGCCCCTCGGCGGTGGAGCCGGCGCCGGACATGGTGAACCGGAAGTTCCCGTCGCGGATCGCGTTGGTGGAGTCGAGCAGGGCCTGCTTGGCGTCGCCGGCGGGGGTGCCGCTCGGGGCGATGCTGCCGGAGGCGGCCGGGGTCGCGGAGGCACCCGCGCCGGCGGTCCCGGTGTTGTTGCACGCGGCCAGGCCGGGGATGAGCAGCGCCGCGGCGAACGCGGTGGCGCTGAAGCGTCGAATCGTCACGTCAACCTCTCCAGGTGGGTCGTCCGGCCCACGGAGGTGCCGGAGTCGGGGCGCCGCAGCCCGGACGCCGGCTCCGGCGCACGAGCCCGCTCCGGCCGGTGTGATCGGCTCCGGTGGGCTCGTGCCCCCTTCTGTTCCCTGAAGCGGTGTTCCGCAATCCCTGTCCGGTGCGGGAGAACGACCTCGCCCCGGCGGCGGGCTCAAGTCAGCGCAGCGCGGTGGCCAGCTCGCGCAGTTCCGCCTCCCCGGCGTCGCCGACCACGAGCACGGTGCGGTTCGGCTCCAGCAGGACGAGGGCCTGCTCGTTGCCCCGGGCGGTGTACCGCTGCCAGCTCGTGCCGCCGGGCAGGTCGGCCGGGCCCTGCGGCTGGCCGCCGCTCAGCTCGGCCGGCAGCAGCTTCTCCGCCGGCACGTTGCTCTCCACCAGCTGCGCGCCCCGGCCCTCCGGGGTCACGTACCCGATGCGGAGCGTCCCGGCGCCGGTTTCGGTCTGGTAGCGGGCGCTGACCGTACGCCAGTCGGAGCCCAGCCCGCGCGGCTCGGCGACTGGGAAGGCGTTGGCGGCGCGGGCCTGCTCGAAGGCGGGCGCGGGGTCGACGGTGACCGGCTCGTCCCCGCCGAGGAAGCCCCGGTAGAAGGCGACCAGCAGGGCGATCGGGACCAGCAGCACCAGCAGCGACAGCGCCATGTCCTTCGGCGACCGCTCGGACCGGGCCTTCTCCTTCCGCGCGGGCGGCGCGGGCTTCTCCCCGGCGTCGGCGGCGGGCGCGGTCGGCTCGACCAGGGCGGGTTCGCCGGCCGGCGGGGTCGCCCCGGCGGTCGGCCGCATCGGCGGCTGGCCGTCGGGCGGGGTGGCGTCGGTCGGTACGCGGTCGGCAGGCTGTGCGGCTTCCACCCGGCCATTCTCGCAGCCGCCCGGAGGACGTGATCCTGGCCTCCTCCGCCCCGCTCCGGCGTCGAACCTGAGATCGTGTGAGGATCAGCGACAAAACCGGCGGCGGCGACGGCCGCATCCCGCCGGTCCACCCCGCAACGTCGCGAGGAGGAAGCCGTGATGACAACCACCAGGACGCGGACGCCCCAGGATCTCGACCGCAACCTCGCCCTCGACCTGGTCCGGGTGACCGAGGCGGCGGCCATGGCCGCCGGCCGCTGGGTCGGCCGGGGCGACAAGGAGGGCGGCGACGGAGCCGCCGTCGACGCCATGCGCAAGCTCATCAACTCGATCCCGATGCGCGGGGTCGTGGTGATCGGCGAGGGCGAGAAGGACAACGCCCCGATGCTCTTCAACGGTGAGGAGGTCGGCGACGGGACCGGTCCCGAGGTGGACGTGGCGGTCGACCCGATCGACGGCACCACACTGATGAGCAAGGGCATGCCGAACGCGCTGGCCGTGCTCGCGGTGGCCGAGCGGGGCGCGATGTTCGACCCGAGCGCCGTCTTCTACATGGAGAAGCTCGCCGTCGGCCCGATGTACGCCGACGTGGTCGACATCAACGCCGGGGTGGCCGAGAACATCCGTCGGATCGCCAAGGTCAAGGGCACCGACCCCGCCGAGGTGACGGTCTGCGTGCTGGACCGGTCGCGCCACGACGACCTGGTGAAGCAGATCCGGCGGACCGGGGCGGGCATCCGGTTCATCTCCGACGGCGACATCGCCGGCGCCATCGCGGCGGCCCGGGGCGAGTCCGACGTCGACGTGCTGATGGGCATCGGCGGCACCCCGGAGGGCATCACCGCGGCCTGTGCGTTGAAGTGCATGGGCGGCATGATGCAGGCCAAGCTCTGGCCCAAGGACGCGGAGGAGCGGGAGAAGGCGCTGGCCGCCGGGCACGACCTGGACCGGGTGCTCTTCACCGACGACCTGGTCACCGGCGACAACTGCTTCTTCGTGGCCACCGGCGTCACGTCCGGGGACCTGCTGCGCGGCGTGCGCTACCGGGCGGGTGGGGCGTACACCCAGTCGATCGTGATGCGCTCGAAGAGCGGCACGATCCGGGTGATCGACTCCTACCACCGCCTGGAGAAGCTCGCCCTCTACTCGGCGGTCGACTTCGACGGGCGTCCCCTGGCCGAACAGGAGTGACCGCGACCGGGACTGCGGCGCCCCCGACGCTGTCGCCCGCGCGGCGGATCGCCGGCACCGGGCTGGCCACCGCCTCGGGGGTCGCGGTGGCCGTCCAGTCCCGGATCAACGGCGAGCTCGGTGTACGGCTGGCCGACGGGATCGCCGCCGCGGTGGTCTCGTTCGGCCTGGGCCTGCTGGTGCTGCTGGTGCTGGTTCCCGCCACCCCAGGTGGCCGGCGGGGACTGGCCGCCCTGCGGGCCGCGCTCCGGGACGGCTCGCTGCGGCCGTGGCAGTGCCTGGGCGGGGTCTGCGGCGCCTTCCTGGTCGCCACCCAGGGGCTGACCATCGGCACCCTCGGCGTGGCGGTGTTCACCGTCGCCGTGGTGGCCGGGCAGACCGGCAGCAGCCTGCTTGTCGACCGGGCCGGCATCGGCCCGACCGGGCGGCAGCCGGTCACCCCGAACCGGCTGGTCGGCGCGGTGCTCACCGTGTTGGCCGTGCTGCTGGCGGTGGGCGACCGGCTCGGCGATCCGGGTGCCCTGGCGTTGGCCCTGCTGCCGCTGGCCGCCGGGGTGGGCATCGCCTGGCAGCAGGCGGTGAACGGCCGGGTCCGGGGGGCCGCCGGCAGCGCCGTGACCGCCACGCTTGTCAATTTCACCGTCGGCACGGTGGCGCTGCTCGTCACCTTCGCGGTGGAGGTGGCGGTCCGGGGCCGCCCGGCCGGCGGTTTCCCGACCGAGCCGTGGCTCTACCTGGGTGGCCCCATCGGCATCGTGTTCATCGCGCTGGCCGCCGCCATCGTCCGGTTCACCGGTGTGCTGCTGCTCGGCCTGGCCACCATCGCCGGGCAGGTCGTCGGCGCCGTGCTGCTGGACCTGCTGCTGCCCACCGCCGCCTCGCATCCCACGCCGACCACCCTGCTGGGGGCGGGGCTGACCCTGGTCGCGGTGCTGGTAGCCGCGGTCGGGCCGCCCCCGCGGCCGGTCGGGCGCGCAGCGCCGCCACCGTCTCCTTGACCGCCCGGTCCAGCGGCGTCGCGTCGACGCCGAGGGTGGCGGTGGCGGCGGTCGAGTCCAGCACGTACGGCCGGCGGAACTGGTAGGCGGTCTCCCGCAGCTCCCGTGCCATCGGGTTGGCCAGCCCGCCGAGCCACAGCACCGGGTACGGCATCCGGGTCAGTCGCGGCGCGGGCGCGCCGACCAGGGCGGCGGCGCGGGCGGCCAGGTCCCGCATCGACACGGCGGGGGCGCTGGGCACGTGCCAGGCCCGGCCCCAGGCCCGCTCGTCGGTCGCGGCGGCGACGAGGGTGCGGGCGACGTCGGGAATGTACGTCCAGGTGTGCGGGGCGTCCCAGTCGACCGGCAGGAACACCCGCTGCCCGGCGAGCACCCGGGGCAGCACCATCATGGCCAGCGAGGTGCCTCCGGCGCCGAGGTAGTCGGAGCCGCGCACCTCGGTGATCCGGGCGCGGCCGGCCCGGTGCGCGGCCAGCGCGTCGGCCCACATCCGGTTCCGGACCTGCCCCTTGGTGCCCGTGGAGGCGAGGGGGGTCGCCTCGGTCATCGGGGCGTCGACCGGGCCGTACCCGTAGAGGTTCCCCACGGTGGCGAGCACCGCGCCGGTCCGCTCGGCGGCGGTGAGCAGCGCGGCGGCCAGCGGCGGCCAGTCCAGCGGCCAGCGGTGGTACGCCGGGTTGGCGCAGTTGTGCAGCGCCACCGCGCCCTCGGTCAGGGCGGCCAGCCGGTCCGCGTCGGCGGCGTCGGCGGCGATCCGTTCGATCGCGGGGTGCGCCGGTCCGCTGCCACGGCGGGTCACCACCCGCACCCGGTCGCCGCGCTCAGCGAGGAGCCGGGCGGTGGCGGTGCCGACGGGTCCGGCGCCGACGATCACGTGCAGGGCCATGAGGGCCACCCTTCGAAGCAGGAATCCGATGCGAGAGCACCGCTCTCGCAACAGAGCATGACCGACGCCCACCCCGCTCGTCAAGAGCAGTGCTCTCGGTTTTGATTGGCGCTCTCATCCGTGGCAGAGTGGAGACATGGTCGCTCACTCGCTCCGCGCCCGGGTCCGCGCCGGGATGATCGACGAGATCAAGGCGGTCGCCCGCCGCCACCTGGCCACCGACGGCGCGAACCTGTCGCTCCGCGCGGTCGCCCGGGACATGGGCATGGTCTCCTCGGCGATCTACCGCTACTTCCCCAGCCGCGACGACCTGCTCACCGCGCTGATCCTGGAGGCGTACGAGGCGCTCGGCGACGCCGTGGAGGCGGCCGACGCCGGCGTCGACCAGGCCGACCTGCGCGGGCGCTGGCACGCCGTGTGCCGGGCCGCCCGCGCCTGGGCGCTGGCCCACCCGGCCGAGTACGCCCTGCTCTACGGCAGCCCCGTCCCCGGCTACGCGGCGCCGGAGGACACCGTGGCGCCGGCCCAGCGGCCCCCGGTGACCCTGGTCGGCATCCTCCGCGACGGGGTGGCCGGCGGCCGGATCGACGCCTCCGGCGAGGAGCTCCCTGAGCCGCTGCGGTCCGACGTGGCCGAGCTGGCCGCCCTGCTCGCCGTGGACCTGCCGCCCGCGCTGCTGGCCCGCGGCATGGCCGGCTGGACCCAGCTCTTCGGGTTGATCAGCTTCGAGCTGTTCGGCCGGATCAACAAGACGCTGCCCCACCGCGACGAGTACTTCGACCACCAGACCGCTCTGATGGCCGACCTCATCGGCCTGCCCGCCGTCTGAGAGCGGCGGGGCCACCGGTCAGGTGCCGTCGGAGGAGTGGCCCGGGAAGAGGTGGGCGCTCGGGTCGATGACGACCGCCGCGTTGTTGATCGCGGTGGCCGCCTCGCCGAAGCCGGTCGCGATCAGCCGGACCTTGCCCGGGTAGTCGGTGATGTCCCCGGCCGCGAAGACCCGGGGCAGGTTGGTGGCCATCGCGCTGTCGACAACGATGTGCCGCCGGTCAAGGTTCAACCCCCACTCGGCGAGCGGGCCCAGGTCGGCGGTGAACCCGAGCGCGGCCACCACGGTATCCACCGGCAGGGTCTCCACCGCGCCGCCGCGTACGGTCAGCTCGGCGCCGGTGACCCGGTCCTCCCCGTACAGCCGGCTCACCTCGGCGTTGACCACGACCCGCACCGGCAGCGCGCGCACCCGGTCGACGGTCGAGGCGTGCGCGCGGAACCGGTCCCGCCGGTGCACCAGCGTCACCGAGCGGGCGATCGGGGCCAGCGTCACCGCCCAGTCGAACGCCGAGTCCCCGCCGCCCACGATGAGCACGTCCCGGCCGGTCAGCTCGGTCGGCTGCGGTACGAAGTAGACGATCCCGCCGCCCACGAAGCTGTCCGCCACCGGCAGCGGCCGGGGCGTGAAGCTGCCCAGCCCGCCGGTGATCAGCACCGCCCCGCAGTGCAGCTGGTCACCGCCGGCCAGCCCGAGCACCGGCCGCCCGTCCAGGTACGACAGCTTCTCGGCGCGCACCCCGAGCAGGTATTCCGGGCGGAAGGGCGCGGCCTGGGCGACCAGGTTGGCGACCAGCTCCCGCCCCTTGATGGCGGGGAACCCGGCGACGTCGAGGATGAGCTTCTCCGGGTACATGGCGGTGACCTGGCCACCCGGCTCGGGCAGCGCGTCGATCACGGCCACGGACAGCCCGCGGAACCCGGCGTAGTAGGCGGCGAACAGCCCGGCGGGGCCCGCCCCGATCACGGCGACATCGACCTCGCGCATGGCGTACCGTCACTTTCGCCAAGGGATCAACGCGTGCTGATCCCGACGGTAGGCGGGGCGGTGGCCGCGGGCAAGCACGTCCCGCCGGCGGGTGGACGTGCCGTCAGGGCAACGTGACCGGGGGTGACCCGAGGGAGTCGCGCGTCCCGCCCTCCACCCGGCGGCGGAACAGCACCGCCGCGACGACACCGCCGAGCAGCCCGAACAGGTGCCCCTGCCAGGAGATGCGCTCGTCGGTGGGCAGGATGCCGAGCAGCTGCCAGCCGTAGAGCAGGCCGACGAGGAGCACCACGGCGAAGTTCCACCAGCTCCGCTCGACGATGCCGCGGGTGAGCAGGATGCCGAGGTAGCCGAAGATGACGCCGCTCGCGCCGACCACCACGGAGTTGGGCGAGCCGGTGAACCAGACCCCCAGGCCGCTGACCAGGATGATCACCAACGTGGACCAGAGGAACCGGCGGGTGCCGGCGGCCAGCACGAAGGTGCCGAGCAGGATCAGCGGGATGCTGTTGCTGTAGAGGTGGTTCCAGCCGGCGTGCAGGAACGGCGAGAAGAAGACGCCGTCGAGCCCCTGGATGCGGTGCGGGATGATGCCGGCGCTGACGTCGAGGTCGGCGCGCAGGCCGACGTCGACCGCCTCGATGAGGAACAGGACCGGCACGACCGCGCACATGGCGACGAACGCCCGGCCGAGCGAGGCGTAGAACGCCTCGGTGCCGAACCGGTGGGGGTCGCCGCCCGTGGGGCCGTCATGCCAGGTCACCCGTCAAGTGCTATCAGTAATCGGGGCGCATCGCCAGTCGAGAGCGGCACGACGACGGCGGGGCGTGCGAATCTCCGCACGCCCCGCCGTCGATGTCCGATCAGTACCAGCCCTGGCTCTGCGAGTGCTGCCAGGCGCCGCACGGGTCGTCGTAGCGGCCCTCGATGTAGCCGAGGCCCCACTTGATCTGGGTGGCCGGGTTGGTCTCCCAGTCGTCGGCCACCGAGCTCATCTTGCTACCGGGCACGGCCTGCGGGATGCCGTGCGCGCCGGAGGAGTCGTTGTGGGCCTTGGGGTTCCAGCCGCTCTCCTTGGTCCAGAGCTTGTCCAGACACGGGAACTGGTCGATGCCGAAGCCCTCGTCGAGCATGATCGCGCAACCGATCTTGCGGTTGCCGCTGTACTCCTCGCAGGAGGCCGGGATCGGCCCGTCGTAGGGCTTGGTCGCCGCCTTCTTCGCGGCCTCCCGCTCCTTCTTGCGGGACGCGGCCGCCGCCTCGGCCTCCTTGGCGCGCTCGGCGGCCTCCTTGGCCGCCGCCGCGGCCCGCAGCTTCGCCTGGTACTCGGCGGCCCGCTGCTTGGCCGACGACAGGCGGTGGTCGGCCTGGCGGTCGCGCTGGTACGCGTACTCCGTCCGGTCGACTTCCAGGCCGACCTGCGCGGTCAGGCCCTGTTGCTGGGTCTGTCGGTCTTCGCCCAGATAAAAGCCGCCGGCAACGCCCACGGAGAGCAGTGCGACAGCGGCCGTACGGGCGCCGAACCGGCTCCACAGCCGACTCACGAAGTGTCCCTTCGTCGGGGGCAAGGACACGGCGCGACGCGTGCCCCTGGAGCGGGCGCGCCGGCGCCGTGAGCGCCCCGACCCTCGCGGTCGCAGCCGACGCACCGGTGTTCGTGGCTCCTTCGCCGTGGCGCGGCGAACGATGCTTCCTGATGCGTGGGCGCTCGAAGGACACCATTGCGCACAGTGAGGCCGATGGGAAACCAAGGACGCCGATTGTGATCTGCGCCACAGGATAAATGGCATCAAAGGCGGACAAAGGTAAGCCTCAGAGCGGAATGTCCTCCAGCAGATCGGTGACCATCGCGGCGATGGGAGAACGCTCCGAACGGCTGAGAGTGACGTGCGCGAAGAGGTGATGGCCCTTCAGCGCCTCGATCACCGCGGTCACCCCGTCGTGCCGGCCGACCCGGAGATTGTCCCGCTGGGCCACGTCGTGGGTCAGCACCACCCGCGACCCCTGGCCGATGCGCGACAGCACGGTGAGCAGGACACCGCGCTCCAGCGACTGCGCCTCGTCGACGATGACGAAGGCGTCGTGCAGGCTCCGGCCGCGGATGTGGGTCAGCGGCAGGACCTCCAGCAGGCCCCGCGAGGTGACCTCCTCCAGCACGTTCTCGTGCACCACCGAGCCGAGCGTGTCGAAGACGGCCTGCGCCCACGGCGACATCTTCTCCGACTCCGAGCCGGGCAGGTAGCCCAGCTCCTGGCCGCCGACCGCGTACAACGGGCGGAACACGACGACCTTCTTGTGCCGCCGGCGCTCCATCACCGCCTCCAGGCCGGCGCAGAGGGCCAGCGCGGACTTGCCGGTGCCGGCCCGCCCGCCGAGCGAGACGATGCCGATCGACTCGTCCAGCAGCAGGTCGAGCGCCACCCGCTGTTCCGCCGAGCGGCCGTGCACGCCGAACGCCTCACGGTCGCCCCGCACCAGCCGGACGGTCTTGTCCGGCAGCACCCGGCCGAGCGCCGAGCCCCGCGCCGAGTGCAGCACGAGGCCGGTGTGGCAGGGCAGGCCGGAGGCGGCGTCGAGGTCGAGCGTCTCGCCCGCGTACAGCCGGCCGATCTCCTCCTCGGCCAGCTCCAGCTCGGCCATGCCGGTCCAGGTCGGGTCGCTGGCCTGGCCGTGCCGGTACTCGTCGGCCCGCAGGCCGACCGAGGCCGCCTTCACCCGCAGCGGCATGTCCTTGCTGACGAGCGTGACCTCGCGGCCCTCGGCGGCCAGGTTGAGCGCCACGGAGAGGATCCGGGCGTCGTTCGACTCGTTCCGGAACCCGGGCGGCAGCACCCCGTCGTCGGTGTGGTTCAGCTCCACCCGGAGGGTGCCGCCCTGGTCGTTGGCGGGCACCGGCCGGTCCAGCCGGCCGTGCCGCACCCGCAACTCGTCCAGCATGCGCAGCGACTGCCGGGCGAACCAGCCCAGCTCGGGGTGGTGACGCTTGCCCTCCAGCTCCGAGATCACCACCAGCGGCAGCACCACCTCGTGCTCGGCGAAGCGGTGGAACGCCGCGGGGTCGGAGAGGAGGACCGAGGTGTCGAGGACGAAGGCCGGGCCGGCTGGTCGGGGCTCCTCGGCGCCGGCGGGCGCGGCGGCCGTGCGGCGGCTGCGGGTGGTCCGGCGGGTCGTGGCGGTCGCGGCCGGGGTCTGGTCGGCACCGGCGGGGGTACGGCGAGTGGTCACAGGCCTGCTCCGCGGATGGGCACCCGGCCACCCGAGTTCCGCCTCTTCCGGTGCCCGGTGGACACGGGGTCGGATGCGGGCCCCGTGCGCGAGGTCGCAGGTCCGGGCTGTCCGGCTGGCCCGGGAAAACCCCGTGCCATGCCTAGACGCTAATGGCCGCGGGCCCGGTCGGCTAGTGGTGCGAGTGGATCACCCGTACGGGGCATGAACGGCGCGGCGGAACCGGCCGGGATGCATGCCCCCTGCGCGCATCCCGGCCGGCGGAGCCGCCGTCACCGGTCTGACTGCGGCTCCGACGGTGCGCGTCCGCCGCGGACGCCACACCGTGCCCCTGGGCGGGCCTCAGCCCTGCCGGCGGACCAGGGTCCCGGTCCGCGGCCCACCGCCGGCCGAGCCGAACGAGGAGCCGGTGTATGTGGTGCCCTGCCGGGTGGCCAACCCGCCGATCTGGGCGGTGGCGGTGGCCCGCAGGGCCGGGCCGGTGGTGGTGCGGGCGGTGACCGCGGCGGGGACGGCGGTGCCGGCGAACGGGGCGGTCCGCCCGGCCGGGGCGGTCACCGCGGCCGGGGCCGGTCCGGCCAGCGCCGAGGCGATCGCGGCCTGCGCGTCGCGGCGGCGCCGGTTCCAGGCGCCCCGGTCGCCGTCGAAGTAGCCCTGGCGGTAGCCGAACCGGTAGCCGATCCGGTAGCTGAGCTGGCCGTGCAGCCGGCCCGCCGCATAGCTGGTGGAGCCGAGCACGAGGACCAGCACGACGGCGAGAAAGGGGCTCATCGCTCGTCCGCCCCGGGCAGGGGGTCGACGACCAGCAGCCGCTCCAGATCCGCGGTGCTGACCTCCTCGACCAGCTCGACGCTGATCCGGCAGCCGTCGACGATCACCTCGGCCACCGAGGCCCGGCGGATCTCGCCGCCGGCCTCGTAGACCCGGACGCTCAGCTCGGGACAGCCGAGGTGCGTCCGCCAGGCGTCCCACTCGTCACGGTCGCCCACGCTGAGGGAGAGGTAGCGGCAGCCCCGGGCCAGGTAGAGGCGCCAGGGGGCGCTCAGGCCGGCGGTCACCCCCTCCGCGATCAGGCCGAAGGCCTGCGCACGGGTCGCGAGCTCGGTCACGAGACCCCCTCGACACCCGCGGAGTGACGCATGTGAGCACTCGTCGTCTCATGCACGTGACACACCGTAAGTTGTCTCATGAGCGTGACAGTATCAGCTTTTCGTTTGTTTGCCGCCGTACTGGCGTCCATCTATTCTGCCCGGGTGACACCCCTCAGGAACAGCTCTGGATCGTTTACCGGGAACCGTGGATCATCGTCACGTCGGCGTGACAGCAGCGTGCCGGGCGGTGCCCCGGAGACCGACTGGTCGTACCGTCACGAGGTGACCGAGACCGCGAACGCACGGAAGATCGCCTTCGCCACCTTCGTCCGCCGCGCACTGGAGGACGCGCGCGCCATGCGGGCCTGGAGCGGCACGGAGGTCTCCCGGCGCACCGGCGTCTCCCGCCAGACCATCAACCGCTGGGTGCGCGGCGACTGGGCCAGTGACCCCGAGGCCGAACGTGTCGTCGCCTTCTGCGAAGGGCTGGGGCTCAACCCGGCGGCGGCGTTCGCCGCCCTCGGCTGGGACCGGGCGGCGGCCCCCCGCGCCGCGCCGACCCCGCCGCCCATGGACCCCGACGTCGAGGCGCTGCTGCGCCGGCTGGTGGACCCGAACGTCTCCGACGCGGAGAAGTTCCACATCCGAGAAACCATTCGTTATCTCGCTTATCGCCCAACCCTTCCGGTCGATGTCCGAAATAGAGGTAAACAAGCCGGGTAGTTCCTCAGATGGCGAAAGAACGGAAGGCCAGACCCGATCGTTTCGCCTCGGGGCCGGATCGGACACGCTAGCGTCCACGTTTGTACTGCTAAGGGCTCGTCATCGGCGGGGGGACGGGACACAGCCGAACCCAGCCCTGCGGGACAGAAGGAGGGGTCTGTCCATGACCCTGAAATGGTTGGCAGTCGTGGTCGCGGTGGTGTCGGTGACATCGTGCGTGACCGGCAACGTGGTGGTCGGCGTACTGGACGGCGGGCAGCTTCCCCTGGTCGTCAATCTCTTCGCGCTCATCACGGCCGGCACCGCGGTGGTCCTCGCCGTCGTCGCCGAACTGCACGACCGGCTGAACGACCGGGTCAGCGCGCTCACCGAGTTCCTGGTGGCGCGGCTCAACGAGATAGAGGCGCACACCGGCGACCGGAACACCGGCTTCGTGGAGGGCTACCTGCTGAGCCACGGGCAGGAAGCGGCCGTGGTGCCGTTCGGGCGCCGGGGACGGGGAGCCGCCGAACGCTGATCATCCGCGTCGTCCGGACGTCACATCTCGGCCACGAATACGCCGCCGTGACCGGGGTACGCTGTCGCGCGTGCCGCCGTTGAATCTGGGCAACCAGCAGCCGAAAACCCCGTTGGACGCCGCGCACGCGTGGCGCGCCACCGCCGCCCGCGCGGGCGATGTGGTGCTCTTCTTCGACTTCGACGGCACCCTCGCCCCGGTCGACGACGACCCGACCGCGGTCCAGCCCGCGCCGAAGGTGCTCGCCGCGCTGGAAGCGCTCGCCTCGCGGGTCCGCCGGATCGCCATCGTCTCCGCGCGCCCGGTGGAATTCCTCCGCGACCGCCTCGGCGGCCTCGCCGGCATCGACCTCTACGGCCTCTACGGCCTGGAACACAGCCACTCCGGCGGCGAGACCGTCACCGAGCCGGCCGCCCTGCCCTGGGTGCCCACCATGGCCGACCTGGCCGAGCAGGCCCGCGCCGAGCTGCCGCCCGGCGCGCTGGTGGAGTTCAAGCGGCTCTCCGTCGCGCTGCACTGGCGCACCGCGCCGCAGCTCGGCGATCTCGTGCAGGAGTGGGGCCGGACCCAGGCCGAGCGGCTGGGCCTGCGCTGCCAGGCCGGGCGCATGGTGCTGGAGCTGAAGCCCCCGGTCGACCGGGACAAGGGCATGGTCATCGGCGAGGCGGTCCGCGACGCCGGCGGCGCCTGGTACTTCGGCGACGACGTCTCGGACATCAAGGCCTTCTCGGCGCTGCGCGCCCGGGCCGCCGCCGACCCGCAGTTCCTCGGCGTCTGTGTCGCGGTGGCGAACCCGGAGACCGGTCACGAGGTCGCCGACGCCGCCGACCTCACCCTGGACTCCCCCGCCGCCCTCGGCGACTTCCTCACCGAGGCACTACCCCACCTGCGCTGAGGCGGCGCCAGTTGAGGGCCGCGCTGCTCACGGGCACGCCTGCCGGCGGCGCCCGTCAGACGCCGTAGCGGCGCTGCCGGGTGGCGTAGTCGCGGAGGGCGCGGAGGAAGTCGACCCGGCGGAAGTCGGGCCAGTTGAGCTCGCAGAAGTAGAACTCCGAGTGGGCGCTCTGCCAGAGCATGAAGCCGGAGAGCCGCTGCTCACCGCTGGTCCGGATGATCAGATCCGGGTCGGGCAGGCCCTTGGTGTAGAGGTGCTCGGAGATGTGGTCGACATCGATCGAGCTGGCCAGCTCCTCCACCGTGCCGCCGGTCGCGGCGTGCTCCAGCAGCAGTGAGCGCACCGCGTCGGCGATCTCCCGGCGCCCGCCGTAGCCGACCGCGATGTTGACCTGCGCGCCGCCGCTGCGATGCCGGGTGCGCTCCTCGGCCGCCTTCAGCGCGGCGGCGTGCTGCGCGGGCAGCACGTCGAGGGCGCCGACCATGCGCAGCCGCCAGGGGTTGCCCTCCTCGGCCAGCTCGGTGGTCAGGTCCTCGATGATCTGGAGCAGCGGGTCCAGCTCGGCGGCCGGCCGGGAGAGATTGTCCGTGGAGAGCAGCCAGAGCGTGACGTGCCCGACACCGGCGGCGTCGCACCAGCGCAGCAGCTCCTTGATCCGTTCGGCGCCCATCCGGTGGCCGTCGTTCGGGTCGACGAAGCCCATCTCCCGGGCCCATCTGCGGTTGCCGTCACACATCACGCCGACGTGCCGGGGCACCGGCTTGCCCGCGAGCTTCGCGGTGAGCCGGCGCTCGTACACGGAGTAGAGGAGTTTCCGCAGAGTCATCACCTTGCAGGGTAGCGACCCGCGCGGAGGATCAGTGTCGCGGTGGCGCATCGTCGACGGCTCCGGGTCGCGGCGCGGCGTCGGACCGGCCGAGCTGGGCGGCGCCGATCCTGGCCAGGGTGCGGGCGTCGAGACGTCCGTCACCCAACCCCAGCTCGACCACGGTCCGGTAGACCCGCTCGTCGCGGCGGGCCGCGCGCACCGCCGCGTCCACCACCCACCGCCGCCGGGCCAGCCAGGCCGCCACCGAGCTGTGCCGCAGGTGGGTGCCGAGCCCTCGGCGCAGCGCGTCGGCGTACCGGCGGGCCGCGAAGGCCGGGGCGCCGGCCGCGGCGGCGCCGGCCAGGGCCCCGGAGCGCAGCGCGTAGAAGATGCCCTCGCCCGTGAACGGGTTGATCAGCGAGAGCGCGTCGCCGGCCAGCACGACCCGGCCCCGCCCGGGCGCCGGCCGGTGGGTGGAGAGCGGCAGGTGGTGCGCGCGCAGGTCGGTCACGGCCGCCGGGTCGGTGCCGGGGAGCAGGGCGGCCAGCCGGTCCAGCAGGTGGGCGCGGGTCAGTGGTTCGCCCCGCAGCACCTCCCCGTACCCGACGTTCGCCCGGCCGTCACCGATCGGGAAGGACCAGGCGTACGCCGGCCAGCGCGGCGACGAGGTGACGATGAGCTGCTCGGGCGGGCCGGGGCGGGCCGGGGCGTAACCCCGGATGGCGAGCGCGAGGTGCCGGTCCGGGTTCACCGGGTGGCCGAGCGTGCGGCGCAGCACCGAGCCGGCCCCGTCCGCGCCGACCACCGCCCGGGCGGCCAGTTGGCCGTCGAGCACCACCCGGTCCTCGCGCACCTCCACGGCGCGTACGGTGTGCCGGCGCAGCTCCGCCCCGGCCGCGGTCGCCGCCGCCACCAGCCGGGCGTCGAACACCTGCCGGGGCACCGTGTACGCGGGCCGGGGCAGCGCCCGGGCCACCGTCGCGCCGCCGGGGCCGACCAGGCGCAGCGCGGGCAGCGGCGCGTACCCGTCGACCGCCCCGGTCACGCCCAGCTCGGCGAGGACGTCCAGCGCGTGCGCGGCGATGCCGTCCCCGCACGCCTTGTCCCGCGGAAAGTCGTACCGGTCGAGCAGCAGCACCCGCTGGGCGCCCGCCCGCCGCGCCCCGAGCGCGGCGGCCGCCCCGGCGGGCCCGGCCCCGACGACGATCACGTCGTACTCGTCCCCCACCCCGCCATCCTCCCCCGCCCCAACCCCCACCCGGGGCCGCCGCGCCCCGTCCCACCGTGTTGATCATGGCGTTGGCGGCAGTAAAGGAGATCGACATCGCCGTCAACCTCATGATCACCGCGACGGGGACGCGGGGGTGGGGGTACGGGTGGCGCGGTGGAGGGAATAGAGGGTCAGCAGGGCTGCGGTCAGGAGGGGGGCGCCGTCGCGGATCAGGCCGTCCACATCCAGGAGCCACCAGCAGAGGGGGAGGTCCACCGCGAGAGTTGCCAGGGTGATGGCGACCAGGAGCTTGCGGGCCCAGGGGCGGTCGCGCAGCAGGAAGGCGGTGCAGAAGAGCACCGCGTAGCTGACCGCGATGCCGGCGGCGAACCAGAACAGCACGGCCGGCACGGCGCTGATCCGCCCGTCCAGGATGGAGCCGGTCGCGACAAGGGCCGGGACCAGCATGAGCGGGCTGTAGGTGAACGCGGCGACCCGGGCGGTGAGCAGCCACCCGGCGACCGGCGGGCGCTTCGGGACGACCTCCCGCCAGGAGATCACCCCGCCCTCGACGACCAGGCCCTTGCGGTGCCGGACCAGGTGCCCGCCGACCGCCTCGGAGCGATAGAGCAGCACCACGACCGCGACGCAGAGCGCCGTGAGCACCCCGAAGCCGAGCAGGCCGGGCAGCGGCGGCACCCCCGCCCGGGGTACGACCAGCCGCCCCACCGCGAACACGGTGGTCACCGACAGGATCAGGCCGAACGGCTTCGCCACCGCCCGGCCGCGCTTGACGTGCCCGATCAGCACCAGGAAGCCCAGCGACCGCAGCATGGCCCAGCCGGTGCGGACGGCGAGCCCGAACTCCTGCTCCGGGGCGTACCAGTAGTTGAGCAGCTCGACCACGATGGTGCCCGCCGCCGTGACGGCCAGCAGGGTGGTCAGCGCCCGGACGGCGGACGGCCGCCGGACCTCGACAGGTTCGGCGGCCGTCCTCATGGCATCCGGTGTTGCCCGGTGCGGGCTTCCGTCACACCTCTACTTCTGCGGCTCCGCGTCGAGCCGGGCACGCAGCGCGTCCAGCTCGGCCCAGAGGACACCGGGGAGCTTGTCGCCGAACTTCTCGAACCACTCGGTGACCAGCGGCAGCTCGTTGCGCCACTCCTCCGGGTCGACCTTGAGGGCGATCCGGACGTCCTCCGGGGTCATGTCCAGGCCCTCGACGTCGAGCGCGTCCTGGGCCGGGACCATGCCGATCGGGGTCTCGACCGCCTCGGCCCGACCCTCCAGGCGCTCGATGACCCACTTGAGCACCCGGGAGTTCTCGCCGAAGCCCGGCCAGAGGAAGTTGCCCTCGGCGTCCTTGCGGAACCAGTTCACGTAGTAGATCTTCGGCAGCTTGGCCTCGTCGCCGTCGGTGCCCTTGCCCATCTCGATCCAGTGCCGGAAGTAGTCGCCGGCGTTGTAGCCGATGAACGGCAGCATGGCCATCGGGTCGCGGCGGACCACGCCGACCGCGCCGGAGGCGGCGGCGGTGGTCTCCGAGGAGAGCGTCGCGCCCATGTAGACGCCGTGCACCCAGTCGCGGGCCTCGGTGACCAGCGGGATGGTGTCCCGGCGCCGGCCGCCGAACAGGATCGCGTCGATCGGCACACCGTTGGGGTCGTAGTAGTCGTCGGCGAGGATGGGGCACTGCGTGATCGGGGTGCAGAACCGGCTGTTCGCGTGCGAGGAGAGGCTGTCGCTCTCCGGCGTCCAGTCGTTGCCCTTCCAGTCGATCAGGTGCGCCGGCGGCTCACCCATGCCCTCCCACCAGATGTCGCCGTCGTCGGTGAGGGCCACATTGGTGAAGACGGAGTTGCCGCGGTCCAGCGTCCGCATGGCGTTGGCGTTGGTCTTCCAGTCGGTGCCCGGCGCGACGCCGAAGAGGCCGTACTCCGGGTTGACCGCGTAGAGGCGGCCGTCCGGGCCGAACCGCATCCAGGCGATGTCGTCGCCGATGGTCTCGACCTTCCAGCCCGGGATGGTCGGCTCCAGCATGGCGAGGTTGGTCTTGCCGCAGGCGGACGGGAAGGCGCCCGCGATGTGGTAGACCTTGCCCTCGGGCGAGGTGATCTTGAGGATCAGCATGTGCTCGGCGAGCCAGCCCTCGTCGCGGCCCATGACGCTGGCGATCCGCAGCGAGTAGCACTTCTTGCCGAGCAGCGAGTTGCCGCCGTAGCCCGAACCGAAGGACCAGATCTCGCGGGTCTCCGGGAAGTGCGAGATGTACTTGGTGTCGTTGCACGGCCAGGCCACGTCCTGCTGGCCGGGCTCGAGCGGGGCGCCGATCGAGTGCAGCGCGTGCACGAAGTCGGCGTCGTCGCCCATCGCCTCGAGGACCTTCTGCCCCATCCGGGTCATGATGCGCATCGAGGCGACCACGTACGGGCTGTCGGTGATCTCGACGCCGAACATCGGGCTCTCCGCCTCGACCGGCCCCATGCAGAACGGGATGACGTACATGGTGCGCCCGCGCATGCACCCGCGGTACAGCTCCGTCATCGTCCGCTTCATCTCGGCCGGCGCCATCCAGTTGTTGGTGGGGCCGGCGTCCGCCTCGTCGACGGAGCAGATGAAGGTGCGCTCCTCGACCCGCGCGACGTCCGTCGGGTCCGTCCGCGCGTAGAACGAGTTGGGCTTCTTCTCGGGGTTCAGCCGGATCAGGGTGCCCTTGTCGACGAGCTCGTCGGTGAGGCGGCGCCACTCCTCATCGGACCCGTCCACCCAGACCACCCGGTCGGGGGTGGTCAGTTCCGCGACCTCACGTACCCAGGCGAGCAGTTTGGGGTGGGACGTCGGGGCCTGATCGATACCCCGAACAGTAGCCGGAGCAACCATGTCACATCTCCTTGTGGTCGACGCTGACCGATGTATGGGATGCACGAGTTCTGGCGAGCCGGTGCGTCGCCTTCGTGGAAACCTGGGATTGGGCTCAGCGTAAACCGGGCTGCCTCCCCAGTCAGTGGGACTGGTTGTGAAGAACTGCACAAGGTACGGCCACGCTGCGGCATCGCGATCTCTTACCCGCTTTCGCGCGCAGTTTCACGCAAATCTTGCGGAGAACCTTCGACGGCCCGGTACGTGACCAACCCCGCGCGGACGCCGGACGGGCGGAAGGCGACCGCCATGACACGAACGACGATTCCGTGATCCGCTCCACAATTGCGCCACTCGTGGTTACGCTGCGCTCACGGATACCGGAAACGGACGGCGGTCAGCCGAAGGGGCGCGGGACGCGCCGGGCCGCCCGGGGGCGGGGCGCCGGACCGGCGGACCGCCGACTCGCCGTTGCGGCCCGTCCCCGCTGCGCGCACCCGGTACTCTCGGCGGGTGGCCGCGACGATGACCGGGGACCAACCGGGGGCTCCGCAGACCCGTCGAGGTCTGATCGGGGCCCTGATCGACCGTTTCGGTCATCTGGTCCGCGAGATGAGCAAGTTCGCCACCGTGGGTGGCTTCGCCTTCCTCGTCGACCTCGCCCTCTTCAACTACCTGGCGAGCGTGCGGCACATGCCGCCGGTGGCGGCCAAGACCGTCTCCACCGTGATCGCGGCCAGCCTGGCGTTCCTCGGCAACCGGTTCTGGACCTGGCGGCACCGCCAGCGCTCCCACCCCGCCCGGGAGTACGCGCTGTTCTTCTTCTTCAACGGGGTGGGCCTCGGCATCGCGGTGGGCTGCCTCGCCATCAGTCGCTACGGCCTCGGCGCGGTGTGGCCCGAGGTGTTCCAGACCCCGCTGGCCGACAACATCGCCAGCTTCATCGTCGGCACCGGCCTGGGGACGCTGTTCCGGTTCTGGTCGTACCGACGGTTCGTTTTCGTCGAGGCGGGAACTCCGTCCGTTCCGGCGACGAGCCGCGACCGAGAGTCCGGGGCGTGACCCACCGCCCATCCCGTCCTGCCGGGCCCAGCCGGCCCTGCCCACTGCCCTAAGGTGTTCCGCATGCCTCTTGTCCGTCTGCTGCCCGAGCGCTGGCAGAAGTTCATCCACGAGGCGCTCAAATTCGGCATCGTCGGCGGCATCAACACCGTCATCAATTACGCGGTGTTCAATGCGCTGGCACTCACGGTTTTCCGCAACGGCCAGCTCAAGGCGACCGTCATCGCGACCATCGTCGCGACGATCACGTCATATCTGATGAACCGGCACTGGACGTACCGGGATCGGCCGAGTTCGGCGCTTCGCCGCGAATACGTCCTGTTCTTCCTCTTCAACGGCGCCGGCCTGGTCATCGAACTCGGCATCCTGGCGCTGGCCAAGTACGGCCTCGGCGTGCACAGCCTGCTCGCGTTGAACGTGGCGAAGACCGGCGGCGTGCTGCTGGCCACCCTGTTCCGCTTCTGGTCCTACCGGACGTTCGTCTTCCAGCCGGTGCCGAAACACGCCGAGGAGACCTGGCACGCCATCCCGCGCGACGAGTGGGACACCATGGCCGAGATGGACCCGGTGGCCGAGCTGGCCGAGTCGGTCAGCGAGCTGGAGGAGGCCGAGCGCCCGCTCGGCGAGCGCCGCGCGGGCGACCACCCACCGCACCAGGTCCGCCCCGCACCGGCCGACGCCGGCCTGGGCCGCGCCCTCGGCGCCGACCTGGACGCCGAGCTGGCCGCCGAACTCCAGCCCACCCCACGCCGCGCCCCGCGCCGCTGACGCGGCCCTCCCGGCCCGTTCCCCGGCGTCGATCAAGAGGTTTGCGTCTGTCGGGTGCCCGATCCCGACGCAAACCTCTTGATCAACAGGGCCGGGAAGGTCAGGCGGAGGGGTCGCGCAGCGGCTTGCCCTCGCTCATGTCGGCCAGGATCTCGCGCATCTCGCCGTCGCCCAGGCTGTGCCGGTCGTGGTGGGCCTCGACCAGCTCGTAGAGCTTCGTCTGGACCTTGTCGACGTGCGGCACGTCGTTGAGCACCGACTGGCCGCGCTCACCGGCGGACTCGATGGTCAGCGTGCCGCAGCCGAGCATCCGCTCCAGGAACTTCTGGTGCATGGCGTGGTCGTTGATCCGGGTCAGCGGCAGGTCCCGCCGGTTGCGGGAGAACACCCCCTCCTGGAGCAGCACCCGCTCGTTGGTGAAGAGGTAGTGGGTGGTGCGCCAGACCAGGAACGGCCACAGCCCCAGCCAGAACACCAGCACCAGGCCGAGCGCGGCGATCACGTAGAGCGCGATGGTGCCGCCGTCGCCCTCGGGCAGCAGGAGCCAACCCGCGACCACCGCCGCGACGGCGAGCACCAGCACCAGGATCGGCCGGATCAGGGCCTTCCAGTGCGGGTGGAGATGTAGCACGACGTGCTCGTCCTCGGTGAGCACGTCTTCGGGGAACGCCACGGGAACCTCCTCGCAGAACAGGACGCGCTGACCGTAACCGGTCGGCGCATCCTCCGGGATCGGCCGCGCGGAGGGTGCTCAGCGCAGATGCAGCACGTCGCCCGCGGCGAGACGCAGCTCGCCCTCCGGGCCGGCGACCAGCAGTTGCCCGTCCGGATCCACCCCGGTGGCGGTGCCGCGCACCTCCCGGCCGTCCGGCAGCAGCACCCGCACCTCCCGGCCGACCGTGGCGCACCCCGCCAGGTAGGCGTCCCGCAGGCCGCTGGCGACCGCGTCGCCCCCGGCGTTCCGCCAGCGCTCGTACCAGTCGGCGAGCGAGCGGAGCAGGGCGCGCAGCAGCGGGTCCCGGTCGGTGGCGGCGGCCCCGGCGAGCTGGAGCGAGGTGGCCGGCAGCCCGGTGGGGTTCTCCGGCAGCTCGTCGGCCCGCAGGGTGACGTTCAGGCCGATGCCGACCACGATCGCGGGCGGCTGGTCCGGCCCCGCACCGGGCACCGCCTCGGCCAGCACGCCGGCGCACTTCGCGCTGTCCACCAGCAGGTCGTTCGGCCACTTGAGCCGGGCGTCCAGCTCGGCCAGCAGGGCCACCGCCTCGACCAGCGCGACGCCGGCCAGCAGCGGCAGCCACCCGTACCCCTGCGGTGGCACGGGCGACCAGCCGCGCTCCGCGTCGGCCTCACCGGGCCGGAGCAGGACGCTGGTCGCGATGCCGGCCCGCGGCGGCGACTGCCACACCCGGCCGCGCCGGCCGCGGCCGGCGGTCTGCCGCTCGGCGACCACCACGAGGCCCTCCGGTTCGCCGGCCCGCGCGGCCTCGACCACGTCGGCGTTCGTCGAGCCGGTCTCGGCGCGCAGCTCCAGCCGGCGCCACGGCCCGTTCGGGGCGACCAGCGCGCGCCGCAGCCGGGCCGCGGACAGTGGCGGGCGGTCCAGATCGGTGTACGGCGAGCCGGGCATCCCGCCAGCCTACGGCCCGCGCGCCGGCCGGTCGCCCGGAAGCGGTGAGGCGCACTGCACAGCGTCACCCACCTGAACCATCGTTATATTCCCTGGGTGACTACCGAGACCGGGATCAACATCCACACGACCGCCGGCAAGCTGGCGGACCTGGAGCGACGGCTCGACGAGGCGGTGCACGCCGGGTCGGCGCGCGCGGTCGAGAAGCAGCACGCGCGGGGCAAGAAGACCGCTCGCGAGCGGATCGAGATGCTCCTCGACGAGGGCTCCTTCGTCGAGATGGACGAATTCGCCCGGCACCGCTCGACCAACTTCGGGCTGGAGAAGACCCGCCCGTACGGGGACGGCGTGGTGACCGGATACGGCACGGTGGACGGCCGGCAGGTCTGCGTCTTCGCGCAGGACTTCACCGTCTTCGGCGGCTCCCTCGGCGAGGTCTTCGGCGAGAAGATCGTCAAGCTGATGGACCTCGCCATGAAGATCGGCTGCCCGGTCGTCGGCATCAACGACTCGGGCGGCGCGCGGATCCAGGAGGGTGTCGCCTCCCTCGGCCTCTACGGCGAGATCTTCTTCCGCAACGTGCGGGCCAGCGGGGTCATCCCGCAGATCTCGCTGATCATGGGCCCGTGCGCGGGTGGCGCGGTCTACTCCCCGGCGGTCACCGACTTCACCGTGATGGTCGACCAGACCTCGCACATGTTCATCACCGGCCCCGACGTCATCAAGACGGTCACCGGCGAGGACGTGGGCATGGAGGAGCTGGGCGGCGCCCGCACCCACAACGCCCGCAGCGGCAACGCGCACTACCTCGGCACCGACGAGGAGGACGCGATCGAGTACGTCAAGGCGCTGCTGTCGTACCTGCCGTCGAACAACCTGGACGAGCCGGTGGTCTTCTCCGCTGATGTGGATCTCGCCATCACCGATGAGGACCGGGAACTGGACACGCTGATCCCGGACTCGGCCAACCAGCCGTACGACATGCACCGGGTCATCGAGCACGTCCTCGACGACGGCGAGTTCCTGGAGGTCCAGCCCCTCTACGCGCAGAACCTCGTGGTCGGCTTCGGCCGGGTCGAGGGGCGCCCGGTCGGCGTGGTCGCCAACCAGCCGATGCACTTCGCCGGCACCCTGGACATCGCCGCCTCGGAGAAGGCAGCCCGGTTCGTGCGCACCTGCGACGCGTTCAACATCCCGGTGCTGACCTTCGTGGACGTCCCCGGTTTCCTCCCCGGCACCGGGCAGGAGTGGGACGGCATCATCCGGCGCGGCGCGAAGCTCATCTACGCGTACGCCGAGGCCACCGTCCCGAAGGTCACCGTCATCACCCGCAAGGCGTACGGCGGGGCGTACGACGTCATGGGCTCCAAGCACCTGGGCGCGGACCTGAACTTCGCCTGGCCGACCGCCCAGATCGCGGTGATGGGCGCGCAGGGCGCCGTGAACATCCTCTACCGCTCGGAGTTGGCGAACGCCGAGGACCCGGCCGCCGTCCGGGCCGAGAAGATCGCCGAGTACGAGGACACCCTGGCCAACCCGTACATCGCCGCCGAGCGCGGGTACGTCGACGGGGTCATCCCGCCGCACGAGACGCGCACCCAGATCGTGCGGGCGCTGCGGGTGCTGCGCACCAAGCGCGAGACCCTGCCCCCGAAGAAGCACGGCAACATCCCGCTCTGACGCGGACGCCCCAGCGGCCCCCCACCCCGTGCGGAGGTGGGGGGCCGTGGCGTCAGCAGGGCGGGTTGGCGGCGGCGCACATCCGCTCGGCTGCGGTACGGGCCAGCCCGCGCAGCTCGTCGTCGGTGAACAGCGGTAGCTCCCCGGACGTCTGCGAGACCGGCCCGTACAGCGGCCCGAACACCGTGATCAGGTCGCCGACCTGCACCACCATCCGCACGGTCTCCCCGGACTCCGGCTGGATGAGCGGCTCATCGGGCTCAGCGGCCTTCTCCGTGTGGCGAAGCAGGACCGCCCGGTCGCCGGCGAAGTCCCGCGCCGTGACCTGCCAGCCGTACACGATCGACACCTGCCCGGCCCGCCCGTCCCGCAGCACCGGTGTCGTCTGCCGCCAGCTCGAGCAGCTCGTCACGAAGCGGTCCAGGTCGGTGAACACCCGGTCCGCCGCTCCGGGCTCCACCCGGTACAGATCCTGTGTGAGCAGCGGCATCGGCGCCGTGTTGCTCTGCCCCGCCGCCAGGTTGCGGAGGAGGCTCCGGGACCGTGAGTGCCGGGAGACCACCGGGGCCACGGACTCGCCCTGCTCCCTGGCGCAGGTCACCAGCAGCTTGTCGATCTCCACCGGCTCCCGAGCACCCGACTCACCGAGTTCCATGTCAGCCAGCACCGGCAGGTCAGCCTCGGCCAGCAGAGCCTCCTGCGGCACCCCGGCGCGCTCAGCGGACGCGCCCACCACGGCCGCGACCGTGGGCGCCGTCGGGGTATGAGCGGCCACCGCGACGGCGGAACCGGCAGCCACCGCCAGCACGGACACCGCCGCCGCCACCACCGTGAGCCGGCTGCGGCGTCGGGCCCGGGACCGCAGCTCGGCCGGCTCCGGCCAGCGGACGGTGTGCAGCTCCCGCTGCACCAGCTCGACGAAGGTCAGGTCATCGTCACGCATCGGCGGCCTCCTCCAGATCCACGACCGCGAGCAGCCCGGCCAGCGCGGCGCGCCCCCGGGAGAGCCGCGCCTTGACCGTGCCGACCGGCGCCTCGGTCTCCCGGGCCACTTCGGCCACGGGCATGCCGCACAGGTAGTAGAGCGCGATGGCGGTGCGCTGTTCCTCGGGCAGCCGGCGCAGCGCGGCCACCACCTCGACGGTGTCGGTGCTCGGCCCCGGGATGCTCTCCTCCGCGCCGTGCCGCAGGTACGCCCGCGCCCGGCTCCGCAGGCTGCGCCACCGGCTCACCGCGATCCGGCTGGCCACCACCCGCACCCACGCCTCCGGGTCGTCGTATCCGCGCACGGTCGACCAGCGCTGCCAGGCCCGGATGTACGCCTCCTGCACGGCGTCCTGGGCCTCGGCGAGGTTGCCGGTGAGCACGTAGACGAAGCCGAGCAGCCGTTGCCGGCTGCCCCGGTAGAACTCGTCGAACCCGTCGACGTCCGGCACCCTGCTACCTCCCCCGTGGCGGTCGCAGGGGAGACGCCTGGCACCCGGGCTGCGGTTGCCCGGTCAGCCGACCATTTTCTCCAGCTCGGCCAGGGGGAACCCACCGGCCGGGAGGCGCTCCCGCACCGCCCGGCGTACGGCGGCCTGGACCGCCGCGTTGGCCGGCGTGGGCACCCCGTGCAGCCGGCCGAGCAGCACGATCTCGCCGTTGAGGTGGTCCGCCTCCGCGGAGCCGGCGCCCCGGGCCAGGCTCTGCCAGGTGGAGCCGCCGGCCCGCTCCTCGCCGTCGACCGGCCGGTGCCCCACCCGGTCGCCCCGCTCGGCGGCTTCCTCGGCGCGGGTGGTGTGCGGGATGCCGGCGGCGGCCAGCGCCGCCTCCCCCTCAGCGCGTACCCGGGCGGCCAGCGGCTCGGGCGCCTCCGGGCCGAGCAGCGCCTGGAGGCCGTTGCCGAGGTTGCCGAGGAGCTTGCCGTACTTCCAGCGCATCACGTCGTCGCGGACCGGCGCCACGAACCCGGCAGCCGTCAGGTCGGCGGCGACCGCGCGGCTCGTGTCGTCCGCGCCGGACGGGTAGCGGCCGAGGTGCAGCATCCCCGGGTGCGGGTACCCGTTCGCCACCACCACACCGGGTTCCAGGTGGGTGGCGGGCAGCCAGACGCAGACCGGGTGCACCCGGGCGAACAGCCGCAGCGCGGCCGGCTCGTTGGCGACGCCGTTCTGGGCCAGCACGATCGGCAGCCGCTCGCCCGCCGTGCCGCCGCCCTCGACCGGGATGTCCACCCAGGTCGCCAGGGCGGCCGCGGTGTCCTGGGACTTGACCGTGAGCACCAGCACGGTGTCCGCCGGCAGCGGGCGGTCGTCCGGCCCGGCGACCGCGGGCAGCCGGCTGGTCACGGTGTCGTCGGGCGTCCGCAGGGTCAGACCCCGCTCCCGGAGCGCGTCCAGATGCGCGCCGCGGGCCACCAGCGTCACGTCGCGGCCGGCCTCTCCGAGCCGTACGCCGATGGTGCCGCCGACCGCGCCCGCCCCGATGATCACGTATCGCACCCGTCCGATTCTGCCCCGCCCGGGCCCGGCCCGCCCGGTGATCCACTCCACATCAGGCGGCCGACGGTGCCCGTGGGCCTCCTCGGGCGAGGTGCAGCTCAGCTGGTCAGTCCGGCGTCGGTGAGGATCGGGCCGGCGAGCAGCAGCGCTCCGGCGCCCAGCGCGGCCAGGCTGACCAGCAGGAACACGGTCACCCAGAACAGCGGCGGGAACGGGGTGAGCCGGGCGAGCTGGTCCGCGTCGGACTCGGGCATCCGCCCCCGGCTGCGCATGCGTTGCAGCTCGATCACCGGGCGCACGCCGCCGAAGAGCAGGAACCAGACCGACGTCCAGGCGAACGCCGCCTGCACCTGCGGCGAGGTGTACCAGGAGACGGCCAGCACCACGCCGCCGGTGACCAGCAGCGACAGCACGCCGAAGACGTTGCGGATCATCACGAGCATGGCCAGCAGCAGCACCACCGCGATCCAGAGCAGCAGGGTGATCCGGTTGCCGGCGAGCAGCCACGCCCCGGCGAGGCCGATCAGGGATGGTGCCACGTACCCGGCGAGCAGGGTGAGGATCATTCCCGGACCGGAGGGGCGGCCGGCGGAGAGGGTGAGCCCGGAGGTGTCCGAGTGCAGCCGGATGCCGCGCAGTTTCCGGCCGGTCAGCAGTGCCACGAGCGCGTGGCCGCCCTCGTGCGCGATGGTGACCGCGTTGCGGGCGATCCGCCAGGGCAGCCGGGTGGCGACCGCCACCACCGCGACGACGGCGGTGAGCAGCACCAGCAGCGGCGGCGGGTCCGGCTGGGCGCCGAGCAGCTTGTCCCAGAGGGTGGTGAGGCCGTCGATCAGGGGCATGGGCGGGGAGCCTACCGGGCTGAGCTGTGTCGTTCGAGGCACCGATCCGTGAAGGCCGTCCAGGCGACGACAACCGTCAATGAAAAATTCTTTAAGCCCTCTTGCGATCTAGGGCACATACCTCCAAAGATGGGCGTCAATCAGTTGACATCCCTGGGAGGCATCGATGGCTCGTACCAGACTCTCCGTGCGCCGGTTGCTCGCCGCCGGCCTGACCGTCGCCGCCACCGCCGCGGCGGCCCTCTTCGCGACCGCCGGACCGGCCGCCGCGGCCACCACCCCGGGCATCGACGTGTCGCGCTACCAGGGCAGCATCAACTGGACCAGCGTGCGGAACGCCGGCATCCAGTTCGCCTTCATCAAGGCCACCGAGGGCACGAGCTACAAGGACCCGAACTTCAACGCGAACTACGTCAACGCGTACAACGCCGGAGTGATCCGCGGCGCATACCACTTCGCCCGGCCGAACATCTCCTCCGGTGCGACCCAGGCCAACTACCTGGCCAGCAACGGCGGCGCCTGGTCCGCCGACAGCCGCACGCTGCCCGCCGCCCTGGACATCGAGGGCAACCCGTACGCCGGCGGCTACTGCTACGGCCTGAGCACCACGGGCATGCGCAACTGGGTCCAGGACTTCCTGAACACCTACCGCTCCCGCACCGGCCGGTACGCGGTCATCTACACCACCACCAGCTGGTGGAACCAGTGCACCGGCAGCTGGACCGGCCCGTGGGCCAACCACCCGCTCTGGCTCGCCCGCTGGGCGAGCGCGCCCGGCACCCTGCCGGCCGGCGCCCCCTTCTGGAGCTTCTGGCAGTACACCAGCACCGGCAGCGTCTCCGGCATCAGCGGCAACGTCGACCGCAACTACTGGAACGGTGACCGGACCCGGCTGATCGCCCTGGCCAACAACACCTGACCAACCCCCGGTGCCAGTCGGCGGCAGCGGGATCGGCTACGACCGAGAGGTCGATAGCTGGTCCGGCTGCCGCCACTGCCGTCCTGACCGCGCGGGTCACGCCCTGCGTCGCGAGCCGACCGGCACGGGGACCGCGCCCCGCCCGGCCAGGGTGGTCCGGCGGGCCAGCCGCCACACCGCCACCCCCGCGACGGTGAGGGCGACGACACCGAGCACCGCGACCGGCGCGGAGAGGCCGGCGCTCACCAGCAGCAGGACCACGTCCCCGAGCGCGACGAGCATCCACAGTGCCAGCCGGGGGCCGGTGTCCTTGTGTCGGTAACCCATGTCGTTCCTCCTTCCGTCGTCGCGGGTCTCAATACCCCCGAGGGCGGAAGGCCATGCGAGTCAGTTTCGCAACGGCGGGATTACCGGGTCAGTTCTTGCGGTCGGGCTTGAAGCCCCTGGTGATGATCTCCCAGTTGGGGAGGTTGGCCTGCCAGGCGTCCGCCGGGACCTCCCAGCGCAGGGCGAAGCCGCGGTTGCTGGCGGTGGCCACGCCCCGGTTGCGCACGTGGAAGCGGGTGCCGCCATTGCGCGTCTCCAACCAGTCCCAGTCGGCACACGTGCGGTAGTAGCCGTCGCAGCGGGTGATCCCGACCAGCTTGTAGTTGTCGACGTAGTTCCGGCGGCTCGACTCCTGCGCCTGCCAGTCGGCGTACGCGTCCTTCTTCGGCGTGGAGGTCCACTGGATGAACAGCACCCGCCGCGCCCCGCCGGTCTCATAGAGGACGACGTTGTCGGAGCGGACCCGGGCCTGCCAGCCGTCGGGGATCGGCACCTGGAAGCCGTTCGGGCCCTTGTAGTAGTGCCAGCCGGCGGGCAGGGTGCCGGCGGACGCCGAGGGCGTCACCGACGGGGTCGGGCTGGGCGACGCACTGGTCGGCGCGGCCGAGGAGGGCGCGCCGCTGGTGGCCGGCGCGGGCGGGACCGGTGCCGCCGAGGTGGCGGCGGCCTTCTGCCCACCCTTCCCGCCGTCGTCACCGCTGTTGAGCAGTGGCACAGCCACCGCGAGGCCGACCAGCAGCACCAGCACCAGCGCGCCGATCAGCAGGTTGCGCCGGCTGCGCTCCGGCTTCGTGCCCGGGATCACCGCGGCCCGGCCCGTCGACGGCGCCGGGCTGACCGGCTCGGCCAGCACGGAGGTCGGATTCTTCGGCGGCGCCGGCGGTTCCACCACGGGTTCGCCGTCCAGCCGCGTCTCGTCGAGCGCCGGATCGGGACCGTCCACCCGGGTCTCGTCCACGGCCGGCGCGGCGTCGAGCCTGGTGGTCGGCTCGGCGACCGGCGGGGCGACCTTGGCGGTGGGCGCGGCGTCCGAGCCGGCCGGCACCTTCGCGGTGGCGGCGGCCGCCGCCGCACCGGCGACGGCGGCCGCGGACGTACCGCCATCGGGATTGCGCGGCGCCGGGCTCACCGGCCGCTCGGCCTGGCCGTCGGCCGGGCGCGGGGCCGGAACCAGCGGCGGGCGCGGCCCGCGCGGACCGTTCGGCCCCGGCCGGCGTACGCCGTCCAGCAGCGAGATGCCCTTGGCCCGCCGCCCCACCGCCTTGCGCAGCATGCGCTCCGCGATCTCGGCGGTGATCCGCTCCTCCGGGTCCTTGCGCAGCAGGCCCTGGAGCACGGGCTTCAACGGCCCGGCGTTCTTCGGCGGCGGCAGCGGCTCGGTGGCGAGCGCGGCCAGGGTGGCGATCGCCGACGGCCGCGCGTACGGCGACTTGCCCTCCACGGCCGCGTAGAGCGTGGCGCCCAGCGACCAGAGGTCGGCCTCCGGCCCCGCCGTGCCGTCCTTGGCCCGCTCCGGCGCGATGTACGCGGGCGACCCGAGCACCATGCCGGTGCGGGTGACGTTGGGGTCACCCGGGATGGTGGCCAGGCCGAAGTCGGTGAGCACCACGCGCCCGTCGTTGCCGAGCAGCACGTTGCCGGGCTTCACGTCGCGGTGCATGATGCCGGCCTTGTGCGCGGCCTTCAACGCGCCCAGCACGCCCAGACCGATCTCCACGGCCTTCGCGGACGTGACCGGGCCGTCCTCGGCGATCGTGTCCTGCAGGGACTTCGACGGCACGTATTCCATGACGATCCACGGATCGCCGTCGGTGCGCAGCACGTCGAAGATGCGGACCACGTTGACGTTGTTGAGCCGGGCGATGGCCCGGGCCTCCCGCAACGAGCGTTCCCGCATCTCGCGGCGCTCCTCCGGGGTGAGGCTGGGCGGCGGAACGAGTTCCTTGATCGCCACGTCGCGGTGCAGCACCTCGTCGCGCGCCTTCCACACCCGACCCATGCCGCCCTGGCCGAGCGGCGAGATGAGCCGGTACCGGTCGGCAACGAGTTGGGGAAGCGCGTCAGACATCCCGGAAACCGTACCCGGCAGCACCGGCGGCTACACCGGCGGCACGCCACTGTGCGGTGAAGGTCAAGTTCTGGACGCGTACCCTGTCGTCATGTCTGCCGAAGAGCCGCTGTTCCGGATCGTCCGCGGCGTGCCCACCGCCGAGGAACTGGCCGCCCTGGTCGGCGCGATCGTGGTGCGGACCCGGCCGGCCGCGGCCACCGCGCCGGCCGCCGTGTCGCAGTGGGCGCGCAGCGCCCGTCCGGCCGGCGCGGCGCCCGCCGCCGGCCCCGGCGCGTGGCGCGCCTCCGGTCTCCCCCGCTGACCCATCCCCGGTACGCACCCCGCATCAGGACTGCCGGGATCCGCGCCGAGCCATTAACCTCACTCAGGGAAACCGTGCGGTGACGGGCAGGGAGGGTCGATGATCCCGGAGGACAACCAGCCGGCCGGCTGGCTGCGTGACTACGGCGGCATCGAGGCCGACATCCGACGGATGCGGGAGTTCGCCGACCGGCTCCAGGACGAGGTCACCCGCAACTACGCCCCCCACCTGTCGTACATCGCCGACGACATGAAGGCCCCGGTCCCCAACCCGGCCGACGCGTTCATCGAGCTGGTCCAGTTCCTCCAGGCCCACCACGAGACCCAGAAGGCCACCGTCACCACGGTCTGGGACCTGGCCCCCGCCACCGGCCGGCTGGCCGGGGCCGCCGGCCACATCGCGACCGCCTACGGCGACTCCGACGCCTTCTCCTCGGCCCGGGTCACCGACGTGGAACGGGCGCTGGCCACGCCGTCCGCGGCGACCGCCCGCCCGGTGCCGCCGCTGGCCGATCCCACGGCACCCGAGCAGGGGCGGGTGGTCCTGCCGTGATCGAACGGGGCAGCGGCCGCACCTCCGGGCTCACCGACTGGCACCTCATGGACGTGTCCAGCATGTGGGCCTGCCTGCAGGACCAGGACACCACCGGCCAGTGGAAGCAGGTCGCCGGCTGGCGCAAGGTCTGCGACCTCGCGCTGGCCCACGTGAGCCGGCTACGCGAATACCGGCGCGGGCTCGCCGAGGCGTGGCCGCCCGAGACCAACGCCGCCGCCCGCGCGTACCTCGGCGAACTCGACCAGCTCATCGACCAGGTCCAGCGCACCCACGACGCCGCCGCCGCGAACTACGACGCACTCGCCGCCGCCACCCGCGCCATCGGCAGCACCCGCGCCGACCTCAAGCCCCTCTTCGACGAGTACGCGGAGAAGGTGCGGCAGAAGCAGGCGTACGAGACGGTGCTCGCCGACCCGAAGGCGGTGGCGGGAAGCCGGCTGCCGGAGAAGCCGCCGGTGACGGACGCGGAACTTGAAGAGTTGAACGTGCGGGCGCGCGGGCTGATGACGGGGCTGAGCGGCGAACTCCAACAAGCCCAAGTCATGCTCCAACGCCCACCAGCAGTCCCCGCGAGGCCGGGCCCGCGAGTAGATCAGCAACCAACAGACCCCTACTCTGGTGCCAGCTCAGTCCCGATAATTCCGCCGGTGGTTGCAGTACCAATCGCATCGCCGAAGCAGGCACGCCGCCCTCGCCCGGGCTCCCCGGCTCGGCCCGCGCCCACGACTGCGGCGCCCCGGGCGGGATCAGTTATCGGCCACGGGCCAGTGCTGGGCGGAGCAGGGCCAAGCCTCGCCCCCTCACCGAGTGCTCCTACTGCGACGCCCCCGGGCTTCCCCACTCCCCATGCTGGCAGTACTGGTGTGAACCTCCCGCCGACCTCGACGTCACCAATCCGTGGACTCCCTCTTGACCGCCTGCCCAACAGTCCAGGCAGTCCGCCGGAGGGTGCTAGCAGGTCGGCATCTTCTACACCCCCGCGCTCGATTCCTCCCGGCGGCCTAATTGGCGGTTCTCCCGTTAGCGGCCAACCGAGCGCAACACCTTCGTCTCGTCGAGTAAATCCGGTCGGAGGGGTTATAGGAGGGGGCGGCGCTGGTACGGCTCCGAGCGGAGCGGCTGGTTCTCGGCCAGGCGCTGGGAAAGGACCACAGTTCGCGGCGAACGGCTCCACCCCGCTCGGCGGTGGCCCTAGAATCGGAGGCTCCGCCAGGCAAGGGCCTCAGCGTCCCAACGACGGCGACCAGAGCGGCCGGAAGTGGGATCCGGACAACCCATGGGAGATGGACCGGGGAGTAGATCCGATTGTTCGGCCACCGGAGGAGAGCGGTCCGAGTGATCCCGGGCCGGCAATCGGCTTCGATCGGTGAAGTCCCGCCATCCCCACCGGCCGCGATTTCTCCCAATAATTGCTGGCGCTACCTTGCTTGTCGTCACAATTACAGGCACGGCTGCCGCAAGTGGCAACGACGGCTTGGAGAAGATACGAACTGACCAGTGGCATCTCCAGTACCTGAAGGTAGATAGGGCCCAGAGGATAAGCCAAGGCGAAGGGATAGTCGTAGCTCTGCCAGACACTGGCGTGGACGTCCATCCGGACCTAGAGCGAAATCTGCTAGTAGGTGCGGACATCATTCCGGGCGGCATCGGCAACGGACGGTTGGATCGTAACAGCCACGGCACTGGAATGGCTGGCCTCATAGCCGCACACGGGCGGGACGCCAAGAAGGGAGCCCTCGGCATAGCCCCGAAAGCCAAAGTTCTTCCCCTCTACGACACACCTGAAAGCGGTCTCGGGAACCCCGACGACCTGGCCAAGAGCATCGAATACGCAATCACACACCATGCGAGAATAATCAGCATTTCGGCAGCCAGCACTCCAACTATTCGCCTCCGAGCCGCAGTAAATGCCGCCTTGGATGCCAATATCGTTATTGTGGCCGCCGCGGGTAACGCGCCCCGTGAGACGGGAGTTAGCTACCCCGCCTCTGAGCCGGGTGTAATAGCTGTGGGTGGAGTGGACCGACTCGGCAACCACACAGCCTTGTCGGTCTCCGGTGCGGAGCTAGATGTCGTCGCACCGGCAGTGGATATCTATAGCACCAGCACCGGCGGCCGATATCGCAAAAGCAGCGGCACCTCCGATGCCACCGCGATCGTGGCTGGTGCCGCTGCGCTGATCCGATCCAAATACCCCAACCTCCCCGCGCAGGAGGTCGCTCACCGCCTCACTGCCACCGCGATCGACAAGGGCCCACCCGGCCGTGACGACGAGTACGGCTACGGCGTCATCGACCTGGTCGCCGCCCTCACCGCCGACGTCCCGCCACTCGGGTTCGAAACGCCGTCCGTCACCGCGCCCCCCGCGACCGCGGCCGGAAGAGGGAACGATGACAACTCCACCGCACGCGGCCTGGTGACGCTGGGCGTGCTGCTGGCAGCGGGCGGCGGTTATCTGGCCTGGCGCCGGCGTCGACGTGGCGACGACCCGCCGCCGCGGATCAGCCGGTAGCGTCGGTGGGATGTCGACCTCCGTGCCGCTGCGCCTCGTGCTCGCCTCGCAGAGTCCCGCCCGCCGCAAGCTGCTCCAGGCCGCCGGGATCGAACCCGACGTGCTGGTCAGCGGTGTCGACGAGTCGCAGGTGGTCAGCGACCGCGCCGAGGAGCTGAGCTTGGAGTTGGCCCGGCTGAAGGCGCAGGCGGTGCTGGGCCGGCTGCGTCCCAACCCGGACGAGCGGACGCTGGTGCTCGGCTGCGACTCGGTGCTGGCGTTCGACGGGGAGATTCTCGGCAAGCCGGCGGACGCGGCGGACGCCACCCGGCGCTGGGAGCGGATGCGCGGGCGCAGCGGTGTGCTGCACACCGGTCACTGCCTGCTCGACGTGGTGCACGAGTCGCGCGCCGAGGCGGTCGCCTCGACCACTGTGCACTTCGCCGACATCAGCGACGCGGAGATCGCCGCGTACGTGGCGACGGGTGAGCCGCTGGCGGTGGCTGGGGCGTTCACCATCGACGGGCTGGGCGGGGCGTTCCTGACCGGCATCGAGGGCGACCCGGGCACGGTGGTGGGACTCTCCCTGCCTCTGCTGCGTGGTCTCCTCGCCGAATTGGAGCTGAACATCACCGACCTGTGGACGAAGGTCGCGCCGGGGGGCCAGGAAGTCGAACATCTCGGCTAACGTCCGATCATGAGCACGAAGCCGTTGCCGCTGACCCCGGAACTGCACGCGTACCTCGTGGCGCACGGATCCGCCCCCGACGAGATCGTCCGGGAGCTGGCCGAGGAGACCCGCGCCGCCCTTCCCGCCCAGGCGGACATGCAGGTCGCGCCGGAGCAGGCGGCGTTCCTGACCTTCCTGACCCGGCTGCTCGGTGTCCGGCAGGCGGTGGAGGTGGGCACGTTCACCGGGCTCTCCTCGCTGGCCATTGCCCGGGGCCTCGCCGAGGGTGGCCGCCTGACCTGCTTCGACATCTCGGAGGAGTACACCGGCGTGGCCCGGCGGTACTGGACCCGCGCGGGCGTGCAGGACCGGATCGAGCTGCGCATCGGCCCGGCCCGGGACACGCTCCGGGAGTTGCCGCAGGAGCGCTACCTGGACTTCGCGTTCATCGACGCCGACAAGGTCGGCTACCCGGTCTACTGGGACGAGCTGGTGCCCCGGATGCGTCCGGGCGCGGTGATCGCCGTGGACAACACGCTTCGCGGCGGGCGGGTGCTCGCCCCGCAGAACGCCGACGACCGGGCGATCGCCGCCTTCAACGACGAGATCCTCGCCGACGTCCGCGTCGAGGTTGTCATGCTGCCCATCGCCGACGGCGTCACGCTGGCCCGCGTGCTTTGAACCACTACGCCGAGGTGGCGGTATCCGCACCCACCGGACACCGCCACTTCGCCGAGCCGGAGTCGGGCGAGCGGGCGTCGGTTACGCGGCGGCGGAGACCGGGGTGCGGTCGTCGGTGGATGAGGGCAGGCGCAGGGCGCGGCCGAGGCGCACGGTGAGCAGCATGGCCGCGGCGATGAAACCGGGCAGGAGCAGGAAGGCCAGGTGCGGACCGACGCCGTCGGCCACCCAGCCGAGCGCGACCGGCGCGATCCCGAAGCCCACCCCCATCGAGTACGACGCCCAGCCGGCCGCCTTGTCCGCGGCCGGTCCGGCGACGGCGAGGGCGATGGAGATCGCCAGGGGGTAGTGCAGGGCGTTGCCCAGCCCGAGCACGACCAGGCCGGTGACGGCCAGCCAGCCCACCGGGGCGGACCAGAACAGCGCGAACCCGGTCAGGGAGACGGTCAGCGCGGCGAGGAGCAGCGGCACGGGCGGCCAGCGCAGCGCGAGCCGGCCGCCGGCCAGCCGGCCGGCGAACATGCCGCAGACGATCGCCGCGACGGCGGCCGACGCCCCGCCGGCGGTGAGGCCGGCGTGGGTACGGAGCACGTCCGCGGTCCAGAGCGACAGGCAGACCTCGATCGACCCGGTGACCGACATCAGCACCCAGGCGATCCAGTAAGCCCGCGGCAGCCGCCCCGGAACCGCGCGGCCGACAGGGTCGACGCCTGCCCTCGCCGCCGCCTCCATCGCGGCCGGACGAGGGGGATCTTGGACAGTTTCCGTTCGAGGCGAACGGTAAGTGTCCAAGATCGGAGACGAAGCAGGGGGCGGGGAGGTGGGCGGGTTGGCGGCAGCCGCGACAGCGGGGGCAGCCTTCGGGATGCGTACCCGGAGGGTCACGGCGGCGAGGGCGACCAGGGTGATCAGCCCGACCTCGGCGGCCATCGCCGGCCGCCAGCCGAGGCCGGCGTCCACGGTCGCGCCGATGACCAACGGCGCGAGGATCCCCATGCCGGCGCAGGCGGCGTTGGCCTCGGTGAGCGCGGCGGGTGCGGCAGGCCCGTGGTGGGCGGTGAGCACCACGCTGACCCCGCTGATCACCACCATGCCGAAGGTGGCGATCACCGCGACGGCCGCGATGGTGGCGGGCAGCGGGTGGAGCAGGCTCAGCGCGATGACGCCGGCGGCCACGCCGGCGAGCCCGAGCCAGATGGCCGGGCCGCGGCCGAGGCGGCGGGCGGCGGGCGCGAAGAGCGCGCCACCGGCCAGCGCGCCGACCGCGATGCCGGTGCTGTGCAGGCCGGCGACGGCGGCGCTGGTGCCCTGTTCGTCGCGGAGCAGCGGGACGACGGGACCGAACCCGTAGAGGAAGAAGCCCCAGAGTCCCAGCTGGGCGTAGGTCAGCCAGGTCGTCCGGTCACGGGTGAGGCGGGGCACCGGCCTTACGCTACTTGCGCACGGCCGGCACCCCGCCCTGGATGAGAGGCAGCTCTCGTCGGGTCAGCGGACGCTGCGCGCGAACTGCCGGGCGGCCCAGACCACCCCGGCGACGGCGAGCACCGCGACGATCGTCAGGCCCTGCCAGACCTTGTCGTTGCTCAGGTCACCGGCGAAGAGCGCGCGGACGCCGTCGACCGACCAGGAGAACGGGTTCCACTTGGCGACGCCCTGGAGCCAGCCGGGGGCGAAGGTCAGCGGCAGCAGGATGCCGGAGAGCAGCAGCACCGGCTGGGCCACGGTGTTCATGAGCGGGGCCAGCGCGTCCTCGCTCTTGACCTTGAGCGCGACGCCGTAGGAGACGGCCGAGGTCATGAGCGCGATGAGGGCCAGCATCAGGTACGCGAGCAGCAGGTACCCGATGAAGACGCGCAGGTCGAACAGGAGCGCCAGCAGGGTGATGATGACGGCCTGCGCGATCAGCGAGACCACGTCCCGCAGCGAGCGGCCGAGGAGCAGGGCGAGCCGGCTGACCGGGGTGACCCGGGACCGCTCGATGACCCCGGCGCGCAGCTCGGCGATGAGGCCGAAGCCCTGGAACAGGCCGCCGAAGATGGCCAGCAGCACGAGCAGGCCGGGCACGAAGATCTTGTACGCGGCGGCCTGGGTCGGCGCGTTGAGCGCGGGCTTGAGCAGCGGGGCGAACAGCAGCAGGTACATCACCGGCTGGAAGACGCCGACGAAGACCCACACGGGGTTGCGCAGCAGCAGTTGGATCTGGCGCTGGAAGATCAGCCAGGTGTCGCGGGCGAGTTTCATGACAGTGCTCCCGATGCTCAGGACTCGCGCAGCGAGCGGCCGGTCTTGGTGAGGAAGACGTCGTCGAGGCTGGGGCGGTGCAGCTCGATCGAGCGCAGCTCCAGCCCGGCGTGGTCGAGGCGGCGCAGCACCTGCGGGATGGCGGTGGCGCCCTCGTCGACGTAGAGGCGCAGGCCGCCCTCGTCGGCGGTCTCCAGCTTGCTGACGTACGCCTCGGTGTCGAGCAGTTCGGCGGCCTGCGGGGTGGTGGCGGCGTCGAGGCCGACCAGCACCACCTCGCCGGAGATCTCGCGCTTCAACTCGGCCGGGGTGCCCTCCGCGACCACCTCGCCGTGATCCATGATCGCGATCCGGTCGCAGAGCGCGTCGGCCTCGTCGAGGTAGTGCGTGGTGATGAAGACCGTCATGCCCTCGGCGCGCAGCCGGCGGATCTCGTCCCACATGTGCGCCCGGCTCTGCGGGTCGAGGCCGGTGGTGGGCTCGTCCAGGAAGACGATCTTCGGCTCGTGGATGATGCCGAGCGCGATCTCGACCCGCCGGCGCTGCCCGCCGGAGTAGGTCTTGCACTTGCGGTCGGCGTACTCGCTGAGCTGGAAGGCGTCCAGGGCCCGGGTGGCGCGGCGGTGCGCGTCGGCCTTGCCGATGCCGTAGAGCCGGGCGTGCAGCACCAGCTCCTCGCGGGCGGTGGACTCGTCCCAGGTGCTGCCGCCCTGGGCCACGTAGCCGATGCGCCGGCGCACCTCGGCCGGGTCCTTGCGCAGGTCGGCGCCGGCGATGGTGGCCTCGCCGCCGTCGGGTTCGATGAGGGTGGCGAGCATCCGCAGGGTGGTGGTCTTGCCGGCGCCGTTGGGGCCGAGGAAGCCGAAGATCTCCCCCTCGGCCACTTCGAGGTTGACGCCACGGACCGCGTCCACGGTCTTCGTCTCGCGACCCGCGCGGGAGCGGAACGACTTCCGCAGCCCCCTGGTCTCGATCATGTCTGCTCCTGGTCCTCCGGGCCGGACGCGACCGGCCGCCGATGGTCCGCGAGGAGGACGCACGGCTCCCCCACGGCTCGCGCAGAGACTAACGCGATATAACTCTTGTGGTCAACGTTGATTATTCCGCGTTGGGAGCGCCGGCCGTCCAGCCCGACCATCCCTCGGCCTGCTCCAGCCCAGCAGGCAGGTACGACACTCCGGACTCGATCCGCTCGGCGATCCGCTCGCACCAGGCCATCTCCGCCTCGGCCCGGGCCAGCCACAGCTCGAACATCCAGCCGACGTGCACCGGCTTGCGGTTGCGCACCCAGTCCGAGTCAAGTGAGGCGCGCATCGACTCGACGCCCGCGCGGATGAGGTTCGCCCGGTTCCGCAGCGCCGCCGCCGCCTCGTCGCGCGGCATCGCCGGCAGGAACGAGAAGGCCGCCACGAACGGGTCCGGCGGCTCGTTGAGCTGCCACCACTGGGCCCGCAGCAGGGTCTCGAACTCCTCGTCCCCCTTCGGCGTCACCTCGTAGGTGGTGCGGGCGGGGCGGGCGCCGACCTGCTCGACGGAGACCGTCCGGAGCAGGCCCTCGTCGGTGAGCTTGCGCAGGGCGTGGTAGATCGAACCGGGCTGCACGTTGGCCCACTTGTCCGCGCTCCAGCTCAGCAGCTCACGGCGTACGTCGTAGCCGTGCACCGGCTGCATCCACCGCACCAGGCCCAGAATCATCATCCGCGTTGCCGACACCGGACAAGCGTAATAGCCAAATTTGACTACAGTGCGGCATCCCACACTGAGCGATCGTTAGGGCCGAATCCCCGGCCGATACACTCCCGGCAACGACCTCGGGAGGAGCCACCAAGGTGCGCAAGGTACTCATCGCCAACCGCGGCGAGATCGCCGTCCGCGTCATCCGCGCCTGCCGCGACGCCGGCCTGGCGAGCGTCGCCGTCTACGCGGACTCCGACCGGGACGCCCTGCACGCCACCCTCGCCGACGAGGCGTACGCCCTGGGCGGCGACACCGCGGCCGACAGCTACCTGCGGATCGACAAGCTGATCGACGTGGCCGGCAAGGCCGGCGCCGACGCGGTGCACCCCGGCTACGGCTTCCTCTCCGAGAACGCCGACTTCGCCCAGGCCGTCCTCGACGCCGGGCTGACCTGGATCGGCCCCACCCCGCAGGCGATCCGCGACCTCGGTGACAAGGTGACCGCCCGGCACATCGCCCAGCGGGCCGGCGCGCCGCTGGTCCCCGGCACCCCGGACCCGGTCGGCAACGCCGACGAGGTGATGGCCTTCGCCGTCGACCACGGCCTGCCGGTCGCCATCAAGGCGGCCTTCGGCGGCGGCGGGCGCGGCCTCAAGGTGGCCCGCACCATGGAGGAGATCCCGCACCTGTTCGAGTCGGCCACCCGCGAGGCGGTCGCCGCGTTCGGCCGGGGCGAGTGCTTCGTCGAGCGCTACCTGGACCAGCCCCGCCACGTCGAGGCACAGGTCCTGGCCGACCAGCACGGCAACGTGATCGTGGTGGGCACCCGGGACTGCTCGCTCCAGCGCCGGCACCAGAAGCTGGTCGAGGAGGCCCCCGCGCCGTTCCTCACCGAGGCCCAGCGCCGGCAGATCCACGACAGCGCCAAGGCGATCTGCCGGGAGGCCGGCTACCACGGCGCCGGCACCGTCGAATACCTGGTCGGCGTGGACGGCACCATCTCCTTCCTAGAGGTCAACACCCGGCTGCAGGTCGAGCACCCGGTGACCGAGGAGACCGCCGGCATCGACCTGGTCCGCGAGCAGTTCCGCATCGCCGACGGCGAGAAGCTGCGGTTCACCGAGGACCCGACGCCGCGCGGGCACGCGATCGAGTTCCGGATCAACGGCGAGGACCCGGGCCGCAACTTCCTGCCCGCCCCGGGCAGCATCACGGCGCTGCGGCTGCCCACCGGCCCGGGCGTCCGGGTGGACACCGGCATCTCGGCCGGCGACGTGATCGGCGGGAACTTCGACTCGCTGCTCGCCAAGGTGATCATCGTCGGCGAGACCCGCACCGAGGCGCTGGAGCGGGCCCGCCGCGCGCTGGACGAGATGGTCATCGAGGGCATGGCCACGGCGCTGCCCTTCCACCGCCTGGTGGTCCGCGACGAGGCGTTCACGGCCGAGCCGTTCACCGTGCACACCCGGTGGATCGAGACGGAGTGGAACAACACGGTCCCGGCCTTCACCGCCCCCGCCGGCGCCGTCGAGGGTCCGGCCGAGCGCGAGACCGTCGTGGTCGAGGTGGGCGGCAAGCGGCTGGAGGTCACCCTCCCGGGCGGCCTCGGCGCGGGTACGGCGACCGCCGCGCCCGCCGCGAAGAAGCCGGCCCGCCGGGGCGGCGGCGCCAAGGCCGGCGCGGCGGCCAGCGGAGACGCGCTCGCCTCGCCCATGCAGGGCACCATCGTCAAGATCGCCGTGGCGGACGGGGACACCGTCGCCGAGGGCGACCTCGTGGTGGTCCTGGAGGCCATGAAGATGGAGCAGCCCCTGCACGCCCACAAGGCCGGCACGGTCAGCGGCCTGTCCGCCGAGGTCGGCGCGGTGATCACGGCGGGCGCGGCCATCTGCACCATCTCCTGACGTCCGTGGCGGTCCCGCCGGCCGGGGTGGTTTGGGCCACCAGCGGCGGCGGGACCGACCGCGAGCAGGAATGATGGCCGGGTGCGGTTCCTTCATGGCGCGGTTCCCGCGCACGACCTGACCTACAACGACGTCTTCATGGCGCCCAACCGTTCGGAGGTGGGCTCCCGGCTCGACGTCGACCTGGCCGCGGCCGACGGCACCGGCACCACCATCCCGCTGGTGGTGTCGAACATGACCGCGGTGGCCGGCCGGCGGATGGCCGAGACGGTGGCCCGACGCGGGGCCATCGCGGTGATCCCGCAGGACATCCCCATCGAGGTGGTGGCGAACGTCGTCGCCTGGGTCAAGCGGCGGCACCTGGTGCACGACACCGCGATCACGCTCGGCCCGAGGGACACCGTCGGCGACGCCATCCACCTGCTGCCGAAGCGGTCGCACGGCGCGGTGATCGTGGTCGACGAGGCCGGGCGCCCGCTCGGCGTGGTCACCGAGGCGGACACGGTCGGGGTGGACCGCTTCGCCCAGCTCCGGCACGTGATGTCGACCGAGCTGCACACCGTGCCGGCGGACGCGGACCCGCGTACCGGCTTCGACCGGCTCTCGGCGGGCCGGCGGCGGCTCGCCCCCGTGGTGGACGCCGAGGGGCGCCTGGTCGGGGTGCTGACCCGGTCGGGCGCGCTGCGGGCCACGCTCTACAAGCCGGCCGTCGACGACCGGGGCCGGCTGCGTGTGGCCGCCGCCGTGGGCATCAACGGCGACGTGACCGGCAAGGCGGCGGCGCTGCTGGAGGCCGGGGTGGACACCCTCGTGGTGGACACCGCGCACGGGCACCAGGAGCGCATGATCCAGGCGCTGCGGGCGGTCCGCAAGCTCGACCCCGGTGTGCCGGTGGCGGCGGGCAACGTGGTCACCGCGGACGGCGTACGCGACCTGGTCGAGGCGGGCGCCGACATCATCAAGGTCGGCGTCGGGCCGGGCGCCATGTGCACCACCCGGATGATGACCGGCGTGGGCCGCCCGCAGTTCTCCGCGGTGCTCGACTGCGCCGCGGCGGCCCGCTCGCTGGGCCGGCACGTGTGGGCCGACGGCGGCGTACGCCACCCGCGGGACGTGGCGCTGGCGCTCGCGGCGGGCGCCTCGAACGTGATGATCGGCTCCTGGTTCGCCGGCACCTACGAGTCCCCCGGCGATCTCTACACCGACGCCGACGGCCGGCGTTACAAGGAGAGCTTCGGCATGGCCTCGGCCCGCGCGGTGAGCGCGCGGACCGCCGAGGACAGCGCGTTCGACCGGGCCCGGAAGGCGATCTTCGAGGAGGGCATCTCGTCCGCCCGGATGTACCTGGACCCGACCCGGCCGGGCGTCGAGGACCTGATCGACGAGATCATCTCGGGGGTGCGCAGCGCGTTCACCTACGCGGGCGCGCGCAACCTGGAGGAGTTCCACGAGCGGGCGCTGGTCGGCGTGCAGAGCACCGCCGGCTACACCGAGGGCATGCCGCTGCCGACGAGCTGGTGACCCGGCGGCCGGGGCTCTCCGCACAGCGGGCGGGGGCCCCGGCCGTCAGGGGAAGAGCCGGCTGATGACGGTACGCGCGGCGGCCTCCGGGTCGGGGCCGACCCGCGGCGGCAGGGCGCCGGAGAGCCAGAGCGTGGCGAAGCCGTGCACGATCGACCAGGCCGCCAGGGCGTCGACGTCCGGGCCCCGCCCGGTGCGCCGGGCCACGCCGGTGCGCAGCAGCTCGCCGGCCCTGGTCCGGGCGGCCACCACCTCGGGGTCGTCGGCCCGGTAGAGGTCGGGTCGGAACATCACCTCGAAGTGCGCCCGGTGCCGGACCGCGAACCCCACGTACGCCACCCCGGTGTCGACCAGGTCGTCGCCGGCGTCGCGCAGCGCCTCGGCCAGCAGCTCGAAGCCCTGGGCGGCGAGCGCGGTGAGCAGCCCGGCCTTCTCGCCGAAGTGGTGGGCGGGTGCGGCGTGCGAGACGCCGGCCCGGCGGGCCAGGTCGCGGAGGCTCAGCGCGGCCGGGCCGGACTCGGCCATCACCTCCACCGCCGCGTCGAGCAGGGCGCGGCGCAGGTCGCCGTGGTGGTACGCGCGGGACTGGCTCATGCGCACCACTCTAACTTGCCATTGACAAGATGGCCTCCCGCGACCCAATCTTGTCGTCGACAAGTTCCTCCCCCGGGAAGGCGTACCCATGGCACCCCTGATCGCCCTGCTCGCCGGCACCGCGGCGGCCCGGCTCGCCGGCCTGTCCGGCGTCGCCGCCCTCGACTGCTGGCACCCCGCCCTGCGGGTCGGCCTGGCCCTGATGTTCGTGCTGACCGGCTCCGCCCACTTCCTGTCCCGCCGCGCCGACCTGATCGCCATGGTGCCGCCCCGGCTGCCCCGGCCCGACCTGCTGGTCACCCTCACCGGCGTGCTCGAACTGCTCGGGGCGCTCGGGCTGCTCCTCCCGGCGACCGCGCGTCCGGCCGCCGCCGGCCTGGCGCTGCTGATGCTGGCCATGTTCCCGGCCAACGTCTCGGCCGCGCGCCGCGGACTCACCCTGGCCGGCCGCCCGGTGACCCCGGTCGGCACCCGGACGGCGCTCCAGGTGCTGTTCGTCGCCGCCGCCCTGGCCGTGGCTTTCGGCTGACCGCGTAAATAGTTTGGGGCCTGATGGTTCGGGGGCTAACCTGACGCCCGTGAACATGGGACCGCTCGTCCGCTTCCCCGACGCGCTCCAGCACGCGCCGCTCGGCCGGCTCATCTCGATCGCCGGGCACATCGTCGAGCAGCACTGGGGCCGCTACCTCGCCGAACACCACGGGCTCACCTCCGCCGGCATGCGGGTGCTGCTCGTCCTGCTGCGGGCCGGCGACAGCACCCACCGGGAGATGGCGGAGCGGTGCTTCGTCCGGCCGGCAACCCTCACCGGCATCGTCGACACCCTGGAGCGCGACGGCTTCGTGGCCCGGCGGCGGGACCCCGACGACCGGCGCAGCGTGCAGCTCAGCCTGACCGACAAGGGCCGGGAACACGCCCTCGCCATCATCGACCTGATCCACAGCAACCGGCCGCTCACCTCGGTCGACGCCGACCCCGCGAAGCAGGCGGTGATCCGGGAGTTCCTCACGGAAATCATCACGAGCATGTCCGACGGGGACCTTCGCCGGTTGAACCGGAACAGCGAGTCCGACACCGAAGACCCATCGGGGAGCCGTCCGTGCTGATCCGCCTGCTCCGTACCCACCTGCGCCCGTACCGGCGGTTGCTGGCCGCGGTGGTGGCCTTCCAGTTCGTCGGCACGATGGCATCGCTCTACCTGCCGAGCCTCAACGCCGACATCATCGACCGGGGCGTGGCCCTCGGCGACACCGACCAGATCATGCGTACGGGCGGCTGGATGCTGCTCGTCAGCCTGCTCCAGATCGCCTGCTCGATCGTCGCCGTCTACCTCGGCGCGAAGACCGCCATGGGCTTCGGCCGGGACGTCCGGGCCGGCATCTTCGCGCACGTCAACAGCTTCTCGGCCCGCGAGGTGGCCCGGTTCGGGGCGCCCTCGCTGATCACCCGGAACACCAACGACGTCCAGCAGGTGCAGATGCTGGTGTTGATGAGCTGCACCATGCTCGTCGCGGCACCGATCATGAGCGTCGGCGGCGTGGTGATGGCGCTCCAGGAGGACGTGGGCCTCTCCTGGCTCATGCTGGTCTGCGTGCCGGTCCTGGCGATCACGCTCGGCCTGATCACCCGGCGGATGGTCCCGGGCTTCCGGCTCATGCAGACCCGGATCGACACGGTCAACCGGGTGCTGCGCGAGCAGATCACCGGCATCCGGGTGGTCCGGGCCTTCGTCCGCGAGCCGTACGAGACCGAGCGCTTCCGGGTGGCGAACACCGACCTCACCGAGACCGCCCTGCGGATCGGCCGGCTCCAGGCGCTGATCTTTCCGGTGGTCATGCTGGTGCTCAACGTCTCCAGCGTCGCCGTGCTCTGGTTCGGCGCGGAACGGGTCGACTCCGGCCAGATCCAGGTCGGCGCGCTCACCGCCTTCCTGCAGTACCTCATGCAGATCCTGATGGCCGTCATGATGGCCACCTTCATGCTGATGATGGTGCCCCGCGCGGCGGTCTGCGCCGAGCGGATCGTCGAGGTGCTGGACACCGAGTCGTCGGTGGTGCCGCCGGTCGAACCGATGATCGCGATGACCCGCCGCGCCGAGCTGGAGTTCCGCCGGGTCTCCTTCCAGTACCCGGGTGCGAGCGCGCCGGTGCTGCACGACATCTCGTTCCAGGCGCGCCCCGGCCGGACCACGGCCATCATCGGCTCCACCGGAGCCGGCAAGACGACCCTGCTCACCCTGATCCCCCGGCTGGTCGACCCGACCGCCGGCGCCGTGCTGGTCGACGGGGTGGACGTGCGGCTGCTGGAGCCCGACGAGGTGTGGCGCCGGATCGGGCTGGTGCCGCAGCGGCCGTACCTGTTCAGCGGCACCGTCGCCAGCAACCTCCGCTACGGCAACCCGGACGCGACCGACGCCGAGCTGTGGTCGGCGCTGGAGATCGCCCAGGCCCGGGACTTCGTCGCGGAGATGCCGGGCGGCCTGGAGGCGCCGATCGCGCAGGGCGGCACGAACGTCTCCGGCGGCCAGCGGCAACGGCTCGCGATCGCCCGCGCGCTGGTCCGCAAGCCGGAGATCTACCTTTTCGACGACTCCTTCTCCGCGCTCGACCTCGGCACCGACGCCCGGCTGCGGGCCGCGCTGAAGCCGGTCACCGCGGACGCGGTGGTGGTGATCGTGGCGCAGCGGGTCTCCACGATCATCGACGCCGACCAGATCATCGTGCTCGAGGACGGGGGCGTCGTCGGGATGGGACGACATGACGACCTGCTGGTGACCTGCCCGACGTACGCCGAGATCGTGGCGTCCCAGCAGACGGCGGAGGTGACGGCATGACCGCCGTCCCCGGGCAGAAGCCGGCGCCGGAGACGAAGGCCGACGGGGGGTCGCCGCAGCGGTTGCCGGCGGCGGCCGCACGGCGCGGCGGCGGCGGGCCGCCGTGGATGGGCGCCGCCATGCCGGCGGAGAAGTCGATGAACTTCGGGCCGTCCGCCCGCCGGCTGCTGGGCCGCCTCCGGCCGCACCGGTTCTCGCTCACCGCGATCATCACCCTGGCGGTGGCCAGCGTCGGCGCGAGCGTGATCGGCCCGAAGATCCTCGGGCACGCCACCGACCTCATCTTCGCCGGGGTGGTCGGCCGGCAGATCCCCGCCGGCACCACCCAGGAGCAGGCGGTGGCGGCGGCCCGGGCCGCCGGCAACGAGAACTTCGCCGACATGCTGGCCCGGATGGACGTGGTGCCCGGTACGGGCATCGACTTCACGGCGCTGGGTCGCACGATCACCCTGGCGCTCGCCCTCTACCTGGGCGCCAGCCTGCTGATGTGGTGGCAGGGCTGGCTGCTCAACGGGGTGGTGCAGCGCACCGTGCTGCGGCTGCGCGCCGAGGTGGAGGAGAAGCTCAACCGGCTGCCGCTGCCCTACTTCGACAAGCAGCCCCGTGGCGAGCTGCTGAGCCGGGTCACCAACGACATCGACAACATCTCGCAGACCCTGTCGCAGACGCTCAGCCAGCTGCTCAGCGCGCTGCTCACCGTGGTCGGCGTGCTGGCCATGATGGTCTGGATCTCGCCGCTGCTGGCCCTCGTCGCCCTCGTGGCGGTGCCGCTGTCGGTGGTCGTCACCCAGCAGATCGCCAAGCGGTCGCAACGCCGGTTCATCGCGCAGTGGCGGCACACCGGTGAGCTGAACGGCCTGATCGAGGAGACGTACACCGGTCACGAGCTGGTCAAGGTCTTCGGCCGGCAGCGCGAGGCGCAGGCCGCCTTCGCGGCCAAGAACGAGGAGCTGTTCCGGGCCAGCTTCGGTGCCCAGTTCATCTCCGGGATCATCATGCCGGCCATGATGTTCGTGGGGAACCTCAGCTACGTCGCGATCGCCGTGGTCGGCGGGCTGCGGGTGGCCTCCGGGTCGATGAGCCTGGGCGACGTGCAGGCGTTCATCCAGTACTCGCGGCAGTTCACCCAGCCGCTCACCCAGATCGCCTCGATGGCCAACCTGCTCCAGTCCGGGGTGGCCTCGGCCGAGCGGGTCTTCGAGGTGCTCGACGCCGAGGAGCAGGCCCCGGACCGGCCCGCGCCGCCCCGGGTCACCGGCCGGGTCGAGTTCGAGCACGTCTCGTTCCGCTATGACCCGGACAAGCCGCTCATCGACGACCTCTCGCTGGTGGCCGAGCCCGGGCACACGGTGGCCATCGTCGGCCCGACCGGCGCCGGCAAGACCACCCTGGTCAACCTGGTCATGCGGTTCTACGAGCTGGACGCCGGCCGGATCACCCTGGACGGGGTGGACATCGGTTCGATGAAGCGAGCCGAGCTGCGCGGCAAGATCGGCATGGTGCTCCAGGACACCTGGCTCTTCGGCGGCACCATCCGGGACAACATCGCGTACGGGCGGCCGACCGCCACCGAGGAGGAGATCCTGGCCGCGGCCCGGGCCACCTTCGTGGACCGGTTCGTGCGCAGCCTCCCCGACGGCTACGACACCGTGATCGACGAGGAGGGCAGCAACGTCAGCGCCGGCGAGAAGCAGCTCATCACGATCGCCCGGGCGTTCCTCGCCGAGCCGTCGCTGCTCATCCTCGACGAGGCGACCAGCTCGGTCGACACCCGCACCGAGGTGCTGCTCCAGCGGGCCATGGCGGCGCTGCGCACCGAGCGGACCAGCTTCGTCATCGCGCACCGGCTCTCCACCATCCGCGACGCCGACCTGATCCTCATGATGGACCAGGGCCGGATCGTCGAGCAGGGCACGCACGACGAGCTGGTCGCCGCGAACGGCGCCTACGCCGAGCTCTACCGGTCGCAGTTCGCCGGCGCGGTGGTCGACGAGGAGGCCGCCGCGCCGCTGCCGGCCGGCGGGCCGCCCGGGCGGCCCGGCGGTGGACCGCCCGGACGGCCCGGCGGACCGCCCGGGAAGCCGGCGGCCGCGCCGGCCGGGCGCTGACGTGAACACCACGAGCGGCGGCCCGGCCGGGGCGGCCCGCCGGCGGTCAGCCGGGCGGGAGCAGGTCGGCCGAGCGGGCGGCCACCACGGCGCCGATCAGCGCGAGCGCGTCGGCCGCCGGCAGCGGGTCGAGGCCGCGCCCGTCCCGCAGGCGCAGGGCGACCGATCCGTCGGCAGCCTCCCGGCGGCCGACCACCCCGACGTACGGCACTTTGCGCCGGGCCGCGTCGCGGATCCGGGCGCCCAGCGAGCCCGCCAGGTCGACCTCGGCCCGCAGCCCGGCCGCCTCGGCCCTCCGGCACAGGTCGACGGCCGCCTCGGCCTGCCCGTCGTCCACCGGCAGCAACACCAGCTGCACCGGGGCGTACCAGGCCGGGAAGGCGCCCGCGTGCACCTCGATGAGGTACGCGAAGAGCCGTTCCATGCTGCCGACCAGGCTCCGGTGCACCATGACCGGCCGCTTCCGGCGCCCGTCCGCGTCGGTGTACGACAGGTCGAACCGCTCCGGCTTGTCGAAGTCGAGCTGGATGGTGGAGAGGGTCGACTCCCGGCCGGCCGCGTCCACGATCTGGATGTCGATCTTCGGGCCGTAGAAGGCGGCCTCGCCGGGGCCCTCGTGGTGGTCCACCCCGTCGAGCGCGGCGCGGAGCAGCTCCTCGGCCCGCGCCCAGTCGGCGTCGTCGCCCACGTACTTCTCCCCCGGCCCGCGCAGCGACAGCCGGAACCCGGCCGGCCTGACGCCGAGCGCGGCGTGCGCCTCGCGGATCAGCCCCAGGATCTCCCGTACCTCGTCGCCCACCTGCTCCAGGGCGCAGAAGTTGTGCGCGTCGTTGAGCGAGATGGCGCGCACCCGGGACAGCCCGCCCAGCACCCCCGAGCGTTCCGGCCGGTACATCCCGCCGATCTCGGCGACCCGCAGCGGCAGCTCCCGGTAGGAGCGGCCCCGGGCGCGGAAGACCAGCGCGTGGTGCGGGCAGAGCGCGGGGCGCAGCACGAACTCGTCGTCGGCGCTCAGCCGCAGGGGCGGGAACATGTCGTCGGCGAAGTAGCCGAGGTGGCCGGAGAGCTCGAACAGCTCCCGTTTGCCCAGCGGCGGCGAGTAGACGTGCCGGTAGCCGGCCCGGCGCTCCAGCTCCCGCACGTGCTCCTCGACGGCGTGCCGGGCGGCGGCCCCGGCCGGCAGCCAGATCGGGAACCCGGCGCCCGCGAGGGGGTCCGAGACGAACAGCTCCAGGTCCCGGCCGAGCCTGCGGTGGTCGATCATGTCGCTCTCCTTGATCGGGTACGACCCGGAGGCGAGCTGACCCGGAACGCCGCGAGGCCCCGGGGCGGATCGCCCCGGGGCCTCGTCGACGGAAACGTCAGTGCGGCGCGCCGGGGATACCCGGCGTCGTGGTCACCACCGCGCTACGCATGCGGCGACGGTACGCGCGGCGACGCGGCGGACGCACCTGGATTTCGCGACGCACCCGGACCCGGTGCGGTGGGGGCGGGTCGCCGGCACGGGACCTGCCGGCGACCCGCGGCGGCCCGGCCGTCGGGAACGGGGGACCCGACGTCTCCGGAGCCGCGCCCCGACAACGGTACGCCGCGGATCGACGATCCGCCGCCCGCCCCGGCGCGGCGCGACGCCCCGACGGATCGTCACATTCGGCGGCGCCGCATCGTTGAACACCAGTGGCCTGCTGGTGTCGGCCGTCACCGCGGGGCAGGGCTGGTCGCGGTGACGCGGGACACGCCGTCAGGCTCGGTGCGGTACAACGGGGAACTCCGGCGAGGTGGCGGTCGTGGCCGAACTCATCTCTGACGTCGCGTCGCCCACCTGGGCGTACGCGGTGCTGCTCACCCTGCTCGTCGCCGACGCCTTCGTGCCGGTGGTGCCGACCCAGGTCGTCATGATCACCAGCGGTGCGCTGACCGTCTACGGCGGACTCAGCCTGCCGCTGACCATCGCGGTCGGCGCGCTCGGTGTCTTCGCCGGCGACCTGGCCTGCTACCTGCTCGGGCGCACCGCCCCGACCCGCCGCGAGCCGCGACACGCGACCCCGGGACGGGCCCGGCGGGCCGCCGCCCGGGTCACCCGTGGGCTGCGCGAACCGGGGCCTCTGGTGATCCTGCTCTGCCGGTTCGTGCCCGGGGGCCGGATGGCGGCCTGCTTCTCGGCCGGGCGCAGCCGCTACCCGTACCGCCTCTTCGTCCTCTATGAGGCGGCAGCGGCCATCTGCTGGGCCGCGTACGGGACGCTGGTCGGGCACCTCGGCGGCGCCGCGCTGACCGAGTCGGTGTGGCGGCTGCTGCTGATCGGCGGGGCGGCGGCGGCCGGGTTCGCGGCGGCGGGCTGGGCCATGACGGTGATCAGCGCCCGCCACCGCCCCGAGGCCGAGGTGACGGTCGAGGAACCGACGGCGGCTTCCTGACCACCGCGCCCGCTGCCTCTAGGGGGCGACCCTCGGATCGAAGTGGGTGGCGGTCCCGGATCCGTTTCGGGCGGTTCCGGCGACAGGCTGAGGCATGCCTGGAACCCGGAGCAGTGGTCTGCTGGCCCTCGGCGGGATCGCCCTGGCGGCGGTGCTCGCCGTCCTCGGTCACCTCGAGGTGAACGACAACCTGAGTCCCTGGTCGCTGACCGTCAGCGACTTCGCCGTATCCGACCGGGGCGGCGTCATCGACACGGCCATGGCCGTGCTCGCGGCGGCCACGCTCGTCCTCCTGCCGGCGCTGCTCCGGGCCGGCGCGGGCCGGCTCGCGGGGGCGCTGCTGGTGGCCTGGTCGGCCGGCCTGATGGCCGCCGCGGTGGTGCCCACCAACGAGCCGGGGCTGCCCATGGACGTCGCCGCCTACGTGCACCGGTACGCCTCGGTGGTGGCCTTCCTGGCCCTGCCCGTCGGCGGCTGGCTGCTCGCCCGGCGGCTCGGTGGGCGGGCCGCCGGGTGGGTGCGCGGGCTCGTCCTGACGAGCCTCGTGCTGGCCGCCACGATGATCTGGTCCGCCTACCCCGGCGACCGGCTGCTGATCGGCCTGGTCGAGCGCCTGCTCATCCTCGCCGAGGTCGCTCTGCTCGCGGTGGTCGCGGCCACGCTGGCCGGGCGCCGGACCGGCGCGGCGGCGGCGCCCCGGGGCGGGGAACACCGCCACCTCGCCGAGGTGATGCTGCGGGAGCGGGAGCTCACTCCAGCTCGTGGAGCATGAGCTGGCGGGCGGCCTCGGTGATCGAACCGGACAGGCTCGGGTAAATGGTGATGGTCTGGGCCAGCTCGTTGACGGTGAGGTTGTTCTCCACCGCCATGGTGATCGGCAGGATCAGCTCGCTGGCCTTCGGCGCGACCACCACGCCGCCGATCACCTGGCCGCTGGCCGGCCGGCAGAAGAGCTTCACGAAGCCGTCGGCCAGGTCGTCCATCTTCGCCCGGGCGTTGCCGGAGAGCGGCAGCATCACCTGGCGGGCCGGGACCTTGCCGGCGTCGACCTCGTCCTGCGAGACGCCGACGGTGGCCAGCTCCGGGTCGGTGAAGACGTTCGCCGCGACGGTACGCAGCCGCAGCGGCCGGACCGCCTCGCCGAGCGCGTGCCACATGGCGATCCGGCCCTGCATGGCGGCGACGCTGGCCAGCGGCAGCACGCCCGTGCAGTCGCCGGCCGCGTAGATGCCGGGCACGTTGGTCCGGGAGACCCGGTCGACCGTGACGTAGCCGCCCCGGGCCAGCTCGACGCCGTACTCGGCGAGGCCCAGGTCGGCGGTGTTGGGGATCGAGCCGACCGCGATCAGCGCGTGCGAGCCGGCGACCACCCGGCCGTCGGCGAGCACCACCTCGACGCCGTCGCCGATCCGGCGGACCGCCTCGGCGCGGGAGTTGTTGAGGATGGTCATGCCCCGGTTGCGGAACACCCGCTCGATCGCGGAGGCGGCGTCGGCGTCCTCGTGCGGCATGACCCGGTCCCGGCTGGAGACCAGCGTGACGTCGACCCCCATGGCCAGGTAGGCGCTGGCGAACTCGGCGCCGGTCACGCCGGACCCGACCACGATCAGGTGCTCGGGCAGCTCGGGCAAGTCGTACACCTGGCGCCAGGTCAGGATGCGTTCGCCGTCGGGCACGGCGGTGGGGAGCTGGCGCGGGGTGGCGCCGGTCGCGATCAGCACGGTGGTGGCGGCCATCGAGTACTCCTCGCCACCGCCGGCCGGGGTGACGATCACCCGGTGGGTGTGACCGAGGGTGTCCTCGCCGAGCCGGGCGGAGCCGGCGACGAACTCGACGCCGGCCTTGACCAGCTTGGTGTGGATGTCGACGGACTGGGCCAGGGCGAGCCGCTTGACCCGCTCGTGCACGGCCCGGGCGTCGACCGTGACGGCCTCCAGCCCGTCCGAGTGCACCCCGAACTCCTCGGTGTCCCGGTAGCCGGTGACCACCCCCGAGCTGGCGATGAACGTCTTGGACGGCACGCAGTCGGAGAGCACGCAGGCGCCGCCGGCCCCCTCCGCCTCGACCACGGTGACATCGGCGTCGAGCTGGGCGGCGACCAGCGCCGCCTCGTAGCCGGCCGGCCCGCCGCCGATGATCACGATCTGGCTCACTGAGCCATCCTTTCGTTCGCGACTGCGGGGCTTTGCTCCGCTGCGCTCCTCGCGCTCACCGCGCTCGCCCCCGATCAATGCTCACAGTGACTTTCTTCTCCCCGTCGCGCTCGACACGCACCGTCGTATTCTCCCCCACCCGTCGGCCGGGCTATCGTCATCGCCGTGCGTCTTTACGCCGCCTACGGCTCAAACCTGGACCCCGCCCGCATGCGTGCCTACTGTCCGCATTCGCCGATGGTGGGCACCGGCTGGCTGGAGGGGTGGCGGCTCACCTTCGCGGGCGAGGACGTCATCGGCTGGGAGGGCTCGGTCAGCACCGTGGTCGAGTCGCCGGGCGACCGGGTCTTCGTGGCGCTCTACGACATCCACCCCTACGACGCGGCCCAGCTCGACGAGATCGAGGGTGTGACCTCCGGGACGTACCGGAAGCTGACCGTGCGTGTCTCGACGCTCGACGGGGACGTGACCGCCTGGGTCTACGTCTTCGACGGCTACGAGGGCGGCCTGCCGACGTCGTGGTACCTGTCGGAGATCGCGAACGCGGCGGAGAAGGCGGGCGCGCCGGACGACTACGTCACCGAGCTGCGGTCCCGCCCCACCGGCACCGCGTCCGCGTAGCGCGTCTCCCACCTCTCCAGTCTGCTCCGGCCGGATCCCCGATCGGGCGGCGGCCCCGCGGCGGGTCGCGTATCACACACCTGCGGCTGGGACGTTCCGCTCGTACATGTCGGTCCAGCGCGCCTCGGCCAGCCCGACCGAGCGGTAGAGGGTGACCGGGGCGGTCGGGTTGGCCAGGTCGACGCCGAGACCGGCCCCGGACCGGCCCTTGGCGGCGTAGACGGCGAAGGCCCGGCGCAGCACCGCCGCCCCGACCCCGCGCCGCCGGTACGCGGGCAGCACGGACAGCGTCCGCACCCAGCCCATGTCCTGATCGAGCGCCTGATCGGAGGACTGGAGGGCTCCGGCCGGCTCCCCGTCGACCTCGGCCAGGAACCACTCGTCCCAGACCTTGCCGTACGACGGAAGCTGCTCGCGCCACTGGTCGAAGCCGACCGGCTCGTAGTCCGGCGTGTCCCGGAAGGCGGTGTCGAAGATCCGGTGGAACAGCCGCAGGTCGGCCTCGTCGTCGACGCGCAGCGGCCGGACGGTCACCCCGGCCGGGGGCGCCGGCTCGGCGGGGAGGTCGGCCAGCGACCGGGTCATCCGGATGTACCGCTTGAGCCGGGTGAAGCCGGCCTCGACCAGCTCCTCCGCCCACCGGGTCTCCGGCGCGAAGACGGCGGTCCGGGCGGCGAGCGCGGGCAGGCCCCGCTCGGTGGCCCGCTCGGCGACCCGGTCGAGCAGCCGGGCCAGCAGCGGGGCGCGCAGGTCCACGCCGAGGTCCGGGTCGACGTAGACCTCGACGAACTCCCGGCCCACGCCGGTGGGGTTGCTCAGGATCGCCCAGGCCACCGCGGTGCCGTCCGGGTCGGTGACCAGCCACGAGTCGCGGGCCATGTCGACGAAGGGCGCGGTCAGGGCGTCCTGGACGTCCTCGGCGTCGAAGTCGGGGTAGCCGACGGCGAAGGTGTCGGCGGCGTGCACGACGGCCAGGATCGCGGGCACGTCGTCGAGGGTGGGGCGGCGGGCGGTCCAGCCGGCGGGGATCGTCACGCGGCCGATCCTGACAGCCGCCCCGGCGACCGCGCTCCCCATTTATCCGCGGACGTGCAGTCGCGCGGCGGTGAGCAGGTTGAGCAGTTCCGCGCCCTCGCCGGGGCCGAGCGCCCGGAACGCCGGGGACACCAGCCGGTCGGTCACCGCCTCGGCCCACAGCCGCCGCCGCACCAGCGGCCCCACCGGCGGGTACGGCGGCGACCAGCCGCACGCCGCGGCCCCGGCGTCCCCCTCCGGGCCGGCCAGCACCGCCTCCAGCGGTGTCATCCCGGCGGCCCGCACCGCCAGCAGGTACGCCCCGGCGAAGTGCTCGCGGAGCAGCAGCAGGGCGACGGCCGCCCGGGCGCCCGGTGTGGGGTCGTCGACCGGCATGGCCCGCCAGGCGGCGAAGAGCGGCATGCCGCTGCCGTCCGCCGCGTCGACCACCTGCCGCAGCAGCCCGGCGAGGCGGGACGTCTCCGGAGCGTCCCCCAGGTTGGTGGCGCCCCACCGGCAGCACTCGGCCAGGTTCGCGCCCGCCACCTCCAGGGGCGGGACGGTGCGCACGGCGGCGTCCCAGCCGTCGGCGACGGCCTCGGGTGCGATGAAGCCGAGCGCGGCGGCGACCGTCTCGGCGCGTACGTCGCCGAGCGCGCCGGCCCGGCCGGTGATGTAGAAGGCCCAGCCGGAGATGCCGAGCAGCCGGGCCCGGCGCAGCGTCGACGGGCAGCGGGAGAACGCCTCCCCGAGCTCCAGCACCAGCGGCTTGCTGGCGGCGGCGACCTGCTCCGGGGTCATCGGCGGCACCCCACCGTCCGTCCACCGTGGTCATCCATCACGATCAGTCTGCCTCGTGACCACCCTCCGCGGCATCCTCCTCTTCGGCGTCCAGCGCCTCCAAGGCGGCCTCCACCTCACCGGTGCGCCGGCGGGCGGCGGTGAGCGACCGTTCCGCGCCGCGACGGGCCAGCTTGGCCCGGCTCAGCTCCTGCTCGGCGACGGCCCGGCGGCGCTCCAGCTCGGCCAGTTCGGTCTCGATCCGGTCCAGCGTCGCCGCACCGTCCCGTTCCGCGTCGGTGGCCCCGGTCAGCTCCGCCTCGGCCTGGTCCTGGTCGTCGCGGGCCTTGGCCAGCTCGCGTTCCACGGCCCGGCGGCGCTTCGCCCGCTCGGCCCGGGCCGCCCGCTCGGCGGCCCGCTGGTCGCGCGTGCGCCGGCTCTCGGCGCGCTCGGCCGCCCGGTCGGGTACGGCGGGTTCCTCCTCGCCGCCCCCGGTGACCAGCCGCAACTGCGGCCGGGGCACCTCGCCGAACCCGGCGTAGTGGGTGGATCGCAGCAGCCGGCCGGCGCGTACCTGCTCGGCCACCTCGGTGTCGGAGAGCGCGGCGTTCAACGTCGCCTCGACCTCGCCGAGCGGCAGCTTCCCGACCGGCGGGGCGGCCGGCTCGGCGGCGGCCAGCTTGCGTACCTCGGCGACGAGCGCGCCCACGACGGCCCGGCGCTGCGCGGAGAGCTCGCGGAGCTTGCCGCCGCGCAGGTCCCGCTGCGCCGAGCGGAGCGACTCGGCGAGCTGCGCCAGGTCGGCGACCAGCTCGGGGCGGCGGATCGCGAGCAGGTTGACCAGCCAGGCGGCGACGGTAGGCCGGCGCAGCTTGCCGATCTCCCGGGCGCCCTTCGGGTCACCGGCCCGGCGCGCCTCGGCGACCGCGGCGTCCCGGGCCGCGACGAACCGGTCCGGCGGCGTCGCGTAGAGCCGCTGGACCAGGTCGGGGGGTGGACCGGCCATGCGCGCTCAGGCGTCGATCCGGGTGCCCGGTTCCAGGCGCCGGTACTCGGTCTTCGACAGCGCGGTGTACTGGCGGTCGAGCACGCCGAAGCCGTTGGCGTTGAGCAGCGCGTCGTGCAGGGCGAACGCCCGCCGTGGGGCGACCGCCCGGATGAAGTCGACCACCTCGGAGAACTTCGACCAGGGCGCGTGGATCGGGGCGAAGAGCGTGTCGACCTGGACGTCGTCGGGGACGACGAGCGCGTCGCCCGGGTGGTAGACGACGTCGTTGAACAGGTAGCCGATGTTCTGGACGACGGGGATGTCGGGGTGGATGACCGCGTGCTGTCCGCCGTACGCGCGGACCGCCACCCCGGCCGCGGTGAACGACTCGCCGGGCGTGACCACGGTCAGCGCCTCGGCGGCGTCGCCGAGCACCCCGGTGAGGGAGGCCGGGCCGTAGATCCGGGCGGGCCGCCGGTCCAGCGCCCGGGTCAGCGTCTCGACGTCCACATGGTCCGGGTGCTCGTGGGTGATCAGCACCGCGTCCGCCCCGTCCAGCGCCGCCGGATCGCTGAAGACTCCGGGGTCCACGGCCAGCACTCCCCCGTCGTGCTCCAGCCGGAGGCAGGAGTGGGCGTACTTGGTGAGCTGCATCGTGACTCCTCGATTATCGAATCGTGACGTCCTCAGCGCAGTCTGCCGGAACCGGCGCGGTGTCGCGTCGCGTCCGACGTATCGGTCCCGCAGCGGGGCCGTCGAAGGATCGGAGCGGGGACATGAGGATACGGGACAGCCGCCGCCGGGGCCGGGCGCTCGCGGCGGCCGGGCTGCTGGTGGTGTTGGGCGTCGGGGCCTGCAGCGCGGGCGGCGACTCGGGTGACACCGCCGGTTCGGCCGCCCAGCCGCAGTCGGTGGCGGGTGGGGCGGCGGACCGGGACCAGGCCGCGCCGGAGAAGGCGCAGTCCGGCGCGGGTGGCGCGGACCTGCGGGTCGACCAGCGGGCGATCATCTACACCGGAACGCTCCAGGTGCGGGTGGACGACGTGGAGCGGGCGGCCCGCGAGGCGAGCACGGCGGCGACGGCGGCGGGCGGCTTCGTCGGCGGCGACCAGCGCAACAGCGACTCGGCGGACGCGCGGGCCGAGCTGACCCTGCGGGTGCCGGCGGAGCGCTTCACGACCGTGCTGGAGGCGCTGGTCAAGCTCGGCGACCAGGAGCGGCGCGAGGTCCGCACCGAGGACGTCACCGAGGAGACCGTGGACCTGGACGCCCGGATCGCCACCCAGCGGGCCCGGGTGGACAGCGCCCGGCGGCTGCTGGCCCGGGCCACCTCGATCACCGACCTGGTCACGCTGGAGAACGAGGTGGGCCGCCGGGAGGCGGACCTGGCCTCGCTGGAGGCGAAGAAGCGGCGGCTCGCCGACCTGACCGCGCTCTCCACCATCACGGTGACCTTCGTCGGTCCGGAGGCCGCGGCCGTCGAGGACGAGGAGGACCTCGGCTTCCTGGCCGGGCTGCGGGGCGGCTGGTCGGCGTTCCTGGGCTCGCTGCGGGTGGCGCTCACCGTGCTGGGCGCGGTGCTGCCGTTCGCGGTGGCGATCGGCGTCCCGGTCGCGCTCGTGCTGGCCCTGGCCCGCCGGCGCCGGCGGCGTACGCCGCCGGGAGGCCCGGCGCTGCCGGAGGGTCCGGTGCCTAGCGGGCCGCCGCCAGTGCCCGCAGCGCGGTCTGGACCATGAGGCGTACGCCAACCGGGATGGCGCGCTCGTCCACGTCGAACGAGGCCCGGTGCAGGTCCACGTTGGGCCCGTTCCGGCCGACGCCGAGGCGGGCGAGCGCGCCGGGCACGTGCTCCAGGTACCAGGAGAAGTCCTCGCCGCCCATGCTCTGCGGGGTCTCGGCGATGCCCTCGGGCCCGAGCGCGGCGGCGGTGGCGGCGGTGAGCACGCCGATGGCCCGGGCGTCGTTGGTGACCGGGGGCCGGCCGCGCAGGTATTCGAGGTCGACGGTGGCGCCGGTGGGGGCGAGGACGTCCCGCACCACCTGAGCCACGATCTTCGGGGCCTGGTCCCAGGTGTCGCGGTCCATCACCCGCAGGGTGCCGGCGGCGCAGGCCTCGGAGGGGATGACGTTGTAGCGGGTGCCGGCCGAGGCGTGGCCGAACACCAGCAGCAGCCCGCTGTTGGCCGGCACCCGGCGGCTGACCAGGGTCGGCACCTCGGTGACCAGCCGGCCCAGCGCGTCGACCAGGTCGACGGTCAGGTGGGGGCGGGCGGTGTGCCCGCCGGGGCCGGTCAGCCGGACGGTGACGTTGTCGGCGGCGGCGGTGATCGGGCCGACCCGCAGGCCGACCTTGCCGACCGGCAGGTTCGGGTCGCAGTGGACCGCGAAGATCTGCACCACGTCGTCCAGGCCGCCGGCCTCGATGACCTCCAGCGAGCCGCAGGGCAGGATCTCCTCGGCCGGCTGGAAGATGAGCCGCACGCGGCCGTCGAGTTGGCCGAGGTCGGCGAGCTGGGCGAGCAGCATGCCCACGCCGAGCATCACGGTGGTGTGCACGTCGTGCCCGCAGGCGTGGCAGACGCCGTCCACGGTGGACCGGTACGGCACGTCCTTCGGGTCGCTGAGCGGCAGCGCGTCGATGTCGGCGCGGAGCGCGATCACCGGGCCGTCCGGGCGCCCGTCGATGTCGCAGATGACGCCGTTGCCCTTCGGCAGCAGGCGCGGCTTCAGCCCGGCGAGGGAGAGCTCCCGGTGCACCAGGGCGGCCGTCTCGAACTCCTCGCCCGACAGCTCCGGGTGGGAGTGGATGTGACGGCGGGTGGCGATGAGGCCCGGTACGCGCAGCGCAAGCAGATGGTCGAGTTCCAGGGGCAGGGGCTGGGACCCGGTCGGCGCCTCCGGCCAGGACGACGCCAGCTGGCTGCCGGACGGCAGCGTCAACGCACTCGTCACGTCGAATTCTCGATCACTAGAGATGGATGGATCATCGGGGAGAACAGCAGACAGCCTAGACCTCCGGCGGTGACGCTGCGCAACATCTTTCGCGTAGCGGTCGGACCGCGCAGCGTCACGAATGCCCTGGTGAGAGGGCCCGAATATCTGCGGGACAGCAGGTAGATCGCGGTCGAACGCCGTCATCTGCCCCACACCTCCTACAACGCGTAACCGATTCAACGGTCACCAAAACCCGGGCCGTCGTTCCGAATTGTCGCATTAGTCGCGACAATTAACTGCCGCTCGGACAATTGCGCGACAACGGTCGGCTGTCGGACGACTCCTCACGGTGACATGGCGGCCCCGCGTGCGACCGCACAGGCTGTCCGTCCGGTTCACCCGACCGGGTTACCCGCAATCCCGATCCGCACACGCGCGCCGGCTCCGGCCACGCTGCCCGACGGCTCCGGGAGCGGCGCCCGGGCGGCGTCGCCCGGGGAGGATCCGCACCGAGCCGTCACCGCCCCCGCCGCGTGCGGGGAGACCATCGACTGTACGCCGTAGCACGGCGTACGCCCAGGTCAGAGCGGTCGGGAACGCGACGGCGGCCCGCACCGGACACCGCACGGGGTGCCGGGCGGGCCGCCCTCGTCGACTTAGAACCGGTCGCTCGGCCGGTGGATCCCCCACACGTCGCGCAGCGTTCCGCACACCTCACCGACGGTGGCCCGGGCGCGCAGCGCCTCCCGCATCGGGTAGAGCACGTTGGCGTCACCCTCGGCCGCCGCCCGCAGCTCGGCCAGCGCGCGCTCGACCGCACCGGAGTCCCGCTGGGCGCGCAGCTTGGCCAGCCGCTCCGCCTGGCCGACCTCGATCGTCGGGTCGACCCGCAGCGGCTCGTACGGCTCCTCCTCGTCGATCCGGAAGCGGTTGAGCCCGACCACCACCCGCTCGCCCGAGTCGATCTCCTGGGCGATCCGGTACGCGGACTGCTCGATCTCCCGCTTCTGGAAGCCCGCCTCGATGGCGTCCACCGCCGAACCGTGGTCGAAGACCCGCTGCATCAGCTCGTCGGCGGCCGTCTCCAGCTCGGCGGTCATCGCCTCCACCACGTACGACCCGGCGAACGGGTCCACGGTGGCCGTCAGGTCCGTCTCGTACGCCAGCACCTGCTGGGTGCGCAGCGCCAGCCGGGCCGCCTTCTCGGTGGGCAGGGCGATCGCCTCGTCGAAGCTGTTGGTGTGCAGCGACTGGGTGCCGCCGAGCACCGCGCCGAGGCCCTGGACCGCCACCCGCACCAGGTTCACCTCCGGCTGCTGGGCGGTGAGCTGCACGCCGGCGGTCTGGGTGTGGAACCGCAGCATCATGGACTTCGGGTTCTTCGCCCCGAACTCGTCGCGCATGAGCCGGGCCCAGATGCGCCGGGCCGCCCGGAACTTGGCGACCTCCTCCAGTAGCGTGGTGCGCGCCACGAAGAAGAACGACAGCCGGGGCGCGAAGTCGTCCACGGCCAGGCCGGCGGCGAGCGCCGCCCGGACGTACTCCACGCCGTTGGCCAGGGTGAACGCGATCTCCTGCGCGGGCGACGCGCCGGCCTCGGCCATGTGGTAGCCGGAGATGGAGATGGTGTTCCACTTCGGCACCTCGGCCCGGCAGTAGGCGAAGGTGTCGGCGACCAGCCGCAGCGACGGCTTCGGCGGGAAGATGTACGTCCCCCGGGCGATGTACTCCTTGAGGATGTCGTTCTGGATGGTGCCGTTGAGCGCCGAGCCCGGCACCCCGGACTCCTCCGCCACGAGCTGGTAGAGCAGGAGCAGCACCGAGCCGGGCGCGTTGATGGTCATCGAGGTGGAGACCTTGTCCAGCGGGATGCCGTCGAAGAGCGTCCGCATGTCCTCGATGGAGTCGATGGCCACACCCACCTTGCCGACCTCGCCGTGCGCGATCGGGTCGTCCGAGTCGTACCCCATCTGGGTGGGCAGGTCGAAGGCGACGGAGAGGCCCATGGTGCCGGCGCGCAGCAGCTGGTGGTAGCGGGCGTTGCTCTCGGTGGCGGTGCCGAAGCCGGCGTACTGCCGCATGGTCCACGGCCGGGAGGTGTACATCGTCGGGTAGACCCCGCGGGTGTACGGATATTCACCCGGGCCGCCCAGCCGGGAGTCCAGGTCCTCCGGAAGGTCGGCCGCCGTGTAGACGCCCTTGATCGGGAAACCCGACTCGCTTGACCGCGCTTCGCTCATTACCGGATGGTAGGACGCGGTCGCCGTTCGTTGGGTGAGGGATACCGCACACCGCGACGGCGCGCATCGACCGGAGGTGAGTAGCTGGCCACATACCGTCGAGTAGGTAAACGTCCGCCGCGTCGGGTTTCGCATCGGGCGTCGGAACCAGCAAGATAGTGGGGTTGTGTCCCAGCCCCCTCGATATCCCCCGGTGGCTTTTCTGTGACTCAGATCCCGACGTGGAGCGGCGGACCCGCCAGTCCCCCCACTGGACGCGCAGCATCCGGCACCACCATCGGTGGCCGCTACTCGCTGCGCTCCCCGGTGGGCAACGGCGGCATGGGCACGGTCTGGCGCGCGACAGACACCCTGCTGCGCCGCGACGTAGCGGTGAAGGAGGTCGTCCTCCCGCCGGGGCTCGCCCCCAGCGACCGCGACGCACTGTACGAACGGACCCTCCGCGAGGCCCGCGCGGCCGCCGCGATCCAGCACCCCGCCGTGGTCCAGGTCTACGACGTGGTCACCGAGGGTGGCCGGCCCTGGATCGTGATGGAGCTGCTGGACGCCCGCAGCCTCGCCGACATGGTGATCGAGGACGGGCCGGTGGCGCCCCGCGCGGTCGCCAAGATCGGCATCGCCCTGCTCGGCGCGCTGGAGGTGGCGCACGCGATCGGCGTGCTGCACCGCGACGTCAAGCCGGCCAACGTGCTGATCTGCACCGACGGCCGGTGTGTGCTGACCGACTTCGGCGTGGCCCGGATGCCCACCGACGTGCAGCTCACGACGCCCGGCATGGTGCTCGGCTCGCCGCACTTCATCTCCCCCGAGCGGGCCATGGGCCAGGAGTTCGGCCCGCCCAGCGACCTCTTCTCGCTCGGCGTGACGCTCTACACCGCCGTCGAGGGGCGTCCCCCGTTCGACAAGGGCGACCCGATCGAGACCATGCACGCCGTGGTCGAGGACCCGCCGGCCACCCCGCAGCGCAGCGGCCCGCTGACCCGCGTGCTGATGGGCCTGCTGGAGAAGGACCCGGCCCGCCGGCTGGACGTGCACACCGCCCGAGGCATGCTGCGCGAGCTGCTCGCCGGCCCGCTGACCAGCACCGCCACGGCGGTCAACTCGGTCACCGACCCGTACGCCGTGGTGCCGGTGCAGCGGCCGTCGACCCCGCCGGCGATCATCACGCCCGAGCCGAAGCCGGGCGGCCAGATCGGCGGCCGGGCGATGATCGGCCCCGGCGAGTCGCTGACCGACCGGCTCGCCGCCCTGCGCCACGGCGAGCGGCCGGACTCCGCGGCTGCCGGTGGCGCCGCGCTCGACGAGACCAGCGCCGACGCCCTGGCCGGCCCGCTGCACACCCCGACCGGCGCGATGTCCTCGGCCGGCGCGGCCCCGGAGGCCACGCAGCGCATCTCGCCCGACGCCACCCAGCGGCTCGGCCACACCGCCGGGCCGGACGCCACCCAGCGCGTGCCCGGCCACCCGGACGCCACCCAGCCGGTCTACGGCCGGGGCGCCGACGCCACCCAGCCGGTCTACGGCGGCAACCAGTGGTCGGTGCCCGGCACCGGCCAGCCGTGGACGACGACCCCGGGCGCCGCGCCGGCCGACGGCGGCGCGCTCGGCCGCGCCAAGGGTGTCGGCAGCCAGCTCGTCGGCCGGGTGAAGGCCTGGCCGCGCAAGGTCCAGCTCGCCGCCGCCGCGGGCGTGGCCGTGCTGCTCCTGGTCGGCGTGATCGCGCTGACCAGCGGCGGCGACGACGCACCGCCGCCGATCGTGGGCGCGCTGCCCTCGGCGACGGTCGAGGCTCCGCCCGTGGACATGCAGGCGCAGTCGGTCAAGGGCGTCAACGTGCAGGTGCCGAAGGGCTGGGACCGCAAGACCGGTGGCGTCTTCGTCGACTTCGTCGACCCGGAGACCGCGGGCCGCAAGGTACGCGTCCTCGCCGAGGAGTGGAACGGCACCTCGGTCAGCTGGGCCGAGTTCGCCTCCCGCAACCTGCGGGACAAGAGCAAGTCGTGCGCCAAGCCCTACGAGCAGCTGGAGATGAGCGAGTCGACGCTGGCCGGCAAGCCCGCCGCCGGGTTCGAATACACCTGCGGTGACGGCGACGCGAAGCGACACGGCATGTGGCGCGGCGTGGTGCAGGACGGCAAGGTCTACTCGTTCTACCTGACCGCGAACGAGGCCGACTTCGCGGCGAGCAAGCCGATCTTCGAGGCGATGGCGCGGTCGTTCCAGCTCACCGGAGCCAACTGAGTCGAGGCCGACGGCCGATGGTGATCCGCCGCCATGCTTTCATGAGGCAATGGCGGCGGACACCACTGACCTTGACGACCTTCGCGCCCGGGCCGAGCGCTGGCTCGACGACGACCCCGACCCGGCCGACCAGGACGAGCTGCGTGCCGTCCTCGCCGGGCTGCCCGGCAGCGCACCCGAGCTGGCCGACCGGTTCGCCGGCCCGCTGACCTTCGGCACCGCCGGGCTGCGCGGCCCGCTGCGCGCCGGCCCGAACGGGATGAACCTCGCGGTGGTCACCCAGGCCGCCGCCGGGCTGATCGGCTGGCTCGCCGCCCAGGGCGGCGAGGGCCCGCTGGTGATCGGGTACGACGCCCGGCACGGCTCCCGGGCCTTCGCCGAGCGCACCGCCCAGGTGGCCACCGGCGCGGGCCGCCCGGCGCTGCTGCTGCCCCGCCCGCTGCCCACCCCGGTGCTGGCCTTCGCGGTGCGGCACCTCGGCGCGGTGGCCGGCGTGATGGTCACGGCCAGCCACAACCCGCCCCAGGACAACGGCTACAAGGTCTACCTGGGCGCGCAGCTCGGCGGGGAGCTGGGCGCGGGCGCGCAGATCGTGCCGCCGGCCGACGCCGGCATCGAGGCGGCCATCCGGGCGGTCGGCCCGCTGGCCGGGGTGCCGCTCGGCCCGGCCGGCCAGGTGCTGGGCGACGACCTGGTCACCGCGTACGTCGAGCGGGCCGCCGCGGTGGTCGACCCGGCCGGTCCGCGGGACCTCAAGGTGGCGTACACGCCGCTGCACGGGGTGGGCGCCGCGGTGCTGACCGCCGCGTTCGCGCGCGCCGGTTTCGCGACGCCCGGCGTGGTGCCCGAGCAGGCCGAGCCCGACCCGGCCTTCCCGACGGTCAACTTCCCCAACCCGGAGGAGCCGGGCGCGGTGGACAAGCTGGTCGCGCTGGCCGGCAGCACCGGCGCGGACATCGCCATCGCCAACGACCCGGACGCGGACCGGTGCGCGGCGGCCGTGCCGGCAGACGGGAGCTGGCGGATGCTGCGCGGCGACGAGGTGGGCGCGCTGCTCGCCGACCACCTGATGCGGCGCGGCGTGACCGGCCTGTACGCCACGACGATCGTCTCCTCCACCCTGCTCCGGGCCATGGCCGCGGCGCGGGGCCTGCCCTACGACGAGACGCTGACCGGGTTCAAGTGGATCGTCCGGGCCGGGGGCGGCCGGGAGCCGCTGGTCTTCGGCTACGAGGAGGCGCTCGGCTACTGCGTCGCGCCGGAACACGTCCGGGACAAGGACGGCATCACGGCCGCGCTGACCGTCGCCGAGCTGGCCGCCGGCCTCAAGGCCGAGGGCCGGACGCTGACCGACCGGCTTGACGAGCTGGCCGCCGAGTTCGGCGTGCACCACACCGACCAGCTCTCCGCCCGGGTGGAGGACCTGCGGCTGATCGCCGAGATGATGACCCGCATCCGGGCGGCCACCCCGGCATCGCTGCTCGGGCACCCGGTCACCGAGGCGTCCGACCTGCTCCCGGAGGCGGACGTGGTGATCCTGCGCACCGACGCGGCCCGGGTGGTGATCCGCCCCTCCGGCACCGAGCCGAAGCTCAAGGCGTACCTGGAGGTGGTGGAGCCGGTGACGGACGGCGACGTTCCCGCGGCCCGCCACCGCGCCCGGCTGGCGGTGGCCGACCTCCGCACCGAGATCGCGGCCGCCCTCGGCCTCTGAGCGCGCCTACTCAGCGGTGATCATGAAGTTAGCGGTGGAGAAAGCGGTTGCCAGCGCCGCTAACTTCATGATCAACGGGCGATAGTGGCGGTCAGGGTCAGGGGCGCTTGCCCAGGGCGGCGTCGACCGCCTGGGCCAGGGCGGCGATCACCAGGCTGACGCTGGGGCGGACGACGCTGTCGTCGAGGCTCACCGTGCCGGAGAAGCCGGCGCCCGTGGCGATCTCCGCCAGGCGCGTGCCGGCGTCGTCGGCCGCCGCGCCGGTCAGGCCCAACGCCGGCTCCATCCGCAGCACCGCCACCAGGGTGGCGAGCGCGGCGGTCCGCTCGTCGGGGAGCTGCCCGACGGTCAGCGCCTCGGCCAGCCGCTGCCGGATGTCGGCCTCCACCGAGGCGTCCGCGACCGGGTAGCGGTGCACGTGGATGAAGCCCAGCTCGGTCTCGTCGATGTCCCGGACCACGCCCCGGCCGCAGAGGTCGCCGAGGATCCGGTCGCGCAGGCCGTGCCGCAGCCGCTGCACCCACGAGGACGGGGTGTGCGGGGTGTCGGCGGCGATCCGGGCGAGGACCTCGTCGGCGATCGGCTCCCCGGTCGGCGCGGGGTCGAGCACCGCCAGGTTCCCGTCGGCGTACGCGATCCGGCCGGCCAGGGCCAGCTCCACCAGCACCGCGGCGGCCATGCCGAGGTCCAGGCTGATCCGCGGCATGGTGGCCTTGCCGGTTTCGTCGTCATAGGCGAGGAGCAGCAGCTCTTCCGCGAGCGCAACACCAGTCATGGCCGCAGACGCTAGCGGGTACGCGCACCCCGCGCACGAACTCCCCGTCGATGGCGTGCCGCCGCCGGCGTGGGCGGGATTCACGCCCGTCCACGCCGGTCCGCATCCTCAGTGCCGGTCAGCCGAGCGTGTCGGTGCGGCTGGCCTGGAGCAGCAGCCCGTAGTGCAGCACGCGGTGTCGGGGAGCCAGCTCAAGGTACTCGTGGGCGAGCAGCTCGCCGGTGGTGGGATTGAAGATCAGCAACATCTGCGCCCGCTGCGGATTCTGCGGCCGGTCCGCCGGTGGGGTGAGGTCGGCGGTGACGGCCAGGCCCCAGCGCCCCGCCCGATCGACGACCCGCCCGCGCCATGCGAAACCGGGCTTGGCGGCCAGGATGGTCAGGACATCGATGCGGCCCCGCCGTGGGACCAGGTGCCGGACGTACAGGTCGTACACGGCCTTGGCTACGTCGCCCGCCGGCTGGTCGGTCCGCAGCAGGTCGGCGAGCGACGCCCGCTCGGTGGGCAACCCCCGGGCCCCGTTCGGATCCCGCGGTTCCTCGACGGGCCCTCCGGGCGGCGGGGTCGACCCACCGATGGCGGGCCCGGACAGCTGCTTCGTCCAGTAGTCCCGGGACGCCGTGTCCGGAAACTCCATGTCCAACACCGTCGTGTCCGACCACCGGCGACCGTCGGGCGTCGCCCAGCTTCGGCTTTCCTCCACGAAACTGGCCAGGTATCCCTCCGGCGACTCCTGGATCACGCCGCCCCAGGACTTGACGCGGTGGTAGGCGTACCGGCCGCCCTCCCGGTCGGAGGGGGCGTCCGCGACCCGTCGGGCGAGCGCCCGCAGGTGCGGCCCGGCCGGTTCGGCGTCGGTGGCGATCTCGTAAGCCACCGGTTGGAGCACCACCCCGTCCACCGGCTTCGGCGGCCTCGATCCGGTGGGCGCCGTGCCACGCCTGAGGACCGGCACCAGGCCGGCAGAGGCAACTGCGCCCGCCGCGACGACGGCGCCGGCCAGGACGAGACGACGGCTGGTGAGCGGGCGGGCCGACGCCGCAGGAGGAAGTGTGCTGGTCGCCGCCCGGACGATCAGGTCGTGGGCGGAAACCGGCGCCGGCGGCACGACGACGTCACGCGCCGGGTCGGCCGGGCCCAGGAGGTTTCGGACCTGCTGCGTGTGCATGGTGCTCCTCTCAGACATGGGCGGACGCCGACCGGGGGTCACGCAGCGGTGGGCGGGAGGCCAGGGCGGAACGCAGTCGACGCCGGGCTCGGAACAGCCGGACCGCGGCGGCGGACCGGGTACAGCCGAGGGCGATGGCCGCGTCCGCGACGCTGAGGTCCTCCCAACCGATCAGCCGGAGGATCTCCTGGTCCGCCTCGGGCAACTCGGCCAGCGCACGGCGCAGGTCGAGCACCGGCGCCACGGCGTCGGGCTCGACGAGCCCTGCCGGTACGTGGTCCGCCGCGGCGAGCGGGAGCAGGGTGGGAGCTGCGCGCCCGTGCCGCCACCGGTTCGCCACCGTGTGGCGCGCCACGGAGTAGAGCCACGGGAGGGGGTTTTCGGGGACCTCGCTCCGCCGCCGCCACGCGACGACGAACACGTCCTGGGCGAGTTCGGCGGCCGCGTCGGCGTCCGGAAGTCGCCGCAGCCCGTACCTGACGATGGCCGGGTAGTGCCGGGCGTAGAGGCTGGTGAACCAGGCCTCAGCCCGCTCACCCACGGGTGTCATCTGATCGCTCTCCCGACCGGAGTTCCTGACAGGGACACCAGGTATGTGTCAGCGGCGGGGCGGATCGTTACCGGTGGGCGGCGGCGCGCCGGAGAACGTCGTACGGGCACCGCCCCGGTTCGGGCCGGGGCGGTGCGCCCGTCAGGAAGGAATCAGAAGCGGGGCATGCCGCCGAACTGGCGGTCCCCGGCGTCGCCGAGGCCCGGGACGATGAACATCCGGTCGTTGAGGCCCTCGTCGATCGAGGCGGTGACCAGGCGCAACGGCAGCCCGGACCGCTCCAGTCGCTCGATGCCGACCGGCGCGGCCAGCACGCAGAGCACGGTGATGTCGGTGCAGCCGCGGTCGGCGAGCAGCCGGCAGCAGTGCTCCAGCGAGCCGCCGGTGGCCAGCATCGGGTCGAGCACCAGCACCGGCAAGCCGGCGAGGTCCCGGGGCAGCGACTCCATGTACGCGCGCGGCTCGTACGTCTTCTCGTCGCGGGCCAGGCCGACGAAGCCCATCGACGACTCGGGCAGGAGGCCGAGCGCGGCGTCGGCCATGCCGAGACCGGCCCGCAGCACCGGCACCAGCAACGGCGGGTTCGCCAGCCGGGTGCCCTCGGTGGCGGTGACCGGGGTCTGGATCGAGTACTTCTCGACGGGGAACGAGCGCGCGGCCTCGTACACCAGCATGGTGGTGAGTTCGTGCAGCGCGGCCCGGAACGACGCGGAGTCGGTCCGGGCGTCCCGCATGGCGGTCAGCCGCGCCTGGGCGAGCGGGTGGTCAATGACGTGTACGTCCACGATCGCTCAACCTACCGGTCGGGAGGCGAGCGCATCGCGGGTGCGGGCGGACCAGCGACGCCGCTCACGTGCGAGCGCCGCCACCGGCCCGCCGTGACCAAGATCACTCGGCCCGCGGGTGCGTAGTATTCGGGGCATGACGGCGACAGCGACGTCGGCCCGGTCGGACCTCTCCGAGCTGGGACGATCCGAGACCGCTCTGCGGACCTTCCTGCACGGCCTGCCCGGCGTGGACCAGGTCGGCGCGGAGCAGCGGGCGGCACAGCTCGGCACCCGCTCCATCAAGACCACCGCGAAGGCCCAGGCCATCGACCTGGCGATCCGGATGGTCGACCTGACCACCCTCGAAGGGGCCGACACCCCCGGCAAGGTGCGGGCGCTCGCCGCCAAGGCGCTGCGCCCCGACCCGGCCGACCCGTCCTGCCCGCACGTCGGCGCCGTCTGCGTCTACCCCGCGATGGTCCCGTACGTGGCGGAGGTGCTGGCCGGTAGCGGCGTGCACCTGGCCAGCGTGGCGACCGCCTTCCCGTCCGGCCAGGCGCCCCTGGAGGTCAAGCTCGCCGACACCCGGGCGGCCGTCGCGGCCGGCGCGGACGAGATCGACATGGTGATCAACCGGGGCGCCTTCCTGTCCGGCCGCTACAAGGAGGTCTACGACGAGATCGTGGCCACCAAGGAGGCCTGCGGGGACGCGCACCTCAAGGTGATCCTGGAGACCGGCGAGCTGGCCACCTACGACAACGTGCGCCGCGCCTCCTGGCTGGCCATGCTGGCGGGCGGTGACTTCATCAAGACCTCCACCGGCAAGGTCCCGGTCGCGGCCACCCCGCCGGTGACCCTGGTGATGCTGGAGGCCGTCCGTGACTTCCGCGCCGCCACGGGGCGGCAGGTCGGCGTGAAGCCGGCCGGCGGCATCAAGACCACCAAGGACGCGATCAAGTACCTGGTCATGGTCAACGAGACCGTCGGCCCGGACTGGCTGCACCCGGACTGGTTCCGGTTCGGCGCGTCCAGCCTCCTGAACGACCTGCTCATGCAGCGCACCAAGCTGACGACCGGCGTCTACGCCGGCCCCGACTACTTCACCCTGGACTGAGCGCGATGTTCGAATACGCACCCGCCCCCGAGTCGCGCTCGGTGGTGGACATCAAGCCCTCGTACGGGCTCTTCGTCGACGGCAAGTTCGTCGACCCGACCGACGGCGGCAGCTTCAAGTCGATCAACCCGGCCTCCGAGGAGGTGCTGGCCGAGATCGCCGAGGCCGGCAGCCAGGACGTGGACCGCGCGGTCCGCGCGGCCCGCGAGGCGTACGAGAGGGTCTGGGGTCCGATGCCGGGCCGGGACCGGGCGAAGTACCTGTTCCGGATCGCCCGGATCATCCAGGAGCGCTCCCGCGAGCTGGCCGTGCTGGAGTCGCTGGACAACGGCAAGCCGATCAAGGAGTCCCGCGACGTCGACGTGCCCCTGGTCGCCGCCCACTTCTTCTACTACGCGGGCTGGGCCGACAAGCTGGAGCACGCCGGCTTCGGTGCGAACCCCCGGCCGCTCGGCGTCGCCGCCCAGGTCATCCCGTGGAACTTCCCGCTGCTCATGCTGGCCTGGAAGATCGCTCCGGCGCTCGCGGCCGGCAACACGGTGGTGCTCAAGCCGGCCGAGACGACCCCGCTGACCGCGCTGCTCTTCGCCGAGATCTGCCAGCAGGCCGACCTGCCGGCCGGCGTGGTCAACATCGTCACCGGCGCCGGCGAGACCGGCCGCGCCCTGGTCGAGCACCCCGGCGTGGACAAGGTCGCCTTCACCGGCTCCACCGAGGTCGGCAAGGCCATCGCCCGGGCGGTCGCCGGCACCCGCAAGAAGCTCACCCTGGAGCTGGGCGGCAAGGCCGCGAACATCGTCTTCGACGACGCCCCGGTCGACCAGGCCGTCGAGGGCATCGTCAACGGCATCTTCTTCAACCAGGGGCACGTCTGCTGCGCCGGCTCCCGGCTGCTGGTCCAGGAGTCGGTCGCCGACCGGGTGCTGGAGTCGCTGAAGCGGCGGATGGCCCAGCTCCGCGTCGGCGACCCGCTGGACAAGAACACCGACATCGGCGCGATCAACTCGGCCGCGCAGCTGGCCCGCATCCGGGAGCTGTCGGAGGCCGGCGCCGCCGAGGGCGCCGAGCGCTGGTCGCCGCCGTGCGAGCTGCCGGACCGCGGCTTCTGGTTCGCGCCGACCATCTTCACCGGCGTCACCCAGGCGCACCGGATCGCCCGCGAGGAGATCTTCGGCCCGGTGCTGTCCGTGCTGACCTTCCGCACCCCGGCCGAGGCCGTGGAGAAGGCCAACAACACGCCGTACGGGCTGTCGGCCGGGATCTGGACCGACAAGGGCTCGCGGATCCTGTGGATGGCCGACCGGCTGCGCGCCGGCGTGGTCTGGGCCAACACGTTCAACAAGTTCGACCCCACCTCGCCGTTCGGCGGCTACAAGGAGTCGGGCTACGGTCGCGAGGGCGGCCGGCACGGGCTGGAGGCGTACCTCAATGTCTGAGCGGGTCGCGGTACGCAAGACGTACAAGCTCTTCATCGGCGGGAAGTTCCCGCGCAGCGAGTCGGGACGGTCGTATCTCGTGCAGGACTCCAACGTGTCGCTGGCCTCCCGCAAGGACGCGCGGGACGCGGTCCTGGCCGCCCGGGCCGCCGTGAAGGGCTGGGCCGGGGCGACCGCGTACAACCGCGGTCAGATCCTCTACCGGGTCGCCGAGATGCTGGAGGGCCGGCGGGACCAGTTCGTCGCCCTCGGCGCGTCCGCCGGTGAGGTCGACGCGGCCATCGACCGCTGGGTCTGGTACGCCGGCTGGTCCGACAAGCTTCCCCAGGTCTACGGCGGGGCGAACCCGGTGGCCGGGCCGTACTTCAACCTGTCCGCGCCCGAGCCGACCGGCGTGGTGGCCGTGGTGGCCCCCGAGTCCCCGGCGCTGCTCGGCCTGGTGAGCGTGATCGCCCCGGCGATCGTCACCGGCAACACCGTGGTGGTGGCCGCCTCCCCGGCGGCGCCGCTGGCGGCCGTGACCCTGGCCGAGGTGCTGGCGACCTCCGACCTGCCGGGCGGGGTGGTGAACATCCTCACCGGCCGGCTGTCGGAGACCGTGCCGACGCTGGCCTCGCACATGGACGTCAACGCCATCGACCTGACCGGGGTCGCCGACGCCGACCTGGCCGCCGAGCTGGAGGTCAAGGCCGCGGAGAACCTCAAGCGGGTGCTCCGGCCGGCCGCGGCCGACAACGACTGGTACGCCGACCCGGGCATCGCCCGGATGACCACGCTCCTGGAGACCAAGACCGTCTGGCATCCCAAGGGCGTGTGAGTTCCCCTCTACTACGCGAGGTAGGATTACGGGGTGACTCGGCTCGGTGATCTGGAACGTGCGGTGATGGACGTGCTGTGGGACTCGGTCCCCGCCACGTCGGACGGCGTGACCGTACGCGAGGTCGCCGACGCCCTCGACGGGCGTGAGCTGGCGTACACGACGGTGATGACCGTGCTCGACCGGCTCGCCGGCAAGGGCATGGTGCAGCGCGAGCGGGAGGGGCGGGCCTGGCGTTACCGGCCCGCCGCCACCCGCGAGGCGCACATCGCCCAGCTCATGCTCGACGCCCTCGACCTCGGCGGCAGCCGGGACGCCGCGCTGGTGCGCTTCGCCCGCTCGGTGACCGGCACCGAGGCGGACGTGCTGCGCGCGGCGCTCAGCGCCGAGGCCGGGCTGACCGACCGGGTCGACGACCCGCGGGCCGGCGGCCCGGCGCTCGACGAGGCGACGGACCGGTAGGGCGGCCGCCGTGGCGTACGCCCTGCACTTCGCCGCGACCATCCTGGCCTGCTGGCTGACGGCGCAGGTCCTGGCCGCCGCGCGGTGGACCTGGCAGGCCCCGCGGGTGGCGATCGTCTGCTGGCAGGCGGTCGGGCTGGCGCTCGGCCTCTCCGCCATGGGGCTGCCCATGGCGCTGGGCCTGAGCGCGTACGAGCTGCCGACCGGGAGCGCGCTGCTGACGCTCGTCGACGATCTGGCCCACGGCACGCTGCCGGCCGGGCTGGGCGCGCTGCACCTGGGCCTGGTCGGGGTCGGTTTCGGCATCGGCGCGGTGTTGCTCACCACGACCGTGCGCAGCATCCACGGCACCGTACGCGCCCAGCGCCGGCACCGGGAGCTGCTCAGCCTTGTGGCCCGGCGCGATCCCACCGTGCCCGGCGCGCTGGTGCTCGACCACCCGAGCGCGGCGGCGTACTGCCTGCCCGGGGTGAAGCCGCGGGTGGTGGTCAGCGCCGGCACGCTCAGCCTGCTCGACCGCAGCGAGCTGGCGGCGGTGCTCACCCACGAGCGGGCGCACGCCCAGGAGCGGCACGATCTGGTGCTGCTGCCGTTCACCGCGCTCTGCCGGGCGCTGCCCTGGTTCCGCTGGGTGCGGGACGCCCACGAGCGGGTTGCGCTGCTGGTCGAGATGCGCGCCGACGACAAGGCCCGGGAGCTGCACGCCGGAGCGCCGCTGGCGGGGGCCCTGCGCCGGTTCGCCGCCGCCGGGCACCGGGTCACCCCGGCCGGCACGCTGGGCCTGGGCGACCGCGACCTCGACGTGCGCGTGCAGCGGCTCATGGTCGCCGACCGGCCGCCGCGGGTGCTCGGCGCCACCGCGTTGTCCGTCGCGACCCTGCTGGTCGCCCTGCCGATCTCCCTTTTCCTGAGCTGACCGACGGGAAGCCGTCGCCCGGCCCGCACCGGGCCGCATAGGTAGGCACGCTACGTGTAGGCTCGCTATGACAAGCGAGTCAACTAGTGGGAGGACGGACGGCCATGGATCCCCTGCTCCTCGCCCGCCTGCAGTTCGCCACGACCACCTCGATCCACTTCCTCTTCGTGGTGGTCACCCTCGGCCTGGTCACCCTGCTGGTCGGCCTGCAGACGGCCGGCTTCGTCACCGGCAAGCCGGTCTACGAGCGGCTCACCCGCTTCTGGGGCCAGCTCTACGTGATCAACTACGTGCTCGGGATCGCCACCGGGATCGTCATGGAGTTCCAGTTCGGGCTGAACTGGAGCGGCCTCTCGCGCTACGTCGGCAACGTGTTCGGGGCGCCGCTGGCCATCGAGACGCTGGTCGCCTTCTTCCTGGAGTCCACGTTCCTCGGCATGTGGATCTTCGGCTGGCACCGGCTGCGGCGCGGCGTCCACCTGGCGCTGCTCTGGGGGGTCGCGCTCACGGCGTACGCCTCGGCGTTCTGGATCATGGTGGCCAACGCGTGGCTCCAGCACCCGGTCGGCTACGAGGTGCGCGACGGCGTCGCCCACCTCACCGACTTCGGCGCGCTGCTCACCAACCCCACCCTCGGCTTCGCCTTCGGCCACGTGGTCTCGGCCGGTCTGGTCACCGGCGGGATGCTGATGGCCGCGGTCAGCGCCTGGCACCTGCTCCGGCGTACCCCGGACTTCCTGCTGTTCCGGAAGTCGCTGCGGATCGGTCTCATCACCGCGGCGCTCGCGGTGACCACGCTCCAGGGGTTCGGTTTCGCGCAGTTCGGCCCGGTCGGGGAACTCCAGCCGACCAAGTTCGGCGGCGGGGCCGACCGCGACGCGATGGTCGCCGAGTGGACGGCGAGGTTCGGGCCCGGCGACTACACCCCGCCGGCGCTGTCCAACGTCGGCCTGGGCTTCATGATCCTCATCGGCCTCACGCTGGGCTGCGCCTGGTTGCTGCTGCCGCTGCTCTGGCGGGACTGGATCATCCGGCTCAAGTTCCCGCTCTGGCTCGTGCTGCTCGCCGTGCCGCTGCCCTTCGTCGCGGTGATCCTCGGCTGGATCGCCCGCGAGGTGGGGCGCCAGCCCTGGGTCGCGTACGGGCTGCTGCCCACCGGGCAGGCCGTCTCACCGGTGAGCCCCGGGCTCATGCTCACCTCGCTGATCGGCTTCACCCTGCTGCTCGGCACCCTCGCCGTCACCAACTGGGTGCTGCTGGTCCGGCACGCCGCCCGGGGCGCGCACGACCCCGCGCTCGGCCGGCCGCCCGCGCCGGACACCGACCACCACCCCCACCCCGTGTTCGCCTGAGGGAGCCCCGCCGTGGAACTCGCCTGGTACGCCCTGCTCGGCCTCTTCTTCGCCACCTACCTCGTGCTCGGCGGCTACGACTACGGCGTCGGGCTGCTGCTGGCCCGGGGCGCCACACCCCAGGCGCGCCGGGCCGCGCTGAACGCGGTGGGGCCGTTCTTCCTCGGCAACGAGGTTTGGCTGGTGGCCGCCGTCGGCATCCTGTTCGGCGCCTTCCCCACCCTGGAGGGCGAGCTGCTCTCCGGTCTCTACCCGGCCGTGCTCGGCGCGCTCGCCGGGGTGGTGCTGGTGACCGCCGGCGTGCAGCTCCGCAGCCGGCCGCGCTCCGGGGCGGCCCGCGCCTTCTGGGACCGGGTGGTGGTCGCCGGCAGCGTGCTCGCCGCGCTCGGCTGGGGCGCGCTGCTCGGCGGGCTGCTCCAGGGCGTGCCGCCGGCCGACCACGGGCACCCCGCCGGGGTCGGCCACCTGTTCACCCCGTTCGTGGCCGCCGCCGCGCTGGCGCTGCTCGCGCTGGTCGCCGTGCAGGGTGCGACCTTCCTCACGCTGCGGCTGCCGGCCGCCGACCTGCCGTCGGTCGCCCGGCTGGCCCGTGGCCTGGTGCCGGCGGCGCTCACCGCGGTCGCCACCGCCACCGTCCTGGGCCTGCTCTCCGATCGGGTACGCGCCGCGGTGGCCCGCCCGGCGGTCGCCGTACTCCTGCCGTTGGCGCTGGTGGCGGCTCTGCTGGTGGCCCGCGCGGCGCTGCGCCGGGGCCGGGCCGGGCTGGCCTTCGCGGCGACCAGCGCGGCGCTGGCACTGCCGGCGCCGCTGGTCGGCGCGGCGCTCTGGCCCCGGGTGCTGGTCTCCACCGTCGACCCGGCAACCTCGCTGACCGTGGCCGACGCCGCCGCGAGCCGGCCGACGTTGGCGCTGCTGGGCTGGCTGGTGCTGCCGCTCGTGCCGGCCCTACTAGGCTTTCAGGCAATGTGCTGGTGGGTGTTCCGGGGACGGACCGACGGCAGGGCACCGGTGTACTGGTGAACCGCCGCCCGTTCGACCCGCGGCTGCTGCGCCGGGTCCCCGCGGCCCGGCGCGACCTCGCCGTGCTCGCGGTGCTCGGCGGGCTGACCGCGCTGCTGGTGGTCGCGCAGGCCACCGCGCTGGCCACCCTGCTGGCCACCGCGATCGACGGGCGGCTGCACCGTCCGGCGCTGGCCGGCTTCGTGGCGGCGGTCGCGGCCCGGGCACTGGTCAGCTGGGCGCAGGGCACCGTGGCGGCCCGGGCGGCGGCGACGGTCAAGGCGGCGCTCCGGGCCGACCTGCTGCGCGCGGTCGGCCGGCACGGCCCCACCTGGGTTGCCGGCCGGCGTGCCGGGCAGCTCGCCACCCTGGCCGGGCGTGGCCTGGACGCGCTCGACCCCTACTTCACCGGCTACCTGCCGCAACTCGTGCTGAGCGTGACCGTGCCGCTGGCCGTGCTGGCCCGGATCGTGCTCGCCGACTGGAGCTCGGCGCTGATCATCGCGCTGACCATCCCGCTCATCCCGGTCTTCGGTGCGCTGCTCGGCTGGCAGGCGCAGGCCGCCACCGAGCGGCAGTGGCGGCGCCTGTCGCTGCTCGGCGGGCACTTCCTCGACATGGTGGCCGGGCTGCCCACGCTGCGCGCGTTCGGCCGGGCCCGGGCGCAGGTCGACGTCGTACGCCGGATGGCCGACGGGCACCGCCAGGCCACCATGAAGACCCTGCGGATCGCCTTCCTGTCCGCGCTGGTCCTCGAACTGGTCGCCACCCTCTCGGTGGCGCTGGTCGCCGTGCCGGTCGGCATCCGGCTGCTCGGCGGCGGGATCACGCTCTCCACCGCGCTGCTGGTGCTGCTGCTCACCCCGGAGGCGTACCTGCCGCTGCGCGCGGCGGGCAGCCGGTTCCACGCCAGCATGGAAGGGCTGACCGCCCTGGACGAGGCGCTAACCCTCTCCGCGACGCCCGAGGCGGCCGCACCGGGAGCCGCCCGCCCGGCCCCGGACGGCCGCGGCGAGATCCGCTTCGAGGGCGTGACCGTCGCGTACGAGCGGACCACGGCGCTGCGGGACGTCACGCTCACCATCCGTCCCGGCGAGCGGATCGCCGTCATCGGGCCCAGCGGGGCGGGCAAGACCACGCTGCTCAACCTGCTGCTCGGCTTCGTCACGCCGACCGCCGGCCGGGTCACCGTCGACGGGGTGGACCTCGCCGAGGTCGACCTCGACGCCTGGCGGCGGCAGCTGGCCTGGGTGCCGCAGCGGGCCCACCTCTTCGCCGGCTCGCTGGCCGACAACATCCGCCTGGGCGCCCCCGACACCCCCGGCGCCGCGCTGGCCGGCGCGGTCACCGACGCCGCGCTGGACGAGGTGGTCGCCGCCCTGCCCGACGGGCTCGGCACCACGCTCGGCGAGCGCGGGCACGGCCTGTCCAGCGGGCAGCGACAGCGGGTCGCGCTGGCCCGGGCGTTCCTCCGGGACGCCCCGCTCGTGCTCCTCGACGAACCGACCGCCCGGCTGGACAGCGCCAGCGAGGCGGTCGTCCTCGCGGCCACCCGGCGGCTCGTCGCCGGGCGTACCGCGCTGCTGGTCGCGCACCGGCCGGCGCTGCTGGAGGACGCCGACCGGATCCTCCGCGTCGAGGACGGCCGCGTCACCGAGCTGAGCCGCGTACCGGCCGGGAAGGTGACGCCGTGACCGACGGACCCGAGCGGGCGGTGCTGCGGCTGGCCCGGCCCTACCTGGGCCGCCTGCTGGGCGCCGGGCTGCTCGCCGCGGCCACCGAGTTCGCCGGGCTGGCCCTGATGGCCACCGCCACCTGGCTGCTGATGAGCGCCGCCGGCCGGCCGCCGCTGGACCGGCTGACCGTGGCGATCGTCGCGGTGCGCGCGCTCGCGGTCAGCCGGGGCGTGTTCCGCTACACCGAGCGGCTGGCCGGGCACGACGCCGTGCTGCGCATGATCACCGACGTCCGGGCCCGGGTCTTCGCCACCCTGGTCGCCCGGCGCGACGCCGCCCAGCGCACCGGCGACGCGCTGAGCCGGCTGGTCTCCGACGTCGAGGCGGTGCAGGACCTGCTGCTGCGGGTGCTGGTGCCGGGCGCGGCGGCCGCGCTGGTGAGCGTGCTGGCCGTCGGGAGCGCCGCGCTGATCTCGCTGCCGGCCGCCGGCGTGCTCGCCGTCGGGCTGCTGGTGGCCGGGGTGACGCTGCCCGCGCTGGCCGCCGGGCTGACCCGGCGGGCCGCCGACGAGGTGGCCCCGCTGCGCGGCGCGCTCGCGGTGGACGCGGTCGACCTGACGCACGGCGCCGCCGACCTGGCCGCCTTCGGCGCGACCGGCACGGCGCTGGCCGCGGCCGAGACCCGGGCCGGTCGCCTGGCCCGGCTGGAACGCCGGCTCGCCGCGACCGGCTTCGCGGTGGACGCGGCCGGGGTGCTGGTCGGCGGGCTCACCGCCGCCGCCGCGGTGGTCGTGGCGCTGCGCGCGGGCGTCGGCGGGGTGCTCGTCGGCGTCCTGGCCGTGGGCACGCTGGCCGCCGTCGAGGTGGCCCTCGCGCTGGTCGGGGCGGCCCGGCAGCGCACCCAGCTCCGCGCCGGCCTGGCCCGGGTGGCCGACCTGCTCACCGAGGCCGGGGAGCCGGCGCCCACCGCACCTGCCGGACCGGCGGCCGGCGGGCACGACGTCCGGTTCGCGGGCGTGACCGTCCGCTACCGGGAGGGGGCGGCGCCCGCCCTGGCCGGGGTCGACCTGGACCTGCCCGCCGGCCGGCGGGTGGCCGTGGTCGGGCCGAGCGGCGCCGGCAAGAGCACCCTGGCCGCCGCGCTCACCGGCGCGGTACGCCCCGACGCCGGCCGGGTCACCGTGGGCGGCGTGGACGTGGCCGACCAGCCGGCCGAGGAACTGCCGCGGGTGGTCGGCGGCCTGCTCGCCGAGGCGTACGTCTTCCACGCCACGGTCCGCGAGAACCTGCTGCTCGGGCGGCCCCGCGCCGACGAGGCGGAGCTGACCGCCGCCACCCGGGCCGCCGGCCTGCTGGATTGGGTACGCGCCCAGCCGGAGGGCTGGGAGACCGTTGTCGGCGAGCAGGGCGGGCAGCTCTCCGGCGGGCAGCGGCAGCGGCTCGCGCTGGCCCGCGCACTGCTGGCCGCCCCACCGGTGCTGGTGCTCGACGAGCCGACCGAAGGGCTCGACCCGGTGGCCGCGGACGCCGTGCTCGCCTCGGCGCTGGCCGCCACCCCGGCCGGGCACTCCGTGCTGCTGATCAGCCACCGGCTCAGCGGCCTGGCGGGGCTGGACGAGATCGTGGTGCTCGACGCCGGCCGGGTGGTGCAGCGCGGCCGGCACGAGGAGCTGGTGGCCCGGCCGGGCTGGTACCGGGAGCAGTGGCTGCTCCAGGAGACGGCCGAGCGCGGCTACCTGGCCCTGGCCCCCTGAGCGGCTTTCCGGGGTTTTCCCCGACGCGGCCGGCCGGGCACGGGTGGCAGGGTGGTGCCATGCGGGGGCACACGGAGATCCGCGTCGAGGAGCGGCTGCGCGAGCTGGCCGGGCAGCTGCACGGGCCGGCCCGGCTCAAGGCGGACCTGCTGACCGAGGCACGGCACGCGCTGGAGGACGCCGTCGAGGCGTACCGGGAGGGCGGCCTGCCGGCCGCGGAGGCCGAGCGGCGGGCGGTGGCCGAGTTCGGCACTCCGGTCCAGCTCGCTCCCGGCTACCAGGCCGAGCTGGCGGCCGGAGCGCTGCGGGGGCTGGCGCTGCGGGCGCTGGCGGTGGCGGTGGTGCTGATGGCCGGCGGCGACCTGACCTGGCAGGGGTCGAGCTGGAGCGACGGGCCCCGCCCGCCGGAGGGCTACCTGCTGCTCTCCGCCTCGCTGCACGGGATCTGGGGCCTGGTCGCCGCGCTGGCGCTGGCCGGGCTGGTGCTCGGGCTGCTCGCCGCCCGGAGCGGGTCGCCCCGGTTGCCCCGGCTGGCCCACGCCGTGGGCTACGGGCTGACCGGTGGGCTGGCGCTCGGCGCGCTCGCCGGCAGCGCCCTGTTCGGCTGGTCGGTCCAGCTGTGGGACGCGGCGCTGACCTGGCCCCCGATGATCATCGGGGCGGTGCTGGTCAGCGCGGGCTGGTTCGCCCTGGCCCGGGCCGCCCGCTGCTGGCTGCGGACCACCCTCGGGCCGCGCGTCGCCGGCTGACGTGCCGGCGGCCCACTGACGGCCGGCGCCCGCTGACGGCCGGCGGCCTGAGGGCGGCCGGCGCCTGCGGACGGCCGGCGGTGTCAGGCCGGGGTGGCGGGCGGCTCTCCGGCGCCGAGGAAACGACCCACGGTGGCGCTGAACTCCTGCCACCCGGCACGTTCCCCGGCGAGCGCCCGGCCGCCGGCCTCGGTGAGCTCGTAGGTGCGCCGCTCCCGGCCGTTGACGGTGCTCCAGGCGCTGGCCACGTAGCCGGACCGCTCCAGGCGGCGCAGCGCCGGATAGATGGTGCCGGTGGGCAGGTCCAGGGTGCCGCCGCTGCGGGCCCGGAGCGCCTCGATGATCGCGTAGCCGTGCAGCGCGCCCTGCTCCAGCACCGCGAGCAGCAGCGCATCCAGGTGTCCGTGCAGCGCCTGGGCCTTCATGTGTAGCAAGACTACTTGTCCGCGGGTCGGGACGCCACCGGGGTGCGGCTCCCGGCGACGGTGGGACGCCCACTAGGGTATGTGCGCAGAGTCACTCGGCGGCCGATCGCCGCCGGGTGGGCAACCCGAAGCACACGGAGGTCAGCGTGGCCCGCCAGTCGCCCCAACGGCCCGACGCCGACGAGCCCGAGCTCGACGACACCACCGCGTCGGCCGCAGCAGACGAGGTCGAGGTCGACCGCCCGGCGGCCGACCGCGCGCTCTGGGACGAGCTGCGGATCGACCCGGTGGAGATCGCCCTGCCCGCCGGCACGGGCTTCACGCTGCGGGCCTACCGGCCGGCGCGGGAGCTGACCCCGACCGACGTCGCCGAGCGCGACCAGGACGACCCCTTCCTGGCCCGTCGCCAGGTCGTCGAGGCCGAGGACGACGAGGAGGTGGTGATCCTCGACGAGGAGTTCGCCGCCCTCGCCGCCGAGGAGGACGAGGACGCCGACGACGAGAAGCGGGCCGGGCGCGGCCGGCGCGGCAAGGCCGAGGCGGCCGCCGACGAGACCACGGACGAGGCGGACACCGCCGAGGCGGACGAGGACGCGGCGGACGAGGACGAGGACGAGGCGGACGCCGCCGCGGGCGACGAGGAGGTGCCGGCCTTCCTCACCCACCGCGGCAAGCTGCTGCTGTTCAAGACCCCGGAGTCGCTGGTCAGTTTCATCCGTTCCGGTGCGCCCAACGACCTGTCTCAACTGGACAGCTGGAATGAACTGTCTGAACGGGTTGAACCGGCCGACATCGCCCCGCTCAACGAGGACACCTACGAGCTCGACCTGGTAGTGGAGAATCTCCGCGGCGGCCACGACGCGTGGGACCCGACGCTGCTGATCGAGGCCGGCGAGGTCGCCCGTGACCTGGCGTACGCCCTGCGGCTACCGGCGGTGCTCGACATGCTCTCCGCCGGGTCCAGCCTGGACGACCTGGACGAGGCGCTGCGCGCTTCTGTCAACGGCGGAATCGGTGGATTCCTGGGCCGGCGCCGGCTGAAGAAAATCGGGGCACAAACCGCAAGTTTGGGTTGGCGCACCATTGTCGGCAAGATCTCTGCTGTTGTGGACTGGCGCGACTGACCCGGAGCGGGGAGCATCAGTCTCTGGCAGAGCAAGACCTGTGTCCCGGGAGGAGGACGACGCCGTGGCGCTCGTGCGCGTGTACTGCGGTCTGGCCTCGGCGGATTCCGCCGACCGGTCGGCTTCGGTCGGATCGACGCTGACGTCCGCTGTGGTCGACGACGCAGGCCGTCTGCTGCATGTCTGCGAGATCGGTGACGACCCGGCTGGCTACGCCCAGCTGGTCGCGCTGCTCGTGGAGCGGTCGGGCGGGCCGAGCGGTGCGGCCATCGCGGCCGACAGCGACGACCACACCGTCACCTCGCTGCTCAGCGCGGCGGGCCGGCCGCTGGCGATCGCCGACGACGACTCGGTCGACGACTTCGCCGAGCGCTTCGCCGACGACGACTCGCTGGAGGAGATGCAGTCCCCGCCGGCCGAGCGCCGCGCGGTCGGGCTGGCCCGCGCGCTCCAGGCCGGCGCGCTCTCCGCGGTGACCCTCCCGGCGCCGCGCGACCTCGCCAACTACAAGCAGGTCCTCGCCGCGCACGCGGCACTTGCCAGCGGCCGGCACTCCGCCGCGGTGGCGCTGCGCGAGGTGCTCCGCGAGCTCTACCCGGCCGCGCTGCGCGCGTACCCCGACCCGGCCGAGCCGGTCTCCCTGGCCATCCTCGACGCGCTGCCCGAGCCGGGCATGCTCACCGGCACGGTGACCCGGGGCCGCGAGGTCGCGGTGGCGGCGGACGCCGTCGCCGCCCACCTGGCCGCCGAGGGTGTGGCGGACGCGGACACCATCAACGACGCGGTGACCGCGCTGCGGGTCGCCATCTCCGAGACGCCCCGGCGGGCCACCGTCAACCGGGCGCTCACCGCCGCCGTCGCCGAGACCGTGCGGCAGGCGGTCGCCTCCGTCCGGGCGTGCGACGCCGGCTGCGACGCGCTTGTGGGCGCGCTCAGTGCCCGGGTCACCACGCCCGCTCCGGCACCCGGCCGCCGGGCCGCCGCTCGCCGCGGCGAGCAGGTCGACGAGCTGGTCCCGTCCGCCGCCGGGCTGCGCCCGTTGCGCCCGGCCGAGCCCGAGCCCGTCGCGGAGCAGGCCGCGCGACGCAGCCGTCCCGAGCCGGTCTCCGGGCTGGTGGGTCGGCGCAGCCGTCCCGAGCCGGCCGGTCCGGCCGCCCCGCCCGCACCGCGCCCCCTCGGCCCGCCCCCGGTGGCCCCGGCGCCGGTCGCGCCGCCGCCCGTCGCCCCTTCGCCGGTCGCACCGGCCGCCTCCCTGGGCCGGCCGGCCTCCGCGCCGCACGCCCGCCCCGAGCCGACCGGCGCCCCACTGCCGTCGCGGGTGGACGGGCCGACCAACCGCCCCATCTCGGCTCCGCCACCGCCGCCGCCCGGGATCACCCCGATCGCCCCGGCGCAGCGCGGCGCCGTGCCGCCGGCCGAGGCCGGGGAGCCGTTCCGCCCGACACTGACCACCGCGGCGATCAACAAGGCCCGGGCCGAGCGGCAGCGCACGGTCATCCCGCCCCGGCCCAAGACCAACCAGGAGCCGCCGACCGGCGGCTTCAGCGCCACCGACCTGACCATCCCGGTGCCGACGCCCCGCCCCGGCCAGGAGGCCGCTCCCCCGGGCTCCCGGGCCAACTGGCCGCTGGTCAACACCGGCGAGGACCAGGACGACCGGGCCAAGGAAGCGCCGGCCTACCCGTACGGGCGGGGGGTGGACGCGCCGAGCGACCCGGGCCGGGTCACCCCGCCGTGGCTCGCCGACGACCTGCCGCAGGAGCCGCCGATGCTGCGGCTCGTGGAGCCGCCGCCGCTGGCCGACCGCGCGCTGCGCGACCAGCTGAACCCGCCGACCGACCCCGGTCTGGACGCGCCGCCGCTGCGGCTGGTCGACCGGCCGGAGGCCAACCGGCCGAGCCGCCCGGCGCCCCGCGTCGAGGCGCCCGCCCCGCTGGAGCGGCGTCCCGCGCCAAAGGAGCACCGGCCGCCGCCGGTCTCCGACGAGGGCGACGGCGACCTGCTGATCTTCGCGCAGGCGAAGTCCGCCTGGTTCGTCGGGCACGGCGACGAGGCCGACCTCGACTGGGCGACCACCGCGGACACCGGCTGGCAGGCGGCCGAGCAGGCGGCCCGCCCGTCGGTGGGCGACGAGACCAAGGCCGGCCTGCCCAAGCGGGTCCCGCAGGCCAACCTGGTGCCGGGCTCGCCGCTGCGGGAGGAGCGTCCACTCCGGATCGTCCGCAACGCGGCCAGCCTCGCCGAGAACACCACCGGCTACTTCCGGGGCTGGCGGCGCGGGCAGGAGATCGGCGGCTTCGCCGTCGGCGGTCGCCCCGGCCGGGAGGCCGCCGGCGGTTGGGACTTCAGCCGGGACACCGGCGACCGCGACGACGACCGGGAGTACGAGTACCGGTCCGCGGGCTACCGGTCCTGATCGGAGTCGCGCCCCACCTGCGTGTTCCTGCCCACACCCGGATAATTTGACGCCGGACGCGGCCGGCCGGGAGCATACCGGCGGACCAGCCGGCGGCGGATGTTCGCCGGGGGTGGGAAGGCGGCTCCAATGGCGACACCGGCAATCGGCTCCTCCGTGTTCACCCGTCGGGGTGTCCTCGCCGCGGCGGCCGGCAGCCTGCTGCTCGCCGGCTGCGGGCAGCAGGGCGAGCGGCCGGACGACGAGTCCTCGGCCAGCAGCGCCTCTGCCAGCCAGGACCTGATCATCGGTGCCAGCCTGGAACTCACCGGCCGGGGCGCCGCGCTCGGCATTCCCCAGCAGCGGGCCATCGAAATCACCGCGAACGCGCTGAACAAGACCGGCATCCCGGTGGGCAACCTGCGGCGGTCGGTCCGTCTCGACATCCGTGACAACCGCGGCAACCCCCGGGAGGCGGCCCGGCAGGCGGCCGAGCTGACCCGTGCCGGCGCGCAGGCCCTGGTCGGCGGCACCCTGGCGGAGACCTCGGTGGCCCTCGCCGAGGCGGCGGAGAAGGTCAAGACCCCCTTCCTCTCGCTGGGCCTCGGGGACGGCGTCGTGCTGCCGCTCGACGAACGGACCTTCAGCTTCCAGCTCACCCCGGACGCCGTCGACGTGGCCCGCCGGCTGGCCGACCTCGTCGGGACGCAGCGCGTACGGCGGGTGGCCCTGCTGGCCGCCGACGGGCTGCACGGAGACTCCGGCGTGCAGGCGGTGCGCGCCGCGCTGGCCGGCGGCGACGCCGACCTGGTCCGCACGATCCGGCTGCCCGCCACCGGGCGGAGCTTCGCCGCCGCCGCCCGGCGGATCGCCGCCGCCAAGCCGGACGGGGTGATCGTCTGGGGCGCCGCACCGGATTCCGGCGTGGCCGCCCGGGAGCTGCGCCGGGCCCGTTACCGCGGGCCGCTCTTCTTCGACGCCGGCGCGGTCGCCGAGGACACGCTCAGCGCCGCCAACGCCGCCGCGGTCGAGGGTGCGTACGCCGTGCACCCGGCCTGCCTGTCCGGCTCCACGCTGACCGCGACCAGCACGGCCGACCTGGAGCGGCGGGACTTCACCTACCGCTACACCCAGCGGTACGGCACCTCCAACACCTTCGCCCCGTACGCCTCGGACGCGCTCCAGCTCGTCGCCGCGTCGGCCCGGCTGGCCGCGAGCCTCGACCGTGGACGGTTGCGGGCGTTCCTGCAAACCCAGGTGGCCGAGGGCATCGCCGGCGGATACGCCTTCACGGCGGCCCGGCACGGCGGCATGGAGCCCGATTCGCTCGCCGTCCACGTGCTCACACAGGGCGCCTGGCGCCCGTACGCCTGACCGTCCGGGCGGTGACCGTCCCGGCGGGACGGTCACCGCCCGGCTGCGCTGCGTACCGAACGGCAGACAGCGAGAAGCGCCCGGTGGCCGATGGCCGCCGGGCGCTTCGTCACCGGGTCAGGCGGGGGCGACGGCCCGCGAGCGCCGCATGGTGAGCACGTACTCGACCAGCGAGATCAGCACGTGCTTCGTCGACTCCCGGTTACGGGCGTCGCAGGCCACCACCGGAACGTCCGACGAGATCGCGAGCGCGTCCCGGACGTCCTGCGGGTCGTGGTACTGCATCCCGTCGAAGCAGTTGATGGCCACCAGGTACGGCAGCCGCCGGTGCTCGAAGAAGTCGATGGCGGCGAAGCAGTCGGCCAGCCGGCGGGTGTCGACCAGCACGACGGCGCCGATAGCGCCCCGCACCAGTTCGTCCCACATGAACCAGAACCGGGTCTGACCCGGCGTACCGAACAGGTACAGGATCAGATCGCGGTCGATCGAGATACGACCGAAGTCCATGGCCACCGTGGTCGTCGTCTTGCCCGGCACCTGCCGGGTGTCGTTGACGCCCACGCCGGCGGAGGTCATGATCGCCTCGGTGGTCAGCGGCGTGATCTCCGAGACCGAGCCGACCAGCGTCGTCTTGCCGACGCCGAATCCACCGGCGATAACGATCTTCGCCGACGTCACGCGCCCGCTCGGGGCAGGCGGCCGGTGCGACATGTCAGAGCCTGCGAAGTCCACTCAGCACCCTCTCCAGCAGTTCAGTGCCCACCGCGTCGTCAGAGTCGTCCAAAATGGTCGGCTCGTGGACCGCGACCAGGCCGTCCGTCGCCATGTCGGCGATGAGCACCCGGGCCACGCCGAGCGGAAGCTGCATCCGCGCCGCAATTTCGGCGAGCGACTGCACACGTCCGTCACACAGCGCGGCGATGTACTGGTGCTCCCGGCCCTGGCCACCGTTGCCAGTGGCAACGGACCGGCCGCGCACCGTCGTCTCGACGAGCGCCTCCAGGGCGATCTCGAGCCGGGGGCGGGTACGACCGCGGGTCACGGCGTATGGACGGACCAACGCTCCGGTCGGTTCGTCACGATCAACCATGTCGCCGCTCACCTCCTTCGTACCCGGCACCGGCTCGCCCCGGTGGTGTTCGTCCTTGTCGTAGTTGTTGCCGCTTCTGACCCACCGGTCAGCGCGTCGTTCAGCCCATCATCCCGACAGCCGTACGCGGCTGCGGGGTCAGAGCGTCGCCCACCCGGTCGACGAGCAGGGCCATCTCGTAACCGACCTGCCCGACGTCGCAGCTGCGCGCGGCGAGCACGGCGAAGGACGAGCCGTCCGAGATGGACATCAGGAACAGGAAGCCGTTGTCCATCTCGACGACGGTCTGGAGCACCGCGCCGCCCTCGAAGCAGCGGGCCGCGCCCTGGGTGAGGCTGACCAGACCGGACGAGATCGCCGCCAACTGGTCCGCGCGGTCCCGCGGAAGATCACGGGACGCCGCGAGAAGCAGGCCGTCGGCGGAGACGGCGACCGCGTGCGCCACACCGGGCACCCGGTCGGCGAAGTTGGCCAGCAGCCATCCGAGATCCTGCGTAGTAGTCATCCTTGTTGCTCCTTCTGCCCGCTCCCGGCCACTGGGCCTGAGCCAGACTGCGAGGACTGCTGCCCGCCCGGAGTTCCCTCCGGGCCGGTGGAGTTGCTGTCGGTCGGGTTGTTGCGCCCCCGCTGCACGCCCCGATGGTAGGCCGAGAGCAGACCCCGTACGCCTTCCGGCGTGCGGCGCTGCACCGACGTGGACGGCTTCTCGACGCCACCGGGCACGAGCTGCGCCATCGGCGTCCGCTTCGGCAGGCCCTTCTGGGTGGTCTCCTCGACCGGGACCTCGGTGGCCGCCGAGGCGGCCCGCCAACCGTCGTCGGCCGCGGTCTGCCAACCGGGCTGCGGCGGGACGGAGGGCTGCCGGGTCGGCAGCGCACCGGCGTAACCGGGACGGGCACCCCCGTTCGTCGCGCCGTTGCCCTGCGGCGCTCCGCCGGCCGTCGGAGTCTGTGCCATCGGTGTGTTACCTGTCGTCCCGGGTGGTGTCTGCTGCACGGCCCGACCGGCGGCGTCGACCTTGGCGAACTGCTGGGTCGCGGCGCCGTTGGACGCGGCCGGCTGCGCTGCGGCTGGCTGCGCTGCGGCCGGCTGCGCTGCCGCCGCCTCCTCCTTGGGCCCCGGCCGGCTGGTGCGGAACCAGGCCGACTCGAGCTCCCGGAAGATCGGCAGCTCCATCGTCTCGTCCGCGTACCGCTGGCGGTTGCCCGGCTGCTGCGGGGTTGCCGGGCGCGGCGCGGGGGCCGGCGCCGGCCGGTTGGCGGCCGGTGCCGTCTCCGGGCGGGTGACCCGGGGCAGCTCGGTGGTCATGTCCAGACCGGCGGCGAGCCGCTCCGGCACGGCCGGAGCCGCGGCCTGGTCGGGCGTGGCGACCGGCGGCCAGACCGGCGGGGCGCCGACGTGCGGCGCCGGAGCCGGCGGGGCGGGGCGCTGCGGCAGCTGGTTCGCCGGAGGCACCGAGACCGGGTAGCCGGCGGCCGGGGCGGCCGACACGGGCTGACCGGAGGCGGGCACGCCCGACACGGGGTAGCCGGAGGCCGGCGCGCCCGACACGGGGTAACCCGGCGCACCCGACACGGGGTAGCCCGGCGCACCCGACACGGGGTAACCGGAGGCCGGCGCACCCGAGACCGGGTAGCCCTGAGCCGGCGAGCCGGACACGGGGTAGCCCGAGACCGGGACACCGGAGACCGGCGGGACCGGCGGGGCGGAGACCGGCGGCGGGTTGTACGGCCGGGCCTCCGGGCTGCTCGGCAGCTGCCGCGGGATGGCCGGCTGCTGACCGGTGGTGGCCGGGTCGCCCTCGGCCGGGTTGCGCCGCTGGGGCAGCGGGTCGATCGGCTGGCCGTTCGAGTTCCGCGGGCTGAAGCCGTCACCGCCGGCCAGGGGGCCGGCGCCGGTCAGGTCGGACCAGGCCGGCATCGACCGGGCCCCGCCCGCGTTGGCCGGGGTGCCGGAGCCGTTGCGCGACGCCGGGTCGAAGGACCGCCCGCCCAGGGTGACCTGGTTGCCGGACGCACCGGGGTGCGGGACCGGCGGCGTGTGCGGGCCGTTGCCCAGGGCGGCCAGGGCGCCGAAGGCCGGGGCGGGACCGCCCTGGCCGAACGCCGGTGCGGGACCGCCGTGCTGCGGGCCGGCGGCCGGGAGGGCCGGCGCGCCCTGGCCGCGGCCGGCCAGGGCACGCGGCACCAGGACCGAGGTGGGCAGCGTGACGTCGGCGACGGTGCCCCGGTCGGCGCCGGGCCGCAGCTCGACCTTGACGCCGTGCCGGGAGGCCAGCCGGGCGACCACCACGAGGCCCATCATCCGGGAGACCGCCACATCGACCTGCGGCGGCGTGGCCAGCCGCTCGTTCAGCTCGCGGAGCTGGTCGTGGCTGATGCCGATGCCCCGGTCCTCGACGTAGAGGGAGGCACGGTCACCCACGCGCCGGGCCTCCACCATGACCTGGGAGTCCGGCGGGGAGAAGGCGGTGGCGTTGTCGAACAGCTCGGCGACCAGGTGCACGAGGTCGTTGACCGCGTGCGCGGCGACCTCGATGTCCCGGTCGATCACGCCGAACTCGATCCGGGTGTAGTGCTCGACCTCGGACTGCGCGGCGCGGAGCACGTCGATCAGGGCGGCCGGCTCGCGCTGCACGCGGGTGGAGTCCGCGCCGGCGAGGACCAGCAGGTTCTCGTCGTTGCGGCGCATCCGCGTGGCCAGGTGGTCGAGCTGGAACAGCTCGGCCAGCCGGTCCGGGTCCTCCTCGCCGCGCTCCAGCCGGTCGAGGTGGCCGATCAGCCGGTCGACCAGGATCTGCGACCGGCGGGCCAGGTTGACGAACATGGTCGCGACGGAGGCCCGCAGGGCGGCCTGCTCGGCCGCGGTGCGGACGGCCTCCAGGTGGACGGCGTTGAACGCCTCGGTCACCTGGCCGAACTCGTCCTTGCTGCGTACCGGCAGCGGCTCGGCGATCTGGTTGGCCAGCTGCACCGGGGAGAGCTGCCCGGTGACCTGCGGGTCGCGCAGCCGGGCCACCGCCTGCGGCAGGCCGTACTGGGCCACCGAGAGGGCGCCCTGACGCAGCTCACGCAGCGAGCGGGCCATGGAGCGGGCGACCAGGTACGCGAAGAGGATGGCCAGCAGCAGCATGCTCAGCAGCAGGCCGGTCTCCAGGAACACCTGGCGCTGGGTGTCCGACCGCAGCTCGTCGGCCTGGCGGACCACGTTGCCGTCCAGCCGGTTCTCGACCGTGAGGATCAGCTTGGCGTACGCCACCATCGTGGCGTCCCAGTCGTCCGTCGAGAACGGCGGTTTCGACAGGTCGCCGTCGTTGGTCGCAGCGATCTGGCTGGTGTAGCGCTCCGCCTTGCGCAGGTCGGAGCCGCTGACGGTCTGGTCGAAGAACTCCGAGTCGGTCTGGTTGGCGACCGCCTTGAAGTTCTGGAACGCCTGCGTCTGGCCGGTGCGGCTCTCGATGAACTGCTCGCGCAGGTTCGGGGTGAGGCGCTTTCCGTTCAGCACCTCGTGCACGATCACGCGGCGCTGGGCCAGGTATTCCTTCTGCCGGGCGACCGCGGCCGCGGCGCGCATCCGGTCGCTCAGGTCGTTGTCGCCGGCGAGCTGGATGGCCGAGTCGCGGACCGAGAGCAGGTTGGTGATCAGACCCTCGTACGACGTCTGCGCTTCGTCACCGGTGAGCTTGCCGTTGAGGACCTGGCTGCGGGTGCCCGGGAGATCGGAGAGCCCGTCGTCGACGGCCTTCAGCCGGGCCTCGAACGTGCGCGGCAGATCGTTGATCTCGAGCCGCTGGCGGGAGTAGGGCGACTTCGCCTGGTCGACCCGCTGGTTCGCCCGGTTGTAGGCCTCCTGGTACTGCGCCCGCGTCTGCACTTCCGTCGAGCTGAGGAAGAGCACCGAGGTGACCCGCTCGTCCTGGAGCGTGTCGGCCAGGTCACCCGAGTAGGAGATCAGGTTCGCCAGGTCACCGGCTCGGTTGGCATTGTTCAGTGTCTCCAGGTGGTCGACCAGACCGCTGGTGCCGACCACGACTGTCGCGATGGTCGGCACGATCATGATCAGGCCGAGCTTGGACCAGATCGGCATGTCGCGGAGCCGGCTGGCCGGCCGGCTCAGACGCGACAGGAAGGAGCCCGCCGTCGTTGGCCGTTTGCTCACGTCACCGCCCTCGCATTACCGCGTCCGGCGTCGCCTGTGGGCAACGCCGAGCGACCGACCCGGCGGGTCGGACCTCCGAGATTCCATCACGCCGCCCCGCAAAGAGAAAGCCCAGGTTGTCCCTCGCCGGAGGTGTGATGAGATGTTGATGCAATTTGATAGCAATCCGTCTGGCCGGAGTCACTTAAAGTAATGGAACACCCGCACCGCGTCGTCCTGCTCGCTGGCCCTTCCGGCTCCGGAAAGTCGTATATAGCCCAGCGAACCGGACTTCCTGTCCTCTGTCTCGACGACTTCTACAAGGACGGCGATGACCCTACGTTGCCGCGTCGAAACGGAGAGGTGGACTGGGAGTCCCCGCTGGCCTGGGATGCGGACACAGCGGTGGACACAATCGCCCGACTGGCCCGGGACGGCAAGGCCGAAGTGCCGGTTTATGCGATCGGCGCGGACCGCCGGGTGGCCACCCGGCCATTCGACGTCGACGGATCGCCACTTTTCGTCGCCGAAGGGATCTTCGCCGCCGAGATCGTCGCGGAGTGCCGCCGCCGGGGCCTGCTCGCCGGGGCGTACGCGCTGCGCCGCCCCCGCGGGGCCACCTTCGTCCGCCGGCTCGCCCGCGATCTGGCCGAACAGCGCAAGGCGCCCCGCGTGCTGATCCGGCGCGGGGTGGCGTTGCTGCGGGCGGAGCCGGCGGTGCTGCGCCGGCAGACCGGGCTGGGCGCCGAGGCGGCCCGGGCCGGGCAGGTGCTGCGGCGGGTGGCCGCCCTGCTCGCCGGCCACCCGCGGCAGCCGTGATCAGCCGATCAGCTTGGCGTACGCCGGCTTGATCACCTCGTCGATGATCTTCAGCCGCTCGTCGAACGGGATGAAGGCGCTCTTCATCGCGTTGATGGTGAACCACTGGAGTTCCTTCCAGCCGTAGCCGAAGGCGTCCACCAGCAGGGCCATCTCGCGGGACATCGAGGTGCCGCTCATCAGCCGGTTGTCGGTGTTGACCGTCACCCGGAAGCGCAGGTCGCGCAGCAGCCCGATCGGGTGGTCGGCGATCGACGCGGCGGCCCCGGTCTGCACGTTGGAGGAGGGGCACAGCTCCAGCGGGATCCGCTTGTCCCGCACGTACGCGGCGAGCCGGCCCAGCACCGGCGGGTTCCCGGGCGTGATGTCGTCGACGATCCGGACGCCGTGCCCGAGCCGGTCCGCGCCGCACCACTGGATCGCCTGCCAGATCGACGGCAGCCCGAACGCCTCTCCGGCGTGGATGGTGAAGTGGAAGTTCTCCCGCTGGAGGTACTCGAAGGCGTCCAGGTGCCGGGTGGGCGGGAATCCGGCCTCCGCCCCGGCGATGTCGAAGCCGACCACCCCGGTGTCCCGGTGCCGCACGGCCAGCTCGGCGATCTCCTGCGAGCGGGCCGCGTGCCGCATCGCGGTGAGCAGCGTCCCGACCCGGATCGGGGTGCCCGCCTCGGCGGCCAGGGCGCTGCCCTCCCGGAAACCGGTGACCACCGCGTCGACCACCTCGTCCAGGGTCAGGTTCTGCTCCAGGTGCTGCTCGGGGGCGAACCGGACCTCGGCGTAGACCACCCCGTCGGCGGCCAGGTCGAGCGCGCACTCGCGGGCCACCCGGCGCAGCGCGGGCCCGGTCTGCATGACCGCCACGGTGTGCGCGAAGGTCTCCAGGTAGCGCTCCAGCGAACCGGAGTTCGCCGCCTCGGCGAACCAGCGGCCCAGCGCCTCCGGGTCGCTGGTGGGCAGCTCGTGGCCGGCCTCGGCGGCCAGCTCGACGATCGTCGCGGGCCGCAGACCGCCGTCGAGGTGGTCGTGCAGCAGCGCCTTCGGGACCTTGACGATGTCCTCGTACGAGATTGCCATGCACCGACCCTAGTCACCGACCGTCGGAAAGCGGCACCGGACCGGGCCGGCTCAGGGCCGCCAGCCGTACACCCGCTCGACCGTGAGCCGGAGCACCAGCCGGCCGTCGGCCACCATGGCCGCCCGGTAGTCCGCCCAGTCCGGGTGCTCGCCCCGGATCCGCCGGTAGACCTCGACCAGTTCCTCGACCGTGGCGTCGTCGGCCGCCGCGGCCGGCGGGGTGATGTCCACCCGCCCCTCGGCCACCGCGTACGCCCCGCCGTCGGCGGTGCTGACGTGGAAGCTGGCCCGCGGATCGCGCCGCAGGTTGCGCACCTTCGCCCGATCGCCGGTCGTGGAGCAGCGGATCAGCCCCGGCTCGGCCAGGTAGTCGACGTTGGAGAGCTGCGGCCGGCCGTCCCGGCGCAGGGTCACCAGCGTCCCGCGTCCCCGCTCGCCGAACAGCTCCCAGAGCCGGGCGGTCACGCCGGCACCCGCAGCGGCGCGAGCGCGACGGCCAGCCGGGCCAGCTGGTCGAGCATCTGGTCCGCGGCCGCCTCCCGGCCCGGATCCGGTCGCAGCCCGCCGGCCTCGTCCAGCGACTGCCGCAGGAAGATCGCCACCGCCTCGTTGACCGGCACCATGTTCAACGTCGTCACCACCTGCTTGATCATCTGGACCGCCCGCAGGCCGCCGGAGGTCATGCCGTAGCTGACGAAGCCCACCGGCTTGTGCCGCCACTCGTGGTAGAGGTAGTCGATCGCGTTCTTCAGCGGCGCGCTGAAGCCGTAGTTGTACTCCGGCATCACCAGCACGAAGGCATCGGCGGCGGCGGTGGTCTCGCTCCACGACCGGGTGTGCTCGTGCAGGTAGACGCCCTCCGACGGGTGGTGCGGCTCGTCGTGGAACGGCAGCCCGACCTCGGCGAGGTCCACGAGGCGCACCTCGTCGAAGGCGCCGTGGCGGACGGCCGTCTCGGCGAACCAGTCGCCGAGGCGGCGGCCCACCCGGCCGGGTCGGGTGCTGGCGACGATCACGTTCAGGCGGGGCATGGCGAGGTCACTCCTGTCGGGGCGGGCCGGCCGGGGGCCGGCACGGCGAGTCGGGGGATGAGGAACTGGGCGAGCGGCCCGATGGCCAGGGCGTACAGCAGGGTGCCGGGACCGGCCGTGCCGCCGAGCAGCCAGCCGAGGGCCAGCACCACCAGCTCGATCAGGGTGCGGACGCGGCCGACGGGCAGGCCGCGCGCGGCGAGGCCGGTCATCAGGCCGTCACGGGGCCCGGGCCCGAGGCGGGCGCCGAGGTAGAGGCCGGTGGCCACCCCGTTGAGCAGCACGCCGAGGACCAGCAGGCCGATCCGGGCGGGAAGCGCGGACAGCGGCGGCAGCACCGCCAGGACCGCGTCGAGCGCCAGGCCGACCAGCGCCACGTTGGCGACTGTTCCCACGCCCGGCCGCTGGCGCAGCGGAAACCAGAGCAGCAGGACCAGCAGCGCCACGCCGTTGACGACCCACCCGAGCGGCAGGCCGGTCCGGTCGGCGAGGCCCTGGTGCAGCACGTCCCAGGAGGACAGGCCGAGATCCGCCCGGACCATCAGCGCCACGCTGGCGCCGAAGAGGAACAGGCCGGCCAGGAGCCGCACCAGCCGCGTGGGCAATGTGGTTGACATGTCATCCACCTTAGGGCGAGCTTGGTGACATGTCAACAAGTCGGTTAGGCTCGGCGCATGGACGCACCACGGTGGTTGGACGAGCGGGAAAACCGGGCCTGGCGCGGCTATCGCCGAATGCGCCGCCTGCTCGATCTGGAACTGGCCCGGGATCTGATGCAGGACGCCGGCCTCTCCGAGCCGGACTACGACGTCCTCTCCGACCTCTCCGAGACGCCCGACCAGCGGCTGCGGCTCAGCGAGTTGGCCGACCGGATGCTCTGGTCGCGCAGCCGGCTCTCCCACCACCTGGCCCGGATGCAGCAGCGCGGCCTGGTCACCCGGGAGGAGCACCCCTCGGACGGCCGCGGCTCCATCGTGGTGTTGACCCCGGCCGGCCGGGCCGCCATCGGGGCCGCCGCCCCGGGCCACGTCGCCGCGGTCCGCCGGCACCTCATCGACCTGCTGACCCCCGAGGAGATCGACGCGCTGGGTGCCCTGACCCAGCGGGTGGTCGACCGCCTGTCCGGCCGCCCGACCGCGGCGGAGGGCTGACGTGGACCAGCGCATCCTGGCCCGACTGCGCTGCCCGGTCTGCGGCGAGCCGCTGGCCGAGACCGCCGCCGGCACCGCCCGGGCGCTGCGCTGCCCGCGCCGGCACAGCTTCGACATCGCCCGGCAGGGGTACGTGAACCTGCTCGCCGGCCGCGCCCCGCACACCGGGGACAGCGCCGAGATGGTCGCCGCCCGCGCCGACTTCCTGGCCGCCGGCCACTACGCCACCGTGGCCGCCGCGCTCGCCGACACGGCCAAGCGGATCGTGTACGGCGCGGCGCGGGTCGTGGAGGGCGCGGAGGATGCCCCGCCCGCCGCGGACCCGGCCGGCAGCGACGGCGCCGACGAGGCGTACCCCCTGGTGGTGGACGCCGGAGCCGGCACCGGCTGGTACCTCGCGGCGGTGCTGGCGGCGCTGCCGGACGCGGTCGGCCTGGCCCTCGACGTCGCCAAGCCGGCGCTGCGCCGGGCGGCCCGGGCCCATCCGCGCGCGGCCGCGGCGCTGGCCGACACCTGGCAGCGGCTGCCCCTGGCCGACCGCTCCGCGACGGTGCTGCTGAACGTCTTCGCGCCGCGCAACGGCGCCGAGTTCCACCGGGTGCTCGACCCGGCGGGCGCGCTGCTGGTGGTCACCCCGACCGCGGACCACCTCGCCGAACTGGTCGACGCGCTCGACCTGCTCCGGGTGGACCCGGCCAAGGCCGACCGGGTCGCCGGCAGCCTGAGCGCCCACTTCGCCGAGGAGTCGGCCACCGAGCACCGGGCCCGGCTGGAGCTGAGCCGCGGCGAGGTGGCCACGCTGGTCGGGATGGGTCCGAGCGCCTGGCACGCCGACCCGGCCCGGCTCGCCGAGCGGATCGCCGCGCTGCCCGAGCCGGTGCCGGTCACCCTCGCCGTGCGGCTCGGCGTGCACCGGCCGCGCTGACGCTCAGGTGGACAGGTCGACCTCTTCCCAGCCCGGCGGCTCGTCGTGGTACGGCCCGCGCAGCACCACCGCCCACTCCAGCGCCCACCGGCGCTGGCCGATGGCGTTGGCGTCCACGAGCCCGGGCAGGGCCCGGCCGGCCTCCTCCACCTCCAGGTACGCCCAGTCCAGGCAGTAGTGCAGGTCGAGCAGGGCGGCCGCGTCGGCCGGGTGCTGCGGGGCGGCCAGGATCCGGGCCCGCCACTGGCCGAAGTTCTCCCCGGTGACCAGGTTCGGCATCCGCTCGACCAGCCGCTCGTCCACCGGCACCGTCGGGTCCAGCTCCTTGGCCAGCCCGAGCACCCAGGCCAGCGAGAAGAGCGCGTCGTGGTGCAGCACGAACGACCGGTGGTCGCCCTTGCCCCCCATCACGAACTGCCACTCCGGCGGGGTCACCATCTCGACCAGGTGCGACTCCAGCAGCCAGCTCATCGCCGCCTGCGCCGGCATCCCGAAGCAGCGGGCCAGGATCACGTGGAGCACCGCGATCCGCGCCTCGATCTCCGGAGTGGGGCGCAGCTCGATCTCGTCCCCCGGCTCCCACACCAACGGGAACTGTGGGGGCGGCAGCGGAAGGCCCAGCCGGGACAGCTCGTCGAGGCTCGCCTCACGAACGGCCCGGGGATCGGGGGCGGGTACGCGCACGGCTCAGGTCCCTGTCTGCTCGCAACGGCTCATCGCCGGTCGGTCCCCCCTTGGCCTGCGACAATAGCGGCTCGGTCGGCGCCGCACCATGACCGGGAAGGATCAGCCGATCCGCTCGATCACCAGCGGCGTCGCGGCGGGCGCGTCCGGTGCGATCCGGACCGCCCGCTCCGCCTCGGCCAGCGCCGCCGGGATCCGCTCGGCGTGCTCGGCGCGCAGCTCGTACAGGGGCTCGCCGACGCGCACCCGGTCGCCGGGGCGCTTGTGCAGCACCACGCCCGCCGGGATGCTCACCGGGTCCTCCTTGCGGGCCCGGCCGGCGCCGAGCCGCCAGGCGGCCACACCCATGGCGTACGCGTCGATCCCGGCGACGTAGCCGTCGTCGGTCGCGGTGACGACCTCGACCTCGCGGGCCGTGGGCATCGGGGCGTCCGGGTCGCCGCCCTGCGCCCGGATCATCGTGCGCCAGGAGTCCATGGCCCGGCCGTCGCGCAGCGCCGCCTCGGGGTCGGCGTCCGGCAGGCCGGCCGCGGCCAGCATCTCCCGGGCCAGCGCCAGGGTCAGCTCCACCACGTCGGCCGGGCCGCCGCCGGCCAGCACCTCGACCGACTCGGTCACCTCGACCGCGTTGCCGATGGCCAGGCCCAGCGGGGTGGACATGTCGGTGAGCAGGGCGACCGTGCGCACCCCGTGCGCCCCGCCCAGCTCCACCATGGTCCGGGCCAGCTCCCGGGCGTCGTCGACGTTCTTCATGAAGGCGCCGGAGCCCACCTTCACGTCGAGCACCAGGGCCCCGGTCCCCTCGGCGATCTTCTTGCTCATGATGGAGCTGGCGATCAGCGGGATGGCCTCGACGGTGCCGGTGACGTCGCGCAGCGCGTACAGCTTGCGGTCCGCCGGGGCCAGCCCGTCGCCGGCCGCGCAGATCACCGCGCCGACGTCGCGCAGCTGGGCGATGAACTCGTCGTTGCTCAGCGCGGCCCGCCAGCCGGGGATCGACTCCAGCTTGTCCAGGGTGCCGCCGGTGTGGCCGAGGCCCCGGCCGCTGAGCTGCGGCACAGCCGCGCCGCAGGCCGCGACCAGCGGGGTGAGCGGCAGGGTGATCTTGTCGCCGACGCCGCCGGTCGAGTGCTTGTCCACGGTCGGTCGGGCCACCGGCGACAGGTCCAGCCGCTCGCCGCTGGCGATCATCGCGGCGGTCCACCGGGCGATCTCCGGCGCGGTCATGCCGCGCAGCAGGATCGCCATGGCCAGCGCCGACATCTGCTCGTCGGCCACCAACCCCCGGGTGTACGCGTCGACCACCCAGTCGATCTGGCCGTCGCTCAGCACGCCCCCGTCCCGCTTGGCCCGGATGACGTCAACCGCCGTGAATGCACTCATCAGATGATCTTTCCTCGTCGTTCCAGAAGCGGTGCCGCGGCTCAGGCCGGGGACCAGCGGATCGGGATCTCCAGGGGCGGCTCGCCCTCGCCGGCCCAGAAGATGGTGCCCGACGCGTCCACCACGACGACGCGCGGCGTCCGGGCCAGCCCCCAGGTGATCGCCTCCGCCGGGTCGTCCCAGGTCGGGCCCTCCTCCAGCACGCCGGTCTCGGCGCCCTCGGTGTCCCCGGCCGACCGCTCCCAGTACGCCGTCCAGACCTGCTGCCCGGCGGAGAGGTCCGGGTGCACGAAGACCGTGCCCCGCCCCCGCCAGGCGGCCAGCCGCTCCGGGACCACCGGCACCGGCGTCTCGCCGGTCACCGCCTCCAGGTCCTCCACGCCGAACGCGTGCGGCAGCAGCTCGGCCATCCGCAGCGTGCCGCCCTTCGCCTCGATGAGGCACTCCGGGCCGCCGTTCTCCCACAGCAGCTGCCGGCACCGCCCGCACGGCATGAGCGGCTCGCCGGTGGCGTCGACGCAGGACAGCGCCACGATCCGGCCGCCGCCGGTGGCGTGCAGCGAGGAGACCACGCCGCACTCGGCGCAGAGGACCACGCCGTACGCGGCGTTCTCCACGTTGCAGCCGACCACCACCCGGCCGTCGTCGACCAGGGCGGCCGCCCCGACGGGAAACTTCGAGTAGGGCACGTACGCGTGCCGCATGACCTCGGTGGCGGCGGCCCGCAGCCGCTCCCAGTCGATCTCCATCACGACTCCCATTCTGCCCAATTCACGCTGATCGGTCGCGGTGGCGGCCGGAGACGACCGTGCCCGGCGGGTCCAACCCCGCCGGGCACGCTGCGTCGCGGGCGGTCAGCCCTTGATGTACGGCTTGCCGTCGGCGGCCGGCGCCCGGACCTTGCCGACCAGCCCGGCCACCGCCAGGATCGTCGCCAGGTAGGGCAGCATCGCGAGGAACTGGCTCGGGATGCTGCTGCCGATCGCGCCCAGGTAGGTGGCGAGCTGGTCGGCGAACCCGAAGAAGAGCGCGGCGAGCAGCGCGCCGGTCGGGCTCCACCGGCCGAAGATCAGCGCGGCCAGGGCGATGAAGCCCTTACCGCCGATCATGTTCTTGGTGAACGAGTAGAGCGCCAGCGTGTACGAGGCGCCACCGACACCGGCCACCAGCCCGGCCATGATCACGTTGCGGTAGCGCAGTCGCAGCACCTTCACGCCGACCGTGTCGGCGGCCGTCGGGTGCTCACCCACCGACCGGGTCCGCAGGCCCCACCGGGTACGGAACAGCGCGATGTGGATGACCAGCACCAGCAGCAGGCCGACGTAGAGGAAGATGTTGCCCCGGAACAGCGCCGGACCGATCAGCGGGATGTCCTTGAGCAGCGGGATCTCCCAGTTGCTGAACCGCGGCGCGCTGTTGTACTTCGTCGCGTCGGTCTGCATGAGCCGCTCGTAGAGGAAGCCGGTGACGCCGACCGCCAGCAGGTTGAGCACGATGCCCATGACCACCTGGTCGACCAGGTAGCGGATGGCGAAGACGGCCAGCAGCAGCGAGATCAGCGCGCCGCCGATCGCGGCGGCGACCAGGCCCACCCAGACGCTGCCGGAGATGCTGCCGAACAGCGCGCCGGAGAAGGCGCCCATCAGCAACTGGCCCTCGATCGCCACGTTCACCACGCCGGAGCGCTCGCAGAGCACGCCGGCCAGGGCGCCGAAGATCAGCGGCAGGGCCAGGATGAACGTGCCCCGTACGACGTTGACCAGCGGCATGAAGTTGCGGCCCTCGGGGGCGGCGGAGACCTGCCAGCACAGGAAGCTCAGCACGAAGGCGACCAGCCCGACGCCGAGCACCAGGGTGAACCAGCGCTTCGGCACCCCGGCGAGCAGGGCGGCCCCGGCCGCGGCGGCGATGATGCCGAAGAGGATCGCGCCGACCGTGCCGTTGATCTCCAGGGCGGCGCCGCCCTCGGTCTCGCTGAGCGTGAAGCGGGCCTGCTGGCCGGTGGCGAGCGCGCCGAACAGCACGGTGGCGAGCACGCCCAGCCCCAGCAGGACGGCTCCGGCCTTGCGGGCGCGCGTCCAGAAGCCCTCGTCGACCGCGGTCACGGCGACCTCGGGGACAGCGGTGGTGGACATGCTCACCAGCCCTTCGCGAGGCTCGTCTGCAGGCGGGCCGCGCGGGCCGCCCGGAGCTGGAAGATCGCCTTCACCATGGCCGGCGCGGCGATGAAGATGACGATGAGCGCCTGGAGCACGGTGACCAGCTCCAGCGAGATCCCGGAGTAGGACTGCATCCGGTTGCCGCCGGCCTGGAGCGCGCCGAACAGCAGCGCGGCCAGCAGTACGCCCCACGGCTTCACCCGGCCGAGCAGGGCGACCAGGATGCCGTCGAAGCCGATCTGCGCGATCACCAGCGGGGTCAGCGCGTTCGCGGTCGAGCCGAGCACCATGTTCGACCCGCCGAGCCCGGCCAGCAGACCCGAGATCACCATGACCAGCACGTACGTCTTGGTCACGCTGATGCCGGCGGTCCGGGCGGCGTCCGGGTTCTCGCCGACCGCGCGCAGCTCGAAGCCGAGCGTCGAGCGGTTCAGCAGCCAGGCGATGAACCAGGTGGCGAGCACCGCGACCAGGATGCCGGCGTGAACCCGCAGGTCGGCGCCGAGCAGCCGGGGCAGTTGGGCGGAGGACTCGACCGGCTTGCTGATCGCGTCCGACCGGTTCGGGTTCTGCACCCCGCTCTGGATGATGATCCAGGACAGGAAGTAGACCGCTACGTAGTTGAGCATGATCGTGTTGATCACCTCGTGGGCGCCGGTGCGCGCCTTGAGGATGCCCGGGATGAAGCCCCAGAGCGCGCCGCCGAGCGCGCCGGCGATCAGCGCGACGAGCAGGTGCACCCCGGGCGGCAGCGGCAGCGCGAAGCCGGCGAGGGCGGCCAGGATGACACCGACGGTGGCCTGGCCCTGGGCGCCGATGTTGAACAGGCCGCCGCGGAAGGCGAGCGCGACCGCCAAGCCGGTGAAGACCAGCGGCGCCGTGTAGGTGAGCGTCTCCGAGATCGGGCCCATCGCGGCGGTGAAGCCGACCGCGTCCGGGTCGAAGATCGCGCCCTTGAACAGGTTCGCGTACGCCTCGCTGACCACGGTCCAGCTGGCGTTGAACGCGTCCGCCGGCCGGGCCGTGATGTAGCCGTAGGTGGCCAGCACCTCCGGGTCGGAGACGATGATCAGCACCGCGCCGACCAGCATGGCGAGCAGCACCGCGAGCACGGTCACGGTGACCGTGTTGGCCGCCCAGAGGTTGTCCAGGAAGAGCCGGCCCAGCGTGGGGCGGGGCTCACCGGCCGAGGGCTGCTTCGTCGCGGTGGCGGGCACCGCCCGCTCGGTGTCGCCGGCGGGCGCGGGCGGCGTGGCCCGGGCCTCCTGCCGAGCCTCCTGCGCCTCGGTCGCCGGCTCCTTGTCGGGGGAGCCCGACACCGGGTCTGGGTTGGTCATGCCTCGTCCTCGTTGCCAGGGCCGTCAGCGGTCGGGGTGGCGGTGTCCGGCGTGATGCCGGCCATCAGCAGGCCGATCTCCTCGCGGGGGGTGTCCGGGCCGACCACGCCGATGATCCGGCCGCGGTACATCACCGCGATCCGGTCGGCCAGGCCGATCACCTCGTCCAGTTCGCTGGAGACCACCATGACGGCGGTGCCGATGTCCCGCTCGCGGATGACCCGGCTGTGGATGAACTCGATCGAGCCGACATCCACGCCCCGGGTGGGCTGGGCGGCGATGAAGAGCTTCAGCGGCCGGGACAGCTCCCGGGCCACGATCACCTTCTGCTGGTTGCCGCCGGAGAGGGTGCCGACCGCCGCGTCGGCCGAGGAGGTGCGGACGTCGAACTGCTCGATCCGCTCCTTCGCCGACCTGGCGATGGCGTCCGGCTTGAGCGAGAGGCCCTTGCCGAAGGGCGGCTGGTCGTAGATGTCCAGCACCAGGTTCTCCGCGACGGAGAACTCCTTGACCAGGCCGTCGACGCTGCGGTCCTCCGGGACGTAGCCGACGCCGGCGCGGAGCACCTTCTTGGTGGTCCAGCCGTGCACGGCCTGGCCGTCCAGGGTGATCGAGCCGGCGAGCACCGGGCGCAGCCCCATGATCGCCTCGATCAGTTCGGTCTGCCCGTTGCCCTGCACGCCCGCGATGCCGAGCACCTCACCGGCGTGCACGGTCAGGTCCACGCCGTCGACCGCGCGTACCTGCCGGTCGTCGTCGACGACAAGGCCGGCGACCTGGAGCATCGGCTTGCCCGGCTGGGCCGGCTTCTTGTCCACGGTCAGCCGGACGCTGCGGCCCACCATGAGCGCGGCCAGCTCGTCGCGGCTGGCGCTCGGCTCGGCGGTGCCGACCGTCTTCCCGCGCCGGATCACCGTGATCCGGTCGGCGATCGCCTTGACCTCGCCCAGCTTGTGGGTGATGAACACGATCGACTTGCCGGCCTCCTTGAGCGACCGCATGACCGTGAGCAGTTCCTCGGTCTCCTGCGGGGTCAGCACGGCGGTCGGCTCGTCGAGGATGAGCAGGTCGACGTCGCGGGTGAGGGCCTTGACGATCTCCACCCGCTGCTGGATGCCGACCGGCAGGTCCTCGATCACCGCGTCCGGGTCGACCCGGAGGTTGTACCGCTCGGAGACCTCGGCGACCTCGCGCCGGGCCCGCCGCCGGTCGAGGAAGCCGGTGAAGCTCCCCTTGGTCTGTTCCGCGCCGAGCATCACGTTCTCGGCCACGGTGAAGACCGGCACCAGCATGAAGTGCTGGTGCACCATGCCGATCCCGGCGGCGATCGCGTCGGACGGGCCCTTCAGCTTCAGCGGCTTGCCGTCGACCAGGATCTCGCCCTCGTCGGGCTGGTACAGCCCGTACAGCACGTTCATCAGGGTCGACTTGCCGGCGCCGTTCTCGCCGAGCAGGGCGTGGATCTCTCCAGGCTCCACCGTCAGGTCGATGTGGTCGTTGGCGACCAGATCACCGAACCGCTTGGTGATGCCGCGCAGTTCGAGTCTCAGCGCAACCTCCTGGAGTGCGAGCGATGGTGCAGCGTAGCGGCTGCCGCGCCGCCACCGCGCCGGGTGGGGTCAGAGGGGGATCAAGGTGACCGGCCGCCCCGGCGTCGCGCGGGCTGTTTCCCGCGTGCGCCGAGGCGGCCGGATCGTCAAACCTGGTGCCCGCCGGCCCCCGCTGCCGATGATCTCACCGCGGCGGCCGGCGGAGCGGTCACTTGGTCGGCTGGGCCTTCGAGGTGACCTTGATGGTGCCGGCGGCGATGTCCGCCTTGATCTTGTCGACCTCGGCCTTCAGGTCAGCGGGGACCTTGCTGTCGAAGTCGTGGTACGGGGCGATCGAGACGCCGTTGTTGGCCAGGGTGCCGACGAAGCCCGGCTGAGCCTGGAGCTTCTCGCCGGTGGCGGCCTTCAGCACGGCGTCCTTGACGGCGTCCGGGATGTTCTTGACGACCGTGGTGACGAGCGCCGGGCAGTTCGGGGTGCTCTCGCAGCCGTCGACGTCCACCCAGACGACCGAGTACTTGCCGCCCGAGGCCTGCGCCGCGGCGGTGGTGCCGAGGCCGGCGCCGCCGGCGACCGGCATGATGATGTCCGCGCCCTGGGCGACCAGCGCGTCGGAGACCTTCTTGCCCTCGTCCTGCTTGACGAAGTCGTTGGTGAAGGAGCCCTTCTGGGTGGCCTTGTCCCAGCCGATGACCTGGACGTTCTTGCTCTTGGCCTTGTTGTAGTACGCCACACCGTCGGCGAAGCCGTCCATGAAGATGGTGACCGGCGGGATCGGGAGGCCACCGTAGGTGCCGACCTTGCCGGACTTGCTCATCCCGGCGGCGAGGTAACCGGCCTGGAAGGCGGCCTGCGCGGTGTCGAACTGCATCGGGTAGACGTTGCCGACGCCCGGGTTCGCGTCCACGATGCCGAACTGCTGGTTCGGGTTCGCCGTGGCGGCCTTCTTGGTGGCGTCCTGCATCAGGCCACCGACGGCCAGGATGAAGTCGCACTTCTGGTTGACGAACCCGGTCAGGTTGACCTCGTAGTCCGCCTCGGCCTTCGACTGGACGTTCTTGATGTCGATGTTGTCGTTCTCCTTCTTCGCCTCCTGCAGGCCCTTCCAGGCCGAGGTGTTGAAGGACTTGTCATCGATGCCGCCCACGTCGGTCACCATGCAGGCGCTGAACTTCTTGCCGCCGTTGCCGCCGGCGTTCTTGTCGTCCTTGGGAGCCTCACCACATGCGGCGGCGCCCAGTACGAGGCCACCCGCCACGATGGCGGAGGCGATCCGCATCCCACGCACAGAGCGCAAGACGTCTCCTTCCCATTGCACACCGCGTCGTGCGCGGTGGCAGCCCTTGCGCCGGCCTGCGGTGTGCCGCCGGCGTCCCACGTTACGGACGGGAGCGTACGCCCGCGCCCACCCACCGGCCGACAATCGTGCACGACTGTTGAACGGTCGTTACCCCTACGTAACCGATGCGTGGGGCACATCACCTTTCGTGCCGACGGCCCTCCGGAGAGGTGTCGCGAACGTCCGTTTTCCGTGGTCTTCCCGCTGTGCCGGAGGGCTAACGCCAGAAGACCGCCACCGCCGCGTTGACCAGCGTCAACCCGACGATCGCAAGGAAGTGCCCGCGGTTCACGGACTCCCGCTTACGGGAGAAGAAGACCATGACAAAGATCAGCAGCGCGAGCACCAACTTGGTAACAAGTTTGGCGGGCGCCGGCTCGTCACCGTCACGCAGCGGGGCGGCGAGACCGATTCCGGTCAGCAGCCCGATCACCGAGCCCCAGAGCATGGCCGCGTTGATGCGCAACCGGCCGCTGACGTACTGGGCGATCGAGCCGCCCAGCAGCAACGCGAACCCGATCAGATGGACGTAGAGAAGGATCAGTCGGAGAGCTTCCACGCCAGACATCCTCCCCCATCAACGACGACTTGTAGTAGCCGGCCCGCCGAGGTGCCGTCATACCGTGACCTCGGCGGGCCGCCGCTCCGGTGCCGGGCCGCCCGCGCCGACCCGCGCGGGACGGCGGCCGACGAGGACCAGGGCGAGGCCGACCAGGGCGTAGCCGGCCAGCACGGCCACCGGCCGGCCGGCGCCCGCCCCGTCAAAGAACGCGGCCGAGCGCAGCAACGTGGCGCCCGCTCCGACCGGCAGGTACTGCCCGATCGCGCCCCAGGGCTGCGGCAGCAGCTCGGGCGCGGCGCCCACCGCGGAGAGCGGGTTGCCGACCAGGAAGACGAGCAGCGCGCCGAGCCCGATCCCGGGAGCGCCGAGCAGCGCGCCGAGGCCCGCCACGGTGCCCGCCGCGGCCAGGGCGAACAGTCCGATGGCGCCCGCCTCCCGCCACAGGTCGCCGTCGAGGACGCCGAGCCAGCCGTGCAGCACCGCGGCGCCCACGAGGCCGGCCAGGACCGCGAAGCCGAGCAGGCCGGCCAGCCGCGCCGCCCGCCGGGCGACCAGCACGGTGAGCAGCGCCCCGGCCAGCATGCCGGTCAGCGCCAGCGGCAGGAACCCGGCGGCGAAGCCGGCCCCGCGGGGGTCGTCCGGGTCGGCCGGCACGACCTGCACCACCGGCACGGGGCGGCCGGCGGAGAGCTGCGCGGCGGCCTCGGTGAGCAGTGCGGCCACGGTCGGGCTCGCGGCTGGGGCGGTGTGCAGGGCGACGCCGTCCGGGCCGACCACGAAGGCGGCGTACGCCTCCCGGTCGCGCAGGGCCCGGTCGGCGGCCGCCGCGTCCGGCAGCGTGGCGACGGCGAAGCCACCCGGGCGGGCCGCGGCGAGCCGGGCGGCCAGTTCGGCGGCCGCGGGCGCCGGCCCGGCGACCGCGATCGGCAGGTCACGCGGCGCCAGGTGGGCGGCCGGCGCCGCGAAGAGGGGTACGAGCAGCGCCTGCACCACCACCGCCAGGCTGGCGAGCAGCGCGGCGAGCAGCCACGGCGAGCGAATCCGGGTCGGGTGAGCGGACATTCCCGCCTCCTTAAAACGAACGTTCGTTCTCTTGACCTGAGAGTGCGCCGCCGGACGGCCCGCCGTCAAGAACGAACGTTCGCTTTACACTGTGGGTCGTGCCACGCGTATCGGACGAACACCTCGCGGCCCGCCGCCAGCAGATCCTCGACGCGGCCCGGCGCTGCTTCCGGCGCGACGGCTTCCACAACACCTCGATGCAGGACGTGATCAGGGAGGCCGGGCTCTCGGTCGGCGCGGTCTACCGCTACTTCCCGAGCAAGAACGACCTGATCACCGCGATCGCCCAGTCGGTGATCGGCGGCGCCGAGGGGCTCTTCGCCGAACTGGCCGAGGCCGACCCGCCGCTGCCGCTGGTCGACGCGCTGCACCGGGCCCTCACCTACGTCGACGGGCAGTCCGAGCCCGACGGCGTGCTGCCGCTGGCCATCCAGGTGTGGGGCGAGGCGCAGCGGGACCCGGCGCTCGCCGAGTTCGTCGGCCGGACGTACGCGAGTTTCCGCACCCACTTCACCACCCTGGCCCGGCGCGCCCAGGCGGCCGGCGAGCTGCCCGCGGACGCCGACCCCGAGGCGGTCGGCGCGGCCCTGTTCGGCCTGGTCCCCGGCTACATCCTGCAGCGCATCCTGACCGGCTCCCCGGACCGGCACACCTATCTGGCCGGAGTCCGCGCCCTCCTCGCCGCCAACCGCGGTTAGGAGGGGCCCCCTTCGCCAGGAAGGCCCCTCCTCCGGCTTCAGGCGAGGCGCCAGACCTGGAAGGTGGGGCCGTCGGCGGGGAGGGTGACCGCGCCGTCAGCGTCCGGGCGCAGCGCCGGGGCGCCGCCGTACACGTTCTCGCCGGGCGGCAGGCCGGTCAGCCGGACCGGGGTGCCGGCCGCCCGGCGGGCCAGCACGAGCACCGTGCCGGCCGGCGCCTCGCGGAGGAAGACCAGCATGTCCGCGTCGGCGTGCACCCAGCGCAGGCCGCCGTGCCGCAGCGCCGGCTCGTCGCGGCGCAGCGCCAGCAGCGACCGGTACGCGTCGAAGGTCCGCCGGTCCCAGCTCTCCGGCCGGTGCCACGGCATCGGGGTACGCGACCCCTCCCCGTTGGCGCCGGTCAGGCCCAGCTCGTCGCCCGCGAAGACCACCGGGGTGCCGGGCATGGTGGCGAGCAGGCCGGCGGCCACCTCCTGCCGGGCCGCGTCGCCGACCACGGTGCGGATCCGGGCCGAGTCGTGCGAGCCGAGCAGCTGCCACGAGTGCGTGTACGACCGCCACGAGATCAGCGACCGGTAGGCGTTCATGGTGGCCAGCACCGCTCCCGCGTCCCGCCGCCGCACCCCGCCCGGGGTGCCGAGGAAGTTCGGCAGCGTGCCGTCGCCCCGCCGCAGCCAGGACCAGACCGGGTCGGTGAAGCCGACGTAGTTCATGGTGCCGTGCCAGCCGTCCCGGTCCAGGTCACCGGTGTGGTCGTGGCCGTGCTCGGCGAGCAGCAGAGCGTCGGCCCGGGTGTCGGCCACCACCTCGCGCAGCAGCCGGGCCACCTCGTGGGTGTACGCGTCCGCGCCCCGCCGGCCGGTCATGTTCGCCACGTCCACCCGCCAGCCGTCCAGCGCGTACGGCGGGCGCAGCCAGCGGCGCAGCAGGGAGTCCTCGGCGGTGGCGAAGCGGCGGCGCAGCTCGGCGCTGCCCCAGTTGAGCTTCGGCAGCGACTTGACCCCGTTCCACGACTCGTAGTCCGACCCCGCCAGGTCGAAGTAGTACAGCTCCCGCTCGGGCGCGTGCACGTCGGAGACGGCGGCCGTGAACCAGTGGTGGGCGTCGCCGGTGTGGTTGCTGGTGATGTCGCCGAGCAGCCGCCAGCCCCGGGCGTGCACCGCGTCGGCCAGCCGGGCCAGGGCGGCGTCCCCGCCGAGCAGCGGGTCGACGGTGTCGAAGCTGGCCGCGTCGTACCGGTGGTTGGAGCGGGCAGGGAAGATCGGCGTGAGGTAGACGGTGTTCACCCCGAGCCGGTCCAGGTGGTCGAGGCGCTCGGTGATCCCGTCGAGGTCGCCGCCGTAGAACTGGCGGGGCGTCTCGGGACCGCGCCCGATCACCGGGGTGTCCCAGTCGCACGGGATCGCCCAGTCCGGCGCCGTGCGGCCGGCCGCGGCGGCCGAGCGGGCGAACCGGTCCGGGAAGATCTGGTAGATCACCGCGTCCCGGGCCCAGGCCGGCGGCGGCGCGTAGCTGACCAGCTTGAAGTCGCCGCTGTCCGGCACGTCGTGGTCGACGGAACCGGCCGCGTTCAGCCAGCGGGCGCCCGCCGGGCCGTCGAGCAGGAACCGGTAGTTGCTGACCGGGTTGCGCACCTCGACGTCGGCCCGCCACCACACGTCACCACCCTCGGTGCGGTCGACCACCGCCTCGGCGAAGCGCGGCTCGCCGTCGCCGGTGGTCCGGACGTGCACCTGGCGGACGTCGGCGCCGGCCGGCACCCGGACGAAGACCGGGACGGTCTGCCCGAGGGCGGGCTCCTGCTCGGGGACGTAGGTGGCGGATCCGTCGTGGTGCGGCTGGAGAGAAGACATGGGCATGCCCTTCGCGTCGGTGCGGACGGGGAGTGGGCGGGCACCCGCCGCGGCCGGTCACCCGACCGCGGCGGTCCGCCCGGAAACCGCTCCGGTGTACGTCGACACGACGCCCTTGCCGCAGCGTGAGCCGAGGAGGCTCAGCCTTTGACGGCTCCGGCGGTCAGGCCGGAGACGATGTAGCGCTGGAGCAGTTGGAACACCAGCACCGTGGGGATGGCGGTGAGCAGGGTGCCCGCCGCGAACATCCCGAAGTTGTTGTTGCGCTCGCCGGCCACCATGCCGAACATCCCGACCGCCAGGGTCTTCGAGTTCGGCTCGGTGAGGAACACGTTGGCGATGATGAACTCGTTGATCGAGCCGATGAAGGCGAGCAGCCCGGTCACCGCCAGGATCGGCGCCACCAGCGGCAGCATGATCCGGAAGAAGACCTGGGCGTGCGAGGCGCCGTCCATGGTCGCCGACTCGTCCAGCTCCTTCGGCAGGGTGTCGAAGAAGCCCTTCATGAGCCAGGTGTTCGCACCGAGCGCGGTGCCCATGTAGAGCAGGAACAGGCCCCACGGGGTGTTGAAGCCGATCGCCGGCCACAGGCCGGTGACCGTCGTGAAGATCAGGAAGATCGCCACGATGGCCAGGAACTGCGGGAACATCTGGATCAGCAGCAGCGCGAGCAGCCCGACCCGGCGACCGGCGAACCGCATCCGGGAGAACGCGTACGCCGCCAGCGCCGACAGGAAGATCGACGCGAAGCTGGCCACGCCGGCGAGCAGCAGCGAGTTGAGGAACCAGTGGGCGAACGGCGTCTTCTGGAACAGGTTCGTGAAGTTCTCCAGGGACGCCCCGGTCGGCAGCAGCTCCGTCGACGAGAGCGTGCCGAGCGGGTTGAGCGCCGCGGAGATCACGAACAGGATCGGGAAGAGGCTGAACGCCACGGCCAGCACCCCGACCACGTGCCGCCAGCCCACCTGGGCGAACCAGCGTCCCTTCGACCTCCCCGTCCCGGCCCGGTTGGCGACGGCGGCGTCCGACAAGGTGGTCACGAGTAGACCTCCTCCTGCTTGCGGGTCCGCGAGAAGCTGATCGCCGCCACGATCGCCACGATCGCGAAGATGAAGATCGAGACCGTGGTGGCCAGCCCGTACTCGGCGCCCTGCGCGCCGAAGGCCAGCCGGTAGGTGTAGGTGATGAGCAGGTCGGTGGCGCCGTTGGTCGGGTTGTCCGGCGCGAACGGCCCGCCCTCCGTGGTGAACAGGATCGCGTTGACGTTGTTGAAGTTGTACGCGAACGAGGCGATGAGCAGCGGCGAGAGCGCGACCAGCAGCAGCGGCAGGGTGACCGCGCGGAACGACTGCCACGGGCTGGCGCCGTCGACCGAGGTGGCCTCGGTCAGCTCGCGCGGGATCGCCTGGAGCGCGCCGGTGGCGACCAGGAACATGTACGGATAGCCGAGCCAGAGCTGCACGAGCAGCACCGCGATCCGCGCCGACCAGGTGCCGCCGAACCAGTCGATGTCCAGCCCGAACAGGTTGTTGATCAGGCCGAAGTCAGTGTTGAACATGTCCCGCCAGACCAGCAGCATGGCGAACGACGGCATGGCGTACGGCAGGATCAGCAGGACCCGGTAGAGGTTGGTGCCGCGCATCCGGGGCGAGTGCAGGGCGAGCGCGATGGCCATGCCGAGCAGGAAGGTGAGCCCGGTCGAGCCGATCGCGAAGGCGAAGTTCCACAGCAGCGTGCCGAAGAACGGCCTGGAGATGTCCGGGTCGGTGAGCACCCGGGTGAAGTTCTTCAGCCCGACGTTGACCTTCCAGCCCTGGGCGAGCCGCTCCCCGTCGGAGGCGACGAAGGAGCCGTTCGCCGGGTCGGCGGTCCAGGTCCTGCCGGTCTCGCTGTCCTTGACGCAGTCGCAGCCCGCGTCGTACGCCCGCACGGCCTTGCCCTCGTAGGCGCGGGACAGGCCGTTGGAGCGGACCGCGCCACCGGCGGTCGGCACCACCAGGTCGGTGATGTCCTTGCTGCGGCCGCTGGCCTGACCGAAGTTGAGCACGGTGTAGCCGGCGGCCTCGGTGATCTTGCCGGTCGGGCTGACCGTGACGTCACCGGCGTCGAGCTTGCGCAGCCCGCCCGCGTCGCCCGCGAAGACCTCCCTGGTCTTCGGGTCGCTGAGCAGGAACACCAGCGCGCCGGTGGCCGGGTCGCCCTTCGTGGCGATGGAGAGCGAGTACTCGGTGGAGCCGGGGACCTGCTGCACCGAGGAGGTCTGGATGGCGACGATCGCGTCGTCCTTGCTGCCGCGGTGGCCGTCGCCGAAGTTCGTGAACGCGGTGCTCGCCGTGTAGAGCACCGGGAAGACCTGGAAGGCGATGAGGAAGAGCGTGCCGGGGACCAGGTACTTGGCCGGGATGTGGCGGCGACCGAGGTAGAGGTAGAACAGGCCCGCGGTGGTGGCGGCGAGGATGCCCAGCCCGACCCAGTGCTCGGCCTCGACGAGCGGGAACGCCGCCCAGATCGCGATCCCGGCCACCAGGCCGAGCAGGACCACCTTGACGACGAGGCCGGTCGCGGTGATCGGCGCGTGGTTCCGCGCGGTACGGGACGTGCGCGGGAGCCCGCGGCGAACGGGCTCCCGGCCCGGGGCCTGCTCAGCAGACCCCGGGCCGGACAGCGACGTGCTCATTACTTGATCTGACCCGCGATGGTCTTGCCCGCGGCGGTGATCGTCTTGGCCGGGTCGGCGCCACCGATGATGGCGGCCTCCGCCTTGCCGAACGGGTCCCAGATCGCGGCCATGGCCGGGATCGCCGGGAGCACCTGGCCGTTCTTGCCGGCCTCGGAGAACTTGGCCAGGTCCGGGTCCTCGCCCTTGACCTGGTCGAAGGCGGCGGTCAGCGCCGGCGGGCGCGGCTCGGCCTTGTACAGCGCGACGGCCAGCTCGGGCTTCGTCACGTAGTTGGTGACGAACTCCTGGGCCAGGGCCTTGTTCTTGCCCTTGGCGGCGACGTAGAACGCCTGGACGCCCACGAACGGCTGGGCCTCCTTGCCACCGGCGAAGCCGGGGACCGGGGAGATGTCGTACTTGATGTTGGCCTTCTTGGCGTCCGCGATGGCCCACGGGCCGGAGACCAGGAAGGCGCACTTCTTGCCGGTGAAGGTGGCGATGGAGTTCTCGCCGGTGATGGAGCGCTTCAGCGCGCCGTCGCCCTTCTCACCGAGCTTCGCGATCTTCTGGAAGGCCGCGATCGACTCCGGCTTGCCCACGCCCAGGTCCTTCGGGTCGTAGTCGCCGTTGGCCGCGGTGCCGAACAGGTAGCCGCCGCCCGAGGTGTACAGCGGGTAGATGTGGTACGCGTCGCCGTTCTGGCCGGACTGGAGGCAGAGGATCTCGCTGGCCTTCTTCTCGGCCTTGAGCTTCTTGCCGGCGGCGACCAGGTCCTCTATCGTCTTCGGCGCCTCGGGGGCCAGCTCGGTGTTGCGGATCAGCGCGACGTTCTCGGTGGCGTAGGGGACGCCGTAGAGCTGGCCGTTGAAGGTGACGGCCTTGACGGCGGTCTCGTTGAACGCGCTCTTCTGCTCGGCGGCGAGCTGCACCGGGTCGATGGCGCCGTTCTGGACCAGGTTGCCGATCCAGTCGTGCGCGCCGACCACGACGTCCGGACCGCTGCCCTGCTGCGAGGCGGTGACGAAGTTGGTCTGCAGGTCCTTGGAGACGGCCTGGACCTCGACGGTCACGCCGTTCTCCTTGCCGAACTCCTCGGCGAACGGCTTCAAAGCCGCGGTCCGCTTGTCGTCGGCCCAGATGACCAGCTTGCCACCGGTGGCCTTGGCGGACTCCTTGGCGGCCGGCTTGTCGCTGTCGCTGCCGCCGCAGCCGGACGCGGCGAGCGCCAGGCCGAGGACAGCGACCACACCCGCGGTACGGATGCGCATCGGTACTCCTGTCGTCATGGCGGCCTGCCGGGGGAAGGGCGGCCCGCCAGTGGGAACCTCGGAAATTTCTTGCTGACCGGCGCGGGGATGCTGCGCCGCTGCTCTCGCATGTTGCGGGGACGTTAGCAAGAGGTTGCAGAGAATGGAAGGGCTTGCAGGAGCGTACGCAAGAACTTGCTCGTGAGCTAAAGTGCCGCCATGCGCGCTCGACTGTCCGACATCGCCCAACAGGCCGAAGTCAGCGAGGCCACGGTGTCGCGGGTGCTCAACGACCGCCCCGGAGTGGCCCCCGAGACCCGGCAGGCCGTCCTCACCGCCCTCGACGTGCTCGGCTACGAGCGCCCCGCCCGGCTGCGCAAGCGCAGCGCCGGGCTGGTCGGCCTCGTCGTGCCCGAGCTGGACAACCCGATCTTCCCGGCCTTCGCCCAGGTCATCGAGTCGACGCTGGCGCAGAGCGGGTTCACCCCGGTGCTCTGCACGCAGACCCCCGGCGGGGTCACCGAGGACGAGTACGTCGAGATGCTGCTCGACCGGCAGGTCTCCGGGATCGTCTTCGTCTCCGGCCTGCACGCCGACACCGCCGCCAACCACGACCGGTACCGCGCGCTGATCGCCCGCCCGCTGCCGATCGTCATGATCAACGGGTACGCGCCCGGCATCGCGGCGCCCTTCGTCTCGTGCGACGACGGCGAGGCCACCGAGCTGGCCGTCGCGCACCTCGTGGCGCTCGGCCACCGGCGGATCGGCCTGATCACCGGCCCGGACCGCTTCGTGCCGGTGCAGCGCCGGGTGGCCGGCTTCCGCGCCGCGATGACCCGGCTGGTCGGCACGACCGAGGCGGAGGTCGGCGAGCTGGCCGAGCTCTCCCTGTTCGGTGTCGAGGGCGGCGAGGCCGCCGCGGGCCGGCTCATCGAGCGCGGCGTGACCGGTCTGGTCTGCGGCTCGGATCTCATGGCGCTGGGTGCGATCCGGGCCGCCCGGCAGCGCGGTCTCAGCGTCCCCGCCGACGTGTCGGTGGTCGGCTACGACGACTCCCCGCTGATGGCCTTCACCGACCCGCCGCTGACCACCATGCGCCAGCCGGTCGCCGCCATGGCGGTGGCCGCCGTCCGCGCCCTGGTCGACGAGATCAACGGGCACGCCGCTCCGAACTCCGAGTACCTGTTCCGCCCGGAGCTGGTGGTGCGGGGCTCGACCGCGGTGGCCCGTCCGGCCGGCGGCCCGAACCGCCAGCGCCCCTCCTCGGTCGATCCCACCCTGGCCGTCCCCGCCTGACCGCTTGCCGTCAGTTCTTGCGCAAGGAATGCTTGACTCTTGCAGCGCTCGGGCGGCATTCTGCTCAGACGCCCTGCCGTCCCGCGCCACAGAACGGGGATCCACACCGATGACCTCCGCCCCCCGCCCCACGCCGCTGACCGCCGACGACGACTGGTGGCGGTCCGCGGTCGTCTACCAGGTGTACGTCCGCAGCTTCGCGGACGCGAACGGGGACGGCGTCGGGGACCTCCAGGGCATCCGGCGGCACCTGCCGTACCTGCGCGAGCTCGGGGTGGACGCCCTCTGGCTGACCCCCTTCTACACCTCGCCCCAGGTCGACGCCGGCTACGACGTGGCCGACTACCGCGACGTGGACCCGCTCTTCGGCAACCTGACCGACTTCGACGCGATGATCACCGACGCGCACGACCTGGGCCTGCGGATCATCGTGGACCTGGTGCCCAACCACACCTCCAGCGCGCACCCGTGGTTCATCGCGGCCCTCGCCGCCGGACCCGGTTCCGCCGAGCGCGAGCGCTACCTCTTCGCCGAGGGCAGAGGCGAGCAGGGCGAGCTGCCGCCGAACGACTGGGAGAGCATCTTCGGCGGCCCCGCCTGGACCCGGGTAGCCGACGGCCAGTGGTACCTGCACCTGTTCGACCCCGCCCAGCCCGACCTCAACTGGCGCCACCCCGAGGTGCGCGCCGAGTTCGAGGACATCCTGCGGTTCTGGCTCGACCGGGGCGTGGACGGCTTCCGGATCGACGTGGCGCACGGGATGATCAAGGCCGAAGGGCTGCCGGACGTCGGCTTCAACTCGATGACAACGGGCCAGCGCCAGTCCGAGCTGCTGGGCAAGGGCCGGCTGCCCTACTTCGACCAGGACGAGGTGCACGACATCTACCGCGCCTGGCGGCCGATCCTGGACAGCTACCCGGGCGGGCGGATGGCGGTCGCCGAGGCGTGGGCGGAGACCCCGCAGCGGCTGGCCCGCTACATCGGCCCGGACGAGCTGCACCAGGCGTTCAGCTTCGACTTCCTCGACGCCACCTGGTCGGCCGACTCGTTCCGCAAGGTGATCGACACGGCGCTCGCCGAGTCGACCATCGTGGGCGCGCCGACCACCTGGGTGCTCTCCAACCACGACCGGCAGCGGCACGTCACCCGGTACGGCGACGGCGAGATCGGCCTGCGCCGAGCCCGGGCCGCCGCCCTGCTGATGTTCTCCCTGCCCGGCTGCGCCTACGTCTACCAGGGCGAGGAGCTGGGCCTGCCCGAGGTGCTGGACCTCCCCGACGAGCTGCGGCAGGACCCGGCGTTCCTGCGCACCGGCGAGAGCCGGGACGGCTGCCGGGTGCCGATCCCGTGGAGCGGCGAGCTGGCCCCGTACGGCTTCGGTCCGGAGGGCAGCGAGCTGAGCTGGCTGCCGGCCCCGGCGACCTGGCAGGCCCTCTCGGTGGCGGCCCAGGCCGGGGTGACCGGCTCGACGCTGGAGCTCTACCGGGCCGCGCTGCGGATCCGGCACGAGCACCCGGCCCTGGCCGGCACCGGCGGCATCACCTGGCTGGAGACCGAACCGGGGGTGCTGGCGTTCCGCCGCGCCGCCGGGGACGCCGAGCTGACCTGCGTGGTCAACCTCAGCGGCGCGGAGGTGATGGTCGCCGGCCACGGCCGGCCGGTCGTCGCCAGCGCGGAGGTCACCGAGCGGGGCGACGGGCACGTTCTGCCGGTGGACGCGGCTGCGTGGTTCGAACGGCGCTGAGCCGGGTAACCCGCCATTGACCTGGTCGTCCGTTGTGCCCCGCGCCGACGGGCGGCTGGGCTACCGACCCCTTGTGGTGGGGGGTGAGGTGGCACCGGCCCCTCGGGGACTCGTTCCCGGGGGGTCGGTGTCCATCTGGGACCGTGGGGTACCACGTGGTGATGACCGCACACATGGCGCAGTACACGCTCGATGTCAGCGACGTCGACCGGATGGCCGGGTTCTGGTCAGCCACCCTCGGCTACACGGTCCGGCAGGGCCGTGACGGCAGCGCGAAGCTCTATCCACCGCCCGGCGGCTCCGGCCCGACCGTCTGGTTGCAGGGCAGCGGCACCCCGAAGCGCGGCAAGAACCGGCTCCACCTGGATCTGGTCTCCGACGGGGACCCGGTGGCCGAGGTCGACCGGCTGATCGGGCTCGGCGCCCGGCGCGTCGACGTCGGGCAGACCGGCACCGAGGGCTTCGTGGTGCTCGCCGACCCGGAGGACAACGAGTTCTGCGTGCTCAACGGGCCGCCGAGCTGACCCCTCAGGCTCCCCTGCCGGTCAGCAGCTCGGCGATCCGGGCGAGACCGGCCCGGACCTCGTCCCGGCTGGGCGGGGCCGCCGGCTCCGGCTCCCGCTCGGCGGCCAGCTCCAGCTCGTCGTCGATGACGTCCTCGAAGTCGCCGTAGAGGTCCGCCTGGTCGACCTGGGCGGCCTCGTCCTCGGCGGCGATCTGCGCGGCGGCGATCTCGCCGCGGATCTCCTCGGGCGTCAGCGCCGGCAGCAGCGGTTCCACCACCGCCATGAGCTGCTCCTCGGCCACCACCGCCTCGGCCAGGGCGAGCGCGTGCGGCCGCTCGTACGGGCCGCAGACCACCGGCTCCCACTCGTCGTCGTCGCCGAGCGGGCCGAAGGTGATGATCCACGGCAGGCCCAGCATCGGCGAGTCGTCCGGCAGGTCGAGTGTCACGAGTGCGCCCACCGGCCCATCATGGTCGGTCGCGGCACGGACGTGCGCCTCATTCACGCCAACTCCCCCCTCTCCGGCGGTCGCTCTCACCCGTGCGTACCGGCGTCCAGAGCCGCACGGACCAGGGCGACGGCGCGGTCCGGCGGGACGCCCAGGCGGAGCGCCTCGGCGGCGTACGCCGTGGCGGCGCGGTGCAGGCGGTCGGTGGCGTCGTCGCGCCCGGGGGCCACCACGGTGCCGTGCCGGCCGCGGGTCTGCACCAGCCCGGCGGACTCCAGCTCCCGGTACGCCCGCGCCACCGTGTTCACGGCCAGGCCCAGGTCGGCGGCGAGCTGCCGGACCGCGGGCAGGCGGGTGCCCACCGGCAGCCGACCGTCGCCGATCATCGCGGCGAACTGCCCGCGCACCTGCTCGTACGGCGGCACCGCCGAGTCCTGCTCGATCCGGATCCGCGTGCTCATCCCGCCCCTCCCGGCGTTCCCGGGTCGGTCGCCTCGTCGACCTCCACGTCCACGTCCCGCCCGCCGCCCTCGGCCAGGTCCACCACCCGGCCGTAGCGGCTGGTGGCGGCCAGCGCCGCACCGAAGAGCACCATCTGGTTGAGCAGGTAGAGGTAGAGCAGCAGCCCCACCGCCGTGGCCACCACGGTGTAGGCGGGGTTGCGCTCGGTGCGCACCACGTAGTAGCGCCCCACGGTGTTGAGCAGCGTGATGCCGATGGCGACCGCCAACACGGCGGGGCGCAGCCGGCGGCGGCTCATCCGCAGCCGGGGCACCGCCACCAGCAGCGCGGTGGCCAGCACCGCGTTGACCACCACGCTGAGGACCGCGCTGACCGTGGTCAGGCCCACCGACCCGGTGCTGCGCAGCAGGAAGCGCAGCAGCGACTCCAGCGCGTCCACGGCGGCCACCGAGACGCCGAGCAGCACGAAGACCGCGACCAGCACGCCCAGGTCGACCAGGCGGCGGACCACCAGGTTGCCGGGCTGCTGGTTGAAGCCGTACATGAGCCGCTGCGAGGAGCGGATCGCCTCGACCCAGCCGATCCCGGTGAAGACCAGGATGACCAGGCCGACCACGCCGACCGTGTTGCTGCTCTCGGCGATCTGCGTGGTGTCGAGGAACGGCAGGTTCCCCTCCAGGAAGTCGCCGGCCGCGTTGCTGACCTCGTGGTTGCCCTGGAGGACCGCGCCGAAGATCCAGTAGCCGACCAGGGCCAGCGCGAACACGGCGAAGAAGCCGTAGTAGGCGATGGCGGCGGCCAGCCGCCCGGCGAGCAGGTCGGCGTAGAGCGTGCCGGCCCGCCACACGTGGTCGAAGACCGACGACCGGGCCCGGGCCGCGTCGACGCGGCGACCGAGCGCCGCCTCGATCCGGCCGATGACGTTCACCCCGCCATCCTCACCGATCCGCCCGCTCCCGGGAGGCAGGCCGGCCGCGTGCTCAGCTCAGCCGCCGAGGCGGAAGTCGCGGCGGGGCTGCCACCGGGCGGCCCCGCTGTGCGAGAACAGCGTGAACGCCTCCACCTCGAAGAGGGCGGAGAAGTCGGCCAGGTCCTCGTACGCCTTGTCGAGCACCTCCGCCGGCACGTCCTGGGCCACCGTGACGTGCGGGTGGTACGGGAAGCGCGCCTCGCGGTGCAGCTCGGGGGCCGCGTTGATGGCCGCGGCGAGCACTTCGCACTCGCTGATCCCGGCGGCCACCGCCACGAAGACCACCTGGGTGACCGGCCGGAACGTGCCGGTGCCCCGCAGGTGCAGGGTGAACGGCAGGTGGGTGGCGGCCACCCGGGTCAGGTGCTCCTCGACGGCCGGCAGCGCGCGCACCGGGATCTCGGTGGGACCGAGCAGGGTGACGTGCGCCGGGACGGCCTGGGGGTCGCCCGCCTCGATCCGCCGGCGGGTGAGCATCCCGCCCCACGGCTCCGGGATGTCGACCGCAATCCCGATCTGGATGGTGTCACCGGCGTCCGGTGCCCCGTCCCTGCCATCCACGCTGTGCGCCATCCCTCCGGCCACCGATTGCGACACCCGTTCCCGCCGGGCCGCTACTCGAACCGGACCGGGGGGAAGAAGCCGATCCGCTCGTACGCGGTGTGCAGCGTCGCGGCGGCGACCGCGCGGGCCTTCTCGGCGCCCTGCGCGAGCAGCTTGTCGAGCTGCGCCGGGTCGTCGAGGTAGGCGCGGGTGCGCTCCTGGATCGGGGTGACGAACTCCCGGACCACCTCGGCGAGGTCCTTCTTCAGGTCGCCGTAGCCCTTGCCGTCGTACGCGGCGACGAGGTCGTCGATGCCGCGCCCGGAGAGCGCCGAGTAGATGGTGAGCAGGTTGGTGATGCCCGGCTTGCCCTCGGCGTCGAAGACGATCTCACGCCCGGTGTCGGTGACGGCCGAGCGGATCTTCTTGGCCGAGCGGGCCGGATCCTCCAGCAGGTCGATGATGCCGGCCGGGGAGGAGGACGACTTCGACATCTTGGCCGTCGGGTCCTGCAGGTCGGTGATCTTCGCGGTGTCCTTGACGATGTGCGGGGCGGGCACCGTGAAGGTGGGGCCGAACAGCGAGTTGAACCGCTGGGCCAGGTCGCGGGAAAGCTCCAGGTGCTGCCGCTGGTCCTCGCCGACCGGAACCGCGTGGGCCTGGTAGAGCAGGATGTCGGCGGCCTGGAGGATCGGGTAGGTGAACAGGCCGACGCTGGCCCGCTCGCTGCCCTGCTTCTGCGACTTGTCCTTGAACTGGGTCATCCGGCTCGCCTCGCCGAAGCCGGTGACGCAGCCGAGCACCCAGGCCAGCTGCGGGTGCTCGGGCACCTGCGACTGAACGAAGAGGGTGCTGCGCTCGGGGTCGAGACCGACCGCGAAGAGCTGCGCGGCGGCGACCCGGGTGCGTTGCTTGAGCACCTTCGGGTCGTGCCCCGCGGTGATCGCGTGCAGGTCCACCACGCAGTAGAACGCGTCGTGGCTCTCCTGCAGGGCCACCCAGTGCCGTACCGCGCCCAGGTAGTTGCCGAGGTGGAACGAGTCGGCCGTCGGCTGGATGCCGGAGAAGACGCGTGGGCGGGCGGGTACGTCGGACATGCCGGCAATTCTGTCAGCAAGCCCCGGCGTCCGTCATGACGGGCCGGTGGGTCGGGTGGACACGGGCGGGAGCGGGGCCGTGACCTCGCGCCGGGGCTCGGGCAGGCGGACCGTGGAGACCGCGAGGCGGGACACCCGCCGCCCGTCGAGGGCCACCACCCGCAGCAGCCAGCCGCCGGGCGGGTCGTCCGGGTCGGGTCCGCCGGCGTCGTCCGGGTCGACGGCCACCGGCACCTCGTCGCCCGTGACCGGCAGCCGGCCGAGGGCGGCCATCACGAAGCCGCCGACCGTCTCGTACGGCCCGGCGGGCAGCGGCACCCCGGTGCGTTCGGCGAAGTCGGCCAGGTTGAGCCGGCCGTCGACCACGGCGGGCAGGCCGGCGTGGGCCGGGTCCGGCGGGACGTCGTCCTCGTCGTGGATCTCCCCGACCAGCTCCTCCACCAGGTCCTCGCAGGTGACGATGCCGGCGGTGCCGCCGTACTCGTCGACCACCACGGCCAGGTGGTGGCCCTCCCGGCGCATCTCGGTGAGCGCGGCCAGCACCCGTTTGCTGCCCGGGAGCCGCTTCACCTCGCGGGTCAGCTCGCCGACCGTGGCGCGCGGGTCCCGCTCGGGGCGCAGCAGCACGTCGCGCAGGTGGACGAACCCGACCACGTCGTCGTGGGTGCCGTCGACCACCGGGTAGCGGGTGTGCGGCTCGGCGCGGACCAGCCGCTCGGCCTCGGCCACGGTGAGCCCGGTGGCGAGGAAGACCACCTCGGTGCGCGGCACCATCACCTCGCGGACCAGCCGCGCGCCGGCCACCAGCACCTCGTCGATGATCCGCCGCTCGTCCGGGTCGAGCACCGTGTTGGCCGCGACGAGGTCACGCAGCTCGGCCTCGCTGATCCGCTCCCGGCCGGCGGTCGGGCTGGCCCCGAGCAGGTCGGTGACCAGGCGGGTGGCGCCGTCGGCGGCGCGCACCACGAGCCGGGCCACGGTGCGGGCCACGGGTCCGGGTTCGCGTCTCGGCCGCCCCGGCGGGCGTCGCCGGGGCCCGGGACCACCTCCCTCCCGCATGACAAGGATGGTAGACAGCGGGCGCCGGGCAGCCGGGGCGATGTTCGGATCTGTTCAATCATGAAGGATTATGATGGAATAGCGGACGCCCCACCCGCAGCCGCGACACCGCCCGCGGCCTTAGGGTGATCACGGACGGCCGCCGCGGCGCGCGGCCAGGCAGGAGGAGCGACGTGAAACTGCTCGTCACCGGCGGCGCCGGTTACATCGGCAGCGTGGTGACCCGGATGCTGCTCGACCACGGTAACCAGGTGACCGTCCTGGACGACCTGCGCACCGGTCATCGGGAGGCGCTCGCCCCCGAGGCGACCCACGTCGACCTGCCGATCCACGAGGCCGCCCGGGTGCTCACCCCCGACGCCGGGTTCGACGGCGTGCTGCACTTCGCCGCCCTGATCGCCGCGGGCGAGTCGATGGTCAAGCCGGAGCTCTACTGGCAGACCAACACGGTCGGCTCGCTCGCCCTGATCGACGCGGTCCGCGCCGCCCGGGTGCCCCGGCTGGTCTTCTCCTCCACGGCCGCCGTCTACGGCAACCCCACCGAGCTGCCCATCCCGGAGACCGCCGTCAAGGCCCCCACCAACACCTACGGGGCGACGAAGCTGGCCGTCGACATGGCGCTCACCTCCGAGGCGGTCGCGCACGACCTGGCCGCCGTCTCGCTGCGCTACTTCAACGTGGCCGGGGCCTACCGCCACGACGGGCGGACCATCGGCGAACGGCACGACCCCGAGACCCACCTCATCCCGCTCGCCCTCGACGTGGCCGCCGGCCGGCGCGACAAGCTCCAGCTCTTCGGCGACGACTACCCGACCGCCGACGGCACCTGCGTCCGCGACTACATCCACGTCGCGGACCTGGCCCGCGCGCACCTGCTGGCTCTCGACGCGGCCACCGGGGGCCGGCACCGGATCTACAACCTGGGCAACGGCAACGGCTTCACCAACCGGCAGGTGATCGAGGTGGTCCGCGAGGTCACCGGGCACCCGGTGCCGGTCGAGGTGGCCCCGCGTCGCGAGGGCGACCCCGCCGAGCTGGTCGCGTCCTCCGCGCTGGCCCGCGCCGAGCTGGGCTGGGTGCCGGAGAAGCCCACCCTCCAGGACATGGTCGGCGACGCGTGGGAGTTCTACCGCACGCACATCCTGGGACAGCAATGAGCGTGGGAAGTGACGTCGCGGCCCGCGCCACCGCCGGCTTCCGGCAGCGGTACGCCGCGGAGCCGGCCGGCCGCTGGGCGGCTCCCGGCCGGGTCAACCTGATCGGCGAGCACACCGACTACAACGACGGGTTCGTGCTGCCCTTCGCGCTGCCGCTGCGTACCGTGGTCGCCGCGGCGGTCGCCGACGACGGGCGCTGGGCCGTCTGGTCGGAGCTGGACGACGAGCCGGTGGAGTTCGGGCCCGCCGAGGCCGACGAGCCGGGCCGCGTCGACGGCTGGGCCGCCTACGTGGCCGGGGTGGTCTGGGCGCTGCGCGCCGCCGGCCACGACGTCCCCGGCGCCCGGCTGGCCATCGCCTCCGACGTGCCGGTCGGCTCCGGGCTCTCCTCGTCGGCGGCCATCGAGGCGGCGGTGCTCGCCGCCCTGGTCGACCTCGGCGGGCTGGACCTTCCCGCCGACCGCCGGCCCCGGCTCGCCCAGCGGGCCGAGAACGACTACGTCGGCGCGCCCACCGGCATCATGGACCAGTCCGCGGTGATCCGCGGCCGGTCCGGGCACGCCCTCTTCCTCGACTGCCGCACCGAGGAGGTCGAGCAGATCCCGTTCGACCTGGACGCCGCCGGGCTGGCCGTGCTGGTGGTCGACAGCCGCGCCCCGCACCGGCACGCCGACGGCGAGTACGCCGCCCGCCGCAAGTCCTGCGAGCGGGCCGCCGAGGCGCTCGGGGTGGCCGCGCTGCGCGACGTCGCCACCGCCGACCTGGACGCCGCGCTGGCCCGCCTCGACGACGACGAGACCCGCCGCCGGGTCCGGCACGTCGTCACCGAGGACCAGCGGGTGCTCGACACGGTCGAGCTGCTGCGCGCCGGCCGGGTCCGCGACATCGGCCCGCTGCTGACCGCCTCGCACGCCTCGATGCGGGACGACTTCGAGATCACCGTTCCGGAGATCGACACCGCGGTCGAGGCGGCCCTGGCCGCCGGGGCGTACGGGGCGCGGATGACCGGCGGCGGCTTCGGTGGCTGCGTGCTCGCCCTGGTCGACGCGGACGCCGCCGACGCCGTGGCGGCCGCCGTGACGGCCGCGTACGCCGACCGCGGCTTCGCCGCGCCCGGCACGCTCACCGTTCTCCCCTCCCCCGGCGCGACCCGCCTCGACTGACGACGAGGAAGGGCCCCCGGTCGGTCGACCGGGGGCCCTTCCTCACACGTGGGCAGTGGTCAGCCGGCCTCGACGATCATGCCGGCGCCGACCGTGCGGTTGGTGGCCTCGTCGATGATGACGAACCCGCCGGTGGTGCGGTTGCGCCGGTACTCGTCGGCCAGCAGCGGGACCGTCGTCCGCAGCCGCACCCGGCCGATCTCGTTGAGCTTCAGCTCGCCGGCCGTCTCGTCGCGGTGCAGCGAGTTGACGTCCAGCCGGTAGTGCAGCCCGCGCACGATCGCCCGCGCCGAGCGGGTGGTGTGCTTGATGGCGTACCGGCCGCCGACCTGCAGCGGGCGGGTCTCGTCCATCCAGCAGATCATCGCCTCGATGTCCTGCGCGACGGCCGGGGCGTTGTTCGGCCGGCAGATCATGTCGCCGCGCGAGATGTCGATCTCGTCGGCCAGCCGGACGGTCACCGACATCGGCGGGAACGCCTCGTCCACCGGGCCGTCGGCGGTCTCCACGGCGGCGATCCGGCTGGTGAAGCCCGAGGGCAGCACCATCACCTCGTCGCCGGCCTTGAGCACGCCCGAGGCCACCTGGCCCGCGTAGCCCCGGTAGTCCGTGACGGTGGTGGACTGCGGCCGGATCACGTACTGCACCGGGAAGCGGACGTCGACCAGGTTGCGGTCCGACGCGATGTGCACCCGCTCCAGGTGGTGCAGCAGCGACGGGCCCTCGTACCAGGGCATGTTCTCCGAGCGGGTGACGATGTTGTCGCCCTGCAGCGCGGAGATCGGCACCACGGTCAGGTCCGGCACGTCGAGCTTCGCGGCGAACGCCGTGAACTCGTCGGCGATCTGCTCGAACACCTCCTGCGACCAGTCGACCAGGTCCATCTTGTTCACGCACAGGACCAGGTGCGGCACCCGCAGCAGCGAGCAGAGGAACGCGTGCCGGCGGGACTGCTCCACCAGGCCCTTGCGCGCGTCCACCAGGATCAGCGCCAGGTCGGCCGTGGAGGCGCCGGTGACCATGTTCCGGGTGTACTGGATGTGCCCCGGGGTGTCGGCGATGATGAACTTCCGCCGCGGCGTGGCGAAGTAGCGGTACGCCACGTCGATGGTGATGCCCTGCTCCCGCTCGGCGCGCAGGCCGTCGGTGAGCAGCGCCAGGTTGGTGTACTCGTCGCCCCGGGCCGCGCTGACCGCCTCCACCGCGGCGAGCTGGTCGGTGAAGAGCGACTTCGTGTCGTACAGCAGCCGGCCGATCAGGGTCGACTTGCCGTCGTCGACGCTGCCCGCGGTGGCGAACCGCAGCAGGTCCATCGGCCGGGCCGACGCGTCGGCCTCGGCCGGCGCAACAGTCTCGACGCTCATCAGAAGTAGCCCTCCCGCTTGCGGTCCTCCATGGCGGCCTCGCTGACCCGGTCGTCGCCGCGGGTCGCGCCGCGCTCCGTGATCCGGGTGGCGGCCACCTCCTCGATCACCTTCTCCACCGTGTCGGCGTCCGAGCGGACCGCCGCGGTGCAGGAGGCGTCACCCACGGTCCGGTACCGCACCTGGGCCTTGAACGGCTGCTCACCGGCGCGGCCCCGGAAGAACTCGTTGACCGCGTAGAGCATGCCGTCGCGCTCGATCACCTCGCGCTGGTGCGCGTAGTAGATCGACGGCAGCGGGATCCGCTCCCGGGCGATGTAGTGCCAGACGTCCAGCTCGGTCCAGTTGGAGAGCGGGAACACCCGGATCGACTCGCCCGGGTGGTGCCGGCCGTTGTAGAGCGCCCACAGCTCGGGGCGCTGGTTCTTCGGGTCCCACTGGCCGAACTCGTCGCGGAAGCTGAACACCCGCTCCTTGGCCCGGGCCTTCTCCTCGTCCCGGCGCGCACCGCCGAACAGCGCGTCGAAGCGGTGCTTCTCCACCGCGTCGAGCAGCACCGGGGTCTGGATCCGGTTGCGCATGCCGTCGGCCGACTCGCGCACCAGCCCCTTGGTGAGGGCCTCCGGCACGCTGGCCACGATGAGCTGGAGACCCAGCTCGGCGACGCGCTGGTCCCGGTATTCGAGAACCTCGGGGAAGTTGTGCCCGGTGTCGATGTGCATCACCGGGAAGGGAATGTTGGCCGGGGCGAACGCCTTCTGGGCCAACCGGAGCATCACGATCGAGTCCTTGCCGCCGGAGAAGAGCAGCACGGGGCGCTCCATCTCGGCGACGACCTCTCGCATCACGAAGATGCTCTCCGCCTCGAGAGCGTCCAGATGCGACACCTGGTACGCGGCGGTGGCCGTCATGACACGAACTCGATTCGCTCGGATCCGCACATCGGGATTCCAGACCTTTCCGGTCGGACTCGTGAAGAAGAACGCTCAGGCTACCCGGAATGCCTCTGCAGCGCTGCAAGCAACCGGCTGGCGAGATCCTTGCGGCAGACCAGCAGGTCGGGCAGGCGTGGGTCGGCCTCGTTGTATTTCAGCGCAGATCCGTCGATCCGGGAAGCGTGCAGTCCGGTGGCCGTCGCCACAGCGACCGGAGCGGCGGAGTCCCACTCGTACTGACCGCCCGCGTGGATGTACGCGTCGACCTCGCCGGTGACCACAGCGGCGATCTTCGCGCCCGCCGAGCCCATCGGAACCAGATGCGCGCCGATGTCCTCTGCCAGATCGGTCAGGAAAACCGGCGGACGGCTACGGCTGGCCGCCAACCGGATGGTCCTCGCGCCGCCCGCCGTGGCGGCCTCCAGGGTCATCGGCGGGTACGCCGGCGGGTAGTCCGTGCCCAGCACCCGGTGCTGGGCCGGCAGCCCCACCGCGCCCGCGACCAGACCGTGCGGCGTCGGCGCGCTGCGCGACCAGAGCGCCACGTGCACGGCCCAGTCCGAGCGGCCCTCCTCGGCGAACTCCCGGGTGCCGTCCAGCGGGTCGATGATCCACACCCGGTCGGCGTTCAGCCGGGACACCGCGTCGCTGCTCACCTCGGCCGTCCAGGCCAGCCGGGAGCCCTCGTCCTCCTCCGACAGCACCGCGTCCGCCGGCCGCCACTTCGCCAGCTCGGTGCGGATCAGATCGTGCGAGACCTTGTCCCCGGCCGACTTCAGCGCCCCCGCGTCGGCGAAGCCCAGCTCCGCGCGCAGGCCCATCAGCGCCTGCCCGGCCCGGGCCGCCAACCAGCGGGCGAACGCCCCATCGATCATCGGAGGACTGCCCATGGTGTTACCGCTCCCGTCGCCCGCCTTCGCACGTCAGAAGGCGCAGACTACCGGCACCGGACCGGCCCGCCCGGGATGCCCCGCCCGGCGCCTCAGGCGCCGTGGTAGAGGTTCTGCGTCGGCTCCACACCCTTGGTGACCACCGACTCCACCACGTCCGCCGCCCGGTCCACCAGGAACTCCAGTTCCTTGCGCTCGGCCGCGGAGAAGTCCGACAGCACGTAGTCAGCCGGGTCCTGCCGGCCCGGCGGCCGGCCGATGCCGAACCGCACCCGCACGTAGTCCTTGGTGCCCAGCGACTTCGACATCGAGCGCAGGCCGTTGTGGCCGCCCTCGCCGCCGCCGCACTTCACCCGCAGCTGACCGTAGGGGATGTCCAGCTCGTCGTGCACCGCGATCACCCGCCCCGGCGGGATCTTGTGGAACTGCGCCAGCCCGACCACCGGGCCGCCGGAGAGGTTCATGTACGTCAGCGGCTTCACCAGCACCAGCTTCGGGCCGCCGAAACCCAGCCGCCCCTCGGCCACCTCGGCCACCGCCCGCTTGTGCCGGCCGAACTTCCCGCCCAGCCGGCCGGCCAGCAGCTCCGCCACCATGAAGCCGACGTTGTGCCGGTTCCCCGCGTACTCCCGACCGGGGTTGCCCAGGCCGACCACCAGCCACGGCCCCGCCTCGTCCGTCACCACACGTCCCTTCCGCCCGGCCCCGCCGGCCCGTCTCCGATACGCCGACAGGCGCCCCCGGCAACCGGGGACGCCTGTCGCACAGCCTGCGAAACGATCAGGCTTCGGTCTTCGGCTCCTCGGCAGCCGGCTCGCCCTCGGCCGGGGCGCCCTCCGGGGCCTCGGCGGTCTCCTCGCCGACCTCGGCCTCGGCCTCGGACTCGGCGACCTCCACCTCGGGAAGGGTGGCCTCGAGCTGCTCGGCGGTCGGGGCGGCGGTCACCGAGGCGACCTGCAGCTCCCCGTCCGCGACCAGCTCGACACCGGCCGGCAGCTCGACGTCGGCGGCGGTGATCTGGGTGCCGGGCTCGGCGCCCTCGATGGAAGCCTCCAGGTGGTCCGGCACCTTGGTGGCGTCGGCGGTCACCGTGAGGGTGTCGTGGTCGTGCACGATCAGGGTGTCCTTGGCGGCCTCACCGGTCAGCTGGACCGGGACCTCGACGGTGACCTTCTCGCCCCGGCGGACCAGCAGCAGGTCCACGTGCTCGAAGGTGTCCTTGATCGGGTCACGCTGGATCGCCTTCGGCAGCGCCAGCACCTGGGTGCCGTCGCTGACCTCGATCGCGAAGAGCTGGTTCGCGCCGCCCTTGCGGATCGCGGCGGCGAACTCACGCGCCGGGAGCGCGATGTGCTTGGGCTTCTCGCCGTGGCCGTACAGCACGGCGGGCACCTTGCCGGCCCGGCGGGTACGACGGGCACCACCCTTGCCGAACTCGGTACGGGGCTCGGCGCTGATCTTTACCTCGGACACGGGGAAACTCCTGATGCTTCGCTGCGGCGGCTTGTCGTCTGGCGGTGCTGGGCGAGGGGCTCGCTGGGGCTCAAGGTCATGAACGACCGCCCGGAGCACCGCGTCGATGACGGCGCCTCCGTGCGGTGCTTTTCAGCGGCCCGCCGGGCACCCTCGCCGTGGCAACCGCACCAGTCTACCCGAGGGATTTCCGAGCTATCCGGCAGTCCCCATATCACCGCCGGTGACACCCCGCAGGCCAACTTTCCCACCGGCGGCGACCGTCTCGGACGGCCACCGCCGGCAGGCGCCGGACCTCAGCTCAGGCCACCGAACAGGGTCGTCACCGAGCCGTCGTCGAAGACCTCCCGGATCGCCCGGGCCAGCAGCGGGGCGATCGACAGCACGGTCAGCTTGTCGAGCTGCTTCTCCGGCGGCAGCGGCAGCGTGTTGGTCACCACGACCTCGCTGATCGGGCTGTTCTTCAGCCGCTCCGTCGCCGGGTCCGACAGCAGCGCGTGGGTGGAGGCCACCACGATCTCCGCCGCGCCCGACTCCTTCAGGATGTCGGCGGCCTTGGTGATCGTGCCACCGGTGTCGATCATGTCGTCGACGATCAGGCAGACCCGGCCCTCGACCTCACCGACCACCCGGTTCGCCACCACCTGGTTCGGCTTCAGCGGATCCCGCGTCTTGTGGATGAACGCCAGCGGGCAGCCACCCAGCCGGTCCGTCCACCGCTCCGCCACCCGCACCCGGCCCGAGTCCGGCGCCACCACGGTCATCGGCCGGCCCGCGTACCTGTGCTCCACGTACTCGGCCAGCACGTCCATGGCGAACAGGTGATCCACCGGACCGTCGAAGAAGCCCTGGATCTGCGCGGTGTGCAGGTCGACCGTCAGGATCCGGTTCGCGCCCGCGGTCTTCAGCAGGTCGGCCACCAGCCGCGCCGAGATCGGCTCCCGGCCGCGGTGCTTCTTGTCCTGCCGCGAGTAGGGGTAGAACGGCAGGACCACGGTGATCCGCTTGGCCGAACCACGCTTCAGCGCGTCGACCATGATCAGGGTTTCCATCACCCAGGTGTTGACCCCGTGCGTCACGGACTGCACCACGAAGGCGTCCGAACCGCGTACCGAGTCCTTGAAGCGTACGAAGATCTCCCCGTTGGCGAAATCGTACGAGTCGGAGGGAGTCGGCGCGACGCCGAGCACCTCACCGATCTCCTTGGCCAGCTCCGGAAAACCCCGTCCGGAGAAGAGCATCAGGCTCTTGCGGTTTTCGGCGACGATGCTGCCCATGGGCCCGTCTGCTCCCGTATGTCGGTGGTTCCCGGCGGCGGTGAGCCGGGGACTATTCGGTTGCAGTATCCCCCGCGTTCACCGGTCCTCCCACGGTCTCCGGCCCCCCGTGGATTCAGTCACCTTCGCTTGCGGCACCGGCCGGGTCCGACGCACCCTCGCGGGCCCGCTGCGCCGCCTCCGCGGCCGCCGTGCCGGACCGCTTGCGCAGCACCCAGCCCTCGACGTTGCGCTGCTGACCCCGGGCCACCGCCATGGCACCCGCCGGCACGTCCGAAATGATCACCGAGCCCGCCGCCGTGTACGCCCCGTCACCCACCCGCACCGGCGCCACGAACATGTTGTCCGCCCCGGTACGCGCGTGACTGCCGATCGTGGTGTGGTGCTTCCGCACCCCGTCGTAGTTGACGAACACCGTCGCCGCGCCGATGTTGCTGTGCTCGCCGATCGTCGCGTCACCCACGTACGACAGGTGCGGCACCTTCGAACCCTCGCCGATGGCGGCCTTCTTCGTCTCCACGAACGTGCCGACCTTCGCCTTGCGGCCCAGCCGCGACTCCGGCCGCAGGTACGCGTACGGCCCGACGCTGGCCTCCGGGCCCACCTCGGCGCCCACCGCGTGGCTGCGCACCACGCTCGCGCCCGCGCCCACCGTGGTGTCCACCAGCGTGGTGTCCGGGCCGACCAGCGCGCCCGCGCCGACCACCGTCGCACCCTGGAGCTGGGTGTTCTGGTCGAGCACCGCGTCCCGCTCGACGGTCACCGTCACGTCGATCCAGGTGGTGTGCGGGTCCAGGATGCTCACCCCGGTCCGCATCCAACCCTCGTTCACCCGGTCCCGCAGCAGCCGGCGCAACGCGGCCAGCTCGACCCGGTCGTTGCAGCCCAGCGTCTCCACGTGGTCGGCCGCGCAGTGCACCGCCACCGGCTCCCCCGCGTCCCGCAGCAGGCCGAACACGTCGGTGAGGTACTCCTCGCCCTGCTCGTTGTCGGTCGAGAGCTTGCCCAGCGCGTCCCGCAGCCGCGCCACGTCGAACGCGTAGATGCCCGCGTTGATCTCCCGCAACGCGCGCTGCTCCGGGGTGGCGTCGCGCTCCTCGACGATCTGCGCCAGCCGCCCCTCGACGTCCCGGACGATCCGGCCCAGGCCGGTCGGGTCGGGCACCTCGGCGGCCAGCACGGTCGCCGCCGCGCCGGCGCCCTCGTGCGCCTCGACCAGGGCCACCACGGTCTCCGGCCGCAGCAGCGGCACGTCCCCGTTGATCACCACGACCGTGCCGGCGGCCTCCGGGACCGCGTCCAGCGCGATCCGGACCGCGTGTCCGGTGCCGAGCTGACGCTCCTGGAGCACGGGGGTGGCCGCCGGGGCGACCTCGGCCAGGTGCGCGCGCACCTGGTCGGCGCCGTGACCGACCACGACCACCTGGCGGTCCGCGCCGAGCGGCGCGGCCGCGGCCAGCACGTGACCGAGCAGGGTACGGCCGAGCAGCGGGTGCAGCACCTTGGGCAGGTCCGACTTCATCCGCTTGCCCTCACCGGCGGCGAGCACGACAACGGTGCGGAGGTGGGGCTGGGACACGACGTGGCTCCAGTCGGGACGGCGACAGTCTCGCGGCCATGCTAACCACGCGGCTCGCTGCAATTCGCATCTGGCCACACAAATGCCGTCATCTCGCGTGCGATTGACGGGGAGCTGGGGTGCCTGGATTCGAACCAGGAGCTCAAGGCTCCAAAGGCCTGCGGGTTGCCGTTACCCCACACCCCATTGCCGCGTCAAGACCTACGGCCCCTCTTTTTGGGTCCCCGTATCGTCCGCGATCCGGAACAGCTCGGCGATCATACCTTCGATCCGCCAGTAGAGCGCGCGGCTACGGGGCACCGTGATCACCAGACAGCCGTGGTAGTCGTCGCCGGTGTTCCGGCGCACCGTGGTCGGGTTGTGCCGTTTGAGCACCGACCGACGGAACCGGTCGGCGGGAAGTCGGAGCCGATCCGCCCACCACCGGACCGCCGCCTCCGCATCGGCCGACTCATGGATGCTCACCCGGTAGGTCGGCACTGTCGGGTCGACGCCGCACACCTCGAGGAACCGGAGGAAGAGGGCCAGCAGGCCGGGATCACTGTTGACGAACTGCATGGTCACAGCCGGGCGCCACGGTTTCGCCTTGGCCCCCTCGCACCAGTAGATCGCCGCGCCGAGCACCAGCAGGTCACGTTCGTCGAGCGCGCCGACCACACCGGCCGCACGCTCGTGTTCCGCCGCCCGGGCCGCGTCGCGCGCCTGCCGGTGCGCGCCCCAGCGGGCGTCCGTCATCGCCTTCGAATGCGCCCGCCGCCGCTCGGCCGTCGCCTCGTCCGGGTTCAACGGCAGGTGCCGCACCCACTGGTACGCGGTCGACTTGGCGATGCCGAGCTGCGCCGCGATCTCGGTGACCGACCGCCCCTCGCCCCCTAGCCGCTCGGCTTCGGCGCGGGCCGCGTCACGGGCCCGGGGCCGCCGGGTCCACTCGGGTGGCGGGACGCCGCGCAGCAGCGCGTAGGCCCGGTCGCGGCCGATGCCCAGGCGGGCCTGGATCTGCGCGACGGAAAGCTGTTCCTCGACGCGCAGGCGGCGCGCCTCGGCGGCGAGCGGGTCGGTCACTTCGACAGGTTAGGACTGGCGTACGACAGGTCGGCCATCGACGGAGTGACGTGTCCGCTGCGGTCCGGCCCGTTCCTGGTTACGGTGACGTAGGCGTAGCCCGTACCGCTGGGAGGTGCCATGTCGACCACCCTGACCGGCCCGGAGAGCGGCCCGAAGCCACTTACCCAGGGCCACCAGTCCCGCGGCATCCTGATCGCCCTGTGGGCCTTCGTGGCCGTCCCGTTCCTCGCCCTGCTGGCCGCCGTGCCGGTGGCCTGGGGCGGTTGGCTGGGCTGGACCGACGTGCTGGTGGCCGGGTTCTGGTACGTGCTGTCCGGACTCGGCATCACCGTCGGCTACCACCGCTACTTCACGCACGGCTCGTTCAAGGCGAAACCGTGGCTGCGGGCGGCCCTGGCGGTGGCGGGTTCGTTCGCCGTGCAGGGCGAGATCATCCAGTGGGTGGCCGACCACCGGCGGCATCACGCGTTCTCCGACCAGGAGGGCGACCCGCACTCGCCGTGGCGGTTCGGGGAGAGCGTCGGCGGGCTGGCCAGGGGGCTGTTCCACGCGCACGTCGGGTGGCTGTTCAACCGGGAGTTGTCGAACCGGGAGCGGTTCGCACCGGATCTGCTCGCCGATCCGATCACCCGCCGCGTGGACCGGCTGTTCCCGGTGCTGGTGGTGGTCTCGGTGCTGGGGCCGGCGGCGATGGGCGGGCTGCTCACCGGGTCGTGGCAGGGCGCGTTGACGGCGTTCTTCTGGGGCGGGCTGGTCCGGATCGCGCTGCTGCACCACGTCACCTGGTCGATCAACTCGGTGTGCCACGTCTACGGTGAGCGCCCGTTCGCGGTGCGGCAGGGTGACCGGGCGTCGAACTTCTGGCCGCTGGCGTTGCTGTCGTTCGGGGAGAGCTGGCACAACCTGCACCACGCCGAGCCGACCAGCGCGCGGCACGGGGTGCTGCGCGGGCAGGTCGATCCGTCGGCGCGGGTGATCTGGCTGCTGGAGAAGGTCGGTGCGGCGTGGTCGGTGCGGTGGCCGAAACCGGAGCGGATCACGGCGAAGCTGGTGGAGCCGGGGCGGGTGCGCGGCCGGCCGGCGCGGTGACCGGTCGATCGGCTGGGGCGGGTTTGGCAGGATGGGCCGGGTGACCGACGTTCCCGGCAGCGACGCCAGCACCGCCCGCCGGCGGGCCGTCCCGGCGGCGAAGCCCTCCCGGGTACGGATGTCCGCGACCCAGCGGCGCGAGCAGTTGATCTCGATCGCGCGGCAGATCTTCGCCGAGCGGGGGTTCGACGCGACCTCGATCGAGGAGGTGTCGGCCCGGGCGAAGGTCTCCAAGCCGGTGGTCTACGAGCATTTCGGCGGCAAGGAGGGGCTCTACGCGGTGGTGGTGGACCGGGAGGTCCGCTCGCTGCTGGACCGGATCACCACGGCGTTGACGGCGGGGCATCCGCGGGAGTTGCTGGAGCAGGCTGCGTTGACCCTGCTGACGTACATCGAGGAGGAGACCAGCGGGTTCCGGGTGCTGGTCCGGGAGTCGCCGTTGATGTCGGCGACGGGAAATTTCAGCAGCGTGATGAACGACGTGGCGCACCAGGTGGAGCACATTCTGGGCGCCGAGTTCTCCAGCCGGGGTTACGACCCGAAGTTGGCGGAGCTCTATTCGCAGGCGCTGGTGGGCATGGTGGCGTTGACCGGGCGCTGGTGGTTGGAGGTGCGCAAGCCGCGGAAGGAGACGGTGGCGGCGCACCTGGTGAACCTGGCCTGGAACGGCCTGTCGCACCTGGAGGCGAAGCCGGGTCTGATCACCGTCCGTAAGCGGGGCTGAGCCGGTTCAGCGGTGGGCGTCGGCGACGGGGTGCTCGCGGCGGCGTCGCTCGTCCGCGGCGTGCTCGTCCGTCCCGACCTTGTCGTAGAGGCCGGTGGCGAGCAGGATCAGCCCGAACACCAGCGAGATGAGCACGGTGGACATCGAGAAGTTGAGGAAGTTCGCCGACGTCTGCAGCACGGCCATCATGAGGATGCCGGTGACCAGGAAGACCGCCCCGGCGGTCAGGTTCATGTAGTGGCCGAGGTTGTCGCGGCGGGACGCGCCGATCAGCAGGAAGGCGCCGAACACCACGGAGACCAGGGAGAACGCCAGGTTGGTGCGGAGGCCGAGGGCCGTGGTGTTCTCCCGGCTGAAGAGTCCGTCGCCCCAGGTTTCGAAGACCCCGTAGACGCCGAATACCAGGATGTAGAGGCCGATGAGCCCGGACAGCACCCGGTAGAGCGGCCGTGCGGGGTGGTTCACCGGGAAGTGCGCCATGGGAGCCTCCGGTCTGCTGACTGATTTGGCGCAATTGTCCCCCGAGTTACCCGGTCCCGTCCCCGGAAAACGCCGAAGGCCCGGCGGGCGCCGGGCCTTCGGGGGTGGCTGCGGGTCAGAGCACCAGCCGGGCCTTCTGCCAGGCCTCGTGCTCGTCGTCGGTGCCGACCTTGCCGTACATGCCGACCATCAGGAGCACCAGGGAGAGCGTGAGCACCACGATGACGGTCATGATCGAGAAGTTGAAGACGTTGGCGTCGGTGTGGAGGAACGCCAGCTCGGCCAGGCCGAGGACCATCAGGACGTAGGCCAGCCACTGGTTGATCGCCACGTCGAGGTTGCGGCCGATCGCGGTGCCGACCAGGATCGCGGCGCCGAGCAGGATCGCGAGCATCGACAAGCCGAGGTTGGTGCCCTGGCCGAGGACCTTGGTGTCGTCCTGGGCGAGGACGTCGTTGCCGGCGCTGGCGATGATGCCGAGCACGCCGAAGACGACGAAGTACAGACCAACGAGCCCGCCGATCGCCCGGTAGACAGGCCGCGCGGGGTGGTTGACGGGGGTGTGGGCCATCTGTGCGTCTCCAAGACCGAACGGAAGAGGGGTCGCCTGCGATTGTCCCGCACGCCCGTCAGTGACGCCGCACACCCCCCACCCCGGGTCGGGGTCAGCCGGCCGGCAGTTCCTCGGCGAGGGCCAGCCAGGCCTCCTCGGTGCGGTCCCGTTCGGCCCGGACCTCCTTGAGCTGGGCGTCCAGCTCGGCGACCTTGGCGTAGTCGGTGGCGTTCGCGGCGAGCCGCTCGTGCAGCGTCGCCTCCTTCTGTTCGAGCTTGGCGATCTGCCGTTCCAGCCGGCTGAGCTCCTTCTTGGCGGTGCGTACCTCGGCGGCGGACATGCCCTCGCGGGCCGGGGCGCCCGCGGCCGGGGTGAGGTCCGCGGGCGCGGGGCCGCCGTGCGCGGCGGCGCGGGCCAGGTACTCGTCGACGCCGCCGGGGAGGTGCACCAGCCGGCCGTCGCCGAACATGCCGTACGCGACGTCGGTGACGCGCTCGATCAGGTAGCGGTCGTGGCTGGCCACGACGATCGTGCCGGGCCAGGAGTCGAGCAGGTCCTCCAGCGCGGCGAGGGTGTCGGTGTCGAGGTCGTTGGTGGGCTCGTCGAGGAGGAGCACGTTGGGTTCGCCGGCGAGCAGCCGCAGCATCTGGAGCCGGCGGCGCTCGCCGCCGGAGAGGTCGCTGACCGGGGTCCAGAGCCGCCGGTCGTCGAAGCCGAAGACCTCGGCGAGCTGCGCGGCGCTGATCTCCCGGTCGCCGAGTTGCACCCGCCGGGCCACCTCCTCGACGGCTTCGAGGACGCGCAGGTGGCCGGGGAGTTCGGCGAGTTCCTGGGAGAGGAACGCGGGGCGTACGGTCTGCCCGGCGGCGAACCGCCCGCCGTCGGGGCGGGTCACTCCGGCGAGCATCCGCAGCAGGGTGGTCTTGCCGGCGCCGTTGCGGCCGAGGATGGCGACGCGGTCGCCGGGGCCGACCTGCCAGGTGGTGCCGTGCAGGATCTCCTTCGGGCCGGCGTGCAGGGTGACCTGGTCGAGGTCGTACACCTGCTTGCCGAGCCGGGCGGTGGCGAGCCGTTGCAGCGACATGGTGTCGCGGGGTTCCGGCACGTCGGCGATGATCGCGTTGGCGGCGTCGATCCGGAACTTCGGCTTGGAGGTACGCGCGGGCGGGCCGCGGCGCAGCCAGGCGATCTCCTTGCGGAGCAGGTTCTGCCGGCGGGCCTCGGTGGCGGCGGCGACGCGCTGCCGCTCGATGCGGGCCAGGGTCCAGGCGGCGAAGCCGCCCTCGTAGGCCCGGACGGTCTGGTCGGCGACCTCCCAGGTGGTGGTGCAGACGGCGTCGAGGAACCAGCGGTCGTGGGTGACCACGACGAGCGCGCCCTTGCGGGTGACGAGGTGCCGGGCCAGCCAGTCGACGCCGCCGACGTCGAGGTGGTTGGTGGGCTCGTCGAGGATGAGCAGGTCGGCGTCGCGGACCAGCAGGGCGGCGAGCGCGACGCGGCGGCGTTCGCCGCCGGACATCGTCCCGACGGGCGCGTCGAGGCCGAGGTGGGGCATGCCGAGGCCGTCGAGGATGGCCCGGACGCCGGCGTCGCCGGCCCACTCGTGCTCGGCGCCCATGCTCTGGCCGAGCCAGGCGGTGCCGAGCACCACGTCCCGGACGGTGGCCTCGGGGGCCAGGGTCAGGTTCTGCGGCAGCCAGGAGACCCGCAGGTCGCGGCGGTGGGTGACGCGGCCGTCGTCGGGGTCCTCCTGCTTGGTGAGCAGGCGCAGCAGGGTGGACTTGCCGGCGCCGTTGAGGCCGACGACGCCGACCCGGTCGGCGTCGTCGAGGCCGAGCGAGACGTCGGTGAGCAGCGGCCCGGCGGCGCCGTACCCCTTGGACACCCGGTCCAGGTTGACGATGTTGGCCACGGAGCCACCCTTTCATGATCAAGGCGCCCCGGTGCCCGGGACGCCCGCCGTCAAGGGTACGCGGACCGCGCGGCGCGCCGCCCGCCAACCATGATCGACACCGGGTCGGCGGGCCGGAGGACTCAGACGATGCGGGCGCCGGGGACCGGCCCGTGCGCGACCCGCGCGTCCCGGCAGACGCCGGCGGCGGACAGGTCGGCGGCGATCCGGCCGGCGTGCGCCTCGTCGGTGGCGAGGAAGACGCAGGTCGGGCCCGAGCCGGAGACGAGGCCGGCGAGCGCCCCGGCCGCCTCGCCCGCCTTGAGCGTCTCGGCCAGCGACGGGCGCATGGTCAGCGCGGCGGCCTGGAGGTCGTTGCCGAGGGCCGCGGCGAGCACCCGCGGGTCGCGTTGGCGCAGCGCGCCCAGCAGGGTGTCGGTGCTGCCCAGCGGCTCCCCCGCGGTGCCGGCGTCGCGGAGCCGGTCCAGCTCCCGGTAGGCGGCCGGGGTCGAGAGGCCGCCATCGGCGAGGGCCACCACCCAGTGCCAGGAGGTCGGGCGGGCCAGCACCGGGCTGACCGCCTCGCCCCGCCCGGTGCCCAGCGCGGTGCCGCCGTGGATCAGGAACGGCACGTCGGAGCCGAGGTCGGCGGCGATCCCGGCCAGTTCGTCGCGGGACAGCCCGGTGCCCCAGAGCGCGTCGCAGGCGACCAGCGCGGCGGCCGCGTCGGCGCTGCCGCCGGCCAGCCCGCCGGCGAGCGGGATCTGCTTGCGCAGGTGCAGCCGGGCGTGCGGCAGGACGCCCGCGTAGCCGGCGAGGGCGTGGGCGGCCCGGATCACCAGGTTGGTGTCGTCCAGGGCCAGCTCACCGGCGCCCTCGCCCTCCATGGTGAGGGTCAGCGTGTCGCCGCGGCGGGCGGTCAGCTCGTCGTAGATGGAGATGGCGTGGTAGACGGTGTTCAGCTCGTGGTAGCCGTCCCGGCGCAGCGGGCCCACCCCGAGGTGCAGGTTGACCTTGGCCGGCACCCGCACCTTCACCGGGCCGCTGGCCCCGCGCCGCTGCCCGTCCTCGTCGTCCGGTCGCCAGGCCTCGGTCACGGGACGATGTCCCGCGGGCGCAGGCGGATGTCGAACGGCTTCTGCACGGTCAGCTCCTCGGCGGGGTCGGCAACGGCGCCAGCCTACTGGGCGACCGCGGAAGCGGCCGGGGCCGACGCGGCGATCGCGGCGAACTGCTCCACGGTGAGTGACTCGCCGCGTGCGCCGGGGTCGACGCCGGCGGCGGTGAGCGCCGCGGCGGCCCGGTCCGCGCCGCCGGCCCAGCCGGCGAGGGCGGCGCGCAGGGTCTTGCGGCGCTGCGCGAACGCCGCGTCGACCACCGCGAAGACGGCCTCCCGGGGTACGTCGGGGCGGGGCGGCTCGCGCCGGGTGAAGGCGACCAGCCCGGAGTCGACGTTCGGCACCGGCCAGAAGACGTTCGGCGGGACCTTGCCGGCGGCGCGGGAGCGGGCGTACCAGGCGAGTTTCACCGACGGGATGCCGTACACCTTGGAGCCGGGACCGGCGACGAGCCGGTCGGCGACCTCCTTCTGCACCATCACCAGGCCGTGGCGCAGGGTGGGCAGCTCGGCGAGCAGGTGCAGCACCACCGGCACGGCCACGTTGTACGGCAGGTTCGCCACCAGCGCGGTCGGCGCCGGGTCGGCCAGCTCGGCGGCGGTGACCCGCAGCGCGTCGGCGGGGTGCACGGTGAGCCGGGCGGCGTCCGGGCCCGCGAACCGGGCGGCGGTCTCCGGCAGCGCGGCGGCCAGGGCGGGGTCGAGTTCCACGGCGTGCACGTGCGCGGCCACCGGGAGCAGGGCCAGGGTGAGCGAGCCGAGCCCGGGGCCGACCTCCAGCGCCACGTCGTCCGGTGCGAGCCCGGCGGTGGTGACGATCCGGCGGACCGTGTTGGGGTCGTGCACGAAGTTCTGGCCGAGCTTCTTGGTCGGTGTCACGCCGAGCCGCGCGGCGAGTTCCCGGATCTCCGCCGGGCCGAGGAGTCCGGTCACGCCGGGCATCCTTTCACCACGGCCCGAAGGCGCGCTCGCCGGTCGCGGAGATGGCCGCGCACAGCTCGTCGAGGTCGGCGCCGGTGGTCTCGGCCAGGAACCGCACGGTCAGCGGGATGAGGTACGAGGCGTTCGGCCGCCCCCGGTGCGGCATGGGGGTGAGGTACGGCGCGTCGGTCTCCACGAGCAGCTGCCCGGGCGGGGTGACCGCGGCGGCCTCGCGGAGCGCCGTGGCGCTGCCGAAGGTGACCGTGCCGGCGAAGCTGAGCAGGTAGCCCCGGCGGACGCACTCGCGGGCGAAGTCGGCGTCGCCGGAGAAGCAGTGCAGCACCACGGTGTCCGGGGCGCCCTCGTCGTCGAGGATCCGCAGCACGTCGGCGTGCGCGTCCCGGTCGTGGATGACCAGCGCCTTGGCGTGCCGCTTGGCGATGGCGATGTGCGCCCGGAAGCTCTCCTCCTGCGCGGCCCGCCCCTCGTCGCCGGTGCGGAAGAAGTCCATACCGGTCTCGCCGACGCCGCGGACCCGGGCGCGGCCGGCGAGCGCCTCGATCTCGCGCAGCGCCTCGTCCAGGTCGGCCAGGCGGGGCGCCTCGTTCGGGTGCAGCGCCACGGTGGCCAGGACCGCGCCGTAGCGCTCCGCCACGTCGGCGCCCCACCGGGACGACTCGACGTCGACGCCGACCTGCACGAGCCGGTCCACGCCGACGCCGGCGGCCACCGCGACGGCCGCGCCCACCGGGTCGTCGGCGGGTCCCCCGGGTACGCCGGCCTCGCTGACCGTGATGTCGAGGTGGGTGTGGCTGTCCAGCACGGGCACCGCCAGCGGCTCCGGTGCGGGCGGGAACTCACCGGCCCGGCGGGCGGCGCGCTGCTTGCGGGTTTCGGTCTGCTCGCTCATCGCGGCCAGCATCACACACCGCCGGGGGCCGGCGTTTCCGGACCGCCACCGACTGTTCACGTGCACCACATCTGCCACGCCTACGGTCCGGTGCGTGACCGTCACTCCTCAGGCCGGCGAGGCCGCCCCCGAGCGGACCGGGCTGCGCGTGACGTACGACGGCCGCGTCCACCCCGCGGAGGAGATCGCCCGGGGCGCGGCGTACGAGCTGTTCAGCGCCGACGAGGCGCCCGGGTTCGAGTGGGCGCCCCGGCCCGGGGTGGCGTACCCGTGGCGGAAGTTCGTGCACGTCACCGAGGTGAGCGCCGTGCACGGGGCGGCCGAGCCGACGGAGGACCCCGACCCGCCGCTGCTCATGCCCCTGCACCGGGAGCACGGCTGGGCGTACCTGCACCAGCTCAGCCAGCAGCCGGGTGCGGCCGGCGACCCGACCCTCGCGGCGGTGCGCGGCTCGGCGGTGATCCGGCCGGGCACCCGGATGGTGAAGGTGCTCTCCGCCCGCCAGCTCGCCGGCTACGTGCGGGGCTGGCTGCCGCACGGCTTCTGCCACCGGGAGCACGACGTGGCGCACCTGCGCACCCCGGCGGGGATGGCGGTGCTGCGCGGCGACTCGGAGGGCGGCGACGTGGCGTACGCGCTGCGCTGGCGCGCCACCGACCCGGCCGACTACGACGTGCCGGTCGGCCCGTCACACCGAGGGCTGACCGCGCTGGCGCCGCGGGACCGGCTCGGGCCGCCGGTGCTGGGCACCGGGTTCGTGCCGAGCAACGCCCAGCTCGTCCCGGAGTTCGTCACCCGCGACTTCGCCGACCTGCCGATGCCGGCCAACGCCACCCTGCTCGCCTACCCGGCGGAGGGGGTGGAGGTGGTGCTCTACACCTACCAGGCGGAGCAGCGGGGCTGGCTGCGCATGGTCGGCCCGCAGTGGCGGCACCTGCTCGCCGCGGTGCCCGGCCTCTCCCCCGACCAGGAGTACGTGCCGACCAGCGACGCGCCCCGCTCCACCCGGCTCGTCGGCGGGTACGGCGGCATGGAGTACGAGGCGGTGGCCGACCAGCCCGGCGGGTTCCGGGTGCTGGCCATGACCCGGGCGGCCCGCTACCCGGTGGAGTCGGCGGCCCGCCGGCTGCGCTACGCCGCCTGGCGCGGGGTGCCCTGCCTAGTGCTCCGCGAGGAGGCGGGCTGGCTGCGGCTGCGGCTGTGCCGGCCCGATCCGGACGCGGTGGCCACCACCGGCGCGCAGTGCCACGAGCGGGGCGTCTACGAGACGTGGGCGCCGGGCGCCGAGCTGACCGACGACCGGGTGGTGGATCTGCCCTACCGGACGGCATAACGGGGGACGGGCGGGGAAAGCGCGGGCGTCCGAGACGCACGCAAGGGGAGAACCCGACATGCCTTTCGTCACCGTCGGTACGGAGAATTCCGCACCCATCGACCTCTACTACGAGGATCACGGCTCCGGCCAGCCGATCGTCCTGATCCACGGGTTCCCGTTCAACGGGGCGACCTGGGAGAAGATGGCCAACCCGCTGCTCGCGGCCGGATACCGGGTGATCACGTACGACCGGCGGGGATTCGGCAACTCCGCCCAACCGGCGTTCGGCTACGACTACAACACCTTCTCGGCCGACCTCGACGTGCTGATGACCGAGTTGGACCTGCGCAATGCGATCCTGATCGGGCACTCGATGGGCACCGGCGAGGTGACCCGCTACCTCGGGGCGTACGGGTCGGACCGGGTGGACCGGGCGGTGCTGATGGCCCCGTTGGCGCCGTTCCTGCTGAAGACGGCCGACAATCCGGAGGGTGTCGACAAGAGCCTGTTCGAGGGGTTCAAGGCGGCCATCATCCAGGACCGGTTCGCCTACCTGACCCAGTTCTGCGACGCCTTCTTCAACTACAGCGAGAACAAGGGCAAATGGGTCAGCGAGGAGGCGTACCGGGCGCACTGGGAAATCGGCGCGCGGGCGTCGGCGAAGGGCACCCACGACTCCGTGGACGCCTGGCTCACGGACTTCCGGGGCGACCTGCCGAACATCAACATCCCCGTGCTGATCATCCAGGGCGACAAGGACAACGTCCTGCCCTACCCGGTCACCGGCCAGCGGTTGCAGCACATGCTCCCCAACTGCCAGATGATCACCTTGAAGGGGGCGCCGCACGGCACGCCGTGGACCCACCCCACCGAGGTCAACAAGGCGATCATGGAGTTCATCGGCGCGCCGAGCATGGCCCGCGCCTGAGCCACCGACGGCGACGGCCCCGGGGACACCCCCGGGGCCGCGTCGTGCGTCGGTCGGCTCAGCCGGCCAGCCGGGCCAGTTCCTCGTCGACGATCGACGGGTCGAGCTTGCGGAACACCGGCTTCGGCGCCGCGAGCGGCCGGCCCGCCTCCAGGGGTACGGACTCCCAGCGCGCCCCGACCGTGTAGTCACCGGTCAGCACCGGGTACGCCGGCCCGCCGTCGAGGTCCTCGACCTCCTCGATCACCGGCATGGGCGCGTGCACCCCGGTGCCGCCGAGCAGCTCGTGGATCTTCTGGGCGGCGTGCGGCAGGAACGGCGTGAGCAGCGTGTTGGCGTCGCTGACCACCTGGAGGGCGACGTGCAGGATGGTGCCCATCCGCGGCTTGTCCTCCTCGCCCTTGAGCTTCCAGGGCGCCTGCTCGGACAGGTACTTGTTGGCCTCGGCGACGACCTTCATGGCCTCGCCGATGGCCTGCTTCTGCCGGTGCCGGGCGATCAGGTCGCCGACGGTGACGAAGCCCGCCCGGGCGGTCTCCAGCAGGGCCCGGTCGGCGTCGGTGAGCCCGGCCGGGTCGACCGGCGGGATCGCGCCGAAGTTCTTCGCCGCCATCGAGATGGACCGGTTGACCAGGTTGCCCCAGCCGGCGACCAGCTCGTCGTTGTTGCGGCGGAGGAACTCGGCCCAGGTGAAGTCGGTGTCGTTGCTCTCCGGGCCGGCCACCGCGATGAAGTAGCGCAGCGCGTCGGCGTCGTACCGCTCCAGGAAGTCCCGGACGTAGATGACGACCTTGCGGGAGGAGGAGAACTTCCGGCCCTCCATGGTCAGGTATTCGCTGGAGACGACCTCGGTGGGCAGGTTGAGCCGGCCCAGCCGGCCGGGCTCGCCGTCCCGGGAGCCCTCGCCGGAGTAGCCGCCGAGCAGCGCCGGCCAGATCACCGAGTGGAAGACGATGTTGTCCTTGCCCATGAAGTAGTAGCCCCGGGCGTCCTTGCCCTCGCCGTCGGCGGACCACCACTTACGCCAGGCCTCGGGGTCGCCGCTGCGGCGGGCCCACTCGATGGAGGCCGACAGGTAGCCGATGACCGCGTCGAACCAGACGTAGATCCGCTTGTCGGGCCGGTCGCGCCAGCCGTCGAGCGGGATGGGCACGCCCCACTCCAGGTCGCGGGTGATGGCCCGGGGCTGGAGGTCGTCGAGCAGGTTGCGGGAGAACCGGAGCACGTTGGGGCGCCAGCCCTCCCGGTTGTCCAGCCACTGCCGCAGCGCGTCGGCCAGGGCGGGCAGGTCCAGGAAGAAGTGCTCGGTCTCGACGAACTCCGGCGTCTCGCCGTTGATCTTCGACTTGGGGTTGATCAGGTCGATCGGGTCGAGCTGGTTGCCGCAGTTGTCGCACTGGTCGCCGCGGGCGCTGTCGTAGCCGCAGATCGGGCAGGTGCCCTCGATGTAGCGGTCGGGCAGGGTCCGGCCGGTGGACGGGGAGATCGCCCCGGTGGTCACCTTGGGGACGATGTAGCCGTTGCGGTGGAGCCCCTCGAACAGCTCCTGCACCACGGCGTAGTGGTTGCGGGTGGTGGTCCGGGTGAACAGGTCGTACGACAGGCCCAGCGCCCGCAGGTCCTCGGCGATCACCCGGTTGTAGCGGTCGGCCAGCTCGCGCGGGGTGACCCCCTCGGCGTCGGCCTGCACCTGGATCGGGGTGCCGTGCTCGTCGGTGCCGGAGACCATGAGCACGTCGTGACCGGCCATCCGCATGTACCGGGCGAAGACGTCGGAGGGAACGCCGAATCCGGATACGTGGCCGATGTGGCGCGGGCCGTTGGCGTAGGGCCAGGCGACCGCGGCGAGAACGTGACTCATGAGCGCCAAGCCTAGTGAGTGCCGCGGGGCACCGGCGAACCAATAGGGCGCGTCCCACGGGCCAACCCCGCCCGTACGCCCGATTTGTCGCCGACACGCGGCCTGAGCTGCCCGGCGGCCCTGCCCAGCCGGTGTCAAATGAACGGCGTGACCAGCAGACCAGCGGCACCCGGGCAGGGCGGGCCCTCCTCCGCGCCCGCGACCGAGGAGGCCCCGCGCCGGACCCCGGCGCGCGGCACGTCGGTGGCTCCCCAGCCCCGGCTGGACCCGGCGGACCCGCCCGTCGAGGTGGAACCGACCACCGGCGCGCCGGTGGACGCCGTCCCGCGCCGGGTGCCGGTCCGGCAACCGCGCTGGCACCGGCGGTCCGCCCCGGCGGACGGCGGCACGACCTGGGCCCCGATCGAGGAGGTGCACTGGGACGGCACCCCGCTGCGGGAGGAGCCGCGCCGCCGGTCCGCGCCGTGGCCCGTGCGCCGGTGGGCGTCCCGCCGCGCCCGGGCCCGCGCGGCTCCTCCCCCGGACCCGGTCACCGGCCTGTCCGTGCTGCTGTCGCTGAGCCTGCTGGCCGCGTTCTTCGCCTGGGTGAGCGCCGGGCCGCTCTGGCTGGCCCTGGGGCACGGGACGAGCGGCACCGCGGTGATCACCGACTGCACCGGCGGCGGGCTGACGCAGCGCTGCCGGGGGCTCTTCCTGGCCGACGGCGAGCGCTTCCTCGCCCACGGTGTCCGGGTCAGCGGGGTGCCGGCCGACCGCACCGCCACCGGCTCGGTGCTGCCCGCCCGGATGACCGGGCCGGCCGGCGGCACCGCCTACGCGGACGCCGGCGCCGGCCGGCACCTGCGCTGGCTGCTCGGGTTGCTGATGGTGGCCGGCTGCGCCGCCGGCATCGCCCGCTGGACCGGCGCGACCCGGCTGCCGGACCGCCGGCACCGCCGCTGGGCGGTGGGCGTGGCGCTGGCCGGCCCGCTGCTGATCACCGTCGGGTTCCTGGCCTGGGCCTGGTAGCCGCGGTCAGCTGTGCACGACCGTGTAGACCTCACGGCGGCGCAGCCCGTACTCCGTGGCCACCTCGGTGACGGCGTCGCGCCGGGACAGCCCGGCCGCCTCCCGCGCGGCCACCGCGGCGCGCAGCGTGTCGTCGTCGGGCCGGACAGCCGCGGCCGGCGGCGCACCGGCCACGACCAGGGTGATCTCGCCGCGCGGGTCGCCCGCCGCGGCCCACTCGGCCAGCTCGCCGAGCGGCCGGCGGACCACCTCCTCGTACGTCTTCGTCAGCTCGCGGCACAGCGCGGCGGGCCGGTCCGGGCCGAACGCCTCGGCCAGGTCGGCCAGCGCGCCGGCGATCCGGTGCGGCGCCTCGAAGAGCACCAGGGTGCGCTCCTCGGCGGCCAGCGCGCGCAGCCGGGACCGCCGGGCGCCGGGCGTACGGGGCAGGAAGCCCTCAAAGCAGAACCGGTCGCACGGCAGCCCGGACAGCGCCAGGGCGGTGGTCACGGCGCTCGGCCCGGGGGCCGCCGTGACCGGGACGCCGGCGTCGAGGGCGGCCCGGACCAGCCGGTAGCCGGGGTCGGAGACGCTGGGCATCCCGCCGTCGGTGACCAGCGCGACGGTGTAGCCGGCGGCGAGCACGTCGACCAGTTCCGGGGTGCGCCGCTCCTCGTTGCCCTCGAAGTAGGAGACGATCCGGCCCGGCACGGTGACCGCCAGGTCGCGGGCCAGCCGGGTGAGCCGCCGGGTGTCCTCGGCGGCGACCACGTCCGCGGCGGCGAGCACCTCGCGGAACCGGGCGGACGCGTCGGCCGGGTTGCCCAGCGGCGCACCGAGCAGCACCAGGCGGCCAACCTCGGACATTTCACCCACGACGTGCGCTCCTTCATCGACGGCCGTACCAATCTCGGGGACGACGGGCGCCACCGGGCACCTTCGCAGCCTACGATCGCCGGGTGACGAGTGCGTCGACAGCACAGAGCGCGAACGCGGGCGGGTCAGCCGTCGAGCCGACCACCGCCGACCAGGCCACCGGCCCCGCCACGAGTGGCGGTGGTGGCCGGATCCCGGCCGTCGTCCGGCGACGGCTCGACACCGTCGACGCCCGCCTCGACCGGGGGCGCGCGTGGCTGGCCACCGGGGTCGTGGTGGCGATCGCGGCCATCCTGCGCTTCGTCGGGCTGAGCGGCCCCAACGGGAAGATCTTCGACGAGATCTACTACGCCCGTGACGCGTACGGGCTGATCGATCGCGGCGTCGAGTGGAACTACAAGGACAACGGCCCGTCGTACGTGGTGCACCCGCCGCTGGGCAAGTGGCTCATCGGCCTCGGCGAGTGGGCCTTCGGCTACCAGGACGCGGAGACCAAGATCTCCGTGCCGGGGCACCTGTTCACCACCGCTCCCGAGTTCGGCTGGCGGTTCGCGGCGGCCGTCGCCGGCACCCTGTCGGTGCTGCTGCTGGTGCGGATCGGCCGGCGGATGTTCCGCTCCACCACGCTGGGCTGCGCGGCCGGGCTGCTGCTCGCCCTGGACGGCTTCCACTTCGTGCTCTCCCGCACCGCCCTGCTCGACATCTTCCTGCTCCTGTTCGTGCTGGCGGCGTTCGGCGCGCTGGTGCTCGACCGGGACGCCCGGCGGCGGCGCTGGACCCGGGCGCTGGAGGCGGGGCTCGACCCGTCGCTGCCGGGGCGGGCGGGCCGGCCGCCGTCGACCTGGCGGGACTGGCCGTGGTGGCGGCTGGCCGCCGGGGTGCTGCTCGGCTGCGCCTGCGCGGTCAAGTGGAGCGGCCTCTACTTCGTCCCGGCCTTCGCGCTGCTGGTGCTCCTCTGGGAGGTGGGCGTACGCCGCTCGGCCGGGGTCCGCCGCCCGTGGCGGGACGCCCTGCTGGACGAGCTGCCCTGGCTGCTGGCAGCCGGCGTGCTGATGGTCGTCACCTACGTGCTCACCTGGTCGGGCTGGCTGCTCGGCGACGAGGGCTACTACCGCCTGGCCAGCCGCTACCCGAACACCCCCGGGCTGAGCGACACCCCGGTCATCGGGCCGCTGATCAACCTGTGGGAATACCACAAGGCCGCGTACGGCTTCCACACCCAGCTCGACGACCCGCACAAGTACCAGTCCTGGCCGTGGCAGTGGCTGCTGCTCGGCCGGCCGGTCGCGTTCTACTGGTCCGGCGACGGCAACTGCGGCGCGCCGAGCTGCGCCTCGGAGATCCTGCTGCTGGGCACCCCGCTGCTGTGGTGGTCGTTCCTGCCGGCCCTGGCGGCGACGGTCTGGCTCGGGCTGGCCCGGCGCGACTGGCGGGCCGGGGCCATCCTGCTGAGCGTGGCCGCCGGCCTGCTGCCCTGGTTCTGGTTCGCCCTCGACGGCCGCACGATGTTCTCCTTCTACGCCGCGCCGGCGGTGCCGTTCCTCGTGCTGGCGGTGGTCTACGTGCTCGGCGCGATCGTCTCGCCCGCACCGGCGGCCGGCACGGCGGCGCCACCGAGCGCCGAGGCCGCCGCCGACCGCCGCCTGGTCGGCGGGATCATCGCGGGCGCCTACGTGCTGCTGGTCGGCCTCTGCTTCGGCTACTTCTACCCGATCTTCGTGGGCCGGCTGATGGCCTACGCGGACTGGTCCGCCCGGATGTGGTTGGACGGCCGCTGGATCTGACCGGCGCGGCGCGGCCCGGCGGGGGCGCCCCGCCGGGCCGGAAAACCGGTTGCGATCAGGGGCCCGTCCGTCGGCGGCGCCATCGGGCACGAAAAAGCGCGCCCCGATCGCCTGCCACGGGGGAAGCGGGCGATTGGGGCGCGCAAGACAGAGCTTAACCACAGTGCGGCAGTGGCACAACGGGTCGACCCTGGTCAGATTTCCGACGAATGCGCCACCCCACAAAAGGTTTACATCGGGCACCTCACGGTGCGTCACGCTGCGGAAACGTCACGAATTCCTTACCATTTGCCGGCCCGCGGGCGGGGCGGCACACAACTCCTGATCATCGGGCTCAACGCATCGATCCATCTCGACGCCCGGACCCCGATGATCTTCCACAGTGGATCTCACTACACTTCGCCCGGTGATCAACAAGAGACGATCGGCGGCCGTCCTGATCGGACTGCTGGCGACGACCGCGCTGATCGGTCCGCCGCCCGCCGCCGCCGACGACGAGACCGCCGAACCCCCCGCCGAGCCGCCCAAGGTCGAACTGGTCCTGGACGTCAGCGGCTCGATGCGGGCCCGGGACATCGACGGGCGCAGCCGGATCTCCGTCGCCCAGCAGGCGTTCAACGAGGTGGTCGACGCGCTGCCGGACGGGACGCAGCTCGGCATCCGGGTGCTCGGCGCCACCTACCGGGGCAAGGACAAGAAGCAGGGCTGCCAGGACACCCAGCAGATCGTGCCGGTCGGCCCCGTGGACCGTACGCAGGCCAAGGCGGCCGTCGCCACGCTGCGCCCGACCGGCTTCACCCCGGTGGGGCTCGCGCTCCGCTCCGCGGCACAGGACCTGGGCACCGGCAGCACGGCCCGCCGGATCGTGCTGATCACCGACGGCGAGGACACCTGCGCACCGCCCGACCCCTGCCAGGTGGCCCGCGAGCTGGCCGCGCAGGGCACCCGGTTGGTCGTCGACACGCTCGGCCTGGCCCCCGACGAGAAGGTTCGCCGGCAGCTGCTGTGCATCGCCGGGGCGACCGGCGGCACGTACACCGCGGCGCAGAGCGCCGACGAGCTGACCGGGCGGATCAAGCAGCTGGTGGACCGGGCCCGGGACACGTACACCGCCTCCCCGACCGTGGTCGGCGGGTCGGCGGCGTGCGACGGCGCGCCGCTGCTCGCTCCCGGCGTCTACACCGACCGGGAGGCGTTCGCCGAGCACCGCTGGTACCGGGTGCCGGTGCGGCCCGGGCAGGAGCTGCGCGCCTCGGTGAGCGTCGCGCTGGACCGGCCGGTGAACCCGGACTACGGCGTGCTGCTGCGCGCCACCGCTCCGGACGGGCGGGAACTGGTCCGGGGTGTCGACGCCGGCAGCGGGCGTACCGACGTGGTCTCGGCCGGGCTGCGCTGGTCGGCCGCCGAGGAGGAGGGCCCCGAACCCGCTCCGAGCGGGGTGCAGCCGGCGCGGACCGTGTGCCTGGTGGTCAGCAACTCGTTCGCGCCGCGCCCCGGCACCCAGATCAGCCCGGGCATGCCGGTGGAGTTGACCGTGGACGTGGTCGCCGCGTCCCCCGCCCCGGACGGGCCGGACCTCGGCCGCGGCTGGGCGCTGCTGCTCCTGCTCACCCTGGCCGGGTTGGTCACCGGGCTGGTCGCCGGGCTGCTCACCCGCTGGTGGGTGGCCACCTGGAGGGAGAACTGAGGATGCGTACCCTGATCCGCTCCGCGGCGGCGCTGGCCGCCGCCGGGCTGGCCCTCACCCCCACGGCCGCCGCCGCGGCGCCGACTCCCTCGCCCGGCGCGGCCACCGTCACCAAGGCCGGCACCTCGTTCCTGACCGCCACGACCATCACCCCCGGCCAGCCGGTGCGGGTGGACGCCTCGACCGGCGACCACCTCTACTGGTCGTTCCGCGCCGAGGCCGGCGAGGTCCACGAGGTCACCGCCACGGTCTCGTTCGGCGGCAAGGCGCACACCGGCCCGTCCACCTGGACCGTCGACGTCTTCGACGGGCTGCGCCGCCGGCAGGCGTGCACGGCCGGCGCGCAGACCCCGACCGCGGCGGCGACCGCGACCGGCGTGACCCTCGGGTGCACGCTGCGCCGGGTCCGGCCCTGGGCGGAGCCGTGGTCCGGCGACCCGCTGCCCGGCACCTACTACCTCCGGCTCTCGGTCACCGACCTGCCGGAGGCCGACCTCGGCCTGCCGGTCGAGGTGGACCTGCTGGTCGGCGCCGACACCGCGGGCGGCGGGTCCGGCGACGACGGGGAGCTGGCGGCCCCACTGGTGGCGAACACCAGGGCCGGCACGGTGCTCACCGCGGAGCCGGCCCCCGAGCCCGTCGCCGACGAGGAATCCGCCTTCAGTGGCTGGCTCCCGGAGCCCGGCTCGCGCTGGGTGTGGACCGGTGCGGGCGGGATGCTCGCCGCCGTGGCGGGCGTGGTGGGCTTCGCGCTCACCCGGCGGCCCCGCCGCCGGTGAGCCCGCGACCGGTGGCCGCCGCGTCGGGTGCGGGGCGGCCACCGGAAGCGGGGGTCACGGGTGGCGCGGGCCGCGCGGCACCCAGCCGATGAACCGGTCCTGGAGCGAGGTGTCCGGAGCGGCGCGAAGGTCCTGCGCGGCGGCCGCCAGGCAGGAGCCGAGATAGACGCTCAACGAGGCGCGGTCCACCTGGTACTCGTCCAGCAGTTGCCGGCGTTTGGTGACACAGGGCCAATCCTCGCCGCAGGAACCGCAGGTCCAGTCGGGGGTCACGGGGGCGTGCTCGCCCGGTCGTGATTCCGACGCCTTCGCACCAGGCGTCATCGGCCGTTCCTCTCGTCGATGGACATGTGCGTGTGGACGGTGCCTCCCGCAATGACCCAACAGCGTTCGGGAACGCACCGGCGTTACACGGTTGCGGTACGTTTCGGCGTCATGCGGGACCTGCTGCCGCCCGAGGTCGCCGTGGCGGTGGCCGCCGCCGCGGACTGGACCGGCGTGCTGCTCCCGGCCGAGCGGGCCTGCCTGGGCGAGCGGGCCGTGACCGGCCGCCGCCGGGACTTCACCGCCGGCCGCGTGTGCGCCCGCCGGGCGCTGGCCGGGCTCGGGCTGCCGGCCACACCGGTGCCCGCCGGCGCCGACCGCGCCCCGGTCTGGCCGGCCGGCGTGGTCGGCGCCATCACCCACACCCGGGGCTACTGCGCGGCCGCCGCCGCCCGCGCCGCCGAGATCCGCGCGGTGGGCATCGACGCCGAGGGTCACCGGGAACTTCCCACCGGGGTACGCCGGAAGGTCTGCCTGCCCGAGGAGGAGGCGCAGCTGGCCCGGCTGCCCGGCGGGGTGGCCTGGTCGGTCGTGCTGTTCAGCGTCAAGGAGACCGTCTACAAGGTCTGGCACCCGCTCGTCGGGACCTGGCTGGACTTCTCCGACGCCCGGGTCACGCTCGACCCCGACGCGGGCAGGTTCACCGCCCGCATCGCACCGGCCCGGCTCGCCGCCGCCCCGCTGACCGATCCGCCATCATCGATAGCCGGTCGGTTCGCGGTGGACACCGATCTGGTGCGCACCGCCGCCGTTCTGGTAGCCGGGTGAGGGCCTGACGGTCGCGTTGCGGTCGGCTTGTACCGTCGTCCCGACTGACGATCTCGAAGGTGCCCAAGGAGTACGGTGAGCCACCCTCAGCCTCCGTTCGGACCGCAGGACCCGAACCAGCAGCCTCAGGAACCGCCGACCCAGGCGTTCCCCACCGCGCCCATGCCGCCGGTGCCCGGCAGCCCGCAGGCGCCGCAGCCGCCGGTCTCGGGCGCGCCGCAGCCGCCGACCTCGGGTGCCCCGTACCCGCCGCAGCCGCCGACCTCCGGCGCGCCATACCCGCCGCCGGGTGCCGGGTACCCGCCCGCCCCGGAGTCGCCGTACGCGCCGCCGCCGACCTCGGGTGCGCCGTACGCGCCGTACCCGCCGACGTCGGGCGCGCCGTACCCGCCGCCCGGTGCGCCGCAGCCGCCGTACCCGGCCGCGGGGGCCGCGTTCCCCCCGCCGCCCGGGCAGTACCCGCCGCCGGGTGAGGTCTACCCGCCGACCGGGCCGTACCCGCCCGCGCCGGGGCAGTTCGGCCCGCCGGCCAAGAAGTCCAACAAGAACGTCTGGATCACCGTCGGCATCGTCGTGGCCGTCATGTTGCTGCTCTGCTGCGGCGGCGGCATCTTCGCCATCTACAGCGGCGCGCAGAAGACCAAGGACGCGATCGACAGCCTGCCCACCCCCGGGGTCACCTACAGCAACCCGGTCGACGACACCCCGACCGACGGCACCTCGGCGACGCCGGAGCCGGGCCGGACCGACAGCGAGACCTTCAACATGCCGTCGGGCGACAAGCTGATCGTCAACGACGACGACGGCACCGTCGAGATCACGGTCGGCAACTTCCGCACCAAGGACAAGGCCTGCCAGGAGTTCATGCCGGGGCCGAAGAACGGCATGTACCTGATCGCCGACGTGACCGCCGAGGTCACCAAGGGCACCGGCTCGATCAACCCGTTCTTCTTCAAGTGGGTCGGCACCGACGGCACCGAGGAGAGCGGCGTCGGCGGCGCCTTCTCCGGCTGCGGCAAGCTGATGGGCTCGGGCAACAACCTGCCCAGCGGCAGCAAGCGCACCGGGCAGCTCATCTTCGACGTCAAGAACAACAGCGGCACGGTGGAGTACCAGCACCACCTGCGTACCGCGGGCTCCTGGAAGCCGTAACGACTTCCACGGCGTCAGCGAGGGGTCGGTCCCGGTAGGGGCCGACCCCTCGTCCGTTCGGACATTTCCATGTGCGAACGCCGCCGTCGCCCCGCTAGGAAGAACGGATGGCCCACGAGACGACCATCCCGCTGTTGCCGTGCCGTTCCCTGGACGACGTGGCGCCCTTCTACCGCGCCCTCGGCTTCCAGGTCGGCTACCGGCAGGCGCGACCCAACCCGTACCTCGCCCTGCACCGCGAGGATCTCCACCTGCACTTCTTCGGAATGCCCGAGTTCGACCCGGCGACCTCGTACGGCTCCTGCCTGGTCCTGGTGGACGACATCGTGGCGATCCACCGCGACTTCGCCGCCGGCATGCGCGCGGCCTACGGCAAGGTGCTCGTCTCCGGGGTGCCGCGGATGACCAGGCCGCGGGTCCGGAAGAACCAGGACGGGCACACCGGCTTCAGCATCGTCGACCCCGGCGGCAACTGGATCCGGTTCGTGGCCCGCGGCACCCCGTCGGTCGCCGACGAACCGACCGGGCGGCTGGCCCGGACGCTGGAGAACGCGGTGGTGCAGGCGGACTCGCGCGGCGACCACCGGCAGGCCGCCCGGATCCTCGACGCGGCGCTGTCCCGGCCGGACGCCGCCGACGACCCGGTCGTCCATGTCGAGGCGCTGGTCTACCGGGCCGAACTGGCCCTGGTCCTGGACGAGCCGGCGGCCGCCCGGGAGCTGCTGGAGCGGGCGGGAACCGTGCCGCTGAGCGAGGACGGCCGGGAGCGGCTGGCCGACACGCTGCGGCACGCGGCGGACCTGGCCGCGACCACCGACTGACCACCCCGGGTTTCAGTCCCCGTCAGCCGGGGACGCCGCTGGCGGAGGGGTGCTGACGGCGCCCACGGCGACAGGGGAGGCGGCATGAGCGTCGAACGGGCGAAGGACGACCTCGAGGATCTGGCCGGCCCGGCCCGGGCGCGGTTGGGCGACCTGACCCGGGACGAACGGTCCGAGGCGGACGAGGTGCGGCGCGAGGACGAGATCCGGGGCAAGCGGCCCGGTGAGCACGTCCAGCAGGACGCCCGGGATGCGCGGGACGACTTCACCGCTTGAGGCGGGCGTCCCGCCATCGGTCGCCGGTGGGACCGGAACCGGGCTGACCAGCGTTGCCCGCCGGCCAGGTGGATGATCAGCACTCGTCGCTCCGGGCAACCAGTCGCGACCTTCCGATATGACAGGCGGTCGAGGTGTCGGCACGGAGGGTGGCCGATTAGCCGCTAGCAATTGTTGCGGCTGAAAGCACACTGAGAGGCGTGACGTACCCACCCCCGCAGGACCCGTGGCGCGGGCAGGCGCCCCCGCCTCCGCCGCCCCCGCAGCCGACCGCCGAATTCGGCACGGTCCCGCCGTACCCGGTGGCGCAGGTGCCGCCCGCGGGACATAACCGGCAAAGCTTCCCGCCTCCTGTTCCGCCCGGGACGATCAAAGGTGGCGCGAGGGTCGGCCAACGGCGTGCCTTGACGAGGGGTCAGAAGATTGCCGCCGGTTTTCTCGGCGTGGTCCTGCTCTGCTGTTGCGGTGGCGGCCTGACGGCAATCGGCGGCTCGGACGACAAGAAGCCGGCGGCCAGTACGGCTGCCTCCGCCTCGGCGCGGCACGCATTGGAGCAGTCACCGGAATCCCCTTCGGCAGCCGCGACGCGCTCGCCCGAGTCTCCGAGCCCGGCAGCAACGACGAGCAAACCGGCCCCAACGGTCAGACCGACGCCGAAACCGACGCCGAAACCGACGCGGACCAGCCCCAAGCCGGCACCGAAGCGGACCACCAGCGCTCCGCGCACAACCAAGCCAACCACCGGCTCGGTTCGCACCGGCGTGCATCCCGGCGCCTTCTGCAGCCCTGCCGGCGCGCTCGGACGCACCAGCAAGGGCACTCTGATGCGCTGCAAGACCTCTGCGACGGACAGTCGACTTCGGTGGCGGGCCGCCTGAGACCGCAGCTCAGGGAGGACTGATGACGGGACGGCCGGGCGCGGCAGTGCGCCCGGCGGCCGTACCTCGGGCCGGCGCTCGTGCGGCCCCGCTCCGGTTCCGCTAGGGCGGCGGTGAGGGCGCCTCTTCGGGGTTTCTGCGCTCGCGCACCGCGTCCCACACCGCCACCCCGGCGAGGACGACGGTGGCGGCAGCGGCGGCGAGCAGCGGCGGGCGGTGCAGCAGCGCCGGCGTCACGGCGGCGAGCGCGAGCAACCCGACCACCCGGGACGGGGACAGCCTGGCGAACACCTCGTACTCCATGCGGGACCGCCCGGCGAGGAAGAGCCCCGGCCCGCCGAGGAGGACCGCGAGCCAGAGCGGATCCTGGTGTCCGCGCGGTTCCCGGATGACCAGCGCGTAGCCGACGCCGGCGGCCAGGATGCCCGTCACGATGACGAGTTGCGTGTAGTACCCGGACTTGCCGAGCTTGTCGGGGCGAGCGGCGACCTCGACGGCGGCGGAGAACACCGCCCCCGCCCGGTGGAAGTAGATCCGCCACGTCAGCACCGCCGTGGCGAAGGACAGCACGCTCGGCGCCACCCGGTCCGGCGTGAACGCCTCGGCGAACGTCGCCCCCGTGAGCAGAATGGTCTCGCCGATCGTGATGACGATGAGCTGCTGGTAGCGCTCCGCGAGGTGCTCGCCCGCGAGGCGCCAGTCCTCCGCTCCGGTCCGGCCGAGCTTCGGCACGGGCCAGCCGAACACGAGTCCCGCGTAGTCGATGGCGACGGCCACCGTCCAGAGCGCCCCGCGCGCCGGGCTCTGCGGGAACAGCGCCGCTCCGGCGATCCACGGCACCGCGGACATCGTGGCCCACCACAGGTGCCGCGCCGGGCTGTGCCGCTCGACGTCCCGGCGCGCGATCAGCAGGATGACGGGCTTGCCGGCCTGGATGGCGACGTACGTGATCGCGAAGAGCAGCCCTCGCGCACCGAACGCGTGCGGCAGGGTCACCGCGATGATCATGCTGCCGAACATGGTCCAGACGATCAGCAACTGGGTCACCGGTTGTTGGGGTTCGACCCGGCTGGTCACCCATGCCGCGTGGACCCAGACCATCCACAGTGCCAGCAGCAGGAGCACCGTCTGACCGACCTCGGGCAGGACGACCTGACGGTCGGTGGTGAAGTCCTCGATCAGGCGCTGGGAGAATCGGGTCAGCACGAAGACGAAGACCAGGTCGAGGAGCAGTTCCCCCTCCCGGCCCCGCAACAGTCCGCGCCAGCCACCGATCGACATCTACCGCCCGCGCTCCTGTCCGCTTCGCACCGGTTTCACGCAGTCGTACCACGGGGGCAGGGCGGCTGACGGGGATCCGCGTATCCGCGCGGCGCAGTGCGCCGGCGGTCTGGGGTGTCGCCTCGCCCCTATGGTGGGCGGATGATCCTCGCCGACTTCGCCGGGTCCTGGGCCGGCACCAACGGGTTCCGGCTGATGCCCCCTGACCCGCTCGCCGAGTCGCCGGCCACGGTCACCGTGACGACGGCTGCCGGTGGTCACCTGACCTCGATCGCCTACTCCTGGACGCATCCGGACGACGGGCCGCAGGACGGCCTGATCGTCGTCGGGGCCGGCGATCGGGAGGGCTCGCTGGTGGCCGTCTGGGGCGACTCGTGGCACCAGCAACCGACGCCCATGTCGTTGACCGGCGGCCCGGGCACGGGCGCGACGTTCGAGCTTGCGGGCGAGTACGGCGGCGGTTGGGCGTGGCGGATCGTGTTCGACGCCGCCGACGGCGAGCACCTGCGCATGCGGATGGACAACGTGATCCCCGCCGACCAGGCGACGACCGAGATGCCGGGCGGGCCCTACCCGGTCATGGTCACCGACGTACGCCGGGCCTGAGGAGCGGGCCGTGGTCCGCGCGAGGCGCGGGCCGGCCCGTCAGATCGCGACCGGGTGACGCGGTTCGTAGAGACCCAGCTCGCCGCCACCGGGCAGCCGCAGCGCGGTGCGCAGCCCCCACCGCTCCTCGGTGACCGGGATCGTGAACTCGACGCCCTTCGCGGCCAGGTCGGCCATCGTCGCCGCGACGTCGTCGCACATGAGGAAGAGCTCGTGGGCCGACTCGCCGTCGGTCGGGTGCATGGCGAGTTCGGCCGGCGGGAGCTTGAAGATGAGCCAGCCATGGCCGGCGTCGACGTGGTGGTAGCCGAGCGTGTCCCGGAAGAAGGCGCGGTCCGCTTCCGGGTCCCGGCTGTAGATGATCACGTGAGCCCCATTGATCATTCACCGACCATAGTGCCGAGTTTGACGGGGCGCCGCCGATCCGGCCAGAAGCGCGATAGGTGCTCCCCGACGGACCGAGTTCTGCTGTGGCCGCTCGCCGGCCTCGTCGAGCAAGTTGCCGGACCGGTAAACCTCGCCGGCCGATCCGGTGTCTTGCTCATTGACGAAGGCCGGGAGGTCAGATGAGGGATTCGCGTGGAGCGGAGTTCGACGACTTCGTTCGCACACGGTCGATGGCGCTGCTACGGGTTGCCTTTCTGCTGACCGGGAATCGGTATGCGGCGGAGGACCTGCTTCAGGAGGTGCTGGAGCAGGTGTATGTGCGTTGGCGTCGGGTGCGCGGCAGCCCGGAGGCGTACGCGCGCCGTGCGTTGGCGAATCGGTCGATCAACCGCTGGCGCTGGCGTTCCCGGCGGCCCGAGCAGGCGCTGGGCGACCACGACGGGGTGGCCCGGGACCATGCCGACGCCGTGGCTCTCCGCGAGCTGGTCGTCGGGGCGGTGCGGGCCTTGCCGCCTCGGCAGCGGGCCGCGGTCGTCTTCCGTTATCTGGAGGATCTGCCGATCGCCGACGTTGCGGCGGCGATGGGCTGTTCCGAGGGCGCCGTGAAAAGTCACGCCGCGCGCGGATTGGCTCGCCTGCGGAAGGCACTGGCCGAACCGAGCCTCGTCATGCCCATCACTGATTCTGGGAGCTCGCGATGACTTTGAACGACAGTGACGTGCGCGACGTCTTGCATCGCGCGACGGATCATCTGGTCGGTCCGCCGGGTCTGCTTGATGAGGTGCGCCGGGGTGGGCGCCGACGGGTGGTGCGGCGCCGGGCCGTGTTGGCGGCCGTCTGCGCGGCCGTGGTGGCGGTGCCCGTGGGCGGGCTTCAACTGGCGGGCGACGGAGGCGAGGGGCAGGTCGCCTCACCGCTGCTCGACGAGCCCACTCGCGGTGATCTGGCCGGCGACGAAGGGTACCTGCGGCAGGTCCGCGACGCGTGGCAGCGCCGCCTGAAGCAGGACGGAGAGCAGATGCGCGGCGAGCCGCACATCGTCTGGGCGGGAAGTACCCCTGCTGGTCCGGCCGCCTACATCGCCCACCGCACCGTCCACAACCCGGTCGCCAGCTCGGAAGGCGACCGGGTGATCGCGACGGCGGCGTTCGTCGAACCCACCGCTGACGGGCCGCGTGTCACGACCCGGGAGCAGGTCACCGACGCCGGCACGGATGGCATCTCGCAGGCGGCGCTGCTCGGACCACGGCGCGACCTGCTGCTCGTACTCGACTTCGGGCGGCCGGTGGAGTTCTCGCCGGAGCTCAGGTACCTGCCCGACGGCAAAGTCAGCCGCAGCTTCCAGCGGGTGGCGTTTCGAGACGGTGCAGCCGTGCTGACGGTGCCGCCACAGCTCACGAAGATCACCGTCGCGATTTCCAGGACCCCGGTCAGCCGGCAGAACATGGTTCACATCACCAATGACGGGCCGGTTCTTTTTCCCGACGGCAAGGACCGGCCGAGACCACAACAGGTCCGCCACACGTTGCCCGGCGCGGAGAAGGTGTGGGTGGGCGATCCCAGCGCGAAGAAGGTGAGCGCGCCGGCTGAGGCGCTTGCGGATTACATCGACTCGGCGGGCGTGCACACGAGCGACGGGTCTCCCCTCCTGTGGGTCTACGGGGCAACCCCGGACGGCCGGCTGCTCCTCGTGGAAACCATCCAGTACGACGACGACCCGGCCCGCGTCATCGCACTGCTCGCCCCCAGGTACCTCCCCTTCAAGGCGGTCGCCAGCACAATTGCGGACTGGCGAGCACCGTTGCCCGTACGACTGCGACTGCCTGACAACCAGGGCATCCTGGTGGCCGCTGAGGGGGCAGCGCTGAGCTACCGAGTCGGCGATGGCAGCTGGCAGGACGCCGGCCGGAACGCCGCACTTCTACCCGCCAACGCCACCGAGGTACGCGTCGACGCCGGCGGATCCGTCACCACCGTCCCCGCCACGCCCTGAGCCAGCTCGCGCCCACCGCACGGCAACGGGCCGGGCTGGCGGTCACCGACCAGCCCGGCGGACCGTTCACCGCGGCCGGACCATTTCGGGTCAGCGGGCGGCGCCAGGAGCGAGGCCGACCCGCCAACCGGGCACGGTGAAGCTGTCGGCGATGACCGTGACCGTCACCCGTTGGCCGGTCCGGACGGGCACCTTGAACTTGGGCGGCAGGTCGTATTCGGACGCCAGCGCGCCACCCGTCCAGCATTCGCCGGTCCAGTCGTAGAACGCTCGCCGCTCGACCTCCTTTCCGTCGACCAACACGCGGATCCGGCCGGGCGCCACGGCGCAGATGAAGATGTCCAGCTGCAACGGCATGGCCAGGTCGAGCCGGTGGGATCCGTTCGGGGATGCTGCGGTGCGGGCGTCGAGCTGACCGAGTTGGTCCGGGAAGGGCTGACCAGGATTGCCCGTTGCCAACTCCCCGACGGTGTCCAGTTCGACCAGCTCCGCGGGCCGGGGCGGCATCGGGAACTGCTCGAACGGCACCGGTGTGTAGACGCCGACCGCCATCGTTCCGGTGAGGTGTGTGGGGTCACCCGGTCGCGCATCCGCGTTGTCGGCGGCGAGCGGCTTACCGATCTTCACAGTGACCGTCACCGGCTTCCCCGCACGCACTCCGAGGTCACTCCACCGCCGATAGTGCCCGTTCATCCCGGCGTCGACCAGGACCGGGCCGGGCAGCAGTGAAGATCCGCAGTCAGCGGTGCCGATCACGGTCTTGCTGACCGTGACCTGGATCAGGTGGTCGGGTCGGCCGTTGGCCGAGCCTGCCCCCAGCCGGTCATCGCACTTGATGCCCAGCTGGAAATCCGCGGCATCGGGGGTGAAGGTGAGGGTGATACTCGGCTGCCGCGGCAGGGTCATCTCACGCGCCAGGATTCGGCGATGCCCGCGGAGATACTCGGGCAGCAGTTCGCCGGCGGGTGGAGGAGCCGGGCTCGCCGTGCCGGTTGGCGGCGGGGTTGCCGAGGACATGCTCGCCAGAGGCGACGGTGTCGAGTCGACGGGCTGACGTGTGACCAGGCCGACCGATGTCGCAGTGGTCGCCACCAGTACGGCGGCGGCGATGCCCACGGCGCGGACCCGCCGCTGCCGGGCGATGCGACGGTGCAGCATGCCCACGCGGTCCACGCTGGTCGGAATTTCAGCGCTCTGCGTCGTCAGGAGACGGCGTAGGCGCTCCTCTTCGACGGTCAATGAATGAGCTCCTTCTGGTCTCGGCTGTGGACCAACGCGGGATGGGTGCGCAGCTTCGCCAAGCCCTTGCTGGCCTGGCTCTTGACAGTGCCGACGCTGATGCCGAGCGTCTCGGCGATCTGCGCCTCGGTGAGGTCCTCGAAGTAGCGCAGGACGAGGACCGCCCGCTGCCGTCGCGGGAGCTCAGCAAGCAGCCGCCACAACGCATCCCGCTCGACGTACTCCGTCACCCGGTCGGCCGCCTCGACGCGCTCGGGCAGCGCCTGCGGGATCTCGCCGGTCCAGCGACGACGGCGCCACGAGATGAAGGTGTTGACGATCGTCCGGCGGACATAGGCGTCGGGATCACCGTGCACCCGGGGCCACGCGAACCAGACCTTGACCAGGGCGGTCTGCAGCAGGTCCTCGGCCGCTGCCCAGTCGCCGGTCAGCAGGTAGGCGACGCGCAGCAGTCGGGGCGATCGGTCGACCACAAATTGGTCGTATTCGGTTCGGTCGGCCAACCGTCCTCCTCCGTCGAGCCTGCCCCTCATCTACGCGTTGACTCGATGTGACGGTTGCCCGGCGTCGGGGCTGCATTGTTGTTGCGAGCGCTCTCATCCAGCTGGCGCGCCTGCTTCACCCGCATGATCGGCGACGTCCTGGGCGACGGTGAACGCCGCGCCGTCGACCTGGGCTCCGACTACAGCCTCATCCGCGACAAGCCGCGTCGGCAAAGCCGGCCAAGGTCGACGCATCCGACGCCCCTGCCGGATCAGCCCCATCGACGCCCCTGACCAGCGCTGAGCCTGCCGACGCTTGCCAACGTCTGCCGGCATTGGTTGCCCTCAGTTGTACCCGATCTGCACTAGATGATCTTTAACGGCGGCCAAGCTCCTCGGCGCGGTCGCGGGCCGCCAGCCCCCTCCGCGTCGCCGCCGTCGGCACATCAAGTCTTGACCCATGCGTCGATCATCTGCTTATGTCGACGGCATGACCGGATCCTTCGCGTCGATGCGCGAACCCACCTACTTCATCTTGGCCGCGTTGCAGGACGAACCCTTGCACGGCTACGCGATCGTCAAGCGGGCGCAGGAGTTGTCCGACGGGCGGGTACGCCTCACGACGGGCACCCTCTACGCCGCGCTGGACCGGCTCACCCGTGAAGAGATGGTGCGGGTGGCCCAGGAGGCGGTGGTCAACGGCCGTGCCCGCCGTACCTACGAGCTGACTCAGCGAGGTATGTCCGCGCTGAGTGCGGAAGCGCAGCGGATGGCTGCGGCGGCGAGCGTCGTTCGTGATCGTTCCGTCCGCTCGACGCCTGCGGTGGGTTGGGTGGTGCCGGCATGACCGAGCTGGAGCGCCGTTACCGGTGGCTGTTGCGGGCCTACCCCCGCGCCTACCGGCAGTATCGGGCCGACGAGATGCTCGAAACCCTGCTTGTCACGGCTGACAACCCGCGGCGGCCGAGCCTTCGAGAAGCGGTGGCGCTCGTGGTCGGAGGGCTGCGGGCCCGCACCGGTGTCGACCGTCTCGGCTCGCGCTCGGCGCTGGGCTACTCCTTGCTGCGGCTGTCCGCGCTGTCCCTGCTCGTGTACGGCCTGACGCAGCGGGCCGGAGGCCCGATCGGGGTCTTGGTGACGATGCTGTCGGAGGGCCCATACAACCCCGGCGGATGGTGGTTCATCGTCATTCCGGCGCTGCTGACCATCGCGCTCTTCGCTGCGGCGTGGGGTAGCTACCGGCTGGCATTCGCTGCGGCGATCTTGACCGTGGCCGCGCAACATTTGTCGGCGAATGGGTGGGACCTATCGTTCTGGTTCTCGTCGGTTTATGACCTCCAGGACGCGATGCTTCCCGAGTTTTGGCCAGCGCCGCTGGCTTCGCTGGCGTTGCTGCGACTGCTCGGCGCACCCCGAACGCCCGTGGCCCGACCGTGGGCCTGGCCCGTCCTCGGGGCACTGGCAGTCGTCGCTTTGGCGCCGAGCCCGATCAACGGCTGGTTGGACGCACCACTGATGTCCCTGTGCGCGTTCGCCGCACTGGCCGTCATCACCGCGCCGGTCGATGCACGGATGCCCATCGTCGCCTCGGTGCTTCTCCTGGCGCCGGCCTTGGCACAAGCCACCTATCTGCTCGGTTCCAAACAAGCGGGGTGGCCACTAGATATCTCCATCACCGCGATCCTTGTTCTCGCGGCAGTCATGGTGACCACGCTTGCGGCCGGCACAATCGCAGGCCGCCGCCAAGCTCGCATCTAGATACGGGAGCGCCCCCGGCCACCACTTCACGTGGATGGCCGGAAGCCGACCCGGCCGCGCGGGGCTGCTCGTCCAGATCGCGCACAGTCAGTCGGTGATCGCGGCGAACGACGACGCGCCAGGACCGCCAGCGCACTCAGCGCCATGATCGAGCTGTCCACGATCTGCTCACAACGAGTCGCGACGGGCTGGCTTCAGCCGAACCGCAGGATCAACGACAGCGGCCCCTGATCAGCATTTCTGCTGGTCAGGGGCCGCTGGTGCTCCCGGTGGCGGGTAGAGGATTCGAACCCTGTAGCTTTCGCGACGGATTTCCCCTCCGCTGCGTCTTCCAGCCATCCCGGAGTGCCCGAGGACCTCGCGGAGGCACGGTCCTTGTATCGATCAACCGGGTAGACGCGAGCACCAAGCGCCATCACTCCCCGACGACGCCGGAGCAGCGCTGATTTGTACCGGATGTGTACCCGCCGATCTTGGTCGGCGGGTACTCCCAGATCAACGGTGTTACTGGTGGAGCTGAGGGGATTTGAACCCCTGACCCCCTCGATGCGAACGAGGTGCGCTACCGGTCTGCGCCACAGCCCCTCCGCTGGCGTACCAGCGTAGGTCCCACCCGGCATTCACCGGGCGGGCCGGCGCCAAGGCTAACAGGTCCGGCGGTCCCGACGCGAACCGCCCCACCGGACCAGGAGATCTTGGAGGGAAACGGCCCCCATAGGGGCCGAAACTCTCCAAGATCCCCGAGCCGACCTCACGCCGGCGCGTACGTCAGGTTCAGCACTCCGCTCTTGAAGGTCTCGCTGTTCAGCAGCCGCAGCGGGTACGTCGGCGTGTCCTCGAAGAGCCGCTGGCCGCGCCCCACGGCGATCGGGTGGACCAGCAGCCGCAGCTCGTCGAGCAGGCCGTTGGCGAGCAGCCACCGGACCGTGGTGGCGCCCCCCGACATGGAGATGTCCCCGTCGGCCTGCTCCTTGATCTCCCGCAGCCGCGCCGCGACCCGGTCCGGGTCGCCGGAGATCAGGTGCGAGTTCTGCCAGGTCGTCTCGGTGAGCGTGTTGGACAGCACGTACTTCGGCACCGAGTTGATGAACGAGGCGAACTCCATCTCGTCCCCGGACTGGTTGGGCCAGAACTCGGACCACTCCTGGTACTGCGTGCGCCCCATGAGGAACGCCGTGGTCGCCTCCACCCCGCGTCCCACCGTGGCGCCCATCTCGTCGTCGAAGTACGGGAAGTGCCACTGGTCGGGCCGCTCCACGACACCGTCCAGCGAGATGAAGAAGTTCGACACGATCTTGGCCATCACAAGCTCCCTGTCCGCGGCCGGCTCCGCACCGGCCTTCACCAACCCGTCGGACGACCCCCGCCGGATTCGACATCAGCGGCAGAAAAAGTTTCAGGCGCCCCGCCCGCTCTGGTACGGCCGTCCCCGCAGGCCGCCCGCTCGGCGGTAGGAGACCGAGCCGCCGCTCGCCGCGGGCGGCAGGTCCGCGGGCCGGTCCAGCCCCATGGCGGTACGCCGGACCGCCTCCCGCTGGGCGGCCAGCCGGCGCTGCGCCTCGCGCCGGGCCGCGGCGCGCCTCGCCTGCTCGCGGCGCACCTCGGCCTGGCGGGCGGCCAGCCACGCCGCCTCCCGGGCCTCCGCGCGCCGCCGCCGGCGCTCGGTGAGAGCCCGCTGCCGCAGGTGTACGACGTACGCCACGAGGAGGGCGCCGGTGACCGAGACGCTGATCCAGAATCCGGGGCTCACCAGCACCACGCCGATCAGCTCGACGAAGTTGAGCAGCAGCAGTGCGGCGAGCACCCGGCGCCGGCGGTAGACGGCCGGGGTGTGCCGGCGCTTCGCCGGGTGCCGTCGGCGGGACTTCGCGGGGGTGGGCGGCACCGAGCGGAGCCGGCCCGACCGCCGCCGCGCGGGCGGCGCCGACACCGGACGGGCGAGACCGCCCGTGTCGGAATCTTCACTGAGAGTGATGACGAGGGAGCGCGGCGGGTGCACCGGCCGCCGTCCGGGCACGGTGCGACGCCGACGGCGGCGCTGGAGCACCCGGGCCGTCGACTGCGCCCGCTCCGCCACCAGCCGCTCGGTGGCGTCGTACCGGCGGACCAGCGCCGGCGCGAGGGCGAGCAGACCGGCGGCGGCGAGGACGGCGAGGAGCACCGAGGTCGGCACCCTCACCCCTCCCGTCACCAAGTTCGGGGCGAGCGCCACACGACCGCAACTTCTTCCGTCGCCCGTCGTTTATGGCGCAGATCGTGCGGGCAGGCAGCGCTTGCCACAGCTTGCAGTTACTTGAGGTTACGGGCCGCCGACCGACTTCACCGTGCGCCGCGCCGGGCGTGGCGGCGGGGAGCCTTCAACCGCGGTTGTCACGTACGCGGTGCCAGCGGGCCAGCAGCCCGCCCTCGGCGACCACTTCCTCACTGGTCATCGCATATCCGATGTGGTCCCGCCACGCGCCGTCGATGTGCATGTAGCGCACGTGGAAGGCCTCCTCGCGGAAGCCGAGCTTCTCCACCACCCGGCGGGACGGCTGGTTCTCCGGCCGGATGTTCACCTCGATGCGGTGCAGCCCGCCGGGGCCGAACGCGTGGTCGACGGCCAGGGCCACGGCGGTGGGCATGACCCCGCGACCGGCGACCCGGGAGTCCACCCAGTAGCCCACGTAGCCGGAGCAGAACGCGCGCCGCACGATGCTGCCCACGTTGAGGTGGCCGACGAGCCGTTCCTCGCCGTTCTCGCGCAGGCAGACCGCGAACGGCATGCCGTCGCCGGTCCGGGCGGACCGGCGCTGGTCGGCGTGGACGTAGCGGAACGCGGCCGGCGAGTTCATCTCGTCCCAGCTGCCGGGCAGGTGGGACTCCCAGGGGGACAGCCAGGCCCGGTTGGCCCGCCGGATCTCCGACCAGCTCGTCGCGTCGGACCGCCGGTACGGCCGCAGCACCACGGGACCGTCCATCAACACCGCCGGCCATCCCGGCTGCCGCCCGAGCCAGCTCACCGAGCCGGCCTTCCGTTCGGGACCGCGGGGCTCGCCGGCTCAATCCCCGCGGTCACCGACGCCGGTCCAGCAGGAGGACGTCCACAGTCGAGCCCGCGGCCGCGGTGGTGACCCGCTCGCCGAGGACGAGCAGGCCGTTCGCCTCGGCCAGGCCGGAGAGGGTGAACGGCCCACCGGCGAGCGGCTGCACGGTGTAGCCGCCGCCGCGCCGCTCGGCGACGTGCGCGGGGCGGAACTCACGCAGCCCCACCGGGGACGAGACCGTCTCCAGCAGGTGCGCCCGGACGCTGGGCCGGAACACCGGCTCGGCGCCGGCCAGCAACTGGATGGCCGGGCGGGCCAGCACCTCGAAGCCGATCAGCGCCGCGCCGGGCTCACCGGGAAGACACACCACCGGCACCTCCTCGGCGCCGACCGTACCGAATCCGAGGGCCGTTCCGGGATAGAGGGCCACCTCTGTGAAGGTGACCGGCCCGGCCCGGCCGCCCTCCCGGCGGGACAGGATCCGGCGGACCATGTCGCCGGGGCCGGTGCCGGTGCCGCCGGTCGTGATGATCAGGTCGGCCCGCAGGGTCTGGTCCTCCAGCAGGCCGCGCAGCGCCTCGGGGTCGTCGTCGCAGATCCCGACCCGGTACGCCAGCGCGCCCGCCTCGGCCGCGGCGGCGGTCAGCGCGTGCGAGTTGGTGTCCACCACCTGGCCCGGCTGGCTGCCCCGGCCCACGTCGACCAGCTCGTCGCCGGTGGCCACGATGACCACCCGCGGGCTGGGCCGGACCACCACGTGCCCGATGCCGGTGGCGGCGAAGACCGCGACCAGGGCGGGCGAGACGTACGTGCCGGCGCGGGCGAGCAGGGTGCCGGCGGGCAGCTCCTCACCGGCGCGGCGGACGCCGTAGCCCCGCTTGGGGGCGCGGAAGATCTCCACCGCGGCCATGCCCTGGTCGGTCCACTCGACGGGGACCACCACGTCGGCGCCCACGGGCAGCGGGGCGCCCGCCGCCACCGAGAAGCAGGAGCCGGGGGTGAGCCGGACCGGGCGCCAGCTCGCCGCGCCCAGGTCGCCGACCACGTTCAGCCGGATGCTGCGGCCACCGGGAATACCGGAGGGGGCCGGGACGTAGCCCGGCCCCCGGCTCCCTCCGGAGATGTCCTCCCAGCGCGCGGCGTACCCGTCCACCGCCGCCTGGTCGAAGGCGGGGAACGAGTGCGGCGCGACCACGTCCTCGGCGAGGACGTTGCCGTACGCCTGGGTGAGGTCGAGGTCGAGCGGAGGCAGCGCGCGTAACCTGCGCAGCACGCTGCCCAGGTAGTCGGCGAGCGGCGTCAACTCGTTCGCGGCCGCCTCGGCGTCGGCCGTCGCGGTCATGTACCGGCACCGCCGGACTGGTCGCGCACGCCGTTCAGGATCGCCGCGGTGACCGTCTCGTCGCCGTTGTTGACGAACTCGGTCAGCCACTTGCGGAACTCGGCCCCCAGGTCCTCGCGCTCGACGGCGATCTGCACCACGGTCTGGAGGTAGCCGAGCGGCTGGCCGGTGTCGTAGCGGGTGCCCCGGTAGACGATGGCGTGCACCGGCACCCCCTCGTTGCGCAGGATCTCCATGGCGTCGGTCAGCTGGATCTCCCCGCCGCTGCCCGGCTCGGTGCGCCGGATCGCGTCGAAGATCTTCCCGGGGAGCACGTAGCGGCCGAGGACGGCGAGGTTGCTCGGCGCGTCCTCCGGCTTCGGCTTCTCCACCATGCCGGTGACCCTGACGACCTCGGCGAGGTCGCCGAACTCGGGCCCGGCCGGCTCGACTGAGGCGATGCCGTAGCGCGAGGTCTCGGACGGGTCGACCTCGAAGAACGCCAGCACGATGCCGCCGGTGCGGGCCTGGAGGTCCAGCATGGCCGGCAGCAGCGGCTCGTCCATCTTGACGAACTCGTCGCCGAGCAGCACCGCGAAGGGCGCGTCGCCGACGTGCGACTCGGCGTAGCCGACGGCGTGGCCGAGGCCGAGCTGCTCGGGCTGCCGGCAGGTGTAGATCTCGGCCAGGTCCTCGGTGCGCTTGACGGCGGCCAGCAGCTCGGGCTTGTTCTCCAGCCGCTCCTCCAGGTCGGGCCGGCGGTCGAAGTGGTCCACCATGGCCGTCTTGCCGCGCCCGGTGATCAGCAGCACGTCGTTGAGCCCGGCCTGGGTGGCCTCCTCGACGATGTACTGGAGCACCGGCCGGTCGACCACCGGCAGCAACTCCTTGGGGACGGCTTTCGTGGCCGGCAGGAACCGGGTGGCCAGGCCGGCGGCCGGGATGACGGCCTTGACGGCGCGGGAGCGACCGGTCGCGGCGGTCGCTGAGGGGTTCGCTGAGTGCTCCGACATGTCGCGAGACTATCGGCCACGGCTCTGCCGCGGCGGGTGAGGACCGGAAGACGCGCCGCCCTGTGCCGCCGCCGCGGCGTCCCCGGCGCCGGCCCGGGGCAGTCCGTCGGGCGGGCTGGCCGCCGCGACCACCACGGGGATCTCCTGGGTGGGCACCGGGTCGGGGGCTCGCGCCAGCCGGTAGCCGTCGCGGCCGGCGGCCTTGGCCGCGTAGAGCGCGTCGTCGGCGGCGTCGAGAACCTGCTGCCCGCCGGCCGCGTGGTCGGGGTAGACGGCGATGCCGATGGAGACGGTCACCGGCACCCGGACGGGCTCCCCCGCGTGCCCGTCCACCGGCACCGGCTGGTCCCGGACCACCGCGCCGAGCCGCTCGGCGACGATCGTCGCGCCCCGGGCGTCGGTCTCCGGCAGCAGCACCACGAACTCCTCGCCGCCCTGCCGGAACGCGAGGTCGACCTCGCGGATCTCGCCGCGTACCCGGCGGGCGAACTCGACCAGCACCGCGTCCCCGGCGGCGTGTCCCCAGGTGTCGTTGACGTGCTTGAACCGGTCCAGGTCGAGGGCGAGCACGCTGAGCATCCGGCCGAAGCGGTTGGCCCGCTCCACCTCGCGCCGGATCGACTCGCGCAGGTAGCGGTAGTTCCACAGCCCGGTGAGCGGGTCGGTCAGCGAGAGCCGCTGCGCCTCCTCGTGCACCCGGACGTTCTCCACCGCCACCGCGGCGTGCCCGGCGAACGTCCGCAGGGTGACCAGATCGTCGTCGTCGAACTCGTCCGCGCCGAGCCGGTCGTAGAGGGCCAGGACGCCGAGCGCCCCGGACGACGACTCCGGGTCGCGGCGCGCCGAGCTGTCGGAGCCCGCGTCGGCGTCGGCCGGGGGATGCCCCGGCCGGTCCGGGCGCGGTTCCGCGCCGCGGGGCGCGGCGAAGGGCACCGCCACGTACGTCTCGCAGGACGGCTCCCCGGTCGGCTCGCCGTCCACCGGCTCCCACCGGCCGCGCAGCGGCTCACCCGTGGCGGCCACCGTGCCGAGCACCCCGGCGCCGACCGGCACCCGCAGCGTGGCCGGGTCGGCCGGGTCCTCGGTCGGCCAGCGCCCGTCCAGCCCCTCGACGCACTGGCCGACCAGCGCGCCGTCCCCGTCGAGCAGCAGCACGGCGCCGGCGCGGGCGCCGGTGGCGGCGATCGCGCTGTGCAGGATCACCCGCAGGATGCGTTGCAGGTCGTGGGTGCTGGCCAGGGTGTCGCCGAGCACGGTCAGATGGCCGCGGAGCTGGTCCCGGCTGCTGGTCAGGGCGGCCACGTAGCTGCCGGTCTCCCGGGTCATCCGGTTGAACGCGCCCGCCAGTCGCCCGATCTCGTCGCGGCTGCGGATGGGTACCCGGGTGCTGAGGTCGCCACCCGCCACCCGGTCCACGGCGCCCGCCAGCTCGACCAGGGGCCGGGTGGTCACCCGGGCCAGCCGCCAGGCCGCCACCACGGCCAGCAGGGCGGCCAGCACCACGGCGCCGACCAGGGCGGCGTAGAGCCCGGGCGGGCGCTCCCCCGGCACCGAGAGCACCAGCGGCAGCGGCTGGCCGGGGGTGGGACCGACCCGGCGCACGTACCGGCCGTCGGTGGTCCCGGCCACCCGGTCCCCGTCCGCCTGGCGGGCGGCGGCCAGCACCGCTGCGCGTACCTCCCGGTCCTCGGTCGTGTGGGTGATCCGGCCCGGGTCGTCGAGGAGGGTGACCCCGGCCCCGGTCACCGCGGCGAGCCGCGCCACGAACGCCGGGTCGACGGGCTGTGCGGCGGCGACCGTGCCCAGGTCGGCGCCGGCCGGGTCACGGAGCCGGACCCGGGCGGCCAGCGCGCGGACCGGCCCGGCCGTCGCGCCGCCGGCGCAGTCCTGCCAGGGCCCGGCCGGGCCGCCGGCCGTGGCGTAGCTGGTCCGGCCGGCCGGGTCGGCGATCAGCACGGCGGCGGCCAGTCCCCGGCCGACCACCTGGTCGGCCGCGCGGGAGCGGGCGGCCGGGTCGGTCACCAGCGCGACCGCGTCGGCCGCCGCGCGGAGCTGTTGGCAGAGGGCGTCGACGGAGGTGCGCACCCCGGCGGCGGCCACACCCAGCCGCTCGGCGGCCCGACCGCGGTCGACGGCGCTCAGGGTGGACCCGACGAAGAAGGCGCCGAGCAGGACGGGGCCGAGCACCACGGTGAGGAAGGCCGCCGTCAACCGCCCGCGTAGCGTCAAGCTTCCCCCCGGAAGTACCGCGCCCCTCCTGCGATGCTGACACAGAGCGACCGGGAGACAAGCGTTGCGTCAGGAGTGTTGCGTGCCGGAATTTTCTGATGGAGCGGATGTGACCAAGCGGGACCTGCGGATCGCGCTGCTCGCCCACCGCCGGTCGCTGCCGCCACCGCGCCGGGCGGAGGCGGCGGCGTCCGTCCAGGCCGGGCTGGTCGCTCTGGCACGCCGGCTGCGGCCGGCCCGGATGACCGCGTACGTGCCGGTCGGCTCCGAGCCGGGCGGCAGCGACCTGCCCGCGGTGCTGCGGGCGGCGCTGCCGCCGGAGGCCGAGCTGCTGCTGCCGGTGCTCCTCGACGACCTCGACCTGGACTGGGCCGCCTACACCGACCCGGAGTCGCTGCGGGCCGCCGGCCGGGGCCTGCGCGAGCCGACCGGCCCGCCGCTGGGGAGCGTGGCGGTGGCCGGGGCCGACCTCGTGGTGGTGCCGGCGCTGGCGGTGGACCGCCGGGGCTTCCGGCTGGGCCGGGGCGGCGGCTCGTACGACCGGGCGCTGGCCCGGGTGCCCGCCACGGTCCCCACGGTGGCGCTGCTGCACGACGGGGAGCTGGTGGAGGCCGTTCCGGCGCAGGCACACGACCGGCCGGTGGGCTTCGTGATCACACCCGCGGAGGGGCTGGTGGCCGTGCCGGATGTGGCCCAAGGCGCTTCCGCTGGACGAACCCGGGTTCCATGACGCACCATTGGCACTCGAATCCGTCGAGTGCCAACCCGGCCGTGCCAAGATCCGGAGGAGAACGTGCCCACGTACCAGTACGCCTGCACCGCGTGCGGCCACCAGCTCGAGGCGGTGCAGTCCTTCTCCGACGCGCCGCTGACCGAGTGCCCGGCGTGTGAGGGGCGGCTGCGCAAGGTCTTCAACTCGGTCGGCATCGTGTTCAAGGGCTCCGGCTTCTACCGCACGGACTCCCGTTCGTCCGGCTCCGAGAGCAGCACGAGCACCGCGAGCAAGCCGGCCAAGTCCGAGTCGTCGACCAGCGGCTCGTCCGACAGCTCGTCGTCCGGGTCGGGCAAGGGCTCGTCCTCCGGTTCGTCGTCCGGCTCGTCCTCCGGTTCGTCGGCCAGCTCGTCCTCCGGTTCGTCGGCCAGCAAGGCTCCGGCGGCCAGCAGCTCGTCCTGACGCTTGTTCGTCCCCGAAAAGTGGTCATCCCGCGCGGATGGCCACTTTTCGCGTTTCCCGGGGCCTATCCCGCCGGTGGTCCGTTTCCCAGGAGTTCCCGGCGCTTGCCCACAGGCCGGCCGGTTTTCCACAGGTGAGCCGGCGGGGACGGCGGGGGCTGCCGTCGGCCGCTTAGCCTGCCCGCGTACCGGACGGATCGGATGGCGGGAGGGCGCTGGTGGCGGGTGGGGAGGCATCGCTCCGACCGGTGCGCTGGCGCGGTCTGCCGCGGGGACGGACGCTGCTCCGGGTGGCGCTGGTCGCGGTGCTGCTCGGGCTGGCCGCGGCCGTCCTGCAGACCCCGGGCGGCTGTCCGCCGGGCGCGGTCCCGGCCGTCGCGCCCAGCCCGACCGGCGGTGTTCCGGCAGGTGGTGGTTCCCCGCAAGGCGGTGGCGCCCCCGCCGGCGGTGATCGTCGCGCGGCGGCCCTGCCGCTGCCCGCCGGGGCGGTCGGGGTGCCGGTCCGGCTCGCCGAACCGGCCGCGCTGGCGGTGCTCCGCCCGGGTGCCCGGGTGGACCTGCTGGTCGTTCCGGCCGGCGGGGCGGCGGGCGCGGCCACCCTGCTCGCCCCGCGGGCGTTGGTCCTCGACGTGGTGGGTGCGGCCGGGGCGGTCGACGGCTCCTCGGCGCTCTACCTGGCGCTCCGCCCGGAGCAGGCACAGCGCGCGGTCGGCCTGCCCGAGGGCAGCCGCTTCGCCGTGGTCGTACGCGAATGACCGGCGGGGCTCAGTCCCAGTGCGGCGGGCGCTCGGCGAGCAGCCAGTCGTCGTTGCCGGAGGAGCGCTCGCCCCACCCGCGGTCGGTGTCGTCGGTGGTCTGCTCGGGCAGCACCACGAGATCTTCGCTGAGGTCGACCACGCGGTCGTCGTCGCCGCGCGGGACACGGATGCCGGGATCGCTCACGAGCGGCAAGGATACCGCCGCGAGCGGAACAGTTCGACCGCTTGGGCGTCAACGCCGGGCACCGTGGCCCGCCGAGTCGGGCGGCCGACCCGCCGGCGCGTTGGTAGCGTCGGACGGCGTGACGACGCCGAGCGGTGGCAGCCCCGAGGACGAGATCTGGCGACGCCCGGACGGGCCGGCCGACCCCGCCCCGACGCCCGGCACGGACCAGCCCGGTCCGCCGGATCCAACGGCCGGTCCGGCCCCGACTCAGGGCGCCGAGCAGCCCGGTCCGACCGGTGAGCCCGGCCGGCGCCCCGGCTCGGCGGCCGAGAGCGACCAGCCCGGCAGCTCCACCGGCGACGCCCCGGAGGCCAGCCCCTGGTCGCGCGCCGGCCACACGGACAGCCCGTGGGCGAGGCCCGGCCAGGGCGGCGGCTGGGGCGGGTCGGCCGGGGCGAGCGGCGGCTGGGGCGGGCAGGCCGGTTCGAGCGGCGGCCAGGCGGGCCCGGCCGCTGGTTGGCCGCGGCAGCCCGCGCCGGCCGGTGGCTGGGGACCCGGGGGCGCGCCGGCCGGGTATGCGGGTCCGCCGCCGACCGTCCCACCGCCGCCCGGCTGGCGGCCGCCCGTGCACGTGCAGCCGACGCCACCGCGCCGGCTGCCACCGCAGGACATGGCCGCCATGGATCAGGCCGAGGGGCAGTCCCAGCGGCTCACCTACGGCATCGGCGCCGTCGTCGGCGTCGTGCTGGTGCTGCTCACCTGCCTGCTCTGCTCGCGCCTGCTCTTCTGAGCCGGCCGGGCCGCCTCGTCCGAGGCGGCCCGGCCGATCCCGGTCAGACGATGCCGCTCCACACCATCTTGGCGCCGCTGTCACCGGTCAGGTAGACGTAGATGAGCGCGAAGACGGCGAGCACGATGACGATGGCGGTGAGCACCAGGGACAGCCACCGGGGCAGGTCGCGGGTGCGGGGGAGGCCGCTGGTCACCAGCAGCAGCAGGAGCGCTGCCACGGCCAGCCCGACGGTGAACCAGAACAGGTTCTCGCCGTACTCGGAGTGCTCGTGGATCTTCTGCAGGCCCTCGGGCGGGTAGCCGCGGCCGCGCAGCACCTCCTCCAGCGCCTCGCCGGACTCGGTCGCCACCCAGGTGACGATCGGGGTGAGCACGGCGAGGACCGCCACCGCCCAGCCCATCCGGGGCCGCCAGCGGGGCAGCACCCCGTAGGCGACGGAGAGCAACGCCAGCAGCGGCACCAGCACCACCGCGGCGTGAATGACCAGGACGTGGCCCGGCAGACCGTTGACTTCCCTGAACACCGACACCTCCGGCGAGTGGACGGGATCGCGCGGCCAGCGTACGACGTGATGATCCGCCGTCCCGCTTCCGTACACCCACACACGCACGGGCCACCGGCGCGGTTCACCTGTGGCCCAAACCACCCGCGGTCACGCTCGCTTGTCGACCCCGAGGCACCGTGCTGTCATGGACGCATGTCCACGGGGGAGGAGCTGCTCCGGTCGAGGGGCCTGCGGGTCACCCGGCCGCGTCTCGCCGTGCTGGACGTGCTCGCCGCCGGCGGTCACCTGGAGGTCGACGAGATCACCCGCCGGGTCCGGGAGCGCCTCGACTCGGTCTCCACCCAGGCCGTCTACGACGTGCTCGGCGCGCTCTCCCGGGCCGGGCTGTCCCGCCGGATCGAGCCGGCCGGCAGCCCCGCCCGCTACGAGGCCCGCGTCGGGGACAACCACCACCACGTGGTGTGCCGGGGCTGCGGCGAGATCGCCGACGTGGACTGCGCCACCGGCAACGCCCCCTGCCTCGATCCGAACGTCGCGCACGGCTTCGAGGTCGACGAGGCGGAAGTGACCTTCTGGGGCCTCTGCCCGGCCTGCCAGGCCCGCCGCTCCGCCGACGACTGACGAGCCGGGCCCGTTCGAGCTGGCAGCGATCCCCGCGCCGCGGCCGGCGTGGCACTCTTGGTCGGTGGACTCCGATGACCTCGGCCTGTTCGGTCCGGGATCGGTCACGTGGAAGGTGCACGAGGAGCCGATCCTGATCGTCGCCGGCCTGCGTTCGCTCTACCTCCAGGCGCTGCACCCCCGCGCCATGGCGGGGGTCGCCCAGAACAGCAACTACCGCACGGACGCCTGGGGCCGGCTGGTCCGCACGGCCACCTACGTGGCCACGACGGTCTACGGCACCACCGCCGAGGCGGAGGCGGCCGGCCGGCGGCTGCGTACGCTGCACGCCCGGATGCGGGCCACCGACCCGTTCACCGGCTTGCGCTTCCGGATCGACGACCCCGACCTGCTGCGCTGGGTGCACGTCACCGAGGTCGAATCGTTCGTGAGCACCGCGCGGCGCGCCGGGCTCGCGCTGACCGACGACGAGGTGGACGGCTACTACACCGAGCAGCGCCGGGCGGCGGCCCTGGTCGGGCTGGACCCGGCCGACGTGCCGGGCACCGCCGCCGAGGTGGCCGACTACTACCGCCGGATCCGGCCCGAGCTGCGGATGACCAGGGAGGCGGCGGAGACGGCGCTGTTCCTGACCGCCCCGCCGATCCCGTGGAAGCTCAGCCTGCCCGTGCGGCTCGGCCTGCACCTCGGCCCGCCGCGCTGGGCGTACCTGGGGATCGCCGGCACTGCGCTGGCGCTGCTGCCGGCCTGGGCCCAGCGGCTGTACGGCGGGCTCGGCCTGCCCACCACCGCGCTCTCGGCGGACCTGAGCGTGCGCGCCCTGCGGCTCGCCCTGGCGGCGGTGCCGCGGCGCTACCGAGAGGGCCCGTTGCAGCGGGCCGCCAAGGAGCGCGCCGCCCGCCTCGCGGCGGCCTGAGCAGCGGTTGTCAGTCCTGGTCGGCCACCGGCTCGGCGTGGCGCTCCACGGCCGCCCAGGGCTCCTTGCCCGGGGCCTGGGCGCCGGCCGGGCAGGTGCGCCGGTAGTCGCACCAGCCGCACCGGGGTCCCGGCTCGGTGGGGAACGCCTCGTCGGGGTCGGTGCCGTCGGCGACGGCCCGCTCGGCGGCCATGATGTCCCGCGCGGTGTCCTCGGCGCGGGTGAGCTGGCGCTGCAACGACTCCGGGGTGTGCTCGTGCGCCGCGACCGTGCCGGTGGGCAGGTGGTGCAGCTCGACCCGGCGGCACGGGCGGCGGAACACGCGCTCGGCGGCGTAGGCGTAGAGCGCGAGGGCCTGTGAGCCGCGCGCGTCGTCGCCGTCGAGCCCGGTGCGGCCGGTCTTGTAGTCGACGATGACGAGCTCCGGCCGGCCGTCCGGGCCGGGGCGGGAGTCGATCCGGTCGGTGCGGCCGTTGAAGGCGAGGACGGCGGTCTTCACGGCGACCACCCGCTCCACCCCGATCGGCTCGTCGGCCGGGTCGAGCCCCGCCACATAGGACTCCAGCCAGGACAGCGCCCGGCGGAAGGCGTCCCGCTCCTGCTCGTCGTCGCGGTAGCCCTCGCGGACCCAGGTGCCCTTGAGCAGGGTGCCCAGCACCTCGGGGCGGCGGCGGTCGGGGGCCAGCGCGTACCAGTTCTTCAGGGCCGTGTGGACGCTGGCGCCGAGCGAGTTGTGCGCCCACGGCGGACCCTTGGGCGGCGCGGGGCGGTCCACGTACGAGTAGCGGTAGCGCCGGGGGCAGTCGGTGTAGGCGCCGAGCTTGCTGGGCGTGCAGACGAAGAGGCGCTCCGGCATGCCCTCGAAGCCGAGCTGCTCGGCCTGCTCGGCGCGGGGCCGGGGTGGCCGGCCGCCGGTGGGTCGCCCGGTCGGGGAGGGTCGTCGCACGCCTGAGATCCTGCCACCCGCGTACGACAGCGCCGCGACGGCTCAGCTCATGGTGAGGTACTGCGTGACGAACGCGGCGATCGCGTCGGCGATGAGCTGCACGGCGATGGCGGCCAGGAGCAGGCCGGCGATCCGGGTCAGCACCTCGATGCCGCCCGGCCGGAGGACCTTGACGATGCCACCGGAGAAGCGCAGCACCACCCAGACGGCGACCATGACCGCGACGATCGCGGCGGCGATGGCGAGGTAGTCGGTGAACCCGCCGGCCTGCTGCACGAAGAGCATGGTGGCGACGATGGCGCCGGGGCCGGCCAGCAGCGGGGTGCCCAGCGGCACCAGCGCGATGTTGCTGGTCGCCTGCTGGTTCGGGTCGTCGGACTTGCCGGTGAGCAGTTCCAGGGCGACGAGGATCAGCAGCAGCCCGCCGGCGGCCTGCAGCGCGGGCAGGTCGACGTGCAGGTAGGCGAGGATGGTCTGGCCGGCCACGGCGAACACCACGATCACCCCGAGCGCCAGCGCGACGGCCTGCCAGGCGGCCCGGTTCCGGTCGCGGGCGGCCAGCGGGCCGGTCAGGGCCAGGAAGATCGGCATCATGCCGGGCGGGTCGACGATCACCAGCAGGGTCACGAAGACCTCGCCGAAGAGCTTGAGATCCACTCGGACACGGTAGCCGCGTGGCCGGAACGCTTCAGCTCGAAGCGACCGGGGTCACCCCCCGGGCCAGTTCGACGATCCGCTCGTACGCCCCGGCGCCGGTGGTGAACGCGCCGAGCCGGACGGTCTTGTGCGTGCCGTGGAAGTCCGACGAACCGGTGACCAGCAGCCCCAGCTCGGCGGCGAGCGCGCGGACGTGCTCGCGCTCGGCCGGGCTGTGGTCCTCGTGGTCGGCCTCCAGGCCGGCCAGCCCGGCCGCGGCCAGGTCCACGATCAGCTCGTCCGGCACGATCCGGCCGCGGCGGCTGGCCCGGGGGTGGGCGAAGACGGGCACCCCGCCGGCCGCCCGGACCAGGGCGACCGCCCGGAACACGTCGATGTCCTCCTTGGGCAGCCGGTAGCGCTCGCCCAGCCAGCGCGGCCCGAACGCCTCGGTGGTGGTGGCGACGAGCCCCGCCCGGATCAGCGCCTGCGCGATGTGCGGCCGGCCGACCGTCCCGCCGGCGGCGCCGGCCAGGATCTCCGACCAGCTCACCGGGATCCCGTCGGCCTGGAGCAGCCGGACGATGCGCTCGCCGCGCTCCTCCCGGGCGCGCCGGACCCGGGCCAGCTCGGCGGCCAGCTCCGGTTCGGCCGGGTCGAAGAGGTACGCCAGCAGGTGCAGCGGGATCGCCGGCTCGACGCCGAACCAGCGGCAGGAGAGCTCGGCGCCCCGGATCAGGGTGAGCCCGGGTGGCAGGGCCGCGACGGCGGGCTCCCAGCCGGCCGTGGTGTCGTGGTCGGTGAGCGCCACGACGTCGAGACCGGCCGCGGCGGCGGCCCGGACCAGCTCGGCCGGGTTCAGGGTGCCGTCGCTGGCGGTGGAGTGGGTGTGCAGGTCGATCCGGGCGGCGGCGCTCACGCCGCCGACGCTACGCCCCGGTCAGGAGCGGGTGTCGGCCACCACCACGAGGCGCTCGCCCGCGGCCACCCCGTCGAGCCGGGAGGCGGAGGGGGCCTCGCCGGCCAGCACCCGGTCGGGCCGGACCCGGACCAGGCCGCCGGTGGCGTCGACGTGCAGCGCCGCCCCGTCGCGGGTCCAGGCCACCGCACCGGCGACCGCCGGGCCGGCCGGGTGGGTCGTGGCGGCGGCGCCGAGGTTGGCCAGGTCGACCAGCAGGGCGTTCCTGGGCGCGGCGTTGAGCAGCAGCCACCGCCCGTCGGCGGAAACCGCGCCGAGACCGTCGGTGGCCACCGCCGGGCCGCAGCCGGTGCGGACGGGGGTGAGTTCGCGGCCCGGGTCGAGCAGCGCCACGCAGGGCCGCCGGGGCGTGCCGGCGGAGACCAGGCCGACCACCCGGCCGTCGGGCAGCGTGCCGTAGACGCCGAGCACGTCCGGGTTCGCCGCGCCCGGCACCCCACCCGCCGGCCGCCGCCAGACGCTGACCCCGCCCCGGTCGGGCTGCCGGACCAGCACGGCGTCGCCGGCGAAGCCGATCGGCGTCGCCCCCTCGGGAGCCGCCGTCCGGCTGCTGGCCAGGAGTTGACCGCCGACCACGCCGGCCGCGGCCAGGTAGGCGCCGTCGCGCCAGGCGACCTGCCGCCCGTCGGCGGCCACCACGACGGCGTCCGCCCCGGCGAGCAGCACCTGCGGGTCGCTGCCGTTGGGCGGCACCCACCAGAGGGTACGGCCGGCCGGGGTGGCCGCCGAGGTGATGAGCCAGCCGCCGTAGTCCGGTACCCGCTGTGCCCGCTCGACGGCGCTCAACCCGGTCAGTTCCCGGCGCTCGCCACCGCTGGTGTCCAGCCGCGAGCCGGCGATCAGGTCCAGCTCGGCGCGGACCGGACCCTGCGCGGGCGCCGGGCTGCTGGCGGTGGGCAGCGGTGAGGGCGCGAACCCGCCCGGGTCACCGAGCACGACGGTGGGCGTGCCGCTGTGCCCGGTCGGCCCGCCGAGCTGGGCCATGCCGGTGGTGACCAGCACGGTCGCCACCCCGGCCAGGGCGAGCCCGGCCAGCGTCCGGCGCCGCCCGGCGGCCCGGGCCCGCCGGAGCGCGGCGCCGGCCGGGTCGGCGGCGAGCGGCCGGGACGTGGCGACGCGGCCGGCCAGCGTCTGCCGCAGCGCCCGTTCCAGCTCGTCCTCGGTCACGGGGAATGGACGCTTCGGGCCGGCCGTCCGGTTGTCGCAGTCCTCCGACGTGCGGCTCATCGGGATTTCACCGGGACGGACGCGGAGGGGCGCGCGGGAGCCGCGGCGGGTCGTGCGGCCGGCCGGACCACCGGCGGCGCCGGGGCGGGCGGGGCCGGCTGCCGGACCACCCGCGGCGGGGCAGGCGGCGCGGCCTTCTCCTCCGGCGCGGCCGGCAGGCCGAGGGCGGCCTCGGAGCCGAGCCGGCGGCGCAGGGTGTTCAACGCCCGGGAGGTCTGGCTCTTCACGGTGCCCGGGGAGATCTCCAGCAGGGCGGCGGTCTGGGCCTCGGACATGTCCTCGTAGAAGCGGAGCACGAGCACGGCCCGCTGCCGGGCCGGGAGCGCCTGGAGGTGCCGCCACAGCGCGTCCCGGTCGAGCTGCTGCTCGATCTCGTCGACCCCGGCCCGCTCGGGCAGCACCTCGGTCGGGCGTTCACCGTGCCAGCGCCGGCGCCACCAGCTCGTCGAGGTGTTGACCAGGACCCGGCGGGCGTACGGCTCGATGGCGTCGATCCCGCCGAGCCGCTTCCAGGCCAGGTAGGTCTTGGTCAGCGCGGTCTGGAGCAGGTCCTCGGCCGTCGCCCAGTCACCGGCCAGCAGGTAGGCGGTGCGCAGCAGGGCACCGGAGCGGGCCGCGACGAAGTCGCGGAACTCCTCCTCCAGCGGATCCCTGCTCGCCACGCCCACCTCCACACCCCGTCCTGCCTGGCAGGCTCCCACGGTAGAGCGGGGTGGGTCGACGGCAAAAGGTGCGCAGTTCCTCCGATGTTCGGACAGAAAGCTTCAGGCGCCGTCGTCGGCCTTCGCCTCGTCCTGCTCCTTGCCGATCCGCGCCTCGACGGCCTGCGGCTCGTACATCTCCTCCACGACGCGGAGGTAGAGCTCGTTCGGGTTGGGCAGGTTCTTGATCTCCCGGAGGGCCTGCTCCTGGCCGGCCGACTCCAGCACGAAGGTGCCGTAGTTGAGCGCGCGGCCGCTCGGGGTCTGCTCGTATTTCATGTCGGTGACCCGGACCAGCGGCATCATCGCCACCCGGCGGGTGATGATCCCGTTGACCACCATGACCCGCTTGTTGGTGAGGATGAAGCGGTCGTACCACCAGTCGGCGACCCGCCAGGCGACCCAGCCCATGACGGCGAACCAGAGCAGCACCGCGACGGTGGTCAGCGCCCCGACGTCGCGCCCGGCGAGGAAACCGGAGAGGTAGCCGAGCACGAAGGTCGCCGCGATGCCGACGATGATCGGCGTGGAGAGGTGCACCCAGTGCCGCTTCCACTCGCCCCGGAAGCGCTCCGTCGGGAAGAGGTAGCGGGCCGCCAGCGCGCTCGGCTCGTCCTCCATCGGCAGCACCCGGCGCGGCGCCATGCCGGAGGCGTCGGCACGCAGGCCGGCCAGCTCCTCCTCGGAGATCTGCGGGTTCTGGTAGCCGGCCTCCGGGTCGCGGATCCAGGCGCGGCCGGACCGCCCCTCCCCGGCGTAGCCCGGGCCGTCGCCGAAGGCGGCGTCGTCCGAAAGGGAGGGGCCGCCACCGTAGCCGGAACCGGAGCCGAAGCCCGGACCGTCGTCGGGGTCGATCCGAGGGATCGGCTCGGTGTCGCGCTCCCGGCGCTCCCGGTCGGGGTCGTCCGGGTCGAAGGGTGGACCGGAGGGGCTTCCCATGGGCGGCTAGGCGACCAGGTTGGTGAAGAAGTCGCCGAAGCCCTGCGCGATGTCCATGATGCCGCCGCCCAGGGACTTGAACACGTCGGCGGCGGAGTTCGGCCGGTAGGCAACGAAGAAGATCAAGAATGCGATGCCGGCCCAGGTGAGGACCTTCTTGACCATAGCGGGCCATCCTCTCGCGCGGAGCCGGGTCCGTTTACCGCAGCGGCACCCAGAGTATCAGTATGGTGTCGTAGAGTGAATATCTGCGTCTGTTCCCCGACTTGCCGGTGCCGGCCGGTCAGGCCCGTCCGTGCAGGTACGGAGATGGTGCGCCGTACACGAGCTCGGGCGGTGTCCACTCGGTGAGGTCGTGCAGCACGACTTCTTCCGCGAGGAGGTGACCCGCACTCGCCGGCCAGGCTATCGCATGGAGCCACATTCCCCGAGCCTCGCCGGCGTACGCGCTTCGATCGGTCGGGGAATTCACGAGCCACAGTGGAGTGGGATGGCCGCCCACCCGGATCTTGGCGTGCGGCACCCGTTCGGGGTGACCAGGGCCGGGATCGGTGAGCGCCTCCGCCATCTCGGGCCCCGGGTCGGGGCCGGGCAGGCCGGCGAGGCGGGAGCCCAGCCCGACGCCCGGCTCCTCGGCGACGAAGAGCAGGTCGGCCGGTCCACCGTCGAGCGGGGCCGGGCCGGCGCAGGCCACCGCCGTGGCGCGCACCCCGGAGCGGTCGTCCCCCACCCAGGCCACCCCGGTCAGCGTCCAACCGGTGGGCAGCGGCCACGGGCACCAGAGCGGCATTCCCGGCCGCCCCGCCGGGTCGGTGTCGGCGGCCACCCGCTCCACCACGCTCGCCATGATCTCGGCGCCGATGTGCTCCGGCACGTGCAGCGGCGGCACGGGACCGCAGCGTAGGCACCGGTATTCGCCGTGCATCAGGTCCGGCTCCCGGACCGTCCCCGCGCACCTGGGACAACTCACCGCGACACTCACGCCTTCACGGTCACCCCGGACCGCCGGGCCGTCAAGCGGAGCGGCCGGATCGGTCAGTCCGGTGGCGGCCCGGCGTACGCCCGGATCCAGGCGTGCATGGCGATCCCGCTGGCCACGCCGGCGTTGATCGAGCGGGTCGAGCCGTACTGGGCGATCGAGATGAGCTGGTCGCAGGCGTCCCGGGCGACCTCGGACAGCCCCGGCCCCTCCTGGCCGAAGAGCAGCACGCAGCGGCGGGGAAGCGTGCTGGTCTCCAGCGGCTTCGAGCCGGGCAGGTTGTCGATGCCGACCACCGGCAGCCGCTCCGCGGCCGCCCAGGCCACGAACTCCTCAATGGTCGGGTGGTGCCGGACGTGCTGGTAGCGGTCGGTCACCATGGCGCCCCGCCGGTTCCACCGCCGCCGCCCGACGATGTGCACCTCGGCGGCGAGGAAGGCGTTGGCGTTGCGGACCACCGTGCCGATGTTGAAGTCGTGCTGCCAGTTCTCGACGGCCACGTGGAAGTCGTGCCGGCGGCGGTCCAGGTCGGCCACCACGGCCTCGCGCCGCCAGTAGCGGTACCGGTCCACGACGTTGCGCCGGTCGCCCTGGGCGAGCAGCTCGGGGTCGTAACGCGGGTCGTCCGGCGGGTCGCCGGGCCACGGCCCCACGCCCACGTCGAGCTGGTCGTCGGTCACGATCTGCAGAGGGTACGGCCCGACCGGCGGGACGGCCGCCACGGGCCCGCAGGTCAGCGGAGGTCCAGCGCCCCGGCGAGCCGGTCGAGAAAGCGCCGGTCGGCGGGGCTCGGTGCGGCCTCGCCGGCCCGGCACACGCGCGCGGCCACCGACTCCACCCACTGCCGGTACGCCGCCGAGTCGGCGGGGTCGGCGCGCCGCCGCAGGACCCGTACCGCGGCCCGGGCGGCGGCGAGCAGGTCGACCAGGTCGGTGAGGCGCTCGTCCCGGTCGGTGGCGCCGTCGTGGCGGGCGTAGATCGCGGCGACCACGGCCCGGATCAGGTCGCTGTCGAAGGCCCGGCCGGCGGCCACCGCGTCCAGCCCCGCGAGCCCGGCGGCGACGCCGCGCGGCGGACGGCCCGGCCCGGGCGTGGCGGCGGCGACGAGGACCCGGCCGGGCAGGTCGGTCAGCAGGTCCCACTCGGCCGCGGAGTAGACGGCGGTGGTCAGCGGTGCGGCACGGCGGCCGGCAGAGGGCGGCTCTCCGGCGACGGAGTGGCTCATGGTGACCTCCGGCGTCAGCATATGCCCCGGAACGGGAAAAGGGCCCCTTCCCGACGGATCGGCGAAGGGGCCCTTCCGGGCGTAGGGAGAGGTCAGCGCGGCTCGGGGAAGCTGGGCCGCTCGGGGTCGACGCCCTCGGGCAGGGCGGCGGCCGCGTACTCCTTCTTGGGGACCATGACCTTGCGGCGGAACACGCAGACCAGCGTGCCGTCCTGGTTGTAGCCCCGGGTCTCCACCGCGACCACGCCGCGGTCCGGCTTGGAGGAGGACTCCCGCTTGTCCAGCACCGTCGTCTCGCCGTAGATGGTGTCGCCATGGAACGTCGGGGCGACGTGCCGCAGCGACTCGATCTCCAGGTTGGCGATCGCCTTGCCGCTGACGTCCGGCACCGACATGCCGAGCAGCAGGGAGTAGATGTAGTTGCCGACCACCACGTTGCGCTTGAACTGGCTCGCCGACTCGGCGTAGTGGGCGTCCATGTGAAGCGGGTGGTGGTTCATGGTGAGCAGGCAGAAGAGGTGGTCGTCGTACTCGGTGACCGTCTTGCCGGGCCAGTGCCGGTAGACGGCGCCGACCTCGAACTCCTCGTAGTAGCGGCCGAACTGCATCCTTGGTCCCCTTCGACGGGCGGCGATGGAGTTCGGCACAGCATGCCTTACCGCTTGTTAAGGCGGTGGACGGGGCGCAGCCGGTGCGGAAAAGTCACACCCGGACCGACCCGGGTGGAGACGCAATGAGCGGCGGGGCCCTCCCCGGCACCCGCCGCCCACGCTCTGATGCGACAGATTCTGCCGTACGCCGGTACTGTGACGACAGAGACGGACGTCACATTTATCTTTTCGTAACACTACGCGTAGTGACTCGTGATCACTCCACAAGCGATCTCCGCAGGCCGGATCCCCGCTTGTCAAGCGTCAAGTTACCGATTCGTAGCGCGAACCGGGCGCGATCTCCATGGAAACGCTCCCATCACGTCCCGTCACGCAAATGCGTCGTGCACTTGCGTTCCGCAGGACGGGGGTAAACAGACCTCGCTCGATGCGTCTCTCCGTCACCGCGGGGCTGCGCAGTGTTTGGTCGCGCACGTCACGGGAATGCCAAGCCATCCACCCTGGTTCCACGGGACGTAGGCAATCCGCGCTGATCGGAGAGTGCAATGGCAACGGTTGAGCTGACCACGGCCAACTTCGACGAGGTGACCGAACGCGACGGCATCGTCCTGCTCGACTTCTGGGCGGACTGGTGCGGCCCGTGCAAGCGCTTCGCCCCCGTCTACGAGCGCTCGTCCGAGAAGCACCCGGACATCGTCTTCGGCAAGGTCGACACCGAGGCGGAGCAGGAGCTGGGCGCCAAGTTCAACATCAGCTCCATCCCGACCATCATGGCGATCCGCGACGGCGTGATCGTCTTCGCCCAGCCGGGCGCCCTGCCCGAGTCGGCGCTGGAGAACCTGATCGAGCAGGTCGAGCAGCTCGACATGGAGGACGTCCGCAAGAAGCTCGCCGAGCACGGCCACCAGCACTGAGCCGACCGGCTCCGACACCACCGGCCGGGTCCCCACGGGGGCCCGGCCGGTGTCGTCGGGCGGGCCGGAAAGAGCGACACGGGCAGCGAGGAATGGACGACGGTACGACGTCTTCCGGCCATGTTCATCCCGTATCGTCACCAGCCGATGGAGACCTTGACCTCCCGCGGGCGTGCCGTCCGGCTGGGCGCCACTCTGCTCGGGCTGGCGCTGCTCCTTCTCGGCACCGTGCGCGGCACCGACGACGACTTCCCGTTCGGGCCGTTCCGGATGTACTCGACCTCGGACCCGCCCGACGCGCCCGCCCCCGACACCCGCGTCGAGGGCGTCGACCGCAGCGGGGCCGTGGTGCCGCTCGGCCAGGACGCCACCGGCATCCGGCGCGCCGAGATCGAGGGCCAGCAGGACCGGTACGCCGCCGACCCGAGCCTCCTGCGCCGGGTCGCCGAGGCGTACGCCGAGCGCCACCCGGCCGCCCCCGCGCTGGCCGAGGTGCGCATCGTGGTCCGCTGGTACGACATCCAGGGCGGCCGGCCGACCGGCCGCTGGACCGACCGCACCGCCGTACGCTCGGAGACCGTCCCGTGACCGGCTGGCTCACCGAGGCGGTCCCGCGCGGCCGGGTGGCCGCGTTCCGCACCCTCGTCTACCTCTTCGTCGCCGCCGACCTGGTGGTCTTCACCCCCTGGGTACGCACCCGGGTCGACGTGCCCGGCGACCTCTACCAGCCGCTGCTGATCGGCCGGCTGCTCCCGCTGCCCACCCCCACCCCGGCCCTGGTCGGCGTGATCTTCTGGGTGCTGCTGGCGGTCTCGCTGCTCGCCGCCACCGGCCGGGCGCCCCGGCTGCTCGGCTGGACGGTCTTCGCCCTCTACTTCGAGTGGATGATCGTCGCGATGAGCTACGGCAAGGTCGACCATGACCGGGTCGGGCTGCTCGTCGCGCTGGCCGTGCTGCCCACCGCCGGGCGGGCGCGGCACGGCGATCCCACCCGCACCGAGGCGGGCGGCTGGGCGCTGCGGGTCACCCAGATCGCGGTCATCTGCACCTACTTCCTGGCCGCCTGGGCCAAGTTCCGCTTCGGCGGCCTGGACTGGGCCACCGGCTCGGTGCTGGCCCGCGCGATCATCCGGCGCGGCACCGACCTGGCGGACGTGATCGCCCAGGTGCCGCACCTGCTGATCGTCGCCCAGTTCGGCATCCTGGCCTTCGAGCTGCTCAGCCCGCTCGTCTTCCTGCTGCCGGAGCGGTGGCGGCTGGCCATGGTCGGCTTCTTCTACTCGTTCCACCTGGTGACCATCGCGACGATCACCATCTCGTTCGCGCCGCACCTGGTGGCCATGACCAGCTTCCTGCCGCTGGAGAAGGTCCGCCCGATCGCGTGGCTCCGCCGGCGCCGGTCACCGGCCCCCCTCGGCCAGCTCGGCGAGCATCCCCTCGCAGCTGCGGACGACGACCTGGGCGCCGCGCCGCTGGGCCAGGCGTAGCAGCGGATCCTCCGCGCGGTTCCGCCACCGCCACTGGGCCTCCGAGGCGACGTCCCAGAGCCGGTGCACCGTCGCGTCGTGCTCCACGCCGAGCCGGGCCGCCAGGCCGACGCCGTCGCCGCCGACCAGCCGCGCGGCCTCCGCGGCCAGCTCGGCGTCGAAGCCGAGCCGGGTGGTCCGCAGCGCGGCGAGCAGGCGCAGCTCGCGGAACTCGTGCGCCCCGACGAGGATCTGCTCGACCCGGCCGAGCAGTTCCTCCGTGCCCCGGCCGGGCTCGGCCCGCAGCAACGCCTCGACGGCCGCCAGCGCCGAGCGCGCCTTGAGCGTGTCCCGCCGGTCGACGAGGAAGCGGGCCATCGACTCGCGCAGCTCGGTCAGGCCGCTGCGCCGGATCAGCTCGGCGGAGAGCTTCGCGCGGCTGTCGCACCCGGTGCGGATCAGCGTGGTCGCCAGCCGGATCCCGAAGAGCCCGAGCCGGTCCAGCAACGCGGCGCGCACCCCGGTGTCGAGCCGGACGGGCAGGTCGCCGCGGAGGAACCGATCGGCCGAGAGCAGGTGCGTCTCCAGCTCCGGCCGGGGCACCCGGGCCAGCGCCGCGAGCACGGCGTAGTCCGACTCGCTGAGAATCCGGCCGGCCAGGCCGAGCAGGCCGCTGCACGGGACGACGTGCACGCTGAGTTCGTTCACCCGCGGGTCCCGGTGCTGGCGGCGGGCGAGCCGGCGGGCGGTGAGCAGGCCGTCGATCCGCCCACCGCCGGTCTCGTCCACCCGGGACAGCACCATGATGACGTGCACCGCGGCGGCCTGCCCGACCGCGCTCTCCCGGCTGGTCTCCAGCACCCGCAGATCGCTGTCGCGGCCGTCGCGGGTCAGGTACAGCACCGCGTCCGCGTCCCGCAGCACCCGCTCCATCACCGGCGCCCGGCCCTGCTCGTCGCGACCGGTGGCCGGGGTGTCGATGAGGGTGACCTGGCGCAGCGTCCGGGTCGGCCACTGCACCACGATGTCGCGCAGCTCGCCCGCCCGCCAGCCGACGAGGTCCACCCGCATGCCGGTCGCCGACTTGGCGATCGCCAGCTCCTGCGGCGGCTGGCCGTTCGCGTACGCGGTGGCGCTCGGCTGCGGCCCGTCCTCGTACCAGGTGAAGACGGTGCTGCCGTCCACCCCGTCGACCGGCGCGACCTCCTCGCCCATGATCGCGTTCAGCATGGTCGACTTGCCGGACCGCCACGGGCCGGCGATCGCGATCCGCAGCGGCTGCTCCAGCCGCGCCAACTGGTGCCGCAGGTGGTCCGTCGCCCGGGGGTCGTCCCGGTAGTGCTGGAGCGCCTGGTGCAGAAGTCCCCAGACCGCCTCGTCCAGCCGCAGCCCGACCGTCACGGCCGGGGCTCCAGCGGCGCGGGAGCGGGTCGCGCGCCGGTCAACTGCTGGGCCTGCTCGAAGAGCCCGGCCAGCCGGGTCATCTTCACCCGGATCTCCCGCTGCCGCTGGTCGCGGACGGCCGCGTCGGTGTCGGCGGCCTGCTTGGCGCTGCGGAACGACCGGATGATGGCCTCCTGGAGTTCCTCGGTCAGCGCCGTGAAGTGGTCCCGCAGCATCCGCTGCACCTGCCGGACGGCGTCCCGGCGGTCCTTGGTGACCCGGACGAAGAAGTCGTCCACGTGCCGCTGGATCGCCGTCTTGACCACCGCCTGCCGGCGGCGGAGCAGCTGCTTGCTCTCGTCGCGGATGCTCTTCCCGCCGAACAGCGCGCCGACACCGACCGACAGCGGGTTGATCATGGGCATGCCGGCCAGCGTCGTCGCCAGCCCGACCATCAACAGGCCACCGTACGAACCCCGCATACCGCTGATCAGCTTCTGGCTGGTGGTGAACCGGTCGACGGCGGGCCGTTCCAGCTCGGGCAGGCCGTCGCCGAGATCCGGGGGCGTCGTCATCGACCAGGGGGGCAGCACGTCGCCGCCGTACCGAGCGAAGTTGTCCGCCACCCGCCGCGCGGCCCAGTCGCAGCGCCGCACCAGCCACTCGTGGTTGGCCTCCGCCGCCTCCGACAGGCTGCGTTCCAGCCACTCCTGGAACGTGTCCCAGCTGATCAGCGGGTCGGCGCTGTCGAACGCGTCGTCGACCTCGCGCAGGATCTGCCGGGTGCGGTCGCGCAGGTCGTACTCGATGTCGGACAGCAGGTCGGCCATCTCGTCGGCGAGCGTGTTCTGCCACCTCGTGGAGCAGCGGCGCAGCTCGTCGACCTCGCGCTGCGCCGCGTGCAGCCGGGAGATGGGGCCGGACTGCTCCTCGACCTCCTGGCTCTCCAGCTCGGCGCGCAGCGGCGCGGCCAGCTGTTCCACCACGCTCCGGGCGATCGCGCCGACCGCGGCCCGGGCCAGGCGGTCGGACTTGCCGGCGAGGTCCCGCTGCAACCGGCCGATCAGCACGGGAAAGCCGGACTCGGCGTTCAGCTCCCGGTCGTCCACGACGGCCGCGCGCAGCCGCAGGGCCGCCGAAACCGGGATGACCGGCGCCGGCACGCCGGCCTCGGCGAGGTGCTGCCGGTTGCGCTCGGCGACCGCGCGCCAGTCCGGCACGAGATCCGTCTTGGTCTGCACCAGCACCACGTTCGGGTGCGACCGCGCGACGTGCAGCAGCATGGTCAGCTCGCCGGCCGAGAGTTCCCGGGTGGAGTCGGAGACGAGCAGCACGGTGTCCGCCCACGCCGGCGCGGCGGCCGGGCCGGCCGCGCCCAGTGCGGCCGCCTCCTCGGTGCCCGGCGTGTCCACCAGCACCAGCCCGGAGCCGAGCAGCGCGCGCGGCAGTCCGATCTCGACGTACGCGGGCCCGCCGCCCGGCCGGCGGCCGAAGGTGCCGGCGACCCCGGCGGCGACCTGGTCCAGCGGCACCGGGGTCCGCTCACCGGTCACCGGGAGCACCGCGCCGGCGGCCCGGCCCGGGGTGGGAGGTGGCGTCTGGACCAGGGCGGCGGACGGGACCTCCGCGTGCTGCACCACGGTCGGCAGCACGGTGGTGCGGCCGTCGCCGACCGGGCAGGCCGGCGCGTTGACGATGGCGTTGATCAGCTGGCTCTTGCCCTGCTGCGACTCGCCAATGACCAGGACGCGCAGCCTGGGGTCCAGCAGTTGCACCCGCTTCTGCCGCACCGTCTGAAGCAGGTCGCCTCGCCCGTGTGCGCCGCACGTACGGGCGATCTCATCGAGCACATCCAGCCAGATCCCCGCGATCACGCACCAAGTGTGCTGATTTCGGCTCAATTATCAAGAGGGTCCTGAACGGAAGAGGAGCGGAAGGCCGGATCGGGCCTCCCGCTCCCTGCCTGAACCCTCCGTCAGAGCAGCCCGCCCAGCAGGCCGCCGTCGGACGAGGCGTGCACGTCGCCGTGGACCCCGGCGCCGTGCGCCCCGGCATCCCCGGTGAGCCCGCCGGTCAGACCGCCGACGGTGCCCGTCACGCCGCTCACCGTGCCGGTCACGCCGGAGAGCGTGCTGTCCACCTGGTGCGTCACACCGTCCACGGTGGCCGGCACGTGCACCGGCGGGACCACACCGCTGCCGTCGCCCAGGCCGAGCCCGCCCAGCGTCTGGTCGACGCCGAGCGAACCGACCACACCGTGGACCTGGGCCTGCGTGCCGGACAGGACACCCAGGTCGCCGCCGAGCACGCCGCCGTCATGCAGCAGGTCGGTGCCGGCCGTGGCGCCGAGCGGGTCGCCGACCGCCCCGGTGACATCCCCGACGACCGGGTCGACGGCGGTGTTCACCGTGCCCACCACGTCGGAGTCGAGGGTGTCCGCCACGTCGTGCACCGCGGTCAGGTCGGTGCCCAGCCCGCCCGGCCCGACACCCAGGCCGATGCCCGGGACCAGGGCCGCCCCGGCGTACAGGCCGGCCGGGTCGACCGCGATGGCGCCCAGCGCGCCGGCCGACACGTCCACACCGCTGTGCGAGCTGCTCACGCCGATCTGGTGCGGCACCGCCTGGACCTGGCCGACCACGTCGGTGACGTCGCTCGTGAGCGGGTCGAGCCCGAGCTGCCCGACCACGGGGGCCACCGGGGCGAGCCCCGCCGCGCCGGGGGCGTAGTCGACCACCAGCGGCACGACGTCCTGCACGTCGGCGGCGGTGACGTCGGTGAGCCCCGCGGCCTGCAGCGCGCCCTCCGGGTCGAGGTCGAAGGCCGACCGCGCGTCGGGGTCGGTGAGCAGGTTGAGCACGAAGTCGTGCAGGGTCTGGTGCGAATCCATGGGGGCTTCTCCTCGAACGTAGCGTCAGCACCGTCGTGCCGCGACAGTGACGCTAGGGCCGGGGGTCACCGGTCGTCATCGGGGCGCGACCCGCAACCGGCCCCCGCCGATTAGGGGCCCTCGCCCCCTCGTGCGTTAGGGGGACAGGGGGAGGCGGGCCGGCCGGAGTTAGGGTACCGGGTCGGAGGCGATCTCTGGTACGAACGTAGGAGCCCACGGGGTTCGCCGGGGGTGGGTCGCCACGGTGCCGACACCGTCCCCAGGCCACTCGCGGTGGAGGAAGAAACACATGCCGTACGTCCTGGGGTTGGACATCGGGAACACCGGCACGGCCGCCGCCGTCGCGAGGCGGCGGGGCGGGTCCTGGGCGCGCCCCGAAGTCGTCGCGCTGGGTGACCGGTCGGCCGCGGTGCCGTCGGTGCTGCACCTGGCGCCGGACGGGTCGCTGCGGGTGGGCGAGCCGGCGACCGAGGACCGCAGCGGCACCACCCGCGATTTCGTCCGGCGCGTCGGTGACGACGTGCCCCTCCTGCTCGGCGGCGAGCCCTGCCCGCCGGAAACGCTGGTCGCCGAGCTGGCGGCCTGGGTGGTGCACCGGGTCTCCGCATACGAGGCCGCGTTCGCCGAAGCCGTCGTGCTGAGCCACCCCGCCGGGTGGGGCCCGCACCGGCGTGACCTGCTGCACCGGGCGCTGTGGGCCCTCGACCTGCGGAACGTCACGCTGCTCCCGCGTACGGTCACGGTGGCTGAGAGCCATGCCGCGCGGGGCTTCCCGGGCACCACGGCCGCGGTCTACGCCCTGGGCGGCAACTCGTTCGAGGCGGCGCTGGTCCGCCGGAACGCGCGGGGCAGGTACGAGACGTTCGGCCTGCCGCAGGGCCTGGAGGCGCTCGGCGGCACCGACTTCGACGAGGCGCTCGCCGAGCACGTGCGCGCCGCGCTCGGCCGGGAGTTCGCCGGTCCGACCGGCGGGGAGGCGTACCCGACCCCGCACGGGCTGCTGGCCGAGTGCGACCGCGTCAAGCGCGAGCTGACCATCGGTACGGAGGCCGACGTCATGCTCACCCTGCCGAGCGGCCCGGTCCGGGTGCCGGTGACCCGGGCGCAGTTCGAGGACCTGATCCGTCCCGCGGTCCGCGCCACCGTCGACCTGCTGGCGCAGACCGTGCACTCCGCCGGCCTGACGCCGGCACAGCTCGACGGCGTCCTCCTGGCCGGCGGCTCGGCCCGGATCCCGCTGGTCACCGAACTGCTCGCCGCGGCGCTTCCCGTCCCGGTCGAGGTGGAGCCGGACCCTCAACTGACCGCCGCCACCGGGGCGGCGCTGGCCGCCTGCCAGGTGGTGGCACCGCGGCCGCGCCGCCCGGCCCCGGTCCCCGCCACCGCACCGTCCGGTGACGCGGGACCGGCCGTTCCGGCGCGGCGGCACACCGAACCCGACCAGCCCCGCCACGGTGAGCCCCCGGCCCGCCCCCCGGTGCGGATCACCCCGCTGAACCTGCCGAAGGCGTCCCGCCTGGCGCTGGCCCGCGGCCGGGGCCGGGACCGCGAAGGATGACCCACATGATCATGAATACCGTCACCGACGCCCGGCTCGTGCTGGGCACCGGGCCGACCGCCCTGCTCGGGGCGGTCGTGGCGGACCCCGGGCGCCCCCTCGCCGTCGGCGTGACGGGCCCCGGCGGCCACGGAAAGACGGCCCTGCTCCGGGAGCTGGCGCGGACTTACCGGGACGCGGGTGGCACGGTGCGGGAGGGCGCCCCGAGCCCGGACGTCCCGCTTGACCCCGGGGCCGTGCTGCTGGTCGACGACGCGCACCTGCTGGACGACGCGCGGCTCGAAACGCTGCGCCGGCTGGTGACCGGCGGCCGGCACCGGCTGCTGATCGGTTACCGCCCGTGGCCCCGGCCCGCGCCGCTGGCCGGGCTGGCCGAGGCGCTGAAGCGGGACGGCCGGCAGGTCGTGCTCGACCCGTTCACCGCCGAGCAGACCCGCGACTACCTCGCCGGCGTACCCGACCTCGGCCGGGCAGGCGAGCTGGCCGCGTTCGTGCACGCGCAGACCGGCGGGGTGCCGCGGGACGTCGAGCGGCTGGCCGTCGGGCTGCGCGGGTCGGCGAACCAGAACGCCCTGCCGACCGAGCCCCCGCGGCCGGCCGTCCTCGCGTTCGGGCCGGACCTGGAGGAGCTGCCGCAGGACGTCCGGCGGTTGCTGCTGGCCGTCGCCGCCGGGTTGCCGCTGCCCGTGGACCTGCTCGGCCCCCTGCTCGACCGGGAGCCGGCCGCGGTGGACGACCTGGTGGCGTACACCAGGGCGGCCGGCCTGCTCGGCGCCGACGGCCGGCTCGCGCCGATCGTGCGGCGGGCGGTCGTCGCGCTCAGCCCGGCCACCGAACGCACCGCCATCTGGCGCCGCCTCACCGAGGGGCAGCTGAGTCGTGGTGCGGCGGTGCTCCCGCTGGTCCGGTCGCTGCGCACGGCCGGCGCCCTCGACGACTGCCCGGCGGCGGCCCTGGAGGCCGCGGCCGAGGAGGCGCTGGGCGGTGAGCCGGCCCTCTCCGCCGAGCTGTTCGCCGCGGCCGCCGCGCGAGGGCTGCCGGCCGGCGCCCGCCAGGCCGTCGCGGCGGCGCTCGCCGGCGACCTGGAGGACGCGCTGCGGCTGGCGAACCGCCTGCTCGCGACGGCCCCGCCGCCCGTGCGGGCGGAGGCGGCCACGGTGGCCGCGACGGCGCTGGCGCACCGGGGCCAGGTGGAGCGCAGCGTCGAGCTGTACCGGTGGTCCGGCCTCGCCCCGTCCGCGGCGTTCGCCGCCGTCGGAGCGCTCGCCCTGGGCCGCCCGGTCGCGGGGGTCGACCTTCCCGACGATCCGGCCGGGGCGCCGCCGACCCTGCACGCCAGCGCCGCGCGGCTCATGGCCGAGGGGGTACGCGAGAGCATCACCGCCCCGCCGACCAGCGCCCTGTCCCGGCTGGTGCAGGCGACCGCACTGCTGGAGCCCGACGGGCGGCGGGTGCTCCTGCCGGACAGCCCGGCCGCGCTCGCCGCGTTGACGGCCGTCCACTGTGCCGAGCTGGACATCGCCGAGGGCGTGCTGGAGCGGGCCGTGGCGACCGGCATCGGTGGCCCGCTGATGGCCCGCCGCCACCGGTTGCTGCAGGCCTGGATCCTGATGGTCCGCGGCCAGACCGCCGCCGCGGCCGACCACCTCGCCGCGGTGACCGCCGGCGGCCGGCCGCTGGAGTCGCGCGACCTGCTCCTGGCCAGTGCGCTGCACCTCGGCATCGCGCGGCGCAACAGCGATGTCGCGGGGCTGCAACGCGGTTGGGGCCCGGCGCTGGAGGCCGTGGTCCGGCACCCGGTGGACCTGTTCACGCTGCTGCCGCTGGGCGAGCTCGCGGTGGCCGGCGCCCGGCTGGGCGACCTGGCCCGGCTGAAGCCCCACCTGCGGGAGGCGTGGCTGCTGCTGGACCGGCTCGGCGGCCCGGTGCTGTGGAGCGCGCCGCTGCACTGGACCGGGCTGCACGCCGCTATCCTCACCGAGGAGCCGGCGGTCGCCGACGCGCACGTCGCCGCCCTGCTCGCCGCCGCCGACCACAGCCGCTACGCCGCCGTGGCCGCCGGAGCCGCCACGGTCTGGGTCGAGGTGCTGCGCGGCGTCGTGGACCCGGTCCGGGTGGAGGCCGCCGCCCGTGGGCTGCACGACGCCGGGCTGTGCTGGGACGCCGCCCGCCTCGCCGGGCAGGCCGCCATCCGCACCTCGGACCGGCGTGCGATGACCACCCTGCTGGAGTGCGCCCGGGTGCTCCAGGCCCGGCCGCCCGCCCGCACCGACGCCGCGGGTGACGGCTCCGCGCCGGTGACCGACGCCGCCACCGGTCCCACCCGGTACCGGCTCAGCGACCGGGAGCACGAGGTGGCCGAGCTGGTGCTGGCCGGGTTGACCTACCGGGAGATCGGGGACCGGCTCTTCATCTCGGCGAAGACGGTGGAGCACCACGTGGCACGGATGCGGTCCCGGCTCGACTGCGCCAACCGGGCGGAGCTGCTGGCCCTCCTGCGCACCGTCGTGGCGGACCGGTCGAGCGCCGGCCGGCAGCCGTGGCCGGAACGGGACCCACGGTGAGCCGGCCGGCGGGGCGGACCGGTGACCGACGGACACGCCTGAAGCTCGGCGCGCTGGCCGCCGTGCTGCTGACCCTCTGGGCGTACGCGGCGGTGCTGACCGGCCGGGACGCCGCCGACCTCGTGCGGGTCCGGGCCCTGGCGGACACCCTCGGCCAGCCCACCGACCTGCTGATCCTCAACCTTCAGCTCGAACGCCGGCTGACCGCCGAGACGATCGCCGGTGCCGGACGGGCACGGGACGCCCTGGACGGGGCGCGGGACCGGACGGACGGCGCCGTCGCCCCGGTGCGCGCGTTCACCGAGGGCCACGACCCGCGCCTGCTCACGGCGGGAGCGGTGCGGGACCGGGCCGACGAGCTGGTCCGGCAGTTGACCGGGCTGGCCACGCTCCGGTCCGAGGTGGACGGCGGCCGGCTCGACCGGCCCAGCGCGGTCGCCGCGTACGACCGGCTTGTCGACGCCGCCTTCGCGGTGTACGGCCCGGAGTGGGGCGGGCGCGAGGACGAGCTGGCCGCCGAGACCCGCGCCGTCGTCGCGCTGGCCCGGGCCCGCGAGCTGCTCGCCCGCGAGGACACCCTGGTGACCGCCGTCCTGACCGCCGGCGGGGTCGGCGACGACGACCGGCGCCACCTGGCCGAGCTCGTGACCGTCCAGCGGTACGCCCGGACGGCGGCCGCCGCCGCGCTGCCGGCCGGCGCACGGGACCAGCACCAGCGGCTGGTGGAGGGCCCCCGGTTCGCCGGCCTGCTGCGGCTGGAGGACCGGCTGCTGCGGTCGGCGGACACCGGCGGCACGACCGGGATCAGCGCGCGGAGCTGGCGGCAGGCCGCCGACCCGGCCCTGAGCGGGCTGCGGGACCTGGTGACCACCACGGCCCGCGGCAGCGTCGAGCGGGCCGCGCCGGCCGCCGCGCTGGTGGTCACCCGGACCGGCGTGGTGGTGGGGCTCGGACTCATCGCCGTGCTCGTCGTGCTGGTCGGCTGGTCCCGCACGGTCCGCCGCCTGACCGACGGGCCGGACCGCTCGGAGACCGTTCCCCGGGCGGGCGCCCCGGGCCACGTCGCCCGCCGGACCGGCGACGACGGCGGTTCCACACCGACGGTGGCCGCCTCCGGCGAGCTGTTCCTGCGGCTGACCCGGCGCAACCAGGCCCTCCTGCGCGAGCAGCTCGACCTGCTGGGCGCCATGGAGCGGCGGGAGCGGACGGCGGAGGAGACGGCCGACCTGTTCCGGCTCGACCACCTCGCCACCCGGATCCGGCGCAACGTGGAGAAGCTGGTGATCCTCGCCGGTGCGACGCCGGCCCGCCGCTGGCGGCGGCCGGTGCCGCTGCTCGACGTGGTACGCGGGGCGGTCGCCGAGGTGCCGGACTACCAGCGGGTCCTGGTCGCGCCGCACTGGCCGTGGACGCTCGCCGGCTCCGCGGTCACCGACGTCGTCCACCTGCTGGCCGAGCTGATCGAGAACGGGCTGGCCTGTTCGCCGGAGCACACCACCGTCCGGGTCGCCGGCGAGCCGGGGCCGCAGGGCTGCGCCGTGGTGGTCCTCGACGACGGGCCCGGCCTGGACGCCGCCGCGCTGGCCGAGGCGAACGAACTCCTGGACCGTCCGCCGCCGGACAGCCCGCCCGCCGGCCGCGCCGGACTGCACGTCGCCGCCCTGCTCGCGGCCCGCTGCGGTGCCCGGGTGTCGCTGCGTCCCGGCCCGCGCGGCGGGACCGCCGCCGTCGTGCTGCTGCCCCACGGCCTGGTCACCGGAACCGCATCCGTGGCCGGACCGGCCCCGGCCACGCCCCCGCCGGCCGCGACGGTCCCCGGCGGCGCGCTGCCCACGCGGATCCGCCAGTCCGGGGCGGTCCGGCCCGCACCCGACGCCACCGTCCCCGACACCCTCGAGACAACGCTCCGCAACAGCGGGAGAGGACCCAGATGACACATTCAGCGGTCGCCACCGACAGCCTGGCCGCCGCCCTGGACGGCCTGGTCGACCGGGTCCCCGGGGCCGAGGTCGCCGTGGTCCTCTCCCCCGACGGGCTGCTGCTCGGCCGGTCCCGGCACGTCGAGGACCACGTCGCGGAGCAGGTCTCCAGCCTGGTCAGCGGGCTGTATGCATTGGGACAGGCTGCCGGGCGGGTGTGTGTCACCGGCGGGCTGCGGCAGGTCGTCGTGCAGATGTCGCGCTCGTTCGTGTTCGTCGCCACCACCCGGGGCGGAGCGATCCTCACCGTCCGGATGGGCGGCGACGCCGACGTCGGCGACATGGCGTACGAGGTGGCGCTGTTCGCGGCGCAGGCCGAGCGGGCCCTGCCCGTCTTCCTCGAACCGGCCCGGACGGTGACAGGCGGGATCAGCGGTGCGCACCACTGGAGACCATGACGAGGCGTGGTACGACGAGGACGCCGGGCCGGTGGCCCGGCCGTATACGGTGACGCGCGGCCGGATCACGTCCGACCACGGCCAGCTCGACCTGATCTCCCTCGTGGTGGCCCGGGGGGTGGCGCCGACGTCCGCGCAGCTGTTTCCCGAACAGGCCCGGATAGTCGAGCGGTGCCACCGTCCACTGTCGGTGGCGGAGGTCGCTGCCGACCTGGAGTTGCCGTTGGGTACCGTCCGGGTGCTGCTCGGCGATCTGCTGGAGGCCGGCCTGATCGAGACGCACGAACCACCGGCACTGTCCGGGGCGCCGACGAGGGAACTGCTTGAGGCGCTGCTCGACGGCCTTCGCACGCTGTGACGAGTGGTGACCGCCGGAACCGGGAACCGCGTACTCCGGCCCGATGGACGACCTGAAGGGGGAAAGGCCCAGTGCCGGCACCACCGTCCCCGCCACGGCGGACCCTGCCGATCATCCTGTTGGACGGGCTCGTCGCCGCGGTGGGGGCCGTGCGCCGCGCCGTCGTCGGCCGGCGGGACGGCTCGCGGCTCGCGTACGTGGCGATCGCCGCCTCGCTGGGGGTGCTGCTCGCGACGGCGTACTCGATCGTCACGGTGCTGCGCACGCCGGAGCGACTGACCCCGGTGGCCGTCGGGCCGGCCGGCAGCGTGCCGGCGACCGACCCCGTGGCGACCGGAACGCCGGAGGAGCAGCCCGAGCCGAGCGACGCCACCGCCCGGACGGCCACACCGCCCGTGACCACGGCCGCTCCCGCGGCGCCCGCCCCACCGGCCGCGCTGCCCTCGACCGGCGCGTCGACGGCGACCACCCCGGCGCCGCCCCCACCCGTCCCGCTGGGCGCCGCCTTCGCCGTCGAGGAGAACGCCCTGCTGAGCTACGGCGCCGCGGTGACGATCGACAACCCGGGCCCGGCGCCGGCGCCGGCCTGGACCCTTGTCGTCGTGCTGCCCCGCGAGTCGCTCCGGGTCACCTCGGTCACCGGGGCCCGGGCCAGCCGGGACGGCGCGACGTGGACCTTCGTGCCGGAGGGGGACGCCGGCCGGGTGCCGGGCCACGGCACGGTCCGGGTCACGTTCCGGGTGAGCGGCGCGGCGATCAGCGCCACGCCCACGGCGTGCACCATCGACGGCGCCGCCTGCACGGGGCTGCCCGGCTGACCGGCGGGCCGGGGCCTCAGTTGCGCCCGGCGGACGGGACCGCGCAGGCCGCGGTGCCGCCCGGCAGGCGGTGGCGGTTGCGGGCCACCCAGCGGTACGCCGGCCAGGCGGCGGCGCGTACCGGAGGGAACCGGAGACCGGCTCCGGCGGTCCGCCAGAGCGGGTTGCTGTCGCCGAGCAGCCGGGCGATGGCGTCCGGGCCCGCGGCGCGTACGCCGTCCGCGCCAACCCACTGCACCGCCTCGTCGCACTCGGCGACGGTCAGGCCGAGCGCGTCGAGGTCGGCGAACTGCCAGGGCAGCACCCGGGCCCGGGTCGGGATCCAGCGCTCGATGATCCGCGCGCACTTGGTGCAGAACGCGCAGTCGCCGTCGTAGACGAAGGTCGACGTCTCCATGCCTCCATCCTGCACCCCGTGGGTCCCACTCCGGTGGCCGGTGTCCGGCGGGTCACTTGCGCTTCGTTCGTACGCGTGTTCGAATGGAGCACATGCGCTGGGACAACCTCTCCGCTCCCCCGGACGAGGGGACTCCCGACGGGGCAGCGCCGGCGGCTCCACCCCTGCCGCTGGCGCTCCCCGGCGCGATCGCCCGCACGTTCGACACCCCCGGCTTCGCCGGCATGACCTTCTACGAGGTGCGGGCCAAGTCGATCATCAACCGGGTGCCGGGCCAGTCCCGCGTCCCGTTCGAGTGGACGATCAACCCCTATCGGGGCTGCTCCCATGCCTGCGTCTACTGCTTGGCGGGTGACACGCCGATCCTGATGGCCGACGGCCGCACGAAGCCGATCAGCGAGCTGGCGGTCGGCGACCGGATCTACGGCACCGAGCGGCGGGGCGCCTACCGGCACTACGTGGTCACCACCGTGCGCGCGAGGTGGTCGACGGTGAAGCGGGCCTACCGGGTGACCCTGGAGGACGGCACCACGCTGGTCGCCAGCGGCGACCACCGGTTCCTCACCGAGCGCGGCTGGAAGCACGTGACCGGCAGCATGCGGGGCGGCGGCCGGCGGCCCTACCTGACCACCCGCAACCGCCTGCTCGGCACGGGCGCGTTCGCCTCCGCCCCGAAGCGCTCGGCCGACTACCGGCGGGGCTACCTCTGCGCCATGGTGCGCGACGCCGACCACCCGGGCAGCCGCTTCCGGTTGGCCACTGCCGACGAGGAGGCGCTGGAGCGCGCGGAGCGGTTCCTGGCCGACGCCGGCATCGGCACGGGTCGGGTGTCCGGCCTGCCGGTCCGGGCCGGCCGCCGGTCGACCACCCCGATCCGCACCGCCCGCCCCGGCGACGCCGACGCGGTCGCCGGGCTGATCCGTCCCGAGGACGAGCCGACCGACGACTGGTGGCTGGGCTTCCTGGCCGGCACCTTCGACGCCGTCGGCAGTTGCCGGCGGGGCGTGTTCCGGATCAACGTGGGCGACGACGAGAGCCTGCGCCGGGCGGCCGCCGCCCTGGATCGGTTCGGCTTCCGGTGGGTGCTCGACGACCCGGGCAACCTCAACCGGGCCCGCCAGCTCCGGCTGACCGGTGGCCTGTCGGAGCGGTTGCGCTTCTTCCACCTGACCGACCCGGCGGTCACCCGCAAGCGTTCGATCGAGGGCATGGCGCTCAAGTGCCGGGCCCGGCTGCGGGTGGCGAGCATCGAGGATCTCGGGCTGGAGCTTCCGCTCTGGGACATCACCACCGGCACGGGCGACTTCATCGCCAACGGGGTGGTCAGCCACAACTGCTTCGCCCGCAACACCCACACCTACCTCGACCTCGACGTCGGCGCGGACTTCGACCGGAAGGTGATCGTCAAGGTCAACGCGGGCGAGCTGGTACGCCGGGAGCTGGCCGCCCCGAAGTGGCGCGGCGCGCACATCGCCATGGGTACCAACGTGGACTGCTACCAGCGGGCCGAGGGCCGCTACGAGCTCATGCCGCAGATCCTCGCGGCGCTGCGGGACTTCGCCAACCCGTTCTCGATCCTGACCAAGGGCACGCTGCTGCTGCGGGACCTGCCGCTGCTGCGCCAGGCGGCCGAGGTGACCCGGGTCGGGTTGTCCTACTCGGTGGGGTTCGTCGACGAGGCGCTGTGGCGGGCGGTCGAGCCGGGCACGCCGAGCCCGCGTCGCCGCCTCGACGCCGTACGCCGGCTCACCGACGCCGGTTTCTCCGTCGGGGTGCTCATGGCGCCGATCCTGCCGGGGCTCAGCGACGGCGACGAGTCGATCGACGCGACGGTGGCCGCGATCGCCGCGTCCGGGGCCACCAGCGTCACCCCGCTGCCGCTGCACCTGCGCACCGGCGCCCGCGAGTGGTACGCGCGCTGGCTGGCCCGCGAGTTCCCGCATCTGGTCTCCCGCTACCGGCAGCTCTACCAGGCCGGGGCGTACGCGCCGCAGGCCTACCAGCGGGAGGTGACCGCGCGGGTGCGGATGGCGGCCCGCCGGCACGGGCTGCACCGGGGCGAGGCCGGCGACAACCGGCAGCTGCCCGCCGCACCGGCCGCCCCGGCGGCCGAACAGCTCTCCCTGCTGTAGCCGCGACCGCCTACGATGCGCCGTGGGAGGCGCTCGGCGCGGAACTGCCGGTCGGGCCGGGCGTGGCCGGCCGCTACCTGCGCCCGCCGGTCGTCCGGCCGGACTTGATCCGCCGGGTCGGCCGGGGACTACGACCAGGCATCTTCGTGGCGGTCCGGGAGCTGACCGTCGCACCGGCGCTCCTGGCCGTCGCCATCCAGCACTACGCCAGTCACCCACAGCACCGGGCGGCCATCGGCACCACGGCGGAGTACCGCCCGACTCCGGCACGCCCCCACCGCGGCTGCTCAGCGCACCGCCTGACGAGCGGCACCGTCGGGTCGCCGAGGGTCGGCCGGGTTAGGCTCGGCGAATGCGTTCCGCCCAGCAGATCCTCGCCGATTCCGCCGTGATCGCCGTCGTGGGGGCGTCCCGCGACCCGGGCAAGGCCGCCCACCGCGTGCCGCTGGAGATGCAGCGGCACGGCTGGCGGATCATCCCGGTGAACCCGACTGTGGACGAGCTGTTCGGCGAGAAGGCGTACCCGTCGCTGGCCGACATCCCGCACCCGGTCGACCTGGTGGACGTGTTCCGCCCGGCCCGGGACGCCGTCGAGGTGGTCCGGCAGGCGGTGGCGATCGGCGCGCCGGCGGTCTGGTTGCAGCTCGGGATCTTCTCCGACGAGGCGCGGCGGATCGCCGAGGAGGCGGGGATCGACTACGTGGAGGACCGCTGCCTCATCATCGAGCGGGCCGCCGGTGGCCTGACCCGGCGCGGCTAGTCCCCACTCCCACGATCAGGATCGGGGCCGAACAGCAGGTCGAGCTGGGTGTCGAGGGCGGCCAGCGCGGTCTCCGGCGGGTAGTGCCCGCCGATCAGGTAGATGCCGAGGCCTTCCATCACGGCGAGCAACCCGACCGCGGCCCGTTCGGGGTCCACCCCGGGGTTGGCGCCGGCCCGGATCTGGCCGGCGATGAAACCGAGGAGGGCTGCCGTCTCGTCGTGCAGCGCGGCGGCGACGGCGGGGCGCACGGCGGTGTAGGCCAGGAACGCGAGGGCGACCCGGCCGTCGGCGCGGCGCTCCTCGTCGAGGGGCAGCAGCTCGGCCAGCATGGTCCGCAGCAGCGTGCGGGGTGCCGGCGTCGCGCCGAGCGCCCCGAGGGCCCGGGTCACCCGGGCCTCGTTGCGGTCCCGGACCACGGCGAGCGCGAAGGTCATCATCTCGTCGCGGGTGCGGAAGTAGTGCTGCACCATCCCGGCGCTGACCCCGGCCGCGGCGGCCACGTGCCGGAGGCTCACGGCTTCCAGGCCCTGCTCGGCCGCGACCCGCATGAGCGCGTCCGCGATCAGCGCCCGGCGCTCCCGGTGGTCGACCCGCTTCGGCATTCCCCCATGCTTTCACAATACGACCGCATTGACACGCCGCCCGCGAGCGTTTACGTTGCGACTGCATCGCAAAACGATCGGAGGGGGGATCGACATGAGGAAGGCACTCGGCCTGCTACGGCGGGTGATCGTCTACGAGTGGCGAATGTGGCGGAGCCTCTTCCGCTGGCTCCTGCGCCGGCCCGTCGCCCCTTCCGAGGAAGCCGGAGCCTTCGGCTATATCGGTGCGGTGAGGCCGATCCTGATCGCCTTCATCGCGCTCTCCGCCGTCGAGATTCCGATCTTCGACGTGATCATCCGGCACACCATGTCCTGGCAGGCGGCGCGTGAGGTCGCGCTCGGGCTCGGCATCTGGGGAGTGCTGTGGATGATCGGCCTCTACGCCGCCCTCCAGATCCACCCGCACGTCGCTCACCCTGCCGGCCTGCGGGTCCGCAACGGTTTCTCGGTGGACTTCACCGTGCCCTGGGAGGCGGTGGCCCGGGTCGACGCCCGGTACCGCTCGCTGACCGGGAGCCGCACGGTGCAGGTGGAGCGGACCGAGGCCGGGACGGTGCTCAACATCGTCACCGGCAAGCAGACCAGCGTGGACCTGGTGCTGCACCGCCCGCTCTCGGTCCCGCTGCCGAGCGGCCCCAGCGAGCCGGCGACCGAGATCCGGCTCTACGCCGACGACCCCGGCGCGCTGGTAAGGCTGGCCCGCCAACACCTACCGACGCCAAACCCCACCACCCGGCCGCGTTGATCAAGAGGTCTGCGTCACCGGCAAGGTCGGATCCGACGCAAACTTCTTGATCAACGCGGTGCGCCGGCACGGCTCAGAGCTTGTACTCCTTCAGCAGGCCGCGGCTGATGATGGTCTTCTGGATCTCCGAGGTGCCCTCGCCGATCAGCAGGAACGGGGCCTCCCGCATCAGCCGCTCGATCTCGTACTCCTTGGAGTAGCCGTAGCCGCCGTGGATGCGGAACGCTTCCTGGACGACCTCGGCGCAGTATTCCGAGGCGAGCAGCTTGGCCATCCCGGCCTCGACGTCGTTGCGCTGGCCGGCGTCCTTGAGCCGGGCCGCGTTGACCATGAGGGCGTGGGCCGCCTCGATCTTCGTACCCATCTCGGCGAGCTTGAACGCGACGGCCTGGTGCTTCGCGAGGGGCTGGCCGAAGGTGCGGCGCTGCTGGGCGTACGCGACGGCCAACTCGAAGGCGCGGATCGAGATGCCGCAGGCGCGGGCGGCCACGTTGACCCGGCCGACCTCGATGCCGTCCATCATCTGGTAGAAGCCGCGACCCACCTTCTCCTCGCCGCCGAGCACCGCCGACGCGGGGACGGTGACGCCGTCGAGCACCATCTCGGTGGTCTCGACGCCCTTGTAGCCCATCTTGTCGATCTTGCCGGGAATGGTCAGGCCGGGGGCGGTCTCGCCGAAGCCCGGCTCCTTCTCCAGCAGGAACGTGCTCATGTTGCCGTAGACCGAGTCGGCCCCGGTGTCGGTCTTGACCAGGGTGGCGACCACCGAGGAGTACGCGCCGTTGGTCAGCCACATCTTCTGGCCGTTGAGCACGTAGTTGTCGCCGTCGCGGACCGCCCTGGACTTGATCGCCGAGACGTCGGAGCCGCACTCGGGCTCCGACATGGAGAAGGCGCCGCGCACCTCGCCGGTGGCCATCCGGGGCAGCAGCCGGGCCTTCTGGTCGGCCGAGCCGTGCTGGGAGATCAGGTACGCCACGATGAAGTGGGTGTTCACGATGCCGGAGATCGACATCCAACCCCGCGACAGCTCCTCCACCACGAGGGCGTAGGTCAGCAGGGACTCGCCGAGACCGCCGAACTCCTCGTCGATGGTGAGGCCGAACAGCCCCATCTCGCGCATCCCGTCGAGGATGTCGGTGGGGTACTCGTCGGCGTGCTCCAGCCGCTGGGCGTGCGGGATGATCTCCTTGTCGGCGAACTCCCGGACGGTTTCCAGAATCGACCGCTGCACGTCGGTCAGGCCGGGCGTCTGGGCGAGTCGGGCCATCTCAGCCTCCGGGGGATCGGCGCACTACTCGTGGGTAACTGAACGCTGGGTCAGTATCGGCCCCGGGACCGGCGGAGCCAAGGTGACCAGTCCACACAACCGCTGTGAAAAGGTTCACCGCTGCGGGTAGCGTCCGCAAGAGAGAGGGCCGTCGACCTGCGAGGCGAGGGGGCGAGGAGGGCGTGAGCCAACCACCCGGTGAGCCGGACCAGCCACCGTCGCCGTACGAGCCGCCGGCCTACGGCCAGCCGTACGGGGAGCCGCAGCAGCCGCACTGGGGGCACCGGCCGCCCGGGGCAGCCCAACCGCCCTACGCCCCGCAACCCCCGTACGGCCAGTACGGGCCGCCCGGCCCCGGCCCGCAGCCACGCGGCGGCGGCCCGAACGTGCTCGCCATCCTGTCGCTGGTCTTCGCCTTCGTCTTCGCCCCGGCCGGCATCGTCTGCGGCCACCTGGCCAAGCGGCAGATCCGGCGGACCGGCGAGGAGGGCGACCAGCTCGCCACCTGGGGGCTGATCCTCAGCTACGTCTTCACCGCGCTCGGCCTGCTGATCTGCTGCGGCTGGATCGGCCTGGCCATCTGGGCCAACTCGGACAACGGCAGCACCTACTGACCGTCAGCGGAACTCGGCCTCCCGCACGCTGTTGCCGCCGTCGACCACCAGCATCTGCCCCGTGATGTAGGAGGCGGCCGGCGAGCAGAGGAAGGCGATCGCCGCGGCCACCTCGTCCGGCGTGCCGGGGCGGCCGACCGGGGTGCCGAGGCCCTGCTTGATCTCGACCATGGTGGACGCCGCGGTGTGGATGATGCCCGGCGCCACCGCGTTCACGGTCACCCCGTCGGCGATCATCTCCATGGCCAGCGCCCGGGTCAGCCCGACCACGCCGGCCTTCGCCGCCGCGTAGGCGGCCTCGGTGGGCAGCGCGTTGACCGGCCCGGCGGTGGCGGCCAGGTTGACGATCCGCCCCCAGCCCCGCTCGGCCATCCCGCTGATGAACGCGCGGCTGCACAGGAACGCCGTGGTCAGGTTGCGGTCGATCTCGCCGCGCCATTCGTCGTAGGTCAGCTGGGCCACCGGCCGCAGCACCTCGGGGCTGGCCCGGCTGGCCAGGCCGGCGTTGTTGACCAGCACCTCGACGTCGCCGAGCTGCTCGGCCACCGCGTCGGCCAGCGCGCCCACCTCGGACTCGTCGGTGAGGTCCGCGACGAAGCCGGTGACGCCCAGCTCGCCGGCCCGATCGTGGATCCGCCGGGTGGTGGAGACGATCGCCACCCGGGCGCCCAGGTCGGCGAGGCGGCGCGCGGTGGCGTACCCGATGCCGTCCGGACTGCCCGCGCCGGTGACCAGCGCGACGCGGCCGTCCAGGCGCATGGTGGTCGGCTCCTCCAGGGGTGCCGGCTGGTCCTGGTCGGCGGAGCCCGTCGGGGTGCCGCCGCGGGGCCGGCGCACCAGGCCCGGCCGGCTGACGTCCCGTCGGGACCGACCACCGCGCGCGTCAAGTGCCATGCCGCGATCCTGCCCGCTGTGGACGTTCCGGGCAACGCGGCACCCGGAAAGGGGGCCCTGCGACTTGCCCGCCGGTGGCTACCCTGACCGCACCACGTCCATGGAGATGATCTGATGACCTATTCCCCACCGCCCGGTGGTTGGCACGACCCGTCGGCGGCCGGGCCACAGTCGAGCCCGCCGGTCGACCCGACGATGCCGATGGCCGGCAACCCCATCCCGACCCAGCCGACGTCGGCGGACCCGTACGCGCCCGCCGACCCGTACGCCGCGCCCGGCTACGCGCCGCCCGGCAATCCGTACGCCGCACCCGGCTACCCGCCGGCCGGCGACCCCTACGCGGCAGCCGGCTACCCGCCGGCGGCGTACCCCGGCTACGCGCCCCCGTCCAGCAAGACGAACACCCTGGCCATCGTGGCGCTGGTGCTCTCGCTGGTCGGCTTCACCTCCTGCATCACCGCCCCGATCGGCGCGATCATGGGCCACGTCGCCCGGAAGCAGATCCGGCAGACCGGCGAGCAGGGCGAGGGCATGGCGAAGGCGGCCATCATCGTGGGCTGGATCCTCACCGCCCTGCTGGTGCTGCTGATCATCTTCTACGTCGTGATGATCATCATTGCCATCAACTCGGACAGCTCCAGCACCTACTGACGCGGACGGGCCGCCCCGGTCGCCGGGGCGGCCCGTCGCGGTCAACGGCTCGCGGTCACTCCGACGGCGGGGTGAACGACGTGGTGCGGCTCATCCCGGCGGCCCGGCCCTTGGCCGCGATCACCAGCGCCATCTTGCGGGACGCCTCGTCGATCATCTCGTCGCCGAGCATCACCGCGCCGAGCTTCCCGCCTGCCTCCGAGGTGTAGAAGTCGTACGCGTCGAGGATCAGCTCGGCGTGGTCGTAGTCGGCCTGGGCCGGGGAGTAGACCTCGTTGGCCGCGTCGATCTGGCCCGGGTGCAGCACCCACTTGCCGTCGAAGCCCAGCGCCGCCGAGCGCTTCGCCACCTCGCGGAACGCGTCGGTGTCCCGGATCTGCAGGAACGGGCCGTCGATGGCCTGCTTGTCGTGCATCCGGGCGGCCATCAGGATCCGCATGAGGATGTAGTGGTAGGGGTCGCCCGGGTAGTCCGGGATCAGCGCGCCGACCACCAGCGACTTCATGTTGATCGAGGCCATGAAGTCGGCCGGGCCGAAGATGATCGTCTCGACCCGGGGCGAGGCGGCGGCGATCGCGTCGACGTTGACCAGGCCGGCCGCGTTCTCGATCTGCGCCTCGATGCCGATCCGGCCGACCTCCAGGCCCAGGGTCTTCTCGATCTGGGTGAGCAGCAGGTCCAGCCAGTGCACCTGCTCGGCGTTCTGCACCTTCGGCAGCATGATGCAGTCCAGGTTGGCCCCCGCGCCCTCGACCACCTCGATGACGTCCCGGTAGGTCCACGGCGTGGTCAGGTCGTTCACCCGGACCACGCGGGTCTTGCCGGCCCAGTCGCCCTCGTTCAGGGCGGCGACGATGTTCTTGCGGGCGTCCGGCTTCGCCAGCGGGGCGACCGCGTCCTCCAGGTCGAGGAAGACCTGGTCGGCCGGCAGGCCCTGGGCCTTGCCGAGCATCTTGACGCTGGAGCCGGGTACCGCGAGGCAGGACCGGCGGGGGCGACCGACTGCGGCCATGGGTGCGCTCCTTCCAGCGTCCGGCGGGCACGCCGACGCCTCCAGGTGAAAGACGAGAACTTAACGATCCCAAAGGGCGTTGTGACGCCACGGTAACCTCGTGCCGTGACCGGGGTGAATGGACCTGTGGAAGATCTCACTGAGCGTCGGACCGTGGTGGTGACCGGCGCCAGCTCGGGCATCGGCCTCGCCGCCGCGGTCGACCTGGCGCGACGCGGCGACCGCGTGGTACTGGTCGGCCGGGATCCGGCCCGGCTGCGCGCCGCCGGGGAACGCGTCCGCGAGTGCTGCGGCGAGCAACCCGAGCTGTTCCGCGCGGACTTCGCCGTGCTGGACGACGTGCGCGGGCTCGCGGAGCGGCTGCGCGCGGCGTACGACCGGATCGACGTGCTGGCCAACAACGCCGGGGCGATCGTGCTCCAGCCCATCACCACGGTCGACGGCTTCGAGCTGAGCATGCAGGCCAACCACCTCGCCCCGTTCCTGCTCAGCAACCTGCTGCGGGACCGGGTCGGCCGGATGGTGGTGACCGCCTCGGGCGCGCACCGCAGCGGCGCGCTTGACCCCGACGACCTCAACGCCGCGCTGCGCCGGTACCGGCCGATGCGCGCGTACGGCACCAGCAAGCAGGCGAACATCCTGTTCACCGCCGAGGCGGCCCGGCGCTGGCCGCGGGTGCCGGCGCACTCGTTCCACCCGGGCGTGGTGCGGACCCGGTTCGGCAACGAGAGCCGGCTGGTCGCCCTCGGCATGCGGCTGCTCCCGTTCCGCAGCCCCGAGCGGGGTGCGGAGACCCTGGTCTGGCTGGCCAACCAGGACCCGGCCCGGCTGGTCGACGGCGGCTACTACGCCGACCGGCGGCTGCGCCGGCCGCTGCCCAAGGCGGCCGACCCGGCGCTCGCCGCCCGGCTCTGGACGGCCAGCGCCAAGGCCGTCGGGATCGACGCCTGAACCGTTTCCGGGTGCCCCCACCGGGCGGGTCGCTGCCATACTCCGCCGCATGACCGAGCACGAGGGAGCGACCCTGCACGTCGGGGGCGCGGACGCCGAGCTGGCCGCCCGGATCGACCGGGAGCTGACCGCCTTCAACAACGCCGAAACCGGCGCCACCGACGAGGCCGACCTGACGGTCCGCGTGGTCGACGCCGGCGACGAGCTGGTGGCCGGGCTGACCGGGTGGACCTGGGGCGGCCGGGCCGGGATCAACACCGTCTGGGTGCGGGCGGACCGCCGCCACGAGGGTTGGGGCGGCCGGCTGCTGCGCGCCGCCGAGGAGGAGGCCCGGCGGCGCGGCTGCACCGAGATCTCGGTGGCCTCGTTCTCCTTCCAGGCGCCGGACTTCTACCGTCGCCACGGCTACACCGACACCGGCATCCGGGACGGCATCCCGGGCGGCCACGTCGACCACCAGTTCTGGAAGCCGCTCGACACGGACCCGGCCGGAGTCCTCCGGGTGGTCGCCCTGGTCGACCTGAGCCCCGGCCCCGAGGCCGGCCGCCGGTACGAGGACGCGGTGCTCGCCCTGCTCGGGCGGCACGGCGGGCGGCTGGAGCGCCGGCTGCGCACCGGGGACGGGAAGACCGAGGTGCACGTGATCCGCTTCGCGGCGCGGGCCGGCTACGACGCCTTCCTGGTCGACCCGAGCGGGTCGCGCTGCGAGCCGCACTCGGCGACGCCGCCCCCACCACCCAGGTCCTCGACGTCCACGACGTCTGACCCGACTTCCCTCTTCCCCCTCACCTCATCACGGTCGGCCGGCGGGAACAAGACTTGATCTTGCAGCCGACCACGCGCAGGGTCGAGGCATGGACTTCGATCCCCTCGCCACCGCGCGCCGGGCCCTGTGGATCGGTGGCGCCCAGTGGGCCGGCAAGACGACCCTCGCCGTCACCCTCGCGTTGCGGCACGGCCTGACCGCGTACCTCTACGACCGGCACGACGCCCGTGGCCACGAGGACCGGCGGGTGGCCGACCGGGTCCGCCGCGGCGATCCGCCCGCCGGTCCCGAGCCGGACGCGGTCTGGGTGGACCCCGACCCGGAGCGGATGGCGGCCGAGACACTGGCCGCGTTTCCACGCCGGTTCGCCTGGGTGCTGGACGACCTCAGCGCGCTGGTCAGCGGCCGCCGGGTGGTGGCCGAGGGTTGGGGACTGCGGCCGGAGCTGGTCGCCCCGGTCGTCGAGTCGACCGGACAGATGGTGGTGCTCGTGCCGACGCCGGAGTTCCGCGCGTACCAGATGACGCGGCTGCCCCGGGCGACCGCGCGCCACCCCGGGGTGCGCGACCCGGAACGGGCCTGGCGCAACCGGATCGCCCGCGACGAACTGGTCGCGGCCGACGCCGTGGCCCAGGCCCGGGGCCTGGGGATCCGGGTGGTCGAGGTGGACGGGAGCCGGGACGCGGAGACGGTCGCCGCGCTGGTGGCCGACCACTTCGCGGCGTACCTCTGACGCTCACTCGGCGAGGTGGACCGGGACGGTGGTGACCACCACGCCGGGCAGGGCCCGCAGGGCGGCGCGGAGCCGCTGCTCGGCGCGGCTGTGCAGCGGGCGGTGCCAGCGGCGGCGGAGCACCACCTCCGGCACGATCACCGTCAGGGTCAGCTCGGGCCGGTTGGTGTGCAGCGCCTCCAGGTAGTGCGCGAGCGGCCCGATCACCGCCCGGTACGGCGACACGATCGTCTCCAGCCGCAGGTGGTCGCCCCAGGCCCGCCACTGCTCACGGAACCGGTCCGCCTCGCTCTCCTCCGGGGCGATGTGCACGGCCAGCGTCGGCTGGCCCAGCGACGCCGCGTACGCCAGGGCGCGCAGCGACGCCCGGTTCAGCCGGGCCACCGGCACGACGACCAGGTGGCGTACCTCCTGGGGCAGTTCCTCGCCCTCGGCGGACCCGGCGGGTCCGGGCGGCGCGGTCACGGGCGGGTGCAGCGCCAGCGCCCGGTGCAGCGTGGCGTAGTGGCGGTGGATCCGCCGGAAGAGCAGAACCAGCAGCGGCACCGCGACCACGACCACCCAGGCGCCCTCGGTGAACTTCGACACGGCGGCCGTCAGCAGCACCAGCCCGGACAGGGTGGCGCCGACGGCGTTGACCGCCAGGCGCCGGCGCCAGCCCCGCCCCCGGCGACGCCGCCAGTGCACCACCATGCCGGCCTGGGACAGGGTGAAGGCGAGGAAGACGCCGACGGCGTAGAGGGGAATCAGCGACGCGGTGTTGCCCCGGAAGGCGACGAGGATGAGCCCCGCGGCGAGCGCCAGCGCGACCAGGCCGTTGCTGAACGCCAGCCGGTCTCCCATGTGCAGGAACCGGCGGGGCACATGGCCGTCCCGGGCCATGAAGAAGAGCAGCCGGGGGAAGTCGTTGAACGCGGTATTCGCCGCCAGCAGCAGAATCAGCGCCGTGGTGGCCTGGAGGATCGCGTACCAGGGGCCGGGCGGGAAGGTCACCCGGCCGAGCTGGGACAGCAGCGTCTCGCCCGGCCTCGGCACCAGGCCGTCGAGGTGGACCAACCCGACCAGGCCGGCGAAGAGCACGACCAGCATGGCGACCATCCAGCCCAGCGTGGTGCGGGCGTTGCGCCATTCGACGCGGCGGAACGCGGGCACCGCGTTCGAGACCGCTTCGATGCCGGTCATCGACACCGCGCCGGAGGAGAACGCGCGCAGCACCAGCAGCAGGCCCAACCCCTCGGCGGCCGGCACCGCCGGCGACGGCACCGGCGCGAAGCCCCGGCCCGCCGCCCGCGCGTAGCCGACCACCAGCAGCGCCACGACCGCCACCACGAAGGCGTACGTGGGCAGCACGAAGATGTTCCCGGCGGTGCGTACGCCGCGCAGGTTGCCGGCGAGGACCACGGCGATCACCAGCACGCCGAGCGGCACCGTGGCCGGGGCCATCGCCGGCAGCGCCGAGGTGACCGCGTGCACGCCGGCCGACACCGACACCGACACGGTCAGCACGTAGTCGAGCATCAGCCCGGCCGCCGCCGCCAGCCCGGGGGTGCGCCCCAGGTTGTCCCCGGCCACGATGTACGACCCGGCTCCGTGCGGGTACGCCGGGATGGTCTGCCGGTAGGACACCCCGACCGCGATCATCAGCAGAACCAGCAGGCCGGCCAGCGGCAGGGAGAGCCCGAGCGCGGCGCTGCCGGCCAGCAACAGCACGCCGAGCATCGCCTCCGGCCCGTACGCCACCGAGCTGAGCAGGTCGGAGGAGAGCACGGGCAGGGCGACCAGCTTGCGCATCCGCTCGTAGAGCACGGAGGCGCTGGAGATCGGCGGGCCGAACAGCGTCCGGCGGGTCCGGGAGAGCAGCCGGCCGGCCCGCGAGCCGGGCACGCGGGCCGGCTCGCGGGCGAGCAGTTCGTCCGGCTCCTCGACGGTGAACATCTCGATCGGCGCCAGCCGGCCGAACCGGGTCGGCCGCGGCGACCGCCCGCTGCGACCGAGCGTCGGGTCGATGGGCAGGTCGTCGGGACGGCGGGGCTCCCGCCAGCGTTCCCCGATCCGGCCCAGGGCTGCCCGCTCGCCGTGGCCGAGCGGCGGGAACTCGGCCGACGGGGTGACGATCGTCCCCCGCTCGGCCTCATCGCCGCCTTCCCCTGCCGCTTTCACCCCCCGCACTTTCACCGAAACCGGTCCGGCGGGGAGCACTTTCCGCGAAAGCGGTCACTCGATCAGCGGTGCGGGGTCGGCGGGGACCGCCACCGGAACGGCGCGGCGGCCGGCCCGCGCCCCGCCGAGGATGACGACGGCCACGCCGGCCAGCAGCAGGGCCAGCCCGGGCAGGGCGAGCGGGCGGGGCAACTGGCCCAGCCAGACCCCGGCGATCAGCGCCGCGCCCGGCGCCTCCAGCAGGATGAGCACGCTGATCGTGGTGGCGGAGACCCGGTGCAGGGCGTAGTTGAACATCGAGTGGCCGAGGAGCTGGGCGCCGGCCACCAGGCCGAGGATGGCGAGCCAGGTGCCGCCGTCGTAGCCGTGCAGGCGCACCCCGCCGGCCAGGCAGACCACCAGCAGGATCGCCGCGCAGACGCCGTAGCAGATGGTGGTGTAGGTGGTGGTGCTGATGCTGGCCCGGGCCCGCTCGCCGAAGGCGGTGTAGACCGCGGCGAACATGCCGCCCGCGACGGCCAGCAGGTCACCGGCGAAGGCCCGGCCGGAGACGCCGAAGTCGGCCCCGGTGGCCAGCACCGCACCGAGCACGGCGACCGCGATGCCGGCCCAGACCGCCGCGGGCAGCCGCCGCCCCTGCCAGCGGGCGATCAGTCCCTGCCAGACCGGCTGGGTGGCGCCCAGCGCGGTGGCGGCGGCCACGGAGGTGAGCTGCGCGCTCGGCATCCAGGTGGCGAAGTGGGCGGCCAGCGCCACCCCGGAGAGTACGCAGTAGAGCCCCTCCCGCCGGCCCGCGCCGACGGTCAGCGCCCGGAACTCGGCCCGCCGCCGGGTCACCGAGACGGGGCCGAGCACGGCCAGCGAGAGCACGTTCCGCCAGAAGGCGATGGCGAGGGCCGGGGCGGCGGCGAACGCGACCAGCGGCGCGGAGGACGAGACGGCGGTGACGGCCAGCGCGAGCGCGCCGACGGTCAGCGCGTCGAGCGGCGGGCGGTGTGGGGCGTGGGGCACGGAGAGCAATACTCACACGCCGCCGGACACCACGGACGGTCAGCACTCCGTTACGATCATGCGCGTCCCGGCGATCCTCCCTCGACGTCCGGAGCCGTACCCCCATGCCCAGATACCAGGCGGTGCTGTTCGACTTCTTCGGCACGCTGACCCGCTGCGTCCAGCGCGGGTCCGCTCACCGAACCATCGCCGAGCTGCTCGGCTGCTCGGCCGACACCCTGATCGAGGTCCTCGACCGCAGCTACTACCAGCGTGCCAGCGGGCGGTTCGGCAACGCCGAGGCGACCCTGCGCTGGGTCTGCGGGCAGGCCGGCGTGCACCCCTCCGACGAGGCGGTACGCGCCGCCGTCGCCTCCCGGCACCGGGCGGTCCGCGCCGACACCCGGCTGCGCGCCGAGGCGGTGCCGGTGCTGGCCGCGTTGCGCGGGCAGGGCGTCCGCACCGGCCTGATCAGCGACTGCACGCACGAGCTGCCGGCGTTCCTGCCCCAGCTGGCGGTCGCCCCGCTGCTCGACGTTCGGGTCTTCTCGGTGCAGGTCGGCCGCTGCAAGCCCGATGCGGCGCTCTACCTGACCGCCTGCCACCGGCTCCACCTCGCCCCGGCCGACTGCCTCTACGTCGGCGACGGCGGCAGCCAGGAACTCACCGGCGCCGAGCGGGCCGGCATGACCGCCGTCCGGCTGGCCGCCCCGGACCTCGCCCGTCACATGGTCTTCAACGCCGACCACGGCTGGGACGGCCCGGCGCTGACCTCGCTCACCGAGGTGCTCGATCTGCTCGACCCGGTCGCCGTCGGCTGAGCGGCGTCCACCCGGCCGCGCAGCACGTCCGGGGCGGACGGGCCGGGGCGGCTCAGCGCCGGCGGACCTTGTGCAGCCGGAAGGGCTTGCGGGTGGCCCGCACCGCCGTCGTCTCCCGGGGCTGCTCGGCGAGCGAGCCGGCCGGCAGGTCGGCGCCGGCCACGGCGGTGCCCGCCGGGCTCAGCCGTTGCAACGCGCACCCCTCGGCCGCCCAGCGGGCCACCAGGTCGGCGGAGGGGCCCGGGGTGTTCAGCCGCTTGGCGGCGACCAGCGGCGCGGCCGTCTCCCACTCCTCGCTGCCCGGCCGCAGCCGGGTCACGCGGGCCGGCCAGGTCACGATCCGCCCACCGTGGTCGCCGCGCAGGGTCACCTCGGCCGTGCCCGCGTCGGCCAGCCCGGGGGCGGACTGCTCGCCCGGACCGCTCACCACCAGCAGCGCGCCGTCGAGCGGAAGGCACCAGAGGCCGTACGCCGGGCCGCCGTCGACGCTGACCCAGCAGACGGCCGCCTTCTTCATCGCCTCGTCCACCAGCGGTGCGGCGGTCCGCTCGACCTCGTCGCTCACTCCGGCATCCTCCCCCATCCCGGCCCGGCCGGGGACGTTCCCAGCGGCACGCTACCGCGCCGCGACCCGCCGCCTCAGCCCACGAAGGGCGGGACGGCGATCTCGCCCCGGGCCACCGGCATGACGTGGCCGGCGACGGTCGCGCCGACCGCCACCCCGCCGGCCGCGGTCACCGTGCAGGCCAGCGCGGACGGCCGGTTGATCTCGATGCCCTGGCGGACCGCGTACTCGGAGCGGCCCTCGCCGGGCAGCAGCCCGCTGGCCACCAGCCAGACGCCCAGGCCCAGGGCGGCCGAGCCGGTCGCCGGGTCCTCCGGCACGCCGAGGCCCGGCACGAAGACGCGCGCGTGCGCGGTTTGCGAGTCGGCGTCCCAGGAGAAGACGCTGACGTGCTCCACGCCGTACCGCTCCGCCGCCGCCGCGTTCACCTTGGCGCGAGCCACCGCGTCCGGGCGTACCGGAAGGTAGGGGAATTCCAGCCCGCAGCCGGCGACCCGGGGCGCCGGGCCGGCGTGGTCGGCGGCGGAGAGGCCGGCCATCTCCAGCAGCGGCTCCGGGTCGAGCTCGGGCCCGAGGGTCGGGGTGCCCCCGGTGAGCGTCGCCCCGGTGGGGGTGACCTCGATCGGCAGCACCCCGGCGCCGCACTCCTGGGTGACCCTGCCCACATCGAACATGCCGCGCCGGCTCGCGGTCACGGCGGCGCCCACGCTGGGATGCCCGGCGAACGGCAGTTCCTCGGCCGGGGTGAAGATCCGCGCCCGGTACGTCGCTCCGACCTGCGTGGGCGGCAGCACGAACACCGTTTCCGACAGGTTGAACTCCACCGCGAGGGCCTGCATCTGCTCGGTGGCGAGCCCCTCCGCGCCGAACACCACGGCCAGCGGGTTGCCGGCGAACGGGCGATCCGTGAAGACGTCCACGATCTCGTAGGCCAAGGTCGACATGTTGATAAACACTAGGCCCTTAGGCTGGTGCCCGTGAGCACGCCGAACCGGGTCTACATCGCTCGACTCGCCGGAGTCGCCGTCTTCGACCCGAACGGCGACCAGGTGGGCCGGATCCGCGACGCCGTGGCCCGGATGCGGCCGACCCAACGGCCGCCCGAGGTGGTGGGGCTGGTGGCCGAGATGCCGATGCGGCGGCGCATCTTCCTGTCCATCAACCGGATCACCTCCATCGACCCGGACGCCGTGGTGCTGGGCAGCGGCACCCTCAACCTGCGCCGGTTCGAGAAGCGCCCGAACGAGCTGCTGGTGCTCCAGGAGCTGCTGGACCGGCGGGTCCAGCTGGACACCGGGCAGGCCGGCTCGGTGGTCGACGTGGCCATGGAGCGCAGCCGCGGCGGCGAGTGGGCGCTGACCCGGGTCGCCGTCCGCGAGCAGACCAGCCGGCTCGCCCGCCGCGGCCACCTGCACCAGGTGGAGTGGGACCGGGTGCGCGGCCTGGGCGGCCTCGCCGACAGCCGGGGTACGGCCAACCTGCTCGCCGTGCTGGAGGACATGCGCCCGGCCGACCTGGCCAACGCCCTCCAGGACCTGCCCGACGCCCGGCGCAACGAGGTGGCCGCCGCGCTGGACGACGAGCGCCTCGCCGACGTGCTCGGCGAGCTGCCCGAGCACGACCAGGTGGAGATCCTGGCCGCGCTGGACCGGGAACGCGCCGCGGACGTGCTCGAGGAGATGGACCCGGACGATGCCGCCGACCTGCTCAACGAGCTGCCCCCGCCGGAACAGGACGTGCTGCTCGACCTCATGGAGCCGGACGAGGCCACCCCGGTCCGCCAGCTGCTGCGCTACGCCTCCGGCACGGCCGGCAGCGTCATGACCTCCGAGCCGGTGATCCTGCCGCCGGACGCCACGGTGGCCGAGGCGCTGGCCCGGATCCGCGAGCCGCAGCTCTCCCCCGCCGTGGCCGCGCAGGTCTTCGTCACCCGCGCCCCGCTCACCACGCCGACCGGGCGCTACCTGGGCATGGTCCACTTCCAGGCGCTGCTCCGGGAGCCCCCGGCCGACCTGCTCGGCGGGGTCGTCGTCAACGACATCGACCCGCTGCGGCCCACCACCCCGCTGCCCGAGATAACCCGCCGCATGGCCACGTACGACCTGGTCGCCATGCCGGTGGTGGACCGCACCATGCGGCTGGTCGGCGCGGTGACCGTGGACGACGTGCTGGACCACTCGCTGCCGCGCGACTGGCGGGACCGGGACGCCATGACCGGCGCGCCGGTCGACGACGACGCGCCGCTGGACGGCGACCATGGCTGACCAGCGACGAGAGCGGCTGGACCAGCCCCGGGCGCCCCGGGGCCTCCGGCTGCCGCGGATCGACGCGGAGACCTTCGGCCGCTGGTCGGAGGGGATCGCCCGGGGCATGGGCACCGCGAACTTCATCGTCTACATGACGTTGGTGATCGCCGCCTGGTTCGCGTGGAACACCCTGGCTCCGGCGAACCTGCGCTTCGACCCGTACACCTTCACGTTCCTGACCCTGGTGCTCTCCCTCCAGGCCTCGTACGCGGCCCCGCTGATCCTGCTCGCGCAGAACCGGCAGGCCGACCGGGACCGGATCGCGCTGGAGGAGGACCGGCGGCGGGCCACCATGCAGAAGGCCGACACGGAATACCTGGCCCGGGAGATCGCCGCGCTGCGCATCGCCCTGGGCGAGGTGGCGACCCGGGACTTCCTCCGCTCCGAGCTGACCCGGCTGGCCGAGGAGCTGGACGAGGCGGCCGAGCGGCGGCGGAAGCTGGAACGCCGACAGCAGGAGCGGGAGGCCCGGCGGCAGGCCGGCGGGGAGCCGCTCGACGAGCCCCGCGACGACCTCGACGGCGACTTCGCCCGCGACGGGCGGTTCGAGGGCTGAGCCCGGAACGTATTGAACGCCGCGCGCCTCAAGGGGCCAGGCGAGCGGCGTTCGATCCGATCGTCCCACTTCGCGGCACGGGCCGTCCACCCCTCGGGCGGCCATCGATTCGCTCACACCGGCCCACGCCAGCGGCGGACGCCGATGACCACCGACGTAGCATTGCGGACATGTCAGCACCCGTCAGCACCATCTCCGACGCGATCCAGGCGGCCCTGGCCACCGTCAACGACCCGGAGATCCGTCGGCCGATCACCGAGCTGGGCATGGTCCGTTCCGCCGAGGTCGGCGACAACGGCGTGGTCCGGGTCGAGCTGCTGCTCACCGTGGCCGGCTGCCCGCTGAAGGACAAGCTGCGTAGCGACATCACGGCCGCCGTCGGGGCGGTGCCCGGCGTGACCGGCGTCGAGATCGAGTTCGGTGTGATGAGCCCGGAGCAGCGCCAGGAGCTCCAGTCGAAGCTGCGCGGCGGCGGGGCCACCGCCGAGCCGGTCATCCCGTTCGCCCAGCCCGGCTCCCGCACCCGCGTCTACGCGGTCGCCAGCGGCAAGGGCGGCGTCGGCAAGTCCAGCGTCACGGTCAACCTGGCGGCCGCGCTGGCCGCCCGCGGCCTCTCGGTCGGCGTGGTGGACGCCGACATCTACGGCCACTCGGTGCCCCGGATGCTCGGCGCCGACGGCGCGCCCACCCGGGTCGAGGACATGATCATGCCGCCGCAGTCGCACGGCGTGAAGGTCATCTCGATCGGCATGTTCACCCCGGGCAACGCGGCCGTCGTCTGGCGCGGCCCGATGCTGCACCGGGCGCTGCAGCAGTTCCTCGCCGACGTCTACTGGGGCGACCTGGACGTCCTCCTGCTCGACCTGCCCCCGGGCACCGGCGACATCGCGATCTCGGTGGCCCAGCTCCTGCCGAACGCCGAGATCCTGGTCGTCACCACCCCGCAGGCGGCCGCCGCCGAGGTGGCCGAGCGGGCCGGCGCCATCGCGCTGCAGACCCACCAGCGGGTGGTCGGCGTGATCGAGAACATGTCGTGGCTGGAGCTGCCGGACGGCTCCCGGATGGAGGTCTTCGGGGCCGGTGGCGGCGAGGCCGTCGCCGAGTCGCTGACCCGGACCATCGGCGCGCAGGTGCCGGTGCTGGGGCAGATCCCGATGGACACCCGGGTGCGCGAGGGCGGCGACGCCGGCAACCCGATCGTGCTGGCCGAGCCGGACGCCCCGGCCGCCCGGGCGCTCGTCCAGGTCGCCGACCGGCTCGCGGTGCGCCGCGAGTCCCTGCTCGGCAAGCCCCTGGGCCTGAAGCCCGCCGGTCGCTGACCGCCCCTCCCGCCCTCCCCGCACCGACCCTCCCCGGCCCCGCCGCGGAGGGTCGGTTCCGTTGATCATGAAGTTGTTGTCACGCGCCTCGGCGTGTCAGGACAACAACTTCATGATCAACGGGCTGGGGCGGGGAGCCCCCCGGGGGGGTGGGGTGGGGGGTGGGGTCAGGTGGCGTCGTCGTAGGACGGGCGGGGGGCCGGTGCGGTCGTGCCGCCGGTGGCGGTGGCCGGGCGGGTGCCGTTGGTGCGCAGGTCGGCCGCCTTGGCCACGTCCTTCAGGTCCTCGTGCACGCCGGTGACGTCCGAGCGGATGTTGTCGTACATGCTCTGCAGCGGCTTCCGGAGGGCCTGTTCGTCCTCCTCGCTGAGCAGGTGCTTCCGGATGAACGCCTTCGGGTGCAGGTCCTCCAGCTGGATGTCCGTGCCCAGCTCGCGGCTCAGGTCGCCGGTGGCGTTCCGCGCCATGTTGCGCAGGTTGCGGACCATCCGGAGGCCGTCGTTGATCACCGTGGGCAGCCGGTCCCCGAAGATCAACAGTGCCAGGAGCAGCAGGGCGCCGATCTCCCACCAGTTCAGGTTCTCGAACACTCGGCCTCCTCGTGGCGCGTCAGGGCAAGACTACGCACGTCAGGTGGCCGGCCGGGAGGGGGTGAGGGGACCTCACTTGGCGTCTGCGGCGAGCGTCACCGAGGCGTTCTGCCGGTTGGACCCGCGCCGGTACTCGACCGTCACCACCGAACCGGGGGCGTACTTGCGGACCAGGGCCACCAGGTCCGTCGGGTCGTTCATCGGGTGCCGGTCCAGCCGGAGCACCACGTCCCCGGTACGCAGACCAGCCGCCGCCGCCGGACCGGCCGGCTCGACGTTGTTGAGGCGTACGCCGCCGCCGCTCACACCGGTGCCGCCGACCTGGGCGCCGATCACCGTACGCCGGGCCTTGCCGGTGCCGATGATGTCCTCGGTGACCCGCTTCGCCTGGTTGATCGGGATGGCGAAGGCGAGCCCGATGTTGCCGGCCTCCTGCCCGTCGGCCACCAGGGACTTGATCGTCGAGTTCACCCCGACCACCCGGCCGGCGCCGTCGACCAGCGGGCCGCCGGAGTTGCCGTGGTTGACCGCCGCGTCGGTCTGGATGGCCGCGTAGTAGCGGGTCGGCCCGCCCGGCTCGCCGGCCATCATGGTGCGGTCCAGGGCGCTCACGATGCCGGCGGTGACCGTGTTGGCCAGGGAGAGCGGCGAGCCGACGGCGAGCACCGGGTCGCCGACGGCGAGCGCGTCGGAGTCGCCGAACTCGACCGGCTTCAATCCGGTGCGGGTCACCTTGATGACGGCGATGTCCGACTCCGGATCCTGCCCGACGACGGTGCCCGGGGCGGTGCTGCCGTCGTTGAAGACCACCGTGGCCTTGCCGGGCCCGCCCGCGACCACGTGGTCGTTGGTGACGATGTGCCCGTCGGCGCTCACCACGAAGCCGGAGCCCTCGCTGGTGCCGCCGAGGCTGGCCACCCGGACGGTGACCACGCTGGGCAGCACCTTCTCGGCGACCCCGGCCAGTGAGTCGGGCTTGCGCTGGGCGAGCGCCGGGGCCTGCCCGGACTGCGCCCCCAGCGTCGGCATCGCACCGCCGGTGCGCAGGAACGCGTAGGTCAGGGCGCTGCCGAGCGAGCCGGCGAGCAGGGCCGTGATCAGCGAGACCAGCACCACCTGGCGCAGGCCCGGCCGCCTCGGCGCGTCGGGGTCGGTCACCGGTTCCGGCTCACTGCTCCCGGGGAGCGGCGCGGCCGGGACCACCACGGCAGCGGGCGCGTACGGGTCGCGCCAGGGGTCGGCGAGCGCGTCGGACCACCAGGGCGAGGTGCCGCCCCCGGCGCCCTGCGGTGGCTGCCCCGGCGGCGGCCCTCCCGCCGGTGCCGTGCCCCCGCCGGGCTGGCGCCAGTCCCAGCCGTCGGTCACGTCGGTGCCTCCCAGTCCGTCCCCCAGGCCCCGACGGGCGGTCGGCGGAGCCGGCCGTGCCGCACGGGACTCCGTCCAGGATTGCACGGATGCCCCGAGCGGAGTCAGGGGTTGCCGCGCGTGATCGTCTGAGGGCCGACTCGCGGCTGCGCGTGTCGAGGCGCGCCTCTAGGCTCTCAGTGCCAACCGACCCCTCGCACCAGTCCGCCCGGAGGTGTCCCATCGCCACGGTCGCCGGCTCCGGCAACTCGACCGCCCAGGTGCTCCAGTTCGCCGAGTCGTACGTCACCGAGGATCTCGTGCTGCGGACGGCCCGCGCCCTCGCCCACGAGGTGGGCGTGGACGCGGTGACGCCGGGCGCCGGGGCCGCGCTGCGCCTGCTCGCCGCCGCCGGGAACGCCCGGGCGGTGGTGGAGATCGGCACCGGCACCGGGGTGAGCGGTGTCTGGCTGCTCCGGGGCATGCGCCCCGACGGGGTGCTCACCACGATCGACGTGGAGGTCGAGCACCAGCGCATCGCCCGGCGGCTGTTCCAGGAGGCGGGTTTCGCGTCGGGGCGCACCCGGATCATCACCGGCCGCGCCCTCGACGTGCTGCCACGGCTCGCGGACGGCGCCTACGACCTGGTCTTCGTCGACGCCGAGGCGACCGGCTTCGCCGCCTGCGTGGACGCCGCCCTGCGGCTGCTGCGCCCCGGCGGGGTGCTCGCGCTCAACGGAGCCCTGGCCGGCGGCCGGATCGGTGACCCGGCCGCCCGCGACATGGAGACCGTCACCGTGCGGGAGACGATCAAGGCGATCCGCGAGTCGGAGCACTGGGTGCCGGCGCTCCTGCCCGTCGGGCACGGCCTGCTCGCCGCCGTGAAGGGCTGACCACCGCGCCCGGTCAGCCCAGCGTGGCCAGCCAGCGCAGCAACCCGCGGACGCCCCAGCCGGTGGCGCCCTTGACCAGCTCGCCGTGCACGTCGTCCGACCAGGAGGGCGCGGACATGTCCATGTGCACCCAGCGGTCGCGCAGGTCGCCGGTGAACTCGCGGAGGAAGAGCGCGGCCACCACCGAGCCGGCGCCCCGGCTCGGTGAGCTGTGCAGGTCGGCGATGTCGCTGCCCAGGTACTCGACGTAGTCGTCGGCGAGCGGCATCCGCCAGGCCCGCTCGCCGGCCGCCGCGATCGCGCCCAGCAGGTCGGCGGCGAGGTCGTCGTTCTCGCTGTAGAGGGCGGCGTGCCGCTTGCCCAGCGCCACCGCGTTCGCCCCGGTCAGGGTGGCCAGGTCGACCATCAGGTCGGGCTTCAGCTCCCGGACGGCGTACGCCATGGCGTCGGCGAGGACCAGCCGGCCCTCGGCGTCGGAGTTGGTGCTCTCGCTGGTCAGGCCCCCGTAGTGGCGGATGATGTCGCCGGGGCGGAACGCCGAGCCGCTGACCATGTTCTCGGCGAGCGGGGCCAGCGTGGTGACCCGCACCGGCAGGTCCAGCGCGGCGGCGCCCAGGGTGGCGGCGACCACCGCGGCGGCCCCGGCCATGTCCTTGCGCATGAGCTTCATGGCCGGCACCGGCTTGATCGAGATGCCGCCGGTGTCGAAGGTGATCCCCTTGCCCACCAGCACCACGTGGGTACGCGCGCCGGCCGGCCGCCAGTCCAGCTCGACCAGGCGGGGGCCGCTGGCCGAGCCGCCGCCGACGGCCAGGATGCCGCCGAAACCCTCGGCGTCCAGTTCCTCCGGGCCGCGTACCCGCAGGTGCAGGTCGGCGCGGCCGGACGCGGCGGAGGCCACCTGGGCGGCGAACCACTCCGGGTTCTTGGTGGAGGAGGGGGTGTTGGTCAGGTCCCGGGCCAGCCGGGTCATCTCGGCGGTGGTCCGGGCTGCGGCCAGGGTCGGCGCGAGCGCCTCCGGGTCGCCGACCACGACGTCCACCTCGGCCAGCGCGGGCGTGCCGCCGGCCTGGGTGAGCCGGTAGCGGTAGGAGCCGAGCAGCAGCCCCTCGGCCAGGCCGCGCAGCGCGTCGGTGGCCTCGTCCGGCAGCGTGATGGTGATGTGCGTCTCATCCTTGGCGGCCCGGGCGAGCGCCGCGCCGGCGACCCGCCAGCCGTGCTCGCCGCCCTCGCCGACGCCGAGCAGCCAGAGCCGGGCCGGGGTGCCGCCGGGACGCAGGTGCTCCCGCACCTCACCGGCGGCGCCGCTGAGCCGGGCGGCGGGCAGCAGCGCCGCCGCCTCGGCCCGGACGTCGTCGCCGGGCGGAACGGCGGTGGGAACCAGCGCGGCGGGCGCGTCCGGCCCTTCGGGACGAACGGGCAGGACAAGGGTGTCGGGCCGCGTGGGCCCGCTCACCAGACGAATGGCCAGCACGCTGGACCGTACCTCCGAAACTGCTCGAAGCGGGACACTTTGCCGCTCACCGGGCGAGGAAGGCCCTGAGCCACCGGCTCTGCCGGTGGCTCAGGGTAGGGCGAACCGTTCGCACGACGGACGTCGCGCGAACCGCTCCCCGCATCAGCCGGCAGCCGCCTTCAGCGCGTCACCCAGCGCGGTGGCCTCGTCGGGAGTCATCTCGACGACGAGCCGGCCACCACCCTCCAGCGGGACCCGCATGACGATGCCCCGGCCCTCCTTGGTGACCTCCAGCGGACCGTCGCCCGTCCGCGGCTTCATCGCCGCCATGTTGTCTCCCCTCAGACCTACACCAGGGTCGGTGGGTTGCCCCACAGCCACTTCGTCATGACCACCCGCAACCGTCGCGGGGGCGTCGACCAACGATTTTCCCTGATGAACACCGCCGGACCCAAACCGAAGCAGCATTGATGTAACAGCATCTAGCTTATCTTGGATAGGCCTGTCACAATGTGCGGTCATGCAGGCACGGTCGGCACTCTTCGACCTGTACGGCGACCACCTCCGGGCGAGGGGTGGCCGCGCACCGGTCGCCGCCCTGGTCAAGCTGCTGGCACCGCTCGGGATCGCCCCGCCGGCGGTCCGCACCGCGGTCTCCCGGATGGTCCGTCAGGGCTGGCTCGAACCGCTCCGGCTCGCCTCCGGGCCCGGATATTCGATCACACCGAAGGCGGCCCGAAGACTGGACGAGGCGGGCGCCCGGATCTACCGCACGGGGCGGCACGCCTGGGACGGACGGTTCGACCTCCTGGTGCTGGACGCGCCCGCGTCCCGCCGGGACCGGCAGCGACTCGCCGCCAACCTCACCTTCCTCGGCTACGGCACGCTGGACGACTGCACCTGGGTGGCGACCCGGCCGGGCGAGGACGTCGACGTCCTGCTCGCCGAGGCCGGGGTGCGTTTCGAGCGGTTCACCGCCGCGCACGCCTCCGGCACCCCCGGCGCCATGGGGGTGGTCCGCCGCGCCTGGGACCTGGCCGAGATCGGACGCGCGTACGAGCGGTTCGTCGCCGAGCAGAAGCCGTTGCTCACCGGGGTCACCGTGCGCAGCAGCGACGAGGAGGCGTACGCGGCCCGGTTCCGGCTCGTGCACGCGTGGCGTACCTTCCTGTTCCGGGACCCGCAGCTGCCGCCCGCGCTGCTCCCCGAGCGCTGGCCGGGCAGCAGCGCCGCCAGTTTCTTCGACCGGCACGCGGCCCGGCTCCGGCCGGCCGCCGACCGGTACGTCGAGCAGTGCCTCGACGCCAGCAACCGCCTCGCCCGACAGAAGGGTCGTTAGAGACGTGACCGAGCCCCTGCTCGTCGACCGCACCGACGCCGTCGTCACCCTGACCTTGAACCGCCCGACGGCGATGAACTCGCTCGACGTGGCGCTCAAGGAGGCGCTGCGGGACACCCTGGCCGAGCTGGAGGCCGACCGGTCCTGCCGGGCGGTCGTGCTGGCCGGCGCGGGCGGCTCGTTCAGCGCCGGGCAGGACCTGCGGGAGCACGTGCAGACGCTGGAGTCCGCCGACGCCGACCCGCTGGGCACCGTGCGGGCCCACTACAACCCGATCGCGGCCCGGCTGGCCAACCTGCCCAAGCCGGTGATCGCCGCGGTCCGGGGCATGGCCGCCGGGGCCGGCGCCTCGCTGGCGTTCCTCGCCGACTTCCGCGTCGGCGGTCCGAAGACCCGGTTCCTGATGGCCTTCGCCGGCGTCGGGCTGGCCGCCGACACCGGCGCCTCCTGGACGCTGCCCCGGCTGGTCGGCCACGCCAAGGCCGTCGAGCTGCTGATGCTCGCCGAGCCGGTGGGCGCCGAGGACGCCTGCCGGCTGGGCCTGCTCACCCGGCTCGTGGACGACGACGAGCAGGTGCTCCCGGCCGCGCAGGAGCTGGCCGCCCGGCTCGCCGCCGGCCCGACCGTCGCGTACGGGGCCATCAAGCGGCAGCTCTCCATCGCCGACGCCGGCACCCTGGCCGACGCGCTGGCCGCCGAGGCTCAGGCCCAGGCGATCTGCGGCGCCACCGCCGACCACCGGGCCGCCACCATGGCCTTCGTGAACAAGCAGAAGCCGGTCTTCGAGGGCCGCTGACCGGCGCGGGTCAGTCGTCCTCCTCGGGATCCTGGTTGGCCTCGGCGCCCAGCACGAACGCCTGCATGGCCAGCTCGTCACCGGCCGGCGAGACGAAGGCGGGCAGCTCGCGCGGGCCCAGCTCCTGCACGTAGGCCCAGAAGAGCCGGACCGCCTCGGCGGGCGAGGCCGCCTCGATCGGCAGGTCGAGGCTGACCAGCCAGGAGCGGCGGGCCGGCGGCGGGCCGATCCGGTCGGCCAGCTCACGGAAACGGCCCGGGTCGAGCCCGGTGACCGGCCCGCCGGGGGCCAGGCCGCCGACCGGCACCGGCTCGTCCAGCACCCGCCGGGTGTACGTGACCACGAGCGCCCCGGGACCGGCCTCGGACTGCGGGTCGTCCGGGTCCTCCCGGGTCTCCGCCGTGGCCGGTGCGACCCGGCCGAGCGCCACCAGCCGCAGCGGTTCGTCGACCAGCACCGCCACCGGGTCGCCGGGCCGGGGCCCCGCGGCCTGATCGAGCCCGGTCAGCTCCAGCGTGTCGTGGTGCACCAGCCGCTCGGCCTCGTAGCGCTCGGCGGGCAGCAGCACCGCCCAGGCGCCCGGGGCCGCGCCGCCCTCGATCGTCCCGCTCGTCCGCGGCTCGGTGTCGGTCATGTCCCAATCCCATCACGCCGGAGCGGGGCCGGTCCCGCCGCGTCCGCCGCCGGGTCAGGCCTCCGGACGGTCGCGGGCCGCGTGGCAGCCGGCGAGGTGGTCGTCGACCATGCCGGTGGCCTGCATCAGCGCGTAGGCCGTGGTCGGGCCCACGAAGCGGAAGCCGCTCTTCTTGAGCGCCTTGGCCATCGCGGTCGACTCCGGGGTCAGCGCCGGCACCTCGGCGAACGACCGCGGCCGGGCCGCCCGCGGCGGCGGCGCGTAGGACCAGAGCAGCGCCGAGAGGCCGTCGGGCAGCGCCAGGGCCGCCCGCGCGTTGGCGATGGCCGCCTCGACCTTGGCCCGGTTGCGGACGATCCCCGCGTCGGCCAGCAGGCGGGCCACGTCGGCCTCGCCGTAGCCGGCGACCTTGTCGATGCGGAACTCGTCGAAGGCGAGCCGGAACGCGGGCCGCTTGCGCAGGATGGTCAGCCAGGACAGGCCGGACTGGAACGCCTCCAGCGTCAGCCGCTCGTAGAGCGCGTCGTCGCCGCGCAGCGGCCGGCCCCACTCCTCGTCGTGGTAGACGGCGTAGTCCGGGGTGCTCGCCCCCCAGGCGCAGCGGGGCAGCCCGTCGGCGCCGGTCACCAGGTCAGTCACGCCGTACACAGTAGGCCAGCCCACCGACAGCGGGCGGCGACAGTCAGGGCAGCCGGCCCTGCTCGACCAGCCGGGCGAACTTCTTCAACGCCTGGGTCAGGCTGAACTTCGAGCCGGGCCAGAGCACCGGCCAGGCCACCCGGCCGGCCGGCCCGCCCGGCAGGTGGAACCACTCGTGCCAGACCACCTGGGTCCGGTCCCGTTCCATGGGGGTGCAGCGCAGCACACCGGGCCCGCGGAGCAGCTTGCCGCAGTGCACCACGCCGACCTCGTACGGCGCGTCCACCCGGACCACCCGCATCTCGTCGCGGAGCACGGCCGGGCCGAGCGTGGTGACCGCCTCGACAAGGCTCCCCTCGCCGCCGTCCCCCTCGACGACCCGGACCGTGGTGAGCGGAATCCAGTCGGACTGTCGCTCCCAGGAGGTCAGCGCCGCGAAGACGCGCTCGGCCGGCGCTTCGACGATCACCGATGCGGTGACCTCGGCGGCCCCGGGCTGCGCCGCCTCGGCGAAGCCGGCGCCACCGCCCGCGCCGGTCACGCGGACTCCGAGCGGACAACGGGCCCGCGCTCCCGGTCGGAGTCGGTGCCGGCCTGAGCGGTCCGGCCGTTGCCGTGGGTGGCCTCGGCGGCCGGGGCGGCGTCGCGGGTGGCCTCCGCGGTGGGGTCGCGGTCGGTCGGGGTTGCGGTGGGGTCGGCGGGCGGCCGGAGGCCGACCTCGGGCGGAGTCGCCACCGGGGTCGCCACCGGCGCGACGGGGGCCGGCCCACCGGTGGCCGGCACGGGGGCGGCGGACGGCAGCGTGGCCACGTCCTCGACGGCGGCGGCGGCCGGGGCCTCCGCCACGCCGGCCTCGGCGGAGACCGGCGTGGCGGAGGCCGGCGGCGGGGTGGGGGCCTCGGCCTCGGAACCGGTCGCGGCGGCCTCCGCGCGGGCCCGGCGCAGCGCGTCGGCCTCCTCGGTCCGGCCCTCGCGGAGGGCGGCGTTCTCGGCCTCCAGCACGCCGATCAGCTCGGTCTTGTAGCCGATGTCGTAGGCGGCCCGGCGCATCGCCGCGTCGACCTGCGCCATCCGGTAGCCGCGCAGCGCGGTGTCGAAGCGCACCTCGGCGACGTCCGACTCGTCCAGCGGGCGGCTGCCCGGCAGGGGCACGGCCCGGCCGTCCGGCTCGGCGGGCGCCAGGCCCGGATCCCGCCCGGAGACCAGCACCGTCACCCCGAACACCACCGCCGCCACGGTCAGCGCGACGACCAAGAGGAGCAGAACCTCACCCATGGGGAGATCGTGGCATGCGGGCGGGGATCGGGCGAGCCCTCCGCCGCCTCCGATCGGAATCGCCGGCGCCCGGCTCCTGCGGGCGGGGAGGGGACGGTGACGCCGCCCGGCCCGGGCCGGGCGGGACCGGATAGCGTCGGGAGCGACCAGTGGAAGATCGGCGAGGAGGCGGGCATGACCGGGGCGCTGCGGCTCGGCGGGCGGACCTTCTCCCCCGGCGACCTCGTCGTGATGGCGATCGTCAACCGCACGCCGGACTCGTTCTTCGACCGGGGCGCCACCTTCGCCCAGGACAGCGCGCTGCGCGCCGTCGAGCGGGCGGTGACCGAGGGCGCGGAGATCATCGACATCGGCGGGGTGAAGGCCGGGCCGGGTGACGAGGTCGACGTCTCCGAGGAGATCCGCCGCACGGTGGACACCATCGCCGCGGTCCGGGCCGCCTTCCCGGACGTGGTCATCTCGATCGACACCTGGCGCGCCGAGGTCGCCGTGGAGGCGGTGGAGGCCGGCGCCGACCTGCTCAACGACACCTGGTCGGGGGCGGATCCCGCGCTGGCCCGGGTCGCCGCGGCGACCGGCGCCGGGCTGGTCTGCTCGCACGCCGGTGGGCTCGCCCCGCGGACCCGGCCGCACCGGGCCGCGTTCGACGACGTGGTGGCCGACGTGGTCGGGACGGTCACCGGCCTGGCCGAGCGGGCGGCGGGCCTCGGCGTACGGCGGGACGGGATCCTGATCGACCCGGCGCACGACTTCGGCAAGAACACCCGGCACTCGTTGGAGATCACCCGGCGGCTCGGCGAGCTGGCGGCCACCGGCTGGCCGCTGCTGGTGGCCCTGTCGAACAAGGACTTCATCGGCGAGACGCTGGACCTGCCGGTGCCCGACCGGCTGGAGGGCACCCTGGCGGCCACCGCCGTCTCGGCCTGGCTCGGCGCCCGGGTGTTCCGCGCCCACCAGGTCCGCGAGACCCGCCGGGTGCTGGACATGGTGGCGTCGATCCGGGGGGACCGGCCACCGGCCCTGACCCGGCGCGGGCTGGCCTGACCGGGGTCAGGTCCAGCGGAGGATGTTCCGGCGCCAGGCGTAGAGGATGCCGAGCGCCACCACGGCGACGAAGACGCCCATCTCCACCACGGTGGTCACGCCGAACCCGGGCCGGTCGAAGACCAGCGCCCACGGGAAGAGGAAGACCGCCTCCACGGCGAAGAGCACGTACAGGTAGGCGTAGACGTAGTAGCGGATCTGCATCTGCGCCCAGTCGCCGCCGACGGGGTCGAGACCGCACTCATAGGTGGCCCGCTTGCCCCACGGATCAGCCGGACGGCCAGGACGTAACACCCGATTGGCCGAGAACGCCGTAACGAAGAAGAGCACGGCGGCAAGGAGCAGGAGACCGAGCGTGGCGTACGAGCCGAGGTAACCGGTCACGGTCGGGAGCCTACCGGGCGGGCCGTCGGGCCGCCTCGAACCCGTTACGGATTTGTTTCCTCGCGGTACTAGTGCACCAAGGCAACTGTTGCCAAATAATGAGAGCTCACTGAGCGTCACGGAGGACAGATGCCCCGCCCCCGCGTACGGCCTGCTCGGCGCGCCGCGCTCAGAGGCACCCCCGCGCTGCTCGTGCCCGCGCTGCTCGCCGGGATCGTGGCGGCCGTCGCGGTGGGGCCGGCCTGGGCGGCGGCCTCGCCGACCGTGACCGCCGCGGTCCGGGCGGCCGATCCGGGTGACCCGGGTGAGCCGGGCGGCGAGCCCGGCGATCCGACCGAGGCCACGCCCACCGTGACCCCCACGACGACGGGGCCGGCGCCCACCAGCCCGCCGCCGACGGAGGAGGTGCCGTCGACCACGCCGGCGGCACCGACCAGCACCCCGCCGGCGCCGACGACCACGGCCCCGGAACCGGCGCCCACCACCACGGCGCCCACCACCACGCCGCCGCCCCCGCCGGCCGGGCCGCCGCCCGTTGTCGCCCCGCCCCCGCCGGGCCAGCCGGCGGGCAGCCCGCTCGGCGTGCGGGTCACCACCGACGACGTCGTGCTGACCCCCGCCTACTGGAACGCGGACAGCACGGTGACCACGCTGCGGGTGACGGTGACCAACACCGGTGGCCGGCCGGAGCTGATCCGCCTCGGCTACACCCTGCCGCCCGGGCTGACCGACGCCGGCACCCCGGGCTGCGCCTCGGCCGGCGGCGGCAGCCACCGCTGCGGCGGGTGGGCCACCGCCCCGGGGGACCGGTTCCGCGCCGCCATCCGCGTCCGGGTCGCCGGCACGGCCTGGCGGTCCATGCCGCTGAGCGGGTCGGTCCAGGTCACCGCCACCGCGCCCGGGGTGGCCGGCACGGCCGGCGACGACGAGGGCTTCGCCGTCCTCTTCCCGCCCGGGCCGCCGGTGCCCGGCATCTCGCTCCGTGCCGACGAGGTGCTCTTCGACATCAGCGGCGCGCCGAGCACCCTGGGCGTACGCCTCGGCAACACCGGCAAGGTCGACGCCTCCGGCCGGGTCGACGTGGTCCTCCCCGCGGGGGTGACGGTCACCGATCCGCCGGCCGGCTGCGCCGCGGCGGGCCCCGACCGGACCCGGTGCGAGCTGGGCACCGTCCCCGCCGGCCGGACCGTCGACCTGCGCCTGCCGGTGACCGCCTCGACGGAGGCCCAGCGCCGGGCCCCGCTGGCCGGCGCCGCCGTCGGGCGGCTGGATCCGCGCAGCGGGCGCGACCGGCAGGTGCAGATGAGCTTCCGGATCACCGCCGCGGCCGCGCTGGCCACCCCGGCGGTCGTGACGCCCGCCCCGACCGGTTCGCAGGGCGTGGTGGCCGCCGCCGCGCCGGCCGCCGACGACGACGCCACCTCGATGCACGGGACGGCGGTGGCCCTCATCGGCGTCTCCGGCCTGCTGGTGGTGCTCGCGCTGGCCCTGGCGACCACCTCGCTGCGCCGCCGCACGGGAGCCGCCACCGCGGAGCCGGTCGCCCGCCCTGCCGAGGAGTGAGTTGCGGATGCGTCCGGCTGGTTGCGGTGATCTGAATTACGGGCTGCGGTACTAAACACCGCAAAGCCGGGCATACACCGGCCCGATCAGGTCCCATACGTCGGACCTCCACCAAGGTTGCCCTAAGGGACCGACGTAGGCTCTGACGTGAGAGATGAAGCGGGTCGGACCAATCGACGGACGGCCGGCGGCAGCAGCGCGTCTAGGAGGGCACGTGGCCGGGCAAGGCGGGGTCTCCATCATGTTCAGCCGCCCGTGCGACGGCGCTCAGCGAAGCGAGGTGCGGGCGTGACCAAGCAGATCCGTCAACTCGACCGGGTGGTCATCCGGTTCGCCGGCGACTCGGGCGACGGCATGCAGCTCACCGGTGACCGGTTCACCTCGGAGACGGCCCAGTTGGGCAACGACATCTCCACGCTGCCCAACTTCCCGGCCGAGATCCGGGCCCCCGCCGGCACCCTGCCGGGCGTGTCGAGCTTCCAGGTGCACTTCGCCGACTACGACATCCTCACCCCCGGCGACGCACCGAACGTGCTGGTGGCGATGAACCCGGCCGCGCTCAAGGCCAACCTGACCGACCTGCCGCGCGGGGCGGACATCATCGTCAACACCGACGAGTTCACCCGGCGCAACCTGGCCAAGGTGGGCTACGCGACCAGCCCGCTCGACGACGACTCCCTCGCCGGCTACGTGGTGCACCCGGTCGCCCTGACCTCGATGACGGTCGGCGCGCTGGCCGAGCAGGAGGTGTCCAAGAAGGACGCCGAGCGGGCCAAGAACATGTTCGCGCTCGGCCTGCTGAGCTGGATGTACTCGCGCCCGTACGAGTCGACGCTGCGGTTCCTGGAGCGCAAGTTCGCGGCCCGCCCCGAGCTGGTCGCGGCGAACGTGGCCGCCTTCCGGGCCGGCTGGAACTTCGGCGAGACCACCGAGGACTTCTCCGTCCGCTACGAGGTCAAGCCCGCGAAGATGCTGCCGGGCACCTACCGGAACATCACCGGCAACGCGGCGCTGTCGCTGGGCCTGGTGGCCGCCGGAGTCCGCTCCGGGCTGCCGGTCTTCCTGGGCGCGTACCCGATCACGCCGGCCTCGGACATCCTGCACGAGCTGAGCAAGCACAAGAAGCTCGGCGTGGTCACCATGCAGGCCGAGGACGAGATCGCCGCCGTCGGCGCGGCGCTGGGCGCCTCGTACGGCGGCTCGCTCGGCGTCACCACCACGAGCGGTCCGGGCGTGGCACTGAAGAGCGAGACGATCTCGCTGGCCGTGGCGCTGGAGCTGCCGCTCGTCATCGTCGACGTGCAGCGCGCCGGGCCGTCCACCGGCATGCCCACCAAGACCGAGCAGGCCGACCTCAACATGGCCCTGTACGGCCGGCACGGCGAGGCCCCGGTCGCGGTGATCGCGCCCAAGTCGCCCGCGGACTGCTTCCACGCGGCCCTGGAGGCCGCCCGGATCGCGCTGACCTACCGCACCCCGGTGCTCCTGCTGTCCGACAACTACGTGGCCAACGGCTCCGAGCCGTGGCTGCTGCCGGACGTGGAGAGCCTGCCCGACCTGCGGGTCGAGTTCGCCAGCCGGCCCAACGGCGAGGACGGCGCCACCTTCCTGCCGTACCTGCGGGACCCGGAGACCCTGGCCCGACCGTGGGCCATCCCGGGCACCCCGGGGCTGGAACACCGGATCGGCGGCCTGGAGAAGGCCGACAAGACCGGCGACATCTCGTACGACCCGGCGAACCACGACTTCATGGTGCGCACCCGGGCGGCCCGGATCGAGACCATCCCGGTGCCGGACGTCGAGGTGGAGGACCCGGACGGCGACGCCCGGGTGCTGGTGCTCGGCTGGGGCTCGACGTACGGCCCGATCGGGGCGGCCTGCCGGGGCCTGCGGCAGCGCGGGCTCGCCGTCGCCCAGGCGCACCTGCGTCACCTGGCCCCGATGCCGGCCAACCTCGGCGAGGTGCTGCGCGCGTACGACCGGGTGGTCATCCCCGAGATGAACCTCGGCCAGCTCGCCCACGTGATCCGGGCGAAGTACCTGGTCGACGCGATCGGCTACAACCAGGTCCGCGGCCTGCCGTTCACGGCCGCCGAGCTGGAGACGATGCTGGAAGAGGTCCTGAAGAATGTCTGAGCCCGTCGCCCTCAAGCTCACCGCCAAGGACTTCAAGTCCGACCAGGAGGTGCGCTGGTGCCCCGGCTGCGGCGACTACGCCATCCTGGCGGCCGTCCAGGGCTTCATGCCGGAGCTGAACATCCCCCGGGAGAACGTCGTCTTCATCTCGGGCATCGGCTGCTCGTCCCGCTTCCCGTACTACATGAACACCTACGGGATGCACTCGATCCACGGCCGCGCCCCGGCGATCGCCACCGGCCTGTCGGTGAGCCGGCCGGACCTGTCGGTCTGGGTGGTCACGGGTGACGGCGACGCGCTCTCCATCGGGGGCAACCACCTGATCCACGCGCTGCGCCGCAACGTCAACCTCAAGATCCTGCTGTTCAACAACCGGATCTACGGCCTGACGAAGGGGCAGTACTCGCCGACCTCCGAGATCGGCAAGGTCACCAAGTCGACGCCGGTCGGCTCGGCGGACTCCCCGTTCAACCCGCTGTCGCTGGCGCTCGGCGCGGAGGCCACCTTCGTGGCCCGGACCATCGACTCGGACCGCAAGCACCTGCAGTCGGTGCTGCGGGCCGCCGCCGCGCACGAGGGCTCCGCGTTCGTGGAGATCTACCAGAACTGCAACATCTTCAACGACGGGGCGTTCGACCCGCTCAAGGAGCCGGCCACCCGGGACGACTTCCTGATCCGGCTGGAGCACGGGCAGCCGATCACCTTCGGCAAGGACGGCCAGTTCTGCGTCGTCCACCCGCCGGGCGGCTTCGGGCTGGAGGTCCGGGAGACGGCGGCCACCCCGGCGGAGGAGATCGTGGTGCACGACGCGGGGGTCGCCGACCCGGCGTACGCCTTCGCGCTGTCCCGGCTGCCCGGGCTGGACCTGCGGAACACCCCGATCGGCGTGTTCCGCTCGGTGAACCGCTCCTCCTACGACCGCGTGGTGCAGGAGCAGGTGGCGGCGGCGAAGGCCGGCGTCGACCAGACCCCCGAGCAGCAGCTCGCCGGGTTGCTGTCGGCCGGCGACACCTGGACGATCCTCTGACGCGTCCCTGACGAGGACCGCAAGGGCGGGCCGTTCCCCGAGGGGAGGGCCCGCCCTTTTTCGTCGTCGGGTCAGGCCACCGCGGAGGCCGGCACCCACAGCTCGTCGATGGTCCGCTCGGCCGCCGCGAGGCTCTGCTCGTGCAGCGGGATCAGCTCGGCCATGGCCGGGGTGACCGGCGCCAGGGTCAGCTCGGCCGAGATGAAGCGCGGGTCCAGGCCGGTCATCGACAGGCCGTGCGGCAGCCAGGGCTCGGCGTGGTCCCAGCCCTCGCGCGGCGTGCCCGGGCCGTAGCCGCCACCCCGGGTGCCCAGCACGATGAACTCGCGCCCACCGAGCAGGCCGGCCCCGGTGGCCGGGTCGTACGCGATGCCGGGCGCGATGAGGTGGTCGACCCAGGTCTTCACGCTGCTCGGCGCGCCGTAGTTGTAGAGCGGGAGGCCGAGCAGGATCGTGTCGGCCCGCTTCACCTCGTCCACCAGCCGCTCGCTGAGCTGCCAGGACGCGCGCTGCGCCGGGGTGTGCTGCTCCGCCGGCACCATCCGCGCCAGGCCGCTGGCCTCGTCCAGGTGTGGCAGCGGCTCCCGGCCGAGGTCGCGGTGGGTGACGGTGCCGCCCGGGTGGGCGGCGCGCCACGCGGCGGCGGCCCGGGCGGTGAGCCGCCGGCTGACCGAGTGCTCACCCCGGATGCTGGAGTCGATGTACAGCAGGTGTGCCATTTGGTTAACCCTCCACGGATCGTTTGTGTAGCGCCAACCATTTATAGCAGGCCGATGTTCCACGCCGTGCGTAAACTGGGTCACATGCCAGCCCTGCCCGTCGAGGAGTCGGAGCACCGCTCCGGGCCGCTGCTCGACCATCTGGCCCGGCGGATGCGGCTGCGCTCCGAGTCGGTGCTGGCGCCCCTCGGCCTGCGCCCCCGGCACCTCGTCGCGCTCACCGTGCTGCGGGAGTCGGGCGGCATCAGCCAGCAGGCGCTGGCCGGCACGCTGCAGATCGACGGCACCAACGTGGTCGGGCTGCTCAACGACCTGGAGGCGGAGAGCCTGGTCGAGCGGCGACGGTCACCCGAGGACCGCCGCCGTCACGTGGTCAGCCTCACCACGGCCGGCGCGAAGCGGCTCCGCGAGGCCGAATGCGCCCTCGCCGGGGTCGAGGACGAGGTGCTCGGCGCGCTGCAGCCGGCCGAGCGGGACACCCTCTACGACCTGCTCCGCCGGGCGACCAGCGGCCGCCAGGTGATCTGCGCCGGGGAGTCCGGCGACGAGCCGGACGTCGCCTGCTGACCGCCGGGCCGGCGGGCGGGTCGGGGGAAGGTCAGACCGTCGCGGCGGACTGCGGCCGGTCGTCGCGGACGTGGACCAGCATGTCGCCGGTCTCGATCACCGCGCCGGCCCTGTCGTTCAGCGTGACCACCTTGCCTCGGCGGACCAGGGCGATGACAAGCGACTCCAGCTCCCGGGGCGAGCGGCCCACCTCGCTGCGCTCGGCGGAGCGCATGGCCAGCGCCATGCCCTGACCGGGGGTGAGCAGGTCCTCCACCACGTCGATCAGCGGCGGGGCGGAGGTCGACAGGCCGAGCAGGCGGCCGGCGGTCGCCGAGGAGACGATCACGTGGTGCGCCCCGCTCTGCTTGAGCAGCGGCGCGTTCTCCGCCTCCCGGACCGCCGCGATGATCCGCACCTGACCGGCGGTGAGCTGCCGGACGGTCAGCGCCACCAGCACCGAGGCGTCGTCGCTGTCGGTCGCGATGATGACCGCCTTGGCGGTGCGGACGTGCGCCTCCTCCAGCACCGACGAGCGGGTGGCGGAGCCCTCGATGGCGACCAGCCCGGCCGAGGTGGCCTGCCGCAGCGCGGGGCCGCTCCGCTCGACCACCACGATCTTGGACTTGTCCAGACCGTTCTCCAGCAGCGCGGTGACGGCGCTGCGGCCCTTGGTGCCGTAGCCGCAGATGATGACGTGGTCCTTCACGATTTTCCTCCACCGCGTCAGGCGACGGCCGGTCCGGTACTGCTCGGTCAGGACTTCCAGGGTGGTGCCGACCAGGATGATCAGGAAGAGCACCCGGGCGGGGGTGACGAACAGGACGTTCACGAGTCGCGCCGAGGACGCGGCCGGGGTGATGTCGCCGTAGCCCGTGGTGGAGAGCGAGACCACCGCGTAGTAGAAGCAGTCGAGGAGGGTGAGGCCGTCCTCGTTGACGTCGCGGTAGCCGTCGCGGTCGATCCAGACCGCCGCCACCACGGCCAGGACCAGGCCCAGGGCGGCGAGCAGGCGCAGGCTCAGCGCGCTCAGCGGCCCCCGCCGTTGCGCGGGAAAATGGATCACCGTCGGCCCTGCTCCGCCACCGTCGCCTGCACGCCCACAACATAGCGGGTACGCCGGGATCCGGCCGGCCGGGGCAAGGTGCCGGCCTGGCCGGGCCCGTGTCCGTCGCCGGGACGGGGCATGATGGGGACGTCCGGGGGACGACGACCGCGAGGAGGCCCGCATGTCGTTGCTGCGACGGGTGATCGGTGGGGTGCTCCGCCGGGTACGCCTGCGTCAGGGCCGCACCCTGCGCGAGGTGGCGCTGGCGGCCGGCGTCTCCCTGCCCTACCTCTCCGAGGTGGAACGCGGCCGCAAGGAGGCGTCCTCCGAGGTGCTGGCGGCGATCTGCCGGGCGCTCGGCATCCACCTGTCGGACCTGCTCGAGGAGGCCCGCGACGAGCTGCGCCGGGTCGAGCGGCGGGCGCCGGTGACCTCCGGGGTGACGCTCGCCCGGCTGGACCGGGTGCCGGCCACCCGGACGGGGCCGCAGCTACGCGCCGGCGGGCCACGGCTGCACGCCACCCGGCGGCCGGTCGCCCCGACCCCCCTGCTCGGTGGGGTGTTGCGGCCGGCGGGCACCGGGCCCGCGCCGGTCGGCCCGGAGCTCGGGTACGCCTCCCCCACCGCGTTCGGCACCGGCACAAGGATCTGGCTGATCCCCTCCGCGCCGGCCGCCCGCCACCGTCCGCGTACCTCCGTCACGCTGGCCCGGCGGCGGGCCCGGGCCGGCCGGCGGCGGCTGACCGCCGCCTAGGTTCTGCCCAGGGCGGATCTGCCCCGGGCAGAAACCCTGGGCCCCGGGGTGCCGGCCGCCGGAGGCTGGAGACCGCCGGTTGCCGGGCGGTCCCTCGCCCACCGGCGGCACGGAGGTGGTCAGGTCATGGCATACGGCATCTGGATGCTGGACGAGGGGCAACCGACCCTCGGCGACCGGGTCTTCGAGAAGCTGCTCAAGGAGCGGATCATCTTCCTCGGCACCGAGGTCACCGACGCCTCGGCCAACCAGATCTGCGCGCAGATCCTGCTGCTGGCCGCCGAGGACCCGGAGCGGGACATCTTCCTCTACATCAACTCCCCGGGCGGCTCGGTCAGCGCCGGGATGGCCGTCTACGACACCATGCGCTACGTCAAGAACGACGTGGCCACGCTGGCCCTCGGGATGGCCGGCTCGATGGGGCAGTTCCTGCTCTGCGCCGGCGCGGCCGGAAAACGGTTCGCGCTGCCGCACTCGCGGGTGATGATGCACCAGCCGTCCGGCGGGATGGGCGGCACGGCCGCCGACATCACCATCCAGGCGGAGAACATGCTGCACGTGAAGCGGACCATGCAGGAGCTCATCGCCCAGCACAGTGGGCACACGCTGGACGAGATCCAGCGCGACTGGGACCGGGACCGCTGGTTCACCGCCGAGCAGGCCCGCGAGTACGGCCTGATCGACCAGGTGGTCACCCGCGCCGAGCAGCTCCCCGCCTGAGCGGGCGGCCGACAACGCGGCCGGCCGGCGGCGGACGCGCCCCCTCGATCGCGTCCGTCGCCCCCGCGCGGGTGGCCGCGGTGCCGCCGGATCGAGCCTATGGGCGGGATTCCCAGCGTGCACGGGACGACGGGTGCAGCGTGTTCCGGCGAATTCTCGTTACATCGCCCGGACGAACACCGGCCGGCCGCGGGGCGCGGCCGGCCGGTGTCCTGATCGGCGGATCAGGGATAGCTGACCACCGGGCTGGTGCCGTACGAGCCGACCACCGGGGTGCCGGCCTCGTTGACGGTGCGCTCGATGCCGCCGCTGCCGTCCAGGAACACGGTGATCGCGTCGTGGAACCGCACGCCGGCCCGGCGCGGCGCCTCGATGGCCCGGTCGCAACGGATGTCCACCTGCTGGTTGAAGTACGAGTAGACCCCCAGCCCCCACGCCTCGTGCTCACGCACGTGGTCGGCGACCTTGTAGGACGCCCAGCCGTTGCCGGTCGGGCTGCGCCAGGCCGCCTGGCTCGGCGGGTCGTAGGGCAGCTCGCTCTGATGAAGACGGTCCGGCCGCGCTCGCCGTTCCAGATGGTCTGCCAGCGCTGGTAGTGCTCGACGAAGAGCCCGTACGCGGTCACGTCGTCGCCGTTGACCACCACGCCGGTGGCGGCCGTGTTGACGGTCCAGCCGATGGTGCCGGCCTTGCCGTGGTCGCCGCGCCAGGCCCAGATGTTGTCGATGAGGGTGTGCCGGCTGTTCACCACGAGGCTGGTCACCGCCCGGCCCGCGTACGGGCCGCCGATGCGGAAGAAGACGTCCTGGAGCGAGATCGGGTTGCCGGCGTGCGACCGGTGGCTGTGCCGCTTGCCGACCTCGACGAGCACCTCCGACTCGACCGGCCCGGCGTCGACCAGCACCCCGGCGATCCGGACGCCGTCCACGTCTTCGATCCGGAGGGCGGCGTCGCCGGTGGTCGGGGCGAGGCTCGGCATGCCGAGGCCGAGCACGACGGTGTCCGGGTGCTTGACCCGCAGCGCCCGGTCCAGGTGGTAGACGCCCGGGGTGAGCAGCAGGTGCCGCCCCCGCGAGAGTTCCTGGTTGATCCGCTTGGCCGAGTCGGTGGGCCGGGCGATGAAGAAGTCGGACAGCGGCAGCGAGGGCACCGGCGGGGCGCCGGCGGCCCAGGTGGTGCCGGCGGTGTCGCGGCGCAGCCGGGGAACGGCCACCCGCCAGCGGCCCGCGCCGTCCACGAAGAGGTACGGCTTCTCCCGGGTCACCGGGCTGGTCGGCAGCGTCGTGTAGGGCGGGTCCGGGAAGCCCTGCGCGGGCGCGCCGACGACGCCGGAGAAGACCTGGTTCCAGACCCCGTTGGTCCAGTCGCCGCCGAGTTCGCTGTCCCGGGTCAGCCACTGCTGCTGGGAGCCGTTGATGGTGATGCCGTCCACCTTGGAGTCGGCGATGTAGCCGCCGCTGGAGTAGCCGCCGTTGCCGGGTTCCAGCCAGAGGATGCCCTTGATGTGCACCCGGCGCATCGGGGAGGCCTGGGAGACCGCCCACTGGTTCGACCAGTCGGTCGGGGTGACGGCGAGGTTCTCGGCCGAGCGCCAGAAGTTGGTCAGCGCGGAGATGCCGGCCGGGGAGTTCGGGTCGGGCTGGCCGATCACCCGCACCGCGCCGTGGATCTCCACGTCGTCGGGGTGCGCGCCGACGCCGGCCACGGTCGTGTAGTAGCCGAGCCGGGCGTTCACCTCGTACCGGCCGGGCTTGAACAGCACGGCGTACCGGTCGAGGCCCATCTCGTTGTGCTCCTGGGCGGCGAAGAGCTGGTCCAGGGTGGACTGGATCTCCTCGACCGGGGTGGTCGGGTCGTACACGAAGACGTTGGGGCCGAAGTCGGGCTCGGCGCCGTCGCCGTGGCCGTGGCCGGCCGGGGACGCGGCGGCGGGCACGGCCGGGAGCCCGAGGGCGGTGACCGACGCCGCCGAGGCGGCGGTGAGGGCGAGGAAGCGGCGGCGGGAGGGGTCGAGTGGTCTCATCTGCCTGCCTGTTCGGTGATGGGGGAAGGAGAGCGCTCTCTGCGCGTTCCTACCGCATCGACACCGATCCCGCCAGACTCGGCCCCGGTTCCGGAACTAGGCCCGCGCGTCGTAGCGGGCCCGGGCGGCCTCCACCTCCCTCAGGTGGGTGGTGGCCCACGCCTCCAGGCCGGCGACCAGGTCGAGCAGGCTGCGGCCGAGGCCGGTGAGCGCGTAGTCGACCCGCGGCGGCACGCTCGCGTGCACGGTGCGGGTGACGATGCCGTCGCGCTCCAGGCCGCGCAGGGTCTGGGTGAGCATCTTCTGGCTGATCCCGTCGATCCGCTCGGCCAGCTCGCCGTAGCGCTTGTCGCCGCCGGCGAGGGTGAGCACGACAAGCACGCTCCAGCGGTCGCCGATCCGGTCCAGGACCTTCCGGCTGCCGCAGTTCCGGTTGAACGGGTCCGCCTGCACGTGGTCACTCTCTTTCAGTGCGTACCGAACTTGAAGGTGCCTACTCTCCAACGGGAAGTGTCGGGGAGTTGTTCCCGTTGGCCAGGGAAGACAGCTGACGTCGCCACCAAACAGGGAGTGCTCATGTCCATCGTCGTCACCGGCGCCACCGGTCCGCTCGGCCGCCAGATCATCTCCTCGCTGCTCGAGCGGGACGTACCCGCCAACCAGATCGTGGCGGTCGGCCGGGACGTCGGCCGGCTCGCCAGCCTCGCCGAGCTGGGCGTGGTCACCCAGCGGGCCGACTACGACGACCCCGGGTCGCTCCAGGCGGCCTTCGCGGGCGCCGAGAAGCTGATGTTCGTCTCGGGCAGCGAGGTCGGCAAGCGGGTGGTGCAGCACGGCAACGTGGTCACCGCCGCGCGGGAGGCCGGCGTCGGGCTGATCGTCTACACCAGCATCGCGAACGCGGACACATCCACCCTGGCGCTCGCCGCCGAGCACAAGGCGACCGAGCAGCTGATCCGCGACTCCGGCCTGCCGCACGTGTTCCTGCGCAACAGCTGGTACCTGGAGAACTACACGGCCCAGCTCCCCACGTACCTTCAGCACGGGGTGGCGGGCGCGGCGGGTGACGGGCGGGTCAGCGCCGCCACGCGCGCGGACTACGCCGAGGCCGCGGCCGTGGTGCTCACCGCCGAGGGCCAGGCCGGCAAGGTGTACGAGCTGGGCGGCGCGCCGTTCACCCTGACCGAGCTGGCCGCCGAGATCTCCCGGCAGGCCGGCGCGACAATCTCCTACCTCGACCTGCCGGTGGACAAGTACACCGAGCTGCTGGTCGCGGCCGGCCTGCCCGAGGGCTACGCGGCCGTGCTCGCCGACGGCGACCGGGGCCTCGCCCAGGGCGAGCTGGCGGTCGGCGACGACCTGGCCAAGCTGCTCGGCCGCACCCCCACCACGCTCGCCGAAGCGATCCGCGCCGCCCTCTGACGCCCGCCCCTGGCCGCCGCCCCGCCCTCCGGGACGGCGGTCAGGCCGGCTCGGCCCGCAGCTTCACCAGGTCGTCGACGAGGGCCTCCACGTAGTCGGCCGTCTCCTCCCAGCGGGTGACGGCGACACAGCGGATGCCCATGGCCTTCACCGGGTAGTCGTTGCCGCCCACGTCGAGCCGGTCACCGACGAAGAGCACGTTGTCGATCTTCAGGTCCAGGCACTCCAGCAGCTTCCGCATGCCGTACGCCTTGTCGACGCCCTTGCGGGTGACGTCGATCGAGGTCGAGCCGCCGCCCCGGACCTCCAGGTCGGGCAGCTTCGCGGCGACCGCGTCCCGCAGCCGCTTCTTCTTGCTGCCGTCCGGGTCCCAGCCGTACTTCTCCGCCGGCGGCGCGGACTGGCCCAGCGCCGAGAAGGTGATCTGGCTGCCCCGGTCCTCGATGATGTCGCCCCAGGTCTTCGCCTCCCAGAGGTCGAGCGCCTGCGCCGACTCGGTCAGCGCGGCGACGACCCGGGCCTTGTCGGCCTCGGTCAGATCCTCGGCGTAGACCTGCCGCCAGTCGCCGTCCAGCCAGCGGTAGTAGCGGGTGCCGCAGGTCGGCATCAGGTGCAGCCGGCCGCGCTGCTCCTCGGTGAGGTCGAGGTGCGCCAGCATCTGCGCCTGGAACTGCTCGAACCGGCCACCCGAGATGACCAGCACATCCACCTCGGTGAGCAGGTGGCCGAGGAGTTCCGCCATCCGACGATCGATCTGGGACTTGGAAACCGCCAGCGTGTCGTCCAGGTCGAACGCCACCACTCGAAGATCGTTCACGAAGTACCACCATGTCGTCGCGGGCAGGCCAGGACTAGCAGGGTACCGACGTGAGCCACTGCCACCCCGATGGCCCGGGGCTGGCGCCCGGTCGAGGCCGCGGATTTCACCGCGCGGCCCCTCGCACGCAGGTTAACAGCGCGGACCGGTGGAGACCGGCCCGTTCCGGAGGCCGATCATGCCGGCGGGGTCGTCCCGGGCGGGGCTCCGGCCGCGGGGTCGAGCCAGCCGGCCGTGCCGACGCAGGCCTCGTTGCCCTCCGGGTCGGCCAGCACCCAGAACGACGGGGCCTGGGAGTCGTCCACCAGGCGCCCGCCCGCCGCGACGGCCGCCGCGACCCGGGCCTCCGCCCGGTCGTACGGGACCCAGACGTCGACGTGCATCCGGTTGCGCTGCGGTCGCGGGGCGTCCATCTGCTGGAACCAGAACGCCGGGCCGCGCCCCCGCGCGTCGACCAGGTCCTCGGGGCTGCCGGCCCGGTGCTCGTAGCCGAGCAGGGCGCGCCAGAAGGGGGTCACCGCCGGCAGGTCGAGCGCGTCGACGCTGACCTGGACGGACTGCACGGCCGCCGGGTCCGCGGGCAGGCCCAGGTCACGGGCCAGCGCCGAGATCCGCCGGGCCAGGTCGAGGTCGCGGCCGGTCAGACCGTAGTGCTCGGCCGTGCGGGTGACCAGGCGTACGGCCACCCCGTCGCGCCGCAGGTCGACGTCCGGCGAGTGCTCGTCCAGGCCCGGCAGCTCACCGATCGCCGCGGCGAGGCGTACGCCGGCCGCGTACGACCCGGTGCGGAACCACGCGCACGCCCCCTCGCCCAGCACCCGCCAGTCCACCGCCCCCGCGGCCGCATGGAACTCCGCCGCCGTGATCCGCTCGGTCACGTCCACTCCCCTCGTCGTCTCGCCCGAGTCTCCCGCCAGTTCCCGACACCCTCTGTCGTATATGTGCGCGACCATGGTGAGGTGCGCGCGTCGCGGATGATGACCCTGCTGTTGCAGCTCCAGGTGCGGGGCCAGGCCAGTGGCCGGGAGCTGGCCCGGCGGCTGGAGGTCAGCGAGCGCACGGTCCAGCGGGACGTCGAGGCACTCGTCGCCGCCGGCATCCCGATCCGCGCCACCCGGGGGCCGGCGGGCGGCTACCGCCTCGACCGCGGCTACCGGACCCGGCTCAACGGGGTCGGGCTGGACGAGGCCGGCGCCCTCGCGTTCCTGGGTCTCGCCGGCCCGGCCGAGCAGCTCGGCCTGGGCGAACTGCTGGAGGGGGCGCGGACCAAGGTCTGGGCCGGCCTCACCGGCGCGGCGCGGGAACGTGCCGGCCGGACCACCGAGCGGTTCCACCTCGACCCGACCCGCTGGTACGGCGCGCCCGAACCGGTGCCCTGCCTGCCCGACCTCGCCGACGCGCTGTGGCGCGACCACCGCATCCGCATCCGGTACGTCCGGGACGGCCGCCCGGTCACCCGGGAGGTCGATCCACTGGGGCTGGTGCTCGCCGCCGGGGACTGGTACCTCGTGGCGCTGCGGAACGGCCGGCGGCGCACCTACCGGGTCTCCCGGATGCGCGCGGTGGAACTCCTCGACGAGTCGGCGGCGCGCCCGCCCGGCTTCGACCTCGCCGCGGCGTGGGCCGAGTCGCGCCGCGCCCTGGAGGACGAACCCGTCGCCGTCGAGGTCACCGTACGCGTCGCCGCGGCGGCGCTGCCCCGCCTGCGCCGCCTGGTGCCGGTCGCCGGCAAGGACCGGGTGCCCGTCACCGCGACCGGCGAGATCGTGCTGACCGTGCCGTTCGAGAACCTCGGCTGGGCGCGGTCGGCCCTGCTCGGCCTGGGCTCGGCGGTCGAGGTGCTGGCCCCCGCCGAGCTGCGTACGCAGGTGGCCGACGAGCTGCGCGCGGCCGCCGCCCGGTACACACCCGGAAAACCCGGTGGACAGCGCCCGCATCGATGACGATGGTGGGCACCATGCGCCAGGAGGAGATCTGGGACGCCGAGACGGCCCAGCGCTACGACACACCGGGCACCGGGATGTTCGCGCCGGACGTCCTCGGGCCCACGGTGGACCGCCTCGCCGCCCTCGCGGATGGCGGACGCGCCCTGGAGTTCGCCGTCGGCACCGGCCGGGTGGCCGTCCCGCTGGCCGAACGCGGCGTGCCGGTCACCGGGATCGAGCTGTCCGCACCGATGGTCGCGCAGCTCCGGACGAAGGCCGACGAGGCCACGATCCCGGTGGTCGTCGGCGACATGGCGACGGTCACGGCACCCGGCACGTTCACCCTCGTCTACCTGGTCTACAACACCATCTCCAACCTGCTCGACCAGGCGGAGCAGGTGGCCTGCTTCCGCAACGCGGCCCGGCACCTCGGCCCCGGCGGGCGGTTCGCCATCGAGCTGTGGGTGCCCGAGCTGCGCAAGCTGCCCCCCGGCCAGCAGGCGACGGTGTGGCGCGCCGAGCCCGGCTACATCGGCCTGGACACCTACGACGTGCTACGCCAGCAGGTCGTGTCGCACCACTTCCAGTTCGGCGAGGGCCGCGAGGCGCGGGTGTTCCGCAGCCCGCACCGATACATCTGGCCCGCCGAGCTGGACCTCATGGGCCAGCTGGCCGGCTTCGAGCTGGAGTCCAGGCACGCCGACTGGTCCGGGGCCGAGTTCACGGCCGAGTCCCGATCCCACGTCTCCGTGTACCGCCTGCCCCGTTGACCCGCCGGGCCGGGACAGCATTGCGGCGGGTCACCAGCCGGTGCCGATAGGGCCGCAGGGCGAGGCGGGCGACAAGGACGCCGCTCACACCCACCCGTTGCGACTCGCCTGCACACCCGCCTGGAAGCGGCTCGCGGCGTTCAGCCGCTCGGTCAGCGAAGTCATCATCCGCTGGACGCTCCGTAGCGAGATCGCCATCTTCCGTGCCGCCGATTCGTCGGTGTGGCCGCCCGCGAGGAGCCGAAGGAGAGCATTCTCCTGCGGGGAGAGGCCACGCTCGTCGAGCGCGCCCTGTTCACCGAAGGGTGTCGCGCTCTGCCAGACCTGTTCGAACAGGGCCACCAGCCCGGCGATGACGCCGGGACTGTGCAACTCCAACGCCCCGCGCCGCGAGTCCTCCGGGTCGATGGGAACGAGCGCGGTCTTCCGGTCGACGATCACCAGGCGCATGGGCAGCGTCGGCGCGGTGCGGGACTGGCCGCCCGTGCTCGCCATCCACCGGGCGTGCGCCAGGGTCGCCGGGTCGTTACGGAAGCTCTCCTGGTAGACGTTGCGGATCACCACGCCGCGCTGCAGCGCGACCTGGTTGAGCGGCCCTTCCGCCTGCATGGTGTCCGGGCTCTGGGCGCGCCCCGTGGTGAAGGAGAGGCACTCGTCGCGCGCGGAGTGGGCCAGTTCGGCCAGGCGCTCCCGAACGCTGTCGACGCCCTCCAGGATCCGGCCCTCGCCGGCCCGGTTGCGGTCGTCGTGGGCGCTGGCGATGGCGACGATCGCGGCCCTTGTCGCCTCGACCTGCCGCTGCCGGACCGCGACATCCGCCTCCACCTTGGCCAGCAGCGCCATCAACCCCGCCTGCGGCCGCATGGCCCGGACCTGATCGCCCCGGTCGTCCAGTCGCACCAACGCGAGATCGGCCAACACGTCCAGAGCCTCGCGGACCTGGTCCGGCGAGACGGCCAGGCATTCGGCCAGGCCTGCGACGTTCAGGTCGGGACGCTGCAGCATGGTGCGGTAGACCATCTCGTGCTGCGCGGACAGCCCCAGTAGATCGAACATCGTCCCTCCCCGTGTGAGACCGACGCCGACATTGTGCCGTGGGCCCGCCGATCGCGTGGCCCCCCATTGACGCTGGCGTGATCCCGCCAGGCGGTCTCACGCCCGCCGCGAACCGGTGACAACGGCATCCGGACCGGCGATGCTTTTCTCAGCGCGACGGAAACCACAAAGTCTCGCAAATCTCGCTCCAATCAAATCCTTCGGGGAGGATCGATCACCATGCCCGCGTACGCCAATTTTGCCTGCCGGCTGACCACACTCGCCGTCGCCGCACTGGCAATTGCCACCGCATTGTTCGCGGGCCAGGAAACAATTTCGGTCGCCGCCGAGGGATTCGGCTGGGGAACCGCTCCGGCGACCCAGGTGCTTGCCGAGGGATTCGGCTGGGGCACGCCGGCGCCGACGAGCCCGGGGACGTGGGCGTGATGGTGGCCGCGCATCTCCGCATCACGCCGCTCGACTCGGCGATCACCCTCGCCCCGCAGGTCCTGCGGGACCTCATCTACGCGCATGCGGTACCGACGGACGGCATGGAGCACGTCCGCGTACGTGCCGGCCCCCAGGGTGTCGATGTCCTGGCGTTCGTCGACAACGACGACCCGGAAGCGGCCACCGAGATCCTGCACAACGTGGTGCGCGCCGCGATTCGTCAGGAACCCCTGCTCCGCCTGTGGCGGATCATCTGACCCCCCATTCATGCGACAGCTCCACATTCGAAAATGTCACGACGAAACTTTTTGGAGACACGATGAGAAAGCTCAGCAACCTCCGCAGGCTGGCCACCGCCGCAGCGACGGCGGGCATCATTCTCGGCATCGCCGCCGCCCCGCCGGCGGCTCAGGCGGCGCCGAGCGGCGACGGCATAGTGGCGATCGCGAAACGGGAGCTCAACGACTCGAGTCGGAATTACGAGATCCCGGTCAACTGCAGCTACTACGGCGGCACCATGTTCGGCTGGCCCTCCTGCGGCGGCAGGTCCGGCTGGGGCGGCGGAGGCTCCGCCTACGCGTGGTGTGCCGCGTTCGCCAAGTACGTGTGGCGGGAAGGGGGTGTCACCACCGACCTCTCCCAGATCAACGGCTACGCCGCGTCCTTCCGGACCTACGGGCAGAACCACGGCACCTGGCACGCTCGCGGCAGCTACGTTCCGAAGCCGGGTGACGCGGTCGTCTTCGACTGGGAGCACGACGGCGTCATCGACCACGTCGGCATCGTCAAGTACGCGTCGGGAAGCAACCTCTACACCATCGAGGGCAACACCAGCGATCGGATCGCCGCGCACACCTACTACAACTACGCCAGCAACTCCGACGTCGTGGGCTTCACCACGGCGGCCGGGGTCACCGGCAGCACCCCGCCGGCCGAGCGGGACCCGTGGATCGCCGACGTCAGCGGCGACGGCTTCGCCGACCTGGTGGCCACGAAGACCGACGGTTCGATGCAGCTGTTCTCGAACAACTACACCCGCGACGGCGGCGTCCCCTACGGCGACGTGCGCCAGGTCGGCAGCGGCTGGAGCAACTACGACCGCCTGATCAACGCCGACGTCACGGGCGACGGCTTTGCCGACCTGCTCGGCGTCAAGGCCGACGGCACCATGTGGCTGTTCTCCAACAACTTCAACCGTGACGGCGGCGTCCCCTACGGCGACGTGCGGCAGGTCGGCAGCGGGTGGAACAACTACGCCCGCATCGTCCCCGCCGACGCCAACGGCGACGGCTTCACCGACCTGCTCGGCGTCAAGGCCGACGGCACCATGTGGCTCTTCTCCAACAACTTCGTCCGCGACGGCGGAGTCCCCTACGGCGACGTGCGCCAGATCGGCTCCGGCTGGACCAACTACGCCCGCCTCGTGCAGGCCGACGCCAACGGCGACGGCTTCACCGATCTGCTCGGCGTCAAGGCCGACGGCACCATGTGGCTGTTCTCCAACAACTTCGTCCGTGACGGCGGCGTCCCCTACGGCGACGTGCGCCAGATCGGCAGCGGCTGGACCAACTACGCCAACATCGTCCCCGCCGACGCCAACGGCGACGGCTTCACCGACCTGCTCGGCGTCAAGGCCGACGGCACCATGTGGCTCTTCTCCAACAACTTCGTCCGCGACGGCGGAGTCCCCTACGGCGACGTGCGCCAGATCGGCTCCGGCTGGACCAACTACAACCGCCTCGTCTGACCACCGCGACGCCCAGGCGCGCCCGGCCTCCCGGCCGGGCGCGCCCGCGTGTCACGTAAAGGTTCGCCTCGAACGACAGCTCCGCGGCTCCCTCAAGTGGCGCCTCCGGGGTGTGGCGCAAAGTCGGCTGCCCTACCGCGCGACCTGCGGCCCTCGCCTGGCAGCCCGGCCGGGCGAGGGCCGGAAATCACTTAGCCCCTGCTCGCCTCGCCCGGTACGGTCGCGAAATGTTCTCGCTGCGGGAGCCCATGAGATGCGCGTGCGGCCACCCCGACAGTTCCCGCCCTGAGAGTAGGTTTCGTCAATGGCATGCCGTATCAGCGAGCTCGTGCTCAAGTGCCGCGACCCCGAGGTGCTGGCGCGGTTCTGGTGCGAGGTCCTGGACTTCATCGAGCTCGATCGCGAAGCGGACGGCTGCATCGAGATCGGTCCGCGCGAAGGGTTCGGCGGCCCGCAGCCGACGATCTTCCTCATCCGCAACGACGAGCCGAAGAACGAGCATGCCCGGCTGCACATCGACGTCAACGCCACCGACCGCGATCAGGACGCCGAGCTCGAACGCCTCCTGGCCGCCGGGGCCAAACTCGTCGACATCGGCCAGCCCGCGGAGGCGTCCTGGCACGTCCTCGCCGATCCCGAAGGCAACGAGTTCTGCCTGCTCAAACGCCGTCTCGCCCCACTCTGACGGCCCTCGTCGGCAACGAGAGCACCGCCGACCGGCAGCAGAGCCGACCTGGTGCCCCCGGCAGGATTCGAACCTGCGACACACGGTTTAGGAAACCGATGCTCTATCCCCTGAGCTACGAGGGCGCGAGGGCCCAGTCTAGCGACCTTGGGGTTCGCCCGGGTTGGCCGGTAGTGGCCCACGTTCACCCAGGTTCCCCGGACCCCTGTTCTCCCAGCCCAGGACCGTCAGCCAAGCGATTGTCAACGGCCGGTCCGGCCCGTACCGCAGGACGGGGACGGGCCCGGCGCGGAGGGTGGTCCTCCGCGCCGGGCCGGGACATCGGGTGACGGTCAGCCGGCCGCGCAGGTGGCCGTCGCGCCCGGGCCGGTGCCGGTGCCCTGGAAGCCGAAGTTGGTCGACTGCCGGGCGCCGACGTGTCCGTTGTAGCTCACGTTGGTGAACCGGACGGTTCCGCTGGTGCCGCTGGCCTGGGCGTTCCAGGCGCCGGTGACCGCAGCGCCGCCGGGCAGCGTGATGGTCACGGTCCAGCCGTTGATGTCCGCCGAGCCGGCGGTGACCGTCACGCTCGCGATGAAGCCGCCGGACCACTGGTTGACCGCCACCGACGCGGAGCAGCCGTTACCGGTCGGCGGCGTGGTGGTGGGGGGAGCCGTGGTCGGCGGCGCGGTCGTGGTCGGTGGAGCGGTGGTCGGCGGCGTGGTCGTCGGCGGCGCGGTGGTGGGTGGGTTGGGCGCACCGTTGGCCAGGCTGTAGGCCAGGTCGGGCTGGAACGAACCGGCCGTGTACCGGCAGCCGTCCGCCTCCCCCGGCGGCTTCACCCAGAGGTACGCGTCGATGTTGCCGTCGCCGGTGCTGGTCGTCGGGTACGTCCCGATACGCCGGTCGGTGTTGTCGTCGGCGCACCAGTCCCCGCTGGCACCCCCGTTCCGGCTGGTGTCGATGACCTGGCGCTTGCCCGGGATGCCCATGCCGGCGAGGGCGGAGATGACCGCCCGGCCGAAGTTCGCCTCGCCGGAGGTGGAGTTGAAGTTCGAGACGTTGGTGAAGAAGCCGTCGGCGTACTGCACGCCGGCCGCCCGGAGCCGGTTGGCCTGTTCGCCCGCGCTGTTCCAGGTGGAGTGGCCGCCGTCGAGGTACACCTTGGCGTTGGGGTTGGCCGACTTGATGGTCTGGGTGGCCGTCGTGAGCGCCTGGTTACGCGCGCTGATCTCGCCGGCGCTCAGGCACGTCTGCAGGGCGAGCGAGTCGGTTTCCAGGATGATCATGACGGTCTGGTTGCCGAGCCCTCTGGCGAAGTTGGACACCCACGTCTGGTACTGGTTGAGGTCCGGCGCCCCACCTGCGCTGGCCCCGCCGCAGTCCCGGTTGGTGATCTCGTACACCGAGAGCACCGGGATCTGCTGCGCCGCGTTGGCGGCGCCGATGAACCCGGAGACCTCGGACTGCACGGTCGACGGGTTGAAGTTGGCGAACCAGCGGGCCTGCGGCTGACTCGCGATCTTGTCCCGGATGACGGCGGCACGCGAGTCGCCGGGATTGGCGGCGACCCAGCGGACGACGGCCGAACTCGGGTCGCGGTAGAGCGATCCGGACACCGTGCCGGCGGACGCACCGCCGACGGCGAGGCAGACGCCGACGGCGGTGGCGCCCGCGACGACCGCCACGCTGATGGCCGCCGATCTGCGGCGGAGCGAGGAGAGGGTAGCCACGACGTGTTGCCTCCTGATCGCATAGATGTTTCTAAGTTTGTGGGAGCGTTCCCATGGACGGTAGCGGAGGCGCGCGCCGCTGCCAAGACATGAAAGCTCGTCGTTGCGCCAGCGGCCGGCTGAGGATCTTGGCAAGATAGTTGACTCTGACTAGTCGATCCCGGATAGTCGGTCGTGACCAGAGCGCTGTCGATCAAAGGAGCACTGCGATGAACGAGCTGCCCGTCGCCGAGCCGGTCCGCGTGCCGGCCAACCACACCGTCACCAAGCACCTCGGGCACTGGACCACCGAACGGCGCTTCGAGGTGCGCAACCACCGCGGCCACGTCGTACTGGACCTGCGCTCCCCGCGCATCCCCGACGGCGACATCGAGATCGACATGGACATCGACCACGGCGTGGTCAAGCTGCTCCTGCCCGAGGACGCCGTGATCGACGACTGGGACCTGCGGCGCTCCGGCCGCGGCAAGATCAAGGATGCGGTGGGGCCGAACGCCGGCGGTGGCCGGCGCGTTGTCCTCGCCGGATCGATGCGGGACGGCGAGATCCGGGTGCACCGCGGCGGGATCGCGATGCTGTCGGCGATGTTCTCCAAGGCGTACCTGGCGGACCTGCGTCGTGCACACCGCGAAGGCGGACGCCCGACGGTGGACGATCCGACTCGTACCGCCTGACCCCTACACCGAGGAGAAGCTCCATGGCGACCAAGCGGAAGGTCAGCAACCTGCTGGCGCTGGCCGTGCTGTCCTACCTCACGCAGCGGGCCATGCACCCCTACGAGCTGAGCCGCACGCTGCGCGACAACGGTGACGACCGCAGCATCAAGTTCAACCACGGCTCGCTCTACATGGTCGTGCAGCAACTGGAGAAGGCCGGCTACATCGCCGCGCAGGAGACCAACCGCGAGGGGCAGCGACCGGAGCGCACCGTCTACGCGCTGACCGACGCGGGCCGCCACGAGCTGCGCGAGTGGCTGCGCCACCTGCTCGGCGAGCCGGAGCACGAGTACCCCAGCTTCGTGGCAGCGCTGTCGCTGATCGGCGCGCTGCCACCCAGCCAGGCGGTACCTCTCCTGCGCCACCGGCTGCAACGGCTCGCCGAACGGGCCGCAGAAACCCGGCGCCTGATCGACACCGCCCTGGCCCAGGACGTACCCGAACTGTTCCTCATCGAGGAGCAGTACCGACTGACCATGAACAACGCCGAGTCCTCCTACGTCACCTCGCTCATCGAGAAGATCACCGACCCGCGGACCGGCTGGGCCCCGATGTGGGCCGAATTCCACGGCGAGACGTTCCCCGCGCAGGCACCGCCCGACGCAGAAGGGCAACAGACATGACCGACACCCGATCCGCGCTCGTCATCGGCGGCGGCATCGCCGGCCCGGCCACGGCGATGGCGCTACACAAAGCCGGCATCGAAGCCACCGTGTGCGAGGCGTACCACAGCACCGCCGAGGCCGTCGGCGGCGGGCTGAGCATCGCGCCCAACGGCCAGGCCGCACTCGCCGTGCTCGGCGCCGAGGACGTGGTGCGCCGCATCGGCATCCCGATGACCGCGATGGTCATGCAGAGCTGGACCGGCAAGCGGCTGGCCACCTTCGGCGGCACCGACCCGGCCGAGCCGATCGGGCACTTCGTCTGGCGCGGCGAGCTCTACCAGGGCCTGCACGAGGAGGCAGCCCGCCGGGGCATCCGCACCGAGTACGGGCGGCGGCTGGTCCGGGTGACCGAGACCGCCGACGCCGTGACCGCGCACTTCGCCGATGGTGCGGAGGCAACCGCTGACATCCTCGTCGGCGCCGACGGGATCCGGTCGACGGTACGGCGCCTGATCGACGGGGCCGCACCGAGCCCGCGGTACGCCGGCCTGGCCAGCTTCGCCGGCCGTATGGCGGACACCGGCGAGCCCTCGACCAACGGCGCCATGCACATGGTCTTCGGCAAGCGCGCGTTCTTCGGGTACCAGGTACTGGACGACGGCAGCGGCGGCTGGTTCGTCAACCTGCCGCAGAAGACCGCGCAAAGCCTGCCCGACGCCAGGCGCGCCGGCGCCGAGCTCTGGATCCGCGAGCTGACCCGCGTGTTCGGCGAGGACCGCACCCCGGCCGCCCGGATGATCGCCCGTACCCGCCCCCAGGACCTGCTCGTCGTCGGGCCGATGGAGGACATCCCGACAGTACCGACCTGGAGCCGCGGCCGGATGGTGCTCGTCGGCGACTCCGCGCACGCCACCTCCCCCAGTTCCGGGCAAGGCGCATCGCTGGCCGTCGAAGGCGCCGTGCAGCTGGCCCGCTGTCTACGCGACCTACCGCACGAGCAAGCATTCGCGGCCTACGAGCGGCTACGCCGCGCCCGGGTCGAGAAAATCATCGCGGCCGCCGCGCGTACCAACACCAACAAAGCGGCCGGACCCGTGGCCCGGGTGCTGCGCGACCTGATCCTGCCAACCGCGCTGAAGCTGCTCGCCAAGCCGGAGAAAATGGCCTGGCAGTACGGATACCGCATCGACTGGGACGCGCCGGTCGGCCCGGCGCCGGAGACGGCCCGACCCTGACGACCGGCGGGTGGGCGCGTCGGCCAGGAGTGACCCGCGTTGCCCTTCCGCCGGCCGCGGCTGCGGCGCCGCCTGTTTCGCTGGTCGGCGCCCACCCCGGTGTGTTGGCCGTGCCCGACCGGTCGAGCCGGGCACAATCACGGGCATCGACGTGAGCAAGAGGTGCTCGCTGCGGAGGTGTCCGTTGACGCGGTGTCCAGGCCGACTGGCTCGATGGGCGCTGCGGGGCGTGCTCCTGTGCGGCGGATTCGTCGGCGCGTGGGCCCTGTCCGACGCCGTCGCACCCGACGCGGCCCAGGCGGCCGAGCCGGCGCGGCCCTGCGTCCTGGGGGACGTGCTCGACGGCGTCCGGACGATCGTCGGGCAATCCGTGCTCTCTCCGCCGCACCTGCCGACGCCGCCGCCGACCAGGAACGGCGGAGTCGACACTGAGGGCGCCCGGGCCGTGGGCCGGCCAGCCGCCGGCGATCGGCCGGTACGTCCGGCGGCACGCGGGGTGCTCCCGGTGCAGCGGGTGATCACCCCGGTGACGCGTCCGGTCGTGGATCTGGCAGCACCCGTCCTGGAGAAGATCGCACCGGCCCGGCTGCTAGAGCCGGTCGCCGAGGTCGTCCGGCCGGTGACCGAGCCGGTCGTCGACCTGCTGCCGCCCGTCCTGGCCCCGGTGCTCGACCTGACCGCGCCGATCATCGGGCCACCCGCCGCGCCGTCCACTCCGCCCGGTGGTCCGATCCCCGGTGGTCCGATCGCCGGTGGTCCGATCGCCGGTGGTCCGATCGCCGGCGCACCCGCGCCGGCCGGCGGCACGCCGGCGGCGGGCACTCCCCCACCGCTCACTCGCCCTGCTCCGGCGGCCCTCGTGCTCCCGGTGAAGGCTCCGGCTCCTCGAACGGCGTTCTCGCCCGCGGGCCGCGACGGGGTGCCGTCCGGGCACGCCGGGGTGCGGGTTCCGTCGCCCGGCGAGCCCGCGCCCGCCCCCGGCGACACGCCCGCCTCCGCGCCCGTCCCGGGCACCAGCGTCAATTCCGGTGCCGGCGCGGGCGGGCCCGGCATCCCCGCTGAGGGCTCTGCTCGTGCCTGGGAGCCGGTGCTGCGGGCTCTGGGCTGCGACCGTGGTCGCTGCGACACCCTCGTGAGCCGGTCGAGTCAGCCGGACCCCGGACCCGCCTGAGGCTCCTGCCGGCGAACCGGCCGGACCCCCGCCTGCAACGGCGCGCTGTCCGTCCGCCCGGAGGGCTGCGCGTCCTCGCCGTCGGGCGGCTGGCCGTAGCGGGGCCGGCTGAGCGGCCATCGCCGCCAGTCCTCCGACTTCCCCGTCCGCCCCCGCGTGACGACGCCCGCCTCCGGCCGGTGTCGCCGCCCACCGCTGGGCCGGGGCCCCGGAAACGTCCGGGGCCGATCGTGCCCGCACCTCGGCAACCGCCGTCCACGAACCAACCGCATCGTGACCAGGAGAACTCCGTGAACCACGCCCTGCCTGTCTGCCGCGCGGGATGGCGCGACATCGGCGACATCGTCGCTCTCGTCGCCGGTCCCTTCGCCGAGAGCGCCACCGGCGCCTGGCTCGTGCCCGACGACCGCCGCCGCCGGAAGGTGCTCACCGCCGTCGTCCGCGTCTGGACCGAACACGCTCTCCTCTGCGGCGAGGCCTACCTCCTGCGGGATCGCTCCGCCGCCGCCGTCTGGCTGCACCAGTACGGCCCCACCCCGGCGTCCCACGGGTACGGGGAACGCTTCGCCGTCGCCTGCGCCGATCACCTGGACCGCTTCCTGCAGCTCGACGACGCGCTGGGCGCGCACCGGCCCGCCGGCCCGCACAACCACCTGGCGTTCTTCGCGGTGACCGCACAGCCGCACCGGATCAGGCGCGCCACCGCCCTGCTGGCCGTCAGCAACGCCCGGATGGGTCAGGCCCGGGTTCCCACCTACACGGAGGCGACCACCCCGGCCGACCGGGACCTGTACGCCCGCCACGGCTACGTCACCCACCAGCCGTTCACTCTCCCCGACGGCACCACGACCTACCCGATGTGGCGGAGCCCGGGGCTGCGCGAGCCCGGACGCCGCCTCGCCCGGCCGGCGATCTGCCCGTACGCCGCGATGTCGGCATAGGTCAGCGGGCGGCTGGCCGTCCGTCGGGGAATGACGGGCGCGACGGCTCGACAAAAGGAGCCCTCCGGATGGTTCCGGGCGAAGGCCCCGGGTACGAGCTATCTGCGCACCGGCAACCGAGCGGGCCGCCCGGCGCCGAGGCGTCGGCGGCCCGATCGAGGCTCGGGGCGCGTCAGCGCCGGGACCACTGGTGCTGGAGGTTGATGGCCTCGACCTCGATGCCGCTCATTGTGGTCAGGGGTGCCGCCCGCCGCCGCTCCGCCCTCGCCGCCACGCGAGGCGGAGACCGAGGGCCCGGGAGCCGGACACCGATCGGGCGAGATGGTTCCTGTTCTGGTGGACGTACGCGGAGATCAGCGCGACGAGGAAGCTCAGGCCCGCGAGCCAGGCCAGCCACTCCCCGACCGAGGCCAGCAGCGGAAGGGTGACGAACAGGCAGGCGAACCCGGACAGCGGGAAGACCAGTTGCAACCCGAACTCGTACAGCAGGGACCGGGAGCCCCTCTGCTGCGCGTAGAAGTCGTCCCAGCGGAAGACCCGGTCGTCACCCGAGCATTCGAGGGCGACCGGCCGGAGGACCTCCCGGATGTAGCTGTTCGCCGCCTCACGATCCCGCCGCCGCCGGAGGATGGTGATCCCGGAGATCGCCGCCAGCACCGGCACGGCGAGCAGGAGGCGGGGGTCGGCCCGGTTGGCCACCACGAACCCCAGGATCACCGCCACCACGGTCAGGTAGGCGCCGACGAGAGCGTGCGACGCGGCGGATTTCTGCGCCATGACGGCCCGGATCGCGGTGTATTCCGCGACGAGCAGGTTGGTGCGGTTGTCAACGCGAGCAGCGGCCGCCTCGTCGCCGGGTGGGGCACCTCTCGGACGGGCCAGGTCATTCCACGTCACGCATCGATGATGGCAACCCTCCACAAGGCTCCGTCCGACCGGCCCCGGGTTGATCTCCGATTGCCGCTCACCGCCACGCGCGCTCCGTCCCTAGCCTGCACGGGCCCTACCCTGCACGGGAGCCGACGTCGTCCAGGTGGCGCAGCGCCTCCGCCCAGGAGCGACCCAGGCTGGTCTCGTGGTAGCCGAGACCGTGCTCGGCGCAGAACCGCCGGATCAACGGCTGGGCCTGACGCAGGTTGGGGCACGGCATGCTCGGGAACAGGTGGTGTTCGATCTGGTAGTTCAGGCCGCCGAGCACCGTGTCGACGAATCTTCCGCCGCGCACGTTGCGGGAGGTGAGCACCTGCCGCCGCAGGTAGTCAAGGTCGTCCTCGGCGTCGAGGATCGGCATGCCCTTGTGGTTGGGAGCGAACGAGCTGCCGAGGTAGAGGCCGAGCACACCCTGGTTGACCAGGATGAACGCGACCGCCTGCGCCGGGCTCAGGACCAGGAGGACGGTGGTGAGGTAGCCGCCCAGGTGCAGGGCCAGCAGTCCGGCTTCGGCGGCCCGGCGGGGAAGGGGACGCGGCCGGACGACGGCCCGCACGCTGTTGGCGTGCAGGTGCAGGCCCTCCAGCAGGAGCAGCGGGAAGAAGAGGTACGCCTGGTGGCACGCGATCAGCGCGGCGACGCCGCGCCGTCGCCGGGCCTGGCCGGCGGTGAAGGACAGGGGTGCCACCCCGATGTCCGGGTCCCTGCCCTCGGTGTTCGGATGGGCGTGGTGCCGGTTGTGCTTGTCCACCCACCAGCCGTAGCTGATCCCGGTCAACAGGTTGCCGTGCAGGATGCCGATCAGGTCGTTGGCCCGCCGCGAGCGGGCTATCTGCCGGTGACCGGCGTCGTGGCCGATGAAGCCGGCCTGCGCGAAGACCACGGCGAGGGCCACCGCGAGCACCAGCTGCCACCACGACTCGCCCCACCGGACGAACACGGCCCACAGCCCGGCGTAGCAGCCGACGACGAGACCGATCCGTACCGCGTAGTAGCCGCGCCGCCGTTCGAGCAGGCCCGCTGCGCGGATCTGCCGGGACAGGTCGGCGTAGTCGCTACCCCGCCGGGGCTCGGCACCGATCCCGATGTCGCTCACGACGGCCTCCCCTGCCGGTCCGTGCCCGATGGTGGACTCAGCGGTGCCGGCCCGGCCGGCCGCCCCGGTCACCGTCAATTTCAGCACCGGCGAGCCTGCCGGGGCGGATTGGCGCATCGCGTCGAAAGAAGGATCGGGGTCGTGGCGATGCCTGGAGCGGGCGCGGTCGTCCACGCCAGGCGACATGCTCACCGTACGCCTCACGGAGTGCCACCGCACCCAACCAGCGGAGAGCTGCGCGGCGACCCCGGCACATCTCCGAGGTTACTGTCCGATTGCTGATCGTCACACAGGGTGTTCCGCTCCTACCCTGACGCCGGAAGCCGCCGCTTCCCGACCACCGGCCAGGAGGCGCGACGGCATGATCCCGACCAGGTCCGCTCCGGACACGAGCACCGAGGACGACCTCGTCCGCGTGGCGATCCGCGCGGTCGCGCCCGAGGAGGAGCACCTGCTGCCCCACCTCAGCCCCGCCTACCGGCGCCGTCCGGGCCGGTGGCGGCGTGATCCCCGCGCGCTCGTCCAGGTCGGCGGTGGTGAGGCCGGCGGCGGCGGCTTCCCCGAGGTCGTCGAACCGGTGCTGCCGTACGTCATGGTGCTGTGCGGCGTCGGCCTCGCGGCGTTGCGGGACGCCGTGCGGGCCGAGGCCACCGACGCGGTCCGGGGTGGCCTGCGGGCGCTCGGCCGGCGGTGGCCGTCCCGCCGTGCGCCGGAGTTGCCGGTGCGGCTGCGGCCGGGCCAGCTGCTGCGGATCGAGGAGGCGGTCACGGCGGCGGCCCGCGACCCGCGCTGGCAGCTCACCGAGGACCAGGTCGCCGTCCTGCGGGACGCGGTGCGCGAGGCGTTCGTGGCGCGGTTCGGCACGGACGCCGACGGTGGGTGAGCCGCGGCCGGGGACCCCGCACCCGCCACTCCCCTCGGCCACCCTGGGCCGGTTCGTCGCCGTGGTGACGGCGGTGATCGGGACCAGCATGTTCGGCTGGCAGATCGTCCTCATCGATCCGGCGGTCACCCGGGAGCGCGCCGTCTGCCTGGCCGGGTTGGCCGGCCTGCCACCGCCGATCGACGTACGGGCCGGCACGGTCGACGCCGCGTCGGCGGACGCCGTGCAGCGCTGCCTCGGCACCCTCGGCGCGGACGTGCTGCGGCAGATGCTCACCGGGCTGGCGGTGCTCGTGGCGGTGACCGCGCTGGTCTACCTGGCCGCACCCTGGGTCGAGCGACGGCTGCGCGGCCTGCGCCGGCTGGACCGGGTGCCGGGCACCGAGGCGCTGCGGGCCGACCTGGCCACGCTGGTGCGGGAGGCCGGCCTGCGGCGGGCGCCCACCTTCCTGGTCTCCCGGTCGGCCCGGGTCAGCGGGAACACCTTCGGCACCGTCGCCAGCCGGTACGTCCGGCTCGACCTGGGGCTGGTGCACGCCCACCGGACGGCCCCGGCCCGGTTCCGGGCCGTCGTGCTGCACGAGCTCGCCCACCTGCGCAACGCCGACGTGGACCTGACCCGGCTGACCGTCGCGCTCGCCTGGGCGTTCCCGCTGGGCGTGGTCGCACCGGCCGCGGTCACGTTCCTCAGCGCGCTCCACGCTCCGGACCTGGCCCGGAACGTGTGGCGGCTGGCGCTGTTCGCCGTGGTGGTGCAGGTGTCCGCCTGGTCGGTGCTACGCGCCCGCGAGTTCGCCGCGGACGCCCGGCTGGGCGGCGACGACGCGACGACCGCCCGGGCGCTGCTCGGCGTGGGGCGGCGGCCCACCGGGTGGCGGGACCGGCTGGCCGCCCTGTTCCGGTTCCACCCGCTGGCCCAGGCCCGCGCCGACGAGCTGGAGCGGCCGCGACGGCTGGTGTCCGCCCGGCCGGTCGAGGCGTTCGGCGCCGGGCTGGCGGCCGGCATCGCCGCACCCCCGCTGGTGGACCTGCTGTCCCACCTGCCGCGCCCGCTGGCCGGGCTCGACCCGGTCGCCGGCGGCTCGCAGGCGGCGGGGCTGCTGCTCGGTGCACCGCTGGCGCTGGTGCTGACCGGGACGCTCTGGCGGTCGGCCTGGTGGGCGCGGCGGCACGGTGACCGGCCCGTCCGGGGTGCCGCGTTCGGGGCGGCGCTGGTGATCGGGCTGCTGGTCGGCCGGCGGCTGGCCTGGTCGGCCGGGTACGCCGACGACCGGCCGGTCTGGTGGGTGGAGCTGGCGCTGTCGCTGTGCGCGGTGGCCGGCGGTGCCCTGCTCGGGCGGTGGGTGGCGCTGGGCGCCGACGCCTGGCTGCGCCGGCTCCCCCGGCACGCCGAGGGCCGTGCGGTGCGGCGCGTCTGGGCCGCCGCCGCGCTGGCGACGACCGTGCTGACCGCCGGCTTCCTCGGCGCGCTGCTGGTGCTGGACGCCTGGCTCGCCGACGGCGACCTGAGCATGCTGCGGCTGCTCGCCGCCCGGGAGGGGCATCCGGACCGGGTCACCGTCGTGACGCTGGCCGACGCCCTCGCCCTGCACGTACGGGTCCTCGCCGACCAGGCGCCGTACCTGCTGGCCGCCCCGCTCGCCGCCGCCCTCTTCCCGCTGGTGGCGACCGGCGCCAGCGCCCGGCGGGCGCTCCGGGTCGGTGCGGTCACCGGGATGGTGGCAGCCGTCGCGCTGCCGGTGGTGGTGGCCGGCGCGGCGGTGGCCGCCCGCGACCCGGGCCTCGGGCCGGCGACGCTGCGCGGCCTGGTCGACGGGCACACCCTGCTGCCCGTGACGCTGGTCGAGGCCACCGCCGCGGTGGCGGTCGTGGCCGGCCGGCGCGTGTCGATCTGGCACGGCACGCTCGCGGCGCTCACCGCCGGGCTGTTGCTGGCGCCGGCGGTGCTGGCCGCCGGCGTGCTGCTCTCCTGCGATGTGGGCCCGCCGGGCGGGGGGTGCGCGGGACCTGACCGGGCCGCGGTGGCCCGCGCACTGGGGCACGCCCTGCTCGTCGCCCCGGTGTTCGCCACGCTCGCCGCGGCGCTCGGCGCCGCCGCGACGGCCGCGCTGGCCCGGGTCGGCCCAGGGCGCCGGCCGGCCGGGGTGACGGCCGCGGCCGTGCTGCTCGGCCTGGCCGCCGCCGTCGTCTCGGCGGACGGGCCGGGCAGCGCCACCGTGCCGGTGGAGCGGGACGGCTGCCTGGTCGGGGTGTGGCGGCTCTCCGCGGGCCGCTACCACGCGCAGGTCGCCACGGACTCGGTCCTGGGACGGCTGGCCGGGCTGACCACGGCCGCGTCCGTCGACCTCACCAGCGGGGCGTCGACCGGGTTCGCCACGGCGTACCGGGCCGACGGCACGGCGACCGACCTCTACGACCTCTCGGTGGCCGAGGGCACGTTGAACGGGCACACCGTCCGGCAGGTACGCCGGGGCACCCAGACCTACCGGTGGACGGCCCGGGCCGGCCGGTACACCCAGCGGAACGTGGTGACCACCGGCGACCTCGTGCTGCTGCGGGTGGACGGGCGGGAGGCCGACGTGACCACGGTGGTGGACGACTCGGCCAGCACGTACCGGTGCGGGCCGGGCGAGCTGGTGATCAGGTTCGACGGCGACGACGGGTCGTGGGGCGAGGAGACCTTCGTCCGCAGCCCGGCGTGACGGGACCACCGCAGCCGGTGGTCCCGTCCGCCCGTCACGCGGGCACCACGTCCAGCCGCGGGCCGGCGGGTCGCCCGGCGCCGGCCAGGGCCAGCAGTGTCTGCCCGGTGGCGTCGTCGACGACGGCGACCCGTACCGCGTCGGGCCCGCCGTCGACCAGCGGGACGGCGAAGACCGCCGTGGCCGGCCGGCCCTGGTAGCGCGCGGCGTGGCCGACGAAGCGCCACTCGCCGTCGTCCCAGTGCTCGCGGACGTCGGAGCGGAGCAGCGGCGCGACCCGGCGATAGGGGTCGCTGAGCTGGACCTGCTGCACGGTGGCGAGCAGCGGCAGCCCGGTGCCGCCGCGCAGCGGGTTGGTCAGCCGGGCGCGCAGCCGGCGCAGTGGCAGCAGCCAGGCGGCGTCCAGTTCGGGGGACAGCGCCACCACGGCCGCCGCCTCGGCCAGCAGCGCGGCGCCGCCGGCCAGGGGACGGCCGGTGAGCGCGGCCGGCCAGCCGCCGGGGGCGAGGGTGGCCAGCCCGGCCGCCGCCACGAGCAGCGCGGCCCGGCCGAGGCTGCGACCGGAGACCGGGGTGGAGCGGCTGCTGAGGCAGCCGCACGAGGAGGTGGGGGCGGCCCGGCGGGCGTACGCCAGGTAGCCGAGGAAGCCGACGGCCACGGCGGTCGCGACGGCGGTCTCCAGCCGCAGCGCGGGCGGCAGCAGGAGGAGCGCGCCGAGGATCAGCTCGACGGCACCGAGCAGCCGGTACGCGGGCAGCGCGCGGCGCTCCCCGATCAGCCGGACGAGCGCGGACCGCCGGGCGACCGTGGCGGCGTGCCGGTTGAGAAGCTTCACGCGGGCCGACCAGATCAGCACCGCGCCGACGACCAGCGGTTGCAGCGCCGCGATCATCTCGATCATGGGTTCTCCCCTCGGGTGGGCCGACGGGTGGCGCCCGGGCGGTCCGTAGGGTGACCCGCCCTGCGACGGCTCCAGCTCGGCGCGTCTGCGCCGTGACCTGGAGCCGTCGGGCGTACCGGTCAGGCGGCGGCGTAGACGGTGGCGATGTCGATCTCGTTGGTGTCCGGGTGCCAGGCGCCGAGCACCTGGACGTGCCGGCCGACCCGGAGCAGGGACAGGTCGCTGATGGCCGGGGTGCCGTTGTAGACCGCGGCGGAGCGGCCGGGCACGACGTGGGCGACGATGCGCTGGCCCTTGTGGTCGAGGTGGAGCAGGTTGCGGCCGACGGCCGCGATGTGGGCGTGCAGGTTGACGATGTTCACCCAGACCGAGTCGGCGGCGAGCGTGCCGTCGGGCAGGCGGACGCCGCGGGCGTAGAGCCCGTCGCCGGTGGCCACCTGGTCGAACGTGGTCGGGTGCAGTTTCCAGATGCTCGTGCCGTCGGTGATCCGGATCGAGTGCAGCACGGTGTCGGATCCGGTGACCAGCAGCAGGTGGCCGGAGATCTTGCTGATCCGGCCCTCGACGAAGTTCGGGTCGGGCGTGCCGGGCTCGACGGTCGCCGGCTCGGCGGCGAAGGCCGCCTCGGGGGCGAGCGAGCCGAGTCCGGTGGCGCCTACGACGCCGCCGAGCGCGGCGGTGGCGAGGAGACGGCGGCGGTCCATGGTCTGCGGCATGACGAACCCTCCCGTTCAGACGGTGTCGACCGAGCAGGGCCGCAGCCCCACCGAGAGACTGCCGATCGCACTGAACGCCGCGGGCGTCAGGTCGATGATCCGGTTGCTGCCGCAGGCCGAGCCGCAGCAGGTGCGCTCGCCGCAGAACAGGTCCGTCTGCGGGCCGCAGTCGGCGATGGTGGTGCCGACGCGGGCGCCGTTGCAGAGGTTGGTGGTGTAGTGGCGGAAGCCGCAGGTCCGCCGGCTCATGCTGAGCCCGCAGGTGTCCGGGTGGGTGATGGCCCAGCACGCGTCCGAGGTGTTCGGCCAGGCGTGCTGGTAGTTGCCCGACCTGCAGGTGCCACAGGCGCCGCCCCCGGCGGTGCCGCACGGTCCCCAGGCGGTGCCGCAGCAGAACCAGGACACCTCGCCTCGTATGGCCGCCATGGATACCTCCTTCCCGATCGTTGATCGACAACGATGGATGTCGATATAGATGGCGATTGTTATGACAGAAACCATCCACGTCAACAGGCGGGCCGAAGATTTCCTACAGGCGGAATTCGCTCAACGGGTCACTTCCCGGCGGGGACCACGTACGGGAAGGAGGCGGCGCGGGCGTCCTTCGCGACGTCCGGGGTGAGGCCGGACGTCATGCCGGTGTTGAGCACCAGGGAGAACATCACCTCGGGCACGTTGTCGGCCATGGTGCGCCCGTTGCGAACCGCGAACCCGTAGTTCGCCGGGGTGCCGACCTGGTAGGACAGCACGTCCGGGTAGACCTCGCGGGCCACGCTCCAGCCGTACGCGCCCGGGTCGGGCGCCGTGCCGTTCGCCGCCACCACCCGGGCGACGGTCGACGCGATCTCCGCGCCGTCGGCCCGCAGGTCCTCGCAGGGGTGGCGGGTGTTGGCGGGGTTCGAGAAGTCGGTGTCGGTGGGCCAGAAGATCGGCCACATCATCGGGTGGCCGGCGCGGTTGATCTGGCGCCAGCCGCCGGCGTCGGTGGCCAGCTTGGTGGCCGCCCAGACGCCGATGCGGGTGCCCACGGACAGCATCCGCTCGTCCCGGGACACCTCCAGCACGATCGAGTCGACGGTGGTGCCGGCGAAGGTGTTCTTCGCGTTCTCCGGGCGCCAGGTCGAGCGGTCCAGCCGGGCGCCGTTCTTGAAGGCGTCGTTGACGGTGGCGAGCTGGTCCAGGTCGATGTAGAAGGGGTCGGTGATCCGCCCGGCCCAGACCCGCACGTTGCCGCCGGTCACCTCCTCCCCGGTACGCCCCTGGGCGACCGGCGTGCCGGTGGCGCCGTCGTCGTAGGCCTCGGCGCCGGTGAGGGCGTGCACGGTGAGTTCCTGCCGGCCCTCGCCGTCGAGTTCGCCGAAGGCCACCCGGTAGGTCAGCGCCTCCATCTCGCTGCCGTCGACGTGGACCTTGAACTCGTACCGCGCCTCGTGGTGGAAGCCGGGCTTGATGTCGGCCCGGGTCACCGAGCTGTTGACGTCCATCACCAGGACGGTTCCGCGCTCGCCGTCGAAGACGAAGAGGTCGTCCAGGTAGAGCTGGCCGCTCTGGGCGGCGAGCGGGGTGTCGAGGTGGTGCGACATGGCTGTCTCCCGGGTCGGCGGCTGGGCGCGGCAGGCCCGAGCCTATCCGGGCATTCCGCTGCAAAAGGACCGAATAACCACTTCCCGCCGGGGCCCGGGGTGGGCTACCGTCGGCCGGTGATCCCGGTGGAGGCCGCGGCGGCCGCGTACGCCCAGTGGCTCACCCCTGCCCTGCCGCTCTACGGCAACGACCACGAGCGGGCCGACTTCGCTCCCTGAGGCGCCCCGGCACCGGACGCCCCTCTTCCCTCTCACGTCGCACCGGGAGCGATGCCTCATGTCCGTCGACAGTTCCGGGATCCGGGCGGTGCTGCGCGCACCCCAGGTCCTCCGGGTCCTCCTCAGCAGCCAGGTCGGCCGGCTGCCCACCGCCAGCGGGCCGCTGGCGCTGCTCCTCTTCGCCCGCCAGTCGCTGAGCCTGGCCGCCGCCGGCCTGCTGGTGGCCGCGTACACCGCCGGAATGGCCGTGGGCACGCCCCTGCTCGCCCGGGCGGTGGACCGCTGGCGGCAGCCGCCCGTGCTGTGGGCCGCCGCGATCCTGTCCGGCCTCGGGTTCGGCGCGGTGGCGCTGACCGGCGGGCACCTCACCGGCGCCGTGGTCGGCGCGGCGGTGGCCGGGCTCGGCACGCCGCCGTTGGAGGCGTGCCTGCGTACCCTCTGGCCCGCCCTGCTCCCGCCCGCCACGGTGCCCACGGCGTACACCCTGGACATCGCCGTGCAGGAGGTGATCTTCGTGGTCGGCCCGCTGGTCACCCTCCTCGCGGTGACCCTGGCCGGCCCGCCCGCCGGGCTGGTCGCCGCCGGGGTGTTGCAGCTCGCCGGCACCGCGGCGTACGCGCTCAGCCCCGCCGTCCGCGCGTGGCGCGGCGTGCCGGCCCTGCGGCACTGGGCCGGCCCGCTGCGCGTACCCCGGTTCGCCGTTCTGATGGCCGGCGTGGTCGGCGTCGGCGCGGCCGTCGGCAGCATCGCGGTGGCGGTGACCGGCTACGCGGAGGCGGCCGGCGACCGGCAGCTCAGCGGCTGGCTGCTCGCGGCGCAGGCGGCCGGCGCCCTGGCCGGTGGCCTGCTCTACACCCGGGCCCGGCCGGGTGGGCCCGGGCGACTGCCGCTGCTGGCCGCCGCGCTCACCGTCGGCTTCCTGCCGTTGCTGCTCGCCCCCGGCCCGGTCCCGATGGCCGCCCTGCTCGTGGTCAGCGGGCTCGCGCTGCCGCCGCTGCTGACCGCCGTCTTCCTCACCGCCGAGCGGCTCGCCCGGCGGGGCACGGTGGCCGAGGCGTTCGCCTGGGTGAGCACGGCGTTCGTGGTGGGCAGCGCCGCCGGCTCGGCGCTCGCCGGCCCGCTGGTGTCGACCGACCTCCGGTACGGCCTGGCGGTGGCCCCCGCCGCCGCGTCGCTCGGCACGGTGGTGCTCTGGGCCGTCTCGCGCGGAGACGGGCGGCGACGGCCGGGGAACGGCAGCGAGCCCGGGGCGGAGGTCTACGCTCGGTCCTCATGACACCCGCGTCATGCTGCTGCTCGACCGCTGTCGAACCGGGCTCAGAGCCAGCCGCGGCGCTTGAACAGCAGGTAGAGGGCACCGCAGACGGCCGCCATCAGGGCGACCGCGAACAGGTAGCCGTATCGCCAGCCGAGCTCCGGCATGTGCACGAAGTTCATGCCGTAGACCGTGCCGATCAGGGTGGGGGCGAACAGGATCGCCGCCCACGCCGACACCCGCTTGATCTCCTCGTTCTGCTCGAAGCTGGCCGCGGTCAGGCTGCGCATCTCCTCGTTCTGCGCCTGGGAGACGAGGGTCGCGTTGACGGTGAGGATGCTCTGCAGCAGGTGCCGGAAACCGTCCACCCGCTCGACGACCTGGGTGAGGTGGTCCGCCACGTCGCGCAGCCGGCGGCGCAGCTCCTCGTCGGTGCCGTACCTGTCGAAGCCGGCCGTGAGGGCGTCGACGACCTTCAGCAGCGGGCGTGCCGCCCGCTGGAACTGGATGACCTCCCGGCTCAGCTCGTAGATGCGGCGGCTGGCGTTCGGGTCGCCGCCGAACACCTCGGTCTCGATCTCGTCGATGTCGTTCTCGAGCCCGGCGACCACCGGGGCGTAGCCGTCGACCACCCGGTCGAGCACCGCGTACAGGACGGCCTCGGGTCCGAGCGCGAGGACGGCCGGCTCCGCCTCCATCCGGCGCCGCACACCGGCCAGGTCGGGCGCGCCGCCGTGCCGGACCGTGATCACGAACCCGGGCCCCAGGAACAGGTGCACCTCGGCGAACTCGACCGCCTCCCGCGCGTCGAGGTAGCGGGCCGCGCGCAGCACCACGAACAGGGTGTCGCCGTACCGCTCCAGCTTGGGCCGCTGGTGGGCGTTGATGGCGTCCTCGACGGCGAGCTCCGGGAGCTGGAACTCGGCGGCCAACGAGACGATCTGCTCCGGGCTGGGCCGGCACAACCCGATCCAGGCCACGGACCGGTCGAGCTCCTGCAGGCAGTGGAACGTGTCGGCGAGACTGACCGGTGAGGCACGCCGTACCCCGTCGACGTAGACCCCGCTGTCGACCAGCCCGGCGGGCCGCTCCCCCTCGGCCGCGCCCCCGTCGGTGGCGTGCTCGTCCAGGCGGCGGCCGAACCCCGCCGACGGCGCCGGGAACCGGTTGTCCGCCATGCCCTCCCCCGCTCGTCGGCCGGCTCGCCGAGTCCCCCGCGGCGGCCGGGACAAACCCGGCGGCTCACGGGCGGTAGCGGTAACCCATGCCCGGTTCGGTGATCAGGTGCCGGGGCCGGGCCGGGTCGTCCTCCAGCTTGCGCCGCAGCTGGGCCATGTACTGGCGCAGGTAGTTGGTCTCGTTGTGGTACTCCGGGCCCCACACCTCGTGCAGGAGCTGACGCTGGCTGACCAGCTTGCCCGGGTGCCGCAGCAGCTTCTCCAGCATCGCCCACTGGGTGGGGGTGAGCTTGACCTCGACGCCGTCGTCGCGGGTCACCACGCGGTCGGCGAGGTCGACGGTGTGCCGGCCGATCCGCTGCGTGGCGACGGATCCCGCGCCGGCCGGGTCGGCCGGGGAGCCGGTGAGCCTCCGGGTCACCGCCCGGATCCGGGCGAGCAGCTCGTCCACCCCGAACGGCTTGGTGACGTAGTCGTCGGCGCCCGCGTCGAGCGCGGCGACCTTGTCCTCGCTGCCGGCCCGGCCGGAGAGCACGATGATCGGCACACCGGTCCAGCCACGCAGGCCCCGGATGACCTCGGTGCCGTCCAGGTCGGGCAGGCCGAGGTCCAGCACCACCAGGTCCGGTGGGTGGCCGGCGGCGGCCTTCAACGCGGCCGTCCCGCTGTCGGCCACCGCCACGTCGTAGCCGCGGGCCCGCAGGTTGATCCGCAGGGCGCGAAGGATCTGCGGCTCGTCGTCGACCACCAGGATGCGGGTCATTCCTGCGGCCCCTCCGCGTCGATTCCGCCGCTGCCGGCCGGCAGCCGCAGCACCATGGTGAGACCGCCGCCGGGCGTGGTCTCGGGGGTGATGCTGCCACCCATCGCCTCCGCGAGCCCCCGGGACAGCGCCAGCCCCAGCCCGACCCCGGTCTGGTTGTCCCGGTCGCCGAGGCGTTGGAACGGCAGGAACACGTGCTCCCACTGGTTCTCCGGTATGCCCGGGCCGGTGTCGATCACCCGCAGCTCGACCTGGCCGGCGTGCGCGCTGGCCGTGATCGCCGGCGGGTGCCCAGGCGGGCTGTGGCGCAGCGCGTTGGCCACGATGTTGACCAGCACCCGCTCCAGCAGGCCGGGGTCGGCGAGGGCCGCGGGCAGGTCGGGCGGGATGTCCGTGGTCACCTCGGCCGCCGACGGGCCCAGCTCGTCCAGGGCGCGGGGTACGGCGTCCTCCAGCCCGATCGCGGTGGCGGTGACGCCCAACGCGCCCGCCTGGAGCCGGCTCATGTCGAGCAGGTTCGCCACCAGCCGGCCCAGCCGGTCCAGCGACTCGTCGGCGGTGGCCAGCAACTCCTCGCGGTCGTCGGCGTCGAACTCCACGTCGTGGCTGCGCAGGCTGCTCACCGCCGCCTTCGCCGACGCCAGCGGCGTACGCAGGTCGTGGCTGACAGCGGCGAGCAGCGCGGTGCGCATCCGGTCGGCGGCGGCGAGCGGGCGGGCGGTGGCGGCCTCCTCGGCGAGCCGCTCCTGGCGCAGCGCGACGGCGGCCTGGGCGGCGAACGCCTCGACCACCCGGCGGTCCGCGGCCTCCAGCCGCCGGCCGGCGAGCACCACGCTGAGCCCGTCGTCGACCGGCACCACGGTCTCCCCGGCGCTCGGACTGCCCGGCGGGGCGTCGCCGACGCAGGCCACCACCCGCCAGGCCGCCGCCTCCCGGTCCCGGGCCGGCCGCCCCTCGGCCTCCGCCACCAGTTCCAGCACGCTCACGGCGCGGAGCGCGAAGGTCTCCCGCAGCCGGTCCAGCAGCGCGGGCAGCGGCCGTTCGCCGCGCAGCACCCCACCGGCCACGGTGGCCAGGGTCTGCGCGTCGGCCGAGGCCCGGGCGGCCTCCCGGGTACGCCGGGCAGCCACGTCGACCACCCAGCTCACCGCGATCGCCACCCCGACGAACACACCGAGGGCGAGGAGGTTGTCCGCCTCGGCGATGGTCAGCGTGTGGAACGGCGGGGTGAAGAACCAGTTCAGCAACAGCGAGCCGCCGAGCGCGGCGACCAGGGCTGGCCACATCCCGCCGACCAGCGCCACCCCGACCACGCCAGTGAGAAAGAGCAGGATGTCGTTGGTCAGGGTGAGGTCGGGCAGGGCCGCGAGCAGCAGGGTCAGCAGCGGCATGCCGAGGACCGCGAGCGCGAAGCCGAGCAGCCGGCGGCGCCGGGACAGCGCCGCGGGCACGGCCGCGCCGCGGCGACCGCGTCCCGCCTGGGCGTGGGTCACGAGGTGCACGTCGATGGCGCCGGAGAGCGCCGTGGTGGTGACGCCGACCCCGCGCGACAGCAACTGCGCGAACCGTCCCCGCCGGCTGGCCCCGAGCACCAGCTGGGTGGCGTTGACGCCGCGCGCGAAGTCGAGCAGCGCCGCCGGGATGTCGGTGCCGAGCACCTGGTGGTAGGTGCCGCCGAGACTTTCCACGAGGACCCGCTGCCGGGCCAGCTGGGCCGGGTCGGCGCCGGCCAGCCCGTCGCTGCGGGCCACGTGCACGGCCAGCAGCTGGGCGCCCTTGCTCCGGGCGGCGATCCGCGCCGCCCGGCGGACCAGCGTCTCGCCCTCCGGGCCGCCGGTCAGCGCGACGACCACCCGTTCCCGCGCCTCCCAGGTGTCGGAGATGCCCTGCTGGGAGCGGTAGGCGTCGAGCTGCTCGTCGACCTTGTCGGCCAGCCAGAGCAGCGCCAGCTCGCGCAGCGCCGTGAGGTTGCCGACCCGGAAGTAGTTGCCGAGCGCGGCGTCGATCTTGTCGGGCCGGTAGATGTTGCCGTGCGCCATCCGGCGGCGCAGCGCCTCCGGCGTCATGTCCACCAGCTCGACCTGCTCCGCGGCACGGACCACCTGGTCCGGCACGGTCTCCCGCTGGGTGGTGCCGGTGATCTGCGCGACGACGTCGTTGAGCGACTCCAGGTGCTGGACGTTGACCGTGGAGAGCACGCTGATCCCCGCGTCGAGCAGCTCCTGGACGTCCTGCCAGCGCTTGTCGTGCCGGGAGCCGGGGACGTTGGTGTGCGCCAGCTCGTCGACCACGACCACCTCGGGCCGGCGGGCCAGCACCGCGTCGAGGTCCAGCTCGGTGAAGTCGACGCCCCGGTAGCCGATCGACCGGCGCGGCACCACCTCCAGATCGCCGATCATGGCGGCGGTGTGCGGCCGGCCGTGCGTCTCCACCAGCCCGATCACCACGTCGGTGCCGCGCTCGGCGCGGCGCTGGGCCTCCTCGAGCATGGCGTACGTCTTGCCGACCCCCGGGGCGGCCCCGAGATAGATCCGCAGTTCTGCCCTGGCCACGGCACCATCTTCCCTTCACCGACGGAGGGGACCCCGCTTATCGCCTGGCGATGTGGCGGGGCCCCCTCTCGACGGGCCGAACGGTCAGCGCGCCGGGAACGTCCGGTCGAGCGCGAGGTTGAGTTCCAGGACGTTCACGCCGGGCTCGCCCATGAAGCCGAGCGACCGGCCGGTGGTGTGCTCCGCGACCAGCCGGCGGATCGCCGCCGGGTCGGCGCCGCGCTCGCGCGCCACCCGGCCCACCTGGATCTCCGCGTACGCCGGGGAGATGTGCGGGTCGAGGCCGCTGCCGCTCGCCGTGACCGCGTCGGCCGGTACGGCCGGCTTCGCCGGCGCGTCCCCCCGGACCGGGGTGACGACGCCGCCCTCGGCCACGTAGTCGTGGCCGGGCTGGGCGGGCTCCACCGGGACGCCCTGCCACATCGCCACGAAGGGCGTCGCCGGCGCGGCCTGGTTGACGCTGACGACCCGGGTGACCGGGCCGGTCAGCCCGCCGGCGCGGAACACGGCCAGCACCGCGCCGACCCCGTCGGGCGTGCAGTAGGGCCGCCGCCCGTCGACGCCGTCGAGCTCGCCGACCGCCCTGCTGCGGGTGCAGACCTGAGTGAGCAGGCTCTGCGTGGAGTCGCCGGGGTCGGCGGCGATGGTGTCGACCACGCTCTCCGGGCCCAGGTTGCTGGCCGAGGTGGCGGTGGGGTCGTAGCCGTCGCCGGCCGCCGACGGCCGGGACTGGAAGTAGCGCGGCACGGGGTTGCCGTCCGCATCGGTGAAGGACTGGCCGATGAGTGAGCTGCCCACGGTCCTGCCGCTCACGGTCACGAGCGAGCCGTCGGCGCGGCCGTCGAGGCCGGGGATCCGGCCGGCGGCGACCAGGGCCAGCGGGTACGCGAGGCCGAGCAGGACGGTGAACACGAGCAGCGCGCGGAGGGCGGCCAGGTGTTGGGCGAGCCAGGTAGGGAGGCGCATCACGAGATCCCCGGAATGAACTGGATGAGCAGGTCGATGAGTTTGATGCCGACGAACGGCACGATGATGCCGCCGAGGCCGTAGAGCCAGAGGTTGCGGCTGAGCAGCTTCGACGCGCTCGCCGGCCGGTAGCGCACGCCGCGCAGGGCCAGCGGGATGAGCGCGACGATGACGATCGCGTTGAGGATGACCGCGGCGAGGATCGCCGACTCCGGGCTGGACAGCCGCATGACGTTCAGCGTGTCCAGGCTCGGGTAGATGCCGGCGAACATCGCCGGGATGATCGCGAAGTACTTGGCGATGTCGTTGGCGATCGAGAAGGTGGTCAGCGCGCCGCGGGTGATCAGCAACTGCTTGCCGATCTCCACGATCTCGATGAGCTTCGTCGGGTCGGAGTCGAGGTCGACCATGTTGCCGGCCTCCTTGGCGGCCGACGTGCCGGTGTTCATGGCCACGCCGACGTCGGCCTGGGCGAGGGCCGGCGCGTCGTTGGTGCCGTCGCCGGTCATGGCGACCAGCCGGCCGCCCTGCTGTTCCTTCCTGATCAGCGCGAGCTTGTCCTCGGGGGTGGCCTCGGCGAGGAAGTCGTCCACGCCGGCCTCGTCCGCGATGGCCCGCGCGGTACGCGGGTTGTCGCCCGTGATCATCACGGTGCGGATGCCCATCCGGCGCATCTCGTCGAAGCGGGCGCGCATGCCGGCCTTGACCACGTCCTTGAGGTGGATGACACCGAGGGCGCGGGCCGGCTCGCCGTCGACGTGCTCGGCGACCACCAGCGGGGTGCCGCCGGTGCCGCTGATCCCGTCGACCAGTTCGCCCACCTGCTCGGTCGGGTGGCCGCCGTTCTCGCGTACCCACTTCATCACCGCGGCGGCGGCGCCCTTGCGGATCTGGCGGACGCCGCCGCCGGCGCTGTCCGGGCCCAGGTCGACGCCGCTCATCCGGGTCTGCGCCGTGAACGGTACGAAGGTGGCGTGCGGGATTAGTCCCGGTTCGCGCTCGCGGAGCCCGAACTCGTTCTTCGCGAGCACCACGACGGAACGGCCCTCGGGGGTCTCGTCGGCGAGGCTGGACAGTTGCGCGGCGTCGGCGACCTCGGCGGCGGTCACCCCCTCGACCGGGAGGAACTCGGCGGCCTGCCGGTTGCCCAGGGTGATCGTGCCCGTCTTGTCCAGCAGCAGGGTGTTCACGTCGCCGGCCGCCTCGACGGCCCGGCCGCTCATGGCCAGGACGTTGCGCTGCACCAGGCGGTCCATGCCGGCGATGCCGATGGCCGACAGCAACGCCCCGATGGTGGTGGGGATGAGGCAGACCAGCAGCGACACCAGCACCACGCCGCTGACGCCGGCATCGGTGATCGCGCCGGTGTCGGGGGCGGCCGCCTGGTAGCCCTTGGCGAAGATCGCCAGCGGCTGGAGGGTCACCACGGCCAGCAGGAAGATGATCGTGAGCGCGGCGAGCAGGATGTTCAGCGCGATCTCGTTCGGGGTCTTCTGCCGGTTGGCGCCCTCGACCAGGGCGATCATCCGGTCGATGAAGCTCTCTCCCGGCTTCTGGGTGATCCGCACGATGATCCGGTCGGAGAGCACCCGGGTGCCACCGGTGACCGCGCTGCGGTCGCCGCCGGACTCCCGGATGACGGGCGCGGACTCGCCGGTGATCGCCGACTCGTCGACGCTCGCGATCCCCTCGACCACGTCCCCGTCGCCGGGGATGATGTTGCCGGCCTCGACCAGGACGATGTCGCCCTGCCGGAGTTGCGGCGCGGGGACCGCCTCGTCGCGGTAGGCGTTCGCCGCCGCACCGGGCGTCCACCCGACGAGGCGGGTGGCTACGGTGTCCTGCTTCGCCTGCCGCAGGGCGGCGGCCTGGGCCTTGCCCCGGCCCTCGGCGACCGCCTCGGCCAGGTTCGCGAAGACCACGGTGAGCCACAGCCAGACGGTGATCGCCCACGCGAAGACCGACGGGTCGGCGACCGCCAGGGCGGTGGTGAAGACGGCGCCGATCTCCACGATGAGCATCACCGGGTTGCGCCAGAGGGTGCGGGGGTCGAGCTTGCGCAGCGCGTCCGGCAGCGACCGGATCAGCTGCTTGGGGTCCAGCAACCCCCCGCCGACCCGGTTGCCGTGGCGGGCGGGGGTTCCGGCCACCGGCTCCTCGCCGGTGCCGGATGTCACGGACGTGACGGACATGTCCTCGTTCCTCATGGTGGTCACAGCCCCTCAGCGAGGGGGCCGAGCGCGAGTGCGGGAAGGAAGGTCAGCGCCACGAGGACCACCGTGACGCCGACGACCATCCCGACGAAGAGCGGTCGGTGGGTCGGCAGGGTGCCCTCGGACGCGGGAGTGGGCTGCTGCCGGGCCAGCGAACCGGCCAGGGCGAGCACGAAGATGATCGGCAGGAACCGGCCGAGCAGCATGCAGAGCCCGAGCGCGGTGTCCCACCACGTGGTGTTCACGGTGATGCCGGCGAACGCGGATCCGTTGTTGTTGGCGGCCGAGGTGAAGGCGTACAGCACCTCGGAGAGGCCGTGCGGGCCGACGTTGAGCGCGGTGGCGTTGTTGCCGGTGGCGAACGCCGCCGCCGTGCCGGCCAGCACCAGCGCCGGAGTGATCAGGAAGTAGAGCGAGGCGAGCTTGATCTCGCGCGAACCGATCTTCTTGCCGATGTACTCCGGCGTCCGGCCGACCATCAGGCCGGCGACGAACACCGTGATCACCGCCAGGATCAGCAGGCCGTAGAGGCCCGAGCCGACGCCGCCGGGCGCGACCTCGCCGAGCATCATGTTGCCCAGCGTCATCATCCCGCCCAGCGCGGTGTACGAGTCGTGGAACGAGTTGACCGCTCCGGTCGAGGTGAGGGTGGTGGCGGCGGCGAAGGTCGCGGAGTTCGACACGTCGAACCGGACCTCCTTGCCCTCCAGCGCCGCACCGACGGCCTGCGGGACGGTGCCGTGCCCGGCCAGCTCGAAGACGTTGGTCAGGGTGACGCTGGCCAGCGCGAGGATGGCCATGACCGCGGCGATCGCGTAGCCCTGCCGGTTCTGGCCGACCATCCGGCCGAAGACCCGGGGCAGGCTGAACGGGATGAGCAGGATCAGGAAGATCTGCAGCCAGTTCGTCCAGGCCGTCGGGTTCTCGAACGGGTGGGCGCTGTTGACGTTGTAGAAGCCGCCACCGTTGGTGCCCAGCTCCTTGATCACTTCCTGGCCGGCCACCGGGCCACCGGTCAGGTGCTGTGTCCCACCGGTCAGCGTGGTGACGTCGGTGCCGCCGGAGAGGTTCTGCACCACGCCGCCGATCATCAGCGCGAGCGCGCCGAGCACGGCGACGGGCAGCAGGACCCGCAGGGTGATCCGGGTCAGGTCCACCCAGAAGTTGCCCAGCCCGCCGGTGCGGCTGCGGGCGAACCCGCGGATCAGGGCCACCGCCACGGCGATGCCGACCGCGGCGGAGACGAAGTTCTGCACGGCCAGGCCGGCCATCTGCACGAGATGACCCATGGTCGACTCACCCGAGTACGACTGCCAGTTCGTGTTGGTCACGAAGGACACGGCGGTGTTCCAGGCGCCGTGCGGCACCACGGGGTCGAAGCCCAGCGAGAGCCAGAGCCGGTCCTGCACCCGCTGGAACAGGTAGAGGAACAGGATCGAGACGGCCGAGAAGGCCAGCACGCTGCGGGCGTACACGCCCCAGGTCTGCTCGGCGGCCGGGTTGACGCCGACCAGTCGGAAGATCCCACGCTCGACGCGGGACTGCCGGCTGCCGGACACCACCCGGTACATGTGGTCACCGAACGGCTTGTGAACGGCGACCAGCGCCGCCACCAGGGACAGCAGGAAGATGACACCGGCTGTTGTCATGGTCATCAGAAGCGCTCCGGGAACAGCAGGGCGACGACCAGGAAAAGGCCCAGGCCGATCGCCAACACCAGGCCGGCGGCGTTCACCGCGCTCACAGCTTCTCCACACCCCTCACCACGAGGGCGAGCGCCGCGAACAGCACCACCGTCACCAGCACGAACACCACGTCAGACACGGCTGACTCCTCTTACCGGACGTTGTCGGGCGACCGCCTTCGGGTCGCGCCGAGCCATCACAACGCCGGATCGGGCGCGCGGACAGGGGCTATAACGCGACCGTGACGGCCGCGGCCGGTTTCTTGACGCGCCTTTCACGCGGAGCGCACCGCGGGTGAGCCGGGTCACCCGGCGCGAGAGTCAGCGGTCCGTGTCGAACGGCGGCGACCAGGGCTTCGGCCACGTCGCGCCGTGCGGGGAAATGCCGTCCGTGCGATGTCCGGCATGGTGGCCGGTGGGACGGTGGAGAGCTACGGGAGGTCGCCGCGTCACTGGTCGACGGCGCGGTGAACGGGCCGGGGGGCTGACCGGCCCGTCAGGGTCTCAGCGACGCACCTCACGCCAGCCGGTGCCGCTGCCGCGCCACGCCCCGGCCAGGATGCTCGCCGAGCCCCGGCTCGGGCACTCCTGGATCTTCGACCGGCCGGCGGTGCCGCCGATCTGGGCCTGCACCTCCCAGCGCTGCCCGTCGGTGCGGATGTAGACGTCACGACGCCCACGAGGGGCGGTGACCCCGTTCCACCAGTGCTCCTCGACCATCACGTGGTGACGGTATCGCAGGAGCCGACCGGCCCGCACCTGCCGGTACGGGCCGGATTCCCGGCTCAGCCGTCGAGGCGGCGGACCATGTTCATGATCGTCTCGACCTGGGCGCCGCCCTTGATCGGATAGTTCGTCGCGCCGAGGTAGCCCCACCAGTCCCAGCAGCCGTTCGGGTTCACCCCGCTGGAGATCGCCTGCGGATAGAGCACGATGAGCCGGTTGGTGTCGGCGTACTGGTTGAGGTTGGCCCGGTCGACGAAGGCGGTGCCGACCCTGGCGTACCCCTGGGCGCAGCCGTGCAGGGCGACAAGCAGTCGGCAGGTGGTGCCGGCGGCGCAGGCGCTCGGCACGTAGGCGAAGCCGTTGGCGTCCATGCTCAGCCCGTTGGCCCAGCCGTTGGTGGCGAAGGTGTCCTGACCGAAACGGATCAGGGTGCCGCCCAGCGGGCCGGTGTTCGGCGCGGAGACCGAGCCGAGCAGCTTGCCGAGGAAGGCGCCCTGCGGGTCGGTGCCGCAGTCGGCGAGGAACGGCGAGGCGGTGGCCGTGCAGCCGACCGTGCCGTACGGGGTGACCCAGGAGTGGCCGGCCGCGCTGCCGGAGTCGTAGCGGACGCTCGCCCCGAAGTCCTGGTAGTAGCGGACCAGGTCGTCGGTGACCGACTTCTTCACCGTGCTGTCGTTGCCGCCGTGGTAGACGTACACCGGCTGGCCGGCGAGGTTGCCGGTGCCGTCCACCCAGCCGTAGGACGCCCAGGTGCGGGTGTAGCTCTCCAGCGTGGCGACGTGGGTCGGGTAGAGGTTGTCGCCGCAGCCGTAGAGCGCCTGGGCGACGTTGTTCTGGGCGCAGTAGTAGGGGCCGGCCGCGAAGATCGCGGCGCCCCGGATCCGCGCCGAGTAGGCGACCTGGAGCTGGGTGGCCAGGTAGCCACCGGAGGAGACCCCGGCGACGTACACGGCGGAGATCGGGTAGGTGCGCAGCGAGCCGGCGACCGGGGTCTTGGTGTAGGGCGTGCTCGCGGCCCGGGCGGCGACGCCGCCGGGCAGGACCAGGAGGAGGGCCGCGGCGAGGGTGGTGGCGGCTTTCCACGGTGTCTTCATGGCGTTCTCCCGTCGGAGCGCCGGCGGGACGGCCGGCGTGCCGGCACGCTAACGTGACATAGACCACAGCAGATATCCGTGCGGCCGACACCTGCGGGACGGCGAGGGTGTGGCCGGCCCACGGTCGTTTCCGCCCCGGCCGGTCGGGTACGCGCCGGACATGCCCGAGGGCCACCTCATCCACCGGTACGCGCGGGAGCAGCACGACGCGCTGGCCGGGCGTGACGTCACGCTCTCCAGCCCCCAGGGCCGCTTCGACCCGGCCCCGTACGCGGGCCGCCCGCTGCGGGCGGTCGAGGCGGACGGCAAGCACCTGCTCTACCACTTCCCCGACGCGCCCGCCCTGCACGTCCACCTCGGCATGCGCGGCCTGTTCCTGCGCTACGACGACCCGGCCGCGCCGCCCCGCCCCGGCACCCGGCTGCGGCTGGCCGGCCCGACCGTCGCGTACGACCTCATCGCACCCATCCGCTGCGAGCCACTGCCGGCGGACGCGGAGCGCGCCCTGCGGGCCTCCCTCGGGCCGGACCCGCTGCGCGCCGACGCCGAACCGGCCGAGGCGGTCCGGCGGCTCACCGCGACCGGCGCGCCCGTGGGCGCGGCGCTGCTCGACCAGGCCGTCTGGGCCGGCATCGGCAACGCGTGGCGGGCCGAGCTGCTCTTCCTGGCCGGGCTCGACCCGGACGCCCGGACGGTCGGCGCACCAGCGGCGGAGCGGCTGTGGCGCCTCGCCGTCGTTCACCTCGCGCTCGGCCGGGACCTGGGCCAGGTGGTCAGCGACCCGGCCGCGCCGGACGAGCGGTGGGTGTACAAGCGGGAGCGCTGCCGCCGCTGCGGCAGCCCGGTGCGGACCTGGCAGGTGGGCGGCCGGACCGCGTACGCCTGCCCGGTGGACCAACCGGCCGGTTAATTCGGTTGGCGGCCGGCAGGCTGGTGACTAGCCTCGCCGCCAACGTCACTCCGACTGCCTGAAGAGGGTGTTTTGGTGCCCGTGCCGAGCGATTCCCGCCTCGTTCCGACCTCCGCACCCTTCCCTTGGAGTGACCGCTTTGGATCTGCCACGTAGCTTCACCATCCGCGAGGGCGACCTCCGGATCCTCAACCCGTTCGACGACGCCAAGCTCGCCACCCTGGGCCGGGCGATCAAGCTCCGGCCCGGCACGTCGATCCTCGACCTGTGCAGCGGCAAGGGCGAGCTGCTCTGCACCTGGGCCCGGGACCACGGCGTCACCGGCACCGGGGTGGACATCAGCACCGCCTTCACCGCCGCCGCCCGGGCGCGTGCCGCCGAGCTGGGCGTCGCCGACCGGGTCCGGTTCGTGCACGGCGACGCCGCGACCCACGTACCGGAGCAGCGCGTCGACCTGGCCGCCTGCGTCGGGGCGACCTGGATCGGCGGGGGTGTCCCCGGCACCCTGGAGATCCTGGAGCGCGGCCTGCGCCCCGGCGGGATGGTCCTGGTGGGCGAGCCGTACTGGCGGCTCGACCCGCCCGACGAGGCGACCGTGGCCGCCTGCCACGCCCGCTCCCGCGACGAGTTCCGGGATCTGCCCGGGCTGGTCGGGCTCTTCGGCGAGTGTGGCTGGGACGTGGTCGAGATGGTCCTCGCCGACCAGGACAGCTGGGACCGGTACGCCGCCGCGCACTGGCTCAACCTGCGCCGCTGGCTCGACGCGAACCCCGACGACGAGCTGGCCGGGGAGCTGCGCCGGGAGCTGACCGAGGAGCCGCTGCGGCACGTCCGCTACCAGCGCGAGTACCTGGGCTGGGGCGTCTTCGCCCTGCTCCGCCGCTGAGCGGCCGGGCCGGCTCCCGGGTGTGATCCGGGAGCCGGCCCGGGCCGGCTTAGCGAGCGGCTACGCAGGGTAAGGCCTGTTCATGGGACAGCTGCGAACCTCACCGCCGCCGCCGCAGGCCGCCGAGCTGGAGCAGTGGGTGCTCGCCACGGCCGAGGAACTGCGCGCCCTGCGGGCCTCGCTGCGCGAGGCGCTGACCCGGCACGGCCTGGTCCAGGGCGAGGATCTCGACGAGGTGCCCCACCTCGTGGTGCTCGTCGCCACCGAACTGGCGACCAACGCGCTGCGGCACGGCCGGCCGCCGACGATCGTCACCCTGCTCGCGGCCGACGACTGCTTCCTGCTCGACGTGGCCGACCACGACCTCAGCACCGTCCCGGGGCAGGGCGACATCCACCCGCTCGACTCGGGCGGGCGCGGGCTGATGCTGGCCGAGTCGGTCTCGCTCGCGGTCGGCTGGTACGCCACCGACGACACCAAGAACATCTGGGCCTCGTTCCCCCGCTGACCCGTCACAAATTGCTTAACAAATTGTTCTCCGCTTGCTGTGATCTGCTTTACACCGTCCGCAGTGGACGACTCGTAGGGTCCTTTTCGCACCGCCCGGGAGAAACCCTCCCGCCGGTCGTCCCGAGAAACCGCGGGAGATCCCCGCGACTATTCGCAAAGGACCTGAACAGATGCGCAAGCTCACGCGACCCCTCGTCCTGACCGGCATCGCCGGGGCCCTGCTCGCCCCGTCCGCCGCCCACGCCGCGACCCCGGAGCCGACCACCGCGCTGCTGGGCACGTACGCCTTCGGCCGCGCTTCGGTCATCGGCGAGGCCGGCCGGACCGCCGGCGCCTGGGAGGCGTTCTCGGTGCGGTCGGGCTTCGCCGGCGACGACCTGATCGTCACCTACCGGCCCCGCACCGAGGCGTTCCCGGCGGAGCAGCAGGTCTACACCGCCGCCTTCGACCAGGTGTCCGACGCCCAGGCCGAATGCCGGCAGGTCGGCGCCGAAGGAGTCGCGCGCCGGGTCTGGGTGTCGTTCCGCTGCCGGACCGGCTTCGCCCCCAGTTACACCCTGTTTGTGCGCTGACGCCGCGGGCGTCGAATTCCTTCCGGCATTTCGCCGGCCCGGCGAATTGCGCCGGAAAATCATTCCGAAGACCGGCTACTGGAACCCCGCCACCGGGTGCGGGACGTAGGGCGCCTCCAGGGCGGCCACCTCCTCGTCGGTCAGTTGCAGTTCCAGCGCGGCCACCGCGTCGGTCAGGTGGTGCGGCTTGGTCGCACCCACGATCGGCGCGGTGACCGCCGGGTTGCGGGCCACCCAGGCCAACGCCACCTGGGCCCGGGGAACGCCGCGCGCCGCCGCGATCCCGGCCACCGCGTCGACCACCGCCCGGTCGTTCTCCTCGGTACGCGCGTACAGCGCGCGGCCGAACTCGTCGGTCTCCGCCCGCGCGGTTTGCTCCCCCCAGTCCCGGGTGAGCCGGCCCCGGGCCAGCGGGCTCCACGGGATCACCGCGACGCCCTGGTCGAGGCAGAGCGGGAGCATCTCCCGCTCCTCCTCGCGGTAGAGCAGGTTGTAGTGGTTCTGCATCGAGACGAACCGGGTCCAGCCGTGCCGCTCGGCGGCCCAGAGCGCCTTGGCGAACTGCCACGCGTACATCGAGGAGGCGCCGAGGTAGCGGACCTTGCCGGCCCGGACCAGGTCGTGCAGTGCCTCCAGGGTCTCCTCGATCGGCGTGCCCGGGTCGAGCCGGTGGATCTGGTAGAGGTCGACGTAGTCGGTGCCCAGCCGGCGCAGGCTCGCGTCGATCTCACTCATGATGTGCTTGCGGGACAGCCCGCCCCGGTTCGGCCCGGGGCCCATCCGGCCGTGCACCTTCGTGGCGATCGCCACCTCGTCGCGGCGGGCGAAGTCCCTCAGCGCCCGGCCGACGATCTCCTCGCTGGTGCCGTCGGAGTAGACGTTGGCGGTGTCGAAGAAGGTGACCCCCAACTCCAGCGCCTGCTGGATGAAGGGGCGGCTCTCCTGCTCCGACAGCGACCAGGGATGCCCGCCGCGGCTCGGCTCGCCGTAGCTCATGCAGCCCAGGCAGAGCCGGGACACCTCCAGGCCGGTGGACCCGAACTTGACGTACTCCATGGGGTCCATCTCACCACCGGCGGGCGGGCGCCGCAGGCCGTCAGTCCTCGGCCGGGATCGGGTCGTCGTACTGGCCGGAGGGGCCGCTGTGCAGCTCGCCGTCCACCCGGGGCCACGCGTTCGGGGTGCAGCCGTGCAGGCCGAGCGTCTGCTGTTCCATGACCGGCGCCGGGCCACCGGCCCGGGGGCACAGTTCGTGGCCCCGGCCGAGCCGGTGCCCGACCTCGTGGTTGAGCAGGTACTGCCGGTAGAGGCCCAGGTCGGGGAACTGCGGCACGCCGTGCACCCAGCGGGCCACGTTGATCACCACCTGGTCGCCGTTGCGGCAGGAGGTGTAGTGGTCGGTGGTGTCGGCGCAGAGCCGGCCCCGCGTCACCGGCGTGGTCAGCTGCACCGTGAAGTCGGCCGGATCGTCGCGCCCCACCCGCTGCAGCCGCCACCGGCCGCCACCGGTCCAGCCGCGCGGATCGGCCAGCGTCGCCGCCACCTCCCGCGCGAAGCGCTCCACGTCGAGGTTGCCGATGCCGTCCTCCACGGCGACCCGGTAACGGAGCAGCTCACCACCTCGACCCGCCACCGCGCCGACGCCGGTGGCGGTGCGGAACCGGCCCGTACCCCGGTCCGGATAGCTGATGCCCGGCGGCACCCGGCCGGCGGCCGGGACCGGCGGCGCGGCGGGCGTGGTCACCGCCGGGCGGGCAGGCCCGGCGGCCGGCGCGCCGGGCCGCACGCCGGCCGCGACCAGCAGGTCCGGGTGACGCCGGGCCGCGTACCCGGCGAGGCCGGCCGCGACCAGCAGCACCACCAGGGTCAGGGTGCCGGCGCGGGACGCCCGCCGCCGACGGTGCAGACCCCGGTCCCGCCTGCCCCGCCCGCCCACGTCGATCTCCGTCCGCCGCGCCCGCCCCGATCCGGTCAGGAGTACGGACGCCGGGCCCGGACGGATGAACGGTGAGCGCGGTCACCGGCCGGAGGCGTGCCCGCGCCGGTACCGTTCGTTGCCGGGTGCGCGACCCGCCGCCTGCCGCCAGAGAGGGAGCCACCCGTGCCGGATGCCGAGCAGGCGCTCGCCGACGCCCTCGCGGCGGCCCGCGGCACCGACGTACGCGCGGCCGAGCGGGCCCTGGACCGGCTGGTCGTCGGCGACCCGCCGGCCGTGGACGCGGCGCTCCTCACCCGGCTGACCCGCGGCGTGGCGCGGCTCTGGCCGCGCGGCTGGCAGCCCGTGGACCTGGAGCGGCTCGCCACCCGCCGGCTGACCCCGCGGGGCGCCCGGCTGCTCCGGGACGTGCTGGCCGCGCAGCGGCGCGCCATGCCCGACCCGGTCCCCTCCTGGTTCGACGACCAGCTCGCCGAGCTGGGCGCCCGGTGGGACGGCGATCCGGGCTGGCTGAACCGGCGCGCCGAAGGCGACCGGATCAGCGCGCTGCGGGACGCCGTCGACGCGCTCGCCCTGGTGGCGGGGTTGCCGCCGATCGCGGTGCTCCGCCCGCCGCCGGGCGGACCGGCCGCCGCCGCGCACGCCGCCGCGCCGGCGACCGGCTCACGGATGCTGGACCGGGTCCGCGCGCTGCTGGCCAAGGCCGAGTCGACCACGTTCCCCGCCGAGGCGGAGGCGCTCACCGGCAAGGCGCAGGAGCTGATGGCCCGGCACAGCATCGACGCCGCCCTGCTCGACGCCGCCGCCGAGCGACCCGACCGGCCCGGCGGTGTACGGCTCGGCACCGACGCCCCGTACGCCGCGGCGAAGGCGCTGCTCATCCAGGAGGTGGCGGCGGCCAACCGCTGCGAGTCCATCTGGTCCGACGACCTCGGCTTCGCCACCGTGCTCGGCTTCCCGGCCGACCTGGCCGCGGTCGAACTGCTGCACACCTCGCTGCTGGTGCAGGCCACCGCCGCGATGCTGCGTGGCCGGGGCGAGCGCCGCAAGGGCAGCGGCCGGCGTACCAAGGGCTACGACGAGTCCTTCCTCAACGCGTTCGCGCTGCGGATCGGGGAGCGCCTGCGGTCGGCCACCGCGGCGGCGGCCGAGGAGCGGGCCGACGACCGGCTGCTCCCGGTGCTCGCCGCCCGCTCGGACGCGGTCCGGGAACGGGTCGACCAGCTCTTCCCCGGCGTCACCCGGCACCGGCTCCAGGTCCGCGACGCGGAGGGCTGGACCTCGGGCACCACGGCCGCCGACCGGGCCTCCCTCGACGCCGGCGCCCCGACGCGCCGCCCGTTGCGCGGAGGTCGCTGACTTTTCCTCGGGGAAGATGTCGGATCAGACGAACCCGCTCCGACCTGTCTGCGAGAGGCGCCACCGCCGGTGGCCCGAACCCGAGGAGTGCACCGTGAAGTACATGCTGCTGATCTGGAACCGGCCCGGCTTCGTCGAGGAGCTGTCCGAGGAGGAGCGGAACGCGATCTTCGGCGAGGTCGACGTGATCATGAAGGAGCTGACCGAGTCCGGTGAGCTGGTCGGCGGGGAGGCGCTGGCCCACCCGGCGCAGACCCGCACCGTCCGGGCCGCCGCCGGCGGCGGCACCGAGGTCACCGACGGGCCGTTCCTGGAGAGCAAGGAGCAGTTCGCCGGCTACCTCACGGTCGACTGCGAGACCCCGGAACGGGCCGCCGAGATCGCCGCGCGCTGGCCGGACGTCGCGCACGGCGTCGGCGTGCTGGAGGTGCGGCCGGTGATGGAGCAGGCCGGGACGGAGATGTGACCGACCGGGCGGTCGAGGACCTGCTGCGCGCCCTCGCGCCGCAGGTCCTCGGCGTGCTCGTCGGCCGGCACGGCCAGTTCTACGCCTGCGAGGACGCCGTCCAGGAGGCGCTGCTCGCCGCCGCGACCCAGTGGCCCGCCCAGGGCGTGCCCGACCATCCCCGCTCGTGGCTGGCCACCGTGGCGACCCGCCGGCTCACCGACGAGTGGCGCAGCGAACGGGCCCGCCGGGACCGTGAGGTCGCCGTCGCGGTCCGGGAACCGGCGTACGCGGCGGTCACCCCGGCCGCCGACGAGGAACCGCCGGGCGGGGACGACACCCTGAAGCTGCTCTTCCTCTGCTGCCATCCGGCGCTCACGGTCAGCGCCCAGGTGGCGCTCACGCTGCGGGCCGTCGGCGGGTTGAGCACCGCCGAGATCGCCCGGGCGTACCTGGTGCCGGAGGCCACCATGAGCCAGCGGATCCGCCGGGCCAAGCAGCGGATCGAGGCGGCCGGAGCCCGGTTCGCCATGCCCTCGGTGGCCGACCGCGACGCGCGGCTGCACGCCGTGCTGCACGTCCTCTACCTGGTCTTCAACGAGGGATACACCGCCTCCAGCGGGGCCGAGCTGCACCGGGCCGAGCTGACCGGCGAGGCGATCCGGCTGGCGCGGGAGCTGCGCCGGCTGCTCCCCGACGACGGCGAGGTGGCCGGGCTGCTGGCTCTCATGCTGCTCACCGAGGCGCACCGGGCGGCGCGTACCGGCCCGGGCGGTGAGCTGGTGCCGCTGGCCGAGCAGGACCGCACCCGCTGGGACCGGGCCGGGATCGACGAGGGGGTCGCCCTGGTCACCGAGGCGCTCACCTGGTCGGCCCCCGGCCCGTACCAGGTGCAGGCCGCCATCGCGGCGGTGCACGCCGAGGCGCCCACCGCGGCCGACACCGACTGGCCGCAGATCGTCGCGCTCTACCGGGTGCTGGCCCGGCTCGCGCCGAACCCGATGGTCACCCTCAACCAGGCTGCCGCGGTGGCCATGGTGGACGGGCCGCGGGCCGGGCTCGCCCTGCTGGCGCCGCTGGACGCCGACGAGCGGACCGCCGGCCACCACCGGCTCGCCGCCGTCCGCGCCCACCTTCTCGAACTGGCCGGCGACCGGGAGGCCGCCCGCACCGCCTACCTGGCTGCCGCCCGCGCCACCGTCAGCCTGCCCGAGCGGCACTACCTGGAGGTACGCGCAGCCCGGCTGGCCGGCGACCGATGAGTTCCGCCGGCCGGGAGGGTCCACCTCGCATGGGAGAGGTCACCAGTCAACTGTCGGTGTCGCTGGACGGGTACGTCGCGGCGCCGGGGCAGAGCCGCCAGGACCCGCTCGGCCGGGGCGGCCTGCGGCTGCACGAGTGGTTGTTCGCCAGCGAGAGCTGGCGCGGGCAGCACGGGCTGGCCGGCGGGGAGCGCAACGTCGACGCCGCGCTGGTCGACGAGATGATCGCCGGAGTCGGCGCGTACGTGATGGGGCGCCGCATGTTCGGCGGCGGCGAGGGCGCCTGGGACCCGGACTGGACCGGCTGGTGGGGCGACGACCCGCCGTGGCGGGTCCCGGTCTTCGTGCTGACGCACCACCCGCGCGAGTCGCTGACGATGCGGGGCGGGACGGAGTTCCACTTCGTCACCGACGGCATCGAGGCGGCGCTGGCCCGGGCCCGCGCCGCGGCCGGCGACCTCGACGTGGCCGTGGCGGGCGGAGGCAGCGCGGTGCGGCAGTATCTCGCCGCCGGCCTGCTCGACTCCCTCTGGCTGCACGTCGTGCCGATCGTGCTGGGCGGCGGCACGCCCCTCTTCGACGGCCCGCTGGACGTGCCCCTGGAACCGGTGCGGGTCGTGGCGGCCCCCACCGTGACGCACATCCGCTACCGGGTCGACCGCTGACCCGTCGGCGTCAGAACAGCCGGCCTCGGTACGGGTGGGGCCGGCCCCACCGCTCCTCCCACTGCACCAGTTCGGCCTGCCAGACGGGAAGGTCGGGCCGGTACTCGCGGACGAGGTCGGGGTTGTCCGGGCGGCTCGCCAGGAACCGCCAGCGAGCGCAACTCGCGACTGTGGACGATTCGGTGTGGAGCGTCTGCCACGCCGTGGGCCGGGCCGGCAAAGGGTTGCCGGCCCGGCCCACGGACAGGGGTGGTCAGCTCTTGAAGGCGTCCTTGATCTTCTCGCCGGCCTGCTTGAGGTTGGCGGCCGCCTGGTCGTTGCGGCCCTCGGCCTCGAGGCGCTCGTCGTCGGTGGCCCGGCCGACGCCCTCCTTGACCTTGCCGGCGGTGTTCTCGGTCGCGTTGTCGATCTTGTCGTCGATGCCCATGAAAACCTCCACTCAGCAGCTTTCGGTGACGTCAGCGGAGTACCCCGACGGCCGCCCCGCGAATCCCCGGCCGTCAGGCGACCGGGCGGAAGCGCCGCAGCCGGAGGCTGTTCGCCACCACGAAGACCGACGAGAAGGCCATCGCCGCGCCGGCGATCATCGGGTTGAGCAGGCCCGCGGCGGCCAGCGGCAGGGCCGCCACGTTGTAGGCGAAGGCCCAGAACAGGTTGCCCTTGATGATCGCGAGGGTGCGCCGGGAGAGCCGGATGGCGTCGACGGCGGCCGTCAGGTCGCCCCGCACCAGGGTCAGGTCGGACGCCTCGATGGCCACGTCCGTGCCGGTGCCCATGGCCAGCCCCAGGTCGGCCTGGGCCAGCGCGGCGGCGTCGTTGATCCCGTCGCCGACCATGGCCACGGTCCGCCCCTCGCCCTGGAGGCGCTCGACCACGGCCACCTTGTCGGCCGGCAGCACCTCGGCGATCACCTCGTCGATGCCGACCTCGGCGGCCACCGCCTTCGCCACGGTGGCGTTGTCGCCGGTGAGCAGCACCGGGGTGAGCCCCAGCTCGCGCAGGCGGGCGACGGCCGCCCCGCTGGTCGGTTTCACCACGTCGGCCACCGCGAGGACGCCACGGGCCCGGCCGTCCCAGCCGGCCAGGACCGCCGTCCGGCCGGCGGCCTCCGCGCCGGTCACCGCCCGCACGACCTCCTCGGGTACGTCGAGACCGCGCTCGCGCAGCAGCCGGAGCCGCCCGACCACCACGTCGCGGCCGTCGACCGTGCCGGTCACGCCGAGGCCCTCGACGTTGGCGAAGCCGGCCACCGCGGGCAGCGGTCCCGCCGCGGCGGCGCCGTCGGCCACGGCGCGGGCGATCGGGTGCTCGGAGGCCCGCTCCAGCGCGCCCGCGAGCCGGAGCAGCCCAGCGCGGTCCTCGCCCTCGGCGGGCAGCACGTCGACCAGCGTCATCTTCCCGGTCGTGACGGTGCCGGTCTTGTCCAGCACCACGGTGTCGACCTGGCGGGTGGATTCCAGCACCTCCGGCCCCTTGATCAGGATGCCGAGCTGGGCGCCCCGCCCGGTGCCGACCAGCAGCGCGGTCGGCGTGGCGAGCCCCAGCGCGCACGGGCAGGCGATGATCAGCACCGCCACGGCGGCGGTGAACGCGGCCGTCGTGCCACCCCCGGTGCCGAGCCACCAGCCCAGCGTGCCGGCGGCCAGGGCGATCACGATCGGCACGAAGACACCGGAGATCCGGTCGGCGAGCCGCTGCACGGCCGCCTTGCCGGTCTGCGCCTGCTCCACGAGCCTCGCCATCTGCGCGAGCTGGGTGTCGCCGCCGACCCGGGTGGCCCGGACGACGAGCCGGCCGCCGGCGTTGACGGTGGCGCCGGCCACGGTGTCGCCCGGCCCCACCTCGACCGGCACGGACTCGCCGGTGAGCATGCTGGCGTCGACCGCCGAGGTCCCCTCCTCGACCACGCCGTCGGTGGCGACCTTCTCACCCGGGCGCACCACGAACCGGTCGCCGACCACGAGCTGGTCGACCGGGATCCGGGTCTCCTGCCCGCCGCGCAGCACCGCCACGTCCTTGGCGCCCAGCTCCAGCAGGGCGCGCAGGGCGGCGCCCGCGGTCCGCTTGGACCGGGCCTCGAAGTAGCGGCCGGCGAGGATGAACACCGTCACCCCGGCCGCGGCCTCCAGGTAGATGTTGCCGGCCCCGTCGGTGCGGGTGATGTCGAAGCGGAACGGGTGCGTCATCCCGGGCATCCCGGCGTCGCCGAGGAAGAGGGCCCAGAGCGACCAGCCGAACGCGGCGAGGGTGCCGAGCGAGACCAGCGTGTCCATGGTCGCCGCGCCGTGCCGCAGGTTGATCCAGGCGGCCCGGTGGAACGGCAGGCCGCCGTAGACCACGACCGGGGCGGCCAGGGTCAGCGACAGCCACTGCCAGTAGTCGAACTGCCAGGCCGGCACCATGGCCAGCACGATCACCGGCACGGTCAGCACGACCGACACCCACAGCCGGGTACGCAGCCCGAGCAGCTCGTCCACCGGCTCGGCGGTCGCACCGTCGGCGACCTGCGCGGGCGGCGGCGGGACGACGGCCGTGTAGCCGGTCTTCTCCACGGTGGCGATCAGCTCGGCCGTGGTGACCTCGTCGGCGTACCGGACGGTGGCCTTCTCGGTGGCGTAGTTGACCGTGGCCTCGACACCGTCCATCCGGTTGAGCTTCTTCTCGATCCGGGCGGCGCAGGAGGCGCAGGTCATGCCGCCGATCGCGAGTTCGATCTGGTTCGGCGCGACCGGCAGGGACTTGGCGGTTGTCATCGCGGCACCTCCGGTCAACTGTGCCCGTGCCCCGGGGCGCCGTGGCCGGCGTCCGGGGTCGGTGCGGTCGTGGGGGCCGGCGGGGCGGGCGCCGGCGTGGCCTGGTCCCCGGCCAGCACGGTGAACTCCGCGGTGTGCACCGCGTCGCCGTGCCGGAAGTCCAGGTAGAGACGGTACGCGCCGGCCGAGGGCACCTCGGCGGCGAACGTCACCGCCGGCCCGGCCGGGGTCCGCCCGTCGCCGGGCGCGCCCTCCGGGTGCACGTGCAGGTACGCGAGGTCGCCCTGGCGCAGCGCCACCAGGTGCCCGTACGCCCCGAGGTAGGGCTGGAGGTCGGTGACGGGCCGGCCGTCCCTGCTGACGGCCAGGGTGAGCCGGCTGGTCCGGCCGGGCTGCGGGGCGCCGGTGAGGGTGACCGTGTAGCCGTCGACCGTGGTGCTGGTCACCGGCGCCGGGAGCGGCCGGTGTTCCAGCGCGCCGGGGACGGTGACGTCGACCCCGAGGGTGAGCGGCTCCCCACCGGTCGGGGTGAAGTCGGCGAACGCCCGCCAGACGCCGGGCCCGGCGAGCGGCGAGGCGACCCGCCAGGTGCCGTCGGCGGCCAGTTCCGGGTGGACGTGCCGGAAGCCGGAGAGGTCGCGGCGGGCGACGATCAGGTGCATGCGCTTGTCGTGCGCCACGTCGTAGCGGGTGACGGGCCGGCCGTCGGGGCCGGTGATCCGGAAGGCGAACTCGCCCGTGGGGGCGGTCACGGGCTGGAGCGTGTAGCCGCGGTCGGAGACGAGCAGCCCGCCGGGCAGGTGGGCGGTGGCGGTGGCGGCGTGGCCCCCGTCACCGTGGTCGGTTCCGCCGGAGTCGTGGCCGGCGTCGGTGGCGTCGTGGCGGGTCTCGGCGGCCGGGGTGACGGGGCCGGCCAGGTGGCCGACCCCGTACGCCGTGCCGAACACCGCCGCGAGCCCGAGGGCGAAGCCGCTCAGCTTCGTCGCCGTGTTCATGGGGTACCTCGGTTCCTTCGGGTCCGCGGACCGGTCACGCCCCGACGAGGTCGTAACCGGCCTCGTCGACGGCGGCGCGGACGGTGTCCGTGTCCAACGGGCTCTCACTGGTGACGGTGACCCGGCCGGAGGCCAGGTCGACCTGGACGTCGGTGACGGCCGGCAGCGCGCTCACCTCGGTGCTGACCGAGTTGACGCAGTGCCCGCAGGTCATGCCCTGAACCTGGTACGTCGTGGTGACCATCGCGAATCTTCCCTTCCGCCGCTGTCGTTACCGTTACCCGGTGGGGGTATCGGCCACTGAGAGGACCGTACCATACCCCCGAGGGGTACGGTATCCTCGACGTCATGACCGCACCGACGACCCCGACCCGGGGCTACACCGCCAGCAAGGACCAGCTCCTCGCGCGGCTCCGCCGTATCGAGGGCCAGGTCCGCGGCATCGAGAAGATGGTCGAGGACGACCGCTACTGCATCGACGTGCTGACCCAGATCTCCGCCATCCAGGCCGCGCTGGACAAGGTCGGCCTCGGCCTGCTCGACGGGCACGCCCGGCACTGCATGCACGAGGGCGCCGCCGAGGGCCGCGCCGACGAGATGGCCACCGAGATGATGGCCGCCGTCGGCCGCCTCATGAAGCGCGGCTGACCGGGACGTTCGGCCCCCGCGTCGGGTCCATCGGCCCGGCGCGGCGGATCCCCCGCCGACGTACGTTCGAGGTGGCGACCGGGACCGGCGCCGGTGACGGCACCGGACCGGCCGCGGGGAGATCGACGAGGAGGAGTACCGCCGCCGTCGCGCCGGCCTGGGCTGACCGGTTCGGGCACCGGGCCGGGCCTGCGAGGGCCCGCGCCGGCGGGCGGTCCGGCGGGCCGGGAGCACGGAGGCCGCATCGTGACACTCCGCAGCGTGACGGCGGCTCTCAAACGCGATGCTGGTCACGCAGGGCGAGGACGAATTCTCGCTATTGGTCGGCTTCCGGACGTAGAACAGCGGTAGGACTCTCGGGTAACCTCGCTGCCGGTCACCGCCGAAGGCGCGCACCGGCGCCAGCGGTGCCGCCGCCCAATCGCCCGCGGGCGAACCGGGGAACCAGGTACATGGGGTGAATCCGCGCGAGCGGTAGGGACCACTTCCGTCCCGAACCCGTCAGCTAACCCGGTCGGCGGCCGACGGAAGGGAACACTGTGACGGCACCCCTGCGCCGCTGGCTCACCCCCGTGGTGGCCATGCTGGCCGCGCTCACCGTGCTGGTGGGTCCGACCCCGGCGACGGCCGCTCCGAGCACCCCCACTCCCTCGGGGCACTCCGAGGAAGAGGACGACCCCCTCATCACCGAGGCCATCGACGCCGCCAACCGGGCCTACCTTCAGGCCAAGTCGAAGCTGGACAAGTCGCGCAAGCGCCAGCTCCAGCTCGCCCTGGAGGTGAAGGCGGCACAGAGCGAACTCGACGCGCTGAGCCCGCAGGTGGCCCAGATCGCCGCGCAGTCCTACCGGACCGGCCGGATCGGCGCCATGGCCATGCTGATGGAGAGCAACACCCCGGACTCGTTCGTCCGGCGGGCGGCCGCCCTGGACGAGCTGAACCTGCTGAACTCGCAGAAGCTCGCCGCCATCAACGCCGCGAAGACCCGAGCCGAGCAGGCCAAGATCGCGCTCGACGTCGAGGTGCGCGAGCAGGAGAAGCAGAAGAACGCGATGGCCCGCGAGAAGGCCGAGACGGAGAAGGCGCTGAAGCTGGTCGGCGGGATCGGCTTCACCGGCGGCCTGGTCTCGGCCACCTCGCCGGTCGCCCGGATCGGCCCGGGCCGCACCTCCGACGGCGACTGGAAGCCGGAGTCGTGCAGCGAGAACGACCCGACCACGTCGGGCTGCGTCACCCCGCGCACCCTGCACGCGTACAAGGAGGTCAAGCGGGCCGGCTTCAACCGCTTCGTGGGCTGCCACCGGAACGGCGGACCGTTCGAGCACCCGAAGGGCCGGGCCTGCGACTGGTCGCTGCAGAAGAGCGGCTTCTCCTCGTGGCGCACCAAGGACCAGCGGATGTACGGCAACAACGTCGCCGCCTTCCTGATCCGTAACGCCGACCGGCTGGGCATCTACTACGTGATCTGGAACCGGCAGATCTGGTTCCCGGCCACCGGCTGGAAGTCCTACAGCGGGCCCTCCGACCACACCGACCACGTGCACATGTCGCTGCTCTGACGGCGTACGCCGAAAGGGGCCGGCCCGCGATGCGCGGGCCGGCCCCTTCGACGTTGTCGGGCGGTCGGTCAGCCGGCGAGCGCCGGGTCCGCGGGCGCGGCCGGAGCCGGCACCGGGGCGGCGGCCGGGGCCTGCGCCACCGTGCGCACCTCGCCGGCGCTGAGCCGGTACGACAGGCCGACCACCGTGCAGCGCCCGGCGGCCACCGCGTCGGCGAGGACGGTGGACCGGGCCAGCAGCGCCTCCACGGTCTGCGCGATGTGGACGTCGACGATCCCGTCGAGGTCCTCGACGCCCTCCCGGCCGGCCCGGAGCAGGCTGGGCGCGACGGCGTCCACCACCGCGCCGAGATGCCCGGACGGCGACGTGCCGGTGCGGACCGCCTCGCGGGCGGCCTGGACGGCGCCGCACGAGTCGTGGCCGAGCACCACCACGAGCGGGGTGCCCAGCACGGTCACCGCGTATTCGACGCTGCCGAGCACCTCGGGGCCGGCGGTGTGGCCGGCGGTGCGGACCACGAAGAGATCACCGAGGCCCCGGTCGAAGATGATCTCGGCGGCGAGCCGGGAGTCGGAGCAGCCGACGATCACGGCGAACGGGTGCTGGCCGTCGGCGACCACCGTGCGGTGCCCGGCGTCCTGATTCGGATGGCGCGGGACGCCGGTGACGAACCGGTGGTTACCGGCGTAGAGCTCGGCGAGCGCCTGCTCGGGAGTGGTCGGCGGCACTGGTCCTCACCTCGTCCTCGCGCGAAAACGCCCTGGTCAGCCGGCCGGCGACGGAGGCGGCCTCGGCACCCACGGTCACATGCAGCCAAAGGTACGTCAAGATTTACGTGATACGCATTTCATACGTTGCGCGGACCTTGACGGCGGCCCCGGGTAGCCGCCTCGACAGGACCGGGAAACGCGGGACCCATACGATGACCATCATGGCGACGACACCGGGTGCGAGAGGCAGCGGCCGGAACTGGACCTTCCTCACCAACCACGGGCACGTGCTCCTGGCCATCGCCCGCAATCCCACCGCCCGGCTCCGGGACGTGGCCGACGAGGTGGGGGTCACCGAACGGGCCGCCCAGGCGATCGTCGCCGACCTGGAAGCCGGTGGCTACCTCCGACGCACCCGGGTGGGCCGGCGCAACGAGTACACGATCAACGCGGCCGGGCACTTCCGGCACCCGGCCGAGGCCGACCAGCAGGTGGGTGCCCTGCTCGCCCTCTTCACCGCCGAGCCCCTCGCGGAGCCGGCCGCCGAGAGCTGACCGCGCCTCGCGTACGCCCGTCACCGCACGGACGGCGCGGCGACGGTAATCTCACCGCGTGCGCGACAGCTTGCGGCCGGACGGGACGACGGAGCGCGTCCGGACCGGACACCGGATCCGATCCGTCCTCTCCGGAGCGGCGGTCGCCGCCCTGCTCGGCGGAGTCCTGGCGGTGCCCGCGCCCGCCGTGGCGGCCCCGAAGTGCGGCCCGCCCGGCGGCCCCGCCCCGACCGAGGCGCCCTGGGCGCTCAACCGGCTCGACCCGGCCGCGGCCTGGCGGGTCACCAAGGGGCAGGGTGTCACCGTCGCCGTCATCGACTCCGGCGTCTCCCCCACCCACCCGCTGCTGCGCGGCCGGGTGCTCCCCGGGGAGGACTTCAACCACCTCGTCAAGCTCGGCGGCCAGTGCGACCTGGTCGGCCACGGCACCCTGATCGCGGGCATCATCGCCGGCCGGGAGGGTACGGGCACGCCGTACACCGGGATCGCGCCGGAGGCCAAGATCCTGCCGGTCCGCGTGCTGGCCGACAACCAGAAGGCCTTCGACGAGTCGATCCCCGCCGAGATCGGCAAGGCCATCCGGTGGGCGGCCGACCACGGCGCCGACGTGATCAATCTCTCCCTGGTGACGCTCGACGACCCGGCGCTGCGGCAGGCCGTCGACTACGCGCTCGGCAAGAACGTGATCCTGGTGGCCGCCGCCGGCAACCGGCAGGAGAACCAGCAGGACCAGCCGGCGTACCCGGCCTCGTATCCGGGGGTCATCGCGGTCGCCGGGGTGGACGAGAGCGGCGGGCACGTCGGCAGCTCGGTCACCGGCGACTATGTGGACATCGCGGCGCCCGGGCTGAACATCGTCGGCCCGGCCCCGCAGGGCCCCGGCTACCGGGCCGAGCCGCAGGGCGGCACCAGCTTCGCCACCGGGTACGTCTCCGGCGTCGCCGCGCTGGTGCGCGCCGCGCACCCGGACCTCAGCCCGAAGGACGTGGCGTTCCGGCTCACCCGCACCGCCGACAACCCGCCCGACGGGCACAACGCGCTGGTCGGCTACGGGGTGGTCAACCCGTACCGGGCGGTGACCAGCCTGCTGGGCACCCGCAGCGACCCGCCGCTGGGCGCGATGCCGGCGCCCGCGCCGCACGACGATCCGCTGGCCTGGCAGCGCACCGTGGCGATCTGGGCCGCCGTGATCGGCGCGGTGCTGGCCGGAGCCCTGCTGGCGCTGCGGCCGATCCTCGTGCGGGGTCGCCGGCGCGGCTGGCGGCCCGGCCGCCGGAGCGCGCCACAGGACGCCTGAACGGCTGCGTCCGGTCGACGCCGGGCCGGAGCCCGGACCTGCCGTCGGCGTCCGGTCGACGCCGGGCCAGAGCCCGGGCCACAGCCCGGAAAAGCACCACGGCCCCGACCCCGGCGTGAGCCGGAGCGGAGCCGCAGCGGATCGGTCGGGTCAGCCCCAGACCTTCGAGTTGCTCATCTCGGTGGTCATGTAGTTCTCGCGCGCGATGCCCACCGCGCCGCCGATCTCGTTCAGGACCTTGTTGATGTCCCGCACGGCGGCGTCCCACTGAGCCTGGTGCTGCTCGTAGGCCACGCGGTCCTGGCCCTCCCACTCGAGCTTGCTCAGCATCGAGCGCAGCGTGTCCAGCTTCTCGTCGATGGTCCGCGAGATGGCCTGCATCTGCTGGTTGCTGCTCTCGAGGACAGCGTAGTCAACCTTGATGCTCATCGATTCCTCCTCTGCCTGTCTTCGCGGATCACGGGTTGAGAGCAGAGTGGAACTTGTCCAGCATCTGCTGCTGCTCTTCGTCGTTGACCTGGTGCGTCGTGCCGGACTTGTCAAGCAGGTCGGCGATGTTGTCCATCGCCGTCAGCAGCTTGTTCGTGTCCTCGTTCCAACGCAGCATCAGGTTCTGGAAACCCGTGGACGCCCCGCCCTTCCAGGCCATGGCCAGGTCGTCGACGACATTCCACAGCTTCTTGAGCTCACCGTCGACGTCGCTGCGCGTGGACCGCACGTCACTCGCGGCGGTGTGCAGGCTCGCTGCACTGACCTCGAACGCCATGCTTCACACCCTTCCGTCATCTCTGTGGCGGCGGATCCGCCGCGCCCCTCCCCCGCGGCAAGGCGTACGCACCCCACCGACGGACACTTCAATCGAACCGTAGCGGACGACGTCCAATCCGCGCAGCCCTGCTTCCCCATGGCGCACAACGCCGTCCGGCGTCAGACCGTACGACGTGGATGGTCGCGGGCGCCAGCCGCCGCTCAGGACGGCCGTCGATACGACCTCACGTGCATCACCACGCCGAAAACCAGCACCACCACCAGCAGCGCCACGAACAGCCAGAGCACCGGCTTGTCGAGCGCCCGGTCGAGCAGCACCGGGATCAGCGCCGCGACCCCGGTGAGCAACACCACTTCGCCGGCCCGCTTCGCCCAGGCGGCGCGGGACAGCTGGGCGACCAGCGCCAGCCCGAGAAAGACCGGCACGGTCACCAGGAAGTACACGAAGAGCGCCAAGGTCACCGCGGACCCCCTTCCCCCGTCACTGGTAGAACTTGGAGTCCTGCACCCAGTCGATCTTGATGTCCTTGATGTCCGGGTCCTGACCGGTGGCCGCCCAGCCGGGCCGCGAGTCCGACACGAAGGCGAACCGGTCGTTGCCCTGGAAGCCGGCCATGACGGCCGAGAACACCGCGCTGATGTCACCGAAGACCAGCGCCAGGATCGCCGCGCTCGCCACCATCCCGGCCACGCCGATCGCCTCGGCGATGGGCGCGGTCGGCGGGAACGCCTGGAGGGCCACCGACGCGATCACCGCGATGAGGATCGGGATGAGCGCGTCGACCAGCGCGTTCACCGCGTCGTTGAAGGCGTCCCGGGCGGAGGTCAGGGTGTCCTTGTTGGCGTTGAACGCCTCGGCCAGCGAGTTGATCTCGGCCCCGAGCTTGCGGAGGAAGAGGTCGAACGCGTCCCGGTCGTCGAAGTCCCACTCGGCGTCCGACGGCGGGACCTGCTCCAGCGCCGCGCCGAACTGGTCGCCGCCGAGCAGCCGCGCCGCGTCGCCCCACTCCTTGATGGACTTGTTGACCTCGTCGTTGTCGAACGTCTCCAGGTAGGCGATGGCGGCGCCCAGCGCCCCGGCGAACACCAGCCACATCCAGTTGGCCCGGGCCGCCGGCAGCAGGCCGCGCACCGGCGCCGTCGCGGCGGCGACCGTGTGCGTGCCGGTCACCGTCCCGGCCGCGTTGGCGATCAGGATCTCCGACATCAGCTGCTCTCCCCGTCCACCCGGCCGGTCACTTGACCACCCAGGGCTGGTCCGACTTCTCCCAGTTCTTGGCGGTCTGCTCGAGCTGCTCGGCCGCCTTGTGCAGGTGCTCGATGCCCGTCTTGACGTTCTTGAGGTGACCGTCCACCGAGGCGTTGTGCGCCTGCACGGTCGCGCCGCCGAAGAGGGTCAGCGCGCCGTCCGGCAGCTTCACGCTCTCCAGCAGCGACTGCACGTTGCGCAGGTACTGGATCGGGCCGTCCGGAGCGTCGAGCTTCTTGCTCGCCTTGCGGATCGCGTCGACGTCGACCTTGTTCGCCACCGCGTCTCCTCCCTGGTCAGCGGCGCAGGCCGCGGGTCGGGTCGGTCAGGTCCACCCCGAACTGGCGGAACCAGTCCTCCGGGGTGAGGTTGCCCGCCTGCGCCCGACGGACCAGGTCCGAGCCGCCGAGCATCTCGGTCATCAGCTCCTGCTGCCGCTCGGCGAACGCCGCGTACGCCGCGTCGATCGCGGCCTGGAGCGACTCGGCCAGGGTGAAGCTGTCCAGCCGCATGGCCCGGGCGTTGACGTCGATGCCACCGACCTTCATGTCACCGTCGACCGTCACCCGGACCAGGCCGTCCGGGCTCTCCCCGGTCACCCGCAGTTCGGCCCGCTGCTGCTGGAACTCCGCCAGCCGGCGCTGCTGCTCCTGCGCCTGGCGCAGCAGGCTCTCCACGGCGCCACCCGCGCCGCCGTAACCCCACGAGGTGCTCACGACTGTCCTCTCCTCAGATCGACGGTCGGGCCGACGCTACCGGACCCGGTCATCCGACGTCCGCCCCCGTCAGGCGGGCTCCGTCCAGGCGGTCTGGATGAGCTGCTGGCCGTCCCGCCGGCGCACCAGGGTGCCCCGGCCCGGCGGTTGCGGGCTCGGCCGCAGGTTGCCGAAGACGGCACCCTCCTCGCGGCTGCCGGACATCAGCAGGCCCGGCGAGTCCAGCTCGCGCAGGCGTTGCAGCACCGGCTCGTAGAGGGCGCGGGCCACACCACCCACCCGGCGGGTGATGATCAGGTGCAGGCCGATGTCCCGCGCCTGCGGCAGCAGCTCGTGCAGGGCGCTGAGCGGGTTGTTGCCGCCGGACGCGACCAGGTCGTAGTCGTCCACCAGGATGTAGAGCTCCGGGCCCTTCCACCAGCTCCGGTCGCGCAGCTGCGCGGTGGTCACGTCCGGTCCCGGCAGCCGGTTCTGCAGGGCGCTGCGGATCGAGCCGAGGCCCTGGCTGAAGACCTGGTTGGACGGCGCGTAGTCGAGCAGGTGGTCGCCCTCCACGGCACCGAGCAGGCCGCGCCGGTAGTCGGCGATGACCAGCCGGGCCTGGGCCGGGGTGTACCGCTCGGCGATGCCCCGGGCGATCAGCCGCAGCAGGTTGGTCTTGCCGCACTCGGCGTCGCCGAACACGGTCAGGTGCGGCTCGCTCGTCAGGTCCAGGTGGACCGGGGCGAGCGCCGACTCGTTGACGCCGATCGGGATGCCCGGTGCCGACCGGTCGATCACCTTCGCCAGCTCGGCGACCGTCAGCTTGCGCGGCAGCAGCCGTACCTTCGGCGCCGGGCGGCCCGGCCAGTTGGCCGCGACGTGCCCGGCCAGGGCGACCGACGCCTCGGTCAGGTCCTCGATGTCGCGCTTGCCGTCGATCCGCGAGATGCCGGTGAGGAAGTGCAGCTTGTCGCGGGTCAGGCCGCGACCGGGCGTGCCGCCCGGCACGTTCTGCGCGGCCCGCCGGTCGATCTCCGACTCCGCCGGGTCGCCGAGCCGCAGCTCCAGCTTCGTGCCGAGCAGGTCCCGCATGTTGATCCGGATCTCCGCCCACCGCACGGCGGTGACCACCACGTGTACGCCGAAACCGAGCCCGCGGTTGGCCAGGTTGGTGATGGTCTGCTCCAGCTCCTCGTACTCCTGGCGCAGCGTGTTCCAGCCGTCGACCACGAGGAAGACGTCGCCGAACGGGTCGTCGGCGAACTCGCCGGCCGCCCGCCGCCGGCGGTAGCTGGCCACCGAGTCGATGCCGTGCTGGGTGAACCGGTTCTCCCGCTCGTCGATGACGGCGACCACCTCGGCCACGGTCCGGCGGACCGCCTCGACGTCGCGCCGCCCGGCCACCCCGGCCGTGTGCGGCAGCCCGTCCAGGCTGCGCAGCGCGCCACCGCCGAAGTCGAGGCAGAAGAACTGCACCTCGCGCGGCGTGTGGGTGAGCGCCAGCGAGGCGAGCATCGTGCGCAGCATGGTGCTCTTGCCGCTCAGCGAGGCGCCGACGATCACCACGTTGCCGCTGGCACCGGACAGGTCCACCATCATCGGGTCGCGGCGCTGCTCGTACGGGCGGTCGACGATGCCGACCGGCACGGTGAGGCGGCCCCGCCCCGGCCAGTTCGCGGTGGTCAGGCCGAACGTCGGGTGCACGCTCAGCGGCGGCAGCAGCTCGGCCAGGCCCGACGGCTCGGCCAGCGGCGGCAGCCAGACCTGGTGCGCCGGGCGGCCCTGCCCCTTGAGGCGGTCGATCAGCACGTCCAGCATCGCCACGGCCTTGCCGTCGCCGGTCTGCTCCGGCTCGGGCGCGGTCTCGGCCGGGCTCGGCAGGGCCGGCGCCGGCACGTAGTCGATGCCGTACGGGACGATCCGGCGCTGCACCTGCGCCCGGACCGAACGCTGCACCTGCCCCGGCGCCCGGTACGGGCCCGAGACGTAGGCGGCGCGGAACCGGAGCATCGTGGCGGTGTCGGTCTTCAGGTAGCCGTGGCCGGGCGCGCTCGGCAGCTCGTACGCGTCCGGCACGCCGAGCACGATCCGGCTCTCCACCGCCGAGAAGGTCCGCAGGCCGATCCGGTACGACAGGTGGGTGTCGAGGCCGCGCAGCTTGCCCTCCTCCAGCCGCTGGGAGGCCAGCAGCAGGTGGACGCCGAGCGACCGGCCGAGCCGGCCGATCATCACGAAGAGGTCGATGAAGTCGGGCTTCGCGGCGAGCAGCTCGGAGAACTCGTCACAGATGATGAGCAGGCTGGGCATCGGCTCCAGCGGCTCGCCCGCGGCCCGGGCCTTCTCGTAGTCGTAGCGCGAGACGTAGTTGCCGGCCGCCCGCAGCACCTCCTGGCGGCGGTTCATCTCGCCGGCCAGCGCGTCCCGCATCCGGTCGACCAGCGGCAGCTCGTCGGACAGGTTGGTGATGACCGCGCTGGTGTGCGGCAGCGCGTCCAGCGAGGCGAAGGTGGCGCCGCCCTTGAAGTCGACCAGGACGAAGTTGAGCTCCTCGGACGAGTGGGTCACGGCCAGCGCCCCGACGACCGTACGCAGGAGCTCGCTCTTGCCGGAACCGGTCGCGCCGATGACCAGGCCGTGCGGGCCCATGCCCTCGTGCGCGGACTCCTTGAAGTCCAGCTCGACCACGTTGCCGTCCGGTCCGACGCCGAGCGGGATGCGCAGCCGGTCCCGGTGGCTGCGCGGCCGCCAGGTCTGCTGGGTGTCCACCGTGGCCGCGTCGCCGATGCCGAGCAGGTCCGGCAGCTCCATGCTGCGGGCCAGCGGCTCCTCGGTGCTGGCGCCCTGCTGCTGGGAGAGCCGGTAGGGGGCGATCTGCCGGGCCAGCCCCTCGGCCGCCGCCATGGTGAGCCGGTCCGGCCGGCCCAGCCGGGAGGTGGCCGTGCCGCGGACCAGGTCGAGCCCGCTGCCGTTGCCGGTGTCCAGGCAGAGCAGCCAGCGGCCCGCGTCGCGGGGCACCGTGCCGGAGAGGTCGATCACCGTGGCGCCGAGCAGGCCCGGACCCATCAGCGCGCAGGTCGACGACACCTCGCCGCCGTCGAGCACCACCACGAGGTGCGGCGCCGTGGTGAGCGGCTTCGCCTCCGGGGCGAACCGTGGACGGCCGCCCAGCTCGTTGGCGAGCGCCGCCTCGGCCTCGGCCAGGCTGGCGAAGACCATCCGGCGGGCGCCCGCCGCGTCCGTACGCCCCGGGTGCTGGGCGTGCGGCAGCCACTTCACCCAGTCCCACACCGGCTGCCGGTCCGGCGCGGCCACCACGGCCACCAGGAGGTCGTCCGGCGCGTGGAAGGTGACCAGCTGGCCCAGCGCGGCCCGGGCCAGGTCGAGCACCGGCTCCCGGTCGCCGCGCAGCGCGATCCGGCTGAACGCGCGCAGCGACAGCGCGGTGGGCAGGTCCGGCACGCTGGAGTGGGCCCGCACGAACCGGCGCAGCGCGATAGCGCTCATCGGCTCCAGGTCCTCCACCGGCTTGGTCTCCGGCGGCACGATCTCCACGGCCAGCCGCTGCGGGCCGAGCGCGATCCGCACCTCGCCGAAGTCGTCCTCGGTGATCCGCCGCTCCCACAGCCGGCGCGAGGCGGCGACCGACCAGAGCGCGTCCGGCTCCGGGTGCCGCCACGTCATCGCGGCGCGCTGCTGCTCGGCGGCGCGCCGGGTGCGCTTGCGCATCTGGGCCAGGTAGCGCATGTAGTCGCGCCGCTGGGCGTTCAGCTCGGCCTTGTCGTTGCCGCCGTTGCCGAGCGTGCCGACCGCCATGCCCAGCATCGACACGCCGAACAGGCCGCCGGCCACGTACGTCATCATGCCGCCGCCGCGGCCGGCGTAGAGGAAGGCCATCGCGCCGACGCCACAGAGCATCGGCAGGATCATCAGCACCTGACCCATGCCCTTGGCCTGCGGCTCCGGCAGCTCGGGCGGGGACTCCAGCAGCACCTCCCCGCGCGGCAGCGCGGGCCCCGGTTGACGCGGAAGCCGGCGGAACACCACCGTGCTCACGGCTTTCTCCTCCCCAGAAGCGGCCCTGCTCGTCATCGGCCGACGCACCCGAGTCGTCGGGTGGGCAACCTGTGCGACCGCCATCGTAGGTAATCTCCCGGAGGCGCCGTGGACCCACGGGGGCGGCACGGGCGGCCGAGGTGGATCGTAGGCGAGCACGAGGAGGCCACTGTGGCGACGAAAACGGCGACCGGCGGACTGAGCCGGATCACCATCGTGGCGCCGCGGACCAGGATGGATCTGGCGTTGCCGTCCGACGTGCCGCTCGCCGACCTGCTGCCGACGCTGCTGCGTTACGCCGGCGAGGATCTCGCCGACGAGGGCGTACGGCACGGCGGCTGGAGCCTGTCCCGGCTCGGCGGGCAGCCGCTCGACGGCGGCCGCACCGCCGCGCAGCTCGGCGTCCGCGACGGCGAGGTGCTCTATTTCAACCCGCGCGCCGCCGCCGCGCCCGAGATCGTCTTCGACGACGTGGTGGACGCGGTCGCCACGTCGACCAACCAGCGGGCCGGCGCCTGGCAGGTCGGCACCACCCGGGCGTTCTCGGTGCTCCTCGCCGGAGCCGCGCTGGCGGCCGGCGCGGCGGCCACACTGTTCGCCGGGCCACCGCAGCTGCCCGGCGCGCTCGCCGCGCTGGTGGTGGCGGTCGCGCTGCTGGTCAGCGCCGCGGTGCTCTCCCGGGCGGCCGGTGACAGCCGGACCGGCGCCGTGCTGGCCATGGGCGGCCTCGGCTACGCCGCGATCGGCGGCCTGCTGGTCCTCGCCGGGGACCGGCCGCTCGCCGAGCTGGCCAGCCCCCACGTGCTGCTCGCCGCGACCGCGGTGGTGCTCTTCGGAGCGGTCGCCGCGCTGGCCGTCGGGGACCGGCTGCCGCTCTTCCTCGGCGCCGTCGGGGTGGGCGTGGCGGTCGGCTTCGGCGCGGCCCTCTGCCTGGCCTTCGACATGGGGGCGGCGGCCGCCGCCGCGGTGGTGGCCACGGTGGCGTTCGGCGCCCTGCCGGCGCTGCCCATGATCTCCTACCGGCTGGCCCGGCTGCCGGTGCCGTCGATCCCGACCGGCCCCGACGACCTGAAGAGCGACACCGAGTCGGTGGACGGCCCGCAGGTGCTGCGCAACAGCGAGCGCGCCGACGCGTTCCTCACCGGTCTGCTCTGGACGGTCTCGGTGCTGGTCCTCGGCGGCGAGGTGGTGCTCGCCGACAACGGCCGCCTGCCGGCGGTGCTGCTCTGCCTGGTGCTGGCCCTGCTGGCGCTGCTGCGGGCCCGCCCGTTCCTCGGTCGCGCCCAGCGCACCCCGGTGCTCCTCGCCGGCACCCTCGGCCTCGGGCTGGCCGCCGCGGCCACCTTCGGCGCCAACCCGCTCCCGGTCCGGCTCGGGATGATCCTGGGTGGCCTGCTGGTGGTCGCCGTGATCAGCCTGATCTACGGGCTCACCGTGGCGGGCAAGCGGATCTCGCCGGTCTGGGGCCGCACCCTCGACATCGTCGAGATCCTGCTGATCGTCGCCCTGGTGCCGCTGGCCGTCTGGGTGTGCGGCCTCTACGGCTGGATCGTCAACCTTCGACCGTGACGGTGCCCATCGCGGTGCCCACCGGCGCCGTGGCGTAGACGGCCGGGCCGTGCTGCCCGTCGAGCGGGCGGGTCGGCACGCCCGAGCGGCGGGCCACGTCCCGGACCGCCTTCACCAGCGCCTCGGCGTGACCGTCCATGGCCGCCACCCGCAGCAGCGGCGGGAGCTGCCGGCCGCCGGGGAGCACCACGGCCGCGACCGTGTGCGAGGGGGCGGAGGTGGCCGTCACCGCGTCCACCAGCGCGCCCAGCGAGCCGCCGGGACGGACCCGCAGCGCCAGGCAACGCTGGGTCCAGCCGCCGCCGCGCAGGCTGCTCCAGCTCTCCACCGGTGGCTCCGGGGCCAGGTCGAGCCCGGCGCCGGAGACCACCGCCGCGTGCAGCTCGTCCCGGCCGAGCACCCGGTGACCGAGGCCGGCGGCGTTGAGCGCCTTACCGAGCCGGCCAACGCCGGCCGCGACCGTGCGGTGCACGCCGTGCATGCCGCCGCCGCGGCTCACCGTCTCGGCCCGGGCGTCGGCGACCGACAGGCGCAGCGCCACCCAGACCGTGCGGTGCGCGGCCGGGGGCGCGCCCGGCGCCGGGTACCAGACGAGGGTGTGCGAGACGACCTGCGTCTGGGTGACCGGCCCGCTGAAGTCGGCGAGCACCGCGAGCGCCCGGTCCACCAGCGCCGCCTCGATCGACCCGGCCGGGGTGCCGGGCCGGCCGGTCAGCGCGACGGCGGCGAACCAGCCCCGGTCGTCCTGGCCGATGCCGAGCCGGGTGCCGCGCTCGGTCAACTCGACGACGGACAGCTCCGGGGCGAGCGCGGCCAGCCGGGGGTCGCCGGCCGGCGCCGCACCCCGGGCCGCGTTCCGGCGGCGGCGCAGCCGGCGGCGGAGCGTCAGGTCCTCGTACCACCAGCGGCCGCCGCGCCGGGCGAAGGCGGCCACCACGGCCAGCAGCGCCAGCGCGGCGACGGCGGCGAGCAGCCAGGACGGGCCGCCGGTGGCGAACCAGACGGCGAGAGCGGCGCACTCCAGCACCACGAGCTGGCCGACGACGACCGGGCCGAGCCGGCCGCGCCGGCGCCGGTCGGCCGGGGTGACCGGTCGGTCCGCCGGCACGGCGGAGGCGGTGGCCGTACGACCGGGTGGCGCCTGGACCTGGGTCATCGGTGAGCGTCCCTTCTGGACATCCTGGGCATCCGCCGGTGCGGTGCGTCGCCGGGGGGCGGGCGGGGTCCCGGTGAACCGTCGACGGCCCCTTATCGTAGGGAAGCCCGCGGCGGAGTTCGGACCTGATCGCCGCGGACCCACCCCTGCCGGAGGTTAGTCATGCGGACCCGCCGCGATCAGGTGCAGGCGTACCGCTTCGTCACCCGCCGGATCGTCTCGGCGCTGCTCTCCGGCGACCCGGAGACCAACGACCTGCCGATGCGGCGCCTCGGCATGGCGGTGTTCGGCAGCGTCATCGCGGCCGCCATCGTGCTCGGCGGCGCGGGGGCGTACGGGCAGTTCACCAGCAACTCCGCGCCGCTGGAGCCGAACACGCTGGTGATCGAGCGGGAGACCGGGGCGACGTACGTCTTCACCGACGACAAGGTGCTGCACCCGACGCTCAACTACGCCTCGGCGCGGCTCATCCTCAACGACGCCGGTGCGCCGGTCCGCACCATGTCCCAGGCCTCGATCAAGGACCGGCCGCGGGGCCGGGCGGTCGGCATCGTGGGCGCCCCGGACGCCGTGCCGGACCGGAAGTCGCTGGTCGGCCTCCCCTGGTCGGTGTGCGACGTGCCCGACGCGAACGACCCGGAGCGCTCCACCACCCGCCTGGTGATCGACCGGCCGCTGCCCGGCGGCACCCCGCTCACCGACCGCGCGGTCCTGGTCAAGCTGAACGACGCGCGCTACCTGCTCACCGGCGGCGCGCGGCTGCGGGTGGTCGGTGACGAGCAGGCGCTGGTGGCGTTGAAGATGGCCGGCGCGGTCACCCTGACGGTCGGGCAGCAGCTGCTCAACGCGGTGCCGGTCGGCCCGGCGCTGCGCAAGCCGACCATCGACGGGGAGGGCGGCCCGAGCGGGCTGACGGTGGGCGACCGTCCGGCCCGGGTCGGGCAGGTCTACCGGGCCGCCGGCCAGTACTACGTGCTGGCCAAGCAGGGCCTGGTGGCGATCCGGGAGGTCACCGCGCTGCTGCTGCTCGGCGGCGGCGGCCAGGTCACCGACATCACGCCGGATCAGGCCGGTCAGCTCCTCACCGACCAGCGGCTGGAGGCCGAGGGCCTGCCGGACCGGCTGCCCACCCTGCACGAGGTCCGCGCCGGGCGGACGGTGCTCTGCGCCACGTACCGCTCCGGGCCGACCGGCCAGCCGACCACCACGCTGGAGGTCTTCGACCAGCCGCCGGCCGAGCTGACCGCGGCGACCGGCGTGGCGGCGCGGCAGAGCGACCGGGACGCGGTCCGGACCGCCGAGAGCGTGCTGCTGCCCGGCGGCAAGGGTGTGCTGGTGCAGGCCACCGCCGGGGAGACCGGCAAGGCGGCGGCCGGCTCGACGGTCTACCTGATCACCGCGCAGGGCGTCCGTTACCCGCTCGGCACCGCCTCCGGCGACGCCAAGAGCGCCCTGGGGTACGGCGACGTGACACCGCTCGCGGTGCCCGCGTCCCTGCTGGCGCTGGTGCCGACCGGGCCGACCCTGGAGCGCGAGGACGCGATGAGCCAGTTCGATCCGGGTGCGGTGCCGGGGGGCGACGCGAGACCCGGACCGGGCGACGACACGGCCCCCGCGCAGGGTGGATGAGCGGGCCGGACACGGTCCGAAGTGGATAGGGGTGAATGACGGGTCGCCCCGGTTGGCCCGGGTCGACTAACCTGAACGTGGCCAACGGTTCTCGACGATGACTACGGGGATGCAGCCATGACCGGGCGCACGACAGTGGACGTACTGTCCTTGGAGGACTTCCACCAGCGGCTCGAGCGCCGGCTGAGCGAGGCGGAGTCGGTGTTGAAGAAGCTCAACACCGAGATGCAGTGCCGGCCGCCGGCACTCGGCACGTTCACCGACGCCACCGACAACTCCCGTCGCTACTCCGAGACGCACCAGAGCTACGTCAACCACGTCGAGCGGTTGCGGCGGGCGATCGTGGCCGCCCAGAAGGCCACCAAAACGATCATGACCAACTACAAGACCGCCGAGGCACGCAACGCCGCCGCCGCGGCCGACATCGCCGCCGCCCTCTCCGGGCTGACCGAGGCGATGAAGCCGAAGGGAGAGGATCCGCGTGTCTGAATACACCCAGCGCTACGAGCACGTCAGCCACAAGGAGCTCTACCAGGGCGTCAACGCCGGCGACCCGAAGCAGATCGACGGGCTGAGCGCCCAGTGGACGTCGCTGAAGGGCACCCTCGACGACCTCGGCCGCGACCTGACCGGCGACCTGGACGCGCTGCTGAAGACCTGGACGGGCGACGCCGCCCGGGAGTTCCACCGCCGGCTCAACCTGGTCGCCGACTACTCCGGCAACCTGGCCGAGGGCATGACGGGCATCCGCCAGGCGCTCGACATGATGGCCAGCGAGCTGCGCACCGCCCAGGCCAAGTCGGAGAGCCCCGAGGAGACCGACGACAACGACAAGCTGCTCTCGGGCGCCGGCAAGGGCTTCCTGGTCGGCGGCGTGCCGGGCGCGCTGGTCGGCGGCCTCGTCGGCCACGAGCAGGACAAGGCCGAGCAGGAGAAGGCGCACCAGCGGATGGTGCAGGTCGTCGCCAAGCTGGCCGAGGGCTACGACTTCTCGGCCTATGGCCGGATCGTCGTGCCGGAGCCGGCGAACACGGAGCTCCCGGGCCACAGCGACCCGACGGACCCGACGCTGCGCAGCGGCCCGTCGGTGAGCACGCCGTCGGCCGGGCCGGGCGTCGGCAGTTTCGGCCCCGCGGCGAACGCCACCGCCACCACCTCGGGCGTGCACCACACCGCACCGGGCAGCGGCACGGTCGGCGGTGGCACGCCGGGCGACGGCACGACGGGCGGCCAGCCCGGCGCGGGCAGCCCGGGCACCATCGGTGCGGGCGGCACGGTCGAGCCGACCGGCAGCTCGCTCGCCGGAGCCGGCCCGCTGACCGCCACCGGCCCGACCACCGGCCTGGCGGGCCCCGGGCTCGGCGGCGCCAACCCGACCCTGCCGTCCGGCGGGGGCGGCGGCTCGCCCTACGGCATGCCCGGCGTGCTGGGCGGCACCGGGTCGCTGGCCGGCTCGGGCGGCGGCTCGGCGACCTCCGGCCGGGTCGGCGGGATCGGCGCCGAGAACCGGTCGGCCGCCGGCACCGGCCGCCTCGCCTCCGGGCGCGGCGTGACGGTCGAGACGGAGAGCCGCTCCACCGGCAAGAGCGGCGCGACCGGGCGGCCCGCCATGGCCGGGCGCAACGGTGTGCTGGGCGCGCGCGGCGGCGAGGACGACGAGTCCGATGGCCGGCTGACCTGGCTGACCGAGGACGAGATGGTCTGGTCCGACGGCGAGGCGGCCCCGCCGCCGGTGCTCGGCGGCAACTGACCGCAGGCTCACGACGGCGCGGCGTCCCCCACCGGGGCGCCGCGCCGTTCGCGTCCACGGGGCGCGCGCCGTTCGCGTCCGGCCGGGGCGCCGCCTGTCCGCCGAACCGGCGGACAGGATCCGTCCACAGCGAATGGTGGGGCGGGTCACGTCGACCGGGAAGATCGTCGAGCTGCACGATGCCGACCTGACCGATAGGTTGAAACGGTGCTGCCCGTAGCGTTCGCCTCGTCCCTCTGGACGGCCACGCTGCGCAGGATCGCCCGCACGGCGGTGACCGCCCTGGCGCTCATCGCCGGGCTCACCGGCCCGGCCGCCGTCGCGGCCGCCGATCCCCACCCGGCCGCGACGGCCCGCCCGGCCGTCGACCTCCGGACCGACGCGCTCTCCGCCGTCGACCTCCAGATCCACGCGCTCTCCGCCGTCGACATCCGGATCGACGCGTCCGCCGCCGTCGACCTCGGCCCGGCCGACCGCCGGGTCGCGGAGGGGTCCGGCGTCCGGCCCGCCGCCGCGCCGGCCGCGGACTCGCCCGTCCGGCACCCGCTCACCGCGCCGGCTCCGGCCGGGCCGCCGCGCCGGGTCACGGCCGAGGCCGCCGCACCGGTCGCGGGCCCGGACGTCGTGGTCGCCGCCGACCCCGGCCGGGCCGCCATCGCCCGCCGCGGTCCGCCGCGCGCCTGACCCGCCGCCCCTTCGGGTTCGTTCCGGCGCCGTTCGACCGCGCCCGCCGCGCACCCCGTCGCGTTCCGGCCGCGACCCACCGCCCGCCCACCGGGCCCCGACCGTTGACTCCGACCGTTCCACCACGAGGTGCTGGTGATGCAGACCGTCTTCTCCACCGTCCTGCCCGACGTTCCCCGAGCCGCCGTAATCTGGCTGGCCCTGCTGGCCGTGGCGGCGATCGTGGTCGCCGCCCTGATCGTCCGGCCGAACCGGTTCCGGTCTGTGTTCGGCGACCGGATCAGCGAGGCCGCCCGGCCGAGCAGCATCGAGCTGGCCGCCCAGGCCCGCGAGCACGCGCGGGAGCAGTCCCGGTACGCGCAGGAGGTGGCGGTGGCCGCGTCCCGGGCCGCGGCGACCGCCGAGCGGCGCCGGGCCGAGTGGCTGGCCGCCCAGGAGGAGGTCGAGGAGGCGTGGCGGGCGTACGAGGCGGCGGAGGAGGACGTCCGCAGGCTGGCCGCCGCCGCGGCGCTGCCCCTGCCCCGGACCGCCCGGACCCCCGCCGAGTACGTGGACCGGGAGCGCTGGCTGCACCGGGCGGCGCTGGACGCCCAGTGGCGCAAGGAGATCACCGTGCAGCAGCTCAGCGACATCCTCGGCCACCGGGGCTGGGATCCGCGCCGGCACCCGGTCGAGCAGGAGCTGCTGCTGCGCCGGCTGGTCCGGGACAACCTCCGGGGACGGCAGGAGGCCGCCCGGGAGCGGGAGCAGGCCGCCTGGCGGGCCGCCGAGCTGGCCGCCGCCGCCGCGCGGAGCCTGCGCGACGAGGCGTACGCGGCGACCCGCCCGGTCACCGAGGCGCGGCCGGAGCTGTCCATCGTGGACCTGACCGGCCCGGAGGCCACCCGTGAGCTGCCGGCGTCCACGCGGGCGGCCGAGAGCACCCGTGACCTGACCCCGGTGGCCCGGGGGCGGGCGGCCGTTCCGGCGTACTGACGCGACCCGACACCCGACCGCCGTCACCGATCGACAGGTCGGCCGAGAAGGCGGAGCTGGCCCGGCTCGGTTAGCGTGACGTCGTGTCCCGTGAAGCCTGGATACTCGTCGTGCTCGCCGCCGTCGCCGCGCTGGCGACGCTGGTCGGGGCGGTGCTGCTCGCCGTCCGGGTGGTCCGCACCCGCCGCATGCTGGGCGCGCTCGGGGTCGGCGGCAAGGTCGCCTTCTACGGCGCGCTGATCTACACGATCCTGCCGGTGGACGTGCTTCCCGACCCGATCTACCTGGACGACATGGGTGTGCTGGCCGGGGCGCTGATCTACCTGGGCCGGCTGGCGGCGAAGCACCGGGCCGCGCAGCGCGCGCTGCCCGACCGGTCGGACTCCCCGCCGGGCCCGGGCCGGGAGCACCGGCCCGTGTCATGATCGGCGCGGGGCCGGCGGTCGGCCCGCACGAGGGCACCGAGGACGGCACATGGCGGGCGACCACCGGCTGGACCCACACGACGAGCGGGTCGCCCGGTTCTTCCGGGACCGGCATCTCGCCACGCTGACCACCCTGCGCGCGGACGGCACCCCGCACGTCGTACCCGTGGGGGTCACCTTCGACGCGGACACCGGCCTGGCCCGGGTGATCACCTCGGGCGCCTCGGCCAAGGCCCGGCACGTCGCCGCGGCCGGGGCGGCGGGCACGCCGGTGGCGGTCTGCCACCTCGACGGCCGCTGGTGGTTGACCGTGGAGGGCCGGGCGGTGCTGCGCCGCGACCCGGACTCGGTGGCCGAGGCCGAACGGCGGTACGCCGCCCGCTATCGCACCCCGCGTCCGAATCCGCAGCGCGTGGTCATCGAGATCGCCGTGACCCGCCTCCTCGGCAGCCTTCCCACCGGCACCAGCTGACCCGCCCGTCACCGCGCCGGCGACCCGCCCGCGCCGGGTGTCCGGTTAAACCGTGACGGCCGCCACCTGCGGAAATCGGGGCCGGCAGCGGTCCGTTGCACCTTCCGTACGAGCGATACGAGCGAGCGGGCGGCAGGCCCGCCGCCCCCGGTGAGCGAGCGGGGCCGCGCCCTGGAGCGCACCTCAGATCCCCCGAGAGCACGCCGAGCGCCACTCCCGGTGCCGCGTCTCCGTACCGCGGGACGTCAACCCCCGAATGGAGCTTCGACATGAACTCGATCTTCCGTAAGAGCATGCTGTCCGTCGCCGGCCTGGTGATGTGCGGCGGGACCGTGGTCGGTCCGGCCGTCGCGGCGCAGGCCGCCCCGTCGACCGCCCTCAAGGGCAAGGGCGAGCGCAGCGCCGGCTACGAATACGAGGCGCAGCCGAACTTCTTCTACTGCGGCCCGGCCTCGACCCGGATCGCCCTGTCGGCCGAGGGCAAGGAGGTCAGCCAGGACGAGCTGGCCACCAAGCTGGGCACCACCGAGAACGGCACCGACTCGGCCATCGACATCACCCGGGTGCTCAACGAGTACACCGGTGGCAAGTACAAGACCACCGAGATCCGGGACGACGTGGCCACCAGGGAGCAGGTCGAGCGCCTGCGGGCCGACGTCAAGGCCGCCGTCGACCAGGATCGGCCGGTCGTCGCCAACATCCTGGGCGGCGCGCTGGACATCGACGGTGTCGAGCACAGCTACCCCGGTCACTACCTGACCGTGGTGGAGTACAAGGACGACGGCAACACGGTGCTGATCGCCGACCCGGCCAGCCCGAACGAGCCGACGTACTGGATGGACGTGACCGAGCTGGCCAACTGGATCGCCGGCCGCGGTTACAGCTCCTGACCGAGCGCACAGGGCCGGTCTCCCCCGAGTGGGGAGGCCGGCCCTTTCGGCGTCCGCCGGGTCACCGGCCCCGTTAGAGTCTGGACCGTGCCGCGACCGGTGATCTTCGACCTGTTCCACACCCTGGTGCCCGGTGGGGACCCCGAGCGGGACCGGGTGGTCGGTGAGATGGCGCTGATGGTGGGGGTGGAGCCGGCCGCGCTGGTCGAGGCGTACCACGCCACCTGGCGGGACCGGATGACCGGCTGGGACGCCGCGGAGACCGTACGCGTCCTGGCCGGGCGGCTCGGCGGCGCGCCCACCGAGGAGCAGGTGGCTCGGGCGGCCGCGCACCGCCGGGACCTGGCCGGGCGGCTGCTGGCCGGCGTCCCGTCGTCGAGCGTCGCGGTGCTGGACGCGCTGCGCGCCGACGGTCACCGGATCGGGCTGGTCAGCAACGCCACGGCGGAGACCGCCGAGGCGTGGCCGGCGACCGACCTGGCCCGCCGGTTCGACGTGGCGGTCTTCTCCTGCGACGTGGGCCTGGCCAAGCCGGACCCGGCGATCTACCGGCTGGCGGCCGAACGCCTCGGCGTCGATCCGGCCGACTGCGTCTTCGTCGGCGACGGCGCCGACGGTGAGTTGGCCGGCGCCGCGGCGGTCGGCATGACGGTGGTCCGGACCACCGAACACCACGACGGCGACCCGACCTGGGCCGGCCGGGCGCTCACCGCGCTCCGCGAGCTGCCCGCCCTGCTGCACGAGCCGGCGCGGGGGCGCTGAACCGGCGGCGCCCTCCCGCCACGGGGACAGGAGGGCGCCGGGAGCCGGAGGTCAGCGGGTGAGGATCTGGGACAGCACGTCGTGCACGTGGGTGTTCGGGTGCTTGCCGGTGAACTGCTCGGCCAGCGGCCCGTACGCGGTCACCGGCACGTCCGCCCCGGTGTGGCCGCTGGTGGTCCAGTCCAGGTTGAAGCTCTGGCTGCTGCCCTTGATCGGGAACGGCCCGTCCTCGGCCGAGATGCCGTCACCGGACTCGTCGGAGGTGGCGGTGTCCTCGACGGTCAGGCCGCCGCACTCGTGGTCGCCGGTCACCACGACCAGGGTGTCCGGGTGGGTGGCCGCGAAGTTGCGGGCGACCGCCACGGCCTTCTCCAGCTCGCCGAGGGCCTGGAGCATCCGGGTGCCGTTGTTGTCGTGGGCGAACTCGTCGATGCCCTCCTCCTCGACGAGGAGGAAGAAGCCCTTCTTGTTCGTCGACAACGTCGAGAGCGCCTTCTCGGTCATCGTGGCCAGGCTGGCCGGCGGGGCGTAGACGTCGCCCTGGCCCTCGGCCCGCTGCTGGAACAGCTCCTCGTTGCCGAAGAGGCCGAGGAGCTTGCCGCCCTTGGCGGCCTGGAGCTGGGCGGCGGTGGAGACGTACCGGTAGCCCTTGGCCTTGGCCTTGGCGATCAGGTCGCCCTTGGTGCCCTTGCTGGCCTCGGACGGGTCCTCGGCCGGCTTGTCCGGGTACGCGCCGGCGTTGCCGGCCGGCAGCCACCAGTCCTCGCCGCCGCCCAGGATCACGTCCGGCCGGGTGACGTCCAGGTACTGCCGGGCGATCTCGTCCTGCGCCCCGCGGTCGGCGGTGTTGGCGAAGAACGCGGCCGGGCTGGCGTCGGTGACCTGGGCGGTGGTGACCAGGCCGGTGGACTTGCCGGCGGCCTTGGCCTGGGCGCCGAGGGTGGGCAGCGGGTTGCCGTCCACGTCGACGCTGATCGCGCCGTTGTAGGTCTTCTCGCCGGTGGCCCACGCGGTGGCCGCCGCGGCCGAGTCGGTGATCGGCGTCTTCGGGTCGTGCGGGCTGGTGGTGAGCTGGCCGGAGTAGGGCAGCTTGTCCATGTTGAGCTGGCCGTCGAGGCCGGCCAGGTAGAGGCGGGCCGCCTCGCGCTGTGCGGCGGACATGCCGTCACCGTTGATGAAGATGACGTTGCGGGCCTTGCCCTTCGCCGCGCCGGCGTCGGCGTCGGTGATCGGGTTGGCCAGGCTCAGTCCGGCGGCGGCCACCACCCCCGCGACGACGGGGGCGAGCAGCCAGCGGCTGGAACGGAAATTCACGGGTGTCCTCCTGCGGATGGAACGCGCTGGGCAGCCATCACGCAACCGCAGCCACCGGCCGGACAGTTGACCGTCAGATTAACGGAGGGCGGCCGTTGCCGGGACTCTTGTCGCCCGGGGCAACGGCACTTGCCTGGTTGGACCGTTCGGCTGGGGGTAGTGGCCAGACGAGCCGTTCCGCAACCCACCGGTAAGGGGCTGTTGAGATGACCGACGTACAGACCGAGCGGGACGTCGTGGACGTCCTGATGACGGACCACCACGAGGTCGAAGCGATCTTCGTCGAGCTGGAGAGCCGGCAGGGCACCCCGGAGCACCGTCGGCAGCTCGCCGACGTGGTGATCGCCGAGCTGGTCCGGCACGCGGTGGCCGAGGAGGCCCACGTCTACCCGGCCGCCCGCAAGGCGCTGCCCGACGGGGACCAGCTCGCCGAGCACGAGATCTCCGAGCACGCCGACGCCGAGCGGACCATGAAGGAGCTGGAGTCGGCGGACCCCTCCGACCCGCGCTTCGACGAGCTGCTGACCAAGCTCACGGCGACCATCCGGCATCACGTGCAAGACGAGGAGAACGACCTCTTCCCCCGGCTGCGCGCGGCCTGCGCCCGCGAGGAGCTGGTCGAGCTGGCCGGCAAGGTGGAGGCGGCGAAGAAGTCGGCGCCGACCCGCCCGCACCCGGCCGCGCCGGACCACCCGCCGGCGAACCGGCTGCTCGCCCCGGGCGCCGGGCTGGTCGACCGGATGCGCGACGCGCTCAGCGGCCGGCCCACCTCGATGCGGGAGCTGCGCGAGAAGTCCTGAGCACCGGCCGAGGCGGCCACGCTCCCGGCGCGGGGGGCGTGGCCGCCGCCGCGTGTCAGGGGGTCTGCGGGTACGGGTCGAGCGGGCGCTCGAAGAAGCTCTCCAGCACCACCACGGTCTGCGTGCCGGTGACGCCCTCGACCTGGAACAGCCGGCGCAGGCTGGCCTGGAGCTGCTCGGGCGTGCCGACCCGGATCTTCACGAGCAGGGAGGCGGGGCCGGCGATGACGTGCGCCTCCTCGACCTCGGGCAGCGCGGCGAGCGCCTCGCGGGTGGGCCGGTCACCCATCCAGGCGTTCGCCTCCACCAGCACGAACGCCAGCACACCCCGCCCGACCGCGGCCGGGTCGACGTCCACCGTGGTACGCCGCACGACGCCCTGCTCGCGCAGCTTGCGCACCCGCTCGTGCACCGCCCCGGTGGACAGCCCGACCGCGCCGGCCAGCGTCGCGTACGACTGGGTGGCGTCGTGTTGCAGCGCCGCGAGCAGCTTCCGGTCCACGTCGTCCACGGCCACATCTCCGTTCGGTGTTCTGCCCCACGGCTGATTCTCGTTCGGTCATGTTAGCGTCAGGCCGAACATCAGTCATCAGCGGAGGCGGTCGGCGTGGATCGGTTCAGGGCGCGGTTCGAGGTGCGGGACGAGCGGTTCCGCCGGGTCAACGGCGACGAGTGGACGGAGTGCCTCTGGACCGGGGGCCGCTGGCTGGAGGGCCCGGCCTGGTTCTCCGCCGGGCGCTACCTCGTCTTCAGCGACATCCCCAACGACCGGCTGCTGCGCTGGGACGAGACCACCGGGGTGGTCGGGGTGTTCCGCCAGCCGGCCGGCTACGCCAACGGACACACCGTCGACCGGCGCGGCCGGCTGGTGAGTTGCGAGCAGGGCGGGCGGCGGGTCACCCGGACCGAGCCCGACGGCACCGACACGGTGCTCGCCGAGCACTGGCGCGGCAAGCGGCTCAACAGCCCCAACGACGTGGTGGAGCACTCCGACGGCTCGATCTGGTTCACCGACCCGAGCTACGGCATCGACAGCGACTACGAGGGCCACCGGGCCGAGGGCGAGATCGGCGGCAACCACGTCTACCGGGTCGACCCGCACGACGGCGAGGTGCGCCGGGTCGCCGACGACTTCGGGCAGCCGAACGGGCTGGCGTTCAGCCCCGACGAGTCCCTGCTCTACGTGGTCGACACCCGGGCGAAGCACCTGCGCCGGTTCGCGGTGGCCGAGGACGGCACGCTGCGCGGCGGCGAGGTGTTCGCCACCTGCGACGCCGGCTCCTTCGACGGCGTACGCCTCGACGACGCCGGCCGGGTCTGGGTGGCCGCGCACGACGGGCTGCACTGCTTCGACCCGGACGGCACGCTGCTCGGCAAGCTGCACCTGCCGGAGGTGGTCGCCAACTTCACCTTCGGCGGCCCGAAGCGCAACCAGCTCTACATCTGCGCCTCCAGTTCCCTGTTCAGCCTGCGGGTCAACGTCAACGGGGCGCGCTACCCCGGCTGGTGACCGGTCAGCCCTCCGGGGCGATCCGGCGGAGGCCGTCCACCTCGGACACGATGATCGCCTCCAGCGGGCAGGACTCCGCCGCGTCGAGCACCGCCTCGTCGGCGGCGATCCGCTCGGCCACCGGCCGGGACAGCCCGTCGACCAGCACGAAGTGCCCCGGCGCGACCCCGGCGCAGATCCCCGACCCGATGCACCGGGTCGGGTCGACGTGCAGTCGCCACTCGCCAGCTCCGCTCACGCGCCCTCCCCCGCTCCGGCCCGGCTCACCAGGCCACCGGCATGGCCAGCAGGCCCCGCACCAGCAGGCCGCTCTTCCAGGTCAGCTCCTCCACCGGCACCGCGAGCCGGAGCCCCGGCGCCCGGTCGAGCAGGGTCTCCAGCACCACCCGCAGCTCCATCCGGGCCAGCTGGGCGCCGACGCAGTGGTGCACGCCGTGCCCGAAGCCGAGGTGCGGGTTGACCTCCCGGGTGAAATCGAGCCGGTCGGCGTCGGCGAAGACGCTGTCGTCCCGGTTGGCCGCCGCGATGTTGACCACCACCGGCTCGCCCGCCCGGACCAGCACACCGCCCAGCTCGACGTCCTCCGTGGCATAGCGGGGGAACGCCGCCGTGGCGCCGAGCGGGATGAAGCGCATCAGCTCCTCGACCGCGGCCGGCACCAGCTCCGGCCGGGCCCGCAGGGTGTCCCAGGCGCCGGGGGTGGTGAGCAGGACGTACACCATGTTGGGGATCTGGGTCACCGTGGTCTCGTGGCCGGCGGCGAGCAGCCCGGCGGCGAGGGTGATCATCTCCTCCTCGGTGAGCCGGTCGGCGTTCTCGTCGCGCGCCCGGACCATGGCGCTGAGCAGGTCGTCGGTGGGTTCCACCCGGCGCCGGGCGATCAGCCCGCCCATGTAGGCGAGCAGGTTGTCGACGTACTGCTGGGCCAGCTCCGGTTCCAGGGAGGTGGTCGAGACGATCGCCTCGGACCAGGTGTGGAACCTGTCCTGATCGGACACCGGCACGCCGAGCAGGTCGCAGATCACCCGGATCGGCAGCGGCGTGGCCAGGTACGCCACCAGGTCGGCGGGCGGCCCGGCGGCGAGCAGCCCGTCGACCAGCTCGTCGGCCACCGCGCGGGTACGCGGCCGCAGTTCCTCGACCCGGCGGGCGGTGAACGCCTTCGCCACGAGCCGGCGCAGCCGGGTGTGCTCCGGCGGGTCCATCGAAAGGATGCCGGTCTCCTGCTGGCGCGGGGTGTTCCGGGGTTCGTCACGGCCGACCGACGCCGCCCGGCTGAACCGGGGGTCGCCGAGCACCGTCTTCACGTCGGCGTGCCGGGTGGCCAGCCAGGCGGGCTCACCGTAGGGCAGTTGGACCCGGACCAGCGGCTGCTCGCGCAGCTCGGCGTAGCGGGCGTCCAGGTCGAGCCGGACAGGGGCGTTGAACGGGTAGCGCTGCGGGATGGTCGCCTGGGAAGTGTCGGTCACCGGCTGGCTCGCTCTCGTCCACGGCACCGCGGGCGGTGCGGGTCGACTCCGCACGACTCGACGCTGAGTCATGCCCCGACTGCGGATGGTAGCGAGAACGGTCGATGGAGACCAGAGGGTTGTTCCGATTTCGACACGACGATCCCGGGCCGCCCACGCGGGACGGCCCGGGATCGCACCGCGGTCAGCGGCCGGTGTCGCCCTGGCCGGTTCGCTGCTGCGCCATGTCGACGCCCTTGTCGATCTTCTCGTCGTACTTGCCCTGGGTCCGCTTGTCGGCCATGTCGCCGCCCTTCTCGATCCCCTGGTCGACCTGCTTGTCGTGCTTGTCGGCGAAGTCCTTGGCCTTGTCCATGAAGTCGCTCATGTCGGTTCTCCCTTCGATACCGTGAATGCCTTCCCTGGTGCCGGAGGCACAAACACGCCGCGTCCCCAAGGCGCCCGGGTGTCGGATTCGCGTGCGTCGGGTACCTACGGCCACGATCGAGGAGGCGACGTGGACGAGGACGCGGGGACGCCGGAACCGGCGGCGCGGAGCCGGGCGGTTGGCCCACGGCAGACCTGGGCCGGGCTGCCCTGGCCGATACGGACGGCGGTCACCTGGAGCGCCTGCCTCGTGGTGGTGGTCGCCGCCCTCTGGCTGCTCGGGAAGATCGCGGTGCTGCTGGCCCCGCTGGCCGTCGCGCTGGCCGGCACGCTCTTCCTCACCGCGCTGCTCGACCCCGTGCTGCTCGGGCTGCGCCGGCTCCGGGTGCCGCCGGCGCTGGCCGCCCTGCTCAGCCTCCTGCTGCTGCTCGGCGTCCTGGTCGGCGTCGGCGCGCTGGTGTGGAACCTGACCGCGAGCCAGTTCGGCGAGCTGAGCCAGCAACTCGACCAGGGCCTGCAACGCAGCCGGGACTTCGTGACCTCCAGCCTGCCGGTGACCGACGAGCAGCTCGACCGGCTGGTCCGGCAGGTCCGGGACGGCCTGAGCGGCAGCGCCCCCGACCCGGTCGCCGGGGCACGGACGGCCGCCGAGGTGGCCGGTTCGCTCCTGCTCGGCCTGGTGCTGCTGTTCTTCCTGCTCAAGGACGGCCGGTCGATGTGGCACTGGGTGCTGCGCCGGATGACCGGGCCGCGCCGCGACGTGACCGCCGAGGCGGGCCGGGCCGGCTGGCGCACGCTGAGCGCGTACAGCCGCGGCACGATGATCATCGCGGCGATCGACGCGATCGGCATCGGGCTGGCGCTGGTGGTGCTGCGCGTCCCGCTGGCCCTGCCGCTCGCGCTGATCACCTTCTTCGGCGGTTTCGTGCCGATCATCGGCGCCACGGTGGCCGGCGCGATCGCGGTGCTGGTCGCCCTGGCCGCCAACGGCCCCACCACCGCCCTGCTCACGCTGGCCGCGGTGATCGCCGTGCAGCAGATCGAGGGCAACCTGCTGGAGCCGCTGGTGATGAAGCGGCAGGTGCAGCTGCACCCGGCGGTCATCCTGGTGGTGGTCACCGCCGGCACGCTGATCGCCGGCATCGCGGGCGCGTTCGTCTCGGTGCCGATCGCCGCGGTCGCCTGGCGGGTCCTGGACACCGTGCAACGCCACCGCGCCGCGGTGCCCGACTGACCCGCCCGGCTGCCCGGCCCGATTGGGACCGGGTGCGGCTGCCCGCCCGGGTCCGGCCCGGTCAGGCCGGGTGGGGCTGGCGGAGGTGGGTGGTGAACCAGGTCCCGGCCTGGTCAGCCACCTGCTCCAGGGTGCCCGGCTCCTCGAAGAGGTGGGTCGCGCCGGGCACGATCCGCAGCTCCGCGACGTCGCCCAGTTCCGCCCGGGCCTGCTCGTTCAGCACGATCACCTGCTCGTCCAGGCCACCGACGATCAGCAGCGTGGGGGCGCGTACCGCCGAGAGCGAGCTGCCGGCCAGGTCCGGGCGGCCGCCACGGGAGACCACCGCGCCGACCTGATCCGGCCGGGCGGCGGCGGCGACCAGAGCGGCGGCCGCGCCGGTGCTCGCGCCGAACAACCCGATCGGCAACCGGCCCAGGGTCGGCTCGCCGGCCATCCAGTCCACGATCGCGGCCAGCCGCTCGGCCAGCATCCCGATGTCGAAGCGCAGCTCGGCGGTGACCGCGTCCCGCTCGTCCTCCTCCGGGGTGAGCAGGTCGACGAGCACGGTCCCCAACGCCCGGCCGTTGAACTCGTGCGCCACCGCCACGTTCCGCGGGCTGTGCCGCGAACTGCCGCTCCCGTGCGCGAACAACACCACCCCCACGGCCCCCGACGGCACGATCACATCGGCGACCAACCCACCGTCCACGACCGGCACGCTCACCTCACGTGCGTCCCCCATACCCCACACCTCCCACGGCCGGCATACCCACCAGCGTGGTGATCATGAAGTTGGCGGCGGGGAAACCGCTCTCCCTCGCCGCCAACTTCATGATCGACGAGGTTCGGCGCCGGGCGCGAGGGTTGCCTTGACGTCGGCGGCAAGGTTTAGCGTGACCGTGGTCAGAGGGTGAGCAGGCCGGTTTGGGGGGCGGGTGGGATGCGGATCGGGGAGTTGGCGGAGCGGGCCGGGACCAGCACCCGGACCCTGCGTTACTACGAGTCGCAGGGGCTGGTGTGCCCGGGCCGGTCGGCCAACGGCTACCGCATCTACGACGAGGCCGAGCTGCGCGTCGTGCACGAGATCCGGGCGCTGCTGGCGGTCGGCTTCGGGCTGGACGACATCCGGCCGTTCGTGGCCTGCCTGCGGGCCGGCAACAGCTCCGGCGACGTCTGCCCCGACTCGGTGGCGGTGCTGCGGCGCAAGCTCGCCGAGGTGGACGACTACCTCGACCGGCTCGGCGCGGTCCGTCACCAGCTGCACGACCAGCTCGCCCGCGCGATCGCCCATCGGGAGGAAACATGCCTCAGGACACGCAACAGGGCCGACTGACCGCGGTCACCGACGAGACCTTCGCGGCCACCGTGCTGGCCGCCGACCGGCCCGTCGTGGTCGACTTCTGGGCGGAGTGGTGCCCGCCCTGCCGCCCGGTCTCCAGGCACCTGGCGGAGCTGGCCCAGGAGTTCGGCGACGCGCTGCGCTTCGTCACCGTCAACTCGGACGAGAACCCGCAGAGCACGCGGGCGTACCAGGTGATGTCGATGCCGACGATGCTGGTGTTCCGGGACGGCCAGGTCATCGGTTCGATCGTCGGTGCCCGGCCCAAGAACCACCTGCGGATGAGCTTCGCCCGGCACCTCGACGGTTGAGCCGGCGGGGATCGGGAAGGCGCGGGGTGACCACGGACCCCGACGGATCGCGAGGCTCGTCATGGCGAAACAGGACAGGTCCCGAGAGCAGGAGCTCACCGACCAGGAACGCCGCAAACAGGAGCTGAAGGGCTCGCCGGACTGGGCGGACCGCGCCTCCGTGGCACGCACCGCCGACGACGCGCGGGCGACGGCGCCGCGCGATGCCGGCGGCCGGCCGTCCAACGGCCGCCAGTTCTGAGGTACGCCGGAAAGCCCCGGCCCGCGAGCACGCGGGCCGGGGCTTTCGCTCAGGTCATGTTCTCGGGCAGGTGCAGCAGGGGCGCTCGGCCCGGCGGCTGCTCCGGCTGCGGTCCGGACGGGTGTGCCGGCGGCACCGGCAGGGTGACCGGCTGGGCGGCGGTGACCCGGATCGGCTCGCCGTGGTGGCGCAGCTCCAGCACGGTGTGCGGCCCCCCGTTGCGCAGCGAGTATGTGGTCTGGTGCGGCCGGACGTCGACCCGTAGCCGCATCGAGCGCCACTGGAGGGAGAACTCCAGCCGGCTGAGCCGGCTGGGGAGCCGGGGCGAGAACGAGAGGGTCCCGTCGTGGTCGCGCAGGCCGCCGAAGCCGGCGACCAGGGCGATCCAGGCCCCGGCGAGCGACGCCATGTGTACGCCGTCCCGGGTGTTCTCGCTCAGGTCGTGCAGGTCCATGAGCGCGGCTTCGCGCAGGTAGCGGTGGGCCAGCTCAGGGTGGCCCACCTCGGCCGCCATCACCGCCTGGGTGCAGGCGCTCAACGAGGAGTCCCGCACGGTGCGCCGCTCGTAGTAGAGGAAGTTCCGCACCTTCTCGGCGTCGCTGAACGCGTCGCCGCGCCAGTGCATGGCGAGCACCAGGTCGGCCTGCTTGACGACCTGCTTCCGGTACAGGTCGAAGTACGGGTAGTGCAGCAGCAGCGGGTACTTCTCCGGCGGCGTGTGCTCGAAGTCCCACTCCTGCAACCGGGTGAACCCCTCCACCTGCCCGTGCACTCCGAACTCCGGGTCGTACGGGACGTGCATGGCGTTGGCCGCGTCCCGCCAGGTGGCCGCCTCCTCCTCGGTGACGCCGAGGTCCTGGGCCTGGTCGCGGTGGCGCATCGCGCAGTCGGCCGCGGTGAGCAGGTTCCGCTGCGCCATCAGGTTGGTGTAGACGTTGTCGTTCTTCACGGCGGTGTACTCGTCCGGGCCGGTCACCCCGTCGATGTGGAACCGGCCGGTGCGGTCGTGGTGGCCGAGCGATCGCCACAGCCGGGCCGTCTCGACCAGCAGTTCCAGCCCGATCTCCCGTTCGAGCGCGTCGTCGCCGGTGACCAGCACGTAGCGGCGCAGCGCGTCGGCGACATCGGCGGCGATGTGGAACGCCGCGGTCCCGGCCGGCCAGTACGCCGAGGACTCCGGCCCCTCGATGGTGCGCCAGGGGAAGGCGGCCCCGGCCAGGTTCAACGTCCGGGCCCGCTCCTGCGCGAGGCTGAGGGTCGCGTAGCGCCAGTGCAGGGCGTCCCGCACCGCGCCCGGCTGGGTGTAGGTGAGCACGGGCAGCACGAACATCTCGGTGTCCCAGAAGGCGTGCCCGTCGTACCCCGGGCCGGTGAGGCCCTTGGCGGCGATGGGCCGGCGTTCCGCGCGGGCACCGGCCTGGAGCACGTGGAAGAGGCCGAACCGGACCGCCTGCTGCACCTCCGGGTCGCCCTCCACCCGCACGTCGGCGGCGTCCCAGAACTCGTCGAGGTATTCCCGCTGCTCCCGGCGCAGCCCGTTCCAGCCGTCCAACCGGGCCGCGGCCAGCGCCGCCCCGACCTGGTCGCGCAGCGCCGGCAGCGACCGCCGGCTGGACCAGCCGTACGTCAGGTACTTGACCACCCGCAGCGTCTGGCCGGGCTTGAGCACGCAGCCGATGGTGGTGCGGACCCAGTCCTCGTAGCCCTCGGACTCGATGGTGGTGCGCTCCGGGGCCTCCACGTCGTGCGCCATGGCGGCGGCGACCCGCAGGCCGCTGACCTTGGTGCGGTGGATGAGCAGGCCGCCGTCGTCGGTGGTCAGCTCCTCCTCCGCCTGCAACGGCGATTCGAGTACGGCGGCGACGCGCGGATCCTTGCTCTGCGGCGGCAGGGTCTCGTTGGCCACCAGCTCGGACTGGACGATGAGCCGCAGCGGCCCGTCCAGCGCCTCGACCTCGTACTGGATCGCGGCCACCGCCCGCTGGGTGAACGACACCAGCCGGGTGCTACGGACCTTCACGTCCCGGCCGGCGGGCGAGCGCCAGTGCATCTCGCGGTGCAGGGTGCCGGCGCGCAGGTCGAGGACCCGCTCGTGGGAGAGGAGTTCGCCGTACCGGACGTCGAGCGGCTCGTCGTCGACCAGCAGGCGGAGCAGCTTGCCGTTGGTCACGTTGACGACGGTCTGCCCGGACTCGGGGAAGCCGAAGCCGGCCTCCGCGTAGGGCAGGGGACGCAGCTCGTAGAAGGAGTTCAGGTAGGTGCCCGGCAGGCCGTGCGGCTCGCCCTCGTCGAGGTTGCCGCGCAGCCCGACGTGGCCGTTGGAGAGGGCGAAGACCGACTCGGACTGGGCGAGCACGTCCATGTCGAGCCGGGTCTCCCGGACGTGCCAGGGCTCGACCGGGTACGCCCGTTCCCGGATCACGCGTGCGCCCCGGTGAGCAGCTCCGACAGGTCGGTGACCACCACGTCGGCGCCGTGCGCGCGCAGGTCGTCGGCCTGGCCGACCCGGTCGACGCCGACCACGTACCCGAAACCGCCGGCCTTGCCGGCGGCGACGCCGGCCAGCGCGTCCTCGAAGACGACCGCGTTCGCCGGGTCCACGCCGAGCATCTGCGCGCCGGCCAGGAAGGTGTCCGGGTGCGGCTTGCCGCGCAGGCCGCGCTCGCGGGCGACCAGCCCGTCCACCCGGGCCTCCAGCAGCGGGTCCAGCCCCGCAGCGGCGACCACGTCCCGGCAGTTGGCGCTGGCCGAGACCACCGCCCGGCGCAGCCCGGCGCGGGCGGCCGCCTCCAGGTAGCGCACCGAGCCCTCGTAGACCTCGACGCCGTCGGTGTGGATCCGCTTGAGCAGGATGACGTTCTTCCGGTTGCCCACCCCGTTGACGGTCTCCGCCTCGGGCGGGTCGTCCGGCGAACCCTCGGGCAGGATGATCCCGCGCGAGGCCAGGAAGGAGCGCACCCCGTCGGCCCGCGGCTTTCCGTCCACGTACCGGTTGTAGTCCGGGCCGGGGTCGAACGGGCGGAACGGCTCGCCGGTGGCCGCCGCGCGCGCCTGCAGGAACGCGTTGAACGTCTCGGTCCAGGCGGCGTTGTGCACCTTGGCGGTCTGCGTCAGCACACCGTCCAGATCGAAGAGACAGGCGGTCACCTGCGCGGGTAGGCCCAGCATTGCCTGAATCTATCCAGGGCACCGGCCGGGCAAACCCGATTCGGACCTCAGCGGTTCGGGCGAAGTGTCCAGATCACGGTGAGCGCCGAGGTCACGGTGCCGTCCTCGGTGCCGATCTCCACCTCGACCGGAAACTCCGGCCGCTGCCCGGCGTCCAGCTCGGCGACCACCTCGGCCGGGGTGCGCCCCAGCCGCGCGGTGGCCAGCACCGGCCCCAGGGCGACCTTCTGGTAGCGGATGGTGGCCGTCACGGCGAGCGGTACGGCCCGGTCGAGCACCTGCCCGAACGCGGCCAGCACCACCGCCCCGGAGGCCGTTTCCCCGAGCGTGAACATGGCCCCGGCGTGCGGGCCGCCGACGTGGTTGTGGTGCTCCGGGACGTCGGGGAGCCGGACCACGGCCCGGACGCCGCCCTCGGCCTCGGGGGCGACCTCGACGAATTCGATACCGAGCGTGCGGGCGAACGGCACGGCCTCCAGCAGACCGGCCGCGACCTGGCGAGAGTCGATGGACATGCCCAGACGCTACTCGTGAGTAACTTTCTGGGCAAGGGCCGATCGGCGGGCAGCAGCGACGAAGGCTGCCCAGCTCAGCGGGGTGAAGCTAAGCGCGGGGCCGCGCCGGTCCTTGCTGTCCCGCACGGCCACCACGCCGGGCAGGTTGTCCGCCACCTCCACGCAGTCGCCCTGGTTGCCGCTGCTGCGCGTGCTCTTGCGCCAGATCGCGCCGGTCAGGTCCATTGCTCCGCCGCCTCCGAGATCGCCGCCAGGGTGGCACCGTGCGGCATGGCCTCCGCCCGCACGGACTCCCAGATCTGCCGCAGGGAGTTTATGTCCACGCTCCGCTCGACGATGGTGCCCTGCAACTGGTTATCCAGGTAGCCCACGTCGTCACCATCGGGTGGGGTGGCGAGCACGAAGGCGCCGTTCAGACCCGGGTAGGCACCGGTGCCACGCGGCACCAGGTGCAGGTGGACCCGTGGTCGCCGGCCCACCTCGACGAGGTGCCGCAACTGCTCCCGCATCACCTTCGGACCGCCGACGGGACGCACCAGGACGGTGTAGTCCAGCACGGCCACGAACTGCGGGGGTCCGGGCCGGTTCAGCACCGCCTGACGAGCCAGCCGCGCGGCGAGGGGTTGCTCGATCTCCTCACCGGCGAGCTGCGCCGCTCCCTCATAGAGCGCCCGGGCATACGCCTCTGTCTGCAGCAGTCCCGGAACCACCAGCGGTTGGAAGCTGCGCAAGGTCGTCGCCTCCTGCTCGATCGACACCCACTCGCGGAACCACGGCATGAGGCTCTCGCGGATCAGGGCGTCCCGGATGCGCACCAGCAGGCCGCCCGCCCGCAGCACCTCGTCGCAGCGCTGGGCGAACTCCTCCCGGGGCGGGCGGCGGCACTGCTCGACCGCCGCCACCAGCGAGGCCGAGTAGTTGACCCGCTCGCCCAGCGCCTCCTGGGACAGCCCGGCGTCGCCGCGCAGCCGGCGCAGCTCCCCGGCGAACAGCTCCAGCATCGGCATCCGGCTCATCTGCACACCTCTGCACAACGGGGAACGGCCGGTCGGACGGCCGGGCTGGTGGGGGCGGAACGGCTTCCGACCCTAGCCCCACGGTGACCAGACTGTCACCCAGCGGAGCCGCCAACACCCGTCGAGGGCCACTCCGGGGCCCGCCCCAATTCCCCCGAATCGGGGCGGGCCCACCCACGCCTGAAGGAGACCTCATGGACGATCGACCAGATCTTGGTGGAAAAAGGCCCCCAGAGGGGCCACTTCCTACCAAGATCTCGCCGGAAACGACCACAGGGGAGCGGTTGAGGGCCTGTCCGGCGCACACGCCGTTGCGGCCGATGTGGTGCTGCCGAGCCTGCGGGCAGCCGTGGCCCTGCGCGCAGGCCCGCCTGCTGCTCAAGGCCGAGTACGCGGACGACCAGATCGGCCTGTCGCTCTACCTGTGCGGGCTGCTCCACGAGGCGGCCCGGGACCTCTACCGCCTGAACCCGGACGCCGGCCCGTCCCCCGCCGACCTGTTCCGGCGTTTCGTGGCGTGGGGCCCCTACCGCCGGCCGGTCGTGGACCCGTCGCAGCACTGAGACGGGCTCCAGTACCTCCGGCCGCCGCACCGCCCCGCCATCACCGTGCGTGCAGGACCGCCGAGTTCACTGCGAGTAACCTCCCCGGCGAACCGCCAGAACGGTCCTCCGCCCCTTTGCTCTGCAGCCATCCACGCACCACGCGATTGAGCTGCTGTTCCTCAACGGGGCCCGGCGCGTCTCCGGTCCATGGCGCTCACTCAGCGCAACCGCTGCGTCCGTGGCTGCAGAGCAAAGGCGCGGAGAGGTTCCCCCGGGTCGGCGCGGGCTGTGACACAGCGTGGTTGGCCGCAAGGCGACCAACGCGGCGGCGGACGGCATCCACGGCACGCGGAAGAAAGCGCCCCGACGGCGTGAAGGCGCTCACCAACCAACGGCCCGGGCGCCGCCGGAACAAAGCCCACCGGAGCGAAGGCGCTCCCCAACGGCCCAGAAGGCCGCCGGAACAATGCACACCGGAGCGAAGGCAGCCGAGGGGCAGGGCGCCACCGGGGGCCTCAGCGCCAGCCGACGTCGATCCGGTCGCCGCGCTCGTCGAAGAAGTGCAGTGCGTCCATCCGTACCTGAACGGCGAGCGGGTGCCCGGCCGACACCGCCGGGTACGGGGCCAGTCGCACGGCCAGTTCCGCCGGGCGGCGGTGGTGCCGGCCCGGGTCGGGAAGCACGCTGGTCCGGTTCCCCCCGCCGCCGCTCGGCTCGGCGGAGACCGGTGCGTCCGCCGCACGCCCGGCGAGCCGCTGCATGACCTGGCCGAACCGGCGCAGGCCGCGCTGGCCGGGGGCGGCGTCGTCCGGGCGGCTGCCCATCTCGTCCACGACGATGGCCGTGGCGCCGATGTCGAGGAAGGCCAGCGACTCGTGGCCGTGGTGCTCCAGGTAGCGGATCCGGCCGTGCAGCACGTCGCCGGCGGTGTCCGGGGCGACGGGGGTGAGCGCCTCGGCCCGCATACCCACCACGATCCGCTCGCCGTGGTAGTGGGCCACGGCCCGGCTGCGGATGTCGTCCCACGGCAGGTACAGCGACTGCTCGCCGAGGTTCAGCGTGACGTACCGGTCGAGGTGGACGTAGACCGACGCCTCCAGCAGGTTCATCCGCGGGCTGCCGAGGAACGCGGCGACGTAGAGGGTCGCGGGACGCCCGTACACCTGGGTGGGTGTGCCCACGTCCTGGAGCACGCCCTTGCGCATGATGGCGACCCGGTCGGCCATGGTCAGGGCCTCGGCCTGGTCGTGCGTGACGTAGATGGTGGTGACGCCCAGCTCGCGGGTCAGCCCGGAGATCTCGGCGCGCAGCTCGGCGCGGAGGCCGCTGTCCAGGTTGGAGAGGGGCTCGTCCATGAGGAACAGGCCGGGCCGGCGCACTATGGCCCGCCCCATGGCCACCCGCTGCCGCTGGCCGCCGGAGAGCTGGCTGGGCTTGCGGGCGAGCACGTCGCCGATGCCCAGCGCACTCGCCACGTCCTGGATCCGCTCGCCGCGCGGCCCGGGCTCGACGCCGGAGAGCCGGAGCGGGAAGCCGATGTTGTCGCCGACGGTCATGTGCGGGTAGAGCGCGAAGTCCTGGAAGACCATGGCGATTTTCCGCTCCCGGGGCGGCAGGTCGTTGGCCACCTCGCCGCCGAGCATCACCGCCCCCGAGGTGGGATCCTCCAGCCCGGCGACCATCCGCAGCACGGTGGACTTGCCGCAGCCCGAAGGACCGAGCAGCACCATGAACTCGCCGTCGTTGACGTCCAGATTGATGGTGTCGACCGCGATTGTCCCGTCCTGGAACACCTTGGTGACATCCTTGAGCGCGACGGTGGTCACCGTCTGCCTCCCCAGCTCTCGGCCGAACCCGGGAATGACTGTGACCAGGATCATGGCCTTCGCGCATCGGGTAAACGTGCCATGTTCGACTCGTGAAAGAACCATTAACGAGATTGGCGGTCTTCCATCAGTAAAGCGACCGCTCAGTAACGACTTTTCAGGCCGGTTCGTCCAGGAAGACCCGACGGACCACCCGCTCGGCGGCGTGCCCGTCGTCCAACGCGCAGAACCGGGCCCGGAACCGCTGCCGGGCCTGCTCGGCCGCCGCCCCGCGCACGGCGCCGCTGCGGAACAGGTCGAGCAGCCCGGGAAAGTCGACGGCGACCGCGCCCGGCGGCTCGGCCAGCAGGTCGAAGTAGACGCCCCGGGCCACCCGGTACGCGTCCCAGTCCGGCGCGTAGACCACGATCGGCCGGTCGAGCACCGCATAGTCGAACATCGCCGAGGAATAGTCGGTGACCAGCACGTCCGCGGCGAGATACAGGTCCTCCACCCGCTCGTACGCGCTCACGTCCAGCACCGCGCCGTCGGACGCGCCCCGCAACTGCCGCTCCCGGTCGTGGAAGTAGTGGCTGCGCATCAACAGCCGCCCGGCCGGCCCGAGCACGTCACGCAGCCGGTCCGGGTCGAACGGCGGCCGCCAGCCCGGCAGGTGCTCCCGGTGGGTCGGCGCGTAAAGCACCACGTACTCGTCGGGGCCGATGCCCAGCCCCGCGCGGGCCTGGCGGCGCTCCTCGGCGGTGGCCAGCGCCAGCCGGTCGTTGCGCGGATAGCCGACCTCCAGCGTGGTGTAGTCGGCCGGATAGGCCCGCTCCCACATCTGGGTGGAGAAGCTGTTCGCGCTGACGCTGTAGTCCCAGCGGTCCACCCGGCGCAGCAGGTTCGCGAAGTTCATGCCCATCGCGCCGACCGGATAGCGCTGCTGGTCCAGCCCCATCACCTTGATTGGAGTGCCGTGGTGGGTCTGGACGTGCACCGAGCCCGGTCGCTTGCGGACGAAGTCCGGGAAGTTGACGTTGTTGACCAGCCAGCGGGCCCGGGCCAGCACCCGGTAGTAGTCCGGGGTGCCGGCCACCACGTACTCCACGCCCGGCGGCAGCCCGGCCACCCGGTCCCGGCGGACGATCCACACGCCGCGCACCTGCGGGGCGAGCCGGCGGGCGGCCGTGTAGATCGCGGCGGGGTTGCAGGAGTAGCCCCGGTACCAGTACGACGCGTAGACGGCGAGCGTCGCGTCGAGCGGGCGGTGCAGCTCGGCCCGGTAGTACTCGTGCAGCGCCGCGTCCCGGGCCCTGCGGGCGTTGCGCCGGGCGACCGGCAGCACCCGCCGCTTGACCCGCCGGGCCGAGCGCCGGGCCCGCTCCTCGGCCTGGTGGGCGGCCCGGAGCGCGCTGAACGTCCGCCACCGCCCGGCCGCCACGAGCCGGTGCTTCACCCCCTCCAGCCCGGGCGGGATCGGGTAGCCCTCGGGCGGCAGGAAGCGGGCGTGGTCGGCGTGGATCTGGGCGAAGAACGGCGGCCGCAGCTCGGGGGCGATCCGCTCGCCGTTGCCGAGCACGGTCAGGTAGTGCCAGATCATCCGCTCGAAGACGGCCGGACGCAGCCCGTTCACCACGGCCGGCCCCCACCGGTCCATGAGCCGGAACACCCGGTGCCACTGGGCGAAGACCTCGAAGTGCCGGTCGCCCCGGGTCCGGGTGATCGCCCCCGTGCGGCGCTGCCGGTAGTTGAGGCAGACCCGGTCCAGCACGCCGATCCGCTCGGCGGCCATCAGCACCGGATAGCTGAACGAGACGTCCTCGTACCAGCCGGGTGCGAAGCGCAGCCCCTGCTCGGCCAGGAACTCCCGGCGGACCAGCCGGTTCCAGGCGGTGTGCAGCAGCCGCAGGGTTTCCGGCCGCTCCCGCAGCCGGAAGGTCGCCTCGCCGGGCGGCTCCGGGAACACGTCCCGCATGGCGCTGCGCGTGCCGATGTTGTTCCAGTGCGCCCGGACGTGGTCGACGATGAGCACGTCCGGGCGGGTGGCGCGGAGCCGGTCGGCCACGTGCGGCAGGCAGCCGGGGACCAGCCAGTCGTCGCCGTCGACGAACCAGACGTAGTCGCCGCTGGCCCGGTCCAGCCCGATGTTGCGGGCCGGACCGAGCCCGACGTTCTCGGTGAGCCGGACCGGGTGGACCCGGGGGTCGCGGGCCGCGTACTCGACCAGGATCTCGCCGCTGTCGTCCGGCGAGGCGTCGTCGATCCCGATCACCTCGACGTCCTCGAACGGCTGGTCGAGGATCGAGTCGAGACACTCCCGCAGGTAACCCTGCACCTTGAAGGCCGGTACGACGAAGCTGATCAGGGTCATCCCGGCCGGCCCTCCGTCAGCCCGGCGAGCGGTCACCCCCACGGGCGCGGGCCGGCAGGACCACCCAGGCGAGGACCACGCTCGCGACAAAAACCACGAGAAGGTACGCACCGAGTGTAGCTAGAGCGATGCTCGCAATTCCGGCGATTAACCCGATGGTCAGCAGCACCGAACGCCCCTCCCAGCCCAGCGTGGCGGCGTGCAGCGGCGGGGCCACCTGCCGCTTCTCCAGCCGCGCGGTCAGGTCGTAGTGGTGCAGGGTCAGCACGAAGACGTACCCGAAGATCAGCCACGGCGGCACCCGCCCGGCCACCCCGACGGCGATCGCGAACAGATACTCGCCGGCCCGCAGCGCCGCCGGAACCAGCCAGTCCAGCGGCCCGCCGTGCGCCGCCCGCGCCCCCTGCGCCGCGGTGAGCAGGCCCACCAGGGCGGGTCCGAGCGTCCACGCGGGCAGGTCGCCGCCGCGGTGCACCGCGAGCAGCGCCCAGAGCAGGAGGGCCGCCGCCACCACGGCGCCGAACGCGGCCAGCGCCAGCGGTCGCCGGGCCACCGGCAGCGTCCGGGCCAGCGGCCCGTCGTCGCGGTGCAGGCCGGTGTCGACCGTGCTCAGCACCGGCACCCGCATCCACCGCGCCCGCAGGGTGCGCAGGGCGCCGGTGTACGCGAACGCCAGCACCCCCCACACCAGCACGGCGCAGAGCGCCACCAGCGGCCCGAACAGCGCGGCGGCCACTGCCATGAGCGCCCACCGCTCGCCGATCGGGAAGACCACCGTCCGCTTCAGCCAGTAGGACACCGAGCCGGTGTCCGCCTGCACCTTGGTGGAGGCGGCGTTCAGCTTCCCGCCGATGCCGCCCGCGTCGCCGGTCGCCGCGCGCGGTCGGCGGGCCGCCTCGTCGTGCAGCACCCCGTACCAGGTGTCGGTCATGTGGCGCACGGTCTGCAGGGTCATGGCGGCGATCGCCAGCGCCCAGCCGTACCGGAAGCCGGCGTGCGTGGCGCCGTAGCCGAGACCGGCGTAGACCAGGTACTCCTTGGCCCGGTCGGCCATCGTGTCGAGCCAGCCACCCCAGGCGCTGAAGTGCCGGGTGTAGCGGGCCAACTGGCCGTCCACGCAGTCCAGCACGAAACCCAGGTAGAGCAGGATGCCACCGGCCACCAGCGCAAACCGGCCGCCGGCGCCGAAGAGCACCGCCGCGGCCACCGCGAAGGCCACCGAGATCATGGTGACCGCGGTCGGGCCCAGGCCGATCCGGGCGGCGGCCTTCGTCACATACGGGGACCAGGTGCTGACGAAGAACGTGGTGAAAAAGTCGTCCCGCTCCTTCACCGACAGCTTCAGCTCGGCCCGGTCCTCGTCGACGGCGGCCACGGCCGCCTGCGCCGCGGCCAGTTCGGCCGGATCGCCGACCCGGTGCGCCACGAGCAGGCGTACCCGGTGGGCGAAGACCAGGGCGCCGCAGCCGACGAGGCCGGCGACGGCCCGGTCCAGGGCGGACGCCGGGCCCTCCGGAGCCGGCGCCCCGCCGCCGGACGCGGGCCCGGCCACGGCGCGGGCGGCGGCGGCGAGGGCCGGCAGGTCGGCCGGGCCGACCCGCAGCGCCCCGCCGAACACCCCGGTGGCGCCCGCCGGGTCGTCCACGGCGACCACCTGGCCGCGCTCCTCGCGGACGGTCGCCTGCCCGGCGGCTGGCGGATCGGTGAGCACGAGGGCCACCGTCGGCCCCACCGGGCTGGTGGCCAGGTGCTTGAGTACGGCGGTGTGCGCCACCAGGTCGGCCCCGCTGACCAGCACCGGCCCCGTGGCGGCGGCCACCAGGTCGGCCAGCTCGGACAGGTCGCCGGCCACCCGCACCTCGTCCGCCCCGGCCCGGCGCCACTGCCCGGCGAGCCGGTCGGCCAGGCGCTCCCCGGCGTCGGTGGTCAGGCCCGCGGCCGGTCCGGCGGCGAGCACGATCGCGAGCGTCACCGCTGCGTCGCGCCGGCGTACGCCTGCAGCGCCTCGTCGATCGTCCCGTCGACGGTGAGCCGGCCGGCGTCGAGGTAGAGCCCCCGACGACAGAACCGGGAGAGGTCCTTTTCGTTGTGTGACACCAGCACCAGCGTGCGCCCTTCCGCGAGGAGTCGCTCGATGGTCGCATAGCACTTCGCACGGAACTCGGCGTCCCCGACCGCGGTCACCTCGTCCACCAGCAGCACGGGGTGCGGCAGGTGGGCGATCACCGCGAAGCCCAGCCGCACCTTCATCCCTGACGAGTAGTGCCGGACGGACGTGTCGATGGCGCGTTCCACCTGCTCACCGGCGAACGAGACGATCTCGTCGAAGTGCTTCCGCAGGTACGCCGACGACAGCCCGTGCAGCCCGCCCACCAGGTAGAGGTTCTCCCGGCCGGTCAGGTCCCCGGAGAAGCCGGCGGAGAGTTCCAGCAGCGGGGCCACCCGGCCGTGGACCCGGATCGCGCCCTCGTCGGGGATCAGCACCCCGGCGATCAGCCGCAGCAGGGTGCTCTTGCCGGTGCCGTTGCGCCCGACCACGCCGACCGTCTCACCCGGCTCGATCCGGAACGACACGTCCCGCAGCGGCCAGAACCGGCCGGCGTCCGGGTCGCGGGAGCCCCGGTGGATGAGCAGTTCCCGCAGCCGGAGCTGGCGGCGGCGGTTGCGGACGAACCGGATGCCGAGCCCGTCCGCCTCGATGATCGCCGCCATTCACAGTTCCTTGAGCACGGCCGGCTCGAGGCGGCGGAACGACCACCAGCCGACCGCGAACACCAGCACGCTGCCCGCCACGGTGACGGTGAGCAGCCGGGCGTCGGGGAACTCGTCCGGATACCAGATCGCGTGGTGCAGCTGGAAGATCCCGACCAGCGGGTTCAGCTCGTACGCGATCTTCAGCCAGCCCGGCATGCCCGAGTCCCGCACCAGGTTCAGCGGGTAGATGATCGGGGTGGCGTAGAAGAGCACCCGGATGATCAGCCGCATGAAGCGCTCGATGTCGCGCATCAGCACGTTGCCCGCCGACAGCAGCAGCGCGAGCCCCACCAGCAGGACGAACTGCACCGCCACGGCCAGCGGCAGGGCGAGCAGCGTCCAGCCGAGGCGGATCCGGCCGTGGCCCACGTAGAGGGCCGCGATGGCGGCCAGGATGGGCAGGCCGGCGAGGTACTCGGCGAACCGGCCGGTGACCCGGCCGATCGGGAAGACCTGCCGGGGCAGGTTCATGGTGGTGATCAGCCGGGCCTGCCCGGTCAGCGCGTTGGCCGCCTCGGTGAGCGCCGAGCTGGCCCACATCCAGGCGAAGATCCCGGTGATCAGGAACAGCGGGTACGACTCCGCCGCGTCGCCCAGGTGCCGCCGGGTGGCGCCGGAGTAGAGCACGCCGAAGACGAACCAGTAGATCAGGCCCATGCCGAGGGGCTCGATGAGCGACCAGAGGTAGCCCAGCACGGACTGCTGGTATTTCACCGCGAGATCACGCCGGACCAGGATGCGCAGCGAGGTGCGGGCGGACCAGAGCGCGGCGACGCCGGACGTCACCGTCCCATCCTCGCCCCGTGGGCCCGGGCCCGGCGTACGGACCCGCCAGGTCACCCCTTCGGGTTCGTCAGCACTCGATCACGTTGACCGCGAGGCCGCCCCGCGCCGTCTCCTTGTACTTGATCTTCATGTCGGCGCCGGTCTCCCGCATGGTCTTGATGACCTTGTCCAGCGACACGGCGTGCACCCCGTCGCCGCGCAGCGCCAGCCGGGCCGCGGTGATCGCCTTGATGCTGGCGACCGCGTTCCGCTCGATGCACGGGATCTGCACCAGGCCGCCGACCGGGTCGCAGGTGAGCCCGAGGTTGTGCTCCATGCCGATCTCGGCCGCGTTCTCCACCTGCTCGGGCGTGCCGCCCAGCGCCTCGGCCAGCCCCGCGGCCGCCATCGAGCAGGCCGACCCGACCTCGCCCTGGCAGCCGACCTCGGCCCCGGAGATCGACGCGTTCTCCTTGAACAGCACCCCGATGGCGCCGGCCGCGAGGAGGAAGCGGATCACGCCCTCCTCGGAGGCGTCCGGCACGAACCGGGTGTAGTAGTGCAGCACGGCCGGGATGATCCCGGCGGCGCCGTTGGTCGGCGCGGTGACCACCCGGCCGCCGGCCGCGTTCTCCTCGTTGACGGCGAGCGCGAAGAGGGTGACCCAGTCCATGGCGTGCAGCGGGTCGGTGGCGCCGGCCTCCGCCTCCAGGCTGCGGCGCAGCTCGGCCGCCCGGCGGCGCACCTTCAGCCCGCCCGGCAGCACACCGTCGTGGGCGCAGCCGTTCTCGACGCACTCCCGCATCACCCGCCAGATCTCCAGCAGCCCGGCCCGGACGTCCGCCTCGCTGCGCCAGGACAGCTCGTTGGCGAGCATCACCTCGCTGATCGAGAGCCCGGTGGCGGTGGTCACCGACAGCAGCTCCGCGCCGGTGAGGAAGGGGTGGCGGACCCGGGTGCTGTCCGGCTTGATCCGGTCCGCCCCGGCGGCCGCCTCGTCGACCACGAACCCGCCGCCGACGGAGTAGTAGGTGCGTGCCCGGACCTGCTGCCCCGCCGCGTCGAACGCCGCGAAGGTCATCCCGTTCGGGTGGTACGGCAGGGAACGGCGGCGGTGCATCACCAGGTCCCGGTCCGGGTCGAAGTCGATCTCCTGGCTGCCCATCAGGCTGAGCCGCCGCTGCGCGCGGATCCGCTCCACCCGCGGCCCGACCGAGTCGGTGTCGACCGTCTCCGGGACCTCCCCCTCCAGCCCGAGCAGCACGGCGCGGTCGCTGCCGTGACCGTGACCGGTGGCGCCCAGCGAGCCGAACAGCTCGGCCTGCACGCGCACGACGTCGGCGAGCTGGCCGTCGGCCTTGAGCCCGGCCACGAACGTCCGGGCGGCCCGCATCGGGCCCACCGTGTGGGAGCTGGACGGCCCGATACCGACGCTGAAGAGGTCGAAAACACTGATCATGGCTGCACTTTCCTCGCCGTCGTCCCCGTCGTGCGGGTCCGGCCCGGTGTGTGCCGCTCCCCGGTGCGGGAGGCGGCGGGCGGCACCCGGGGTGTGGGCGCCCGACCGGCGAGCCTACCCTCCGCGCCTGCCGTCAACCCACCGTCACCGGCTGACCGGCCGGTGAATCGATCATGGCCGGCCGGGGTAAAGCACCTACGGGTTCCCGGTCGCCGATCCTCCTCGGGACCGAGGGCGGGAGGCGCGTCCGTTCCTACCGTGGAATCAGCGCGGCGGATCGCCGCAGAAGTGGGAGTTCGACGATGAGTCGCAAACTGGTCCGGCCCCGCCAGGGGCGCATGTTCGCCGGCGTCTGCGCCGGCCTGGCCCAGCGGTTCGGCATGTCGGCCGGCATGGTCCGGCTGCTGTTCCTGCTGTCGCTGCTGCTGCCCGGCACGCAGGTGATCGTCTACCTGATCCTCTGGGTCCTCATGCCGAACGAGGACCGCTACCTGGCCACCAGCCGCCACTGACCCGTGCCGCCCGCCCCGGGACCATCCGGGGCGGGCGCCGCCGGCGTCAGGGCGCCGTGTAGGTGACGGTCACCTTCTGGTAGCCGAGGGAGCGGAGCAGCCCCTCCAGCATCTTGCGGGTGTTCTCCTCGGCCCGGGCGGTGAGGCCACTGTCGCGGGCCGCCGCCGTGATCCGGTCCTCGGCGAGTTGGTAGACCTGCTGCTGCCGGTTGGGGTCGCCGCCGACCAGGTCGTTCAGCCGGTTGATGAGGCCGCGCTGCTCGGCGAAGACGTAGCTCTTGTCCATGTCCAGGTCGGTCTCGCCGAGCTGCGGCGCGGGCAGTTTGATCTCCACGGATTTGCCGTCGTCGGAGACCACCACGGCCCCGTCGGCGATCTTCGCGAAGTCGACGTACGCCTCGATCCGGCCCGCCCCGACGAAGAGCGTGCGCTCGTTGAGCAGGAAGTCGGGCACGTTGCGCCGGTCCTTCTGCACGTCGACGACCACCTGGAAGTTGCCCTCGGCGGCCACGTAGCGGCTCAGGTCGCGGATCGACTTGAGCAGCGGCGGCTGGCTGCGGTCGGTCTGCTCCTTGGCGAACGGGTTGCGGAACTCCGGCAGCAGGCCGGTCGCCTGCACGCCGAGCAGCACCACCACGGCCAGCGCGGCCGCGCCGAGCACCCAGAGCAGGCCCCGCACCGGCCCCCCGGACGGCGCCGGGGCACCGGGCCGGGTGTCGTCCGGAACGTCCGACCGGGCCCGGAGGGACTCGCCGGTCGGGTATTCCGGGAACTCCCGGGTGGGCTCGTTGATGTCACCGTCGCGGGCCATCGCCCCTCACCGTCCTCGTCAGACACATCGACTGAGAATGACGGTACGGCCACCGTGCGACAGTCGCTCGTCGAGCGACCGGATCGGGTGAATCCGCAGCTCAGGCGAACGCGGACAGCCCGGTCAGCCGCTGCCCGATGACCAGCTGGTGGATCTCCGAGGTGCCCTCGTAGGTCAGCACGCTCTCCAGGTTGTTAGCGTGCCGCATCACCGGGTATTCGCCCGAGACGCCGTTGGCGCCCAGGATGGTCCGGCACTCCCGGGCGATGGCCAGGGCCTCCCGGACGTTGTTCAGCTTGCCCACGCTGACCTGCTCCGGGCGCAGCTTGCCGGCGTCGGCCAGGCGCCCCAGGTGCAGCGCGAGCAGCAACCCCTTGTTCCACTCGACGGCCATGTCGGCGAGCTTGGCCTGGGTGAGCTGGAAGCCGGCCAGCGGCCGGCCGAACTGGGTCCGGGTGGTCGCGTAGGACAGGGCGGTCTCCAGGCAGTCCCGGGCCGCGCCGAGCGCGCCCCAGACGATGCCGTGCCGGGCCTCGGTGAGGCAACTCAGCGGCGCCTTCAGCCCGATCGCCTCGGGCAGCCGGGCGTCCGCCGGCAGCCGCACGTCGTCGAGGGCGATCTCGCCGGTCAGCGACGCGCGCAGCGACATCTTGTGCCGGATCTCCCGCGCCGTCACCCCGGGCGTGTCCATGGGTACGGCGAAGCCGCGGACGCCCTCGTCGGTGCGCGCCCAGATCACCCCAACGTCGGCGATCGGCGCGTTGGTGATCCACAGCTTGGTGCCGCTGAGGATCCAGTCGTCGCCGTCACGGCGGGCGCGGGTGGCCATCGAGGCCGGGTCGGAGCCGTGGTCCGGCTCCGTCAGCCCGAAGCAGCCGATCGCCTCGCCGGCCGCCATGGCGGGCAGCCAGCGCTGCTTCTGCTCCTCGCTGCCGTAGCGCCAGATGGCGTACATGGCCAGGGAACCCTGCACCGACACCAGCGAGCGCAGGCCGGAGTCGCCCGCCTCCAGCTCCAGGCAGGCCAGCCCGTAGGCGACGGCCGACGCGCCGGCGCAGCCGTAGCCGGTGAGGTGCATGCCGAGCAGGCCGAGCTTGCCGAACTCGCGGGCCACCTCGCGGGCCGGGACGTGGCCGTCCTCGTACCAGCCGGCGACGTGCGGGCGGACCCGGTCGTCGACGAGCTGGCGCACGACGGCCTGGATCTGCCGCTCCTCCTCGCCCAGCGACGCGTCGATGTCCAGCAGGTCGAGAGGGGTCATGCCGTCACCTTAACGAAGACTCAGGGGCGCGTCACTCGGGCTGACCGCTGAGCACCAGCACCCGGGCGTGGATCTGGTTGCGCTGCTGGAGCGCCGCGCGCAGGGCCCGGTGCAGGCCGTCCTCCAGGTAGAGGCCGCCGTTCCACTGCACCACGTGCGGGAAGAGGTCGCCGTAGAAGGTGGAGTCCTCGGCGAGGAGCTTGTCGAGCGCCAGCTCCCGCTTGGTGGTGATGAGCTGGTCCAGCCGCAGCGGACGCGGCGGGATCTCGGCCCACTGCTTGAGCGTGAGGTTGTGTTCCGGGTAGGGACGCCCGTCCCGGACCGCCCTGAAGATCACGGCACGCTCCCCTCCCCCCGGCCGGGCCGATGATGTCGGTGCCAGCCTAGCCGCACGCGCCACACCGCGTTTTACTCCCTCATGTCGGTTTCGCTACCGCCGATACCCGGGCCGGACGCGCTGAACCACCCTCAATTCCAGCGACCCCGCCGGACCACCTCGTCCACCGGCCGGCGGCCGCGCCGCAACGACGGTGACCGGTGGTCGGGTGCCCGATAACCTACCGTGACCGCGCCGATCGGGTGGTACTCCGCCGGCACCCCGAACGCCTCCCGGTACGCCCCGATCCGCTGCGGCGGGATGCCGAAGAAACAGGCGCCCAGCCCCTCGTCCACGGCGGTGAGCAGCATCAGCAGGGCGGCGAAGCCGGTGTCGACATACCAGTAGGGCACCGGCCAGCGGTCCTCGGAGCGGTCCGCCCAGCCCTTGTCCGGCTCGGCGTACCGGTCGAGGTACGCGGACCGGTTCGCGTGCGGCACCACGATGAGCGGGGCTTTGCGCATCCCGGCCAGCCAGCGTTCCCGGCCGCCGCCGCCCGGGGTGGCCGCCGCCCAGAACCGCTCCCGGTCCGCCGGCTCCTCCAGCACCAGGAAGCCCCAGCCCTGGGCGAACCCGGCCGACGGGGCCCGGACGGCGTGGTCCAGCAGCCGGTCCACCACGTCGGGCGGGACCGGGCGGTCCGGGTCGTAGTTGCGGACCATCCGGCGACGCCGGACGACCTCGGCGAACTCCACGCTCAGGCCCCGGGCCGGATGCCCCACGTGCCCCGCCAGGTCTGCGCGGGGGCCAGCGTGATCAGGTCCCGGCCGGAGCGGAACGCGTCGGCCGGGCAGGTCATCGGCTCGACCGCCACCGAACGCCGGTGCCGCTCCCCCGTGAGGGTGTCGCCGGTGAAGACCTGCCACCAGCCGAACTCGCCGTCGGCCCAGATGTGCACCGCCGCCGAGCCGTCCGGGGCCGCCAGGGTCACCGACGAGCCGCCGTCGGCGTCCCGCACCACGTCGCCGAAGGCCACGTCGAGCACCGCGGCGCCGATCGCGCGGGGCTCGGTGTAGTCGTACTCGGAGCCGGCCACCCCGGTCGCGGCCACCGGCAGCAGCCGGTTGTCCAGCAGCACCCGGGTCCGCCCCGGCACCCGCATGGTCAGCTCGTCCACGCCGACCTTCGGCAGCTGCAGGTAGGGGTGCACCGAGAAGCCGAACGGGGCCGGCTCGCCGGACAGGTTGGTCACCTCGTGGTCGGCGCGCAGCCCGTCCGCCCCGACGCTCCACCGGCTCCGCAGCCGCAGCGCCCACGGGTAGCCGGGGCTGGGCGGCAGCTCGTAGCCGAGCGTCACGCTCTCCGGCGACTGCTCGACGAGCTGCCACCGCACCCAGTTGACCAGGCCGTGGATGGCGTTGTGCCGGGCCGGCTCGGTCAGGTCGAGCTGCAACGACCGGTCGCCGAAGGTGTAGACGCCGTCCCGGATCCGGTTCGGCCAGGGCGCCAGCACGTGACCGGCCGAACCCGGGCAGAGCTCGTCCGCCTCGTACCCGTCGAGGTAGTCGATCCCGTCGTGGCGGTAGGTCCGCAGGCCACCGCCGACCTCGACCACGACGGCCTCGTGGCCGTCGGCCGCGATGGTCCACTGTGTGCCGGACGGGGACGGGCGCGCGTCGGTCTCCATGCCGGCGACCTTAGCCCGTCGCCCCGACGCCGCGAGGGGATGCCAGCCGGCGTCCCAGCCGGCGGCCCACCCGGCTCGCCGGAGGCGACCCCGGCCACCGGGCACGGCGCCGGCCAGCGGCCGGCGTCAGGACCGCTCCCGGTGGGTGGCCTGGGCGGCGGCCCGGTAGCGGAGCAGCGCCGGGAAGATCGCGACCAGCGCGACGGCGAGGACAGCGGAGGCCAGGCCACCAGCGACCATGGCGACCCCGGTGCCGAATCCGGCGGCCATCGTGCCGGCCCGCAGGTCGCCCAGGCGCGGGCCACCGGCGACCACCACCGTGTTGACGCCCTGGAGCCGGCCGCGCATCCGGTCCGGCGCGTAGACCAGCAGCATCGACTGCCGCAGGGTCGCGCTCACCAGGTCGGCGGCGCCGGCCAGGCCGAGCAGCGCCACCACCAGCCAGAGCTGGCGGGCCAGCCCGGCGGCGGCGATCGCCACGCCCCAGCCGACCACCGCCACCGACAGCGCGAGCCCCTGCCGGCGCACCCGGCCGATCCAGCCCGAGGTGAGGCCGCCCAGCATCGCGCCGATGGCGATGGCGCTGTAGAGCCAGCCGACCGCCGCCCCACCGCCGAAGCGTTCGTGCGCCAGCTCGGGGAAGAGCGCCCGGGGCATGGCCAGGATCATCGCGATCAGGTCGATGGCGAAGGAGAGCAGCAGCACCGGCGTGGTGGCCAGGTAGCGGAGCCCGTCGACGATGCTGGCCAGCCCCGCCTTGCGCGGCGTGCCGTCGCCGTCCGGATCCGGCTCGGGCGGCATGGCGGGCAGCCGCAGGGTCGCCCAGAGCGACACGGTGAACAGCAGCCCGTCCACCCCGTACGCGATCGGCAGCCCCACGTCGGTGGGCCAGGTGGCGAAGATCAGGCCGGCGGCGAGCGGCCCGAAGACCGAGGTCGCCGTGAACGTGGTGAAGTTCAGCGTGCTGGCCGCCGGGACGAGGTCGGCCGGCACCAGGCGGGGCAGGATCGCGCTGCGGGTCGGCGACGTGATCGCGAACGCGATCGACTGCACCGCGACCAGGGTCAGCAGCAGCACGGGGCTGCCCACCCGCAGCAGCGACTGGAGCAGCAGCGCCAGGGTCGACGCCCAGAGCAGGGCGCCCCCGCCCAGCAGCACCCGCCGCCGGTCCCGGGCGTCGGCGACCGCCCCGCCCCACAGCCCGAAGACCAGCAGCGGCAGGAAGCCGGCGATCCCGAGCAGGCCGACCCAGAACGAGCCGCCGGTCAGGTCGAACATCTCCACCGGCACCGCCACGGCGGTGAACTGGAAGCCGAACATCGCCACGGCGTTGCCGAGCCACACCCGGCGGTACGCGGGCACACCCAGCGGACGCAGGTCGATCGCCCAGCGGCGCGCTCCGCGCGGCCGGGCCTCCTTCACCCCCGTCACGGGGCCAGCCGCTCGATGACCCAGGCGCCGTCCCCGGTACGCCGGAACCGCAGCCGGTCGTGCAGCCGGCCGGCCCGGCCCTGCCAGAACTCCACCGTCTCCGGCCGCACCCGGAACCCGCCCCAGTGCGGCGGCGCCGGGATCTCGTCCACGTCGGCGAAGCGCTCGGCCGCCGCCCGGTACGCCGCGTCGAGCGCCGCCCGGTCCGGGACCACCCGGGACTGGGTGCTGGCCCAGGCGCCGAGCTGGGAGCCACGCGGCCGGGCGGCGAAGTACGCCTCGGTCTCGGCCCGGTCGACCCGGGTCACCCGGCCGGTGACCGTCACCTGCCGGTGCATCGGGAACCACGGGAAGACCAGACTGGCCCACGGGTTCGCGGTCGCCTCGCCGCCCTTACGGGAGCCGTAGTTCGTGAAGAAGACGAACCCGTCCGGGTCGTACCCCTTGAGCAGCACGGTGCGGCCGCTCGGCCGCCCGTCGGCGTCGGCCGTGCCGACCACCATGGCGTTCGGTTCGGGCAGCGGATGCGCCACCGCGTCGGCGAACCAGCGGGCGAACTGGGTGTGCCAGTCCGGCGCGAGATCCGATTCGGAAAGGCCCAGGTCGGCGGCGTACTCGTTACGCATACCGGCCGGGGCAGGTGTGTCACCCGTCACTCTCGTCGTCCCTCTCCCGGGGATGCCGGCGTCCCCCGACGCTGGCCAGGCCCCACCACCCAGTCTTCTCCAGCCCGTGAGCTTGTCCACCGGCGGGGATGTCATGTGGCGCACAGTCGCTGCGGGTCGCGGAGCCGGTTACCGAGCAGGCAAGATGTTCCGAACACATCCCTGAGGGGTCGCCCAAGCCGCGGGCCCGTCCAGCCCGCGCGGCCACCACCACCGCCGGAAGCCAGGAGACGACATGTCCGACTTCAAACCGGGCCTGGAGGGCGTCGTAGCCTTCGAGACCCAGATCGCCGAACCGGACCGCGAGGGCGGCGCGCTGCGCTACCGCGGCGTGGACATCGAGGATCTGATCGGTCAGGTCTCCTTCGGCAACGTCTGGGCGCTGCTGGTCGACGGGCGCTTCGGCCCGGGCCTGCCGCCGGCCGAGCCGTTCCCGGTGCCGGTGCACTCCGGCGACATCCGCGTCGACGTGCAGTCCGCGGTCGCCATGCTCGCCCCGTACTGGGGGCTCAACCAGCTCCTCGACATCTCCGACGAGCAGGCCCGCGAGGACCTGGCCCGGGTGTCGGTCACCGCGCTGTCCTTCGTCGCCCAGTCCGCCCGCGGCCTCGGCCTGCCGGCCGTGCCGCAGAAGGAGATCGACAAGGCGGAGACGATCGTCGAGCGGTTCATGAAGCGCTGGCGGGGTGAGCCCGACCCGCGGCACGTCAAGGCCGTCGACGCCTACTTCATCTCGGCCGCCGAGCACGGCCTGAACGCCTCCACCTTCACCGCCCGGATCGTCGCCTCCACCGGCGCCGACGCCGCGGCCTGCATCTCCTCCGGCATCGGCGCGCTCTCCGGCCCGCTGCACGGCGGCGCGCCGTCCCGGGTGCTCAGCATGCTGGAGGCCGTCGAGCGCAGCGGCGACGCCGAGGGCTACGTCAAGGGCGTCCTCGACCGGGGCGAGCGGCTCATGGGCTTCGGCCACCGGGTCTACCGGGCCGAGGACCCGCGCGCCCGCGTGCTCCGCCGCACCGCCAAGGAGCTGGGCGCGCCGCGCTTCGAGATCGCCGAGGCGCTGGAGAAGGCCGCCCTGGCCGAGCTCCAGGCCCGCCGTCCGGACCGGGTGCTCGCCACCAACGTCGAGTTCTGGTCGGCCGTCGTCCTGGACTTCGCCGAGGTGCCGGCGCACATGTTCACCTCGATGTTCACCTGTGCCCGGATGGGCGGTTGGTCCGCGCACATCCTGGAGCAGAAGAAGCTCCAGCGGCTGGTCCGCCCGTCGGCCCGCTACATCGGGCCGGGCAGCCGCAAGCCGCAGCAGGTCGAGGGCTGGGACGCCATCCCGCACGGCGTCTGATCCTTCCCCGCGTACCCCTCGCCAGGGCCCGGTCCGTCGCGGACCGGGCCCTGGCGTGTGTGGCGCATCCCTCAGCTCCGGGAGTGGGACCAGCCGCCGGGCCGGGCGGCGCGGGTGCGAGGATGAAGGTCGGCAGTGCCGCCGGACCGGGCTCGGACCCGGCTCCGCCGCGCGCCCACGCGTGGCCGCCGTCGCTCCGCGCCCGCTGAAGGGCCCGCCCTCGCCCACGCGGAAGGATCGAGACAACCGTGGCTGACGCACCGACCATCCGGATTCCCGACGACATCAGGCCCGCCGACGGCCGCTTCGGCTGCGGGCCGTCCAAGGTCCGTCCCGCGGCGGTGTCCGCCCTCGCCGACGTCGCCACCAGTTACCTGGGCACCTCGCACCGGCAGAAGACGGTCCGCGACCAGGTGGCCCGGCTGCGCCGCGGCCTCGCCGAGTTCTTCGCCCTCCCCGAGGGCTACGAGGTGGTGCTCGGCAACGGCGGCACCACCGCGTTCTGGGAGGTCGCCACCTTCGGCCTGATCCGCGACCGGGCCCAGTTCGCCAGCTTCGGCGAGTTCGGCGCCAAGTTCGCCAAGTCGGTCAAGGACGCGCCGTTCCTGGGCGAGCCGACCGTGCGCAAGTCCGAGGCGGGCAGCGCGCCGACCCTGGTCGCCGAGGCGGGCGTCGACGTCTACGCCACCCCGCACAACGAGACCTCCACCGGCGTGGCGGTGCCGATCAGCCGGGTGCCGGGCGCCGACGAGGGCTCGCTGCTGCTGGTCGACGCCACCTCCGGCGCCGGCGGCCTGGAGGTCAACGTCGGCGAGACCGACGTCTACTACTTCGCCCCGCAGAAGTGCTTCGGCTCCGACGGCGGCCTCTGGCTGGCCCTCATGTCGCCGGCCGCGCTCGCCCGGGCCACCGAGATCAAGGAGTCGGGCCGCTACATCCCCGCCTTCCTCGACATGGTCACCGCGATCGACAACTCGCGGCTGGAGCAGACCTACAACACCCCGGCGCTGGCCACCATCTTCCTGGCCGCCGAGCAGACCGACTGGATGAACTCGCAGGGCGGCCTGGCCTGGGCGGCCAAGCGCACCGCCGAGAGCGCCGGCATCGTCTACGGCTGGGCCGAGCGCTCGGCGTTCGCCACCCCGTACGTGACCGACCCGGCGCTGCGCTCCAACGTGGTCGCCACCATCGACTTCGCCGACGGGGTGGACGCCTCGGCGATCGCCAAGGTGCTGCGCGCCAACGGCATCGTCGACACCGAGCCCTACCGGAAGCTCGGCCGCAACCAGCTCCGCGTCGCGCTCTTCCCGGCCGTCGAGCCGGCCGACGTGGAGGCGCTCACCGCGTCCATCGACTACGTGGTCGAGCGGCTCTGATCGTGTGGTGACGGTGGGTGGTCGTCGGGGCTCCGGCGACCACCCACCGTGATCATCGCCGCAGCTCAGTCGCAACATGCCGGGGTGTCGCATCCCCCACCTTCGGGTAGATGAGCGTACGGTGGTTCGAGACGCCCGGGTGGCCGGCTCGTGGCGTGACGGCCAGCGAAGCGGGACGGAGGCAAGCCCATGCGCCCAGTACGCTTCGTCGCCCTCTCGGAGGACGGCCAGGCTCTGGTGCTCGCCGACGAGGTCGGGCGCCTGCTCGCCCTGCCCATCGACGAGCGCATCGCCTCGGCGATGCACGCCGAGCCCGGCGCGGCCCCGCTCGCGGTGGTGCCGAGCGCCGCCGACCCGACGCCGTCGCTCTCCCCGCGGGACATCCAGGCCCGGATCCGCTCCGGCGAGTCCGCCGAGGACGTCGCCCGGATCGCCGGCGTCCCGGTCGACCGCGTCCTGCGCTACGCCGGCCCGGTCCTCCAGGAGCGGGCCATGCTCGCCCAGCACGCCCGGCGCACCCGGCTCAAGGGCGCTGAGAAGCCGACCCCGCTGGCCGAGGTCGTCAACGGCCGGCTGGCCCAGCACGGGATCGACACCGAGAAGATCTCCTGGGACGCCTACCGCCGCGACGACGGCACCTGGCGGATCATCGCCACCTGGCCGTCCGGCAAGGCCACCGCCCAGGCGGTCTGGGATCTCGACAAGACCCGGCAGAACGTCGCGCCGCACGACGACATGGCGCAATACCTGTGCGCCGAGCGCCCCACGCCGATCCTCGGCCAGGAGCCGGCGCCGGAGCGGGGCGGCCACGCGCTGCCCGGCCCGTCGCGCGGCGAGCCGAGCCGGGGCGGGCACGGCCTGCCGTCGCCCGCCGAGCACGCCCGTCCGGGGCGGGATCCGATCCGCGCCGGCCGGGACGCGCTGCTCGCCTCGCTGGACCGGCCGCTCGGCGGCACGTCCGGCCGCGGTCTGGACACCCGCTCCCCGGCCGCGCTGGCCGGGTCCGACGCCCCCCGCCAGCGGGCGGTCACCGGCGGCGCGGCCGCGCTGCTCGGCGGCGGCCAGGGCTCCGCGTTCGACGACGACTCGGACGCGCCGAAGGAGATCCCGGCCGTGCCGTCGCTGGCCGTGCTCCGGCCCCGCCGCACCGGTCCCGCTGCGGCGACCGGTGGCACCGGCACCGAGTCCACCGACGCCGCCGGCAAGCCGCGCAAGCGCCTGCCGAGCTGGGACGACGTCCTCTTCGGCACCGGCCCGGCGGCCCGCGAGTCCTCCTGACCAACGGTCCACCCTGGCGTAACGAGGCACTCTAAGTGCCCGCGTGCCAGGGTGGACCCATGGAGTACACGAACCTGGGACGCACCGGCCTGTCGGTGAGCCGGCTCTGCCTCGGCACCATGAACTTCGGCCCGCAGACGACCGAGCCGGACAGCTTCGCCATCATGGACCGGGCACTCGAACACGGCATCAACTTCTTCGACACCGCCAACGTCTACGGCTGGAAGACCGGTGAGGGCGTCACCGAGCAGATCATCGGCCGCTGGTTCGCCCAGGGCGGCGGGCGCCGCGACAAGGTCGTCCTGGCCACCAAGGTCTACGGCAAGATGGGCGAGTGGCCCAACGAGCAGGGCCTGAGCGCCCGGCACATCATCCGGGCCTGCGAGGACTCGCTGCGCCGGCTGCAGACCGACACGATCGACCTCTACCAGATGCACCACATCTCGCGGACCACGCCGTGGGAGGAGATCTGGCAGGCCATGGAGACCCTGGTCGCCCAGGGCAAGGTCCTCTACGTCGGCTCGTCCAACTTCGCCGGCTGGCACATCGCGCAGGCGCAGGCGGCGGCCGGCCGCCGCAACTTCCTCGGCCTCGTCTCCGAGCAGAGCATCTACAACCTGATGACCCGGCACGTCGAGCTGGAGGTGATCCCGGCGGCGCAGCACTACGGGCTGGGCATCATCCCGTGGTCGCCGCTGCACGGCGGGCTGCTCTCCGGGGTCATCCGCAAGATGGCCGAGGGCGGCGCGGCCCGCGGCGCCTCCGGCCGGTCCGCCGACGCGCTGGCCGAGCACCGGTCCACCATCGAGGCGTACGAGAAGCTCTGCGCGGACCTCGGCCACGACCCGGCGGACGTGGCGCTGGCCTGGCTGCTCTCCCGGCCGGGCGTGACCGCCCCGATCGTCGGCCCGCGGACCATGGACCAGCTCGACCGCAACCTCGGCGCGCTGGATGTGCGGCTCGACGAGGCCACGCTGGAGAAGCTCGACGAGCTCTTCCCGCCGGTCGGCAACGGCGGCCCGGGCCCGGAGGCCTGGGCCTGGTGACCCGCTGACCGGGTTGGCCGGGCCTCTCCGGTCAACCCGGTCGGTGCGTCAGATGGGCCAGGCGGCGAGGCGGTCGTAGGTGGGGCGCGGGCCCGGGTGGCTGCGCACCAGGACCAGCTCGTCGGCGCTCCACTCCGGGCCGTGGTAGTCGTGCAGGGTCTCCCGGTCGGCCAGCACGTCGGCGCGGTCGATCCGGTCGCCGGGGCGGGCGATGGTCAGGTGGGCCCGGAACGGCTTCTCGTCGTGTGGCAGCCGGGCCCGGCGCAGCCCGGAGCGGATGAGCCGGGCGAGCACGGTCAACCCGTCGACCTCTCCGCGTACGTCCACCCAGAGCACGGTGAACCGGCCGCGCCCGAAGCTGCCCCCGCCGCCGAGCCGCAGCCGGGGGGAGCTGCCCCGGGCGCCCCGGAACGTCTGCGCGGCGAGGCCGAGCGCGCTCTCCACGTCGACCAGCCGGTCGTCGGGAGTGTCGCCGAGGAAGGCCAGGGTGAGATGGGCGTTGGCCGGGTCGGCCAGCCGGACGTTGGTGCCGGCGGCGGAGGCGGCCCCGGTGCGCAGCCGGGCCACCTGGGCGCTCAGGTCGTCGATCGCCGGCGTCGGCGGGTAGACCGCGACGAAGAGCCGCACCGGTCAGCGGTGCCGCTGGTGGTGGCCGGGGCGGGCGGCGGGCAGGGTGAGCCCGGCGGCGTGCAGGAGGCCCTCGACGCGTACCCGTTCGATTTCCTTGTCAACGCCCTCCAGCTCGGCCAGGTGCTCGGCGATGCCCAGCGCCCCGCAGGCGGCGCGCAGCCGCTCGTCGTACGCGTCGATGACCGAGCCGTGCCACACCACCGAGCGGTCGGCGGCGGCGAGCCGGTGGCCGCCGAAGCGGCGCAGGTCGACGGCGAGCTGCTCCAGCGGGCGGCGGTCCTCCCGGTCGAACTCGGTGAGGTCGATGTCGCGGGTGAGCGACTCGGCCTCGATGGCCCGGTCCAGCCGGGCGATGGTGCGGCGTTCCCGGCGCTGCTCGCGCCACTCGGCCCAGCCGCAGGCCACCCGGTCGAGGATCTCGTCGGCGCAGAAGATCAGCGCGAAGAGGGCCGGCAGGCAGCAGACGGCGAGGATCGCCAGCGCCAGCAGTAGTCCTCGCCCCACTCCCACATATCGACGCTATGCCGCGCCGTCCGCGCCCGCCACCCGATTGGTGAGATCCGGACGCGAATGAATGAGGAAGGACCGGTCCCCTCGGGCGGGAACCGGTCCTTCGGGCGGTCGACAGGTCACTCCGCCCCGGGCGACACCACGTAGAAGCGCGGCATGGGCAGCACCCGCAGCCGCAGCCGGGCGCCGGAGCGGCGCAGCTGCCAGGTGAGCGCCAGCAGGGCGGCGGCCAGCGAGATCAGGCCACCGATCCAGATGCTCGCGCCGGCGCCGAACGTCTCGGCCACCCAGCCGATGATCGGCGCGCCGACCGGGTTGGTGCCCAGGAAGACGAGCACCCACAGCGCCATGACCCGGCCCCGGAAGGCGGCGTCGACGCCGAGCTGGACCCGCTGGTTCGCGGCCTGGGCGAAGAAGACCATGAAGAACCCGGTGGGCAGCAACAGAGCCGCCACCAGCCAGTACGACGAGGCGAGCCCCACCAACGTGCCGAAGCTGGCACAGCCGACCGCCGCGCCGAGCACCAGCCACACGGTGGGCCGGCTGCGCCGGCCGGTGCCGGACAGGGCGCCGACCAGTGCGCCCACCGCCAGCGCGGTGGTGAACAGGCCGAACGAGGCGGCACCGGTGTGGAACACGGTCTTGGCCAGCGCGGCGAGGGTGAGCTGGAAGTTGAACAGGGTCATCCCGACCACCGACATCAGCGCCATCGGCAGCAGGAGGTCGGGGCGGCGCGCGACGTACCGGAGGCCGTCCACGACCTTGGCCTGGTCGCGCTCGCCGGCCGGCGGCAGGTCCTTGCGGTACAGCTCGCTGGTGCGCATCCGGACCACGTTGACCAGCGGGGCGATCGAGCTGAACGCGGTGATCAGGAAGACGGGGCCGACGTCGAAGGCGGCGATGGCCAGGCCGGCGATGGCCGGGCCGAGGATCCGGGCCGAGTTGAAGGTGGCCGCGTTGAGCGAGAGCGCGTTCGGCAGCAGCGGCATGCCGACCAGCTCGGAGACGAACGCCTGCCGGACCGGGGTCTCCACCGCGTTGAACACCCCGAGCAGGGCGGCGAACGCGAAGACGTGCCAGAGCTGCACGAGCCCGGTGACCACCAGCAGGCTCATCGCCAGCGCCAGGACGGTCCAGAAGATGTTGGCGATGAAGAGCAGCATCCGCTTGTCGTAGCGGTCGGCGAGGCGGCCGGAGATCAGTGTCAGCAGCAGGACGGGGGTGAACTGGAGCGCGGTGACCACGCCGAGCGCGGTCGCCGAGTTGCCGCTGAGGTCGAGGACGAGCCAGTCCTGGGCGATGTACATCATCCAGACGCCAATCAACTTGATCAGCTGTCCGGTGGCGAAGAGTCGGTAGTTGCGGACTCGTAGGGACTGGAACATCGTGCTCAACTTGGCCTGCACTCTAGGTGCGCCTCCTCGCGATCATGTACGCCTCATCCACAACGGACGAAGCGGACCGCGGGACGCGGGTACCCGCTCAGGCGCGAGCGATGCCCTGCAGGATGTCGGCGGCACGCTGCAGCGTGTCGCGTTCCTCCTCGGTCAGGGCCGCCAGCCGGGTGGCCAGCCACGAGTTGCGGGCCCGCTCGAACTGGTCGAGTACGGCCCGTCCTCCCTCGGTCGCCGCCAGGATGACCTGCCGTCCATCGGTCGGGTGGGGGGTCCGCTGCACAAGGCCGCGGTCCTCCAGCTTCGCGATGATCTTCGTCATCGTTGGCGGCTGCACCCGCTCGATGTCGGCCAGCTCCCGGGGTGTCAGGGCGCCCGCCAGGTTGAGGCTGGTGAGCGCCGAGAGCTGAGTGACCGTGAGGTCGCCGACCGGTCGGGCCTGTCGGACCCGCCGGTTGAGTCGAGTGATCGCATCACGCAGCTGAGGGGCCAGCTGCGCCGGTGGCACGCGTTTCGCCGTCACCGTCCGCTCCGTCACAGTAGTTAGCTTAACTAATGAGCCTGGCTAACGACATGCGATATGACCAGGCTCACCAGCGACTTCAGAGCACCACGGCCTCGATCGGCCCGCGCAGGAAGTAAAGGATGAACAGCGCGGCCACCCCGTACAGCAGGGGGTGGACGTCGCGGAACCGGCCCTTCGCCACCTTCAGCAGCACGAAAGTGATCACCCCGGCGCCGATCCCGTTCGAGATCGAGTAGGTGAAGGGCATCAGCACGATCGTGAGGAACGCGGGGATGGCGATCTCGTAGTCGGTCCAGTCGATCGTGCGGACCGCGGTCATCATGAGGAAGCCGACCACCACGAGCGCCGTCGACGCGGCCTCGAACGGCACCACCACCGCCAGCGGCGCCAGGAACATGGCCAGCAGGAACAGGCTGCCGGTGACCAGGTTGGCCACCCCGGTCCGGGCGCCCTCCGCGACCCCGGCGGCACTCTCGATGTACGACGTGTTGCTCGACACCGAGGCCGCCCCACCCGCGGCTGCGGCGATCGAGTCGACCAGCAGGATCTCCCGCGCCCGCGGCGGGGTGCCCCGCTCGTCGAGCATGTCGCCCTCCTGGCCGATCGCGACCATCGTGCCCATGGTGTCGAAGAAGTCCGTGATGAGCAGGGTGAAGACGAACATCAGCGGGACCAGCCAGCCGACCCGGGTCCACGAGTCCAGCAGGTTGAAATTGCCCAGCAGCGAGAGGTCGGGGACGTCCACCACCTTCGCCGGCACCTCGGGCACGTTCAACGCCCAGCCCTTGGGGTTCGGCTTCCCGTTGACGAACGACGGCCCGATGTTGCCGACCGCCTCGACCACGATCGCCAGCACGGTGGAGGCCAGGATGCCGATCAGGATCGCGCCGCGGACCCGGCGTACCACCAGCACCAGGGTGAGCAGCAGACCCACCACGAAGACCAGCAGCGGCCAGCTGACGATCTTGCCGCTGATGCCCAGCCCGACCGGCACGGTCGTGTTCGCGACGTCCGGCACACGTCGGACGAACCCGGCGTCGACCAGGCCGATGATGGTGAGGAAGAGGCCGATGCCGACACCGATCGCCGTCTTGAGCTGGGTGGGCACCGAGCGGAACACCGCCGTACGCAGCCCGGTGAGCACGAGGATGCCGATCAGCACACCCTCGATCACCACGAGGCCCATGGCGTCCGCCCACGTCATCTGCGGCGCGATCTCGAACGCGACCAGCGCGTTAACGCCCAGCCCGGCGGCCAGCGCGATCGGGAACCGGGCCACCACGCCCATCAGGATGGTCATCACGCCGGCGACCAGCGCCGTGGCCGCCGCCAACGCCGGGATGGCGAGCTTGCGCCCGTCGCCGTCGACCGCGCTGCCCAGGATCAGCGGGTTCAACACCACGATGTACGCCATCGTGAAGAACGTGGCCAGCCCACCCCGCACCTCCCGGCCCGGCGTCGACCGGCGGGCGGAGATCTCGAAGAAGCGGTCGAAGGCGTTGCGCGGGTGCGCGGGATCGGGTGGCGTGCCGTGGTCCGGCGGCGGCGCGATGGCCATCGGGTCCTCACATATCGATCGACCGGTTGTCGCGCGCATCGTCCCAGATCACTCGCGGGCAGGGAAGGACGATCGCGTACGCTGGGCGCGTGCCCCAGGAGCAACCGCCGCGGCCCGAGCCGCTCGACCCGCCGATGGTGCCGTTCGCCCTCGCCGGGCTGGTCGCCTGGGCGCTGGCCGGGCTGGTGCTACTGCTGTTCTTCCGTGGCTGGCTCACCGCGCACGGGCACGAGAACTGGCTCTGGACCTGCCTGGCCGGTTTTCTGTGGGGCTTTCCCGGGCTGGCCGTGATGATGCGGCACGACGCCAACCGGCGCCGCCGCCGAGCGGCAACCGCCCGTCAGGGCTGACCGGTCAGGGGTGGCCGTACGGCTCCGCCGGCTCGGCCGCCTCCACGGAGCCCGGGGCCCGGCTCACCGACATCGCCTCGACCGCGCTGTCGTCGTAGACCGTGGGCAGCTCGTCCACCGGGGAGTCCGCCGCTTCGACAAGCGTCTCCGAGTGGGCGCCGCAGCCGTGATCCGCGCTGACCACCCGACCGTCGTCGGGGGCGTAGAAGTTGCCGCAGGCGCCGAAGGACTGCCGCAGGGCGCCGGCAAGCGGCAGGTAGAAGCCGCAGGTGCCGCAGCGGGCGGCGGCCGGCGCGGCCACCGAGATCGCGGCGTCGGGGCCGTGGTCACCGTCGTACCAGCGCTGGGCGGCGTCGGTGCGGCCCTCGCGGGACAGCACCCGGGCCCGGCCGAGGCCCAGCTCCCAGGCGGTCTCCTCGACGGCCGGGTCGTCGGAGAGCAGGTAGCCGGGGGCGAGCCGCTCGTCGTCCGCCGGGGTGGGGAGCAGGTCACCGGGGCCGAGATCGCCCGGCTTGAGCCGCTCCTGCCAGGGCAGCCAGCCCGGGGCCAGCAGCGCGTCGGCGCCCGGCAGCAGCACCGTCTCGCAGATGGTGACGGTGCGGCTGCGCGGCACCCGGGTCACCGTGACGGCCCAGCGCCAGCCCCGGTAGCCGGCCAGGCGGCACTCGAAGTAGTGGGTGACGAGCCGTTCGCCCTCGGCGACGGCCTGGAGGTGATCGCCGACGTCGGCGGGGTCCACCTCGGTGATGGCGGCGCGGGCCACCTCGACGGCAGCGGCGCACATCTGGTCGAGCCGGGGAGCGCGGGCGGAGGCGGGCCTGGTCACCGGACCATTGTTCCCCATGCCCGTGGTCGGATGACAGGCACTCCCCGGAGTCGTTCTCTCCGGGTGATGCGGCGCGCGTGGATCAGATGGGCGAGGATGGGACACATGCCGCTGTCCTCCCGCTCCGGCCGGTCCGTCCTCGGGCGGACCGTCGGCACCGGCATCCGTGCCACCCGCCTGCTGCTCCGGGGCTCGCTGCACGGCGGGCGGTGGATGACCCGGCGGGCCGGCACGGCCCGCGCCCGCAGCGCCGGCAACGAGGTCGGCATGGTCCGCCTCTTCGACCTGCACGCCCTCTCCTGCGCCGGGGACACGCTCATCGCCATCGGCCTGGCCGGCACGATCTTCTTCGACGTCCCGCTCGGCGAGGCCCGCAACAAGGTCGCGCTCTACCTGCTGGTGACCATGGTCCCGTTCGCCATGCTCGCCCCCGTGGTCGGCCCACTGCTGGACCACTTCCGGCACGGCCGGCGCTACGCGCTCGCCGCCACCATGCTCGGCCGGGCCTTCCTGGCCTGGCTGATCTCCGACTACATCGGCGGTTTCGGGCTCTATCCGGCCGCGTTCGGGGTGCTCGCCCTCTCCCGGGCGTACGGGGTGGCCCGCTCGGCGGCGGTTCCCCGGCTGCTGCCCGAGGGGCTCGGGCTGTCGCAGGTGGGCGCCCGGGCGAGCGTCTACGGCACGGTGGCCGGCGCGCTGGTCGCACCGATCGGGCTGGCCGCGTTCTGGTTCGGGCCGCAGTGGCCGCTCCGGGTCGCCTCGCTCATCTTCCTGATCGGCATGATCATCTCGCTGCGGTTGCCGCCGCGGGCCGACTCGGAGCCGCCGGAGCGGGTGCCCAGGCCGCTGCGCGCGCTGCGCCGCCGAGACGGGGAACGCCCGCTGGGCCGGGGCCGGCCGGCGGGCCGGCTGGTGATCGCCACCCTGATCGGCGCGGCGGCGCTGCGCGGGCTCTACGGCTTCCTGCTGCTCTTCCTGGCCTTCGCGATCAAGGCCGGCGACCTGACCACCGACTTCTTCGGGCGAAATCTGGGCGCCCAGGGCGCGCTGGGCCTGGCCGGCGGCGCGCTGGCGGTGGGCACCTTCCTGGCCACCGCGATCGGCACCCGGCTGCGCATCCACCGCCCGGCGGCGATCCAGTCCAGCGGCACGGTCATCGTGGCCGGGGTGGCGGTGCTCGCCGCCCTGAAATTCTCGCTGCCCATGGTGGCGCTGCTCTGCGTGGTCACCTCACTGTTCAGCGGCATCGCCAAGCTCGCGGTCGACGCCTCGATCCAGGAGCGGATCCCGGAGCGGCTGCGGGCCAGCTCCTTCGCCCACTCGGAGACCGCGCTGATGCTGGCCTTCGTGGCCGGCGGCGGGCTCGGGCTGGTCCCGTTCACCGGCCCGGTCGGGGTGGCGGTCGCCGCCTGCGTGGCCGCGCTGGTGGCCGCCCGCGGGGTGCTGGTGGCCACCCGGTTGCGTGGCGAGCACCTGGTGGGCCGCCCGCTCGGCGACGACGAACTGGCCACCGAGCCCGGTACGGAGTTCGACGACCCCGCCCCCACCTCGCCCGCCCCGCCCCGGGCCGACCCGCCGCCCGCGAACCACGACGACGAACTGGCCCCGCCCGGATTCCACATCTACCGCCCCTCGTCCTCCGTGGGTGGGCCGGGCGGCAGCGAGGAGGAGAACCGGCGGGAGCCCCGGGGACCGGTGGCGTGAGCGGGCTGCTGGTGGTGACGGCGGTGCCCGCCGAGGCGGACGCGGTCCGGGCGGGCCTCACCGATCCCACGGTCACCGTCGCGCCGGTCGGGGTCGGCTCCGCCGTCGCCGGCGCCGCCACCGCGCGGCTGCTGGCGCTCGCCGAGGCGGCCGGACGCCCGTACCGGGCGGTGGTCAGCGCGGGCATCGCGGGCGGCTTCGTCGGCCGGGTGCCGGTCGGGGGCACCGTGCTGGCCACCCGCAGCGTCGCCGCCGACCTGGGCGCCGAGTCCCCCACCGGCTTCATCCCGCTGGAGGATCTTGGCATGCCGCCGGAGCTGCTCGGCGGCGGCAGCGTCATACCCGCCGACCCGGGCCTGCTGGGCGCCCTGCGCACCGCCCTGCCGGAGGCCACCGCCGGCACGGTACTCACCGTCAGCACGGTGACCGGCACCGCCGCGAGCACGGCGGCCCTCACCGACCGCCACCCCGACGCCGTGGCCGAGGCCATGGAGGGGTACGGCGTAGCCGTCGCCGCCACCCAGGCCAACCTCCCCTTCGCCGAGCTACGTACGGTGTCCAACCCGATCGGCCCCCGCGACCGCGACTCGTGGCGCATGCGCGAAGCCTTCGCCGCCCTCACCGCGGCGTCCGCCGCCCTCCACTGACCGGCGGCGGCCCCTCCTCGCTGCCCGGAGACCGCCCCTCCTCGCTGACCGGCGGCGGCTGCGCTCGGCTGGCCGGCCGGTGGAACCGCAACGCCGCCGGCCGGCTCGCCTCCAGGTCGAAGCCGCACGCGAGCAGGAAGCTGGCACCGCCGCTCTCGGCGATCGCGTGCGTCGACCGCACGCCGGCCCCGTCCATCTCCGTCAGGAGCGCGGCGACCAGCCGCCGCCCGATGCCCAGCAACCGGTAGGCCGGCGCGACGAGCACCCCGTCCAGCACCACCTGCCGCTGGCCGGGCTCGGGATGCCCGATGAGCAGGTCGCTGCTGCGTTCGTGCGCGCGCAGCTCGCCGACGAGATCACCGTCGGGCAGCTCGGCGACGAACCGCCAGGAGGTCGACGGCAGCGCCGGATCGACGTAACGGCGCACCAGATAATCGCGGCGCACCGCCTCGCGCAGCCTCTCCCGGTCCCGCACAGCCCGATCGAGCCGGAACGTCACGGCGGGCAACGGCGGCCACCGGTTGGACGGGATCTTGAACCAGTGCGCCCACCAGGCGCCGGGCCAGTCCTTCGGCTCACGCACCTCGCGGGCGTCCAGGTGCGCGGGGCAGTGCCGCCCCGCCGCGTCCCGCAACGTTTCGTACGGCACCGTTGCCAGCTCACCGGTCGCCGGCCCCTGAAGCACGATTCGACCGGCCACGGCGCCGACCAGGCGCTCGATGGTGCGGAAGCTCGGATCCGCCGTCTGCCCCGACTCGATGCGGGCGATCGTGGCCTGCGGCACCCCGGACTTCCCGGCCAGCTCGCGCTGACTCAGATCAGCCGCGCGCCGCAACGCCCTCAAGGCAGCGGCCAGGTCGGTCACGGGCGGCGCGTCGCTCACCGAACCATGTTCGGATGGCGCCGAGCCGCCCTCAACCCCGCGCTTTCCACCTGTGGAAAACCCTGTGGAAAACGGCGCTGGCTGGGGATGGGTGAGGTCGCTGGCGACTACAAACTTGATGACGTAGGTGGATCAGACCTCGGGCAGAGGTGGCTCCGGTGGATCCGCGGACGACGACAAACTCGCTGACTCCGGTGATTCAAGTCCCCGGTGGGGCTGCTGTGGCCGCCATGGTCGCTCCCGGCGCGATGGGCCGCCCGGGGCGGTCAAGCAGTGACGCGAGAGAGCCGGACTCAAGGCGGATGCCCGCACTTGACGCAGGTTGCCAACGGGCCGCCGTGATCCATCCACGTCATCAAGTTCGTAGCGGCTGAACAGGAGGCGCCGGGGCTCACGGGCGCACCCCGGACGGTCGCCCGTCACAGCCGGCGGGGCGGGGTGGTGGGCGCCGGAACGGGCGGGGTTACGGTGGGGGCGTGGCGCTCTCCCTGGCGATCTCGCCCTGCCCCAACGACACCTTCGTCTTCGACGCCCTCGTGCACGGCCGGGTGCCCGGCGCGCCGGCCGTCGAGGTGACCTACGCCGACGTCGACGTCACCAACACGGCCGCCGAGCGCGGGGCGTTCGACCTGGTGAAGGTGAGCTACGCGGCGTTGCCGTGGCTGCTCGACGACTACCACCTGCTGCCCTGCGGTGGGGCGCTGGGCCGGGGCTGCGGCCCGCTGGTGCTCACCCGGGGCGACCGGACCGACCTGTCCGGCGCGACAGTGGCGGTGCCGGGTGAGCGGACCACGGCGTACCTGCTGTTCCGGCTCTGGGCGGCGGAGCAGCCGCCGGCGCGGATCGAGGTGGTGCCGTTCCACGAGATCATGCCGGGGGTGGCGGCCGGGCGGTACGACGCCGGGCTGGTGATCCACGAGGCGCGGTTCACCTACCCGCGGCACGGGCTGACCGCCCTGGTCGACCTGGGCGAGTGGTGGGAGGGCGACACCGGGCTGCCGATCCCGCTCGGCGCGATCCTGGCCCGCAAGGGCGCGGTGGACCCGGTCGAGGCGGCCGCCTGGATCCGCGAGTCGGTCCGGCAGGCGTGGGCCGACCCGGAGGCCAGCCGGGAGTACGTGCTCGCGCACGCGCAGGAGATGGAGCCCGACGTGGTGGACCGGCACATCGGCCTCTACGTCAACGAGTTCACCGCCGACCTGGGAGAGGCCGGCTTCGCCGCCGTGGAGGCGCTGTTGGGCCGGGCCGCCGACGCCGGGCTCGTCCCTCAGACCTCCAGCTCGCGCGCCACCGCGTGGACCAGCTGAGCGATCTTCTGCGCGGTCTTCCGGTCCGGGAAGCGGCCCCGGCGCAGGTCCGGCTGGACCTTCGCCTCCAGCACCTTGATCATGTCTTCGACCAGGCCGTGCAGCTCCTCGGCCGGCCGGCGGCGCAGCTCCGCCACCGAGGGCGGCGCCTCCAGCAGCTTGACCCCCATGGCCTGGGCGCCCCGCCGGCTGTCCACCACGCTGAAATCGACCCGCTGGCCGCCCTTCAGGTCGGCGACACCCGCCGGTAGCGCGCCCTTCGGCAGGAACACGTCGCCACCCTCGTCACTGGTGACGAACCCGTATCCCTTGGCCGCGTCATACCACTTCACTCGACCCGTCGGCACCTGAAAACCCCTGCTTCGCTCGGAACCTCTACCCCTCCAAGGCTAGCCGGATGATCCGGTCCAGCGCCGCTGGGAATCCGGCGAGATCATCCAGCACGACGTGTGCACCCGCCGCGCTCAGCTCGTCCCTCGTGCAGGGGCCGGTCGCGACTCCCACGCCCGGGATTCCCGCAGCTTGTGCGGCGGCCATGTCGGCCACGTGGTCGCCGACGTAGAGGGTCGCGCCGTGGTCCCGCAGCGCGGTCGCCTTCTGTTCGGCGAACAGGTCGCCGGCCAGCTCGTCGACGGCCAGGCCGAGGTGGTCCAGGTGCAGCTTCGCCAGCCGGCCCATCTTCGCGGTGACCACCATGACCCGGCCGCCCCGCGCGTGCACCGCCGCGATGGCGGCCTCCGCGCCGGGCATCGGCAGGGCCGGGGTGATCGCATACGCCGGGTAGAGCTCCCGGTAGGCGACCACCGCCTCCTCGACCCGCTCCGGCGGGAACCAGTGCGCGATCTCGGTGCGCAGCGGCGGGCCGAGGCGGGAGACCGCCAGCTCGGCGTCGACGGGCACGCCGGTGCGGGCGGTCAACGCCCGGAAGGCGGCCGCGATGCCGGGGCGCGAGTCGACCAGGGTCATGTCGAGGTCGAATCCGACCATGAGCGAGGGCACGACGAGAACGTACCCGTCCGAGGGGCGCGACAGCCCCCGGCCGGGCTAGCGTGGAACGACGATGACCACCTCATTCGCCGACCACCTGCGGACCCTTCCCGACGAGTCCCTGGCCGCCCTCCTCCAGCTGCGGCCGGACCTCGTCGTACCGGTGCCCGCAGACGTCTCCGCCCTCGCCATCCGCGCCCAGTCGCGGGTCTCCGTGGCGCGGGCGCTCGACGGGCTGGACCAGTTCACCCTCCAGATCCTGGACGCCGCCCGGCTCACCCGTGACCCGGAGGGCGGCGGCACCGCCACCGAGGCCATCCTGGCCCTGGCCACCTCCGGCCCGCACCCACCCGCCCCGGCCGCGGTCCGCGGGGCGGTGAACCGGCTCCGCGCGCTCTTCCTGCTGTACGGGCCCGAGCACGACCTGCGCGTGGTGGGCGGCGTCGACGAGGTGTCCCCGTACCTTGCCGGTCTGGGCCGGCCGGCCGCGGAGCTGGACCCGCGGGCGGCGGCCGTCTGCGCGGACCCGGCCAAGCTGCGGCGGACGCTGCTGGCCGCGCCGCCCTCGGCCCGGGCGATCCTGGACCGGCTCGCCGCCGGCCCGCCGGTCGGCGCCGTGCCCCCGGGCGCGCTGGACGCCCCCGCGACCGGCGAGGAGGACATCCTGCCGCCGGACCTGGTCAACGGCGGGGCGGCCACCGGCTCCCCGATCCGCTGGCTCGTGGAGCACCGGCTGCTCGTCCGGATGTCGGCCGTCAAGGGTGGCGGCACCGTCGAGCTGCCCCGCGAGGTGGGGTTGCTGCTGCGCCGGGACACCGGCCCCCTCGGCCTGCTGCGCACCAGCCCGCCCGAGGTGTCGAGCCCGCCGCGGGAGGCCAAGTCCGTCGACTCGGCCGGCGCCGGGCAGACCATGGAGGTGGTCCGGCACACCGAGGCGCTGCTGGAGGCCCTGGCCGCCGAGCCGGCCCCGGTGCTGCGCTCCGGTGGGGTGGGCGTCCGGGACCTGCGCCGGCTGGCCCGCGGCCTCGGGCTGGACGACCCGACCACCGCGCTGATCTTCGAGGTGGCGTACGCGGCCGGGCTGGTCGGCGAGCTGGACCTGACCGGGGCGGTGACCAGCCGGTACGGGGGCGACCAGCAGATCCTGCCCACCGGCGGGTACGAGGTGTGGCGGGCCGCCTCGCTGGCCCAGCGTTGGGAACAGCTCGCCCGCGCCTGGCTCACCATGACCCGCCAGGTGGGCCTGGTCGGCCAGCGCGACGACCGGGACCGGCCCATCGCGGTGCTCTCCGCCGAGGCGGAACGGGCCGGCGCGCCGGCCGCCCGGCGTTCGGTGCTCGCCGTGCTGGCCGACCTGCCCCCGGCTACCGCCCCGACCCAGGACGAGGTGCTGGAGCTGCTGGACTGGCGGGCGCCCCGCCGCGCCCGGGGCCGGGAGGCGGCGCACCGCGAGGTGCTGGCCGAGGCGGCCCAGCTCGGGGTGACCGGGCTCGGGGCGCTGACCTCGTACGGGCGGCTGCTGCTGGCCGAGCTGAACGAGGCCGACGAGCGGGCCGACGACCCGCTCGGGCTGTACTCCGAGGCCGAATCGGGCGAGCCGTCCACCGCCGTCCGCGCGCTGGACGCGCTGCTCCCCGCCCCGGTCGACCACTTCCTCGTGCAGGCCGACCTGACCGTCGTGGTGCCCGGCCCGCCCGACCCGGCGCTCGCCGCCGAGCTGGACGTGGTGGCGGAGCACGAGTCGGCCGGCGGGGCCAGTGTCTACCGGGTCACCACGGCCAGCGTGCGGCGGGCCCTGGACGCCGGCTACTCGGCAGACGACCTGCACGCGCTGTTCCGCCGCCGGTCGCGTACCCCGGTGCCGCAGGGGTTGAGCTACCTGGTGGACGACGTGGCGCGCAAGCACGGCGGGCTTCGGGTCGGCTCGGCCGGCGGGTACGTGCGCAGCGACGACGAGGCGCTGCTCACCGAGGTGCTGTCCGACAGGCGGCTGGAGGCGCTGGCGTTGCGCCGGCTGGCCCCGACGGTGCTGGTCACCCCGTACCAGGTGAACCGGATGTTGATCGCGCTGCGCGACGCCGGTTACGCGCCGGTGGCCGAGGACGCCGGCGGCGCAGCCGTGCTGGCCCGGCCGAAGACCCGGCGGGCGCCGGCCCGGGTCCCGGCGGCCAGCCGCAGCCTCGACCCGCTCGCGGCGCCGCGGCTGCCGCTGCCCCGGCTGCTCGGGGTGGTCGAGCAGATCCGCCGGGGCGATGCGGCGGCCCGGGCGGCGCGGCGGGCCCCGGCGGTGGTCCGCGGCGGGACGGCGCGCACCGGCCCGGGGCCGGCGCACACCCACAGCGACGCCCTCGCCGTGCTCCAGCAGGCCGTGCGGGACAAGGCGCTGGTCTGGGTGGGCTACGTCGACGCGCACGGGGCGACCGCGTCCCGGCTGGTCCGGCCCGTCTCGATCGGGGCCGGCTACCTGCGTGCCGAGGACGACCGCACCGAGATGCTGCACACCTTCGCGCTGCACCGGATCACCGCGGCGGTGCTGGAGGACTAGTCCCCGTTGCGGCGCAGGGTGCCGATCACCGAGACGGCGAGCAGCAGGCCGAACGCGGCACCGGCCGACTCGCCGACCGAGTCGACGAAACCCTGCCGCTGCACCAGCAGCCCGAACAGGAACCAACCGAAGATGCCGGTGGCGGCGGCCGCGTAACCGAACATGGCCGCCGGTGAGACCTCCTGCTGGCGCGCCCGGTCGTCCTCGGGAAGCACGTCGTGATCGACGGTCATGGCCAGTCCCTCCCGCCCCGTGGTGGACCCGACCTCCAGAGTGGCACCGGAGGGGGTCACCCGGACAGGGGATAAAACCCTGATCCGGGCGCGCGGGTCACGGGGGGACGGGTATCAGGTGCCCGACCGGTGGCCGAAGACGACCACCCGGGTGCCGACCGAGCCCAGCTCCCAGAGCCGGACGGCGTCGCGGTGCAGCAGGTTCACGCAGCCGTGCGAGCCGATCGAGGAGTTGTGGATGTACGTCGTCGTCTCGTGGAAGCCGATCCCGCCGTTGAACCGCTGCCAGTAGGGCAGCCACACCTCGTACGGGTTGGACCACTCGCGCAGGTTCTTCCCACCCACCCGGTAGGTGCCGGTCGGCGTGGCGTAGCCGGACATGCCGGTGCGGGTCACCGTCGGGCCCATCACGACCTTGCCGCCGCGCATCGCGAAGACGGTCTGCCGGGTCAGGTCGACGCAGAAGGTGAGGCCGGAGCCGGCCCGGCAGCGCCCCGTGTCGGTGCTGGCCAGCCGCTTCGCCACGTCGTACGTGGTGGGGCCGGCGCGACCCGAGGCCGGGCTGATCCCGTACCGGCGCTGGAACTTCTTGATCGCGGTGCAGTCGGCGGCCGACTGCTTGCCGTCCACGCTCAACGTCCCGAAACCGCCCAGCCGGCTCAGGTACGTCTCCACGGCCCGCTGCTGCTCCCCCTGCGGGCAGCCGGCGGACTTGGACGGCTTCGGCGTGGTCGGCTTCGGCGTGGTGCTGTGGCCGGGCGTCGGCGTGGCCGTCCGGCTCGGCTGCGCCGACGGGGACGCGGCCGGCTGCTCCGGCGCGGGCGGCGCGCTCGCCCCCGATGCCCGTTCCGTCACGCCGACGGGCTGCGGGGCGGCGGCCCCGGACCCGTCGCCCTGCGGATCGAGCGCGCACGCACCGACGCCGACCAGCACGACCACTGCCAGGCCGACGGCCCGGGCGGCGAAACGGACACGCTTCATGGGCCCTCCCCCTGGACAGTTGTCTCGCTTGCTAGACGTACGGGAGCAGTGTGACGTTGCCTGTCCAGCGAGACTTTTTCCGGACACCCTCGGGCGTGCAACACTGGATGGTCCGCCTTCGGCAGGTCAGCCGCCGTGCGGGTGAGAATTTTCCGGCATAGGGAGAGGACACTGGCGTGAGCGGTGGACCACTGATCGTGCAGTCGGACAAGACCCTGCTGCTGGAGATCGACCACCCCGACGCCCAGGCGTGCCGGATGGCCATCGCGCCCTTCGCCGAGCTGGAGCGCTCCCCCGAGCACGTGCACACCTACCGGCTCACCCCGCTGGGGCTGTGGAACGCCCGGGCCGCCGGCCACGACGCCGAGGGCGTGGTGGACACGCTGATCAAGTACTCCCGCTACCCGGTGCCGCACGCGCTGCTGGTCGACGTGGCCGAGACCATGGACCGCTACGGCCGGCTCCAGCTCGCCAACGACCCGGCGCACGGCCTGGTGCTCCGCGCCCTCGACCGGGTGGTGCTCGTCGAGGTCGCCAAGAGCAAGAAGCTCGCCGGCATGCTCGGCCCGAAGCTCGACGACGACACCATCCAGGTGCACCCGTCCGAGCGCGGCCGGCTCAAGCAGGCGCTGCTCAAGCTCGGCTGGCCCGCCGAGGACCTGGCCGGCTACGTGGACGGCGAGGCGCACCCCATCGAGCTGGCCGAGGCCGGCAAGGACGGCGGCAAGCCGTGGACGCTGCGGTCCTACCAGCGGGAGGCCGTCGAGGCGTTCTGGGCCGGCGGCTCCGGCGTGGTGGTGCTCCCCTGCGGCGCCGGCAAGACCCTCGTCGGGGCGGCGGCCATGGCCGAGGCCAAGGCGACCACCCTGATCCTGGTGACCAACACGGTCGCCGGCCGGCAGTGGAAGCGCGAGCTGATCGCCCGCACGTCGCTCACCGAGGACGAGATCGGCGAGTACTCGGGCGAACGCAAGGAGATCCGCCCGGTCACCATCGCCACGTACCAGGTGCTCACCTCCCGCAAGAAGGGCGCGTTCACCCACCTCGACCTGTTCGGCGCCCGCGACTGGGGCCTCGTCGTCTACGACGAGGTGCACCTGCTGCCCGCGCCGATCTTCCGGTTCACCGCGGACCTCCAGGCCCGCCGCCGGCTCGGCCTCACGGCAACTCTGGTACGCGAGGACGGCCGCGAGGGCGACGTGTTCAGCCTGATCGGCCCGAAGCGGTACGACGCGCCGTGGAAGGACATCGAGCAGCAGGGCTGGATCGCCCCGGCCGAATGCACCGAGGTACGGGTGACGCTGACCGACGCCGAGCGGATGTCGTACGCGACGGCGGAGGCCGAGGAGCGCTACCGGATGGCGGCCACCGCGCGGACGAAGCTGCCGGTGGTGCGGGCGCTGGTGGAGCGGCATCCGGATGAGCAGGTGCTCGTGATTGGCGGGTACATCGACCAGTTGCACCAGCTCGGGGAGTACCTGGACGCGCCGATCGTGCAGGGGTCGACGACGAACCGCGAGCGGGAGCGGCTCTTTGACGCCTTCCGGTCCGGTGAGGTTCGGACGTTGGTGATTTCCAAGGTCGGGAACTTCTCCATCGACCTGCCGGAGGCTGCGGTGGCCATTCAGGTGTCGGGGACCTTCGGGTCGCGGCAGGAGGAGGCGCAGCGGTTGGGGCGGGTGCTGCGGCCTAAGGCAGATGGGCGGCAGGCGCACTTCTACACCGTCGTCTCCCGGGACACGATCGACACGGAGTACGCGGCGCACCGGCAGCGGTTCCTCGCGGAGCAGGGGTACGCCTACACCATCGTGGACGCCGACGACGTCCTCGGCCCGAAGCTCCCGACGATCGACTGACTGACTCACGTCGCCGCGGTGGTTTGATCTGATCATGATGCAGCCCCTGCGGCACGCCGCCTACCGGCTCTACACCCATCGCCTGCGCGCACAACTGGCCGGCACCTCACTGCCGCGGCACGTGGCCATGGTCATGGACGGCAACCGACGGTGGGCCAGGGAGATGGGCTTCGACGACCCGGGGGTGGGCCACCGGTACGGCGCGGAGCACATCCACGAGGTACTTGGCTGGTCTGCCGAAATGGGCATCCGCCACGTCACCCTGTTCGTCGCCTCCGTCGACAACATGCGCAAACGCGCATCCGACGAGGTCGAGAACCTCATGCAGATGATCGAACAGGTCGTCGCGGAGCCACTCCTACGGCCGGGCAACCCGTGGCAGCTGCACCTGGCCGGCCGCGCGGACGTCCTACCCGATTCAACGCGCCAGGCGCTGAAGCTCGCCGAAGACGCCACCGCTGAGCGAGGCGGCGATTTCCATCTCACCGTGGCCGTCGGCTACGACGGCCGCGAGGAAATTGTCAGTGCCGTCCGTTCCCTGCTCGAGGAGGAGGCCCGAGCCGGCGCGACACTCGATGACGTCACGCAACGCCTCACTGCCGAAGCCATCGCGGCGCACCTCTACACGGGCGGCCAGCCCGACCCCGATCTCGTCATCCGCACCAGCGGAGAACGCCGCATGTCCGGGTTCCTGCTCTGGCAAGCCGCCTACTCCGAGCTGTACTTCTGCGACGTGTACTGGCCCGGCTTCCGGGAGATCGACTTCCTCCGCGCCCTGCGCTCCTACTCAGCCCGCAACCGTCGATTCGGAGCCTGACGGGAAGCCGCGCTAGTCAACCGCTGAATGATCCCCAGCAACGTATACGCCCTTACCTTGATGACCTTCGATCAGCCCTTCGGCCTGAAGGATCAACAGAGCGGATCGGACCGGCTCGGCGGAGACGCCGTATTGCGCGGACATCTCGCGCAGAGAAGGCAACTTCGACCCTGGGCCGTACTCGCCCGAGCTGATCTTGTCGCGGATGTCCTGAGCGATGCGCTGACGGTCTGGGATTCGGGGCATGGCAACTCCTGGTAGGCCCCAAGATCCTCCCACGCCGCCATCACACTTCGACGCACCTCGACGCAGCCCGCCTGCTGGCCCAGCTCAGCGCCCGCGTTGAGCCCGGCGGCGTAACCGTCTCGCCCGAGGACCAGCAATCCCTACGCCACTGGGTGTTCTGCGACCGCCCACTCCCCATCGGCGGCCGCTGCGCCCTACCGGTCGACCACACATCACCCTGCGCGCGACGCGCACCCTGGCTCACCCGCCGCTGAGCACCACCGACGCCGCAGCCAGCGCTGACGGAATGGCGACTGGCCCAGCGGGTACGCGGACTGGAGGCAGGGCGGGTAGACGCTATGCCGCGGAAGCGCCATCTCCGATCTGACGCACGAAAGAAGAGAGGCACGCGATGAAGGACAGAATTCTCACTCCGATCAAAAGGGCGACAAAGAGTATCCAGGTGCGCCGTAGACGGGGAGACTCCCTGGTCACCAAGGCAAAGGCCACCCGGCCCGGCCGGCTCTTCCAGTAAGCCCGACACCCCGGACCGACCCGTCCGGTGAAGACGAAAACTGCCAGCGCGCTCGGCCTCCAAGAAGGCCGAGCGCGCCCAAGGCTACGAACGACGGTGCAGGTAGCGAGCCCGCCGGCCAAAGTCCTGGAACCCGAGCCGCCGGTACAGCCCCGCCGCCGGGTTGTTGTCGTTGACGCAGAGCCACACCTCCCGCGCCCCGTCGGCCGCCAGACCCCGCAGCGCCCGAGCCACCAGATACGCGCCGACCCGCCGCCCCCGCCACGCTGGGACGACGCCCACCTGGTCGATCCAGTTGTCGATGACGTTGACGAAGCCGACGGCGGCACCGTCGGGACCGTGCGCGATGAGCGACAGGTCCGCTCGGTACTCGTCGTCCTCCCCCAACTCACCCAGCCACTCCTCGGCCGTGGGCGAGGCGAAGCCGGGCCGGTCGGCGAACGATTCCCGGTAGGTCTCGAACAGCTCGGGACCGAGCGTCACCGGCTCGGTGGTCACGTCGACGGGCCGGGCGACCTCCGGGAGCGCGCCAAGGTCGTGCCGCTGCACCCACTCGGCGAAGGTCCGCTCGAAGCCGCGCGCCGTGAACAGGGCGTCCGTGTCCGGGCTCCACGACTCGGTGGTCACCAGCAGGTCCGCGTCACCCGCCTGCTCGCCGGCCCAGCTCAGCAGCCGCCCACCGAGGCCCCGCCCCCGCCAGTCGGGATGCACCAGGCCGGTGCTGGTGGCCGTCTGCCCGCCCAGGCCGACGCCCACGGCCGCGACCAGGCCGCCGTCGTGCCAGGCGCCGAGGGTACGCGTCTGGAGCAGCCGCGCCCGCAACAACGGGGTACGGGCGAACAGCGGCAGCCCACCATCGACGGCCAGGCACGCCTCGGCGAGCCCGGTCAGCTCCGCGAGGTGATCGTCGCCGAACTCTTCCCAGGTGAGCGCGTCCGTCCCGTCCATCCCTACCCCCGTCGTCAATGGCCCACCGACCGGCCAGCAATCACGTGTGGCCCGGCAGGCAGTAGGCACCGCATCCCCGGCGGGTGTCAACCAGATTCGGGCCGGTGTCGTACCCACCTGGGAGCATCAGCACATGCCGACCTCGAAGCAGCCGGTGACCGTGCCGACCGACGCCAGCGTCGACGACTTCCTGGCGGCCGTGCCGGACGACCGCCGGCGGGCCGACGCCGAGCGCCTCTGCGCACTGCTGCGCGAGGTGACCGGCGAGCCGCCGGTCATGTGGGGCCCGAGCATCGTGGGCTTCGGCACCTACCGCTACACCTACGCGGGCGGGCGCACGGGCGACTGGCCGCTGGTCGGCTTCTCGCCGCGCAAGCAGCAGCTCGTCGTCTACCTGGTGGGCGGCTACGAGGAGCGTTACCCGTCGGTGCTCGCCCGGCTCGGCCCGCACAAGACCGGTAAGGGCTGCCTCTATCTGAAGCGACTGGATGACGTGGACGAGAGCGCCCTGCGGGAGCTGGTCGACCGCACGGTCCGGGTGCACAAGGGCGTCGATCGGGCCAGCCAAAGCTGACCGGAGGCGAGGGTCAGGTCGCGACCCTCAACAGGGCGTCGGCGAAAGCCTCGTGCCCGCCTCCGGGGGCGTGGGGGCCGTCAGTTCCAGACGGCCGCCACCGCGGCGGCGTGTGCCGCGCCGACGGCCCGCCCCGCGCGGGCGGACGCTGCGCGGGTCGCGGGTGACAGCGCGTTGGTGCCGAACGCGTCGACGGACGCCTGGTCGGCGCTGATCACGTGGACGGTGGCCGGGGCGAGCGCGGCGATCTCGGCGTCCAGGTCGCCCCACGGCTGCGGCGTGTCGGCGAGGGTCGGCTGGATGATCAGCACGCGGTCGGCACCGGCGGCCAGGTCGGCGTTGGTCATGGAGCGCACTCCACCGTCGACGTAGCGGCGGTCGCCGATCGCGACCGGCGGCCAGATGCCGGGCACCGCGCAGCTCGCGGCGACGGCATCCAGCAGGGTCACGCCGGACTCGCGGGTGAAGATCGCCTCGTCGCCGGTCTCGGCGTCGACCGCGGGCAGCAGCAGGCGCCGGTCAGGCCACTGCTTCACGGGAAGCCGGGCGTCGATCGCGGCGAGCCGCAGGGCCGGGTCGACGGTCCGCGCGGCGAGCGCGATCCCACCGAACCGGCGGCGGGCCTCCTGCGGCCCGGACACGCCGGTCAGCACGGCGGCGTAGTCGGCGAAGAGCTTCTCCGTGTCGACGTCGACCTCGATCTCGGCGGTCTCCGCGCGGAGCTGGGCCGCGTACAGGTCGTCGAGCGCGACGCCGCTGGTGATCTGCGCGCCGACGGCGGAGACGGCGGAGGTCCCCACGACCAGGTCGGCGGCGAGGATCCGGTCGGCGAGGGTGGGGTCGGCGTCGGCGAGGCCGCGCAGGACGCCCAGCTCCCAGGCAATCCCGGCCACGCCGCCACCGGCGAGTACGAGCGCTTTCGTCATGATCGCCAGCCTTGCACAGCCCGCGGGCACTGTGGATGCCCGTGATCCGTGACGGACGCCTCAGAGGACCGGAGTGGCCCGGTCGACCGCATGGTCCGGGTGCACAAGGGCGTCGACCGGTCCAGCCAGCGTTGACCGGGCCAGGGTCAGATCGCGACCTGCAACACCGCGTCGGCGAACGCCTGCGGCGCCTCCTGCGGCAGGTTGTGCCCGACGCCGCCACTCACGGTGCGGTGTTCGTACCGGCCGGAGAAGCGCCCGGCATACACGGAAGGATCGAGGTGCGGTGCGCCGTTCGCGTCGCCTTCGAGGGTGATGGTGGGCACCCCGATGCTCGGGTTCGCCGACAGCTTCTCCTCCACCTCGTCGTACTGCGGCTCCCCGGAAGCGAGGCCGAGGCGCCAGCGGTAGTTGTGGATCACGACGTCGACGTGGTCGGGATTGTGCAGCGAGGCGACGCTCCGGGCGAACGTCTCGTCGTCGAAGGCCCACTTCGGGGAGGCCGTACGCCAGATCAGCTTGGCGAAGGCGTCCAGGTTCTTCTCGTACCCGTCCCGGCCGCGATCGGTCGCGAAGTAGAACTGGTACCACCAGGCGAGTTCGGCCGGCGGCGGCAGCGGCTTGCGCCCCGATTCCTGACCGGCGATCAGGTAGCCGCTCACCGAGACGAGCCCCTGGCAGCGCTCCGGCCACAGCGCCGCGATGATGTCGGCCGTCCGGGCGCCCCAGTCGAACCCGGCGAGGATCGCCTTCTGCACTCCGAGGGCGTCCATGAATGCCACGGTGTCGAGGGCCAGGGCCGCCGGCTGACCGTTCCGCAGGGTGTCGGCGGAGAGGAACCGTGTCGTGCCGTACCCCCGCAGGTGCGGCACGAGCACCCGGTGGCCGGCGTCCGTCAATCGGGGTACGACCTCGGCGAAGCTGTGGATGTCGTACGGCCACCCGTGCAGCAGGAGCACGACCGGCCCCTCCGGGGGCCCGGCGTCGACGTATCCGACGTTGAGCACACCGGCGTCCACCTGCCGCAGGTCCGTGAACGACGATGACGATCCGCTGGTGTTCATCCGGCCGCTCCTCGTGCTCGCCCCACCGACGTCTGCACGCTAGAGCCGGGCGACGGCCACCGGCGGCGTTCCCGGCGAAGGCGTTCGTCGCGACCCGCGGATGGCTAGGATCGGCCGGCCCCGCTGCCCAGGCAGCGGCCCAGATGGCGGCCAGGGGTCGACCGAGCAGCACCCGGGCGCACACCCGCACGCCACCGGAACCGTGTGCCGCGCAACCCGTAACCGGGTGTCACAGCACCCGAGTGACTCGCTCTCCCGCGAGGCGGGAGTCCCGGTCGGCCGGGTCGAGGTTGGCGCAGAGCACCACCGACGCGCCGGCCGCGAGCGGGGCGAGCAGCCATTTCAGCGGTTCCTCGTGCTCGGCCGCGTCGACCAGGAGCCGGTCGCCGGCGTGCAGGTCGAGCTGCTTGGCGTACTCCCGGGCGACCGCACCCCACTCGCCGTAGCTGGTGCCGTCCGGGCTGGCCGGATCGGACGGGCGGAGGGCGTCCAGGTCGGGAGCGATCTCGGGGTGCCGGAGCACCTCCGGGGACCAGTCCAACCAACCGGGCGGCACCGAGGACAGCGGGCCGGTGCCGGTGCCGACGAGGTAGCGGTGCGTGCCCTCGGGCACGTCCTCCAGCCAGTCGTCCAGGCGTTCCGGCGTGACGAACACCGCGTCGTACGGCAGGTCGGCGCCGGGTTCGAGGACCGGCAGCCCGGCCAGGGCCCGGGGCCGGAACGAGACCGCGAGCCCGACCGACCAGGCCCCGATGAGCACGGCCGCGGTACGCCAGTGCGGCGGCAGCAGCACGGCGACCCGGTCACCGGGGCGCAGCCCGCAGCCGTCCCGGAGCAGCCCGGCGCTGCGGGCCGCCCACGCGCCCAACTGCTGCGCCGTGAGGTCGGTGCGCTCGCCGGTGGCCCCGTCGAGGTAGCTGAGCAACGGCGCGTCGGTCGCGACGGCGACGGGTGGGTGGTCGGCCATCGGGTGACTCCTCCCTGGCGGTCAGCTCACCCTAGCCGGGCGAAGCGGTCCACCAGGATGGCCAGCCGCCGCTCGTGTTCCTCCCGCCGCAGCCGGCCGTTGCGCATCAACGTGACCAGGCCGTGCAGCCCGCTCCAGAAGGTCTCGGTGAACGTCTCCAGGTCGTCGTCGCCGGCGAACGGGCGCAGGGTCTCGGCCAGCTCGGCGAAGGCCCGGGCCAGCTCGACCGGCGTGTCCTGGCTGGCGAAGGACAGGGCGACGGGGAGGTTGAAGATCGCGTCGTAGAGCGCGGGCCGGCGTTCGGCAAACATGGCGTACGCCGTGGCGACGCCGGCCACCGCCTGCCGCGGGTCGGTCGCGGCGGCCCGGGCGGCGGCGAGTTCGACGGCCAGATCGCCGGAGCCTTCCACGGCGACGGCCGCCATGATGGCGTCCTTGCCCTTGAAGTGGCTGTAGAGGACGGGCTGGCTGTACTCGATCTCGGCGGCGAGCCGGCGCGTGGTGACCGCGTCCCAGCCTTCCGCCTCGGCCAGCTCCCGGGCGGCGGCGATGATCGCTCGCTCCCGCTCCGCCCGCTCCCGCTCGCGCCGCGCCTGAATCGACATGACCAGAACTCTAGCACCGCTAGCCAATCTGCCGGCGCTCTGCTAGCGTCGCTCTTGCATCTAGCACTGCTAGCAATCGGAGTCAGACATGCTCAGCGCCATCGCCTACGGGCTCGCCGTCGTCCTCAGCCTCTTCTGCGTCTTCATCGGCGCGCGGTTCCTTCTCGCGCCGCAGGCCTCGGCCGCCGGCTACGGCGTCCCGGTCAAGCCGGACGAGGACCCCGCCTACCTCACGATCAAGGGCCTGCGCGACCTCAGCTACGGCCTGCTCGGCCTCGCGCTGATCGCCTTCACCAGCGCCGAGGCGGTCGCCTGGTACATGCTGATCGTCGCGATCAACCCGCTGGGAGACACCCTCATCGTGCTGCGCCACGGCAGGAAGGCCGTCGCCTTCGGCGTCCACTTCGCCACCGCGGTGGTCGTCCTGCTCAACGCCGTCCTGCTGTTCGCCCTCTGACCCGCACCCCACGACAGGAGTAGCGCGATGTCCCTGATCACGCCCGACTTCGACCGGTCCGTCATCGTCCGCGACGTGGACGCCGAGGTGGTGGGCCGCGCCCCCACCACGATCCGGCTGCTCGCCGACAGCAGTGCCACCGGCGGCGCGCTCTCCACCCAGCGGGTCACCCTGACCGACGGCGCGGACGGCGCCCGGCCGCACCACCACGGCAACTCGGCGGAGCTGTTCTACCTGCTCGACGGCACCGCGCAACTGCTCTCCGGCGAGCAGGTCGTCACCGCCGAACGCGGCGACCTGGTGATCGTGCCGCCCGGCGTGGCGCACGCGTTCGCCGCCGCGCCCGGCGAGAACGCCGACATCCTCATCGTCATCACCCCGGGCGTCGAACGGTTCGAGTACTTCCGCCACCTGGAGCGGATCGCCTACGGCAAGGTGCCCCCGGAGAGCCTTCTGGAGGTGCAGGAGCTGTACGACACGTACTTCCGCAGCAGCGCCGCCTGGGACGCCGCCCGTCGCTGAACCCGACGACCGGACCCGCGACCGTCGACTTTGGTCGCGGGTCCGTCGGCCGATGGCCGTTTCGGTGATCCGGGCCGGCCGGGCACGGTACGGCCATGACAGCCAAGCGCCGCAGCCTTCCGCCCGCCATCGCGCTCCTGCTGCTCGCTCCCTGGGCCGCCGAGTGCGCCTGGGGCGGCTTCACCCTCGCCGGCATGCCGTTCGTGGTGCTCGTGCTCGCCCCGATGTACGGAGGCGCCGCCCTGCTGATCCGGGAGACGGCCCGGCGGCTCGGCCTCGGCTGGCCGGGGATCGTGGCGCTCGCCGCCGCCTTCGGCGTGATCCAGGCCGGGCTGGTCGACCAGTCGCTGTTCAACCCGGGGTTCCTCGACGACACCGAGTTCGCCGACACCCAGGCCGTCGCCCAGCAGACGATGGTGCCCGGCCTCGGGTTCAGCGCCCGGCAGGCAGTCGACTACGTGGGCAACCACGTGGCGTTGAGCATCTGCGCGCCGATCGCGCTCGTCGAGTCGTTCCTGGGCGCGGACCGGCGCCCGCGCCCGTGGCTCGGACGGCCGGGGCTGACCGTGGTCGCCCTGCTCTGGCTCGCCGGCAGCCTGCTGGTCTTCGCCGACGACGGCGGCCGCAAGAACTTCCTGGCCGCCCCGGCCCAGCTGGCGTTCGCCACCGTTGTCGCACTGGCGCTGATCGCCACCGCCCTGCTGCGCAGACGACGGCCCGTCGACCACACCACCCGGCCAGCGCCGCACCGGCCGAGTCCCGCCGCCACCGTCACGCCGACCGAACCGAACGCGCCGCGACCTCTCACTCCGGACACCCCGACCCCGCCCGGACAAGCGCGACCCGTCAGCTCGACCAACCAGCCCGTGCCAGACCGCCCGCGGTCCGTCAGCTCGACCACCCGGCCCACACCGCGTCCTGCCTGGATCGGGCTCGTGGTGGCCGTCGCCTACGCCGGGGCCGGGCTCGCGCCGGGCTGGCCCGGGATCGCACTCGCGCTGGCCCTCGCGGCCGCCGCCGCCGTCCTGCTCGTGCGCTGGTCCCGCCGACCAGGCTGGGGGCAGCGGCACGTGCTCGCCGCCGCCTCGGCCAGCCTGCTCGTCGCGGCCGCCTACGCGTATGCCGTGCCCACCTATGCCCCGGCGACGCCCGCGGCGGCCCTCGTGGGTGACGTGGCGATCAGCGTGATCGTCCTCGCCCTGGTCGGCGGCGCCTGGTGGCGGCTGCGCGCGCCTAGGTCACGGGCTCACGAGCCCGCACGCTGACGCGGACCAAAGCAGCGCTGCCCGCGACCGGTCGGGTCGCGGGCAGCTCGTCGCCGATAGGCGGCTACTGCTTGACCTTGACCACGTCGGTCGGGCGCTTCACCGTCACCGTGACGCCGTAGTCGAAGAGTTCGAGCGTCGAGCTGAACGTGCCCGTGTCGAGCCGGCCCTTAGCCGTCGTCTGCCAGGTGCCGGTGAGGGCCACCTTCGCGATCCGGCCGTCACCGTCGAGCGTGACGTCACCGGACGTGGTGGTCGACCCGACCTTGTCCGACGTCGTGTAGCCGAAGTGCAGCGTCCCGTCGGGGTTCTCCGAGATGGTCGCGTTCGCGCCCTTGAGCGCCGTGAACAGGGCCGCGGGGTCGGGTGCCGCGGCACCCAGGACGGTGTTCCCGTCGCCGTAGAGGGACAGCCGGTCGTACCGGCCCGGGTACTGGCCGTAGCGGCCGTACGTCTCGCCCGGGCCGTCCTTGTCGGCCGGCAGCTTGCCCCGGGGTCGCTCCGCGCCCTCGTACCGGGTGCCGTTGATCAGCAGCTCGGTCATGACGGAGTCGTCCTGCGCGACACGGACGTACCCGGTGGCGGTCCTCGGGTCGAACGCGCCCTCGTACGTCAGTCCCTCCGGCCCGGAGTTGCTCAGCCGCATCCGGTAGCTGATGTTCTCGCTGGCGGTAGCGGCCGAGACCAGCCGGATCGCCGGCGAGGCAGGCGGCGACGCCTGGGCGGTGACGCCGGGACGGCGCGGCGCCGGCGTCGTGGCCACGGTCGCCGCGGTGGCGACGCCCAGCGCCACCAGGGCGCACGTCGCCCCGGCCAGCGCGGTCGTCCGGCGGCGGCGGGCCCGCCGGCCGCGTTCCAGCAGCGCACCCACCGGGGGTACGGAGCCCGGCTCGTCGTCGACGATGTCGTGCAGCCGGTTGGCGAGTCGCTCATCGAGCGTGTTCATGACTGATCACCTGCTTGTCGAGTGGGAGGGTTCGTCGAGGAAGTGGCGAAGTTTGCCCAGCGCCCGGGCGTTCTGGCTCTTGACGGTGCCCACCGTGCAACCGAGCAGCCGGGCGACCTCGCGTTCGGTCAGGTCCTCGTAGTGGCGGAGCACCACCACGGCCCGCTGCTTCGCGGGCAGCGACATGAGCGCCCGGCGCAGCACGACGGCGTCGGGGCCGACGTCGCCGGCGGGGGCGGCCCGATCGGGTACGTCCGCGACGAGGCTCTCCCGGCGGCGCCGGCGCCAACCGGACGTGTGGTTGTTGACCAGGGCGCGGCGCAGGTAGGCGTGCGGGTCGTCGAGCCGGGAGAGCCGCCGCCACCGCTCGTACACCTTGACCAGGCTGTCCTGCAGCAGTTCCTCGGCCCGCCACCGGTCGCCGGCCAGCAGCATGGCCAGCCGGATATGTCGCTGCCAGGCCACCTCGACGAAGGCGACGTACGACCGGTCCGCCGCGGACCGGGGTTGCGTTTGGTCGGTCACGCCCCTAACACGTGGCGGCGCCACGGAAGGTTGTCACGGGCGCCCTTCGTCGGTTGTTCACGTCTGCGCAAGCTGCTGCTCCTCCGCGGGTGCCAGCCTCCGTCGGGGCACGACCTACGGAGGAAGTCCTTGACAGTGAGAAGAGCACTCATCGCGGCCGGTGTGGCGGTCGCCGGCCTGGCCGTCGTCACCCCGGCGTCGGCCGGCGGGCACCACCCGGGCGGGCCGGTCGCGTTCGACCGGGTCGCCACGTACCCGGTCTTCCAGAACCGGCCGGCCGGCGAGGACCCGGCGTCCCCGACCGTCGCCGAGATCTCGGCGGTCAGCCCGGACGGCCGCACCCTGGTCTACACCGACGCGCTGGCGCGCCGGATCGGTTTCCTCGACATCTCACGGGCCGACCAGCCCCGCGGCCTCGGCACTCTCTCGCTCGCCCAGCTCGGCGACGCCGAGGACGAGCCCACCTCGGTGGCCGTGGTCGGCCGGTACGTGCTGGTGGTGGTCAACACCAGCCGCAGCTACACCGAGCCGTCCGGCCGGCTGGACGTGATCGAGCTGGCGACCCGTACCCGGGTCCGCAGCCTCGACCTGGGCGGACAGCCCGACTCGATCGCCATCAGCAAGGACCTCCGCTACGCGGCGATCGCCATCGAGAACGAGCGCGACGAGGAGGCCACCCCGCCCGGCGGCGAGGAGGGCGACCTGCCCCAGGCCCCCGGCGGCCTCGTGCAGATCGTCGACCTGACCGGCGCCGCCCCGGCCGGCTGGCGGCTGCGGCCCGTACCCCTGACCGCCCCGGACGGCACGGCGCTGCCCGCCCTGGTCCGCGCCGGGCTCGCCGCGCCGACCGACCCGGAGCCGGAGTACGTCTCGATCAACGGCCGCAACGAGCTGGCCGTGACCCTCCAGGAGAACAACGGCGTCGCCCTCATCGACCTGCCCACCGGGCGGATCACCAAGGTCTTCTCGGCGGGCACCGCCACGGTCAGCGGGATCGACACGGTCAAGGACGGCACCATCGACCTGACCGGCCGCATCACCGACGTGCCGCGCGAGCCCGACGCGGTGGCCTGGATCGACGACCGCCACCTGGCGACGGCCAACGAGGGCGACTGGCGGGGCGGCACCCGCGGCTGGACGATCTTCGACAGCCGCACCGGCGCGGTCGCCTGGGACGCCGGCAACACCTTCGAGCGGCTGGCCGTCACGTACGGGTTGCACAACGAGGACCGCGCCGGCAAGAAGGGCACCGAGCCGGAGGGCGTGGCCGTCGCCGAGTACGACGGCGTCCGCTACGCCTTCGTCGGGTCGGAGCGCAGCAACTTCGTCGCCGTCTACGACCTGAGCAAGCCCACGAAGCCGGTGTTCCGGCAGGTCCTGCCCACCACCAACGGGCCGGAGGGGCTGCTGCCCATCCCGTCCCGGGGGCTGCTCGCGGTCTCCAGCGAGGAGGACGACGCCTCGGTCAGCGTGCGCGCCTCGGTCTCCCTCTTCCGGCTGGGCCGGGGCACACCCGGCTTCCCGAGCGTCGTCTCCGCCACCGGGGCGGGCGGCGCGCCGATCGGCTGGGGTGCGCTCGGCGCGCTCAGCGCGGTGCCCGGCAAGCCGCACCAGCTCTACAGCGTCACCGACGCGGCGTACGCGCAGACCCGGATCCTCACCGTCGACGCGCACCGCACGCCGGCCGTGGTCACCGCCGCGCTGCCCGTGCGGGACGCCGCCGGCCAGCCGGTCGGCTACGACGCCGAGGGCATCTTCGCCCGCCCGCAGGGCGGCTTCTGGCTGGCCGTCGAGGGCGCCAAGGGACCGGAGAACAAGCTGGTCCGGCTCGACGCCGCCGGGGTGACCCAGCAGGTCGTCCCGCTGCCGGCCGAGGTGGCCGCCGGCCTCGGCAAGCAGGGCCTGGAAGGCGTCACGGCCAGCACCGACCGGCACGGCCGGGAGATCGTCTGGGTGGCCGTGCAGCGCGAGCTGTCCACCGACCCGGCCGGGACCGTCCGGCTCGGCCGCTACGACGTCGCGGCCGGCACCTGGAGCTGGTTCGGCTACCGGCTGAACGGCACCACCGTCGCGGGTGACTGGATCGGGCTCTCCGAGATCACCGTGGTCGGCGACCGGCTCGCCGTCATCGAGCGGGACAAGCTGAACGGCCCGGCCGCCGCCCTGAAGCGGGTCTACACCGTGCCGCTGCCCGGCGCGGCCGCCGCGCCCGGCACGCTCCCCGTGCTGCCGAAGACCCTCGCGGTCGACGTGCTGCCGGCGCTGCGCGCCACGCACGGCTGGACCCAGGAGAAGCTGGAGGGCCTGACCGTGGCCGGCGACGGCCAGGTGTACGCGATCACCGACAACGACGCGGTCCAGGACGCCACCGGCGAGACGGTGTTCCTGCGGCTCGGCACCAACCGGCAGGTCTTCGGCCGCCGCTGAACCCTGACGCGGCCCGGCGTCCACCCTCCCCCGGTGGGCGCCGGGTCAGCGCAGCGGCAGCTCCGGGCCGCCGTCGAGCAGCGGGGCCAGCAGGTCGCCCTGCTTCTCCACCCGCTTCAGCACCTCGGTCGCCGTGTAGGGGCGAGTGGACGGCCGCTTGCCGGCCGCGCCCGCCTCCACCTCGTCCCAGGTCAGCGGGGTGGACGCCGAGGGCACGTCCTGGGCCCGCAGCGAGTACGGCGCCACCGTCGTCTTGGCCGCGCTGTTCTGGCTCCAGTCGATGAAGACCTTGCCGGGGCGCAGGTTCTTCGCCATCTTCGAGACGATCTGCTTCGCGTGCGCCTTCTCCAGCTCCTGCGCGATCCGCTTCGCGTAGGCCGACACGTCGTCGGAGGATTGCGTGCCGGCGATCGGGCAGCAGAGCTGCATGCCCTTCTTCCCCGACGTCTTCGGGTAGGCCTCGATGCCGTCGGCGGCCAGCCGGTCCCGCATGAGCAGGGCCACCTGGCAGCACTGCCGCAGCGCGGCCGGGGCGCCCGGGTCCAGGTCGACCACCATCATGTCCGGGTGCTCACCGACCTTCCACTGCGGCGTGTGCAGCTCCAGCGCGGCGAGGTTGGCCAGCCAGACCAGGGTGGGCAGGTCGTCGGCGACCACGTAGTCGATGGTCTCCCGCCCCTTGCTCGACCCGGGGGCGGGCAGGTTCTCGGTGCGTACCCATTCGGGGGTGGCGGCGGGCGCGTTCTTCTCGAAGAACGAGCCGCCGTCGACGCCGTTGGGGTAGCGGATCCGGGTCAGCGCCCGGTCCCGCAGGTGCGGCAGCAGCACCGGGGCGATCCGCGTGTAGTAGTCGATCACCTCGCCCTTGGTGAAGCCGGCCTTCGGGTAGAGCACCTTGTCCAGGTTGGACAGCTCCAGCGAGCGGCCCTCCACGTCCACCTTGAAGCGGTCAGCTGGCATCCTCGACCTCCTCGGCAGGCTTGTCCGGGCGCAGGCGCAGGATCCGGGGGAAGCGCAACCGGCCGTCCGGCGTGCGCTGGCCGTACTTGACCTCCACCACGACCTGGGGACTTACCCAGATCGCGCCACGGGCATCCTCGCGGGGCACGTCCCCGGCGAACGGCGACCCGCCGGTGCGCAGCGGTTCCAGCTCGCGCAGCAGCTCACGTTCGAGCGCCGCGCCGATCCCGCCGCCCACCCGACCCCGGTAGACGAGCCGCCCGTCCGGGCCGGGCACCCCGACCAGCAGCCCGCCGATCTTCCGCGCGCCGGGCCGCCAGCCGCCGACCACGAAGTCGCCGGTCACCTCCAGCTTGACCTTCACCCAGTCCGGCGAGCGCACCCCGGCCCGGTAGACCGCGTCGACCCGCTTGGCCATCACCCCCTCCAGGCCGTGCTCGCCGGCCGCCGCGTAGGTGGCCGGACCGTCGGCGAAGACCGGCGGCACCGCCCACCGGGCGGCGCCGAGCCCCAGGGACTCCAGCGCGGCGCGCCGCTCCCGGTAGGGCCGGCCGGTCAGGTCCGCGCCGCGCAACCGGAGCACGTCGAAGATCATGTACGTGACGGGGACGGTCGCCGCGAGCCGGGCGGCCTTGACCGCGTTGCGGACGTGCATCCGCTCGGCGAGGGCGGTGAACGAGGGCTGGCCGTCGGTGAAGAGCACCACCTCGCCGTCCAGCAGGGCGTCGTCGACCTGCTCGGCCAGGGGAATCAGCTCGGGGTACGCCGTGGTGATCTCGACACCGGATCGGGCGAACAGGTGCTGGTGGCCGCGGCTGATGTCGGCGAGCGCGCGGACCCCGTCCCACTTGAACTCGTACGCCCAGCCGTCACCGGCCGGGAGCTGCCCGGTCATCGCGAGCATCGGCTTCAACGGCGCGCCGGGCACCTTCTGACTGTAGTTGCACGCGGAAGCGCGTGCGTCCCGTTCGATCATTTGCGATTCTGGTCAGAACCGGGGAGAGGAGCGCGTCATGCGGGCGATCTGGAAAGGAGCGGTGTCGTTCGGCCTGGTGTCGATCGGGGTGAAGGTCTACTCGGCGACCGAGGAGAAGGACATCCGCTTCCATCAGGTGCACCGCGAGGACGGCGGCCGCATCCGCTATAAGCGCACCTGCTCGGTCTGCGGCGAGGAGGTGACCTACGACGACATCGCCAAGGGCTACGACATCGGCGGCGGCGAGATGGTCATCCTCACCGACGAGGATTTCGCCGAGCTGCCGCTGACCACCTCGCACGCGATCGACGTGCTGGAGTTCGTGCCGGCCGAGCAGGTCGACCCGATCCTCTACAACAAGGCGTACTTCCTGGAGCCGGAGGGCTCGGCCACGAAGCCGTACGTGCTGCTGCGCGACGCCCTGTCCGACTCGGAGCGGGTGGCCATCGTCAAGGTGGCGCTGCGCCAGCGGGAGCAACTCGCCACCCTGCGGGTCCGCGAGGGCGTCCTGCTGCTCAACACCATGCTCTGGCCCGACGAGATCCGCCAGCCGGACTTCGGCTTCCTGGACGAGGACCTCAAGGTGCGCCCGCCGGAGCTGGCCATGGCCAGCTCACTGATCGACTCGATGGCCGGCGAGTTCGAGCCCGACGCCTTCACCGACGACTACCGGGCGGCGTTGCAGGAGGTCATCGACGCCAAGATCGAGGGCCGCGAGGTGGTCCAGCCGGAGGAGGAAGAGGCCGCGCCGGCCGCCGCCGTGGACCTGATGGCCGCCCTGAAGGCGTCGGTCGAGCGGGCCCGGGCGGCCCGGGGCGAGGCGCCGGAGGGCGGGGCGGGCGAGCCGACGCCGATTTCCGCGGCGCGCTCGGCGCAGAAGGCGGCGAAGGCCACCAAGGCGCCCGCCAAGAAGGCGGCGGAGAAGAAGGCCGCGGCCAAGAAGGCCCCCGCCAAGAAGGCGGCCGAGAAGAAGGCCGAGCCGGCCAAGAAGACCGCCGCCAAGAAGACCCCGGCGAAGAAGGCCCCCGCCAAGAAGGCGGCCGAGAAGAAGGCCGCCCCCCGCAAGACCGCCTGACCTGCTGCCTTCCGCCAGCCGTTTGGATCTTGCAGCTCGGCTACTCGCTGAACGGGGAGTGGCCGAGTGGAGGTTCCCAGGAATACTTGAGCTGGCAAAGATCGCTCGGTGACAACCGAACCCCCCACCTCGCCCTGGCCGATGCCGCCTCAACCGCCGGCGCACCAACCCTCGCCGCCGTTTCCTGCCCCAGCCGCGCCCCGACGCAAGCTCGGCACCGGCGCGATCATCGGCATCGTGATCGGCGCGGTCGTCCTCGGCTGCTGCGGCCTCACCGGTGTGGTTGCGCTGGTCGGCGGAGACGACCCGGCATCCACGTCGGCCAAGAAGGTCGCGCCGACGGCTGCTGCCGCTCCGGTCGTCCCGTCGCTGCTTCCCACGACCGCCGCGGCTCCCACAACCGCCGCACCGACCGTGTCTGTCGTCCCGACCACTCCGGCGGCCCCACCGAAGCCGACCACCGTCGTCATGCCGAACCTGGTGGGGATCAATGCCGCTGTCGCTCAGGACAAGCTCGAGAGGCTCGGCCTGACCAACGTCCAGCTCGGCAGCCAGGACGAGAACGACACCATCGTGATCCTCGCGGCGAACTGGACGGTGACCAAGCAGTCCCACAAGAAGGGCACCCGGGTCGCGCTCGACGAGCTGGTGGTCCTGACCTGCACCAAGCAGCGATGACGTGTGCATCCCGCCGGACGTTCCGGCGGGATGCACAGCACGTCAGCCCCGGCCGAGGCGCTCCGTCGGGGTGATGCGGACGATCACCCGCTCCTCGCCAGGCCGGCGGAACGGGTAGGTCTCCTGCCCGAGATACTTCTGCGCCATCCGGTCGATGTGCGCGTCCGCCCCCTCGGTGACCAGCTCGGCCCGGCCCTTCACCCAGAGCGTGCGGAAGTCGTCCGCCTTGTCGACGACGGAGACGGCGACCACGGGGTTGCGGGCGATGTTGAGGTACTTCTGCCGGCCCTTGGCCGTGTTGAAGACGATGTGCTCGCCGTCGGTGTCCACCCACACGGGGGTGACGTGCGGAGTGCCGTCGGACTCGATCGTCGCCACGTGGGCGAGCTGCGGCTCGGCGAGCAGGGCCAGGTCTTCTTCGGTGAGGATCGCCATGGTCGAGAACCTACCCCCGGGGACCGGGTCGTCACCCGATGTTCCCTCCGGGCCGGCCTGTCGGGATCCGCCCGGCCGAAGGAGCACCGCGGGCGTCCGGGCGGGTACCGTGTGCGCTGGCCTCGGCGGCGGCCCGCCGGGGGCACCCACCCCACCCAGCAGGGAGTCGACGTGAGCGAGCGCGTGGAGAACCGGTCGGCGGGCCAGAGCCCGGGCACCAAGGCGGAGCGGCGGCTGGCCGCCCAGCTGGCGGCCAAGAAGGCCGCCGAGGCGAGGCGCCGCCGGCAGTCGATGTTGGGCGCCGCCGCCGGTGTGATCGCCGTGGCGGCCCTGATCGCCGGCATCGTCTGGCTCAACAACGGCGACGACGACAAGGCCGCGAGCACCGCCGCCACGCCCAGCGCGACCGTCCCGGCCGAGCCCACCGCCGCCCCGGAGCAGCAGCTCCCCGCCGACCTCGACCCGGCGCTGAAGACCAAGCCGGCCGTCGAGGCGGGCAAGGGCGAGCTGAAGAAGCTGACCGTGACCACGCTGGTCAAGGGCAAGGGCGCGGCGGTCAAGGCCGGCCAGCAGATCACCACGAACTACGTGGGCGTGTTCTACAAGGACGGCAAGGAGTTCGACGCCTCCTGGAACAACGGCCAGCCGGCCACCTTCCCGATCGGCGTCGGGCAGGTCATCCCGGGCTGGGACCAGGGCCTGGTGGGTGTCCCGGTCGGCAGCCGGGTGCAGCTGGACATCCCGGCCGAGCTGGCGTACGGCAACGACGCGTCGGGCGGCCGTCCGGCCGGGCCGCTGCGCTTCGTCGTCGACGTGCTCGCCGCGCAGTAGCTCACAGCAGGCTTCCGTCCGGTCACCCTGCGGCAGTAGGTTCATGGTCACCGCGGGCGGTCCACCCGCCCGCGGCGACCCGCCCACCGACGCGGAGGTGCACGTGGCGGCGCTGGACGACACCGGGCTGGCCCGGCTGATGTGGACACACTTCGAGCCGGTCCACGCGGTGACCTACTTCCACCCCCGGGCCCGCTCGGCGTACGAGGCGGTCGGGCTGCGCGGCTACTGGCGGGGCTACTTCGCCGGCCGGGCCGCCCCGCTGGGGGCGGTCGGCGCGCCGACCGTGGTGGCCGCGTTCTTCAGCTTCGCGCCGTCGATGGTGGCCCGGGCGCTGCCCTCGGTGTGGCGGCTGGCCACCCCGGAGGAGGCGCTGCGCGCCCGGCTCACCGGCGCCGTGCAGGCGCTCGCCGAGTTCACCTACGAGCTGCCCGAGTCGCACCTGGTCGAGGCGGCCGACCTGCTCGAGGAGGCGGCCGCGCGGGTGGAGACGGCCGGCCGCGTGCTCGGGTCGGTCAACGCGGCCCTGCCCCGGGGCGAGTACCCGCTGGCCCGGCTCTGGCAGGCCGCCACCACGCTGCGCGAGCACCGGGGCGACGGGCACGTGGCAGCGCTGGTCACCACCGGCCTCGCCCCCGTGGACGTGGTGGCCTGGCGGTGCCGGGTCGACCAGTCCCGCGAGTTCCACCAGGCGGCCCGGGGTTGGACCGACGAGGAGTGGGCCGCCGCCGAGGAGCGGCTGGTCGAGACGGGCTGGCTGACCGCCGACCGGACGCCGACCGAGCACGGCACGGCGACCTTCCGGGCCGTCGAGGAGGCCACCGACCGGGCCGCGCTCGGGCCGTGGCGGGCGCTGGGCGCGGAGCGGAGCGCCCGGCTGCGCGAGCTGCTCGAACCGATCGCCACCCGCTGCCGCACGATCATCCCGCCGAAGGCCCCGATCGGCCTGCCGGCCCAGCGCGGGTCCGCGAAGGACGCGGCGGCCCCGGCCCGCTGAGTGCCGGGCGGCGTAGCCTTCCGGGCATGTGGATCGTGGAACTTGCGTTCACCGAGGCGCCGGAGCGGCTCGCCGCCCGCCCCGCCCACCGCGCGCTCCTCGTGGAGCTGCACGAGAAGGGCGTCGTCCGGATGGCCGGCCCGCTGGCCGACGACTCCGGCGCCGTGCTCGTCTTCGACGTGCCGGACCGGCCGGAGCTGGACCGCCTGCTCGCCGCCGACGCCTACTTCGCCACGCCCGGCGTGGAGGTCACCAGGGTCCGGGAGTGGGCGCCGTTCCTGACCTGACCCGGGGCCGTCCGGCAGGATGGGTACGTGGTGGACGCGGTGCTCTTCGACCTGGACGGCGTGATCGTGGACTCCGAGCCCGTCTGGGAGGAGGTCCGGCGGGCGTACGTGGCCGAGCACGGTGGCACGTGGCAGCCGGACACCCAGCGCCGGCTCATGGGGATGAGCACCGGCGAATGGGCCGCCTACCTCAGCGGTGAGCTGGGCGTCGACCGCACCGCCGAGCAGGTCGCCACCGAGGTGGTGGCGGAGATGACCCGGCGGTACGCGCAGCGCGTACCCCTGATCGACGACGCCGACGCGGTGGTGCGCCGCACGGCCGCGCGGTGGCCGCTCGGGCTGGCCAGTTCCTCTCCCACCCGGCTGATCGCGGCGGCGCTGGACGCGACGGGCCTGGCCGACGCGTTCGGCGCGACCCTGTCGACCGAGGAGACCACCCGGGGCAAGCCCGCGCCGGACGTGTGGCTGGCGGTGGCGGCCCGGCTCGGCGTCGACCCGTCCCGGTGCGTGGCGGTGGAGGATTCCTCGAACGGGGTCCGCTCGGCGGCCGCCGCCGGCTGCCGGGTGGTGGCCGTGCCGCACGGCTCCTACCCCCTCGATCCGGACGCCGAGGCACTGGCGGCTGTGCTGCTGCCGTCGATCGACGCGCTCACCCCCGAGGTGGTGGAACGCGCGGCTTGCACCTGACGCGACGTCAGGTCATAGCGTCGCCCGGGTCGCCGCAGGGCGCGGTGACGCGAGAGGGAGTGGGACGTGGCGTCCACCTGGCGGATCGGTGAGCTGTGCCGGCGTACCGGGCTGACGGTCCGGACCCTCGGCCGGCTGAGTGGTTACGCCATGGGCGTCCACCGTGACCGTTGACACCCATGGCGTCCCGCCCGTCACGGCGGTGTCCGCCGACGGCCCGGTTGTACGGTTTCCGGGGCGTGCCGGATCGGAATGATCGCGGGGCGTCCGGGTAGCGCAGCCGCAGGACGGCGGAGGGACGGCGATGAGGGCGATCGTGTACGAGAGCAACGGGGACCCCTCGGTGCTCCAGGTGGTGGACCGGCCGGTGCCGGAGCCGGGCCCCGGCGAGGTGCTGGTGCGGATGGCCGTGGCCGGGGTGAACCCGACCGACTGGAAGGCGCGCCGCGCCTGGCCGCTGCCGCAGGGCTGGCAGATCCCCGGGCAGGACGGCGCCGGGGTGATCGAGGCGGTCGGCGAGGGCGTCGACCAGATCCTCATCGGCGAGCGGGTGTGGCTCTGGGAGGCGGCGTGGCAGCGCCCCTGGGGCACCGCCAGCGAGTACACGGTGGTGCCGGTCCGGCACGCGGTGAGCCTCGGGTCGGCCTCGTTCGACCTGGGCGCGGCGCTGGGCATTCCGTTCATGACCGCGCACCGCTGCCTGACGGCCGGCGAGTTCATGCCGGACAAGCTGCACGCCGGCGCGCTGAGCGACCACGTGGTGCTGGTGCAGGGCGGGGCGGGCGCCGTGGGGAACGCGGCGATCCAGCTGGCCCGCTGGGCCGACGCGTGCGTGATCGCCACGGTGAGCAGCCCGGAGAAGGCGCAGCTCGCCGCGGCGGCCGGGGCCAGCTTCGTCATCAACTACCGCGAGCAGGACGTGGTCGAGGAGGTCCGCAAGATCGCGCCCGACGGGGTGCACACGATCGTCGAGGTCTCGGCCGCCCGCAACGCCGCCGCCGACGTGCAGGTGCTGCGTACCGGGGGTGCGGTCTGCGTCTACGCCGACGACGGCGGCGAGCAGGTGACCCTGCCGATCCGGGCGCTCATGATGCCGAACGCGCGCTGGCAGTTCGTGCTGATCTACACGGCGCCGAAGGCGGCCAAGGCGCAGGCCGTGACGGACATCGCGGCGGCGGTGGCGCAGGGCGCGATCCGGGTGGGCGAGGAGGCCGGCCTGCCGCTGCACCACCACACGCTGGACGCGGCCCGGGCGGCCCACGAGGCGGTGGAGAACTCGGTGGTCGGCAAGGTGCTCATCACGACCAGCGAGACGTGAGAACGCGAAACGTATTTCGCCATCATCGGGACAGAGACGAACAAGTTTCGCGAGAATGACATTGCGGGTCGCCCCGCATTGGACGGGCGGCCCCGGCGCGGTGCGAACGCCGGGGCCGCCCTCTGGGGAGGAATGTTCGTGAGGAACACGTCCTACCCGTGCTGGCGACGCTACGCCGGAAAGTGTTACGGCGCGGTCAGTTCCCGCACGTCCAGGCCACCGTCGGCGTAGCGGGAACGCACCACCTTCTTGTCGAATTTGCCGACGCTGGTCTTCGGGACCGCGTCGATGAACGCCCACCGCTCGGGCAGCTGCCAGCGCGCCACCGACGTCGCCAGGAACTCCCGAAGCTCCTCGGCGGTGACCGAGGCGCCCTCCCGGACCACCACGGTCGCGAGGGGCCGCTCGTCCCAGCGCTCGTCCGGCACGCCCACCACGCACGCCTCCAGCACGGCCGGGTGCGCCATCAGCGCGTTCTCCAGCTCGACCGAGGAGATCCACTCACCGCCCGACTTGATCACGTCCTTGGCGCGGTCGGTGAGGGTGATGTAGCCGTCCGGCGAGAGCGTGCCGACGTCCCCGGTCCGCAGCCAGCCGTCGCGGAACTTCTCCTCGTCCGGGGTCTCGTCACCGACGTACCGGGCGGTCACCCACGGCCCACGGACCTCCAGCTCGCCCACGGACGTGCCGTCGGCGGGCAGCGGCTCGCCCAGCGGGCCGACGATCCGCGCGGCCACCCCGGCCGGCACCCGGCCCTGGGTGTAGCGGTAGCGCCACGCGTCCTCGCCGGCCGCGCCGGCCGGCGGCCGCGAGACCGAGCCCAGCGGCGACATCTCGGTCATGCCCCAGGCGTGGATGACCTCGATCCCGTGCCGGTCGTGGAAGGCGTGCATGAGCGACGGCGGGCAGGCCGAGCCACCGACGATCACCTCCTGGAGCGACGACGTGTCCACCTCGTGGCTGTCCAGGTAGGCCAGCAGGTCGGTCCAGATGGTCGGCACCGCGCCGGCCAGGGTGGGGCGCTCGGCGGCGATCATCGCGGCGATCGGCTCGGCCTGGAGGAACCGGTCCGGCATGATCAGCGACGCGCCGGAGAGGAACGCCGCGAAGGGCAGCCCCCAGGACATCGCGTGGAACATCGGGACGATCGCCAGCTCGCGGTCCTTCGGGCCGAGGCCGAAGCCCTCCGGCATGCAGACCTGGAGCGAGTGCAGGTAGATCGAGCGGTGCGAGTAGGCGACCCCCTTGGGGTTGCCGGTGGTCCCGGAGGTGTAGCAGAGCGCGGCGGCGTCGCGCTCGTCCACCTCGGGCCAGTCGTAGACCTCCGGCCGGTCGGCCAGCAGGGCGTCCCAGTGGTGCACGGCGATCCGGTCGCCGGTCGCGGCCAGCAGCGGGGCCGGGTCGCCACCGCCGACCACCACGACGTGCCGCACCGTGGTCATCTCGCCGATCACCCGGGCCAGCAGCGGGATCAGCGTGGCGTCGACCAGGACGACGCGGTCCTCGGCGTGGTTGGCGATGTAGGCGACCTGGTCGGGGAAGAGCCGGATGTTGAGGGTGTGCAGCACCGCGCCCATGCTCGGCACGGCGAAGTAGGCCACCAGGTGCTCGTTGTTGTTCCACATGAAGGTGGCGACCCGCTCGTCGCCGGTCACCCCGCACTCGTCGCGCAGCGCGTGGGCCAGCCGGGCGGCCGTCCTGCCGACCTCGGCGTACGTCATCCGACGGGGCTCGGCGCCGGTCCAGGTGACGACCTCGGCCGTGCCGTGCACGGTGGTGCCGTGTTCGAGGATCCGGGCGACCTGGAGGGGGGCGTCCATCATCGTGCTACGCATGGGTAACAACGTAGTGTCGCCGGTCACACGAACGGAACCCCCGGAACGGCCGAGCCGATCGGGGAAGCTGCGTAGATTGTCCGGGTGAGCATCTCGTGGGCCGACTCGTACGTCGGGCAGCTCCGGGCCCTGGCCGGTGACCGCACCCTGATGTTCGTCGGCGCCCGGGCCGTGGTGCGGGACAACGCCGCCCGGGTGCTGCTCATCCAGCGCTCGGACAACGGCCAGTGGGCACTGCCGGCCGGCGCCATGGAGCTGGGCGAGTCGATCGCCGACTGCGCCGTCCGGGAGGTCCGCGAGGAGACCGGCCTGCGTGCGCTGCGGGTCTGCGCGTTCGCCCTCTACACCGGCCCCGACTTCACCAACACCAACATGTACGGCCACACCTACCAGGTCTTCACCACGGCGTTCCGCGTCGAGGAGTGGGACGGCCAGCTGGCCCGGATGACCGACGAGACGACCGACGCGGGCTTCTTCCACCCCGAGGAGCTGCCCACCCCGCTCTCCGGCAGCGTCATCGAGACCCTCGCCGATCTGGACGTCTTCGAGCAGACCAACCGCCTCATCCTCAAGTGACGGCGCCGGCCGCCACGGGCCGCTCGTCGGGGGCCGCCCCGGCCTGGCTCGTCCGGGCGCCGGACCGTTCCGCGCCGATCCCGGCCACCACCACGAAGGCGATGCCCGCCACCGCGGCGACGCCCGGCACCTGACCCAGCGCGACCAGGCCGACCACCAGGGCGATGGCGGGCTCCAGGCTCATGAGCGTGCCGAACGCGGCCGTGGTGAGCCGGCGCAGCGCCAGCAACTCCAGCACGAACGGCACGACGGGCAGCAGCACGGCCAGCCCCAGGCCGGCCAGGAGCACCGGCCAGGTCAGGTCGCCGAACACCGACGGACCGACCACCACGGTGGCGACCACGGCGGCCACCGGCATGGAGACCGCCAGGCCGCGGATGCCCGAGACCTCGTCGCCCACCCGCTGGGTGAGCAGGATGTACGCGGCCCAGCAGGCGCCCGCACCCAGCGCGTACGCCACCCCGACCGGATCGGCGCCGCCGTGCCACGGCTCGGTGAGCAGCAGCACCCCGACCGCCGCGAGCGCCGGCCAGAGCTTGGCGCCGCCCCGACCACGCGCCACGGCCACGCCCAGTGGCCCGAGGAACTCCAGCGCGCTGGCCGTACCCAGCGGCAGCCGGGCCACCGCCGCCATGAACAGCATGGTGACGCCGGCCGTCACCACGCCGAGCGCCACGCAGGCCCACAGGGCGGAGCGGGTGAAGGCCGACGGGCGGGGCCGTACCAGGATCGCCAGCAGGACCCCGGCCCAGGCCAGGCGCAGCCAGGCGGCGCCCTCCGGACCGACCCGGTCGAAGAGCCCCACCGAGGCGGCCAACCCGAGCTGGACGCAGGTCATGGAGGCGACGGCCATGGCGGTGCCGGCGCGGGCCGGGGTCACGGTGCTCATGCGGACAGTAGAACCGGTCCGGACCGCTCATGTCCACGTGCCATTCCTGGACAGACCGTTCGCCAGTCGTGAACAATCGGCGGCATGGACCTGCGTCGCCTGCGCCTGCTGCGGGAACTGGCCCGGCTCGGCTCGATGCGGCAGGTCGCCGACGAGCTGCACGTCACCACGTCGACGGTGTCGCAGCAGCTCGCCGTGCTGGCCCGGGAGGTGGGCACCGAACTCGTCGAGCCGCACGGCCGCCGCGTCCGGCTCACCCCGGCCGGGCGCCGGCTGGCCGAACACGCCGTGACGATCCTCGCCGCGGTCGACGCCGCCCGCCTCGACCTGGACCCGCGGGCCGAGCCGGCCGGCACCGTACGCGTCGCCGGGTTCGCCACCGCCGTCCGGCGCTCGCTGCTGCCGCTCACCGCCCGGCTGGCGGCGGACCACCCCGGGGTGCGCCTCCGCATCCACGAGCACGAGCCGGCCGAGGCGTACGCGGCGCTCGCCGCCGACGGCGTCGACCTGGCGCTGACCTACGACTACAACCTGGCCCCGCTCGCGCCGGACCCGGCGCTGGACGCCACGCCGCTGTGGTCGGCCGCCTGGCACCTCGGGGTGCCGGCCGGCGCGGCGGCCCTCCCGGAGGCGGACGCCCCGGCGGTGTTCGGCCGGTTCCGCGACGCGGACTGGATCGTCAACTCGCGCAACACCGCCGACGAGGTGGTGGTGCGGACCATCGCCTCGATGGCGGGCTTCGAGCCCCGGATCGTGCACCGCGCGGACAGCCTCGACCTGGTCCAGGACCTCATCGTGGCGGGGCTCGGCGTCGGCCTGCTCCCCGGCGACCAGCCCACCGGGCCCGGCGTCCGCCTGCTGCCGCTCACCGGACCGCAGGCCCTGCTGCGCGCCTACGCCGTGACCCGGCGCGGCCGGGCGGCCTGGCCGCCGCTGGCGCTCATCCTCGACCTGCTCAGCGCCCCGCCGCGCGACGCCAGGTGACCCACCGCCGCGCCCGCCCGTTCGCTCAGAGCATCGTCTGGGACTTGGACTCCATGTCGGCGGCGGCCTCCTCCTTCGACTCCCTGGTGAGGGGCTTGCCGCCGGGGGCGGCCGCCGGGCCGCCGAGCGGGTCCGCGCCACCGGTCGAGCCCTGCGGGCCGGCACCGCGCAACTGCTCGTTCGGCATCAGCAGGGTGACCAGCACGGCCAGGATGGCGATCAGCCCGGTGGTCAGGAAGACCAGGTGCAGCGACTCGACGAACGAGGCCTGGATGGCGGCCCGCACCGGCCCGGGCAGCGCCAGGACGGTCGCCGGGTCGTTGATCGAGACGTTGGCGCCGCCGCTGGCCGCCACGGCCGCCCGCTGGTCCGGCGGGAGCTGGGCGAGCGCCGCCGGCAGCCGGCCGGCCAGCTCGCCGCTGAGCCGGGACGACAGCACCGCGCCGAGGATCGCCACGCCGAACGAGCCGCCCAGCGAGCGGAAGAACGTCGCCGAGGAGGTGCCGGCGCCCAGGTCACGCGGGTCGACCGCGTTCTGCACGCCCAGAATCAGCGACTGCATGCACAGGCCCAGCCCGACGCCGATCACCACCATGAAGCCGAAGGCCACCCAGAGCGAGGTGGCCACCTGGAGCTGCCGGAACAGCAGCATGCCGGCGACCAGCACGGCAGCGCCGGCCACCGGGAACCACTTGTACCGGCCGATCCGGCTCATGGCCCGCCCGGTGATGATCGAGGTGACGATGATGCCGGCCATCATGGGCAGCATCAGCAGACCGCTCTTGGTCGGCGAGGCGCCCTTGACGATCTGGAGATAGAGCGGGATGAAGATGATCGACCCGAACATCACCAGACCGAGCACGAAGCCCGCCGAGTTGGCCAGCGCGAAGGTGGCGCTGCGAAACAGCCGCAGCGGCAGGATCGGCTCGCGTACCCGGGCCTCCTGCAGCACGAAGAGCACGCCGAGCACCGCTCCGGCAACGAACAGCCCGATGATCACGCCGGAGCCCCAGGCGTACTCGTTGCCGCCCCAGCTCAGCGCGAGCAGCAGGCAGCTCACGCCGGCCACCAGCAGCCCGGCGCCGACCCAGTCGACGGTGTGCTCCCGGCGCTGGAACGGCACCAGCCGCATGACGTGGTAGCAGACCACGATGGCGAGGATCGCCAGCGGCACGTTGATGTAGAAGATCCACCGCCAGTTGGTCTCCGCGAAGTAGCCGCCGACCAGCGGGCCGGCGACCGAGGAGATGCCGAAGACCGCGCCGAACAGGCCCTGGTAGCGGCCACGCTCGCGGGGTGGCACCACGTCCGAGATGATGGTGAACGCCAGCGTCAGCAGGCCGCCCGCCCCGATTCCCTGCACACCCCGGGTGACGATCAGCTGGGTCATGTTCTGCGACAGCCCGGCCAGCAATGAGCCGAGCAGGAACGTGCCGATCGAGAAGAGGAAGACCGGGCGGCGCCCGTAGAGGTCGGCCATCTTGCCGTACAGCGGCGTCGAGGCCGTGGACGCGAGCAGGTACGCGGTGACCACCCACGAGTAGTGGTTGATCCCGCCCAGCTCACCGACGATGGTGGGCAGCGCGGTGCCGACGATGGTCTGGTCGAGCGCCGCCAGCAGCATGCCGGTCATCAGGCCGAGCATCAGCAGGCGGATCTGGCGGGCGTGCAGCACGGGACGAGCGGCCTGGGCTGTCATCCCGCTTCCTTTCCCACCGGGGGCGGATCATGCCCCCGGTGGGAGAAGAAGTCAGTGCTTCCCCTCGGCGAACTCCTCGACGATCTTGTCGCAGAAGGCCGGCAGGTCGTCCGGCTTGCGGCTGCTCACCAGACCGTTGTCGGTGACGACCTCCTGGTCGACCCAGTTCGCGCCGGCGTTCGTGAGGTCGGTGCGCAGGCTCGGCCAGGAGGTGATCGTGCGCCCGCGCACCACGTCCGCCTCGACCAGCGTCCACGGGCCGTGGCAGATCACGCCCACCGGCTTGCCGGCCTCGAAGAACGACTTTACGAACCGCACCGCGTCCGGGTCGGTCCGCAGGAAGTCCGGGTTCGCCACGCCGCCGGGCAGCACCAGCGCGTCGTACGCCCCCGCGTCCGCCTCCTTGGTCGTCACGTCGACCGGGTACTGCTTGCCGTGGTCGAGGTGGTTGAAGGCCTGGATCGAACCGGACTCGATCGAGACGAGCTCGACCCGGGCGCCCGCGTTCTCCACCGCCTCGCGGGGCTTCGTGTACTCGACCTCCTCGACGCCGTCGGCGGCCAGGAACGCGATCCGCTTGCCCTGCAGTGTCGCTGCCATGGTGGTTCTCCTCTCCGGGGTGTGCCTGCACCCGTTCCCGGACGGGACCGGCCGAAACCGGACGCCGTGGGTGGCCCGCGGCGCAGGTTTGGCCGGTCCCGCTCGGGGGACCCGAAGGGGCATGGCAGGAGCAGCAGCGGAAGATCGCCGGCTCGCCACCGTCGTGGCCGGCTGGCAGGGACGTCCCGTGCTGGTCGTCGGCGACGCCATGCTGGACGAGTGGCGGTTCGCGGAGTCGGAGCGGCTCTGCCGCGAGGCGCCCGCACCGGTCCTCACCCTGCGCCGGCGGATCTCCGCCGCCGGGGGCGCCGCGAACACCGCGGTCAACGTGGCCGCACTCGGCGGCCGGGCCGCCCTGGTCGCCCCGGTCGGCGCCGACGTGGCCGGTGACGAGCTGCACGACTGCCTCGACCGGGCCGGCGTCTGGGACCGCACGGTCAACCAGCCCGGCCGGCCCACACCGGTGAAGCGGCGGATGCTCGCCGGCAACCAGATCCTGCTCCGCGAGGACTCCGGCGACCCGGACGACGCGCTGGACGACGACGGGGTGGCCCGCCTCCTGACCGCGCTGCACTGCGCCACAGAGGAGCTGCGCGCCGTGGCCGCCGGGCAGCCCCTCACCCTGGTCGTCTGCGACTACGGCCTGGGCGCGCTGCCCCCCGGGGTGCGCGCCTGGCTGGTCGCCAACCGGGACCGCTACGCCACCGTGGCGCTCGACGCGCACGACCTGGCCGACTGGCGCGGTCTCAACCCGACCGTGGTGACCCCGAGCTTCGCCGAGGCGACCCGGCTGCTGGCCCGGGCCGCGGCCGGCTTCGGCGGCGGGCACCGGAGCGCCCCGCGCGGCGCGACCGCCGCCGACCTGCACCTGGACCATCTCGCCGACCCGGCCGACGGCCCCTCCGAGCTGGTCGTCGGCGCGGCGCCCGGCGGGGCCGGTGAACGGGAGCCGGGCACCCCGCACCCGACCTCCGGCGCGCCCGGGAGCGGGCCCGCCGGCGCGGCCACGGACCCGAGCAGGACCGAGCACGGCGGCGGGTTCGCGGGCCCGACCGGCGAGCCGACGCCCGGCGAGGAGCGGGTCGCGCTGACCGGCGACGGGCTCACCGTCACGGGCACCGGCGTGACCGTCAACGCGGCGGCCGGCGCGGGCGTGGACCGGGCCGTGCTGGCCCAGTCCCGCCTCGACGAGCTGCGCGAGCACACCGGCGCGGACGTGGTGGCGGTGACCCTGGACACCGAGGGCGCCGTGGTCGGCGGGGCCGACGGCGAACCCCGGCGCAGCCACAGCACGCCGGTCCCGGCCAGCCACGCCGTGGGGGCCGGGGACGCGTACCTGGCGGCGATGACCCTGGCGCTGGCGGCGGAGGCGAGCCTGCCGACCGCCGCGCAGCTCGCCCAGCTCGCCGCGACCATCACCGTCTCCGACACCGGCACCTGCGTGTGCCGGCGGGAGGACCTGCTCGGCGCGCTCGACAGCGGGCCGGAGGAGGCCGGGCGCCCGACCCAGGTGGGCGCCGAGGAACTGACCGCGCTCGTCGCGGAGCACCGCCGGGCCGGCCGGTCGATCGTCTTCACCAACGGCTGCTTCGACGTGCTGCACCCCGGGCACGTCCGATACCTCACCCAGGCCCGCGCGCTCGGCGACCTGCTGGTCGTGGCCGTCAACTCGGACGGCAGCGTACGCCGGCTCAAGGGGCCGGACCGGCCGGTCAACCCGGTCGAGGACCGCACGGCCCTGCTCGCCGCGCTGGAGTGCGTCGACCACGTGGTGGTCTTCGAGGAGGACTCCCCGGCGAAGCTGATCGAGGCGGTCCGCCCGGACGTCTACGTCAAGGGCGGCGACTACCCGCCCGAGATGGTCCCGGAGGCCCCGCTGGTGCGCCGGCTGGGCGGCCAGGTACGCACCCTCGGGTACGTGCCGGACCGTTCCACCTCGGCGATCATCGACCGGATCCGGGCGCACCCGGTGGTCCCGCCGGTGGGCGAGGGCAGGCCGGCGTGAACAGACCGCTCGACCTCGGCGCGCCCGACAGGTTCCGCCGCCCTCGGCAGCTCGACGTGCTGATCCCCACCCGCAACCGGCCCGCCGAACTGGCGGTCACCCTCTCCGGGCTGGCCGCGCAGGAGGGCGTACCCGACTTCGGGGTGGTGGTCAGCGACCAGTCCGACGGCGACCCCGCGTACGCGCACCCGGCGGCGGCCACCATGGTCCGGGCGCTGCGCCACCGGGGCCACCCGGTGCTGCTGACCCGGCGGCTGCCCCGGCGCGGGCTGGCCGAGCACCGCGCCTACCTGCTGGACCGGTCGGCGGCCCGGTACGTCCTCTGCCTCGACGACGACGTCTGGCTGGAGCCCGGCACGCTGTCCCGGCTGGTCACCGCCATCCGGGAGCTGGGCTGCGGTTTCGTCGGCAACGCCGTGCACGGCCTGTCCTACGCCGACGACGTGCGCCCGGAGACGCACGGGCACTACGAGGAGTGGCAGGGGCAGCCGGTGCCCGAACGGATCCGCCCGGGCAGCCCGGAGTGGCAGCGGGCGTCCATCCACCCGGCCGCGAACCTGCTGCACGTCACCGAGAAGCTGCGGCTGCCGGCCGGGGCGTGGCGGGCGTACAAGGTCTCCTGGATCGGCGGATGCGTGCTCTACGACCGGGCCAAGCTGGTCGACTCCGGCGGCTTCGACTTCTGGCGCCGGCTGCCGGAGCGGCACCAGGGCGAGGACGTCGCCGCGCAGCTCGCGGTGCTGGAGCGGCACGGCGGCGCCGGCGTACTGCCCAGCGGGGCCTACCACCTGGAGTCGCCGACCACGGTCACCGAGCGGGAGGTGGAGGCGTGGGAGGTCGTGGTCGCCGCGTCCGACACCCCGCAGCCCGCCTGAGCGGCTACTCGCCCAGCAGCTCGCGGGCCGCCTCGACCACCTCGGCGGCCGGCACGTCGGCCACGAACGAGTCGCGGTGCGGGCACGTCCCGTCGCCCGGCCGGTGCGGGTAGATGTCCCGCGTGCAGTCGATGCCGCAGACCGGGCAGTGGATCGTCCACGAGGCGATCGGCCGGTGCCGGACGCGCAGCGGAGTCGCCCCGTTGATCAGGTTGCCGATCCAGTAGACGCCGACCGTCGGGGCGCCCACCGCGGCGGCCAGGTGCAGCGGGCCGGTGTCGTTGGAGACCACCAGCGCGCACCCGGAGTACGCGGCGGCCAGCGCGCCCAGGCTGAGCGTGCCGACCTGCGGGCGGACCGGCACGCCCGCCGCGGCGACCACCTCGTCCACCGTCTCCCGCTCGGCGGGCGTGCCGGTGACCAGCACCTCGTACCCGTCGCCGGCCAGCGCCCGGGCCACCTCGCCGAAGCGCTCCGGCGGCCAGCGCCGCCGGCTGTCGGTGGCACCGGGGTGCAGCGCCACCCGGGGCCGGGTCGGCTCGCCGAGCACCTCGCGGGCTTCGGCCCGGTCCGCGTCGGTCACCGCCAGCGCCGGCGTGATCGTCACCGCCCCCGCGCCGACCAGGGCGACCGCCTCCAGGTAGCGGATCACCTCGTGCTGGTAGTAGACGTACCGGATCCAGCGGTCCAGCGGGGGCGCGTCCTCGGCCCGCAGGCCGGCGGTGACCCGGGCGCCCAGGCCGGCGATGAGCGGGTTGGAGTTGGCGCCACCGCCGTGCAGCTGCAGGGCCAGGTCGAACTGCTCCTTGCGGGCCGCCGCCACGAAGTCCGCCAGCCCGGACGGCGCCTCGTCCGGCCCGGGCTCGCGGATGCCGGGCGCGGGCGGGACCACCAGGACCCGGTCCACCGGGCCCGGGCGGTCGCGCCAGAGCTTCGCGTGCCACGGCCCGCCGAGCAGCACGATCTCGGCCGACGGGTACGCGGCCCGCAGCGCCTCCAGCGCCGGCAGCACGAAGATGAAGTCGCCCAGCGCGTTCGCCCGCAGCACGGCGATCCGCTCGACGTCGGGGACGCGCTCGCCGACCGGGCCGAGCGCCGACGGCTCCAGGTCACGGCGCGGCGACGGACGCGCCGAGCTGGGGTCGTCGGACGACGGCTTCAGGTCGCGGCGCGGCGACAGACGCGCCGAGCTGGAGTCGTCGGACAGGGTGGTCACGCCACCCCTACGGCCGGTCGATCTCGTCGGCCGTGGTGTCCGGGTGGTGCAGCTCCCGGTCGGCGGCCGGGTCGACGAAGGTCCGCGTACCCCCGGAGGTCGCGTGCGGGCCGGTGCGGCCGACGGTGATGGTGCGCGGCGCGGGCCGGGCCGCCCGGGGCAGCCGCACCCGGAGCAGGCCGTGGTCCATCACCGCGTCGATCCGCTCCGGGTCCACCCGGGACGGCAGGTCCACCCGGTATTCGAAGCCACGGGTGGTGAACCCGCCCGGGATGCCCTGGTCGGCGTTGACCTCGGCCTCCGACCGGGCCCGCACGCACAGCTCCCGGTCGTCCAGCTCGACGGCCACCTCCTCGGGCGCCACACCGGGCAGCCGGACGACCACCTCCCAGCCGTCGGCGACCTCGGTCAGCTCCACGTCCGAGCTGCCGCCGCGGCCACCGACCAGGCGGCTCAGCTCGGCCCGCAGCGACTGCAGCTCACCCATCGGATCCCAGCCCTGCTGGCGGCCCCGCCAGCCCCGACCGCCGCCACTCTGTTCCGTCATCGCACGTCTCCGATCCGCTGTGTCGCCGAAGGGGGTCGCAGCGAGCTGGGGGCGTTCAGGTCGTGCTCCGGGTCGACGCCCACACCCAGCCGGTCCACCAGCTCGCCGCCGAGCCAGGCGCTCACGCCGAGGATGGCCACGGCGACCACCTCGATGGCGATCAGCGCGCCGCCGGCGGCCCGCGAGTCGGCGTTGAGCCGGACCGCCCAGACGGCGGCGAAAAGCAGGATCACCGCCACGTTGGCGGCGGCGTGGGTGAGCCCGACCCGCTTGGCGCGGGTGCCGGTGGGCAGGGCGAGCAGGTCGAAGGCGCCGGCCGCCGCGGCCAGCAGGCCGCCGACCAGGCCGACCGTGATGTTCCAGTACGCGACCTCGCCGAGGAAGTCCGGCCCGCCCACGGTGTCGATCACGTCGAAGATCACGGCGGTCACCAGGAGGGCCACCGGGAACATCACCAGCATCGGGTGCACGGGGTGACCGAGCACCTTCAGTCGGCTCTCCATCCCGGCCTCCATCGATCGCGTCCCGGCGCGCTGCGGCTCAGTCCGTACCCGCGGGTTCAGGGGGCAAACCTCGCCGTCGACGCGCACTCCTAGGCTGACGATGGCGGAAACCAGCCGTTCGCGGGCCGGAATCGCCGTCAAGGTCAACGGACGGGGGAGGCAGACGTGACGACACGGGAGATCACCAGCCCGGAGGAACTGGCGGAACTGCTGGGCGCACCGACACCGCGGGCGCGGGACAAGGAGCGCACGAAGCTGCACCAGCGGGACCGGGAGTGGCTGGCCGCCTCGCCGTTCTGCCTGGTCGCCACGGCCGGCGCGGACGGCAGCTGCGACGTCTCCCCGAAGGGCGACCCGGCCGGCTTCACCCTGGTGCTGGACGAGACGACCATCGCCATCCCCGAGCGGCCCGGCAACCGGCGGGCCGACGGCTACCGCAACATCCTGGCCAACCCCCACGTCGGGCTGATCTTCCTGATCCCCGGCCGCACCGACACGCTGCGGATCAACGGCCGGGCCCGGCTGGTGGTCGACGCGCCGTACTTCGAAGGGATGGTGGTCAAGGGACACCGCCCGGTGCTGGCCGTCGAGGTGTCCATCGAGCAGATCTTCTACCACTGCGCGAAGGCGTTCTTCCGCTCCGAGCTGTGGAAGCCGGAGACCTGGCGGCCCGACGTGCTGCCCACCCGCGCCCGGCTGGTGAAGGAGGTCGAGGCCCCGACGGCCAACCTCGCCGATCTGGAACGCCACTACGGCCCGGACTACGCCAGCCGCCTCTACGTCTGATCCTCCCCACCCGACCGCCGGCCGCCTTTCCTCCGATTAGGCCCGATCCCCTGGGGTACGGATTTCGGTGCAGACCACTGAACGACAAGGAGTGCTCATGGCCACGAAGGTCGAGAAGTCCATCGAAGTCGACGTGCCGGTCAGCACCGCGTACAACCAGTGGACCCAGTTCGAGGAGTTCCCCCGGTTCATGGGTGGCGTGCAGGAGGTGCGCCAGCTCGACGACCGGCGGATGCACTGGGTCGCCGAGATCGCCGGCGTGAAGCGCGAGTGGGAAGCCCGGATCCTGGAGCAGGTCCCGGACCGCAAGGTCGCCTGGGCCGCCACCAGCGGCGCCACCAACGCCGGCGCCGTCCACTTCCAGCCGATCGGCACCGACCGCACCCAGGTGCTGCTCTCCCTGGAGTACGAGCCGGAGGGGCTGGTCGAGAAGACCGGCGACAAGCTGCACCTCGTGGAGAAGCGGGCCGAGGCCGACCTGGAGAAGTTCAAGTCGTACATCGAGGGTCGGGGCGCCGAGACGGGCGCCTGGCGCGGCACCGTCGACGAGGGCCGTACCCTCGGCACGCCCGGCGTGGAGCACGCCGCGTCCTCGCGCGGTGACGACGGCAAGGCCGGCGTCTCCGGCAAGGCGGTCGCGGCGGGCGCGGTCGCCGCGGGCGCGGCAGCGGCAGCGGCCGCCGCAGCGGCCCGGCACCGCACGGAGACCGACGAGGAGCCCACCCCGGAACCCGAGACGGAGTACGTGGTGACCGACGTCCCCGCCCAGCGGACCGGCGCCTTCCCGCCCGACCCGCGCCGCGCCCTCTAGACCCTTCACCTCCCTGCCGGAGTGAGCCCGGTGGACCGGCCGCCGCGCCGTGCCCGCCGGGCTCGCTCCGTGTGGCGCGTATCGTTGCCGGCCGTGACCGACCTCGGACCACGCCAACCGGAGATCACCGTTGCCACCCCGGCGGACCGCGGGCGGGTGGTCGGGTCGCTGGTCGCCGCCTTCGCCGGCGACCCCGTCCTGACCCACCTCTTCCCCGACCCGGCCGGCTACCCCCGGCACGCCGCCGCCTTCTTCGGGCACCTCTTCGACAAGCGCGTCGGTCGGAGGACAATCTGGACGATCGGCGGGGGCGCGTCGGTGGCGATCTGGGAACCACCCACCCCGCCGGAGCCGGGGCCGGTCGACCCGCTCGCCGCCCACCTGCCCGCCGACGCGCTGGCCCGGGTGCACGCCTACGACGAGGCCGTCCACGCCGCGCTGCCCGACGGGCCGTTCTGGTATCTCGGTGTGCTCGGGACCCACCCCGCCAGCGCCGGCCGGCGCTGGGGCCACGCCGTCATGCGGGCCGGGTTGCGCCGGGCCGCGGCGGACGGGTTGCCGGCGGTGCTGGAAACGAGCAACCCGGCCAACGTCGAGATCTACCGCCGTGCCGGCTGGCAGGTGGTACGCGAGATCGCCGAACCGCTGCCGACCTGGATCATGCAACAGCCGGGCTGACCACGGTCAGCTCCAGGTCAACCTGCTGATCTCCCGCTTGAACTGTGTGAGGGTGCTGCTGGTCCCCTCGGCCGGAGTCAGCCGCAGCGAATAGGTGACCTCCCCCGCGGCCCACCAGAAGGTCCACGAGCTGTCCGCCGTGCCGGTGATGACGCCGTCACGCCCACCGATGGTGGCGGCCGTGCCGCCGGCGGGCCGCGGCACCTCGGCCGTGCGGCCCGCGGTCACGGTGAGATGCAAGCCTTCCGGGCCGTTGTAGCCCTGGTACCAGCCCTCGTCGGTGGACGCCCACTGCCCTCGGTGGGGGCTCCACCGCTGGTCCGAGGCCAGCCCCGGCAGGTCACGTTCGAAATAGGTCGGCGGCAGGTCCGCGGAGGCGGCGTCTCGGAGCATCCGGTCACCGAGGGGTTCCGGCAGCGACAGCACGACGGGAACGGCTGAGCCGCTCGTGCTGCAGTCGGCCGCGTCCAGGACACGGGCCTGCACCGCCACGACCACCCGGGCACCGTCCTGCCCGGAGATCACCGCCCGGGGCTGCACGAGTTCCTTGCACTGCACGCTCGTTCCGGCGTACACGGTCACGGATGTGCCGTCACGGGCGACCATCGCCGACAGCCACGGCACGGCGGAAGGGCCGTCCGCCGGTGCCGACTGCGCCGCGGCCGGCTCGGGCGCCGCCCGGTCGGTCGCGCGTTGCTGCCTGAGGATGAAGCTTCCGACGAGCGCCAAGCCGATGGCGGCCGCCGCGACCGTGAGGGTGACCCCCTTGTTACGGCGCGACCGGTCGGTCGGCCGGGGTGCCGGCGATGTTTCGCCGCTGACTGTCAACTCGGGCCGTCCGTCGGTTTCCATCAGCCACCTTCACGTTGTCCGCAGCAGCGGATCGTACGCGAGCACCCACCTGCACCCTGTGCCGCGATCCCCACGGCCTGATCGGTCGCGGAAGGAGCGAAGCCCCGGCGGAGTTCGGGGAGATCGCATCATTCACACGGCCCACACGCGGTCGGATTCGGGGTCGACGGCATGACCCCGCACTGCCATCATGTGCGCCGTGAAGATCATTCCCGGTCCGGAGCGGACGCCGTCGGGCCGGTCAGCCACGGTCGCGCTCGGCCGACGTCATGCACAGGCCACGGCGACGGCGATCGTCGGCCTGATCGTCCTGGCGACCGCGCACTCCGTGCCGTGGTTGGCGGTACGACCCGGGCAGAGCACCGAAGACCTGATGCTGGGCCGGGCGCCCTCCGACGAGGTACGGAGGTATGCGCTGACCGACTTCCCGGGCTCCCGGGCGTCGCTGTACGTCGGGTGGGCACTGCTGCTGGCGATGCTGGTCGCGGCCTGGGTGAGGCCCCAGTGGCGCCCCGGCACACGGTTGGCCGCCTGGTTGCTCGGCGTGGCACTGACGCTCCTCACCTTCCTTCCCGGCAGCGACGCCGTGGACGCCAGCGGCTTCCCGCAGGCCGACCGCCCTCACAGCGAGTTCCTCGACGGCACGTGGCTCGCGCTGGCCGGGACGCTGATGCTGGCTGCCGCCGTCTCGACCCTGACGGCGGCGCCGGCGCCTCCGGCGGCCGCACACCCGACCCCGGCCGAGTCGGCGCCGGGCACCGAGAGCATCGCCGTCGATCGGCCAGATCCCGCGGGCCCGGCCCCGGTTTTCGCACCGGATCCACACCGGGCCGCCCGCCCGGCGCCGGTTCCCTGGTGGCGGCGCCCCTGGCCCGTGATCGGCCTGGCGGCTTCCGTCGCCGGAGCCGCCGTCGTCGGCACCGTGGTCTGGTACGCGGTTCATGCGCGCGTCGACCCAGACCGCGACCTGGGCGCGCTGGTGGTGGCGGGCCCTGCCAACTCGACGCCCACCACGCCGGCCGCGGTAGACGATCGGGTCGACATCACCCGGATCGTGCCGCTCGGCGAGGACTTCCGGTCCCTGATGCTCGTTGCGGCGGTGCGCAGCACCGTGCTGCACGCGGCCGGCGCGGCGTGGACCCGACCGGACTCCACCTCGGTGACCGTCACCCTGCTCCAATTCGACTCGGTGTCGGCGGCCGACCAGTTCCAGCAGTCCTACGTCAGTCTCCAGCCGGCGGCTCGCGGCCTCGGCGACCTGGCGGAGATCCGCGATGTGCCGGGGGCGATGACCTTCACCGGCGAGGGTCAGACCGAGGTACGCGCCGTCGCGCACCGTGACGAGATCGTCGTGCTCGTCACCGTGACCGGCGGGGCGCCAGATGCCGCAACCACCGTCGAGTCGCTGGTCCGCGAGCAGTACGGCCGGCTCTGATCCGCCCTCGACCAGCGACCCCCGGCCTCACGGCACTTTCGGCCCTCCGCCGACCCCTTGCCGACAAGGTGCGGCCCGCTCGCCTGGCCGGACAGCACGGAGCATCAGTGTGGCGGCCGTCCCCGCGGTCGCAACAAACGAGCCCTAGCATCGTCGGCGTGGCAACGCGGCTGGTTCAAATCAACATGAAGGCCCGGGACGACTCCGCGCTCGGCGGTTTCTGGGCGGAGGCGCTCGGCTGGGAAATCTCCAGCGAGGGACCCGGCGTGACCAACCTCGAACCCGAGGGCTTCGCCTACCCCGACCCCGTCGCCGTCTGCATCGACCTCATCGCCTCCCCCGAACCCAAGACGGCGAAGAACCGCGTACACGTCGACCTCGCCACCACCTCGGCGGCCCATCAGGCGGAGATGGTCGCGCGGCTGAAGGATCTCGGCGCGACACCCGCCGACATAGGCCAGGGCGACGTGCCATGGACGGTCCTGGCCGACCCGGAGGGCAACGAGTTCTGCGTGCTGGACCCCCGACCGCTCCACCGGGACACCGGACCGATCGCCGCGGTGGTGGTCGACTGCGCGGATCCGCGAGCCATGGCCCGCTTCTGGGGCGAGGCCATGGACTGGACCCTGCACGAGGTGACCGACCACAAGGCGGTACTGCGCTCGGCCAAGGGCGTCGGCCCATATCTGCAGTTCCTCCGCACACCCGACGTGAAGACCGGGTGGAACCGCGTCCATCTCGACGTCCGCCCCTACCCGGGTGACGATCTAGAGGCCGAGGCGGCCAGACTGCGGACGCTCGGCGCCGCCGCCCTCGACCTGGACCACAACGTCGCGTGGACGGTCCTCGCCGACCCCGAAGGCAACGAGTTCTGCCTCCTTGCCCCAAGCTGACCCGGTCCGTCCACTGCGGCCATGAGCCGCGACCTTGCGACGCTCCTCAGCCCCACGGCTCAAGGACCAGACGCGTCGGCGGCAAAGCGATCGACCTCGGGAACCGATTCCGCGAGACCGTTGCCGTATATACCGTCGGTCTGCATATACTGCGAGCCATGTCGAGTGCACCGATGCAGGAATCGACGTACCTGATCCTCACCGCACTGGTCGAGGAAAACCGGCACGGGTACGCCATTCTGGAGGAAGTCCGCCGGATCTCCGCCGGGCGTGTGGAACTACGCGCCGGTACCCTCTACGCCGCCTTGGACCGGCTTCGGACCGAAGGCTTCGTCGAGGTGGAGCGCGAGGAACTCGTACAGTCCCGGCTGCGCCGCTACTACCGGCTCACGGGCTCGGGCGCGCGACGGCTGGCCGAGGAGAGCGCGCGGCTGCGCAGCAATGCCGAAGCCGCGACCGAACGCCTGCGTCGTGCCGGCCTGCTCATCCAGGGCGGTGCGGCGTGACGATGGAACGGGCCTACCGGCTGCTGCTGGCCTGCTACCCCCGCGAACACCGCCAGCAGTACGCCGACGAGATGCTCGGGGTGCTGCTGGACGACGCCGAACCGGACCAGCGCCGGCCCGGGGCCCGCGATGTGCGTGACCTCCTGAGCGGGGCACTACGAACCCACGTCCACTACAGCGCCGCCCGGCTGTCCGACCGGACCTGGCGGGACGCCGCGTCGGCCCTGGGCCTCATCGCCGCGCTTGCCCTGTTCGCGTACGCCGCGCGCCTGCCGGTGCTGCATTTCGCTCTGCTCGCCACCGGTCATCCGGGCGGGCTCGGCGATGTCCTCCCGTGGCAGGCGTGGCTCCTGCCGGTGGCCTGGCTCGTCGTGGCGGTCCTGGCCGGGTTCGGGTGGCGCCGGAGCGCTGCCTCACTCGCCGGGGGAGCCGCCGCGCTCGAAGTGGCCCGGGCAGCCGGCGAGTACCTCGCGTACCGCTCGGTGTTCAACCTCTGGCCGGCAGTGCTCGCCGGAATGGCCGCCGCGGCGCTCGCCGTCCCCGCCTCCCGCTCCGGCGCGGCCGTCATCGGGCGCTGGCGGCTCGGCGTGTTCACCGGCGCCACGCTGCTCAGCGCGGGCACGCCGGCAATCGCGGCGCTCGCCCTGCCCCAACCAGGGTCCGAGGCCGTGCGGACGAGTTGGATATTCACCACCGGTGTCGACCACATCGAGGCGCTGCTGCTCGGTGCCGGCTACCTGGTCAGCGCCCTCGCCGTCGTGTCCACTCCGGCATCGCTGCGGCGGCGCCTCCTGACCTTGCTCGTGCCGGTCGGGGCGGTGCTGCTGCTGACTCGGGCCGGGATGGGCCTCCTGCAACGCTCGGTCCACGACGGGATCTCCGACGGGCTCCACCTCGCGCAGTGGCTGGCGCTGGCCCTGGCACCCGTGCTGGCGTTCGCGGCCGCCGTGGCCGCCCTGCATCGCCGGGAACGACCCTCGCGCCTGCTCGCCATCGACGGTGAACCGCGGCCGCCCGAGGACCCGCGCCGATCCCGATAGGGCGCAGGGCATCGACGGTTGGGCACACCGGGAATTCAAGCTCTTCCGCGCGGCACGGATGCGGCTACCAGTACGTCAGGCGAAACACGTCTCGGGCGACCAGGCCGCCCGGCGGCCGCAACGGGTCATAGCCGTCACCGAAATACCCCGCTCGCTGATGGGAGCGAAGAACGAGGCGATGGCCGGCGAACACCAGGATGAAGCCCACGGCAGCCATCGGTGCCGCCGCCTGTGGGGGCATCAGCGGTACACCCGCCGCCCGGAACGGCCACGGAAGAACAGCCAGGAGGATCGCCAAACGGTAGACCCAGATGCCTGCGCGGTAGGTGAAAAGCCGGCGGCACGCCTCGAACGCGCTGCTGTCGATTGACACCGCGCTAGGTTAGTCCGCGCTCGGCTCTCATCGCCGGCCCTGCCGTCGCCGCTGTCCTTGTCCGGTATCCCTCGGCGCTGCCGGTCAACCGCTCCTCTGCCCGAAGCCCATCTCCGCCGTGAGTCCGCACATCGTGGAACGGGCCTGGTCTGTTCGGCTTCGCCCGGACTTACGGTGGAGGTGAGCGGCCCGATCTCTGTCGAAGATCCCCGCCGGAGGCATCGGTCTTGGGGTCCTGGCGCAGTCTGCAACTATCGGCCGGCGCGCCGGCCGATGCCGGCGCTTGCGCCGCCAGCACGATACCTACCTATGTATGCCTACGGTGTACCCGTCGGTGCCACATAGACTGCGCACCGCCCGGGAGGGCGGAGTTCGAGACCAGCTTGGGAGAGTAGACAGATGCCTGCCTGGAGGCCGCATGGGCGGGCCATGCCCCTGCTGCTGCTCGTACTGCTCGCCGGCTGCGCGGACCGCAATCCCGCCGAAGAGGCGATATACGACTCGGCCAATGCCCTTGCCCGCGAGGTGGAGGGCGTGCCGGCGTTCCACAACGGGCAGTTGGGTACGGCCGGGGTCAACTACCTCCGGGCTGGAATCGAACGCGGTGGAGACGAGGTCCTGGGCTCCGGGGCCTCCTCCGGCGAGGAAGCGGTCGGTCGGGTCCTCGGCTGGATCGATGCTCGATTCACCCGACAAGCCCAAGGCGGCCTTATCGCCAAGAATGACTTCACCGCGACTCTGTGCCTTCGATTCGAGGTCCGATCCGACTCGACAGGCGGATCGATCTCGTACCACGAGAAGGCCTGCCCCTGATCGGACAGCGACCGTGAAACCCGCCCCACCTGCTGCGGTCTTGCCGCCCGTTCACCGCGCCTTCTCAGCTCTCGCCGCGGCTGTGGCGACGAGTTCGCGCAGCCTCCGCTCCGCCGCCGGCCTGCCTGTGCCACGGCCGGGCCCGTATCGCACCAGGGAGGTAAAGTCCCCCGCCCTCAGCAGAACGGAGTACCACGCTACGCTCGTCTCCGCCTGCCCGTATCGTGCGCTCTCGAGCCAGGCGACCGCTTCATCGCCGGCCCTCGGAGTCGCGATCGACCGCATGGACAACGTGAAGGAGTAGCCGGGGGCATCGCCGCCCTCTTGCCAGGTTCGGCACCGCGTGAGACTCGCCCGGAGACGGGCGATGTCAGCCTTGGCCCCGTGCTGGGGATGCACCTTGACGATGTGGACGACCGACTCGCTGTGCGCCGTATCGGAGAAGGTCCAAGCGGCACTGACCATCACCCGGGCGTTTCCCCTGGTGTAGAGGCCACGCTTCACTCCGGTGCAGGCAGCGTTGTTGGTCCGCCGCTCCCGACTAAGACCAGCTTCATTGTCGCGCCACTCATCGCCGACATCGTGCCGTGTCAACAGCAACTGCCGGGCCTCGCTGTCGGCGGTTGGGCTGCCGGCCGCCGGAGATGGCGCTGAAGACGGCGTAGGGCTGGCCGCTGGCCCAGCCCCCGCTGGCGACGTGCGCGACGCAGCAGGACGTCCTGTGCTCCCACCACATGCCGCCAGCAAGAGTGCCACGACGGCGCCGGCCACCAGTGACACCGGGAGCCTGACCAACGACGCCAGCAGCAAGCGGCCGAGACCACGATGCCGAGCCAACCGGCCGGCGCGTCGCAGCTCGGGAAGATAAGTCTCCGGCATGACGAGGACCGTACTGGCTACACGCAGCCGCCGTGGACCCGTCGACGACACGCACTTCGCAATCGCCAAGGGTCTCGTCGGACTGTCAGCTTGGGAATCGGGTTAGTCCACACCGTGAGTAGCTGTCTGGCCTGGTACCTCAGCACGGAGCGCTCCGCCCGCGACTGCCGGGGGGTGCCGCTGGACGCCGGTATTGACCGCTGCATCGGGCACGCATCGGGCACGGGAGCTTTGGGTGAGGCTGGAAGTATGGCTTTGGGGGCTCCGAGCTGCGACTACGTCACCCGACGCATTGCCGAGGGCAAGACCAAAACCGAGATCATGCGCTGCCTGAAGCGCTACATAGCCCGCGAAGCCTTCACCCGCCTGACAAGTACTCTGCCGCCTGATCCGGGAGCTGACGCTGGGAGATGACGGTGCACGAAGCCGAGGCAACGTCCCGTCCCCAGGATTGGACGGTCCGAGGGCTTCCCCTGCCCCCGACGCTGGTCGCCCTGCTGGAGCATGGCCTGTGGCGGCACCCAGGAGCCCAAATACTCCACGACGTCATGCCATGGTTCCAAGACCCCCTGATGTTCCTCGACAACCTTGACCACATGCGGTTTGAGAGCGATTCCCTGGATCTCCTCGCCGACGACGCCCCGTCATCGCAAATGTTCCGGGTGGGTCGCGGCAGTCAAGTCGACCGGCACGTCGCCCTGCCGTGGCTCGACGCGGAGCGCGCAGTCTTTATCGCAGTCAACCGCAACCCCGGCGACGACGTTGCCCTCGCGCTCGACTACCGCACCGACCTCACCGATCCGAGCGTTGTGGCCAGCGACTTCTGGACCAACCCGAGCCAGTGCTCATGGCGACTGGTGGCACCCACATTCACCCAACTCGTCGCGGTCCTTGGTCTCGACTGATCGGCCGCGTTCCGTTGACAGCAATAGGAGCGTCAACCTCGCCGACAGCCGGCCGATCGTACATGTGTACGAGTAGGCTGCTCCTGGTGGAGGACGCGGGCGCTGGTGGAACGGGTCTTGGGGTCGCATGGCCGGGCGGGACATCTGGTTGCTCTCCGATGGCCGGCTCTGGCGAGTCCGTGGCCGCATCGGCGGTGACGAAGGGCAGGAGGTGTCGTACGAATTCCCCGACCAAGCATCTGCCCGGTCGATAATCGACCGGGCGATGAAGACCTCGGCCGGCACCTGGCGGGACGTCACGGAGTCGCTTCGGCAGGAGTCCAACCGCCAGACTCGCTAGGTGAGTGGCCGCTCGATCTGGGAACGCGCCTGCACGAATTTGTTCGGTGAAAAACCTGACGAGCCGAGTTGGGTCACCATGCCGATGGTGTGGTTGTCTGCCCATGCACAGACGTGGACCTTGACGTCCTGGGTCTCACCCTTGCCGCAGCGAGCCTCGCCGCCCATCGGCCCTGGTCGGATGGGCTGGATATCGGACAGTCTCGGCAGAGCGGCGAAGATCTTGTCCAGGCTTCCCTTGGAATCCGTGACCCTGCCGGAGACCCCGCTGACAAGGATGGTCGTGCTGTTATCGAGGAGGGCGTAGGCGGCGCCGACCTCGCTGGTTGCCTCACCGTCGAGGAACGGCTTGAAGGTGTCTGTGTTTTGCTGGGCCTGATCGCGCAAGGTCCCGCTTGTCGACTCCGGCCAGCCGCTGAGCAGCTTCTCCGGCTTGACCACACGCATCGGCGCAGCTGGAGACGGCGACGCTGTGCGTGGCAGCGACGCCCCTTCCACCGGGTTGGCGGCTCCCGAACAGCCACTCGCCGTCAGGAGGGTCGTGAGGGCCAGCACGGCCACACCCGCCGCGCGTTCTCCCGCACCTGCCTGCCGTGTCCTTGCCATGCGCCACGTCCTCGTCTCACGTTCCTGGGAGCGCACGGTATCCCAAGCGATCATCGTCGAGGCATACGCGTCTCCCGCGACGTTCGCCTCTGCTCGGCGTAGACAGGTCGGTAGCGGTCAACGGCAGGTGTCTGGCCGGACGTGCACACCGCACCACGGTGGCAGCTGGGCTGCCCGCACCCGCCGGCCGCCGGCGTCTCGCTGAGTTTCGAACCGCCACGGGTGAGCCCGTCCCGCTGAGATTGACCAGTTCGTTCCACCAGACCGGGATGACATGGACCTGGCCGCCGGGACGCTGCGCGTGCGGGGCAGTTGCAGCGGGATCCTGAGACCGGCGGCCTGGTGTTCGTCGAGACGAAGACGTCCCGGTCTCGTCGGACCCTCCCGCTGCCGTCCACCGTGCTAACGGCACTCCGCCGCCGCAGGAGCGCCAGGCGGGGGAACGCTTCGACGCTGACAACTGGGCCGACCCTGGTCTGGTCTTTGCCACCGCCGTCGGCACGCCCCTCCACCCACGCAACGACTACCGGTCGTTCCGCGAAATCATCCGGCGGGCCGGCTCCCGACAGGTTCGTCTGCACCACCCTCCGGCACACGGCGGCCAGCGTCCACTTGCTCAGGGGATGCCCGTCCGAGTGGTCACGGAGATCCTCGGCCACTCGCAGATCAACGTCACTCTCAACATCTACGCGCACGTGGCCCCAGAGATCGCGCGGGAAGCCGCGTCACGGCTGGAGGGGGCGCTGTGATCGGGTGAGTAGGTCGGCTGCTCGCTTGGCTGCTCAGCCTCGCGATGGCAAGTAAAAGGCCCAGGTCATGATCGGCGATCAAGCCGGTGACCTGGGCCTTCCTATGGAGCCGCCTGACGGAATCGAACCGTCGACCTACGCATTACGAGTGCGTCGCTCTAGCCGACTGAGCTAAGGCGGCAACGATCGTCAAGTGTACGGCACACCTCGCCGGACGCCGAACGGGATCCCCCCGACCTTCGAACCGGACATCCGGGAGTTTCGGCACGTGCGCGGGAGAGACTTCGCGGTCGGTCGGGACTACCCTGCGGCGGGTGAGTGACGATCACGTGCCGCCGCAGCAGCCGATCCCCGAGGCGCACCCGGGCGAGCGGGCCAGCCGACGACCGCGCAGCCTGGACCCGCTGGAGCTGGGCTTCACCCCGCGCAAGCCGGTCCCGTGGCTCGCGCCGCTGCTGCTCATCAGCACCGGGCTGCGGACGCTGCTGGCGATGCTGTTCGGGGCGTACCTGGACAAGCGCGAGTTGCAGAACGCGTTCGGCGACGACACGTTCCGGCAGGTGGGGCCGGACGGCGGGCTCTGGCTGGACTACGTGGCCGACCTGGGCGACGGCTTCGACGCCACGTACTCGGTGGCGCACCTGCTCGCCCAGCCGGAGCTGGAGGTCGAGGGCCACCGGCTGCCCCGGGCGCAGACCCTGGTGATGGGTGGCGACCAGGTCTACCCGTCGGCGGCCTACGAGGCGTACGAGGATCGGTGCAAGGGGCCGTACCAGGCCGCGCTGCCGATCGCGCCGCCGCAGCGGCCGACGCTCTTCGCGGTGCCGGGCAACCACGACTGGTACGACGGCCTGACCGCGTTCCTGCGGCTGTTCGTCCGCTCGCGGGACCGGCACTTCGCGGGCTGGGGCACCGGCCAGTCCCGCTCGTACTTCGCGGTGGAGTTGCCGGCCGACTGGTGGCTGCTGGGCCTCGACGACCAGTCCGGGTCGTACCTGGACGACCCCCAGCTCACCTACTTCGACGAGGTTGCCCGGAAGCTCACCCCGCGGTCGAAGGTGATCCTGGCGGTGCCGGCGCCGACCTGGGTCAAGGCCCACGACCATCCCACGGCCTACGACTCGATCGACTACTTCATCCGTACGATCGTCGCGCCCACCGGCGCGCAGGTGCGGCTGCTGGTCTCGGGCGACCTGCACCACTACGCCCGCTACACCGGCCCGGAGCGGCAGCTCATCACCTGCGGGGGCGGCGGCGCCTACCTCTACCCCACCCACCAGCTGCCCGAGCGGCTGGAGGTGCCGCCGCGGGACACCCTGGCCCGCCGGTCCAGCCGCACCCGCGAGTACGACCTGGCCGCCCGTTATCCGGACAAGGCCCGCTCCCGGCGGTACGGCTGGGGGATCTTCGCCCGGCTGCCGTTCCGCAACCCGGGTTTCACTACCCTGCTGGGCACCCTCCACACGCTGCTGATGCTGGCCATGGCGGGGGTGGCGGGGAACCACGTCGGCACCACGGAGCAGCGGCTGTTCAGCGTGCCGCTGGTGATCATGCTGGCGGTGACCCTGCTGGGTGCGGCGTTCTTCGCCAAGCCGCCCAGCGCCGGCGGGAAGCGGCACGCCCGGCACTGGATCCTCGGCGTGACGCACGGGCTGGCCCACGTGGCGCTGGCCGCCGGCGGCACCTGGCTCTGGCTGCAACTGCCGTTCTACGACTGGCCGTGGCCGCTGCCGGCGGTCGCCGCAGCCGTCCTGTACGGGCCGGTGAGCGGGCTGGTCGCGAGCCAGCTGGTGGCGCTCTACCTGCTGGTGGCGGGATCGTTCGGGGTGAACGTCAACGAGCTCTTCGCCGGCCAGGGCATCGAGGACTCGAAGTCGTTCCTCCGCATCCGCATCGACCCGGACGGCACGCTGACGATCTATCCGATCGCCGTCGACAAGGTCTCGCACGCCTGGCAGCTGAATCCCGACGAGTCCCCCACCTCAAGCTGGATCCTCCCGAAGACCCCGCTGACCCCGCGCCTGGCCGAGCCCCCCATCGTCCTCCGCTGAGGCGCGCGCCCCAACCCAGGGAGGCCGAGGGCGGGGTTGCCCGCAAGGGGGTTACGAGTAGTGCTGGTCGTGGGCCTGGCGGGGGGCGCAGACCGAGGCGCGGCTGCAGGAGCAGCGGGAGCCGTCGGCGTCCAGGCGGACCGTGACCGAGTCGCGGGGGACGCTGTGGCCGACGACCTTGCCCTCGCCCTCCGGGGTGGAGACGCGGCTGCCCACCGCCGGGGCGGACTCCTGGAACCGCTGGTAGAGGGGGTGCTCGTACTTCAGGCAGCACATGAGCCGGCCGCACGCGCCGGAGATGCGCAGCGGGTTGAGCGGCAGGTCCTGGTCCTTGGCCATCCGGATGGTCACCGGCTCGAAGTCGGTGAGGAAGGTGGCGCAGCACAGGTCCCGCCCGCAGGAACCGATCCCGCCCTGCACGCGGGCGGAGTCCCGGGCGGAGAGCTGCCGCAGCTCCACCCGGCAGTGCAGGGTCGCCCCCAGGTCGCGGACGAGGGAGCGGAAGTCGACCCGGTGCGGCGCGGTGAAGTAGACGGTCGTCCGGTCGCTGCCGGTCTCCGGGGTGGCGAAGACGTGGTCGATCGCCACCACCTTCATGGGCAGGCCGTGCTCGCGGATCAGCCGCTTGGCGGCCACCTTGGCGTCGGCCTTGCGCCGGCGCAGCAACTCGTCGCGGCGCAGGTCGTCGTCGCCGGCCAGGCCGGCGAGCCGGGGGAAGCCGGCGGTGTCCTCGCTGACCCACTGCGCGGCCCAGACGCACTCGGCCACCTCGGGCCCGTCGTCGGTGGGCACCAGCACCTTGTCGCCCACCTGCGGGCGCAGCTCACCGGGGTCGAGGTAGAAGAGGCGCCCGTACCGGTTGAAACTGACCGCGCAGAGCATGCCCATGCCCACCACCCTACGACCTCCGGACGGATCCGGGCCGGCCACCCGTCGCCGTCCGGTCACCCGGCGCAGCGATCCATGATTGTCGACTCGACCGAACCGACCCCGACCCCTCGTGTGGTTGGTCCTCGCCCGGACGGCTGAAACATGAGTCAGCTACGGGACAAACGGCGGCCGACCGCGTTGAGTGAAGCCATACCTGCGGGGGGTGCAGGAGAAGGCCACGGCGTCGCCGCCGGAACCCGGCCACGGCCGGTTCGGCGTGCGACGCCGTGGACCTGCGAGGGCCCGGTCAGTGCCCGATCCGGGTGGTGCCGCCGTAGTGGGGCACGCTCGTGGTCCGCTCCCGCCAGGTCGTCTCGGCCAGGCTCGGCGCCCACTGCCGCAGCAACGTCTCCGCGCCGTCGTAGGCCACGCCGAGCACGCCCAGCACCCGGGTGGCGATCTCGGCGGCCGCGAGGGCCCCGGACCGGCCGGCCTCGGCGCCCGGGCGGGTGGCGACGTGCACCGTGACCGCCTCGGCCGAGCGCAGCGCCTCGGCCAGCGCCCGGGCCAGCGCGGCCCTGCTCCCCTCCACCCAGTCGGCCAGGGCGTCGGCGTAGCCGGCGGTCGACTCCAGCCGCCCGACCAGGCTCTCCGGCCCCTCGTCGAGGTGCCGGAGCAGCGCGGTGCGGGCGTCGTCGTAGGCCGCGGCGGCCGGCCCGGACCAGGCGACCGGGTCGGCGAGGACGGCGCCCGTGTCGTCGTACCCCCGGACGAGCCGGCGCACGGCATGGCCGGCGCCGGCGAGCGGCGCCGGGTGCAGGTCGAGGAACTCGCGGACGGCCGCGCCGGGGAGCACCCGCATCCGGCGCAGCAGCGGCCAGAGCCGGTGCCCCTCGGGCGCGCCGGCGGCGACCAGCGCGTCGACCCGGGCGAGCAGGTCGAGACCCGGCTCGGCGAGGCGGTCGAGGGCGTCCATCACGCCTCCCGGGCCAGCCGCCGCGCGGCGGACTGGTCGGTCGCCGAATAACGGTCGGCGGCGCTGCGCAGGGCGGCCGCGGCGGCGGCCAGCCGACTGGCGGCGGCCTGCGCCTCGCGGGCCCGGTCGCCGGTGGCCTCGGTCCACTGCCGGTGCAGGGCGCGGCCGACCTCGCCGGGCCGGCCGGCGGCGTGGGCGCCGAAGGCCGGATGGGGCGGGTCGGTGGCGGTGACCGTGTGGGCCAGCGTGGCGAGGGTCGCGCCGGCCTCGTCCAGGCGGGCCGCCAGCACGCGCAACGTCTCCATCTCAGGCTCCCGCCAGCGGCCGGTAGGCCGCGAAGGTCTCGTTGTGCAGCTTCTCCCGGGCCCACTGCGCCGCGTCGGCGGCGGCGGTCACGGCGGCCTGCACCGAGCCGGCGACGTCCCGGGGGTTGCGCTGGTGCAGCGGGCCGAGGAAGCGCACGTCGGTGATCCGCCCGCTGGCGGTCACCACCACCTCGACGAGGCCGTCCGGCGAGCGGACGGTGACCTCGACCGTCGCCACCGCCTGGTCGAACTCGGCCTGGAGGGTCTCGATGCGCCGGTAGCGCCGCACCGCCTCCTCGATCCAGGCCTCGTCGATCTCCCCCCGTGACATCGGCGGACTCCTCCCGGCTGACCTCGTCACTGAGCGTGCCGCCACCGTCACCACGCGGCCACACCGGACCGTACCGTAGTCAACAAAGCCTGTCGATGCCCTGTGGACAACCGCGACCGGCGGTGGTCAGCCCTTCCACAGGGCGAGCATCATGGCCTCCACCGCGATCCGGGGCTTGACGTTCGCCTCGATGGCCGCCCGGCACTCCAGGACGGCCTCCAGCCGGCGCAGCGCCCCTTCGGCGTCCCACTTCTGCGCGCCGGCCCCGGCCAGCGCCGCGGTGTCGGTGTGCACGGGCGCGACCGGCGCCCGCAGCGCCATGGTGAGCGCGTCCCGGTAGAAGCCGGCCAGATCGACCAGCGCCCGGTCGAGCGCGTCCCGCTGGGCCCGGGTGGCCCGCGACTTCTGCCGCCGCTCCAGGTCCTTGAGCTGCCCGGCGGCGCCCCGCATGGCCCCGGCCGCACCCCGGCCCGTGCCGCCCGCGCCGAGCGCGGTCTGCAGCGCGGCCCGTTCCGCCTCGTCGGTCTCGGCGACCGCCGCGGCGGCCTCCGCCTCGGCGGCCTCGATCAGCGCGGAGGCGGCGTCGAACGCGGCCCCGACCCCGGTCAGCCGGCGCGGCACGGCGAGCACGGCGTCACGGCGCTGCCGGGCCTCCGGGTCGCGGGCCAGCCGCCGGGCCCGGCCCACGTGTCCCTGCGCCGCCGCGGCGGCCCACTCGGCGACGTCGGGGGCGATGCCGTCCCGGCGTACGAGCACCTCGGCCACCGCGCCGGCCGGCGGCTGCCGCAGCGGCACGAGCCGGCACCGCGACCGGATGGTCACCGAGATGTCGTCCGGGTGGGTGGAGGGGGCGCAGAGCAGGAAGACGGTACGCGGTGGCGGCTCCTCGACCGCCTTGAGCAGCGCGTTGCCGGCGGCCTCGGTGAGGCGGTCGGCGTCCTCGATGATGACGACCTGCCAGCGCCCGCCGGACGGCGTGCTGGCCGCGCGCAGCACCAGCGCGCGCATCTCGTTCACGCCGATGGAGAGCCCCTCGGGCACCACCAGCCGCACGTCGGCGTGGGTGCCGGCGAGGGTGGTGTGGCAGCCGGGGCAGCGGCCGCAGCCGGTGCCGTGCACGCACTGCAGGGCGGCGGCGAAGGCGCGCGCGGCCACCGACCGGCCGGAGCCGGGCGGCCCCGTGAAGATCCAGGCGTGGGTCATCCCGGCGCCGGGGTCGACGCCCTCCGCGCCCTGACCGGTGGCGCCGCCGGTCCCGTCGAGCTCCTCGGCGAGCGCGTCGAGGTCGTCGTGCCCACCGTCCGGGTCGGCTCCGCCGGCTGCCGGGGCGCCCGCCCGCGCCACCGCCGGGGCGGCGGCACGGAGCAGGGCGGCGGCCGAGGCGGCGGCCCGCCGGAGCGTGGCCACCGCCTCGTCCTGCCCGACCAGGTCGGCGAAGACGTCCGTCATCGGTGGGGGCGTTCCATCGTCACCAGCTCCGCGTCGGATAACTCGGGCTGGACCGTGGTGTCGGGGCCCTGGGCCGGGCGGGGGTGCACGATGCCGGCCGGGTCGACGAGGAACTCGTCCACCCGCCGGGCGACCGCCGCGGCGATCTCCTCGACCGGGCGGGACGCGTCGAGCACCAGGTAGCGCTTCGGGTCGGCGGCGGCCAGGTCGAGGAAGGCGTACCGGACCCGCTCGTGGAACGCGAGCGACTCGGCCTCCAACCGGTCGGCGCCCTGGTTGCGGGAGTCGACCCGGGACCGGCCGGTGCGCGGGTCGACGTCGAGGAGCACCACGAGGTCCGGCTTCAGCCCGCCGGTGGCCCACGAGGAGAGCCAGGAGACCTCCTGCACCGGCAGGGTCCGCCCGGCCCCCTGGTACGCCAGCGACGAGTCGACGTACCGGTCGCTGACCACGACCGCGCCGCGGACCAGCGCCGGCCGGACCACGGTGGCCACGTGGTGCGCCCGGTCGGCGGCGTAGAGCAGCGCCTCGGAGCGCGGCGACGGGGCGTCGTCGTCGGAGGTCTCCAGCACCAGCGAGCGGATCCGCTCCCCGATGCCGGTGGCCCCGGGCTCCCGGGTGACCACGACGTCCCGACCCTGCCCGCGCAGCCGCTCGGCGAGCGCGGCGAGCTGGGTGGACTTGCCGGCGCCCTCGCCGCCCTCGAAGACCACGAACAGGCCGCTGGAGACGAAGGGCTCGGCCGGCATCAGCGGGCGGCCCCGGATCGAGCCCCACAGGTCGGCCAGGACCGGTACGCCCTTCTTGTCGTCCATCTGGCCGAATGCGCTGATCCCGGCGAAGATGCCGGCGGCGCCCGCGGCGAGCAGCAGCAGGCGGGTCGAGGAGACCGAGATGCCCAGGTCGGCGATGGTCAGCTGGCGGGAGCCGCCGACGCCGACCAGGAGGCTGCTCAGCGCGATGGCCAGGATCAGCACCAGCCGGGTGCCGATCTGCACCACCGCGAAGACCCGGCCGCGCACCTCGTCGGCGACCTCGCCACCGAGCAGCGTGGTGCCGGCCAGGAAGGCCATGCCGGCGCCCGCGCCGACCAGGATCGCGCCGAGCATCGCCATGGACAGGTGGATGGCGAAGGCGAGCACCAGCACCGAGGCGCTGGCCAGCACGATGCTCATGCCGAACCAGCGGCGCCGGGACATGTCCCGGACGATCATCGGCCCGAGCCCGATGCCGAGCGCCAGACCGACGAAGATCGCGCCGAAGAGCAGCGAGAACGCGGCGTCACCGGCGCCGAGCGAGTTGGCGAAGAACTTGGCCGTGCCGACCACGATGCCGCCGCCCGCGAAGGCACCGAAGATGCCCAGCACGAGGCCGCGTACCAGCGGGGTCTGGCCGATGTACTTCCAGCCGTCGGCGAACTGGCGGAACATGCTCTGCTCGACGCGCTCCGCCTCGCCGCGCTGGGCCTCGCTGATCTCCTTGATCCCGAAGGCGACCACCAGCGCGGTGGCCAGCCGGGAGAAGGCGTTGAACCAGAGGGCGAGCTGCGCCGGCTCGGCCCAGTCGGGCAGGTCGCCACCAACCGCCCCGCGCACCCCACGGTCCAGCACGGCCAGCGCGATGGCGGCGGCCACCGGGGTGAGGCCGTACGTGGTGATCAGGGTGAGCTGGTTGGCGGTCTCCAGCCGGGTCCGCGGGATCAGGTTCGGGACCGCGGCCTCCTTGGCCGGGATCCACAGCAGGGTGACCGACTCGATCAGGAAGGTGGCGATCAGCGCCCAACCGACCACCAGGCCGCCGCTGGCGCCGGTGAGCGCGTAGAGCGGGATGGAGGCGAAGAGCACGAAGCGCAGCAGGTCGCAGATGACCATGGTCCACCGGCGGTCGAACCGGTCGGCGAAGACGCCCGCCACCGGGCCGAGCACCAGGGCCGGCAGCAGGCGGATCGCGGTCACGCCGCCGAAGGCGGCACCCTGGGCGGTGCTGCCCGAGACCTGGGCGGCGGCGAAGAGGGCGGTGGCGAGCAGGCCGAGCCAGTCGCCGAAGGAGGCGACGCCGAGCACGATCCACAGCCGGCGGAACGGCCGGATGCGCAGCACCGACCGGATGGCGGCCGCACCGGAGCGGTCGGCGGGCGACGACACGCCGGGCGACTCGCCGTTGTTCTGGCTTTCGATGGCCGTACCTCCACGTGCCGGCCCAGAGCTGGGCATCCCCGGTGGAACACTCTAGTCGCGGCGAGCTGCGACCCCCTCCGCGACATTCGCCTGCTCGCCGAGCCTAGGCCGCCGGCACCACCGCCCGCAGCCCGGACAGACGCGAGGGTATTTCGCATTGGCGTCCAGACAGTTAGCGTGCAGACGTGGCCATCGACCGTGACAAACTTCGCGATCGCCTCGATCGGGCGACCGCCCACCTCGACCCGCCGTACGCGGTGGTCGATCTATCCGCCTTCGACGCCAACGCCGACGCGCTGGTCGACCGGTCCGCCGGCAAGCCGGTCCGGATCGCCAGCAAGTCGGTGCGGGTCCGGGAGCTGCTGACCCGGGCGCTGGCCCGGCCCGGCTGGCACGGCGTGATGGCGTTCACCCTCCCCGAGGCGCTCTGGCTCGCCCGCAGCGGCGTCAGCGACGACGTGCTGGTCGCCTATCCGACCGCCGACCGCCGGGCACTCGCCGAGCTGGCCGCCGACCCGGCGCTCGCCGACGCGGTGACCCTGATGGTCGACGACGCCGGGCAACTCGACCTGGTCGACCAGGTCTGCCCGCCCGGTCGCCGGCCGGCGCTGCGGGTCTGCCTCGAACTGGACGCCTCCTGGCGGCCCCTCGGCGGGCGGGTGCACGTCGGCGTCCGGCGGTCACCGGTGCACAGCGCCGGCGCGGCCGGTACGCTCGCCGCCGCCGTCGCCGGGCGGCCCGGCTTCCGGCTGGTCGGCCTCATGTCGTACGAGGCGCAGATCGCCGGCCTCGGCGACGCCCCGCCCGGGCAGGCGGTGCTCGGCACGGCCATCCGGGTCACCCAGCGCGGCTCGTACCGGGAACTGCTGGCCCGTCGGGCGGCCGCGGTCGCCGCGGTACGCGAGCACGCCGACCTGGAATTCGTCAACGGCGGTGGCACCGGCAGCGTGGCCGCCACCAGCGCCGACCCCGCGGTCACCGAGGTCACCGCGGGGTCGGGCCTGTACGGGCCGACGCTCTTCGACGCGTACCGTGCCTGGCGGCCCACCCCGGCGGCGTTCTTCGCCTGCGCGGTGGTCCGCCGCCCGGGGCCCGGGCTGGCCACCGTGCTCGGCGGCGGCTGGATCGCGTCGGGCCCGGCGGCGGACAGCCGGCTGCCCCGGCCGTGGCTGCCGGCCGGGCTGAAGCTGCTGGGCGCGGAGGGTGCGGGCGAGGTGCAGACCCCCCTGGCCGGCGACGTGGCCACCGCCCTGCGGATCGGCGACCGGGTGTGGTTCCGCCACGCCAAGGCCGGCGAGCTGTGCGAGCACGTCAACGAGGTGCACCTGGTCGACGGCGACAGCGTGGTGGCCACCGTGCCGACCTACCGGGGCGAGGGCCACGCGTTCCTCTAGACGGTGACGGCGGGTCCCGGTACACCTCGGGAACCCGCCGTTCGTCGTCAGCCCGGTCGCACCCGGGCGTCGCACCTGTGATCGCCACCGCCGGCACCAGGGCGGTGGCGCCCTGCTCAACCCTGTTGCACGGCCTCCGTCCGGGCGTCGACCTGCCGGTGCAGGTACTCCCGGATGAGCGCCTTCGCCTCGACCAGCACCCGCTCGTCGCCCTCGGTCTTCCGCCGGAACGCGAGCTTGATCAACGAGTCCGCGGCCTCCACCGCGACCTCCAGGTGGAAGCGGAGGTCAGGCACGCCAGCCAGACCGAACCGTTCCGTGAGCACCCGGGCGAGCTGATCCGCGATCACCCCGTTGTTGTCCCGCTGCTCGTCGAGCAGGTGCAGGTCGACCACGTCGCCGAAGTGCAGGGTACGAAAGCCCGGGACCGTGCGGTGCATCGAGATGTACTCGTCGATGGCCGCGTCGACGCCGTCCCACCAGTGGGTCAGGTCGGCGGAGGAGAACCGCTCGTCGAGCCGCTGGAGATACGACTCCATCGTGCGCAGCGTCAACGCCTGCACGATGGCCCGCTTGTCTGGAAAGAACTGGTAGACCGACCCGATCGCCACCTCGGCACGCTCGGCGAGCAGGGTCGTGGTCAAGCCCTCGTACCCCACCTCGTCGACGAGCTCGGCGCAGGCGTCCAGCATCCGCTGGACCCGCGCGACACTTCGACCCTGCACCGGTACCCGACGCAGCGGCCCGGTCGTGGCGGCTGGTGTGGACACTCGCCACCCCCCTTCGACGGATGAACATATCTGCACGTCACGAGTCTGTGACTACCGGTACAACGAGCCGGGCTCGATTGCGGTATTTACCAGGTACAACGTTCCTGATATGAAGTCAGTTCATATTCACGTCGAGGAGCGTCCCCATGGCCGGCACGCCAGCCGCCTGGTCCAACTGGGCCGGCAACCAGCGCAGCACCGCCGCCCTGACGGTGCGCCCACGCACCGTCGAGGAGGTCGCCGAGGCGGTGCGCCACGCCGCCGACACCGGCCGGACGATCCGGGCGGTGGGCAGCGGACACTCCTTCACCGGCACCGCCGTCGCCGACGGGCACCGGCTCGACCTCGCCGACCTGGACACCGGGGTCACCGTCGACACCGCTCGCCGCCTGGTCACCGTACCGGCCGGAATGACCCTGCACACGCTCAACGACCTGCTCGCCGCGCACGGCCTGGCACTGCCCAACCTCGGCGACATCGACGCGCAGACCGTCGCCGGGGCGCTCTCCACCGGCACCCACGGCACCGGCGCGAAACTCGGCTGCCTGTCCACCTTCGTCACCGCGCTGACCCTGGTCACCGGCACCGGCGAGGTGCTGCGCTGCTCCGCCGACGAGCACCGCGACGTGTTCGCCGCCGCCCGGGTCGGGCTCGGCGCCGTCGGAGTGCTGGTCGAGCTCACGCTGCGGTGCGTCGACGCCTTCGTCCTCCGCGCGCACGAGCGCCCGGCGGCGCTCGCCGCCGTGCTGGACGACCTGCCCGGCCTCGTCGAGCAGCACGACCACGCCGAGTTCTACTGGTTCCCCTACACCGACCGGGTGCAGGTCAAGACCAACGACCGGGTACCCGCCGACGACCGGCCGCTGCCCCGCTGGCGCGGCTGGCTCGACGACGAGTTCCTCTCCAACACCGTCTTCGCCGGGGCCTGCCGGCTGGGCCGCGCCGCGCCGGCCCTCGCACCCGGAATCAGCGCGATCTCCGCCCGGGCGCTCACCGAACGCACCTACACCGGCCGCTCCGACCAGGTCTTCTGCACCCCGCGCCGGGTCCGCTTCGTGGAGATGGAGTACGGCCTCCCGCGCGCCGCCCTGCCCACCGCGCTGGCGGAGTTGCAGCGCATCGTGGCCGGGCTGCCGTTCAAGGTGCTGTTCCCGGTCGAGGTGCGGTTCACCGCGGCCGACGACATCTGGCTCTCCCACGGGTACGGGCGGGACTCCGCGTACGTCGCCATCCACCAGTACGTGGGGGTGCCGTACGAGCCGTACTTCCGGGCGTTCGAGAAGGTCGCCACCGACCTGGACGGCCGCCCCCACTGGGGCAAGCTGCACTGGCGAACGGCGGAGTCCCTGTCCACGGCGTACCCGAAGTTCACCGACTTCCTGACCGTCCGCAACCGCCTGGACCCCGACCGCCGCTTCACGAACCCGTACCTGACCCAGGTGCTGGGCTCCTAGAGATCTTGGTACGCAGCCGCCCCTGGAGGGGCGGATCCGTACCAAGATCCGCTGGCTGTCCACAGGGGGTGGCGGGCGGCGGCGGGATCCGCAGGGATGGAGGGTGTGCGGGCGGGTGGGGAATCGGCGGGGTTTGGGCGGCGGGTGCCGGCGGATGATGCTGATGAGTTGAGTTGGCTGCTCTTTCGGCAGGGGGATGTGCTCAGCGCCTCGCAGGCACGGCGATTCCTGTCCGACAAAGCCGTCCGCCACCGCGTGGTCAGCGGGCGGTGGCGGCAGGTGCACCGGGGCATCTACGTCGCCCACAACGGGCCCGTCGGCCGCACCCAACTCCGCTGGGTCGCCGCGCTCGCGGCCGGCCCGGCGGCCGTGCTGGGTGGGCTCACCGCAGCTCAGGCGTGGGGACTACGCCGTTACGAGTCACCCGTCGTCCACCTGCTCCTGCCCGCCCGGCACCAGGCGAGGTCGCTACCGCCGTGGGTGCGGCTCCACCGGACCGCGGTGCTGCCTGCGGAGGACGTGCTGGCCGTCGGGCAGCCGCCACGGACGATGCCCGCCAGGTCGCTGGTCGATGCGGCGCAGTGGGCCTCGACCGACGACCAGGCCCGCGCGGTGATCGCCGCGGGCTTCCAGCAGCGTCTCGTCGGCGGAGACGACGTGCACCGCGTCCTGGCCAGGCTGCCCCGGGCTCGCCGACGCGAACTGATCCGGGCGACCGCGTCGGATGCGACGGGCGGCGCCCACTCCCTCGCCGAACTGGATTTCCTGAGCCTGGTCCGTCGAGCAGGTCTTCCCGAGCCGTCGCGGCAGGTGATCCGCCGAGACGCCAACGGCCGGCGACGCTATCTCGACGTGTGGTTCGCCGAGTGGCGGGTGCACGTCGAGATCGACGGTGGACAGCACCTCGATCCGCGCACCGCCTGGGCCGACATGCGACGGCAGAACGACCTGTGGAGCAGCGGAGACCGAATACTCCGCTTCCCCGCCTGGGCGGTCCGCCACAACCCGACCGAAGTCCTGACCCAACTCCGCACCGCCCTCCGAGCGGCCGGCTGGCCCGGCTGAATCTTGGTACACCGCCGCCCCTCCAAGGGCAACCACGTACCAAGATCTCGTCAGTCGGTTTCGGTGCTCGCGGTCGCCTTCTTCGGGGCTGCCTTTTTGGCTGGGGTCTTCTTTGCTGCCGTGGTTTTGGCTGTTGCCGTCTTTTTGGCGGTGGTGGACTTGGCTGCGGCGGCGGTCTTCTTGGCTGCGGTCGTCTTCTTGGCCGGGGCGGCCTTCTTGGCGGCCTTCTTCTTCGGGGCCGGGCCCTTCGCCCGCTTCTCGGCGAGCATCTCGGAGGCCTCTTCGAGGGTCAGCGCCTCCGGGGTCTGCGCGCGCCGCAGCGAGGCGTTGGTCTCCCCGTCCGTGACGTACGGGCCGAACCGGCCGTCCTTGATGACCAGCGGCTTCTCGGTGGCCGGGTCGTTGCCCATCTCCCGCAGCGGCGGCGCGGCGGCCCGGCGCTGGCGCGTCTTCGGGGCGGCCAGCAGGGCGAGCGCCTCGTCCAGCGAGACGGTGAACATCTTGTCTTCCGAGTCCAGCGAGCGGAACTCGTCACCGCGCTTGACGTACGGGCCGTAGCGGCCGTTGTTGGCGAGCACCTCGTTGCCCTCAGGGTCGGTGCCGATCAGCCGGGGCAGGCTGAGCAGCTGCAACGCCTGGTCGAGGGTGAGGCTGTCCGGCGACTGCGAGCGCAGCAGCGAGGACTTCCGGTCGCCGCTGGCCACGTAGGGGCCGAACCGGCCGGACTTGAGCAGGATCGGCTCGCCGGTGGCCGGGTCGTCGCCGAGCTTGCGCTCGCCCCCGCCGCCGAGGAACAGCTCGTGCACCTTCTCCGGGGTCAGCTCGTCGGGGGCCAGCCCCTCGGGGATGGGCGCCCGGTCGCCCTGGCCGCCGCCCTCCTCGCCCTCCGCGGCGGGCGCGGGCTGCTCACCCGGCAGCGCCCGCTGGAGGTACGGGCCGTAGCGGCCGACCCGGACGACGACCTCGCGCCCGTCGTCCTCGGTGAACAGCGGGATCGAGTTGACGCTGCGCGCGTCGATGTCGCTCAGGTTCTCGGTGACCAGCTTCTTCAGCCCGCCCGCGTGGGCGATGGCCTGGTCGCCGGTGCCGTTGGCGCTGCCGAAGTAGAAGGAGGTGAGGAAGTCGACCGCGGCGTGGTCGCCGCCGGCGATCTCGTCCAGCTCGTTCTCCATGCTGGCGGTGAAGTCGTAGTCGATGAGGCGCGGGTAGTGCCGCTCCAGCAGCCCGATCACCGCGAACGCCAGGAACGACGGGATCATCGCCTGGCCGCGCTTGAAGACGTACCCGCGGTCCTGGATCGTCTGCATGATCGACGCGTAGGTCGACGGGCGGCCGATGCCCAGCTCCTCCAGGGCCTTGACCAGCGACGCCTCCGTGTAGCGGGCGGGCGGCTGGGTGTGGTGACCCTGGGGGGCCAGCTCGTCGGCGGTGAGCGGCTGGTCCTTGGTGAGGGTGGGCAGCCGCCGCTCGGCGTCCTCGGCCTCGGCGTTCTCGTCGTCGCTCGACTCGACGTAGGCGCGCAGGAAGCCCGGGTCGGTGATGGTCTTGCCGGTGGCGCCGAAGTCGGCCTCCTCACCGGCGGTGGAGAGCGCCCGGATGCGCACCGAGACGCTGGAGCCGACCGCGTCGGTCATCTGGGAGGCGATGGTGCGCCGCCAGATCAGCTCGTAGAGCTTGAACTCCTCGGCGGACAGCTCCTTGGCCACCTCGCCCGGGGTGCGGAAGTTGTCCCCCGCCGGGCGGATCGCCTCGTGCGCCTCCTGCGCGTTCTTCACCTTGCCGGTGTAGCGGCGGGGCTCCGGCGGCACGCTGCGCTCGCCGTACAGCTCGGCGATCTGCCGGCGGGCCGCCGCGATGGCGGTCTCCGACAGGTTCACCGAGTCGGTACGCATGTAGGTGATGTAGCCGTTCTCGTAGAGCCGCTGCGCGGTGCGCATCGTCTGCTGGGACGAGAGCCGCAGCTTGCGGGCCGCCTCCTGCTGGAGGGTGGAGGTGATGAACGGCGCGTACGGGCGGCGGCGGTAGGGCTTCTCCTCGACCCGGGTGACCGTGAACGGCCGCCCGTCCAGCCGCGCGGCCAGCCCCCGGGCGCCGCTCTCGTCGAGGTGCACCACGCCGGCGCCGGCCCGGACCCGGCCCGTGGTGGGCTCGAAGTCCTTGCCGGTGGCGATCCGGTCGCCGCCCAGCGCGATAAGGGTGGCGTTGAAGGTGCGCGGCCCCTCGCCGGGGTTCGCGACCGCCAGGGTGGCCAGGATGTCCCAGTACTCGGCGGTGCGGAACGCCATCCGCTGCCGCTCCCGCTCGACCACGATGCGGGTCGCCACGGACTGCACCCGGCCGGCGGACAGGCCGCTACGGACCTTGCGCCAGAGCACCGGGGAGACCTCGTAGCCGTAGAGCCGGTCGAGGATGCGCCGGGCCTCCTGGGCGTCGACCAGGTCCCGGTCGATCTCCCGCGGGTTGGCCACGGCGGCCTGGATGGCCGGCTTGGTGATCTCGTGGAAGACCATCCGCTTGACCGGCACCTTGGGCTTCAACGTCTCCACGAGGTGCCAGGCGATCGCCTCGCCCTCGCGGTCCTCGTCGGTGGCGAGGAAGATCTCGTCGACTTCCTTGGCCAGCGACTTCAGCTTGGTGATCTGCTTGCGCCGGTCGGCGGAGACCACGTAGAGCGCGGCGAAGCCGTTGTCCACGTCGACGCCGAGCCGGGCCCAGGGCTTGTCCTCGTAGGCGGCCGGGATCTCGGCGGCGTTGCGGGGCAGGTCCCGGACGTGGCCGAAGCTGGCCTCCACGACATACCCCGGGCCGAGGTAGCCCGAGATCGTCTTGGCCTTCGCCGGTGACTCGACGATGACCAGACGGGTGGTTCCAGCGTTGCTCGGCACGTCTCTCCCCGACCTCACTCCTACGCAATGCCCGCTTGGGGGCGTGTTGCACCCTGCCGGACCACTGGCGGTCCGGATGTCCAACGTAACGCGCCGTCCGCGTTCCGGGTTTCGTGGGCGGCAAATGATCAGGTGGCGTCGACCATCGGCCGGCACCCCGCCGGACGGCGCCACCGTACACCGTGGGTAGGGCACCGAGCGGGTCACTGTGACGATCACGCACCCACGGCGGAGGGGACACCGGTCGTTTTCCTGCGCAAACCTCCGCACGGGGTGTCCGGGATCGGACAGGCGGTGGGCTTGCGCAGGAAGGTCAGCCGTGCGTCACCGGCCACTCGGCCGCCGGCACGGCCCGGGGCCGGTCCCCGACCAGCTCAACCAGCCGGTTCACCCGCCGCCGACCGGTGATCCGGTACGCCGGCCCGCCCTCGTCCGCCTCGACGAACGCGGCCGGCAGCCCCACCGCGGCCAGCGCGGCGCGCACCGTCCGCCAGCACTCCTCGTCGGCCGGGCCGAGCCGGAGCCGGAACCCGGCCGGGTCAGCCGCCCCGGCGGCGGCGAGCCAGAGCCGCAGCCGCCGCCCGTTGAGGTGGAACGCCCGTGGGGGCCGCTTCACCGTCCCCCGCAGCCAGGCCAGAGCGAGCGGGGCGAGCGTGGTGGCGTACGCGGTGCGCACCAGGTGCCGCCCGTCCCCGGTCGGCTCCCAGCTCGCCGGGATCCCCCGGGCGCCCAGCTCGGCCACCAGCACGTGCACCCGCCAGGCGGCGTCGACCACCACGGAGACCCGGGCCGTCCCGCCCATCCGGACCACCTCACCGGGCCCGGCGAGCAGGCCGGCGAGGTCCGCCAGCGACGGATCGGCCGCCTCGGTGGAGAACAGCGAGGGCTGGCGGGCCGGGTTCGGAGAGGGTGGGGTCAGCGACACTCCGGGACCTCGTCGAAGGCCTGTTTGAGCTCGGGCGAGTTGAGCTTGCTGGTGTCCAGCGCGCTCGCGTCGTACTCCTTGTTGAGCGTGTCCACGGCGGTGCGCACCCCGTCGTAGAACGGGCCGGCCTGGGCGGTGTCCAGCCCGTCGATGGTGTCCCGGGCCCGCCCGTACGCGTCCCGCACCTTGCTCAGCGAGGCGCGGAACCCGGCGGAGATCTCGTCGCCGTGGTCGGTCTCCGGCACGCCCGCCTCCTCGACCTTGCGCCGGGCGGTCTCGCTGGCCTCCTCCGCCCCGGCGAACAGCCGGACCAGGTTCTCCTTGGCCTGCGCCGGGGTGGTCTGCGCGGTCATCTGCTGCTGAGTGCTGCTGGTCAGCTTGTTGATCTCGGCGCGCCACGGGCTGAGCGCCTGGCAGACCGACGCGGCCCAGGCCTGCGGGCTGGGGCCGCCGCAGCCGGCGACGACGAGAACCAGCGTGGCCAGGACCACCGTGAGCTTTCCGGCGGTTGCCGCCCGGCGCGTACGCATGCGAAGCAGCGTACGACCTTGCGGTGGAAGTGCCACCGGTCAGGTTTCGTGCACGGGACCGCCGGACGGCACGGTTCCCGGCCGGCCGAGGCCGACCGGGAACCGTCGCGTCGTCCGGGTCAGGCGTTGACCGTCTCCACCTGCGGGTCCGGCGTGCCGGCACCGCTGTCGGAGTCGTCCATCGCGATGCCCTTGCGCTTGCTGAACACCACCGCGGCCACGATGACCAGCGCGGCCACCACGGCGATCGTGATCCGCAGCGGGGTGTTCCGGTCGGTGCCCACGCTCCAGGCCACCACGGCCGGGGCGATCAGCAGCGAGACCAGGTTCATCACCTTGATCAGCGGGTTGATCGCCGGGCCGGCGGTGTCCTTGAACGGGTCGCCGACGGTGTCACCGATGACGGTCGCGGCGTGCGACTCGGAGCCCTTGCCCCCGTACGCGCCGTCCTCCACCAGCTTCTTGCCGTTGTCCCAGGCGCCACCGGAGTTGGCCAGGAAGACCGCCATCAGGGTGCCCGCGCCGATCGCGCCGGCCAGGTACGAGGCCAGGGCGCCCGGGCCGAGGCCGAAGCCGACCGCGATCGGGGCCAGGATGGCCAGCAGGCCGGGGGTCATCAGCTCGCGCTGCGCGTCCCGGGTGCAGATGTCGACGACCTTGCCGTACTCGGGGCGCTGGGTGCGGTCCATGATGCCGGGCAGCTCGCGGAACTGCCGGCGGACCTCCATCACCACGGCGCCGGCCGAGCGGGAGACCGCGTTGATGGCCAGGCCGGAGAAGAGGAAGACCACCGCCGCGCCGATGATGAGGCCGACCAGGTTGCGCGGGTTGGCCACGTTCAGCGAGTTGAGGATCTCGGTGCCGACGTCGCTCACGCCCGCGTCCTCGTACGAGGAGCGCAGCGTGTCGGTGTACGAGCCGAACAGCGCGGTCGCGGCCAGCACCGCGGTGGCGATCGCGATGCCCTTGGTGATCGCCTTGGTGGTGTTGCCGACGGCGTCCAGCTCGGTCAGCGTCCGCGCGCCGTGCTCGTCGATGTCACCGGACATCTCGGCCACGCCCTGGGCGTTGTCGGAGATCGGGCCGAAGGTGTCCATCGCGACGATGACGCCGACGGTGGTGAGCAGGCCGGTGCCGGCCAGCGCCACCGCGAACAGCGACAGCGTGATGGAGCTGCCGCCGAGCAGGAACGCGCCGAAGACGCCGGCGCCGATCAGCAGCGCCGAGTAGACCGCCGACTCCAGGCCGACGCTGATGCCGGCGAGGATGACGGTGGCGGCGCCGGTCTGGGAGCTCTTGCCGATGTCCTGCACCGGGCGCCGGTTGGTCTCGGTGAAGTAGCCGGTGAGCGCCTGGATGGCGGCGGCGAGCACGATGCCGATGACCACCGCGCCGATGGCCACGAGCCGCGGGTTGCGGTCGACGTCGGTGAGACCGCCCTCCAGCTCGCCGAAGGTGGCGGGCAGGTAGGCGAACGCGGCGATCGCCACCAGCACCGCGGCGATCAGCGCGGAGAGGTAGAAGGCCCGGTTGATCGCGGTCAGACCGTTGCGGTCCGAGGTGCGCAGCCGGGTGATGAAGACGCCGACGATCGCGACGAGCACGCCGATCGTGGAGATGATCAGCGGGAAGACCAGGCCGGTCTCGCCGAACGCGGCGCGGCCCAGGATCAGCGCGGCGACCAGGGTGACCGCGTACGACTCGAAGAGGTCGGCGGCCATGCCGGCGCAGTCGCCGACGTTGTCGCCCACGTTGTCGGCGATGGTGGCGGCGTTGCGCGGGTCGTCCTCCGGGATGCCCTGCTCGACCTTGCCGACCAGGTCGGCGCCGACGTCGGCGGCCTTGGTGAAGATGCCGCCGCCGACCCGCATGAACATGGCGAGCAGCGCGGCGCCGAAGCCGAAGCCCTCCAGCACGGTCGGGGCGTCACCCCGGAAGATCAGCACGACCAGCGCCGCACCGAACAGGCCGAGGCCGACGGTGAGGAAGCCGACCACGCCACCCGTGCGGAAGGCGATCTTCATGGCGCCCTCGCGCCCGCCTTCCCGCTCGCGGGCGGCCGCGGCGACCCGCAGGTTGGCGCGGGTGGCCAGCCACATGCCGGCGCCCCCGATGAACGCGCTGAACCCGGCGCCCACCACGAAGAAGGCCGACCGGCCGATCTTCACGAGGGTCTCGTTGCCGTCGGTGTCGTGCACCGGCAGCAGGAACAGCAGCACGACGGCGATCACCACGAAGATCGCCAGGGTGCGGAACTGCCGCAGCAGGTACGCGGACGCGCCCTCCTGCACCGCCCCGGAGATCTCCTGCATGTTCGTGGTTCCCGTACCGGCTGCCAGCACCGCCTTGGTCAAGGCGGCCGCGAAGACGAGCGCCACCAGCGCGATGACCGCGGCGATGACGACGTACGTCACGTTGGCTCCGGTAAGGGACAGTGCGCCGCCGTCGGCGGCCAAGGTCCCGGACATCTATGTCCTCCTGTACCGAACACTCGCGCCGGCCAGTGGAGACGCACGGACCGACGCCTGGATTGCGGACTCGCAAGCGCGCGCCAACCCACCCCGGCGGACCAGCGATGAACACCCATTCCCGCTGGCTGCGAGTCGGGTCACTTGCTGACAACCCGGGTACTGTAGCCCTCCGGCGTGGTGAGGGTCACACCGAGGGGCCACCGTGTCTTGATGATCTTCGTAACTGTGCTATGTGAAGAAATCTGATATAAGCACCGGGCAGCACGACGAGGCCGCGTCCCCCGAGGGGAACGCGGCCTGCGGACAGGACAGGGTCAGGGGCGGCCGACCGGCCAGACCATCCGGACCTCGGTGCCGACGCCCTCGTCGACCGGGCGGACCTGGAGGTCCTCGACGAAGCCGGCCAGCAGGGCGAACCCCACGCCGGTGGTCAGCGCGTCCTCGCTGAGCGACTCCTTGGCCAGCTCGTCCGGGGGCAGCGCGGCGAGGCCGATGCTCGCCTCGATCGGGGCGCGGTCCACCACCCGCACCGTGTAGGCCCCGCTGTCGGACATCTCCACGTAGACCGGGTCGGGCAGCCCGTACTGCCGGTGCAGCGCGACCGCCCGGGTGCACGCCTCGCCGATGGCCAGGCGCACCTCGTCGAGCAGGTCCTCGCGTACCCCGGCCCGGCGGGCCACCGCCACGCCGACCAGGCGGGCGGTGCGGACGTGCACCGGAGCCGGGGAGAACGAGAGCTTGACGGTCGCCATCACGCGCCGGCGCCGGTCGCGTCGGCGTTGATCGCCGCGTCGACCGTGGGATGCAACGGGAAGACCTGGTCCAGGGCCGTGATGCGGAAGATCTTGAGCAGCGGCTCCTTGTCGCAGACCAGCGCGAAGGAACCGCCGGCCGAGCGGAGCCGCTTGAGCGCGCCGACCAGTACGCCGAGGCCGGTCGAGTCGAGGAAGTCCACCCGCCCCAGGTCCACCACGACCCGGCGGGCGCCGCCGTCGATCAACTCCAGGAGCCGTTCCCGCAGGCGCGGCGCGGTGTAGACGTCCACCTCACCGCCGACCTCGAGCACCGTGTGCTCCCCCACGGTGCGGGTCGCCAGCGACAGCTCCATCGGTCCCTCCTCGGTAAGCTCTTCTGGGCATCTAACCATCCCCCCGCGCGGCCCCCTGCGGGTCACCGGCGCAGGCTTCCCCATACCCCCGCCCCCGGGTTTCCAATTCCGAACACCAGTGCGAGAGTGCAGGACGTGTCTACCGACAGCTTCAGCTCGGCGCGTCTACCGCCGCGCGACGACCTGAAGCAGTCGACCGACAGCTTCGGCTCGGCGCGTCTGTCGCCGCGCGACGACCTGAAGCAGTCGTCAGCGGCCACCGGGTCGGCGGGAAGTGGCCCCGGGCGGTCGCCGGGTGAGCTGCTCCGCCGGCTGCGCCTGCGGCACGCCACCGACCCGGTCACCCACGTCGAGCGGGTGCCCGCCCGGGCCGGCGAGCCGGCGCCCTGGCCGGACTGGGCCCCCGACGAGCTCCGGGCGGCGTTCGCGCGGCGCGGCGTGGTCGCCCCGTGGCGGCACCAGGCCGAGGCCGCCGAGCTGGCGTACGCGGGGAAGCACGTCGTGGTGGCCACCGGGACGGCGTCCGGCAAGTCGCTGGCGTACCAGCTGCCGGCGCTGGGCACCCTGCTGGCCGACCCGCGCGCCACGGTGCTCTACCTGGCCCCGACCAAGGCGCTCGCCGCCGACCAGCTCCGCGCCGTCGCCGGCCTGGAACTGGAGGGGGTACGCCCCGCCACCTACGACGGGGACACCCCGCGCACCGAGCGGGAGTGGATCCGCCGGCACTCCCGGTTCGTGCTGACCAACCCCGACATGCTGCACCACGGCATCCTGCCCGGGCACGCGCACTGGTCGGGCTTCCTGCGCCGGCTCGCATACGTGGTGGTCGACGAGTGCCACACCTACCGGGGCGTGTTCGGCTCGCACGTAGCGCACGTGCTCCGGCGGCTGCGGCGGCAATGCGCGCGCTACGGGCGTACCCCCGTCTTCGTGCTGGCCTCGGCCACGTCGGGCGACCCGGCGACGGCGGCCGGCCGGCTCACCGGCCTGCCCGTCGCGGCCGTCACCGAGGACACCTCGCCGCGCGGCGGGGTGACCTTCGCGCTCTGGGAACCGCCGCTGCTGCCCTCCTCCGACGCCGCCTCCCCCGACGCCGACCTGCTCCAGGTCCGCCGCTCGGCGCTGCGGGAGACCGCCGACCTGCTGACCGACAGCGTGATCGAGGGGGTACGCACGCTCGCCTTCGTCCGGTCCCGGCGCGGCGCCGAGGTGGTCGCCGCGAACGCCCGGCGGGCGCTCGACGAGGCGGTGTCCGGGCTCGGCGACCGGGTGGCCGCCTACCGCGCCGGCTACCTGCGCGAGGAGCGCCGCGAGCTGGAACGCGCGCTGCTCACCGGCGACCTGCTCGGGCTCGCCTCCACCAACGCCCTGGAACTCGGCGTCGACCTCGTCGGGCTGGACGCCGTGCTGATCTGCGGCTGGCCGGGCACCCGCGCCTCGCTCTGGCAGCAGGCCGGCCGGGCCGGCCGCTCCGGCGACGAGGCCCTCGCGGTGCTGGTGGCCCGGGACGACCCGCTCGACACCTACCTGGTGCACCACCCCGAGGCGCTGTTCGGGCGGCCCGTCGAGGCGACCGTGCTCGACCCGGCCAACCCGTACGTGCTCGCGCCCCAGCTCGCCTGCGCCGCGCACGAGGCCCCGCTCACCCCCGCCGACCTGGAACTCTTCGGCGAGGGCGCGAAGGAGGCGGTCGACTCGCTGGTCGAGGCGGGGGCGCTGCGGCAGCGGCCCACCGGCTGGTACTGGCGGCACCGCGAACGCCCCGAGGTCGACCTGCGCGGCGAGGGCGGGGCGCCGGTCTGCGTGGTGGAGGAGTCCACCGGCCGCCTGCTCGGCACCGTCGACGGCGGGTCCTCGCACTTCCTGCTCCACTCCGGCGCGGTCTACCTGCACCAGGGCGTCTCGTACGTGGTCGACTCGCTCGACCTGGCCGACGGTTGCGCGCTGGTGCACGCCGAGGAGCCGGACTGGTCCACCCACGCCCGGGACGTCACCTCACTGTCGGTGGTATCCGTCCGCTCGTACGTGGACGCCGGGCCGGTCGGGCTCTTCCTCGGCGAGGTGGACGTGACCAGCCAGGTGGTGTCGTACCAGCGGCGGCGGATCGCCTCCGGCGAGGTGATCGACACCCGGCCGCTCGACCTGCCGGCGCGCGAGCTGCGCACGGTCGCGGTCTGGTTCACGCTCTCGCCGGAGTCGCTGGCTCTTGCCGGCGTCGAGGCGGCGGACATCCCGGGCGCCCTGCACGCCGCCGAGCACGCCGCGATCGGCCTGCTGCCGCTCATGGCGACCTGCGACCGGTGGGACATCGGCGGGCTCTCCACCGCCCTGCACCCGGACACCGAGGCGCCCACCGTCTTCGTCTACGACGGCCACCCGGGCGGGGCGGGTTTCGCCGAGCGGGCGTACGGGACGGCGGCCGCCTGGCTGCGCGCCACCCGGGACGCGATCGCCGAGTGCGGCTGCGAGTCGGGGTGCCCGTCCTGCGTGCAGTCCCCGAAGTGCGGCAACGGGAACAACCCGCTCTCCAAGCCCGGCGCGGTCAAGGTCCTCGACGTGGTCCTCGCCAACCTGGCGGCGGCCGAGGGCCGGCGAGGGGCGGTGCTGCCCCGGCAGGAGGGGCGGGCCACGGACTGATCTCCTGGTTCGTGGGACGGACGCATGAGTGGCGCCACATCGGGGCATTAATGCATGGGAGCGCTTCCATATCCCCGAGATTCTTCCCGCCGGAGGTGCGGCCATGGCCGACACGATCGCCGAGACCGTCGACCTGCTCTACACGATCGACCAGGAGAACCTCACCCCCGACCAGCAGATCGCGCTGGGCGTCGCGCTGGCCAACCTGGCCCAGGCGGAACGCCTGGAACAGATCAACGAGCGCCTGCGCGGCATCCACCAGGTGCTCAACGCCTGGGCCATGAAGGCGACGGTCGACGGCGGCCGCTGACCGTCGGGCGGCGCGTGGACGGCGGTCGATCGGAGCACGGTCCGGAACGTGCCCGTCGCGGGCGGACGGTGACGGCCGGGTTGTGCGAGACTCCGGCGTTCACCTCTTCAAGGAGACCAGATGCAGCTCGACAGCTTGCAGGCCCAGCAGCGGTTCATCGTCCGGCAGCGGATCCGGATGATGGTCAACCAGTACGAGGTCCACTCGGTGGCACCGGACGGCTCGGAAGGTGGGCTGCTCGCGTTCGCGCAGCAGAAGCGGCTCGCCTTCAAGGAGCAGGTGACCATCTACACCGACGACTCCAAGCAGTACCCCCTGCTCGGCTTCAAGGCCCGGCAGCGCCTCGACCTCGGCGCCACGTACGACGTGACCGACCACGCGGGCACCCCCATCGGCCTGTTCCGCAAGGACTTCGCCCAGTCGCTGCTGCGCTCCACCTGGCACGTCGAGCAGGCCGGCCTGCCGCAGATGACCGGCCAGGAGCGGAGCCTCCCGGTGGCCCTGCTGCGCCGCTTCGTCGACTCGCTCTCCTGGCTGCCCTACCACTTCGACTTCGTGGCCAACGGCCAGCCGGTGTTCTCGGTCGACAAGAAGTGGGGCCTGCGCGACCGGTACGTGGTCGACATCCACCACCCGCAGATCGACCGGCGACTCGTGATCGCCATGGCGGTCGGCCTGGACGCCCTCCAGTCCCGCTGACGCGCCGCCTCGGCCGCCGTACCTGAACGGCCCGGCCGGTCGGGGCGGCGAGCTGCCGCTCCGACACCGGCCGTGGCCGCCGGGGCCTTGAGCTTCCGCTCCGACAACCGGCCGTGGCCGTCGGAGCGGTGAGCTTCCGCTCCGGCACCCGCCGTGGCCGTCGCGGCGGTGAGCTTCCGCTCCGGGACCGCCGCGGGCGGTCAGCCTCGGGGCGGGCCGGCCCGGGAGGTGGCGGTCGCCGCGCGGGCGAGCCAGGGCAGCGGGGCGACCCTCACCTCCGCGGTGACCACGACGTCGAGGCCGTCGAGCCGGCAGGCCGTGAGCCGGCCGCCGTTGGCCGCGGCCAGGTCGGCGGCCCGTCCACAGGCCGCCTCGGCACCTTCCATTGCCCGGCCGGCACCCGCGAGCGCCCCGAAGTCGGCGGCGTTCCGGGCCTGGTGGCGTGCGCACCGGGCCGCGCCGAGCCCCGCGCCGAAGAGCCCGACCAGCACGAGCACCAACCCCACGGCGAGCAGGCACACGGTCGCCCCACCCCGGTCGCCGCCCGGGTCCGGCGGCCCGTTGACCACCCCCGCCGCCCGGCCCGCCGACCAGTTCCCCTGACCGGCCGGGCGGATCCCGCCGCGCACCGTCACGGTCGCGGTCCGGGGGCGCCGGGTTCGACGGCGGCGACCGCGGTGCCCGTCACGGTGAGCCCGGGCAGCCGCGCACCCAGGCTCCGGACCGGCGCCCGGACGGTCACGGTGACCCGGTCGCCGGCCACCGTCACCGAGATGTCCGCTCCGGCCGGCGCGTACCGGGAGCCGGCCGTCGACCCCGGCTCGCCCCGGGCGGCGGCAAGCGCCGCCTCGCGGGCCGCGTCGAGGCAGCCGGCCCGCGTGGTGACCGCGTCGACCGCGGTGAGACCGGTGAAGAGGAGGAGCATCAGCGCCGGCAGGCCGGCCGCCAACTCGGCCGTGAACGAACCCCGCTCCCGCGCACCCCACGATCGGCCGCTGCCGGCCCAGGTCGACGGCGAATCCGGGTCGGAGCCGGGTCGGCGGCCGGCCCACCGGCGACCGGTCACTTCAAGGCCCGGTCGATGACGGCGGTGAGCGCGGACTGCACGTTGCCGGAGGTGAGCACCTTCAGCAGGATCCCGGCGAAGGCGACCGCCGCGAGGGTGCCGACGGCGTACTCGGCCGTGTTCATTCCGGCGTCGCCGCGCAGGCGGGTGAGGAGTTTGCGCATGGCGTACTTCCTTTCTCAGGGGTTCACAGCACGTCGCCGAGGACGGCGACGATCACCGGCACCAGACCGGCGAGAATGAAGGCGGGCAGGAAACACAGCCCGAGCGGCAGCACGATGAGCACGCCGGCCCGGCGGGCGGCCGCCTCGGCCGTGGTCGAGCGGTCGGACCGCAGGTCGTCGGCGAGTCGGGTGAGTGCGCCGGCCAGCGCCGCGCCGCTCCTCGATGACCGGACCGCGCCGGTCACCAGGCGCTCCGCCCCGGGCACGGGTCGCAGGTGGTCCCACGCCTCCGCCGCCGTGCCGCCGAGTTCCAGCGTCCGCCCGACCCGGCCGAGCCGGTCGGCGAGCGGCCCACCGAGCGCCTCGGCCACCGCCAGCACCGAGCGGTCCACCGGCGCGCCGGCCCGGAGCGCGGCGGCCAGCAGGTCGGCGGCGAGGGGGAGGTCGGCGGTCTCCCGGAGCCGGCGGTCCCGGACCGCCCGTGGCTCGATCCGGCGCAGCAGGCGGTCGGCGGCCACCACGGCCAGCGCCCCGACGAGCACACCGGGCCAGCCGCCCACCACGACCAGTGCCGCCACGCCCGCCAGGCCGGCGCCGAGCCGGATGCGGTCCGGCCACCAGGCCGGTCGGCTCCGCTCCGCCCGCCGGGTGAGCGCGAGGAGGCGCAGCCGTCGAGCCGGACGGACGGCCGACCCGGACGCGACCAGGAGCAACGCCGCCGCGCCCAGGCAGGCCGCCGCCACCGCCTGCCGCGACATCAGTCGGCCCGCCCGGGTGCCGTGCCGAGGCGTTCCGCCCAGAGCAGCCCGCCGATCTGCAGCGCCACGGCCGCGAGGGCGCTCCCGCCGCCGACGGGGGTGTGCAGGAGCACGGCCACCGGGTCGACGCCGATGGCGTACCCGAGCCCGATCCCGCCGAGCGGTAGCGCGGCGAGCAGCCAGGCGGTCGCCCGTGCGCCGGCCGCCTGCGCGGCTGCCGCGGCCAGGCCCCGGTCCGCCACCCGGGCGTCGGCCTCGACCCGTTCCAACAGCTCCGCCAGGGGCGCCCCGGTGCGGTCGGCCAGTCGTACGGCGGCTCGTGCCAACCGGACGACGCGCCCCGGGCCGTCGCCGATCGCGTCGCCGGCCGGCAGCCCGGCCCGCAGGTCGGCGGCGAGTGCGCCGATCTGGTCCAGGTCGCGGCGGTGGGCCAGCTCGACCGCCCGGCGGGCCTGCCGGCGCAGCACCGCCCGGGCGGCGAGCGCGCCGTAGGCGGCCAGGACCAGCGCGGCCACCGGGCCGCCGAGCAGCGCACCGGCCCCGGCGCCGACCACGGCCCCCGCCGGCAGGGCGGTTCGCCCGGACAACCGGCCACGAGCGGAGGTAGGGACGAGAGCGGCGCCCATCCGGGGCCGGCGCGCGCGATCGGTCGGGGCGGGTCCGGTGGTCGGGCGCGTCGGGTCGCGCCGCCCGGGGGGCCGGCCCGGAAGGGGACGCTCGGCGGGACGTCCGAGCGGGGCCGGGCGGGTGTCCCTGGTGGGGAAGCCGGTGTCGGGCCGGTGGGGAACGCCGGAGTGGGGTGTCCGCACCGCCGGTCCGGGCCCCGCGCCTGGGCGGGCGCACACCGACCCAGGGTCGCCCGGAGCGCGGCGGCCCGCCAGGTCGAGGACGGCGTGCTGCCGGACCCGGCTGGCGCGTAACGGCCAGGCGATCGTCGCCGCGGCACCGGCCAGGAGCACGGCCACCAGCCACACCTGCCCGGTCACGACGGACCCGCCGAGCCGGGCCACGCCGCGCAGAGGATCGGCGGCACTGTCACGCCCCGCTCACGGAGCAGGGCACCGAGCGGTCGGGCGGCCAGGCCGAGCCCGCGCCCGCGTATCCAGGCGGGGACCACGGTGACCACCCGCTCGGGTCCCTCGGGGAGGAGCAGGCCGACCGACTCCAGCACCCGACCCTCCGTGGTCCGCCGGACCTGAAGGAGGACCTGGAGCGCGGCGGTGACCTGGGCGTGCAGTGCGGCCCGGGGCAGGCCACCGAGCATCCCGAGCGCCTCCAGCCGGGCCGGCACGTCCGCCGGGGCGTTGGCGTGCAACGTCCCGGCTCCGCCGTCGTGGCCGGTGTTCAACGCGGCGAGCAGGTCGACCACCTCGGCACCCCGGCACTCGCCCACCACCAGCCGGTCCGGCCGCATCCGCAGCGCCTGCCGGACCAGGTCACTGAGCCCGACCGCCCCGACTCCCTCCACGTTCGACGTCCGCGCCTGGAGGCCGATCACGTGCGGGTGCACGGGCCGCAGCTCGGCCGCGTCCTCCACCAGCACGATCCGCTCGGTCCCCGGCACCAGCCCGAGCAGCGTGTTGAGCAGGGTTGTCTTGCCGGAGCCGGTGCCGCCGGTCACCAGGTAGGCCAGGCGGGCGGCCACCACGGCGGCGAGCAGCGGGGCGACCGGCCGGGGCACGGTGCCCTGCCGGACGAGCTCGTCGAGCGTGAACGGCCGTTGCCGGAAGGTGCGGAGCGACAGGTAGGGCCCGTCGGTCGCCACCGGTGGCAGCACGGCGTGCAGGCGGGTGCCGTCGGGCAGCCGGGCGTCGGCGTACGGGGAGGCGTCGTCCAGCCGGCGCCCGGCTGCCGCGGTGAGGCGCTGGGCCAACCGACGCACGTCGTCGACCGTGCCGAGCGGCACGGCCACCTGGTGCAGCCCCCGCCCCCGGTCGACCCAGACCCGGGTGCCGTTCACCAGCACGTCGGTCACCTGCGGGTCGGCCAGCAGCGGTGCGAGTGGCCCGGCGCCGACGAGGTCGTGGTGGACCCGGTCGGCGATCCGGAGCAGGGCGGTGTCGCCGAGCACCGCGGCGTCCGGCTCGGCGCGTACGGCGGAGACGATGGCCGCGGGCGTGACGGGCGTGGCCTCGGCGGCGAACCGGTGCCGGACGCGGACGGCCAGGTCCTCGGAGTCGGCCGGGCCACTCATGCCGCACCCGCCGTGGGCATGCCGGTCAGCTCGTCGAGGAGTCGCTGGCAGAGCACGGCCAGGGGACCCTTCCCGCTGGCGGCCGGCGCCTCGCCCCGCTCCAGCCCCCGGCAGAGCCCCGGCTCGGGTCGGAGCGTGCCGGCGAGCGGCAACCCGAGCGCGCGGGCCACCTCGCTGGCCTTGAGCCGTCCCGGGGCGGGGCCTCGCACGATCACCGCCAGGTCGGCGCAGTGCGGGGCGGCCACGGCGACCACCCGGGCCGCGGCGGCGGTGGCCCGCAGCTCGGCGGGCACGACGATCAGCGCTCGGTCGGCCGCCTGGAGGGCGACCACGGCGGCGTCGTCCAGGTGCCGGGGCAGGTCGAGGACGACCATGTCCCGGCCCCGGCGGGCGGCGTCGACGGTGGCGGCCATCGCCTCGGCCGGCAGGTGCCGCAGTGCGCCGCGGTCCCAGGAGAGCACCACCAGGTCGCCCCGGCTGGGCAGGGCCCGGACCAGCGACGGCGGGTCCACCCGGCCGTCGGTGCCGGTGAGCCCGGGCCAGCGCAGCCCTTCGAGCTGCTCCCAGCCGAGGACGAGGTCGAGGCCGCCGCCGAGCGGGTCGGCGTCCACCAGGAGGGTGCGCAACCGGGCGCGGGCCGCGGTGACGGCGAGGCCCCCGGCCAGCACGCTGGCCCCGGCGCCGCCCCGCCCGCCGAGCACCGCCACGACCCGGGACGGGCCGGCGCCCGGGGGCTCGCCCGCGCATTCGGCGAACCGGTCGACCAGCCACGGCTCGGCGGCGGGCAGGGTGGCGACGTGCTCGGCGCCGATCAGCTCGGCGAGCTGCGTACCCGGATCGAGCTGGCCGGAGCGACCGACCAGGACCGTGCGGGACCGGCGGGGCAGCCGGGCCCGCAGGCAGGCCTGTGCCTGGTCGGCGCCGACCAGCACCAGCGGCGCCGGCGTCCAGCGGGCCCGCGCGGCGGCGGGATCGGCGGCCAGCTCGACCTCGGTGCCGCCCGCCGCGGCGAGCCGCAGCAGCTCGTCGAGGAGGTCGCCGTCGGCGGTGACGAGCAGGGGCAGCCGCCGGTACGGCGGCAGCGGGGTACGGGGCGGCATGGCGGCCTCCAGCGGTCGGACTCGGACGTGCCGCGGAGCAGCCTGTCGCCGGATCCGGCGGGCAGACACCCGGCACCACGTTCCTGTGGACAGCGACGACCGCTGTGGACGGCCCTCGGCCGCGGGGTCGATCTGCTATGGCGAGGTCGCTCACCACCGTCCTCAATGCACCGGTTCGTCCGCGCGATGTAACGACGTCGATCGTTCTCGCGGTAATTGACTGACGGCAATGTTCGGGCGATGGACGCCCGGCCGTCCGACCACAGAGAGGAACGGGGATGCAGAGAACCTGGCGGAGGGCGGCCCTCGCGGCCGGCCTGTCAATCACGGGGGCGCTGGGCGGGCTCGTCGCCGCCGCGCCGGTCCAGGCACAGACTGTGCAGTCCGGCTCGGTCTCCTTCAGCGGTGACCCCGGTGACTACATCACCGGCGGCGGGTCGTACGCGTACTCCACCGGCAACGGCGACCAGCTCACGACCGCCGCGTCGACCGACAGCAGCCACGTGTCGGTCAACGTCAACGGCTACAACGGCGACTGGTGGTATCTCGACTTCGACGCCCCGGGCAGCCAGCCGCTGACGCCGGGCACCTACGACAACGCGACCCGCTACCCGTTCAACGGCGCCGGTCCCGGCCTCAGCCTGGACGGCAACGGGCGCGGCTGCAACGAGCTGACCGGCACCTTCACGGTCCTCAACGCGGTGTTCGGCCCGAACGGCTACGTGCAGACGTTCGACGCCACCTTCGAGCAGCACTGCGAGGGCGGCGAGGCCGCGGCCCGGGGTGAGGTGCACATCGCCAACCCGCCGGCGCCCGCGCCGCTCGACCTGGAGCTCGACGTCGCCACGAACGGCACGGCCAGCACGATCAGCGGCAAGGCGGTCGTGCACGGCACGGTGACCTGCAACCAGCCGACCTCGGTGACGATGACCGGCGTGGTCGACCAGGTGGTCAAGAAGGTGCTGGTCCGGGGCAACTTCTCCGCCCTGGTCACCTGCACCCCGGGTGCCGCCGTGCCGTGGACGGCCTCGGCCACCCCCAACGGCAGCACCCCCTTCGGCAAGGGCGCCGCGGAGGTCAGCACCGAGGCGACCGGCTACGACAGCGAGTACCAGCAGTACGTCTCGGTCCACGACACGTCGATCGTCAACCTGGCCAAGTCCTGAACTGCCGGTGACGCGGGCGGCCGGACCATCCCGGTCCGGCCGCCCGCGGTCAGTTGGTGCGTCCCGGCGCGTCCACGATCCTGCCGGCGACGCGGATCAGCTCGACCTCGACGTCGCCCTTCTTCAGGCTGACCCCCTCGGGTGTCGTGTGGTCCTTGACCACGACGGTCCGGCTGCCGAGGAACTCGTGGGTGGTCGGGTCGAGCAGGATGTCCTCCTGCCGCCAGCCGTCCTGCACCATCCCCATCGCGATCGCCGGGCGGCCGTCGAAGTCGACCGGCTCGCTGGACCGGGTGACGCCCGGGATCAGGGCCAGGGCCCGCAGCAGGGTCGCCTTCACGCCGGGCGGCAGCACGTTGTCCCGCAGCATCGACTCGATCAGGACGTACGAGACGGCGTCGCCGTCCCGGTCGGAGAAGCTCCGGGCGCGCAGCCAGTCGAGCAGCGCCCGCGGATCGGTGGGCAGCCCGGCCAGCGTCGGGTAGTCCTGCGGCGGCATGACCTGCGGCAGGTCGGCGCTCTCCGGGAGGACCTGCAGCCTGCCGTCGACCAGGTCGGCGCTCTGTCGCCCGTCGGCCCGCTGCCACGACCGCGTGGTCTCGCGGGTGGCCTGGCCCTTGTCCTGGGCGATCTTGCCGCGGACCATCCTCAGCTCGACGTAGGTCCACTGGTCCAGACGCGGTGGCGTGAACGGTTCGGTCTCGGCGTGCACGGCGGCCAGTTCGAAGGTCTGCGCGACCGGCCCGCTCGCCACGTACGGCGCCGGGCGGGCCGGCGAAGTCGCCGGACCGAGGCCGCCGACCGCGACCACCCCGGCGACCAGGGCGGCCGCTCCGAGAGCGGCGAGACCGGACCGCCAGGTCCAGGCCGGCAGGCGCCGGCCGTGCCGCTCCGGCCGGCTCGGTACGGTGGCCTGGCGTTCGGTGATCCGGGCCAGCAGCGCCGCCCGGGCCCGGTCCTGAGCGCCCGGAGAGGGCGGCTCGACCTCGCTCCAACTTTCCCGCAGCGCGGTGATGTCGTCGATCACTCGGAATCCTCTCCCGTTGCCGTCGGGTCGGCGCCACCCAGCGCCGCCCGCAGTCTCGTGCGCGCCCGGTGCAGCCGGGATCGGACCGTGCCGGCGGGAATCTCCAGCGCGCGGGCGACCTCTTCGCAGGTCAGGTCCGCCCAGGCGACCAGCAGCACCACCTCCCGGTCGGCCGGTGCGATCCCCTCCAGCGCCGCGGCCAGCCGTCCCCGCACGGCCTGGGCGTCCAGCCGGACGGCCACCTGGTCGGCCGGCCCGTCGTGGCTGTCCCGGTCGGCGCTGTCGGTGTGCTCGGCCCGGGCAAGCGCCCGGTACCGCCGCGCCTCCGCCCGCTGATGCCCGGCGATGAGGTTCGACGCGATGCCGAACAACCAGGGCCGGGCGCTCCGTTGCGTGGTGTCGTACCGCCGCCAGTGGTCGAAGGCCACCAGGAACGTCTCCGCCGCCACGTCGTCGGCCAGGTCCCGGCCCAGTCGCCGGCTGGCATAGCCGTGGATCGCCGGGTAGTAGCGCTCGAAGATGGCGTCGAACACCGCCGGATCCCCGTGCATCCGGCGGATGATCTCCGCGTCGGTCTCCTCGGCGGCGGTGCACACGTCTCGTGTCACCACACCCATGAACTCTCCTTCTGGTCCGCATCCCTCCCGCACGGCCGAGGGCTCATCCCTACTTCGCCGATGGCGGCGGGAGTGTTCGCGGTGGGAGTCAGGTCACGCCCGAGCGGAACCGCATACTGAGTATGCTTCGCGCCGTGCGCACTGATCATCGGGCGGTGGCGCTCACCGCCGTGCTGGGCGGCCTCCTGCTCGGCTCCCTCGACTTCGTGTGGATCAAGTGGGTCCCGTACCCCTTCGCCGAGCTCGGCAACTCCACCGCCACCTGGGCCGTCGCGGCCTTCGCCTTCGGTTACCTGGTCCGATCGGGCCCGGTGCGCGCGGCGCTCGGCGCCACCGCCCTGCTCGTCGTGGCGGTGCCCAGCTACTACCTCACGGCGACACTCCTCCAGGGCGACGACCTGGCCGTGGTGTGGGCGCCGACGTCGCTGCTCTGGATGGCCTTCGGCGTTCTCGCCGGGGTGGTCTTCGGCGTCGGCGGCACCTGGGCGCGCCGGGAGGGCGCGTGGCAGGTCGTCGGGACCGCGCTGCCGGCCGCCGTCTTCTTCGAGGAGGCCACGCGGTTCGCGGGCAGGATCGGCGACCCCGGCCGGCCACCGGGCGCGGGCTGGAACGTCGCGATCGACGTCGCGCTCGGTGTCCTGGCCGTCGTGCTGGTCGGCCGGTCGAACCAGCAGCGGGCGCTCGCGTTGGCGGTCGCCCTGCCCCTCGCCGCCGTCATCTTCCTCGGATTCGCGGTGGCCGCCGGCCTCTGAGCCGGTTCTCCGAGTCCGGTCCGGATCACCCCGGGAAAGGGACGACCCCCGTCGGGGGGAGACGGGGGTCGTCGTGAGGTTCGGCTCCGGGGGGGTCGAGCCGAACCCACTCAGCGGTCACGGGGGGTGCAACCGCCGAGAGCCTCTGTGATCGACGGGAAGTGAACTCTCGTCGCGAGCACAAGCATGCCGCAATGGACCCTTATACGTCGAGTGGTGTCCACTCCACGCAACGCTAATTCGTGGTACGAGTGTGTGACCGCCGTCACTCAGAGGAGTGGCGGACCCCGATCGGTCCGGTCCCGGAGGGCCCAGGGACCCGACGATCGTGCCCCGTCCGGCTAGACTTTCGCGCCGTGGGCCGGAGTGCCGCTTTCTTCGATCTCGACAAGACCGTCATCGCCAAGTCGAGCGCACTGGCGTTCGGTCGGCCGTTCTACCGGGACGGGCTGATCACGCGCCGTGACGTGGTCAAGTCGGCGTACGCGCAGCTGATGTTCCGGCTGGGCGGCACCGACGAGCAGACCATGGCCCGCACCCGGGACTACCTCGCCACGCTCTGCAAGGGCTGGCCGGTGGAGCAGGTCCGCCAGATCGTCGCGGAGACGCTGCACGAGCTGATCAACCCCTACGTGTACGCCGAGGCCGCCGCCCTCATCGAGGAGCACCAGGCCGCCGGGCGGGACGTGGTGCTGGTCTCCGCCTCGGGCGAGGAGATGGTCCGCCCCATCGGCAAGCTGCTCGGGGTGACCGACGTGATCGCCACCCGGATGGCGGTGGCGGACGGCCGCTACAGCGGCGAGGTCGAGTTCTACGCGGCGGGCCCGCGCAAGGTCGACGCCGTCGGCGAGCTGGCCCTGGCACGTGGCTACGACCTCGCCGACTCGTACGCCTACTCCGACTCGTACAGCGACCGGCCGTTGCTGGAGTGCGTGGGGCACCCGACGGTGGTCAACCCCGACCGGGCGTTGCGCAAGCTGGCCGTGGAGAACTCCTGGCCGGTGCTGGAGTTCCGGCACCCCATCCCGCTGGGCCGGCGGCTGCGGGAGCGCCCGGCCGTGCCGGTCGCCGCGGCGGCCCTCGGCGTGGGCGTGGGCGTCGCCATCGGCATCGCCTGGTACGGACGGCACCGCCGCACCCGCGCCGCCACCCCGACCGCCTGACCGTCCCGGGCGAACCACCCGCCGCGCGACCGCGGCAGCCCGGGGGGACGCCGAAAAGGATCAGGACGCGGCGAGGATCTCGTCGCCGATGAGCGTGATCTGCTCCGCGCCGACCTCCACGGCCGCCATGTAGTGACGCAGCCAGGAGCGCAGCCCGTCCGGGGTGCCGGTGGCGAAGGCGCCGGCCGCGCCGACGTACTCGGGCTCCCGCTCCCGGTGGCCGACGTCAACGGCGACCAGCCCGCGCGGGTCGAACCCGGTGGAGATCAGCACGAGCCGGGCGGCGGCCCGCGCCACCACCCCGGACGGCCCGGCGAACGGGCGCAGGTTGAGCAGCTCGCCGTGCACCACGGCGGCCAGCACGAGCGGCGGCACCTTCGTGCCTCCGGCCACCAGCCCGGCCAGCCCGTCGAGGCGGGCCGCCACCACGGGGTCGGCCACCGGGCGGCCCAGCTCCGCCTCGGCCACGACGTCGCGGGCCGCGAGCACGTGCAGCCGGGCGAGGGCCTGGCGGGGCGCCTTCGGCCAGAGGTCGCTGAGGCCGGGCAGCGCCCCGGCCACCCGCAGCGCGCCCTGGAGCAGCGGATCGGTGACCGTGCCCGCGCGTACCTCCTCGCGCTCGTGCACCCGGCCCTCCAGGGCGGCGCTGGCCACGGCCGAGCGGAGGCTGACCTCGGCGGCGACCTGGCCGCCCTGGCGGCGCAGCGCGCGGTGCCGGTGGGCCTCGTCGACCCGCTCGCGGGCACGTTCGACGGCGGGCGCGATGTCGGCGAGCGCGAGCAGCGGGGCGAGCGGGTCGGTGGTCACCCCGCCACGCTAGCGATCCCCGTACGTCGCCGGAGCGCCAGCCGCCAGGAAGCGACGCGAACCACGCCCGCCGCCCACCGGCCCGGCGGTGAGAAGGGAACCCTCCTCTACCGGAGGCGTTGACAGGGGGATCCTCCTTACTGCTCGGCGCGCGCCGAGGGCCACTGGGCGCGTGACGGCTGACCGGACGGTCGCGGCGGGGGTGCGCCCCGACTAACCTCTCCCGGGTAGGAGACGCAGGTCACGCGATGAAGGAGTCACCGCATGAGCGAGGCATTGGCCAACTTGCTGAACGAGACGCGCCAGTTCCCGCCGCCGGCCGAACTCGCCGCGAACGCCAACGTGACCGCGGACGCGTACGCCGAGGCGGCCGGGGACCGGCTCGCCTTCTGGGAGCGCCAGGCCGGGCGGCTGCAGTGGGCCCGGCAGTGGGACCAGGTGCTCGACTGGTCCAACGCGCCGTTCGCGAAGTGGTTCGTGGGCGGCCAGCTCAACGTGGCGTACAACTGCCTGGACCGGCACGTGGAGGCCGGCCGCGGTGACAAGGTGGCGATCCACTGGGAGGGCGAGCCGGGTGACACCCGCACCGTCACCTACGCGGACCTGCACAGGCTCACCTGCCAGGCGGCGAACGCGCTGACCGAGCTGGGCGTCACGGCCGGCGACCGGGTGGCCATCTACCTGCCGATGATCCCCGAGGCCGCCGTGGCGATGCTCGCCTGCGCGCGGATCGGGGCCACGCACAGCGTGGTCTTCGGCGGCTTCTCGGCCGACGCGCTGACCAACCGGATCCAGGACGCCAGCGCCAAGGTGGTCATCACCGCGGACGGCGGTTTCCGCCGGGGCAAGCCGTCCGCGCTCAAGCCGACCGTCGACGAGGCGGTGGCGAACTGCCCGTCGGTGGAGCACGTGCTGGTGGTCCGCCGCACCGGCGAGGAGGTCGCCTGGTCGGCGAAGGACCACTGGTGGCACGAGACGGTGGACACGGCCTCGCCGGAGCACACCGCGCAGCCGTTCGACGCCGAGCACCCGCTGTACATCCTCTACACGAGCGGCACCACCGCCCGGCCGAAGGGCATCCTGCACACCACCGGCGGCTACCTCACCCAGGTTTCGTACACCACGCACGCGGTCTTCGACCTCAAGCCGGAGACCGACGTCTACTGGTGCACCGCCGACATCGGCTGGGTCACCGGGCACTCCTACATCGTCTACGGCCCGCTCTCCAACGGCGCCACCCAGGTCATGTACGAGGGCACCCCGGACACCCCGCACAAGGGCCGGTTCTGGGAGATCGTCGACAAGTACAAGGTGACCCTGCTGTACACGGCGCCCACCCTGATCCGCACCATGATGAAGTGGGGCGAGGACATCCCCGCCGGTTACGACCTGTCCTCGCTGCGCCTGCTGGGCAGCGTCGGCGAGCCGATCAACCCGGAGGCGTGGATCTGGTACCGGCAGCACATCGGCCGGGGCGAGCTGCCCGTCGTGGACACCTGGTGGCAGACCGAGACCGGCGCCATCATGATCTCGCCGCTGCCGGGCGTCACCGAGGCCAAGCCCGGCTCGGCCATGACCGCGCTGCCCGGCATCGTGGCCGACGTGGTGGACGACCAGGGCCAGTCGGTGCCCAACGGCGGTGGCGGCTACCTGGTGCTCCGGGAGCCGTGGCCGTCGATGCTGCGCACCATCTGGGGCGACGACAACCGCTTCATCGAGACCTACTGGTCGCGCTTCGGCGCCGGCGCCAACCAGGGCGACGACTGGGTCTACTTCGCCGGTGACGGTGCGAAGAAGGACGACGACGGGCACATCTGGCTGCTCGGCCGCGTCGACGACGTCATGCTGGTGTCCGGCCACAACATCTCCACCACCGAGGTGGAGTCGGCGCTGGTCAGCCACCCGTCGGTGGCCGAGGCGGCGGTGGTCGGCGCGACCGACCCGACCACCGGCCAGGCGATCGTGGCGTTCGCCATCCCGCGCGGCAGCACCGAGATCTCCGGCGAGGCCGGCGAGAAGCTCATCGCCGACCTGCGCAACCACGTGGCGAAGACGCTCGGCCCGATCGCCAAGCCGCGGCAGATCATGCTCGTGCCCGAGCTGCCGAAGACCCGCTCCGGCAAGATCATGCGGCGGCTGCTGCGCGACGTGGCGGAGAACCGGTCGCTCGGTGACGTCACCACGCTCCAGGACTCCTCGGTGATGGACCTGATCTCCTCCGGCATGGGTGGCGGCAGGTCCGACGAGGACTGACGGCAGGCGTACCCCGAGATGGGTGACGGTCCGGACGGGCCGTCACCCATCGTCGTTTTCCCGCCACGCGTCGGAAGTTCGGTGGAGGCGCTGCGGGCTGAACGGGCAGAGGGGTAGTTCACCCCTGTCGGTGAGGGACCCTTCTCATTTAGGTTCAGCCGCATCGGACGGGTTAGACGGACGTCACTACGACGGCCGGCCGGCCGACTCTCTCCCCCCATGCCCTACGAACGGAGTGGCATGCACACATCTCCACGGACCGGGTCACGCCGACGCCTACTCGTCGCGCTGCCCGCCATCGCCCTCGCCGCCACGTCGCTGACCGTGACGGGCAGCGCGGCCGCCCAGACGTCCGGCCCCGCGCCGGTCACGATCGGGGCGGACGAGTACTACATCAACTACGCCGAACCCGAGGTGCAGCCGGACACCGGCGGCAAGGAGGTCAAGGGTCGGGACGGCGTCTTCACCTCGGCGGCGGACGAGGCCCAGGCCTACGACCGCAAGTACGCCGGGGGCAACCCCATTGCCGCGCGGGAACTCGCCAAGGTGGAGGCCAAGGCGATCCGGACGGGCCAGAGCCCCCGCCGGATCAAGAAGGCCAAGAGCACCCAGACGGCGAAGCTGCTGACCCTGCTGGTCGAGTTCAACGACAAGGCGAACGACGACTTCACCAACGTGATGGTCCCGAAGACCGTCTTCGAGGACCGGACGTGCGTGCCGGGCACGGTCCAGAACGGACCGCGGCACAACACGATCCCCAACCCGGCGACGCTGCCGCACAAGGACAACAACTCGATGTGGGTGCCGGACTTCTCGCCGGCCCACTACGACAAGATGCTCTACACCAAGAAGGGCATCACCGAGCGGGTCCGCAAGGACCTGAAGGGGCCGGACGGCAAGCCGGGCATCAGCCTCGCCGGGCGGACCATGCACAACATGTACCTGGAGATGTCCAAGGGCGCGTACACCGTTGACGGGCAGGCCAGCCCGTGGATCACGGTGCCGCACTCGGAGGGCTGGTACGCGGCCTCCCGCTGCTTCCAGGACGAGAACGGCAACTGGGTCGCCGGTCGCGAGCAGTCGATGAACGGCCACCCGGACAACCCGCAGGGCGCGGGCCGCCTCGCCACCGACGCCATCGACGCGCTGGCGGCCGCGGACCCGAGCTTCCCGTGGGCCGACTACGACATCGAGGACCAGAGCGACCGCGACGGCGACGGCAACGTCCACGAGCCGGACGGCGTGATCGACCACCTGGTGCTGGTGCACGCCAACCAGGGCAAGTCCCGCGGCGGCGGCGACATCGGCGTCTACTCGGTCTGGGCGCACTCCTCGACCGTGGCCGGCGGCTACACGATCCCCGGCACCAACCTGAAGGTGTCGAACTACATCGTGCAGCCGGAGGACGCCGGCGTCGGCGTGTTCGCCCACGAGTTCGGTCACGACCTCGGCCTGCCGGACCTGTACGACACCTCCGGCAACGCCGACTCGGACGTCGACTTCTGGGACCTGATGGCCTCGGGCTCGCACAGCGGCGAGATCTTCCAGGCGCTGCCGACCCACATGGGCCTCTGGGACAAGTGGGTGCTGGGCTGGGCCGACCCGCTGGAGGTCAACGCGGGTGACCGCTCGCGGCTGGTCAAGCTCGGCCAGACGTCGCGGACGCCGGTGGGCACCGAGGACGGCATCAAGATCAACCTGCCGGACAAGGTGATCACGCTCGCGCAGCCGCACAGCGGCGCCAACATGTGGTACTCGGGCGCCGACCAGGCCTGGGCGGACGTCAAGCTGAGCCGGACGGTGACCGTCCCGAACGCCGCGGACGCGAAGTTCTGGATGTGGAACAACTACGTCATCGAGGCCGACTGGGACTACGGCTTCGTCGAGGTGTCCACCGACGGCGGCAACACCTGGACCGAGCGGAAGGTCTACGACGACACCGGCAAGCTCGTCACCACCGACGACGGCTACGCCGACCCGAACGGGCGGATGGTCGACTTCGGCAACAAGAAGTACGGCCTGACCGGCACCACCGGCGGTTGGCGGCACGACTACGTCGACCTGTCGTCGTACGCCGGTCAGACCGTCCAGGTCCGGCTGCGGTACGCCACCGACGAGGCGTTCCAGGAGCGCGGCTGGTTCGCCGACGACTTCTCGGTCACCGGCGGCGGCGCCACCACCTGGAGCGACGACGTCGAGGGCGGCGCCAACGGCTGGACCCAGACCGGTGGCACCTTCACCGACACCAGCGGCGCGGGCTGGCACACCGACTCGGGCACCCAGGTCAAGTCGCACTACTACCTGGCCGAGTGGCGCAACTTCGACGGCTTCGACAAGGGCCTGAAGTACGCGTACGACACGATCTACTCGCACGAGGCGTGGAAGGTCGACCGGATCGCGTACAACGCCCCGGGCATGCTGGTCTGGTACCGGGACACGGAGCTGGGCGACGTCAACCACGTCACCGCGCAGATGACCGCGCTGCCCAGCTACGGGGCGAAGGGCGGTCTGCTGATCGTCGACTCGCACAACGACCCGCTGCGCCGCAAGGGCGAGGCGGCCGTCAAGGACCCGTCGGTGCTGGACAACCTGCCCAGCCGCCCGCAGTCGTCCAACGCGGCCTTCACCCTGAAGCCGACGTACCCGTTCCGGGAGTGCCTGGAGGCGGCGGACGAGCCGTACAGCGAGTACTGCACGAAGTTCCCCGCCCAGGGCCCGGTGAAGGGATTCACCGACACCAAGGGCTGGTACCCGGGCATCGAGATCCGGGACGGTGCCGCGTACGCCCGGGACAACGACGCCTCGGTGGTCGTCCCGTCGAAGGGCAACGCGAAGTACACGACCCGGGTGACCAACCCGGACGGCACGCCGGCGACGGACTACTACGGTTCGACGCTCGGCGGCGGGGCCATCGTGCTGGGCACCGGCAACCCGGGTGACGCGGGCGTCGCGTACGGCGTCTCGATCACCATCAAGTGGGCGCCCAGGGACAACGCGTACGCCATGGTGTGGGTGACCCCACCGAAACCGTGACCTGACACGCCGGGGGCGCGTCGGAACCACACGGCGGGGCCCGTCTGGAGCACACTGCTCCGGGCGGGCCCCGCCCTTCTTACACGCGGACAATTCTTCTTCCGGCTGGTGTGACATTTTCCGGGGCCACTGCGCTCCCCCTTGGGGACCTCATAATCACCATCACTCAGAGTGATCGTGGCTGAACCGTAATGCGAATTGGTGTTGAATCGCTGCGCTCTTTTGCCCTGATTTGCCCAGGAAAAAGAGGCGAATCATCGGGTGATTGACCGGTGACAACGATGCAAACACCTGTCATTGTGAGTGACGCCTGACATGACAGTGATGGCTTTGGCTGCCCCTGCCATGTAACACATCCACAAAGGAGGAGGACCTTTGAGGAGACGAGTCACAGCGGGCCTGGCCTCGGCCGCGGCCGCGCTGCTGGCAGCCGGTGTCGTCACGACGCCGGTGTCCGCCGCCCCGGCGGCGGAGCCCACGCCTGGCGTCGAGAAGGCGAAGCACGGCAAGGACAACCTCGCGGATCCGAAGGCGGATCAGCAGCGGGAGCTCAAGAAGCAGGCGATCTCCGACCTGCTCAGGGGCAAGGCCAAGCTTCAGACGCGCAACGGCTCGAAGGTCATCCAGGTCAAGGACGACCTGTTCGTCGAGTACCAGCAGGCGCCGAAGGAAGACCCCATCTTCACGATGCTGGTCAACTTCGGCGACAAGACCGACCCGCGCGCCGGCGGCGCCGCGGGCCCGGTGGTCAACCAGATCCCGGAGCCGGACCGCAACTGGGACGGCAGCTCCACCGACGACAACAGCACCCTGTGGCGCTCCGACTTCCACCGCGAGCACTACATGGACATGTTCTACGGTGAGGGCGAGTCGTTCCGGGACTTCTACCTGAAGCAGTCCGGTGGTCGTTACACGGTCAAGGGTGACGTCAGCGACTGGATCACGGTGCCTTACAACGAGGCCCGTTACGGTCACAACGACGACCCGGACAACCCGAACGACAACATCTCCGAGGCCGAGGGGTACTGGAACTTCGTCCGGGACAGCGCCACGTCCTGGTACCAGGCCCAGGCCGCGGCCGGGAAGTCGTCCCAGGAGATCAAGGACTACCTCAAGCAGTTCGACGTCTGGGACCGTTACGACTTCGACGGCGACGGCAACTTCAACGAGCCCGACGGCTACATCGACCACTTCCAGGCGGTGCACGCCGGTGAGGGCGAGGAGGCCGGCGGCGGCGCCGAGGGCGAGGACGCCATCTGGTCGCACCGCTGGGCGGCGTTCACCAACCTCGAGGGCAAGGCCGGACCGGCCGGCAACCTCGCGGGCGGTGTGCAGATCGGCGACACCGGGCTGTGGATCCGTGACTACACCACGGAGCCGGAGAACGGTGGCCTCGGGGTCTTCGCCCACGAGTACGGTCACGACCTCGGTCTGCCGGACCTGTACGACACCGCGGGCGGCGACAACGGCGTCGGCTTCTGGAGCCTGATGTCCTCGGGTTCGTGGCTGAGCCACGGCACCGACGACATCGGTTCGACCCCGGGCTACATGGACCCGTGGTCGAAGCTGTTCCTCGGCTGGCTGAACCACTCGACCGTCGACTACGGCTCGGGCACCACCCAGGTGACCCTCGGCCCGGCGGGCGACAGCGACGGGCCGAAGGCCCAGGCGGTCGTGGTGAACCTGCCCGCGCAGACCCAGACCACGAACTACAACACGCCGTTCGGCGGGTCGTACGAGTGGTGGGGTGGCAGCGCGGACGACCTGAACGCCTCGCTGACCCGCACCCTGGACCTGACCGGCGCGACCTCCGCGTCGATCACCTCCAAGCTGCAGTACGACATCGAAGAGGACTACGACTACCTCTACGCCGAGGTGTCGACCGACGGCGGCGCCACCTGGGCCGACGTCAAGAACAACCTGGTCGATGCGGGTGACAGCGGCATCGACGGCTCCAGCAACGGCACCTGGGTCGACTCGACCTACGACCTGTCGGCGTACGCCGGCAAGTCGGTGCTGTTCCGCTACCGGTACGCCACCGACGGCGGCGTGCACTTCGCCGGTCCGTTCCTGGACAACATCTCGCTGACCAAGAACGGCGCGGTGGCCTGGACCGACGACGCGGAGACCCTCGCCGCGGAGTGGACCGCCAAGGGCTGGACCCGGATGGGCGGTTCGGTGACCGACACCTACCCCCGCTTCTACATCGCCGAGAACCGGACCTACTTCGGTTACGACGACACGCTGCGGACCGGTGGGTACAACTACGGGTTCAACAACAGCCGGCCGAACTGGGTGGAGCGGTTCTCCGTCCAGCCGGGTCTGCTGGTCTGGTACGTGAACTACGCGTACGGCGACAACAACACGTCGGAGCACCCGGGCTACGGTTTGAACCTGCCGGTCGACGTTCGGCCGGGCAAGATCCAGGTCGGCGGCGTCGGCACCATCACCAACCGGCGCAACGGCTACGACGGCGCCTTCAGCCGGTACGCCAAGCCGGCGCAGACCTTCCACCTGAACGGCGTGGCGGTCACCGTGCCGAAGCTCGACCCGACGCCGGTGTTCACCGACAGCGGGGTCAACAAGTACTGGAACAGCAACAACCCGTGGAACTCGGTGAAGGTCGCCGGCACCGGCACCAAGATCGAGATCCTGAAGCAGGGCACCACCCCGACCAGCGACATGGTCGTCAAGGTCAGCAACTGATCGGGTAGCACCACACGGAAGGGGCCGTCGGCGGCGACGCCGGCGGCCCCTTTCGCGTACCCCGAAGCCTTTCGCCCCAGCTCACGCGACCCGATTGACCGATCCTGATGTGACGGTGAGGAGCGTTCCCAACAAAAAGTTGCTACAAATTGACGCGTCTGTCTTCCCACGCGTCACGGGAATGTTTATCTTCACCAGTGGTCCCACTAATGGGATCTTCCACCGGCCCGTACCCCCGTTGGGCCGGTTCCCTCACACCGGAGGTACCACGTGCGCAAAGTCGCAGTGGGTCTGCTCGGGCTTTCGCTGACGGCGACGGGACTGGTGGCCGGCTCCGCGGCCGCCAGCGCGGCGCCGACCCCGAAGCTGCCGGCTGCCGCTCCGGCGGTCGCCGAGCCGCAGGCCCCTCACGATCTGCCGGACAAGCTCGAGGACAAGCGGCGGGCACTCCGCCAGGAGGGCCTCAGCGAGGTCCTGTCCGGCCGGGCCAAGGCCCAGAAGATCAACGGCAGCACCGTCGTCAAGGTCGGCGAGACCGCCGGCGGCGCGGCGGCGGCGGCCGGCGCCCGGACCGCCAAGGCAGGCAAGAAGGACCAGTACGTCGAGCTGGCCCGGGAGCGGACCGACAAGATCTTCGTGATCCTCGCCGAGTTCGGCGACGACCGCGACCCGGCCTACCCGGACAAGGACATCAACCCGGACATCGCCGGCCCGACCGGGTACGACGGTCCGCAGCACAACGAGATCCCGAAGCCCAACCGGGCGGTGGACAACTCCACCGTCTGGCAGGCCGACTACAGCGCCGAGCACTTCCGGCAGCTGTACTTCGGCACCAAGCCGGGCGACGAGTCGCTCAAGCAGTACTACGAGGCCCAGTCGTCCGGCCGCTACACCGTCGACGGCACGGTCACCGACTGGGTGAAGGTCAAGTACAACGCCGCCCGCTACGGCCGTTCGGACGACCCGAAGGCCGACGACGACCCCACGGGCGACCCGGCGGTCTGCGCGGACAACGTCTGCCCGAACACCTGGGACCTGATCCGCGACGCCGCGAACCAGTGGGTCGCCGACCAGAAGGCCAAGGGCCGCACCGACGCCCAGATCAAGGCCGACATGCAGTCGTTCGACCAGTGGGACCGGTTCGACTACGACGGCGACGGCAACTTCAACGAGCCGGACGGCTACATCGACCACTTCCAGATCGTCCATTCCGGCGGCGACCAGGCCGACGGTGACCCGCACCAGGGTGAGGACGCCATCTGGAGCCACCGCTGGGCGGCGTACAACACCTCCCGCGTCGGTCCGGCGAACTTCCCGATCGGCGGCACCCAGATCGGCGACACCGGCGTCTGGATCCGCGACTACACGATCCAGCCGGAAAACGGTGGCCGCAGCGTCTTCTACCACGAGTACGGCCACGACCTGGGCCTGCCGGACGACTACAACAACATCAACGGCGGCGACAACAACAACGAGCACTGGACCCTGATGGCCCAGAGCCGGCTCGGTGACAAGAACGACCAGGGCATCGGCGAGCGCGGTGGCGACCTCGGCGCCTGGAACAAGCTCCAGCTCGGCTGGCTCGACTACGAGGTGGTCAAGGCCGGGCAGAAGCGCGACCTGGACCTGGGCCCGGAGGAGTACAACTCCAAGAAGGCGCAGGCCGCGGTCGTGGTGCTGCCGCAGCGGGAGTACACCTTCCAGTACGGCGCTCCGTTCGAGGGCACCAAGCAGTACTTCTCCGGTAACGACGACGACCTGAACAACACCATGACCAGGACGCTCGACCTCACCGGGAAGACCTCGGCGGCGCTGTCCATGAAGGGCCGCTTCAACATCGAGACCGGCTACGACTACCTCTTCTTCGAGGCGTCGCTGGACGGCGGCAAGACGTGGAACGCGCTGAACGGCACGGTCAACGGCAAGCCGATCCCGCCGGTGTCCAACACCGACCCGACGCCGGGCCTCACCGGCAGCAGCGCGGGCAAGTGGGTGGACATCAACATCCCGATGGACGCGGCGGCCGGCAAGGTCGCGCAGTTCCGGTTCCACTACGTCACCGACGGTGGCGTGGCCTCGGGCGGCTTCTTCGGTGACGCCATCACCGTGACCGCCGACGGCCAGACCCTGCTCAGCGACGGCGCCGAGACCGGTGCCGGTGACTGGGCGCTCGCCGGCTGGAGCATCACCGGCGAGAGCTACACCCGGCTCTTCGACAACTACTACATCGCGGGCAACCGGTCGTACGTCTCGTACGACAAGTACCTGAAGACCGGCCCGTACTACTTCGGCTACGCGAACACCCGCCCGGACTGGGTGGACCACTACGCGTACCAGGAGGGTCTGCTGATCTCGTACTGGAACCTCCGGTACGCGGACAACGACACCTTCGAGCACCCGGGTGAGGGTCGTAACCTCTACATCGACGCGCACCCGCGGCCGATCTACAACCTGACCGGCGCCCCGTGGCGGGCCCGCGTCCAGGTCTACGACGCGCCGTTCAGCCTCAAGAAGGCGGACTCGTTCACGCTGCACATCAACAGCCAGCCGCAGTACATCCGTGGCCAGGCCGCGCAGCCGCTGTTCGACGACACCAAGCAGTACTGGTACCCGGAGCTGCCGAACCACGGCGTCAAGCTCCCGGCCGCCGGTGTGAAGATCAAGGTTCTCCAGCAGAACGGCACCTCGATGAAGGTCCGCTTCTCCTGAGCCGCTGATCACCGCTACACCCCGCGATGCCCGGGCAGGTCACCTGCCCGGGCATCGCCCTTTCCGGCGCCCGGCCGGTCCGGCATCTCCCGGAGAATCCCCTGATCCTGAAGCACCTGCGGGACCGCCCGCGCGGTGCCGGCCCTAGGCTGTGCCCCATGACCGACCAGCGTGGCGGACCCGTCGACGAGGCCTGCGTGCTCCCCGAGGGGCCGTGGACCCACCGCTTCGTCGGCGCCAACGGCAGCCGCTTCCACGTCGTCGAGGCCGGCACCGGCCCCATGGTGCTCTTCCTGCACGGCTTCCCCGAATACTGGTACGCCTGGCACGAGATGCTGCCGGCCGTCGCCGACGCCGGCTTCCGCGCGGTCGCGGTCGACCTGCGCGGTTACGGCGCGAGCGACAAGCCACCCCGGGGGTACGACGGTTACACCCTCGCCGCCGACGTGGCGGGCCTGATCCGGGCCCTCGGCGAACGGTCCGCCACCCTGGTCGGCAGCGGCGCCGGCGGCCTCATCGCCTGGACGGCCGCGTCGTTCCACCCCACCCTGGTCCGGCGGCTCGTGGTGCTCGGCGCACCGCACCCGCTCCGGCTGCGGGCCGCGATCTTCGCCGACCCGCGCGGCCAGTTCACCGCGTCCACCCCCACGCTGAAGTTCCAGCTCCCCCGCTACGAGCACGTGCTGACCCGCGACGACGCCGCCGAAGTGGAGGCGATGCTGCGCCGCTGGGGCGGGCCGCGCTGGGTGAACGGCCCGGACTTCGACGCGTACGCCCGGTGCTGCCGGGTGGCCATGCAGATCCCGCAGGCGGCGTTCTGCGCCATGGAGGGCTACCGCTGGGCGTTCCGGTCGGTGCTGCGGCTGCACGGCTACCGGTTCGTCCGGCTGATGCAGAAGCCGCTGGTCACCCCGACCCTGCAGCTGCACGGCGCGCTGGACCGGGCCTCGCTGCCCCGCACCGCCCAGGGCTCCGGCCGCTACGTCACCGCCCCCTACGAGTGGCGGCTGCTCGACGGCGTGGGCCACTTCCCGCACGTGGAGGCCCGGGACCTGGTGCTCGGCGAGATCCTGCGCTGGACGAAGTCCTGACTCAGACCCGCTGCTCGCGCAGGTCGGTCACCTCGCCGGCGGGCGCCCAGCCCTGGTAGACGCCGAAGTCGAAGGCCTCCAGCCGCATCCCTTGAGCCACCGGCCAGCGGCCGCCCGTGTACTCCACCCGCAGCCAGCCGTCGTGCTCGGCGAGCACGATGAACGGCTGCCCCTGCCAGGTGCAGGTGGTCCGCACGTACGCCAGGTCCTCGATCTCGGCCACCGGCACCACCCGGACGTGCCGGCCGGGGCGCACCTCGGTGAAGCCCTCGCCCGGCTCCGGCTGGTACAGGCGGACGTCGCCGCCGTCGGGGCTGGCCTGGTACTCCCGGCCCCTCCAGCGGGCCACGTAGCCGTCGCGGGTCACGCGTCACCCGCCCGGCGCCACAGCAGCTCGTCGGTGTCCAGCACGGCGACCACCCGCTCGCTGCGGTCCGCGCCGATCCGCCACAGCTCGGCGCCGTGCGGCAGCCGGGCGCTGTCCACCTTGAACTCGGCGACCACGTCGCTGCTCTCCCCGGGCGCGAAGCCGTTGCCGCGGAACGGGGGCCGCTCGATCACCCAGCCCTCCATGGCCCGCATCGCGGCCTCGTTCTGCCCGCCGTACGGGATGCGGTAGAGGCTCGGCCGGTAGGCCGGCCAGCGCAGCACGTAGATCTCCTCGGCGTCCCAGGAGAACGGCGAGCCGGGATGGCCGAGGCCGAGCGCGTCGTACAGCTCCGCCGGGGTGCCGAGGTGGGCCAGCTCGCTGGCCCGGTGCACGAAGCCGGAGACCCGGTCGTAGCCGCGCTCCAGGTAGTAGGCGAGCTGGCTCGGGGCGATCGCCTTCTGCATGATCACCGGGCGGGTCGGGTCCACCGCCGGCGGGACGGGCCGGGGTTCGGTCGACGACGTCGGTGCGGCGGCGGGCGGCTCCGGCTCGGTCTCGGGGTCGTCGCCCAGCCCCACCTCGGCGGCCCAGTTGGCGAGCGCGAGAACCTGCTCGCCCGGGTACGTCGCCCCGACCGGTGTGCCCGGGTTCACGGCGAACGACCAGCTCACGTCCGGCCAGCGGCGGATGAGCTGGACGAACTTGACGCGTACCGTCTCGACCGGCCCGGCCCGGTCCGCCAGGCGCTCGGGCGAGGTGTGCACGACCACGTAGGTCCCGCCGTCGATCTGCTCCGTACGCCACACGAAGCCGGCGTCCCCCGGACGGCTGCCCGCCGCCGATTCGGGGGCGACCGGCAGCAGCACCCGGGCCAGCAGCAGGGTGGTGAGGAAGCCGTCAGTGCTGCCGCTGCCGGCCGCGGCCAGCAGCTCCTCCTCCACCTCGTTCGCCGGCACGAAGTCGGCCTCGGCGGTGCTGCCGGCGACGCCCGCCGGGGACGGGATGGCGCCGGCCACCGGCTCCTCCGGCGACCCGGCAGCGGCGGTCGGCGCGAACACCGACGTGGCCGGCTCGTCCGCGGAAGCCGGCGGGAACGCCGTCGTCGCCGGCTCGTCGGCAACGGTCGGCGCGAACACCGACGTGGCCGGCTCGTCCGCAGGAGCCGGCGGGAACACCGACGTCGCCGACTCGTCGGCAGCGGACGGCGCGAACACGGACGTGGTCGGCTCGTCCACGGCGGCCGGCGCGAACACCGACGTCGCCGACTCGTCGGCAGCGGACGGCGCGAACACGGACGTGGTCGGCTCGTCGGCGGCGGTCGGCGCGAACACCGACGTGGTCGGCTCGTCCGCGGTGGCGGCCGGCGCGGTCGGCTCGAACAGCGTGGTGGCCGGCTCGGCCGGCGGTGGGGCCGGGGCGAACAGCGACGTGGTCGGCTCGGGCGGCGGCGCGGCCGGCGCGAACAGCGACGTCGTCGCCTCGTCCGCCGGCGCAACCCGGTCCGCCGGCCACCCCGCTGGGACGGTCGGGGGCTCCATCGGCGGTGCGGTCCGCTCATCCGGCGGCGAGCCGGCACCCTCGTCGGGGCTCGCGGGGGCGAACAGTGCCGCGCGCGGGTCGTCCGCCGGGGCCGACGGGCCGAACATGGTCGGCTCGCCCGGCGTTCCGAAGGGCCGCTCTCCCGGACCGGTGGGCTCGGCGGGGGCGGGTGCGGTGGGCGGGTCGACCGTCAGCGACAGGGTGGGGTCGGTGGGACCGGCCCAGGGTGCCGCCGAACCGCCGTCGGCCGTGGCCGCCGCCGTCGCGGACGCGGCGGCGGGGGCCGTGGGCACCCCGTACGGCTCGGGCGACGCACCGGCGGTGGGGGGCGGAACCGGCTCGGTCAGATCGCGGGACTCGATGACGGTGCCCTCGATGACGATCGGGGTGAAGCCCCGACGCGGCGCGGGCGGCCCGGACACCGGCTCGGCGATGGACGGCGGGATCTCCTCGGCCTCGGCGGGGTGGCCCGGGCCGGGGATCGGCTGGGTGCGCTCGTCCGGGCCCGGGTCGTCACCCGCGCCCGCGTGCCGGCGGGGCAGCGCCTGGGTGGTCTCGGCGGGCGGCGCGGCGGGGCGGAACGGCCGGGCCTGTTCCGCCGGCCGATCCGCCGGTGGTTCGGCGGAGTCCACCCGGAACGCCTGCGTCGGGTCCTGCGGCACCGGCTCGTTCAACGGCCGGCGGCGCGGGAACGGCTGGCCGCCGCCGGCGAACCGGGAGGGCGGCACCGCCCGGTCCCCGCCGCGGTGCGGCGTGTCGAGCGGCGACGGTCGCCGGGGTGAGCGGCCCGAGGTGGGGTCGAAGAAGGACCGGGCGGGCGGCGGCGCGGGCTCGGCCGGCCGGCCGTTGGCCGGTCCGGAGCGGCCGGCGCCGGCGAACGGATCCGACTCGTCGGGGCGCCGGCGCAGGTCGGTGAGCCAGCCGGCGAGGTTGTCCAGGCCCGGATCGGCGCCGGCGGCGTCGGCGGGTCGCGCGTCGTCGGGGGCACGGCGACCGAGCGGGCGAGTCGGCCGGCCGTTCGCCGGGTCGGGGCGGAGGGCCGGCGGCGGGACCGGCGGGTCCGGGCGGAGGGCCGGCGGCGGGGTGGCCGGGTCGGGGACGGCGGCCCGGGTGCTCGGGGCGGGGACGGTCGGGATCGGGACGGTCGACGGCTCGGCGCCGGCCGGGCCGCGCCCAGCCCGGACCGGGTCGGGCGGGACCCGCCCTCCGGGCACCGGCGACGGCGGGACGTCCCGGCCGGGGGCGGCCGGGCCACCCCGGGCGGCCCGGGCGGCGCTCTCCACCCGCTCCAGGCGGGCCCGGGCGCCCATGGTCCGGCCCGGCAGCCGGATGTCACCCCGGGCGAGTTGCGCGACGAACCAGGCCGGCAGGTAGCCCTCGATCGGCAGACCGGGGTTGACCGCGAGCCACCACTCGGGATTGGGCCAGTCGCCGGCCAGGCCGGCGTACGGGACGCGGCGGGTGGCGCCGGCGTTCTCGCCCAGGCAGGCGCGCAGCGCGCTGGCGGATGTGAAGGCCAGCACGTGCGTGCGGCCACCGGTGGTCCAGGTGCCCCAGCCCCCCGGGCCCGGCCCGGCGAGCGTCTCCCCGGCGACCGGCAGGAGCAGATCGAGCCGGGTCAGGATGCGGAAGTAGAGCTGCTGGTCCTGCGCGCGCAGCGCATCGCGCATCGCCACCTCGGCCTCGGTGGCCGGTTCCCATCCGGTCACGGCCACCTCTCCTTCCGCGAACAGGCCACAGGCATCGCCTACAACCTACAAGGTGGTAACAAGATCACAAATGCCTGGTTGTCGACGGTCGGCCGCGTCCTCGGCGAGGCGCTAACATCCCGTTCCGGAGTCGACACGATACGGAGGCCGTCGATGTCCCGGCCCACCGCGCGCCCGGCCCTGGCCGTCCTGGCGGCCCTCGTCGTCGCCGGGTTGCCGGCCGACCCGGCCTCGGCCCGCGCGCCCTCGGCCTGCGCCGCACCGCCCGCGCCGGCCCGCCCCGTGGCGGAGCAGCCATGGCCCCAGCAACGGTACGCGCCGGACCGGCTCGCCCCGCTCGCCACCGGCGCCGGGGTGGTGGTCGCGGTGGTCGACTCGGGGGTGGACCGCTCGCACCCGCAGCTCACCGGCCGGGTCCTCGACGGCGCCGACTTCCTCGATCCGGGCGGCGACGGCACCCGCGACTGCGCCGGGCACGGCACCGGCGTGGCGAGCCTCGTCGCCGCCGCGCCCCGGCCGGGCGTGGCCTTCCGCGGGCTCGCCCCGGGCGCCCGCATCCTGCCCGTACGCGTCAGCGAACAGCAGGTGGTCGACGGGCGGGAGTCGGGGCGTACGGTCGGCGCGGCCGACTTCGCCCGGGCCATCCGCTGGGCGGTGGACCACGACGCCGACGTGGTCAACCTCTCCGTCGTGCTGTACGCGGACAACCCCGCCGTCCGCGCCGCCGTCGCCTACGCGGTGCGGCGGGACGTCGTGGTGGTGGCCGCCGCCGGCAACCTGCACGACAGCGGGGACCCCCGGCCGTACCCGGCCGCGTACGACGGGGTGCTCGGGGTGGGTGCGATCGGGGCGGACGGCACCCGCGCCGCCTTCTCCCAGACCGGCCCGTACGTCGACCTGGTCGCCCCGGGCAGCGACGTGCTGATGGCGGCGCCCGGGCAGGGCCACCGCCGGGCGGAGGGGACGAGCTACGCGGCGCCCTTCGTGGCCGGCACCGCGGCGCTGCTGCGGCAGTATCACCCCGAGCTGGGCGCGGCGGAGATCGCCCGGCGGATCGTGGCGGGCGCCGATCCGGCCCCGGGACGGGGCGACGGCTACGGCGCCGGGGTGCTGAACCCCTACCGCGCGGTCACCGAGTCGCCGGCCGTCGCCGCCGCTCGTCCCCGGGGCGGGGCCGCCCTGCCGGCCGGCGGCCCGGACGAGGCGGAGCTGGCCCGGCAGGGCCGCCGCACGTCGGCCCGGCACCGGGCGCTGCTGGTGGGCGCCGCGACGGGTGCCGCGGCCGTGGCCGTGGTGCTGCTCGCCATGGTGCTGCCCCGCGGGGCGCGCCGCCGCTGGCACCCGGCCGGGCCGGCCTGACCCGCACCACCGCCCGGCCGGAGGGAAGCGACGGGGCGGCACGGGCGGAAGAGCCCGTGCCGCCCTCGCGCGGCGGTCACTGGAACAGGTTGACGTTGCGCTTCTCGGTGTCGAGGTAGTCGGTCGCGGAGTCCTCCACGGCCAGCTTGATGTCGCGCAGCATGGTCTGGAGGTCCTGTGAGGCGGCCCGCCAGCGGGCCTGCCGCTGCTCGTACGCCTCGCGCGCCTCGCCGGACCAGCTCGACACCAGCGGGGCGGCGTCGCGTTCGAGCTGCCCGAGCTGGCTCTCGAGCGTGGTCAGCGCCCTCTGGATGTCGGCGCCGGCCTGTTGCAGAGCGGCGAAGTTGACGACCAGCACACCGTGGTCCATCGATCGGTCCTTCCCGTGCGTCAGAGGGGCAGCTGGATGCCGCGGTTGGTGCCGGCCACCCGGCCGGCGGCCTCGGTGTCGGACACGTCGTAGTGCCGGCCGGCGGTGCGGATGGCCGTCGCGGTCTCCCGCAGCGCCCGCTGCAGGGCCGTCTGGTCCTGCGCCCACTGCTGCTTGACCTGCTCGAAGGAGCGCCCACCGGCGCCCCGCCAGGCCTGCTGCAGCACCTCCAGCTCGGCCATGAGGCCGCTGAGCATGGTTTGCAACGACTGGTCGACCTGCTCGAACTTCGCGGCGGTCTGCTGCATCACCGCGGCTTGTGCCTGAGTCTGGGACACCCCGGACGTCACCTCGTCTCCTCGGTCGTGGCTGGCCGCCGGAGCGACCACCGTGGACTCGCCGGAGCGCGCCACCGGAGAAGGGGGGAAGGGGACGGCGGGCGCGCTCGACGGAACTCGTCGCTGACGGTAGCCGTCCGACTCCGGTTCTGCTACCCCTCGGGCTCCCCTGTGGACAGCGAAGCTCTACGATGAGCCACGGCGGCGTCACCCGGCGAACGCGTGGAGGAGGTGCGGTGACCGCGACCACCACCGCACGACCGGCGTCCGCCGACCCTCCACACCGGATCCGGCGCCCGGCGCCGTCGGTCCGGGCCGGGCAGGTGGTGACGGCGCAGGTGGCGGTGGCCGCGCTGGTCGCGGCCGTGGGCCGGGGCGTCCCGGTGACCGCGGCCGCCCTGCTGCTGGCGGCGGTGCTGCTGCCCGCCGCCTGGGTCCGGCTCCGGGGGCGCTGGCTCTTCGAGTGGCTCGCCGTCGGCGCGGCCTACCTGACCCGGCGGCGCGCCCTCCCGGCCACCTGCGGGCCGGCGGCGCTGCTGGAGCTTGCCCGCCCCGGCGCGGCGGTGCACGCGGCCGAGCTGGCCGGCGGTCCGGCGGCGGTGCTGGAGGACGCCGCCGGGATGACCGCGTTGCTGGAGATCGGCGACCCGGACGACCTGCTCGGCGACGGCCCGCGGGAGCTGCCGCCGCCGGTCGGCCTGCTGCCCCCGGTGGGACCGGAGAGCCCCCCGGTGCAGATCCAGCTGCTGTTCTCCGCGTCGCCCGCGCCGGCCCCCGCCGCCGGGGCGGGCACGGCCGGCACCTCGTACCGGCAGCTCACCGACGGGCGGCTGGCGGCCCGGGCCCGGGTGGTGCTGGCCGTCCGGGTGCTCCGGGCCGACGGTTGGTCCGACGACGAGCTGCGCCGGGCGCTGTCCGGCACGGTCCGGCGGATCGTGCGCCGGCTCGGGCCGCTCACCGGTCGCCCCCTCGGCGGCCCCGCGGCGCTGCGCGTGGTGGCCGAACTGGCCCATTACGACGCCGGGGCTCCGGTCCGGGAGAGCTGGGCCGCCGTGACCGTGGGCGGGCTCCCGCAGATCACCTGGCGGCTGCGCCGCTGGCCGGATCCGCGCACCGACGCCGCACGGCGGCTGGTGCCGCGGCTGCTGGCACTGCCGGCGACCGCCACCACCGTCTCGCTCTGCGTGGGTCCGCGGGCCGGCGCCGACCCGGCGTCCACGCCGGCCGAGCTGACCGTACGCCTGGCCGCCCACACCACCGCGGAGCTGTCGGTGGCCGGGCGGGCGCTCCGGCGGCTCGCCGGGGATGTCGGTGCCGGCCTGCGCCGGCTGGACGGCGAGCACCTGAGCGGGCTGGCCGCCACCCTGCCGCTGGCGGCGGCCCGGCCGGACGCGCCCCCGCTCGGGCCCGAGCTGGCCGCCCTGGAGTTCGCCCTCGGCGAGTCCGGGTTGATGGTGGGCGCCAACCGGCACGGCGGCGCGGTGACCGTACGCCTGTTCCGTCCCACGACGACCCGCCTGCTGCTGGTCGGTGGGGTGGGCGCCGCCCAGCTGCTGACCCTGCGGGCGCTGGCGCTCGGCGCGCGGGTGGCGGTGCAGACGGCGCGCCCCCGGGTCTGGGAGCCGTTCGTCCGCGGGGTCGGCGTGCCGGGCGGCGCGGTGCCGCTGGTCCCGCCGGGGCGGCCCGTCGGCGGCCCGCCCGGCTCCCCGCTGCGTCCCCTGCTGCTGGTGGTCGACGCCGGCCCGGTGCCGCCGGAGGCCGGCCCCGCGGCGGCATGGCAGTCCGTTCTCGTGGTCCGCGACGAGCTGACCCCGGCCGACACGGCAGCGCTGGCCCGCGCCGACCTGGCGATCCTGCAACCGCTCGACCCCGGTGAGGCGGCGCTGGCCGGCGCGGCGCTCGGCCTGGGCGGCTCGGCGGAGTGGTTGACCCGGATCCGGGACGACATGGTGGCGGTGGTGAACCGGCGGGCGCTGCGGTGGGCGTTGCTCTCGCCGACGCCGATCGAGTCGCAACTGGTCGGTCGCCCGGCCCGCCGCTGAGCCGGCACGGGTTCCGCGAGTCGACGCGGCGTGGCACGATCCCGGCCATGGATTTTCTGAAGGGTCTCCTGATCCGGCTGGGCACGACGGCCGTGGCGTTCTGGTTGGCCACGCTGCTCATCCCGGGCATCACGCTGGACTCGGATTCGGCCACCGAGACGGTGACCACGCTGGTGCTCGTCGCGGTGATCTTCGGGGTCGTCAACGCGGTGCTGCAGCCGATCATCAAGACCGTCGGCTGCGGGTTCTACCTGCTGACCCTCGGCCTGATCGCGCTGGTGGTCAACGGCCTGCTGTTCCTGCTCACCAGCTGGATCGCCGGTGAGGCCGGGCTGCCGTTCCACGTGGACGGCTTCTGGCCGGCCGCCGTGCTGGGCGCGCTCTTCGTCGGCATCGTCACCTGGATCCTGGGCGCCGTCCTCGACCGCGACTGAGCCCGCGCCACCCCGTCGATTCCCGCCCGCCGGCCCAGGCCAGTGGGCGGGAATTGGCTGGTGAGGCCGGGTGGCGCCGCAACTAGGGTCGGAGGGGTGTTCACCTTGACCCGTCCCGACGGCTACCTGCTCAGCACCGATCCGGATCGGCTCGACCTGGACCGGGTGCACCACTGGCTCGCCACCGACGCGTACTGGGCGCTGGGGCGGGACCGGGACACCGTGGGGCGGGCCTTCGCCGGGTCGATCGGCTTCGGCGTCTACCGGCCCGGCGATGGGCGGCAGGTGGCGGTGGCCCGGGTGGTCACCGACCGGGCGACCTTCGCCTGGCTCGGCGACGTCTACGTGGACCGGGCCGAGCGCGGCCGGGGGCTGGGCACCTGGCTCGCCGGCGCGGCCCGTGACCACCTGGCCGAGTGGGGCGTACGCCGGATCGTGCTGGCGACCGCCGACGCGCACGGGGTCTACGCGAAGGTCGGTTTCACGCCGGTCGAGCCGGGCCGCTGGATGGAGTACGACCAGCGGGTGACCCAGCTCACCGGAAAGGAGCAAAGTGCCGGTTCACCACTTACGGTAGAGGCGTGAACCAGACCCGTCTCGGCTACCTCTACGGCTTCGGCGCGTACCTGATCTGGGGTTTCTTCCCGATCTACCTGAAGCTGCTCCGCCCGGCCGGCCCGGTGGAGATCCTCGCGCACCGGATCGTCTGGTCGGTGGTCTTCGTGGCGCTGCTGCTGGCCGCCATGCGCAACATCGCCTTCCTGCGCGCGCTGGCCCGGCGGCCCCGGACGCTGGCCGCCATCGCGGCCGCCGCCGCGCTCATCGCGGTCAACTGGGGCACCTACATCTACGGGGTGAACTCCGACCGGGTGGTGGAAACCGCCCTCGGCTACTTCATCAACCCGCTGGTCATCGTGCTGATCGGGGTCTTCCTGCTGCGCGAGCGGCTGCGCCCGGCCCAGTGGGTGGCGCTCGGCATCGGCGGGGCGGCCGTCGCGGTGCTGACCGTCGACTACGGCCGGCTGCCCTGGCTGGCCCTCGTGCTGGCCTTCAGCTTCGCCGGGTACGGGCTGGTCAAGAAGCGCCTCGGCCTGCCCGCCGCGGAAGGGCTGTTCGTCGAGTCGGCGGTGCTGGCGCTTCCGGCGCTGGCCTACCTGGGTTGGCTGACCCGGAGCGGCGCGGCCACCTTCGGGCACGTCTCGGCGGGGCACACCGCGCTGCTGGTGCTGGCCGGTGCGGCCACCGCCATCCCCCTGCTGCTCTTCGCGGGCGCGGCGAACCGGCTGCCGCTCTCCACCCTCGGCATGCTCCAGTACGTCGGCCCGATCCTCCAGCTCGGCTGCGGCGTGCTGGTCTTCCACGAGCCGATGCCGCCGGCCCGGCTGGCCGGGTTCGGCCTGGTCTGGGTCGCCCTCGTGGTGTTCACCGCGGACGCCCTCCGCCACGCCCGCCGGACCCGCGCGCGGGCACGGGCCGCCACCCTGGTGCCCGCCGAGGCCCGCTGACCGCGCCTCACCGGGCGTCGAAGGCGAGGACCGGGGTGCCGTCGGCGCGGACCAGTTCGAGCCGCACCAGCTCCCCGTGGGTGAAGTGGGTGGCCCCGACCACGCGGACGTTGTCGCCGGGTGCGGCCAGCCACGTGCCGACCTGCTCCGTCGCACCGTCCGGGCCGTGCGCCACCAGCCGGAAGGTGTACGCCTCCCGGTGACCGGCGCGCTGGTCGTACCCGCAGCGCATGGTGACCTCGGTACCCCACCTCTTGTCGGTCAGGCCGACCTCGGCGTGCAGCGGCACCGCGCCGGCGACCGGCTGCATGGCCGTCATGGTCACCGGCGCCGCGGTGGCCGTGGGCAACGCCGTGGGCGGCGGTACGGCCGGCTGGCGGACCAGGGACACCCCGACGCCGGCCAGCACCGCGAGCGCGGCCGCGGCGAGCGCGGTCAGCGCGTACCGGCGCCGGGACCGGGACCGCTCGCGGCGCCGGCGGTCCCGAGCGGCGTCGAGCAGCGCGGGCACCCGGGAGGTCTCGGTGGCGGACGGCAGGAACTGCTCGAGCCCCGCCGGGTCGAGCCGGCCCAGGAGGCCGGGCAGCACCGCGATCTCGGCCACCGCCTCACGGCAGGGCGCGCAACCGCCCAGGTGCCGCTCGTAGGCGGCCCGGTCGGCGGGGGCGAGGGCGCCCAGGACGTACGCGCCGTCGTCGTGCTCGAACTCGCAGCGGGTCATCCGGTCACCCCCATCTCGGCCAGCACCAACCGTAGTGAGCGCAGCGCGTAGTGGGTCCGCGACTTCACCGTGCCCGGCGGCACCCCGAGGCGGGCGGCCGCCTCCGCCACCGACCGGCCCTGGTAGAAGCACTCGACGAGCACCTCTCGATGGGTCGTGCTGAGCCGGTTCAGCGCCTCGGCCACGGTCCACGCCTCCACCGCGCGCTCCGTCTCGTCGACCGTCTCGGCAGGTTCGGGCAGCTCGTCGGTGTAGACCTCGCCGACCCGGGTGGACCGCCGCCGCCAGGCGTCGATGGCCAGGTTCCGGGCGGTGGTGAAGAGCCAGGCGCGGACGGAGCCGCGCCGCGGGTCCAGCGACTCGGGGTGCCGCCAGGCCCGGAGCAGCGTCTCCTGCACCAGGTCCTCGGCGCGCGACCGATCGCCGTTGACCAGCCGGAGGGCGTGCGCGAAGAGCGCGTCGGCATGCTCGTCGTGCAGCGCGCGCAGCAGTTGGGCGTCGTGGTCGCTGATGGCGGTACCTCGCTTCCGGCGGCGGGGAGACCGGCGATGCGTTCGCCACTTGATACGTGCCGTGACGCCGAACGGTTCAGCCGCAGGTCACGGCGCGCCGGGTCAGGCGTCCGCGGCGATGCCGTCGGCGACCGCGCGGGCGACGGTGAGCAGCTTGGCCCGGACCACCCGGGCGGAGGTCATCATCTCGCTGGCCGGCAGCGCGCAGGCCAACACGACGCGGCGCTCGATGTCCTTGTCGGGGGTGACCAGCACCGCGGCGCACGCCACCCCCTGCCGGAACTGCCCCAGCTCCAACTGCATGCCGCGCCGGTCGCCGGCCGCCAGGTCGGCCTCGAACGCCTCCGTGGTGGTGAGGGTGGCGCCGGTGAACGGGCGCATGCCGTATTCGCGCAGGTAGCGGAACCGCTGCTCGGCGGTGAGGGTGGCCAGGAGGCTCTTGCCGAGCGCCGTGGCGTGGGCCCCTTCGTCGAAGCCCGGCACCAGGTCCTCCAGGTACGGCGAGCGCGGCCCCTCGGACACCGCAGTGACCGCCACCTGCCCGCCGACGAACCGGCCCAGGTAGTGGCTCCAGCCGGTGTCCGCGGCGGCCCGCCGCAGCGCCTCCCCGACCGGCGGCGGCCCGCGGAACGCGGTGACCAGCTCGCGGTAGCGGTCGGCGACCTCCAGCCCGACGATGTACGTGCCGTCCTCCCGGCGGATCACGTAACCCTCGTACGCCAGCGTGCGCACCAGGTGGTAGGTGGTGGCGACGGTCAGCTCGCAGCGGCGGGCGATCTGCTTGACGGTGAGCCCTTTCGGCGCACGGCCGACCGACTCGAGCACTCGTAGCGCGCGGGAGACACTTCGGATCAGGTCCGAAGGTTCCGCCAAGGGGTCACGCACAACCACCTCCGCCGCCGGGGACTTACACCATATGAAAAACAGGCCGAGTGCGAAATGCCTGTTCGGATCGAGGATGCCAGATCACCGGGCACAGACAGTGCACCGACAGACACGATCAGCTGCCGAAACGTGACCGGCGTAGGTTTGCCGGACCATGACCGAAACAGCGCTGCACCCCGCTCCGCCCGCGCCCCGGCGTACCGTCCGGGTCAACGCGGGAGCGATCGCCACCACGATCGCGTGCGTCCTGCCCGTCTTCCTGGTCGGCGGCCTCGCCGTGCAGATGGGCGACGACCTCGACCTCACCCCCGCCAGGCTCGGCCTGGCCGTCTCGGTCTACTTCGGCGTCAGCGCGCTCGCCTCGGTGCCCTCCGGAGCGCTTGTCGAGCGGTACGGGCCGGACGTGGTGGCCCGCGCCGGCATCCTGCTCTCCGCCGGCTCGCTGCTGGCCGTGGCGGGGCTGGCCCGGTCGTACCCGGTGCTGGTCGCGCTGCTCGCGCTCAGCGCCGCCGCCAACGCCCTCGGCCAGCTGGCCAGCAACGCCGCGCTGGCCCGCCACGTGCCCGCCCACCGGCAGGGGCTCTCCTTCGGGGTGAAGCAGGCCGCCATCCCGGTCTCCACCCTGCTGGCCGGCGCGGCGGTGCCGACCGTCGCGCTGACCGCCGGCTGGCGCTGGGCGTTCGTGGTGGCCGCCGTCGCGGCGCTCGCCGCGCTGCCGGCCGTACCCCCGGCCGAGCGGGACCGGGTCCGGCCCGCCGCCGGCCGGGCGGGCCGGGCCACGACGGCGCTCGTGGTGGTCGGCGTGGCGGCGACCCTGGCGGCCGCCGCGGCGAACGCCCTGGGCACCTTCGTGGTCGACTCGGCGGCCGGCCGGGGGCTGTCCCCGGCGCTGGCCGGGCTCACCCTCACCCTGGGCAGCGCGGTCTGCGTGGCGGCCCGGGTGGGCGCCGGCTGGCTGGCCGACCGCCGGGAGACCGGGCACGTCGCGCTCATCGCCGGGATGCTGGTGGTGGGCGCCGTGGGGCTGGTCCTGCTCGCGGTGGCCGGCCCGGTGCCGCTGGTCGCCGGCGTGGTGCTCGGCTTCGGCCTCGGCTGGGCCTGGCCCGGGCTGATGAACTTCGCGGTGGTCCGGCTCCACCCGCAGGCACCGGCCGCCGCCACCTCGATCACCCAGACCGGGGTGTACGCGGGCGGCTGCCTCGGGCCGCTCGGCCTCGGCACGATCGCCGACGTGGCCGGCTACCCGGCGATGTGGGGCACCGCGGCGGCCGCCATGCTCCTGGCCGCCGCGTTCATGCTGGCGGGCGCCCGCCTCCTGTCCCGCTCCCCGTCCCCGTCGCGTTGATCATGAAGTTATTGCCACGACACGCCGTGGCCGATGGCAATAACTTCATGATCAAGGCCGTGGAGGGACGGTGCGGCGCGCGGCCGGGAGGCCGGCGGGTCAGCTGGTGCGGTCGGCGATGTAGTCGCAGAGGGATTCGAGGGCGCGGCGGGCCGGGCCCTCGGGGAGCGGCGCGAGGCGGGCGCGCGCGTCCTCCGCGTAGCTGCGGACCGTCTCGCGGGCGCGCTTGAGCGCCGGGGACTCCCGGAGCAGGCCGAGGGCCTCGGCGTGCAGCGCGTCGTCGACCAGCGGCCCGGTGGCCAGGATCTCCCGCAGCCGGACGCTGGCCGCGTCGGAGTCGTCGGAGGCGAGCGCGTAGAGCACCGGCAGGGTCGGCACGCCCTCGCGCAGGTCGGTGCCGGGCGTCTTGCCCGACTGCATCGACTCGCTGGCGATGTCCAGCAGGTCGTCGGAGAGCTGGAAGGCCACCCCGATGACCTCGCCGTAGCCGGCCAGCGCCTCGACGTGCTCGGCGGACGCCCCACTGAACATGCCGCCGAAGCGGGCCGAGGTGGCGATCAGCGAGCCGGTCTTCTCGGCGATGACGTGCAGGTAGTGCGCGACCGGATCGGTGCCGCGCGGGCCGACCGTCTCGGCGATCTGCCCGTGCACCAGCCGGGCGAAGGTGCGCGCCTGCAGGCGTACGGCCTGCGGGCCCAGGTCGGCCGCGATGTCCGCGGCCCGGGCGAAGAGATAGTCGCCGACCAGGATGGCCACCGAGTTGGTCCAGCGGGAGTTGGCGCTCGGGGCGCCCCGGCGCACGGCCGCCTCGTCCATGACGTCGTCGTGGTAGAGCGTCGCCAGGTGGGTGAGCTCCATCACCACGGCGGCGGGGACGACCTGCGCGGCGTCCGGATCGCCGAACTGGGCGCCGAGCGCCACGAGCAGCGGGCGGAACCGCTTGCCACCGGCCTCGACCAGGTGCCGGCTGGCCTCGGTGACGAGCGGGTCGGCGCTGGCCACGCTGGCCCGCAGGTCGACCTCGACCCGATCCAGGAGGCCCAGCACGGAAGCCTCGACGCGCGGATCGGCGAGGTGCAGCCCGAGCGCGCCGAACTGACCCGTGCCCTCCGGGCCCGGACGACCGCCCGGCCCGGTGGCACCTGAACGCTCGCCAGCCGGAATCACCACGCCATCAACCATGCCACACCCGTTCGACCTGCCCAGCGAGGGGGATACGGACCGGGGGCCGGTACGCCACGGCGTACCGGCCCCCGGGGGTGAACCTGGGTCATCGCACGAATTCGGCGGCACCGTTGGCCAGGTCGAGCAGGGGTGCCGGGGCGACACCCAGGACCAGCGTGGCGAGCACGCCGATGACCAGGGCGGCCGAGGTGAGCGCGCCCGGCACGGTGACCGTCGGGGTGGCCTCGCCCGGCTCGGAGAGCCACATCATCACCACGACCCGCAGGTACGGGAAGGCCAGCACCATGCTGGTCAGCACGCCGGCGATCACCAGCCAGGCCTGGTTCGCGTCCAGCGCCGGGGCGAAGACGGCGAACTTGCTGGTGAACCCGCTGGTGAGCGGGATACCGGCGAAGGCCAGCAGGATGAACGTGAAGATGGCCGCGAAGAACGGGGACCGGCGACCCAGCCCGGCCCAGCGGGACAGGTGGGTGGCCTCCCCGTCGGCGTCCCGGACCAGGGTCACGACGGCGAACGCGGCGAGCACCGAGAAGCCGTACGCGACCAGGTAGAACATCGTGCCGGAGAGCCCGTCCTTGCTGGGCGCCAGCACGCCCACCAGCAGGTAGCCGGCGTTCGCGATCGACGAGTACGCCAGCAGCCGCTTGATGTCCGTCTGGGTGACCGCCAGCACCGCGCCGATCAGCATGGTCAGCACGGCCACCGCGCCGAGCACCGGGGTGAAGTCCCAGGCGGCGCCGGCGAAGGCGACGTGGAAGACCCGCAGCAGGGCACCGAACGCGGCGACCTTGGTGCAGGCGGCCATGAAGCCGGTCACCGGGGTCGGGGCGCCCTGGTAGACGTCCGGCGTCCAGACGTGGAAGGGGGCGGCCGCGGCCTTGAAGAGCAGGCCGATGGCGAGCAGCGCCATGCCGGCGAAGAGCAGCACCGGGCTGGACGAGGACTCGCCCACCGCGGCGTGCACGGTGGCGAAGTCGACGCCGGCACCGCGGTTCGGGATCCCGACGGTGAAGCCGTAGATCAGGGCCACACCGAAGAGGAAGAACGCCGAGGCGTACGCGCCGAGCATGAAGTACTTCAGCGCGGCCTCCTGGCTGAGCAGCCGCCGGCGGCGGGCCAGCGCGCAGAGCAGGTAGAGCGGCAGCGAGAAGACCTCGAGCGCGATGAACATGGTCAGCAGGTCGTTCGCCGCCACGAAGATCAGCATGCCGCCGATCGCGAAGGTGACCAGCGGGTACACCTCGGTGGCGCCACCCATCCCGTCGGCCTGCCGCCGGTCGTCCTCGGACTCGGCGGTGACCGCGGCCTGGGCCACGAAGGCCCCGCCGCGCTCCACCGTGCGCTCGCCGACGAGCAGCAGCGCCATGGCGGCCAGGATCAGGATGGCGCCCTGGAGGAAGAGCGTCGGCCCGTCCACGGCGATGGCCTGGCCGGCGGTGATCAGCCGGTCGTCGGCATTCAGGATCACCATGGTCAGGGCGGCGAGCACCGCCAGCAGGGCGAGCGTGAGCTGCACCGCGTTGCGCAGGCGGCGCGGCACGAACGCCTCGACCAGGACGCCGACCAGGGCGGCGCCCAGCATGATGAGGATGGGCGCGAGCGCCGCGTAGTCGATCGACGGCAGCTTCAGTTCACTCACTTCGCAGCCTCCTGGACGCTGCCGATCTCAGGGGCGGGATCGGTCTTGCCGACGTCCTGCATGGTCGCCTGGACGGCCGGGTTGATGACATCGGTGACCGGCTTGGGATAGAAGCCGAGCAGCACGATCAGCGCGATCAGCGGGGCGACCACGACCTTCTCGCGCAGGCTGAGGTCCCGGCGCATGCCGTCGACCTCGGTGAGGGCCGGGTTGAGGGTGCCCTGGGTGGTGCGCTGGATCATCCACAGCACGTAGGCCGCGGCCAGGATGATGCCGAGCGTGGCGATCACCGCGACCGGCTTGTTCGTGGTGAACGTGCCGATCAGCACCAGGAACTCGGAGACGAACGGCGCCGTGCCGGGCAGCGCCAGCGAGGCGAGACCGGCGAAGAAGAACACCCCGGCGAGCACCGGGACGAGCTTGCCCGCGCCGCCGAAGTCGCTGATCAGCGCCGAGCCCCGGCGGGCGATCAGCATGCCGACCACGAGGAAGAGCAGGCCGGTGGCCAGGCCGTGGTTGAGCATGTAGAGCACCGCGCCGGTGCCGGCCTGGGTGGTGAAGGCGAAGATGCCGACCCCGATGAACCCGAAGTGCGCGATCGAGGTGTACGACACCAGCCGCTTGAGGTCGTTCTGCCCGACGGCCAGCAGCGCGGCGTAGATGATGCCGATGACGCCGAGCGCCAGCGCCCACGGGGCGAACCACCTCGACGCCTCGGGGAAGAGCGGCAGGCAGTACCGCAGGATCCCGAAGGTGCCGACCTTGTCCAGCACGCCGACGAGCAGTGCGGCCGCGCCGGCCGGGGCCGCGCCACCGGCGTCCGGCAGCCAGGTGTGGAACGGGAAGAACGGCGCCTTGATCGCGAACGCGATGAAGAAGCCGAGGAACAGCCAGCGGGCCGTGTCGGTGGCGAACTCGGCCTGGCTGAGCGCCTGCCAGTCGAAGGTCTTCCCGCCGACCACCCAGAGGCCGATCACCGCGGCCAGCATGAACAGGCCGCCGACCAGGGAGTAGAGGAAGAACTTGACCGCCGCGTACTGCCGCTGGTGGCCGCCGTAGCTGCCGATGAGGAAGTACATCGGCACCAGCATGACCTCGAAGAACACGTAGAACAGGAAGACGTCGGCGGCGGCGAAGACGCCGATCATCGTGCACTCGAGGACGAGCAGCAGCGCGAAGTAGACCGGCACCGAGCGCCGGGACGACTCAGCGTCGTGCCACGACGCCAGGATCACCAGCGGCACCAGGATCGCGATGAGCATCAGCATGACCAGCGCGATGCCGTCCACCTCGAAGGTGAAGTTGACGCCCCAGTTCGGGATCCACGCGTACGACTCGCGGAACTGGAACCGGTCACCGTCGGCCTGGAAGGCGATCCACATGACCACCGACAGCACCAGCACCAGCAGCGACCAGCCGAACGCCACCAGCTTGGCCAGGTCCGGGTTGCGCCGCGGCAGCAGGGCCACGATCAGGGCGCCGACCAGCGGTGCCACGGTCAGCACCGAGAGGAACGGGAAGTTGGACATTATTCGGCCTTACCTCCGTCGTGACTGCGTGGCCCGCCGGCGGGGGCGGCCGCGTTGAGGTCGATCACGCCAGCCACCCCGCCTGCACCGCCAGGAAGGCCGCCACCACGAGCAGCGCGCCGGTCAGGATCGAGGTCGCGTACGACCGCACGAAACCGGTCTGCAGCCGCCGGAGCCGGCCCGAGCCACCGCCCACCGCGGCGGCGAGGCCGTTGACCAGCCCGTCGATGCCCCGGTTGTCGAGGAAGACCAGCGCCCGGGTGAGGAAGATGCCCGGCTTCTCGAAGACCGCCTCGTTGACGGTGTCCGTGTAGAGGTTCTTGCGGGCGGCGGTGACCAGCACGCCGGCCGGCTGCGGCTCGGTGGCCGTGCCGTTGCGGAACAGGAACCAGGCCAGCCCGGCGCCGAGCACGGTCACCAGCAGGGAGAGCGTGGTGATCAGCCAGTGCGCGAGGACGGCCGCGTGGCCCTCCTCCTGGCCGCCCAGGCCCGCGGTCGCCTCCAGCCAGTCCGGCACCGACGTGGCGAGCAGGAAGCCCGCCCCGACCGAGCCGATCGCCAGCAGGATCAGCGGGATGGTCATCAGCTTCGGCGACTCGTGCGGGTGCTCGATGTCCTCGGTCCACCGCTTCGGGCCGTGGAAGGTGAGCACGAACAGCCGGGTCATGTAGAACGCGGTGAGCCCGGCGCCGAGCAGCGCGGCCAGGCCGAAGAGCCAGGCCGTCCAGCCCTCCCGCTCGAACGCGGCCACGATGATCGGCTCCTTGGAGAAGAAGCCGGAGAACGGGAACATGCCGATGATGGCCAGCCAGCCCATCATGAAGGTCAGCCAGGTGACCTTCATGTACTTCGACAGGTTGCCGAAGCGGCGGATGTCCACCTGGTCGTTCATGCCGTGCATGACGGAGCCGGCGCCGAGGAACATGTTGGCCTTGAAGAAGCCGTGCGCCAGCAGGTGCACGATGGCCAGCGCGTACGCCGCGCCGCCCAGGCCGACGCCGAGGAACATGTAGCCGATCTGGCTCACCGTGGACCAGGCCAGGACCCGCTTGATGTCGTCCTTGGCCGCGCCGATGATGCAGCCCATCAGCAGGGTGACCGCGCCGACGCTGACCACCACGAGCTGGAGGGTGTGGTCGGCCGAGAAGATCGGGTTGGAGCGGGCGATCAGGTAGACGCCCGCGGTGACCATGGTCGCCGCGTGGATGAGCGCGGAGACCGGGGTCGGGCCCTCCATGGCGTCCGGCAGCCACGCCTGGAGCGGGAACTGGCCGGACTTGCCCGTCGCGCCGAGCAGGAGCAGCAGGCCGAGCACCAGCACGGTGGTGCCGCTCAGCGCGCCGACGCCGTTGAAGACCTCGTCGTACTGGGTGGTGCCGAGCATGGCGAACATGACGAAGATGCCGATGGCCAGGCCGGCGTCGCCGACCCGGTTCATGAGGAACGCCTTCTTGCCGGCGGTGGCCGCGCTCGGCCGGCCGTACCAGAAGGAGATCAACAGGTACGACGCCAGACCGACGCCCTCCCAGCCGAAGTAGAGCATCACGTAGTTGTTGCCGAGCACCAGCAGCAGCATCGCGGCGACGAACAGGTTGAAGTACCCGAAGAACCTTCGCCGGCCCTCGTCGTGCGCCATGTACTCGACCGCGTAGAGGTGGATGAGGAAACCCACCCCGGTGATCAGCAGCACGAAGACCGCGGCCAGCGGGTCGAAGAGCAGACCGAAGTCCACCTTGAGGTCGCCGACCGTGATGAACTGCCAGAGGCTCTGCTCGACCTGCTTGTTCTCCAGGCCACGGAGCTGGAAGAAGTAGGTCAGGCCGAGCACGAACGCGGCGCCGATGGCCGCCACGCCCAGCCAGTGACCCCAGCGGTCCGCCCGCTTGCCGAGCAGCAGCAGGATCGCCGCGCTCACCAGCGGGATGGCCACCAGCAGCCAGACACTGCTTAGAAGCCCATCTGCCGTCGCGAAGGCGACGGTTCCGGCCGGTTCGGCCTGGGCGTACGTCAGAATCTCTTCCACCACGAGCCCCTCAGTACTTCAGCAGGTTGGCGTCGTCGACGCTCGCCGAGCGCCGGGTCCGGAAGATCGACATGATGATGGCGAGCCCGACCACGACCTCGGCCGCGGCCACCACCATCACGAAGAACGCCATGATCTGGCCGTTCAGGTCGCCGTTGATGCGGCTGAACGTGACCAGCGTCAGGTTGGCCGCGTTGAGCATCAGCTCGACGCACATGAACAGCACGATCGCGTTGCGCCGGATCAGCACGCCGACGGCGCCGATGGTGAACAGCACCGCCGCGAGAATCAGGTAGTAGTCCGGGGTCACTTCTCCGTCCCCTTCAACGAGGTCTCCTCGGCGGTGAGCTCCCGCACCGGCATGATCTCCGGGATGCTGCGGTCGGTCAGCCGGCCGTCGGGCAGGCGGGCCGGGGTGGCCACCGAGGACGACGTGGCGAAGACACCCGGGCCGGGCTTCGGGCCGGGGTAGTTGCCGGGGCGGAACCGCGCCTTCATGGTGGCGACCTGGTCCATCCGGTCCTCCTTGCGCCGCTCCACGTGCGCCAGCACCATCGCGCCCACCGCGGCCGTGATGAGCAGCGCGGAGGTCAACTCGAAGGCGAAGACGTACTTGGTGAAGAGCAGCCGGGCGATGCCCTGCACGTTGCCCTCGGCGTTCGCCCGGTCCAGGCCGACGGCCTGCACGCCCTCCAGCGCCCGGTAGAGCCCGGAGCCGACCAGGCCGGCGAAGCCGAGCCCGAGCACGACCGCGGCGACCCGCTGGCCGCGCAGCGTCTCGATGAGCGAGTCGGAGGCGTCCCGGCCCACCAGCATCAGCACGAACAGGAACAGCATCATGATCGCGCCGGTGTAGACGATGATCTGCACCATGCCGATGAACGGCCCGGCCTGCAGAACGTAGAACACGCCCAGGCAGAGCATGGTCAGCACCAGCCAGAGCGCCGAGTGCACGGCGTTGCGCGCCCAGACCATGCCGATGGCCCCGATCAGGGCCAGCGGGGCGAGGATCCAGAAGGTGACCTGCTCACCCCCGGACACCTGGCCCGCCGCGGCGAGCACCGTCTGCGTGGTCATGCCCCTGCTCCCTTGCCCGCCTCGGCCCGCTGCGCGGCCTGCTCGGCGCCGGGGAAGGTCACACCGGGGTGCTCCTCCACCTGGTACCGGCCCGGGCCCATCGGCGAGTGCTCGGCCCCGGCCGAGGTGCCCGGGTTGGTCAGCCCGCCGACGTAGTAGTCCTTCTCACTGTCGCCCAGCCGCATCGGGTGCGGCGGCTGCTCCATGCCCGGCAGCAGCGGCGCGAGCAGCTGCTCCTTCGTGAAGATCAGATCCTGCCGGTTGTCCCGGGCCAGCTCGTACTCGTTGCTCATGGTGAGCGAGCGGGTCGGGCAGGCCTCGATGCAGAGCCCGCAGAAGATGCACCGGGCGTAGTTGATCTGGTAGACGCTGGCGTACCGCTCACCCGGGGAGAAGCGCTGCTCCTCGGTGTTGTCGCCACCCTCAACGTAGATCGCGTCCGCCGGGCAGGCCCACGCGCACAGCTCGCAGCCGATGCACTTCTCCAGCCCGTCCGGGTGCCGGTTGAGGATGTGCCGCCCGTGGTAGCGCGGCGCCGAGACCGGCGGCTTGAACGGGTAGTCGGTGGTGACGACCTTCTTGAACATGTGCGAGAAGGTGACCCCGAAGCCCTTGAACGTTCCGGTGATCGCGCCCACGTCACACCTCCCCTGACTCCGAGCCGGCGACGACGTTGGCCGGCTCCCGCTCGGCGACCACGCGCTTGGTACGCGGGCTCGGCGGAACCTGAAGATCCATCGGCGGCAGCGGGAAGCTGCCGTGTGGACGGCTGTTCACCTGCTCCTGCAGTGGCGGCTTCGGCGCCTTCTTCCGGCTCGGCCAGAAGAGCGTGGCCAGCAGGAGCACGCCCGCGCCGATGCCGGTGGCGACCAGCCGGTCCGTGGTCTGCCAGTCCTCGATCGAGCGGAGGCCGCTCAGCACCAGGATCCAGACCAGGTTGATCGGCAGCAGGACCTTCCAGCCGAAGCGCATGAACTGGTCGTAGCGGAGCCGGGGCAGGGTGCCCCGCAGCCAGACGAAGACGAAGACCAGGGCGATGACCTTGCCGAAGAACCAGAGCATCGGCCACCAACCCGAGTTGGCGCCCGCCCAGAGCGTGATCGGCCAGGGGGCCCGCCAACCGCCGAGGAACAGCGTGGTGGTGACCGCGGACATGGTCACCATCGAGACGTACTCGGAGAGCATGAAGAGCGCGAACTTCAGCGAGCTGTACTCGGTCATGAAGCCCGCGACCAGCTCCGACTCCGCCTCGGGCAGGTCGAACGGCGCCCGGTTGGTCTCACCGACCATGGCGATGAAGAAGATGACGAAGCTGGGCAGCAGCAGGATCGCGTACCAGCCCGGGGCCGGGATCTGCTGGCCGGCGATGGTGAGCTGGGTGGCGTCCCCCTGCGCGGCGACGATCCCGCTGGTCGACATCGTGCCGGCGGTCATGAACACCGCCACGATGCTCAGGCCCATGGCGACCTCGTACGAGATCATCTGGGCGCTGGACCGCAGACCGCCGAGCAGCGGGTACGTCGAGCCGGAGGCCCAACCGCCGAGCACGATGCCGTAGATGCCCATCGAGGAGCAGGCCAGGATCACCAGCACCGCCACCGACACGTCGGTGACCTGCAGCGGCGTCCAGTGGCCGAAGATGCTCACCTTCGGGCCGAACGGCACCACCGACAACGCGGTGACCGCGCAGATCACCGAGACGGTCGGCGCGAAGAAGAAGACCACCTTGTCGGCGGCGCGCGGCAGGATGTCCTCCTTGAACGCCATCTTCAGGCCGTCCGCGAGGGTCTGCAGCAGGCCGAACGGTCCGACCTGGTTCGGGCCGGGCCGGACGGCCATGCGGCCGACCACGCGGCGCTCGAACCAGACGCCGAGCAGGGTGGCCAGCAGGCCGAAGACGAACGCAAAGACGATCTTGATGAGGACCAGCCACCACGGGTCCTTGCCGAAGTCCGCCAGCGTCGGATCCTGCGCCGCGAGGTAGAGGTTCACTGGACACTCCCGGTGTTGAGGAGCGGACCCGGACGGCCGGCCACGTCGGCGGCGACCGCCGCGGCGGAGACCTTCACGACCTCGCCGGACGTCGCGCCGAGGCTGCGCCGGACCGTCGAGCCGGGTGAGTTGGTCGGCAGCCAGACGACGCCGTCCGGCATCTCGGTGATCGCGGTCGGCAGGGTGACCGCGCCGCGGTCCGTGCCGACGGTCACCGGGTCGCCGTCCGCGACACCGAGCGCCTCGGCGGTGCCCTTGCCCAGCCGGACCACCGGCGGGCGGGCGGTGCCGGCGAGGTGCTCGTCGCCGTCGGTGAGGCTGCCCAGGTCGAGGAGCTGGTGCCAGGTCGCCAGGACGGCCTCGCCGGCACCGGGCTGCGGCACGGCGGTCGGCTCGACCGACGGGGCGGACGGCCGGTCCACCCGGGTCGGCGGCAGCCCGCCCAGCTCCCGGCGGACGCTCTGCACGTCGCCGGTGCCGAGCCGCACGTCCAGCTGCGCGGCGATCGCGTCGAGCACCCGGCCGTCGGTCATCGCGCCGGTGTCCAGCACCCGCTCGAAGGTGCGCAGCCGGCCCTCCCAGTCCAGGAAGCTGCCGGCCTTCTCGACCACCGGGGCGACCGGAAGGACCACGTCGGCCCGGCGGGACACGGCGCTCATCCGCAACTCCAGGCTGACCAGGAACGGCACCGCGTCCAGGGCCTGCTCGGCCAGGCGCGGGTCGGCCAGGTCGGCCGGGTCGACGCCGGCCACCACGAGGGCGCCGACCTGACCGTTGGCCGTGGCCGTGAGGATGCCGTCGGTGTCGCGGCCGGCCTGGCTCGGGATCACCCCGGCCGGGATGTCCCACGCCTCGCCCAGCTCGGCGCGGGCGGCCGGCTCGGTGACCACGCGGCCACCGGGGAGCAGGTTGGGCAGGCAGCCCGCGTCGACCGCGCCGCGGTCACCCGCGCGCCGCGGCACCCAGGCCAGCTTGGCCCCGGTGCGCCGGGCCACGTCCGCCGCGGCGGAGAGGCCGCCGGGCACCGCGCCCAGCCGCTCGCCGACGATCAGGACGGCGCCCGGCTGGCTCAGGGCCTCGGCCACCGTGGCGTGCTCGGCCAGCACGCTGGCCTCCTCGCCCGGCACCACCCGGGCCAGCTTGGCCCCGAGCTTCTCCAGGCCGCGGGTCGCGAACGGCGCGAGCGCGTACACGGTCAGCTTCTTCTTCAGGTACGCCTTGCGCAGCCGCAGGAAGAGGATGGGGCACTCCTCCTCCGGCTCCAGGCCGACCAGCACCACGGCGGGCGCGTTCTCCACGTCCGCGTAGGTCACGTCGGTGACCCCGGCGACGCTACTGGCCAGGAAGTCGGCCTCCTCGCGGGAGACCGGGCGGGCCCGGAAGTCGATGTCGTTGGTGTGCAGCGCGACACGGGCGAACTTCGCGTACGCGTAGGCGTCCTCCACGGTGAGCCGGCCGCCGGTCAGCACCGCCGTGCCCTGCCCGCCGTCCCGGGCGGCGCGCAGCCCCTCGGCGGCGCGGGTCAGCGCCTCGCTCCAGGACGCCTCACGCAGCTCCCCGGTCTTCCCGTCCCGCACCAGCGGGGTGGTGAGCCGGTCGAACGCGCGGGCGTACTGGAAGCCCCAGCGGCCCTTGTCGCAGTTCCACTCCTCGTTCACGGCCGGGTCGTCGCCGGCCAGCCGGCGCTGCACCTTGCCGCGCCGCCAGTCGGTGCGCTGGGCGCAGCCGGCCGCGCAGTGCTCGCAGGCGCTGGGCGTGGAGACCAGGTCGAACGGGCGGGCCCGGAACCGGTACTGCGCTCCGGTCAGCGCACCCACCGGGCAGATCTGCACGGTGTTGCCGGAGAAGTAGGAGTTGAAGGGGACGTCGCCTTCGTCGCCCTCCTCGCCGTAGGCGTCGTCCCGGTAGATGTTGATCTCCTCGGCGGACGACCGGCCCATCAGGTCGATGAACTTGTCGCCGGCGATCTCCTCGGAGAACCGGGTGCAGCGCTGGCACAGCACGCAGCGCTCGCGGTCGAGCAGCACCTGGGTGCTGATCGGCAGCGGCTTCGGGTACTCCCGCTTGTGCTCGTGGAACCGGGAGTCCGTGCGGCCGGTGGACATGGCCTGGTTCTGCAGCGGGCACTCGCCGCCCTTGTCGCACATCGGGCAGTCCAGGGGGTGGTTGAGGAGCAGCAGCTCCATCACCCCCTCCTGGGCCTTCTTGGCGACCGGCGAGGTGAGCTGGGTCCGGACCACCATGCCGTCGGCCACGGTCTGGGTGCAGGAGGCGACCGGCTTGCGCTGGCCCTCCACCTCCACCAGGCACTGCCGGCAGGCGCCGGCCGGGGCCAGCAGCGGGTGGTCGCAGAACCGCGGGATCTCGGTGCCCAACTGCTCGGCGACCCGGATCAGCAGCGCCCCCTTGGGCGCGGTGACCTGGACGCCGTCGATGGTCAGGGTGACGGTCTCGGTCTGCTTGGCTACGTCGGTCATCAGTGGGCTCCCACCAGCTGCTTCTCGGAGAGCTTCGGCGCGGTACGTCCCTCGATGTAGTCGAGGTAGTCCTGCTTGAAGTACTTCAGCGACGAGGTCACCGAACTGGTCGCACCGTCACCCAGACCGCAGAACGAGCGGCCGAGGATGTTGTCGCAGGTGTCGAGCAGGGTGTCCAGGTCCTCGTGGGTGCCCTGGCCGGCGAGGATCCGCCGGTAGACCCGGACCATCCAGTAGTTGCCCTCGCGGCACGGGGTGCACTTGCCGCATGACTCGTGGTGGTAGAACTCCAGCCACCGGTAGGTCGCGTACACCGGGCAGTCCTGGTCGGAGAAGATCTGCGTGGCCGTGGTGCCCAGGATCGAGCCGGCCGCCGCCACCCCCTCGAAGTCCAGCGGCACGTCCAGGTGCTCGGCGGTGAGCAGCGGCGTCGACGAGCCACCCGGGGTCCAGAACTTCAGGTTGTGCCCGGGCTGCATGCCGCCGGCCAGCTCGATCAGCTCGCGCAGCGTGATGCCCATCGAGCACTCGAACTGGCCCGGGTTGGCGATCCGGCCGGAGAGCGAGTAGATCATCGGACCGGACGACTTCTCCGTGCCCATGGTCTTCCACCAGTCGGCGCCGCCCAGCACGATGTACGGCACGCTGGCGATGGTGCCGACGTTGTTCACCACGGTCGGGCTGGCGTACAGGCCGTGGGTCGCCGGGAACGGCGGGCGCAGCCGGGGCTGGCCCCGGAAACCCTCCAGCGAGTCCAGCAGCGCGGTCTCCTCGCCGCAGATGTACGCCCCGGCGCCGGAGTGCACCACCAGGTCGAGGTCGAAGCCGCTGCCCTGGATGTTCCGGCCGAGGTAGCCCTTGGCGTACGCCTCCTGCACGGCGTTGCGCAGCCGGCGGGCGGCGTGCACGGCCTCACCCCGGATGTAGATGTACGCCCGGTTGGCGCGGATCGCGTACGAGGCGATGATGACGCCCTCGACCAGCGAGTGCGGGTCGTGGGTCATCAGCGGCAGGTCCTTGCAGGTGCCCGGCTCGCCCTCGTCGGCGTTCACCACGAGGTAGTGCGGCTTGCCGTCGCCCTGCGGGATGAATCCCCACTTGAGACCGGTCGGGAAGCCCGCGCCGCCGCGGCCGCGCAGCCCGGAGTCCTTGATGAGCTGGATCAGGTCGTCCGGGTGCGCCTTGAGCGCCTTGCGCAGGGCGGCGTAACCGTCCAGCTTCTCGTAGGTGCCGATCCGCCAGGCGTCCGGCGACAGCCAGCGCTTGGTGAGCACCGGCGTCAGCTTGGCCAGCGTCTCCGGCCGAGGAGCGGTCACTTCTGGACCCCCGTTTCGCTCGCGACCGCCGGGCCCGCGCCGTTGGCGCCCGCCCCGGCCTCCGCTTCCTTGAGGTTGCGCTGCTGCGCCCCGGCCTCGTCGCCGGCGGGCTTGCCGTCACCGGCCGGCGGGTTCGCGGCCGCACCGGCGGACTCCGCCGCCTGCGCGTCGCGCGGCGCCGGCGGCGTACCGTCCGTCGGGACCTTGAGGCCCGGGGCGTCCGGCACGGCGGTGCGCGCGTCGGGCTGCCGGGTCTCGGCGGTACGCACCTGCGGCGACTTGTCGTCCGGCGCCTTCACGTCCGGTGCGGTGCTGCCGGTCGCCGCCGCGGGCTTCGCCGGCTCGGCCGCCGGGGCCGGCTTCGCGGCCTCGGCCCGGGCCTTCGCCTCGGCGGCGGCCTTGTCGGCCTCGGCCTTGCTGCGGATCGGGGTGTTCGGGTCGAAGCCCGGCACCGAGATCCCGTGCTGCTCGGCCAGGCGCAGGCCGCGCAGGGTCGCCTCGCCCGGCCCGCCGTCGCCCACCGCGCCGTCCCGCTCGTCGGCGAAACCGGCGAGCTGGACGGCCATCTCCTTGAGGGTGCACAGCCGGGCGCCCCGGGTCGGCATGGGCCGACCGCCGGCCCGTAGCTCCTCCACCACGCCGAGCGCGCCCTGCGGGTCGACGTTGTCGAAGAAGTCGTAGTTGACCGTCATGACCGGGCCGTAGTCGCAGGCCGCCAGGCACTCGGCGTGCTCCAGCGTGATCCGGCCGTCGGCGGTGGTCTCGTCGTGCCCGACGCCCAGGTGCTCGGCGAGGGTGTCGTAGACCTCCTGGCCGCCGAGCACGTTGCACATCGTGTTCGTGCAGACGCTGACCAGGTAGTCACCGGTCGGCTTGCGCTTGTACATGGTGTAGAAGGTGGCGACCGCGCCGACCTGGGCCTTGTTCAGGCCGAGCACCTCGGCGCAGAACTCGACCCCGGCCGGGGAGACGTACCCCTCCTCGGACTGGACCAGGTGCAGCAGCGGCAGCAGCGCCGAGCGGGACCGGTCCGCCGGGTACCGGGCGATGATCTCCCTCGCCCGCTCCCGGGTCTCTTCAGTGAAAGTCGTCATCGGTCACAACCACCCATCACGGGGTCCAGCGAGGCGCCACCGGCGATCACGTCGGCGATCAGGCCGCCCTCGGCCATCGCCGGGAGGGCCTGGAGGTTCACGAAGCTCGGCTCCCGGTAGTGCACCCGGTAGGGCCGGGTGCCGCCGTCGGACACCGCGTGCACGCCCAGCTCACCGCGGGGCGACTCGATGCCGACGTACACCTGGCCGGGCGGGACCCGGAAGCCCTCGGTGACGAGCTTGAAGTGGTGGATCAGCGACTCCATCGACTGACCCATGATCTTGGCGACGTGCTCCAGCGAGTTGCCCATGCCGTCGACGCCGATGGCCAGCTGCGCCGGCCAGGCGATCTTGCGGTCGGCGACCATCACGGGCCCCGGCTTGAGCCGGTCGAGGGCCTGCTCGACGAGCTTCAGCGACTCGCGGATCTCGGCGAGCCGGACCAGGTAGCGGCCCCAGACGTCACCGTCGGTGTGGGTCGGTACGTCGAACTCGTACGTCTCGTAGCCGCAGTACGGCATGGTCTTGCGCAGGTCCCAGGCGAGACCGGCGGAGCGGAGCACCGGGCCGGTGACGCCGAGCGCGAGGCAGCCGGTCACGTCGAGCACGGCCACGTTCTTGGTGCGCTCGATCCAGATCGGCTGCCCGGAGAGGAGGTCCTCGTACTCCTTGAGCTTCTTCGGCATCAGCTTCAGGAAGTCGCGGATCTTGACGATCGCCTCGTCCGGCACGTCCTGGGCCACGCCGCCCGGCCGCACGTACGCGTGGTTCATGCGCAGGCCGGTGATGGTCTCGAAGATGTCGAGGATGTACTCCCGCTCGCGGAAGCCGTACAACATCATGTTGATCGCACCCAGCTCCATGCCGGTGGTGGCCAGCCAGACCAGGTGCGACGAGATCCGGTTGAGCTCCATCATGAGCACCCGGATGGTGGTGGCCCGCTCGGTGATGTCGTCGGTGATGCCGAGCAGCTTCTCCACCGCGAGCGCGTACGCCGTCTCGTTGAACAGCGGGGAGAGGTAGTCCATCCGCGTCACGAAGGTCGAGCCCTGGACCCAGTTCCGGTATTCGAGGTTCTTCTCGATGCCGGTGTGCAGGTAGCCGATGACCGAGCGGGCCTCGCGGACCGTCTCGCCCTCCAGCTCCAGGATCAGCCGGAGCACGCCGTGCGTGGACGGGTGCTGCGGACCCATGTTGACGACGATCCGCTCGTCGTTGATCGGGTCGGTGCCGGAGACGACCTGGTCCCAGTCCCCACCGGTGACGGTGAAGACCTTGCCCTCGGTGGTCTCGCGCTCGGTCGCGTAGTTCGACGTCGTCACTGGTAGGACCTCCTCCGGTCCGGCGGGGGGATCTCCGCGCCCTTGTACTCCACCGGGACGCCGCCCAGCGGGTAGTCCTTGCGCTGCGGGTGCCCCTCCCAGTCGTCCGGCATGAGGATCCGGGTCAGGGCGGGGTGGCCGTCGAAGACGATGCCGAACATGTCGTACGTCTCCCGCTCCTGCCAGTCGGCGGTCGGGTAGACGGCGGTGACGCTCGGCAGGTGCGGGTCCTCGACGGAGACCGCGGCCTCCAGCCGGACCCGCCGCCGGTAGGTCATCGAGGTGAGCTGGTAGACCACGTGCAGCCGGCGCCCGTCCGTGCCCAGGTAGTCCACACCGGACACCGAGGAGCAGAGCTCGAAGCGGAGCGCCAGGTCGTCGCGCATCACCTGGCAGACCTCGGCGATCCGCTCCGGGCGGACGTGCAGGGTCAGCTCGCCCCGGTCGACCACGACCTTCTCGATCGCGTCGCCGAACTCGGGGTACGCCTCCTCCAGCGCGTCGCGCACCTCGTCGAAGTAGCCCCCGTACGGCCGGGCGGCCTCCTCGATGGGCTTGCGCTGGCGGACCAGGCCGCCGAAGCCGGAGACGTCGCCGGTGCCCTGGTTGCCGAACATGCCGCGCCCGGCCGGGCTGGCCGGCGGGTACTCCGCCGGGGCGGTGCTGCTGGCCCCGACGGGGGTGGTCGGCACCGGGACCCCGCCGTCGTTGTTCTTGTCGTTCGGTGCGGTCACTTCGGGCCCCCCTGCGGCTGGAGGTGGTTCTGCGCCTTCATCCAGTTCTCGATCCGCAGCTGCTCCTCGCGCCCCTCGCGGACCGCCTGGGTCCACTCGGCGCGCCGGGCCTTGTCGTTGCGGTACGACGACGGCATCGAGCCGTAGGGCACGACGGGCATGTCACCGCGCTCCTTGCGGGCCTCCAGCATCTTGCGGCCGTTCGCGCCCAGCGGCTCGTACATGATCTTCTCGCGGAGCTTGAGCACCGCGTCGATGAGCATCTCGGGCCGGGGCGGGCAGCCCGGGAGGTACATGTCGACCGGCACGATGTGGTCGACGCCCTGCACGATGGCGTAGTTGTTGAACATGCCGCCGCTGCTGGCGCAGACACCCATCGAGATGACCCAGCGGGGCTCGGCCATCTGGTCGTAGATCTGGCGCAGCACCGGGGCCATCTTCTGGCTCACGCGGCCGGCCACGATCATGAGGTCCGCCTGCCGCGGCGAGGCCCGGAAGACCTCCATGCCCCAGCGGCCCATGTCGTAGTGCGGACCACCGGCGGCCATCATCTCGATGGCACAGCAGGCCAGGCCGAAGGTGGCGCCCCAGACGGACGACTTCCGCGACCAGTTGACCAGCTTCTCCACGGAGGTGAGCAGGACGCCGGCCGGGAGCTTCTCCTCGATGCCCATCTGACGTACCTCCCTCAGTCCCAGTCCAGGCCGCCGCGCCGCCAGACGTAGGCGTAGGCGACGAAGACCGCGACGATGAACATGACCATCTCCACGAAGCCGAAGATCGGCAGGGCGTCGAAGGAGACGGCCCAGGGGTAGAGGAAGATGATCTCGATGTCGAAGACGATGAAGAGCATCGCCGTCAGGTAGAACTTGATCGGGAACCGGCCGCCGCCGACCGGCTGCGGGCTCGGTTCGATGCCGCACTCGTACGCCTCGAGCTTGGCCTTGTTCAGACGCCGGGGGCCGGCGAATCGGGCGGCGGCCACGGAGAACAGCGCGAACCCCGCGGCGAGGGCGAACAGCCCGATGATCGGTGCGTAAGGAGAGAGCGTCATCGTTATCTCCTGCTCGTCCTTCCCTGACCTCGGTGGTTAGCGAAAATCACACTATTCACGTCCCTCACGACCTCGACGGCGGGGGTCGATCTTTGTCGGTCCCGGGGTCCGGGACCGGTGGTCTACACGGCGGGTGCCACCCTCGTCATGGCGTTGATGACCCGGTCCATGGCGTCCCCGCCCCGGGGGTCGGTGAGGTTGGCCAGCAGCTTGAGCACGAAGCGCATGAGCATCGGGTGGGGCATGCCGTGCTTCGTGGCCATCCGCATGACCTCGGGCCGGCCGATGAGCTTCACGAAGATCCCGCCGAGCCGGTAGTAGCCGCCGAAGCGGGCCTTCAGCTCCTGCGGGTACGCCAGCAGCGCCCGCTCCCGCTCCGCGCCGGCCGGACGGGCCAGCGCCTGTACCGCCACCTCGGCGGCCAGCTCGCCGGACTCCATCGCGTACGCGATGCCCTCGCCGTTGAACGGGTTGACCATGCCGCCGGAGTCCCCGACGAGCAGGACCCCGCGGGTGTAGTGCGGGACCCGGTTGAAGCCCATGGGCAGCGCGGCGCCGAGGATCGGCCCCTCCGCGTTGGTCTCGTCGGTCATCCCCCAGTCCTCGGGGGTGTTGGCGAGCCAGTCGGTGAGCAGCCGCCGGTAGTTCGTCTTGCCGAAGGCCGAGGAGGAGTTGAGCACGCCCAGGCCGACGTTCACCCGGCCGTCGCCGAGGCCGAAGATCCAGCCGTAGCCGGGCAGCAGCGCGTCGCTGCCCTTGGCCCGCAGCTCCAGCCAGGACTCCAGGTAGTCGTCGTCGTGCTTCGCCGCGGAGCGGTAGTAGCGGCGCACCGCCACGCCGATCGGCCGGTCCTCCCGCTTGGCCAGCCCGAGGGCGAGGGGGAAGCGGCCGGAGACGCCGTCGGCGGCGACCACGAGCGGCGCGTGGAAGGTGGCCGGCTCCTTGTCCGGGCCCACCTCGGCCTGCACCCCGATCACGCGGTCGTCCGCGTCGAGCACCGGAGTCAGCACGTTGACGCTGGTCCGCAGCTTCGCCCCGGCGGCGACGGCCCGCTGCGCGAGCAGGTCGTCGAAGTCGAGCCGGGTCCGGACCAGGCCGTAGTTGGGGAAGCTGGCCAGGTCGGGCCAGTCCAGTTCGAGGCGTACCCCGCCGCCGATCACCCGCAGGCCCTTGTTGCGCAGCCAGCCGGCCTCGGGCGAGGTGTCCACGCCCATCCGGATGAGCTGCCGCACGGCCCGGGGCGTGAGCCCGTCACCGCAGACCTTCTCCCGGGGAAATTCGGTCTTCTCCAGCAGCAGCACGCGTACGCCGTGCCGCGCCAGGTGGTACGCCGTCGCCGATCCTCCGGGACCGGCGCCCACGACGATGACGTCGGCGTCGTTCTCCACCGCGGCCATCCGCGCCTCCTCCCGCATGCTCGTGAAATGCTTCACAAGCCGATCGGGTTGGAGTCTATGACCGGCGTTACACCTGTATGCGCTGAGGGGGGCCTAACTCGCGGAAACAGGCCGGCGGGAGCCCCTCGGGCGGTCAGGAGCGGGCGGCGGTAGCGGGTCCCAGGCCGGCGTCGAGCCGGATCGCCTCCGGCAGGTGATCGCGCAGCGCGCCGCCGGCCGCGCGGTCGAGTGCGGCCAGCACCTCGGCGACCACCTGGCGGACGTCGGCGGGATCCGCGCCGGCCAGGTCCCGGAGCTGGGCGATCAGTTCCGCCGCGTCGTCGTCGGTCGTCGCTCGGTCTGGTCCCGTCATGGGGGCGAGCTTACGGGACAAAGTAGACCTAAAACGGATATTCACGAAAAGGGCGGTTTGCTACCGCCCGGGCGTCACTCCCGCGTCGCGCGGTGCAGCGCCACCACGCCGCCGGTCAGGTTGCGCCAGGCCACCCGGCCCCAGCCGGCCCCGCCGATCCGGGCGGCCAGCGCCGCCTGGTCCGGCCAGGCCCGGATGGACTCGGCGAGGTAGACGTAGGCGTCGGGGTTGCTCGACACCGTGCGCGCCACCGCCGGCAACGACCGCATCAGGTACGACAGGTAGACGGTGCGGAACGCCGGGTTGACCGGGGTGCTGAACTCGCAGACCACCAGCCGGCCGCCCGGCCGGGTGACCCGGGCCAGCTCACGCAGCGCCGCGTCGGTGTCGTTGACGTTGCGCAGCGCGAAGGAGATGGTGACCGCGTCGAAGCTGGCGTCGGCGAAGGGCAGCCGCAGGGCGTCCCCGGCCAGCAGCGGCACCCCCGGCCGGGTGCGCTTGCCGGCGTGCAGCATGCCGAGCGACAGGTCCGCGCCCACCGCGTACGCCCCGGAGTGGGCCAGTTCCTCGGTCGAGACGCCGGTGCCGGCGCCCACGTCCAGCACCCGCTCGCCGGGGCGCAGCCCCAATGCCGCCCGGGTGGCCCGCCGCCAGAACCGGTCCTGCCCGAAGGAGAGCACGGTGTTGGTCAGGTCGTAGCGGGCGGCCACGCCGTCGAACATGGCGGCGACCTCGTGCGGCTGCTTGTCCAGGCTGGCGCGCTGGCCCTGGGGGGTACGGCTCACGCCTCCACTCTGCCAGCCGACCCGCGCCCGACTCCTCCCGGGTACGCGAAAGGGCGGGGTGGTCGCCCACCCCGCCCGTCGCTGTCCAGGTCGGTCAGTCCTCGGTCCGCTCGTCGGTCGGGGTGACCAGGACCACCTTCCGGCGGCGGGAGAGCATCAGCAGCGCCCCGCCGGCGAGCATGATGGCCGCGCCGACGCCACCGATCAGCCCGACCTGCCACCGGGCCTCCGTCCTCTGGGGAGACACAGACAGCAGGGGCGGGATGGTGACCCATCCCGCCCTTGCTGCCGTGCGTTATGTGAACGACCCTCGCGGGCCGATGGAGGACGACCGTCAGCCGCAGCGTAACCGCCGGCAGCGCCGCGCGGACCAAGGTCGCGCTGGTCGCCGCCGTCCTGTTACCTGGGAGGCCGCCGGCCCGGCCGTTCGGTGGAGGTCAGTTGACGTCGACCAGCGGGAGGGACTTCCCGACCCCGCCGCCCGGCAGGGCGATGGAGGAGAAGTGCGAGACCACCCGGTCGTCGCTCGGGTCGTCGGCCGGGGTCCGGTGCACCGCGAGGCGGTTGTAGAGCGTGTCCCGCTGGGCGGGGATGCGGTCCGCGGTGCGGATCATCGAGATCAGCTCGTGCAGGTTCGAACGGTGCCGGGCGCCGGCCGAGGAGATGACGTTCTCCTCCAGCATGATCGAGCCGAGGTCGTCCACCCCCATGTGCAGGGCGAGCTGGCCGACGTCCTTGCCGGTGGTCAACCACGACGCCTGCAGGTGCGGCACCGTCTCGAAGAAGAGCCGGGCCACCGCGACCAGCCGCAGGTACTCCAGCGTGGTCGCCTGGGTGCGGCCCTTCAGGTGGTTGTTCTCCGGCTGGTACGTCCACGGGATGAACGCGCGGAAGCCGCCGGTGCGGTCCTGCACGTCGCGGATCATCCGGAGGTGCTCGATCCGCTCGGCGTGCGTCTCGCCGGTGCCCATCATCATGGTCGCGGTCGATTCGAGGCCCTGCCGGTGCGCCAGCTCCATGACCTCCAGCCAGCGCGCGCCCGACTCCTTGAGCGGCGCGATGGCCTTGCGCGGCCGGTCCGGCAGCATCTCGGCGCCGGCGCCCGCGATCGAGTCCAGCCCGGCGGCCTTGATCCGGGCGATCGCCTCGTCCAGGCTCACCCCGGAGACCTTGGCCATGTGCAGGATTTCGCTCGGGCCGATCGAGTGGATGGCGAGCTGCGGGTACGCCTGCTTGACCGAGGAGAACAGCTCCTCGTAGTACTCCACGCCGTAGTCCGGGTGGTGGCCGCCCTGGAGCATCACCTGGGTGGCGCCCAGCTCGACCGCCTCCCCGCAGCGGCGCAGGATCTCCTCGGTCGGGTGGGTCCAGCCCTCCTTGTGCTTGGGGGCCCGGTAGAAGGCGCAGAACTTGCACGCCGTCACGCAGACGTTCGTGTAGTTGATGTTGCGGTCGATCAGGTAGGTGACGATGTTGTCCGGGTAGCGCCGCCGGCGCACCGCGTCCGCCGCCTCGCCCAGCGGGTGCAAGGGCGCCTCGGTGTAGAGCAGCAGGGCCTCCTCGGGCGTGATCCGCCCGCCGTCCGCGCCGCGCTGCAGGATGTCGTCGATCTCCCGGCTCACCGTCACGTCCCCGAGGGTACGCCGCTGGAGCACCGGTCCTGCCAGGGGTGCTCGGCGGTGTGACCCTCCGCCCGGCTCAGTTCATCCCCGGGCTGGCCACCGCGAGGCCGACCGCCTTCGCGGCCTCCAACAGTCGCCGGTCGTAGCTGACGAACGCGACGAAGTCGGCCCCGGCCTGGCGGGCCAGGGTCTCCGCGGTGGCGAGGTGGATGGCGTCCAGGCTGCGCAGCTGGGGTTCGGCATACGCACCGGCCGCCGCCCGGACCGCCGCGTCGATCTCGACCCGGTAGAGCCGCCCCAGCACCGACGGAACACCGGCCAGCGCCTGCGGCGCGGCACGGCGCAACGCTCGCGGCACCTCGACCTCGACCAGGGCCGACGAGACGAGCGGCGCTCCGGCGTGGTCGTTGAGCCAGGCGATCAGCTCCGGCGTCTCGTCCTCGCGCCGGAGCATCTTGATGACCGCCGCCGAGTCGAGATAGATCACCAGCGCTCCTCGTCCCGCGCGTCCGCCAGGACCGCGGCGACGTCCACCGCGGGATCCCCGAGCACCGGTGGCATCGGAACCGGCCCGGCCGTGGTCGGCGCCGTCGCCCGCCCCTCGGCAACCAGGCGGCCGACCAGCGCGTCGCCGGCCAGCACCGGGACGAGACGCGCGATCGGCTTCCCGCGATCGGTCACCTCGACCGTCTCGCCCGCACGCACCCGGGCCAGCACCCGGCTCGTGTGCTGGTTCAGTTCCCGGACCGCGATCTGCTCCACGCTCCGAGTGTAGAACGATTTGTTCTACAGGTCGCACCGGCGGGACAACGAATGTGCTGATCTTGGCTTATCGTGCGGTGCTCTCAGACTTCGATCAAGGAAGAGTCGTGACCGCACCTCTCGCCAACCCACCGCAGGTCCCGCCCGCGCCCCAGCCCGGGGCCTGGCCCGGCACCGCCCTCACCTGCCGCTGCTGCGGCTCGGTTCCCGCCATCAAGGGGACGCTCCACGGGCACCAGGGCTTCCTCCTCTTCATGCGCACTCTCACCCAACGCGGCCCGTTCTGCCGGTCGTGCGGCATCGCCGTCTGCCGCGACATGAGCGCGAAGACGCTCTGGCAGGGCTGGTGGGGGCCGCTTTCCATGATCATCACGCCGCTGGTCCTGATCGGGAACCTCGTCACCCGGGTTCGGCTGGGCCGCCTCGGCGAGCCGGCGCCGGGCGCTCCGGGCACGCCCGCGACGCCGGGCAAGCCGGTGTTCCGGCGGGCGGCGGTGTTCGGTCTCGGCATACCCGTGGCCATCGCCCTCGCCGTCGGCTGGTCGATCTCCACCGACCCGTCCTACGCCGACGTCGGTGCCTGCGTCAGCGCCACCGGCCTGAGCACCGACCCGTTCGTCAACGTGGTCGACTGCGGCGACCAGTCGGCCGCCTACGTCGTTGTCGGAAAGGTCGAGGACAGCACCGACGACGCCCAGTGCGAGCGGTTCTCCGGCGCCGTCGCGGCCTACACCCAGGAGGACGGATCGCGGAAACTCCTGCTCTGCCTCGGCGCCAATCGCTGACGGCCCGCGCCGCGTGCCGGTCCCCGCTTCCGGCGGGAACCGGCGCGCGGCGTGCCGTCAGGCGTCGTAGTCGACCGTGAGCTTGTCGGTGACCGGGCTGGACTGGCAGGTGAGGACGTAGCCGGCGGCCACCTCGTCCGGCTCCAGCGCGTAGTTGCGGGCCATGGTCACCTCACCGGAGACCACCTTGGCCTTGCAGGTCGAGCAGACGCCGCCCTTACAGGCGTACGGCAGCTCGCCGCGGACCTTGAGCGCGGCGTCCAGCACCCGCTCGTCGTGGCCCATGGTGAAGCTCGACGAGCGTCCGTCCAGCACGATCGTCACCTCGGCGCCGGTGCCGGGCTCGTCGCTCGGGCGGCGAACCGGCTCCGGCGGGGCGTCGACGTGGAACAGCTCGGCGTGCACCGCCGAATCGGCCACGCCCCGGTCGGCGAACACCGCCTTGGCGTCCACCACCATCCCGTACGGGCCGCAGAGGAACCACTCCTCGATCACCTCGCCGGGGACGACGGTGTCGAGCAGCCGGGTCAGCCGGTCGGCGTCGATCCGCCCGGAGAGCAGCGCGGACTCGCCCATCTCCCGGGAGAGCACGTGCACGAGGTGCAGCCGGGTCGGCCACCGGTCCTTCAGGTCGGCCAACTCCTCGGCGAACATCACCGTGTTCGCCGTGCGGTTGCCGTACACCAGGGTGAAGGTGCTGGCCGGCTCGACGGACAGCGCGGTCGCGACCAGCGAGAGCACCGGGGTGATGCCGGAGCCGGCGACCACCGCGCCGTAGTGGCGGGCCCGGTCCGGGGCGAACGCGGAGGTGAAGTGCCCGAGCGGGGGCAGCACCTCTATGGTGTCGCCGCCGCGCAGGGCACCGCAGGCGTACGCCGAGAAGGCGCCGCCGGGAACCTCCCGCACCCCGATCCGCAGCCGGCCGTGCCGGGCCAGCTCGTCGGGGGTCGAACAGATCGAGTACGACCGCCGCACCTCATCAGCCCCGCCCTCACCGCCGGGGCCGGTGGGCCCGCCTCCGGCGGCAAGCCGGACCGTCAGGTGCTGCCCGGCGGAGAACGCGAACGTCTCCCGCAGCTCCTCGGGCACGGCGAAGGTGATCGCCACGGCGTCGTCGGTGAGCCGGTCGACGGCGGCGACGGGCAGCGGGTGGAAGACCGGCCGGCGGCGGACCGGTCGGGTGATCGTGACAGTCACAGCGCCTTCAGGTGGTCGAAGGGTTCGGAGCAGGAACGGCAGCGCCACAGGGACTTGCACGCGGTGGAGCCGAACCGGCTGACCTGCTCGGTCTCCGGTGAGCCGCAGCGCGGGCAGCGGACGGCCAGGGTCAGCGGGACGACCCCGCCGGCCCGCCCGGCCGGCGCGGGTGGGGCGATGCCGGCGGCGGCCAGCTTGGCCCGGCCGCGCTCGGAGATCCAGTCGGTGCTCCACGCCGGGGCGTACACCGTGCGGACCTCGGCGTCCGGGTGCCCGGCGGCGGAGAGCGCACGGCGGATGTCCTCCCGGATGACGTCCATGGCCGGGCAGCCGGTGTAGGTGGGGGTGATGGTGACGACCACCCGGCCGGTGGCCGCGTCCTCGTCGACCGACCGCAGGATGCCCAGCTCGTCGATGGTGACGACCCGGATCTCGGGGTCCACCACCGCCGCCACGGCCGCCCTGGGATCAGTCACCAGCGGGCTCCGGGGTGGGCGCGGTGCAGCACCTGCATCTCGGCCAGCAGGTAGGAGAGGTGTTCGGTGTGGACGCCGGCCCGACCGCCGCCCGGCGCCCAGCCGTCGGCGGGCCGGGTCAGCGTCGCCTCGTCGAACACCGCGGACACGACGGCGTCGAAGTCGGCCCGCAGGGTGGCCGGGTCGACCGGCGCCGCCGGGTCCGCGGTGAACAGCTCGTGGGTGTACGGCCACACCTGGTCGACCGCGTCCTGCATGCGCCGGTGCGACTCCTCGGTGCCGTCGCCGAGCCGCTTCACCCAGAGCGAGGCGTGGTCCAGGTGGTACGCCGACTCCTTGCGGGCCTTCGCCCCGATCGCGGCCAGCCGCTCGTCGGCGCACCCGCTCAGCGCCGTGTAGAGCGGGAGCTGGTAGGCGGCCAGGAAGAACAGCTTCGCCATGGTCACGGCGAAGTCGCCGTTGGGCAGCTCGACCAGGAGGCAGTTGCGGAACTCCCGGTCGCCGCGCAGGTAGGCCAGCGCGTCCTCGTCGCGGCCGGCGCCCTCCAGCTCTCCCGCGTAGGTCAGCAGGAGGCGGGCCGCGCCGAGCTGGTCGAGGGCGATGTTGGCCAGCGCGATGTCCTCCTCCATCTCGGGCGCACGGGAGGTCCACTCGCCGAGCCGCTGCGCCGCGATCAGCGCGTCGTCGCCCAGGGCGAGAGTGAAGTCGAACAACTCGCTCACAGGTGGGCCACCCCGTCCGGCACCTCGTAGAAGGTGGGGTGGCGGTAGACCTTGTCGGCCGCCGGGTCGAAGAAGGCGTCCTTCTCGTCGGGGCTGGACGCGGTGATCGCGCTCGCCGGCACCACCCAGATCGAGACGCCCTCCTGGCGCCGGGTGTAGAGGTCGCGGGCGTTGCGCAGGGCCAGCTCGGCGTCGGGGGCGTGCAGGCTGCCGACGTGGGTGTGCGACAGCCCGCGCCGCGCCCGCACGAAGACCTCCCACAGCGGGGTCTGCTCGGTCATGCCGTGCTGGCCGGGCATGCCCTCACGGCCCTCGCTTCGCTCGGTGCGTTCGGTCATGCCGCCACCTTCTCCTTGTTCCGCTGCTTCGCCGCGTACGCCGCGGCGGCCTCCCGCACCCACGCGCCGTCGGCGTGGGCCCGGCGCCGGTGCTCCATCCGCTCCCGGTTGCACGGCCCGTTGCCCTTGATCACCTGCATCAGCTCGGCGTAGTCGGGCTGGGTGTAGTCGTGGGACTGCCGCTGCTCGTTCCAGCGCAGGTCCGGGTCGGGGATGGTGAGACCGAGGATCTCCGCCTGCTGCACGCACATGTCGACGAAGCGCTGGCGCAGCTCGTCGTTGGAGAAGCGTTTGATCTTCCAGGCCATCGACTGGGCGCTGTGGGTCGAGTCTCCGTCCGGCGGGCCGAACATGGCCAGTGAGGGGTACCACCAGCGGTCCACCGCGTCCTGGGCCATGGCCTTCTGCCCCGGGGTGCCGTGGGCCAGGGTGTGCAGGATCTCGTAGCCCTGGCGCTGGTGGAACGACTCCTCCTTGCAGACCCGGATCATGGCGCGGGCGTAGGGGCCGTAGGAACAGCGGCACAGCGGCACCTGGTTGACGATCGCCGCGCCGTCCACCAGCCAGCCGATCGCGCCCACGTCGGCCCAAGTCAGGGTCGGGTAGTTGAAGATCGAGCTGTACTTCTGCCGGCCGTCGATCAGCAGCTCGACCAGCTCGTCGCGGCTGACGCCGAGCGTCTCCGCGGCGGCGTAGAGGTAGAGGCCGTGGCCGGCCTCGTCCTGCACCTTGGCCAGCAGGATCGCCTTGCGCTTGAGCGAGGGGGCCCGGCTGATCCAGTTCCCCTCCGGCTGCATGCCGATGATCTCGGAGTGCGCGTGCTGGGCGATCTGCCGGATGAGCGTCTTCCGGTACGCCTCGGGCATCCAGTCCCGCGGCTCGATCTTCTGGTCGGCGTCGATCACGTCCGCGAAGTACGCCGCGAAGTCCTCGTCCGGAGCCGGTCCGCCGCGCCGGGCGCGTGCCGCCGCCTCCCGCAGCGCGGCCTCCGCCGCCTCCACCTCGCCGAGCAGGCCGCCGCCCGGGCCGTCCTCGGGCGGGGCGAAGTCGTTGCCATACATGAGGCCAGTGTTACAGCTCGCGCCCGATGACACCAGAGGGTGTAACAGGTTTCCCGACGTACCTTCCGTCACCGGACGACCGCTTCCCGTGACAACCCCTGACCTGCGCAAACCTTGTGACCTCGGCCACGCCGAGAAGATGAATCCTCACAAGGGCGGCATAGCGGTCCAATGTCCCGCCTTCACGGCGAGTTGCCGGGCCTGGGGATCTGGCATCCGGCCTGTCCGGAAGTAGACTTCGCCCGGCACACCGATCGGCTGCTGACGATCGCCAACGCTCCAGGCCATCTCCCCCGGCCCCGGCGATCAGGCCGAACCACATTCGGAAAGCGCCGGTCCCCCCGGCCAGACAACCTGGAGTTCACCCACTCATGCGACCTCGCGTGACCATGGTGCTCGCCATCGTGGCGGTCCTTCTCGGCGGCGGCATGCTGGTCCCCGCCGCGTACGCCAAGCTCTCCGGCGGCGACGGCATCAGCGGTCTCGGCGGCATCGGCGGCGGTGTGGCGCAGGTTCCCGCGCCCGCCCCGACCGCGCCCCCGGAGCCGACGCTGGCCGCCGGGCCGGTCTCGGTGAACTTCAAGGGCAAGTTCTTCTCCTGGGCGCTGATGGACCGGAAGACCGGCAAGATCAGCGGTGCGCCGAACATGGCCTCGACCAACTCCACCGAGTCGATGATCAAGGCGTGGATCGTCTCGGACTACCTGCGTAACCTCCGCGACAAGGCGCCCAGCGCGACGCGGAAGAAGCAGGCCGAGACCGCCATCCGCGACAGCAACGACATCTCCGCCGAGGCGCTCTACAACGCCGGCGGGCGCAGGCCGGTGCTGGAACGGCTGATCAAGATGTGCAAGCTGACCGACACGAAGATTGAACCCACCCGGGCCAAGTGGGCGTACACCCAGATGTCGCCGCGCGACGCGGTGCGCATGGGCGACTGCATCGGCGACGGCACCGCCGCCGGGCCGAAGTGGACGAAGTGGGTGTTGAGCGAGATGGCCAACGTGCGCGGCAGCGTCAAGGACCAGAAGTCCACCGCCGTCCAGGGCGGTCACTGGGGCATCGTCGACGGCCTGCCCGAATCGATCACGTCGCAGGGGCCGGTCAGCATCAAGAACGGCTTCACCATGCTCTGGGCCGACGGTCAGTGGCACGTCAACTGCCTCGCGGTGGCCGACGACTGGACCCTGGCCGTGATGATGCGTTATCCCGGCGCCGGCGACACGAGGACCCCCTCGTACGGCGCGAAGGTCTGCGCCAGCGTCGCCACCCAGCTGGTGACCCCGCAGCCGGGCGCCGCCCTCAAGGTGCCGCAGCAGCCGGTCGGGAAGCTCTGATGGCGGGCAGCCGGCGCCGGCCGGGCAGTGACCGCCGGCCGCTGCTCTACAGCGCGGTCGCCGTGACCCTGGTCGGCCTCATGCTCGTCGCGCTCCGGCTGGTACCCGGCTCGCCGCTGCACCCGACGGCCGCCTCGCACCCGGCCGCCACCAGCGCCGGCCGGTCCACGGGGACGTCGCCCGACCGCAACGCGCGTCCCGAGCCGTCCCCATCCCCCTCGCTGACGCCGCTGCCGTTCGAGGCGCAGGACCTCGACGACCTGAACATCAAGGGCTGGTACGCCTGGAGCGTGCTGGACAAGCGCACCGGCAAGATCATCGGCTCGAAGAACATGGCCGAGACCAACACCACGGCGTCGCTGATCAAGTCGTGGGTCGTCGCCGACTACCTGCGGCGCGCGGCCGAGGCCGGGCAGACCCCGAGTGACGCGAAGCTGGCCGACGCCACGAAGATCATCCGGGACAGCGACAACACCCGTGCCGAGCAGTTCTACAACAGCGTCGACCGGTCCGCCTCGATCAAGCGCCTGATCAGCATGTGCGACCTGACCGACAGCAAGGTCGCCAGCGACGGCGGCTGGAGCCGCACACTGCTGTCCCCGCGGGACACCGCCCGGCTCGGGCTGTGCATCGACGACGGCCGGGCCGCCGGCCCGAAGTGGACGAAGTGGCTGCTCAACGAGATGCGGCTGGTTCGCGGCGCCGGTGACTTCGGCATCCGCAAGGCGTTCCCGTCCGCCGAACAGAAGACCATCGCCATCAAGAACGGGTGGATCGACCGGCAGAAGGAGCAGGAATATCACGTCAACTGCCTGGCCATCGGCGACGCCTGGACGATGGGCGTGATGGTCCGCACCCCGTTCAGCGCCGGCGGCGGGTGGGAGTACGGCATGAAGGCCTGCGAACGGATCACCGAGGCACTGCTGCGCGACGCCACCTGACCACTCGATCACGTCACGATGTGGCGGTGTCCCGATCCCGGGACACCGCCACATCGCCGTCGTGGGCGGGTCAGCCCTGGAAGAACTCAGGTCCCCCGGCGGGCAGCGGCGGCGCCTCGCCGATCGCCGCGGCGCGACGGGCGAACTCGCGCAGGCCGGCCACCTGCCGCTCACCCAGTGAGAAGTCGAGGGTACGGAAGTAGGTCGCCAGGGTCTCCGCGTCGAACGGCTCCCAGCGGGCCCCGGCCTCGGCCACCTGGTCCAGCTCGGCCAGGCACAGGTCACGCGAGCGCAGGAACGCCTCGTGCACCTCCTTGACCAGCCCGGGGTGCACGGCGGCGAACTCGCGGCGGACCGCCCAGACGGCGAAGACCATGGGCAGCCCGGTCCACTCGCGCCAGGCCTGCCCGAGGTCGGTCACCGCCAGGCCCTTGCGCGGCGCCTCGTAGAGCGCGCGCAGCGCCACGTCGCCGATCAGCACCCCGGCGTCGGCCTCCAGCAGCATCTGGGTCAGGTCGGGCGGGCAGCGGAAATACTCAGGGCGCACCCCGTAGCGCTCGCCGAGCAGCAACTGCGCCAGGAGCACCCCGGTGCGCGAGGTGGAGCCGAGCGCCACCCGGGCGCCGTCCAGCTCGGTGAGGGGTCGGGTGGAGACCACGTTGACCGAGAGCACCGGGCCGTCGCTGCCGACCGCCAGGTCCGGCAGGAGCAGCAGCTCGTCGGCGTGCCGCAGGTATTCCACCTGCGAGATCGGGCCGATGTCCAGGTCACCGGCGACCAGCCCGGCGTTCAACCGGTCCGGCGAGTCCTTGTGCAGGTCGACGTCGATCAGCGCGCCGGACCGCATCAGCCCCCAGTAGATGGGCAGGCAGTTGAGGAACTGGATGTGCCCCACGCGGGGGCGGGCGATACGGTCGGCCATGACCCGACCGTATCGCTGCCCGTCGCAGGCGGCTCAGCGGGAGGAGGACGAAGTGGCCAACTCCGCATCGGGCGTCGGCCCGCCTGGCCCGGCCGGCTCCGCACCGGCCACCGCCGACCCGGGCGTTTCCGGGCCGACCGCCGGCGCGGGACGAGCGTCCGCCGCCGCGCGCTCGATCCGGACGGCCCGGGTGACCGGCAGCGCGACCAGCACGATCACCAGCAGCCCGGCCGCCCCGCAGGCGGCGACCAGGGGCCGGGGGGCGGCCACTTCCAGCAGCAGGCCGCCGAGCACGTAGCCGACCATGGCGGCGCCCTGGACGGACGCACCGAGCGCGGCGTACGCGCGGCCGCGCGCGGCTTCGGGCACCCGCCGGGCCAGCAGCACGTTGTCGAAGACGTTGGCGCCGCCGTTGCCCACCCCGCCGAGCAGCCAGACGGGCACCAGCAGGAGGGCGGCGGGTACGGCGGCGGAGAGCAGGACCATCAGGCAGCACCCGGCGAGCAGGGCGAGGTAGCCGATCAGCATCCGGCCGTCGTCGGTCAACCGCCGGGCCAGCCGGGCGAACAGCCACGCCCCGACCAGGATGCCGAGCGTCCAGGAACCGGTCACCAGGCCGTACATGGTGGTGGAGCTGCCCAGCGTCTCACGGATGAAGAAGACCTCGATCACATTGATCGCCCCGACCGCGCCGATCACCCCGGCGAGGGTCGTGATCATCGCGACCAGCAGGGGGTCCCGGCGCAACCGCCAGGTGGCCGCCGGCAGCTCGCCGGCCGTGCTCGGCATCGTCACCGGGGCCGGTCGGCGGCTCCCACCCCGGCGGGTCCGGATCAGCAACCCGGCCGCGACCAACGCGAGATAGCTGCCGGCGTCGAGCAGCAGCGGCAGCCGGGCGCCGAACCCACCGACCAGCACCCCGGCGAGCGCCGGCCCGGCCAACGCGCCGAGGGTGCCGGCGGTCTGGTTGAGCGCGCTGGCCCGGGGCATGTCCTCGGCCCGGACCATGGCCGGCACCAGCGCGGAGAGGACCGGCTGGGTGACGGCGAGACCGGCGGCGAGCGCCGCCACCAGCGCGACGATCAGGGCCGGGTGCCCGGCGTACGCGAGCGCGAGGCAGATCGCGGCCTGGCCGAGCCCGGCAGCCACCAGCAGTAGGCGACTGTCCACCCGGTCGGCGAGCCGGCCGGTCAGCGGGGCGAGCACCGCCAGGGGCAGGGTGGCGGCGAGCATCAACCCGGAGACGGCGAGCCCGCCCGCGCCGGCGGACTGGAGGGCCAGCGCCAGCGCGCTGGCGGCGAGGAAGTCGCCGCAGGTGGAGACCCCTCGGGCCGCGGTGACGAGCCAGATGTCGGACCAGCGCGACGGACCAGATGTGAAGGACATACTTCGAAGATAATCCTTCACACCTGTTTGCTCAACCCCCGATTCACTCCAGTGGCAGCGCCCGGTACTGCACGGCGACCGTCCGCGCACCCTCCGGCGGGTCGGTCCGCAGCCGCCGCCGGTACGGGTCCAGCAGCCCATGGACCGCCTGGTTCAGCGCGGCCAACTCGTCGGCCGTGAGCAGCAGCAGGGTGTCACTGAACCAGGCCGCCTCATACCAGTCGCTGGGCTCGTCGGGGGCGCGGCGGATCCAGTCCCGGGCGCGCTGGCTGTCCCGGGCCAGGTGCGCGTCGACCAGGGCCAGCTCGGCGGCGCGGGCCTCGGAGTCGGCGTCCTGCCCGGTCTCGATGTAGTAGGACGGGCTGAACGCCCGCCAGACCCGCTCGCGGGCATCCCCCCGGCCCGGGGCCTCCTCGATCAGGCCGAACTTCGCCAACTCCCGCAGGTGGTAGCTGGTCGCGCTCGGCGACAAGCCGGCGATCTCGGCGCACTCGGTGGCGGTCGCACCGCCCTCCACCGTGCTGAGATGCTCCATGATCGCCATACGGGCCGGGTGGGCCAGGGCCCGCATCACCTGCGGGTCGCTGATCGTCACCCGGCGCTGCTCCGGCCGCGCCTCCGTCATGCCACCCATGATCCCGCCTAAGCCGGTGACCGGGAAATTCAGTTGCCCACTCACCCGGCCGGAGTAGGCTGCTCTGTCCCGCCCGACGGCCGTGGTGAGTAGCACCGCACAGGACGTCCCGCGCCGACCCGAGGTCGGAAACGCGAGCGGCAGCGTTGTTCCCCGTGACGAGGAGTACGTGGATGACCCTGCACGCCCAGGAACAGACCCTCGACGCCGAGCTCGTCGCCGAGCGCGCCCACCTGGACACCTCCCGCGCGGCGCTGCGGCAGATGCGCGAGCGCGCCGAGTCCCTCTTCGCCACCGGCGACAAGGTGGCCGGGGACGCGTACACCGCCGAGCAGCTCGGCCGGCACATGGCCCGGCGGGTGAAGGAACTCGCCGACGACCCGAACACCCCGCTCTTCTTCGGCCGGCTCGACTTCGGCGACAGCGATCCGGACCATGCCGGACGCGACTACCACGTCGGGCGCCGGCACGTGAGCGACGAGCTGGGCGAGCCGCTCGTGCTGGACTGGCGGGCACCGGTCTCCCGGTCGTTCTACCGGGCCAGCGCCCGGGACCCGCAGGGCGTCGCGGTCCGGCGCCGGTTCGGGTTCAGCTCCGGCGTGCTGACCAGCTTCGAGGACGAGCGCCTCGACCGCGGCGAGGAGCTGGGCACCGCCAGCCGCATCCTCACCGCCGAGATCGAGCGCCCCCGCGTCGGCCCGATGCGCGACATCGTCGCCACCATCCAGCCCGAGCAGGACGAGCTGGTCCGGGCCGACCTCGCCGACTCGATCTGCGTCCAGGGCGCGCCGGGCACCGGAAAGACGGCGGTCGGGCTGCACCGCGCCGCGTACCTGCTCTATCTGCACCGCGAGCGGCTGCGCCGGTCGGGTGTGCTGATCGTCGGACCGAACCGGGCGTTCCTGTCCTACATCGCGGCGGTGCTGCCGGCGCTCGGCGAGGTCGAGGTCGAGCAGGCCACGGTCGAGGACCTGGTCGTCCGGCTGCCCGTCCGCGCGGTCGACGATCCCGCCGTGGCCACCCTCAAGCACGACGTCCGGATGGCCGAGGTGCTGCGCCGCGCGGTCTACGCGCACATCGGCACGCCGACCGAGCCGATCATGGTCTCGGACGGCTCGTACCGCTGGCGGATCGGCCTCGACCCGCTGCACCGGCTGGTCGAGGAGACCCGCCGCGAGGACCTGCCGTACGCCACCGGCCGGGACCGGGTGCGCGCCCGCGTGGTGGGGCTGCTGCAACGCCAGTCCGAGGCCCGCCGGGCCGAGTCGCCCAGCGACGCCTGGTTGCGCCGGATGAGCAAGGCGAAGCCGGTCACCGAGTTCCTCGACGCGGTCTGGCCGGCGCTCACCCCCGACGGGCTGCTGCACCGGCTGCGGACCGACCCCGACGCGCTCGCGGCCGCCGCCGACGGCCTGCTCACGGCCGAGGAGCAGGAACTGTTCCGGTCGGGCCCGGTCGGGCGCACCCCGAAGGCGACCCGGTGGACCGCCGCCGACGCGGTGCTCATCGACGAGGCCGCCGGGCTGCTGGAACGGCCCGCCGGCTTCGGGCACGTGGTGGTCGACGAGGCGCAGGACCTCTCCCCGATGCAGTGCCGGGCCATCGCCCGGCGCAGCGAGCACGGCTCCGTCACCCTCCTCGGCGACCTCGCCCAGGGCACCGCGCCCTGGGCGGCCACCGACTGGCGGGAGTCCCTGGCCCACCTGGGCAAGCCGGACGCGGCGGTGGTGCCGCTGAGCATCGGCTTCCGGGTGCCGGCCGCGGTGGTCGCCTTCGCCAACCGGCTGCTGCCGGCGCTCGCCGTCGACGTGCCCCCGGCGCAGTCGCTGCGCCGCGACGGGACGCTCGACGTGCGTACCGTCGAGGATCTGACGGCCGCGGCGGTGGCCGAGGTGCGGGCGGCGCTGGCGCACGACGGCTCGGTCGGCGTGATCGCCGCCGACGACACGGTGGACCGGCTCCGCGCGGCCCTCGCCGACGCGGGCGTCGAGACCGCGACCGCCGACGACGTGGAGGCCGCGGCGCGGGTCACCGTCGTCCCGGCGACCCTGGTCAAGGGCCTGGAGTACGACCACGTGGTGGTCGTCGAGCCGGCCGCGATCGTGGCCGCCGAGCCGCGCGGCCTGCACCGCCTCTACGTGGTGCTGACCCGGGCGGTCTCCCGGCTGGCCGTGCTGCACCGGGAACCGCTGCCCGCCCCGCTGGCGGGCTGACCGGCCCCGGCCGCCGGGGGCTCAGCCGGCGAGGGCGGCGGCGACGTCCCGCAGGGGGCGGCCGGACTCGGCGATCGGCACGGTGAAGGCGAGCCAGGAGCCGTCGGCGAAGTCGAGGCGCAGCCGCTTCGGGTTCAGCCGGTGCCAGCCCACCCGGGCCGACGCCACCTCCGCCCGCGACGCCGACCAGGCGATCCCGGTCTCCGCCACGGACCGCTCGTCGTCCGCCCGGCTGGACAGCAACTTTCTCGGCCCGCTCACACAGACCAGCAGCCGCCGGTCGGTGGCCACGAGCAGGGTGTCCCGCACCGCCAGGTCCGGACCGGGCGGTTGCAACGCGTGGCGCAGGCGGGAGGCCGCCGAACCGGGGGCGCCGCGCCCCGCGATCCCCCAGACCACCCGGTCCACCACCCGATCGCCCCAGGCCCAACTGACCAGCGGCGAGATCACGTTGAGCAGCACGGCCCCGATGCTCACCGGGCCGGCGGGCGCCTCCGGCTTCGCCGCCTCGGCCGGCGGAGGTGGAGACGCGCCGTTCGCCGCCTCGGCCTCCGCGTACGCCAGCACCCGCTCGCCCGGCTCGACGAGCTGGCCGATCCGGTCCCGGTATGCGGTCTGGTCCATCGGTTCAGTACCGGTCGTGGCCGTGGCCGTCGTCGCTGGGGCGCTCGGCGGCCGGCGCGGCGCCCATCACCTCGCCGACGATCTCCCGAACCCGGGTGGCCGCGGCCTCCTGGGCCCGGTTCGCCGCGGCGGTGATCTCCTCGGCGAGGGTGTAGGAGTCGAAGCGCATGGCCCGCGCGTTGATCTCGGTGGAGAGGATCCTGCCGTCGGCGGCCGCCGTGACGGTGACCAGGCCGGAGTCGCTCACCCCCTCGGCGCTGCTCTGCTCCAGCTCGGCCATCCGCGCGCCGAGTTCGCGCTGCCACCCGTCCAGGTTGCGGGCCAGCGCCTCGATCCGGTCCAGGGCCGGGAAGGTCATGGCTGCCTCTCAGTTCACGATCGAGTCGAAGACGTTCTGCACGCCCTTGGTGTACGGCCCCAGGTCCTCCGAGTAGGTGCCGTCCACCAGGTAGTTGCGGTCCTTGTGCCCGTCGGAGATGTCGTGCAGGCCGACCCCCGTGTCGAGCAGGGCGCCGCCGATGCCGTTCACGTTCACCGGCGAGGCCTGGTTGATCGCGAACTTGCCGGGGAAGAGGATGGCCGTCCGCTTCGCCATGAACGAGAGCCCCTCCCGGCTGTAACCGGACTTGTTCCAGAGCCGGTACGCCTTCTTGGCCTTCTTCAGCTCCAGCACCACTCGGCGGTACTCCATGAGCAGCTCGGCGACCCGCTCCAGCTTGGCGACCAGCTTCGTGAGGATCTCCGCGAACCGGGCCACAATCTTGACCATGCGGCCGACCGTGGTGGCGAGCCGGGCCAGCACCCGGACGACCGTGGCGGCCAGCGTCACGCCCGCGCTGAGCACGGCGGCCACCGCGGCGATGATCACCTCGGTCAGGAACCAGAGCAGGAACTCCAGGATCAGCTCGACCAGCAGGTTGAACGCGTCGACCGCCGCGTTCGCGGCGTCGACCAGCACCTCCTTGGTGCCGTCCAGCCCCTTGGCCAGCTCCTCGATCGCCTCCTCGACCGATTCCATCGAGGCGTGGAACTTCTCCGCCGCGTCGCCGTCCCAGGCGCCGCGCAGCCGGGCCCGGTCGGCGATCTGGTCGCCGGCGATCTGGCGTACCGCCTCACCGGTGCTCAGGGCGAGCTGGGCCGCCTGCATGAGGTCGTCGGGCTCGCCGGCGACCAGCTCCAGCAGCTGCTCGAACGGCCAGAGCACCGCGTTGGAGAGCGGCTTGAACGGGTCGGGCGTGCCCGACACGATCTGCTCGAAGTAGGTCTTGTTGCGCTGCAACGCCTCGGTGCTCATCAGGCCCCCTCAGCCGCCCGGCGTGAACATGTCGGTGATCGCCACGTCGGTCCCCGTGTAGGCGCCGGCGGTGTCGCTGATCCCCTCGGCGATGTCGGCCATCACCTCGGCGCCGTCCTCCAGCCCCTGCAGGCACGCCTCGAACTGCTCGGCGTACGCGGCGGCGAGGCTGAACGACGCCGGCATGATGCCGAAGGAGTGCCGGGGCACGTGCCCGTCGTGGAAGACCCGGCGCAGCTCGCGGAAGCGGCCGGCCCGTTCCCGGGACGCGGCGGCGAAGGCGGTCAGCGCTTCCGGCTGGACCTCCAGGTTCCTGCTCGGACTCGTCACGCGGACCCTCCCCAGTGTCCAGTCGGCGGTCACCCGTCCCCGGCGCGGCCGGACAACGGGATTACCACAGTAGGCGATCGGCACCCCTTCGCGCGGGGCGGTGGAATTCGCGCCGGCACGGTACACAGATCAGGGCACGCCCGCCCGGGACCGCAACCCCTGAGGAGCCTGAAGATGATCCTGGCCCGCGCCGACCAGGTCAGCCGCCGCTACGGCGAGGTGCTGGCACTGGACCGGGTCGACCTGACCGTCCGCGCCGGGGAGCTGGTCGGCCTGCTCGGTCCGAACGGCGCCGGCAAGAGCACCCTGCTCAACCTGCTGGTCGGGCTGCGCCGCCCCACCGCAGGCCGGGTCGAGCTGCTCGGCGGCGACCCGCGTGACCCGGCGAGCCGGCGGCAGCTCGGGGTGACCCCGCAGGAGACCGGCCTGCCCGGCACGCTGCGGGTCGGCGAGGTGGTCGACTTCGTCTCCGCGCACTTCCCCGACCCGGTGCCCCGGGCCGAGCTGCTCGACCGGTTCGGCCTCACCGACCAGGTGCGCCGGCAGACCGGCGGCCTCTCCGGCGGGCAGCGCCGCCGGCTGGCCGTGGCGCTCGCCTTCGTCGGCCGGCCCCGCCTCGTGGTCCTCGACGAGCCCACCACCGGGCTGGACGTGGAGGCCCGGCGCACCCTGTGGGAGGCCGTCCGGGCCTTCCACGCCGAGGGCGGCACGGTCCTGCTGAGCAGCCACTACCTGGAGGAGGTGGAGGCGCTGGCGGAGCGGGTGGTGGTGATCGGCCACGGGCGCGTCCTCGCCGACGACTCGGTGGCGGCGATCCGCGGCATCGTCGGCGTACGCAGGGTCAGCCTGGTCGCCGACGACCTGCCGTCACTGCCCGGCGTGGTGGCCACCGAGCACGCCGAGGGACGCACGCACCTGCTCACCACCGACGCCGACCAGCTCGTCCGGGACCTGGTCACCGCCGGCGTGGCGTTCCGCGACCTGGAGGTCCGGCCCACCTCGCTGGAGGAGGCGTTCCTCACCCTGACCGCCGACGACCGGCCCGCACCCACCCTCGCCTAGGAGATCTCCGTGCCGCTCGCCCTGGTCCACGCCCGCTACCAGCTCCTGGAGACCATCCGGATCCCCGTCGCGGTGGTCGGCAGCGCCTTCTTCCCGGCCGCCGCCATGCTCTTCTTCGTGGTGCCGTTCGCCGGTGACGACGCCGCCGGCGCCACCTACGCCACCGCCGCCATGGTCACCTTCGCGGTCATGAGCGCCAACATCTTCCAGTACGGCATCGGCGTGGCCGAGGACCGCGACCAGCCCTGGAACCCGTACACGCGCACCCTCCCGGCCGGTCCCGGGCCGCGCCTGGCCGGGCGGATCCTGGCCGGGCTGGTGCTGACCTACTTCTCGATGATCCCGGTGGTGGTGATCGCCGCGGTCGCCACCGCGGCGCGGGTCACGCCGGCGCAGTTCCTGCTCGGCCTCGCCGGCGTGGCGGTGATCTCGGTGCCGTTCACCCTGCTGGGCATGGCCATCGGCTACTCGCTGCCGAGCAAGGCGGCCATCGTGGTGGCCCAGGTGGTGTTCTTCCCGCTGGCCTTCGGCGGCGGCCTGCTCTCCGGCCCGGACGACGCGCCCGGCTTCATCCAGGCGATCGCCCCCTACCTGCCGACCCGGGGCGCGGTCGAGCTGATGTGGGCGGCCGTCACCGACTGGCGGCCCGACCCCCGGGCCCTGGTGATGCTGGTCGTCTGGGTGGTGGTGCTCGCGGGGGTCGCCGGGTGGGCGTACCGGCGGGACGAGGGACGCCGCTTCACCTGACCTTTTGTCCGAATCCGGCCCGGCGGCCGGCGGGACGGTGCCACGATGCCGGCAGGGCGTGCCATCGGGGCCGCTCCCGGCGAGAGGGGTCAGCGTGGACGGCGTGGAGCCCGGCACGCCCTGCTGGGCCGACCTGGCCACGCCCGGCCTGGACGACGCGAAGCGGTTCTACCCGGAGCTGTTCGGCTGGACCGGCCGGGTGTCCGCGGAACCGGGTGCGGGCGGTTACACCACGTTCCTCAAGGACGGCCGGGCCGTCGCCGGGGCCGGGCCGCCCGCCGCACCGGACCAGGTGCCGGTCTGGTCGACGTACGTGGCCACCGACGACGCGGACCTGGTCGCCACCCGGGTGGAGGCGGCCGGGGGCCAGGTGGTGGTCTCCCCGTTCGACGTCTTCGAGCAGGGCCGGATGACGGTCCTCGCCGACCCGGCCGGCGCGGTGTTCAGCGTCTGGCAGCCGATGGCGATGCGCGGGGCGGAGTTGTTCAACGCCCCCGGCGCGATGTGCTGGAACGAGCTGGTCACGCCCGACCCCGAGAGGGCGAAGGACTTCTACGCGCTGGTCTTCGGCTGGCATCCCGAGGAGCAGGCGTCCGGCCCGGTCACCTACACGGGCTGGCGGTGCGGCGCCCGGATCGTCGCCGGCATGATGCCGCAGTTGGAGCCGCTGCCCGAGGACCTGCCGGCCTACTGGACGGTCTACTTCGCGGTCGAGGACGCGGACGCCACGGCGGCGCGGGCCGCCGAGCTGGGCGGCACCATCCTCGTCCCGCCCCGGGACAATCCCGCCGGCCGCAGCGCCGCGCTCCGCGACCCCCAGGGCGCGCTCTTCTCCGTCACCGCCCTCCGCTGAGCAGCCCGGTCAGCGGGGGCGGACGGGGACCACCAGGGGACCGTGGTCGCCGGGGATGACGCGCACGTTGGCGCGGTAGTGGCGGGCCAGCAGGGCTTCGGTGAGGACCTCCTGCGGCGGGCCCGCGGCGGCGACCCGGCCCTCGGCGAGCAGGACCAGGCGGTCGGCGTACTCGCCGGCGATGGAGAGGTCGTGCATGGTGGCGAGCACGGTCAGGTCGTGCTCCCGGCGGAGCTGGTCGACCAGCTCCAGCACCTCCTGCTGGTGCCCGATGTCCAGCGCGCTCGTCGGCTCGTCCAGCAGCAGCAGGGTGGCGCCCTGGGCCAGCGCCCGGGCCAGGAAGACGCGCTGCCGCTCGCCGCCGGAGAGGGTGGCCAGCTCGCGCCGACCGAACGCGCCCAGGTCGAGCCGGTCCAGCACCTCGTGCACGGCGGCCAGGTCGGCGGCGGACTCCCGACCCAGCGCCGGGATGTACGGGGTGCGCCCCAGCAGCACGTAGTCGAGGACCGACATGCCGGCCGGCACCACCGGGGACTGCGCCACGGTGGCCACCACCCGGGCCCGGTCGCGGCGGCGGAGGGAGTTGATCGGCGTACCGAAGAGGGAGACCGCGCCCGGCGCGGGCAGCAGGCCGCCGACGGCGCGCAGCAGGGTCGACTTGCCGGCGCCGTTCGGGCCGATCACGGTGACCCACTCGCCCACCGCGACGGCGAGGTCGACGCCGGCCAGGATGGGCGTGCCGCCCAGCTCGACCCGGAGGCCGCGCAGCTCGACCGCGGGCGCGCTCACGTCAGCACCCGGCGGGCGGTGCGCAGGACGAGCACGAAGAACGGGCCGCCGAGCAGGGCGGTGACCACGCCGATCGGGATCTCGGCGGGGGCGGCGGCGGTCCGGGCGACCACGTCGGTCAGCGCCAGGAACGCCCCGCCGAAGAGCATCGACAGCGGCAGGATCACCCGGTAGCTCGACCCGGCGAGCAGCCGCACGGTGTGCGGCACGATGATGCCGACGAAGCCGATCAGGCCGGAGGCGGAGACCGCGGCGGCGGTGCCCAGCGAGGCGGCGGCGATCAGCAGGTAGCGGGAGCGCTGCGGGTGCAGCCCGAGGCTGGTGGCCTCGTCGTCGCCGACGGAGAGCACGTCCAGCTCACGCCGGTGCAGGAGCACCACCACGGCGGTGAGCACGAAGTAGGGCAGGACCAGCAGGACGTCGTGCCAGCCGGCGGTGGCGAGCCGGCCGAGCAGCCAGGAGTAGACCTGCTGGATGCTGTCGGAGTGCCGTTGCAGCAGGTACGTCTGCCCGGCAGAGAGGAACGCCGAGACCGCCACCCCGGCCAGGATCAGCGTGGCCGGTGACCGGGACCGGCCGCCCGCCGCGCCGAGCCCGTACGTCATGGCGACCGCGCCGAGCGACCCGACGAACGCGGCGAGCGGGATGGTGACCGGCATCCCGGTGATCGCCCCGCCCGCGCCGGCGCCCAGCGTGATGACCGCGGTCACCGCGAGCCCGGCGCCGGCCGCCACCCCCAGCAGGTACGGGTCGGCGAGGGGGTTGCGGAAGACGCCCTGGTAGCAGCCGCCGGCCAGGGCGAGCAGCCCGCCGACGAGCAGGCCGAGCACGACCCGGGGCAGGCGCAGCTCGGTGACGATGGCGATCTCCCGCTCGGTCAGCCCGCTGTCCAGGTGTACCCCGGGCAGCAGGTTGAGCAGTTCGGCGGCGACGCTGCCCGGTGGCAGGCTGACCGGGCCGAGCGAGACGCCGGCCACCAGCGCCACCAGCACCGCGGCGATGCCGGCCAGCAGCCAGCGGATGCGCAACCCGGCCGGCCGGACCGTCGCACCCGGTCCGGCCGCGGGCCGCCCGCCGCCCGCCCGCCCGGCCGGCGCGGTTGCGGGTACGCCGGCCGGCCGGGACGCCTCGGGCGCCCCGGCCGGCCGGTCGGTGGGTTCCGCTGGTCGCACGGTCGGGCTCAGGCCGGGACCTTGGCGGTGGCGTCGACGATCACCTTGAGCAGGTCGACCACGCGCGGACCCCAGCGGGAGGCGACGTCGTCGTCCAGCGCCACGATCTGGTTGTTCTTCACGGCGGTGACGCCGGCCCAGCCGCTGCGGGCCTTGACGGTCTCCGGGGTCTGCTTGCAGCACTTGGTGTCGGCCAGGAAGACGAAGTCGGGGTTCGCCCGGACGATGACCTCCTGGGAGAGCTGCGGGTAGCCGGCGTTCTTCCCGTCGGCGTCCGCGGGGTCGGCGATGTTCTCCAGGCCGGCGAGGGCGTAGATCGAGCCGATGAAGGTCTTGCTGGTCGCGCTGTACAGCTCGGGGCCCAGCTCGTGGTAGTAGGTGAGCTTCGTCGCCCGCTTCGGCAGGTCCTTGGTGAGCGCGGTGACGTCGTCCTTCATCTTCTTCGTGACGGCGTCCGCCTCGGCCGGGTGGCCGGTGAGCTTCCCCAGGTCGGTGATCTGCTGGTAGGTGTCGTCCAGCGTGGTCGCCGCCGGGGTGAGCAGCACCGGGATCTTCAGCGTGGTGAGCTGGTCGACGATCTTGTTGGTGTCGTTGGCGAGCACCACCAGGTCGGGGCTCCGGCCGGCGATCGCCTCGGCGCTCGGCTGGTAGCCGGAGAGGTCGGTCTTCGGCGCCTCCGGCGGGTAGTTCGACTGGTCGTCCACGGCGGTGACCTGCTTGCCGGCGCCGACGGCGAAGAGCATCTCGGTCGCGGTGGGCGAGAGCGAGACGATCTTCTCGGGGCGCTTCTCCAGGGTCAGCTTGCCGACCGTGACCGGGAAGGCCGCGGCGGCCGGGCTGCCGCCGGCCGCGGGGGTGTCGTTCGAGGTCTTCTCGGCGCAGCCGCCGAGGAGCAGCGCGCCGACCGCGAGGGCGGCGGCGAAGAGCCGGGGGGTACGTCTGGACATCGGTCCTCCTGTCGGTCGAGGAGCGTGGTGCTTCGCCGACAGGGACCTGAGCGGGCCCGTCCGCGAGGCGCCCTTCCTCGAGAGCGCGTGTCGCGACCGTGCCGCAGGCGACCTGGCTCGTCCCCCCACAGGTGTCGGCGCCGGCCGAGGCCGACGCCGTGTGCGGGGCATCACAGTTGCGGGACAGCGCCGGTTTCGCACCGGCTTCGCTGCGGGGTGGTCGGTGCCACCGTAGCGCACGACCAGCGGAGATCGTCCGGACGGGAGGGGGCGGTGGGGCCCCGGTACCGGGGCCCCACCGCCGCTTCGTGGTCAGCAGTACTGGCTCTGCTTCCCGATCGCCCGGTACGGGCAGTCGGCGTACTCGGAGAGCAGCAGCACGGCCTCCCGGTTGCGGGAGGTCTGCGCGGGGATCACCTCGTCGGGCGGGTAGAAGCCGCCCCCGGAGGCCGACCCGGGGTACATCTCGAAGGTGTACGCCCAGATCTTGTGGGTGCCCCACATCCAGTCGATGCTGGTGCCGTCGGCGATGTAGAGGTCGCTGGACTGTTCCGGGGTGTAGCCGTTGCTGGACGCCATCTGCCGGCCGATGGTGGCGAAGGTGTTGTACTGGTCGGTGTTCATCCCGGTGGCGGTGTTGCTGTACGTGTAGCCGTACGGCCAGAGCACCAGCTGCGAGTAGGTGTGGAAGTCGATGTTCGCCTTGATCTGCTGGACCCCGCCGACCACCCGGCTGTTGACGAAGGTGCGCAGCGCCGCGGTCTCCGGGGCGGAGAAGGCGGACGGGCCGCGGTAGGTCTCCGACGAGGTCGAGCCGGACGAGCCGCCGCAGCAGCCCCACTGGTAGGACCAGTTCCGGTTCAGGTCGGTGCCGACGGACGAGGAGCCGGTGTTCGGCTGCCGGTTCTTCCGCCAGGAGCGGTAGGAGCCGGTGGCGATGTCGTACTCGCTGCCGTCGGGGTTGACCGTGGGGACGATCCAGATCTCGCGGGAGTTGACGAGGTTCGTGATCCGGGAGTCGCTGCCGTAGTTGTCGGTGAAGAGGTTGAGCAGGTAGATCGCCATCTCGACGGTCAGGTGCTCGCGGGCGTGCTGCTGGGCGTTGAAGAGGATCTCCGGTTCGCTCTCGTCGGTGCCGACGTTGTCGGAGATCTTCACGGCCATCAGGTCCCGACCCTGGTAGGACCGCCCGATGCTGAGCTTGCGGGCGATGGCCGGGTGGTCGGCGACCACGGTGTTCACCACCGACGTCAACTCGGCGTAGTCGTGGTAGTTGGAGTCGGCGGGCGGGAACGCGTACGCGACGGCGCCGGCGGCCGTGGCCGGTGCGACGTCCTTCTCGAGCCGGAAGCCGAGCCGGGTGATCGCCGCGGCCTCGGCGGTGGTGGCCGTGACGTGCAGCACCCCGTGTTCGGAGTGGTCGATCGCCGCGCCGGTGCGGGCGACGGCGCTCCGGTCGGCGAGGGTGCGCGGGCCGAGCACCCGGTAGGCGACGGCGGCCGGTTCGCCGTCCGGTGCGGGCCGGGCGGCGGCCGGGCCGGTGACCGCGGCGACGAGGGTCAGGCCGACGGCGGCGGCGAGGGCCAGCCGGCGGCGGAGGCGGGACGTGCGGAGGGCCATGGACAACCTCCTCGGGGTACGGGCGATCCCGTTGTCCGCACACTTCACCAGGAGTCACATGGTCATATCAATATTCGTCACTATGTACTTCCATCCCGACCGCACCCTCACGTCGGCAATGATTTTCCATGCGTCACCCTCTGGCGAAACTTCCCGCCAGGCGCGACAGTGAACGGCAACGAGCCCTTCCCACCTCACGGAGTGCACATGGTCAGACCAGCCCTGCGCGCGGTCGCCCTCGTCGGCGCCGCCGCGCTCGCTCTCGTCGGCGTGACGGCACCCGCCCACGCCGGAAACAACCTGCCGGTCGTCTCGCACGACGAGCAGATCACCTTCCAGGAGTGGTCCAAGTACCCCGACTGGCGCGGCGGCACCCACCAGGGCACCTTCGCCATCCCGGGGCACCGCACCGGGATCACCATCGGCCGCCCGGCCGGCACCACCGAGTTCACCGACGAGCACACCGGCACCACCCGGACCTGGGAGTACGCGACCTGGACCTCGCCGCAGCGGCAGGTCGGCTTCGACGCCAGCGAACTGGTCGCCTCGTGGAACGCCGCGACCCCGGCCGGCACCTGGATCCAGGTCGAGCTGCACGGCACCTACAACACCGGGCAGCAGACCCCCTGGTACGTCATGGGCCGCTGGGCCTCCGGCGACCAGGACATCAAGCGGTCCACCCTGGACGGCCAGGGCGACCCCTGGTCGACCATCTGGACCGACACGTTCTCCATCGACGACGCCAAGGCCGGCGTGCTGCTGCGGTCCTACCAGCTCCGGCTGACCCTCTACCGCGCGCCGGGACAGACCGCCTCGCCGCGGGTCTGGATGCTCGGCGCGATGAGCTCCAACGTGCCGGACCGGTTCACCGTCGCCCCGAGCAAGGGCGGCATCGCCTGGGGCACCGAACTCGCGGTGCCGCGCTACTCCCAGAACATCCACATCGGGGAGTACCCCGAGTACGACGGCGGCGGCGAAGCCTGGTGCTCCCCCACCTCCACCGAGATGGTGGTCGAGTACTGGGGCCGGAAGCCCTCGGCCGAGGACATCGCCTGGGTCGACCCGAGCTACGCCGACCCGACCGTCGACCACGCCGCCCGGATGACCTACGACTACGAGTACGAGGGCGCGGGCAACTGGCCGTTCAACACCGCGTACGCGGCCAGCTTCCCGGGCCTGGACGCCCGGGTCACCCGGATGCACTCGCTGGACGAGGTGGAACGCTTCATCAAGGCCGGCATCCCCGTGATCACCTCGCAGTCCTTCCTGAGCGAGGAACTGGACGGGGCCAACTACGGCACCTCCGGGCACCTGTTCGTGATCGTCGGCTTCACGGCCGACGGTGACGTGATCGTCAACGACCCCGCCTCGTCGTCCGACGACGTGGTCCGCAACGTCTACAAGCGGGAGCAGTTCGAGCAGATCTGGCTGCGCACCAAGCGCTACCGGGCGAACGGCACCGTGGCCTCCGGCTCCGGCGGCATCGCGTACCTGATCAAGCCCACCAACCGGGCCTGGCCGGTGGTGCCGGGCTCGACCAACTGGTGAAACGCCGCGGGCCCGGCGCGGTCCCCCGCTCGGGGATCGCGCCGGGCCCGGTTTCGTTAGAAGGGACGGGTTTCCCGCCGGAGGGACGGGTCTCCGCTAGAGGGACGGGGCGAAGGAGGCCGGCTGGGCGGTGGGCTGCTTCGCCCGGCGCCGGTTCCGGATCGCCCGCACGATGATCCACACCCAGGCCACCAGGGCGGCCACGCCGGCCAGGGCCAGCCCGGTCACCAGCAGGTACGTCGACCCGCCCGTGGTGGAGAAGACCCCGGCCCGGGCGCCGGTGTCCCGAGCGGGAGCGGTGGCGCCGGCGGCGAGGCCGTCGGGCGCGTCGTAGAGGATCACGTCGGCACGGCGGGCACCGCCCTGGTCGGCCACGAAGGTGCCGCGCCACTCGCAGTTACGCCGGCCGCAGTCCTCGTGGACCGCGGTGAAGGTGCCCGGCGTGCCGCCACCGTTCTTCGCCTCCCAGGTGGGAGCGAGGTCGGTGACGCTCAACATCAGTCCGATGGCGGCGATGACCGGCAGGCCGATCCAGACGAAGACCTTCGTCCGCCACCCGTTGATCGTGTTCAGGAAACTCACGGCGGCAGACGCTAGCGGCCGGCGTCGTTTCCCGCTGCCCCGTTTCGGGCGGTCAGCTCTCGCGGCGCTCGTCGGTGCGCTCGGCCTGGTCGTCCCCGGCCAGCGCGGAGCGCAGCCGATCCTTCTCGGCGCGACGCCGCTCCGCCGCCTCGGACATCTCACCGGCCATCTCGTCCCGCCAGCCGCGGAGCAGGAAGAACGACAGCGCGGCGGAGAAGACCAGCGCCAGCATCAGCCGCAGGAACATGTTCATCTCGACGAACCAGAGGGCCGCCAGCACGCCGACGAACAGCCCGATCCGGCCCAGCGTGTACTTGACCGCCGCGCTCACTGCGACGCCTCGGTTCGCGACTGCGGGGCTCGCAAACCCGGCTCACTCCTCGCGCTCACGCTGCCCTGCCTTCTCTCTCACGCCTCAGCCCGTCCGCCGGGCCAGCCAGTGCACGCCATGAAACCAGACCACCGCGTAGACCACGGTGAACACCGCCGCGGCCAGCGCGCCGGAGACCAGCGCCGGCAGCCCGGCGGCGAGGCCGGCCGCCAGCAGCCCGGCGAGAACGCCGAGCGCGACCCCGGCCAGCGCCGCGAGCACCCGGGCCGAGCCGAACTCCCAGGCCCGGAAGTCGTCCCAGAACAGCCAGAGCGGCAGGATCACCGCCAGCCAGCCGTTGGTCCGCCCGAACCGGCCCGCGCCCATGGTGGCGAACGCCCACTCGAAGAGCACCAGCGCCAGCACCCCGATCACCAGCCCGGCGAGACTCACCCCGAGCAGGTCGCCCAGGGTGACGATGCGCCCCTCGTCGTCCCGCCGGGGGAAACTGCGCTGCTGCTCCTCGGTGCTCATCGGCGTGCGGTCAGGCCCAGACCTGCTGCGGCTCGGCGCGGCGCTCGGCCAGCGACGGGGCCGCGTCGTACTCACGGACGATCTCGTAGCGGGTGTTCCGCTCGACGGGGCGGAAGCCCGCGTCCCAGATCAGGTTCAGCAGGTCCTCGCGGTGCATGGTGTTCGGCGTGCCGTACGAGTCGGCGTCGTGGGTGATCTTGTATTCCACCACCGAGCCGTCCAGGTCGTCGACACCGAAGTTCAGCGACAGCTGGGCCACCGAGAGGCCGTGCATCACCCAGAAGTTCTTGACGTGCGGCACGTTGTCGAACAGCAGCCGGGAGACGGCGAACGTCTTGAGCGACTCGGCCGGCGAGGCCATCGTGGTGCGCGCCTGGATCTTGTTACGGATCTTGCCGTCCGCCGAGTCCACGAAGTCGTGCTGGTAGCGCAGCGGAATGAAGACCGCGAAGCCACCGGTCTCGTCCTGGAGCTCGCGCAGCCGCAGCACGTGATCGACCCGGTGCCGGGGCTCCTCGATGTGGCCGTACAGCATCGTCGCCGGGGTCTGCATGCCCTTGCGGTGCGCCAGGGCATGGATCCGCGACCAGTCCTCCCAGTGGCAGGCGTGGTCGACGATGTGCTGCCGGACCTCCCAGTCGAAGATCTCCGCGCCACCGCCGGTGAGCGACTCCAGGCCGGCGTCCATCAGCTCGTCGAGGATCTCGTCGGCGCTCAGGCCGCTGATCTTCTCGAACCACTGCACCTCGGTCGCGGTGAAGCACTTGAGCTTGACGTTCGGCAGCGCCGCCTTCAGCTCGCGCAGCACCTTCGGGTAGTAACGCCAGGGCAGGGTCGGGTGCAGGCCGTTGACGATGTGCAGCTCGGTGAGCTGCTCGTCCTCCATCTCCTTGGCCTTGCGGACCGCCTCGTCGATGCGCATCGTGTAGGCGTCCTTCTCGCCCGGCTTGCGCTGGAACGAGCAGTACGCGCACGAGGCGGAGCAGACGTTGGTCAGGTTGAGGTGCCGGTTGACGTTGAACATCACCCGGTCACCGTTCATCTCGGTGCGCTTGTGGTGGGCCAGTCGCCCCAGCCAGGCGAGGTCGTCGCTCTCGTAGAGGGCGATTCCGTCCGCACGGGTGAGCCGCTCCCCCGCGTAGACCTTCGCTTCGAGCTCGCGCTTGAGTCCGGCGTCCATCGAAAGCCACGTCCCTTCCACCTGCGGTCCCGGTCGAGCGTACGTCGCGAGCCCGACGACCCGGCGACCCGGTCAACCGCAGCGACCTACTTCACCGGACTACCGGCCGGCCGTCACCCTCCGCACATCGACATAGCTGCGTTCGTGAGGTAAGACAGGATGGGGCGGAACACACACCGGTACCGTCCTGGCTCAGCGCGCCCACCTCGCGCGAAAAGCAGACGACGGGGAGCGGAATGGTCGAGAGCATCCAGGGCCGACGCCGACGAAACCGGATTCCGGTGATCTCGCCGGTGCTGCGCCCGGCGCTCTGGTCCGCCCTGCTCGGCGCGGTCGCTGCGGCGGCGCTGGCCACCCCGGCCTGGGCCGACCCGCTGCCCGACACCGTCCCCGACACCGGCTCCCGCCCCCGCGTCGCCGGCACCCTCCAGCTTCCCACCGTGCCCGGCGCCGTCCCGGGCCTCCCCGGCACGGTGACCGGCGGACCCGGCACCACCACCCCGGGCCTCCCCGGCGTCACCAACCCCGCCGACGGCCCGCTGATCGCCCAGATCAACCAGGCCGACGCGCAGGTCGCCCAGCTCGGCGACACCCTGCTCAGCGTCAAGGGCGAACGGGACACCGCGCAGGCGGACCTGGCCCTGGCCGCCGCCCGGCTGAAGGAGGCCCAGGACGCGCTCGTCCGGGCCCAGGAGAACGCGAAGACCGCCGCCGCCGACGCGGTCAAGGCCGACGCCGCGCTGCCGCCCGGTGAGTTCGGGGCCAGCCTGCGCGAGCTCGCCAACCTCCAGCGGATCACCCGGGGCGACAAGGCCGAGGGCGCCACCACCGCGGTGACCGGCGAGCTGGCCCGGGCCACCACGGCCGAACAGGTCGCCCGCCAGGCGCACGCCTCGGCCGAGCGGCGTGCCACCGAGAAGAGCGCGGAGTACACCCGGGTCGAGACCGACCTGCACAAGCAGGAAGCCGCGCTGGTCAAGCTCCGCAGGGACAACGCCGCCAAGCTGCGCGAGATCGAGCGCCTCGAGGACGCCGCCGAGCAGCAGATCGGCAGCTCGTACGTCGTCAACCAGAGCGTCAGCGGGCGGGTCGCCGACCCGAGGGCGCTGGCCGCGGTGCGCTACGCGCTCGCCCAGCTCGGCGACCCCTACCTCTGGGCGGCCGAGGGGCCGGACCGGTTCGACTGCTCGGGCCTGGTGCTCGCCTCCTACCAGGCGGCCGGCTACCGCGGCCTGCCCCGCGTCTCCCGCGATCAGTACTACGCCACCCGCTCCCGCACGGTCGACCCCAACGCGCTCCTCCCCGGCGACCTGCTCTTCTTCGCCTCGGGCAGCAGTTGGACGAGCATCCACCACGTCACCATGTACATCGGCAACGGCAAGATGGTCGAGGCGCCGCGCACCGGCGACGTCGTCAAGATCTCCGTGGTCCGGTGGTCCCGGCTCTACGCGGCCACCCGGGTGATCGGCGCGGTCCCCGCCCCGGCCACCCCGGCGCCGGCCCCGACGGTGCCGACCACGCCGCCGACCACCCCGTCGAAGCCCAGCCCGACGCCCAAGCCCACGAAGACGGCCACGCCCAAGCCGACGAAGACGGCCACGCCGAAGCCGACGCCGAGCACGTCGAGCCCGACGCCCACCCCGTCGACCTCGCCGAGCACCACGCCGCCGACGACGCCGCCGCCGAGCCCGTCCGACTCGCCCACCTCGACGCCGCCGACCAGCACCGCGCCGTCCGGCGGCAGCGCGGACCCGACCGGCAGCACGGCCGAGAGCACCTCGGCGAGCCCGAGCGCCACCGACTGACCCAACCGTCCACTCCGGCTGTGCTGCCGGGCCGGAATGTGGCACGGTGAGACCCAGGCACGCCCGGCCGGTGCGACGGCCGGGGGCGAGCGTGGGCGCGGAGGGGCGAGATGGGCGAGCAGGACGTTCCGGCGGAGACGGTCCACCCCGGATCCGCGCCCGGCGCCGCCGACCGGCCGGCCGGGCCCGTGGAGGAGCGACCGGACCAGGACGGCCCGGTGGCCGTCGCCCGGGCCCGGGTGAGCGTCGCCGGCGCCGCGACGCCGCCGGCGGCTGATGAGCTGCCGAGCGCGCCGGCCACCGCCACCACGTACCGGGCGGGCGGCCCGGCAGAGTCGGTTCCGGCGCTGGATCGGCGCCAGCCCGGCGCCTCCGTTCCGCCGCCCTCGACCTGGTCCGCCTTCGCCGCCGCCGAGCGCGGCGGAGCGGAGGCGCCGGCTGCCGACGGCGGCCGGCCGCAGGCCCCGAAGACCTCCGTGCCCGCTCAGGGGCAGGCCCGGGCCAGCGCGTCGGTCCCCGGGCTGACCCGGGCCTCGGCCGACGAGGTGGCCGCCGCGGTCGCCGGGACGTCCGGCAGCGCCAAGGTCTACCGCGCCGGCCCGGTCAACCCCGAGCCGCCCGAGCCGGCCCAGCCGCCGGAGCCGGCCCAGCCCCCGACGCCGCCCGTGCCCGAGCCCGAGCCGGCGCCGACCCCCGTGCCGGGTCCGACCCCGCCCTCGCCGGCGCCGCCCGTGCCGGCGCCGGAGCCCCCGTTCCGGCCGGTGCCGCCGGTGCCCGCACCGCCGCCGGGCCCGACCCCGCCGGGACCGGTGCCCCCGGTGCCGGGGCCACCGGCGCCGCCGCCGGGACCCCCGGTGCCCGCGCCTCCGCCGCCGCCCGGCCCGATGCCTGCGCCGCCGTTCCCGCCGCCGCCCGCCATGGCCGGCGTGCCGGGGTCGACGCTGTTCGCGGACGCCGGGCAGCCGGCTGCGACCGCCGCGCCGTGGGCCTCGGGGCCGCTGACCGGCGCACCGGCGGTGCCCGCCCCGGCCCTGCCGACCTGGCCGCCGTCGACCAACCCCACCGAATACGGGTCCGGACCCGCCGGCAACCCCCCCGGCGCGTCGCCGAGCGGTCCCGCCGGCAGCGTGTACGGCGGCACCGAGGGGCCGGGCTTCGCCACCGTCTCCTTCCCGCAGGGCAACCCGCTGGAGAACTCCGGCTCGCTGACCGGGCACATCCTGGCCCAGGGCTGGACCGAGGACGCCCCGGCGACCCGGTCGAGCAACACCAAGGTCGTGATCGTGCTGGCCGGCGCGTTGGCGCTGCTGGTCGCGATCAGCCTGGTGGTGGTCTTCCTGGCCAACGACGCGCTCAGCGGGATCACCGGCGCCGCGCTGACCAGGTGACCGGGGGTGAGCCCGCCCACTACGCCCTCGCGGCGCGGTGGCGGGTTCGCCGCGCCGCCGTACACTTGTGGGGATCACTGACCCGGCGCGCCCATTGCGCGCCCATGGGCGATCTTGCGGGCGAATCGGCGGCGTGACGAAGCCGCGGCGGCCATCGCGAAGATGCGCCCCGCTCGAAAGGCATTTCTTGACCACGTTCGCTGCCACCGGCACGTCCCCGTCCGCCGACCCCACCATCGACACCCCTGACTTCGCCGCCCTCGGCCTGCCCCGCCAGCTGGTCGAGGCGCTCGCCCGGCAGGGCATCACCACCCCGTTCGAGATCCAGCGGGCCACCCTGCCGGACGCCCTCGCCGGCCACGACGTGCTCGGCCGGGGCCAGACCGGCTCGGGCAAGACGCTCGCCTTCGGCCTGCCGGTGATCGCCCGCCTCGCGGAGCGCAACCGGGCCCGGCCGCTGCACCCGCGCGCCCTGGTCCTGGTGCCGACCCGCGAGCTGGCCATGCAGGTCAACGACGCGCTGATGCCGCTCGGCAAGGCCGTCGGCATCTTCCTGAAGACCGCCGTCGGCGGTGTGCCGTACGACCGGCAGATCGACGCGCTGCGCCGCGGCGTGGAGATCGTCGTGGCCACCCCGGGGCGGCTCGGCGACCTCATCGAGCGGGGTGTCTGCAACCTCGACGACGTCGAGATCACCGTGCTGGACGAGGCCGACCAGATGGCCGACATGGGCTTCCTGCCCGAGGTCACCCAGCTGCTGGCGAAGACGCCGGCGGACGCCCAGCGGCTGCTCTTCTCGGCCACCCTGGACAACGACGTCGACACCCTGGTCAAGCGGTTCATGACCGATCCGGTCACCCACTCGACCGCGCCGGCGACCGCTGCCGTGTCCACCATGGACCACCACCTGCTGCTGATCCCGCCGCACGACAAGTTCGCCGTGGCGGCGTCCATCGCGGCCCGCGAGGGTCGCACCATGCTCTTCGCGCGTACCCAGCTCGGTGTCGACCGGCTGGTCGAACAGCTCGGCGCCGTGGGTGTGCGGGCCGGCGGCCTGCACGGCGGCAAGACCCAGCGGATGCGCACCCGGACCCTGGCCGAGTTCCGCGAGGGCCGGATGAACGTGCTTGTCGCCACCGACGTGGCGGCCCGGGGCATCCACGTCGACGGCGTGACGCTGGTGCTGCACATCGACCCGCCGAAGGACCCGAAGGACTACCTGCACCGGGCGGGTCGCACCGCGCGGGCCGGTGAGTCCGGCGCGGTGGCGACCCTGGTGCTGCCGAAGCAGCGCCGGACGACGCTCGCCATGCTGGAGAAGGCGGGCGTCGCGCCGGCCGAGACCCGGGTCCGCGCCGGCGACGCGGCGCTGGCCGAGCTGACCGGCGCCCGCGAGCCCAGCGGGGTGCCGGTCCGCGAGGAGCCGGAGCCGCGCCGGGGCGGCCCGCGCCGCTCGGGTGACCGCGACGGGCGCGGCGAGCGCCGCTTCGGCGACCGGCCGACCGGCCGGGGCTTCGACCGGGGCGACCGCCGCCACGACGACCGCCCGACCGGCGGCCGCGGCTACGACCGGCCCTCCGGCGAGCGGCGCTTCGACCGCGAGGACCGGGGCTTCGGCGAGCGCCGCAGTGCCGACCGGGGCGGGTTCGACCGCGCCGACCGGGGCGGAGCCGACCGCGGCGACCGGCGCTTCGGGGACCGGGGTGAGCGGCGCGACGAGCGCGGCTCCGGCCGGCCCACCGGCGACCGCCACTTCGGCGACCGCGGCGGGCGCGACCAGCACCGGCCGACCGGCGCCGCGCGCGGCTACGACCGGGACGGCCACGGCGACCGGCGGCACGACGACCGGCCCACCGGCGGCCGATCCTTCGGCGACCGGCCCACCCAGGGCCGCGGCTACGGCGACCGGGACGGCGGCCGCGCCTACGGCGACCGGCCCACGCAGGGCCGCAGCTACGGCGACCGGGACGGCGGCCGTGCCTACGGCGACCGGCCGACCGGCGGGCGCTCCTACGGCGACCGGCCGACCGGCGGTCACGGTGACCACGGCCGCCGCTACGAGGACCGCCCGCAGGGCGAGCGGCGCTACGGCGACCGCGACGGTCGGGGTGACCGGCGCTTCGGCGAGCGGGGCGAGTTCCGTCCGGCCGAGCACCGGGGTGGCTTCCGGCCGGAGCGGGGCCGCGAGGACCGCCCGCGCGACGACCGGCGCGGCTTCGGCGGCCGGCCGCCGGCCCGTACCCACTGATCCACCGCACGCACGACCCCGGCCGTACCGGCCGGGCCCGCGAACACCGGCGCCGCCGTCGAGCCACCGCTCGGCGGCGGCGTTCGTGCATCCGCTGCCGGTGTCCGGCCGGTCGCGTAACGTCCGGTTCATGCCGACCATGCCGAAGTCGTTGTTCTGGACCCGGACCGACACCGCCGGCTCGGAGCACGTGCTGCTCGACGACCGGCAGGGCCTGACCGCGCAGGGCGTGGCCCTGGCCGTCGACCCGATCCCCTACACGTGCCGCTACCAGCTGACGCTGGGCGCGGACTGGTCGACCAGCCGGCTGGAGGTCACCGCGGAGGGCGCGGGCTGGACGCGGAACGTACGCCTGGAACGGGCCGGGGACGGGTGGCGGGTGCGCACCGGCGAGGAGGGTGACCTGGACGCGGCGTTGCGCGCGGCCGGGCATCCGCCGGCCGGACTGCCGGGCACCGACGACCCGGACCGGCTGGCCGGGGCGCTCGACGTCGATCTGGGCGGCTCGCCGCTGACCAACACCCTGCCGGTCCGCCGGCTCGACCTGGGCCGGGCCCCGGCCGACCAGGCGCGAACGATCACCGCGGCCTGGGTGCTGCTGCCCGGCCTCGCGGTGGTCCCCGCCGAGCAGGTCTACACCCCGCTCGGGCCGGGCCGGGTCCGCTACGCCAGCGGCTCCTTCACGGCCGACCTGGACGTGGACCAGGAGGGCTTCGTGGTGCGCTACCCGGGGCTGGCCGAGCGGATCGAGCCGCGCTGACTCCTCAGGCCGGCCAGGCGCCGGTGGCCAGGAAGCGGTCGATGGTGGCCAGGTGCGGGGCGAGGTCGAGGCCCTGCCCGGCCACCCACTCGTCGTTGTAGTAGGTGTGTGCGTAACGGTCGCCCGGATCGCAGATCAGGGTGACCACCGAGCCGGTCCGGCCGGCGGCGAGCAGCTCCGCGATCAGCGCGAAGGCACCCCAGAGGTTGGTGCCGGTGGAGCCGCCCACCCGGCGGCCGAGTACCGCCGAGCCGGCCCGCATGGCGGCCAGCGACGCCGTGTCCGGCACCTGCATCATCCGGTCCACCACGCTGGGCAGGAAGGACGCCTCGACGCAGGGCCGGCCGATCCCCTCGATGCGGGAGCCCTTGTCGGTGCGGACCGACCAGTCGCCGGCCTGCCACGCCGGGTAGAACGCGGAGTTCTCCGGGTCGACCACGCAGAGCTTGGTGGGCAGCCGGCGGTAGCGGGCGTACCGGCCGATGGTGGCGCTGGTGCCGCCGGTGCCGGCGCCCACCACGATCCACGCCGGCACGGGGTGCCGTTCCAGGGCGAGCTGGGCGTAGATCGACTCGGCGATGTTGTTGTTGCCCCGCCAGTCGGTAGCCCGCTCGGCGTAGGTGAACTGGTCCATGTAGTGCCCGCCGCTGTCCTCGGCGAGCCAGCGCGCCTCGATGACCACCTTGGCGGGGTCGCGCACCAGGTGGCAGCGGCCGCCCTGGAACTCGATCTGGGCGATCTTCTCGGGCGAGGTGGAGGCGGGCATGACCGCGATGAACGGCAGCCCGAGCATCCGGGCGAAGTACGCCTCGGAGACCGCCGTCGAACCGGACGACGCCTCGACGATCGTGGTGTCCGGGCCGATCCAGCCGTTGCAGAGCCCGTACAGGAAGAGCGACCGGGCCAGCCGGTGCTTGAGCGAGCCGGTGGGGTGCACCGACTCGTCCTTGAGATAGAGGTCGATGCCCCACTCCCGGGGCAGCGGGAAGGGCAGGAGGTGGGTGTCGGCGGAGCGGTTGGCGTCCGCCTCGACCGTGGCGATGGCCTCGGTCACCCAGCTCCGGCTGGCCTCGTCACACCGGTCGAGATGAGTCACGCCGGCAACGTTACAAGCGAGGCCCGCTCGCCTCGGGACGGACCCGGCGCGCCTGCCGGCGCTGGCCGGCCCGGCCGGCGGCCCGGACCACCGGGGTGAGGGCCAGGGCGAGCCGGGGGAAGGCGTCCAGGAGCCGCACCTGGGCGCCGCGCCAGCGCGGCAGGCTGACCACCGGCCGGGGCCGCCGGGCCAGCCGCACGGCCCGCGCGGCAACCCGCTCCGGGGTCAGCAGCGACCCGGTGAAGGACGCCAGGGCACCGGGGTCGTCGAGCTTGTCGTGCAGCATCGGCGTCCAGATCCCGTCCGGGCAGAGGCACGACACGTGTACGCCCCGGACGCCGGCCATCCGCAGGTCGGCGAGGGTGCCGAGGCTGAACGCCAGGAGGGCGTGCTTGCTGGCCGCGTAGACGGTCTCGCCGGGGGCGGCGATCAGCCCGGCCAGCGAGACGACGTTGAGCACGTGGCCGTGGCCCTGCGCCCGCATCTCCGTCAGGGCCGCGTGGGTGCCGTTCATCGCACCGAGCGCGTTCACCTCGACGAGCCGGCGCCGGGCCGCCGCGTCGTGCGTCCAGGACGGCCCGGTGGCCAGGATGCCGGCGTTGTTGACCCAGAGTGCGAGCCCGCCCGGCGTGCCGGCCGCCTCGGCGGCCACCGTCGCGCAGGCCGCCTCGTCGCGGACGTCGAGCGGGCGGGACCAGCCACCGAGCGGTGCCGCCGCGGTGGCCACGGCCTGCGCGTCCACATCGGTGAGCAGGACCCGCCAGCCGTCCGCGTGCAGCGCGGCGGCGATCGCCCGGCCGAGGCCGCCGGCCGCCCCCGTCACCACGGCGGCGCCCCGCCCCGGAGTCGTCATCGGCGCACGGTAGCGCTCCGCGCCGGCCAGGACCAGAGTGGGACGGTCAGGAAGCGGCGGATTCGAGGGGCTGGGGACGGTTCTCCCACTTGGTCGACAGGGCGATGCCGGTGCGGGTGGAGGCCACCCCGGCGGTCCGGTTCAGCCTGACGATCAGCTGTTCCAGCTCGGCGATGGTGCCCACCCGGGCCTTCAGCAGGAAGGATTCGACGCCCGCCATGAAATAGCAGGACTCGATCTCCGGCATCTGCCGGAACGCCTCCAGCACGTCGTCGGTGTCCGCGGTCGAGTCCTCCACGATGCCGATCAGCGCCGTGACGCCGAGCCCGATGGCCTCCGGCTCCACCTCGGCCCGGTAGGCCCGGATGACGCCGCCCGACTCCAGCTTGCCGACCCGCTCGTGCACCGCCGGGGCGGAGAGGCCGACCTGGCGAGCCAGCTCGGCGTACGACAGGCGGGCGTTGCCCCGCAACAGCTCCACGAGGCTCAGGTCGATCGCGTCCACGGAGAGTGACCCTATCCTTTCGGGCGTAACGCCCGACACGCGGCATCAGTTGAACATGACGTCACGTTGCCGTTCACAAACGTGCAGTCACGGGGGTTCTACACCGGTAGCATTTACTAACTTCTCACTGTGTGCGTTTTTCGCGTTTGGCGGACACGCCAGGTCGCTGGTGCTGTAATTGCCATACGTCCCTCATGACGGCTCTGGGCTCGCACCGGCCGGGGGCAGTGTGTTCAGCCGGGGGCTTCGTCGACGCGAGGAGGGGGCTGTGGACACTGGAGATCGCCTGCTGACACCTGGTGAGGTCGCCGCGCTGTTTCGGGTTGACCCGAAGACCGTCACCAGATGGGCAGCGGCCGGCCGGATCGGCAGCATCCGGACTCCAGGCGGGCATCGCCGGTTTCGGGAATCCGAGGTGCGAGCCCTGCTTGAGGGGGAGGGCATGCTGGACGAGGCGGAGGACATGGGCAAGGCACGCAACATGGGCCCGACCGCTTCGACCGGCCCGGGGCCGGCGAACGCCGGAATGTACTGAGGCGACACCGATCGGGACGCGGTCCGGCTCGGTCCGCGTCCCGATTCGCGCCGTCAGGCCGGGTCGGGGTCCCGGCGGGTGACGGCCAGCTCACCGGACCAGCGGCGGAACAGCGTGTGCGGCACGCCGAGCGCGTCCAGCACCTTCCCGGCCACGAAGTCGACAAGTTGCTGGGCGGAGGCCGCCGCCCCCGCCCCGTAGAAGCCGGGGCTCGCCGGCAGCACCACCGCGCCGGCGTCGTGCAGCGCGATGAGGTGTTCCAGGTGGCTGCGGGTCACCGGGGTCTCCCGGGGGACCACCACCAGGGGCCGCCGCTCCTTGAGGTTCACCTCGGCGGCGCGCTGCAACAGATCCTTGGACAGCCCGATGGCGATGCCGGCGCAGGCCGCCGTGCTGGCCGGGACGACGGCCATGCCGCGTACCCGGTAGGAGCCGCTGCTCGGGCCGGCGGCCAGGTCACCGGCGGGCCAGTGCCGCAGGTCCGCGTCGGCGAGGTCGCGGCCCAGCCAGGCGGCCAGGTCCTCGGCCCAGTGCCCGTCCCGGAACGGCCGGCCGGTCTCGTCGAGAATGGTCAGCCGGGCGGCCCGGGAGACGATCAGGTCGACCGCCTGGCCGGCGTCGAGCAGGCCCCGGACGACCGCGGCCGCGTACGGGGTGCCGGAGGCACCGGACACGCCGACCACCCATGGTTCGCGCATGCGTCAAGACTGCCTGGTAGATCCGGGCGGCGGGCGGCCACCCCGGCGCTGTGTCCCGCTTGTCCCGCGACCAGTGGCGTTGTCCACCGGGTCGGCGGACGTGCCGGGAACGTGGGATTCTTCCGTCGGGGATCCACGTCCATGGAAGGGACCGGTCATGACGGCGGCGGTGCTGCGGGCGTTGCGGTCCGAGTGTCCGATCCCATCCCGGCTCTCCCCGCACGCCGACCGGGTGCAGGAGTGGCTCGTCGGCCAGCTCGACCGGCTCGGCCTGCCGCTGGACCCGGCCATGCGGGAGCGGCTGGCCCGCGCCGGCTTCGCCCGCTACGCCGGTCGCCTCTACCCGGGCGCCACCGAGCCCGACCTGCGGGCACTGGCCGCCCTGTTCACCTGGTTCTTCCTGGTGGACGACGCCTGTGAGGGGCCGGACCGGCTGGCCCCGACGCAGATCAGGGCGTTGCGCGACGGCGCGCTGGCCCTGCTCCGGGAGGGCCCCCGGGCCCGCCATCCCGGGTTCTCCGGCCCGCTGCGCCGGCTCCTGGTCCAGGCGTGGCGGGTGCCGCGGCGCCGGATGCCGGCCCGCTGGCGGCTGCGCTTCGCCGACGCCGTGGCCGACCACCTCGACGGCGCCTGGCGGGAGGCGGTCGCCACCGTCGCCGGGCGGCCACCGGGCGTCGCCGAGTACGTGCAGCTGCGCCGGGCCACCTCGGCGGCGTACGTGTCGTACCCCCTGATCGAGTTCGCCGCCGGGCGGCCGCTGCCCGACGCGGTCTACCACCATTCCGCGCTGCGCCGGCTCGCCGACCTGGCCAACGACCTGCTGTCCTGGTACAACGACCTGGCCTCGCTGGAGCGCGACCGGGCCGGCGCCGGGGGCCACAACCTGGTGCTGGCGGTGGCCGCCGAGCGGGGCGTGCCGGTGCCGGCCGCGGTCGACCTGGTCGCCGCGCGCTGGCGCGCGGAGATGGCCCGCTTCGTGGCCCTGCGCGCCGCGGTGCCGTCGTTCGGGCCGGCGCTGGACGAGTCGGTCACCGCCCACCTCGACGGGCTGGCCAACGCGGTCCGCGGCACGGTCGACTGGACGCTGGAGAGCGCCCGCTATCCGGTCGGGTGACGTCCCCTCAGGGGCGCAGGCCGAGCCGGACCACCAGGTCCAGCAGGGCGAAGACGAACAGCGCGATGCCGACGAAGCCGTTGGCGGTGAAGAACGCCCGGTTGACCTTGCTCAGGTCGGTCGGGCTGACCACCAGGTGCTGGTAGCCGAAGGCGACAGCGGTGAACGCGAGCCCGATCCACCAGAGCCAGCCGAAGCCGACCAGCGCGCCGAACCAGATGAACAGCGCGAAGGTCACCACGTGCGCGACGGTGGAGGCGTGCAGCGCGAAGCGCCGGCCGTACCGGGCCGGGACGCTGTGCACCCCGATCTCCCGGTCGATCTCGGAGTCCTGGCATGCGTAGATGAGGTCGAAGCCGCCGATCCAGAGGCCGACTGCCGCGCCGAGCAGCCAGGCCGGCCAGGAGCCGGCGAGGGTGCCGGTGACGGCCAGCCAGGCGCCGACCGGGCCGACCGCCTGGGCGATCGCCAGGATGGCGTGCGGCCAGTTGGTGAACCGCTTGCCGTAGGGGTAGACGACCAGCGGCACCACGGCGAGCGGGGCGAGCACCAGGCAGAGCGGGTTGAGCAGGGCGGCGGCGGCCAGGAAGACCACCAGCGCGACGGCCGCGCCGGTCCAGGCCGTCCGCACGCTCACCGCCCCGGTCACCAGTTCCCGGTTGGCGGTACGCGGGTTCCGCGCGTCGATCCGCCGGTCGAGGATCCGGTTGGCGGCCATGGCGAACGTCCGCGCGCCGACCATCGCCACGGTGATCAGCAGCAGGTCGAGCCAGCGCACCCGGCCGCCGTCGACCTGCATGGCGGTCAGCGCCGACAGGTACGCGAACGGCAGCGCGAAGACCGAGTGCTCGATCGCGACCAGCTTGAGGAACGACTTGACCCGGCCCGGGCGTGCCACGGGGACCTCGGCGACGGTGGCCATCAGATGCCGTACTCCTTCCAGCGCTTGTCGACCAGCGAGACCACCTCGGGCGACATGGTCATCTCCTCGGGCCAGCCCCGGGTGTAGCCCTCGGTGGGCAGCTTGCGGGTCGCGTCGAGGCCCGCCTTGCCACCCCAGAACTGCTGGTACGAGGCGTGGTCCAGGTGGTCCACCGGGCCCTCGGTGACCAGCAGGTCCCGGGCGTAGTCGACGTTGCCGAAGGCCCGGAACGCGACCTCGTTGTAGTCGTGCACGTCGCAGTCCTCGTCGACGATCACGATGAGCTTGGTCAGCGACATGAGGTGCGCGCCCCAGATCGCGTTCATCACCTTCTGCGCGTGCTTGGGGTAGCGCTTGCGGATGGAGACGATCGCGCAGTTGTGGAAGACGCCGGCGGCCGGCAGGTCGTAGTCGACGATGTCCGGGATCATCATCTTGAGCAGCGGCAGGAAGATCCGCTCGGTGGCCTTGCCGAGGCCGTGGTCCTCCTGCGGCGGCTTCGAGGTGATGATCGAGTGGTAGACCGGGTCGCGCTGCATGGTCATGGTCTCGACGTGCAGCACGGGGAACGGCTCGACCGGCGTGTAGAAGCCGGTGTGGTCGCCGAACGGGCCCTCGGGCAGCCGCTCGCCCGGCTCCAGGTAGCCCTCCAGCACCACCTGGGCGTGCGCCGGCACCTGCAGCGGCACGGTGAGGCAGTCGACCATCTCGACCCGCTCACCGCGCAGGAAACCGGCGAACAGGTACTCGTCGATGTCACCGGGGAGCGGCGCGGTCGCCGCGTACGAGACGACCGGGTCGCAGCCGATGGCGATGGCGACCGGGAGCCGCTGGCCGAGCCGCTCGGCGACCGCGTGGTGGGCCGTGGAGTCCTTGTGGATCTGCCAGTGCATGCCGAGGGTGTTCCGGCTGTGCTGCTGGAGCCGGTAGAGGCCGAGGTTGCGCTTGCCGGTCTCCGGGTGCTTCGTGTGGGTCAGCCCGAAGTTGTGGAAGATCCCGCCGTCGCCGGGCCACACCTGGAGGCCGGGCAGCCGGTTCAGGTCGACGTCGTCGCCCCGGTAGACCACCTGCTGGCAGGGCGCGGTCTTGACCTTGCGCGGCGGCAGCGACTTGAGCTGCATGACCTTGCCGAGGCCCTCGCGGATGCCGGACCAGCCGACCGGCAGCTCCGGCTTGATCAGCCCACCGATCCGTTCCCCGATCTCGTCCAGCGTGTCGACGCCGAGCGCCATGGCCATCCGCTTCTCGGTGCCGAACAGGTTGATCGCCACCGGCATCTCGCCGCGGGTGGGCCGCTCGAAGAGCAGCGCCGGGCCGCCGTCGCGGACGGTCCGGGTGACCACCTCGCTGATCTCCAGCGTCGGGTCGATCGGGACGCCCACCCGCCGCAGCTCGCCCGCGGCCTCCAGGGCCGCGAGGAAGTCCTTGAGATCGGTGTACGGGAAGCCACGAGCCGCCATGCCCGCCAGTCTCCCGCACGGCTTCCCGCACTGCCCACGCCGGGTCGGCGTGACGGCTGTGTGCCTGCCCACCCATCCGTGCGCCGGCCCGGCGGGTCAGGCGGCCGGCTCCCAGGCGTAGGCGGCGAGCGGCGGGTCGAGCGGGGCGCCGGTCAGGCGGTTGGCGAAGGTCGAGATCGTGTACGTCCCGACGCCGAGCACCACGTCCAGCGCGTGCCGGGTCTGCCAGCCGGCGGCCAGGAAGGCGTCCAGCCCGTCGTCGGGGACGGCGCCCCGGTGGTCGAGCACGGCGACGGTGAACCGGCGCAGCGCCTCCAGGCGCGGGTCGGGCAGGGCGGCGCCGGCCCGCAGCGCCTCGATCAGCTCGGGCGCCGCGCCGTGCCGGGTGAGTGTCGCGGTGTGCATGGCCACGCAGAGGTGGCACTCGTTGCGGGTGGCGACGGTCAGCACCACCACCTCACGTGCCACCGGATCGAGGTCGGTGGACTCGAAGACGGCGTTCGCGGTGAGGAAGCCCTTGAGCAGTTCGGGCGACTCGGCCATGAGGGCCACCGCGCCGGGCAGGTGACCGAACTTGCGGTGGATGTTGGTCATCGTGGAGCGGGCGGCGGCGGGTGCGGTGTCGGGGGTGTGGGCGGTGAAGGCGGGCCGGGACATGACGGGTACCCCTCGCGTAAGATAGTCAACGTGGTTGACGAAACAGTAAACGAGGTTGTCGAACATGGCAACACCTGACCGCCCGGGCTTCGCGCTCCCGCTGCTCCTGCTCGCCGGCTTCCGCGCGCTCATCGACGACCTGCACGCCGAACTGGCCCGGCAGGGGCATCACGAACTGCGCCCGGCCCACGGCTTCGTGCTCCAGGCCGTCGGTCCCGCCGGCACCACCGCCTCCGACCTCGGGCAGCGCCTCGGCGTCTCGAAACAGGCGGCCGGCAAGACCGTCGACCGCCTGGTCGCGCTCGGCTACCTGGAACGCGCCGACGACCCCGCCGACGCCCGGCGCAAGCTGGTCCGGATGACGGCCCGGGGCCACGACGGGCTCCGCCGCTCGGCCATCGTCTTCGACGAGCTGCGCGACCGCTGGGTGGCGACCCTCGGGGCCGACCGGGTCGCGGCGATCGAGGACGACCTGCGCCGGATGGTCCCGGCCGACGTCTTCCGCCTCGACGTCCCCGGCTGGTTCGGCGCGTGACACCGGAGACTCTCGGATCTTGGACAGTTACCGTTCACACCGAACGGTAACTGTCCAAGATCTCGACCATGGAAGCCGTACGCGTGGCAGCCGGTCGGGGCGGGCGGGTCAGACGCCGGCGTAGGAGTGCAGGCCGGTGAAGAAGAAGTTCACCCCGAACAGGTTCATGAGCATGGTCAGGAAGCCCACCACCGAGATCCAGGTGGCCACGTTGCGCTTGACGCTCGGCGTGGCCCGGGCGTGCAGGTAGCCCGCGTAGACCACCCAGGAGATGAACGCCCAGGTCTCCTTCGGGTCCCAGCCCCAGGCCCGGCCCCAGGCCGCCTCGGCCCAGATCGCACCCGCGATCACCGCGAAGGTGAAGACGGGGAAGGCGAAGGCGTGCAGGGTGAAGGTCAGCCGCTCCAGGCCGGCCGCCGCCGGCAGCCGCCGGGCCAGGGTGTACGGGAAGCTCCGCTTCCCCTGCTCCCAGCCGGCCCGCATCAGGTAGCCCACGGCCGGCACCACGCCCAGCAGGAAGATGCCGGAGGCGAAGATGATCGTCGACACGTGGATGATGAACCAGTAGGACTGGAGCGCCGGCATCAGCGGCACGACCTGCACATAGAGCTTCAGCTCGGCGAACGCCAGCAGCAGCACCATGACCAGGGTCAGGAACAGCCCGAGCCGGCGCAGCGACGGCTGCTTCCAGAGCACCGCGAGCCAGGCCGCCGCCCCGATCCAGGTGACGGTCAGCACGAACTCGTACATGTTGCCCCAGGGCATCCGCTCGGCGGCGAGGCCCCGGGTGACCACCGCGCCCAGGTGCAGCGCGGCGGCGAGCACGGTGATCCAGGCGGCGATCCGCCCGGCCAGCGCGGCCCGGGCGGCGGAGCGGCCGGCACGGGCCGCGTCCGTGGTGGCCGGTCCGGCCGGTTCCGCGACCGTCCCGCCGGGGCCGCCGACGCCGGCGCCGACCAGCTCGCGGGCCGGGGCCGCCGCCGGCACCTTCCGGGCGTTGCCCAGGGCGAACTCGACGGCGTGGCTGATCATCGCGACCAGGTACGCCAGGATCGCGAACGTGACCAGCTGGTCGGAGAGTGCGGACATCACTCGTCTCCTTCTCGCGCCCGCCGGTCGTCCCGCCCGTCGTCGCTGACCGCGGCGACGAGCTGTGCGAACTCATCGGCGAACCCTGGGTGCTCGGTGCGCGGCAGCCCACCGGCCTCCACCAAACTACTACCGCTCGTCGGAGATCCACCCACCGGGGGCGAAACCCGGAACCAGACCCGCCGCCGCCGGGCGAAGAGCGAGCCCATGAGCCCGAGCAGCAGCGTCCCGCAGGCGACCAGCATCATGGTCTGGCCGGGGGCGTGCCGGACCGAGACGGTGATGTACGGCTTCGTGCCGACGAACTCCAGCGTGCTGCCGTCGTCCAGGGTCCACTTCTCGCCGGGGCGCAGCAGCTTCTCACCGATCTGCTTGAGCTTGCCGTTGGCGACCTGCTGCTGGTCGAGCTTGTAGACCGAGCCGGGGATCCCGGCGTCCAGCCCCAGGTTGCCCCGGTACGCCGCCAGCATCACGGCGGGGTTCCGCTCCGCGGGGAACTGGGACGCGACGAACGGTGCGCTGTCCGGTGCGGTGGGCAGATAGAGCCCGTCGAAGGCGACCTGCTGGTCGGGGGCGCGCTTGCCGGTCTTCGGGTCGACGTTCGCGTCCGGGAAGGCGGCCACGCCCTCCTCGGTGGCGTTCTGGTCGCCGCTGCGCAGGAACGGCGCCGTGCTGGTCTGCGTGCGGCCGTACCTGTCGGTGTACCTCAGGATCGGCGCGTACCCGTTGCCGAGCAGGTAGACGTTTGCCGAGTCGAGCCGCAACGGCGAGTTGACCGAGAAGCCGGCGGTCCGGGTCGACCCGTCGTCCAGGTGGTCGACGGTCACCGTGGCCCAGTAGCGGGAGGCCTGCCCGGACGCCAGGTAGTCCGCCTCGAACCGGTCGAGGGTGAGGCAGAACGGCGGCAGGTCGGCGCTGTCGACGCGCGGACCGAGCGACGCCTCGGCGTACTGCTGGCGGGTGTTGCAGAAGGCGTTGTCCGCGCCGGACACCAGGATCCGGTTGCCGTGCCAGCCGTACCAGGAGCCGAGCGCGACCCCGAGCAGGACGGCGACCAGCGAGACGTGGAAGAGCAGGTTGCCGGTCTCCTTGAGGTAGCCCTTCTCGGCGGAGACCTCGTTGCCGCGGACGGTGACCCGCCAGCGGCGGCGGCGCAGCACCGCCGCGATCGCCGCGGGGTCGGCGGCGGCCGGGGCCTCCAGCACGGCGTGCTGGGGCAGCCGCTCCAGGCGCTTCGGCGCGGCCGGCGGCCGCATCCGCAGGGCGCGGGCGTGGTCGCGGGCCCGGGGCAGGACGCAGCCGACCAGCGAGGTGAACAGCAGCAGGTAGATGGCGGAGAACCAGACCGAGCCGAAGACCTCGAACATGCCGATCTGGTCGAGCCGGGGCGCCAGGTCGGGGTGGTCGACGAAGTACTGGTTGACCTTCTCCGGGTTGACCCCGCGCTGCGGCAGCACCGAGCCCGGGATGGCGGCGATCGCGAGCAGGAAGAGCAGGATCAGCGCGGTACGCATGCTGGTGAGCTGCCGCCACGAGTTGCGCAGCAGGGCCAGCACGGGGTTGACCCGGCGCCGGGGCGCGCCGGCGGGCGGCGCGGACGGCCGGTCGTCCACGGTCGTCATCAAATGCTCACCTCGCCCACGCCCACGTGCGTCTGCAACCAGATCACGAAGTCCTGCCAGCCGCCGGTGACCAGCGCCACGCCGATGAGGATCAGCAGCGCGCCGCCGATCCGGGTGACCCAGCGGCTGTTGCGCCGGACGGCGCGGAACACCCCGAGCAGGCGGTGGAAGCCCAGCCCGAAGACGACGAACGGTACCCCCAGCCCGAGGCAGTACGCCACGGCGAGCAGCACGGCCCGGTCGGTCCGCCCGTCGACGGTGGCCATGCCGAGCACCGCGCCGAGGGTCGGGCCGGTGCACGGCAGCCAGCTCAGCGCGAAGACCGCACCGAGGACGGGAGCGCCGAGCAGCCCGGCGGCGGGGAGCCGCCGGATGCGGAACTCGCGCTGCATTCCGGGGACCACGCCCAGGTAGCCGAGGCCGAGCACCACGACGAGGGCGCCGATGACGATTTCCAGCGTGCGCTCGTGCGCGAAGAGGAGCTTGCCGACGCCGGAGAAGAGGATCGCGGTGGCGGTGAAGACCGCGGTGAAGCCGGCGATGAAGAGCATGGTGCCGGCCAGCACCCGCCCCTTCACGGCGGCGACCGGGCGTGCCGCCGGGGGCGCCGCGACCGCCACGCCGCTCGCTCCGCCTGCGGCGTCAGCAGGGGCGGCCCCCTCCTCCACCGGAGGCGTTGCCAGAGGGCCCTTCCTTTCCCGGCCCTCCAGGTCCGCCCCGGCCAGCCCGGTGACGTACGACAGGTAGCCGGGCATCAGCGGCAGGACGCACGGGGAGAGGAAGCTGACCAGCCCGGCGAGTGCCGCGGCCCCGACGGCCAGCAGCAGCGGGCCGGACTCGGCGAGCTGGCGGAAGGTCTCGCCCATCAGCGGGATCCGGCGTCGGGCTGCTCGGCCGCGATCCGCTCGACGACGGGCTGCAGCTCGTCCCGGGTGATCGCCCGGCGGATCACCACGGCGACCCGGCCGTCGCGATCGAGGACGACGGTCGCCGGGGTGGTGTTGGGCGGGATGTCGAAGTTGAGCGCCTGCCGGCTGGCCGGGTCGAAGAGGCTCGGGTAGGTCACCCGCCCCTCCTCGAAGGCGATCGCCTTGTCCTTGCTGTCCTGCACGTTGATGCCGAGGAAGGTCACGCCGGACGCCTTGGTGGCCTGGTAGGCGGCCTCCAGGTCGTCGGCCTCCGCCCGGCAGGGCGCGCACCAGGAGCCCCAGAAGTTGACCACGACGACCTGGCCGCGGGCCTCGGCGATGTCGTAGCTGCCTCCGGTCAGCAGCTCGCCGCTGACCTTCGGGGTCTTCGACCGCTGCTCGGGGGCGCAGGTGATTGTGACGCCGTCGCTCGCGCAGCGGCTCTCCTCGCTGCCGGAGGAGCAGCCGACCAGCACCGTCCCGGCGGTGACGGCGGCGAGCAGGGCGGCGGCGAGCCTCCGGCTGGACATCAGGCTCCCTTGGCCGTCCGGGCGGTCGGCGAGATCGAGACCAGGTGGGCCGCGGGCTCGGAGTAGCCGATGCCGACGATCTTGGCACCGTCGAAGTGGAACGAGGTGAGGCTGGCCAGGCCGCACTGCCGCTTGCGCGGGTCGTGCCAGAGCCGCTTGCGCTCGACGTGGCGGCGCAGGGTCCAGATGGGGAGCTGGTGGGAGACGAGCACGGCCTCCCGCCCTTCGGCAGCGACCCGGGCGGCGTGCAGCGCCGCGAACATCCGCTCGGCGATCACCCGGTAGGCCTCGCCCCAGGACGGGGTGACCGGGTCGCGCAGCACCCACCAGTTGCGCGGGTCGCGGAACGAGCCGTCGCCCGGGGAGACCTTCTTGCCCTCGAACCAGTTCGCGCTCTCGATCAGCCGCTCGTCCACCCCGACCGGCAGGCCGAACTGGGCGGCGATCGGCTCGGCGGTCTGCTGGGCCCGCTCGAGCGGGCTGGCCACCACGTGCACCACGGTGCGCTCTGCGAGCGCCTGGGCGGCCGCCTTGGCCATCTGGACGCCCAGCTCGGAGAGGCGGAAGCCGGGCAGCCGGCCGTAGAGGATGCCGTCCGGGTTGTGCACCTCGCCGTGCCGCAGCACGTGGACCACCGTCTCGCTCACTTGCTAACCCCCGTGTCCTGCCGCTGCCGCCGCGGTCGCCGCCTCCGGAAGGGCCGCGGCGATCTGCTCCAGCGCGGCTTCGTCGATCGCCGCCGACACGAACCACGACTCGAACGCGCTCGGCGGCAGGTAGACGCCGGCAGCCAGCATGGCGTGGAAGAACGCCTTGAACGCGGGCACCTGCTGCGTGCGGGCACTGTCGTAGTCCGACACGTCGGCGTCGGTGAAGAAGATCGAGAACATGTTGCCCGCGTACGAGAGGCGGTGCGGGACCCCGGCGGCGGCCAGCGCCTCGGTGGCGAGCTTGCCCACCGCGGCGGCAGTCTCGTCGAGGCGGCGGTAGAGCGTGTCGTCGGCCAGCCGCAGCGTGGCCAGGCCGGCGGCGCACGCGAGGGGGTTACCGGAGAGGGTGCCGGCTTGGTAGACCGGGCCGGCCGGGGCCAGCTTCGCCATGATCTCCGTGCGCCCGCCGAACGCCGCGGCGGGCAGGCCACCGCCCATGACCTTCCCGTACGTCCACAGGTCGGCGTCCGACGGGTCGAGGCCGTGCCAGCCGGCGCGGGAGACCCGGAACCCGGTCATCACCTCGTCGACGATCAGTAACGCGCCGTGCGCGTGGGCGATGCGGGCGAGCTGCTGGTTGAAGTCGCCGCGCGGGGCGATGACGCCCATGTTGCCGGCGGCCGCCTCCGTGATGATCGCCGCGATGTGGGGACCCTCGGCGGCGAAGGCCTCCTCCACCGCGCGCAGGTCGTTGTACGGCAGCACGATGGTGTCGCCGGCGGCGGCCCCGGTCACGCCGGGCGAGTCGGGCAGGCCGAGGGTGGCCACGCCCGAGCCGGCGGCGGCGAGCAGCGCGTCGGAGTGGCCGTGGTAGCAGCCGGAGAACTTCACGATCTTGGCGCGGCCGGTGAAGCCGCGGGCCAGCCGGATCGCCGACATGGTCGCCTCGGTGCCCGAGTTGACCATGCGGACCTGCTCGACCGGGGTCCGCGCGACGATCTCCGCGGCCAGGTCGACCTCGCCCGGGGTCGGGGTGCCGAAGCTGGTGCCGAGCGCGGCGGCCTCGCGCAGCGCGTCGACCACGGCCGGGTGGGCGTGACCGAGGATCAGCGGGCCCCAGGAGCAGACCAGGTCGACGTAGCGGCGACCGTCGGCGTCGAAGAGCCAGGGACCCTCCCCCCGGACCATGAAGCGCGGGGTGCCGCCGACGGCACGGAACGCGCGCACGGGGGAGTTGACCCCGCCGGGCACGATGGCCCTGGCGCGGTCGAACAGGGCCTCGGAGGCCGGGGCGTCGACCGGGTAGCGGCCGGATCCGGCGGAAAAGGTAGCGCTCACGATGCCGCCATTGTGTCAGCGCCGGGCGGCTGATCGGCAGGCACCCCGCGCCGAGGGTTACCGGGCTCACGCCCTCGTCCGTTCGGCACGGGCCAGCGACCGGCGGGTCGCTCGACGGGCCCGTTGGTCGAGATCGCGATAGGCTGACCGGGTGGATCGTGCCGAACTGTCCATCACGCTACACCGGACGGGTGACGAAGCCGTGCTTCGCCTCGCCGGTGAGATCGACATGCTCACGGCCGCCCAGCTGTCGACAGTCGTCAACGAGGTGCTGGCCGAGCCCCCGCCGCGCGTCGTGCTCGACATGGGCGGGGTCACCTTCTGTGACAGCCAGGGCCTCGGCACCCTCGTGGTGCTCAGCCGCAAGGCCAGTCACGCCCAGAGCCTGCTGGTCCTGAGCAACGTCGGCGACTTCCTCCTGAGGGTCCTGGACATCACCGGCCTCCGCTCAGCCCTGATGATCCGCAACGAAACGGCCCCCTGACCCGCCCCTTCTCGCGTTGATCATGAAGTTGGCGGCGATGTGGATCTCCACAGGTGCCGCCAACTTCATGATCGACGAGGCGGGCCGTCAGGTGACCGGGACGTCGCGGCGGCGGAAGGTTGCCAGGCCGGCTGTTGCCAGGGCCAGGGCCACGATGGCCAGGGCCCACAGCGGGGTGGCGCTCCAGGTGTCGCGGAGCACCTGCGGGGTGTGCGTGAACGGGGACAGGTCCAGCAGCCACTGGTCGAGTTCGAGCACCGCGCCGAGCTGGCCGAGCAGCACGCAGACCGCCAGCACCGCCCAGGCCACCGGGGCGAGCCGGGGCAGCAGGCCGTAGAGCAGCACGGCGAGCCCGGCCAGCACCCAGGCGGCGGGCGCCTGGGCCAGCCCGGCGCCGAGCATCCGGGGCAGCTCCCGGGGCACGTCGTGCACGCTCAGCCCGTACGTCAGGCCGGTGGCCAGACCGGTCACGGCGAGCACCACGACCGGGCCGACCAGCGCGAACGCCACGTGCGACAGCAGCCAGGTGGAGCGGTGCGTGCCGGTGGCCAGCACCGGTTCGGCGTGCCCGGCGGACTCCTCGGCGCGCATCCGCAGCGCGGCCTGGATGCCGTAGCCCGCCGCGGCCAGCCCGGCCAGGCTGAGCGTGGCGCCCAGGTAGGCGTCGGCCAGGCCGGAGGCCCCGCCGATCCGCTCCATGATGTCCTCCAGCTGCTGGTTCCCCTCGACCGAGCGGCCGGCCGCCTGCGCGGCGCCACCGAGGATCAGCCCGAGCAGGCCGAAGCCGACCGACCACCAGAGGATCTGCCCGCGGTGCAGCCGCCAGGCCAGCCCGAAGGGACCGGCGAGCCCCCGGCCCGCGGTGGCCGGCCCGAGCCGGGGCGGCAGCACCCCCGCGCCCAGGTCACGACGCACCGAGACCGGGTACGCGACCGCGGCGAGCAGCGCCGACGCGACCAGCGGCAGCGCCAGCACCCACCAGCGCTCCCCCTCGAACGGCCGGATCCGGGCCGCCCAACCCAGCGGGGAGAGCCAGCTCGGCCAGTCGTTGGCGGCGGTGTCCCCGACCATCCGCAACGCGAAGGAGGCGCCGAGGACGGCGATCCCGATCCCCCGTGCCCCGCCCGCGGTCTCGGCGAGCTGGGCGGTCAGCCCGCCGAGGGTGGCGAAGACCACGCCGGTGAGCGCCGAGCCGAGCCCGTACGCGTACGAGCCGGCGGCCGGCAGCCCGGTGGACGCCAGCCCGGCCGCGGTGAGCAGGCCGAGCAGCAGGTCGGCCGCGTACGTGACGAGCAGCGCGGCGGTCAGCCCGGCGTGCCGGCCGAGCACCCCGCCACCGAGCAGTTCCCGCCGGCCGGCCTCCTCCTCCACCCGGGTGTGCCGGACGACGGTGAGCAGGCTGGCCAGCGCCACGATGACCAGCAGGAAGCCGCCGCGCTGGGCGGTCAGCGCGCCGACGCTCTCCCCGTAGACCGGGCCGAGCAGCGCGACGATCGAGGGGTTGCGGGCGGTGCCGGCGGCGTACGCGGCCCGCTCGGCGGCGGTCGGGAACAGCTCGAAGAAGCTTGTCGCGTAGGTCATCGGCAGCACGGCGAGGATCAGCACCCAGAGCGGGAGCAGGAGGCGGTCCCGGCGCAGGACGAGCCGGGCCAGCTGCCACGTGCCGGCGAGCGTGCTCATGCGACCACCTCGCTCCGCTCGGCGGCCGCCCGAGGCTCCACCGCGCTGTGCTGATGATTCGTTCGCTGACGCTCACTCATCGGGTCAGCTCCTCGGGGACCGCCTCGTAGTGCCGCAGGAACAGCTCCTCCAGCGTCGGTGGCGTGCTGACCAGGCTGCGGACGCCCAGCTCGGTGAGGCGCCGCAGGGCGGTGTCCAGCGCGGCGGTGTCCACGTCGAACCGGACGCGGTTGCCGTCCACCCGCAGGTCGTGCACGCCGGCCAGGTCGGCCAGCCCGTTCAGCGGGGCGGTCACCTCGGCGTCGATCGAGGTGCGGTGCAGGTGGCGCAGCTCGGTGAGGGTGCCCGACTCGACGGCCCGGCCGTTCCGGATGATCGTCACCCGGTCGCAGAGCGCCTCCACCTCGGCCAGGATGTGGCTGGAGAGCAGCACGGTGCGGCCGTCCTGCTTGGCCCGGCGTACCCAGTGCTGGAAGACCTCCTCCATGAGCGGGTCGAGCCCGGAGGTGGGCTCGTCGAGGATGAGCAGCTCGACGTCGGAGGCGAGCGCGGCCACCAGGCCGACCTTCTGCCGGTTGCCCTTGGAGTAGGCCCGGCCCTTCTTGCGCGGGTCCAGCTCGAAGGACTCCAGCAGCTCGGCCCGGCGCTTCGGGTCGAGCCCGCCGCGCAGCCGGCCGAGCAGGTCGATCACCTCGCCGCCGCTCAGGTTCGGCCAGAGGGTGACGTCGCCGGGCACGTACGCGAGCCGGCGGTGCAGGGCGACGGCGTCCCGCCAGGGGTCGCCGCCGAGCAGTCGGACGGCCCCCGCCTCCGCCCGCAGCAGACCGAGCAGCACCCGGATGGTGGTCGACTTGCCGGAGCCGTTGGGGCCCAGGAAGCCGTGCACCTCGCCGGCGCGGACGGTCAGGTCGAGTCCGTCGAGCGCTCGGGTCCGGCCGAAGGTCTTCACCAGGCCGGACACATCAATGGGAGTTTCCATACTTCGGAAGCTACGCTCGTTTCATAAACTTGTGAAGACAGTGAGATCTGAGAGACGATCGGATGCGATGAGCACCGAGGAGATGACGCCGATGACCCCGCCCCGCCCGGACGAGGAAGAGGTCCACCTCTTCGTGGAACGGATGGCGATGGCCTTCGCGGACGTCGGCTTCCCCCGGATGGCCGGCCGGGTGCTCTTCACCGTGATGAGCGCGGACGAGCCGCTCACCGCCGCCGAGATCGGCGAGCGGCTGGGGGTCAGCGCGGCGGCCGTGTCCGGCGCCGTGCGCTACCTCACCCAGTTCGCCATGCTGGTCCGCGAGCCCGTCAAGGGGTCCCGGCGGGACCGCTACCGGATGCCGGCCAACCCCTGGTACGAGGCCACCATCACCAAGACCGGCCTCTACAAGAACTTCATCGACATCGCCAACGGCGGGGTGGACGCCCTGCTCGGGCGGGACACCCCGGCGGGCGAGCGGGTGGCCGAGATGCGGGACTTCTTCCTCTTCGTACAGGAGGAGATCGACGCCCTCGGCGAACGGTGGCGGGCCCGGCGCGCCGCGACGGGACACGGCGACCGGGCCGACGCCTGAGCCCTCAGGAGTTGTTGCCCCAGCGGGCCTGCTCCAGCAGGTTCACCGCGCGCTCCCGGGACTCCGCGTCGTCCTCCGCGCGCAGCAGCGCGGTCGCCTCGTCCACCGCGTCGGTGAGCACCCGCCACTGGGCGTCGCGCTCCCGCACCAGGTCCGACTGGGCGGCGAGCTGCCGGGTCTTCACCCACAGCTCGACGAAGACCGACACCTTGGCCCGCAGCACCCACGGGTCGAACGGCTTGGTCAGGTAGTCGACCGCGCCGACCGCGTAGCCCCGCAGGGCGAGCTGGGCGTCCTTGTCGGCGGCGGTGAGGAAGATGATCGGCACGTGCCGGGTCCGCTCCCGCCGCTTGATGTGGGTGGCGGTCTCGAAGCCGTCCATGTCCGGCATCTGGGCGTCCAGCAGGATCACCGCGAAGTCGTCCACCAGGAGTTGCTTGAGCGCCGCCTCACCGCTCTCCACGGCGACCGACTGCACCGGCAGCCCCTGGAGGATCGCCTCCAGGGCCATCAGGTTCTCCCGCCGGTCGTCCACCAGCAGCGCCTTGGCCATCTGGGTCACGGAGTCTCCTCGCCTCGGCTCCGGCCGATCCAGGACGCCATCAGCTCGATCAGCTCGTCCAGGTCCACCGGCTTGGTGATGTAGTCGCTACCCCCGGCCGCGATCGCCGACTCCCGATCGCCGGGCATCGCCTTCGCGGTCAGGAACACGATCGGCAGGTCCGCGAAGCGGTGGTTGCGCCGGATCTGCGCGGTCGTCTCGTAGCCGTCCTGGTCCGGCATCATCGCGTCCATCAACACGATGTCCACCTCCGGATGCTCGGCCAGTTGGCGGACGCCGTCCGCCCCGTTGTCCGAGTACAACACGGTCATACCGTGGAGTTCCAACGCGGAGGTCAGCGCGAACACGTTCCGGACGTCGTCATCGATGATCAGAACGGTCACGCCCTCCAGCCGGCGGGTCGCCGGGGTCTCCTGCGGCTGCGGCAGCTCCATGGGCATGAGCAGGGACGACGGCAGGCCCGCGCGCTGCGGCGAGGGCGGGGCCGGCGCCACCACCGCGTCCGGCGCCAGCACATCGGGTACGAAGAGAGTGAACGTCGACCCCTGCCCGGGCGCGGAGGACACGGTGATCGTGCCGCCGAGCAGGCGCGCCAGGTCCCGGCTGATCGACAGGCCCAGGCCCGTGCCGCCGTAGCGCCGGCTGGTGGTGCCGTCGGCCTGCTGGAACGCCTCGAAGATCAGCGAGAGCTTGTCGTCCGAGATGCCGATGCCGGTGTCGATCACCGTGAACGCGATGACCTGCCGGGCGTTGGTCAGCGCCGGCACGTCGAAGACCGCGTTCTCGGCGGCCGGCGCGATCCGCAGGGTCACCGCGCCGTTGTCGGTGAACTTCACCGCGTTGGAGAGCAGGTTGCGCAGGATCTGCTGCAACCGCTGGGCGTCGGTGACCAGCGCGGGCGGCAGGTCCTTGCTGATCCGCACCTGGAAGTCGAGGCCCTTCTCCTCGGCCTGCGGCGCGAACGCCTGCTCGACGTAACCGCGGATCTCCGAGAAGTGGATGTCGGTCGGCTCCACGTCCATCCGGCCCGCCTCGATCTTCGACAGGTCGAGGATGTCGTCGATCAGCGAGAGCAGGTCCGACCCGGCGCTGTGGATGGTCCGGGCGAACTCGATCTGCTTCGCGCTCAGGTTCTGCTCCGGGTTCTCGGCGAGCAGCCGGGCCAGCAGGAGCAACGAGTTCAGCGGCGTACGCAGCTCGTGGCTCATGTTGGCCAGGAACTCCGACTTGTACGCCGACGCCCGGGTGAGCTGCTGCGCCTTCTCCTCCAGGCCGAGCCGGGCCAGCTCGATCTCCCGGTTCTGCGTCTCGATGTTGGTCTTCTGCTCGGAGAGCAGCTTCGCCTTGTCCTCCAGCTCGGCGTTGGTGCGCTGGAGCTCCGCCGACTGCTCCTGCATCTCGTGCGCCAGCCGCTGCGACTGCGCGAGCAGCTCCTCCGTACGCCGGTTGGCCTGGATGGTGTTGACCGCCACGCCGATGGTGAGCACGAGCCGCTCCAGGAACGCCAGGTGCAGCTCGGAGAAGGTGGTCACGCCGGCGAACTCGATCACGCCGAGCAGCTCGCCCTCGAAGAGGACCGGCAGCACCACGAGGTCGGCCGGGGGCGTCTCGGCCAGGCCGGAGCGGAGCACCAAACGCCCGTCGGGCTGGGTGTTGACCCGGATGGTCCGCCGGGACAGGGCGGCCTGCCCGACCAGCCCCTCGCCCGGCCCGAAGGTCACGTCGTGCCCGCGGGCCACGTAGCCGTAGGAGGCGGTGAGCCGCAGCCGCATGCTGCCCTCGGAGCTGTCCGCCAGGAAGAACGCGCCGAGCTGCGCGTCGACCAGCGGAGTCACCTCCATCATGATCATGCGGCAGACCTCGCCGAGATCCCGCTGGCCCTGGAGCAGGCCGCCGATGCGGGCCAGGTTCGAGTCGAGCCAGCCCTGCTCGGCGTTCTTCTTGGTCGTCTCCCGGAGGGTGACGATCATCTGGTTGATGTTGTCCTTCAGCTCGGCGACCTCGCCCTGCGCCTTCACGCTGATCCGCTGGGTCAGGTCCCCGCGGGTCACGGAGGTCGAGACCTGGGAGATGGCCCGGAGCTGGGTGGTCAGCGTCGAGGCGAGCTGGTTGACGTTCTCGGTGAGGTCGCGCCAGGTGCCGCTGACCCCCTTCACCTGGGCCTGGCCGCCCAGCTTGCCCTCGATGCCGACCTCGCGGGCCACCCGGGTGACCTCGTCGGCGAACGACGACAGCTGGTCCACCATGGTGTTCACGGTGTTCTTCAGCTCCAGGATCTCGCCCTGCGCGTCCACCGTGATCTTCTGCCCCAGATCGCCCTTGGCGACGGCCGTGGTGACCGAGGCGATGTTCCGCACCTGGCTGGTCAGGTTCGACGCCATCGAGTTCACGTTGTCGGTGAGGTCCCGCCAGGTGCCGGAGACACCCTTCACCTGCGCCTGACCGCCCAGCTTGCCCTCGGTGCCCACCTCGCGGGCCACCCGCGTCACCTCGTCGGCGAACGACGACAGCTGGTCCACCATCGTGTTGACCGTCGACTTCAGCTCCAGGATCTCGCCCTGCGCGTCCACCGTGATCTTCTGCGACAGGTCACCCTTGGCCACCGCCGTCGACACCTGGGCGATGTTCCGCACCTGGGCGGTCAGGTTCGACGCCATCGAGTTCACGTTGTCGGTCAGGTCCCGCCAGGTGCCGGCGACGCCGCGCACCTGGGCCTGGCCGCCCAGCTTGCCCTCGGTGCCCACCTCGCGGGCCACCCGCGTCACCTCGTCGGCGAACGACGACAGCTGGTCCACCATCGTGTTGACCGTCGACTTCAGCTCCAGGATCTCGCCCCGGGCGTCGACAGTGATCTTCTGGCTCAGGTCGCCCTTGGCGACGGCCGTGGTGACCGAGGCGATGTTCCGCACCTGGCTGGTCAGGTTCGACGCCATCGAGTTCACGTTGTCGGTGAGGTCCCGCCAGGTGCCGGAGACACCCTTCACCTGCGCCTGACCGCCCAGCTTGCCCTCGGTGCCCACCTCGCGGGCCACCCGCGTCACCTCGTCGGCGAACGACGACAGCTGGTCGACCATGGTGTTCACGGTGTTCTTCAGCTCCAGGATCTCGCCCTGCGCGTCCACCGTGATCTTCTGCGACAGGTCACCCTTGGCCACCGCCGTGGACACCTGCGAGATGTTCCGTACCTGGCTGGTGAGGTTGCCGGCGAGCTGGTTCACGTTCTCCGTCAGGTCGCGCCAGGTGCCGGAGACCCCGCGCACCTGGGCCTGACCGCCCAGCTTGCCCTCGATGCCCACCTCGCGGGCCACCCGCGTCACCTCGTCGGCGAACGACGACAGCTGGTCCACCATCGTGTTCACGGTGTCCTTCAGCTCCAGGATCTCGCCCTGCGCCGCCACGGTGATCTTCTGGGAGAGATCGCCGCGGGCCACCGCCGTGGACACCTGGGCGATGTTGCGGACCTGGCTGGTCAGGTTCGACGCCATCGAGTTGACGCTGTCGGTCAGGTCCTTCCACGTGCCGGCCACGTTCGGCACGTCGGCCTGGCCGCCGAGCTTGCCCTCGGTGCCCACCTCGCGGGCCACCCGGGTCACCTGCTCGGCGAAGAGCCGCAGCGTATCGGTGAGATAGTTCATGGTGTCGGCCAGCTCGGCCACCTCGCCGCGCGCGCCCACCGTGATCTTCTGCGACAGGTCGCCCTTCGCCACCGCCGTCGCCACCTGCGAGATCGACCGCACCTGACCGGTGAGGTTCGACGCCATGGTGTTCACCGAGTCGGTGAGGTCCTTCCAGGTGCCGGCCACGCCGCGGACGTCCGCCTGGCCGCCCAGCTTCCCCTCGGTACCCACCTCACGGGCCACCCGCGTCACCTCGTCGGCGAACGACGACAGCTGGTCGACCATCGTGTTCACGGTCCGGCCGATGCGCAGGTACTCACCGCGCAGCGGCCGGCCGTCGATCTCCAGCGCCATGTGCTGGGACAGGTCGCCGTCGGCCACCGCCACGATCACCCGGGCGATCTCCGTGGTCGGGCGGCCCAGGTCGTCGATCAGCGAGTTGACCGCCCGCTGCCCCTCCGCCCACGAGCCGTCCAGGCCCTCGTCGTCGAGCCGCTCGGTGAGCCGGCCGTCGCGGCCGACCACCCGACTGATCCGGCGCAGGTCCAGGTGCTGCCGCTCCTGCAGCGACACCACGTCGTTGAAGGAGTCCGCCACCTCGCCGGCCAGGCCGGCGCGTCGGGGCAGGCGGACCCGGAGGTCGCCGCGACGGACCCGTCGCAGCGCCTCGACCAGCTCACCGAGGAGTACCTCGTGGTCGTCCCCGGCTACCGCTTGTTTCGCCGTGGTCATCAACTTCCTCGCTCAGCTCGGGGGCCATCAGGCTCGTGCCGACACGCGGCCATCAGACCATTCTGCCGCGTGTCACGTCGAGGCCACGGGCTCCGGCCGCACGCCACGCCCGATCCGTCCCGCGCCGACCGGATCGGCGGAGCGGCTTGGCACCCGGGGCGGCGGCGGTGGAGGATACGAAGGTGTCAGCGGAGGCGGGGCCGCCCATGAACGGCGGCGCGGACGAGCACATCCGGCGGGTCCGCCTCCCCGCCGACCGGCGCACGCCCGCGGCGGCCCGGGCGCTGGTGCGGTCCGCGCTCGCCGAGGCGGACCTGCACGAACTGCTCAACGAGGCGCTGCTGCTCACCACCGAGCTCACCACCAACGCGGTGGAGCACGCGCGCACCGAACTGGACATCGAGGTCGAAGCCGACCCGGCCGGGCTCACCGTCACGGTCACCGACTTCGCCTCCGGCCCGGTCGACGAGCTGATGGTCGGCGTCCGGAACACCACCTCCGACATCGCCGAGGTGGCCGAACGCGGGCGCGGGCTGCTGCTGGTCGACCACTTCGCCAGCCGGTGGGGCACCACCTACCTGCCCACCGGGAAGGGCGTCTGGTTCCGGCTCGACCGGCCCGACCTCGGGGCGGCCACCCGGCCCGCCGAGGTCCGTGCCCCGCTCACCGCCTCCGCCCCCACCGACGGGGGCACCCCGAGCGCCGCCGCGATGAGCGAGCTCATGCAGACCACCCCCGACCCGTACGCGGACGACCCGCTGCCCGAGTTCGCCGCCGGGCTGCTCACCCGGGTCGCCGAGATGGTCGGCGCGGCCGGCGGCGTGGTGCGGCTCGACCGCGGCGACGGGCAGGGCAGCCAGGTGCTCGCCCGCTACGGCCGGCAACCCCGGGAGGGCAACGAACTGCTCCGCGTCCCGCTCGCCGTGCACCGCCCGTACGCCGGTGAGCTGGAGCTGGACGCGGCGCCCTCCGCGTACGCCCGGCCCCTCGCGGTGCTGGCCGCCGAGCGGCTCTCCCTGCACCTGGAGAACGACCGGCTGCGCCGCGCCGACGTACGCCGGTCGGCCTGGCTGACCTTCCTGGCCGAGGCGAGCGAGCTGCTCGCCCAGTCGCTGGACGTCGAGCTGACCATGGCGCTCGTCCCGCAGCTCGTGGTGCCCCGGCTCGGCCAGTGGTGCGCGGTACACACCAGCGACGAGTGGGGGCGGCTGCGGCTCGCCGCGGCCAGCCACGCCGACGAGGCGGTGCTGCCGCAGCTGCACCGGGTGCTCCAGGAGACCGGGCCCGACTCGATCCAGGCCCGCCTGCGGGAGGCGTCCCGCAGCGCCGCGCAGGTGCCGCTGAGCGGGCCGATGGAGGGCTTCGCCGTACCCCTGATCGCCCGCGGGCAGCGGCTCGGCACCCTGGCCGTGGGCCGCCACCAGCGGCACCGGCACGACCCCGACGAGGTCTCGGTGCTGGAGGACGTGGCCCGGCGGGCCGCCCTGGCGATCGAGAACGCCCGGATCCACGCCGAGCGCCGGCGCGTCGCCCAGACCCTCCAGCAGTCGCTCCTGCCGCCGGTGCTCCCGGTGGTCGAGGGCATCGGCTTCGCCGCCGAGTACGTGCCCACCGGCGACGACGCCGAGGTCGGCGGCGACTTCTACGACGTGGTGCCGCTGTCGGACGGCCGGTGGCTCGTGGTGGTCGGCGACGTCTCCGGCAAGGGCGTCCAGGCCGCGGCCGTCACCGGGCTGGTCCGGGACGTGATCCGGGTGCTCGTCGGCGACGGCAAGCCGCTGCCGGAGGTGCTCGGCCGGCTCAACGAGACGCTGGTCGAGCGGGGCGGCGGCCGCTACTGCACGCTGGCGCTGGCGGCCGTCGGCCCGGGCGACGGCGACCAGCTCGACGTCTCCCTGCACCTGGCCGGGCACGACCGGCCGGTCCTGCTGCACGGCGGCGGTGGGGCGGGCTTCGTGGGCACCGGCGGCACGGCCCTCGGGCTGCTCGACTCGATCGCCACCCCGACCGCCGAGATCGCGCTCAAGCCGGGCGACGCGCTGATCTTCTACACCGACGGTGTCACCGAGCGGCGGCGCGGCCGGGAACTGTTCGGCACCGACCGCCTGCGCGAGGCCGCGGCACCCCTGGCCGGCTACTCGGCCGACGTGGTCGCCGCCCGCCTCCGCGCCACGGCCATCGCCTTTTCAGTGGAACCCCCACGCGACGACATAGCCGTCCTGGTCCTCCGCAACGACGCCCTGTAACTCGTCCCCACCGCCGCCCTCCCTGCCCGCCTCCTCCTGCTCCCTCTCCTCCTGCCCCCGTTGATCATGAAGTTATTGCCGATTCTTGTCCGATTCGTCGGCAATAACTTCATGATCAACGAGGCGGGCCCAGGGCAGAGGGTGCCCGCTGCCACCGACGCGGTGTTGACCAAGAGGTTTGCGTCGGCGAGTGGTCGGATGGTGACGCAAACCTCTTGATCGACACGGAGACGCGCGAGGAGACGGGAGACGCGCGGGGACGCTGGGGTGCGCGAGGACCTGCCGGGGGTGGGGTTACAGGCCGCCGGGGAGGCGGCCGGGGGACAGGCGGTGGTGGGGGTCGAGGTGGGCCTTGGCCGTGCGGAGGCGGGGCAGGGTGGGCAGTTCACCCCAGAGGTCGACGGCGCGGCGGACCGGCGCGGGAGCCGAGACCACCACGCAGCGGCCCTGGCGGGCCAGAAGCACGCCCCGGACGGCGGCGAGGATCGAGGCCACCCGCTCGGGCGGCAGCGAGCCGGGCAGCGCGGCGTGCACGGCGCCGATCCCGGCCGAGCCGCGGACCGGGACCGGGGTGCCGGCCGCGTCGCGCAGCGCGTAGACGGCGGCGTGCAGGTCGTTGATCGGCACCTCGATCCGCAGGGCGGTGTCGCCGGGGGCGAACGGGTAGCGGCCCCACCACTCGGGTGCGGCATGGTTGACCACGGCCTCGGGGCCGAGCAGCGCGACGAGCCGGTCGGCGCGTTCCGCCACGTCGGCGGGGCCGCCCTCCAGGAGCACCACGAGGCTGCCCGCGGCGGTGGGCCGCCCCGGGCGCCCGGTCACCGCCGGGTGATCGGGCCGGTTGGCCACGGACGGGTGGGACGCGGGGATGCGCCGGCGCGGCAGCGACACCGGCACCGGCAGGTCCAGCTCGACGGCCGCCGGGTCGAGCCGGGCGGCGAGCACCGCCCGGACCAGGTCGTGCACCTCCAGCGGGGTCCACACGGGACGGGACACCCAGACCCGGCCGGCCGGCACGGCCTGCACCCGCATGGTGGCCGAGACCAGCACCCCGAGCCCGCCCTGCGAGCCGCAGAGCAGCCGGGCCACGTCGAGCCCCAGCACCTCGGCCGCGCCGAAGACGGCCGCCGCGCCGCCCGGCGCGCCACCACCGAACGCGTCACCTCCCGGCACCGCACCACCCAGCGCGCCACCGCCCGGCACCGCACCACCGAACGCGCCACCGCCCGGCACCGCACCACCCAGCGCGCCACCGCCCAGCGCCGCACTGCCCGAGGCCCCACCACTCGGCGCCGCACCGCCCAGTGCCGGCCCGGCGCGGCCGAGCAGCGCGGTGCCGGGCTCCCCCACGCTGACCAGTTCGCCGTCGGCGTCGAGGTAGCGCACCCCGACGAGCTGGGCGCACGGGCTGCCGTGCCGGTGGCGCAGCGGGCCGGCCTCGTCGGCGGCCAGCACCCCGCCCAGCGTCGCCCCCGGGGAGGGCGCGTCGACCGGGAGGCGCCGGCCGGTGCGCTCCAGGGTGGCCTGCACGGCCCGCAGCGGGGTGCCGGCACCGATCTCGGCCACCGCGGACGCCTGCGGCTCGTGCCAGATCCCCGCCAGCCGGCCGGTGTCGAGCATGATGTCGACCTGAGCCGGGGCGGCGCCCCAGTCGATCTTCGTGCCGGCGCCGCGGGGCACCACGGTCAGATCGTGCGCCGCGGCCAGCCGCAGCACCTCGGCCGCGGCGTGCGGGCCGCCCGGCACGGCCACCCAGCGGGCCGTCCGGCCGGCCACCTCGTCGGCCGGGCCGGCGAAACGGGCGAACGCCGGACCGCAGATCTCCGCCAGCTTCCGGGTGATGTCGAGGGCTCCGGGTCGATCGGTGGAACGCGCTGCAGCCGCCATGGCGGTTATCGTACACATGTTCGAAAGACTTGCCGGCGAGTCGCCGCAACTCGGCGGCGCACGGCCGCGGCGGCGGCCCGGCGGCCGGTAACGTGACGCCGTGACCACCAAGACCCGCGACCAGGAGCCGTCGCCCGTGCCCGTCGCCAAGCGCGTTCCGGCCGACCGGACCCACCACGGCGACACCGTCGTCGACGAGTACGCCTGGCTCGCCGCCAAGGACGACCCGGACACGATCGCCTACCTGACCGCGGAGAACGCGTACACGGAGGCGCGCACCGCGCACCTGGCCGGGCTGCGCGAGGAACTGTTCGAAGAGACCCGCCGGCGCACCCAGGAGACCGACCTGTCGGTGCCGACCCGCAAGGACGGCTACTGGTACTACACCCGCACGGTCGAGGGCCAGCAGTACGGCGTGCAGTGCCGCCGGGCCGTCCGCGACGGTGAGACCACCCCGCCGGTCAGCGCCGACGGCGCCCCGCTCGACGGCGAGGAGGTGCTGCTCGACGGCAACCGGCTCGCCGAGGGGCACGACTTCTTCTCCCTCGGCGCCTTCGACGTCAGCCCGGACGGGCGCTGGCTGGCCTACTCCACCGACTTCTCCGGCGACGAGCGCTTCACGCTGCGGATCAAGGATCTGCAGACCGGCGAGGTGCTGCCCGACGAGATCCCGGACACCTTCTACGGCACCGCCTGGGCGAGCGACGCCTCGACGCTGTTCTACGTGACGGTCGACGACGCCTGGCGGCCGAACCGGGTCTGGCGGCATGCGGTGGGCACCCCGTCGGGTGAGGACGTGGTGGTGCACCAGGAGGACGACGAGCGGTTCTGGGTGGGCGTCGAGCTGACCCGTTCCGAGCGCTTCGTGCTGATCGACATCCACAGCAAGGTCACCAGCGAGGTACGGGTCATCCCAGCCGGCAACCCCACGGGTGAGCCGGCCGTCGTGGCGCCGCGGCGGCAGGGCGTCGAGTACGCGGTGGAGCACCACGGGCACCGCTTCCTGATCCTGCACAACGACGGCGCGGAGGACTTCGCGCTGGCGTACACCTCGGCGGACGCGCCGGGCGACTGGACGCCGCTGATCCCGCACACGCCCGGCACCCGGCTGGAGGCCGTCGACGCGTTCGAGAACCACCTGGTCGTCTCGCTGCGCAGCAACGGGCTGACCGGGCTGCGGGTGCTGCCGGTCGGCGGTGGGGACAGCTTCGACATCGACTTCCCCGAGCCGCTCTACAGCGTCGGCCTCGACGCCAACCCGGAATACCGCACGGCGGAGGTGCGGCTGCGCTACACCTCGCTGGTCACCCCAGACTCGGTCTACGACTACGACCTGGTGACCCGGCAGATGGTGCTACGCCGGCGGAAGCCGGTCCGGCCCGGCCCGGACGGGCGCGAGTACGACCCGGCCGACTACGAGCAGCACCGGGACTGGGCGCTCGCCGACGACGGCACGCGGGTGCCGATCTCGCTGGTCTGCCGCAGGGGCACCCCGCGCGACGGCTCCGCCCCCGCCGTCATCTACGGCTACGGGTCCTACGAGGCGAGCATGGACCCCTGGTTCTCCATCGCCCGGCTCAGCCTGCTCGACCGGGGCGTGATCTTCGCGGTGGCGCACATCCGCGGCGGCGGCGAGCTGGGCCGCCACTGGTACGACGAGGGCAAGCTGCTGGCCAAGAAGAACACCTTCACCGACTTCGTGGCCTGCGCCCGGCACCTGGTCAAGGCCGGCTGGACGGCGAGCGACCGGCTGGTCGCCCGGGGCGCCTCGGCCGGCGGCCTGCTGATGGGCGCGGTGGCCAACCTCGCCCCGGACGCGTTCGCCGGCATCGTCGCGCAGGTGCCGTTCGTGGACGCGCTCACCTCGATCCTCGACCCGTCGCTGCCGCTGACGGTCACCGAGTGGGAGGAGTGGGGCAACCCGCTCGACGACCCCGAGGTCTACGCGTACATGAAGTCGTACACGCCGTACGAGAACGTGACCGGGGTGGACTATCCGGCGATCCTCGCGGTGACCAGCCTCAACGACACCCGGGTGCTCTACCACGAGCCGGCCAAGTGGATCGCCCGGCTGCGGGCGGTCGCCCCGCAGGGCGACTACCTGCTCAAGACCGAGATGGGCGCCGGCCACGGTGGCCCGAGCGGCCGGTACGACGCCTGGCGCGAGGAGGCGTTCGTCAACGCCTGGACCCTGGACCGGGTGGGCCGCGCCTGACCCACTGGGCTGAGGGGCGCCGCCCCTCAGCCCAGCAGCGGGGCCAGCACGTGCGGGTCGGCGTTGCCGCCGGTGACCACGGCGACCGTGCGTCCCGGTGGCAGCTCGTCGCGGTGGAAGAGCCGGGCGGCCAGCGCGACGGCGCCGCTCGGCTCGGCCACCAGCCGGGCCTCGCCGAGCAGCCGTCCCATCGCGGCGACGATCTCGTCCTCGGTCACCGTGACGATGCCGTCGAGCCGGTCGCGCAGGTGGGCCAGGGTCAGCTCGGACAGGTTGGTGCGCAGCCCGTCCGCGCAGGTCCGGTAGGTGCGTTCGACCTCCCAGACCACCACCTCACCGGCGGCCAGGGAGTCGCGGGCGTCGGCGGCGAGCAGCGGCTCCACCCCGATCACGGCGGCCGACGGGCGCAGGGCCTTGACCGCGGTGGCCACGCCCGAGGAGAGCCCGCCGCCACCCACGGGCACCAGCACCACGTCGACGTCGGGCAGGTCCGCGACGATCTCCAGGCCGATCGTGCCCTGGCCGGCGATGATCCACGGGTGGTCGAAGGGCGGCACGAGCGCGGCCCCGGTTTCGGCCACGATCCGCTCGGCCTCGGCGAGCCGGTGGGCCGGCGGGACGAGCCGCACATCCGCGCCGAGCGCCCGCATCCGGTCCACCTTGATCCGCGGCGCGCCCTCCGGCACGACCACGGTGCACGGCACGCCGAAGGCCCGGGCCGCGTACGCGAGGGCCTGCCCGTGGTTGCCCGAGGAGTGGGTCACCACGCCGCGAGACCGGGCGGCCGGGTCCAGCCGGGCGACCGCGTGGGTCGCCCCACGCAGCTTGAACGAGCCGACCGGTTGCAGGTTCTCCGGTTTGAGCCACAGCTCGTCGTCCCAGAGCGTCGGCAGCAGCGGGGTGCGCACCACGGTGCCCGCGACATTCTCGGCGGCGGCCCGGACGTCGGCGATCGAGACGAGCTCCATCGCCCCATCCTGCCGCGCCGAGGGACGGGCCGCCGCCCCGCGCCCGCCGCCTAGACTCACCCGGGTGAGCGAGGACGACCAGCGGGCGGGCAGCGGGCCGGGGCCGGCCCGGCGCGCGCCCGTCTGGCTGATCCTCGGTGTCGTCACCTCCGCACTGCTGGTCTGCTGCTGCTCGGCGCTGATCGGCCTGGTCGTCGCCTGGTCGGCCGGGCTGTTCGGGTCGCGCTGACTCAGCGGGCCGGCGCCCCGCCGACGAGCGCCGCCGCCTCGCCGGTGCGGACCATGCGCTGCCAGCGCAGCCGGTTGCCGACCATCGCGGTCACCACCGACTGCACCACCACCAGGTACATCACCTGCCGGTAGACGAGCTGCTGGAACGGCAGCGTCCAGAGTGGGCCGAACCGCTCCCGGTCCAGGCGCAGCGCGTACGCGGCGGTGCCGCCCTGGAGCAGGAGCAGGCCCAGCCAGGCCAGCGCCAGCTGGGACCAGGGCAGGAAGAGCAGCCCGTAGACGGCGAAGACGTCGACGGCCGGCGCGGCCAGCGGCAGCACGATCTGGAACACGGCCAGATAGGGCAGGCCGCGCCTTCCGAGCTTCCCGCCGGCGCCCGGCTCGCGCAGCGCGTGACGGTGCTTCCACATCGCCTGCATCGTGCCGTAGCACCAGCGGTAGCGCTGCCGCCACAGCTGGCGCAGCGACGAGGGCGCCTCGGTCCAGGCGATCGCGCTCTCCTCGTACACCACCCGCCAGCCGGCCCGGAGCACCTTCATGGTGAGGTCGGTGTCCTCGGCCAGCGTGTCGGCGGGCACGCCGCCGACCGCGAGCAGCACCTGGCGGCGGAACGCCCCGATCGCGCCGGGGATGGTCGGCATGCACTCCAGCACGTCGTACATCCGGCGGTCGAGGTTGAAGCCGATCACGTACTCCAGGTGTTGCCACCGGCCGAGCAGGCGGCGCCGGTTGGCCACCTTGGTGTTGCCGCTGATCGCCCCCACGGTCGGGTCGGCGAAGCCCTGGACCAGCCGGTAGACGGTGTCCGGCTGGAAGACGGTGTCCCCGTCGACCAGCACCAGCAGGTCGGCGCGGGCGGCCCGGATCCCGGTGTTCAACGCGGCCGGCTTGCCGGCGTTGGCCTGCCTGATGACGCGTACCCCGCGCAGCCGCAGCCGTTCGACGATGTCGGCCGTCCCGTCGCTGGAGCCGTCGTCCACCACGATCACCTCCAGCGCCGGGTACGCGCTGGCGACCAGGGACCGCACGGTTGCGGCGATGTTCGCGGCCTCGTTGTACGCCGGCACGATCACCGACACCGGTGCGGTCACCTCGGGCCGCCGGTGCCGTGGCCGGCGTACCCGGCGGACGTGCCGGCGGGCGCAGACGACCTGGACGGCGAGGCGGACCACGCCGAGCACCAGGGCCAGCCCGAGCAGCAGGTTCATGGCCGAGGTCAGCCAGTCTGCGCCGGTCTGCGCCCAGCGCAGCGCGGTGCCGCTCAGCCGGGCGCCGGTGGTGGCCGGCACCATCGAGTCGGGCGCGCCGATCCCGGCGGAGACGGTGGTGAACCGGTAGCCCTGGGCGGTCAGCCGGGGCAGCAACTGGTCCAGGGCGGCCACGGTCTGAGCGCGGTCGCCGCCGCCGTCGTGCATCAGCACCACCGCGCCGGCGCCCCCGGGCGGGGTGGCCGCCCGCACGATGGCCGGCACGCCGGGACGCTGCCAGTCCTTGGCGTCCCGGTCGGCGAGCACCGCCACGTGACCGCTGCCGGCGGCCGCCCGCAGCATCCGGTACTGCGCGTCGGTGACGGCCGCCGGAGTGGACGAGAAGGGCGGCCGGAACAGCGTGACCTCGCGGCCGGTCACGCCGGCGATCGCGTTGCGGGTCCAGGAGAGCTCGGTCCCGGCCCGCCAGGCCGGCGCGGTGGTCAGGTCGGTGTGGGTGAAGGTGTGCGAGCCGATCTCGTGCCCCTCGGCGAGGATCCGCCGGACCAGGTCGGGGTGCTCGTCCACCCGGGCGCCGACCACGAAGAACGTGGCGTGGGCGTGGTGCTTGCGCAGCACGTCGAGGATCCGCGGCGTCCAGCGCGGGTCGGGGCCGTCGTCGAAGGTGAGCGCCAGGGTGCGCGCCGGCAGCCGCCGGCTGACCGGGGTGGGGCCGTCCAGCCGCAGCACCGGCCCGCCGGTGGCGACCGCCCGCGGCGGGGGCGAGGCGGGCGCCTGGTCCGGGCCGGCGCCGCCACCGACGGCGCTGACCAGGCCGTGGAGGCTCAGCGCCGCGAGCAGTGCGACGAGGCCCAGCAGGAGCAGCACCCAGTGGGCCCGGGGGTCGGGGCGGGCGACGTGTCTCGCCATGGTCAGGGCTTGCCCGGCGGCCGGCTCGGCTTGGGGCTGTGGCGCCGCTCGTCGCCCTGCCCCGGGACGGTGGCGGTCGGCCGGGGCGCCGGGGTGGCGGCCCGGGTGGGGGCGGTGGTGCGGCTGGCGGCCGGCGCGGGCGCCGACGGGCTGGTGCTGGTCACCGACGGCGGCCGAGGGTTCGGGCTGGTCGGCTTCGCGTCCCGGGGCGGGGCGTCGACCCCGGCCTCGATCGGCGGTGGCTTCGTGTCGGACCAGCCGGGCAGCGGCACCGTGGAGTCGAAGAACAGCCCGGCCAGGATCAGGCCGAGACTGGTCAGCAGGCCGAGGCCCATCGCCACGCCGGCGATCACGGTCAGCCGGCGGCGCCGGCCGGTCCGGTCGACGAACACCGGCGGCGCCGCGCCCGGGTGGTTCGGCATGGTGCTGGTCTCCCGCTGTCGCGCTCCCGCCGGCTGGTGCGCCGGCTCGGGGTGACCGCCCCCGGGCCTCCCGTGGCAAACAGCGCCGGTGGCACGGCCCGCGTCACGTCAGGTCGTGCGCAGCTCCTCGACCGTCGTGCTGGCGCGCAGGAAGAGCAGGCCGACGCCGACGGTGAGCAGCACCGCCGCCAGCCCGCCGGCCGCGAACCAGGCCAGCTGCTCCCACGGTACGTGCGGGGGGACGGTCACCTCGGGCACCCATTCGGTGCGGGTGTAGCGGGCCCGGGTGTCCGGGTCCCCGCAGAGCCGCTCACCCGCGTCGCAGACCTCCTGCGCGTAGCCTCCGCCGGTCGGCGCGGGGGACATGCCCCGCACAAGCAGGTAGCCGACGGCCAGCGCCAGACCGATCGCGGGCACCGCCGGAGCGAGCGACTGCCAGAGCAGCGAGCGGCCGATGGTGGCGCGGGGCACCCCGGTCGCCACCAGCGCCGCGTACGCCCGGCGCCGCGTGGCGATGCCCTCGACGACCGCCACCAGCAGGCCACCGCCGGCGATCGCCACCGACACGGCGACGCCCAGGTCGACCAGGTCCATCGCGCCGAGGTAGAAGGAGTCCGGACCGGCGAGCCCCGCACCGGTCCGGCGGTTCAGCTCCATGGTGGCCAGGAAGTCGGCGCGGGTGCCGGCGGCGCCCGCGCCGAAGACCAGCGCGGCCAGCAGGGCGGCGAAGGTGCGGCTGCCCGCCCACGGGTCGGCGGTCAGCCGGCGCGCGGCGAGCAGCGCGGCCGGGCGACGGCCGTAGCGGTGCAGCAGGCGGCCGGCGGCGTGCGAGAGCCAACCGGTGCCGGCGATCACGCCGATCATGGCGGCCAGGGCGCCGAGGATCAGCAGCGCCGGCAGCAGCCAGGGCGGCGGTTCGGCGTGCCGACGCTCGTACCAGAGGCCGACCGGCCGGAACGCGGCGAACAGGGCCAGGCCCACCAGGATCAGCAGGCCGGGCCACGGCCAGGGCGCCCGGGTGCGGACCCGACGGACCACGCCGAACGGGGTGGTGGTGACCCGGCGCAGCAGGACCGCGCTGACCAGGGCGGCGAGCAGCGGCAGGCCGAGCACCACGGCCAGCATGGCCGGCGGGGCCGGGTGGACGTCGGTGGGCAGCGGCAGCCGCCCGTCGGCGCCGGGCCGGTGCAGCAGCCGGTGGCCGGCCAGGAAGGCGGCGAGGCCGCCGACGGTGCCGAGCAGGCCGGCCAGCCCGGTCTCGGCGGCCGCGATCCGGGTGACCTGGTGCGGGGTCGCCCCGGCCAACCGGAACGCGGCCAGGCGGCGGTCGCGGGCCGGCGCGCCGAGCCGGGCGCACTGCCCGGCCAGCCCGAGCACCGGCACGACGAGCAGCAGCAGGCCGAGCGCCAAGCCGCCACGCAGGCCCGGCTCGCGCAGCAGCCCGTTGGTGTACTGCAGGGACCTGCGGACGGAGTCGCCCTCGGTGGCCGGCGGGGTGGGAATGGCGAGCACGGTCAGCGCGGCCAGCCCGACCAGCGTGGCCAGCGCGGCGCTCAGCGCGGTCAGCGCGACCCGGGCCGTGTCGGTCCGGGTGCCGGCCCGGGCGAGCTGGAACAGGGTGCCCGGGCTCACCGGTTGCCGCCGGACACCGGCGCGTCGAGGCCGAGGCCCGACTGGTCGACCGCCCCGTCGCGCAGGGTCACCTCGCGGTCGGCGTACGCGGCGATCCGCGGCTCGTGGGTGACCAGCACGACGGCGGTGCGCTGCTCGCGGGCGAGCCGGACGAGTTGCGTGAGCACCTGCTCGCCGGTGAGCGTGTCCAGCGCGCCGGTGGGCTCGTCGGCGAAGAGCACCCGCGGCTCGGTGACCAGGGCCCGGGCCAGGGCACAGCGCTGCTGCTGCCCGCCGGACATCTCGCCCGGCGGGACGTCGGCGACCTCGGCCACGCCGAGCCGCTCCAGCCAGGTGAACGCCGCAGTCCGCGCTTCTCGCCGCCCCGTGCCGGCGAGAAGCAGCGGAAGGGCGACGTTCTCCGCCGCGGTCAGCTCGGCGACGAGCTGGCCGAACTGGAAGAGCACCCCGAACTCGGTGCGCCGCAGCCGGGACCGGGCCGCCTCCGGCCACTCGTCGATCCGCTCCCCGCGCCAGGTGACCTGCCCGGCGTCGGGGCGCAGGATGCCGGCGAGGCAGTGCAGCAGGGTGGACTTGCCGCAGCCGCTCGGGCCGGTGACGGCGAGGATCTCGCCCTCGGCCAGGTCGAGCGTCACCCCGCGCAGGGCCGGCGTCCTCCCGTACGCCCGGACCACGCCGCGCGCCTCCAGGAAACTCACGAGTGCACCTCCCGGTGCCAGTCGGCGACCCGTTCGAGGGTGGTGTGCAGCCACCGCAGGTCGGCGTCGAGATGGGCGATGGCGAAGTCGGCCGCGATCACGTCGTCGAGGCCGGACCCGGGTGCGGTCTTCACGGCGGTCAGCTCGCGCAGCCGCTCGGTGTGCGCCCGCCGCTGGGCGACCAGGTAGGCGCGGGCCCGCTCGACGTCAGCCACCATGAGCGCGACGACCACCTTGGCGAAGAGGGTGCTCGCCACGTACGGCATCGGTGGCTCGACGGTGGCCAGCCACCGGTCGAGCGCGGCCCGGCCCTCCCCGGTGAGCGCGTAGGACGTGCGGTCGGGCCCGCCCTCGCGGTCCTGGCCGGCCGGAGTCACCAGGCCGTCCCGCTGGAGCCGGGCCAGGGTGGCGTAGACCTGCCCGAAGGCGAGTGGCCGGGCCCGGGGCAGCCGCTCGTCGTGGGCGCGCTTCAGCTCGTAGCCGTGCCGGGGGCCGCGCGCGAGCAGCCCGAGCAGTACGTGCTGAGTGGACACGCCCACACTATTCAATGAGTGAATAGTGGTGTCAAGAGCGGCCCGCGCGGCGGGTCGCCGCACGGGCCGGTCGGGTCAGGGGGTCCAGGCGGGGTCGCGGCCGGTCCGGCCGAGCAGGGCGTCCAGCGTGGTGGGCTCGGCGCTCGTCGGGACGGGCTCGCCGAAGGCGCCCATCTTCTGCCCGGTGTCGCCCATCCGGTCCATGAAGCCGTGCCCCGCCGCGAGCACGGCCGGATCGACCTCCAGCCGCCGGCCGGTCGCCCGGGCCAGGTCCCAGCCGTGCACGGTGAGGTCGATGAGCGCCATGTCGCCCACGGTCTCCTGCGGCAACCCCATGCCGGGCGAGACGCCCTCCAGCGCCGCCGGGTCCGACCAGGCCCGCGTCAGGCGGTCGGCCTCGGACGCGAACCGGTCGCGCCAGCCCTCGGTCAGGTGGTCGGTCTTGGCCGCCCAGTCGACCTCCCGCCGGCGGGCCAGGTCCTGGAAGTTCACCACCACGTCGAAGAGGTGGTTGAGCAGGTCGCGCACCGTGTAGTCGGGGCACGGGGTGGGCAGGCCGAGCTGGTCGTCGGAGATGCCCTGGACCACCGCCGCCGTCCGGGGCGCGGCAACGGCCAGCAGTTCACTAGTCTTCTTGGTCATAGGACCAGCGTATGAGGGCGGTCTTGAAGAAATGCGACACGAACCGCGGCGGGACAGCAGGGGGATTCTCGACCCCGGCCGGCTGCTGCGGCGGGTCCGCTTCCGGCGCCTGCTGCCAGCCCCGGCGCTGCATCCGTGGGTCGAGCACTACTGGCTGGTCGACTGGACGCTGACCGAGCCGTTCGACCAGCGGATCGTCCCGCACCCGGCGGTCAACGTGGTGTTCCAGGCCCAGGCCGGCGGGCCGGAGCACGGCGAGCTCACCGGGGTGGACACCGGCCTGTTCACGGTCACCCTGCACGGCACCGGCAGGGTGACCGCCGTCAAGTTCCGTCCGGGCGGCTTCCGCCCCTTCTGGCGCCGCCCGGTCTCCGAGCTGACCGGCCGGCGCCTCCCGCTGCCCGCCGGGCCACCACCGGCCGGTGCGGCCCCCACCGGACCGTTCGCCGCCGGGCCGGTCTGCCCCGGCACGGACGAGGAGCGGTGCCGCCGGCTCGACGACCTGCTCACCGCCTGGCAGCCGGCGCCGGACCCGCTCACCGCCGAGGCCACCGCCCTGGTCGAGGAGATCCGCGCCGACCGGGCGGTCCTGCGCGTCGACGACTTCGCCCGCCGGCACGGGGTCTCCACCCGGCGCCTCCAGCGGCTGTTCCTGGACCACGTCGGCGTCGGTCCGAAGTGGGTGATCCGCCGCTACCGACTCCAGGAGGCCATCGAGCAGGCCGCCGCCGGCCCGCTGGACTGGTCGCGGGTCGCCGCCGACCTGGGGTACGCCGACCAGGCCCACCTGGTCCGCGAGTTCACCGCGGTGGCCGGGGTGTCGCCGGCCGCGTACGCCCGCTCGCTGGCGGCCTCGCGCGGCGGGTGACCCCGGCGGCTCAACGGCGGCGGACGGCGACCACCGCGATGTCGTCGTGGATCTCCGGCGGCGCCAGCTCGACCAGCAGCCGCTGGCAGAACTGGTCGAGGTCGTCGTCGATCCGGGCGGCGACCGCGGCGAGCGCCGCCATGCCCTCGTCGATGGTGGCGTCGCGCCGCTCGATCAGCCCGTCGGTGTAGAGGACCAGGGTGGCCCCGGCCGGCAGCACGAACTCCAGGTCCGGCGGGCGGGGCGCGCGCACCCCGAGCAGCGGCGCGGAGTGCTGCACGAAGTCGGTGCGCCCGTCGCTGCTGATCAGGGCCGGCAGGTGACCGGCGCTGGCCAGCCGGATCAGCCCGCTGCCCGGGTCGAGCAGCAGCACGCAGATGGTGGCCAGCTCGGTGGGCAGGAGGGTGCGCATCAGCTCGTTGACCCGATCCAGGATCACCCCCGGCGGATGCCCCTCGACCGCGTACGCGCGCACCGCGTGCCGCAGCTCCGCCATCACCGTGGCGGCGTGCAGGGAGTGCCCGGCCACGTCGCCGATCGCCACCAGCAGGTGCCCGTCGAGCATCACCAGCTCGTAGAAGTCACCGCCCACCTCGGTCTGGGCGCTCGCCGGCTCGTAGCGGACGGCCAGGTCGAGGCCGGCGATGTCGGGCAGCCGGCGGGGCAGCAGGCTGCGCTGGAGGGTCACCGCGATGCGGTGCTCCTGGTCGAAGGAGCGCTGCGCCTCGACCGCCGAGGCGACCGCCTGGGCGAGCTGCACGAGCACCGGGGTGCGTACGGTCTGGGTGGCGGTCGGCACCACCACGTAGAGCGGGGCCCGGTCCTCCCGGAGCCGGGCGGCGGCCACGGTCACCGTGTCGCCGTCGGGCCAGGCGGTCAGGTCCCAGGCGCCCGGTTCGTCGATCCGGACCCGGGTGCCGATCGGCTGGCCGGTGTCGTCCACCGTCCACGGCACGATCACCGGTGGCGCCTCCGGCCCGACGGTCACCCCGGCCAGGCAGTCCCCGTCGAACGTCTCCGCGACGACGGCCGCCGGGCTCTTGAAGATCCGCGCCGCGCCGGCCGCCGCCGCCTCCAGCAGCCGGACGAAGTTCGGCGCCGCGTGCATCTCGACGGTGGCGTCGGCCAGGGCGGCCAGCCGCTCGGCGAGCAGTTCGGCCCGCTGCCGGGCCTGGTAGTAGCGGAGCACCGCGTGCGCGGTGGCGACCAGTTCCTCCGGCTCGATCGGCTCGGCCAGGTACGCGTCCGCGCCGCGGGTCAGCCCCTGGGCCCGGTCCACCACGTCCACCGCGTGCGCGGAGACGTGGATGACCGGGGTCGACGGGCGGTACTCCTTGATCAGCTCGCAGACCTCGAAGCCGCTCATGTCCGGCAGCCGGACGTCGAGCACCACGAGGTCGACCCGGTCCTTGCGCACCCGGTCCAGCGCCTCGGCGCCGTTCTGCGCCTCCAGGGTGGTGAAGCCCGCCCGGGTCAGCCAGTGCACCAGCAGGTACCGCTTCGGACTGCTGTCGTCGACCACCAGCACGGTCGCCGGACCGCCCTCCACCGTCAGGCTCCGCCCACGGGAAGGATCACGGTGAAGGTGCTCCCCCGGCCCGGTTCGCTGGCCAGCTCCAGCCTCCCGCCGAGCAGCGTGACCAGCCGCCGCGCGTACGGCAGGCCGAGGCCGGTGCCGCCCACCCGGGTGGTGCCGGGCACCTGGTAGAACTCCTCGAAGATCCGTTCGTGCAGCTCCGGTGGGATGCCCGCGCCGGTGTCGGTGACCGACAGCGACCAGAGGTCGCCGTGGCGTTCCGCCCGCAGCCGCACCTCACCCCGCTCGGTGAACTTGAGCCCGTTGTGCAGCAGGTTGCGCAGCACCTGGGCGAGCAGCACCTCGTCCGAGCGGACGGCCGTCGGGGCCGGCGGCTCCTCCACCACGAGCTCCACGCCCGGCCGCGTCGCCAGCGCCCGCAGCGTGCCGCGGAGCTGCCCGAAGAGCGCGCGCAGGTCCACCTCGGCCCAGTTCGGTTCGAGCCGGCCGGATTCGGCCTTGGCCAGGTCGAGCAGCTCGTTGACCAGGCCGAGCAGGTCGGCCGCGGACGACCGGATCAACCCCACCTGCCGGGCCTGCTCGCCGGTGAGCGGGTCGGACGCGGAGTCGCCGAGCAGTCGGGCCAGCCCGATGATCGCGGTCACCGGGGCCCGCAGCTCGTGGCTCACGTTGGCCAGGAACCGGCTCTTCGACTCGCTGGCGGCGCGGAGTTGGGCGGACTTCTCGTCCAGCTCGGCGTAGAGCGCCACCACGCCGCGGTTGGTCTCCTCCAGCTCCTCGGTGAGCTGGTTGTAGAGCGCCATCACGCCCCGGTTGGTCTCCTGGAGCTCGGAGTTGAGCACCTCAAGCTCGTCGCGATGGCTGCGCACCTCGTCGAGGGCGGCGACGAGCTGCGTGTTCTGCGCGGCCAACTCGTCCAGCGCGGTGCCCGGAGCGCTGCTGGCCAGCTCGGTCCGGAGCTGGTCGAGGCGCTCCGGCGTGAGCGGCGGCGCCGGTGCTGGGACTCGTCGGGACATTCTCACGACGGTATCGCCCCCGTCGGTCACCGTGCCCAGCATGTCCACGAGACGCGCCACCGCGCCGGACTGCGGCTCGTAGCGGCCGCCGGGCAGCGGGCGGACCGGGGCCAGGTCGACCCGGAGGGACCGCTGGCCGGTGTGGGCGTCGACGACGACCGCGAAGGTGACCTCCGCGCCGCCGACGGCGCGCAGCAGGTCCCGGGCCACCTCGCTGAGCGCCGTGGCCAGGCGTACCTGGTCCTGGTGCTCCAGCCCGACCGCGGCAGCCACCTCCCGGCCGCGCTGCCGGACCAGGAAGATGTCCTGTTCCACCCGGAGCGCCATCTGCAGCAGCGGGTCCGGGGCGCCCGGGCGGGTCACGGCTCCGCCCGGGCGACCAGGACGCAGGCGTCGTCGCGGCGGATCCCGGCGTCGCGAAGCAGGGTGGCGGCGACCAGCAGCGGCGCGCGGCCGGCCAGGCCGGGGTAGTCGGCCAGGTCCCAGCGGTCCGTCACGCCGTCGCTGTGCATCACCAGGGTCGCGCCGGACGGGAACGGGTAGTCGTACTCCCGCACCGAGGGGCGCTGGTGTCCGGCGATGCCGGGCAGCGAGACGAGGGCCCGCCGCCGCTCGCCCGCGGCCACGATCATGGCTGCGATGTTGCCGAGCCCGGCGTACCGCAGCAAGCCCGACACGGGGTCCGGCTCGGCCACCGCCAGCGCGGCGCCACGGGTGTGCGACATGGCCCGGTGCAGGTGCTGCACCACGGTGGCCGGCGACCCGGCCGGCGCCGCCCGGAACGCGGCCAGCGCGGCCCCGGTGGCGGCGGCGGCCAGCGGGCCGTGCCCGAGACCGTCGGAGACCAGCACCTGCCGCCGGCCGTCGACCACCCGCACCGCGTACCCGTCGCCGCTGACCTCCTCGCCGGTGATCGGCCGGGCCAGCGCGCCGGCCCAGTCCGGCTCGGGGGCCGGACCGTCCCAGACCTGGACGGTCAGCACGGTGCCCCGGCCGGGCATCGAGTAGCCGTCGAACCGGCTCGCCTGCCGGACGATGGCGCCGAGGCCGATGCCGAGGGTGCCGGTGGTGGAGTGCCCGTCCGCCGAGGAGAGGGCGAGGTCGGCCATGCCGGGGCCCGAGTCGATGGCCACCAGCTCCACCCCGGCCCGCCCGCCCCGGCGCACCGGGCGGAGCAGCAGGGTGCCCTCCTGGGCGTGCTTCACCAGGTTGCTGGTGATCTCGGCAGTGACGATGGCCAGGTCGGCGACGCGCGGCTCGCCGAGTTCCACCTGCCGGCCCAGCCGCTCGGCGGCCCGCCGCACGCTGCTCGCCGCGGCGCCGCTCTCCACCCGGAACCAGAGACCGTGGTCGGCGACCACGTCGCCGATCATCGGGACCACTTGGTGACGGTGATCCGGGTGCCCTCACCCACGGCGGTCCAGATGTCGAAGTCGTCGACCAGCCGGCGGGCGCCGCTGAGCCCCAGGCCCAGCCCGCCCCCGGTGGTGAAGCCGTCGGTGAACGCCTCGTCGAGGTCGGGGATGCCCGGCCCCTGGTCGGCGAAGACGATGCGGACCCCGCGCCGGCGACCGTCCTCCACGGTGGTCACCTCGGCGCTGCCCCCGCCGCCGTAGATCAACGTGTTGCGGGCCAGCTCGCTGGCGGCGGTCACCAGCTTGGTCTGGTCGACCAGCGAGAGCTTGACGGCGACGGCGGTGGTACGCACCAGCTGCCGCACCCGGACCACGTCCTCGTCACTGCGGATCGCCTGGGTCGCCGGCACACCCAGGTCGACGCCGGCGGTCATGGCGTGGCCGTCGTCTCGGCGTCCTCGTCGTCCGCCTCGTCCCACTCGTCGCCCCGGCTCGCCGCGATCAGCTCCATGCCTCGCTCGACGTTCAGCGCGGTGCGGATGCCGTTGAGCGACAGCCCGAGCTCGACCAGGGTGATGGCGACGGCGGGCCGCATGCCGACCACCACCGTCTCGGCGTCCAGCACCTTGGAGATGGACGCGATGGTGGAGAGCATCCGGCCGACGAAGGAGTCGACGATGTCCAGCGCCGTGATGTCGATGATCACACCGTGCGTTCCGGTGGCGACGATCCGCTCGGCGAGGTCCTCCTGGAGCTGGATCGCCGTCTGGTCGGACATGTCGAGCTGGATGGAGACCAGCAGGATGTCGCCGATCTTGAGGATCGGCACCCGCTCCATCAGGACTCCCGGCGGGCGCGGCGGGCGGTGGTCTCGACGCCGGTCAGGCGCAGCACGTGACGCAGCGCGTCGGCCAGGCTCGCCTTGGTGGCGATGTCGCCGAACTCGATGCCGAGGGCCACGATCGTCTGGGCGATCTGCGGCCGGATGCCGGAGATGATGCAGTCGGCGCCCATCAGCCGGGCGGCCACCACGGTCTTGAGGATGTGCTGGGCGACCTGGGTGTCCACCGCCGGCACGCCGGTGATGTCGATGATCGCGTAGGGCGAGCCGGTGTCGACCAGGGTCTGGAGCAGCCGCTCCATCACCACCTGGGCGCGGGCCGAGTCGAGGGTGCCGACCAGCGGGACGGCGACCACGCCCTCCCACAGCTTCACCACCGGCGTGGACAGCTCCAGCAGCTGCTCCGCCTGGTCGGCGATCAGGCCCTCGCGGGTGCGCACGAAGCTCTCGAAGGTGAACAGCCCCATCTGGTCGATCAGGGCGGAGAAGGCGACGAAGTCACGGAGGGTGCCCACCTCCTGGTCCTGCTCCATGAGCTCCAGCAGCGCGTCCTTGAGCGCGAACACGCTGATCGCGGTCTCGGTGGCGCTGAAGCCCTGCCGGGCCCGGCTGGCGGAGAGCTCGGCCAGCACGGCCCGCAGCTCGCCGCCGTGCTCGTCGGCCAGGTCGGTGAGACCGTGCTGCCCGGCGTCGATGATGCTGCGGTGCAGCTCGCGCGCCTGCCGCGCCAGCTCCGCCTGGCTGAGCCGGCCGCGCAGCGAGCCGGCGACGATCTCCGTCCAGCGCGCGGTCAGCCGGTCGGCGTGCTCGGTCAGCAGGCGGGCGAGCCGACCACTCTGTTCGGCGCTCAACGCCATGATGACCTCCATGAACTCTGGACGGGCGGACTCTATCACCGGGGTCTGCGGCACTAGTTGTCGCGGAGCAAAGGAATGATCGGCGGCACCCTTCTCGGCTCCCGTTCTGCACGCTGCCAGCTTCGTGGGATACCGTTCCACCGAACACAGGAGGTCGGCGAATGTCCTTGACGGTGCACACGGAACAGCACGGCGACGTGGTCGTCGTGTCGGTCGCGGGCGAGCTGGACATGGCGACGGCACCGCAGCTCCAGGACCAGATCACGGACCTGCTCGACAAGGGGCGCAACCGCCTCGTGTTCGACCTGGCCGAGGTGTCGTTCTGCGACTCCACCGGGCTGTCGGTGTTCGTGCGCGCCAAGAACAGCTGCGACGAGGCCGGCGGCGTGGTCCGGCTGGCCGCCCCGCAGCGCGGCGTGCTCCGCATCCTCGAGGTGAGCGGCCTGGTCGAGGTGCTGCACACCTACCCGACGGTGGAGCAGGCCGTGGCGGGCGACCCCACGCCGGCCTCCTCCTGACCGTTTCCCCTCAGCGCTCGTCCTCGATGTGCCGGGGACGGGCGATCACCAGGCCCGCCGCCGTCTGCACGGCGAGCGCCACCAGCAGGAAGCCGATCGGCGCGGTCCAGCCCCCGGTCGCCTCGTAGAGGATGCCGACCAGCAGCGGGCCGAGCGCGGCGATCAGGTAGCCGGTGCTCTGCGCGAAGGCGGAGAGCGCGACGGTGCCCTCGGCGGTCCGGGCGCGCAGCCCGATCGTGGTCAGGATCAGCGGGAACGCGCCCTGGCCGAAGGCCAGCAGCAGCACCCAGAGCGGCGCGAGGCCGTGCGGCGCGAGCGCCAGGCCGACGTACGCGGCCGTGGAGAAGGCGGTCAGCGACAGCACCAGCGGGCGCAGCGTGGGCAGCCGGCCGGCCAGGGTCGGCATCATGAGCGCCACCGGCACGCCGAGCGCGGTCACCCCGGCGAGCAGCAGGCCGGCCGCCTCCGGTGCGTAGCCGGCGTCCCGGAAGAGCTGGGCCAGCCAGCCCATGATCGCGTACCCGCTGAGGGACTGCGCCCCGAAGTACACCGCCATGGCCCAGCCGAGCCGGGTGCGCGCCGGCCGTACCCGCGCCGGCCCGGCGGCGGCCCCCGCCGGGGTCGCCGTGCGTCGCGCGGCGCGGGTGCGCAGCGCCAGCGGCACCCACGGGAGTACGGCGACCGCGGCCAGCGCGGCCCACACGCCGAGGCCGGCCCGCCAGGAGCCGAAGGCGTGGGCGATCGGCACCGCCGAGGCGGCGGCCACCGTCGTGCCCACGGTCAGCGCCATCGTGTACGCCCCGGTGACCAGCCCGGTGCGGTGCGGGAAGTGCTGCTTGACCAGCATCGGCAGCAGGATGTTCGCGACCGCGATGCCGGCCAGCGCGAGCGCGCTGGTGAGCACGAAGACCGCCGTCGAGTCGGTGACCACGCGGAGCACCTGCCCGGCGGTCAGCGCGACCATGGCCACCACCAGCACCCGGGCGGCGGGCCAGCGGCGGACCAGCCACGGGGTGAGCGCGCCGAGCCCGGCGAAGGCGATGGTGGGCAGCGTGGTGACCAGGCCGGCCGTCGCGCCGGAGAGGCCCAGCCCGTCGCGGATCTCGTCGAGCAGGGCGCCCAGGCTGGTCACCGCGGCGCGCAGGTTGACCGCCACGAGCAGCATGCCGACCAGGACCAGCAGGCCGCCGCGGGCCGGGGTGGCCTGCGGCGCGGGGGCGGCGGCCGGGGCCGGCCCGGGGGTCACGTCGGTGGTGGGAGCGTCGGTGACGGGGGCCCCGGTGGGCGGGGGTGGCGGGGTCATGACCTCGAACCTACAATCATGGGATGAATTTCGGCAGAAGGTGTAACCGGTGACACCCGCCGTCGATTCCGTCGCCGTGCCGCCGCGCGGCCACCGGGTGCGCCAGACCATCGAACAGCTCCGGGGCCGGATCCTCGGCGGCGAGTGGCCGGTGGGCGCCAAGATCCCCACCGAGCCGCAGCTCGTCGCCGCGCTGGGCGTCGGGCGGAACACGGTCCGCGAGGCGGTCCGGGCGCTGGTGCACGCCGGGGTGCTGGAGTGCCGGCAGGGCTCCGGGACCTACGTGGTGTCGACCGACGAGCTGGCCCCGGTGGTGGCCCGCCGGCTCACCGACGACCGGATGGCCGAGGTCATCGAGGTCCGGCGCGCCTTCGAGGTGGAGGCGGCGCGGCTCGCCGCGCTGCGGCGTACCCCCGAGGACCTGGCGGCGCTCGACGGCGCGCTCGCCGCCCGGGAGGCCGCCTGGCGCTCCGGCCGGGTCGGTGGGTTCGTCGAGGCCGACGCCGCGCTGCACACCGCGGTGGTGGCCGCCGCGCACAACGCCATGCTGGCCGAGCTCTACGCCTCGGTCGGCGCCGCGCTGCGCAGCACCGTCGCCCAGGCGATGGGCGAAACCCTGGAACCCGAGCGGTACGTGGACCACGGCCGGCTGGTCGAGGCCATCCGGGACGGGGACCCCGCCCGGGCGGCGATCGAGGCCGGTGCTTTTCTCGAAGCTCCCTCCCGGGCATAGGTTGTCCCGGACGGAAATTCGGACAGCACGGGAGTGCGGATGCTCAAGGGCTTCAAAGACTTCATCATGCGCGGCAACGTCGTCGACCTGGCGGTCGGTGTCGTCATCGGTGCCGCCTTCACCGGGGTGGTCACCCAGCTCACCAAGTCGTTCCTGGAACCGCTGGTACGGGTGTTCATCGCGCTGATCACCGGCAGTGAGGACGGTCTCAGCGGCTCCACCCCGAAGTTCCGCGGCATCCCGTTCGACTGGGTGGCCTTCGTCAACGCCGCGATCACCTTCCTGCTCACCGCGGCGGCGCTCTATTTCCTGGTCGTCTACCCGATGAACCGGCTCGCCGAGCGGCGCCGGCGCGGCGAGGAGCCGCCGCCGAAGGCCCCCAGCGAGGAGATCAAGCTGCTCACCGAGATCCGGGACGCGCTGCTCGCCGGCAACCACGGCACGCCGGCCCAGCGCGGCGCGCTGGACGACGTGCTCGGCCGCCGGCAGGAGCCCCCGGCCGCACGCTGACCCCATAGCCGATCGGCCCCCGTGGGAATCCCGCGGGGGCCGACGCGTGTCGAACACATGTTCGATAGAGTCCGGGCATGGAGCAGCGCAGGCACTGGTGGAACGGGAAATGGGGGCGGCTGGCCCGGCGGGACGTCTTCCTCCGGGTCGACGGCGACCGCTGGCATGTCGAGCAGCGCGCCGGCGGCGCCGAGGGGGTCTCCCAGTTCTACGAGTACGCCAGCGTCGAGGAGGCCGAGGAGACGGTCCGGGCGCTGCTGGAGGGGCCGGACACCTGGCGCGAGCTGTCCCCGCGCCCGCCGAGCGGCTGGGCCCCGCCCGTTTAGCGCCCGCGCGCCTCGGGAACCGCGCCTGTATGAGCCAGCAGCAGGACAGCGTCTCCCGGGTCACGACCGGCATGCGGGTGGTCGACTCCACCGGCGTCGAGGTGGGCACCGTGGATCTCGTCCAGCGCGGCGACCCGGCCGCCGTGACCGTGCAGGCGCCCGCTCCCGTCGACCCGGGCAGCAGCCTGGACGAGCTGATCGGGTCGGCGGCCGCCGAGGAGCCGGACGTCCCGGCCGACCTGGCCGCCCGGCTGCTGCGCGAGGGCTACCTCAAGGTCTCCACCGAACTGGCCCGCACCGGCGCGGTCTACGTGCTGGCCGACCGGATCGCGGCGGTCACCGACGACGGCGTACGCCTCACCGTCCCCGCCGGTGAGCTCCCCCCGGAGGAGTGACTCCCCGCCTAGGGTGGGCGGCATGTGGATGGTGATCGGGGAGCAGGGCGGCACGCCGACCGACGCGGCGGCACGGGCCGCCCAGTTCGCGCACATGGCCGAGGTGACCCGGCAGAGCCCGGGCTTCGTCCGGGGCTGGTGGGGCGCGGACGAGGACGAGTCCGGCCTCGGCCACGCGCTGGTCGTGCTCGACACGCTGGAGCACGCGCGGGCGCTGAAGCGGATGGTCGAGGAGAACGTCACCGGCGTGCGCCTGCGGATCATGGAGATCGGCGCCGAGGCGGAGGGCGCCGCCTGATCAGCCCACCCGGACCGGGACGGCCGGCTCGGGTTCCGGCTCGGGCACCGACGCGGTGGTGGCGCGACGGCGGCGGAACAGCAGGAGCATCAGCCAGCCGGCGACGAGCCCCCAGAACGCGCCGCCCACGCCGAGCAGGCTCACCCCGGAGGCGGTGACCACGAGGGTGACCACGGCGGCCTCCCGGGCGTCCGGCTCGGCGACCGCCGCCGCGACCGCGCCGGCCAGCGCACCGAGCAGCGCGAGCCCGGCCACCGCCTCGACCAGGACCGGCGGGGAGAGCAGCACGAGGGCGGTCGCCACGCCGGCCCCCAGGCCGAGCAGCGCCAGGCCGATCCCCGCGGTGACCGAGGCGATCCAGCGCCGCTCCGGGTCGGGGTGGGCGTCCGGGCCGGCCGCCAGCGCGGCGGTGATCGCGGCCAGGTTCACCGCGTGCCCGCCGGCCGCCGCGCCGAGCGCGGTGGCGAGCCCGGTCACGCGGAGCGCGGAGCCCAGCGGGGCCCGGTAGCCGTAGCCGGCCAGCACGGCCGTGCCCGGCACGTTCTGCGCGGCCATGGTGACCAGGAACAGCGGCAGCGCCAGCCCGACGATCGCGGGCAGCGTCCAGGCGGGCGCGGTCAGCGCGACGGCGGGGGCGGCGTCGATCCGGGCCGGCCCGGACGCGGTCAGCGCGATCGCCACGACGGCCACGGCGAGCGCGCCGGGCACCGCCCAGCGGCGGGCGAACCGGTGCAGCAGGAGCCAGGCGAGCACCACCGGCCCGGCCAGCCGGGGCACCTCGACCAGGGCCCGGACGGGCGCGGTGCAGAGCGGCAGCAGCACCCCGGCGAGCATGGCGCTGGCGATCGGCGCGGGGATCGCGGCTACGGCCCGGCCGAGCGCGGGAATGAGCCCGGCCGCGACGATCAGGAGGCCGGTGAGCAGGAAGGCGCCGACCGCCGCCGGCCACCCGCCGGGCACCGGCCCGGTGGCGACGAGCAGGGCGGCGCCCGGGGTGGACCAGGCGATGGCCAGCGGCAGCCGGTGCCGCAGGCCGAGCCAGACGGCGCAGCAGCCGCTGGCGACACAGAGGGCGAGCAGCCCGGAGGCGGCCTGCGCCTGGTCCGCGCCCACCGCGCGCAGCCCGGCGAGCACGACAGTGAACGAGCTGACGAAGCCGACCAGTGCGGTCACGACGCCGGCCAGGACGGGTTGCAGTCGACCGGCCATGCTCTCCCCCTCACCGCCGTTCCGTTTACGGAACGGACCGATGTAGCACGATAGCCCCATGGCAGCTGCCCCACCAGCCGGTGACCGGACCGCCGAAGCCGTCGGCCGGCGGATCCGCGCTCTCCGCGAGGAGCGGGAGATGTCCCTGTCCACGCTCGCCCGGCTGGCCGGCGTCGGGAAGGCCACCCTCTCCGGGCTGGAGAACGGCACCCGCAACCCCACCCTGGAGACCCTGTACGCGATCACCGCGCAGCTCGGCGTGCCGCTCACCGCCGTACTCTCCGGCCCGGCGGAGACACCGACCGTCCGCGGCGCCGCCGTGGGGGCCACCCTGCTGGAGGTCTTCAGCGACACCGACGCGACCTACGAGCTCTACCGGATGCGGGTCAGCCCGGGCCCGGCGCAGCTCTCCCCCGCGCACCAGGCCGGCGTCACCGAACACGTCACCGTCTTCTCCGGCGTGCTCCGCGCCGGCCCGGTCGGCGCCCCGCAGACCGCCGGCCCCGGGGAATACCTCCGCTGGGTCTCCGACGTGCCGCACAGCTACGCCGCGGTCGGCGACGAGGAGGTCCGGGCGAGCCTGCTGCTGCGCTACCCGCGAACGGCCACAATGGATGGTTGATACATACCGGGTGTGCAAGCCGGCGACATTTCTTTCAGCAGACCCAGCAATGCGTAGAGACGCGGAGCCGATGTTCTTGGCAAGCTTGTCCCCATGACGCTGATCCTCCGCTCGGCCATCCTGAACGACGTCGGCCTCGTCCGGACCAACAACGAGGACTCCGCCCTCGCCGGTGACCGCCTCGTGGCGGTGGCCGACGGCATGGGCGGCCTCCCCGCCGGCGAGGTGGCCAGCGAGATCGTCATCCGCATCCTGGACGAGCTGACCCCGCCGACCGCCCCGGACGAGGCCGCCGACGCCCTGCGCGCCGTGGTGAGCACCGCCAACCAGCGCATCCGCGCGGCCATCACGGTCGACCCGGCGCGCGACGGCATGGGTACAACGCTGACCGCCGCCCTGCTCGCCGGAGACACCCTGGTCCTCGCCCAGGTCGGCGACTCCCGCTGCTACCTGCTGCGGGACACCGAGCTGAGCCAGCTCACCCGGGACGACACCTTCGTGCAGGCGCTCGTCGACCAGGGCGCGCTCTCCCCCGACCAGGCCCGCCACCACCCGCAACGCTCGCTCGTCACCCGGGCGGTGCAGGGCTCGGACGCGCCGCCGGCCGTCGGGGTGCTCACCGTGTTCGCCGGCGACCGGCTGCTGCTGTGCAGCGACGGCCTTTCCGACTACGTGGAGGACGCCGCCATCGCCTCGGCGCTGGTCACCTACGGGGACCGGCAGCAGTGCGGCGAGCAGCTCGTGAAGCTCGCCCACCAGGCCGGCGCGCCGGACAACGTCACCGTGGTGGTCTCCGACGTCACCGAGGCCTGAGCCGGCCGCCCGTCGCAGCACGGGCGGCCCGCCACCGCGTCGGCGCGGTTGCGGCGGCGCCGCCACGTCCGGCACCTGCCGGTGACCTGACCGGCTTTCCGGTTGCGGCGGCGGGAGGGACCGGTTGGGATGGGCGGATGCGCATTCGCCGCTTGGCCACCGAGGAACGCCTCACCACCAGCTTCCCGCTCCAGGCGTACGCCTTCGAGACATCCCCGATGGCCGTGTCGCGGACCGAGGAGTTCCGCACGTACCTGCCGTACAACGCGGGCAACCGGACACTCGTCGTCGAGGAGGACCGCGTCACCACGGCCGCCGTCTCGGCGGTCCCGATGCGGCAGAACCTGCGCGGGGCCGTGCTGCCGATGGCCGGCGTCGCCGGGGTGGCCACCCACCCGCTGGCCCGCCGGCGCGGGCACGTGCGCACGCTGCTGCACCAGCTCCTCGACGAGATGCGGGACGAGGGGAACCAGCTGACCGCGCTCTACCCGTTCCGCGCCTCGTTCTACGAGCGCTTCGGCTACGTCGGGCTGCCCCGGCGGCGTACCGCGGTCTTCTCGCCCGCGGACCTGGCCCCGCTGCTCCGCGCCGAGCTGCCCGGCGAGGTGGTGTGGGAGCGGGTCGGCGCCGGCTACGAGCGGTGGCGGGCGTACACCGAACGCTGCCTGCGCGAGCGGCACGGGTTCGCGGTCTTCCCGGACTTCCGGGCGGTCGGGCTGCGCGACCGGGACGACCGCTGGCTGCTCACCGCCGTCCGGGACGGCGAGACGGTCGGCGCGGTCACCTACCGGATCGACGACCACGGCGGCACGCTGATCGCCGACGACCTGCTGGCCAGCGACCCGTACGCCCGGGCGTCGCTGCTCCAGTTCTTCGCCCGCCACGTCGACCAGGTGGAGCGGATCAGCGTCGAGCTGCCCGCCGACGAGCTGCCCGAGCTGTGGCTCACCGACCTCGCCGTGCACGTCGAGGCACGGGTGTCCCGGCCCGGCTCGCCCGCCCCGATGGCCCGGCTGCTCAGCCTGGACGCGCTCGCCGACCAGCCGGTCGGGACCGGCCGGGTCACCGTCGAACTGGTCGGCGACCGCTGGCTGGCCGGCACCCACCTGCTCGACGGCGCCACCGGCACGCTGGAGGTGCTCCCCGGGGACGCCGCCGCCGCGGGCACCGTGCCGGCCGCGCGGCTCACCGCCGCCGGGCTCTCCGCCCTGGCGTACGGGGTGCTCGACCCGGCCGAGGTAGCCGTGCGCGGGCTCGGCGAGGTGCCGGTCGACGCGGCCGCCGAGCTGCGCCGGATCTTCCCGCGGGCGCTGCCGTACCTGTTCGCCGATTTCTGAGTCCGTTTCCGATTCCGGGCCGGGGGTAGGGTCCTGCGGGTGCCGGAGTGGTTGGAAGCGGGATTCTGGGGACTGCTGGCCGGGTCGGCCCTGCTGATCGGGGCGGCCGTCGGGTTCTTCGCACGGGTGCCGCGCCGGGTCATCGCCTCGGTCATGGCGTTCGGCGCGGGCGTGCTGCTCTCCGCCGTCTCGTTCGAGCTGATCGCCGAGGCGCACGAGCAGGGCGGGCTGCAGCCGGTCGTGATCGGCTCGACGGTCGGGGCGCTCGCCTACACGGGCGCGAACATCCTGCTGGCCCGGCGTGGGGCGCGGCACCGCAAGCGCTCCGGGGACGAGCAGCCCACCGAGCAGGAGCAGCCCGGCTCGGGCTCGGCCATCGCGGTCGGGGCGCTGCTGGACGGCGTACCCGAATCGGTGGTGATCGGGGCGAGCCTGCTGGCCGGCGGCCCGGTCAGCCTGGTCACGGTGCTCGCCGTCTTCCTCAGCAACGTGCCCGAGGGCCTGTCCAGCGCGGCCGGCATGCGCCAGGCGGGCCGGACCCGCCGCTACGTGTTCCTGCTCTGGACGGCGATCGCCCTGGTCTCCGGCGTGGCGGCCCTGGCCGGGTACACGCTGCTCGGCGGCGCCCCGCCGGCGGTGCTGGCCGGCATCACGGCGCTCGCGGCCGGCGCGATCCTCGCGATGATCACCGACACCATGGTTCCGGAGGCGTACGAGGACGCCCACCTGCTCGTCGGCCTGATCACGGTCCTCGGCTTCCTGGTCGCGTTCGCCCTGTCCCACGCCTGACGGGAAGCGCCACGGCGGGCGGGTGGCTTAGCGGCGGGTTAAGGATCCCGCGCGGAGTCGTGCGGCGGTGGGCCGCCCTCCTAGCATCGGGCGGTGCGTGTGAAGCCCGCTGTCACCCTCCTCGTCCTCGGTCTCGCCACCGCGACGCTGCCCGCCTGCGGAGGTGACCAGCCGGCGGGTTCGCCGGCGCCGGTCGCCGCCACCGGCACCGCCAAGCCCAGCGCCGCTCCCTCGGCGGCCGCGTTCCGGGCCGGCAACCCGGACGGGCGCGCCGCCGTCCCCGCCGAGGCGCGGGCCGTGGACACGTCCCGCCCGACCCGCACGGTCGGCACCGGCACCCCGGCGAGCTGCACCTCGGCGGCGGTGGTGAAGGCCGTGGCGGCCGGCGGGATCATCACGTTCGACTGCGGCCCGGCCCCGGTGACCATCCGGATGAAGGCGACCGCCAAGGTGGTCAACTCGCACGGCCCGCGGGTCGTGCTGGACGGCGGCGGCAAGGTCACCCTGAGCGGCGGCGGCGAGCGCCGGATCCTCTACCAGAACACCTGCGACCAGGCCCAGGGCTGGACCACCTCGCACTGCCAGAACCAGGACCACCCGCAGCTCACCGTGCAGAACCTGACCTTCGCCGACGGCAACTCCACCGGCGACCGGACCGAGGGCGGCGGGGGCGGTGCGATCTTCGTACGCGGCGGCCGGCTCAAGGTGGTCAACACGCGCTTCGTGGACAACCGCTGCGACCGGACCGGACCGGACCTGGGCGGCGCCGCGCTGCGGGTGCTCAGCCAGCACGACAACAAACCGGTGTACGTGGTGAACAGCACCTTCACCGGCGGGGTCTGCGCGAACGGGGCGGCGACCAGCAGCATCGGCGTCTCCTGGACCGTGCTGAACAGCGTCTTCCGCGACAACCGGGCGGTGGGCAGCGGCGCGAACCCGTCCCGGGCCGGCACCCCCGGCGGCGGCAGCGGCGGCGCCATCTACTGCGACGGCAACGAGTTCACCGTCCGCATCGCCGGCACGATCATCGAGAACAACACGGCGAACGAGGGCGGCGGCGCCGTCTTCTTCGTCAGCAACAACCGCACCGGCACCATGAAGATCGAAAGCTCGACCCTCCGCCGCAACCCAAGCAAGGGCTTCGAAACAAGGGGCTACCCCGGCATCTTCTTCCTGGGCGCCCACCCACCCACGGTGTCCGGCTCCCGCCTCTCCTGACCCGCCTCGCTGGACCCCCCCTGTTGATCATGAGGTTATTGCCACCGTCGTCGGCGTGTCGGGGCAACAACTTCATGGTCACGAGCGGCACCAGTCGGGGCCGTGACCGGCGCGGGCCTGGTCAGTAGGGGTTGGGGTGGCCGGGGAGGCGGGCCTTCAGGAGGGCCTTCGGGCGGCCGGGGAGGGTCGGGTCCGCCGACATCGGCGGTGAGGTGGTGCCGGTGCGACTCGACATGCCGTCGAACAGCTCCTTCAGCGCCGTGACGCTGTCGACCTTCGGGGTCCAGCCGAGTTCCCGCTCGGCGCGCTCGCTGGACATGAGCGGGGCGTTCAACGCCAGGTCGACCCAGCCGGTGTCGACCGGTTGCAACCGCGCCCGCCAGGTCAGCGCCGCCGCCGCGCGCAGCACCGGGGTGGCCACCGGCACCGTCCAGCCGTGGAAGTGCCGGGCCAGCAGCTCCGGGGTCAGCACCGGGTCCGCGGCCACGTTGAAGGCGCCGCGAGCATCACGCAGCACCGCCCGGGCGTACGCGTCGGCCACGTCGTCGGCGTGCACCGCCTGCATGCGCAGCCGCCGGTTCGTCGGGACCAGCGGAATCCGGCCGTACCGGAGCAGCCGGACCGGCGCCAGCGGCCCCATGAAGTAGCGACGGATCTCCGTGCCGGCGTCCCGCTGGAAGGTCAGCCCCGGCCGCAGCCGGACCACCCGCAGCTCCGGCCGCTCCCGCTGGATGCCGTCCAGCAGCGCCTCCACCTCGGCCTTGTCCCGGCTGTACGACGACGTCTCCACCCCGGTCGCCGGCCAGTTCTCGCTCACCGGGTGATCCTTCGGGCCGGGCGCGTAGGCGCCGACCGACGAGGCGTGCACGAGGGCGGGAACGCCGGCCCGGACGGTCGCCTCGAACACGGCACGGCTGCCGCCGACGTTGGTCCGGTGCAGGGTGCGCTGGTCGTGGCTGGGCTGGATCTGCCAGGCCAGATGCACCACGGCCCGCGCCCCGGCGAAGGCCACGGCCAGCGTCTCCACCGCGTCCGGCGCCCCGACGTCGCAGGAATACCACTCCACCCCGTCGTACGGCTCACCGGCGTCCGGCCCCGGCAGCCGGCGCACCACCCCGACCAGTTCCGCCCCGGACTCCCGCCGCAGCCGGCGCAGCAGCGCGGTCCCGACATTTCCGGTGGCCCCCACGATCACGATGCGCATACCGGTGCCCTACCCGCTGAAGCGGACAGCAACCGCTCACGGACGGGGGTTCGTCCGCGCCCAGCTCTTCTCGCCCTCACGCCGGCCCTGCGTGGCGGCCAGGCAGCGGGGGCAGACGTAGCCCTCGGGATCGGCCTCGGTGAGCACGTCCGTGTTCGAGTAGTCGAAGGGCACGTGGGGGAAGCGGCGCAGGCGGGTACGGCTGAGCTGGAGCCCGCAGACCGTCTGGTTCTGGCCCGGCAACCAGGCGTGGACCTCGCCACCGGGCCGGCGTACCCCGTCGTCCCCGGCCACCTCGCTGGACGCCGCCACCGCGGCCGCGCTCACCCTCATGCCTATCCCGGTTCCCCAGGCGGGCGTCGCCATGCCCCGCCGGCCACCGCGGAGTCTGAAGATCGACAGGTGGGGAAGGCGGAAGGCCCGCGCGGACGGGTTCCGGTAGCCTGGTCGGACGGGCCGCTAGCTCAATGGCAGAGCTGTGGACTTTTAATCCATAGGTTCAGGGTTCGAGTCCCTGGCGGCCCACTCCTCCGCAGGTCAGCGGTCCCGTCCGGGGCCGCCGTTGCCATGATCGGGGCCGGTACAGCAGCGGACCAACCGCCAGCCTGACTTCCGTGTCGGGGATGCGCTCCGAAGCGGCGGCGGACCGAACAGCTGGAGGGCGGACGATGACGAACGGACCGCCCGTGCGCAATTCGCGGCTGCTCGGCCTGTTCGTCGAGATCGTCCAAGGGCCCGAAGGGACCCTGCGGTTCTTTCGTCGGCTTGCTGGTTGCCCAACGGCTGCGCCTTGCCGGCCAAAGTACGGAGACGGGGTGGCGTGAAGCCGGAGACAGCAGGCGACCGGCCCACCTAGACGGTGGGCCGGCGCTGCGGTGCTGACCGGGCGTTCAGCAGTTGGTGTAGCTGCCGCTGCTGCCCCAGGAGCAGGAGTCGATCGAGCTGCCGGCGGAGTTGCGCAGGTAGGCGGCGTCGCCGGTGTTGTTCCAGATGTACGCGCCCGAGCCCCAGTAGAGGTTGCTGCTGGTGTTGGTGCCCTTGCCGGTGTGGATCACGACGCTGGCGCCGGCCTTGAGGTACCAGTTGATGGTGAACTTGTAGACGTGGTTGGACTTGTCGCGCAGAGTCCAGTACTTGAGGTTGATGGTGGAGCTGCGCTTGTTGGTCAGCCGGACGTACTCGGCGTTCAGGCTGGTGTTCGACCCGGTGTCGCTGCCCGGCGAGTTGTAGTAGGCCTTCGTGATCATGACGGCCGGGGTGGCGGCCTGCGCCGGGGCGGCGGCGGCCAGCGACCCGCCGACGGCGATGGCGAGCGCCGAGACGAACCCGATAAGCCTGTTCTTCAAGTGGTCCCCCTGGACTTGAACGTGGCCGGTGACATGAGCACCGGTGAGCTGCCTTGATCGCAGCACATGCGCGCGAGATCGTAACGACACTGAGCGACCGGTTCGGGGGCGGCAACGCCGACCTGCCTAAGTCCTGGCCGAACGGTAGGCAGTTGCTGTTCCTTCGGTCCTGGCCGCGATGGGCGCACCGGCGACCACGGCGCCTACTTGTCGGCGCTACCTAGACGACTGGTTGAGCATGTGGAGCCGTCCCTGGCGCAGAAGATCAACGCCGCCCCCGCCGGGCCTCGGAGCGCGGTGATCACGGCGCGATTCGGGCCGCCACCGGCAGGTGGTCGCTGCCGGTGGCCGGCAGCACCCACGAGCTCTCCGGCTTCATGCCTCTCACCAGGATCTGGTCGATCCGCACCACCGGGAACTGCGCCGGCCAGGTGAAGCCGAAGCCGTTCCCGGCCTCATCCTGGGCCGAGCGCAGCTCCGAGGTGATGCCGGCGAACGCGCGGTCGTCCATGGCGCCGTTCAGGTCACCGAGCAGCACCACCCGCTCGTTCCCCTCGGCGGCGATGGCCTCGCCGAGCGCCTGCGCGTTCCTGTCCCGGTGGGTCGTCCAGAAGCCCGCACGGGGGTTCACCCGCGCGGATCCCAGGTGGGCTACATACACCGCGACCGGGCCCTGGCTCGTGGTCACCGTGGTGCGCAGCGCCCGGTTGTAGGCCATCTTGACGTCGAGCGGCTTGGTGTCCGCGAGCGGCCCGTAGTCCATCTTGGTGTCGACCGGCTGGGTCTCCGACAGCGGCAGCTTGCTCCACAGCCCGACCGTGCCCTCCACCGCGTGGTACGGGTACGCCTTCGCCAGCTCGTTCTCGTAGGTGCCCCGGGCCTGCTCGGTCACCTCCACCAGGGCCAGCACGTCGGCCCCGGAGGCGGCCAGGTCGCGAGCGGTGCGGGCCGGGTCGGGATTGCCGGCGCCGACATTGTGCTCGGCCACGGTGAGGCCGCTGCCCGGCTGGGACTTGTCGCCGAGCAGCCCGCCGAAGAGGTTCAGCCACACCAGGACCGGCAACAGCAGCGCGACCACCGCGGAGGCGGAGCGGCGCCACAGCGCCCCGACCAGCAGTACGGGGATGAACAGGCCGAACCACGGCAGGAAGGTCTCCACCAGGCTGCCGAGGTTCCCGATCCGGTTCGGGACCTCGGCGTGCAGCAGCATGAGCAGCCCGAGCAGCAGCGCCAGCGCCGCGAGCACCCGGCCGCGCTTCCAGGGGCCTGGCCGGGAGGCGGCGGTCAGCGCCCTGCGGATGCGCGCGCGCCAGGTCCGGGCGTCGGTGTCCCGGCGGCCGGCGCCGCCCTGTCCGGTCTCCGCCGTGCCCACCGGCGTCATCGTCTGTCCTCGCTCACTGCCGGTCACTGCGGCATCCTCGGGTCCTGGACGGGGTCGGCATACATTCTCGGGCAGATCGCACTCGCACCTGGGCGATGTCGTCAGGAACCGTCCCTGAGTTGGGCCAGCAGACCGGCTCGATCGATCTGGATCCAGTACTCGGTGATCAGTCCGTCCTCGACGTGATAGACGACCGAGTTGATCTGGCGGACGGTTCGGCCGGTCGGTGCAAGGCCATCCAGCGGCGCGAGGTGACGGCCCACCTGGGCCAGCCGGACATGCGCTCGCGCACCGTCAACCAGGAATTCTTCGATCGTGAGGTCGAACGCGCCCCAGGTGGCGGTCATCTCCCGGACGTGCTCGGCGTAGTCGTCCGGGTTCCGTTCAACCGTGGACAGGTCCTCGGACTGCACCTGGTGGGCACGCACCGTCGATGCCATGAACTCCGCCGCTCGCTGCGGCTCTTGGCCGGAGCGTACGTACCGGAGGAAGTCGCCCACGACGCGGCGCGTCACCGCACTGTCAATCATGACGTCACCCTGGCAGCCGGGAACCGGGACGGAAAGCCTGCTGGCGGGTGGGCTCACTCACCTCCGGGGGGAGAGAAAGCCGCTACCGGGAAGCCGGTTCAGGCGCAGCTGTCGCGGGCGGCGCCGACGAAGGTGTCCCGCGACATGATCTTCATCGTGTCGTGGTCGGTCGGCGCCAGCACCTTGTCCGAGGTGATCCGTGCGAAGTCCGAAACGGTGAAGGGTACGGAGATCGCGCTGTGGTGGCTCGATCCGGAGAGGCTGTACCTGACTCCAGGCTTCAGCTCGGTGAGCGGTTCGGTCTTCACGGCGACGCCTGCCTCCGAGGCAGGGAGGTCGCGGCTCTCGCGCACCTTCCAACCCTCGGGCGGCTGGCCGAGAAGGTGGACCTCGACGATTTCGCTCGTCGGCGTGCCATCGACCGCCCAGCTGATCAGCGTGTGGTCGCCCTGGTCGTTCCCGGCATCGTTTTCGAATACACTGAGCTGGGAGAACGAGTCACCGTCGCAGGTGACGAGGACACCGACCGGCTGACCATCCTGGACAGCCAGGGCGACGATCGGCTCGTCAGGTGGGGTGCAGGCCGCCAGGAGCCCCAGCAGCGGAATCAGAATCATCCACGGAGCTGACTGTCTGCGCATGGCCGCATCGTGCCAGGGCGACATCACGCGACGGTCCCTCAACGGTCACGATCGGCCGACCCGCGGGCCAACGGCGTCACGCTGGTAGGTTGACGCGTCTTCCGCGAGGTGGAGTCTGCCCGGTGCTCAGGATGGTGCGGCGTGGGTCAGCCGCTGTGGTGGCCGTCTGCATGGTGACCGCGTGCGGTCCTTCAACGTCACAACGCCGACCGATCGGCGGGCGAAACGATCCCCTCCACGGCGCGGGCGACGGGCTCGGCCACCGCCACGAAGCCAGCATCCCCGGAGGTTCCGGCGACCGGCGGAGCCGGCTACTCGGCGGCGCTGTCCGCACGCCTGCTGGCCGCGGACTCGGTGCCGCCCGGATTCGCTGTGGATATCGCGACCGTGATGGCGGCGGATGCTGGGGATCGGCGCTCAGATGCCGGCATGTCCTGTTCGGACAGCATGATTCCGCTCCTGTCGGCCGCGCGGCTGACCGGGACGCCGTCAGCGATGGCCGCGGCCACCATCAGCTATGACGCGGATCCCGATGGCTGGGGGTGGGTGGGTACCGAGGTCCTCAGGACCTATGCCGATGACGGTGCACGGCGAGCAATGACCGACCTGCGAACCCTCATCGGCCGTTGCCCCACCGTCGTCGTGTCGTCCGGGGCCGGCGTCGGCGACAGGTACCGCTTCGCGGTGGCGCCAGGGCCGCGGTTGGGCGATGACAGTGTCCACGTCAGCTGCAGGACGTTCGGGTCCGAGCCGTTGGAGTGGGACAGCATCCTCATCCGGACCGGAACCACGTTGGTGGCCGTCAAGGAGCAGGGCAACCAACCCGGCGGCGACAGATACCTCACCCAGCTCGCTGAAGCCGCACTCCGCAGGTTCCAGGCCACCGGCTCCTGAGCGTCCTACGGCTGACGATCAACGGTTGTCGCGGCGACCGTCGTGGTGACGACGTTCGGCCTTCCAGCGACACACCGCCCGTCGTGTCCGTGATCCGGTTGTCGGCGCCGTTCACCTGGTACGACGGTGGGACCAGCCGAGCCGAGGAGGTACCGATGACCAGTGGACGGGAGACCGTGGAGGTCGACCCGGTGGTGTTCCGCGCCGTCTACGACTCACCCGCCTCGCTGCCCGGCCGGCACCGCTGGACCACGCCGGAGTCGGACGTGCGCCGGCTGGAGAAGCTGCTGAACATGCCGGCGCGGAGCATCGGCGCCCCGCTGTGGGTGAGCGGCGACGAGCCGGACTGCCCGAAGTGCGGTCGTCGGGTCAACTGGTACGACATCGTCTCCTCCGCGCTGCACGGGGTGCACGATCGCGGGATGATCGCGCGGGTCATCCTCGGCGAACGCAAGTACGTCAACACCGAGGTGCCGGAGGCCATCCCGGGCGTGCACTGCGCCGACTGCCGCACCCCGATCGAGGGGCTGCGCAGCTTCAAGTGCCACAACTGGGCGTACGCCTTCGAGGAGCTGGAGGAGATCGTCGGGCGGATGTCGGGCGTGCCGAGTCAGCCGGCGCCGCCCACCTCCGCCTGAGCGCGGCGGGCCGGCCGGCGGCCGGGTGGTGACGGCGGCTCGGGCCCGGGGTCCGGCACGGGCGGCATGGGCCGGGTCGCCGGTGCCGCCCCGGTCACCCGGAGCCGTTCGCCGGCGTGCCACAGCTCGACCGCGTCGGCCGGGCCACCGTCGGGCAGCTCGTAGCGGGCCGTGTCCGGGGTCAGCGTGATCCGCAGCCGGTGCCCATGCCAGCGCAGGTGGAAGGCGAGCCGGGTGATCCGGCGCGGCAGCCGCGGGTCGAACGCGAGCACGCCCCGGTCGTCACGCAGGCCGCCGAAGCCCTGCGCCACCACCAGCCAGGCGCCGGCCAGCGAGGCCAGGTGCAGCCCGTCGGCGGTCTTGTCGCCGAGGTCCTCGAGATCCTGCAACGCGGTCTCGGCGAACAGGTCGTACGCCAGGTCCAGGTGGCCGACCTCGGCGGCGAGGATCGCCTGCACGGACGCCGACAGCGACGAATCCCGGACGGTCCGGGCCTCGTAGTACGCGAAGTTGCGGGCCTTCTCCTCGGCGGTGAACTCGCCGGGGCAGCACAGCATGGCCAGCACGAGGTCGGCCTGCTTGACCACCTGCCGGCGGTACAGCTCCAGGTAGGGGAAGTGCAGCAGCAGCGGGTAGTCGTCCGCGCGGGTGTTCGCGAAGTCCCACTCGGGCTGCTCGGTGAAGCCGGCCGACTGCTGGTGCACTCCCCGCTTGCCGTCGTAGGGGACGTGCATCGCGTCGGCGGCGGCCCGCCAGCCGGCCACCTCGGCCGGGTACACGCCGAGCCGGGCGGCCGCCTCGGGGAAGCGCTCGGCGGCGTCGGCCGCACCGCGCAGGTTGCGCCGGACCATCAGGTTGGTGAAGAGGTTGTCGTCGACCAGCGCGGAGTACTCGTCGGGGCCGGTGAGCCCGGTCAGGTGGAAGGTGCCGGTGTCGGACCAGTGGCCGTACCCGTGCCAGAGCCGGGCGGTCTCCACCAGCAGCTCGACGCCGCACTCGGCGAGGAACTCCGCGTCTCCGGTGGCCGCGACGTAGCGCTGCACCGCGTCGGCGATGTCGGCGTTGACGTGCAGCCCGGCGGTGCCGGCCGGCCAGTAGCCGGAGCATTCCCGGCCGCCGAGGGTCCGCCACGGGAAGGTGGCCCCGGCCAGGCGCAGCTCGGCCGCGCGGTCCCGGGCCTCAGGCAGGTGCGCGTGCCGCCAGCGCAGCGCCGAGCGGGCCAGCCCGGGCGCCAGGTACGTGAGCGCCGGCAGCACGTAGCCCTCGGTGTCCCAGAGCACGTGGCCGTCGTAGCCGTTGCCGGTCAGCCCCTTCGCCGGGACGGTCCGGTCGCCGTCGGCGCGGCCGGACTGGAGCAGGTGGAACACGGCGAACCGGACGGCCTGCCGGAGTTCCGGATCGCCGTCGAGCTCGACGTCGCCGGTGGCCCAGGCGGCGTCGAGGGCGGCCCGCTGCGCGTCGAGCAGGGCGGCGAACCCCTCGGCCCGGGCCGCTTCGGCCTCCGCGACGACCAGGTCGGCCAGCTCGTCGGCCGGGGTGCCGTCGACGTGCGCGCACTCGTACGCGGCGAACTTCGTGACCCGGATCCGCTCGCCGGGCCGCAGCGGGCCGGTGACCGCCAGCCGGAACCGGTCGGCGGTCAGTTCGCTGTCGGTCCCGACGGTTCCCGGCGCGTCGACCAGGTGGGCGACCGCGACGGCGACCCGCTGGGCGCTGCGCTCGGTGCGGTGCACCAGCACCCCGTCGGTGCCGTCGTGCCGGCCGGTCTCGGGGATGAGCGGGTCGTGGATCACCGAGGCGGCGCGCGGGTCGTCGGCGCGTTCCGGCACCCGCTCGTTGGCGAGCAGGTCGGCGTCGACCCGCACGTCGGCCGGCCCGTCCAGCGGCTCGACCTGGTAGTCGACCGCGGCGACCGGCCGGCGGGGCAGCGAGACCAGCCGGGTGCTGCGGACCCGTACGCCCCGACCGCCCGGCGAGATCCACTCGGTCTCCCGGCGGACCACCCCGGCGCGCAGGTCGAGGACCCGCTCGTGCCGCCGGACCGTGCCGGTCCGCAGGTCCAGCGGCTCGTCGGCGACCCAGAGCCGGACCAGGCCGGCGTTCGGGGCGCTGATCACGGTGTCGCTGTGCTGGGGGAAGGCGTACCCGCTCTCGGGGTAGTTCACCTCGCGCTGCTCGTGGAACCCGTTGAGGTAGGTGCCCGGCATCTCGTACGGCTCACCCTCGTCGAGCGTGCCGCGCCAGCCCACCCAGCCGTTGCCCAGCGCGAAGATCGACTCGGTCTCGCCGAGCCGGTCCAGGTCCGCCGCGGTGCGGCGGATCCGCCAGCTCTCGTCGCCCTGGGGGCTGTGCGGCACGGGTCCTCCCGAGGTCGGTACGTCGTGGCCACCCGATCAGACCCGGCTGAGAGGCGGCTGAGACTTCGGTGCCCCGACTGTCATTCCCCCGCCACCCTCAAGGTGAACGGAGTATGAACGGTTGGAGAGGTGATTCATGACCGAGGCCCTGGTGACAGACGTTCCCGAGGTGAGTGCCGACTGGTACCACGACATCGTCGAGTTCGCCGACCGCACACCGGAACCGGTGCACTGGTTCGCGCTGCACTTCACCGAGGGGGCGATCGTCCTGCTCGGGGTCCTGCTGGTGCTGGCCGCGCTGGCCCGGCTGGTCGGCGGCGACCTCCGGGGCCGGGCGCTGGCCCTGGCCGCCCCGGTCGCGGTGGTCTGCGCGTACGCCTCCAGCGAGGGGTTGAAGACCCTGATCGCCGAGGACCGGCCCTGTCGTAGCCCGGCCGACCTGGTCATCGTGGCCGGGCACTGCCCGCCCGCCGGCGACTGGTCGTTCCCGAGCAACCACGCCACGATCGCGGGCGCGCTGGCCGCCGCGACGCTGCTGCTGCACCGCCGGATCGGCCTGGTGGCCGTCCCGCTCGCCGTGCTGGCCGCGTTCTCCCGCACCTTCGTGGGCGTGCACTACCCGCACGACGTGGCCGCCGGGCTGCTGCTCGGCGTCCTGGTCGGCACGCTGCTCACGCCGGTGCTGGCCCGCCCGGTGGCCGAGGTCCTGCGCCGGCGGGTCCGCCGCGCCGCCGCCCGCCCGGCGGTCCGGCCCGCCCGGCGCTGACCCGCTCGCCGCCGCCGGCGCTCACGTCGTCAGCACGAGGGTGACGGCGGTGCCGAGGATGAGGAACGGGCCGAACGGCAGGTGGCTGGACCAGCGGACCCGGCGGGCCGCCAGCAGCGCCAGGCCGGCCCCCGCCGACAGCATGACCGCGAGCACCAGCCCGGCCACCAGCGGCGGCCAGCCGTACCAGCCGAGCAGCGCCCCGGCGCCCAGCGCCAGCTTCGCGTCGCCGAGACCGAACCCGCGCCGGCCCAGCAGCAGGGTGGTCGCGGCGAAGCCCGCGCCGACGGCGAGCCCGGCCGCGGTGGCCCGCAGCCAGGGCGCCGGGCCGGGCCCGGCCAGCGCGGCCACCCCGAGCAGCACCCACGCCCCGGCCGCCGCCGGCCAGGTCAGCCGGTCCGGCAGCCGGTGCACCGCCGCGTCGACCAGGGCCAGCGGCACGGCCCAGGCGAGCCACCAGGCGACAGCCGCCCGCGCGCCGGCCGGCCCGCCGGTGAGCGCCACCGCCGCCATCACCGCGACCAGGACCACCTCCACCACCGCCGGCGCCGCGCCCACCCGCGCCCGGCAGGACGCGCAGCGGGCCGCCGGGCCGAGCGCCGGCAGCGGCCGGTCCAGGCCGATCGGCGCGCCGCAGCCGTCGCACCCCACCCGGTCGGGCGACCCCGGGGGTACGGCGTACCGCGCGACCGCCAGCCGCAGCAGCGGTACGACCGCCAGGGTGGCCAGCAGCCGGACGCCCGGCCGACGGGCGGGGGCCGTCGGTGCGGTGGCGCGGACCCGTTCGGCGGTCACGCCGGCTCCCCCGAACGGTCGCGCGTAGTTCCAATCTGGAGCACGCAGAGTGAATCCGGGCCCATCGCCGTGTCACGGATGGCGCGGAAAACGGCGTACCGCCGGCGGGTGACCGGGGCCGCGTGGGCGGCTGCCGGCGGCCGGCGGGCGGCCCGGAGGCCGGGGGGACGGATCGGACCAGAGGGACGCTTGCCCCCCATTCCACCGCCCGGTGAGCCGTGCCCGGGACACCGGGTGTGGCGTGCGGGTGAACGCACTCCTGCCACCGGCCGACCGGGCCGGAGGCCGTTCGTCGTCGTCCGGACACCCACCTGTCGCCACCACCTGTCATCACGCAGAGTGTTCGAATGAATTGCCTCTGTTGCATCGGCGGACGTCAGCCTATGCTCGCCCCTTGGGTACGACGCAACCCCCGAACAATTGGCGTCGGAGGCCGACCGGAGACATCAGGTTTCGAATTCGTTAAAGATCCGTACAGGTAAATGCAGCGGTAGCAGTAGTGGCCCGGCCGCACACATCCGGGCGCGCTTCCGCATGCCCGGAGTGCGTTGACGCGACCGCTCCGGGTCGCCACCGAGGAGGGCCCGGCGTTGCGCACACGGCAATCCCGCCGATGGGAAATCTGCCTGCTCAGCCTTGCTCTAATCGCCGCGACCGCCGGTTGCGGCGGCGAGCCCGAGGCGACGGCCCGACCGTTGAGTCCGGGCGCGGCGGCACCGGCGGCGCATTCCACCGCGGATGAGGAGGCGGCCGGAAAAGCCGCTCTCGCCGCCTATTCCGGCTATCTCGACGCGTCCCGAGCGGCGAGCGCACGCAGCGATCCCGGGCATCCCGCACTGGCCCGATTCGTGGCGGATCCGCTGCTGACCCGGGTGCGGGTGGCAATTCGTGACGCGAAGGAGCACGGCGCGATGCGTACCGGAAAACTGGTTTCCGACCCGACCGTGGTCGCGGTCGACCTGGCCGCCGATCCGCCCAGCGTGGAGATCCAGGACTGCCTGGACGCCACCGGCTACCGGCTCGTCTACGCCAAGGACCGTCGGGTCGTGCCCGGCACCCGCGGCGGGCGCTACCTGGCGACCGCCACGGCCACCCGCTACCCGGACGGCCGGTGGCTGATCAGCGCCGGCGCCGGACACCAGGACCAGCCGTGTTGACCTGGGGAGGAAGGGGTGTCCCGGCCCGCCCGACCCGGGCCGGGACACCCCGGCGACTGCTGCTCACCGCCGGCCTGGCGCTGCTGCTCGCGCTGACCGGCGCGCCCGCGCTGCTGCTGACCGGCGCGCCGGCCCGGGCCGGCGACCCCGGTGGCGAATGCCCGCCCGGGCAGAACGACTGCAACGTCTGGGACGACGAGCCCGGCACACCGGGCGGGCCGGGCGGTGGCGGCAACCCCGGCGGTGGCGGCGGGGACGGCGGCGGGGCCGCTGCGAAGTGCCAGTGGAACGGCCGGGTCATCCCCTGCTACGACGACCTGCTCGGCTGGTTCAACAACGGCGACGGCTGCTACTACAAGCTGGCCGAACCCCAGCCCACGGCACCCGAGGGCAAGCAGTGGTACGTGCAGACCTGCAACGGCGGTGACCTGGGCGCGCAGACCGTGGTGCTGCGCGACGGGCCGCCACCCGGTTACGGCGCGCCGCCCGACCCGGAGGAACTGGCCCGCCGCGCGCTGGCCTCGATCTCGCTGCTGCCGCCCCGGGTCGCGGTGGCGCCCCGGCGCAGCAAGGGCCCCGGCCTGGTGGGGCTGCCGGTCTGGATGTGGGCGAGCGGCGGGGCCTCCTACTTCGGGCCGCTGCACGCCTCCGCCTCGGACCGCGGGCTGACCGTCCGCATCACCGCGAGGGTGACCCGGATCGTCTGGGACATGGGCGACGGCACGAAGGTCACCTGCACGGGGCCGGGCACGCCCTACACGGCCGACGGCCCGCGGGCCGGCGGGACCTCGCCCGACTGCGGCCTCGACACCGGCTACGCCCGGGCCGCCACCTACCGGGTCGGCGCCACGACCTTCTGGAACGTCCACTGGGTCGCCGGCGACGACGGTCCGAGCGGCGACATCGCCCAGAGCCGGGTCAGCGGCACCGTTCCGGTCCAGATCAACGAACTTCAGGTGGTGACGCGATGAGTGTGGCTACGCGGAACGGGACTCCCCTGGACGCGCCGGTGGCGCCGCCCAAGGTGGTCCGGCAGCGGCGGATCCGCCCCGGCCTGCTCGGCCTGGCGGTGCTGCTGATCGCCCTGGGCGGCCTCGGCGCGGCCTTCGCGGTCACCTCGGTCCGGTCCACGGGCAGCTACCTCGCGGTGGCCCGGCCGGTCGAGGTCGGCCGGCAGCTCACCGCCGACGACCTGGTCCCGGTGCGGGTGTCCGGCGGGCGCGAACTCCAGCCGGTACGGGCCGACCGGATCAAGGAGGTGCTGGGCCTGCGGGCGGCCGTCCGGCTCACCCCGGGCACGCTGCTGACCCCCGCCCAGCTCACCGACGCGCCGCTGCTCGGCCCCGGGCAGCAGCAGCTCGCGCTGGGGCTGGAGCCGAGCCAGGTGCCCGCCCGCAGGCTGCACCCCGGCGACCGGGTGCTCCTGGTCAGCACCCCGGACAGCAGCGCCGGCAGCAGCAGCGCGACGCGCGGCGGCGGCACCCGGTTCGAGGCCACGGTGATCGACACCGCCGCGCCGGAGAACGACGACGTGGTCGTCTACCTGGCGCTGTCCGTCCGGGACGTGCCGGCCGTGGTGGCGCTGGCCGCGGACGACCGGATCGCGCTCGTGCTCACCGGGGCGGCCTGATGGCGGTCATCGCCCTGGTCTCGGCGAAGGGCTCGCCCGGCGTCACCACGGCCGCGCTGGCCGCCGCGCTGAGCTGGCACCGGCGGCTCGTGCTGGCCGAGTGCGACCCGGCGGGCGGCTCGGTCCTGGCCGGCTACCTGGGCGGGGCGCTCGACGGCCCGCGCGGCCTCGGCGAGCTGGCCGTCGGGGAGCTGCGGGACGGCAACCTGGAGGGCGCGTTCTGGTCCCAGCTCGTCGACCTGGACGCGCCGAAGCGGGAACGGCTGCTGCTGCCCGGCGTGGTCGACCCGGCCCAGGCGGGCAGCGTCACCCCGCTCTGGCAGCGCTTCGCGGACTTCTTCACGACCCTGGAGCGGGGCGTCCCGCCGTACGACGTGCTGGTCGACTGTGGCCGGTTGCAGGTCGGCGGTCCACCCTGGCCGGCGCTGCGGGCCGCCGCCGTGGTGCTGCTGGTGACCCGGGCGCACCTGCCCGACCTGTCCGCCACCCGCGCCACGGTCAAGGCCATCGAGCGGGACTTCGCCGAGCACCGGGTCCCCCCGGGCACCCTGCGCCTGCTGGTGATCGGGGACGGGCACGGCAGCAGCGAGATCAGCAAGGCGCTGCGGCTGCCGGTGATCGCCCGGCTGCCGCTCGACCCGCGTACCGCCGCGGTGCTCGGGCACGGCGGCACGGTACGCGCCAACCGGCCCCTCATGCGCGCGGCCGGCCAGCTGGAGGTGCCGGTCCGGGCGCTGCTGGACCGGCGGCGGGCCCGGCTGGCCTGGCCGGGCGCACCGGCCCCGCACGCGGTGACCGCGCCGAGCACGCCGGGGGTGTCCGGTGCGGTTTGAGCCGGTCTCCCACGACCCGCGCGGGCAGCAGCCCGGCGCTACGTCGACGGTGCCGCCGCTGGTCCCGCCGAACGGGCGGCACCACGTGCCCCCGCCGCCCGCCGCGCCGGCCGCGCCGGCGCCTCCGCCGCCCCGACCCCGGGTCGACTTCGCGGTGGTCCGCGAGCTGCGCCGGGAACTCAGCGAGCGGCTCACCCTCTGGCAGCGCGGGCGGGAGTTCGACGCCGACGCCGAGGAGGTCGAGCGGGCCCGGCTGGCCGTCGCGGTGGTCTCCGCGTACGCGGACTCGGTGCGCCGGGCCGGCACGCCGATGGCCGCCGACGAGGAGCGGCTGCTGCTCGACCAGGTGACCGCCGAGCTGGTCGGTCTGGGCCGGCTCCAGACGCTGCTGGTCGACGACACCATCGAGGAGGTGCACATCCTCGGCTGCGACCAGGTGCGCATCACCCGGCACGGCGGCGGCGTCGACTGGGCCGAGCCGATCGCCGACAGCGACGACGAACTGGTCGAGATCCTCCAGGCGGCGGCCCGCCGGGCCGGGGCGACCGAGCGCTCGCTCTCCACCTCGAAGCCGACGCTCGACCTGCAACTGCCCGACGGCAGCCGGCTCGCCGCGGTCTTCCTGGTCAGCCACCGCCCGTACGCGGTGATCCGCAAGCACAACACGCTCGCGGTGAGCCTGGAGGACATCGCCGGTGGCCGGCCCGACCTGGACGAGATGATCGACCCGCTGCTGCGCGACTTCCTCCGCGCCGCCATGCGGGCCGGGCTGAACATCATGGTCGCCGGGCTCGCCGGGGCCGGGAAGACCACGGTCATCCGGGCCCTGATGGACGAGATCCCGGCCGACGAGCCGTACGTGCTGCTGGAGGAGAGCCGGGAGCTGTTGCCGACCCGCCGCGCGCACAAGCACCGGGCGGTGATGAGCTTCGAGTCCCGGGAGGGGCACGGCGAGCGCGGGCTGGACGGTCGCCCGGCCGGTGAGGTGAGCATCGCCGACCTGATCCCGGTGTCGCTGCGGATGGGCGTGCTGCGGATCATCGTCGGCGAGGTGCGGTCCCGGGAGATCGTGCCGATGCTCCAGGCGATGACCACCAGCCGCGGGTCGATGTGCACGATCCACGCGCGTACCCCGGCCGGTGTGGGCGAACGGATCATCGAGCTGGCGCTGGCCCACGGCCGGGAGATGACGGTCGACCAGGCCCGCCGGATGGCCGGCAACGCGCTGGACCTGATCGTCTACGTCACGGTCGAGGACGAGACCGCGATCGGCGGCCGCAAGCACCGCTTCGTGTCGCACGTCGAGGAGGTCATCGGCGTGGGCGAGGGCAACCGCATCACCACCACGAGCGTCTTCGGCCCGGGACCGGACGGCCGGGCGGTGCCCCGCCACCTCCCCGAGCGGATCCGCGACCAGCTGCTGCGGGTCGGCTACGACGCCCGGCTGCTCACCCGGTTCATCGAGGCCGGCACGGGCGCCTGGCGGCGTCCCCGGCACACCCGGCTCGGACGGCGGTGAACCCGTGGCGACGATCGAGCTGATCGCGCTGGTCTCCGGGGCGGCGTGCGTGGCCGGGCTGGTGCTCGCGGTGGTCGCGCTGGTCGGCACCCGCCGGCCGGCCGGATCGGGCCCGGGCGCCGGGCCGGGGCTGAGCCGCCTCTGGACCGGCTCCGGGGCCAGCCGCCGGGAGCAGCACCGCTACCAGCTGCTGCTCGGCGCGGCCGTGGTGGTCGGCGCGCTGGCCTTCCTGCTCACCGGGCTGCCGGTGGTCGGCCTGCTGGTGGCGCTCGCGGTGCCCGGGGTGCCGTGGCTGTTCGCGGTGGGCCGGGCCGAGCAGCGGGCCATCGCCCGCATCGAGGCCGTCGGCGAGTGGACCCGGCGGCTCAAGGACATCTCCGGCACCGGGCAGGGCCTCCAGCAGGCCATCATCGGCACCATCACCACCGCGCCGGAGGAGATCCAGGAGGAGGTACGCACCCTGGCGGCCCGCCTCCAGGCCGGCTGGCTGGCGAGGTCCGCCCTGCTCGCGTTCGCCGACGAGATCGCCGACCCGGTCTGCGACCAGGTGGTGGCGGCGCTGATCCTGCACCTCACCGACCGGGGCGAACGCCTCGGCGACGTGCTCGGTTCGATCGCCACCGCCGCCTCGGCCGAGGTGTCCACCCGGCGGGAGGTCGAGGCGAAGCGGACGCAGCCCCGGTTCGCGGTCCGCTTCCTCACCGGGATGACCCTGGCCACGCTCGCGTACGGGCTGGTCAACAGCGACTACGTGCGGCCGTACGGGACGGTCTTCGGGCAACTGATCATGGCGGTGCTCGGGGCGGCCTTCGTCGGGCTGCTGGTCTGGGTGCGGTCGATGAGCCAGCCGCCCCGCCCGGCGCGCTTCCTGCCGGCGCCCGACCCGGAGGAGGCGATCGCGTGAGCGCGAGGAGTGCGCTTGCGAGCCCCGCAGTCGCGAACGGAGGGCGGGCGCGATGATGGTGAACTGGCAGCTGGCCGTCGCTGTGCTGGGCGGGGCGGCGGTCGGGCTGGGCCTGTTCCTGGTGGTCCGCGAGGCGCTGCCGGCCACCCCGGCGCTCGGTCCGGCGCTGCGCCGGCTGCACCAGCCACCCGGCCAGGCTCCGGTGGCCGGGAGCGGGCCGGACTGGCTCGGCGGTGTCTCCCGCTGGCTGCGGCCGCCGCACCGGCAGCTCGCCCTGCTCGACCGGACCCCCGAGCAGTACGCCCTGTCCGTGCTGCTCTCCGCGCTGGTCGGGTTCGCCACCCCGACGGTCGCCTCGGCCGTCCTCCTCCTGGGCGGGGTGGCGCTGCCGCTGGTCGTACCGGTGCTCGGAAGCCTGGGTCTGGCGCTGGTCGCCGGCCTGCTCGCGCACCGGGCGGTGCTGGCCCGGGCGGACGCCGCGCGGGACGAGTTCCGTCAAGCGGTCTGCACCTACCTGGACCTGGTGGCATTGCAGCTCTCCGCCGCGCACGGCCCGGTGCAGTCGTTGGAACGCGCGGCGGCGGTCTGCGACGGCTGGGTCTTCGACCGCATCCGGGAAGCGCTGCGGATCGCCCAGCTCCAGATGCACTCCCCCTGGGACGAGCTCCAGGAGCTGGCCGACCGGATCGGCATCCCGGAGCTGGGCGACGTGGGGGCCATCATGCGCTCCTCCGGCAGCGAGGGCGCCCAGGTCCACGAGACCCTGCGCAGCCGCGCCGACTCGCTGCGCGACCAGATCCGCACCGACAACCTGGCCCGGGCCGAGGGGGTGACCAGCCGGCTGGACATCCCCGGCTCGCTGCTGGTCTTCGTCCTGCTCGGCTTCGCCGTCTACCCGTTCCTCGCCCGCCTGTGAACCCACCCCGAGAAGGAGAAGCCCATGCACCTCTACACCTATCTCTACGCCGCGGTGAGCAGCCGCCTGGCCGAGCTGCGGCGCGACGGCGAGCGGGGCGACAGCCCGGTGCCGACCGCGGTGATCATCTTCGGCCTGGTCGCGGTGGCCATGGCGGTCACCGGGCTCGCCCTGGCCAAGGCCAACAACTGGATGAACGCCATTCCCAACAACACGGCGCCGAAGGCCCCGTGATGCCCCGCCCCGCCCGTACGGACCGGAGCCGGCCGGCGCCCGCCGGCCGGCTCACCGGCCGGTGCGGCCCGGGGCGGATCACCACCGTCCTGCGAGGACGCCTCGCCGCGGGCGGGTCCGAGCGGGGCGCCAACCCGGTCGAGCTGGCGGTGGTGATGCCGGCGATCCTGGTGCTGCTTTTCGCCTCGATCCAGCTCGCCGTCTGGTTCGTCGCCCGGTCCACCGCCCTCAACGCGGCGCAGACCGGGGTGAACGCCCAGCGGGCGCTCCAGGCCCCGCCGGACGCGGGACGGGACCGGGCCACGAACTTCCTGCATGCCGCCGGGGACTGGCTGGTCGGCTGGCAGAACCCGGGACCCGCCTGCGAGGTGATCGCCACCGGGGGCACCCCCACCGAGGTCACCTGCACGGTCAGCGGGCGCTCCCTGTCGGTGATCCCGGGGGTCCACTTCCCGGTGCGGCAGACCGCGCACGGCACCGCCGAACGCTGGACGACGGGGTGAGGGGGATGGCGCGGGACCGCGGTTCCGTCTCGATCGAGGTGGCGGTGCTCGCCCCCGCCTTCATCGGGTTGATGGTGCTGGCCGGGGTGGCCGGCCGGACGGCCGTCGCCGACGAGGCGGTCGAATCGGCCGCGCACGACGCGGCCCGCGCCGCCTCGATCGCCCGGGACGCCCGGACCGGCCGGACCGCCGCCACGGACGCCGCGCGGCGCCAGCTCGACTGGTCGGGGCTGCACTGCACGGCCCCGCCGGCGTTGACCTTCCAGGGCTCGGTGGGAGGCGAGGAGACCAGCTTCCGGAACGCGTACCGCGGCGCGCCCGGGGTGCCGGCGACCGTCACGGTCACGGTGACCTGCACGGTCTCCTTCGACGACCTGCGGGCCCGCGGGCTGCCCCTGACGCTGGACGGCAAGACCGTCTCGGCGAGCTTCACCTCCCCGCTGGACACCTACCGGAGCCGCGGATGACCGGGCGGCGGGCGGCGGAGAGCGGCCGGGTGAGCCTCTTCCTGGCCGTGGCGATGACCGGCGTACTCGTGATCATCAGCCTGGCGTACGACGGCGCCGGGCAGCTCCTTTCCTTGCAGCGCGCGGACAACCTGGCCGCCGAGGCGGCCCGCAGCGGCGGCCAGATGATCGACCGGGCGCGCGCCATCGAGGGCGGCCCCAAGCAGATCGACGAGGTGGCCGCCCGGAAGGCCGTCGCGGACTACCTGAGCGCGGCGGGCGGGGTCCGCGACCACGCCGTCAGCTTCCCGGTGGTCGCCGGCGAGCGGCAGATCCAGGTCCGCGTCCGCATCACCTACCGCCGGGACCTGCTCGGTCTCTTCGGCTTCCAGAACACCGCCACCGTCACCGGTGAGGCCACCGCGCGGGCGCTCACCGGACCCCCGTAGGAAGGGAAGGCAGCCATGGGTGCATCGCAACGCTCGGCCGTCCGGCGGACCGGCCAGGTCCTCACCGGGTTCGGCGCCCTCGTCGTGCTCTGCGCGGTGCTGGCCGGTGGGCCCGTCGCGCTCCTGGCCTTCGCCGGCAACCCCCTCCCCGACCACCTGCCCACCCTGGCCGAGGTGGGCACGGCGTTGACCAGCCGCGACGACGGGCAGCTCTTTTCGCGGGCGCTGGCCGTGGTGGGCTGGTTCGGCTGGGCGACGTTCGCCTTCTCCGTACTCGTGGAACTCCTCGCGGCGACGCTGCGCCGGCCGGCGCCTCGGCTGCCCGGGATGCGCCGCCAGCAGCGGGCCGCGGCCGCGCTGGTCGGCTCGGTGGCGCTGATCCTGGCGGCCAGCCCGGCCGCGGCGAGCGCCGCAGCCGTGGCCGCGCCGCAGCCGGTCGCCGCCGCGCCGGCGTTGGTCGCCCCGCAGGCCGGCCCCACCCGCGCCGCCCCGCCTGTCCGGGCCGCCTCGGTGACCACCGACCCGGCGGTGTACCGGGTGGCGAAGGGCGACTACCTGGGCGAGGTGGCCGAACGTTACCTGGACGACTTCGACCGGTACCGCGAGGTGGCCCGACTCAACCGGCTCGCCGACCCGGACCGGATCCGCCCGGGGCAGCTGCTCAAGCTGCCCGAGGGATCGGTGGACGCGGGCGCCCGCCGGCACGCGACCGGCCGGCTCGTGGTCACCTCGACCAGCCCGTCCCGGACGGCTCCCGGCACGGCGGCGACGCCGGGCGGCGGCGGCTCGTCCGCCACGACACCGAAGGGCAGGCCCTCCCCGCACCCGACCGGACGGGACACCACGCCCACGGTCGAGGCGCCGACCGGGCAACCGCCGGCGATGTCGGCGGGCGCCTCCCGGGCCACCCCGGAGGACGGGATCAACCGGCCGCTGGCCATCTCGGCGGTGCTCGCGGTGGCCGCCATAGTCGGCGCACAGATCGGCGCGGTCCTCGGCCTGCGGCGACGGCCGCCGGGCCGGGCCGGCGTCCGGGCCCTCGTGACAGGCCGCCACCGCCGGGACTGACCGGGGCGATCGTGGACGGCAGCGGCCCCCGGAGGGGCCGCTGCCGTCGAAGATCCGACCGCCGGTCAGGGGAGGCGGGCCTCCAGGCGGCCGTTGACCACCCGGGTGGGGAGGACGACCTGGTCGTTGCCGGACGGGCCGTGCACGACCTCCCCGCCGTTGAGGCGGAAGGTGCTGCCGTGCCACGGACAGACCACGCAGGCGTGGCCGTCGATCTCCTGCACCTCACCCTCACCGAGCGGGCCGCTCTGGTGCGGGCAGCGCTCCAGCATCACGGTGACGTCGTCGCCGTGCCGGTAGAGGATCACCGAGACGTCGTCGATCTCCCGGGTGAGGAGCTGCCGCTGCGGCAGGCTCGACATGTCGCCGAGCGGGTGCCAGCCCTCGCTGACCAGGTGCAGCTCGGAGATGCTCTGGCTGACCTGCGCGCCCTGCTTGTACGCGAGGTGCCCACCCAGGTAAGCGCCGGCGCTCGCCGCCGACAGCCCCAGGTAGGCCAGCGCCCGGCCCATGTTGTGCCGCCCGTTGAGCCGGGCCGCCAGCGAGCTGGCGTAGAGGGCCACGCCGATGGTGTTCGCGGCGGCGTGCACGAGGCCGATCCGCCGCTGGTCCCGGGACAGGGCCGCCCAGTCGTTGAGCCCGGCCACGGCCGCCGGCAGCGCGCTGACCGTACCGACGCCGACGAGCGCGGTCGCCGCCCGGCGCTGACCGGGCATCAGGTCCACGACGGCGGCCGAGATCCAGGCGCCGACCGGCACCTGCACCATCGCCGGATGCAGCGGATGCCCCAGCCAGACGCCGTGCAGGAAGTCCCGGATCCGCTGCGGGCGCAGGGTGCCCTGAACGGCGCGCTGCAACCGGTCGCCCACCCGGTCGAGCGCCGAGTTCTGTTCGATCTTCGTCAGTAGTTCGCGCACGTGGTCCGACTTCCCGGCAGGAGAGGTCCCAAACCGGGCGCCGACGGTGGATCACCCCATCGGGTGGTTCTCGTCCGCCCGCCAGCGGTCGGCGTGCAGGGCGGCGGCGAGTGGCCGGGGCGTACGCCAGCCGTGCCGCACCAGGTCGGGGACGGTCTGCAGGCGGCTCACCGGGCCCACGCAGAGCCACGCCACCGGCCGGATGCCGGGCGGGATGCCGAGCAGGTCGGCCAGGAACGGCTCCCGGTAGAAGGAGACCCAGCCGACGCCGAGCCCCTCGGCGGTGGCGGCCAGCCAGAGGTTCTGGATGGCCAGGCAGACCGAGTAGAGGCCGGCGTCGGCGATGGCGTGCCGGCCGAGCACCGCCCGCCCACCCCGCTGCGGGTCGTACGTGACCACGACCGACAGCGTCGACTCCAACACCCCGTCGATCTTGATGCGGGCGAACCGCTCGGCCGCCGCACCGTCCAGCGTGGCGGCGAAGGTGTCCCGCTCGACCTGGACGTGCGCGTGGAACCGGCGCCGGGTCTCGCGGTCACGCACCAGGACGAAGTCCCAGGGCTGCGAGTTCCCGACGCTCGGGGCGGCGTGCGCGGCGGTGAGGATCCGCTCCAGGACGTCGTCCGGCACCGGTTCCCCGGTGAACTCGGCGCGCACGTCGCGGCGGCGGTGGATGGCGTCGTACAGGTCCACAGGCAGGCTCCCGCTGCACTCGGCCCACGGTCAGGTGGGCGACTGAACGCGAGGCCGGTCTTCGGACTCCCGGATCGACGCCTGACCGTCCGCCTTCCCGGCCGTACGGCCAGTGGCTGCGCGTGACGCGCGTGGACGGGGACTCCCCGGTCACCGCGGCGGGCCCGTGCCGGATTTCCACCGGCTTCCCGATTCTCCCCGCACACGCGGGGCACCTCGCCCGATCGTTGCCGCTGCCGATGCTATCGACGGTGGGAGCCGTCAGCGTGAGGGGTGGCCCGGGTCAGGCGGGCGGGGCGAGGGCGCGCAGCACCTCGCTGAGCCGGTCGATGCGGGACTGGGCCTCGGTGCGTAGTCGCCCGGCGAGCGCATCCCAGTCCTCCGAGGTCGGCGCCTGCCCCGGTGGCAGCGCCGCGAGCGCCCGGCCCACCTCGGCCAGGGTGAGGCCGACCCGCTGGCACGCTTCGATCATCGCCAGGCGGCACATCACGTCGGCGTGGTAGCGGCGCTGGTTGCCGGCCGTGCGGTCGCTGCTGATCAGGCCCTGCGCCTCGTAGAACCGGATCGCCGACGCGGCGACGCCGCTGCGTTGCGCCACCTGACCGATGGTCAGGCCGGGCTCGTGCCAGTCGAAGGACGTGTCCTGCTTCACGCCCCGAGTATGCCCATCGGACGTTGACCTCAACAATTGTTGAGGTTCTACGGTCGGCTCCATCGAGTTCCCGAGAAATCTCCTGGAGGCGACGATGATCCTGGTGACCGGTGCGACGGGCAACGTCGGGCGGCGCGTGGTCGAGCGGCTGGCCGCCGCGGGTCACGGCGTACGGGCCGTCACCCGCGACCCGAGCCGCGCGAACCTGCCGGCGGGTGTGGAGGTGGTGGCCGCCGACCTGGCCGATCCGGAGACGGTGCGCCCGCACCTGGACGGTGTCCGGGCCGTGTTCCTGATCTGGCCGTTCGTCGACCCGGCCGCGACGGCGCAGCTCGCCCCGCGCGTCGCCGCCGCGCTCGCCGGTGCCGGGTCGCCCCGGGTGGTGTACGTGTCCGCCGCCTCCGCCGAGGCCGACCCCGGCTCGTTCTGGGCCCTGGTGGAACGCGCCATCGTCGCGTCCGGCCTGCCCTGGACGATGCTGCGTCCCACCGGCATCGCCACGAACACGCTGGGATGGGCGGAGCCGATCCGCGCCGAGGGCGTGGTGCGCTGGCCGTACGGCGCGGCGGCCCGTTCGATGGTCCACGAGGACGACATCGCGGCGGTGGCGGTCGAGGCGCTGACCACCGACCGGCACGACCGGCGGACCTACGTGCTCACCGGCCCGCGGACGGTCACGCAGGCCGAGCAGGTGCGCATCATCGGTGAGGCGATCGGCCGCGAGGTGCGGTGGGAGGACGTGCCCGCCGAGGCGGTGCGCCCCATGCTGGCCGCGGCGATGGGCAGCGCCGCGTTCGCGGATGCGGCGCTGGCCGGCTGGGCGGCCATGGCGGAGACCCCGGAGCAGGTGACCGGCGACGTGGCGGCGGTACTGGGCCGTCCCGCCCGGACATTCGCCGACTGGGCCGCCGACCACGCGGCCGACTTCGCCTGACCCGCCCGGAAGCGAGCCGGTGCGGCACGCCCGGCAAAGAGATCTTGGTAGGAAATGGCCCCCGTGGGGGCCGCTTCCTACCAAGATCTTCTACGTCACGCGGGCCGCGCCGATAGCTGGCGCGGCGGGCGTCGTCGAGGGCATGCTGACCCGATGGGGGTACGCGTCGAGCACGCCGGACCGGTGACCACGGTGATCCTGGACCGGCCGGAGGCCCGCAACGCCGTCGACGGGCCGACCGCCCGGGCCCTGGCCGACGCGTTCCGCGCCTTCGAGGCGGACCCGGACGCGGCGGTCGCCGTGCTGTGGGGCGCGGGCGGCACGTTCTGCGCAGGCGCCGACCTGAAGGCCATCGGCACCCCGCGCGGCAACCGGGTCGAACCCGAGGGCGACGGCCCGATGGGCCCGACCCGGATGCGCCTGTCCAAGCCGGTGCTCGCCGCGATCTCCGGGTACGCAGTGGCCGGCGGCCTGGAGCTGGCGCTCTGGTGCGACCTGCGGATCGCCGAGTCCGACGCGACGCTCGGGGTGTTCTGCCGGCGCTGGGGCGTGCCGCTGATCGACGGCGGGACGGTGCGGCTGCCCCGGCTGATCGGCGAGAGCCGCGCCATGGACCTGATCCTCACCGGCCGCCCGGTCCCGGCCGACGAGGCGTACGCGATGGGTCTGGTCAACCGGGTGGTCGCGCCGGGTGCGGCCCGGGCGGAGGCCGAGCGGCTGGCCGCCGAGATCGCCCGGCACCCGCAGACCTGCCTGCGCAACGACCGGGCCGCGCTGCTGGCGGGCGCCGGGCTGCCCGAGCCCGAGGCGCTGGCCACCGAGCTGGCCTTCGGCATTGAGTCCCTGGTCACCGACGCCATGAAGGGCGCGGCCCGGTTCACGGCCGGCGCTGGCCGCCATGGGAGCGCTGATGATTAGACCAGCGTTGTGAAGGACTGGCATATCACTACCGCAAGCACAATAGGTCGGTCAACTAGGCGACAGTAGGCTAATGATGGGACCTTCGTCGCCTTCGAGATCTATTAGAGTCGCATCGTGCCTGGTGACCCCGCCGCTCTCGCCATTATTAACTCTTGGGGACCGCCCGTACTGGCATTGTTCGCGGCTGCCGCCTTTGCCGTTTCAATCAATCGCCGGATTAGCGAAGAGCGGAAGCCGCGATTCATACGCACTAACCCGATCAGCGACGATCAGGCAGACCAACTGGAGCAGATCCTTAGACTTGCCGCGAGCATGAATAGCTACAGCGTTCATGCAAGAAACGATCCCCGGATACGCCTCCAGGCCCCACACGAGGTGACTTGCAAGGACTTCGAATCTGCGGCCCGCGAGGCATCTGATGCACTGCGATCAGGCAACGTCGTATCAGTAGACATACGATCATTACCCCAGGCCGACGCCATACATTTGGTGAATTTCTGCAATGGAATGGCGTCCGTCTCATCGGGTTGGATTTTTCGAGTAACAAGCGACGTCATCGTCATCACGCCACGCTCATAGCCAGGTCGACCACAAAGCAAAGAAGGCGTCTTGTCCACCACAAGGGAACAGCTACTCACACTCAATCATCAAGTGCGCGAGACCGAGCACGAACTGAGCATTGCGCGGCGTCGGCATAGGTGGTCGAATCTGTCCCTAGTATTCGGCCCCCTCTTGGCTCTGCTCTTGTACTCCCTAGCGTGGATTCCCGTGATCAGCGACGAACTCCTCCTTGCGATCTTTATCCCTGCCGTGCCCGTTGCAATTGCCTTTTGCGTAGCCTCCTTCAGACTTAAGCGGCATCGCGGCGGGCCAGTGAAGGATGGAAAGAGACTGACCGAGGGCGAGTTGGAGCTGCAGCTAGCGCGACTTCGCGAGGTCAGGAAGGATCTCTTGGCGAGGGCCGACGTTCCCGCCAAAGTTCGCCGCATCACCTACAAAGAAGATGCCTACGCCGATATCGATCAACTGAGGTCCGAGAGCAATCATTACCGACGAATCAACAATTTTCTTCAAGGCTTCCTGATTATCGGCTCACTGGCAGCAACGGGCGCCTCGGGGGTTGCTACCGAGATCACTGAAGTTCGTTGGCTAATCCTCGTAATTACCTTCTCGGTGGGCATATCGAGCGGATTTATGGGATATTTCAAGTACAAGGAGCGCAGCTTCTACCTTCAGCAGACTGCCGACGCGATCGAGCACGAATGGGAGGCGGTAGAGATCGGAGTGGGACGCTACAAGCGAATTGGCGATGAGGACGAGGCCCTTGCCGAGTTTGTGGAGGAGGTTCACCGGCTCAAGTCCGAGCAAAAGAAGCGCCAGCAGAACCTTGAACAGCCGCCCGAATCGCGCGGCCCTGCCGAGTAGCGTCGATGTCAAGTTCCGGACAAGCGCTAAATTGAGCTTTTGTTACTTCAGGTTGCGCAGGGCGTCCTCGATGGCGCGGTGGAAGGTCGGGTACGCGTAGATCATGTGCCGGAGCTGGCTGACCGGAACGGCCGCGTGCACCGCCACGACCAGCGCGGAGAGCACCTCGCCGCCGGTCGGGCCGACCGAGGTCGCGCCGATCAGCACGCCCTGGTCGGCGTCGGCGACAAGCTTGATGAAGCCCGCGTTGCCGGCCTTGTGGATCCACCCGCGGGTGGACGAGGTGAGGTCGGTGTAGCCGACCTGGACGTTGACGCCGCGGTCGCGGGCCTGCTGCTCGGTGAGGCCGACCGCGCCCACCTCGGGGTCGGTGAAGGTGACCCGGGGCAGCGCGCGGTAGTCGGCGACCGGCACGCTGCCCGGCGCGGCGGCCGAGCCGCCCGTGCTCATGGCCCCGCCGACCGCGCTGACCACGCCGGCCGCGCCGCCGACCACGCTGGCGGTGCCGCTGGCGTCCGGCCCGCCCCGGGTGCGCCGCATGTGGTCGAGCACGTCGGCGACGACGATGCCCGCCTGGTACATGGCGATGTGCGTGAACGCGCCCTCGCCGGTGAGGTCGCCGACCGCCCAGATCCCGTCGGTCACGTGCATCCGCTCGTTCACCGGCAGGTAGCGCTGCGCGGCGTCCACCTGCACGGTCTCCAGGCCCAGCTCGTCGAGGTGCGCCCGGCGGCCGGTCACCACCAGCAGCTTCTCGCCGTCGAACGCGCGGTCTCCGGCGTGGACGGTGAAGCTCGCGCCGTCGTGCGTGACCCGCTCGGCCCGGACGCCGGTGTGGATCTCCACTCCATCGGCGCGCAGCGCACCGGCGACGATTTCGGAGGCCTCCGGCTCCTCGAGGGCGAGCACCCGGTCGGCCGCCTCGACCACGGTCACCCGGACCCCGAACCGGGCGAAGACCTGGGCCAGCTCCAGGCCGATCGCGCCACCGCCCAGCACCAGCAGCGACCCCGGCAGCTCCTCGACCTCGATGGCCTGGTGGTTGGTCCAGTACGGCGTGTCGGCCAGGCCGTCGATCGGCGGGACCGACGGGCGGGTGCCGGTGCCGAGGACGACTCCGTACTGGGCCTCGAACACCTGGTCGCCGACGCGGACCCGGTTCGGGCCGTCGAGCCGGCCACTGCCCCGGACGAACCGGCCGCCCTTGCCGGTGAACCGGTCCACCGCGACCTTGTCGTCCCAGGTGTCGGTGGCCTCCTCGCGGATGCGCTTCGCGACCGGCGCCCAGTCGGGTCGCACCTCGGCGCTGCCGGCCAGCTCGTTGACCCGGCGCGCCTCGGCGAGGGCGTTGGCCGCCCGGATCATCATCTTGCTCGGGATGCAGCCCCAGTAGGGGCACTCGCCGCCGACCAGGTCGCGCTCGATCCCGACCACGGTGAGGCCGGCCTCGGCGAGTCGCCCGGCCACCTCCTCGCCGCCGACGCCCAGCCCGACCACGACCACGTCCACCAGTTCCGGCTCCGCCACCCCGCCAGCATTCCGCACCGCCGGGCCACCGGCCACCGCGTCGGGTCGGAATTCCCGCGCAGGTGATCATCCCCACCGCCTACCGTGGCCGGATGCAGGCACGCTTCGCCCCCGTCCGGGACTGCTTCCACGACCTGTTCGCGACCGGCCGGGAGACCGGCGCGGCGCTGGCCGTCTGGTACGACGGCGCGCCGGTGCTCGACCTGGTCGGCGGCACCCGCGCGGCAGTCCGGCCCGGCGTGACCGTCCCGGCCGTCGGGGCCGGGGCGGCGTGGCGGCCGGACACCCTGGTGAACGTCTACTCGGTGGGCAAGCCGGTGGTCGCGCTCTGCCTCCTGCTCCTCGTCGACCGGGGCCGGGTCGACCTCGACGCGCCGGTGTCCGCCTACTGGCCGGAGTTCCGCGCCCCGGCAACGGTGCGGCAGGTGCTCGCCCACACCGCCGGGCTGCCCGCGTTCCCGGTGCCCCGGCCCGCCGCGGCGATACCCGACTGGGGGCTGCTCTGCGCCGACCTGGCCGCCGCCGACCCCGAGTGGCCGCCGGGCAGCGTCGCGGGCGAGCACGCCTGGACGTACGGGCACCTGGTCGGCGAGCTGGTCCGCCGGGTGGACGGGCGGCCGGTGGGGCGGTTCCTGGCCGAGGAGATCGCCGGGCCGTGGCGCCTCGACCTGGCCTTCGGGCTCGACGCGGCGGACCAGCGGCGCTGCGCCGACCTGTCGTACGCCGACTCCGGCTGGCCGGTGCGGATGCTGGGCGAGCCGGGGTCGCTCCGCGCCCGGGCGTTGGGGAACCCGGCCGGCGGCCTGGACGTGGCGGTGGTGAACGGCCCGCTCTGGCGCGGCACGGAGTTCCCCGCGGTCAACCTGCACGCCACCGCGTCCGCCCTGGCCCGCCTCTACGCCGGCCTCCTGGCCGGCGGCACCCTCGACGGAGTACGCCGGTTCAGCCCCGAGCTGGTGGCCGAGGCGACCCGCGTGCAGTACGACGGGCCGGACCTGGTGCTGGACCGGCGGGCGTCCTGGACGTTGGGCATGCAGTGGGAGCCGGACGGGAGCTGGGGCATGGGCGGGATCGGCGGCAGCAGCGCCTGGGCCGATCCGGAACGCGGCTACACCTTCGCGTACGCGACCGCGCGGCTGGCCGACCACGACCGGGTGGAGGACCTGGTCGAGGCGTTGCACTCCTGCCTCTGACGGGAAGCGGACTGCTCGACACGCGTGGCGACCCTGTCACGCTGTGTCATGCGCCGCTACGCTCCGGTCCTCGTGGAGAACGAAGCACCCGCGCCGGCCACCCGGCTGAAGGAGCACTCCGGGGTGGCGGCCAACGTGGTCTCCGCCGTGGCCGGGCTCGTCGCCCTGGTGCAGGCCATCCGCTCCGACCCGCTGTGGATCGTGCTGGGCCTGGTCGCGCTGGCCGCGCTGGTGGCGTACCAGAGCTGGCGCCGGCGCTGGCGGGCGGCCGGGCTGGCCGCCGTGGCGCTGCTGGTGCTCGGCGTCGCCGGTTGGGGGCTGCACCAGGACGGGCGGCAGGCTACGCCGGCCGCCGGCCCCACCACACCGGCCGGCACGACGACCACGCTGCCCGCCCCGGCCACGACCGCCGCCGCCACGCCGGCCGGCGCTCCGAACGGCTCGACCCCGGGCGGTGGCACCGGCGCGCCCACGGGTACACCCGCGGCCGTGGTCTTCAGCGACGTCGTGCAACTCGACCAGAAGACCGGGGTGGACGTGGACGAGGGCCGGGCCGTGAAGCGGTACGCGCAGGACGCGACGGTCGACCTCTACCTGGACTGGGGCTACATCCTCTATTCGAGCGCCCGGCACAGCGCCCTGTACGACGACACCTACGCCGGCCCGGAGGAGGGCGCCGAGGCCCGCTGCGCGACCTACCGGGAGGCGCGCCGGACGAGCGCGCCGCACCACTACGTCGGCAGCGGCCAGCAGTTCTGCTTCACCACCTCCGACGGGCACCCCGGCTGGTTGCAGGTGGTCAACCAGGCGGGCGACGGCGGCGCCGTGATCAAGCTGACCGTCTGGCGGGACTGAGCCCGCACCGGGCCCGGTCTGGCCTCACGCGGCCAGGGCCGGCCGGCGCGCCGGGCCGGGGACCCGCACCGGCACGCCGGGCGGGGTGACCAGCGCCTGCGCGGCCACCGCCATCCGCCGCCGCCGGGGTACGCGGGCCCGCCGGGTGAACACGTCGAAGTCCTGGGCGGCCACCTCGTCGAGGATGCCGCCGTAGAGCGCGTACGCGGTGCGCATGCAGGCCTGCGACGCCGGGGCGAGCAGCGGGATGCCCGGCGCGGCGGCCGCGTAGTGGGCCTGTGCGCGGGTCACCTCGTACTCGATCAGCTCGCGGAGCCGCGGGGTGGTGCGGCCGGCGGCCCGGGCGGCGAGGAGGTCCTCCCGGGTGACGTCGAACGCGGCCAGGTCCTCGTCGGGCAGGTAGGTGCGCCCGCGGTCCAGGTCCTCGGCGACGTCCCGGATGAAGTTGGTGAGCTGGAAGGCGAAGCCGAGCTGGCGGGCCGGCTCCCGGGCGGCGGCCGGGTCGGAGCTGCCCAGGATCGGCAGCATCATGGTGCCGATGACCGCCGCGGACCCGTCCATGTAGTCGAGGAGGTCGTCGTAGGTCGGGTACGACAGCACGGTCAGGTCCATCGTCATGCTGCGCAGGAACGACGCGAAGTCGTCGCGGTCCAGGTCGAAGACGGCGATGGTGTGCAGCACGGCGGGGAGCAGCGGGTCGTCGACGGGCTCGCCGTGCAGGCCGGCGACGAAGCGGTCGGACCACTCCGCGAGCCGGGCCGCGCGCTCGGCCGGCGGCAGTTCCTCGGTGCGGTCGACGATCTCGTCGGCGTAGCGCGTGAAGCCGTACAGGGCGTGCACATGCCGCCGTTTCCAGGCGGGCAGCAGCCGGGTGGCGAGATAGTAGGTACGGCCGTGACGCCGGTGCAGCTCGCGGCAGCGCTCGTAGGCAGCGGTGAGATCCGTGTCCACCGGCCCTCCTCAGATTCGACGCAGCAATCGACGCAACTCGTAACCCTAGGGTACGCTCCCGCGCATGGCCAACGACGCAGTTGCCGGCAGTCCGCCCCGCTTCGTCGCGCCGGCACAGCCCGGGGCGACAGACGATCCGGTCCGCGACGTGCTGGCCGCGTTCACACAGGACCTGGTGACGGGCGTCGACGAGACGCTGACGGCGTTCCTGGCGGCCGAGGTCGACGCGCTCGCCGGGATCGACACGGCGATGGGCGGGTTCGCCGCGACGGCCCGCGACTGCGTGCTGGCCGCCGGCAAGCGGGTCCGGCCGACCTTCGCGTACTGGGGCTGGCGCGGGGTGGTCGGCGGCGACGCGCCGCTGCCCTCGGTGCTGCCGGCCCTCGCCGCGCTCGAACTGCTGCACACCTTCGCGCTGGTGCACGACGACGTGATGGACGCCTCCGACACCCGGCGCGGCCGGCCCACCGCGCACCGGGCGGCCGCCCTGCGGCACCGGGCGGCCGGGCACACCGGCGACCCGGAGCGCTACGGCGAGGCCGTCGCCGTCCTCATCGGCGACCTCTGCCTGGTCTGGGCCGACCGGCTCATGGCACACGCCGCCGTGCCGCCGGCCCGCCTGCTCGACGTGCGCCGCTGCTACGACCAGATGCGGGTGGAGACCGTCGCCGGGCAGTTCCTCGACGTGCTCGGCGAGCACGACGCGGCGAACTGGTCGGTCGACCGGGCGCTGCGGGTGGCCCGCTACAAGACGGCCGGCTACACCGTCCAGCGACCGTTGCTCTTCGGCGCCGCCCTGGCCGGTGCCGAGGCGGACACCCCGCTGATCACCGCCTACACCCGCTACGGGCTGGCCGTCGGCGAGGCGTTCCAGCTCCGCGACGACCTGCTCGGCGTCTACGGTGACCCGACCGCCACCGGCAAGCCGGCCGGGGACGACCTGCGGACCGGCAAGCCGACCGTGCTGCTGATGCTGGCCCGGCAGCTCGGCACGCCGGCCCAGCGCCGCGCCCTGGAGCGGGCCGGCACGGTCACCGGTGCGGGCGAGGTGGCCCGGCTGGCCGACCTGGTCCGCGACACCGGGGCGGTGGCCCGGGTGGAACGGATGATCGCCGACCGGGTGACCGAGGCGCAGGTGGCGCTCGACGGCGCGCCGATCGACGGCACCGCGCGGACCGCGCTGACCGGCCTGGCCACCGCCGCCACCACGCGGCGGGCATGATGGGCAACTTCGCGAGGAGGGGGGCCGGGATGCGCACCGTGAGCGGGCGTACCGACCGGGTGGTGGTCGTCGGCGCCGGGCTGGGCGGGTTGGCCTGCGCGCTGCACCTGGCCGGCAGCGGCCGGCAGGTGACCGTGCTGGAACGGGAGCCGGTGCCGGGCGGGCGCGCCGGCCGGCTCGGCGTCGACGGGTACGAGTTCGACACCGGACCGACCGTGCTCACCATGCCCGACCTGATCGCCGAGGCGCTCGGCGCGGTCGGCGAGGAGCTGACCGACTGGCTCGACCTGACCCCCCTCGACCCGGCCTACCGGGCCTGGTACCCGGACGGCTCGACGCTGGACGTCATCACCGACACCACCCGGATGGCCGCCGAGATCGCCCGGGTCTGCGGGCCCCGCGAGGCGGACGGCTACCTGCGCTTCGTCGACTACGCGCGCGACCTGTGGCGCTGGGAGCGGGCGGACTTCATCGAGCGCAACCTGGACGCGCCGACCGACCTGCTCACCGGCAACCTGCTCCGGCTGCTGGCCAACGGCGCGTTCCGGCGACTCCAGACGAAGATCAACCAGTTCTTCCGGGACCCGCGTACCCAGCGGATCTTCTCCTTCCAGGCCATGTACGCCGGCCTCGCACCGCACGACGCGCTGGCCATCTACGCGGTCATCGCGTACCTCGACTCGGTGGCCGGGGTGTGCTTCCCGCGCGGCGGCATCCACGCGGTCTCCCGCGGGATGGCCGGCGCGGCGGAGAAGCACGGCGTGCAGATCCGGTACGGCACCACGGTGACCCGGGTCGAGACCGCGCACGGCCGCGCCACCGGCGTGGTCACCGCCGACGGCGAGTTCGTCCCCGCGGACGTCGTGGTCCTCAACCCGGACCTGCCGGTCGCCTACCGGGACCTGCTGCCGGCCAGCCGGCAGCGCAAGCTCACCTACTCGCCCTCGTGCGTGGTGCTGCACGTCGGATCGACGCAGGGCTACGGCCGGATCGCCCACCACAACATTCACTTCGGGCGATCCTGGAAGGGCACGTTCGACGAGGTGATCCGGCGCGGCGAGCTGATGACCGACCCGTCGCTGCTGGTGACCAACCCGAGCCGGACCGACCCGTCGGTGGCCCCGGCCGGTAAGCACACCTACTACGTGCTCGCCCCGGTGCCCAACCTCGACCGGGCGCCGCTGCACTGGCCGGGCGACCTGACCCGCCGCTACGCCGATCAGCTCGTGGCGACGCTGGAGGAGCGGGGCTACATCGGCTTCGGCGACGGCATCGAGGTGCTGCGCACGGTGACCCCGGCCGACTGGGCGGCGCAGGGCATGGCCGCCGGCACGCCGTTCGCCGCCGCGCACAGCCTCTTCCAGACCGGCCCGTTCCGCCCGCCGAACCTGCACCGCACGCTGGGCAACGTGGTCTTCGTCGGCTCCGGCACCCAGCCCGGGGTGGGCGTGCCGATGGTCCTCATCAGCGGCAAGCTCGCCGCCTCGCGGATCACCGGGAGGATGTCTTGACGGCTCGGGAGAAGCACCTCGTCGAGCTGGTCGACGACGGCGGGCGCGTGCTCGGCGAGACCACCGTGGCCGCCGCCCACCAGCCACCCGGCCGGCTGCACCGGGCCTTCTCGGTGCTGCTGGTCGACCCGCGGGGGCGGGTCCTGCTCCAGCAGCGCGCCGCCGTCAAGACCCGGTTCCCGCTGCGCTGGGCCAACGCCTGCTGCGGACACCCCCTGCCCGGCCAGTCACTGGTCGAGGCCGCCAACCGCCGGCTCGCCGAGGAACTCGGCGTCGACCCGGTCGACCTCACCGAGGTCGGGGTCTACCTCTACTACGCCGAGGACCCGGCCACCGGTCGGGTCGAGTTCGAGTACGACCACGTGCTGCGCGCCGACGTACCGGCCGACCTGCCGATCCGGCCCGACCCGGACGAGGTGGCCACCCTGCGCTGGGTCGACCCGCGCGAGCTGGAGGCCGACCTGGACGCCGACCCCCGCGCGTACGCGCCCTGGCTGGGCGGGGTGGTGAACCGGCTGCTGCGGCCGGCCCGTCCCGCCGCCGACGTGGCCCGGGCGGGTGCGCCGGCCGACGAGGCAGCGGAGCGGTCGGGTGGCGGATGAGGCGCTGAGCGCGGGAGCCGTCGCGCGGCGGCTGGGGGTCGCCGTCACCACGCTGCGCACCTGGCACCAGCGCTACGGCCTCGGTCCCAGCGAGCACGTGCCGGGGCACCACCGGCGCTACACGCCGGCCGACCTCGCGCGCCTGGAGATCATGCGGCGGCTCACCGCGGAGGGTGTCGCCCCCGCCGAGGCCGCCCGCTGGGCCCGGCAGGCACCGGCCGTCCTCCCGCCCGAGCACCTCGGGCTGAACGGGCGGACCACGGCGGTCCGGGACGGCGGCGGGACGACCATCCCGGTCGGCCGCGCCGGACCGGTGGCCCGCGGCGTGGCCCGCGCCGCCATGCGGCTGGACTCGGTGGCGATCGGCGAGACCATCGCGCACGCCCTCGCCACCGACGGCGTGGTGCACACCTGGGACGGGCTGCTGCGGCCGGTGCTCGCCGGCATCGGCGAACGGCACACCGCCACCGCCGGGCTGATCGAGGTGGAGCACCTGATGTCCCGGTGCGTCTCCGAGGCATTCGCCACCGTGGCCCGGGCGCACCCGGTCGCCGGGCCGGCCCGGATCCTGCTCGCCTGCGCCGATGAGGAACAACACACGCTGCCGCTGGAGGCGCTGGGCGCCGCCCTGACCGAGGTCGGGGTGGGCTACCGGATGCTGGGCGCCCGGGTGCCGGTCGCCGCCCTCGTCGAGGCGGTCGACCGGACCGGGCCGGCGGCCGTGGTGCTCTGGTCGCACACCCGGCTCACGGCCGGTCCGGAGCAGCTCACCGCGCTGCTCGCCGCCCCGCGCCGCCCGCTGCTGGTGCTGGCCGCCGGGCCGGGCTGGCGGGCCGACACGCTCCCGGCCGGGGTGGTGCGGCCGGTGAGCCTCGCCGAGGCGGTCTCGCTGGCGGTGGCCGTACGGGATTCGCTGGACCAGTCGACGACGGGCTGAGGGGCCCCTCCCGATCCGGCGCGACGTCCACTACGGTCGGAAGTCCGCCCGACCCCGACCCCCTCTCGGGAGCGACGATGCGTCCACGCGCCGTGCTGGCGCTCGCCCTCGGCCTGGCCTTCCTCCTGGCCGGCTGCGGCGAGCCCGGCAAGACCCCGACCCGGGCCGGCGCCTCACCGTCCGCCACGGCCGCCCCGACGCCGGCGCCCCCGCCCACCCCACGGCCCAGCCCGAGCCGCACCACCCCGCCGAAGCCGAAGCTGCGCCCACTGCCGAAGAGCCTGCCCGCCGGGCTGCACCGCTCCAGCGGGGACCGGGGCGTCGCCCTCACCTTCGACGACGGTCCGGACCCCCGGTTCACGCCGCAGATCCTCGACCAGCTCCGGGCGGCCCACGTCACGGCGACCTTCTGCCTGGTCGGCAAGCAGGCCAAGCGCTACCCGCAGCTGGTGGCCCGGATCGTCCGCGAGGGGCACCAGATCTGCAACCACAGCTGGCGCCACGACCTCAACCTCGGCCGCCGGCCGCTCGCCGAGATCCGGGCCGACCTGGTCCGCACCAACCAGGCCATCCGGGCGGCCGCGCCGCGCGCCCCGATCACCTGGTTCCGCCAGCCGGGCGGCCGCTGGACCGCGGAGGAGCTCACGGTGGCCCGCCAGCTCGGGCTGCGCCCGCTGCACTGGAGCGTCGACCCGCAGGACTGGGACCACCCGCCGGCGAAGACGATCATCAAGCGGGTGACGGGCGCGACCCACCACGGCTCGATCGTGCTCATGCACGACGCGGGCGGCGACCGGACCCAGACGATCGCCGCCTGCCGGCACCTGATTCCGGACCTCAAGCGGCGGTACGGGATCTCCCGGCTCCGGTGACACCGCCTCTGACCTGCGGTTTCGCCGGTCGCTGCGTCCATGGCCATACCGGTTTGGCCGGCCGAGGAGGCATGGCATATGCTTCTCATGCCTCCGGCGGGGCCGGATGGGAGCAAGTCCGCTTGAAGTTGCGAGTGTGCAATGATGGCGGGGCCGCCCTCATCGTCTAGCGGCCCAGGACGCCGCCCTTTCAAGGCGGTAGCACGGGTTCGAATCCCGTTGGGGGCACGGTCCGGCTCAGGCCGGATGCAACACCAGCTAGGTCCTGTGGAGCAGTTGGAGTGCTCGCCGCCCTGTCAAGGCGGAGGTCGCGGGTTCAAGTCCCGTCAGGACCGCAAGCGCTGACGCCGCGCCCTTCATGCGCGGCGTTCTGCGTATCGGCCTGTGCGGTAGCATGAGCCGAGCAGCACGGCCAGGTAGCTCAGTTGGTACGAGCGTCCGACTGAAAATCGGAAGGTCGGCGGTTCGACCCCGCCCCTGGCCACATAGCCTTTCGCCGGGCTACAGGAGCGCCGACCAGCGGAAACGCCGGTCGGCGTTCTGCTTTTCGCCCCGGGAGTCTGTCTGTCCGGTCCGGCCCTCGTTGACCCCGGAATCCCGCTGCTGGCCGCTCCTTATCGCACGTAGATCGCACGGCCGGACTTCCTGCTGGTAGGGCGTCCGGCGTGGCGACCGGGGGATTATGAGATCAAGTTGCCCGCTCCGACGACCTGGGCACTCCGGGGGGCCTAGCAGCGGAAGCGCCTCTCGACACCTCACACCACTCCCCCGCTGTCCCCCGGCCTCCTGCGGACTGGATGCGGTCCGCTGACCCCCTGATCCATAGCCTCGGCCGAACTGTCCGGCTCGGTGCAAGAGGGTCATCAACTACTGATGGCTGCGCTCTACTCGTCCGTTGCTGCGTCGGTCCGTCCAGCGCCGTTGTCATCCGGCCTGAGGAGGTGCCGGCGTCGTCGCCCGTTTCGGCCGGACGACCCCGCCGAACATCGGCGGATCATGGGTTGACCGGTATCGGGAAGCCTCGCTAGAGTCGGCCGGCTATTGATCATGGAAACGCGCCCACTTCAGGGGTGGGGTACGGGCGAAGACGGAGGCGACCGTGGGTGCCGAGAAGGCAAGACAGCGGCTGATCGCGACGGCGTCGCCGTTCCTGCAGGAGGGCGAGCGTGTCGAGGTGGCCAGTGTGGCGATCGTTGGCTCTGTCTCGACAAAGGACCAGGTCGCCATGGGGGTAGCGACAGCCGTCTTGTCCGGCGGCCTGTTCACGGCGTTCTCTGTCGCGGTGAAGCAGTATGTGCTGTTGACTGATAGGCGTCTGCTGTTCTTTGCAATGAACCAAGTGACTGGCCGACCGACCCAGAACGTGCTCGGTGAGGTGCCGCGTCCTATCCTGCGTGCGTCCGATGTTCGCGGTCGGCTGACCCGTGTTGTCGTCTTGACGGCAGATGGTGAAGCGGCGGATCTCAAGCTGCGCTTTCCGTTGCCTGCACGTCGCGATGCGGAGGCCCTAGCCGCCGCGCTGACGGCGCCCGCGAGCACTGGCGGTGGTCCGGCCACCGGAGACTAGTCTCCGGCTGGTTGCGGGTTCCGAGTGTGCTCAACAATCGCCGCGCCGGTAGTGAAAATGTGTTCGGTGTGGAACCGGATCTCCTCGTCGGGCAGTCTCCAACCGTCCAGCCTCCCCGGACGGGGACCAAGGTGGAGCGTCCAACCGGATGAGCCTCAATGACGCTTGTCAAGCGTCGGCGTGGACGCCGGCGGCGGGAGGGCCTGAGGTTTAGAAGAAGATCGGAGTGGGCTGTTAGGGGAGCCGTTCTCCTGCTCAGCCCGTCCGTCAGTGTCGGATGTCGTCGGCGTTGGCTGGCTGTCTGGGCTGTACGGATGGCTGTACGACACGCGGCTGCTGACCATCTGATCCGTAGATTCCCAAGCGCGCTCCGCAGCCGTTCGGCAACGTCCGCCTCGCCCTGGTCGCCGCGCCCTCGGCAACTGGATCGGTCCGGGCTCGTCCGGCTCCGTTCGCCCCGGTGGCTCCCGGCCATGACTCCCACCGTCAGTAGCCCACCAGCGGCAGGGTGTCCTTCGCAGTTGCTTTACAGGCCGTCGCTTACCAGTCACTATCATCTCGCACCTACTGACCCAGGTCCCCGCCGACCATAACCCTTCACCAACGCCTTCGGTTCTGTCATGGACTGACGGCTTCTGGAGGTAGAGCTTGTTCTTCAAAGCCGTCGTTACGGTGCTGATGATTATTGCGGGGTTGACTGCCATAATCTGGGTGGCCAACTGGCCCTCCAACACCCCCTGGGAGAAGGACCTCACTGCCGAGCAACGTCGTATTCAAGTCGCACACAATCGGCGTCATCATCGGGGTGTGGCGCACATTTTGCTGCCCGGCCTTGCCGTCATCTTCGGAATTGCATCGGTGGAAATTTTGTCAGGCCCGAAAAGTGATCCGTTCGCAGCGGTAGTCATGGGCGTCTGTTCGGTTGTGTGCGTCGGCGTGTTCGGTGCTCTGATCAAGAGGGGGCGCAGGCGGCGCACCTCGACACGGCGATGAACTCTCTGGACGGGACAAGGCGGAGCGCCCTCGCAGAGGGCACGGCGACCGAGGGATTACGAGATCAAACTGCCCGCCCCCTCGACCTGGGCACATGGCGGTCTAGCAGCGGGAACGCCTCCCGACATCTCCCAGCGGTCCCCCGCCGTTTGCCGGCCTCTTGCGGACTGGATGCGGACCGCCGCGCAGGCGCGGTCAGTTCGGGGCGCGCCAAGCACCTTCCGCCCTTGCGCTCCACCGGGCGGGGCCGAACAATCTTGCCGTGCCCGATGGCTTAGGTCCGTTCCTATGCGTCCTGACTCTGCTGGGCGTGTGGTCCAGCGTGATCAGCGCACTGCTCGGCCGCCTGAACTCGTGGGAGGCGGTACCAGGGGCGTCGCCGTGGCGGTTCTGGGGACCGGGCATTCTCGCGTGGTCATGGCCCATTGTCGTGGTCGCATGCTTCCTCCTTGGGTTCATCACCCCTTGGGCCGTCGACCTCCTGGCCCTGGCCCCACTGGCGCTCTTGACCGCAACCGCACTGACTGTGGTGGAGTTCCGACGTCGACATGCTGAGGACCTTGTGGCGGAGACGCCTCGGCGCATCAAGGACTGACATGAGAACCCGCCTCCGCCGAGGCGATGAACGGCGCACCGTCAGCTTGGAAGCGCGTGATCAGCGGGACCCAGTGCCCCGAAATGCCTGTTCGCGATGGCTGCCGTCTGCCCGGTCGTGCCCGCTCGTGACCCAGGGATGACGCTGTTACTGGCCCGTCGATGGCCCACGCAACTGCGACCGGTGCGGTGCCGTCGTACGTCAGTCGTGAGGGTGGAGTTCGACAAGCTGGTCCAGCATCCGGGCTGGCAGGTGCCTGCCACACAGCGGGCAAGCCACGCGACCCCTCGACTCGATCATCACCGAGCCGTCTGCCGGACAGTGCCAACTCCCTCCCCAGCGGAAGAAAGCCGATGGACCAGATGGACCGGCTTCCGACGCGACAAGCTGGACCAGGGCGTCGCGCATGACAGGTGACAGCTCCATGCCTCCAACCGGGCACGTTAGGTAGCCGTCGACCGTCTCCATCGCGTGGCCGCATCGGGGGCAATGCACAGGGGCGACCATAACCCCGAGCCGCCAGTCTGGTCCCGGCTGTTGCCGTGTTCGGTGAATGGGCGTGGCGCTGGAACGGTGGCGGATCTCCTCGTCGGGCAGTCGCCAGACCGTCCAGCCTCCCCGGACGGGGACCAGGTGGAGCGCCCTACCGGACGAACGACCTGGTCCCCGTCCGGGGAGGCTGGTAGCCCTTGTGGTGCCCGGCGAGGTGAGCCGCGGCGGCATCTCTGAGGAGGGTCGGGGTTCGGGGCGGAGCCCCGAGGTCTTCAAAGGCTTGGTCGTCCCAGCGTGGCCGGCCGGCCCGGGCCGATGCCGGCCGGAGGTCGCCAGCAGGCCGGGGCCGGGCCGGCGCGGCCCGCTTTGCGGGCCGCCTTGATCCTTAAGAGGCTAATTCGGCAGTTCGTGGTGTAGAGCCCTTGTCGTGTCCCGGCTGTTGCTTGACCACCGCTATCGGGGCGTGGCAGCGTCCGTCATCCGTGCGGCTGGGCGTGTCGCCGTGTCGGCGTACCGCTGGCCGGAGGTTCCGGCCGTGTCTTTGCCCGCATCGGTGTTCGGAGGTTGGTATGACGGATTGGCAGACCCTGGGCGAGCAGGTGCGGTCGCGGGTGTTGGCCGCCAACGCTGGTACGGCGGTGGCATTCGCCGCTATCACGGCGGAGCGGCTGATCCGTCTGGACCCGCAACGGCTGCCGTTCACGCAGAGCCTGCGACCTCTGCTCGACCTGGTGTGGCGTGCTGCCGCCGGCGATCAGACCGCCTTCAAGCCAATCGCCGTCGCCCTTGGCGAGTTCTATATCAGCGAGTACTGCCACAACGATGGGCAGGACGGCCCGGATGACGCCGACGATGACCCGGCCGCCGCGATTCTCTTCGCGGCGGAGTGCTACCTCCATGCGGAGCCGGCCTTCGCCGTGCACGTCGCAGGCCGGGCCATCGACGCCGTCGACTATCGCATGGAACTGGCGTCCGAGGACTACACCGGCGACGAGGCCATCGATGTTGACCCCGATGACGCGATGGAGGCGGAGGCACGGCAACAACTTGCCGACCTCGACGCCCTCACCTCGTACGCCACCAAACTCTCGCATGCCCGGTTCGGTCTACCTGATGACGAGCGGGAGCGCCTCTTGGCCGCGCTACGCGACATGGTCACCGTGTCGGCTCCCACACCGAGCACTTGCGAGGGCTGACCCGAATTTGCACGCCCAGTTGCACGATGAACCGGCGAAACGGCGCTGACCTGCAAGAATGCGGGTGCCTGAAAATCGGAAGGTCGGCGGTTCGACCCCGCCCCTGGCCACATAGCCTTTCGCCGGGCTACAGGAGCGCCGACCAGCGGAAACGCCGGTCGGCGTTCTGCTTTGTGCCCCGGCGGGCTGCCTGTCCGGTCTGTCCCTGGTTGGCCCCTGAATCCCACTAGTGGCCACTCCTTATCGCACGTGGATCGCACGGACGGAGCTTGCTTCGAGCCCCTTGGCGTGGCCCGGCCGCACACCCGGCATGGCCGCCGTAGCGCCCTTGGCCCGCACCCCGCTCGGGAGCCTCAGTTTGGAAGATCGCGCTCAACGAGCCGCGATGCCACGAAACGCCTGCTGTCGGCGGCAGAGCTCAATGCCGCTCGTGCCCGCTCATGACCGCTGGGCGCCACGGTTACGGGCCGTAGATGGCCGGCGTCGGTACGAGCGGGTTACCTGCCCGTCGGATAACTTGCCCTATGGCCGTCATCGATCTGAGTGCGCCGGCCCGCCCCCCGTCGCCTCGCAGGACGACCAACCCGCGGCTCGTGGCGGCGCTGGCAGTCTTGGGGCTCGGGTGCCTCAGCGGGGAGCCGGTGAACCGGCCGCAGCTTGCCCCTGAGGTGCGGTGCGAGTCATGGCAGGAATCCATCGCGGGTGAGGTTGGCCGGGCCACCGCTCCGGCAGGAGATCCCCCACGAGGGGCAACCGCGAGAGTGCGCGTAGTGGCCGTTGTGGATAGTCGAACCGGATGTGTCGTTTCGGTGGACCGGTGGCGTGAACCGGAGTTGCTGGTCCAGTCCGGGGATCACGGCCTGGTCGCCATCGTCAAGATGGACGGCGAACGCGAACGGGGGCGCTGGACGGTGCTGGTGTCGGGCAATCCGCTGGGCGAGGAACTCGTGCGGTGGGACGGCGACGACCTGGACGCCGGGCTGTCGCGGGTGATGGCCAAGCTTCGGGAGCGGGTTCCGGGACTGCTCGACTGAGCTACGGCCTCGGGCTGGAAGAACATCAGGGGTGGCTGGTCCGGCTTTGCACGCCTGGTCAGCCTGTCCGTCGTTGTCGGCGTTGGTCGGCGTCTGTTCATGGCCTTGGCTGTATGGGCGGCTCTACGGCCGGGCGACCTGGTGTGACGAGACCCTAGGCTGAGGCCCATGTCGCGGAGCACGCAGTGATCGACCTGGACGGGCACAATCACCAGTCCGCGGAGTCGGATACCACCGCCCATGACCGTCTCGTGGTCAGACAGAAAATGACCCTGCGGCTCGTCGCCGCCTTCGTGGTCGGCGTTGTGCTTGGCGGCTTCGGTGTCAGCCAACTGCGAGACTCGCGTGATCAGCGGGAGCGGAACGCCGTGGTCGCATTCGTGGCCTTCCCTCAATCGGCCGACTCTGGAAGCGCGGCCTCCGAGGGAACCGTCCGACTGTCCGGGTATTTGGCGTTGGCCAACGCCGGCCCAGGGCCGATCACCGTTCGTGGGGTTCATGCAAAGAGGCCGGGCGTCGTGATGCACAGCATCGGATCGCCCCGGCTGTTACCCCCTGCCACCACCGGTCAGCTCGCGGTCGAGCTGTGGTTCGAGTGCTCGGTCGCACACCTCCAGCGAGAGCCGCTGCCGCTAGGGTTATCGGTCGAGACCGATGACAAGCAGGGCAGAGAGGTCAGTTACCCCGTCGCTCTCGTAGGAAGCGACTGGGAGCGCGATGCTCTGAGCATGTGCTCACGCATCGGCACGGTGGGCTGACGATTAACAGACCAAGGCCAAGCGCTGATGCGATCACCTCGCCGGGCACCACAAGGGCGTCACGGCAGATGAGTACGGCGAAGCGCTTTCGTCGGCCGGCTCCGGGGGCGGCACTTTCTGGCCGCCCCCGTGCCTGGTCGAATCCTTTCCGATACCGCAGCAGCGACGTCACCCCGGTGCCGGCCACGCCTCGGCTCAAGCCCCAGCCGACGGGTGACGATCTCATCCCTGCAAGACGCGCCGCGGCTTGAACCGGCGAACCTCCTGCGGCCAGCCGCATGCCTCCGCGATTTTGCCGGCCCACATCCGGGCGGTCGCCTCATCCGGCACGTCCACGATGGTCAGGCCACCCAGGAACTCCTTGCTCTCGACATAGGGCCCGTCGGTGACGACCACCGCACCGCTTGTGGCGTCTGCGTTGAAGACTGGGCCGTCCTCCTCCTCCAGGCCCCCAGCGAAGACGAATGCCCCGGCGGCCTTGATCTCATCGACAACCGCCCTGGCGAGCGGACCGCGCCCGCGGAACCACTCCTCGGTGTGGTCACCCACCCACTGCTGATTGAAGTAGATGAGGTACTCAGACATGTCCGCTCCCTCTGATCATCCCCGGACCGACGTCCGTCTCTGCATACGCTACGAACGGCATCCGGCAGATCCGACACTCTCCAGCTTGATTTCTGTCAACCGGTCAACCGTCGGACCCACATCGGCAGAGTCGGACGTTCGGAGACCATGGTCGGACGCGCGCGCCGCGCTGGGTGGCCAAAGTGCATCAGATCAGAGTTCGTCGACCCCACATTCCGGCTTTGGCGGCCTTTCGCGCAGCCCGCATCGTGAACCCACTGCTCCTGGCCGCCGGCCTCGTGACCACTGGATCCGTCGCCGCGACGGACCCAGGGCGCAGCTCCTGGCCAGGACTGGCCTTTGCGCTGTTCGCAGTCCTGGAGCATGTCAACTACTTTCACGTCCAGCTCATGCACGACACGCTCGCGGACCTGCGCCGACTACGGTCAGTCGGCCTGCGGGTCTCCCACCTCGCCCGCGACATCGCGCGGGCCGCGTCCGATACACCTGACGGCGGGCTTCGGCGGCCTCGCGGTTCGACCCCGCCCCTGGCCACATAGCCTTTCGCCGGGCTACAGGAGCGCCGACCAGCGGAAACGCCGTCAGGGGTAGGGGTCAGGGGGGCGGGTCGGGGTCGGGCCGGGGTTGGTCCCGATGGTGTGGGCGTGGGGTCGGGCGAAGACTTGTCGCATGACGAGAGAGCAGCGGGACATCTTCGTGCCCTGGCGGGTCACCTACGGGGCCGAGAGCCGGCGACGGCTCGCCTCGTCCGTGGTCGCCGTGCCTCGGGCGCTCGGCGCGCTGGCCGGGGCGGTGCGCCAGCCGGGTCGGCTGCGGGCGCTGGGCGGGGCTGTGCTCGCCCTGCCGGTCGCGGCCGCCTCCACCGCGCTGACCGCGGTGCTCGCCTTCCTGGTGCTGATCAACGTGCTGGCGTACCCGTTCCGCCCGTGGCTCGGGCTCGGCGAGCAGACCGCCACCAACTGGTACGCCGACGCCTGGGGCGGCCCGACCCTGGCCGGCGCGTGGGCGACCCATGCGGCCCTGGTCCTGCTGCTGGTCGTACCGCCGATCGTCTGGGTCGTCCGAGGGCTCACCGCCCTCCAGGAGCGGCTGACCAGCCAGCGCCCGGCCGTCGCGCCGTCCGCCGCGGTGGGCATCCGACCCACCGTCGTCGCGCCGGCGACCGTCCGGCCGATGCCGCTGATTCCCGCGCCCGCCACGGTGGCCGCCAAGCCCGTGCGGCAGGAGGCCCGGGTGACACGCGGCGGGCGCGGCCGTCGGGTCGGGGCGGTGCTCGGCGCCGTGGGGCTGCTGGTGGCCTGCTCGCTCACCGCGCACGCCAACGGGATCGGGGACAACCTGCTCTGGGCGCCGCGCGACCTGACCAGCGGCGTCGCCCTCGCCGTGACGGTCGCGCCGGTCGTGGGGTTGCTGCTGCTCCGGCGTACGGCCTGGTGGCGGACCCCGGCCCAGCTTTGCTGAGCCTCCGGGCCTACCGCTTTGGTCGGTGCTGGCTCATGCCGCTCTGGATCGCCTCCCAGACGCTCCGGCCGGCCTGCAACAGCGTCTCCCCGGCCTGGCCGGCGAGCTGGGCCGGTCCGGGCGGGCCGCCCTTTCCCTTCTCCGCTTCGTCCGGCTTCCCGGCTGGCTTCCCCGGCTCGGTCCGCTCCCCGGCCCCGGCGCCAGGCGCCTTCGCGGGGCCGGTGGACGGTTGGCCGGCGCCCTTGCCTGACGGGCCGCCCTGGCCGCCGGTCTGGCCGCCCTGGCGGGACTGCCCACCTTCGCGGGATGGGCCGCCCTCGCGACCGGGCTGCCAACCCTCGCGAGACGGGCCGCCACCCTGGCGGGACGGGCCGTCACCCTGGCGGGACGGGCCACCACCCTGACCACCCTCGCGGGACGGGCCACCCTGGCCGCTCGGCGGGCCGCTTTCCCGGGACGCGCCGGCCCTCGCGCCGCCGCCCCCGCCACCGGAGGGCTGCCCGCCACCACCGCCGGCCGGCGGCTTCTGCTGGCCCTGGCCGCCCGTTGGCGGTTTCGCCAGCCCCTGGTCGCCGGTCGGCGGCTCGGGGGCGCGCGCCCCGCTCGGCGTCGCCGCGGACGGCGGTGCGGGCTGGCCGAGGCTCTCCCGGAGGGCGCGGTCGGCCACGGCCCCGACCGTCCCGATGCGCTGCCCGCGCTCGTCCAGGACGGGTGCGCTGGCGAGCTGGTGGGCCGCCCGGTTCTCGTCGTCGCCGCTCGCGGCGGACCGGGCCAGCGCTTCGATCAGGTGCGGGTTCCGATCGATGGTGCTGAGCGCGCGGTCCAGGATCTGCACCAGCTTCTCCAGGCGTACCTTGAGCAGCACCTCGGCGCTGACGCCGGTGACGTCCAGTTCCACGTCGTCCAGGTGCACCCGGACCCCGGCGTCGAGCTGCAGCAGGTTGGCCAGCCGGGCGCGCAGTGACAGGTCGGCGTCGAGCTCTCTGACGGTCAGCCGGATCTGGTCGACCGTCACCTCCGGGATGTCGAGCAGGACGTCCGGCTCGGACTGCTCGCCGCCCTGGCGGGCGGGCCGCCCGCCCGTCGGGTCCGGCTCCCGCTCGGTCGCTCCGCGCTCGCTCATGTCCCCGCTCCCCGCTGGCCCGCCGGCCGGGCCGAATCAGCCGCGGTTACCCGCTTTCCGGCGCGGCATCCCTGGTGGTCCGGTACGCCCTTGAACGGAGGCGGCGAGGCCGGCCCGGCACTGTCGGGAAACGTGTCTCCCGCTGTCCGGAAGCGGGCCGATATGAAAGCTGCACAGCGAGGCATCAGCCGGTATGGTCCGGGCCTATGGGACAGGGGATGGCCGATCCGGATGAGGTCCACCAGGAATTCGACCGATTCTCCCTCCGCAGCACACTCTTCGCCCCCGCCTCCGCCGACCGGGCGTACGCCGTTTTCACCGGGTCGCTGACCGACTGGTGGGTGCGCGAATACACCTGGTCGGGGCCGGAGGCGCTGGCCGAACTGGGCATCGAACCGCGGGCCGGCGGCATGCTCTACGAGATCGGCCCGTACGGCTTCCGCGGTGACTGGGGTCGGGTGCTGACCTGGGATCCGCCCCGGCGGCTGGTCTTCACCTGGCAGCTCGGGCCGGACCGGGTGCCGGTGCCGGATCCGGCGCGGGCCAGCGAGGTCGAGGTCCTCTTCCAGCCCGAGGGGCCGGAGCTGACCCGGGTCGACGTCGAGCACCGCTACTTCGACCGGCACGGCGAGGCCGCCGAGGGCTACCGCAAGGCGCTCACCGCCGGCTGGCACGAGCTCCTCTGCCGCTACCTGGCCACGGTCGCCCGCGCTACCGACTGACCGCGTCCGCCGCTGGACCGGTCAGCCGCCGATGCCTCTCGCCCGGGTCCCGGTCACCCCGGTGCCGCCGAGGTCGGCCCGGCGACCAGCGGCCGCGCCCGGACCGAAGCCGCTGCCCGCCAGCCGGCGGCGCGGGGCCGTGCGCAGCCGCGGGTACACCTCGGCGAGCCGGCGCTGGACCCGGTCGGAGCGGTCGGCCAGCACCAGCGCCACGGAGGGCGCCCCGGACTCGGCGACCGCACCGGCCTCGGCCGTCCGCAGCCGCTCGGCGACCACGTGCGCGAAGCCGGCCAGCCAGGCACGCCGGAAGGCGGCCGGATGCTCCCCGGCCGGCACGGCGGTGCCGGCCAGCCCGTGCGCGGCCTGCACGAGCAGCGAGGTGAAGAGCAGCTCGACCCGTTCCAGGTCACTGGCGAAGCCGAACAGGTGCAGGTCGAATCCACTGCCCTGCCGGCGGCGTACGCAGCGGCAGCGCAGCGGGTCGGCGACCGCCGCGAGCAGGCCGGCCTTGTCCCGGGCGTACGGGGCGACCACCTCGACCACCCGGTCGCCGACCGGGTCGGTTGCCGGCTCGCGGGCGGCGAGCAGCGCCCGGTCGACGCCGTAGCGGGCGATCAGCTCGGTGGCCTTGGCCATGAAGGCGGCCGACTCGGCGGGCGTGCAGGCCGGGTCCTCGGCCTGGGCGAGCAGCTTCCGGACCTTGCTCAGCATCGCCTCGGACATGCACCAGAGCTATCACAGACCGGGCCGGCGAAGGCCACTCAGCCCGCCCGGCTGCGCAGCGTCGCGACCGTCGACCCGGCGAGGGTGAGCAGGCAGTCGGGCAGCAGCCCGTCGGCCGCCGCGGCGCCGAACAGCGCCTCGCCGGTGTCGGCGTCGTCGTTGGCGTACGCGCTGACGAAGCGGGCCACCCACCGCGTGTCGTAGTCGGCCTGGTCGATCCCGGGGAAGTCGAGCGCGGCGCCGCCCGCGGGGGCCTCGTCGCCCAGCATGGTGGCGGCCAGGCACCAGGCCACCCCGTAGGCCCCGGCCAGCCCGGAGCGGTCCACGACGGCGTCGAAGGTGCCCACCACGCCGTCGCCGTCCCCGGCCAGCGCCGAGCGGAGCACGGCGGTCGCATCGTCCAGCGTCTGCTGTGCTTCGTCGCTCACCAGCGGAACAGTAGTTCGGAGGGTCAAGCCGTGACCCCGGAACGGTCCAGCCGTCACTCACAGTGATACCGGCAGTCGGGGTGCCGACGGACGGACCTCCACGGTCCCGCTCTCCGCGCCGGCACGCTAGTGTGCGCAGCGGACCCTCGCCGGAGGAAGGACGACAATGCTCAGATCTCGCGCGTCGCGTGCGGCCCTGTCCACGGCCTGCGCGGCGCTCCTGCTCGCCACCAGCGCCTGCGGGAGCGACAAGCCCGAAGAGGCCACCGCCACCCAGGTGCGCCTCTACGGCACCGACGGCAACATGCAGAACTCGTACGTCGATGAACTGAAGGACCGCGCGGACCTTCTCAACGGCATGAAGGGCACCACCCCGCTCACGCCGCTGCCCGAGAGCTTCAAGGATCGGCTACGCACCGTAGACCCGAAGCTCAAGGACTACCTCTACTCGGCGGAAACCTACGACGCGATCGTGATAAGCGTGCTGGCCGCCCAGCTCGCCGGCACGACCGAGCCGGGCGAGATCGCCAAGCAGATCGTCGGCGTGACCACCAGCGGACAGCGCTGCGACGAGGTCGCGATCTGCCTCCAGCTGGCCCGCGCGGGCCAGGACATCGAGTACCGCGGGGTGTCGCTGACCCGGGCCGGGTTCACCGACGCCGGCGAGCCGGCCGCCGCCAGCTACGCGACGCTGCACTTCGGTAACCGGCAGCTCGACGACGGCAAGACCGAGTTCGTCGGCGCCGGTGACGAGTCGGGGGCGAGCACCAAGACGCCGCCGCGGGGCAAGAAGTCGCGTCCGGGCAAGTCCTACAAGGAGGACGGCTCCCCGCTGGTGCTCGGCGGCCTGCTGCCGAAGACCGGTGACCTGGCCCTGGCGTACCCGCCGATGGCGGCCGGCGCGGCGCTGGCGATCCGCGAGATCAACGCGGCGGGCGGCGCGCTCGGCGAGCCGGTGGTCTGGATCGACGGCGACGACGGCACCGACCCGAAGGTGGCGAAGGCGACCGTGACCTCGCACGTCCAGCAGGGCGTGCACGTCATCATCGGCGCCGGCGCTTCGGGCATCTCCCGGGCCGTGCTGCCCGACGTGGTGGCCGCCGGCCGGATCCTCTTCTCCCCATCGAACACCGACGCCGGGCTGAGCACGGTGGACGACAAGGGCCTCTACTTCCGCACCGCTCCGCCGGACGGCCTTCAGGGCCGGGCGCTGGCCGACGTGATAATGCGCGACGGACCGCACAAGATCGCGATCGTCGCGCGTAAGGACTCCTACGGCGAGGGCCTCCAGGAGAACGTCCGCTCCGAGCTGGAGCGGGCCGGCATGGGCGCCGACAAGGTGAAGCTGCTGTCGTACGTTCCCCCGGAGGGCGCGTCGGCGCCGCCGGTGGACTTCTCCGGGGGCGCCAAGGAGATCAAGGACTACGGAGCGGACGCCGTGCTGGTGATCGGCTTCGGTGAGTCCGCGCGGGTGATCACCGCGCTGGCCGACGCCGGGGTGCAGATCCGGCAGTGAGACGACGACGAGGGCCGCACCGGGCGAACCGGTGCGGCCCTCGTCGTGTCCGCGGTCAGCGCGAGCGGCGCCGCTCCAGGAACTCGGTCATCCGCCGGTGCTTCTCCTCGTCCTCGAAGAGCACCGCCTGGCTGAGCAGGTCGAGCTGCGGGTGGGCGGCCGCCGGGGCGTCCACCGCCAGCTTGGTCAGCCGCAGCGCCAGCGCCGAGCCCTTGGCCATCTCGTCGAGCAGGCCGTGCGCGGTGGGCAGCAGCTCCGCCGGCTCGGGCACCACCCGGTTGACCAGCCCGATCCGCAGCGCCTCGTCGGCGTCCACCCGCCGGCCGGTGAAGAGCAGTTCCTTGGCCCGGGCCTCCCCGACCAGCGCGGGCAGCCGGTAGGTCGCGCCGGCGCCGGCCAGGATGCCGAGCCGCACCTCGGGCTGGCCGAACACGGCACGCGCCGTGCACACCCGCAGATCGCAGGCGTACGCCAGTTCGGCGCCGCCGCCCAGCGCCGGGCCGTCCACGGCCGCCACGGTGGGCATCGGCAGCGCCCGGATCCGGGCGAAGGCGGCCTGGTTGATGGCGGCCAGCGCGTCCAGCCGGCCGCGCTCGCGGAGCTGGGCGATGTCCGCGCCGCCCGCGAAGATGCCGTCCGTCCCGCCGGTGAGCAGCAGCAGCCGGGGCCGTGCCTCCAACTCGGCGCAGACGGCGTGCAGCTCGGCGATCAGGTCCGCGTCGATCGCGTTGCGCTTCTCCGGCCGGTCCAGCGTGACCACGAGCCGGTCCGGCAGCTCCTCGATCCGCAGCCCGCTCACTGTGCCCGCCTCTCGTTCGCGACTGCGGGGCTCGCAAGCTCACTCCTCGCGATCACTGCTTGACCCCGCCTTCCCAGGTGTAGAAGCCCTGGCCCGACTTCTTGCCCAGCCGGCCGGCGGCCACCATCTCCTCCAGCAGCGGCGGCGGCGCGAACCGGTCCCCGTACGCGGCCTGGAGCGTGCGGGCGATGTCGAGCCGGACGTCCAGCCCCACCAGGTCGGTCAGCTCCAGCGGGCCGATCGGGTGCCGGTAGCCGAGCACCATCGCCTTGTCGATGTCGGCGGGGCTGGCCACCCCGTCGGCGACCATCCGGATCGCCTCCAGGCCGAGGGTCACGCCGAGCCGCGAGGTGGCGAAGCCGGGCAGGTCGCGTACCACGACGGGGTCCTTGCCCAGCCGGCCGGCGAGCGCGACGGCCGCCTCGGTGGTCTCCGGCGCGGTGGCCGGGCCGACCACGACCTCGAGCAGCGCCATGGCCCAGACCGGGTTGAAGAAGTGCAGCCCGATGAAGTCGGCCGGCCGCTTCAGCCCCTCGGCCAGCTCGGCGATCGGAATGCTGGACGTGTTGCTGCCGAGCAGGGCGGGCCGGCGGCCCTCGGCGTCGGCGAGCACGGCCCGCTTGAGGTCGAGTCGCTCGGGGACCGCCTCCACGATTACGTCGGGGCCTTCGGCCACCTCGGCGAGGCCGGCCCGCAGGGTGACCCGCTCGCGGTTCGCCGTCGCCGCCTCGGCGGTCAGCTTGCCGCGCTGCACGCCGCGCTCCCACAGCTCGCCGAGCCGCCGCACCGCGTCGGCGCCGCGTGCCGGGTCCACCTCGACCAGCTCGACCGCGTACCCGGCGCCGGCCGCCACGTACGCGATGCCGAGGCCCATGGTGCCGGCCCCGACGACCACAAAACGACCACTCATCGATGTCCCTCCGCCGCGGCCTCCACGACGGGCGGGGTCTCCGCCGCGCCGGTGGGTCCGCTCGCTCGTTCCTGGATGCGACCCTATGCAGGGCCGGCCCGCGGGCATGCGTGGGGGCGCGCCGGATCGGGTACAGACGGCCGTCAACGCCGAGGGAAGGATCGAGATGAGCCAGGCACCGGAGAGCGCGGAGAGCACCGAGACCGTGGAGACCCGCGGCGACGAGCGGGTGGACCTGCTCCGCGCGGACACCAACAACGACGGAAAGACCGACGTCTGGGTGGTGGACACCGACGGCGACGGGAAGGCCGACCTGTTCCAGTTCGACACCGACGGCGACGGCAAGGTGGACATCACCATGGTCGACATCGACGAGGACGGCACGCCGGACGAGGTGGTCGACGGCGACGGCGGCCTGCCCCCGGAGCACACCACCCCCACCGTTCAGGTCTGACGCGTACGCCGGCGGGCGCCCCCGGTGCCCGCCGGCGTCAGGCCAGCCTCAACGTGGCCAGGTAGTACGGGTGGTCCCGGTCGTCCACGTCGGCCAGGCGCCACGGCGAGCCCTGGACCAGCTCGGCGAACTCCTCGACCGAGCACACCAGATAGTCGAACCACTCGGTGCCGAGCAGCCGGTAGCGCAGCCGCAGCCGGAGCTGCCCACCCAGCCGTCCCCGCCGCCGGTTCAGCTCGTGGTAGCCGGTGTGCACCGGATCAGTGGTGCCGTACGGGTCGGTGCCGTGCGCGATGACCTGGGCGCCGGGTCGGGCCAGCGCGGCGAGCGCGGCCAGCAGCCCCGGGGCGCGTTCCCGCCCCTCGAACAGCCCCAGGTTGTTGCCGAGCAGCAGGAAGGTGTCGTAGCGCCGGCCGTCGGCGACGTGCTCGTCCACGGTGCCGAGCACCAGGTCACGTACGCCCCGGTGCCGGCTGACCCGCAGCGCTCCGAGCGAGGTGTCCAGCCCGGTGACCGGCACGCCGCGCTCCTGGAGGTGCAGCGCGATGCGGCCGCCCCCGACGCCGATGTCCAGCACCTGCCCGTGCACCCGGTCGACGGCCCGGTGGTCGTACGGCTGCCACCGCTCCGGCGGGTCCAGGTAGTGCTCGGTGGGCGCGCCGTTGACCAGCCCGTCGTCGCGTTCGATGATCTCGATGACCGGCCGGGGCAGCCGCCCGCCGACCAGCGGCCGCGGCCCGATCCCGGTGCTGACCGCGTACGCGTCGCGGATCATCTCGCCGAACACGTCGCCGATCGCGGGTTCCCCGGTCATGGCGATCACGCTATCCGGGCTCCACCCGGCTGTCGCGGCCGTATCCTGAGCGGCGTGACAGACCTGGACCGCCTGGCGGCGGAGAAGTACGTGCTGCTCACGACATTCCGTAAGGACGGGCGGGCGGTGCCGACTCCGGTGTGGGCGGTGCGCGACGGCGAGGCGCTGGCGGTGTGGACCGTGTCGGACTCCGGCAAGGTGAAGCGGATCCGGCGCGACGGCAGGGTCACGGTGGCCCCGTGCGACGTGCGCGGCCGGCCGCATGGCGAGGCGGTGCCGGGGCACGCGACGGTCAGCGGCCCGGAGTCGACCCGGCGGATCCGGGGGCTGCTCAAGCAGAAGTACCGGCTCATCGGCCGGTTGAGCCTGCTGGGGAGCCGGCTGCGCCGGGGCGAGGGCGGCACGGTCGGCCTGCGCATCGTGCTCGACTGAGCCGCGCCCGGAAACGACTGAGGGCGGCGGATCGTCGCTGTCGCGACGTCCCACCGCCCCTGATCGGAACGCCTGAGAAACGTCCGGGTCGTCAGTCCCCCTGGCGCTGCTGGGGAATCTGCCCCTGCAGCAGGGCCCGAACCTCGGACTCGCGGTAACGGCGGTGGCCGCCCAGGGTCCGGATGGCGCTGAGCTTGCCAGCCTTGGCCCACCGGGTCACCGTCTTCGGGTCGACACGGAACATCGACGCCACCTCGGCCGGTGTGAGTAGCGGCTCTGGTTCGTGCGTTCGCGATGCCATCGGGTCACTCCTCCACATGTATAGACATCGGCCGGGGTCCCGCCGGCCGACGCGCCTCCCATGGTCCGGCTAGTCCCCGATGTCCGACATGGGCCGAACGGCTGAAGGTCCCTAGACGGACGGATGAACCATGCCCGATTTTTACGACTTTTATGCCGCAGAAACTACCTTAATAGGACTCATGATCACGGTTCGTGATGCGTCAACTACGAGACACTCTCGCATCGAGAGGTCTCAACCCGGGCAAACCCGGCCCCCGCGCCGGGCCTAGTTGCAGCGCTCCAGCAGCTGCACCGCGCGCCACCTGGCAACCAGCTTGTCGTACGCCGCGGAGGCGTCCTCGGCCTCGCCCCGGGAGAGCCCGGCCAGTCCGGCCGCGACCAGCTCGGTCGAGTCGTCGGCGGCGAGGGTCTCGTCGGGGAGCAGCTGCACGAGGCCGCCGTAGTCGAGCTCCACCACCGAGCGCGGGTGGAACTCCTCCAGCCAGCGGGCGGCCTCCTCGACCGCCTCGGTGATCGGGGCCTCGCCGACCGACTTGCGCAGCACCGACAGCGCCCGGGACGACCGGCGGCGCGCCTTGGAGATCTCCGTCCGGTAGCGCAGTGCCCGCCGCTCGGGCTCGGTGACCAGGTGCCGCTCCTGCGAGTCGAAGAGCACGAACCAGCGCAGCGGCACCCCCCAGGTGGCGATCTGCTCGTGCACCCGGGGCACCCCGTGCTCCAGCACCCGCGCCCCGCTGCGCCAGTCCTCCACCACCGCCTTCGCCTGGCCGGCCAGGACCGGCGGGACGAACGCGTCGGCCAGCACCGAGGGCACGCCGTCCCGGGCGCTCAGCGCCGCCTCGGCGACCCGGATCCGCAGGTTCCACGGACAGACCAGAAGCGTGTCGTCGGCCTCCAGGACGTACGCCTCGTCGGGCAGGTCGGGCAGCCGGGTCCAGCCCGCGCCCAGCGCCTCGATCACCGCCGTCCGCTGCCGGACCGGCCCCTCCAGCGGGGCGACCGCTCGGCCCTCGTTGACGTAGCGGCGCCAGTACGACTGGCGGTCACGATCGAAGGCGGTCAGCGGCTCGTACACGCGCAGGTATGAAGCGAAGAGCGACGGCACGGCGCGATCCTCCCACGAGACGGGACTTCTCCGCCGCCGCCGTCACGAGGCGTCGTGACGTGCGCGACAGTACGGCTGCGGCCGATATTAGGCTCAGCAGCACCGGCACCATCCCGCCGGCGTGCCAACAGGGTCCGCGCCCCACAAGGGCGCACACCGACACAGGAGTCAGCCATGGGCGTATTCGCCAGCACCGACGACCCGGGATCGACCGGTCACGAACAGGTCGTGTTCTGCCAGGACAAGCAGTCCGGGCTGAAGGCGATCATCGGGATCTACTCCACCGCGCTGGGCCCCGCGCTCGGCGGCACCCGGTTCTACCCGTACGCCAGCGAGTCCGATGCCGTCGCCGACGTGCTCGACCTCTCCCGGGGCATGGCGTACAAGAACGCCCTGGCCGGCCTCGACCTGGGCGGCGGCAAGGCGGTCATCTGGGGTGACCCGGACCAGATCAAGAGCGAGGCGCTGCTGCGGGCCTACGGCCGCTTCGTGGAGTCCCTGGCCGGCCGCTACTACACCGCCTGCGACGTCGGCACCTACGTCGCCGACATGGACGTGATCGCGCGGGAGACGAGCTACGTCACCGGGCGCAGCGTGGAGCACGGCGGCGCCGGCGACTCCTCGGTCCTGACCGCCTGGGGCGTCTTCCAGGGCATGCGGGCCGCCGCCGAGCACGTCTGGGGCAGCCCGACGCTGGCCGGCAAGCGGGTCGGCGTGGCCGGCCTGGGCAAGGTCGGCAAGTACCTCACCGGCCACCTGCTGGAGGACGGGGCCGAGGTCGTGGCGACCGACGTCAACCCGAAGGCCCTGGAGTGGGTGCGCACCACCCACCCGCAGGTCGCGCTGGTCGACGACACCGCGGCGCTGGTCGCCTCCGACATCGACGTGTACGCCCCGTGCGCCCTCGGCGGCGCCCTGAACGACGACACCGTGCCGGTGCTGCGGGCGAAGGTGGTCGCCGGGGCGGCCAACAACCAGCTCGCCCACGCGGGCATCGAGAAGGTCCTCGCCGACCGGGGCATCCTCTACGCCCCGGACTACGTCGTGAACGCCGGCGGCGTGATCCAGGTTGCCGACGAGATCGAGGGCTTCAACTTCGAGCGCGCCAAGCTGCGGGCCACCCGGATCTTCGACACCACCCGCGAGATCCTGCGACTCGCCGACGACGAGGGCGTCCCCCCGGCGGTGGCCGCGGACCGGCTCGCCGAGCGCCGGATGGCCGAGGTCGGCCGGCTGCGCACGATCCACCTGCGCTGAGCGTCACCCGGGGGCGGGCCACCGGCCCCGCCCCCGGTCCGCCCGCGCTGCGGGTACCAGCGTTAAGCTGGACGTTGGGGTGCTTCGTGCCGATTTGACCGGTGTCACGGCCGGTCCCGGTGTCCGCTCCTTACCGGGTACACTTTGTGACGGCCGGCTCACTGCGACGCGCAGGGCCGGTTGACGGTAACCCGAGGTGCCGAACGGTGGCATCCCCATGTACCGTAAGAGCCACGAGAGATGCCTGACGTCATCGGGGCCCGCCTTCGGGCTGCCCCGCATTCTGTGCGAGGGGGTCGAGCCATGGGGCGCGGCCGTGCTAAGGCCAAGCAGACGAAGGTGGCGCGGGAGTTGAAGTACCACTCCCCGAACACCGACCTCACCGCCTTGCAGCGCGAGTTGGCGGGTGCTGGTGGGAAGTCTGAGCAGCACTTCGACGACGACTACAAAGAGTATGTCGACGACGATGATGAGGATCACGCGGACGACGACCCGGACACCTGGGTCCGTCCGACCCGCTGACCTCCGGTCGCATCTGAGCACGCGGTGACTGCCCGCGTGCTCACGCATGTGCCCTTCCGAAGCGGCGCACCGACGATCAGGGGCCACGCCGTCGTCCCGGAGCTGATCCGGCCGACCGGCGGGCCCCTGATCGCGGACGCGTGCCCTCAGCGGGGCCGGTTGTTCCAGTTGTAGAACGTCGGGATGTTCTCGAAGTGGTTCCAGGCGCACACCGCGCTGGCACCGTCGCCGCCCGACACCTCCGCCCGCAGCAGGCGCGCGGCCTCGGCCTCGTGGAGCAGTGCGGTCAGTCCGCCGGCGGCTTCCCGCACCCGGTCCGCGACCGGATCGGGCTCGGCTCCTCCGACGCGCTCAGGCTGCCGGTGACTCGTGGTCTCGGGCATGCTCCAACACTCCCTCCAGTAGGCGGATCTTGCTGTTGCGGCAGTGCTCGGTCTCCGTACCGTCAAAACGCCCCAGCTCGAAGTAGCGGTTGGCCGCGTGGCCGCCGCCGCAGAAGCCGAAGTAGGGGCAGGACGACCGGCACGCCTCCACGCCGGTGAGGAACTCGCCCACCCAGGGTGTCCGCCCGGCACCGGCCAGGATCTCGGCCAGCGGGGTGCTCAGCACGTTGCCGCTGCTGAAGTCGCCGTAGCGCGGGTCGGTGAAGCCGGCCAGCTCCGGGGAGAGCACCACCACCGAGCCGTCCTGGGCGACCGTGGGGATCGGGTCGAGCCGGCGGGGCAGCAGGTCGTCCGCCGTGCCGGCCAGGACGGCGCCGGCGTAGCGCAGCGACCACTCGACCTCGCGCAGGTGGATCCGGGGATCCCGGCGCCAGGCGCCCACCAGCTCCGCCCAGAACCCGGTCACCGCCGCCGCGTCCCGGGCGTTCGTGCGGGTGTTCACGCCCTCGGTCTCCTCGATGTTGATCCCCAGCACGTCACAGCCGAGGTCGAGGAAGTAGTCGTAAAGCTCCGTGGCCAGCCCCGGCTCCGGCCGGGAGACCACCGCGAGCGCGGAGAACGGCAGCCCGTGCCGGCGCAGCGCCGCCACACCGGCCAGGATCCGGTCGTACGCCGGACGCCCGCCCCGGGTGACCCGCTCGCCGTTGCGTTCCCGGGGGCCGTCCACGCTCACGCTGACCCGGATCCCGTGCTCGGCGAAGAACGCGCACCAGGCGTCGTCGATCAGCGTGGCGTTCGTCTGGACGTGGTGCTCCACCTCCGGCCCGAACGGGGCCAGCAGGGCCGCCAGATGCTCCCGGCCGGCCGCGAGCGGCTCCCCGCCGTGCCAGACCACCGAGAAGCGCCCGGCGGCCGCCCAGGGGTTCACCGCCGCCGCCACCGCCTCGGCGACCGGCACGGGCATCCGCCGGTCCACCGCCCGCATCGGCAGGTAGCAGTAGACGCAGTCGAGATTGCAGAGCGTGGTCGGCTGCATCACCACGTACGAGGGGACGGCGGCGATGCCCCGCATTCCGGTGTGCGTACGCGCAGCCATCACCCCTCCCCCGTTAGCCTGAACTGCCCTTCAGGCTAGGCGGCGGTGGCTACTCGGGTGAACCCCCGATCAGGTGCCCGGATGATCACCGGAGAGTGATCAACCGCGGGTGTGCTGGCCGATCATCTGCACGTTGCCCGAGCCCTCGATGATTTCGCCGGCCTGCCAGGCGTCGACGCCGCGGCCGGTCAGGGTGGCCAGCGCGCGGTCGGCGTCCTCGGCGGAGACGATGGCGAACATGCCGACGCCCATGTTGAACGTCGACTCCATCTCCGGGTCCTCGATCCGGCCCTTGGACTGGATCAGGTCGAAGATCGGCTGCGGCTTCCAGGTGGAGCGGTTGACCACCGCGTCGACGTGCTCGGGCAGGATCCGGACCAGGTTGCCCGGGATGCCGCCGCCGGTGACGTGGGCCAGCGACCGCACCTCGGCCTCGGCGATCAGCTTGAGGCAGTCCTGCGCGTAGATCTTGGTGGGGGTGAGCAGCTCCTCGCCGAGGGTGCGCTGCCGGCCGAAGTCCTCGATCACGACGTCCAGCCGCATCCGCGCGGCGCCCAGCAGCACGTGCCGGACCAGGGAGTAGCCGTTGGAGTGCAGGCCGGAGGAGCGCATCGCGATCACGACGTCGCCCACCTCGACCCGCTCCGAGCTGAGGATGTCGCTCTCCTCGACCACGCCGACGCCGGTGGCGGAGATGTCGTACTCGTCGGGGCGCAGCACGCCCGGGTGCTCGGCGGTCTCGCCGCCCAGCAGGGCGCAGCCGGCGTAGCGGCAGCCGTCGGCGATGCCCGCGCCGATCTCGGCGACCTTGTCGGGCACGACCTCGCCGGTGGCGATGTAGTCGAGCAGGAAGAGCGGCTCGGCGCCGCAGGCCACCAGGTCGTCGACGACCATGGCGACCAGGTCGATGCCGACCGTGTCGTGGATGTCGAGCTGCTGGGCGATCACCAGCTTGGTGCCCACGCCGTCGGTGGAGGAGGCCAGGATCGGGTTCTTGTACTTCTTCGTGTCCAGCCGGAACAGGCCGGCGAAACCGCCCAGGTCACCCATGACCTCCGGGCGGCGGGTCTGCCGGACCTTGGACTTCAGCAGCTCGACAGCGCGGTCACCCGCGTCGATCGACACCCCGGCGTCGGCGTACGAGACCGAGCGTTTGCGCTGCGTACGGCCGGTCCCCGCCGACCAGGGCTGGCGGTCGCCGCCGGCGCCCGTCGGGCTGGATCCTGCGCCGCTGCGCTCGGACACGTGGGTCACGGTTCTCCCCTTTGTGGTTCCCGCGGGCCGGCCGGAGGGCCGCCCCGCGTCGGTGGTGCTACGGGCGGTGGGTGGCTGCGCCGCCCGGAGTGGCGGCCGACGGCGTCAGACGCGCCGAGCTGAAGTTGTCGTCGAGTGGGGCGGTGGGCTCGGACGCCTCGGCGGCGACCCGGCGGCCCACTCCTTCGAGCACGTGCTTGCCGATCAGGTTCCCGGCCGGCAGCTCGATCGGGTATTCCCCGTCGAAGCACGCCCGGCAGAGCCGCGTCTTCGGCTGCTCGGTCGCGGCGATGAGACCGGAGAGCGATACGTAGCCGAGCGTGTCGGCCCCGATCGACCGCCGGATGCCCTCGTTGTCCAGCCCGTTGGCCAGCAGCTCGGCCCGCGTGGCGAAGTCGATCCCGTAGAAGCAGGGCCAGTTGACCGGCGGGGACGAGATCCGGACGTGGACCTCCAGCGCCCCCGCCTCGCGCAGCATCCGCACGATGGCCCGCTGGGTGTTGCCCCGGACGATCGAGTCGTCCACCACCACGAGGCGCTTGCCGCGCACATTCTCCCGCAACGGGTTGAGCTTGAGCCGGATGCCGAGCTGGCGCAGGGTCTGCGACGGCTGGATGAAGGTGCGCCCGACGTACGGGTTCTTCATCAGTCCCTGGCCGTAGGTGATGCCGGACTCCTCGGCGTAGCCGATCGCCGCCGGGGTGCCCGACTCCGGCACCGGGATGACCAGGTCGGCCTCGACCGGGTGCTCCTTGGCGAGCTGGCGGCCGATCTGCACCCGGGCGGACTGCACGTTCCGCCCGGCGATGGTGGCGTCCGGGCGGGCGATGTACACGTACTCGAAGAGGCAGCCCTTGGGCTCCGGCGCGGCGAACCGGCTGGACCGCAGCCCGTCCTCGTCGATGGCGATCAGCTCGCCGGGCTCCACCTCGCGGACCACGCTCGCGCCGACGATGTCCAGCGCCGCGGTCTCGCTCGCCACCACCCAGCCGCGCTCCAGTCGGCCGAGCACGAGCGGGCGGACCCCGTGCGGATCACGCGCCGCGTAGAGGGTCGACTCGTCCATGAAGACGAAGCTGAACGCGCCGCGCAGCTGGGGCAGCACCTCCAGGGCGGCCGCCTCGACGGAGAGGTCGGGGCGGCTGGCCAGCAGCATGGTGACCAGCGAGGTGTCGTTGGTCGAGCCGTCGGAGTCGAGGCCGCGATCGGCCACCTCACGCTGCAGCTCGGCCGTGTTGACCAGGTTGCCGTTGTGAGCCAGCGCGATCGTGGTGCCGGAGGTGGTGGCCCGGATCGTCGGCTGGGCGTTCTCCCAGGTCGACCCGCCGGTGGTCGAGTAGCGCGCGTGCCCGATCGCCACGTGCCCGCGCAGGCTCGCCAGGGTCGGCTCGTCGAAGACCTGGGCGACCAGGCCGAGATCCTTGTAGACCACCACGCCCGACCCGTCGCTCACCGCGATGCCCGCGGCCTCCTGGCCGCGGTGCTGGAGGGCGTAGAGCCCGAAGTAGGTCAGGTTCGCGACCTCTTCCCCCGGCGCCCAGACACCGAAGACGCCGCACGCGTCCTGGGGGCCGGGTCGCTGGGGATCAAGGTCGTGGCTCAGCCGGCCATCGCCTCGGGGCACCTGCCGCTCCCTCTTGCTGGGGTCTGGACTGGCCTGGCGGAGGTCGGGGGGCAAGCTCCGCACCGTGGGCCGGGGACCGTCGTCAGCCTCACAGTGTACGCGAACAGCGGTCGACACCGACAGTCACGAGCTGCCCGCTGAGTGTGATCGTGCGCCGCCCCGTCGCCGCAGCTAGAGCGGAAGGTGCTCGGAGAGGTCCGCCCGGATACCGGACACCCGTACGCGACCCTCGGTGACGGCCTCGGCCCACCCGAGGCGGCCGGTGGCCAGCTCCAGCCAGGTCGCCGGGTCCATTTCCACCACATTGGGGGGCGTTCCACGGGTGTGTCGCGGCCCCGCCACGCACTGCACCGCGCCGTAGGGTGGAACCCGCACCTCCACCGATCGGCCGGGGGCGCGCTCCGCGAGGGTGGCCAAGAGGGTACGGACCGCCTCCCGGTACACCGGCCGATCGGGCGTACGCCCCTCATCCAGCGCCGTCAACGTCGCCGCCACGGCGGCCGAATAAGTGTGCGGAGAGGACACGACGGGACGATACGACCCCGCGGCAACGCGCTCGACGCTGGCCCTGGGTAGAGATAGCCCGGCCAGACAAGGCATAGTTGCCGACGGCGTATTCGTACCGTGAGTGATCACCCGGCCGGACCGGCCGGCGGGGAGATCAGACCCGGAAGGCGGTGGACGTGTCAACACACCGACGTGCCTGGAAGCAGCGGGCCGGTGTGGTCGTGGCGCTGGTCTTCGGCGCGCTACTCGCCGTCCCCGCCACATCGGCCTCGGCCGCCAAGATCAGCACCGCCGACAACTCGGTCACGATCGACGCCGGCAGGAGCAGCACCGTCAACGTCGTGGTGCGGCCGGACGCCGGCGAGACGTCCGCGGACATCGACGTGACCGGCCTGCCCGACGGAGTCACCTGCGGGGGCTGCGGGCCGATCGACTTCGGCGGCATCCCGGCGCCGAAGCCGGTGACCCTGACGCTGTCGGCCGCCGCCACCGCGCCGGCGGCCAACGGCGCCCAGGCGAGGATCACGGTCACCGGGGACAATCCCCGCAACCTCCGCGTCACAGTCCGGCCCGCCGCGCCCCCGACCCCGGATCAGCCGCAGACGGTCAAGTCCATCTCCGGCAAGGTCGTCACCGCGGACAGCGGCGATCCCGTCGAGAACGCTCTCGTCATGCTCCGGGACAGCCGGAACAACAAGCGCGAGACCCGCACGGACGGCAGCGGCAACTTCAAGTTCACCGGCTCCGACTCGGACCCGATCGCACCGGGTCGGATCGACCTCGGCGCCACGAAGGGTGACGCCGAACCCGGCACCAAGTCGATCAACGCGGCGGCCGGCCAGTCGGTGACCAGTGTGCGCATCAGCGTGCCGATCAAGGCTTCGGCTTCGCCGAGCCCCAGCGCGTCGGCCAGTGAAGAGGTCCTGCCGAGCGACGAGGCGACCGACGAGCCGACCGACGAGGCGGCCAGCGAGACTCCCGCGGCCCAGCAGCCGGCCGCCAACGAGGACTCGGGCGGCTTCGGCTCGTGGCTGCTGATCCTGCTCGGCGGCCTCTTCGTCGCCGTCGGCGTGGGCACCATCGTGCTGCTCTACATGCGGCGCAAGAACGAGGACGGCGAAGCCGACGGCGACGGTCCGAACGGACCGACCGGGCCCGGTGGCCCGGCGGGAGCGGCCGGCGCCATGCCGGGTGCCCGGGGCGCCTACCGGGGTGCTGACGACCAGACCCGGGTGGTGAACGGCATGGGCGCCGGGGCGGCACCGACCATGGTCGGCGGCGCCTCGCTCAGCGACGCGCCGACCATGATGCACCGCCCGGTCGTGGACGACGTCCCGCCGGACCCGTACGGCGCGCCCCCCGGGCCCTCGTACGGCGTCGGGGCAGGGCAACCCGGCTACGGCGGCTACGGCGACGAGCCTCCCGGCCCGGGCGGCTACGGCGGCAACAACGGCTACGGCAACGCCCCCTCCTCGGGCGGCGGCTACGGCACGGCGCCGTCCTCGGGCGGCGGCTACGGCACCCCCGACTACGGCGCCGGTGCTGCCGGCTACCCGCCCGCGCAGGGCGGCGGCTACGGCAACGAGCGCTACGACGAGCCCACCGGTCGCTACACGGGTGACAGCACCCAGTACGCGCCGCCGGCCGACCCGTACCCGACCAGCACCTACCAGCCCGAGCAGGGCCGGGGCTACGACCAGCCCGGCCAGGGCCAGTACGGCCGCGGCGGGGAGCAGGGCGGCTACGGCTCCGGCTCCGGCGGCTACGGCGCCCCGGCCGGCGGTTACGACAACGGTCCGGCGGGCGGTTACGACAACGGCGCGGCGGGGGCCTACGACAGCGGCCCGAGCGGTGGCTACGACAGCGGCCAGACCGGTGGCTACGACAACCGTCAGGGCGGCGGCTACGACGGTCGCCAGCAGGGCGGATACGACGCCGGCCAGCAGGGCGGCGCGTACGACGGCGGCCAGCAGGGCGGCGCGTACGACGGCGGCCAGCAGGGCGGCTACGACGGTTACGACCAGCGCGGCGGCTACGGCGGCGGCGACGGTTACGGCCAGCCCCAGCAGGGCGGCTACGGCCAGCAGGGCGGATACGGCCAGGAGCAGCCGCCGCAGCAGCGCGGTGGTGGCTACGACAGCCAGGGCTACGACCAGGGCGGCCAGGGCGGCCAGGGCGGCTACTACGCCGACCCGGCCGAGGCCGGCCGGGGCCGATCCGACGCCCCGCAGGACCGCAGCGGTCGCCGCCTGGACTGGCTGGACGACTGACGGCCGGGGCGCGAGCGCCCCACCGAGCACGACGAGAGTGGCCGCCCGGCTGATCCGGGCGGCCACTTCACGTTGGTGGCGACGCCACGGGCGACCCACCGGGCCAAGGCTGAGTCGTTCCTGTCATCAACTTTGTAGCCGCGCTGAATTACACGCCGGCCCGACCGAACGGCGCCAGCTAGGCGGCGGCGAAGTAGCCGTGGCGCAGCACCGGCACCACGTCGGAGACGCCGAGTTCGACGGCAACGGCGACATCCTCGGCGAAGCCGCCCTCGACGAGCTCCCGCCCGGAGACGCAGCCCCGCACCGCGGCCGGCACGTCGGGCGTGCTGGCCAGGGCGGCCAGGGCCATGGCCGCCTCCACCGAGAGCCCGCCGGGGACCCCGGAAAGGGCGTCCAGCACGCTGGCCGCCCCGAGCTGGTCCTCCACGCCGGGGCGCAGCGACCCGTCCGGCCAGCGTTCACCGGCGGCCACCACACCCACGGGGGCGTCGGTCGAGCCGTACCCCTGGGCCAGGAGCCAGCGCCCGACGGCGGGCGCGTTGCGCAGGCACGCCGCGACCACCGGCACGCCCGTGGCGCTCGCGGCGGCGCTGATGGCCGAACCGTTCGGCGACGGCAGCACCAGGTCGGCGACGACCGGAGCGGTCCGCAGCGCCGCCGGGGAGAGCGACCACGGATGCTCCGGGGTCGTCTTCCGGCGGCCCACCGCCGCGACGGCTCCGACCCGGCGGGCGTAGTCGGCGGCCTGCTCGCCCCAGGGGAACGGGTGGACCCGCATGCCGCGGCTCACCGCCACCTCCACGGCGGTGGTGAACGAGAGCACGTCCACCACCACCAGGGCGGCGCAGACCCGGCCGAGTTCCGCGGCCCCGCTCAGCCCCCAGTCGAACCGGGCGCCAGCGCCGGGTTGGGCGAAGACGGCCAAGGCCAGGGCCTCAGCGCTGATCCGGGGCGGGGCGCTGGTCCGGGTCAGCGGTAGCCGTCGCGGAGCCGTCCGGGCCGGCCGTCGCCTCGGGAGCGTCGGTCGAGGCGTCGGCCTCGTCCGCCGGAGCCTCAACCTCGTCCGTGGCGGCCTCGTCGGCCAGGGCCTCGCTCACCCCGGCCTCGTCGGCCTGCGCCTCGCTCGCCGCAGCCTCGTCGGCCAGGGTCTCGTTCAGCGCGGCCTCGTCGGCCAGGGTCTCGTTCACCGCAGCCTCGTCCGCCGCAGGGGCGTCGTCGGCCACCGGAGCCGCCACGTCCGTGGAGGCGGCCGCCTCGGACTCGGTCTCCACCGGGGCGACGCCGGCCTGCGCGATCGGCTCTGCGGCGACCTCGGCCGGGTCGACGCCGATCGGCTGCTCGGCGGTGGCCGGCAGGACGGTGGTGGTCCCGGTGCGGGTGGCCTCCACCTCGACCCGGGCCGCCTCCGGGCCGCCGAAGAGGCGCGGCAGGGTGCCGGTGTGCGCCTCGCGCAGCTCGTCGAGGCCGATCCGGAACTGGCCGTGCACCTCCAGGGCGCCGCCGGCCGGATCGGTGACCCCGATGAACTCCCACGGGACGCCACGCTCGGCGCAGAGGGCGGTGAACGCCTTCTCGTGCCCGCGCGGCACCGACACCAGCACGCGGCCGGCGGACTCGCTGAACAGGAAGACGAACGGCATCGAGCCGCCGGCGAAGTGCTCCGGCAGCACCACCCGGGCGCCGACGCCGCGCCGCAGGCTGGACTCGACCAGGCTCTGGGCGAGCCCACCATCGGAGAGGTCGTGCGCGGAGCTGAGGTGCCCGACCCGGGCCGCCTCGGCGAGCAGCTCGGCGAGCTGCCGCTCACGGGCCAGGTCGACCTGCGGCGGGATGCCGCCCAGGTGCTCGTGGGTCACCCAGGCCCACTCCGACCCGGAGAGCTCGACGTGCGTCTCGCCCAGCAGGAAGAGCTGGTCGTGGTCGCCGGCCGGCCGCGGCACGAAGCCCATCGGCACCCGGTCCGCGACGTTGTCCAGGATGCCCAGCACGCCGACGACGGGGGTCGGGTGGATGGCCGCCGCGCCGGTCTGGTTGTAGAAGCTGACGTTGCCGCCGGTCACCGGGATGCCCAGCTCCAGGCAGCCGTCCGCCAGGCCGCGCACGGCCTCGGCGAACTGCCACATGACGCCCGGGTCCTCCGGCGAGCCGAAGTTGAGGCAGTTGGTCACGGCGATCGGCTTCGCGCCGGTCACCGCCACGTTCCGGTACGCCTCGGCCAGCGCGAGCTTCGTCCCGTGGTACGGGTCGAGGCGGGCGTACCGGCCGTTGCCGTCGACGGAGAGGGCGACGCCCAGGCCGGTCCGCTCGTCGATCCGGATGACGCCGGAGTCCTCCGGCTGGGCGAGCACGGTGTTGCCCAGCACGTACCGGTCGTACTGCTCGGTGACCCAGGTCTTGTCGGCCAGGTTCGGCGACGCGATCATGCGGAGCAGGGTCTCCCGGAGCGCGTCCGGGTCGCTCGGCCGGGGCAGCGTCTCGGCCCGGTCGGCCTGGAGCAGGATCAGGTCGGCCGGCTCACGCATGGGGCGGGCGTAGACGGGCCCGTCGTCGACCAGCGAGCCCGGCGGCACGTCCACCACCATCTGGTCACGCCAGGTGATGAGCAGGCGGCCCGGCTGGCCGTCCGGCGACGGCGCGGTGACCTCACCGATGGCGGTGGCGAGCACGCCCCACTTCTCGGCGGTCTTGAGCACCGCCTCCAGCTTGTCCGGCGCGACCACCAGCAGCATCCGCTCCTGGGACTCGCTGGCCAGGATCTCGTGCGGCTCCATCGACGGCTCGCGCAGCGGCACCCGCTCCAGCCAGACGCGCATGCCGGTGCCGGCCGCGGCGGCCGTCTCGGTGAGCGCGCAGGTCAGGCCGGCGCCGCCGAGGTCCTGGATGCCGACGACCAGCTCGGCGTCGTACAGCTCGAGGCAGGCCTCGATGAGCAGCTTCTCGATGAACGGGTCGCCCACCTGCACGGCCGGGCGGCGCTGCTCGCTGCCCTCGTCGAAGGTGGCGCTGGCCAGCACCGACACGCCGCCGATGCCGTCCCGGCCGGTCTTGGCGCCCATCAGCACCACGACGTTGCCCGGCCCGGCCGCGGCCTTGTTCTGCAACCGGGACACCGGCAGCACGCCGAGGCAGAGCGCGTTGAGCAGCGGGTTGCCCTGGTAGCTGGGATCGAAGACGAGCTCGCCGCCGATGTTGGGCAGGCCCAGGCAGTTGCCGTAGCCGCCGACGCCGGCCACCACGCCGGGGAGCACCCGGGCGGTGTCCGGGTGGTCGGCCGCGCCGAAGCGCAGCGGGTCCATCACGGCGACCGGGCGGGCGCCCATGGCGAGGATGTCCCGGACGATGCCGCCGACACCGGTCGCCGCGCCCTGGTACGGCTCGACGAAGCTCGGGTGGTTGTGCGACTCGACCTTGAAGGTCACGGCCAGCTCGTCGGAGACCTGGACGACACCGGCGTTCTCGCCGATGCCGGCCAGCAGCCGGTCGCTGGGCGGGGCCTTCTCGCCGAACTGGCGCAGGTGCACCTTGCTCGACTTGTAGGAGCAGTGCTCGCTCCACATGATCGAGTACATGGCCAGCTCGGCCTGGGTGGGCCGGCGGCCGAGGATGTGCCGGATCCGGTCGTACTCGTCGTCGCGGAGGCCCAGCTCGGCGTACGGCTGGAGCTCTTCGGGGGTGCCGGCGGCGCGCGGCACGGTGTCCAGGCCGAGGGCCCAGTCGTCGGCGGGGCCGGCCTGCGGCACCACGCCCGGCGTCTCCCGCAGGGCCGGGTCCGGATGGGTGGTCATGACCTCTCCTCGCTGCGCTCGCCGCCGTGGCGGCGGGTGAGCCGACCGATGATCGCGCCGCGCACGCTCACGCCGGGGCCCCCACCAGGTGCTTCAGCACCGAGGTGAAGAAGCCGAGACCGTCCAGCGAGGGGCCGGTGAGCGCCTCCACCGCGTGCTCGGGATGCGGCATGATGCCGACCACGTTGCCGGCCTCGTTGGTGATCGCGGCGATGTCGCGCTGCGATCCGTTGGGGTTGCCGCCGACGTAGCGGGCGACCACGCGGCCCTCGGCCTCCAGCCGGTCCAGCGTCGCCGGGTCGGCGACGTAGCAGCCCTCGCCGTTCTTGACCGGGACGAGCACCTCCTGGCCGGGCTGGAACGCGTTCGTCCAGGCGGTGCCGACGGCCTCGATCCGGAGGACCTGGTCGCGGTTGCGGAAGTGCAGGTGCTGGTTGCGGGTGAGCGCGCCGGGCAGCAGGTGGGCCTCGCAGAGAATCTGGAAGCCGTTGCAGATGCCGAGCACCGGCAGGCCGCCGCGGGCGGCGTCGACGATCGAGCCCATCACGGGGGCGAACCGGGCGATCGCGCCGCAGCGCAGGTAGTCACCGTAGGAGAAGCCACCGGGCAGGACCACGGCGTCCACGCCGTGCAGGTCCGGGTCGTCGTGCCACAGCCGGACCGGTTCGGCGCCGGCGATCCGGACAGCCCGGGCCGCGTCCCCGTCGTCGAGCGAACCCGGGAAGGTCACCACACCGACCCGCGCGGTCACGAGCGGGCGTCCGCGGTCTCGTCGGCCTCGACCAGGCGGACGGTGAAGTCCTCGATGACCGGGTTGGCGAGCAGCTTGTCGGCGATCTCCCGGGCCCGGTCCAGGTCCGGTTCACCGGTGAACTCGATCTCGATCCGCCTGCCGATCCGGACCGAGGCGACGTCGCTGACGCCGAGCCGGGGCAGCGCGTTTGCGACGGCCTGGCCCTGAGGATCGAGGATCTCGGGCTTGAGCATGACGTCGACGACGACGCGAGGCACGGGGCACTCCTGACTGTGTACGCAGTTGGGTGCCGGCCCACAACGGGCGAGCGCAGCCAGCCTACCTGGCAGAGGCCGTCCCGCCCGCACCGGCCGGTGCCGGCTCAGGCAGTGATCGGCGTAACCGGCCGCCTCGACGGAGGGCCGATACGCGTTCGTTGCGGCGTCGATATGAATTCGTTGCCGGGCACCGCGGCCGGGGTCCGATGGCAGCGCTTTCACCAGGCATTCTGCCGCGTACGCCGCGCCGCGGGACCGGTTTCCGACAGCCGGCCCCCGGCAGCCGCCGCAGCCGGGGACGTCGATCGGTCGATTTCGATCGAGGTCTTGTGACGAGCAAGGATCGACCCTTAGCATTCATCGTCAGATGTCGATGCCTTCAGTGCAGAAGGAGTACCCCGCATGCGTCTCCGTCCCCTGCTCGCCGTGCTCACCACCACCCTCGCCGGCGTGCTCGCCACCGCCTCCGGCGCCACCGCCGCACCGGCCGGCCCGCAGCCGATCATCGGCGGCAGCACCGTCTCGTCCGCCCCGTGGGCCGCCGCCGTGTTCAGCAACGGCTCATTCACCTGTTCCGGCAGCGTGATCGCGTCCCAGTGGGTGCTCACCGCCCGGCACTGCGTCAGCGGCACGATGTCGGTCCGGGTCGGCAGCGTCTACCGCGCCTCGGGCGGCGTCACCCGCACGGTGAGCGCCTCCTACACCCGCAACGACCTGGCCCTGCTGCGCCTCTCCAGCGCGGTGAGCACCTCCACCGTGACGCTGGCCAGCAGCAACCCGCCGGTCGGCTCGACCAACTCGATCTACGGGTGGGGCATGACCTGCTACAGCGGCTGCAGCGCCTCCAGCCAGCTCAAGACCGCCAACGTGCAGGTGACCAGCACCAACGCCACGGACGCCTACGGCGGCCAGGCCATCCGCAGCACCCGGATCAACGGCAACGCCTGGCGGGGTGACTCGGGCGGCCCGCAGTTCTACAACGGCCGGCAGGTCGGCGTCGCCTCCACCGCCGACGGCTCCAGCATCCAGAACTACGGCAGTGTCGCGTACAACCGGGCCTGGATCACCTCGACGGCCGGTGTCTGACGGTTAGCGCCGGTCCGGCGCGGATCGGTCGGTGGCACCCCGACCGTCCGCGCCGCGCCGTTTTGCAGCATCCGATCAGGTGAACACGGCTCACGAACCGGCCGCCCGATGGCTGACAGCATCGGAACCGTGCTGGTCGTGACGACGGATCAACTGCCCGGCTACGAGATCCGCCAGATCCTCGGCGAAGTGGTCTCCTCGATGGCGCGGACCCGCAACCCGTACCGCGAAGGGGTCAAGAACCTGCGCGGTGGCGCCTACGACCCGATGGCGCCGGACAACCTCACCCGCTGGCGTACCGACTCGGTGGCCCGGCTCGGCGAGGAGGCCATGCGGCTCGGCGCGAACGCCGTGATCGGGATGCGCTTCGACAGCCGGGACTGCGGCGAGATGTGGATGGAGATCTGCGCGTACGGGACGGCGGTGATCGTCGTACCCAAGACGCCCGACGTCATGCCGCCGGACCAGCCGATGATCGCGGCCGAGACCGCCCACGAGCCGGAGATCGCCACCGCGCCCGGCGGCATCGCCGAACCGGCCAGCGCCCCCAACCTCGGGACCGCCGGCGAAACCCCCACTCCGGGTTCCTGACTTCGGATCAGAGGATGGGGGGCGGCGAGTAGGCGGCCGCTTCGGGGTGGGCCTCGACGATCCTGGTGATGCGCGCGGTCACCCGGTCGACCTGGGCGCCGGCGGCACCGACGAAGGCGTTGCGGTCGGCGACCAGGGCGTCGATCTCGGCCCGGCTCAGGCCCAGCCGGCCGTCGGCGGCGAGGCGGTCGAAGAGGTCGTTCTCGGCCGCGCCCTTCTCCCGCATGGCCAGCGCCACGGCGACCGCGTGCTCCTTGATCACCTCGTGTGCGGCCTCCCGGCCCACGCCCCGGCGGACCGCCGCGACCAGGATCTTGGTGGTCGCCAGGAAGGGCAGGAAGCGCTCCAGCTCCCGGTTGATCACCGCCGGGTACGGCCCGAACTCGTCCAGCACGGTGAGGAAGGTCTGGAACAGCCCGTCGGCGGCGAAGAAGGCGTCCGGCAGGGCCACGCGGCGGACGACCGAGCAGGAGACGTCCCCCTCGTTCCACTGGTCGCCGGCCAGCTCGCCGACCATCGACAGGTAGCCCCGGATGATCACCGCGAAGCCGTTCACCCGCTCCGACGAGCGGGTGTTCATCTTGTGCGGCATGGCGCTGGAGCCGACCTGACCGGGCTTGAAGCCCTCGGTGACCAGCTCCTGGCCGACCATCAGCCGGATGGTGGTGGCCAGCGACGACGGCGCGGCGGCCACCTGCGCCAGCGCGGAGAGCACGTCGAAGTCCAGCGAACGCGGGTAGACCTGGCCGACGCTGTCCAGCACCCGGGCGAAACCCAGGTGCTCGGCGACCCGGCGCTCCAGCTCGGCCACCCGGCCGGCGTCGCCGTCGAAGAGGTCGAGCTGGTCGGCGGCGGTGCCCACCGGCCCCTTGATGCCCCGCAGCGGGTACCGCTCGATCAGGTCCGTCAGCCGCTCGTACGCGATGAGCAGCTCCTCGGCGGCGGACGCGAAGCGCTTGCCGAGCGTGGTGGCCTGCGCGGCGACGTTGTGCGACCGGCCGGTCATCACCAGGCCCGAGTACTCGTTGGCGTGCCAGGCGAGCCGGGCCAGGGTGGCGACCACCCGGTCCCGGATCAGCTCCAGCGAGGCCCGGATCTGGAGCTGCTCGACGTTCTCGGTGAGGTCCCGGGAGGTCATCCCCTTGTGCACGTGCTCGTGCCCGGCGCGGGCGCTGAACTCCTCGATCCGGGCCTTCACGTCGTGCCGGGTGACCCGTTCGCGTTCCGCGATCGAGGCCAGGTCGACGTCGTCGACCGCCCGCTCGTACGCCTCGACCACCCCGTCCGGCACCGGCACGCCGAGGTCCCGCTGGGCCCTGAGCACGGCGAGCCAGAGCCGCCGCTCCATGCGTACCTTCTCCTCGGGCGACCAGAGGGCCACCAGCTCGGGGGAGGCGTAACGGTTGGCGAGCACGTTCGGGATCGTCACGGCCCCATTCTCCCGTACCCGCCGGCCAGCGCTCCGGCCGGCCCACGAGCCGGATCCGGCGGGCGGGGGCGGCCGGTGCGGGCTTGGCGGTAGACGCACATGCGAGGTTTGTGCGATTTCCGCCCTGTCGGGTCCGGTCGTCCACCTCCAAGACCGCCGCCCGTTATGCCGGTCGGGACAGCGGTACAGCCGCCGGTGGGCAAAGATCATCACTGGCCCTTCCTGGGTCCCCCCTTCCTCCTCGAACCGAGGATCAACATGCGCAAAACCCTTCTCGCCGGCCTCGCCACAGCCGCGCTGACCAGTGGTTCACTCCTGGCCCTCGCCGCACCCGCACAGGCCGCGGCCGGGACGACCCTCTACGTCCGACCAACGGTCACCATCTGCTCCGACGCCGGGCCCGGCACCTACGACCAGCCGTTCTGCACGATCGGCGCCGCCGCGTCGGTCGTCTCCGCGGGGCAGACCGTAGAGATCAGCGGCGGCGTCTACCGGGAGCACGTCACCCTCACCCGGTCCGGCACGCCGGACGCGCCCATCGTCTTCCGGGGCGGCTCCTTCAGCCCGCAGCTGATCGGCCCGGCGGGCGGAATCACCGTCGACGGCCAGCACGACATCAGGATCGAGCGGATCCAGGTCGCCGGCGCGGCCGACGGTCCCGCACTCGACATCCGCAACGCCACCCGGGTCACGGTCGAGGGCGGCGGCTACTCCCTGACGGGCGGTGTGACCGGAACGGTCGTGCGCCTCTCGGGCGTCACCGACTCGGTCCTGAGCAACTTCTTCGTCTCCGGCAGTTCGCTGACCACCGGCGTGTCGCTGGACGACGCCACGTCCGGCGTACGTCTGTCGTCGGTAGGCGTCGACGGCAACCCGGTCGACCCGATCGAGCAAAGCGTCGGGGTGCGGATCGAGGGCGCCGACAACACCGTCGTCGGCGGTTCCTTCCGTCGCCTGAGCGGAGCCGCCGTCAGCATTGCGGCGAGCGCGCGCGGAACGACCGTGGCGAACAACGAGATCACCGAAGGACTTGGGTACGGCGTCCACAACGCCGGCGCCACCGGCACGGCGATCACCAACAACACGATCCAGGACCGCTGCCGCGGCGGCGTCCGCGTCGACACCGGGTCCACCGGCGTCTCGGTGCAGAACAACCGGCTGGTCAAGAGTCGCGACCACAGCTGCCCGTCCCCGCCGGGACACGGCGTGCAGATCGCCGTCGAGGGCGGCGCCACCGCCGACACGGTGGTCGACTACAACCTCGCCGACCTCTACCTGCCCGGCTCGTCGGCGATCTATTCCTGGAACGGCACCCCCATGGGCCTGGCGGCGTTCCGCGCCGCCTCCGGCCAGGCCGCGCACGACCTCGACACCCCGGCCCCCACGGGCGGCTACGACTCGGCGAACTCGGCCGCTCCGGGCTTCCCGGCGACCGACCGCAACGGCACCGCCCGAGTGGACGACCCGGCGGTGCCGAACACCGGCGCCGGGCCTCAGCCCTACGCCGACCGGGGGGCGGTCGAGACCGTCCGAGGCCCGGACACCCGGTTCGCCCTCACGCCGGACCTCGACACGGGCTCGGTCACCGTCGACGCCTCCACCACCGTGCCGGGGGTCGCGCCGGTCGCCACCTACCGGTTCGACTTCGGCGACGGCACCGTCGTCACCCAGGACACGCCGGTCGCCACGCACCGGTACGCCACCCGGAACACGTACAGCGTCTCGGTCCGGGTCACTGGCACGGACGGCCGCAAGGACGACACTTCGCACGGGGTGAGCGTGCTGCCCCGCACCGGCACCGTCGGCCTGCTCACCACGTCCGCCCTCCGGTACGTCGCCCAGATGGCCAACGTGCCGTGGCCCGCGCTCGGCGCGGACCGGCCGGATCTCGGCCCGGCCGCCCAGCTCGACCTGGTCGATGCCGGCGACGGCAAGGTGGCCCTGTTCCTGCGTTCGGCCGGCCGGTACGTCACCGCCGACACGGCCGGGCTGGCCGCACTGTCCTACGAGACCGTGGTGGTCGGTGACACCGAGCGGTTCACCCTGATCCGCAACGCGGACGGAACGGTCAGCCTGAAGTCCCTCGCCAGCGGCAAGTACGTGACCGCGACCGCGAACGCGACGACGCCGCTGGTGGCCAACGGCAAGACCGTCGGCACCGAGCAGAAGTTCTACCGGGTCGACGTCGCCAACGCGGGACGCACCCTGAAAGCGGGCGCCAACGGCCGCTACGTCACCGCGGACAGCGCCAGTGTCAAGCCCCTGATCGCCAGCGGCACCAGCGCCGGCGCCGCGCAGCGGTTCGACGTGCTCGACCTCGGCGGCGGCAAGGTGGCGCTCCTGGCCTGGGCCAACCGGCTGATCGTCACCGCGGACGGCGCCGGCGCCAAGCCGCTGATCGCCAACCGCGCCAGCGCCGGCGCGTGGGAGACGTTCACCCTGGTCCGCAACACCGACGGCACGGTCAGTCTCAAGGCGACGGTCAACAGCCGCTACGTCACCGCGGACAGCGGCGGCGCCAAGCCCCTGATCGCCAACCGCACCTCGATCGGCCCCTGGGAGAAGTTCACCCTCGGCGGCTGAACCACCGCACCACGACCGACGCCCGCCCGGCCGCGACAACCGGGCGGGCGTCGCCGTGACCTCCGCCCGAAATGCCGACCGGGGCAGCGGGGACACGTCCCGATAGGTGAGGATCGGCCCCAGCCCGTCCGGGTTTCCATTCCTCCCCCACCGAGGACGCACATGCGCAATTCCTCAGTCGCCGGGCTCACCGCACTCGTGCTGACCGGCGGATCCCCGCTGTCCTTCACCACCCCGGCCCAGGCGGCCGACGCGACGGTTCTCTACGTCCGCCAGACGTCGACCGCCTGCTCCGACACCGGGGCTGGCACCCTCGCCCAGCCCTACTGCTCCATCGCTCCGGCCGTCGCGCGGGTCACCGCCGGCCAGACCGTGGACGTCGGTCAGGGCACCTACCCGGAGCGCATCACGATCGCCAGTTCAGGCACGCCGGACCAGCCGGTCACCATCCTGAACAGCGCCGGCTCGGCCGCCACCCTCAGCGGGCCGAGCGCCGGTTTCGTCGTCGACGGCAAGCACGACATCGTGCTCCAGAACCTCCGGGTCAGCAATGCCGTCGACGTGCCCGCCCTCGACCTGCGAGACGCCTCGGGGATCACGATCCAGGGCGGCTACTACGCCATGGCGGCCACCGGCACCACGCCGGCCGTACGGCTCAGCGGTGTGACCCGGTCGGCCGTGAAGCAGGCGAACGTCAAGGGCAGCAGCCTGGTCGGCGGGTTGGCGCTGGACGCCGCCACAACCGGTGTCGAGGTCCGGTCCGCGATCGTGACGAGCATCGCGAACGAGAGCAGCGCGGACCACGGTGCCGGCATCCAGGTCGACGGCCCGGACAACAGCATCCTGAGCAGCAACGTCTTCGGCTTCGCCGCCGCGGGGATCGCACTCGGCCCGGACGCGGCCGGCACGCAGGTCGTCAACAACCAGCTGTCCGGCGGCGGTGGCTTCGGGCTTCTCAACCACGGGGCCACCCGCACGGCGATCACCAACAACACCATCCAGTACCACTGCCTCGACGGCATCCGGGTGGACGCGGCATCGACCGGCGTCTCCGTGCAGAACAACGTGCTGACCGGCAACGGCCAGAACGACGAACTCAACTGCGACCCGGCGAACGCCCCCACCGCCGAGATCGGGCTCTACGACGACGCGGGCCAGCAGACGGTGGTCGACTACAACAACACCTCCCACGGCTTCATGCCGTCCGGGACGAACTACTCCTTGAACGGCACGCGGATGGGCCTGGCGGCGTTCCGGAGCGCGTCGGGGCAGGCCGCCCACGACAAGGAGGGCACCACCATCAGGGACCGGGAGGACTCGGCGAACTCCGCGGCGCCCGCCTACCCGGCCACCGACAAGACCGGGGCTGCCCGGGCCGACAACCCGGCGGCACCCAACACCGGCGCCGGCCCGGTCACCTACGCCGACCGAGGTGCCACCGAAACCCTCGGCAACCCGACGGCGGCACTCGACGCGGCACTCGACCTCGGCGCGGCCTCGGTCACCCTCGACGCCTCGGCCTCCACCCCCGGCTACGTCCCGATCACCTCGTACGTCTTCAACTTCGGGGACGGCACGGTGATCACCCAGGGCACGCCGGTCGCCTCACACACCTACGCGGCCACCGGCACGTACCAGGTGTCGGTGACGGTGTCCGGCAGCGACGACCGGGTCGCCACCAGCGCGCAGAACGTCAGCGTGCTGCGGCGTACCGGCACCATCGGGCTGCTCTCGCTCTACAACCTGCGGTACACGGCCTCGGCGACCGCCGGGCAGGGCGTGGTGGCCGACCAGCTCACACTGGGCGCTGCCGGCCAGCTCGACCTCGCGGACGCCGGCAACGGCAAGGTCGCCCTCTTCTCCCGGGCCACCCACCGCTACCTCGGCAACATCGGCTCGGTCCTCCCGCTCAGAACGGACGTCACCGCGAATGAGACGTTCGACCTGCTGCGCAACTCCGACGGCACGGTCAGCCTGCAGAACGGCGACACCTACGTGGGCACCCCGTCGGGCACCGCGCCGCTGACCGTGACCGCAACCACGATCGGCTCCCGGGAGAAGTTCTACCGGGTGAACGTCGCCGACGCCGACCGTTCGTTCAAGGCCGGCGCGAACGGCAGGTACGTCACCGCCGAGAACGCCGGCGCCAAGCCGCTGATCGCCAGCCGGACCAGCGTCGGCCCGTGGGAGCGGTTCGACCTGGCCGACCTCGGCAACGGGCAGATCGGTGTGTTCGCCCACGCGAACAACCGCTTCGTCTGCGCGGACAACGGCGGCCTCAACCCGCTCATCGCCAACCGCGCCAGCGCCGGCGCGTGGGAGACGTTCACCCTGGTCCGCAACACCGACGGCACGGTCAGTCTCAAGGCGACGGTCAACAGCCGTTACGTCACCGCGGACAGCGGCGGCGCCAAGCCGCTGATCGCCAACCGCACCTCGATCGGCCCCTGGGAGAAGTTCACCCGCGGCGGCTGACCGGAACGCAGGACGCCCGCCCGGATCCACCGATCCGGGCGGGCGTCGCCGTTCGAGGTCAGCGCTCCAGGATCGCGGTCACGCCCTGCCCGCCGGCCGCGCAGATGGAGATGAGCCCGCGCCCGCTCCCCTTCTGGTCGAGGAGCTTGGCCAGGGTCGCCACGATCCTGCCGCCGGTGGCCGCGAACGGGTGCCCGGCGGCCAGCGAGGAGCCGTTGACGTTGAGCTTGTCCCGGTCGATCGACCCGAGCGGCGCGTCCAGGCCGAGCCGCTCCTTGCAGAACTCCGGCGACTCCCAGGCGGCCAGGGTGGCCAGCACCTGCGAGGCGAACGCCTCGTGGATCTCGTAGTAGTCGAAATCCTGCAGGGTCAGCCCGGCCCGGGCCAGCATCCGGGGCACCGCGTACGCGGGGGCCATCAGCAGGCCCTCGTCGCCGTGCACGAAGTCGACCGCCGCCGTCTCGGACCAGGAGAACCAGGCCAGCACCGGCAGGTGGTGCTCACGCGCCCACTCCTCCGACGCGAGCAGCACGGTGGACGCCCCGTCGGTGAGCGGCGAGGAGTTGCCGGCCGTCATGGTGGCCTGCTCCGCGTCCGGACCCTTGGCTCCGAACACCGGCTTCAGCGAGCCGAGCTTCTCCAGGCTGGTGTCCGGGCGGAGGTTCTGGTCGCGGGTGAGCCCCAGGTAGGGGGTCATGAGGTCGTCGAAGAACCCCTTCTCGTACGCGGCGGCGAGCCGCTGGTGCGAGCGGAGCGCCAACTCGTCCTGGGCCTGCCGGTCGACGTTCCAGTGCAGCGCGGTCTTCGCGGCGTGGTCGCCCATCGAGAGCCCGGTACGCGGTTCGGCGTTGCGCGGGATCTCCGGCTTGAACGGCTGGAGCGGCCGGAGCTTGGCGGCGATCTTCAGCCGCTCGCCGAGGGTCCGGGCGGAGTTGAGCTGGATCAGGGTCCGGCGCAGGTCCTCGTTGACGGCGAGCGGCGCGTCGGAGGTGGTGTCGACGCCACCGGCGATGCCGGCCTCGATCTGCCCGAGGGCGATCTTGTTGGCGACCAGGATGGCGGCCTCCAGCCCGGTGCCGCAGGCCTGCTGGATGTCGTACGCCGGGGTGTGCGGGTCGAGCCGGGAGCCGAGCACCACCTCGCGGGTGAGGTTGAAGTCCCGGGAGTGCTTGAGCACGGCGCCCGCCACCACCTCGCCGACCCGCTGCCCGGCCAGCCCGAACCGGGCGACCAGCCCGTCCAGCGCCGCACCGAGCATGTCCGCGTTGGACGCGTGCGCGTAGCGCGAGTTGGAGCGGGCGAAGGGGATGCGGTTGCCGCCGATCACCGCGACTCGCCGGACACTCTGCACGATCGGCCTCCTCGAAGCTGTTGCCCGAACCCTACTCGCCAGTAGGCTACGCCTATGACCGACAGGTACGCGAGCTTCGTCCAAACGGGGGCCGGCCGCGCGCTGGTCAAGCGCCTCGGACTGCCCGACCCGCCCCGACTGCGCCGGCACACGCCGGGCGACCCGCTCGTTCCCGGGCCGGTCCTGCTCGGCTCGTCGACCGGCGGCCGGCTGGCCGAGCCGGTGGGCAAGGTGCTGACCGCCGCCGGGGTCGAGCTGGTCGACCCGGCCGCCGCCACCGACGCCACCGCCCGCTTCGCGGCCCTGGTGTACGACGCCAGCGGCATCACCGACTCCACCGGGCTGCGCCAGCTCTACGACTTCTTCCACCCGCAGGCCCGGGCACTGCTGCCCAGCGGCCGGGTGATCGTGCTGGGCACGCCGCCGGCCGAGTGCGGCTCGCCCCGCGAGGCGACCGCCCAGCGCGCGCTGGAGGGGCTGACCCGCAGCATCGGCAAGGAGTTCGGTCGGGGCGTGACCGCCCAGCTCGTGTACGTCACGAAGGACGGCGACGCCGGCACCCCGGTCAGCCTGGAGTCCACCCTGCGCTTCCTGCTGTCCGGCCGGTCCGCGTACGTCTCGGGTCAGGTGATCCGGGTGGGCGCCGGGACCGCCGCCGCGCCGGCCGACTGGGACCGGCCGCTGGACGGCCAGGTGGTCCTGGTCACCGGTGCGGCCCGGGGCATCGGCGCGGCGCTGGCCCGGGTGCTCGCCCGGGACGGCGCCTCGGTCGTCGCGCTGGACATCCCGGCCGCCGGCGACGAACTGGCCGCGGTCGCCAACGAGGTCGGCGGCAGCGCCGTGCAGCTCGACCTGACCGCGCCGGACGCACCGACCCGCCTGGCCGAGCACCTGGCGAGCCGGCACGGCCGAATCGACGTGGTGGTGCACAACGCCGGCATCACCCGGGACAAGACCCTCGGCCGGATGGACGCCGACCGCTGGGACTCGGTGATCGACGTGAACCTCTCCAGCCAGGAGCGGATCAACGATGTGCTGCTGGAGCGCGACCTGATCCCGGCCGGCGGCCGGATCGTCTCGGTCTCCTCGATCGCTGGCATCGCGGGCAACCGCGGCCAGACCAACTACGCGACAAGCAAGGCCGGGGTCATCGGCCTGGTCGACTCCCTCTCCCCGGTGCTGCGCGAACGGGGCATCAGCCTCAACGCGGTCGCACCCGGTTTCATCGAGACCCGGCTGACCGCCCGGATCCCGCTGATGATCCGCGAGGCGGGCCGGCGGATGAACAGCCTGGCCCAGGGCGGCCTGCCGGTGGACGTGGCCGAGACGATCGGCTGGCTGTCCTGGCCGGCGAGCGGCGCGGTCAGCGGCAACGTGGTCCGGGTCTGCGGCCAGAGCCTGCTGGGGGCGTGATGGCGCGGCGGAAGCAGCGGCCGGAGGAGCCGGCCGAGGAGCTGTCGGTGCACGAGCTGATCGAGGGGCCGACCCAGGACCTGACCTCGGCCCGCGCGGCGCTGGCCGCGCGGGCCGTCCCGGAGCCGCCGGTCGAGGCGACCCAGGACCTGTCCGCGCTGGCCCACGACCACACCCAGGATCTGTCCGCGCGGGCCGACGATCGGACCCAGGACCTGTCGGCCCTGGCCGACGGCCGCACCCGTGACCTGTCCGGCGCGGCCGCCGCGGTGAGGTCGGGCGGCGCGGGCACCCTGACCGCACCGGACCGCACCGGGCCGGAGGGGCGCCTTCGTATCGACCTACCCCGGCTGCCCGCGCCGGGGGCGCTCTACCGGCGGGCCCTGCTGGGGGCGCTGCCCGGGATGGGCGGCCGGCGCCGGCCGGACGTGCCCGCCGTGGAGTTGGGCGTCTCCGGCGTGACGGTCGACCCGGCCCACCTGGCGGACTACGACCGGGTCTGCGGGTTCCGGCTGGCCGACCGGCTGCCGGCGACATACCTGCACGTGCTGGGCTTTCCGCTGTCGCTGCGGCTGATGACCGCGCCGGAGTTCCCCATCCCGCTGAGCGGGGTGGTGCACGTGGCGAACCGGATCACCGTGCACCGGCCGGTGGAGGCCGGCGAGACGGTGGACTTCCGCACGTACGCCGAGAATCTGCGCCCGCACGAACGGGGCCGGCAGCTCGACGTGGTGCTGGTCGGCTCGGTCGGCGGGGAGGAGGTCTGGCGGGGCGTCTCGACGTACCTGGGGAAGGAGCGCACGGCGGGCGGCGGTCCGCGGCGCGACCGGGGTGACGGCCCGACACCGCCGGCCGCCTCGGCGCAGTGGCGGGTGACTCCCCGGGTGGGCACCGACTACGCGCGGGTCTCCGGCGACCACAACCCGATCCACACCTCGAAGCTGGGCGCGCGGCTGTTCGGCTTCCCGCGCCCGATCGCCCACGGCATGTGGAGCAAGGCCCGCTGCCTGGCGGCGCTGGAGAGCCGGCTGCCGGAGTCCTACACGGTGGAGGTGGCGTTCAAGCTTCCCGTGCCGTTGCCGTCGACGGTGGCCTTCAGCGCCGCCGTCACGGACGGGACCTGGGACTTCGCGCTGCACGACGCGCGACAGGGGCGGCCGCACCTGGTGGGCACCGTCCGCTGAGGAAAGAGGGGGCTTGGCGTCCCCTCTTTCGTACGCTAAGTTGTTCTCAGATTGAGTTGTTCTCAAGATGAGAGAGACGCCGTGAACGAGCAGGACTTTCTGGCCGCGTACGACCCCCGGGACTACCCGGCGGTCGCCGTCACCGTCGACGTGGTGGCGCTGACCATCCGCGAGGGCGCGCTGCACCTGCTGCTGATCCGCCGGGCGGCCCCGCCCTACGCGGGCCACTGGGCGCTGCCCGGTGGCTTCGTCCGCCCCGACGAGGACCTGGCCGCCGGCGCCCGGCGCGAGCTGGCCGAGGAGACCGGGCTCGGCGGCGAGCGGCTGCGCCGCGTCCACCTGGAACAGCTCGCCACCTACGGCGGGCCCGACCGGGACCCCCGCATGCGGGTGGTCTCCATCGCCCACCTGGCCTTCGCCCCGGACCTGCCCGACCCGGTCGCCGACACCGACGCCGACGACGCGATCTGGCTGCCGGTGACCGCGCTGACCAGCCGGCAGCTCGCCTTCGACCACGGCCGCATCATCGACGACGGGCTGGAGCGGGCCCGGTCCAAGCTGGAATACACGCCGCTGGCCACCCGCTTCCTGGCACCCGAGTTCACCATCACCGAGCTGCGGGCCGTCTACGAGACGGTCTGGGGGCACCCGCTGCACGCCGGCAACTTCCACCGCAAGGTGCTCTCCGTGCCGGGCTTCGTGGAGAGCACCGGCGACAGCACCGAGCGCGGCGGCCCGCGCGGCGGGCCCCGGGCCAAGCTCTACCGGGCCGGCGACGCCCGGCTCCTCCACCCGGCGCTGCTGCGCCCCGCCCGGGAGGAGACGGTGCGGTGAGGACCGAGGAGGCGATCCGGCTGGTCGCCACGGCGCGCGGCGCCGCCGACCTGTTCGGCACCGACGCGCCGGCCCGCCGCTACCGCGAGCTGGTCACGGCCCTGCACCCCGACCGGCTCGGCGCGGTCGACCCGGGGGTACGCGCCGCCGCCTCCGATGCGCTGATGACGGTGACCGCCCGCTGGCGGGGCGGCCGCGGCACCCGACTCGGCGACTACACGCTGCGTCGGATCGCGTACGCCGGGGACCTGGCCGACCTCTACGACGCCGGGCGGGACCGGCTGCTCAAGCTGCCCCGCGATCCGGCCGACAACGACCTGATGGCCCGCGAGGCACGCGCCCTGCGGCGGATCGCCGACCGGGGCGATCCGAGGCACCTGCCCTACGTGCCCCGGCTCATCGACCACCTGCCCGCCCGCGACCCGGCGACCGGCGCGGAACGGCTGGTCAACGTGGTGGCCGCGGCACCGGGACTGCGCAGCCTGGACGAGGTGCGCCGGGCGTACCCGGACGGCGTGGACCCGCGCGACGCGGCCTGGATGTGGCGGCGGCTGCTGGTCGCCCTCGGCCTGGCCCACCGGGCCGGGGTGGTGCACGGCGCGGTGCTCCCCCGGCACGTGCTCATCGAACCGGACGCGCACGGCGTGGTCCTGGTCGACTGGTGCCTCTCCACCGAGCCCGGCGCGACCATCCCGGCGCTGGTTCCCGGCCACGAGGAGTGGTACCCGGCCGAGGTGGCCGCGCGGCGGCCCGCCGGCCCGGGCACCGACCTGGCCATGGCGGCGCGCTGCATGACCTGGCTGATGGCCGACCGGGCACCGCGCGAGCTGCGCGCCTTCGCGGCCGGCTGCCGGCGCCCGGGGTTGGCCGCGCGCCCCGACGACGCCTGGCGGCTGCTCCGCGAACTCGACGAGGTGCTGGACGGCCTCTACGGCCCCCGCACCTTCCGACCCTTCACCCTCAACCCCTAGGGAGGCTGTCATGGGCAGCGGAATCTGGTCCACCGACGTGTACGACGCCGCCGACCGCTACCGGCGGGCCACCGGCGCGAGCGCCTTCTCCTACAGCGACGGCGGAGCGCGCACGGTGCACCCCGCGCTCGACCCGCGCGGCGCGGTACGGGAGAGCCGCGACTCGGACGAGCACCCGCAGTCGACGCCCATCGCGGTGCTCTTCGACGTGACCGGGTCGATGGGGCACGTGCCCCGGGTGCTCCAGAGCAAGCTGCCGCAGCTGCTCGGCCTGCTCCTCCGCCAGGGCTACGCCCGCGACCCGCAGCTGCTGTTCGGCGCGATCGGCGATGCCACCTGCGACCGGGTGCCGTTGCAGATCGGCCAGTTCGAGTCCGACAACCGGATGGACGACGACCTCGGCCGGATCGTGCTGGAGGGCGGCGGTGGCGGCCAGATGACCGAGTCGTACGAGCTGGCCCTGTACTTCATGGCCCGGCACACGGTCACCGACAGCTGGACGAAGCGGGGGCGGCGCGGCTACCTGTTCATCATCGGCGACGAGCTGGCGTACCCCCGGGTGGACCGGCGGCAGGTGGCCCGGCTGATCGGCGACGACCTGCGCGAGGACGTGCCGCTGCGGCAGATCGTCGACGAGGTGACCCGGCGCTGGGACACCTACTACCTGCTCCCGGCCGGCAGCGCGTACGCGGGCAGCCGCAAGGTCCTCGACTTCTGGCGTGACCTGCTCGGGCAGCACGCCGTCGAGCTGGACGACCTCGACGCGGTCTGCGAGACCATCGCGCTCACCGTCGGCCTCGGCGAGCAGGCCGTCGACCTGGACACCGGGCTGCGCGACCTGGACCGGGCCGGGTCGACGGCCGGCCGTACCGTCTCCCGGGCGCTCGCCCGCCTCGGCGGCGGCCGGCGCGCGGTGGCCACGCTGCCGTTCGCCCCGACCGACGGCAGCGGGGTCACCCGGCTGTGAGGCACGTGATGGTGGTCGACCTCGGCTACGGCGACGCCGGCAAGGGCACCGTCGTCGACTGGCTCTGCGCGAGCCGGCCGGTGCACACGGTGGTCCGGTTCAACGGGGGCGCGCAGGCGGCGCACAACGTCGTGCTGCGCGACGGGCGGCACCACACGTTCGCGCAGTTCGGCGCCGGGACGTTCCGCCCCGGGGTCCGTACGCACCTGTCGCGGCACGTGGTGGTGGACCCGCTGGCGCTGGCCGCCGAGGCCGACCACCTCACGGCGGTCGGGGTGCCCGACGCGCTGGACCGGCTGACCGTGGACGGGGAGGCGCTGCTCGCCACCCCGTACCACCGGGCCGCCAACCGGGCGCGGGAGATCGCCCGGGGAGCCGACCGGCACGGCTCCTGCGGGCTGGGGGTGGGCGAGGCGGTCGCGTACGGCCTCGCCCACCCCGACGAGGCGCCCCGGGTGGCGGACTGCGGCCGCCCTGCGGTGTTGTGCCGCCGGCTCACCGCGCTGCGGGACCGGCTCACCGCCGAGCTCGGCCCGCTGGACGCCCCGCCGGTCGAGGACTGCCTGCCCGCGTACGCCGGGTTCGCCGGCCGGGTGGCGATCGTCGACCGGACCTGGCTGTCCGGGGCGCTGCGGGCCGGGACCTGCGTCTTCGAGGGGGCACAGGGGGTGCTGCTGGACGAGTGGCACGGCTTCCACCCGTACACCACGTGGAGCACCACCACCTTCGCCAACGCCGAGTCGCTGCTCGCCGAGGCCGGGCTCGCCGGCACCGCGCAGCGGCTCGGCGTGCTGCGGGTGACCACCACCCGGCACGGCCCCGGGCCGCTGGTCACCGAGGACCCGGCGCTGCCGTTCGCCGACCCGCGCAACCCGACCAATCCCTGGCAGGGCCGGTTCCGGTTCGGCCACTTCGACGCCGTGGCCCACCGCTACGCGCTCGAGGTGGCCGGCGGCGTGGACGTGCTCGCCCTCACCCACCTCGACCTGGCCGGCCCGGGCCTGCGGATCTGCCGCCGCTACGACACGGCCGACCGGCTCGTCCCCGGCCCGGCCGGCGACCTGGACCGCCAGGCCGCGCTCACCGAACGGCTGCTCCGGGCCCGCCCGGTCCTCGACGAGGCGCCCACCGACTGGCCGGCCGCGGTGGCGGCCGAGCTGGGCGCGCCGGTGCTGCTCACCTCGCACGGGCCGACCGCCGAGGACAAGGTCGCCGCCCTCGCCGGAGCCGTTTCCGCTCCCCGCTGACACCGCACCACCGAGCATGGGGGCATGGGGGACGTGCTCGACCTGCTGCACCAGACGGTGACCTCGCCGTGGGTGTACCTGGTGATCATCGTGGTCACCGCCGTCGACGCGTTCTTCCCGGCGGTGCCCGGCGAGACCGTGGCGATCACCGCGGGGGTCTTCGCGGCCGGCGGGGAGCCGAACGTGGTCGGGGTGATCGTGGCCGCCGCGGTCGGCGCGTTCGCCGGCGACCACATCTCCTACGCCATCGGGCGCGGTGGCGGCGCGCACCGGCTGGCCCGGCTGCCCGTCGACAGCCGGCGCCGGACGGGCTCCGAGTGGGCCCGCCGGGCCGTGGACCGGCGCGGCGGCATCATCCTGACCACCTCCCGGTACGTCCCGGGCGGCCGGACCGCGGTCACCCTGACCATGGGCGCGGTCCGCTACCCGTACCGCTCCTTCCTCATGTACGACGCGCTGGCCTGCGGCACCTGGGGCATCTACTGCGGCCTGCTCGGCTACTTCGGCGGGCTGGCCTTCGAGCACAACCCGGTCCAGGGCCTGCTCGCCGGGGTCGGCATCTCGGTGGCGGTCACCGGCCTGTTCGAGGTGGTGCGCTGGGCCCGCCGCCGCGCCCGCGCCCGCGCCACCGCACGCCACTGACCCCGGCGCCTGGCGTTCCGAGGGATCAGCGGCCTGCGGCGCCGCCCTCGGTCAGGTATGCGGCGAGACTCTCGACGTCGTGCGCCAGGCCGTAGCCGCCGACCATGACACCGAAGTTGACGAACGGGTGCCCCCCGATCAGCCAGGTGCCGGGCGAGGCGGCGAGCGCTTCCGCCAGCCTCCGCTGCCGGTCGGTGAGCGCCGTCGCCGGCGTGCCGGCGGGCAGCGGGCCGTCCGGGAACGCCAGCCGCAGCGCCTGCTCGACCACCGGCAGCGCCGGAATACCGGATACGGCCGGAATCCGGGCCACCAGGACGTCGAAGCCCTGGCCCGCGTGCCGGGGACCGATCTGGCGCAGCGCCAGGCCGGCACACCCGGCGAGGTCCCCGTCGAGGAAAGGCACCCCGGTCGGCCCCTCGGGCGCACCCGCGGCCCAGGCCATCAGCTCGTCGACGGTCGCCTGGTCCGCCGCCGCGCCGAGCACCCGTGCGCGGCCGACCGCCGCCCCCCAGCGAACCGTCGGCCGGGGGTCGGTGAGCAGCGCGGCATCGGGCGCGACGCCGAGCAGGCCGGTCGCCGCGAGCGCGGTGCCGACCACCGGAGGGAGTTCGGTGTCCGGGTCGGCCGCCACGACCGCCGCCAGCGCCGGGACGCTGCCCGCCGCGTCCTCCGGGAACCAGGCGAGCGCGTACGCCGCGCGGGCGCGCAGCGCCGGTTCCGGGCGGGTGAGCAGCGCACGGAAGAGAGGTACGCCCGCGCGCACCGCGTCGTAGGCGGCCAACTCGACGTACGCGTACAGCCGCTCCTGGTCGGCCTCGGTGAGCGACTCGAGGTAGGCGTAGTCGCCCTCGTCCTCGTCGTAGGCGTCGTCACCGGGCCGGGGCCCCGCCGCCAACAGAGCCTCCCCACCGGCCGCCCGGCGGCGCCAGTCGGCCACCGGCAGGCCGTCGGGGAGCCAGCCCTCGTCGTAGCCGATGGCGATCGCGACAAGTAGTTCCAGCAGCTCGGCCGGCTCCCCGGTGCGCGGGTCGGCGAGCAGTTCCAGCAGGAAGGGCACCGCGTACGCGGTCGCCTCGTAGCGGGTGCCCTGGTGGAAGATGTTGCCGTAGAGCTCGTGCCGGGCGCGTGCCCGCTCGCCAGAGTCGGCCGAGGCGAGAGCGCGCAGCTGCCCCGGCACGTCGTTCGCCGGGCCGTACGCGTGGCTCAGCCGCGACCAGTCGATCTCGTCGATTCCGTTCAGCACGCCGCGATCATGGTGGTGCCCACCGACAGTTTCACTCCTCCAGGAGGTCGGCGTCGTGGACCAGGATGGCGAGCTGGACCCGGTTGGCCACGTCGAGCTTGGCCAGCGCGCGGCTGACGTGGGTCTTCACGGTGGCCTCGCTCGTGCCGAGCCGGCGGGCCACGTCGGCGTTCGCGTCGCCGCGGGCCACCTCCCGGACGATCGCCGCCTCCCGGTCGGTGAGCCGGGCCAGCCGCTGCCGGGCGGCCTCCCGCCGGGCCGGGCCGCGCTCCGCGAACGAGCTGATCAACCGCCGGGTCACCGTCGGGGCGAGCATGGCGTTGCCGGCCGCGACGGTCCGCACGGCGGCCGCGAGTTCCCGGGGCGGGGTGTCCTTGAGCAGGAAACCGACCGCGCCGGCGCGCAGCGCGCCGTGCACGTACTCGTCCTGGTCGAAGGTGGTGAGCATGACGACCTTCGGGCCCGCGGCGACGATCAGCGACGCGGCGGTCAGCCCGTCGGTGCCGGGCATCCGCACGTCGAGCAGCACCACGTCGGGCCGCAGCCGTACGGCGGCGGCGAGCGCCTCGGCCCCGTCGGCCGCCTCGCCCACCACCGCGATGTCGGGCGCGGCCTCCAGGATCAGCCGCAGGCCGGCCCGGACCAGCTGCTCGTCGTCGGCGATCACGGTGCGGATCATGAGGGGCCCTCCGTCGGCACCAGCGCCCGCAGCAGGAAACCGCCGTCGTCGGTCGGGCCGGCCGACAGCCGTCCGCCGGCCAGCTCGACCCGCTCGCGCAGCCCCACGAGGCCGAGCCCCGCGCCGGGCAGGGGGTTGCCGGGCCGGGCGGACGGCCCGTTGCGGACGGTGGCCTCGATCCCGTCGGGCAGGTGCCGCAGGCGGACGGTGACCGCCGCGGCCGGGGCGTGCTTGCGGACGTTTGTCAGCCCTTCCTGGACAACCCGGTGCACGGTCCGGGCCACGCCGCCGGGCACCGTCCCGGGCGTCCCCTCGTCCCGCCGGTCCACCCGCAGGCCGGCCGCCCGCGACTCCCGGATCAGCTCGTCCACCGCGTCCAGGCCGGTCGGGGGCAGCGGCGTGCCGTCGCCGGCCCGCTGGCGCAGCACGCCCAGCACCTCGCGCAAGTCGGTCAGCGCCGCCCGGCCGGTGGAGCGGATCAGGGCGGCCGCCTCGACGGTGGCCGGCTCGGCGGCGGTCACCTCCAGCGCCCCGGCGTGCACCACCATGAGCGAGACCCGGTGCGCCACCACGTCGTGCATCTCCCGGGCGATCCGGGCCCGCTCCTCGGCGCGCACCCGGTCGGCGCGCGCCTCCTGCTCGCGTTCCAGGCGTGCGGCGCGGTCGTGCAGGGCGGCCAGCGTGTCCCGCCGGGCGCCGATCCACAGGCCGGCGACCAGCGGGAAGACCACCACCCAGGCGAAGAGCGCCGCGGCGTTGGCGCCGGTGGCGGTGGTCAGCCGGCGCTCGCCGCCGACCGCGACGCCGACGGCCACCCCGAGCAGGGCGACGCCGCCCGCACCGAGCAGGTACGCGGCGAGGCGCCGACCGCGCAGCGCGACCCCCGCCCGCCAGGAGGCCAGGACGGCGGCCGGGCAGGCGGCCAGGACGAGCCAGCCGACCGTCGCCGCCGCGACCAGCGGCCACCGGCGGGCCGCGACGGCGGCGGCGCCCGAGGCCAGCGCCACGACCAGCACCAGCGGGCGGGGCAGCGGCGAGCGGACGCCCAGGGCACCGGTGGCCGACGCCCAGGTGCAGGCGGCCACCAGCGCGGCGAGCAGGAGCGGCGTGTGCCGCTCGGCCCGCCGCAGCAGGGCGACGCGGGTGGTCACCCGGCGAGCCTAGGCCGGGCGGGCGCGCGACGGGGCGTACCTCCGGGAGGGTTGGGGGTCGACCCCGACGGCCCGTCGGGGTACGACGCGACGAAAGTAGCCGTCGCCGGGCGACCGACGGCAGATGGCCGGGACGGCCGGCGCGACCAGCATCGGGGCCATGGATTCCGTGCTCGACCTGCTCCACCAGACCATGTCCTCGCCCTGGATCTACCTAGCGCTGTTCGCCGTCGCGGTGGTCGACGGCTTCTTTCCGGTGGTGCCGAGCGAGACCGCCGTGATCACGGCCGGGGTGTTCGCCGCGACCGGCCAGCCCGACCTGCCGCTGGTGGTCGTGGTGGCCGCGCTCGGCGCGCTCGTCGGCGACCACGTGTCGTACGCGATCGGCCGCCACGGCGGCGGCCGGCTGCTGGCCCGCCTCCCGGCGGCCGTTCCCGCGGCCCAGGTGGTGCCGGGCCGGAGTGGCCGTGGCAGCCGGCGGCGGGCCGCGCTGGAGCGGGCCCGGCGGGGCATCGCGGCGCGCGGCGGGCTGATTCTCACCGTGGCGCGCTACGTCCCGGGTGGACGGACGGCGGTCACCCTGACCATGGGGGCGGTCCGGTTTCCCCGGCGGCGGTTCCTGCTCTTCGACGCGCTGGCCGCCGGGTCCTGGGCGATCTATTCGGCGCTGGTCGGCTACCTGGGTGGGCTCGCCTTCGAGCGGGATCCGGTCCGCGGGTTGCTGCTCGGGCTGGGGCTGGCGCTGACCTTGACCGCCGTCGTGGAGGCGGTGCGCTGGGCGCGCGGCCGGCGGGTCCGGGCCCGGGTCAGCCGGCCGGCGGGTGCCAGGTGATGCCGCGCAGCAGCTGGTCGGCGCCCAGCCAGGCCACGTTCATCATCCGGGTGGCGGTCTTCTCCGGGTCCGCCTCCGGGTGGTCGGCCAGCCAGTCGGCCAGCGATTCGGTCGCGCCGACCAGGGCGTACGCGACGACCTCCAGGTCGGTGGCGCCGACCTCGCGCCCGTTGGCGCGCAGCGCGTGGTCGAGCATCCCGGCGACCACCTCGACGAGCCGGCCGCGCATGGTGGCCAGCTCGGCGGCGAACGGCTGCTCGCCGCGGGCCTGCCGGTAGAGCACCGCCCAGCCGTCCCGGTGCGCGCCGACGAAGCCGAAGAAGGCGCGCAGCCCGCGCCAGAGCCGCTCGTCGGCGGGCAGGTCGGGAGCGGCCGCCCCGGCGATGGCCTCCATCATCCGGGTGCCCTCGCGGTGCAGGCAGGCGACGAAGAGCTCCTCCTTCGTGCCGAGGTAGGCGTAGACCATCGGCTTGGAGATGCCGGCGTCGTCGGCGATCTCGTCCATGCTGGCCGCGTGGAAGCCCCGGCGGGAGAAGACCTTGACCGCCGCGTCGAGCATCTGCTGCTCGCGCACGGCGCGGGGGAGGCGCTTGAAGGTCGGTGTGCTGGACACCCTTGCGAGCATACCTACTCGTGCGTAGGGTTACGCCTGAGTAACCAAAGTCGGCTCGCCCGAGAGGTGCATCCCCCATGAGTGACTTCGACCCGGCCAACTTCGCGAACGTCGGCCCGAAGGAGTTCGCGCAGCTGGTCAAGTCCACCCCCGACGACAAGATCGCCGAGATCATGTCCGGCGACCTGCGCGGCAAGATCCTGAGCGAGGTCTTCAACCGGATGCCGTCGCTGTTCCGGGCCGACCGGGCCGGCTCCACCAACGCGGTCATCCACTGGAACATCACCGGTCGCCCCGACGGTGGCACCGACACCTACGAGATCGTCATCGAGAACGGCACCTGCGCCGTCTCGGAGACGCCCACCCGGGACCCGAAGCTCAGCCTCACCATGGGCCCGGTCGAGTTCCTGAAGATCGTGTCCGGTGGCGGCAACCCGGTCATGATGTTCATGACCGGCAAGCTGAAGGCCAAGGGCGACCTGGGCCTCGCCGCCAACATCGCCAACCTGTTCGACATCCCCAAGGCCTGAGATGGCCGAGTTCTCGCTCGACCTGAACGAGGAACAGCGGGACCTTCGCGACTGGGTGCACGGCTTCGCCGCCGAGGTCGTGCGCCCGGCCGCGGCCGAGTGGGACGCCCGGGAGGAGACTCCCTGGCCGATCATCCAGGAGGCCGCGAAGGTCGGCCTGTACGGCTTCGAGTTCCTCGCCACCTGCTGGGCCGACCCCACCGGGCTCTCCCTCCCGATCGCCAGCGAGGAGCTGTTCTGGGGTGACGCCGGCATCGGCCTGAGCATCTTCGGCACCTCGCTGGCCGTCGCCGCCATCTACGGCGCCGGCACCCCCGACCAGCTCATCGAGTGGGTGCCGCAGTGCTTCGGCGACGTCGACCAGCCGGCGGTCGCCGCGTTCTGCACCACCGAGCCGGAGGCCGGCTCCGACGTCGGGTCGATGCGGACCCGCGCGGTCTACGACGCGGCCGCCGACGAGTGGGTGTTGAACGGGCAGAAGGCGTACGCTACCAACGGCGGCATCGCCGGGGTGCACGTGGTCACCGCCTCGGTCGAGCCCGACCTGGGCTCGCGGGGGCAGGCCGCGTTCGTCGTGCCGCCCGGCACGCCGGGGCTCACCGCCACCCGCAAGCTGCGCAAGCTCGGGCTGCGCGCCTCGCACACCGCCGACGTCTTCCTCGACGACGTACGGGTTCCGGGGCGCTGCCTGCTCGGCGGCAAGGACGCGCTGGACGAGCGGCTGGCCCGGGCCCGCACCGGCCAGCGGGCCTCCGGCCAGGCGGCCATGCGCACGTTCGAACTGTCCCGCCCGACCGTCGGCGCGCAGGCGCTCGGCGTGGCCCGCGCCGCGTACGAGTACGCCCTCGACTACGCCAAGGAACGGGTCCAGTTCGGACGCCCGATCATCGAGAACCAGGCGGTCGCGTTCGCGCTCGCCGACATGAAGATGGAGATCGACGCGGCCCGGCTGTTGGTCTGGCGGGCCTCGTGGATGGGGCGCAACAACCGGCCGTTCACCGCGGGCGAGGGCTCGATGTCCAAGCTCAAGGCCGGCGAGGTGGCCGTCTCCGTCACCGACCGGGCGGTCCAGCTCCTCGGCGGCGCCGGCTTCCTGCGCGACCACCCGGTCGAGCGCTGGTACCGGGACGCCAAGATCTACACCATCTTCGAGGGCACTTCCGAGATCCAGCGGCTGGTCATCTCCCGGGCCATCTCCGGCATGCAGATCCGCTGATCGCCGGCGGACCCCGACCCGACCCGCGACGGCACCGCCGTGCCGGGCGTACCGCCGTCGCGGGTCGGGCCGCCGGTCCGCGCTCCGCATTCCGCAGGCTGGGCAACTGATCACCTCGGCTGGGCGCCGTCGCCGCCGCCGGTGCATGATCGGGAGAACACGAACGCGAAGGAGGGTTGCGACTTGGACCTGCCGTTCATCGTCGCCACGCTGACCCGACGCGGACTGCTCAACCCGGGCCGCCCGATCCGGGTGGCCTCCCAACTCAACGCCCTGCGCCGCTGGGGCTGGAGCCTCGCCGGCGAGCTGCGCCAGGCCGCCGCCCGCGACCCGGGACGGATCGCCGTCATCGACGAGCACGGCGCCTCGCTGACGTACCAGGAGCTGCTGGACCGGTCGGAACGGCTGGCCCGGTCGCTGCGGGCCGGGCTCGGCGTGCAGAGCGGCGACCGGGTGGGCGTGCTCTGCCGCAACCACCACGGGCTGATCGAGGCGATCGTCGCCGCGATGCTGCTCGGCGCCGACGCCGTACTGGTCAACACCGGTCTCTCCGCGGCACAGCTGGCCACCGTGGCCGAGGAGCAGGGTCTGCGCGTGCTGGTGCACGACGCCGAGTTCGCCGAGCGGGTCCTCGGCCTTCCCCCCGAGCTGCACCGGGTCGACGAGCGCGGCCAGGAGGAGCTGATCGCCGGCGCGCTGCCCGGAGACCAGCTCCAGCCGCCGGAGCGGGACGGCCGGACCATCGTGCTCACCTCCGGCACCACCGGCGCGCCCAAGGGCGCCCGCCGGCCCACGCCGCACGGCTTCGGTCCGCTGGTGTCCATCATCGACCGGATCCCGCTGCACGTTCACGACACCGTGCTGATCGCCGCGCCGATCTTCCACACCTGGGGGTACGCCGCACTCCAGGTGTCGTTCGCGCTGCGCGCCACGATCGTGCTGCACCGCCGGTTCGACCCGGCCGCCACGCTGGCCGCCCTGGCCGGGCAGCCCTGCGACGCGCTCTTCGCCGTGCCGGTGATGCTGCAACGGCTCATGGAGACGCCGCCGCCCGAGCCCCGGCCGCCGCTCAAGGTGGTGGCGGTCAGCGGCTCCGCCCTTCCCGGTGGCCTGGCCACCGCATTCATGGACCGCTTCGGCGACGTCCTCCACAACCTCTACGGCTCGACCGAGGTCTCCTGGGCCTCCATCGCCGGCCCGGCGGAACTGCGCGCGGCCCCCACCACGGCGGGCCGCCCGCCGCACGGCACCCGGGTGGAGATCGTGGACGACGCCGGCGAGCCGGTCCGCGACGGCCGGGTCGGCCGGATCTTCGTGGGCAACGAGATGCTCTTCGAGGGCTACACCTCGGGGGCCGGCCGGGAGCGGCGCGACGGCCTGCTCGACACCGGCGACCTGGGCCGGATGAACCCCGACGGGCTGCTCTTCGTCGACGGGCGGGCCGACGACATGATCGTCTCCGGTGGGGAGAACGTCTTCCCGTCCGAGGTGGAGGATCTGATCGCCCGGCTGCCGCAGGTCCGCGAGGTCGCCGTGATCGGCGTGCCGGACCCGGAGTACGGCCAGCGGCTCGCCGCGTTCCTTGCCCTGCACCCCGGTGAGACGCTGGACCCGGAGGCGGTCCGCGAGTACGTGAGGCACTACCTGGCCCGCTTCTCCGTCCCCCGCGACGTGGTGTTCGTGAAGTACCTGCCGCGCAACGCCACCGGCAAGGTCCTCAGCCGCGAACTCCGCCGCTACTACGGCTGAGGGGGGTCCCACAGGGGACAGACGGAGCCGCCGGGCCGGTGGTATTTTCCGTGTGCCGGCTGTCCCGGCAGTGACTCTCATCTGACCCGGAGCTGCTCGCATGGTTCGACTCCGTCGGCGCTGGGCCCTGGGCCTCCTCCTCGGCGGCGTCTCCGCCACCGCGCTCGGCGGCTCCAGCGAGCCCGTGCTGAGTCACCGCCGCAGCGGCCCGCCGACCCGCCGCCAGACCGCACCGGTCGGGGTGGACAACCGTGCTGCCGGCGGGTCCTGGAGGATGCCGGACGACGTCCGGCCCGCCGACGACCGGCGGCGGCAGATCCAGGGGTACGCCTCGACGACCAGCCTGGCCCCCGGCGAGTCCGTCGACTTCCACGTCGCGGTCAACCCGGCCGGCCCGTTCCAGATCAGCGTGAAGCGGCTCGGTTGGCACGACGGCGCCGGCACCCCCCGGACCATGCTGACCAGCCCGGCACTGGACGGCACCCCGCAGCCCGTGCCGCCCGCCGACCCCGACACCGGAGCGATCGCCTGCCGCTGGCCGGTGTCCTGGACCCTCCGCATCCCCGAGGACTGGACCTCCGGCCTCTACCAGGCGGTCTTCACCTCCGCCGACGGCTGGTACGCCTCCACCCCCTTCGTGGTGCGGGACGACACGCGGGCCGCCGCGCTCTGCGTGGTGCTGCCGGTGACCACCTGGCAGGCGTACAACCAGTGGCCGCAGGACGGGCAGGCCGGCAAGAGCCTCTACAACGGCTACACCGCCAGCGGGAAGCGCGATCCGGCCCTGCGAGCGCGCGAGGTCTCCTTCGACCGCCCGTACGCCGACGCCGGCCAGCCGGCACACTTCACCCGGGACCAGGACGCCGTCCAGTGGCTGGAGCGCAACGGCTACGACATCTCCTACGCGACCAGCTTCGACCTGCACTCCGGGCGGCTCGACCCGGCCCGGCACCGCGGGCTGATCTTCTGCGGGCACGACGAGTACTGGTCGGTGGAGATGCGCCGGGCCGCCGAGGCCGGCCTGGCCGGCGGCACCAGCCTCGCCTTCTTCGGCGCGAACAGCGTCTACTGGCACATCCGGGTGCGCCCCTCCGCCGACGGCCGCCCCGAGCGGGTCGTCGCCTGCGCCAAGACCGACCCCGACCCGGACGAGGACGCCGCCGGGCCGACGGTGACCTGGCGCTACCTCGATAAGCCCGAGCAGTCGCTGATCGGCATCCAGTACAACGGCATCGTGGCCACCCCGCAGCCGCTGGTGGTCCGGGCCGCCGACCACTGGGTGTGGGCCGGCACCGGGGTGGCCGACGGCGATCGGATCCCCGGGCTCGTCCTGGGCGAGGCGGACGGCGTCAACAACGGCGCCGCCCGCCCCGGAGGGCTCGGCGACACCCTGCTCAGCAGGTCTCCGTACATCAACCGTGAGGGCGCGAAGCGGGTGCAGAGCACCCACGTGTACGAGACGCCCCGGGGAGCCGTCGTGTTCGCCACCGGCACCCTCGGCTGGACGATGGCGCTGAACCGGCGCACGCACCGCGACGAGCGGATCGAGCGGGCCACCGCCAACGTGCTCGACCGGATGGTCAACCGCGCTCCCGGCGGCTCGGGGCCACCGGACCGCACCGCCCCGGAAACGGCGGGTCAGCCCGAGGTCTCACCCGGCGCGACGAACCGCTGACCACCGCGCCGGCGTCGGCCTGCTGGTCAGGCGGGAAGGTCGATCCGGCCGTCCACCGCGGCAGCCGCGATGTCCGAGCGGTAGTGCGAACCGGCCAGCTCGATGCCGCGTACCACCTCGTAGGCGGCGTCCCGCGCGGCGGCCAGGGTGGGGCCGGTGGCCGTACCGCAGAGCACCCGGCCCCCGGCGGAGCGCAGGCTGCCGTCGGCGTCCCGGCGGGTGCCGGCGTGGATGGCCCCGGCGCGGTCCGCGCCGGTGATCACGTCACCGGTACGCGGCGCCGCCGGGTAACCCTCGGCCGCCGCCACGACGGTGACCGCCGCGCCGTCGCGCCAGCGCAAGGGCGGGTGCGCGGCGAGCGTGCCGGTGGCGGCGGCGTGCAGCAGCCCGGCCAGGGGCGTCTCCAGCAGCGCGAGCACCACCTGGGTTTCGGGGTCGCCGAAGCGGGCGTTGAACTCGATCACGCGCGGGCCGGCGGCGGTGAGCGCCAGGCCCACGTAGAGCAGGCCGGCGAACGGCGTGCCCCGGCGGCGCAGCTCGGCCAGCGTCGGGTGCACGACGTCGCGCATCACCTCGTCGACCAGGCCGGGCGGAGCCCAGGGCAGCGGCGCGTACGCGCCCATGCCGCCCGTGTTCGGCCCGCTGTCGCCGTCGCCGACGCGCTTGAAGTCCTGGGCGGGCAGCAGCGGCACGGCCGCCTCGCCGTCGGTGACCACGAAGAGGGAGACCTCGGGACCGGCCAGGTACTCCTCGATCACCACCCGGCCGCACTCCTCGGCGTGCCGCTCGGCAACGGCGCGGTCATCGGTCACCACGACGCCCTTGCCGGCGGCCAGCCCGTCGTTCTTCACCACGTACGGGGCGCCGAACTCGTCCAGCGCCTTCCCGACGCTCGCCGGGTCGGCACAGGTGTACGCCCGGGCGGTCGGCACGCCCGCCGCGGTCATCACGTCCTTGGCGAAGGTCTTCGAGCCCTCCAGCCGGGCCGCCTCGGCCGACGGACCGAACGCCGCGATGCCCTTGGCCCGCACCGCGTCGGCAACCCCGGCCACCAGCGGCGCCTCCGGGCCGATCACCACCAGATCCGCCGCCACCTCGACGGCGAGCGCCGCCACGGCCGCCGGATCGGTGCCGTTCACATCCCGCAGCTCCGCCACGGTCGCGATCCCCGGATTTCCCGGAGCCGCGACCAGCGCCGAGACGGAGGGATCACCGGCCAGTCCGAGCGCGAGCGCATGCTCCCGCCCTCCACCACCCACAAGAAGAACCCGCACGACCCCGCATCCTACTGACCACCCCACCCGCCCCCGTCGATCATGAGGTCCGCTGCCCGGATGGTGGTCTCCGCGCGTCGACGGCCTGCCGGACCACCCAGGGGATGTAGTCGGGGCGGAGGGTGTCGGCCCAGGTGAAGCGCAGCACCGTCCAGCCGGCGTTGACCAGGCGGTTCTGCCGGTGCCGGTCGGCGAAGAGCGCGCTGGGCCCTCCGTGCGCCCGCCGGCCGTCCACCTCGGCGATGACCCGGGCGGCGCGCCAGGCCAGGTCACCGACGCCCAGCAGGTAGCCGTCGCCGTCGCGGACCTCCACCTGAAGGGCGTCCGGCGGGATCCGGCCGTCGACGCAGCGGAGCCGGGCGCGCGTCTCCAGCGGCGACTGGGCCAGACCGTTCGCCTCGGCGAGGTAGCCGCGTGCGGTGACCGCGCCGCGCCGCCCCCTGAGCAGCGACGGCATCCGTTCGATGTCGCCGGGGGCGAGCAGGCGTCGATTCAACGCGGAATCCACGAGCGAGACCGCCTCGTACCGGTCCTCCCGCAGCACGAGATCGGCCACCGTCCGCAGCGGATCGGTCGCCATGATCCCGGCCACCCGCTGGAACTGCCCAGGCCCGATGACGAGCTGGTGCACCACCACCTCGGGATGGGACGCACGGACCGGTCGCGCCGCGGAGCCCGGCACCGACAGGTGGATCCGGTCGCCGTGTGGCAGCCCCTCGATGCGGTGCAATTCGGCGGCGGTGCCGAGCACCGCCGCGGCGCCCGGACCGAACGATGCGACTGCCGCTCTGATCCGCGCACGTCGCGGGATGCCGTCGTAGGCGTCCGCGTCGACCAGGTAGCCGCCACGAGCCAGGGGCCGCCACCGACCGGCCCGGCACATGCGCTGCACCTCGTGCACGGTGAAACCGGCGGCACGCGCCTGAGCCAGCGTCACCACACCGTCCCGAGCCGCGGCAACCCGCCGCACGATCGCCAGAGCATCCACAACCCGGCACAATCCACCGCCCCACCCCCACAGACCACCCCTGTGGAAAACCCTGTGGATTACGCCCTCACGGGGTCTGCGTTGATCATGAAGTTATTGCCACCGACCTCGGCGTGTCGGAGCAATAACTTCATGATCACCGGGCCGAGCCGGGCCGGGCCGGGTGGGTGGGTGGGTGGGTGGGTGGGTGGGTGGGTGGGTGGCGGGGTTACGGGAGGAGGGGGTGGCGGATTACGTTTTCTTCTCGGCCTGGGCCTACGCCTACGATGCTCACCTTGGTGCCGCAGAGTTCCTCGATGCGGGCGATGTAGCGTCTCGCGTTCTCCGGGAGCTCGTCCTCGGTGCGGGCCTTGGTGATGTCCTCCCACCAGCCGTCGAGCTCTTCGTAGATCGGGGTGGCGTGGTGGAAGTCGGTCTGCGTCATCGGCATGTCGTCGAAGCGCTTGCCGTTGATCTCGTAGCCGACGCAGATCGGCACCTTGGGCATGCCGGTCAGCACGTCCAGCTTGGTGATGACCAGGTCGGTGACGCCGTTGAGGCGGCAGGCGTACCGGGCCACGACGGCGTCGAACCAGCCGGTGCGCCGCTCGCGGCCGGTGGTGGTGCCGTACTCGTGGCCGACCTTGCGCAGGTGCTGGCCGTTGTCGTCGAACAGCTCGGTCGGGAACGGCCCGGAACCCACCCGCGTGGTGTACGCCTTGCTCACCGCGATGACCTTGGTGATCGCGGTCGGCGGGATGCCGGCGCCCACGCACGCCCCGCCCGCCGTCGGGTTCGACGAGGTGACGAAGGGGTAGGTGCCGTGGTCCATGTCGAGCATGGTGGCCTGGGCGCCCTCCAGCAGGACCGTGTCGCCGCGGTCCAGCGCGTCCCAGAGCATGACCCGGGTCTCCGCGATGTACGGCCGCAGCCGCTCCGCGTACCGCAGGTATTCCTCGACGGTCTCTTCGAGGTCGATGGCCTTGCGGTTGTAGACCTTGAACAGCAGCTGGTTCTTCTCGCGGAGCGCCAGCTCCAGCTTCTTGCGCAGGATGCCGGGGTCCAGCAGGTCCTGGAGCCGGATGCCCATGCGGGCGACCTTGTCGCCGTACGCGGGGCCGATGCCCCGGCCGGTGGTGCCGATCCGGGAGCTGCCCAGGTAGCGCTCGACCACCCGGTCCAGCGCCCGGTGGTGCGGCATGATGAGGTGCGCGTCACCCGAGATCCGCAGCCGGGAGACGTCCACGCCGCGCTCGGCGAGACCGTCGATCTCCTCCAGCAGCACCTTCGGGTCGACCACCACACCGTTGCCGATGACGATCATCGCGTTGGGCGACAGCGCGCCCGACGGCATGAGGTGCAGCGCGTACTTCTGGCCGTCCGGGGTGATCACCGTGTGGCCGGCGTTGTTGCCGCCGGAGTAACGCACGACGTAGTCGACCCGCTCACCCAGCAGGTCGGTAACCTTGCCCTTGCCCTCGTCGCCCCACTGAGCGCCGATGAGCACGATCGCTGGCATCTTCTCCGCCTCCAGAAGGCTCGGGTGCCAGGTGGCGACCGGTCGGCGAGCCCGGGGTGTCAGGCTAACAAGTAGTGATGGCGGGACCGGCAGGGGTTCGTCGAGAAGCAGGAGGCTCCTTCGTGTACGACGTGGTGCTGCTCACCCTCGGCTCGGAGCGGGACGCTCCCGGTGGGGGCTGCGGCAGCGGTGGAGCCTGCTGCGGCGGCGCCTCGGACGCGGCGGGCGAGCGGCCCGAGGAACGCTGCGAGACGCCGCGCGTGCCGGTGCTGGCCTGCGCGGACGCGCTGACCGCCCGGGGTGCCCGGGTGGAGACGGTGACCGCCCGCTCGGACGCCGAGATCGACGAGGTGCTGGCCCGCCTCGACGGCCCACCCCGCGCCGACGGCCTCACCTGGCCGGACCCCGATTCCAAGACCCGGCTGGTCGTCGCCACGGCCAGTGACGGACAGTTGCGCGCCGTGCTACGCCGGCTGGTCCGGCGGTACGCTCCGCCGCCCAGCCGCCGCCCCGCCGACCTGCCCGGCAACCGGACGGTGCCGGATTTGCCGCCGGTCGGCGTACTCCCGCTCGACCCGGCCCGGTCCGGCACGGCAGGCGACCTGGCCGCGCAGCTCGGCCTGCCCCGCGACCCGGCGGCGGTGGCCGCCGCGGTGCTGGACGGCACCGCCCGGCGGCTCGACCTGCTGCGCAACGACGGCGGGTCGGTGACCCTCGACGGCGCGCTGCTCGGCGCGGCCGACGACGCAGGCCGGCCGCTGCACTGGCGAGCCCGGATCGAGGTCGACGGCACGCTGCTGAGCACCGGCGAGGAGCCGATCATGGCCTGCGCGATCGGCAACGCCGGCGGGTACGCGCGCCTGGACGACGTGGTGCTGCTGGCCGACCCGGACCCCTCCGACGGCCGGGTCCAGGTGGCGGTCGCCGTGCCCGTGGTCACCCGGTCCGCGCTGGGCCGGAAGAGGGTACGGCTGGAGGTGCGCCGGGCCCGTGGCCGGGCGGCGGCGGTCGTACCCCGCGACGAGAAGGTGCCCTTCCTCGACGACGGCGTCGAGGGCGAGCTGAGCCGGAAGCGGTCCTGGTGGACCGAGCCGGGCGCCTGGGCGGTCTGGACGGCCTGACCTCCGTCGATCCCCCCACTCGGGCCACCCGGCTGGCCGGACGGCCTATCCTCGGCGGGAGGAATGGGGAGGAACCGTGGTGCACGAGAACGCCGACCGGGCCCACGTGCCAGGTCAACCGCAAGTGCCGGAACGGGACATCGAGCCGCTGTGGCCGCCCGAGCAGACCGACGCGGTCGTCACCGCCCCGCCGTGGGCGGCCCCGACCCAGCCCAACGTGGCGGCCTGGCCCGTCCCACCCGCCTGGCCGGCACCGGCCCCGAGCGAGCCGGCGCCGTCGGCGGGCGACGGGTCGGAGAACGGGGCACCGGCGAGCGACCCGGTGCCCGCGGCCCGCGCGGCCCAGGCCCCGGTCGACCTGGACCTTCCGTTCACCCTCGACCAACCTGCCCCGGCCGGGCCCGAGGTTCCCGCACCCCGATCGGCGACCACCACCGGCCCGCAGGTAGCGGTCAGCTCGGGCGGCACCGCAGCCACGGACGGCACGATCGGCCCGGTCACCGGCACGGGCGGCGCGGCCGGCCCACGCGGCACCACCGGCACGGACAACCCGGACAGCGGCGCCAGCCCGCCCAGCACCACCGGCACGGACGGCGCGGTCGAGCCGGTCACGGCGGCGGGCGGGAGCGGGGAAGTCGACCCGATGAGCGCCACCGGCCCGGGCGGTTCGGTCAGCCCACCCGGCACCCCGGCAGCGACCACGCCGGAGACGGCGGGCGCAACCGCGGCGGACGCCCCGGGCGGCGCCGACGGGACGCCCGGCGAAGCGGCGCTGGCCTCCGGCGAGCGCCGGGCCGGCGCGCCGCCGAACGGCCGGCCGGAGTCACCCTGGGCCCAGCCCCCGCAGCGCCCCACCGCCGACGCGCCCACGCCGCCGGCACATCCCGGGCCGGTCCCGCCGCCAACCCATGCCGCGCCGGCGACCCCGGGCCACCCGGCCGAGCCGGACGCCACCGCCCCGGCGCACTCCCACGAGCCGCACCCCACCGCCCCGGCGACCCCGCCCGACAGCGCCGGCCCGGCACAGCCGACCGCCGGCCCGGTGGCGCCCGCGGCCGGAACCACGCAGGGCGTTCCCGACAACCCGGCCGAGGGCTCGCCGCCGCGGCTCGGCCCGTTCCCGCCCTCACCGGGCGTGCCCCTCCAGCAGCCCTACGGCGACGGGACGGGATACCCGCCGGGTCCGGTCGGCTACGGGCAACAGCCACCCCAGGCCGGCGCGCCGGGCTGGTACCCGCCGGCCTGGCCCCAGCAGGCCGGCCCGCCCCCGCAGCCGGGCGCACCCCAGCAGCCGTCCGCACCGCCACAGCCCGGTCCCCGCCAGCCCGCGCCGCCACAGCACGGGCCGCAGCAGGCCGGGCCGCAGCAGCCGGCCGCGTACCCGGAGCAGGTCTGGACCCCCGCGAGCGGCGCCCCGCCGACGGCCGAGGACTTCGCCCGGCGGCGGCAGGCGCGGCCGGTCGACCCGGTCGCCACCATGGGCGTCCGGGCGGTGGTCAACAAGATCGGGCTGGTCCGGCTCGCGCCGGGGCGGCAGGAGCAGGAGATGCGGCGCGACATCGAGATGGTGCGCCGCAACTTCGGCGGGCTGCGCCAGGTGACCGTGGTCAACCCGAAGGGCGGCGCCGGCAAGACGGTCGCCATCCTGCTGCTCGCCATGACCTTCGGCCAGAAGCGGGGCGGGTACGTGCTGGCCTGGGACAACAACGAGACCCAGGGCACCCTGGGGATGCGGGCCCAGCAGGACTTCCACTCGCGCACGGTGCGGGACATGCTGCGCGACCTGGGCCAGTTCCAGGGGCCGCACGGCCGGGTCGGCGACCTGTCGCAGTACGTCCGCTCGCAGGGTGAGGGGATGTTCGACGTGCTCGCCTCGGACGAGTCGGCGACCGGCGGCGAGATGCTGACCGCCGCCGCGTTCGCCGAGATCCGCGAGGTGGTGAGCCGCTTCTACAAACTGATCTTCGTGGACACCGGGAACAACGTCCGGGCGCAGAACTGGCAGGCCGCCATGGACGCCACCGACCAGCTGGTGGTGACCATGTCGGCGCGCAACGACTCGGCCGAGACCGCCGCGCGGATGCTCGACCACCTGGAGCAGAGCGGCCGGCAGCGGCTGGTCCGGCAGGCCGTGACGGTGGTGTCGATGCCGCCGTCCCGCAAGGAGATCGACCTGCCGGCCATCCAGGAGCACTTCGCCGCCCGGACCCGCGCGGTGCTGCTGGCGCCGTATGAGCGGCTCATCGACACCGGGGAGCCGATCCGTTACGGGCAGCTCTCCTCGGCCACCCGGGACGCCTGGTTGAAGATCGCCGCGTCGGTGGCGGAGGGGCTGTAGCGCGGCGCGACGGCCGGCTCCCGAGCGGGGAACCGGCCGTCGCGTGCGTCAGTGGCTGGCCAGAGCGTCCCCGGCGGCCGGGTCGCAGTCGCGGAGGAACTGGGCGCAGCGCGCCGCCTCGTCCGCCTCGCCGATCTCGCCGGCCGCCCGGGAGAGCACGTAGAGGCAGCGGAGGAAGCCCCGGTTGGGCCGGTGCGACCAGGGCACCGGGCCGTGGCCCTTCCAGCCACTGCGGCGGAGCTGGTCGAGGCCCCGGTGGTAGCCGGTGCGGGCGTACGCGTACGCCGGGATGACCTGGCCCGCGTCGAGCGCCCGGGTGGCCAGCGCCGCCCAGCCCGCGCTGTAGGTCGGGAAGCGGGCCGCGACCTCGGCGTACGCCTCGTCGGTGTCCTGCTCGGCGGCGGACGCCAGCGCGGCGTCGGCCTCCTCGTCCACGGGGAGCAGGGTGGCCGGTGGCTCAGGCAACAGGTTCTGCATCGCCCCATTCAACCCGCTTCGCCCTGGGGTACGCGAGGGGGTCCGGCGAGCCGGTCGGCTGAACGGCTGAGGGTTTCGTCACGCCTGCGGTGCCCGCCCACGTACCGGCGGCCCATGCCGCGGCGAGGATTTTTCCACTACAACTACAGATCCGGAGCCTCCCCAGGACCGGGTAATGCAGGAGCCCGGCGGCCTGGCCACCGGGCTCCTGTCCGTGCCGCCCAAGTTTGCCGGCTTGCCGACCGGGGGCAGGATGATCTGGTGCCGACCCCACCACCCGCGGACGTCATCGAGCCGCACGCCAACCCCGACGAGATCGAAACCCGGACCGCGTTCGAGCGGCGGCTGGCCGAGGGCACCCTCGCCGGCCTGACCGTGCAGGGCCTCCGCCTCGACCTGGACCCGGTCCCCGACCTGCGCGGCGTCGAGGTCGCCGGCACGCTCTTCGTGGGCTGCCGGTTCGCCGACCGCGAGGTCGGCGCGGACCTGGTCCGGCGGGGCGCGAACGTCGTCCCGCCCTTCTCCGGGCTGCCCTACCCGACCCAGCCGTCCCACCTCTACACCGCTGACGACCTGGCCGCCGGCTTCGCCGAGGGCGGCTTCGCCGGAATGTACGACACCCGGGTGTACGCGCACTTCCGGGCGCACGGCGGCGCCCTGCCCGACGTGCGGGAGGCGCTCGGCCAGCGGCTGCACGACCACGGGGTGGACAACGCCCTGGCCGACGCCACCCGGGCCTGGCTGGCCGTGCACGGGCCGCAGTCCGTGGTGGGCGTGATGGGTGGGCACGCGGTGCCGCGCGGCAGCGCCGCGTACCGGATGGCGGCCGTGCTGGGTTGGGAGCTGGCGCGGGCCGACCGGCTGGTGGTGACCGGCGGCGGCCCCGGCGTCATGGAGGCGGCGAACCTGGGCGCGTTCCTCGCGGCCTGGCCCGCGGAGGAGCTGACCGCCGCGATCGACCTGCTGGCCACGGCGCCCGACTTCACCGACCACGACCGCTACACCGACGCGGCGCTGCGGGTCCGGGCCCGGTTCGCGGCCGGCCCGTCCCTGCCCACGCCCCGCCCGGCGGCGCCGGGCACCGAGTGGGCCCGCTCGGGGGGTCTGGCCATCCCCACCTGGCTGTACGGGCACGAGCCGGCGAACCTGTTCGCCGGGCGGATCGCCAAGTACTTCTCCAACGCCATCCGGGAGGACACCATCCTGCGGCTGGCCCGGGGCGGGATCGTCTTCGCGCCCGGCCGGGCGGGCACGGTGCAGGAGGTGTTCCAGGCGGCCACGAAGACCTACTACGGCACCGACGGGGCGAGCGGCGCGTACGTGTTCCTGGACCGGACCTACTGGACGACCGAGCTGCCGGTGGAGTCGCTGCTGCGGCCGCTCTTCGCGGCCTCCCCGTTCGGCGACCTGTCGGCCACGATCCACCTCACCGACGACGCCCGCGAGGCGGTCCGGGTGCTCACCGCCGGCTGAGACGCGCGGAGGCCGGCACCCCGATCGGGTGCCGGCCTCCGGCTCACGCGGTGGTCACTTCATCGTGGTGCCGGTGGAGCGCAGGTGCTCGCAGGCCTCGACCACGCGGGCGGCCATGCCGGCCTCGGCGGCCTTGCCCCAGACGCGCGGGTCGTACATCTTCTTGTTGCCGACCTCGCCGTCGACCTTCAGCACGCCGTCGTAGTTGCGGAACATGTGGTCCGCGACCGGCCGGGTGAAGGTGTACTGGGTGTCGGTGTCGATGTTCATCTTCACCACGCCGTAGTCCAGCGCCTCGCGGATCTCGGACAGCAGCGAGCCGGAACCGCCGTGGAACACCAGGCTGAGCGGCTTGTCCTTGCCGTACTTGGCGCCCACGGCCACCTGGATGTCGTGCAGCACCGCGGGGCGGAGCTTGACGTTGCCCGGCTTGTAGACGCCGTGCACGTTGCCGAAGGTCAGCGCCGCCATGTAGCGGCCCTTCTCGCCCAGGCCGAGCGCGTCGACCATGGCCAGGCCGTCCTCGACCGTGGTGTAGAGCTTCTCGTTGATGGCGTTCTCGACGCCGTCCTCCTCGCCGCCGACGACGCCGACCTCGATCTCAAGGACGATCTTGCCCTTGGCGGCCTCGGCGAGCAGCTGCTCGGCGATCTCCAGGTTCTCCGCCACGGGCACGGCAGAGCCGTCCCACATGTGCGACTGGAAGAGCGGCTCCTGGCCGTTCTTCACCCGCTCCTGGGAGATCCCCATCAGCGGACGGACGAACTTGTCCAGCTTGTCCTTCGGGCAGTGGTCGGTGTGCAGCGCGATGTTCACCGGGTACTTCTTGGCCACCTCGTGCGCGTACGCCGCGAACGCCACCGCGCCGGTCACCATGTCCTTCACGGACGGGCCGGACAGGTACTCCGCGCCGCCCGTGGAGACCTGGATGATGCCGTCGCTCTCCGCGTCGGCGAAGCCCTTGAGCGCCGCGTTCAGCGTCTGCGAGGAGGTCACGTTGATCGCGGGGTACGCGTACCGGCCGGCCTTGGCCCGGTCCAGCATCTCCGCGTAAGCCTCGGGGGAAGCGATGGGCATGTCGAACGCTCCTTACTTACCGCTCTCGGCCGTGCAGGCCGCTGTCTTCCATGGGTGCGCCGGACCGCGCTGTCCACCGCGGGAAGTATCCCGTAGGAGCGCGCGGCGGACACAACCGACCCGGGAACCGCTCACCGCTCATCCAGGCTGTCCGGCACCACGACGCTGATCAGCCAGCTCACCACCGCCACCACGATGGCGCCCCAGAACGCGGCCCAGAAGCCGTTGACGTGGAACGACAGGTCCAGCCCGCGGGCGATCCAGTCGGTGAGCAGGAACAGCAGCGCATTGACCACGAGCGCGAAAAGACCGAGCGTGAGCAGGTAGAACACGCAGCCGATCACCTTGATGACCGGCTTCAGCAGGGCGTTGACCGCGCCGAAGATGAGCGCCACCACGACCACGGTGAACACGGTGTTGAAGCCGTTGTGGCCGGTCACCTCCACCCCGGGCACGATGAGCGTGGTAATCCACAGCGCGACCGCGGTGATCGCCAGCCGGATCAGGAAGCCCACGCCACCATCCTGGCACCGGCTGCTCGTCCCGGACAGCACAATTGCCGATCCACCGTTCCACCCGCTGCCGAGCGGGGACCCGGGTCAGCCCGTACGGTGTGGTGGTGACCGTCCGCACCGAGATCCAGGGAGGGACGATGGGTCAGCCCGACGAGGACTTCGCTCCGAGCGACCACCTCGCTCCGGAGGAGCGCGACCTGGAGGCGGAGCCGGCCGACGCGGTCGAGCAGGCCACGGTGGTCACCCCCGAGGAGGGTGACGGCGAGCCGCAGCGCGGGCTCGAGGTCGACGACTGGGACGCCATGGAGCAGGCCCGGGTGGTCACCGCCGACGAGGACGACTACCGCTGAGCAGGCGGGCGGGGCCGGCGGCCCCGCCCGCGTCAGCGCAGGCCGGTGACCTGCTTCGGGTGGGCCGCCGTCCACTCGCCGAGCCGGTCGGTCCGCAGCGCGTCGAGGAAGCCCGGGGCCAGGGCGGTGTCGAGCCGGAACCCGTACGGCGGCTTCGCCTCGTAGCGGACCGGCAGGCCGACCGCGACCGGCTCGGCGGTGGCCGCCTTCCCGGCCGCCGAGACCAGCACCGGCAGGGACAGCTCCCCGGTGTCGACCATCGCGGTCGAACCGACCTGCGTGATCAGCCGAGTGAGCAGCGCCGGGTTGGTCAGCGCACCCTGCTCGTTGATCCGGCGGAGCAGTCCGGCCGCGTACCGTTCGGCGTTGCGGTCGCGGTCCAGGGCGCCCTCGGGCAGCCCGTAGCGCTGGCGGAGCAGGTCCACCGCGGCGGCACCGCCGAGCCGCTGGCACCCGGCGGGGAAGCTGCGCGCGGTGTGGTGCGAGCGGACCTTCGTCGGCAGGCAGACCGACACGCCGCCCACCGCGTCGGTGAGCTCGCCGGCGGCCCGGTAGGTCAGCACGGCGCCGGCGTCGATCCGTACGCCGGTCACCTGGGCGACCACCCCCCGGGTGGCCTGGTACCCACTGGCCAGGTCGCGCCCCGGTCCCGGTATGCCGTAGGCGAAGGACGTGTTGAGTTTGGTGATCCCCACGCCGTAGACCGGCACCAGCAGGTCGCGCGGGAGCGAGACGAGGTAGAGCCGGCTCCGGTCCGCGGGGACGTGCACCAGCAGGACCGAGTCGGCCCGCAGGTTCGCGTCGGCGCCGGACCCGTCCACGCCGAGCAGCAGCATGTTCAAGGCCCCGGTGGGGGTCGGCGTCGCCGGTACGCCGAGCAGGTTCGCGGTCTCCGGCGGACGGGGCGCGATCGCGGTGAAGCCGGCCAGCGCGGCGGCGACCACCGCCATAGCGGTCCCCGCGAGCCGCAGCCGAAGACGGCGGCGCCGGCGACGGACCACCGCCCGGTCGATGGCGGCCCGGACCGGGCCGGTGGGCGGGGTCAACTCCTCGCGGCGCGCGAAGGCCGCCCGCAGGTCGTCCTCGGTCATCAGCAGACCTCCACGTACTCGGCTCGGAGGGTGGCCAGGGCGTGGGAAATGCAGGAGCGGACGGTCCCGACGGCGCAGCCGAGAATCTCCGCGATCTCCGCGTCGGGCAGGTCCTCGTAATAACGGAGCACCAGCGTGGCCCGCTGCCGCCGGGGCAGCCGCGACAACCAGGACCAGAGCTGGTCGCGGTCCACCGCGGACTGCGCGTGGTCGGTCAGGGCCGGCAGCGCCTCGTCCGGTTCGCCGCGCAGCAGCACCCGCCGGGCCCACGAGCCGCGCCGCCAGTCGACGAACTGGTTGGTGAGCATCCGGCGCACGTACCGCTCCGGCGCGTCGCTGCGGGCGACCCGGCGCCAGTTGAGCTGGACCCGGACCATCGTCTCCTGCACCAGGTCCTGGGCCTGGTGCGGATCCCCGGTCAACATGACCGCGTACCGCAGCAGGGCGCCCAGCCGCGCGTCGGCGAACTCCTCGTACGTCACTGCACCTCCCGGTGTCCCGCCCTGTTGACGGGTACGGGCCGGCGAAACATTGCATCACCGCTGATCAACCGTTCGGTCAATATCTGCGGTGCGGCGTCACCTAGGACTGTGCGGCGACTTAAGGATTCTTTAAGCTCCACGGGCTCCACCTGATCATCCCCCACGGAGGAACCCCCACCATGTTCAGCAACTCCACTCGGCGCTGGCTCGCCGGGTTGGGCGTCGCAGGCGCGTTCGTCGCCGCCTCCGCCACTCCCGCCGTCGCCGCCGAATCCCAGATCAAGCTGGGCCTCTACTTCAGCGACACCACGATCGCGACGAACTCCGACGGCAAGATCGGGGACACTAGGATCTTCAGCTCCGCCCCGACCGTGCTGCACGACGTCGCCATTCGCTACGACTTCTCCGACCTGGCCGGCAAGGTGACCGTCGGGGAGGAATCCGGCAGCGACTGCAGCACGCCGTCGGAGTACGTGCTGCTCTGCACCGACCCGTTCGACGTCGAGGTCTACGAGTGGGGCTCGACCGGGTTCTTCGACGTGCAGCTCAAGACCACCAGCGAGGCGAAGGACGGCGACGCCGGCACGCTGAAGGTCACCATGACCGCAGCCGGCCAGGACCCGATCTCGCACGACGCGAAGATCCGGGTCGGCGAGGGTGTCGACCTGGCCGCCGGTCCGGAGACCAAGACGTCGGCCGCGCCGGGCAAGGCCTTCACCGCTCCGGCGACCGTCAGCAACGTGGGCGAGACCGCCGCCAAGGGTGCCGTCGCGATCTTCTTCAACGACTACGGCCTCAACGCGGCCAAGCACTTCAGCAACTGCACCTACGTGGGCGACGAGCTGCGCACCTGCCGGTTCGACGAGGAACTGGCGGCGGGCAGCACCTTCACCGCGTCGCTGCCGTACGTCCTCGGCGCGGACACCTACGCCCCGAGCTCCAAGTACGGCGAGATCATCTGGATGACCCCGTCGGAGTTCGAGGACTTCCAGACCGACGTGGACTTCAACCAGGAGACCATCGGTAAGCCGGGCACCGACGGCGAGTTGGCCCTCACTCAGGTCCCCGGCAAGGCGACCGCCCAGGGCTTCCAGGCCGACCGGCAGCCGGACAACAACGGCACGATCATCACGGTGACGGCGACCGGCAAGAACGGCACTGATCTCGAGGCGCTCGGCACCTCGGTGACCGGCACGGCCGGCGCCACGGTGAAGGCGACCTTCGGGCTGCGCAACAACGGCCCGGCGACTCTCGACTACAACCGGGCGGGCAGCTCCGTCACCTACCTGAACTTCGTCGTGCCGCAGGGCACGACGGCGGTCGCGGTTCCGGAGAACTGCATCACCAGGAACGGCGACGAGTGGGGCGAGCCGGGCCAGCCGGGCCAGCGCGTCTACTTCTGTTACTTCGGGTCGGTGCTGAAGGCCGGCGACTCGGACATGGTGGACTTCTCGCTCCGGATCGACAAGGCGATCGCCAACGCGACCGGGCCGGTGAAGATCAATGTCACGTGCCAGTGCGATGGCGGCTTCACCCGTGACCTGAAGCCGGCGAACGACACCGCCAAGGTCGTGGTGAACGCCGCGCCGGGCGGCGACGGCGGCCAGGGTGGCGGCGGCCAGGGTGGCGGCGGCACGCTGCCGATCACCGGTTCCTCCACCGCTCTGATCGCTGGCGTCGGCGCGCTCCTGCTCGCCGCCGGCGCGGCCGGCTATGTGGTGTCCCGCCGCCGCCGGACCCGCTTCGTCGCCTGACCGGAGCACCAACGAACCACGGTGCCCCGCCGACCCCCTGGTCGGCGGGGCACCGCCATGTCCGGTCCCCGAGACCGGGTCGCCCCGCGCCGGTGACCAGTACGCCCGGTCCGGTGAGGTGCCTGAACGCACCCGGGTACCCTTTGTGGCCGTGGACACAGCAGAGAAGACCCGGATGCTCTCCGAGAGCGTGGCCCTGAACCCGCTCGACCCGAAGGACCTCATCCACACCTTCGGGATGGTCGGCGTGTGGGCGATCCTCTTCGCCGAGACCGGCCTGCTGGTGGGCTTCTTCTTTCCGGGCGACTCGCTGCTCTTCCTGGCCGGGGTTGCCGCCTCGCCGGTGGCCGACGCGATCTTCGGCAGCGGCACCCGGCTCTCGCTGGCCGGCCTGCTGATCGGCGGCCCGCTCTGCGCGATCGCCGGCGCCCAGCTCGGCCACTGGCTGGGCGCGCGCTACGGCAAGCGGATGTTCGACCGCCCCAACTCCCGCCTGTTCAAGCGGGAGTACGTGGAGAAGGCGGAGTACTACTTCAAGAAGTTCGGCCCGGCGAAGGCCGTGGTGCTGGCCCGGTTCATCCCGATCGTGCGGACCTTCCTCAACCCGGTGGCCGGCGTGCTCGGCATGCCCGCCCGGCAGTTCCTCCTGTGGAACGTGGTCGGCGCGATCCTCTGGGTGGACGGCATCCTGCTGATCGGCTACCTGCTGGCCCACCAGATCTACGACGCGATCGGCGACAAGATCGACCGGTACATCCTGCCGGTGGTCGCGCTCATCATCCTGATCTCGGTGCTGCCGATCTTCTTCGAGTTCCTCCGCGACCGGCGGGCGCGCAAGCGCGGTGAGGCGGTCGCGGTGATCGCCGCGGCCAGCGCGGCGGGCGCCGTGGACGCGGTCCGGGACGCGGTCGACGGCGACGACGACCAGCACCGGCGCGGCGGCCAGCACCGCCGCTGACCCCGGACAGACCGAAGGCCGGCCCCCCTTCTCGGGAGCCGGCCTTCGACTACGACCTGTCGACCTGCGGGTGGCACGGATGACGGACAGCCGTCACCGGTGGCCATCCGGGCTCGGCGCGTCTGACGCCGCGCCACGACCCCGGACAGCCATCCGATGGGTGACGCCACCCCTGGCACGCCACCCGTCGCCGCACTCACATGAGGCGGCCACCCCTTCGGACACGTCCGGATTCAGCGGGCCTTCTTGGTGGCCCGCTTCCGCGGCGGGGTGAGCAGATCCGCGATCGTGGCGATCGCGGACGGCACCAGCCGGTAGTACGCCCAGACACCGCGCTTCTCCCGCTCCAGCAAGCCGGCCTCGGTGAGGATGCGCAGGTGGTGGCTGACCGTCGGCTGCGAGAGGCCGAGCGGCGCGGTGAGGTCACACACGCACGCCTCCCCCTCGGGAGCCGACTGGATCAGGCTGAGCAGCCGCAGCCGGGCGGGGTCCGCGAGGGCCTTGAGGACCCCCGCGAGCCGCTCGGCGTCGGCACGTTCGATCGGCTCGCCGGCAAGCGGCGAGATCTGAGGCATGGTCATTTCAGCCAACGCAGTTCCCACGTTTTCCATCCTTCCACCAGGAGCATCGATCCGCCTGCATATCAGCAGATCCGAATCGGCAGACTTTTACGCCACAAGGCCGAGGTCAGCCAACGTATAGGCCGCCCGATAAGGCAATCCGGCGGCTCGCACCGTGTCGCCGGCACCTCGATCAACAATAACCGCCACACCCACCACCTCGGCCCCGGCCTCACGCAATGCCTCGACGGCGGTCAACACGCTGCCGCCCGTCGTCGAGGTGTCCTCGACGGCCAGGACGCGGCGGCCGGCCACGTCCGGCCCCTCGATCCGCCGCTGGAGGCCGTGCGCCTTGCCCGCCTTGCGGACCACGAAGGCGTCCAGCGGGCGGTCGGTCCCGGCCGCCGCGTGCAGCATCGCGGTGGCGACCGGGTCGGCTCCGAGGGTCAGCCCGCCCACCGCGTCGTACGCCCAGTCGGCGGTGAGGTCGCACATGACCCTGCCGATCATCGGTGCCGCCCGGTGATGGAGCGTGACGCGACGCAGATCGACGTACCAGTCCGCCTCCCGACCCGACGAGAGCACCACCCGGCCGTGCACCACAGCCAGGTCAGTGATGAATTTACGCAGGTCGTCGTGGTCCCCCATGGCGATAGAGGGTACTTCGCAAGTCTGGGAGGCGGGCGTGGGGCCCACCCGGGTCAACCCTGCGGGCGACCGACGGGTGGCGATGGCCGACTACGCTGTGCGACCGTCCATCCCGGTCGGCGGGCGGGCATCCCGGCCACGGGACCTCCGGCGGGTCGCCCCTGGTCAGCCGCCGGACCGGCCGACCCGCCCGCGGGTGTCCCGGGAGACGCCGCGCAGCAGCCGCCTGGGGGCGTGCCGCAGCCCGGCCACGGCCAGCTTGTACTTCCAGCTCGGCACGCTGACCGGCTTGCCTTTGCGCAGGTCACGCAGCCCTTCGTCGACCACGTCCTCGGTCCGCAGCCACATCCACGCCGGGGTGCGCGACATGTCGATGCCGGCCCGCTCGTGGTAGCCGGTGCGGGTGTAGCCGGGGCAGAGCGCCATCACGCGTACGCCGAGCGGGGCGACCGACTGGCCGATCGATTCACTGAAATTCGTCACCCAGGCCTTGCTGGCCGAGTAGGTCGATCCCGGCATGGGGACACCGAAACCAGCGACCGAAGAGACATTTATCACTGCCCCATGGCCTCGTTCGGTCATCGGACCGAGGGCCGCGTGGGTCAGCCGGAGCACGGCCAGCACGTTGAGCCGGACCAGTCGGGCCTCGTCCGCGACGGTCGACCGGACGAACGGGGTGTTGAGGCTGATCCCGGCGTTGTTCACCAGCAGTTCCACCGGCGGCTCGGCGGTCAACCGGGCCTCCACCGCGGCGCATCCGTCGTCCGTGGACAGATCCGCGGCGATGGTCTCGACGCCGTGGCCGTGCCGGCCGGTCAGCTCGGCCGCCAGCCCGTCGAGCCGGCCCGCGTCCCGGGCCACCAGGACGAGGTCCCAGCCGTCGGCGGCGAGCCGGCGGGCGAACGCCTCGCCGATGCCCAGGCTGGCACCGGTGATGAGGGCCCGGCGGGGCGCGGGAGGTGGTGCGTCGGTCACGGGCGGTCCTCGGGGGGTGGGGTCGACCCGGGCGGGGCCGGCGGCGGGGTGGGGGGCGTGCCGGGCGGGGGCGGCACCGGCCCGGCCGGCGGCGGCCCCCAGGGCGAGGGGTGCCCGTGGGCCGGGGCGGCCGAGGCGGGGGCGTGTCCCGGTGCGGGCGGACCGACCGGCGGGGCCGGGACCGGGACTGGCGGCGGACCGTAACCCGGCCCGGCCGGCACCGGACCGGCCGGCGGAACCGGCCCGGCCTGCGGAACCGGCCCGGCCTGCGGAACCGGCCCGGCCTGCGGGCGCGGCGGGCGGCGGTGGAAGAAGGCTCCGGCCGACGGCAGGGTGAGCAGGGCGGCCACCACCAGGTAGCCGAGGATCTGCGCCACCGACAGCGTCGCGTTCACCGGGATCCACCAGCCCGGGTAGGCGTCGCCGACCAGGGCCAGCAGGTCGGCGGTGACCCGGTCGTCGGCGCCGAGCCGGAGCGGGGCGGCCCGCTGCCCGACCAGGACGGCCAGGCCGCAGCAGCCGCAGAACAGCCCCAGACCGGCGACCACCCAGGTGGACACCCGGGCGCCGGCGCGGCCCGACAGCAGGCCGAGGGCGAGCCCGACGAGCAGGAGCGCGACCAGCACGCCGAGCACGGCGGAGAGGACCGTGGAGGCGCGCAGCAGCGACGCCACCCCGTCGATCTCGCCGCCACTCGCGTCGGTCGCCCGCGCCGCCTCCCGGAAGCGGTCCACCGTGCCCGCCGTGACCAGCAGGTTGGCGACCGCGTACGCCACGGCGCCCACCGCCATCAGCAGCAGCAGCGCCGCCGCCGAGACCACCGCGCCCGGCCGGCGGGGCGGGGCCTCATGGGGGTACGACACGACGAATCCCTCCGGTAGGCGTCGGGTTGCAACCTACTCGGAGGGATCGTCGGCGTCGCTCTTATCCGGACGTCAACTTGCCGATGGCGGCTCGCCGTCCCGGCGCTCCCCGGGCTCCGGCGACGGACCGGCCTGGCCCGGCTGCCCGGGAGCCGGCTGGCCCGGCTGGCCGGGGGCGGGCTGGCCCGGGTAACCGGGCGCGGCCGGGTAGCCCGGGGTCTGCGGGTAGCCGGGCTCCGCCGGGTAGGCGGCGCCGGGGACCGGGGGCTCCCAGCCCTGCTTCGGCTTGCGGAAGAACTCGTTGGCCTTGGGCAGCGCCAGCAGGATGAGGGCGACCAGCAACGAGACCAGCCCGAGCACGCCGAGCAGCGTGTTCACCGGCGTGTACCAGGACGGCAGGGCGTCGTCGAGGCTGCGCCGGAGCTCCTCGGCGGAGGGCCCCTCGCCGCCGGTGTTACCGCCGACGGCTCCGGTGGCGCCGCTGATCAGGCTGCCGCCGAGGCAGCAGATGAGAATGCCGCCCAGCACCCAGGTGGTGATCCGGGTGCCGTTGCTGCCCCGGTTGTTGAACAGGCCCAGGACGACCAGGACCAGCGCGAGGACGAGCAGCAGGGCGGCGGTCCCGATGGTGAACCCGACCACGAACGTGCCGACGTCCTGGGCGCCCGTCGTGGTGCCCTCGAACGCCCGCTCGAAGCCCTCCTTCAGCCGGCTGCTGACGGCGACCGTCGCGATCAGACCGATCAACTGGGTGAGCGCGAAGAGCAGCAGCAGGTAGAAGGACGCCGCCACCACGCCCGGACGCGCTCGGCCCGGCGTCGGGGAGGAATCGGTCATGACTCTCTCCTTCTCTAGATCAGGCCCACACAGTAACGGTCCCGACCCATCGATGCCGCGCGTCAAGGTCAGCTCGACTGGTCCTCCCCGGCCTCCCGGCGCAGCCGGCGGTACTCGGCGGTCACCACCGCGAGCAGGAAGAGATCCACGCCGAGTGCGAAGACCGCGCCGAACTGGTTGACCGTGAAGCTGAAGATCTGCCCGAACAGCAGGTCCACGAGGAGCGCGAGCTTGAACAGCCGGAAGGCCCGCGTCTGGTCGCTGGGCAGCAGCAGGGCGCCGCGGATGCTCAGCACCGCGGTGATCAGCGCGGAGACCGAGACCCCGAGCAGCGCACCCCATTCGTCCTGGTCGGGCAGATGGCCGGTGATCGCGTCGAGCAGCACCCGCAGCACCACGACGAACGGCTCACCGATCACGTAGAGGACGACCAGGGACACGACCCACCGGTGCGTGGTCACCCAGACCAGGCCGCGGCGGGCCAGGCGGACCCAGCGGTGCCAGAACCGGAACGGGGGTGTCTCCCGCTGGGGCACCACGTCGAGCAGCCGGACGACCGCCTCCTCGACCTCCGGCCCGCACCCCTGGACCAGGCGCAGCACGGCCGCCCGGCGCCGGGCCGTGAGGCCGGTCGTGAGGCCGCCGACGACGGTGTAGAGCGCGTTCGCCGTGCGCTCCGGCCCGGACAGCCGGGTCCGGCCGCGCAACGCCTGGGTGATCACGACCAGCAAGGCGAACGCGACGTAGATGATGCTGGCGGCCGGTGCGTAGAAGTAGTCGGTGCCGGCGGTGACGAACTTGCCGACCTCGTCGATGAAGAGCCCGAAGCCCATCCCGCCCAGGATGGCGCCCACGATCCGCGCCACGCTGCCGAGGAAGATCAGCCCCACCGCGAGGCCCGCGGTCATGAGCAGGCCGCCCCAGAGCACGTGCGCGATGTGCAGCCCGCCGCCGCCGAGCTGCGGGAACCCGGTCGCCTGGAGGTACGCCCGGGTGACCAGCACGGTCACCACCCCGGACAGCACGAACGCCTGAAGGTACGACGGCGCCTCCAGTGCCCGGGGCGGTCGCGACCAGCGGGACGGACGGGCGGGCATGGCTACGACGCTAGTAGCCGCGCCACTCCGCTCGGGCGTACTCCAGCACCCTGGGCTGCAGCAACGTGGAGGCGGGCACGTCCAGCCGGGCCCGGTCGGCGGGGAAGCTGGCCGCCGCGGCGAGCACCGACGGGGTGAGGAAACGCAGCGGCGGCGCATCGTCGGGCAGCCCCAGCGTGGGCGGCGTGGCGCCCGGCGCGGCGAGCACGAAGCCCCAGTCGCCGAAGCTCGGCACGTCCACGTGGTACGGCACGGTGGCGAAGCCGGCCTCCCGGATCGACCGCTCGATCGACCAGTACGACCGGGGCGCGAAGTACGGCGAGCCGGACTGCACCACGAGCCGGCCGCCGGGTGCGAGCACCGGCCGGATCAGCGCGTAGAACTCGATGGTGTAGAGCTTGGCGGTGGCCGTCTCGTCCGGGTCGGGCAGGTCGGCGACGACCACGTCGAAGCGTTCCGTGGCGGTCCGCAGCCAGCCGAACGCGTCGACGTTGAGCACCCGGACCCGCGGGTCGGCGAGCGAGTGGTGGTTGAGGTCCCGCAGCTGCGGCTCGGACCGGGCCAGCCGCACGACGGCCGGGTCGAGGTCGACGAGGGTCACCTGGCGCACGTCCGGGTACTTGAGGATCTCCCGCAACGCCAGCCCGTCCCCGGCACCGAGCACCAGCACGTTGCCGTGCGGCCCGCGCATCGCCGGGTGGACCAGCGACTCGTGGTAGCGATATTCGTCGATCGAGCTGAACTGGAGGTCGCCGTTGAGGAACAGCCGCAGGTCGGTGTCGGCGTGGCCGACCTCCCGCACCGACCGGGTCAGCACGATCTCCTGGTAGCGGCTGCGCTCGGCGTGCACCACCGGGTCGCGGTAGAGCTGCTGCCGTGCGGTCACCTCGAAGTCGTGCGCGGTGACCCAGGCGTACCCCAGGCCGAGGGCGACCACGACGGCGCCGGCGCCGAGCGCGACCCGGGACCGGCGGCCGAGGTCGGCGCGGAAGACCGTGCAGACCAGGGCGAGGCCGGCCACGGCGTTCACCGCGCCCACCACGAGGGCACCCTTGAGCTGGCCGAAGACGGGCATCAGCAGGAACGGGAAGGCCAGCCCGCCGAGCAGCGCGCCGACGTAGTCGGCGGCGAAGAGGTCGGCCACGGCGCTGCCCGCGGACTGTTCGCGGATGCGTTGCAGCAGCACCATGAGCAGCGGGATCTCCGCGCCGATCAGCAGGCCCAGCACGAACGCGGTGCCGACCAGCGCCGGCCCGTAGAGGTCGAGCCAGGCGAACGCGGCGTAGAGGCCGAGCACGGAGAGGCCGCCGAGCAGGGCCAGAGCCAGCTCGATCGCGGCGAACGCGGCCGCCGCCCGGGACTGGAACGGCTTCGCGACCAGCGCGCCGACGCCCATCGCGAACACCATCACGCCGAGCACGATCGACGCCTGGCCGACCGTGTCGCCGATCAGGTAGCTGCCGAGCGCGACCAGGGCCAGCTCGTACACCAGGCCGCAGGCCGCGCACACGAAGACCGCGAGCAGGACCGCCGCGCGGGCCGGGCGCCACCGCGGCCGCGCGGGCGCGTCGGCGGTCACGCCTTCTCCCGGGTACGCCCGGCGGCGCCCGCCCCGGCAGGCTGCGCGGGCACGGCCACCCGGCGCTTGCGACCAGTCCGGCTCGGCGCGTCCGGCGCCGCGCCGCGACCCGGAGCGGTCGCCCGGCGGCGCTGCACCACGCCCACGGTGACGAAGATCGCGGCGAGCAGGAGCAGCCCGACGGTGGCGAGCAGCCAGCCCCACCGGTCCCGCAGGTAGTCGCTGCCGGCGTCGGGCAGCGGGGACGGGCTGCCCACCGCCGGTAGCGGAGTGTCGGCGGGCTGGGCCAGCCCCGCCTCGACGGCGAGCAGCGGCAGCATGACCGCGGCCCGGGTGACCGCCCAACCGGGGTCGTCGACGAAGACGTCCTCGGTGAGCCCGAGCCGCTCCAGCCCGTTCTCGACCCGCACGAGGGCGAGCGTGTCGATGTCCGGGGAGCCGGTCACCTCGATCCGGGCGAAGTCGTTGCTCTCGCTGCTCTCCGAGACGTAGCCGATGTTGGCCGTCACCTGCACCCAGCGCGGGCAGCCCGGGTTCTCCTCGACCGCGATCCCGTCGCCGAGGTTGGAGCCGACGTTGCGCGGGGCGGCGCCGTAGTCGTAGTAGTCCTCCAGCACCCAGCCGTAGCAGAGGCCCTGCTCGGCGCTGGTGCGCTGGAGGACCGCCACGCTGTCGGCGCGCTCGTCGGCGGCCGGCGCCGGCACCGTGGTGTCCCCGTCGGTGTTGAGCACCCCCACCGCCACGCAGCCGGCGAGGACCAGGCCGACGGCCAGCCAGGCGACCCAGCCGGTCTTCTTCTTCGCGGCCCGCTTGCCGGCTGTCATCAGCTGATGGCGGCGGCGATGATCGCGCCGGTCGCCAGGTGCACGACGGCGGAGACCCACACCGCGGGGTGCGGCTCCGGGTCGACCAGGATCTCGCCGAGCTTGCCGGGGGTGGCCATGTCCAGCAGCAGGAACGACGCGGCCATGATGACCAGCCCGAGGATGCCGTACGCGGCGGCGCCGACCAGGCCGAGCGCGAAGTCGTCCGCGCTGGCGGCGATCGCGGCGACCACGATGATGCCGACGCCGGCCAGGTTCGAGGCGAGCAGCAGCGCCGCGTTGCGGTTGCGCTCCGCCCAGATCAGCTCGTGCAGCTTGCCCGGGGTGGCGACGTCGACCAGCACGTAGCCGACGGCCATCAGGGCGACGCCGACCACACCGTAGGCGAGCGTGACGAGCAGATCGGTGAAGAGGGTCTGCACAGGGGACTCCAGGATTCGTCGGGTCAGGTCACTTGCCGGAGCCGGGTCCGCCGCCGCGGACCGTGCTGCCCCGCCCCCAGCCCCAGTGGGTGCCCACCCGGGAGTGGTAGCGGGGGTACGCGGTGGTCATCCGCTCCAGCAGGATCACCGAGCCGGCGGCGAGCGGCAGGATCACCACCGAGTCGTCGTCGTAGCGCAGGTAGACCCCGCTGCCGTCGACGTACTGGTCGGCCGGCTGCCAGGCGTCGGTGATCTCCTTCGACACCTGGCTCGGCGCCCGGTTCGACGTGTACGCGATCGCGTCGGAGCCGAGGTCCCGGCTGGTCGCCCGGCTGTAGCGGTCCTCCACGTAGCCCCGGGGCGAGAAGTTGCCGTAGAAGATCGCGAAGGCGGCGACCACGGCGCCGATGACGGCGAACGCCACCCCCACCACGAACCACCGTCGATACGTCACAGCTTCACCACCGTCTCGGTCAGGACCAGCTCGTTGGTCTGTGGATACGCGTGCCAGGTGCGCCAGGCCACCGAGCCGTCCGGCGGCTCGGGGCGGACGGCGAGCGCGGTGACCGCGTCCTCGTCGCCGGGGAAGACCCCGACCAGCGCGTACGGGTCGTCGGCCAGGTCGGCGCGGAGCGCGGCGACCCGGGTGCGCAGGCCGTCACCCGCCGGCCGGAGCACCGTGGCGGTGAACCGGTAGCCGGCGGTCGCGTCGTGCAGGGCGTCCGGCAGGTGCGGGGCGCGGCCGGGCAGGCAGGCGACCGTCTCGGTGAGGTCGCCGCAGACCACCTGGTGCGAGGCGCCGAGCAGGCGCAGCCGCAGCCGCAGCCCGCCGGGCAGGGTCAGCTCGCGTACGTGCAGGGCGGGGCGTTCAGGGCCGCCGAGGGCCAGGCTCAGGTCGGCGGCGCGGGTGTCGACGTACGGAGCCTCCAGGGCGACGAGCACGTTCTAGCCCACCTTCTCCGGACCGCCCTGCGGGTAGATCATCACCTCGGCGCGGTGCAGTTGCTCACCGAGGTTCACCTCCCAGCCGGCCTCCCCGTACGCCTCGAACGAGAGCCGGGCCCCGCCGGGCGCCTGGTAGTCGTGGTAGCGCATGGTGCCGCGCGGGTCGAGGCCGGTGCCCTCGGTGGCGGTGAACTTCGCCTGGCCGGACTCGTCCCAGTTGTAGCGGCGGCCCGCGATCTCCAGCGTCGGCGCCCCAGGGGTGACGGTGGCCGACGGCTCGCTGGTCCAGAGCACCAGCTCCAGGTCCGGCTCCGACTCGACGGAGAGCCAGCGCTTCACCCCGCCGGCGTCGTCGAGCAGGTGCTCCGCCCAGCTCCAGCCGCCCTCGACCAGGTGCACCGAGCCGCGCACGGTGTAGGGGACCTGGCGGATCTCCACGATGTCGCCGGGCTTGAGCGCGCGGGGGTCGCCGCGCAGCGCGTCGGCGTCCCGGTCCCGGAACGGGTCACCGGGGGCGGCCTTCGGGCGTGGCGCGGACCGGGCCCTGCGCAGGGCGATCACGGCGATCACCACGCCGGCCACCCCGACCAGGCACCCCAACGTGGTCACCACGTACGCCAGCGAACCGTTCACGGCCGTCTCCCCCCAAGGTGTTTCGGCGGAGACGGTAACAACCAGACGCACGTGCGTCGTAGTGACGTTCGTTGAGTGACCGGTCAGCTACGGTCAGGCGCCGGAGAGGCGTTCGGCGGCGTACTCGCGCAGGGTGGCGCGGTCCATGAGGCACCCGCTGAACGTGGTGAACTCTCCGTCGTCGTCGCGCAGCCGCTCCCAGGCCGCCCGGCCGGCGGCCGGGTCGACCGTGTCCAGCAGCGTGGCCGCGTACGCCTTCCCGGCCGGCGTCCCGTGCTTCAGCAGCCGGTCGACCTTCTTCCGAGCCGCCTCGGGGTGCTCCCGCAGGGCCTGCTCCACGTGCCGGTACGCCTCGGTCGCCGGCAGGATCTGCCCCGCGATCCCGACCCCGCCGAAGGCGACCGTGTCCGCCCGCCGAAGCTCCTCGACGGCCGCGTCCAACTCCCGGTCCTTCTCCCCGATCCCGAACATGCCCCCACTATTTCCCCGGCCGGCCGCCACCGACCCTGTTGATCAAGAAGTTTGCGCCGGCCGATGTGCCACAGCCGACGCAAACTTCTTGATCGCCCGGGGTCAGGGGTCAGGCGGCCGTCACCGTCAGGCCGTCCTTGGTGTCGGCCAGGTCGACCTTCACCGTGTCGCCGTCGCGGATCTGGCCGGCCAGCAGGGCCTTGGCGAGCTGGTCGCCGATCGCCGACTGCACGAGGCGGCGCAGCGGGCGGGCGCCGTAGATCGGGTCGTACCCGTGCTCGGCCAGCCACACCCGGGCGGCGTCGCTGATGTCCAGCGACAACCGGCGGTCCGCGAGACGGCGTCGCATCCGGTCGAGCTGGATGTCGACGATCGCCCGCAGGTCCGCGCCCTGGAGGGCGGCGAACACCACGATGTCGTCGAGGCGGTTGAGGAACTCCGGCTTGAAGTGCGACCGGACCACCGCGAGGACGCCCTCCCGGCGCTGCTCCTCGGCCAGCGTCAGGTCGCTGATCACCGACGACCCCAGGTTCGAGGTGAGGATCAGGATCGCGTTGCGGAAGTCGACCGTGCGGCCCTGGCCGTCGGTGAGCCGGCCGTCGTCGAGCACCTGAAGGAGCACGTCGAAGACGTCCGGGTGGGCCTTCTCCACCTCGTCCAGCAGGATCACCGAGTACGGTCGGCGACGCACCGCCTCGGTGAGCTGGCCGCCCTCCTCGTAGCCGACGTAGCCGGGCGGGGCGCCGACCAGGCGGGCCACGGAGTGCTTCTCCCCGTACTCACTCATGTCGATGCGGACCATGGCCCGCTCGTCGTCGAAGAGGAACCCGGCGAGCGCCTTGGCCAGCTCCGTCTTGCCGACACCGGTCGGGCCGAGGAAGAGGAAGCTGCCGGTCGGGCGGTCCGGGTCGGCGACACCGGCCCGGGCCCGGCGGACCGCGTCGGAGACCGAGGTGACCGCCTCGGCCTGACCGACGACCCGCGCGCCCAGCGTCTCCTCCATCCGGAGCAGCTTGGCGGTCTCGCCCTCCAGCAGCCGGCCGGCCGGGATGCCGGTCCAGGAGGCGACCACCGCGGCGATGTCGTCCGCGCCGACCTCCTCCTTGAGCATCGCGCCGTCCGCCTGGAGCCGGGCCAGCTCCTCCTCGGCCTGCTTCAGCTCGGCCTGGAGGGCGGGGATCCGGCCGTAGCGCAGCTCGGCGGCGCGCTCCAGCTCGCCGTCGCGCTCGGCCCGCTCGGCCTCGCCGCCGAGCCGCTCCAGTTCCTCCTTGGCCGTGGAGAGCTTGGTGATGTGGCTCTTCTCCAGCTGCCAGCGCTCGGAGAGCGCGGTGAGCTGCTCGCGCTTGTCGGCCAGCTCCTTGCGCAGCCGGGCCAGCCGCTCGGCCGAGGCGGCGTCCGGCTCCTTGGCCAGCGCCATCTCCTCGATCTCCAGCCGGCGTACCGCCCGCTCGATCTCGTCCACCTCGACCGGGCGGGAGTCGATCTCCATCCGGAGCCGCGAGGCGGACTCGTCGACCAGGTCGATCGCCTTGTCGGGCAGGAACCGGTCGGTGATGTAGCGGTCGGAGAGGGTGGCGGCGGCGACCAGCGCGGCGTCGGTGATCCGGACGCCGTGGTGCACCTCGTAGCGCTCCTTCAGGCCGCGCAGGATGCCGATGGTGTCCTCGATGGTCGGCTCGCCGACCAGCACCGGCTGGAAGCGGCGCTCCAGCGCCGGGTCCTTCTCGATGTGCTCGCGGTACTCGTCCAGCGTGGTGGCGCCGACCATCCGCAGCTCGCCGCGGGCCAGCATCGGCTTGAGCATGTTGCCGGCGTCCATCGAGCCCTCGCCCTTGCCCGCGCCGACCACGGTGTGCAGCTCGTCGAGGAACGTGATGACCTGGCCGTCGGAGTTCTTGATCTCCTCCAGCACCGACTTCAGCCGCTCCTCGAACTGGCCGCGGTACTGCGCGCCGGCCACCATGGCGCCGAGGTCGAGCGAGACGAGCTTCTTGTCCCGCAGCGACTCCGGCACGTCACCGGCGACGATCCGCTGGGCCAGGCCCTCGACGATGGCGGTCTTGCCGACGCCCGGCTCGCCGATCAGCACCGGGTTGTTCTTGGTACGCCGGGACAGCACCTGGATCACCCGGCGGATCTCCGAGTCGCGGCCGATGACCGGGTCGATCTTCCCCTCGCGGGCGCTCGCGGTCAGGTCGACGCCGTACTTCGCGAGGGCCTGGTAGGTCTGCTCCGGATCGGCCGTGGTGACCCGCCGGTCCCCGCCGCGCACGGTCGGGAAGGCGGCGACCAGGTTCTCCTCGGTCGCGCCGGAGTTCTTCAGCGCGACGGAGACCGCGCCACCCACCCGGGCCAGCCCGGCCAGCAGGTGCTCGGTGGAGGTGTACTCGTCGCCCAGCGGCCGGGCGATCTGCTCGGCGGCGCCGATGGCGTTGACGAACTCGCGGGCCAGGGTGGGCTCGGCGATGCTGGAGCCGCGTGCCGCGGGCAGGGCGTCGACCGAACGCTGGGCGACCCGGCGCAGCTCGGCGGGGTCGGCCCCGACGGCGCGCAGCAGGCCGGCGGCGGTCGAGCCCTCGGTGTCCAGCAGCGTCAGCAGCAGGTGCCAGGGCTCCACGGTGGCGTGGCCGCGCTGGTTCGCCAGCGCGACGGCACCGGTGATGGTTTCGCGGCTCTTGGTGGTGAGTCGTTCCGTGTTCATGGGCTCCCCCGGATCGGCGTGTCCACTGGGAAGGACACAACCAGAGTTGAGTCTATTCCGCTCAACTCCAACCGTGTGACACCCGTCACTCGGGCTGGCCGTCCAGCACCACCCTGACCCAGCGGCGGTTGGCCGTCCAGCCCGTGCCGAGCACCACGTCGTCCGGGCCGCGGGCGGCGATCGTGCCGTCGCCCAGGACGGTGAGGTGGTGCTCGGCGGTGAGCGGCCAGTCCACCCGGTAGTAGCGGCCACCGGCCACCACGCCCACCCCGTCCGGGCCGGTCACCGCCACCAGCTCGGCGCCGAGCGGCGCCACCGAACGGGCCTGCGCGGGATGCCCGACGGCACGGACCGGGTCCCACTCCGGGCCACCCACCAGCCGCCAGAGCGCCGGGAAACCGGTCCGGTCCGGGCGCTCCCCGACCAGCCACGCGCCGCCGTCCGGGGCGATCACCACGCGCAGCACCCCCACCTCGTCGCCCCGCCAGGACAGCGGCGTCGACACCCAGTGCCGGCCCCCGTCCCGCGACACCGCCGCAGCGGGCCGGCCGTCGCGCGCACCGGCCGCCACCACCAGGTCGCCCGAGTGGCCCACGGTGTTCAGCCCGGGTACGGCCGGCTGGGCGGACAACGGCCGCAGGGCGCCGCCGTCCCACTCGGCGACCGCACCGGACCCCTCGGCCACCTGGAAACGACCGCGGGTCGCCACCAGGGCCGCCGGCTCCCCGCCCGTGGTGTGGGCGAACGTGGCCCCGCCGTCGGTCGAGGTGTACCAGCCGTACGGCTCGGCGAGCAGCACCAGCGCCCCCGGCACGGCGTAGAGCTGCTGGTTCACGGCCACCGGACGGGGGTGCCGCAGGGCCTGCCAGGAACGGCCGCCGTCCACGGTGGCGTACAGCAGGGCACCAGGGCAGCCGCCGCTGGGCGGTGGGTCGTCGCAGGCGGCGACGAAGAGGGCGTACCCGTGGTCGGCATCGACGAACTCCACGAACGGGCGGTCGTACCGGCGGTCGACGGCGACCCGGACGTGGCGTACCTCGTCGAAGCCGACGGCCCGCGACGGCACCGGCGCGGTCGGCGCCGGCCGGGGGGACGCGGACGACCGGTCGGGTGGGGTCCGGCGGACGTCGCCGATCGAGCAGGCCGCGAGGACCGGCACCAGCAGAAGACCGACGGCCGGGAGCACACGGCGACCGATCATGGCCCCTCCTCCGCACGGTAGCCTTGCGCGGGTGCGAGTACGTGTTGAACAGACTGCCCTACCGGGGATCGGCGTCCGTCACGATCTGATGACGGAATCCGGCCGCCGACTGGGCGTGGTCTCCCACCGCAATGGCCGCCGCGACCTGGTCCTCTACGACCCGGACGATCCCGACTCCTGTCAGCACGACATACCGCTGACCGACGACGAGGCGGAGGCGCTGGCCGACATCCTCGGCGCGTCGCTGATGCTCGGCCAGCTCGCCGGGCTGCGCGACCAGGCCGCCGGGCTGCTCACCGAGCAGATCGCCATTCCGGCCGGCTCCCGGTACGTCAACCGGAAGCTCGGTGACACCAAGGCACGGACCCGCACCAGCGCCTCCATCGTGGCGGTGCTGCGTCAGGGCGAGGTGAACGTCTCGCCCGATCCCACCTTCCGGTTCGAGGCCGGTGACGTGGTGGTCGTGGTCGGCACCCGGCAAGGGCTCGACGGGGTGACCGCGATCCTCGCCGAAGCCGACCCGGACGGCTGAGGCGCGGATGCACGAAACCACAACGCTGCTCGTCGAGGTCGGCGCGCTGCTGCTCCTGCTCGGCCTGCTCGGCCGGCTCAGCCGCCGCTTCGGTGTCTCACCCATCCCCCTCTACCTGCTCGCCGGCCTCGGCTTCGGCCACGGCGGCCTGCTGCCGCTCAACGCCAGCGAGGAGTTCTTCGCCGTCGGCGCGGAGATCGGCGTCATCCTGCTGCTCGTCATGCTCGGCCTGGAATACAGCGCCAACGAGCTGGTGGGCAACCTCCGCTCGGCCGCACCGGCCGGCCTGATCGACGCGGTGCTCAACGCACTGCCGGGCTTCGCCTTCGCCCTGCTGCTCGGCTGGGGCTGGGTGGCCGCCGTGGTGCTCGCCGGCGTCACCTGGGTCTCCTCGTCCGGGGTGATCGCGAAGGTGCTCGGCGACTTGGGCCGGGTCGGTAACCGGGAAACCCCGGTGATCCTCTCCGTCCTGGTGATCGAGGACCTGGCGATGGCCCTCTACCTGCCGCTGGTCACCGCGCTGCTCGCCGGGGTCGGCCTCGTCAAGGGCGGCATCGCGCTCGCCGTCGCGGTGCTCTCCGTGGTCGTCGTGCTGACGGTCGCGATCCGGTACGGCCACCTGATCTCCGCCGCGCTCTCCGCGAAGGACCCGGAGGCCCTCCTGCTCGGGGTGCTCGGCCTGACCCTGCTGGTCGCCGGCGTCGCCGCCAAGCTCCAGGTGTCCGCCGCGGTCGGCGCGTTCCTGGTCGGCATCGCCCTGTCCGGGCCGGTGGCGCACCACGCCACCGAGCTGCTGTCGCCGCTGCGGGATCTCTTCGCCGCGGTCTTCTTCGTCTTCTTCGGCCTGGTCACCAAGCCGCTGGACATGCCGCCGGTGCTACTGCCGGCGCTGCTCCTGGCCGTGGTCACCATGGGGACGAAGCTGGCCACCGGGTGGCTGGCCGCCCGCCGGGCCGGGATCGCCGAGCCCGGTCGCTGGCGGGCCGGCTTCGCGCTCACCCCGCGCGGCGAGTTCTCCATCGTCATCGCCGGGCTGGCCGTCGCCGCCGCGTACCCCGTCGAGCCCCGCCTGGCGGCGCTCGCCACCGCGTACGTGCTGATCACCGTGGTGACCGGCCCGATCCTGGCCCGCCTGCCCGACATGCCCTGGTTCAAGCTCTGGCTGCGCCGGCGCAGCGCCGCCCGGCAGCCCGTGCCGGTCGGAGTGGCGTCCGAGTGACCTCAGCCGGGCCGGGTCGGCCGTACGGTCGACCCGGCCCGGCCAACGGTTGCCGAATTGATTCCGGGAAGGGCTATCGCCGCCTGGCGAAACCGCGTTAACGTTTCGGCCCAGCAAGCCAGGGTCCGCGGGTGGCCGGTGCCCCCGCCAGCGGAAGCGGAAGGTCGGCCGGTGAGCGTGCAGGAAGAGACGTTCCACGGCTTCGCCAATCCCGTCGACCCCTCGCCCGCCGAGCTGCGGTCGTGGGCCTACCAGCCGGACTCGGTCCCGCTGACCTCGATGCCACCCGACTGGGACCTGCTGGTCGCCGGGGACCACCTCGTGCAGACCCTCTTCGACCTGGCCATGGACCCGGCCTGCCCGGCCCGCCGGTTCGCCCTGCACTGCCTCTACATCTACGCCGCCGACGGCATCCGGACGAACTTCCGGGCCCACCCGAAGCGCCGCTTCCGCAAGCTGGTGGAGCAGGCCGAGCGGGCCGGCGACGAGCTGATGCGCAACTGGGCGCACAACAGCCGCGTGCTGCTCGCCCGGCCGGACCTCTTCGTCTACCGGGACTGGTGCGAGGGCGGCCTGGTGCGGGAGAACCGACGGCTCTGAGTCGTCGCCGCGAAAGCGGCGAACGGGCCAGGACCTCCCGCCGGCGTCGCCGCGTCCCGTCTTTGACGGCGAACGGGCCGGGACCCCCCGTGGGTCCCGGCCCGCACGTCGACGGATCGGTCAGCCGGTCGATCCGCCCTGCTTCTTGCGCCGCTCGTCGTCCCTGGCCCGGTCGACGCCATGGTCCACCTGGTCGGCGAACCGCCCTTCCTTGACCTTGTCGGTGAAGCGGCCCTCGGTGACCCGGTCGAATCGCTCCCGGACGTTCTGGGCCACCTGTTCCAGCCGTTCCTCCGCCCGTTCCGCCACCGTCTTGGCCGATTCCGCCATGGCTCCCCCTGCCAGTTCGGAGTCCGGATTAAGTTGGTTGGGCCTGGTTCAGACGTTAGCGGATGGCCCTCGCCCGGCACCCTGCTTTCCCCGAAGACAGCGGGCGGCCAGGGGCGACCTGCGCGGGCCGACCGGCGCCTGACCGTTGCGACGGCACTAGCCCCGGGTGAGGCGCTGTTCGTGCACGCGCAGAGCCACCGTCGTGGCGTCCAGCAGAGGAGTGGGTACGCCGAGCGCACGGGCCCGCGCCGTGAGGTCGCCGAAGATCTGCTCGGCCTCGGTGGGCTGCCCGGCGACCAGGTCCCGGTAGAGCGAGGCGGTGTCGGCCGAGCCGGGTCGGGTCACGAAGGCCTGGACGTTGTCGAGGGCCTGCTTCGGCACCGGATACCCGGCCGCCGCGGCGACGGCCGCCGCCTCGGCGGCGATCTGCGGGCCGAGCCGGTCGCCCCCGGTGATTGCCGTCGCGTCGCCCACCGAACCGCGGACCAGGGTGTTGAGGGCGCCCAGGGTGCTGATGAAGACCCACTTGTGCCACATGGCCCTGCGGATGTCCGGCGAGACGGAGAAGTCGAATCCCGCGCCGGACAGCACCTCGGCGATCTCCTCGACGCGCTGCGACGCGCCGCCCCGCTGCTCGCCGATGACGATCTCGGCAAGCGCGCCCAGCCGGACGATGTCACCCTCGGCGTCGAGCATGGTCAGGACGCGGACCACGCCGCCGAGCACGGCGCCCTCGTCGAACCGCTCGTTCAGCGCGTCCATGTGCGCCATCCCGTTCAGGAACGGGATCACCGTGGTACGCGGGCCGACCGCGGCGGCGACGTCGTCGATCGCCGCCGGCAGTGCGGTGGCCTTCACGGAGACGAGCACGACGTCGTAATGGCCCTCGATCTCGGCGGCGGTGAGCAGCCGTGGCACGAGCACGGTCTCGGTCCCCAGGCCGGTGATCCGCAGCCCGCGCTCGCGGAGCACGTCGGCCCGCTTGGGCCGGACGAGGAAGGTGACGTCCCGGCCGGCCTGCTGGAGCAGGGCGCCGAAGTAGCCTCCGGTCGCGCCCGCCCCGACGACAAGAATCCTCATGCGCCGAGACGCTACCGCCGACCGATCCCACGTCGGCAGCGTGGCCGTGCAGCGGTCAGAGGGAGCGGAACGCGGAAGGCCGGCGCGGCCCGGAAGGGCACGCGCCGGCCTGCGTCGGTGTGCGGCGGAGCGGGGATCAGCGTTCGGTGCGGCGGGGCCGCCAGACGACGAGCGCCGTGGAGGTGCGGTTGGTGGGGACGAGGTCACCGCGGGAGAAGCCGCCCAGCGACTCCAACTCGGCGATCCGGCGGTACGCGGCGTCCAGCTCCGCCTCCAGCCGGGCCACCCGCTCCTGGGCCTCCTCCAGCAACCGTTCCAGGTTGATGATCCGCTTGACCCCGGCGAGGTTGATCCCGTCGTCCTGGCTGAGCCGCTGCACCTCGCGGAGCAGCACCACGTCCCGGACGCTGTACCGGCGACCGCCGCCGGCCGCCCGGCCGGCCTGCACGAGGCCCAGCCGGTCGTACTGGCGCAGCGTCTGCGGGTGCATCCCCGCCATCCGGGCCGCCACCGAGATCATCAGAACCTTGGCCTCGTAGGCAGGGTCACCCGAGCCGACGAACTCCTGTGACATCCCCGCTCACCTCCGGTGCCTCGTCACCCGGTCAACTGAATCGACGCACCCGCGCGTCGAGATGTTCCCGCGCGGCCGGCGGGGTCTGCTCGGCGAACGTCTCCAGCGCCGCCCGCGCCTCGTCCGACAGCGTCGCGGGGACCACCACGTCGAGGGTGACCAGCAGGTCACCGGCGTGGCCGTCCCGGCGTACGACGCCCTTGCCCCGGGCGCGCAGCACCCTGCCGCTGGGCGTGCCCGGCGGCACCCGCAGGGTCACCGTGCCGTCCAGGGTCGGCACCCGCAGGTCGATGCCGAGCACCGCCTCCGCGAACGTGATCGGCACGGTCAGGGTCAGGTCGTCCCCGGTGCGCCCGAACAGCTCGTCCGGGCGGACCTTGACGTGCACGAACAGGTCGCCCGCCGGGCCGCCCCGCTCGCCGGGCTCGCCCCGGCCGGCCAGCCGGATGCGCTGGCCGTCGGCCACTCCGGCGGGGAAGCGCACGTTCAGCGTGCGGGTCTTGGTGACCCCGCCGGTGCCATGGCACTCCGGGCACTTCTCCTCGACGACCGTCCCCACGCCCTGGCAGTTGCGGCACGGCTCGGAGAAGCTGAACGACCCCTGGTTGCGGGTGGTCACCCCGGCGCCGTGGCAGACCGGGCAGGCCACCGGCTGGGTGCCCGGCTTCGCCCCGTTGCCGTGGCAGGTCTCGCAGACCCCGGGTGCGCGCAGCGTCAACGGGAGGGTGACGCCGCGGACCGCGTCCGGGAAGTCCAGCGCGACCTCGGTCTCGACGTCGCGGCCCCGGGCCGGGCCGCGCGGACGGGCCGCACCGCCGGCGCCCCCGCCCGTGAAGATCGAGCTGAACAGGTCGCCCAGGCCACCGCCGCCGAACCGGGCCTCGCCGCCGCCGCCCGCCCCGCCGAACAGGTCGGACACGTCGAACGGCATGCCGCCGGGCTGGCCCGCGCCGCGGGCGTTGCGCCGGAAGGCCCCGGAGCCGAAGAGCGACCGCATCTCGTCGTACTCGCGGCGCTTCTTCTCGTCGCCCAGCACGGCGTACGCCTCGGAGACGGCCTTGAACCGCTCCTCGGCCTTCGGGTCACCGGGGTTGTGGTCCGGGTGCGACTCCCGAGCCAGCTTCCGGTACGACTTCTTGATCTCGTCCGAGGAGGCGGACTTCTGCACGCCCAGCGCGGCGTAGTAGTCCTTCTCGATCCAGTCCTTGGAACTCACCGGTCCACCCCCTTCCACGGGACGTACCCCGGTCGTCCCGCCCGCCCGGTGTGGGCGGGCGGGACGTCACGGGTCGGCACTACTCGGGCTCGGCGACCGCGACCATGGCGGGCCGCAGCAGCCGTTCGCCGAGCTGGTAACCCCGGCGCATGACCTGCACGCAGGTCGCCTCGGTCACGTCGGCGGAGGTCTGGTGCGCCACCGCCTCGTGCCGGGTCGGGTCGAACGGGTCGCCCTGCTCGCCGAACGCGGTCAGGCCGAACTTGGTCAGGGCGGTGGTGAGCTGCTCGGCCACGCTGCCGAACGGGCCCACCAGGTCGCCGTGCTCGCGGGCCCGGTCCAGGTCGTCGAGGATCGGCAGCAGCGCGGTCAGCACCGCGCCGGTCGCCTGCTCCTGGACCAGGCTGCGGTCCCGGTCGACCCGTTTGCGGTAGTTGGCGTACTCCGCCGACACGCGCTGGACGTCGCGGGTCCGCTCGTCCAGCTCGGCCCGGAGCGACTCCACCTCGCCGCCGAGCGGCGCCTTCTTCGCGGTGGAGGACTCCTCGCTCGGCTGGGCCGGCGCGTCGACCACCGGCGGGCCGGGGACCGGGGCCTCGGCCTCACCCTCGATCTCGTCGACCACGACCTCGGCCTCCTCGACCAGCCCCTCGGCCGGCGCGTCGGCCGCGGCGTCGGCGGCCGACGTGTCGGCCACCGACTGCTCGGTCGTCTTGCTGATCTTGCGCTTGTCACGGATGACGACGCGCGGCTCCTCGCCGGCGCCCTGGCCGGCGGTCGCGGAGCCACCCGGCGCCGGCCCGGTGGATCCCGGGTCGGCGGCTCGTGGCTTCTCCGTCATGCGGCTACCTCATCCCTCTCGCGGCGAGAAACGTGTCCGGGACCGAAGGTCACTTCTTGTCCTCGTCCACGATCTCCGCGTCGACCACGTCGTCGGGGCCGCCGGCCTGAGGGCCACCGGTCGCGCCCGCGCCGGCGCCCGGCCCGGCCTCACCCGGCGCGGCCTGCTCGCCCTGCTGCTGGGAGTAGAGCAGCGAGCCGGCCTGCTGGGAGACCTGCGCCAGCTTCTCGTGCGCGGCCTTGATCTTGTCGATGTCCTGGCCGCCGAGGGCGCTGCGCAGCTCGCCGAGCGCCTCGTTGAGCTGGTCGCGGTTCTCGGCGGGCAGCTTGTCGCCGCTCTCGGCGAGGAACTTCTCGGTCTGCCACTGGAGCGCCTCGGCCAGGTTGCGGGTCTCGGCCTCGTCGCGCCGGCGCTTGTCCTCCTCGGCGTGCTCCTCGGCGTCCCGGCGCATCCGCTCGATGTCGTCCTTCGGCAGCGACGAGCCGCCGGTGATCGTCATCTTCTGTTCCTTGCCGGTGCCCAGGTCCTTGGCGTGCACGTTGACGATGCCGTTGGCGTCGATGTCGAAGGTGACCTCGATCTGCGGCACGCCGCGCGGCGCCGGCGGGAGGCCGGTCAGCTCGAAGGTGCCGAGCTTCTTGTTGTAGGCCGCGATCTCCCGCTCGCCCTGGAACACCTGGATCAGCACCGACGGCTGGTTGTCGTCGGCCGTGGTGAAGACCTCGGAGCGCTTGGTCGGGATGGTGGTGTTGCGCTCGATCAGCTTGGTGAAGATGCCGCCCTTGGTCTCGATGCCCAGGCTCAGCGGGGTCACGTCGAGCAGCAGGACGTCCTTGACCTCGCCCTTGAGGACACCGGCCTGCAGGGCGGCGCCGACGGCGACGACCTCGTCCGGGTTGACGCCCTTGTTGGGCTCCTTGCCGGTGAGCTGCTTGACCAGGTCGGTCACGGCCGGCATCCGGGTCGAGCCGCCGACCAGGATGACGTGCTCCACGTCCGAGACCTTGATCCCGGCGTCCTTGACGGCCTGCTCGAACGGGCCCTTGCAGCGGTCCAGCAGGTCCTGCGTCATCCGCTGGAACTCGGCGCGGCTCAGGGTCACGTCGAGGTGCAGCGGGCCCGCCGAGCCGGCGGTGATGTACGGCAGGTTGATGTTGCTGGTGGTGGCGGCGGACAGCTCGATCTTGGCCTTCTCGGCCGCTTCCTTGAGCCGCTGCATGGCCATCTTGTCCTGGGACAGGTCGATGCCGTGCTCGCCACGGAAGGTCTTCACCAGGTGGTCGATGATGCGCTGGTCCCAGTCGTCACCACCGAGGTGGTTGTCACCGCTGGTGGACTTGACCTCGATGACGCCCTCGGCCAGCTCCAGCAGCGAGACGTCGAAGGTGCCGCCACCCAGGTCGAAGACCAGGACGGTCTGCTCCTTGGAGCCCTTGTCGAGGCCGTACGCCAGGGCCGCCGCGGTCGGCTCGTTCACGATCCGCAGCACGTTGAAGCCGGCGATCTCGCCAGCCTCCTTGGTGGCCTGCCGCTGGCCGTCGTTGAAGTAGGCCGGCACGGTGATGACCGCGTCGGTGATCTGCTCACCCAGGTACGCCTCGGCGTCCCGCTTGAGCTTCATCAGCGTGCGGGCCGAGATCTCCTGCGGGGTGTACTTCTTGCCGTCGATGTCGACGGTCCAGTTGGTGCCGATCTCCCGCTTGACCGAGCGGATGGTCCGGTCCGGGTTGGTCACCGCCTGGCGCTTCGCGACCTCACCGACGAGCACCTCGCCGTTGCGGGCGAACGCGACGATCGAGGGGGTCGTCCGCGAGCCCTCCGCGTTGGCGATGACGGTGGGCTCACCGCCCTCGAGAACGCTGACGCAGGAGTTCGTCGTGCCGAGGTCGATGCCGACCGCACGTGCCATGTTCGCTTCCTCGCTTCGTAACGGTGAGCAGGTCAACGGGCCTGCCCGGCGGGTCGCCCGCAGCGACCGCACCACAAGTTGAGTGAACTTGACTCAATAGTGCCACGCTCCGGGCAATCCGCAAGTCGAGGTTGAGCCGACCCGACGCAACCTGACCGTTATTACCGTCCGGTTGTCTTACCTTGCATCGGTCGGGCACGCTTTAGCGGTGACGACGCATGGCGATCCCGCCACCCATGCCGGCGCGCCCGCCGTCGCAGCCCGCACCGGACCCGACGACACCGGCGGGGACCTGACCGCCGACACCGCGGAAGGTCTGCCCGCCGCGCTCACCGGCCTGCGGGCCGCGATCGGGGCGGCCCGGTTCCCGCTCGCCCTGCCCTCGGCCGAGCCCGCCCGCCGCAGCGCCGCCGGCCTCACCGACCAGCTCGACGACTACCTGCTGCCCCGGCTCGCCCGCCTCGACGCCCCGCTGCTCGTGGTGGTCGGCGGGTCGACCGGCGCCGGCAAGTCGACACTTGTCAACAGCCTGGTCCAGGCGCGGGTCAGCGCCGCCGGCGTGCTCCGCCCGACCACCCGCTCGCCGGTGCTGGTCTGCAACCCGGCCGACGCGGCCTGGTTCCGCCAGGGCGAGCTGCTGCCCGGCCTGACCCGCACCACCGAGCCGAGCGAGAACCCGGGCACCCTCCAGCTGGTCACCGCCCCCGCGCTCCCGGCCGGGCTGGCCTTCCTCGACGCGCCCGACATCGACTCGGTGGTCGACGCCAACCGGGCGCTCGCCGGTCAGCTGCTGGCCGCCGCCGACCTCTGGCTTTTCGTCACCACGGCAGCCCGCTACGCCGACGCCGTCCCGTGGGAGCTGCTGCGCAGCGCCCGGGCCCGCGGCACGGCCGTCGCCATGGTCCTCGACCGGGTGCCCCCGGAGGCGGCCGACGAGATCGCCGCCCACCTGTCCGAGATGCTCGCCGCACAGGATCTCGGCGCCGCGCCGCTGTTCGTCCTGCCGGAGACCTGGGTGGACGGGCAGGGCCTGCTCCCCGACCGGGTCACCGCACCGCTGGCCGCCTGGTTCGCGCGGCTCGCCGCCGACGCCGAGGCCCGCTCGGCGGTGGTCCGGCAGACCCTCGACGGGGCGCTGGCCGCCCTGCACCCCACCGTCGACGCGCTGGCCGACGCCGCCGACGAGCAGGTGGCCGCCGCCGACGCGCTGGACGAGCGGGTCCGGGCGGCCTACCGGGGGGCGGAACGGACCGTCGACCAGGGGCTCAAGGACGGCCGGCTGCTCCGGGGCGAGGTGCTGGCCCGCTGGCAGGAGTTCGTCGGCACCGGTGAGTTCTTCCGCAGCCTGGAGGCGCGGATCGGCCGGCTGCGCGACCGGGTGGTGGCGGCGGTCACCGGCCGCCCGGCCCCGGCCGCCGAGCTGCGCAACGCCATCGAGTCGCAACTGGTCACGCTGCTGCGCGGGGTGTCCGCCGAGGCGGCGGAGAACGCGTACACCGGGTGGAAGGCGCACCCGGCCGGGGCGGCCCTGCTCGAACCCGAGCTGGCCCACCCGTCGGCCGATCTCCCCGAGCGCGCCGAACGCCTGGTCCGCGACTGGCAGCGCGGCGTGCTCGAGCTGGTCCGCGCCGAGGGCGGCGACCGACGCTTCGTGGCGCGCACCGCGGCGTACGCGGTCAACGCCACCGGCCTGGCCGTCATGATCGCGGTCTTCGCGGCCACCGCCTTCATCCCGACCGGGCTGGAGGTCGCCACCGGTGCGGGCACCACCGTCGCCGCGCAGGCGGTGCTCCAGGCGATCTTCGGTGACCAGGCGGTCCGCAACCTCGCCACCAAGGCGCGGGTGGACCTGCTGGACCGGATCGGCGCGCTGCTGACGGAGGAGGCCGACCGCTTCCTCGCCCGCACCGCCGAGGCGCGCCCGGCCGGCGAGACCGGCGCCGCGCTGCGCCGGTCGGCCGGCGAGGTGGAGAAGGCCCGGCACCGCGCCGGCCTCTCCGGCACGCCGGGCCCGACGTTGCCGGCCGCCGACCAGGGTGGGCGCGCGTGAGCAACATCGTCGGCCGGATGCGGGAGGCGTTCCGGGGCGGGCAGCGGGTCGACCCCGACGTCCTGATCGCGCGGCTCCAGGCCCTCCAGCGCTTCCTCGGGGCGGTCGACGGCCAGGTGCCGGACGCCGAGCTGGTCGCCGCGCACACCGTGGTCGAGCGGGCCGGCACCCGGCTCGCCCTCTCCGGCCACCACACCGTTGTCGCGCTGGCCGGGGCGACCGGCAGCGGCAAGTCGAGCCTGTTCAACGCCCTGGCCCGGCTGGACCTGTCCCCGGTCGGCGTCCGCCGGCCGACCACCGGCGTGGCGCACGCCTGCGTCTGGGGGCAGCTCGACGGCGCGTCCCGGCTGCTCGACTGGATCGGGGTGCTGCCGCGGCACCGCTTCGTCCGGGAGAGCCCGCTGGACGGCGACGACGAGTCGGCCCTGCACGGCCTGGTCCTGCTGGACCTGCCCGACTTCGACTCGGTGCAGCGGACCCACCGGCTGGAGGTGGACCGGCTGCTCGGCCTGGTCGACCTGGTGGTCTGGGTGGTCGACCCGCAGAAGTACGCCGACCGGGTGATCCACACCAGCTACCTGCGCGAGTTCCACCGGCACCGGGACGTGACGGTGGTCGTGCTCAACCAGGCCGACCGGCTGCCCCCGGCCGAGCTGCCCCGGGTCCTCGGCGACCTGCGCCGGCTGCTCGACGCCGACGGGCTGGAGGGGGTGCCGCTGCTGCCGACGGTGGCGGTGGACCCGGCCGGTCTGGACGGGCTCCGCGCCGAGCTGGAGCGTACGGTCGCCGAGCGGCAGGCCGCCCTGCGCCGGCTGGCCGGCGACGTGGACGCCGTGGTGGCCGGGCTCGACCCGCTGGTCGGGCCGGAGCCGACGCGCACCGGGCCGGGTGACGCCTCGGCCCGCGAACTCACCTCGGCCCTGGCCGGAGCGGCCGGGGTGCCGACGGTGGCCGGGGCCGTCGAGGGCGCGTACCGGCACCGGGCGGTGGGCAGCACCGGCTGGCCGCTGGTCCGGGGCTGGCGGAAGCTGCGGCCGGACCCGCTGCGCCGGCTGCACCTGCCCGGCGGGGGCGCCGACGCGCCGGCGGAGAGCCTGGTCGCGGCCACCTCCGTACCCGATCCGACCGCCGCGCAGCGCTCGGCGCTCAACCTGGCCATCCGCGCGGTGGCCGACCGCTCCGCCGCCGGCCTGCCGGCGCCCTGGCCGGCCGCGGTGACGGCCGCGGCCCGGTCCCGGCTGACCGACCTGCCGGACGCCCTGGACCACGCGGTGGCCGCCACCGACCTGGGCATGGACCGCCGGCCGACCTGGTGGCGGGTGATCGGTGGGCTCCAGTGGCTGGTCACCCTCGCCGCGCTGGGCGGCCTGGCCTGGCTGGTGCTGGGCTACGCGCTGCGCATCCTCGGCCTGCCCGCCCTCGACTACCCGGACCTCGGCGAGGTGCCCTGGCCCACCGTCCTGCTGCTCGGCGGCCTGCTGGCCGGGCTGCTGGTGGCGGCGCTGACCCGGCCGGTGATCCGGTGGGCCGCGCGGCGCGCCCGGCGCCGGGCCGAGCAGCGGCTGCTCACCTCGGTGGGCAGCGTCGGCGAGAAGCACGTGCTCAACCCGGTCTGGGCGGTGCTGGCCCGCTACGGCGAGGCGCGCGAGGCGCTGCGGGAGGCGGCCCGGGGCTGAGCCCCGGCGCGGAATGCCCGGCGTGCTGACCGGTGTCCGGGCGGGCCGGGCGGCGTAGGGTCGGTGCATGGCCACGCCACAGACCCCCTACGAGGCGGTGCTGCACGCCGCTCGCGACGTGACGAGGCTCGACTCCGCCCTGGACGCGGAGATGCTCGGCGCCGCGCTGCTCGGCAGCGTCTACGCCGTTGCCGAGACCGACCGGGACAACGCCGTCCGCGAGTTCGTGGCCGGCTTCCTCACCGCCACGTCGCGCCGCCGCAGTGCCGCCGCGACCACCATCCGCGCCATCTTCGCCACCCTGGTGCCCGACGCCGAGGGCGCCGCCCGGGTCCGCCCCGGCGCCTACGCCCCGGCGTGGGCCGGCCAGCTGGGCCGGGTGCACCTCACGGGCGCCTGGTCGTACGGCGACGTGTACGGCGACCAGACCTCCTACCTGGCCACCTTCGCCTACGACGACGACGAGGGCGGGCCGGAGCACGCCCTGGTGGCCCTGGTCGACCACAACATCGGGATCACCAAGGACGTGTTCGTGGGCGGTCCGGCCGCCCGGATCGTCGAGCAGGCCCGGGAGATCTGCACCCAGGACGAGTTCACCTGGTTCCGCACCGAGGACCCGGCCCGGATGCGCACCGAGGTCAGCCGCCACCTGGCGGTCACCGACGACCTCGGCGAGCTGCCGGCGCAGGGCTCGCTGGCCACCGACCGGGCGCTGGTGGGTGCGCGGCTGGCCGCGCTGCCCGGCTCGGCTCCGGCGGGGACGGCCGACGTCCCGCCGCTCACGGACGAGGCACGGACCCGGCTGGTACGGGCCTTCCTCGGCTCACCCGAGGCGGTCCGGTTCGGCCTGGACCGGGTCGCCGACGGGGAGCTGGCCTCGCTGCACTTCTGCCTGGGGCTGCTGCTGGACCACGCGGCGAGCTTCCCGGACGCCGACCCGATGCGCTGGAGCCCCACGGTCGCGGAGCTGTTCCTGCTCGACTGGGTGCACCGGCGGGCCGTGCTGGACATGGACGACGCCGCCATGCTGCCCCGGGTGCTGCGCGGCTGGGCGGCGTACGCGGCCCGCCAGCGCGGGCTCGCGCCGGCGGCGGCCGCCCGCACGGACGAGGCGATCGAGGAGATGGTCCCCGAGTTCGCCCGGCTCTACAGCACCGGCGAGCGCCGCAGCCCGGCCACGGCCGCCGTCGCCCAGCTCATGGCGGACGGCGTCGACCCGGACGATCCGGCGGCGCTGGACGCCTGGATCGAGGCGAACCGCCACCGCCTCACCGACGACCCGGCCTGACCCACCGGGGAGTGGCTCACGTTCAGTGCGCGGTCGGGGCCGTGCTGCCCGACGCCGTGGCGCTCGGGCGCGGGTCGTCGCGCGGGCTGACCGTCGGCGTGGGCGACTCCTCCGGCGGCGTGCCGGTCGGTGACGGCGTGCCGTCGGTCGGCTCGGTCGTCGGGTCCGGGTCGTCGGACGGCGACGGCTCGGAGGTCGGGGTCGGCTCGGCGGTCGGCGACGGCTCGGCGGTCGGGGTCGGTTCGGCGGTCGGGCTGGGGCTCGGCTCCGGGTCGGACGGCGACGGTGAGGGCACCGGCGACGGGCGCGGCGGGCCGGCCGGCGTGGTCCGGACGGGGCGAGGGGTCGGCGCCGGCGCGGGAGCGGCCGGGTGCGACCGGTGGCGGGCGCCGAGGTCGGTGTCGTCGGGCAGGGCCGGGGCGGCCGGGAGCACCGGCGCCGCGGGCGGCACGGTGGTGGCTCCGGCGACCGGCGACGGGGTGGGCAGCAGCGGGGACTGGGTCCCCTCGGGCAGCGGGATCACCACCGGGCCGACCGAGGGAGTCGGGATGAACGGGGTGCTGCTGTCCGGGAGGGCGCTGTTTCCCACGGTGGCCGACCCGGCGCTGATCGCCGCGAGGATCGGCATGGACGCGGTGCCGGCCAGCAGCGCGACGGTGAACAGGTAGCCCCGGCTCGGGCCGCCCAGGCCCTGCGCGCGGTGCGCGCCGACCACCCGCCGGTAGCCGGATCGCGGCACCGCCCGGTGCCGGCCGAGGAACGGAGCTCCCGGAGGACCCTCTGGCGGCTCGGACACCGGCACACTCCTCGTACGTGTCGACAGGGCGGGATCCCGGCCAGGCTAAACGGACAAATGCCTCAGGGGGACCACCGTCAGCTTGAACCAGTGACGCTCAGTTCACCAGTCACCACAGCGTGTCGACACACAAACTGTCCGTCGCTCGACGACGGCTCAACGGACAAATGTGTCTATGCATCGCGAACACGGCGGAACGTCACCGGCGGAGGAGGCCGTACTGTGGGCCCGCTCACCTCCTCTGCAATCATTCAGGCACGACGGCAACGCAGCCGCCACCTCCGCGCACCCCGCGGCTGGTGCGGTACGGCGCCGGCGCTCCCGGGTCGGGCTCGGAAACGGACCCGGCTCACGCCGCGCGGCAACCCTCACCGGGGCTAGGCGCGGCCGCCAGGGACCGGTCCGGCACCAGCCGGATCGGGCGCACGATGTGCGCGGCACGGGTCACCCCCCGGCGCCGGCGCAGACCAGACAGGGAGAGACGGATGGCAAAGGGCGATCCCGGGGCCGCCACCCGCAGCAAGCGGGCCGCACCCCGTACCAAGCGCGCCGCCGCCACGAGTGAACCGGAGCTCGTGCAGCTGCTCACGCCCGAGGGCGAGCGGATCGAGAGCGCGCTCGGCCCGGACGGGACCGAGTACCGCGTCGACTTCACCGACGAGGAGTACCGCGGGCTCTACCGCGACCTCGTGCTGGTCCGGAAGCTCGACGCCGAGGCCACGGCGCTCCAGCGCCAGGGCGAGCTGGGCCTCTGGGCCAGCCTGCTGGGCCAGGAGGCGGCGCAGGTCGGCTCCGGCCGGGCGCTGCGTACGCAGGACATGGCCTTCCCGACCTACCGGGAGCACGGCGTCCTCTACTGCCGGGGCATCGACCCGATCATGCCGCTCGGCCTGTTCCGCGGCGTCGACCAAGGCGGCTGGGACCCGAACGAGTTCAAGTTCAACATGTACACGATCGTCATCGGGGCGCAGACCCTGCACGCGACCGGCTACGCCATGGGTGTCGCCATGGACGGCAAGACCGGCAGCGAGGACGGCGAGGCGGTGATCGCCTACTTCGGCGACGGCGCCACCAGCCAGGGCGATGTCAACGAGTCGTTCGTCTGGGCCAGCGTCTTCAACGCCCCGCTGGTGTTCTTCTGCCAGAACAACCAGTACGCCATCTCCGAGCCGCTGGAGCGGCAGACCCGCGTCCCGCTCTACCAGCGGGCCGGCGGCTTCGGCTTCCCCGGCGTCCGGGTGGACGGCAACGACGTGCTCGCGTCGTACGCGGTGACCCGGCACGCGCTGGACAACGCGCGGCACGGCCAGGGCCCGAGCCTCATCGAGGCGTACACCTACCGGATGGGCGCGCACACCACCTCCGACGACCCGACCCGCTACCGGATCGCCAGCGAGGTCGAGGCCTGGCAGGCCAAGGACCCGATCGCCCGGATGAAGGCGTTCCTCACCAGGCAGCAGATCGTCGACGAGTCGTTCTTCGCCGAGGTCGACGAGCAGGCCCGCGCCGAGGCGGTGCACCTGCGCGAGCGGGTGCTCGCCATGCCCGACCCGGAGCCGGTGACCATGTTCGACCACGTCTACCCCAACGGGTCCCCCGAGCTCGACGAGCAGCGGGCCCAGTTCAGCAAGTACCTGGAGTCGTTCGAGGGGAGCGCCCACTGATGGCCACGGAGACGCTCACCCTCGGCAAGGCCCTCAACGCCGGCCTGCGCAAGGCCCTGGAGAACGACCCGAAGGTCGTCATCATGGGCGAGGACGTCGGCAAGCTCGGCGGCGTCTTCCGGATCACCGACGGCCTCCAGAAGGACTTCGGCGACCAGCGGGTGATCGACACCCCGCTCGCCGAATCCGGCATCATCGGCACCGCGGTCGGCCTGGCCATCCGCGGCTTCCGGCCGGTCTGCGAGATCCAGTTCGACGGCTTCGTCTACCCGGCGTACGACCAGATCGTGTCGCAGGTGGCGAAGATGCACTACCGCTCGCAGGGCAAGGTACGGATCCCCATGGTCATCCGGATCCCGTACGGCGGCGGCATCGGCGCGGTCGAGCACCACTCGGAGTCGCCCGAGGCGTACTTCGCGCACACCGCCGGCCTCAAGGTCGTCACCTGCGCGAACCCGCAGGACGGCTACTCGATGATCCAGCAGGCCATCGCCTCCGACGACCCGATCGTCTTCCTGGAGCCGAAGCGGCGCTACTGGGAGAAGGGTCCGGTCGAGCTGGACGCCCCGCTGGCCGAGGCGTACCCGCTGCACGCCGCCCGGGTCGCCCGGCCGGGCACCGACGCCACCGTGCTGGCGTACGGCCCGATGGTGCGTACCGCCCTGGACGCGGCCACCGCCGCCGCCGAGGACGGCCGGGAGCTGGAGGTCATCGACCTGCGCACGCTCTCGCCGCTGGACCTGACCGCCGCGTACGAGTCGGTGAAGCGCACCGGCCGCTGCGTGGTCGTCCACGAGGCCCCGGGCAACCTGGGCCTCGGGTCGGAGATCGCCGCCCGGATCACCGAGGAGTGCTTCTACTCCCTGGAGTCCCCGGTGCTGCGGGTCACCGGCTTCGACACCCCCTACCCGGCCGCCCGGGTGGAGGAGGAGTACCTGCCCGACCTCGACCGGGTGCTCGACGCCGTCGACCGCACCTTCGGCTGGTGAGCGGCATGTCACGGATCAAGACGTTCAACCTCCCCGACCTGGGCGAGGGCCTGACCGAGGGCGAGATCCTCGCCTGGCTGGTCAAGGTGGGCGACGACATCGAGCTGAACCAGCCGATCGTCGAGGTGGAGACCGCCAAGGCGGCGGTCGAGATCCCGGCGAAGTGGGCCGGCCGGGTGCAGACGATCTACCATCCGGAGGGTGCCACGGTCGAGGTCGGCAGCCCGATCATCGCGATCGACACCGACCCGAACGCCGGGCCGATCGAGCAGTCGACGACCGGCGCGCCGGCCGCGGACCTGCCCACCCCGTCGGCGGCCTCGCTGGCCGCCGTGGCGGTCGCGCCCGAGGAGGGCATGGTCGAGCCGGGCCTCATCGGCGGTGTGGCGCCGGGCGGGCGTACCGCGGTGCTGGTCGGCTACGGCCCGCGGAACGCGCCGGCCAAGCGGCGGCCGCGCAAGGGTGGCGTCCCGGCCCAGGCCACGACGGCCCCGGCCGCTCCGGTCCCGGCCGCTCCGGTCCCGGCCGCTCCGGTCCAGGCCGCTCCGGTCCAGCCGGCTCCGGCGCCGGCCCCGGTGGTCCCGGCGCCCGCGCTGAACGGCAACGGCCGGCCGGCCGGCGGCCCGGTGCTGGCCAAGCCGCCGGTCCGCAAGCTCGCCAAGGACCTCGGCGTCGACCTCGCCACGCTGACCGGGTCGGGCCCGCTGGGCTCGATCACCCGCGAGGACGTACAGCGGGCGGCGGCGGCCCCGGCGGCGGCCGAGCCGCTGGCGGTCACCGCGCCGGCCACGGCGGCCGCGAGCTTCGGCGCCGACCGCGAGCAGCGCATCCCGGTCAAGGGGGTACGCAAGCTCACCGCGGAGAACATGGCCCGCTCGGCGTTCACCGCCCCGCACGTCACGGAGTTCCTGACCGTCGACGTGACCCGGGCCATGAAGGCGCTGGACCGGCTCCGGGAGCGGCGCGAGTGGCGGGACGTGCGGGTCTCGCCGCTGCTGCTGGTCGCCAAGGCGGTGCTGCTGGCGGTCAAGCGCCACCCGATGGTCAACTCGACCTGGGCCGGCGACGAGATCGTGGTCAAGGACTACGTGAACCTGGGCATCGCGGCGGCCACCGAGCGTGGCCTGATCGTGCCGAACATCAAGGACGCCGGCCGGCTCTCGCTGCGCGAGCTGGCGGACGCCATGACCGCTCTCGTCCAGACGGCCAAGGCGGGGAAGACCTCGCCGGCCGACATGTCGGGCGGCACGCTGACCATCACCAACGTCGGCGTCTTCGGCGTCGACACCGGCACCCCGATCCTGCCTCCGGGCGAGTCCGCCATCCTCGCCTTCGGCGCGGTGCGGGAGCTGCCCTGGGTGCACAAGGGCAAGGTCAAGCCGCGCCAGGTCACCACGCTGGGCCTGTCCTTCGACCACCGGATCATCGACGGTGAGCTCGGCTCGAAGTTCCTCCGCGACATCGGGGACTTCCTGGCCGACCCGGAGGCGGCGCTGCTCGCCTGGACCTGACAGCGCATCGCACCAGGCCACGGCCGGTGTGCACGGGTGAACGCCCGGGCACACCGGCCGTTGCCGTTGGGGAACGAAACGTCGGCCCGGACACCCCGCTTGCCTACGATCCTTAGGCACGTGGCTCAGCTCACCTAATAATCGATGGAAGTTCGGGGCGTTCTGGGGTTCAATAGAGACATCAAGGGGCTGACAACCGAATAGCCAGGAGGAGAGACCCAGATGAGCATGATCGAGCGAATCCGCAACCGCCGCGACGCCAACCGCCGCGCCCGTGCCATCGAGCACGCGCTGCGTTCCGCCAACTCGCCGGCCGTCCGCGAGGAGCTTCTCGCCATCGCCCAGCGTCACATGAGCTGACGCTCCACTACTTTCCTCACCTCCTCCAGTTCGAAGACCCGCCCGGGCAACCGGGCGGGTCTTCGGCGTTTCACGTCGATTGACACCGGGATTCCACCTCGCCGCACCGCCCGGTACGGTGGGGCTCGGTCGCCAACCGCCCGCCCCCGGACCGATCGCCTCATGGAGCAACCGATCGATATCGTCCGGTGACGTTCGGTGACGGCCCGTGCTCCCCCGGGCGCCTCCGGGCGGCCACCGGATACGGTGCGGGGAGCCCGCACGGCCGGTACCTGCCGGCGACTCCGGCAGCCATGCCGACGGTCCCGATCGGCATCGGCGGCCGACATGTGATGGAGGAGGCGCACCCATGACGTCCGAGGCCCCGCACCGCCCCGGCCAGGAGCCGGGCGAGGTGTCGCCGGGCGCCGGCGGACCGGTGCCGTACGGCGACCGCCCGGCGCAGCAGGACAACGGGTACGGCGCGCCCGACCTCGGCTGGGCCCCGCCCCCGCCGGCCGGTCGGCCCGCCCAGCCGGCCCCCGCCTGGGCCGCGGCCGACGACCAGCCCCCCGCCTGGACACCTCCGGGCAACCAGCCCGCCGCCGGCCGCGCCACCGCGCAGGTGCCGCCGCCGGCCGAGCCGGGCGGCTGGAGCCCTGCCTCGCAGCCCGCCTGGGCCGCTCCGGAGCAGTCCGCCCCGGCCTGGGGCGCGCCCGACCAGGGAGCACCCGCCTGGGGCGCGCCCGAGCAGGCCGACCCCCACCGCGGCGCCGAGCCGGGGCAGCCCGCCTGGGCCGCCGCCCCGCCGGACAACGCCACGGAGTCGGCACCGCCGGCCTGGGCGAACGAGCAGAGCGGGCCGACCTGGGGCGCCGCCCCGGCCCCGTCCGGTGAGCAACCCGCGTGGGCGCAGGCCGGCGAGCCGGGTGCCCGCGGCGCCGCCTCGGTGCCCGCGCCCGCCACCGTCCCGAACGAGTCGTGGGCCACACCCGCTGGGCAGGACGACGCGAACCGGCCCGGTGGGTGGACCCCGGCGACCGGTCAGCAGGACGACGATCCCGGCCGCTCCGGCGGCTGGCGCGCGGCGCAGGAGGACAACTCCGGCGGCTGGGCCGTCGGGGCCGCCGCCCAGCAGCAAGACGCCCAGCCCGCCTGGGGCCAGCAGGGCGAGCAGGGCTGGTCGCCGGCCGAGCCGCCCGCCCGCGCCGCCGCCAAGGTCTCCGTCCCGGGCGCCGCCCGGCCCGAGAGCGCCTGGCCGGCCCAGGACGACCAGGGTCACGCCGGTGCCTGGCAGAGCGCCCCGGCCCCGTCGCAGGGCGAGGACCAGGGCCATCCCGACCGCTGGCAGCAGGGCCAGGCCGACGAGCAGGGCGACTCCGGCCGCTGGCAGAACGGCCGGGCCGCGCAGGACGACGATCCGGACCGCTCCGGCGGCTGGGCGGCGGGCCGGTCCGCCGGCGCCGCCGAGGCGCCGCAGCCGGCCGCCTGGGGCGCGTCCGACGAGCAGCGTCCGGGCGCCGCGTGGAACGGTGCCGCGTCGGTGCCGCACCAGCGCGAGCCGGAGCGTCCGGCGGACGAGCCGGGGCAGCCCGGCTGGGGTTCCGCCGCCGTCCCGGCGGCTGCCGAGTCGCCCGCCCGGGCCAGCGCGTCCGTGCCGTCCCCCGACTCGCCGCCCGCCTGGGGCGGCAACCAGGACAACCAGGGACAGTGGGCGCGCGAGCGTCCGGCCATCCCGGAGGCCGAGCCGTGGGCGCCCGGCGAGGCCTGGGGTCGCGCCGCCGAGGCCCAGCCCGAGCAGTCCGCGGCACCGGGCTGGGAGCCGGCCCGCGCCGACGACGGTCCGATCTACCAGCCGGCGCCGGGCCCGGGGATCTCCCCCGCCAACGCGGTGCCGCTGCCCCCGCAGGAGCAGCGGGTGCCGGGCGCCGCGCTGGCCGCCGCTCCGCCCGCCGACTACGCCCCGTTCAACCCGGGCGGCGAGCCGGGCGACCGCAACCCGCAGGCGTACGAGCCGGCCGCCGACGCCGGCCGGGCGCACGAGGAGCCGCAGTCACCGGCCGGGCCGATGGTGCCCGGGCCGCGTACCTCGCCGGAGGGCGGTGCCGTCTCGGCCAGCGCCTCGGTGCCGATGACCAGCCGGGTGACGCCTCCGGCCGACCAGCCGCTGCCCACGAGCGGCGCGCCCGGCCCACAGCCGCGCGTCTACGGCCGGCCCGCCCGTCCCGAGCCGGAGGAGGCGCCCGGGCAGGACGGCCCGAACGGCTTCGCCGAGCCGGGCCCGCACCCCCGGACGGACGAGTCGGATCGCCAGCACGGATACGCCGACGCGCCCCCGGTGCACTCGGCCCCGCCGTCCTCGCCCGCCGCCCCGCCGCCGTTCCCGCCCGGCGTGCCGTCCTTCGTGGACCCGCCGGGTAACAACCGACCGGTCAACGGGGTGCACCCGCACAACGGCGAGCGCCCGGGCGGGCCGCACGACCCGTTCGGCGGCCCCGCCGGCCCCCACGAGCCGTTCGGCGCTCCCGGTGGGCACCAGGACCCGTTCGGTGGGCCTCCCGGCCACCGTGACCAGTTCGGCGGGCCGGGCGGGCCCGGTGAACCGTTCGGCGGGCCGGCCGGCGGCCGAGCCTCGGTCGGCGTACCGGGGCAGGGGCCGATGGGCGAGCCGGGCGGCTTCCCGCCGGCGTTCCCGCCGCCGCCCCAGCAGGGCCCGCCGGCCTGGCCGCAGGCCGCTCCCGGCGGCGACCCGGACCAGGGCCGCTTCGAGGCGTTCAAGCCGGACGCGGAGCCGAAGACCGAGGCGCCCACGCCGAAGGTGCGCAACGGACGGGTGCTGGCCGCGGTGCTGATCGCCGCGGTGCTCATCCTCGCCGTGCCGCTCGGCCTGCTCACCCTGCTCGGCAAGATCGGCGGGGACGACAAGCCGGCGGCCTTCGACCCGGCGGTGGGTTCCTGCGTGAAGCAGTCCGGCACGACCGCCGTGGCGGCCGACTGCGGCGAGCAGGGGGCGTTCACCGTGGTGTCGAAGGTGGACAGCAAGGACAAGTGCGCCGACCCGGCGCAGCCCCAGGTGGTCCTTCCCGGCGACGGGACCAACCGGGTGCTCTGCCTCAAGCCGGCCGGCCAGTAGCAACTCCCACGACGGCGGGGCCACGGTGATCCGTGGCCCCGCCGTCGTCTGTCTGTCACTTCTGCCAGTGCGGGTCGCGACCGAGGTAGGCCAGCAGGGCGGCGACCGGGTCGGCACCGGGCCCCGCGGGCAGCGCGGCGGCGTACGCGAATCCGCGCAGTGGCTCGGCGGTCGCCCGGGCCGCCGGCATGAGCTGCTCGGCCAGCTCGGCGGTGAGCGGGGCCGGCTGCCCGGTGGCCACCGCGACGTCCCAGGCGTGGATGGCGGCGTCCAGCGCGCAGGCCGCGGCGGCGAGCTGGGGGTCCATGGTCGGCACGGGCGGCAGCGGCGTGCCGACCGGACCGGCCGCCGGGTCGACCCGCGCCCACACGGCGGTGGCGCCCTCGACCGCGCTCCGGACGACGCTCTGCACGCCCTCGTCGTGGCCGCGCGGCGGGTCGAACGGGTTGTACGCCGGCATCGTGCCGGTGCCGACGGACGCCGCCCACGCGTGCTGGTCGCCGGCGGCGTGCATGAGCACCTGCCCGACGGTCCACTGGGCGCACGGGGTCGGGTCGTCGAGCCGGTCGGCCGGCACCCCCTCGGCGGCGCGGCGCAGGAGGTCGAGAGCGGTGGTGAGGACGGGGAAGCTCACGAGGCCGGTCCTTTCGGGGAACGGAATGTTTCGTTCCGTTCAAGCTTAACAGAACGGAACGATCCGTTCCACTGCTATCGTCGACCCATGTCCGAACCCGAGACCGGCCCGCTCAGCGGCCGCCGCGCCCAGGCGGCCCGCAACGACACCCGCATCCTCGACGCCGCCCGCGAGGTCTTCCTGGCCGACCCCGAAGCGCCCGTCTCGGCCGTGGCCGCCCGTGCGGGCGTCGGCATCAGCGCCCTCTACCGGCGCCACCCCAGCAAGCAGGACCTGCTGCGCGCCCTCGCGGCCGACGGCCTGGCCCGCTACATAGCCGACCTTGAGGACGCTCTCGCCGCCGAGGCGCCGCCCTGGGGCGCCTACGTCACCTGCCTGCACCGGGTCGTCGAGGGCGGCGGCCAGGCCCTCGCGCAGCGGCTGGCCGGCACGTTCGCCCCCACCCCGGAGTTGAGCCGCATGGCGGAACGGGCGACCCAACTGGCCGACACGCTCCTCGACCGGGTACGCCGGTCCGGCGACCTGCGCGACGACGTCAGCGGAGCCGACATCGTGCTGCTGCTGGAGACCGTCATGCTGGTCGACCTCCCCGGCGCCGACCGCGGGGCCGCGCTGCGGCACCGCTACCTCACCCTGCTGCTCCAGGCCCTGCACAATCCCGTCGAGGCCCCGCTCCCCGGCGCCCCGGCCCGGCAGGAGGACCTGGTGGCCCGCTGGCGGAGCCGCTCCGACGGGTGATCGCCCGAAGGTGTCGCTCTTCACCGCCCCATCGGGCCGGCGGCCGCCGGCGGTGCGGCACGATGGGGGCATGAGCGCACGAGTACGGGCCCCCGAGCTGCGCGGCCGGGGCTGGCTGAACACCGGCGGCAAGGACGTCACCCTGGCCGACCTGCGCGGCAAGATCGTCTTGTTGGATTTCTGGACCTTCTGCTGCATCAACTGCCTGCACGTGCTCGACGAGCTGCGCCCGCTCGAGGAGAAGTACGGCGACGTCCTGGTCGTGATCGGGGTCCACTCGCCGAAGTTCGAGCACGAGAAGGACGCCGCGGCCCTCGCCGCCGCCGTCGAGCGGTACGGCGTGCACCACCCGGTGCTCGACGACCCCGAGATGGACATGTGGCAGCAGTACGCGGCGAAGGCCTGGCCGACCCTGTCGGTGGTCGACCCCGAGGGCTACGTGGTCGCCACCATGGCCGGCGAGGGGCACGCCGAGGGGCTGGCCCGGCTGATCGACGACCTGATCGCCACCCACGAGGCGAAGGGCACCCTGCACCGGGGCGAGGGCCCGTACGTGCCGCCGGCCGAGCCGGAGACGGCGCTGCGCTTCCCCGGCAAGGCCGTGGTGCTCGACGGCGGCAACCTGCTGGTCTCCGACTCGGCCCGGCACTCCCTGGTCGAGCTGGCTCCGGACGGGGAGACCGTGGTCCGGCGGATCGGCACGGGCGTCCGCGGTCACGCCGACGGCCCGGCGGGGGAGGCCACGTTCTCCGAGCCGCAGGGGCTCTGCCTGCTGCCCCCGCAGGTGGCCGAGCTGGCCGGCTACGACCTGGTCGTGGCGGACACCGTCAACCACCTGCTGCGCGGCGTGCAGCTGGAGACCGGCGAGGTGGTCACGGTCGCCGGCACCGGGCGGCAGTGGCGCTCGACGGTCGACGACCACTCGCACGACGCCCGCTCGGTCGACCTCTCCTCCCCCTGGGACGTCGCCTGGTACGACGACCGCGTCATCGTCGCGATGGCCGGCATCCACCAGCTCTGGTGGTTCGACCCGGCGAAGCGGACCGCCGGCATGTACGCCGGGACCACGGTGGAGGCGCTGCGGGACGGCCCGCTGCCGGACGTCTGGATGGCCCAGCCCTCCGGCCTCTCCGTCTCGGCCGACGGCGCCCGGCTCTGGGTCGCCGACAGCGAGACCAGCGCCATCCGCTACGTGGAGAACGGCGTGATGGGCACCGCCGTCGGGCAGGGCCTGTTCGACTTCGGCCACGTCGACGGGCCGGCGGACCGGGCGCTGCTCCAGCACCCGCTGGGGGTGTGTGCGCTGCCGGACGGTTCGGTGCTGATCGCGGACACCTACAACGGCGCGGTGCGCCGCTTCGACCCGGAGACCGAGCAGGTCGCCACGGTGGCCGACGGGCTGGCCGAGCCGAGCGACCTGGTGCTCACCGCCGAGGGCGAGGTGCTGGTGGTCGAGTCGGCCGCGCACCGGCTGACCCGGCTGGCCCCGGGCGCGTTGACCGCGGCGGGCGCGAACACCGTGGACGGCCCGCGGCACAAGCTGGAGCGCAAGCCCACCGACGTGGCGGCCGGCGAGCTGACCCTCGACGTGATCTTCACGCCCGCGCCCGGGCAGAAGCTGGACGAGACGTACGGGCCGTCGACCCGGGTGGTGGTCTCGGCGTCCCCGCCGGAGCTGCTGGTCGAGGGGGCCGGGACGAGCACGGACCTGTCCCGCCGGCTGGTGCTCAGCGGCGATGTGGCGGAGGGCGTGCTCCAGGTGACCGCCCAGGCGGCCACCTGCGACGCCGACGTCGAGCACGCCGCCTGCCACCTCACCCGCCAGGACTGGGGCGTCCCGGTGCGCGTGGTGCCCGGCGGATCGAGCCGCCTGCCGCTGGTGCTGCGCGGCCTGGACGAAGGCTGAACCCCGCCCAGACGTCAGGAAGGGCCCCCGCTACCGGAAGGGGCCCTTTCTTTCACGCGAACGGGGTCGGAGTGACCCCGGCGTCGATGAGGGCGGCCCGGACCAGTTCGGCGCAGCGCACCGCGCCCGGGGTGTCGCCGTGCAGGCAGATCGACTCGGCCGGGCAGGGCACCACGCTGCCGTCGACCGCCACGACGGTCCGCTCGGTGGCCATCCGCACGGCCCGCGTGGCCACCTCGTCGGGGTCGGTGACCAGCGCGTTCGCCGCGCTCCGGGGCACCAGCTGCCCGTTCGGCAGGTAGTTCCGGTCGGCGAAGCCCTCGGCGACCACCCGCAGGCCCGCGCCCACGGCGAGCTGGGCGAGCACGGAGCCGGGCGGGCAGAGCACCGGCAGCTCGTGCTCGTACCCGCTGACTGCGGCGACCAGCGCGGCGGCCTGGACCTCGTCGCAGGCGGCCGCGTGGTAGAGCGCGCCGTGCGGCTTGAGGTAGCGCACCCGGGTGCCGGCCAGCCGGCAGAAGGCGTCCAGCGCCCCGAGCTGGTAGATCGTCTCGTCGCGCAGGACGGCGAAGTCGTACGCGATGTGCCGCCGGCCGAATCCGGCGAGGTCCCGGTAGCCGACCTGGGCGCCGACGGCGACGCCGCGCCGCGCGGCGGCGGCGCAGATCCGGTGCATGGTGGACGCGTCACCGCCGTGGAAGCCGCAGGCGACGTTCGCGGAGGTGACCAGCCCCAGCAGCGCCTCGTCGTCGCCGAGCCGCCAGATGCCGAATCCCTCACCGAGGTCAGCGTTGAGGTCCATGGAACGTCACCGTAGTCCCTGGGCGGGCCTGCGCGAGCGGGGTCACGTCCTCGACCACCCCGATGACCGGGTATCCGCCGGTGGTGGGGTGGTCGGCCAGGAAGATCAGCGGTTGGCCGTCCGGGGGCACCTGCACCGCGCCGAGGACGAGGCCCTCGCTGGGCAGCTCGCCGGCCACCGCGCGGGGCAGGGCCGCGCCGGCCAGTCGCGCGCCGACGCGGTTGCTGGCGGGACTGATCGCGTACGCGGTGCGGAGCAGCAGGTCGAGCGCCGCGGGGGTGAACCAGTCCTGCCGGGGGCCGGGGCGCAGGGCCAGCCGCAGGGCGGCCGGCACGGCCGGGGCGACGGTGAGGTCCACCGGGACCGGCGGGCCTGTCGGTGCGCCCAGGGGCAGCCGGTCGCCGTCCCGCAGCGGGGGCGGGCCGAGGCCGGAGAGCGTGTCGGTGGCCCGGCTGCCGAGCACCGGCTCGACCGCGATCCCGCCGGAGACGGCGAGCCAGCTGCGCACCCCGGCGCGGGCGGGACCGACCCGCAGGGTCGCCCCGGCGGGCAGCGACAGCGGCCGGCCCGTGTCCCCGGGCCGGCGCTCGACGCCGGAGGGCACGCCGGATGGCCGGTGCCCGGCCGGCCGGGCACCGCCGGTCGGCACTGCGGCGGGCCGGCGCTCGACCAGCACGTCCACCGCCGCGCCGGTGAGTGCCACCGTGACGGCCCGGCCGAACCGCAGCACGCAGCCGGTCAGGGTGATCTCCAGGCCGGCGGCGTGTTCGGGGTTTCCGACGAGCCGGTTGGCCAGCCGCAGGGCGGCCGGGTCCAGCGCGCCCGAGCGGGGCACGCCGAGGTGGGCCCAGCCGGGGCGGCCCTGGTCCTGCACGGTGGTGAGGGCACCGGCCCGGAGCACCTCGATCACGCGCTCACCAGCCGGACGCGGGTGCCCGGGGTGAGCCGGGCCGGTGGGTCGGCGTGCACGTCGAAGAGGACGAGGTCGGTCCGACCGACCAGCAGCCAGCCGCCGGGCGAGGCGGTCGGGTAGATCCCCGCGTACGGGCCGGCCAGCGCCACCGAGCCGGCCGGCACCCGGGTACGCGGGGTGGCGAGCCGGGGCACCGCCAGCTCCGGCGGCAGCCCGGTGAGGTACGCGAACCCGGGCGCGAAGCCGCAGAACGCCACCCGGAACTCGGTCCCCCGCAGCCGCTCGACCACGGCGGGCACGTCGACGCCCCAGTGCTCGGCGACGGCGGGCAGGTCCGCGCCGTCGTACACCGTGGGGACCCGGACCTCGGCGGCGCCGGCGGTGGTGGCCACGTCTGCGGGGCTCCACCCGGCGATCCGCGCGGCGGCGGCCTCGGGGTCCGGCACGCCGTCGACCAGGACGGTGGCCGCCGCCGGGACGATCTCGACGGCGCTCAGGTCGCCGGCCGCCCGGCGGCGCCACAGCTCGGCCCGCCACGCCTCGACCTGCTCGGGGCCGTCGCAGTCGAGCAGCAGGGCGTGCGCGCCGACGGGCCGGATCCGCATCCCGTCATCCTCGCGTCGGCGACCGTGACGGTCCACACTACTTGCAAGTAACCTACGGTGTCGTAACCTGATTGGCGTGACAACCTCCGCACCGCTCCGGCTCAAGCCGGCCGACATCGGGAAACCCCGCATGCGCGGCTGGCTGCACACCTACGCGTTCTTCGCCGCGCTGGTCTGCGGCCTCGTGCTGTGCTCCATCGCCGCCGTCCGCCCGGGCTGGGCCCCGCTGGTGAGCTGCCTGATCTACAGCCTGACCGTGTGCGGGCTCTTCGGCACCAGCGCGCTCTACCACCGCCGGGTCTGGTCCGAGCGGGGCTACCAGATCATGCGCCGGATGGACCATTCGATGATCTTCGTGTTCATCGCCGGCACCTACACGCCGTTCTGCACGCTGCTGCTGGACACCCGGCACGCCACGATCATGCTCGGCCTGGTGTGGGGCGGGGCGCTGGCCGGGGTGGCGATCAAGCTGATCTGGCCGCATGCGCCGCGCTGGGTCTCCGCCCCGCTCTACCTGGCGCTCGGCTGGGTCGCGGTGGCGATGCTGCCGGAGATCCTGCACGCCGGCGGCGTCACCGCCCTGGTGCTGCTGACGGTCGGCGGGGCGATCTACAGCGTCGGCGCGGTCTTCTACGCGTTGCGCCGGCCGAACCCGTGGCCCACCGTCTTCGGCCACCACGAGTTCTTCCACGCCTGCACGCTGGTCGCGGCGATCTGCCACCACATCGCGATCTACTTCGCGCTGTTCGCCTGATCGCCGCCGGTCCGGAAGACGGGCGAGGGCCCCGCGCCGTCGCGGGGCCCTCGACAGTTCATGGCGCGGGTCAGACCGGGTAGCCCGAGCCCGGGCGGCGCACCTCGCGGTACTCCTCGCGCACGACCCGGTCGTCCTGCACCGGCACGACCGGCTCGGCGACGACGCGCTCCCGCACCGGGGCGGCCACCACCCTGCGGCGGCTGTTCCAGAAGTAGAGCGTGGTGATCAGGCCCGCCACTCCGGCGAGCATGAGCACCCAGCCCACCACGTTCAGGTTCAGCCATCCCAGGTTGGCGTCGATGGCGAACGCGAAGATCGCGCCGAGCGCGATGAGGAAGATGCTGGCACCGATGCCCATGACGTCGCCTCCTTGGCGTCCTACTGGCGTTTCCTGCCCGCCGCGGCCATGGCTCAGGTAGCGGCACACATCGACATACCCAGGCGCCGAGATCGCCAATCAGGCAAGCTGAGCGCATGACGGACGGCAGGAACCAGCAGCGGACGTTGGTGCTGTTGCGACACGCCAAGGCCGAGCAGTCCGAGGAGATCCCGGACGAGGAACGGTCGCTGACCGCACGGGGGCACGCCGACGCGGCGGCGGCCGGCGCCTGGCTGGCCCGGCACGCGCTCCTCCCCGACGTGGTGCTCTGCTCGACCGCCCGGCGGACCCGGCAGACCTGGCACGGGCTGGCGCTGGGCGCGACGGGATCCCCGCCGGAGGGGGGCCCGGCGGGATCCGCGCCGGTGGTCCGCTACGAGCCGGCCGCGTACGACGCGCACCCGGACGTCCTGCTGGACGTGGTCCGGGCGGTCGACCCGAAGGCCGGCTCCGTGCTGCTGATCGCCCACAATCCGGGCATCTCGCTGCTCTCCGCGCTGCTCGACCCCGAACGGGCGGATCCGGACGGGCTGCGCACCACCGACCTGGTCGTGCACCGGCCCACCACCCGATGGGCCGAGCTCGGGCCGGGCGGGGCACCCATCACCGCCCGGCACACCGCACGCGGCTGAGCCCGCCGGGCGGCGGGCTCAGCCGGTCAGGACGGCGGGGCCGTGGGCGGCGGCGGGTCCGGCGGCGGGGGCATCATCGCGGTCGGGTGGGAGAGCCGGTTCTCCTCCACGATGAGCGTGCGTGCCCGCTTGCGGCGGTCCTGCCAGAACCAGAGCGTGGTGAGCAACACGCCCAGCCCGGCCAGGATGAACACCCAGCCGACCGCGCGCAGGTCGATCCACCAGACGTTGGCCCGGATGGCGAAGGTCATGATCGCGCCGAGCGCGATGAGAAAGATTGCGCTGCCAATGCCCATGTGCGCTGCACTCCCCCGTGCGGTGGCCCTTGGGCGTGCCCTGTCGTGGTCCGCGACGGTTACCCGCCACGCGGCCGGCCTACCGGCCACGGGGTGAAAACACGGCGGCGGCCGGCGAGCTGTGCGCTCGCCGGCCGCCGGTCGTCAGGGTCGAATCGCCCCAGCGGGGATCAGAACGCCTCCTCCGGGAGGTCCATGATCTCCAGGTCGGTGCCCTCGATGATCCGCCGGTCGGCGCCGATGCGGGGCAGCACCTCGCGGGCGAAGAACCGGGCGGCGGCCACCTTGCCGGTGTAGAACGCCTTGTCGGTGGCGGAGACCTCGCCGCCGAGCGCCTTCAGCGCCACGTCCGCCTGCTTCTGCAGCAGCCAGCCGACCACCAGGTCGCCGACCGCCAGCAGGAACCGGCGGCTGCTCAGGCCGACCTTGTAGAGGGCGCGGGCGTCGCCGCCCTGGGCCTCGGTCAGCCAGCCCATCATCACGCCGAGGATGTTCTGGATCTCGCCGAGCGCCTTGCCGAGCGCCTGGCGCTCCTCCTTGAGCTGGCCGTTGCCGGCCTCGGAGGCGATGAACTCCTGGATCTCGCCGGCGACCGCCATGAGGGCCTTGCCGTTGTCCCGGACGATCTTCCGGAAGATCAGGTCGAGGCTCTGGATCGCGGTCGTGCCCTCGTAGAGGGTGTCGATCTTGGCATCCCGGACGTACTGCTCCAGCGGGTAGTCCTGCAGGAAGCCGGAGCCGCCGAAGGTCTGCAGCGACTCGTGGCCGAGCAGCTCGTACGCCCGCTCCGAGCCGACGCCCTTCACCAGCGGGAGGAGCAGGTCGTTGACCCGCTTGGCCAGCTTGGTGGCCTTCTCGTCACCGGCGGCCTCGGCGACCGCGACCCGGTCCTGCCAGGTGGCCGTGTAGCAGACCAGCGCGCGCAGGCCCTCGGCGTACGACTTCTGCATGAGCAGCGAGCGGCGCACGTCCGGGTGGTGGGTGATCGTCACCCGCGGAGCCGTCTTGTCGGTCTGCTGGACCAGGTCGGCGCCCTGCACCCGGTTCTTGGCGTACTCCAGCGCGTTCAGGTAGCCGGTGGAGAGGGTGGCGATCGCCTTGGTACCGACCATCATCCGGGCGTACTCGATGATCATGAACATCTGCCGGATGCCTTCGTGCTTCTCGCCGAGCAGCCAACCCTTGGCCGGCACGCCGTGCTCGCCGAAGGTCACCTCGCAGGTGTTGGAGACCTTCAGGCCCATCTTGTGCTCGACGTTGGTGGCGAAGACGCCGTTGCGCTCGCCCAGCTCGCCGGTCTCCTCGTCGAAGTGGAACTTGGGCACGACGAAGAGGGACAGGCCCTTGGTGCCCGGGCCGCCGACGCCCTCGACGCCGACCGGGCGGGCCAGCACGTAGTGGACGATGTTGTCGGTCAGGTCGTGCTCACCGGAGGTGATGAAGCGCTTGACGCCCTCGATGTGCCAGGAGCCGTCCGGCTGCGGGACGGCGCGGGTGCGGCCGGCGCCGACGTCCGAGCCGGCGTCCGGCTCGGTCAGCACCATGGTCGAGCCCCACTGCTTCTCGATGAAGAGCCGGGCCCACTTCTTCTGCTGCTCGGTGCCCTCGACGTGCAGCACGTGCGCGAAGGACGGGCCGGAGGCGTACATCCAGATCGGGGCGTTGGCGCCGAGCACCAGCTCGGCCAGCGACCACCAGAGGGCGCGCGGGGCGTTCGTGCCGCCGAGGGCCTCCGGCAGGTCCAGGCGCCAGAACTCCGAGTCCATGAACGCCTGGTAGGACTTCTTGAACGACTCCGGCAGCGGCGCGGTGTGCGTCGCCGGGTCGAAGACCGGCGGGTTGCGGTCACTGTCCGAGTAGCTGGCGGCCAGGTCCTCGCGGGCCAGGCGGTCGACCTCCGAAAGGAAGCTGCGGGCGGTGTCGACGTCCAGGTCCGTGTACGGCTCCTGGCCGAACGTCCGGTCCGCCCCGAAGACCTCGAACAGGTTGAACTCGAGGTCCCGAAGATTGCTCTTGTAGTGGGTCATGCTCGCTGGCCCCGCTTCCGGACAGGTGTTACCGATCAGTAACTCCAGACTGTATTACTCGCCGGTAGCCAACGACAAGCCGATCTCGGAAGTGACAGCGATTACACACTTCCGGTTCACCCGATGGTGACCGCCGGCTCAGCCCTCGGCCGCGCCGACCTCCCAGCTCGGCACGGGCGCGGCGGCGGCGCTGCGCGGCCCGGTGTATTCCATCAGGACCAGCGCGATGTCGTCGTCGAGCCGGCCGTGCACCCACTCGACCAGGGCGGTCTCCAGCGACGCCAGGCCGTCGGCCACGGTGCCGTGGCCGAGCAGCCGCCAGGCCCGGTCGGCGGTCGGGAAGAACTCCCCGTCCCGTCGCGCCTCGCCCAGCCCGTCGGTGAAGAGCAGCAGCCGGTCGCCCGGCTCCAGCCGCTCCACCCGGGGCCGGACCACCGGCATGAACCCGAGCGGCGGCGCGGGCGCCGGCGGTTCGAGCGGGATGACCGCGCCCCGGCGCAGCAGCAGCGGCGGCGGGTGGCCGCAGTTGACGATGGTGAGGGTGCCGCCCCGCTCCTCGACCAGCGCGGCGGTGACGAAGTCCTCGTCGCCCACGTTGCGGGCCACCGCCCGGTCCAGGTCGGTCACCACGGCGCGCAGGTCCGCCCGCTCGTACGCCACGTGCCGGTAGGAGCCCAGCACGATGCTCGCCAGCCGGACCGCGTCCAGCCCCTTGCCGCGCACGTCACCGATGATCATGCGGACGCCGTACGGGGTGTCCATCGCCTCGTACAGGTCGCCGCCGATCTCGGCGGTCGCCGTGGAGGAGATGTAGCGTGCGGCCACCGCCAGGGTGCCCACCTGGGGGCCGAGCGACCGGAGCACCGCCTGCTGGGCGACCGAGGCGAGCCGGGACAGCTCGGCGATCCGCTCGGACTGGCGCTCGCGGACCCCCGCCACGGCGCCGGCGATGGCGGTGGCCAGCGCGATGCCGGCCACGTTGACCGCGGTGACCAGCGACATGGTCTGCTCGGCGAGGGCGAACGCGGCCCCGATCCCGGTGGCGAGCAGGCCCACCCCGAGCACCACCCGCCAGGACGCGAGCGCGGCGGCGAGGAACGGGGCGGCCACCATGAGCGCGATGTAGTGCGCCGGCCGCCCGTCGGCCAGCTCGACGGCGGAGACGATCGCGAGCAGCGCGAGGGCCGCGCCGAGGCCGGCGCGGGATCCGGGGCTCAGTGGGCCGCGGCCCGACTGGAAGGGTTGCGTGCGTACACCGGACAGCATGCCTGATGGACGTGAACGGGTGAATGAACCTGGCCCGTCGTCCGAGGATGTTCTGGCCGGCCGGGTCCCCTCACCGGCCCGATCGCCGCCGGCCACCCGGTCAGCCGAGGACCTCGTACCTGACGGTCAGCTCGCCGAGGTCGGTCGAGGCGATCGCGGCGAAGGCGGCCCGGGAGAGGTCGATGCACCGGCCGTCGATGTACGGGCCGCGGTCGTTGATCCGGACCACGACCGACTTGCCGTTGGTCGGGTTGGTCACCCGGACCTTCGTGTTGAACGGAAGGGTCTTGTGCGCGGCGGTCAGCGCGTCCGGGTTGAACGTCTCGCCGTTCGCGGTCATCTGCCCCTCGTCATAGAAGGACGCTCCGCAGGAGCCGCTGCTCACGACCTTCGCGGCGGAGGCGGTCTTCTTCGCGGTGGGCTTCGGGCTCGCGGTCCGGGTCTTGCTGCGGGACGCCGCCTGGGTCCGGGTCGCCGTCGGGCTCGGGGTGGCCTTCGGCGAGGGGCTGAGGCTCGGTGACGCGCTCGGCGAGGCGGAGGGCGATGCCGAGGTGGGGGCGAGCGTGCTGGGCAGGGCCTCGACCGCGGCCGGGGCCGTGGCGGGTTCGGCCGAGGTGAGCTGGACCGCGCCGACGGTGCCGCCGATGGCGAGCACCACGCCGACGGCAGCGGTGGCGGCGATGCCGGCCGGCGAGGAGAACTTGCGGGTACGAAGGTGCCTACCAGCCACCGCCCGGTCCTTTCGTTAGCTGAACAAACCGGCTCGGACCGTAACGAGAGAAGCACTTCGGAAGTCAACGTGATCATGGTGCTATGCCCGCATTTACCCTGGTACGTGTAGCCGATCAAGCCAGCACCACTCCACCGAACGGACGAATGAGCGCTGGCCGGGGCCGGTACGCCACGCTCTGGCACCGGTGCCCCAGGATGGAGGGCGTGCTGAGCCGACGCCTGGTCGAGCTGTTCCACTGGGTCGACCCCGGCCCGGGGAGCAGCCATCTGGTCAGCGACCTCTCCGCCTGGTGGCGCGATCCCGAGGTGCTGGCCGGGGTCGGGCCCGCCCTGGCCGGCCTGTTCCCGGCCGCCCGGCCGACCGTCGTGATCGCCCCGGAGGTGACCGGGCTGCTGCTCGGCCCGCTGGTCGCGGTGGCCGCCGGCGCCGGGTTCGTGCCGGCGTACAAGGACGGCGGGGAGCGGCGCCGGCCCGGGCCGATGCGCTGGGCCGACACACCCCCCGACTACCGGGGCCGGCAGCTCCGGATCGGCGTGGACGCCCGGCGCCTCGGCCCCGGCGACCGGGTGCTGCTCGCCGACGACTGGGTGGCCACCGGGGCGCAGCTCGACGCGCTGCACCACCTCGTCCGGGACAGCGGGGCCGAGTTCGTCGGGACGGCCGCGCTCGTCGCGACCTGTCCGGCGCCGGTCGCCGAGCGGCTCGGGCTGCGCGCCCTGCTCACCGCGGACGAGTTGCCCTGAGGGTTGACCTGAAGGAAGCTTCAACTCCGAGGATCGACGCATGGACGACGGCATCCTCGACGAGGCGTACCAACGGCTGCACCGGACCGGCCCGGAGTTCGCGGGCTGGCTCTCCAACCACGGACCCATGGCGGTCGAGGCGCTGGTCCGCCACGGCCACGGCCCCCGCGTGCACCGGTGGCTCGACGACTACCTGCGCCGGCTGGACGAGCTGCCCCGCGGGCTGCGGCCGATCGACGACTGGCGGGCCGCGCTGGGCGACCCGAAACGGGCCGGCGACTGGCTCGCCCACTTCGACCGGGAGCTGCGCGAGCGCCCCTGGCGTGAGGTGCTCGGCGACTGGTGGCCGCGGCTGCTGCCGGGCATCGCGGCCGGGGCCACCCACGGGGTGATCCGGGTCGGGCACGCGGTGCGGGTGCTGCGTACCGACGGGGAGAACCCGCAGCGGCTGGCCGAGCTGGGCCAGGCGCTCGGCTACTGGGCCGCCCGCTGGCAGCCCGTGCCCGGCGCCGGCCCGCTCATCGGGCGGTCGGACGTGCCGGCCGCGCTCGAGGCGGTGCCCCGGATCCCGGCGCAGACCGGCGGGATCCGGAACCGGCTGGGCCGGCTGACCGACGTACCGGAATGGCCCGCCGCGGTCACGGCGCTGCGCCCACCCGCCGACCCGGCCGGAGCCGAGCGGACCCTCACCGAACTGGTGCACCGGACCGCGCTGGACTACCTGCGGTTCGGGCACGGCAACCCCGTGATGCTGGTGCACGCGGTGACCGCGCCGACCGCGGTACTGCGTACCCTGCCGGCCCTGGATCCGGCGCTCTGGGCGCCGAGCGTCGCCGCGGCCTGGTCGGCAACGGCCGCCGTGACCTCGGTGTACGCCCCACCCACGCCGGCCCCCACGCCGGCGGTTGCGGCGGGTGAGCCGGCGGAGGTGTTCGCCCGGGCGGCCCGGCACGGCGACGAGCACGTCGTGAAGCTGGCCGACGCGGTGCTGGAGGCGCACGCGGCGACCGGCGACGCCCGGGTGCTGGCCGCCGCCGGCTACGCCGGCCAGCTCATCTGAGCAGGTCCTCGACGGCGTCGCCGACCCCGGCTCGTGGGGGCGGGCGAAATCCCGCGACGGGCCGGCGGCCGGCGGTTAGCCTCGGCAGGATGTGGCCCCGCATCGGTGGACTCCGCACCCTCGCCCTCGGCACGCCCGGCGAGCTGCGCACCACCCTCAACACCCTCGTGCTCTCCGGCGTGAAGACCGCGACCGCCGGCCTGCTGACCGACGAGTACGCCACCGAGAACGAGGAGCTGGAGCACGTCGGCGAGCGCCTCGTCCTGGTGGACGACGACGACAAGCTGATCGGCCTGGTCGAGGTCACCGACGTCGAGGTGGTCCGCTTCGCTGACGTGTCCTGGGATTTCGCCCGCTCCGAGGGGGAGGGGGACCGGTCCATCGAGGAGTGGCGCGAGGGCCACCGCCGCTACTGGGCCCGGGTGGGCTTCCCCGTCGACGACGACAGCCAGGTGGTGTGCATCCGGTTCCGCCTGGTCTCCGCCGGGGACGGCGGCATCAGCACGGGCGACCTCGGCACCTGACCGGTCAGAGCCGGCGCAGCTCCGGCAGCAGCTCGGCCGCCCGGACCAGCACCGCCTCGTCGCCGGCGTACCAGCTGCTGGCCCGGGGCCAGTGGGTCACCACGTCGGTGAAGCCCAGCCGGGCGGCCCGGGCGACCTGCTCGGCGAAGAGGTCCGCGTCGCGCAGCGAGAAGACCGGCGCCGAGTCCAGCGACAGGTAGCGGTCCAGGGTGGCCGGATCGCGCCCCGCCTGCTCCAGCGTCGCGTCCAGCCGGGCGGACAGCTCCGCCACCGTCGACCACCAGCTCTCCAGGTCGTCGCCGCCGAGACCGGTGGTCACCCAGCCCTGCCCGAAGCGGGCGACCAGCCGCATCGAGCGGGGCCCGTTCGCGGCGAGCACGAACGGCACCCGGGGCTGCTGGACGCAGCCGGGATTGTTCCGCGCGTCGACCGCCGCGAACCACTCGCCGCGCCAGGTCGTGCCGTCCTCCCGCAGGATCAGGTCGAGCAGCTCGGTGAACTCGGCGAACCGGTCGACCCGCTGCCGGGGCGGCAGGGTCTCCCCGCCGAGGACCGCCGAGTCGAAACCGATGCCGCCGGCCCCGAGGCCGAGCAGCACCCGCCCCTCGGAGACGTCGTCCAGCGCGGTCACCTGCCGGGCGAACGCGGCCGGGTGCCGGAAGTTCGGCGAGGCGACAAGGGTGCCGAGGCGGATCCGGGACGTCACCGTCGCGGCGGCGGTCAGCGTGGTCATCGAGTCGAACCAGGGGCCGTCGACCAGGTCGCGCCACCCCAGGTGGTCATATGTCCAGGCGTGGTCGAAGCCCCAGTCGTCCGCCTGCCGCCAGCGCCGCCGGGAGTCCGACCAGCGCTGGTCGGGCAGGATCACGATGCCAATTCGCATGATCGCCAGGGTACGACCCGGGTCGGACAGGCCGACCCGGGTCGACCGACTACGCCTCCACGAGATCGGCGACCACGCAGGCGATGTTGTCGGGCGCGCCCGCGGCGTACGCGAGGTCGACCAGGCGCCCGACGGCGGTCTCCGGGTCGTCGGCCCCGGCGAGCGTGGCGTGCAACGCCTCGGGGTCGACCACCGCGGCGAGCCCGTCGGAGCAGAGCAGGTAGCGGTCGCCGGGCAGGGCGGTCCGCAGCGCCAGGTCCGCCTCGACCTCGGCCCCGGCCCCGAGCGCCCGGGCCAGCAGGGCCCGCTGCGGATGCGCCCCGGCCTCGGCCGGGCTGAGCTTCCCCTGGTCGACCAGCGACTGGACGTAGGTGTGGTCCTGGGTGAGCCGGGACAGCTCGCCGCCACGCAGCAGGTACGCCCGGGTGTCCCCGACGTGCACCAGGGCCAGCCGGGTGCCGCGCCGCAGGACGGCGGTGAGCGTGGTGACCGGCTGGTGGGCGTCGGTGGCGTGCGCGCGTACCGCCCGGTCGGCGGCGCCCACCGCGTCGGCCAGCGCCGCGAGCAGTTCGGTGTCCGGCGCGTCGGCCGGCTCCAGCGGCCGCAGGGCGTCCACGGCGGCGGTGCTGGCGGCCGCACCGCCCGGGCCCCGCATACCGTCCGCCACGGCGAGCAGTGTCCCGCTGGCGTACGCGGTGTCCTCGTTGGAGTCCCGGACGGTGCCGGTCTCGCAGCGGACGGCGTACCGGAAGGTGGTGTCGGACATGGTGGTGCCCCTCTCGGTGAGCTGGTCGACGAGGAGCGCGACGGTGCGACCGCGGGCTGCCGTGTCGGCGCTGACCCGCCGCCACCAGGCGTCGACGGCCTCGGCGGCGGCGTCCGGCGGCAGGCCGCAGACGGCCTGGATCTCGGCCAGCGGCATGCCGGCCCGGCGCAGCGCGGCGATCAGCCGGGCGCGGTCGAGCTGGGCCGGCGCGTAGTACCGGTAGCCCGAGTGCGGGTCGACGGCGGCGGGAGGCAGCAGCCCCAACTCGTCGTAGAGCCGCAGCGCCTTCGGCGTCAGGCGCGCCGCGCGGGCGAACGCCCCGATGGTCAGCAGCTCCACAGGCCCATCCTCCTCGCGCCGGTCGCGTCTCCTCGTGCCGGTCGCGGCGACCGGCACGGACCACGCTGGGCCTTGCCGCAGGGGCAGGGTCAAGGCGTTGACGATGTATCGATCACTTATATATGTTGCCGGTGTGACTCAGATGCGGGAGCCCACGTTCCTGATCCTCACCGCGCTCGCCGGTGGACCCCGGCACGGCTACGGGATCATCCAGGAGGTCACCACTCTCTCCGCCGCGCGCGTCACCCTGCTGCCCGGCACCCTCTACACCGCGTTGGACCGTCTCACGGCGCAGGGCCTGGTCGAGCCCGACCACGAGGAGGTGGTGGACGGCCGGCTGCGCCGCTACTACCGGCTCACCTCCGTCGGCCTCGACGCCCTGAGCGCCGAGACCGCCCGGCTGCGCCAGCTCACCACGGCCGCCGAGACCCGGCTGCGCGCCCTGCGCCCCCGCACCGCCTGACCCGCGTCCCGGGCCGCCACCGGCCCACCACCCGAACGACCTGAAGGGGACGGCCATGCCACCGACGGGGGACCCCCTCGCCCGCCGCTACCGGCGCCTGCTGCTCGCCTATCCGCGTGCCTACCGGCGGGAGCGCGGCGAGGAGATCCTCGGCCTGCTGCTCGACAGCGCGCCCGCCGGGCGGGCCCGGCCCACCCTGCGCGAGGCGGCCGACCTGGTCCGGGCGGGGCTGCGCTGCCGCCTGGGCCGGCCGGCCAGCCGCACAGTCGGCGTCTGGGCGGTCCTCACGGCGCTGATCTGCGGGCTGTTCACCGGCGCGCTGGCCGCCCGGGTGGCGTGGGAGACCTCCCGGCCGCAACCCGACCGGGCCGAGTTCACCGCGGTCTTCACCGAGGCGTTCCCCGGCCACCGGCTCGGCGAGGACGTGTCGAGCGCCCGCGCGCTGTTCGTCATCTACGGCCAGCCGCTGTCCCGGGCATCCCTGCGCGATCTGCTGTTCGGCGACGGCGGCGAATACCAGGAGGGGGCGGCCGGCGGCTCGGCCACCGGCCCGATGCCGACGTCCGAGGCGCAGACGCTGGCGACGGCGCAGCAGCGCCTCCGGGCCGCCGGCTGGCAGGTGCACGAGCCGACCTCCGAGGTGCTCCAGACCTGCGCCGACCCGCGCTGCGACCCGGCCAGCCAGCCGGTCGAGACCGTCCTGGTGGCCCGGCGGGGCGACACCGTGCTCCGAGCCACCTTCGACGATCCCCGGTCCTTCGGCTCGTACCTCGGGGTGGCGCTGCAGCGGGCCGCGCCGCCGGCCGTACTGCCGGCCGCCGTGCTGGCCGGACTGTCCGGGGGCGCGCTGGCCTGGCTGGTCTTCGCCTGGGCGAGCCGGCGCACCGAGGGCCGGCGGCGGGCACCGCTGCTGCTGGGGGTCACCCTGTTCTTCTGGTGGGTGCCCGTGCCGCTCGCCACCTCGTCGCTGGCCCGGCACCACCTCGACGAGCCGCACCCGAGCTGGCACCCGCTCTGGGAGTGGCTGGGTCAGCCGACCCTCTCGCTGTTCTTCCTGATCGGGCTGGCCACCGCGTTGGTGCTGCTGCTCACCGCACTGACGCCCCGCCGGGACCCGCGCCCGCTGACCGTGCGCCTCGGTTGAGCTTCGCCAGCATCCGGCCGAGGTGCGGCTCCACCGTTCCCGGCGCGGCCCCGGCCACCTCGCCCGGCGTCCACCAGCGGACGCCCCGGAACTCGGCCGGGTCGGGGATCAGCTTCTGGTCGCGGCTGCCGGACAGCACGTACCAGAGGCTGACGTCGGTGTGCCGCTCCTCCGGCGGGCCGACCGTCTCGGTCACCGTGAGGAAGGCCGGACGCTCGCCGAGGGCCGGCGCGAAGACGGCCGGCACTCCCAACTCCTCCACCATCTCCCGGCGTACGGTCTGCGCGGGGTGCTCGCCCGGCTCGACGTGACCGCCGCTGGGCAGCCACATTCCGGCCTTGCGGTGGTCGACCAGCAGCACGGCGCCGTCGGTCTCGTCGTGGAGCAGGAAGTAGGCGACCAGGTGCGGCGAGGGCGTGCGCGGCTTCGCCCGGCGGAAGATGTCCTCCGTCGTGGCCAACCAGGCCAGCGTCGTGGCGCGGTGCCGCGCCTCCTGCTCGTCGCCCGGCGTGAGCGCCTCGACCAGCGCCCGGATCTCGTCCCGCACGCCGTCATGCTGCCAGCCGGGTCCGACAGCCTCAGGCCGCCGGGGCGGGGTTGGCGTCGACCGCGGCGCGGACGAACTCGCGTACCCGGGTGGTGGTGTTGCTGGCCAGCCACACCGGACCGCGCCGGATCGGCGGCGCGTCGTGGATCGGCACGTAGGCCAGGTCCGGCCGCGCGTGGTAGTGCCGGGTTTGCTCGCCCACGGGCAGAACGCCGCGCCCCATGGCGACCAGGGCCAGCATCTCGGAGAAGCTGCCGCCGACCGGCCCGCGCGGCACCGGCCGCCCCGACGGGGTCCGGTCCGGGGTGCGGTCCCGTTTGAACGCGGCCGAGGTGACCGCCGGGTACTGCACCACCGGATGGTCGCCCAGCACCTCCAGCGACACCGACTCCGCACCGGCCAGCGGATGGTTCGCGGCCACCGCGAGCACCCGGGCCTCGTGCAGCAGCGCCGGACCGTTCGCCATGCCGTCGAAGGGGTACGAGGCGATCAGCACGTCGAGCGTGCCGTCCCGCAGGCTCGACCGGGTGGTGGCGAGCGGAGCCTCGTGGACGTGCACGACGCAGTCCGGGTGGCGCTCGCCGAACAGCGTGACGGCCCGCAGCAGCACCGGGGCGGTCGACTCACCGACGTACGCCACCCGCAGTTCGCCGGTGAGCCCGCGCCCGGCGTCGACGGCGCGCTGCACGGCGTCCTCGATGCCGGCCACCAGCGGACGCAGGTCGTCGGCGAGGCGGGCGCCGATCGGGGTGAGCCGGACGACCCGGCTGGTGCGCTCGAAGAGCGGCGCGCCGATCCGGCGTTCCAGCTTCCGCACCACGTGGCTGATCCGCCCGGTGGTCACCCGTAGCCGCTCGGCGGTCCGCCCGAAGTGCAGCTCCTCGGCGAGGGTCAGGAACGTCTCGACCTCGTACCGCTCCAGCACCCGCCGCCCCCATCGTTGAATCCTGGTCAACGATCGTAGCCCGATCGCGTCTTGGTCCGGACGGCGGCGAGGACGAGTGTTGACGGTGTTCCCACCGCACACAGGAGGACCACATGGACCCCGTCACCACCTATCTGACCGGCCTCGACGCACCGTTGCGCGAGACCGCCGGGAAGCTGCGTTCCGTCATCGAGGCCGCACTGCCGGAGGCCACCGGCGCCATGTGGCACGGCCACCCGGTGTGGGGGCTGGGCGACCGGCCCGGCCAGACCCCGGTCTGCCTGGTCAAGGCGTACCCGGCGTACGTCACGTTCGGGCTGTGGCGGGGACAGGACGTGGCGGACGGCTCCGGACGGCTCGCCCCGGGCGCGCGCCGGATGGCCTCGGTGAAGCTGCGTACCGTCGACGAGATCGACCCGGAGCTGTTCGCCGGCTGGCTGCGCGACGCGTACGCGCTGGAGATCCGGTGAGCGCCGTGCGGGTGACCGGCTTCGACCACCTGGTCCTCGCCGTCACCGACGTCGAACGGTCCCTGGCGTTCTACTGCGGCACCCTCGGCCTGGCGCCGGTGCGCGTCGACCGCTGGCGGGCCGGCGAGGTGCCCTTCCCCTCGGTACGCGTCAACGCCGACACCATCATCGACCTGGTCCGCGGCGAGCCGGAGGGGTCGAACGTGGACCACTTCTGCCTGGTGGTCGAGCCGCTCGACTGGACGGAGGTGGTCGAGTCCGGGGTCTTCACGGTGCTGACCGGGCCGGTGCCGCGCTTCGGGGCGCGGGGCACGGCCACCTCCATCTACGTCCGCGACCCGGACGGCAACACCGTCGAGCTGCGCTGGTATCCAGGGTCTTGACTTCGAGCCCGCTCGAAGCCGGAGAGTGGCAACCGGCGGAACCACGACGCGGGACGGGGAGCGGATCATGAAGCGCACGTTGGGGCGGAGCGGCATCGAGGTCAGCGCGCTGGGCATGGGCTGCTGGGCCATCGGCGGCCCGTACGCCGGTGGCGCCAACCAGTACGGCTGGGGCCGGGTCGACGACGCCGAGTCGACCCGGGCCGTCCAGCGGGCCCTCGAACTCGGCGTCACCTTCTTCGACACGGCGAGCAGCTACGGCGCCGGGCACAGCGAGGTGGTGCTCGGCAAGGCGCTCGGCGCCGACCGGGACCGGGTGGTGATCGCCACGAAGTGGGGGTTCACCTTCGACGAGCGGACCAGGGAGGCGCTCGGCACGGACAGCAGCGTCGCGTACCTGCGCAGTTGCCTGGACGGCTCGCTGCGGCGGCTGGGCACCGACCACGTCGACCTCTACCAGCTCCACCTCGGCGACCTACCGGTCGCGGAGGCCCTGGACCTCGTCGCCCCGCTGGAGGACCTGGTCACCGCCGGCAAGATCCGGGCGTACGGCTGGAGCACCGACGACCCGGAACGCGCCGCGGCGTTCGCCGCCGCCGGCCCGCACTGCGCGGCCGTGCAGCACGACATGTCGGTGCTGGCCGACCGGCCGGCGATGATCGAGCTGTGCGAGCGGGCCGGGCTCGCCAGCATCAACCGGGGGCCGCTCGCCATGGGCCTGCTCAGCGGCAAGTACGCCGACGGGCGCACGGTGGCCCGGGACGACGTGCGGTCGCAGAGCTACGAGTGGATGACGTACTTCCGCGGCGGCGCCGGGGCACCCGAGTGGCTGGCCCGGGTGGAGGCCCTGCGGGAGGTGTTCGCCACCGGTGGCCGCACGCCGACGCAGGGCGCGCTGGCCTGGCTCTGGGCGCGCAGCGGAGCCACCGTCCCGATCCCCGGGTTCCGCACCGTCGCCCAGGTCGAGCAGAACGCCGGCGCGCTCGCCCAGGGTCCGCTGCGGCCGGACGAGTTCGCCGCCGTGGAGGATCTGCTGGCCGACCTGCGGGTTGCTAGCGTCGCCTGATGCCCGAACTCGAACGGCTCGCCCTCCGGCACGCTCCGGCGTTGCTCCGCTTCGAGCAGGTGAACCGGGCGTACTTCGCCCGGTTCGTGCCGGACCGGGGCGACGACTACTTCGACAAGTTCGCCGACCGGCTCGCGGGCCTGCTGGCCGAGCAGGACAGCGGACTGTGCCACTTCCACGTCCTCGTCGACGACGAGGACGGCACCGTGCTGGGCCGGTTCAACCTGGTCGACGTCGCCGACGGCAGCGCCGAGCTGGGCTACCGGGTGGCCGAGCTGGCCACCGGGCGCGGCCTGGCCCGCGAGGGTGTCCGCCGGGTCTGCAAGCTGGCCCGCGACGAGTACGGGCTGCGCCAACTGGTCGCCTCGGCCGCGCTGGCGAACCCGGCCTCGCTGGCGGTGCTCCGGCGGACCGGATTCGCGCCGGTCGAGGAGGTGCAGCTCAGCGGCCAGCCCTGCCTGCGCCACGTCCTCGACCTCACCGGGCACTCCTGATTTCCGGTCGACCGATGAAAATCGCCGGCCGGACAGGTCCATACCGGTGACCGACTCGGACGCCGCGAAGGAGACCGCCCCGATGGCAACCCCCACGTTCCGCGCTGCCCTGCCGCCGATCGTCGACCGGGAGACCTGGCTGCGCGAGCGCGACCAGCTGCTGGCCCGGGAGAAGGCGCACACCCGCGAGGGCGACGCGATCGCCGCCGCCCGGCGCCGGCTGCCGATGACGTTGGTGCCGCCCGTCACCGTGCAGGGCCCCGACGGGGAGACGCCGCTGCTGGAGGTCTTCGAGGGCCGCCGCATGCTGATGGCCTACTTCCACATGTGGCACGACGGCAAGCCGTTCGAGGACCAGTGCGAGGGTTGCACCTTCGCGACCTGCCACCTGGAGATGCGGGACTACCTGCACGCCCGCGACGTCACCTACGCCGTGTTCTGCCAGGGCCCCTACGCCGACAGCGCAGCGTTCGCGGAGTTCATGGGCTATTCGTTCCCCTGGTACTCGGCGCGCGACTCCGACCCGGCGCTGGCGGACGGCCGCGACTTCGGGTTCATCGCCTGCTACCTGCGCGACGACGACCGGGTCTACGAGACCTACTGGACCAGAGGGCGCGGCGTGGAGGCGCTGACGACCAGCTACCACGCCCTCGACCTCACGGTCTACGGCCGGCAGGAGAACTGGGAGGACTCACCGGAGGGGTGGCCGACGGTCAGCGGGCACCCGTGGCGTCTCGACGGCCGCCCGGTCGCGCAGTGGAGCCGCCCGGGTGTCACGGTCACGGGGGCGTCCTGCTGCGCGAAGTGATCGCGCCCCGGGTGCTCTGCCGGAGCGGCGGCACAACCTCATGGCGGTCGCCGACGACGCCTGGCGTCGCTTCGGCGGCTGACCCGCCCGCACCGGCCGGGGCACTCCGTCATCGTCCCGCGGGTCAGCGCCGTTGCACGGGCATCCCGTAGATCCCCCCGTCGCCGACCTGTGTGCTGTCGACCAGCATGGGGTTGAGGCTCCACCGGGCCGCCAGCTTGAGCACGTCGTGTTCGTGGGGCGCCGACTCGTACCAGGCGTCCCAGTCCTCCTCCTGCCAGTTCCGCCAGTTGTCCCCCCAGCCCCGGAGGCCCTTGCCGACCTCGCGCTCGGCCGGCGTGACGTCACCGATGAACAGGGGGACGTCGCCGTCGAAGGTGGCGAACGCCCGCACGACGACCCCGTCGATCGCCCGCACCCAGCCGTGGGAGAACCAACCTCGCTCGTTGACGAAGAACTGGACCTCACCCAGGCGCGCGCTCAGGGCTGCGAACCATTCCGGAAAATTCCGATCGGTGGCGCTGTAGTCGAACGTGGCGAGATCGCGCCGGCCATGCGCCAGGGTCCACCCGGCCACGGGACCGGCCACGAACACGCCGGAGACGTACGCCCGGTCGACGCCCTCGTCCCAGGAGAGACGCTCGCGGTCGGTCAACTGCAGCGCGTCGGCGACCTCCTCCGGGCTCCGCTCCCGCACGGCGAGCCAGGTGGTCTTGAAACCAAACCCCATGCGGCTCATCATCGCGTCGACAGCCCACCGGCAACACTCCGCCATCCGGCCGTCTCCGCCGCCATGAACGCGGCCGAGAAGCGCAGCGGCACGCGTCGGCGTGGCGCCCCGGCCACTGCCACTGCGCGAGCTGATCGCCGACACCCTGACCGACGCGCTGCGGTCCTGCCTCGGACGATCGACCTACCGGCAGCGCGCCACCGAACTCGCTCGTCGGGTCCGCGCCGACGACGGCCCCGCCGCTGTGCTCTCGCTCATCACGCGACTCGAAGGGGAGCGCGGACAGCGGTGGTGAGCCGTGCGGTCAACGACGGTTGCGGGACCGGCGAACCGCCCACACCCCGCCCACGACCGCTGCGACCGCCGGCAACAGGCAGCAGATTGACAGGACCGACAGGTGCCACGGCTTGATAGCTCCCATGGCCGAGAGGATAGGCAGCGCCTGCCAACTCCGCTGTCCCCGCTCGAAGGCCGTCAGGGGCGTCGAGGCGCGGGAGTACGGCTGGACGATGCGTCCGTCGGCCAGTTCGCGCGCGGGGCAACCTCCCGAGGCGTCGGTCGGGTAGTAGCCGGTGACCCCGTTCGAAGGAGAGCCGGTGGCACCGAGCGACACGTTCGCTGAGTTCGTGACGGCACGATCACCCCGTCTTCAGCGCACCGCCTATCTGCTCACCCACGACTGGGCGCAGGCAGAGGATCTGCTGCAGACGGCCCTGGTACGCGCATGGAGCGCGTGGGGGCGGATCCACGGGGACCCGGAGCGGTACGTGCGGAGGATCCTCGTGAACGTCTACGCCTCGTGGTGGCGACGCAGATGGCGCCACGTGGAGCAGCCGACGGCGCAGCTGCCGGAGCAGGCGGCCGTCGACCACATGTCTCAGGTGGACAGGCGCGACGAGGTGTGGCAGGCGCTCGGGAGGCTGCCCCGCCGGCAGCGGGCGGTGCTGGTGCTGCGCTACTTCGAAGACATGACCGAGGCGCAGATCGCGGACGCGATGAGCATCTCGGTGGGCACCGTCAAGAGCCAGGCCAAGAAGGCACTGGAGAAGCTGCGGCTCGACAGGTCGCTGACGTTGGAGGCGTTGCACCGGTGATCGACCTCAAGGACCTCATGGATGAGCGCTCCGCTCACGGCATGCCCTCCGATGGACGACTGGTGGAGGTCCAGCGCAAGATCGGCGTACGGCGGCACAGGCGGGTCGTGGCGGGAGCGGTGGCAGCGGCGGCAGCGGTGGTGGCGGTCGGCTCCGCCACCCTCGTTCCCGGTGGGGAGCCGGCTCCGCCCTCGGCCTTCACCGCCGGATCGACGACCCCGTCAGCGGGGCCCGCCAGTGCGTCGGCTTCTCCGAAACCCGTGGCGGGCCGCAAGATCGGGCCCTTCGACGAGTACGCCCGTGGTTATCGGGTGGTCGCCGTCGGCACGGCGCCGGTGAGCGCGAAGAAGGTGCGGCTCAGCTGGACGGTCAACTCGACGGACGTCCAGTTCTTCAGCTACTGCCCCGGCCTGCCCCATCAGCACGCACTCGACGCCGAGATTGCGATCAACGACGAGGCCATCGGGTACTCGGTGAACTGCGATTCGGAGCTGCACCAGGATCCGACGGGATCGGTGCCCCCCGGGTTGGGAGCGAGCGTCGGCGACACGGTGTCGGTGACGTACACGGTCATCGGCGCCCAGGGCGGCGGGCGCCGGTTGTCGACGATCCCGACGCAGGGCACCCTGCACTTCGCCGTGGCCGAGAGGGTGCCCTTCACCCAGTACCCCCTGCCGGCCCGGCCGGCCGCACTGAAGCCGCCGAAGCCGGACGGCATGGCCAGCGAGCCCGGCACCAAGGTCCTCCACAGCGACCCGGCAGATCCCAACCGGCCGGTCAGCACGACGATGGTCTGGCATCGCGGTTACGACTTCACCGTGGTCGCGCAGACGCCGGGCATCTACCGCGTCGCCGTCAACGGCGTGAGTGTGCTCACCGGCGAGGTCTACGACTACGTCGGTAACGGTCCGAACGCCAGCTGCCAGGTCAAGCGGAACGATCAGGGGTGGTGTGTGCCCGAGCTGGCGTCGGTGAAGGACGGCGACATGGTCACGATCACCGTCACGGCACAGCACGCCACCGGCCCCTGGCTGGCCGAGCTCCGCTCGCAGTGGCAGAGCGGATCAGCCGAAGGCTGAGCGCCGCACCGGCGTCTGGGACATCGAAGGCCCTGACCGGGACTCACATCCTGGTCAGGGCCTTCGCGCTGGAGCGGGTGACGGGAATCGAACCCGCACTGTCAGCTTGGGAATCGCACAAGATCGGGCTCTGGTACGGCGATTCTCCTGCTCGGCCTGGTCGCTGGCGGCCTGGTTTGGCCTTCCGTAGCCCGGCCTTGGGGCCCATGGATGGCCCGTCCAACCCGAAGCTGAGGGAGCCAGAAGCGAGCGAGCTAGTCGTCACCGAAGGGCTCGTCGTGCCACCGAAACCCCGCGTGGTCACCTTCGATTCCGAGCATGAACTCGGGGACCTGGCGGCCGTCGGGGTAGGCCATCGTGACTGCGGCGCGGATCGCCTCGTACGCCTGGTCAATCGGCTCCGGACCGCCAGAGTCAACCGCACGGTTCCACTCATCGAAGAGCGGTCGCAACTGCTCGAACGCTGGCTGAGGTCTGAACCTGCCCCGAGTCCACGGCATGTCGTGCTCCTCAACCTCGATCTCGCCGAGCAATTCACCGCCGGCATCGTAGAGCCGCCAGACTTCGCCGAAGTCGCCACCTGCTGCCACAGGGAGGACCCTAACCGGGGCGAGGTGGCCTTGGGATTAGAAGAAGATCGCGGATGGCTGGTCAGGTGGCCTCGTCCCTGGTCAGCCCGTCTGCCGTTGTCGGGCAGCGTCGGCGCCAGCCGGCGGTCTTGGCTGTACGGATGGCTGTACCGGTTGCACGGCGAGCGAGGCCTGTTAGCCGCGGTAGTCCTCAAACTCCCATAAACCAATCCGGCGAGGGCCCTTTTGAGAACGACAGCGCAGCCGACTGGTGCGATGGCCTTCACGATGCCGACCCGTCGGAGCGCCGGGGAATGGTTCGTGGGGCCTTAACAACGGCGGCCCACACCACCGGATACCTCGAATATGACGACGCTGCGGCGGCCATCGCTGCGGCGGCAATCGTTGCGTCTCGGATGCCCGGCGGGTCGCCGATTACCTCCACGTACGCACCCAACTTTTTGCTTGCCGGCGATGCACTTGCGCTGGACGACGACGTGCCAGAACTCGCCGCGGAAGCTCTCGCCCGGGTCCTGGGAGATGACTCAGAGTGGCGGGAGCTACGGAGCGAAGCCGGGACGACGCAGTTCCCGCACCTCGAAGAGCTTGGGCTGTGCTGCCCACGCCAACCGCATTTCCCGGTCAGATCGCCTTGTCCGCACCAGCCGAGCTGCCTGGTCAGATCGGCTTGTTCTAGCTCCTCAGCGTCCTGCAGTCGTCTAGCGGGGTCGCGCTGCCTATGCCGAGCCGCGCCGCTTGGCGGATCTCCTCGTCGGGCAGTCGTAGACCGTCCAGCCTCCCCGGACGGGGACAAGGTGGAGCGCCCTACCGGACGAACGACCTTGGCCCCGTCCGGGGAGGCTGGTAGCCCTTGTGGTGCCCGGCGAGGCGATCCGCCCCCGGCCGACCTCTGAGGAGGGTCGGGGTTCGGGGCGGAGCCCCGAGGTCTTCAATGGTCTGGTAGCCCCGAAGCGTGGCCGGCCGGCCCGGCCGATGCCGGCCGGAGGTCGCCAGCAGGCCGGGGCCGGGCCGGCGGGGCCCGCTTTGCGGGCCGCCTTGATCTAGTACAGGTCAATTCGGCAACAGATCACGGGTAGCGCTCCGAGACGACCATTCCCGGCACGAACACCACACCAGCCCGGCCGTCGCCGTCCGGCTGCGCCTGCCCGAGAACGCCGTGGCTCACCTCCGCGTGACGCTGCTTGCCCCACTGGCTCCCGTGACTGTCCGTCGGGTCCTGCTGGAAGGAAGGGGCCGGCGGTCGCAACTAGCTCGCCCTGGTGTCCCGTCCGATTAAACCTGGCCAATGACCGGGGCGGTGACCAGCGCTAGGACAGGTTGAGGCGGATGCTCGTGGCTCTGATCGTCCGGATCAAGTTGGCCAAATCTCGGAGGTCGCGGTGTCGATGGATTGTCGGTTCTCGCTGAGCTCTTCAGTCACCGGCGCTTGTGATCTGGGCACCACTGTCTCAATCTTCTGTGGTGGGCGCCGGGAGCTGTTCATCTCGGCCCGGTAGTTGCGCCACTGCCGCAGCAGCTCGTCATGGCGTGGCCTGGCCAGCACCCGCGACAGGCCTATCTCCTCACCGGCGCTGAGCTTCAACAGCCACACCCGCGCAGCGGCCTCCGGCGCCACGCCAGGGTCGCTCCTGCAACGGCCAGACCTCGACCACGCCGTGCGCGACGGCGCAGGGCGTACGCGAGACGAGCGGGTACGCGAGTTCGTCCGGGCCGCCGCCGACGCGGCCTAAGCGGGCTGACCGGGGTGCCGTGGGTGCAGGAGCAGATCCGGGCCTACCCGCCGCACCGTAACGCGGCCCGCATCTCCGGCGCTGTCCACAGTGACCCAGTGACGACTTCCCGGGCACAATCCACCAGAAGGGACAGCATGCGTCGCCTGTCTGTCAGTATCGCTGCCGGCGCGTTGGGACTGGGGCTGCTCGCCACCGGTCAACCCGCCGTGGCGGCGACCTCCTACGACCAGCCCCTCGTGACGGTCAACTCCACGCTCGTCAACGTTGGCTTCTCCGACATGGTGAAGAGCGCCGCCACCGGGCGGATCCTCATCTCGAGCGGCAAGGACTACGACGCCCTCCAGGTCGCCGACCTGGACGGCGGGATCGTCGGTACCGTTCCCGGCCAGGCGGGCGCGAGCGGGCTCACGTTGAACAAGGACGGGCGTACGGCGTACGCCGCACTCTTCGACGCCGGTGCCATCAGCGCCATCGACGTGGCCACCGGCACCGAGACGGCGCGATACGTCGTCGGCGCCGACACCTGCCCGTACGACCTCGCCCTGGCCGGCGGCAAGCTCTGGTTCAGCTATGGCTGTTACGGCATCTCACCGGCCCGTCTCGGCTCGGTCGACCTCGGGGATCCGGCCGCCCCGATGACCCTCGACCAGGGTGGCTACCTGACCTTCACCCCCCGGCTGGAGAGCGGGTCGATCGACGACGGGCTGCTCTTCGCCATGGTGGAGGGCGTCTACCCCAACCGTCTGATCAGCTACGACGTGTCGGGCGGAACGGCGGTGCGGCGTACCGCGCTGGAGGACACCCTCCAGAGCGTCTCCGAGTTCGCCGTCACCCCCGACGGCTCCGCAGTCATCGTGGCAACCCCCGGCGAGTACCAGTTCACCACCAAGCTCGCCCGGTACTCCGCCACCGACCTGACCGAGCAGGGCCGGTACGCCGTGCCTGGCTCCGTCGTCTCCCTCGGCGTGGAACCCGACGGGCGGATGGCCACCTACTCCGACGACCTGGGGCTCGCCTACTTCGCCCCAGGGGAGTACGAGCCGCGCTGGATGGTCTACCAGGACTTCGCCCCGGGCCTGGAGCCGGCGCACCGCGGGATCGCGCTCGGCGACCAGAACCGGCTGTACGTGGCCACCCGCTACATCAGCAACTCGACGATGAACCTGACGGCCGTGGACGCGGTGCAGCCGCCGGTCGAGGTCACGCCGCTGGAGACCTCGCTGAGCGTCGACGCTCCCGCCTCGGTGGCCGTACGCAAGCCGGCCACCTTCACCGGACGGCTGGCCACCCTGGGCGACACGGAGGTCGGCGTGCAGACGGTGCACGTGACCCGCGAGGACAAGCGGGGCGCGGTCGCCCTGCCCGACGTGCAGACGGCGGCCGACGGGTCGTTCACCGTCACCGACGTGCCGCGGGTGGCCGGTGAGACCAGCTGGCGATTCGTCTTCGACGGCACCGAGCAGCTGTACGGGTCGAGGTACCTGGTTCAGCTGCGGGCCAGGTAGTCGTCCGGTCGGCGGCGGCCGTCCCCGGACGGCCGCCGCCGACACCACCGAGCCGGTACGCGGGTTCCCCCGCGCGGCCGCACCGACGACATCTTCCGCCGGGTGAAGCCGCGTGCCTCCTCGCCGCAAGCGGAACCCCGGCTCCGTCGTTCGCCCAACCTCCGCGCTCTTGGGCGTTCGTGGCGGGCGGGCCCGCACCCTTCTCCACCGATCAGTGGTCCTGGGGGCCGGCCTCGCCACAATTTGTCTCCCTCCTTCCTCACTTACACCCCGGGGCGCGCCGGCTGGTTGTCCGGATGGGCGAGGAATGCCTCGTACCACTCGTCCTCAATCCGCAACACTTCTGGTGGTGGCGTCCGAGCCTCGGCCATCGGTCCGGCCACCGGCTGCGGTGGACCCCACGCGGCAATGCGCCGCCGCCGGAACTGCTCGTCTACCACCGGCCACGGCACGTGCGGCCCGCTTACTAGTTTTTTTTCGCTCATCGCGATCTCCTCACCTGGGCGCGCTCGTCGCGCCCGCCATTCCATAAATCGGTAGGAGCGCTTGCCAACCCCCGATTGCGCGCACCACGAGATAGCACAGTTGTACGATCACCGGGTGGGCAGGGAGCTGGTGTCGCGCTGGTGGAACGGCACGTGGGGCCGGCTGACCCGGCGTGACGTGTGGATCGCCCGTGAGGTCCGGTGGCACGCCGTCGCCAGGGCAGGCGACTCCGAGACAGGCAAGGTGCTCCGGTGGCAGTTCGACACCGAGGACGAGGCTCGGCAGATGGTTCAGCGCCTCGTGCAAGCGGACGGCGGCAAGTGGCGCGAGATGAATGGCGACGCGGCGACGCAACCGCCGAGATGACCCAGCCTTAACGTCAGTGGCACAGGTCGGCCCGTATATGCACACCGCACCACAGAGGCAGCTCCACGGACCAGACCCGCCAACCGCCGGAGTCCTTCCGTAGCTCCCAGCGCCACGGGTGTTCGGCACTGGCGAGGATCGCGCCGTCGTCCCACCACACCGCCCGGACCTGCTCTACGACCGAGGCCGAGTCGTCGCCCTGATGCTCGATGACCCTCGGTCCCACTGCCTCCAGTTTCGAGGGTGGGTGACCCGAACGCGACATCTCGGCGCGGTACCTGCTCCACTGCTGGCGGAGTTCGTCATGACACGAACGAGCCAGAACCCTCGACAGCTCCAGCTCATCACCAGCGCTGAGCCTCAACAGCCAGACCCTGGCCGCCGCTTCTGGCGTCGCCTCGCCCCGCTCGGCTTCCAACTGCTTCCGCACCGCCCACGAGGCGGGCACCGCAAGTAAGCCGGCGCAGACGACCGCCACGAGTGCGGCGAGCATCCACGGCCATCGCCGCGTCGGCCTATTCGCTTCGCGGGCTCGGTGCGGTCGCCATCCTTAGCATCCGCAAGCGTGACTCTGGCCGGTACCAGGTGCGCTACCCGGGACCGGATGGGCGCCAGCGGACCGCCCCGGACACCTTCACGCGCAAGTCGGACGCGGACCGGTACCTGTCAATGGTGGAAGCGCAGATGACGCGCGGGGAGTGGATCGACCCCGAGCGGGCGCGGACCACCCTCGCTGACTATGCGGAGCGGTGGATCGCGCAACGCCCTGGGCTGCGTCCTCAGACGGTGGCGCTGTACCGGTGGCTGCTCGGCAAGCACATCACGCCGTACCTGGGCGGGGTGGAGCTGAGCCGCTTGGATACGCCGATGATCCGCGAGTGGCGGGCGAGACTGCTCGGCAACGGCGTCTCGGAGACGATGGCCGCCAAGGCGTACCGGCTGCTGCGGGCCGTGCTGATGACGGCGGTCAACGAGGACGAGCTGCTGCGCAAGAACCCGTGCCGGATTCCGGGCGCGGATCAGGAGAAGGCGGCCGAGCGACCCGTTCTCACGCTCGCCCAGGTGCTCAAGCTCGCAAAGCTGATGGACGAGCAGTACCGCGCCCTGGTCCTGGTGACCACGATCGCCTGCCTGCGGTGGGGCGAGGTATCCGCGTTGCAACGGCAGGACGTTGACGCCGACGCCGGGGTGATCCGTGTTCGGCAGACGTTCACAGAGGTGCGCGGCGTCGGGATGGTTCTGGGTCTGCCGAAGTCACGTGCTGGTCGGCGTGGCGTGTCGGTGCCGGCGGCGATCCTGCCAGCCCTGCGTGACCACTTGGCGGCGTTCGTCGACGACAGCCCGGAAGCGCTGGTCTTCACGACGCCTTCCGGCCGGCCGATCTGGCGCGGCAACCTGAACAAGGTCATCGGCTGGTCGACGGCGGTCGGCAAGCTCGGCGTTCCGGGTCTGCACTTCCATGATCTGCGGCATACGGGTAACACGATCGCGGCCAGGCCCGGTGCGAGCACCCGCGACCTGATGGCCCGGATGGGTCACGACTCGGCGCAAGCGGCCATGATCTACCAGCACGCCACCTCGGAGGCGGATCGGGCCATCGCCCAGGCGGTGAGCGACGCGGTGAAGGCCGAGCGCAAGAAAGCCAAGAAGCCGGCGGCCGGCTCCTCCGCCAAGGGCAAGGGCAAGGGCAAAAAGCGTGGCTAGTGGCCCGTGGATGGCCCGCCGGGCGCTGTTGGCCGCAGCAACATCGAAGGCCCTGGCTGGGACTGTCGTCCTGGCCAGGGCCTTTCGTGTGGAGCGGGTGACGGGAATCGAACCCGCACTGTCAGCTTGGGAAGCTGATGTTCTGCCATTGAACTACACCCGCAGGCGGCACCACTGTACAGGAGGTCACCACCTCCGTGCACCCAGGTACCCCGGAGCCGGACCGAGCGCGACGGCCCGCGGACTACCAGCAGAAAGTTTCACCACGGCAACATATGGTTGTTCTCAAATCTTTCGATCGGATGTAACGTCTCGTCCACGTTCTCCGACCGGGCGTGACACACCCCCTGTCACGCCCGCAGAAAGAGGTGGGCCCATGGGACTTCGTCCCAACCTGCTGACCCGGCGTACCGCCGGTGTCGCGTCGACGACCCTCGCGCTGCTGCTCAGCACCGCCGCGGTAGGCGTCGTCCCCGCAGCTTCGGCCTTCTCGGCCGCCCCGTCCGGCTCCTGCGCCGAGCCGGCCGACGTCCACTCGGACGCACGGGTGAAGAAGGGCGGCCACGCCAAGCTCGACCCGAACGAGCTGACGGCCAAGCAGGTCCGCGAGCGTGACGCCGACCTCGCCGCGGCGCTGCGTGAGCGGGCGAGCTTCCGCGCCGGCGCCGGGGCCACCCCGCTGGCCACGGTGACCATCCCCGTCGTCGTCCACGTCATCCAGCGGGACAGCACCCGAGCGGGCGGCAACATCCCGGACTCGATGGTGACCCAGCAGATCTCCGTGCTGAACACGGCGTACAGCGGTGGCACCGGTGGCGCGGCGACCGCCTTCAGCTTCCAGCTGACCAAGGTGCACCACGTCACCAACGCCGCCTGGTACCCGATCGTCCAGGGCTCCTCCGCCGAGCGCTCGATGAAGACCTCGCTGCGCGAGGGCGGCAAGAACACGCTCAACCTCTACCTGGGTGAGTTGAGCGACGACCTGCTCGGCTGGGCCACCTTCCCGCAGCGCAAGCTCAACAGCATGGACGGCGTGGTCGCGCTGAGCGAGTCGCTGCCGGGTGGCACCGCGACGAACTACAACCAGGGCGACACCGGCACCCACGAGGTCGGCCACTGGCTGAACCTCTACCACACCTTCCAGGGTGGCTGCTCGGGCTCGGGTGACAGCGTCTCCGACACCCCGGCCGAGGCCTCGCCGGCCTATCAGTGCCCGACCGGTCGCGACACCTGCACCGCCACCGGCAAGGACCCGATCACCAACTTCATGGACTACACCTACGACTCGTGCATGTACCAGTTCACCGCTGGTCAGGCGAGCCGCATGCTGACCGCGTGGAACGCCTACCGCGCGGCCTGACCGCCACGCACCACACGCCGGCGCCGGTCCCGTCCTCGGACGGGGCCGGCGCCGGCTCTGTTCGGGCCGGAACCCATCGGGTACGGACTCAGGCCGCCGGGCGGCGGGTGTCGAAGCCGTGCCGGCCACGCCGGCCTTCCGCGGCGAGCGGGTCACGCCGGGCCGGGACGCCGGCCCCCGGGTCGAGCCAGACGCGCACCTCCGGCCGGCCGGCGCCGGGGCGGGCCACCTGGTCACGCCGGGTCAGCATCGCCACGTCGACGGTGAACTCGAACAGCCGCCAGTCGCCCTGCGGCGCGGCCCGGCCGATCCGGGCCACCCGGGCGACGGTCGCCGGGTCGGTCACCGGGAGGGCCCGGCCAGCCACGTAGGCCTCGTCGTCGCTCTCCTCCGGCGGGAAGGAGTGCAGCGCGTAGCGGCCGTCGCGTTCGAGGTCGCGACGCTTGGGCGAGTCGATGACGAAGCACCAGAGCCCGTCGTCGGTGATGACCGGGGAGACGGGGTGCACGCGCGGGCCGCCGTCGGCGCGGACCGTGGCGAGGTAGCCGAAACCCGGCCCGTACTGCTGCAACAGGAGGCGGATCTCGTCGGCGAGGCGGGGCTCGTCGGCGGCGAATTCGGACCAGGAAGCCATGCGGACATTCTATCGAACAGGTGTACGAAGATGTAGTCCGACACGCAGGTCACCCGTACCGGTCGCTATGGTGTTCCGATGCTGCTCTCCGACCGGGACCTGGTCTCCGAGATCAAGACGGGCACGCTCGCGCTGGAGCCCTTCGAGCCCACGCTGGTGCAACCGTCCAGCATCGACGTACGTCTGGACCGGTTGTTCCGGGTCTTCAACAACCATCTCTACACGCACATCGACCCGTCCGTGCAGCAGGACGACCTCACCTCGTTGGTGGAGGTGCCCGAGGGCCAGCCGTTCGTGCTGCACCCGGGCGAGTTCGTGCTCGCCTCCACACTGGAGGTGATCTCGCTCGGCGACCAGCTCGCCGGACGACTGGAGGGCAAGAGCTCACTGGGCCGGCTCGGGCTGCTCACCCACTCGACCGCCGGCTTCATCGACCCGGGCTTCTCCGGTCACGTCACGCTGGAGCTGTCCAACGTGGCGAACCTGCCGATCACGCTCTGGCCGGGCATGAAGATCGGCCAGCTCTGCATCTTCCGGCTCTCCTCGCCGGCCGAGCACCCGTACGGCTCTGAGGTGTACGGCTCGCGCTACCAGGGCCAGCGCGGCCCGACCCCGAGCCGCTCCTGGCAGAGCTGGCGCACCTGGCCGACCCGCTGACCGGCCCGCGGCCGGCAAGGGCGCAGGGGCCCCCGCGACGCGGGAGCCCCTGCGGACCGCTCAACCCGTGCGGACCGCTCAGCCCGGGCGGCCGTAGCTGTTGATCTGGCCGTCGTCGACGCGCTTCATCGTGATCGGCTTGCCGGACTGGGAGGCGTGCACCACCCAGCCGTCACCGACGTACATGCCGACGTGGTGCAGGTCGCTGTAGTAGAAGACGAGGTCACCGGCGCGCAACTCGCTCCGGCTCACCCGCCGGGTCACGTCGTGCTGCTGCCGCGCGTTGTGCGGCAGCGAGACGCCGGCCTTGGCCCAGGCAGCCATGGTCAGGCCCGAGCAGTCGTAGTGGTCCGGGCCGGCGGCGCCCCAGACGTAGATCTTGCCGATCTGGGCGCAGGCGAACTTGACCGCGGTGCCGGCCGGGCCGCCGGGGTAGCCGGCGGGGCAGGGCGCCGGGCGCAGCGGGCCGCCGCCGCCGTTGCCGTAGACCTTGAGGCGCAGCTTCTGGAGCTTGACGATCTCGGCGTCGATCTGCTTCTTCTTGGCCGCGAGCTGGGCCTCGGTGCGCGACAGCTCAGTGATCATCTCGTCGAGCGGTTGCTTTTTGGCGGCCAACTGGTCGCGCAGCGCGGCGACGGTCCGCACCTGCTTCTGCTGGCGGTTCGCGAAGCGGTCGAGCAGGGCGAGGCCGTCGACCAGGTCGCTCGGCGACCGGCTGCCCAGCAGCGCGTTGACCGTGGAGAGGTTGTTGTCGCCCTTGTAGGCGTCGGCCGCGAGCCCGCCCACCTGACCGAGGGCGGCGTCCACCCGGGCCTGGAGCGGGGCGATCTGCTTGGCCAGCGCGGCGGCCTGCTTCCGCTTGGCGGCGAGCTGCTCGCGGGTGGCGTTGACCTGTTCGATGATCGGTTCGAGCTTGTTCCAGTCCTGGTCGATCTGGCGCTCGATCTCGGTGACCGACGGTTCGGCGTGAGCCGCCGTGGCGCCGCCGGTCAGGACGACGGCGGTGCCGGCCAGGGCGGCGAGGGCGGTGGTGAAACGGGACCAGCGGGAACGCGGCGCAGCCGTTGACCGGTCGACCGACCGGACCGACGGTGGCCGCGGGGCATGGTGTGCCACCGGGCTTCCGTACTCCTTCTTCCTGGCCGCCTACCGGGTTAGCTGACGGGTTCGGGCGGGAAGGGAGGCGCCCTACCGCAGTGGCTGCGGATTCACCCCAGTTACCTGGGTCCCCGGCTCGCCCGGAGGCGACTCGGCGGTGCCGGACCGTCACCACCCGGGTTGGACGGTGAAACTCGCGGCCGACGATTGACCAGAGTAGAGAGCGTCGTTATCGTTCCGCAACCCGAGACGCCGTGACACTCCGTACCCGAAAGATTCTTTCAGCGGAGATTACCTCTCGGAAAGGTATTGACCCGGGCCGTGCGCGGGGTGAGGGTGAGGCGCAGTGACCCCCATCCCTGTCTGGAGGTTCGATGCACCTCTCACCCCCGCCGTCGGGCAGACGGATGCTGCTGGCAGCAGCCGTCGCAGCCGCCACCGCCCTGGTGGCGACCGGTCCGGTGGCCGCCCAACCGCTCACCACCCAACCCGCCACCGACCGCCAGGACCAGTACGCCGCCGCCGCGGCGGAGTACGGCGTGCCGCAGAGCGTCCTGCTCGGCGTCTCGTACCTGGAGTCGCGCTGGGACACCCACCCGGGCCAGCCGAGCACCAGCGGCGGCTACGGCCCGATGCACCTCACCGACGCCGAACACGTCCTCGCGACCCCGGCCAGTGGCCACGTCAGCGAGGACGAGGACCCGCGGGGCGACGACTCGCGGCCGCTCACCCTCGACCCGGCCACCGCGGCCGCACCGGCGGAGGACGTGCTGCCGCAGGCGTCCCTGCAGACGCTCGACGCCGCCGCGGCGCTCACCGGCCTCGGCGAGGAGACGCTGCGCACCGACGCGGCCGCGAACATCCGGGGCGGTGCGGCGCTGCTCGCCTCGTACCAGAAGCAGTTGGGCTCGCCGGTCGGCTCCACCACCGACCCGGCGGCCTGGTACGGCGCGGTGGCCCGCTACTCGGGCGCGGACACCGAGGACGCGGCGGCGGCCTTCGCCGACGAGGTCTACGACCAGCTCGGCCTCGGCGCGACCCGGACCACCGACGACGGACAGCGGGTGACCCTGGCCGCCACCGCGGTGACGCCGGACCAGTCCGCGCTGCACCGGCTCGGGCTGCGCCGGGCCGAGCGGCCGGACGGCCTGGAGTGCCCGGTCCGGCTGGCCTGCGAGTGGATTCCCGCCCCCTACGAGCAGCTCAGCGCGGACCCGGGCGACTACGGCAACCACGACCTCGGCAACCGGCCGGCCCAGCAGAAGATCGAATACATCGTCATCCACGACACCGAGGGCTACTTCGGCCCGAGCGTCGACCTGGTGAAGCGCGCCGACTACCTGGGCTGGCACTACACGCTGCGCTCGGTGGACGGCTACGTGGCCCAGCACATCAAGGCCAAGGACGTCGGCTGGCACGCCGGCAACTGGTACGTCAACGCCAAGTCCATCGGCCTGGAGCACGAGGGCTTCGCCGGGCACGGCACCTGGTACACCGAGGCGATGTACCGGGCCTCGGCCAAGCTGGTCCGGCACCTGGCGCTGAAGTTCCAGATCCCGCTGGACCGGCAGCACATCATCGGCCACGACAACGTCCCCGGCACCACCGCCTCGACCGTGCGCGGGATGCACTGGGACCCGGGCCCGTACTGGGACTGGTCGCACTACTTCGACCTCATGAAGGCGCCCTTCCGGTCCCTCGGCAACGCGCACACCGGCCTGGTCACCATCGACCCGGACTTCGCCACCAACCAGCCCGCCTTCGTCGGTTGCAACCAGCAGCCGCCGGGCGTCCCAAAGCCCACCCCGCCGGCCGCACCGTGCCCGCTGCGCGGCTCGTCCGCGGTGGTCCTGCACACCGCGCCGAGCGCGACCGCCCCGCTGGTCAACGACCTCGGGCTGCGCCCGGACGGCACGCCGGACACCATGTACATCTCCGACCACGGCGCCCGCGCCTCGGCCGGCCAGACGTACGCCGTGGCCGACGTGCAGGGTGACTGGACGGCGATCTGGTACCTCGGGCAGAAGGCCTGGTTCCTCAACCCGGCCTCGGCGCCGACCGCCAAGTGGTCGACGGGCTTCGTGGTGACGCCCAAGCCCGGCAAGACCACCATCCCGGTGTACGGCCGCGCCTACCCGGAGCAGGCGGCCTACCCGGCCACCATCCCGTTCCAGGGCGTGTCCCCGCTCCAGTACACGTTCGCGGCCGGCCAGCGGTACGCACTCGGCGGCGTCCTGCCGAGCGAGTACTACCGGGCCGTCTCGTTCGACGGCTCGGCACCGGGCGACCGGACCGTGGTCCGGGGTGAGACCAAGTACGCGCAGGTCCAGTTCGGCCACCGGATCATGTTCGTCAACCTCGACGACGTGCTGATCCTGCCGTCCCCGGTCGGCGCACCGAGGTAGCAGCCAGCGCTCGACGGAGAAGGCCCCCGGTCCAGGTGGACCGGGGGCCTTCTCGTCACTTCCGGGGGCGGGTCAGGTGACCCGGACGAAACCGGCGAGCGGCTGTGTGCTGATGCTCGACACCTGGACCGGCTTGCCGGTCCGTGGCGCGTGCACCATCACGCCGTTGCCGAGATAGAGCCCGACGTGGTGCAGGTCGCTGCCGAAGAAGACGAGATCGCCCGGTCTGGCGTCGGAGCGGGAAACCTTGCGGCCCTCGTTCCACTGCGCGCCGGTGAAGTGGGTGAGCGAGATGCCCGCCGACTTGTAGGCGTACTGGGTGAGGCCGGAGCAGTCGAACGAGTTCGGGCCGGTGGCGCCCCACACGTACGGGTCGCCGACCTGCGCGCACGCCGTCTTGATCGCGGTGCGCGCTGCACTGCTGACCACGCCGTCGATCTTCGGGCAGCCCGCCGGTCGGATCGAAGTCACCGGCAGCATCTTGGTGAGCCGCTTGATCTCGGAGTCGATCTGCTTCTTCGTCCCCGCAAGCTGGGCTTCCTGCTTCTGCTCGGTCTCGATCAGCGCGTCCAGCTTCTGCTTCTGCTTGTTGTACTTGTCCCGGACGGCGAGCACGCCGGCGATCTGCTTGCGCTGGTCGTCGGCGAGCCGGTCGAGGATCACCAGCTGCTCGGCGAGGGTGCCGGGCCTGGTGCTCACCAGCAGGGCGCCGAGGTCCTGGGACGGGCCCTGGATGTAGTAGCGGGCGGCGATGTCGCCGACCTTGTTCATCGCGAGCGCCGACTCCAGCTCCAGCGGCACCATCTTCTTCTGCAGGTCCGCGGACTTCTTCTTGTTGACCTTGAGCTGGGAGCGGACCTTGTTGTACTGCTCGATCGTGGGTTCGAGCTTCTCCCACTGCTTGTCGATCTGCGCGTCGATCTCGTCCACCGACGGCGCCGCGTGCGCCGGGGCCGTCAGCATCCCGGCGCCGACCGCGACGGCCGCGACCAGGGTGAGGAGACGGCGTACCACCCGGCGCATCCCGACCGAGCGGACGGGCGGCTGGCTCGGGGCGTGACGTTCAGGGGGCATGGTTGCCACCGGCACGGACTCCTTTGCAACCGACCGCCGGGCGCCTCGCGAGAGGGAAGGTCGAGGCAGACGACCCAGAGGCGGTCGGTGCCCCACATTAGGGAAGGCACGGGGGTGGAATCAAGGCGACGTTTAGTTCAATCACGTCTGCGCAACCGCTTGCACACCAAGGGTATTCGTTTACTTGCCAACGATCGCGGTCAATACGTCGTCGAGCGTCACCACACCCAGCGGTCGACGGCCGTCACTCACCAGCACCATGTGCCGGCGCTCGCGGCGCATCGAGAGCAACAGGTCGGCCAACGTACGGTCCGGCGGCACCACGGCCAGCGGCCGGTAGATGTCGGCCGGCACCGGCGCCCGGCGGGTGGCGCCCGCGTAGCCCAGCACGTCCTTCACGTGGACGAAACCGAGCACCCGGCGGGTGGACCGCTGCACCACCGGGAAGCGGGACCGGCCGGTGCGGGTGGCCAGCACCTCCAGCGACGCCGGTGAGACGTCCTCGGCCACCGTGGTCACCGTCGACCAGGGCTGCAGGGCGTCGGCGGCCGTCCGGCTGTGCAGGGCCAGCGCCCCGGTGATCCGCGCGTGCTCCTCGGCGTCCAGCAACCCCTCGGTGCGCGCCTGCGAGACCAGGCCGGCCAGCTCCTCCGCGGTGAACACCGTCTTCACGGCGTCGGTCGCCTCCACCCGCCACAACCACAGCACCTGCCGGGCCGACCACTTCATGGCCAGCAGCAGCGGCTTGGTGGCCAGGCAGAAGGCGAGCATGGCCGGCCCCAGCCAGAGCGCCGACGGCTCCGGGCCGGCCAGGGTGATGTTCTTCGGCACCATCTCGCCCACCACGGTGTGCAGGAAGACCACCACACCGAGGGCGATCACGAAGGCCACCGGGTGCACCGCCGAGGCGGGCAGGCCGAGCGCCTCGAACGGCGCCTCCAGCAGGTGGGCCAGCGCCGGCTCGGCGATCGCGCCGAGGCCGAGGGAGCAGACCGTGATGCCGAGCTGCGCCCCGGCGATCATCAGCGGGATCTGGTTCATCGCCGACAGCGCCCACCGGGCCCGCTTCGAGGTCGCCGCCAGCGGTTCGAGCACCGTACGGCGGGAGGCGATGAGGGCGAACTCGCTGCCCACGAAGAAGGCGTTGCCGAGCAGCAGCACCAGGGCGATCAGCAGTTCACTCACCGTCGTCGGGCTCCTCGGGCCGGACCACCCGCACCTGCTCGATCCGGTGCCGGTCGACCTCCACCACGGTGAACTCGTACTCGGCCTCCTCGACCGTCTCGCCCGGCACCGGGATGTGCCCGAGCCGGGCCATCAGGAAGCCGGCCAGGGTCTCGTACGGCCCCTCGGGCAGCCGGAAACCGGTCTGCTCGACCAGCTCGTCCTCCCGGAGCACGCCATCCACCAGCACGGTGCGCTCGCCGCCCGGCACGGTCAGCTCGACCGGCCCGGCATCGTCCACCGCGGCCGGGTCGAACTCGTCGGCGATCTCCCCGACCAGCTCCTCGACCAGGTCCTCCACGGTCACCACGCCGTCCGTGCCGCCGTACTCGTCGACGACGATGGCCAGGTCGGCGCCGGCGTCCTTGAGCGCGGCCAGCACCCCGTCGAGGTCGAGGCTCTCCGGGACGTACACCGGTTCGCGGGCGACCGCGCCGACCGTGGTGGCGGCCCGGCTGGCGAGCGGCACGCCGAGCGCGTCCGGCACCCCGGCCACGCCGGTGACCAGGTCCAGCGTCTCCTCGTAGACCGGGAACCGGGTCCGGCCGGTCTGCCGGGACAGGTCCAGCAGCTCGGCGACCGTTGCGGTGGCCCGCAGCGCGATCACGTCGACCCGCGGCGTCATCGCCTCGGCGGCCCGCTTGTCGCCGAACCGGATGGTGCGGCGCAGCAGCATGGCGGTGTCCGGCGGCAGCGCGCCGGCCCGGGCCGAGATGGCGGCGAGCAGTCCCAGCTCCTCCGGGGACCGGGCGCTGGCCAGTTCCTCCTGCGGCTCCACGCCGAGCCGCCTCACCAGCCGGTTGGCCGAGTCGTTGAGCAGCCGGATCAGCCAGCCGAAGGTGCGGGAGAAGGTGCGCATCGGCCCGGCGGTGCCGAGCGCGGTGGGCATCGGGCGGGCCAGCGCGAGGTTCTTGGGCACCAGCTCGCCGAAGAGCATCGAGATGAGGGTGGCCAGCGCCAGGGCGAGCAGCCCGGTGAACCGTTCGGCCCCGCCGACCGGCCGCAGCAGCGGGGCGAAGAGGCGGGACAACGCCGGTTCGGCCAGGTAGCCGGTGAGCAGCGCCGTGATGGTGATGCCGAGCTGGGCGCCGGAGAGCTGGAAGGACAGCTCGCGCAGCGCCCGGCGGACCGTGGTGGCCCGGCCGTCGCCCTCACCGGCCCGCCGGTCGATCTCCGCCCGGTCGACGGTGACCAGGGCGAACTCGGCCGCGACGAAGAACGCGTTGCCGGCGGTCAGCAGCACGAAGCCGACCAGGGGCAACAGCGCGGTAACCAGCAGGCCGTCGATGAGCGAGATTGTTCCACGGGCCGGCAGCGGGCACGAGCCGGCGGCCGGCGGGCTGGCGACCCGGACGTAGCGTGAGTCGCATGAACCGCCTGCTGCTCACCGACGAACTGGTCCTGCTCGCCTACGACGACGGCGGCACCAACCGGCTCGGCCGGCCGCACCTGGACTACGGCCTCGCCGGGGCCGTCCTGCTGGAGCTGGCCCTGGCCGGCCGCGTCGAGGTGACCGGCGGCCGGCTCGCGGTGACCGACCCCGCCCCGACCGGCGTGCCGCTGCTGGACCGGGCGCTCGCCACCGTCGCCGGGGACCGGCCGCGCAAGCCGAAGGACTGGATCGGCAAGCTGGCCAAGGGCCTGCCGGACCGGGTGCTCGACGGTCTGGTCGACGCCGGGGTGCTGCGCCGCGAGTCGGACCGGGTGCTGTGGGTGTTCCCGCGTACCCGGTATCCCTCGCCCACCGGCGCGGAGCCGGCGGTGGAGACGGCGGCCCGGGACCGGATGCTCGCCGCGCTGGCCGCCGCCGGCCCCGTGGACGCGCGGACGGCCGCGCTGCTCACCCTGACCCGGGCGGTCGGCCTGGACCGGAAGCTCTTCCGCGAGCTGCCGAGAGACCGGGTCAAGGCCCGCCTGGCCGAGATCGCCGCAGGCGACTGGGCCTCCGCGGCCACGAAGAAGGCGATCGAGGAGACGCAGGCCGCGGTGCTGGTGGCGACGACCGCTGCCGCCACGGCCGCCATCGCGACCACGACGGTCTCCTGACCGGCGACGGCGGCGGCACCCTCATGGGTGCCGCCGCCGTCGTGGTCCAGCTCGTCCGGGGTACGCCTCAGCCGGCGACCGTTTCGGTCTCCTTCTCGCCCGCCGGGGCGTCCGGCTTGACCGAGCGGAGCAGCACGCTCGCCACGTCGACCACCTCGACCTGCTCGCCGGCGCCCTTGCCGTTGACACCGTCGTTGAGCATCGTCGAGCAGAACGGGCAGCCGACCGCGATGGTCTTCGCCCCGGTGGACATGGCCTCCTCGACCCGGTCCACGTTGATCCGCTTGCCGATCTTCTCCTCCATCCACATCCGGGCGCCGCCGGCGCCGCAGCAGAAGGAGCGCTCGCTGTTGCGCGGCATCTCGGTCAGCTCGCCCTGGATCGAGTCGCCGAGCACCTCACGCGGGGCGGCGAAGATCCGGTTGTGCCGGCCCAGGTAGCAGGGGTCGTGGTAGGTGACGCCGCCGTCGACGGGCTGCACCGGGGTGAGCTTGCCGGCGGCCACCAGGTGGGCCAGCAGCTGGGTGTGGTGCACCACCTCGAACTCGCCACCGAGCTGGCCGTACTCGTTGCCCAGGGTGTTGAAGCAGTGCGGGCAGGTGGCGACGATCTTCCGCTTGCTCTTCTCCCGGCCCTCGAACGCCTCGTTCAGCGTCTCGACGTTCTGCTGGGCGAGCATCTGGAAGACGAACTCGTTGCCGATCCGGCGGGCCGGGTCACCGGAGCAGGTCTCGCCCTCGCCGAGGATGGCGAAGGAGACGCCGGCCTCGTTGAGCAGCGTGGCCACCGCCCGGGTGGTCTTCTTGGCCCGGTCCTCGAACGCGCCGGCGCAACCGACCCAGAACAGGTACTCGAAGTCGTCGACCTCGCCGACCCGCGGCACCTCGAACCCGAGGCCCTTGGTCCAGTCCTCCCGGGTGTTCTGCGGGGCGCCCCACGGGTTGCCCTTGTTCTCCAGGTTGCGGAGCATGACGCCGGCCTCGGACGGGAAGCTCGACTCGATCAGCACCTGGTAGCGGCGCATGTCGACGATGTGGTCGACGTGCTCGATGTCCACCGGGCACTGCTCGACGCAGGCGCCGCAGGTGGTGCACGACCAGAGCACGTCCGGGTCGATGACGCCGCCCTCCTCGGCGGTGCCGATCAGCGGCCGGTCGGCCTCGGCGAGGGCCAGCACGTCCATGTGGGCGAGCTGCGCGGCGGTGGCCTTCTCCTCGCCGGTCAGGTCCTTGCCCCCGCCGGCCAGCAGGTACGGCGCCTTGGCGTACGCGTGGTCGCGCAGGCTCAGCACGAGCAGCTTCGGCGACAGCGGCTTGCCGGTGTTCCAGGCCGGGCACTGCGACTGGCAGCGACCGCACTCGGTGCAGGTGCTGAAGTCCAGCAGGCCCTTCCAGGTGAACTGCTCGACCTGGGCGACACCGAACTGGTCCTTCTCCGGGTCCGCTTCCTCGAAGTCGAGCGGCTTGCCCTCGCTCGTCATGGGGCGCAGCGGGCCGAGGCCGGAGCCGGCCGGCTTCTCCGGGTCGCGCTTGAAGAAGATGTTCGGGAACGCCAGGAACCGGTGCCAGGCGACGCCCATGGTGACGTTCAGCGAGATCACGATGAGCCAGGTCATCGAGATGGCGATCTTGATGAGGGCGGCGACGCTGACGCCGGCCGTCCAGGCCGGGAGCGCGGCGCCGACCGCGTGACTCAGCGGGGTGGCCCAGACCGGGTACTCGAAGTGGTCGGTGGCGACCTTGAAGCCGCGGATCACGAAGCCGAAGATCAGGACCAGCAGCACGACCCACTCGACGAAGTAGCCCTGCCACATGGTCGAGCCGGTGAACCGGGAGCGGCCGCCCGGCCGGGTGGGCCGGTTGCGGAGCCGGATGCCCATCAGCACCAGGATGCCGGCCAGGCCCAGGATCCCGATCCACTCGGTGGCCAGGCCGAAGACCGTCCAGTGCCCGATGATCGGGAGCCCGCCGCCGGGGGTGACCACCTCGAAGTACGCCTCGAGCACCAGCAGCGACAGCACGATGAAGCCGACCATCACGAACCAGTGCGCCGCGCCCACCACGCTCCACTTGAGCATGCGGGTGTGGCCGGCGGTCTCCACCAGCATCTTCTTCGTGCGGGCGCCCTTGTCGTCGAACCGCTCCGGCGCGGGCTGGCCGAGCCGGATGACGGCCGTCATCTTCATGACCGCGCGCACCGCAAGCCACACCGCCACGGCGGTGATGGCGGCCGCGAGGATCGTGGTGACGATCTGGACGCTGCCCATCGAGTTGGCCTCCCGGTCTGCTGCTTGTCAGTGCAGCCTACGCGCAAGGTTACCCAGCAGTAACGTGAGTCATCTCGCATCCGGCCACGCCGCCCTGCCGACACCTTAGGGGCAGCGGGCGCCGGGCGCCGGTCAGGGGCGTCCCGGCGTGACGTACGCCCTCGGTCGCAGGGCGGCGGAGCCGGTCGGGGTTAGCGCCAGCGGGAGAGCAGGATCAGCGAGGAGACCATCGCGCCGAAGCCCACGGCGAGGTTCCAGTAGCCCCACGTCGCGACCGGGTAGGCCTGCTCGGAGAGGTAGTAGATGACCAGCCAGCCGATGCCCACCACGATCAGCGCGACCGCGGTGATCGGCAGCCAGACCGGGCTAGGCTTGCGCGTCGCCGCCGTCGCCGTCGGACGCACGTCCGTCGGCGGGGTGTACACCTTCTTCTTGCGGACCTGAGACTTGGGCACGACGCTCTCCAGAGGGGGGTACGACCTCGTCCGGCCTGACAACCGGGCGCGGGGGCGACGGTCCATGGCCAATAATGTTCGACAGCTAGCGTAGTCCCGACAGACCCTACAGGCCACGAATGGGGTCAGGCCGGTGCACGGAGTGACCGAAAAGAGCGGGACTTTTCGGGTCGAGCAGACCGGTCCGCGCCGTCGCGGGCCGGAACGAGACGACGGGAAAGGGAACGCCCGGTGGAGTACACGTCCGGCGCCGCCTCCTGGCAGAAGGTCCTCCGGCGCGCGGTGGTCGGCCTGCTGCCGCGCCGGCCGCGCCAGCGCCGCCCGGGCTGGTCGATCGGCGTACCCCTGATCGCCGCCGCGGCCGGGCTGCTGTTCACCACGACCGCCACCACCGCCGGCGGCACCGCGCTGCGGGAGGACCGGCGTCCCCAGCTCACCCAATTGATCGAGGACCGGCGCGAGGAGGTCGCGGCGAGCGAGGCGAAGGCCGCCCGGCTGCGCGCCGAGGTCGAGGAACAGACCGGCGCCCTGGCCGGCGCCGACGGCCCGATCAAGGCACAGCGGGACCGGGCCGCCGCCACCCGGCAGGCGGCCGGGTTCACCGCGCTCACCGGCAACGGCATCACCATCGAGCTGAACGACGCGCCCCGGCGCGCCGACCAGACCCTGCCCAAGGGTGCGAGCAACGACGACCTGGTGGTCCACCAGAGCGACGTCCAGGCCGTCGTAAACGCGCTCTGGGCGGGCGGCGCGGAGGCCATGTCAATCATGAATGTCCGCGTGCTCAGCACCAGCGCGGTACGCTGCGTCGGTAACACTCTGCTGCTGCACGGCCGGGTGTACTCCCCTCCTTTCAAGATCGTGGCAATCGGCGACCCCGCCGCGTTCCAGCGGGAACTCGCCGCGTCCAAGGGAGTCCGGTTGTTCAGGGAAGCCGTCGACCACTACCAGCTCGGCTACTCCGAGACCGTCTCCACGGTCACCGTGCCGGCATTCGAGGACTCGACCGCGCTGCAGTCGGCGAAGGTGCCGCGGTGAGCCGGGAGGACCCCCGGGACCGGGACGGGCGCCACCGCGACCAGAGCGACGACGCGACCGCCTTCCTGCCGAAGGTCGACCGGCCGGAAGCCGTGCCGCCCCGTCCCCCGCTCGACCTGCCCTGGCCGGACCACGCGGCGCCGCCCCCGGTGAGCGAACAGCGGCCGGCGCGCCCGCCCGCGTCCCCGCCGCCGGCCTGGCCCGGCGATCGGAACCGCCCGCCGGCACCCGACGGTCAGCCGGCCTGGCCCCAGCGCGCTGGCGGCACCGACGGGCCGACCAGACCCCCCGCCGAGCCCGGGCGCCGGCCCGACGCGGCACGGCCGACGTCTCCCGCGGACGCGCCGACCGCGTTCATCCCCCCGCTCGGCGACCGGCCGGAACGCCGCCCCGCCGCCGGGCCGCTGCGTCCCGGCGCGCCGGGTCCCGGCGTACCCCGGTCGGCCGGCCCGACCGACGGCGGCCCGCCTCGGCCGGCGGCGACCGGCCCGGCGGTCCCGGGAGCGACCGGCCCGGCGGTACCGGGAGCGACCGGCCCAGCGGTCCCGGGAGCGACCGGCCCGGCGGACCCGGGGGCGACCGCGGTGATCCCGGCCGTCAGCCGCCCGCCGGCCCGTCCGGCGGCGCTGGACCACACCGCGCTGATGGGTGCCGTGCCCCCGGTCCCGGACACCGGCGACGGCGACCCGGCCGGCGCCCCGGCCGAGCCGCCGCAGCCCCGCCGCGGCGAGCGCGTGGTGCAGCTCCGGCCCGAGCAGACCGGCGAGGGGTACAAGAGCGTCTACTCCGAGCTGACCCGGCCCACCGTCGGTTCCCGGCTGCGGGGGATCGTGCGCGGCACCGGCGAGGTGCTGATCACCTTCGGCCTGGTGGTGCTGCTCTTCGCCGGCTACGAGATCTGGGGCAAGGCGGTGATCGTCGACGCCCACCAGAACGACCTGAGCAGCCAGCTCGCCCAGGAGTGGGGGGCGGACCCGACGGTCGCGCCGTCGACCGGGCCGAGCGTCAAACCGAAGCCACCCGCCGAGGGCAAGCCGGTCGCCGGGCTCTACCTCCCCAAGTTCGACAAGCACTGGGTGGTGGTCGAGGGCGTCAGCCCGGACGACATCCGGTACGCCCCGGGCCACTACCCGAAGAGCGCCATGCCGGGCCAGGTGGGCAACTTCTCCGTCGCCGGCCACCGCATCCGGGCCACCTTCTGGCGCCTGGACGAGCTGCGCCCCGGCGACGCCGTCGTGGTCGAGACGCAGACCGAGTGGTTCATCTACAAGGTCTACCAGCAGCGGATCGTCAAGCCGTACCAGGTCGAGGTCGTCGCGCCGGTGCCGGGCAAGCCGAGCGAGCGGCCGACCGAGAAGCTGCTCACCCTGACCACCTGCAACCCCAAGTTCGACAACTACCAGCGGCTGATCATCCACGCCCGGCTGGACCACGTCCAGGCCAAGACGGCGGGCCGCCCGGCCGAGCTGGAGGGCTGAGCGTGTACGGATGGATCTGGCGGAAGCTCCCGCTCGGGCTCCCCGGAAAGCTGATCGGCTCGGTGCTGCTGGCCGCCGCGACGGTCGCCCTGCTCTGGTTCGTGGTCTTCCCGTGGGCCGAACCCCTCCTCCCCTTCGACGACGTGCAGGTCACCCAGGACTCCGGCGTACCGGGCGACGACGGCGGCGGGCTCACCGAGCCGACCGAGCGGCCCTCCGAGGAGGAGATCCCGTACAGCACCGAGTCGAACAACGCCCCGCCCTCCACCCCGAGCAGGTGACCCGATGCGCGTCCTCGTGATCGACAACTACGACTCGTTCGTCTTCAACCTCGTGCAGTACCTCGGCCAGCTCGGCGTGGACTGCGAGGTGCGGCGCAACGACGAGATCGAGGTGGCCGAGGTGGGCCGGGCGGGCGCCGACGGCGTGCTGCTCTCGCCGGGGCCGGGCAGCCCCGACCGCGCCGGCATCTGCCTCGACGTGATCAAGGAGTACGCCGGCAAGCTCCCCCTCTTCGGGGTCTGCCTCGGTCACCAGGCCATCGGTGAGGCGTTCGGCGCGACCGTGACACGGGCGCCGGAGCTGCTGCACGGCAAGACGTCCGAGGTGCGGCACAACGGGGTGGGGGTGCTCGCCGGCCTGCCCGACCCGTTCACCGCCACCCGCTACCACTCGCTCGCCGTGCTGCCCGAGACGCTGCCCGACGAGCTGGAGGTCACCGGCCGGACCGGCTCCGGCGTGGTGATGGCCATGCGGCACCGCACCCTGCCCATCGAGGGCGTCCAGTTCCACCCCGAGTCGGTGCTGACCGAGGGCGGTCACCTCATGCTGGCCAACTGGCTGGCCGTCTGCGGCTACCCGGAGGCGCTGGAGCGGGCCCCGGAGCTGGCTGCCGAGGTGGACGCCCGCCGCCGGGCCGCGTTCGCCGCCGCCTGAGGCTTCGTCTTACGGCCGATGCGCGAAGTGGCGGTGTCCGGGCCGACCGGGCACCGCCACTTCGCCTGTCTGAAGCTGTCGGGTCAGGGCTGGCTGAACCGGGTCGGCGGCGTCATGGTCGGGAACGGGAAGCCCCCGCCACCGCCGCTGCCGGGCGTGGTCGGCGTCGTGCCCGGCGACGGGGTGCCCGGGCTGGCGCTGTCGGTCGGCTCGGGCAGCGGCACGTCCACCTCGATGGTCACGGTCCTGCCCCTGGCCAGCTTGGTGCCGGCACGGGGGTTCTGGCTGCTCACCTTGCCCGCCTGGTCGGGCGCGACCTCGTTACCGTCGCGAACCCGAACGTCGTAGCCGGCATCCTTCAGCCGCTTGGTGGCCTGCTCCTTGGTGTAACCCATGACGTCCGGCACCTCGTTCACATTGCCGCGGGAGACCTGCAGGGTCACCTCGCTGCGCTCGGCCACCGAGCTGCCCTCGCTCGGAGTCACCTTGATGACCTGGCCCTCTGGCGCCGCGTCGTCGACCTCCTTGCGGTTCACCACAAGGTTCAGGCCCTCGAGTTGGGCCTTGGCGCTGGTGTAGGTGCTGCCCTCGATGCCGGCTGGGATGGTGACGACCGGCTTGCCGCCGCAGATCTGGATCGTCACCGGGCTGTTCTTGGCCACGGACGCGCCCGACTGCGGGTTCTGGGCGGCCACCGTGTTCCTCGTGCAGTCGCTGCTGAGCACCGGCTCGCCGAGCGTCACCCGCAACCCCGCCCGCTGGAGATCGGCGGTCGCCACCGCCTGGCTCTTGCCCTCCAGCGGCGGCACACTCACCTTCTCCGCGCCGGTCTGGTTGAGCCAGAGCGCGGTGGCCAGGGCGATCACCGCGAGCACGCCCAGCGCCGCGAAGGTGGCGATCACCCAGGCCGAACTCTTCCGCTTGCGCGCGTCACCGACCCGGGCCGGCGGCTGCTGGCGGGTCTGCGGGCCCATCACCTGGGTCTGCTGGTAACCGCCACCGGCCGCGGCCGGCGCCATCGGCATGGTCTCCTCGGCCGGCATGACCGGGGTGGCCAGCACCGGCCGGCCCGCGGCGGCGCGGAGCAGGTCCGCCCGCATCTCGCCGGCGCTCTGGTAGCGGTTCAGCGGGTTCTTGGACAGCGCCTTGAGGACGATGGCATCCACGGCCGGGTTGACGTCCGGGTTGATGGTGCTCGGCGTCGGCGGCGTCTCCCGCACGTGCTGGTAGGCGACGCTGACCGGGCTGTCCCCGACGAACGGCGGGTGCCCGCAGAGCAGCTCGAACAGCACGCAGCCGGCCGCGTAGACGTCGGAGCGGGCGTCGACCGCCTCGCCGCGCGCCTGCTCCGGGGAGAGGTACTGCGCCGTGCCGATGACCGCGCTGGTCTGCGTCATCGTGGTGGCGCCGCTGGCCAGCGCCCGGGCGATGCCGAAGTCCATCACCTTGACCTGGCCGGTCTGGGTGAGCATCACGTTGCCGGGCTTGATGTCCCGGTGGATGATCCCGTGGCGGTGGCTGAACTCCAGCGCCGCGCACATGTCGGCGCAGATCTCCAGCGCCCGGCGCGGCTGGAGCCGGCCCTCGGCGCCGAGCACCTCCTTGAGGGTCCGCCCGTTGACGAACTCCATGACGATGAACGGCAGCGTCTCGCCGGTCGGGGCGGTCTCCTCGCCGGTGTCGTACACGGCGACGATGGCCGGATGGTTCAGCGAGGCGGCGTTCTGCGCCTCCCGGCGGAACCGCATCTGGAAGGTCGCGTCCCGGGCCAGGTCGGCGCGGAGCATCTTGATCGCGACATCCCGACCGAGCCGGAGATCGCGACCGCGGTGCACCTCCGCCATGCCGCCGTAGCCGAGCAGCTCGCCGACCTGGTACCTGCCACCGAGCAGGCGGGCCTGCGCTGTCATCGCGTCTCTCGTCCTTCGCTCGTCGTCGTCTCGCCGCCAGCCGGCTGGAGCCGTACCTCCCGACGGTACGACGTGGAAACCGGATAGTCGCCCCCGTGGGCCCGCACCGCGCCGGAGGTCACGCTCACCGGACCAAGTGCGCCGGGGTCACCGGCCGCCGCGTTGTCCCGGATTTTGTAGGAAATCACCCCGGAACAAACAAGGACCAGCACGGCCAACACGATGGCCAGCAGCCACCGCCCGGCGTGGGACCGGCGCGGGGCGGGCGCGACCGGCGGTTGGGCGTACCCGAGGGGGTTGTGCTGCCGGGGCGGCGGAACGGCCGCCGCCCCGCGCGGCGCCACCGGTGGGCGCTGCTGCGGGGGAGGCGCCACCGCGGTCGGGCGTGGCGCCATCGGCGGGCGGGCGGCCACCGCGGGCGGGCGGGGCTGCGGTCGCGTGGCCGTCGGAACCTGCGCCCGCGCGGCCGGTGCGGCCGGGGAGGCGGGTACGCCGGAGATCGGGTGGCCGCCCCGCGCCTGCTGCGACAGGGCGAGTTTGGCCTGCCGGGCGACGCTGGCCAGAGCGGCGGAGCTGGGCCAGCGGGCCGCCGGGTCCTTCGCGAGGGCCCGCTCGACGATGGCCCGGACCTGCGGCGGGATGTCGGCGGGGAGCGGCCGGGGCGTCTCGCGCACGTGCTTCATGGCGATCTCGAGCGGGTTGTCCCCCTCGAACGGCCGCCGGCCGGCCAGGCACTGGTACGCGACGACGCCGAGCGCGTACACGTCGGAGGCGGGGGTGGCGACGGCGCCGGTGGCCTGCTCGGGCGAGATGTAGGAGGCGGTGCCGAGCACCGAACCGGCGGCGGTGAGCTGGCCGACCAGGTCGGAGCGGGCGATGCCGAAGTCGGTGAGCACCAGCGTGCCGTTGGGCCGGACCAGCAGGTTGCCGGGCTTCACGTCGCGGTGCACGATGCCCTTCTCGTGCGCGGCGTGCAGCGCGTCGGCGGCCTGGGCGAGCAGGGCCATGGTGCGGGCCGGGGTGAGCCGCCCGACCCGGCTGAGCGTCGAGGAGAGCGCGTCGCCCTCCACGTATTCCATGACGAGGAAGGCGATCTGCTGGTCGCTGCCGAAGTCGTAGACGTCGACCACGCCCGGGTGGTTGATGGTGGCCATGGTGCGCGCCTCGCCGCGGAACCGCTCGGCGAAGCCCGGCTCGTCGAGCAGAGCGGGGAGCAGGCTCTTGACGGCGACGGTCCGTCCCAGCACCTGGTCGGTGCCGCGCCAGACGTCGCCCATGCCACCGCTGGCGATCCGCTCGTCGAGGCGGTAGCGGTTGCCGAGCTGCACACCCGGGCTGAGCATGTCAGCGGCCCCCGGAGTCCGCGATGGCCGCCGCCATGATCTTGCCGGCGATCCGGGCCGCCTCGTGGCTGCCGCCGGAGCCAGCCTGTTCCAGCTCCACGCAGACCGCCGAGATCGGGGTGCCGTTCTTGTCCAGGGCGAAGCCGATGAACCAGCCGTGGTCGGGGGTGCCCGGGCCGGACTGGGCGGTGCCGGTCTTGCCGCCGACCGTGTAGCCCTGGATCCGGGCCGACTTGCCGGTGCCGTTCACCACCACGCTGACCATCATGTCGCGCAGGTCGGCGGCGACCTGGCCGCTCACCGGCTGGCGCAGCTCGCGCGGCTTGGCCGTGTAGTAGCTGGTGGTGCGGTCCGGGGCGAGCAGCTGCTTGACCAGGTACGGCCGCATCTGGCTACCGCCGTTGGCGACCGAGGCGGCGATCAGCGCACCCTGCAACGGGGTCATCCGGACATCCCGCTGGCCGATCGAGGACTGGGCCAGTGCGGCGGGGTCGGTCGCGCCGTCCGGGCCGGTGATCTCCCCGGTCTTGCTGGCCGCCACCGGGAGGCCACCCTCGCCCAGCTGGCCGACGGTCAGGTCCTCCTGCTCGAATCCGAACTGCCGGGCCTTCTCCTTGACCTTGTCCGCGCCGAGCTTCACGCCGAGCTGCGCGAAGCCGGTGTTGCAGGACTCGGTGAGCGCCTGGATCAGCGTCACCTGTTCCTGCGGGCAGATCGAGTCGGCCGCGTTCTTGATCGGCGTACCGGACGTCGGCGGGGTCCAGCTCGCCCCGGCGGGGATCTTGGTCTGCTTGGTGTAGCCGCTCTCCAGCGCCGCCGCCGACATGATGACCTTGAAGGTGGAGCCGGGCGGCAGCGTCTCGGAGAGCGCCCGGTTCGCCAGCGGGCGGTTCGGGTCCTTGTCCAGCGCGTTGTACGCCTTCGCCGCCGCACCGGTGTCGTGGCTGACCAGCGGGTTCGGGTCGAAGCTCGGCATGGAGACCAGCGCCTGCACCGCGCCGGTGCGCGGGTCGATCGCGATCGCCGCGCCCCTGGTCGCCCCGACCTCGTTGTTCTGGAGCTGCTTGTACGCGGCGTCCTGGGCCCGCTTGGAGAGGGTCAGCAGCACGTTGCCGCCGCCGGTCTTGTTCCCGGTGAACATGTCCTTCACCCGGTCGCCGATGAGCTGGTCGCTGGTGCCGGCCAGGAACTGGTTCTCGGTCCGCTCGATGCCGGTCGCGGTCCCGTTGACCGGCTGGTAGCCGAGCACGTGCGCGTACTCCTCGCCGGCCGGGTAGGTGCGCAGGAAGCGCAGCCTGCCGCTGGTGTCCTTGCTGAGGGCGTACGCGGTGCCGCCGACCTCGATGTTGCCCCGCTTCCGGTCGTACGCGGCGACCTGGACCCGGCCGTTGTAGTCGCTGTTGCGGTACTCGTCCGCCTTGTAGGCCTGGATCCAGTTCAGGTTGGCGAAGAGCAGCCCGAACAGGATCATGACGACCACGCCGACGCGGCGCAGGGGTGCGTTCACGGCCGGATCACCTCCGTGGGGGCACCGTGCAGCTGCTCGGGCGGGCCGCCCGACGGCCGGGCCGCCGGACCGCCACCCCCGGTCACCGGCCGGCGAGCGCCGTCGGAGACCCGGAGCAGCACCGCGATCAGCAGCCAGTTCGCCATCAGCGAGGAGCCGCCGGCGGAGAGGAACGGGGTGGTCTGCCCGGTCAGCGGGATGAGCTTGCTGATCCCGCCGACGATGACGAAGACCTGCAGACCCAGGGTGAAGGCCAGGCCGCCGGCGAGCAGCTTGCCGAACGAGTCCCGGACCGCGAGCGCGGCCCGCAGCCCCCGCTCGACGATGAGCAGGTAGACCACCAGCAGCGCGGAGAGGCCGAACAGGCCGATCTCCTCACCGATGCCGGCGAAGATGAAGTCGGTCTGCACCTCCGGCAGCAGGGTGGGCTGGCCGCCACCCGGGCCGGCCCCGAACAGGCCGCCGGTGCCGAGCGTGAGCAGGCCCTGGACGAGCTGGTAGCCCCGGTCGTACGGCTCGGCGAAGGGGTCCAGCCAGATCTGGGCCCGGTCGTAGAAGTTGGCGAACGGGCCGCCCACCGTGCTGCCCAGCACGTACGCCAGGTAGGCGCCGCCGAAGAACAGGATCAGACCGATGAGCAGCCAGCTCACCCGTTCGGTGGCGATGTAGAGCGTCACCACGAACATGCCGAAGTAGAGCAGCGACGTGCCCAGGTCCTTCTCGAACACCAGGACCAGGATGCTGATCAGCCAGACCACGAGGACCGGGCCGAGGTCGCGGCCCCGCGGGAAGTCGACGCCGAGCACCCGCCGGCTGGCCAGCGACAGCACCTCCCGCTTACGGACCAGGTAGTACGCGAAGAAGGTGAGCAGGGCGAGCTTGGCGAACTCACCGGGCTGGATCTGGAAGCCGCCGAGGCGGATCCAGAGCTTCGCCCCGTTGACCTCGGAGAACCGGCCCGGCAGCACCGCCGGGATCATCACCAGCACGATGCCGGCCAGACCCAGGGTGTACGCGTACCGCGACAGCGACCGGTGGTCCCGCATGATCGCCAGCAGCCCGGCGGCGAGCACCACCGCGCCGAGCGTCCAGGCGAGCTGGCGCCCACCGGTGCCGGCGAAGATGGCCAGGGTCTCCCGCTGCTCGGGAGGCGACTGGGCCAGGTCGTAGCGGCGCAGGAAACCCACGCCGATGCCGTTGAGCAGGGCCACCGCCGGCAGCAGTGCCGGGTCGGCGAACGGCGCCAGCCAGCGGATCACCAGGTGCAGGCCCAGGAAGACCAGCCCCAGCGCGGCGGCCGGGATCCAGAAGTCCGGGGTGACGGTGTCCAGCACGTTCGCCTCGACCGTCGCCGCGTACGCCGCCACCAGGACCATGGCGAGCAGGAGCAGGGACAGCTCGGCGTTACGCCGGGACCGGGCCAGGCGCACGCCGGGCTGCTCGCCCGTCGAGGCGGGCGAGGCGGCCGGTGCGGCGGCTGCGGTCACGGATGTGTCCTCGGGGTCGAACCGGCGCTCACTCGGGCGACCGGCAGCCGGCCGGGTCCACCGGCGCAACCGTGTCCGAGGGGACGGCGTCGGGCGTGGTGGTCGGCGTCGGCGTCGGCGTCGGCACCACGGTGGCCGTGGCCGTGGCGGTGGCCGGCGGGACGGCGCTGCCGCTGGCCGCCGGGGCCAGCGAGCCGCCGGCCGCGGACGGGGTCGGGCTCACCGGACCGGCCGTCGGGCTGGGCGGGCAGAGCGGCTTGAGGTTCGGGTTGGCCGGGTCGTCGCTGGTCAGCTCGGCCAGCCGGCGCTCGGCGTCCGGCTCGCTCTTCGCCTGGATGCCCTGCTTGACCTGCTCCTGGGCGGCCTGGGTGAGGTCGTCGAGCTTCGCGTCGCTGGTGGCGTGCACGTTCGACAGGTCGAGCCCGGCGACCTGGCCCGGGACCCCGCGGAACACGGCCAGCTGCCCCTCGTCGGTGGCGCCGACGTAGTACTGGCGCTGGGTGTAGCTCCACCCGCCGAAGACGCCGCCGCCGACGATGACCAGCAGCGCCAGCAGCATCGCCGCGGTGCGCAGCGGGTGCCCGCGGCGCCGCTCGGGCTCGTCGTCGCGGTTGTCCGCCGGTTCCTCGGGCGCGGGCGCACGGGGCGCCGACAACGCCGAGGCGCGGGCCGCCGGGGTGGAGACGTCGGCCGAGGTGGCCATGCCGCGGTCGCGGGCGGCGGCGCCGCCGACGATCGGGGACGCCTCGACGATGTCCTGGTCGGTGGCGTCCGCGATGATCACCGTGATGTTGTCCGGGCCGCCGCCGCGCAGGGCGAGCTGCACCAGGCGCTCCACGCACTGCTGCGGGTCGGTGTATTCGCGCATCGTGTCGCCGATGGTGTCCGCGCTGACCACGCCGGACAGGCCGTCCGAGCAGATCAGGTAGCGGTCGCCGGGGAGCACCTGCCGGACGCTGTATTCCGGGTCGATGTCCCGGCCGTCCAGCGCCCGGGTGAGCAGCGAGCGCTGGGGGTGGCTGCTCGCCTCCTCCGCGCTGATCCGGCCCTCGTCGACGAGCATCTGGACGTACGTGTCGTCCTTGGTGATCTGGGCGAACTCGCCGTTGCGCAGGAGGTAGGCCCGCGAGTCACCGATGTGGACCATGCCGAGCTTGCTGCCCGAGAAGAGGGTCGCGGTCAGCGTGGTGCCCATCCCCTCCAGCTGCGGGTTGGCGTCCACGGTGTCGCGGAGTTGTTGGTTGGCGGTGCCGACGGCGGAACGCAGCGCGTCGACGAGGGCGTCACCAGGGACGTCCTCGTCGAGGGGCGCCATGGCACCGATGACGATGTTGCTGGCGACGTCACCGGCGGCCATACCGCCCATGCCGTCGGCAACGGCGAGCAGCCGCGGCCCGGCGTAGACGGAATCCTGATTACCGTCTCGGATCAGACCGCGGTCGCTGTGGGCCGCATAGCGCAGGGTCAGAGTCATGGCCGTAATTCGAGGGAAGTGCGGCCGATCCGGATCGGCACGCCGAGGGGGACGGGGGTTGGTCCGGTGACCTTAGCGCGATCCAGGTAGGTGCCGTTAGTCGATCCGAGGTCCTCGACGAACCACTGCCCATCGCGCGGCACGAGCCGGGCGTGCCGCGCCGAAGCGTAGTCGTCGGTGATCACCAGAGTCGAGTCCTCGGCCCGGCCGATGGTGATCTGGGCCTCGCCGAGGGTGATCCGGGTGCCGGCCAGTTGACCGGCGGTGACCACCAGCTGGTGCGCGGCCCTGCCCCGCTTCACCTTCGCCGGCTTCGCCGCCTGCCCGGTCGACGCCCCGACCGCGCGCGGCGCGGCCACCAGGCGACCCGACCGGGCTCCCGCGAAGAGGTCCCGGCGGATCACCCCGACCACCGTGAACACGAAGATCCACAACAGGATGAGGAACCCGAACCGGGCGACGGTGATGACGAGTTCCGGCAACGCGGATCAGCCGTCCACGCGGAAGGTCAGGGTCGTCGTGCCGAGCTGGATCATGTCGCCCGGGTTGAGGGCGACGGCGGAGACGCGCTGGCCGTTGACCATCGTGCCGTTGGTGGAGCCGAGGTCGGTCAGCACGACCTGGCCGCCGTCGAAGTCCAGCCGGGCGTGGCGCCGGGAGATGCCGACGTCGGGCAGGCGCAGGTTGGCCTGGTCGCCGCGGCCGATCACGGTCGAGCCCATCTGGAGCGGGTAGGTGCGGCCGTCGCCGGAGACCAGGCGGACGTTGCGGCCACCGCCCTGCCCCGGCGGCGGGCCGTAGCCGCCGCCCTGGTCGTAGGCGGGGTAGGCCGGGCCGGCGTCGTAGCCGCCGGGCGCGGAGACCGGGGCGACGTCGCCGCCGGTGTAGACCTCCGCCGTGACCCGGAACATCCCGGTGTCCAGCCCCTCACCACGCTCGACCTCGACGATCACGTCGCCGTAGACCGTCCACGCCTGCTCGCCGATGAACTCCGCCTGCGACTGGGCCAGCTCCTGGGCCAGCGCGGCGGCGTACGGCGCCAGACGACTGTGGTCGTAGGGCGAGAGATCGATCACGTAGCGGTTGGGCACCAACGTGCGCCCACCGGCCAGGATCGCCTTGTGCGCCTCGGCCTCCCGCTGCATGGCGTTGAGGATCTCCACGGGGTGGACCACCCCTTTGAAGACCTTGGCGAAGGCCCCCTCGACCAGGCCTTCCAGACGCTTCTCGAAGCGTTGCAGCACGCTCACCGGCTCCTCCTCGGGTCCCGAGGCAATGATGGTATCCGGACACCGCCTCCGCAGCTCACACGCCGCTCGGCCGGCTGCCGGCGGCCCGTTCGTGACCAGCCCCGCGATCGTGCTAAAGTTTCGTCCGCCACGAACGGTGATCGCTCGTGGCGATGACCGGGAACAGCGTAATATGTCCGGGCACCCGCCGCAGACGGTGGGAGCGGGATGAGATACGGTGTTGCAGGTCAAGCCACGGGGAAGTGGCGGAATGGCAGACGCGCACGGTTCAGGTCCGTGTGCCCGAAAGGGCGTGGGGGTTCAACTCCCCCCTTCCCCACCATCACGAGGGCTCCGCAATCAGCGGGGCCCTCGCGCCATATCGGGGCGTGCCGGACATCACGCTATGCTCCGATGGTTTCCCTGCCTCCGATGGACCAGGAGTGGCGTGTGAGTGTCGCGTTGGTGACCGGTTCGGGCGGTCTGATCGGCTCCGAGGCGGCCCGGCACTTCGCCGGCCTCGGTCTCGACGTGGTCGGCATCGACAACGACATGCGGCGGTACTTCTTCGGCGAGGACGGCTCGACCGCCTGGAGCCTCGACCGTCTCGCCGGCGAGCTGGGTAGCGCCTACACCCACCACGCGGTGGACATCCGCGACCGGGACGGCCTGGAGCAGGTCTTCAAGAAGTACGGGTCGGACATCGCCGTGGTGATCCACAGCGCCGCCCAGCCGAGCCACGACTGGGCCGCCAAGGAGCCGTACACCGACTTCGACGTCAACGCCGGCGGCACCCTCAACGTGCTGGAGAACACCCGGCGGCACGCCATCGACGCGCCGTTCATCCACTGCTCGACCAACAAGGTCTACGGCGACCGGCCGAACACCCTGCCGCTGATCGAGCTGGAGACGCGCTACGAGCTGCCCGAGGACCACCACTGGTACGACGGCATCACCGAGGACATGTCGATCGACGAGTCCCTGCACTCGATCTTCGGCGCCTCCAAGGTCGCCTCGGACGTGATGGTCCAGGAGTACGGCCGCTACTTCGACATGAAGACCGCCTGCTTCCGGGGCGGCACGCTGACCGGCCCGGCGCACTCCGCGGCCGAGCTGCACGGCTTCCTGGCCTACCTCATGCGCTGCGTGATGGAGGGCCGGACGTACAACCTCTTCGGCTACAAGGGGAAGATGGTCCGGGACGCCATCCACTCGCGGGACGTGCTCACCGCGTTCGAGGCGTTCTTCCGCGAGCCGCGCTCGGCCCAGGTCTACAACCTCGGCGGGGGCCGGCACTCGAACACCTCGCACATCGAGGCGTTCCGGATCGCCGAGGAGATCACCGGCCGGGTGGCGAAGATCAACTACGTCGACCAGGCCCGCACCGGCGACCACCAGTGGTACGTCAGCAGCATGGCCCGGTTCGAGGAGCACTACCCGAACTGGAAGATCACCTACGACGTGCCGATGATCCTCCGGGAGATCTACGAGGCGAACGCCGACAAGTGGGTGCCGAAGGCATGACCACCGGCACCAAGCGGAACGTGCTCGGCGTACTCGTCGACGCGACCGACTACGCCCGGGCGACCGAGGCCGTGGTGGCGGCCGCGCACGACCGCCGTCCGCTGGCCCTCACGGCGCTGGCCGTCCACGGCGTGATGACCGGGGTGCTCGACCGGGCGCACAACGCGCGGCTCAACTCCTTCGACGTGGTCACCCCCGACGGGCAGCCGGTACGCTGGGCGCTCAACCTGCTGCACGGCGCCGGCCTCACCGACCGGGTCTACGGGCCGGAGCTCACCCTCCGGGTGCTCGCCCGCTTCGCGGAGGAGGGCCTGCCGGTCTACCTCTACGGCTCCACCGAGGCGACCCTGTCCCGCCTGGTCCCGGCCCTGGAGCGGAAGTTCCCGGCGCTGAAGATCGCCGGTGTCGAGCCGTCCAAGTTCCGGTCGCTCCAGCCGGGCGAGGACACCGAGATCGCCGACCGGATCAAGGCCAGTGGCGCACGGCTCGTGCTGGTCGGGCTGGGCTGCCCCCGGCAGGAGGTCTTCACGTACGCCATGCGGCCGCTGCTGGACATGCCGCTGATGGCCGTCGGCGCGGCGTTCGACTACCACGCGGGGCTGCTGCGCAACCCGCCGCCGTGGATGCAGCGGGCCGGGCTGGAGTGGTTCTGGCGGCTCGGCCTGGAGCCGAAGCGGCTCTGGCGCCGCTACGTCATCCTCAACCCGGCCTACCTGGCCCGGCTGGCCGCGCAGAAGACCGGCGTGTGGAAGGCCACCCCGCCGCCGCCGGCCACGGAACGCCCCGCCACCTTCGACGTCTGAGCCCGCAACGACGCCCGGCGGCCACCCCTGAGGGGGACCGCCGGACGCCAGTGGGAGAGGTTGGCTCAGGGGACTTCACCGCCCTGTCGTCGACGAACGAGATCTGCAGCGGGCGAATGGAAACTGACCGATCGTTAAGAGGCTAGGTCAGCGGTGGAGACGCTGTGAACATGCCGGATCCGCCATAACGCCGACAGGATGACCCCTACGGGAGGCGTACGGGAGGAACCGGGGTGCCGCCCCGGATTCGGTGGACGTCGATCCGGGCCAGGCTGGCAGCATGGACGAGCCTCTCACCGTGCTGCTTCCCGTCGCCGCCGTCTGGCTGGCCGCCGGCGTGGTGGCGGACGGGCTGCCCCGGCTGGACCGCGCCCGCGCGCTGCGACGGCGTACCGGATGGTTGTCCGCCCTGGTCCTCACCGGCCTGGCGCTGACCGCGGCCGTGCTGGCGGTGGGTCTGCAGAGCGCTGGCACGACGGCGCTCGACCGGGCCGCCGCCGGGCTCACCGTCGCGGCCGCCCCGGCGCTGGTCGTCGCGGTCTGCACGGTCCGCCGGGTCCGGTGGCTCCGGGCCGGCGCGGGCGCGTTCGCCGCCGCGCCGGACACCCCGGCCCCGCACGGGCTGCGGGCCGCCGCGGCGCATCCGCTGATCGGGCTGCCGCTCCAGGTGACCGCGCTGGCGGCGCTCGGCGCGGTGCTGCCGGCCGCGGGCGTCGACCTGTTCGCGGGGCCGGCCGTCGCCGGGCCCGCCATCACCGTCGCGGTGCTCGGTGTGATCGCGATCGGGGTACGCCACGCCCTGCGGCACAACCGCCTCGCCGAACGGGCGCTGCCGCCGGCGGCCGCGGCGTCAGCGCGGGCGGGCCGTCCCCTGCACGTATAGCAGCTCCAGGATCGCCCGGGTCGCCTCGAACCAGCGGTCCAGCCAGCCCGGCGGGGGCACGCTGCCCTTCGGCGGCAACTCCATCAGCAGCCCGCGCAGCAGCGGATGGTCCACGAGGGACTCCTGGTGCTCCATCGGCCAGCCGGTCGGCGGGAAGGACGGCTCGGTGAGCGGGTTCGGGTCGAGCGACGGCAGCGAGAGCGGCGGGCCGGACTGTTCCGGTGCGGCGGCTTCCCGGCCGATCTCGGCGTCGCCCGAGCCCACCTCGGTGAGGACGCTGTCCCGGCGCGCCCCGCGGTACTTGCCACCGAACCGCTCGGGCTTGCCCGGGCCGTTGGTCAGATTCTCTGAACCGATCGTCGTCATCCGTCTCGCCTGCCTCGCTCGGTTGCCGATCTGTGCGGTTCAACGAGGCGGAACGGAACTGGCGACGGGTGCCCGCGACCGGCCGGGCGCAGACGAAATGGTCCCGCCCGGCGACGCTGCCGGGCGGGACCAGCTTCTGGGGACGGGTCGCCGGATCAGTGCCCGGTGAACGCACCGCCCCTGGCGCCGGCGACGAAGGCGTGCCAGTCACCCGGGGCGAAGACCAGGGCCGGGCCCGTTCTGTCCTTCGAGTCCCGGACGCCGACCGCCCCGGTCACATACGCGACCTCCACGCAGTTGTCACAGTTCGGCCCGCTCTTCGAGCTCTTGAACCACGTCGCCTGCGTCAGGTCCACGGGGAACTCCTTGGTCGCCATTTCCACAACGGCTCCTCTGCCAGTTTTGCGATGTGTGCGATGGATTCCTCCGGGCGAATGGCCGCTGCTCGAATGTGATCGAAGATGAAGCTGTACTTCTGTAGCTCGTCGCTCTTCTCGAGGAAGAGCCCACCCGTGGCGTTCTCCGCGTACACGACATCGGGATCACTCGGTTCGGGGAAGCTGAGGATCGTGAAGGTCCCGTCCATGCCGGCGTGCGCGCCCACCTCGAAGGGCAGGACCTGCAACGTCACGTTCGGCAGTTCGGCCACCTCCACCAGCCGTTTGAGCTGGCCACGCATCACCGCGTCGCCGCCAACCGGCCGGCTCAGCACCGCCTCATCGAGCACCACCCACAGATCGACCGGATCGTCCTGGGTCAACAACGACTGGCGGCCCAGTCGGACACGCACCCGCTGTTCGACCTGTTCGGCGGTGAAGTCGGGCCGAGCGGCCCGGATCATCGCCCCCGCGTACTCCTCGGTCTCCAACAGGCCCGGCACGACCTGTTGTTCGTACGCCCGGATCGAGCTGGCCGCCGCCTCCAGTCCCACGTACGCCCCGACCAGCACCGTGCTGTACGGATGCCACCAGCCCTTCTGCCGGGCCTCACGGGCGATCTGCACCAGCTCGTCGCTCTCGGCGCCGACCACCCCGTAGATGCGGAGCATGTCCCGCACGTCCCGGGGTGTCGCGGTGGTGTGACCGGTCTCGATACGGGAGATCTTGGAGGCCGAGCACTCCAACTGCTCGGCGACCGTCTCGATGGTGATGCCGGCGGCTTCTCGCTGCCGCCGGAGTTCCGCCCCCAGGCGTCGACGCCGGATGGTCGGACTGCGCCGCTCGCTCACGACGTCACCCCACGGGTCGATGGACGGGGATTCCCACTCCTCGCGCGCACCCGGCTACCTCCGGTCGGTCGCGCCCGGTTTCACACCCGCCGGGGGCGCGACCGGCTTACGGCGGGCGAGCGTTCGCGGCAGGGGTTGGTGCCGGTCGTCGACCGGCCGCGTCGGGCGAAACCGGCGTCCAGTGTGCCGTCCCGAGACCTGAGGCTTCAAGCGTCCCGTTCACGTGTCCTGCTCGCGTATCGGCAAAAGTCGACGTGCAACTTGCATGAAGCACGTCGCTGATGCACTCTGTCGGTATGGCACGGGTTACTCACCGTCTTCGCATGATCTCCGGGCGTGGTCGCACCACGGGCCGCGGGACGGCGGGAGGGGAGCCGTCCCGCGCCCTGCGACCTGCCCCGGGATGAAGACCCCGCCGCTGCACGCCAGTTTGGCTGTGGCGGCGGGAGCGGTAACCGGGAGCAGCCGGGTGATGGTCGGGTGGCGGTCCGCCACCGTGGGTACGGCCCGACCAGCACCGACCCACTGATCAGCCGGTCCACGAGGTAGATCCCCCGTCGCCGGACCGACCCGTCCCCCGATCAGCCTCGCCGGCCCGCCCGCCGGCCGATCCTTTCCCAGGAGCCCATGTGCTTCCCCGCTCCGGTGACGTACTGCACGTGACGCGCGCGGCGAGTGTCCAGTTCCTCCGACCGATCATGTTCCGGGTGATCCGGGTGCTCGACTGGCCGACCTATGACGGTTGGCTCTGGCTCGACGGCTACGAGTTGAACGCGGCGGGGGACGCGGTCAACCGGCGGTCGATCTTCGTACAGCAGGAAGGGCTGGGGCACCTGCAGGCCGCGCCGGCCCCGCGTCCACACACCGTCCGGACGGCCCGCCGTCCGGCGGCCCGGACCCCGGTCCGGGTCGGCTGACCTCACGAATCCCGGTCGGGGGGCGTACCGCCGCCATAGAATCGGTACGCCCACCCCGGCAACGCTCCACCCCGCGCGCTCCAGACCCTGAACCTGGGATGGTCATGGTCAATCTGCCCGCCGCGCGGCGGCACCACCGGTCCCGCATCGGCTACGCCCTCGGGCTCCTCGCCTTCCTCGGCGCCGCGACCGCACTCGCGCTCGTGGTCCGCCACCCCGCCTTCTCCGCGACCCAGGAGTTGACGGAGCCGGTCCCGGCTCCGGAGATCACCGTGGCCGGGGAGGGCAACCGGCCGGCCGCCGACCCGGAGGACGACGAGCCCGACTGGGTCGATCCACCGGTGGCCGGCGCGCGGGGCGGGGACCTCGTCGCGCCGTCCGGCCCCGACCAGGCCGGGGGCGGGGCCGGGGCCGGGGAGGCCGCGCTCGCCGAGCGCCCGTCGGCCGCCACCGAACTCAGCCGGTCGCTGTTCTACTCCGGCCTGCTCGGCCTCGCCATCTCGCTGGCCGGGCTGGGCCTGGTCGGCACCCGGCGCCGACAGTGGTGAACGCTCAGGGCGTGGTGGTGGCCGTGGGCGAGGGCGTCGAGGTGGTCGGGGCCGTCGTCGGGTCCGCGGCGCGGGCCACCACGAGGCTGACCCGGTCCCCCTCGGCGACCGGCTCACCGGCCCCCGGGTTGGTGTCGATCACCGTCCCGGCCGGTCGGTCCGACGTCCGGTACCGCACCCGGTAGTCCACGCCCAGTTGGTCGAGGGCCGCCCGGGCCGCGGACTCCGGCAGCCCCACCAGCGGCGGCATCGGCACCTCGGCGGCCGCCGTGGTGGTCGGCGGGCTGCTCGGCGGTGAGCTGCTCGGATCGGCCGTGCTCGGCGTCGCGCTGGTCTGTGGAGCGGTGGTCGGCACGGCCGACGGCGACAGGCCCGGCTCGGCGTCGCGGTCCGCCGCACGGAGCGCCAGCCAGACGCCCAGGCCGATCAACGCGATCAGCAGCAGCGCGAGGACGCCCAGCAGGATCGGCATCCACCAGCGGCGGCCCGCCTGCTCCTCCGTGTACCACTCGTTGCCGGCCTCCGGGTATCCGGCCGGCCGCGGTGGCGGCACTCCGGCGCGCCCGGACCAGGCGGGGCTGACCGGCTCCTGGCGGGTCGTGGCGTCGACCGGCCGCCGCGCTCCGGCCCCGCCGTCCCCGCGGGGCATCGGGCGGGTCGCGTCCGCGTCCCCGCCGCCGGACGGGCCTCGCGGCATGGCCCGGGTCGCATCCTCACCGCCGGACCCTTCGGGCGGCATCGCGCGGGTCGCGTCGGCATCCCCGCTCCCGGACGGGTTCGACGGCATCGCGCGGGTCGCGTCGGCGTCCTCGCCCCGGGACGGTTCACGCGGCATCGCGCGGGTGGCGTCGGCGTCCTCGCCCGGGGACGGTTCACGCGGCATCGCGCGGGTCGCGTCGGCGTCCTGCGGCGGGGTGGGACGGTCGGGCGGCGTGGCGCGGGTGGCGTCCGGGTCTGGAGGCAGGGCCCTGGTGGCGTCCGGGTCCTCGGCGGGCGGCTCCTGGCGGTCGTCGCTCATCGCACGTCCTTTCCCCACCGGGACAGGGCGGCCTGGCCCTCCGCCGTCCACGGTAGCCGTCCGCCCGACCATCGGCAGGCATCAGCGCGCCGGGCCGCCCGTCACGGCGCGGGAAGCAGGCTGGCGGTCGGCGCGGTGGAGGGCTCCTCGCCGCAGGTGAGGACGACCGGGTCGTTCCACCGGGCCGCGCCGCCGGGGACCGGGTCCTGCGCGGTGACCGGACCCTTGCGTCCGGTGCGGTAGCGGGGGTACAGGCCGGCGGCCACCAGGTCGTCCGCCGCGTCGGCGCAGCCCTGGGCGAGCAGGTCGGGCACGGCGACCGTCGGCGCCGGGCCGGCGACCCAGAGGGTGACGGTGACGCCGCGCTTCACCGGCCTACCGGGTTCGGGCGAGGTGCGCTGGACGGTACGGCCGGAGCCGTTGCCGAACACCAGCCGCCAGCCGAGCCTGCGGTCCCGCAGTTCCTGTCGGGCCTGCTCGAAGTCGGTGCCCACCACCTGCGGCACGGTCAGGCCGGCGGGAGTGGTGGTGCGCGTACCGGTCGGCCGGTCGTCGGTGGGGCTCGGCGGCGCGGCGGTCGGCGTGGTGGTGTCGACCGCGGGTGTGGTGGGGCCGGCGGCCGGCGGTGGGGTCGGCGCGTCCGGCTCGCCGGCCAGGACCCAGCCGCCGCTCGCCCCGATCACCGCCAGCAGGACCGTCGCCAGGCCGCCACCGAGGAGCAGCCGGGTCCGGTCACGCCCCGGTTCGGCGCGCACTCCCGGCTGCCGGTCCGGGTACCCCTCGTCCGTCATTCGCGTCCCTCGCCTCAGTCACCGGCGACCGTATCCGGCGCCGCCAAACCCCTCGCGGCCGATCCGGCCTCCGCCAGCACTCGCCGCGTGGACCTTGGGACGCTACGCTCCCCGGCATGGCCAGACGGGGCTGGGGAGGATCGACCGCCGCCGCACTCGGCGTCGCCGCCGGTGCGGGCGCGGCGCAGCTCGGCTTCGGCTACGGGCTGGGCATCATCAACTGGGCGCCGGACGCCGCGGCCCGGGTCGACGCGGCCTGGGTGGCCAGCCTCGCCTGGGCGACCTGGATCTCCGCGACCTCGGTGATCGCCGGCGCGGTCTGTGCCCAGCGGTTGCGCGGCGCGGACGACGACGAGCCGGCGGGCACCCTGCCGCGCCTCGGCCTGGCGCTCGCCGCCGGGGTGGGCGCGGTGGTCACCGTGCTGCTGGTGGCCGTGCCGGCCCGGGCCGCCCGGGTGCCGGACACGTCCTCGCCGCAGGCCGTGGCCGCCGGGTACGCCGCCGCCGGACTGCTGCTCGGCGTGCTGCTCGCGACATGGGCGCTGCACACCCGCGCCGCCGCCACCAACCTCATCGCCACCACCGGCTGGCTCTGGCTGCTCGCCGTGGTGTCGGTGATCGACGGGGTGCTCTCCGGCCGTGGCCTGACCACCGCCCAGCTCGGCATCTGGCAGATCAGCGCGGACAGCGGCCGGTTCTGGATCCGCGACTACTTCTACTGGCCGGGCGCGCTGCTCTCGCTCGGTTCCGCCCTGGTGATCGGGGTGTTGGCCGCCCGGCGGGCGGTCCGCGCACCGGAGCGACGGGTCGGTGCGGCGGCCTCGGGGGCGGCCGGACCGCTGCTGGTCTCGCTGGCCTACCTGCTCGCCGTGCCGAGGCTCGCCGGGATCGCCGCCGAGCAGGTGTCGGCCCACCTCATCGCTCCGTACGCGGTGATCGCCGGGGTCGGCGGCTCGGCCCTGGTGGCCGCGCTGGCCCAGCGGGCCGCCCGCCGCGCCGCCGAGCACACCGGGCCCGCCGACGTGCGCCTGCCCCGCCAGCGCACCGGGGAGCCGGACGAGCTGACGGCCCCCGACGAGGAGCCGACCAGCGGATCCGCTGAGGACAAGCCCGCCGAGGCGAGGCCGGCACGCCGGCTCTTCGGGCGCCGCCCGGCCGGCACCACGCCGGATGGCGAACGCACGGCCGGCGGGGCGGAGCCGGCACCGGACCGGTCGACGGGCACGCTCAGTGGGCCGGGCACCGCAACGGGCGGGCTCGGCGACGCGACGGCGGTGGGGCAGCGGGATGCGACGGCACCCGCCAGCTCGCAGCGCGGATCCGCGCCGGCCGACGCACCGGACGATCCCACGAGGGGGGTGGCGGGTGGCCGACGTGGCCGGGCCGTGCCGCCCCAGCGGCGACCGGAGTCCGGGATCCGTACCGAGCCGGCCCGGGCCGGGGACGATTCGGCGACGACCGACCCCACGGCGGAGCCGCCGGGCGGAAGCGAGCCGGCCGGCGCACCGGAGGGCGGCGCGAGCGCGCCGACCACCGGACCGAAGGCCCGCCGCCGCAACCGCTGAGGCCGACCCGCCGGACCGGCGGCCGTCAGTCGACCGGCCAGGTGTGCACGGGTTCGTTGCCGCGTTGCAGCTCGGCGTAGCGCTGGACCATGTGGTGCAGCGCGGCCTTCCGGTCCATGCCCCGGTGGCGCTCGGCCGCCCACACCGTCTCGGTCTGCCAGACCGCGCCGTTGCGGCCGGTGCGGCAGCGTCCCTCGATCACCCCGAGGAGGCGGTCGCGCTCGGCCGGGGCGACGCCGAACCGGTCCAGCCCCTCGGCTGCGGTGGGCAGCAGCGTGTCGAGGACGAGCGTGGTGACCGGCACGTCGCCGAGCCCGGGCCAGTGCAGCACGGCGTCGATGCCGCGTCGGGCGGCGGCGTGGAAGTTCTCCTCGGCCGAGCTGAAGGTGAGCTGGCTCCAGATCGGCCGGTCCGCCTCGGCCAGGCCACGGGCCAATCCGAAGTAGAAGGCCGCGTTGGCGAGCATGTCCACCACGGTCGGCCCGGCCGGCAGCACCCGGTTCTCCACGCGCAGGTGTGGGCGGCCGTCCATGATGTCGTAGACCGGGCGGTTCCAGCGGTAGACGGTGCCGTTGTGCAGACGCAGCTCGCCGAGCTGGGGCACGCCGCCGGCGTGCAGCACCTCGACCGGGTCCTCGTCCTCGCAGATGGGCAGCAGCGGCGGGAAGTAGCGGACGTTCTCCTCGAACAGGTCGAAGATCGAGGTGATCCAGCGCTCGCCGAACCACACCCGGGGGCGTACGCCCTGGGCCTTCAGCTCGTCCGGGCGGGTGTCGGTGGCCTGCTCGAACAGGGCGATCCGGGTCTCCGCCCAGAGCTGCCGGCCGTAGAGGAACGGCGAGTTGGCGCCGATCGCCACCTGCACACCGGCGATGGCCTGGGACGCGTTCCAGTAGTCGGCGAAGCTGTCCGGCGCGACCTGGAGGTGGAACTGGAGGCTCGTGCAGGCGGCCTCGGGCGCGATCGAGTCGGTGTGCGTACGCAGCCGCTCGACGCCGCGGATGTCCAGCTCGATGTCCTCGCCGCGGGCACCGACGATCTGGTCGTTGAGCACCCGGTAGCGCTCGTCGGTGGAGAGGTTGTCGGCGACCAGGTGCCGCTCGGTGAGGGTGGGCAGGATGCCGACCATGACGATCTTCGCGTCGGACTTCGCGGCCCGCTCGTCGGCACGGCTCAGGCTGCTGCGCAGGTCGTGCGCGTAGTCGGCGAAGCCGGTCCCCTCGATCAGCCGGGGCGAGGCGTTCAGCTCCAGGTTGAACTGCCCCAGCTCGGTCTGGAAGAGCGGGTCGGCGATGTCGGCCAGGATCTGGTCGTTGCGCATGGCCGGTTCGGCGGCGGCGTCGACCAGGTTGAGCTCGATCTCCAGCCCGGTCATCGGCCGGTCGGCGTCGAAGCCGAAGTCGTCCAGCATAAGCGCGAAGACGTCCAGGCACCGCCGGACCTTCTGCCGGTAGCGGAACCGGTCCTCCCGGGAGAAGGCGCCCTGCTCGACGTCTCTGCCCATCTGTCCTCCCGGCGCCGGCGCCACGGAACCGTACGGTTCCGCAACGCATTGTGAACCATTCACGTTGAGTGCGTAAGTGCGCCCGGGGCCGCCGGATCGGTGGCTGGGCGCAGGTCTGCACTCCTACCCAGCCGGGGGCCGCGGCACCGCGACCAACCTGCGAACAACACGTGACAATTCGCACCCCCGGCGTACGACGAACGGGCCCGCGCCGTCGGGTGACGGCGCGGGCCCGTGGGGTCGTACGCGGAGGATCAGGCCTGGCGGACGGCCTCGCCCTCGATCTCGATCTTGATCTTCTTGCCGACCAGGACGCCGCCCGTCTCCAGGGCGACGTTCCACGTCAGGCCGAACTCCTCACGGTCGATCTCGGTGGACGCCGAGAAGCCGAAGATGTCCTGGCCGAAGGGGCTGCGGCCGACGCCCTCGAACTCGACGTCCAGGTCGACCGGACGGGTCACGCCCTTGATCGTGAGCTCACCGGAGAGGACGAACTCGTTGCCGTCGCGGGACTTCACGCCGGTGCTGCGGAACTCCAGGGTGGGGAACTGCTCGACGTCGAGGAACTCCGGGCTGCGCAGGTGCGCGTCGCGGTCGGCCTGGGCGGTGTTGATGCTGGCCGCCTGGATGGTGGCGGTCACCGACGACTGTGCGGGGTCCTCGGCCACGGTGATGGTGGCGGTGGCGTCGGCGAACTCACCGCGTACCTTGCTGACCATCATGTGCCGCGCGACGAACCCGACGCGCTTGTGAGCCGCGTCCAGCACGTAGGTGCCGGCGGTCGGGATGGTGAGACCCTCCCAGTCGCGGGTAACCGCTTCGGTGCTGCTGGTCATGGTGCTGTCCTCCAGGGGAGATTGTTTAGTAGCCCAACGACTGACTAAGCAACTATAGGCATAGCAATATTCCCCGTGTCAAGGACTGCTAGGATGGCAGCGTGGACCAGAACGTGTTCGACGATCCCCGGATCACCGCCATCGGCCTCCTCTTCGAGGCCAGCGCCGGGCTGTCGGCCCGGTTCGCCGCCCAGTTCGAGGAGCACGGCCTCTCCGCGGTCGAGTTCGAGGTGCTGATGCGGCTCACCCGGTCGCCCGGCCACCAGCTACGGATGACCGACCTCGCGGCGCAGACCTCCCTGTCCACCAGCGGGGTCACCCGCGTGGTCGACCGGATGGAGCGCGACGGCCTCCTCCGCCGCCGGGCCTGCCCGTCCGACCGGCGCAGCTCGTACGCGGTGGTCACCGCGGCCGGCCTGAGCCGACTGGACGACACCCTGCCCGGCCACCTGCGGATCATCGAGGAGTGGTTCACCGGCCAGCTCGCCCCGGCCCAACTGGACGCGCTCCTGGACGGCCTGCGCCGGGTCCGCGACGCGGTGCACCCGGGGGCGACCGCCGGCAGCACCGAGCCGGTGCCCGCCGGGCAGCCCGCCGACTGCTGATCGCCGGACGGCTCGGGCCCTACCCGCGGGTCACCGGCAGAAAGACCGGCAGAACCGCGGGGACACCGGTGCATACCGCCTCAATAACCCCTAAATCACCCACGCTGGCTGGATAGTCTTCCGGGCAGCGGGGGGGCACCGGGGGGTGCCGGCGCGAGCGATGAGCGAGGGGCAGCACCAGGGGGCTTTTTCGCTCGCGCCACCCCCGCGCCTTCTGCTCCCGCCCGGTTCAGTCGCCTCGGCCGGCGCGTTCCCGGCGGGCCACCAGCGCGTAGAGCAGCGCCTCCTCCCGCGGCAGCAGCCTGATCCCGGTCGCCCGGCAGGCCCGGTCCAACCGGTCCAGCACCGCCACCTCCCCGGTGCTCGCCGCCAGCCCCACCAGCGCCTCGACCAGATCGCGCCGCTCCCCGCCACCGCCCGCCGACTCGGCCGCCGCCGAGAACCACTCCACGGCCAGCTCCCGGTCCCCCCGGTGCAGCGCGAGATGACCCTCGATCAGCGCGCAGACCACCTCCTCCGGCGGGACGTCCCGGCGTTCCCCGGGCGGATCGAGGACCTCCAGGCCCGGCGGCCGGCGCTGTCCCGGCACCCGGCGCGCCGGCCGCAGCTCGGCCACCACCTCCAGCGCCTCCGCCGCCCGCCCGTCCAGGGCGAGCGCCAGCCCGACCGTGCCGAACACCTGGCGCCACCGCCCCGGCTCGCCCAACTCGACGAGCGCGCTCGCCACCCGCCGGCCCTGCTCCACCGCGTCGACGTACCGGCCCTCCAGCCGGGTCACCTCGGCCAGGTCGGCCCGGGCCAGCAGGCGGAGTCGCGGCTCGCCGCACTGGGTGGCCAGCCGGTCGACCGTGGCCAGCCGGCGCCGGGCGGCGGCCAGGTCCGCCGCGCGTACGTCGTGCCAGGTGAGGTGCTGGTGGGCGACGGCCGTCTCGCGAACCCGGCCGTGCCGGGTGGCCAGCTCCAGCGCCGCCTCGGCCTGCTCCCGGGCCTGCCCCTGGGTGCCGGCGGCGCTGAGCAGCGTGCAGAGCACCGACCGGGCCGACAGCTCCCCGGTCACGTCCCCGGCCGCCTGGAAGATCGCCAGCGCGTTCCGGGCCGCCGGCAGCTCCACGCCGCCGGCGCCGTGCTCGGCGGCCAGGCGGGCCGACCCGAGCAGCGCCCAGGCCCGCAGCACCGGCGACGCGTCCGCGGTACGCGGATCGGCCAGCAGCCGGCGCAGCCAGCGGCGACCGGAGACGTCCCGCCCGCGCAGCCGCCACCACCGGGGCAGTGCCGCCGCCAGGAGCAGCGCGGTCGCCGGATCGTCCTCGGCCGCGTGCGCCAGGGCGGCCGTGATGTCGCTGGTCGCCTCGTCGAGCAGGTGCACGGCGGCGGGCAGTTCGGCGCCGACCAGGCTCGGGGCGGTACGCCGTACCAGCCCGGCGACGACCACGGCGTGCCGGCGGCGGATCCCGGTCAGTTCCCCCTCGACGGCGGCCTGCTCGGTGGCGAAGTCGCGGACCGCGTCCAGGAGCCGGAACCGGAACCGGCCGGTGCCCCGGACGCTGAGCAGCCCGAGCTCCCGCAGCCGGTCCAGCAGGGGAACGGCGTCCCGCCGCTCCCCGCCGTCGGCCAGCAGGTCCTCGGCCAGCTCCACCGACCAGCGGTTGCGGAAGGCGGAGAGCCGGCGCAGCGCCGCCCGTTCGGCGGGTGCGAGCAGGTGGTAGCTGGTCGCCACCGCCTCGCGCAGGGTCACCGTGCCGGCGGCGGGGTCGGCGGCCTCCCAGCCGGGGCGGACGCCCGCCAGGTCGAGGACCCGGTCACCGTAGCGGTCGAGCAGCTCGGTGACGTCGAGGATCCGGCCGCGCGCGGCCATCAGCTCGATGGCCAGCGGCAGCCCGCCGAGGCGGCGCACCAGCGCGGCGAGCGCCGGCAGCTCGGCCCGGGTGGGCGGCTCCCGGCGCGCCTGGGCGAGCCGGGCGATGAACAGGGTCGCCGCGGGCCAGCGGGCCAGCTCCGCCACATCGGCCGGCTCCTGGCCGAACGGCGGCACGTCGAGCGGCGCGACCGGCCGGACCAGCTCGCCGGGAAGCCCCACCGGACGCCGGCCGGTGACCAGCACCCGCAGCGTCGGCGCCGCCGCGACCAGGGCGCGCAGGGCCTCGGCCACCGGGCCGGGCGCCCGTTCCACCGCGTCCACCAGCAGCAGCGCGGACCGGCCGCCGAGCCGGCAGGGAAGGTCGGCCAACCGGCTGACGCCGAGCACCGCGACCGAGGCGGCGAGCACGTCGGCGGCGTCGGAGCCCTCGCCGACCAGCACCCCGGTCACGCCGGCCGGATGGTCGGCCGCCGCCGCGTACGCGACGCTGAGGGCGAGCGCGGTCTTGCCCACACCGGCCAGCCCGACCAGGCTCACCACCGGATGCTCGGAGAGCAGGGCGGCCACCTCGTCGACGTCCCGGTCCCGGCCGAGCAGCGGGACCGGCTGGGGCAGCGCGATGGGCGTACCCGAATCGGTGGTGGCGGAGCCGGTGACCGGGAGGTGGCGCGCGGCCGGGCGCGGCGCGGTGGTGGCATCGGGCAGGTGGGGCGCCACGGCGTCGGAATCACCGGCCGGCAGGTGGGGCGCGGCGGTCTGCGCCGGGCGCGCGGCGGCGAGGAACGCCTGCCGGGCCGGACCGGTCAGGCCCAGGGCGTCCGCCAGCAGGTCGACGGTGGTGCGCTGGGGCCGGGTGGCCCGGCCCCGCTCCAGGTCACGGACCGTCCGCACGCCGACGCCGGCCCGGGTCGCCAGCTCGGCCTGGGTGAGGCCGGCGGCGAGCCGATGCCCGCGCAACAGGTCGGGCAGCGGGACACGACCGCCCGGGCTCCGCGAACGATCATGATCGGGAGTCATGGGCACGAAGAGTACGGATCGGGTCGGACGCTCCACAGCCCATCGTCGGGCAGCCGACCGTCCACTGCCGATATCCGACAGACGGTGGACCCGCCCGGGCCCGACCGGCCCGGACGGGCGCCGCTCACATGCCGAGATCGCGGGCGATGATCATGCGCTGCACCTCGCTGGTGCCCTCGCCGATCTCCAGGATCTTGGAGTCACGCCAGAAGCGGGCCACCGGGTACTCGTTCATGAAGCCGTAGCCGCCATGGATCTGGGTGGCCTCGCGGGCGTTGTCCACCGCGATGGTGCTGGCGTGCAGCTTGGCGATGGCCGCCTGCCGCTTGAACGGCTCGCCGGCCAGCATCCGGGCGGCCGCGTCGTAGTAGGCGAGCCGCGCGGTGTGCGCCTTCATCTCCATGTCGGCGATCTTGAACTGGATCGCCTGGTACGCGCCGATCGGCTGGCCGAACGCCTCACGCTCCTTCGCGTACCGGATCGACTCGTCGACGCAGCCCTGAGCGAGGCCGACGGCCAGGGCCGCGATGGCGATGCGCCCCTCGTCGAGGATGCGCAGGAACTGGGCGAAGCCCCGGCCGCGCTCACCGAGCAGGTTCGCCGCCGGCACCCGGCAGTCGTCGAAGGTCAGCTCGTGGGTGTCGGAGGCGGTCCAGCCGACCTTGGAGTAGCCGGGCGCCACGGTGAAGCCCGGCGTGCCGGACGGGACGATGATGGTCGACAGCTCCTTCGAGCCGTCCGGCCTGATGCCGGTGACCGCGGTGACCGTGACCAGCGCCGTGATGTCGGTGCCGGAGTTCGTGATGAACGCCTTCGAGCCGTTGATCACCCACTCGTCGCCGTCCAGGACCGCCCTCGTCTGCGTGCCCCCCGCGTCCGAGCCGGTGCCCGGCTCGGTGAGCCCGAAGCCCGCGAGGGCCTCGCCGCTGAGCAGCTTCGGCAGCCACCGGGCCTTCTGCTCGTCGGTGCCGAACCGGTGGATCGGCATCGCGCCGAGCGAGACCGCCGCCTCCAGGGTGATGGCCACGCTGGAGTCGACCCGGGCCAGCTCCTCCAGGGCCAGGCAGAGCGCGAAGTAGTCGCCGCCCATGCCGCCGTGCTCCTCGGGGAAGGGCAGGCCGAACAGGCCCATCTTGCCCATCTGGCGGATGATCTCGTACGGGAAGGTGTGCTGCTCGTAGTGCTCGGCGATGGCCGGGGCGACCACCTCGCGGGCGAAGTCCCGCACGCTCTCCCGCAGCGCCTCTTGTTCCTCGCTGAGCCGGAAGTCCATCTGATCCTCCTGATGGGATGCCTCTGTGGACGGGCCGCCGAGCGCTCGTGGCGCCGGGTCGGGTGGTGCGGGTCCGGGTGGGTCAGACCGGGGTGACGCCGTGCCGGCGCTTCGCGAAGTGCCGCTCCTTGCCGCGCGCGGCGGCGAACCGGCGGACCAGTTCGGCGCGCAGCTCGTGCGGCTCGACGACGGCGTCCACCACCAGCTCACTGGCGAGCCGGACGATGTCGATGTCGCGCTCGTACTCCTCGCGCTTCGCGGCGACGAACGCGGCCCGCTCGGCCTCGTCCTCGATCGCGGCGATCTTGTTGGCGTAGACGGCGTTGACCGCGGCCTCCGCCCCCATCACCGCGATCTTCGCGGTGGGCAGCGCGATCGTCGCGTCCGGCTCGAAACCGGGGCCGGCCATCGCGTAGAGGCCGGCGCCGTAGGCCTTGCGGACCACCACACAGATCTTGGGTACGGTCGCCTCGGAGATCGCGGTGATCATCTTGGCGCCGTGCCGGATGATGCCCTGCTTCTCCACCGCGCTGCCGACCATGAACCCGGGCACGTCGGACAGGAACAGCAGCGGCACGTTGAACGCGTCGCAGAGCTGCACGAACCGGGTCGCCTTGTCGGCCGAGTCGACGAAGAGCACGCCGCCCTTGAACATCGAGTTGTTGCCGACCACGCCGACGACCTCGCCGTTCAGCCGGCCGAAGCCGATGGTCAGCTCCTTGGCCCAGAGCGCCTGGATCTCGAAGAAGCTGCCCTCGTCGAGCAGGCCCTTCACGTACCGGCGCATGTCGAACGCCTGCCGCTCGCTGGCCGGGACCAGCGCGGCCAGGTCGGCCTTCTCCGGCGCGTCCACGGCCTCGGCGGCCGGCGGCTCCTGCTGCCAGTTCGACGGCAGGTAGGAGAGGTAGGTCCGCACCACGTCGAGCGCGTCGTTCTCGGTCTTGCAGAGGAAGTGGCCCACGCCGGACTCGGCGCAGTGCACCTTGGCCCCGCCCATCGCCTCCAGCGTGGTCTTCTCGCCGGTGACCATCTCGACCATCCGGTCCGAGCCGAGGTACATGCTGGCGTTGCCGTCGACCATGGCCACCACGTCGCAGAACGCCGGGATGTAGGCCCCACCCGCCGCGCTCGGGCCGAACAGGGCGCAGACCTGCGGGATGGCGCCGGACGCGCGGACCTGGTTCCAAAAGATCTTGCCGGCACCCCGCCGGCCGGGGAAGAGGTCGACCTGGTCGGTGATCCGGGCGCCGGCCGAGTCGACCAGGTAGACCATCGGGACGCTTGTCGAGTAGGCCCGCTCGATGATCCGGATGATCTTCTCGACGGTCCGGGCGCCCCAGCTGCCGGCCTTCACCGTGGAGTCGTTCGCCATGAGGCAGACCGGCCGGCCGTCGATGGTGGCCGTGCCCGTGACGACGCCGTCGGCGGGCAGGCCCTCGGCCATCGCGTTGGCGTAGAGCCCGTCCTCGACGAAGGACCCCTCGTCGACCAGGTACGCGACCCGCTCGCGGGCGAAGAGCTTGCCCTTCGCGGCGTTCGCCGCGTGGTACTTGTCCGCACCGCCGGCCCGGGCGCGCTTGCGCAGCTGCTCCAGAGCCTCACCGTCGAGCGTCACGCCGACTCCCATTGCCACCGGCCGCCTCGTGAGCGCACCGACCGACCTGAACGATCGTTAGGCTAGCGCATTCCCGCCCCTCCGGCGACCTACCCGCGGCCGCACCCTGCCGCCCTGGTCCACGGCCCCGCCCCGCCGGCCCCGCCCGCCGCCCCGCCCGCCACCCCGGTGATCATGAAGTTATTGCCCTCCGCCGTGGCGTGTCGTGGCAATAACTTCATGATCAACGCTCCTGGCCGGGACGGGTGGCCGGTGGGGGGCGGGGCGGAGGGTCGGGGGGTGATCAGGAGGGGATTGGGGTCAGGCGGGTGCGGGGGCCGGCGCGGAGGACGCCGGACGGGAGCTTCTTGCCGACCAGGTGCTCGGCCAGCTCGGCCGCCTCGATGAGGGCGGCCAGGTCGATGCCGGTGTCGATGCCCATGTCGTGCAGCATGTGCACGGCCTCCTCGGTGGCCAGGTTGCCGCTGGCGCCCGGGGCGTACGGGCAGCCGCCGAGGCCACCCACGCTGGCGTCGAACTCGGTGATGCCCAGCTCCATGGCGGTGAGCATGTTGGCCAGGGCGGTGCCCCGGGTGTTGTGGAAGTGCAGGAGCACCGGCACGTGGGCGTTGCGGTCGCGGACCGCGGTGACCAGTTCGCGGACCCGCCGGGGCGTACCCATGCCGGTCGTGTCGCCGAAGGCAACCCGGTCGGCGCCGTCCCGGACGACCCGGTCGACGATGCCGGCCACCCGCTTCGGGTCGACGTCACCCTCGTACGGGCAGCCGAAGCTCGTCGCCACGATCACCTCGGCGGTCGCGCCCGCGCCGTGCAGCAGGTCGATCAGCTCGGCGATGTCGTCGAGCGACTCCTCGGTGGACCGGTTGACGTTGCGCCGGTTGTGGGTGTCGCTGGCCGAGACCACCACCTCGATCTCGGTGAAGCCGGCGACGAGGGCACGCTGCGCGCCGCGGGTGTTCGGCACGAGCGCGGAATAGCGCACCCCGTCGGCCTTCGCGGCCCGCTGCCACACCTCGTCGGCGTCGGCCATCTGCGGGATCGCCTTCGGGTGCACGAACGAGACGGCCTCGATCCGCCGCACGCCGGTGCCGGAGAGCGCGTCGAGCAGCCGCACCTTGGCGTCGGTGGGGATCGGCTCCTCGTTCTGGAGCCCGTCCCGCGGCCCGACCTCCCGGATGGAGACGAAGTCCGGCAGTTCCGCCATAAGGGGTCACCTCACTGTGACGGTGTTACGTGATGGGTCGAAGTCCAGCATCCCACCCGGCCGGCCCCCGCCGGTGACCATGAAGTTAGCGCCAAATTCTGCCCGATTTGTCGCCGCTAACTTCATGATCAACCCAGCAGGGGTGGGGGGTCAGCGCATGCGGGAGACGATGCCGGTGTCGTAGTCGCCCGACAGGAACTCCGGGTTCTCCAGCAGCTCGGCGAAGAACGGGAGGTTGTTCTTCGGGCCGGCGATCTCGAACTGGGCCACTGCCGCCCTCGCCCGCGCGACCGCCTCGTCCCGGGTCGCGCCACTGACGATCAGCTTGGCCATCAGGCTGTCGTAGAACGGGGTGACCGTGTTGCCGGCGACGTAGCCGGAGTCGACGCGTACGCCCTCGCCGGCGGGCTCGTTCCAGGTGCTGATCGCGCCCGGGCCGGGCAGGAAGCGCTTCGGGTCCTCGGCGTTGATCCGCAGCTCGATGGCGTGCCCGCGCGGCGCGAGCGCGTCCGGGTCGAAGGTCGGTGCCAGGCCGGCCGCCACCCGCAACTGCTCCTCGACCAGGTCGACGCCGTAGACGTACTCGGTGACCGGGTGCTCGACCTGCAGCCGCGTGTTCATCTCCAGGAAGAAGAACTCACCGGTGGCGGGATCGAGGAGGCACTCCACGGTGCCCGCGTTGCGGTAGCTGACCGCCTCGCCCGCCCGCACGGCCGCCGCGAGGATCCGCTCACGCAGCTCGGGCGAGACCGCCGGGGACGGGGACTCCTCGACCAGCTTCTGGTTGCGCCGCTGCACCGAGCACTCGCGCTCGCCGAGGGCCACCACCCGGCCGTCGGCCAGGCCGAGGATCTGCACCTCGACGTGGCGTACCCGGGGGAAGTACCGCTCGATCAGCACCGAGCCGTCGCCGAACATCCGCTCGGCGAACGAGCGGACCTTGTCGTACTCGGTGCGCAGCCCGGCCTCGTCGGTCGCCACGCCCATGCCCATGCCGCCGCCACCGGCCGCGGCCTTGACCATCACCGGGTAGCCGATCTCCGCGGCAGCGCTGACCGCCGCGGCCAGGTCGGCCGCCGGCTCGGTGGTACCCGGCGCGACCGGAACTCCGGCCGCCGCCATCAGGTTCCGGGCGTTGATCTTGTCGCCCATCGCGGTGATCGCGTCCGCGCCGGGCCCGACCCAGATCAGGCCGCCGGCCTCGACGGTACGGGCGAAGTCCGCGTTCTCCGACAGGAAGCCGTAGCCGGGGTGGATGGCCTGGGCGCCGGTGTCCCGCGCGGCGGCGAGGATCGCCTCGACGTTGCGGTAGCTGAGCGCGGGATTGGCCGCGCCGACGCACACCGCCTCGTCGGCCTCGGTCACGAAGGGCAGCCCGGCGTCGGCCTCCGAGTGCACCGCGATCGCGCGGATCCCGAGCTTCCTCGTGGTGCGGATGATCCGGCGCGCGATCTCGCCACGGTTGGCCACCAACAGCGATTCGAACAAGGAAGGGTCCCTTCTTGACGCCTCTTGCATAGCAGGGGCCCCTTCATAACACGCGGACGGCGCGCGTACTTAACGGACGTTAAGGCGCGTCGGGCGTCAGGCCGGGTCCGTGGGGGCGAGGAGCGCGGCCAGCGTCGCACCGCGCAGCAGCTCGGCCCGGCGGCGGCGGTCCACCTCCCCGCCGAGGAACGGGGTGGAGTTCATGAGGCCGAACGCGGCGTGCGCGAGCACCCGCGCCTCGCCGTCCGGCAGCCCCGGGTGCAGGGCGGTCAGCACGACGACCCACTCCTCGACGTACATCCGCTGGAGCCGGCGGATCCGGCGGCGCGGCTCGTCCGGGAGGCGGTCCAGCTCGTGCAGGTGCAGGGCGATCACCGCCGGGTTGGCCAGCGCGAAGTCGACGTGGAAGTCGATCAGCGACTCCAGCGTGCCGCGCGGGTCGTCGGGGTGGTTGGCGGCCCGTTCCTTCCCACCGGCGAGCAGCCCCTCGCTGACCGGGATCAGCGCGGCGACCAGCATCGCCTCCTTGCCGGCGAAGTGGTGGTAGAGCGCCGGGCCGGTGACACCGGCGGCGGCGCCGATGTCGTCCATCGACACACCGTGGTAGCCGCGCGCCGCGAAGAGCCCGACCGCGATCTCCAGGATCTCGTCGCGCCGGGACCGGCGCCGGCCCGCACCCGTCGCGCCGTTCGCCGCGCCCCGCGCCTGCTGTTCCACCGCCACCGGGCCAGCCTAGTCCGCGCGCCCAAGCTGGTGGAGCCTCGGTTACCCGTCGGTCGCCTCACACCCGCCACCGCTTGACCCTCGACCCGGTTCAGGCCGCAGGGTCCCTCGGCATGACCGCTACCGCCACCGCGCTCGGCCGGGACTACCGGCTGCTCTGGTCCGCCGCCGTCTCGTCCCGGTTCGGCGACGCCCTGCGTACGCCGGCTCTGGCCCTGCTGGCTGCCGCGCTCACCCGCGACCCCCGGGCGATCGCCGCGGTGACCGTGGCGGGGCAGCTCCCGCCGCTGCTGTTCGGGCTGCTCGGCGGCGCGTACGCCGACCGGTGGGACCGGCGCCGCACGATGGCGGCGGTGGACGGGGCCCGGGCCGTGGTGGTGGCCGCGCTGGCCGGGCTTGTCGCCTCCGGCCGGGCCGGGGTCGCCGCGCTGGCCGCCGCGGCGTTCCTGCTCGCCACCCTGGGCACGCTCTTCGACGCGTCCGCCTTCGCGCTGCTCCCGTCACTGGTGTCGCCGGCGGCGCTGCCCACCGCCAACGGCCGGCTCCAGGCCGGCACGGCGGTGGCCGGCGGGCTCCTCGGCACCCCGCTGGCCGGCGTCCTCTTCGCCCTGGCCGCGTCGCTCCCGTTCGCCGTGGACGCGCTCACCTTCGCCCTGGCCGCCGCCCTCGCCCTCGCCCTCCGCCCGCTGCCGGCGGCACCGCCCCGGCCGGCCGGGCCCGGCGTGTGGCAGGAGGCGTGGGCCGGCATGCGGTGGGTGCGCCGGGACCGGGTGCTGTGGGGGATCGCCGTCGCCTCGGCCGGGTCGAACCTGGCGATCAGCGGTCTGATGGCGGTCCTGGTGCTCTACGCCCTCGGGGCGCTGCGGGTGCCGGCGCAGGCGTACGGGCTGTTCGCGGCCGGGGTGGTGGTCGGTGGGCTGCTCGGGGCGCTGATCGCCGGGCGGGTGGCGACCCGGTTCGGCACGCTGCCCGCGCTGCGCGCCGTGCTGCTCGGGCAGACCGTGGCGCTGGCCGGGTTCGCCCTGGCCCGCAACCCGCTGACCGGAGGCGTGGCGCTGGCCGCGTTCGCGGCGGGCACCACGATCTGGAACAGCCTGTGGTCCGCGTACGGGCAGGGGCACGTGCCGCAGGACCTGCTCGGGCGGGTCGGCGCGGCGCAGCGCGTGGTCGGCCTGGCCGCCGCGCCGCTCGGAGCGGCGCTGGCCGGGTTCGCCGGCGAGGCGTACGGGGTGGGCCCGGTGGTCGGCGCGGCGGCGGTCGTGTTCGCCCTGGTCACGGCCGGCGCGTGGGGAACGCTGCGCGGGACCGCCTGAGCCGGGTCACCGGCCGGCCGGCTCGAAGCCGGCGAGCCGCACGGCGAGCCGCTGCCGGACCGGGTGCAGCCCGGAGGCGGCCCGGAGCAGCAGGTCGCGCAGCGGGCGGGCGGCCGGCGGGACGGCGGTGAGCCGGGTGAGCCCGGCGGCGAAGCCCAGCACCTCCTCGGCGAGCGGCCGGCGGGCGGCGGCGTACCCGTCGAGGAGCGTGTCGGGGCCCCCGGCGAGCACGGCGGCGAGGGTGTCGCCGAGGGCGATCGCGTCGCGCAGCCCGAGGTTCATCCCCTGCCCGCCGGCCGGGCTGTGCACGTGCGCCGCGTCCCCGGCGAGCAGCACCGGGCCGGACCGGTAGCTGCCGGCGATCCGGTGGTGGATCCGGAACCGGGAACTCCAGCACACGTCGGTGACCCGGTCCGGGCGCCGGGCCGGCCCCCGCTCGTCGAGCAGCGCCTGGAAGTGCCGCGCCCCCGGCTCGGGCGGCGCGTCGGCCACCGCGGCGACCAGCCGGACCAGTCCGCCGGGCAGCGGCGCCCAGACCAGTGGACCCTGCCGGGCCAGGAAGAGGTTGACCTGATCGCGGGGCAGCGTGCTGTCCACCCGGACGTCCGCGAGCAGGAACGACTCGCCGGGGTCGGCCGGCCCGCCGAAGTCGATGCCGGCCAGTTCGCGGACCGGGCTGCGCATGCCGTCGGCGCCGACCACCCACCGGGCCCGGACCGTCTCGCCGCCCGCGAACGTGGCGCCGGCGCCGGCGCCGTCGAGGTCGAGGTCGAGGCCGGTCAGCTCGTACGGCCGGAGCACCCGGCCGCCGAGGGCGGTGAGCCGGTCGGCGAGCACCGCCTCGGTCTCGGCCTGGGAGACGAGCAGCGCGTACGGGTAGCGGGACGGCAACCGGTCGAAGGGGACGGTGAGCAGCACCCGGTCGCGGTCGCGGACGGTGAACCGGGTCGACGGCAGCCCGCGGGCGGCCAGCGGGGCGGCGACGCCGATCCGGTCCAGCACCTCCAGGGTGCCGGCGTGCACCACGGCCGCCCGCGAGGTGACCGGCGGGGTGGCGAGCCGGTCCACCACGGTCGCGGTCACGCCGTGCCCGGCCAGGGTTGCGGCGACGGCCAGGCCGGTCGGCCCGGCCCCCACCACCAGGACGTCGGTGCGCTCGGGCAGCATGGCCCACCTCCAGGGTTGCCAACAACTGTTTGCCAACAGGTGTTGACAACGGTAGGCGCGCGTCGGTTTCGATGTCAACGCTTGTTGGCCTACAGTTGTGGGCATGACCGACACGGCACCCCGCGCCCGCCGCTCGGACGCCACCCGCGCAGCCATCCTGCGCGCGGCCCGCGAACGCTTCGCCGCCGACGGCTACGAGCGCGCCACCATCCGGGCCATCGCCGCCGACGCCCGCATCGACCCGTCGATGGTCATGCGCTACTACGGCAGCAAGGAGGGGCTGTTCGCCGCGGCGGCCGAGTTCGACCTGCGCCTGCCCGACCTGGCCGCCGTGCCGCCGGACCGGCTCGGCGAGACGCTGGTGCGCCACTTCCTCGCCCGGTGGGAGGGGGACGAGACCCTCGCGGCGCTGCTCCGGGCCGCCAGCACCAACCCGGGAGCGGCCGAGCGGATGCGCCTGCTCTTCGCCGACCAGCTCGCCGCGGCGGTGGCCGGGTTCGGCACCGACCCGGCGACCACCGCCCGCCGGGCCGGCCTGGTGGCCAGTCAGACCCTCGGCCTGGCCTTCACCCGCTATATCGTCCGGCTGCCGCCGGTGGTGGAGATGACGCCGGAGGACGTGGTCGCCTGGGTCGCCCCGACCCTCCAGCGCTACCTGACCGGCCGACCGGCCTAACCGGAGAAGCTGCCCGGCTCCTCGCCCTGCACGACGGGGGCCCGGACCAGGTTGCCCCACTCGGTCCACGAGCCGTCGTAGTTGCGGACCCGCGGGAACCCGAGCAGGTGGTGCAGCACGAACCAGGTGTGGCTGGACCGCTCGCCGATCCGGCAGTAGGCCACCACGTCGTCGGACGGGCTCAGCCCGAGCTGGTCGACGTAGATCGCACGCAGCTCGTCCACCGCCTTGAAGGTGCCGTCGTCGTTCGCGGCGGCCTTCCACGGCTTGCTCACCGCGCCCGGGATGTGCCCGCCGCGCAGCGCGCCCTCCTGCGGGTAGGCCGCCATGTGCAGCATCTCGCCGGTGTACTCACCCGGCGACCGCACGTCGACCAGCGGCCGGCCGGCGGTCACGTGCGCCATCACCTCGTCGCGGAACGCCCGGATCGGCGCGTCGTTCCGGTCCGGCACCGGGTAGTCGGCGCGCGGCCGGGTCACCGCGTCCTTCGACATCTCGCGTCCCTCGGCCACCCACTTCTGCCGGCCACCGTCGAGCAGCCGGACGTCGGCGTGGCCGAAGAGCGCGAACACCCAGAGCGCGTACGCGGCCCACCAGTTGAAGTTGTCGCCGTAGAAGACCACCGTGTCGCCGCGGCCGATGCCCTTGGCGGCGCACAGCTCCGCGAAGCTCTTCGCGTCCAGGTAGTCGCGGGTCACCTGGTCGTTCAGCTCGGTGTGCCAGTCGACCTTCACCGCGCCGGGGATGTGACCGGTGTCGTAGAGGAGCACGTCCTCGTCGGACTCGACCACCACGAGGCCCTCGTCGCCCAGGTGCTCGGCCAGCCACTCCGTGGTGACCAGACGCTGCGGGTCGGCGTAGGACTGGAGGTGCGGGTTCGGATCGCTCGGCACAGGCATGAGCCCCAAGGTACGCCGGATCACCGCACCGCGACCGGCCATCCCGTGTGGTGGGGCGAACACCGGTCAGGCGCGGCGGTGCACCAGCCGTCCGGCGACCACCGTGGCCAGGCAGGAGCCGTCCGCGGCGAACACCGCCAGGTCGGCCCGGCCGCCGACCACCAGCGCCGGCGGCCGGGCGGTGGCGAGCACCGCCACCTCGTTGCGCGCGGCGGCGGCCCGCAGCGCCGGATCGGTGACGTGGTCGGCGAGCACCGCGGCGGCTCCCCGCCGGAACAGGGCGTGCACCCGCTCGCGCGGGGTCGGCGCGGGCGGCAGCGGCCCGTCGTGCACCAGCGCCGGCCCGAGCACGCCGGCCCACCGGCGCACCCGCACCCCGGGGTACGCCCCGGTCAGCTCGTCCAGCGGCGCGACGGCCTCGACCCGGTCGCCGCTCACCAGCACGGCGTGATCCGGCCGGGGCTCGTCGTCGAGGGTGAGCCGCAGCAGGTGCGCGGCGTGCAGGGTCCGCACCCGTCAGTCGAGGGTGATCGGCCCGAGCACCGGCCGCTTGGCGGTGACGAGGTCGCCGGAGGAGCGGCCGGTCAGCCGGCGCTTGATCCACGGGGCCAGGTGCCGGCCGGCCCAGCGCAGGTCGGCGGCCCGGGCGGCAAGCCAGGGCGTGGGCGCCGGATGCGGCGGCACCATCAGCCACTCCTCCTCACACGCCACGCCGAGCGCGGCGAGCACCTGCCCGGCCACCCGCCGGTGCCCGGCCGCCGACAGGTGCAGCCGGTCGGTGCTCCAGAGCAGCGGGTTGAGGTAGGTGTCGTCGGCGTACAGGTCGACCAGGATGGCGCCGTGCCGCTCGGCGACCTCGCCGACCACCCGGTTGAGCAGGGTCACCCGGGGGGCCACCAACCGCTGGCCGGGCAGCCGGGCCATCACGTCGGCGAACCGGAACAGCACCACGTCGGCGCCTCCGGCGCGCAGCCGGGTGATCACCTCGTCGAAGCGGGGCACGAAGGCGTCCGGATCGAAGGTACGGCGCAGCACGTCGTTGCCGCCGGCCGCGAAGCTGATCAGGTCGGGCTTCATGGCCAGGGCGGCTGGCACCTGCTCGGCCACGATGTTCGGGAACAGCCGGCCCCGGATGGCCAGGTTGGCATAACCGAAGTCGGGGCCGGCCTCGGCGGCGAGCCGGGTGGCGACCAGGTCGGCCCAGCCCCGGTAGGTGCCGTCCGGATAGGCGTCGTCCATACCCTCGGTGAAGCTGTCGCCCACCGCCACGAAGTTGCGCCAGCGCACCGCGCCTCCCTCTGACAGACCCGGCAGAGCTGCCTGACCCGGCAGAGCTGCGTCGGCCAGTCTCGCACCGAACGGGCTCCCGCTGCCCGCCCCCTGCGGGGACGTGGCGGAGGTCATCGGCGGCGAGCGTGAGCAGAGTCATCAGGACAAATGTCCCGCTTGGTGGGTCCGGGGCAGAATCCGTCCGCCGGACCGGGGATGATGTTGCCCGTCATCCGGTCCGAAGGTGGGAGGCACCCGCCGCTGCGGCTGGTCAGCGACGGCGCGAACGAGGAACGCATGACCCAGGGACACCCGGCCGCCTTCCCGGCCGACGGTCAGCCGCACCCGCCGGGCCAGGCGTACCCGGTCCCACCGCCGGGCCAGGCGTACCCGGTCGCACCGCCGGCCTTCCCCACCGCGCCCGGCTACGGGCCGCCGGGCGGGCCGGGGCAGCCGGGCTTCGGGGCGTACCCCGGTGGGCCGGGGCAGCCGGGCGTCGGGCCGTACCCGCCGGCCCCGCCGCCGCAGCCGAAGTCGCGGCGCGGCCTCTGGATCGGGCTGGGCGTCGGGGCGCTGGTGCTGACCCTCTGCGCCGGCACGGCGATCGGCGTGGGCGTCGGGCTGAGCAAGCGCGGCGAGGACGCGGCCCCGAAGGCCGCCGCCGCGGCCAACGGGGTGACCGTCACCCAGCAGGAGCTGGACGAGCTGCTGGCCCGGCACAGCAAGGCCCTCGCCGACAAGGACCTGAAGGGCTACCTGGCCCCCTTCGACCCGGCCCGCAAGGACCTGGTCGCCGGCCAGACCCGGCTCTTCGCCAACCTGGGCAAGCTGCCGCTGGCGGTCGGCCAGTACCGCACCGTCGCCCAGCAGGGGCGGACCACCGACAGCTTCGGCCGCGGCGTCAGCTTCCAGCTCGACGTCTCCTTCGTGCACCAGTTCGAGGGGTACGACCTCACCCCGGTCGCCGAGTGGTACCGCTGGACCGTCGTCCGGGAGGGCCAGGGCGCCCCGCTCAAGGTCACCGCGGTCACCGGGGCGCCCGCCGCGCTGGGCAGCTCGAAGACGGTCTACTACCCCGGCCCCTGGGACAAGTGGCGCGAGATCCACGTCGAGCGCACCGCGCACACCCTGGTCATCACCGACGCCGCGCTGGCCGCCGAGGCGAAGCGGTACGCACCGGCCGCCGAGGCGGCGGTGGCCGACGACTTCGCCGCGTGGCGGGCCGGCGGGGTCACCGCGGACATCCCGAAGGGCTTCGTCATCAGCCTGGTCAAGGGCAAGCAGGACCTGGGCTCGCTCTATCGGATCAACAAGGAGAAGACCACCGAGGCCGGCGTCTCGATCGGCATGATCTCCGCGGACCGGAAGCAGGACATCGACATCGGCGGCAGCCGCATCGTGATCGACGTGGCCGACCGGTCGTTCTTCGCCGCCGGCAACACCCGGGGGCCCCGGGAGATCTTCCGGCACGAGGTGGGCCACTCCCTGGTCGCCAGCCTGGAGGACGCCGACAAGCAGGACTTCTTCGACGGCATCGAGAACTGGATCGTGGAGGGCTTCGCCGAGTACCTGGCCCACCGGGGTGAGCCGCTGCGGTCCAGCGGCCGCACCCCGCAGGCACGGTCGATCGTCCGCTCCGGCGACTGGGAGGGCACGCTGCCGGGCAACGCCGACTGGGACCTCTCGGGGCGGACCAGCTTCCACTACTGGCTCGGGCACGCGGCCATGACCCACCTCGCGGAGAAGTACGGCGAGCAGAAGCTGTTCCAGTTCGTGACCGCCCGCTACCAGGGCGCCACCGCCGACCAGGCCAGCCGGCAGGTGCTCGGCGTCCCGCTGGCCCAGTTCGAGACGGGTTGGGCGGCGTACGTGCGGGCCCAGGCGCGCTGAGCGGGAACGGAGCGAACGAGATGACGAACCCACAGGTCCCCGCGAACCAGCCCGGGGCATCCGGCGGCTGGCCCGCCGCGCCGCAGCAGCCGTGGCCGCAGCAGCCGGCCGCAGCACCTCAGCCATCGATCCCGCCGCAGCCCGGTGCGCCGTTCGCGCCGCCGGTTGCGCCGGCTCCGCAGTCGGCGGCACCGCAGCCTCCACAGCAGAGCGTGCCGCATCCGGGCCTGCCGCAGGCCGGACCGCCACAGGTCCCGTACCCCGGAATGCCGCAGCCGCCGCACCCGGTGACCGGCCAGCCGGCGTCCTACCCGGTGGGCGGGCAGCCGCCGCACCCGGTGGCCGGGCAGCCGCCGCACCCGGTGGCCGGACAGTCGCCCTACCCGGCGGCTGGGCAGCCGACATACCCGGTGGCGGGGCAGCCGACGTACCCGGTGGCGGGGCAGGGCGCGTACCCGCCGAGCGGCTGGGCCGGGCCGGGCGGTCGCCCCCCGGCGGCGCCCAAGCGGCGCGGACGTCTCGCGCTGCTGCTGGCCGGCGGCCTGGTGGCCGTGCTGGCCGTCGGCGCCGGCACCGCCTACGGCGTCTCCCGGCTGATCGGCGGAAGCTCCGGCGGCGACGGCGATCTGAAGACGGCCTGGGTGCTGGACTTCCCCGAGCGGCAGAGCATGACCGGACTCACCGCGTTCGACCAGGAGGACATGTTCGGCGCCTGGCTGGTCGGCGACAACGTGGTACGGGCGCAGGCGGACGGGGTGCTCGCCTACCGGCTCTCCGACGGCGGGCAGGCCTGGGGTGCCCCCGCGCCCGACGGGACCTCGGTCTGCGTCGCGGCCCAGGCCGTGACCGACGGGCGGGGTGCGGTCGCGGTCGGCTCCGACAAGACCTGCAACACCGTCGCCGGGGTCGACCTGAACAGCGGCAAGGTGACCTGGCAGGCCAGGTTCCCCGCGCCGGTCATCGAGGGGCGCGACACCCTGACCGCGCCCGACCTGTCGGTCGCCGGTCAGCAGGTGATCGTCCGCTCCGAGGACACCATGATCGGGCTGTCGCTCGCCACCGGGAAACAGCTCTGGCGCACCACCGGCAAGAAGCTGCTGCCGGGGCGGGACTGCGGGTTCAAGGACATGCGGGCCGCCGACGAGCTGGTGGTGGTCACCTACGGCTGCCCGCGCGGCGGCGAGGTGGATGCCCTCGACCCGGCCACCGGCAAGGTGCGCTGGCGGCAGCGGCTGCCCGAGTCGAAGCTCATCGACGGCGTGCTGGGCGTGCAGCCGCCGGTGGGCCTGCCGGGGCTCGGGCATGACGCGTACACGATCCGGGACCCGCGGACCGGCAAGGAGGTGGCCTCCTTCACCGACCCGATCGACGGCGTCGAGCTGTGGGACGTGCCGCCGAACCGGTCCAACGCGATCGACGGTCCGGCGATCTACGAGTGCCTCGTCAGCGACGACACCCTCTATTACCCGACCTTCCCCAAGCCGGTGCCGGGCACCGGGCGGTCGGCCAACCAGATCGTCGCGATCGACCTGGCCACCGGCAAGAGGCGCTGGATCTCCTCCGGCCACAGCAGCAGCAAGGTCCAGCTGATCCGCCAGGACGAGCAGGGCGTGCTCGCCTGGGAGTCCGGCGACCGGAAGAAGCTTCCGCCGCGCCTGGTCCGCATCGACCCGGCCACCGGCAAGGTCAGCGTGGTGGCGGAGGGGCCGCTCTCGGCCGGCTTCGAGGGCGAGTCGGCCAAGGTCATGGAGCGGGACGGGGTCGTGGTGATCGTGCCCTGGAAGCACGTCGTCGCGGACCGGGCGATCACCGTGCTGCGCTGACCGGGGTCGCCGGAGGGGCGGACCACCGGCCCGAGCGCGCCGGGACGGGCGATCGTCCGTCGGTGGAGCGCCATGGAGGTCAAAACGCTCCGGTGACCTCCATGGCGTTCCACTCAGCAGCGCCGCACCGTTCGCCGCGGTTCAGAGGTACAGGCAGAACGGGTGGCCGGCCGGGTCGAGGTGCACCCGGACGTCGTCCTGGGGTTGGAAGTCCGCGACCGTGGCGCCCAGGGACACCGCGTACGCCGACGCCGCGTCGAGGTCGTCGACCTTGATGTCGAGGTGCGCCATCATCTGCGGCTCGCCGGGGCCCGCGGGCCAGACCGGGCGCACGTATGCGGGCTCGGTCTGGAACGCCAGCCCGGCGCCGCCCCCGGATGCGGCCAGGACCACCCAGTCCGGCTCGTCCTCTTCCCGTGCCCACCCGAGCAGCCGTTCGTAGAACGCGGCCAGTTCCCGCGCGTCGGGCGCGTCCAGCACGGTCGTCGTCATCGTCAGCCGGGGCCTCTCATCCATACCCCTCTACTACCCACACGGCGGCGAATATGATCGCCTGCCGATCCCCGCCGCCGTACGCTGCCTCAATGCTGCTGCGCATGTCGACCCTGCTGCTCCGGACCCTGCGCGAGGACCCGGCCGACGCGGAGGTGCCGAGCCACCGGCTGCTGCTCCGCGCCGGCTACGTCCGTCGCGCCGCACCGGGCGGCTACACCTGGCTGCCGCTGGGCAAGCTGGTGCTGGACCGGGTCACCGAGATCGTCCGCGCGGAGATGGCGGCGATCGGCGACCAGGAGGTGCACTTCCCGGCGCTGCTCCCGGCCGAGCCGTACCGGACCAGCGGGCGGTGGGCGGAGTACGGCGACGACATCTTCACCCTCGAGGACCGGAAGGGCGCCGAGCACCTGCTCGCCCCGACCCACGAGGAGATGGCCGCGCTGCTGGTGAAGGACCTGTTCAGCTCCTACCGGGATTTCCCGGTGACGCTGTTCCAGATCCAGACCAAGTTCCGCGACGAGGCCCGGCCGCGGGCGGGCCTGCTGCGCGGGCGCGAGTTCCTCATGAAGGACGCCTACTCGTTCGACCTGGACGAGGCCGGGCTCCAGAAGGCGTACGACCGGCACCGCGACGCGTACCAGCGGATCTTCACCCGGCTCGGGCTGGACTTCACCGTGGTGCACGCGATGTCCGGGGCCATGGGGGGCTCGGCGTCGGAGGAGTTCCTGGCCGCCACGCCGGTGGGCGAGGACACCTACGTCGGCTGCACCGCCTGTGACTACGCGGCCAACACGGAGGCCGTGGTGACCCGCGCGCCGGCGGCCGGCGACCCCGAGGCCCACCCGGCCGTGGCGGTGCACGACACCCCGGAGACGCCGACCATCGCATCCCTGGTCGACCTGGCCAACGCCCGCGCGCTCGCTGGCCGGACCGACTGGACCGCCGCCGACACCTTGAAGAACGTCGTGCTGGCCGTGCGCCGGCCCGGCGCCGAGCAGGCGGACCTGCTCGTGATTGGGCTGCCCGGGGACCGCGAGGTGGACCTGAAGCGGGTCGAGGCGGCGCTGCACCCGGCCACCGTGGCGGTCTTCGAGGACTGGGCGGCGCATCCGGAGCTGGTCCGCGGCTACCTCGGGCCGCAGATCCTGGCCAAGCACGGGGTCCGCTACCTGGTCGACCCGCGCGTGGTCACCGGCACCGCGTGGTTGACCGGGGCGAACGAGCCGGGCCGGCACGCCACCGACGTGGTGTGCGGGCGGGACTTCGCGCCGGACGGCACCATCGAGGCGGCCGAGGTGCGCCCGGGCGACCCCTGCCCGGCCTGCGGCGACGGCGAGCTGACCATGCGGCGGGGCATCGAGGTGGGGCACATCTTCCAGCTCGGCCGCCGGTTCACCGACGCCTTCGCGGTCGACGTGCTCGGCCCGGAGGGCAAGCCGGTCCGGCCGACCATGGGCTGCTACGGCATCGGCGTCTCGCGGGCCGTCGCGTCGGTGGCCGAGCAGCACCACGACGACCGGGGGCTGGTGTGGCCGGCCGAGGTCGCGCCGTGCGACGTACACCTCGTGGCGGCCGGAAAGGGTCCGCAGCTCGACGCGGCGCTGGAGCTCGGCGGGCGCCTCTCCGCGGCCGGGCTGCGGGTGCTGGTCGACGACCGCACCCACGTCTCGGCCGGGGTGAAGTTCACCGACGCCGAGCTGATCGGCATCCCGCGCGCCGTCGTGGTCGGCCGCCGGCTGGCCGAGGGGTACGTCGAGCTGCGCGACCGGGCCTCCGGCGAGCGGATCGAGTTGCCGGTGGACGGCCTGGTCGAGCGCCTGCTCGACGAGGCGCGTGGGGCGCGCCGCGACCGGGTGTAGCGGACGCGCCACGGGGTACCGCAGACGGATCGACCAAGGTGTTTCGGAGGCTCTCATGTACCGGGTCAGTGACGTGATGACCAAGCAGGTGGTCTACCTGCCCGCGGAGACTCCCCTGGACGAGGCGGCCAGGGTGATGAAGGAGTCGGACATCGGCGATGTCGTGGTCACCGACGGAGCCACCCTGGCCGGCATGCTGACCGACCGCGACATCGTGGTGCGGGCGGTGGCCGAGCGGGCCGACCCGGGCAGCACCACGATCGGTGCGATCGTCACCCGCGAGGTGGTGATGATCGAGCAGCACTGCACGGCGGGCGAGGCGGCCGCGCTGATGCGCGAGCGCAACATCCGGCGGGTGCTGGTCTGCGACAGCGACCGCAAGCTGGTCGGCATCGTCTCCCTCGGCGACCTGGCCATGCAGCTCGACCCGAACTCCGCCCTGAGCGACATCAGTGAGGCCGCCCCGAACATGTGACCCGCCCGACCCGGTGCCCTCCCCGCCGACCCCGGAGGGCGCCGGGTCCACGGCGGTAGCCTGGCGGTCATGTCCGAGATGCCGAGCAAGCTGGCCGAGATCGTCGACGAGTTCGCGGCCGCCCCACGCGACGTGGTGCTGGAGATGCTGCTGGAGTTCTCCGACGTGATCCCGCCGCTGCCCGAGGGCGTGGACCGGGGCGACCTGGAGCAGGTCCCGGAGTGCCAGACCGCCTTCTTCCTGCGCGCCGAGGTCAACCCGGACAAGACGGTGAGCACCATCTTCGACTGCCCGCCGGAGGCGCCGACCACGCGGGCGTTCGCCGGCATCCTCGCCGAGGGGCTGGCCGGGGCGAGCGCCGAGGACGTGCTGGCCGTGCCGGACGACCTCTACCAACGGATGGGCCTGGCCCAGGCGATCAGCCCTCTGCGGATCCGCGGCGGCACCGCCATCCTGGCCCGGCTGAAGCGCCAGGTGCGGGAACAGATCTCCTGATCGACGGGTTGTCGCTGGTCATGGAGATCGAGATCTACGCCGACGTCGTCTGCCCCTGGTGCTGGATCGGCAAGCGCCGCCTGGAGCAGGCTCTGGAGCGGTACGACGGCGAGGTGAGCATCCGGTTCCGGCCGTTCCAGCTCGACCCGACGCCGGTGACCGAGCCGAAGCCGCTCATCGAGGCGCTGGGCGCGAAGTTCGGCGGCCGGGACAAGGCCGAGGGCATGGCCGCCCACGTCACCCAGGTCGCCAAGGGCGCCGGGATCGACATGCACTTCGACCGCGCGGTGGCCGCGAACACCTTCGAGGCGCACCGGCTGGTCCGGTTCGCCACCGAGCGGGGCCGGGCCGCCGAGGTGGTCGAGCGGCTCTACCGGGCGCACTTCCAGGACGGTGTCGACGTCGGGTCGACCGACGCGCTGGTCAAGCTGGCCGGCGAGGTCGGCCTGGACGAGACCGAGGCGCGCGAGTACCTGGAGTCGAACCTCGGTCGCCGGGAGGTGGCCGCCGACCTGAGCGCCGCGCATCAGCTCGGCGTCTCCAGCGTGCCGACCTTCGTGCTCGCCGGGAAGTACGCCGTGACCGGCGCCCAGGAGCCGGAGACCCTGCTGGCCGCCCTCCACGAGGTGGCGCAGCGCGAGGCGTCAGCGTGATGTTTCACGTGGAACAAGATCGATGCGGGTGACGGCCTAGGCCGGCCGGGCCAGGTCCTCCACCACCGTTGCCCCGGGCAGCGCGCCGAGCGCCGGCCCGGGCAACGCGATCTTGCTGTGCCGTACGCCCGACCCGATGATCACGTGCGGCATGGCGATCACGCGCGAGTCGACCAGGATCGGCCAGTCCTCGGGGAGCCCGATCGGGGTGATCCCGCCGTACTCCATCCCGGTCAGCTCGACCGCCTCGGCCATCGGCGCGAAGCTCGCCTTCCGCACGTCGAGCAGCCGGCGGACCACGCCGTTCACGTCGGCCCGGGTGGTGGCGAGCACGATGCAGGCCGCGTAGCGCGTCTCGCCGCCCCGCTTGCCGGCGACCACCACGCAGTTGGCCGACTCGTCCAACCCCACCTCGTACGCCGCGCAGAACGCCGCCGTGTCGGCCAGCTCGGCGTCGATCGGGGCGACCAGCACGTCGTCCACGTCCACGGGAGCCTCGTCCGGCCACCGCTCGATCGCGGCGGCCACCGGCGCGGCCAGCAGGTCCGGGCGGGTACGGGCGGGCTCGGTCTTCAGCGTCCCCATCACGGGTGCGATCCTCGCACCCGGCGGACGGCTCCGCTGACCGACGTGCCGGCCGGCCCGAATCCTGGACCGGCCGCGGGTCAGCTGCCGGTGAGGAAGGCGTTCTCGCGGGCGAACGTGCGGTCCTGGTGGGCCGCCAGCTCCTCGGCCCGCAACTGGTTGACGCGGTGGGTCTCCACGTCCTCGATGCCGTGCCGGACCCCGAGCCGGATCACGCCGTAGAGGAAGACGAAGCCGAAGACGTACAGGATCACGGTGGTGAGGAAGACCAGCATGCGGCCACGGTAGGGCGGCCCGGAACCGCAAGAGGTTTCATCTCCGGGTGGATCCCCCGTACGTGTCCGCGAGGTGGTCGGCCCAGGTGCGGGTGCCGGTCGGGGTGGCGGTGGTGGTGAGCCCACCGGCGCGCAACTCCCGGCCCAGCCGCCCCGGGATCCGCACCGGCAGCAGCGGGCGGCGGGACCGCCGGGCCGCCTGCCAGGCGCGGACCGCCTCGTCGTAGCGGAGCACCTCCGGGCCGCCGAACTCCTCGATCCGGCCCGACGGACCAGCGGTCAGCATCGCGGCGAGCCGTCCCGCCACCTCGCCGGGGTCGACCGGCTGGGCGAGCACCTTCCGGTCCCCGAGCACCGGGCCGAGCCGGCTCGCGGCCCGCAGCAACTCCTCCAGGAACTCCGGGAACTGGGTCGCCCGCAGGACGCCCCACGGCACCGGTCCGGCGGCCACCACCCGCTCGGCCTCGAGCTTGTGCCGGTAGTAGCCGAGCGGCACCCGGTCGACGCCGACGATCGAGACGTAGACCAGGTGGCCCACCCCGGCGTGTCCGGCGGCCAGCACCAGCCGGCGGGTGCCCAGCACGTCGATCTCGTGCGTGCGCCGGTTCGGTGAGGAGGCCAGGTGCAGCACCGCCTCGACCCCGTCGACCGCCGCGGCCAGCCCTTCACCGGTGGCGAGGTCGGCCGCCACCCACTCCACTCCGGCGTCGCTCCGCGGCTGCCGGCTCACCGCGCGGACGGTGTGCCCCTCGTCGCGCAGCCGGGGCAGCGCCACCCGCCCGAGCCGTCCGCTCGCCCCGGTCACCAGCACCCGCATCTCGTTCTCCCCTCGCCACGCCGCTCGCTCCTTCCTCGACGGCGACGCCCGACCGGAGGTGACCGGCTGTGCGGCAGGTCACCCCGGCGGCAAACCCCGACGGCTCACCCCCGGCGGCTCGACTCCAGCAGGTCGAGCACGGTCACCAGCGCGAAGAACGCGATCACCACCTCGCTGACCACCCAGCCGTGCCGGTCGGTCCAGGCCCGGAGCCGGGGCAGCGCCGTCGCGGCCCGCCCGCGGGCCAGCAGCAGGATGAGCAGGGGCACGGCGAGCAGCCCGAGAGTCAGCAGGACGAACGGCAGCAGGTGCCACCACGCCAGGTCGTGCCGGGCGACGCTGGCGCCGACGGCCGCCATGGTGAGGTCGTCGGTCGGGGCGGTGGCGACGAGCACCACCCCGAGCCGCAGGGCGTATCCGGGCCCGGCCCGCCGGAGCCGGTCCATCCAGCGGGGCGGGCGGGTCTGGTGCCGGCGCAGGTAGACGATCACCGCGAGGACGACCAGCAGCGCCAGCACCACCCAGTCGATCCGGCTCGCGGTCCGTTCGAACCGGACGACGTCGCTCTCCGCCCTCGCCTCCGGACCGCGCAGCAGTCTGGTGAGCAGCCAGCTCAGCGTCACCCCGGTGAGGACCACCGCTCCCGCCCCGGCCAGGTACCCGAGCGAGGCGGCCCGAGGCCGCTCGGCCGACGCGAGGAGCACCGCCGCGACCACCTGCGTCCCGGCCACCATCACCACGGCCAACGGCAGGATGGTCAGGAAGTTCATCGCCCGACCATCCTCCCGGCCCGTCAGCCGGCCCGGGCCGCTTTGCCCGGATCACCGGCGGGCGAGCACCACCCGGCCGGCGAGCAGCACGCCGAGCAGCCCGCAGCCGGCCGCCACGGCCAGCGTCGTCGCGTAGCTCGCCGGGCCCGGCGCCGAGCCGGCGGCCAGCACGGCCCCGGTCAGCGCCAGCACGGTGGCGGCGGCGAGCGAGTCGCCCAGTTGCAGCGCCGAGCTGTTCCGGCCCTGCTCGGCCGGGGCCGACAGGTCCAGGGTGAGCACCGACAGGGACGGGTAGAGCAGTCCCATGCCGAGGCCGGCGACCGCCCAGGCGAGCACCGCGAGCGCCACCGGCACGGCCGGCAGGAGGGCCAGCGTGACGCCGGCCGTGCCGACGGCGATGCAGGCCAGCCCGACCCGGGGCAGGGTGGCGGCGGATCGGGGCGCGGCGATCCGGCCCTGGATCCAGGAGCCCACCGACCAGGAGAGCGCGCCGACGGTCAGCACCAGCCCGGCGGCGGTCGGCGAGAAGCCCCGCTCCCGGGACAGCATCAGCGGGATCACCACCTCCGCCCCGGCGAACGCCGCCGAGGCCAGGCCACGCAGGCCGATCACGGTGGGGAGCCCCCGCGCGGCCCGCAGGAATCCCGCGGGCAGCAGCCGCGGTACGCAGACCAGCAGCCCGACCAGCGCCGCGCCGATCAGCCCGGCGGCGAGCGCGCCGCGCTGCTGCCCCCCGTAGTGCAGCAGTGCGGCGCTCACCCCCGCCCCGCAGGCCCAGCCGATCCGGGCCAGCGCACCGGCCGGCGGCCGGGTCGGCACGGCCGCGCCCAGGGCCCGCAGCCCCGGCTGGACCAGCAGCACCGCCGGCAGCGCCACCGCCGGCACGGCGAGGAACACCCAGCGCCAGCCCAGGTGCTCGACGATCAGCCCGGCCAGCGCCGGGCCGACCAGCGACGGGACGACCCAGGCCGCGGCGAACGCGGCGAACACCCGCCGCCGCAACTCCTCCGGGTACGCCTGCCCCACGATCACGTAGAGCGCGACGGAGAGCAGCCCGGAGCCGAATCCCTGCACGACCCGCCCGACGACCAGTACCTCCATGGTGGGCGCGGCGCCCGCCACCACCAGGCCCGCCACGAACCACGCCACCCCGTGCCACATGGCCGGGCACGGCCCCCGGGCGTCGCACCAGATGCCGGAGGCGACCATGGCGATCACCCCGGAGGCGAACGGGCCGCCGAAGGCGAGCGCGTAGAGGCCGAGCCCGTCCAGGGTGCGGGCGACCGTCGGCATGGCGGTGCCCACCGCGAGCGACTCGAAGGCGAGCAGCGACACCAGGGCGACGCTGCCCACGGTCATCGCCCGCAGCCGCGGCGACCAGAGGTGTGCGGGCGGTGCGGGCGGTGCGGCGGTGGCGGTCGACATGGGCTACAGCTTGGGACCTCAACCGGGATTGAGGTCAACGGTGAGCCCCGTCTCGTCAGGCCGACTCCAGCGCCTCACCCACCCCCTTCACCAGTCCCGAGTAGTGCTGGTCGGCCAGGAGGTGCCCGGCCGTGACGACGATGGCCAGCGGCCACTCGATGACCTGGAGCGCGGCGAGCACGCCCAGCCCCGCGTAGTAGGCCAGTTTGTCGGGCGGCGGCACCGCCACCTCGCCCAGGAGCGGAATCTCCACCCGCCGGCAGTACGTCTTGATCATTTCCCGCGACCCGCTGAGGTTGCGTGTCAGCGTGCTCATCCGCGCCTCCCCGGCTCCGACGACGACATCGATCTTCGAGTGGCATTCCACGGGCCTCCCCGTCCATGCCCCGGGCAGTGCGGAAACTTCCCCCACCGGCGGGGCATAACGGACGCCACGGCGGGAAGTCGGGCTCGCCGGGACGAGGTGCGGGGAGGCGAGATGGCGTACGGCTACCACAGCGGAAGCTCTGGGGAGCGGGGCCGGCAACCCGGCCGTACGCCTCGATGACCTCGCTGGGCCGCGTCGCCGGCCTCCTGCTGTCGCCGGTCGCCGTGCCGGACGCCGTGGCCCGGGTCGCGCGCACCGTCGCCACCGCCGTGCCGGACACCGCCCGTACCGTCGGATCCGCCCTGCCGGGAACCGCCAGGAACGTCGTGCCGGACAGCGTCGTCGACGCGGCGGGAACGGTGGGCGCGGGGATCGCCCGGCTGGCCCGCCTCGCCGGGCTGACCCGGCGCCGGGTCTGGTCGCGCGACGGCCGGCACCACATCGAGGTGCACGGCGTCTGCCAGGACGGCGGGGACCGGCTGGCCCGGCAGGTCGAGGCGGCGCTGGAGGCGCTGCCCGGCGTGGCCTGGGCCCGGGTCAACGCGCCGTCGGGCCGGGTGATCGTGGCGGTCGAGCAGCCGGAACCGAAGCTCCGCGACCTGATCGCCACCGTGGCGCGGACCGAGCGGGTCTGCCCGCACGAGCCGGACCCGGACATCCCGCCGCCGCATCCGCCCGAGGAGGGACCGCGCACGGCCCGCACGATGGGCGCGCTGGCCTCGGACGCGCTGGGCCTGACCATCTCGGCGGCCACCCGGATCCTGCCGTTCACCCCGGTCCCCGGCGAGGCGGCCGGCTTCCTCGCCGCGGTCGACCTGCACCCGAAGCTGCACGCGCTCGCCGACCGGGGCCTGCGCGCCGACCCCCGCGCCGAGGTGCTCTTCCCGCTCGCCGAGGCGGTGGTCCAGGGACTCACGGGCGGCTGGGCCGGGATAGTGCTCGACGGCGCGCAGCGGGTGGTGCAGTGGGGTGAGGCGCGCGCCCAGCTCGCCGTGTGGGCGAAGGCCGAACCGAGGCTGACCGGTGATCCGGACCGCGCGGTCGCCCGGGTACCGGACGGCGAGCGGCCCCGCCCGGTCCCGGACGGCCCGGTCGAGCGGTACGTGAGCCGGATGCTCGCCGGGGGCGCGGCGGCCGGGGCGGCGGCGCTGCCGGTGGCCGGCGGGAAGCGTGCCGCCGCGCTGGCCCTGTCCTCACTGCCCAAGGCGCCGGGCAGCGGCCGCGAGGGGTACGCCGCCCAGCTCGGCCGGATGCTCGCCCGGCGGGGCGTGATCGCCATGGACCGCAGCGTTCTGCGCCAGCTGGACCGGATCGACACGGTGCTGCTGGACGCCGCCGTCCTCGGCTCCGACCGGGGCGTGCTGGCCGACCTGGCGCCGCTGCCCGGCGCGGACACCGGTCAGGTGGCCGGCCGGGCGTTCGCCCTGTTCGACCCGGCCGCCCCGGAGGCCGTGCACAACGCCGACGGCTGGCGGCTCGGCCCGCTGGACCGGCTGGACGCCGACGACCCCGGGGACACCCCGGACAGCGCGCGGCTGCGCGAGGACGGCGGCCGGCTGCTCGGGCTGGCCGAGGGCGGCCGGCTCGCCGCCGTGCTGCGGGTCGAGCCGGAGCCCGTACCCGGGGTGGACGCCCTGGCGACCGCCGCCCGCCAGGCCGGCCTGCGGCTCGTGGTAGCCGGGGAGGACGACGGCCGGTACGACTTCGCCGACGCCCTCGTGCCCGGCGGCACCCAGCTCGCCGACTCGGTCCGCGACCTGCAACGCGAGGGCGCCGTGGTGATGGTGGTTTCCGGCGACCGGGCCGCGCTGGGCGCCGCCGACTGCGGCCTGGGTGTCTCCGCGCCGGAGGACCTGCCGCCCTGGGGCGCTCACCTGCTGGTGGGCGACGACCTGCGGATCCCCGCCCTGCTCATCGACGCGACCGGGGTGGCCCGGCGGATGACCGCACAGAACATCCGGATCGCGATGGCCGGCACCGGGCTTGGTGCGCTCGGCGCGTTCACCGCCGACCGGGAGCGGCTGCCCCGCCCGACCCTCGCCGCGGTGAACGGCGCCGCCGCCCTCGCCTTCGCCCACGGCGTCTGGCGGGCCCAGCGGCTGCCGGACCGGACCCGTACGCCGGCGCCCGCGCTCAGCGCCTGGCACCTGATGCCCGTGGAGACCGTCCTCGACCAGCTCGGCACCCACGCCGAGGGGCTGACCGACGAGGAGGCGGCCCGCCGCCGGCGCGCCGTGACCGGGGACGGGCACGGGCCGGCCGGGCTGCTCCGTGCCTTCGCGGACGAGCTGTCGAACCCGCTCACCCCGGTGCTCGCCGCCGGGGCCGTGCTCTCCGCGACGTTCGGTTCGCTGGTCGACGCCGCCCTGGTCGGCGGCGTGGTGGGCGGCTCCGCGCTGATCGGGGCGGTGCACCAGCGCAACACCGAACGATCCCTGGCCTCGCTGCTGTCCCGCTCGGCGGTGACCGCCCGGGTGCTGCGCGACGGCGCGGAGCGGGTGGTGGCCGCCGAGGAGCTGGTCGCCGGGGACGTGGTCACGCTGGGTTCCGGCGACGCCGTCCCGGCCGACTGCCGGGTGCTGACCAGCGACGGGCTGGAGGCCGACGAGTCGTCCCTGACCGGCGAGTCGCTGCCGGTGGGCAAGAGCGTCGAACCGGTGGTGGCCGCCGCGGTCGCCGAGCGGCACTCGATGCTCTACGAGGGCACCACGGTCGCCGCCGGCCACGGCACCGCCGTGGTGGTGGCCACCGGCGAGGAGACCGAGGCGGGGCGCAGCCTCGCCCTGGCCCGGCAGGCGCCCCCGGCCAGTGGGGTGGAGACCCGGCTCGGGAAGCTGACGAGCGCCGCCCTGCCGCTGGCCGCCGGCTCGGCCGTCGCGGTGGCCGGGGCGGGGCTGCTCCGGGGCGTACCCCTGGTCGAGACGGCGGCGACCGCCGCGAACCTGGCCGTGGCCTCGGTGCCCGAGGGACTGCCGTTCCTGGTCAGCGCCGCGCAGCTCGCGGCGGCGCGGCGGCTGGCCGAGCACGGCGCGTTGGTGCGCAACCCGCGGACCATCGAGGCGTTGGGCCGGGTCGACGTGCTCTGCTTCGACAAGACCGGCACCCTCACCGAGGGGAAGCTGCTGCTGGCCGGAGTGGGCGGCGGAGACGACCGGTACGCCCCGCCGGACCGGCTGGACGGCCCGCTGCGGCTGACCCTGGCCGCGGCGCTGCGGGCCACCCCGGCGGCGGCCGACCCGGACGAGCTGCCCCAGCAGACCGACCGCGCGGTACGCCGCGGCGCGGACACCGCCGACGTCGTGGAGCAGACCGGCGCGCCGGACTGGGCCGCGGTGGGCGGCCTGCCGTTCGAGCCGTCCCGGGGCTACCACGCCACCGTCGGCCGCACCACGGACGGGCTGCTGCTCAGCGTGAAGGGCGCGCCCGAGTCGGTGCTGCCGCGCTGCGCGGCCCGGCGCACCGCCGGGGGTGACATGCCGCTGGACCCGGCCGGCCGGGACGCGCTGCAGGCCATGCTCGCCGAGCGGGCCGGCGCCGGGCACCGGATCCTGGCCGTGGCCGAGTGCCGGGTGGGGGTCGAGTCGGTGACGGACGAGCAGGTCGACGGGCTGGTCTTCGTCGGCTTCCTGGCCATCGCCGACGGGGTGCGGGACAGCGCCGCGCCCGCGGTGCGGCGGATCCGGCAGGCCGGCGTGCACACCGTGATGATCACCGGGGACCACCCGGCCACCGCCGAGGCGATCGCCGCCACCATCAGCCCCGACCACGGCGAGCAGCGGGTCGTCACCGCCACCGAGCTGGACCGGCTCGACGACGAGGCCCTCGCGGAACGGCTCATGGCAACGGACGTGGTGGCCCGCTGCACCCCGGCGCACAAGGTGCGGATCATCCAGGCGTTGCAGCACCGGGGCCGGACGGTGGCGATGACCGGCGACGGCGCCAACGACGCCCCGGCCATCCGCCTCGCCGACGTGGGCATCGCGCTCGGCCAGCGGGGCACCCCGGCGGCCCGCGCCGCCGCCGACCTGGTGGTCACGGACGACCGGCTGGAGACGATCATCGCCACCCTCGTGGAGGGACGGGCCATGTGGTCGTCGGTCCGCCACGCGCTGAGCATCCTGGTCGGCGGCAACCTCGGTGAGATCGCGTTCAGCGTGCTGACCGCCGCCGGCACCGGACGGTCGGCGCTCACCGGCCGGCAACTGCTCCTGGTCAACCTGCTCACCGACCTCGTGCCGGCGCTGGCCATCGCGGTCCGTCCACCCGCCTCCGACGGGGCCGACCACCTGCTGCGGGAGGGGCCCGACACGTCGCTCGGCGAGACGCTGACCCGGGAGATCGCGCTCCGGGCCGGCGCCACCACGCTGGGCGCGACCGCCGGCTGGACGCTCGCCCGGTGGACCGGTCGGGAGCGCCGGGCCGGCACGGTCGCGCTCGCCTCGCTGGTCGGCACCCAGCTCGGCCAGACCGTGCTGGCCGGCGGCACCAGCCCCGCCGTGCTGGCCTCCACCGCCGCCTCGATCGGCGCCCTGGTCGCCGTGGTGCAGACCCCCGGGGTCAGCCAGTTCTTCGGCTGCACCCCGCTCGGCCCGGTGGGCTGGAGCATCGCCGCCGGTTCGGCGCTCGGGGCCACCTTCGCCAACGGCGCCCTGACCCGGCTGGTCGACCGCCTGCCCCAACGCGGCGCCCGCCCGCATGGCGAGGCTGATCAGGGGTACGGCGAAGAGCATGACGCCTGAGGTGACCTTCGTCGGTACGGCGACAACCGTGTTGCGGATCGGCGGGTTCACCCTGCTCACCGACCCGAACTTCCTGCACCGGGGCCAGCGGGCCTACCTGGGCAGGGGGCTGTGGTCGAAGCGGAGCACCGACCCGGCGCTGACGATTCCCGAACTGCCCACGTTGGACGCAGTGGTGCTGTCCCACCTGCACGGTGACCACTTCGACCGGGTGGCCCGGCGCGGGCTGGACCGGGCCCTGCCGATCGTCACCACACCGCAGGCGGAACGGAAGCTGCGCCGCTGGGGGTTCCAGGCGGCGGAGGGGCTGCCCACCTGGCGCTCGCGCGAGCTGCACCGCGGGGACGAGACGTTGCGGCTGACCGCGCTGCCCGGCCAGCACGGGCCCGGGGCGCTGGACCGGCTGCTGCCCGACGTGATGGGCACCCTGCTCGACCTGGAACACGCCGGCGAGCGCCGCTTCCGGCTCTACGTCACCGGGGACACGCTGCGCCGCCCGCAGCTCGCGCAGATTCCCGAACGGTTCCCGGACATCGACGCCATGCTGATCCACCTCGGCGGCACCCGGGTCGCCGGCATCCTGCTCACCATGGACGCACGGCAGGGCGCCGACGTGGTGGAGCTGATCCGTCCCCGGCTCACCGTGCCCATCCACTACGACGACTACCCGGTGTTCCGCTCCCCGCTGCGGCACTTCGTCGAGGAGGCCCGCCGGCGCGGCTTCGTCCGGCAGGTCCGCACCATCCACCGGGGCGAGACCGTGCCGCTGACCCCCTGACACGGTTCGCCGCCCCATCCGGCGCGGGCCGGAGGGGCGGCGGAACGGCGGACCGGTCAGGCGTGCTCGGAGATCGCCTCGATGAGGTCGCCCACCGGGCGGTCCGGCAGCGAGCGGGCCACGTCGGCGACGGCCACGATGCCGACGAGCTCGCGCCCGTCGATGACCGGCAGCCGGCGTACCTTGTGCTCGCCCATGGTCCGCAGGATCTCGGCCGCGTCGTCGTCCGCGCCGATGGTCACGGCCTCGCCCTGGGCCAGCTCGCCCGCGGTCACCGCGGCCGGGTCCTTCCCCTGGGCCAGCACCTTCACCACGATGTCCCGGTCGGTCACCATGCCCTTGAGGCGGTTGTCGTCGCCGCAGATCGGCAGCGAGCCCACCCCGAGCTCGGCCATCCGCCGGGCGGCGGTCCGGAGGTCGTCCTGCTCCCGGACACAGCTCACGTCGTTGGTCATGATTTCGCGTGCGGTCGGCATTGGCATGACACCTCACTTTCGGGGGTTGTTGTCCGTACTCCTACCCCCACCGGAGGCAGCCATGCGGCCTGCGTAAATGGATCGATCGCCGGCCGGGGCGGCGGCTAGGGTGCCGGCGTGCCGTCACCTCGCCTGGAGCAGATCACCCCGGACAACGTCCTGGCCGCCTGCGCGATCGCCGTCCGTCCCGACCAGGAGGGGCTGGTCGCTCCCGTCGCCCGGTCGCTGGCCGAGGCGTACGCCCAGCCGGCGGTCGCCTGGCCCCGGCTCGTCTTGGACGGCGACCGGCCGGTGGGCTTCCTCATGGGCTTCCTCGACGTCGGGTGGCGGGAGGACGATCCCACCGACGTCCGCTCCGGCCTGTGGCGGCTGAACATCGCCGCGGACCAGCAGGGCCGGGGCTACGGGCGGTTCGCCGTTGCGGCGCTCGCCGACGAGCTGCGCGGCCGGGGCACGGACCGGATGTTCGTCACCTGGGCGCCCGGCCCGCACGGCCCGGAACGCTTCTACCAGCGCCTCGGCTTCCGGCTCACCGGCGAGCTGAGCGGTGACCAGGTGGTCGGCGAACTGGCCCTCCGACGGGTCAGTGCCAGGTGGCGGCCGCCCGCCGCAGCCGGTCGTTGATCGCCCGGCCCACACCGACCTCGGGGACCGGCTCGGCGACGATCTCGGTGACCCCGGTGGCGTCGAGCCGGTGCAGGGCGTCGAAGAGCCGCGCGGCCGCCGCGGTCAGGTCACCCTCGGGCGACAGCACCTCCACCGCGGCCCAGTCACCCCGCGCCGGTGGCTCCCGGAAGGCGAGGAACCCGCGCCGCCCGCCGTTCCCCTCGGCCGCCGCGCCCAACCGCAACGGGGTACGCGGGGCGTAGTGCGCGGCCAGCGTCCCGGGCGCCACCGGCTGGCCGGAGCTGCCGGGGCGTACCTCGACCGGCCCAACCGCCTCGACGAGCGCCTCCACCGGCAGCGCGCCCAGCCGGAGCACCACCGGCCGCCCGCCCCGGGCGTCCACGATGGTCGACTCGATCCCGCACCGGGTCGGCCCGCCGTCGAGCACCACGTCCACGGCCGCTCCCAGCCCGGCCACCACGTGCTCGGCGCGGGTGGGGCTGAGCTGCCCGAACCGGTTGGCGCTGGGCGCGGCCACCGGCACCCCGGCGGCGGCGATCAACGCCCGGGCGGACGGCTCGTCGGGCACCCGCACGGCCATGGTGTCCAGGCCCGAGGTGACGATCGGCGGGATCGCCGCCGGCCGGTCCACGATCAGGGTGAGCGGGCCGGGCCAGAAGCGCTCCACCAGCGCGGCCACCGCCGGCGGCACGGCGCCGACCAGACCGGGCAGGTCGGCGGCGTCGGCCAGGTGGCTGATCAGGGGATCGAAGCTGGGCCGGGCCTTCGCCTCGAAGATGCGGGCCGCCGCCCGGGCGTCCAGCGCGTTCGCACCCAGCCCGTAGACCGTCTCGGTGGGGAAGGCGACCAGCCCGCCGGAGCGCAGGACGGCGGCGGCCTCGGCGATGCCGCTCTCGGCCGGCAGGACGCGCGGGGATCCGGTGCTCACGCACCGACGCTAGCCTGCCGCGACGGCCGGCCCGGCACTACCCTGCCCCCATGGGCAGGCGGATCGCGCTGGCGGTGGCCGGTGTCCTCGTGCTGGTCGGCTGTCTCGGCCTGCTGACCGCCGTGCCGGCCGTCCAGCGGGCCGTCTCGCCGCACGCCGAGCCGACGCCCCTCCCGATCCGGCCCGCCGGCCAGCGCTACGACGACCTCGCCGTCGACCTCGACCCCGGCCGGTACGCCATCTGGGCCACCCGGCCGACCAGCGCCCCGGACGCGGGCCGGTGCCGGGTGACCGGGCCCGACGGGCGGGCGGTCCCGGCGGCCGAACCCGGGCACCTGGTGGAGTGGACCGAGGTGGCCACCGACGACACGACCTGGACCTGGACCGCCACCTTCGCCGCCCCGGCCGCCGGTGGCTACCGCCTCACCTGCCGGCTCGACCCCGACGCCCCCGGCCAGCAGTACGCGGTCACCCGGGAACCGGACCGCCGGCTCGCCCTGCGCCTGCGGCTGGCGTTCTGGCGCGGGCTGCTGGTGGCGGCCCTGCCGGCGGGTCTGGTGATCCTCGGCATGACGCTGAGCTGGCGCCGCCGGGCAGACTGAACTCGTTTGCGGCTCTCGCCCGGGCCGATCCAGGATGGTCGCCGTGACCCGCATGAAGATGCACGCCGACGAGGTGCTGACCGACGTCGACCTGGTTCGCCGGCTGCTCGCCGGGCAGTTCCCGCACTGGGCCGACCGGCCGCTGCGCCTCGTCCCCTCGCACGGGACGGACCACGACATCTACCGGCTCGGCGACGACCTGGCGGTGCGGCTGCCCCGGATCGGCTGGGCCACGAAGCAGGCGGCCCGGGAGGCCGAGTGGCTGCCCCGGCTCGCCCCGCACCTGCCGCTCGCCCTGCCCGTGCCGCTGGCCATGGGCCACCCCGCCGAGGGCTACCCGTTCGACTGGTCCGTCTACGAGTGGCTGCCGGGTGAGAGCGCCAGCACCGCCCGATACGACCGGGACGCGGCGGCGGCCGACCTGGCCGCCTTCATCGCCGCCATCCGGCGGATCGACACCACCGGCGCGTACCCCCGGCCACCGCAGGCCCGGGGTGCGGACCTCGCCGAGCTGGACGAGGGGGTCCACGACGCGGTGCGCCGGCTCGGCGACCGTGTCAACGGCGCCGCGGTGCTGCGCGCCTGGCAGGAGTCGCTGGACGCGCCGGCCTGGGGCGGGCCGGGGCTCTGGCTGCACGGGGACCTGCTGCCCGGCAACCTGCTGGTGGTCGACGGCCGGCTCTCCGCGGTCATCGACTTCGGCGGGCTCAACGTCGGCGATCCGGCCTGCGACCTGCAACCGGCGTGGAACCTGTTCACCGGCGGCAGCCGCGACCGGTTCCGCGCCGAACTGGCGGTGGACGACGCCTCCTGGCTGCGCGGCCGGGGCTGGGCGCTGTTCCAGGCGGTGATGGCCCTGCCCTACTACTGGGACACCAACCCGGGGATCGTCCGACAGACCTCCCACGCGCTGCGCGAGGTGCTCGCCGACGCCGCCCGTTGACCTACCCGCCCCGGCCGCCCCGGCAGCTCGTCGCGGCTCAGCGCTGCTGAGCGGCGTCGCCGCCGGGGCGGTCGGCCGGGTCCCGGTCGGTGTCCGGGAGGGTGGGCGCGTCGGTCGGATAGAGGCCGGCGACGAACCCGTACACCTGGTCTCCGGAGCGGGGGATCTGGGCGAAGCGGCGGGCGAGTGCCTGGACCTCCGCCCAGAACGCCCGCACGTCCCCGATCGGGATGCGGGCGTGGACGAGCGTGCACCGCAGTTCGTCGGCGGCGTGGGCCGCGGCGGCCTCGGCGGCCGCTTCGGCGAGGCCGTTGATGCGCGCGACGACCTGCTTGTCCTCGGGCCGGTTGAGCACGCCGACGTAGAACGTGCGGGCGACCCGGCCGTAGAACCGCTCCTCGATCGCCCGGACCCGTCGCGTCCGCACCACCTTGAGCAGGCCGGCGTCGACCAGCAGGTTCACGTGGTAGGCGACGCTGCTCTTCGGACGGTCAACCGCACGGGCCATCTCGTTGACCGTGGCGGCCCGCTCCAGGAGCAGCTCCAGCAGGGTGCTGCGCAGCGGGTCGGCCAGCGCGCGCAGCTGCTCGGGCGCGGTGACCACGAGGAGCTCGTCGAGGTCGTAATCCGGGATCTGCTGATTGACCGACATTTCTCGACCGTTCTAGAATTCTGGATCATTCGATCACTCTGGTTCGATGACAGGAGTCTAGAGATGGCAGACATCGTCCTCTTCCACCACATCCAGGGGCTCACCGACGGCGTACGCGCCTTCGCCGACGAGCTGCGCGCCGGCGGGCACACCGTGCACACACCGGACCTGTTCGACGGCGAGCGCCCGGCGACCATCGAGGAGGGCGCCGCGCTGACGAAGCGCATCGGCGGCGCGGTGCTCGACGAGCGCGCCGACCGCATCGTGGCCGACCTGCCGAAGGACCTCGTTTACGCCGGCTTCTCCTGGGGCGCCGCCACCGCCCAGCGGCTCGCTCAGACCCGCGCCGGCGCCCGCGGCGCCCTGCTCTACGAGGCCTGCCTGCCGGTCACCGGCGAGTGGGCCGTCGGCCCGTGGCCGGACGCCGTCCCCGTGCAGATCCACGGCATGGACAAGGACCCGTTCTTCGCGCTGGAGGGCGACATCGACTCCGCCCGCGAGCTGGTCGGGATCGTCGGACCCGAGCGGGGTGAGCTGTTCGTCTACCCGGGCGACGCGCACCTGTTCACCGACAGCTCGCTGCCGTCCTACGACGCGGACGCCACGGCGCTCGTGGTGCGGCGCTCGCGGGAGTTCCTCGACCGGCTGGGCTGACCGGTCAGTGGCACACCACCGCCACGTTGACGAAGAGACGCACGCGGCGACCGTCGTCACCGCGATCGCGCCGGCCGGGTGATCGGCTGGAGCACCGCCAGCAACGCCACGAAGAAGGCGCCGCCGAGGAGGCAGACCCGGAAGCCGCTGAGACGGGACGGCGGCTTCCGGTCGTCGATCATGGGCTCAGCCTAGGGGCGCACCGGTTGAGGTTCGACGGGTCACCTGGTCTGTTCCCGGCTGCTTGCCTACCGCTGGTGTCTGCGGATGTTCCGCAGGATCTTCAGGGCCTTCTTCGCGGCGGTGCTGACGTGCGCGCCGGTTCGCACCGTGGCGTGGTCCTCCGCCGCGAGGTGCGCCAGCAGTTCCTCGGCTCGTTGGTCGCCGGTCGACCCGAGTGCTCGTGCGGCCCAGAAGCGCACTTCGGGATCGTCGTGTGAGGTCGCCTGGATCAGCCGGTCGAACGTCCTGGTGGCGGGGTGCGCCAGCGCGGCCGACAGGTAGCCGGCACGCACGGGACGGCGTGGCGACTCCAGCGCATTCCACAAGTGCTCGATCGCCTCGTCGTCACCGATGTCGGCCAGGGCATGTGCGGCAGCTGCCCTGACGTGCTCAGCCGGGTCGTCGAGCACCTGCGCGAGAGGCGTGATCGCCGTGCGGTCACCCAACTCCCCCAGGGCTTCGCAGGCCCACTGTCGGGCAAGCGCATCGCCGTGGCCGAGTAGGTCGATCAACAGCGGAACGGCCGCCTGGACACGCAGGGTCGCGCAGCCGGTCGCCCCCCACGCCTGACATCCGTACTCCTCGTCGGCAAGCGCGGCACAGAGCGCTTCGGCCAGCGACTCGTCACCGAACAGCACGAGGAGATTCAACGCGCGGGTGTAGATCTCGGGGTCGAAGTCGCGGTAACCGGTCACGATCTCCCTGAGGACCTGCTTCGCGGCCGCGTCCTCCCTCTCGGCCCCGGCCAGGAGCACACGCAGTGCCTCCAACCGAACCTCGCGGTCACGGTCGGTCAGCTCGCGGAGTCGCTCATGCACAGGAGACAACCTAAGTCCCGGGAGGGAACCGCGGTGGGCGCGCCGGCTCCGCCGAAACCGCCTTGTTGTCGTGCTGGCCCGTCTCTACGGTGCAGTCATGCTCTCGCGAACGCTGACGCTGACCTTCGATGCGCACGATCCGGCTCGCCTCGCGCAGTTCTGGGCCGGAATGCTGGGCCGGGAGGTCGTCGAGGACGCCGCGGCTGTGCTCCTGCCCGGCGATGACACCCAGGTCAGCCTCCGGTTCGTCCCGAGCGACGCGAAGAAGCTGGGGCCGAACCGGATCCACCTTCACCTGACCAGCGCCGGTCCCGACGACCAGCAGCGCACGGTGGCGACGGCGCTCACGCTCGGCGGCGGCCACCTCGACGTCGGGCAACTCCCCGAGGAGGGACACATCGTCCTGGCCGACCCCGAGGGCAACGAGTTCTGCGTGATCGAGGCGGGCAACTCCTTCCTCGCCGGGTGCGGCCTGCTCGGGGAACTCGCCTGCGACGGCACCCGCGAGGTCGGCATCTTCTGGAGCGAGGCGCTGAGCTGGCCGCTGGTGTGGGACCAGGACGAGGAGACCGCGATCCAGTCACCGCACGGCGGCACGAAGGTCGCGTGGGGAGGCCCGCCCGTGGCCCCGAAGCAGGCGAGGAACCGGCAGCGCTTCGACCTCGCCCCGGCCGGTGGCGATCAGCAGGCGGAGGTCGACCGACTGCTCTCCCTCGGGGCCACCCGGCTCGAGGTCGGTGCGGACGGCGCCGTCATGCTGGCCGACCCCGACGGCAACGAGTTCTGCGTGCGAGTGGCCTGACCGCCGGCTGCGCGACCGGCCCTGCCGGGCTGACCCAGGAGATCGCGGAGGTCCCTCGCCAAGCTGGTCATCTCCTCGCCGGCTTCCACCACGAACACCGCACGAAGGGCTCGTCCACGGTCGACATCATGGCTGGGGACGGCTGGTGATGCCGTCCAGGATGGTGACCAGGTTGTGGTGGAAGGTTTCCTCGGCGTTGAGGTGGGCGCCGTCGACGACGAGCCGGGCCACGGTGGGGTAGCGGCCCGTTTCGAGCATGCGTGTCAGGTAGGGCCCGAGGGCGGCCTGCCAGGCGGACACGTCGGTGCCGGTCGAACGGGCGGTGCGCCGCTCGGTGATCTCCCTGCGGAGTGCTCCGACGATGAACGCGTTGAGGGCGCCCAAGGCCCGCTGTAGATCGTCGATGCCGCGTACGCCAGGGGCCTGGCTGAGCGCCGCCGCGGTCGATTCGCCCACGGCGAGCGCGTGTGGTCCCAGGTGTGGCCTTGCGCCGAGCAGGTCGGCGAACCATTCGTGCTCGAGAGCGGCATCGCGGGTCCGGTGGACGATGGCCAGCACCGTGGCGGGCCACTCGGAGTGCTGCCCGGCCTCGGCGATCTGGGCGTAGACGGCGTCGACCATCAGATCAAGCAGCTCGGATCTGTTGGTCACGTAGTCGTAGAGCCGCATGGGACCGACACCGAGCTCTTTGGCGATCTTGCGCACCGACAGCCCGTCGAGGCCGTGTGCGTCGGCGAGCCGGATCGCCGTGGCGGCGATCTTCGCGCGGCTCAGCGCCACCGGCGCCGACCGCGGCTGAGGCTCGGGCCGTTCCCAGACGGGCAGCGGTGCGCTACCGTACGGCGTATCCATGAAATACAGCGTACGGTAAGGAAGACGATGATGCGAATTGCGATCGCCGGTGGCGGCCTCGGCGGCCTGACGCTGGCCCGAATCCTCCACCGGCACGGCATCGACGCGGCGGTGTACGAACGCGAGGCGAGCCGATCCGCGCGATCACAGGGCGGATCACTCGACCTGCACCCGGAGTCCGGGCAACGGGCCCTGGCCGACGCGGGCCTCGCCGGCCGATTCCGGTCCGAGGCACGGCCGGAGGGCGAGGAGCATCGCATCCTCGACCCGGCCGGGCGCACCCTCGCGCACCACAAGCCACCACCCGGCTCGTTCTCCGGACGCCCCGAGATCGACCGCGCCGCGCTGCGTGATCTTCTGCTCGATTCGCTCCCCGGCGACGCGGTCGCCTGGCAGCACCGGCTCGTCGCGGCGACGCCACGCCCCGCCGGAGGGTTCCGGCTGACGTTCGATGGCGGGCACAGCGTCGACTGTGACGTCCTCATCGGCGCGGACGGCGCGCGCTCGGTCGTCCGGTCGCTGCTGACCGACGCGACACTGTCCTCCGTGGCCACCCTGGCCGAGCTCAGCATCAGCGACGCCGACCGGCGCCACCCGGATCTCGCCGAGCTGGTCGGCCCGGGAAACCTCTGGTGCATCGGCGTGAGCCAGATCCTGGCAGCGCAACGCCTCGGCGACGGCAGCATCCGAGTCGGGATCTCCCTGCCGGCGGACGATCGCCACCTGGACAGCTACCGCAGCAAGCGTGCCCTGCTGGACATGTTCGCGGGCTGGGACCCCAGCCTCACCGCACTCATCGAAGCCGGCGACAGCCCGCCGACCCCACGTAGGATCGAGGCGATGCCCACCGGTGCCCGCTGGGCCCACCAGCCGGGCATCACCCTCATCGGTGACGCCGCCCACCTCATGCCGCCGGTCGGCGAGGGTGCGAACCAGGCCATGCTCGACGCCGCCGAACTCGCGGCCGAAGTCGCCAGCAACCCCGCCGACCCCGACTTGGCGATCCGGACGTACGAGGAGGCGATGTTCAGCAGGATCCAACCGATCGCCGAAATGTCCGCACGAGTCCAGGCAATGATGCTGTCCCCCACCGCAGCCGACGACATCATCCGCTTCTTCACGCCACGGCCCACCGAGCCGGCAGCCGTGGACTGACAACGCGCGACGCACGAGGACCCGACAGGCTGCCTCGCCCATCACGTGTCTTGTGCCATACCCGGTCTGTGATCCGGGGGGGGTATCACGATCGCCTCGAACACAGCGCCACGAGATCCTCGGGCGGCCCGAAGCCTGGACCGATCCGAGGTTGGGGTACTCAGCGCCTGGTCTCGTAACTGGTCAGGATCACGCCGCCAGGGAACGTCCGGGTCTCCACCATGGTCAGGTTCACCCAGTTGTCCAGGGCCGCGAAGAACGGCGTGCCGCCACCTACCAGGACCGGATGGGTGACGATCACGTACTCGTCGATCAGCCCGTCCCGCATGGCCACCGCGGCGAGTGTGGCGCCGCCGATGTCCATGGGGCCGCCGTCCTCGGCCTTGAGCCGGGTGATCTCGGTGACCGCGTCGCCGGTGACCCGGCGGGTGTTCCAGTCGACTGTGCCGGTTGTCGAGGAGAACACCACCTTTGGCATGTCCCGCCAGCGGCGGGCGTACTCGATCTCCGCCGGTGTGGCACCCGGCCGCTGGTCGGCGGTCGGCCAGTGGGAGCTCATCGTCTCCCACAGTTTGCGCCCGTACAGCGCCGTGCCTGTCGCCCCCACCCGGTCGGACCACCACTGGAACAGCTCGTCGCTCGGCACACTCCAGCCGAGGTCGTCGCCGGGCGCGGCGATGTAGCCGTCCAGGCTCAGGTTCATGGCGAAGGTCAGTTTTCGCATGGTGTCAGCCTCCCGTGAGTCGGTACTCGAGTACAGACGAGCACGGCGCGGAAGAGTCATCGGTCGGGCCACACCGAGGGCCGGTTCACCATCACGTCAGGGCGGGGGGCGACTCGCGAGCACGCCCGCCCCGCCTCGGCAACCCGGCCGCCGCGGAGTGGCAGGGAGCACGAACCGCCGGCACGACCCGCGACACGACTCCCGACAACGCGAAGACCAGCACCAGGTCGAAGAACAACTCGAGGAAGTTGGCTCGCCGGCTGTCTCGCCCGGCGCTCTCCGTCTTTGCCGCTTCCCGGCCAGGCGGCTCCTGATTCCCACCGTTCCGCCGACCACCGCCCCCCGCCCTCGGTCACCGACCCAGTTTCCAGCCCGCGGAGAAGCAGGACGACAAAAGGCTCGAAATGACGGTCCGCTGGCACGTCGTTGCCAGGGCCCGCGACTCGGAGACAGGTGAGGAGTGGAGATGGAGGAGCCCAGGGGACTCGAACCCCAAAACCCGATCATGGGACGTCGGGGATGTAGGCGGCCTTGACCTGCGGTCAGCTCGGCTTGACCTCCGTTGCCTGACACCTGTCTGCGGCCTCAGGTGGTCCCGATGATCTTGCCCGGCTGCGCCTAGCGGTGCGTTCGCAGCGCCCAACAGACAGCACCACTCAGGTACTGACAGTTGGCATCTGGCGCTCGAAGTACTCCCGAAGCCGAGCGCACAGGGCGGCCACGCGGGCACCATCCCCACGGGGTGCTTCTGCCCAGTCGTCCACGTCCATCCATCCATGTTGGACAGGGGTGCCGGGATGACGGACGAACAGGTGCTGATGGAAATGCGCCACCTGGCGGCCAGCGATCGCGGAGAAGACGAATTCCGGACCCAGCTCGCTCCGAAGCGCTCGTGCACCGACCCATGCCGCCCGCGCCACGGCCATTGCCTCGGACTCGGTCAAGGCATCGAGGGATGCTGCGTGCCGTCGGGTTTCCACGAAGAGATAGCCCAGGAATGTCGGGCTGTCCCTGGCGACCGGCCGATGAGTGACAATCACTTCTCGGCCTTCCCACACAAGGGGACCGACGAGGGCGCCTTCGCCGCGGTGCTTCTGACAGATCAGGCAGTCCTCAGCCATTGGGCAAGACTAGGTGCTGTGATGCTCCCGGGGGTTCAGCGGATCTCCTCGTGGACCTGGACCCGATGGTCGCTTCCGCGCTCATGGTCTGCCGAGTGGGTCAAGTGGCGGGAGAAGGTACGAGATGCGCGACGGGCCACGGGTGGATGTCCGGCGGCATCGCGGCGGTGGACCACTTCTGGCCACGCGAGACCATCGGTAAGTTGGTCCCGATGATCTTGAGAGGCGTCCCGCCGCAGGTCAGAGGCGGTGCTGGTGGAGCCCAGGGGACTTGAACCCCTAACCCCTGCCTTGCAAAGGCAGTGCTCTGCCAGTTGAGCTAGGGCCCCGAGGCGGGCGGATTCGCCCGGTGCTGACGGTGAGGCGGGTCAGCGCAGGTCGGGCGCGGTGGTCGCCTCGTGCCAGAGAGCGCGCTCGTCGTTCGATGCCTTGATCTTCTTGGCCACGACGGCGGCGACACCGACGATGCCGGCCAGGATCAGGAGCTTCTTGAACATGGGCTTGACCCCTCGCGCTCGACTACCGTCGGACGATGTGCGGTGGGGCTAGCTGGAATCGAACCAGCGACCTCAGAGTTATCAGCTCTGCGCTCTAACCGACTGAGCTATAGCCCCGCGTAGCGACGAGCAAGGTTAACCCATCGCCGCCGTGGCCCCCAAATCGGGGGGCCGTGGCGGCGCGCTCACCCGCGACACCCTGAAACCTACCCGGATACGGGACGCCGGGGCGACCGCTTTACGCGGTGCCCCGGCGTCGTCGTCAGGTCAGTCCCGCTCGGCGAGCGTCAGCTCGATCCCGCCGACCAGGTCGGCGCAGACGTTGTAGACGAACGCGCCCAGCGTGGCCAGCGCGGTGAAGAGCACGACGTTGACGAGGCCGATCAGCGCGGAGCTGAGGATCACGCCCTTGGCGGTGATCCGGAAGCCGCCGCCACCCTGGCCGCCGCCGGCGTTCACCAGGTCGGTGAGGCTGTCGTTGACGCTCTTGAACACGCCCATGGCGTCCAAAGCCAGGTAGAGCACCGAGGTGGCGACGACCACCACGATGAAGAGCACCACGGAGACCGCGAACGCGAACTTCATCACGGACCAGGGGTCGATCCGCTTGAGGTTCAGCCGGGCCCGGCGCGGTCCGCGCGACGCGGCCGAGCTGACCGAGGTACGCGCGGCGCGTACCGCCTCACCCACGCGGGCGGCCCCGACGGCGGCCGCACCGCTGATGCCCGGCGGCAGGCCGCCCCCGTTGGCGGGGCGGCCCGTGGCGGCGGGACGGCCCCCGTCCGGCGACGGCTTCGGCGCGGTGCCCAGGCCGGCGCCGACACGCGGCTGGGTGCCGGTGGTGCCGGTGGACGGCCGGGCGGCCGCCGCCGGCTTGGCCGGCTGCGGGGTCGCGCCGGGCTTCGCCGCGGCCGGTGCGGCCAGGCCGTCGGCAGACGTCGGAGCGTCGACCTTCGTCTCGGCCTGGTCGGACGGCCGCGAGTCCTCGTCGGCGTTTTCCGGCGGCGGGGCCATGCCGGGAGCCCGGGTGAATTTCGGGGCAGGCGCGTCGGCGGGGACGGTGGCCCGGCCCACGGCCGCGCGGCCGGTCGCTGGTGTACCGCCCTGTGCGGCCTCCTCGTCGACCGGGTTGGCCGAGGTCCCCGTGTTCCCCGACTTCGCCTGTGTCTCCGTCATCAACTAGTCCTGTTCGTCAGGCTCGTCGGCATTGCGAGCAATCGCCACGATAGTCACGCCGTCCGGGAGGTCCATCAGCTTGACCCCCATTGTGTTCCGGTCACGCGTACGGCGTACAGGCTTCACCGGAGTCCGGATGACGCCACCGTTGCTGGTGATGGCGAACAGCTCGTCGTCCGGGCTGATCACCACCGCGCCGACCAGACCACCGCGTCGTTCGGTGATCTTCGCAGTCAGCACGCCCTTACCTCCCCGGCCCTGGACCGGGTATTCCTCGATCGGGGTTCGTTTCGCGTACCCCCCGTTCGTCGCGACCAGCACGTCCATTTCCATGCCCTCGCGGACGACCTCCATAGCCAGGAGAACATCCTCCTCGCTGAACCGCATGCCGATCACACCGGAGGTGGCCCGGCCCATGGGGCGCAGCGCCTCGTCACTGGCATTGAAGCGGATGGCCTGCGCGTTCTTGGAGACCAGCAGCAGGTCGTCGGTGGGAGCGACGAGGGCAGCACCGACCAGCTCGTCCTCATCGCGCAGGTTGATCGCGATGACTCCGCCGGAACGGTTGGAGTCGAACTCCTCGAGCCGCGTCTTCTTCACCAGGCCGTTCTTCGTGGCCAGTACCAGGTAGGGCGCCACCTGGTAGTTCGGGATTTCGATGATCTGCGCGATCTGCTCGTCCGCTTGGAAGGCGAGCAGGTTGGCCACGTGCTGGCCCCTGGCCACCCTACTGGCTTCGGGAAGCTCGTAGGCCTTGGCCCGGTAGACCCGGCCCTTGTTCGTGAAGAACAGGATCCAGTCGTGGGTGGAGCATACGAAGAAGTGGCTGACGATGTCGTCCTGCCGCAGCGTCGCTCCGCTGACGCCCTTGCCGCCCCGCCGCTGCGAGCGGTAGAGGTCGACCTTGGTGCGCTTGGCGTACCCGGTGCGGGTGATCGTGACGACCACGTCCTCGCGGGCGATGAGGTCCTCCATCGAGACCTCGCCGTCGAACGGCACGATCTTGGTGCGCCGGTCGTCGCCCCACTTGGCGACGATCTCGCCCAGCTCCTCGGAGACGATCCGCCGCTGCCGCTCGGGCTTGGCCAGGATGTCCTTGAGGTCGGCGATCTCCACCTCGAGCTTGGCCAGGTCGTCCAGGATCCGCTGCCGCTCCAGCGCGGCCAGCCGGCGCAGCTGCATGTCCAGGATGGCGGTCGCCTGGACCTCGTCGATCTCCAGCAGCCGGATCAGGCCCTGGCGGGCGTCCTCGACGGTGGGCGAGCGCCGGATCAGGGCGATCACCTCGTCGAGCGCGTCCAGCGCCTTGGCCAGACCGCGCAGGATGTGCGCCCGCTCCTCGGCCTTGCGCAGCCGGAACGCGGTCCGCCGGCGGATGACCTCGATCTGGTGCTCGACGTAGTAGCGGATGAACTGGGCCAGGTTGAGCGTGCGCGGCACGCCGTCGACCAGCGCCAGCATGTTGGCGCCGAAGGTCTCCTGGAGCTGGGTGTGCTTGTAGAGGTTGTTCAGCACCACCTTGGCGACCGCGTCGCGCTTGAGCACGAGCACGATACGCATGCCGGTGCGCCCGGAGGACTCGTCGCGGATGTCGGCGATGCCGGCGAGCTTGCCCTCCTTGATCAGCTCGGCGATCCGCTCGGCCAGGTTGTCCGGGTTGACCTGGTAGGGCAGCTCGCTGACCACCAGCGCCGGCCGGCCGCGCTTGTCCTCCTCGACCTCGACCACGGCCCGCATCCGGATCGAGCCGCGCCCGGTCCGGTACGCGTCCTGGATGGCGGACTGGCCGACGATCAGGCCGTGGGTCGGGAAGTCCGGGCCCTTGACGATCTCCAGCAGCGCCTCGAGGGTGGTGGCCTCGTCGGCCTCCGGGTTCTCCAGGCACCACTGCACTGCCGCGCCGATCTCGCGCAGGTTGTGCGGCGGGATCTTGGTGGCCATGCCGACCGCGATGCCCTCGGAGCCGTTGATCAGCAGGTTGGGGATGCGGGACGGCAGGATGGTGGGCTCCTTGGCCCGCCCGTCGTAGTTGTCCTGGAGGTCGACGGTGTCCTCGTCGATGTCCCGGAGCATCTCCATGGCCAGCGGGTCGAGCTTGCACTCGGTGTACCGCATGGCCGCGGCCGGGTCGTTGCCCGGCGAGCCGAAGTTGCCGTTGCCGTCGACCAGCGGGTAGCGCAGCGACCAGGGCTGCGCCATCCGGACCAGCGCGTCGTAGATGGCGGAGTCGCCGTGCGGGTGGAACTGGCCCATCACGTCACCGACGACGCGGGAGCACTTCACGTAGCCGCGGTCCGGCCGGTAGCCGGAGTCGAACATGGCGTAGAGGATCTTGCGGTGGACCGGCTTGAGCCCGTCCCGGACGTCCGGCAGGGCACGCCCGACGATCACGCTCATCGCGTAGTCGAGGTACGAGCGCTGCATCTCGACCTCGAGCCCGACCGGCTCGATCCGGTCGTGCGCGACGACCGCGGCCAGTGTCTCCGGGGTCTCCGGCTCGTTCGGCGTGGACTCGGGAGTATCGGTCACTGTTAACCCTTATCAGACTCAGAGTCGTTTTCGTGCTGTGGATAACGGCTGTGGATACCGGCCAGACTGTGGATAACTCTGTGGACCGCCGGGCCGGCCGGTGGATCTCCGGCCGGCCCGGCGCGGTCCGTCAGATGTCCAGGAACCGCACGTCCTTGGCGTTGCGCTGGATGAACGAACGGCGTGCCTCGACGTCCTCACCCATCAGGACGCTGAACAGCTCGTCGGCGGTTGCGGCGTCGTCGAGCGTCACCTGGCGCAGGGTGCGGGTGGCCGGGTTCATCGTGGTCTCCCACAGCTCGGGATAGTTCATCTCGCCGAGACCCTTGAACCGCTGGATGTCGTCCGGCCGGGCGTTGGCCTTCTTCTGCTGGCGCAGCGCGATCAGCCCGTCCCGTTCCCGGTCCGAGTACGCGTACTGCGCGTCGTCGCCCTTCTTGTTCCACTTGATCTTGTAGAGCGGCGGGGCGGCCAGGTAGACGTGCCCCAGCTCGACCAGCGGCCGCATGAAGCGGAACAGCAGGGTGAGCAGCAGCGTCTGGATGTGCTGGCCGTCGACGTCGGCGTCGGCCATCAGCACGATCTTGTGGTAGCGCAGCTTCTCGATGTCGAAGTCGTCGTGGATGCCGGTGCCCAGCGCGGTGATGAGCGCCTGGACCTCGTTGTTCTTGAGCACCCGGTCGATCCGGGCCTTCTCCACGTTGAGGATCTTGCCGCGGATCGGCAGGATCGCCTGGGTACGCGGGTCGCGCCCCTGCTTGGCCGAGCCGCCGGCGGAGTCACCCTCGACGATGAACACCTCGGACTCGCGCGGGTCGGTCGACTGGCAGTCGGCCAGCTTGCCCGGCATCGAGCCGGACTCCAGCAGCGACTTGCGCCGGGCCAGCTTGCGCGCCTGCTGGGCGGCGATCCGGGCCCGCGCCGCCTGGGACGCCTTGGTGATGATGGTCTTGGCCTCGGCCGGGTTCCGGTCGAACCAGTCGACCAGCCACTCGTTGCAGACCCGCTGCACGAAGCTCTTCACCGGGGTGTTGCCGAGCTTGGTCTTGGTCTGGCCCTCGAACTGCGGGTTGGCCAGCTTGACCGAGATGATCGCGGCCAGGCCCTCGCGGATGTCCTCGCCGGAGAGCTTCTCGTCGCCCTTGAGCAGCTTCTTGTCCGCGCCGTAGCGGTTGACCACGCTGGTCAGCGCGGCCCGGAAGCCCTCCTCGTGGGTGCCGCCCTCGTGGGTGTTGATCGTGTTGGCGAAGGTGTAGACCGACTCGCCGTACGACTCGTTCCACTGCATGGCGATCTCGACCGACATGCCCTCCTCCTCGGCGCCGAACTCGACCACCGTCTTGTGGATCGGGTTCTTGGAGGCGTTGAGGTGCCGGACGAAGTCGGCGATGCCGCCCTTGTAGAGGAAGGTGACCTCGCGCTGCTTGCCCTCCTCACCATCGGAGACCCGCTCGTCGAGCAGGTGGATGGTGAGGCCCCGGTTGAGGAAGGCCATCTCCTGCAGGCGCCGGTAGATGGTCTGGAAGTCGAGGTCGACCGTCTCGAACACGTCGGGGTCGGGCCAGAAGGAGACCGCCGAGCCGCTCCGGTCGGTCGTCTCGCCCTTCTCCAGCGGGGTGGGCTTGGAGTTGTGGTACTGCTGCCGCCAGACGAAGCCGTCCTTGTGGATCTCCACGGCCATCCGGGTGGAGAGCGCGTTCACCACCGAGACGCCGACGCCGTGCAGGCCGCCGGAGACCGCGTACGCCTTCCCGTCGAACTTGCCGCCCGCGTGCAGCACGGTCAGCGCGACCTCGACACCCGGCTTCTTGAGCTTCGGGTGGAGGTCGACCGGGAAGCCACGACCGTTGTCGGTGACCCGGACGCCGCCGTCGGCCAGCAGCACCACGTCGATGGTGTCGCAGTAGCCGGCCAGCGCCTCGTCCACGGCGTTGTCGACGACCTCCCACACGAGGTGGTGCAGACCGCGTTCACCGGTGGACCCGATGTACATACCGGGCCGCTTCCGGACCGCCTCCAGGCCCTCGAGAACGGTGATCGACTCGGCGCCGTACTTCTTGTTGTCCTCCGCTGCCACCCTCGGCCACTTTCTCGCACCGGCCGCGCCAGGGCGCGGGGCGCGGGTTCGGCGGACAGGACGCGACGTCGGCGCGCACAAACCGGTCCCCGGATCTCCAGGTCACGGATCGCGTACGCCGGTCGCCGCGGATGCCCGCGGATCGCGATCGGCTCGACCCGATGCGGGACAATGATCAAGGGCCCTGGGGCCCCTGTCCGTCGCTCCGTGTCGGGTCTTTCGTCTCGTCGTCAATCTTACTCTGCGCAGCCGACCAAACCGCCACTCGGCACCCCCTCCGGGGCGGCTGAGATTGCCGTAGGGGGCCGAACCGCGCTATCCGCGACTCCCCCTACACGGCTCCGACGGGTTCCGGTCGCGGCACGGCGTCAGACGTGCCGGGCTGAAGTGGCCGTCGCCCTGATCGAGGGCGCGGCCGGCACCGGATCGGTGGCCGCGGGTGACCGACCGGGGGTCGCGGCGGGACCGGACGTGCCGTACCTTTTGCGGCGCCGCCACCTGCGGTCTTGATCTTTCGCGGCCGCAACCGGGACGATCGACCCGATCGGTCGGACAACGTGCTTGCTGAGAGGTGACGCCAGATGGGGCTGGACAACGTCGCGGTGCACTGGCCGCGGACCGGCCGCTTCTACGATCCGGTCGCGCCGGCCGAGTTCGTCGACTTCAGCGAGATCGTGGACATGCCACGCATCTCGGCGCCGACCGCCGCGCTCGCCGAGCTGATCGCGAAGACCGGCACGGTGCGGGCGACGGCGTACACCGAACTCGTCGACCTCATCCTCGGCCTGGAAAATGTGCTGTACGCCACGGAGAACTCCGCCGAGGACGAGGACCCGGTGATCGACCCGGACGGCTGCTCCTGGATCGCCGAGGGCGTGGAGAAGTTCGTGGCCCGGCACCGCCCCTTCGGCGAGGCGGTCACCTTCGAGTCGGTGAGCGAGGTGCTGCGCTCGCTGCTCGGCGACGGGCGCCTGGCCGAGCAGCAGCTCCGCTGGCTGGACAGCCGGCTGGACAAGCTGCGCGACGAGAGCGGCGAGCCGCCGCAGTGGAACTTCACCTGCGCCGAGCTGAGCGTGCTCGCCGCCTTCTACCGGCGCTGCGCCGAGCGCGGCTTCGCGGTCTACGCCGACGCCTGACCCGGCTGCCCGGCCTCGCCGGGCCCGGCCGTCGTGGCCCGGTTGGCCGCCGCGATCACCTCGGTGAGCACCGTGTGCAGGTGCCGCAGGTCCGCCAGCGGCAGGCCGAGCCGCTGCACGATCGCCGGCGGGATCCGCTCGGCCTGCGCCCGGAGCGCCCGCCCGCTGGCGGTGAGCGAGACGGCCAGACTGCGCTCGTCCGACGCGTCGCGCTCCCGCCGCACGTAGCCGGCGGCTTCGAGCCGCTTGAGCAGCGGTGACAGGGTGCCCGGGTCGAGCTGGAGCAGCCGGCTCAGCTCCCGGACCGACAGCGGCGCGTGCTGCCAGAGCGCCAGCATGACCAGGTACTGCGGGTGGGTGAGCCCCATGGGCTCCAACAGCGGGCGGTAGACCGCGACGACGCCGCGCGCGGCGACGGAGAGCGCGAAGCACACCTGCTGCTCCAGCGCCAGGGGATCGCCTTCGAGCCGGTCGGCCACCCTCGTCCTCCTCGTCCGGTCGTTGCGATGGTAGCAACGATTGGTGTACCAATTATTGGTACACCAATCGTACGTGGTCGGCGAGGAGAGGTCGGGCGGATGAGCGGCGACGAGCAGCAGGTGGGCGACGCTTCCGGCAAGGGCGGTCGCCTGCTGGGCTGGGTGTTCCAGAACCTGGCCGGCCCGTCCCAGGTGCAGGGCGCCGTGCAGGGCGGTTCCCGGCTGGCCCGCGAGGCCTGGAAGCAGGACCTGGAGCGGCGCAAGCAGTGGAGCCGCGAACAGCGGGAGCTCAAGCGCGCCCAGCGGGAGGCACGCCGCGGCGACCGGTGACGGTCAGCCGTAGGTGTCGCGCGGTCCCCGCCCCCGCACGCGGCGCGGGCCGCGCGACCAGGACGGCGCCGCCGGGCCGTGGATGTGCAGCTTGCGCACCACGTTGTGGCCCACCTCGCTGGCGATCTGCTTGAGCAGCGAGCCGGCGAGCAGCCGCAGCTGGGTGGCCCAGGCCGTCGAGCGGGCCTCCACGGTCAGCTCGCCGTTCTCCAGCTTCACCGGGCGGCTGTGCTGCGCCACCTCCGGCCCGACCACCCGCTCCCAGGCGCCGAAGACCGTCGCCTCCGCCGCCGGCTGCTGCCAGCCGCGCGCCTTGACCAGCTTGTCCAGCACCGCGCCGAGCGGCTGCGGGTCCCGCGGGTCCGGCCCCGGGCCGGAATAGCCGCGCAGCCGCTTCTCGCCGTCGCCACGAACCGCGCCGCGCCGCCGCGTACCGCCCGCCGCCTGCCGGCGGGCCTTCGCCGCGTCCAGCACCGCCCGGGCCAGCTCCGGCCCGGACGTCCCCTCCGGCAGGTCCGCGCCGGCCTCACCGCCCGACTTCGCTTCCGGCCCCTCCGGCGTACGCCCACCGCGTCCCGGCCCCAGCCGTGCGGGCGGGAGTTCCACCTCATCCGACACGGCGTACCGTCCCTTCGCCCACCGCGTACCGGGTGCCCCGCAGGGTCGCCGGCACGTCGTCGTCGACCGCGCAGGTCACCAGGAGCTGGCTCGCCCCGCCGACCAGCTCGGCCAGCCGCTCCCGCCGGCCGGCGTCCAGCTCGGCGAAGACGTCATCCAGCACCAGCACCGGCTCGATCCCGTCCGCGCGCAGCAGGTCGTAGCCGGCCAGCCGCAGCGCCAGCGCGTAGGACCAGGACTCGCCGTGGCTGGCATAGCCCTTGGCGGGCAGCGGGCCGAGGGTCAGCGCCAAATCGTCCCGGTGCGGGCCGACCAGCGTGGTGCCCCGCTCGATCTCCGCCGACCGGCTCGCGGTCAGCGCGGCGCCGAGCGCCTCGACCAGGGCCGCCCGGTCGGTGGTCGACTCGGGCAGCTCCACCGACGGCCGGTACGCGATCCCCGCCGCACCCCGGCCCGCCGCCACCGCGTCGTACGCCTTCGCCACATGCGGGGTCAGGGCGGCGACCAGCTCCAGCCGGCCGGCGAGCAGCTCCGCGCCGTGGTGCGCCAGGTGCGTGTCCCAGACCGCGAGGGTGGACAGGTCCCCGCCCCGCGAGCCGCCCGTCTTGCGGGCCAGGTACGCCGTCCGCAGCAGCGCGTTGCGCTGCTTGACCACCCGCTCGTAGTCGGCGCGGACCCCGGCGTAGCGGGGCTGGCGGGTGACCAGCAGGTCGTCCAGGTAACGGCGGCGCTCGGCCGGATCCCCGCGGACGAGTTCCAGGTCCTCCGGGGCGAAGAGCACCAGCCGCAGCGCGCCCAGCACGTCCCGGGCGCGGCGGGCCGGGGAGCGACCCAGCCGGGCCCGGTTGGCCTTGCCCGGGACGATCTCCAGCTCGATCAGGAGCTCCCGGCCCTCGTGCACCACCGCGCAGCGGATCACCGCCGAGCTGGCGCCCATCCGGACCAGCGGGGCGTCCGTGGCGACCCGGTGCGAGTCCAGGGTCGCCACGTAGCCCAACGCCTCGACCAGGTTGGTCTTGCCGACGCCGTTCGCGCCGACCAGCACGTTCGGCCCCGGCTCCAGGTCGACGCCGACCCGCTCGTACGAGCGGAAGTCGACAAGTTCGAGCCGGCGGACGTACACAGGCTGTGGACGCCGGTCAGCGCTTGCGGACGGCGTGCCCACCGAACTGCTGGCGCAGCGCGGCGACGGCCTTCATGGCGGGCGAGTCGTCCTGCCGGGAGGCGAACCGGGCGAACAGCGAGGCGGTGATGACGTTCAGCGGCACGGCGAGCCGCACCGCCTCGTCGACCGTCCAGCGACCCTCGCCGGTGTCCTCGGTGTAGCCGCTCAGCTCGGTGAGCTCCGGGTCCTCGTCGAGCGCCCGGTCGAGCAGGTCGAGCAGCCAGGACCGGACCACGGTGCCCTCGCGCCAGGACTTGAAGACTCCCGGCACGTTGGTCACCAGCTCGGAGGCGGCCAGCAGCTCGTAGCCCTCGGCGTAGGCGTGCATGAGGCCGTACTCGATGCCGTTGTGCACCATCTTGGCGTAGTGGCCGGCGCCGACCGGGCCGGCGTGCACGAAGCCGAACTCGCCCTCGGGCTTGAGCGCCTCGAAGATCGGCATGAGCCGCCCGACGTGCTCCTGGGCGCCGCCGACCATCAGGGCGTACCCGTTCTGCTTGCCCCAGACGCCGCCGGAGACGCCCACGTCGATGTAGCCGATGCCCTGCTCGTTGAGGCGCTCGGCGCGCGGGGCGTCGTCGCTGAACCGGGAGTTGCCGCCGTCGATGATGATGTCGCCCTCGCCGAGGACGCCGGCGAGCTCGTCGATGGTGGCGTCGGTGACGCCGGCCGGGACCATCACCCAGACCGCGCGGGGCGATTCCAGCTTCTCGGCCAGCTCCGCGAGGCTCGCGACGTCGCTCAGCTCCGCGTTGCGGTCGTAACCGACCACCTCGTGACCGGCGGCGCGCAACCGCTCGCGCATGTTGCCGCCCATCCGGCCGAGTCCTACCAGGCCGAGCTGCATCTGCTCCTACCTCCGTACGTCTGGATCGTGCTGCCGGCGATCAGCGGGACACGCGGATCGGCATGATGAGGTACCGGTACCCGGGGATGACCTCGCCATCCTCGCCGGCGGGGGAAATCACCGCGGGCTTGAAGGCGTCGACGAACGCCAGCTGGGCGTGCTGGGCGCCCAGGTTGGTCAGGCCGTCGATCAGGTACTGCGGGTTGAAGCCGATGGTGAGCGGGTCGCCCGTGAAGGTCGCCTCCATGGCCTCGCTGGCCCGGGCCTCCTCGGTGCCGCCGGCCTCGACCACCAGGCCGTCGGAGCTGAAGCTGAGCAGCACCGGGGTGGTGCGCTCGGCGACCAGCGCCACGCGCTTGACCACCTCGATGAGCGTGGCGACCGGGACGCGGGCCTCGGCGTTGTGGCTCGCCGGGAAGAGCGAGCGCACCGGCGGGTAGTTGGCCCCGTCGAGCAGCCGGCTGGTGGTCCGGCGGGTGCCGCCCGAGAAACCGATCATGCCCTCGCCGGCACCGCCCTGGGAGAGCGCCATGGTGACGTGGCCGCCGAGCGGGCCGAGGGCCTTGGCGGTGTCGTGCAGCGTCCGGGCGGGTACCAGCGCGTTGAGGCTGATCTCCGGGTCGTCCGGGTTCCACTCCATCTCGCGCAGGGCCAGGCGGTAGCGGTCGGTGGCGAGCATCGCCAGCGTGCTGCCGGAGAGCTCGATCCGGACGCCGGTCATCATCGGCAGCGTCTCGTCCCGCCCGGCGGCCACGGCCACCTGGGCGACGGCGGCGGCGAAGGCGGCCGCGTCGACGGTGCCGGCGCTCTCCGGCATCTCCGGCAGGGTCGGGTAGTCCTCGACCGGCATGGTCGGCAGGGTGAACCGGGCGCTGCCGCACACCAGCTCCAGGTGCGCGCCGACGGCGGCGATGTCCACCGGCTTGGCCGGGAGCGCCTTGGTGATCTCGGCGAGCAGCCGGCCGGAGACCAGGGCGGCCCCGTCGGCGTCACCCTGCACCTCGACGGTGACCTGGCTGGAGACCTCGTAGTCGAAGCCGGAGACCTGCAGGTTGCCGTCGGTGACGCGGAGCATCACCCCGGCCAGCACCGGCACGGAAGGTCGGTTGGGCAGGCTCTTGGCGGTCCACGCGACCGCCTCGGCGAGCGCGTCGCGCTCCACTCGGAACTTCATCAATGCCTCCGCGTCGACGTCAGCGACAACTCTCTCATGCCGACCGCTGCCACCCGTCCCGCCCGACCGTGCGGGTTCCCCTCGCACCTTAGGGCGCGTGGGCATCGGCTGTGCGCCCGACCCCGTGGATCCAGGTGCCCGGGCGACTGCCGGCGGCAGTGCTCCGGCCCGATCCACAGGAAGTCCAACGGTGATGATTGGTTTTTGTTGTTTAGAAGAGATAACTCATCGTCTTCATCGCACCTGTGCAAACTGTGGAGAACCGGCGTCCGCCCAGGTCAGACAGGTTATCCACCGGTGGTTTCGCTGTGGAGAACCAGGGGTACAACCCGTGTCTGAGTCCACAGCCGCCGCCAGCCGCCGGGTTATCCACGGCTGTCCACCGGTTGTCCACCGCTAATCCACCGGGTTTCTCCCCAGTGTTGTGGACAGCGCCGGCGGCGTCGACGGCCGTCATCCCCAGAACCTTCAACAGGCCGCCCACAGGCGGACCGTCGTCGGTGGACAACGTGACCGTCGTCCCCAGGCGTCCACAGCCTCGTCCCCAGGGGTTGTCCACAGTCTGTGGGTAACCGGGCGGAGACCGAGCGTGGTTTTCCACCGTCTGTGGAACAGGGGGTGTGGACAACCGGGTCGGGGTGTGGATGAACACGACACCGATCGTGGGCCCTGAACCGGGTCGAGGGTCAAGCTCCGGATCTCCACAGGCACGAAAAAGCCCGGCCGGTGAGCCCGGCCGGGCGTCGCGTCGGCGTACGGATCAGGTGGTCTGCTTGATCCGGTTGGTCAGCTCGGCGATCTGGTTGTAGAGCGAGCGCCGCTCGGCCATCTGCTGGCGGATCTTCCGGTCGGCGTGCATGACGGTGGTGTGGTCCCGGCCGCCGAACGCCTGCCCGATCCGGGGCAGCGACAGGTCGGTCAGCTCGCGGCACAGGTACATGGCCACCTGGCGGGCGTTGACCAGCACCCGGGACCGGGAGTGGCCGCGCAGATCCTCCAGGCTCACGCCGAAGTAGTCCGCGGTCGAGACCATGATCTGGTCGGCGGTGATCTCCGGGCCGGCGCCGTCCGGGATGAAGTCCCGCAGTACCTCCTCGGCCAGCGACAGCTCCACCGACGAGCGGGTGAGGCTGGCGAACGCGGTGACCCGGATCAGCGCCCCCTCGAGTTCCCGGATCGAGTTCGACACCCGGGAGGCGATGAACTCCAGCACGTCCGGCGGGGCGTACAGCCGCTCCTGCGCCGCCTTCTTCTGCAGGATCGCGATCCGGGTCTCCAGGTCCGGCGGCTGGATGTCGGCGAGCAGCCCCCACTCGAACCGGGTCCGCAGCCGGTCCTCCAGCGTCGCCAGCTGCTTCGGCGAGCGGTCGGAGGTGATCACGATCTGCTTGTTGGCGTTGTGCAGCGTGTTGAAGGTGTGGAAGAACTCCTCCTGGGTCCGCTCCCGGTTCTCCAGGAACTGGATGTCGTCGATCAGGAGGATGTCCACGTCCCGGTAGCGGCGCTGGAACGCGCTCGTCTTGTCGTCGCGCAGCGAGTTGATGAAGTCGTTGGTGAACTCCTCGGTCGAGACGTACCGGACCGAGCGGGCGTTGCCCAGCGTCGTGGCGTAGTGCCCGATGGCGTGCAGCAGGTGGGTCTTGCCCAGCCCGGAGCTGCCGTAGATGAAGAGCGGGTTGTACGCCTTCGCCGGCGACTCGGCCACCGCGACGCTCGCCGCGTGGGCGAAGCGGTTCGACGAGCCGATGACGAACGTCTCGAACATGTACTTCGGGTTGAGCCGGTTCCCGCCGCTCTCCGCCCCGCCGGGCATCCGCCGGTCGGCCTGGCCGCCCGGGCGGTGGTGGTCCGGGCCGCCGCGGCCGGGGCCGCTGTCCGTGGCGCCGTCGCGGGGCAGGCCGCGCAGCGGCGGGGCGTCGGCCGGGCCGGGCGCCTCCCGGTAGCGGGGCTCGTAGCCCCCGGCGTCGGGGGCGGCCGGTTCGACCCGGGGCCGCTCGTCGAAGCCCCGGTGCTCGGGGGTGGCACGCAGCGGCTCGGCGAAGGCGGCGCTGAACAGCGTGTCCTGCCCGTCGCGGCTGGCCGGGATGTGTTGCGGCCGGACACCGTCGGCGGTGCGTTGCCGCGGGGCCGGCTCGTCGGCGGGCGGCTCCGGGCGCGGATCGGCGTACGCCGGGGCCTCCGGCCGGGCCGGGGGGAAACCCAGCTCGGGGAAGCCGGGCGCGGCGTCGGCGGGGCCGGGCTGGTCGAAACCGGTGAGCAGATCCGGTGGGCCGTCGGGCCCGGCGGCCGGCTCCGGGTTGCTGCGGTAGACGGTGCCGGCCGGGCGGCCACCCGGGTCCTCCGCGACGCGCACCGTGACGGCCACCTGGATGGGCCGGCCGAGCCGGCGGCTCAACGCCTCGGTGATGGCCGGGCGGAGACGGGACTCGATCACGTCCCGGGTGAAGGCGTCGGGCACGGAGAGCAGTGCGGTGTCCTCGACGATCGCCCGCAGCCGGGTCAGCCGGAGGTACGCCCGCTGCTGCGCGGAGATGATCTCGTCGGCGAGTTCGTCGGTCGTCGCCGCCCACACCGCGGCAAGGTCGGTCGCTCCGGTCAC